>NZ_CP094970.1:0-4915757 GCF_025790165.1 Solicola gregarius
TGTTGGCGTCGAGCTTCTCTCGCCACCAGACCGCATTGTTCTTCGGAGCGGTCGCGTGTTCGGGACAACCGTGCCAGAAGCAACCGTCGACGAACACGACCACCATGCGCTTTGTGAAGACGATGTCTCCTCGAACCCGCAGCGATGGCTCCAACCGGTAGTCGACTCAGAATCGATAGCCGACGCATGGAACCCGGCGTCTGATCGCCACCTCCAGCGCGGTGTCTCGGCGGCGTTGGCGTTCCATCCGCCGCCGGACGTCGTCGCTGAGCGGCTCGGGCATCTCAGCCCGCTGTCAAGGCGGCGATATGCGCGTCGAGCGCTGCCACGAACCGATCGTCGCGTCGCAATGTGCTGGCCTTGAGCCGTTTGGTGAAGCCACTGGTCGCTCCCAGGCTCCAGGGGCTCTGCGGTGTAGCGATCGAGCAGGTTCATCAATGACACGCCCGATCGCTTGTCGACTGGGCGCTCACCGATCGACCACGCCTCGCGATTCCCGGCAACCGACGACGCGGCGAACGGCCAACGCCGACCCGGCGTCAACGCGCGACGATCGACATCGACGGGATGGCCCGGCGCCACCAGCCGACTACCTAACCATTTCGCAACCGGCACCGTCACGGCATTGCCGACCAGTTTCCATCGCTCCCCGAGCGTGCCGGATCCGTCCGTCCAACCTGCCCTGAATCCTGCAGCCCGCTCGGCGATGCTCGGCCGACAAATCGCACGCCCATCCTCGGCAGAGGAATTACCCATGCAAAGGTGATGCGATTCGAGCTTCAATCCGCCCTTCAGCGTCGGGACGACTCCCTCTCCCCACCACGATGCCCCCGATTGCCACTCGGTCCGAGTAAGCCGTACGCGGTGTGCCGCTTCTGGGCACTGGACCCGCCAGTCTCATCGGCGAACAGCACCGTACGCGGATCCTGCGTCTTCGACGCAACGAGGAACACTCGGCGGCGGCGCTGACGTACGCCGAAGTGGCGGGAGTCGACCGTTCGGTACGCCCAGTTCCAGCCGTTCTCATCGAGCCATTCAGTGACGTGCCGGATAGGTGATCCGCCTTGGAGCGTGAGCATGTTCGGTACGTTCTCGAGCACAAACCACGTCGGTGGAGTGTCGGCAACTAGCCGGAAGACCTCACGGATCAAGCCAGACTCATCGCCACTGATACCAGCCGTCCGGCCAACCTGGCTGAGGTCGGTACAAGGAAAACCTGCGGCGACGATGTCGGCCGTCGGCAATGAGCGGAGCTCACGAATGTCCCCGACAACCGGCGCATCGAACCGTCTACGAAGTGTGTCGGCGGCAGGTTCCCAGTACTCGCAAAGCAACTCCGTCTCGATCCCGGCGTGCGCACAATCCGAGCTCGAGCCCGCCGATGCCGGAGAAGAGCCCCACTGACCTCACTTCGAGCATCCTCGAGCGAAGTGGTCGAGTAGTCAAGTCGGCGCTCCGGCTCATCCGATACTGGGAAACGCCGCTCGGATGATCTCCAGGGGCTGACGCGCGTTCGACTCGTCCAGTTGCAGGGACTGGCTGCTCTTCGGACCACTACGGCGGTCGTCAGACCCGAACGTCGTGAGGTGTAGGAAGCGTGAGCCATCGACCCCGGTCACCACCTGATGGAAGCAATCCACTTCGGTCGGATGCACTCGGACGTGCTGGGTGCCTTCTTCGAAGCTTCTCAGTCGTGCCACGGGTCTCCTCCATCCTATCGTTCAGTTCAGGTCGATGAGTACGCCATGGCGATGCAACAGGTCGAGTCGTTCCCGCAGGCCCGTGGCAATGGTGGCGTCGACGCTCAGCAAGCCACATTCGAGGCTGCGCTCGGCAGCGGCCAAAGAGAAGTTCGCGCTTGTCACCAACGCTTCGCGATCATCAACGGCGATCAGCTTCGCGTGTTGGATGGCGTACGCGTCATCCTCAGGCTCATCGAGAGTCCACACCCGAGCGCCGTCCAGCATCCCGGCGATCATCTCCGCGGTTTCAAGGCGCTGCGCGGTGTCTACGACGATCGTCACAGCGA
Organism: Solicola gregarius; assembly: GCF_025790165.1. GTDB lineage: Bacteria > Actinomycetota > Actinomycetes > Propionibacteriales > Nocardioidaceae > Solicola > Solicola gregarius. Next base: position 2,030 of record NZ_CP094970.1, read on the forward strand.
CACCGCGGGTTCGCGCGTTCTTCAACGCCACGAGATGCGGTGACCCCCAGCCGGCCGAGTAGGTCGCGGCATAGACCACGCCCTCAGCTCGGTTGATCAGGTCGAGTGCGGCCTTCGTAGTGCGACCTTCGGCTCCAGGTACGTCGCGCGGGTTGGTCCAGACGAGATCGGGACGTGGCACACGCGGTACCGCCGCGATACCTTCCAGCGCGGCAACGCCCCGCTCCACACTCGTGTCAGATCCGATCAGCTCACGCAGCGGTGTCCGCACCACGGCCTGATTGACCCCGTACGCCCGCTTGGCAGCGATGTTCGGCCGGCGGCTCTGCCGCAGGCTGGCGGCTACCCTGCTCGCCTCCTCCGGCGTAAGCAACGCTCCGAGACGCGCGATGGCAGACATGTCAATGCACCTCGACGAGGCTTTCGAGCAGACCCGGAGTACTCACCTTTGGGTCGTCGACCACGCCCAGTAGCATACGTCGGTCGAGAAAGCGGTTGGTACGTTCGCAACTCGTCTCACTCAGGAACAGGCAGAAGTGACACGCGGCGCCGTGGAGGAACTCCTCTTTGCCTTCCGGCACCCGGTGCCCGCAGATGGGGTCGGAGGAGCAGCGCTGTCCGCGTCGAAGCGCCTTCCTCACGAGATCCTCGAGCTTGTCCGGCTTGGCCAGCTCCACCAAGCCACCAGCGTACCTTCACTGTCGGAGGCAGTCGTACTGATCAGCAGACCCGCGGCCGGTGGGTGTTCGTCGTCGCCCTTCCATGCGTAGATTCGCTCGGTGAGGCTGGCCGACCCGTAGCCGCTGGACATCGCAGCCTGACGGATGAGCAGATGCGAGAGGGTGTGGATCACCCAGTAGCGCGGCGGTGGGAACCGATCATCGGGTTCGAGATCGTCGGCCGTCTTACTCGTACGACGCTTGAAGTTGATGCGATGTGCGTCCTTGAACCGCTCCCACACCTCGAGATCTTCGACGGAGTCCTCCCACGGCGCTATGACAGCTTCATCGAACCGCAAGAACACGCCTTCACCACGGTCCTCCGTGGCAGGTACCAGGTCGGCCGGCCGTCGCGTGTCAATGGTGCGACCCGTTCCGCAGCGTCGTCCATCCGGTCCAGCGCATCGATCCGAGTAAAACCGATGAACGCGTTGACCTTCTTGAGCTTCTCGACGGCCACCGTCGCGGCAACAACTCCTGAGAGCAGATCCGGCACGTCGCGACGCGCGGCGCGAAAGTCGGCCATACCGGAGTGGCGCATGTACTTCTGTTCATCGGTGAGCACTGTCCACTCGGGCGCGAGGATCGTCCGCGGATCCGTACGCTTCTCCGGCGCGGTCACCACGTTCGGGACGGAATCCCCGCGTGCGAGTTGCACGGCGCGCCACAACACCTCGTCGGGTAGGTCGTCGAACACATCCGTCTGTGCGATGTTCGACGCCATCATCCGGAACATGCCGATCGCCGACACGTCCTGCGGGCCGTCCAGGGCGCCGTTCGGTAGTGCTCTCAGGTCTGGCACCAACTCCTCAGGCGTCGCGGACTCTTCTCGGGGCAATGCCAAGAGGCTCAACGTCGAGGGGAACCACTGATTTGCCGCGCCGAGCATCATCAGCTTGCCCTGGTGCTCACACGGGTAGAACGCGTCGAGGTGCGGGTGCCGGCCGCGGCAGTAGGGCAGCTTCTCTTCGGCATCTCGTGCCGTCGCCTCACGCATGCCGCGCGTGACGTTGCACGACTGGCAGGTGAGACGTACGTCCGGGCCGATGTTGCTCTTCCACTCGTCCATCTTCATTCGCGGGTACGCATCTCCGCTCGAGCACGGCTTCCCGCGGTGTACCCACTCGACGTACGGGAACTCGTCGAGGTGCCCGTCTACGCAGGCAAGGAGGTAGCGGGCCGGTATCGCAGCCTGGGTACTCGCCCTCGCTTTGCCGCGCCTGCCAGTACACCGCTTGTGCACGAACCTGGCCTGGTCGGGCCGATAGCGGTTGGTGTTCTCGTAGTCGAAGAGTTCGTGCGAGACTTTCGCGAGCAGGCCGCAGCCGGTGCAACGCAGCCATTGCGGGAAGATCCTCCCGGGGATGCCGAGGTCGATCGCGTCCCCACCAGCGTGGCGCTTCTCGTCCGGCGCCCAAGGCGGCTTGCGGAGCTCGCTGACCTGGCTGCCGAGGTGGGAGCGGACGAGCTCGAGCAGGCGCGACTTCGAGGATGACATCGGTGGTGGGGCGCCGCGCGTAGATCCGCTCCCAATCATCGAGCCCGTGCGGCATCACTGCGATGTGGGGCATGTCGACCGTGGCGCCGACGCCGTTGGTGTAGAGCATCGCCGACGGCCTGATCGACCCGACGCGGGCGCGGTTGCGTGGATTGTTGTGCTCGACGTCGCCGGCGGGATCCAAGGGCTCCGCGCCGGCTGCGACCGGCTCCGAAACCGTGACAAGACCGTCCTCGATGGATTCGCTCACTTCGACGCCCCCTCGCGGAAGGTCCATTGCGGTCCTTGGTGCGGCTCCTTGAAGGCGAGCTGGTCGGCGGTCGGACTTACGAGCAGGTTGATCTCCGGCTGGACCTCACGCATCGAATTGGAGACGACGAACACGCGATCCGCCTGCTTCGGCACCTTGGCCTCCGGGCTGATCAGCAATGGTTGGCCAACTCTGTTCTGCGGGACTCGTTCGTAGAACAGTGCACCCCTCTCCGCTTGGGCCTTGTCGTGCCAGCGGTCGAGACGCTGTAGCAGTTTCAGCCGCATCCGGTCGGCGGACTCCGGCGCGTCTGCGGCCGCTTGGGCACGCGCGACCATCTGGTCGATCAGCGCTGTGACAAGGGGCATCTCGCTTGGCAGTCGCCCGGCACCGCTCTCTGGCGAGAGCACGCGCTGGCTAACACGCGCAACGCTGGCGAGCACGCCCATCAGACCGCGTTCCATCGCCGTATCGGAGTACGGAGTGACGCTGAGCGCCTCCACCTGAGCGTAGAAGGTTTCATGGTAGTGCCGGAACTGTTCGAAGTGCGCCATATCCCGCGGGCGGGACCAGTTGGCGAGCGACAAAACGAGTCCTGGCCTGTCACGATCGCGACCGACGCGCGAGGATGCCTGGATGTACTCGGCCGTGTTCTTCGGTTGGCCGACGACGAGCATGAGCCCGAGCCGCGGCACGTCAACACCGACCTGGAGCATCGAGGTGGCGAGGACGACATCGTATGGCTTCTTGCCCCACGGCGGCGGCGTCCTGTCTGCCTCCTTGGCTTCCGCGACCGCGTTACGGTGTTCGTTTCGACCCTGGGTGCTCCAGCGTCGGGTGAATGGCAAGGACAGCTTGTCGAGAGTCTTGGAGATCTCTTCGGCCGATATCCGCGAGGTGAGTTCGCCGATCTGCAGACCCTCCCAGTCGGTCGTACGGCGTGGGAATGGTTCGGTTTTGCCGGTGACACGAGTTGTCACGTCGTCGTCGAGGTAGCGCCGCATTCCAGCGAGCTCGCGGGTCGCGGAGAAATAGCCAACCGTCGTCAGGTACGGATCCGCTGCGTCCTCGTACTCGTCCAGCAGTTTCTGGCCGGCAAGCAACAGCACTTCGGCGAGGCGGATCTCGGCGAGGGTGAGTCGGATGCCGTGCGCGCAGACGCCGAGGTACTTCCGGCCAGGGTCATCTGCAGAGACAGGCAATTCCCGAGAGAAGTAGGTGTCGCGGACGTCGAGCACTTGGGGTGGGAAAACGTCGACACCACGACCATACAGTGATTGGACCTGCCGCTCGGCGTTGGCGACGGTGGCCGTAGACGCGACGATGAGGGGCCGAATCGTCTGCCCGTCTCTGGCGTATGACGACAGCAAGTCGACCGCGTTCTCGAATACCCCGACGGACGTGCCGAGCGCTCCAGTGATGAGGTGCAGTTCGTCTTGAATGATCAGGTCCGGCGGACGAAGTCGGTCGACCTTCTGCATTACCACCCTCGGGAGCTTTCCCTTGGTCTGGTGTGACTGTGCGGGCACACAAGCAGATCGACTGTCCGGGTGCCGGTAACCGTGGCGCGGACACCACTCGTCCACGTACCCGAAGAGGCTGGCAGCCTCGCCTTCTCGGGCAAGGCGAGCGAACTTGTCAACGGTGGCAAGCAGGAACGTCGGCGGATTGCGATAGATCTCGTCGTCGACGGTGATGATCGGCAAGGCGCCGTCGGCGTCGCCCTCGATGGAGAACTCGCAGTCGCCTCGCTTGTGGTCGCCGCAGTGGACACGTACGCGTTCGGCGTCTGGGTCGGCGACGACGTCGCGCTTGGGGTCGATCTTCGTGCCGCACCATGGACAGCGTTGGAGTTGCAGAACGGTGAGGCCATGGGCTCGCTGGCTGTTGTCAGCACGTACTGCCTTCACCTGGGCTTCGGCATCCTTGTACCGTTTGGGACTGACCGCGGATCCGACCCAGAGCCCGATGCTGAACGGCTTCTCGCCCCAGGTTTCGGTGTCCTCCTGACGGATCAGCTCGGTAGCGCAGACGAGTGCCGCAGCGCGCTGGAACTGCTGCGAGGTCAGGAGCCGCAGCGTGTAGCGCATGAGTACGGCGACACCGTCGCCTCCGTCGAGAGCACCGTCGTCGGTCTCGATCTTGCCTTGCAGCCGTCGGATGGCGAAAGTGAATGCCGCGAGCCCGAGATAGGCCTCGGTCTTGCCGCCGCCAGTCGGGAAGAACAGGAGCTCGACGTTGGCCGCGTCGCCGCTGCGGTACGGATGCACCGGATCGGTGAGCGACCGCAACTGAAGCAGAACGAAAGCGAGCTGAAACGGTCGCCACGACGCTACGGAAGGGTCATCCGATTCCCGATCTCTCAGGTCAGTCAGGACGTCACCGATCTTCTTGGATTCGTCACTCGCCCGTGTTGCCGCGACCTGGCTGTGGATCCGCTGGTCTCGCATAGCGCGATTCATGAATCGGAACGCCTGCAACGCTTGAGGGTCGGACTTCAGCAGTTCGACACCGTCATGGAGCCGTTCCGCGACGACTTCTGCCTCGCCGATGGCGTCCTCCGCGGTCTCGCGAAGGTGCTCGGGCAAATCGGCGGCGATCTCGTGCTGGGCTCGTAACCACTGCTCATACCCGCTGATGAGTGGTCCGAGCGCGGCTTCGGCCTCGCCGGCTTCGAGCTCAGCGAGAGTCTTCATCGAGGTGACGGCATCGGCGGCCCCGCCGGGCACTGTCTGCGCGACATCAGCGATCGGCAGCCACGTGGTCTCGACCGACGTCGCCCTCCGTGAGTCTTCCGCCACGTCCCAGGTGGCCGAGCAGGTTCGGCCGACCGTGAACTCCAGCCGATGTCTGTACTGAAGGTCGAGCCGGCGGCGCTCATCGTCGATCTCGTCGTATCCGCCTTCCACCACGTCTCGGGTCGGGAGAAAGACCGCCTCGCCGCCGTTGGCTTCGACCTTCAGCTTCGTCTGAAACAGCCAGTCCTTCGGCGGGGCGTCCATCCCTGTGACCCGGTCGTTCGACAGAGCCACCTCGACAATTGTGCGGTCGTCGAGCGGAAACAGCTCGACCCGGAGAGTGACGTCATCGTCGAGCTTCTGCGGATCGAGCGTCGCGTGCCGATCATGGCGCCGCACATCGATCTCCGCCGACGTTTCGAACGGCCTCCTCTGCGAATAGAGAATCCTCCGACCTTCCTCGTTCTCGCGCCGCTCACCTTCGTAGCGACCCCACGAGGCAGTGACCACGAGCACGCCGCAGTCTCTCGGCACCTGGAACCGCAAACCCATCGACGACGGGTGCGTCAGTGCCCCCTTTGGGCCCTCATCCCGATCCTCGTCGTCGTCGGCAGCTCCTGTGTCCTCATCCGTGTTGACCGGAACGCCATGCTGCAGCAGATGCTCGCTGTCGACATCGGACAGCGCAGAGCCGGTGAGATTCGGGTCATCGCCACCGGAATCCACGGCATCGACAGTTGCCCGCTCAGGATCGACTGTGACGGGCGCCAGCGCGCCCACCGCATACCGGGCGCGCGGCGTGCCGACGATCTCCTCCTCCGCACCGGCCCGCGGACCGAGCAGCTCCTGCTCGATCAGGCCCACGAGTTCGCGACGTACAGCGGTCGAAGGGCCCGCCTTGTCACCCGGTTCGTTCATGGTTCCCCAATCTGTCACAGCGTCCCGACATTCGATGGCCGCCAACCCACGTAGTAGATCAGGACACGAATGGACCAGCATCCGTCAGAACGGCGCGTCGCCCGGTTCATCCCGCCAGCCGGGCACGTCCACATCGGCAGGCGAATCAGCGACCTCGTCTCTTGAGCCACCGCCGTCGGGCTTCCCATCGGACGTTGAAGAGCGAGTGCATGTTCCGCGGTCTCGATGAGATCGGCGTAGTGTCGAAGCTGTATACGCGTGTGGTGGCTGTTGAAGATCCGAATCGCCTCGTCGATCTCGTCCCGGCTGTAGCCGTCGACGAACTTCGGGTGGCCTATGAGCACCGTGGCGGACGCCCGTCGTGTATCGATCTTGAATCGACTCAGAACCGTGTCGCGGGACTCATCGAGGTGCGTAAGGTAACTCATCACCTGGCCAACCGCCCGGTTTGCCTCCGCACCCACAACTAGGGGCACATCCTCCTGCAGACCCCCGACCCCGACGCTCCTGTCCTTCGCGCCCCTGTACTGCTCCACTAGCTTGGGGGCGTTCGCTGCCTTCAACTCGACAACGTGGAGCGAGCCATCGGGACGAAGAAGGGGCACGTCAAGCACATCGCCGGCTATCAACGACTTCCTACGCGCCTCGCCGACGTATTCTCCTCCGAAGACCCATGTCATCTCTCTGATCAATGGGTGGATGTCGTCACGCTCCGAGCTCTCAGATGCCTCGACCACGCAGCGCAACTCACGCAACTGTTGCCGACGTCGTTCGAGTTCGACAGCACCGGCAATGCTGACACCTTCGGGCGACGCGGCTAGGGCGGCTATCAGACCGGGGTTGGAACCCGCCAACTCCACGAGGCGCACAGCATCGGCACCGCCCAGGTCACCGTCGCTGAGTTGATCGAGGAGTTCTCCGGCGTCGCTTTCCGTATGCACGAGCCGAAACTCACCAGCCTGTGGGAACTCGTCGCTCAGCAGCATGCGAACGGCCTCGATCTCCTTCGAGCCGTCGCAATGCCAGTGATAGTCGGTCTTGTCGAAGTCGTACCCAGCACCTGCAGGTTTCGCCGCCCATGTCTGCGCGCGAAATTCCTGGCGCTTCACCTCGCCGGTTTGCTCGTCGCCGAACGCCAACAGACTGACCGTTTTCCACGCCTGCGGTCCGGGATGAACTGTGACTACGCGCGCTCGCAGCACACCGCGCTCTGACTTGTAATGGTCAGCAACTCTGATCGGAAGCTCCTGCGCTATGCGCTCCGCATCACTTCGACTCGCCATCAGAACAGTTCGCCCTGGTCGGGGACGTCTTGGCCTTCGGCGCGGGCACGTTCGTGGTTCAGTTCGAGGAGGCGGTCGAGGATCTCGACGCGGGCGTCGGGCGAGACGGTCCAACGCGTCACTTGGCGGTAGGTGTGAAAGCCGTGGTCGAGTTGGAGGTCGTCCCATCCGTACGCTTCTATCGTCGCTTCGTCGACCTCGACGTGGATCTCACGCAACCGGTCCACATATGCGTCCCCCCGCACGTCCGGATCATTAATCAGGTTGTAGAGCTTCGTCAGACCAAGTCCGCGGCGCAGCATGATCTCACGACGCTCCTCGTCCAGGGCCTTGCCGACCTTATGTAATCGAGCGTTCGATTCTGGCTGCGGGAAGGTTTCGAACACGTCGCTCGGCGTGTATCTCATTCGCGTCTCATGCGTCGAGCCGTAAGCGATTGCCCAGTAGAAGTGAGGCGCAGACGAAAGTAGCCCCTCGAGCGCAAACGTTGCGTCAACAAAGACAGTTACGCCATGGCTAAACACCAGGTTTGCACTCACGCGAACGGGCATCAGCGTCTTGCTTGTGGATACCAAAACAAGCACGTCATCCGCGTTGGAGAGGGCTTCTCGAAGTCTTACGCCGGAGCGCTCGTACAGCCACCAGTCGCGTTTGACCTTGGGCTTATTGCTGAGTTTCTCCCTCACCGGACGTACGCGGGAATCGACCCAGTCGAATGCTACCCTATACTGACCGGCCTGTAGCTCGGTTAAGCCAGTGAAGTCCACTATCCAACGGGTAGGCGACACCGATGCAGTGCCATTGATGTCGTCCTTCCCGCTAAGGAAAGGGCGAACGACGTGGCCGACCGAATCATCCGCCTAACCCACGCGTTCGCTAATTCAAGCGGGACTGAGAATTCCTCGACTCCGTTGATAAACGAGCCGACGAACGACTTTCCTGCGTTGGCCCGAAGATGTAAGGGACGACCCTTCACCCGACCTTCGGGCTCCAAGAACGCCGATATTTCGGTAGCAGGATGGCCATCACAGTATCTGACGACACTCGAGCCTATGCGTGGTCTAGACGCGACCCCCCATATCGCGGCGTACTCGAGGCTCACCGACTTGGAGGGCCACGGAGCGCTACGAACTGCACGAACGATCTCAAGACCTCCGGTCAGTAACTGATCCAAGCCAACTTCCCGGGTGTCTCCCTGCGCCAGCGTGTTCGTCGCAATCAATCCGAGCCAACCGTTGTGCGCGAGGATAGCCCTAGCACGGAGAAAGAAGTATGCAACTAGGTCGGCGTTACCTCGCGCGCCATGCGCGACGACATTGACTAGCCACTCTCTAGCGTTAGCGCCGATAGCGCCTGAGACCTTCTTCCCACCGAGGAATGGCGGGTTTCCCACCACCGCGTCAAAACCACCTCGATCGACGATAACATCGGGCGCCTCGATGACCCAGTGCAGCGGTTGCCAGCGGTCATAGTCGGTCTGCACCGCCGGGGTAAGGCCATCGGAGATGATTTCCTCAAGTTTTGCACCCGATCGGCCGCCCGCACCGAACGCCTCTGAACATGCCCCTTCCAAAGCCTTGTAGGCATCCTCGAGCTGAACGCCTGGCTTTCCGCCGAGGCGCAGGCCGGCGGCGACCACTCCGTCTGCCATCCTCCGAAGTTCCGCCGTGGCTGCCTGAGATTGGCGAAGCAACCGCGACTTCCCAGCTTGGCTTCGCATCGGATCGTTCGGATCGACGGGTGTGGCCAGTTGCTCTCGTAGCTGGGTAGCCGCATGTAGCTTCGCTCGAACGTCGATGTAGGGAACGACGAACTTGCGCTTACGGTCCGGATCGATGTGGAGATGTTCGAGCTGTGCGGCCGTCGTCAGCCCGAGCAGCGAGTTGCCGCAGAAGATCTTGTCGTCGACGAACGAGAACGGCTTCGTCGGATCGAGCGAGACCAACCAGAGCGAGAGCTTGCACATCTCGACGGCCATCGGGTTGATATCGGCACCGTACAGGCAGCGAGCAACGACCTCGCGAATCGCCCGGTCGTACGCGTGATCCGGCTTCGCGACTTCCTCGGTCGAGATCGCATCCTCGGCTGTCCATGCTTCGACGACTCGTTCGGCGAGGAACCGCGCCGCCGCGACGAGGAACGCCCCTGAGCCGGCAGCGATGTCGGCGACCTTCAGGTCGAGAATCGCCGTACTCCCCTTGAGGTGCCACTGATCGCGATCGTTCTCCTGCAGAGGCCCGGGTTCGTAGACGAGTGGCTCCAGGGCGTGTTGAACGACCTCTTCCGCAAGCGAGCGCGGCGTGTAGTGAGCACCCGCGTTCTTCCGAGAGGAGTCTCCGCGACGACCAGCCCACCTACAGGGACAATGAACGGAATGCCTCGTAGGTCACGACGAATCAGTGGACTCCAGTCGACGAGGAATGCAAGCAGTTGCTCGTCGCTACCGACGACCGGGTTGAGTTGGCGAGTGACCTCAGCACGCTCTTCATCGGTGATGTCGGCGTTGTACGCCTTCACGATCTGCTTCGGAGTCGCCGGTTTGGCCGATGCTTGCCGTTCCTTCACCTCGGCGAGCAAGGCAAGACCGAAAGTCTTGCCGTCACTTGACTCGTCGTACAGCCGCCGAAGCGTGCGGGCGTCGATCTCCGGTTCCTCGCCGTCCCTGCCGATAAGGCCGACGATGGCGTCACCCTCCACGGTCTGGCAGGTGTAGCCCAGCAGGCCCTCGTAGATGTAGCCGATCTGCTCGACATCGATGTCGCGGAAGGAGATCCGACGGGCTTCGTTGCCGATGGTGGCGTACTGGACGGATCTCAAGACGTGCAGCATCACCCGATCGCGGACCTTGATCCGCAGACCCTTGTCGTCGGTGGCCGACAGCCACGGGAAGCGACCAGGATCGAGCAGGCTGCCGCCGTACGCGGGCATACGCATCTCGTCGTAGTTGACTCCGTTGTGCAGAGCGTCGCTCACGGCGAGCAGGCGATGCCAGGTGTCGTACGTTTCGTCGAGCAACTCCTCACCGTGTGCCGCACGCTTATGGAGATCATCCAGGACGTCGCGCATCGCGTACGACTCCCAGTACAACCGTTCGGTCGGGAGCATGCCGCGTTCCTCGGCGAAGAGCAGGAAGACGACACGCATCATGATCGTGACGGCCGCCTGATAGACCTCGTCATCGTCGTCGGGCAGTGGGTCAGAATCGCCTACCGATCGTGCCTCGAAGCGGGCACGAGAGAACGAGCTGACGAGGAGTTCAACTGCCTTGCGTACCTGGGTGCCGAGAGCTTCGGTGATTTCCTCGGCGGCAGCTTCACTGTCTGCGAGCAACTTCGGTAAGCGTTCGTCGACGTTCTTGGTGCGGAATCGGCGTTGATCGATGAGGGTGAGAAAGGCGTCGCGAACGAGCGGCTCTTCGCCCCAGGTAGCGGCGTCCGTGACCGCAGAGCCTGTGGGTTTGTCTCGGTGTGCCCAGACAATCGCCCACCATCGACCGTCGGTCACGATGCCCACCTCGACATCGGCCTTGCGAAGGAGTCCGGCCATCCGGTCGACCTCCGTCGCCGACCAACCGTCGAGCCCTGGGCCGCGCAGGTCATCCCTCGGTTCGACGATCCGCAGCAGGGCTGCATAGTCAGCGCCTCTGCCCTCGAGGGCGCCATCCGGGCGGATCCTGATCTGTTCACCCGGAGAATGGATCTCGAGGTCAGCGGGCACGTGATCGCCGTCGATGCGTAGGTCGTCCCATTCAGCGAGCTGACCGAGAACGGTGTCGACCCACGCACGAGTGATCTCGGCGTACTCATCTCGGTTGTCGGGTGTGCGGGCGTCATAGGCACGCAACCAGTTCGCGTACGCCTGTTTGAAGACGACACCTCGCTCGTCCGTGTCGCCGAGCCGGTCGACGCCGCTGGGCCACGCCGATTTCACCACGGGAAGGCTCAGGAACGGCCCGTCGGTCTCGAACTGGTCGAGCCAGGAGTAGTCGACGGGACTGCTCCTTCGCTCCCTCATCGGATGGTCACCTCCCCAGACGCGGCGTCCTCTGGGGACAGTGCGAAGACCACCGCGGCGTGGAACGTACGTGCCTTGACATCGGCATACCGGGCATCGACTGCGGCGAGTTCGCGTTCACGCTCCTCGGCGAGGGCTTGGATGCGCTCGCGGATCTGCGCGAGATCGCGCTCCGACTGTCGGCGTTCGTCGGTGAACAGGGCGAGCTGGTCATCATCGGCGAGTTCCCTCGCTTCACGCAGAGCTTCCTCGAGTGTGTGGCCAAAACGATCGAAGATCGCGATGACGCGATCATGATCGGCCTCATGACGTGCGGTGAGTTGCTGCTCGATGTCACGCCGGCGCCGGGCGACGCGATCCTCGACCGCGGCGGCAACGCGTGCTCGGAGGCCGTCGGCTGTGTCACTGCTCCAGGCCGACGCGATCTGGCGAATGACCACGTCGCTGGGGCGTTCGAGCTTGTCAGAGTCCAACGCACGTTCGAGCAGAGCCTCCGACTTCTCCTCGCCGAGGGCCTGACGTCTGGCCAGTCGGGTACCGGCCAAGAAGACCTCCTCATGAACACGCAGACCAGCGTCGCCGATCAGCACCATGCGGGTGACCGCGGCGGCAAAGGACTCTCGGAGCTCCGGAACGACCACAGCGGTGACGCGTTCGAGCGAGCGCTCAGTACCCCAGATGGCTGCGCGAAGCCGTTTGGTGGCCCGCTGCAGCAGCGGGCTGCCTAGGTGCTGGTACACGACGTCGGGATCACCGCCCTCGTCGCGTGGGGCAAGCACCCGAGGGTCAAACGCGATGGGGCGAAGGTTGTCTGGGTCGAGGCGCGTGCTCAGGCCACGGGTGACCTGCTCCCAGGACTGGTCGAGCGACGGCAACCGCAGCACCGGAACGTCCGTGTACTCCGAGCCGACTTCCTCGAGCTCCGGGATACGGTCGAGCTCGAAAGCTGTCTCGACCACCCGCTGGAGATTGGCTGGGCGAAGGTGGAGCGTCTTGCGACTGCTGGTCAACTCGTCGGCGAGCTTCGTGAGTTCGGTACCGAGGCCGCGCCCGCCGGACAGCATCTTGCCCATCGGGTCCTTCTCGGCCCGTACGCTGGGGGCAGCGACGTCGACGCCGCCGAGTTGACGTTGGATGTCCGGAGCGATGATCTCATTGGCAGAGCCGAGGTCTCTCATGATCTGGGAGACCCTTCGCGCAACTCGCGCCAGCATTTCAACGTCTGCGGCAAGCTCGTCAGTGGCGTCTGTGCTCGCCGTGAAGTGGCGGATCTCTGGCGGAATCTGTTGGCCATAGCGGTCGACCCGACCAATGCGCTGTTCGAGTCGATTCGGATTGAACGGAATGTCGAAGTTGACCAGCCGGTGACAATAGTTCTGCAGGTCGATGCCCTCGCCCGCTGCGTCGGTGGCCCATAGGATCCGGATCGGCTCCTTTGCAGGATCCTCGTTGAAGCGATCGCGGATCAGTTCCCGCTCGTCAGAGTCTGTGCCGCCCGCGATCACGTCGATACGCTCGGATTCCCATCCCTTCTGGCGAAGGATGTCGCGAATCCAGTCGAGCGTGTCTACGTACTCGGTGAACACGACGACCCGCTCGTTGTTCCACTGACCATCGGGGCGACAGGCAGCCTCCAGGTATGCGATGAGCGACTCGAGGCGAGCGTCGGGACGCGCGTCGTAGCGATGACCCCACGTGCTCAGCCACTCCAGATCCTCGGTGTCTTCATCGGACAAGGGCGGCAGGGCGTTCTTAGTCTTCTGCAGGGTCTGCATCTCGGGTTGTTCGACCCGGCCTTCTTCGGCCCCGTCGGAGTCGGTTCCGACGACCTCGTCGTACAGGCTGTCGAAGTCCACCGGCAGGTCTCCGGCGCGGGTCTCGCGGTAGATGTCCACGGTGCGGGCGAACGCAACGGGCGAGGACAAGAACCGCTTCTTCAGCAAGAGCGTTGCCATGTCCTTCGCCGCCCGGCTGCCATCGGCCCTCGCAACGGCGTTGTCCCGACGTCTGGTGAATTCGAGCAGCCGCTCGTACGCCTCCGACTCCTTGTCCGTCGGCGCGTAGTCGAGGGCCTTGACCTCACGTTTGACGAAGCGCCCCGGGATGTCGTCCTTGAGTCGACGAACAGCAACCTGCTCGAGAGCCTTCTCATCGAGCGCCGTGCCTCGAACGAACCTCTGCGGATCGATCATCTCCAGAAGCGCCGTGAACGACTCGGTGTAGCCGTTGTGTGGGGTCGCGGAGAGGAAGAGTCGGTGCTCGCATCGCTCGGCCAAGTCTCGGACGGCGCGGGTGCGGAGTGAGTCGACGGCGTACCCACGGGTGCGGCCGACCTTGTCGCGGCGGGTCGGGGCGCTCGGAGCCACATGGTGGGCCTCATCGACCACGAGGATGTCGTACGCGAACCGCGAGGCGTCGCGTTCATGGGCGTGGAACGCATCGCGGAGCTGCCGTTGGGCGCGGGCACCGGGGAGCCACGACATCGATACGATGATGCGCGGAAAGAGTGTGAACGGGTTCGCGTGAACACCATGGCTACGGCGTACCTCGCGCATGGTCTCGGAGTTCATGATGGTGAACTCGAGGCCGAACTTCTCGGCCATCTCCTCCTGCCATTTGATCCGCAGGCCCGCCGGGCACACGACGATCGCCGTCCGCGCGCGGTGGCGCAGGAAGAGCTCCTGCATCACCAAGCCGGCCTCGATGGTTTTCCCGAGGCCTACGTCGTCCGCGAGTAGCAGGTTGACTCGTGGCTCTCGGAGCGCCCGAACCAGCGGTTCGAGCTGGTAGTGCTCCACATTCGCACCGGAACGAAACGGCGCTTGGATCGTCTTGTCGTCGGCGCTGGTCAGTGCTCCCCAGCGGAGGGCATCGATGAAGGCCGCAAGCCGTGCAGGATCATCGAAGCGTTCGGGAACGAGATCGGTCGGGAGATCCTGCGGCGGTGTCAGGCTGCGGCCGGGTTCGAGCTCCCACACCACGCGAAGTTCCTCGCCGAGGCGGTCGTCTTCGACCGACTGGAGCGTCACGGCGTGTTGGAGCTGCTGGACAGCATCGTCCTGCGCGCTTCGCGGGAGACTCTGTTGCTGAACGTCCGCCACTGCCCAGTTGGCTCCCCGGACGCTGACGATCTGTCCTGGCTCCGGCACGGCCGTGGCTGTCGTGTGTTCCCTCGCTGTCACAGAACCGACCCTATCGATGGACACCGACATGTGCTCGACAATCAGTGAACCCAATAGCCGACTTGTTGTACGCGGAGTCACGACTTTGACCTCGACGCAGGACTGCGCTCAGTGAGAATTGGCCTCGGAATGAGACGTTCGGGCCGTGGCGGAGGGAGCGGATCTACAGAGGTGACCGACCACCCGTCAGGTTCGAGGTCCGGCGAAGCGTCGTGACACGGAGGCAACATCTTCTGGGGGTGTCGGACCAAGAAGAGATCCAACATGCCCGCGCATCCGAGAGCCACATCCCAGGAGCTAGTTCGTTGCCGTTTTCGACGTCAGACCGGGCACGCGCATGTTGTCACGACCCTCAAGAGGGACTGCAGCGCTCGACGCATTGTGCGCCTCAACGGGGCGATCGGCGTCGGCAAGCCGCTGCACGGACAGCTTCTGGTCGATTCGTCGGCGGATCTGCCGACGAGCTCGTGGGACGGTTCCAACCCAGTACACAAGCCCCACGATTGCGACGAAACACGCGATGACCGCCGGGATCATGAGCAGCGGCAACAGTCGTCCAAGGAGTCCAAGGATGACGAAGAGTGCATACGCCACCATGACACCAGCCAGAAAGATGCTTCTGACCGGATGCTCGCGTGCAAACTCCATCTCGGCAAGTGGCCTGACTGCCGCGGAGCGGGCAGTTCGTCTCCACTCCTCGGCCCAAGCTGTCTCACCGTCTTTCGCGAGCTGATCTGCCATCATCAGAAGGCGCTTGCGTTCTCGATACCCCTTCTCGATCCGGTCCTGCGGGAGCCACTCGGTTCGGAACCAGTGGCCGGTCAGTCTGCTCGCACCGACGATGGCGAGTGGGATCACCGCTGCAAGAACTACTCCCATTAGCTGGTTGCTCATGTCGTCCTCCCAACGTTGGATTCGAATGATCCCGCACGGCGCTGACAATAGCGCCGCAATAGGACCGGCGACCACCAGTCCGTTCCCGAAGGGCATGGGTGAGGCCGCGCGCCGCGCAAGCTCAGCTCGTCGTGTTGTTTCCAGAACCTGGCACGGAAGCGCACACGGACGGTGTCGAATCAGGACATCAGAACGCCGGGGTTCATCACGCCCGCCGGGTCGAGCCCGTCCTTGGCGGCGCGGAGTACGCGGCCGAACGCGTCGCTGCGTTGCTGTTCGTACCACGGGCGGTGGTCGCGGGCGATGGCGTGGTGATGGGTGATCGTGCAGCCGCTGTCGATGATCGCGGCGGAGACCGCCGCCTTGATCTCGTCCCACTGTGAGAGCAGACCGTCCCAGCGTCCGGGTGCGTACACGCCGTAGTACGGCGCGGGGCCGTCGGGATAGACGTGCGTGAACCGACACGTCACGAGGCCGATACCGCAGACCGCCTCGACCGCCCGCTGTGCCGCCGTACGGACCGCGTTATGGAAGGCTTCGAATCGGTCCCATGTGCACGCGGTTTCGAACGTCTCCACCACCATCGAACGCTGGGCCATGGCATCAAGCTGGTACGGCATCCGCAGAAACGACGACCGCCACGAACCGGCGGCGTCCCGCTCCGTCGCCGAGGCCGAACGGTCCTTGGTCTCCCCTGCGCGTCCGCCGTGGTCGGCGACCAGCTCGAGCGCACGGTTCATCCACGCCTCGACCGGATGGTCGGCCGACTCGAACGCGACCACCAGCACTCCTCCGCTCGTCGAGATGCCGGCGTTCAGGTACGCCTCCGCCGGATCCAGCAGACGGCAATTGGTCGGGTAGAGCCCAGACTGCGCGAGCGCACGCGTCGCCTCGACCGCCTGCGCGAAGGAGTCGAGCTCGACCGACGTCGTCAGTCCGTACGTCGGCCGGTCCTGCAGCCGCATCCACGCCTCGGTGATGATGCCGAGACTGCCCTCGGAGCCGAGGAAGAAGCGATCGTGCGACGGACCAGCACCTGACCCCGGCAGCCGTCGCGACTCGCTCACCCCCGACGGCGTGACCACACGCAGCGACTCGGTGAGATCGTCGATGTGGGTGTACAGCGTCGCGTAATGCCCGCCCGCGCGCGTGGCCAGCCAACCGCCGAGTGTCGAGAACTGGAACGACTGCGGGAAGTGCCGCAACGTCAAGCCATGTGGGCGAAGCTGATCCTCCAAGCTCGGGCCGTACACACCCGGCTGGATCCGCGCCGCCCTGCTCGTACGGTCGATCTCGACGACCCGGTCGAGACGCTCCAGGTCGATCGTGACGACCGGACCATCGACCCGTGCCTCGACTCCCCGACCACCGAGCTGCCGCCGCCGTACGGGACGACCGCGATGCCCGCGTCGGAGCACCAGTCGAGCAAGGCGACGACGTCGGCCTCCGTACGCGGCCGCGCGACCCAATCGGGTACGTACTGCAGATCGCCGCGCAGGTTGCGTACGACGTCGCGAAACGCCTTGCCGTGCGCGTGACCAGCCCGATCCGCGGGCGCATCGGAGCATAGCTCGGCCAGCGCGGCGGGCGGGCGTACGCGCGGCCCCGGGATGTCGAGCGACTCCGGGCTCGGCGGCTCATGCATCGTGAAGTCGTGCTCGGGTACCAGCGCCGCGACGCGCTCCACCAAAGCGGCCGCTTCGGCCGCTTCGACGGCCTCATCGACGTCACCCCAACCCCACCATGAACGACTCATCAAGACTCCTCACGAAGGACACACGACGCCGGCAGCCGCGCCGTCGGCGCTCGATGCGAGCGTCTCACTCCTGCGTACGAGCAGGCACGGCGCGCTGCGGCGGAGAGGCTTGCGTGTCGAACTTCGTGCTCGCGAGTTGTCGCTCCGCGAACGTCACGAGATCCAGCACCTCGCCTGCCACGTACGCCCGAGTACCACGTTCAATCGACTTGCCATGCAATATCCCTGCCTGGCGTAGCTCATCGAGGGCGGCGTTGGCAGCCGGAAAAGAAACACCGAGAATCCGTCCCAGCGTCGTCGCCGTCAGGACGGGCGCTTCCGGTAGCTCAGCGAGCAGCCTCGCCACCGCTGAATCCGACCGTGGCGTTTCACGCAGACCTGCCGACGTTCGGTGCGCACGGAGGCGTTCCTCCCAAACCGAGCGCAAGTCGCTGATCTGCTGCATCAGACGCCGTGACTGCTCTGCTGCGACCGCAGATGCCTCGATGAACGAGTCGAGCCACGCATGAAGTGCGGAGTTGGCTTCCGAGCCGCCTGCCGGCCCGTCGTGGCGATAGGCCCCGAGCCCTTCCACATAGGCCGTACGCAGGGTTGCGAGGACGAGACTGATCGGAAGCACTGCCTGCTCAGTCATCCCGCGCCTTGTCAGCACGGTATGGATGAGTGCGCGGCCGACTCGGCCGTTTCCGTCCGTGAATGGATGGATCGTCTCGAACTGCGCATGCACAATGGCCGCTTGGATCAGCGGTGAGTGTGCCGAGCCGTTCAGGTAGTCGACGAGATCGGACATCAACGCGCTCACTCTGCTCGGCGCGGGCGGTACGAAATCCGCTCCGACCGGACTCCAGTCCGAGCCACCGATCCAGTTCTGCACCGACCGTAAGCCATGGTGCCGTAGTTGATCGGGGAGCAAGGCTCGGTGAAGGTCGACGATCTGATCGACGCTCACTGTCTCGACTTCGGCGAGCTCTGTCGTCGACCTCCACACGACCGTCATGTTGTTGGCAACGAGTCTGGCCTGCTCCCCAATGCCGCGAACATCCTCGGACTGCCCCAACTCGGCGAGCGCCACCTGCTGCGCCGAAGGTGCTATGCCCTCGATCCGAGAGCTCGCGATTGCTTCCGACCTCAGCAAGAATCGAGCCACCCCAGCCAGACCGTCCGCACCTGGGCCGTTCACTGCCCGGATACTCCGCTCCACCGTCGCGATCCGTCGCGACAGGCTCCCCCTCAACCGCGAGCGCAAGGCCATCGACCGGGTCGGGAACATAGCTCTGGTAGCGACCCGAGCGCCGCGCACGACGAGGCACGCCCGACTCGACACTGGATTCCCACTGCGCGCTCTCCCACGCGGCCATCGGGTCTAACCTTTCGCGAGTCCATGAAGCATTAAAGGATACGTAGTGATCCTTTCACAGGTGTCTCGTGAATGTAAGGATATGAGCCACGGTTCTCACCGGGCGGGCTCGTGGACCTCTTCGCATCGGCTCGCATTCGCCGACCACACGTTCGTTAAGCAGCAGCGACCAGGTGCGGGGTCCTCGTCCTCCATGCCAGGGGGATGACGGTTGCGAAGCCACCGATCGCCATCAGCATCATCCACATGGCCGGGTAGCCGAGACGTTCAACGACGAGCCCTGCTGAGGGCGGGCCGCACATGAAGCCCAAGAACAGGCCGAGCGACACCCGGCCCGTGGCGCGCCCGATCGAGTCGGCGGGAGTGACGTTGAGGACGGCGACCATCACGAGGACATTGGCGGCAAGGGCACTGAAGCCGAAGAGCCCGGCGGCCGGCCAGACCAACCAGGCACCGACCTGCTCAGTGAGCATGATCCCGACGAGCGCGATGACCGTGATCACAGACAGCCAGCTCATGGGCGTACGAAGGTCGCGAACATCCTGTACGCCCCTCCCCCACAGGAATCTCGCGACCACGCCGACGCCACCGAGAACGGCGACAACCAGCCCGGCCGTCGATGCAGACAGGTCGAGCTCCACGTGCGCGAACAAGGGAAGGTAGACGTTCGTCGCCTGGGCGACGGCACCGGCCGCGAAGGCGTAGACGAACAGCCACGCGACCTCCGGGCCATGCCTTATCGACCCTGACGATGTTGCGCTACGACGAGGCCCAGGTCCGCCAGTCGCCGGGACGGTTGCAAGTATTCCGACGATGGCGACGGCACAGCACACGGCAAGGGCGTTCCGCCATCCCCACCACATTGCGAGTGGGGGAAGCAGGAGTCCCGCCATCAGCTGACTCGCCTGCACGCCGGACTGCTTGATGCCCAAGATCGACCCGCGTCGACGTGGGTCCACCCGCTCGAGCAGGTAGCGGTTCGTCGCCGGGTTGGCCAGTGCTTGCGCGACTCCCGACAGCACGAGCGCCACTATCAAGACCAAAAACCCAGCAGCCGACGCCGCGCCTATGGTTGCGAGCCCCGACACCGCGAAGGTCGCGATGAACAGACCACGGAGGCCCATCCGGTCGGCAAGCCAACCGCCGGCGGTGGTTGCCACGCTCGCCGCCGCGAACACGACCAACCACAGCTGACCGTACTGTCCGACCGAGAGATCGAGGTCGTCTACGACGAACGGCCCTAGCGCCGCGAGAGCGTAGTGCGTCAAGGGGCCGACACCCATGGCCATGGCGAGGTACGGTGCCACGAACCACGGGGTCGGCCGTCTCGACTTCAAGACCGGCCTGGCCGGATCACTTCAAGCCGTCGTAGATGACCGAGTCTGGCGGCGTCTTCGTCAGATAGCCGGTCTCCTGCCCGGCCTTGAACACCGATGCGATGCCGGCAGAGACGTCGCTTGCAGGCACGACGTTCATCCGCAGCCGTTCATCGTTGTTCTCGATCAGGTCCTGGATCACGCCGGCATCCCCTCCGGGGATCTCGGCGGCGATGATCTCCGCCGCGTCCTCCGGGTTCTCCATCGTCCAGTCGGCCGCGGCCTTGTACGTGTCGTACATCGCCTGGACCTCATCGGGATGATCGTCGGCCCAGTCAGACTGTGCCGCCACCCCGAGGTAGGGGATCTCGTCGGTTCCGAACTCGGCATTCCACTTCGCGGCGTCTAGATCGATCGTCTCGATGTCGGAGTTCTTCTCCACGAGCGTCGAGTACGCGGGCTCCCATAGTTGGGTCGCGTCGGTACGCCCGGTCTGCGCCATCGTCGACAGTCCCGCGGTCGTCTGGTTCTGCGTCTCGACATTGTCGAGGGACAGCCCCTCCTTCTCCGCGAACCACTGGAACATCGCGAAGTTCGTCGTACCCGTCGCGGCGGCGAGGGTCCTGCCGTCGAGGTCGGGCAGCGCCTTGATGTCGGACTCCTGGGTGACGACCGTCCCGTAGAAGTCGAACAGGTTGAACAGGTACGTCACGTCCGAGTCGCGTTCCGTACGAAGACCTTCCGAGAGCAGCGCCGCGCTCGCGCCGACGTCGTAGTGTCCGGCGCCGAACTCCGTGTTGTAGTTGTCCGGCGTCGCGTACGTGAAGGTCATGTTGATGTCGTTGTCCTCATCGAGCTTCTGATCCTCGATGACGGCGGGCAGGAATGCGCCGAGAGACGGCGCCTGGAAGGCGACGACCTTGACCTCGGTCGCGTCCGATCCAGAGCAGGCGGTCAGGCTCACCGCCGACACGAGCGCAAGCGCGCCCACGACGGCGGGGGCACGATGCTTGCGAAACTGGAGCCGGGCGATGTTGCTGAGTGGGTTGCGGGGCACGATGTCCTCACTTCTGTGCATGGTGGACGCCGGATTCGGCGCCCACCGGGTTACCAATGGATTCAGCCCCCGATTGGTGTTGACCGTTCCGTCGGATACGGCAGTACGTAGGTCACTGGGATCCGGCCGATGCGGCTCCCACGTCCGCCTCGACTGCGCCGGCCGATGAGTACGCCGACGACGCCAGTGGCGAGCGCCAGAGCCGCCGGCGCAGCGGCACGGCGCAGGAGCGGCAACGCGACCGTGCGCATGACGTCGAGCTGCTCGCCCGACCCCATGTCAGTCGTGGGAGCCTGCGAAGCCCGGATCGGCTGCTGGCCAACAGAAGCCAGCGGCTCCCCAGCACCGCTCGCACCCTGCTCGATCATCGCCTCCAGGCGATTGACGAACTCCTTGACGAGGGAGTCGCTCACCTCACTGAGCAGGCTTCGGCCGAACTGCGCCGCACGGCCGCTGATCGCCAGCTCGGTCGACACGTCGACCAGTGTCTGCGCGCCTTCGGGCTTGAGGGAGGCCGTGATCAGAGCACTGGCAGAGCCGCTGCCCTTCTCTTCGCTTCCCCTGGCCTCGATCACGGCGCGGCGGCCAATCTCGTCGCGTTCGCTGAACGAGGCGACGCCGCGGTACTTGGCACTGATCGGGCCGATCCGCGTCGACAAGCCGCCGCGGTACTCGCCCTCGACCACATCGTTGAGGCTCGCGCCCGGCAAGCACTGTGCGACCTTCGGCAGATCGAGCAGGAGGTCCCAGGTGTCCTCGACCGGCAACGAGACGCGGAACTGGTGGTGGAGTTCGATCATCGTGCTGCCTTCTGATCATCGGCCGTCCAGTACGAGACGGGCTGGAGGTTGCGGCTCGTCATCGATGCGACGATCGGGCCGTTCTTCTCCGAGTCGGCCTTCGCCGACTTCCACTCCTCGTCCTGCTGAAAGCCTTGCCAGGCTGACGCCTGCGCGTCGCTGTCGGTGAAGCTGAGCAGGTACAGGATCCGCGTCGGGTCGGCCTCATCGGTCCAGAATCCGACGACGTTCAGCCCATGCCGCTCGAACAACGGCAGCGTGGCGTCGCGGAACCGATCGTGTACCTGGGTCTCTGCGCCGTCGTTGGCGACGTACTCACGAAGTTCGTAGATCATGCGGACTTCTCCTGAAGCGATGGGGACATGGTCTGGGCGGCGCGGTCGAGCGCCTCGGTCACGACTCGCTCGACGAGAGCGCCGGCGACATCGCGCCGATAGTCGGCGGTGGCGTGCAGGTCGCCCGTCGGCTCGACGCCGGCCTGGGCGCGGGCCGCCGCGGCCTCGATCGTGCGTACGTCGGGACGCGAGCCGACGAGCAGTGACTCGGCCTCTGTCGCACGGTGCGGCGTACGTTCGACGCCGGTGATGCAGATGCGTGCCTGCTCGACGGTTCCGTCGGCTGCGAGCGTGATCTGCGCGCCCGCGCCCACGAGGGCGAAGTCGCCGCGGCGACGGGCGACCTCATCGAACGCGGCACCGGTACGAGCGGGAGCAGGCTTCAGGCGGATCTCCACCAGCAACTCGTCATCGCGGAGAACCGTGACCAGGTTGGCGAGGAAGAACTCAGAGGCGTCGATCTCACGCCGCCCCTGTGGTCCGGCGACGACGAGCACAGCATCGAGTGCCCGGGTCACCGCCGGCATCTCGGCAGCGGGATCCGCGTGCGCCACACTGCCGCCCACCGTGCCCCTCGCCCGGATCGCACGATGGGCGATGTGCGGCAGAGCCTCGGCCAGCAAGGGCGCTGCCTCGCGTACGGCCGTCGACTGATGCGCACGGTCGTACGTGACCATCGCTCCGATCGACAGTTCATCGGCGGTGCGATGCACCGTCGTCAGGGATGCGATCCGGCCGAGGTCGATCAGGTGCTCGGGTCGCGCAAGTCGGAAGTTGAGCAGTGGGATCAGGCTCTGGCCCCCGGCCAGCACCTTGCTCTCGTCGCCGTACTTCGCAAGCAGAGCTGTAGCCTCCGCCACGGTCGTCGGCTGGTGCAAGTCGAAGTCGACGGGCTTCATCGGCGCGCCCTTAGGAAAAGCTCCCGCGCGTTCCCGCCTTCGACCTGTACGCGGGCCTCTGCATCCAACTCCGCGGCCTCGATCACGTTGCGGGGCTTGAGATCGCCGATCGGGAACGGGTAGTCGGAACCGAGGAGCACCTTCTGCGCGCCGACCTTGCCGAGCAGGAAACGCAGCGCATCGGAGTCGAAGACCACCGAGTCGAAGTAGAGTCGGGAGAACGACTCCAACGGATCCGCGGTCGAGTCCGGATTGACGGCGTGGTTCTGCACCAGCCGGCCGAGTACGTACGGAAGTGCCGCACCGGCATGTGCCACCAGGATCCTCGCGTTCGCGTACCGAGCCGGGATTCCCGCGTACAGGAGTCGAGCGAGGGTCACGGTGGTGTCCTCGAGACGCGCCAAGCCGTTGACGAGGCCGAAGTCGTTGTACCGCTCCCCCGCACCACCGAAACCGGGGTGCAAGGAGATGACCGCCCCGGTCTCGTCGGCGGCTTCCCAGAACGGCGTGAACGCCGGGTCGTCGAGGTCGCGTCCCGCAGCACGCGTCGCCACCATGACGCCGGGCAGCCCTGCCTTGTGGTGCAGGCGAAGCAGCTCGGCGGCCTGGTTCGGTGCCTGCAGCGGCACGGTCCCGAGTACGACGAGCCGCTCATCACGTGCCGCTGCTGTACGCAGGCCGTCGGTCAGAACCGAGGACCACTCCGTACCCTCGTCGCTGGGAAGCTGGTAGCCGAAGATATCGAGCCACCCGCCGACGACCTGCACGTCGATGCCGTGCTCGTCGAGCCAGGCGGTGCGACGGACAGGATCCGAAAGCCCTGGCGCGATGGGACGTGTCGGTGCCCCACCGTTGAACGCCACCCGGTACGTGGCCTCGTGCGGCGTCACCTCGATGTTCGGGAAGCGGGTGTCGCCTCCGGCGATAGCGGTGAGCACGTCGATCGGCACCAGGTGGGCGTGCACGTCGATGACAGCATCGCTTGCGTACGTAGAAGAGTCAGTCACGAGCGGTCCTTCGAGTCGTGTCGGACCGGCTGAAGTACGGTCCAGATGTCGCTTGGCTTGATGGGCAGTGAGTGGATCGGCGCAGCTCCATGAGCGGTGAGCGCATCGTTGACCGCTCCGGCCACTGCCGCCGGAGCGCCCATGTAGCCGGCCTCCCCGACACCCTTCTGCCCATGCGATGTGAACGGCGACGGCGTGCACTGCTCGGCGTCGACGATGTCGGGGACCTCGTGTGCGCTGGGCAGCAGATAGTCCATGAAGGACTGCGTGAGCGGCTGCCCGTCGTCATTGAACGCAAACTGCTCGTACAGCGCGACGCCGATGCCGTGCGCCGTGCCTCCGTACACCATTCCGCGTACGACATCGGGGTTGACGACCGTGCCGCAGTCGTGGGCGATGAAGTAGCGCAGCAACTCCACCTTCGCCGTACGCGGGTCGATCTCCGCGAGTACGACGTGCACCTCGAACGAGTAACAGGGATAGAGCTGCACCGTGCCGTCCGGCGCGGTCAGCGTGCCGGACCGCGGCGTGTGTGCGACATGGACGACCTCGAGCCCGGGCTGAACGCCGGGTGGCATCAGGTGCTGTTTGCGATGGGCGATCGCTACCAGGTCATCCCAGCCGAGCGAGCGATCCGGGTCAGCGACAGCAACCACCGATCGATCGCGGTACTCGACGTCGGATCGCTCGAGATCGAGTGCGCGTGCACCGATCTCGCACAGCTTGTCCTTGAGCTCGGTCGCCGCACCGTTGATGGCGCGGCCCAGCACGATCGTCATGCGACTGCCGACCGGACTCTGCGAAGGGAAGCCGGACAACGAGTCGGCGCGTACGACCGCGATCTGCTCCGGCGGTACGCCGAGCTCCTCGGCCACGAGGGTGGAAACCATCGTCTCGTGCGCCTGACCGGCCGACGAGATCGAGATGATCGCCGTGACCGCGCCCGCTCCGTCGACACGGATCCGACAAGCTTCAGGGAACGTGGACTTGTCGTTCTTCGGGTTCATGATGTTCTCGAAGATCGCGTTGCCACCGCCCGGCTCGAGACATGCGGCAACGCCGATTCCGGCGAGGCGTCCGCTCGCACGCAGTGAGTCGCGCTCCTCGGCCAGGGCGGGGAGCTCCGAGATCTCGATGGCACGGTCGAGGACAGCGTCGTAGTCGCCCGAGTCGTACTCGGTCCCGCTGGGGATGCGGTACGGGAACTCGTCGGCCCGGATGAAGTTGCGGCGCCGCAGCTCCATCCGGTCCATGCTCAGCTCACGTGCCACGGCATCGACAGCGGCCTCGATCGCATAGTTGGTCGGCGACTGGCCGAACCCGCGCACCGCCACCTGGCCGGTCTTGTTGGTGGTGACGGCAGTCGCGTTGTACTCCGCGCTGGTGATGCTGTACGGCCCGACGATCGCGCCGATCGGCTTGGCCAGCTGCAGCGGCGAACGACCCGGGTACGCACCCTCGTCATCGAGTACGTCGAGCCGGATGTGGGTGAACTCCCCCTCGTCGGTGTACGCGAGCTCGACCTCGAACACCCGATCGGGGCCGTGGAAGTCACCGCCGTGCATGTTCTCGCTGCGGTCCTCGATCAGCTTCACCGGCACGCCGAGCTTGCGCGCAAGGAAGCCAGCGAGCACACCGTGTTTGATGCCACGCTTGACTCCGTAGCTGCCCCCGACGTCGACGTCGAAATGCACCCGTACCTGATTCGTCGGGATCCGGAGCGCATCGGCCAGCTGGTCGGGGAACTGCGGCATCTGGATCGACGCCCACACGTCCAGGACCTCGCGATGCGGGTCCCATGACGCAACAACACCGAAGGTTTCCAGCGGCACGGTCGAGTTGCGGTTCCATCGCGTACGTACCGAAACCGACGATGCGGCACGCGCGCGGTTCTCGTCGACCGGCCCCCACGCGAACTCGCGCTTCGCCATGACATTGGTGCCATGGGTCGGGTGGACGAGTGGCGCGTCTGGTTGCGCGGCACGCTCGGGGTCGAGGATGAATGGAAGCGGCTCGTAGTCGACGTCGACGAGCTCGGCACCGTCCTCCGCGACAGCCCGCGACGTCGCAACGACCGCGGCAACCCACTCCCCTGCGTATCGCGTCGACTCGACGGCCAGCGGCCGCCACTGGACCTCGGGTACGTCGAGGTACTGGCGCAGCGCCTCGGTCGACTTCGCCAGCTCGGCGCCGGTCAGAACCGTCACCACGCCAGGAAGCTCCAATGCCTGCTCGACATCGATGCTGACGATGCGCGCGTGCGGGAACGGGCTCGTCACAAGGCCGACGTGCACGGTCTCCGGCGGCGTGATGTCCGCGACGTACCGGCCGTTGCCCGTGACGAACCGGCGATCCTCTCGCACTCGAGCCGGTTTCGACAGGTACACGTGGTCGGCCGGCTCGCTCGGAGTATCGGTGGGGGCGGTCATCGGGCAGCACCGTCCGCCGTGAGTGCGGCTTTTCCGGCCTGGCCCGCGACCACCTGCTCCACGGCCTCGCGGATCTGCACGTAGCCCGTGCAGCGGCAGATGTTGCCACCGATGGCGTCGTCGATCTCCTCACGCGACGGTTGGTCGTTCCGGTCGACGAGCGCCTGGACCGCGAGCACCATGCCGGGCGTGCAGAAGCCGCATTGCAACGCGTGCGTACGACAGAACGCATCCTGCACTTCGGTGAGCTCACCGTCCGGCCCGGACATACCCTCGATGGTGGTGACGGCCTGCCCGTCGGCCTGAGCCGCGAGCATGATGCAGGAGCGAACGGGCTGGCCATTCAACAACACGGTGCACGCACCGCATACCCCGTGCTCACACCCGAGATGGGTGCCCGTCAGCCCGAGGTCGTCTCGGAGGAAGTCGGCGAGGCTCGTACGAGCGGGCACACGAGCGGGGCGCTGCTCACCGTTCACCTCGACGGCGATTTCACACTGGCGAGCCATATCAGACCTCTTCTGCGGAGTTCGGTGGTTCTGATCGTGCTTCGCGGCGATCTCTGCTGAAGCTGGACACGAAGTGCGCGAAGGCCGTGGGGTTATCGACGTTCGACAGGTGCCCGGAGTCCGGTACGACCTGGAGTTCCGCCTGAGAGATCCCGTCGACGAGCCTCTCGGAGAGGGGCCGCGGTGTCTTGTTGTCCCTGTCGCCCCACAGCACGAGTGTCGGTGCTTGGACGCGAGCGAGTTCGTCATCGATGTCTACGCCGAAGCAGGCCCGGACCGCGGCGATGTAGCTTGCCGCGTCCATCTCGGCGATCGCGCGACGAACCGACTCGGCTCCGGCAGGAACCGGCGACTCGAAAGTGTCGGCGATGTACTCGTCGGCAACCACGTGCATCGGCGCCGAGGTCGCACGCTCGACGAGCGTACGGATCTTTGCCTCGGAGATGTCGCGCGGAAGAGAAGCGAAACTGTCCGCGACGACGATTCCGGACACGAGCGCCGGGTGCATCGCGGCAAAGGCAATCGCCTGGATGCCGCCCAAGGAGACACCGACAAGCAGAACCGGGTAGCCATCGATCTTTTGGAGGAGCCCATGAAGGTCATTGACCCAGTGCTCCACCGATGCGTCTGGGGACGCGTCGGACAGGCCGTGTCCACGGCAATCAGGAACGACAACACGGTGCGCCTTCACGAAGGCATCAATACAGTCGTGCCACATTCGTCCGTCGGTGCCGAGGCTGTGCAGGAGCACCATCGTCGGCTGAGCGGGCTCTCCGTACTCTCGATAGGCGAGCGCGTACTCGGTCGAACGGCCGGCTTCTTCCACCGTCACGAGGCAGACCTACCGGCGGTGGTGAGCGCGCCGCTCGGCCCGACGTCGCCGCTCCCTGCTGGCTCCATCGCGGCCAGGATCCTGGTACGCAGGGCCTCCCGATCGGCATCCGACGCATCAGCGGGGATACCGACGTCGTCCGAGAGGTGACCGGGAGCGCGAAGGACCAGCACCCGGTTGCCCAGGGAAAGTGCCTCGCCGATGTTGTGCGTGATCACGACACCGGTCTTCCCACCGCTGCGTACAAGCTCGACGAACTCGGCTCGTAGGTTCTTCGCCGTGATCTCGTCGAGCGCCGAGAACGACTCGTCACACAGGATCAGCTCGGGATCGACGGCGAACGCCCGCGCCAGCGATACGCGTTGACGCTGTCCTCCCGACAACTGGTGGGGGTACGAGTCCTCGCGTCCGGAAAGCCCGAGCCTGGCAAGCCAGTCGCGCGCCCGCGGCTCCCATTCCGACTTCTCGACTCCGGCGAACTTCATCCCGACGCAGACGTTCTGTAGCGCCGTACGCCACGGGAGCAACCGTGCATCCTGGAACACCACGGCGACCTTGCGTCGGAACCAGTCGAACTCGGCGTACGGGTCGTGGCCCTGGACGCGAACCGTGCCTTGCGTGGGGGCGAACAGACCGAGCGTCAGGTTGAACATCGTCGACTTGCCACAGCCGGTGACGCCGACCACGGAGACGATCTCGTTGCGGGCGATGGTGAAGTCGAGGTCGCTGATCGCTTGATGACCGGGAAAGGACTTCTGGACGTGGTCGAACTGGATGATGCTGTGTTCGGCGACTGGGTTGGCACTCATCTGACTCACTTCACCTTCGCGGTCTCGGTGGCGGGCGCGATCTCGCTGACATTCGTCTGGCGAGTCGCCGCTGGCATCGGCACGGCGCGGTAGCGCAGGACGTACGCCTCAATCCCGTCGATCACCGCCTGCAGGATCAACATGCAGATCGCCAAGAGCAAGGTCCACGAGACGACGGCCGCCATGTCGAACAGCTGCTGGGCGGTGAGCAGCTGCGAGCCGACACCGACCGTGGCCCCGACGAGTTCGGCGATCAGGACCATGCGAATACCGAGGCCCAGGTTGACCTTCCACGCGGTGAACAGGCCGGGCGTGATCGAGGGGAAGGTGACCTCACGAAAGAGGGCCCAGCGTGACGGGCGGAACGACCTCGCCATGTCGCGAAGCTCGGCGGGGATCGCGCGGTAGGAGTCGTACGTCTGGAGGACGAACCCGGGGAGCGTCACGAGCAGCATGACGAAGAAGACCCGGGTTTCGACGTCGATGAACCAGATCACCGCGATGATCACCCACGACAGCGACGGAACGCCCTGGATGAACCGGACGACGGGCAGCAGGTATCCGGCCGCGAGCCGGTTGGCGCCGGTGAGCAGCCCGATAGCGGTGCCGACGACGAAGGAGCAGGCGAGACCGAAGCCCACTCGCGCAAGCGTCGTGAAGAGGTTCGTCAAGCCGTCTTCGCTGGTGACGGTCTCCCACATATGCGAGGTGACCTCGGAGATCTGCGGGACGTTGTAGCCGCCGACGACTGTGGCGGCGATCTTCCACACGATGAGGAAGACACCGATCAGGACGACGATCTTGAGGTCGGCGAAACGCTTCCAGACAGGCTCTTTAGCAGCCTTCGGGGCAGGGCTCGCCAAAGCTTCGAGTGCGGACATATCTGTTCCTCAGGGGTGGTCGTTGCAAGGTTCGAGACCGAGGTCTCAACCAGTGGGCTGTGCGACGCGCGCGTCGGCGGTGACGACGTCGGCCGGGCCGCCCAGTGCTCGGGAGATCTCGACGGCTGCTTCCAGGGTCAGCTCGCGCAGGTGGTCGAACCGATCGGTGGAGAAGCGGTGGTCGGGCATACAGAGCCCGACCGAGGCGACCACACTTCCGGTGTGGTCGCGTACAGGAGCTGCGATTCCGCTGACCTCGTCGCGGTAACTGCACCGGTTGACGCCATAGCCGTCGACGCGGATCTGCGCGAGTAGCTCGGCCAGCTCGTCGGGATCGACGATGGAGCGATCCGTGAAGCGTGGGAGCGGCTCGCCCAGGACTCGGGCGACCTCGGAGTGATCGCTGTACGCGAGCAGCACCCGGCCCGTCGCCACACACGTAGCCGGGCAGCGGCGTCCGACGTACGACTTGGCGATGACCTGTTGTGGGCTCTCCAACCGATCGATGTACACCACGTCGCCGCTCTCGTAGACGCCGAGGTGCACCGTCTCCATCGACGCCGCGTTCAGCTTGGCCAGATGCGGGCTTGCGACGGAGCGTACGTCGAGGTTCTGCGCCCACATGCTTCCCAACTCGAAGCAGCGAACGCCGGCGGAATAGCGACTCGCGCTGTCGCGCGTGACATACCCACGTTCCATGAGCGTCCGAAGGAGACGGTTGATCGTCGCCTTCGGAGTGTCGTCGACCTCGCACAGCTCCTTGAAGCTCAGCGATGAGCCGGACCGTGCCAACGCCTCGAGGATGTTGAGGGTTCGGTCGGTGACATTAACTTTGGATCGCTGTTCCATTTCGAGAACATAAATGGATCCTTGTTTCATTGTCAACGGAGGCAGACGAAATGTGAGACGGCGTCAGAGGAGCGCACCGACCCGGGCGCCGCGCGCCGCGCTCGACATTGGGCTCGTAAAGCCGCTCCGCCCGAAGGCCGTGTCGTGACGGACGAGCGCCGCCCCAGCTCTATGCCTGTCCGAACCTGGATCCGCGCTTCGTCCATCGCTGCACGTCCGGAACGCCCGATGCCGATGAGCTCCATGACATGACGGCACGGCCTCGCCGGCCATACATCTCGAATGGCCATGCCGGCCTCGAGAACGTCCTTGTCAGCAAGGGCACGCTCAAGGTCGGGCCGACAGACTGTGCGGTCGTGCTCGAAGCGGGTGACTTCGTATCGTTCGCGGCCGACGGTCCCCACGTGTATTCATGCGAAAGCGCGGGACCGGTACGAGCGATGCTCGCAATGCGTCACCCTGCGGGCTCGATCGCGGGCCCTGCTAACGACTCGGTCATTCTCGCCCTCACGGATCAGCAGTCCCCCGACCTCACGGAATGAACCTGCGCGGATGGCTGGTCAGTTGGAAGGTCAACGGCGAGCGGCGAGGACCTGCTCGCGGAGGATGTCGGCGTGGCCGCAGTGTTGGGCGAGCTCGCGGAGCATGTGCGTGTAGATCGCCCACAGGGAACGAGGGCCGCGCCCGGTCACCTCGTCTTCGAGGGCGAAATCCGCGGCCAGGCGCCGCGACTCGGCGCAGGCGTCGGCGTACGCGGCTCGGATGCTCTCGATCGTGTCGATCTTGCGCAGGATGAACGAGCGGTCGGGGGTCGGCGGCGCGCCGATGTCCTTCAGGCTTCGGCCAGTGAGCGCCTGGTTGAACCAGACGTGCTCGACGTACGTGACGTGCTTGACGAGTCCGAGCAGCGTCGTACGAGACGGTACGAGCGAGCGGCGTGCCTCCTCCTCGGTGAGGCCGTCGAGGCTGTCGTGCAGCATCGCGCGATGCTCGTCGAGCAGCTCATCGAGTCGTGCTCGCAGGTCGGCTGTCCAGGGCGCTGTGCTGGGAACGCTCACCACGTGAGTATCAAGGATCGACCGCGTCCCTGGCGAAGGCGGGTACGTTGAAGGTCATGAAATCAACCGCGCCCAAGCCGGCGATCGTGCTGGCATCGGAGCAGTACGCGCAGCAGCTGGTCGACGAGTTCGGCCGGTACGAGCGGGACTACGACCTGCGGCCAGCCAAGTCGAGTGCGCAGGTGCTGGAGATCACCGAGCAGCTGCAGTCCGACGGCATCCAGATCGCTTTGTACGCGACCGATTCCGTACTGCCCGACGAGCACATCTTGGGGGCTTTCGCGAAATGGAGAGCGGCTACGCCGACCGCCCGCCGTATCATCATCGCGCCCAGCGAACGCTTCACGCGCGACGCGCCCGGCCTCCGGCACGGCATGGCCAAGGGCAAGTACGACGCGTACCTGCTGATGCCGCGCGGGCCGCGCGACGAGGAGTTCCACAACGCCATCACCGACCTGCTGTCCGACTGGGGATCGACGGTTCCCGATCCCGAGGCGATCACGGCCAAGATCATCGGTGCGCCGCAGTCCCAGCTCACCAGCGAGATCCGTGACTTCTTCGACCGGATGGGAATGCCGACCCGGCTCTACGCCCCCGACAGTGAGGCCGGCCGTCGGGTACGCGAGAGGTTCCCGCCCGATGTCGACTTCCCGCTGGTGTGGTCGATGGTGCGCGATCCGATCGCTCCTCGTACGGTCAGCGACGTCGCCCGGTCGATCTACGGCGCGCCCGACGAGGTGGACGTCGGCGACGCCGTCGACCTTGCGGTGGTTGGCGCCGGCCCGGCCGGACTCGCCGCCGCGGTGTATGGCGCGTCCGAAGGGCTGTCGACGGTGGTCCTGGAGACCGGAGCCATCGGCGGCCAGGCCGGTACGAGCTCCATGATCCGCAACTACCTCGGCTTCCCGCGTGGCATCTCCGGGATGCGGCTCGCCCAGCGTGCTCGCAACCAGGCGATCCGGTTCGGCGCACAGTTCCTCACCGGGTGGCCGGCACTGCAGTTGCGGCCCGGGTCGCCGCATGTGGTGAGCACGGACGGCGGCGAGATCCGCGCACGCTCCGTTGTCATCGCGAACGGCGTCACGTACCGCAAGCTCGGGGTCGAACCGCTCGAGGCGTTGGTGGGCGCAGGCGTCAACTACGGCGCTGCGCTGACGGCCGCTCGCGACCTGGAGGGCCAAGACGTCGTGGTCGTCGGCGGCGGAAACTCCGCCGGACAGGCGGCGATCCACCTGGCCCGCTTCGCTCGTTCGGTCCGGCTCGTCGTACGTCGGCAAGGCCTCGAAGAGACCATGTCGTCGTACCTGATCGGCGAGATCGCCTACACCCCGCGGATCACTGTGCAGACCAGCACCCAGGTCATCGACGGTGGCGGCGACCCCGGCCTGGAGTGGCTTTGCCTCGAAGACACCCGCACGAAGGAACGCGCCACCGTACGCGCGCAGGGACTGTTCCTGCTGCTCGGCGCGACTCCCGAGTGCGACTGGATGCCGGACGCGCTGGCCCTCGACGACCGCGGATTCGTCCTCACCGGCCGCGACGTGCCGCAGCACGCCTGGACGGACGGCCTGCCACCTGTCGACCTGGCCACGACCGTGCCCGGAGTGTTCGCCGTCGGCGACATCCGCTCCGGCTCGATGAAACGCGTCGCCGCCGCGAGCGGTGAGGGATCGTCGGTCGTCCCGCAGGTGCACCGATGGCTGGCCAGCGCGGCCGACGTCACGACGCCTTGACGCGTATCGAGCGGATTCAGAATGCAAACAGTCGATCGGGGCACCTGCAAAAGGTCGAACAAGATCTATGCAATCACTAGATCCTTGCGTATGCAAACACTAGACTTCTCGCATGCCCAGATATGTCCCCCGAATCACCGACGGCGAGCTCGCCGCACATATGGAGGTCATGGGCGCGGTGCTGATCGAGGGTCCCAAGGCGTGCGGTAAGACAGCCACGGCGTCACAGTATGCGCACTCGATCATCCGCTTCGATGACGATCAAGCCGCACGGTCGCTCGTCGCACTCGATCCGGCCGCGCTCTTCGCCGGCGATCCCCCGATCCTTTTCGACGAGTGGCAACTGGAGCCGACGATCTGGAACCGAGCTCGTCGCCAGGTCGACGACCGTGGCGAGCCTGGCCTGTTCATCCTCACTGGGTCAGCAACGCCACGTGACAACGCCGACACGCATTCGGGTGCAGGCAGGTTTGCGGTTGTCCGAATGCGGCCCATGAGCTTGGTCGAGTCCGGTCACTCAACCGGCGACGTGTCGCTTACTGCCCTTCTCAATGGTGAGCGGCAGACCGGCGATGGGACGGCGCTCGAGTTCCGTGAGCTTCTCCGACGCATCGTGGTTGGTGGTTGGCCGCAGCTCATCGGCAAGGACGAAGCCTTCGCGCGCACCTGGCTTCGTTCCTACCTCAAACAGGTAGTCGAGGTCGATATCCCCGGGATGGGTCACCGTCGCAGTCCAGGAAATCTCAAACGGCTACTCGCGGCACTAGCACGCGGTGTCGGCCAGGCGGTCAAGCTCAGCGAGCTCGCAAAGGACGTCGGCGGCGAAGCCGGCGCGGTCGCCAACGAGACGCTGTACGGCTATATGACGGCACTTGACCGGCTCATGCTGACCGACAACTCCGAGGCATGGCGCCCCCACATGCGCTCCCGTGCACGGCTGCGTACTGCACCTGTGCGCTACTTCGTTGACCCATCGATCGGCGTGGCAGCGCTCGACGTGGGCACCGCTGACCTCCTCGCCGACCCTCGGGCGGCCGGCTTTCACTTCGAGGCCCTCGCGGTTCGCGATCTCAGGATCTACGCGCAGGTGTTGGGCGGTGTCGTCGATTCATGGCGTGATTCCAACGGTAACGAGATCGATGCGATCGTCCGCTTGCGCGGCGGCCAGTGGGGAGCCTTCGAGATCAAGCTCAACCCGCGCGATGTCGATGTTGCGGCGGCGTCACTGTTGCGATTCGCTTCGATCATCGATGGCAGCAAGCATGGCGAGCCCGCTGTACTGGGCGTCATCACCGGCACGGGGTACGCGGGCCGCCGCGAAGACGGCGTCCACGTGATCCCGATCTCAACGCTCGGTCCCTGAAACTGCCGATCGATGATGGTCGAGACTGTGGGGCATGGAGTTCTTCTGCTACCACCGTGATCGTCCCGGCTCGGCGTCCCTGCGCGAGGAGCTGGTCGAGGAGCATTGGGCGTACATGGACCGGTACGCCGCGCAGCTGATCGCCCGCGGACCCACCTTCATCGACGAGACCCCCACCGGCAGCGTGCACATCGTCGACGTGCCCGATCCCGCCGCGGCCAGGGCATTCGCGTTCGACGAGCCCGGCTACCAGGCCGGCACGTACCGGGACGTGTTGGTGCGTCGATGGCACAACACGCTCGGCCGCACGATGTGGGACTTCCACGGCGGCCGCGAGGGCGGCAATCGCTACCTGGTGCTCGGCCTCGGCGCACCGCAGCCCGACGCGCCCGACGTACCGCAGGACACCGACGAACTGATCGCGGCCGGTCCGCTGCTGTCCGACGACGGCGACACCTGGCTGGGTACGGCCGTGCTGGTACGTGCACCGGACGCGGACGCCGCACGGTCGACGCTGTCGGCCGATCGGTACGCAGACGTCGAGGTGCACAACTGGCAGTTCGGCGGCAGGCCGACAGACTAGCTTCAGGCGAGTCGAAACCGACCCAGCTCGGACCAGCGTCCCCCGCGGGTGGTCTGCGCGATCAGGGTCACCGACCGAGCAGCTGCGCGGATCGGCAGCGACTCGGCCACCGCACGCTCGGCGGCTCGCATCCGCTCCGGTTCGACATCATGCGCGATCGTCAAGTGGGGTACGACGTCGTCGAACGCCCCGTCGTACGGCGGGTGGTCCGGATACGCGGAATGAACGTGCTCCGTGAGCACCCGGAACGGCGTCGAGTCCTCAGATCCCAACCACAGCACGTCGTTGCCGAACCAATCGGTGCGCGTCAGAGTGAAGTCGAAGGAGCTGAACCTCGCGAAGAGCTCCCCGAGATCATCGAGAGTCGCCGAGTCGATCCGGGCCGGGTCCACGAACGGGACCAACACGGTGAGATGCGCGGGCACGCCGAGCGCCGCGGAGTCGTCGAGCGCGGCACGGTGCGAGCCGACCGCCGCCTCCGCCTCGGGCACCTCGACGATCAGCGCGCTCTGACCCCCGCTCACGGTGCGAAGTCCCACACGGCGACGCCCGATGAGCCGAGGTACGGGACGTCGTTCACCGTTGTGGCGAACCGGCGGTCGCCGATCGGAGCAGTTTCGGTGTCGAACGCCGTCTCGTCCATCGCGTACGCGTCGGACCACTGCGCATCCGCGGACGACAGGTAGTACGCCGAGTCGTAGCGGTAGAGCGCCGAGTGCGCCGTCGCGAGTACGTCACCGTCGTCGCCGAGCAGCAGCGACCGATACGACAGCTGCCCACACGACGTCCGGGTCGCACCCGGCTGCAGCTTGCCGGTGTCGCGATCGAACTCCCGCAACGAGATTCGGCTCCCGCCATCGCACGACTCGTCCTGCACCTGGACGACTCGACCGTCCGAGAGCACCGTGACGTCGGGGAATCCCTTGGTCTTGCGGCGCGGAGTCCACGTACCGTCGTCGCGGCGGATGCGGTACGCGCCGACGTCGTACGCGACCAGCGTTCCGCCGTTGTAGTACCAGTCGGTCGAGTAGTCCATCGAGCCGTTCAGCGGCGTGCGCTTCTTCTTCGACCACTTGCCGTCGTAGATCGCGTAGTGGTTGCCGTCGTCGAACGCGAGAACGGTGCCGTCGTCCCCCAGGCGTACGCCCACCCGCACGTTCAGCGCGACCGGCGGCGCCGGGAAGCTCCGGATCTTCCCCGTCGCGGGATCGTACAGCCCGAACCGTTTCGTACTGCGGCGCACGAGCAGCTTCCCGTCGAGATCGCCGTACGCCTTGCTGAACGTCGCGGCCACCGGCTTCGACCAGCCCTTGCCCGGGTTCCAGCTCGCCATGTATGACCGGTGCTTCCCGAACTCCTTACCGCAGCTGTACCTGGCGACCGCCGACGAGCCGGTCGGCTCCAGGGCCGTGAACCAACACGATTTGTACGTACCCGTCGGATCCTTCACGCGATGCAGGGCGGTGTTCGTGCCGTCGGTCTTGCGCTTGGTCAGGTAGAGGTGCTTACGGCCCGGATAGCCGGGCATCTGCACCGTGACGCCGGCGTGCAGCGTACTGCCCTGGGTCTGCGCGGCCCGCACATCGACCACGTCGCCCTTGGACACTCCCGTGATCGGCGTCGGTGCCGGCAGCAGCGTCCGGTCGTCGGTTACGGGATCCGCGACGGAGCAACTCGGTCCCGCGATCGCCTCGGGGGCCTCCTCGATGTCCGCCAGGCCGACGACGCAGCCACCGTCGTCGATGCCTACAGAGGCGTTCTTGGCCAGGTCGTGCGACATGGTGATCGGCTCCGACCAGTCGCCGTCCTCGCGTACGACGAGCGCTGCCTCGTCGACGCGCTTTCCCTTGGCGACGTAGCCGAGCGCGATATCGCCGGCATGGTTGACATCTGCGCGAAGCCACGGGTAAACATCACCGCCCAGCGACCTCAAGGTATCGACGTCGGCAATCGGCCCTGCCTTGCCGGCAGCCCCGATGTTCCTGGAGCGGATCCACCAGCGACGCTTGCCGTCTGCGTTCTTTCCGCTCTCGGACCAGTTCGCGGTGAAGCGGCGCTTCCCGGAAGCGACCACGACCGACTCGTCGAAGGAGCGGCGGCCCCGCGGTCGGATGACGGTGGTCGACCACTTCTTCTTGCCCGCCTTGCGGGTCAGGACCCGCGTCGACGACACGACCGCCAC
Organism: Solicola gregarius; assembly: GCF_025790165.1. Classification (GTDB taxonomy): domain Bacteria; phylum Actinomycetota; class Actinomycetes; order Propionibacteriales; family Nocardioidaceae; genus Solicola; species Solicola gregarius. The sequence goes on from NZ_CP094970.1 coordinate 39,281, forward strand.
GTCGCCGCTACGAGTCGCGACCAGCCTGGCCTGCTTCGCCTGATAGTGGTCCTTCGCCCTCCTGACCAGGTGCGGCTTCGACCATCGCGCGCCACCCTTCGAGCGGGTGATGACGATTCGCTTCTTCACCGCGCCCAGCGCGTACACCACACCCTTGTTCGCTCCCGCCATCGCGATCGGCTTGACGGGCGCCTTCGGCAGCCGCACACGCTTGCCGTTGCGCATCGCGACGGAGCGACCGAAGCCGAGGCGGCCGTCAGCTGCGCTCCAGATCGGCCCGGCATCGGGAACCTTGTGCTTCGACCAACCGTCGCCCGGACTCCACAGGTCCGCACGGTTCCACGAGTCGAACTTGTCCCAGCAGTTCGAGACGACGAGCACTCTTCGACCGTCCGAAACCGATGACCGGTTGGTGCATCGCCCACCCGGGCCTTCGCGCTTCCACTTCCGGGCGTTCGGCGTACGTACGAAGATCGTCGTACGCGATTGGTCGCTGCTACCGGCGGCGACGACGGTGCCGTTGTCCAGCACATGCACCCGGGCGATGCCGGTCTCCACGTTCGAGCCGATCGGCACCCACCCGTCCGGCAGATCGGCTGATCCGGCCGAGTCGTCGGCGTGTGCCGGGCTGAGGGTCGTCGCACAGACGGCTCCGGCGGCGATGGCAGTGAACAGCGCATGCTTGCGTGTCGGTCTCATGGCTCCCCGATCATTGCCCCGATCCGGACCGACCAGGCCCGGCAACGTCCGCAGCGTACGACCTTTGGGTGCGCCCCGCTACCAATTCGCCAAAACCGGACGATCCCGACCCGGTCAGCAGAATCCAGGTGTCGAGTGCCAGGCGCTTCCGGGCGCGGGCGCGTCGTCGCGCAGCACCGTCGCCTCGATCAGGCCGTACGGGCGGTCGGCGGCGATGAACACCTCACCGGGGTTCTCCTGGCCGAACGGTGCAAGGTCGACGAGGAAATGGTGCTTGTTGGGTGCGGAGAAGCGGATCTCGGCGATCTCGGGATGCCGCTCGAGAACGGCCTCCCCCATGTCGTACAGGCTCTGCTGCAGCGCGCGGCTGTGCCGCTCGGCGAACACGGCCAGCAGGTCGCGTACGACCGCCGCATGCGTCGCATCCCAGTCGACGTTGGTGTCTGCGTACCGCCAGCGGGCGACGAGGGATGTCGCGAGTACGCGGTCGTCGGTCTCGGCGAGCGTCGTGTACTCGTCTTGCAGGAAGCCCTTGAACTCCGAGCCGGTCGTCTTCGCGATCACCAGATCGCTGACACCGGACACGACCCAGGTACGCCGATCCGCCGTCGTGCCTTCGACGTTCACGACCGTGTTGCGCACCGCCTCGCCGGAGCGTACGAACGCGTGGTCGTGCCCGCGGCCGTCGACGTCGATGCGCCGCCACGCGTACTCCTCGACCTCGACACGCGCTCCGGTGACCTTCGGCACCCGGTCGACGAAGTGCTCGGCGAGCGCTTGCGCGTACTCCTCGATCGCGCCGACACCCTTGGACTTCGCGAAGGCGAAGGCGGTGTTCTTCTGCGTGTCGGTCGGCAGCACGTCGGCCTGGTCGCCGCCGACGTGTGCCGCGGTGAAGTCGCCGCGCAGGGAGGTCGAGACGTTCAGGTCGCGGATCTCGTGCCGGTCGCCGTCGCGGTAGACGCGGACGACGCGGCACTCCGCCTTCCCGTACTGGTTGCGCCCGAGCACGATCGCCATCTCAGGACCCCCGGTACGTCGAGTAGCCGAACGGACTCAAGAGCAGGGGTACGTGGTAGTGCTGATCGGGATCACGCACCGCGAAGGAGATGACCACCTCCGGGTAGAAACCGTCGCTTCCGGTCGACGCGAAGTAGGCCGCCGTGTCGAACCGCAGCCGGTACGTACCGGTCTCGGCGCGATCCGGCCCGAGGTCGGCGATGCGGCCGTCCACGTCGGTACGCCCGTCGCCGAGAATCGTCGGCGGCTCTCCGTCGAGCAGCTCGAGGCGAACGGGCACACCGGAGGCGGGCGAACCCGCTGCGGTGTCGAGGACATGGGTGGTGATGGCGCTCATGGCCGTCAGGCTACGCCTCGACTCGTCACGAGTGGCGCAACCTCGTTACTCAGACGCCCTGGGCGTAACGGATCTGCGCCACTCGCGGGGTCGGAAAGGCCTCACCGTCGGGCGAGCGATTCCAGCCGGGCACGCTCCATCCCCGATCCGTGCCGTACGTCGTCCGCCGAGGTCGCACCGCAGTCGAGCGCGCGCAGCACGTACCCCGCGAGCGCCGCGGCGGTCGCCGGCTCGTCGAGGTAGCCGGCATCGCCCGCGCCCGCGTACGCGCGCAGCCGGCGCAGTGACTCGGGCAGGTCGGCGGCGAAGAACGCGTATACGGCGGCGTACCTGCTGGGCAGCTGACTGGGGTCGAGGTCCCAGCCCTGGTAGATGCCGCGTTCGAGCGAGCGTCGTACCAACCGAGCGTGCAGGCGCCAGGCGGCGTGGATCGCCTCGGTGTCGCCGACCGGCAGGATGTTCGTCGAGCCGTCCGAGACGACGACGCCGGTCTCCGCGGCCGCGACCTGCATGACGTCCTTCGCGAAGTCGGCGGCCGGATGCTCCATGCTCTGCTGTGCCGCGGCGATGCCGAGGGCCGCCGAGTAGTCGTACGTCCCGTAGTGCAGGCCGACGCACCGCCCGCGGGACGCGTGGATCATCGGCGCGACGAGCGCGCGGCCGTCGGGACCCACCACGGCCTGCGGTGTCTCGACCTGGATCTCGAACGCGAGTGCGCCGTCGGCGAGGCCGTGCTCCTGCTCGATCCACGCGCATGCGGTCGTCATCGCCTCGACCTGCGCGACCGAGGTGACCTTCGGCAACGTCACCCGGAGGCCGTTGGGCAGGCCGGACGACGCGAGCTCGCGTACGAACAGGTCGAGCGTTCGCAGGCCCCGGTGGCGGGTCGCGGCGTCGAAGCTCTTGAACCGGATCCCGACGCACGGCGGTGCAGTCCCCGCCTCCAGCATCGCCGCCACCGCAGCCACGGCCGCGCGTACGTCGGCGTCCTCGGTGTCATCCGGTCGCGCGCCGTAGCCGTCCTCGAAGTCGATCCGTAGGTCCTCGATCGGCTCCCGCGACAGCTTCTCGACGATCCGGTCGTACCCGACCAGCTCCGGATCGAGGTCGAGCGCGGACGCGAGCGCGTCTCGGTCGGGTGCATGCTGGGCCAGCTTCGCGGAGGCGCGCTCGCCCCACTCGGCCACGGATCCGGCATGGACGCGGTCGCCGGGAACGTACACGGTATGCACCGGCTGCCGCTCCCGGCGCCCACCCGGGTAGCGCACGACGTGGTCACGGTCGTCGGTCGCGAGGCGCGAGTCGAGCTCGGCGGCAAGCCGGTCGAGATGATCGGTCACATCGGGGAGACTAGTCCGATGCCCGCCGACGGACTCAGTTTGGACCAGTTCAACGCGCTGCCCGCCGCCGACGCACGGCTCGCGGCGAACGGCGTATGCGCGAGCGCCGCATGGGCCGAGGACGTGATTGCCCACCGCCCGTACGCCGACGTCGCTGCCGTGCTCGCCCGATCGGACGACGCGGTGTTCGCGCTCGATGACATTGAACTCGGCGCAGCACTTGCCGGCCATCCGCGCATCGGCGACCGCCCGACGGGTGCGCACGCCGCCTGGTCACGCCGCGAGCAGGCGTCGATGTCGAACGCGGATGCCGACGTCGCGGAGCGGATACGCGCGGGCAACCTGGCGTACGAGGAGCGCTTCGGCCACGTCTACCTGGTGTGCGCGAGCGGCCGGAGTCCCGAGGAACTGTTGTCGATCCTGGAGAGCCGGCTCGACAATGCGCCGGCCGAGGAGCGCGCGGTCGTACTGAGCGAGCTCGCCGCGATCAACCGGCTGCGGCTGGGGCGTCTCGTGGCGTGACTTCCCACGGCGGCTTGGCACTGCCCACGGCACGCGTGCCTTGGGAAGTGCGGGCGGTCACGAGCGCAGCGACCTGAGCGCAAGGAACACGTCGACGCGATCCGGCAGGCGCGACAGGTCTCGGCCGGTCAGTGACTCGACGCGCGCCATCCGGTAGCGGACCGTGTTGACGTGCAGGTGAAGACGGTCCGCGGTGCGGCTCCACGAGCCGGAGCAGTCGAGGAACGCCTCCAGCGTCGCGAGCAGACCGCCGTCATGTTCGGCGTCGTACGCGAGCACGGAGCCGAGCACGCGCTGCGCGAACAGCCGTCGTACCTCATCCGGCACGGTCGCGAGCAGCAGTACGTGCGAGTCGACCTCGCGGCCCGACACTATGCTCACCGGATCGTCGCCGGTCAGCGCGAGCCGAAACGCATGCTGCGACTCCTCGAGCATCCCGGACAGCCCCGCGAGGGCCGCTGCATCGCTGATGCCCGCCGCCAACCGGCGCGCCGTCAGGCCGGGCGCCAGCCGGGTGAGCGTCGACCGGATCGTGCCGACCCGCTCCTGGTCGCCTGCGGGCACCACGACGACCGTCTCGCCGGCGGGTGTCTGCCCGACGACCGTCCCGTCGATCGCGTCGAACACGTCCTCGGCGATCAGCCGCGCCTCTGCGGCGTCGCCGACCGGCTCGAGCCCGAGCACCACGACGACGTACGCCGGCGCGCCGAGGTCGAGGCCGGCCTGCTCGAGCCGCACGCTGGTCTCTGCCCTGTCCGCCGCCCCGGTCGCGACCATGCGTACTGCCTCGTCGGCGAGCGGTCGAGCGGCCGCACGCCGCTCCTCCACGCGGGTCCGCTCGACCTGGACGATCGTCGAGAGCTCCACCAGGGCGTCGTCGACGACATCGCGGTCGGCATCGGCATCGACGTCCGCAACGAGCATCCACGACGTGAGCCGGGATCCGTACGCACCGCCGACCGGATGCACGACGTACGCAGGCCCGATGGCGACCGGGAGCGACTCCGCCGCCAGGTAGCCCGCGACGACCGCGGCGACGACCGCGTCCGGCAGCGGCTCGGAGCGCGTGCCGACGGCTCGCCCCGAGGCTGTCAGGACCCGCAGCCGCGCGCCGACATCGGCGCCGACGCGCGCGAGGAGCTCGTCGAGGCGCTCGCCGCGCGCCAGCGCCGACAGCAGCTCGCGGTTGCGACCGAGTCGCGCCTCCAGACGGGCGCCGCGCTCGGCCGCCGCCGCTCCGATCACGTACTCCGACAACGAGCTGAACGACACCTGCTCGGGTACCGCCAGCAGCGCGACGCCGTGCCGCCGGCACGCCTCGACGACGTCCTGCGGCACCTCGCCGAACTGTGCCGTGCCCGCGGCGATGGCCAATGCACCCGCGCGGGCGACGTTCGCGACGAACGTCTCGCTGTCGGCGGGGGTCCGGCGCCAGACGAGCCCGGTGATCACCAGCTCGCCGCCGCTGAGGTATCGGCCGGGGTCCATCAGGTCCGACGAGTACGTCCAGCGGACCGGCCGGTCGAGCGACGCGTCGTCGCCGACCAGCATGCGCAGCGCGAGCTGTGGCGCATCGAGGAGTTCGCGGAGCCGCATTGGAGAAACCTACAACCCGATGCTGCGCGGCGCCCTCGTTTTCGTCGCTCCGCCCCTGTCGCCGCTCCGGCCCGCGACGGTGTACTTGCCCCACGACGAGGAGGTCGCGAAATGGACTTCGCATGCCCGCGTACGTGGGCCGAAGCCCTCGAAGTGCAGGCGCAAGAACCCGACACGGTGCCGATCTGCGGGGGCACCGACGTCATGGTCGACGTCAACTTCGACCGGCGACGTCCCGCCGCGCTCCTCGACCTCACGCGCGTACGCGACCTGCAGGGCTGGAGCCATCGCGACGGACGCATCGTCCTCGGCGCCGGCGTCACGTACGCCCGGGTGATCGACGAGCTCGGCGACCGGTTGCCCGGCCTCGCGATGGCCGCGCGCACCGTCGGCTCGCCGCAGATCCGCAACCGCGGCACGGTCGGCGGCAATCTCGGCGCGGCCTCCCCTGCCGGCGACTCGCATCCGCCGCTGCTCGCGACCGAAACGGTCGTCGTCGCCGAGTCGGTGCGCGGCGCCCGCCGGATCGAGATCGCCGACTTCTACACCGGCGTGAAGCGCAACGCACTCGAGCCCGATGAGCTGATCCGCGAGATCGAGGTCGAGGTCGCCGGCGGTCCGCAGCAGTTCAGCAAGATCGGGCCCCGCAACGCGATGGTGATCGCCGTCGCCGGCTTCGCGCTCGCGTTGCACCCCGACGTACGCCGGGTCGGCACCGGCCTCGGCTCGGCGTCCCCGACGCCTCGGCGGGCCGCCGAAGCCGAGGTCTTCGTGGCGGCCGAGTTCGACGAGCGCGGCCTGTGGGAGTCGCGATCCGAGCTCCCGGAGTCGGTGGCAGAGGAGTTCGGCCGCCGGGTCGGGCTGGCCACTGAGCCCATCGACGACGTACGCGGCAGCGCGGCGTACCGCAAGCATGCGATCTCGGTGCTTGCCCGGCGTGCCCTGACCTGGGCGTGGAGCGACTACCGGAGGCACCGCCTATGAGGGTCACGACAACCGTCAACGGCCAGCGCGTCGAGCTCGACGACGTGTGGGAGGGCGAGAGCCTGATGTACGCGCTGCGCGAGCGTGCCGGTCTCCCAGGGTCGAAGAACGCCTGTGAGCAAGGCGAGTGCGGCTCGTGCACTGTCTACCTCGACGGCGTACCCGTCTGCTCGTGCCTTGTCGCGGCGGGCCAGTCCGAGGGCCGCGACATCACGACGGTCGAAGGTCTCGCGAGCAAGACCGACCTGCATGGCGTGCAGCAGGCGTTTCTCGACGCCGGCGCCGTCCAGTGTGGCTTCTGTACGCCCGGGCTGCTGATCGCAGCGCACGACCTGATCGCCCGCGTCCCGGAGCCGAGCGATCCCGACATCCGCGAGGCGCTCGCGGGCAACCTGTGCCGCTGCACCGGGTACGAGAAGATCATGGACGCCGTGCATCTGGCGGCCGACCGCGCAGGTGCCCGGCCATGACGCTGGTCATCGAGGGCGCGTACATCGCGACGGTCGACTCCGACAGCACCGAGCACCCGACCGGCCACGTCGTCGTCGACGGCAACCGGATCACGGCCGTCGGATCGGGCCCGGCGCCCGCCGACGTACGTGCGGAATCACAGATCTTCGACGGAACGGGTTGCCTCGTCACGCCCGGTTTCGTCAACACTCATCACCATCTGTACCAGTGGGTCACGCGTGGCCATGCCGTCGACGACCCGTTGTTCGAGTGGCTCACCGAGCTCTACCCCGTGTGGGCGGGCATCGACGAGCGCGCCGTCAACGTCGCCGCGTCCGCCGGCCTTGCCTGGCTCGCGCGTACCGGCTGCACGACGAGCACCGATCACCACTACGTGTTCCCGCGCGAGGGCGGTGACGTCTTCGCGGCCGAGGTCGCGGCCGCGCGTACGGTCGGCCTGCGGTTCCACCCGACCCGCGGCTCGATGGACCTCGGCAGGAGCCGTGGCGGACTCCCGCCCGACGACGTCGTCGAGGGCCGCGACGCGATCCTGCAGGCGACCAGCGCGACCATCGACCGGTGGCACGACCCGTCGGCCGACTCGATGCTCCGGGTCGCGGTCGCGCCGTGCTCGCCGTTCTCCGTGACCGCCGTGCTGATGAAGGAGTCGGCCACGCTGGCGCGCGACAAGGGCGTACTCCTGCACACCCACCTCGCCGAGACGGCCGACGAGGACGCCTACTGTCGCGAGCGATTCGACTGCTCGCCGCTCGAGTACGTCGAGGACCTCGGCTGGTCGGGCGAGGACGTCTGGTACGCGCACGGCATCTGGTTCGACGATGCGGAGATCGCGCGCATCGGGCGCTCGCGTACCGGTATCGCACACTGTCCGTCCTCCAACGCACGGCTCGGGGCCGGAATCGCCCGCGCGCGCGACCTGCGCGACGCGGGGGCTCGGGTGGGGCTCGGGGTCGACGGTGCGGCAAGTAACGAGGCGAGCAGCCTCGTAGAGGAGCTGCGGCATGCCGTGCTCTTCGCTCGCGCTCGCGGTGGGCCCCAGGCGCTCGCCGTACGCGAGGCCCTCGAGATGGCGACCAACGGGGGGGGCCGCCATTCTCGGACGCACCGACGACCTCGGCTCGATCGAGGCAGGCAAGCTCGCCGACCTCGCCGTGTGGCGGCTGGACACGATCGCCCATGCCGACATCGATGATCCGATCGCCGCCCTGGTGCTCGGTGCCGCGCCGCCGCTGGAGCTGCTCCTCGTCGACGGGCGCCCGGTCGTCGAGCGCGATCGCGTGGTCACGGCCGATGAGGAGACTCTCGCGCGGGAGGCCGATGCCGTACATCGCGAGCTCTTGAGGAAGGCGCCATGACAGCCACGCCGACCGCATCGCCGCCGCGCTCGCGTACCGAGGGCGGTGTCGGCGACAGCGCCGTACGCCCGGACGGCACCCTCAAGGTCACCGGCGAGTTCGCATACGGCTCCGACCTCTGGATGGACGGCATGCTGTGGGGCGTCACGCTGCGCAGCCCCCACCCGTACGCTCGGATCGTCTCGCTCGACATCGCCCCGGCGCTCGCGATGCCCGGTGTGTACGCCGTGCTGACCCACGAGGACGTGCCGGGGCGCAACCGCGTCGGTCTCGAGTTCGACGACCAGCCGGTGTTGGCCGACGACGTCGTGCGCTACCAGGGCGAGCCGGTCGCCCTCGTCGCCGCCGATCACCCGGAGACCGCCCGCCGGGCGGCAGACCGGATCGCCGTCACGTACGACGTGCTCGACCCGGTAACCGACGCCGAGGCGGCGCTCGATCCCGCCTCCCCCGCGCTGCGTCCCGACGGCAACGTCGTACGCCATCTCAAGCTCCGTAAAGGCGAACCCGATCCGACTGCGCCGATCGTCGTGAGCGTCGACTTCGAGGTCGGCATGCAGGACCAGGCCTTCCTCGGTCCCGAGTCGGGGCTCGCGATGCCCGCCGAGGACGGCGGAGTCGAGCTCTACGTCGCCACCCAGTGGCTGCACGTCGACCAGCGCCAGATCTGCGCCGCGCTGGGTCTGCCCGCCGACAAGGTACGCCTGAGCCTGGCCGGTGTCGGCGGCGCGTTCGGCGGGCGCGAGGACCTCTCGATGCATGTGCACGCGTGCCTGCTGGCGATGCACACCGGCAAGCCGGTGAAGATGGTCTACAACCGCGAGGAGTCGTTCTTCGGCCACGTGCACCGGCACCCGGCGACGATGTCGTACGAGTTCGGCGCCGACCGCGACGGGCGGCTGGTCTACGGTCGCTCGCGCATCCTCCTCGACGGCGGCGCGTACGCCTCGTCGACCGCCGCGGTCGTCGGCAACGCGGGCACTCTCGGGATGGGGCCGTACCGCTTCCCGAGCGTGCACGTCGACTGCTACGGCGTCTACACCAACAACCCGCCGTGCGGGGCGATGCGCGGTTTCGGGTGCGTGCAGGCGGCGTTCGCGCACGAGGCGTTGATGGACGAGCTCGCGGCAAAGGTGGGCCTGTCGCCGGTCGAGATCAGGACGCTCAACGGCATGCGCGAAGGCGACGAGAACATCACCGGCCAGCTCATCGACTCGGCGGCACCGTGCGAGGAGCTCATCGGCCGAGTGGCGGCGATGCCGATGCCGGAGGCGATCGGCGCGACTCCCGACCTGAGGTCGCTTCCGGGCGGCGTCGCGAACACCACGCACGGCGAGGGCGTGGTCCGCGGTGTCGGGTACGCGCTGACGTACAAGAATGTCGGGTTCTCGGAGGGGTTCGACGACTATTCGACGGCACGGGTCCGGCTCGAGGCGGTCGCGGGCGAGCCCGTCGCGACCGTGCACACGGCCGCCGCAGAGGTGGGCCAGGGGCTGGTCACCGTGCAGCAGCAGATCTGTCGTACCGAGCTCGGCGTCGAACGGGTCGTCGTACAGGCGCAGGACACCAGCGTCGGCTCGGCCGGCTCGACCTCGGCGTCGCGGCAGACGTACGTCACGGGCGGAGCGGTCAAGGCGGCGTCCGAGGCGGTACGCGCGCGGGTGCTCGAGCGGGCCGCGCAGTCGACCGGTGAGCCTGCCGACAGTCTTCGGTTGGAGGGCGGCAAGGTCGTCGGCGCGCACCTCGTCACCGATCTCGTCGACCTGCTCGATACCGCCGTCGAGGAGACCGTCGAGTGGCGGCACCGCGCGACGTACCCGATCGACCCGGAGACCGGGCAGGGAGATGCCCACGTGCAGTATGCGTTCTCGGCACACCGCGCCGTCGTCGACGTCGATACCGACCTCGGCCTGGTCAAGGTGGTCGCGCTCGACACGGCACAGGACGTCGGCACCGCCGTCAATCCCGATGCGGTGATCGGGCAGATCCAGGGCGGCGCGACGCAGGGCATGGGGCTCGCGCTGATGGAGGAGATCGTCGTACGCGACGGGCTGATCGCGAACCCGTCGTTCACGGACTACCTGATCCCCACCATCCTCGACACCCCGCCGATGCGCATCGAGCTACTGGAGAACCCCGATCCGCACGCTCCGTACGGCGTGCGCGGCGTCGGCGAACCGCCGACGATCTCCTCGGGCCCCGCGGTCGCCGCGGCGATCCGGGCTGCCACCGGGTTGCCGGTGCACCGCGTACCGATCAGGCCGGAGCACCTCGCCCTCCCCTCGACCTAAGAGGCCGCGGCTCGCTGGTGGAACGAATCGACCTTTGACCGTCCGCGGCGCGACTCGGTCACCACTGACCGAAGCGCTCCTGGCCGCCGGTTCGGTACCGCGTGCTGCGGTCGGTGCCCACCCAGGTCCAGTACTTGCGTCTGCCGGGGCCGACGAGCCGGCTGCGGGCGCGCTTGCGCGCGGCGGTCTCGCCGTAGCGAACACCGCTGGCCCAGTCCCTGGCGCGGCCGTTGACCATCCGGTACGCGACGGCGAGCCAGCCGTTCCGTACCCAGCCCGCCTTCGTACACCCGGCCGCGCTGCCCTTGCTCTCGCACCGCCGTTGAGCCGTGCGGACGGCCCGCTTCTTCGTCATCTTGTTGATCGCCAACGCCGATTTGCCATTGATCGTGTCGATCGAGGCCGCGCTGAAGCAGCGTCGGTGCTTCCGCCAGCACTTCGCGTGACCGGCCCGATCCGGCCCGCCGTCGCTGGCGGCGGTGGTTGTCGGTGTTCCGGCAGGCCTCGCGGCCGCGGGCCCGGCGGAAAGGAGGCCGACGGTGAGCAGCGCCGCGACAGCGGTAGTGGTCAGCATGCGCAACATGGGTCCGAGAGACGGCATGGACTCTCCTCGAGATCGGACGGGTCTGGCTTTGGACGGTCCGACCATAGCCTCAGGGAGGGCCGCGCCCAGCGGGTCTGCTCGCTCAGCCGCCGAACCGCAGCGGGTAGCCGACCCGCACGCGTCCGCCCGTATGTGACCCGGTGATCCGGAACCGCGGTGCGTTCTTCTGCGGGACCGACGCGGCACTGTTGCTCAATGACCCGACCGACATCGTGAGCTGCTCGGTGTCGACCGATGCGCCTTTCGGCACGATGATCCGGATCGACGTCCACGACGTGTCGAGCGCGATCTCGACGTCGGGATGCACGATGAGCGCGTGCGAGAAGTCGAGCCGGGTCGCACCGAACTTGCCGGTGACGACGACGCGCCGGGGCACCTTCCATCGCCCCCGGCGAACGATGCGCACGCCGGTCTGGCGGATCTCCATCGTCTCCGCGTACGAGACCGCCTCACCGACCTGGTCGAGCGGCAGGTCTTTGACGAGTGGTTCGATCTCGCCATACGTACGAGCGACGTAGACCGCGTCGAGCCGGCGCTCCAGCTCCTGGATGTCGAGGCGGCCGTGTCCGGCGGCGAGTCGCAGCCGCTCGGCGGCGTGGTCACGGTCCGCGTCGGTGACCCGCGTACTTCGATACCGATCCCTCGACTCGCTCATTCGTCGAGGCTACCGGGCACGGGCGAGCGGGTCGCAGGTCCGGCGGCGCTCGGATGCCACCCCGGCTCGTACCCCTGCGCCAGCGCCGCGACCGAGGTAGGCGGGGTGAGTACGTCGACCTGGCCCGTCGGCCGCTCCCCCGGGCGCTGCCAGCCGGAGAACCCGAACGCCAGCGAGCGTCCGCCGCGGACCACCCGCGCAACCCCCTCGTCGACGTAGACGACTCCGTCGGGTAGCCCGGCCGCATCGGCGCGCCAGAGTCTGCGATCTCCCGCGCGATCGAGCCCCCGCCCGCGGCGCAGGCGCTCGTCGGCGAGCAGGCCGTTGAGCACGCCGGCGGTGCACGTCCGTGCGTACGCCGTGCCGACCGCCTCGCGGTAGCTCTCGTACGCCGCGCGGCGGCACAACCCGCATGGTCGATGACCGGCGGCGAGTGCCACAACCTCGTCCAAGAAGAAGATCGGCGTCCATCGGCTCGGTCGCGCGAGGTCGACGCGCCATCCGCGGTAGCTGGTCAGGCAGGTGATCCAGAGGTTGCCGCGATGGTGTCGTACGACCTGCTCGGTGTCGTCGACGAGGCAGCCGCGGTTGCCGGTGAACATGCCTCGCTCCGGCGTTGCGTGGAGGTCGCCCCAGGGGTCGACTCGGTTGCGGCGCGGCATGGCGCCCATCGTCACACGTCGGGGCTGTAGTGGCGCGGGTCGTCGCGGTGCTCGGGCGGCGGCAGGTTGCGCTGCGGCGTGTGTACGAGCGGCGCATCGGCCGCGCGGCGGCCCGTCGACATGTCCAGGCCCGCGCGGGCGCGCGGATGCTTCCGGTACCGCCGCGGCACGAGCGCGAAGACCGCGTTGACGGCCTGGCCGACGCGTCGGTGACGACGGGCGTCGCGCTCGGTCCAGGTGTACCCGAGCAGCTCGCGTACCGGTTCGTCGTACATGCCGATCGTCAACCATACAAAGGATCTCTCGATCAGCGGGCGTACGCGCAGCCACACGGACCGCGGCAGCCACGGCGCAAAAGGCGGTACGTCGAGCGTCGACAGGTCGAGCACGTCGCGGGTCGCCACGTTGTCCTCGAGCACGTCGGTGCACATGCGCTTCCAGTACGCCTGGAACTCCTCCCACGACTCGGGCACCGGCCGCATGCTCATGCCGTAGCGCCGGTACCACTCGATGTGCTCGTCGAAGAGCCCGCGCTTCTCGTCCTCGGTGAGCCCGCCCATGAAGTGGTCCGCGGTCAGGATCGTGCCCATGAAGAACGTCGCATGCGCCCAGTAGAACGTCTCCGGGTCGAGCGCGTGGTAGCGCCGACCACGCTTGTCGACGCCCTTGATCTGGTTGTGATAGCCGCGCACCTCCGCCGCGGTCTGGGCCGACCGCTCACCGTCGAAGACCACGCCGCCGATCGGGTACAGCGAGCGCAGCAGCCGCTCCCAGCGTTCCTCGAAGAACCGCGAGTGCTCCTCGACGGCCGCGCCGAGGCCGGGATGCATGTTCTGCATCGACCCTGCCCACAGGCCCTGCAGCAGACCGCGCCAGTCTCCGAAGTACCGCCAGGTCAGCGATTCGGGACCGAGCCGAGGTGGCCCACCTTGCTCTCGCGCACCGGTGCTGGCAGAGTGACAACGCACGTTGTCACTCTAGGCGGCGCACACCAGCGGGTCAACGAAGGGACGTCATGGCCGACCGCCCCGGCACCTGGGCCGGCACCGCACTCACCGATCGACGTACGGCCCGACGCGAGGTCCTGCTCGAGGCCGGCGTCGTGGCGCTCGGAGCCGCCGACGCCCGGCCACTGACCGTACGAGGCGTGTGCCGCGACGCCGGGTTGACCGAGCGACACTTCTACGACGCGTTCGGCGACCGCGACTCGTTCGTACGCGCGGTGTACGACAACGTCTCGGCCCGGGCCGGTGGGGTTCTCGCCGCGGCATCGGAGGCGTCTCCTTCGGGTACGCGCGCCGCACGCGCACCGGTCGAGGCGTTCGTCGACCTGATGCTCGACGAGCCGGCCGTCGGCCGCGTACTGCTGCTGTCGCCGACGACCGAGCCGGCGCTCGGTGCTCGGGGCACGGCCCGCGCGCTCGAGTTCGTCGCCCTCGTACGTTCCCGTCTACCGCCGAACGCGCGGGCGAGCGATGCCGAGCTCGCGGCACTCGCCATCGTCGGAGCACTGTCCGGGCTGCTGATGGCGTACCTGTCGGGTGCCGTCGACGTCGACCGCGCGGCGTTCACCGAGCACTGTGTCGACGTCGTGCTCTCGCTCGGTGCCTGACCGCTAGAACTTCTCTTTCATCCCGGTGATCTGCCAGCCGTCGTCGGTGGGTTCGAGATCGATCGTCCAGGTGTACGAGACGGGCTCGATATGCTGCGTCTTCTTGTCCTTGGCGATCTTGAAGGTGGTCGACGTGTCGGCCTTCAGCTTGGCGACGGCCTGCGTCGTGTCGCCCTCACCGGTCGCGTTCACGTCGAGGAGCCGGAAGAAGTCGCCGTCGAATGACCCACCGTTGCTGTACACGTCGTCGTACACGGCGGGGAACTGCTGGCAGTAGTCGCACTCGACCGCCGCGTCGTGCAGCGGTTTGGTGTCGCCGGATTCTGCCGCGTAGTTGACCAGGTCGACGAAGTAGCCGACGTACGCCTCCGCACCCGCCGCATCGTCCTTCTCCGCCGCAGCGGGCGGCTTGGGCGCGTTCGACGCCTTCGAAGCACCGGGTGCGGTCGAACCCGTTGCCGGCGAGTCGGACGTCGGCGAGTCACTCGTCGGCCCCGACGCGCCCGAGCCGGACTCGTCGTCGGAGCCCGAGTCGCATCCCGCGACGGCGGCCGCGGCGACCAGAATCCACGCGGCCGTGCTGAGAAGGTGACGGCGCATGCCCGAGGAGCCTCCAGAATCGGTTGGTTGTCCACCGTAACGCCGGTGGTCGACCTCGATCACGACCGGGGATCGCGCGGCGCGCCGGTCGCCCGGGCAGCGTACGTGCAAGAGTTACCTATGCCCAGCGGTAGCAACCACCTCGAGCTGGACGGCAAGCAGGTCCGGCTCAGCAACCTCGACAAGGTGCTGTATCCCGACGACGGCACCACGAAGTTCGACGTGATCCAGCACTACCTCACCGTCGCCGACGTGATCCTGCCGCAGCTGGCGGGCCGCCCGGCGACCCGCAAGCGTTGGCCGGACGGCGTGGAGAGCAAGCCGTTCTTCGAGAAGAACCTCCCGCGCGGCACCCCCGATTGGGTACGCCGGGTCGAGATCGCGTCACCGGGCAGCAGCAAGGACCGTACGCACGTCACGTACCCGGTCATCGAGAACCGCGCCGGCCTCGCGTGGGTGGCGAACCTCGCGGCGCTCGAGCTGCACACCCCGCAATGGTCGGTCGGGCCGCGCGACGGCATCCACGACGCGGACCGGCTGGTGATCGACCTCGACCCGGGCGCGCCGGCGGGTCTGCCGGAGTGCGTTGAGGTGGCGCGACTGATCCGCGAGCGGCTCGGCGACGACGATCTCGACGCGATACCGGTGACGAGCGGCAGCAAGGGCATGCAGCTGTACGCTCCGCTCCCGACGTCGCGGCCGCCGATGGAGCTGCGGGAGTACGCGTACGAGCTCGCGACGTCGCTGGAGAGCGACCACCCCGAGCTGGTCGTCTCCAACATGAAGAAGGCGCAGCGCGGCGGCAAGATCCTGCTCGACTGGAGTCAGAACAACCCCGCGAAGACCACCATCACGCCGTACTCGCTGCGCGGCCGGCAGCGGGCCTGGGTGGCGACCCCGCGATCGTGGGACGAGCTCGACGACCCCGAGTCGCTGCGCCAGGTGCACCACACCGAGATCCCCGATCGCCTCGAGACGTACGGCGACCTGATGACCACCTAGACCCCGCTGGGCCGCACGTTTCAGTCCCGAAATCGCCGAAACCGGGGCCGATGTGTGCGGCCCAGCGGGGCGACGGGGCGGCTACTGGGACTTCCAGTCCTTGAAGCCGATCGCGATCAGGCGCATCTGCCGTTTCGCCTGCTCGGCCACCTTCTGCTCGAGGTCCGGGCGCCCGGGCGGCACCTCGACGATGTCCTCGGCGGTGCCCACCATGTTGTTCACGAACAGCTTCGCCACCATCTGCACGTCGGCCGGAGTCCAGTCCTCGATGTACGGGAAGCGCGCCAGGTCGACCGCCAGCTCGCTGACGAACAGCTCGAGCTCATGCCGAATGGCGTCGCGTACCTCGGCGACACCCCCGAACCGCTCGCGGGCGATGAACGCGAAGTGTTCGGGTCGCTCCTTGACCACCCGCACCAGGATCTCCGCAGAGGTCGCGATCACGTCGTCGAACGTACGCGGGTCGCGCCTCGCCTCGCGGGTCATCGCGCGCAGGGTCTCGAACGACTCGCCGACGAGCGCCAACCCCAGCTCGTGCATGCTCGCGAAGTGCCGATAGAAGGCGGTCGGCACGATGCCCGACGCGCGCGTCACCTGGCGCAGGCTGAGCCCGCCGAAGCCGTATTCGCCGGTGAGCTGGAGCGCAGCGTCCAGAATCACCCGACGGGTGCGCTCCTTCTGCTCCTGGCGGGTACGCATGGCCGACACCCTATCGATCCCCCAATTCTCGCTACACTTGTTCACTCGACGACGTGATGCGGGTCGCACTGCCCCACGTACGTTTGACCGCAGCCCGATCACTCGGCAGTATTCTCAGTGTACAAATGTTCACTGTCGGAGGTGCGAAGTGGCGCGGACCCGCTCCACGCGCGGACTAGCGCGTCGGCTGCTCGCGTCGTCGTTCGTCGATTCGCTGACGACTCCGCACAGCATCGACCGGTTCCTCGAGCATGTCCACCCCATGCTCACCGTCCACGACGTACGCGCGCGCGTCGTCGAGGTCACCCACGAGACCGGCCTCGCCAGCACGGTGGTGCTCGAGCCGAACGACGCCTGGGACCACTTCACCCCCGGCCAACACGTGCAGTTCGGCGTCGAGGTCGACGGCAAGCGCCGGATCCGCTGCTTCTCGGTCTCGAGCTCGGCGTACCGCGACGACGGCCGGTTCAGCGTGACGGTCAAGGTCCACCCCGACGGCTACGTCTCCCAGTTCCTCCGCCACGAGCTGCGCGCCGGGACACTCGTGCACCTGTCCCGCGCGGAGGGCGAGTTCGTCCTGCCCGCGACCGTGCCGGACGACCTGCTGCTGATCAGCGGCGGCAGCGGCGTCACGCCGGTCATGTCGATGCTGCGCAGCCTCCGCGACGGCGGCCACTCGCGGCCGGTGACCTTCCTGCACTACGCGCGTACGCGCGACGACGAGATCTTCGCGGCCGAGCTGGACGAGATCGAGGCGAGCTGCCCGTGGGTCACGATGGTGCGCGTCTACACCCGGACACCGCGCGGCCAAGACATCGAGGGACGCTTCAATGTCGACCACCTCAAGCACCTCGGCCACGATCCGGCCGACACACCGACGTACGTCTGCGGACCGGCCGGCCTGATTGCGGTCGTCCGCGACGCGTACGACGAGGCCGGCGCGGCCGAGCGCCTGCAGCTCGAGTACTTCAAGGTACCGACGATCGACCTCGACGCCGCAGACGCGACCGGCACGCTCACCCTGGACGACAGCAACCAGGAGGTCGACAACAGCGGCAACACCATCCTCGAGCAGGCCGAGGCGGCCGGCCTCACCCCGGAGTTCGGATGCCGCATGGGCATCTGTCACAAGTGCACTACCCGCAAGAAGTTCGGCGCCGTCCGCAATGTGATCTCGGGAGAGGTACGCGCCGACACCGATGAGGAGATCACCATCTGCAACAACGTCCCCGTCGGCGACGTCTCCGTGGCGCTCTGACTCCCCGGCACCGCCACCGCCCACCACCATCAGGAGCCGAAGAATGAGCCTCGCCACCGACCACAACATGGCCCCCGCGCCCCTCGTCGCCGAAGACGACCGCCGCGCGACGATCGGCCTCGAGTACATGACGTACGAGGACCTCGAGGAGTTCGGCCGCGAGCTCGACGAGCTCCGCCAGGAGATCCTCGACGACCTCGGCCAGGAGGACGCCGACTACATCCGCCGGGTGATCAAGGTGCAGCGTGGCCTCGAGGTCGCGGGCCGCGGGCTGCTGTACTTCCCGTTCATCCCGCCCCTGTGGCTGCTCGGCGTCGGATCCCTGTCGTTGTCGAAGATCCTCGACAACATGGAGATCGGCCACAACGTCATGCACGGCCAGTACGACTGGATGAACGACCCGTCGCTGAACTCCAAGAGGTACGAGTGGGACATCGTCGACCCCGCCTCGAACTGGCAGTACCAGCACAACTTCCTGCACCACACGTACACGAACATCCACGGCAAGGACCGCGACATCGGGTACGGCCTGCTGCGCATCGACGAGGACCAGGAGTGGTCGCCGTACTACCTCGGCAACCCGCTGTACGCGTTCGTGCTGATGTTCATCTTCGAGTACGGCGTGATGTTGCACGACCTGGACGTCGACCGCGCGAAGGAGGGCCACGAGACCTGGGCCGAGTTCCGTGAGCGCAACCGCCCGGCGCTCCGCAAGGCCGGGCGCCAGCTCGCCAAGGACTACCTGATCTTCCCGGCGCTGTCCGGTCCGTTCTTCCTGTCGACGCTCGCCGGGAACGCGATCGCCAACGTCACCCGCAACGTCTGGGCGTTCTGCGTGATCTTCTGCGGTCACTTCCCGGCCGACGTCGAGACGTTCCAGCAGCAGGACGCCGAGAACGAGACCCGCGGCCAGTGGTACCTGCGCCAGCTCCTCGGCTCGGCGAACATCTCCGGCTCGAAGCTGTTCCATCTGATGACCGGCAACCTGAGCCACCAGATCGAGCACCACATCTTCCCCGACATCCCGTCGCGCCGTTACCCGCAGGTCGCGGAGAAGGTGCGCGACATGTGCGAGCGGTACGGCCTGAAGTACAACACCGGGCCGTTGAGCAGGCAGCTCGGCAGCGTCGCGAAGAAGATCGTGAAGCTCGCGCTCCCGCCGCGCAAGTAGACGGCGTAGGGCTCCGCCGGCGCCGGATTTCGGCGCGCGTTCGGGTCTATGTGGCATCGGTTGACACCTATTGGACCGATGCCACATAGACCCGAACGCGGCGCACCTGCCGTTACCTTCTGGTAACCGTGTCGTTGAACCCTCTATGACGCTCCCCCGGCGAACGTTCCTCGGGTACGTGCTCGGCGCGTCGACCCTCGTGGCCGCCGCCGACCTCGGACTCGCATCCACCGCCCGCGCGGAGATCCCCTCCGCGCCGCAACCGCCCGAGCTGTACGACCTCAACGACCTGCTGACGGACGCGGCGACGCCGACCGCCAACCTGATCACGGTCCGGATCAACACCGACGGCACGGCGTCGTTCGCGCTGCCCCGCGCGGAGGTCGGCCAAGGCATCACCACGTCGACGGCGATGTTGATCGCCGAGGAGCTCGAGCTACCGGTCGACAAGGTGCGGGTCACCCTCGCCGATGCCAGGCCCGAGCTGCTGTTCAACCAGCTGACCGGCGGGTCGAACACCACGATCTCGACGTTCACGCCGATCCGGGTCGCCGCGGCGATCGCCCGGCACGCCCTCCTCGAGGCGGCCGCGATCGTGCTCGGTGACACCGTCGACCGCCTGACCACCAAGTTGGGCGTGATCGAGGCGCCCAACGGCACCAGCATCACGTACGGCGAGCTCGCGAATGCCGCGGCATCCGGCAAGACCCGACGCGTCGAGGTCGAGCTCAAGCCCCGCGACGAGTTCAGCGTCATCGGCACCAGCCAGAATCGCCTCGACGCACGCGACGCCGTGACCGGGCGTAAGCGGTTCACCATGGACCTCGATGTACCCGATGCGCTGCCCGCGATGATCTGCCGTGCCCCGACGCTCAACGGCACGCCCAGCTATGTCCACAACCAGCGCGAGGTCGAGGCGATGCCGGGCGTCACCGACGTCGCGGTCGTACCCACCGGCGTCGCAGTACGCGCGCGCACGTTCGGCCAGTGCATCGACGCCGTACGCGCGCTGCGGGTCGACTGGCGTGGAGGCACCGCCGTCGGCAAGTCCGACCGTACGGTTCACCGCGAGCTCAAGGCGGCCGAGCTTCCGCTCGTCGTACCCGACGTCGACCCGCTCGCGCGAACCGTCGACGCGGAGTTCACGTTCTACTTCCGCAGCAACAGTGCGCTCGAGACGAACTGCGCCATCGCCGACGTACGTCCCGGAAGCGCGGAGATCTGGTCGGGGATGAAGTCGCCGATCGTCGCGCAGGAGGAGATCGCGGCGATGCTCGGGCTGCTCCCCACGGCCGTGACCGCACACGTCGTCGAGGGCGGCGGCTCGTTCGGGCGCAAGCTGTTCCACGACGCCGCGATCGAGGCCGCGCAGGTGTCGAAGGCGATGGGCAAGCCCGTCAAGCTGATGTGGCATCGCACCGACGACTCGCGGGCCGGCCGCGCGCACCCGATGGCCACGTCGCGCATCCGGGCAACGCATCTGCTCGGCAACGTCCTCACCTTCGAGCAGCGCCACACCAGCGTGAAGACCGATTTCGGCCACGGCGTCGGCGAGATCATCACCGCGCTGGCGGCGCGGCTGCCGGTCGGCGATCTCGGGTTCAGCGAGACGATCTTCACCCTGACCCAGGAGGTGCCGTACAACTTCGGCGTGGTCGATCAGCTGCTGAGCGAGGTCGACGGCGGCTTCAACACCGGCAGCATGCGCAACATCTACTCCCCCGACGTGTGCACGGCGCGCGAGCTCACCGTCGACCTGCTCGCCCGCAAACTCCGCAAGGACGCGTACGAGTTCCGCCGCGAGTTCGCCAAGAACAAGCGGCTGCGCACGGTGCTCGACACGGCCGCCGAGGCCGGCGACTGGGGCCGCTCGATGCCGGCGAACACCGCACAGGGCATCGCGGTGCACAAGGAGTACAAGGGCCTCAACGCCGCGCTCGTCGAGATCGACTGCCGCCCGGAGACCGTCGACCGCGACATCCGGGACGGCGTCGGCGGACCCCGGGTGACCAAGGTCGTGATGGCCGTCGACGTCGGCCTCGCGATCAACCCGCGCGGGCTCGAGGCGCAGATGCAGGGCGGCATCATGGACGGCATCGCGCTGGCCCTGACGTCGAGTCTGCACCTCGACACCGGACACTTCCTCGAGGGCAGCTGGGACGACTACTTCTACACCCGGCAGTGGAACGTGCCGCCCGAGGTCGAGGTGATCGTGGTCGACTCCGGCGTCGAGCAGCCGGGCGGCGCCGGAGAGTTCGGCGTCGCGTCGACCTTCGCGGCGGTTGCCTGTGCGTACGCCCGGGCGACCGGCCGGGTGCCGTCCCATTTCCCGATCAACCACCGCGACCCGCTCGCGTTCGAGCCCAAGCCGACGATGCCGCCGATCCCGCAGTCGCCGACCGACGGCCTCGAGCACACGTACTGAGGAGGGGCAGATGCCTACCCAGACCTTCCGGCTCAACGGCGAAGACGTATCGGTCGACGTCGAGGACGACGTCCGCCTGCTCTGGGTGCTGCGCGACATCCTTGGTGTCACCGGCCCGAAGTACGGCTGCGGCATCAACGTCTGCAAGGCGTGCACGTCCCACATCAACGGCAAGGCGTTCAACCCGTGCTCGGTACGCGTCGGCGACATCGCCGATGACGACGAGGTGACGACGATCGAGGGCCTCGCCGACACCGTCGACGGCGACCTGCATCCGATGCAGGAGGCCTGGCTCGACATCGATGTCGCGCAATGCGGCTACTGCCAGCCCGGGCAGATCATGGCGGCGGTCGCCAAGGTACGGCAGGCGCAGTCCGAGGGGCGCGCGATCGCCGACACCGACCTCGACGAGATCCGCAACATCTGCCGATGCGGCACCTACCACCGCATTCGGGAGGCGATCAAGGCCGGCGCCGAGCGGATGTGAGGCGCGCTCAGCCTTCTGGTCGCGCTCGTCGAGCCGCTCGTCCCTCGCTCTCTCCTCGCAGCTCAGCCGGCCGCGGTACGCCGGCACACCTCGTCCCACGGCGTCGGTTCGAGCCCGTACCTCTCCTCGGCCGCCGACGAGTCGAGTACGTACGGCCGGGTGAACATGTAGCTCATATCCATCAGCTCGCGCACCATCGGGTTGAACCGGCCGATGAGGCGCATCGTGCGCATCGGGAACGGCTTCACCGGTACGGGGCGCTTGCCGACGGCAGCCAAGACGTCGCCGAGGGCCTCGCTCTGGGTACGCGGCGCATTCGTCGGCGCATGCCAGACCCGACCCCAGGCATCGGCGTCGTCGGCGACCGCGGCGAGCGTACGCGCCATGTCGAGCACGTCGGTCCAGGAATGCGGCAGGTCCGGGTCGCCGATCACCCGAACGCCCTTACCCGCCAGCGCCCGCGGGAGGTTGCGTGAGACATGTCCGTTCTTGCCGACACCCGTACCTACGTAGTCCGAGCCCCGCACCTCGACGACGCGCGCCTCACCCGCACGATGGGCGTCGAGCGCATCTGCCCACATCCCCGCGCGGATCAGGCCCTTCTTGTCCGTCGCGGCATCCGGGAGGTCCTCGACCATCGGCACGTCGACCGGTCCGTACGGATACAGGCTCGCGGCCGTCACCAGTACCGCTCCGGTCTTGCGCGCGGCACCCAGCAACGACGCCGCCAGCGGCGGCCACACGGCCTGCCAGGTCGTGTAGTCGCCGGGATTTGCGCAGTTGTAGAGGGCGACCGCGCCGTCGGTCAGCCGCGCCAGGCCGTCGCCGTCGGATGCGTCGGCGGCCACCCGGCTCACGTTCCGCGCTTCGACCCCGCGCCCCGAACGGGTTACGACGGTGACCTGCTTGTCCGCCGCCGCCAGCACGGTCGCGAGCTCGGTTCCCACCGGTCCCGCTCCGACGATCACGTGTTTGTCGCTCATTTCCGCTCCTCAGGGTTTCGATGTTCAATACGAGAGCACTGATCTTGGTTGAGAGCATGGCACACGTTTCGACATTGAACAAGAGCACTGCTCGCAACTCTTGCCGCTGCTCTCATCTTGGGGCACCATGGCACGCATGACTACTGCTCCGTCCGCGCCTCGTACGGCTCGCGCGATCGCCCGCGAGCAGCTCACCCGCGCGATCCTCGATAGCGCCCGGCAGCAGCTTGCGAAGGTCGGTCCCGGCCAGCTCTCCCTGCGCGCCGTGGCCCGCGAGCTCGGCATGGCGTCGTCCGCGGTGTACCGGTACTTCGCGTCCCGCGACGAACTGCTCACCGCGCTCATCATCGAGGCCTACGACGAGCTCGGTACCGCGACAGAACGTGCCGACGCGGGCGTGACCCGACGCTCGTCGTACGCGCTGCGCTGGGAGGAGGCGTGTCACGCCATCCGCGCCTGGGCAGTCGCGCATCCGCACGACTATGCGCTTCTCTACGGCTCACCCGTGCCCGGCTACGCGGCGCCGACCGACACCATCACTCCGGCCTTTCGCGTCACCCGCGTCATCACCGGCATCATGATCGACGCCTCTGCGGCCGGCGTACGCCCTGCGGCACCGCAGGTCCCGGTGTCGCGCCGGGCGCACAGCACGATCGCCGGGCTTCGGGAGCTCGCCGAGGGCGCCCTCGACGACGCGGCGGCACTCGCAATCCTGCGGGCCTGGTCCGTCGTGATCGGCACGTTGACTCTCGAGCTGTTCGGACACATCGTCGGCGCCGTCGACGACTACGACGCGTACTTCGAGCACGTCGTCAAGCAGCTCGGGGTCGACCTGGGACTCCGCTGAGCCCATTCGCTCGGGTACCAACAGGTAGGGCGCGAACGTGCTCAGCGGTGCGACCCGCTACCTCCGGCTCGATTGGTATCGTTGGCGCCATGGCGATCAGTCGACATGAGATCAACAAGGACGTGCTGCAGCAGTCCGCCGAGGCGGCGACCCACACGGCCGCCGAGGTCGGGTCGATTCTGGTCAATGCCGTCCGCGACATCACCAGCTCCGTTGGCGATCTGGCCACCGAACTTTTCGAGATCCGCGAAGCAGCGGCGCGCGCCGAAAACGACAACCCTCCCGAAAACAGAAACGACTAGGTCGTGTCTGCTTATGCCACGTCGATCAGTGAGCGGGTCTCCGCGCCCGATCGGTCCCCCAGCCGCAAGGCGGCCGGGAGGTGCCCCCATTCGCGCGGGAGCGACGTTGTAGTCGATTCTCCTTCGAGCGACCGTAACGGAGCCGGGCGGGATGCGGAGGCACGCGAGCCGGCGGGGCATAGGCAGACACGGCCTAGTTAAAAGTCATTCTCCCGTAGGGTCTTGCACCTTGCTTGAGGTCTGAGTAAGTTCATGGTTACCTCAACACGCGGGGAGGAGGCCATTCTCATGGCCAGCATTGCGCGATTGCCGATGCCACTCATTGAGGTGTACGAGTGGCAGTACGAAGGCGCTTGCACAGAAGCCGATCCGGAGACGTTCTTTTCTCCCGAATCCGAGCGAGGTCCGCGAAGACACTCTCGGGAAGCCGTCGCGAAGAGCTTTTGTGCGCGATGTCCGGTGGTCAATGAATGTCTCGAGCACGCGCTTTCAGTACGCGAGCCGTACGGCGTATGGGGAGGGCTAACGATCGGAGAACGCAACAACCTGCTGACGCGTCGTCAGGCCGTTTAGCGTTCGCCGATTAACCCCAGAAGATTCGCTCGACGACGGCCCGGGCGTGTCGAGTGACGCGACGGTAGTCGTCGATCATCGGCTCGCTCTCGTCGCCATAGCCGAGCATAAACGCGACGCCGGCCCGGTCGTCGGCGTGCGTCGGCAGCGAGTCCGACGCCTTCGAGCGCACCAGCACGATGGCGTTGCGCGCGCGGCTGGCGAGGCGCCAGGCGGCCTCGAGCGCATCCGCGTCCGCGGCGTCGATCAGACCGGCGTCGCGGGCCGCGTACAGCGCGGGCAGCGTTTGCGGCGTCCGTAGCCCGTCGACGCGGTACGCGTGCTGCATCTGCATCAGCTGCACGGTCCATTCGACGTCGGCGAGACCGCCGCGCCCGAGCTTGAGGTGCAGTGCCGGGTCGGCGCCGCGCGGCAGGCGCTCGGAGTCGACGCGGGCCTTGATCCGCCGGACCTCGCTCACGGCGTCGTCGCTGATGCCGCCGTCCGGCCAGCGCAACGGGTCGATCAGGGCGCGGAAGTCGGCGCAGAGCCTCTCGTCGCCGATCGTGACGGACGCGCGAAGCAACGCCTGCGCCTCCCATACGGCAGACCAGCGGTCGTAGTACGCCCGGTACGACGCCAGCGTCCGCAGCAGCGGGCCTTGGCGTCCCTCGGGACGCAGGTCGGCATCGAGACCGACCCCCGGGTCGTCGCCGGGCGACGACAGCAGGTCGCGTACTCGCTGAATGACGCCCGTCGCGAGCTCGTGCGCGCGCGTCGGATCGGCGTCGGGATCGGGGTCGTGCACGAACATCACATCGGCGTCGCTGCCGTACCCCGTCTCGCCCCCACCGAGTCGGCCCATCGCGATGATCGCGATGCGGGTCGGCAGCGGACCGCCGTGCCCGCTCTCGGCAGCCGCGACGCACGCGTTGAGCGCGGCCGAGAGCGTCGCCGTGGTGATCGCCGTCAGCGCGGTGCCGACGGCCTCGATATCGAGCCGGCCGAGCACGTCCGCGATGCCGACGCGGGAGAGCTCCTTGCGTCGCAGCCTGCGGATGGAGCGGATCGCGTCGGCCGGGTCTGCGTAACGCCGTGCCGCGGTGTCCATCTCCTTGCGCAGCCGTTCGACCGAGCGCGGTACGAGGTCGTCGGTCTCGCCCAGCAGCGCGACCGCCTCGGGCGCACGAAGGATCAGTCCGGTGACGTACGTACTCGACGCGAGGATCGTCGCGAGCTGCTCGGCACCCTCGCCCTCGTCGCGCAGCTTGCGGAGGTACCACGGCGTCGTACCCAGCGCATCGGACACCTTCCGGAACGCGAGCAGCCCGGCGTCCGGGTCGGGTGCCTCCGCGAACCACGCGAGCATGGCGGGCAGCAGCTGTCGCTGGATCGCCGCCCGGCGTGATACGCCGCGGGTGAGCGCCTGCAGGTGGGCGAGCGCGCCCTTGGGGTCGTCGTACCCGAGCGCGACAAGGCGCTGCTCGGCGGCATCGGGTGTGAGCCGCAGCCCCTCGCGCGGCAACGCCGCGACGGTCTCGAGGAGGGGTCGGTAGAAGATCTTCTGGTGGAGCCGCTGGACCTCGCGGGTGTTGGCACGCCAGATTCGGCGGACGTCGCTGACGGGGTTCTGGCGCAGCTCGAGACTCCGCCCGATGCGGCGCAGGTCGACCTCGTCGGCGGGCATCATGTGCGTGCGGCGTAGCCCGTACAACTGGACGCGGTGCTCGAGCAGGCGCAGGAAGATGTACGCCTCGGCGAATGCCGCGCCGTCCTCACGGCCGACGTACCCGCCCTGGATGAGCGCGTACAGCGCCGACAGCGTGTTGCCGCTGCGCAGCGACTGGTCGGAGCGGCCGTGCACGAGCTGCAGCAGCTGGACGGCGAACTCGACGTCGCGCAGACCGCCGGGTCCGAGCTTGAGCTCGCGCTCGATCAGGTCGGGCGGGATGTGGTCGATGACGCGCCTGCGCATGGCACGTACGTCGCGTACGAAGTGGTCGCGGGTGCTCGCCTGCCACACCATCGGCAGGATCGCGTCGACGTACGCCTGACCGAGGTCGTCGTCGCCGGCGACCGGCCGCGCCTTGAGCAGCGCCTGGAACTCCCAGGTGCTCGCCCATCGCTCGTAGTACGTGACGTGGCTCTGCAGCGTACGGACGAGCGGGCCGGCCTTGCCCTCGGGGCGTAGCGCCGCGTCGACCTCCCAGATCGTGCCCTCGCCGGTGTGCTGGGAGCAGATCTGCATCATCATCGCGGCGATCCGGCTCGCGGCCCGCAGCGCCGTCTCGTCGTCGGTGCCGTCGGTCGGCTCGTACACGAAGACCACGTCGACGTCGCTGATGTAGTTGAGCTCGCCGCCGCCGCACTTGCCGAGTGCGATGACGGCGATCGTGCACGCGTCGCGGTCGTCGCCGAGTGCGCCGCGGGCGATGGCCAGCGCGGCACTCAGCGTCGCGGCCGCGAGGTCGGCTAGTTCACCGCTGGACTCCTCGAACCTGGTGGTGCCGATCAGGTCGCGGGCGGCGATCTGCAGCAGCAGCCGGTGGTACTCGACCCGCAGCGCGTCGATCGCCGCGGTGGTGTCCATCGCGGAGACCACCAGATCGGAGCCGGGGTCGGTGCCGGTCGCCGTCAGCAGCGCCGTACGAAGCTGCCCGTGGGAGACAAAGCTTTCGGTGAAGTGCTCGTCGGTCAATGCCGAGCGCTGCTCCGGATGGTGGTTGAGGAACTCGCCGAGCGCACGACTGGTGCCGAGTACGGCCGTCAGCCTGGCGTTGAGGTCGGCGTCCGCCGCGAGCGCGGCGACCGGGTCGTCGGCCGAGCGCTCCGCGATCCCCACCAGCGATGCGAGCGCGAGGTCGGGGTCGGCCGCGCGAGACCATTCGATGACCAGCTCCTCGGTGACCTGGTCGCCGAGGAGATCCAGCTGCGCGAGCGCGTCCGCGGGTGCCTGGAAGCCGAGCCGGCTGAGGCGGCCCGCGGTCAGGCCGTGCGTGGTGGTGGTCACGGGATGGAGCGTAGTGCAGACGGTGGACGTCGCTTCACCATGCCACCATGGTGTAGCGACGCCCGGCCGGCGCGGCCATCGGGACGTTTACCATGTGAACATGGTAAACGTCCGCTTTGCATGCCGAATTCAGCATGCTAGGCGGACCTTTGCCCCGCAGAGCACGCACCTTAATATGCGCTCGGGGTAATGTCCCACTCCCCCACGGCAAACTGCGCCGCTACGTAGCAAATTTGCTGGGTAGCGGCGCGGATTACCATGGGCCCATGGTAATCCGCGAGCCGGTATGACCGGCGGCACCAGTGGGACGTGGCGATGAGGCCACCCGCGTGCGCTCGTCGGGCAGTTCGGGCGTAGGTACCTTAGGCACCCCGAATCCGGCGTGAGGGCACCGCCTAAGGTACCCACCCGCCGGCAAGATAAGGCGGTTTGCCGATGTGCGGCCCATACCTTAGCGACGACTCTTATGGGTGTCAGGAACGAACGCCCAAGGAGTCAACGATGTACACCAACACCCACCTCACCCAGGCGGTGGCTCGCGAGGCGATCGAGTACCGAGTACGCGACGCCGAGCTCCTCCGCAAGAGCCGTACCGTCTCGCGTACCCCACGCACTCGCGCGCCGCGGCGACTCTCCCTCTCGCGGCGCGCGGCACATCGGCTCGCCTGAGAGGACTCTCCGACGAGCACCCGGGGGGAAATGCCCGCCGGGGTTCGAGCCCAGCCGATGGCTCCCACCTTCATCGGCAGGCCCGGACCTCGGCGGGCTTCGTCATGCCACCTACAGCAGCGGCAGCATCCGGTCGATCTCGAACTGCGTGACCTGACTGCGGTAGTCGTGCCACTCGGTGCGCTTGTTGCGCAGGAAGAAGTCGAAGACGTGCTCACCCAGCGTCTCGGCGACCAGCTCGCTGCCCTCCATCGTGCGGATGGCCTCGTCGAGGTTGCGCGGCAGCGGCGCGATACCGAGTGCGCGGCGCTCGTGCTCGGTCAGCGCCCACACGTCGTCCTCGGCCTCACGCGGTAGCTCGTAGCCCTCCTCGATGCCCTTCAGGCCGGCCGACAGCAACAGCGCGTACGCGAGGTACGGGTTGCACGCCGAGTCGATCGCACGGTGCTCGATGCGGGCCGATGGCCCCTTGTTGGGCTTGTACATCGGCACCCGCACCAACGCCGAGCGGTTGTTGTGGCCCCACGAGACGTACGACGGCGCCTCGCCGCCGAAGATGAGCCGCTTGTAGGAGTTGACCCACTGGTTGGTGACCGCGGTGATCTCGGGCGTGTGCTCCAGGATGCCGGCGATGAACGATCGCCCGACCTTCGAGAGGTGATACTCGGCGCCCGGCTCGTAGAACGCGTTCTGGTCGCCTTCGAACAGCGACATGTGGGTGTGCATGCCCGAGCCGGGATACTCGGTGAACGGCTTCGGCATGAACGACGCGTAGATCCCGTCGCTCAGCGCGACCTCGCGTACGACGACGCGGAACGTCATGATGTTGTCGGCCGTGGACAGCGCATCGGCGTAGCGCAGGTCGATCTCCTGCTGGCCCGGCGCACCCTCGTGATGGCTGAACTCGACCGAGATGCCCATCGACTCCAGCATCGTGATGACCTCGCGGCGGAAGTCCTGCCCGATCCCCTGCGAGGTGTGGTCGAAGTAGCCGCTGTCGTCGACCGGCACGGGACGCGTACCGGGCTCGGGTTTGCCCTTCAGTAGGAAGAACTCGATCTCCGGGTGGGTGTAGAAGGTGAACCCGGCGTCGGCGGCCCGGCCGAGCGCCCGCTTGAGGACGTGGCGCGGATCGGCGTACGACGCGGTGCCGTCGGGCATGGCGATATCGCAGAACATCCGCGCCGTCGAGGGCGTCTCGCCCCGCCACGGCAGGATCTGGAACGTCGTCGGATCGGGCTTGGCGAGCATGTCCGACTCGTGCACGCGGGCGAAGCCCTCGATCGCCGAGCCGTCGAACCCGATGCCCTCCTCGAAGGCGCCTTCCAACTCCGCCGGGGCGACGGACACGGACTTGAGCGAGCCGAGGACGTCGGTGAACCAGAGTCGGACGAAACGAACGTCGCGCTCCTCGAGTGCGCGGAGCACGAACTCCTCTTGCTTACCCATGGACTCAGTGTGGCCACCCCGTATTTCCGGTGTGTAACGGGGGTCATACCCGGCCGACCAGGGACAGTTGACAGATATCTGACATCTGACTACTGTCCGGGAGCATAACGCCTGGAGGAGATACGTCATGAGCAGAGCCCGCACTCGCCGTACCCGTGCCGCTGCCGTCTCGCTCGCCGCCCTGCTCCCCCTGGGCCTGGCGGCGTGCGGAAGCTTCGGCGGCGGCGACGACTCCGCCGAGGGGTCGTCCGACGGCACCATCACGTTCTGGCAGTACTACGGCGACGAGGAGATGCCGACCGGCGCGCCGCTGTACGACGTGCTCGAGAAGTACGACGACCAGAACGACGACGTCGAGGTCGACATCCGCTTCATCCCGTTCGAGGACTTCAACCGCACGCTCACCCAGGCGGCCGCCAGCGGAGAGCTGCCCGACGTCGCGCTGATCAATGCATTCGACACGCAGAACATGGCCGAGGCCGGCGTGATCGAGGACATCAGCGACCGCGTCGAGGAGTGGGGCGAGCAGGATGCGTACTTCCCTACCGGCTGGGAGACCACCCAGGTCGACGGCGCGACGTACGGCGTTCCGCACCTGGCCGACGCCTACGCCGTGTACTACAACAAGGACCTGCTGAAGCAGGCGGACGTCCAGCCGCCGAAGACCTGGGCCGAGATGGAGCAGACCGCGGCCAAGCTCGCAGGTGACGGCAAGTACGGCTTGGCCCTCAGCGGTATCGAGGGCGCCGAAGGTGCCACCGGACTGATCATTCGTACGCTCGCGGACGGCGGCACGATCGAGAAGTTCGGCGACGACGGCGGCACCGCGGCGCTCGAGTCGTTCCAGTCCATGGTCGACGACGGCGGCCTGTCCAAGGGCTTCCTGACCTGGAACGAGGAGGACGCGAAGAACCAGTTCGCGACCGGTGAGGCCGCAATGATGATCAACTCCGCCACGTACGTGAGCATCCTGCGCGATGAGAACCCGGAGCTGAACTGGGGCGTCGCGCTGCTGCCCAAGGACCAGACGCGCGAGACCTTCCTGTCGGCCGAGAACCTGACCATCGGCGAGGGCAGCGGCGACCCCGACGCCGCCTGGGACCTGATCAGCTACCTGCAGAAGCCCGACGTGCTCGCCGACTACCTACCGGCGCGCAACAAGCTGCCTGCGCGCGACGACGTGCCCGGCACGGACGACGATCCCGTACGCAAGGTGTTCGCCGATCAGCTCCAGGAGGCGTGGGCGCCAGAGGGCGATCTCGCTACGCACTCGAACGAGGCGTTCACGATCCTGCAGGAGGCGCTGCAGGCGACGATCAGTGGCGCGAGTGATCCCGCGGACGCGGCCGAGACCGCGCAGTCCGACATCGACGAGGCACTCTCCGCGTCGTGAGCTCCGTGGTCACGACCGAACGCTCCGAGGCCTCGGAGGAGGTAGCCATGGCACCTCCTCCGAGACGGCGCCGCCGCCGCATACCCGCGGGCTACCTGTTCCTTGCACCCTCCGTCGCGTTCGTGGTGCTCACGGTCCTCTACCCGCTGCTCTACAACATCTCGCAGAGCTTCTTCGACGTCGGCCTACGCGAGGTCGTGTCCGGCGGGGCGAAGTGGGTAGGGCTGGAGAACTACCGCGACCAGTTCGGCCGCGCCGACTTCTGGCACGCGCTGCAGGTGTCGGTCATCTACTCCATCGCGACGGTCGCGCTGACGTTCGTCGTCGGACTCGGGCTCGCACTGCTCTTCAACCGGCCGTTTGCGGGCCGGAACACCATGCGCGCGCTGCTCCTGCTCGCGTGGATCCTGCCGACCGTGGTCAGCGCGAACGTCTGGCGCTGGATCCTCGACGGAAGCTACGGGCTGCTCAACGCCGCGCTGAGCGCCGTGGGGCTGATCGACGAGGACATGTTCTGGCTCGGCGAGCCAAACACCGCGGTCGCCGCAGTGACGGTCGCGACCGCCTGGAGCTTCGCGCCGTTCGCGATGATCCTGCTGTCGGCCGGCCTGCAGGGCATCTCCCCCACCTTGTACGAGGCCGCGCGCATCGACGGCGCAGGCCCGTGGCAGCAGTTCCGCAGTATCACCATGCCGGTGCTGCGCCCGGTCAGCCTGACCGCGATCCTGCTGATCTTCATCTTCACGTTCAAGACGTTCGACACCATCTTCCTGATGACCGGCGGCGGTCCCGGCGGCGCGACGGAGATCCTGCCGATCTACGCGTACAACGAGGCGTTCGAGTTCTCCCGGTTCGACACCGCAGCCGTCGCCACGACGACGCTCATGGTCGTTCCGATCGTCCTGTCCATCGGCTACTTCCGCGCACTGCGTAAGGAGGATCGGGCATGACCGTGACCGATACTCGACGGCGCTGGCTGTTCGTACTCGGACTCGTCGTGACGGCCGCGTACCTGATCCCCGTGTACTGGATGGTGAACACGTCGTTCAAGGAGGCGGGCGACATCTTCGCCTCGCCTCCCCACCTCGTACCCCTGCCCCCAACGGTCGAGTCGTACGAGAGTGCGGTGTTCTCCGACTCCGACATCGCCAGGGGTCTCACGAACAGCGCCATCATCGCGATCGGCACGACCGTCGTCACGCTACTCATCGCAGTACCCGCGGCGTACGGCCTCGCCCGGTTGCGGGTGCGGTTCGTGACGGTGATCCTGATGCTGTTCCTCGTCGTGCAGATGGTGCCGTCGGTCAACCTCGCGCTGCCGATGTTCATCCTGTTCAGCAGTGCCGGGCTCGTCAACAGCTACGTCGGCCTGATCATCGCGAACTGCGCCCTGGCGATCCCGCTCGCGGTGACGATCCTGCGGCCGTTCTTTCTGAGCGTGCCCGGCGAGATCGTCGAGGCCGCCAAGATCGACGGGTGCAACGAGTTCAGCGCGTTCTGCCGGGTCGCGCTGCCGATCAGCACCCCTGGCGTGATCACGGTCGCGGTCGTCAGCTTTCTGGGCGCATGGGGCGAGTTCGTCTTCGGCCTGGCGCTCGCGACGGACGAGAAGTTCCAACCCGTCACGGTCGTGCTCGCAGGCCTCACGAATGCGTTCGGCACGCGCTGGAACGACCTGATGGCCGTCTCCGCAATCATCGCGCTGCCGGTGATCGTGGTCTTCATCTTCCTGCAGCGCTACATCGTCGCCGGCCTCACCGAGGGGGCGACGAAGAGTTGACCGCGTACCGAAAGGACCACCCATGAGCCGACTCGAGATCTGGGCCGCGACCACCACACCGTTCGACGCGGATGGCAGGCTCGACGTTTCGGTCATCCCGGAGCAGGCCGAGCACCTGCGGCGCAACGGAGTCTTCGGCGCGTTCGTCACGGGCACGACGGGCGAGTTCGCCTCGCTGTCGGCCGACGAGCGGCGGCAGGTCGTCGAGGCGTGGGCCGAAGCTCGCCCCGACGGGCTGGGGTTGGGCGCCCAGGTCGGCTCGAACGACCTCGCCGAGGCGAAGACGCTCGCTGCACATGCCGAGGATCACGGCGTCGACCTGATCGCATCGGTCGCGCCCTACTACGGCGAGGCGCCGCGTATCGAACTGTCGGTCGCGCACCTCCGCTCCGTCGCCGCGGCGGCACCGCGTACGCCGTTCTGCTACTACCACATCCCGAGCATGACGGGGTCGACACTTCTGCCCGCCGACGTCGCCGCCAGCGCCGCGGAGGAGATCCCGACGTTCTACGCCGTCAAGTTCACCGACGAGGACCTGATGGAGTTCGACCGTACGCGCCGCGCGCACGACGGCATCAAGGTCTTCTTCGGGCGCGACGAACTGCTCCCGGCCGGACTGGCCTTCGGTACCGGCGCAGTCATCGGGAGCCTCTTCAACGGCCTGGCGCCCGTCGCTCATCGAGTCACCGAGGCGTACGACCGGGGCGAGCACCACCTCGCGTTCACGCTGCACCAGCCGTTCCGCGACATCGCCGAGGTCAGTGGCCGGCACGGCGGTCTCGGCTTCGTCAAGGAGCTGATGAACCGGCTCAGCCCCGACGCCGGGCGCCCGCGTCTGCCGTGGGGCCCGCTGGACCAATCGGCACTCGCCGCGATCGACGATCTGCTGCCGTCGCTGAAGCAGGCGATCGCGGACGCGACCGAGGGCGAGGTCTCCGCGTGAAGCGCGGCCCGATCTACCGAGAGGCGCAGATCCGCCTGCGCGACTTCATCCGAGAACGCGGGCTACGGGCCGGCGACCGGCTGCCGCCGGAGGCGACACTGGCCGAGGAGCTCGAGGTCAGCCGGCCGTCATTGCGCGAAGCGACGCGCAGCCTGCAGACGCTCGGCGTGATCGAGGCACAGCCGGGCAACGGGTTGTTCGTCGCCGAGTTCTCGTTCCGCCCCGTGATCGAGCAGCTGCCGTACGGCCTCGCGGAACTGAGCCAGGGTCTCGAAGAGATCCTGACGGCGCGCGAGGCGATGGAGGTCGGTCTGATGCCGGCCGTGGCGCGGATGGAGACGCACGAGGCGCTCGACCGCTGCGCCGACCTCGCGGAGCAGATGACCGTGCTCGAGCACAAGGGCGAGTCGATCGAGGCGGTCGACCGCGACTTCCATCTGACGCTGTACCGGCCGCTCTCGAACCCGTTGGTGGACAACCTGATCGAGCTGTTCTGGGAGCTGTTCGTACGTCTCGGCGACGCCATCCCCGGTCGACCGGAGAAGGACCGCGGCGAGGCGCACCTGCGGATCGTACGCGCGCTCCAGTCCGGTGACGGCAGCGCCGCGATCACGCACATGCGCGAGCATTTCGACGACGTACGCGAGCGCGCCGCGAAGCTCGGCGGCAACGGGTCATGACCCAAGGGCATGGGAGGGCACAGCCGAACGTGCTCGTCGTGATGAGCGACCAGCAGCAGGCGGCCACCGTCGATCCGGCGGGCCCGTGTCGTACGCCCCACCTCGACCGGCTCGCGGCACGAGGCGTGAGGTTCGAGCGGTGTTACACGCCGAGCCCGGTGTGCTCGCCGGCGCGGGCGAGCTTCATGACCGGGCTACTCCCCCATCGGCACGGCATGGTCGATGTCGAGCACGCAGTCCCCGCGTACCGCGCAGACCTCGTCGCCGATCTGCCCATGTGGAGCCGCACGCTTCGCGAGGCCGGTTACCACACGGGCTACTACGGCAAATGGCATGTCGAGCGCACGTACGACATGGACGCGTTCGGCTTCGACCGCTCCGGTGCGTACCGCGAACCGGGCGACGACTACCTCGCGCACCGGGCGGCGCTCGGCCTCGACCCGACGCCCGTCGTCTCGGAGCCGAGCCGGACCGTCACCCAGCCCGGCTACCGCGATCTGCCGCTGTACGGCGTCACCGACGAGCCCCCGGAGTCCACCCTCGAGCACTTCACGGTCTCGAACGCACTCACGTTCCTCGATGACGCGGTCACTCGCAACGAGCCATGGGCGTTGATGGTGAGTACGAAGGCACCGCACGAGCCGTACGTCGTGCCGCGCCCCTTCTTCGACCTGTACGACCCGGCGAAGATCGAGCTGCCCGCCAGCTTCGACGACGACCTCGCGGACCGGCCGGCGATCTACCGCCGGCAGCAGTCGGTGTGGGCGGATCTGTCCGCTGACGAGTTCCGCACCGCGACCGCGTGCTACTACGCGCTGTGCTCGTTGGTCGATGAGCAGGTCGGCCGGCTGGTCCAACGGATCGAGGACGCCGGCCAGCTGGACGACACGATTGTCGTCTACACCTCCGACCACGGTGACCTGATGGGCGCACATCGCCTTCTGCTCAAGGGCGTTCCGGCGTTCGACGAGGTCTACCGTGTGCCGCTCGTCGTCTCGTGGCCCAACGGCATCGCCGGAGGCCGGGTCGTCGACGAGCTCGTCCAGTCGCATGACGTCGCGGAGACGCTCGCAGCACTCGCCGGCAGCACGCTCGGTGCGCACGCCGTCGACCTGATGCCCGTGCTCCGCGGCGAGTCGGCGACTGCCCGCGAGGCAGCCGTGGCCGAGCTGCACGGGCAGCGCTTCTCGTACACCCAGCGCGTGGTGTGGCAGGACCACGACAAGTACGTCTTCAACGCCTTCGACTACGACGAGCTGTACGACCTGGCCGATGACCCGGGCGAGCGCGTGAACCTCGCGACCGATCCCGCCTACCGCGATCGCCTCGAGCGGATGACCGCCCTGATGTGGGCGACCGCCGCCGAGACGGACGACGCCACGATGACCGGCGCACAGGACGGCACGTACCGATATTTGTCTCTCGGGCCGCAGTCAGCATCCGCAGAGAGGAAGATTCCATGACCCGACGCCGACTAGTCTTACCCTTCGCACTCGCCGCCGTTCTCACCTCGACGGTGGCGGCGACCACGTCAACCACCGCTGCCGTTCCCGACCGACACCACGGCACGTGCGAGAGCTCCGTGCCCTTCACCTCGGGCGACGGCGGCTACGCCGTCTACCGCATCCCCTCGGTCGTGCGCGCCGCCGACGGCACCGTCGTGGCGTTCGCGGAGGGACGCGAGTCGCGTTCCGACGCCGGCTCGATCGCCATCGTCCGGCGTCGATCCCACGACGGTGGGTGTACGTGGGGCCCGCAGGCGGTCGTCGCCGACCAGGGCGACAACACGATCGGCAACCCAGCGCCGGTGGTCGACCCACGTACCGGCGACCTCGTGCTGCTGAGCACCCGCAACGCGGGAACGGCGAGCGAGGACGAGATCCTGCGCGGCGAGGTGCCGCCCGAGGACAGCCGTCGCGTGTTCGTCCAGCGCAGCAAGGACGACGGACGTACGTTCAGCCCGCTGCGTGAGATCAGCTCGACGGCCAAGCGCGCAGACTGGCGTTGGTACGCGACCGGCCCGGGTCACGCGATCGCACTGACCCGCGGGGAGCACCGCGGCAGGCTCGTCGTACCCGCCAACCACTCCAGCGCGCCGCCCGACGGCTCGTCCGACACCGGCGAGGAGGACAAGTACTACGGCGCCCACAGCCTGTACAGCGATGACGGCGGCCGTACGTGGCACATCGGCTTCAGCGACGACAGCTTCGACGGCGTCCTGAACACGAACGAGTCGACGGCCGCGCAGCTGCGCGACGGCAGCGTGTACTTCAACACCCGCGACCAGAACGGCTCCTCCCCCGAGACTCGCGCCGACGGCATTTCCACCGACGGCGGCGAGACGCTCGACGCCCCGTACGCACCTCAGCCCGGCCTGGTCGGCCCCGTGGTCCAGGGCAGTGTGCTGCAGGTGCGGGGCGCCGGGTGGCCATTGCTCTACGCGGGTCCATCCGACCCCGGCAGCCGCGCGGCGATGGCCGTTCGGGTCAGCGATGACGACGGGCGTACGTGGGAGAACCGCTATCCCGTCTCGGACGCGCCCGCCGCGTACTCCGATCTCGTCCAGCTCCGTGGCCACCGCGTCGGCCTGTTGTACGAGACAGGCGAGTCCGACACGTACGAGACGATCACGTTCGTCCGCATCGACCTCGGAGAGCTCCGATGACCGCCCGTCGTACCGTCCTGGCGGCGAGCGGTCTCGGCATCGGCAGCCTGCTCGCGGGCTCACCAGCGACCGCGGCAACGCACACACCAGGCCCGCGCGGGTCGCGATGGCAGCGCCTTCCGGACGTGCCGCCCAACCCGACCGACTGGTCCGACGAGATCCCGGTGAGCGAGCCGTACTGGCGCCAGCTCGGGCTGGCCGGGCCGGTCGCCGGCGCGCATGGCGACTTTCTCGTCGTCGCCGGTGGTGCGAACTTCCCCGAGCCGACGCTCACCGCGAGCCGGTCACCGAAGCTCGGCAAGGTCTACTGGAACGACGCGTTCGTGCTGCGCCGCGACGGGCGTTCGTACGAGTGGGTCGACGTCGACCTGCAGATCCCCGACGCGCTCGCATACCCGGCCTGTGTCAGCACCCCTAATGGTGTCGTCGTGATCGGCGGCGAGGGCTTTCGTGGCGGCCCGAACGGGTCGGCCGTCGCGACGGTCGAGAAGTTCGCCGACGTGTTCCGGCTGCGGTTCGACGCACGAAATCGCACTCTCGTCCGCGAGGACCTGCCGCCGCTCCCCCGGCCGCTCTCGTACGGCGCCGCGGCACTCGTCGGCGAGACGGTGTTCGTCGCCGAGGGCGAGACGTTCTACTCGCTCGACCTGGCCGATCCGGGTGCCGAATGGCAGACCCTGTCGACCTGGCCGGGCGACCCGCGTACCGTCGCGGTCGCCGCATCCGACGGGCGGCGGTTCTACCTGCTGTCGGGCCGCGCCCAGCACGACGACGGCTCGTGGACGCTCTACACCGACGCGTTCGCGTACGACCCGGGGCGCGCTCGATGGACGAAGCTCGCCGACCTGCCGTGGTGCATCATGGCGGGCGTCGCGATCGGCGACCGGCATGGGATCACCGCGTACGCCGGCGACGGCGACGTCGAGCGATGGGACCTCATCCAGGAGTTCACCGCCGATGGGCGCAACGATCTCG
Organism: Solicola gregarius; assembly: GCF_025790165.1. GTDB lineage: Bacteria > Actinomycetota > Actinomycetes > Propionibacteriales > Nocardioidaceae > Solicola > Solicola gregarius. Next base: position 77,319 of record NZ_CP094970.1, read on the forward strand.
TGACCTGGCTGCAGGATCACCACACGGGCTTCAACACCGACGTGCTCGGCTACGACGTGCGGCGCGACCGGTGGTCGGTCGTCGACAGCTTCCCGGGACCGTCGCAGGTGACGACTCCCGCGGTCGAGTGGGACGGAGACCTGGTCATCACGAGCGGTGAGGTACGCCCGGGCGTGCGGACGCCGGCGGTGTGGCGCGTGGGTCGTTGACACCACTACGCATCGACACACTGCAAGGTGTCTGGGGCTCGGTGCTGCTCCCGATCGGCTCCGATGACGCGATCGACTGGGATCGGCTCGGCGCCGAGCTCGACATCCTCGCGTCGTCGGAGCTGGACGGGGTGTACGCCCACGGCACGGCCGGTGAGTTCCATGCGCTGAGCGATGAGGAGTACGAGCGGGTCAGCGCCATGCTCGCGGAATCGTGTGCACGCAAGGCGATGGCGTTCCAGATCGGGGCGAGCCACCCGGTCGCGCTGACCACGCTCGCCCGCATCCGGCGTACGCGCGAGCTCGAACCGGGCGCGTACCAGGTCGTGCTCCCCGACTGGCTGGCGCTGACCGAGGACGAGTGCGTGGCCTTCGTACGCGGCGTCGCCGAGGCGGCGGCACCGACACCGCTCGTGCTCTACAACCCTCCGCACGCGAAGACGCAGGCCACACCGGCGCTCCTCGCGCGCCTGCTCGACGACGTGCCGTCCCTGATCGGCATCAAGGTCGCCGGAGGCGACGACGCGTGGTACGAATCGATGCGCGCCCCACTCGAGCGGTGCGCCGTGTTCGTGCCCGGCCATCACCTCGCGAACGGGTTGGCACGTGGGGCCGCGGGCAGCTACTCGAACGTCGCCGCGCTGTCGCCCGACGGCGCGGTCCGGTGGTACGAGACGATGCGGTCCGACCCCGCCGCCGCGGCGGACGTCGAGCGGCGGATCGCGGAGTTCTTCGCGCGCCACATCGCCCCGTTGCAGGCCGCGGGCCTGTCGAATCCCGCCCTCGACAAGTTCCTCGCGGCGGTCGGTGACTGGGCCGACATCGGCTTGCGGATCCGCTGGCCGTACGATTCCGCACCCGGGGAAGCCGTCGCGCCGGCGCGACGCGACGCCCATGCCCTGCTACCCGAGCTGTTCGGAGTGTGATCGACGTGTCGGACCAGACCGTCCCCGGATCCAAGGCCTGGCGTACCGACCAGCTGACGTCGGTCCGTGCGTTCGCCGAACGCTCGGCGTTGCACAGCGGCGGGTTCGGGTGGCTCGACCCATCCGGTGACGTCGACGAGTCGCGCGGCCTCGAGCTGTGGATCAACGCGCGCATGACGTACGTCTTCTCGCTGGCCTCGTTGCTCGACCGCCGACCGCATCCGCTTGCGGAGCACGGCGTACGCGCGCTCACCGGGCCGTTCGCCGACGCTGAGCACGGTGGGTGGTTCCAGTCGGTCACCTCGGCGCACGAGCCCGCTTCGACGACGAAGGGGTGTTACGAGCACGCGTTCGTCATCCTGGCCGCCTCGACCGCGCGTACCGCAGGCGTCGGGGGTGCCGATGCGTTGCTGGAGTCGGCGCTCGACGTACACGAGCGTCGTTTCTGGGACGAGGCCGCGGGGCGGTGCCGCGAGTCGTGGAACGCCGACTGGTCGGAACCGGAGTCGTACCGTGGTGCCAACAGCAACATGCACACGGTCGAGGCGTACCTGGCGGCCGCGGACGTCACCGGCGATCGAGTATGGCGCGACCGCGCGCTGTCGATCTGCGAGCGCATCATCAACCGGGCCGCGCGCGCGAACGGCTGGCGCATCCCCGAGCACTTCGACGCCGACTGGAACGTCGTCCTCGACTACAACACCGACGTACCCGCCGACGCGTTCCGCCCCTACGGCGCAACGCCCGGCCACGGTTTCGAATGGTCGCGACTTCTGCTCGAGCTCGAGGCGGCCCTCGACGACCCGCCGGCCTGGCTCGTCGACGCCGCGGTCTCGCTGTTCGAAGTGGCCGTACGCGACGGCTCGGTCGACGACACGCTCGTGTACACCACCGGCTGGGACGGAAAGCCGGTCGTACGCGAGCGCTTCCACTGGGTGATGGCGGAGGCGGTCGCTGCCGCGGACGCCCTCGCACGGCGTACGAACGGCTCCATCGGCCCCGCCGAAGCGAACCGCTGGTACGGGGCAATCGACGAGCACTTCGTCGACCGCGTCACCGGAAGCTGGCACCACGAGCTGGACGACACGCTGCAGGTGTCGGCACGTACGTGGCCCGGCAAGCCCGACGCGTACCACATCGTCAACGCGATGCTCCTCCCCGACGCACCGCTCGCGGTGTCCCTGGCACGGTCACTGACCTGATTGCTCGGCCCAGGCGCGGAGGATCGATGGGGGTGTCCGCATCCTCGCGAGTGGCGCAGATTCGTTGCAAACAAGGCCGTCTGAGCAACGAACGTGCGCCACTCGCGAACAAACAGTACCGAAAGCGCGAGGACCAACTGGCCCTTCCTCCTAGCCCGAGTGGACGATCTCGGTCGACCACTCCTCCCGCCGCTGATTGTGCAGGTGCCAGTAGTGCTCGGCGATATCGTCCGGATCGAACGCGGTCCCGGGGGCAACCGCGCCCGCGACGGTCACGGTCGCCACATGAACGCCGGACGGGCCGTACTGGTCGGCGAGCATCGAGACCAGCGCTCGTACGCCCGCCTTGCCGAGCGACAGCGAGACGTGCCGCTCGTCCCCCTTCGGCATACCACCGGTGACGACGATCGTGCCCCCGCCGCGACTCTCCATGCCCGGCGCGACGTACGCGGCCGTCTTGAGTGCACCAACGACATTGACCGCCCAGGCCGCCTGGTGCTCGGCGACGGACAGGTCGCCGATCCCGTCCGCCCGCACCAGCGCGGCGTTGTAGACCACGACCTCGGGCGGGCCCAACGCATCCCTCGCGTCGTCCAACGCACCGCGCAACGACGACTCGTCCGACACGTCCGCCTGCGCCTTGAACACCGCGGCTCCGGTCGGGGCCAGCGCCCTTTCGACGGAGTCGAGCGTCTCGCTCGACCGGGCGATCAGCCCGACCGGCATCCCCTCCTTCGCGAACCGGTACGCAACCGACTGTCCGATGCCAGTTCCCGCTCCGACGACGACAAGACCAGCCATGGCGAAATACTCCCGACTCTGAGGTGGTTCGACTGAACAGACGATAGGTCGTCACATCGGTGTGAAGGTCAAGCGTGAAGGGGCGGACATGCGAATCGGACGGCTCGCGTCCAGGACCGGCGTCAGCCGACGGTTGCTGCGCTACTACGAGGAGCAGGGTCTGCTGCGGCCGACCCGGCTCACGAACGGGTACCGCGAGTACGCCGAATCCGACGTCGACGACGTCTATCGAATCCGATACCTGCTCGCCGCTGGACTTCCGACGACCGTGATCGGTGAGATTCTCGACTGTGTCGAAGACCGTGATGACGGGATCGTCGCGTCACCCTGTCCCGGCATGGTCACGCACCTGAGCCGAGAACGCGCACGCATCGACGACAAGATCGCTCGACTCGAAGACTCGCGGCGCGCTCTCGACGGCCTCCTCGTGACGGTCGCAGAGGCACCCGCCCGCTGACGATCGGGTGACCCTCTGTGCCCGTCGCCAACCAGAACGCCATGGCCTAGGCTCGCAGAGTGCCGCAACTCCGACTTGCCCTTGCCCAGGTCGACACCCACGTCGGGAACCTCGACGCCAATGCCGACCTCGTCGTCGCACAGTGCCGCGTCGCGGCCGAGCAGGGTGTTCAGCTGATCGTGTTCCCCGAGATGACCTTGACCGGCTACCCGATCGAGGACCTCGCCATGCGCGCCTCGGTCATCGAGGCATCGCGTACGTGCGCCGAGCGTCTCGCTGCCCGGCTGGCCGACGAGGGGCTCGGCGAGCTCGTCGCGGTGGTCGGCTTCCTCGACCGCGCCCCCGGCGTCGAGGACGGCTTCGGCATCCCGAAGAACGCGCCGCAGAACGCCGTCGCCGTCATGCACGGCGGGCGAATCGTTGCCCGGCAGGCGAAGATCCATCTGTGGAACTACGGCGTCGGCGATGAGATGCGCAACTTCGTGCCGGGCGACACGATCAACGTCGTCCAGGTACACGGCGTCGACGTCGCGCTCGCCATCTGCGAAGACCTCTGGCGGGACGGGCCATCCGCCGCGGCCAAGGCCGCCGACGCCGCGCTGCTGGTCGTACCGAACGGATCACCGTACGAGGCGAACAAGGACGACGTCCGGCTCGACCTGTGCGCCACCCGCGCCGTCGCCGGCGAGTGCGCCCTCGCGTACGTCAACCTCGTCGGCGGGCAGGACGAGCTGGTCTTCGACGGTGACTCCCTGGTCGTCGACGCCAACGGAGCGCTGCAGGCCCGGTCGCAGCAGTTCGTCGAGGAGCTCCTGGTCGTCGATCTCGACCTCCCCGCCGCGACGCCGACGATGCCTGGTACCGGGGAGCGCTTCGGCGGCCTGGCGATCAAGCGCACGGTCATCTCCACCGAGCCCGTGCCGTCCTACGAGCCGCGGACCACGACACCCGGCGACCGGCTCGATGACCTCGAGGAGATCTACACCGCGCTCGTCACCGGGCTTCGCGACTACGTACGCAAGAACGGCTTCTCGTCGGTCCTGATGGGCCTTTCCGGGGGCATCGACTCGACCCTGACGGCAGCCATCGCGGTCGATGCGCTCGGCGCGGACAAGGTTTTCGGCGTCTCGAACCCGAGCGAATGGTCGACCGAGCACTCGCGCACCGACGCCGCCGAGCTCGCCCGGCGTACCGGCCTGACCCTCGACACCGTCGCGATCGCGGGGATCAAGGATGCGTACGACGATGCGATCAAGGTCGACGGGGTGGCGGAGGAGAACCTCCAGGCCCGCATCCGCGCGGTGATCTGGATGGCGCTCTCGAACCAGCACGGCCATCTCGTGCTCGCGTGTGGCAACAAGTCCGAGCTCGCGACCGGCTACTCGACGATCTACGGCGACGCCGTCGGCGGGTACGCACCGATCAAGGACGTGCCGAAGACACTGGTCTGGGAGCTCAGCCGCTGGCGCAACGCCGCCGCCGAGCGCCGCGGCGAGACGCCGCCGATCCCCGAGAACGCGATCAACAAGCCGCCGTCGGCCGAGCTGCGCCCCGGCCAGCTCGACACGGACTCGCTGCCGCCGTACGAAGAACTGGACGCTGTGCTCGACGCGTATGTCGAACGCGACCTCGGATCTGCGGCCGTGATCGCCGAGGGGTTCGACGCCGAGCTGGTCGAACGGATCGTCACCCTCGTCGACCGGGCCGAGTACAAGCGCCGCCAGTACCCGCCGGGGCCCAAGATCTCGAAACGCAACTTCGGACGCGACCGCCGAGTGCCGATGACCAACGCCTGGCGGGAGCACCTCTGAGCGACAGTGTCAGGTCGACCCACCAACACCGAGGAGAGGCATGAGCATCGACCCATCGCGTGCCGACTGGAGCGACGAGCTCGAGATGCTCGAGCGTGATGGGGAGCTCTCGCGACCGTGGGTCGAGCAGGCGGCCCGGTGGCTGCTGGTGCTGCATCCGCAGCCGCCCGTACGACGGTTCGTCGACGTCGGCGCAGGACCCGGCCACGCAGCGTGCCAGTTCGCCGATCTGCTGCCCGACGCGATGATCACCGCCCTCGACCCCACCCGCGCGTTTCTCGACCGCGCCCGCGAGCGCGCAACCCAGCTCGGCCTGTCTAGTCGGTTCGCGACGTACGAAGGCGCCCTCGACACCGACGTGCACGCGGTCGCGCCCGCCGATCTGATCTGGGCGAGCCACGTGCTGCACCACATGCCCAACCCGGTGGACGCGCTGCGCCGGCTGCGCGGCGCGCTCGTACCCGACGGAGTGCTCGCCGTCGCGGAGGGCGGCCTCCCGATGCGGGTGCTGCCCGGCGGGTACGGCGTCGCACGCCCGAGCTTCGTCGACCGGCTCGAGGCGACCGTGGGCGACTACTTCCTGCATCGCTGGTCGCTCACCGACTCCGCGACCGGTGGCACCAAGGACTGGCCGATGATGCTGGCCGAGGCCGGTCTCGAGCCCATCGCTTCGAAGACATTCATCCTGGAGCACCAGGCGCCCGTCCACGCACGCGTACGCGAGCACATCGTCGACCGGTTCACCCGCGTACGCGAGCTCGTGTCCGACCGGCTGACGTCCGAGGAGGCCGCCGCACTCGACCGGCTGCTCGACTCGTCCGACCCGGCCGGCCTCGTCCGCCGCCCCGATCTCTTCCTGCTCGCCGCATACACGGTGCACGCCGCCCGCCGGCCCGCCTGACACCGCACCTCGGCGCCGAACGCGACGTGGCGCACATTCCCTTGCCCGGCATCCCTGCGTACGTGGCACGCTGAACCTATCCGGGGACTCCGCTCGGGAGCCTCGAGACGTGGGAGGTCAGCCATGCCAGAGACATCCGGTACCCCTGCGGAAGAGGCCGCGCCGTACGGCGGTGCGCAGCAGCCCCGCAAACGGATCCGTACCCACACGCTGCAGCAGCGCAAGCAGCGGGGCGAGAAGTGGGCCATGCTCACGGCGTACGACCAGTACACCGCCCAGATCTTCGACGAGGCGGGCATCGAGGTGCTCCTCGTCGGCGACTCGGCATCCAACAACGTCTACGGGAACGAGACCTCGCTTCCGGTCACCGTCGACGAGCTCATCCCGCTCGCCCGCGCCGTGACGCGCTCGGTTGCGCATGCGTTCGTCGTGGCCGACCTGCCGTTCGGCTCGTACCAGGCATCGCCGCAGCAAGCGTTCGCGACCGCCGTCCGGTTCATGAAGGAGGCCGAGGCGCATGCGGTCAAGCTCGAAGGTGGCCTCTCGGTCGTGCCCCAGGTCGAGCTGCTCACCAGCGCCGGTATCCCCGTGATGGCCCATATCGGTTTCACCCCGCAGTCCGAGCACAACCTCGGCGGCTACCGCGTGCAAGGGCGCGGCGACGCCGCCGCCCGCACGATCGAAGAGGCAGAGGCGCTACAGGCCGCCGGCGCGTTCGCCATCGTGATGGAGATGGTGCCGGGCGACGTCGCCGCCGAGGTGACCAAGCGCCTGACCATCCCCACCATCGGCATCGGCGCCGGTCCCGACTGCGACGCGCAGGTGCTCGTCTGGCAGGACATGGCCGGCCTACGTACGGGCCGGATGCCGAGATTCGTCAAGCAGTACGCGAACCTGCACGACGTCCTGCTGGAAGCGGCGGGCACGTACGCGAGCGAGGTACGTGACGGCTCGTTCCCCGGCCCGGAGCACACCTTCGAGACCTGAGCCGCCGGTGACCCGCCCGGTGAGCCGCACGTCTCGGCCCCGAAATCGGCGAAAGCAGGGCTGAAACGGGAGGCCCACGGAGAGCGGGGCTCGCAAGCTCGCTCCTCAGACGTCGGTACCTTCGCCGACGTCTTTGCGGGGCTCGCAAGCTCGCTCCTCAGACGTCGGTACCTTCGCCGACGTCTTTGCGGGGCTCGCAAGCTCGCTCCTCAGACGTCGGTGACCCGAATCCCCGCGTGCGCCTTGTACCGCCGGTTGATCGCGATCAGGTTCGCGGTCAGCGCCTCGACCTGATGCGCGTTCCGCAGCCGGCCGCCGTACACACCACGCATGCCCGGCAGCAGGTCGACGAGCTCGATCACCCGGCCGATCGCGTCGCGGTCCTCGCCGAGTACGAGTACGTCGAGGGCGAGGTCGTCGATCGACAGGTCGGCGAGTGAGACGGCCGATACGTGATGGAACGCCGCCGTCACCGTCGAGTCGGGAAGCAGCGCGGCCGCCTGCTGAGCCGCGCTGCCTTCCGGCACGGAGAGTGCGTACGGACCTTGTTTGTCGAACCCGAGCGGGTTCACCGAGTCGACGACGAGGGTGCCGCGCAGCCTCGGCGCGAGGTCGGCCAGCGTCTCCGCGTGACCGTCCCACGGAACAGTTATCACCACGATGTCGGACTCAGCGGCACAGTCGGCGTTCGCGGCGCCACGTACGCCATGCCCGAGCTCGGCGGCGACAGCCTCCGCGCGCTCCGCCGAGCGTGATCCGATGACGACCTCACGACCTGCCGCGCCCCAACGCAATGCGAGTCCGCGTCCTTGGGGCCCGGTGCCGCCGATGATGCCGATCGTCTGTGTCATGGATGCATCCTCTCGCGACCCCGCCGCGATCCCGACGGGGGCCGCGACAGCATCGCCGCTACTCCGTCGTCGGGCCCTCATCGCGTACGCGTTCGACCTCCGACATCGCCTCGCGTAGCCGACCCAGCCACTCCTCGGTGTTCTCACCGACCATTCGTACGCTCCACGCGAGCGCGTGCGAACGACTCCGCGCGACACCTGCATCGACGAGGGTGTCGAGAACCATCCGCTCGGGCTGTCGGAGTCGGGTCATCACCGGAACGGACAGGTTGGTGAAGACCTCCCGCTCCGGTCCGCACTCGACGCCCCACGCGACCTTGCGCCTAAACCGCCGCTCGGCCTCGCGCGCGATCGCAATCCGATCGTCGCGGGTGTCCTCCCGGAAACGCGAGATGCGACCCGCGATCGCCTCCAGGGCCTCGGGACCCTGGTCGTCGGCGTCGACGCCATCGGGCGGCGCGATCCGACCCACGATCGTGATCTCCTCACGATCGGTCGTCACCTCGGCCGGCTCGGTGAACCACGCATCGGGCAGGCGGCCCCGGACCCAGCCGGCTACCTCTTCCTGATTGACCATTACACAACCTCCTTGTAATGATGTAATCATGGCTCGCCAAACGACTCTTCACAAGCGGCTCGGCGGCGACGACGGGATCCGCACGATCGTCGCCGACTGGTACCCCACCGTGCTCGCCGATCCGCTGCTCCGGCCGCTGTTCGGCGACGGACATCCCGACCACATCGACCATCTGAGCGCATTCTTCGCGGAGGTCTTCGGTGGCGCGACGCGCTACACCGACGAGCTCGGCGGCTTTCCGGCCCTGCTGGAGACGCACCAGGGCCTGGCGATCGAAGAGAAACAGCGGCGGCGATTCATCGACCTCTTCCTCGACGCGTTCGATGCGCACATCGACGATGCGGAGCTACGCAAGCACTTCGCCGACTACCTCGAAGTTCGGTACGGAGGTCGCGGCGGTCAACTCCCATGCGAAGTCTGCCGACGAGCTCCATCCGTGCCAGGAGGTTCCCCGCTGGCCATGACTACTCGCGCGGCTCCTCGTCGTTCCAGTTCGGGTCGTGCTCCCACGCCTCGTTGCGCTCCTCGACGTGCTCCAGCGCGTGCTCGGCCTCCGCACGGGTCGCGTACGGGCCGAGGCGATCCGCCGCCTTGCAGCCGTCCTTGCCCTCAACGGCATGGTGCTTGAGACAGAAGAAGAACTTCTCGGCCATCGTCGTACTCCTCGTCCGCCGGGCTCGTACCCCCATCCTGCCTCAGCCCGCGCCGAACACGAGCCGATCGACGTACGCGTTGCGGAACTGACCACTCGGGTCGAGTCGCTCGGCAAGAGCGCGAAAGTCGTCGAGACGGTCGTACAGCCGGGCGAGGCTCCCGCCCTGTATCGCGAACACCTTGCCCCAATGCGGCCGGGCGTCGAACGGCGCAAGCGCCGCCTCGAGCGCGGCGACCGCGCGGGTGACCTCTCGCGGGTCGTTGCGCCAGGTGAAGTGCAGTGCCAGGGAGTCGCGCCCGTACGCCGGGCTCAACCACATCGTGTCGGCGGCGACCGTACGAAGCTCGCCGATCATCAGCACCGGTTCGAGATCTGCCCCCACCTCCCGCACCGCTCGGATCGCCTCGACGGCGTGCCGACGATCGACGAAATACTCGCTCTGGATCTCGTCACCGTTGCTCGGCGTCGAGTCGAGCCGGAAGTGTGGGAGCCGCTCGGACCACGGTCCCGGCGAGCCGCCACGGGGCGTGAGATTCGGATCGTCGGAGATCAGCGTCGCCCACTGCTCCGGAGGTTGTGGCCGGGCACCGAACACGTCGACGGGCGGCTCGAACGGCTCGCCGTCCAGTCGAGTCTTCAACCAGACCCGGTCGATCCGCTCGCGCCAGTCGGTGAACATGCTGACGCTGTACGCACTCCCCATGACGGCATCGAGATGCTCGTCGAGGGCAGGCCATTCGAGGTCGACGTACGAATCCTGGCGGACGTCGTACGTCGGCTCGATGTCGAGCGTCACGCGAGTGACGATGCCGAGCGCTCCCAGCGCAACGACCATGCCGGCGAACTCGCTGTCGACCCGAGAGGCCGAAACGAGCTCTCCGCCGCCCGTGACGATCTCGATGCCCGCCACCGACGCTGCCAGGCATCGGTTGCGGTCGCCGGAGCCGTGTGTCGCCGTTGCACAGGCGCCGGCCACGCAGATGTGTGGCAACGAGCCGAGGTTGTGCAGCGCACAACCGTTGCCCTGCAGGAAGGCGGCCAGCTCGCCGTACCGGACTCCGGCCGAGACGGTCACCGTCATCGCGTCCCGATCGAGCTCCGGTACCGGTTCGATTCGCCGGAGATCCACGAGCGAGCCCGGCGAGTCGGCAAGCGAGCTGAACGAGTGGCGAGTACCGAGCGCGCGTACCCGGTCGCCGGAGGCGACGATGTCGCGGACCTCGTCGACGGTTCGCGGAGTATGGATGCGGCTTGCGCCGTAGACGTACGTGCCCGACCAGTTCTTCTCCAGCATATGCACCAGCCTAGACTCGGCGCGTGACTGCTCTTGCCCCGTACGCCATCTCGCCGACCCGCGACGTCCCGGCCGCCATCGAGCGACCGGAGTACGTCGGCAAGCCCGGGCCCGAGCCCTTCCAGGGCTCGAACGTCCAAGACGCCGACACGATCGAGCGGATGCGCACCGCGAGCCGCATCGCCGCACAGACCCTCGACGCCGTCGAGGCCGCGATCGCACCGGGCGTCACGACCGATGAGCTCGACCGGGTAGGCCACGAGTTCATGGTCGAGCACGGCGCGTACCCCTCGACGCTGGGCTATCGGGGCTTCCCGAAGTCGCTGTGTACCAGCGTGAACGAGGTGATCTGCCACGGCATCCCCGACGCACGGCCCCTCGAGGAAGGCGACATCGTGAACGTCGACGTCACCGCCTACATCGGTCAGGTGCACGGCGACACGAACAAGACGTACTCGGTCGGCACCATCGACCGGGAGTCGCAGCTGCTGATCGAGCGCACGCACGCCGCGCTGATGCGGGGCATCCGTGCGGCCAAGCCGGGGCGGCGGATCAACGTCATCGGACGCGTGATCGAGTCGTACGCGGCGCGATTCGGCTACGGTGTCGTGCGCGACTTCACCGGCCACGGCGTCGGGCCCGCGTTCCATACCGGGCTGATCATCCCGCACTACGACGACGAGCGGTTCGACACCGTGATCGAGCCGGGCATGACGTTCACGATCGAGCCGATGCTGACGATCGGCACCCACGAGTGGGACATGTGGGACGACGACTGGACCGTGACCACCAAGGACAAGTCACGAACGGCACAGTTCGAGCACACCCTCGTGATCACCGAGTCGGGTCCCGAGATCCTGACGCGCAGCGACGCCTAGTTCGGCGGTTTCGCCACGGCGGGCGCCCGCGTGGCCTACGCTCCCCTCGACCGATCCTGCACCAGAGGGGTGTCCCATGCCTTCCGTCCACCTCAGGCTCGTGACCGCACTCGCCGCGACGGCCCTCGCGGCATCGCTGACCGCGCCGGCGTCGGCGACCGCCGGCGAGGCATCAGTACGCCGGGCCGTACCGGGAACGTACAAGATGAAGCCGAGCAAGGGGCAGCTGTCCTTCAAGGTCACCCGCAAGGGCACGTACATGAAGCACTGGAAGGCCCTGCTCCTCACCCGCTGCGGCGGCTATCCGAGCCCGATCACGTATCAGTGGCTCTGGTACGACTTCCCGACCACGAAGATCAAGCGCAGCGGCTGGGTACGGCGAACCTGGAAAAAGGACGATTTCCGAATGAAGCTGCGAGTGAAGTTCGTCGGCAAGCGAGCCAAGAGGGGCTACACCGCCTACAGCGGTCCTGGGCAGTGTGTGGCCGTCAGGAAGTGGACCGCTCGGCGGGTCGGCAAGTGACCTAGAGAGCCTGGACCAGCGCGATCGCCAGTACGACGACACCGGCAACACCGGCGACGGCACCGCCGATCGTGAACAACGCGCCTTGTTTGCCGTGCTCCTCGCTCACCTCGTCTTCGGTGCGCGTCGTGATCAGCTGCTTGGCGCCGTCGGCCGGTGCTCCGACGATCAGCTCGCCGTCGCGGTCCGACGCCTCACCGAGCACGTAGACGCGGGCGCCGTCGGTGAGCACCCACTCACGGCGACGGAACCCGATCGTGTTCTCGTCGTCGAAAGCGTCCTTGGCCATGCTCGCGACGGTCGCGAGAAGCCCGCCCTCCTTGGGTGCCTGATCGGCCTTCGGCTCCTCGAACTCGTCGAGAACCTTCTTCGGCGTGTCGACGATCACCTTGGGGCGTACGAGTACGCGGCCCGTCGAGTCCTCGACGTAAAACGGATCCTGGGTACGGTGCGACGTCATCGTCTCCGTCTTCGTGCGGGTGCGACGATCGCCGTCATTGTCGCGGTAGGTCTCGCGGTACTTGCGCTCGACCTTGTGCCGGTGCCAGGCGCATTTCGTGTCGGTCAGCTGGGCAGAGAGCGGCCCGCCCGGCCCGATCCGCACCACTCCCTTGACCTCGACCACCTGCGAGAAGGCGCCCTCGCTCCCGGCCGCAACCGCGGCTGCGCGGAGTGCCACCAGGTCCTTCGCCGTGACGGTCTCCGTGCTCGTCATCCGCTGGATCGACTTCCGCGACGTATAGACGCTGTATCCGCAGAATCCCGCGACGCCAATCAGGATGACTCCGACAACCCACATCTCACACTCTTTTGCCTCGTACGCGACACGACCGGCGTACATCCTGCCGCACGGCGAGGTCGGCGGGTGTGGCTAGGGGCGGATGAGCCGGCTTGTAGGCCGGATCCTGTGGGTGCACGGGCACCCGACGACCATCTCTCTAGGCGCACCGTTGCCGATGCGCTCCAGCGACCTACCCGCTGACTCGGGCGAGCAGCCCTCGTACGTCAGCGCAGACCCGCAAGCGGGTCCTCTTGGTCTTGCTCCGGGTGGGGTTTACCGAGCCGTCTCGGTCGCCCGAGACGCTGGTGGTCTCTTACACCACCGTTTCACCCTTACCCGCACCGCACCGGCGAAGCCGGCGCGGCCGCTGGCGGTCTATTTTCTGTGGCACTGTCCCGCGAGTCACCTCGGGTGGGCGTTACCCACCACCCTGCTCTGTAGAGTCCGGACCTTCCTCGGCGGGCGGCGAACCGCCCGACGCGGCCGCCCCACCGACTCATCCGCCCGCCCAGCGTACCCTCTGCGTGCACTCACCTTCCCGAGAGGAGTCGGCACTGGCCGATGCGATCGCCGTCGCTGCCCTGGCGGCAACCGTCCTGACCGCAATCCGGTGGCCCCGACCGGGTGCCGAGATCGCGACCGGCAGCGTCGCCGCTGCTGCTGTGCTGCTCTGCGGAGCGGTGTCGCCCTCCGATGCCGGAGCGCAGGTACGCGACCTGGCACCGGTGGTCGGCTTCCTGATCGCGCTGCTGGTGCTCGGCGCCGCGTGTTCGGCGGCCGGCCTGTTCGAGGCCGTCGGCGGCGTCTTGTCGAGAGCGGCCTGGGCACGTCCGGGGCTCGCGCTGCCGCTGGCCGCCAGTGCTGCCGCGCTCACGAGCGTCGCGCTCAGTCTCGACACGACGGTGGTGCTGCTGACGCCGGCTCTGGCCATCGCCGCCCGCCGGATCGGCCAGGCCGGCCGGCCGTACGAGTTCCTGTCCGTGCGGATGGCGAACTCGGCCTCGCTGCTGCTCCCGGTCTCGAACCTGACCAACCTGCTCGCCCTTGCGGCCAGCGGGCTCGGATACCTCGAGTGGGCCTGGCTGATGCTGCCGGTGTGGGTCTGCGTCATCGTGCTCGAGACCGGCGTGGTCCGCTTGACCTTCGGGCGCGCGGTCGATCCGGATCGTCTTCCCAGCACGCCGCCGGCGCCGCCCGACGAGGCGCGTACGAGAATGGCGCGGGCGGCCGGAATCGTCGTCGGGCTCGTTCTCGTTGGCTTCGCCGCGGGCTCGTACGCAGGCGTCGAACCCGTGTGGATCGCGTCCGTCGGCGCCGTCGTACTGGCCATCGCCGTCGTGCGCCGACGGCCGGTGACGGCACGATCGCTCCTCGCGTCGGCGGGGCTGCCGTTCGCCTACTTCGTGCTCTGCTGGGGCATCGTGGTTGCCGCCGTCGCACAGACCGGCGTCGTACGCGAGCTGGAACGACATCTACCGGCCGGCGACGGCCTCGGCTCGCTGGTCGCGCTCGCGCTGATCGCGATGCTGGCCGCGAACCTGCTGAACAACCTCCCGGCGACACTGCTTCTGACGCCGCTCGTGGCCCCCGCCGGACCAGTCGCCGTGCTCGCCGTGCTGGTCGGCGTCAACGTCGGCTCCAACCTGTCGTACGCCGGGTCGCTGGCGAACCTGCTGTGGCGCAAGGTCGTCCGGAGACTGCACGACGACGATCCGACCCGCGCGTTCCACCTACTCGGCGCGTTGACGACACCCGCGCTGGTCGTCGTGTGCACGACCGTCCTGTGGGCGTGGACCTCGCTCGTACGCTGAGCGTCCCGGCCACATAGAGTCGGCGGCATGCTCGTACTCCTGCCGCCTTCGGAGGGCAAGACCGTCCCGGTCAGGGGCAAGCCGCTGGACCTGAAGGCACTGTCACTTCCCGAGCTGACGCCCGCCCGAGAGAGGGTGCTCGACACGTTGGTGACGCTCTGCGAATCGGATCCCGACGCGGCGGCTGCCGCGCTGGACCTCGGTCCCACGCAGGCGGCTTCCGTCGCGCGCAATGCTGTTCTGCCGACGCTGCCGACGGCGCGTGCCGACCGGGTCTACACCGGCGTGTTGTACGAGGCGCTCGATCTCGGCACCCTCGACGCCGCCGCGAAGCGACGTGCGACCCGGCGGCTCGCGATCGTCAGCGGGCTGTTCGGACTCGTCCGCATCGGCGATCGCATCCCTGCGTACCGGCTCTCCGGCGACGTCACGCTTCCCGGTCTCGGACCGGTCGCCGCCGTCTGGCGCGCGGAGCTTGTCACGGTGGTGCCCGAGCTCGTCGGCTCCGGCCTGCTCGTCGACCTGCGCTCACAGACGTACGCGAGCTACTTCCGCCCACGCGGACGCGTCGCCGACCGCACGGCGACGGTACGCGTCATCCACGAGCACCAGGGTCAACGCAAGATCGTCAGCCATTTCAACAAGGCCACCAAAGGCAGGCTGGTACGAGCGCTGCTCGAAGTCGGGCGCGAACCCGCGGACCGTGCCCGCGCTGGCCGACACGCTGCGCGAGCTCGGCTGGACGGTCGAGGTCGACGGGCAGCGGCTCGACGTGATCGTGGCGGAGGTATAGGTCCAGCGCTCAACCGCCGAGCGCGGCGTCGAAGCGTTGCCGGATGTCGGCAAGGCGCTCGACGGGTTCGTTCGCGAACACCAGCCGCAGGTAACGCGCACCGGACGGGCCCCAGCCGTCCATCGGCGTTGCGGCCACCCGCCCGCGCTCGAACAACCGACTCGCGGCTTCTGCGGGAGGGATGCCGAGCTGCGTCGTGTCGATGAGCAGCGACCACCCGCCGGCCGGCGGTACGACGGGATAATCGTGCAGCTCGCGTACCAGCAGCGCCGCACGCTCGCCCCACGTACGCGCGGCGCTCGCGACATCGGCGTCGGCATCGGGCGCGGTGAGGGCGAGCGCCATCGCCTCCTGCGCGAGCCCGACCTGGCATACGACATTGCTCAGCCCGACCAGGTCGACGTCGCGGATGATCTCGCGCGGACCGACGACCCAGCCGACCCGCCAACCGATCATTCGCAGCTCCTTCGACGCCGAGCCGACCGTGATCGTGCGCTCGGCGAGCCCGGGCAGAGCCGCCGGATGCGCCGGTCGCGCGCCGTCGAAGCGGATCCGCTCCATCGCGGCGTCGTAGATCAGCCACGCATCGTGACGCTCGAGCGCGTCGGCGAGGGTGCGCCAATGCTCGTTCCCCAGGACGGCGCCGGTCGGCATCGACGGCGACATCATGATCACCGCGGCAGTGCGGTCGTTGACGGCGTCCGCGAGTTCGACGGGATCCGTCTGCCAGCCGTCCGGGCTCGGGCGCTGCGCCACGAAGCGGGGTACGCCGCCGGCGAGCCGGACACGGTTGACCAGGCCGGCGTAGATCGGGTCGCACAGGACGACCTCGTCGCCTGGCTCCACCGTTGCCAGCAGGACGTTGAGGATCCCGTTCAGTCCGCCTGCGGTGATCAGGCACTGCTCGGCTTCGTACGACCGGCGCGCCAGCCGGCCGACGTGCTCGGCCGCCGCCCGGCGCAACGCGGCGCCGCCCTGGAACGGCAGATAGCTGTTCGCCGCGTCCTCTAACACCGCCTGGCGGGTCCGCTCGAGCACCGCCGGCATCGGGCGTAGGTCGGTGTCGAGGTTCTCCAGGCGCAGCATGTCCGGATCTGCCACCTCGTCGGCCGCGTCACCGACGTGGTCGACGCCGATCCCGGGAATGTCGCGCACTCGGCTGACGCTCATGGGATGCCTCCGTTGCCGCTACTCCGGGACGTACGAGAACGCGCGCAGCGACGGCGTGCCGTCGGGCCACCACTGGATGGTCGTCAGCGAGGCCGGCGCGAGCTCCATGCGGTAGATGACCTGCATCGGAGCGCCGAGGGCGATGCGTACGAGCATCTTGATCGGCGTCACGTGGCTCACCACGACGACGGTCTTGCCGGCGTACGTTTCGACGATCCGCTCACGCGCCCGGCCGACCCGCTTGTAGACCTTGTCGAACGGCTCGCCGCCCTTCGGCGCAACGGCCGTTGACGACAGCCAAGCCTCCAGCTGTTCGGGCCAACGCTCCTTCACCTCGGCGAACGTGAGCCCGTCCCACTCGCCGAACGCGGCTTCTGCGAAGCCGTCCTCGATCGCGGTGTCGACGCCGAGCTTGTCGCCGACGACCTGCGCGGTCTCCTGCGTACGCCGCAGCGGCGAGCTCACGATCGCGTCGACCCCACCCCGGCGGGCAAGGTACGCGGCCGCGCGCTCGGCCTGGGCGACTCCTTCGTCGGTGAGGCCGGGATCGCTGCCGCCCGAGCCACAGAACCGCTTCTCCAGCGTGTTGGGAGTGATGCCGTGGCGCAACGCGATGACCGTCACCGGCTCGCCGAGCGACGCGTCCCGCCAGCCCACGAGGGGGTTCTTCGGTGCGGGCGCCGTCGGCTCGGCCGGCGTCTTGCCTTGTGCGGCATCGAGCGCGGCGTTCAGCAGCGCATCGGCGGCGGAGTTCTGTGCTCGCGGCACCCATGTCCACTCCGTACCGAACGGGGCGAGGCCCTGCGCCTTGACCGCGAGCGGCCGCATGTCGGGGTGCTTGATCTTCCACCGCCCGGCCATCTGCTCGATGACCAGCTTGGAGTCCATGCGTACCTCGACCTCGGCCTCGGGCACGTGGTCGGCGACCAGCTCGAGCCCGGCGATCAGGCCGCTGTACTCGGCGACGTTGTTGGTCGCGATGCCGATCGTCTCCGCGCGTTCGGCAATGACCTCACCGGTGTCGGCATCGCGGACGAGTGCGCCGTACGCCGCGTCGCCAGGGTTGCCCCGCGACCCACCGTCGGCCTCGACGATAACCCTGCGAGCCGGCATCACAGTCCAGACTCGGACGTACGTACGAGGATCCGGCTGCACTCGGGACACCGGAGGACGGCGTCGGCGGGCTCGGCCGCGATCTCGCGCAGGTCGGCGGCGTTGAGCTCCAGGCGGCAGCCTTCGCAGCGTCGCTGGCGAAGTGCGGCGGCCCCGACGCCGTACTGCGACCGTAGCTTGCCGTAGAGCGCGAGCAGGTCGTCCGGCACGGCCTTCGCGGTCAGCTCGCGTTCGGCGGTCAGCTCGGCCAGCTGGGCGTCGATCTCGCCGAATGCCTTGTCGCGAGTGCCCTCCGCCTCGGTGATCAGGCCACCGATCTCGGACAGCTCGGACGTGACCGCACCGAGGTCGCGCTGCGCGTTCTCGAAGTTGCTCCATGACCTCGAGCTCCTCGTCTTCGAGGGTCGAGATGCGGCGCTCCAGCGCCGCCAGCTCGTGCTGAAGGTTCTCGAGGTCCTTGGGGTTCGTGATCGCACCGGAGTCGAGTCGCGACTGGTCGCGCTCGCGGCGCGCCTTGACCTGCTCGACCTCGCCGTCGGCCTTGCGTTGAGCGCGTTCGAGGTCGGACACCGTGGTCTCGGCCTCGATGCGTCGGCCGTCGAGCTCGGTACGGCGGCCGGCGTACTCCTCGAGCGTTGCGAGCTCGGGAAGGTTCTGCTTGCGGCGCTCGAGCTGGGCGAGCGAGGCATCGTGACTCTGGAGGTCCAGCAGGGTGAGCTGCGCGGACGGATCGGCTTTCAGCGTTGGCTCCTCAGCTCGGCTCGGTCGATGACCATGGAACGTACATGGCCCACGGGTCGGTGACGACCCGAGAGACGCGGGTCTCCACCGTAGCGCCCTCGGCGGACAGTCGGTCTGCAAGCGTACGCGCGGCTCCGGGCAGCCAGGTCCACTCGGCGGACCAGTGCGGAACGTCGACGACGGCAGGGGCTTCGTCGTGCTCGTGTAGCTCGCTCACCGGATGGTGCCGGAGGTCGGAGGTGACGTACACGTCGGCACCGACCGAGCGCGCTCGGTCGAGCAGGAAGTCGCCCGCTCCCCCGCAGAGGGCGACGGTTCGCACCAGTCGCTCCGGGTCACCGGCGACGCGCGCGACACTCGAGGTGGCCGGTAGCGCGTCGACGACACGAGCGGCGAAGTCGCGCAGCGGCATGGGCTCAGGAAGGACACCGACCCGTCCACTCCCCCGGTCGCCCGGCATCTCGGCGAGCTCGAACAGGTCGAATGCGGGCTCTTCGTACGGGTGCGCCGCCCGCAGTGCGGCGAGCACCTGCGTACGTCCCGCTCGCGGGAGGATCATCTCCAGGCGCGTCTCGGGTACCTCCTCGATGCGCCCGGACACACCGATCGTCGGATTCGCCGCCGCACTGGGACGAAACGAACCTGTGCCGGAGCTCGCGAAGTGGCAGCGGTCGTACTCTCCGATGCTCCCGGCGCCCGCCGCCGCCAACGCGTCGACGACCTGCTGAGCGTTCGCGTGCGGCACGAACGTGACGACCTTGTCGAGCGGATCGGCGGCGTCCGCATCGAGCGGCGACACGTCCGCCAGGCCGAACGCATCGGCCATTGCGGCAGAGACGCCACCGGGCGGAGAGTCGGCGTTCGTATGGCAGGTATGCAACGCGATCCCGGAACGGATCAGCGAATGTACGACCTTGCCCTTCGGGGTCGTCGCGGCGACGCTGTTGACGCCACGCAGCAGCAGCGGATGGTGGGTGACGATGAGGTCCGCACCCCAGTCGATCGCCTCGTCCACCACCGCCCGGACGGGGTCGACAGCGAACAGGACCTTGGAGACCGAGTCGTCGGGATCGCCGACGACCGTACCGACGGCGTCCCAGTCGTCGGCCCAGCTCGGATCATAGAGGTCATCGAGCGTGGAGATGATCTCGTGCAGGCGCGGGGTACTCACGCCGCGAGGCTAACAACCGTCGCGCATGAGGTTCGGGCGCTTGCCCTTGGTCACGGCCATGAAGGTCACCTTGTGGCGAGGGCCGGGACTTCCGTCGGCGACGTACGCCCGGCCGAGCAGAAACCCGATGTGCCGTCGTCTGCGATCGACGAACACGGCCCACTGACCGTACCCGGCCTCGCGAGGGCGAGAGAGCCGCTTGCCGTACACATTGCGGAGACGGCGCAGGCGCGTACCGACGCCCGTGCCTTGGCGAGTACGAAGTCTCTTCGTGAACACGCCCATCTCGACGAGTCGGTGGCGTACGACGACGGCGTCCATGTGCCGCTTCAGTTCGCCCTTCGGCTGCAGCTTGATCCGACCGCAGGGCGGGTTCGGCACGTTGCGGCGGAACATGCCCGTCCGCATCGCGCGGCGCACGGTCATGCCGGCCTTGGCGGGACCTATTCGCCCCGGAGCGACCACCAAGCGACGCTCGGCATCCGAGGTCGCAGACGCGCCGCTCGCGACCGACGTCGGGCTGCTCGCGAGCATCGCGGCGGGTCCGACCGCGAGTGCGACCGCAGCTGCGGCGAGACGGATACGAGGCTTGCTGTCAGGTGCTGATCGGATCATGGCTCCCCCGTTCGCTGATCCGGGCACGATAGCCGTCAACCGATGCCGACGCGCCGCAAACGGATATTCTCGTGGCCGCGAGAGTCAGACGCGTACGCCGTCGAGCATGACAGCGCCGAGCCGACGGATCTGCCCGGGCTCGGGGTTCGGAACGTGCACGATGCTGCCGACGAGCCGAAGCAGGTCGGCCGCATCGATGTCGTCGCGGGCGACGCCGGCGCGCTGGGCATTCGTCAGTACCAGGTCGGCCGAGCTCCGCATGGTGTCCCTGCAGTAGGACACGAGCTCGGAGTTCTTACCGACCGCGTCGGCGAGCTCGGCGAAGATCACGCGCTTGCTGGCCACCACACCCATCCACTTGTCGGTCCAGGAGGCGAGCGCATCCCAGGGCGGCATCTCGGCCACCGCCTCCTTCGCGGCGGTAGCGAGAGCCTCGACGTCCTCGCGATAGACGACCTCGGCGAGCGCGAGCCGAGTCGGGAAGTGCCGATACAGGGTTCCGATGCCGACACCGGCCCCGCGGGCGATCTCTTCCAGCGTCGCGTCGGTGCCGCGCGTACGGAACGCCTCCCGCGCGGCATCGAGCAACGCGTCGTAGTTCCGGCGCGCATCGGCCCGCTTGGGGCGTTGCGCGGTCGCCGGCTCGCCGCCCATGTCGATCACTTCCCAGAATCCGCTTGCATAACCGGAGGCTACCTCCGTATAGTTCCGGAGGAGGCCTCCACTTAGTCTACCCAACTCCATCATCTCCCAAAGGAGATACCTGTGACCACTCATGTCACGCAGGCGATCGACGCGGACGGGGCGAGATCCCGCGGACCGTCGCCGATTGCACTACTGCTCATCCTCAGCATTCAGCTGATGGTCGTCCTCGACATGACCGTCGTGAACGTCGCGCTCCCCACGCTGCAGGACGATCTCGGGTTCTCGGCGTCCGGCTTGTCGTGGGTCCTCAACGCGTACGCGCTCGCCTTCGGCGGACTGCTGCTGCTCGGTGCCCGGCTCGGTGACATCCTCGGCCGACGCCGCGTCCTGATCGGCGGCGTCGCCGTCTTCGGGATCGCCTCCCTCCTCGGCGGCCTCGCGCCGACCTCCGAGCTGCTCCTGCTCGCCCGCGGCCTCCAGGGCCTGGGCGCCGCGGTCGCCGCACCGCAGGCACTCGCGCTGCTGACCATCTCGTACCCCGAAGGAAGCGCTCGCAACCGCGCGCTCGGCTGGTACAGCGCGGTCTCCATCGGCGGCTCGGCGATCGGCCTGGTGGTCGGTGGGATGCTCACCGAATGGCTGTCCTGGCGCTGGGCGTTCTTCATCAATGTGCCGGTCGGTCTGGCGATCATCGCGCTCGCGCCCCGGTACCTGCCGAGCTCACCGCGCCACTCCGGGCGCTTCGACCTTGCCGGCGCAGCCGCCTCGACGGTCGGCGTGACCTCGCTCGTGTACGGGTTGGTCCATGCCGCAGAGCACGGGTGGCAGAACTCCGAGACGATCGAAGCCCTCGCGTTCGGCGTCGCGCTGCTCGCGGTGTTCGTCGCGATCGAGCGAAGCTCGAGTCAGCCGATAACGCCGCTGCGGCTCTTCGCACACCGCGATCGCGCGGTCGCGTACGTCAGTCGACTGCTGCTCGTCGCCGCCATGATGGGGATGTTCTTCTTCCTCACCCAGTTCCTGCAGCGCGTGCACGGCTACGGGCCGGTCGAGACGGGACTTGCGTTCCTGCCCCTCACGGCGGCACTGCTCTTCTTCTCCCAGTTGTCGGCACGGGTGCTCGTCGAGCGGTTGGGCAGCAGGCTGCTGATGATGACCGGAATGAGCATCTCAACGGTCGCACTGATCCCGCTCGTCATGATCGACGCGAACACCGGGTACGTACCGGTGCTCCTCTCGGTGGTGCTGTTCGGCATCGGCAACGGGCTGGCGTTCGTACCCCTGACCGCGCTGGGGCTCACCGACGTACCGCACGAGGACGCGGGTGCGGCGTCCGGCCTGTTGAACGTCATGCAGCAGGTCGGCGGAGCGCTCGGGCTCGCCGTCCTGGTGTCGGTGTTCGGATCTGCCACGCGCGACGCACAGCCCACCGCAGCCACCGCGATCGGCAGGCAGCACGAAGTGTTGACGACCGGAATGTCTTCAGCGTTCCTCGCGGCGCTCGTGCTCATCGCCGTCGCAGTGGCGACGGTCTCCGTCGGCGCCAGCCGACGGGTACGTACCGAGCAGCCCGCCTGAGGTACCGAAGCTCAGATCTGCACGACAAGACGAGGACGCGCGACGTCGATCCGGCCGTCGTACTGATGGCCGGCGACGCGTCGCGCGTCGTCGTGGTTGGCACCCGGCCAGAGGTGGGTCAGCACGAGCCGCTCCGCTCGAGCCTTCGTCGCGGTCTGGCCGACGCTGGCAGCGTCGCTGAGACAGCCGCGGTGCTCGTCGGGCACGTGGTCGAGGTACGTCGCCTCGGCGAGCAGCAGGCTGGTGCCGCTCGCCAGCTCGATCAGCGCATCCGACGGGCCGCAGTCGCCGGTGTACGTGAGGCTGCGGCTGCCGATGGTGAACCGCACGCCGGCGTTCGGCGTGAAATGCGGCAGCGAGCGCGTCTCGACTGCGAACGCGTCGATCGAGAACTTGTCGTCCGGGCCGAACTCATGCAGCTCGTACGCCTCGTCGTAGCTCGCGGTCGGCTCGAGCGCGAGCACCCGGTCGACCGCACCCGTCGGACAGTAGATCGGCAACGGCGATGCCGTCTCGCGACCCATCACCCGCATCCGCAGCAACGGGTTGAGGTCGGCGCAATGGTCCGGGTGCGCGTGCGTCACGAACACCGCGTCGACGTCAGCGGCGCGGCAGTGCCTGAGCAACGCGACGGCCGAGCCGTACCCAGGATCGACGAGCAGCCGGAACCCGTCGTGCTCGACCAGATAACCGCTGCAGGGCACGCCCTCGGCAGGGATGCCCCCGCTTCCTCCCAATACGGTCAGCCACATCTCGATCAGCCCCCTCGATCGGCCGGCGGCGCGCTCACCCTACGCCGCGCCCCGGTCGGACTCCATAGCCCGGGCGGGCGGTTTTCGGTGTCACTAGTACGCGCCGATGACCGAGAACCGGACGTTCTCGTGCTTCGGCTGCTCGATCTCGTCCAGGACCGCCAGCGCGAGATCCTCGACGGACAAGCGCGACTCTCCGTTCGAGTCGCATCGCAGTACGTCACCGCCCAGCAGATAGGACCCGGCAGGGGGCTGGGGAGTATGGGCACCGAACTCGACCGGCGGGCTCACGTAGAACCACGAGCCGACACCGCTGCTGTGCAATAGATCGAGGACCGCGGCCTGGCCCTTCGACGAGGGCATCGCGGTCGGCGGGACGTCGTCGGTGTCCATCAGACGGTTGCCGCACTCGGAGGCGAGGAGCGTGCCCGACCCGCCGACGATGCCGACGCGGGTGCCATGGCGGTCGGCCGCCGAGAGTAGGCCGGGGATGGCCTCGACGAGCAGCTTGCCCTCGATCTCGTTGCCAGGGATCGACACGACGACGACGTCTGCGCGCTCGGCGATCTGCGCCACGGACACGGGGTCGTGAATGTCGCCGGCAAGGGCGTACGCCGCCGCGTCCGCGCTGCGCGCCGAGCCGAAGCGACTGACCGCCACGACCTCGTGCCCGCGGCCCACCGCCTCGGCCCGAATCGCGTCCCCCGCGTATCCGTTACCGCCGTAGATCGCGATCGTTGCCATCGCGTTTCCTTCCCACGAGTGTCGGTCCGCCGTCGAGCACGACGCCGCGTACGACCCCCGAAGCGATCAGTCGGCCTCGTCACCGACCGAGGCGGGCGCCCGCGTCTCGTACGCCCGGTGCGTCGCATCGGTGCGGTACTCGGTGTACATGTACGGGTTGTCGAGCACCTTCGTCTTCGGGATCGCAGGGTTCATGCCGGACGCCCACGTCTCCTCGCCGAGGGTCGAGCGAAGGTGGTCGACTGTGTCTGCCAGCGCCGAGCGCAACGCGGGGAGGTCGACACCGACGAGCTTGCCCTCATGCTTCTTCACCTCGCCGCCGACGAGGACCGTGTGTACGTCGCCGCGTCCGGCCTGCATCGCGATATGCCCGTAGGGATTGACGATCGGGAACATCGTCGGCGAGTCATCGTTCTTCAGCAGGACGACGTCGGCGAGCTTTCCCGGCTCGAGCGAACCGAGCTCGCCCTCTTTCCCGAGCGCCTTCGCGCCACCGCGCGTCGCCCACTCGACCACGTGGTGCGAACGAAGGTGCGAGTTGGTGATCGTCTCACCCTCCTGGTGCGCAGTGAGGTGCTCCCATGTCCGGTCGGCGCCGAGCGTCGTACGCATCGCCGAGAACAGGTCGGCGCTGAACCACACGCTCGTGTCCACCGAAAGGGAGACGGGGATGTCGTGCTCACGCAACGCATGCGAGGGCGGATAGCCCTGGCCGCAGCTCTGTTCGCTCTCGGTGGAGAGCGAGACCACGCCCCCGGTCGCCGCGATGCG
Organism: Solicola gregarius; assembly: GCF_025790165.1. GTDB lineage: Bacteria > Actinomycetota > Actinomycetes > Propionibacteriales > Nocardioidaceae > Solicola > Solicola gregarius. The sequence continues at coordinate 102,076 of NZ_CP094970.1, forward strand.
TTGGTACGAGTCCTCGCTGAGGGTTGCCGCGTGCACATACACCGTGCCGGGCGTGGTGAAGCCGTGCTCGTGCATCAACCGAACACTGTCGTCGTTGGTCGCGCCCCAGACACCCGCATGGGTCGTCACCGTCACGCCGAGGTCGCGGGCGACCTCGAACGCCGCCTTCTCGGGAAACTCGGGGTCGCCCGTGACGTCGAACGCAAGCTGCACGCCGGCCAGCCGCGAGTCGTCGATCGACTGCTCGATCAGCGCCCGGTACGCGGGGTCCGCCGTCCACTCCCACGGGCCGGCGAAGATGTTGCCGAAACCCATCACGTACCGGCCGGGCGACCGCACGAGAGCGTCGATGGCAGCCTCTGCGTGCTCGACAGACTGCAGGCCGTGCGACCAGTCGACCGTCGTGGTGATGCCCGACTCGATCGCGTCGAGCGTGCTGAGAGCGTTGCCGGCCCAGTAGTCCTGCGGCCGGAACGCCTTGCCGTGCTCGAGGTAGTACCACACGAAGTACTGCGTGAGCGTCCAGTCGGCACCGTACGCCCGCATCGCGGTCTGCCACATGTGCCGATGGGTGTCGATCATGCCGGGCATGACGATTCCGCCCGACGCGTCGATCTCATAGGTGCCCTGCGGGGCCTGCAGAGCCGGCCCAACCTCGGCGATACGACCATCGACCACGAGCACGTCGGCTCGGTCGTGGACGGTACGCGCGTCGTCCATCGTGACGACAGTGCCGTTCCTGAAGACGATCGGGCGCCCGGGCTCGGGCACGAATGTCTCGGTCATGTCTTGCTCCTCATCGACCGGCGTCAGCAGGCGACGCTGGGGTAGTCCTTGCCGAGCCAGTGCTCGAGCTTCTTTGCGTACTCGTGCTGGAATGCGAGCGGGCCGCCGCGCTCCATGTAGTCCTCGTCGTAGATCCCGATGAAGATCGTCAGGGTGAGGAAGTAGTGGACGCCCATCTCGAACAGCGCGACATAGTCGTGGTCCACAAGCGCCGTGCGCTCGGCGGGCTCGAGCCTGACCCAGGAGGTACGTTCGACACGCTGCCCCTGCGAGCCGAGGTACGGGGCGTACTCCGCCTGCCACTCGGCGACCATGGCCTCGGGGTCGGCCTTGTACTTCGCGAGCAGCTCGGGGTCGCGGTCGACCTGGAAGAGGAACTTGTTGACGGCGTACTTGCTCATGCCCGCACCGCCTCGGGAATCTCCGCCTCAGCGGTCGCGGCCCGGTCGCGGGGGTCCCCGTCCGGGTACCACGTCACGTACATCTCCCGCGTGTGGAAAAGGTCGAGGTCGTCCACGTACGACGCGGGCTCCGGCCCCGCGATACCGAGCATCAGAATAAGGTCGAGGAAGCCGGGCGTCGCGTTGCCCGACTTCGACATCGACTCCCAGGTGACGTTCGCCAGGATCGCGTCGATGTCACCGTTCGCGAGCCACTGGATCGCCTGGACGTCCCACGCGGGGTCGGGACCGTGCTCCCCGAACATCCGAGGGCCTCCGAGCTCGAGCGAGAGGTGACCGCTGCCGACTGCGGCGACGCGCTTGTCGCTCGGGTACTCGTCGATGATCTCGCGGATCGCGCGGCCGAGGTCGTAGAAGCGCTTCGGGCTCGGCAGCGGGGGCGCGAAGATGTTCGTGTAGATCGGTACGATCGGCAGGTCTGCCTGCGGCCTGGTCGTGATGATCGGGCAGATGATCGAGTGGTCGAGCTTCAGCTCATGCGAGATGGAGAGGTCGAAGCCGCGATCGAGCAGCCCCTGGAACATGTATCCCGACAGCTCCTCATGTCCCTCGAGTTCGTACGTCGGCAGGCTGAACTCGCGGATCTCGTTGTAGAACGTCGCGTCGTACCGCGGCTGCTTGCCGATCAGGAAGGTCGGGTAGTTGTCGTAGAAGAACTGGTGGAAGTGGTCCGAGCCGACCATGACGAGCAGCTCGGGCTCGGCGGCGGTCAGGGTCTCTTGATACGCCGCGACCTTGGCCTTCCACTCCCCTGCCTGAGGCAGCTGATCCTCGCGCGGGGTGAGCTCGGTTGCCTTGTAGAAGAACGGGTGGTGCGTAGTCGCAAGCACCGCACTCAGCGTTGCCATGTACCTCTCCTTCGACCGAGGGCCGGACGGCTAGTGCTCCGGCGCGACGTAACGGGCGTTTCGGTCGACCTCCATGTAGATCGAGGGTGCGACCGGATCGGACTGCTCCTCGGCGAGATGGCCGATGAGCCCGGCCGTGCGTGCCAGGAGGGCGAAACCGCGCAGGAGCGCGAGGGGCAGTCCGGCGTCGGCCAGCGCGGCTCCGGCGACTCCGGCGCCGTTGAGCGGCAACGTACGCCCGAGCACCTGCGCGTGGGTCCGGCCGATCGCCTCGAACAGCGACAGCTGCGGTCCGTAGACGTCTGCCTCGCGGGCGATCTGGAACATCACCGGCGTACGCGGGTCGCCGTTCTTGTGCACGGGATGGCCGAGCCCGGGCACCTTGCTGCCTTCGGCTTTCGCGGTCGCTACGGTATCGAGCGCGACCGCGTCCCAGTCGGCGTCGGCGTACGCGCTCGTGTCACCGAGCGGCTTCACGATGGCCGCCAGGAACTGCCCAGTGTCCTCGGTGACACCCAGGAATCGTGAACCGCCGCCGAGAAGACCGGCCGCTATCGCTCCTTGCACGGACTCGGGCGCCGAGTAGTACGTCATGCGGGCCGCGATCGCCGTCGGCGTGTACCCGTGGTCGGCGAGCGATACGAGGACCGCCTCGAACACCCGAAGCTGACCCGGCGTCGGGCGGCGCTTGGTCGCCAGCCAGTACGCGAGCTCACCGAAGCTCACTTTGCCGAGGACATCCGACGCGAGATCCAGGCCGAGCAGCTCGATCGAGTCGGTGGACGAGGTGCCGATGCCCGTCGGATAGGAGCGCTGGTCGGTCATGCCACTCCCCTGGGCTTGCGCAACCACTCGCGTAGCTCGGCGGCGTGCTCACCGAGCGCGGGTGGAGATGTGCGGTACTGCGGCGGTGTCTTCGAGAACGTGATCGCGTTGCGGATCATCGGGACAGCATCGTCGCCCTCCCCCACCGTCACGACCGGCTCGAGCCCGAGCTGCTCGGCAAGCGCTACGCCGCCGTCGATCGTCTGCACCGGCCCGCACGCGATCCCGGCCTCGGTGAGCCGACGGAACCAGTCGGCCGCCGTGGCGGTCGAGAGCGCCTCGACGAGGAGCGGACGGAGCTCGCCTCGGTTGCGATTGCGGGCATCGGTCGTCGCGAAGCGTTCGTCGTCGACAACGCCGGGTATGCCGAGGGTGTTTGCAAGGGTGGCGAACTGCCGGTCGTTGGCAGCGACGATCACCAGCTCCGTGTCCGAGGCGGGCAGCGGCTCGTACGGGAACAGGCTCGGGTGCGCATTTCCCATCCGGAAAGGGATCTCACCACCGGCGACATAGGTCGACGAGTGGTTCGCCATGGCGGCGAGCGCCGTCGACAGCAGGTTCACCTCGACGTGCTGTCCCTCTCCGTTCGCGTCCCGATGACGTAGCGCTGTGAGGATCCCGATCACGGACTGCATGCCGCTCATGACGTCGAAGACCGATACGCCCGAGCGGTACGCAGGACCATCGGGATCGCCCGTGAGACTCATCAGACCCGACATGGCCTGGACGATGAGGTCGTATCCGGGCAGGTGTGCACCGCCCGCACTACCGAACCCACTTATCGAGGCGTAGACGACCCGCTGGTTCGTCGCACTGACCGTCTCGTAGTCGAGGCCGAACTTCTTCAGCCCACCCGGCTTGAAGTTCTCGATCACGACGTCGGCGCGTCCGGCGAGTTCCTGTGCAAGCGCGCGGTCCTCGTCGACGCGGAAGTCCAAGACGATGTCGCGCTTGTTCCGATTGACGCCGAGGTAGTAGGTGGACACGCCTTCTCGCTCGGGTGGGCGCCAGTCGCGGGTCTCGTCGCCGACCGGCGCCTCGACTTTCACGACGTCGGCTCCCAGGTCTCCGAGGATCTGCGTGGCGAACGGCCCGGCCAGAACACGGGAGAAGTCGGCCACGAGCAGTCCGCCCAACGGGCCGGTTGCCGCCGATTCCGGGTGAGCAGCATCGCGTCTCGGCATCTGGCCTCCTCCGGACAATCATCCGCACAGCGGACACTCACGATAGGTTCGACCGCTCGAACAAGTCAATAGCTCGCCGCGGCGGCGGGGATCCGGGCGCGCAACGCGTAGTCGACGCTCAGGTCGCCGGCCGTACGAAGGAGATGGGGCAGGTGCTCGTCCGTGAGCCGGGCGACCGGAGTCTCCCCCGCGTGCGCATTCACGTTGACCGCCGCGAACACGGAACCATCCGCCCGACGGATGGGTGCCGCCACCGAGCGAATGGCGGGGGCCAGCTGTTGATCGGAGACGGCCCACCCGTTCTCACGTACCTCGGCGAGTACGGCATCGAGCTCCCCTCGCGTCGGCTGCCAGGTGGCCTCGACGCCCGAGCGCGATGGCTCGGCGAGGACCGAGTCAAGATCCCCCGGCTCGAGGTTCGCGAGCAGCACCTTGCCCAAGGATGTCTGCGGTGCAGGGAACCTCGTGCCCACGGCCACCGAGAGCGTGACGAGCTTCGGCACTGCGACTCGTGCGACGTACACGATGTCCGAGCCGTCGAGCTGCGCGATCGAGCACGACTCTCCCGTGAGCTCGACGAGCCGCCTCAGTCGCGATACCGCCCCAGACCAGAAGTCGGCGCCCGCGTAGTACGCGACGCCGAGCGCGAGAACGCGCGGGGTGAGCTCGAACCGGCCGCCGTCGGCTTGCACGTAGCCCAACTCCTCCAAGGTGATCAGGACTCGGCGGGCGGTGGGTCGTGCCAGAGCAGCCCGCTCCGACACCTCGCGCAGGGTCTGGGACGGCGCCCCGTCGAAGCTACGGATGACCTCGAACCCCCGCGCTATCGCCTCGACGAAATCCGGACTCCTCGATGCGCACATCATTGCTCCGCTCTGTCGTCCTCGCTCACCGGTGGCGCGACGTCACCGTGCAGGTCTCACATCGGAAAACTGTACGCCTGTCGGACAGGGCGAGTCGACGAGAACACGGCCGTCGAACTACCGCAGGAGATCGGGGCCGCCGTCGGGGGCGGCCTGGGCCAGGCCCGTCTGGTAGGCGATGACGACGAGTTGCGCGCGATCGCGCGCCTGCAGTTTCGTCATGGCGCGCTGCACGTGAGCCCGTACGGTGAACGGGCTGAGGAACATCCGCTCGGCGATCTCGTCGTTGGACAGGCCGGTCGCGACCAGGGCCACCATCTCGCGTTCGCGCGGGGTGAGCGCCGCGAGCCGTTCGGGTTCGCGCGGCAGGGCGTCGGCCGGCGTGGCCAGGAAACGGGCGACCAGGGTGCGGGTCGCGGCGGGTGACAGGAGGGTGTCCCCGTCGGCGATCGTACGCACGGCGTCCAGCAGGTCCTCGGCACCGATGCCCTTGCCGATGAAGCCGGCGGCGCCGGCGCGCAGCGCCTGGGCGACGTACTCGTCGGTCTCGTACGTGGTGAGGATCAGGATGCGGCTGGCACGCAGTTCCGGGTCCGCGCAGATCTCCGAGGTGGCGAGGAGGCCGTCCATCTCGGGCATCCGGATGTCCATGATCACCACATCCGGGCGCAGCTCCCGGGTGAGTCTCACGGCCTCCCTGCCGTCGGCGGCCTCGCCCACGACGGTGATGTCGTCGGCGGTGTCGAGAAGCGTCCGGAAGGCTTCGCGCAACAGGGCCTGATCGTCGGCGAGCAGTACTCGGAGCGTCACAGCGCATCACCGGCCTCTCCGTCGTCCGTCCGTACGTCCTTCGTCGCTGCGTCGGCCCTCCGCGCTTCGCCGATCGTTGCTCGCTCAGTCCGCCGCATCGTGTCCTTTGCGCCGAGGGGCAGGTGGGTGGAGACGAGGAAGCCGCCCCCCGGACGCGTACCCGCGGAGAGGTCTCCCCCGACCGCGGTGGCACGTTCACGCATCCCGATCAGACCGTAGCCAGGCGGACGAGCCGACACCGCGGATGTACTCGGCTCCGTAGGGACGTCCCTTCCGTCGTCGGCGACGGTGATGGTCACGCGGTCGCGTTCCCAGGCGAGGCGCACCTGGGCGCTCCCCGTACCGGCATGTTTGGTCACGTTGGTCAGTGCCTCCTGGATGATGCGGTAGGCGGTGAGGTCCACTCCCGGTGGCAGCGGCCTGACCGTACCCTCCTGGTGCACCGATACCTCCAGACCCGCGCGGCGGAATGACTCGAGGAGCGGGGGAAGCCGGGACAGTCCGGGCGCGGGTTCGGCGGGCGCGGCCGCGTCGCCGGACTGACGCAGCAGACCGACAGTGGTCCGCAGATCGTCGAGCGCATTGCTGGTGGTCTCGACGAGCTCTTTCAGGCTCTTGCGGGTCTGCTCCGGACGGGCGTCGAAGACGTGGTCGGCCACCGTGGCCTGCGCGTTGGCCAGGGTGATCTGATGGGCCACGAGGTCGTGCAGTTCCCGGGCGATGCGTACCCGTTCCTCGGCAACGCGCTGGCGCGCCTCGCTCTCCCGGCTCTTCTCGGCCTGTCGGGCCCGCTCCTCCATGGCCGTCAGGTACGCCCGTCGGGTCTGCGTCGAGTGACCGAGCACGCCGGCCACCAGCGGGCACGCCGCGACAAGTCCCAGCCTGCTCGCGTCCTGCCACGAGAGGTCCCCGAACAAGCCGGTGGCGACGAGCAGCGCCGCCGACGCGAGCAAGGCCCTGGTCGCCACCCGCCGTTCGGCACGCACGGCGAGTGCGTAGGCGGTGATCACGGCGGGTGCCACGATGGGCGGGGTCAGGAGGAGGCCCAACGGCGCGACCAGCATGCCGCACACCGTCGTGGCCGCCATGGCGGCCAGGGGCGCCCAGTGCCGCACCGGCAGTGCGGCGCAAGACACCACGGCGATGAAGTACGCGGCGGCCGGCGGCGCCGACAACGTGTCGTCGATCTGCACCACGCCGCCGAGCAGACACAGCGCGAACGCCGTCGCGATGATCGCTCCCTCCCGCCACCACGATCCGGGTGGTGGCGGGAGGGAGCCATCCGTGTTCGTCATGGCCGTCGGCGCTATGCGACGGGGTGCCGTTGCACCGCTGCGATCGGCTCGGTCGCGGAATCCGGGACCTGCCTGCTCAGTGCTTCACCCTCGATGTCCACATTCGGCAACACACGGTTCAGGATACGGGGCAGCCACCACGCTCGGTGACCGAGCAGCGCCAGGACGGCGGGTGCGATCGCCATCCGTACCACGAAGGCGTCGAAGGCCACGGCGAAGGCCAGGCCGACCCCCATCGTCTGGATCGTGGGACTGTGGATCCCGATGAACCCGGCGAACACGCTGAACATGATGATCGCCGCTGCCGCCACGACACGTCCGCTGTGCCGGAACCCGTGGACGATCGCCTCGTCGGGCGACGCGCCATGGACGTAGGCCTCCCGCACCCGGGTGAACAGGAAGACCTCGTAGTCCATCGCGAGCCCGAACACGATTCCGATGATGAGAATCGGCATCAGCGACATGACGGGCCCGGTCTGCTCGATGCCGATCAGATCTGCCCCCCAGCCCCACTGGAACACGGCGACGAGGACACCGAAGGCGGCACCCACCGACAGCAAGAAGCCGAGCGCGGCCTTGATCGGGACCAGGATCGAACGGAACACCACCATCAGCAGAAGCACGGCGAGTCCGATGACCACGGTCAGGTACGGGAGGAGGGCGTCGGACATGGCTTCGGAGACATCGATGTTCAGTGCAGTGGTGCCCGTCACCAGGATGTCGGCACCTGTGTCGGTCTCGACGCCGGCGACCTCACTGCGGATCTCCTCCACCAGATCCTTCGTCTCGCCGCTGCTCGGCGCCGTTTCCGGCACCGCCGTGAGAACGGCCGTGTCCTCGGCCTCGCTGAACACCGGATCATCGACCGACGCGACACCGTCCAGTCCCCGTAGGGTCTCGACCACCTCGTCCGTACTGGCCTGCGGGTCCGCGGACTTCGACGTATCGACGACCACGGTCAGCGGGCCGTTGAACCCTGGGCCGAAGCCTTCCGACAGCAGGTCGTACGCACGGCGTTGGGTGGTCTCCACCGGCTTGGACTCGTCTCCGGGAAGTCCGAGCTGGAGGCTCAGCGCGGGTATAGCGACGGCGAGCAGACCGAGTCCGCCGACCATCAGCACGGCAACCGGGCGACGCAGGACGAACCGCGCCCAGCGGGCCCCGAGCCCGGATCGGCCGGTCGCGGTGGGCGCCGGGTTCGGGCCATCACCGCCCGTCCGGGCGGCCCTGCGGGCGGCCCTCCGGGTGGCGCGGGACAGAACCCGCCGGCCGAAGGCTCCCAGCAGGGCGGGGACCAGGGTCAGTGCGACGAGTACGGCCAGGGCGACGGCACCCGCGCCTCCCAGACCGATCTTGGTGAGCTCGGGGATTCCGACGACGCCCAGCCCGGCCAGGGCGATGATGACGGTTGCGCCGGCGAAGACGACGGCGGAGCCCGCCGTGCCCACGGCCACGCCGGCGGCTTCCTCGGGGTCGCTGCCCTTGGCGCGCTCGTCGCGGAAGCGAGAGGTGATGAAGAGCGCGTAGTCGATTCCGACCGCCAGCCCCAGCATCAGCGCCAGGATGGCGACGGTGGACGTCAGGCCAAGCGGACTGGCCAGCGCGGAGACCAGACCGAAGGCGATGGCCACCCCAGAGAAGGCCGTCAGCAGCGTCAGTCCGGCCGCGACCAGCGACCCGAGGGTGAGGACGAGGACGAGCGCCGCGACCGCCACGCCGATCATCTCGGTCGTACCGCCGGGTTCCACTTCCGCATCCAGGGCCGAGCCACCGATCTCCATGGTGATCCCCGCGTCCCGGGCCTGGTCGGCGGCGTCTTCGAGCGCGCTCTTCGTCGGCCCCGTCAGATCGACGGCATCGTCGGTGTAGGTGATCGTGGCGTACGCGATGGTCCCGTCCTCGCTGACCGCGCCGTCCTCGTACGGGTCGCTGATCGATGCGACCTGATCGCCCTCGTCCAGCGACCCGAGCGTGTCTTCGACGGCCGACCTGTTATCGCTGGCCGTCATCTGCTGCCCATCCGGGGCCTGGAACACCAAGCGTGCCTCGGCACCCTGGGAGTTGCTCTCGGGGAACCGCTCGTCCAGCAGGTCGAACGCCTGCTGCGACTCCGTGCCGGGCATCGAGATGTCTTCCTCCTGCCCGGAGGGCGCAACGGCGGCGGCCGCCGCGGCCAGCACGACGGCACCCAGCCACAGACCGGCCACGAGCCGACGGCGCCGGAAGGCCCACCGTCCGATCCGGTAAAGAATTGTTGCCACTGTTGATCACTCCAGACAGCCAGCTAAGGGAAGAGGCGCGATTTCACGCACCGCCAACGTTCCCTTGTGACCCCTGCGCCCGGCATCGTCTGCTGTGACCGTCTTCCCCCTGGTGCACCAGGACCAACGACCCGCGCGTCCTGGTGCCCTTGCACTACGGAGGGTGAATCAGAGACCGTCTTGTGCGGGTTCCCGCGTGAACAACCGGCCGTATCCGCTGACATCGAAGGCGGCATCCAGGTGTGCACGAAGAGCCCACAGCAGCACCTGATTCGCCGTGAGGACCGGGCGTCCGATGACACCCTCCAGCGCGTCGATCGCCGCCGCCGTTCGAAAGCCGTTCCCCGCGATCCAGAGCGCGTCAGCGTCATCCGGCGCGTGCGCAGCTGTCCACGCGATCACGTCGGCGGTCTCTACCAGTCGTGGATCGCGTGGGAGGTCGGCCGACACCGATGAGACGACCTGTACGTCCTGGCTTCGAAAGTAGGCGGCGCCAAGGTCATTGACCTCGTCGTCGAACCACGGTGGACTCACCAGCGCAACCCGATCGACATCAAGGACGCGGAGCGCCAGCACAGCCGAAGCGCAGGTGGACGCGACCGGAATGCCGGTTCGATGCGAAAGCCTTGAAACGATTGCCATTTCGGCGTCGAAGCCGATCGCGTACGCGGAGCTGGTCGAGGCGTAACCGATCACGTCAACCGAATCCGCGGCCAGGCTGTCTGCGGCATCGTCCAGCAGGTCCGGCGCTGTCAACGTGCGAGCCGCGAGCGGGTTCGGCCCGGTCGCGATGCTGGAGGCCGCGCCCTGGCCCGAAACCCGGGCAACAGTGGTTACCACTTCGGGCGCCATCGCTGCGAACTCGACCTCCGGGCCGGCCGCAACATGCGGAGTGAGCACACCGATACGAACCGTACTGTCGCCCATAGGACGGCGACTCTACTCGCCGGCGGTCTCAGCACGCGGGCGCAACAGGAGTCGTCGTCGCGAGGCGCAACAGGAGCCGTCGTCGCGGACGGCTCGTTCCTCGCCGCCCGCTCCTCCTCCCTGCATCATGTTGCTCCAACGACAAGGGCAGTGCCACGGCTCCGCCGTGGCACTGCCCTTGTCGTATCTGTGGGCGCAACAGGATTTGAACCTGTGACCGCCTGCTTGTAAGGCAGGTGCTCTACCGCTGAGCTATACGCCCCCGCTACGGCGCACAACCATACCTGGTCGATCCGCAAGCCGTATGCACACATGGGTTGTGGCCGCCGGCGTCTCGGGTCACCAGCGGCCACAACGAGGATTACACTACCGTGACTCTCGCCAGAGGCCAATACGTTTCCGGCACTATTTCGGGCCGATTTCGACCGATCTGCGTGCGCCAGAGGTCTGGTCGGTCGAGATCGGTGCGATCGTTTCAAACAGCGGCGAGCGCGCTGACGTACTCGTCGACGTCGCGCGCGTCGGGAAGGCCGTTCTCGACCTTCCAGCGCAGGACGCCCTCGCGGTCGATGAGGTAGGTGCCGCGCAGCGCACAGCCCTTCTCCTCGTCGAAGTTGTCGTACGACTTGGCCACCGCGCCGTGCGGCCAGTGGTCACTGAGCAGCGGGTACGTGAGCCCCTCGGCGTCCGCGAATGCGCGGAGGCTGAACATCGCGTCGCAGGACACCGCGAGCAGGGCGACGTCGTCGTTGTCGAAGTCGGGAAGCCGATCGCGAAGCGTGCACAGCTCGCCGGTGCAGATGCCGGAGAAGGCGAACGGGTAGAAGACCAGCACCACCGCCTTCGATCCGCGATAGTCGCTCAGCGATACCTGCTCGCCGTGCTGGTTCGCGAGGGTGAAGTCTGGTGCCTGCTCGCCGATCTGGGTCATTCCAACTCCTTCTTGAGGATCTTGCCCGTCGCGTTTCGCGGGAGTGCCGCCACAAAGCGTACGTCGCGGGGCACCTTGTATCGCGCGAGGTTGTCCTTCACCTGCTGGCGTACGTCGTCCTCGGTGAGCGACGCGCCGGCCACAGTCGCGACGTACGCCCGCAGCCGCTGCCCGAACTCGTCGTCGGCGACCCCGACGATCGCGACCTCGACGACATCGTCGAGACGCATCAGGCAGTCCTCGACCTCCTGTGGGAACACGTTCTCGCCGCCCGAGACGATCATGTCGTCGTCGCGGCCCTCCACGAACAGCAGGCCGTCGCGCATCCGCCCGACGTCCCCGGTCGCCATCGCGTCGCCGATCGTCTGCTTGCCGCCGCCGCCGGTGTATCCCTCGAACAGCATCGAGTTGGTCACGAAGATGCGTCCGGTCTCACCCGCCGGGACCTCGCGGTCGTCGTCGCCGTACAACCGCACTTCGGTGCCGACCGGCGCACGTCCAGCCGTGCCGGGATGTGCGCGCAGCTCGGCCGGAGTCGCGATCGTCGCCCACGCGCACTCCGTCGAGCCGTACGTGTTGTAGAGGTTGTCGCCGAACGCGTCCATCCACTCCAGACCCACGTCGCCCGGCAGCGCGGATCCACTCGCCGCAACGATGCCGACGCTGGACAGATCGTAGGCCGCGCGGCGATCGTCGGGGAGTGCGAGCGTGCGTTGCAGCATCACCGGCACCACGACCGCGACGTCGCAGGCGTTGCGTTCGAGCGTCTCGAGGAAGTCCTCGGGTTCGAATCGTCGGCGCAGCACCAGCGTCGACCCGACCAGCATCCCGAGGTTCAGATGACCCCAGCCCCAGGTGTGAAACAGCGGCGCGGCAATGTGCACCGTCATCCGATGACGGAGCGGAATGCGGGAGACGAGCGCGGCGGCGGCGCCGATGCTGCCCGCTCCCCTGCTCGCCCCTTTGGGTGTGCCGGTCGTACCCGACGTCAGGATCGTCGAACGACCCTGCCGCTCGGGGGGCGTACGTTCGGCGGACGACCCGCGCCGGATCAGCTCCTGCACAGTGGAGACCTCGGAGTCGACCGTCTCCTCGACCCACGCCCGCACGCGCACGATGTCGCCGGGAGCATCGGCGAGGAGCCCGGTGAACTCGTCGTCGTAGATGACGGCCCGCGGCCGATGGCGCTCGAGTACCTCGACGAGCTGTGGCCCGGAGAACGCCGTGTTGAGGTACAGAACGTCTGCGCCGAGCCGGTTGACCGCGACGCTCGCCTCGACGAACAGTCCATGGTTGCGGCACATCACCGCAACGCCGTCACCCTCCACCACGCCGAGCCGAGCAAGCGAGTCGGCCAGCGCGTTCGCCTCACGATGCAGCTGACCGAACGTACGAGAGCCCGCGTCGTCGACGACTGCGGTCTCGTCGGGATAGCGCGCAGCGAGCGCGGCGTACCCCCCGGCGAGCCCGGTGCCCCAACGCAGCAGGCTGCTGGCCAGGCCGTAGAGCGTGCGCGGTCCGTACGGCCGCACGATGCGGGTCCCGGCCAGCGCCTTGACGGAGCGGGCGAGTACGAGTGGTCGGCTGTCCATGGCGCTCCCCGGTGGTCGCGAAGGTGCAACTCCGAGTTACACCGCCACCAGGTTAGCGCCGCGAGCCGGGTGCGGACTTAGGGGTCACCAACTTGGTGGCCGACCAGTCGTCGCACGCGGGCTGAGTCGTCGTCGTCGCCAACCCTGCGACCGGCGCCGCCTCGGCGATGTCGGTGTTGTCGACGTACCCAGGCCGGCCGACCTTGGGCGTGAGGAGGTAGATCGAACCGCCCTCGACCAGATCGGTCAACGCATCGACCAGCGAGTCGACGAGGTCCTCGTCGCCATCGCGCCACCACAGCAACACCGCGTCGACGACGTTGCCATAGTCGTCGTACACCAGTTCATGGCCCGTTTTCTTCTCGACGGCTTCACGCAGCCCGTCATCGACGTCGTCGTCCCAGCCCAGCTCCTGCACCACGGTATCGGGTTCGAACCCGAGTCGATCCGCAATCACGGTGCTGTCCGCGTCGTCCGCGGTCGCGCTCACCGATTCCTCCTTCGTCCCGAGCCGGCCATGGTGACCGGTTCCGTGGGGACACCATAGTGGTTAAGGGCGTCGGGAACGCCACCGAACCGACAGAAGAGTCCGGATCGCGACCATCCGGCTTCCGAAATGACCGCGCTCCTTGACCGGAGACGGGGATCCCTCCGCGTGAAACACATTCGGCGCGGTGACAAGATAGACAGTGCCTCACCACAGTGGGCATCTGAAGAAGGAAGGAACACCGTGGCATCCACACCAGAGCGACGCCCTGCGGTCATCCATGAGGGACTGCCGACCCAGCTGCCCGACATCGATCCCGACGAGACCCAGGAGTGGCTCGACTCGCTCGACGCGCTCGTCGACGAACGTGGCCGCGACCGCGCGCGGTACGTGATGCTCAAGCTGCTCGAGCGATCGCGCGAGAGCAAGGTCGGCGTTCCCGCCCTTCGCAGCACCGACTACATCAACTCGATCCCGCCCGAGAGCGAGCCGTGGTTCCCCGGCGACGAGTACGTCGAGCGGCGCATCCGCGCGTACATCCGCTGGAACGCGGCGGTCATGGTCTCCGCGGCGAACCGCCCGGGCCTCGGCGTCGGCGGTCACATCGCGACGTACCAGTCCGCCGCGAGCTTGTACGAGGTCGGGTTCAACCACTTCTTCCGAGGCAAGCAGCACCCGGGCGGCGGGGACCACATCTACATCCAGGGCCACGCGTCGCCGGGCATCTACGCCCGCGCCTTCCTCGAGGGCCGGATGAGCGAGACCCAGCTCAGCAGGTTCCGCCAGGAGGTCCAGCACGGAGTCGGCCAGGGCCTCTCGTCGTACCCGCACCCGCGTCTGATGCCCGACTTCTGGGAGTTCCCCACCGTCTCGATGGGCCAGGGCGCGATCAACTCGATCTACCAGGCTCGGTTCAACCGCTACCTGCAGCATCGCGGCATCAAAGACACCAGCCAGCAACACGTGTGGGCGTTCCTCGGCGACGGCGAGATGGGCGAGCCCGAGTCGCTCGGCGCGATCGGCGTCGCCGCGCGCGAGGAGCTCGACAACCTCACGTTCGTCATCAACTGCAACCTCCAGCAGCTCGACGGACCCGTACGCGGCAACGGCAAGATCATGCAGGAGCTGGAGTCGACGTTCCGCGGTGCAGGCTGGAACGTCATCAAGGTGGTCTGGGGCCGCGAGTGGGACGACCTGCTCGCCCGCGACGTCGACGGCGTCCTCGTCAACCAGATGAACCGCACGCCCGACGGCCAGTTCCAGACGTACGCGGTCGAGGACGGCTCGTACGCCCGCGAGCACTTCTTCGGCGCCGACCCCCGGCTGCTGAAGATGGTCGAGCACCTCACCGACGACGACATCGCCAAGCTGCCGCGCGGCGGACACGACTACCGCAAGGTCTACTCGGCCTTCAAGGCCGCGACCGAGCACTCCGGCCAGCCGACGGTGATCCTCGCGCAGACCATCAAGGGCTGGACGATCGATGCGCTGGAGGGCCGCAACGCCACCCACCAGATGAAGAAGCTCACCAAGGACGACCTGAAGAAGTTCCGCGACCGGCTGTTCCTGCCGATCGACGACCAGGCGATCGACGAGTCCGAGGTCGCGCCGTTCTACCATCCGGGCGCCGACAACGACGAGATCCAGTACATGCTCGAGCGTCGACGCCAGCTCGGTGGCCCCGTGCCCGAACGCAAGGTCGACCCGACGCCGGTCAAGCTCCCCGGCGACCCCGTGTACGCAGAGCTGAAGGGCGGCTCGGGCAAACAGCAGATCGCAACCACGATGGCGTTCGTACGCCTGCTGCGCGATCTGATGAAGGACCCCGAGATAGGGCACCGCATCGTGCCGATCGCGCCCGACGAGTTCCGCACGTTCGGCATGGACTCGATGTTCCCGACGGCGAAGGTCTACAGCCCGCACGGCCAGAAGTACGAGTCCGTCGACCGCAAGCTGCTGCTCGCGTACAAGGAGTCGGACAA
Source organism: Solicola gregarius (assembly GCF_025790165.1). Classification (GTDB taxonomy): domain Bacteria; phylum Actinomycetota; class Actinomycetes; order Propionibacteriales; family Nocardioidaceae; genus Solicola; species Solicola gregarius. Next base: position 117,328 of record NZ_CP094970.1, read on the forward strand.
GGGCCAGCTCCTGCACGAGGGCATCAGCGAGCTCGGCGCCATGGGGTCGGCCATCGCCGCCGGCACGTCGTACGCGACGCACGGCGAGCCGATGATCCCGGTCTACATCTTCTATTCGATGTTCGGCTTCCAGCGCACCGGCGACTGGATGTACGCGATGGCCGACCAGCTCGGCCGCGGCTTCCTGATCGGCGCGACCGCCGGGCGTACGACCCTGACCGGTGAGGGACTGCAGCACGCGGACGGACACTCGCCGTTGATCGCCCGCACGAACCCGGCCGTGGTGCACTACGACCCCGCCTGGGGCTTCGAGATCAGCCACATCGTGCAACGCGGACTCGAGCGCATGTACGGCGCGACCGACGAGCACCCGCACGGCGAGAACGTCATCTTCTACATGACGGCCTACAACGAGCCGGTCGTCCAGCCGGTCGAGCCGGAGAACCTCGACGTCGAGGCGCTGCTCAAGGGCGCATACCTCTATCGGCCGGCACCGGACTTCTCCCCGGACGCGCCGAAGGCGCGGATCATGGCATCGGGTGTCGGGCTGCCGTGGGCGCTGGAGGCACAGGACATTCTCGCCGACCGCTACTCGGTCGCCGCCGACGTCTGGTCGGTCACGTCCTGGAACGAGCTCGCGCGCGAGGCCACCGACGCGGAGTCGTGGAACCTCAACCATCCCGGCGAGCACGCTCGGACGCCGTACATCACGTCGGCGCTCGCCGACGCGACCGGGCCGACGATCGCGGTGAGCGACTTCATGCGCGCCGTGCCCGACCAGATCGCACGGTGGGTTCCGACGACCTGGCAGTCACTCGGCACGGACGGGTTCGGATTCGCCGACACCCGGGCCGCCGCACGTCGGTTCTTCCAGGTCGACGCCGCCTCGATCGTGGTCGCAACGCTCGACACGCTCGCGGCCGAGGGCAAGGTCAAGTACGACACGGCCGTGCAGGCGTACCACGACCTGCAGATCGACGATCCGACCGCGGTCGCGGGAGTTCCACAGGAGGGCGCGGACGCCTGACGGTGTGAACGACGACTCGTAACCGGATGGACGCCTACACGAGTTAGGTCGTGTCTGCTCATCCACCGTCGGCTCGCGTGCCTCCGCATCCCGACCGGCCGCGTTGCGGTCGCTCAAGGGAGGATCGGCTCCATTGTCGCTCCCGCGCCTTGCCGGATCGGGCGCGGAGACCCGCTCCCTGATCGACGCCGAATGAGCAGACACGACCTAGACGGTTAAGATGGTGGCTTCATGCTCGATTCGCCACCGTCCCCGGCTGACACCACGAGTCCGACCTCAGGCCGTGGTGTCGTGAGACGTGTGCTCACGTGGCTTCGGGCGTGGCCGTACACGTTCATCGTCTGTGTTTCGATCGTGTCCGCGGCGGTCGCGATGATCGTCGCGGCCAGGCTCGACCGGCCGATCACCGACCCCGAGGGCTTCCTCGGCCCTGCGTACGTCCGGCTCCCGCTGATCGGGCTCGGGATGCTCGCGGCCGATGTGCTGCCCCGCGCGTTCGCCCGCGCGTACCGCACGGTCGCGGCCAGCCACTCGTACACCGGTGTTCGCGGGAAGCTCGTCGCCGCGTTCTGGTCGTGTGCGCGGATCGTCCCCGACACCCGATACGTGCTGCGCGAACACTGGTCGTGGAAGCGCGGCGGGTACGTCGCGGCCGGGCTGATCACGTTCTACACCTGCTACGTCAGCTACCGAAACCTCAAGAGCTTCCTGCCGCTGATCACCGATCGCAACTACGACAGCCAGCTCGACCAGTTCGACGCCTTCCTGTTCTTCGGCACTCGACCGAGCCTCTTCCTGCACGACGTCCTCGGCACCGACATCGCCGCGCACATCCTCGGCATCTGGTACATCAGCTACCTTCCGCTGAACGTCCTGATCCTGGGCGCGATGGTGGCGTGGAGCAAGAACCTCGGCCGCGGCGCGTGGGCCGCCACCGCGTTGAGCCTGAACTGGATTCTCGGCGTCATCAGCTACTACGCGCTTCCCACGCTCGGCCCCGGCATCGCGTACCCCTCGTACATCTGGGAGCTCGACGACAACAGCGCCTCGACCCTGCAACACGCGCTGACGATGAGTCGCAACCAGTTCGTCAGCGATCTCGACGACCCCACTCTGTCGCAGGGGGGTCGCCGGCTTCGCGTCGCTGCACGTCTCCGTTGTACTCACCGTGTGCCTGCTGTTCCACCAGTCGGGCATGTCGCGATGGCTCTGCAACATCGCGTGGGTGTATCTCGTCGGCACCGTTCTGGCCACTCTCTACTTCGGCTGGCACTACGTCGCCGACGACATCGGCGGCGCCGTGATCGCGGTCGTCTCGGTGTGGATCGGCGCCAAGGTCACCGGTCAACCGACCAGGCGGAGCGAGAACCTCGAACGAGCGGGTCCTGCGGCGGAGTCCGTCGACACGCCGCGTGAGTAGCGCCGTGGGCGGGCGTTCGCGGGCCGAGCTCGCCGCGGAGCTGAACCGGTCGGTCGGCGACCTGACAACAGCCGCCGTTGCAGCGATGGAGCGCACCTACCCTTGGTTCCACGAGCTGAGCGCGGAGAACCGCTCCTGGATCAGCTCGGTCGCACACTCCGGCATCATCGCCTTCATCGAATGGTTCCGGGATCCCACGGGCCAGCAACCCGTGCCGAACATCTTCTCCGTCGCGCCCGACGCCATGGCGCGCGTCGTCAGCCTCCAGCAGACGGTCGCTCTCGTGCGTACGACGATCAGCGTGGTGGATGCGCGAGCGGACGACATCTGCGGACCCGCCGACGGCGCTACCGTCCGCTCGGCGGTCTCGCTGTACGCGAGCGAGGTCGCCTTCGACGCAGCGGAGGTGTACGCGCGTGCCGCCGAGTCACGCGGCGCCTGGGATGCACGGTTGGAGGCACTGGTCGTCGACACCGTGCTGCGGGCAGAGTCCGACGAGTCACTCGGCTCTCGTGCGGCGGCGCTCGGCTGGACCTCTGCCGGCGACGTCACGGTCCTGATGGGCCCACCGCCGCAGGCCGACCTCGGGCTGGCCGCCGAGGCCGTCATCGCCAACGTACGCCGGGCCGGACGCCGGCTCGGTGTCGACGTGATGTGCTCGGTGCAGGGTGAACGTCTGGTGGTGATCCTCGGTGGGGTCGACCACCCCGACAAGGCCGCAAAGACGCTCAGCGACGAGTTCGGACCCGGCGCGGTGGTCCTCGGCCCGCGCGTACCCGACCTGCAGGCGGCGACGGCATCGGCCCGCGCGGCCGCGGCGGCACTCCGTGCGGCGCCCGGATGGCCGGATGCGCCGCGGCCGGTGCACGCGGACGACCTGCTGGCCGAGCGCGCCTTGTCCGGCGACGGACACGCCCGCCGCGCGCTCGTCGACGACGTCTACACGCCGCTGCGCTCGGGAGACGGCGTCCTGTTGCAGACGGTCGCGGCATTCGTCGAGTCGGGGTGCTCGGTGGAGGCGACGGCACGGCTGCTGTTCGTCCACCCCAACACCGTCCGCTACCGACTGCGCAAGACCGCAGCGGTGACCGATCTCGACCCGCTGTCGCCGCGCGACGCGTACACCCTCCGGATCGCGATCACGCTCGGACGCCTGCGTTCGACCGACTGACCGCCACCGGTTGTTGGAAACGACCAACGATCTCGCGACATTTTCGTCGGTACGCGCACCGCCTTGTCGGACTCGCACAGGGCAGGCTGTATCTCGTGCTTGTCATCGTCGCCCCCGGTCAAGGTGCTCAGAAGCCGGGGTTCCTCGCTCCGTGGCTCGAGGAGCCCGCGTTCGCCGCCCGCATCGACTGGCTCTCGACGGTCGCGGGCGTCGATCTCGCGCACTACGGCACCGAGGCCGACGCCGAGACGATCCGCGACACGGCGATCGCGCAGCCGTTGCTCGTCGGCACCGGCCTCGTCGCGGCGCTCGCGCTCTTCCCGCACCCGGCCGACGCGTTCGGCGCGGTGGGTGCCGCCGCGGGTCACAGCGTCGGTGAGATCACGGCGGCAGCGGGTCTCGGTGCCATCACGGCCGAACAGGCCATGGTGTTCGTACGCGAGCGGGGCAATGCGATGGCCGCCGCGTCCGCGCACCGTCCGACGTCGATGACCGCCGTCCTCGGCGGCGACCGCGACGAGGTGCTGACCAGGCTCGCGGAGCTCGACATCACCGCCGCGAACGACAACGGGCCGGGGCAGGTCGTCGCCGCGGGCACGGTCGAGCAGCTCGAGCAGCTGGCCGACAACCCACCGGCGAAGGCACGACTGATCCCGCTGTCGGTCGCCGGCGCCTTCCACACCGAGCACATGGCACCGGCCGTCGACCGGCTTGCCAAGCTCGCGGTCTCGATCACCACGCACGACCCTCGCGCCCGGCTGCTCTCCAACCGTGACGGCACCGTCGTACACGAAGGGCGAGAGGTGCTGCAGCGGTTGGTATCTCAGGTCTCGACTCCGGTTCGCTGGGACCTCTGCATGCAGACGATGGTCGACCTCGGAGTCACGGGGCTCCTGGAGGTTCCGCCGTCGGGCACGCTCACCGGCATCGCGAAGCGGGCCATGAAGGGTGTCGAGACGTTCGCGCTCAAGACGCCCGACGACCTCGACGACGCCCGCGCCTTCGTCGGGAAGCATGCCGATGCATCGCCGATAGACTCGACAGAACCGAAGGGCACCGCATGACACACCTCGGCATCTCCCCCAACGTCCGGGCGAGCGGGATCCACGGCGTCGGCGCGTATCGGCCGCGACGCATCGTGCCCAACTCCGACATCATCGACCGCATCCACTCCAGCGACGACTGGATCCGCACGCGCTCGGGCATCACGACGCGGCGTTTCGCCGAGCCCGACGAGACAGTGCAGATGATGTCGGTGTCGGCGGCCCGGGACGCGATCGCCGCCGCCGGGCTCGAGGCGAGCGACATCGACTGCGTGATCGTCGCGACTGTCTCCCATCTGATGCAGACACCCGCCGTGGCGACCACGATCGCAGACGAGCTCGGCTGCTCCCCCGCCGCGGCGTTCGATATCTCGGCAGCGTGCGCGGGGTTCTGCTACGCGCTCTCGCTCGCATCCGACATGGTCCGCGTCGGTACGAGCGAGCACACGCTCGTGATCGGCGTCGAGCGCCTCAGCGACATCACCAACCCGGACGACCGCTCGACCGCCTTCATCTTCGCCGACGGCGCGGGAGCGGTCGTCGTCGGTCCGTCCGACACTCCTCGGATCGGCCCTGTCGTATGGGGATCCGACGGCGACAAGGCCGGATACATCACCCAGACCAGGTCATGGGACGACGTCTTCGCCGACGACGAGCTGCGCTGGCCGACCCTGCACATGGAGGGCAACCCGGTCTTCCGCTGGGCGTCGTTCGAGATGGCCAAGACCGCCCGCGAGGCACTCGATCGCGCCGGAGTCGACCCGACGGAGCTCGACGTCTTCGTACCGCACCAGGCCAACATGCGCATCACCGATGCGATGGCTCGTACGCTGAAGCTGCCCGAGAACGTCGCGATCGCCCGCGATATCGCCGAGCAGGGCAACACGTCGGCCGCGTCGATCCCGCTCGCCCTCGAGCGGATGATCGCAGACGGCGAGGCCAAGAGCGGCCAGAGCGCACTGTTCATCGCGTTCGGCGCCGGCCTCGTGTACGCGGCGCAAGTCGTGATCATCCCCTGACCCAGTAGATTTGCCCACCATGCACAACGCGAAAGGACCATCCATGGCCACCACCGAAGAGATCCGCTCCGACCTCGCCGAGATCGTCAACGAGGTCGCCGGCGTACCTGCGGATGACGTCGCCCTCGACAAGTCGTTCACCGACGACCTGGACGTCGACTCCCTGTCGATGGTCGAGGTCGTCGTCGCCGCCGAGGAGAAGTTCAGCGTCACCATCCCCGACGACGACGTGAAGAACCTGAAGACGGTCGGCGACGCGGTCGCGTACATCGAGCGCGCACAAGGCGCCTGAGGAGTCACGACGTATGAGTCGTACGAAAGTCGTCGTCACCGGAATCGGCACGACCAATCCGCTCGGCGGTGACGTCGCGTCGACCTGGGAGTCGATGCTCGCCGGGCGGTCCGGCGTGCGTCGGATCGAGGCCGACTGGGTCGACGACATCCCCGTGAAGATCGCCGGCACCGCCGCCGTCGAACCGACCGATGTGCTCGAGCGCGTCAAGGCCCGCCGTCTCGACCGGTCGTCGCAGCTCGCGATGGTCGCCGCGATGGAGGCGTGGGCCGACTCGGGTCTCGACGCCAGCGCTCCCGACCCGGAGCGGACGGGCGTCGCGCTGCCGTCCGGCATCGGCGGGGTGCAGACGCTGCTGTCCAACTACGATCTGCTCAAGGAGAAGGGCTTCCGCCGCGTCTCCCCGCTCGCCGTACCGATGCTGATGCCCAACGCACCCGCGGCGAACGTCAGCCTGTACGTCGGCGCGAAGGGCCCGGTCCAGTGCCCTGTGTCGGCCTGTGCGTCGGGCAACGAGGGCATCGCCATGGGCATCGACCAGATCCGGCTCGGCCGCGCCGACGTCGTCGTCGTCGGCGGCACGGAGGCAGCGATCCATCCGCTGCCGATGGCTGCGTTCGGCCAGATGATGGCGCTGAGCAAGCGCGAGGGCGATCCGACGCTCGTGTCGCGGCCATGGGACGTCGACCGTGACGGCTTCGTCCTCGGCGAGGGTGCGGGCGTACTCGTGATCGAGTCCGAGGAGCATGCGCAGGCACGTGGTGCCCGCGTGTACGCCGAGGTACTCGGCGCCGGCATCACCGCCGACGCGCACGACATCGCGCAGCCGGAGCCCGAGGGCGCCGGCGGTACCCGGGCGATGGCAGCGGCGCTGCGCGAGTCCGACATCGGCCCCGCGGAGATCAAGCACATCAACGCGCATGCGACGTCGACGCCGCTCGGCGACGTCGCAGAGGTACTCATGGTGCACAACGTGCTCGGCAAGCACGCCGATGACATGGTGACCACGAGCACCAAGTCGATGAGCGGGCACCTGCTCGGTGGAGCGGGCGCCCTCGAGTCGATCGCAACGGTGCTCGCGCTGCATCACCGCAAGGTGCCGCCGACGATCAACCTCGACGAGGTCGATCCGTTGGTCGACATCGACATCGCGACATCGGTACGCGACCTGCCTGCCGGCGACATCGCGGCTCTGAACAACTCGTTCGGCTTCGGCGGTGCGAACGTCGCGGTCGCCTTCGCCACCGCCTGAGGCGACGGCGTGGAGCTGATCCGAGTCGTCGACGAGATCATCGAACCGACGGAGTCGCGCTCTCAGATCGCCCGCGCCATTGGCGATGCCCTCGCCGGCGCAGCGCCCCGGGGAGGCCACTCGAACATCCCGCTTTGAGGCCGAGGCGCGCCGCAACACACGCGAGCGCTGTCCGGTTGGACCACTCGGTGATAATGAGGGGGACCATCCGGACGGACAGCGGGGAAGGGGGCGAGCGTGAACCTCGACCAGAGTGATCCAGACGGCGCACGCAATCGGCTCCTGGTGAAGCTGATCGGTGGCTTGGTGATCGCCGGCATCGTCATCGGGCTGGTCGTCGGTCTGCTCGGCACGACCGTGCTGCGTTCGATGGGCCTCAAGGAGCAGCCGCCGCCCGCGGCGACGCCACGAGACCACTCGACCGAGATCATCGACGGCGGGTCCGACGACGAGACTCCCTCCGACGAGGGCGAGGACGAGGGCGACGAATCCGAAACGCCCGACGACGAGAGCACCGACAACGCCTCCGACGATCGGCCGCCCGCCGAGTTGCGCGCCACCCCGAATCCCGCCGAGCCCGGTGAGGAGATCACGCTCGCGGGGTCGTTCCGCAAGCTGCACGGCGGCGTACTGCAGGTTCAGCGCCGCGAGGGCGGCACCTGGACCGACTTCCCGGTGACGGCCAATGTGAACCCGAACGGCACGTTCTCGACGTACATCCTCACCAGCCGCACGGGCACGGCGCCCTTCCGGCTGCTGCACGAGCCGACCGGCCGCACCACTCCGGTCGTACGGATCACGATCGGCTAGCGGCTAGCGGCTAGCCAGCGGTACGTCGCTGGCCGGCGGCTGGCCACCGGTCACGTACGAGCACTACCCGTGGCGACTCGGACGACCGGATGGAGCTGTCACGTACGCAGCGTCGGTCCCGTCCGGTTCCTTCGCCATCATCCCGTCTTACCAAACGATATCCAGATTTCCTTCGGTAAGGCGGCGCAGCGACCGAACGTGCGGCCGTCAGCCGACCTGGTGCAGCCAGCGCACGGGCGCGCCGTCACCCGCGTGCCGGAACGATTCGAGCTCGTCGTCCCAGGCCCGTCCGAGCAGCCGGTCGACCTCGATCTCGAGCGTCGACTCACCGAGCGACGCCTTCACCGCGGCGGCCTTGAGCCGGTCTTCGGGGATCATGATGTCGCCGTGCATGCCGGTGACGGCGTGGAAGACACCGAGCGTCGGCGTGTACGAGTAGCGGGCGCCCTCCGCGCCGCCCGTACCGTCCTCGGTGACCTCGAACCGCAGCTGCTGCCAGCCGCGTAGCGCCGAGGTGAGCTGGGCCGCCGAACCGGAGCGACCCTGCCAGGACACCTCACACCGATGCGTACCCTGCTCGGCCGGTTGCGGGGTCCATTCGGCATTCGGGGGTACGCCTAGTACGCCAGCGACGGCCCACTCGACATGCGGGCACAACGCTGACGTCGCGGAATGGACGTACAAGACGCCTCTCGTTGTGGACACCGTTGCCTCCTTGGTCGACGACGATCGCCTTCCCCAGCCATCTCGTCGCCCGGAGTTCCGGTTCCGCGCCCATTGTGCCCTATGGGGTCGGGCGAGACCAAGCAGCCCGGCCGCGGAGCGGCGAGGAGAGAGCGAGGCACGAGCGGGTCGACGAGCGCGACAGGTTGCGGGAGCGGCGAGGAGAGAGCGAGGGACGAGCGCGACCGGTAGAGAGTGGGATCATTGCATCGTCGTCTCGAGAGGAGAACGTATGCATGTCGCTATCGCCGGAGGGCACGGCCAGATCGCCCTGCACCTCGAGCGCGAGCTCGCCGCCGCCGGTCACACGTCGACCGCCATCATCCGCAACCCCGACCACGCCGATGACGTACGCGCAGCGGGCGCCGAACCGGTCGTACTCGACCTCGAGGACACCACCGCGACCCGGCTCGCGGAGGCGGTCGGCAACGCCGACGCGGTCGTGTTCGCGGCCGGCGCGGGCCCGAACAGCGGCGCCGGCCGTAAGGCGACGATGGACCGCGACGGGGCCCTGCTCCTGATCGCCGCGGCCCAGCTGACCGGCACGATGCGGTACGTGATGGTCTCGGCCATGGGGGCCGACGACGGCGACCCGGACTCCGACGACGTGTTCCAGATCTACCTGGTCGCGAAGGGCGCGGCCGACGCCGCGCTGCGGGAGAGCGAGCTCGACTGGACGGTGGTCCGGCCCGGGCGGCTGACCAACGACTCGGCAACGGGCGCGGTCGAGCTCGCGGAGTCGGTCGACCGGGGCGAGATCCCCCGGGCCGACGTCGCCGCCGTACTCGCACGGACACTCGAGGAGCCCGGCACGGTCGGCACCACGTTCGAGGTAGTCGGCGGCGCGACGCCGATCCGCGACGCCGTACGCGCCATCGCGTCAGGAACCTGACTCGAGCTTCTCGTCGAGGTCGTCCGGGCCACCGTCGTCGCGCGGGTCCGGCGACTCGTCGGGCTCCGCGTCGGGCAGCTCGTCGTTCGCGGCGGAATCCTCGTGCGGCTCGGCGCCCGTCTCGATCGTCTCGTTGAGGTAGCGCAGCATCTCGGCGACCACGGCGACGACCGGCACGGCCAGGAACGCACCGGTGATACCGAACAACGTACTTCCCAGGGCGACGGCAAGCAGGATGACGGCGGCGTGCAGCTTCATGCTGCGGCCCTGCAACCACGGCGACAACACGTTGCCCTCGAGCTGCTGGACGCCGAGGATGATGGCGAGCACGATGAGCGCTCCGGTCACGCCGTTCGACACGAGCGCGACGAGCACGGCGAGTGCTCCGAACACGAACGCGCCGACGATCGGGATGAACCCACCGAAGAACGTCATGATGGCAAGCGGAACCGCGAGCGGAACGCCGACGATCAGCAGCCCGATGCCGATGAAGACGGCATCGACGAAACTCACGATCGCCTGCGTACGAATGAAGCCGCCCAGGGTGACCCAGCAACGGAGCAGCACCACGTCGATGTGACCCCCGGCCTTGTCTCCGGCAACCCGGCGCAGCCACGGCAGGAAGCGCGGACCGTCCTTGACGAAGAAGAAGGTCAGGACGAGCACGAGCGCGGCGCCGACGATGAAGCCGGTAACGGCGCCCACCCCGGTGAGCGCACCGGACGCGATCGTGCTCGCGCTCTCGGTCAGCTTGTCCTGCGCGGCCTCGATGGCCGTGCTGATCTGATCGTCGGAGACGTTCATCGGCCCGTCGATCAGCCACTCCTCGACCTTGGTGAGGCCCTCGCTCGCGTCCTTCGCGATGTCACCGACCTGGTCGGCGACGGAGGGGGCGATCGCCCACAGCACTCCCCCGACGATCGCGAACCCGCCCAGGATGACGCTGATGGCCGCGAGCGCCGGTGGGAACTTCGCCTTCTCGCGCAGGAACCTCGCCGGCGGCGCCAGCACGGTACTCACGATCAGGGCGAGCGCGACCGGCAGCACGATCGTCCAGAGCCGACCGACCAGCCACACCATCAGGTACGCCGCGATTGCGATGATGATCCAGCGCATGCTCCAGCGAGCCAGCCAGGCGATGCCCTGGCCGATCACGCTCTCGCGATGGCCGTGCTGCCTGTCGAGCGACTGCGTCATGTGCGCGGATCTCCTATGGGCGTGGTCGTCCGGGTGTCCGCATAGTATGCCGTGACTACGCCTCCCGGTACGCCCGCGACGCGGCACTGATGCGCTGCAGGATGTCGCGCACCTTGGCGAGGTCGGCTGCCCCGATCTGCTCGCTCACTGCGTTCGCCCATGCGTGCTGGTCCTTGCTCAGTCGCTTGAGCGCGCGACGCCCCGCAGGGGTTGGCTCGAGCAGCTTGGCTCGCCGGTGATGCGGGTTCTCGACGTACTGCGCCCAGCCCTGCTCGACCAGCCGGTCGGCGACGCGCTGCACGCTCTGCCGCGCAAGGCCCAGGCCGACCCTCCGCGCGATCTCGGCGACGGGCAGTGCCTCCTCGAGGGTTGCGCCGAGCACCTGCCACCATGCGGGCGTCAGGCCCACCGGGCGACTGATGTCCTCCGCCGCCGCGAGGAACTCACCGTTGAGCTCGAAGACCGGGAGCACGAGGTCGGTGAGGGCATCGCCCGCCGGCGTACGACTCACTGCGCCGCCGCGAGGAGATCGTCGTAAAACCTGCGTTCGCCCGTCGAGTACAGGCCGTACCACGCGTCCGTGATCGCCGGCGGGAACAGCTCGAGCCGCTCGAAGATCGCCTTCGCGAAGTCGACGGGGAACACCGCGGGCGCGGTGATCACGTCGCGATCGACCGCCACCTTCGCGTCCACGTACTGATCTGCCCCGTTGTACCCGGGGACCCCGGTGAGGAAGTCGCGGGCGTTGCTGGTGTGCGTACGTCCGTCAAGCAGTCCGCTGTGCGCCAGACCGAGCGTCGCGCCGCAGATCGCGGCGACCGGCGTACCTGAGGCGAGCAGTCGCTCGGCCAGGCTCAATGCGCCGTCATGCCCCTCGGCCCAGGTGTCGGCTCCGGGCAGGATGAGCATCGCGATCTGACTCTCGTCCAGCTCGGCTAGCGTCGCGTCCGGCTGGATCCGCAGACCACCCTTCGTCGTGACGTTGTCTGCTGCGCCGTCGCTGACCGTCAGCAGCCGAAAGCGTCCAGGCATAACCTCCTCTGCCATCGCCAGACCGGCGACGGCGTGCCCGTACTCCCAGTCGGCCATCGTGTCGGTCAGGTACAGCACTACGTTCTTCATAACCACTCCTTTGACAGTGTGCTGTCATTCTACCAGTCGACAGCACACTGTCAATTGCTCGACCGGCACGCGCGAGTCGAGTGGCCCATGGACAACCGGAACGAACGGCTTGTAGCTGACAGCCGTGATCCGAGTGGGCGCTCTCACGCCGCTGAGTGCATCGATGCTCAGCGCTCGCGTGGATGTATCCGCGCACACCCACGCGCTGCGGCGGCTGTTGCGGCAGAACCGGGCGGGATGGACCGACGCGTCACCTCGCTGACCGGCGACGGTGCACCGTCCGCAGTAGCACGGTGTTGGGCGTCGGTTGGCGCTGAAGCTCATCTCCCATTTCGTTCATTCGGAGCAGTAGACATGACAACAGTGCTGTGCATACCACAATCGCAGGGCTCGGTGGCCGAGAATGCGTCACGGCTCTCCCCAGGCGCACACCGGACCGCCGAGCTCCTACCGGCCGACCGAGTGGTGACGGTTCCCGCTGCCAGCGACGGGACCCAGATCCTCGACGGGGTTCGCGGCCGCGACGTACTCGTCCGCAATCTGAGGCTCGCCGCTGAGCTGCACGCGGCGATCGACGACTTCGTCATCACCGTCGGCGGTGACTGCGGGGTCGATGTCGCGCCGATCTCCGCCGCGCGTCGACGGTATGGCGAGCGGCTGACCGTGCTGTGGCTCGACGCGCACCCTGACGTCTACGGACCGGACGACCTGGCTTCGGGGGCGTTCCACGGGATGGTCGTCCGCACCTTGCTGGGAGACGGACCCGCCGCGCTCACTCCGACGCACCCGCTGACGCCAGACCAGTTCGTCCTCGCGGGGGTCAGGGCCGGCGACGCCAGCGAGCGCGCGTACCTACGCCGGGCCGGGCTTCGCGTCCACGACGTCGACCAGCTCGAAGACGCGTTCGACGGGCTCACCGGCCCGACGTACGTTCATCTCGACCTTGATGTGCTCGACCCGACGGAGTTCGCTTCGATCGGCTATCCGGAGCCGGATGGCGTCGCAGCGTCCCAGCTGGCCGACCTCATCTCGCGGCTGGGCAACATCGTCGGCGCCGCAATCACCGAGCATGCCCCGGCCGCCGACGATCCCGACGAAGCCGAGGTGATCAGGCGCCTCGGTACCGCGCTCTGCCGGTGAAGCCGGCTCATTCCGTGCGCCCGTCAAGCGCACCGACCGTCGGCTCAACGCAACCAGGAGGAGCATGTGACGGGTATTGAGTTGGTCGCCACCGACGCGGACTTGTCGACCGGGCACGGTCTACAGGTGCCCGTCACGACGGCCGACGTGCCGCTCGCCGAAACGGGCCGGCACCCGAGCCGCGATGACCTCGGCTGATGGACGGAGCAGACCCCGATCGCTGGTCGGCGGTGGCGGCCGACTGGTTAGATCTGTGGGGCGGTCTGGCCGCTCCACTCTGGCAGGTGATCGCCGAGGCCGCAGGCGTCGGTCCCGGTACGAAGGTGGTTGACGTCGGTTGCGGGTCCGGAGACCTGCTCGCGTACGTGGACGCCCTGGGCGCATCGACCGCTGGCATGGATCCGGCGCCGGGAATGGTCGACTTCGCCCGCGCCCAGATCCCTCGTGCCGACGTACGACTCGGTTCCGCTGAGCGCCTACCGTGGCCCGACGACGCATTCGACCTCGCAACCTCCGTCAACGCCGTGCAGTTCGCCGAGGACGCACACGATGCTCTCCTCGAGCTGGCCCGGGTGACCAAGCCAGGCGGACTCGTCGCCGTCGCCAACTGGGCACAGCCAGAACTCAACGACCTGGACACCATCGAAGAAGCCGTTGCCCACGCCGCGGACCTCAACCCGATCCCAGCAGGTGACCTGCGCCATCCCGGCGGCCTGGAGACGCTGTTCACCGGCTGCGATCTGGACATCGTCGTTGCAGGTGTCGTCGATACCCCTTGGAGTGTTCCCGACGACGACACTCTCGTGCGCGCCGTTCTGCTCGGCGAGGACCCAAGCACCGTCAAGGCGAAAGCCGCTACGGTCATCCGCGCTGCCCGCCCCTTCCGCACGCCATCAGGTGGCTACCGCCTGAGCAACTCCTTCCGGTACGCCATCGGCACGTACTCTCCTCCGCGCGTGCTCCCTACGATGCTTCCTCCTGCTCGCGGGCGAGCAGAAGGAGATGTGTGACGGACATGTCGATTGCCGAAGCCATCGGCGTGACGTCGCGGGAGGTCTGCGCCAACAAGTAGCCGCCCTGGACAGCCGCCACGAACCCCGTAGCAAGTTGGGCCACGTCGGCGTCCCGCGGAATGACGCCTTCGCGTTGAAACCGGTGAAGGAGATCTTCGAATAGTTCTTGCCACGCCATGAACAGGTCGTGGAGCTTCCCGCGTGCGACCGAGTCCTGATCGGAAACCTCGTTCGCCAAAGAGCCCAACGGGCACCCGTACCGGCCCTCTTGCAATGCATTCTGCTCGACAAATGCATTCCGCCAACGTCGAAGGCCCGCGAGCGTCCTGACCTTCTCCAGGCGTTCTCGCTCACCGGCGATCGTTCGCTCGCCCACAAACTCGATCACTGCCCGTACCAGCGCCGGCTTGTCATCAAAATGTCGGTACAGCTGCGACTTGCTGACGGTGCTCGCCGAGACGACATCGTCCAGAGTCGTTCCACCGACTCCTCGCACGCGCATCAGATCGGCCGCGGTAGCGACGATTCGCGCCCGCGTCTTCGCGCCGCGCGCCGTCAACCGCGTTGCCGCTGCCGTCTGTGAGCTCTCGTCCACATCGCCATCGTACTGACGGGACCACCTCACGAACGGTGCCCGTTCCAGGCGGCGATCGCTGCTTGCCGGGCATGCGGCACTGTACTAATCTGGACGATATCGTCCTGTTAGCGCGAGCGTACCTGCCGCGCAGGCAAAGAGCGGATACGGGAAGGTGCCCGATGAAGGCGATTGTGGTGACGGATCAGGCCGCGGGAACGGCCGGGATGAAGCTGGCCGAACGGCCCCAACCGGAGCCCGCGGGGAACGACGTCCTGGTTGAGGTTCACGCCTCGGGATTCACCCCGGGCGAACTGTCGTGGCCATCGAGCTGGACGGATCGCCTCGACCGCGATCGCACACCGTCGATCCCCGGCCATGAGCTTGCCGGTGTGGTCAGCGCCCTCGGCTATGGAACGGCGGGGCTCTCGGTGGGGCAGCGGGTGTTCGGCCTCACCGACTGGACTCGCGACGGCACCCTCGCGGAGTACGCGGCCGTCTAGGCACGCAACCTCGCGCCGCTGCCGGGCGACGTCGACTTCACGACCGGCGCGAGCCTACCGATCTCGGGTCTGACCGCATGGCAAGGGCTGTTCGAGCACGGCCGCCTTCAACCGGGGCAGACCGTGCTCGTGCACGGTGCGGCCGGCGGCGTCGGATCGATGGCTACCCAGCTCGCGCGTGAGGCCGGCGCGTACGTCATCGGCACGGGACGCGCTGCCGACCGTCCGACGGCACTCGACTTCGGCTCGCAGGAGTTCGTCGACCTCGACAACGAGCCACTGGAAGACGTCGCCGGAGTCGATCTGGTATTCGACGTGATCGGTGGGGACGTCGGGAAGCGGTCCGCGGGTCTGGTTCGAGCCGGAGGAACCCTGGTGACGATCGAGGGCCCGCCCGATGCCCGGCCCTCGGACGGCCTGGCGATCGACTTCGTTGTCGTAGCCGACCGCGCCCAACTGAGTGAGGTCGTCCAGCGGGCGCGAGACGGACGCCTGCGGACGGACATCGGCAACGTCGCGCCCTTCGATGAGGCCGTCGCTGCCTTCAACCCGACCGAGCGGGTCAAGGGAAGACCATCATCCAGATTCGTTCGTGAGGACGCCGAGACAACGCCGCCACGGTCACGTCGGAACGGAAGCAGGCGCGGCCCAACGGGGAAATATTCAAGAATGAAAGCGATCGTGGTGACGGACAAGGCTGCGGGAACGGCTGGCATGAAGCTGGCCGAGCGGCCCGAGCCGGACGTGCTGAGGCTCGCCAGCCTTGACGGCGCGAACTAAGGCGATGTCGCCATGTTGACTGCACTATGGTCGTCCCGGATCTCGTGGGCCCGTGGTGCGGAGTTAATTGCTGATGGACGTCCGGCAGTCGTTGTTGGAGGGGCATGCTCAGCTGCCCGGTATCGGGCGGGTAGAGGTTGCCGAGGATGGCGAGCTTCCGTACGTCGTGGTGGACAGTTCAGGTGAGCCGATCACCTACGTCAGCGAGTTCCTGCGGGAGCTGGTTGAGCCGCCCCGGCGAGTCCGGAGACTCGGTTTGGTGTGTCAGCTCGCCTCGGGGAGGCGGGTTCGGTGAGTGTAGTGGAATTGTTCGACCTGGATCGGGGTCAGGTCGTCGACGGATTCGTGGGTGCGCTGGTGGTTGAACCAGTGCACCCAGTCCAGGGTTTCGATTTCGACGTGTTCTCGGTTCCTCCAGGGTCCGTGTGGCCATATGAGTTCGCTCTTGTAGAGCCCGATCTGGGATTCGGCCAGGGCGCTGTCGTAGGCGTCGCCGACGGATCCGACCGAGGCGTCGACTCCGGCGTCGATGAGGCGTTCGGTGAACGCGATCGATGTGTATTGGGACCCGGCGTCGGTGTGATGCACGAGTCCGGACAGGTCGTCGACTCCTTCGCGCTGGCGGGTCCAGATCGCCTGTTCGAGGCAGTCCAGCACCAGCGGGGTGGTCATCGTGGTGGCGGCCCGCCAGCCCAGGATCCGGCGGGAGAACACGTCGAAGACGAACGCGACGTAGACCATCCCCGACCAGGTCGGCACGTAGGTGAAGTCCGCGCACCACAGTTCGTTCGGCCGGTTCGCCGCGAACAGCCGATCGACTCGGTCGACGGGTCGTTCGGCGTGCTCGTCAGCGATCGTGGTCCGCGGGCCTTTCGCCCGGGTGACGCCACTGATCCCCATCTCGCGGTAGAGCCGCTCGATCGTGCAGCGGGCCACCTCGTGGCCCTGGCCGCGTAGCCGAAGCCACATCTTGCGGGCACCGAGCAGTCGGACGAACTTGCTCTTGGCGCGTTCGGCTTCGATCAGCGCCTTCACCTCCTCATCACGCCGTTTCCTCTTACTGGGCTGACGTTTCCGGGCGTCGTAGTAGGTTGACGGGGCGATCCTGCAGCCGTGCTCGGACAGCACCCTGCAGATCGGCTCGACCCCGAACCTGTCCCGGTGTTCGTCGATGAAATCGACTAGAACCGGTGTGGGCAGTCGAGCTCCGCCGCGAAGAAAGCCGACGCGCTCTTGAGGATCTCGTTGGCCCGCCGCAGCTCCGCGTTCTCCTTCTTCAACGCCTTCAGCTGCGCCGACTCCTCAGTCGTGGTCCCGGGACGCTCCCCGGCATCGACCTCGGCCCGACGGACCCACTTGCGCAGCGTCTCCGAGGATCCGATTCCCAACTTCGCAGCGATCGACCGGATCGCCTCGAACTCCGACGGATAGTCATCCTTGGAATCGAGAACCATCCGGACAGCGCGCTCCCGCAACTCACGCGGGTACTTCGACGGACGTGCCATGAACTTCATCCTTCCAACGAATGAAGCCTCCAGACATCCCGGGGCGGCTCAGGTGCTCGGTGATGCGAGCCCGTTGACGTGTCGTTCCTACGGCCATGACCTGCTGCGCTGGTGGCGCCTGTTGACATTGATCCAGGTCGGCTGGGATAAGGCCACTCGCGCCGAGGTCGAGTTGCTGGTGGGCTGGCTACGGTCGGCGCCGAATGCGCAGCGTCGCCGCAGCCGGGCCGACGTGGATCCGCCGGGCTCTGTGAACGTGAAGACCGGCAAACCGCGGCTGCGGGCCGGATATGCGCCGAGTGGCGTCCGGCAGAGTGGTGTATCGGTTCCCCGGTGAGCGTGTCGCCTGAGTAGATGACGGTCATCGGGTGATCCTTCGAGTGATCTCTCACAACCGACTCGAAGAAAGAGCACCGCGATGACCGTCAAGCCCAGTATCGACCCTGCACGCCTGTTGGCCGAACAGCTGGATCAGGCGAGCCCTGATCTGCTCCGCTCGATGTTGCAGACCTTCGTCAACACACTGCTGTCTGCCGAGGCCGATAGCGTGTGCGGCGCCGAGTACGGCGCTGTCTCCGAGGAACGTGTGAATCGTCGTAACGGCTACCGCCATCGTGACTTCGACACCCGTGCCGGCACCCTCGATGTCGCGATCCCGAAACTGCGGCAGGGCTCCTACTTTCCGGAGTGGCTGCTCGAAGCGTCGCAAACGTGCCGAGAAGGCACTCACCAGCGTGGTTGCGACCTGCTATCTGCTCGGCGTCTCCACGCGGCGGATGGACAAACTCGTCGAGACCCTCGGGATCACCGGGTTGAGCAAGTCGCAGGTCTCGGACATGGCCGCCGAACTCGACGCACACGTGGAGGAGTTCCGCACCCGCAGGCTCGACGACGCCGGACCGTTCACGTTCGTCGCCGCCGACGCGCTGGTTCTCAAGGTCCGCGAAGGCGGCCGCGTCGTCCCCGTGCACGCCCTCGTCGCGACCGGCGTCAACGCCGACGGCCACCGAGAGATCCTCGGCGTGCACGTCACCTCTGCCGAGGATGGAGCCGGCTGGCTGGGGTTCTTCCGCGACCTTGTTGCCCGCGGCCTGTCCGGCGTGCGACTGGTGACCTCCGATGCGCATGCCGGGTTGACCGCCGCGATCGCCGCGACGCTGCCCGGTGCGGCCTGGCAGCGGTGCCGCACCCACTACGCGGCGAACCTGATGGCCGTCACTCCGAAGTCCAGTTGGGGGTGGGTCAAGGCGTTGCTGCACAGCGTCTACGACCAGCCCGACGCCGAGGCCGTGCACGCCCAGTTCGACCGCGTTCTCGACGCTCTGGCCGACAAGCTCCCGGCCGTGGCCGAGCATCTCGAGAATGCCCGCGCCGACATCTGCGCGTTCACCGCGTTCCCGAAGGAGATCTGGCGCCAGATCTGGTCGAACAACCCCAACGAACGCCTGAACCGTGAGATCCGCCGCCGCACCGACGTCGTCGGGATCTTCCCCAACCGCGACGCGATCATCCGACTCGTCGGCGCCGTCCTCGCCGAACAACATGACGAATGGGCAGAAGGCCGCCGCTACCTCGGCCTCGACGTGCTCGCCCGCTCACAGGCCATCGACACCGACGAATCCACCGACGAGGAGGTGACCGAACCCGAACTCCCCGCCCTCACAGCCTGACCAACCAACGAAGGATCACACGAACGCGATACACCACGCCGCAGGACTTGACCATGCGCCGTCGACGATCAACCATGCGCTGTCGGTGCTGTCCGCGTTCTACAGCTTCCACCTGCAGATGGGACGGGGACCATTGATGAACCCGGTTCCGGAGTCGGCCGAGCGACGGGCGCTGCTGTCGCACCGCAGCCCACTCGAACCGACGGCCGCCGTACGGCGGGCACCGTTGCGGCAGAGGGTCGCGGAGCGGGTGCCGCGGTCGATTCCCGACCCGTTGTGGGGGGAGCTGTTCACCGCGATGGGGAACCACCGGGATCGGGCATTGCTGGCGTTCTACGTCTCCAGCGGAGCCCGCGCCACCGAGTTGCTGGGCCCGCGCGGCGGCCAGGTCGACTGGGCCGCACAGCGGATCTGGGTCACCTCGAAGGGCACCCGCACCCTGGATCCGCTGCCGGCTTCTCCGGATGCGTTCCGCTATCTGTCGTGGTACCTCGACGAGCACGGTCGGGTGGGGCCGGACGAGGAGGTGTGGCGCACGCTGCGGCGGCCGGTGCGGCCGCTGAGCTACTGGGCGATGCGCCGGGTGCTGCAACGCGCCGACGAACGGTTGGGCACCAACTGGACGCTGCATGACCTGCGGCATACCGCGGCCGCGCGGATGGCCGCGGACCCGAGGCTGACGTTGGTGGAGGTGCAGACGGTGTTGCGACACCGTCACCTGTCCACCACCGAGTTGTATCTGCAGCCGCGCACCGAGGAGCTGTTCGACAAGCTCGCCGAACACTACGCCCGCCCCACGGTAGTGCCGCCGCGGTTTGCGGCCGGCTATGACGACGTGGATGTGAAGGCGGTCTTCGGTGGCTAGGTCGCTGACCCGGCCGAAGCCGCGTCCGGCCCGCCCGGAGGTGCCACGGACCAGGTTCGCCGCGTCCGCGGTGATCGCCGCACCGGCACCGACCCCCGAGGTTC
Source organism: Solicola gregarius (assembly GCF_025790165.1). GTDB lineage: Bacteria > Actinomycetota > Actinomycetes > Propionibacteriales > Nocardioidaceae > Solicola > Solicola gregarius. The sequence continues at coordinate 137,450 of NZ_CP094970.1, forward strand.
CGCCGCGTCCGGCCGGTGTGCTTGATGCCGCCGATATCGACACGATCCGCGGTGTCGCGCGGGAGCTCTGGGCGGCGACGGACGCACCGAGCCGCACCCGCAGCCGTGACACCGGATTGCGTCGGCTCTTGGGTCATCTCGCCGACAGCCCTGGGCAGTGGTGGCAGGAACGGTTCGACGCGGCGGGACTGAACGTCCGCGGCCGTGCGGTCCGCGACCTCGCCGAAGGCGAGGGCCCTCGAGCGTGGATGACCCAAGGGCTGGAGGCGCTGTTCTGTCTACGGGTCTTGCAACCCACGCTGGAGGCGTTCCGCTCCAACCAGTTCCCTGACTACCCGGGCGCGTTCCGCATCGCCCAGCGCGACCCCGACCTGGAGGCATTCTTCACCGTCGTCGACTGTCAGGATGTCACGCGGCATTGGAAACGCCGCGCCGTGTTCGATGTGGCAGCGGCGCTGACCGTCGGTGGGATCGCGTTCGCGGACCTCACGCCGGAGGCGTTCTTGCACCACGCCCGCACGACACGGGACGCAGGGCTCGCCTCCTACAGCTACTCCACCTACGTCGGCCACCTGGCCTGGGACGTGATGCACCAAATGGGCCACTTCCCGGCGCAGACGCCGGGGACGCTGCGGGGCGCGCTGCGGGCGCCACAGCTGACCTGCCGCCAGCTGGTCGAGCGTCACCAGCTGCACCATCAGGGCGTGGCCAAGGTGCTGGTGCGGTACCTGGAGCGACGCAGCCACGACCTGGACTACAGCTCGCTGCAGTCGCTGGCGCACACCCTGGTCGGGGTGTTCTGGAAGACGGTCGAGACCGTCCACCCCGACCAGGCCGACCTGCGGCTGTCGCCGGAGGTCTACCAGCGGTGGCGCGAGACCATCGCCACCCGACGCGATGGCAAGCCTCGCCGGTACGTCGACGGGATCTTGACTGCGGTCCGCGCCTTCTACTACGACATCGGCTCCTGGGCCGCACACGAACCCGAACGGTGGGCCGCATGGGTGGCGCCGTGCCCGATCCCGCACCGCGAAATCAAGGATGGCGCCCGGCGCCGGCGGCGCACCCGCGAAGCGACCGCGGACCAGACCCGCCGCCTGCAGCCGCTGCTGCCGGTCCTGGTCGCCCATGTCGACGATGGCCACCGGACCATGGCCACCCTGCTAGCCGCGGCCGACACCCCGGCCGGGCAGACGGTCGCGGTTGGTTCCCGGGTCTATCGGCGGCTGTTCACTGACGCCGACCGGCGTCGGATCCGCCAGCAGGGTCGAGCCAACGTTCGCTTCCTCGACGAGACCACGGGCAAGGCGGTGAATGTGACGCAGACCGAAGACACCACGTTCTGGCAGTGGGCGATCGTCGAGGTCTTCCGCCATACCGGCGTGAGGATCGAGGAACTGCTTGAGCTGTCCCAGCTGAGCATCCGCCAGTATCAGCGGCCCAACGGCGAAGTGGTCGCGATGCTGGTCATCGCGCCGTCGAAGACCGACCGCGAACGCGTGATTCCAGTCTCGGCCGAGTTGTTCCATGTGTTGGCGTGCATCATCCGCCGTCTGACCGCCGGCGGCGCGCGATCGACGGTGCCGCGGGCGACCCGCTACGACACCCACGAGCGGGTCACCACCGAGCCGCAGCCGTTCCTGTTCCAACACCGAATCGGGCAACGCAACGAGGTCACGACACCCGGCGCCGTCGGCTGCATGCTGGACCGGATCTGCGCACAGATCGCCGAGAACGATCCTAAGTTTGTTGGGGTGAGGTTCGCGCCGCACGACTTCCGGCGCCTGTTCGCCACCGACCTAGTCAACGCTGGTCTGCCGATCCACATCGGTGCCGCGCTACTCGGCCACCTGAATCTGGAAACCACCCGCGGCTACGTGGCCGTTTTCGACGACGACGTCGTGCGGCACTACCAGACCCACCTCACCCGCCGGCGAGGGATGCGACCGCACGAGGAATACCGCCCGGTTACCGGTCAGGAGTGGGTCGAGCTCGGCAACTGCGGCCGCCCCTACGCGACACCCTGCACCCATGAGCACGCCTGCATCCGCTGTCCCATGCTGCGCGTCGACCCCAAGATGCTCGAGCGGCTCGTCGAGATCGAAACCGACGTCCGCACCCGTCGAAACGCGCCAAAGAGGAAGGCTGGCTCGGCGAGATCGAAGGCATCGACTTGACTCTCGGCTTCCTCAGGACCAAACGCGAAGAAGCCCTACGCGTCAGGCGTATCCCGGCCGTCGACCTCGGCATGCCAGCACGACGAAAGAAGGGAAGGTGAATTGGCCCTGCCTCTACCTTTCCATTGCGCGATGCCGAGCAGCCGAGTGAACGGCCTCCTGAGTCTCCAAAGTACAACTAATCAATACGCGGGAACCGGATCGCGGCCACCTACGTCCAAGGGGAGCAATGTTGGTTCTCGCTCGGCGAGCCGATGGAGGGACAGGCCGTGTCCGTGCCTCAATGTCTTGCCAGACGCGACCTCGTTGTCCATGCTGGACCTGAGCATCGGTCTGGCGTTATGCCGTGGTCGCCGGCATCACAGGGGGCACTTCGATGAATCGTACCGGTAGGACGCGCTGGATTTCGTCTGCTTTCGTAGCTGCACTCGTTGGTGCAGCATGGTCAGGTGTTGGTTCACCAACTGCCTCTGGTGACGAGCCAGTTGGAGCGGAGCCACGCGTGGCTGAGGTTCGTCCGGAACCGACCGCACAGGGCTCGGTGCTCATTCGGGGGACTGGTCGGGCCGACACGGCGCCATCGCCTGCACTTTCGAGCAGGACCTGCGTCAGGTTGCGACGCAAGAGGGCCTCGACTACGAGTCAGTGAGGGCGGACCATAAAGGTATCGACGAGTTCAGCGTGCTCGCCACTGAACGCGAATTGCGCCTCGATGACATCTACGTCCGGGCTGGCTTGTCGGGACCCGAGTCTGTTGCCGACTATTGGATTCAGTTCACCGAGATGCCCGATGCCGAGGTTCTCGCCGACCTACAGGCTCTGCCGGTCGATGTTGAGGTTCAGTACGGGGCGCCGGCCTCCGCTCGAGAGCTGGCTGCGCTCGCCGCCGCGCTAACAGGAGCCGCCGCGGACCACCCGGATGTGATTCATTCTGCGGGCACGCGCTATGACCCGCAATCCTACGAGTTTCGTCTGGAGTACGCGGCGGTGGACGGAGCCACCGATGACGAAGTTGCCCAGGTTCTCGATGCTGGACTAGCCGACGCGGCACAAGGGCGCCCGTATCAACGGCTCCCCGTCGGCGTCGTGCTTGACCGCGACGACAGCCGGGAGCCATCCGTGACCGAAGCCACGGTCCAGGGTGGACGGAATCTCTTTCGCGGTGGGTCGCGTTCCTGCACGGCTGGCTTCACGGCGCGCCGCCACGGAAACCGCGGTGCCCTGACGGCACGTCACTGCCCGAATCGGCTCGAGTATCGAAATCGGCGCGGGATCATCAGTAGGAACCCTGCGCAAACCTCCTACAATGCTGTCGATCTGCAGTTTCACCGGACCCTGCGAAGGCACAGCACTAATCGTCAGTTCCGTCACTCGCGCAACGATGACCGGACTGTTCGGAGGGTGGCGAACGCACCCGACGGCTCCGCAATCTGTCACTGGGGAGGCACGACGGGCCGTTCATGCACGTACGTCGTCAACCAGGACACATGTGAGGTCCTATCCGGTCACCGCTACTGCGGATTGGACGTCACACGTGACGACGTCTCTGCGGGTGGCGATAGCGGTGGGCCTTGGTTCCTCGGAACCACCGCACGCGGAACTCACTCCGGTGGAAACGCGGGCAACGCAAGCTTCTTCACACGCGTCGGACGTCTCTACTTCCTCGATGCCCACATCCTTCAGAGGTGACCCATCATGAAACCACGCAAACTAGCTTCGCTAGCCATTCCGCTGTCGGCAGCTCTTCTGCTCGCGGGGTGCGGAGACGACACGTCCTCACAAAACGAGCCCGATGAAGGCCCAACAGGTCAAACCCCTCAGCTCTTGACTTGGGACAAAACCGCGTCGTCCTCAATGGAAGCGTTGGTACATGGCGCCCTGAGCGTCAACGACGCCGGGTGCTTCGCCCTGGGCGCCGACGTCCTCCTAGCTCCGCCGGGCTCGAAGGTGGTCAACAATGGTGACGCCATACGAGTTCCAAACATCGGAAAGGTAGACGTTGGCGATGACGTCGACGGAAGTGGCGGTTACCTCACGGCAACAGACGCAAAGTTCTCCGAGGCCGAACTCTCGTGTCTACCCGACGACGGCTCCGACCCTGAGTTCGCGGTCCTCGATCACCGGGGAGATAAGTAGGGCGTACGCCCTGAATCGAACGGTTCCGGTCTGATTCCAGCTCCGCTGGCTCACGAGCTGTGTGCTTGACAGGTGCAGAGAAGTCGTAGAAGTTCATGCGTCGGGATTCACCGGGGAACGAGCTGGAGTGGCCCTCGACCTGGATCGATCGCCTCGGCCGTGACCGGACGTCGACGATCCCCGGCCATGAGGTGGCCGGTGGTCACTGCCCTCAGCTACGGAGCGGCGGGGCCACCGGTGGGACAGCGGTTGTTCGGCCCCACGGACTGGACCCGTGACGGCACGCTGGCGGAGTACGTCGTCGTCGAGGCACGCAACCTCGCGCCGCACATCCGCGACTGCTCGAAATCTAGGAGGCTCGACCATGTCCGAGCAGACCACTTCGAACTACCACGACGCCGGCCAACGGCAGGCACCGCCGCCCAGTGGCTGGGCCACCGGGTTCATCATGTTCGCCGGAGTGATGATGATCATGGCCGGCGGATTCCAGTCCCTCGTTGGCCTGGCGGCGCTGATCAAGGACGACTTCTACGTCAGCACGCCCAACTACCTGCTCGAGTTCGACCCCACCAACTGGGGCTGGATCCACCTGCTGATGGGCCTGCTCGTGCTGTTCGCCGGCTTCGCCGTGCTGAACGGCAGGGTTTGGGGTCGCACGATCGGGGTCATCCTGGCCGTCCTGAGCGCCTTGGTGAACTTCGCGTTCATCCCCTACTACCCGTTCTGGTCGATCCTGGTCATCGCGGTGGACATCTTCGTGATCTGGGCGCTGACCGCCCACGGGCGTGACATCACCCGGTGACCCAGTCGCCGTGAGCTACCCAGGGTGCGCCACGGCCAGGACGGGAGACACCCAATGAAGCACGCCTCATTGCGGCGCGGTTCGGTGGGTGCGGGGTAGTGTGAGTGACAGGAACGTTGAGCCGCCCCGGTCCCTGGCGGTATGCCGGCGGAGGATGGTCGATGGGAGGCTTGGTCGCGGACGGCACTGCGCCTGGTGATGGATGGCGTGCGCAGGCGATCGCTCTTGTCCGTGCCGAGGCCGCGGCCGGGGCGCCGATCGACCGGTTGTGCCGTGCGGCCGTCCGTGGACTCGGGCTGTCGGGTGCGCTGACGATGGTGGCAACGAGTCCTGCAACCCAGTTGACGGGTTCGTCGGACCAGAACGTGGCGCGGATCGCTGAGCTCGAGTTCGAGCTCGGTGAGGGACCGTCGACTGACGCAACAGTGTCGCGCCGGCCGGTTTTAGTGCCGGACTTGAGCAGAGCAACCCGGTGGCCGGCTTACGCGAGGTTCGCAATGGAGCTCGGCACGGCCGGGGTGTTCGCTCTTCCCCTTCATGTCGGAGCTGTCCATCTGGGTGTCCTGGTTCTGGCGTCGGACGAGGTTGCCCTGCTGGACGGTGACCGGATGGCGTTCGCGTTCGCGTTCGCGGAGCTCGCTACCGAGATCCTGCTCGATGGCGACGGCGACGGTGTGCCCCCGGATTCGACCATGGCTGCGATACTCGATGCGCATTCCGAGGTCTACCAGGCCCAGGGCATGGTGATGGTTCAACTCGGCGTGAGCCTCGCAGACGCGCTCGCAAACCTGCGAGCCCGAGCGTTTCTGCAGAGCCGTGACCTGACCGAGCTGGCACGCGACGTTCTCTCGGGCCGAGAACGATTCGAGAGAGATGGCTGACGTTATGACCTGGGCACCGTTCGAAGTATGTTTGTACGGCAGAGGTGGTAGACGATGATCCCGAGGGATGAGCTTTCTGAGGTCTTCGTCGAGGTTGCCGACACCCTCGTCGCGGACTTCGACCTTGTTGAGTTCCTGCACAATCTCGCCACGAGGACGGTGACGATCAGCGGTCTCGACGCTGCTGGCCTCCTGCTGGCCGATCAGCACGGCCAGCTGCGGTTCATGGCCTCGTCCTCGGAGCAGGCGAAGCTGCTGGAGCTGTTCCAGCTGCAGAACAGCGAGGGCCCGTGCCTGGACACCTATCGCACTGGTGAGCCGGTACTCAGCCCCGACCTCGACGAGGCCCGGTCGCGGTGGCCGCTGTTCGCCGACCGGGCGCTTGCGGACGGATTCCGGTCGGTTCATGCCATTCCGATGAGGCTCCAGGACAAGACGATCGGTGCCCTGAACCTGTTCGGCGGGGACGTCTCGGCGTTGAACAGTCACGACACCCGCGTGATCCAGGCGCTCGCCGACGTCGCGACAATCGCAATTCTGCAAGAGCAGGCCATCCGCCACGCCGAAACGCTCAGCGAGCAGCTCCAGGGCGCGCTGAACAGTCGGATCACCATCGAGCAGGCTAAGGGCGCGCTCGCCCAGGCGCACGGAGTCGACGTCTCCACGGCGTTCCAGTTGCTGCGCGACTACGCAAGGAGCCACCAGGCACGGCTCACCGACGTCGCGCACCGTGCCGTAACCCACCCCGAAGGGCTCGACGACCTGTTCGAGCCGGTGACCGACTGAGCATTCCGCGCCTACGGCCCCCCGCCTATGCCGACAATTGTGCAATCAGGAGCGTGGGCCTAGTCTGTGACTGGGAGCACGTCGCCCTGGACCCCGGTGACATATCACCGGGACAGGTACGAATGGACACAACCTCGCGGACCTTCGCAAACGGTTTCGCTGCTCAAGGGCACAGCGACGACAACGCCGATCGCCAATACACGTTGTCACTTCGTGGCACCATCTCCGGCCGCAGCTTGGGTCAGTTCGCCGACGTACTCGATCACGTCACCAAACCCGGGCATCCTCCGGCAACCGTGCTGCTCGACCTGAGGGACCTCGCCGACTGGTCGACCGTCGCGCAAGCGATGGTGCTAACCACGTCGCGGCGCGTCATCCGACACGGCGGACAGGTCGTCCTGCTCGATCCAAGCGTTCGGCTGCGTCACCACGATGCCCGTCTCGACCTCTTTGGCCGGATCGCGTCCGGTTCGTCGAAATCCTAGCCGATGCCGAGGTCTCGCCTCGGCATCGACGCCGCCCTGCTCGTCATCGACCGGAACCACCTACTGGTGACTCAAACCCGGGATGACCCCACGCTCCGACTTCCTGGCGGCGCGCTGCACGATGGTGACGACGCACACCACGTATTGACACGATACGCATCCCGGCTCGGAATCGACGTCGACCGGCGATCCCTGAAGCGGTCGACCCTCGTGCCGCCCTCGACCACGCACCAGCGCAGCGTCGCCACAGAGACGATCTATTTCGAGACGCCGAAGGCTCACCAGATGGAGGACCACACAGCCAGCGATCTCACCTGGGCGACCAGCCGCATGCCGGGAGTATTCACGCCCGCAGCGAGCGCCGCCCTCACCACCTTGCACCGCAGCGGCCGCATCGAATAGCCCGCCAGCGGCGCAACCGAGACGGAGCGCCCCGCTGGCCTACGGCCCACGTAGCCGTACCCAGCGGGGCGCCGCGGGCTTACGAGATCTCCTGGAAGTCCTGCGAATCGACACTGAGGATCGCATCGAGCGCTCACCGCAAAGGCGGATCGGCCGATCCGGTCTCCAAGCGGTACCGACGAGGTGCGGGCAGATCTGGCCATTTCGCAGACACCCGGCCTCGTGACGCGCATGCTGGCCATGGTGAGTCCCAATGGACCTGTATTCGCAGCGATTGATCACAGAAGACGACCATCTGATCGCCGAGAGACGCGTACTCCCCAAGGAGCGCGGCACCGACCGCTGGGTCGCCACCAATCGTGATCGCCACGGGCGGCGATTGCTCATCCAGGAGCGCTATCTGACCACCGATAACTGGATGACCATCGGTACCGTCGCGGCCATACGAAACTAGCGCGACCACCACGCCGAGCACGCCCGAGCCGCAGCTGTGCTCGCTCAGAGGTCCGGCAGATCGTTCAGGTTGCTCCTGATCGACCCGTTGTGCCTCTGCGAGATGTCGCGGTCAGTCCGCAGATACTTGCCGTTGGGACCGTTCTCGACGAGAACCTCTGATCGGCCCGTCGACCACGGCACGTAGTACGTGTGTAGACCGAGCCCAATGTCCACGATCACGTCGTGCTTCCTTCGCGGCGACCACGCCGAGCCCACGCTACCTACTGCGAGGATGTCGCCGTCTATGTCTTTCCTGGTCAGGGACACCGCGCGATCGCCCATCGCCCATCGCCCTTCCGACTCCTACGACCGATGCTCGTCAACCTACGAGAACGCAAGCCATCCGAGCCAACTACGGGGTCTGGGCAATTGGTCCGATCTCTTTGATCGAACCACGACGGCACGCCCACCGCAAGAGGCAGCGTTGTGGCAGTGATGTGACAGTACGGCTCCGTATGGTTCCCGGAATCAAGAGTCCACCGTGACCTTCGGGCGCATCGAGAGGATCAAATCATGTCCGAGAAGCGCTTCGCATTGGCCTTCGGCATTGTCGTCTCCGCATTGACCGTCGGTCTTGTCGCGACTGTTGGCTTGTCTGGCCCGGCCTCGGCTAGTCCTACGGATAGCGCATCCGGCCCGCCGCCAGTCCTGTCCCTCGCAAGCAAGGAGCCTTCCGCCACTACGCGCGCCGTCGTCGACGATTGGCCAGAGCATGAATGGGCTGGGGACATATATGTTGCGGGCACCTACGGATACGCCATGTTCGACGACTACGACGCCAACATCCAAAACCACTTCGATCGCGACAATTTCTACGTTGTCGACGTGAATGGTGACGGTATGCACGTGTCGCTGTCCGTCACCCATAACGGCAAGACGTACACGGAGCATGACGCCGGCGGGAAAGCGGCGTTTATCGATGTGGGTAACATCAGCAATGGAGAGACGGTCCAACTGAAAGCCTGCGTCTGGACGACCGGTCACACCCTGTACCAGTGCGTCGAGAATCAGCTCACCGAGTAGGTCTCGTGACACCTGACACGACCTCGCTGCGGCCACGCAACCCGTCGCTGTCCAGCGAGTGTGCGTGCCCTAGGCCGCAGGCGTCATATCCATCCCGAGTGATGCTGCTGACCAGCGAAACATCTGGTGGCGCGGGGTGGGCCTCGAACCCACGACCCAGGGATCATGCGGTCGTTTCTGAATGATCGCAATACGGCGTGACCAGCGCCTCGTAGGCTGTGGGGACGTGCCTGATGCGGACTCGCGCGGTGGACGACAGGAGCACAAACGCCATGACCGATCCGAGGGGGCACGACGACAAGCCGCCCGCGGCCCCGACGTTTGATCCGCTGGGGCTGTACCGGGGTGGGGAAGGTCTGATCACCGGAACAGTCGTGTGCGCATCGGTGATTGCTGCCGCTGCCGGGCACATCCACTCGACCGCGCGGCTCACACTCGCGATCTTCGGCACCGTGTTCGTCTACTGGCTCGCGCACCTGCACGCACGCGCGATCGGCAGCGCAGTTGCCGACCAGCAACATCCCTATACCGCCGTGGGAGCAGCCGTTTCCCACACATGGCCGGTAGCGGCCGCTTCGCTCCTGCCGATCTGCGTCCTTCTCGTCGCCGACGTCGCCGGGGCAACCCTGCGCACGGCCGCCTGGATCGCGCTCTGGGCAACCATCGGACTCCTCGGACTTTACAGCTACTTGGCCGGCCGCCGCGGCGGGCTCGGAACGTGGGGCAGCGTGGCGAGTGCGTGCGCGGGCGCCGCGCTGGGTGTTCTGATCGTGGGACTCAAGGCTGCCCTCCATTGAGGTAAGCGACCCTCGAATACGTTGCGTCCGGATCGGCAAATCGACAGGCCTCGCCTGCTTGCCGTCTCGGCCTCGATGGAGAAGGCGATCAAGCAGGGACGCGGCCCCCGCCAGAACGGCTGGAGCCTCGTCTACCAGCTGTTCGACTGCAAACCTGGACTTCTTCGAGATCGGCACGCTCGACGAACCTCGGTGGCGACTCGACATCGAACCCGGCGAGCGCTACGGCGCGAGAGCATTCGCCGCGCGCGGCGGTCTATGGGGGAACCACGGCTACGAAGCTGCGTACGCGATGATCTACGTCGACGCCGACGGCGACCTGCTCGACGCCGACCACCTGTCGCGCAGGTACAGGTCTCGCTTGCCGACCGGGTCTCGCCCCGCCTGGACACGCACTCGACGAGTACGGGGAGCCTGTCGATGGATTCACGCTGACGGCGGGCGCTGTTGGCCTTGCCCTGCTCGGGGTGAAACCAGGACACTCACGTCACGAGCCATGTCAGGCGCAGCCAAGTCAGCGAACGACTCTGGAGATGACTCGGCCTTTGACCTGCACAAACACGGTGGGGCGGGTGGGGCTCGAACCCACGACCCAGGGATTATGAGTCCCTTGCTCTAACCAGCTGAGCTACCGCCCCGAGCGCGGTCATCGTACCGGCCGACCGATGTCTCGCTAGGGTCGCCGTAGGAGGTACGTCATGACAGAACCATCGTCGCTCACCGCCGTACGCGAGGACTGGTCGCGCGCGCTCGCCGTCGTCGCGCATCCCGACGACATGGAGTTCGGGGGCGCAGCCGCCATCGCCCGCTGGACAGCACAGGGCAAGACCGTCGTCTACTGCATGGTCACCAGCGGCGAGGCGGGCATCGACGGCGTCGCCCCGGACGAGTGCCGAGAGATCCGTACGGCCGAGCAGGTCGAGTCGGCGCGGATCGTCGGCGTCGACCAGGTCGACTTCCTCGGTCTCCCCGACGGCATTCTCGAGTACGGCGTCACGCTGCGGCGCGCGATCGCAGGAGTCGTACGCTTGCACCGCCCCGAGATCGTCATCACCAACAACTTCCGCGACACGTGGGACGGCCAGTTCCTCAACCAGGCCGACCACATCGCGGTCGGCCGGGCGACTCTCGACGCGGTACGCGACGCGGGCAACCGATGGATCTTCAACGACCAGCTCCGCGACGGCCTCGAGCCATGGAACGGTGTGCGGCAGGTGTGGGCCGCAGGATCGCCACAGTCAGCGCATGCCGTCGACATCACCGACACGTTCGGCGCGGGCGTCGAGTCGCTCGTTGCGCACAAGGCGTACATCGACGGACTCGGCTGGGAGAACTTCGACCCCGCGGAGTTCCTGGAAGGGGTCTCGCGGCAGGCAGGAAGCCGCCTCGGGGTCGCGAACGCGACGTCGTTCGAGGTGTTCGGGATCAGCGGCGACGACTGAGCTACTCGGCCACCGCGTTCGCGTCCTGTACGCGCACCTCGAGCACGCCGTCGATGCCTTCGATCTCGACGGCGAGATCCGCGAGCGCGCCCGTACCGGCCACCTCGAATCGGACATGTCGTACGTCGTCCTCGCCACGCCATTGGCCGCGCGCGGGCTGCACCTTCACCCGGTCGACGGCGAAGTCGCCGCCGGTCGCCGTCTCGAGCGCCCTGCTGAGCACTCCGCGCCCCGCGACGTACACGAGGTCGACGGCACTTGGCGCCGTGCTCGATCGAGGCAGCCGACGCGACACCGCCGTCAGGCCGTAGACGACAAGGCCATAGCCCACGGTGGTCGCGGCCGCGATCACCCACATGCCGGCGCCGGCGGCCATGCCGACCGCCGCGGTGACCCAGACCGAAGCCGCCGTCGTGAGGCCACGGACCGCATCGCGACGGACGAAGATCAGTCCGCCACCGATGAACCCGATGCCGGAGACGATCTGCGCGGCGATCCGCGACGGGTCGAGGTTCGTACCGGTCTCCCCGACGACGTCGGCGAATCCGTACTTCGAGACAACCATGAAGAGCGCCGCCCCGAGCCCCACGAGCGCGTGCGTACGTAGGCCGGCCGCCTTCGCCCGCACCTCCCGCTCGAGTCCGATGAGTGCCGACAGCGCGAGGGCGACGACCAGGTCGGCGACCTGGATCCACGAGCCGGGATCGACATCGGCTTGCATGCTCACCCGTCGATTCTCCCAGGTTCGCCCGTCGACGCAGGGTTCTCGCACCCGAGACTCACGAATGGGCGCCGTGCGACGTCTGCTTGCCGAGCGGGCAGCGAGCCCGCTCGAACCGAAGGGAAGAAGCGTGGATCTAGAACTGACCGATCGGGTCGCCGTCGTGACCGGCGCGAGCAAAGGAATCGGCCTCGCCACCGTACGTACGTTGCTCGACGAGGGCGCCCGCGTGGTCGCGGTGTCGCGCTCGCGCACGAGTGAGCTCGAGGACCTTGCCTCCAAGGAGCTCACCCACGTCACCGCCGACCTCACCGAGCCGGACGCGCCCGCGCGCGCCATCGCAGCCGCGGCCGAGGCGTACGGAGGCGTCGACGTGGTGGTGAACAACGCCGGCGGACCGCCTCCCGGCGCGAAGCTTCCGCGGTTCACGTTCATGTCATTGACCGACGACGACTGGCGGGAGATGTTCGAGTTCAATCTTCTGTCGGCCGTACGGGCGGCTCGCGCCGCGATCCCGCTGATGCTCGAGCGGGGCGGCGGCGCGATCGTGAACGTGTCGACCGTCAACGCCCGGCAGCCGGGGGCGATGAACTTCGACTACGCCGCGACGAAGGCCGGCCTGAGCAATCTCACGATGTCGTTGTCGGATGCGTACGCGTCGCAGGGCATCCGCGTCAACACCGTGTCGCCCGGTCCCGTCCGTACGCCGTGGTGGACAGACGACGGCGGTGCGGCCGACATCATCGCGGCGCAAGCGGGAGCAAGCCGCGAGGAAGTGCTCGACTCTGTTGCACCGAGCATGATGAACCTCGCGACCGGCCGCCTGGTCTCGGCGCAGGAGGTCGCGGACGCCATCGTCTGGGTCGCCTCGCCGAGGTCGGCGAGCACGATCGGCAGCGACGTCGTCGTCGACGGCGGCCTGCTGAAGACGGTCTAGCGGCAATACGCCGTCAGGTGTCGGGCGCTGTCGGCAGGTCGGCGATCAGCCATTCACGGCGCAGTCTGGCCAGGCGTCGATCGCGCCGACGCTCTCGCAGCCTCTGGCGACCCCGGCGCGTTGCCGAGCGCCTGCGAAAGATTGCCCATGCAATGCACGCGCCGAATGGGTGATTCTCCCGAAGCGCTCCGGCCGCTCGCCCGACAGCCTGGTGACACCGATATCTGGAGGAACCATGCACACCACGGCGACGACCGAGATCGACACGGTCATCATCGGTGCCGGGCAGGCCGGCCTGGCGACCGCGTACCACCTCGGTCGCCGAGGGTGCCCCTACGTCGTCCTCGACGCGAGCGCGCGGGTCGGCGACAACTGGCGACACCAGTGGGACACCCTGCGCCTGTACTCACCGGCGAAGTACGACCGGCTGCCGGGGCTGCGGTTTCCCGCGAAGGGGTCGACGTGGCCGGGCAAGGACGACGTTGCCGACTACCTGCAGAGCTATGCACTGCGGTTCGGGCTCCGGGTGCGCACGGACTCGCGCGTGCACGGGGTGCGACGCGAGGGCACGGCGTACGCCGTCGCCACCGACGAAGGCGACTACCGGTGCCGCAACGTCGTCGTGGCGACGGGGACGTTCGGACGTACCCCGGACGTCCCAGAGCTCGCGACCGAGCTCGACCCCGGCATCTTGCAGCTGCACTCCAGCGAGTACCGGCGCCCCGGCCAGCTCCGCGACGGCGCCGTGCTTGTCGTGGGGGCGTCCCACTCAGGCACCGACATCGCGTACGAAGTCGCACAGAACCATCCGACCGTCCTGATGGGACGCGACTGCGGACAGCTTCCCGTCCGCATCGACTCCCCCGCCGGCCGGATGGCGTTCCCGATCCTGCTGTTCGCGTGGCGGCACGTCGTCACCCGCCGGACACCGATCGGCCGAAGGCTCATGGGCCACGTCCGCCACCACGGCGGACCCATGCTGCGAGTGCGTCGCTCGGATCTGGCCCGGCGCGGAGTCGAGCGGCTGGCCGACCGGCTCGAGCAGGTCACCGATGGCCTCCCGGTCATCGACGGAACGCCCCGCGCGGTCACGAACATCGTCTGGGCGACCGGCTTCCGGCAGAACTTCGACTGGATCCACCTTCCGGTCATCGGCGACGACGGCTGGCCGGACGAGACGCGTGGAGTGGCCGCGGATGCGCCAGGTCTGTTCTTCTGCGGGCTGTCCTTCCAGTACGCCTTCAGCTCGATGCTGCTGCCCGGCGTCGGCCGCGACGCGGCGTACGTAGCGGATCGGATCGCCGAGCGTGCACTTGCGCCGGCCGTGTCGCCCGTCTGACGCACAAACGGCCGGCGACACCTGCGGGAGCGGCGCGACCATTCCGTCCGAGTACGCCCGCGAATCCACGCAGCGCCCTACTCTCGTGAAGGAGAAGGGTGCAGCCATGAGTGCGGTCGACGATCTCCTGCAGGCGCGCGAGATGTACGAGCGCGGCGACTGGGCGGGCGCATTCGCCGCGTGGTCGCAGGTCGGCCTCGAGCGGCTCGACGTCGCCGACCTCGATCGCCTCGCAACGGCCACCCATCTTCTCGGCCACCGCGACGAGTGCATCGCGGCACTACAACACGCCTACGCCCTGTGCGGGAAGGCCGGCGACGTCGCGCAGGCCGTCAGATCTGCGTTCCGGCTGGCGATGGTGCTCATGACCGGCGGCGATAGCACGGTCGCCGCCGGCTGGACTGCGCGCGCCGAGAACCTGCTGGAGGAGATCGACGGGCCGGTCGTCGAGCACGGCTACGTCCGGTTCCTGCAGACCATGCGCCACCTGGGCACCGGCGACCTGGGCCAGGCGGCCGCCTGTGCGCAGGACGTCGTGGCGTGCGGGCGGCGCTTCGACGACGCTGACCTGATCGCGATCGGGCTGTCCGCGCATGGGCGGATCGCGATGTATACGGGACGGGTATCCGAGGGCCTGACGTTGTTCGACGAGGCGATGGCAGGCGTGGTCGCAGGTGAGGTCTCGCCGATATTCGCGGGGCACACCTACTGCGTGATGATCGAGGGTTG
This sequence comes from Solicola gregarius, assembly GCF_025790165.1. Classification (GTDB taxonomy): domain Bacteria; phylum Actinomycetota; class Actinomycetes; order Propionibacteriales; family Nocardioidaceae; genus Solicola; species Solicola gregarius. The sequence goes on from NZ_CP094970.1 coordinate 152,602, forward strand.
TCAGGAGGTCTCCGATCTGGGCCGTGCCGACCAGTGGACCGCCGCCCTCACGCACTGGTGCGAGGCGCAACCGAACCTCATCGCCTTCACCGGCCAGGCCGCGGTGCACCGCGGCCAGATCCTGGCGCTGCACGGCGCCTACGCCGAGGCGATCGAGGAGTTCGATCATGCCGTGCGGCGGTACTCAGAGGCCGGTACGCCCGTCGCCGCCGGCCAGGCGCTGGCAGAGCGAGGCGACGTACTCCGCCTGCTCGGAGATCTGCGCGGTGCGGAAGCGAGCTACGCGGCGTCGGCCGACCGCGGGTACGAGCCTCAGCCGGGACTCGCACTGCTGTGGGCGGCACAGGGCCGCGGCAGTGCAGCGACGGCCGCGGTCCAGCGGCTGCTCGCCGAACGACTCGACCCGGTGGCCCGCTCACGGCTCCTACCAGAGGCGATCTCGGTCGTCGGGTCCGCCGACACATCGGTCGACGTGGCGGCTCTCGCCGACGAGCTCGACGCCATCGCCACGAACTTCGGATGCACTGCCCTCCTCGCCGCTGCGGCACACGCGCGTGGACGGATGCAGATCGCGGGTTCGGATCCTGCGGGCTCGCTCCCGTACCTGCGGAAGGCCGCGGGCCTCTGGTCCGCGCTCGACTGCCCGTACGAGGTTGCACGGGTGGATACGGACACCGGCGTGGCCTTACGGCTGCTCGGAGACGCGGAATCGGCGACACATGCGCTCACGACCGCGCGCGCGACCTTCGCCCGGCTGGGCACCCAACCGCGGGTTGTCGAGGTCGACCGGCTGTTGGCTCCCGGGGCGCTTCCCAACGGCTTGACCGCACGCGAAGCCGACGTCCTCCGGCTTGTCGCGCGCGGCCAGACCAACGCAGCGATCGCCGCCGAACTCGTACTCAGCGAGAAGACCGTCGCCCGGCACCTGAGCAACATCTTCGCCAAGCTCGATGTCACGTCGCGCACGGCCGCGGCGGCGTTCGCGTTCGAACACGACCTGGTCTGAGCGGTGGGAATTCTGGGCGGCTCGATTTTGCTGCCTTCATCGTGACTGCCGACGGCACCCCACCGCTTTCAGAGCTCCACGACCTCCTTCGTACGAGGTTCAGCCCGCTCGCGTTCGACCCGCGCCACTCGCTTAGCAGTGCCGAGGTCGACCTACTGCTCGAGGCGGCACGATGGGCCCCGTCGGCGGGCAACTCTCAGCCTTGGGCATTCGTGGCCGAGAGGCGGGGTGAACCGGCCCACGCGCAGCTCGTACGCCACCTCGCCGGAAGCTCGCGGCGATGGGCTTCGTCGGCGTCGGTCCTGATCGTCAACATCTCGCACCGCTTCGTCGACGACACGACGATGGAGTACTCGGAGTTCGCCGACTACGACCTCGGCCAGGCCGTCGCCCACCTGACGCTGCAGGCGCAGGCGATGGGGCTGGCATGCCGGCAGTTCCGCGCGTTCGACCTCCCAGCGCTTTCGGAGGAGCTGTCCGTCTCCCCGGGGTGGTTCATCGTGTCGATGGTCGCGGTCGGAGTCCCGGCCGGCCCCGGCGCGCCTCAACGCGACCGTAGAACACTGCGTTCCCTGGTCACGGCGCCGTTCACCGACGGCGACGACGACGTGTGAACCGTGCCGATGCGGCAGAGTTGGGCGCGCCCGTACACGTACGTCAGTCCTCGCAGTTGGTCTTTCGTTCGACGTCGGGGCAGGCGTCTACGCCACCTTGACCGTCCGCCTGGTCGTCGCCGGGCCCGCCGTCGAGCCGATCGTCTGCGTCGGTGCCGTTGAGGTGGTCGTTTCCTCCTCCGCCCGAGGCGTCGTCGGCCCCGCCACCGGAGTACCGGTCACCGAGCACGTCGTTACCGTCGCCGAGCCTGATCTTGTCGGTGCCCGCGATGTCGTCCACACCGTCGTTGCCCTTGCCCGTGTATACGGTGTCGTCGCCGTAGTACGACTCGACCGAGTCGGAGCCCGCACCTGTGTGGATGATGTCGTCACCACCCTTGCGGGGAACGCAACACAGGACATCGCCATAGACCTCGTCGCTGCCCGCACCCGTACGAATCCGATCGTCGCCAAGGCCGCCTTCGACGTAGCTGTCACCTACGCGGTCGGTGATGCGGTCATCGCCGTCGCCGCCGTAGTAGCCGTCGCCGATGATGCCGTCGCGGCCGGGGCCGCCGAGGATCGTGTCGTCACCATCGCCGCCCTGCACCCAGTCGTTGCCACCACGAGCGTCGACGAAGTCGCGCCCTGGGCCTGCGGAGAACTCGTCACTCTGCGACGAGCCGATCAGTCGGTCGCTACCCGCCGTCGCCTTGACGATCTCGATGTCCCGGCGAATGACGTCGCGACCGATACTGCCGCCGGTCGCCCGGCGCTTCGCCAGCCGGACCTTGATCGGTCGCGGTTCACTGCCGTAGTCGGCGTAGTCGTCGCCACGTCCGTCACCGCCCGAAAGCGAGTCTCGCCCCGGGCCGCCGACCAGTCGGTCGCCGACGTAGTAGATCGGCTCGTCGATGTATGTCGAGTCACCCTGGCCGAGAAGTCGGTCGTTGCCCTTGCCCCCGACGAGACGATCGCCGCCCCGTCCGCCGCACACAAGGTCGTTGCCGCCGCGCGCATGCACGGTGTCTCGCCCGCGGCCGGCAACGATCACGTCTCGGCCCCGAGTGCCCACGAGCTTCTCGCCGGCCTTCGTACCGACGATCGTCGCCACCTTGCCACCGCACTTCGGTGCGCCCGCCTGCGCGGACCCGGCGTGCGCCGGACTCATCACGGCCAACGGCAAACACGCTGCCAGCACGACGATTCCTAGATGTTTCCTCATCTTTGATGCCCCCTTGGTTGTCCCCCCACAACGGCGTCATCAACCGCCGTGAGGGACCATACCCGCAGATCGGGGCACGCGCAGCCGGACAAGAAAGATCGACGGACGGTGCGTCACGACCGCGCGACGTACGTGAGCCGGCGAGTGACATGGAGGCACGGCCGGCGCCGTATGAACGCGCCGGCCGTGCCAGGTCTCGGACTACTGCCGAAGTGCGGTCTCGACCCCGTGGGCACTGACGTGCGTCGACGGGCCGTGGTAGATCGCGTTGAACAGCAGCTTCCCCGGTTCGCGCGACCAGGTACGGAAGGTCGGCTCGCTGCCGAAGGTGACGACGGTCCCCTTGCCGATGTCGTGCGCCACCACGTTCGCCTTGCCGTTGAGGTACTCGCCACCGATCAGCCAGCCGCTCCGCAACTGCTTGCCGGAGGCCGGGAACGAGGACACGACGTCGCCGCCGCTGACCTCGTACGCCTGGTCGTCTTCGCCGAACCAGACCGGCGTGTTGCGCCGCATGCCCCATGCGATCGGATCGCTGGTGTCGAACCGCTGCCTGAGGATGCTTCCGGGGCTGTAGTACTTCGTACTGTCGTCCGGCAGCGCGGGTTCGATCGGCAGCGAGAACAGCTTCTTGGCGGTATCGACCGAGTCGCCGATCGTCAGCAGCGTGCCACCGTTGCGTACGAACCGTCGCAGCTCTCGCCAGCCGGCCTGTCCGACTCCGTATGCCCACGACCACCGCTTCGGGTAGGCGTCTCGGTCGAGTCCCTCGACGAGTACCTCCTTGGAGATGCCTGCCGGGAACACGATCGTGTCGTACTGGTCGTTCAAATCGCCGTCGAAGTCCTGCGCGGCGACCTCGGTGAAGTCCGTCTCGTACTGCTCGAACAGCCACTTCATCCAGCCGCCCGGCATGTTGTCGATGCCGCGGTACAAGCCGATGCGGGTGCCGGCCTTGAGCTTCTCCGCGGGCACACGCGGGGCGGCATCGACGCCGTAGACCGGGATCCCGGTCTTCTCCGATGCCGTCGCCAGCGCGTCCTGCGCCTCCTCGGTCGGTTCGACGATGAACGTACCGGCCGGGAATCGCCGACCGTCCGCCGAGAACGCCCGGGTGGACCGCAGCGTCGCCGCGTCGGCCTGCTGCAGCTCGGCCATGACGATTGCCGACCCGTACGACTGCGGACCCACGAGGTACGCGCCACCGGGGCTCTCCGGGACCGACGGGCTTGCCGGCTCCACCTCGGACACCTCGGTGGTGGTCGCGTCGAACGGTTCCTGCAGCGTGTCGACGGTGACGCCGAGCAGCATCGGAAGCGTCTGCGCGGTCACGTCGTACGGCGGCTGCGGTGGTCCGCCCGGGTACTCACGCAGGTTCGGGTAGTGCTGCACCTCGAGCAGCGTCTTCGCCCAGCGGCCGAACGGCTGTGCGTACTCGACGATCCACGAACCGGCGGCGTACTTCTCACCGCCCGCGGTGAACGATTCGGTCGCCTTCTTCAGCTCGACGTCGCCCGTCTGCAACAGCTCGAGCATCTCGTAGGTCGCGAACGGATCGCGCTGGTCGCCCGGCACCACGAACGCGAACGGCTTGTCGGGTCCGGGTCGTACGGCGCGGCGCTGCGTTCGGTAGAAGTTGTAGAGCCATTCGTCGGAGTACGTGGCGACGTTGCTCATCCCGGCGAATGCCGCGGTGTCCAGGTAATCGACGATCTGCGACAGCGACCACGTGGACTTGTCGTACGGCTCGATGAAGTTCGTGTCCATCTCCTGCGGGCCGAGTGGCTTGCCGTCCTCGCTCTCGTAGGTGTAGGCGAGGTCCTTCGCGCTCGCCGCCTCGGTGAGCAGCCGGGGCGCACCGTGGTACGCCATGTAGTGCCGCGACGGTGTCCAGTAGTCGTAGATGTCGCCCCACAGCACGCCCTTCTTTCCTTCGGCTGTCAGGCCACGCGTCATCTCCATCCCGGCAGAGTTCGTCTGCTGCACCGTGATCGGGTCGATATTGGGATCGTTCGGTGCGAGATACGGCGGCGTGAACAGGCGTGGGCCGGTCGGGCCCATCTGGTGCATGTTGTGTACGACCTGAGGCCGGTACTCGTTCTGCAGCCCGACGCTGATCCGAGACTCCTTCTGCGTCAGCATGAACCAGTCGCGGTTGTCGTCGTGCCCGGTGTACTTGTGGTAGAGATCGGGATACGTGCGGTCGTACTTCGTGCCGGCGGTCTCGTTGAAGTAGTCGCCGACCCATTTCGTGCCGTCTGGGTTCTCGGCCGGGACGATCAGGACGACCGAGTCGTCCAGGATCTCGTCGATCGTCGTTGAGTTCTCGGTCGCCAACCGGTACAGGACGTTCGGGATCGACTGTGCGGTCCCCACCTCGGTCGAGTGGATCGCCGCGGCGAGCATGTACACCGGCTTGCCCTCGGCGGCGAGCTCCTTCGCCTCGTCCTCGGGGAGCCCTCTCGGATCCGCCAAGCGCTGGTTGATCTCCTTTATCCGATCGAGGTTCTCGAGATTCTCCGGCGAGCTGACCGTCAGCACCGGGAACGGAAGCCCCGCGCTGGTCGTACCGCGCTCCTCGTACAGCACCCGGTCGGACTCGTCGGCGATCATCTTGTAGTACGCGACGATGTCGTCCCACCGGGCGAGCTTGCCCTCGGCGCCCATCTCGAACCCGAAGTAGTCCTCGGGGCTGTCGAGCCCCGCGGCGGGAGCCTGGGAGCTCAGCACGCTCGCGCTCACGCCGCCGGTCAGGAGCGGGGTGAGAAGAGCGACGAACGCGAACGTCGCGGCGAGCAGGTACCGCGCTGTCTTGGTAGGTGTCATGGGATCCTCCCGGCGAAGAAGCTGGCACCCGGCAGGGAGTCGTACCCCGCAGGGTCTCGCGATCGCGACACTTGGACGGCCCATACGCATCGGCTTCCGACGCACGTACGAACAGCACCGCGTATTCGATTTTTGATTGAAAGTGACTCTAAGGTCATCCGCCCGATGGGTCAAGAGCATCGTCGTCGCCGGCACTGGGCCGTTCGGCCGGATGTGGCGTCGGTGCGTACGGAGTCTTACGCTGCTCGGACGTCCGGGTCAGCCAAGCAGCTCGGCGAGCGCCGCACTCGCAAGGCGCACGTGCCGCCGGGTGGCGCTGGCCGCCGCGCGGGAGTCGCCGGCGCGGATCGCGTCGACTATCTCGAGGTGCTCGTCGAGCGAAGCCTCGGGCCGACCGGGCGCACGGGCCGAGATGTTGTTTCCGATCCGCAGCTGGCCGGCGAGGTTCTCACAGACGGCCGCAAGTCGATGGTTCCCCGAGCCGTACCAAATGGTCCGGTGGAACCTCATGTCGAGTTCTGCGTACGAATCGATGTCGCCCTTGCGGACGAAGCGTCGTTGCTCTTTGAGCAGGCCGTCGAGGGTCTCCACCAAGGCGTCACGGTCGGGCGCACGCGCAGCGCGTCGTGACGCGATCGTATCGACCGCTTCGCGGACCTCGTAGATGTCGAGCATGTCGTCGCGACCGAGGGTCGGAACGAAGTAGCCCCGGTGTTCGTGGCCCTCCAACATTCCCTGGCGTTCGAGGGTCGCCAGCGCGGTCCGAATCGGCGTCGGAGAGAGATCCAGCCGGTCGGCGAGCGGTCTCACCGTCAGCCGCGAACCGGGCGCGAGCTCGCCGGACAGGATCATCGTCCTGATCTCGTCGTACGCGATCGAGACGTAGCTAGGACGCCGAGACCTCACTGCCATAGCACGAAGACTAACAATGTTGTCCCATGAACCGGCGGCATTTGACGCGGTCTGCCCCTCTGCGGTCGCCCGCCGGCTTCGCACCCAGCTCCTACCCTTGACCCGCTCGATGGATGAGCCTAAGGTCATTTTCAATCAAAAATCGAAAATGGGTTGGCTGATGGACGAGATGACTACTGAACCGACGACTCGGGTACGGATGTTGGGCGGACCGGCAGGTGCGGTCGTTCCGGCGTTGGTGTTCGTCGGCGTGCTCGTGTGGCTTTCGGCCGCCGAGCGTGCCACGATCACGGGATTCTGGGTCGGAGGCTGGGCGGCGATCGTCGCCGGGCTGATGCTCACGACCACGCGACGTGCGTACGCAGACTCGATCGTGCGTGGGATGTCCGACAAGACGGGCGTCGTGATCATCGTCGCCTTCATCTTCGCGGGCGTCTTCGGAACCTTGCTCGAGGGCGGCGGGCTCGTCGAGGGTCTGCTGTGGCTGGGTCTCGAGACCGGACTGCAGGGCGGTGCGTTCGTCGTCCTTGCCTTCGTCCTGGCGTGCCTGTTCGCGGCCGGCACCGGGACGAGCGTCGGCACGGTGATCGCGATGACGCCGGTTCTCTACCCGACAGGTGTGTTCCTCGGCGCCGACCCGACCATGATGGCGGTTGCGGTGATCGCAGGTGGTGCGTTCGGAGACAACATCGCGCCGGTCTCGGACTCCACGATCAGCTCGGCCTACACCGCGCAGGCGGAGATGGGTGACGTGGTCAGGTCCCGGCTGCCGCTCTCGTTGTCCGCGGCGGCGGCAGCGGCGGTGGTGTTCGCGGTCTTCGGCGGCGGTGGATCGGTAAGCGAGCGTGCGACCAGCGCCGACCCGTCGGCCGTGGGCCTGGTGATGATCATCCCGTTCGCGCTGGTCATCCTGCTTGCCATGCGGCGAAACCACATCATCGTGGCGTTGGCCTGGGGCAGCGTTGCCACTATCGCGATCGGTCTGCTCGCCGGGCAGATGTCGGCGAGCGACGTGTTCTCCATTCCGGCGACGTCGGGCGACTCGACCGGCCTCGTCGAGGACGGCATCTCGGGTGTGACCGGCGCCGTCATCCTGGTCCTCTTCATCCTTGCCCTTGCACAGCTGCTCGCCGACAGTGGTCTGATGGCACGTCTCCTCGCACGACTGCAGAGCCGCGCCGCGAGAGGCGTACGAAGCGCTGAGTTCGCGATCTGGACGATCACCTTGCTGTTCACCGTTCCACTGGGCGCGAACGCACCGGCGATCCTGCTCGTCGGACCGACCCTCGCACGGCCACTGGGCCGAGCCCATGGCCTCGCACCCGCGCGGATCGCCAACCTGATGGACTGTAGCGCGAACACCGTGTTCTACATGCTGCCGTGGCACAACGCCGTGATCGTCTGGTATGCGACCGTCCAGGCGACCGCCGGCGACCACGACCTCCCCGTGCCGTCGCTGGGATCGGCCGCACTCAACCCGTACGCGTGGGCTTTGATCGTGGTGATGCTCTTTTCGATCTTCACCGGATGGAACCGACGCTATGCGCCGGCGCCCGACCTGGCCCGCGACGAAGCCTGACCAACGAATCCAAGGAGAACAATGCACCTCGCACGCATCCCCCGTCGGAGGTACACGCACGGGCCGACGCCGATCGAGCACCTGCCCAGGCTCAGCGAGCACCTCGCGGGTCCGCAGATCTACATCAAACGAGACGACCTGCTCGGTCTCGCTGCCGGCGGCAACAAGACCCGCAAGCTCGAGTTCCTCGTCGCCGACGCGCTCGCATCCGGCGCGAACACCCTCGTCACGACGGGCGCCGTGCAGTCCAACCACTGCCGGCTGACGCTCGCGGCAGCCGTGAAGGAAGGTCTGCGATGCCGGCTCGTACTCGAGGAGCGCGTCGCGGGCTCGTACTCCCCCGACGCCAGCGGCAACAACCTGCTGTTCCACCTGCTCGGCGTCGACGACGTGACGGTCGTCCCCGCTGGCACGGACCTCGACGCGGCGATGCAGCAGGTGGCTGACCAAATCACCGCCGACGGCGGCAAGCCCTACGTGGTTCCGGGCGGCGGCTCGAACGCGCTCGGCGCCCTCGGCTACGTCTCGTGCGCCGAGGAAATGCTCGCCCAGACGAGCGACATGGGCCTGCCTCTCGACCACATCGTCTGCGCAAGCGGATCCGGCGGCACCCACGCCGGGCTCGTGGCCGGTCTGTACGGGAACCAAGCCGGCATCCCGTTGACCGGCATCAGCGTACGGGCGGAGCGGGCGGCGCAGGAGACAAAGCTGCATACCCTCGCCAACGCGACCTCGCGGTTGGCCGGAGCCGAGCGCGAAGTGCCGGCCGATGCGATCACCGTGCGCGACGAGTACGTAGGGCCGGGATACTCGCTGCCGACTCCCGAGATGTCCGCGGCGATCCAACTGTTCGCACGAACGGAGGGAATCCTGCTCGACCCGGTGTACACCGGCAAGACCGCCGCCGGACTGGTCGACCTCGTTCGCACGGGTGAGCTCGGCTCCGACGGCAACGTGCTGTTCGTCCACACCGGCGGCTCTCCCGCGCTATACGCGTATCAGGACGTCGTACTCGCCGAGCCCGATGAGTAACGACGTCCGACCGTCGCGAGTCGTCGGCATCCTCGGCGGGATGGGCCCAGCGGCGACGGTCGACTTCTACGACAAGTTGGTCCGCGCGACTCCCGCGCGGAGTGACCACGAGCATCTGCGCGTCGTCATCTGGTCCGACCCGACGGTCCCGAACCGCCACGAGGCCGTGCGCGGAACCGGTGAGGACCCGACGCCCTCCCTCGAATACGGCATCGCCCAGCTCCTTCAGGCGGGCGCGGAGATCATCGTGGCACCGTGCAACACCGTGCACGCTTTCCTGCCGGCGCTCCTGGTCGACAAGGACGTCGAGTTCCTGAGCATCATCGATACCGCGGTCGACGCGGTCGTCCAGACTGATCGAGGGCACCGGATCGGAATCCTCGCGGCGGACGGTGCCATCGAATGCGAGCTCTACCAGACCGCCCTGCGCACGGCAGGCAAGGAGGCCGTCGTACTGTCCGACACGTCGCAGCGCCGACTGATGGAGACGATCTTCCGGCTGAAGGCGGGGCCACCCGAAGAGTCCGACGTACGTTCGCTCACCGCAGCCCTCGACGAGCTCGAGCGGTCGGGCGTCACGACCGCGGTCGTCGGATGCACCGAGCTGACGCTGCTCATCGGCAGCGTCCAGACACGACTGCAGCTGGTGGACGCCTCACAGGCCCTCGCCCGCCGAACCGTCGAGCGAGCGCACTGAGCCTGCTCCGGTATCGAGGGGGTGCCTTGCCCGCTATGCCCGAGAAGCCGCGGAATCCCGGCGAGAAGCTCCCCCGACTGGACTCGAACCAGTAACCTGCCGGTTGAATTCTCAGCAAGGACACCTGGTCCTGCGATTTCAGCAGATTCGCAGGTCAGAGGCCGTTGAGAGTGCTGGTGCAGGTCGACTACAGATGACCCGGAATGACCAATTGTTGCTGAACTAGAACGGTGTTTAGAACGTAGCACCCGTCAATTCGGTGCACTCTCATCTGCGTCGCATCGTTGCTGAGGCCACAGCGGCCGACTTGCGCCGCCGCAGCGTGGATCGCGAACTCGACGTCGGCTGGCACTCCAGCCCGGCTGCGACGCTCGACATCGCCTGCCCAGGACTTCGGGCAGATACAACGCCCGGTCGATCAGCGCGTGCCCCGACTGCTCGCATAGGTCAGATACACCGCGACCTGCGCGTTCTCGACCCGACCGGCGGTCCCGGTGTACTGGCGCTGCACCCCGACCGTGTGGGTGCCCTTCTTTCAGATCACCGGTCTCGTCAACCACGAGCACCGCGTCGTCGTCGCCGAGGTGCTCGACGACATGGTCGCGTACATATCGCGCACGCCGTCGTGGTCCCAGATCGCCTTACGCAGTAGGTGCTGCATCCCGTCCGGGCTGACATCTCCGGCGTGTTCGGACAGCGTCCAGCAGTTCTTCGCCGGCACCTCAGACAGCAGCCCAAGCAGCAGATCCCGCGCATGCCTACGCGGTTCGACCCGTACGAAACGACCCGCAATCCGTCCCATCAGGTCGTCGAAATGCGCCCGCCACCGCGCCGGGTCTAGGCTATGGCCCGCGGCCACCGCAACATCATCTGGAGTCTTCACAAACCCGGCATGATCACGCGGTGGCCGCGCGACGTCACGCCGCCACGCCCAACATCACGAAGTCCGGCTGTCGTACTAGGCGCGATAGTAGCTGATTGGTCGCGGTGTGGTTGCCCACTGCCGGGCCGGCCGCGCCAACGCCGGTCAGTCGATGAGACGTTGGGCAGCTCTGCGCAACTTGGCTTCGACGTCGCGGAGCGAGGCCGCGAGATCGGTCGCGCCTTCGTGCGTGCCCTCATCGGATTCGGAGCGCCATATCTCTGCGCCGTTGTCGAGGTGCTCGGCCAAGGCTGTGAGGTACAGGCGGTCGAAGCGTGCACCGTCGGCAGTGGACAAGCGGCTGATCGTGACGTCGTCGAACCCTCCCTGTTCCGCGCTGTCGTGGTCGACGTCTGCGTCATGTCCAACGGCCGCTCCTTGCTTGCCCCAGGACAAGACCCACCCGGCGACCTTGTCGGCGCCCGGCCCGTGGGTGTCGATCACGCGCCGTGTGCGAGTCGGCGCACGGCTGGGGCGTCGGCTCGCTGGACGGCGGTTTGGGCGGTCGTTACCGTGATTGTCAGGTGCTGCCCGCCGCGCAGTACGAACTCGACATCGGCGTCATTGAATGGTTTCGAGGTCGCCGGATCATCCTCGCCGCCGCAGGCCGAGATGGCGAGGGTGAGGATTGCGACGATTACGGCGGACCGCACGTTTGGCCGACGCTTCACTCCACTACTCCTTGCTGCTCAGGAACGTGGGGGTGGCGGGCGGAGGTGCCCGCCACCCGTCCGCCGCTCACGATCCAAGGATCGATTTCATCGTCTGGATCTCCTGTGACTGCGATTTGGCGATCTGGTCGGCAAGATCGATTGCGGCGGCGAACTTGCCGTTCTGCTGTTCGGCCTGGGCCATTTCGATAGCGCCGCGGTGGTGGGCGATCATCATCGTGAGGAAGGCACGGTCGAATTTGGGTCCGGCTAAGCCCTCCAGGCGGCTCATCTGCTGGTCGCTCATCATGCCGGGCATCGAATCCATGTCACCCGAACCGTGGTCCATGCCTTCCATGCCTTCCATGTCCTCCATGTCTGGAGTAACGGGCTCGCCCCAGTCCTCGAGCCAGCCCGTCATGACCTTGATCTCGGGACCTTGGGCCGCCTCGATGTCGGTGGCCAACGATTTGACTCGCTCATCGAAGGTGTGGGATTCCACGAGATCGGCCATCATGACCGCCTGGCGGTGGTGCGGGATCATCTGTTGGGCGAACTCAACGTCGGCACTGTTGAACGCGCTCGACTGCGACGACGAGGAACCGGTCGGCGGCGACTGTGAGTCATCGCCGCCGCACCCGGCCAGTAGGGCGGAAGCCCCGAGGGTTGCTGCTGCGATTGCAAGTTTGTAACGCATCTCTGTCTCCTTGAGGGGTTTGTGTGCATGCCAAGTGGGCGGTCCGGCAGGTGTGTCGGACCGATGATCACTCAGCACCTCAAGATCGACAGGGAGATCAGTGACGGTGGCGGCCGCGGACGCGAGATGATGGGAGCTGCGCCGTTTCGGACTCGTCGCATCGGGACGGCCCAACCGTGCCCAAGGCGGCAAGACCGCGCAATGACCCATACCGTCCCGGCGAAGACCAGCACAGCCAGACAAAGTGCCAACAGTCCGTGCTGCTCGGACGGACTGGTCCCGTCGTCACCGGCGTGCACCATGAGTCGATCGTCCGGGTGCTCGGCGTAGGTGGCTTCGTCGGCGGCCGCGGTGGCAGTGGTCGTCGCCGCACTGTGGCTTGCCTCGCCGCAGGCTTGCGCTAGAGCATGCATCCCGAGTATGCCGAGAACCAGCGTGCATACCAGCACGACGACGCCACCATGGGGCAGCCTCGTCATCGTCACTAGCCGGGTACGCACGTCAGTCAGCGTAGCGAGTGACAGCGCGTGTTTTGTGCGCCACGGGGGCGCTCGAATGAGTGCCGTCGTCTCACGGTCGCTCGCCCGCAGCGTGGTACCGGGTGCGTCGGAGCAACTCCACTCCCCTGGGTTTGCCGAGCTGTGCTGGCGGTCGTGGTTGTAGAGCCCGTAGCGCCAGTCAAGGGCGTCCCACTACAGGCAGGCAAGCCGGGGTGTCTGAAGTTGGCCTTGACGATGAAGACGTATATGCATAGATTATCCGATCACGATCGATTTTCGATGAAGGGTGGCGAACGTCGTTGCGGCTTGTTCAGGAGGTTGCGAGCACTCGTCCGTCTCGCGGGGAAGATCTCGCGGCCGCAGTTCATCTCGACGGCTCGGTCTGTTACGACTTCGTGGTCAGTTTGCGGGCGTTGCTGAACCCGCGCACGTATACGCGCTCTCGTCGGTGGGCGTCCGGTCAGATGCCACGGCTCAGCGACGGCGTCGCCCAGAAGGCGCGGTTCCTCTTTGAGGGTTACGACACCGCGTTGGGTTATGGCGCGGCTCGAGTGATTCCGCGGATCTCACCGAGTCCGACCCCAGCTGGCCTGATCAAGGGGGTTGCCGACCTGCCGGCCGCCGACCTTGCCGAGTTCATGCTGGATACAGGGGAGACCACACCAGAACGCCTACGCGACTTTCGCGAGATCCTCCAGGGTGGCGAACGGTCGTTGATCCCGCAGGCGGTTAGGGGTCTTCCCGCGGGCTGGGCGGAGCGCTGTCGACGTGTCCTGCTGGAACCCGAGGACGTCCAGGCAGATTTGGTCGAAACCCTCGACGCCTACCTCTCCAACATCTACGGCCAGCACTTGGAATCGGTGACCAACACGGTTGCCGATGCTGCGCGCGTTGGTCGCGAGATGCTCGAGCTTCGTCCCGCCATTGACGTGATCGAGCACCTCACGGGTGGCTATCGGTTGGGCGACGACCTGGAACTGCGGTCCATCACGCTGGCGCCGTCTGTTTTCATCTATCCGTTCATGTCGGCCCGCTTCGATGAACGCACTGGCGAGGCGCTCATTATCTACGGTGTCCGAAGCTCGACGCTGGATGCCTACGCTCCGACGCCGCTGGAAGACGACCTTGTGACGACCCTCAAGGTGTTGGCCGACCCGAACCGATTGACGATCGTGAGGCTACTTGTCGAGCATCCGCTGTACACAAGTGAACTGGTGAGTCGTCTCCGACTCGGTCAGTCAACAGTTCACCATCACCTGGCTCAGTTGCGCGCCGCACGACTGATCCGTCAACAACGTGACCGCCACGGCATGCAGTACTCAGTTCACGCAGCGGCTGCAACCAAGTTCGTCCGCTCCCTAGAGGAGTGGTTGCTTCGCCCGCCTGATGATACGGCGCGCGGACCTGAGAACGACTCCACGACGCCTGCGGGTGGTCAGTAGGGGCGGTCTGGCCTCTACACCCCGCCTACACAAAGGGTCTGGCTCGCCAGATCAGGCGAGCCACGACGCACATTGTCCGAATCTATCTAGCCTCGGGAGGGCATCTTGTCGCACCATCTATCGCAGCGTGGGCTGTGGGGCCGATGACGAGCCTGCGCACTGCGGCGCATGCAGGGATAACACCGTCGCTGGCGACCGGCCAGCGCTGTGTGCACGATCCCCGTCTGACATACGCGTTGTGGCCGCCCTTGACGGCGGGTTGCCCTGGGTGCAGCAACGAGCAGATCGCCTACCCGCTCGAGGTCACCTATGACTACGCCGCCATCGATGCTGGCATGCGAGAAGCGCTGTTCGATCGCACGGCGATCCCTCTGGACGTGCGGGGTTGGGGGCCGCTGCTGCCGCCTTTCGATGCTCGCCTGGGACCGGGTGTGGGGAGTACGCCGCTCATCGACGGTCTCGAAGGACTAGGCGAGGGTGTCCAGGTCTTGGTCAAGGACGAGAGTCGCAACCCGACGTGGAGCCACAAGGACCGCTTGAATCTGATGACTATCAGCGCCGCGGCAGCGTCTGGGGCACCTGGCGTGGTAGTCGCGTCCTCCGGAAACCATGGAGCATCCGCAGCGGCCATGTCCGCCCGCCTCGACCTACCTTGCGTCGTCGTCATGTCCAGTGACGGACCTCCGCTAATGGCGCATTTCGCGGGCGCCTACGGCGCAACGGTCCTCTCGGTGCGCCGCGACGCTCGCTGGCAGGTTGTGCGGGACATCGTTGACAAGCTCGGCTTCCACCCAGTTAGCAATCGGACCGTCACACACACTGGACACCCGTTCGGTCCTGAGGGATACAAGACGATCGCATACGAGCTGTTCATCCAGCTCGGACACAGGCTGCCGTCGGCAGTGTTCATCCCGACCGGTTATGGCGAGCTTCTCTACGGGGTATGGAAGGGCTTCGAGGAACTGCGAATCCTCGACCTGGTCGATTCCGTCCCCGCGCTCTACGCGTGCGAAGTGGCCGGCCGTGGCGTGCTCAAAGCTGCCATTGAACAAGATCAGCCTGCTGTCACGATTGACGAAGCCTCTACAACCGATGCGTTCTCGATCGCGACGACGACGGGCGGGTACCGGGCCACCCACGTTATGCATCGCACCGCGGGCAGCGTCTTGGGTGTCACCGACACCGAGATGGCGATGAGTCAGCGCACGCTTGCGGCCAAGGGGATCTGGCAAGAGCTCTCCGGGGTCGCAGGCGTGGCAGGACTTCAGCAGACACTCCGGCGAGGAGCCACGTTTGATGGCCCGGTCGTTTGCCTCGCCACATCAAGCGGGCTCAAGGACGTACGCACGGGCGTACATCAGCCGATCGAGACAGGCCCGGACTGGTCGAGCATTTCGGGCGAGCTACGGAGGCGGGGGATCCCTGGTACATAACCCGCAGCAGCGGCAGCCGTTCACAACATCGGTCACGGCTGCTGCCACGAAGGACGCTCGGGGACAGAACGACACGGCATCTATCGGTTACGTCCGGAGGAGGACAGCGACATGAGCACGACATGGCCACGACTTGTACCTGTATCCGCACTCGCACTCGCCCTCACCATGAGCTCCTGCACCACTGGAACGACAAGCGGTGAAGCTAACAGCGGCGCGGAAGGAGCGGCATCGCTACCGGCCAGCATTCAAGAGTCAGGGGTGATACGCGTCGGCACCTACGCCGCCTATCCACCGATGACCTTCAAAGACCCCCAGACAGGGGATTATGCCGGCTCCGATATTGAACTGATCGAGGCAGTGGCCGACAAGCTCGGGGTTGCGGTGCAGATCCACGATGTGAAGTTCGAGGGCCTCATCACCGGACTCCAGTCGGATCGCTTCGACGTGGCCATCGGCGCCATCAGTGACACACCCGAACGGCGTCAGCAGGTTGACTTTGTCGACTACGCCAAGGCGTTCTCCGGCATTCTCGTCCAAGACGGGAACCCCGAGAGCATCTACTCCTTCGACGATCTCTGCGGTCACCCAGTCGCCACCGTTGTAGGCAGCTCGCAGGTAGACCAATTGGAACAGCAGTCACGTCAGTGCCAGAAGCAAGACAAGTCACCGATTGACATCTCCGCGGTCACCGACACCGCCCAAGTCGAACTTCGAGGTCCGCGGTGGTCGTAGCGTGGCACAGGTACGTGACTATCTTCTGGCGAGCTACCGCGCCCAACAGGCTGACGGTGAGCTCGAGGTCGTCACCCGCGACGGCAAACCGGTACGTGTGAGTGGAACCGATCCACTAGGCATTGCCCTCAACACCGACGACACCGCACTGCGAGACGCCGTGCTCGAGGCCGTGAAGGAGTTGATGGCAGACGGGACCTACGACGACATCATGTCGAAGTGGGACGCCGAGGTTGCCATGATCCCGAATGCCGCGATCAACGGCAGATGATCCATGACCCGTGCGGAAAGGACACCCGATGACCATCAGTCACGGTGACGTGCTGCTGCGACCCCTAGCCGTCAAACCATCCCGCCACCCCCTCCGCATCGCGAGCGCTGTACTACTTGCGTCGCTGATCGTGCTTGCCGGCCTGGGAGTGGAGCGATCCGGGGTGATCGAATTCGGCGAGCTTCACACTTACCTCTTCGACTCCGCGATCCTCCACGGGCTGCGTATGACGGTACTGATGACCGCCACATCGCTAGTTCTCGGACTTGTCGCGGGTCTGGTGTTCGCCCTCCTGAGACTGTCCA
The DNA here is from genome assembly GCF_025790165.1 of Solicola gregarius. Classification (GTDB taxonomy): domain Bacteria; phylum Actinomycetota; class Actinomycetes; order Propionibacteriales; family Nocardioidaceae; genus Solicola; species Solicola gregarius. Next base: position 169,427 of record NZ_CP094970.1, read on the forward strand.
AGAATCCCGTTGCCCGAGCTGTCAGCGCTGGATATGTCTGGGTCTTCCTAGGGACTCCTGCCATTGTTCAGTTGATCTTCTGGTACAACATCGGCGTCGTCATCCCCACGATCACGATCGGCATCCCTGGCGTATTCGAGTTGTACTCGGGCACCACCAACGCCCTGCTGACGCCGTTCGTCGCAGCTGTCATCGCTCTAGGCTTGCACGAGGGCGCCTACTATGCAGAGATCATCCGGAGCGGGATCATCTCCGTCGACCAGGGACAACGAGCCGCCGCGCAAAGTCTCGGGATGCGCTCCAGCACGATCATGCGACGCGTCGTCCTACCTCAAGCGTTCCGAGTGATGATCCCCCCCAGGAATGGGCCGCGTGATCGCCCTCCTCAAGGACACCTCGCTCGTCACGGTGATTGCCGGCGGAGAGATGATGACTGAAGTCGTCGCCATCTACAGCGAGAACTTCCTGATCCTGGAACTGTTGCTCGTCGCCAGCATCTGGTACCTGGTCGCGGTTTCCGTGCTCATGGTGGTCCAGAGATACGTCGAGAGATGGGCCAGCCGATACCAACGCAGCACGACTCAATCGACCGACCGTTCGCACACCCCCATTCCGGCGGAGCAATAATGTCGCACAGCGTCGCACCTCAGATCGACCAAGACACGTTCGGTGATGACGGGGCCGCACCGGCAATCGTCGCCATCGACGTACGGAAGTCCTTTGGCTCGACACCAGTACTCCAGGGATTGAACCTCACTGTCGAGGCCGGCGAAGTCGTATGCCTGATTGGGCGATCCGGATGCGGCAAGACCACATTCCTACGGTGCTGCAACCACCTCGAAACCATCGACTCCGGCACACTGCTCGTCAACGGCGAGCGGATCGGATACACCGTCAAGAACGACGCTCTACACGAGTCCTCCGAGAAGACACTCGCTCGGCAGCGTCAGAACATCGGTGTCGTCTTCCAGAGCTTCAACCTCTTCCCTCACATGTCGGCGCTCGAGAACGTCATGTCCGGACCACGCTTCGTCCTCAAACGGACAGGCAACGATCTCCGGACCGAGGCCAGGAGACTCCTCGAACAGGTCGGACTCGCCGACAGACTCGACGCCTACCCCGCGCAACTGTCAGGCGGCCAGCAGCAACGCGTCGCGATCGCACGCGCCCTCGCCATGCAACCAAAGGTGATGCTGTTCGACGAACCAACGTCAGCCCTCGATGCAGAACTCGCGGCCGACGTACTGGCCGTTATGCGCAGCCTCGCAGAGGCCGGTATGACGATGCTCGTCGTCACACACGAACTGCGCTTCGCACGAGACGTCGCCGACCGCGTAGCACTCGTCGAGGACGGACAAATCGCCCAAGTCGGCCCGCCAGATCAAGTGCTGACCGACATCTGAGTCTCGAGTCACTTGCGGCTGGGGGCATTGCCTAGAAATGACCGATCGACCGGCCCACCGATATCGTGCTCCGACTCCTCAGCCGTTGTCCCGGGGCGCTCACCAGAGTCGACCTCGGCCCGACGGACCCACTTACGCAGGGCCTCCGAGGATCCGATTCCCAACCGAGCGGATCCTGTTCAGGGATGCCTCATCACGAACCAGCCCGTTCGGCACATCCGGCAACCGCCCGTCGGTACTGCGTGTACCCGGGCCCCGCGTACGCGACCTCCGCAGCGAGCCCGAGCAGCCCACCCGCGTCGAAACCGTCCGAAGAGAGATGGAACGCGCCCCCGACGATCGCGGCCAGGATCAGAACCAACCATGCGACCGCGAGACCACGTACGGTCGAAGTCGCCGCGACGAACGCCACGTCATCGCCGCAGCTCTCACGCAGACGGCTAACCCACACAGCCGCCTGACCAAGCTCGCGCACCGTAGGCCGAGGGGCACCGCGGCAACTCGCCGCGACGTCCGCTGATCGGACTGTCACGACTACGCGCCGTCGGATCCTTGTGGGCCAGCATCGCTGTGTCGAGATGACCGCACGATCGCCAGTGCCAGGATGGCTCCGGCGACAACGACGATCACGCCGCCGAGCATGGCAGCGGACATCGCGCTTTCGAAACTGTTCACGACCGCCGCCGTCAGGCCTGACGGGCTGTTGGGCGCCGACGCGATGGCGAGACCGGCAGAGGTCGAATCCTTCGTTGCCGTTGCAAGGTCGGCCGGGAGTCGGGCCGCCGCCGCACCGACGTTGCTTCGGTAGACGTCGTTGAAGATGCTTCCGAGCATTGCGATTCCGAGCACACCGCCGAGTTCGCGTGTGACGTCGTTGAGCGCCGACGCAACACCTTGCTTGTCCGGTGGCAGCGCCGCCATGATCGCTTCGGTCGCGGGTGTCGCCGCGAACGCAATCCCGGCGCCGAGGAGGAATGTGCCAATCGCGATCGGCGTGTAACCGGAACTGATGCTCAGCCGCGACATGACCATCAGACCGACCGCGATCATCGCCATACCGGTAGTGACTGTCGGGCGGTAACCCCACCGAGTGACCACCCGCGGAACGACCGGGGAGAACACCATCGCGGCGACTGCAAGCGGCAGCATCGCGACGGCAGCAGTCAGCGGGGAGTACTCCTTGATCACTTGCAGGTACTGCAATCCGATGAAGAAGAAGCCGAACATCGCCAAGGACTCTGCAGCGATGATCAGCGAACCCGACGTCAGGGCATGGACGCGAAACACTCTCGGGTCAAGGACCGGGTTGACATGTCCTAGCTCCCACCAGGCGAACGCGATCCCGGCGCCGACAGCGACCGCGAACGCCACTAGCACTGACGCCGCGTCCCAACCAGCCTCTGGACCTCGCAGGATCCCGAAGACCAACGCGGCGACAGCGATCACCGACAGCACTCCCCCGCCAACGTCCACCCGCCCGGCGCCCGATCGAGCCTGGCGTGGAACAGCGCAGGCTCCCAGCAGCGCAGCCACGGTGAGGCCGATGTTGACGACGAATACCGATCGCCACGAGAAGAGTTCGAGGAGACCACCTGCGGTAAGCAGGCCGATGAGCCCCCCGCCCACGGTGACACCCGACCATACCCCGATGGCTCGGCCCCTCTCCTGCGGCGGGAACACATGGCTGATGATCGACAGCGTCATCGGCATCACCGCTGATGCTCCAACGCCGGCCACCGCGCGCAGCGCAATCAGCCAGCGCACGTCATCGACGATGAGAATCCCGGCCGAGGCGACCCCGAAGATCGTCAAGCCTCCGACGAGCACGGCCTTGCGCCCGAGACGGTCGCCGATTGCGCCCGAGACGAGCAGGAGGCCCGCGAACGTCACACCGTAGGCGTTTACGACCCACTGCAGTTCCGACTCCGATGCGCGCAGATCGGTTGCGATGTCAGGCACGGCGACCATCAGCGACGTCATCATCCCGACCACCACCGCAAGTGCCAGGCACATCACGGCCAGGATCAGGTTCCGACGCGCCGGGATCGGCGGTGCAGCGACCGGTGGCATCCCACTCCCCTTAAACGATCGTTTGAAAGCTCACGAGCGAGTCAACCATGCATGCACCCAGGATTCAAACGTTCGTTTAAGGGATCGGTGCCGAGGGGTTCGCTGTCTTGGCTACACTGCGGGAGCGCTCGCCGTACGGGTCGGCGGCGTGTGGACCGCTGACGTGAAGGGTGCAGTTTCCTGGAACCGAAATCCGAAGACGCCACCAGCGGTAGCGATGGCCGCAGACGGCCGCGACGCCTATATGTGGGCCTTGTCGTCGGTCTGGTCGTGGTGTTTGGCGGCCTGTACCTCGTGGGATACGTCGTGACCGGTGATCGCGTCGCTCGAGGCGTCTCGGTCGCCGGAGTTGACATCGGCGGGTTGTCGCGGGCGCAGGCGGAGGAACGGCTGCGCGACGAGCTCACCTCCGACGGCGACTGGATGATGCGCGCCCGACACGGCTCGACGTCTTACACGGTCACCTCGTCCGAAGCCGGTCTGAGTATCGACGTGGCCCAGACGGTTTCGGCCGCCGGTGTCGGCCGCACCGTCAATCCACTCGAGATGATCGACAGGGTGACCGGCGGCGTCGACGTCGAACCGGTCGTCGCCGTTGACCAAGACGCACTGGATTCCACGGTCGACCGACTCTCCAAGCAGATCGACCGACCTGCAGTCGAGGGAACGATCAGGTTCAGTGATGGCCGGCCGAAGCCGGCCTATCCCCGGCCAGGTCTGCGCCTGGACGCGGCAGCCGCCGGCGAGGCGCTGCGCGCTGCCTTCCAGGATCGGCGACGCTCCCTCGAGCTGCCGGTGCAGGCCGAGCCGACCGAAATCAGCCGCCGTGACGTCGAGCGAACACTGGACCGATTCGCGCGGCCGGCCATGTCTGCGCCGGTCGTGGTCACTGGCGGACGCCGTGACGTGCAGCTCACACCGACTACGATCGGCGACAGCCTGCGCCTGCGTGTCCGCGGCGGCGAACTGACTCCCCGGGTGGATCGAAAGAGCCTCGCCAGGCACGCCGCCGACGCGCTGGAACCGCTCACGCGTCGACCGCGCCCGGCGACCGTTGTGCTCCGCGGCGGTTCGCCACAGGTTCGTGCCCGCAAGGCCGGCAGCGAGCCGAACATGGCACGGCTGGCGACCGATATCGTCGCGGTCCTCACCAAGACCGGCGAGGACCGCACCGTCGCCGCCCAGACCCGGGAGGTCGTCCCGAAGTTCAGCACCAGCGACGCACGCCGACTGCAAGTCGAGGAGCCGGTGTCGGAGTTCACCACCGAGTTCCCGCATTCGGGCTATCGCAACACCAACCTCGGTCGCGCCGCCTCATTGATCAACGGCACCGTATTGAAACCGGGCCAGACGTTCAGCTTCAACGACGTTGTCGGCGAACGTACCGCCGACAACGGTTTCACCGAGGGCTACATCATCGACGATGGCGTGCTGGTGGAGGATTTCGGTGGCGGTGTCTCGCAGGTTGCGACAACCGTCTATAACGCGGCATTCTTCGCCGGCCTGAAGGACGTTGAGCACAACCCGCACAGTCTCTACTTCGACCGCTACCCGATGGGACGCGAGGCCACTGTCGCCTGGGGAGCCTTGGATCTGCGCTTCGAGAACAACACGCCCTACGGTGTGCTCATCGAAACCTGGATCGAGCCCAGCACGCCATCAACGGACGGGCGAATGCACGCACGAATGTGGAGCACCAAGTACTGGGACATCGAAGCGGGCAGGTCCGACCGCTACAACCTCACCGAACCCGACGTGCGCTACGACACCTCCGAGGAGTGCGTCGAACAGACCGGGTTCGGCGGCTTCGACGTCGACGTGTATCGCTACTTCAACCGCAACGGCGAGCGGGTCAAGACCGAGACCGACGAAGTGACCTACGACGCGGCCGACACGATCTACTGCCGACCCGATCCGAGGTAGAACCAGTCGGCTCCCGATGTCGCACCCTCTCGGATGGCGACACCCAGGCAGTTCCACCAGGGCGTATTCAAACGATCGTTTAGAATGGTGCGGTGCTACCTCGCCCGGACCCGTCGACGAAGGAGCGGATTCTGCTCGCCGGGCTTCGAATGTTCGGAGAACGAGGGTACGCGGCGGCGTCGATGCGGGCGATCACTGAAGCAGCCGGCGTCAACGTCGCGGCAGTCAACTACCACTTCGGCGGCAAGGCCGCACTGCTGCGGGCGGTCACCGAGTTCGTGATGGGCACGGTCAATGCCGAACGCGACCGGTTGCTCGATGAGTTGCTTGCTCAAGACACGCCACCGACGGCGACAGCGCTCGTCAGCGTGTTCATCGCGACCGGGGCGCGGATCGCCGAACGTTCTGATGAACATGGCCCCGATATCGCGCGCTTTGTCGGTCGTGTGGTCTGCGAACCGCATCCCGAGGTTCGCCGCCTCTTCGGGGATGCGGTCTCACCGACCGAACGGCGTTATCTTGATGCGCTGCGGGCGGCCCTGCCCGAGATCGATGCGGCGGTGGTGGAGTTTCGGTACCGCGCCATGGTCGGGCTCCTAGCGCTGTACCAGACGGGTGCGCTCACGGACCTGTCACCAGGGACGCGTTCGCGCCGCCGTCGATCGCGCCGCTCCGAGCTGGAGCAGCTTCAGTTGACCGCACAGGCGATGTTCCACCCATAGGGCCGGGCGTCGAAGTCAGGGCAGCACGGCACCGCCGAGCGCCGACAGCGTGGGCCCGGAGGCTACCCCAAGCGCTACAGCGGCAACCCCGCAAACCGTCGCTGCACCGATCGTGGCGTGACGCGGATCGAGTGGCAGGGCGTCGGACGAGCGAGCGAACGCCGGCGCGATCCAACGAAGGTAGTAGTAGAGGCTGGCGACGGTGTTGACCGCGGCGACGACGACGAGCCATGCCATGCCGCCCTCCCACGTTGCGGCGAACACCGTGACCTTGCCGATGAACACACCCGTCGGCGGGGTACCGACGAGCCCGAGCAGGCACACCAGCAAGACCGTGGCGATCGCGGGCCGTCGGTGGGCCAGTCCTCGGTAGTCCTGGATGGTATGTGCGTTCGGGAACGCTGCGACGGCCGCGAATGCGCCGAGGTTCGTGACGGCGTACACCGCAAGGTAGAACAAGAGCGCGGGGAGCGCCTGGTCGGTCTTCGTGGCCACGGCGACGGCCATCAGCAGGTAGCCGGCCTGGCTGACCGTGGAGTACCCGAGCAGCCGGGCGGGGCTGTCCTGGGCGAATGCGGCGAGGTTTCCCAAGGTCATCGTCGCAGCCGCCACGACTGCGATCAGCAGCGGCCACGCGACCCGTTCGTCGGGAATCAGGAGCACCAGACGGTAGGTGGCGATCAGCCCTCCGATCTTCGGCACGGTGGTCAGGAATGCCGCTGCACCAGTGCTGGCACCCTGTACGGCGTCGGGAACCCAGAAGTGTGCAGGCACCGCACCGACCTTGAACAACAGGCCGGCGAGCGTGGCGACGAAACCGAGCGCGAGCGCCGAGGCCGGTGCCGTGGCGAGGCCGGCGGCAAGAGTCGCGTACGCCGTCGAACCACCACCGACCCCATACAGCACCGTGACACCGAGCATCATGACGATTCCCAGCAGGGCACCCATCAGGTAAAGCTTGAGAGCCGCCTCGGCGCCGCGGGCGTCGCGGCCCCACCCGGCCAGCGCATAGAGCGGGATCGAGGCCAGAAGGTAGGCGACGATAAGAAGCAGCAGATCCGTGGACCCGGCTAGCAGGACGGAGCCGAGGCTCGCCAGCAGGATCAGGACGTAGAACTCCGACTCGCGGCGGCTGCCGGCAATCCGTTCGACCGAGAGCCCGATGACGAGCAGAGCCGCGGCCGGCGCGACGATCCGAGCCAGCGATGTCGCCGTGTCGAGCATGTACGTCGACCCGTAGATCATCATCGCCGGATCGGAGGCGACCGTGATCGCGGCGACCAGTGACCCAGACAGCGCGGCGACCGCAACCAGACGTGCTAACCATTGGCGCTGTCTTGAGACGAAGGACCCGGTGAGCAAGGTTGCAACGGCACCGCCGAAGAGGAGCATCTCCGGGAGCAGGTCGAGCGGTTCGTCGTTCACCGCGCCACCAGCTCGACAACCATCCGCGAGGCCGGGTCGACGACGTCGAGCAGTACCCGCGGATAGACGCCGATCAGCACCGACAGCGCGAGCAGCGGAGCGATGGCCGCTGTTTGTGTGACCGTGGTGTCCGCGATGTGGGAGAGTTCATCCTTCGGCGGCCCGAGGAAGATGCGGTGCAGCGCCCACAGGAACAGGCCGGCCGTGATCAGAATTCCCAGCAGGGCCAGCGCGGTCGCCCAGGTGGCCGGGCCGAGGCTGCCTGCGAAGATCTGGAACTCGGCGATGAAGCCGCTGAAGCCGGGCAGTCCGAGGCTGGCGAACGCGGCGATCGCGGTCAGTCCAGCGAATCGAGGCGTGGTGCGTGCGAGGCCGCCGTAGTGGTCCATTTCGTATGTTCCGCCGTGGCTGAGCAGGACACCGGCCAGGAGGAACAGGGCTGCCGTGATCAGACCGTGGCTGACCATCTGCGTCACCGCGCCGGTGACGGCGACGGCGCGGGCCTCGACATCGGAGTCGGCAACCAGGCCTGCGGCGCCCAATGCGAGCAGGATGTAGCCCATGTGGTTGACCGAGGTGTAGGCGATCATCCGTTTGAAGTTGCTCTGTGCCAACGCGACGAGGGCACCGTAGAGGACGCTGACGACGCCGATGGCTACGATCGCCCACGCCCACTGTCGCCACGAGTCGGGCAGCATTGGCATTGCGATCCGGACGAAGCCGTAGGTGCCCATCTTCAGCATCACGGCGGCCAGCACCGCGGATCCGATGGCCGGGGCGTCGGTGTGTGCGGGTGGCAGCCAGGTGTGGAACGGAAAAGTTGGTGTCTTGATCGCCAGACCGACGCCGACTGCCAGCAGCACCAGACCTCCGCCCAGGCCGGTGTCGGCAAGTGGCAGTTGTTCGGTGAGCTCGATCATGTCGAAGGTGTGCGGGTCGGCGGCGACGTACAGGCCGATGAAGCCGACCAGCAGGGCGAGGCTGCCCAGGAAGGTGTACAGGAAGAACTTGAATGCCGACCGGGTCGCGGTTGCCCGGTGGCCCCAGCCGGCGATCACGAAGTACATGCCGACGAGAGACAGATCGAAGAACAGGAAGAAGACGATCAGGTCGAGTGCGGCGAACAGGCCGATCGATACGGTCTCCAGCGCGAGGAACAATGCCGCGAGCTGACGTGGGCGGCGTTGCTCGCGCATCGCGTAGACGGCGCAGGAGGCGAACACGACCGCGGTGAGCACCACCAGCGGCAACGACAGGCCGTCGACCCCGATGTGGTAGCCGACCCCCGCGGCGGGTATCCAGTCAAAGTCTGTTTCGTACGCCAACTCGGTGCCGTCATAATGGCCGGCGTAGTCGATCCACATCGCGCCGGCGAGCCCGAGCTCGAGGAGCGAGGCGACGAGCCAGATCCAGCGCGCCACGCGATCCGGGATGCGGCGACCGGCCACGAGCACCACGGCCGGCGCCAGCGGTAGGAAGATCAGCAGCGAAAGCATGTCACCTCACCAGCAGGAGGAGAACGAGTGCGGCGAACAGGCCGACCGCGGCCTGGGCGTAGTACTGGTGCAGTTGCCCGGTCTGCGGCATCCGCGCCCAAGCGCCGAGCCGCCGCGCGCCGGCGGCGACCGCGGCGACCGCCCGGTCGACGCGCAGATCGTCGACGGCCGCCAACGCCGACGCGAGGCGTGCCGCGCCCTGGGCCGACGCCACTACCGCACGGTCCAGCACACGATCGTCGAAGGCGGCGAGCCGTCGCGCGAGCGCTAGCGTCGGGCGAACGACCAGCAGGTGCGCCGCACGCTCGAGATCCAGCCACCGCCGAAGCATCCCGGCCGACGGCAGCTGCTCGGCGCGAAGTACGGCAATCGCGGCAGCCCCTGTTGCGAGTACGGCACCCAGCGCGAGCTCCCACCAATGTGTCGGCGGTGCCTCGCCACCCACAAGGTCGGCGAACCGTTCAGCTACACCCGGCACGGCCACGATAGAGAGCCCGGCAGCCGCGACGGCGAGTGGGAGCAGTGCTGCGGCCTGCAACCCTGACGCGGACCGGACCTGCGGCAGGTTCGTCGGCTGCCACACGTAGGCGAGGACCTTGCCCGCGTAGAGGGCTGAGAGCACCGCTGCGGCGAGACCAACGACGTACAGGGGCGTGGAGTACGCTCCGGCCACCGCCAGCACCGCCTCCTTCGTCGCCCACAGCGACAATGGCGGTATTCCCGCAAGGGTGACAACGCCGACGGTGAGCAGCGCGCCAACGAGGCGGTCGCGGCGCGCGATCCCACGTAGCTGGTCCAGGCGTCGTGCTCCGAGGGCGGTCAGCCAGGCTCCAGCGACAAGGAACAACAGCGCCTTTGTCGCGGCGTGCGCGACGAGCTGGGCGGTTCCGGCGACGACCGCACCGGAGGCGATCGATCCCGCGGCGAGGACGACGAATCCGAGCTGGGAGCTGGTCGAGGCGGCCAGCAGCTGCTTCAGATCGGCTTGCGCGACCGCAACAGCCCCGAGGACGAGTGCCGTAAGCGCACCGACCCACGCGACTGTTGCTGCTGCCCAGCCGGACTCGGCGAGGAGTGGATGCAGGCGCAGCAGCAGGTACGCGCCCATCGCGACCATCGCGGCCGAGTGAAGCAAGGCACTGACCGGGCTTGGACCGGCCATCGCCCGTGAGAGCCAGAACGAGAACGGAAGCTGCGCTGCCTTTCCCAGTGCGGCGGCGACGACCCCGGCGGCGACGACATGCAGCCAAGGGCCCGGCAGCTGCGCGAGGTCGTCGAAGCCGAGGCTGGACCCGGCGGCGAGCGCCGCGCCCGCGGCCAGATAGAGACCGAGGTCACCGGTACGGGTGACCAGGAATGCGGTGGCGCCCGACTCGACTGCGTCCGTGCCGTCCCAATGGTGCGCGATCAGCCCGTACGAGGTCGCGCCCATGATCTCCCATGCCAGCAGCAGGCCGGACAGCGTCGTCGCCGTCACCGTCACCTCGACCGCCGCGACGAAGATCAGCATCAGGCCGAAGAATCGCGCACGCGCGATGCCGATGTCTCGGGACGCAAACGCGAGCACGAGCAGGCTGATAGCGGCAACCATCACGACCACAACGGATGCCAGGCCATCCACGGACAGGGCGAGCGGCCCACCGGACACGAACGGCATGCTCACCGACGGCCGGCCATAGGCGACCGCAACCGCCAACACAAGAACGCCGGCGGCAACCACAATGCCGGTGCCCCCGGCGTAGCGCTCCAGCCGGCGCCCGCCCAGCGCAAGGAGGGCCCCCGAGATCGTCGGGAGGAGCACCAGCAGCCACAACGCGACGCTCACTGCTTGAACTCCGCGGCCATATCGGTCACGTCGGCGTCTTTAGTCCGGAACAGCAGCGTGACCACAGCGAAACCCATCGCCATCTCGACCGTCATCGCCGTGATCACCACGAGCAACAGCACCTGCCCGTCCGGCTGCGCCGGGGCCACGAAGTACCAGAAGGCCGCCACCGCCACGATGACACCGTTGAGCATCAACTCGAGGCCCATCATGAGCATCACCACCGACTGCTGGCTCAATGCCCCGAACAGTCCGACCGCGAACAACGCCGAACCGAGCAACAGGAAAGCATCCAGAGTCATGAGTCGTACCTGCCCCGGGCGGTGGCGAGGACGATCGCGGAAACCATGGTGGCGAACAGCACCGCCGACACGGCGATCATCACCAACATCTTCGATCCCATGATTGCGTCACCGACGGCCCTCGTCAGGTCCGGCGGCGCCGATCCGGAGCGCGACGGCCACGGCACCAGCAGGCTCCCAGCGGCCAACACGACAAAGGCGGCGGACGAGATGATCAGCGCACCACGTTTGTTGTGCATCATCGACATGGGCATGAGGCCGGCCGGGTTCATCATGTACATCACCATGAAGACGGCCATGATCGCCATCTCCATGACCATCATCAGAATCGTGATGACACCGAGGTAAGCGAGGTCGAGCAGCAGAATCTCGACACCGACCGCAACGAACGACAACGCCAGCGCGAAGGTAGCCCGGGCCATCGAGTCAACTACAAACACCGCAATCCCCGACGCGACGGCCACCAATCCCACGACGGCGAACAACAGCAACGACACGACAGGCCTCCTACCTCAGCTCTACGACCGCAACGACGAGAACCTGCAGCAGCGTCAGCGGGAGCACCACGACCCACGCCAGCGCCATCAACCGATCGGCGCGGACGATCGGTACACGCCGCCGCACGCCGACCAACATCACAAGCACCGCCAGCGTCTTGACGATGCTCCACACCCACCCAGGCAGCCACGGTCCGGCGGCGCCTCCGAGGAACAGCGCGGCCGCCATCGCCGAGCCGACCGCAAGCAGGGCATACCGGCCGACGAGCAGGAGCAATCGGTCAAGCCCACTCGGCTCGGCGAGGACACCGTCGGCCACGTCGACGCCAGCCGGGTGACCAAGCGGACCCCACGAGCTGAAACCGACAACGCTGATCAGGAAGACAACGAACGCGACGGGCATCTCAACGGCGAACCACAGCTCGCCCTGCGCCATGACAACGTCGCGCATGTCCAGGCTCGACGCCGCGACCGCCGGCGCGGTGAGGGCGAACATCAAGGGGAGTTCGTAGGCTAACGCCTGGGCGAGGAAGCGGTAGCCCCCGACGAGTGCATACACGCTGTTCGGACCCCAACCGGCCAGCCACCAGAACGCCCACAGGACGACGTCCATCGCGTTGAACCAGACGATCCCGACCGCCATCCCCGAGACGACGTGGCCGCCGAACGGGACAACGATCGCCATCAGCAGCGCGGCCACGAAAGGGCCGGCGATCCCGATCCGCCACAACAACAGGTCAGGCGCCGGCGTCACACGTCGCGGCTGCCGCAACAGCCGCGACGTCTCGACGAGCGGGCGGGCAAGACGAGCCCGGCCGGGGGCCGGGTCCAGCGCGGCGTCGACGGTTGCGGCGGCGTACGCCCAGCAGACGACGACAGCGGCCAAAGGCACGACCGACCAGACAGGCAAGGTGGTCACCGTCATCGCCCACCTCCCCCGAGATGGTGGGTCGACTCGGCGCTGCTTTCGAGATCAGGCGGCATGCTGGCCACCACGAGGCGCGCTTCGGCGATATCCCGCCCCACCATGAGAGCGCAGGTCGTGTCGAGGTCCGCCGTGTACGGCGCCGACCGGGTGTCGGCAGCGAGCCAACCAAGCAGTCGGTCGTATGCGTCGACACCCTCGGGCCCAACTCGTGCCAACCCGCGCAGGCTCAAGCGCACGAACGGAGAGCGACGTGCCCGCCGCGAAAGCTTTGCCATCCCTTCGAGGACTCGGTCATCGGCTCCCGCCGCGAGGGCCCGATCACGCAGCATGCGGGCGTACACGGCCGCGGTGTCCCACCCGAGAAGTCCGACCAGATCGATAACGCGGTCAAGTCTGGAGGCGACCGGATGCTGCTCCCAGAACCTCTGACCGGGGCCAGCCTCGGGTCTGCCGCGGACCGCGGCCTGCTGGATCACGTCGCCTTGGAGCTTGAGCGCGACAGCCAGACCGGTCGGCCAGTACGCCATGACGGGACCCAGCATCACTGGCAACACGTCAAGCTTGAGGCCATCCCGGTCCGCCGCCCGGTCCGCCATTCCTAGCCCGGCCGGCAGCTCCGTGCCAGCCATGTCATGACCCATATGGTCTGCGTGGCTGGTGTGACCAATGTTGTCCGAGTGGCTGATGTGATGGGTGTGGTGCGTGTTGCTCATGGGATCTGTGTGGCCATCGTGGCTGGCGTGATCGTCATGCGGGCCGCTCGTGTCGGACTCTATGTCCGGGGCGTGTCGAGTCGAGTCGTCCGTGGGTTCGTGGCCGTCCGGTTTGGTGGGGGGACCGTGACCGTCGGCATTCGGGTCATCCCTGTCGTCGCCCGGGTGCATCTGGCCGGGATCAGTGTGAGTGTCGCCCGGTTCGGCGTGGCCAGCGTAGGTTGGGGCGCCGCCGCGGTCGTTGCCTGCCAGCCACTCGTCGTCCCGCGCGCCCGGACCGGAGTCGGCGAGTCGCGTGCGGGCGGCGTCCAACATCTCGCGCGGGCAGTCGGTGCGATCGATGTCGACGCGGGCTCGTGGGCCCGGCATTTGGCGCCACAGCTCGGCGGCCGCGTCCGTCAGATCGGCCGTGATGGTCCCGGCAACGACCAGAAGGTCGGCGTCGGCCGGCGTTGCGACGCGCACTCCGCCCCGTTCTTGGCACCACGCCTCGACCGCGAGCCGAACCTCGGGTGCGCCTGGCGCTTCGATCAGCAGAACATGCGGTCGGCGCGCCGACCACCACCTGAGCGAGCTCCTCAGGCCCACCGGAGTGCTCCTTCACGCCAGGCGTAGACGACGCCGGCCATCAGCGCGCCGAGGAAGATGAACATCTCCACCACGGCCGTCGCGCCGGCGTCACGTACGACAACGGCCCATGGGTACATAAAGAGCATTTCGACGTCGAAGGCCAAGAACAGCAACGTGACCAGATACCAGCGCACGTGGAATCGCGAGACCGCATGGACGGTCGGACGCATCCCCGATTCGAATGGGCTCACAATCACGGCCCGGCCCGTCGGCATCGCAGCGCCATGGAGCAGGTATCCGGTAGCAATCAGGGCGGTGGCCAGAGCGAGCATTGCCACTGCCGCGCCAAACCCGTTCATGCCCGTCCTCCCCGGTGCGCCGCGAGTCCGTTGGGTACTACGTCGCCGCACCCTCAGGATCAGCACCCTACGTCGTCAGGTCCGAGCCGACCGGGACGTACGATACCGGGGTATTGTGTCGGTCGGCGACGACGGCGCTGATTCGTCGCCTCACGAGGCCATGCCCAGCGCCGAACGACCGAAACACTACTATCGTTGCTAGTAGTTGCCCAGGTCGGCATCACCGGAGGGCCCTGTGACAATCAGGCATTGGCCAATGCGGCGTTGGGGCGTCGCATGCGCGGGTCTCGTCGCGTCGGCGATGGTCATTGGCATCCCAACCGGAATCGTGCGGGCAGCTCGGTTTGTGGGCGGTGATGCGTTCGACGATGCCGAGTTTGTCTCGTTGGCGGCGTTCGATGGTGAAGCCGGTGTCGGTGACGATCGGGAGGGGCCGTCGGGTTTGGTGGTCGCCGGCGAGGCGGATGGTGAGCTTTTCGAAGGCGCGTTGAACGCCGCGCGCGATCGGGTTGGTGCTGATGACGTGGTCGGCGAGTAGGAGGGGTCCGCCGGGTCGTAGGACGCGGTGCATCTCGGCGATCGCTTTGCGCATGTCGGTGATGTTGCAGAGGGAGAAGACGCAGACGACGGTGTCGAACGATTCGTCTGGGTAGGGCAGCTGGTGGGCGTCGCCCTCCTTGAGAGTGACGGTTCTTCCGATGTGGCTGGCAGCGTCCTTGGCGATGGCGAGCATTTCGGGGCTGAGGTCCAGGCCGGTCAGGCGTATGTCGGGCGGGTAGAACGGGAGGTCGCGGCCGGTGCCGATCGCGACCTCGAGCACGTCGCCGCTGGCTTGGGCGCAGACCCAGGCGCGCGCGTCGCCGAACAGGACGCGTTCCCAGAAGGCCATCTGGCGGTCGTAGCGTTTGGCTTCCTTCGCCCAGATTCGGCGTTGCTTGTCGACGGCCGCGGCAAGTGCCGGGTCGTTGATGTCGTCCGGTGCCATGCGCCACTCCTGCCGGGTGTGTTCGTGTGGACCCTGCCAGACGGCAATCTACTATGACCTATAGTAGATTGTGATGTTCCGCCCGCTCCCAAGTGCGGCGGGCACGTTGAGCGTTCGCGAGAGTCAGTAGGGGTTGCACGACGTGAGCCGAGATACCGACCGACCCTCGCGCCGCCAGCGGTGGGTGTTGGTCGCGATGG
Source organism: Solicola gregarius (assembly GCF_025790165.1). Taxonomy (GTDB): domain Bacteria; phylum Actinomycetota; class Actinomycetes; order Propionibacteriales; family Nocardioidaceae; genus Solicola; species Solicola gregarius. The sequence continues at coordinate 184,845 of NZ_CP094970.1, forward strand.
TCGTCGCTGGCATTGCGGTCGCGGCTGTTGCGTGGCCGGGCCTGTGGCGCGGCACGTCGCAGGAGTCCTCGAGTTCGGCCTCGGATCTGCCGGAGGCGGGGCTGGCGTGGTACGAGCCCGACGAGCGGGACAGCGTCCCGGACGTGGAGGGTTCGACGCTCGGGGGCGAGCGGTTGGCGCTGGCGGATCTGCGCGGCCACATCGTGGTGGTCAACGTGTGGGGGTCGTGGTGCGCGCCGTGTCGTGAGGAGGCGCCCGACCTTGCCCGGCTTGCGCGTGAGACGCGCGCCGAGGGGGTGCGGTTCGTGGGACTCGACACGCGGGACAACAAGGCCGCTGCGCGCGCGTTCGTCGACAAGTACAAGATCCCGTATCCGAGCTTGTACGACCCGGACGGTTCGTTGATGGTGGCGTTCAACGGCGTGATACCGATCAATGCGGTGCCGAGCACGCTGGTCGTCGACCCCGACGGCGGTGTCGCGGCCCGGGTCGTCGGGAAGGTCACGTATGCGACGCTGCGGGGTCTGGTCGACGACGTCCAGGCCGAGTCGGGCGGCGGGCGCGGCGGTGTCGACGGGCGGCGAGGTTCGGCGTGATCGCCGCGTTCGATCCTGGTGAGGCGGTCACGTACGGGCCGCTGCTGGTCGCGGTTCCGGTGGCGGTGGCGGCGGGGCTGGTGTCGTTTCTGAGTCCGTGTTGTCTGCCGCTGGTGCCCGGCTATCTCGCCTATGTCACCGGCACTGCGGGCGCCGAGGGCCGCGAGTCCGACCCTGCTCCCGAGGCGTCGGGAGGCGCGGCGACGGCGTTGCGCAGCGGCGTGGTCGGCAGTCGTACCGTCATCGGCACGTTGCTGTTCGTGCTCGGGTTCGCGGCGGTGTTCACCAGCTACGGGGCTGCGTTCGGCGCGATCGGTTCGGTGCTGCTCGAGCATCAGACGTTGATCACCCGAGTGCTGGGTGTGTTCACGATCGTGCTCGGGCTGCTGTTCATCGGCTGGCTTGACCGGGTGCCGTTGCTGAATCGCACGGCGCGCCTCGATGTGCAGCCAAGGATCGGTGTCGCGGGGGCACCTCTGCTGGGCGTGATGTTCGGGATCGGCTGGACGCCGTGTATCGGGCCGACCCTGGCGGCGGTGCTGGCGATGTCGACCACGGCCGGCGGCGCGGGTCGCGGGGCCGCGTTGTCGTTCGCGTACAGCCTGGGGCTGGGGATCCCGTTCCTGCTCGCGGCGCTCGGTGTGCGCCGTGTGGTCGGTGTCTTCGCCGTGGCGCGGCGTCATGCGCGGGCGATCATGCGGTTCGGTGGTGCGCTGCTCATCGTCGTCGGTGTCGTGCAGGTCACCGGCCTGTGGGCGGCGATGATGGTCCGGCTTCAGGTCCTGATCAACGGCTGGCAGCCGCCGCTGTGACCGGGCCACTGTGTGTAGGCGGTGGGCGGGCGGCCGGCGGTGTCTATCGTGTCCGTGAGCGTCAGGGAGGTCAGCGATGAGGCAATTCGGCGAACTGGAGGCCGTGGTCATGGACCGCCTGTGGTCTCGGGCTGAGCCGGCGACGGTCCGCGAGATCCGCACCGACGTGAACGAGGAGCGTCCGGTCGCGTATACGACGGTGATGACGGTGATGGACAACCTGCACCGCAAGGGGTTCCTGGACCGGGAGAAGGCCGGTCGCGCGTGGCGGTACCGTCCGGTCAAGACCCGCGAGGAGTACACCGCGGACTTGATGCGCGAGGTGCTGGACTCCGGCGCCGACCGTGACGCCACGCTGGTGCACTTCCTGGGCTCGATGAGTCACACCGAGGTCGGGGACCTGAAGGCGATGCTCGAGCGCGCTACTCGGCGGCAGAAGCCATGAACGCCGTCCTCGGCCTCCTGGTCTTCGCCGTCGCCGCGTCGACCGTCGCGGTTGCGGCACTACGTCGCGCGGCGTGGACGCACCGCGCCCCGCGACTCGCGATCGCCATGTGGCAGGCCCTGTCCGCGTCGATGCTCGCGTCGCTGATCCTCGCCGGCGCAGCCATGGCCGTACCCGCCCTTCCGTTGACCACCGACGCCGCTGAACTGCTCCACACCTGCGCGATGACACTGCGCGCGATGTACACCAGCCCCGGCGGCGCGGCCGCGGCGATCGTCGCAGGCGCCGTGACGATCGGGCTGACCGCAAGGGTGACCTACTGCCTGGTCGACGAGCTCCTGCGGGCACGCTCCCAGCGTCGCCGCCAGGAGCAGACCCTTGCGCTGGTCGCCCACGACGACCACCGACTCGGGGTCACGATCGTCGACCACCCGGACGTGGCCGCGTACTGCATGCCCGGTCGCCGGCGGCGGGTCGTGCTCACCAGCGCCGCGGTCGACGCGCTCGACACCTCGCAGCGTTCGGCGATCGTCGCGCACGAGCTTGCACACCTGCGCGCCCGGCACCACCTCGTCATCGCCGCGGCGCGGGCCCTGCACCGGGCGGTACCGGTGCCGCCACTACGCGTCGCCGCGTCCGAGGTCATCGCGCTTGTGGAGATGGCGGCAGACGACGCTGCGGCCGCACGCCATGACCGCTTCACCGTGGCAGGTGCGCTGGTGCGGATGGCCGAGATGAAGGCCCCGGCCGGCGCGTTGGGCGCGGCAGGCAGCGCCACATCGCTGGCTCGCCGCGTCAACCGACTTGTCGATGATCCGGCACGGATGCGGCCGCTCACGAGGGGGGCCGTGCTGCTCGTCCTAGCCGGTGTCCTGCTCGTGCCGTTGGCGCTTGCCGCGTCACCCGCGTATGCCGCGACCGCGATCGACTACTGCCCGGTCATGGTCACGCCGGCCTAGCGGTCACAGGTCGCCGAACTCGTAGCTGTCGGGAATCTCCACGTCCGCATCGGGCGGTCCGAACACCATGCTGATTTGCTGATGCGGCTCGAGGCGCAACAGGCGCGGATCCCCGTCGATCTTGTCGCCGTTCACGTAGACCGCCAGATCCTTGCCGTCGCCGGCGTTCAGCGCGCCGAGGCGGTCGGGTCCGAGCTTGACGTTCCACTCGGTGAACAGCTGCCCGAGCGTGAACGGCTGCCCTTCCGTGTCGGCCTCGACGTGGATGATCCCGTCGCCCTCGTGGGTGTGCAGCGCCGCCATCGCACCGCTGGCCGGGTCCACGCCGAGGTTCGCCGGGACGGGTATCGATTCGCCGTCGACGATCACGTCGAGGTGCGCATGGTAGTGCTCCGCGGTCCCCATCGGCCCCAGATCCATGCCCGCCGCCTCGACACGGGTGCTGACATCGGCCGGCGCGGGCCACGGCGGCGGGTTCGCGGCGCCCAGGCCGCTCACGTCCGCCAGGTCGCTCGCGCTCGACGGGCCAGACCCGTCGGATTCGTCCTGGCCGCTGACCGCCACCACCAACAGCCCGACGAGGACCACGGCGATCACCGCGACCCCGGAGCCGAACACGATGCTGCGGCGCCGCTGCTCGGCCTCCGCCCGGCGACGAAGGGCTTCCGCCTTGTCGCGCCGCGCCTGTCGCGCGTTCTTCGCCGCCGCCGACTTCGCCTTGCCCATCAACCGGCCGACCTCGAACGACCCGCGGCGCGTCGATCGTCGCTGCCGGCGCGCAACCGCGCCACCTCGGCCCGCAGCGCGGCCACCTCCGATGCGGTACCCGACTCGCCTCCGGTGTGTTTGCCGCGCATCATCAGCCACATCATCGTGCCCATCCCGACCGGACAGGCAAGCAAAGCGAGCGCGTAGAACAGTTCGGTCATCACCGGGTCCTCTCCCAGAGCACGGGCGCAGCCGCCCACACCCGCCTATCTACTAAGTTCGATAGTAGTTTGTCGGGGCGGTTGGACAAAGCCCCACGTCTCAGCCGGCGACTCGGGTGAGGTCATCGGCGTACTGGTCGACAGTGGTGCCGCCGGTGTAGATCAGGGTCCGGCTGCCCGGGCCGAACAGGTACACGGTGCCGCTGTGATCCACCCCGTAATCACCACCCCCTGCACCGTCGCCATGACTACTCTTGTGCTCGTGGCCGGGGGGATGCTCGATCGGTGTCTGCGGGTTGCGGTTGATCATGGACTCGGGAAGATGCAGTTGCTCGAGAACGGCCGTGGTGCGCTTCGGGCCGCCGATCAGGCCGACGAAGTCCTTGTCGTAGCGATCGAGCCAACGGCGCAGCACGCGCGGCGTGTCGCGCGCCGGGTCCTCGGTCACGAATACCACCGTGACCTTGTCTCGTACCGCAGGCTCCAGCTGCCGGTACGCCGCGCCGAGGTCGGCCATCGTCGTCGGGCACACATCCGGGCAATGGGTATAGCCGAAGAACACCGCCGTCGCCTCCCCCGACGGCCGGCGGGCAAGGTCGAACCACCGACCGGACGTCGTCCGCAACCGCAGGCGTGGCCGCGGCTGATCGGTCAGCAGCGTGCCGTAGTAAGCCTCTGCCGCCGCACGCGTCAACGTTGACTCGGGCTCGTCGTCGTCCGAGCGCTCGGGCGGTGTGAATCCGCATCCGCCCACGACCAGCGTCGCCGTCATGGCCAGGGCAACAAGAGGACGTCTCGGGCGGAATCGCAGCAACACCACCGATCTACTATCCCGTATAGTAGCGCGAGTCTCAATCCGTGCCCCCGTGATATCGCCCGATCAACGCCCGTCCCGAGGAGGACCTACGTGCCCGGATCGAACACCGATGAAGACCCAACGAGCTCTGGTAGTGCGCCCGCGCGCAGCGTGGTGCGCCGGCCGAACGTTCTCGCTGCCCTGACCGTCGCGGTCTTCGCGGTCGTGCTCGGCGCGTTCATCGTCGTCAATCAGGTCACTGACGACGATCCCGCAGTCGCGGCCGGATCCGCCGGTGTGCCCGAGGAGGGGCATGTCCTCGGCGAACCGGGCGACACGGGTGTCACGTTGGTCGAGTTCCTCGACTTCGAGTGCGAAGCCTGCCGCGCGGCGTTTCCATTCGTCGAGGATCTGCGTGAGAAGTACGCCGGCGAGGTCACCTTCGTCGCCCGGCACTTCCCGATCCCGTCGCACACCAACTCGACTCACTCGGCGGCGGCGGTCGATGCGGCGGGTGAGCAGGGCAAGTTCGAGGCGATGTACAAGAAGATGTACGACACCCAGCCTGTGTGGGGCGAGCAACAGAAATCAAACGCCGCCCTGTTCCGCAAGTTCGCCGAGCAGATGGGCCTGGACATGGAACGCTATGACGACGACGTCGCCTCTGAGAAGATCCTCGACCACATCGCCGAAGACCAGCAAGACGGCGTCGGGCTCGGGGTCGAGGGAACCCCGACGTTCTTCCTCAACGGTGAACTGATCCAGCCCACCAGCACCACCGACTTCACCGACGCCATCGACGACGCGCTCGCCGAAGCCGAGCAGCAGAAGTAGCTGGCGACCAGTCCCTGCGGGGAGGGCTGTCCCGGTCAGCGACCGGTCGGCTGTGTGGACGGCAGTCGGCCGATGCCTGGTACGAATCGGCCGACTCGGGACGCGTAGGCGGCGTACATGGGATGGGTCCGTTGGAGGTAGGGCTCTTCCACGATCCGGACCTGCAGCTGTACCGCGACCACCAACGCGGCCAACGCCGCCACCCCGACAACGTTGGGAGCGACGATCACCGCGCCGGCCTGGGCGGCGACCATCGCCGTGAAGATCGGGTTCCGTACCAACCCGAACAGCCCCGAGGTGACCAGGTCGGTGTGTTCGTCGGGGTCGACGCCGATCCGCCACGCGTCGCCCATCCCGTCCTGCGCGACGATCAGCACCACCAGCCCGGCTGCTTCAACCGCCAGGCCCACAACTGCTACGGTCTTGGGCGGCTCGGCCACCGGACCGACAGAGCTAGCCGCAAGTACCAGGCCGGCGATCCCGGCAAGCAGCGCCACGACGAACAACCCGGCCGCGATCCGCTCCACCACGCTGGCGTCGCGGCGGATGCCCGCCCAGCCGGTCGACCCCGTACGTGCGTACTGCGCGAAGGAGCGATACCCGAACGCCAGCACCAGCCCGGCACCGTAGATGCCCAGCGCGATCTGAATCATCGCTGACCGCCGTTCTCGCCGGCACAGCACGCGTCGGTGCAGCCCGGCCCACATTCACACCCGTCATCGGTGCCGTCACCGGCCACGCCGGCGGGGGCGCAGCAGCCCTCGCCGCGCCACGCCTCGAGGCCTTCGCGGCCGGCGACGCCGGCGATCACCAACCCGGCGATCGGGTCGGCCCAGCCCCAGCCGAGGGTGGAGTTCAGCACCAGCCCGGCCAGCAGCACCGCCGAGAGGTAGGTGCAGAGCAGGGTCTGGGTGCCGTCGGCGACCACCGCGTTCGAACCCAGCTGCTTGCCCGTGCGGCGTTGCGCCCAGGAGATGAACGGCATGATCACCAGCGACGCGATCGCCAGCCCGATCCCCACCGGCGAATGCTCCGGATCCGAGCCCGTCACCAAGGTGCGGGCCGACTCGAACCCGACATAGGCGGCCAGCGCGAAGAACGACACGGCGAGCATGCGCAGCGCCGTCTGTTCGCGCGACTCGGGCATCCGGTGGCTGAACTGCCACAGAATGATCAGCCCGCTCGACACCTCGACCGCCGAGTCCAGCCCGAACCCGACCAGTGCCACCGATCCGGCCGCCAGCCCGGCGGAGATGGCGACGACCGCCTCGACCACGTTGTAGGTTACCGACGTCGCCGCCAGCAGCCGCGCCCGCCGTCCCAACCGGCGCCGCGTCTCCGGATCGGGCGCCCACGACGACCCGGCCACGTTGATCGACTCGCCGGCACTCACGACGCCTCCCCCTCGGTGCCGTAGACCGGGCACAGCACGACCGCATCACCGGTCAGCCGCAGCAGATCCTCGGCCGCAGCAAGCAGCCGCATCGTCGCGTCCGGATGCGTCAGACGGAACACCGACGCCCGCCCCACCGGCCGCGACTCCACCAGCCCACAATCACGCAGACACGCCAGATGCTTCGACACCGTCGACTGCGCCAACCCCAGGCGGCCCGTCAGCTCGACCACGCGGTGCTCACCGAGCGCCAGATGCCGCACGATCGCCAACCGCGACGCGTCGCTGAACCCGTGGAACAGACACCGCGCCGCCTCCAACGCAGCGGTCTCATCCACCCAACCGTCCTTAGCGTCACCCGGCTCTAACATCGTCATAAGACGATGATATGCCGAACAGGTCGCAGGAAGTCAACCATCACAAACGGGCCCCTACACGCTGAGGCCTCGATATCCGTGAGCGAACAACGGAGACCGGCGAGCTGGCGGCGCAGCCGAGCCCTCGGCTCTGGCCGCAATGCTGAACACCGCGGTCACCGGGCGATCCACCTGATGGTAATGACCGGACGCCCGAGCTTGGACCCCGAACTCATCATCGACGTCATCTTGCGGCCGTACGCCATGAGCGCGGCACCAATGTAACGGGGCTCAGATCAGTCCTTCGGCGCGCAGCTGTCGGAACCGGCGCTGCTGACCGATCGAGCCGTGCTTGGAAACGATCTCGTCGATCGGCAGGTCCGTGGCTGTCGCCTCCTCGTACATCCGGGACTGATGTCCGCGGGAGCCGCCCAGCATTTCAATGATCTGGAACCTTCGATCGACGAAGTCGATCTCAAGAAGCGAGCCGTCGGCGTCGTAGACGGGCTCGGGGGCATAGTCGATGTCAGGGCACCAGTCGTCGGCGTACCCAAGCTTGGCGAGGTCGCCAGCGCGCATGTCACATCTCCTTCGGTTTCGGGGCCGGCCACTGAGGTTCGACGGCACGAGAAGCCCCTCTCGAAAAGACCACCCGGCCCGGCTCCGCCCGGGCGCCATTCCATTCTCGCTCATCACGAGGACAAAATGGGGGTCCTGCAGCCGAGCAACATCTCTTGCAACGAGTCCAGCACTGCCACCGTGAGACCAGACTTCTTGGAACGCCGTCTGGGTCTCAAGACCGTTGATGGCCGCCGATGCAGTGCCCGTCACAGATGTCCGGATCATGTTTTTGCGACCAGAACCGTATGCGCCTTCGGGTCAATGAAGGTCACTTGTAGTCATCGACGTTGGAGTGTGACCTGGGAAGACGGGATCTAGAACGTAGCAACACGTTTCAGCTGGTGTTGAAATACCCCTCTGCCTGGCGTTTTGCCTGGTCAGAGGCCCCCTCTGCTCCCCCGACTGGACTCGAACCAGTAACCTGCCGGTTAACAGCCGGCTGCTCTGCCAATTGAGCTACAGGGGATCACGGCATCCCTCGATGCGTGCGAAGACAGCGTAGCAAGCACGCGACCGGATCGTGAAAACGGCTCCGGGGCGTCCCGCGAACTCTGTCGTTCTCCCCAGGATGCTCCTCCAAGCGCAGTAACGTCGAGCTGTGGCAGTCCCTTCCAGAGCGGACAGGTCCGTATCGGGCAGCCCGCCGACGCGCCGAGCCGAGTTGCTCGCCGCGCTCTCGCTGGCGATCGACCTCGGGCTCGGACAGCCGATGGAGCATATGCTGCGTGCATGCGTGCTCGGCACACGCATCGCGCAGCGGATCGAACTCGACCAAGCACAGCAGGATCGGGTCTTCTACGCCACGCTCGTGTCGTGGATCGGTTGTCACGCCGACTCCTACGACCTCGCGGGCGTGTTCGGCGACGACATCGGATTCCGCGCCGACACCTACGCGATCGACAAGCGGGGCGTGCCTCTGGTTCGCTTCATGGTGACCCACGCCGCAACCGACCCCCGCTGGACGGTACGCACGGCGCAGACGTTGGCCTTCCTGGCGACCGGGCGGAAGACATTGGACCGGATCATCCGCTCCCATTGCGTCTCCGCGGGAGTCCTCGCCACGCATGTCGGCACCGACGAGGAGGTCGCGGCCCTCCTCGCGTACGCCTTCGAACGATGGGACGGAGCCGGACTGCCGGACGGGGCGCGACACGACACGATCCCGATCGAAATGCGGATCGTCCACCTGTGCGACACGACCGAGGTCCACGTACGCGAGCGCGGGCGCGAGGCCGCGATCGAGATGCTGCGTGCCCGTCGGGGAACACAATTCGATCCCGACCTCGTCGACGCCGTCCTCTCCGATCCCGACGAACTGTTGGCCGGCGTGGTCGGGTCGGACGCGTGGGAGGCCGCGCTCGCGAACGCTCCGGCCGAGCGCCCCCTCAACGCGGGCGAACTGACCGACGCGCTGACCGCGATCGGTGACTTCGCCGACCTCAAATCGCCCTACACCGCCGGCCACTCACGCGCCGTGGCCTCGCTGGCGACGGACGCTGCCCGCGTCGCCGGTCTCGACCCGGAACACCATCGCAACCTTCTCCACGCCGGCCTCGTGCACGACCTGGGCCGACTCGGCGTCTCCAACGCGGTGTGGGACAAGCAATCGCCCCTCACGACGGCCGAGCTCGAACGAGTACGCCTGCACCCGTATCTCACCGAGCGCATCCTCAATCGCGTACCGGGCCTCGCCGCGATCGCACCCCTCGCCGGCGCGCATCACGAACGACTCGACGGCTCCGGCTATGCGAGGGGGCTGAAGGCGGCAGGCCTCGATCAGAGTTCACGCATCCTCGCGGCCGCCGACCGCTACCGGACGGCGACCGAGCCGCGGCCACACCGTTCGGCGCGTACGCCTGCCGAAGCGGCCGAGCTGCTTCGCGGCGACGTACGAGACCTTCGCCTCGATGGCCCGTCGGTCGAGGCGGTGCTCACGTCGGCGGGACATCGAGCACGGCGCCGGCACGCCTGGCCCGCCGGGCTGACCGACCGAGAGGTCGAAGTCCTGCGGCGGTTGATCCACGGCCTGTCGAATCGCCAGATCGCGACGGAGCTCTCGATCACGGAGAAGACGGCACGCAACCACCTCGAACACATCTACGCCAAGCTCGGCGTCGCGAACCGTACGAGCGCCAGCCTGTTCGCCGTCCAGCACGGGATCGTCGACAGTCCCGGCCACGGGAACTGAACCGGAGCCGAACCTGGGTCATCTGCCCCATGTGCTCACGGCTCTGCCGGTCGATGGTGGTGGTGCGACGTCAGGGAGGCGCCATGACACCACTAGCAGCCGTACAGCGTGAACGGGCCACGGCGACGCTGCCGACCACGGCGGGCGACCGCGTCGCCGGATATGGCGTCATGGGCATCCCGTTCGAGAGCGGCGAGTACCTCGCGCTGCGCGACTGGACGGATAGCTCCTTCGGCCCGCCCTATCGATCGATCTGGCATCGCGATGCCACAGGCGACTGGACGATCTACTCGGACGCCCCTCCGCAGCAGAGCTGCGTACGTTTCCTGGCGCCGGACGTCAGCCACGCTCGAACGACGACGATCGGCCTCGCCTGGTCCGACGATCACACCCTCGTCGCCGACGTCGAGGCCGCAGAGCTGTCCTGGACGATCACACTCGCCGGCGATCCCATGACTCGCATGCTGAGCGCTGTCGCACCTGCGATGCCGGCCTGGGTGTGGCGTTCCGACGCGGCGCTACGGATCATCGCGAGCTCGTCGGCCGCCATGTTGCGTACCGGTCGCCTACGGCTCGCCGGGACGATGCCGAACGGGCAGCGCTACCAGCTTGCTCCGATGCACCTGTGGACCGTCCGGCACTCCACCGCGTCGATCGGTCCACGCGATCTCGGCAAACCCCGGCCGCACCGGCCACAGGCCCGAATCGGCGACGTCACGCTGCCGCAACGGGGCGTGTTCTACACCGCAGCCACCGGACGCTTCTACGACAAGTCACGCACCACCAACCACTGAAGGAGCACCACCATGACCACCACCGCTGACACACCGCAGATCGACGAGGAACGCCTGATGAGCTTCGTCTTCCGAGCCGTCGACGAGCTCGGGGCATCCCTGAACGCCGCGCTCGTCTTGATGGGCGACCGCCTCGGCTACTACCGCACGATGGCGGACGGCCGCCCGGTCACACCGGCAGAGCTCGCCGAGCGAACGCACACCGATGTGCGTTACACCCGCGAGTGGCTCAACGCCCAGGCGGCCGGGCAATACATCGAGTACAGCCCGGAGACGGGCGGGTACACCCTGCCGGCCGAGCACGCGGTCGCCTTGGCCGACGAGAACAGCCCCGCATACCTACCGGGGTTCTTCCAGATCGTGAACGGCACGGTGAGCGACGCACCGCAGGTCATCGAGCGGGCCCGCACCGGCGACGGCCTCGGCTGGCACGCACATAATTCCGACGTGCACACCGGGTGCGAGCGCTTCTTCCGGCCGCAGTACAACGCCAACGTCGTTTCGTCGTGGCTTCCCGCGCTCGAGGGTGTCGTCGACAAGCTGACCGCCGGCGCCCGCGTCGCCGACGTCGGGTGCGGGCACGGTGCTTCGACGATCGTGATGGCGCAGGCGTTCGAGCGGTCGACCTTCGTCGGATCTGACTACCACGCGAAGTCCATTGCGACGGCCCGCACGCGTGCCGAGAATGCCGGCGTGTCCGATCGCATCACGTTCGAGCAGACCGACGCCCAGTCGCTCGCCGGCGGTCCGTATGACCTGGTGACGATGTTCGACTGCCTGCACGACATGGGCGACCCGATCAGCGCTGCCCGGCAGGTGCTGGACAACCTCGCCCACGACGGGACGTGGATGGTCGTCGAGCCCATCGCCGGCGACCACGTCGAGGACAACCTCAACCCGGTCGGACGCGCGTACTACGCCTTCTCCACGCTGTTGTGCACACCGGCGTCGCTGTCGCAGGACGGCCGTCTCGCCATCGGTACGCAGGCCGGCGAGGCGAGACTCACCGAGGTCCTCTCCGCGGCGGGATTCACGCGCATCCGCCGAGTCGCGGAGACACCGTTCAACATGGTGCTCGAGGTGCGGCCCTGACCAGATGCAACGGTGCGTGGACCCGACCTACAGCCCCAGGTCGACCCGCGCCTGCTCGAGCCCGCGGCGACGCGCGTCGAGCACGGCCTCGTCGGACGGGTCGAGCCCGTCGCCGAGCCAGAACGAGAACTCGATGTCGCCGGTACGCAAGGGTGAGCGCCGCGTAACGATCTGGAGGCCCTTGGTGCCCGCGATCGGGACGTTGCGGGTCAGCAGGATGCTCGCCGTGACGCGCTCACGCACCAGCTGGAGCAGGCGCCTCGGATCGTCGAGGCGTACGACGTGACGCGGATGCGTCTCGCCGAAGTCGGCCACCTCCTCGACGACCAGCGCGGAGTCGTCGGAGCTCCACGTTGCATGCTCCACACGCTCCCACGGGATCTCCACGAAGTCGTCGGCGCCGATGTACAGGGACCGATCGGTGCCGATCAGCCAGACGCCGTCGACGGCACGGCCGAACGCCAGCACCCGCTCGCCGCGGGCGAGGCCGAGTGCCGCGTGTACATCGCTGGGCAGCGTCTCGCGCCGCGGCTTCCAATCCATGCCCCCATGATGCCAAGGCGCTACCCGGAGCCGTCGAGCGCCGCGACGTACCGCGAGCGCCGGAGCTGCTGGAGTGCCTCGTCCTCGAAGCGTCGTACGACATGCCGGGTCGTGCCGAGGTGCTTCGCGGTCTCCGCCAGGGTCAGCGGCGGGCCGTCGAAGCCGAACCGCAGCCGGACGATGGCGCACCCCGGCTCGGGCAATGAGGCGACGATCTCCGTCAGCCGTCGGCGCACCTCGCTGTGGTGTGCCACGACCCATGGGTCCTCCTCGAGGTCGGTCGCGAGATCGATGGCCGAGTCGCCGCCGACCTCCAGCGCGAGCGGGGACGGGCCGGAGCGCAGCAGATCGCGTACTCGTCCCTCGGGAAGCCCCACGGCCGCCGCTATCTGCCTCGAAGTCCCCGGGATTCCCGTTCGTTCCTCGATCGCGTTACGCGCCCGACGGCAGCGCTTCAGCTGGTCGTACGACTGCGGAGGAACCCGGATCGTGCGGTGCTCGGGCACGGCCCGCGAGATCGCCTGCCGGATCCACCAGGTCGCGTACGTGGAAAACCTGAATCCGAGCGCATGATCGTACTTCTCCACGGCCCGCAGCAGCCCGATGTTGCCCTCCTGGACGAGGTCGAGCAGCGGAACCTGCCGCGCTCCGGCCCGCCGCGCCAGGGTGACCACGAGCCGGAGGTTGGCGCGGATCATCGTCAGCCGAGCCGCCTCCCCTGCCGTACCTCCGGCCGCCACCAACGCTCCGAGGCGACGCTCCTCGGCGGCGGAGAGCAACGGGATCCGGCCGATCGCGTTGAGGTACGCGAGCAGCCCGGGCTCTCTCGTCTCGTACGTACTGCGGACTCCGTCGACGGACATCGGCGCCTCCCGATCACTTGGCCGCGACCAAGTCTCGACGGCGGAAGGCGCGCGCGAAACTCACCCGACGGCGCCTGTGGACGGGCGTTCGATCGACGCCGCTCCACTGTGGATCGGCCTGTGGTCGCCCTACGTCGTCGTACCGACGGCGCGTTCGCGCAGTGTGCGGCGCTGCTGCTCGAGTGCGACGAGCTCACCGAACATCCGGTTGTACTCCGTCGCCTCGTCGACGGGGTTCGTCCGCTGCAGGCGCGACTTGAGCTCCTCGATCCGGCGGCGGGTCGTCAGCTCCTGTAGGCGGGCGACGAGCGCGGACATGAGAGTGGCTTCGACATCGCCGTTGGTACGCAACGGCTGCGTCGCGAGCGCCGCCAGGACCCGGCGCGTCGCATCGTCGGCGGCGGCGTCACGAAGCCCGGGGACCCACGCGCTCTCGGAGCTCGGCAACGGCGGGTTCTTCTCGATCAGCTCCCACACCGCGCGCGCCACGGGGTGCGTGAAGTCGTCGACGTCGAGACCTTCGACCCGGTCGGCCGCAACGTGCGGATACTGCACGACCGCCTGCAGCAGCTCGCGCTCGTCGGCGAATCGCTCGTCACCGAGCGACGGAGCGTCCGGCGGTACCTCGGCCCGCTCGCGTTGGGGCGCGGGCGCCGAACCTCGCTGCCCGGCCGCCCGGATGTGGGCGCGTACGTCCTCGACGTCGACGCCGATCGTCGAGGCGATCTCACGCGCGAAGGCCTCGACCTTCGAACGGTCGCGAATCGCGGCGACCAGCCTGGCGGCCTCCGCGGTCGCATCGACCCGCTGGTCGGCGCGGTCGAGATCGTACTTGCGAGCGACGTTGGCGAGTACGAACCGGTACAGCGGCACCCGCTTGGCGATCAGCTCGCGTACGGAAGCGTCGCCCTGCTGCAGCCGGAGGTCGCACGGGTCGAGGCCGGCCGGCTCCACCGCGACGTACGTCTGGGCAACGAACTGCTGGTCGCCCTCGAACGCCCGCATCGCGGCGTTCTGGCCGGCCTCGTCGCCGTCGAAGGTGAAGATGACCTCACCCCGGAACTCGTCGTGGTCGAGCATCAGCCGGCGCAGGATGCGGGCGTGCTCGGTGCCGAACGCCGTGCCGCAGGTAGCGATCGCGGTCGTCACGCCGGCCTCGTGACACGCCATCACGTCGGTGTAGCCCTCGACGACAACGGCCTGCGAGGCACGCGAGATCGGTCGACGCGCGAGGTCGACGCCGTACAACACCTGACTCTTCTTGTAGATCGGTGTCTCGGGCGTGTTGAGGTACTTCGCCTCGATCCGGTCGTCGTCGAACAACCGCCGCGCCCCGAAGCCGACGACGTCACCGGAGACGTCGCGGATCGGCCAGATCAGCCGGCCCCGGAACCGGTCGTACGACCCTCGCGAGCCCTGCGCCACCAGGCCCGCCTTGAGCAGCTCGTCGTCGGAGAACCCGGCGGCCCGCAGATGTGCGAGCAGCGCCTCACCGCCCCGCGGTGCGAACCCGACTCCGAAGGTCTCGGCGGCGGCGCGGTCGAAGCCCCGGTCGGTCAGGAACTGGCGTCCGGTCCGTGCGTCGCTCGACGCGGTGAGCTGGTCGACGAAGTACGCCGCGGCGACCCTGTTGGCCTCGACCAGCCGCGCGCGCTGGTTCGGGTCTCGGCGCGGGCCGGCCGCCCCGTCGACGTAGCGCAGCTGCACGCCGACCCGGCCCGCGAGGCGCTCGACGGCCTCGGTGAACGTGATGCCCTCGACCTCTTGCAGGAACGTGAACGCGTCGCCGCCCGCGCCACAGCCGAAGCAGTAGTACATGCCGCGGGACGGTGTGACGTTGAACGACGGGGACTTCTCGTCGTG
Organism: Solicola gregarius; assembly: GCF_025790165.1. Taxonomy (GTDB): domain Bacteria; phylum Actinomycetota; class Actinomycetes; order Propionibacteriales; family Nocardioidaceae; genus Solicola; species Solicola gregarius. The sequence goes on from NZ_CP094970.1 coordinate 199,929, forward strand.
GAACGGGCACAGGCCCTTGCGGCTTCCGCCGCCGGCATTGCGCAACGTGACGTGCTGCTCGATGACCTCGTCGATTCGCACGCGCTCACGTACGAGCGCGATGTCTTCGTCGCGAATACGGCCGGCCACAGTGTCGGAGTCTAGGCCGTGTCTGTCTATGCCGCGTCGATAGGGAGCGAGTCTCCGCGCCCGATCTGTCCCCCAGCCGCAAGGCGGCCGGGAGGTGCCCCCATTCGCGCGGGAGCGATGGCGTAGCCGGTCCTACTTCGAGCGACCGCAACGCCGCCAGGCGGGATGCGGAGGCACGCGAGCCGACGGGGCATAGACAGACACGGCCTGGGCGGCTCAGAGGAGCCGCTTCGACCAGTCGAGCGCGGAGTCATCGGTGAGCGATGCGACCTGGTCGACGACGACCCGAAGCCGGGCCGTGTCGTCGCCCGCGGCGTCGAAGTCGGCGGCGAACAACGGCTCGAGCACGACCGGGCCACGCTCTCGGGCGACGTCGACGAGACCCTGGACCAGGGCCCGCTGTTCGCGCAGGTGCGTGATGCGGTCGTCCGCCCGCATCACGTAGTGCGCCACGATCGACTTCAGTACGGCGATCTCGGTACGAGTCTCACTGGGCACGACGAGATCCGCGGCGTACCGCGTGAGTGGAGACCCCCCGTAGAGGTCACGCGTCGCCGAACGCGCCGACATTGCGAATCTGCCGATGAGCGCGCTCGTCAGGCTCTTCAGCACGGCGAGGTCGCCGCGTTCGCCCGCGTACGACGCCGACGGCCACTCGGGCATCTCACGCAGCCGCGCCAGGCCCGCATCGAGCGAGTCGTCGGTCGCGTCGCGGACGTACCAGTCGCGGGCGGTGTCCCAGACGGACCCTCGGTCGTCGTCGATCTGGCCGAGCCCGAGGCGACCTCCCACGACCGCGTCCTCGAGGTCGTGGACGCAGTACGCGATGTCGTCGGAAAGATCCATCACCTGCGCCTCGATGCACCGCGCGTCGCCTTCGGCGCCCGCGCGCAGCCACTCGAACGCGCCGAGGTCGTCGTCATACGCGCCGAACTTGCGGATCAGCCGGGGTGAGCCGTCGGCGTGCGAGCCGGCCGGCACCGGAGCGTTCTGTCGCAGCCACGGGTATTTCACACAGGCGTCCAGCGACGCACGGGTCAGGTTGAGGCCGACGCTCGACCCGTCGGGTGCGAAGGTCTTGGGCTCGAGCCGGGCCAGGATGCGCAACGTCTGGGCGTTCCCCTCGAAGCCGCCACACGCGCTGGCCGCCTCGTTGAGCGCTCGTTCGCCGTTGTGCCCGAACGGCGGGTGCCCGAGGTCGTGCGCGAGCGCGGCGGTCTCGACCAGGTCGGGGTCGCAGCCCAGCGACTTGCCGAGCTCGCGCGCCACCTGCGCCACCTCCAGGGAGTGCGTCAGCCGGTTTCGTACGAAGTCGTCGGTGCCCGGGCCGACCACCTGGGTCTTCGCAGCCAGCCGTCGGAGCGCCGCCGAATGCAGGACCCGCGCACGGTCGCGCTCGAACGACGTGCGGTCGAGTCGCTTGGTGGGTTCGGGTACGCGACGCTCGCGGGCCTCGTCGGCGTACGTGGGTTCGGTCATCGAGGGCAGCGTATCCGCAGGCTGTGCGCGGCCTTTACTCGTCGATACCGAAGACGCGGCGGCCCAGTGCTTGAACGTCACGATCGAGGCCGTCGAGCCGCCGATCCACGCTGTCGAAGCGCACCTCAGTCACGGCCCGGGATGCCTCGATCTCTGTGTGCAAGGACGATATCTCCGTGCGCACTGTTCGCAGCAGCATCGTCGACATAGCGACGAGGACGGCAAGAAAGCCGCCGATCACGGTCCACGTCTGCGCGTCGTTCAAGGCTCCTCCTCGGATCAAGGATACGACGCGAGGGTCGGTAGGTACGGCTGACAACCAACGTTCCGACGGTTGTGGACTCGGTTGTGGACGCGCGTCTACCAACGCGCCCTTCGCGGCCGCGGCTGACACCGTGGGCAGGTGTACGACGACCGGTTCATGAACGCGTCGCGCCGGATCGGCGTGCCGCACCGGTTGCACGGCAGTCCGTCGCGTCCGTACACGTTCAGCGAGCGTTCGAAGTAGCCGCTCTCACCGTTGACGTCGACATACAGCGAGTCGAACGACGTGCCGCCCTGGGCGAGCGCCTCTCCCATCACCGTGCGCACGCCGTCGAGGACACTGGCAACCTCGCCGCGCCGCAGCGTCTCGGTCGGGCGCGCGTAGTGCAACCGAGCGCGCCACAACGCCTCGTCGGCGTAGATGTTGCCGATGCCCGACACCTGTGACTGGTCGAGCAGGGCCCGCTTGATGCCGGTACGCCGGCGCCGCAGCCGCGCCGTGAAGTCGGCGTCGTCGAAGCCCTGGTCGAGCGGGTCGCGGGCGATGTGGGCGATCTCCGGCGGCAGCTCGGCACCGTCCTCGCTCAGCGACAGCCCACCGAACATCCGCTGGTCGACGTAGCGCACGTCGTACGGCGCGTCCAGCTCCAACAGCACCCGAAGGTGCTTCTCGGGCTCCTCGCCCGAGTCGCGGACGAGGATCTGGCCGCTCATGCCGAGGTGTGCGAGCACGGCGTCACCGTCGTCGAGCGGCAGCCACAGGTACTTGCCCCGGCGGCGGGCGCCGATGATCGTACGACCGGCGAGCCGGTCGGCGAAGTCGACCGGGCCACCCAGATGCCGCCTGATCGGCCGCGGATGCAACACAGTGACCCGCTTGATGGCGTGGCCGACAGCGAACCGCTCCAGGCCGTCGCGTACGACCTCGACCTCGGGCAGCTCAGGCATCACTGCCCGGCTCGACCGCCGGGAGGTTCTCCTTGATGGTGCGCCATGCCGTCTCGGCGACCTGCTGCTCGGCCTCCTTCTTCGACCGGCCGACGCCCTCGCCGAAGACGTCGTCGCCGACGCGCACCTTCGCGGTGAAGGTCTTGGCATGGTCGGGGCCGCTCTCGGCGATGAGGTACTCGGGCACACCCAGGTTGTTGTCGGCGGCGATCTCCTGCAGGCTCGTCTTCCAGTCGAGGCCGGCACCGAGGTTCGCGGCGACGTCGAGCAGCGGGTCGAACAGCCGGTGCACGACCTCCGCCGCGCGGTCGAACCCGAACTGCAGGTAGATGGCACCGAGCAGCGCCTCGACGGTGTCGGACAGGATCGACGCCTTCTCGCGGCCGCCGGTGGTCACCTCACCGCGGCCGAGCCGGATGAACGCGCCGATGCCGACCGTGCGGGCGACGTCGGCGAGCGCCCGTGCATTGACGACAGCAGCGCGCAGCTTCGCGAGCCGGCCCTCGGAAAGGTCCGGATGCGCGTTGTACAGCGTGTCGGTGATGATGACGCCGAGCACCGCGTCGCCGAGGAACTCGAGGCGCTCGTTGTTGGGTACGCCGCCGTGCTCGTAGGCGTACGAACGGTGGGTCAGCGCATGCGACAACCGGTCGGGCTCGAGCTCGGGCACGCCGAGTGCCTCGGCGAGCTCGCGGGTGTCTTCGAGGTGGCCCGGTGCGACGTCGCCTTCGGTCACGATGACTCCTTCTGCTCGGATGACTCGTCCTGCACCGCACCAGAGTCTCCGACGTCGAGGTCACGCAGCGCCGCCCAGCGGGGGTCGACCGGCTCTTCGTGACCATGATCCGGGTCGTCGGCGAGTCGGAACCCGCACTGCGGGCACAGGCCGGGGCAGTCGGGGGTGCACAAGGGGTTGTGCGGCAGCGACAGCACGATGGCGTCGCGTACGGCAGGCTCGAGGTCGAGCAGCTCGCCGTCCATCCGGCTCGTCTGCTCGTCTTCATCGGGGTCTGCGTCGTCGTACAGGTAGAGCTCTTGTACGTCGACGGTCAACGTGTCGGTGACGTCGGTCAGGCAGCGGACGCACTCACCCACCAGGTCGACGCTCGCGGTGCCCGTGACGAGCACGCCCTCCATGACCGACTCGAGACGCAGCGCCAGCGCGATCGGGTCTCCCTCGGGTACGCGCAGCATGTCGACGCCGATATCGGCGGGAGCGGGTACGTCGAGCGCGACCTCACGCTCGGTGCCGGGTCGGCGGCCGAGTTCGTGGGTGTCGAGCACCAGTGGTGCTCGGTGGTCGAGGGTCGGCAAATCTCACATCCGGGTTCGGGATCAGCGGCCGAATCGGTTCCGGCCACCGTCAAGGTTACCGAGCGGGCCCGACACGGCGCAGGTCACGCGCCCTCAGCGGCCGGCGAGCCGGTCCTGAAGGGCCCTCAGGACGCTCGGCGGGACAAGGTCCGATACGTCGCCACCGTGCTTCGCGACCTCCTTGACGAGGCTGGAGGCGAGGAAGGAGTAGTCGGGGCTCGTCGGCACGAACACGGTGTCGACGTCAGCGAGGCTGCCGTTCATCTGCGCCATCTGCAGCTCGTAGTCGAAGTCGGTGACGGCGCGCAGACCCTTGACGATCGCATGGATGTCATGATCGGAGCAGTAGCCGACGAGCAGGCCCGTGAAGGAGTCGACCCGCACGTTGCCGTAGTCGGCGACCACCGTCTCGAGCATCGCGAGCCGCTCCTCGACGGTGAACAGGCCGCGCTTGTTCTCGTTGGCGCCGACGAGTACGACGACCTCGTCGAAGAGCTTCGCCGCGCGCGAGATGATGTCCAGGTGCCCGTTCGTCACCGGGTCGAACGATCCGGGACATACCGCCTTACGCATAGTCGCCCTCTCTCGTCCGGCCTCTGGCTCGTGGTGGCTCCGTGTCAGGCACCGAGACCGTACCAAAGCGTCGTCGACCCGTACTTCTTCGAGCGCATCGACTCGACGCCCTCCGGCCAGGCGGGCTCGCGCGAGCGTGCCCCCCGCTCGACGACGACGACCGCGTCCGGCGCGAAGAGCCCTCCGTCGGCGAGGGCGGTCAGCAGCGCCGCGAGCGACTCGTCGGCGTAGTCGTACGGCGGGTCGAGGAACACCACGTCGTACGCAGGGGCGAGCCGGGCGATCGCCGACGCGGCCGCTGCCGAGGTGACGTCGGCCCCGGAGAACCCGAGGGTCTCGACGTTGCGGCGGATCACGCCCGCGGTACGCCGGTCCGACTCGACGAACGTCGCATGCGCGGCTCCGCGGGAGAGCGCCTCGAGACCGTTCGCACCGGAGCCCGCGAACAGGTCGAGGAACCGCACGTCGTCCCAGCCACCGAGCTGCGACTCCAGCGACGAGAACAGCGCCTCGCGTACGCGGTCGGTGGTCGGCCGGGTCGCGTCGCCGGGTGGTGTCGCGATGCGGCGACCACCCGCCGTACCCGCGATGATGCGGGTCATGACCGCTCCAGGTAGTCGGCGCGCTCCGTACGCTCCAGCTCGAGTACCGCGGCGAGCAGCCCGGGCTCGCCGGCGAGGTCGGGGTCGTCGCTGACCGTCTCCCAGGCATCGGCTCTCGCCTGCTCGATGACGTCCTCGTGGCGTACGACGGACAGGAAGCGGAACCCCGAGCGGCCGCCGGACTGGCGGAACCCGAGCACGTCACCCTCGCGGCGCAGCTCGACGTCGAGCCGCGCGAGCTCGAACCCGTCGGTCGTCGAGGCGACCGCGTCGAGACGCTCGCGCGAAGGGCCGTCCGGATCGGCCGCGGTCACGAGCAGGCACAATCCGGGTGCGTCGCCGCGGCCGACGCGCCCCCGCAGCTGGTGCAGCTGCGACACCCCGAACCGGTCGGCGTCCATCACGACCATGACCGAGGCGTTCGGCACGTCCACGCCGACCTCGATCACCGTGGTGGACACCACCACGTCGATGTCGCCCTCGGAGAACCGCTGCATCGTGGTGTCCTTCTCGTCGGCCGGCATCCGACCGTGCAGCACCGCCACGCGGAGTCCGGAGAGCGGCCCGCTCGACAGCTCGTCGTAGAGCGCGAGCACCGATACGGGCGGCGGTCGCTCCTGCGACTCGTCCGCATCCGCGTCGAACTCCGGCTCGGCGGTAGGTTCGTCCGCTACGCCACCGTCGGTGTCACCGATGCGGGAGCACACGACGTACGCCTGGCGCCCGCGTTCGACCTCCTCCCGGACGCGCTGCCACGCGCGTACGAGCCACTCGGGCTTGTCGCGCGCCGGGACGACGTTGGTCTGGATCGGCTGCCGGCCCGCGGGCAGCTCGCGCAGGGTGGATGTCTCGAGGTCACCGAAGCTGGTCATCGCGACCGTGCGCGGGATCGGCGTCGCCGTCATCACGAGTACGTGCGGCTTCGCCGCCGCCTTCTCCGCAAGCGTCGCGCGCTGCTCGACACCGAACCGGTGCTGCTCGTCGATCACCACCAGCCCGAGGTCGGCGAACTGAACGGGATCCTCGAGCAGCGCGTGCGTACCGATCACGATGCCCGCCTCACCGGACGCCGCGTCGAGCAGCGACTCCTTGCGCGCCTTCGCACCCATCGAGCCGGTGAGGAGCCGTACGCGGGTGGCGTCGGGTTCGCCGCCGAGCATCCCGCCGGCGGCCAACGGGCCGAGCATCGCGGTGATCGAGCGTTGATGCTGCTGCGCGAGCACCTCGGTCGGGGCCAGCATCACCGCCTGGCCCCCGGAGTCGACGACCTGCAGCATCGCGAGCAGCGCGACGATCGTCTTGCCCGACCCGACCTCACCCTGCAGCAGGCGGTGCATCGGGATCGTGCCGGCCAGCTCGTCACCGAGCTGGGCCACGAGCTCGCGCTGCCCGGTGGTCAGCTCGAACGGCAGCCGCTTCTCGAACCGTGCGCGTAGTCCGTCGTCGGCCTGCGGCCGCGAGACCGCGGACTCGTGCGCCGTCGCGTACCTGCGCCGGGCGAGCACGGTCTGCGTCACGAACGCCTCCTCGTACCGGAGACGGCGCTTGGCCTGTTCGAGCTGGGGCCGCTCGTCCGGCCGGTGGACGCCCTCGAGCGCCGCCCGGAACTCGACGAAGCTGTGGCGCTCGCGTACGTCTGCGGGGATCGGATCGGGCAGCTCACCGAGGTCGTCGAGGACGTGCTCGACGGCATTCGCGATCTTCCACGACGGGAGCTTGTTGGCGGCCGGGTAGATCGGGATCAGCGACCGCGTCAGGCGGGAGGCGGTCGCGTCGTCGTCGAGGAGCTCCATCTCCGGATGCAGGAGCTGGAGTCGGCCGCGAAACGAGTCGACCTTGCCGGCGAACAGACCGTGGACGCCCTCGTGCACCCGCTTCAACACCCATCGCTGGTTGAAGAACGTGAGTAGGAGGCGGCCGGTGCCGTCGGTGATGACGACCTCGGTGCGCGTGCGTCGGTTGCCGTACGAGTAGTTCTTCGCGCTCACGACCCGGGCCATCACGGTGACCTGCTCGCCCTCGCGCAGCTCCGACAGGTCGGTGAGCGAGCCCCGGTCGAGATACCGCCGCGGGTAGTGCCGGATCAGGTCGCCCACGGTATGCAGGTCGAGCTTCGCCGTGAGCTGCTTCGTACCCACCGCCCGGTCGAGCTTGCTCTCGAGGTCCATGGTCACTCCACCGCCAGCAACAGCGGGTAGCGATCCTGGCCGCCGTCGTAGACGACCGCGTCGACGTCCGGGCGTACGTCGTGCAGGCGCTCGCGCAGGGCGTCGACGACCGCGTCGTCGCAGCCGTCACCGCGTACGACGGTCACGAGCTCGGTGCTCCCCGTCCACAGCCGGTCGACGACGTCGTACGCGACCCGCGCCGGATCGTCACCGACGATCGCGAACTCGCCCTCGATGACGCCGAGCACGTCTCCGGGCTCGCACGCTCCCGCCATCGTCATGCCGTGCTCGCGGGCGATCGTGACGGCACCGTGGTGGGTGTGGCCGGCGGCGGTGGTCATGGCGACGACGTCGTCGTCGAAACCGCGGCCGGGCTCGTGCACGGAGAGCGCCGACAGCCCCTGCACCTGCGTATGCGTGGGAATCACCGCGACCCGAAGGCCGGCGTCACGCGCCTGGATCGCGGCCGCCTCGCAGACCGGCACGTACGGCCCGTGGTTCGGCAGCACGATCACCTCGGCCGCGTCGCTCGCCGTCATCTCACGGAGGACGTCGGCGGCCACCAGCCGCTGACCGAGGCTGAACTTCGAGCACGTGCCCGCCCGCGCCGGCGGAGAGTCGGGCGAGCCCCGGACCGGCGGCGGCGAACACGACCGCTCGGCCGGAGGTCGACCGGCCGTCGTGCGAGCGCCGGGCGGCCGCGTCGGCGAAGTGGGTGACCTCGATCCGATGCGGTCGACCGGCGGCGATGCCCGCCTCGATGGCCGCGCCGACGTCGTCGACGTGCACGTGGACGTTCCACAACCGCTCGCCGCCGACGACGACCAGCGAGTCGCCCAACGGCGCGAGCGCCGAACGCAGGTCGGGAATCGCCGCATCGGGCGCGTCGAGCAGGTACATCACCTCATAGCCCGGGCCGCCCGTCTCGGCGGACGTGTCGAGCGCGGGTGTCGGGATGTCGTGTGTTCCGAGTACGCCGGTGGGCGTGCCGTTCCAGCGGCCGGTCACCACCTGCTCGGTCGCGTCGAGGATCACCACGAGGGCGCGACCGCCCGCATCGACGACTCCGGCGTCGCGGAGCCGGGCGAGCTGCTCGGGGGTGTGCGTGAGGGCGTCGCGCGCGGCGGCGGCCGCGGCGGTCAGCACCTCGGCGACACTCCCGCCGGAGTCGGCGCGTTCGCGAGCGCGCGTTGCGGCACGGTGCGCGACCGTGAGCATGGTGCCCTCAACGGGCGTGCCGACCGCGTCGTACGCCGCGCTGCTCGCGTGCACGAGCCCGCCGGCGAGCTCGTGCGGCCCGATCGGCCCCGCCAGGTCGCGCGCCACCGCACGTACGAACTGCGCCATGATCACGCCGGAGTTGCCGCGTGCGCCGAGCAGTGCCCCGTCGACGAAGGCGGTGACCATCGCCTCGACCTCGTGCTCGCTCGCCGAGGCGGACGCGGCTGCCTCGAACGTGAGGTAGACATTGGTGCCGGTGTCGCTGTCGGGCACCGGGAAGACGTTCAACGCGTCGATCTCGGCCCGCGCGGCACCCAGCGCATCGACGCACGCGCGCGCCCAGCGCGCAAATCCGTCTGCGGTGAGCGTCCCGGTCATGACCACGAACACTAGCCACCCCGGCCGACGAGGTGCCGATTGGCGTGCCGTTGGGGGTATCGGATATCCTGTTCCGGTTGCTCGCATGATCACCTGTTCGGTGCCCGCTGAGCGACGTCCGAGTCTGTTTCGATCAACCTGGGAGTGTGCGGTGGCTGCGGTCTGCGACATCTGTGCCAAGGGACCTGGCTTCGGCAACAACGTGTCCCACTCGCATCGGCGTACGCGCCGTCGGTTCAACCCCAACATCCAGCGGGTGCGGGCGACCGTCAACGGCACGCCGAAGCGCCTCAACGTGTGCACCTCCTGCCTGAAGGCCGGCAAGGTCACCCGCTGACCCCAGCGGCGCGCACTACCACCTACCGGAAGTGCTCATGGCCGGCGGCGGCCTCGTACTCCTCGCCGTCGACGGTGACCCCCGACCCCTCGCGTACCTCCCCGATGGCTGTCCAGCCCTCGGGGAGTTCGGCGTCTGCGGGGAAGGTGGCGGCCAGGGGGTGGTCGTCTCCCCCGGTCAACATGAACGACCGTGGGTCGACCCCGATGGCCGCGCCCACCGATACGAGCGGCTCGGCCACCTCGAAGGCCTCGGAGGCGATGTCGATCGCGACACCGCTGCTCTCCGCCACGTGTCCCAGGTCGGCGATCAGCCCGTCGCTCACGTCGATCATGCTCGTTGCGCCGGCCGTGGCGGCCTGCGGTCCAGCGTCGTAGGGCGGCTCCGGACGCCGGTGTGCCTCGACGACCACGCGCGGCGAGCGGAATCCCCGCCCGAGTACCGCGAGCCCGGCCGCGGCCCAGCCGATACGGCCGCGAAGCCCGACGACCTCGCCGGGCGAAGCACCGTTGCGGCGTACGACCTGCTCGCCGGCACGCCCGATCACCGTGATGCACACCATCACCTCGTCGGCCGCGGTCACGTCACCACCGACGATGTGGGCTCCGACGAGGGCTGCCTCGTCGGCGATCCCCTGCGACAGTTCGACCGCCCACTGCGACTCGAGGTCGCCCGGTGCCGCGAAGCCGATCGTCAGGGCGGTGGCGACACCGCCCATCGCCGCGATGTCGGCGAGGTTCGCCGCCGCGGCCCGGCGCCCGACGTCGTACGCGCTCGACCAGTCGAACCGGAAGTGCCGGCCGGAGACCAGGGTGTCCGTCGAGATCAGGATCGACCCGCCCGGCGTCGCAACCTGCGCCGCGTCGTCTCCTGGGCCGATCAGCACCTGCGGTGCGTCGGACCGGCCAGCCGTCACGGCGGCGATCAGTCCGAACTCGCCGAGGTCAGAGATGGTCGTCGCCGCTCCCGATGCAGAAGTCATGCGAGTATCTTGTCCCACCAACCACCGAACCGTCCGGTAGGGTGACGGGGCCAGTCGACGAGCGGAGGATCATCCCATGGTGGTGCAGGCGTACATCCTGATCCAGACCGAGGTCGGTCGCGCAGCGGATGTCGCTGCCGCTATCGCCGGCGTCAAGGGGGTCACCCTTGCCGAAGACGTCACCGGGCCCTACGACGTCATCGTGCGCGCGGAAGCGACCAACGTCGACGAGCTCGGCGCACTCGTCGTCGAGAACGTCCAGAATGTCGACGGGATCACGCGTACGCTCACCTGTCCCGTGGTACACATCTGACGGGCATCAGTTGACTCGTCCGCGCGACAAGCCCACCGCGTCGGCTCGGGTTTCACACTTAGCACGGTGGAGTGTCACTCAGCACGGGGTGTGCCCCGTGCAAAGTGACGGTTTGCCATGCCCGCCGAAAGGCCGCTGCCGCGTCGTCGCCGCGTCTCTTTACCAGCCGAAGCGCACCGCAAACCCGGCAGCGAACCCGAGCCGAAGCGGCCGGATGCCGCCCCCACAAACCGACGATCAGCGCAACCCGGTGTCGCGTGCCATCGCGAGGGCGATCAACCGCTCCACGAGCGCCGCGTAGTCGAGTCCGGATGCTGCCCACAGCTGGGGGAACATCGAGGTCGGTGTGAAGCCGGGCATCGTGTTGAGCTCGTTGATGACCAGCCGGCCGTCGGGCAGCCAGAAGAAGTCCACCCGGCTCAGGCCCTCGCAGCCGAGCGCCTCGAACGCCCGCACGGCGTGGCCCCGAATGCGTTGGGCGATGTCGTCGGGTACGTCGGCCGGGATGCGCAGCGTGGTGGACCCGTCGAGGTACTTCGCCTCGAAGTCGTAGAACGCGTGCCCCTGGTCAGCGGCGACGACGAGCTCGCCGGCCACGCTCGCCCGCGCCTGCCCGGTGAGATCCTCGAGGACCCCGCACTCGATCTCGCGGGCGCCCTCGGCGCCGGCCTCGACTATGACCTTCGGGTCGTACTCCTGCGCGAGTGCGACGGCGTCGGAGAGCGCCGCGGGCTCGCGGACGAGCGAGCCCCCGAAACTGGAGCCGGCACGAGCGGGCTTCACGAACACCGGATAGTGCAGCGACGCGATCGACTCGCGTACGGCATCCGGGTCGTCCTTCCACTCCCGCGGGCGGATCACGACGTACGGCAGTTGCGGCAGCCCCTCGGCGGCGAACACCAGCTTCATGTACTGCTTGTCCATGCCGACCGCGCTGGCGAGCACTCCGGCGCCGACATAGCGGGTGCCCGCGATCTCGAGCAGTCCCTGCAGGGTGCCGTCCTCGCCCCACGGACCGTGCAGGAGCGGGAACACGACGTCGACCGAACCGATCGATGCCGGAGCCGACGCCGACTCGCGTACGACGACCTCGTTGCGGCGCGGATCGTTGCTGATCGCGATGTCCGGGCCGTCCTCGGTGAGCTCGGGCAGCCCGCCCTGCTCGAGAACCTTCGGCTCGCCCGGCTGGAGCACCCAGCGGCCCTCGCGGGTGATGCCGATGGGCACCACGTCGTAGCGGTCGGTGTCGATCGCACGCATCACCTCGCGCGCGGTCAGGCACGAGACACCGTGCTCGCTGGACTTGCCCCCGAAGACGACGGCGACACGTGGGCGGCGGGAGGTCGATTCGCTACTCATCCCGCCCGAGACTACCGCCCGTCCGTACACAGACGGCGCACGACACAATGTCGCCATGGATCATCCGCTCGCACCCGAGACTGTCGCCGTCACGGCCGGCCGGCCGCCGCTCGAACCCGACGCGCCGCTCAACGCACCGCTCACACCGGCCAGTACGTACGTCGCCGGCGGGTCGATGGAGTACGGCCGCTACGGCAACCCGACCTGGGAGGCGTTCGAGGAGGTGCTCGGCCGGCTCGAGGCCGGCCGCGCGCTCACGTTCGCGAGCGGCCTCGCCGCGGTCAGCGCGATCGTCGACCTGATCGCTCCGGGCGAGAAGATCGTCGTACCGCGACACGCGTACCTCGGCGTGCTGACCATCATGGCCGAACGCGAGCAACGCGGGCTGCTGAACGTCGCCAGGGTCGACGTGGAGGACACCGAGCAGGTCGTCGCCGCGTGCGACGACGCTGCGATCGTCTGGCTCGAGTCGCCGACCAACCCGATGCTCGAGGTCGCCGACATCGAGACGATCGCTGCCGCGGGGCACGAAGCGGGCGCGCGGGTCGTGGTCGACAACACGTTCGCCACGCCGCTCGTCCAGCGCCCGCTCGAGCTGGGCGCCGACATCGTGCTCCACTCGGCCACGAAGTACCTCGCCGGACACAGCGACGCGGTCCTCGGTGCCGTCGTCAGCCGCGACGACGACGTGCACACCGCACTGGACGAGCGACGCCGCACCCTGGGCTCCGTTCCCGGCGTGCTCGAGTCGTGGCTGGCCGCGCGCGGCGTACGCACGCTGCATCTGCGTCTCGAGCGCTCCCAGGCCAATGCGGCCGAGCTCGCACACCGCCTCGAAGCGCACGACGCGACCGAGAAGGTGCGCTACCCCGGTTTCGGTTCGATGATCGCGATCGAGGTACGCGGCGGCGCGGCGGCCGCGGACCTGCTGACACGGTCGACCTCGCTGTGGGTACACGCCACGAGCCTCGGCGGGGTCGAGTCGACCTGGGAGCGGCGGCGCCGTTGGGCGTCCGAGCCCGAGACGGTGCCGGAGAACCTCATCCGGATGTCGGTCGGTGTCGAGAACGTCGACGACCTGTGGCGGGACCTCGAGGCAGCACTGGGTGGCCTGTCCGGCTGAGGTCTGCCCCACGCGCCCTCGCGTGGCGCGCGGTCACGCCTCCGGAACGAGAAGTGCGCCGGTCGGTGCCTTTGCCGCGAGCGCCCGATCCAGTGTGGCGAGGGTGGCGCCCTTCTCCAGTGCCAGACTGAGCAGATACGCGTCCGTCACCTCACGATGCCCTCGAGCCTCGTCGAGGTGTGCGTCCGCGTACGACATCTCGTCTGCCCAGAACGCGCATCCCGCCCGTGCATGAACTCCGCGGATCACCTGCTGAGCCGCCGATGATCGTTCGCCGATACGTACGAGAAAGCGAACCAGCGCTCCTTCGACGATTGGGCAGACGGCAAAGCTGTCGACGCCGGCAGCCCATGCCGACGACCGCGCATGATGCTCATGTTCGGCGACGGTCAATGCAATCAACACGTTCGCGTCGAGTAGGTAGGTTGCCGTCACTCGTCGTCCAGGGCAGCTGCGACGTCATCGGTCGTCACCTTGCGCCCGACGCTGACGACCGGGAACCCCGAGCGCTCATCGGTCGAGATCACCACCGGCTCGTCGAGCTGACCGAGCCCTCGGGCAGCCAGATCAGCAAGCGTCGCGGACAGTGACTGCCCTCTCGACCGCGCCAGATCCTGTGCACGACGGTGCACAGCAGGAGGAAGGTCGACAGTGGTACGCATACCTGCATCATACGTGCATCACAGCCGATGCACTACGCCCACTCCGACTTCGGCTCGCGGGTGATCAGCGACCGCAGCATCTGCTCGGGCGTCAGCTCGCCACGGATGAGCGCCGCTACATGGTTCACGATCGGCATGTCGACGCCATGTGCCGCGGCGAGCTCGGCGATCGACTCGCAGGACTTGACGCCCTCGGCGACCTGACGGGTGGAGGCGACGACCTCGTCGACACTCATCCCCTTGCCGAGCTTCTCGCCGAACGTGCGGTTGCGCGACAACGGGGAACTACAGCTCGCGACCAGGTCGCCCAGGCCCGCCAAACCGGACAGCGTCTTGGGGTCGGCGCCCATCGCGGTGGCAAGCCGACCCGTCTCCGCGAGCCCACGCGTGATCACTGTGGCCTTCGCATTGTCACGGAAGCCAAGGCCGGTGGCCATCCCGACTGCGAGCGCGATTACATTCTTCGTCGTACCACCGAGTTCGCAGCCGACGACATCGGTGTTGGTGTACGGCCGGAAGGCCGGGCTGTGGCAGCGCGCCTGTACGCGTTCGGCGACGCTGGAGTCGGCGCATGCGACGACGCTCGCGGCCGGCTCGCGGTGCGCGATCTCGTGCGAGAGGTTCGGGCCGGTGATGACGGCGATGCGTTCGGGCCCCGCGCCGGTGAGCTCCGCGATCACCTCGCTCATGCGCAGGTGGGTGCCGAGCTCGACCCCCTTCATCAGGCTGACGATCACCGCATCGGGCGAGATCAGATGGGCCCACTCCTCGAGGTTCTCGCGCAGTCGCTGCGACGGCACGGCGAGCACCACGAGGTCTGCACCGTCGAGCACAACGGCCGGGTCGTGGCTCGCCATGATGCCTTCGGGCATGACGATGCCGGGGAGGTACTCGGTGTTCTCCCGCTTGTCGTTGATGGCGTCGCAGACCTCCTGCCGGCGTCCCCAGAGGTGTACGTCGTTGCCGGCGTCGGACAGCACGAGCGAGAACGCGGTGCCCCACGAGCCGGCTCCGAGCACGGCGACCATCGGGCGACTCGCGGGCATCAGGACTCCCTCTGTTCTGGATCTTGGCGATCGTCACGCTTGTGCGCGGCCGGGTCGTACGGGTCGGCGGGCGGCGTCGCCTCGCGGATCTCGCCGAGCAGCCTGCTGATCTCGCGCATCAGTCGGTCGGTCGCCTCTCGTACGGTCGCGGCGGTGACCGGCTGGGCGCGGAGGTCGTCGAGCGCGAGCGGCGCACCCATCGTGATCCGGATCGTCTTCCGCGGGATCAGATGGGGACGTTTCGTGTACGGATAGAGCACCTCGTGCGAGCCCCACTGCGCGACGGGTACGAGTGGGCAGCCGGTCTCGAGTGCGACGCGGGCCGCACCGCTCTTGCCGCGCATCGGCCACAGGTCGGGGTCGCGGCTGATGGTGCCCTCCGGATAGAAGATCACGCATCCGCCCTCGGACACGGCGTCCTCCGACGCGGCGAACGCCTCGGCGGCCGACCTCGTATTACGAAGCACCGGGATCTGGCCGCTCACCCGCATGATCCAGCCGAGCACAGGCACGTCGAACAAGGCCTGCTTGGCCAGGAAGCGCGGCGAGACATCGAGGTCGTAGAGGAAGTGCGAGATCATCAGCGGGTCGATGTGCGCGATGTGGTTGACCGCGAAGATGAAGCCCCCGTCGGGAAGGTTCTCCCCGCCCTTCCAGCGGCGCCGGACGATCACCGTCAGAATCGGCCGCAGGAAGAGGCCGATGACCCGAATCGAACGCCACCTGCGCCGTACGTCACGTGCCACCGAAGCTCCTTCGTCCATGTCCAGCGTCAGTCATAGAGACTAGGCCATCGTTACGGCTCGCTCGGCAGATGCCGCCGCCGCCCGGCCGCTTGCGGGCGTACGGCACAATCGAACGAGTGACAGTCGAACCGTACGCCGCTTGGTCGGTGATCGTCCCGGCGAAGGCCGCCGATCGCGCCAAGACCCGGCTCGCACCCGCGTATGGCGGTCTGCGGCCCGCGATGGCGCGCGCGTTCGCACTCGACACCATTCGGGCCGCGGGTGACTGCGACCGCGTGGCGCTCGTCATCGTGGTCAGCGACGACGACGTGCTTGCCGACAAGGTGCGGGATCGGCACGCAGTCCGGTTGGTCGCCGATCCAGGCCTCGACCTGAACGCCGCGATCCGCGCCGGCGCAGACGTCGCACCGCCCGGAGACCGCGTCGCGGTCATACCGGCAGACCTTCCCGCGCTCACCGGCCCCACCCTGGCGACCGCCCTCTCCCTCGCCGAGCCGTACGAACGGGCCGTCGTCGCCGATGGCGAGGGCGTCGGCACCACCTTGCTCAGCGCGCGTACGCCCGCGCGGCTGCGACCGGCGTTCGGCCAAGGGTCGCTCGGCGTGCACAAGGCCGGCGGCGCGGTCGTTATCGACCTGCGTACCGACTCCGCACTGCGCCGCGACGTCGACGTGCCACGGCACCTGACCGAGGCGGCGATGCTCGGCGTGGGCCCATCGACTCGTCGAGTCCTCGAACGCCTGCGCAGACGCGAAGAGACCGAGCCCGTGACGGACTCGGCCTCCTCGAGGTGACGGCTTCGTCAGCGCTTGCGGGCTGTCGCCTTCTTCGCTGCCGACTTCTTCGCCGCTGACTTCTTCGCGGGCGCCTTCTTGGCAGTGGTCTTCTTCGCGGTGCTCTTCTTCGCTGCGGTCTTCTTGGCGGGCGACGCCTTCTTCGTCGTCGCCTTCTTGGCGGGCGCCTTCTTCGCGGCCGTCTTCTTCGCAGGCGACGCCTTCTTGGTCGTCGTCTTCTTCGCGGTGCTCTTCTTCGCAGCCGACTTCTTCGCGGGCGACGCCTTCTTCGTCGCAGCCTTCTTCGCGGGCGCCTTCTTGGCCGCGGTCTTCTTTGCCACCGTCAGCCTCGGGAGCTTCTTTGCGCCGGAGACGACGGACTTCAACTCGGCGCCGGCACGGAACTTGGGCACTGCGGTCTTCTTTGCACGTACCCGCTCACCCGTGGCCGGGTTTCGGACCATCCGCGCCGGTCGTACGACCTTCTCGAATGCACCGAAACCGGTGATGGCAACCTTTTCCCCTTTGCTGACCTCGCGGGTGATCGTGTCGATCACCGCGTCGAGCGCCTTGCCCGCTTGCTTCTTGTTGCCCTCGAAGTGGGCCGCGAGCGCTTCAATGAACTGACTCTTGTTCACTGTCTTCCCTTCCCGTGAACTCGGCCGAGCGCGCGCCCGACTCACAAGTGACCGTAGGCAAAACATCGCGGCGAGACAATCACCGCACGGCGTTTCGCCATGGTGTGTTGCGATCTGAGTTAACCATCAAGATCGCCGATGCGCGCGTCGAATCCGAGTCTGGAAGAGATTCGCGTTGCTCAGATTCCATGAATAGTTGGAATCTGAGCATTCGATCAAACTCCGGAAGTTGTCACGGGCTTGTGCGTAGGCCGATTTGCCTCGTACGCGGCAACTTCGTCGTCATGCGACAAAGTGATCGCAATATCGTCGAGCCCCTCGAGCAACCGCCAGCGCGTGTAGTCGTCGATGTCGAAGGAGTCTTCGAGCCGATCGGGACCGTCTCCGACCTTGATCGTGCGCTCGACGAGATCGACAGAGACCTCCGTACCGGGGGCATCCTGAAGCCGTCGCCAGATGCCCTGCACGGTCTTGTCGTCGACCTGCGCGGCGAGCAGTCCGGACTTGCCGGCGTTGCCACGGAAGATGTCTCCGAAGCGCGGCGAGATGACGACGCGGAACCCGTAGTTCTGCAATGCCCACACGGCATGCTCTCGCGAGGAGCCTGTGCCGAAGTCGGGTCCGGCGACGAGCACCGTGCCGCTCGCGTACGCCGGATCGTTCAGCACGAACTCGGGATCCTTGCGCCACGCGGAGAAGAGGCCGTCCTCGAAACCCGATCGCGTGACCCGCTTGAGGTACACGGCGGGGATGATCTGGTCGGTGTCGACGTTGCTCCGCCGCAGCGGAACGCCGACGCCCGTGTGCGTCGCGAACTTGTCCATGTCAGGTTCTCCTGTGAGGTTCAGCTGTTGCTGAGTTGATCGGCGCGAAGGTCTGCGGGCGACGCGAGGTGGCCGAGAACCGCCGTGGCCACTGCGACCTGCGGAGACACGAGGTGCGTACGCCCGCCCTTCCCCTGCCTACCTTCGAAGTTGCGGTTCGACGTCGACGCGCTGCGCTCGCCGGGCGCGAGCTGGTCGGGGTTCATACCGAGACACATGGAGCATCCGGCACCGCGCCACTCCGCACCGGCGCTCTTGAAGACGAGGTCGAGGCCCTCGTCCTCGGCCTGCAGGCGTACCCGTGCCGAGCCGGGCACGACGAGCATCCGGGTGTCCGGATCCACCTTGTGTCCCTCGATGATCTTCGCGGCGGTACGCAGATCCTCCATTCGGCCGTTGGTGCACGACCCGACGAACACGGTGTCGATCTTGATGTCGCGCAGCGGCGTACCCGGGTCGAGGGCCATGTACTCGAGGGCTCGCTCCGCAGCGACGCGCTCGTTCGCGTCCTCGAACTCCTCGGGCGACGGAACAGTCGCGCCGAGCGGCCTTCCCTGGCCGGGGTTCGTACCCCAGGTGACGAAAGGCGTGAGTGCCGATGCGTCGATCGTTACCTCGCGGTCGAACTCGGCGTCGGGATCCGTTGCGAGGCCGCGCCAGTACGCAACCGCGTCGTCCCACTGGTCGCCCTTCGGCGCGTGCGCGCGATCCTTCAGGTACGCGAACGTCTTCTCGTCGGGGGCGATCATGCCCGCCTTGGCGCCCCACTCGATCGACATGTTGCAGATCGTCATGCGGGCTTCCATCGACAGGTCGCGGATCACGTCGCCGCGGTACTCGACGATGTAGCCCTGTCCGCCGCCCGTCGTCTCCTGAGCGATCAGGGCCAGCACGAGGTCCTTCGCCGACACACCGTCGTGCAGCGCACCCTCGACGTTGACGGCCATCGTCTTGGGCCGCGCCTGCGGGAGGGTCTGCGTCGCGAGTACGTGCTCGACCTCGCTCGTACCGATGCCGAAGGCAAGTGCGCCGAACGCGCCGTGCGTTGACGTGTGGGAGTCACCGCACACGACGGTCGTCCCCGGCTGGGTCAGACCGAGCTGCGGGCCGATGATGTGCACGATGCCTTGGTCGATGTCGCCGAGTGGCGCGATGCGTACACCGAACTCCTCGCAGTTGCGACGAAGGGTCTCGACCTGCGTACGCGAGACGGGGTCGGCGATCGGCTTGTCGACGTCGATCGTGGGGATGTTGTGGTCCTCGGTGGCGATCGTGAGGTCCGTACGCCGCACCGGGCGCCCCGCGAGGCGCAGGCCGTCGAAGGCCTGCGGGCTCGTCACCTCGTGTACGAGGTGGAGGTCGATGAAGAGCAGGTCGGGTTCGCCGGCGGCGCTCCGCACGACGTGCTCGTCCCAGACCTTCTCTGCGAGGGTTCTGCCCATCGGTTTGCTCCTTGCCAGAGGTGTGATGCCCGACTCCACGCGTCACACTTGCATTCCATATTGCGAGACGGCAGTATCGAGGCATGGACAACTCTAGCGGAGTCGGCGTTCTTGATAAAGCCGCACTCGTGCTTACCGCACTCGAGTCTGGTCCCGCAACGCTCGCGGGCCTGGTGAGCACGACCGGCCTTGCTCGACCGACCGCGCACCGCCTCGCCGTCGCACTCGAGCACCACCGGCTGGTAGCCAGAGACATGCAGGGGCGCTTCATCCTCGGGCCGCGGCTGTCCGAGCTGTCCGCCGCAGCCGGCGAAGACCGCCTACTCGCTGCAGCGGGCCCGGTGCTCGCCCGGCTGCGCGACATCACCGGCGAGTCCGCACAGCTGTTTCGCCGACAAGGCGACGTACGCGTGTGCGTCGCGGCGGCGGAGCGACCGACCGGCCTGCGCGACACCGTGCCCGTCGGTAGCCAGCTCACCATGTCGGCGGGTTCGGCGGCGCAGATCCTCCTTGCCTGGGAGGATCCCGAGCGCATGAACCGCGGCCTGCAGAACTCCGCGTTCTCGGCCGCCGCGCTCGCGGGCGTACGCCGCCGTGGCTGGTCCCAGAGCGTCGGTGAGCGCGAGGCGGGAATCGGCTCGGTGTCCGCGTCCGTCAGATCGCCCTCCGGCAAGGTGATTGCGGCCGTGTCCGTCTCCGGACCGCTCGAGCGACTGTCGCGCCAACCCGGCCGCATCCACGCCCCCGCGGTCGTCGCGGCCGCCGAACGGCTCACCCAGTCGCTGCGTCGCAGCGGCGACTGAGGCGATCAGGCCGAGCGCAGCCGCTCGTACGCGACAGACGCGACGGCGAGGTCCTGCCAGGACATCCCGGTGCCCTTGAACACCGCGGGTCTGCCGCTCGTACGCGTCGACGTGCCGTTGACGAGGTCACGGAGAGGCACGGTGTCGTCGATGTCGAGCGCGCCGTCCGCGGCGGCAAGTACGACGTCGCCTGCCTCCCGAAGCGCGGTGTCGTGATCCTCGACGACGACCGTGCTGCGCCCCATCAGTCCGGAGTCGAGCTCTCGGTGGTCGGGCGTGTGCGCCCCGATCGCAAGCACACACGCGTTCTCGCGTACGAGAGCGCCGTCGAAGAGCGGTGTCTCGGCGGTGGTGGCGCAGACGATGACATCGGCCTCACGCACGCCGTCGACCGTACCGACCGAGGCATCGAATCCCTTGCCGACAAGGCGTTCGGCAAGGGCGGCAGCTTTGGTTGCGTCGCGTCCCACGATGTTCACCTCACCGAGTTCGCGGATCGACCCCAACGCGTCGACGTGCCCGCCGCCCTGTGGCCCGGTGCCGAACACGACGAGTCGATCGAGGCGCTCGGGCGTGAGGTGGCGCGCCGCCGCGGCCGAGACCGCCGGCGTACGCAACGTGGTGAGTGCAGACCCGTCGAGAAGCGCGACGGGCGACAGAGTCGCGGCGTCGAAGAGCACGTAGACGGCTTGGATCCGAGGCAAACCGCGCGCGGGGTTGTCGGGAGCGACGGTCGCGAGCTTCACCCCGGCATAGGCTCCGCCCGCCGACGGCATCAACAGCAGTTGTCCGGCATCGATCTCCACGAACGAGCGCGCCGGGTCGTCGGCGGGGTCGACGCTTCCGCGCAAGGCCTCCTCGATGGCGTCGACGGCGGCGGCGTACGGCACGGCGCCCATCACGTCGTCCGCAGTGTAGATCGGCAGGTCGCTGAACGTCATCTGAGTACGAATCCTGTCTGTAGCGGGTCGTCGGCGTCGAGTACGAACAGGTGCTCGCCCGTACGGTACGCGGCGCCCGTCACCTCCGGCACAACCGTGTCCGCGCGCGTACCCGGCAGAGCCCTCGCGGTGAATCGGGTGTCGACGATCGAGTCGTGGGTCAGCGTCTCGCCCGCACCGAGCGTGCCGTCGTCGGCAAGAAGCGCGACGCGGGCGCCTGTGCCCGATCCGCATGGCGACCGGTCGACCTCACCGTCGGCGAAGATCGTTACGTTGCGCTGATGCGGACCCTGCTGAGTTCGGCCGAGATCGTCGTACACGATCGTGCCGTAGATGCCGGACAGGCGATCGTCGGTCGGATGCCTGGCATGAGGCGAGTGGGCGAGCAGCGCCTTCACCTCGCGTCCCAACGCGATCAGCTCGCTGTACCGGTCAGGATCGACCGCCAACCCTGCGGGCCCGGCTGCGACCGACGCATAGATCGCGCCGCCGTAGCTCACGTCGACGTCGACAGGCCCGCGTGACGTCTCGAGTCGGACACCACGGGCAATCACGTACGACTCGACGTTTCGGAACGTCACGCTGCCGGTACGTCCTGCCGTTCGATGCACCGTACCCACGACCCGGCCGGACGGGACATCGACCGTCACCTCGATGTCGCCATCTGTCGCACCCTGCACCAGACCGGACTCAACCGCCCACGTGGCAAGGGCGATCGTGCCATGGCCGCACGCCGTCGAGTAGCCATCCTGGTGCCAGAACACCACGCCCAGGTCGGCGCCCGCATCGTCGGGCTCAACCACGAATCCGCCGTACATGTCCGCGTGCCCGCGAGGCTCCCGGACAAGGAGCTCGCGCACGCGCTCCGCCTCGTGACCGGTCTGCGCGTGGACGCGCTTGTCCGCGACCGTGCTGCCCTCCAACGCGGGCGCTTCGACCACGATCCGGAACGGTTCCCCGGCGGTGTGGTAGTCGACCGTTCTCACCTGCATGCCGCGATCGTACGTGGAAGGCTTGGTTGGTCGGTCCGATGTGCCGGTTCGCCTTCATCGGCTTCCGTGCGCTGGGGTACCGGCTTCGTCGCTTTCGTACGCTGGGCTACTGGCCTTCACCGTTCTCCGTGCGCTGGGCTACTGGCCTTCACTGTTCTCGGTGCGCTGGACTACTGGCCTTCACCGTTCTCCGTGCGCTGGGCTACTGGCCTTCACTGTTCCCCGTGCGCTGGGGTGCGGACCGCACGGCGGCGACGAGATCCGTGTCCGGGTGGCTCGGGTTGCTGGTCGGCTTTCCCCAGCTTTTCGCTTCTACCTTCGTCGTTGCCGTGTGCTTCGGTGTCGGCTCCGGCCCGTGGCGAGGAAGGAATCTGCGTTTGGGTCGCTATCCGCACCCAAACGCAGATTCTCTTCGCACGGTCCATCCGGCCTAGAACTTTCTCGAACTTTTCTTGAAATCCCTTGTGGATAGGGCCCCTGAGCACCCGATCCTGTCGGTGGCGGGTGGCAGAATATGTTCTATGAGGGCGGCCACACTCACCGACGACGTCGGGTCCGGCGACGGGCTCGATGTTGCGCTGGATGCGCGGCGTCGGATCGCGCAGACCGAGGCTGCCCAGTACGACGCCCTCCTCGGCTACCTCGCCGACACCGCAGGTACGCCCCTCGCACGGGCCGGTGGTGTCAACGAGTGGACGCGTTACGGCGGGTCGGGCACCCCGAGCGTGTCGGAGTACGCCGCGTGTGAGGTCGGGCCTGCACTCGGGCTGTCCGCGTCCGGCGGTCGGGACCTGATCGCCGACGCATTGGATCTCACCTACCGCCTCCCGCAACTGTTCGCCTGCCTGCACGAAGGTTCGGTGGATGCGTGGCGGATCCGGAAGGTCGCCCGCAAGACCCGACGATTCACCATCGCCCAAGCCGGCGACGCCGACCGTCGGCTCGCCGCGGCGAATGTGGACGGGACGCCGTTGATCGCGCGAGTCGGCATGGGGCGGGTCCAGCAGATCCTGGACCAGATCCGCATCGTCGAAGACCCCGACGACGCCGAAAACCAACGGACCGAGAACAGTGCTCGGCGGAGTGTGTCGATCTGGCCCGACGACGGACTCGCCCGCATCTCCGGGTCCCTGTCGCTGGACGACGGCGAGAGGCTGGACCAGCGTCTCGACCAGATCGTCGAATCGCTCCGGTTCCTCGGCGACAACCGCCCTCACGGCATCCTCCGCTCCGTCGCCCTCGGCATGCTCGACGAACCCGACAGCCTCGACGACCTCTACCACCAGGTCGCCGCCGCCCGTCGCGGTTCCGGCGGCGGCACCGATGCAGACGCCGACGATTCGTACGCCGACCAGTCGGCCGACGAGCCCGGTGACGGCGGGTCACCCGAACGGGCACGTCGGGCGCGCCGCTCCGGCTCGCGGCACACCGTTCTGTACGTCCATTTCGACCGGTGCTGGGGCACCTGGTCACTCGAAGACGTCGGCGCCATCACAAGATCCGAAGCGCTCGAGATCCTCGGCCACTCCCACATCACCGTCAAACCCGTCATCGACCTCGAGACCAGCATCTCGGCCACCGGCTACGTCGCACCACCACGGCTCAAAGAGCAGCTCGCCCTGATGAACGCCGGCACCTGCACGTTCCCGCACTGCAACCGACCAGCCCGCATCGGCGACTACGACCACATCATCAACCACCGAGAAGGCGGCACGACCGACACGAGAAACGGCCACCGACTATGTAGGTACCACCACCGCGCGAAAACCTTCACCGCCTGGACCGTGCAATCACCCGCACCCGGCATCTGGCTCTGGCAATCACCCGCCGGCCGCACGTACCTCGTCACCGGCGGGACAACCACCAAACTCCCCGGTCAAATCAGCCGAACCGCACAAGCCAAGCGAAAACACGACGCCGCGTAGGCTCCCCGCCACGACAGCACCACCGCGGCGGGGCACCGGCACGTCAAAACAGCACGTCGTCGCGACGCTGCGACTCCAGCTCCAACAGCAGGCGCTTGTTGTCCAGGCCGCCGCCGTATCCGGTGAGCGACCCGTTGGCGCCGATCACCCGATGGCAGGGAACGACAATAGAGATCGGGTTCGACCCGTTCGCGAGGCCGACCGCGCGTGAAGCAGACGGCGGCAGGCCGAGCCGGGTCGCGACCTCGCCGTAGCTCGTGGTCTCGCCGTACGGGATGTTCAGCAGCTCCTGCCACACGCGACGCTGGAAGTCGGTGCCGCTCGGCTCGATCGGAAGGTCGAACTCGTCCAGCTCACCGGCGAAGTACGCCACCAGCTGCCGCTGCGTCTCGCGCAGGATCGGCGAGTCCGACGACTCCTCGGGGTCCGTCACGAACCTGATCTCGGTCAGCTTGTGCCCGTCGGTGCGCAGCCGCAACGGGCCGACGGGCGATCGCATCACCAGCTGTGTCTCACTCATCTCGAAGCTCCATTCTCGCTCTCCTGCCGCCACAGGTGCAGCACCGCGTACGAACGCCACGGCGCCCACCGTTCGACCTGGCTCGCGTCGGCGCCGATCGAGCGCATCGCCTTGCGTACGACCAGGTCGGCGTCGAGAAACACATCCGGATCGGAGAGCGCGCGCATCGCGATGTACGCGGCCGTCCACGGTCCGATGCCCGGCACCGCGAGCAGCCGCTCGCGGGTCTCCTCGCGGTCGGCGCCGGGATCGAGTGCGAGTTGTCCGGATGCGACTGCGGCCGCGAGGCCGACCAGGGCCCGCCCGCGCTGGCGAGGTACGCCGAGATCGGCTGGGTCAGCGGCCGCGATCGTCGCCGCGGCGGGAAATGCACGGACAAGCCCGGTCGCGGCATCGGACTCGATCGCGTCGCCGAAGCGCTCGGCAAGCTTTGCCGCGGTCGTACGAGCGCCCGCGACCGATACCTGCTGCCCCAGGATCGCGCGGACGGCAACCTCGAAGCCGTCGACATGGCCCGGGACGCGGAGCCCCGGCGCCGAACGTACCAACGGCGCCAGCGATTCGTCGGCGCCGAGCACGTCATCGATCGCGAGCGCGTCGGCGTCGAGATCGAGCAGCTGCCGGCAACGCTGTACGGCCGCCGCAAGGTCGCGTAGATCGTGCATCGCCGGCGCCATCGTCACGCTGTCGTCGCGCACGCGCAGACTGACAACGGACGTACCGTGATGCAGACGGAGTACCCGTGCGTACGTGTCGCCGCGAACTGCCTCGACACCGGGAACCGCCCGTGCGGCAAGGAAGTCGAGCACCCGACGCGAGTCGAACGGCTGCCGCACCGGCAACCGCAACGACAACTGCCCGCCCCCGCTGAACGTGCGCCGACTGGCGCGCAGCTGGGACGGCGACGCCGCGTACACCTGGCGGATCGTGTCGTTGAACTGGCGTACCGACGCGAACCCGGCAGCGAAGGCGACGTCCGCGAACGTCATCGACGTCGTCTCGATCAGCGTGCGCGCTGTGGCCGCCCGCTGGCTACGTGCGAGAGCGAGCGGACCGGCACCGAGCTCAGCGGTCAGCATCCGGTTCAGGTGCCGGGTCGAATAGCCGAGCGTGTCCGCGAGCCCATCGACGCCGTCGCGCTCGACGACGCCGTCGCGGATGAGCCGCATGGCCCGGCCAGCGGCATCGGCGCGTACGTCCCACTCGGGCGAGCCCGGCGTCGTGTCGGGACGACATCGGCGGCACGCGCGATAGCCCGACTCGTGTGCGGAGGCCGCTGTGCGATGGAACGTGACGTTCGATGACTTCGGCGTGACGGCCGGGCACGACGGCCGACAGTAGATGCCGGTCGTACGCACCGCGACGAAGAAGACACCGTCGAACCGCGCGTCTCTCGACGCGGCCGCGCGATAGAGACGCGCATGCTCGTCGGGATCGAGCTCGGCGCCGGTCATGATCGTCGTCACGCGTCCATCATGCCCGCCACGTCCGACAGACCCTCGCGGGAATCGGACATTGACGGCACGGCACGGCGACGCCCGGTCTAACGGATCGCGCCGGTCTCCCGCGCCCGCGCGACTGCCGCAGTACGCGAGGCAACGCCGAGCTTGGTGAAGATGTGCACGAGATGGCTCTTCACCGTCGCCTCGCTCAGGAACAGCGCACGTCCGATGTCCCGGTTCGACTGCCCGTCCGCCACTCGGGAGAGAACCTCGGCCTCTCGGGCGGTGAGCCGGGTCGTCGGGTTCGCCATCTGGTTCATCAGCCGACTCGCGACCTCCGGTGCGAGCGCGCTCTTGCCTGCCGCGGCAGCGCGTACGCCGCCGACGAGATGCTGCGGATCGGCGTCCTTCAGCAGGTAGCCGCTCGCACCGGCCTCCACCGCGTCGAGGATGTCGGAGTCGGTGCCGTAGTTCGTCAGGATCAACACCCGCGACGGGTGATCGCCCGAACGGATCGACCGCGTCGCCTCGACCCCCTGCATGCCGGGACCGAACTGGAGGTCCATCAGCACCACGTCGGGCGCGAGCCGCGCAGCAGCGTCGACGGCATCGCGTCCGGTGCTCGCCTCCCCCACGACGTCGATGTCGTCCTCTGCCTCGAACATCGCCCGAAGACCCGCGCGTACGACCGGATGGTCATCGGCGATCAGCAGGCGGATCATGGCTGGCTCCCGAATGCCGCCGCGACGGCGACGCCCGACCCCGCCTGCGACTCGATCGAGAACGAGCCACCGAGTTCCTCGACGCGGGCGCGCATACCGGTGATGCCGAACGGACGTGCGCCGGCATCGGCCAGATCACCGGGGTCGAAACCATCCCCGTCGTCGACGACGTCGAGCGTGACGGCATCGCCCATGTAGGTGAGCGTGATCGCCGCCCGCGACGCGTTCGCGTGTCGGCGTACGTTCGTCAACGCCTCCTGGGCGACACGCAGCAGTGCGGTCTCGATCGGCATCGGGAGCTCGCCCGGCTCTCCGTCGACCGTCACGGTGACCTGCGGGGGCTCGCTACCAACGGCCAGACGCTCGAGCGCGTTCGCGAGCGTCTGGTTCTGCAGCGCCACTGGAGGGCGAGCCTCGATGAACCGACGGGTCTCGGCGAGGTTCGCCGCAGCCGTCTCTCGGGCGAGCCGGATGTGGTCCAGGGCCGCGTGGTCGGCGTCCGCTCGTTCGGCCGCATGCAGGAGCAACTGGATACTCGACAACCCTTGGGCGACCGTGTCGTGGATCTCTCGCGCGAGCCGGGAGCGCTCGGAGAGTACGCCCGCCTCGTGCTCGCGCCGGGCCAGTTCGTCGCGCGCCTCGACCAGCTCGTCGATCAGCACCTGGCGGTGCCTGACTTCACGCTGCAGAGTGCGGAACCCGCCGACGAACGCGACCGCCACCGCCGCGCCGACGATCGGCCCGATCACGGCGCCGACGTTGTAGCCGCGGTGCCACCCGTAGAGCACGACGACGACTGCCGTCGCCGCCGCGACCGACGGGAGCGCCCATCGCGCCGGCAGCGTATACAGGTAGAGGAAGAACATCGGGAACGCGAGGAACGCCGCCGTCGGGCTCAGCACGAACAGCGCCACCCACTCCGCGCTCAGCACGAGCAGGCCGGTCGCCACCGTCCAGAGCGGCGTGGACGCGTCGTACAGTGCGACGCCGGCGACGTACGTCGCGAGGATGACGATCGCCAGGGCGACGACGGCCGCCGCGTGATCGGACGGTCGAACGAGTGCGTCGATCGCGACGAAGATCGTCAGCCCGATGAACAGGACGTGGAGAGCGGTCCTGAGCGCGGCTGAGGCGCGCGCCAACGTCATCCGGTCCATGTCCTGCTCAGTCTAGTCCTGGCCGTCCGTTCACCCATGGATCGAAAGTTGGAGAAACGATGGATCGGACGACCCCCGACACCCTCCCTTCCGACGATGGCTCGCGCCTTCCCGAGCGCGAGCCTGGAGACACAGATCCAGACCAGAAGGAGGAACGGTGTTCATCGCGTGGCGCGATATTCGATTCGCCCGGGGGAGGTTCCTGCTCGTCTCCACGATCGTCGTCCTGATGACCGTGCTCGTGGGCTTCATCAGCGGCCTCACCCGCGGGCTGGCACAGGAGAACACGTCGGCCGTCGAGGCACTCGGAGCGGACCGGATCGTGTTCTCGGATGCGGGCGGCGACCCGTCGTACGCCGACTCGACGATCGGCGATCGGCAGGCCGAGCGCTGGGAGAAGACGTCGGGCGTCAGCGGCGTCGACCCGATCGGCATCTCGACGACCCAGTCGAGCGCAGGTGACCGACAGGAGACCGTTGCCGCATTCGGCATCAGGCCCCAGATGTCCGGGCCCGATGTGCCGACCGTTCCCGACAAGCCGGCGACGGTTGTCCTGTCCGAACCGGCCGCAGACGCCCTCGGCGTCGGAACCGGTGAGCGGGTGAAGATCGCCGGCGACTCGTACGAGGTCGCGTCGATCTCCGGTGAGGCCCGGTTCTCGCACCTACCCGTCGTCTGGGTGCCGATCTCCTCGTGGCGTTCGAACATCGCGGCCGCACCGGCGCACGCGACCGTACTCGCGGTGTCGACAGACGGGTCGGTCGGAGCCGACCCCGACGGCACGGTGTCGACGACGACCGAGGAGTCGTTCGCCGCCATCGGCTCGTACGCCTCTGAGAACGGGTCCCTGACGATGATGACGGCCATGCTGTATGCGATCTCGGCGCTCGTCGTCGGAGCGTTCTTCGTCGTGTGGACGCTGCAGCGTGTCGGCGACCTCGCGGTGCTCAAGGCCCTCGGCGCAACGACCTCGTCTCTCGTACGAGGAACGCTCGGGCAGGCTCTCATCGTCGTCGCCGTCGGTGTGAGCATCGGGATCGCCGTCGTGGCCGCGATGGGCGCCGTCATCTCCGGGTCGGTGCCCTTCGTACTCGACGTCTCGACGACCGTCGTGCCCGGCTTGATCCTCACCGTTCTCGGACTGATCGGTGCCGCGGCATCCGTCCGGATCGTGACCTCGTCCGACCCGTTGCAGGCCCTCAACCGGGCCGCCTGACAAAGGAGCGCATCATGACAATCGCGATCGACGACGCCACGGTCATCTACCCCGACGGCGACGGCACGCTCACCGCGCTCGACCGGGTCAGCCTCACCGCCGACGCCGGCACCGTCACGGCGATCACCGGCGCGAGCGGTTCCGGCAAGTCCACCCTGCTCGCTGTCGCGTCGACCCTGCTGACCCCGACCTCTGGAACGGTCACGATCGACGGCCGGGACGTCACCGGACTGAGCGCGCGCGAGCGTACCGCCGTCCGCCGCGACACCATCGGGATCGTGTTCCAGCAGCCGAGCCTGGTGCCGTCGCTCACCGCCCTCGACCAGCTGGTGGCGACCAACGAGCTCGGCGGGGCCAAACGACCGCGGCGCACGGTACGAGACGAGGCGGCCGCGTTGCTCGACTCCGTCGGGCTCGCCGGCCTGGAGCATCGGCGCCCCGCGCACCTGTCGGGTGGGCAGCGCCAGCGGGTCAACATCGCGCGAGCGCTGATGAACGACCCGTCGGTCCTCGTCGTCGACGAGCCGACGAGCGCGCTCGATCGGGAGCGGGGCATGCAGATCATCGAGCTTCTGGTCGGGCTGACCCGCGATCGCGGCACCGCTACCCTGCTCGTCACCCACGACGACCGGCAGCTCGATCTCACCGACCGAGTCGCTCACATCACCGACGGCGCCCTCACGTGGTCTCGAAACGACGAAGCCCTCACCGCGAGGTGAGGGCTTCGGTCGCCTTGGTAGCCCCGACCGGATTCGAACCGGCGCTACCGCCTTGAGAGGGCGGCGTGCTAGGCCGCTACACAACGGGGCCAAGAGCGAGCAGAACATTACCGGACGAATCCGAAATGTCCCAAATCGCTGGGGTACTAGGACTCGAACCTAGACTAACTGGACCAGAACCAGCCGGGCTGCCAATTACCCCATACCCCATGGGTTTTGCTCTGTACGAGCCGAGCGCTGACTTTACCGGATGGACGATTGCGCGCCCAAATTGGGGAGGTCGGCGGGACCGTCAAGCCGCCCGGGGGTCTCCGACGCGCCCGTCGAGCGGCGTGATGTCTTGAACGTCGACGCCCGTCGGCACGTACCTCACGAGCGCGCAGTTGCGACGAACGAGCTCCTCCCCGATCTGGACTCCGACGCGGCGGTCGATGACCGTGCGCCAGATCTCGTTGCGGCGGAAGTACTCGCCACCGAGCCGCAGGAACGTCTCGTCGCGGGCGAAGACGCTGTAGGAATGCTCCGGCGTGGCCGAGGCGCGCAGCTCACCCTCGAGGTAGCGCTCACCGACGCGTACCGACAGCGCGAACGTGATGTCGGTGTCGTTGCGGAAGCACAGGTCGACGTAGTTGTACACGATCGAGCACCCGGTGCCCCACGGAAGCACCCGGCCGTTGTCGGGGAACGGGTCGAAACTGTGCTCGGAGCGTTCGGTGACCGTCATCGGCGAGTGCAGGACCATCCAGTGGAGCAGGTTCGCGAGCTGGCAGATGCCGCCTCCGACACCGGACAACGCCTCGCCGTTCGACAGCCGCATGCCGTCGACGTACCCCTTGCGCCGCGTGCAGTTGCCGACGACGCGGTTGAAGGAAACGGTCTCGCCCGGCCGGATCAGCAGGCCGTCGAGCCTCGCAGACGCGAGCTCGAGGTTGCGCACCTTGCCGTCCTGTAGGTGCATCTCGTCATCGCTGAGCGTACGGCGCAGCAGCGACTTGTGCCGCTTGATCCGCACCGGTAGCCGCTCGGCCGTACGCGCGCTCGCCCACGTCGCGCTCGTCCGCATCCAGCGCAGTCGCCGGCGGATCCGATGCAGCTGTACCGCAGCGGGATACAGCGATGGATGGCGTTCGGTGAAGCGCTGCTCCCGCGCGATGAGTCCCTGCATGCGCCGGAGGTCCTCGAGGTCCCTCGTGTCCCTGATCACGACAAATGTGACGCACGACGCAACCAAACGGTTGCCGCGCGGAATCAGTCTCCCGGCGATCACGTTGTCCGAGGTCATGAGCACGCATGTAGTCGCCACCGACTTCGGTGGCCCCGAGGTCCTGAAGCTCGTCGAGTACGACCGACCCGCGCCCGGCGCCGGCGAGGTCTCTGTGCAGGTACGCGCGGCGGCGGTCAACCCGGCCGACCACAAGCAATACAGCGGCCGGTTCGGCAACGACCGGTCGGACCTGCCGATCGCGCTCGGCCGCGAGGCGGCGGGAGTGGTGACGGCGGTCGGTGCGGGCGCGACCGGCCCTCGCGGCCCCGTCTCCGTCGGCGACGAGGTCATCACCTACCGCGCCTTCGGGGCGTACGCCGACGAGTTCGTCGTACCCGCCGACGCGACCATCCCGAAGCCCGACGCGCTCGGTTGGGAGGAAGCGTCCGGGCTCCTGCTCGGCGGGGTCACGGCCGTCCATGCGATCAGCGTGGTCGATCCGGAGGACGGCGACACGGTGCTCATCCATTCGGGTGCGGGAAGCGTCGGCGCTGCGGCCGTGCAGCTCGCCACCGCCCGTGGCGCTCGGGTCATCGCGACCGCGAGCCAACGCAACCACGACTTCCTCCGCGAACTGCACGCCGAACCCGTCGCGTACGGCCCCGGACTCGCCGAGCGAGTACGCGAGCTCGCGCCCAGCGGCGTTGATGCGGCGATCGACCTCTACGGAGACGACGACGCCGTGGACGCCTCGCTTGCGCTCGTCGAGGACCGCAGCAGACTCGTCACGGTCGCCGCCTTCGGGCGCGCTCGGGCCGAAGGTTTCCCGGCGCTTGGCGGCGGGCCTGGTGCAGATCCAGGCACCGAGCTGCGCAAGGCGGCGCGGCTCGACCTCGCCGACCTCGCGGAGAGCGGCAAGCTCCAGGTCTTCGTCGACACCACCTACCCGCTGAGCGAGGTCAGGGCGGCACATGAGCGGTCGATCGCCGGCCACGTACGCGGCAAGATCGTGCTGCTGCCCTGAACGCTAGTCTGCGCGGGTGAGCGCAGCCCGGAGTCTGGCGAGTGCCTTCTCCCGACCCAACAGCTCGAGCGACTCGAACAGCGGCGGCGAGATCTTCTTGCCGGTGACCGCGACGCGTACCGGCGCGAACGCCTTGCGCGGCTTGAGGCCCATGCCGTCGATCAGGGCGCCACGGAGGGCGGCCTCGATCGATGCCGTGTTCCACGGCTCGAGGGCCGAGAGCGCCGCGATCGACGTACGTACGACCTCGAGGCCGTCGGCGGTGAACGCCTTCGCCGCCTCGTCGGGGTCGACGTCGAAGGCGTCGTCTGCGACGAACAGGAACCCGAGCATGTCGACGGCCTCGGACAGCACCGCCATCCGCTCTTGGACGAGCGGCGTCGCCGCGGTCAGCAGGTCATGCTGCTCGGGGGTCAGCTCGCCGCCGACGAGATCGGCGTCCCGCAGGTATGGAACGAGCCGATCCGCGAGATCGTCCGCACTGAGCTCGCGGATCTTCATGCCGTTGATCGCTTCGCACTTCTTCAGGTCGAACTGTGCGGGGTTCGGGTTGACCCGCTCGATCTCGAACGCCTCGGCCATCTCCTGCAGAGTGAACAGCTCGCGGTCGTTGCCGATCGACCACCCGAGCAGGGCGAGATAGTTCAGCAGGCCCTCGGGCAGGAACCCGCGCTCACGATACGTCTGCAGCCCGCCGCCGGGGTCGCGCTTGGACAGCTTGCGGTTCCCGGGGCCCATGACGAACGGCAGGTGACCGTAGTGCGGCACGACACCCTGGCTCACCCCGACCGCGATCAACGCCACGTGTAGCGGGATCTGACGGGGCGTGGAGCTCAGCAGGTCTTCGCCGCGGAGTACGTGGGTGATGCCCATCGTCGCGTCGTCGACCGGGTTCGTGAGCGTGTAGAGAGGCTGGCCGTTCGCGCGTACGAGCACGTAGTCGGACACGTGCTCGGGCTCGAACGTCATCTCGCCGCGGACGAGGTCGGTGAACGTGATCGGCACATCGGGCATCCGGAAGCGGATGACCGGCTTGCGCCCCTCCGCCTCGTACGCCGCGCGCTGCTCGTCGGTCAGGTCGCGGTGCAGCCCGTCGTACCCGCTCGAGCGGCCCTCGGCGCGCGCCTTCTCGCGGCGCTCCTCGAGCTCCTCGGGAGTGTCGTACGCGTAGTACGCATGACCCGACTCGACGAGCTTGCGCGCGACGTCGCCGTACAGGTCGAACCGTTCCGACTGGCGGTACGGTCCGTGGTCGCCGCCGACCTCGGGCCCCTCATCCCAGTCGAGGCCCAACCAGCGCAGCGAGTCGAGCAGTCCGGCGTAGGAGTCCTCGCTGTCGCGGGCCGCGTCGGTGTCCTCGATGCGGAACACGAACGTGCCGCCGGTGTGGCGCGCGTACGCCCAGTTGAACAACGCGGTGCGTACGTTGCCGACATGCAGGTTGCCGGTCGGCGAGGGACAGAAGCGGACGCGTACGTCAGTCACGGTCCACCACCGGGTTGGTCAGGGTGCCGATCCCCTCGATCGTGATGGTGACCTCGTCGCCGGCCTTCATCGGGCCGACGCCTTCGGGGGTGCCGGTCAGGAGCACGTCGCCGGGAAGCAGTGTCATGAACGACGAGACGTACGCGATCAGGTCGGGGACCTTGAAGATCATGTCGGACGTACGGCCGTCCTGGCGTACCTCGTCGCCGAGAACCGTCTCGATCGCGAGGTCGTCGATCTCGAGGTTGGTCTCGATCCAGGGCCCGAGCGGGCAGAACGAGTCGAAGCCCTTCGCCCGTGCCCACTGGTTGTCGGAGCGCTGTAGGTCGCGCGCCGTCACGTCGTTGGCGACCGTGTAGCCGTAGACGACCTTGTCGGCCGTCTCGGCGGGTACGTCGCGGCAGATGCGCCCGATGACGACGGCGAGCTCGCCCTCGTAGTGCAGCTCGGAGGTCTGGCTCGGGTAGAGGATCGGGTCACCAGGGCCGACGACGCTGGTGTTCGGCTTCAGGAAGACGAGCGGTTCCTCGGGGAGCTCGTGGTCGAGCTCGGCGGCGTGCGCGGCGTAGTTGCGCCCGATACCGATCACCTTGCTGCGTGGGAGCACCGGCGCCAGCAACCGGACGTCGTCGAGCGGGACCTTCTCTCCGGTGAGGTTGATGCCGGCGTACAGGGGGTCTCCGGAAACGACGGCGACGACTGGCGAGCCGTCCTCCTCGCCGATCAGGCCGAAACGCGGGTCTTCGTCGGTGGTGAATCTGGCAATGCGCACGCAGCGAGACTACCGGCGGCGCGGGTGCCGACCGGACACGGGTACGCCGCCGCAGTCAGCGGTCGGGGTGGAACTCGTTGACGACATCGCACGAGTCTGACGGCGGATCGTCGACCGCGCCGGCGGCCCGGCGCAGAAGCCCCCGCAACTGCTCGACCGACGCGTCATCGAGGCCCGCCAGGACCTCGCGCTCGACCTGCCGGATCCGGGCAGCGAGCTCGTCATGCGTCGAGCGGCCCTTCGCGGTCAGCTCGACCCTGCGCGCCCGGCGGTCGGCCGGGTCCGGCTTCCGCTCGACCAGCCCGGCGTCCTCCAGGTCATCGATGAGGTGCGGCACGACCGTACGATCGACGCCGATCTGCTCTGCCAACGCGGCCTGCGTTCCGCATGCGCCGGCGGTCGCTATCGACAGCACCTGGTATCCACGCGGGCCGGCGCCCGGTGGTGAGCCGATCGAGGAGCAGCAGGCAGCGGCGGCGACCGCCGAGACGATCGCGACCGAGTTCGAGCGGGCCGACGCGTACCTCCTCACCGCACCCTTCTACAACTTCGGCGTCTCCCAGCACGTCAAGACCTGGGCCGACGTACTCCTCACCGACCCCCGGTTCGCACTCGGCCAGGAGACCGCCGCCGGACGGCCCGCGTACCTCGTCACGGCACGGGGCGGCGGCTACGGCCCGGGAGCCCCGCGGCACGGGTGAGATCACGGCACCGACTGGCTGCGCCGGATCTTCGGTGACGTCCTCGGTCTCGATCTGGAGCTGATCGAGACCGAGCTGACTCTCGCACCCGTCACGCCCGGGATGGAAGACCTACGCGACCTTGCGGCAGCCAATCTGGAGAACGCACACCGTGCGGCACGCACGCACGGACACGGCCTCGCCGACCGTCTCCGCGTCGCCGCCTGAGTGCGTCGGCTTCAGCGCGCGCGCCGCGCCCGGTACGCCGCAACATGCTGGCGGTTGCCGCAGTTTCCGGTGTCGCAGTACCGCTTGGAGCGGTTGCGGGACAGGTCGACGAGCACGTCGTCGCAGTCGGGCGCGGCGCACCGCTGCAGCCGATCGAGATCGTCCGCCCGGATCAGGTCGACGAACGCCATCGCCGACTCCGCGGCGATGCGGTCCGCCAGCGGCGCCTCCGGGTCGGACAGGTGCAGATGCCAGTCCCACTCGTCGTGGCGGGCGAGGAAAGGTCGGGCGCCCGAGTCGGCGAGCAGCGCGTTGACGAGCACCACCACGTCGTCACGGGCATCGGCGTCCCACAGGGCGCGCAGCCGGTCGCGTACGTCTCGCACCGCGCGTAGCTCGGCCCCGTCGCCGTCGATCCGGCCGGTGTACGGGTGGTCGACGAGGAACCGGTCGAGGCCGGCACGATCCGCGAGCAGGTCTCCCTCGGGCTGCACGGTGTTCACGAGTGCCGATCCGGTCGCGAGGGCGACCCGCGTGTCATACGCAAACTGCATATTGACTCCTGACATGCCGAGCGACTACCGTCATGAGCAACATTCTAGTTTGCTCATGACAGGGGCGCGACATGCGGGGAACTGCGCGGCGCGGCGAGGCCGGCCTCGCACTGGCACTCACCTCGGGTGCGACCTTCGGCCTGTCCGGGTCGTTCGGCGATGCCCTGCTCGACGAGGGTTGGTCACCGCTGGGCGTCGTCCTGGCCCGGATCACCGGCGCGGCGATCCTGCTCGTCATCCCGTTGCTCGTGGTGATCGGGCGTGGTTGGCGTCCGCGGCCGGGCAACCTTCGCGCGACGACGATCTACGGTGTCGTCGCGGTCGCCGGTACACAGCTGTGCTTCTTCAACGCGGTCCAGTACCTCGATGTCGGTGTCGCGCTCCTCCTCGAAGTTCTCGGCGCCGGTCCTGCTCCTCGGCTGGACCTGGTGGCGGACGGGTACGCCACCCTCACGCCTCACGTCGGCCGGCGCCGTCGTCGCCGTCGGCGGCCTGCTGCTCGTGCTCGACATCGGAGGCGAGGCGTCGCTGCACCCTGCCGGCATCGCCTGGGGCCTCGGCGCCGCGGTGTGCGTGTGCGTCTACTTCCAGTCGTCGGCCGGGGCGGACAGCCCGCCCGCGCTCGTGCTCACCACCGTGGGAATGGTCGTCGGTGCGCTCGGGCTCGCCGTCGTCGGCGTGCTCGGCATCCTGCCGATGACGTTCACGACCGCGGACGCCACCCTCGCGGGCAACACCCTGCCCTGGTGGGCGATCGTGTTGCTGATCGCCGGCATCTCGACCGCCGCGGCGTACGTGTCCGGGATCATGGCGATCGCGCGCCTCGGCTCACGCGTCGCGTCGTTCGTCGGACTGAGCGAGGTCCTGTTCGCCGTCCTCGGCGCGTGGTGGCTGGTGTCTCAGCGCCCGACCCTGCAGCAGCTCGTCGGCGGAGTGCTCATCGTCACGGGCATCGCGATCATCCGGCACGCGGAGCGTGCCGCGATCACGCGCTCCCGTAGCGCCGACTCCGCTTCGCGTACTCCTCGATCGCGGACCACAGGCTTCTCCGGTCGACGTCGGGCCACGTCACGTCGCTGAACACCAGTTCGGCGTACGCCGACTGCCAGAGCAGGAAGTTGCTCGTACGACGCTCGCCGGACGTACGCCAGAATAGGTCGACGTCGGGCATATCGGGCTCGTCGAGGTAGCGCGCGAGGGTGCGTTCGCTCACCCGGTCGGCGTTGACCCGCCCGTCGGCGACATCGCGCGCCAACGCGGCGGCGGCATCGACGAGCTCCGCGCGACCCCCGTAGTTGACGCACATCGTGAGTGTCAGCACGGTGTTGTCGCGGGTGAGCTCCTCGGCGACCTCGAGCTCGCGAATGACGCTTCGCCACAGCCGGGGCCGCCGGCCGGCCCATCGCACGCGTACGCCGAGCTCGTTCATCTCGTCGCGCCGGCGGCGGATCACGTCGCGGTTGAAGCCCATCAGGAACCGAACCTCGTCGGGGGAGCGCTTCCAGTTCTCGGTCGAGAACGCGTACGCCGACACGTGGGTGACGCCGACCTCGATCGCGCCCTCGACGACATCGAACAGCGCGGCCTCGCCTCGCTCGTGACCGGCCGTGCGGGGCAGACCCTGCTTCTTCGCCCAGCGTCCGTTGCCGTCCATCACGATCGCGACGTGCCTGGGTACGAGTGTCTGCGGGATCGCCGGCGGCCGGGCACCCGAGGGATGCGGGGACGGTCGGCGCGGGCGCGCCGCAGAGCTGGACACTCCCCGAACCTATCGATCGACGTGCGCCAGCGAGCGCAGGCCTCGTTCGAGGTGCCACGCGAGATACGCCGCGACGAGCCCGCTCGCCTCGCGCCGCGGCCGCTCGTCGGCCGCCTCGGCGGTCGGCCAGTCGCCGGACAGCAGCGCGGCCAACAGCTCGACCGTCGCGGCCGAAGGGTTGGCCGAGCCCGGCAACCGGCAGCCGGTGCACAGGATGCCGCCCGCCGACGGGTTGAAGCTGCGGTGCGGGCCTTCCTCGCCGCACCGCGCACACGCATCGAAGCTGGGTGCGTACCCGGCGACGGCGAGTGAGCGGAGCAGGAACGAGTCGAGGATGAGTGCCGAGTCGTGCTCGCGCCCGGACAGGGAGCGCAGCGCCGCGACGAGCAGCAGGTACTGCTGGAGTGCGGGGTCACCGTCCTCCCCGACGAGACGCTCGGCGGTCTCGAGCATCGCCGTGCCCGCGGTGTACGCGGCGTAGTCGGACCCGAGCGTCGACGCGAACGGCGAGACCGTCTCGACCTGGGTGATCACGTCGAGCGTGCGCCCCTCCGCGAGCATCAGGTCGACGTGCATGAACGGCTCGAGCCGCGCGCCGAACCGCGAGGACGTCTTGCGTATGCCCTTCGCGACCGCGCGGACGCGCCCGTGCCGGCGGCTGAGCATGGTGACGATCCGGTCGGCCTCACCCAGCTTCTGCAAACGCAGCACGACGGCTTCGTCGCGATAGAGACTCACTCCCCCATTGTGGACTACCGTGACGACAACTCAGAGCAACTGGCGGGGCTCCGCTCAACCGAGCGCCCGCGCGAGCGTCGCGGCGGCGATGTTGGCGCCACACGAGACGATCGCGACGTTGCGACCGGCGAGCGCGTCTCCGATCTTCACGGCCCCGGCGACGGCCGCCGCGGCGGCGCCCTCGATGAGCTCGTGCCGCTCGTCGATCACGAGCCGTAACGCATCGCGGATCTCGTCCTCGCTCACCAGAACCCACTCGTCGACGAGCTGTTGGCACAGCGGGAACGTGATCGCATCGGGAATCACCGCCCCGGACGTACCGTCACTGAGCGTCGGCTCGGCATCGACCGTGATGATGCGACCCGCCTCGACCGACGCTGCCATCGCCGCGTCGTTGGCCGGGGAGACGCCCACGACCCGTACGTCGGGGCGGCGGTGCTTCAGCGCCGTCGCGACGCCGGAGACCAGGCCACCGCCGCCGACCGCGACCACGACCACGTCGGTCGCGGGATTCTGCTCGACGATCTCGGCGCCGATCGTGCCCTGTCCGGAGATGACGTCGAGGTCGTCGTACGGGCTGACGTAGGTGAGCCCCTCGGACTCCGCGGCCTCCATTGCGAGCACTTCTGTCTCTCCCGCATCGGCACCCAACGTGCGGACCTCGGCACCGAGCCGGCGGATGCCGGCGGCCTTCACCGGTGAGGCGCCGCTGGGGACGCAAACCGTGCCGCGGCCGCCGAGGGCGGCCAACGCGTTCGCCACGCCGAGGCCGTGGTTGCCGGACGAGGCCGTGATGACCCCGGCCGCGCGTACGTCGTCATCGAGCGCCGTCAGCTTTGCCAGCGCGCCGCGCGCCTTGAACGACCCCGTCACCTGCAGGTGCTCGGACTTCAGCCGTACGTCGGCGTCGAACCGCTCGCTCAGCGCCGGGAACGGCGCATGCGGCGTGTGACGTACGTACGGCGCGATGCGGTCACGGGCCGCATCGATGCGTGCGGGCAGGTCATCGAGGTCGGGCATACGGCGAGTCTCTCAGGTGCGCTGGGCCGATGCAGAACCCGCTGCCCTCACGTGCGAACTGCCATCTGCACGCGAACCTCGTCGCCCTCGCCGATGGTCGCGGGCTTGCGCACCGCATCCTTCAACGGCAGCAGATATCCGCCGTCCTTGGGGAAGAGCGACGTCTCGAAGTCGACGTCGCCGATTCGGGCGACCACCGGGATCACGCCCCAGCCGTAGCTAGCGACGGTCGCCAGCGCGCGTACGTCCTCGCACTCCTCGTCGGGCACGGGCACGAAGTAGTAGGGCGCGGGGCCGCGCCACTCGATGACCCGACCGCTGAAGCTCAGGTCCATGGCCGGGCCGACCGGATCGAAGCCGTTCATGCCCGTCAGGCTAGGACATCCCTCGGACATCCGACGTCGCCGTTCAACGGACCGTCACGTTTACGCGGCACCTCGGCGGGTAGGTCTCGACGTACCGAGAGACCCCGGGAGGTTCCCATGCGAGTCATACTCGCCGTGCTGGCCATACTGGCCGCCGCACTCATTGCCCCCAGCTCAACCGCAGCAGCACCCGCGCCGTCGACGGCCTCCGCCGCGTCGGCCGCAGCCGCCGATGGCTGCTACACCTGGAGCGGCACGCTCAAGGAGGGCGCCAGCGGAGACGCCGTACGACAGCTGCAGATCCGCGTCGCCGGATACGCCAACTACGGCGAGGTTCTCGGCCTCGACGGTGAGTTCGGGCCGAAGACCGCCCAGGCCGTCGCGGCCTTCCAGAAGGCGTACGGGCTTTCGTCCGACGGCGTCGCCGGGCCGAACACGTTCGCGAAGATCTACGAACTGCAGGACGACGACTGCACGCCGGTCAATTTCACGTACGGCGAGCTGAACCAGTGCAACTCCGACTGGTCGGGCGGCCCGCTCTCGGCGTCGCAGGCCAAGGCGAACGCGCTGGTGTCGATGTGGAAGCTGCAGGCCCTGCGGCATGCGCTCGGAGACCAGCCGATCACGATCTCGAGCGGTTTCCGCAGCTACGCGTGCAATGACGCCGTCGGCGGCGCTGCGTCGAGCCGTCATCTGTACGGTGACGCCGTCGACCTGACCGGTGTGCACTCGTTCTGCACGCTGGCCAAGGAAGCGCGCAGCCACGGCTTCTCCGAGATCCTCGGCCCGGGCTACCCGGGCCACGACGATCACACCCACGTCGCCAACGATCCGAGCCCGTACTGGGACGCGCCCGACTGCGGGATCTGAGCCGAGCAAATGGACATTTGTCGGGCCAGGGCCTGACAAATGTCCATTTGCCTCGGGAACGGCTCGCTACGCGACGCGGTTGAGCGCAGAGAGCACCGCGTGCAGCGAGGCCCGCATGATATTCGGATCCATGCCGACGCCCCAGACGATCTCGTCGCCGATCTCGCACTCGACGTACGCCGCCGCGCTCGCGTCGCCGCCCGACGAGAGCGCGTGCTCGGCGTAGTCGAGCACGCGTAGGTCGACGCCGGATGCGGCGAGCGCATCGACGAACGCGGCGATCGGACCGTTGCCCTCGCCCTTGATCGCACGCGTCTCGTCGCCGACGCGGAGGTCGGCGATGACCTCGTCGCGGTCACCTGCCTGCGCCGTGGTGATGCTCTGCAGCTCGTACGGACCGGTGTGCTCGAGGTACTCCCGGGAGAACGCGGCCCACATCGCCTCGGGGGCGATCTCGCCGGCCTCCCCTTCGGTCAGCCCCTGCACGGCGCGGCTGAACTCGATCTGCAGTCGGCGAGGCAGGTCGAGATGGTGCTCCGACTTCATGATGTACGCGACGCCGCCCTTGCCGGACTGGCTGTTGACCCGGATGACGGCCTCGTACGAGCGGCCGACGTCGTGTGGGTCGATCGGCAGGTACGGCGCCTCCCACGGCACCTCCGCCACGGGTACGCCACGCTCCGCGGCGACCCGGTCGAGATCCTCGAGACCCTTCTTGATGGCGTCCTGGTGCGACCCGGAGAAGGCCGTGTAGACAAGGTCGCCCGCGTACGGATGGCGCGGATGCACCGGCAGCCCGGTGCAGTACTCGACGGTGCGCCGGATCTCGTCGATATCGGAGAAGTCGATCTGCGGGTCGATCCCCTGGCTGAACAGGTTCATACCGAGCGTCACCAGGTCGACGTTGCCCGTACGCTCGCCGTGCCCGAACAGGCAACCCTCGACGCGGTCGGCGCCGGCCATCATCGCCAGCTCCGTCGCAGCGACGGCGGTGCCTCGGTCGTTGTGCGGGTGCAGCGAGATCGCGACGTGCTCGCGCAGGCTGATGTTGCGGCCGAACCACTCGATCTGGTCGGCGTACGTGTTCGGCGGACCCATCTCGACGGTGGCGGGAAGGTTCAGGATGATCTCGCGGCCCTCGCCCGGCTGCCATACGTCCATCACCGACTCGCACACCTCGACGGCGAAGTCCATCTCGGACCCGGTGAAGATCTCCGGCGAGTACTGGTAGCCGAAGTCGGTGCCGGGCAGCAGCTCGTCGGCGTACTTCATCACCAGCTCGGTGCCG
Source organism: Solicola gregarius (assembly GCF_025790165.1). Classification (GTDB taxonomy): domain Bacteria; phylum Actinomycetota; class Actinomycetes; order Propionibacteriales; family Nocardioidaceae; genus Solicola; species Solicola gregarius. Next base: position 241,674 of record NZ_CP094970.1, read on the forward strand.
CGTACGGCGATCGCGCGGGTCTCGTCCTTGCCGAAGCCGAACACCACGCGGCGGAACAGCGGCGCGACCGCGTTGTACAGATGGACGTTCGCGCGCGGTGCGCCGACGAGCGACTGCACGGTTCGCTCGATCAGGTCTTCACGCGCCTGCGTGAGCACGGAGATCGTCACGTCGTCGGGGATCAGGCCGTCCTCGACCAGGTGGCGTACGAACTCGAAGTCGGTCTCGCTCGCGGCCGGGAACCCGACCTCGATCTCCTTGTAGCCCATGCGTACGAGCAGGTCGAACATGCGGCGCTTGCGCGCCGGCGTCATCGGGTCGATCAGGGCCTGGTTGCCGTCGCGAAGGTCGGTCGACAGCCAGCGCGGCGCCGTCGTCACCGTGTTGCTCGGCCAGGTGCGATCAGGAACGGTGACGGTCTGGAACCGGCGGTAGCGCTCGTACGGCATGCCGCTCGGCTTCTGGGGGGAGATGCTCATGTGGGTGGATCCTCATCCGGTGTCGTCGTACGGCCGGCGAGACGACGAACTCCGCGACGAGGGGTCCGACCTGATCAGACCTCGTCGCGGCAGCGAAGGAGGAGGCTCGTAAAGCGCATCGGTGCGATCGTAGCAGGACTCCTGCCCGTACGGGCAGGAGTCCTCAGGTGATGGCCTCGGTCAGGCGACGGCCTGCTTCGGGTTCGGGCCATACTTGTTGTCGGCGTGGCTGTCCTGCACGTAGAAGATGATGAGCACGATCCAGCCGATCAGCGGGATGAGGCCGATCAGGATCCACCAGCCGACCCGACCGGTGTCGTGCAGTCGGCGGATCGCCACCGCGAGACCCGGCAGGAACAACGCGAGTCCGACGATGGTGTTGATGACGCCGCCGCCGGAGCCGTAATCCGTACCGGCCGCCGCGTCGATGGCCGAGGCGACCAGCGAGACCAGGACCGAGAACAGGAAGAACCACCAGTACTCGCTGCGGCGGGCGCGCCCGCTGAACACGACGTACTTCGACAGCACGGTCTGGACCGCTTCAACGAACCCCATGTCCACCAGCTCCTCGTAGGCTTGATGCTCAACGTAGAGCATTTCCGGGTCGTCGGGTGCGTTTTCGACCGGCGCGTCCCGGTACGGTCGGGCCATGGCCCAGCTGCTCGTCGTGCACCACTCGCCCACCCGCTCGATGCGAACGCTGCTCGAAGGAGTGCTCGGTGGAGCCAATGACGACGCGATCACCGGCGTCGACGTGCTCGTACGCCCGGCGCTGGAGGCGACCGCAGAGGACGTACTCGCGAGCGACGGGTACCTGCTCGGTACGACCGCGAACTTCGGCTACATGAGCGGAGCGCTCAAGCACTTCTTCGACTCGACGTTCCTGGCGGTCGGCGGCGCGCTGTCGAGCACGGGCGCGGCCGACGAGTCGAGCGGCCGGACCTCCGGGCGGCCGTTCGGGCTGTACGTCCACGGCCGATACGACACGAACGGCGCCGTGCGGTCTGTGTCGTCGATCACCGGCGCGCTCGGCTGGCGGCAGGCGGCCGCGACTCTCGAGGTGATGGGCGACGTCACAGACGAGCATCGCGACGCCGCGTACGACCTCGGCGGCACGCTCGGCGCACTCCTCATGGAGTGACCCCGCTTGGGCGCCCCGCCTAAGATGAGGTGGTGCGAACACCGTCCCTCGCACGCGCCCTCATTCTTTTCGCGTGCACAACCCTGCTCGTCGCCGGGTGCAACGGCGACGACTCACCCGACGCCGCGGGTGAGTCCGACGACCCGACATCCTCGGAGACGACGTCGGAACCGCCGCCTCCTCCCCCGCCGGCGCCCGAGCAGGCGCGGTGCTACCAGCTGAGCGGCGACGAGGTCGCGCAGGCGCACAGCGATGCCGACCCCGTCGCGTGCAAGAAGCGGCACACCTCACAGACGTACGCCGTCGGCAGACTGCAGAAGAACCTCGTCGGCCGCGACGCCGTTCTCGACAGCAACGCGATCGCCGCCTTCGTCGACAAGCGGTGTGCCGCACGGTTCACCGGGTACGTCGGGGGCGACGCCGAGACGCGTACGCTCGCGCGCGTGCACCACGTGTGGTTCGTACCGACCGAGGACGAGATCACCCGCGGTGCGCACTGGTTCCGCTGCGATGTCATCGCGAACGGCTCGGGTGGCGCACCGGCAGCCCTGCCGGCGGTGACGAAGGGTCTGCTCGCCGCCGACGACGCCCTCGACTCCTGGGGTACGTGCGACCGGTCCGGAGAGTCGTTGAACCCGGAGGCCGACTGGCGGCTCTGCTCCGAACCTCACAACTGGCAGGCGATCGGCACCCTGTCCGTCGGCGAGCGGGACGCCTCGTGGCCGGGCAGGGATGACCTCCAGGCACGGGGCGACGAGTGCGAGGCGACCGTCCGCGACTATCTCGGCGACTCCACGGGTGCATTGACGTTCCAGTGGTCGTACCCGACCTCGGCACAATGGCGGGACGGTCGACGGTATGGACTGTGCTGGACCCAGGATCAGTGATCCGTACACTGTCGGTCGTCACCACACGTCGACCGAGCGGGGGCTCACGTGCGTAATGCCCGAACCAGCCTGATCGTCGCCGCGGCACTGCTCGCCCTGAGCGGCTGCGCGTCGGCGGAGGATCTCGCCTCGGCGGGCGCGACCGACGACCCGACGACCGAGGCAACCGACGAGCCGACCGATGAGCCGACGGAGGAACAGACCGAGGAGCCGTCGACGCCTACTCCGAGCGCGGGTGACTGCCGCAAGATCGACTCCACCGAGATCTCCCGTGGAGCCGTCGGCGCCGGGAAGTCGGTCGGCTGCAGGCAGCCGCACAACGCGCAGACGTTCTACGTCGCCGACGCCAAGGGCAAGACGGCGAAGGCACTGACCGGTGGCGACCTCACGAAGGTCTACAAGCAGACCGAGCCGATGTGCGAGAAGCAGATTCAGGCCTGGACCGGCGGCAACGCGGCGCGCCTGGCTCGTACCGGGTACGACATCGTCATCGGTACTCCGCCGGCAGCCGACGTCCCGCTCGGCGCGATGTGGGTACGGTGCGACGTCATCCTCTATGACCCGGACGGATCCGTCGTCGGTCTGCCGAACGACACCCGCGGGTCGCTCGACAAGGCGACGAGTGACGTCGACTTCTGCGTCCGCGGCTCGTTCAAGCCGAGTGGCACGAACGTCGTGCTGTGCGACAAGCCGCATGACTTCCGCTCCGTCGGGGTCGTCAACTTCGGTAAGTCGTCGGACTCCTACCCCGGCAGATCTCAGGTGGAGGGCGGAATGCGAAAGCCCTGCCTGCGGCAGTCCCGCAAGTACCTCGGGAAGAACCTGTATACGGGTTGGACGTTCCCGACCGCCTCGACCTGGAAGAACGGCGACCGCTACGGCGAGTGCTACGCGAAGACGAAGAAGTAGCGCCGGCCTGAACCATCCCGGCTGGGTCCGCGTCGCACCCGGTGGAACGCACGACTCGACCACCGCACCCAGGGGACCTCACATGCGCGCACTCGCCGCAGTCACGACGACAGCACTCGCACTCGCCACACTGACCGCCTGCGGCGGCGACGCCTCCGGCGAGGGAAGCGTCGACTGCGCCGACGCACCCGAGGTCACCGTGACCGACAACGGCTCGAGCCCTCGTACCGAGCTGCGCCTGTCGCCGAAGCAGGGCGACACGGTCAAGCTGGACTTGGAGCTGGATATGGACCTGTCGATGGAGGCCGACGGCTCCAGCGTGCCGACGGGCTCCGTACCCACGATCACGATGGGCATGGTCGCGACCGTCGAGAGCGCCACCGACGACGAGATCGAGATGTCGTTCGAGTACGACACGGTCGACGCCGGCGGCGACCCGACCGTCGAGTCGACGCTGCGTACGATCATCGGCACCTCCGGGACGATCACCACCGATGCGAGAGGCGTCTACGTCGACGGCGACATCGAGCCGGCACCGGGCATGGACCCGACGATGGAGAGCACCCTCCAGCAGCTGGAGCAACAGTTCGCCAACATGACGGTCCCGCTCCCCGACGTGGCGATCGGGCAGGGCGCGATCTGGGAGGTCGAGACACCGGTCGAGTTCAACGGCCTCGAGACCTGCAACACTTACACGTACACGCTCGACGAGCTCGACGGGGCGGCGTACACGCTCGGCGTTGAGATCGACCAGCAGATGGCGCCGGGCACGGTCGAGCAGAACGGCGTCGAGGCCAAGTTGACCGAGGGATCCTCGTCGGGCTCGGGTACGACGCACGGCAACCTCGACCTGCCGCTCGCGGTCTCCGGTACTTCCGACCTCGACTCCGCGACGACGATGGAGGTCGACCAGGGCGGCGACACCCAGGAGATCAAGACCGACATCGGCATGAACCTCACCATCGCCGAGCGCGAGTGACTCGTCCGTTCCAGGTGGGGCCGTCCGTCGCTATCCGGGCATGCGGATACCCCGCCGCGGTGGTGCTGTCGTGGCGGGGTCCTAAGCGACGCTCTGTTTTCGCTTGTCCTGGACGGTGTTGGTGACGCGGCCGGGGAGTCTGGTGGTTGTGCCGCCGGTGACGAGGTACGTGCGGCCGGCGGGTGATTGCCAGAGCCAGATGCCGGGTCCGGGATTGGATACCTGCCAGGTGGTGAAGGTCTTGGCGCGGTGGTGATACCGACAGAGGCGGTGGCCGTTTCTCGAGTCGGTCGGGCCGCCGTCGGCGTGGTTGAGGATGTGGTCGTAGTCGGCGACCCGGGCGGGGCGTGTGCAGTGGGGGAAGGTGCAGATACTCGCGTTCATCAGGCCGAGCTGTTCCTTCAACCGCGGCGGCGCGACATACCCGGTGGCCGAGATGGTGGTCTCCAGGTCGATGACGGGTTTGACGGTCACGTGGGAGTGGCCGAGGATCTCGGCGGCTTCGGAGCGGGTGATGGCGCCGACGTCTTCGATCGACCAGGTGCCCCAGCACCGGTCGAAATGGACGTACAACACCGTCTGCCGCGAGCCGGAGCGGCGCGCCCGACGTGCTCGTTCGGGCGACCCGCCGTCACCGGGCTGGTCGGCGTACGAATCGTCGGCGCCTGCATCGGCGCCGCCGCCGGAACCGCAACGGGCGACGGCGACCTGGTGGTAGAGGTCGTCGAGGCTGTCGGGTTCGTCGAGCATCCCGAGGGCGACCGAGCGGAGGATGTCGTAGGCCCGGTTGTCGCCGAGGAACCGCAAGGATTCGACGATCTGGTCGAGACGTTGATCCAACCTCTTGCCGTCGTCGAGTGAGAGGGTGCCCGCGATGCGGGCGACGCCGTCGTCGGGCCAGATCGACACACTCCGACGGTTCCGGTTTTCGTTGCGCCGGTGTTCGGGGTCGTCGGGGTCTTCTGTGATGCGGATCTGGTCGAGGATCTGGTTCACCCGCGCCATGCCGACCCGCGCGATCAACGGCGTCCCGTCGACGTTGGCCGCGGCGAGGCGTCGGTCGGCGTCGGCGGCTTGGGCGATGGTGAATCGTCGGGTCTTGCGGGCGACCTTGCGGATCCGCCACGCATCGACAGATCCTTCGTGGAGGCAGGCGAACAGTTGCGGGAGCCGGTAGGTGAGGTCGAGGGCGTCGGCGATCAGGTCCCGGCCACCGGATGCGGACAGCCCGAGTGCAGGCCCGACCTCACACGCGGCGTACTCCGACACCGATGGGGTGCCCGACCCGCCGTAACGGGTCCACTCATTCACCCCGCCAGCCCGTGCGAGGGACTCCTCGGCGACCTGGCCCAAGTAGGCGGTCAGCGCGTCGTACTGCGCGGCCTCGGACTTGGCGATCCGACGCCGCGCATCCAACGCGATGTCGAGCCCGTCCTTGGACCCGGTGTTATCGGTGAGTGTGGCCGCCCTCATAGAACCTATTCTGCCACCCGCCACCGACAGAACCGGATGCTCAGAGGCCTTATCCACAAGGGATGTCAAGAAAAGTTCGAGAAAGTTCTAGGCCCGGGTAGCCGATGCGCAGAGAATCTGCGTTTGGGTACGAATAGCGACCCAAACGCAGATTCTCTCGTCGCCACGGGGCCGGGCCGGCACCGAAGCGCACGGAAACGATGAAAGCGGAAACGAAAAGCTGGGGAAAGCCGACCAGCAACGCGAGCCGCCCGGGTACGGATCTCGTCGCCGCCTATCGGTCTGCACCGCCGCAAACGGGAAACGATGAAGGTCGGAAGCCCAGCGCACGGGAAACGGTGAAGGCGGAAGCCCAACGCACGGAAGTTTAAGACAGCGGCCCAACGCACGGAAAGCTGAACACCGGAGCCGAACGCTCAGAAGCCCAGGCGCCTTAGCTGCTTGGGATCGCGCTGCCAGTCCTTTGCCACCTTCACATGCAGGTCGAGGTAGACGGGCGTGCCGAGTAGACGCTCGATCTGGGCGCGGGACGTCTGGCCGATCTCGCGCAGCCGGGCGCCCTTCGCCCCGATGACGATGCCCTTCTGGCTCTGGCGTTCGACGAAGACGTTGGCATGGATGTCGATGAGCGGACGGTCCTCGGGCCGATCGGGACGCGGGCCCATCTCTTCGACGACGACGGCCAGCGAGTGCGGAAGCTCGTCGCGGACGCCCTCCAAGGCCGCCTCGCGAATCAGCTCTGCCACCAGGGTCTCCTCGGGCTCGTCGGTCAGGTCGCCCGCCGGGTACAACGGTGGCCCTTCCGGCAGCCGCTGCACGATGAGGTCGGCGAGGGTGCCGAGCTGCTCGCCCGACTGTGCCGAGACCGGAACGACGTCGGCCCATTCGATGCCGGTCTCCGTGCCGAGCTTGGCGATGTCCGCGAGGTGCTCGATCAGCCGATCCGGGTTCACCAGGTCGATCTTGGTCGCGACCGCGATGACGGGCTTGCGGCGCAGCTTCGCGACCTCACGTACGAGGAACCGGTCGCCCGGGCCGATGCGTTCGTCGGCGGGGAGGCACACCGCGACGATGTCCACCTCGGCCCACGTCGTACGCACCAGGTCGTTCAGGCGCTCGCCGAGCAGCGTACGCGGACGGTGGAGCCCCGGGGTGTCGACGAGCACGATCTGCGCGTCGTCGCGGTGTACGAGCCCGCGTACGACGTGCCGGGTTGTTTGTGGCCGCGACGACGTGATCGCGATCTTGTCGCCGACGAGCGCGTTCGTGAGCGTCGACTTGCCGACGTTGGGCCTGCCGACGAAGCACGCGAAGCCCGACCGGAACTCCGCGCTCACGTGTGCAACACCGCCGTGGCCGCGCCGCGTGCGTCCGCGGCGATGACGTCGACCCCGGGGCCCCCCAGGTCGCGTACGGCGGCGAGGTCTGCCTCGGCGACGTCGGAGTCGGTCGACACCGCGGCGGCTTCGAGTCCCCTCGCACCGGACGACACCGCCATTGCGACGGCAAGCTGCAGTGCCGACAGCTGCAGGCTCACCAGATCGACCGGCGCCGCGGCGTAGGTACGCCCGTCGAGATCGCGTACTGCCGCGCCCTGGGCGGACCCCGTACGCAGCCGGGTGGCCTTGGCGAGCGTGACGATCTTGACGTCCTCGGGGTTGCTGAGCTCGACCGGCATGACGTCAGCGTACTGAGACACGCCGGTCAGGCGCTCGCGCGGTGTACGTCGTCGGCATCGCTCTCGCCCGACTCGTCGATGCGGCTCACCACCACCGACCCGACCCGGTTGCGCCGCCCCGCGGGCGACTCCGCCTCGAAGAGCAGGCCGTCGAGCTCGACCTGGCTCCCGGGGATCGGCACCTTGCCGAGGTGTTTCGCGAGGAGTCCGCCGACCGAGTCGACGTCGTCGTCCTCGATCGCGATGCCGAACAGCTCGACCAGGTCGTCGACCTCGAACCGGGTGCTGATGCGGACCGAGCCGTTCGCCAACCGCTCCACGGAGTCGGGCTCGCGGTCGTACTCGTCGGTGATGTCGCCGACGATCTCCTCGAGGATGTCCTCGATCGTCACCATGCCGGCCGTGCCGCCGAACTCGTCGATCACGATCGCGACGTGCGTACGCCGGGCCTGCATCTCGCGCAGCAGATCGTCGGCCGGCTTGGAGTCGGGCACATACATGCACTCCCGGGCCACCGAGTCGACCCGCTCGGTCGTCTCGGAGTGGTGGTTGTCGAAGACGCGCTTGGTGATGTCCTTCAGGTACGCCATGCCGACGATGTCGTCAAGGCTCTCGCCCACGACAGGAATACGGGAGTAGCCGCTGCGCAACGCCAAGGACATCGCCTTACGCAGCGTCTTGTGCCGCTCGATGAACACGACGTCGGTGCGCGGCACCATCACCTCGCGTACGACGGTGTCGCCGAGCTCGAAGACGGAGTGGATCATCCGGCGCTCGCCGGACTCGATCAGCCGGCTCGCCTCCGCGAGGTCGACGAGCTCGCGCAGCTCGGCCTCGGAGGAGAACGGGCCCTCGCGGTAGCCCATGCCGGGGGTGAGCGCGTTGCCGACGGCGATCAGGACGCGCGAGACCGGGCCGAGCACCCGGGTCATCAGCATCACCGGCCCGGACACCGCGAGCGCGACCCGCTCGGAGTGCTGCTGGCCGAGCGTACGCGGGCCGACGCCGATCGCGACGTACGAGACGACGACCATCAGCACGACGGCGACCAGCAGCCGCTGCCACGTCGCGTCGAACGCGTCGGCGACGACCAGCGCGACGAGGACGACCGACGCCGTCTCGGTGGCGACCCGCAGCAGGAGTGTCGTATTGATGTAGCGCGACGGGTCGGAGGCGATGCGAAGCAGCCGACTCGCGCCGCTGCGGTCTTCGCGGACGAGCTCCTCGGCGCGGGCCTTCGACAGTGACGACAGGGCCGCCTCGGTGCTGGCGAGCAGGCCCGCGAGGAGGACCAGGATCGCCGCCGAGACGATGAGCCAGAAGTCGAGCGACATCAGGCGTCGGCTTCCAGTGGTCGCTCGCGCCATCGGCCGAGGAGCTCGGCCTGCAGGCCGAACATCTCGCGATGCTCCTCGGGTTCGGCGTGGTCATAGCCGAGCAGGTGGAGGATGCCGTGCACCGTCAGCAGCTCGACCTCCTGGAGCGTCGTGTTGCCGTTCTGCGGCGCCTGCGTCGCGGCGTACGCGACACACAGCGCGATGTCGCCGAGGTAGCCCTGTGGTGCCGGCGCGTCGTCGCGACCCGGCGTCAGCTCGTCGAGCGGGAACGACAGCACGTCGGTCGGGCCCTCGTGGCCCATCCACTGGTGGTTCATGGTCGCGATCGTGTCGGTGTCGACGAGCCGGATCGACATCTCCGTCGCCGGATGCAGCCGCATCTCGCTCATGACGAATCGGGACAGCCGCGCAAGCCGGGCTACCTCGACGTCGGTGCCGGACTCATCGAGAACGTCGACGTTCACTGCCGGCTTCCCCTCGTCGGCCTTCCTCGAACACGTCGTACGCGGCGACGATCCGGCCGACCAGCTTGTGACGTACGACGTCGTTGCTGGTCAGCTCGGTGAAGGCGACGTCGTCGACCTCGTCGAGGATGTCGCGGACGACCCGGAGGCCGCTGTGCTGACCGGCGGGGAGGTCGATCTGCGTGACGTCGCCTGTCACCACCATCTGGGAGCCGAACCCGAGCCGGGTGAGGAACATCTTCATCTGCTCCTGGGAGGTGTTCTGCGCCTCGTCGAGGATGATGAACGCGTCGTTGAGCGAGCGGCCTCGCATGTACGCGAGCGGCGCGACCTCGATCGTGCCCGCGGCCAACAGCTTCGGGATCGTCTCCGGGTCGAGCATGTCGTGCAGCGCGTCGTACAACGGGCGGAGGTAAGGGTCGATCTTCTCGCTCAGCGTGCCGGGAAGGAATCCCAGCCGCTCCCCCGCCTCGACCGCCGGCCGGGTGAGGATGATCCGGTTGACCTCCTTGGCCTGCAGCGCGCGTACGGCCTTCGCCATCGCGAGGTACGTCTTGCCCGTGCCGGCCGGACCGATTCCGAACACGACCGTGTGGTTGTCGATGGCATCGACGTACCGCTTCTGGTTCAGGGTCTTCGGCCGGATCGTCCGACCACGGTTCGACAGGATGTTGAGGCTCAGCACCTCGGCCGGGCGCTCGCGGGTCTCGGTGCGCAGCATCGAGACGGCGTGCTCGACGGTCTCGGCCGTGAGGCCCTGACCGGTGCGGATCATCGCGACGAGCTCGTCGAGCAACCGCTCGATGAGTGCCGTCTCCGCGGCCGATCCGCGTACCGTCACCGTGTCGCCCCGCGCGTGGATGTCGGCGTCGAACTCCGCCTCGATGATGCGCAGGAACTCGTCTCGCGGACCCAGCAGCGACACCATGTCGATGCTCGACGGAATAGTGATCGTGTATTGCGGTTGCTCTGACGTGGTCATCGGCGCCCCCTCGGAAGGGGCTGCTCTCCTCGTTCTCGGTTGACTGGGCTGGTCGACCGCGGCCGACCCTGCCATCGTACGGTCCTCATGGGTCCCGGGCGAGCGAGATTCGCGAATCGGCGTCATAGGCCGGTGTCCCGCCCGTCTCACCGTTGAGACGAACCGAACCGAAGGGGCCGAGATGGCTGAGATCGTGAGCTATGAGCAACCCACAGCGGGCGAGCACGGCACGCTGTGGGAGGCCGTGACGACGATCGCCCGCACCCGCGCGACCGCCCGACTCGACCACCACCGTTCGGCGTACCACGATCTCGTGCACTCGATCGCGTCGCTGGAGGAGTACCTCGCGAGCCATCCGATCGCCGACATCGACGAGGCCGCGGCGCGACATCTCGCGTTCGCCCTGAGCGGGGTGTCCGAGGCCCTCGGCGAGCTGCACTTGTACGACCGCGCGGTCGCCTGGACGGATCGACTCGAGGCGGTGACCGAGCGGCACCCGACCGTTCCGTCGACGATCGCGACCTCTGCCCGGCGGGCAGACGCACTGTGGGCGCTCGCCTGCTCTGAGCGCATCCGCGGCGGCGCGGCGGCGGCGCAGCCGTGGTTCGAGCAGGCGCGTGCGGCGTACGTGGTGGCGGCCGCGAAGGCCAGCGAGTCGCCGGCGAACGCAAACCACACGCGCGAGCTCGCCGCGATCGCCTGCGCCTGCGACGTCATGAACGGGCGCCGGCACGCCGATACCCGATCCGTGCTCGAAGACGCGCTCGAGCTGCAGCGGAGGGCTCCGCGGGGATACGGTCGGCACCTGCGCCTCGCCGCAGGACTGCTCGCCCGCGAAGAGGGACGCGACGAGGAGGCGGCGGCGGTCATCGCCCGCGCGGCCGACCGCGTCGACTGGGACGGCCTCGGATCGACCGACCTGGTGATCCTGATGGAGCAGGCGACGACGATCGCGCCGTCGATGCTCGACGGCGAGTCGCCGATGCGCACGCTCGTACGTCGGCTCGTCGAGGACTGGCACCGCCGCGCGACGGCCGACCGCGACGCGTACGACGAGCAGCTCGCCACCGAGCGCGCCCGGATTCGCGAACGGGGGCGGGGATCCGATCACGACATCGACCGGCTCACCGGGCTCGGCAACAGACGGGCGGTCGACGCCGGACTGACCTCACTGCTCGCGCGAGCGCGCGCCGGCTGGGGCGGCTTCTGCGTCGCATTCGTCGATGTGGACGACTTCACGACGATCAACGGCGAGCACGGCCATCTGGCCGGCGACGCCGTGCTGCGAAGGGTCGCGGACGCGCTGCGTACGGGTCTGGGCACCGCGTCCGGCAAGGGCAGCGTCGTCGCCCGGTTCGGCGGCGACGAGTTCGTCGTCCTGGTGCCCGACCGCGCACCCGCCGAGGTCGAGCGACTGCTCGCCTCGCTGACCCGGATCGCACCGAGCGACGACGCCGAGGCCGGCGCGGACCTCGAGGTCACGCTGACCATCGGTATCGCCCGGGCAGACTCGACCTCCACGGTCACCGGCGTGCTCGCCGCCGCCGATCTGGCGATGATCGACGGCAAGCGCGCCGGCAAGGCGCGCACGGTCGTCGTCGACGGGTAGTCGGCCGCTGGGTCTATGTGGCATCGGTTGAGTCCTATTGGACCGATGCCACATAGACCCAGCGCGAGCGGTCGGCGGTGCTACTCGAACCGCGCCGGGTCGCCGGCGCCGCGGCGCACGATCTCCGGGAAGCCCTGCGACAGGTCGACGACGGTCGTCGGCTCGACGCCGCAGTCGCCGGAGTCGATCACCGCGTCGACCTGGTGGTCGAGGCGCTCCTTGATCTCCCAGCCCTGCGTCATCGGCTCGTCCTCGTCGGGCAACAGCAGGGTGCTCGAGAGCAGCGGTTCGCCGAACGCCTCCAGCAACGCGCGGACGACCGGATGGTCGGGGATGCGTACGCCCACCGTCTTCTTCTTCGGGTGCAGCAGCCGCCTGGGCACCTCGTGCGTCGCAGGCAGGATGAACGTGTACTTGCCCGGCGTCGCCGCGCGTACCACCCGGAAGATCGAGTTGTCCACGTGCACGTACTGCCCGAGCTGGGAGAAGTCGCGGCACACGAGCGTGAAGTGGTGCTTGTCGTCGAGGCGGCGGATCTGGCGGATGCGGTCGAGGCCGTCCTTGTTGCCGGGCTGGCAACCGAGGGCGAAGCACGAGTCGGTCGGGTACGCGATCAGCCCGCCGTCGCGCACCATGTCGACGATCTGACCGATCGCGCGTGGTTGGGGATTCTCCGGGTGAACATCGAAGTACCTCGCCATGGATCCGACCCTAGCGGCCGGCCAATACGACCCGGATCCTACCGCGCACCGAACGCATCACGGAGGCGCCCGAAGACGCCCTTGTGCGGAGAGGACACGGTGCCGCTCGGCTGCTCCTCGTCGCGCAGGCGCGCGAGCTGCTCCAACAGCGCCCGCTGCTCCTCGTCGAGCTTCGCGGGAGTCTCGACGACGACGCGGACGACCAGGTCACCGCGGCCCGTGCGACGCAGCCGGGGTACGCCCCGCCCGCGCAGGACGACCTGCTCGCCGGACTGCGTACCTGCACCGATGTCGAGCGGGACGGTTGCGTCGACGTCCTTCGCTCCCGTCTCGGACTCGAAGCGTCGGCAGCTCGACGTGGGTGCCGAGCGCGGCCGCGGTCATCGGCACCGTCACGTCGCAGAGCAGGTCGTCACCCTGGCGGGTGAACAACGCATGCTGCGTAACGTCGATTTCGACGTACAGGTCTCCGGCGGGCCCGCCGCCGGGGCCGACCTCACCTTCGCCGGACAGTTGTACGCGGGTGCCGGTGTCGACGCCGGCCGGGATCTTCACGGTGATGCTGCGCCGGGAGCGTACGCGGCCGTCGCCGGCACACTCGGGGCACGGGTTGGGGATGACCGAGCCGTACCCCTGGCAGGTCGGGCACGGCCGCGCCGTGCGGATGTCGCCGAGGAACGAGCGTTGGACGTGCTGCACCTCGCCGCGGCCGTGGCACGTCGTACACGTGACGGGTTCGGACCCCTCGGCGGCGCCGCTGCCCTCGCAGGTCGCGCAGACGACTGCGGTGTCGACCTTGAGCTCCTTGCTGATCCCGAACGCCGCCTCCGAGAGCTCGACCTCGAGCCGCAGCAGGGCGTCCTGGCCGCGGCGCATCCGCGCGCGGGGGCCGCGCTGGGCGCCGGTCTGCCCGAAGAACGCATCCATGATGTCGCTGAAGGAGAAGCCCTGTCCGAAACCGCCGCCCGCACCGGCGAGCGGGTCGCCGCCGCGGTCGTACATCGCCCGCTTCTCCGGGTCGGACAGCACCTCGTTGGCCGCGGTGACCAGCTTGAACTGCTCCTGCGTCTCCAGATCGGGGTTCACGTCGGGGTGCAGCTCGCGGGCCTTGCGGCGGTACGCGCGCTTGATCTCCTCGGGCGATGCGTCGCGCGATACGCCGAGGATCTCGTAGTAGTCCGGTTTCATGCCTGCCTGTCTGGGGATCGTGGTGTACGGGGCACGTCAGGTCTCGTCAAGGGTACGACCGACGTAGCGGGCGACGGCGCGCACGGACGCGATCGTCGCGGGGTAGTCCATCCGGGTAGGACCCATGATGCCGAGGTTCGCGAGCGGCTCGTCCTCGGTGCCGTAGCCGGTCGCGACGACCGAGGTGGTCGTCAGCTCCTGGTACGGCACCTCCGACCCGATACGCACCGTGAGCATGGTCGGCGAGGTCGCCTCACCGAGCAGCTTCAGGAGTACGACGTGCTCCTCGAGCGCCTCGAGAACGGGCTTGATCGAGGTGTCGAAGTCGGCACCGAACTGGGCGAGGTTGGAGGTGCCGCCGACGGCCACCCGCTCGTCGGAGCGCTCGTCGGAGAACGCCTCGGTCAGCGCAGACACGACCAGGGTCACGATGCCGCGGTGCTCCGGCGGGAACTGGTCGACGATGTCGAGCAGCCTCGCCGACGCCTCGGGCAGGCGCTGGCCGATGGTCGCCGTGCCGACTCTCGTACGCAGGGTCGCCAGGGTGTCGTCGTCGAGCGCGGCCTCGAGCTCGACGATGCGCTGGTCGACCCGCCCGCTGCTGGTGATCAACACGAGCAGCAGCCGGTTGTGCTCGACCGCGACGATCTCGACATGGCGTACGGACGACCGGGTCAGCGAGGGGTACTGGACGATCGCGATCTGGTGGGTCAGCTGGGCGAGGATGCGGACGCTGCGCTGGACGACGTCGTCGACGTCGACCGCACCGTCGAGGAACGTCTCGATCGCGCGGCGTTCGGGCACCGACAGGCTGCGTACGGCCGCGAGCCGGTCGACGAACAGTCGGTAGCCCTTGTCGGTGGGGATGCGCCCGGCGCTCGTATGCGGCTGCGCGATGAAGCCGTCCTCCTCCAGCGCCGCCATGTCGTTGCGTACGGTCGCCGGAGAGACCCCGAGCCCGTGGCGCTCGACGAGCGAGCGCGACCCGACGGGCTCCTGGGTGGAGACGTAGTCCTCGACGATGGCGCGCAGCACCGAAAGCTTGCGTTCGTCGAGCATCCGTACTCCTCTCCTGGATCCTGGGCCGGGCGGTTTGGCACTCCCCGCCACCGAGTGCCAGTCTACTGATTGTGTCTATCGCTCTCACCTCGCACGGCTGGACCCAGCTCGGCCCGCACTCGTACGCCCGGCGATATGAGCCGTACGACGTCACCATCGGCCTCATCGTCGGCTCCGACGCGCTGCTCGTGGTCGACAGCCGAGCGAGCGTCGCGGAAGGCGAGGAACTGCTCGCCGACGTACGTACGCTCAGCGACAAGCCGATCCGCGGAGTCGTCAACACCCACCGGCACGTCGACCACACGCAGGGCAACGCGGCATTCAAAGGGGTGGACGCGATCGGCCACGAGACGCTCGACGAGGTCGCCATCGGCCTGTCGTCGGCCTGGTCGACCGACCTCGGCGACTGCCTGGTCGAGGTCGTTCATCCCGGCGCCGCGCACACCGCGGGCGACGTGGTCGTCAAGGTCGTGCCCGACCGGGTCGCGTACGTCGGCGACCTGGTCGAGGAGTCGGGCCCGCCGGCGTACGGCGACGACTCGTACCCGCTGGAGTGGGGCGCCGCACTCGACCTCGTGGTCGGGCTGTGCGAGCCGGAGGCGACGGTCGTACCCGGCCATGGCGATGCCGTCGACCGCGACTTCGTGCAGGAGCAGCGGCAGACGATCCTCGACGTGGCCAACCAGATCCGGGCCGCGGCCGCCGCCGGCATGACGATCGAGGACGCGCTCGCGCAGAAGTGGCCACTCGAACCGTCGCTACTCGAGCATGCCGTGCGGCGTGGCTACGAGCAGTTGGGCGTACCCGCCACATGATCGGCCTCCGCGGCCAGGATTCGTTCCAAGAATCGTCCTTCGGCCGGTGTGAGAGGCTGTGGCGATTCGGGACTTCTGTTCGTCCGCGAGTGGCGCAAGTTCGTTGCTGAAACGCCTTAAAAACAACCGACTTGCGCCACTCGCGAAGCTACAGCACCCACGCCGGGCCACCTCCGTCATTCTGCAACAGCCTCCAAAGGCCAACAACTGCCCATTCTTCCGTGCGGCGTGGCTACGAGCAGTTGGGCGTACCCGTCACATAGGGTCGTCCGTCGTGACGTACGACAGGTATGGCTCGGACGTGTTGTCCGGCGACTGGAGCGCACCCAAGGGCGGACGCGCGCAGCCGGCGGAGGCCGCGCTCGAGCTGGTCGTCGAGGAGGTCACGACCGACTTCTGCGGCGCGATCGTGCGCGTCGACCGCGACCTGGACACCGTGGAGCTCGAGGACCGGAATGGAAAGCGGCGGACATTCCCGCTCGGGCCGGGATTCCTGCTCGAGGGGCGGCCGGTGATCCTGCACGCGCCCGTTCGCAAGGGACCTGGCCAACCGACGCGTACGGCGTCCGGCTCGGTCGCCGTGCAGGGTGCGAAGGCGCGGGTCGCGCGGGCGAGCCGGATCTACGTCGAGGGCCGCCACGATGCCGAGCTCGTCGAGAAGGTGTGGGGCGACGACCTGCGCATCGAGGGCGTCGCGGTCGAGTACCTCGAGGGCGTCGACGACCTCGGCGACCATCTTCGGGCATTTGGACCGGCCCCGGGGCGTACGGTCGGCGTCCTCGTCGACCATCTCGTGCCCGGGTCGAAGGAGAGCCGGATCGCCGCGAACGTCGCGAAGAGCCCGCTCGGCAGGCACGTGCTGATCGTCGGCCACCCGTACGTCGACATCTGGCAGGCGGTCAAGCCGCCGCGCGTCGGGCTCGAGCGCTGGCCGTCGGTGCCGCGCGACGTGCCCTGGAAGCACGGCATCTGTCAGGCGCTCGGCTGGCCGCACCGTACGCAGGCCGACATCGCCCAGGCCTGGAAGCGCATCCTCGGCACCGTGACGTCGTACGCCGACCTGGAGCCGGCGCTGCTCGGCCGGGTCGAGGAGCTGATCGACTTCGTCACCACAGAACGGTGAGGAGAGAGTTCTGGCCCTGTGAGGAGAGGATCCCGGCCGCTCGCCGGGGCCGGGATCCTCTCCTCACAGGGCCAGAACTCTCTCCTCACCGTTATTAGTCGGCGTGGGTCGGGTCGAGGACGCGGCGCAGGAACTCGCGCGTACGTTCCTGCTGCGGATCACCGATCACCTGGTCGGGCGGTCCCTGCTCGACGATCACGCCACCGTCCATGAACACGACCCGGTCGGCAACCTCGCGGGCGAACGCCATCTCGTGCGTCACGACGATCATCGTCATCCCCTCCTCGGCGAGTCGGCGCATCACGGCCAGCACCTCGCCCACCAGCTCGGGGTCGAGTGCGGACGTCGGCTCGTCGAACAGCATCAGCTGCGGCTCCATCGACAGCGCCCGCGCGATCGCGACCCGCTGCTGCTGGCCACCGGACAGCTGCGACGGGTACTGGTCGACCTTCTCGGTGAGCCCGACACGGTCGAGGTTCTCGCGGGCGATGCGCTCCGCCTCGGCCGACTTGCGCCGCAGCACGGTCTCCTGCGCGATCGTGCAGTTCGCCAGCACCCGCTTGTGCGGGAACAGGTTGAACTGCTGGAACACCATGCCGATATGCCGGCGCGCGCCGTCGATGTCGCAGTCCCGGTCGGTCACATCGGTACCTCGGACGAGCACGGTGCCGGACTCCGGCTGCTCGAGCAGGTTGATGCAGCGCAGGAACGTCGACTTGCCCGAACCCGAGGCACCGATCACGCACACGACCTCGCCCTTGCGTACGGAGAAGTCGATGCCGCGCAGCACGTGGTTGTCGCCGAACGACTTGTGCAGGTCGGTGACGTCGACGACGACGTCAGTGGTCGAAGCGGCGGACATTCGCACCTCCGGTACGTGCCTCCAGCCGACGTACGAGGTACGACAGCGGGAGCGTGATGATCAGATATGCAACACCGGCGACTATCAGCGGCGTCAGGTTCAGCGTCGTGTTGGCGAGCTCGCGACCGAGCTTCGTCAGGTCGTAGTTCGCGGCGGAGAAGCCGATGACGTAGACCAGCGAGGAGTCCTTGACCAGCAGGATCAGCTCGTTCGTCAGCGGCGGCAACATTGTCCGGAACGCCTGCGGCAGCACGATCTTGCGCGTCGCCTGCGCCGATGTCATGCCCAGGGTGCGCGCGGCTTCGGTCTGCCCGCGCGGCACCGCCTCGATGCCGCCACGGATCGTCTCTGCCATGTACGCGGTGCCCACAATGCCGAGCGACAGCCACACGACGCCGAACGGGTCGAAGGGGACAGTGAGCCCGTCGAAGGCTATCGGCAGCAGCGACAGGACCATGAACACGATCAGGGTGGGAAGCCCGCGGAAGAACTCGATGTACGCCGTCGCTATCCAGCGGTACGGCCCGACCGACGACAGGCGCATCAGCGCCAGCAACGTACCGCCGGCCAGCCCGAGCACGAAGCCTCCGAGCGAGTACTCGATCGTCTTCACGAGCGCGTCCCAGAGACCTTGCTCGAATGTCATCTTGATGTCGTCGGGATTGAAAAAGACATCGACGATCTGGTCCCAGTTCGCCGCGAACGCGGCAACGAGGAGGACGACCACCAGTCCGACGTACTGGGCGATCCGGATGCGCTGTGCCCGCTTACGCGGGCTCAGCCTCGGCTTGGGCTCGGCGGTGGCCGTCTCAGCCATCGGTGTTCGCGCCCGGCGTCGTACCGAACCATTCCTTGTAGATCTTGTCGTACTCGCCGTCCTGCTTCGCCTTCGCGAGCACGTCGTTGAGCCGGTCGATCAGCTTCTGCGCGTTCTCGTCGTCCTTCTCCGCCGGGAAGCCGTACTGCTCACCGGTGTCGAACTCCGCGGCGACCTTCGTATCATCGTTCTGCTCGACGAAGTCGGTGAGCACCGTGTTGTCGTTGATCGCGGC
This sequence comes from Solicola gregarius, assembly GCF_025790165.1. Taxonomy (GTDB): domain Bacteria; phylum Actinomycetota; class Actinomycetes; order Propionibacteriales; family Nocardioidaceae; genus Solicola; species Solicola gregarius. The sequence goes on from NZ_CP094970.1 coordinate 260,412, forward strand.
GTCGACCTTGCCCGTCTTGACGCCGTTGAACTCCGAGATCGAGTCGTCGAAGACGATCATCTCGTAGCCGTTCGCGTCGGCCTGCTCCTCCGCGTACACCTGCCCGGTCGTATCGGTCTGTACGCCCAGCTTCTTCCCGTCGAGATCCGCCAAGCTCTCGACCGACGAGTCGGCCGGGACGAGCAGCGCCTGGGTGGCGTCGAAGTACGGGTCGGAGATGAGCAAATCACGCTCACGGTCGTCGGTGATCGTCATGGCACCCATGCCGATATCGCACTTTTTCGACGCGAACACCGCGCCGGACATGATCTGCTCCCACGCGATATCGACGACCTCGATGTCGACGTCGAGATCCTTCGCGAGCAGGTCGAGGATGTCGACGTCGAAGCCGACCACCTCACCGCTGTCGTCGCGGAACTGGAACGGCTTGTACGGCAGGTGAGTGCACACCGTCAGCTTGCCCTCACTGACGAGCTCGACGCCCTTCGCAGTGCCTCCGTCGTCACCACCGCCGCAGGCGCTGAGGGTGAGAACGGCGCTCAGGGCGGCGGCCGCGGCCACCAGTCTCCGGACTCGTCGCACGGGCGAACTCATGAGATCTCCTCGTAGGTAAGTGATGCCGAGTGACGACATTGTCTCGGCAGCGTACGCCCAGCGCGAGACCCGACGCGCACGAGTTTCAACGGGTGAGCCGGCACGGCCAGGCCGCCCTCTGGACCTCAACGGCACGCTGACCCGTCGATGGTGCATCGCTGACCCGTCGACGCTGCGACGACTCGGCAAGTGTTCAGGGCGTCAGCCGGTGGACCACGGCGTCGGCGAGGAGCCGGCCGCGCGGGGTGAGCACGAGGCGCTCGGCGGCCTCCTCCACGAGCCCGTCGGTGACGAGACCCGGGACCGCGGCCGCTCCCCCGGCGTCGAGCACGTCCAGGCCGAGGCCGTCGCTGAGCCTCGACTCGAGCAGGATTCGTTCCACTCGCCGAGTCTCGTCATCGAGCACCTCGCGCGCATGTGCCGGCGTACGCCCGGCGGCGAGGCGTTGCGCGTAGGCCGCGGGGTGCTTGACGTTCCACCAGCGCACGCCGCCGACGTGGCTGTGCGCGCCCGGCCCGAATCCCCACCAGTTCGCGCCGGTCCAGTACAGCTCGTTGTGCCGGCACCGTGCCTCGGGCGTACGCGCCCAGTTCGACAGCTCGTACCAGCCGAGTCCCGATGCGGAGAGCAGCCGCTCCGCCAGCAGGTACTTGTCGGCCATCTCGTCGTCGTCCGGCGCCGACACCTCGCCGCGGGCGACCTGGCGCGCGAGAGCCGTGCCCTCCTCGACGATCAGGGCGTACGCGCTCACGTGATCGGGCGACAGACCGACCGCGTAGTCGACGCTGGTCTGCCAGTCGGCGATCGACTCACCCGGCGTGCCGTAAATCAGGTCGACGCTGAGCTGCTCGAAGCCTGCCTCCCGCGCGGCCGCGACGACCGCCGGCACGCGCGCGGCGTCGTGCGTACGGTCGAGCGTGGCGAGTACGTGCGGCACGGCCGACTGCACGCCGAACGAGATGCGGTTGATGCCTCCAGACCGCAACCGGGCAAGGGATCTCGCATCCACGCTGTCCGGGTTGGCCTCCGTGGTCACCTCGACGTCGGCGGCGAGACGGTACGTCGCGTCGATGCGCTCCAGGATGCTCGGCAGCGCACCGTCGGGCAGCAGCGTCGGCGTACCCCCGCCGAAGAACACGGTCGACACCGGCGGCACATCGGAGCCGAGCACTCGTCCGGAGAGTGCGATCTCCCCCATCACGAGGTCGGCGTACGTCTCCCGCGACGCACCGGAGCCGAGCTCGGCCGCCGTGTAGGTGTTGAAGTCGCAGTATCCACAACGCGTCGCGCAGAACGGCACGTGGACGTACACCCCGAACGGCTCGTCCCGTAGCGACGCGAGCGCAGCCTCGGGCAGCGCGCCGTCGTCGGGAACGGGATCACCGTCGGGGAGGGTGGAGGGCACCCCCCAAGTCTCTCAGTCGTAGAGCGCGTCCAGCTTGTCGCGGTGCTTGTCTTCGACGACCCGGCGCTTCAGCTTCAGGCTCGGCGTGAGCTCGTCGCGCTCGATGGACAGGTCGTGGTCGAGGATGACGAACTTCTTGATCGTCTCCCAGCGGTTGAGCTTGGAGTTGAGCTCGTCGACGTGTGCCTGGATCGTCGAGCGCATCGCCTCGGACTGCGCCACCTCGGCATAGGTCGCGCCCTCCATGCCGTGCTTGGCCGACCACTCGGTCACCGCATCCGCGTCGAGCGTGATGATCGCCGAGCAGAAGTTGCGCTCCTGACCATGCACGATCATCTGGCTGGCGAGCGGACAAACACCCTTGAACACGCCCTCGATGTGCGACGGTGCGACGTACTTGCCGCCCGACGTCTTGAACAGGTCCTTCTTGCGGTCGGTGATGCGCAGGTAGCCCTCGTCGTCGAGCTCACCGATGTCACCGGTCGCGAGCCAGCCGTCCTCCAGCAACGTCTGGGACGTCTCCGCCTCCATGTTGTGGTAGCCGTCCATCACCCCGGGACCGCGTACGAGCACCTCACCGTCGTCGGCGATCTTGAACTCCGTGCCGGGGAACGGCGGACCGACCGTGCCGAACTTGTAGTTCCACGGCCGGTTGAGGCTGCTGCCCGCGGCGGTCTCGGTGAGTCCGTAGCCCTCGAGGATGACGATGCCGACCGCGTCGAACCACTCCGCGACCTCGTACGACAGCGGCGCCGAGCCGGAGATGAAGAACCGCACACGTCCGCCGAACCGCTCGCGGACCTTCGACAGCACCAGCTTGTCGGCGATCGCGTACTGCGCCTTGAGCAGTGGCGAGATGTCCGCACGGCTCCGACGGGCCCGCGAGACCTTCAGGCCGACGCCGAGGGCCCAGTGGAACAGCTTCGCCTTGATGCCGCCTTCGTCGTCGATCATGGTGACGATCCGGCCGTACGCCTTCTCGAAGATGCGCGGTGCCGCACCCATGAACGTGGGGCGCACGTCGGCGATGTTGTCGACGATCTTGTCGATGCGGCCGTCGACGGCGGTCACGCAGCCGATCTGCAGCTGCGTCGCGAGCAGCACCTTGCCGAACGAGTGCGCCATCGGCAGCCAGAGGAACTGCACGTCGTTCTCGTCGAGCTGCCGCTGAGCCGTGGTGGCGGCGCCTTCGTACGTCCAGGCGGAGTTGGCCAGCCGAACGCCCTTCGGACGACCGGTGGTGCCCGAGGTGTAGATCAGGGTGGCGAGACTGTCGGGTTGGATCGCGGCGACCCGGTCATCGACTGCCGACGGGCGCTCGCTGAGATGCTTCTCGCCCATCTCCTCGAAGCGTCGCGAGCGTGATGACCCACGGGTCGTCGCCCTCGTCGGGGGTGCCGTCGAACGTCACGACCTTCGAGACGTCGGGCAGCTTGTCGCGTTGGTCGCGCAGTTTGGCGATCTGCCCGTCGTCCTCGGCGAACACGACGACGCTGTCGGAGTCGGCCACGATGTACACGACGTCGGCAGCGATCGTCGACGGATACACCGTCGTGGTTGCCGCACCGGACGCGACGATCGCGAGATCGGAGACGATCCACTCGTACCGCGTCGACGACGCGATCGCCACCCGCTGCTCCGGCTCGACTCCGAGCGCGATCAGCCCGGCGGCGACCCGCGTCACCTCCTCGCCGGTCTGGGCCCAGGTGCGGCTCGTCCACTGACCCGCTCCGTCCGGAAAGCGGTACGCCTCGGCGTCGGGTGTCTTGCGTACCCGATCGAAGAAGACGGCGCCCATGCTCGGGAGGCGATCGTCGATGCTGGCCTGGTCGACCGGGGGCTCGGCCTGGGTGCTCATGTCGGCGGTCCTCACGCTCGGACGGGTGCTGTGCACGTCACCGTACTGGAAGTATGTGACTCGCGGGTAGGCCGTTGCGGAGCCGTTACGACCGGGCGCCTACCTAGGCGAGGTCGACGCCGAAGGCCGGCCGCGTACGCACCGACCACTCTACGGCGGGGATCATCGCAAGGCCGAGGAGCACGAAGGCGCCACCGAGGATCCACCAGCCGGGCGCGCCCAGATGGATCGGGAGCAGGGTGATCACGGCGGGCCCGAGCATCGTCGACAGCGAGAAGCCGGTCGTCGCCATGCCCTGGTACTGGCCCTGGGCGTGGTGCGGCGCAAGGTCCTGGCCGAGGCAGAACTGCGCCGCGGTCTGGGTGATCTCGCCGAAGGCGTGCAGTACGCCGGCGATCAGGAGCAGCGGCACCGCCTCCGCCGCCGACCCGCCGTCGGTCAGGGAGATCAGCACGCAGACCACGAGGAACACCAGGCCCGCGAACGAGGTGGCCCGCGCGGCCGTGCGTACGGACTCGATGCGACGGCTGATCGCGACCTGGCCCAGGACGACTGTCGCCGTGTTCACCACGAACAGCACCGAGACGATCCACGTCGGTGCGTCGGTGTACTCGTTGACCCACAGCGGTATGCCGACATCGAGGATCGCGTACTGGACACCGGTCGAAGCGAGGATGAGGGTGACGAGGACGTACGAACGATCGCGGAACACCCGCCCGATCGGCACGGCCGCCTCGCGGGGCGTTGGGTCGACGTGCGGGTAGCGGCGCATGACGAACGCCGCCACCCAGGCCGTGACGCCGTTCAGGATCAACACGATCTGGTACGCGAGCGGCGAGTCGAGTGCGAGGGCGACGGCACCACACGCGGCACCGATGCTGATCCCGATGTAGTTGACGGCCCGCAGGTACGCGCGGATGCGCAGCCGCTCCGGCCCCCGCACACTGGTCGCGATCAGTGCGCTGCGTACGGCGGCCGATCCGCGGTCGAAGGTCATCAGGGCGGAGACGGTGACGACGAACGACCACCACTGCGTCGCGAACGGCACCAGGATCGCCGCGAACCCGGCGCACACGAGCAGCACCATCAGCAGCTCACGGGCGCCGACCCGGTCGCTCAGATGCCCTAGCGGGATGCCCGCGGCGAGTCCGAACAGGCCCGAGATGGTCAGCCCCAATCCGACCTCGGTTGCCGGGAGCTCCTGGATGCGGGTGAAGTACAGAACCGCCGCGACCGTGAACATGCCGTGGCCGATGGTGTTGGCCAGCGTCGTACGCGCCATGACGGAGGCTTCGGGCAGGTCCGGACGTGCCCAACCCAGCCGTCCCCCGGATGCCATCACGGTTTCCTTGCGCCGTACCTCTCGGCTCGCTTGCGTGCCTCTTCCGCCACCCTCGGCTCCTCGAGCAGTCGTGGTAGCAGCGACCGTTCGGTGGTGAGGGCGCGAAATGTCAGCCCGATAGTAACGTGATGTGCGCGTTCTTCAACTATTTGCACGGCGTCGCCGGACTCGATGACACCTTCGCGCACGACCCGGAGGTACGCGCCGGGGCGGCCCGCCTCGGTGAACCGGCGTACCCAGCGGGGCTGGTCGATGAAGCCGGCGAACACCGAGCACGGGATGCGTACGGTCGCGACCTCCAGCACTGCGGTGCCGATCTGCCACCGCTCTCCGATGCGGGCCTCGTTGAGGTCGATGCCGCGGGTCGTGAGGTTCTCGCCGAAGCCTCCGGGTGGGATCGGGCGGCCGAGCTCGGCCGCCCAGACCTCGAGGTCCTCGGCTGCGAAGGCGTAAACCGCCTGATCGACACCGCCGTGGTTCCCCAGGTCGGCGATCTCGTCGGGCTCGAGACCGAGCGTCGCCACGCGTACGGGACCCTCGACCGGACGCTTGTCGATCGCGCTCCGCTTGAGCGACCCCCAGGGCACCGGCCGGGTCGTACCGACGTTGACCGACTCGACGACGCCGGTCACTTCTTGGCCGGTTTGTCCTTGGACTCGCCGGTCGAGAGGGCGGCGACGAACGCCTCTTGCGGCACCTCCACCCGGCCGACCATCTTCATCCGCTTCTTGCCTTCCTTCTGCTTCTCCAGCAGCTTGCGCTTGCGGCTGATGTCTCCGCCGTAGCACTTCGCGAGTACGTCCTTGCGGATCGCGCGGATGGTCTCGCGCGCGATCACCCGCGAGCCGATCGCGGCCTGGATGGGCACCTCGAACTGCTGGCGCGGGATCAGCTCCTTCAGCTTGCCCGCGAGCGCGACCCCGTACGCGTACGAGGACTCGCGATGCACGATCGCGCTGAACGCGTCGACCGGCTCACCTTGCAGGAGGATGTCGACCTTGACGAGATCTGCCTGCTGCTCGCCGGTCGGCTCGTAGTCGAGCGACGCGTAGCCCTTGGTGCGGCTCTTCAGCGCGTCGAAGAAGTCGAACACGATCTCTGCGAGGGGCAGCACGTAGCGCAGCTCGACGCGGTCCTCGGACAGGTAGTCCATGCCGTCGAGCGAACCGCGGCGGCTCTGGCACAGCTCCATGATCTGACCGATGTAGTCGCTGGGAGACAGGATCGTCGCGCGTACGACGGGTTCGTGGACCGCTGCGATCTTGCCCGTCGGGTACTCCGACGGGTTGGTCACGATCTCCTCGGTGCCGTCTTCCATGTCGACGCGGTAGACGACGTTGGGCGTCGTCGAGATGAGGTCGAGTCCGAACTCGCGCTCGAGTCGTTCACGCACGATCTCCATGTGCAGCAGCCCGAGAAAGCCGCAGCGGAAACCGAAACCGAGAGCGCCCGAGGTCTCCGGCTCGTACTGCAGCGCGGCGTCGTTGAGCTGCAGCTTGTCGAGCGCGTCGCGAAGCGTCGGGTACTCGTCGCCGTCGATCGGGTAGAGGCCGGCGAACACCATCGGCGTCGGATGGCGGTAGCCGCCGAGGGGCTCCGTCGCGCCCTTGTTGGCCGACGTGACCGTGTCACCGACACGCGACTGGCGTACCTCTTTGACGCCGGTGATCAGGTAGCCGACCTCGCCGACGCCGATCTCCTTGGTCTTGGTCGGCTCCGGGGAGATGACGCCGACCTCGAGCATCTCGTGCACAGCGCCGGTCGACATCATCGTGATGCGGTCGCGGTGCGTGAGCTTGCCGTCGAAGACACGGACGTACGTCACGACGCCGCGGTAGGTGTCGTATACCGAGTCGAAGATGAGCGCGCGGGGCGGCGCGGTGGCGTCGCCGGTCGGTGGCGGGGTCTGCTCGACGACGGCGTTCAGCAGGTCCTCGACGCCTTCACCGGTCTTCGCCGAGACGCGGAGCACGTCCGTGACGTCGCAGCCGATGATGTGCGCGAGCTCTGCGGCGTACTTGTCGGGCTGCGCGCCGGGCAGGTCGATCTTGTTGAGCACCGGGATGACATGGAGGTCGGCGCCGAGCGCGAGGTAGAGGTTCGCGAGCGTCTGCGCCTCGATGCCCTGCGCGGCGTCGACCAGCAGGATGGCGCTCTCGCACGCCTCCAGGCTGCGGCTCACCTCGTACGTGAAGTCGACGTGTCCGGGTGTGTCGATCAGGTTGAGCACGTACTGCGTCGCGGTGCCGTCGGCCTCGCGTCGGGCGAACGGAAGCCGGACCGCCTGGCTCTTGATGGTGATGCCGCGCTCGCGCTCGATGTCCATCCGGTCGAGATACTGCGCCCGCATCGACCGGTCGTCGACGACTCCGGTGTGCTGAAGCATCCGGTCGGCGAGCGTGGACTTGCCGTGGTCGATGTGCGCGATGATGCAGAAGTTGCGGATGATCGCGGGATCAGTCGCCCCGGGTTGCGGAGCGTCGCTGGGTCTCGGAGCCATGATCAGCCATCCTCCCACGCGGGGCGGACTCGCTCACCGGATGGCTCCGCATGCTCGGCCGGCGTGCCGGCGCCGTCACCACCCGCCGTGGCCGCTAAAAGCGTTGCGCCGCCCCATTCGCGGCGACATGCTGAGCAGCATGGCCAAGCCCGATATCAGCGTCGTCCGCGCGACCGACGACGACCGCTACCTCGCCACCGACCAGATCGTCTGGTTCGAGGAGATCCCCGGCGCGTCGACCTCCGAGCAGCTGCTGGGCGTACCGGCCGATCAGCGGTTCGCCGTCGAGATGGCGGACGCAGACCCGGGCGCGTACGCGGGAATCTATGGCGTCCGGCCGATGCAGCTCGCCGTGCCCGCCGGCCCGACCGGACGAGCGCGGCTCGTGCCGTGTGCGGGTCTCACGTGGGTCGGCGTGCACCCGGACCACCGGCGCCGGGGAATCCTGACGGCGATGCTGCGACACCACGTCGAGCAGACCCACCGCGAGGGCGTGGCGCTCTCCGCGCTGCACGCCAGCGAGCCGGCGATCTACGGCCGGCACGGCTACGGGGTCACGACCCCGACGTACGCGGTCACCCTCGGCCGCGGGACCGAGTTGCGTGCGCCGGGGCTTGATGCCGCCGCCGGCGAGGTGCGCACACGGTTCGAGACTGCTTCAGAGACCGGCATGGCCGAACGGGTCCGCGAGTGCGACCTGCGGATCGCCGAAGGATCGCCCGGCGTCATCGTCGGCGACGAGAGCTTCTACTCCTACATCATGCAGGCCAACGGATGGCCGGAGCAGCGGCGCGACAAGGAGCCGATGCGCTTCCTCTTCGCCGTGCGCGACGGCGAAGAAGTCGGTCTGGCTGCATTTCGCCGCTATCACAAATGGGACAACGGTCGCCCGCAAGGCAGGCTCGAGGTCCTCGGCCTGGGCGGCGATCCTGTGACCCGGCTGGCGCTGCTCCGCCGCCTGCTCGACTTCGACCTGATGGCCAGCGTGGAGTTGCCGCGAGTCGGCACGGACGACCCGCTCTGGTCGTGGATCGGACCGCGGGCGGCCGACAAGGTGGACGTGCACGAGAACCTCTGGATCCGGATCATCGACCTGCCCGAGGCGCTGCCACTGCGCGCGTACGCGGAGGACTGCGATGTGATCGTGGACGTCAACGATCCCGCCGCGCCGTGGCAGGCCGGTCGTTGGCGGATCCGGGTTCGCGACGGCGCTGCCAGCGCCGAGCGGACCGAGGATACCGCCGACGTCGAGCTACCCGTGGCAGCCCTCGGATCGGCATACCTCGGCGGCACCAACCTGGTCGCCATGCACAACGCCGGGCTGCTCGACGAACGCCGGCCCGGCGCGATCGCCGAACTCTGGCGGGCGTTTCGCACCGATCTGGCGCCGAGTCCGGCCATGGGATTCTGAGGCCTTCGCGGCCGCGAGTGCGGGAGAACCCAGAGCCACCCCTGAATCCTGCGGCGATCGCCCACATTGCCGACGCCGAGGGACTAGCGTCGAGACCATGCGGGTCGTACTGAATGTCATCTGGCTGATCTTCGGCGGGTTGTGGCTCGCCCTCGGGTACGTACTGGCCGGGATCATCTGCTGCATCCTGATCATCACCATCCCGTTCGGCATCGCCTCCTTCCGGATCGCCAGCTACGCCCTCTGGCCGTTCGGGCGTACGACGGTCCCGAACCCCGACGCGGGAGTGCCGTCGCTGCTGGGCAACGTGATCTGGATCGTGTTCGCCGGCTGGTGGCTCGCGCTCGGCCACATCATCACCGGCATCGCGCAGTGTCTGACGATCATCGGGATCCCGCTCGGCATCGCGAACTTCAAGCTGATCCCGATCTCGCTGCTGCCGCTCGGTTATCGCATCGTGTCGACCGATCGGCCGTTCGCAGACGCGCGCGCGTACGCCGAGTGAGCACCGATTTGGGGCGGCCGACCCCGCACTGATAAAGTGAGCGGTCGCGTCCTCGGGACGCGATCCGACCCATACACCACGAACACACTCGAGGCTTGCCCAGTGGCGAACATCAAGTCGCAGATCAAGCGCAACCGGCAGAACGACGCCGCGCGCGAGCGCAACAAGGCCGTCCGCTCGGCGCTGAAGACGTCGGTTCGGCGCTTCAACGAGGCCGCCGACGCCGGCAACACCGACGAGGCGACGACGCTGGCACACGACGCGTCGCGCAGGCTCGACCAGGCCGCGACCAAGGGTGTCATCCACAAGAACCAGGCCGCGAACCGCAAATCGGCGATCGCGAAGAAGGCCGCGGAGCTCTAAAGCCGAGCACGTACCGACACGTTGGACCCCGCCACTGCGGCGGGGTCCTTCTTGCGTCTTGGCCCTGAGGGCTTGTCGTGCGTGCTCAGCGGCTCCGTGCGCGATAGACCGACAGCACCATGTGCTCGAGCGCGTACTCGGGGTCGCCGGCGCCGCCCTTGACGTCGAGGTCGGCCACGGCGACCGAGGACAATGCGCTGGCGAGGCCCGCCGACTCCCACGAACGCAGCTGCGCACGCAGCGACCGGACCCGGAATGCCGGCGCACCGATCTCGCGGGCGAGGTCGGTGTCGCGGAGGCCGCGGGGCGCGGACTGCAGCTTCGCGAGGGACCGCAGGCCCGATGCGAACGCACTGGTGATGAGAACCGGTGCCACATGATTGCCGATGGCCCAGCGAAGCTGCTCGAGGGCGACTCCCAGCCTGCCCTCGATGGCCGCGTCGGCGATGTCGAAGCTCTTCACCTCGGCCCGCCCGTCGAAGTACTGACGTACCAGTTCGATCGTGATGCGGGGCTTGCCGCCCTGCGCCGGCGCGATCGCCGAGACCAGCTGGTCGCAGGCCGCGGCGAGTGCCCGCAGGTCGTTGCCGACCGCGGCCACCAGGAACGATGCGGCGTCGTCGGTGATCGCGCCGCCGTGCTCGCGAACCTCCGAGACGACCCAACCGCCCAGCTCCCACGGCTTCGGCGACACGGTCTTCACCTCGCTCACCGCGTCGAGCTTGCGGAGCTTGTCGAGCAGCCCTTTGCCCTTGTTGCCGCCCGGGTGGACGAGTACGCACGCCACGTCGGGCGACGGCGCGCCCGCGTAGGCGAGCAGGTCTTTGTGCGCTTCGTCGGCGAGCTCGGACAGATCGCGTACGACCAGCGTGCGCACGGACGAGAACAGCGACGGGCTGGTGAGGGCGGCGAGCTCGCCGGCCGCGATCGACGCGGCCGACACGTCGCTGACGTCGGCTTCCGGGGCTTCGGCGCCCGCGATGCCAAGCAGGCGGGCGACAGTTCGCTCGGACAGAAACTCTGCCTGGCCGCTCACGAGGGTGACGACCCCGAACGGCGATGTCGAGCTGGGTTTCGTTGCCATCGTCGGACAGCATCCCACGGCGCGCCGACAGTCGCCGTACCCGCGGTCACCGTGTCACGACCTCCGGCCCGCCGTCGCCATCGACGACGGCGATGTCACCCCTCAGGTCGGTGCGTACGACGCGCATCGCGTTCTGCTCGGCGAGCTCCAGCATGTCGGGGTCGGGATGGCCGTAGTCGTTGTCGGCTCCGACACTCACCAGCGCGAAGGGCGCGTCGACCGCCCGGAAGAACGCCGGATCCTGGTTTCCGCTGCCGTGGTGGGGCACCTTGAGCACATCGGCCTCCAGATCGGGGACGGCCCGCAGGATCGCCGCCTGCGCCTCCGGCTCGACATCGCCGGTGAGGAGGATGCGGATGCCGCCGACCTCCGCGAGCAACACGACGCTCGTGTTGTTGACCGCGGCGCCGTCGCTCGGATCCGACACCGGCGCCTCGGCTCCGACAGGCCCGACGACCCTCCAGGACACCGCGCCGACGCTCTGCCGGTCGCCGAACTCGAGCCGTACGACCGGTACGCCGACGTCATCGGGCACGGTCGCCGCATCGACGCCCAGCGCACCGACGGTGCGATCGGCAAGTACACCCTCGAGCCCGCCCGTGTGGTCGGCGTGGTCGTGGGTCAGGACGACCAGCGGCACCCGGTCGACGCCGAGGTCGTCCAGACATCGGTCGACGGGACGCGGGTCGGGTCCGGTGTCGACGACGACCGCCTCGCCCGACCCGGCGTTGAGCACGTTCGCGTCGCCCTGACCGACGTCGCACATCACCATGACCCACCCCGGCGGCGGCCAGCCGATACTCACCGGGCGGACGATCAGCACCGCCGCGAGCGCGACGGCCGGCACGCAGACGAGCGGCCGGGCCAGTGCCCAGTGACAGCCCGCAGCGAGCAGCACCGACACGACCGTGATCGCAATGATCGTCGGCGGGTCGGTTCCCCACTCGGCGGCGGCTCCGGGCAGCGCGGCCGCGCGGTGGCCGATCGCCACGATCCAGCCCGCGAACAGTCCGGTCACCCATCCGACCAGGTGACTCGCCGGGTCGGAGACGAGCGCGACGACGCCACCCAGCAGCCCGAGCACGGTCGCCGGGCCGACGGCCGGCGCCACCAGGAGGTTCGCCGCGACCGCGACGAACGACACCTGGCCGGAGATCACCGCGACAGCGGGCGTGCAGGCGAGCTGCGCCGCGAGCGGTACGGCGATCGCCTCGGCGCACCAACGCGGCATCCAGCGGGCGAGCCGATCGCGCCACGGCGGCGCGAGCACGAGGATGCCCGCCGTCGCGCACACCGACAGCACGAACCCGGCCGTACGCGCCAGCCACGGGTCGAGCAGCAGCAGGCCGACGATCGCCCACGACAAGGACCGGATGCCGCGACCGGAGCCACCGGCACCGAGCCCCGCGATCGCGACGACTCCCATCGCCGCCGCCCTGACCACACTGGGCTCTGGCCGGGCGAGCAGCACGAAGCCGGCAGTACCCAGCACGCCGAGCGCGATCTTCCACCGGCCGCGGGCGCCGAGCAGACGAGCGAGGAACAACAGGAACCCGACGACAAGGGTCAGGTTCGTGCCGGACACGGCGAGCAGATGCGTCAGGCCGCTCGCCCGGAAGTCCTCGGCGAGCTGGGCCGGTAGCGCGTGGTCGTCGCCGTGCACCAGGGCCGGCACGAGGCCCGCAACGTCATCGGACCGGCCGGACACCGCCTCGGTCACCCCGGCCCGCATCCGCGCCGACGCGTCCCACCACCATGCCGGGTCGCCGACGACTCGGTACTCGTCTCCGGCGTGCAGCTCGGCGGCCTGGTCGGAGGAGTCCGACGGCCCCAGGACGCCGGATGCCTGCACCGACTCACCGAGCCGGACCTGTGCCCAGGCGTCGTCGGCGAATACGACGATCGGCTCTCGGGTGTGTGCCGAAACCCCCCTGCCCTCGACGTACGTCGCGCGCGCCTCGACGACTACCAGTCGGGCGTACCCGGTCTCGATCACGCGCGGATCGCTCACGATCTCGAGCCGGATGTCGACCGCCGCGCCGTCGGAGGCCAACGCCGCGACCGGGCCGGCGGAGGCGGTCGTGATCCGCAGCGCGGTAACCAGGCAGATCGCCCCGAGCACCAGCAACGTGACCGCGAACAGCCGCATCCCACGCCGCACTGCGAGGACGCCGGCGATGCCGGCGCAGACCGCCGCGACCATCACCTGCGATGCCCCGAGGCCGACCGCGACCGCGGCGGCGACCCACGCGACGATCGCCGGAACCACCATCCGGTAGTCGACGGCGACGGGCGCGTCGACCGTCACACGGTCACGAGGTCGCGGAGCTCCTCGAGCGTCACCTCCCCGATGCCGTCGACCTCGAGCAGCTCGTCGACCGACGTGAACTGACCGTGCTCGGTGCGCCAGTCGAGGATCGACTGCCCGGTGACCGGCCCGACGCCCGGGAGTGTGTCGAGCTGTTCGAGGGTCGCGGTATTCAGGTCGACCACCGTCGTCGGCGGCCCACCCGGCGTCGTGGGCGCGCCCTCGACCGGCGGCGTCGCCCCGGCGACCGCCGGCAGCCCGACGACGATCTGCTCACCGTCGACCAGGACGCGCGCGAGGTTGACGGTGCTCAGATCGACGCGCCGATGAGCCGGGCCGCCCGCGGCCTCGATCGCGTCCGCGACCCGGGAGCCTTCCCGCAGGGAGACGATGCCCGGGTCGCGGACCTTGCCCGTCACGTCGACGACGACCTTGCCGCTCGTGGGCGGCGCCGCGGAGTCGCTCGGCGAGGCGGACGGTGCCGACGGGCCCGGTGACCTCGACCCGTGCGTCTCCACGGTCGACATCGGGGAGACATCGCTCGGCCGCGAGGCGATGAACCACCACGCGCCCAGGGCGACGAACACCGCGATGACCGCGACCACGACGACGACGTGGTGGGCCGTCAGCCCCGCACCACCGAGCCGTGACTGAACGGACATCGGCAGCCGGTCGTGCACACCGCCCAGCCGCGCGGGCTGGGGCGGGGCGGACGGCCCGAGATGGGTGCCGGCGTCGGGCGGCGGGCGGGGGACCCCGCGACCCTCGTCCATCTCGAGAGGCGCAGCCGGCGCGCCGTCGCGTCGATCGCCGGCCAATTGGGCACCGATGATCGCGAGCCGCCGCAACGCTGCCTCGTTGCGCGCGCTCGTCGTGCGGTCGTGTCTTCTGCGCATCACACTCGGCAAGGTAGGCACGCGAGCCGCGATCGGGAACGATCTGCCGCGAGACGGTGGATAACCATGCGGATACCGAACGGCCTGTGGACGAAAACCGGCCGGAGGCCGCAGTCGACCGCCGGGAATCGACTCCGGCACCGGACCGTTGCGCTATTCGAGCCGCTAGACGAGAGGAGCGCCAGATGAAGGTCGCGGTACTGGGAACGGGGATCATGGGCGCAGGGGTTGCCCGCACTCTCCTGCGCGAGGGGTTCGACGTACGGGTGTGGAACCGCTCGCCGGCCAAGGCCGAGCCACTCGCGTCCGCCGGCGCGACGGTGTCGCCAACTGCGACCGACGCGGTACGCGGCGCCGGGGTGGTGGTGACCCTCCTGTTCGACGCGGAAGCGGTCGTCGGCGTACTCGAGGACGCGGCAGACGCGTTCGGCGACGCCGTCGTGCTGCAGGCGTCGACCATCGGTCTCGACGGCACCCGGCGCGTGGCGGAGGTCGCGGACAGGCGCGGGATCACCGTGGTCGACGCTCCCGTTCTGGGTACGAAGCAGCCCGCCGAACAGGGCAACCTGGTGCCGCTGGTCTCCGGCGACCCCGCGGCCGTCGACCGCGCCCGGCCGGTACTCGACGCGATCGGTGCGAAGACCGTCATCGCGGGCGAGCGAGTGGGCCAGGCGACCGCCCTCAAGCTCGTGTGTAACGCCTGGGTGGCGAGCCTGACCGGTGCGCTCGGGCAGTCGATCACGATGGCCGAGCGGCTCGGCCTCGACCCTGCGCTCTTCCTCGAAGCCATCGCCGGCGGACCGACCGGCGCCCCGTACGCACAGGTCAAGGGTGCCGCGATGATCGAACACTCGTACGCGACGTCGTTCTCCGTCGACGGCGTGGTGAAGGACGTCGGACTGATGCGAGCCGCGGCGCAGGAGGCAGGCGTCGCGGACGACCTGCTCGCCGCCGTCGAAGGGCTGTTCCGCGCCACCGCCGACCGAGGCCTCGGCGACGACGACATGGCCGCCGTCCGGGAGACCTTCTAGCGCTTGCCGACCGGTCCACGCCGGGGCGGCGGAACTACAGCCGGGGCGCGACCACGACCGCGACCATGCCGGGGCCGACGTGCGCGCCGATGGCCGCCCCGACCTCGAGCACGGGGAGGTCGTCGAGGGCGAGCTCTTCGCGAAGGGCATCGGCCACATCGCGGGCGCGCGCCTCGGCCGACAGGTGTTGCACCGCGACGTCGAACGTCCCGCCGGTGCGGCGCGCGAAGGCGACCGCCAGCTCCTGCAACCGGTTCAGCGCCCGGGCCGACGTGCGTACCTTCTCGAGCGGACCGATGCGACCATCGTCGATGGTCAGCAGCGGCTTGACGGCGAGGGCCGAGCCGACGAGCGCGCCCAACGTGCTGACCCGGCCGCCTCTGCGCAGGTACTCCAGCGTGTCGACGTAGAAGTACGTCGCGGTCGCGTCGCCGCGGGTCTTGGCGGCGGCGATCGCCTTCTCGACCGGTGCGGCGTCCGCGAGTAGCTCGGCCGCAGACAGCGCCGCGTAACCGGTGCCCATCCCGACCTGGCGACTGTCGACGCAGTGCACCGGCACCGGGGCCGTACGAGCCGCGATCTGCGCCGACTCGAACGTGCCGGACACCTCCGCGCTCAGGTGGATCGACAGGATCTGCGATGCACCGCTGTCGGCGAGCTCGGCGTACGTACGCACGAACACCTCCGGTGCGGGGCGCGACGTACTCACCGACTGGTGGGCCTCGAGCGCGGACGCGATATCGGAGGCGGTGATGTCGACGCCTTCGGTCAGGCAGTCGTCACCGACCACGACCTGCAACGGTACGACCCGCACGTCGTAGCGCTCCGCGACGTCGACGGGCAGCGACGACGTCGAGTCGGTGACGATCGCGATCCGGTCGGACATGATTCCCGACACTAACGTGCCGCGCGCCGAATCGTTCACCTCCCCGTAAAGGTCGCGCGGATGAGTCCGCCCGCGAGCCCGGTCACTCCCTGTCCGCGCGACCTCTAAGGTGGTGTCAAATGCCAGGTCTCTTCGCCCCACCAACCGCCGAGTGGAAACGCGTGTCGCTACGGCTGCGTGACGCACACCGATACGCGTTCGTCCTGCCCGGCGCGGTCGCGGGTCTCGCGGTCACCGTCGTGGCCCATATCCTCCTCGAACGATGGTGGCTGACGGTACTGCTCGCGGTCGTCGTCGCCGGCGGCAGCGTCTGGGGCTGGGTCTGGGCCGCACGCCACCAGGCGGCCTGGGGCTACGCCGAGAACGCCGAGGACCTTTACGTCACGAGCGGCATCATGTGGCGCCGACTCGTCTCCGTACCGTACGGGCGGATGCAGTACGTCGACGTCCAGGCCGGCCCGCTCGCGCGCCGATTCGGCATCGCACGAATCACGCTGCACACCGCGAGCCCGGACACCGCGGCGACGATCCCCGGGCTGCCGGCCGACGAGGCACAGCGCCTCCGCGACCGGCTCACCGAGCTGGGCGAGGCACATGGCGCTGGTCTCTAGCACCGAGGCTCGCCGCACGCACCCCGCGTCGCCCCTGGTACGTGCCTGGCTGTGGCTCCTCGCGACGCTGGCCTGGTCGGCGAACGCGGTCCTCCAGGACGAACCGATCACCCTCATCGGTGGTGTGATCGTCGGTGCGATCCTGCTCGGTCTGGCCGCGGGGTACGTCGCGTGGGCCTTCACGTACTTCGTGATCGACGGCGCCGAGCTGCGCATCGAGAGCGGTGTGTTCGTCAAGCGGTCGCGGCGGATGCCGTACGAACGCATCCAGTCGGTCGACATCGCCCAGCCGTTCGGGGCGCGGCTGTTCGGACTCGCCGAGCTGCGTATCGAGATGGCCGGCGGCGAGGAGTCGCGCACGCAGCTGCGGTTCCTCGCGCTCGACGAGGCACGCGGCCTGCGGCAGACGTTGCTGGAGCGGACGGCATCCGACGTACCTTTCACCCCGGAGGAGCCGGCCGGCACGCAACGTCCCGATCGCCTGGTCACCGCGGTCCCGAACGGTCGGGTGATCGTCGCGGCGCTGCTGACCAGTGAGCTCATCACCGCGATCGTGGTGACCTGTGCACTGCTCGGCGCGCTGGCGGTCAACCTCGCCGCGACCGCGTTGTTCGGCAGCGACGGCTTCGTCGCGACGTCGTTGCCCCTGCTCCTCGGCATCGGCGGTTGGTTGTTCACGCTCGTCCGCTCGCGGGTCTTCGAGCAGTGGGGGTTCAGGCTGTCGTACGCGAGCCGCGGACTCCACATCGAGCGCGGGCTGTTCAACCGCATCTCGCAGACCGTTCCGCTCGACCGGGTCCAGGGGGTGGTCGTCGAGCAGCCGCTGCTGTGGCGGCCGTTCGGGTGGTACCGCATGCGGGTCGACACCGCCGGGTACACGCGCGGCGGCGACGTCAAGAACGACGACTCGACGTCCAGCGTGCTGCCGGTCGGCGAGCTCGCAACGGTCCGGCTGGTGTTGTCCGCGATGCTGCCCGATAGGGAGCCCCTACGCGTACCCCTGATCGCGGCGCCGCGGCGCTCGGCATGGTTCGCACCGATCGGGTGGCGGTTCCGCGCCGTCGGCTACGACGAGCGCGTCATCGTCGTCACCCGTGGCTGGATCACGCACCGCATCGACGTGGTGCCGCACGCGAAGACCCAGTCGGTGCGCATCACGCAGGGTCCGCTGCAGCGGCGGCTCGCACTCGCCGATCTCGTCATCGACACGACGAAGGGCCCCGTCGACGCGCATGCGTACAGCCGCGACGCGACCGAGGTACGCGAGCTCGCGATGTCGCAGCTCGACCGCGCACGTACGTCGCGACGCCTGGCCTGACTCAGCCGCCCGAGGTTCCGTCCTCGGCGTCAGGGTCGATCGAGTCGACCTCGCGTGAATTGAGCCAGCCCTCGGGGACCGTGACCTTGCGCGGACTCCCCTGTCGACCGCGTGGCCGCCCGAGTTCACCGACTGGGTACGGCTCGGTCGGGTCGAGGCCGTCGAGCAGCTCGTCGAGCGTCGCGAGCGACGACACCTTGCCGAGGCTGTCGCGCAGCCGTCCGCCGGCGCTGAAGCCCTTGAGGTACCACGCCACATGCTTGCGGAACTCCACACAGCCACGCTCCTCGCCGAGGTAGCCGCTCAGCAGCTCCGCATGCCGCCGCATCATCGCGCGTACCTCGCCCAGCGTCGGCAGCTCCTGGACGAACTCGCCGGCGAACCGCGCCGCGAGGTCGCGGAACAGCCACGGGCGCCCCAAGCAGCCTCGGCCGACGACGACACCCGCACAGCCAGTCTGCTCGACCATGCGCGTCGCATCGGACGCCTCCCAGATGTCGCCGTTGCCCAACACCGGAATGTCGACGCTCGACACGAGCTCGCCGATCGCGTCCCAGTCGGCAGTGCCCGAGTAGTGCTGCGCGGCGGTACGCCCGTGCAACGCGATCGCTGCACAGCCGACGTCCTGCGCGATCCGGCCCGCGTCGAGGTACGTGAGGTGGTCGTCGTCGATGCCCTTGCGCGTCTTCATGGTGACCGGCACGCCGTACGGTGCGGCCGAGCGTACGGCCGAGTCGAGGATGTCGCCGAGCAACGTGGACTTCCACGGGAGGGCAGCACCGCCGCCCTTGCGGGTGACCTTGGGCACGGGGCAGCCGAAGTTCAGGTCGACGTGGTCGACGCCGTGGTCGCCGCAGAGGATCTCGACGGCCTTGCCGATGTAGACCGGGTCGATGCCGTACAGCTGCACGGAGCGCACCTTCTCGGCCTCGTCGAAGACGAGCATCGACAGGCTGGTGCGATCGCCCTCGACGATGCCGCGCGAGGTGATCATCTCGCAGACGTACAAGCCGGCGCCGTGCTCACTGCACAGCTTGCGGAACGACGCGTTGGTGACGCCGGCCATGGGTGCGAGCACGACCGGCGTCGGGATCTCGAGGTCGCCGAGACGCAGCGGCGCGGCGACTGTCTCCGTTGCGGTCATGCCTCCATGATCGCATCTCGGCAGACGCGACCTGGATCAGCGCAGCAGCCAGCCGTTCTCGTCGGCGACGCGGACGGCCTCGGCGCGCGTACGCGCACCCGTCTTTCCGATCGCACTCGACAGGTAGTTGCGGACCGTGCCCTCGGACAGGTGCAGGTCGCGGGCGATGTCGGCGACCGTGCCGCCGTCCTTCGCGGCGCGGAGCACGTCGGTCTCGCGCTCGGTCAGCGGCACCGTGCCTTGGGCGAGCGAGTCCGCCGCGAGCTGTGGGTCGACGACCCGCAGCCCGCTGTGCACGCGGCGTACGGCGTCGGCCAGCTGCCGGGCCGGGGTGTCCTTGACCACGAAGCCACTCGCCCCCGCGGCCATCGCCGCCTGCAGGTATCCGGGACGCCCGAACGTCGTCACCATCAGCACCCGGCACCCGGGTACGTCGGCGAGCACCTGGCGGGCAGCCGCGACACCGTCGAGGCCGGGCATCTCCACGTCGAGCAGCGCGACGTCGGGGTGGTGCTCGCGCGCCGCGGTCAACACGTCGTCACCGCGCGAGACCTCCGCCACCACGCTCAGGTCCGGCTCTAGATCGAGCAGGGCCGCCAGCGCACCGCGGACGAGCGCCTGGTCGTCGGCAAGCAACAGCCGGATCGGGCCGCCTGTCGGTTCGTCGCTGCTCACTCGGGAACCTCCACTCGTACCGAGAAGCCTGCCCCGGACGGACCAGGCCCGGTCGACAGGGTGCCGCCCGCGAGCCGCGTACGCTCCCGGAGCCCGATCAAGCCGCGTCCCTCCGTCGACACCTCGCCCACTCCGATGCCGTCGTCCGCGATCGTCACCGAGTGTGGTGTCAGCCTGACCGTGCATCGCTGCGCCGCGCTGTGGCGTACGACGTTGGTGACCGCCTCGCGTACGGTCCAGGCGAAGAGCTCGCGCCAACGGCTCGGCACCTCGTCGGCAACCGTCGGCAGCTCCGCGTCGATCGCGGCCGACTCGAGGGCCTCGCGTGCCGAGGCGATCTCGCCGGGAAGCGAGACGCCGCGCAGCCCGGCGGCGGTCGAGCGTACGTCTGCCAGCGCGTCGCGGCTCAGACGTGCGAGGTCGAGCAGCTCGGCTCGGGTACGCGCCGGGTCGACGTCGAGCATCCGTTCGGCCAGCTCGGTCTTCACCGAGATCACCGTGAGCGAGTGGCCCAGAATGTCGTGGAGATCGCGGGCGATCCGCGTGCGCTCCTCTTCGAGCGCATGCTCGCGCAGCTCGCGCTCGGCCTCGAGCAACCGACGCTGCCGAAGGAACGCCATCCGGAAGCCCCATACCGCGAGACCCGCGAGCACGATCGCGAACCCGTTGCCCCCCTCGGACCAGCCGTCGACCAGCCGACCCGAGGCCTCCGTGACGATGAACAGGACGACGAGCACACCCCACCCCTGTCGTAGGGGCAGGGTGCCCATCGCGGCGGCGGTCACGAAGACGAGGCTGGTGAGTGCGTCGTCACCGCCGCCGGGGATCATCAGCGCGCTGCAGGCGAGCATGCCGCCGATGTACGCCCAGCGCCCCAGCAGCTCGCGTCGGCGCACTGGCTCGGTGCGAAACGCCCGCGGCCAGGTGACGGCGACGAGGTAGAGCACCACGAAGATCGCCAGCGCCGTCAGCCCGACCGCCTGCTGCCAGCCACTCGCGTCGCCCAGCAGGCGCCCTGCCAGCGACCCGAGGTAGACGAGCCAGATGCCGGCAGCGAACCACCTGAACCGCGGTGGCCCGCTGCCGAGGATCTGCTGCTCCGTCGTGCTCACGTGCGTAGCGTATTCGCCGCTCAGACCCGCGCCGTGTCGCGGCGGAAGCGCCAGGCGGCGCCGGCCGCGAAGACCGCCGTCCACGCGGCGACGTTGAGGACCGCGACGGCGAGTGAGCCGCTGGGATCGAGCGGCCAGCGGGCGATCTCGCCGACGCCGTAGACCGGTGTCAGCTTCGCGATCGTGGCGAACGTGTCGCCCATCTGGTCGACGGGTACGAACAACCCGCCGGCGAAGGACATCAGCGCCAGAACCGGGCCGAGGATCTGCATCACGTTCTCGCTCGGCAGCAGGTAGCCCATGAACAGCCCGAACGCGGCGAACACCAGCGAGCACAGCCAGGCGAGCACCGCACAGGCGATGAGGTCGCCGACCGGCAGGTCGGCACCGGTCGCCATCCCGACCACGCTGACCACGACCACCGCGGCGAGCCCCATCGTCATCGCGACGACGACCTTGACCGCGATGTACGCGCCCGGGTTCAGCGGGGTGAGACGTAGCTGCCGGCTCCAGCCCACGGCGCGCTCGACGGACACCATGGCGCCCGCGCTCGTGGTGGCGATCATCGCGCCGTACACGGCCATCGACACCATGATGTACGCGGTGACGTTGCCGGATCCGGCGCTCTCGGTGCGGTACGAGCTGTCGGTGCCGAACAGCAGGAAGAACGCCGCCGGCATGACCAGCGTGAAGATCACGGTGCGCCGGTTGCGCAGCATCCGCCGCAGCTCGAGCCTGAGGAACGTCGCCGAGAAGCCGCCGAGCCGCGGTGCGCGACGCTCGATTGCATGGGTGGTCATGCCAGAACTCCTTCGTATGCGGAGGTGTCGGTGTCGTCACTGGTCAGGGCGACGAACGCGTCCTCGAGGTTGCGCGACGTGATCTCCAGGTCGCACGCGGGTGTCTCGGTGAGCAGGTAGCGCGCCGCCGCATCGGCGTCGGCGGCGTGGATCAGCACGGAGTCGCCGCGTACGTCGACCGAGTCGACACCGGGGATCGACGCGAGGCGTCGCTGGTCTGCACCCGGGAGGGTCGCGCGGAGCGTACGCCCGGCCGACATGCTCTTGACCTCGGCTGCGGTGCCGTCGGCGACGATGCGTCCCTTGCGCATGAACACGATCCGGTCGGCGTACGCATCTGCCTCCTCGAGGTAGTGCGTCGCGAAGATCGTCGTACGACCGCGTTGCGAATCCTCGCGGATCGCGGTCCAGAAGTCGCGTCGGCCTTCGACGTCCATGCCCGTGGTGGGCTCGTCGAGGATCAGCAGGTCCGGGTCGGGCAGCAGCGCGAGCGCGAACCGCAGGCGCTGTTGCTGGCCTCCGGAGCACTTTCCGACGCGGCGGTCGCGGATGTCGGCGATCCCGGCCCGCTCGAGGACCTCACCCACCGGACGTGCCGGCGTGAACAGCGAGGCCGTCAGCTCGACGGTCTCGCTGACGGTGTACTCCTTGAGCAACCCCCCGGTCTGCATGACCGCCGACACCGCGCCGAGCGCCACGGCCTTGCGCGGCGCAATGCCGTACACGTCGACCGTGCCCGCGGTCGGCTCCTGCAGGCCCAGGATCATGTCGATCGTGCTGGTCTTGCCGGCGCCGTTCGGGCCGAGCAGCGCGACGACCTCACCGGGCCGGATCGCCAGCGACATCCGGTCGACGGCGGTCACGGTCCCGAATCGCTTCGTCACGTCGGCGAGTCCGACGGCTGCCGGGCCTTGCGAGTCTGTTTCGTTCGTCATGGCTCAACGATCGCGCCGCGAGCGGCCGCGTACCCATGCCCACGGTCACGATGTACTCATGACATCTGTCAGATTGCGGAGCCGGGTCAGGGTGCCCAGGTGATGGGGTTCTCCAGGTCGCTCGTACGCACCTGGACGCCCTTGAATGCCTTGCCGGGCGGGACCGTGAACACCAGACAACCCTTGGCCGTACGCCCCTGCTCGAGCTTCTCGGGAAGCACCAGCGGCTTGCACGACTTCACGGTGCCCGTGATCTTCGTCGGCGGGAAGTACTCGTCGCCGCTGTCGAGTCCGTACAGGGGTGCGTCGGCGTGCGCGAGCACGGCCGGCCCGGCGTTACGTATCGACGCATGCGCGTAGTACGGCACGGAGTTCTTCGCGACCCCGTCGAGGTCGAAGCCGCCGAGATCGGCCGGCTTGCCGCGGTCGATGCGCTCGACGCGAACCGTGACGACGGTCGCCGCGGCGTTGTCCGGTTTGTAGACGACCGAGGCCGGGGAGCCGACGTCGACGGTCGACCCGCCAGCGGTCAGGGTCACGCCCTCGGGCACCTCGATATCGGGGGTCTCGGGCACCGGATCGGGGTCGTCGTCGCCGCCGGAGCACCCGGACAGTACGAGTGCTGCGGCGGCGACCAGCGCGCCGACGCGGGTCAGCATCCGACGAGGCGGGAGGCGAGGTAGCTCTGAACCTGGTCGAGCGAGACGCGCTCCTGCTGCATGGTGTCGCGCTCGCGTACCGTGACCGCGTTGTCGTCGAGTGAGTCGAAGTCGACCGTGACGCAGTACGGCGTACCGATCTCGTCATGGCGCCGGTAGCGTCGTCCGATCGCTCCGGCATCGTCGAAGTCGACGGCCCAGTTGGCGCGTAGGTCGGCGGCGAGGCCCTTCGCCTTGGGGGTCAGGCGCTCGTTGCGCGACAGCGGGAGCACCGCGACCTTGACCGGCGCGAGCCGTGGGTCGAGCTTGAGCACGACCCGCTTGTCGACGCCGCCCTTGGCGTTCGGCGCTTCGTCCTCGGTGTACGCGTCGAGCAGGAAGGCCATCATCGAACGGTTCAGGCCGGCGGCCGGCTCGATCACGTACGGGACCCAGCGCTCGCCCTTCTCCTGGTCGAAGTACGAGAGCTCCTGGCCGGAGAACTTCGCGTGCGTCGAGAGGTCGAAGTCGGTGCGGTTGGCGATGCCCTCGAGCTCGTCGAACTCCTTGGACCCGAAGTTGAAGCGGTACTCGATGTCGACGGTGCGCTTGGCGTAGTGCGACAGCTTCTCCTGCGGGTGCTCGAAGTGCCGGAGGTTGGCGGGGTCGATGCCGAGGCCGGTGTACCAGTCGGTGCGGATCTGGATCCACTCCTCGTGCCACTTCGAGTCGGTGCCCGGCTCGACGAAGAACTCCATCTCCATCTGCTCGAACTCGCGCGTGCGGAAGATGAAGTTGCCCGGCGTGATCTCGTTGCGGAAGCTCTTGCCGATCTGCGCGATGCCGAACGGCGGTCGCTTGCGTGCGGCGGTCATCACCTGGTTGAAGTTGATGAAGATGCCCTGCGCGGTCTCGGGCCGTAGATAGTTCAGGCCCTCCTCGGACTCGATCGGACCGAGGTACGTCTTCAACATCATGTTGAACTCGCGCGGCTCGGTCCACTGGCCCTTCGTGCCGCAGTCGGGGCAGGCGACCAGCGCCATGTCGACCGTGTCGGGGTCGTCGATGCCCTTCTTCGCGGCGTACGACTCCTGCAGGTGGTCCTGGCGGTGGCGCTTGTGACAGTTCTGGCACTCGACGAGCGGATCGTGGAACACGTCGACGTGTCCCGACGCCTCCCATACCCGGCGAGGCAGGATCACCGACGAGTCGAGGCCGACGACGTCGTCGCGGCCCTGGACCATCGACCGCCACCACTGGCGTTTGATGTTCTCCTTGAGCTCGACACCGAGGTGACCGTAGTCCCAGGCGGCCTTCGTGCCGCCGTAGATCTCACCGCAAGGGAAGACGAATCCGCGGCGTTTGCAGAGGCTGACGATGGTGTCGACGTTGGTCGCAGGCATGGTTCTCCATCCGGCTGGGTGTCGGCGGGCAGCTGCGGGTCGTCGTGACAACCCGCGCCCGATGGCACCGGCTAGCGTACCGCCTGCGCACGAACCGACCGGCCGCGGCCGCAGGGCCACGGCCGGTCGGGGTCCGATCGGTCAGCTGATCCGCTCGCCGGTGTCGGTGGCGAACAGGTGCACCCGCTCGGGCGCTGCCTGTACGTGCAGCGTCGCGCCCTTCGCCGGGGGCGTACGCGCCTCGACCCGGGCGATCAACGAGTGCTCGACGTCGTCGATCATCGCGCGGCCGTACACGAACGCATCGGAGCCGAGCTCCTCGACGACATCGACCTCGAGCGGCACGCCGCTGTCGCCGAGGACGAGGTCTTCGGGGCGTACGCCGAGCACGGCGGTCGAGTCGGAGACCTGCTTCAGCGTGTCGCGCGAGACGTTGACGACGCTGTCGCCGAAGCGAACACCGTCGTCGGTCAGCGGCAGGGTCATCAGGTTCATGCTCGGTGAGCCGATGAAGCCCGCCACGAACACGTTTGCCGGATGGTCGTACATCTCACGCGGGCTCGCGCACTGCTGGAGCACGCCGTCGCGGAGCACCGCGACCCGGTCGCCCATGGTCATGGCCTCGACCTGGTCGTGGGTGACGTACACCGTCGTCGTGGCGAGGCGGCGCTGCAGCTGGGCGATCTGGTTGCGCGTCTCGACGCGCAGCTTGGCGTCGAGGTTCGACAGCGGCTCGTCCATCAGGAACACCTCGGGCGAGCGTACGATCGCCCGGCCCATGGCGACCCGCTGGCGCTGGCCGCCGGACAACGCCTTGGGCTTGCGCTCGAGGTAGTCGCTGATGTCGAGGATCTTCGCCGCCTCCTCGACCCGCTTCTTGATCTCGGCCTTGTCGGTGCCGGCGATCTTGAGCGCGAAGCCCATGTTCTGGGCAACCGACATGTGCGGGTAGAGGGCGTAGTTCTGGAAGACCATCGCGATATCGCGGGACTTCGGTGGGAGGTTCGTGACGTCACGGTCGCCGATGAGTACGCGGCCGTCGTCGACCTCTTCGAGGCCGGCGAGCATCCGAAGCGAGGTGGACTTCCCGCATCCGGACGGACCGACGAGGACGAGGAACTCGCCGTCTTCGATCTCGAGGTCAAGGTGGTCGACGGCCGGGCGTTCCTGGCCGGGGAAGACGCGCGTCGCCTTCTCGAAGGTCACTGAGGACATGTTTGCTTGTTTCCCTTCACCGGCAGGTACGTGCCGGACGATCCGAGTGGAGGGTGTTGCGCGACCCATTGTGCGCTACGCCACACGCGCAGGCGAATGCGGCCCCTCGGCGGGTCGGCGGACGGGCGCCGGAGCTCAGATCTCCTCGTACGCGGTCGGCTCGGCAATCGCCTCGGACAGCAGCGGTACGGCGGCCAGCTTGACGTCGGTGCTCGACAGCGCGCGGCGGTACGAACCGGTGTCGTCCCACAGCGTGGTGAGCGTCCATAGCGACTCATCGTCGACGTTGCGGCCGACGCCGCCGGTACGGTAGCCGCGTTGTTGCGCCAGCGCGTCGAGCGCGGTGTGCGCGCGGGTGGCGAATGACGACGCATCGCCCGGCGTGACGCGGTACCTGGTCACAACGATCATGCGCCGAGCCTACGCACGGAGGTCGGTCCATCCGCGGCGTGGCACGATTGCCCGGTGAGCAACCCATCCCCCGCAGGACCCCGAAGCGCGGCACTGCTCGCCCGCCTGCAGGGTCTGCCACGGCTGACGCTTCCGGTGATCACCCTGGTGCTGTTCCTGGTCGCCGCGTTCGCGCCGCTCGCGTACGCCGTGCCCGCGCTCGTCCTGTTGCTCGCGCTCATCGGTTGGCTCGCGTCGCTGTCGTGGCCGTTGCTCGACCGGCCGGCGAGGCTGCTGCGCGTGGTCGCCATCGGCGCACTCGCCGTACTGCTGATCGGCCGCGTGGTCCAGGCACTCGGGTAGTCCGCGAGCAGCGTCGGCTCACCGGGCTCAACCGCATTTGACAATGATTCTCATTTGCGGTGGAATCGTCCTATGCGATTCCACTCCCCCTGCTCCTCGCCGCCGTCGCTCCGGTGCTGCTGCTCACCGCGTGCGGAGGCGACGCCGACTCGGCATCGGGTACGCGCGTCGTCGCGTCGTTCTACCCGTTCGCGTACGTCGCCGAGCAGGTCGGCGGCGATGCGGTCGACGTCGAGAACCTCACCTCGCCGGGCGCGGAACCGCACGACATCGAGCTCGCACCGAAGCAGGTCGCGGCGGTCCAGGACGCCGACCTCGCGATCTTCGAGACGGGCTTCCAGCCGGCCGTCGACGACGCCGTCGACCAGGCCGACCTGTCCGACGACGCCCGACTCGACGTCGCCGACGTGGTCACCCTCCACGAGGCTGAGGAAGGCGAGCACGAGCACGAGGGCGAGGAGGGGCACGACCACGGCAGCCTCGACCCTCATGTCTGGCTCGATCCGAACAACATGATCGCGATCACCGAGGCGGCGGCCGACCATCTGAGCGACGCGGACCCCGACCACGCCAAGGAGTTCGCGAAGAACGCAAAGGCGTTCACCGATGAGCTCCGCGGGCTCGACCGCGCGTACGAGAAGGGGCTCGCGAACTGCGAACGCAGCACGATCGTGACGAGCCACGACGCATTCGGTTACCTCGCCGCACGGTACGGCCTCGAACAGGTGGGCATCGCCGGGCTCGACCCGAGCACCGAGCCGTCACCGGAGCAGCTCGCTGACATCACCGACCTCGTGCGCGAGGATGGGATCACGACGATCTTCACCGAGGAGCTCGTCAGCCCCGCGGTCGCCGAGACGGTGGCCGACGAGACCGGCGCCGACGTTGCGACGCTCGACCCGATCGAGGGGCTCAGTGACGACACCGCCGACGAGACGTACGTTTCCCTGATGAAACAGAACCTCGACGCGCTGATGGAGGCGAACGGCTGCTCATGAGCGGCGAGGAAGGTAGCGAGCGAAGTGGCCGGCCCGACGGAGGAGGGCGGTCCGCGGAGCGAGCGGACGACCGAGCGCGACCAAGAACCATGAGCGGCGAGGAAGGTAGCGAGCGAAGTGGCCGGCCCGACGGAGGAGGGCGGTCCGCGGAGCGAGCGGACGACCGAGCGCGACCAAGAACCATGAGCGGCGAGGAAGATAGCGACCCCCTTGCGCTGCACGATGTCGGCGTCGTACTCGGCGGCAGGCCGATCGTCCGGCAGGTCGACCTCTCGGTCGCCGCGGGCGAGTTCGTCACGCTCCTCGGCAGCAACGGCTCCGGCAAGTCGACACTCGTACGCGCCTGCGTGCGACTGCTGCCGCTGGCGACGGGCACGGTCGAGCTGTTCGGTACGTCGATCGAACGGTTCCGCGACTGGCGGCGCGTCGGGTACGTGCCGCAGCGGTCGACCGCGACGTCGGGAGTGCCGTCGACGGTCGGCGAGGTGGTGATGACCGGCCGCCTCGCACGTCGCAGGTACGCCGGCTGGGCGACGGCACGCGACCGACGCGCCGTTCGCGAAGCGCTCGAGCTCGTCGACCTCGCCGCGCGCGAAGGCGACCCGGTCGCGCAGCTTTCCGGTGGCCAGCAGCAGCGAGTGATGATCGCACGCGCACTTGCAGGCGAACCGGAGCTGTTGGTCATGGATGAGCCGACGGCCGGCGTCGACCAGCACAGCCAGGAGATCCTCGCCGGCGTACTCCGCCGAATGCTCTCCGAGCAGACGACCGTCGTCATGGTCGCGCACGAGCTCGGTCCGTTCCGGACCATGGTCGACCGCGCGATCGTGCTGCGCGACGGACGCATCGCGTACGACGGAGCCGTACCCGACGAGCGCGACCACAGCGGCGACCAGCACCATCTGCACTCGAGCGAGCCGGTCGACGGCGCCGCCGTACCGCCCGAGGGGGTATGGCCGTGACGCTCGAGCTGCTCGACTACGACTTCATGCGGCGCGCGCTGACCGCCGCGCTGTTGACCGGACTCACGGCGCCCGCGATCGGCACGTACCTCGTGCAGCGGCGTCTTGCCCTGCTCGGAGACGGCATCGGACACATCGCGCTGACCGGCGTGGCCGTCGGGCTGCTGACGAACCAGGCTCCCCTCGTCACCGCCGTGATCGTCTCGGCGCTCGGCGCGCTCGCCATCGAGCTGCTGCGCGCGTACGGACGTACGAGCGGCGACGTCGCACTCGCGCTGCTCTTCTACGGAGGCATCGCGGGTGGCGTGCTGCTGACCAACCTCGCGGGCGACTCCGTCGCGACCCTGAACAGCTATCTGTTCGGGGCGATCACCACGGTGTCCGACTCCGACCTCCGGCTCGTCTGGATCCTCGCCGCCGTCGTGCTCATCGTCGCGATCGGCCTTGCCCCACAGCTGTTCGCGGTGTGCCAGGACGAGGAGTACGCGCGCGTCACGGGCGTGCCCGTCCGTGCGTACGGGCTGTTGATCGCCGTGCTCGCGGCCGTCACCGTCACGGTCTCGATGCGCACGGTCGGCCTGCTGCTGGTATCGGCGCTGATGGTCGTACCCGTTGCCACCGCGCAACAGTTCACGCGCAGCTTCCGGACGACCTTCGGTATCGCGATGGTCCTCGGAGTCATCGCCTCGATCTCCGGGGTCGGCGCGAGCTTCGAGTACGACACCTCGCCCGGGCCCACGATCGTGATGATCGCGCTCGCGTTCTTCCTGGTGACCGCGCCGGTCGGGGCCGCCATCCGCGCAGCACGCCGCAGACGGCTGCCGTTCGACGCGACCGTCGAGCCCGCCCACGTACCGGCCGTCGAACACCCTCACGAACACGGCGACGACTGCGGTCACGCGGCGGTCCCCCACGGCGACCACGTCGACTACATTCATGGCGGTCACCGACACGCCTCCCACCAAGGCCACTACGACGAGCACTGAGAGCAACCCGATGTCCAAGCCACAGATCCGCACGACCCGGCAACGCCGGGCCGTCGCGGCCGTGCTCGACGAGCTGGACGGGTTCTCGAGCGCACAGCAGATCCACGACCTGCTCCGCAGCCAGGGCGAGTCGATCGGGCTGAGCACCGTCTACCGCAACCTGCAGGCACTCGCCGATGCCGAGGAGGTCGACGTACTCCGCAAGGATGACGGCGAGGCGCTGTATCGCCAATGCAGTAAGGGGCATCACCACCACCTCGTATGCCGCCACTGTGGTCGTACCGTCGAGATCGAGGGGCCCACCGTCGAGCGCTGGACCAACCAGAAGGCCGCCGAGAACGGGTTCGTCGACGTCCAGCACACGCTCGAGATCTTCGGCACCTGCAGTGAGTGCCGGGCCGTCCCGTAAGGTCATGGCGCTCACGGTCTGGGCAACCGACGACTGGCATCCGGTCGCGGCAGAGCACCGTGCCCGCGTACGTACGTGGACGGCACCGCACCTCGCCCGCCGTGAGTCGGGGGTACGGCATCCGGTCGAGGACTTCCTGTTCGAGTACTACTCGTTCTCGCCGGGCAAGCTGGAGCGGTGGCACCCGGGCATCGGTCAGGTGCTCGCCGGGCCGGGCGTCGACGGCTACCGAGCGCTCGCCGACTACCGCGCGTACGACGACGGGGTCGGTGCCGATCCGGAGCGACTCGGGCGGCGGCGCGACGGTCTGGTGTGGATGCGCGATCTGCTCGCGCTCACGCAGGGACGCGACGCACGTACGAACTGCTTCGGCCTGCACGAGTGGGCGATGGTGTACCGAACGCGTCGCGACGAGGTGCGCCACGAGGCGTACCCGCTGCGACTCGGGCATCGCGGGACGGACGAGGTGGTGGAGTCGCACCAGCTGCGCTGCACCCACTTCGACGCGTTCCGGTTCTTCACCGATGAGGCCCGACCGCGCAATGCGGCCGAGCTGAGCCGGGCGACGCAGCCGTCGAAGGAGCAGCCGGGATGCCTCCACGCGAACATGGATCTCTACCGAGCGGCGTACAAGTTCTCGCCGTTCGTACGCTCGGAGCTGGTCGCCGACTGCTTCGAGCTCGCGCGCGACATTCGCGAGCTGGACATGCGTGCCTCGCCGTACGACCTGAGCTCACTCGGATACGCCCCCGTGCGGATAGAGGACCCTGCAGGCAAGGCGGAGTACGTCGCGGGGCAGCGGGCCTTCGCGGGACGGGCGGCGGTTTTGCGAGGACGTCTCATCGACGAGCTCGATGAGCTGCTCGGGATTGTGCGTGAGCGCGGGCCGTCGGCAAGAATCGACCTTTGACCGGCCGGAGGCGGTCAAAGGTCGATTCTTGCGTCACCCCTACCCCAACCCCAGACCCGGGAAGCCATCACCCGGATCGCGATTCGCGTCCCACAGCATGTCCGCAACGGCGTCCGGCTCGTGCCGTAGCCCAGGTCCGACGGCTCCGCGGATCGTCAGGTGCGCGACGTTGACGCCGGACGGTCGGAGCGCGTCGCGCAACAGCCGGAAGTACGCCGCGGCGGCGGTCGTGGCCACGGCGCTGGCGGCGCGGTCCGACGAGGGCTGCGTGGCGCCGCTGCCGGTGGTGAACAGTAGCGAGCCGTGCCGCCGCTCGAGCATTCCCTCCACCACGGTCGATACCGCCGTCGTTGCCCCACCGACGCCGAGCGTCAACGCGGACACGAGATCGTCGGCCGTCGTGTCGAGGACAGGTTTGATGAGATCAACGTCGGGCAGCGGGCAGAACACGAGGACGTCGGTCGGCCCGAGCCGCTCCTCGAGCTCGAGAATCGCATTGCGCAGTGCGGTTCCCTCGCCAGCGTCCGCCGCGACGTACGCGACCTCGCCGTCGACTCGCACGTCGCCGGACAGCCGAGCTGCAAGCTCGCGCAGGCGAGGCTCCGTCCGCGAGACCAGCCCGACGTCGTACCCCTCGATCGCGAACCGCCGCGCCGTAGAGAAGCCGATGCCGGGCCCTGCCCCGATCACGACGGCGTTGGGGCGGGCGTGGGCGTTCCTAGGTGTCATGGTGCCACCTTGCGCGTACCAGCACGTACGCGGAAGGCCGCGTTCTTCCTGGGTGCAGCACACCCTGGAAGAGGCCCGGCCGACGGTATCGTTGCGGCGTGTCCGAGCTCGGCGACTATCTGCGAACCACCCGCGACCAGTTGAGCCCGGGCGACGCAGGCATCCACGACACCCATCGGCGCCGCGTACCGGGCCTCCGCAGGGAGGAGGTTGCTGCCCGAGCGGGCGTCAGCGTCGACTACTACATCCGCCTGGAGCAGGGTCGGGAACGGTCCCCCTCGACGCAGACGACCGCCGCGATCGCACGCGCGCTGCTCCTCGACGGCCACAACACCAAGCACCTGTTCCGGCTCGCGGGCATCACACCGGCAATGCCCGTACCGACCGATCGGGGTCTCGATCCCGACCTGCGCGACCTCATCGACTCGCTGGCCGACAATCCGATCATCATCCTCGGCAACGCCCTCGACGTCGTTGCGACGAACCGACTCGGCGAAGCGATGTTCTGCGGCTTCCCATACTCGCGGAACCTGCTCGAGTCGGTATTCCTCGCCCCACAGTCACCCACGTTCTATCGCGACTGGGACCAGATCGCGGAGTACACGGCAGCCGCATTCCGACTCCTCCACGGCGAGAACCCGACGAACGATCGCATCAACGCCGTCATGGACCGGGTCGCCTCCGACAGCCCACGATTCCGGCAGATCTGGGCGACCAATCTCGTTCGAGGCCGGCGACTACGGCGCAAGCGTCTCCTCCACCCGGTCGTCGGCGAGCTCACCGTGGCCGTTCAGGCGTTCGATGCCCGCTCGAGCCCGGGGCTGGAGGTGGTCGTGTACCGAGCCGCTACCGCCGACGACGCGACGAAGCTTCACGCCCTCCACACGAGTTGAACCTCCCGCAGCTGCGCTACTGCGCCGGCTGACTCAACCCGAGACGCACCGCGAATCCACCGAGCAACGTGCCCGCGACCCACCGCGAAACCCGATCGGCCGTACGACTGCGTTGGAGTACGCCCGAAGCAGCGGCGGCCGCCAGCACCCAGCCGGCGTTGACGAGTGCGGCCACGGTGATCTGTACGAGACCGAGGACCACGATCTGGAGCGGGACGCTGCCACGGTCCGGATCGACGAACTGCGGCAGCAGCGCCGCGTAGATCAGCGCGATCTTCGGGTTCAACAGGCAGGTGGTGAGCCCCATGACGTACAACCGCCGCCGGGAGTGGTCGCGCGCCTCTCCCGCCCGGAACACCGGACGGCCGCCCCGCACGATGCCGACGGCGAGATAGAGCAGGTAAAGCGCACCAGCCACCTTGACGACGATGAACAACGCGGGAACGGTCGAGAACAACACCGACAGCCCTGCGGTGGTTGCGATCACGTACAGCGCGAAGCCGGTGACGACACCGGCCAGCGAGATCAGCCCCGCGGTGCGTCCCTGGCTGATCGACCTCGACACCAGGTACATCATGTTCGGGCCGGGCGTGATCACCATGCCGAACGCGATGATCGCGACCCCGACCACCGACGCGAAGGTGACCATCAGCGCTCCTCGCGCCCGTCGGTGACCCGACCCTCGGGCCGCCGTGCCGTGAGCACCCACATTCCGCGCTCGCCCGGTCGCGCCTCGCTCACCTCGAACCCGATGCGAGCAAGTTGGTCGCCCACCTGATCGGGTGCGAGTCGAAGCTTGAAGTAGCTGCTCTTGTGGAGATCCCAGGAACCGTCGTCGGAGCGCACATAGACGAGGTCGTGGACCTTGATCCGATCGCCAACGTCTTCGAGGAAGCAGGTCAGGATGGTTGAGTCATCGGATCGGACCGGCAGAAAGCGGTCGAGTCCCCTTGCCGCGACCGTGAGGTCGCGAAACGTGAGTACGAGCCGCCCGCCCGGCACCAGCACTCGGAAGACATCGTCCAGCACTCGCTCGACGGCGGCCCTGCTCGGCAGGTGTGGCAAGGTATCGCCCATACACACGACGGTCGCCACCGAGGTCGGAGGCACGATGCCGTCGAGCCCGTGCGCAAAGTCGGCTCGCACGGTCCGAATCGCCGTCGACGTCTCCGTCCGCCTTTCCAGCTCGGCGAGCAATGTCGCGCTGCTGTCGACGGCGATCACCTCGTCGAAGCCGAGGCGGGCAAGCGCGAGGCTCTGCAGTCCCGACCCGCAACCCAGGTCTAGGGCCGTTGCGGATGAGCCCGGCACGGCGTGCACAAGGTCGGCGAGCTGGGTCTCCTGCCCGACGACCAGACGCTCGAAGTCGGGCCCCAGCATCCAGGTGTAGTGCCGGGCGAGCACCCGCTCGTAGTGCTCGGCGACGTCAGACATCGCGCCTCCTCGAGGTCGCACCGGCGCCGGATTCGCCCGACAGCACCCACGTCGCAAGGTCGGCAAGATAGACATTATCGACTGCATCGGAAAGTGCCCTGCCCAGCGCGCGACGGTACGTCGGCGTGACATCTCGATAGTGTTTCCGCCCCGACGCGGTGACGGTCGCCGTCACAGCCCGGCCGTCGCCGTCGGCTCCCCTGCGCTCGACCAGACCGCGCGCCTCGAGTCGACCGACGAGCCTGGTGACCGTGCTGATCTGCAGGCCGATACGACCCGCAAGCTCGCCCATCCGAAGGGCCGGCCGGCTGTCCGGGCGGCTCAGCGCGCACAGCGCGCGATAGTCCGACAACGGAAGCCCGTGGCTCGTGCGCAGGGCGTCGTCCAGTTCCTTTTCGACCTGACCCAGCAGGCGTACGGTCATGCACCAGCGATCGTCCTGGTCGTCGTCCGAGTACGGATCCGTCGGCGCGCGCGAGGTCAAGAGTGCCATGACGCAACGTTACTTGCTTGTGCAAGCAGGTACAACGGCGGCGTTGGCTCAGCCGACGTGGGACTCGAGCATCAGCGCCACGTCAAGCGGCCGCCCGCCATCGCTGTCGCCGCCCTCGGCATCCCACACCGCCGACAGTACGCAGCCGACGTACGCCCAGGCGACCGCTCGGTCCATCGGTACGCCGAGCCCGGCGGCGAGGCGCTCCAACCGTGCCGGCACAAGAGCGAGCAGCTCGTCGTCATGGCGACCCGGGTCGGGGTTGTACAGCAACGGCGCGATCTCGAAACCGGGATCGCCGACCAAGCCATGCGGGTCGATCGCCAACCAGGGTTCGCGTTCGGACCGCAACACGTTGTCGTGGTGCAGGTCGCCGTGCAGCACGACCCGCTCGGTCGCGGATGCGCAGAGATCGTCGAACAGCGACAGTGCACGCTCCACCATCGGGACCGGTGGTACGTCGCACGGCAGGTACCGCAGGTGGTCGCGGAACGACGCCCGGTGCACCGACACGTCGGGGAGGTTCACTCCGTCGGGTGGCGGAACGTGCAGCCTGCGCAGGATATCGATGACGACATCGGTTGCATCGTCGTCCCGTTCGGGTACGAGCTCACGCAGCATCGTGCCCGGCTCGGCGCGCTCCAGCAGCAGTGCACCGTGCTCCAGGTCGCGGTCGAGCAGACGGATCGCGCCGTCACCGGCGAAGCAGCGCAGCGCGGCGGCCTCCTCGTAAAGGTGCTCCGACTCCGGTACGCCGAGCTTCAGCACTGCAAGGGACCCGTCCG
Organism: Solicola gregarius; assembly: GCF_025790165.1. Lineage (GTDB taxonomy): Bacteria > Actinomycetota > Actinomycetes > Propionibacteriales > Nocardioidaceae > Solicola > Solicola gregarius. Next base: position 295,798 of record NZ_CP094970.1, read on the forward strand.
CCCGACGAACGGGCGCCACCCAGTTGAAGCTCAGCACGTACGCATCGCCGACCTCGAAGCTCCCACGCCCCCGCGACATGCGCGAGGACCTCGGGGAACGACTCGAGCCACCGAACGCCCGCGCGTCCCCAGCCCTCTTCGACGTTCTCGCGCAGCGTCGAGGGCAGGTCGACCACGTCGGTCATGCGGTCGCCGCCGGCGAATGTACGTCGTGGCGACGAAGCCCGAACGTCACCGCGTCGAGCAGCGCTTCCCACGACGCCTCGACGATGTTGTGTCCTACACCGACAGTCACCCACGACTCCTTGCCGTCTGAGGTCTCGATCAGCACTCGGATGACGGCGTCCGTGCCGTGGCCCTGGTCGAGGATGCGGACACGGTAGTCGGTCAGGCGGAATTGCTCCACCTCCGGGTACGCGCGCTCGATCGCCTGACGCAGTGCGTGGTCGAGCGCGTTGACGGGACCGTTGCCCTCGCCGGTGACCACGATGCGCTGGCCGGCGGCCCGCAGCTTCACCGTCGCCTCCGACAGCGCCTCCGCATCGGCGGGCGTACTCGACTCCGTGATGACCCTCCACGACTCGACCGCGAAGTACGACGGTCGCTGACCCTCGACCTCCTCGGCGAGCAGCAGATCGAACGATGCGTCGGCGGCCTCGAAGGTGTAACCGGTCTGCTCGAGCCGCTTGACACGCTCGGTGATGCGCGCAAGCTGCTGCGCGTCCGACGTCAGGTCGTACCCCAGCTCCTTGCCCTTGAGCTCGATGCTCGCCCGGCCCGCCATCTCCGAGACGAGCAGCCGCATGTCGTTGCCGACTCGCTCAGGGTCGATGTGCTGATAGAGATCGGGGTCGACGCGGATCGCGCTCGCGTGAAGTCCCGCCTTGTGCGCGAACGACGAGACGCCCACGTACGGCTGTCGCGACGACGGCGGGATGTTCGTCACCTCCGCGACCGCGTGCGCGATGCGACTGGCCTCGCGGAGCGACGTGCCCGGCAGCAGCTCGTGGCCGAGCTTCAGCTGCAGGTTCGCCACGACCGCGACGAGGTCCGCGTTGCCGGTGCGCTCGCCGTACCCGTTCATGCAGCCCTGCATGTGGGTCGCGCCGGCGTTGACCGCGGCGACGGAGTTCGCGACCGCGCAGCCAGTGTCGTTGTGGCAGTGGATGCCGAGTCGGGCCCCGGTCTGGTCGGCGACGTCGGCGACGATCTCACCCACCCAGTCCGGCAGCATGCCGCCGTTGGTGTCGCACAGGACGACCACCTCGGCGCCGGCCTCCGCCGCGGTACGTACCACCTCGAGCGCGTACGCGCGGTTGGCGCGGACGCCGTCGAAGAAGTGCTCGCAGTCGAGGAACACCCGACGGCCCTCCGCGCGGAGGTGGCGAACGGTGTCGGACACCATCGCGAGGTTCTCGTCGAGGGTCGTACGCAGCGCGAGCTCGACGTGACGGTCGTGGCTCTTGGCCACCAGCGTCACGACCGAGGCCTCGGACTCGCGCAACGCCGCGACGAGCGGATCGTCGGCCGCGCTCACACCCGGGCGCCGCGTCGCGCCGAAGGCGGCGAGCGTCGCATTGCGCAACGACAGCTCACGGCGCGCACGTGCGAAGAACTCGGTGTCCTTGGGGTTCGAACCCGGCCAGCCGCCCTCGATGTAGCCGACGCCGAGGTCGTCGAGGTGACGGGCGATGGTGAGCTTGTCGACGACGGAGAGGTTGAGCCCCTCCTGCTGCGCGCCGTCGCGCAGAGTCGTGTCGTAGACGTGGAAGCCCTCGTCAGTGGCACTCACGGTGCATCCTTTGCTTGGGAGTCTTGCCAACAGGCGTTAGTACAAAAAGAAAAGCCCCCCGTGGGTACGAGAGGCTGCGCGTCTGGCTCGGGTTGCGAGCTAGACGCGCCTTGGAATGATCGTGGCGCTGGTGTGCACGGCCCCAGTCTGCCATGTACCGCGGCCTCCCCGACAGCGGCGGCCCGCGGTCTCAGCATCCGGGACGGCGCCGGTATACGCTCCTACCCGATGACTCACGAGCTTCCCCGTACCCCGGACGTGCGCGCCATCTATCTCGTGCTGACCGCCTCCGCACTCGACCTGGATGAGAGCGGCGAGGTCGACGTACGCCCGTTCGCCGACGACTCGCGTGCGCTGCCTCCACCCGATCTGTTGGTCGCGCGTGGGAGTACCGTCGACGATCTCGAGGGCCTCGCCGACCGGCCCCACGTACTCGCCGTGACCAAGGCGTCGGGCCTCGCAGAGGCGCACGACGTCGAGTGCGCCGCCCGGTCGCGGGCGCTGCGAATCGCCGCCGAGCATGACGGCATCGTCATCGACACCGCCGTGCCCTGGATCCTGCACGGCGACGCATCGCACTCCCCCGCAGCACACGAGTGGTTCGCGTTCTCCCACACCGGCACGTCGATCCGTACGCACGGCCTCGCCCGTTTCGGTCTGCCGGAGCTCGGCAACGACCAGGCCGACGCCGAGCGGCTGCCGATGTACGACGCGGTGCTCGTCGGAGTCGCCCAGCGCCTGATCGAGGAGTGGCCGGCGAACGATCCCATCGGCCCGGCCACGATCACACTGCGCGACATCGCGCGCGGCTACGGCGACGCGTTCACCGAGGGCGACGATCCCACGCTGACCCGCAGCGTCGATGTCAGCCTGCGGTACGACCGCGGCAACCGCCTGCTCGAGGCGGCGTTGCACGACGACCCCGCCGTCGAGCTGTTCGGCGGGTAGCGTCGGGAGGATGGGTCAGGCGACCGTGTGCATCCAGTCGTGGCGGTCGTCGGCACGGCCGTACTGGATGTCGACCAGGGCCTCGCGGATCGCCATCGTCACCTTGCCGGCCTCGCCGTCGCTGCTGCGCGCCTCGGCGACGTCGTCACCGTCGGCCCACTTGAGTGCCCCGACGGGCGTGAGTACCGCGGCCGTGCCGCAGGCGAACACCTCGGTGATGCGGCCGTCGCGTACGCCCTCGCGCCACTCATCGATGCCGAAGCGCCGCTCGATGATCTCGTGCCCGAGGTCGGCTGCGAGCGTCATGACCGATTCGCGGGTGATGCCCTCGAGGATCGACCCGGACAGCGCGGGCGTGACGATCGAGCCGTCGTCGTACACGAAGTAGAGGTTCATGCCGCCGAGCTCCTCGACGAAAGCGTGCTCGACGTCGTCGAGGAACACCACCTGGTCGCAGCCGTGCTCGGCCGCCTGACTCTGTGGCAGCAGGCTGGCGGCATAGTTGCCGCCGCACTTGGCCGCACCGGTACCGCCGGACCCGGCACGGGCGTACTCCGACGAGAGCCAGATCGACACCGGCTTGACGCCGCCCGCGAAGTACGCACCGGCGGGCGACGCGATCACCGAGAACGTGACGTGCTTCGCCGGCCGCACGCCGAGGAACACCTCGGAGGCGAACATGAAGGGTCGGACGTACAGGCTGGTCTCCCCGCCCGACGGCACCCACTCCGCGTCGGTACGCACGAGGCTGTCGATGGCACCGACGAACAGCTCCTCGGGCAGCCGCGGTAGCGCGAGCCGCTCCGCAGAGCGCTGCATGCGCGCGGCATTGGAGTACGGGCGGAAGGTACGGATCGAGCCGTCCGGGTGCGCGTACGCCTTCATGCCCTCGAAGATCTCCTGCGCATAGTGCAGCACCGCCGTGGCAGGGTCGACCGACAACGGGCCGTACGCAACGACGCGCGGGTCGTGCCAGCCGGCATCGGGAGTCCATTCCGCCAGAAACATGTGGTCGGTGAAGTACGTGCCGAAGCCAGGACTGGAGAGGATCTCGGCCCGCCGCTCGGGCGGTGTCGGCGAGGGGTTCGCATCGATGCGAATGGACGGCGTTGTCATATCCAGCACGTTAACCCATGCCTCCTACCGCTGCGACGGGTTCTCTGCCACCGACGATCTGGTGCATCCAGCCGTACGGGTCGGCGGCGTGGCCGTACTGGATTCCGACGAGTTCGTCGCGCAGCGCACGGGTGACGGTTGCCCGGCCACAGTCGGCGACGCCCGCGTCATGAACGACGTCCCCGTCGGCCCACTTGAGCCGTCCGACCGGTGTCACCACCGCTGCTGTGCCGCAAGCGAAGACCTCGGCGATGCGGCCGTCGCGTACGCCGTCACGCCACTCGTCGATGTCGACGCGCCGCTCGACGACCTCGTGCCCCATCGCCGTTGCGATCGTCTTGAGCGAGTCGCGAGTGATGCCGTCGAGGATGGACCCCGACAGCTCCGGCGTCACGATCGAACCGTCGGCGAACACGAAGTACAGGTTCATCGCGCCGATCTCCTCGACCCAACGCCGCTCGACGTCATCGAGGAACACGACCTGGTCGCACCCGTGCGCCGCGGCCTGCGCCTGCGGCAACAGGCTCGCCGCGTAGTTGCTACCCGACTTGGCCGCGCCCGTGCCGCCGGAGCCCGCGCGGGCGTACTCCGACGACAGCCACACCTCAACGGGCGCGACCCCGCCCGGGAAGTACGGACCTGCGGGCGACGCGATCACCGCGAACGTCGCGCGCCGCGCCGCGCGTACGCCGAAGAACGCCTCGGTCGCGAACATGAACGGCCGGAGGTACAGGCTGGCCTCGCCATCGGTCGGCACCCAGCCGGCGTCCGCGCGTACCAGCGCGTCGACCGCGCCGACGAACAGCTCGTCGGGAACTGCCGGCAGGGCGAGGCGTGCGGCGGAGCGACGCATGCGGGCGGCATTGGCGTACGGCCGGAAGGCATGGATCGAGCCGTCCGGATGCGCGTACGCCTTCAGCCCTTCGAAGATCTCCTGCGCGTAGTGCAGTACCGATGATGCCGGGTCGATCGAGAGCGGTCCGTACGGAACGACTCGCGGGTCCTGCCAGCCGTCGCCGACGCTCCACTCGGCCATGAACATGTGGTCGGTGAAGTGCGTACCGAATCGCGGTTCGCCGAGGACCTGCGCGCGCCGCTCGTCGGTTGCGGGCGCGGGGTTGGATGTGGTGCTGATCGGATGAGTAACCGTCGCGGTCACGTGGGCTTGCCTTCCTGGCTGAGTGGTGAGGGTGGAGGTCAGCCGACCCGTACGCCCTCGGCCACCCGCGCTGCGATGGCCTCGCCCACCTCCTCGGTACGTCGGGGCGCGGAGCCGCGCTCGGCGATGTCGGCCTCGGCCGCCTGCTGTACGTCGTGCGCCGCATCGGCGTGGCCGAGGTGGTCGAGCAGCAGTACGGTCGACAGGATCGCCGCCGTCGGGTCGGCCTTCGACTGGCCCGCGATATCCGGTGCGGAGCCATGGACCGGCTCGAACATGCTCGGCGCGGTGTGGTCGGGGTTCACGTTGCCGCTCGCGGCGAGTCCGATGCCGCCGGTGATCGCGGCGGCGAGGTCGGTGATGATGTCGCCGAACAGGTTGTCGGTGACGACGACGTCGAACCGGGCAGGATCGGTCGCGAGGAAGATCGTCGCGGCGTCGACGTGGAGGTAGTCCACGGCGATGTCGGGGAACTCCTGGGCCACCCGGTCGACGGTGCGTGACCACAGGTGCCCGGCGTGCACGAGCACGTTGTTCTTGTGCACGAGGGTGAGCTTCTTACGAGGTCGTGCCGCCGCCCTGGCGAACGCGTCGCGGACGACCCGCTCGACGCCGAACGCCGTGTTGACGCTGACCTCGGTCGCGATCTCGTGCGGTGTGCCGACTCGCAGCGCGCCGCCGTTGCCGACGTAGGGACCCTCTGTGCCCTCGCGTACGACGACGAAGTCGATCTCGCCGGGATCGCGGAGCGGGGAGGGTACTCCCGTGAACAGCTTGGACGGGCGAAGGTTCACGTAGTGGTCGAGCTCGAAGCGCAGCCGCAGCAGCAGGCCGCGCTCGAGTACGCCCGACGGAACGCTCGGGTCGCCGACGGCGCCGAGCAGGATCGCATCGTGGCCGCGGATCTCCTCGAGTACCGCATCGGGGAGTGTCTCGCCGCTCGCGTGATAGCGGCGTGCCCCGAGGTCGTACTCGGTGGTCGTGAACGTCAGGTCGTATGCCGGGGCGATGGTCTCGAGTACGCGAAGTGCCTCGCGGGTCACTTCGGGTCCGATTCCGTCTCCGGGGACGACTGCAAGTGAGGTCATGCGCAGACCTTAGTCATGGTGGGGGAAGCGGCCGTGTCGGTCTCAGTTGTCGTCGGGGCGGTCGCCGCCGCTGTCGCGCAGGTCCGTCGAGGACTGGGCAGCGCTCTGTCCGTCGTACTTGTCGCGCAGGTGGCTGGGTCCCCACTCGGGATACATGTCGTACATCGGTCTCTCCTTCGGTGATCGGGCGGAATAGATGGAACGTCCGGCGTCTGGCTCGGAGTTCCAGCCAGGCCGTGCGACGAACCGTCCGATGGATCACATCAGAGAGGTCTACTGCCGAGGAAGGTAGCGCTGTTGCGGTTTTCATCCTCGCGGCGGGAGCTCCGGGCCAAACGCCGAACTCCGCGGCGAGGGTGGCCTACGTGGCCTCGCCGCGGCAGATGAGAATTACTACGAACTTCCGCATGATGCGGGCAACGTTAGGTCACCGCCCGATCACCGGCCAAGCGACTTGCGCGGACTTCTCAGGATCCGAGACACCGAACTCACTTGGTGGACTATGAAACACTGCCGGGGTGAGCGCGCCAACCGACGTACCAGACCTGGTCACCCGCGCCCTCGACCTCTCCCGGCAGGAGGGATTCATCACCGCGACCCGGCACGAGACCGGCCGCCTGCTGGCCACCCTCGCGGCATCGCGACAGGGCACGCTCGCCGAGCTCGGCACCGGGTGCGGAGTCGGATCGGCGTGGATCAGCAGCGGTACGGGCGGCGACGCGCGGGTCGTGACCGCCGAGCTCGACCCAGGGCTCGCGCAGAAGGTGCAGGACATCTTCGCCGAGACGTCGGGCGTCGAGGTGATCGCCGGAGACTGGACGGCGCTCGAGCAGTACGCGCCGTTCGCGCTGCTGTTCGTCGACGTACGCGACGTCAAGGGCAGCGTCGAGGCGGTCTGCGACCTGATGGAGCCCGGCGGCATGGTCGTGCTCGACGACTTCACGCCGTGCGAGTCGTGGCCGCCGATCTTCGAGGGACGCGTCGACGTGATGCGCGAGCAGTGGCTCACGGATCCGCGGTTCACGGCGGTCGAGGTGATGGTCTCGGCCGACTCGTCGGTGCTGATCGCTACCCGGCGCTAGCCACCGGCCGACCGGGCGGTGTTCGCGTCGCGGCGGCGATCAGGACTCCGAAAGCCGCCACGGCCGCGCCTGTACGGAGCGCATGGGCGAGCTGCCAGCGGTCGCGCACGCTCATCCAGTCCGTCGGCGGCGACTGCACGTTCCAGTCGAGCTGATCGGTGTTGATCGGCAGGTTGACGACGAGGGTCAAGGCGAGGACGGCGACCAGTAATGCGAGCGCCGTCAGCGCGAGCAGCGGGCGACGCCGGTCGGCTTTGTAGGCGAAGACGGCGAGCAGCGCAGTGGCAAGCAGCGCCGGCAGCAGCGTGCCCGTGGCTAGCCGGTCCAGCGAGTCGAGCTCGGCAAGCCGGACCTCGGTGTACGCCTGACCGTCGAGGTCGCGCAATGACAGTTCGAGGACGAGGACCGCGACGAGGAAGCCGGCGAAGAGGCCAGCGAAGACCAGACTCACCCGCTGCGCGACCCTGGCGACCTGACTGTTCGGCATGTTCGTCACTCCTCGAAGGCGCCGGCATTGTCGGCGGCCCACGCGGCGAAGCTGCGCGCGGGGCGACCCAGCAACCGCTCGACGGTGTCGGTGGACGGGCCGGGACTCTGCGCGTAGTCGGCCAGCGAGCCGAGGAGCCTGTCGGGGATCTCCTCGGGAAGGCCCTGGGCGAGCATGCCCTGGCGAATCTGTTCGGGGGCCAACTCCTGGAAGACCAGGTCCCGGCCGACCGCCTCGCCGATGATCCGGACCCGGTCGCGCTGGTCGAGCGGCTGCGGCCCCGTGAGCACGTACGCACGCCCGGCGTGCTCGGGGTCCACCATCGCCCGGACGGCCACCTCCGCGATGTCGCGGTGATGGATCGGCGAGGATGTCGCGGCGGCGTACGCGCCGCGTACGATGCCGGCCGCGCGGATCTGCGGCGCCCAGGCAAGGGCGTTGGCGGCGAAGTCGGCGCACCGAAGGAACGTCCACGCCAACCCGGACTCCTCGGCCGCCGCCTCGACCGCGCGGAACTGCTCGGCGAACCGCCGTTCTCCGGCGGGGTGCACCACCGTCGCGGCCGACAGCACCACCACCCGCCGCGCACCTCGGTCGGCGGCCAGCGACAGCAGAGCCGCTGTCGCGCCGCCGACGGCGCGCGGGCTGAGCAGGATCGACTCCACCCCGTCGGGCAGTGCCGTGGGACCGTCCGGCCGGGACGGATCACCGAGCACCATCCGCGCACCCTCGGGCAGCACAGCGGCCGGATCGCGGGTGACTGCCGCCACCTTCTCGCCGGCCGCCAACAGTTGCTCGGTCGCTTCTCGCCCAACGCTTCCCGTCGAGCCGATCACCACGTGCATTTGCGATACCCCCTGGGAGTCGACACCCGCCGGTTCGCGTGCCGTAATGTACGAGAACCATAACATATTGATTTGAGATTCGTACATTATGACTTCCAAAGCATCCAGTACTGCGGCCCGAGGCAGACGACGGGCCACCGCCGAGGTCAAGAGCGGCCTGCGCGAGCTGAGCGTGCATCTCACGCTGCTCAACCGGCAGGTAGGCGGCCGCCTCGGACTCAAGGAGGTCGACCTGGACTGCCTCGATCTCATCAACGCCCACGGCCCCCTGACCCCGACTGCCCTCGCGCGCCAGGCCGGGCTTCACCGCGCCACCCTGACCGGGGTGCTCGACCGGCTCGAGCGCGCCGGCTGGGCATCCCGCGACCGCGACCCGGACGACCGCCGGGCAGTCCAGGTCCGGGCATTGCGCGATCGCAACGCCGAGCTGCTCGGGCTCTTCGCCGGGATGAACACGTCGGTGGACGAGATCTGCGGCGACTACGAGAACGCCGAGCTCGAGCGGTTCGCTGACTTCCTGCACCGCACCGCCGAAGCCGGGCGGAAGGCGGCTGACGACCTGGCCGACAAGTGACGTGGGCGGGTACCGACGTGGCTTCCGTTTGACCCGCAGGCGCGCCTCAGCCGCGCCGCCGTACCTGCCGTGCGATCAGGTCCGAGTACCAGCGAGCGCTCGTTTTGGGTACGCGCCGCTGGCTGGCGTAGTCGACGTACACGATCCCGAACCGCTTCGTGTAGCCGTACGCCCACTCGAAGTTGTCGAGCAGTGACCAGACGAAGTACCCGCGTACCGGAGCACCGGCCTCGATCGCGTCCCCGACGGCCGCGATGTGCCGCGACAGGTACTCGACGCGCATCGGGTCGTCGACGCGGCCCTCACCGTCGACCAGGTCATCGAACGCCGCGCCGTTCTCGGTCACCAGCAGGTCGACGCCCGGCGCCTGCCGGTGCACGCGGAGCAGTAGCTCGGTGAGTCCCCGTGGGTCGATGCTCCAGCCCATCACCGTGTACGGCCCCGGTTGGCGCGGGAACTCGATGTCGTCGGATGCCGGCCAGGCCGACGCCGCGCCGTCGCCGTGCCCGTCGGACTCCTCGCGCGGGCCGTCGCCGTCGTACCCCCGCACGACCGTCGGGCTGTAGTAGTTGACGCCGATGGTGTCGAGCGGCTGGCAGATGGCGTCGAGGTCACCGTCGCGTACGAAAGACCAGTCCGTCACGCTGCCGGTCTCGTCGATGATGTCGTCGGGGTAGTGCCCGTCGAGCATCGGGTCGAGGAATACGCGGTTCTGCAGGCCGTCGACCCGCCGTGCCGCTGCGGTGTCGCGGTCGAGCAGCGTCTGCGGTCGCACCGACGCGAGGTTCAACGTCACGCCGACCTTGGCAGTAGGTGCCTGCTGTCTGATCGCCTGCACCGCGAGCCCGTGCGCGAGGTTCAGGTGGTGCACTGCCGCGAGCGCGGCGGCCGGGTCGGTACGTCCCGGCGCGTGCACGCCACTGGCGTACCCGAGGTACGCCGAGCACCATGGCTCGTTGAGCGTGACGAAGGTGGCGACCCGGTCGCCCAGGTGTTCGGCGGCCACCGCGGCGTACTCCCCGAACCGCTCCGCGGTCGTTCGGCTCGGCCAGCCGCCCGCGTCCTCCAGTGCCTGCGGCAGATCCCAGTGGTACAGGGTGATGACCGGGTCGATGCCCGCGTCGAGCAGCGCGTCCACCAGCCGCGAGTAGAAGTCGATGCCCTTCTGATTGACGGGACCGAGAGCGTTCGCATCCACCTGCGGCGTGATGCGCGGCCAGGAGAGCGAGAAGCGGTACGAGTCGAGGCCGAGGTCGCGCATCAGCGCGACGTCCTCGAGATAGCGGTTGTAGTGATCGCAGGCGATGTCGCCGTTGTCGTCGGATCGAACCCGGCCGGGTGTGTGGCTGAACGTGTCCCAGATCGACGGCGTCCTGCCGTCGGTGTCGATGGCGCCCTCGATCTGGTACGCGGCCGTCGCGGCACCCCACACGAACTTCGGCGGGAAGGCGCGCTCGATACCGGTGGGCACAGCGTCTTCGTGAGCTTGTTGTGTCGTCATGAGCGTGCGGACGCCGCGGCGCCCCCTCCCTTTGTCGATTGGCGGATCAGGTCGTGGTGAGTGAGTCGGGCGATCATCCCTTGACGGCGCCGGCCATGATGCCGCCGACGATCTGGCGTCCGAGGATGACGAATGCGATCAGGACCGGCGCGGTGCCGACGAGGGTTCCCGCCATGATCACCGCGGTGTCCGGTACGTACCCGCTGCCCAGGTTGTTGAGCGCTACCTGCACCGTGGGGTTGTCGGAGTTCAGCGTGATGATCGGCCAGAAGAAGTCGTTCCACGCCGTCATGAACGTGAGCATCCCGAGCACGGCCATCCCGGGCCGGGCCGACGGCAGGACGATGCTCCAGAACATTCGCAGCGACGAGGCGCCGTCGACACGTGCGGCCTCGATGAGCTCGTCGGGCAGCGACTGGGCGATGTACTGGCGCATGAAGAAGACGCCGAACGCCGTGACGAGCGTCGGCAGGATGACCGAGGCGAGGGTGCCGATCAGCCCGTAGTCGGACATGATCATGAACAGCGGCACGACACCGAGCGTCGGCGGGATCATCATCGTCGCAACGGTGAACCCGAACAACGTGTTGCGACCGCGGAATCGCAGCTTCGCGAACGCGTACCCCGCCGAAGTGCAGAACAGCACCGTGCCCACCGTGATCGCCGTGGAGACGATGACCGAGTTGGTGATCGCGAGCCCGATCTGCTGCTGCTCGAGCGCAGTGCTGATGTTCGACCACAGATTCGGCCCAGGGGTCAACGGGGGCGGCGACTGCGCCATGTCCGACATCGGCCGACTGCCCGCGACGATCATGTAGTAGAAGGGGAACACGAACGCGATCGCGGTCAGCGCGAGCATCGCGTACCCCATCGGCCCGAGCCGGTTGGCCATCCGCTGCCGGCGCGCCATCAGCCCTCCTCCCCGAGCAGGCTGGTCCCGCGCATGCGCCAGCGGGCGATCGCGGTGTTCAGGAGTACGAGGACGACGATCAGCAGGAACGACACCCAGGCGATGGCCGCGGCGCGACCGAGTGCGCCGAACTGCCAGCCCTGTTGGTACATGAGCAGCCCGAGTGTCTGGTACTGGTTCGTGCTGCCGCCGTTCGGCAGCCCGCCACCGAACAACAGTGGCTCACCGAAAAGCTGGGTGGCGCCGATCGTGGAGACGACGATGGTGAAGAGGATCGTCGGTCGTAGGCCGGGCAGCGTGATGTAGCGGAACTGCTGCCACTTGGACGCGCCGTCGAGCGCGGCCGACTCGTACAGGTCGTATGAGATCGTCTGCATGCCCGCGAGATAGATCAGCGCGTTGTAGCCGGTCCAGCGCCAGATCACGATGACCGAGATCGCGATCTGCGCGGTCCAGTCGCCGTTGCGCCAGTCGATCGCTTCGATCCCTGCCAACGACATCGCCCAGTTCGCGAAACCACCATCGGTTGCGAAGATCTGCCCGAAGATCAGCGTGGCCGCGGCGACGGACGTTGCGTACGGCAGGATCATCGAGATGCGGAAGAACATCCGCACCCGCATGCCGTAGTTGAGCAGGTGGGCCAACCCGAGCGCGAGCAGCAGCTGCGGGATCGTCGAGAGTGCCCCGATGGTCACGGTCTTCCATGCCGCGTTGTAGAACTCCGGGTTGGTGAACAGCCAGCGGAAGTTCTCGAATCCGACCCACGACATGTCCGAGCCGAGACGCGCGTCGTACAGGCTGATCCACGCCGTGTAGATCAGCGGGAAGAGCCCGAACGCCGCGAACACCAGGAAGAACGGCGCCAGGTACGCGTACGGCGCGACGCGGCCCTCGCGTTGGCGTCGGCCCCGTCGCCGCGGCTTCGGCTCGGGGACGGGCGCCTGCGTACGCGAGCGGGCGGGCGCGGTCGTGGGTGTCGTCATCGGCTCTCCGGTGGCGGTGGCGGGACAGCGACGAACGGGTCGGTGCGGTCGGCTTGCGTCGGGCCGACCGCACCGATCCGCTCAGCCCACCTGATTCTCAACGGTCGACACCGCCTGATCCCAGGCGTCGTCGGCGCTCACGTCACCGGTCTCCACCGCCAGCAGTGCCTGCACCATGGCGTTCTTGATCGCGCCATCGAGCGGACCGAGCAGCTGTGTCGGCGCGGTCTGTGCCGACTTGCTGAAGATCTGGCCGATCGGCGCATCGTTGAAGTACTCGTCCTTCACGTCGGCGACCTGCTTCATCGCGTCGGTGTTCGACGGGAAGTTGCCGACCTCGGAGAAGACCTTTGCCTGCTGCTTGGCGTCGGTGAGCCACGCGATCAGGTCGGCGGCCTCCTCCTGGTGCTCGCTGACCTCGGGAATCGCGAGGTAGGAGCCGCCCCAGTTGCCACCGACGCCGCCCGGCAGCGGCATGACGTCCCACTTGCCGCTGCCGTCGTCACCGGCCTTGCCCTTGATGTAACCCACCATCCAGGACGGGCACGCGATCGTCGCGAACGAGCCGGTCGAGAATCCCTTGTCCCAGCTGGCGTCCAGGAACTGCTCGAGGCCCGCGGTGAGCCCCGACTCCCCCGCCGACGCCGCGAGGTCGAACGCGTCGCGCACGGCCGGGTTGGAGTCGTAGATCAGCTCGCCGTCCTCGTCGTAGTAGATCGTCGACTCCGTCGACACGATCGCGTTGTACAGACCGCCCGCGGAGTCGAGGAACGCGGAGTCCTCGGGGGCGTTGGCCGAGTAGTCCTCGCCGAGGGCGAGCAGGTCGTCCCAGGAGCCGATCTGCTTCGACAGCTCGTCGGGGTCGCTGGGCAACCCGGCCTCCTCGTACAGGTCAGACCGGTAGCAGAGGGCCATCGGGCCGATGTCGGTGCCCATGCCGATCACCTTGCCGTCTTCGGTCGTCGCGGCGTCGCTCTTCCACTCGGGGTACAGGTCGAGGTTCCGCGCCGCCTCGGTGTCGGAGAGGTCGCTCCACTTGTCGGCCTGGTTCTCGGTCGCCTCGGCGATGCGCGCGACCTCGATGCCCTGGATGTCGGCGAGACCGCTGCCGGAGTTGAGCTTGGTCTGCAAGGCGGGCCAGTACTTGTCCTCGCCCTGGGTGGATTGGTAGTCGATCTCGATGTCCGGGTGCTGCTTCATGTACGCGTCGAACAGCCCGACCTCGTCGTACCCGAACGTACCGAACAGGCTGATCGACAGGGTCGTCTTGCCGCCCTCGTCCGACTCACTGCTGCCGCCGCATGCGGTCGCAACCAGGGATGCCGCGAGTACGGCGGCGATAGCGGCGGTCCGCTTCTTCCGTGCGCTGAACATATGTCCTCCTGGCCGCGTCGGCGGCCTCAATGCAGCGCCCTCATGAAAGGTGTGAGAGCGCTCTCACGATGTACATGGGCAAGAGTGGCGTACGTCACCCTGCGGTGTCAAGAGCCGGTCCGCGCTCACGCGGACTGCCGAGGCACGAGCTCGGTCGCGAGCACGAGCGACGTGGCCTCGCGGCCCTCCGCAGCGTCGATCAGCAACCGCGCCATCTGCCGTCCCAACGCGTCGAGCGGCTGCCGGATCGTGGTCAGTCGCGGATGCGTGGTCGATGCGACGGGCACGTCGTCGAAGCCGACGACGGCGAGGTCGTCGGGTACGACCCGGCCGCGCTCGACGGCCTCCTCGATCGCCGCGACCGCCATCAGGTCGTTGGCGGCGAAGATGCCGTCGATGCCGGGGCTACGCTTCGAGGAGCTGGGCCATCGCGGCGCGGCCGCCGTCCATGCTGAAGTAGCCGGAAACGATGCGATCGGCGGGCAGGTCGAGGCCGCCGGCCGCGACGCCGCGCCGGAAGCCCTCGAGCCGATCCGTCGTGACGGTCATGTCGTCCGGGCCGGTGATCGTCGCGACCTCGGTGCACCCTCGCTCGAGCAGTACCCGCGCCGCGGCCTCGCCGCCACCGACGTTGTCGGACGAGACGTACGGCAGCGCGGGCCGACCACGAGGCGGACGACCGGCCAGCACGACCGGTACGCCGAGGTCGTGCACCCTCCGCGGCAACGTGTCGTGTGCGTGCACCGACACGAACATCACGCCGTCGACGTGCCCGCCCGCGGCGTACTGCTCGAGTCGGGCGCGATCCTCGTCGTTCGCGACGATCACGAAGAGCAGCGGGCGGCCGCGCTCCGCCGCGGCGTCGTGCGCACCGCGCAGCACCGGGGCGAAGAACGGGTCGGCGAAGAAGACGTCCTCCGACTCGGCGACGACGAACGCCAACGCATCGCTCTGCCGGGTCACCAGCGAGCGCGCCGCCCGGTTGGGGACGTACCCCAGCTCGTCGGCCGCGGCGCGTACGGAGTCTCGAGCGTCGTCGCTGACCCTGGTCGAGCCGTTCAGCACCCGACTCGCCGTCGCCCGGGAGACGCCTGCCCGCGCGGCAACCGCCTCGAGCGTCACCGGTGATCGTCGGTTCTCCGTCACGCTGCCCCTTCCAGGCCGATCAGAGTGGGATCAGTATGCACACGCGTGGCGCGGACGTGACGGCACGCCGGTCGTACGGCCCATGCGCGGCTCCACGCCGCCGGACTTTCGTCGAATGCCATCCAGAACTTGTATGACCATTGACGGAACTGACCTCACCTGGCTACTCTCGTGATCGACTTAGCCACGTGATCCGGGTCACATTGCACGATCAGGAGTCGCAAATGCCCTCTCTCGATCCGACCCGACGCCCGTCCGGCGCCGCCACGCGGAAGGCCGCCATCCTGGCCTTCTTGCTGGCGCTGCTCGGCGCACTGCTCGCCCCGCTGGCGGGGGCGTCGCCGCCCGCGACGACACAGCAATCCGCCGAGCCACCGGCGACACAACGCGCCAAGCCGGCGAAGTTCGACGTGCTCGTCTTCTCCAAGACGGCCGGCTTCAGGCACGACTCGATACCGGCCGGGATCCGTCGTATCAAGCAGCTCGGCGCGGCCAACGGGTTCCGAGTCGACGCGACCGAGAACGCCGGAGCGTTTCGGCGCAACCGGCTGCGTCGCTACGAGGCCGTCGTGTTCCTCAGCACGACCGGCGACGTCCTGAACAACCGCCAGCAGCGCGCCTTCGAGCAGTGGGTCCGCCAGGGCGGCGGCTATGTCGGCGTCCACGCCGCGGCCGATACCGAGTACGACTGGCCGTTCTACGGCAACCTCGTCGGCGCGTACTTCAAGAGCCATCCGGCGATCCAGGAGGCCACCGTCAAGGTGGCCGACCAGGTGCACCCGTCGACGAAGCACCTGCCGGACCGGTGGGTTCGCACCGACGAGTGGTACGACTACCAGGCCAACCCGCGCGGCGACGTGCACGTGCTGGCCAGCCTCGACGAGTCGAGCTATGAGGGCGGAACGATGGGCAGCGACCACCCGATCGCCTGGTGCCAGCGTTTCGACGGTGCCCGCTCCTGGTACACCGGCGGCGGTCACACCGCAGAGGCGTACGGCGAGCCCGGCTTCGCCAAGCACCTCCTCGGCGGTATCCGCTGGGCCGCCGGCGACGTCGCCGGCGACTGCGGGGCGACCACGCAGCAGGGATTCCAGAAGGTCACGCTGAACGACCGCCCCGGCGAGCCGATGGGGCTCGCCGTGCTCCCGGACGGCCGCGTGCTGCACACCGACCGCACCGGCGAGGTACGTCTGCACGACCCGCAGACCGGGCTGAACACGTTGGCCGCGAACCTCACCAACCTCGTCTACAACCACGACGAGGAGGGCGTGCAGAGCATCGCGATCGATCCCGCCTTCAAGCGCAACCGATGGGTGTACCTGTACCACTCGCTGCCCACCGGCGAGACACCCGTCGACGACCCGTCGACACCAGACGTCAACGAGGGCGACGCGCCGACGACCGGCACTGCCGAGGACTGGGAGGCGTACAAGGGAAAGATGCGGCTGTCGCGGTTCAAGTTCACGGCCGAGGGAACCCTCGACCTGGACTCCGCGCAGACGATCATCGAGGTCCCGGTCGACCGAGGTCAGTGCTGTCACGTCGGCGGCCACATCGACTTCGACGGACAGGGCAACCTGTACCTCTCCACCGGTGACGACTCGAACCCGTTCGAGTCCGACGGATACACCCCGATCGACGAGCGTGCTGACCGCAACCCGGTCTTCGACGCGCAACGGTCCGCGGCGAACACGAACGACCTGCGCGGCAAGGTGCTGCGGATCCACCCGAAGCGCAATGGTGGCTACACCGTCCCGGACGGCAACCTGTTCCCGGAGGGCGCGCCACAGACCCGCCCTGAGATCTACCTGATGGGGCTGCGCAACCCGTTCCGAATCTCGGTCAACAGGGAGAACGGTGACCTCTACGTTGCCGACTACTCACCGGACGCGAACGACGCGAACCCGGATCGTGGACCTGCGGGGCAAGGCAAGTGGTTCGTCGCCCGCGACCCCGGTAACTACGGATGGCCGTACTGCGCGACGGCGGAACTCCCCTACGTCGACTACGACTTCGCTACCGAGGAGTCGGGCGAACAGTTCGACTGCGCGAACCCGGTGAACGAGTCACCGCACAACACGGGTTTGCGTCAGCTGCCCCCGGTCGAGCAGCCGGATGTCTTCTACAGCTACGACGAGTCGGAGCAGTTCCCCGAGCTCGGCACCGGCGGCATCGGCCCGATGGCCGGTCCCGCGTACGACTTCAACAAGCGGTCCGACTCGCGGGTGAAGTGGCCGGAGTACTACGACGGCGCGCCACTGATGTACGAGTGGACCCGCGACTGGGTCGGCGAGATGCGGCTCGACAACAAGGGCGAGGTATTCGACATCAACGAGGTGCTGAAGTCCTTCACCTTCGACGCCCCGATGGACATGGAGTTCGGCCCCGACGGCGCGCTGTACGTTCTCGAGTACGGCGACGGCTACTTCGCAGAGAACCCGGCCGCCCAGCTGTCCCGGATCGACTACGTACGCGGAGGCCGCACGCCGAACCCGAAGGTCGAGGCGACGCCGACCAACGGCGACGCCCCGCTGGAGGTGACCTTCTCCAGTGCGGGGACGAGTGACCCGGACGGGGACCGGCTGACCTACCAGTGGGACTTCGATGCCGACGGGACGTTCGACTCGCAGGAGGAGAATCCGACGTACACCTATCCGGAGAACGGCGTCTACGAGGCGACGCTGAAGGTCACGGACCGCACCGGGCGCTCCGCGTCCGCCTCGGTCGAGATCGTCATCGGAAACGATCGGCCGGTTCTGGAGTTCATCACTCCGCAGGAGGGTGACCCCTTCGAGTTCGGCGACACCGTGCAGTACGAGATCAAGGTCACCGACGACCAGGAGGTCGACTGCAGCCGGGTGCAGGTGGCCTACATCCTCGGACACGACAGCCACGGCCACCCACAGACCGAGACCACTGGGTGCACCGGACAGCTCGAAGCCCCGCTCGCGGGGGGTCACGAGGGCGAGGACAACCTGCGCGGGGTGTTCCACGCGTCGTACGCCGACCAAGGTCCGGACGGTGACGGAGTGGGCTCGCTCACCGGTGACGCGGAGGTCGCCCTGGTGCCGACCGGAGGCAACTGAGAACGCGCAGTCGGGGTGGTGAGGTCGCGGACTCGCGGCCTCGCCACCCCGCCGTATGCCCGCGCGCATCCCAGCACAGAATTGTACATCAGTGTACAGTCTGCACATGACTACGTACACGCTCAGCGAGGCCCGTGCGAACCTGTCGGCCATCCTCGACAGTGTCGAGCGCGGCGAACCTGTCGAGATCACCCGCCACGGAAGGCCGGCCGCGCGCTTGGTCGCGCCCCTGCGGTCCGAGGCACGCGCGGAGCGTATGTGGGCCGACGTGGAGCGCATCCGCGTCGATCTACACGCGGCGGTCGACCACCCGCTCCGACCGGCAATGGCGTACGACGCCGATGCACACGTCCACGCGATCCGCGCCGAACGCGACGCGCGCTGAGATGGATGCGTTCGACGCCGACGTCTTGATATACGCGGCGAGCGGCGATCCTCGAGGTGCCGAAGTCCAGAACCGATCAGCGGACCCGTCCGGAGCACCCATCGGGATCGGCTCCGTACTACTCATGAGCGAGTTGCTCGTTCATCCCCGTCGGCACGGCCATGACGCCGAGTACGACGCCCTCATCGTGCTGCTCTCCCGCATCGCGCTCGTACCCGTAGACGATACGGTCGCAGCCGCATCGGTGTCGCTCGGCGCTCGGTACGGCCTCAAAGCGCTGGACGCCTTGCATCTCGCCTCGGCGGTCGTTGCCGGCGCTGACCGCTTCGTCACAAACAACCGTCGCGACTTCAACGCACCGATCGGCGAGATCGAGATCAGCTTTCCGAGGGAGTACGAGATCTAAGCCGCACCGACACCAGCGGCAGGAAGAACTGCACGATCGGGCCGATCGCGAGCGCATACACGACCGTACCGAGACCCACGGTGCCGCCGAGCAGGAAACCGGCGGCGAGCACCGTGACCTCGACGCCGGTGCGAATGACCCGAACGCTCAGCCCTGTCTTGCGTACGACGCCGAGCCAGAGGCCGTCGCGCGGGCCCGGCCCCAGATGGGTACCGATGTAGAGCGCACCCGCGAGGCCGTTGAGCACGACTCCGGAGATCAGCAATGCGAACCGTGCGACGAGCGAGTCCGGCTCGGACATGACCGCGAGGCCGGCGTCCGCGGCGAGCCCGATGACGATCACGTTCAGCACGGTGCCGAGCCCGGGCCACTGCTTGAGCGGAATCCACAGCAGCAGCAGAACCGCGCCGACGACGATCACCACCTGGCCGAAGGTCAGCGGCACCTGGCGCGCGATTCCTTGATGCAGGACGTCCCAGGGGTCGAGGCCGAGCACCGCCTCGACCTGCATGGCCATCGACCAGCCGTACAGCACGAGGCCGAACAACAACTGCGGCACGCGCCGGGTCAGCCTGCCCGCACGGAGCTGTTCGAGCGGCGTCAGTACGGGCGGCTGGTACGGGGCGCGCCGGGTGCGCAGGAGCGTGGGCATGGATCCATTTTGGTACGCATGTGGCCTGGTATTCGATAGCCAATTGCGAGAGGGTGGACTACATGGTCGTCGCACAGCTGTCCGCACGTCGCCTGGTCGACCTGGTGTCCGACTATCCGGACACCAGGCCGGCTTACCGGTCGCTCGCCAACGCCATCCGCGGCGTACTGGTCGACGGACGCGTGACGCACGAGACCCGGCTGCCGAGCGAGCGCGAGCTCAGCATTGCGCTCGGCGTGAGCCGAACGACGGTCACCCGGGCGTACGGCGAGCTGGTGGCGTCCGGCTGGGCGAGCGCCCGTCGCGGTTCCGGTACGACGTTGATCCTGCGCGGCCTGGACCACACGGGTGGCAGCCAGCTGGTCGCGCCCGAGGTGGAGGACGGCGTGATCAACCTGATGATCGCGGCGCCGCCCGCACCGCCCGGCACGATGGACGCCGTCGAGCGCGCGGTCGCGCTGCTGCCCAGCCGGCTGGCCGGCCACGGTTACCGGATGACCGGCGAGCCGTTGCTCCGCGAGCAGATCGCAGCACACTATGACGATCGGGGCCTCGCCACCGACCCGGAGCAGATCATCGTGACGCCCGGTGCGCTCGCCGCGACCGCGGTCATCGTACGAATGCTGATCGGCCGCGGCGACCGCGCGATCATGGAGACACCGAGCTATACGAACTCCGTTGCGACACTTCGCGCCGGTGGCACTCGCGTCGTCGGGCTCCCGGTCACCACCGAGGGATGGGACGCGGAAGCGTTCGAGGCGACCATCCGCCAGACGGCGCCGCGATTCGCGTTGCTGATCCCCGACTTCCAGAACCCGACGGGCGCACTCATGGACACCGCCACCCGTGATCAGTTCGGCGCCGTCCTGGCTCGCACACGTACGACCGGTGTCGCCGACGAGACGATGGCCGACCTCGCGATCGACCCGCTCACGATGCCGCCGCCGTTCGCCGCATCGAACCCGGACGTGATCACGGTCGGCAGTACCAGCAAGGCGTTCTGGGGCGGCTTCCGGATCGGCTGGCTGCGCGTGCCGATGGCCGTCCGCGATCGGGTCGTACAGGCCCGTACCTCGCTCGACCTCGGCTGCAGTCTCGCCGACCAGCTCATCGCGTACGAGATGTTCGCGCATCGAGAAGCTCTACTCGACGAGCGACGATCCGCACTGCGCGAATCGCGCGACGTACTCGTGGCCGAACTGCGCAGGCTCTTGCCCGATTGGGAGTTCACGACACCGCGTGGCGGTATGACACTGTGGGCTCGGATGCCCGAACCGGTGTCGAGCGCCGTCGTGCTCGCCGCCGAGAGACACGGCCTGCTGCTCGCGTCTGGAGGCCAGTTCGGGGTCGACCAAGACCTGCGGCACTACATCCGGCTGCCGTTCGCCCTACCTGTCGACGTGATGCGCGAGGGGGTCGCACGCCTCGCTCGCGCCTACGCCGAGGCGATCGCCGAACCGACGCTCGTACGCGAGCGCGCAGGTTCGTTCATCGCCTGATCTCCGCTACCGACCCCTGCGGCGTCGGCCAGGTCTCGCCGCGCCACGCAGCGTCCCAGAACATCCACTCGAACCTGGTCGCGCGCACGTACGCCTCGAGCATCTCGGCACGTCGCTGCGGTGTCGCGGCCTCGGCGACGGCGTCAGCGTGTGCCTCCACCGTTCGCACCGCCTGGTCGAACGACGGGTCGGCGTACGCGTCGACCCAGGCACGGTACGGGTGATCGGGGTCGGGCGCCTTCGCGATCACGGCGCTACCCACCTCGGCGTACACACGGAAGCACGGAAGCACGCCGGCGAGCCCGACCTCCACCGGCGCGAACGCCGCGAGCGTCTGCAGGCTGCCGATGTACGCGCTGCACGTCGGGCTCTGCTCGGGCGCGTCCGCCGACCGCGGATCGATGCCACGCGGCGTCAGGTACGACGCGTGCAGCTCACGCTCGACCGCGATGCCCTGCGCGGCGGAGCCCGCGAGCATCGCCGCCGCGGCCGGGTCGGCAGTCCGCGTCGCCAGCGACGACAGTGCCCGCGCGTACCCGATCAGGTAGTGCGAATCGTCGATGAGATAGCGCGCGAACACCTGCTCGGGTAGGGATCCGTCGCTCAACTCGACCAGGAACGGATGCTCCAGGATCGCGTCGTACCACTCCTTGACCGAACGCCATGCATGCTCGGACCAGCCGTCAGTCATTGCTCCCCCTCGGGGGAAGCCCGCCTTCGAGCTCCCATAGGTGGTTCACGGGGCTACGCCCCTCTCCGACCGTCCACGACGCAGCGCTCTCGATCGCCCCACTGACATACCGTTTTGCGCCGTGGATCGCGTCGCGCAACGGCATCGGGTAGATCAGGTAGGTCGCGACAGCCGACGAGAGCGTGCAGCCGGTGCCGTGCGTGTTGGCGGTTTCGACGCGGTCTGCGACGAACATCGCGGGGCCTTCCGCATCGACCAGGATGTCGATTGCGGACGCACCGCTTCCGTGGCCGCCCTTGACCAGCGCGGCTTGGGCACCCAGGTCGCGCAGCGCCGTCGCCGCCTCGATCATCGAGTCGCGATCGCCGGGCTCGTCGACGCCGGCGAGTACGGCGGCCTCCGGAAGGTTCGGCGTGACGACGGTCGCCAACGGCAGCAGGTGCTCTCGGATCGCATCGACGGTGTCGGTCGGTACGAGCCGGTCGCCGGACGTCGCCACCATGACCGGATCGAGCACGACGTCGCGTACGGGATGCCTTCGCATCGACTCAGCGAGCGCGACGACGACCTCCGCCGTGCCGAGCATGCCGATCTTCACCGCCTCGACGTCGAGGTCGGTCACCACTTCTTCGTACTGCTGGACGACGAACTCGGCGGGGATGGGAAGGATGCCGGTGACGCCGCGGGTGTTCTGCGCAGTGAGTGAGGTGATCACCGCAGCTCCGTACACCTTCAGAGCCGTTGCTGTCTTGAGATCTGCCTGGATTCCGGCTCCACCTGAGGGGTCGGATCCGGCGATGCTCAGCATCGCGGGTCGCTTCGCCATGGTCATCCCTTCAGCTCTCGCGCCGGGCGAGCGCATCGTCAACGGTCGACCGCAGCTCGCAGGCCGCGGCTTCCGGATCGGCCGCCGAGCAGATCGCCGACACGACCGCGATGCCGTCGGCGCCGGCAGCGATGACGTCCGCCGCATTCGTCGCGTCGATGCCGCCGATCGCCACGAGGGGTACGTGCGGGGGCATCGACCGGCGCAGTGCCGCGACTCCCGCGAGCCCGAGGGGCGCGGTGGTGTCGGTCTTCGTCGCCGTCGCCCACACCGGGCTGGCCGCCAGGTAGTCGCTCGCACGTACGTTCTCGGTGTCACCGAGCTGGGCGAGGTCGTGGATCGACCATCCGATCAGGGCGTCGGCACCGAGCAGGTCCCGCGCCTCGGCCGGTGCGATGTCGTCCGGCCCGACGTGGACCCCGGCGGAGCCCGTCGTACGCGCGACGTCGGCGTCGTCGTTGACCAGGATCGGCACCCGTGTATCCCCGATGGCGATGCTGAGCTCGTCGTACCGCGCGGCGAGCGTGTCGGGCCGAGCGTCCTTCTCGCGTAGCTGAACGAGCGTCACGCCGCCGTCGACGGCCGCACCGACGATGTCGGCCAGCGGGCGGCCGCGGGTGTCACCGGTGACGAGGTAGAGGCGCGGGTCGAGCATCACGCTCACCGGCCGACGTGCTGTGCCAGACCGCCCGCGTCGAGACGGGCCAGCTCGTCGAGCAGCCGCCAACGCAAAGATCCGGGGCCCTCGGCGGAGGCGCCCGCGATCTCGCCGGCGGCCGACAACATCGCGAGCGCCGCGGTCGTCGCCTCGAACGCATCGTCGTGCGCTGCGACGCACGCACCGACGAGTGCGCTCAGGGAGCAGCCGAGCGCGGTGATCAGCGGCATGCGTGGATCGCCACCACGCAAGGCGATCGGCTCACGCTCCCCATCGGTGACGTAGTCCTCGGGCCCCGTGACCGCGACGATGCTGCCGGTGCGTTTGGCGAGCGCGTCGGCGTGCTCGCGTACGTCGTCGAGTGAAGCGTCGCTGTCGACGCCCTTGCCGCCCGCGGTGCGCGTTGCGATGGTGAGCACCTCGCTGGCGTTGCCGCGGATCACCGTCGGGTCGAGCTCGAGCAGCCGGTCTACCGACTCGCGACGATAGCTCGTCGCGCCGACGGCCACCGGGTCGAGAACCCAAGGCTTGTTGGCGTCTCGCGCTACCTCGACCGAATCGAGCATGCCGTCGACCCACCGTGGCGACAACGTGCCGATGTTGGCGACGACCGCGCCCGCCAACGCTGCGAACTCCCCTGCCTCGCGTGGGTCGTGCACCATCGCGGGAGACGCGCCGGCGGCGTTCAGTACGTTGGCCGCGAGATCCATCGAGACGTAGTTCGTGATGCACTGGACGAGCGGCGCCTGCTCGCGTACCGCTGCATGCACGGCGATGACGGCTGGCGTGATGTGACTCATCCTTGGCTCCCTTGCGCCGGCATGACCCGGATCAGGTTCGACGGGTGTGATCTCAGCCTTGCGGCACCCCGGTATGGCGAGGCGGGAGCGAGGTACGAGCGGATCGTCCGAGCGTGACCGACAGCTCCGGCCCTTCTGTTCACGCTCAGCCTACAAGAGGGCCTAACCCAGGTCGGCGGCGAGAGCGGCGGCCGCCTTGGTCAGCACGGGCACCGCGCTCTCCACCAGCTCGTCCGACATCCGCGGCACCGGCCCGGACATGGACACCGCGAGCCTGGTGGACGTCGAAGGCACGACCACGGCGACGCAGCGCACGCCTACCTCCTGCTCCCCTTCGTCGAGCGCGTAGCCGCGCTCGCGACACTGTGCGACCTGCGCGATGAACTCGTCGGGGTCGGTGAGCGTGTGCGGGGTGTGGCGCTCCATCCCACCTCGGGCGAGCAGCTCGCGGATCTCGGTTTCCGACGACTCGCCGAGCAGCGCCTTCCCGACGGCGGTGCAGTGGGGCGACACCCGACGCCCCACCTCGGTGAACATCCGCATCGAGTGACTGCCGGGTGCTTGCGCGACGTACGCGACCTGGTCGCCGTCGAGCATCGCCAGGTTGGTCGTCTCACCGGCGGAGTCGACCACGCGCCGAAGGTGCGGAATCGCAACGTGGTTCAGCATCGTCTCCGAGCTGTCCGCGAGCAGGAGCAGTCGTGGCCCGAGCGCGTATCTCCGCGACGGCTCCTGCCTCAGATAGCCGAGGTCCACCAGCGTTCGTACGAGCCGGTGAATCGTCGGCAACGGAAAGCCGGACTCCTGCGACAGTTGGGAGAGTCCCATCACGCCACCATTGGCGGCGACCAGCTCGAGCAGCGTGAACGCACGCGCGATCGACTGAACGCCTCCGGAACGTCGTTGGTCCGCCATGACACTCTCCCCTCTGCATTGACACTAGTGCCCTGTGTACGAAATGATTCGACGTCTTTCGCCGCCCAGGCGGCGCCCCGCGGCGTTCTCGTCGTCGGAAATAGGACCGACTATGACTGTCCTCCTCGTCCTTGCGGATGCATCCACCTGGACGACGCCTTCCGTCAAACCACTTCGTACACAGGACACTAGTACGCCCCGCTCACCCCCACCCGGGCACCACGAAGATGGCCCACGTGGTGATCGGCGCGATCAGGCACATCGAGAAGCCCCACGCCATCAGCTGCTTGTAGACCCGGTCGCGGTCTTCGTCGCCCGCGTTCGCGACAACGAGCGCGCCGCTGGTGGAGAACGGGCTCGAGTCGACGACGGACGACGATATCGCCAGTGCACAGATCATCCCGATCGCGCCGACCTCACCGTCGAGCAGGAACGGAACCGCGAGCGGGATGAGGGCACCGAGGATGCCGGTCGTCGACGCGAAGGCCGAGACGACGGCCCCGATGAAGCAGATCAAGATGGCGGCAACCAGCGGCGCGCCGATGTCGGCGACGTTGTCGCCCATCCAATCGATCGTGCCGATCAGCTCCATCAGCGACACGTACGTGACGATGCCGCAGATCAGCAGCACGGTCGGCCAAGCGATCGCGCTCACGGCACCCTTGTTCGCGCCGGGCGAGAACACCGACAAGATGACGGCGAGCGTGATGGCCGAGAAGCCGACGTCGAGCTCGAAGCCGAGTGCACCGACCGCAAGCGCCAACATGCCGATCACGGTGAGCATTCGGTTTCGGTCGAGAGTGGTGACCGGTTCCGCGAGGTCACTGCTCGGGATCGTGGTCGTCTGCACCGCGGCCGTCGTTGCGCGCCGCTCGGACGGTGAGGTCGGGCCGCTGTGGGCCGAACCGCCGTCATGGCTGTCGATCATCTCGCCGTCGCCGGCGTCGATCTTGCCGAGCAGCGAGCGCCCACCGAAGAGAATGAAGGTGACGATGCCGAGCGCGATGTTGAAGAACAACGAGGACAGGAACAACACCGTCGGGCTGCCGTCCAGGTCGCTCTTCTCGACGACGCCGTTGGTGATGCCGCCGAAGATGCTCAGCGGCGAGAACCCGCCGGCACTCGCGCCGTTGATCACCATCAGGCCCATCAGCAGCGGGTTGATGTTGTAGCGCTTGGCGAAGCCCATCCCGATCGGCGCGATGATCGCGACCGCCGCCGGCACCACGGCGCCGAACGCCGTGATGATTCCGGTGACCGCGAACATCACCCACGGGATGAGCGCGACCCGGCCTCCGACCGCGCGTACGGCCTTGTGGACGAGCCAGTCGACCGTGCCGTTCTCCTTCGCGAGCGCGAACAGGTACGTCACGCCGACGAGGATCACGAACAGGTCGCCGGGAAAGCCGCCGAGGATGGTGTCGACCTTGTCGTCCATCGGCCCGGAGAGTACGAAGGAGCCGACGACGAAGGCCGCGACGAGGGCCAGTGCTCCCATGTGCACCGGCAGTACAGTCGCGATCAAGAAGACCGCGACGAGGACAAGTATTGAGATCAGTTGGTCCGACACATTCGCCTCCACGCTTGCATGTTCGAGCCGGGATCCCCCGCACTTCCGCTAAGCGAAAGAGATATTCCACGGACAGGGTGCCGTGTGAGCCAGGTCTCGTCAAGACGTCGACCGGCATGCGTACGAAGAATGTGGGCGTACCCTTGATGCTCGCTCCGCAATCATCCATAATGCGATAGAGAAATTCCGAACAGCGGATATTGCCGGCATCGAGTGCGCCGGCCGATCGACCGTGGGAGGACGCCGATGGGACGGCACTACCTGCAGATCCCGGGACCAACCAACTGCCCCGAGGAGGTCCTCCGGGCGATCGCGAAACCGACCATCGATCACCGCGGGCCGGAGTTCCAGGCCATGGGCAAGCGGGTTCTCGAGAACATCAAGCCGGTGTTCAAGACCAAGAACCCCGTCATCATCTACCCGGCGTCCGGCACGGGCGCCTGGGAGGCGGCACTGGTCAACACGTTGAGCCCCGGCGATCGGGTGCTCTGCTTCGAGACCGGCCATTTCGCGGCACTCTGGCAGACGATGGCGACCGAGCTCGGCCTCACCGTCGACTTCGTACCCGGCGACTGGCGCCATGGCGTCGACACCGACGTACTCGCCGAGCGGCTGACCGCCGACACCGCGCATGAGATCAAGGCCGTCTGCTGCGTCCACAACGAGACGTCGACGGGAGTCACGAGCCGGATCGGCGACGTACGCGAGGCGATGGACGCGTCGGGCCACCCCGCCCTGCTGCTCGTCGACACGATCTCCTCGCTCGGGTCGATCGACTACCGGCACGACGAGTGGAAGGTCGACGTCACGGTCGCGGGGTCCCAGAAGGGGCTGATGCTTCCGCCGGGGCTCAGCTTCAACGCGGTCAGCGACAAGGCCCTGGCGGCGTACGAGACCGCGG
This sequence comes from Solicola gregarius, assembly GCF_025790165.1. Taxonomy (GTDB): domain Bacteria; phylum Actinomycetota; class Actinomycetes; order Propionibacteriales; family Nocardioidaceae; genus Solicola; species Solicola gregarius. The sequence goes on from NZ_CP094970.1 coordinate 323,192, forward strand.
GGTTGCGCAAATCCTTCTGGGACTGGAAGCCGATTCTCGACGCGAACGCCAGCGGGTTCTGGCAGTACACCCCGGCCACGAACCTGCTGTACGGTCTCGAGGTCGCCCTGCGGCTGCTCGAGGAGGAGGGCCTCGACAACGTGTTCGCCCGGCACCAGCGACACTCGGCCGCGACGCGCGCGGCGGTCGCCGCCTGGGGCGGCGGGCTCGAGGTCCAGTGCCTCGACGAGCGGGAGCACTCCGGTGCGCTCACGGCGATCCGCGTACCCGACGGGCATGATGCCGACGCGATCCGGAAGCTGATCCTCGACCGGTTCGACATGTCGCTGGGCGCGGGACTCACCAAGCTCGCCGGAAGGGTCTTCCGGATCGGCCACATCGGCTGGTTCGAGGACCTCAGCCTGATCGGCACCCTCGGTGGCGTACAGATCGGGCTGTCGTTGTCGGGCGTACCGATCAAGAAGGACGGCGTCGACACGGCCATGGAGGTCCTCGAACGATGACGGCGGTGGAGACACCGGTCGACGCGCCCGCGGCGTTCGCCGACGAGCTGCAGCGGGCGGTACGCGGCGACGTACGGTTCGACGACTACTCGCGCCACCTGTTCTCCCGCGACGCCAGCATGTACACGATCCGTCCGGTCGGCGTCGTCTGCCCGCGCGACCACGAGGACGTCGCGGCCGCCGTACGTGTCGCCGCGAAGCACGGCGTCGAGATAACGCCGCGCGGTGCCGGTACGAGCCTCGCTGGGCAGACCGTCGGCCGCGGCATCGTGCTCGACTTCTCCAAGTACATGAACCGGATCCTCGACCTCGACCCGGAAGCGCGTACGGCGCGTGTCCAGGTCGGAGTCGTGCAGGACGACCTGAACCGGGCGGCCGCGCCGTACGGCCTGATGTTCGGCCCCGACACGTCGACCAGCAACCGCGCGACCATCGGCGGGATGCTCGGCAACAACTCCGCCGGCAGCGGGTCGCTGCGCTACGGCATGACCATCGACCACGTACGTGCGCTCGACGCCATACTCGCCGACGGCAGCACTGCGCACTTCGGACCGGTCGACGGCGCGGAGGTCGATCGCCGCGCGGGTGCTCCGACACTCGAGGGCAGCCTCTACCGCGAGCTCCCCCGCATCGTCGGCGACAATGCAGCGGCCATCGCCGACGGATTCCCGCCGTTCTGGCGGCGCGCGTGCGGTTACCGGCTCGACCGGCTCGCCGACGATGCGACACCGTTCGACCTGGCGAAGTTCATCGTCGGCTGCGAGGGCACGCTGGCGATCGCGACCGAGGTCGACGTCGACCTCGTACCCAAGCCGAAGCACACCGTTTACGCCGTTGGCCACTTCGAGACGACCCAGCAGGCGATCGAGGCCACCGGCGACGCGCTGTCGTGCGAGCCGGCTCAGGTCGAGCTGATGGACAAGACGATCCTCGACCTGTCCCGGCAGAAGATCGAGTACGCCGACCTCGGCGACCATCTCGTCGGCGACCCCGCGGCGCTGCTGTTCGTCTCCTTCAACGGCGACGATCGCGACGAGGTTCTGCGCCGCCTCGACCACCTGATCGAGGTGTGGGCCGCCGCCGGCCACGGCTATCACACGCTCACCCTGGTCACTCCTGCCGAACAAGAGGCTCTGCTCAAGGTTCGTAAGTCGAGTCTCGGCCTGCTGATGGCGGCCAGCGAGGGCACCAACCGTCCGCTGGCGTTCGTCGAGGACACCGCAGTGCCTCCGGAGCGGCTCGCGGAGTACACCGCACGGTTCGCTCAGATCCTCGACACATATGAGATGAAGGCCGGCTTCTACGGTCACTGCTCGGTTGGCTGTCTGCACATCCGGCCGTTCGTCGACCTCGCTGACCCCGACGAGATCGCCCGCATGCGTACGGTCGCGGCGAAGATCAAGGAACTCGTCCGTGAGTTCGGCGGCGTCAACTCCTCCGAGCACGGCGACGGATTGGCGCGCTCGGAGTTCAACCGAGACATCTTCGGCGACGAGCTGTACGAAGCGATGCAGGACGTCAAGCGGGTCTTCGATCCGCAGGACATCCTCAACCCGGGCAAGATCGTCAACGCGCCGCCGATGACGGACAACCTTCGCGACGCGATGCTCGCTCCTGCGCCCGAGCTACGAACCCGGCTCGACTTCGAGGTCGTCGGCGGAATGCGCTCCGCCGCCGACCGCTGCATGAACATCGGCCTGTGCCGCAAGAGCACCACGGGTGCGATGTGCCCGTCGTACATCGCCACTCGCGACGAGGAGCACGCCACCCGCGGCCGCGCGAACGCGCTCGTCAAGGCGCTGTCCGAGCCGGACCCGAAGACCGCACTCGGCGACGAGCGGCTGCACGAGGTTCTCGACCTGTGCCTCATGTGCAAAGCCTGCAAGGCCGAGTGCCCGCTCGGCGTAGACATGGCCAAGCTCAAGAGCGAGGCACTCTCGCACCATCACGACATCCACGGCGTACCGCTCCGCTCGCGGGTGTTCGGCGCGATCCGCTCGCTGAACCGGATGGGGTCGACACTCGCGCCGATCGCGAACCTGCCGGGCCGGGTCCCGTTCGTACGTCGCCTGATGGAGCGTGTGCTCGGCATCGCCCGGGAGCGCCCGCTGCCGCGGTTCCACTTCCGCAACCTACGCAGGTGGTACGCCCGACAGCCGAAGCAGCATGCGCCGGCCGCACTCGGCACCGTCAACTTCCTCGCGGACTCGTTCACCACGTACACCGAGCCGCACATCGGCCAGGCCGCGATCGGCCTGCTGCAACAGGCGGGATGGAACGTCGACCTGCCTGCCGCGGGATGCTGTGGGCGCTCCGCGCTGTCCAAGGGCCTCGTCGACCAGGCGGCGGCCAGCGCCCGTGACATGGCCAAGCGTCTCGACAAGGGCACTGCTCCCGACTCTCCCATCGTCGGGTGTGAGCCGTCCTGCCTGTACACGCTGCGCGATGAGCACACCTCGCTCGCGCCCGACGATCCCCATGTGAAGGCCGTCGCCGGTCGCGTACGCCAGCTCGAGGAGCTGCTCGTCGACGCGATCGATGCCGGCCACCTCACGTTGGCAGCCGACTCCTGGCTCGCCGGGCGGCGCATCCTGTTCCATGGCCACTGCCACCAGAAGGCCGAGGTCGGCACGGCGGCGACGATGGAGCTGCTGCGCCGCATCCCGGGAGCGGAGGTCGTCGAGCTCGACGCCGGCTGCTGCGGCATGGCGGGCTCGTTCGGCTACGAATCCGAGCACTACGAGATCTCGATGAAGGTCGGCAGCGACCGGCTGTTCCCGGCCGTACGCGCCGAAGCACCCGAGACGGTGATCGCCGCTACCGGCACGTCGTGCCGCGAGCAGATCTCCCATGGAACCGACCGGTCCGCATGGCACCCGGTCGAGCTTGTCCACCAGGCACTCGGTTCCACCGACGCGCACCACTGACAGCTCGACCCACAAACATTTCCACTAGCAGAGAGAGGCAGGGCCCGCCGTGGCGAAAATCAACGTCGTCGCCGACGTCCCCGAGGACGCGCAGTCGATTCTGAGCGAGGCGGCACTCGCATTCCTCGCCGAGCTCCAGTCGCGCTTCGGCGCGCGCCGAGACGAGCTGCTCGCCCGTCGTCAGGAGCGCCGCGCGGAGGCCGCGCGTACCGGCGCGCTCGACTTCCTGCCCGAGACCGCCGACGTACGCGCCGGCGACTGGCAGGTCGCATCCCAACCACCTGACCTTCAGGATCGCCGCGTCGAGATGACCGGTCCGACCGATCGCAAGATGTCGATCAACGCGCTCAACTCCGGCGCACAGGTGTGGCTCGCCGACATGGAGGACGCGTCGACCCCGCACTGGAGCAACGTCGTCGAGAGCCAGGTCAGTCTGTACGACGGCATCCGCCGCCGGCTCTCGTACACCTCGCCGGAGGGCAAGGAGTACGCGCTCAAGGACCAGCGCCTCGCCACCATCGTGATGCGGCCGCGTGGCTGGCACTTCGACGAGGCAAACATCACCGTCGACGACTCACCGGTCGTCGGTGCGCTCGTCGACTTCGGGCTGTACTTCTTCCACAACGCAGCGGAGCTGATCGAACGCGGCAGCGGACCGTACTTCTACCTGCCGAAGATGGAGAGCCACCTCGAGGCGCGGCTGTGGAACGACGTGTTCACGTTCGCCGAGGACTATTGCGGCATCCCGTACGGCACGGTCCGCGCGACCGTGCTGATCGAGACGTTCCCGGCGGCGTTCGAGATGGACGAGATCCTGTACGAGCTGCGCGACCATGCCTCGGGCCTCAACGCCGGCCGGTGGGACTACCTGTTCTCGATCATCAAGACCTTCCGCGAGCGGCCCGAGTTCGTACTCCCGGATCGCAATGTCGTCGGGATGGCGTCGCCGTTCATGCGCGCGTACGCCGAGCTGCTGGTCAAGACGTGCCACCGGCGTGGGGCGATGGCGATCGGCGGAATGTCGGCGTTCATCCCGAGCCGTCGCGACGAGGAGGTCAACAAGGTCGCGTTCGCCAAGGTACGAGAGGACAAGGAGCGCGAAGCCGGGCAGGGATTCGACGGCTCCTGGGTCGCCCACCCCGATCTGGTGCCGCTGTGCCGCGAGGTGTTCGACGGCGTACTCGGCGATAGTCCGAACCAGGTGTCCAAGCAGCGCGACGATGTGAGTGCCGACGCCGCCGCCTTGCTCAACGTCACTACGACACCCGGCGACGTGACCCTCGCGGGCGTACACAACAACGTGCAGGTCTCCCTGCTCTACCTCGCGTCGTGGCTCGGTGGAGGCGGCGCGGTCGCGATCAACAACCTGATGGAGGACGCCGCAACTGCGGAGATCGCGCGTTCGCAGATCTGGCAGTGGGTTCGGCACGGCACCAAGCTGGACGACGGCACCACGCTGACCACGGATCTCGTAGCGGAGATCGTCGACGACGAGTACGCCAAGATCCGTACGACGGTTGGCGACGAGGCGTTCGACGCGGGGCATTACGCGCTCGCTCGGCGGATCTTCACCGAGATCGCCCTTGCCGACGAGTACGCCGACTTCCTGACGCTGCCGGCGTACCGAGCAGTGGTCGACCACTAGGTCGTGTCGCCGGAGCCCGCACCGATACGGGAGCGGGTCTCCGCGCCCGACCCGGCAAGGCGCGGGAGCGAGATTGGAGTGGATCCTCCTATGAGTGACCGTAACGCAGCCGGTCGGGATGCGGAGGCACGCGAGCCGGTGAGGGCTCCGGCGACGCGGCCTGGAGCTGACATGCCGCTTTCGGGAATCACGGTCATCGAGGTCGGCTCGTTCATCGCGGCACCGTTCGCAGCGATGCAGCTTGCCGACCTCGGTGCCCGGGTGCTCAAGATCGAGCCGCCCGGACGCGGCGACTTCGTGCGCGAGAACGCTCCGTTCGTCGGCGGAGAAAGCTCGTCGTTCCTGCGGTTGAACCGCAACAAGGAGTCGGTCACGCTCGACCTCAAGTCGCCGGAGGACGCGGACGCGTTCCGGAGGCTCGTCGCGGGTGCCGACGTACTGATCGAGAACCTTCGCCCCGGCGCGATGCAGCGGATGAGCCTCGGGTACGACGACCTGAGCACCGAGAACCCACGCCTGATCTACGCATCGGCCTCGGGATGGGGTCAGGACGGCCCGCTCGCCGACCTGCCCGGTCTCGACATCATGGCCCAGGCGCGCTCGGGCCTGATGAGCGTGACCGGGTTCCCCGATGCCGGGCCCGCGAAGGTCGGCGTACCCGTCTGCGATCTCACCAGCGCCCTCTACGTCGCTCTTGGGGTCGTCGCGGCGCTGCGCGAACGCGACCGTTCCGGGCGCGGGCAGCACCTCGACGTGTCGTTGCTCGAGTCCGGTGTCTCGCTGGCGGTCTGGGAGGCCGGCCGGTACTTCGGCGACGGCACCGTACCCGGCCCGCAGGGATCCGCGCACCAGTCGCAGGCGCCGTACCAAGCCGTCACGTCGGCCGACGGACACGTGACGATCGGCGCGAACACTCCGGGCCTGTGGGCCGCGTTCTGCGAGGCGCTCGGCCTCGACGACATCCGAGACGATGCGCGCTTCGCGCACAACTCGGGACGCATGGAGAACCGCGACGCGCTGATCGCCGAGATCGAGCGGGTGACGTCGAGGATGCCCACCAGCATCATCATCGAAGCACTGGCGACGGCGGGCGTACCGTGCGCACCGATCCACCGGTACGACGAGGTGTTCTCCGATCCGGCGCTCGATGCGCGGGACTTCTTCTGGGACGCACCGCACCCGACCGTCGGCGGCGTGCGCCAGATCGGTTCGCCGATGCGGCTGTCGCGTACGCCCGTCCGTCGCGACAACGCCGGCCCGCTGCTCGGCGACGCGACCGAACGCGTCCTCGCCGAGTTCGGCGTGGAGCGCACCGAGGAGAGCCGATGACCGACGAGCTCATCGTGGAGGCAGACGGCGCCGCGCTGCGGGTGACGTTCAACCGCCCACATGCACGCAACGCGATGACGCACGCGATGTACGACGGACTCGTCGCCGCATGCGATCGCGCGGACGCCGACGACGCCATCCGGGTGCTCGTGCTGCGGGGCGCCGGTGGCGCGGCGTTCGTCGCCGGCACCGACATCGCGCAGTTCGACGGGTTCGACGGCGCCCAGGGCGTCGCGTACGAGCGCTCGATCGACGCGACGGTCGGCCGGCTGCTCCGCGTCGACGTGCCAGTCGTCGCCGCGGTCGACGGTCCGTGCGTCGGCGGTGGTCTGGCGATCGCCGCCGCGGCGGACGTACGGATCGCGGGCACGGATGCACGCTTTGGGGTCCCGATCGCTCGTACGCTCGGCAACACGTTGTCGGCCGCGACGCTGGCGTTGCTCGAACGCCAGCTCGGCCACGCGCGTACCGTCGACATGCTGATCAGCGCGCGCTTCGTCGATGCGGCGGAAGCGCAGGCGTGCGGGTTCGTACGCGAGGTCGCCGCCGACGTGACTGCCGCGGCGGATGACATGGTCGAGCGACTGCTCGGCCATGCGCCCCTCACGCTGTGGTCGATCAAGGAGACCCTGCGCCGATTGCACGCCGATGCCGGCGAGGTCGACGCGTCCGACGTGATCGGCGCCGTCTACGGCTCGGCCGACTTCGCCGAAGGCGTCGCCGCGTTCGCCGACAAGCGCCAGCCGCGCTGGTCCGGCCGCTGACGTACGTCGTACTCCCCGCCGAGGTACGCCGTCCTGCCAATAGGGCACCCCGCTATCGGCGGGACGCCGTACCTCGGCGACCTGCGTGCTATTGTTCGGGGCGGAATATTCGGGCTGGAAACAGAGGGGGCCACCTTGCCGGCATTTCCCACGCCGTTGTCGATCTCGGTACTCGCCCTGCTGAACGAGCGACCGATGCATCCGTACGAGATGTACCAGCTGCTGCTCGAGCGTCATGAGGACCGGATCGTGAAGGTACGACCGGGCTCGCTCTACCACGTGGTGGAGCGCCTCGAGGACCGAGAGCTCGTCGAGGCCACCGGCACCGAGCGCGCGGGCAACCGCCCGGAGCGCACGACGTACGCGATCAGCGACTCCGGCAGGAGCACGTTGGTCACGTGGATCGACGACTCCGTCCGCACGCCGGTCAACGAGTACCCGATCTTCCCGCTCGCACTCAGCGAGCTGCACAACCTTCCCAAGGAGGACGCCGTCGCGGCCATCAAGGCACGCGTCGCCGGCCTCGACGAGCTGATCGCCGAGACCGACCACCTCATCAAGTACGCCCACGATGCCGATGTGTACGAGGCGTACTGGTTCTCGGCCGACTATCTGCGCACCAAGAACGTCGCCGAGCGCGACTGGTTGCGCACCACCGTTTCTCGTATCGAAAAGGGGGACCTTCCGTGGCCACACGGCAGGAACTGAACTCAGAGCGCGACCCGGAACATCCGGACTACCGCCCATGGCCGGCGCTTTGGGCGCTCGTCCTCGGCTTCTTCATGATCCTGGTCGACCAGACCATCGTTTCCGTCGCGACGCCGGCGATCATGGACGGCCTCGGCGCCGACGTGAACGAGGTCGTCTGGGTCACCAGCGCGTACCTGCTCGCGTTCGCCGTTCCGGTGCTCATCACCGGACGGCTCGGTGATCGGGTCGGCCCCAAGAACGTCTACCTCGTCGGCCTGACAGTATTCACCCTGGCATCCCTGTGGTGCGGGCTGACGACCACCATCGACCAGCTCATCATCGCCCGGGTGGTCCAAGGGCTCGGCGCATCGATGATGACGCCGCAGACGATGGCCGTCATCACTCGGCTGTTCCCGGCCAACCAACGTGGCAAGGCGATGAGCCTCTGGGGCGCGACGGCGGGCGTCGCCGTGCTGGTCGGCCCGATCCTCGGCGGCGTACTCGTCGACGGGCTCGGCTGGGAATGGATCTTCCTGATCAACGTGCCGGTCGGGGTCGTCGGATTCGTACTGGCATGGCGCCTCGTCCCGAAGCTGCCGACGCATGTGCACCGGTTCGACCTCCTCGGCGTCGCGCTGAGCGCCATCGGCATGTTCTTGCTGGTCTTCGGCATCCAGGAAGGCGAGGAGTACGACTGGGGCACCATCACGGGACCGATCTCGGTGTGGTCGCTCATCGCGACCGGCCTGGTCGTGATCGGGCTGTTCATCGCCTGGCAGGCCGTGAACAAGAACGAGCCGCTACTGCCCCTCGCGTTGTTCCGTGATCGCAACTTCTCGCTCGCCAACGTAGCGATCACAACCGTCGGGTTCGCGGTCACCTCGCTCGGGTTCCCGCTGATGCTGTACGCGCAGGCAGTGCGCGGTCTCAGTCCGACCGAGTCCGCGCTGCTGCTCGTGCCGATGGCGGTGATCAGCGGCGTACTCGCTCCGTTCGTCGGCCGGCTCACCGACCGAGTGCATCCGCGGTACGTCGCCGGCGTGGGGCTGCTCGCACTGCCGATCTCGCTGGCGTGGCTGAGCATGGCGATGGAACCGAATGCACCGATCTGGCACCTGCTGCTGCCGATCGCCGGACTCGGTGTCGCAAACGGCTTCATGTGGGCGCCGCTCGGTTCGACGGCGACCCGCAACCTGCCGATGCACCAGGCAGGTGCGGGTGCGGGCGTCTACAACGCCACGCGGCAGATCGGCGCCGTACTCGGCAGCGCGAGCATCGCCGCCCTGATGCAGGCGCGACTCACCGCGGAACTACCGGCGGCCGGTGGCGGCGCCGGGGCGTCCGAAGCCGGCGTGAGCAAGCTGCCGGAGTTCCTGCACGACGGGTTCAGCCAGGCGATGGCCGACTCGTTGCTGCTTCCCGCCGGCGTCATCGTGATCGGCCTCGTCGCGGTGCTGTGCTTCGCGCGCCCGAAGAATCTGGGGTGAGGTGGGGCGGTTTCATTGCGCCGGTTCCGGCGGTTCCGGCGCGCTGGGGTTGCTACTTCGGCGCTTTAGGCGGCGACGAGGATCCGTCTCGGGGTTGCCCGCGTTGCCGGTCGGCTTTCCCGACCATTTCGCTTCCACTTTCATCGTTGCCGTGCCGTTCGGTACCGGCTCCGGCCGTGGCGAGGAAGGAATCTGCATTTGGGTCGCTATCCGCGCCCAAACGCCGATTCTCTTCGACCGGCGCGTCATGGAGCACCGCTCGCGGCAACGAGCCCTTGCCACGCCGCCGCGACCTCGTCGAGGTCGACGGCGACGGCCCCGGCAAGGCCGACGACCGTTCCGAAGGCCGGCGAGGGGAGGCGCCCGGTCTCGATCTTGCGCAGCGTCTCCGGCGAGATGCCGGCCGCCTCGGCGACCTCTCCGAGGCTGCGCTCGCCGCGCGCTTCGCGCAGGAACCGGCCGAGGCGTCGCCCGGCGTCGATCTGCTCGGGCGTAAGCGGGTTGCGAACCAATGCCATCACCTCAGGGGTACGAGCGCCGTTTGAGCGCGACTCTGGTATTACTATACCAAGAGACGAGGAGGCACGTTGATCCAGTTGAAGTCCGCGCGTCAGATAGCGGAGATGCGCCCGGCCGGGCGGTTCGTCGGCGAGACGCTCGCCGAGCTGCGGGGCATGGTCGACGTCGGCGTCAACCTGATGGACCTCGAGCACCACACGCGCAGGCTCATCCGCGAACGCGGTGCCGCGTCGTGCTACTGGGACTACGCGCCGTCGTTCGGCGAAGGCCCGTTTCGCAACGTCATCTGCCTGTCCGTCAACGACGCCGTCCTGCACGGGCTTCCCACGTCGTACCGGCTCAAGGACGGCGACCTGCTCACCATGGACCTTGCGGTGTCCGTCGACGGATGGGTCGGCGACGCCGCGATCAGCGTGATCGCCGGTACGCCCCGCGACGAGGACGTACGCATCATCCGCGCCACGGAAGAGGGCCTGGCCGCCGGCATCGAGGCCTCGAGGGTCGGCAACCGGATCGGCGACGTGTCCGCCGCCGTGGCCGACGTCGCCGCCGCGTACGGGTATCCGGTCAACGACCAGTTCGGCGGCCACGGCGTCGGACACACGATGCACGAGCGGCCGTCCGTACCGAACACGGGGCGGGCCGGACGCGGCCTGCGGATCCGAGCAGGGCTGGTGTTCACGATCGAACCCTGGTTCGCGGCGACCACCAACGAGATCGTGTACGACCCCGACGGCTGGACCATCCGCTCGGGCGACGGCTCGCGTACGGCGCACTCCGAACACACCCTCGCGATCACCGAGGACGGTCCCGAGGTGCTCACCCGGCACGCCGACTAAGACCCCTGCTCGAGCAGCTCCGGGTCGAACAACGCGGCGACGATCGTCTGTACGTACGGGGCCTCCGAACCGTCCTGGTTGCCGGTCGGATTGAGGTTGTACACCAGCACGCGCTCGAGGTCACGCGTCGCGAACGCGGCCGTCGTGTAGCCGGGGACCGAGCCGCTCTTACCCCACAGCGATACGCCGTTCGGCAGCACCGTGTTCGTGAGACCCATGCTGTAGCACGCCCGACCCGCGTTCGGCCCGATCGAGCAGTTGGAGTCGTCGCCCGTGTACGGGACGTCCGGTAGCTCGAACAGCTTGCGCTGCTGGGCCGGTGCGAGCAGGGCGCCGCGGAGCAGCGCGCGAAGGAAGTGCCGCAGGTCGGCGGCACTGGAGACCATGCCGCCCTCGGCCCACGCGTACGGACTCTGCTCGGTGACGTCGGCGAGGCGTTCGCCCACCCTGACGTATCCGTGCGCATGCGGTCCACGGATCAGCGGATTGTTGAAGACCGGCACGTACGTGTCGCGCAGACCCAGCGGGCGGGTGATGCGGTTTCGGACCTCACGGGCGTACGAATGTCCCGTCACCTTCTCGACGAGCAGCCCCGCGATCCAGTAGTTGACGCCGTTGTAGCGCTGCGCAACGCCCGGCTTGTGCACCATGGGGTGCTTGGCGGCGTTGGCGACGATCTCCCGCGGAGACCTCGCCAGGAACCGGTGCCGGACGAACCAACGCGGGTCTCTCTCCTTCGGATACATCGAGTACGGCAGTCCGCTGGTGTGGTTGAGCACCTCGCCAACCGTGATCGTGGGGTACCGCTTCGGCAACAGGTCAGGGAGGTAACGCTGTACTGGCCGGCTCAGGCGCAGCTCTCCCTCCTCCACGAGCTGCAGGGCCACGGTCGCCGTGAACGCCTTGGTGACGCTCCCGACTCGGAACAGGCCGTCGGGTCGCACGGGGCGATCGGTGCGGATGTCGGAGACTCCGGCCGTGTCCGACCAGCGGCCGGCGTCACCGGTGACCGAGATCAGCGCTCCGGTCATGTCGTCCGCCGGCAGGTCGGAGAGGACCTCCTCGATCGGGCCGGGATCCAGCGGCGGCAGGTCGTCGCGCGAGGCGGCCCCGACGCCTTGCGCTTGCGCGTTCCCAACGGGAACGGTGAGCAGGCCGGCGAGGCTCAAACCCGCAACAATCGTATTCAGTCGGCGTGACGTCCGCATCTGGGTGCGACTCCTTCGTTCGGCAACGCGCTCGATCCTTCCGGGCGACGCACCGCACCGGCATCGGGAAGCACCCGCGCGCCACCCTGAGATCTCGGCACGCCGATCGGGGTGACGGAACCCCGGAGACGGACACCCCGTCAACTACTCTGGATAGGTTGCCCGACCGATACGGGCAGTCCGCGGCGCCGTGGACCTGGCGACGAAAGCGACCGAAGAGGGGGTAGTGCTTTGCGAACGTTCGTGTTCTGGATCTGGTCGGCCCTGAGTTCGCTCTGCGAGGCACTCGGCGCTCCCCCGCGCGTCGCGGTCGGCGTCGGCTTGTTCCTGCTCGCCGCGGTAGTCGCGGGAATCACGGCGCCGGCGACGGCGACCGTCATGACCCAGACGCGTGACCGGATCATGGTTCGCCAGCAGGCACGCCGCTGGACCGGACGCAAGCCACACCGCGCCGAGTGGTCCCTGATCAACCGCACCCACGCGATCCACGGGATCAGCCCCGTGATGCGCGCCATCGCGTACGTCGTGCCGGCCGTCGTGGCGTTCGCGTTCGCATCCGGCTCGACCTCCGCGTACGTCGACGCCTGGGCCGACGCCGGCACCGAGACGGCGTTCGAGGATCTCGTCCTCTTCGCCGACAGATCACGAACCGACACCGGCTTCATCCTCGTCTTCGGCGGCCTCGGGCTGGCCAGTGTGCTACTCGCCTACCTCGCGACCCGGATCACCACGTCGTGGCGGCTCGCCCGGCCGACACTCTCGTACGCGCCATCGCTGTACGCGATCGGTTGCGGTCTGGTGCTCCTCGCCACCCTGACCGCCGCAAGTCCGCTGGTGCTCGCGTACGCCGCCGCGTACCTCGTCTGGGTCGTCGTGATCGCCATGGTCGTCGCCATCGGCAAGGCACCGAAGGTGTTCGTCGCCGGGCTGCTCGACACCTCCGAGCGCCCTGTTCCCGCTCCCGCCCAGCAGACCGGCGAGTACGCGCCGTCCGCGCAGCCGACCCCCACCCGCCACCAACCCAGCGTTCAGCCCGAGCCGCCGACGCGCCTCGCCGCATCGGCGCAACCGCCCGCGCCGGAACCGGTGGCCGCCGAGCACGCCGGCGGCACCCGCGCGATCCCGGTGCCCGCCGAGCACGCGATCGATGCGTCGAGCCAGACGATGGTCACCGCGGCAACACCGATGCTGCGATGCGAGGCGCCCCGCCGGGGTGACCCGACCGTGATCGGCGCGTACCAGGTCCACGGGCGCCTCGGCTCCGGCGCGATGGGCACCGTGTTCCTGGCGACGTCGCCACAAGGCGGCCAGGTCGCGCTCAAGGTCCTCTCCCCCGCGCTGGCCGGCGACGCCGACAGCCGCCGACGGTTCTTCAGGGAGATGCAGGCGCTGCGCCACATCGACAGCCCACGGGTCGTCGGCGTCGTCGACAGTGGAGTCGCGGGCGACACCCCGTACATCGCGATGACCGCCATCGAAGGGCCCGATCTCGCGTCGCACGTACGCGGCACGAAGCCGCTCGAGGCCGACGGCCTCGAGGCCCTCGCCCACGGCCTCGCCCAGGGACTCGCCGCCGTGCACCAGCACGGCCTCGTCCATCGCGACGTGAAGCCGTCGAACATCATCTGGTCGCGGAGCGGACCCTGCCTGGTCGACTTCGGGCTCGCGCATCTGGGCGACCAGACGCGAGTCACCAGCACCGGCCTGGTGATCGGCAGCCCGAGCTACGTCTCACCGGAACGGCTCCGCGGTACGACCGCGACGGCGGCATCCGATGTGTGGAACTGGGCCGCCTCCCTCGCGTTCGCTGCGTCCGGCGACAACCTCTACCGAAGCGACGACCCGATCGCGCTCTGGCACCGGATCCTGAACCACGACTACGACGCCGGGGCCCTCGACCGCCTGCATGTACTGGGTCCTGGCGTCTTCGCACTGGCCGAACAATGCCTCGCCACCGAGCCGACGGATCGCCCGCGCGACGGTGCCGACCTGCTGAAACGGTACGAGGCCGCCGCGGCCTGAGCCGCCCCGTGGGCATGACGTACGAGTGGCGACGCGCCGGCGTGTCGCGCGCAAACGTCATGCCCACGGGGCGGTTGGGTCAGCGGGCGGCGCTGCCCTCGGTGTAGTCGTCGTCACCGGTCTTGACCCATGCCATCAGGGCCCGCAGGTCCTTGCCGACGGCCTCGATCGGGTGTTTCGCGGCCTCCTCGCGGAACTTCTTGAACTCCGGGGCACCGGCGTCCTGGTCATCGATGAAGCGCTGCGCGAACGCACCGTTCTGTACGTCGGTCAGCACCTCCTTCATCCGGGCCTTCACGTCGTCGCCCAGGATCCGCTTGCCCGACACATAGTCGCCGTACTCGGCGGTGTCCGAGACCGACCAACGCTGCTTGGCGATGCCGCCCTCATAGATGAGGTCGACGATCAGCTTCAGCTCGTGCAGGCACTCGAAGTAGGCGACCTCGGGCTGGTAGCCCGCCTCGGTCAGCGTTTCGAAACCGCTCTGGATGAGCTGCGAGACGCCGCCGCACAGCACCGCCTGCTCACCGAACAGGTCGGTCTCGGTCTCCTCGGTGAACGTCGTCCTGATCGCTCCCGCACGGGTCCCGCCGATCGCCTTCGCGTACGCCATCGTCAGCGGCCACGCGTTGCCCGACGGGTCCTGCTCGACGGCGACGAGCACAGGTACGCCGCGCCCCTCGACGTACTCGCGGCGCACCAGATGGCCGGGCCCCTTCGGCGCGACCATGCACACGTCGACGCCCGCCGGCGGCTTGATGTAGTCGTAGCGAATGTTGAAGCCGTGGCCGAAGAACAGCGCGTCTCCATCGACCAGGTTCGGCTCGATCGCCTCGGCGTACAACGACCGCTGCACCGGATCCGGAGCGAGTACGACGATCAGGTCGGCCTCTTCGCAGGCCTCGTACGGCGTCACGACGCGCAGGCCCTCCGCCTCGGCCTTCGCGCGGCTCTTCGATCCTTCGGGGAGGCCGACGCGGACGTCGACACCGGAGTCGCGCAGCGACAAGGCATGCGCGTGACCCTGGCTCCCGTATCCGAGGACAGCGACGTTGCGCTGCTGGATCACCGTGAGGTCGGCGTCGTCGTCATAGAACATCTCGGGCACGTGTGTCTCCTTCGGTTGTGCTGTTTACGGTTGCGTACGTCAGCCGACCTGGCCGCTCGGCGGCGGACCGGGTACGGGGCGCAGGGCGCGGTCGCTGATCGAACGGCCGCCCCGGCCGATGCCGACCAGTCCCGACTGGACGAGCTCACGGATGCCGAACGGCTCGAGTACGCGCATCATCGCGTCCAGCTTGCCGCGATCGCCGGTCGCCTCGATCGTCACGCTGTCGGGGGCGACGTCGACGACCTTGGCCCGGAACAGCTGCACCGTCTCGAGCACCTGGCTACGCGTCGAGGTGTCGGCCTTGACCTTCACCAGCACCAGTTCGCGCTCGACCGACGAGTCGGTGTCGAGCTCGACGATCTTGAGCACGTTGACCAGCTTGTTCAGCTGCTTGGTGACCTGCTCGAGCGGGAGCTGCTCGACGTTGACCACGATCGTCATCCGGGAGACGCCCTTGATCTCGGTCGGACCGACCGCGAGCGAGTCGATGTTGAACCCGCGGCGCATGAACAGGCTCGACACCCGCGCCAGCGCACCCGGCGTGTCCTCCACGAGTACGGAAAGCGTATGCCTGCTCACAGCTCATCCTCCTCGCAGCGTTGGATGGTTCGAGTCGTCCTCGCAGGAACACATTCAAAGTCCCGCACGCTCACAGCTCGTCCTCCTCGAACGTCGGCGCCATGTCGCGCGCGATCTGGATGTCGTCGTTGCTGGTGCCGGCGGCGACCATCGGCCACACCATCGCGTCGCGATGCACGACGAAGTCGATCACGACCGGCACGTCCTGGATGGCCATCGCCTTCTCGATCGTCGAGTCGAGGTCCTCGGGTCGCTCGCAGCGCAGTCCGATACAGCCGTACGCCTCCGCGAGCGTCACGAAGTCGGGGATGCGCCGGGCACCGGCCGAGGTGTGCAGGTCGGTGTTGGAGTACCGCTCGTCGTAGAACAGCGTCTGCCACTGCCGGACCATGCCGAGCGAGGAGTTGTTGATCACCGCGACCTTGATCGGGATGCCCTCGATCGCGCAGGTCGCGAGCTCCTGGTTCGTCATCTGGAAGCAGCCGTCGCCGTCGATCGCCCACACGACCTCATCGGGCCGGGCGACCTGGGCGCCCATCGCGGCCGGCACGCAGAAGCCCATCGTGCCGAGGCCACCGGAGTTGATCCACGACGTCGGCCGCTCGTACGAGACGAACTGCGCGGCCCACATCTGGTGCTGTCCGACACCCGCGACGTACGTCGCTCCCGGCCCGGCGATCTCGCCGATGCGCTGGATCACCTGCTGCGGCGCGAGCGTGTCGCCCTCCGGCTTGTCGTACCCGAGCGGATAGCGCTCGGACAGCCCCCGCATCATCGTCATCCAGGCGCCGAAGTCGCCGCGGTTGCCGCTGTCGTGCTCGACCTGCAACGCGACGACGAGGTCGGCGATCGCCTCCCGGCAGTCACCGACGATCGGTACGTCGGCGACGCGGTTCTTCGAGATCTCCGCCGGGTCGATATCGGCGTGGATGACCTTCGCGTCGGGTGCGAACGAGTCCAGCTTGCCGGTCACCCGGTCGTCGAACCGGGCGCCGAGCGAGACGATCAGGTCGCTGCGCTGCAGTGCCGCGACGGCCGCCACCGATCCGTGCATACCCGGCATGCCGAGGTGCTGCTCGTGGGAGTCCGGGAAAGCGCCCCGGGCCATCAGCGTCGTGATGACGGGGATGCCGGTCATCTCCGCGAGTACGCGCAGCTCCTGGCTCGCCCGTGCCCTGATGACGCCGCCGCCGACGTACAGTACGGGCCGGCGCGACGCGTTGATCAGCCGCGCCGCCTCGCGGATCTGCTTGCCGTGGGGGCGCGGGTTCGGCCGATAGCCGGGCATCGAGATCTCGCCGGGCCACTCGAACGTCGTCTGCTTCTGCATCGCGTCCTTGGCGATGTCGACCAACACGGGTCCGGGACGGCCGGTCGACGCGATGTGGAACGCCTCGGCGATCACCCGCGGAATGTCCGCCGGGTCGGTGACGAGGAAGCTGTGCTTGGTGATCGGCATCGAGATGCCGCGGATGTCGGCCTCCTGGAACGCGTCCGTGCCGATCGCACCGCTCGCGACCTGGCCGGTGACCGCGACCAGGGGCACGGAGTCCATGTTCGCGTCGGCGAGTGGCGTCACCAGGTTGGTGGCGCCGGGACCGGACGTCGCCATGCAGACGCCGACCTTGCCCGTCGCGACCGCGTACCCCTGCGCGGCATGCCCCGCGCCCTGCTCGTGGCGTACGAGGATGTGCCGGATCTGCTGCGAGTCGAGCATCGGGTCGTACGCGGGGAGGATGGCACCGCCGGGGATGCCGAATACCGTGTCGACGCCCGCATGCTCGAGTGCACGAATGAGGCTCTGCGCCCCTGTCATCTGCTCGCCCATGGCGTCCTTCCTTATTTGCGGACCATGCTCGTCTCACCGTCTCGGCGACCCGTCCGACTGCCCTTGATGAGATACCGCCCGCATAAGGCAGTTCTCATTAAAAAAGCCCCTCGGCCGGGAGGCATTCGAGGGGGACGCGGGACCTGCTGTCAGGTCATCGCGTCAATCGCGTACGAGAAGAATGAAACGCACGAGACCACGTTCCACCCGCCGCACATCATCGGTCAAGCCGCGAGACCGTCTGTCTCGCATGGCGAGATCGGCGTCTCAGCGCTACGACTCGGTCCACGCGAGCAGGTCGTCCGCGGGCAGCGTGTTGATGATCCGGTCGGCGGTGACGCCCGCCCGCTCGGCGCGCTCGCAGCCGTACCCCTGCCAGTCGAGCTGGCCGGGCGCATGCGAGTCGGTGTCGATCGAGAACTCACAACCCAGCTCGACCGCGAGCCGCAGCAGCCGCATCGGCGGATCGCGACGCTCCGGGCGGCTGTTGATCTCGACGGCCGTGCCGTGCGTACGACAGGCATCGAAGACCGCCTCGGCGTCGAAGCTGGACTCCGGTCGCGTGCCGCGCGCACCCTCGACCAGGCGGCCCGTGCAGTGGCCCAGCACGTCGACGTTGGGATCGGCGACGGCGGTGGCCATCCGCCGCGTCATCGTGGCGGAGTCGGCCCGCAGCTTCGAGTGCACGCTCGCGACCACGATGTCGAGACGCGCGAGGATGTCCTCGCGCTGGTCGAGGGAGCCGTCGTCGAGGATGTCGACCTCGATGCCGGTGAGAATCCGAAACGGCGCGAGCTCGTCGTTGAGCCCCTCGATCACCTCGAGCTGCTTCTCGAGGCGCTCCGCGGTCAGTCCGTTGGCAACGGTGAGCCGCGGCGAGTGGTCGGTGAGCGCGACGTACTCGTGCCCGAGCGCGGCCGCGCGCCGCATCATCTCCTCGATCGGACTGCCGCCGTCGGACCAGTCCGAGTGCAGGTGCAGGTCGCCGCGCAGCGCGCGGCGGAGCTCCGAACCACCGCCGATCGGCTCGGCGGCGGCTTTGAGGTCGACCAGCTTGGTCGGCTCCTGCCCGGCGACGGCCTGGGTGATCGCCTTCGCCGTCGACGGTCCGATGCCGGTGAGACTCGACCAGGACCGGGCTTTCGCGTGCCGCTCGCGTTCGTCGTCGCCCAGGTCCTCGACGATGTCCGCCGCCTTGCGGTACGCCTGCACGCGACGCGTCTCAGCGCGCGAGCGCTCCATCCAGAAGGCGATCTCGCGCAGTGCCTCGACGGGGTCCATGCGGGCTAGCGTACGTGTGCTCGCGGTTTGCGATCGGTTACGCCCCGGTCGCTTCCTAGTGGACCTGGGCGTAACCGATCGCAACCATTGGAGACCGGTTACGCCCCGATCGCTTCCTAGTGGACCTGGGCGTAACCGATCGCAACCATTGGAGACCGGTTACGCCCCGATCGCTACCCGCAGACGGCGCCGTGCGCGGCCGACTTGACGAGGGCCGCGTACTTCGCGAGGACGCCCCGCTCGTACACCGCCGGCAGCGGTTGCCAACCCTGCTTGCGCGACTCCAGCTCGTCGGCGGAGACGTCGACGATGTCGAGGGTGCGCCTGGCCATGTCGAGCCGGATCCGGTCACCGTCGCGTACGAAGGCGATCGGGCCTCCGTCGACGGCCTCGGGCGCGACGTGACCGACGCACAGCCCGGTCGTGCCGCCGGAGAACCGCCCGTCGGTGAGCAGCAGGACGTCCTTGCCGAGTGCGGCGCCCTTGATGGCGCCGGTGATCGCGAGCATCTCGCGCATGCCCGGGCCACCCTTCGGGCCTTCGTACCGGATCACCACGACGTCGCCGGCCTGGATCGTGCCGTCGGCGAGCGCGTCCATCGCATGCTGCTCGCGCTCGAAGACGCGCGCCGTGCCCTCGAAGACGTCGCTGTCGAAACCCGCGCTCTTGACGACGGCACCCTCGGGTGCGAGCGAGCCGTGCAGGATGGTCAGCCCACCGGTCTTGTGGATCGGGTTCGCCATCGACCGGATGATCTCGCCGTCGACGTTCGGGTCGACGTCGGCGAGGTTCTCCGCCATGGTCTTCCCGGTGACGGTGAGGCAGTCGCCGTGCATCAGGCCGGCCTCGAGCAGCGCCTTCATCACGACGGGGATGCCGCCGACCTTGTCGACGTCGTTCATGACGAACTTGCCGAACGGTTTGAGGTCGCCGAGATGCGGTACGGAGTCGCCGATGCGGTTGAAGTCGTCGAGCGTCAGGTCGACCTCGGCCTCGCGAGCGATCGCCAGCAGGTGGAGGACGGCGTTGGTGGAGCCGCCGAGCGCCATCACGACGGCGATCGCGTTCTCGAACGCATCCTTGGTCATGATCTGGCGCGCGGTGATGCCCTTCTCGAGCATCCCGACCACGGCCCGGCCGGACTTGTGCGCGAAGCCGTCGCGGCGGCGGTCCACCGCGGGCGGCGCGGCCGAACCCGGCAGCGACATGCCGAGAGCCTCGGCAACGGACGCCATCGTGTTGGCGGTGTACATCCCGCCGCAGGCACCCTCCCCCGGGCAAATCGCCCGCTCGATGCGGTCGACCTCGTCACGGGAGATCAGCCCGCGCAGGCAGGCCCCGACGGCCTCGAACGCGTCGATGATCGTCACGTCCTTGCCGTCGACCTGGCCGGGCATGATCGAGCCGGCGTACAGGAAGACGCTGGCGAGGTCGAGGCGGGCCGCCGCCATCAGCATGCCGGGCAGGCTCTTGTCGCAGCCCGCAAGCAACACCGAGCCGTCGAGCCGCTCGGCCATCATCACGGTCTCGACCGAGTCGGCGATGACCTCGCGGGACACGAGCGAGAAGTGCATGCCCTCGTGTCCCATGGCGATACCGTCGGACACCGAGATCGTCCCGAACTCGAGCGGATACCCGCCGCCCTCGTGTACGCCGGACTTCACCGCGTCGGCGAGCCGGTCGAGGGAGAGGTTGCAGGGCGTGATCTCGTTCCAGCTCGACGCGACGCCGATCTGGGGTTTCGTGAAGTCCTCGTCGTCCATTCCGACGGCGCGCAGCATGCCGCGCGCGGCGGTCTTCTCGAGTCCATCCGTGACGTCACGGCTACGGGGCTTGATGTCGGGGGCCATGCGTCAGAGCGTACGACCGCCACGTACGCGCCGTGCAGGGGCGGTCGCACGATCCGAGACGCGCCGGCCCTCAGCCACTGAGCCGCTGGGTACCCACAACCCTGAGCAGGTCGAGCTTCTGGGCGTCCGCGCTGCCCGGCTCGGCGGTGTACGCGACGATCCGCAGGTCGCTGTCATGCACAGTCAGCACGTCACAGTCGAGGGTGATCCGGCCGACGGACGGATGGTCGAAGCTCTTACGCGCCGCGACGTGGGTCGAGACCTCGTTGCTCTGCCACAGCTCGTCGAACCGCGCGCTGACCGATCGAAGGTCCGCGATCAGGGTCGCGAGGCCGTCGTCGTTCGGATACTGCGCCCGCGAGGCGCGCAGGTCCGCGACGATGGTTCCCTCCATCGCGATCCAGGCGTCGGCGTCGACGACGACCCGACCGGCGGCACCGGTGAAGTGCCGCCACGCGATGTTGCGGTCGCGCACGGTGGCGCCGGCGGCCTCGCCGACCAAGGCCTCCCACAGGGGGTTCCACGCGACGATGTTCCAGGCCGGGTCGTGTACGCCGACGGGGAACTCCTCCAGCCGGGCGAGCAGGCGTTGGACGCCGGGTGTCAGGTGCGCATCGATGACCCCGCTACGCGGCGGCGCCTGCCCGGCGAGCACGTACAGGTGGTCGCGTTCGTCTCGGCTCAGCTGCAGCGAACGCGCGAGCGCGGTGAGCACCTGCGCCGACGGGTTCGACGAGCGGCCCTGTTCGAGCCGGGTCACGTAGTCGACCGACAGGCCCGACAGCGATGCCAGCTCCTCACGCCGCAGGCCGGTCGCACGCCGCTGTCCGTACGTCGACACACCGACGGCCTCCGGCGACAGCCGGTCGCGCCAGTTGCGTAGTGCGTCTCCGAGTTCGGATCGTCGCGGGCTCACCCGGTCAGTATCGCCCGTCGCCGGGTGCCCTGCGTAGGACCGGTAGTCCTAGGAAAGGCGGTCGCTGGCCGGCGCCGTCGATCCGCCACACGCTGAACCCATGACGATCACCTTCATCACCGGGGCGAACAAGGGCCTCGGACACGAATCAGCACGGCGGCTCATCGCCGCCGGACATCAGGTCTACGTGGGCGCCCGCGACCGCGACCGCGGAAAGCGCGCGGCCGACGAGCTCGGCGCGACGTACGTGCCGATCGACGTCACCGACCAGCCGTCGGTGGACGCCGCCGCCGAGTACGTCCGCGAGCAGCACGGCCACCTCGACGTTCTCGTCAACAACGCGGGCATCGGCGGATCCTGGGTGTCTGTCGCCGAGACCCGGCCCGAGCACCTGCACGAGGTGTACGAGACCAACGTGTACGGCGTCGTGCGCGTGACGCGGGCGTTCGTCCCGCTGCTCGAGCAGTCGGAGCACCCGATGATCGTCAACGTCAGCAGCGGCATGGGGTCTATCGCCGTGACCAGCGACCCCGAGCGTCTCGAGTCGACGCTGAACGCCCTGACGTACACGTCGTCGAAGACCGCACTGAACATGGTCACCACGCAATACGCGAAGGCGTACCCGCGGATGCGGATCAATGCCGTTGACCCGGGCTACACCGGGACGGACTTCAACAACCACCAGGGACCCCAGTCGGTCGAGGAAGGCACCGACGCCATCGTCGCCATGGCGACGATGGCGCCCGACGATGCGCGGACCGGCACGTTCACCGACCGCGATGGCCTGGTGCCCTGGTGAGCGTCCGCGTCTCGGCGACCTGTGGTGGGTTTTCCCCCACCGAAACCCACCCGAGGTCGCCGGAACGCGGACGCGCTCAGTAGACGGCCGCGCGTACCGACAGCACGTCGGGCAGATGCTCGGCGGCGGCGAACCAGGTGTCGCCGTCGTCGTTGCTCGCGTACACCGAGCCGTCGCGACCCCCGAAGTACACCCCCGCGGGACTTCCGGAGTCGACGCACATCGCATCGCGCATCACCGCCGAGTAGAAGGTGTCCGGCAAGCCCTCGCCGAGCGCCTCCCACGTGTCGCCCGCGTCGCGCGAGCGCCACACCCGAGCACGGCCGTCGGGCGGGAAGCGCTCCTCGGGACTCACGACCGGGAACACGTAGATCGTGTCGGGGTCGCTCGGATGCACGACCACCGGGAAGCCGAAGTCGCTCGAGAGTCCCTCGGCGATCGACGTCCACTGCTCACCGCCATCGTCGGAGCGATAGACGCCGCCGTGGTTCTGTGCGAACAGTCGGTCGGGTGCCGTGGCATGCCGCGTCACCTTGTGTACACACTGGCCGTACTCGGGCGTCTGGTCGTCGGGGAAGAAGTCCGCCACGATGCCTTTGTTCGCCGGGTTCCAGGACGTACCGCCGTCGCTCGTACGATAGACGCCGCCGGTCGACATGGCGACGGTCACCTGTGCCGGGTCGGTGGGATGCGGCAGCACGGTGTGGATCGCCTGGCCGCCTCCGCCCGGATGCCAGTTCGGTCGGTGTGGGTGGTCCCACAACCCGCGCACCATGTCGAAGCTCCGGCCGCCGTCGGTGGAGCGGAACAACGCCGACGGCTCGGTGCCGGCGTACACCGTTCCCGGCTGGTCGGCAGGACCCGGCGCCAGCTGCCAGACGCGTGCCAGGGACGACCCGGTGTCCTCGGGGAAGGCGACCGCACTGGACTCGTGGCCCTGCCAGGTCGTACCGAGGTCGTCGGAGTACAGCACCTGCGGGCCCCAGTGCCAGCTCATCGACCCGACGAGCAGCCGCGGCGGGTCGGTGCGGCTGTCGATCGCGCACGACGCGACCTCGGACATCAAGAAGTTGGGCGCGTCCCACTCCCACTTCGTACGCGACGCGTCTGACCGGCCGACCCACAGTCCCTTGCGGGTGCCGACCAGCATGATCGCGCCGCCGCTCGTACTCATGACGACGCCAATGATCGCTGGTTCATACCGAACTCATTTCCCTCGGAATCCTCGAATCGTCCCCACCAGCCGCCCCAGGGCGCCTCGGTGGGTTGCTCGACGACCGTGCCGCCGGCCGCCTCGATGTCACGCGCGGTCGCGAGGATGTCGTCGGTGTTGAACACACACGGCCCGAACGCGCCGGCGGCGTCGGCGTCGGCGAACAGCACGACGCGCGTGAACGCACCCGGCGGGCAGACCTCGATCCAGCGTGGGCCGTCCGCGTCGTCCGGTCCGCCCATCGGCTGGTCACTGAGCAGCTCGAAGCCGAGCACCTCGGTGTAGAAGCGCTTCGCGCGCTCCTGGTCGGCAACATTGATCGACACGAAGTCGACTTGGGTGATCACCTGTGCACTCCTCGGGTGTCTCTCGCCGCGCATGTTCCTAATAGGAATAGTACGATGCGGCGGATGAGTCAAGACCTGTCGACGACCTCGTACGCGCTGCTCGGGCTGCTCGCGTTCGACAGCGCAGACGTCGGAGCACGGGCTCACGGGCTACGAGCTCAAGCAGCGCGCCGACGTCACGCTGCGCTTCTACTGGACCTCGCCGGCGATGAGCCAGATCTACTCCGAGCTGTCCCGGCTCGCCCGAGGCGGTCTGGTCGAGGCCGTCTCGGCCCGGCAGGGCAGGCGTACGACGAGACGCTTCCGGATCACCGCCAGGGGAACGGACCGACTGTCGGACTGGCTCTCCGAGAGTGCGCCGGACTTCCCGGTGCTGAAGCATCCGGTCGCGCTCCGCCTGCTCATGGGCCACCTGATGCGCCCGACCGACGTCATCCGGATTCTCGAGTCGTACGCGGCCGCACTCGCCGACCGCCGGGCGGAGCTCGAGGCCGTACGAAAGTCGCTGGGCGACGACGAGGCGATGCGATTCCCCGCCCTGGTCGCGGAGTGGGGCCTCGCGTACTACGACTCCGAGCGCGAGATCACCGACCGGACCCGAGCCCGTCTCGAGGAGTAGGTGCTCAGCGCGCAATCACGTACGGCTCGAACACGAGGTACGAGGCGAGCGCCGCCCAGGCGAGGCTGACCAGGCTGCCGATGATGAACCGCTCGGCCGCGCCCGTGCCGGCATGACTGCGCAGCTCGGCGTACCGGCCGAGGCCCTTGACGGCGAGGACGACGGCGATGCCTTCCGGCCAGCGAGCGGCGAGGGTGAGGAACACCGAGAAGCGTTCGAGTGCGCCGATCCAGGCCCCTCCGCGCAGCAGTTCGCCGGCGGCGTGCATCGACCCGGAGTCGTCCGCCTCTCCCGCCGCGCCGTCGATCTGGGCGAAGACGGCGGTCGTGACGACGGCGCCGCCCGCGATCGCCAGGATGGCGCCGAACAGGACGAACACCGGCCGCTGGTCGCCGGCGAGCGGATCCTCGAACAGCGTCGCGATCGCCGCGACACCCGCGAGGCCGGCAATGCCGAGTGCCGACACTGTGCGAACACCCGGCCCTCGCGCGAACGCCCACGCGACGACGGCAGCCACCGCGGCCACGACGACCAGCACGTAAGCGGTCATGCATCCTCCCCTTGCTCGAGCACCCACGCCGCGAGGTCGCGCGCCCGCGAGTCTTCGGCCCACCCTGCCACGCGCAACCGACGGCTCATCGCCTGCGGCGTGATGCCGAGCCGCGCCGCGGCGTCGATCTGCCGGCCGACGCCGGCCATCGCATCGACCGCCTCCCAGCCGGCATCGCTGCGTCGCATCAGCAGGCCGGCCAACAGCCACAGCGTGGTCTCCGACCGCGTGGCGGCAGGCTCGTCGTCGCCGACGACGGCGAGCCCGGTCGGCTGGGTCTTCGCCCGGTCGACGGCCGCCCGCGCGTGTACGAATGCGGTGCCGCGGCCGGCGCGTACGTTATCGGGAACCGGCGTCTCGACCGCGCCGACGCCGACGCCGATCCACCAGTCACCCCGGCGGACCAGATCGGCGACGGCGGAGACGACGACCGACGACTCGGCGACGAGTGCCTGGATCTCGTCGCCGGCCGTGCGATCGAACGCGAGAACGAGGTCGTCCGCGTACGCGGCGTTGAGCGCCTTCAGCGCGCCCGGGACGGCGTCGGGTCGCCGACGGCTGCCGCGCTGGTCGGCGGTCATCACGTACATCGCCGCCTCCCTTCATCGTCCGACTCGCTCAATCATCCTGCGTTGATCCTGCCTTGTCAATCTTCAGAGATTGATTGAACATAAACAACTCCAGGACATTGATCAACGGGATGGGATCATGGCACCATGGTGCTCACGCCCGGCGACGTACGCATGCGGCTCGGACTGTCCCTGCTGTCGCGGGTGGCGGGCCCCGATGCCCTCGAGCGACGCGAGCGGATCCACCACGCGACGAGCGAACGCTGGTTCGCACCGCGAAGCCCCGTCACGATCGTGCATGCCGACTCCTCGATGTTCGTCGGCGGACTCCGCGCCCTCCTGCTGCAGTCGCTGCATCCGCTCGCCATGGCAGGCGTCGCCGACCACTCCGGATTCCGCGGCGACCCGTGGGGCCGGCTGCAGCGTACGTCCGCCTTCCTCGGCACCACCACGTTCGGCAGCGCCACCGAGGCGCAACGCGCCGTCGATCGGGTACGCGGCGTCCATGGGCGGATCAGCGGCACGGCACCCGACGGTCGCGCGTACGCCGCCGACGATCCGCACCTCCTGCGGTGGGTGCACATCGCCGAGGTCGACAGCTTCCT
This sequence comes from Solicola gregarius, assembly GCF_025790165.1. Classification (GTDB taxonomy): domain Bacteria; phylum Actinomycetota; class Actinomycetes; order Propionibacteriales; family Nocardioidaceae; genus Solicola; species Solicola gregarius. Next base: position 349,392 of record NZ_CP094970.1, read on the forward strand.
GGCCGCGCACGACCGTTACGGCTCCCGCCGACTGACCGGTGCCGAGCGTGACGAGTACGTCGCGCAAACGGCCATGGTCGCCCGCGCGCTCGGGGCCGACGATCCGCCCGCCTCCGTCGCCGACCTCCACCGCGCGCTCGACGACTACCGCCCCGAGCTGGCGAGCACGCCCGCCGCACGGAGCACGGCGCGCTTCCTGCTGCTGCGTCCGCCCGTGCCGCTCGCCTTGCGCGGGCCGTACGCGATGCTCTCGGCCGCCGCCGTCGGGTTGCTGCCGAGGTGGGCCCGACTGCCGCTGCGCCTGCCGTACCTCCCGCTGGCAGAGGCCACGGTCGTACGCGCCGGCGGGGTCGCGGTCACGCACGGCGTGCGGTGGGTGATGGCACCCGTCAACGCACGACGTTGAGCAGGTCGTCGCCGGCCGCGAACCTCGCCAGCTGGGCACGGACGAGCGCGTGCATGCGGGGCACCATCGCCGTCGAGCCGCCCGCGACGTGCGGGCTGACCAGTACGCCGGGCGAGTCCCACAGACCATGGCCGGCCGGAAGCGGCTCGGGCTCGGTGACGTCCAGCGCCGCGAGCAGCCTGCCGCTCCGGGTCTCCGCCAGCAGCGCGTCGCTGTCGACGACGCCTCCGCGCGCGACGTTGACGAGCAGCGCACCGTCGCGCATCCGGGCCAGGAAGCCGGCATCGACCAGGTGCCGGGTCTCGGCCGTCAGCGGCACGAGCAGCACCACGACGTCCGCGGTGGGCAGCAACGCGGGCAGCTCGGACATCGGCCGCACGCCGTCGCGAGCCGTGCGGGCGACCTTGACGACGTCGCACTCGAACGGCTCCAGGCGACGAGCGAGCGCCTCGCCGATGCTGCCGTACCCGAGGATCAGCACCCGGCTGTCGGCGAGCGCCGGCCCGGAGGTGTCGTGTCGCCACTCGTGCGTCGGCTGTGCGCGTACGAACTCCGGGATCCGGCGGATCGACGCCAGCATCAGCGCCATCGCCATCTCCGACGTCGCCGCGTCGTGAACCCCGCGGGCATTGCACAGCGTCACGCCGTCCGGAACGTGCGGCGCGACGTGCTCGGTGCCCGCCGTCAGAGTCTGTACGGCGCGAAGGGAGCGCATCTGCGGCACGATCGCGCCAAGGTCGATCGGCGTCGAGAGCGTGTCGTACGCGGGGACGTACAGCTCGACGCGTTCGATGCCGGCGGGCGGCTCGCCGGAGACGTACGTGTCGTACTTCGAGCGACTCGGGCGCATCTCCGAGATCACCGTGCGGGAACGGCAGCCAGACCAGCGACATCGCACTCCTCACCACTGACACGGGGCCGAGTCGCAACTCTGACGCCTCGTACTGGGACAATTGACCACATGACCGCACAAACCGTAGCCGCTCCGACGGCAGTTCCGCGCGTGCGCTTCTACGACGTGTACAGCGCGGACGGCACCCGGCTGCGGGCATGGAGCAACGACGCCGAGGGGCCGACGGTGTTGCTGTGCAACGGCCTCGGCACCAATCCGTACGCGTGGCCCGCACTGCTGTCACCGGGGTGCGGCGTGCGGGTGATCTCCTGGAACCACCGCGGCGTCGGCGGGTCGGAGCGACCGGCCGACCGTGACCGGATCTCGATGGACGACTTCGTCGACGACGCGATCGCCGTGCTCGACGACGCCGGTGTCGACTCATGCGTGGTCATGGGCTGGTCGATGGGCGTCAACGTCTCGTTCGAGCTCGCCACACTCCATCCGGAGCGTGTGGAGGGGCTGCTCGCGGTCGCCGGCGTACCCGGCGACACGTTCAGCACCATGCTCGGCCCGTTCCACGTGCCCGCGCCGGTCGCGCGCACGCTCACGGTCGGCTCGGCGTGGGCGATGCTCGCGACGGGCAAGGCCTTGTCGGTCGTGACGAAGCGGCTGCCCTGGAACCCGGTCACCACGAGGCTGCTGCGGCACAGCGGGTTCATGCTCCCCGCGGCATCGGATGCGGTCGTACGCGAGGCGGTGCGCGAGTTCCTGACCACCGATATCGACTGGTACATGCGGCTCGCTGTGCATGCAGCTCGGCATCCGCGCGTGTCGCTGTCGCACATCGAGGTGCCCACCACGTTCGTCTCGGGTCATTGGGACGTACTCGCCGGTGCCCGGTCGATGGGCACCGCCGCCGAGCGGATGGCCGACGCGCGCGTCGTCGAGCTACGCGGGTCGCACTTCCTGCCGATGGAGTACCCCGACGAGATCCACGCCGAGCTGCTCGGCCTGCTGGCTCGTACGTCTCATACGTCGATCGAGTAGTACTTCGTGCGGTGGGTCGGCTCGTAGCCGACCGACTCGTACAGCGCCACCGCTCCACTCGGGTTCTCGGCGTCGGCGTCGAGCGTCGCGTACGGGTGGCCCGCGTCGGCGAAGGCGCATGCCGACAGGGCCAGGAGGTGCCGGGCAAGTCCGCAGCCGCGCCATGGCCTGCGTACGCCGATCACGTCGGTGTATCCGTCGGTGAAGCCCTGCGCCGCCCAGTCGTGCTCGTACTCGCAGTTGACGACGTACGCGACGACCGCCTCGTCGGGGTCGTTGGTGTCGATTACCACGAAGCTCTGCGCCGGGCGGAACGCCTCCTCCTCCAGCAGGCCGGAACGCCACGCCTCCTCGTCGTACGGGGTCGAGCCCCAGTGGTCGAGGAAGGCGTCGTTGTGCGCGAGACGTACGCGCTCGGCGAGGTGGTCGCCGAACTGCTCGACCCGAAGGCCGTCGACCGCGAGCGGCGGCACGTCGCGACCATGGTCGAGTGAGCGGCGCAGCTGGAGGAACCAGCGGGTGACCTCGAAACCCGCCGCCTCGTACAGCCGGGACCGCTCGATGACCTGCTCCTCGACGAAGCCGCCGATGCGACTCGGAAGCTCCGCTGCCACCGGATCGGCGGCGCGAAGGTCGGCGATGTTCTCAAGCGCACGCGTACGCTGCCACGCCAGCAGCTCACGCCCGATGCCTCGCCCGCGCCACTGCGGATCGACGCCTCCCTCGAGCCTGACCGCGACCGTTTCCGTCGCCCCCGGGCGGAACGCGTTGCGCCCGAACGCGCGAAACGTACCGCCGGCGTCGACCGCGACCCGGCTGTCGGCCGCGAGGTCCACCCACGACTGCCTGGTCATCGTCTCCAGGTCGGCCCGCCGGGTGCGCTCCTCTTCTCGGTCATGGGTCTGGATCTTCTCGATGAGCGCGAGCAACGGGTCGATGTCGCCCGCGGACAACTGCCGCCAGCTGAGGCCGTTTCGATCCGGGCGGGTCTCTGGGACCTGGGTCACCATGATCCGAATCTATGTCGCCCCGGATGCGCGGGCGACCGATTTTCCGAGCCGGCTCAACCGCCGGCGATCGGCGTCGTCTGCGCCAGAGCAATCCGCCAGTCCTCGCCGGTGCGTGTCACCACGTACGTGAACGCACCCCGCTCGGGGAGCTCGCCGGATTGCTCGGAGCGCGCGTCGTGCACGGACTTGATGCTGCTGACGATCGCGACATCGTCGGTGACGGGGCGTACGTCGACGACCTCGACGGTCGTGGTGACATCGCGTAGCGGCGACGCGACGGCCTTCGCCATAGCGGCCACGAACTCGTCGCGGCCGAACAGTCGGCGGCCGGCGATGTTGACGATGATCGCGTCGGCGCTGTGCAGCGCCGGAAGGGTCACGGTGTCGATCTGCGCCTCGTGGGCGGCTTGCACGAGCTCGCGGATCGCGCGCTCGTCGTTGTCGGTGAATCGGAGGTCCTGGGTGGCAGTCATGCGCCGAACCTAGAACCTCAACATACGTTGAGTTCAAGGGCGCACGGTGAGGAGAGGGTTCTGGCCCGGTGAGGAGAGAGTTCTGGCCCGGTGAGGAGAGAGTTCTGGCCAGGTGAGGAGAGAGTTCTGGCCCGGTGAGGAGAGAGTTCTGGCCATGCCGCCGGCCAGGATCCTCTCGTCACACGGCCAGGATCCTCTCCTCAGCGTTCAGGTGAGCTTCTCCAGGATCAGCTCGCGTACGCGGCCGGCGTCGGCCTGACCGCGCATCTCCTTCATCACCGCACCGATGAGCGCACCGGCCGCCGCATGCTTGCCGCCGCGGATCTTGTCGGCGACATCGGGGTTCGCCTCGATCGCGCGGTCGACCGCCTCGCCGAGCGCACCCTCGTCGGAGACGACCTCGAGCCCGCGCGCGGAGACGACCTCCTCGGGCGAGCCCTCCCCCGCCAGCACGCCGTCGAACACCTGTCGGGCCAGCTTGTCGTTGACCCGCCCGGCGTCGACGAGCGCTTGGATCTCCGCGACCTGCGCGGGGGTGATCGCCAGCTCGGCGAGGTCGACGTCCTGCTCGTTGGCCCGCCGGGCGAGCTCGGAGAGCCACCACTTTCGGGCGGCCTGCGGCGCCGCGCCCGCGGCGATCGTCTCGGCGACCAGGTCGAGCGCGCCCGCTCCCACCACGTCGCGCATGTCGAGGTCGGAGTATCCCCACTCCTGCTGGAGGCGCGCGCGCCGCTCGGCGGGTGGCTCGGGCAGCTCGGCGCGGAGCTCCTCGACCCACTCGCGCGACGGCGCGATCGGCACGAGGTCGGGCTCCGGGAAGTACCGGTAGTCGTCGGCGTCGGACTTCTCGCGGCCCGAGGTCGTCACGCCGGTGTCCTCGTGCCAGTGCCGCGTCTCCTGTACGACCCGCTCGCCGGCGTCGAGTACGCCGGCCTGCCGGCCGACCTCGAAGCGGACTGCCCGCTCGACCGAGCGCAGCGAGTTGACGTTCTTCGTCTCCGTACGCGTGCCGAGCGCCGCTTCGGCGTCCGGGCGCAGCGACAGGTTCACGTCGCAGCGCAGCGATCCCTGCTCCATGCGTACGTCGGAGACGCCGAGGCCGAGCACCAGCTCACGCAGGTGGGCGACGTACGCGCGCGCGACCTCCGGCGCCTTGTCGCCGGCGCCCTCGATCGGCTTCGTGACGATCTCGATCAGCGGGATGCCGGCCCGGTTGTAGTCGACCAGCGAGTGGTCCGCGCCGTGGATGCGCCCGGTCGCGCCCCCCACATGCAGGGTCTTGCCGGTGTCCTCCTCCATGTGCGCGCGCTCGATGTCGATGCGGTACGTCTCGCCGTCGACGGCGACCTCAGTCCAGCCCTCGAAGCAGATCGGCTCGTCGTACTGCGAGGTCTGGAAGTTCTTCGGCATATCGGGGTAGAAGTAGTTCTTGCGCGCGAAGCGGCACCACTCGGCGATCTCGCAGTTGAGCGCGAGCCCGATGCGCATCGCCGACTCGACGGCCGTGCGGTTGACCACCGGCAGCGCACCGGGGAGGCCGAGACACACGGGGCACACCTGCGTGTTGGGTTCCGCGCCGAACGTCGTGGAGCAACCGCAGAACATCTTCGAGACGGTGTTCAACTCGACGTGCACCTCGAGCCCGAGCACCGGATCGAACCGGGTCAAGGCCTCCTCGAAGGACACCATCGTCGCCGCGGTCATGCGCGTACCTCCCGCTCCGGGTCGCCGGCGAGCAGCGGCCCGCCCCATTTCTCCTGCAGCATTCGCTCGATCGCGACGCCGACGTTGTACAGCCGGTCGTCGGCGGTCGCCGGAGCCAGCACCTGTACGGCGGCCGGGAGGCCGTCCTCGTCGGCTAGGCCGCTCGGCACCGAGAGACCCGGGAGGCCAGCGAGGTTCGCCGGCAGCGTCGCGACGTCGTTCAGGTACATCGCCAGCGGGTCGCCCATCATGTCGCCGAACTTGAACGCCGTCGTCGGCGCCGTCGGCGAGATCAGCACGTCCGCCTGCTCGAACGCCGCCGCGAAGTCGCGGCTGATCAACGTACGTACCTTCTGCGCCGAGCCGTAGTAGGCGTCGTAGTAGCCGCTGGACAGCGCGTACGTGCCGAGGATGATGCGGCGCTTGACCTCGTCGCCGAAACCGGCGTCACGGGTCGCGGCCATCACCTGCTCGGCGCTGGGTGCGTCGACACCGTCGGGGGCGACGCGCAGGCCGTAGCGCATCGCGTCGAACTTGGCGAGGTTGCTGCTGACCTCGCTCGGCATGATCAGGTAGTACGCCGCGAGCGCGTGCTCGACGTGCGGACACGACACCTCGACGACATCGGCGCCGGCCTTCGTGAGCAGCTCGACGACATCGCCGAAGCGCGCCTCGACACCGGGCTGGAAGCCCTCGCCGCCGAGCTCCTTGACGATGCCGATCCGCATCCCGGAGACGTCACCGCGCCGGGCCGCCGCGACGACGTCGGGAACGCGCCGGTCGATGCTGGTCGAGTCCATCGGGTCGTGACCGGCGATCACCTCGTGGAGCAGGGCGGCATCGAGTACGGAGCGACTCACCGGCCCCGCCTGGTCGAGGCTGCTGGCCATCGCGACCAGGCCGTACCGCGAGACGCCACCGTAGGTCGGCTTGACGCCGACGGTGCCGGTGAGGGCACTCGGCTGGCGGATCGAGCCACCGGTGTCGGTGCCGATCGCGATCGGGACCTGTCGCGCGGCGACCGCCGCCGCAGACCCGCCACCCGAGCCACCGGGCACCCGGTCGGTGTCCCAGGGGTTGCGGGTCGGTCCGTACGCGGAGTGCTCGGTCGACGAGCCCATCGCGAACTCGTCCATATTGGTCTTGCCGACGATCGGCATGCCGGCGGCGCGGATGCGTGCGACCACCGTCGCGTCGTACGGCGGCACCCAGCCCTCGAGGATCTTGGAACCGCAGGTGGTCGGCAGACCCTTGGTCGCGATGATGTCCTTCACGGCGATCGGTACGCCCGCGAGCGGGCCGAGCTCCTCGCCTGCGGCGCGTCGCTCGTCGACGTCACGGGCGGTGGCGAGCGCCCCGTCGGGATCGACGTGCAGGAACGCGTTGATCGAGTCGTCGACGGCGGAGATGCGCTCGAGGCTCGCCCGGGTCGCGTCGACCGACGAGACCTCGCCCTCGGCAAGGCGCGCGGCGAGCTCGGCCGCGCTGAGGTCGGTGAGGTTCACTGCTCCTCCCCCAGGATCCGTGGGACGGAGAATCGCTGCTGCTCGACCGCCGGCGCCATCGCCAACGCCTCCTCGGGTGTCAGCCCGGGGCGTACCTCGTCGGCGCGGAACACGTTGCTCAGCGGCACCGCATGCGACGTCGGCGGAATGTCAGCGTCGGCGACCTCGGACACGACCGCGACCGAGTCGAGGATGACCGACAGCTCGGGCGCGAGCCGGTCGAGCTCGCCGTCGGACAGGCTGATGCGTGCGAGGCTCGCCAGGTGGGCGACGTCGGCGCGGGTGATTCCCGCGGCGTCTTGCTCGCTCATGAGGGCAGGGATTCCCTTCGTGGATTGCTGGGATTACCGGGCCATCCTAGTGCTCCGGTCGGCCTGGGCCTGCGGGCATGTCCGGACCCACCGTGGGCGCTACGCTGGCGAGCATGAGCCGCATCTTCACCACCAGCTTCGCGTCCGTGTACCCGCACTACGTAACCAAGGTGGAGAAGAAGGGGCGTACGAAGGCCGAGCTCGGCGAGGTCATCGAGTGGCTGACCGGGTTTGACGAGTCGGCGTTGGGCCGCCACCTCGAAGCGGGTACGACCTTCGAGGCCTTCTTCGCCGACGCGCGCCTGAACCCCAACGCATCGCTGATCAAGGGTGTGGTGTGCGGCGTGCGGGTCGAGGATCTCGAAGACCCGTTGATGCAGAAGATCCGCTACCTGGACAAGCTGGTCGACGAGCTGGCCAAGGGCAAGGCCATGGACAAGGTCCTGCGTTCGTGACGGTCAGGACACCCGACTGAGGAGGATGGAGACTCATGGATCGCACCTCCGTGCAGCGTTGGGTCGAGCAGTACGAGCGGCTCTGGCGTACGCCCGGCACCGACCGCTTGGCGGAGCTCTTCGTACCCGACGCGCGCTACCGTCCGTCGCCCTGGGCGCGATCGGTCGACGGGTTGGATGAGATCGCACCGTTCTGGGAGTCCGAACGCCGCGGCGCCGACGAGGAGTTCAGTCTGTCCAGCTACGTACTTGCCGTCGATGGCGATACCGCAGTCGTGCGCGTCACCGTCGAGTACGAAGCCTCGGCGGCCGGGGCGTGGCGCGATCTGTGGATCCTCACCTTCGCCGCGGACGGCCGGTGCGCATCGTTCGAGGAATGGCCGTTCGCGCCGGACCAACCCGACGGACACTAGCGAGTCCGCTCGGACGGGACGGCGCTCTTGCGCACCGCTGCACCCACGGTCAGGCCGGTTGGCCGGGCTCGGCATGGCGGGTCATCGCGGGGAGTCCGTCGATCGACCTGGCGTTCTTGGTCTCGTCGTAGTCGACGTACGCCGCAGCACCCTTCTTCTCCTGGTGCAGGTCGAGGATCGTCCGGTCGGCGACGAAGTCCATCTCCGGCACTGCCCAACCGCATGCATCGCTGAGTCGGTCGGCGTCGATCACGATGATCGCCCGCTGGCCGACGACGCGGTCCTTGCCGAAGGCCCGGCGAAGCTCTGCGAACTCGGGGTCGTCCTTGCGCACGACGGTGCCTCGTCCGTGGATGCGGACGACCTGCGGCCGACCGTCGAACGCGCAGAACATCACACAGATGCGCCCGTTGCCCGGCTCGCGCAGGTGAGCCACGGTCTCGACACCCGAGGCGTGGAAGTCGAGGTACGCGACCCGGTGTGGCCCCAGAACCCGGAACGTACCGGCCATGCCCTTGGGCGAGACGTTCACGTGACCCGAACCGGACAGCGGGGCCGTCGCCACGAAGAAGACGGGCTGCGCCTCCATCCAGGCGGCCAGCTTGTCGTCGATCGCCGACAGAACACTGCTCACCGGGCGCTCCTTTCACGGAGTTCTGCTCCTGGGAATCGGATCACTCCGAGAGTACGAGAGCAGTCCTCTCCTGCCATCGCTCATCCGAGGGACCCGCAGGCCGGTCGCGTCACCCGCAGGAGACTCAGCCGAGCAGGAACCAGGCGAGCACCAACACGATCACGAGCCCGACGAGAGCGACGCCCACCAAGACCGCCCGCGAGTGGGGCACCGCGGACTCCTCGGGCTCGTGACGGTCGACGAACGCCTGGAACATCTGCGTGCTGGCGCCAGGATCAAGTTCGGCCTCGGGCCGAGGATCCGGATTCTTCTCGGGCATCGACAAGCTCCTACACAGTGGTTGGGTGCACCACCCTAGAACCTACGTCGCGTCCGTCACGACCCCAGCCGCCTAAGCGGGCGAGAGCTCAGACGACGTCGTAGACGAGTTTGGCGACGCCGTTCGAGTACGTCGCGGACTCTCGAAGTCTCAGATTCTGCTTGTCTCTATCGATGTGGCTGAAGATGCTCTTCCCGGCACCGAGGACCACAGGGAAGACGAGTAGGTTGTACCGGTCGATCAGGTCCGCGTCGGCGAGACGTCGGGCGAGCTCCGCGCTTCCATGGATGAAGATCGCCCCACCGTCGCCCTGCTTGAGTGCGGCGACGTCATCCACCGAGCGCAGGACCGTGATCGGCCCCCAGCCATCGACGAGGTCGTCGTCGGTGAGCGTCGTCGACACGATGTACTTCGGAAGGTCCTTGTATGCCGCGTGGTCCTCCGATCCCGGCCAGATCGGCGCGAAGGCGTCGTAGCTGCGGCGCCCGAACATCAGGGCCGTCGTCTCGCCAAGCTCCTCGCCCTTGAGCGAGTACGCCTCGGGTACGAACTCGGTCTGCATCACCCAGCCACCGCTGCGGTGCCCCTCGACCTCACCTCCCGGCGAGTCCACTACGCCGTCGAGCGACATGAATCCCGTGTAGACCAGCTCTCTCGTCAAGACAACTCCTCCTCGATGCAACACTGTGTCGGCCCAGAGGCGCGGCGACCGCCGCCGTGCTTCTGCTCATGCTTGACGGACGCGATGTGGCGCCCGAACTCATCGCCTGCCGAAGCCTCGCGACGCTTGAGCATCATGCGCCGCGCATGTAATCATGCACTATGCATGATGTGGACCGGACGGCCAATCTCCTTGGCGCCGCGGCCTTGGCCTTGACCGATGTGACCTTGGGTGATGCGGCAAGGGTAGGACAGCTCAGTACGAGTAGCGCGGCAGCGCTCGTCACGCTGCTGTCGAACCCGGGACTCAGCGTGAGCGAGCTCGGTAGACGAGTGGGCCTCAGCCAGCCGGCCGCCGCACGAATGGTGGAGGCTCTCGAAGCGAATGACCTCGTGGAGCGGGTTCCGAGCACCGTCAACCGTCGGTGGATGACCGTGCGTCCGACCCGGCAGGGAAACCGGCTGGCGAACCAACTGCTCTCGACCCGCAACGCGCCGCTCGTCGATGTCATCGGGGCGCTCGACGCGCATGACCAGGGGGCGTTGGCCGAGCTGCTGGAGAAGATCCTCACGCACCTCTCCGGCCAGGTGGGGCGGGCCCAGTACATCTGTCGCTTCTGCGATCGCCAGGGTTGTACGAAGTCTGCCCCCTGCCCGGTTGGACACGCTGAGCAGTGTCAGGCAACGTGACGTGACCAGTGGGCATTGCACTCGCCCTGTTCTCAGCGATGAGCTACGGGACGTCGGACGTCCTCGGCGGCCTCGCGGCTCGGCGCCTCTCCCCTGTTCGAGTCGCGTTGATCGGGCAAGTCGGCGCGTTATGTGTCACCGGGCTCATCATGCTCATCTCCACCGACGAGTTGCCGAGCGCCGCCGACCTGGCCTGGGGTGCATGCTCGGGCGTCGGTACCGGATTGGGTATGGCGTTCCTCTTCCGGGGCATCAGTCGTGGCGCGATGTCTGTTGTCGTACCGGTCAGCGCAGTAGGGGGCGTAGCGCTACCGGTGGTGGTCGGCGCCGTCGTACTTGGCGAGACCCCGCCCTGGCTGACCTGGGTCGGCGTACTGATTGCGTTGCCAGCGCTCTGGCTCATCAGCAGTAAGCCCAGGGAGCCGGTCTCCGCCGCACGTGGTCCCGTCCTCGACGGCCTCGCCGCGAGCGGCGGGATCGCACTCCAGTACTTATGCCTCGCACAGGCGGGCACTCATGCCGGGCTCTGGCCGATCCTCAGCGGCCGAATCGGAGCCATCGCGACGGTTGTGCTTGCTGCCGCGACGTTCATGCGTGAACCCCCGACCACTCGAGATCGGGCGGCCGCATCCTGGACCGCTCTCGCTCTCAGCGTTGCGGCAGGTGCCCTCGCGGCGACCGCGCTCGGTGCGTACCTGTTCGCCCTTCGAACCGAGCTCATTACCGTCGCTGTCGTCATCTCGTCGCTCTACCCCGTCGTGCCCGTGGCAGTTGGCCGGGTGATCCTCGGCGAGCGGCTCGAACTGCCCCAGGGTCTCGGGATTGCGGCCGCCCTCGTATCGACGGTCCTGATAGTCATCTCCTGACGACGGCGCTTGGTGTTCGCGGCAGACTGGCAACCATGGATGGAGTGCGTGGTCGCCTCGAGACCGAGAGCCAGCAGGCTCATCGACGCTTGGCGAGCCTGACCCGCGACTTCGACAGGGTGGTGGCGGGCTCACGCGATGCCAATGGTGATGACGAGCATGACCCCGAGGGGGCAACGATCGCCTTCGAGAGGTCGCAGGTCGGCGCGCTCATCCGACAGACGGAGCACCATCTCGGAGAGGTCGACGCCGCGCTGGCGAGGCTGGACGCGGGCACGTACGGAACCTGTGAGCGCTGTGGCGCTTCGATCGACCAGGGTCGCCTCGAAGCCAGACCCGTGGCACGTACCTGCATCCGGTGCGCCGCGTAGGGCTCGGCCCACGCATCAGTCCCGCGCAACCTGTGCGAGGGCGTCACGCACGATCGCGAGGTCGGCCGGATCGACACGGTCGATGAACAACTCCCGTACGAGCTCGACGTGCGCGGGCAAGACACGGCCGAGGAGCGCCTTGCCGTCCGGCGTCGGATAGAGCAACACGGCCCGGTCGTCGGCCGGGCTCGCGCGACGCGCGACCAGCCCTCGACCGGCCAGCTGACCGGCTTGGTACGTCAGCCCGCTCTTGGTGACCGCGAGTGACCGCGCCAGCTCGCTCATGCCGATGCCGTCGGCGCCCGAGCCGAGCCGAGCGAGGATTGCGAACTGCACCTCGGTCAGGTCGTAGGCCCTGAGCTGATGCGCCACCGCCCGCTGCAGGCGATCGCCTGCATTGCGAAGCGCGAAGTACGCCGCAAGCTCATCGGCGCTGAGGTCTTTGGCCACAAGACTCCCGTTTGTTCAAATTCGAACTACCTGCTACGTTCTTACTTGTTCAAATTAGAACGATACACCGGGCGGTACGCCGCCGGACAGGAGAACATCATGCGCATCGCCATCCTCGGCACCGGCCACATGGGCCGCACCCTCGGCACGAGTCTGATCAGTGCCGGCCACGACGTCGTGTTCGGATCCCGCGAGCCCGGCTCGGCAACCGACCTCCCCGCGCCGGCGGTCGGCCACACCGAGGCCATCGCCGCGAGCGACGTCGTCGTCAGCGCCCTCGCCGCGGACCACTCGCTCGCAACCCTCACGCCGCTCGGCGAGGCGCTCGCCGATCGGGTCCTGATCGACATCGGCAATGCCGTCAACCAGGAGATGGACTTGATCTATCCGGACTCCAGCCTTGGTGAGCGGCTGCAGCGGGCACTCCCGAACGTACGAGTGGTCAAGACGCTCAACACGCTTGCCGGCGCGATCGGCGCGAACCCGACCCTGCTGCCGGCGCCGACGAACGTGTTCCTCTCGGGCGACGATGCCGCCGCCAAGTCGGTCGTCGCAGGTCTCCTGACCGATCTCGGGTGGGCGGCTTCGCAACAGATCGACCTCGGCGCGATCACGACCGCGCGCGCCGTCGAGCACTACTTCCTGCTGTTCGCTGCCCTGATGGGCGCCCTGCACACCCCGATGTTCAACCTCGCCATCGCCTCTGCCCCGGCCACCCAGGAGAACACCCCATGACAACGCAGCAACGCGACACCGTCGACCAGATTCTCCGGAGCGTCCCGTTCGACATGGGAGGTGAGGTCGATGACCAGCGACCGCTTTTCGCGGACCTGATCTCGGCGGTTCCCCTTCCCGACGACGTGCACACCGAGCACGCCGTTCTGGGTGAGGTTCCGGTTGTCACCATCACCCTTGACCGGGTCACCCCGACGGGCACGATCCTCTACTTCCACGGCGGCGGGTACGCCTTCGGGTCCGCGGCCCTGTCGGCAGGCCTGGCATCCGAACTGGCGCGTAGAGCAGGTGCACGTGCGGTGTCGGTCGACTATGCGCTCGCCCCGGAACGCCCCTATCCTGCGGCCGTTCAGGACGCGGTCGCGGCGTACAAGGCGCTGCTCGACGATGGCGTCGCCGCGGACGACATCGTTTTCGCCGGAGAGTCCTCGGGCGGCGGCCTTGCCCTCGCCGCCATCCTGGAGATCCTCTCGACCGGTCTACCGCGACCTGCCGCCGCGTACGTCGCCTCCCCGTGGGTCGACCTGACGACGACCGGCGAAAGCATGACCACCAAGGCGGACGACGACCCGTCGCTCACCGCCCACGGGCTCAGACGCCGCGCCCGGGACTACGGAACCGACCACGACCTGGTCGACGGGCGCATCAGCCCGGTGTTCGCCGACCTCGTCGACTTCCCTGCGTTGCTGATCCAGGTCGGTGGCAACGAGATCCTCCTCGACGACGCCACTCGGCTCGCGACCCGGGCCGCCAGTGCCGGTGTTCCGGTCACCCTGGAGGTCACTCCGGATGTTCCGCACGTGTTCGTCGGCTTCGCCGGCATGCTCGACGAAGCCGACGAGGCTCTCAACGCGGCCGGCCGCTTCCTGCGCGCGAACCTCGCCCGCACGCCCGGCTGAGCATCCAACGAGGTGAGAGCGAGACTCCCGGCGCTGACGGGTACGAGCCGCACGATCGCGGGTCGGAGACCTGCCGGTGCGTGCGCAGCCACAGATGCCAGGTGTTCCGATCAAATCGGGCAATCGTAGGTTGAGCCGGCCGGCCCGAGCGTAGTGTTCGGACCACGCGGATCTGTCGGCACGTTCGATCGCGGAATGCCCACCGACCCCTCCGCTCGGTCCCGGTCGGGACGAGTACACGCGAGGTGGTCATCGTGCGGGAGAGATCCACGAGCAGCAGGCGGCGTACGGCGATCGTCGGTGTCGTCGCCGCGGCGACGGCGATCGGTTCGGCAGCGGCCGGCGGAACGAACGCGTCGGCAGTTCCGGAAACGGCCGCGGCCGATTCACGACCCGATCGTGTCGAACGGGCGATCGACCAGCTGGACGGTCTCGCCGAGGAGCTGATGGCCAAGAGTGATATCCCAGGCATGGCTGTCGCCGTCGTGTACCAGGGTGAGCAGGTCTACGCCAAGGGATTCGGCGTACGACGCGAGGGATCGCCCGCAACGGTCAACCCGAACACGGTGTTCCAGCTCGCGTCGGTGTCGAAGTCGCTCGCGGCGACGGTCGTCGCACACGAGGTCACACACAAATCGGTCGGCTGGCACACACCTGTCGTCAGGAACCTGCCGGGGTTCCGGCTCGCCGACAGGTACGTGAGTAAGCACGTGACCATCGGCGACATGTTCTCGCATCGCTCCGGGCTGCCGGGTCTGTCGGGCAACCTGCTGGAGGACATCGGGTACGCCCGCGGATCCATCCTGAAGCGGCTGCGACTGCAACCCCTGAACCCGTTCCGAAGTACCTATGCCTACAGCAACTACGGCTTGACCGCCGGCGCGCAGTCGGTGGCCAAAGCCGCAGGCACGGACTGGGCGACCCTGTCGCGCCGCGTTCTCTACCGCCCGCTCGGCATGGACTCGACGAGCTCACGCTTCGCTGACTTCGTTCGGCGTCCGAACCGCGCACGCGGTCACGTCGAAGTCGATGGCCGGTACGTCGCCAAATATTTGCGCGACGCGGACCCGGAGTCGCCCGCCGGCGGGGCGAGCTCGAACGTGAACGACATCAGCACATGGCTCGAGATGCTCCTGGCGAACGGAACGTACGAGGACACCACGATCACGAGCCCGAAAGCGCTGCTTCCGGCATTGACACCACAGAGCGTGTCCAGCCCGCCGTCGGACCCGAGCGCCCATCCCGGCTTCTACGGCTACGGCTTCAACGTCGGCGTGAACCAGGCCGGGCACACCCAGTTCTCCCACTCCGGCGCGTTCTACCTGGGCACCGGCACGAACTACGTCGCCATCCCCGACCTCGACCTCGCCATCGTCACGCTCACGAATGCGACGCCCACCGGTGTCGCCGAGACCCTGAACGCGGAGTTCGCCGATTTGGCGCAGTTCGGCTCGATCCAGCGACCGTGGTGGAAGCTCTACAGTGCGGCGCTCGGTGCCGAATCCGATCCGGTGGGGTCCCTGGTCGGCCACCATCCTCCGGCACACCCGGCGCCGGCTCAGCGACTCGCCGACTACACCGGAACCTACAACAGCCCGTACGTCGGACCGATGGACGTCGAGAAGGCATCCGGCCGACTGCGGATCAGGCTCGGGCCGGACTCGATGACGTTCGTACTCCGGCACTGGGACGGCAACCGGTTCGTGTACACCCCGAGAGGTGAGAACGCCCCACTCGGCTCGATCTCCAAGGTCACCTTCCAGCACTTCCGTCGTGGTCGGCCCGCCCAGGTCACGGTCGAATGGTTCAACAAGGACGAGAACGGCAGCACGAACGGGCTCGGCGTGTTCCACCGGCGAACGGGCCGACCGTGACAGTGGCGCACTCGTCGCGCCGTGCCTACTCGCTCTCGGCGGGCGGGCCGTTCTCGAGCAGTTCGGTGAAGGCCGCCTCGTCGAGGACGGGTACGCCGAGGTCCTCGGCCTTGTCTGCCTTCGATCCGGGTGACTCGCCCACCACCACGTAGTCGGTCTTCTTCGACACGGAGCCGGACGCCTTGCCCCCGCGGGCGAGGATCGCCTCCTTCGTCTGGTCGCGCGAGTAGTTCTCGAACGACCCGGTGACCACGATCGTCAGGCCCTCGAGCGTACGAGGGGTCGACTCGTCGCGCTCGTCTGCCATGCGTACGCCGGCCTCGCGCCAGCGTTCGACGATGCGCCGATGCCAGTCGACCTGGAACCACTCGTGCACCGCCTCGGCGATCGTCGGGCCGACGCCGTCGACGGCAGCGAGCGTCTCGAGGTCGGCGTCCTCGATCGACTGCAGGTCGCCGAAGTGTCCGGCGAGTGCCCGTGCGGCCGTCGGCCCCACGTGCCGGATCGACAGCCCGACGAGTACGCGCCACAGTGGTTGGCTCTTGACCGACTCGAGGTTGTCGAGCAGCCGGCGACCGTTCTGGCTGAGCACCTTCTCGCCCGCGCCGTCCTCGCGCTCGGACTTCTTCGCCGCCCGGGTGAACAGTCCGACCTCGAGCAGGTCGGTCTCGCGCAACGCGAACAGACCACTCTCATCCTCGAGAACGCCGGCGTCGAGCAGCGCCGTGGCCGCCTCCCAGCCGAGGACCTCGATATCGAAGGCGCCTCGACCGGCGGCATGGAACAGCCGCTCGCGCAGCTGCGCCGGGCAGGTACGCGAGTTGGGACAGCGGATGTCGGCGTCGCCCTCGCGTGACGGTGCGAGCGTCGTACCGCATGCAGGGCACTCCGTCGGCATCTCGAACGCCCGCTCGGAGCCGTCACGGAGGTCGACGACCGGGCCGACGATCTCGGGGATGACATCGCCCGCTTTGCGCAGGACGACCGTGTCGCCGATGAGTACGCCCTTGCGCTCGACCTCGGACGCATTGTGCAGCGTGGCGAACTCGACCGTCGAGCCGGCGACGCGGACGGGCTCCATCCGCCCGTACGGCGTCACCCGGCCGGTACGCCCGACGTTGACCTCGACGTCGAGCAGCTTGGTGTTGACCTCCTCCGGCGGGTACTTGAACGCGATCGCCCACCGCGGCGCCCGTGACGTCGACCCGAGCCGGCGTTGCAGGCTGACCTGGTCGACCTTGATCACGATGCCGTCGATCTCGTGGTCGACCTCGTGGCGATGCTCGCCGTAGTGGTCGATGAACTCCTGCACCGCCGCAAGGTCCGGCAGGACCTTCGCGTGCTCGCTCGTCGGTAGGCCCCACGCGCGCAGTGCGTCGTACGACTCCGACTGCCGTTGCGGGGTGAACCCCTCGCGCGCACCGGTGCCGTGGCAGACCATGCGCAACGGTCGCTGTGCGGTGACCGATGAGTCCTTCTGCCGCAACGAACCGGCGGCGGCGTTGCGCGGGTTGGAGAACGGCGGCTTGCCGGACGCGCTCCACGCCTCGTTGAACTCCTCGAACGCAGCGGTCGGGAAGTAGATCTCGCCGCGCACCTCGACCAGCGACGGTACGGCGTGTTCCTTGCTCGTGCGGAGCCGATGCGGGATCCCGTCGATGGTGGCGACGTTGGCGGTGACGTCTTCGCCGACGCTGCCGTCACCGCGCGTCGCGGCGCGCACGAGACGCCCGTTCTCGTACGTGAGGTTGACGGCGAGGCCGTCCACCTTGAGCTCGCACAGGAAGTCCGACCCGGTGCCGACCTCGCGCTCGACGCGGGCCAGCCAGGCCTCGAGCTCCTCGTGGCTGAAGCAGTTGTCGAGGCTCATCATCCGCTCGCGGTGCTCGACCGCGGAGAACGCCTCGGAGGCGAACCCGCCGACGGTCTGCGTCGGCGAGTCGGGGGTACGCAGCTCGGGAAGCTGCTCCTCCAGCTCCTCGAGCTCGCGCAGGTGCGCGTCGTACTCGGCGTCGGACTGCGTCGGGCTGTCTTGCACGTAGTAGCGCTCGCGGGCGTCCTCGATCAGCTCGGTGAGCTCGCGATGGCGCTGCTTGAGGCTCGCGGAGGCGTCGGTGGCCGGCGTCGGCGTCGTCTCGTCGGTCATGGTGTTCATACGGTATAGCGCGGGGCGGACAAGCGGGCACCTATGCTCGACGGATGCGCGTCGCGTCCCTCCACGTCTATCCGGTCAAGTCGATGGCCGGCATGGCCGTCGAGTCGACCGAGGTGTGCCCGGGAGGACTCCGCGACGATCGCCGGTGGATGGTCGTTGACGCGTCGGGCCACAAACTGACCGCCAGAGAGCGCCATCGGCTGTTGCACGCGCTGCCCGAGCCCGACGGCACGGGCGGGCTCAAGCTCTCGTACCGCGACGGCTCGCTGCCTCCGCTGCTCGTGCCTCGACCGGATCACGCTCCGGACGTCGCGACAGACCTCTCCCGCTTGACGACCGCCACCTCCTCGACGCCCGAAGCCGACGCGTGGGTATCGGAGGTCGTCGAGGAACAGGCGCGGCTCGTCCGGCTCGACGACCCCGCACGGCGACCGATCGGCGCGAGCCACGGAGGCCTGCCCGGCGAACCACTCAGCCTCGCCGACGCCGGCCCCGTCCATCTCGCAACCGAGGCGTCGATGGCACGCCTCAACGACTGGCTGACGGCCTCAGACGAGTCGGGGATCCCGATCGGCCGGTTCCGCCCCAACATCGTCGTGGCCGGCGACATCGAGCCGTTCGCCGAGGACGCGTGGCGCCGCGTACGAATCGGCGGCGTCACCTTCCGCTTCGGCGAGCACTGCGATCGTTGCGTGCTGCCGACCATCGACGCCGACACGCTCACCGGCTCGAAGGAACCGACCCGGACGCTCGCGCGGCATCGCCGCTGGGACGGCAAGGTGTGGTTCGGCATCCGCCTCATCCCCGAGACGTACGGCCCGCTGCGGTCCGGCGACCAGATCGAACCCCTCGAGGTGGCGACCGTCGACTCGGCGTCGTAGGTTCGGGGCATGAGACAGCTGCTCGCGATCGCCGCAGCCGGCCTCGTCCTGGCGGGTTGCGCGGCCGACACCGAGCCCTCGGGAGATGCCCGGCCCGGGCCGCCGACCTCCGCTCGCGCTCCGGAGGAGTCGTCCGAGATGACGAGCACGTCTGCCGCAGCACCCGCCGCCTCCCGTCCGTCGAAACCCGCCTGCAAGGTCGGGCCCGCACACACCTCAGACGGCACGCCACGGTTCTGGACCAAGGACAAGCGCTGCTTCCGGAGTCCGTGGTTCGCCAAGGCGCATCGGGTGATGATCTACTTCGGCTGCACCAAGGCGCCGTACTATCCGCACGATCCCTCGTGCCCAGGACGCCAGGGCATCCACCACGGAGTGGACATCGACATGCCCCTCGGCACCGTCGTCCGCTCGAACGTACGCGGCCGCATCGTCAAGGGTACGGTCGGCAGTGCGTACGGCTCACGTGCATTCATCGTGCGCACGCGCAAGCACGACTTCTTGATCGGCCACGTACGCAAGGCGCTGCTGCGCGACGGTGCGCGCGTACGCAAGGGACAACGCATCGCCCTGTCGGGCAAGCGCGGCGCACCAGATGGGCCGCATCTGCACTTCGAGGTACGCCCGCGGGGCGGGTCGTACCTGCAGGCGCTTCCGCCGCAGCGCTTCATCGACTTCCGGGTGAAGCACTGACCGGCAGCGCCGTTCAGCCGGCGAGTCCGGCCGCGACCTTGCGGGATGCGGCGAGCGCCCTCCCCGCCCAGGACGGGCTCGCACCGGCGAGGCCGCAGGTCGGCGTGACGGTGAGCCGGCCCGCGTACTGCTCGGGTCCGAAGCCGAGTGCGGAGAGGAACGCCTCGAGCCGGCGTACCGCGTCGGCGTCGCTGAACGGCGAGTCGGGCTCGTGCGTCGGGATCACGCCCGGCCAGAGGTCGACCCCGGACTCGAACGCTTCGGCCCAGGGATCGAGTACGCCGGACTCGACATACGACAGGTCGAAGCCGCACGCGGCGAAGCCGGCGCCGGCAAGCAACGCGATGGGGACGTCTCGCGCACAGACATGTGCGACCGGCGTCGCGCCCGCGTCGCGCACGGCGTCGGTGACCCACCGCAGCGCCTGATCCGCCGCTGGGGCATCGATCGTTCGGTGGCGATGGAACCCACTTGCGGTCGAGATGGACCCGGCCAGCACGGCTGGAAGGGATGGTTCGTCAATCTGTACGACGATCTCGGCATCGGGCGTGCGGCGACGTACGTCGCCGACATGCTCACGTAGACCCTCGGCGAGCGACTCCGCCAGCTCTCGACGGGCGCCGTGATCGCCGAGCACCTTGTCGCCGCGCGGTCGCTCGACGGCCGCCGCGAGCGTCCAAGGTCCGACGACCTGCACCTTGAGCGGGCCCTCGTACGACTGCGTGTGCTCCTCGAGCGCGTCGAGGTCCTCGGCGAGCAACGAAGACGCGCGCCGGTGGTCGATACCGGACGCGTCCGTGAGTCGCCAGCCGGCGGGCTGCAGGTCGACGCCGAGCCCGACGAGCAGCGCGGCGGTACGCCCGATCATCCCGGCGGTCACGCCTCGGCCGGGCAGCTCGGGCAGGAACACGAGCTCCGAGCACTCGTCGACGGCGATCCGTACCGCTTCGTGCACGTTCGTGCCGGGCATGGAGCCGACTCCGGTCCAACCTGCGGCCTGCTCGCGATTCGTCGCCATCCGTCGATTGTCGCGGACGGTCGCCGCCAGCTACACGGCGGTCATCTCCCACATGCGTTCACTGGGCAGCGGTGCCGCTTCAGACTCGTTGTCCGGCAGTGGCTCGCTCGTCACGCGCAATCCCATGAACCGTTGCCGCATCGCGTCCGCGTACCGATCCGCCACTGCGGGCTCGGCGGCGTAGTCGGCGAGCACATGCTGACCGAACCACACGCGTACCCACTGTTGCCCCGTATCGGTCGACTGAGCGTTCATCCCGTATGCCTTCCCGCCTCACCATTGAGGCCGTCCACTCCTACGTGACCGAGAGTCACGTACAGAAGGGGATAACTGGCGAATCACGGTTTGGTTACGATGAGTGGCTGGAACTCCGCGGTCTATGCCGCGGACGATTGACGGCGGGTCAGCGAGTCGATCATCCGGGTCGACATCGTGTCCAGGGACGCGGACTCTTCGTCTTCGACGGACGTCAGGTCGCTGACCTCCTCATCGGTCAGCGCAGCCGCGACCTCGATCGCGCGGAGGTTGTCCGCTAGGTGCTCCAGGGACTTGGTGCCCGGGATCGGGATGATCACAGGCGAGCGGCGTAGCAACCAGCCCAAGGCGACCGCCGATGTCGAGACGCCGAGACGCCGGGCTGGTCGCGTGAGAGCCGCCGGGTCGCCGAGCATGCCGGTCGCAAGGGGGAAGTAGGGGACGTAGGCTATGCCGTCACGCTCGCACGCCGCGAGCACCTCGACGCCGCTGCGATCGATCAGGTTGAATCGGTTCTGTACCGCCGCGATCGGCGTAAGACGCTGTGCGCGCTCCAACATCTCAGGCGAAGCGCCGGAGATACCGATGTGGCGAACCTTTCCCTCGTCGCGCAACTCGACGAGGGCTCCGAGCGCATCTTCGAGCGGCACTTCCTCCTCGGGAGAGTTCCCGGGCGCCTGGCTGTCACCCCAAAGACGCAGGTAGGTGAGCGGACTGGCCTCGGCCCGCAGGTCGAGCAAGGCATCCTCGACCTGGGTGCGCACGATCTCTGGGCGGCTGTCGGTCAACCACTCGCCCGCAGGACCGCGCCGAGCGCCGACCTTGTTCCCGATCACGAGGTCGACGGAGAACGGGCTGAGTGCCCGCCCGATGAGTTGGTTGACTGTGCGCGGCCCGTAGGCGTTGGCAGTGTCGAAGAACTGTACTCCCTGCTCTACGGCGCCGCGCAGCACGTCGATCGCGCCGAGCACGTCGTCGGGAAGTCCGATGACGCCCCGACCGGCCAACTGCATGGCGCCGTATCCGAGACGCGCGACCCGGTCCGTTCCTCCCAGCAAGTGGGTGGGCGTGAACCCCTCGTTGGCGGACATGGTCATTTCTTTGCTCCTTGTTCTGGTGCGTCTTGTGCGGGGGTGACGCGTTCGATGAGGGTGCGCAGCCATTGCCTCAACAGTGCTTCCTCTGCCGAGGTGAACAGCGCAGTAGCCGAGCCGAGCTGAGCGAGCAGCAGCGCCGCGGCGTGTTCGGAGGAACCGAGTTCTGGCGGGCGCCCTGTCAGCTCGGACATCAGCGCCGCACGCATCCTCTCGGCAAGCGGTCCGGTCGTTGATCCACCGTCGTGGATCAGCCGGGTGACGCAGCCAATCGCCATCGCCGTAGTGATGGCGATTGCCTCGTCCACCCCCATGCAGAGCAGTCCCGCATCCGCGAGCCGTTCGAGACCGCGACGCAGTTCGGCCTCGGCCGTCTGAGCAGCGGGGGACTGGTGGGCCGCATTGCCGTACATGAGCGCATAAAGAGCCGGGTTCTCCACCCCGAAGCCCACGTGCATGTCCCAACCCGCCGCGAAGTCGACGAGAAGATCACCGCTACGCGGAACCGTGCGCTTGCGCTCCAGATACTCAGCGAACGCCTCCTCGGTCACGGCCTGCAAGAGACCGTCCTTGTCGCCGAAGTGGTGATACAGCGTCGGAGCGGCGACACCTGCCGATTCATACAACGCACGAGTGCTCGGAACACGCCCCGGCTGCTCCGTCAGCATCGAACGTGCCGCCTCGATCAAGCGACCTCTACCCGACTCCACGTGTACCAACGATACACTATCTCTCGGAGTTTACGAATCGCCGATATAGCGCCGCGGCCAAGCGACTGCGAGGCGCGTGCCTGAGTGAGGACGAACGAGCCGCGGTCCGCCAACGCCGACGTTTCCTCGAGCGGGCGCTGATACGGGTGCGCTGGTGGTCGTGTCTAGCCGCCTCGCGCAGTCGATGCGATCGTCGTACTGCCGACGACGCGCGTACCCGCGTAGATGACGGCGGCCTGGCCGGGGGCGATACCGCTCGCCGGCTCGTGCAGGTCGATCGCCACCCGATCGCCCAGAACCGTTGCCGTGGCGGGGTATTCGTCGCCGTGCGCACGCAGCTGCACGGTGCACTCGAGCGCATCGGGTGGCGGGTTGCCGCACCACAGCGGCCGGATGCCTTCGATGCGGTCGATGTCGAGTGCCTCCCGCGAACCGACGGTGACAGTGCCGGAGACCGGCTCGATGTCGAGAACGAACCGCGGTTCGCCGTCGGGTGCGGGCGTCCCTAGTCGCAGCCCGCGACGCTGCCCGATCGTGTACGCGTACGCGCCGTCGTGTTCACGCAGCACCTCGCCGGCCTCGTCGACGATGGTGCCGGGCTTGGCGCCGAGCTTCTCGTGCAGCCAGCCCGGGGTATCGCCGTTGGCGATGAAGCAGATGTCATGGCTGTCCGGCTTCTTGGCGACCGCAAGATCGCGGCGCTCGGCCTCCTCGCGGACGACGTCCTTCGTCGTGTCGCCGAGCGGGAACAGCGAGTGCGCCAGCTGCTGCTGGGTGAGTACGCCCAGCACGTACGACTGGTCCTTGGCGTCGTCGGTGGCGCGGTGCATCTCGACCACTCCGCCGGCGCCGGTGACGAGCTGGGCGTAGTGGCCCGTCACGACGGCATCGAAGCCGAGCGCGAGAGCCCGGTCGAGAACGGCGGCGAACTTGATCTTCTCGTTGCAGCGCAGACACGGGTTGGGCGTACGGCCGGCGAGGTACTCGGCCTTGAAGTCTTCAACGACCTCCTCATGGAACTGATCACTCATATCCCATACATAGAAGGGAATCCCAATGACGTCGGCCGCACGTCGGGCGTCGTTCGAGTCTTCGATCGAGCAGCACCCGCGCGCACCCGAACGGTACGACTGCGGGTTGCGAGACAACGCGAGATGTACCCCGGTCACGTCGTGGCCGGCGTCGACGGCGCGGGCGGCGGCGACCGCGGAGTCGACACCACCCGACATGGCAGCAAGGACGCGCATCGTCACGCACTCCTCTGGTCTGGGGCCGATGCGGCACGCGCACGCGCGTGGACCTCCGGCAGCGCGGCGAGCAATGCGTCGACGTCCTGCTCGGTCGTCTGCGCGCCGGGGCTGAACCGAAGCGAACCCCGTGCGGACGCGTCGTCGTACCCCATTGCGAGCAGCACATGGCTCGCCTGCGGTACGCCCGCCGAGCAGGCGGACCCGGTCGAGCATTCGATGCCCTGCGCGTCGAGCAGCATCAGCAGGGAGTCGCCTTCGCAGCCCGGGAAGGTGAGGTGCGCGATGTTCGGCAGCCGGTGGGTCGGACCGCTTCGCTCGTCGCCGTTGACGATCGCGTCGGGGACGAGGCGGCGTACCCCCGTAACGAGGTGCTCGCGCAGCGCATCCAGGTGCTCCGCGTGTGACTTGCGGCGATCGACCATCACCTCGATCGCCGCGGCGAAGGCGGCGATCGACGCGACGTCGAGCGTGCCGGAGCGCACGTCGCGCTCCTGCCCACCGCCGTGCAGCAGCGGAATCGGGTCGAGCTCGCGGCGTACGACGAGCGCGCCAACGCCGACCGGACCGCCGATCTTGTGGCCGCTGATCGTCATCGCGTCGAGCCCGCTGTCGGCGAACGAGACAGGCAGCACCGACAGCGCCTGCACGGCATCACTGTGCAGCGGGATGCCGTACTCCCCCACGATCGCCGCGATCGCGTCGATCGGCTGCACCGTGCCGACCTCGTTGTTGGCCCACATGCAGCTGACGAGCGCGACCTCGTCGGGCGCGCGCTCGATGGACTCGCGGAGAACGTCGATGCGTACGCGACCGGTCGCGTCGACCGGCGTGGGCGTGACGTCGGCGCCCTCGTGGGTCGCCAGCCAGGTCAGCGGGTCGAGCAGCGCGTGGTGCTCGACGGCAGACGAGACGACCCGACGCCGGACGGTGTCGACCGCCTGACGGCGCCAGAAGATGCCCTTGACGGCAAGGTTGTCGGCCTCCGTGCCGCCCGAGGTGAAGACGACCTCGCTGGGCCGCGCACCGATGTTCGCCGCGATCGACTCGCGGCTCTCCTCGACCGTACGCCGCGCGGCCCTGCCTGCCGCGTGCAGCGACGACGCGTTGCCCACCTTCGCGAGCTGCTCGGTCATCGCCGCGATCGCCTCGGGGACCATCGGCGTGGTCGCCGCATGGTCGAGGTAGACGCGCTGGTCAGGGGTAGGCATGGCGGTTCCAGGGTAGTCGCCCGCTCGCACACTCCTGCACCCCCGGATGAGAGCGCACGGGTCCGCGGTCAGTGGAGGTCGGGGTCTCCTTAGCAGCGGAGCAGATCTGGTCCTTTGTGCTGGCCGCAGGTGGCGGTCACGCGGCTGGTGAGCGGAGAGAGCGGTGCCCTACGCGGCGTAGCTCGGTTTCGAGGTTGAAGGAGTAGGTGTACGCGGTGGCGCCCTTGTCGAGGAAGTACCGTCGCCTACGCTCACGAGAAGCGGCAGACCGGCTACTGGCAGAACCGACTCGGCGACTGACGATCATCTGCCCGCAGGGATGGTCGATTGGTCCTCCGGTGGCCGGAGACCCTCGGCCAGCGAACGCGGGTTCAGGTTCGGGTGAACCGGTCGGCGTAGTCTTGGCGAACTGCTCGAACGGTATGGCCGCTCGGCCGGTGACGTCCTGGACGACCTGGGTGACCTCGCTGGCCTCGCCACGCCGGTAGTGGGCGTAGTCCTCGAGCACTCCCTCGATCTGCCAGGTCGGAAGGACACCGTGGAGGGCGGCAGCGAACTCATCGGTGCCGCTGTCGAGAAAACGGACCGGCTGTCCCGTGGCCTCGGCGACGGCGGCGGCCATCCCGGCGTGAATGATCGCTTGGGGTCCGGTGATCGTGTAGGTCGCCTGGCGGTGCGCGTCCTGCGTCACGCGGCCGCGGCGACTGCCGCGATGTCGTGGACGTCAACGGCACTGACCGCGGCGTCGCCGATCGGGGCGGGAAGCACCCCTTGCTCGACGAGGGTCGCCGCGACCGCGAACAGGCCCTGGAAGTACAGGTTGGGCCGTAGGAAGGTGAACTCGATCCCGCTCTTGCGCACGTGTTCCTCGACCGCGGCGTGGTAGCGCAGGAACCGCACCGGGGAGTCGACCCGAGCACCGAGCTGGGAAAGCAGCACCAGCCGCTCGACCCCTGCCTCTCGGGCGGCGTCGACGAAGTTGCGCTGCTGTTGCTCGGCCCGTTCCGAAGACGGGGTGACCAGGTAGGCGCGGCGGACCCCGCGCAGGGCGGTGCGGACCGAGTCGACATCGTCGAAGTCGGCCACCACCTTCTCCGGATCTCCGGGGACCTCGTCGTCGGGGCGGTGGACCATCGCGCGCACTGAGGCGCCGCTGCGATGCACCTCCTCCACCAGTGGTCGACCCGTGTTACCGGCGGCTCCAGCCACGAAGGCGTCGACCATGCTCACCGTATCCTCTCGGCAGCGCCCTCGCCGAACGCTCGCTGAGAGTGCGGGCTACCTTGGACGCCGCTGCTGTCCTGGCGACCGTACTTACCCTGCCACCCGCTGACAACCCGCCGATCCCGTCCGCACTCGCGATCAACGGCAGTCACACCGAGCTCCGTGGTCGACTGGTACTCCGGTGGCGGGAGCCCTTGCCAGTGAACGCGATTCAGGTGCGCGGACCGACGCAATCGCCGGCCGCCCGGCAGCGTCCGGCGCCGGGCAGACGTCCGGGCACCCGCATCGGGCAACCGGCCGTCAGGGATGTCAGGACGGGCGTCGCGCGGCCGGGGCAATCTCGTTCGCCTCGAGCGCGGTGATGAGTGTGCGCGCGTCGTGGGGGCCGCGGTGGCGGACGCCGTCCAGGAAGAAGGTGGGCGTGCCCCGGGCCCCGCTCGCGGTGGCGCTGGCCTGGTCCTCGCGAACCCGGGCGTGCAGGGACTCGTCGCCCATGTCGGCGTCGAACCGCTCGAGGTCGAGGCCGATCGCGGCGGCGTGCTCGCGCAGGTTGTCGGGCTCGAGCTGGGATTGGTGGGAGAACAGCTGGTCGTACATCTCCCAGAACCTCCCCTGCCGGTGCGCCGCCTCGGCCGCGACGGCCGCGAGGTAGGCGTGGGGGTGCACGTCCTCCAGCGGCAGGTGCCGCACCACGTGCCGCAGGCGGTCGCCGAAGTGGGCGCCCAGCTCGGGGCCCATGCCGGTGGCCCGGGCGCAGAACGGGCACTCGAAATCGAGGTATTCAACCACGGTGTGCGCGGCGTCCTCGTCGCCCCGCACGTGGTCACGCTCGCCGTTGACGGCGGGGGTGAGGGTGACGGGCAGGTCGGCGCTGGCCTCGCCGTAGCGCACGCGCGCCACCGTGAAGATCGCCCTCCCGAGCACCGTGGCGACGACCATCGCGATGAGGACACCGACCGTAGCCGCCTGCGCGTCCGCCGGGTCGTCGAACGCGAGGTTCACCACCAGCAGCGACACCGTGAACCCGATGCCGGACAGCGCCGCCCCACCCATGACGCTGCCGGGCCCCACGCCGTCGGGCAGCGTGCCCAGGCTGACGCGGAGCGCCCCCCACGTCCCCAGGCTGACGCCCACAATCTTGCCGACCACGAGCCCCGCGACGACTCCCCAGGTGATGACGGAGCCGAGCGCTGCGCCGAGAGCGCCGCCCCGCAGGTCGATCCCTGCGTTGGCGAGGGCGAAGAGCGGCACGACGATGAGCGACACCGGCCCGCGGAGCAACTCGTGGATGCGGTGGTTCACCGAGATCGACCGGGCGAGACCGACGCTGGCGTACCGGGCGACGCCGGCGTTCGGCGACTGCCAGTAGTCGCGGAACAGGCTCTTGGCCTCCAAGACATCGGCACGTCGCGTCGCGAGCGCGGGCACCAGCAGCCCGGCGAGCATGCCCGCGAGCGACGGGTGCACGCCCGCCTGCACGGTGGCACCCCACAGCACCACGACCACCAGCACGTACGGCGCGCTGCGCCACTGTTTCATGCGACCCAGCAGCCACAGCACGCCCAAGCAGGCCGCGGCGACCAGCAGCGGGGCGATGCGCACGTCCTCGGAGTAGACGACGCCGATGATGCCGACGGCGAGAAAGTCGTCCACCACTGACAGCGTGAGCAGGAAGACCCGCAGCTGGCTCGACATCGTCGGCCCGACCAGGACGAGCACGCCCAGCAGGAACGCGGTGTCGGTGCCGACGACGACGCCCCAGCCGGCCGGGTCCTTCTGGCCGGCGACGGCGAGGAAGACGAGGGCAGGCACGACCACGCCCAGCGTGCCGGCCACCAACGGCACCAGGCGCTGGCTGCGCTGGCGCAGCGACCCGATCGCCAGCTCCTGTCGCA
The DNA here is from genome assembly GCF_025790165.1 of Solicola gregarius. Lineage (GTDB taxonomy): Bacteria > Actinomycetota > Actinomycetes > Propionibacteriales > Nocardioidaceae > Solicola > Solicola gregarius. The sequence continues at coordinate 377,432 of NZ_CP094970.1, forward strand.
CCTCGAGGCCGACGACGAAGAAGAACAGCACCATCAGCCCGCCATTCACCCAGTGGTGCAGGTCCATATCGAAGCGCAGGTCCCCGACATCCACGTGGATCGGCAGCTCCCACAGACGCTCGTACGCGCCGGACAGCGGCGAGTTCGCCCACAGCAGCGCCAGCAGCGTCACGGCGACGAGCAACAGAGCGGCGCCGGGCTCGGTGCGTAGGCGCTCCCGCACCGCGAGTCTCGGCATGCGTGTCTCCCATCGGTAGTTGGCGGGTCCGCGAGCCGTCCCGATTCGGTCGCCGGCAGAGCCGTACTGCAAGGGTTCACCTGCGCGCTTGAGGGCCATGCTCTGAACGGAGGCTCCTTAGCCCGGTGCGGATTTCGCTGATCAGCGATCTCGGGTTGCGGCACTGTTTGTGGACCAATAGAGCGAGCGTCGAGCATGTCATCGGTGCTGGGCGCATCCGCGGCGAGCCCGTGATTGTCAGTCTTGGATTGGAACTTCTCGTAGATCCAGGCTGCCTGGCCGAGCTGGACGTTCACGATCGGAAGGCCCGGCGGGAGACGAGTTGCGGCGCGAACACCGGCACCATCACGGTCGCCGCGCTGGGGAATGGTTGCCTTCGGCGAGGAATGGTAGGACGGCGTCCGCGACGTCCCGCGGATATTCCGCGTGGGGGTAGTGACCGGCGTTATCGATCATCTCGTACCGGCCCAGATCGGCTGGCAGTAGACCGATGATCGCGGCGGCCTCGGCCTCGGGGTCCGGGAAGTCCGAATCCCGTCGCCCCATTACCACCAGCGCAGGACATCGCACGTCTGTCAGCTGCGCGGCGGCCTGCTTCAACGTCGCCGACGAGCTGATCATCTTCTGCGCCGCCCTCGTGCGGCCGGGTTCACGCAGGTTCGCCTGCAGCGCGGCCAGCCAGCTGTCCCAGTCGGCCGGCTTGCGCCCGGGGTATGCCAGGTCGAGGTACTTCGACCAGGTCTTGACGCGTCCGGTCAGGGCGAATTCCCCGAGCAGGAGCGCACCGCGGCGGTAACGGGAGTTGCGCACGAAGGCGGTCGCGCTGTATTTCGGTGGGCGAGTGAATGGGTCGATCTCCACGATTGCGCTCACCAAGTCGGGGTTCGTCGCGGCCGCGATCGTCGCTGCTCCGCCCGAGAACGACTGGCCCACGATCACCGCCGGGCCGCCCAGCTTCCGGATGACCTCACTCAGATCGCCGGCGGTGTCTACGTGGCTATAGGAGCCCCAGCCGGTGCTGGACTCACCATGTCCGCGCAGGTCCACGCTGGCGACGCGGTAGCCGGCCTCGGCGATCAGCGGCGCGAGGAAGCGGTAGGTGCCGCGGGTGTCAGCCATACCGGGTGACAACACCACCGGTGGTCCATCCCCGACCACTCCGTAGGCGATGCGGCCGCCCTCGACGTCCACAAACTCGGTTCCGGGCTGATTGTTCATCGTTGTTCCTTTCATCGTGTTCTCCGATCCGGTACGCCTGAGATTGCGGGACTGCATGGTCCTCGTCCTCTTTTGTTGATGGACGTGCGCTTCAGGGCCCCGATCCGGGACCGAGTGAGACTGTCAGGGGTCTGACGGCGATGCCTCCGCTGAGCCGGCTGCCAGGGCCTGCCGGACCTCGAGAAGCTCGAGGCCGAGCGCTTCGACTTCGGCGAGCACGCCGTAGAGGGCTGCCTGGTCGGCTCCAGGGATGACGAGCACGGTGTCCGCTCCGCGTTCTCCGACCGGCAGGCCGGGGAACGCCGAGCGGATCGTCTCGCCCAGGTGGCCGCGCACGAGGATTTCGTAGCGCCGCCCACGAGCACCGGGCGACGGGTCGCGGTGGGCACCGGTCACTGATACTCCACCGGTGAGGCACCGACGCGTTCGCCGGTGATCGGTCTTGGGGTTGCGGCGGTGATGATGGCGCCCTCCTCTGCTGTTGGTGCAAGCTCTCGATTGCAGCGTGCCCGGCAGCGGGGTGAGCGGTCGTCATTCGATCAGGGTGATCAGCGCCAACGGGCCTTGTGGTCCGGACGGTCGGGGCCGAGGGCTAATGCCTCAGCTTGCCGCCCTGCCGCCCGCGGCGTCGGCTACGGCGTTGCGGTCCGGGCCGACCCCGTTCCGCCGGCGGCCGAGGGTGCGAGCAAGCCCAAGGCTCGCGCTCGCTCGACGGCCTCGGCCCGGCGGTGGACGGCGAGCTTGGCGTAAACGTTGCGCATGTGGGTCTTGACGGTGTTCGCCGAGACGTACAGTTCGCGGGCGACCTCTGGTGCCGTCAAGTTCGTGGGCAGGTAGCGCAGGACACGGAGCTCGCTGTCACTGAGCGGCGCCAGCGGCGGCTGCAGCCTTGCGCGCGGCGCGGGCCCGCCAGAATCCCCAGTAGTCGTCGGAATCGGGGCCCTCCTGGGCCGGTCCGAGCACGGCGAGTGCGGCCTGCGGGTCGCCCTGGGCAATCCGCAGCGCCGCCGTGGCGACGCGGATCTCCGTGCGCTCGCGGTCATGTTCGTCGAGCCCGGCCAGGAGCTGCCCGGCACGCTCGGCCTGACCGAGGCGTACCAAGGCATGCACCACCAATGCCTGTGTCCGGGTGACGAGGTAGTGCTGCCCGGAGAGTTGCCGAGCCAGTGGCTCGCCAGGCTTCACCGTCACCAAGGCCATCGCTCGCATCGTGCGAGCCGACCTGGTCATCGTCGACGACATCGGGCTCCTGCCCGTCGGCGCCGATGCCCGAGGGGCTCTACCGACTCGTCGACGCCGCCTACGAGAAACGGTCCATCGCGATCAGCTCGAACCTGCACCCATCCGGGTTCGACGAACTCATGCCCAAGACGCTGGCCACTGCCACCGTCGACCGGCTACTCCACCACGCCCACGTCTGCCAGACCAGCGGCGACAGCGTGCGGCTCACCCAAGCACTGGCCGGCCAGGGGGTGAGCCCGTTGAGCTGACCACCCTGGTCGATGGTGGCCACAGCCCCTGGGCAGATCCCATGGCCACCACCGGGCAGATCTCGTGGGCCGCCAGCGGGCAGGTTTCACCTCCGCCACCGGGCAGTTCCTACTGGCCCTTGACAAGCGGGCAGGATCACCTGTGCGAGGTGCCTGGTGATCACGCGGCAAGGTCTCCTGATCGGGCACCGACCCAAGCCGCATTCCTGGCGGGCAAATCCCTGCGCGGTGTAGGTGGTCGCCGGTACCCTGACGGCATGTCCCTGTTGGAGCGCATTGTGGTTGATCCGGAAGTCGCACACGGACGCCCGAGAGTGCGCGGCACCCGGATGCGCGTCAGCGATGTCCTGTCCCTGCTCGCGGCTGGCGCATCTGAAGACGAGATCATCGACGACTATCCGTATCTGGGCGCCGACGACATCAAGGCTTGCTTGGAGTACGCCGCGGCGCAGGCCGACCACGCAGTCTTGATCGCGTCCTAGAGCTAGCGTGCGTTTCCTGGTCGACGCGCAACTGCCGCCGGCACTCGTACGTGCGCTTTCCGACAGCGGGCACATCGCCGAACACGTCTTCGAGATCGGAATGACTGAGGCTACCGATCAAGACATCTGGCGTTACGCGCTGGATCACGATGCGGTGATCATCACCAAGGATGAGGACTTTCCCAACATGCTGGCGCTCAGCCGCGAGTCGCCGGTCGTGGTGTGGGTCCGAGTCGGTAACACCCGCCGTCGAGCGCTCCTCGCCTGGTTCGAACCGCTGATCGGAACCATCGTCGAGATGGTCGACGCAGGGAACCGCCTGATCGAACTCCGCTGACCGGAAACGATCACGACACCACCGTCAGTTTGGTACTGCCGAGTTGACGAGGCGTTCCCGCGGAACGCCGAAGCGGACCGCAGGGGATCGCTGACCGGGCGGTCGGCTCATCAGCGAAAGCGATCCGCGGCTGCCTGCACTTCAGTGAATCGTCCGCTCCCACCGTCAAGGTTCGGCGTGCCGACGACGCCGTCGATCAGTTCGCGCACGATGTCGGCGTGGCCGGCGTGTTGGGCAGTCTCGCCAACCATCAGCACCAGCATCGAGCCCAGCATGCCCGTTCTCGTCCCAATGTGGGACCGTCCCCGGACTCTCCAGATCGAGCAGGCGAATCGTCTCATCGGCGTGGGCTGTCGCCTGCCGGTACACCTCGACGATGTAACTGCTCGACTCTCCGGAGTTGCCCGCATGTCGATCTCGGTCGCTGGGTCGTCGCGGAACCAGGACGGGCGAGCCGATGCTGGGCGACCGAACAGCTCGCCCAGGTAGCCGTACTCCTCGCCCGCGAGGTGCTTGATCAGACCCAAGAGGTTCGTCGCTGTCGACGTCATCGGTCGCCGCAGGTCGTACTCGGACAGCCCGTTGACCTTGTCGATCATGCCCGAGCACCACCTAGCCGGAACCACAGGTCATCCTTGATCGCCGTCATGCCGCTCACCAGCGGCAACGTAACCGATCTGAGTGGCGCTTCAAGGGCCGTGAGCCCGTCCGCAGAGGATCGGTCACCGGTCAGTTGCCCACGTGCTGGGCGACCGGGCCGAACGTGTTCCAGCCCCATGTGTTGTAGGCGCCCTCGGATGTCTCGTGTCGCATGTGGAAACGCTCGGTCTGGTCGGCGCCGACAACCCAGCGCAGGCGATTGCTGGTGTCTGTCACGGATTCGAGGATGGCTTCGGCAACGTCCTCGGCCGTGGGAAGGACGTTCTTCGGCGGCGATTGGAAGAAGTCCATGCGCTGGTGGACATACGACTCGTATTCGGGGGGAATGACGAGAGAGCTTGCCGCGGCCCACTGCTTCTTCACGAGTTCGGTGGTGGGGACGAAGCCGGGTTGGATGATGCGCATGACGATGTTCTGCGGAGCGAGCTCGAACCGGAGCGTCTCACTCATGTTGTCGAGCGCTGATTTGCTGCCGTTGTAGATCGCCATCAGCGGTTCCGGCACAGTGGACGACGCTGACGTCAGGTTGACGATATGTCCGCCGCCGCGTGCGCGCAGGTGCGGGATCGCCTGCCGCATGATTTCCATCGGCCCAAATGTGTTCGTCTCGAACTGCTCCCGGACCTGCTCGTCGGTCGTGGCCTCGAAGACGCTGAAGAGTCCGATACCTGCGATGTTGAGTACGGCGTCGATGCCGCCGAACCTCGTCTGCGCGGCGGCGAATGCCGCGCGGATGGAGACGAGATCGGTGACGTCGAGCGGCTGGAGGTGCAGCCGATCGGCAAGATCGTCTCTCCAGTCATCGGTGTTGCGCATCGTGGCGACGACGTTCCAGCCAGCCGTCAGGAACCGTCGCGCGGTCGCCTGGCCGAAGCCGGTGGATGAACCTGTGATGAGCACTGTCTTCTGCATAATGTTTCTCCTCTGCTGTTGGTGCAAGCTCTCGATTGCAGCGTGCCCGGCAGCGGGGTGAGCGGTCGTCATTCGATCAGGGTGATCAGCGCCAACGGGCCTTCTGGTCCGGACGGTCGGGGCCGAGGGCTAATGCCTCAGGTTGCCGCCCTGCCGCCCACGGCGTCGGCTACGGCGTTGCGGTCCGGCCGACCCTGTTCCGCCGGCGGCCGAGGGTGCGAGCAAGCCCAGGGCTCGCGCTCGCTCGACGGCCTCGGCCCGGCGGTGGACGGCGAGCTTGGCGTAAACGTTGCGCATGTGGGTCTTGACGGTGTTCGCCGAGACGTACAGTTCGCGGGCGACCTCTGGTGCCGTCAAGTTCGTGGGCAGGTAGCGCAGGACACGGAGCTCGCTGTCACTGAGCGGCGCCAGCGGCGGCTGCAGCCTTGCGCGCGGCGCGGGCCTGACGCCGGCCAGCAAGCTCTGGATCTCGGCGACCAGCGAGGCGTGCGCGCCTCGGTGCCGACCGTCGCGCTCCAGCAAACCCGGCGCGGCGTACGAATACAAAAGGAATGGGGTCAGGTCGCCGCTGCGCTCGGAGATGTCGAGTGCGCGCTCGATGGCGGCGGCGGCGCGATCCGGGTCGCCGCACGCGTCCCTGGCGATCGCCTCGAGCACATCGGCGCGGGCCCGCCAGAATCCCCAGTAGTCGTCGGAATCGGGGCCCTCCTGGGCCGGTCCGAGCACGGCGAGTGCGGCCTGCGGGTCGCCCTGTGCAATCCGCAGCGCCGCCGTGGCGACGCGGATCTCCGTGCGCTCGCGGTCATGTTCGTCGAGCCCGGCCAGGAGCTGCCCGGCACGCTCGGCCTGACCGAGGCGTACCAAGGCATGCACCACCAATGCCTGTATCCGGGTGACGAGGTAGTGCTGCCCGGAGAGTTGCCGAGCCAGTGGCTCGCCAGGGGGCTCGAGGGCGGCTAGCGCCTCGGCGTTACGGTCTCGCGCCAGTTCGAGCGTCCCGCGGATCATGCGGACCGCCAGCACGGCCCCGGGCTGGGTTTCGGCACTGAGGGTGCGCTCGGCGCGCTGGATCCATGGTTCGGCCTCGTCCGGCTGTCCATGCCATACCAGCACCAGCCCGATCACCGTGCAGGCAACACCGACCGCCGGGTCGTCGGTCCAGCCGTGCCACTCGGCCAGCTCTACGGCCCGCCGTGCGCGCTCGTCCGCCCGCGCGAACGAGTGGTAGAACTCGTGCGGCGCCCGGTAGGCCAAGCCGGTGAACTCGAGGTACGGCCGTCCGCCCTGGCGCGCCAACGCGATGCCGGCCTCCAGGTAGCCCTCGGCGCCCCCAGACGCGGACGCCCAGAACTCGGTGCTGCCGAGGCTGATCAACGCCAGTCCATGCAGGTCCGCGCCGAGGCCGGGCCGCGCCGTGTCCGCGACCCCGGCCATGGCCTGCAGCCGACTCGCCTCCTCGGCCACGGCGAGCAGGTTCCCCCGCTGGCGGGCCAGCAGCAAGGCCACCACTGCGAGCAGAAGCTGGAGCTGCCCGCGCCGCCCCGCCGGCACCGACGCCGATCCCGTCTCCGCCAGGCCCAGATATCGTCCGGCGGCGTCCAACGATCCCCGGTTCAGCTCTTCGGCTGCGGCAACCACGGCCAACTCAGCCTCGGTGTTGAGCAGACCAGGGGGAAACCCGGCCAGTAGCCCCTTCACGACTGCGGCCTGCCCGTCCAGATACAGAGCGGGCCAGTGGTCGGCGAGCAGCCGGGCAGCCGGGACCCAGTCCCCCGCAGCCTGCGCGTGGCGCACCGCGTCCGCCGGGAACCCGTGGGACGCGAACCACTCGCCACCGGCCCGATGCAGCGCTGCCAGTTCGCCGGGCGCGGCGCGGCGTAGCTCGAGCTGGAGCAGATCGGCGAACATCTGGTGGTAGCGGAACCAGGTCCGAGCTGTGTCCAGGGAGGCGACGAAGGCGTTCGCCTGTTCCAGGTCCTGGAGGACCCGCTCCCCGCCCGTCTCGCCGGTCAGCAGGTCGGCCAGCTCCCCGTTGACCCTCCCCAACACGCTCGTACGCAGCAGTAGCCGCCGCACCTGCTCGCTCTGGCGGTCCAGCACCTCGGCCAGCAAGTACTCCGCCACCGTCCGCTCGCTGCCCGAAAACTCCGCCGCGAACCTCTCGGGATCGGGGTGACCGATGAGGGATAGCGCCGCGAGGCGCAGCCCGGCCGCCCAACCCTCGGTCCGCTCGTGCAACAGCGAAAGCGTCGGAGCGGACAGCTCGAGCCCGGCATCGACGAAAAGCTCCCTCGCTTCAGCCAGGTTGAAGCGCAGATCAGCGGCACGGACCTCGGCCAGCCCACCCAGGAGGCGCAGCCGATGCAGCCCCAGACGCACATCATGGCGACTGGCCAACACCAACCGCAGCTGCGGCGGGGCCCGCATCACCAGCAGCTCGAGCTGTCGGAGGACCTCGGTCGAACCCAGCTCGTGCACGTCATCGATTACCAGCCACAACCGGTGCTCCAACGCTGCCAGATCCGTGAGCAGCCGCTCGACCAGCGCCCACCCGTCGAGGTCCGGAGCCGCCGAAACTGCCCGTACCAGCCCCGATCCCGGACCGGTCCGGCGCAGCGCATCCAAAACCGACAGCCAGAACCGTTGCGGATCACGCTCATCCCGCCCGATCGCCACCCACCCGGCGTCCCCGGCCACTCCCGGCTCGCCGATCCACGACCGCAACAACACCGTCTTGCCGCTGCCCGCCGGTGCGGAGACCACCGTCACCCGGGCCGACGTCGCGAGTCGCTCGAACAGCACCGGACGGAGCACCACGCGGCCCGCATCACCGCCAACCCCGGCCGGGGCCACAGCATCGGATCCCGCGCCAGCCGCCACCTCCCCATCGTGCTCTGGATCAAGCCCGGAGCACAAGCAGACATCGGTCCAAGCAGCCAACCACCCGTGTCCGAGGCGCTGACCGGCGGAATCACACCGATGGGGTGATTGTCTGCTCACCCTGACCATGCCGACGATGCAAGCGCAAGGAAGTCCAGCAACATGTCGAGGAGTTGCTCATGTCGGACGCTATCCCTGACCCGATACAGCACGTCGGCGGTGGCGCACCGACGCCCACGCCGAGCGCGGCGCCATTTACCACACACGAACCACCCGATCAGCTCGATGGCCGGGTATGGGACGTCGTAGTTGTCGGTGGCGGCTCCGCAGGACTCTCTGCGGCGTTGAGCCTTGCGCGTGTGCGTCGGTCGGTGCTGGTGATCGACGACGGCAGGCCGAGGAATGCTCCGGCCGTGAATGTCGGTGCCCACGGGATCCTCGGGCGCGACGGTATCTCCCCCCCTGGAGCTGTTGCGGATCGGGCGCGAAGAGGTCGCCGGATATGGCGGCACCGTGGTCTCCGGGCATGTGGTGCAGGTACGGCGCGACGACGAGGACTTCACGGTCCTGACGGCGGACGGGCGGCAGGCGAGTGCCCGACGCCTGCTCGTGACGACCGGACTGGTAGATGAGTTGCCCGATGTGCCGGGCCTTGCCGAGCGGTGGGGTCGGGACGTGCTGCATTGCGTGTACTGCCACGGATGGGAGGTCAAGGACTCGACAATCGGCGTGCTCGGGAGTTTCCACCAGGCCCTGCTCTTCCGGCAGATGTCCCCAGACGTCACGCTCTTCCTGGCCGCGGGGGAAGAGCTGCCCGACGAGCAACGAGAACAGCTCGCGGGCATCGGTGTGGCTGTAGTCGACGGCACCGTCGACGGTCTTCAGGTCGACGACGAGGATCGGCTCTCCGCGGTGAACCTGGCATCGGGACGGGTAGTGGCGGTGCGGACGTTGGTGGTGGCCCCGCGGTTCGTGGCTCGGGCAGGGTTCCTCGACGACCTGAAGGTGACTGTCCGTGAGCATCCGATGGGCATGGGTGCGCAGGTACCGGTGGATGCGTCCGGCTTCACCGGGGTCGAGGGAGTATGGGCGGCCGGGAACGTCAGTGACGTGATCGCCGGTGTCGCGGCGGCAGCGGCGGCAGGTATGACGGCGGCGGCAGCGATCAACATGGACCTGTTGCTGACCGATGCCCGGTCTGCTGCGGAGGATCCCGATCGCACGGCTGAAACGCCTCAACTTCAAGTCACGTTGTAGATAACTCCGAGGGGTAATGATGCGTGCTGCAGTCGCAACCGGGGTCAACCAGGCCCTGTCGATGGTGGAAAGAGACGTTCCGGAGCCCGGACCGGGCGAGGTGCTGCTGAAGCTGATCGCCTGCGGGGTGTGCTATACCGATCTGAATCTGCTTCGTGGGCACTACGCCTTTGCCCGTTTCCCGGTGGTGCCCGGACATGAGGTCAGTGGTGTGGTGGAGGCGGTCGGGGACGGCGTCGGCTTCCCTGCCGTCGGAACTGCTGTCGGAGCGCAATTCTTGTACGACTCGTGCGGGCACTGCGACTACTGCGTACGGGGCGAACAGATTCTCTGCCCGGCCAAGCGGATCACCGGCATTGTGACCGACGGAGGTTACGCCGAGTACGGCATTTTCAAGGCCGGGTTCGTCACTCCACTCCCGAACGGGCTCGACCCCATCGCGGCGGCACCGCTCATGTGTGCCGGCATCACCGCATACAACGGGTTGCGCCACGCCGGGATCACGCCAGAGTCCCGGGTAGCGGTAATCGGAGCCGGCGGCATCGGTGCACTGGCCATCCAGTACGCGGCGGCCATGGGCAGTCGGGTGGCGGTCATCGAGCGATCACGTCGCTCGGAGAAGGCGGCATTAGCACTGGGCGCCGAGCGATACATCGCCAGCGCTGAAGGAGATCCGGCGGTCGCGCTGAAGGACTGGGACGGCGGGGCGAACATCATCCTGAACGCCGCCCCGACAACCGCGGCTGCTGCAGCGACTGTGGGCGGACTCGCTCCCGACGGCACACTCGTGCTCTGCGGGTACGACGGCGAGAACCTGTCGCTGCCGTCTCAGCCGATGGTGCTCAACCGGCTGCACGCCATGGCCAATCCGTCCGGTTCGCCACACGACCTGCGCGACACCTTGCACTTCTCGACGCTGCACAACATCCTTCCCGAAGTCACGCGCATCTCGTTGGACCAGGCACAGCATGCACTGGATCGGATGGCCGCGGGCACCGTCCACGGTCGGCAGGTGATCGTCTTCTGAACCAAAGAAACGTTGTGTGCTACCCGGCCGACACCCCTCGATGAGGGTAGGGCAGCCGGACGAAGCCGACCGACGCAGCAACAGAACCTGACCCACTCCTCCAGCGGCTAGACACCCGACCTTCTCAGAAGACGGAAAGAAGCACATGAATACCAACAACAGCACGGTCCTGCTCACCGGCGCCACCAACGAGACCGGGATCGGCATCGGACTGGCTCGTCGACTGACGGATCGCGGCAGCACGGTGATCGTCTCCGGACGTAACCGCGAAAGGCTCTTCGGCGTCGCTGCCGAGCACCCCGACTTCGACACCCTGCACCTCGACGTGGACAGCCCGCAGTCCATCGCCGAGGCGGTGGCCTCATTGAAGAGCACGCACCCGAACCTGAACGGGCTCATCACCCTTGCCGGCGTGATGGTCCCCGAAGACGTGTTCGACCCACGGTCAGTCTCGATCGCCGAGGAGATCGTGCACTCGAACCTGATCGGCACCATCCGCAGCGTTCGGGCGTTCCTTCCACAGCTCCTCGATCAACCCGAAGCGACGATCATCACCGTCGCCTCCGGTCTGGGTTTCGTACCGCGCCTCGACGTGCCCTCCTACTCGGCGAGCAAAGCAGGGGTCCGCATGTACACCGACGCCATTCGCAGACAGCTCGCGAACACGAACGTCGACGTCAAGTTGCTCGCCCCGCCCGCCGTCCGGACCTCCCTGATGCATCAGGAGAACATGGTCGGCGCCGTGCCGCGCGACGACTTCGCCGACGAGATCCTCGCCATCCTCGACAACGAACCAGACAACGATGAACTCATCGCAGAAGCTGTCAAGCCGCTGCGCTACGCCGAGGCCAACGGCAAGTACCAGGAGATGATGGACATGCTCGCCGGCGACGTACAACGCTGACTCGACGGTTGACAGCCAGCATCAGCTAGACCCTTTCGCAATCACTGCTCCGGCGGCAGTCGCTGACCGCCAAGAGGAGAGCACAATGCTTCACCTAGACCCGCCAGATCCCATCGTCCGGCTCGCAAGCGCAACCAACGCTGGCGACACAGTGGCATTCCTGGCTGTTCTGTCACCCGACGTTTACGTCAACGACTGGGGACGCGAGTTCCGGGGCCACACCGGCGCTGCGTCATGGAACGAAACAGACAACATCGGAGTAGGTGCGCAGATCACCCTCGGGGAGACGCGGCGCGGCGACGCCGAAGACGACTGGGTAGTCGATGTCAACGTTCGCAGCCACCGGTTCAATGGAGCTGGAACCTTCACCCTGACCATCAAGGATGGGCTGATCACCCGACTGATTACTGGCTGACGGAATCACCAACAGCGGCCACAGCCGGTCGAGGACCTCGTGACCGACGTTCTCCGCACCCCGCTGAGCCGCACGTCTCAGCCCCAGAATCCGCGAAATCGGGGCTGAAACGTGCGGCTCAGCGGGCGGGTCAGTGGAAGTCACGGGACTTGACCCGCGCCGCGATGGGGAGGTGCTCGAGCCGGTCGGCGAGCAGGTTGGTCGTGCCCTCGTTGCGTTCGAGCACCCCGCGTACGACGAGTGCGCTCGACTCCCTGCCCACCCGGCGGTAGCGGCTCCACAGGCCTTGCGTGCAGATGACGTTGAGCATGCCGGTCTCGTCTTCGAGGTTCAGGAACGTCACCCCACCCGCCGTCGCCGGCCGCTGCCGGTGCGTCACTACCCCGCCGACGCGGATCCGCGAGCCTGCCTCGACGGTGCCCAGCTCGCCGATCGCCAGCACTCCTCGACTCGCGAGCTCGGCGCGTACGTGCTCGACGGGATGATCGGTGGGCGAGATGCCGGTCGCCCAGAGGTCGGCCATCGTCTGCTCGGGCGCGGTGATGCCGGGGAGCATCGGCGGCTCGCTCGCCAGCGCCGTGCCCGCCAACGTACGCGGGCCCTCCTGCGCCGCGAGGCCCGCACGCCACAGAGCCTGACGCCGGGTGAGACCGAAGCAGTCGAACGCCCCCGCCGTCGCGAGCGCCTCCAGCTGCACCGCGCTGAGCTCCACCCGGCGGGCAAGGTCGAACATGTCCGCAAACGGGCCGTCGGCCTCACGGGCGGCGACGATGCGCTCTGCCACCTCTGTGCCGATCGACTTCACCTCGGTGAGTCCGAGGCGTACGGCGAACGCGTTGTCACGCCGGTGTTCGGCGGCGACCGACAGCGCGTCCGGCGCTGTCTCGGGGTCGAAGTAGCCGACCGGTGGCTGCTCGGTCTTCAAGCAGGATGGGGATCCGCGGGAATCCCGCCCGTCGTCGTACGCCTCAAGGTCGGCGTCGACACCCGACAGCGCGATGTCGGGGCGGCGTACCTCGACGCCGTGCCGACGTGCGTCGGCGACAAGCGTCTGCGGTGAGTAGAACCCCATCGGCTGCGATCGCAACAACGCCGCAAGGAACGCGCCAGGGTAGTGCAGCCGTAGCCAGGTGCTCGCGTACACCAGCAGCGCGAAGCTGATCGAGTGGCTCTCGGCGAACCCGAAGTTCGCGAACGCCTCGATCTTCTCGTAGATCTCGTCTGCATCGTCGCCTTCGATACCGTGCTCGGCCATGCCGTCGTACAGCTTCGTACGCAGCCGCTCGATCTTCTCGATGCCTCGCTTGGAACCCATCGCGCGCCGCAGCAGGTCGGCGTCGTCGCCCGTGCAGCCGCCGATGGTCATCGCCATCTGCATCAGCTGTTCCTGGAACAGCGGAACGCCGAGCGTACGTTTCAGCACCGGCTTCAGCTTCGGGTGCAGGTACGTGACGGGGTCGGTCTTCATGCGACGCCGGATATACGGGTGCACCGCACCACCCTGGATCGGCCCCGGCCGGATCAGCGCGATCTCGATGACGAGGTCGTAGAAGCAGCGCGGGCGAAGCCGGGGAAGGGTGCCGATCTGGGCACGGCTCTCCACCTGGAACACCCCGACCGAGTCGGCCCGGCACAAGACGTCGTACACGCCGGGTTCTTCCTTCGGGATGTCGGCGAGCGTCCAGCGTTCGCCGAGGTGTTCGGAGACGATGTCCATCGAGTGCTGGATCGCGCCGAGCATGCCGAGCCCGAGGAGATCGAACTTCACCAAGCCCATCCAGGCGCAGTCGTCCTTGTCCCATTGCAGGACGGTGCGGTCGTCCATCCGCGCTCGCTCGATCGGCACGACCTCGGAGACCGGCCGGTCGGTGAGCACCATGCCGCCCGAGTGAATGCCCAGATGCCTTGGTGCCTTGAGAAGCTGCTCGGAGAGCTCGACGACCGGCGGTGGGATGTCGTGGTCGGCGCTGGACACCAGAGCGCCCCATGCGTCGATCTGCTTGGACCAGGCATCCTGCTGGCCGGTGCTGTGGCCGAGCGCCTTCGCCATATCGCGTACGGCCGACTTCGGGCGGTACGTGATGACGTTCGCGACCTGGGCGGCGTTGCGACGGCCGTACTTCTCGTAGACGTGCTGGATGACCTCCTCGCGCCGGTCGGAGTCGAAGTCAACGTCGATGTCGGGCTCTTCTTCGCGAGTTGCGGACAGGAAGCGCTCGAACGGGAGGTTGAACCGGATGGAGTCGACCGCGGTGATGCCGAGTGCGTAGCAAACGGCGGAGTTGGCGGCGGATCCCCTTCCCTGGCAGAGGATTCCGCGTTCGCGCGCGTACATCACGATGTCGTGCACGATCAGGAAGTAGCCGGGGAAGTCGAGGTTCTCGATGACCGCGAGCTCGCGGTCGAGCCGGTCGCGTACGGCGTCGTCGGCGTCCGGGTAGACCTGCTCGACGCCACGACGGACCAGCTCACGCAGCCATGACATCGGAGTGTGCCCGTCGGGCACATCCTGGCGGGGTAGCCGCGGCCGCGCGGAGCGCAGCGAGAACGCATGCTCATCGGCGACCTCGACCGTGCGCTCGACCGCGCCGGGATAGCGTGCGAACCGCACGGCCATCTCGGCGCCCGAACGCAACGACGCGGTGCCCGCAGCGGGCAGCCACCCGTCCATCTCGTCGAGACTTCGCCGGGCGCGTACGGACGCGATCGCGGAGCCGAGCCGGTGGTCGGCCGGCGTCGCATAGTGGACGTTGTTGGTCGCGACCGTGGGAAGACCCGTACGTGCCGCGAGCTCGGCCAGCGCGTCGTTGTGGTCGGTGTCGAGCGGCAGACCGTGGTCGTACAGCTCGACCAGCACCCGGTCGTGGCCGAACAGGTCGACCAGACGACGCAGCTCGCCTTGGGCCGCGTCGATGCCGCCGATGGAGAGGGCGGACCGAACCGCACCCTTGCGGCAACCGGTGAGCACGGTCCAGTGCCCGCCGGCATACGCGGCGAGTCGGTCGAGGTCGTACGCGGGGCGGCCCTTCTCGTCTCCGGCAAGCTGCGCCTCGGTGATCGCACTCGCGAGCCGGTGGTAGCCCTCTTCGCCGCGCGCGAGAACGAGCAGGTGATGCCCCTCGGGGTCCGCGACGCCGTTCTGGGGCTTGGTCAACGCGAGCGAGAGCTCGGCGCCGAAGATCGTCCGCAGGTCGTAGCCCTCGGCGGCCTCTGCCATCCGGACGATGCCGTAGAGCCCGTCGTGATCGGTCATCGCCAGCGCGTGCAGCCCCAGGCGTACGGCCTCCTCGGCGAGCGACTCGGGCGAGCTGGCGCCGTCGAGGAAGCTGAAATGCGAATGACAGTGCAGCTCGGCGTACGGCACCACCGGCCCGGCCGGCGGCTCCGGCCGGTCCAGCGGAGCGTACGCCGCGCGCTTGCGCGACCAGGCCGGGCTGTCGCCGCCGTCGCCGTCGACGGGACGGTTGTCCGGGCGTCGCCTGCCCGACAGCCGGCGCTCGAGCTCCGACCACGGGATGGGCGGGTTGTCGTACCCCATCGGTCAATGATCGAACATAGGTTCGATGAATTCAAGCCTGCTGCCAGATGCGACCGATAGCTGGTGCGCGGTACCGGGCCGACGGGACGGGAACGCCAGAATTTCGGACCAGCGGCGGCGACGTACCGATGACCGAGTCCGCGCCCTGCAACACTCCTGGTGTTCGAGACATCGGAGGCACAGCGCATGCTCAAACCGCTCTTTGTAGTCGCAGCAATCTATCTCGCCGCTCTCGGCCTCGCGCTGCTCTTCGTGCCGGCGCAGTTCGGCGTCGACGCGGTGCCGGAAGATCCCTCGCCGGAGCTGATCGCGTTGCTCCGCCTGCTAGGCGGGCCGCTGCTCGGCATCGCGGTGTTGAACTGGATGTCCCGCGACGCGGATCCGCCGACAGTGCGCAACACGGTCGTGCTGGCGAATACCGTCGGCTTCGGCATCGTGGCAGCGAGCGATGTCGTGGGTGTGCTCAGCGGCGATGCACGTGACCTCGCACGGGTGTTCCTGATCGTCCACCTGGTGTTCACGATCGCGTTCGTCGTCGCGTGGGTGCGCGCACCTGCGTCTGCCGGAAGGTCCGAGGGCTGACCCCGAACTTCGCGACGAACGCCTGGCGCAGGGTCTCGGTCGAGCCGAAACCACATCGGTGCGCGATCTGCGCAAGCTGCAGGTCGGTCGTCGCCATCAGACGGGCGGCGATCTCGAGCCGCATGCGACGCACGGCGCCGCCAGGTGTCTCGCCCGCGTGCTCGCGGAACAGCCTGGTCAGCTGGCGGGCACTGACACTTGCGCGCTCTGCGAGCGTCTCGATGCTGAGGTCGGCGTCGGGATGCGCGATCACGTAGTCGGTCACCAGCCGTACCGTGGCGTGATCCGGCCGCGGCGAGGCGACGAACATGCTCATCTGCGCCTGGTTGCCGGGCCGCTGCAGGTAGGTGACCATGCCCATCGCCACCCATCGAGCGAGCTCGGCACCATGGTCCTCCTCGATGAAGGCCAGCGTGAGATCCAGCGACGCGGTCACGCCTCCCGACGTCGCCACCTCACCGTCGCGTACGAAGATCGGCGACGGATCTACCCGCACATCGGGATAGTCCCGCTCGAGGTCGGACGCGTAGAGCCAGTGTGTCGTCGCCCGTTTGCCGTCGAGCAGGCGTGCCTCGGCAAGAACGGTGGCACCTGTGCACACCGATGCGACCCGAGTCGCACGCGTCGCCAGCCGCCGCACCTGGCGTACGAGTTCGGAGTCGCGTGCGGCCGCCCGATGGCCCCCTCCGCCGGACACGATCACGGTGTCGACGCGCCGGATCGCGTCAAGTCGCGCCTGTGCGTGCAGGACCAGTCCGGATTCACATCGGATCTGGCCGCCGTGGACGCTCGCGAGCACGACCTGGTACGTGGGTTCGGCACCGAGCCGGTTCGCGAGCCCCAGCGCGGACGTCACGCACGCGAGGTCGACCAGCTCCGCATCGTCGTACCCGACGACAACCAGTCGGTGCGAGCCCATCTGCCAACAGTAGTGGGGGCGCGGGCGACCCGGGAGCCATTGAGGATCCACTCCACGCGGATCGCGTGTCCGCTTGTGGCCTCGGCGTACCCATACTTGACCTGGAGGTCCTGACATGACGAGTAAGTTCACCGAGCTCGCGATCGACTGCGCCGATCCGTCCGGCCTTGCCCGGTTCTGGTGCTCGGTCCTCGGCTACGAGGTACAAGACGAAGAGGACGGCGTTGTCATCATCGGCTCCCCTGCGCTGCCCGAGGGCAAGAGTCGCCCAGGCCCGGTGCCACCGACGCTGACGTTCGCCCGCGTGCCCGAGGGCAAGACCGTCAAGAACAGGGTCCACCTCGACGTCAACCCGACCGACACGGACCAGGACGACGAGGTCCGCCGACTGCTCGACCTGGGCGCCCGCCACGCCGACGTCGGCCAGTCGAGCGAGGAGAGCTGGGTGACGCTTGCCGACCCGGAAGGGAACGAGTTCTGTGTCCTGTCGGGCCGCTACCCCTGACCGGGACGCCCGTGGGCGAGCGCGGCGGATGCCCGACTAGAGTCACCGGGTGGTGCAGATGCGGGCAGTTGTGGCGGAACGACCGGACGGACCCAACGGACTCGCCCTGCGCGAAGTCCCGCGTCCTGAGCCTCGCCCGGGCTGGGCGCTGGTCAAGGTCGAGGCGTTCGGACTCAACCGGTCGGAATACAAGACGCTCAAGGGCTACGCAGGTACTGCAGTGTCCTTCCCGCGAATTCTCGGGATCGAGATGGTGGGCGTCGTGGCGGACGTCTACGGGGACGAGCCCGCCGTGCCGCCGGGAACGACCGTCGCGGCGCTGATGGGCGACATGGGTCGCGCGTTCGACGGCGGCTACGCCGAGTACGTACTCGTGCCCGAGCACCAGTTGATCGCTCTCGACACGACCCTGCCCTGGGATGTGCTCGGCGCGCTGCCAGAGACGTTCGTGACCGCTGCCGGCTCTCTCGAGCACCTCGGCCTGCGGGCGGGCGAGACGCTTCTGCTCCGTGGCGCTACGTCCTCGGTCGGTCTCGCCTGCCTCGGGCTCGCCCGTGCCGCCGGCGTACGCGTGATCGCGACGACGCGCAGCGAGCGGAAGGCTCAGCAGCTGACCGAGCGCGGCGCAGCAGGCATCGTGCTCGAGGGCGACGGCTTTACCGAGCGTACCCGTGCCGCGCTGCCCGACGGCGGCGCCGACGCCGCCGTCGACCTGATCGGCGGTTCTGCGGTGCTCGAGACGCTGCGTCTGCTGCGTCCTGGCGCAACGGCCTGCAACTCCGGCTCGCTCTCGGACACCTGGGTGATCCCGGACTTCGAGCCGATCGCGATGATCCCGTCCGGGCGGAAGCTGACGGTGTTCCATTCCAACGACGTGCACGACGCGCGAGTCAGCGGCCCGCTGTTGCGCGCCGTCGTTGACCAGGTCGAGCGTGGCGAGGTGGCACCGAACATCGACACGGTGTACACCCTCGAGCAGACCATCGACGCGCACCGACGGATGGCGGCCAACGAAGCGACCGGAAAGCTCGTCGTGCTGCCGCACGCCTCCGCGTAGCCCAGCCGCTGCGACGGATGCACGCCCGGAAGGCACCACCCTGCACTCCCTCCGTCTCACCACCGAGACATCGTCGAACGGGTGTCCTCGAACGCGACTTCGTCATGGGCGAGGTCACCGGGGTGCTCTGGTCGCCCGTAGTCGTCGCTCGCACTGTTCGACGCCTTCGCTTCAGGGAGAAGACGCTGCACGCGAACCCGGTGACCATCGGACCGTGCGTTGGGTCGGGGTCGACGACGGGTTCCTGGCCGTCTCGGCCACGCCTAACCGGAAGCGGTACGTCCGCAATACGCCTTACCGTGGCGCCATGACGCAGGAATCACCACCATGGGAGCCGCCGATCGCCGGCTCCGAGAGCGAGCACCTCGCCGCGGCAGTCGACCGGATGCGCTGGACGTTCCGCTGGAAGGCCGATGGGCTCGACGCGACCGGGCTGCGGGCTCGCATCGGCGCCTCGGCGCTGACGCTCGGCGGGCTACTCAAGCATCTCGCACTGATCGAGGATCACTACTTCGGCGCGAAACTGCACGGAGAACCCCTCGGCGCACCGTGGCACGAGGTGGACTGGGACGCCGACCCCGACTGGGAGTTCACGTCCGCCGCCGACGACTCCCCCGATTACCTCTACGCGCTGTGGGACGACGCCGTCGCGCGCTCTCGTACGCGCCTCGCCTCTGCGTTGGCTAGCGGCGGACCCGACACACCGGTCGAGCTCGGCTGGCCGGACGGACGCCGCCCGAACCTGCGTCGGGTGCTGTGCGACCTGATCGAGGAGTACGGGCGCCACACCGGGCACGCCGACCTGATCCGCGAGGCGGTCGACGGGCGGGTCGGAGAGGACCCGCCCACAGACTGGCGCCCATAACGGAGCCGATCCCACGAAGGCTCGACTGCCCGGTCGAGCAGCTGCTCGACGCACGACTCGCTCGAAGGCTGATGCGCTGACCGGCCATGGCGCGGCACCCAAGAGTTCGGTGCGGATTGCACCACTCGGCGCGACGCCGGTGGTGCAATCCGCACCGAACTTCAACAGGCGGCCTACCGCCTCTTGTCCGCCTTGCACGCATTGCCGAGTGCCGCGGTCTCGCCACGATCGACCACGACGTCGCGGGTCGCGACGACCTTGCCGGAGTTGGCGTTGGTACACGTGAGCGTCCACGCCTCCTTGAACCCGGTGTAGTCGGCCGGGTCCGGCCCGCGGAACGTCACCTTGCCGTTCCAGTCGCTCGCCGCGTCGCCGCCGCCGTAGTTGTTGACGACCACGGTGTACTCGCCGGGAACCGGATCGATCAGGTTCGCCTTCTCCGGGTTGTCCAGCGTCGCCGCGCTCCCGACCTCCTCGCCGTCGGGACCGAGCACCGTGACGTCCCAGTCGACGTCGACGGGGCCGGGCCAGCCGACCTCGACCGTAGCGACGGCGTTGTCGACGCCGTCTTCTGGTCCCTGGATCGTGAACGTGGTCTCCTCGCTCCCGCCGACCTCGGGGATGCCGTCGGGGTTGGTCAGCGCCGTCTCCTCCTGCGGCGGGCCCTCCGGATCACGACCCCAGCGTCCGGCGATCAGCGGCCGCGTCGACGGGTTGACCGACCAGTCGAACGTGCCGCCCTTCGAGCGGTACTTGCTCACCAGCGTGTCCTCGTAATAGCGCGGCGCACCCGTCGACCCATCGCGACGAATCACCGGCGAGGTGGCCGACACGAACTGCTTGCGGATCTTCAGTACGCGGTTCTTCGGCGCGGTGCCGGTCAGCGTCGAGTGCATCGACTCGTCGAGCGTCGCGAGCGACGCCTGGTAGTACGCCTCACGGTTGCCGCCGAGGCCGGCGCCCTCGGCGGGTTCGAGACCGAGGTACTCCGCCACGACACCGTCGCGGAACGGCGGGTGGAACCCTTCCGTGCCGATCTCGAAGGTGAAGCCGTAGCCACCGGTGTTCCAGTAGCTCCAGTCCTCGACCGAGCCGGACGTGTCGTACAGCTGGAAGGACGCCTGGTTGGTGTACTCGTTGTGCGACGCGAACTCCGCACCGAGCGCCTTGTACTGCGGTTCGTCCGGCGCCCAGCCGGTGTCGAGCAGCGACGGCGGCCGCAGCACCAGGTTGCCGAACGTGTGGTTGCTGATCATCGTCGTCACCTGACGCTGCGACATCAGCTTGCGGATGTTCGCCGTCTCCGGCTCGCTGCCCGGGTCGTCGCCGCGGAACGTATCGCTCGACCATTCCGCCGACGCGCCTCGTCCGCCCCAGAACCCTGGGTAGTTGCGGTTGAGGTCGACTCCGCGAAGCCGCCCCGCCAGGTTGTCGTCGCACGGCCCCGTTGCGTACTCACCGGGCGTGGTCTCCGAGACGCTGCAGTTCTTGCGCTTCATCTCGTAGTCGAACGTGCTGAAGTCGCCGAGCGGGTCGGCGTTGCGCGAGATCTGGAATCCGTCGACGTTGACGATCGGGATGATGATCGTCCGAGTGCCTCGAACGATCGAGCGCGCCCGCTCGTCGCCGTCGGGATCGCTGTAGTTCTGCAGCAGGTCGTACGCGTACTCGATCGCGTGCTCGCTGCTCGGCCACTCCCGGGCGTGGTGAGCGCCCATCAGCAGGAAGACGGGCTTGCCGTCCTTGACGTTGTCGGCCTTGGTGGTGATCTCGATGCCGCGGACGACGCGGTCCTCGACGGAGGTGTGCCGCAGCCGCAGCGGCTTGGTGAGGTTCGGGTACGCCTTCTGCAACTCGCGCAGATCGCGGTTGTAGTCACGCAGCTTGCGGTACGACGTGCGTCCGCTCGGAAGCTGCGACTCGTCGACGCGGGCGGCGTACCGCTTGTCGGCTCTGGCGCTCGCGCGCGCCTGCTTCTCGAGATCGGCGACCTTGACGTGCCAGTCGAACCCGGCATCGCGAAGGACCCGGGCGTCTCGCTTGCCGTGCAGGATCACCCCGATGCCCTTGCGGTTCGCGTACTCGGTGACGTCGAGCGGGAGCGATGCGACCTTGTCGCGCTGGGCGCGGGTAGCGGCGTGGACCATGACGTAGCTGGTCTTGTCGGACTTCGCGTACCGAGTCACACGGGCGTCGGTGTCGTCGGGGTCATCTGCATCGGCGCTCACGAGTGCGCTGGCTCCGAGCGCGGCGGTGAGCAGTGCGATGACCGAAGCGGCGGAGATCGTCCGCCCCCTCGCTCTTCGTACCAAGCTGGGTTTCATCTGTTCTCCTCATGGGACGGCCCCGAGCGAGCAATGTGATCTGTGCAACATAAGCGGGGAGGCGCGGCGCGGCAACTGCAGTGAGTAGTCGGTTACCAAGCGTGATCAGTCGTAGCGGGCCTCGACCCACCACTGACCGCCCTCGCACGCGAGCAGCCAGGCGCTGCCGTCGACTCCGACCACCTGCAACCGGGCGAGCCTCCGGGCGGACCGCTCGTCCCACCAGCGTTCGTCGACCGGCCACGGGCCCGCCCACGCCTGCACGGGAAGCAACGCGTCTCCCCCCGGGGCGAACCGGCTCGGCTCACCGGTCAGCACCCCGCGCCCCGACACTCCGACCGCCCTGCCGTCGACGCCGACGACGGCGGCGGGCCGCGGCCGCGGATAGACCGTCGCGGGCGCCGGCGGGGGGATGCTGCCCGGCCAGGGAAGGGCACCGTCGCGCTCGGAGGTGAGCCGGTCGCCCCACGGCACCAGGGTCTGCCGCTCGAGCGGCCCGCGGCCGCCGCCGACGACGGCCGAGACGACCCCACCGTGGCCGAGCATGCTCTGCACCCTCGACATCGCGCGATGGATGCGCTCGTCCGGGCCGCTCCCCCACAGCCCGTCCGCGTGATCGGCCAGCGACGCCACGGCATCGGGTACGAACCGCACGCGTACGACCGGCGAGGCGAGCCCGCTGCCCAACGGCACACCCGCACCGACACCGCCCTGCAGTTGCCAGCGCACCCGGTCGACGAGGTCGGCGGCGTCGAACCAGCGCGGATGCATCCACTGCCGCTCGGAGACCTCGCCGGACTCGCCGTGCACCTCCACCCAGACCGTGGTGCAGACCAACCCGTGCCGCGCCAGCTCCGCGACGAAGCCCTCGACGGTCGTACGGACGCTGAACGCGACGGGCTCGAGCTGCTCGAGCGGCGGCGCGAACTCGATCGAGCGTTCGAGCTCGGGCGGAGGCCGGCGCAGGGCGACCGGTTGCGACTCCGCACCACGCGCCAGCCGATGAGCGAGTACGCCGAGCCTCCCGAACCGGGTGGCGACATCCTTCTCCGGCAGCCCGGCGAGGTCACCGAGGGTACGCAGCCCGAGCCGCCGGAGCAGACCGACGAGCTCGGGCTGCCCGAGCACGTCGACCGGCAGCCCGCACAGAAAGTCGGCGGACCCGCCCGGCGCCACGACATAGCTGTCTTGCTGGTCTGCCCGGCGGGCCGCCTGCTCTGCCGCGAACGCACCGTCGGCGATACCTACCCGGCAGTCGTCGATGCCGAGCCCGACCAGTCGCTCGGCGATCACCGCGGCGGCGTTCGGCTCGCCGCCGTAGTAGCCGCTCACCCCCCGCGCGGCGAGCGCGCAGGTGCCCGGCCGGACGATGTGCACTCCCGGACTGATCGCCTCGATGGCACTTGCGGCGGGCTCGAAGGCACGGATGTCCATCGCCTCGTCGTACGCCTGCACGACGAGCTCGGGACACCGCGACTGCGCATCGCGCTGCCGCAACCCCCGGCGTACGCCGGATGCCCGCGCGGACGCGGAACAGGCGTGCACCTGCCCACCCCGCAGCAGCGCGACGGGAGCGTCGGCCGGGAGCCTGCCCGCCTGCATCGCCGCGCGTACGGGCCAGTCGGGGCACCACACGATCATGGAGCGCCCGGTGCGTGACCTCTCCCTCACTAGCTCGCCACCTGTTCCGCGTCGAGGGCATGCCCCACCCCCGCGAGGGCCTGCCCTCCTGCCGGCTCGACCCGGTCGGAGAGCCACAGCCCAGTGGTGCGCGATCGCCCCGAACGCGGTGCGATCTCGATCGTCACCCGCCTCCCGGACAGATGCCCCCGCCCGTCCGCGATGCCTTCCCAACGACTGTCGACGATCGACAGCCGCGCCTCGCACCGCGGCCACGCGCCGAGCGCGACGAGCGTGGACCCGCGTTGGCGCAGCCGTGCCGACAGGCGTGCGGCGTCGGCTTCTCGTACGCGATCGGGCGCACGCAGCACGACGACCGGGAGTACGTCGACCAGCGCGGCGGTCACGGCGATCCAGTGCTCGACGGGCTCGGGCACGAGCACGGTACGGTCGAGCGCCACGCCGATCGCGGCGGCGGCCTCCGCCCCGAACTCCGGCACCCCGACGACTCCGCACCACGACCCGGACGCCGATGCGCCCGCCATCAGCGCCATCGCAAGGGCCGTTGACCCATCGACGGCGTACGCGGAGCCGACCCGCAGCCCACGCGCCGAGAACAGTGGCTCGAGCGGAGGCAGGACGGGTTGGGTCTCGACCGTGTGGGCATCCTCGATCTGGCGTACGCGAGCCTGCAACGCACGCACTTGATCGAGCAGGCCCTGATCGAGCCGGGCAGCGACGCCCTCCGGGCGAGTCCCGAGGTCGGCGGCGGAGGTCAACGGCATCTCTCAATGATCGAACATGTGTTCGAGGATTGCAAGGTCTCCCGCACCACAGCGAGGGAAGAAAGTACGCCCGCGTCGTCGTTGCCGAGACATGACTACACATGTGCTGTTCGAAGGAGCACCGGGCGTCCTGGTCCGAACGGACGAGCTGGTGGTGGAAGGCGTCGGCCGCGCCGAGTTGATCGATGCGGCCCGGCGGGCCGCCCCGGCCGCGGATCGCATCGAGCTGTGCGGCGGCATCGGCGTTGACGATGCCGCGAGCGTGATCGCCGTGGTCGGCGACAGTGCCGACGTGCGGTTGAACCGATACGGGTTCGAATCGCTTGAACAGGTCGCCGCGTACAAGGTCGCGTTCGGCACCGGGGAGGTCGGCGACGCGGCCTTCTTCTACGCCACTGCGCAGTCGACCCCGCTCGTACAGCACGAGGGCGTCATGGTCGCCGGCGTCGCCGACGAGCGCGTCCTCATCGAGCGGACCCGCGAAGCGCAGGCGCGCGGCGCAGGCATCATCGAGCTCTACGGCGGCCTCGGCGCCCGAGCGGCCGCCACCGTACGCCAGGTCACCGACGATGCACTGCCGGTCGGCTTCATCGACTGACGACACGCCGCGTTCGCTCAACGACGACCGATGAGTTCCCCGCCGCCCTGCCGTCTCCCTGCACAGGACCGCGACTGAGGAGGAACCATGGTGAAGATCGGCGCCGCACTGCCCGTTGCAGGCAGCGACATCTCGGCAGAGGGTCTCGCAGCTGTCGCCGAGGGCGCCGAACGCATGGGCCTCGGCAGTGTGTGGACCTACGAACGGCTGCTGCGGCCGACCGAGCCGATACCCATGGGCGGGCCGGGTGGTCCCGTGATGGACCCTCCGCCCGACTGGGCGAACGTCTACGACCCGATCGAGGCGCTGACCTACGTCGCGGCGAAGACCGAACGGATCCTGCTCGGCACCAGTGTTCTCGCCGCGTTGTTCCATGCACCGGTGGTGCTCGCGCGGCGACTCGCCACGCTCGACCACCTCAGCGGAGGTCGGCTGCTTGCCGGTGTCGGCCAGAGCTGGATGGCACAGGAGTTCGCCTCGACCGGCGTACCGATGCGCCGGCGAGGTGCCGGGTTCGAGGAGCATCTGGAGGTGATGCGGGCCGTCTGGGGGTCGAACCCGGTGCACTACGAGGGCCGGTTCTATCAGGTACCCGAATGCGAGATCGGCCCGAAGCCTGTCGGTCCCGACGGGCCGGCAGTGCTGGTCGGCGCGGCCGCTCCGGCGGCCGCCGAGCGGGCCGGCCGGCTCGGCCTCGGACTCGCTCTCGTCGTCTTCTCCTGGGACGCAATGCGCGAGACCGTCTCCACCTTCCGCAATGCCGCCGCGGCCGCAGGCCACGACCCGGATCGGCTGCCGCTGACCGTTCAGGTCAACGGCGCGGTGTCCACCGATCGCGCCGTGGATGACCGAGCACCGCTCACCGGCGCCGTCGAGCAGGTGGCAGACGACCTGGTCGAGCTCGACCGTCTGGGCGTCGACCACGTCTTCTGGGCGATGCTCGACCCCGCCGAACAGCTCGACATCCTGGGCCAGCTCAACGCGGCGTACGCCGGGCGGCGATGACGACCGCCGGCCACGAGGGAGATCCTGATGTTCTTGGAGGTTCACCAGCGACGATCCGACTCGCCGTACGTCGAACGCGTCTGGCACAGCCGCAGCAACGGCGGCGGCCGAATGACCTCGATCGCCTCCACGACGTGGGATCTGGTGTTCTGGGACCTTGCCGGCCAGGCGCATGTCACCGTGCACGGACCCGAGACGCATGCCACCCACCTGGAGGTGCCTGCCGGCGCCACGTTCTTCGGCATCAGCTTCACGCTCGGTACGGCGATGCCGCACCTGCCGCCGACGCGCCTCGTCGACCGCGCGGTCGAAGTCCCGAACGCCACCGCTGCCTCCTTCCCGCTGGCGGGATCCGGCTGGGAACGTCCCGATGACGAGTCCGTCGAGACGTTCGTCGCACGACTCGTCCGTGCGGGCATCGTGATTCGTGACCCGTTCGTCGCGACCCGAGGGGCATCGGTGACCACCACGCTACGTACGATCCAGCGACGGTTCCGTTCAGCGACCGGTCTCACCCCGGGAGCAGTCCGCCAGATCGAACGAGCGCGGCGGGCCGCCGTCCTCCTGCGAGACGGTCGCCATGTCACCGACGTGGTCGACCGGCTCGGGTACTACGACGGGCCGCACCTGCGCCGTTCGCTCACCCGGTTCATCGGCCGCACGCCGGCACTCCTGAAGGACCCCGACCCGGTCGACCAGATGTCGCTTCTGTACACGACCTGACGCACCCGTGGGTCCTAGCGTGCGGTCATGGCACGCAAGCTAGTGAACTCGACATACATCACGCTCGACGGAGTGGTCGAAGGTCCGCATCTGTGGCCGCCGCTGCCGCTCGGGTCTGCAGCGGAGCACGAGGACGTACAGGCCGAGACGCTGAAGACGTGCGACGTCCTGCTGATGGGACGCCGCACGTACGACGTGTTCGCGCCCGTGTGGCCGACCAGGAGCGACCCGTTCGCGACGCGCCTCAACGAGATGCGCAAGGTGGTCGCCTCACGGACGCTGACCGATCCGGAATGGGCGAACACCGAGGTCTTCTCAACCGGCGTCGCAGAGCGGGTGGCCGCGCTGAAGGCGGAGTCGGGCGGCGACATCATCCAGTACGGCGTCGGGTCGGTCACCAGGCTGATGATGGAGCACGGTCTGCTCGACGAGCTCACGCTCTGGGTCTATCCGCAGTTCGTACGAGGGACCGCCGCCGAC
This sequence comes from Solicola gregarius, assembly GCF_025790165.1. Classification (GTDB taxonomy): domain Bacteria; phylum Actinomycetota; class Actinomycetes; order Propionibacteriales; family Nocardioidaceae; genus Solicola; species Solicola gregarius. Next base: position 404,253 of record NZ_CP094970.1, read on the forward strand.
CTGCTCTTCGAGCCCGACGTCGCCGCAACGCTCGACCTGATCGGCACGCGCGGACTGAGCAACGGCATCGTCGTCCTCCGGTACGCCGTGCGGAGCGCGGACGTCGCCTGAGCGCAGGGCCGGGAGCCCTCACCGTGGGCAGAACGATCCGGAAAGCGCGACCTCCACCTCGTAGTCGGCGTCCTCGGGCGGGTCGGCGAGGTCGGCGACCGCCACGGTGCGCGTCACGGTCCGCGTGGCGTCCGGGCGCCGCACCATCACGTAGACGGTGTCCTTGCTCTCGGGCACGGACCTGACGTATCCGCGCTCACCGGGGTCGAGAACGTCCCCTGCCGGACCGTCATCGGCCGACGCCTTCGAGGAGACGACGTCGACCTCGACCGCCTCACCGCACCGGTTCACTGCGCCGACCTCGGTGTTGTACTGGCAGCCCGCAAGCGAAACGGCACCCACCGCCGTGGCGGCCAGCAACCGAAACGCGAGCGCTGTGCGCACGTGCACCGTCCGATCGTCAGAACACCTTGTCGAGTAGGTCGTCGATGATGCCCTGCGGCTTCTTGTCCGGGTAGTTGTCGCCGACATCGTAGGCACGTTGTTCCCACATGATGTGCTCGTACGCCTCGGAGTGCGACTCTCCCATGGCCCGACGGGTCAGGTAGTCGGTGAGGTACGACCCGTAGAACCCGGCCGCACCGACGTCCTCGATGTCGTACACATGCTGCATCTCATGCGCGACGAGGTCGTCGGGCGGGTCGCCCTCCTCGCTGACTCGGATCGTGTGCCCGGTCGTGATGGCGTCGGCTCCGTCGGGGACCGAGACGCCCGTGAGGCAGGCCGCATCGTCCCCGCAGTACGGACCCTCGCGATAGAGCTCGCCGTCCTCGCCCACGATCCCCTCGACGGCCGAGAGGTCCTCGGTCAGGGCCGTCCCCGTCGCGATGTCCCACAGTGTCTGGCCCGGGTTGGTCACCCTCCGCACCGATGTGTCCCAGCCGTAGACCGCGAGCGTCGAGCCACGGTCCCAGACCTCCTCGCCGGCGCCGCCGACGACGTTCGTGACCGTGTCGAAGCCGCCGGAGACCGCGCCGCCGATGTCGCTGAACAGCCCGCCGCCGTCATCGTCGTCGTCATCTTCTTCTTCGTCGTCATCGTCGTCGTCGGACGAGCCGCCTCCACCGAACAGCCCGAACAGCGTGAGCGACGCCAGCGACTGCGGATTGGTGGCCACATCGAGGATGAACGCCGTGTCGCCCGCGGTGCCGTCCAGGTCGCGCATGAGTGCGGCCTCGCGGAGTCCGAGCACGTATTCGAGCGCCGACCTGGCCGACGCGACGCGGCTCGCGTACAGGTCCTTACGCCCGTCGTCGGAAAGCTCCTCGCCATCGGCGCCCGTCTCGTCGTCACCGACCGGGGCGGCGAAGAAGTCCGCCGCTTTAGCCCGCTCGTAGGTCCGGTTCAGCGAGTCGACGCCGTTGTTGTACGTCGATATAGCGCCGGCGAAGATGCCCAACGCCCCGCCGGCGACCGTCGTCGCGGTCGCCATCTGCTCGGTGCCGGCGTCGACTGGCAGCCGGATGTCCAGCAACGGAGCATCGATCGTGCCTTCGACGTTCGAGGCGGCGACCGTCGTACGGCCGCCGAACAGTCCGCCGAGGCCGCCGAAGGCACCCGTACTCGACAGCAGCGAGTCGCCAAACCCGACGATATCGTCGGGTTTGCCCGGGTAGTGCGAGAACAGGGACACGCCAACTCACTCCCTCGAAGGTCTCGACCCTCGCCGAGGCGAGAGTAACGCGGTGCGGGGTCACCGCGGCGACCGCTCTCGGGGCCCTGTCTGACCCTGTTTCGCAGTATCTTTTCGCCGTTGCCCGGCGACGACGCCGGGCCATGCACACGAGGGAAACCGTCGATGAAGCCGCCGTACGACCCTTACGAGGCGAAGTCCTCGACCGTCCGCTCGTACGCCGACACGCTCGTCACCAAGTCGACGCTCGTCGGCCCGATCAACACCACTGCCTTGCAGAACAAGGCGAAGGCCGCCGAGAACATCACCGGAGAGCTCACCGACAAGCTCGACGAGCCCTTCGCGAACATCGGCGGAGACGCCAAGCAGATAGCCCTCGCGTCGGCGTTCGTCGCCGGGAGCCTGTACGAGTGGGCGACCGCGATAGACACGTTCAACACCGGGATCGACGGCCTCAACGAGCGATGGAACACCCGAAGCACCGGGCCGTCGGGCGGCCTGTCGCCGCCCGAGGCCGAGGCGCAGCTGATCCGGACACTCAACACCGACTGGGGGACGTTCGACGCGGCGATCGACGGTTCGGCGGCGACTCTCAAGACCGAGCTCGACAAGGGTCCCGACGCAGAGAGCGTGCTCGCGTACTTCGCGAACGGCACGCTTCCGGAGTCGGCACTCCCGCTGCTCACCGCGCTCGGCATCGACCCGCAGAAGGTGAAGAGCGTCCTTGCCGACCTTCGAACCTTCATCAAGGAGAGCAAGGACGGAAACTACACATCGCAGGATCGGATGGATGCGTGGTCCGGCCTGCTGGAGACCATCAAGGGGATGGATCCCAGCGCAGCGGCAGTGATCCTCGGGGCGCTCAGTGACGACGAGCTGAAAGACCTCGGCGAGCAGGTGGGTGGCGTCTCGGAGCAGCACATGGCCTCGGGAACCGACCTCTACAGCTTCCTCCTCGCCGGGGCCACCGCGGAGCAGATCCAGCGACTCAAGGACATCTGGGACCTGAACCCGAAGGGCGGCGAGAACTGGGGCGTGCCGACGGAGAGCCTGTTCAACCCGCCGTACGTCGGCAACGACGGCACGACCATCGGGGCCGCACAAGGCAGCTTCGACGACTGCTGGATGTTCGCGAAGCTCAATGCGATCGTCGAGGCGGACCCCAACTGGCCGCAGCAGCACGTACGCGACAACGGCAACGGCACTGTGTCGGTGCAGTTCTACGACGGTGACGGAAACCCGTACTGGGTGACGGTCACCGACGAGCTGCCCTCGAACGGCGCCGACCCCGGGGGCGTCAACGAGTCGACCTGGGCCGCTTATTACGAGAAGGCGATGGCCGCCGATGACCACGGCGCCGACGGCATCCTCGGCGGCGACGGGTACGACGGGCTGACCGCCGGGTTCTCCGACAGCGCGGACGAGTACATGACCGGCGAGGAGTCAAACAACCTCGTGCAGGGGCACTGGCCGTGGTCGGACGATCCGTACGGGGACGTGAAGGACGCCATCGACGACGGCAAGGGCGTCGTCGTCGGCAACTGGGGCAACCAGATGTTCGACGGTGGCGACGACGACATGCAGACGTTCCACGTCTACTACGTCAAGGACATCTTGCCCAACGGCGATGTCGTGCTCGGCAACCCGTGGGGTCACTCCGACGTCACGCTGTCCGAGGGCGAGTTCAATGACTACGCCGAGGACGTCTCGATCGTCAACCAGTAGCGTTTGCGGTCGGCGTCACATGGAATACCCGTTGCACGAGTTGTCGTGGTCGCCGTAGGCTCGTTCCCGAGATGAAGAACTGACACCGCACTGACCCACGGCCGAGGCTGCATGCCCGGTGGGTCTCCTCCTTTCACAGGAACCGGTGTCTGCATGTATTCCTCGCTCTCTCCCCTCATCGCGCGCGACATCACCGTCGCCTACGGCGAACGCGTCGTCCTCGACGGCGTCGACCTCGTCGCGTCGCCGGGCCAGCGCATCGGCCTGGTCGGCGAGAACGGTGCCGGCAAGTCGACGCTGCTCCGCGTACTCGCGGGCGAGCTGAAACCCGGTGGCGGCTCGGTCAGCGCACCGGCCGATCTCGCGTACCTTCCCCAAGAGCCTCCGTTCGAGGAGTCCGAGACGGTCGGCGACCTGATGTCGGCGGCACTCGCGCCGCTGCATGCCGCCGTCGCGTCCGTCGAGGACCTCGGCGCCCGGATGGGCGACGATCCCGCCGTTGGCGAGCGATTCTCCCGCGTCCTCGAATGGGCCGAGCTGCACGACGCCTGGGACGCCGACCGGCGTGCCCGGCTCGCGGCGCAACGGCTCGGCGTCGCCGACATCGGCCACGACCGGCGGATCGGTTCGCTGTCGGGTGGGCAGCGTACCCGCCTCGCGATGACCGCGATCATCACTCGCCGACCCGAGTGCGTGCTGCTCGACGAGCCGACGAACCATCTCGACGACGCGGCGATGGAGCTCCTCGAGGAGTTCGTCACGGGCCTGCCCGGCATGGTCGTCGCGGCGAGCCACGACCGCACGTTCCTCGACGTCGCGTGCACCGACATCGTCGACCTCGACCCGTCGGCGTTCGGAACCGACGGCCGCGGCGGCAACCGCTTCGGCGGTGGCTACACCGAATATCTCGAGGCGAAGGAGCAGTCGCGACGTCGTTGGGAGGAGACGTACGTCGAGCAGCAGGCCGAGCTCGACGAGCTGCGTAGCGCAACCCGGGCGGGAACGTCGTCGATCGCGCACGGCCGCGGCCCGAGGGACAACGACAAGTTCATCCACAAGTTCAAGGGCGCGAACGTCGAACGCACACTCGCACGCCGACTGCGCAACGCCGAGCAGCGGCTGGAGCGCGCCGAACGCGAGCAGGTACGCAAGCCCCCCGCCAGGCTTGCGTTCCGTGGAGCACTGACGGGGGCGCCGAGGACGGCGCAGGTCGCGGTACGAATCCGCGCCCTCGACGTCGCCGCGCGGGTACGCGTCGACGACCTGGACGTCGCGACAGGCGGCCGGCTGCTCGTCACCGGGCACAACGGCTCCGGCAAGTCGACCCTGCTGGCCGCTATCGCCGGGCAGGTCACACCGACGCACGGCACCGTCGACGTCTCTGCTCGTCGGGTCGGGCTACTCGTACAGGACGTGCGTTTCGACGATCCGAGCCGCTCGGCGTTGGAGACGTATGCCGCCGCGCTGGACGACGATGCGGATGTCCCGTCGTTGAGCAGTCTCGGCCTCGTGCACCCGCGCGACGTGGCCAAGCCGGTCGGCGAGCTGAGCGTCGGCCAGCGCCGGCGACTCGCGCTCGCCGTATTGATCGCCGGCTCTCCCGACCTGCTGCTTCTCGACGAGCCGACCAACCACATCTCGCTGTCGCTCGCATCCGAGCTGGAGGAAGCGCTGGAGTCGTCGCCGGGAACCATCATCGTGGCATCCCACGACCGGTGGCTGCGAAAGCGGTGGGACGGGCCGGCGTACGCCCTCTGACTCGGAGTCGGACGCGGACGCGCCTACGTCGCCGACATGACGCCGGTGCCGACGAGCAGCAGCACGAACGTGCCGAGGATCACGCGATAGATGATGAAGACGCTGTAGTCGTGCCGGGCGATGAACCGAAGCAGCCAGGCGACGGCGCCGTACGCGACGATGAAGCTGACGACGGTTGCCGTGATCGTCGGAGCCCAGCCGACGCCGTTCGAAATGTTGTCGAATTCGGTGATGGTCTGCAGCACCGCCGCGGCACCGAGCGCGGGGATCGACAGGAAGAACGACAGGCGGGTGACGGTCACCCGGTCGATGCCTCGAAGCAGACCGGCCGACATCGTCGCGCCGGACCGCGAGACGCCGGGGATCAAGGCGAGGCACTGGGTGATGCCGATGATCAGGGTGTCCTTCCACGTCACGTCGTCCTCGTGCCGATCGAGGCTCGCGTGCCGGTCGGCGTACCACATGACGGCGCTCCAGGCGATCAGCATCGACCCCACGAACCACAGGCTGCGCAACGTCGTCTCGATCTGGTCCTTGAACACGAGACCGACGATGCCGATCGGGATCGAACCGAGTACGACGGCCCAGCCGAACTTGTAGTCGCGATCGGCGCGGTGGTTGCCGGCGAACAGACCACGCAACCAGGCGACGCCGATCCGCCAGATGTCCTTTCGCAAGAAGACGACCGTCGCGATGACAGCACCGACCTGGATGATCGCGGTGAACGCCGTGACGTCCGGGTCGTCGATCCCGTACCCGAGCATCTTCTCCAGGATGGTGAGGTGTCCGGTACTGGAGATCGGCAGGAACTCCGTGACGCCCTCGACGGCACCCAACAAGATCGCTTGCCAGATCGGCATGTCGACAGCCTGCACGTACGCGCTCCTTAGCCTGCGTTGTCAAGAACAGTGGATTCGACGGTCCATTGTGCTGGTACGCACAAGCCGATGCGCGAGACGGTGGTACGAACGTGTGGTTCGGGGTGTGGTACCGCGGTCGTAGCTCAGCGGGTCGCGACGTTTCGCTTGTCGGGGTCGAGCCTGCAGAGCACGTCGGCGGCGATCTGCTCGAGCTGGCGTACCTGCTCGGGCGACAGCGCGTCGAACACGACATTGCGCACGTGCTCGACGTGTCCGGGCGCGGTGTCGACGATCTTCGCGTGACCGGCCTCGGTGAGCCGCGCCATCGTCACCCGCCGATCATCGGCGGACGGCTCGCGTACGACCCAGTCGTTGCACTCGAGCCGGGCGACGACGTGCGACAGCCGCGAGAGCGACGCGTTGGTGTACGACGCAAGCGTGCTCATCGGGAGCGTACGACCCTCGGACTCCGACAGCATCGCGAGCACGAGGTAGCCGAAGTGGGTGAGCCCGGCGTCGCGCGAGAGCTGGTTGTCGAGAGCGGACGGGAGGAGCAGCGTGACGGCGACGAGCCGGATCCAGGCGTCGTGCTCCTCGGCATTGAGCCAACGGGGTTCGGTCACGCGACCAGTGTACCGCTTGCTTGATACTTCAACCAATTCTCGCGGACAACACCGACCAACAGCTGGTCAGCCCTTGCGCTTGGTGACCTCGTCGGTCGCCTGCGGCAGTACGGCCTTGAGGTCGCCGACGACTCCGAAGTCGACGAGCTCGAAGATCGGCGCCTCGTCGTCCTTGTTGACCGCGACGATCGTCTTCGACGTCTGCATGCCGGCGCGGTGCTGGATCGCACCGGAGATGCCGTTCGCGACGTACAGCTGCGGCGAGACCGTCTTACCGGTCTGGCCGACCTGGAACGCGTGCGGCATCCAGCCGGAGTCGACCGCCGCGCGCGACGCGCCGACCGCGGCGCCGAGGCTGTCGGCGAACGCCTCCACCTGCGAGAAGTCACCGGACGTGCCACGGCCACCGGAGACGACGATCGCGGCCTCCGTCAGCTCCGGGCGGCCGGTCTTCTCGCGCGGCTTGGAATCGGTGATTTTCGCGGACTTCGCACCGGCGGAGATCTCGACCGAGACCGACTCGACGGCACCGGCACCCGCCGCCTGCTCGGGCGCAACGGAGTTCGGCTTGACCGCGACGATCGGCGTACCCTTCGTCACCGTCGCCGACACCGTGAAGTTGCCGGCGAAAGCCGACTGCGTCGTCGCGACACCGTCGCCCGACGCCTCGACGTCGACCGCGTCGGTGATCAGGCCGGAGTCGGTACGGATCGCGAGGCGACCGCCGATCTCCTTGCCCTCGGTGGTCGCGGGAAGCAACACGGCCGCCGGCGACTTCTCGGCCACCAGCGCCGACAGCGCCTCGGCCTTCGGGGCGACGAGATACTCGCTCAACGAGGCATCGTCGAGCACGTAGATCTTCTCGGCGCCGAAGGAGGCGAGCGTCTCCTTGGCGGCGTCGACAGCACTGCCGACGAACACCGCGGACGGCTCGCCGAGACGACGGGCCAGCGTGAGCAGCTCGGTGGTGGGCTTGGTAACGGCGCCGTCGACGTGGTCGACGTAGACCAGGACTTCACTCATCTGTCGCGCTCCTTCTCAGACGAACTTCTTCGACGCGAGGAACTCGACGAGCTTGATGCCGCCGTCGCCCTCGTCGGTCACGATCTCGCCGGCAGTACGCGGCGGGCGCGGCTCGAACGACGCAACCTTCGTGTATGCCGCGCCGAGCCCTACCTGGCCCGCGTCGACGCCGAGGTCGGAAAGACCCCACGACTCGACCGGCTTCTTCTTCGCCGCCATGATGCCCTTGAACGACGGGTACCGCGGCTCGTTGATCTGGTCGGTGACACTCACCACGAGGTTGCCGGTGGCCTCGATGGTCTCCGAGGCCGCATCGCCGTCGCGGCGGATCGTCACCTTGTCACCGTCGACCCTGACCTCGCTCGCGTACGTCACCGCGGGTACGCCGAGCCGCTCGGCGACCATCTGCGGGACGACACCCATCGTGCCGTCGGTCGACGCCATGCCGCACAGCACCAGGTCATGGTCGATCTTCTTGATCGCCTCGGCGAGCACCAACGACGTCGCGATCGCATCGGACCCCGCGATCGCATCGTCGGTGACATGCACGGCCTTGTGCGCGCCCATCTGCAATGCCTTGCGTACTGCATCTGCCGCGTCCGACGGGCCGACGGTCAACACCGTCACCTCACCATCGGACGCCTCGACGATCTTCAGCGCTTCCTCGACCGCGTACTCGTCCAGCTCCGACAGGAGCCCGTCGACACCAACCCGGTCAACGGTGTTGTCGGACGAATCGAACGTACGGTCTGCCGTGGCATCAGGCACGTACTTCACACAGACGACAATGTTCATGGCCCTACGGCCCCTCCTGTGCATGTCACCGGCCGGATCGTGCGGATACAAGTGACCGGCGTTGATGGCTGTGGGATCGAAGGTCAGCCTGCCACTCGTCTGCGGTCGGCGATGCAGCGGCCCTCGAACTCTCCTGGCGAACGCAACGTTACGCGGCGGTAGCAATGACCGCGACAGGTCGACGGCATGGCATCCGTCACAGCGCGGTTTCGCGAGCCTTCGATTGGCGCCTCCGGTTGCCGCGCAGACGACGACCACGCGGAGGTCCGCCGTGGGTGCCCGTAGCTTCGCGAGTGGCGCAAGTCCGTTGCTCAGACGGCATTTCAGCAACGAACATGCGCCACTCGCGGACGGACGTAGCGCCAGATCAGCCCTTCCGGCTGGGCCGCTCCAGGTACGTCTCGTCCGGCTTCGCGAAACCGAACTGCGCATACAACCCGTGTGCGTCGTCGGTGTGCAGCGTCCAACGCATGTCCGCGCCGGGGCCGGCGTCGATCATCACGCGTACGAGCTCCTTGCCGAGCCCGTTTCCGCGTGCGATCGGCAGCACGTACACGTCGGCAAGGTAGGCGAACGAGACGCCGTCCGAGATCGCACGGGCGTACCCGACCATCGCGCCGGAGTCCGGTGCGTAGACACCGACGATGCGCCATGCGTTCCAGAGCTGCGTCTCGATGTCGGTGCGCGTACGCCACCGGGCCCAGTACACCGATGTCGACAGGAACTCCCAGAGCGCATCACGGTCGACCCTCGATCGGTCGTCGTCCAGGTCATAGTTGCGATAGGTGACGATCACCGTCCCATCATCGCGAACGCCCGATACGCTCCGCACGTGGATTTCGAGCCCATGGTCATCACCGGCGAACGCACCGTGCCCGGCATCTGGCATGAGAACTACTGGTTCCGGCGGCACCAGGTCGTATACGCGGCGCTGACCGATGCCGTCGCGGGCCGGCGCGTACTCGAGGCCGGATGCGGTGAAGGGTACGGCGCATCGATGCTCGCCGAGCACGCGGCGAGCGTCTGCGCGCTCGACTACGACGCGTACACCGTCGAGCACGTAGGCGGCTCGTACCCGGCGCTCGACGTGGTGCGCGCGAACCTGGTCTCGCTCCCGTTCGCCGACGCGTCGTTCGACACCGTGGTCAGCCTGCAGACCGTCGAGCACCTGTGGGACCAGGATGCGTTCGTCGCCGAGTGCGTACGCGTACTGCGGCCCGGCGGCTCGTTGACTCTGAGCACCCCGAACACCCTGACGTTCCCGCCCGGGAATCCGTACCACCCGCACGAGCTCACTCCCGACGAGCTCCGCGCGCTCGTCTCCCGCGGTGCAACGGTCACGTCGATGGTGGGCCTCCGCCATGGGCCCGCGCTGGCGACGTGGGAGGCCGAGCACGGCTCGATCGTGGACGCCCAGCTCGCATCGGACTACGACGTCTGGCCCGCCCACGTACGCGAGCGGGTGCGCGCCGTCACCTGCGCCGACTTCGCGCTCGAGCGGCCGAGCGACGACTGCCTCGACCTCGTCGTCACGGCAACCGCGTGAGCCCTACAGGCCGTACGACCGCGCGACGAGCTCGTACGAACGCCGCCGCTCCGCCGGGTCGTGCACCTGGGTGGTGATGATCAACTCGTCGGCGTCGGCAGCCTTCCGCCGCCGCTCGAGATCGTCGCGCACCTCGTCGGCCGTGCCGATGCTGATGAACCCGCGACGCTTCGCGGCGAGCGCCCGCTCCTGATCGGTCCACGGATGCGCGGCGGCCTCCTCCGGCGTCGGCAGCGGACCGGGGCGGTTCTGCATCAGCCGGACCATCGAGAGGTCGTTGACGAGCGCGAGCTCCTCGGCACGCTGCTGCGTGTCCGCCGCGATCGCGGCGACGCCTAGCATCACGCGCGGCTCGGACAGGCGATCCGACGGGCGGAAGCCCGAGCGGTATCCCGCGACGGCCTCGGCAGGATCCGCGCTACCGAAGTGGCCCGCGAACGCGAACGCGGTGCCGAACGCCGCGGCCGCCTGACCGCCGTACAGGCTCGAACCGAGGATCCAGACCGGCGGTAGGGGTACGTCATCGGGGATCGCCTTGATCGGCGCGAACGGATGGTCGTCGGGAAACCCGTCGACGTACGCGAGCAGCTCGCGATATTGGTCGGGGAAGTCGTCGGCAGTGAGCGCCTCTCGGCTGCGCCGCAGCGCGATCGCAGTGAGCTGGTCGGTGCCGGGCGCACGTCCGAGCCCCAGGTCGATGCGCCCGGGATGCAGAGCCTCGAGCACCCGGAACGTCTCGGCCACCTGCAGCGGCGCGTGGTTCGGCAACATGATGCCGCCTGCGCCGACCCGGATGCGCGACGTCGCGGCGGCGACGGACGCGATCATCACCGGTGGCGCGGAGCTCGCGACGCTGTCGATGTTGTGGTGCTCGGCCAGCCAGTAGCGCGCGAAACCGAGCTCGTCGGCGTGCCGAGCGAGCTCGATGGTGTCGTGAAGGGCGGCGGCGCCGCCGCGACCGCTGCCGATCGGCGAGAGGTCGAGGACGGAGAGGGAAACAGTCGATTCGGGCACGACACGTGCAACACGCGCTCCCGCTCGTCTATTTCTCCGCCCGGTCCGGCTTCGGCGCGCGCCCCTCCCGCTTCGCCGCCTCGATCTCCGCGAGGTACACGCGGGTCTTCTCCGCCTCCGCGTACGCGACCCGGCGGTCCTTGATCACCCTCCCCGGCACGCCCCCGACGATGGAGTAGTCGGGGTACGTGCCGCGCGCGACCGTGTGGGCGGCGAGCACGCTGCCCTTGCCCACCACGGTGCCGCGCAGCACGCTCACCTTCGTACCGAGCCACGACCCCGGCCCGATGCGCACGGGTGCCTTGACGATGCCCTGGTCCTTGATCGGTACGTCGAGCGCGTCCGTGACGTGGTCGAAGTCGCAGATGTACACCCAGTCGGCGACCAGCGTCGCAGCGCCGATCTCGATGTCGAGATAGCAGTTGACGACGTTGTCGCTGCCGAGGACGACCTTCTCCCCCAGCCGGAGGGTGCCCTCGTGCGCGCGGAGCTTGTTGCCGTCGCCGATGTGCGTCCACGCGCCGATCACCAGCCGCCCGAACCCGCGGCGTACCTCGACGTCGACGCGCTTGCCCAGGAACACGAAGCCCTCGGTCACCACGTCGGGGTGACGCACCTTGAAGACCAGGAACCGCCAGTAGCGCACCAGGTAGTACGGCGTCCACGCCCGATGGCGGATCACCCACCGCAGCACGCCGAACCCGCTCACCGTGGCTTGAGCGCCGAGACGGACACGTTGTAGTAGAGACCGGCGGGTACGACCCGGTCGAGCGCCCGGTCGAGCACCGACAGCCGCAGCCATGACCGGAAGACGAAGCTCGACCAGCGCGGGCCGAGTCGCCCTGCGGCCACGGCGTACTCGAGCGTGCGCGCGGGCCATCCCCACCACGCGGCGGTGAGCTCTTCGGTCACGGTCTCGACGCCGACTCCCCCAGCGCGCAGGACCGTACGCGCGAGCTCGTCCGGCTTGAACGTGTGCAGGTCGACGACCCACTCCAGCGCCGCCGCACGTGACGACCCGTCGAGCTCCTCCTGGGGGGCGCGCCCAGCGTTCACGCAACCACGGCAGCCTCGTGACGTTCGTGGCCGCGATCCAGGTCGCATGCGACAGCCGGCGCGCGACCACGTCGCCGTAGCGGGTCGGCTCGCCGCAGATCACGACCCGGCCGCCGGGTCGCAGCACGCGGAACATCTCGCGGAAGGCCTGCTCGACGTCGGGGATGTGGTGGATCACCGCGTGCCCGATCACCACGTCGAAGGTGTCGTCGTCGTACGGGAGCGCCTCGGCGTCGGCGGGCCGGCCGTCGATCGCGAACCCGAGATGCTCGGCGTTTCGCTTCGCGGCCTCGACCATGCCCGGCGAGATATCGGTGACGTGCACCTCGTCGACCACGCCGGCGAGCTTCAGGTTGAGGCTGAAGAATCCGGTGCCGCAGCCGATCTCGAGGCTCTTGGCGTACGGCCAGCCGTGCTCGCCGGCGACCGCGACGAAGCGGTCACGCGCGTAGTCGATGCACCGGTCGTCGAAGGAGATCGACCACTTGTCGTCGTACGACTGCGCTTCCCAGTCGTGGTACAGGACCTGGGCGAGCTTCGTGTCCTCGTACGCCGCCTCGACCTCGGCGGTGCTGGCGTGCGGGTGGGGCGCGGTTTCGGTGTCCACGGCCAGTCAGCCTATGTCACGGGGTACGTGGACGGGGCGGACCGGGCAAGATGGGCCAATGACTGCACCGACGGTGACACCTGGCGCGCCGTACGAGCTCGGGGCGCGCACGCACCAGGACGGCACGAACGTCGCCGTGTGGGCACCGGATGCGAGCCGGGTCGCGCTATGCGTGTTCACTCCTGCAGAGGCGGTCGTCGCGATGCCCGCGTGTACGGCCGGCGTCTGGCACGCGAAGGTACGAGGGCTCGGTCACGGCGCCGAGTACCTGTTCGAGGTCGAGGACGCCGACGGGACCGTCGTTCGGGTGCTCGACCCGTACGCGCGGGCGGTGACGCCGACGGACGACGGGCTACGCGCCGTGGTCGTCGACGACATCTTCGACTGGCACGGCGACTCCTCACCACGCGTCCCGTTGGACCGCACGGTGATCTACGAGGCGCACGTACGCGGGCTCACGATGCTGCACCCCGACGTTCCCGTACGCCTGCGCGGAACGTACGCGGGCGTCGCGTACCCGGCAGTTCTCGACCACCTCGAGCGACTCGGCGTCACGACGCTCGAGCTGATGCCCGTGCAGGAGTTCATCACCGAACCGCTGCAGCGCGACAGCGGCCGGGTGAACTACTGGGGCTACAACCCCGTCGCGTTCTCCGCCCCGCACGGCGCGTACGCAACCGGTGGCACCCACGGCGAGCAGGTACGCGAGTTCAAGGAAATGGTGCGGGCGCTGCACACGCGCGGCATCGAGGTGGTGCTCGATGTCGTCTACAACCACACGGGCGAGGGCAGCGAGGAAGGCCCGCTGGTCGGCCCTCGTGCGCTCGACGACGACGGCTACTACCGCCGCGCCGACGGTAGCTACCTCGACCTGACGGGGTGCGGAAACACCTTACGAGCAAGTAATCCTGGCACCGAGCGACTCATTCTCGACTCCCTGCGCTACTGGGCTGTCGAGCTACATGTCGACGGGTTCCGATTCGACCTGGCGTCCGCGCTCGCCCGAAACGACGACCACGTGGTCGACGTCGGGTCGAGTGTGATCGATGCGATCGCGCGCGACCCCGTGCTCTCGACGCTGAAGCTGATCGCCGAGCCGTGGGACGCGAGCAGCGACGGATACCTGCTCGGGCGGTTTCCCGCCGAGTGGTCGGAGTGGAACGACCGCTACCGCGACGGCGTACGCGACTTCTGGCGCGGTGCGCCCGGCGGGGTACGCGCACTGGCTTCGCGGATATCCGGTTCGGCGGCGGAGTTCACGCCGCGTGGCCCGCTCGCGTCGGTCAACCTCGTCACGGCCCACGACGGGTTCACCTTGCGCGACCTCGTGTCGTACAACGAGCGCCACAACGACGCGAACGACGAGTGGAACCTCGACGGTCACGAGGACAACCGCTCGTGGAACTGCGGTGTCGAGGGCGACACCGACGATCCGCAAGTGCTAGCGATCCGGCGCCGGCAGGCGGCGAACCTGCTCACCACGCTGCTCCTCTCGGCCGGCGTTCCGATGCTGGCGTCCGGCGACGAGTGGGCTCGCACCCAGCATGGCAACAACAACGCGTACTGCCAGGACAACGAGATCAGCTGGCTCCCCTGGCGGGCGGATCCCGGCTGGGGGCACCTCGAGCCGTTGGTCGCCGGACTCGTACGCCTGCGCGCCGGCCACCCGGCGTACGCGGGCAACACACACAAGCACGGCGGCGACTCGATGGGCAGCGGGCGCAAGGACATCGGATGGCTGCATCCCCGCGGGCACGAGATGTCCGAGGCCGACTGGTTCGACGATGGACTGAACAGCCTTGCCATGTTCCTCGACGGCGGACCGGACGACCCCGCGCTGCTGGTGCTCATGCATGCCGGCTCCGAGTCGGTCGGGTGGACGCTCCCCGACACATGGTGGTCTCCCGCGTACGAGGTCGCGATCGACACGGCGGACCGTCGGGTCGGTGAGCGGCCGGCCGCGTCGGATCACCTCACGCTCCCGGCCCACAGCGCGCTTGTGCTGCTCGGGACTGTTCACGAACGCGGCGAACCCGAGACCCGCGGGACGGAGGACGAGGGGTAGTGCGCGTTGGACACCTCTACGGTCCCCGTTCGATCGGTTCTGCTTGTCGGCTTTCCGATACTTCGGCCCGGGCCTATCGGGTTTCCCGCTATGCCGGTTGCTGTTTCAGACGGCGGCGGCGACGGAGGTGCGCGAGGGCTCGGGGTCGCTGTCCGCGATCCCTCACCTTCGGTTCCACCTATCGGCTTCCCGCGCGCTGTGCTGCCGGCCTCGTCGCGCGGCGACGAAGGAATCTACCTTTGACCGCCCATGGCCGGCCAAAGGTAGATTCTCCCGGAGATCCCATTTCGTCTTAAAAACAAGGCGAAACCGCGTCTCGCGCCTTGCCCGTGTCGACGCCTCCGCGGCAACATCCCGACGACGGCGACCTCCCGGCATGCCAAGCGCTAGGCGAGGAAGTTCGCCAGCATCTGGTGACCGTGGCGGGTGAGGATCGACTCCGGGTGCAGCTGCACGCCCTCCACCGGGTACGCCCGATGGCGGAGCCCCATCAGCACCCCCGATGCCGTGTGCGCGGTCGGCGTCAGCTCCGCGGGCAGACTCGCCTCGTCCACGACCAGGGAGTGGTAGCGCCCCGACGCGAGCGGGCCGTCGATGCCGGCGAACACGCCACTGCCGTCGTGTCGCACGAGCGACGACTTGCCGTGCACGACGCTCGGCGCTCGGCGAACGACTCCCCCGTACGCCTCGCCGATGCACTGGTGTCCGAGGCACACCCCGAGGATCGGCACCCGCCGGCCGAGCCGGCGGACGACGTCGGTGCTGATGCCCGCGTCGCTTGGCGTGCCAGGACCGGGCGAGATCACGATCCGGTCGTACGCACCCGTCCGTACCCCGTCCTCGACCTCGGCGACGGTGACGGCGTCGTTGCGGACGACGGTCGTGTGCGCGCCGAGCTCGCGGCAGTACTGGTCGAGGTTGTAGACGAACGAGTCGTAGTTGTCGATCAGCAGGACCCGCCGGACCGGCGGTCGCGGTCTTGCGCGCGCCGGCGGCGCGGCAGTCAGCCGGCGCGTGACCCAGCCCGTGACGTATCCGGGGGGCCACCGACCGACGCCCTCGCACCACACGACCGGCACCGCACCTCGTACGGCATTGGTCACGAACACCTCGTGCGCGGTCGACAGCTCGTCGAGTCCGATGTCTCGCTCGTACGCCGGAATGCCGGCGGCGGCGAGCGTCTCGAGCACCCGTTGTCGGGTCACTCCGGGCAGGATCCGCCGGTCCGCTGCCGGCGTGTGTACGCCGTGGTCGTCGACCAGGAACACCGATCCGCGACCGGTCTCGAGCACGCCGTGCCGGGCGTCCACGAGCAGCGCGTCCCGGTCGGTCGTCCAGGCGCCCGGCTCGGGCTCGATCGCCTCGAGCAGCCGCCGGTCGCACCACTTGTGCTCACCGAGACCGTCGGGCACCACGACGGGCACGAGCTCCCACGGTGGTGGATCGGCCGACGGCAACGGCGTCGGAGTGATCGACTCGCGCGGTTCCGATGGCACAACCGATACGCGCATTCGATGCGGACCGTCCACGGTGGCGGCGACTGCCCCGACCCGGTCGGACAGCCCGTCGGGCAGGGCCCGCCCGTACAGCGTTTCGAGCGAGCGGGACAGCCGGGCGAGATGGGCGTCGAGATGCGGTACGCGCCCCGCGTCCACGTACATCGTCTCGAAGACTCCGCGGGCGGGGTCGGGGCGCGGCGGTTGCGGGGGTCGAACACCGAGACCGAGACCGCATCGGACACGGCCGCGCCCGCGTCGGGCGACCGGGTGGCGTCGACCGCGCGGCGCACCCCGTCGTCGAGACGCGCTCCGATCGCATCGAGCAGCGGTGTCGCCTTGACGATGCACTCCCGCAGCTCGTCGCCGGGCTCGGAGTCGGCGACGATGCCGCCACCGACTCCGAGCCACACCGTGTCGCCGCTGAACTCGAAGGTGCGAATCGCGACGTTCAGCTCGAGGCCCGCCGCACCGACGTACCCGACCGCACCGGTGTACGCCTCGCGCCCGGTCTCCTCGAGCTCGTTGATGATCTCCATCGCCCGCACCTTCGGCGCGCCCGTCACCGAGCCCGGCGGAAACGTCGCCCGCAGCAGGTCGGCGTCGTCGATGTCGTCTCGCAGCCGGCCGACGACGTCGGACACCAGATGCCAGACGCCCGTGTGCCGCTCGGCCCGCGGCTGCTCGGGCACTCGTACCGAGCCCGGCTCGCATACGCGGCCGAGGTCGTTGCGCATCAGGTCGACGATCATGATGTTCTCTGCGCGGTTCTTCCACGACGCGGCCAGCGCATGGACGTTCGAGGCGAGCGGCGCGGTGCCCTTGATGGGCGACGTACGCACCTCCCGGCCGGTCCGATGGAGGAACAGCTCGGGCGACAGGCTCGCGACCGCGCCGTCGTCGGTCGGCACGTACGCCGCGAACCGGGGAGCGAGCGCGTCGACGCCCGCGCAGAACACGTCGAGCGGGTCGCCGTCGTACGCCGCCTCCAGGCGCGTACACAGGTTTGCCTGGAAGATGTCGCCCGCGACGATGTGCTCGAGCGTCGCGGCGACGACGGCGCAGTGCTCGGCGGGCGACGGGAGCATGGTGAACGGGGCGATCGTGTACGCCTGACGTTGCGGCCCACCGGATCGGACCCGCTGACGTACGCGAGCGAACTCGGCGTCGAGGTGATCCGAGCGCGCGTCGGTCGCGAGCGCCTCGAACCACCACGTCGCCGTCGCCGCATCGAGGCGCAACACGTGGTCGTAGTAGCCGAGCCGGAACTCCGGGAGCGGCGTCGGTCGGGGCGGCGAATCCGGCAGCCGCTCGATACGGCGACCGAGCTGGTAGCCCCAGTAGCCGATCCAGCCTCCGCCGAACCCCGCGCCGCTCACCGGGAGCCGGTCAATGCTCAGCGCGAACGGGTCGTCGTCGGCGCCGGAGGTTCGCACCGGGTCGAACCCGATGATCGCACCGCCGCCGAACCAGTCGCCGATCAGCGCGCACAGGCCGGGTTCGTCACGCAGCACCCGCAGCATGTCGGTCGCGGACAGGTCGACGTCGAGCGGCCGGCGTACCAGTCGCGCCGGGGCGTCACGTGTCACACG
Organism: Solicola gregarius; assembly: GCF_025790165.1. GTDB lineage: Bacteria > Actinomycetota > Actinomycetes > Propionibacteriales > Nocardioidaceae > Solicola > Solicola gregarius. Next base: position 422,157 of record NZ_CP094970.1, read on the forward strand.
GGAACGCTACCCGGGTCAGTGCACCGCCGTCACTCGTACGGACCGAGCCGCGTCGACGGCGACCTGTTCGTAGACCGCCGCGTGGTCGAGATCGTCGGTCGCGACCGTCACGAACACCCCGAGCCGCTGCCCGGGCACGGGTACGACGACCGTGATCTGCTGCGTGGACCGCCCGTCGACCTCGACCTCGCGAGTAGCGACGACACCGCTGACCGTGCCGATGCGGTCGAGCCGCACGGACGTGTACCCGCCCTTGGCGCGCATGCTCTCGTACGCGCCCTGGGCGAACACGAGCGGACCGTCGGACGGCATCGCCTGCGTCGCGACCGTGAGCGTGGCGGTCGACGGCCGGCCGTCGAGCTCGACGGCGCAGAACGCGGTGCCCGAGACATGGGTGTCGCGAGTCATCAGGGCGAGCGCCTCGAGGAACCAGCCGAGTCCCTCGCGACGCTCGGCGTCGTCGATGGCGAGTGTCTCGATCAGCTCGCGCTGCGCGACCGCGCGGTCTTCGACGGCGGGGTCGAGCGGTACCGCGTGGAACTCGGGCGGAAGGTCGACGTCGATGCGGGTCGACTCGTCGGTTGTCGTCACGAAGAGTCGCCTCCACGGTTGATGCCCCGGATGCGGTCTGCGATCGCGCGACCCGGCGAGCGCCGGTCGGGCCTGTCGAACGAAGCGGGCTGCAGGGAGGGCGGCGCCGACTCCGGCCAGTCGCGCCGCAGCGCCTCCTTCAGCCGGTACGACGCCGGCGCCTTCGCGGCGATCTCCCAGGCCTTGTCGGAGGTGATGCCGCCGGCCGGCGCGCCGACACCGATCAGCTGCGGCGCAACCGCGGTGACGTCGGCGACGTCGTCCAGCTCACCGGTCGTGCGTTGCACCTCGTCGCTGACGCCGCGGATCCACTCGTCGACCGCCTCGCGAAGCCCACCGAACCCACGCGCGAGCGCGGAGGCGAGGTCCTCGTCGTCGCGACGGTCGACGCTGACGCTCGCGATGAGGTCCTCGCATGCGCCGACCAGGCCGGCCGCCTCGCGTTCGTGGCCCGCGGCCAGCTCGGCGGCCCGCCGGCGTACGTCGGCGCGGCGCGGCTCGGCGTCATCGACACCGGCGAGCTGGCTCATCTCCTCGACCAGCTCCGCGGTGGCGTCCTGCCGGTTCGCGACGCCCGAGCGCCACTCCTGCCACGCGCCCGCGAAGGCCGCGACGGAGTTCTCGACCGTCCGCAGCCGAGTCGAGAGCCGGGTCATGCCGTCGACGATCGGCTCGACCTCGGACCCCTGCCAGATCGACTCGGGCCCGACGACATCGTCGATGCGCTGTCGGGTCTCGGCGAGTACGACGACGACGTCGCGTACGACACCGAGCACCTGGTCGATGGCCGCGAGGTCGCCCGGTGTCGGGTCGGATCCGAGGAAGCGTTCGGGGTTCACCGGGGCTCCTCCGGCGAACGCGTGTCGTCGTCGGCGGCGAACCGTCGTACGACGTCGGCGGCGCTCGCCGCATCTGCCGCCACGTCGTCGAGCGCGCGGCGCAGCCGGTTCAGGGCTTCGTCGTAGGTGGTCGCCGCGGCGCGGGGGCCGGCGTCCTCGGGCGTGAGGTCACGCAGCCTGGAGGCCGCCTGTCCACACCGGGTGTCGATCGCCGTCAACGCGGTTGCCACGCCCACAACCTCGTCGTGGAGCGTCGTCATGCTGAGTCCTCTCGATCGCGGCCCGCGGTGACCTCTAGTTGAAGTTTGCCTCATATCGGGGTCACGCGTGCCGAAGTGCCGGCAGGGGCATTGCCCGGTGGACGCCCGTCCCCACCATAGAGTTGTCGCCGATGCTTTCCCGAATCGCGATCACCGACGTCGAACCCGTCGTCGAGAACGGCGCGTACCCAGCCAAGGCGGTGCCGGGCGAGCGGTTCCCGGTACGCGCACGGGTGTTCCGCGAAGGACGCGGACGGGTCCGGGCCGGTGTCGTGCTCACCGGTCCGGACGGCGTCGATCGTCCGCTCGCCGCCATCAGCGACCTCGGCAACGACGCGTTCGAAGGGTGGGTCGAGGCCCCGTCGACCGGGGCCTGGACGTTCCGGGTCGAGTCGTGGGCCGATCCGTACGCGACCTGGGTGCATGACGCGGAGGTGAAGGTCGCCGCCGGCGTCGACACCGAGCTGATGCTCGCCGAGGGAGTCGTCCTGCTCGAGCGTGCCCGCGACTCGCTCGCCGCGGGTTCCGACGACGCCCACGCGGTAGCGGCCGCCGTCGCAGGGCTGCGTGACACCTCGATCTCCGCGGCCGGGCGGCTCGCGTCCGGCACCGACGATGCGGTCCGTGCGGTCCTCGAGCGCCATCCCCTGCGCGACCACCGCGGCGCGTCACCCGCGTACCCGCTGCGCGTCGACCGCGAACGCGCACTCGTCGGTGCGTGGTACGAGTTCTTCCCGCGGTCGGAGGGCGGCACGCTGCGCGCGTCGATCGATCGCCTCGACGCGGTGGCGGCGATGGGGTTCGACGTCGTGTACCTCCCGCCGATCCACCCGATCGGAGAGGTGAACCGCAAGGGACCGAACAACGCGTTGACCGCGGGCCCCGACGACCCGGGCTGTCCGTGGGCGATCGGCTCGAGCGCGGGTGGCCACGACGCCGTTCACCCGGACCTCGGCACCATCGACGACTTCGACGCATTCGTGGCCGCCGCGCGTACGCGTGGGCTCGAGGTCGCGCTCGATCTGGCCCTGCAGTGCGCGCCGGACCATCCCTGGGTCACCGATCATCCGGAATGGTTCGTGACCCGGGTCGACGGCACCGTCGCGTACGCGGAGAACCCGCCGAAGAAGTACCAGGACATCTACCCGCTCGACTTCGACACCGACCCCGAAGGTCTGTACGCGGAGATCCGGCGGGTGGTCGAGTTCTGGATCACGCACGGTGTACGCATCTTCCGGGTCGACAACCCGCACACAAAGCCGTTGCCGTTCTGGGAGCGGCTGCTGTCCGAGCTGCGTGAGTCCGAGCCGGACGTCGTGCTGCTGTCGGAGGCGTTCACCCGGCCGGCGCTCGTCCGCGCGCTGGCGACGGTCGGCTTCCACCAGAGCTACACCTACTTCACCTGGCGCAACACCAAGGCCGAGCTCGCCGAGTACCTCACCGAGCTGAGCAGGGAGACTGCACACGTCGTTCGCCCGAACCTGTTCGTGAACACCCCCGACATCCTCACGTCGTACCTGCAGCGCGGCGGCCCGGCGGCGTTTCGCATCCGCGCGGCCATCGCCGCGACCGCCGCGCCGTCGTGGGGCATGTACGCGGGGTTCGAGCTGTACGAGCGCGTCGCGATCCGGCCGGACAGCGAGGAGTACCTCGACTCCGAGAAGTACCAGGCGAAGGCCCGCGACTGGGCCGCCGCGGAGGCGGAGGGGCGGTCGCTCGCGCCGTACGTCACGCGGCTGAACGCGCTGCGGCGTAGGCACCCGGCACTGCGCCAGCTGCGTCGGCTGACGGTGCATCGCACCGACGACGACGCGGTCCTGTGCTACTCGAAACGATCCGGTGACGACGTCGTGATCGTCGTCGTCAATGTCGACCCGCACGAGGCCCATGAGACGATCGTGCACCTGACCATGCCGGACCTCGGGCTCGACTGGGACGCTGGCTTCGCGGCGTACGACGAGATCAGCGGTCGGACGTGGGAGTGGAGGGAGCACAGCTACGTGCGCCTCGACCCCGCCGACGAACCCGCCCACGTCGTCGTGGTCCGCGGCACCGAGACCGAGGGAGCACGATGAGCAGGCGGACGACCGGGATCATCACGGCAGTCGTCCTGATCCTGCTCGGCGCGGCGGCCGGTTACGGCATCAACAACGTGCTCGCGACACGCGCCCCCGAACAGGGCCTGTCCGAGGCGCAGGTCGGCACCGTGGTGACGAAGCTGATCACCGCCCGCAACGACGAGCTGCTGTCGCCGGATCCGAGCAGCGAGGACGACGAGGACGCTGAGGAGGACGAGGAGGAGCCGTCGGCGGCCGCCGACCTGCTGGAGGGCCGCTCGTCCGGTGGCATCACGATGTCGCAGGGTGCGATCACGGCCGAGAAGCAGACGTACCGCCTCATCCGCGAGCACAAACGCGACCTCGAGCAGCAGGGCACGGTCTACTTCGAGGCGGACCTCGACGTCGAGGTCGGGTCGCTGACGATCAACGAGGGCACCGCGATCGCCATCGTCGAGGAGACGTCCACGTACTCGGGCGAACGCGTCGGCAAGGAGCTCGAGGTCGAGCAGAACGTCGAGCGGGTCGTCTCGCTCACCCGCGTCGGCGGCAACTGGATCATGCGGTCCATGCGCACGATGAGCGGCAAGGACGCCCCGGAGAACGGTCTCTGAGCAAGGGCGTCCGCCGATCAGAGAGCGTGCTTGCCGTGCGACCCGACCGGAGTGCCCATGCCGATCCGGCCCGCCAGCGCGCTGTGCGAGCGCCCGTAGGCCAGGTAGATCACCAGGCCGATCGCCATCCAGATGACGAATCGGATCCAGGTCTCACCGGTGACGTTGAGGCTCAGCCAGACGATCGCGACGGCGGCCAGCAAAGGTACGACCGGCACACCCGGCACCCGGAAGCCCCGCTCGATGTCGGGCTGCGTACGGCGGAGCACGAGCACCCCGACCGAGCACGAGAAGAACGCGAAGAACGCGCCGAGCACGAGCATCTGCTCGAGCTCACCGATCTTCGGGAACATCGCGACAACGGTGGCCGCGAGCCCGGCGATGATCGAGCCGTTCGTCGGTGTCGAGTAGCGCCTGCTCACCCGGCCCAGCAGGCCGGGGAGCAGACCGTCGCGGCCCATCGAGAACAGCACCCGGCTCTGCGCGATCAGGACGACCATGATGACCGTGGTGAACGCGACGAGCCCACCGACGCTGATCACCTTGGCCGCCCACCCGACACCGGCGGCCGAGAACGCGTCGGACACCGGAGCAGCGGTGGCGAGCTCGTTGTACGGCCGCATCCCGACCAGCACGGCCGCCATCGCGACGTACAGCACGGTGACGAACGCGATCGAGATGAGCATCGCCCGCGGCACGCTGCGCCGGGGCTCCTTGGCATCCTCGGCGGCCGTCGAGATCAGGTCGAACCCGATGTAGCTGAACGCGATGACGGCGGTCGCCGCGAACACACCGGCGATGCCGTACGACGTGTCGGTGCCGGTCAGCGACGACCAGACCGTGCCGGCGTCGCCGACGGTCTGCGCGTCCGGGATGAAGGGCGTGTAGTTGTCGGTGTCGATGTAGGAGAACCCGACGCCGATGACGAGCAGGATGACCAGGACCTTGATCAGCACCGCGATCGACAGGACGCCCGCCGAGAGCTTGGTCCCGGTGGCGACCAGGATCGTCAGGACGATCAGGACGATCGGTGCGACCAGGTTGAGGGTGCTGTCGGCCTGCGAGTGATCGAGCACGAAGCTCGGGAGGCTGACGTCGAACTCGCCCAGGGTCGCGACGAAGTACGTCGACCACGCCCGCGACAGGATGCTCGCGGCGAGCACCAGCTCCAGGATCAGGGCCCAGCCGACCAACCAGCCCCAGAGCTCGCCGAACGCGACGTAGGTGAACGTGTACGAGCTGCCCGCGACGGGGATGGTCGACGACAGCTCGGCGTACGACAACGCGGCGATGAAGCAGATGGCACCCGCGATCGCGAACGACACGATCACGGCCGGACCGGCGTTGGCCGCGGCCTGCTGACCCGACAGCGAGAAGATCCCGGCCCCGATCATGACGCCGAGGCCGAGCATCACCAGCTGCGCCGTCCCCAGGATCCGCGGTAGCCGGTGGCGCGCCTCGCTGATGCGCAGCATGGCCATCTCAACGGGTAGTCGACGCGCAGTCGCTCCAGGCGATTTGGGCATCTCTGTCCTCTCGCTGTCCGTCGCCGACGTCCCCCGTCGCTCGCGTCGGCGACCATAACGTTGGTCAACCTGACTACGGGCGCCGCCTCGGCGACGCCCGTCGTTTGCACTCTGACCGGCGGTGACGGCCCCTGCTCACGCCGCTCGGGTATATGTACGTTGCCACAACATTGGGTCTGGGGCCAGACCTTCGGCCGTTCGATACCTTCATGCAACCCGGCGAAATCTCCGTGAAACACTACGCTCCGTGGTTCCGACGCGTGATCTGCCAGGACTCTGGAACACCCGCGGCGCCCATCCGACACCCGGCGGCACCCGGTTCGCGGTCTGGGCGCCGAACGCCGTGCGGGTGGACGTCGTCGGCGACTTCAACGGTTGGGGCGACGACCGCACGGCCCTCGAACGCGGCCCCGACGGTGTGTGGCGCGGCGAGGCCCCCGCGCGGCCCGGTGACCGGTACAAGTACGCGGTCGAGGGCGTCGACGGCGTCCGCCGGCTCAAGGCCGACCCGTTCGCCCAGTGCACCGAGGAGCCGCCCGAGACCGCGTCGGTCGTGTACGCCAGCACGTACGACTGGCAGGACTCCGAGTGGCTCGAGCGGCGCGCGTACGCACTGCCGCACGCCGACGCGATGAGCGTCTACGAGGTGCACCTCGGCTCGTGGCGGCGCGGCCGCACGTACCCTCAGCTGGCCCAGGAGCTCGTCGAGTACGTCACCGACCTGGGCTTCACCCATGTCGAGCTGATGCCGGTGATGGAGCACCCGTACGGAGGGTCGTGGGGCTACCAGGTCAGCGGCTACTTCGCTCCGACGGCCCGGTTCGGCACCCCCGACGAGTTCCGGGCGCTCGTCGACGCGTTCCACGGCGCCGGCGTCGGGGTGATCCTCGACTGGGTCCCCGCACACTTCCCGCGCGACGAGTGGGCACTGGCGCGGTTCGACGGCACGCCGCTGTACGAGCACGCCGACCCGCGCCGGGGCGAGCACCCCGACTGGGGGACGTACGTCTTCGACTACGGCGACCGGGAGGTGCGCGACTTCCTGATCGCGAGCGCGCTGTTCTGGCTCGAGGAGTTCCATGCCGACGGCCTGCGCGTCGACGCGGTGGCGTCGATGCTGTATCTCGACTACTCGCGGCCCGATGGCGCGTGGGCGCCGAACGTACATGGTGGCAAGGAGAATCTCGACGCCGTGCAGTTCCTCCGCGAGCTCAACACGAGCTGTTACGCACGCAACCCCGGCATCGCGATGATCGCCGAGGAGTCGACGGCGTGGCCCGGCGTGACCCGGCCGGCGCACCTCGGCGGCCTCGGCTTCGGGCTGAAGCAGAACCTCGGCTGGATGCACGACAGCCTCGGGTACGTCGGCACCGATCCGATCGGCCGCCAGCACGCGCACCATCGGATGACGTTCGCGATGATGTACGCGTACTCCGAGAACTTCATCCTGCCCCTGTCGCACGACGAGGTGGTGCACGGCAAGGGCTCGTTGCTGGCGCGGATGCCGGGTGACCGGTGGCAGCAGCTCGCCAACCTCCGCGCTCTCCTCGCGTACGTCTGGGCGCACCCCGGCAAGCAGCTGGTCTTCATGGGCGCCGAGCTCGGCCAGGAGGGCGAATGGTCCGACGACGGCGAGCTCGACTGGGGGCTGCTGGACGACCCCGGCCACGCCGGGCTGCGCCGGCTCGTCGGCGACGTCAACGCCGCGTACCGGGAGCATCCGGCGCTGTGGCGGCTCGACCAGGAGCCCGCGGGCTTCTCCTGGATCGAGGCGAACGACGCCACGGGAAACGTGTTCTCGTTCCTTCGCACCGACGGCGAGGACACGGTCGCATGTGTCGCCAACTTCGCCGGCGTACCGCATGAGACGTACCACCTCGGACTGCCGGCGATCGGTGCGTGGACGGAGATCATCAACACCGACGCAGTCGAGTACGGTGGTTCGGGCGTCGGGAACCTCGGCACAGTTACGGCCGAGCCGACCAGCATGCACGGACGGGTCGCGTCGGCGCAGCTTCGGCTTCCGCCGCTCGGCGTCCTGTGGCTCCACCGAGAGGTTGCTTCATGACGGACCCGGCCAAGCCGACGCTCGAGGCCGAGGGCGGCGTCGTGCTGCGCCGCCGGACGCCGTCGGGCGACGACCCGTTGATCGGGTATGTCGTCGAGCAGGACGGCGAGCCGGTGGGCGCCGTCGAGGTGCGGCAGGCCGGAGACCGGCGCGGCGAGCTCGCGTGGACGACGTACCCCGCGTACCGCGGTCGCGGGGTCGCAACGGCGGCCGTCCGCCGGCTGATCGCGTACGCGTTCGACGACCTCGGACTGGCGCGGGTCGAGGCGCGGGTAGCACCCGACAACCGCGCGGCGCTGCGGGTAGCCGCGCGATCGGGTCTTCGGCTCGAGGGCCGGCTGCGCGCGCACGAGGCGGCTGCGGGTGAGCGCCTCGACCTGATCCTGCTCGCGCGGCTCGCACACGACCCCGACGTACGCGAGCGCGACGGCTTCATCGGCATCCTGAACTCCAGCCTGCCGCGTAAGCGGGTGATCGCGCAGGGGCTGCTCCACGACGAGCGCGGCCGCGTCCTGCTGTGCGAGCTGACGTACAAGCGCGAGTGGGACCTCCCCGGTGGCGTCGTCGAGCCCGACGAGTCCCCTGCCGACGCGCTCGTCCGGGAGCTGCGCGAGGAGCTCGACATCGAGGTCCGCATCCGCGGGCTGCGCACGGTCAACTGGCTGCCGGCCTGGGCGGGCTGGGACGACGCGTGCGTGTTCGTGTTCGACCTCGGTGTCGCCGACTCCTCGCTGACGCAGGCGATGCACCTGCAGCGTACCGAGATCGCCGGCGTCCACTGGTGCGACGACGACATCGTCCGCGACCGCGCCACCGCCGTCACCATCGAGCTGCTCGACGCGCTCGCCGCCGGCGCCCCGGCGTACCGCGAGCACGGCCGCTGAGCTCAGTAGCCGTCGCCGTCGACGATGGATGTTTACCATGTAAACATGGTAAACATCCGCCCTGCATGGCGAATTCACCATGCAGGGCGGACGACTGCCATGCAAGGCGTACGGCGACAGGGTAAGGATCCGGAAGTACTCGCGCCACAATGCATCCACAGGGACGCCGACCCTCCACAGTCGGCCCAGCTCCGCCGACGGATTCGACGGCGCGGCGGCACCTTGCAGGTATGGATGTTCTGACCGCGATCGCCGAATCAAACGGCGGCTACTTCCGCACCTACCAAGCGCTCGAAGCCGGCTACCACCCGCGCGATATCCGGCGCGCACTCCGCACCAACGTCGTACGCCGCATTCGGCACGGCACGTACGCGTTCGCGGAGACATGGGACCACCTGCACCCCGAGGGACGCCACGTCGTCCTGACCAATGCCGTCGTACGCGAGTCCGGCGGAGCCGTAGCGGCATGTTCGGTGAGCGCATGCGCGCTGCGGGGCATGAGCTTGTGGGGCCACGACCTCTCGCAGGTGCACGTCGTGCGTCTTGACGGCGGCGCGAGCCGGCGGGAGGCAGGTGTCGTCCACCACCGCGCGTCGATCGACGAGTCCGATATCGAGGTCGTCGACGGAGTCCCGTCGGTCAAGGCTCCCCGCGCCGTATGCGAGGCCGCCACGACGGCGAGTCTCGAGGCCGGGATCGTCCTGTTCGACTCGGCCCTGCGACTCGGCGCTACCGACGAAGAGTCGCTCGACCGCCAGGCCGCGGCCATGGAGCACTGCCCGGGTACGCGCCAGGTCCGGTTCGGCATCCTGTTGGCCGACGGCCGGGCCGAGAGCCCGGGCGAGTCTCGCAATCGGTTCCTGTTCTTTCGATTCAACATCCCCGCACCGGATCTCCAGGTGAAGATCCGAGCGTCCGACGGCGTGTTGATCGGCATCACGGACTTCGCCTGGGATCTCTACTGCCACGTGGGCGAGTTCGACGGGTTGATCAAGTACCGACGCGACGCCTTCGGAGACAGGGCACCCGAACAAGTCGTGACCGACGAGAAGGTGCGCGAGGACGCGATACGCGCCGAGCACAAGGGCATGACGCGCACGATCTGGGGCGAGCTCGAGAGTCAGGTCGCCAGGCGTACGGCCAACCGTACGAAGGCCGATCTCGAGCGCTCCAGGACGCTGTATACGCGAAATCGGGTCACGATCGTCTGATGGCGTCGACTTTGCACGGCATCCTGCCGCATTGCACGGCATATTCACGATGCAAGGTGGATGTTTACCATGTTTACATGGTAAACATCCACCGGCGCGACGCTCAGTAGCCGTCGCCGTCGACGATCCCGCCGTACTGCCCGATCGCATGGGGCTTGCCGTCGCCGGCCTTCGGTACGTAGAGCAGCACCTGGTGGAAGTAGCGCAGCTCGCCACGGGCGTACAGCTTGCCGCCGAGGAAGGCCTTCTGCGGTGAGCCGTCCGGCCAGTCGACGAAGGCGCCGTCCTTGATCCGGTACTTCTCCTTGCGGGTGAGGGTGGCGAACACGAGCGCCCCGCCGTCGGCCGTGCGTACGACGTACTTCACCCGCTGCGGCGTCCAGGTCTGGTCGTACGTTATCCCCTTGATTCCCGCGAGGTCGCCGTTCACCCGGCGAACCTCCTCGACGAACCCGTCCGTGCCGATCTGGCCTGCCTCGGGCGAGCCGGGCTTCTCCAGCGCGGTCGCGTACGTCGCGGCGACCGCCGTCGGCGAGGCCACCAACCCGGACGTGTCGCCGGGGGGCAGCGTCTCCAGTGCACCGTGCGAGTCGAACCCCAGCTCCGGTAGCGCCTCCTCGGACGTCGTCTCTGGGCTCGCGACGAGCGCCCACTGCATCGCCGCGGCCGGGCGTTCGTACACCTGCACCCGGGTGAGGCCGCGATCGTCGTCGCGTACGACGGCCAGGAACCACAGCGGGTACGTGCCGAACCGCGGCGAGTACACGTCGAGCACGGTGACGTCGGAGCTGCTCACCGCGTCGTTCGGCGCCTGCTCGCCGAGCAGGCGGTGCACCGAGATCGCGCCCGAGTCGATCTGCAGCACGGAGCCGGCCTCGATCGTGGACAGCGGCCCCGGGTCGAGCAGCTCGTACGCCGTCGCTCGTACGTCGACGTAGCGGTCGAAGATCGTGGCGGCCTCGGACCTGCTCGCGGCGACCTTGGCGGGAGGTTCGGGATCCTTACGAGCCGGGAGCCCGCACGCGACGAGCGGTACGAGCAAGGCGGCCAGGAGCACGACGAGCCTACGTCGAACCATGCTTCTCCCCTGTCACGTCGACGATCTCGTACTCGTCGAGCTCGTCGAGCGGTATGAGGTGCTCGTTGCCGTCCTCGTCGAAGTAGACGTAGACGTACCCGGCGTCGTCCACGACGTCGGAGCGGCCCCGTCCCCGCCAGACCACCACAGCCGCGAGCATCAGTCCGAGCCCGATCGCCGCCGTTCCCAACCCGATCACGAATCCGTCGGGTACGTGGTACGACGCGGTCACGGTCAACCCAGAGAGGTCACTCGCGCCGACCGCCAGGACGGCGACCGAGACCGTCTCGTCGGGAAGCTCGAACTTCGAGCTCGGCGCCTCCGATGCCGCTCGCCTGCTCGGTCCACCAGTCGACAGCGAGCGGCGACGCGGGCAGCCATGGACGACCGCTCTGCTTGGAGGTCTCGATGGTCCACGGCACGTCGAGCGAGTCGACCCGCACGGCTCGGGTGTCGGCGAGGTAGTCGTCGACATCGACGGAGTTCGCGACGCCGACGAAGACGGGTTTGCGGTCGGGAACCTCGACATCCAACGTCACCGTCGCGTTCGACCACCTGATCGCGTCGGGCGCCGTCACGACGGCGACCCCGTCGGCCTCGATCCGATGAGGACCGGTCCTGGCGCGGTCGTCGGTGCCGACCAGGACAGCGAGCGCGACACCGAGGATCGCGATGCACAGGCCGACCAGCGCAAGGACGCCCCCCGCGATCCGCCGCATCGATGGCCCCTGTCTTGTTCGGCACTGCGTGTTCGGCCCTGGGATCAGGGTACGGCCAGCACGGCGTCACGGCGCGCGAACGACGACAGGTAGCGGCCGCGCTCGCTCAGAAGAGCGCCGCAGCGAGATCCCGACGCGCGCGACCGACGCGCTCGTCGTCATTGCCCACCACCGTGAACAGGTCGATCAGGCGCAGCCGGACGCGCTCACGATCGTCGCCGAACGTACGATGGACGAGGTCGATCAGGCGGCCGAACGCGTCGTCGATGTGCCCGCCGCTGACATCGAGATCGGCAACGAGCAGCTGGGCGTCGATGTCGTCGGGATTGTTCGCGGCCTGCTCACGGGCGGCATTCAGGTCGGCGCCCGACGTACGCTGCATGAGCCGGACACCGGCGAGCCGCTCGGCGGCCTCGCTGTCGGCGGGGTTCGCGGACACGAGCTTCTCGTACGCGGCGACCGCGGCCTCGAGGTCGCCCGAGCCGAGCGCCTCGTCGGCCTCGGCGAAGCGCGGGTCGCTGCCCTCCTCGTCGTCCTCGCCGGCCGTCTGGCGGGGTTGCGCCGTGCCCGTGATGCCGTTGCTCACAGCGAGCTCGAGCAGCTTGTCGAGGTACTGCTTGGCGGTCGGCTCGTCGACGGTGCCCTGGAACAACGGCACCGGCTGCCCCCTGTACGAGCCCGAGGACGTACGGCACACCTTTCACCTGGAGCGCCTGGGCGATCTGCGGGTTGGTGTCGACGTCGAGGCGCGCCACGACGAGCTTGCCTTGGTACGAGTCGGCCAGCGCGGTCAGCGTGTCGTTCAGCTCGGCGCTCTCGGGCGCACGCGGCGACCACAGCGAAAGCACCACGACGTATCGCATCGAGGCCTCGGCGACCTCGGACTGGAAGGTCTGCTCGGTCGCGTCGAAGGAGTACGCGCCGGACTCGGCGGGCGCGCCGGGCTCGCCGCCGGTCAGGCCGGACAGATCGACAGCACCCGGTCGGGAGAACGAAGTCATACCCATATTGTGGCGCGCGCGACTCGCCGCGCCTCGGCAGGGTCTCGCCGTCCGGTGCTCATCCCTGCGACCGCAGTGCCGAAGGGCGACCACTGCGCACAACGGTCCGCGCGATCAATGCGGACACCACGGCGAGCACCCCGAACACCGCGACGCACAACAGCGCGAGCGCCGTCGGGTCGATCTCGGTCAGTACCCGCGGCGTGCCGACCTCGACCGTGCCGAGCCGGCTCCCGTGAACGACGACCTGCGCGGCGCCGGCACCTGCCAACGTGCCGAGAACCGTCGCGATCCCGATCACCGCACCCAGCTCGAGCACCGCCGCGAGCCACACCGACCGCTCGCGTACGCCCGTCACCCGAAGCGCCGCGGCGTCCTTGCGCCGTGAGCGGACCTGCACGGCCAGGCTCACCACGACACCGATGATGGCGAGCCCGAGGGTGGCAGCGGCTGCGAGCATGTACAGGCGCAGCGACAGCGCGTACGCCTCGTTGTCGTACGTGGCCCGAACGTCCGACAGGAGCATCGGGTTCGAGGTTTGTACGCCGGCGTCGGCGAGCTCCTCGATGACGGAGTCGGGTACGTCGTCGGTGGCGAGGATCCGAGTCTGCCGCTCGATCGTCTTCGGGCTCGCGCGGGTCATCGTGGTGAGGTCGGCCATCACCCCGAGAGATCCCACGACGGGGAGTGCTTCGGCGGTCCGGACCCGCGCGAGCCGGTACTCCGCGCTCGGACCGGTCGAAACGCCGGCGTCGCTGTCGATGCCGAGACTCGGTGAGTCCCGCCCCGCGAGCGCGGGTGGTACGACGGGAGTCCCGTCCGGCTGCAGGAGAACGGACGTCTGTTGCCCGCGCGAGTCGATGTCGAGCGTCGTACCGTCGGGGTCCGCTGCGGTGAGGCCGACCTCGACGTCGGCATCTTCGGCAACCGATGACTGCCACGCCGTGGAGTCGCGGAAGGCGTCCGTCGCCCGACCGTCGACGACGAGGTCCGCGAGCGTGAACGTACCCGTCATCGGACTCAGTGTGCCGGCGACCGCTCCCACCTGGACGCCGGTCACGTCGCACCCCTCCGCGCACGCCCGCACGGTCGTCGAGCGAGTGACGGTCTGCCCGCGGGGAAACGGCCCGATGGATGCGCTGTGGGGACGCCCGGACGAGTCGAGCAACGCCAGCGTCGCGTACATCCGTTCGTCCGAGTCGATCCGAGAGGTCGCGCGTACGCTGATCGTCCGGCCGCGAATCTCCGGGTCGTCGACCGGTCGCAGCTCGTCGCTGACGGCCGGCAGGCTGCCGGCGCCCGTCCACGACTCGGGCCACTCGGCAACCGACGTCAGCCGCGGCGAGTCGACCAGGAACTGCAGGTCGCCGGCATGGGTGGCCAACGCGGTCGCCATCAGCCATTGCCCGTCCGGGTCGATCCGATGCGTCAGCGTCGCCGCCGCTACGGGGTTCATCGACGTCGCGTACGAGCGGTCGGCACCGATCTCCGCGGCCGCAGCGCTCGCCCGCCAATGGTCGGCGGTCGACCAGACACCGATAGCGAACACCGCGACCGTCATGGCCACCGTGATCGGAAAGACGAGCAGAGTGCCGTCTCGCCGACGCGCGATGGCCCTCGCCTGGAGGAACCGCACGGTCGAGCCACGTCCGGACGTACGGCGTACGAGCCAACGAGCCGCTCGGAGGGTGAGGGCGGTCGTCAGTACGGCGGTCGCCATCCCCACGATCGCCGGCATCGACTGTCCGACGACACCCGGCGATGACGAATCCCCCGCGTCGACCGCGAGAACCACCGAGACGGCCGCCGCGACGACCACCAGGGTTCGCAGGATCCGCACACTGCGCCGCGCGGGCCGCGGCGCGGCGGCCGTCTCGAGCTGCTCGCGCAACGACTCCGTCGCGACCGCCCGCGTCGCGAGCACGGCCGCACCGACGGCGACGACCAGGACGAGCAACGCCATCACGCCGGCGGCGAGGGACATCGTGGTCGGTGTCCCGTCGCGCAGCCAGGCATCCGTGAGGCGCGACGCGCACGGTACGGCCAGAACCGTGCCGGCGACCCATCCGGCGATCAGGAGCATCAGCGGCTCGGCGAGCGTCACCGCCCGTAGGCGGCGACCCGTCCAGCCTCGGACCTTCAGCAGCGCGACCTCGGGACGTCGCAGCTCCGCCGCGGCCGCGACCAGCCGGAAGAGCAGTACGACGCACACGATGATCAGGGACAGCGACGCGGGCAGGATCGTCTTGATCGCGACGTCGGTCTCGGTCTCGATGTCGTCTCGGATCGATGCGAGCTCCACGGGTTCGGCCTTGCCGAGGGTGCCGCCGTCGACCTCCTGAGGGCCGCGGCTCGCCTCCTCGGCGGCGAAGTCGGCCAGCGCGGTCAGCTCCTGCTGGTCGAGGTCGCCCGGCGGGTGGAGCGCCCGGTCGACCCGGACGACCCGGTCGCCGGCGGGCAGTGCGGCCAGCTCCTCCGGGGTGACCAGGAACGGCGACGGCGTGTACGGCACGCTCGGCCGGCCCGCCTGGAAGGGGGTACTGACGTATCGGACGGGGTCGTACCAGAAGTCCGAGGTCGGATCGTCGAGTACGTACGAGCCCACAACCGTCAGGCGATGACCGATACCGAGGTCTGCCTCGGATCCGACCGCGTACCCTCCGCGACCGACATCGATGTTGGCGACCATCATCTCGCCGGGACCGCGTGGACAGCGGCCGTCGACCACGCGGACATGGGCGCAGGTGTCGTCGCGGGCCTCCATCCGCCAACGGACCTCGCCGAGGTTGCGCGGCAGGTCGGTGTCGTAGTTGCGCGGCCCGGTGATCCAGGCGACCTGCGGCGCGGCGTAGTAGCCGTCGTTCGCGCGTACCCGCGAGACCGCGGCCGCGGCGTCGTCTCGGAGACGCTGCCAGCCCGGATCGCCGTCCGGACGGAACTCCCAGGACAGGTTGCGCAAGGTGCCGGACTTCCCCACGATCCGCTCGACCCGCAGCGACGTCATCGACGATGACAGGTACAGCGGGCCGATCGCCCCCGCCACCACCGCTGCGATCGTCAAGGCGACGATCCCCGCGGACAGCCACCAGCGGTGGAGCACTCCACGGAGCAGCATGGTGACGGCGGCCCTCAACGCTCGGCACTCCGTCGCAGGATCTCGGGCCGCGCCCGGACGCGATCCCGCCGTCGTACGAGCAGAGCCGCGCCCGCGGTGACCAACAGCGTGGGTACGGCGACGACCGCGGCAACGCCACCGCGCGTGGAGACGTCGACGGCCGGGTCGAACGGGCCGGGCAGCGCAAGCACGAGTGCGTGCCGCGTGCACCACCACGTCACCAGGGCGATCGCCACTGCAGACAGGATCGAGGTGACCGAGAGGACACCGACCTCGTAACGCGCAGACGATGCGGCAACACTCATCGGAACGTGCGCCGAACGCAGCGCGGCGTCGTCGCGGCGCGTACGTGGGCGCGCGACCGACGCCGCGTGGATCGCAACGGACACAGCGACGACGGCGACGACGGCCGCGAGCACACACCAGGCCAGCACGCTGCGACCGACGCCCGAATCGGCCAGCTCATCGCTGACGTGACCGGGCGTCAGCGGATGGCCGGTGTCGACACCGTGCCGGCCGAGTGCCGCCAACACCGACGCCGGTGTGTCGGAGCGCGCGAGCACGCGCACCCGCGATCCGGCCGGTTCGTCGTACGAGTCGAGCACGATGTCGGCCAGGTTGCCCAGGTAGCCGTGCGTGCCGATGAGCGGAAGGATCTCCGATCTCGCGACGACCTCGCTCGGGGCGACGGCCGGATCGAGGCCGCCCACACGATCAGGGATCCGCGTCGTACCGGCCGCGACGACCCGGCGAACAAGGTGCGCCGACGACGGCACGACTGCGGCCGCGTCGGTCAGGCCGTGTGCCGCGAGCTCGACCTCGAGCCCGGCTGACGTGCCCCGCACCCCGATCGGATGCCCGGCCGCCGCGGCCGTGGCGCGGTCGGGGCTCCAGGTACGGCCCGCGTCCGGCCCCCGGGCGCCGGCAACAGGCTTCCCGCCGACGGTCAGGTCCCGCACGACGAGCCGACCGGTCAGGTCGACGGGCGCATCGGCCTGCGTCGCGAATTGCAGCTTCCGCAGCACACAACCGCCCGAGCATCCGCGTACACGCCCGTGTAGGTCGCCGCCGTGCTCGGGAATCGGCATGCCCGCCGACACGATCTCCCCGTCGGGACGCAGCAGGCTCAGGTTGAGGTACGGGCGGTCGCCGGATGGCCATCGCAGGTCGCCGTCGATCGTGGCGTGCATCGTGCCGTCACCGACCACGACCGGGTTCCAGGTGTCCTCGCGAAACGCCCGCGCGACCGCGGTCGGTGCATCGTCCGAGCCGGCGTGCCAGGAGGTTCCGAGCACCCGTTCCCAGCGGGTCAGATCCGCGAAGCCGTTGTACGTCTCGGGGTCGATGTCCGTTGGCGATCCCTCGATCGTCATCAGCCACCTGCCGTCGGGGTCGGCGGCCCGCGTTGCCAGGAAGGTCGCCGTCGCCGTGTGCTCGCTGTCGTACGTGTCGACGCCGCCGGTCGCGATCGCCGCGACGTCGTCACGCCACTGTGCATCGGCCTGCCGGACCGTCAGCCCGAAAACCGCCATCGCCACCGCGCCCGCAACGGCCGCGAACGCCAACGCAAGCGTGCTCGTACGCCGCAGCCGTCGCACCGCGAGATAGCGACCCATGTCGGCGGTCCGGGCGAAGACCCGGATGCCGATCGCACCGAGAGCCAGAGACAGCCATCCGCTCACGATGACGGCGGCGAGCGCGGCTGCGAGCGGCGCGAGCGCGACGATCATCGGTGACTCCCCGAGCCCGGCGGACGCTGCGGTCACCAGCAACCATGCGCATCCCACGAGCGCAATGCATTCGGCGGAGGCGCGCCACACCGGCGTACCCACGGAACCGTCCGAGAATGCCATCCGGCCCGCGAACCGGCAGCAAACCGCAACCGTCGTTGCGCACACGACGCCCGCGCCGACGGCGCTCAGGGCGACGATCGCCGACGAGTCCGGCCGCTCGTGCCCGGCCGAGACGAGCAGCCGAATCGCCGCCGCGCCGACCACGAGACCTGCAATCGATCCCACCGTGACGACCAGAAGCGGTTCGGAGACGAGCCACCGCCACATCCGACCGCGGCCATAGCCCCGCACCGCCGCAAGGCGGATGTCGCTCGCCTGCTCGCGAAGTGATCCGCTCACGATCGAGGCGGTCGCCAAGCACCCGGCGATGCCGATCCCGAGGAGCGTCGCGACGGTCGCCGTACGGGCATCCCCGGCGGCGGGAAACGCAACGACGCATGACGTACCCGCAACCACGAACGCGCAGGTGAGCCCCAGGCTCAGCACGCGCGTGGGGGCCGCACGGACCGCGCGGAGCGTGCGGCTCATCGCACCAGCGAGGGTACGAGCGCGCCGTCGTCCAAGCGGTACTCCCGGTCGCACTGTGCGGCGACCTCGACGTCGTGCGTCGCGATCATGACCGCCGCGCCGCGTTCGGCCTCATGCCGCAGCTCGCCGATGACGCGGTCGCGGTTGTACTCGTCCAGCTCGCTGGTCGGCTCGTCGGCGAGCAGGAGGGTGCAGTCGACCACGAGCGCACGCGCGCAGGCGACGCGCTGCGCCTGCCCACCCGAAAGCTCCTGCACGAGACGCTCTCCGAGATCGGTGATGCCGACCCGGTCCAGGGCGGCCGCCGCGGCCGCATCGGCCTCTCGCGGACGTACTCCGCGGGCGCGTAGCGCGATCGACACGTTCTCCGCCGCGGTCAGGATCGAGACCAGGCCGTACGACTGCAGGATGAGCGCGACGTCCGGCCGCGGGTCTCCCGTGCCGAGCCAGGTCGGCTCACCGTCGAGAGTCGCCATGCCTTCGTCGGGCGGCAGCAGACCACCGGCGAGGTTGATCATCGTCGTCTTCCCCGAACCCGAGGGACCCGTCAGCGCAACCAGCTCGCCGGCTCCCGCGTACAACGAGACGTCGGTGAGGATCTGCCGGTCTCCGATCCTCGAGACGACGCCTTCGGCTACGAGCTTCGTCATCTCCCCTGCTCCTCGCGGCTCAGCAGCAGGTCCGCCTCCTCCGGCTCGATGCGCACCATCGTTCCCTGCGGCCACTGCTCGACAAGGTGCGCCGGCAGTTGCAGTACGCCGTCCGCGCCGATGACCACGTACTCGACGCCATCGCGTCCCTCGAGGCCGACCCGGCCGGACTTGATGGTGACGGTGCGGGGAAACGTCGCCGAGACCGCGGGATCGTGGGTGACGACGACCACGGTCGTGCCGAGCTCCTCGCCCACCTCGTGCATCAGCGCGAGAACCTGGTCGCGGTCGTCGTCGTTCAGCTGGCTCGTCGGCTCGTCGGCGAGCAGCAGGCGCGGGTGCACGGCCACCGTTGCGGCGAGGGCGGCGCGCTGGCGTTGCCCACCCGACAGGTTGGCGACCGTCCGGTCGGCCTGCTCGGACAGGCGCACCCGGGCCAACAGGTCATCGGGACTCGGGAGGTCGCGCCGCCTCGAGCGGGGTACCGCGAGCTGCGCGAACTCGACGTTCTGACGCGTCGTCGCGTACGGCAGCAGGTTCCGGTCGGCGCCCTGCAGCATCGTGCTCACCGACGACGAGCGCAGCCGGGTCAGCTCGGCGTCCGACTGCCGCGAGATATCGTGCTCACCCAGCTGGATCCGCCCGGCGGACGCGCGCTGGATGCCGCCCAGCAAGGCGAGCAGCGTCGACTTGCCGGAGCCGGACGGGCCGAGCAGCGCTACCCGTTCCCCGGCGGAGATCTGCAGGTCGACGCCCTGCAGCGCGACGACATCGTGTCCCTGCACCGTGCGGTAGAGGTGCACGACACCTTCACACCGAACGGACAGGCCGCCGGTCTCGACGGCATCGGCACGCGATGCCTCGCGTACGTGGGTCATGCGTATCGCTCCCCCTGGCGGACCGGCTCTACCAGACCGTTGCAACCTGCCACCATCGCGGCCGACGCCTCAAGACCGCGTACCCGATAGTTAGCCACTCGTGACCGGCACGATTCGCGGCGCCACCGTCTCGCGGTCGCTTGACAGGACAAATCGGACGGGCCTAGCCTCGGCACATTCTGAAATCGATTACACGCCGATTGAGGTATCGATGCCGACACGAGCCGACCCGGTCGCACTGTTGTCGATGTCGGACATCCAGAAGAGCTTCGGCGGCGTGCACGCCCTGCGTGGCGCGAGCCTGTGCGTGAGCGCCGGCGAGGTGCACGCGCTGCTCGGCGAGAACGGCGCCGGCAAGTCGACGCTGATGAATATCCTCTCGGGCGTCATACAGCCCGACGCCGGCACGATCGAGATCGATGGCCGGCCCGCCTCGTTCCACTCGCCCGCGGCATCGCAGGCGGCAGGCGTCGCGATGATCCACCAGGAGCTCGACCTGGTACCGCACCTCACCGTCGCCCAGAACCTCTTCCTCGGACGCGAGCCACGTACGCCGTTGCGCACGCTCGACGTCAAGGGCCTCGGCCGCAAGGCGCGCGGTCTGCTGGACGAGGTCGGGATCGACATCGCTCCCGGCCGCAGGCTGGGCTCGTTGCGGGTCGCCGAGCAGCAGATGGTCGCGATCGCCAAGGCGCTGTCCCTGGATGCCCGGATCCTGGTCATGGACGAACCGACATCCGCGCTGCCCGACAACGACGTCGACCGGCTGTTCGAGCTGCTCCCCCGGCTGCGCGAACACGGGGTCGGCATCGTCTTCATCTCCCACCGGATGGAGGAGATCGCCCGCATCGCCGACAACGGCACCGTCATGCGCGACGGCCGCGACGTCGGCAGCTTCGAGGTCGCACAGACCGATCCCGCCAAGGTGATCCAGCTGATGGTCGGCCAGCCGATCGAGCAGCTCTTCCCCGATCCCCGGCAGCCGCACGACGACGTACGCCTCGAGGTCCGCGACCTCACTGTTCCGGCCGGAGCCGCCGGTCGTACCGAGCCGCGGGGCATCGATCTGTCCGTACGAAGGGGCGAGATCCTCGGCCTCGCAGGGCTTCTCGGCGCCGGGCGTACCGAGCTGCTGGAGGCGCTGTTCGGCTGTGGACCGCATGGCACCACCGGCTCGGTGTCGATCGATGGGCGACGCGTACGCGCGGGCTCGCCGCGGGCCGCGATCCGGGCCGGCATCGGCCTGGTTCCCGAAGACCGGCGCGCCGACGGCCTCGTCACCGAGGAGTCCGTCGGCGCCAACATCCTGCTGACCGCCCTCGGCGACCTGGCGACCATGGGCATTCGTCGGCGTAGCGCCGAGACTCGGTCGGTCGACGAGTCCGTCGCGTCCTTGCACATCAAGACGACGAACGCCGCCGTCCGGGTCGGCACGCTGTCCGGCGGCAACCAGCAGAAGGTCGTGTTCGCACGCCAGCTGCTCAGCGGGCCGAAGGTGCTGCTGCTGGACGAGCCGACCCGCGGCGTCGACATCGGCGCGAAGGCCGAGATCTATCGCCTGCTGACCGGGCTGGCCGCGGACGGCGTCACGGTCGTGGTCGCCTCGTCCGAGCTCCCCGAGCTGCTCGGAATCTGTCACCGGATCGCCGTGCTGCGGCGGGGCCGGATCGTCGAACTACTGGACGCGGTCGATGCCACGTCCGAAAGCGTGCTGGCGGCCGCATCGCTCGAGCCGGCCGCCGAACCCCAGCCGGAGGCCTCATGACCACCGATACCGTCGCGCCCGCGCCCCAGCCGCCTGAGCCGGAGCGTACGACCAAGCGACGGTTCGTCATCCCGGAGCGCTTCTTCACGTTGCAGAGCTACGTCGCGCTCGCGCTCGTCTTCGTCCTGTCCGTGGCGATCTCGCCGCGGCGGGGCGGCGAGATCCTGTTCCTCGACACCGACAACCTGCTGGAGATCCTGCGGCAGGTGTCCGAGATCGGCATCATCGCGGTCGGCATGACGTTCGTCATCCTGATCGCGGGCATCGACCTGTCGGTCGGTGCCGTGCTCGGACTCGCGTCGACCGGTGTCGCCTCGCTCCTCGTCATCGACGGGTACGGGGTGCTGCCGGCCGTGCTGCTGATCCTGGTGATCGGGCTCGCGTTCGGCGCCGTGCAAGGCACCTTGACGACGTTCCTCGGCATCCAGGCGTTCATCGTGACCCTCGCGGGCATGCAGGTCGCCCGCGGGCTCGCCCGGATCTGGTCCGACGGCCAGGTCATCGGCATCGCGTACGGCGGCGGTGAGGGCACCGTGCCGGACGGCTTCGAGCTGCTCGACTCACGTACGTTCAACGGGACGATCCCGATTCCCGCACTGATCTTCGTCGGCGTCGCGATCATCGCGCTGCTGGTCGTGCGCTACACCGTCTTCGCCCGACACGTGTACGCGATCGGCGGCAACGAACGCGCGGCGCGGCTCTCCGGCATTCCCGTCGCTCGCGTGAAGATCACCGTGTTCGCGATCGCCGGCCTGCTCTCTGCCCTTGCCGGCATCATCCACGCCGGCCAGTACAACCAGGGGGATCCGAACGCCGGCATCGAGTACGAGCTGGACGCGATCGCGGCCGTCGTCATCGGCGGTACGAGCCTGATGGGTGGCGTCGGCAGCGTCGCCGGAACGCTCGCCGGCGCACTGCTGCTCGGAATCCTGAACAACATCCTGCTTCTGAAGAACATCGACTCCGACGTCCAGCTACTGATCAAGGGACTCATCATCGTGGCCGCCGCCGGCATCCAGGTCTTCCGGCCACAGCAGCGCTGAACGCCGACGCGGCGCTCACCCGGCAAACCCAGAAAGGAACCCACCATGTCTCACCTCCTCCCGAGGTCGCGAGGCCTCGCGGCGCTGGCGACGATCGGCGCGACCGCGGCGCTTGCCCTGACCGCGTGCGGCACGGAGTCGGACGCCCCGTCCGGTGACGAGCCCGCATCGCAGGCCGAGTGCCAAGGCCCCGATGGCGACTACCTGATCGGCATGAGCCAGGCGAACAACGCCGAGCCGTACCGCGTACAGATGAACGACGACATCGAGGCCGCGGCGAAGGAGGTCGACCAGTTCGACGTCAAGATCGCCGACGCCGCTCAAGACAGCGCCACGCAGGTGTCGCAGGTGCAGAACTTCATCACCCAGAAGGTCGACCTGCTGATCATCAGCCCGAACGAGGCCGCTCCGCTCACCTCGGTCGTCGCGGACGCGTACAACCAGGGGATCCCGGTGATCGTGCTCGACCGTAAGGTCGAGGGCGACGCGTACACACAGTGGATCGGCGCGGACAACGAGGAGATCGGAAAGCGAGCGGGCGAGTTCGTCGCCAAGGAGCTGCTGCCCGACGGCGGCAACGTGGTCGAGATCCGCGGGCTCTCCGGGTCGACGCCGGCCAAGGAGCGCGAGGACGGCTTCGCGAAAGGCATCGCCGGCAACCCCGATATCAAGATCATCGACAAGGGCGACGGTGACTGGCTGCTCGAGGACGGCCAGGCCGAGGCACAGGCCATGTTCAAGGCACACGACGACATCGACGTCGTGTACTCGCACAACGACCCGATGGGTCAGGGCGCCGCGGCCGCAGCCGAGGACGCGGGCGTCAAGGACCAGATCGACATCCTCGGGATCGACGGTCTGCCCATTCCGGCGGGTGGCCTGAAGTCGGTCGAGACCGGCGAGCTGACCGCGACGTTCGTCTACCCGACCGGCGGCAAGGAGGCGGTCGACACCGCCAAGCAGATCCTGATCGACTGCGAGGACGTACCCAAGACCGTCACGCTCGAGACCGAGCAGGTCACCAAGGAGAACGCCGCGCAGATCTACGAGCAGAACTCGACGGAGTAAGCGGTCTCAGCGGACAGAGACATCTCGCCGCTTCGGCTCGGGCACGCGATCGTCGTTCCGCGTGCTGTGGCTGGGAAAAGACGCCGCGACGGAGAAGGTGCTTACCAGGTGGCGGTTTCCTGCCGGCTGGCCCGTTCCGGTCCACAATTTGGACTGCCAAGCGCACTGGAAACCCGGCGGCGCACTGGGCCGAAGCGGCGAGCTGCCGCACACGTAACGAACGGCCAGCCGCGAACGAGGAACCTCCGAGCGAGCTAGCGGATCGAGCTCTCGCGGACGTGTAGCGTCGGCGAGAGCACGATCGTGCGCGAGATCGCGGTGTCGCCGGCGATCCGCGCCGACAGCGCTCGGCCCGCCTCGCGGCCCATCTCGTACGTCGGCTGGGCGACCGTTGTGAGCTGCGGTCGGGTCAGGTCGGCCCACGGCAGATGGTCGAAACCGACGAGCGCCATGTCCTGCGGGATCTTGACGTCTCGGTCGACGAGCGCGGACAGCGCGCCGACGGTCATCAGGTTGTTCGCGACGAACAGCCCGTCGGGTGGGTCGGCGAGCTCGGCGAGTCGGCTCGCACCGTCGCGACCGCCGTCCTCCTTGAAGTTCTCGCGCAGTACGAGGGCGTCGTCGACGTCGATGTCGCGGGCGCGATGCGCACCGAGGAACCCCTGCAGCCGCTGGTACGCCGTCGTCGTGCGCGTCGGCCCGGTGATGCACGCGACGCGGCGGCAGCCCTGGTCGAGCAGGTGCCCGGTGCCGAGCTGGGCTCCCCGCGCGTTATCGACCATGACCGTGTCGACGTCGTCGCGTTCGAGACGCCGGTCGACCGCGACGACCGGGATGCCGCGATCAATCAGCGGTGAGAGGTCGCTGTCGGCCTCGGACGCCGCGGCGATGATCACGCCCGCCATCTGCTCGTCGAGCGCAACGTCGACGTACCGGCGTTCCTTCTCGAGGTTCTCGTCGCTGTTGCAGAGCACCAGCGAGTAGCCCTCCTCATGCGCAGCGTCCTCCATGCCCCGGACCATCGCGGTGAAGAACGGGTTGCCGACGTCGGGAATGATGACGCCCCACACCGTCGTGCCGCGGCGCCGGAGGTTGCGCGCCACCGCGTTCCGCCTGTAATCGAGTTCCTCGACGGCAAGTCGTACGCGCTCGGTGAGATCGGGCGAGACCTCCGTCTGCCCGTTGAGCACGCGCGAGACGGTAGCGGCCGAAACGCCCGCACGGCGGGCGACATCGTGAATTGTCGGCACGGAGACCTCCTGACTCCTGCCCCGATCATAGGCCTCCGTTCGACCGCTCGGGTCCGAACAAACGTGCCGCCGGGCCTTGCATTGAGGCGCAGATGATGCTTGGCTCTGAAATCGATTACACCACGAGCCCCCAACCGGGAGGACCCGATGTCACCCAGCGCGTCGACCCCGTCCGTACGTCTGGCCGCACGTCTGGCCGCGATCACCGTGGCACTCGGCGCCGCGGTCGCCATGGCCGCGCCGGTCGCGGCGCATCCGCCGCGTCCGGAAATCGATGCCACCCCGACCGTCGGCTGGCAGACGTACGGCTCGCTCGATCGGCTCCCGTATCTCGACCAGGGCACGCAGACCCTGCAGTCGTCGAGCTACGACCGCACCGGGGGCAATGACGACGGGTTCGAGGGCACGTACTCGTGCCTGCGCGAAACCGACGCGGGCTGTGTGATCGCCGAGGACAGCGGTCCGGGCGAGATCGACGCCATCTGGTTCACCCGCGACGAGGGCGTTGTCGCCAAGACCGGCAACCTCCGCATCGAGCTCGACGGCGAGACCGTGCTCGACGCGCCGTTGCAGGACATCGTGGACGGCAAGCTCGGGGCGCCGTACGTGTTCCCGCTGGTGGCGCACGGCCGGCAGAGCTCGGGCGGCGTGACGATCAAGGTGCCGATGCCGTATCGCGAGTCCATGCGCGTCACGACCACGAAGAACCCGCTCTTCCACCACGTCTCGTACCGTACGTTCGCAAGTGCCGACGGCATCGAGACGTTCGACCCGGACGACGTGCCGGCCGACGTGATCGAGACGCTGCAGGCGTTCGGGACGGCCGACCCGAAGCCGCGGGCCGGGAACGCGACGACCCAGGACACCGAGTTCGACCTGGCACCGGGTGAGCGGACGAGTCTCGGTTCCCTGCGCGGCGCCGGCACGATCGACGAACTGCGCGTACGTATCCCGCAGATCGAGGGCATCCCCGACGACCTCTACATCACCGACGACGGCAGGGCGTTCAAGGGTGGCAGCACGTTCACGGTCGCGATCGACCCGGACAACGAGGGCGTCGAGATCACCAAGCGAGCCGACACGCTGATCGGCAACCAGAAGTCGAAGCTGATCGTCGAGGGCGAGGACGTCGGCACCTGGGAGACGACGGAACCGACCGGCGGCCAGTGGGCGGACCAGACGATCGAGGTCCCGGCGTCGATCACGGCCGGGAAGTCGAAGCTGACCGTACGTAACGAGTTCGTCGGTAGCGACCTCGACGTGAACGAGTTCCGCTACTGGGTCGACTCGGTGAAGGGCGGCGAGCCGACCCGCACCGACACCGTCGACATCGGGCCCAGCGACGCGGGGCAGGAGAGCGAGAAGGCGCACGACTACAAGATCGAGGACCAGGTGTGGGAGGGGTACCACACCTACACCTACCCGATCGATCCCGCGCTGGAGAAGCGCCTCGCGAGGTCCGACCGCCTGCTGCGCAAGCTGCGGGTGCAGCTGGCGTTCGACGGTCGGCGTACGGTCGACGCACCGCTCGGCGAGTTCTTCGGCTCCGGGCTCGGCGAGTCCGAGGTCACGTCGCTGATGTACGCGATGCAGACCGACGACAAGGGCTCGTACTTCGCCTGGTGGCCGATGCCCTATGGTCATGCGGCGAAGGTCGAGCTGGTCAACCGGTCTCGGCAGACGGTCGAGGGTGCCGATGCCTCGGTCACCTCTCATCGAGACGCCGCCGTGCGCGGGAGCCTGTCGGGCAAGCGGCCGACGATGGGCTACTTCAACGCCACCAGCAAGCGCTCGCACACCACCAAGGACGCCGACTGGCGCTTCCTCGACGTACGCGGGCACGGCCGGTTCGTCGGCGTCAACCACACGATGACCGGGCTGATCCGCGAGGGCAACATCCGCAACTACCTCGAGGGCGACGAGCGGGTGTACGTCGACGGCGCGAAGTCCCCGTCGATCTACGGCACCGGCTCGGAGGACTTCTACGAGGCCGGCTGGTACTTCAACGGCGGGGCGTTCTCCAACCCGATGAACGGTGCGCCGCTGATGAAGACGAAGTCGTTCGGATGCGAGTTCCAGTGCGACTCCGCGTACCGGCTGATGCTCGCCGAGGGCGTCGACTTCACGTCGTCGCTGCGGTTCGGTATCGAGCACGGACCGGCCGCCGAGGAGCCGGCGATCTACGGGTCGACCGCGTTCTGGTACGGCCACCAGGGCGACCGCCGCTCGCGTGTCGTCGACACCATCGACATCGGCAACCGGCGAAGCGAGCGTGCCCACGACTATCGCGGCGGCGGTGGCGTCAACCGCCTCACGTCCGTCTACGAGGGTGACGACGACACCGTCGAGGTCACCGACAAGACTCGGGCCGCACGGAAGGCCGTCTCGTTCACGGTGACCGTGCCGCGGTCGAACGACGGTGTACGCATCCGCCGCACCAGCGACCAGCTGAACGCGTACCAGAGCGTCGACGTCACCGTGAACGGCGAACCTGTCGGCACCTGGCTGCAGCCGCGGGGCAACAAGAGCCAACGCTGGCTGCAGGACTCGTTCGCGGTTCCGGCGGAGGTGTCACGGGGCGAGCGCACGCTGCACGTGACGCTGCGGCGTACCGACGGCGCACCAAAGTGGTCGGCCGCGAGGTACGAGGTGAGTTACGAATGAGATTGCGACGACTACGGTGGCGCGCCGTACTTGCGATCCTGACCGTTGTCTCCGCCGCGGCCACCGTCACGGCACCGGCGGCGACATCGGCCGATCGACCAGCGAGCGGAGAGCGTACGGCGAAGGTCGTGCAGAAGCCGTACGAGCGGGTCGACCGCGGCGTCGGGGCCGGCGAGCGTTTCCGCATCTACGACCCCTCGGTCGGCGAGTCGAAGCAGTGGTACATCAACGACCACACCTTCGTACAAGGCCCCGACGGCACCTGGCACATGTTCGGCATCACCCACGAGGAGCCGGCGAACCCGCTCGACGAGACGTACTTCGCGCATGCGACCGCCGACTCCCTGACGCAGGAGCAGTGGGTCAAGCAGGAGCCGGTGATGCACGCCGACCCCGACAGCGGCGAGACCCACGTCTGGGCGCCGTACGTGATGGAGCACGACGGCACGTACTACATGTTCTACGCGGGCGGCACGGATGACCACGAGCGCTATCGCATGCAGCTCGCCACCTCGACCGACCTCTACCACTGGGAGCGGCACCCGGAGAACCCGCTGTTCACCGACGGGTACGACGCTCGCGATCCGATGGTGCTGCGCGTCGGCGACCAGTGGGTCATGTACTACACGGCGAACAGCCGGCCGGACGGCGGCCACCACATCGTCGCGTACCGGACCAGCGACGACCTCGTGCACTGGAGCGAGCGCGGGGTCGCTCTGAAGCATCCGGTGACGGGAACGTTCGGCGGCCCGACCGAGTCGCCGTACGTCGTGCAGGACGGCGATGACTACTACCTCTCGACCTGCTGCACGTCGAACTACACCGATACCCGCGTCTACCACAGCAACGACCCGCTGCACTTCGACGTCTCCGACGAGGTCGGCCAGATCGACGAGCATGCGTCCGAGATCGTGCGCGACGGCGACGACCTCTACGTCAGCGGTGCCGGATGGGGGCAGGGCGGCCTGTACCTGCGGCCCCTCGATCTCGACAAGGAACTGGTCACCGAAGGGCGAATCATCAAGACGGGCGGGTATCGCCTCGACCTGCAGACCGCACCACACGCCAGCATCCGGTCGATGGACGTACGCGCCCGGGGTGGCTGGCGGCGGGTGCTGAACGACGACTTCCGGGCCACCGCGCCCTACCTCGCGGTCGGCAACTTCGGCAGCACCGACCCGGCCGGGAAGCCGCGCCGGGTCGCGGTGCGTAAGGACGGCAGGCGATTGGCGCTGCGCGGCGTACCCCTCGGTGACGAGCCGGCGCGGGTCGACTGGCGATTCCGGTTCTCCCCGAGCACTTCGACATGTCCGCCGACTGGCATGTCAACGGCCGCCCGCATGCGCCGGTGTGGGAGGTCGCCATGCCCATCGACACGGCGCTGCCGCGGGTCGGCGACGACGAGAACGTCGACCGCGACACAGGTGACGTCCCCGGGTTCCCGCGCTTCGCGCTCGCCAGCTCGCGACGCGCGACGCTCGCCGCCGCGTACCTGCGCGACTCTGCGTGGCGCCGCGACAACGGGTTCGTCAACCGTCCGGTGGGCGCCTTCGTCTGGCAGGCGCTGTGGACCGAGGGTGGCGAACAGATGGCCCGTACGACCTACCCGGGCGGCACCTGGCGAATCGGCGCGACACCGCGCGGCCGCGACCGCGCGCTCGGCGAGCGGCTCTACCGTTCCCTGAATGCGGGGACTCGATGACCGACGATCCCCTCATTGCCATTGCGCGCGAAACGCTGCTGACCGAGGCGTCGGCGATCAAGGCGACCGCCGAGGAGCTCGGGCCCGACTTCCGGAAGGCGATCGACCTCCTCGCCTCGGCATCCGGGCGGGTCGTGGTGACGGGCCTGGGCAAGTCCGGGCACATCGGGCACAAGATGGCGGCGACGTTCGCGAGCACCGGTACGCCGTCGGTGTACGTCCACGCGACGGAGGCGCTCCACGGCGACTCGGGCATGGTGCAGGCCGGCGACGCGACCATCGCGATCTCCAACTCCGGTACGACGGCCGAGGTGGTCGACTTCGCGGCTCACCTGCACGCGCGGGGCATCCCGATCGTGGCGATGACGGCCGGTGGAGCGGAGTCTCCCCTCGGCCGGGTCGCCACCGTCGTGCTCGACACGCGCGTCGAGCGCGAGGCCGATCCGCTCGGCCTCGCGCCGACGACGTCGACCACGGTGACGCTGAGCCTCGGAGACGCGCTCGCGGCGGCGTTGATGACGCTGAGCGCCTTCACGCACTCCGACTTCCGCTCGTACCACCCGGGCGGCTCGCTCGGCGCTCAGCTCGCCACGCACGACGACGCCGACCCGGAGGGAACACCGGAGTGACACAAGGTTCTGTATGCGTGCTCGGGTCGTTCATGATGGACCTCATCACCCGGGCACCGAGGAGACCCGTTGCCGGCGAGACCCTGATCGGCACCGGCTTCTCCCAGCATCTCGGTGGCAAGGGCCTCAACCAGGCCGTTGCCGCGGCACGCTCGGGCGCCCACGTACGCATGATCGGTGCGGTCGGCGACGACGACTACGGCCGACAGTTCCTCCAGCGTCTCGACGACGAGCGCATCGACGGCGCCCGGGTGATGACGACGGCCCGCGGTACCGGGGTCGGGCTGCCGCTCGTCGAGCCCGGCGGTGAGAACTCGATCGTGGTCGTGCCGCGTGCCAACCTCGCGATCACGCCCGAGGACGTCCGGGCGGCCGCCTCGATGTTGCAGTCGTCCGACGTGGTGCTGTTGCAGCAGGAGCTCCCTCTCGACGCGATCGCGGAGGCCGCACGGATCGCACATGACGCCGGCGTGACCGTCATGCTCAACCCGGCGCCGGTGCTCGAGGGCACCCGCGGGCTGAGCGGACTCGTCGACATCCTGGTGCCCAACGAACCCGAGGCGCGCTCGCTCACGAACGACCCGAGCGGTACGGCGGAGGCCGTCGGCAAGGCACTGCTCGACGAGTGGGACCTCGGCAGGGTCGTGCTGACCCTCGGCCCCGCAGGTGCGCTCGTCGTCGACCGCGACGGCGCCACCCCCGTACGCGCGCACGCCGTCGATGCGGTCGACACCGTCGGTGCGGGAGACGCGTTCTGCGGCAGCCTGGCCGCCGGTCTCGCGCGCGGAGACGAGTTCCCGTCGGCCGTGCGGTACGCGAACGTCGCGGCCGCCCTCTCGGTGACGCGCGCGGGTGGAGCGGACTCGGTGCCTACGTACGCCGAGGTGAGTGAACTGATGTCTGGTGACTAACTTCTATGGCTGAGGTTGGCGCGCTATGACTGAGACGTTGGTGCGGATTCCCGGCGCAGCGCCCGCAGCGTGTCGAGCTCTCGGTCGATGTCGCGGCGTTTCGCTTCGAGCCGCTCCACCTCGTGCGCGAGTAGCTGCCCCATCACATCGGTTCGCTCCTCCGGCGGTGCCTCGAGGCACGGCAGCAACTGGCTGATCGTGGCGCTGCGCAGGCCGGCGGCGAAGAGGTGTTGAATCATTACGACCCGTTCGACCGCTGAGTCGTCGAAGTCTCGCCAGCCACTGGCAGTGCGCTCGGATCGGATCAGTCCCTGCTCCTCGTAGTACCGCAGGGACCGCGGGCTCACCCCGCTGGCGTGTCCGAGCTCACCGATGCGCACTGCCCCTCCTCAACTTGTACCGGGCGCTCCCACTATTGCACCTGACACCAGTGTCAGGTTGCACGGTGGATCAGTCGCACCCACCCGGGTGTCGAAGGACAAGGAGGTTGAAGTGCACTGGATACACCTCGGCATTGCCGTCGTCTTCGAGATCACCGTCGCCATCGCGGCCAGTCGGGCGCACGGCTTCACCCATCGCGGGTGGACCGCCGCGACCCTCGCCAGCGGTGGCATCGCCACGTACTTCCTGAGCAGGGCATTGCTGACCTTCGACGTCGGCACCGGGTACGCCATGTGGACGTCTATCGCGGGTGTCGGCATCAGCCTTCTCGGAGCCCTGCTCTTCGGCCAGCGACTCGACTGGCGCAAGGCGCTCGGGATCGCCATAGTCATCGGCGGAGTGGTCGGCCTCCAGCTCAGCGGGGGCGCGTGAGCACATGTCGACGATCACCCGTACCCGCTCCGGCACGAACGCGTGGGTCGTGCTGCTCCTCGCTGGACTCTTCGAGGTCGGCTACGCGCTGTCCGTCGGTGGCAGCGACGGCTTCACCGTTCTGTCGTGGTCGCTCGTCGCGGTTGTGTTCTTCCTGCTCACGCTGTACGCCCTCAGCGTCGCGCTGCGCACCATCGACGTCGGGATCGGCTACGCAGTATGGGCCGGCATCGGGGCGGCCGGTGCAGCACTGCTCGGACCAATGTTCTTCAACGAGAGCCTGAGCCTCGCGAAGGTCGGCTGGCTCAGCGTCGTCATCGCCGGTGTCGTCTGGCTCAAGCTCGCCGACGGGACGTCCGACTAGTGTTGCGTCTCCAAAGCGGCCAGGTTCGGATGACACGACGTCCAACGCCTCCCGGAAACCGGCCGGTCGGTGGGTCGCGTCATGGCGCGTTCCGGCCGCGCGGGCAACGCTATTCGGGCAGACCCGGCGTCGCCGTTATGCGGCGTTGTTGTGTGCGGTCCAGTCAAGGGGTCGGGTGTCGAGGCGGGTGGTCGTGCCGGCGGTGACTGCGTAGTGCCGGCCTCGCGGGCCTGCACCTCGGACATCTCACGGGTCGCGGCCGCCACCTCCCGCAACCGTCGTAGGTCGAGGCGTCCGTCTTGCAGCGCCAGATAGAGCATCGGGAGGCGGCAGGTGATGTCGAGTACGTCGGCGACCTCGCAGATCGTGAACTCGGGGATCTCGGGTGTGCCGTCGCCGCCGTAGCCATGGATGCGCTCGGCACCTGGCGACAGTGGCCCACCCGCCGACCGGTCGGCGTCGGTTGCGGCGTCGTTCAGATAGGTGGCGGGGTGTTCGACACCATCGGGTCGAACGGTCGGTGAGGGTGAAGGAATCTGCCTTTGGCTCGGACGGTGCGGCCAAACGCAGATTCCTTCGTCGCCGCCCTAGATGCCCTGCTTGGGGCCGCGCAGGCCGGAACGCTGGACGACGCTCTGGATCGTGAGGTTTCGCGCATCGGGATCGCCGATCGCGCGGATGTCACGCAGGCCCTGCTCCTGCGCGGCGGACTCGAACACGAAGTGCCCGTAGCCGAGAATGCGGCCGATGAACGGCTTGTTGACCGTGATGTCGAGGATTCGCGCGATCGGCATCGTTGCGACCTTCTGGGTGAAGACGCCGCTCGCGCGGAACACGCGCATGTTCGTGATCACGAACAGGTCCATGTGCTCACGCATCATGCGGTATCCGCCGAACAGCAGCAGCCCGAAACCGACGAGCAGGAAGAACCAGCCGAGCTCGATCGGGCCGATGACGGCGACCACGAGCGCGACCACCCCACCGAGCAGGAAGACGATGCCGCGGATGTACGCGACCCAGTGATGCTCGACGATGTCGATCACGTGCTCGCCCTCGTCGGCCAACAGGTGTTGTTGGATCTTCTGTTCGGGTAGCAGCCCCAGGAGATGGCGGAGCACGAGGACTTAGCTCACGACGCGAGACGCTCGAAGAAGTTCACGACCTGGTTGAAGCCCTCAACGATCGCATCCACGATGCCCTGGAGGAAGTCAGCCGACTGACCTGGGCGGGTGAACAGGTAGTACAGCAAGAAGCCCACGATCAGGATCAAGATCGCTTTCTTGATGAGGCCGTTCATAGCTCCAGTCCAGGTCCGTGCGTGAACACAAGTGTGCACGCTCTTTATAGCGAGATCGCTCCGCCACACCGTTCAGGCGCGCCGCGCGTACCGAATGCGATCAGGTGTCCCTGTGCATGACGGCCTCGAGAAGTACGTCGGCTGCGGAGTACGGGTCGCTCTCGCGTGCGAGCACCGAGTGTGCCAGGTCGTCCATGTCGCGGCCAACATTGACACGCGCGAGCCGGGACCGCAATGACGCAAGGGCAATCGCCTCGATCTCGTCTCGTGTACGCCGGGCTCGCCGGCGTTGCAGCTCGCCGTGGGTATCCAGCCAACGGTGATGCGCGTCCACCCGCGCGGCGACCTCGTCGACGCCCTCCCCCGTGTTGGCCGTCGTCAGCAGGATCGGTGGTTTCCACGCCTCGGTCGGCCGCGAGCTCGGGGCGAGCATGGTGCGCAGGTCGCGGCGTACCTCGCTCGCACCCTCGCGATCGGCCTTGTTGACCACATAGATGTCGCCGATCTCGAGGATGCCGGCCTTGGCCGCCTGGACTCCGTCACCCATGCCCGGAGCCAGCAGCACGATCGTCGTGTCGGCGAGCCCGGCGACCTCGATCTCCGACTGGCCGACGCCGACGGTCTCGACGATCACGGTGTCGCACCCCGCGGCGTCGAGAACCCGCAGTGCCTGCGGCGTCGCCAGCGACAGCCCGCCGAGCTGGCCACGCGTCGCCATGGAGCGTACGAAGACGTCGGGGTCGGTCGCGTGGACCTGCATTCGGATCCGGTCACCGAGCAGAGCTCCACCGGAGAAGGGCGACGACGGGTCGACGGCGAGTACGCCAACGCGATGGCCTGCCCCGCGGAGCGCAGACACCAACGCCGACGTGGACGTGGACTTCCCGACGCCGGGCGCCCCGGTCACCCCGACCACGTGGGCCCGCCCCGCATGGGGAGCGAGCAACGCCGTGATCTCGCGCAGCAGCGGGGACTCCTGCTCTACGAGCGTGATCAGCCGGCCGACGGCGCGCGCGTCGCCGGTACGCGCCCGCTCGACCAGATCCGCGACGTCGGGCACCTGCCCTCCGGGCATCTGCTCAGCGACGGGGAACGCGGACGATGAGCGCGTCGCCCTGACCGCCACCGCCGCACAGTGCCGCCGCGCCGACGCCGCCGCCGCGGCGGCCGAGCTCGAGCGCGAGGTGCAGGGTGATCCGGGCGCCGCTCATACCGATCGGATGCCCGAGCGCGATCGCGCCACCGTTCACGTTGACCCGGTCGACGTCGATGCCGAGCTCACGCGCGCTCGCGATGCCAACGGCGGCGAACGCCTCGTTGATCTCGACCAGCTCGAGGTCGGACGGATCGATGCCCTCCTTGGCGCACGCCTTCGCGATCGCATTGGCGGGCTGCATCTGCAGCGTCGAGTCGGGGCCCGCGACGACTCCTGATGCGCCGATCTCCGCGATCCAGGTCAGGCCGAGCTGCTCGGCGCGGCTCCTGCTCATGACGACAACGGCCGCGGCGCCATCGGAGATCTGCGATGCGGAGCCGGCGGTGATCGTGCCGTCCTTGGCGAATGCGGGGCGTAGCTTCCCGAGCGACTCCGTCGTGGTGTCGCCGCGGATGCCCTCGTCGGCCGAGACGACGACGGGGTCTCCGCGACGGGACGGGATCTCGACCGGCACGATCTCCTCGTCGAAGACGCCGTTCTTCTGCGCCTCGGCCGCACGCTGGTGCGACCGCGCGCTGAACTCGTCCTGCTCCTCACGGGTGAGCTGCAGGCCGGCGGTGTTGCACTCCTCGGTGAGGCTGCCCATCGCCTGGTCGGTGAGGGCGTCCCACAGGCCGTCGTACGCCATGTGGTCGACCAGCGTCGCGTCGCCGTACTTCGTGCCC
This sequence comes from Solicola gregarius, assembly GCF_025790165.1. Lineage (GTDB taxonomy): Bacteria > Actinomycetota > Actinomycetes > Propionibacteriales > Nocardioidaceae > Solicola > Solicola gregarius. Next base: position 457,356 of record NZ_CP094970.1, read on the forward strand.
TCGCGCGACTTCGGCAGCAGGTGCGGCGCCTGGGTCATGGACTCCTGCCCACCGGCGACGATGATCTCGTGCTCGCCTGCGCGGATCAGCTGGTCGGCCATCGCGATCGCGTTGATGCCCGACAGGCACACCTTGTTGATCGAGATCGCCGGGGTGTTCAGCGGGATGCCCGCATTCGCGGCGGCCTGTCGGGCCGGAACCTGACCGGCACCCGCCTGCAGGACCTGGCCCATGATCACGTACTCGACCGATGTGGGGTCGACACCTGCGCGCTCGAGGGCGCCCTTGATCGCGACACCGCCGAGGTCGGCCGCGGACTGCGCCTTCAAGCCGCCGAGCAGGCGGCCGATCGGCGTACGCGCGCCGGCGACGATGACGGATGTGGTGGATTCGGGCATCGCAATCTCCTCGGGTGGCCTTTTAGAGGTCGCGCGGACCTCTACGCATCGTAACGACCGACGCCGTCGACGGGACAGGGTCGTGCGATACATCACGTTCACCGGCGATGGCCGTGCCGGCGCCGTGCGCCTATGTTGCTGTCATGGTTCCATCCGACATGCTGCTCGCCATCGACCACGTCGGCATCGCCGTCGCGGACATCGACGCCGCCAAGGAGTTCTACGCGTCGACGTTCGGGCTGCACTCGGTGCACGAGGAGACCAACGAGGAGCAGGGCGTACGCGAGGCGATGCTCGCGGTGGGCGACTCGGGCTCCTGCATCCAGCTCCTCGCGCCGCTGCGCGAGGGTTCGACGATCGCGAAGTTCCTCGACCGGCACGGCCCGGGCATCCAGCAGCTCGCGTACCGGGTGTCGGACATCGACGCCGTCTCCGAGACGCTGCGCGACAAGGGCGTGCGCCTGTTGTACGACGAGCCGAAGCGGGGTACGTCCGACAGCCGGGTCAACTTCGTGCACCCCAAGGATGCGGGTGGAGTTCTGGTGGAGCTGGTCGAGCCGCGCAGCGACGAAGGAGCGTAGCGGCGAGCGCGACCAAGAGCACTGCGAGCTGGTCGAGCCGCGCAGCGACGAAGCAGCGTAGCGGCGAGCGCGACCAAGAGCACTGCGAGCTGGTCGAGCCGCGCAGCGACGAAGGAGCGTAGCGGCGAGCGCGACCAAGAGCACTGCGAGCTGGTCGAGCCGGCCGGCGCCTAGGGCACCTGGTACGCGGAGTTTCGCGCGTCGGTCACCAGCATGTGACCGGGAGCATGAGCGATCGCGAGGCTCGGTCGCGACTCCATCACCGCCGCCTGCGGGGTGACTCCGCATGCCCAGAACACCGGAACGTCACCCGGCTCGAGGCGTACGACATCGCCGAAGTCCGGACGGTCGAGGTCGGCGATGCCGAGCGCATCCGGATCACCGACGTGCACCGGTGCGCCGTGTACGGACGGATACCGCGACGTCACCCGCACGGCAGCCGCGACGAGATCGGCGGGCACCGGCCGCATCGACACCACCAGCGGGCCGGAAACCGCGCCGGCTGCGCGACAGCGTACGGACGTGCGATACATCGGTACGTTCGTACCCTGCTCGATGTGTCGCACCGGCACGGACTCCTCGCGAAGCGCCGCCTCGAAGGTGAAGCTGCAGCCGACCAGGAACGACACGAGGTCTGCTTGCCACCATCGCGTCACATCGGTCGGCTCGTCGACGAGTTCGCCGTCGACGTACACGCGGTAGCGAGGGACGTCGGTGCGGATATCGCCGTCCAGCAGCGGGCCGGCGGTCTCACCGGCGTCGAGGACATCGAGTACTGGGCACGGCTTCGGGTTGCGCTGCGCGAACAGCAGGAAGTCCCACGCGAGCGCCTCCGGTACCGCCAGCAGGTTCGCCTGCGTCCACCCGTCGCACCATCCCGTCGTGGGCGCGACATGGCCGTCGCGGAACCGTCGGCGGGCGTCCGTCGGAGTCATCGTCGCCACGTCGGTCATTGCCGCCCTCCTTGGGTGCTTGGGGATTCCCACCATTCGAACCGGATCGACTCACCCGGCCGTACCTGTGCGGCACGGTCGACGTCGGCGTCGGCGACCACCGCGAGCACCGGGTAGCCGCCGGTGACGGGATGGTCGGCGAGGAACAGCACGGGCTGCCCACCCGGGGGCACCTGGATCGCCCCGCGCCAGGCACCCTCGCTCGGCAGCTGACCTGCCTCGTCGTCGGCCAGCAGCGCGGCACCGTCGAGTCGCATGCCGATCCGGTTGCTGCGATCCGACGACGTCCACGTGGTCTCGACGAGCTGCTCCGGATTCTTGATCCGTGCATCGCGTGGTCCGCGTACGGCCCGAAGGACGACGGGCTCCGTCGGGCGCCGGGGCGGGGGCGCGAGGTCGACCGACGGGAAGGCCCCACTGGCGTCGCCGATCGCCAGCACGTCACCCGGTTGCAGAGGTTGCGGCCCGATCGCGGACAACAGGTCCGCGCTCCTCGACCCGAGGACTGCCGGCACGTCGATGCCGCCCCTGACCGCGAGGTACGAGCGGAGTCCCGACTCGGGCGTACCGATGGCCAGCCGCTCACCCCTGCGCAGCGGCTCGACGGAGTACGCGGGCACCGCCCGGCCGTCGATGCCCATCGGCGCCTGCGCACCCGTCAGCGTGATCCAGAGGTCGCCTCCGGCGACGACCTCCAGGCCGCCGAGCGTCACCTCGATCGCTGCCGCGCCGGTGGTGTTGCCGACGAGCCGGTTGGCGAGGTCGTACGAGCGCCGGTCGGCGGCGCCCGAGACGCCGACCCCGATCTGGGCCATGCCCGGTCGGCCGGCGTCTTCGACCAGGGCGAGCGGCCCTGGGCGTACGACCTCGAGGCTGTGGCTCATTGCTCCTCCGTGAACCGCACAACGCAACCGGGCATGAGCAATGCCGGCGGATCGCGGTCGAGGTCCCACAGCACCTCGTCGGTCGTGCCGATCAGCTGCCAACCACCCGGGGACGACCGCGGGTAGATGCCACTGAACTCACCGGCCAGCCCGACCGAGCCGGCCGGAACCGTCGTACGAGCCTCGTCTCGCCGCGCAACCCGCAGTGCGGAGTCTCCCCCGCCGAGGTACGCGAACCCCGGCGCGAATCCTCCGAATGCGACTCGCCACGGCGTCTGCGTGTGCGCGCGTACGACCTCGCGTTGCGACAGACCGGTCAGCTCCGCGACATCGGCAAGATCGGGACCGTCGTAGCGCACCGGGATCTCGACCGTCGGCGGCGCGATTCGGCCCTCGTCGGCTCCCGCAACGGGCTCGACCGCCTGCAGCCGTCGGGCGAGTGCCGCCTGGTCGACGCCGGAGCGGCCGACCACCAGCACCGTACGTGCGGCGGGTACGACGTCGTCGACCTCGTCGACCTCCGCGGCCCGCAGCGCATCCGACCACGCGATCACCTCGGCGATGTCGTCGAACTCGGCGAGCAGGGCGCGATCACCGTACGGCAGCAGGGGTGGGGTCACGAGAACGGCGCTATCTCGACTCCGCGCTCGGTGAGCCGCTCGCGTACGGCGGCGGCCATCGCAACGGCGCCCGGCGAGTCGCCGTGCACGCAGATCGAGTCGGCCTCGACCCGTACCAGTGAGCCGTCGATCGCCTCGATCGGCTCACCGGAGACCATCGCCAGCACCCGCTCGGCGACCACCCGCGGGTCGTCGAGGACCGCGCCCGGCTCCCGGCGGCTCACCAGCGTCGCCTCCGGCGTGTACGCCCGGTCGGCGAACGCCTCGCGTACCGAGCGCAGTCCCGCGGCGTCGGCACGGGCCAGCAACCGCGAACCCGGCAGCCCGAGCACCGGCAGCGACGGGTCGTACGCGCGCACGGCTTCGACGACGGCGCGCGCGTGCTCGTCGTGGTGCACCGCGGTGTTGTACAAGGCCCCGTGCGGCTTGACGTACGCGACGGCGGACCCGGCGACCTTCGCGAACGCCTCGAGCGCACCGATCTGGTACAGCACATCGTCGGTGAGCTCGGCCGGCGTCGCGTCGACGAAGCGGCGGCCGAAGCCGGCGAGGTCGTGGTACGCGACCTGCGCGCCGATGCGGACCCGATTCGTCGCCGCGATCCGGCACGTCTCGCGCAGCGTCGGTGGGTCGCCGGCGTGGAAGCCGCACGCCACGTTTGCGCTGGTGACGATGTCCAGCATGGCCACGTCATCGCCGAGCACCCAGCGGCCGTAAGACTCGCCGACGTCGCTGTTCAGATCGATCGTGGTCATAGGTTCTGCAACTCTTTCATCGCCTCGTAAGCCAGGTACGCGCTCACCAGCCAGGCAAGCAGGCCGACGACCAACAGCCAAATCGGGTACGTGTAGCCGCGCAACAGGTCGCGTCGTCGCCAGGCCGCCCAGAGCAACGCGCCGAACCCGACGGGCAGGATCAAACCGTTGAAGGCGCCGGCGAAGAGCAACAGCTTGACCGGAGCCGTGCCGATCAGCAGGTAGATCACACAGGTCACCAGGATGAAGGCGACCGTCAGCAGGTTCCGGAGCCGAGGCGAGGTGCGGCCGACGGTCAGGAACGAGACCGAGGTGTAGGAGGCTCCGATCACGGAGGTGATGCTGGCGGCCCACAAGATGATGCCGAACAGCCGCATGCCCGCCTCGCCCGTCGCGGACTCGAACGCGCTCGCGGTCGGGTTGCCGGCCGCCAGGTCGACGCCGCCCGCCACGACGCCGAGGATGGCGAGGAACAGCAGGATGCGCATCACACCCGTGACCAGAATGCTGGTGACCGAGCTGCGGGTGATGTTGCGGACGTTCTCGACACCGCTCACGCCGGAGTCGAGCAGCCGATGCGCGCCCGCATACGTGATGTAGCCGCCGACCGTACCGCCGATGATCGTAGTGATCACCAGGAAGTCGTCCCCGGAGTCGTACGGGACGACCGACTCGCGGATCGCTTCACCGACGGGCGGGCTCGAGGTGAGTGCGACGTACGCGGTGAGCGCGATCATCAGGACGCCGAGTACGACCACGATCCGGTCGAGCGCGACACCGGCCCGCTTGCTCAGGAAGATGGCGATCGCGATCGCCGCGGAGATGGCGCCGCCGACCTTCGGCTCCAGCCCCAGCATCGCGTCGGCGCCGAGGCCCGTGCCCGCGGTGTTGCCGATGTTGAACACGAGTCCGCCGAGCACGATCAGCGCGGTCAGCAGATAGCCGAGCCCGGGCAAGACCTCGTTGGCGATCTCGTGCGCGCGCTTGCCGGCGACGCCGATCACCCGCCAGACGTTCAGCTGGACGGCGATGTCGATCACGATCGACACCACGATCGCGAACGCGAATGCGGCGCCCAACCGCACGGTGAACTCGGTGGTCTGGGTGATGAAGCCCGGCCCGATCGCGCTGGTCGCCATCAGGAATACCGCACCGAGGATGGCCGATCGGGTGGTCGCCGAGGCGACCACGCTGCCGTCCTGCTTCTCGTTCGTACTCATGTCCGCTCCCTTTGTGGGTCCACCCCCGGATGTAAGGCGGGTCACATCGTAGCGATCGTTGAACAATTCTACAATCCACCAGCGCGGTACCCTCGGGCCATGAGCGACCACGGGGACGTCGACGCCGTACTCAGCGCACTGGCCGACCGGCCTCGCACGATCATGAGCACCTCCGCCGAACGCGCCGCCAATGTCGTACGCGAGCAGGTGGCCGAGGGTCGTCTGCGTTCGGGCACCCGGCTTCCGGAGGAGCGGCTCGCCGCGGCGCTCGGGGTGTCCCGGAACACGCTGCGCGAGGCGCTGAGCCAGCTGGTCTCCGAGCGAATCCTGGTGCGCGAGCCCAACCGTGGCGTGCTGGTCGCACGGCCCGACGCGGACGACATCGCCGACATCTACCGGGTGCGGATGATCATCGAACCCGCATCGGTACGACGGGCCGAGGCCGACGACACCCGGGCCGCGGCCATCCAGGCGGCCGTCGACGAGGGCCGGGCGGGCCGGGCGGACGGCAACTGGAACGCGGTCGCCAGCGCCAACCAGCACTTCCATCGCGGGATCGTCGCCCTCGCACGGAGTCCCCGGCTCGATACTCAGATGGGGCTCGTGCTCGCCGAGATGCGTCTGGTCTTCCATCTGATGAACGACCCACACCGGTTCCACGAGCCGTACCTCGACCAGAACGCCCGGATCGCGTCGCTGCTGATGGCGCGGGAGTACGAGCAGGCGGCGACCGATCTCGAGGACTACCTGCGCGGGGCCCGAGACGAGCTGCTGTCCGCGGTGCCCAAGCCGTAGGCGTACCTTCGCCACGTCCGCCGGCGACCCGCTGCCGGGGTGTCGATTTGGTAACGAATACCCGCGCACGTACCGTGGCCGGATCGTCAGGCGAGGAGTTGTCGGGGAATGCGGGTCGCGCAAGTACGCCCACTGACGGGTCTGCGATTCTTCGCCGCGCTCTGGGTCGCGCTCTACCACCTGACGCGCGCCAACCGCGACCTGATGATGCATCAGTTCCCGGACTCCTGGAGCCTGTGGCAACCGGTCGCGATGACGGGCGTCCGCGGAGTCGACCTGTTCTTCATCCTGTCCGGCTACGTCCTCGCCCTCAACTACCTCGACCGCATCGGGGGTCGCTTCTCGTTCCGCGACGCTGGGCGGTTCATCTGGGCGCGGCTCGCGCGCATCTGGCCGCTGTACGTCGTGGCGATCCACCTGTGCGGCGCCATCGTCGTCGTCCGGCACTTCTGGTTCGACACGGGCCACCTCGACCGGATGACCGGCAGCGCGTACGTCCGCCAGCTGGTGCTCATCCAGGAGTGGTCGATCACCGGCGACCGAGTCAAGACCTGGGCGGGGCCCGGTTGGTCCCTGTCGGCCGAGTGGCTCGCGTACCTGCTGTTCCCGCTGCTCGCACTGGTCGTCCTGCGCGTCGCGCACGTCGCCCGAACGCGGACCATGATCGGTCTCACCGCGATGGCGATCGTGCCTCTGATGATCGTGAACGTCACTCAGGAGAGCTTCGGGGGCGACGGCTGGGTGATTCGGATCCTGTGCGAGTTCGTCGCCGGAATGCTGCTCTTCGGCGCGCTCCGCAACCTCAGGCTCTCGGACTTCCAACGCAGCTTGGCGGGTGTCGGAACCATCGTGACGATCGCCGCGATGCTCGCGGTCATGTACGTCGGTGACAATCTCTGGCAGCGCGGGTTCGTGATCGTGCTGTTCATCCCACTGATCGCGTGCCTCGCCGTCGGCAAGGGACCCGTCGAGTCACTGCTCAGTACGCGGCTCCTCGTACTCGGCGGCGGCATCTCGTTCGCGTTCTACCTGATCCACACCACGTTGCTGGAGTTCTACCGAGACCTCGCCAAGCACTACGGGTGGGCCGCGGCGAAGCCGCTGTGGGCATGGGCCGGCGAGGTGGCGATGCTCGCCGTCATCATCGGGGTCGCGTACCTGCTGTTCCGCTTCATCGAACAGCCGGCCCGACAGGCGATGCGGGGCATGCTCGCCCTCCGGCTGGACGACACCACGGGCATTCCCGACCGCGAGCGCGAACGCGTCCCGGCATCGGTTCGCTGACCCGACCGCCGCGGTTGCGAGGTCCATCACACAACGCTGCACGGTTGGCTACTCGCCGGTACGCTCGCGCCAATCACGCCGACCCTTGGAGTTCCCCGTGCAACAGATTCTCGACGCGATCATGGCCGACGGCACGACGGCTGCCGACTTCGCCGCGCTCGAGGTACCGAAGACCTATCGCGGCATCACCGTCCGCAAGGACGAGGTCGACATGTTCGCGGGCCGCGAGTCCAAGGACAAGGATCCCCGCGAGAGCCTCCACCTCGATGAGGTGCCGGTGCCGGAGCTCGCGCCGGGCGAGGCCTTGGTCGCCGTGATGGCGAGCGCGATCAACTACAACACCGTATGGACGAGCATCTTCGAGCCGCTCTCCACGTTCGGCTTCCTCGAGCGGTACGGCCGCACGTCGCCGTACGCCGAGCGGCACGACCTGCCGTACCACGTGGTGGGCTCCGATCTCGCGGGCGTCGTACTCCGCACCGGGCCGGGAGTACACAGCTGGCAACCGGGCCGGGAGGTCGTCGCGCACTGCCTCTCCGTCGAGCTGGAGAGCCCGGACGGCCACAACGACACGATGATGGACCCCGAGCAGCGGATCTGGGGCTTCGAGACGAACTTCGGCGGGCTCGCCGAGCTCGCGATCGTCAAGGCGAACCAGCTGATGCCGAAGCCGGGTCACCTGTCCTGGGAGGAGGCGGCGAGCCCAGGCCTGGTCAACTCCACGGCGTACCGCCAGCTCGTCTCGCGCAACGGGGCCGACATGAAGCAGGGCGACACCGTGCTGATCTGGGGCGCGTCGGGAGGGCTCGGGTCGTACGCGACGCAGATGGCCCTCAACGGCGGCGCTACCCCGGTGTGTGTCGTCTCGTCGCCGCAGAAGGCCGCCATCGTGCGCAAGATGGGCGCCGAGCTGATCATCGACCGTTCCGAGGAGGGCTACGCGTTCTGGAAGGACGAGCACAACCAGGACCCCAAGGAGTGGCGACGCCTCGGCGCCAAGATCCGTGAGCTCACCGGCGGCGACGATCCCGACATCGTGTTCGAGCATCCGGGACGCGAGACGTTCGGGGCGAGCGTCTTCGTCGCCCGCAAGGGCGGAACGATCGTCACCTGCGCCTCGACGTCCGGGTACATGCACCAGTACGACAACCGCTACCTGTGGATGAACCTCAAGCGCATCGTCAGCTCGCACTTCGCCAACTACCGCGAGGCGTGGGAGGCGAACCGGCTCATCGACAAGGGCCTCATCCACCCGACCGTCTCGAAGGTCTACCCGATCGCGGAGACCGGCCAGGCGGCGCTCGACGTGCACCGGAACGCACACCAGGGCAAGGTGGGCGTGCTCTGCCTCGCTCCCGAGGAGGGGCTCGGCGTACGCGATCCCGAGAAGCGGGCCAAGCACCTCGAGGGGATCAACCGCTTCCGCGGGGTCTGAGCTTCTGCGCTACCGACGGACCACCGTGCGGCGGCTGATCCGCCAGCCGTCGGAGGTGCGGACGACCTCGTCCTCGTACCCGACCGTGCCGGCGCTGCCGTCCGGCATCACCGAGAGTCCTTTCGAACGGACCGTGGCCGAGTCATCGGAACCAGGGAGGTCGGTCACGATCACGTTCGTGACGTGATGTCCTCGAGGCTGCGCTCCGGGCGCAGCCCGGAAGAGGTCGACCAGTGCGTCGATCCCCGTGACGACTCCGAGCCCGTAGTCGGTGACGTCGTACGCCCCGTCCACCGTCATGAGGTCTGTGATGCCTTCGGGCCGACCGTCGTCGGCGAGATGGCCGTGGAGAGAGATGAGCTCGTGGATCGCGAGTCGATCGGCAACGGTGATCGGCATGGTGTCCTCATAGGTCGTGATAGAAGGGATGGGACGAGACTAACCGCGCGGTCGCGGACGTACTGTCCACCGCACGGGAGTGCGCCTCGGCTTCGAGCCCGGGCACGGCGCTCCGCACGTTCCTCGAGCAGGTCGTCGTGGCCGGCGCAGAGGCACATGAGCTCTCCCACCGCCTGGGAGGGTCGGCCGGCGAGATCGAGCGTGCGGTTGCCGAGCCGGTGGCCGACCTCGATCGCGAGCTCGGCCACCTCCTGCGCGCCGCGAAGGACGCCGGGGCCGTGTCTCCGGAGCTGGACCAGGCCGCCCTGGCCGCGGTGATCGCAGCCGCACATGCGGCGTACACCCATCGCAGCGGCGGCGTCGCCGCGATGGCGATCGTGTTCGACGGCCTCTTCGGGGCACCGGACTGAGGGCCGATCGGACCAGCCGCTTCCGGGCGCGATCTCGGCGATCCGCGGACAGGCCGCGGCCATCGTGCTTTCGTTGAGCTGTGGCGCACACCGTCGATGCCGACTATCTCGTGGTCGGGGCCGGCGCCACCGGGATGGCATTCACCGATGCGCTGGTCGATCACGCTGACGTACGTGTGGCCATGGTCGACCGGCGCCACGACGTGGGTGGCCACTGGCTCGACGCGTATCCGTTCGTACGCCTGCACCAGGCGTCCGCGTTCTACGGCGTGGCGTCGACGCTCCTCGGACACGGCCACGTGCAGGATCGCGGACCGGAGACCGGCCTGCAGGAGCGCGCAACGGTCGCGGAGATCTGCGCCTACTACCAGCACGTCCTGACCAACCGGATGCTCGAGTCGGGAAGGGTCGAGTTGCTCGCCAACTGCGATTACGTCGGAGATCGTCAGATCGTCTCGCGCATCTCCGGCGAGCACGTCGCCGTGTCGCAGCGGTGCCGGATAGTCGACGCCCGCTACCTCGCTCCCGATATTCCGGCACGTACGCCTGCGCCGTTCGCGGTAGCCGGCGACGCCCGCGTGATCCCGGTGAACGACCTTGCCCGGCTGACCGAAGCCGCGAGTCAGTACGTGGTCCTCGGCTCGGGCAAGACGGCGACGGATGTGTGCATCTGGCTCCTGACCGCCGGGGTTGACCCCGATGCGATCTGCTGGGTCCGCCCCCGCGATCCGTGGATGCTGAACCGGGCCTTGATCCAGCCCGATCCGGCCGTGTTCCTCGGGATGGCCGCGGACGTCATGGACGCCGCGGTCGCTGCGACCTCTCCGCACGACCTGTTCCTCCGGATGGAGGCCGCGGGCGTCGTGGTCCGCATCGACCGTTCGGTGACGCCGACGATGGCGAAGACGCCGACACTCGCCACCTGGGAGCTGGACCTCCTTCGCACCATCGAGCACGTCGTACGGCTGGGCCGCGTCCGGCTGGTCGAACGCGGACGGGTGATCCTCGCCGACGGGTCGGTCACGATCGCCGAGGACGCCGTCGTCGTGCATTGCGCTGCATCCGGATTGCAGTACGCGCCGCTGGTACCGATCTGGCGGCCGTCGGTGATCACCCTGCAGCCGATCCGCGCGGGCTTCCCCTGCTTCGGTGCCGCACTCGCCGGGTACGTCGAGGCGACGCGCACCGACGATGGGGAGAAGAACCGGTTGTGCCCGCCGACGCCCTACTCCGACACGCCGGCCGATTGGGCGGCGATGAACGCCCATGGCACTCGGGCGACGATGGCGTTCGGGTCCGAGCCCGACATCGCGGCGTGGGCCAACCGCGTCCCGCTCAATCCGGCACGTATCCCGCCCGACCATGGCCGGTCCGACGAGCTGGATGACGCGGTCGACCGGTTGCGGTCTCAGACGCGCTCCGGGCTGGACCGACTCGCCGCGCTGAGCCGTTGGGGCTGATCAGCCCTCGCGGTCGCAGACCAGCTCAGTGGTGTCGCTCGCCGGCTCGTCGTCGCGCGTGTCGGGAGCACCGAGCACCCGCCGGCTGACGACGTCGATCAGGTAGCCGAGGACGAGGGCGACGGCGATCGCGACCGCGGCGCCGAGCACGGGGCGGTCTCCCGTGAGCCGGCCGGCCGCCGCGCCGACCACGGCGAGATAGATCGCCCAGAGCACACAGGCCGTCACGGCCAACGGGAGATAGCGACGCGGCGGATATCTGGTGGCTCCGGCGACAAGGTTGACGGCGATGCGCACAACCGGAATATTGCGTCCTGTCAGTATCAACAAGGCACCCCGCCGGTCCAGGCCCTCGCGCGCCCATGAGACCACGCGCACGACTCTTGGAGTACGCATCCACCCGAACCGGTCGGTTCCGATCACGCGGCCAACCGCGTACACGGAGACGTCTCCGGCGACGGCGCCGAGTGCGGCGCACGGCACGATCACCCACAGCGACGGGTCGCCCGTCGATGCCGACAGCGACCCGATCGCAACGACGAGAGACTCGCTGGGCACGGCGGGCAGGAAGCTGTCGCCCATGCACACGAGGAGGAGGACAAGCCCGATCCACGGCGAGCCGGCAATGCCCATGACAGCATCATTGATCGCACCCATGGACGTACCCCCTTGCTCGCCCTGACGGATCGCATCGTGGACGCGCTAACCTGTGATCACCATCATTGCACCCGTTCCAAATTCAATAGTTCACACACTCATCGCGCCAGAGGTAATAAATGTCAGATCAGCAAGGGCTGTCCATCTTCGAGTCCTCGGGTAACCAGCAGGGCTCCGGCCCGGCTCCTTCGTCGACGCCGGGCGTCGGCGACGCATTCCCCGTGGTTCGCCGCGGTGGTTACGACCGTGACGCGGTCGACCAGTACCTGCAGAGGCAATCCACCGAGGTCGAGCGGGCGGCCGGTGAAGCCAAGGCATCGCAGTCCGAGGCCGACTCGCTGCGCCGGGAGATCGAGCGGCTGAAGAAGCAGCTCAAGGAGGTCGAGGAGCCGACGTACACCGGGCTGGGCGGCCGGGCCGCCGAGATCCTCGGACTCGCCGAGCAGCAGGCCGACGAGGTCGTCGTCAAGGCCAACAAGTCCGCCGAGGAGGTACGCCGGCTCGCCGAGAGCGACGCGGCGGCGCTGCGTGCTCGGGCGGCGCAGGAGGCCGAGGACGTACGCACGGTCCAGCTCAAGGAGATCGAGGAGCGGCGCGAGCGGCTCATCTCGGAGGCGCAGCAGGAGCGTTCGCTCGCCAAGTCCGAATCCGCCGACATCCGGGCGTCGGCCGAGCGCGAGGCGAGCCAGCTACGACTCGCCGCCGAGCAGGAGTCGAACGACCTCCTGACGAGCACCAAGCGTGAGGCCGAGAAGATCCGCGCCGGGGCCGACCGCGAGGTGACCGAGGCTCGACGCGTACTGGCCGTTGAGAAGGAACGCCTTACCCGCGAGGCATCTGAGGCACACGAGGGCGCGGCCGAGGAGACCCGCAAGCTTGTCCAGGAGGCCGAGGAGCGTGCGTCTGCGGCCGAGAAGCGGGCCAGCGAGGCAGTCGTCGAGGCCAACCGCCTGCGCGACGAGACCGCCGAGGAGGCCGACAGGCTGATCGCCCGGGCCCGCCGCGAGTCCGACCAGATCCTGTCCAACGCGAAGGTCCAAGCGGAGAAGACGGTCACCGACGCCACGGCGGACGTCGATCGCCAGACCGCCCAGGCACGCACCGACCTCGACCACGTGCAGCGTCGCCGCGACGCCGTCGTCACCCAGCTCGCACAGCTGCGTGACATCGTCGCGTCGTTCGCCGGCGCCGACTTCTCCCTGCAGACCGGCATCCACTCGCCGGAGTCGGCAACGGCAGTGTCGCAGGACGAGGCGGCCGAGCAGACGCGGGTCCAGCCGGCAGTGACCGACGAGGACTGACACCCGCGCAGCATTTCCGTGAACGACCCGGGCGCCTCAAGGCGTCCGGGTCGTTCACGTCGAGCAACGAGAGGACGAATCGATGGCGGACCGGATCGTGCTGCATGTCGGCACCCCGAAGACGGGCACGTCGATGGTGCAGGACATGCTCGCCCGCAACGCCGAGTCGCTGCGTCGCCACGACGTACTCGTCCCGGGTGGCGCGTTCGACCACCAGTATCGGGCCGGGCTCGATCTCCTCGACGAGAGCACCGATGACAGCCGCGGCGCATGGGACCGGCTCGCGGCGCAGGTACGCCGGCATCGCGGAACCGCGATCATCTCGAACGAGATCCTCAGCCGCGCCGAGCCGGAGCAGGTCGCGCGCGCGGCGAGCACGCTCGGCGCGCCCGCGTTCGATGTCGTGGTGAGCGTTCGCGATCTCGGCCGGCAGGTCCCGTCCGGTTGGCAGGAGGCCGTGAAGCACCGGGCCAGGCTGTCGTTCTCCGCATTCGTCGAGGCATTGCACGCAGATCCGCCGACCAGGCGCGTCGCGCGCGGCTTCTGGGCGGTCCAGGACTGGCCGACGGCCGCCGAGCGATGGGGCGCGCTGACCTCGCCGGAGCGCGTACACATCGTCACGGTGCCGCCCTCGACGGCCGATCCCGATGTCCTGCGTACGCGGATGCTGACCGCGATGGGCATCGAGCCGGCATGGGTTCCCACTCCGCCGCAACGCGGCAACACCCGGCTCGGCGCGGCCGAGGCGCGGGTGCTTCGCGGGATCAACACGCGTGTTCGTCCCGACGCAGTCGACGCCGGAGCGTATGCGGAGTTCGTCCGCGATCGCCTCGTACGCGCGATGGCCGAGCGCGCCGACGATCCCATCCGGATCCGACTCGATCCCGCCGAGTACGACTGGGTGGCCGAGATCTCGCGGCGCTGGATCGATGACGTACGGGCGCGTGGCTATGACATCGTGGGCGATCTCGACGAGCTACGGCCCGTTCGGTACGACGACTGGACCGACCCGGACGCCGTGGAGCCGGCCGTCGAGCTGGCCGCGGCGAACAACGTCATCGATGCCCTGCTCACGGGTCAGGTGGCCGAGCGCAACGACAACGTCGATCGCTTCTACGAGATCGCTCGCGCGTACGCGAGGCGCCGAGCGGGCCGGCTGCGCACCGTACGCGGGATCCTTCGTACGAAGTCGCGGCTCAGTCGCTGACTTCGGCGATGTGCGACTCGGTGAGTCGGTCGAGCTGCAGCGCCACCATCGCCGACGTCGCCTCGCCGGACAGCTCGCGCAGGCGGAGCATCCGCTCGCGTAGCGCGTCCCAGTCGCGCTCGGTATCGAGGGCGTCGTCCCAGCCACCCCACACATGCCGGACGAAGAGGTCGAGGTACGCGCGCGCGATTCGATCCGACTCGACGCTGAGCGCGCGCGTCACCTCGAGCACGGCGGGTGCCGGGATGCCCTCGGCCGCAAGGCGTTCGGTGATCCGGAACAGCCGCGGACTCGCGACCCGGAAGCGCCCGCCGCCGATCGGCTCGAGGAGGCCGAGCGCCACCAGGTCGTCGACGAAGTGGTCGGGGATCGCACCGTGCCACGGCGCGGCGATGTCGTCGGGCGTGACGACCAGCTCTTGGTCTCGGTCGCCGTGGCTCGAGACGACGGCCTGCGCGAATGCGACGACGGATCCTTCGTCGTCCGCGGTCGCGAGCATCCTGGCGATCACACCGAGGTTGTACCCCTCGCCGATCAGCGCGCGAACGTGCTCCACGCGGCGGACGTGCCGGTCGGTGTAGTAACCCGTACGTCTCTTGATCTCCGGCGGCTGCAGTAGGCCCTTGGAGTTCCACGACCGCAGCGCTCGTACGGTCATGCCGGTACGACGCGCGAGCACCTCGATCGTGAACGACTCGTCCGGCATGCGCCGATGGTAGTACCGCCTCAGTACGGCGGATCGGCGCTCCCCGGCCCGAGCACGGGCGGCGGGTGCGTCTCGTACGAGCGCCCCGATGGCATCGTCCAGGTGATGGTGCCGTCGAGATCGCGGTCGACGGAGACATCGGGGTGGAGCTTGTCGTAGTTGTGCCGCTCGCACACGGGCTGACCGCCCTCGAGGGTGGTCTTTCCACCTCGGGCGTAGTCGATCAGGTGGTCGATGTGGCGGGCGGATGACGCACACGTACCGACCGTGCAGCCCTGGTAGGTCCACGTGAGGAAGTGCCGCAGCGCATCGCCGAAGCGCCGACGATCGGGGTCTGCGGCGATCAGGTGCTGCGTGCGCGGATGAGCAACCAGGCGGCGCATCCAGGTGTTCGGTGAATCTCCGAGCGCAAGCGCAAGCGCGGAGGGTATCGGCCCGAACCCGCGCAACAGACCCGGCTCTTCGTCGAGCCCGAAGAGCGTACGCGCGGAGACCACGATCTGGAGCTCGACGTCGGGCGTCTCGGTCATCATCCGGCCGGTGATGCGCTCGACGGCGATATCGGAGCGGAGCTGGGACACCGTGCGCGGATCCCCCGCGCGCTTCATCGCGCGTGCCGCGTCGTCGAGCACCGCCATGCACTCGACGGCCTTCTCGGCCGTGGTGCCCACGGCCACGTGGGCCGTGCCGTCGGGGCCCTCCTGCATGCTCACCGATCGGTCGGTACGAGCATGTTCGGCCCGCTTGCGGGCCGCCTCGGCATCGAGCCTCAGCGCGTGCCGGCGAGCCGCCTGCGAGAGCTTACGTGGAACGGTGAGTCCGCCGGCGATGTCCGCGGCGATCTTGCGGTCGACCGCCTGGCGATCGGACTCGTCGAGACCTTTGGTCGCGGCCACGACCTCCCGGAGTGCGCTCAGCGAGACCGTGCCGTTGCACAGGAAGTCGAGGGTCAGCGGATGGTCGACGACCGCCGAGACCGCGAGCGAGATCTTGTACTGGGCCGCCTGGGTCGACGAGCTCGTCGCCAGTCCGATCTCGAGACAACGCGCGACCCCGACGATGCGCGGGTCGATCCGGGGGTCGTCGCGGTCGGAGCGAAGCGAGGCGTCGGAGAATTCGGCGATCAGCTTGAGCTGCTCGCCTTGCAGGGAACGGATCGACCGCTCCAGCTCGGCGATGCGATCGACGCCGTCTGCGTCATCCGCATCGCGGTCGAACCGCTCGACGACCCGGCTCAGGTACGCGCGCTCGTCCGGATCGTCGGGGTCGGCATTCCACACCGCATCGATCAGCTCGACAACGCCGGTCACACCCGGATCGCACGATTCGAAGCCGCTGAGCTCAACGGCCGAGAAGGCCGGGAATGTCGCATGCCGCGGAGCAAGATCTACCTCACGCGTCCGGCACTCGATCGTCTCGCTCAACGTCTGACCTCCCTTCGGCGGAGCACCAACGGTACCACACCTAACCCTGTTATCGCAAGTATGTTCTAATCCCTCAGCCTGTGGACCCACCCGCAGAGGGCGGTCAGCGACGATCCGCCGGAGGCACCTCCAGCATCAGCGGGAGGATCTCGTCGCGGATCCGTCGAGTCGACGGAGTCCGGCCACGGACGAGAAGGTCGAGTAGCACGAGGCCCGGTCCGATGTCGGCTCGGGTGGCGAGTCCGGGTACGTCGCCGACAACACGCTGCAGACGGGCACGGTTGGCCTCGTACAGCGGGACGATCTTGGCCTCACGAATGACTGCGGCGAGTTCTGGGTCGGTCCCGCTGATCACCGTCGCGAGCAGCGGCCGAGACCGGCTGGCGAAGGCCTCGGCAAGGAGCTCGAGGCTGCGCCGCAGATCTGCGACCGGATCGTCGCTCTCGGGCACCTCGAGCGCCGAGACCGCGCCGCGGAGCGCCTCGAGCACGAGGCTGCGCTTGTCGGGCCAGCGACGGTAGAGCGCACCGAGCCCGATGCCGGCTCGGCGCGCGACGTCGGCGACCCGGAGGCCGGCATACCCGTTCTCCTCCAGCAGCGCGCGCGTTGCATCCAGTGCCGCATCGCCGACCGCGGGATCGAGCGGCCGCCCCGGGCCCTTGGTCTGCTCCATACCTCGACGGTAACGGAATCATTGACTTCCGTTACCGTCGCGGCTATAACGGAAGCGCATATTTCCGTAATGAAAGGACACATATGGATCTCCATCTCGAGGGCCGCACGGCGCTCGTGACCGGCGCGTCGCGCGGAATCGGCGCGGCCGTGGCCGACGTCCTGGCTGAGGCCGGATGCGACATCCGCCTGGTCGCACGGGAGGGGTCCGCCCTCACGGCCGCGGCAGAACGCGTACGCACGACGTACGGCGTCTCCGCCACTGCTCATCCGGTGGACCTGCGCAACCCGTCTGCGATCGCCGACCTCGTGGCAACAGCGGGCGACGTCGACATCCTCGTGAACAACGCCGGCGACATTCCCGGCGGGACCCTCGCCGACCTCGACGACGCCTCCTGGCGCTCGGCGTTCGAGCTCAAGGTATTCGGCTACATAAGCGTCACGCGCCGCGTCTACGCACGGATGAAGGAGCTCGGTGGCGGAGTCGTCGTCAACAACATCGGGGCTTCCGCGGAACGGTACGACCCGGCGTACATCGCCGGCTCGACCGGTAACGCCGCACTCGTCGCATTCACCCGCACGCTGGGTGGAGCGAGCCTCGCCGATGGCATCCGCGTCGTCGGCGTCAGCCCGGCACCCGTCGACACCGAGCGAATTGTCACCCTGACCCGATCGATGGCACGGAGTCATCTCGGCGACGCGGAGCGCTATCGAGAGCTCCTGGCCCGCTTTCCCCTCGGTCGCCCGGCCTCCACCCGAGAGATCGCCGACGCGATCGCGTTCCTCGCGTCCGACCGGTCTGCGTACACCAGCGGTGTGATCCTGACGGTGGACGGCGGTCTCACGGCGGCGGCCAGGGTCTGAGGATGTGGGCAACCTATGTGACGAACTCGATGCTGCTCGCAGCCGTCCTTGGCGGTGCCGGAGCGGCGAAGTTGGTGTCGGCGCCACCCGTGGTCGCCCAGGCGAATCGGTTGGGGTACACCGCACGGACCTTCCGCTTCGTCGGCCTCCTCGAGGTTTCCGCGGCCGTAGGCCTCCTGCTCGGCCTGGCCTGGATGCCGATCGGCGCAGCCTCGGCTATCGGCTTGGTGGTGCTGCTCGCCCTCGCTGCCCGTGCCCATCTCCGCTCGGGCGACCCGATCTTTCGAGCTCTGCCCCCTTGCGCGCTTGCGGCGGTCGCGGTTCTCACGGTGGTGGCCGCAGTTGTCAGCGGCCACTGACCCGCATCCACCAACGCCTGGTTTGATGGATGCGTGTCCGCGTACTTCTCCGTCCACCACCGCCTGCCCGGTCGCCTCGGCCGTACCGGCACGATCCGTACCCCGCACGGCGACATCGAGACCCCGGCGTTCATCCCCGTCGGTACGCGGGCCACGGTCAAGTCGGTTCTCCCGGAGTCGATGAGCGACCTCGGTGCCCAGGCGATCCTCGCGAACGCGTACCACCTGTACCTCCAGCCCGGCGACGATCTGATCTACGAGGCCGGCGGACTCGGCGCGTTCATGAACTGGCGCGGCCCGACGTTCACCGACTCCGGTGGATTCCAGGTGATGTCGCTCGGCGCCGGCTTCAAGAAGGTGCTGTCGATGGACAGCAGCACCGCGCGTCACGACGACGTCATCGCCGCGGGCAAAGAGCGCCTCGCCCATGTCGACGACGACGGCGTGACGTTCAAATCGCATATCGACGGGTCGATGCACCGGTTCACGCCCGAGGAGTCGATGCGCATCCAGCACAACCTCGGCGCCGACGTCATCTTCGCCTTCGACGAGTGCACGACCCTGCTCAACACCCGCGGCTACCAGGAGCGCTCGCTGGAGCGTACGCACGCCTGGGCCAAGCGATGCGTCGTCGAGCACGAACGGCTCGCCGCCGAACGTACGCACCGGCCGGCGCAGGCGTTGTTCGGAATCGTGCAGGGCGCGCAGTACGAAGACCTCCGGCGTACGGCGGCGCGCGACATCGCCTCGATGGACTTCGACGGCTTCGGCATCGGCGGCGCGCTGGAGAAGACCGAGCTCGGCACCATCGTCTCGTGGGTCAACGAGGAGCTCCCCGACGACAAGCCGCGCCATCTGCTCGGCATCGGCGAGCCCGACGACCTGTTCACCGCGATCGAGAACGGCGCCGACACCTTCGACTGCGTCTCGGCGTCCCGCGTTGCCCGCAGCGGACGGGTGTTCGGACGCGACGGCCGGTTCAACGTCGTCACCGCCCGCTCGCGCCGCGACCTCTCCCCCATCGACGAGACCTGCGACTGCTACACCTGCCGCAACTACTCGCGCGCGTACCTCCACCACGCGTTCAAGACCAACGAGATGATCTCCGCAACGCTCGCGACCATCCACAACGAACGCTTCATCGTGCGGCTCGTCGACGACATCCGCGTCAGCATCGCCGACGGTACGTTCGACGCGTTCCGCGAGGAGTTCCTCGGTCGCTACTACGGCTGAGCCGACCGGTCGCGGCGGGCCCTAGAGTTGACCCATGTACTCGGCACGGCTCCACACGCGGCTCCGCACCCGGCCGTACGTGTCCGCGCTCGCTGTGCTCCTCACCGTCGGAGTCCTCGTGGTCCTCGCGGCAACGACGGGCCCCTGGCGCGCCGAGTCCGAGTCCGTCGGCGGTCCGGTGACACCGATCCGCCAGTCGGCACCGGATGCACCCGAAGCCCTGTGGGTCGGCGACAGCTACACCATCGGAGTCGGCGCCGAGGGACCTGCCCGCGGCTACCCGTGCCTCGTGTCCGACGCGCTGGGCTGGACCTGTCAGCTCGACGCACAGAGCGGCACGGGGTTCGTCAACGCCGGACATCGGACCAACGAGGCATACGTACCCCTCGGCGAACGGCTCGGGCGCACCGCCGAGGCGTTCGGCCCCGACCTCGTCGTCGTCGACGCCGGACGCAACGATCGCGATGCCGCGATCGGGCCGTTCCGCGAGGCGGTCGCGTCCTATCTCGACCGCGCTCGCGGGGCCTTTCCGGACGCACGCCTGGTCGTCGTGCTGCCGTTCCTGCTCGGCGACACCGGCGCCGACTACGGCAGGATCGGCGGTGTGCTCCGCAATGCGGCAGCCTCGGTGGACGCCGACGTCGTCGATACGTCGACGCCGGCCTGGAACCGAATGGTGAGCCGCCTGCCCACCGTCGACGCGATTCATCCGACGGCCTCCAGTCATGCCGCCATCGCTCGCCGGCTGATCGGCGAGTTCGAGCGGATGCACGTACTCGACCAGCGGTGACTCAGGCGTACGTCGGCTCGCGCCTCTTGATCCAGCCGATCACCGCATACGTCACCGGCAGGAACACCACCTCGATGGTCACCTTGTAGACGTACCCGGTGATGACGTAGTTGGCGAACGTGCCACCGGTGATCACGCCGTAGAACGCGATCGTGCAGAACACCAGGGTGTCGAAGAACTCCCCGACGACCGTCGACCCGAGCAGCCGCGCCCACAGGTTGCCCTCGCGGGTGCGCTTCTTGATCGCGACGAGGACGTACGCGTTCATCAGCTGTCCGACGAGGTAGCCGGCCATGCTGGCGAGCACGATCCGCGGTACGAAGCCGAGGATCGACTCGAACGCCTCCTGGTTCTCCCAGTCGGCTGCGGCCGGTGCGTGCTGCACGACGAAGAACGACAGCGAAGCCAGCACCGACACGGCGAAGCCGATGACGATCGCCCGGCGGGCGGCGCGAAAGCCGAACACCTCGGCGAGCACGTCGCCGAGGATGTACGTCAGCGGGAACAGGAACGCCCCGCCGTCGGTGACGATCTGCCACGGACCGAGGTCGAACCCGATCAACTTGACGGCGCTGATGTTCGAGATCAGCAGCAGCGAACAGAAGACCGCGACAACTACCTCGTAGTTGCCCGTACGTACCCGCGCGTGCGCGGCCTTCGTCTCGACGTCCATGCGGCTCAGTATCGACTGCCTCACGCCGAGTAGTCGCGGAACCCCCGCTGCGTCTTGCGACCCAGGTACCCCGCCGTCACGAGATGCTCCAGCAGCGGTGCCGGCGCGAACCCCGGCTCGCGGAACTCGAGGTAGAGCGTGCGCTGGATCGCGAGCGACACGTCATTGCCGACCACGTCGAGCAGCTCGAACGGTCCCATCGGCAGGGCACAGCCGAGCTTCATCGCCGTGTCGATGTCGTCCGCGGTGGCGTAGTGCGCCTCGACCATGCGTACGGCGTCGTTGAGGTACGGGAACAGCAGCGCGTTGACGATGAAGCCCGCGCGGTCGCCGCACGAGACGGCATGCTTTCCGACGTTGGCGCACAGGGCGAGCACGGTCTCCGCGACATCGGCGTTGGTACGTACGGTCGACACGACCTCGACCAGCTTCATCACCGGCGCGGGGTTGAAGAAGTGCATGCCGATCACGTCGTCCGGCCGCTTCGTGACCGATGCGCACTCGATCACCGGCAGCGACGAGGTCGTGGTCGCCAGGATCGCACCGGGCTTGCAGATCTCGTCGAGGTTCTCGAACAGCGCCTTCTTGATGTCGAGGTCCTCCGCGATCGCCTCGACGACGATGTCGACGTCGGCCATCGCCTCGAGCTCGGTCGTGCCGGTGAGGTGTCCGAGCACATCGGACTTCGCGTCCTCGTCGAGCTTGCCGCGCTGGATCGCCTTGTCGAGCGAGCGGGTGATGCGCTCGCGTACCGCATCGACCTTCGTCGCCGAACGCCCGACGTAGGTCACGTCGTAGCCCGCCTTCGCGAAGACCTCGACGATGCCGGAGGCCATCGTGCCCGTGCCGATCACACCGACCTTCGCGATGTCGCGGCGCAGCTGCGGTGCGGAGTCGGCGGACGGCGTCAGGGAGTCGGCGACGACGACCGGCGAGTCCGGCGCTTCGTACGTGTAGAAACCGCGGCCGCTCTTGCGGCCGAGCAACCCGGCGGTGACCATCTGCTTGAGTACGGGAGCCGGCGCGTGCAGACGGTCGCGGCCCTGCCGATACATCGTGTCGAGGATCTCGTACGCCGTGTCGAGACCGATCAGGTCGAGCAGAGCGAGCGGTCCCATCGGGTAGCCGCAGCCGAACCGCATGGCGGCGTCGATGTCCTCACGGCTGGCGTACTGGCTGTCGTACATCGACGCGGCGTGGTTGAGGTAGCCGAACAGCAGCGCGTTGGCGATGAACCCCGCCTTGTCGCCGGCCACGACGGGCGATTTGTCGAGCTTGCCGGCGAGTGCCTCGACATCCTCGATCACATCGGGAGACGTGACGACGGTGCGTACGAGCTCGAGGAACTTCTGCACCGGCGCCGGGTTGAAGAAGTGCATGCCGACGACGCGGCTCGGATGATCGGTCGCGGCGGAGATCTCGGTGACCGAGAGCGACGACGTGTTGGTGGCGAGCACGGCATTGTCGCCCACGATCTTGTCGAGGCGGGAGATCACGTCCCGCTTGAGGTCGAGGCTCTCCACAACGGCCTCGACGACGAGGTCACAGTCGGCGACGTCGTCGATATTGGTCGTGAACGTGACATGGTCGAAGATCGCCTGCTGCTCGGCAGTCGTGATCTTCTCGCGGCGTACGGCACGGTCGGTGGAGTGCTGGATGTGGCCACGCCCGCGTTCGAGCTGCTCGGTCCCCTGCTCGACGCCGACGACATCGAAGCCGTTGCGGGCGAATACCTCGACGATGCCGGCACCCATCGTCCCGAGGCCGATCACGCCAACCTGATTGAACTCGCGCGCCATCCATCGTCTCCTAGTCGAGTGGTCACAGCCGTACGAAGACACTGTCGTACGTCGGGCGAAGTCTGTCATGCACGGGGGTGGTGCACCATGAGATCGGTCACGCGGGGCCGTCGTACTAGCCTGTGCGGGTGCGTCTCGTAATCGCTCGCTGCCAGGTCGACTACGCCGGCCGGCTGACGGCCCATCTGCCGATGGCGAACCGGCTCATCCTGGTCAAGTCCGACGGCTCCGTGTCCATCCATTCCGACGACCGCGCGTACAAGCCGCTGAACTGGATGAGCCCGCCGTGTACGTTGCGCGAGTCGCAGGATGACGGCGTGCTCGAGTGGATGGTGTCGGCGGCGAAGTCCGACGACACGCTGCGGATCCGGATCGAGGAGATCCTGCACGACTCCGAGCACGAGCTCGGCGTCGATCCCGGACTGCAGAAGGACGGCGTCGAGAAGCATCTGCAGGAACTGCTGGCCGAGCACCCCACGGCACTCGGCGACGGCATCAGCCTCGTACGCCGCGAGTACATGACCGCGATCGGGCCCGTCGACCTGCTGTGCAAGGACGACGCCGGCGGGTCCGTCGCGGTGGAGATCAAGCGGCGAGGCGAGATCGACGGCGTCGAGCAGCTCACCCGCTACCTCGAGCTGATGAACCGCGACCCGCTCCTCACGCCGGTACGCGGGATGTTCGCGGCGCAGGAGATCAAGCCGCAGGCGCGCGTACTCGCCGAGGACCGCGGCATCCAGTGCGTCACGGTGAACTACGACGACCTGCGCGGCATCGACGACCCGTCCCTGCGGCTGTTCTGAGGTCCTGTCTTTCGGAGTTCGCGGACTTTTCGGTGGCGTAATCGCGCTGTACCACTGACAAGTCCGCGAACTCCTCTCGATGTCACCGGGTGTACGCGGGACGGCGCTCGAACAGGCGCGACCACGGCTCGTCGAAGACCGGTTCCGGTCCGGCGTATCCGCCCGCCACGAGCTTTGCGTAGACGCGTCGAACCACCTGACGAGGCGCCCGCAACCGGCGGTTCGTCACTCGATAGAAGCGCCATCCGGCGTCCTCGAAGCCCTCGACGCGATCGAGGTCGTGGTTCCACTGCTTGGTGTCCTCGGCATGCTGGCGTCCGTCATACTCGGTGACGAGTACGTACGCAAGCCAGACGAGATCGCCGCAGCCGACGAAGCGATCGCCGTCGTAGATGTCGAGGTTGCACTCGTCCGGCTCCGGAAGCCCTGCCAGGACGAGCATCAGGCGAGTCGCGGTCTCTCGAGGCGAGCGCACCTTCTCACATACGTACGGCAGTGCGAGCCGAGCGTTGCGGATCCCCTCCCAATTGTCCGTCGCTTCGACGAACGTCGTGAGCCGTTCGAGCGTCGTGGCTTCGTTATGGATGAGCCAGTCGGCCGCGATCACCGCATCGACGAGGTCGAGATCGAGACACGCGTCGAGCCAACATTGCTCCGGACTCAGAGCGCCGTTCTCGAACCAGGCGAGCCGCATCCGGCGGATCACGTGGATGCCGTCCCGCTCGGTCTCTCGCCCCGCAGAGGCGAAGTGCAGGGGGAGGATCGGACCGACCTCGACCCCGTAGCACCGCAGGCCGGTCACGTGCGTCGCCGGTGCGCCGGCGACTACCAGGCGGGCGGCGTCGAGGTACGTCGCGAAGTCGAGCGACACATCCGCGCAGACGTACACGCCACGGAACACGCGTTTGACCCGCGGTCCACGCAGAGTCTGATCGCTCAGCCCATGGGCACGGGCCGCGGAACGAGTGAACGGGGCCGTCAGGCGGCGACGCTCACGTGCACGCGGTTGGCCCACGGGTCGTCGACGGTGACCGTACGCCCGTCGTCGCGGGGCTGCAGCCCGTAGTGCTTCATCCGCTCGGTGAGCGCGCCGACCTCGTCGGCGTTCGGCACGATGATGTCGACCTGGCCGAGGCCGAGTGCGGGCTGCCGTAGGCCGGCGCCGCGACTGTTCCAGACGTTCATCGCCATGTGATGGTGGTACCTGCCCGCGCTGACGAACAACGCCTCGTTGCCGAGGCTGGCGGTCGCCTCGAAACCGAGCCGGTCGACATAGAACTCACGGGCGGTCGCGGTGTCGCCGACCGAGAGGTGGACGTGACCGACGACGGCTCCGCCCATGCCAGGCGCGTCCATACCGCTCTCGGTGAGGTGCTCGCCAAGGAACTCGCGCGGGTCCAGGTACACCGTCGCCATCTCCACCTGCCCGTGCGTCCAGCTCCACTGCGTACGATCGCGGTCCCAGTACAGCTCGACCCCGTTACCTTCGGGGTCGTCGAAGTAGAACGCCTTGCTGACCAGGTGATCGGCGCTTCCGGTGAATCGGCCGGGGTACATCCGCGCCACGGAGTTCACCGCGGCGGCCAGCGCCTGCTGGCTGTCGAACAGGATCGCGGTGTGGAACAGCCCGGCCTCGCGGGGACCAGCGTGTCGCAGCCGCGGTGCATGCCGGAGGATCACCACCGCCGTGACGCCGCGCCCGAGCGTCACGGTCGCGTCGGCAGCGGCCAGTACGTCCAGGCCGACAGCGTCGCGGTAGTACCGCGTCATCCCGTCGAGATCGGCGACGTCGAGCGTGACGGCGCCCATTGTCGTGTCAGGTGCGAGGAGTTCGCCGGACATTCGCTGCTCCTTGATAGTTGTATGTTCAACTATAGCAACTCCTGCACCCGCGGCTTGATTCCCGCGCGCTCGCCCGCACCGACCGAGGAGGTCTACGCTCCGGCGACGGCGGGCGCGGTCGGGTCGTCCGCCTCGCCCGTCTCCTCACGGGCGACCCAGTCCTCGATCGCCTCGAGGTCGTCCTTGGAGCGGGTCACCACCGCGAGCAGGTCCGTCATCTTCGCGACCTCCTCGACCTGCTCCTTGATGAACCACTGCATGAACTGGTCGGACGCGAAGTCCTTCTCGTCACGCGCGATCGAGGTGAGCTCGTTGATCTGCTCGGTGACCCGCTTCTCCTGGTCGAGCGCGACCTGTACCGGCGCGACGACGTCGTCGTACCCGCTCGCCGGGGTCTCGACACCGGGAATCACGACGTCCTCGTCGGCGTCGAGGAGGTACTGCACCATCATCATCGCGTGGTCGCGCTCCTCGAGCGCCTGCTGGTAGAACAGCGCCGCCATCTGCGGCATCGTCAGTGCGTCGTAGTACGTTGCGATCGCGACGTACTGCTGGTGTGCGGCGAACTCGTGTCCGATCTGCTGCGTCAGCGCCGAGACGAACTTGGGGGCTGCCATGTCGTACTCCTTCGATAGCCTTGTGACGGAGGTAACCGTTAGGGATGCCTAACCTTATTGGTACGGTGGGGTGGTGCCGGCGAAGCCCAAGAAGAAGTGCTGCACCTCGAAGCCGAAATGCAAGCGGTGCCCGCTTCGCATGCTCTCCGAGGGAACGCTGCCCAAGGGCTATACCGTGAAGAAGCGAAAACTCGTCAAGGTCAAGGGTGGCAAGAAGAAGGCCAAGGTCCCCGCCGCCTGAGCTCCACCACCTCCCGTTGGCTCGATCATCACCGACGATAGAACCAACGCGGCGCCGAATCCACGCAGGTTCGGCTGCCCTTGCGAAGGCGTGGCTTGGCTATCCGTCGCCCTGATCCGGCCATCGCTCGCAGCGCCAGTCGTCCGCGTCGGCCAGAAGTTCCGCAACGGCACCGTTGGGGATCACGCGTCCGTGCGCATGGGCGTCCGGCAGGTTCGATACCAACCGCGGAAGCACCAGACCCATGACACCGCCGTGACTGACGACCAGCACGGTCTCGCCGCGGTGCAGGTCGACTATCGACTCGAGCGCGCCACGCACCCGCGCGACAACCCGCTCTGCGGACTCGCCACCGTCGTACGTCGCGCTCAGATCGCCCGCGCCCCACGCCTCGAACGTCTCCCGGAACAGGCTCAGGTCTTCCGGCTGCCCTTCGTACGCACCGACCGTGAGCTCCTGCAGCCCCTCGCGGACGCGCACCCCGACGCCGAGAACGCCGGCGGCGATCTCCGCGCTCTGCACCGCGCGAGCAAGAGGACTGCAGTAGACGTACGCGATGCGGCGACCGCGTAGCGACGTACCGAGCTCGCGGGCCTGCTCACGACCGCGTAGCGACAGCGACCCGCCGGCATCGGTGAGGCGGTCGGTCTCGTACTCCGCCTCTCCGTGTCTCGCGATCAACAGGGTCGACGCACATTGCAGGTCGCTCATGCTCCGATCCTGCCATTCGGCGCCGCGGGGAGTCTTGCGGACGTACGCTGCGAAGGTGGACGCCGACCCGCTGGTCGTCCGCCTCCGCACGGGGGACGAGGCGGCGTTCACAACGCTGGTTCGCCGTTACGAACGGCATCTCCTCGCTCACGCCGAGTTCCTTGTACGCAACCATGCGGTCGCCGAGGAGGTCGTGCAGGACACCTGGACGGCTGTGTACACAGGTATCCAGCGATTCGAGGGCAGGTCATCGCTGCTGACGTGGATCACCCGCATCCTGGTCAACCGGGCAGCGACCGCGCTCGGCCGCGAGCGACGCGCAACGCCCTTGGGCACCGACGAGCTCGACCGGCTCGCCCGACCCTCCGGCGTTGGCCACGAGTACACGGGCGCCGACGCCGTAGATGACCGGCTGACCGCGCAACAGGCGATGCGCACCGTCGTACGCGTGCTGCCGCAGCTACCCGACGCGCAACGCTCGGTGTGGACGTTGCACGACATCGAGCACGCCACCACCTCCGAGGTCGCGGCTCGACTCGGCGTCTCGGCGTCCAACCAACGCGTGCTCCTCCACCGTGCACGCACCAGGCTGCGCCGGCACCTCGGGCCGGAGCTGGGTCGTTGGTGACCGCACCCGCACGAAGCGCAAGCCTGTAACGGTCGACGGCTCCGGTCGGACTCTTATACGACGAGAGGAGCACCATGAGCACGACAGCGAGCCATACCGTCGACGAGGCACGGGTCGAGCAGGTGATGGGTCAGATGGCCGGGTACATGACCGGCCTGTCGATGTGCGTCGGCATCTGGCTCGGTGACGAGCTGGGCTTCTATCGGATCCTCGCGGCAGAGGAGTCGATGACGGCCGACGATCTCGCGGAGCGTGCCAACACCCATCCGCGACTCACCCGGGAGTGGCTCGACGCACAGGCCGCCGGATCGATCGTTGCCTACGACGCTGGTAGCGATCGGTACGCCCTCTCGGCGGAAACGGCGGTTGCCCTTGCCGACGAGGACTCGCCCGTGTTCATCGCGCGTGCGATGAATGTGTTGCTCGCCGTTGCGATCGACGGCCAGAAATGCGTTGACGCATTCCGCACCGACGGAGCGCTGAGCTGGCGTGATCACGACGAGCACCTGTTCGCCGGCACCGAGTGGCTGTTCCGAACGGGCTACCGCGCCGAGCTGCCGAGCTGGATCGCCGCCCTCGACGGTGTGGAGGAGCGTCTCGAGCAGGGTGGGTCGATCGCCGACATCGGATGCGGGCACGGGGCCGCATCCGTCGTGTTGGCGACGACCTACCCGAAGGCGTATGTGCACGGCTTCGACTTCCACGAGGCATCGATCGACACCGCTCGGCTGCGTGCGATCGAGTCGGACGTCGCCGGTCGGGTGGAGTTCACTCTTGCCGACGCGCGTGGCTATCCGGGTGCGTACGACCTGATCTGCTTCTTCGACTGTCTGCATGACATGGGCGATCCGGTGGGCGCCGCGGCGTACGCCCGCGAGCACCTCGCGCCCGGCGGGACGATCCTGCTGGTGGAGCCGTTCGCGCTCGACGACCGGGAGACGAACATCGCCGAGAACCCGATGGCGGCGATCTACTACACGGCCTCGTCGTTCATCTGCACACCGAACTCGCTGTCGCAGGACGTCGGATACGCGATCGGCACACAGGCAGGCGCCGCGCGATGGCGGGAGGCGCTCGCCGACGCCGGGCTGTCGCATGTCCGCCAGGTCGCCGCCACACCGTTCAACCTCATCCTCGAGGTACGCCCATAAGGAGATGACCCGATGTTCATCCAGCTGATCGACTCACACATGTCCGACCTGGACACCGCACTCGAAGAGCTGCACAGGGAATGGGAGCGGGCGACCGACGGCCGAAACACCGTGCGCCGCTCGATCACCGCACGCGATCGAGAGGACGAACGTCACATCGTGTCACTGGTGTTCTTCGACTCGTACGAATCGGCGATGGAGAACTCCAACCTGCCCGAGACCGACGAGATGGCCGCGAAGATGCGGACGCTCGTCGACGACGTGAGCTTCGAGAACCTCGACGTCATCGACGATCGGTCCTTCACGTGAGCGCAGACAGGGCCGCGGCGAGCTGATCGAGACGGCGCGCCACCCACGGCAGCGTCGTCGGATCTTCCGACTCGAGGGCGCGCGTACGTTCCGAGTCGTCTCCGCCGTTCAGCATGCTCGTCGCGACGCGAAGGGTGAGTCGCTCCGGATCGTCGCCGAACGCCGCACCCGGCAGCGTCGCAACACCGAATCGGTCGAGCAGAGTCGACGCGAGCCCGGCACTCGTCGTGATCGACCAGCGATCGCGCAGCTGCTCACGCATGGAGTCGAACGACGGGTAGACGTAGAAGCCTCCCACGGGCTCGGGTACGTGCGCGCCGTGCCGCGCGAACACCGAGGCGCTCGCGCGGGCGATGGCGCCGTGCAGCCGACGGCCGCGGGCGATGTGGTCGACGAGCTCGGCAGGTTCGCCGTACGCCCAGGCGGCGGCCGACTGTACGGGTTGCGGCGCGGCCGACCAGATCTCGCTCGCCGCCGTCAGCACCGTCGCTCGGACCTCCGCGTACGCGGGGTCGGCGGGAAACCGCGCGACGCCGATCCGCCAGCCACCGAGCGCGAGGCTCTTGCTGAGCCCGCTGGTGATGATCGTCCGCTCGGGTGCCAGGTCTGCCGCGCTGACGTACGTCGCTGCCGCGTCGTGCACCAGGTCGCGGTAGATCTCGTCGGAGATGATCGTCAGGTCGTGCCGGCGCGCCGCCGCGCACAGCTCACCGATGGTCTCGGGACTCGCCAGCGTGCCGGTCGGGTTGTCCGGCAGCGTCACGAGCACGGCGCGCAGCGGCACGTCGGCCGCGCACTCTCGTGCGAGCGCGTCCAGCCGGTCGGGATCCGGTACGCCGCCCTCGCTCGGCCCGGTGGGTACGAGGTGCGCGTCGATGCCGAGCAACCTCGCCTGCGCCGCATAGCTGACCCAGCTCGGCTTCGGCAGCGCAACGGGGCCGCCGAGCGCCTGAAACAGCGCGTACAGCAGGGGTTTGCTACCCGGCCCGGAGACGACCTGCGCCGGCCCGGTCGGCAGCGCGCGCCGGTCCCAGTAGCCCGCGGCCGCTTCGAGCAGCGCAGCCGATCCCGCCACCGGACCGTACTGGTTCCGCGCCGCCGAGTCGGCAAGCCTGCGTACGAGGGCGGGGTGAACTGGCACGTTGGCCTCTCCGAAGCCGAGCGGCACGGTGTCGAGACCGGCGGCGGTACGACGGGCGATCTCCTCGTTGATCGCCAACGTCGGTGAGATCGTTGCCATGCGGTCTAGTGTTGCAGGCCGTTCGCCTTCCGGATCTCCGTCACGATGTGGCCCATGATCTCGGTGAGGCCGAAGTCCTTCGGCGTGAACACCGCGGCGACGCCCTGCTCCTCGAGGCGGCGCGCATCCGACTCGGGCACGATGCCGCCGACGATCACGGGGATTTCCGCGGCGCCGGATTCACGCAGCCCGCGGAGCACGTCGGGCACCAGCTCCATGTGCGAGCCGGACAGGATGGACAGGCCGACGCAGTGCACGTCCTCGGCGACGGCAGCGGCGACGATCTCCGATGGCGTCAACCGGATGCCCTGGTAGATGACCTCGAACCCCGCGTCGCGCGCCCGCACCGCGACCTGCTCGGCGCCGTTGGAGTGCCCGTCGAGCCCGGGCTTGCCCACCAGAAGGCGCAGCCTGCCGCCGAGCTCCTCGCCGGTTTCCCGTA
The DNA here is from genome assembly GCF_025790165.1 of Solicola gregarius. GTDB lineage: Bacteria > Actinomycetota > Actinomycetes > Propionibacteriales > Nocardioidaceae > Solicola > Solicola gregarius. Next base: position 488,219 of record NZ_CP094970.1, read on the forward strand.
CGCGCTCGCGTACGGCCGCGAGCTCGCCGCCGGCGTCGGAGACACCGACGCTGCCGGTCACACCCGTAGGCGCTCGGAACTCGCCGAAGACCTCCCGCAAAGCGCCCGCCCACTCACCCGTGGTCGCGCCCGCGCGTGCGGCGGCGAGGGTCGCGTCCATCAGGTTGGCGTCGGTCTTCGCCTCTGCCCGCAACCGCTCCAGCGCCGCGCGTACCGCGTCGGCGTCGCGCTGTGCGCGCCACTCGCGCAGGGCCTCGATCGCGCTCGCCTCGGCCTGCGGATCTGCCGTCTGGATGGACGTCTCGAGATCGGCGGTCAGCGGCGACTGTTCGCTCTCGACGTAGGAGTTGACGCCGATGACCTGCTGCTCACCGGACTCGATCGCTGCCCGGCGCTGCGCGTGCGCCGCGACAAGGGCCTGCTTCATGTAACCCGACTCGACGGCGGCGATCGCACCGCCCATCGCCTGGACCCGGTCGATCTCCGCGCGAGCGCCGCGTACGAGCTCGTCGACCTTCGCCTCGATGACATGGGAGCCGTCGAAGATGTCGTCGTACTCGAGCAGGTCGGACTCGAACGCAAGCACCTGCTGCAGACGAAGCGACCACTGCTGATCCCACGGCCGCGGCAGGCCGAGCGCCTCGTTCCAGGCGGGCAGCTGCACGGCCCGCGCCCGGGCGTCCTTCGACAGCGTGACCCCGAGCATCTCGAGAACGATGCGCTGCACGTTGTTCTCCGGCTGCGCCTCCGTCAGCCCGAGCGAGTTGACCTGGACGCCGTACCGCATCCGGCGCATCTTGGGATCCTCGACGCCGTACCGCTCGTGGGTGATCTCGTCCCAGAGCCGTCCGAAGGCGCGCATCTTGCACATCTCCTCGACGAAGCGCACGCCCGAGTTCACGAAGAACGAGATCCGGCCGACGACCTTGCCGAAATCGGCCTCGGCCACCTGACCCGAGTCCTTGACCGAGTCGAGCACCGCGATCGCCGTCGACAGTGCGTACGCGAGCTCCTGCACGGGGGTCGCGCCGGCCTCCTGCAGGTGGTAGCTGCAGATGTTCAGCGGGTTCCACTTCGGGATATGGACGACCGTGTACGCGATCATGTCGGTCGTCAGACGCAGGGAGTGCTCGGGCGGGAACACGTACGTGCCGCGGGAGAGGTACTCCTTGATGATGTCGTTCTGCGTCGTGCCCGCGAGGCTCACGGCGTCGACGCCCTGCTCCTCTGCGGCGACCTGGTACAACGCGAGCAGCCACATGGCGGTCGCGTTGATGGTCATCGAGGTGTTCATCTCACCGAGCGGGATGCCGTCGAAGAGCGCATGCATCTGGCCGAGGTCGGCGACCGGCACGCCGACCTTGCCGACCTCCCCACGGCTCAGCTCGTGGTCGGGGTCGTAGCCGGTCTGTGTCGGCAGGTCGAACGCGACCGACAGACCCGTCTGGCCCTTGGCCAGGTTACGCCGGTAGAGGGCGTTCGAGGCTGCCGCCGAGCTGTGCCCCGCGTACGTCCGCATCACCCAGGGTTTGTCGCGCATAGCCACAGGTTAGGCCCAAATGACCGGCGAGTAACCCCTGACGTGAGACGGCTCACTGCCGGTCGAGGTTCGAACCCTTGTAGTCGCGGATCAGCCGCTGGCGTACGTGGGTGAGCTGCTCGCGCGCCCGCATCGCGCGGTCCTCGTCGAGGGCGCTGAGCCCGTAGCCGAGGACGTCGGCGACGACGATCGATGAGAGCGCCTCCGACGAGAGGAGCGCAGAGCCGCGGATGGCGAGCAGCCCGATGTCGTATGCCTTCGCCAGCTGCTTGTGCAGGCGCTCGCCGCTGATCAGGATCGCCTTGGCGCCAACGGACGTGGCGTGCTCGAGGATGACGTCGATGTCGTGCAACAGCCGGCCTGGCTGGAATATGACGACCGCATCGCCGTGGCCGATGCGCATCACCGAGTCGGCGAGCATGAGCCCCGTGTCTCCGACTGCTCTTGCGTCGTACCCCATCCGGTTCGCCGTTCGAGCCAGGTGCCGGGCGCCGTGCTCGGATCCGCCGTAGCCGAACACGAAGATCGTGTCCGCGTGCGCCATGGCCCCGACGGCGCTCTGCAGCTCGGCGTCGTCGATCGCCTCGCGGGTGAGCTCGAGCGACTCGATCGCGTCGGCGAAGATCTGCTCGCGCACGGCGCCGAGGTCCGAGCCCAGTGCGGACAGCCGACGCGACAGGCGCTCCCTCGGATGGGCGGTCGCCTCCCCGAGGCCGCTGCCCGCCTCGCGCTTGAGCTGCGGCAGCCCTGTGTAACCGAGCTTGCGCGCCGTACGTACGACCGTCGCGTCACTGGTACGCGTCAGGCGCCCGAGCTGCTCGGCGTTCGCGAAGATCAGCTCCTCGGTCGGCATCGCGTTGAGGTACTGCGCGACCCGCGTCTCCGACGGCGACAGCCGATCGAGCACCGCGCCCACCCGGTCGGCGAGCGAGCGCGACGATTCCACTTCATCTGTTGACATGTCTGAAGTATTCACTACACTCGGCCCTGACGCACGTCCGACACCGATGGCGTGTCGTGAAATGGATACTACAAGGAGCAGTGCGTGGACAGCTTGACCCTCCCGTCCGTCGAGATCAGCGGCGGCGACCACGAGCGCGGCACCCAGTACGGCGAGTTCGCAGCCGCCCAGATCGTCGCGGCGCGCGACTTCTACGAGGCGTCCTTCGGGCGGGTGCAGGGCCTCACCTGGTCGCAGGTACGCGAGCTCGCCCGCGAGTGGCTTGCGCCGAGCACCGCGTTCGCGCCCGACCTGATCGACGAGATGCGCGGGATCGCGGACGGCGCGGGGCTCGATCTGCTCGACGTCCTCGCCCTGAACGCCCGCGGCGAGATCAGCCGGATGCGTCGCGACGAGCCCCTCGGTGAACGCGACGAGCTCGACCTGGACTCCGACGGATGCTCGTCGTTCGCGCTGTTGCCCGAGGCAACCGGCGACGGCCACGTCTACTGCGGTCAGAACTGGGACTGGCGCCACGCCGTACGCGACACGGTGCTGCTGCTTCGGGTCGTACGCCCGGGCAAGCCGACGATCATCCAGCACGTCGAGGCCGGCCAGGTCGGTCGACAGGGTGCGAACTCCGCCGGTCTCGCGCTCAACGCGAACGGGCTCGGCGGCCGGTTCCCGGGCACTGCCCCGGGCGTGCCGCAGCCGCTGATCCGCCGCCGCGTACTGGACTCGGCCGGTCCGTACGAGGCGATCAAAGTACTGCTCGACGCCACACAGGACATCCCGAGCAACGCGCTGCTCACTCATCGGGACGGGTTCGCGATCGACCTCGAGACGACGCCGTACGCGCACGACTGGCTCTACCCGACCGGCGGCGTCCTCGTCCACGGCAACCACTACCAGGGCCGGATACCGGCCCAGCTCGCCGCGACGTACCGCCCGGACTCCGCCAGCACCCTGTATCGCGTCCCGATCATCGAACGCGGCCTGGCAGAGGCCGCGGCCGCGGTCGACGCCGAGTCGATCCGCAAGGTCGTGCACACGACGATGTCCGACCACTTCGGCAAACCCGAGTCGGTGTGCTCGCACCCCGACCCACGCCACGACGAGCTCCGCCAGTGGTCGACACTGCTGTCGAGCTGCGTCGACCTCACCGCAGGCACGTACCACCTCGCGCCCGGTATGCCGTGCGAGCACGCGTACCAAGTTGCTCCGTGGAACATCTACGACGGCCCCGACGCCCCCACCCACACGAGGTAGATCATGAACCGCCGCATCATCCTCCCCGCCACCCTGCTGAGCGCCGCGGCGCTCGCCTTGACCGGCTGCGCCGGCTCCGACTCCGGCGGGGGCAAGCCGCCGAGCGACGACGAGCTCGTCGCCACTACCAAGCCCGCCTCGGGGCCCGCCGACAGCGTGAACTGGATGCTGTCTGCCGAGCCGGCGACGCTCGACGCCGACGTCGGCGCCAGTGACGTCGAGGACTCCGTGATCGCCAACATGTGCGAACGGTTGTTCCAGGTCCAGCCCGACTACAGCGTCAAGCCGCACCTCGCCAAGTCGGTGACGCGCCCCAACCCCACGACGGTCGTGTACGCCCTGCGCGATGACGTGACGTTCCACGACGGCAGCCCGCTGGCTGCCGATGACGTCGTATGGAGCATGCAACGCCACGCCGAGCCCGGCGCCGACGAGTCCGACGAGTATGAGGGTGTCAAGAACGTCGAGAAGACCGGCGAGTACGAGGTGACCGTCACGCTCGAGCAGCCCGATGCGCAGTTCGACATGCGGATGGCCGGCGACGGCGGAATCGTCTGGAACCGCGCCGTGATCGACAGGGCGGGCGACTCGTTCGGAACACCGGACAGTCCCGATGCATGCAGTGGTCCGTACCAGCTCAAGGAATGGAAGGCGGGTACGTCGATCACCCTCGAGGCGGCACCGAACTACTGGGACAAGGACCGCGCCGTCAACACGCAGAGCCTCACTTACACCTGGGGCGCGGCGCCCGCCGTCGTGAACGCGGTGAACGCCGGTGAGACCGACGGCACCTTCCTGACCGATCCCTCGCTCGTCGGGCCGCTCGAGTCCAACGACGAGCTCAGCGTCTCGTACGGCGCGACCACGACGTCGTGGCAGGTCTTCCCGTCCCGCGGCGACGGCGCACTCGGCGACGCTCGGATCCGTACGGCGCTGTCGCTCGCGATGGATCGCGACGGGATCGTCAAGGCAGCGTTCGACGGGCGCGCCGAGCCATGGAAGCTCCCGGTCGGATCGGGCACCTGGGGTTACGCGCCCGACGCCTTCCAGGACGCGTTCGACAAGGTCCCCGACACGCCCTCGTCGCCGAGCGACGCCGATATCGACAAGGCCAAGGACCTCGTCGAGCAGGTCGGCGACCCGGGCCCGATCACGCTCGCCACCAGTGGGAGCGAGATCCAGAACGTGATGGCCAACGGCGTCCGCACGGCTGCGGCCGAGATCGGACTCGAGGTCGAAATCAAGACGCTGTCGGACGCGCAGTACTCCGAGCTGTACGGGAGCGAGGACGCCCGAGCGAAGGTCGACGGCATGATCGGCGACTGGTACCTCTCCAAGCCCGATCCGCTCGGCATGTACGACAACGCGATGCCGGGAGGAGTCAACAACTACGTCGGCTTCGATGACCCGAAGTACGCGCAGGCGTTCAACGCCGCGGCCGGCGAGTACGACGAGACCAAGCGCGCGAACCTCACGGTGAAGGTGCAGGACATCTACCTGGACAACATGCTCTCCATTCCGTTGGTGATGACGCCGAACACCCTGGTGACGTCCGACAAGCTGTCCGGCGCACCCGTGTCGATGGCCTACCTCACGTACCCGTGGGCTGCAGATCTCGGCTCGGCGTGACGCGTCGATGCGCACCGTCGTTCGAAACGTCGCCGAGGTCGTCACTACGCTCGTCCTCGCCTCGTTCCTGATCTTCCTGGCGATGTACCTTGCCCCAGGTGACAAGGCGGCGCTGCTCGCGGGCGGGCCGGAGAACCTGACCCCGCAGACGCTCCAGGCGATCAACGAGCAGTACCACTTCGACGACCCGATGATCGTCCAGTACTTCTACTGGCTGGGCAACGCCGTGCAAGGCGACTTCGGTCGCTCGTACGTCTATGGGCAGGACGTGTCGAGCCTGTTGACCTCGCGTTTCGATGTCACGGTGTTCCTGGTGCTCTACACCGCCGTGCTGGTCATTGCGATCGGCCTCGTGCTCGGCGTCGTGTCCGCCTTGCGCAGGCGCAAGGCGGCCGACTCCGCGATCCTGACGGTGACGACGTTCCTCGGTGGCATCCCGCCGTTCGTCGCGGCGGTCGCCCTGATCGCGGTGTTCGCGGTCGGGCTGGCGTGGTTCCCCACCACGGGCGCCGGCGACGGTATCGCCGACCGCTTCTACCACCTGACGCTGCCCGCGATCGCGCTCGCCGTCGGCTCGATCGCCGGGATGACACGAGTGACGCGGCAGTCGATGGTGAGCCAGTCCGAGTCGCCGCACGTCGACGTCGCGCGTACCCGCGGGCTGCCCCGCGCGTACATCGTCCGGCAGCACATCCTGCGCAACTCCGCGGCACCGATCATCACCATGTCGGGTCTCATCATCGCCGGCACGATCGCCGGCACCGTGCTCGTCGAGGAGGCCTTCGGGCTGAGCGGGATCGGCAAGCTGCTGATCGACGCGATCGACCAGCGCGACCTCCCCGTGACGCAGGCGGTCCTGCTGCTGCTCGTCCTCGCGTACATCATCACCACCCGGATCGCCGACGTACTGCAGCGCGTCGCCGATCCTCGGCTGCGAGGGAGTGAGTCATGAGCGCGGCGAGCGTTGATGCCGGCGTCATTGCGCCCGTCGCTCCTACGCGGTCACGCGGCGGAGTGATGTTCTGGGTGTCGGCGGTGTTCCTCGCCGTCGTGATCTGCTGCGCCGTGTTCGCGCCGTGGATCGCACCTCACGACCCGACCGAGGCCGACCTGTCCGCGTCGCTGCAGGGCATCAGCGGCGACTACTGGCTCGGCGCCGACCAGTCCGGGCAGGACATCGCGTCCCGGATCATGTACGGAGCTCGTACCGGCCTGATCGGCCCGCTGTTGATCCTCGGTTTCGCGCTCACGTTCGGGCCGCCGCTCGGCATCCTCGCCGCGTGGAAGGGCGGTTGGATCGACGCAGTCGTCTCCCGCGCGACCGATGCCTTCATCGCCTTCCCGGGCCTGCTCTTCGCCGTGCTCGTCATCGCGATCTTCGGCGAGGGCATCGGGGCCGCCGTGATCGCGCTCGGACTCGCGTACACCCCGGCGGTGGCGAAGCTGGCCCGAAGCGCGGCGCTGTCGGAGTGCCAGCGCGAGTACATCGAGGCGTACCGGGTGCTCGGTGTCGGGGGGTGTCGCGATCTGCCTGCGCAGGCTCGTCCCCAGGGTCATCCCGTTGATCCTCGGCTACTGCGTGGTGTTGTTCGGCGAGGCCCTGATGAGCCTCGCCGGACTCAGCTACCTCGGCCTCGGCGCCCAGCCGCCGTCCTCGGACTGGGGTCTGATGGTGTCCGAGGGCCAGCTCCCGCTGATCCAGGGCTCGCTGCTCCCCTCACTCGCGCCCGGTGCGGCGATCGCGCTGACCGTCGTCGCCGTCAATGTCGTGGGTGTACGCCTCGCGGACAGGTTGGGGGTCGATCGGCCATGAAGCTCGAACTCGACCGGTTGAGCATGGCGCTCCCCGGTACGGCGCGGCCGGTGCTCGAGGACGTCTCCCTCGCCATCTCGGCGGGCGAGATCGTCGGTCTCGTCGGCGAGTCCGGATCGGGTAAGTCCACCACTGCACGCGCGGCGCTCGGTCTGATGCCCGACGGCGCGGCGGTGAGCGGCGCCGTGCGCGTCGACGGTACGAGCGTGCTCGACCTCGACGACGCGGGTCTTCGACGGCTGCGCTCGGAGCGAGTCGCGATGGTCTACCAGAACCCACGGGCATCGCTGAATCCCGTGCGGACGGTCGGTGCGTACGCGACCGAGCAGCTACGCACCGCACTCGGACTCGACGCGTCCGCCGCGAAGGCCCGCGTACTCGACCTGTTCGCGTCGGTCGGCCTTCGCGAGCCCGAGCGACTCCTGCGAGCGCATCCGCACCAGCTGTCGGGCGGCATGCTGCAGCGAGTGGTGATCGCGTCGGCGCTCGCGGGCGACCCGGAGTTCCTGCTCGCCGACGAGGCGACGAGCGCCCTCGACGTGTCGACCCAGGCGTCGATCGTCGCGCTGCTGCTGTCTCTGCGCCGCGAGCGCGGCCTGGGCATGCTGTTCATCACCCACGACCTCGGCCTCGCGTCCGCGCTGTGCGACCGGGTCTGCGTCATGTACGCCGGCCGGATCGTCGAGTCACAGCCCGGCGACCGGCTGCTGGTCGGGCCGCGGCACCCGTACACCGCCGGCCTGCGCGACAGCACCCCCGAACTGCTGTCCGGCCGCGCGATCAAGCCGATCGCCGGGGCGCCCCCGTCGCTGGGCGAGTCGGTCGCGGGCTGCGCCTTCGCACCGCGTTGCCCGTACGTCGAGCAGGAGTGCCGTGACGAGGCGCAGCCGCTGCGGCCCGTCGCGGACGACCTCGTCGCGTGTCGACGCCACGATGCCATCGAGCTGGCGGCCGACCACGCCTCGGAAGGAGCGTCATGACCGAGGACACGCCGGTGCTGCGCGTCGATGGGCTCCGCAAGACGTTTCGGTCGCGCGTACGCGACAGCGAATCCGTTATCGCGGTCGACTCCGTTTCGCTCGCGGTCGCACCGGGAGAGTCGTTGGCGATCGTCGGCGAGTCCGGCAGCGGCAAGACGACCATCGCCCGCATTCTCGTCGGGCTCGAACGCGCCGATGCCGGCACCGTCGAGGTCGCCGGCGCGGACGTGACCGCGCCAGCGCGCAGTCGCCGCGCCCGGCTCAGGCGGGCGCGGGCGATCCAGATGGTGTTCCAGAATCCCTATGGGTCCCTCGACCCGGCGGCGACGATCGAGCAGAGCGTCGCGTACGCCCTCGCGCTGCACGGCGTGCCCGACCGCCGGGTTCGCACGGCCGAGCTACTCGACCGGGTCGGGCTGGGCAAACGGGAACGCGAGGCCCGCCCGGCGTCGCTGAGCGGCGGACAGCTGCAGCGGGCCGCGATCGCGCGCTGTCTGTGCGTCGAACCCGACGTACTCGTGCTCGACGAGGCGGTCGCAGCGCTCGACGTCTCCATCCAGGCCCAGATCCTGCTGCTCATCGACGAGCTACGAACCGAGCTCGGGCTCACCTGCGTGTTCATCAGCCACGACCTGGCCGTCGTCGAGGCCGTCAGCGACCGAGTCGCGGTGCTGCTGCGCGGGAAGGTCGTCGAGGAGGGCGACACTGCGTCGGTGTTGCGAGACCCGCGACACGAGTACACACAGATGCTGCTGGACAGCGTTCCGCGACCCGGATGGGTGCCGACCGGAGGCCGAGCGGACCCGGCCGACACGTTCGCGACTCGCCCGTAACTCTTCGACGTGGCAGATTCGGGTCCGTGACGTTCACTCGTATCGCCATCGTCAACCGCGGTGAGGCCGCCATGCGCCTCATCAACGCCGTTCGCGACATCAACGCATCGCACCTCGACGACGCACCCGAACTACGGACCATCGCGCTCTACACCGATACGGATGCGGCCGCGATGTTCGTACGAGAGGCCGACGAGACCTACCTGCTCGGCGCCGCCGCGGACCGCCCGTACCTGGACCTGGTCGTACTCGAGCGGGCGCTCGCCGACTCGAACGCCGAGGCCGTCTGGGTCGGATGGGGCTTCGTCGCGGAGGATCCGGCCTTCGCCGACCTGTGCGAACGGCTCGGTCTGGTGTTCATCGGCCCGACCTCGGCCGCGATGCGCCAGCTCGGCGACAAGATCGGCTCGAAGCTGATCGCCGAAGAGGTCGGCGTGCCCGTCGCCCCCTGGAGTCGCGGTGGAGTCGGGACCGTCGAGGACGCACTCGCCGCCGCCGATGAGATCGGCTACCCGCTGATGCTCAAGGCGACCGCCGGTGGTGGTGGCCGCGGGATCCGGATGGTCTCCGGCGCAGCAGAGCTGACCGATGCGTACCAACGTACGAGAGACGAGGCCGAGCGTGCGTTCGGAAGCAGCGTCGTCTTCCTCGAGCGCCTCGTCACCGGAGCGCGCCACGTCGAGGTGCAGCTGATCGCCGACGGCCAGGGCACGGCATGGGCGGTCGGCGTACGGGACTGCTCGGTGCAACGCCGCAACCAGAAGGTGATCGAGGAGTCCCGCTCACCGCTGCTCGACACGGAACAGACCGACGAACTGAAGGCATCCGCGGAGAGGCTCGCGCTCGCGGTCGGATACCGGGGCGCGGGAACGGTCGAGTTCCTCTACCACCCGGACGAGAAGACGTTCGCATTCCTCGAGGTCAACACCCGGCTCCAGGTCGAGCACCCGATCACGGAGGCCACCACCGGCCTGGATCTCGTCCGGCTGCAGCTCCACATCGCGCAGGGCGGCGCGCTGGAGGGCGAGCGTCCCGTCGAGAGCGGCCACGCCGTCGAGGCGCGGCTGAACGCCGAGGACCCCGACCGCGACTTCGCGCCCGCCCCGGGACGCATCGCCCGGCTGGAGTTCCCGACCGGCCCTGGCATCCGGATCGACACCGGGGTCGCCGAGAGGGACACCATCGCGGCGGACTTCGACTCGATGATCGCGAAGGTGATCGCGGTCGGTCGCGACCGCGACGAGGCGCTGGCCCGGCTACGCCGGGCGATGGGCGCCACGACGGTGGTGATCGAGGGCGGCACCACCAACAAGACGTTCATCCTCGAGCTGCTCTCGCAGCCCGAGGTGGTCTCCGGCACGCCCGCCTGGGCGAGCACCGGCTGGATCGACGCCGCCCGCCAGGACGGCCGCCTGGTCGCCGCACGGCACTCGGGGATCGCCCTTGCGGCCGCCGCGATCGAGGCGTACGAGGAGCAGGAGCGCTACGAGATCGCCCGGCTCCTGGAGACGGCCCGCGGTGGCCGGCCGCAGCTGCAGCACGAGATCGGCCGGGCCATCGACCTGAAGCTGCGCGGCGCGTCCTACCGGGTCACCGTGATCCAGTCCGGGCCGGATCGTTACCACGTCACGGTCGCTGCGGGCGCCGAGGAACGAACCATCGAGGCGAGCATCGACCGCCTCGACGACTTCCACGCTCGGATGACCGTGGCGGGACACGCGTACCGACTGGTGACCGCCAGCCACGGTCCCCTGCAGCTCGTCGAGGTCGACGGGGTCACGCATCGCGTCAGTCGCGACGAGGGCGGTGTGCTCCGCGCGCAGGCGCCCGCGCTCGTGGTGGCAACACCGGTCGCCGTCGGCGACCACGTCGCCGCTGGGGCGCCCGTGCTCGTCCTGGAGTCGATGAAGATGGAGACGGTGCTGAATGCCCCGTTCGCCGCGCGGGTCAAGGAGGTCCTCGTACGCACCGGCAGCCAGGTCGAGACCGGCGCCGCGCTCGCCCGGCTGGAGCCGAGCGGCGACGAGCCCGCGGCCCGCGACGAGCACACCGGCGGACTCGCGACGCTCGAGCTGGCACCGTCTCCCGAGCCGTCCTCGGCCGACCAACGACTCGACCGCGCTCGTGCGGACCTCCGTGCGCTGCTCCTCGGGTACGACGTCGACCCCGAGGGCCGAGGCGAAGTGCTGCGCCGCTACCTGCGCGCACGCGATGAGCTGGCCGTCGACGAGGAGCACCACGTGCACGAGGAGCTGGCGCTGCTCGGGCTGTTCGCCGATATCGCCGAGCTGGGCCGCAACCGGCCGGCCGGCGAGGACCTGCACACCGAGCTGCGAGTGCACAGCTCGCGCGAACACCTGCACACGTACCTGCAGAGCCTCGACGCCGATCGGGTCGGGTTGCCGGCCCAGTTCCGAGAGCGACTGGCGCGGGTCCTCGCCCACTACGGCATTACCGACCTGGAGCGTTCACCCGCGCTGGAGGAAGCCGTCTTCCGCGTCTTCATCACCCAACAGCTCCCCGCGACCGACGTCGACATCGCGATCGCGCTCCTCCAGCGCTGGTTGCGTAGCCCGGCGCCGAGCAACGAACTCGCAGCCGCCGCGCGCGGCCTGCTGGAACGCATGGTCCGCGCGACACAGCTGCGGTACCCGGTGGTCGGCGACCTGGCCCGGAGTATCCGGTTCCGTTGGTTCGACCAGCCGCTCGTCGACGCCGAGCGACTCACGGTGCTCGGCGGCGTCGCCGACGAGGTGGAGGCGCTGGCGGCCGACCCGACGGCCGAGGACCGCGACGAGCGGATCGCGGCCCTGACGGCGATCCCTGAGCAGCTGGTCGGCTTCCTCGCCGCCCGGCTCGAGACCGGGCTGCCCGCGGAGGAACCTCTCCTCGAGGTGCTGGTCCGCCGGCACTACCTCGAGCACGACCTCCACGACGTACGCACGCACCATGCGGACGGTCGGCCACTCGTCGTCGCGCAGTACTCGCTCGACGACAAGGGCCCGACCCATCTGGTCACCACGATCGGGACCTCCGCGGAGCTGGAACGCCCGGCCGGCACCCTGGACCGCGCCATCTCGGCCCAGCTCAGCACGGACCGAGCCACGGTCGTCGAGCTCTATCTGCACGCTCCGGACGTCGCCGAGCAGGGGGATGCGACGAGCGCCCGGATCCGGGACGCGGTCGCCGCGCTCGACGTCGCCCCGCGGGTCCGTCGAGTCACCGTTGCGGTGGCGCCCGGCGACGGACCTGTCGGCTACTACACGTACCGGCCGAACGCCGATGGCGTGTACGAGGAGGACACTCTGGTCCGCGGCATGCACCCGATGGTCGGCCGACGCCTCAACCTGTGGCGGCTGAGCGAGTTCGACGTCACTCGTCTCGAGGCGCCGGCCGATGTGCTGCTGTACGAATGCGTGGCGAGGGAGAACTCCCGCGACCGCCGGCTCGTGGCGATGGCACAGGTACGCCAGCTCGCCGTCGTACGCGACGAGGAGGGCAAGGTCACCGGCCTCCCCCACGCCGAGCGCGCGGTCGAGAACTGCCTCGAGGCCATCCGCCGGGTACGCACGTCGCGCGGTTCGGCCGGCAGCAAGCTGGACCGGAACCACGTCTGGGTGACGGTCTGGCCCGTGGTCGAGGCCGATGTCGACCAGCTGACCTCGCTGCAGGCGAAGATCACCCCCCTCAGCGAGGGGGCCGGCATCGAGGAGGTGTTGGCACAGGGGCGGGTCGCCGGCCCGGACGGCAGCCTTCAGCCACTGGCGATCCGTTTCCACTCACGACCGGGCGCCGGTGTCGTGGCCGATCTCGAGCCGCCGCCAACCGAGCCGCTGCGGCCGCTGGACGACTACGCGAGCAAGGTCCTGCGCGCGCGTCGCCGTGGGCTCGTTTACCCGTACGAGCTCGAATCGGTGCTGGCCGCCGGAGGCACCCTCGTCGAGTACGACCTCGACGACACGGGACGCCTCGTCGAGGTCGATCGCCGGCGTGGCCTGAACAAGGCGGGCATCCTGGTTGCGGTCGTGTCGACTCCGACGCCGCTGTACCCGGACGGCATCAAGCGGGTGGTGCTCTGTGGTGATCCGACCATGGCGCTCGGCGCCGTCTCGGAGCCGGAGTGCGCCCGCATCATCGCCGCCATCGACCTGGCCGAACGGATGCAGGTGCCGATCGAGTGGTTCGCAATCTCGGCGGGAGCCCGGATCTCGATGGACTCCGGTACCGAGAACATGGACTGGGTCGCCGCGGCGCTGAAGCGGATCGTGGAATTCACCCAGGCCGGCGGCGAGATCAACGTCGTGGTCGCGGGCATCAACGTCGGAGCTCAGCCGTACTGGAACGCCGAGGCCACGATGTTGATGCACACCCGCGGGATCTTGGTGATGACGCCGGACTCCGCGATGGTTCTGACCGGCAAACAGTCGCTGGACTTCTCCGGCGGTGTCTCCGCCGAGGACAACTTCGGCATCGGCGGGTACGACCGGGTGATGGGACCCAATGGCCAGGCACAGTACTGGGCGCCCGACCTCGCCGGCGCCCTGTCGATCCTGATGAAGCACTACGAGCACACGTACGTCGAACCGGGCGAGCCCGGTCCGCGCCGCGCGCCCACCGGCGACCCGGCTGACCGGGACGTGTCGTCGTATCCGCACGCGAGCGCCGACAGCGACTTCACCACCGTCGGCGAGATCTTCGCGGCCGACCGCAACCCGGACCGCAAGAAGGCCTTCGACATCCGTACCGTCATGCGGGCGGTCGCGGACCAGGACAGCGCCATGCTCGAACGCTGGGCCGGCATGGCCGATGCGGACACGGCAGTCGTCTGCGACGCCCACCTGGCGGGCCACTCCGTCGCCCTGCTCGGCATCGAATCACGCCCGGTGGCCCGCGGCGGCTTCCCGCCAACCGACGGGCCGAGCACGTACACCGCAGGAACCCTGTTCCCCCGCTCGTCGAAGAAGGTCGCGCGGGCGATCAACGCCGCCTCGGGCAATCGTCCCGTGGTCGTACTGGCCAACCTGTCGGGGTTCGACGGGTCACCGGACTCGATGCGCAACCTGCAGCTGGAGTACGGCGCCGAGATCGGCCGCGCGATCGTGAACTTCGACGGTCCGATCGTCTTCTGCGTCATCTCGCGTTACCACGGCGGTGCCTTCGTAGTGTTCTCCAAGCGCCTGAATCCGGATCTGACCGTGCTCGCCATCGAGGGCTCGTACGCGTCCGTACTGGGAGGTGCGCCGGCGGCCGCGGTGGTGTTCTCCTCCGAGGTCGACAAGCGCGCCGCCGCGGACCCTCGGGTCGCCGAGCTGGAGGGTCGGATCGAGGATGCGGCCGGCGCGGAGCGGGCCCGGCTGGGCGTCGAGCTCGCCGACCTCCGGGCCTCGCTGCGTGCGGACAAGATCTCCGAGGTCGCCGCGGAGTTCGACGCGATCCACAACATCCACCGCGCGGTCGACGTCGGTTCGGTCGACGAAGTGATCACACCGGCGCGACTGCGTCCGAGGATCATCGAGGTATTGGATCGCTACCTGCGCGGTGCTGGGGGCTGATCAGACCGCTTCGCGCTCGACGGCGACGACCCGGGTCAGGCGGGTCATGGCCAGCGCCCGGCGAAGCTGCAGGCTGCACCCGCGAAGCACCAGACGGTGCCCTCGGCCGGTGACTCGCCGATGGGCGCCCGCGATCACGCCGAGTCCGGTCGCATCGACGGAGTCGACTCCGGACAGGTCCACGATCAACTCGGTGTCGACACCCTCGCGGAGGCCGTCGATGGCGTCATACAACTCCCTGCGGACCTCTGAGACCGATGCCCCGTCGAGTCGGCCGTGCAGTCGCAGCACGCGCGACTGTAGTGAGATCACCATGTCAACCCCCAAGCTCTGTGCCGTCCCCCGGTCGCTCCCCCATTGGGCTCTTGAACGTAACGACGTACCAGCGTCCCGTAGGGTTGCCGCCGACCGCAGGCAATCTCGATAACATTTGCATCACAAGTGACATTTGCCTGTAACGGGCGGGACACTGAGGGTATGGAACTCGCCGTTTCGGCCTCGACCGTGCAGCAGTTGCTCATGCCCGTGGTCGTCTTCATCGTGATCGGCGCGCTCGCGCTCGTCCTGCGCTGGTCACAGACGCCAGCGCGCAACCGCCGGGCTGCACGACGAGGCCTCTTGGTGACGCTGGCGCGGTTACCCACCCAGGACGCCGCCGACCGGGTCACCACGCGACTTCGCCACGGCGGCATCCGGGCGACGTCCTCGCAGGCCGAGAGCGGCGTCGACGTGCTCGTCTGGCCGGAGGAGTACGGCGAGGCGCGGCTACTCGTACGGGGTGACGAACAGCGCGGCAACGGCGGATAGTCTGGGCACCCATGGTGAACCTGACCCGCATCTACACCCGCACCGGCGACGGCGGCCGCACCAGGCTCGGCGACATGAGCGAGACCAGCAAGGTCGACCTACGCCTGCTCGCGTACGCCGACGTCGACGAGGCGAACAGCCAGATCGGGTACGCGCTTTCGTTCGGCGAGCTCGATCGGGACGTCGTCGACGTGCTCACGCACGTACAGAACGACCTCTTCGACGTCGGCGCCGACCTGTCCACCCCGGTGGTTGCCGACCCCGAGTACCCACCATTGCGGGTCGAGGACGACTACGTCCACCGCCTCGAGCAGTGGTGTGACCACTACCTCGAGCCGTTGCCGAAGCTGCGGTCGTTCATCCTGCCCGGCGGCTCGCGGAGCGCGTCGGTGCTGCACGTCGCCCGCACGGTCGTGCGCCGCGCCGAGCGCTCGGCGTGGGCTGCGTACGCCGAGCACGGCGAGACCATGAACGAGGCGGCGATCCGCTACCTGAACCGGCTCAGCGACCTGCTGTTCATCCTGGCGCGGTACGCGAACCGCGAGCAGGGCGACGTGCTGTGGGTGCCCGGCGGCGAGCGTACCTAGCGCCGCGGCTCAGCCGCGGCGAACCTTGACCCGCCGGGTGTGGTCGCTCGGGCTGCCGCCGGAGTACGAGAAGACCTTGAAGTACGACGCTCGGCCGCCCATCTTCTTCGAACAGCTCCGGGGGACCTTCAGCTTGCTGATCATCCCCTCGGTGTTCTGCCGCCAGTGCGCCTTCATGCCGCGGCACGTGACCCGCTTGGAGCCATGCGGCGTGATCTTCACCAGCTTCCGGTGCTTCTTTCCGCTGATGGTGATGCAGGCCCGCGCCGAGTAGTGCACCCGGCCCTTCTTCTTGCCGTAGAGCAATGCCATGCAGATCGTCTGATCGGAGCTGAGCACCGAGAACGTCCGCGCGCGCACGGTGCGCTTCGCGTACCCGATCTTGGCTCGGCGGATGTCGACGGCATCGAACGATGCCTCATCTCGGATCGTCTTGCTCTTGGCGGCGCTCGGCGCGGACGTCAGCCCGACGACGACGAGCGCCGAGACGGCGATGACCAGGATGCGCTTCAGCACGTTGGGACCCCTCCCGTACCAACCATCGGTTGTCGCTGCGACGCTCCCACGGACCGCGAACATGCGCAAGCCGCCGGCGTCGCGACGCCGGCGGCTTGCGCGGTTGCTGGTCGGGCTACCTCAGCAGCCGGCCCAGTACTCGACTCCTTGCATGCGCCAGCCGACGATGCGGTTGGCGGCCTTCCGGCTGGGGAAGTGCAGTTTGCGCGACCCCGCCCGTGTCCAGTCACCGTCCTGCCACCGGAAGTCGACCGCCCGGCCGGTGAACCGCTTGCCTCCGTCGACGCGTCGGACCACCCGATGGGTCAGGTACCGCCGATTGTGCGCACGATGCTTGGACCAACCGGACTCGATCCCCGGCATGCTGTGCGAACGCCACTGCCTGCCGCCGGTCGGGGCCGCCAGCAGATACAGATGGTGCTTGCGGTACGTGAGTACCCGCGCATCCATCCGCGCCCCGTTTTGACCACCCGAGAAGCCGTCTGCGACGACGATCTCCGCGCCCCGCCGGCCGTCGATCCGGCTTGCACCGAGCGCCTCCACGAAGGAGCCCTTGATCGAACGCCGGAGCGTCTCGCCACCGTTGATCTTCACGATCACGGTCTGGCCCTTGGAGCCGCCGGACTTGATCGTGTCGCGGCGGCCGTCGCCGTCGACGTCTCGGTGTGAGACGACGTACGACGCACTGCGACCACACATGGGCACGGCATCGCTACCGTCCCCGGTCGCCCCGGCGGCACCGGCCGCCGGAAGAAGCGCGCCGCTCGCAAGCGTGGCGGCGCCGGCCGCGACTATCAGAATTCTGTTGCGCATTTCTACCCCCGTTGAATATTCCACCGGCCGGATCTGGCCGGCGTGTATTGCGGAATGACGCGATACTAGGCGATCAGGTTGCCCGGTGAAACGAAAATGCGCGAGATTGCTCCGCCGGATCTCGTCAGATGACTTTCCCGGACTCTCGCCCGGGCGGGCCGGACTCGAGCCACGCGAGCAGAGCGGTCAGCGACTCGGGGCTGAGGCCGAGCTGGATCGTCTGGTCGGCCGAACGGCACTCGACGATCACATTGCCGGCGTACAGGGCGAACGCCTCGGGGCCAACGGGCTCGCGCCTGCCCGTGACCTCGACGTGCCCGCGCTCGAGGGTGTACGACGGGCGAATGCCGAGCGAGAAGACTCGAAACCACTCCAGCCGCTCGCCGGCGTACCGGCCGATGCCGAGGGTCCACCCTCGCGCCGAGCGTCCGCTCGGAGCTGCCGGGCGTTTGTTGAGACTGAGCTCGAATGTTCCGCCACTGCGGGCCAGCAGGCGTCGTCGTACGATCATCGCGACACCGACCAGAATCGCAAGGAGTACGAGCACGCCGAAGGAGTCCACGACCCACTCCCATGGCGGCAACGCAAAACTCCCTCGAAGGCTGGGAATCGATGAGGACGAGGCTCGCGAACCCGAGAACCGCCCTGCGCACAATATTAGGCCCATGCACCATTCACACGGTGCATGGGCCCAATAGCCGTCGGTGTCGGCGTCAGCCGGCGATCTCGACCGCCCGGATCCGCGCCTCGGCGCGGCGTACGGCCTGCTCGGCCGGCAGGTCGAGCGAACCCGTCTGGCGGGCCTGCTCCAGGTCGCGCTTCGCCTGCTCGAAATCGATGTCGTGGGACATCTCGGCCTGCTCGGACAGGACGGACACGCGGTTCTCGGCCACGGACAGGAACCCCGACTCGACCGCGGCGACCCACGTCTCGTTGTCGGTCGTCTCGATCTCGACGACGCCCTCGACCATCAGCGAGAGCATCGGCGCGTGGTTGGCCAGGATGCCGACATCGCCCTCGACCGTGCGGGCGATGAGGTTGGTCGCCTCGCCCGACCACACGACACGGTCGGCGGCTACCAGCTCTACTCGGAGGACGTCGTCGGACATCAGAGACCCTTTTGGATTTCGGCCCACTTCTTGTCGACGTCGTCGAGACCGCCGCACATGAAGAAGGCCTGCTCGGCCACGTGGTCGTACTCGCCGTCACAGATCTTGGTGAACGACTCGATCGTGTCCGCGAGCGGAACCGTCGAGCCCTCGATCCCCGTGAACTGCTTGGCCACGTAGGTGTTCTGCGAGAGGAACCGCTGGATCCGGCGCGCCCGGTTGACGACGACCTTGTCCTCCTCGGACAGCTCGTCGACACCGAGGATCGCGATGATGTCCTGCAGCTCCTTGTTGCGCTGCAGGATCTGCTTCACCCGGGTAGCGGTGTTGTAGTGGTCCGCGGAGATGTAACGCGGGTCGAGGATCCGCGACGTCGAGGTCAGCGGATCGACGGCCGGGTAGATACCCATCGACGCGATCTCACGGTTGAGCTCGGTCGTCGCGTCGAGGTGGGCGAACGTCGTCGCGGGTGCCGGGTCGGTGTAGTCGTCGGCGGGTACGTAGATCGCCTGCATCGAGGTGATCGAGTGTCCGCGCGTCGACGTGATCCGCTCCTGCAGCACGCCCATCTCGTCGGCCAGCGTCGGCTGGTAACCAACCGCCGACGGCATCCGGCCGAGCAGCGTGGAAACCTCCTGGCCGGCCTGGGTGAACCGGAAGATGTTGTCGATGAACAACAGCACGTCCTGGTTCTGCACGTCGCGGAAGTACTCCGCCATCGTCAGCGCCGACAGGGCGACCCGGAGACGGGCACCGGGTGGCTCGTCCATCTGACCGAACACCAGGGCGGTCTGCCCGAGCACTCCGGACTCGTCCATCTCCGTGATGAGGTCGTTGCCCTCACGCGTACGCTCACCGACGCCCGCGAACACCGACACACCACCGTGGTCGCGCGCGACTCGGGCGATCATCTCCTGGATCAGCACGGTCTTGCCGACACCGGCACCGCCGAACAGGCCGATCTTGCCGCCCTGTACGTACGGCGTGAGCAGGTCGAGCACCTTGATGCCGGTCTCGAACATCTCGGTCTTGGCCTCGAGCGCGTCGAACGCCGGAGCCTTGCGGTGGATGCCCCACCGCTCCTTCACCTCGAGGGTCTCGCCCTCCTTGAGGTTCAGGCACTCGCCGATCGTGTTGAACACGTGGCCGAGCGTCGCGTCGCCGACCGGCACCGAGATCGGCCGGCCGGTGTCAGCGACGGGTGCGCCGCGGACGATGCCGTCGGTCGGGCGCATCGAGATCGCCCGGACCATGCCGTCGCCGATGTGCTGGGCGACCTCGAGGGTCAGCTCGTGCGTCTCGTCACCGATCGTCGCCTCGACGGTCAGCGCGTTGTAGATCTCGGGCATCGTGTCGACGGGGAACTCGACGTCGAGAACGGGCCCGACGACCCGGGCTACGCGCCCGACTCCCGCCGCGGACTCCGCGGCCTGCTCTTCTGAAAGGGTGGCAGTCATTTCTCTCACTCGCTCCCCGCGGTCGCGTCGGCAAGCGCATTCGCGCCACCGACGATCTCGCTGATTTCCTGGGTGATACCGGCCTGGCGGGCCTGGTTGGCGATCCGGGTGTACTTCTGGATGAGGTCTTCTGCGTTGTCGGTCGCGGCCTTCATGGCCCGCTGCCGCGCAGCCAGCTCGGACGCCGCCGCCTGCAGCAGGCAGAAGTAGATCCGGCTGTGGACGTAGCGCGGCAACAGCGCGTCGAGGACCTCGGCGGCGTTCGGCTCGAACTCGTAGAGCGGCAGGACCTCGGACTCCTCCGGGCGCTCCTCGCCCTCGACGACCTCGAGCGGCAGCAGCCGGATGACGTCCGGTGTCTGCGTCAGCATGCTCCGGAACCTGGTGAACACGATGTGCAGCTCGTCGACCGCGCGCTCGGGATGCTCGGCCTCCGGGTCGTCCGCGTCGGTGTTGAAGGCTTCGACCAGCGTGTTGCCGATCTCGCGCGCCTCCTCGTACGTCGGCCGCTCGGAGAACCCGGTCCACGACTCGACGACCGACCGGCCGCGGAACGTGTAGTACGCGACGGCCTTGCGACCGCTGACGTACAGGTCGATCTCCTTGCCCTCGGCCCGCAGCTTCTCGCAGAGCCGCTCGGCCTCCTTGAGCGCCGATGAGGCGTACGCGCCCGCCAACCCACGGTCGCTGGCAATGACGAGAACGGCGGCCCGCTTGGGGTCTTCGGCCTCGGTCGTGAGCGGGTGGTCGACGTTCGAGTACGTCGCGAGCGCCGACACCGCACGGGTGAGCTCACGGGCGTACGGGGTCGCCGCCGCGGCCGCCTGCTGCGCCTTGATGATGCGCGAGGCGGCGATGAGCTCCATGGCACGCGTGATCTTCTTCATCGACTGTGTCGACTTGATCTTCGCGCGATACTCGCGGAGCGATACGGCCATGGGTCGTCAGCCCCTCTTCTGCTTGACGATCTGCTCCTGCTCGACGTCGGAGTCCTCGAAAGTGCCTCGTACTCCTCGCGGCCGGCCTGGATGGTGCCGCCCTCGCTGGTCTCGAACTGGTCGAGGAACGAGTCGTACGCGCGGTCGACCGACTCCGAGGTGTCGTCCTCGTACTTGCCGGACTCCCGGATCGCGTCGAGGATGCCGCCCTCGGAACGCTTGACGTAGTCGATGAACTCCTGCTCGAAGCGCAGGACGTCCTCGACCGGCACGATGTCGA
Organism: Solicola gregarius; assembly: GCF_025790165.1. Taxonomy (GTDB): domain Bacteria; phylum Actinomycetota; class Actinomycetes; order Propionibacteriales; family Nocardioidaceae; genus Solicola; species Solicola gregarius. The sequence continues at coordinate 509,282 of NZ_CP094970.1, forward strand.
GCTTGCCGGACGTACCGAGGTAGATCGAGAGGACCTGCTCCTCGACCGGGTACGGCGCGTACTGGCCCTGCTTGAACAGCTCCATCAGCCGCTGACCACGCGCCAGCTGCTGCTTGGAAGCGGCGTCGAGGTCGGACGCGAACATCGCGAACGCCTCCATCGCGCGGAACTGAGCGAGGTCGACCTTCAGCGAACCGGTCACCTTGCGCATGGACTTCGGCATCGCGGCGCCGCCGACGCGCGACACGGAGATGCCGACATCGATCGCCGGGCGCTGGTTGGCGTTGAACAGGTCGGACTGCAAGAAGATCTGGCCGTCGGTGATCGAGATGACGTTGGTCGGGATGTACGCCGACACGTCGTTCGCCTTGGTCTCGACGATCGGCAGGCCGGTCATCGAGCCACCGCCCATCTCGTCGGACAGCTTCGCGCAACGCTCGAGCAGCCGGCTGTGCAGGTAGAACACGTCGCCGGGGTACGCCTCGCGGCCCGGCGGGCGGCGCAGCAGCAGCGAAACGGCGCGGTACGCCTCGGCCTGCTTGGACAGGTCGTCGAACACGATCAGCACGTGCTTGCTGTCGTACATCCAGTGCTGGCCGATGGCCGATCCGGTGTACGGCGCGAGGTACTTGAAGCCGGCGGCGTCGGAGGCGGGTGCGGCCACGATCGTGGTGTACTCGAGCGCGCCGGCCTCCTCGAGGGCGCCGCGGACGCTCGCGATCGTCGAGCCCTTCTGGCCGATGCCGACGTAGATGCAGCGGACCTGCTTATCGGGATCGCCCGACGCCCAGAACTCCTTCTGGTTGATGATCGTGTCAACCGCGATCGCCGTCTTGCCGGTTTGGCGGTCACCGATGATGAGCTGCCGCTGGCCACGACCGACCGGCGTCATCGAGTCGATCGCCTTCATGCCCGTCAGCAGCGGCTCGTTCACCGACTGCCGCTGGACGACCGACGGCGCCTGCAGCTCGAGGGCGCGGCGACCGGTGGTCTCGATGTCGCCCAGGCCGTCGATCGGCTGGCCGAGCGGGTTGACGACGCGGCCGAGGTAGCCGTCGCCGACGGGAACCGACAGCACCTCGCCGGTACGGCGGACCGGCTGGCCCTCTTCGATGCCGGAGAAGTCACCGAGGATGACGACACCGATCTCGCGCGGCTCGAGGTTCAGCGCGAGGCCGAGAGTGCCGTCCTCGAACTCGAGCAGCTCGTTGGCCATTGTCGAGGGAAGCCCCTCGACGATCGCGATGCCGTCCATCGCCTCCGCGACGACGCCGACCTCTTCGCTCTTGGTGGATTCCGGCTGGTAGTCGGCGACGAACGAAGCGAGTGCGTCGCGGATCTCCTCCGGACGGATCGTGAGCTCCGCCATTTCAGTGTTCCTGCCTTCTCATCGGTCTAGCAAAATCTGGTGGTCGCGAATGGTGGTCAGCCGGCGATGCGCCTGCGGGCGTCCTCGAGTCGACTGGCGACCGTTCCGTCGATGATGTCTTCGCCCACCTCGACGGATACGCCCCCGACGACACTCGCGTCGATGACGACGTTGACGTGTACATCGCGACCGTACTTCCGGCCGAGTGCCGCGGCCAACCGCGTCTTCTCGTCGTCCGACAGCGGGGCCGCGACGCGTGCGGTCGCCACCAGTCGGTTGCGGCGCGATGCCGCGATCTCCGCGAACTCGTCGAGGGTGGCCTCGAAGCCCTTCGCCCGGGCAACCGACGCCTGTCGTGCGAGCGCAACGGTCGCGGCGGAAGCCTTCTCGGAGAGCAGGTTGCCGACGAGCGTTCGCTTCGGACCGGCCTGCACTCCGCGATCGGTCAGCGCCGACCGCAGCGCGGCATCGCCCGCGACGACGCGGCCGAACCGGAACAGCTCGTCCTCGACCTCGTCGAGCCTGCCCGCCTTGTCGGCGCCGGCGACGTGCGCCGTGACGCCCGCCTGCTCGAGACCGTCGGCGAGATCGCGTGCCGCACTCCACCGCCCGCGTACGGCCGCGCCGACGACGTCGAGCGTCGACGCATCGAGGCGGTCACCGAGGATCTGGCGTACCAGGCCCTCCTGGGCGGCCGTCTCGGTCGACGGGTCGGTGAGGGTCCGGCGTAGCCGCGGCTCCGCGTCGAACAGGGCGACGACCTCGAACAGCTCGTCGCCGAGAACATGCGCGTCGGCTCCGCCGGCGACCTGCTGGTCGACGGCCTCGAGCACCGGGATGAGCGACTTCGCAGAGACTCCTCGCATCAGCGAGCCCCTTCGCTGACGCCGCTGTCGCTGCCCTCGAGGTCTTCGATGAAGCGTTCGACGGTGCGACGCTGACGCGTCTCGTCCTCGAGCGACTCACCGACGATCCGCTCGGCGAGCGTCGTGGCGATGGTGCCGACCTCGCGGCGCACCTGGAGGAGCGCCTGCGACTTCTCCGCCTCGACCTGCAGATGCGCGGTCGAGGTGATGCGCTCGGCCTCGGACTGCGCCTGCTCGCGCATCTCTGCGACGATCTGCGCGCCCTGCTCACGCGCCTCCTCGCGGATGCGGGCCGCCTCGTGGCGAGCCTCCGCGAGCTGGGCGTTGTACTGCTCGAGCGCGGCCTTGGCCTCCTCCTGCGCCTCCTTGGCTTCCTTCATCCCGCCTTCGATCGCCGACGTACGCTCCGCGTACGCCTTCTCGAAGTTCGGAACCACGAACTTCCAGATGAGTCCGACGAGGATGAGGAAGACGACGACGACGAGGATGAGCTCCGAGGCGTGCACCGCGAGGGGCTGCGGCTCTTCAGCCGCGAGCTGTGCCCCGCTCATAGCCTGGATTGTCATACCGTGGCCTGCCTTCAGTTCAGATGGAGTCTGGTCACTCGGTGAGCGAACCTGTCAGCACGAACGCGAGCGCGATGCCGATGATCGCGAGCGCCTCGGCGAGGGCGAAGCCGAGAATCGCGATGGCCTGCAGTCGCGACTGTGCCTCCGGCTGGCGGGCGACACCGTTGATGTACGCGGCGAAGATCAGACCGATGCCGATACCTGGCCCAATGGCGGCCAGGCCGTACCCGATCATGTTGAGCGAGCCTCCCACGGCTTTTCCTTTCGTCGTGACGCTTGTGCGTCGGTGTTGAAACTTCTGGGTAGAAAACTTGTCGGGTCAGTGTGGCGGACGGGGTCTCAGTGCTCGTCGGCGAGCGCGCCGCCGACGTACATCGCGGTGAGCAGCGCGAAGACGTACGCCTGCAGGAACATCACCAACAGTTCCAGGAAGCTGACGGCGAGCGCCATCACCAGCGACAGCACGCCGACCGGTGCGTAGACGAGCTTGCCGGACTCGAAGATGAGGTACTCACCGCCGAGCACGAACAGGGCGAGCAGCAGGTGGCCGGCGAACATGTTCGCGAACAGTCGCAGGCAGAGCGTGAACGGGCGGACCAGGATGTTGGAGAAGAACTCCAGCGGGACGATCAGGCCGAGGATCGGGCCCTTGACGCCGCCGGGGATCGTCTGCAGCTTGAAGTAGCCGCCGAACCCGTGCTTGGCGATGCCCGCGCCGTTGTAGAGCAGCCAGGTCAGGATCGCCAGCCCGTACGCGAAGCTCGCCCGCGAGAAGGACGGGAACTGCAGCAGCGGCACCATCCCGAACAGGTTGTTCACGAGCACGAAGAAGAACAGTGCCGTGATGTACGGGACGAACTTGCGGAAGTGCTCGGAGCCGATCGAGTCGCGGGTGATCGAGTTACGCGAGAAGTTGTACGCGTACTCGCCGGCGAATTGGAGCCGGCCCGGTACGACGGCCGCCTTGCGGGAGGCGAGCCAGAAGAAGCCGAAGACGACGATGACCGACAGCACCACGAGCAGCATGGGCTTGGTGACGTCGCCGAACACGGGTGGGAGCTCGAAGGACTCGGGGCCCGGAGCATGGAATCCCTCGGCAAGCACGGTGTTGCTCGCGGTGGTCACACGATCACCTCGTCTGATGAGCGGTCGCTGTGGGGGTACACGGGCGATCCGGATATGGCCATCGTCAGTTGTCGGGGGTGTTGCGCAATGTGGCGAACACGGTGTAGAGGCCGAGGGCTGCCCCAAGGACAACCCCGATCGCCACCATGAAGGGCGTACCCCACCATCGGTCGAGTAGGTACCCGATCGCTCCGTAGAAGAGGACGCCTCCCCCGATCCGTCCGACCGCCGCCCAAGGATCGAAGGAACGGCGCTGCGGCGAGGGTTCGCTCATTGCGCTCCGTACGGTAGCAGTCGTTCACGGTGACGCCTCCCCCAGGTCGTACAGGGGCTCGCGGCGACGGGTCGCGCCGACGATCTCGCCAACCGTCCAGGTCAGCGTGCACACGATGACGGTGATGCCGAGGGCCGTGCGGTCGAACGGGTCGTCGACCAGGTCGGCCGCGTTGATCAGGATGAACGCGACGAACAGACCCACGACCTTGGCGCCGTACAGCGCGAGGGCGACCATCAGGACGAGCAGCGGGTCGGCGGCCCGCGTCGCGCCGAGCACGACCAGGCTGAGACCGAAGAAGGTGAGGACGAGCGCAACGCCGAGCAGGGAGCCCCACAGGCCGGTCGTGCCGGCGGCAAGGACGCTGAGCACGACGCTGATGACGGCGACGACGGCGCTCGGCACAATCGCCCCGCGGAACATGGCACCGGCGGTGGTGTCGCCGAGTGGCTTCGCGGTCGTCATCATTGGCGGCCGTCCTGTGCGGGTGGGCGGTCTCTGTGCTTGTAAAAGCCGTGCTTGTGAAAACTAGCACAAAGTTTCGCGCGGTAGCAAAACGGCCCGGGGTCGCGCGTACGGCGCCGACCTACGGGGCGGGTTCCTGACGCCATCGCGGAAGCAGGAAGGCCACGCCGAGCGTCACGACGGCCAGCACCGCGATGCCCAGCACCGACTGCCAGCCCGCGAACAGGCTCAGAATCACGGTGCCGAAGGCGACGAGCGCGGCGACCATGTACATCACCAACACCGCACGCCGCTGGGAGTGCCCGATCTCCAGCAGGCGGTGGTGCAGGTGCATCTTGTCGGGGCTGAACGGAGAGCGCCCGGCGCGCGTACGCCGCACGACGGCCATGACCAGGTCGAGCAGGGGTACGAGCAGCATCGCGAACGGCAGCAACAACGGCAGCAGGGCGGCCTGGAAGCCCGCCTGGGCGTCGCCGATGCCCTGCGAGACGTTGGTCTGCGGGAACTGGCCGACGAGCGTGACGGCCGAGCACGCGAGGACCATGCCGAGCAGCATCGACCCCGAGTCGCCGATGAACATCCGGGCCGGGAAGAAGTTGTGCGGGAGCATGCCGACGCACGCACCCGCGAGTGATGCCGAGAGCAGCGCGGCCGCGATGGCACGGGGCTGGTTGTTCTCCACGGCGAGGATGAACGCGTAGATGAAGAACGCGCCGGCACCGATCGCGATGACGCCGACGGCGAGGCCGTCGAGTCCGTCGATGAAGTTGACCGCGTTGGCGGTGAGCACGATCCAGAAGACGGTGAAGATGATCACCTGGATCGGGTCGATGCCCTGCATACCGCCCCTGGGCAGCGGGATCCACAGGAACTGCACTCCCATCGCGACCACGATGACCGCCGAGAGCACCTGCCCGGCGAACTTGCTCAGGGGGTCCAGCTCGAAGAGGTCGTCGATCACGCCGACGACGCACATGCACGTACCGCCGACGAGCACCGCGAGGGCGGGGTCGAAGACCTGCTCGTCAGGTGCGAGCGACAGGAACGGCAGGTGTCGCGCGACGAGGTACGCGGCCCAGAGCCCGCCGAGCATCGCGATGCCGCCGAAGTACGGGATGGGGATCGCATGGACATCGCGGTCGCGCACCCGGGCGACGGCGTTGAACCGCAGGGCCAGCTCGCGAGCGGCCACGCCGAGCAGGTACGTCACCCCGATGGCGGCGACGAACACCAGCAGATATTCGCGCATGGGTCAGGACACGACCGTCACATGCTCGTTGAACTCCTTGAGGCGATCGAGGGGAATCGCGCCCTCGCGCAGCACGCGCGGGTCGGGTCCGGTGACGTCGACGATCGTCGAGGCGGTCGAGTCGGCGCAGGTGCCGCCGTCGAGGTAGACGGCGACGCTGTCGCCGAGCATCTCCTCGGCGGCGTCGACATCGGTCGCGGCCGGATCACCGTGGGTGTTGGCACTGCTGACGGCCAGCGGCCCGGTCTGCTTGAGCAGCGCAAGCGCGTACTCGTTGTCGGGCATGCGGACGGCGACGGTCTCGCGGTTGTCACCGAGGTCCCACGAGAGCGACGACTGCTGGCGGCAGACCAGCGTCAGGCCTCCCGGCCACAGCTCGGCGACCATGTCTCTCGCGTACCCCGGGAGGTTCGTCGCGAGCGCGTCGAGCGTCGTCGTCGCCGCGACGAGCACGGGCGGCGGCATATCGCGCCCGCGGCCCTTGGCGCGCAGCAGCCGGCGTACGGCCGCCGGCTCGAACGCGTCGGCGGCGATGCCGTAAACCGTGTCGGTGGGTATCACGACGAGCTGCTCCGACTGCAGCGCGGTCTTGGCCTCGCCGAGGCCGTCCTTGAGCTGATCGGCGTCCGCGCACTCGTATCGCTTCGTCACGAGGATCTATCGTGCCACGCGGGCGCGTGGACGTTCGCGCACCCCGAGCCATGCCTGAACGTGCACCCACCCGGGAGTTTGGTGCGAATTGCACCACTGGACGGTCCACGCATGGCGCAATCCGCACCAAACTCTTCCGCGAGGTCACGTCCGGCGCGCGGTGAGGTAGCGCGGCTTCCCCGCCAGATCGGCGTTGTCGCGTACGTCCGCCCAGCGGCCGGACGCCGAGAAAACACCCGGCGCCGACTCACCTTGCACGTCGGCGTGCTCGACGCCGACGACGCCGCCGGGTCGGAGCAGCCGGTACGCGACCCGCTCGATCACCCGGATCGCGTCGAGGCCGTCGTCGCCCGACCACAGGGCCAGCGCGGGATCGTGGTCGCGCGCCTCCGCGGCGACGCTCTCGTACGCCTCCAACGGGATGTACGGCGGGTTCGCGACGACGACGTCGACCCCGTCGTCGAGGTCGGCGAACGCGTCCGCGACGTCGCCGTGCCGCAGGTCGACGCCCGACCCCGCGAGGTTGCGCTCGGCGTACGCGACGGCGTCCGGGTCGACCTCGACGGCGTGCACGTGCGCGGCCGGGAGCTCATCCGCCACGGCGGCGGCGATTGCTCCCGAGCCGGTGCAGAGGTCAACGACAACCGGCTCCGGCACAGAACGCTCCGCTGCCTCGATCGCCCAGCCCGCCACGCACTCGGTTTCGGGGCGGGGCACGAACACGCCGGGTCCGACCGCCAGCTCGACGTGCCTGAAGTGCGCGACCCCGGTCAGGTGCTGCAACGGCTCGCGCGTCGCCCGCCGGCAGACGAGGTCGTCGTACGCCGCCGCCTGCTCGGGCGACGGGTCGCGTCCCCGACGAAGTGCGGATCGGGGGACGTCGAGGACGTGCTCGAGCAGCAGCTCCGCATCGACGTCCGGTGACGGCACGCCGGCATCGGCGAGGCGCTGCGTCGCCGACGCGAGCAGGTCGGCGACGCGCATCAGGACGCGTCCGTCGCGCCGGCCTCGACCGCCGACAGCCGGGCGTGCATATCGGCATCGACGCACGCGGCGATCACGTCGTCGAGCGCGCCGTTCATCACCTGGTCCAGGTTGTATGCCTTGAAGCCCACGCGATGGTCGGAGATGCGGTTCTCCGGGAAGTTGTAGGTACGGATGCGCTCGGACCGGTCAACCGTGCGCACCTGCGAGCGACGAGCGTCGGACGCCTCGGCGTCGGCCGCCTCCTGTGCCGCACTGAGCAGCCGGGCCCGCAGGATACGCAGCGCCTGCTCCTTGTTCTGCAGCTGGCTCTTCTCGTTCTGACAGCTCACTACGATGCCGGTCGGCAGGTGCGTGATGCGTACGGCCGAGTCGGTGGTGTTGACGCTCTGGCCGCCCGGCCCGGAAGACCGGAACACATCGATCCGCAGGTCGTTGTCGTTGATCTCGACGTCGATCTGCTCGGCCTCGGGAAGTACGAGAACGCCCGCCGCTGACGTGTGGACGCGTCCCTGCGACTCGGTGACCGGCACCCGCTGCACCCGGTGCACGCCGCCTTCGTACTTCAGCAACGCGTACGGCGCCTCGCCCGGCTCGGGCGTGCCCTTGGCCTTCACGGCGAGGGTCACCGACTTGAACCCGCCGAGGTCCGACTCGGTCGAGTCGAGCACCTCGACCTTCCAGCCGCGCACCTCGGCGTAGCGGGTGTACATGCGATACAGGTCTCCGGCGAACAGCGCCGACTCCTCGCCGCCCTCGCCGGCCTTGATCTCGAGGATCGTGCCCAACGAGTCGGCCGGATCTCTGGGTACGAGCATCCGCCGCAGCCGCTCGGCGAGCGCGTCGCGCTCGGTCTCGAGCGACGCCGCCTCGTCCGCGAAAGCCGCATCGTCCGCGCTCAGCTCGCGGGCGGCCTCGGCGTCGTCACCTGCGCGCTGCCAGTCGTGGTACGCCCGCACGATCGAGCTGACCTCCGAGTACCGCTGGCCGAGGCGCTTGGCCGTCGCGGGATCCGCGTGCACGTCGGGCTCGGCCAGCCGGCGCTCCAGATCCGCCTGCTCCGCCACCAACGACTCGACTGCCTCGAACATCTCGTACCTCTCGTAGCGGCCGTACCCGGACATGACGACGGCGCCGACCCGCGAGCGAGGGGCTCGCCGGGTCGGCGCCGTAACGCAGCTACTTCTTCGCGTACCGCTTCTCGAAGCGGGCGACGCGGCCACCGGTGTCCAGAATCTTCTGCTTACCGGTGTAGAACGGGTGGCACTGCGAGCACACATCGGCGTGCATGACGCCGTCGGACTTGGTGCTGCGCGTCGTGAAGGTGCTGCCGCAGGTACACGTGACCTCGGTCAGCACATACGCAGGGTGGATGTCGCGCTTCATGGGGTTTCCTCTCAGACGTGGTGCCCTGGGTCGGGAATCCGTGAACCAGGACCGTCCGCCAGTCTCTCACTGACACCAAAGTCAACGCCAATCGAGGGGTGGATATTCCGCTACAGCAGCGCCTCGACGTCGGCGGCGATCTTGTCCGGCTTCGTGGCCGGCGCGTACCGCTTCACGACGAAGCCGGCGCGGTCGACGAGGAACTTCGTGAAGTTCCACTTGACCCGGTCGCCGAGCACACCGCCCTGCTCGCCCTTCAGCCAGCGGTACAGCGGATGCGCGTCGTCGCCGTTGACGTCGATCTTCGCGAACATCGGAACGTCACGCCGTACGTCGTCGAGCAGAAGGCCGCGATCTCGTCCTCGCCGCCGGGCTCCTGGTGGTTGAACTGGTTGCACGGAAAGCCGAGCACGACGAGACCGCGCTCGGCGTACGTGCGGTACAGCTCCTCGAGACCCTCGTACTGCGGCGTGAAGCCGCACTTGGACGCGGTGTTGACGACCAGGAGCACCTTGCCGCGATAGTCCGCGAGCGTACGTTGTGCGCCGTCGATGTCGGTCGCCTCGAAGTCGTACGCCGTCGTCATCTGCTCTCCTCGGGTTGCCACGGGGTAAGTCGGGGGTACCAGCCGGGTACGTTCTCACAGTACGTGGCGTACTGCGCGCCGTACCGGCGGCGCAGCGTCGGCTGCTCGTACGCGACCGTGAACGTCCACACGGCCGCGCAGAACACCACCAGCCAGATCGCAACGCCACGGTCCTCGAAGAACAGTGCCTGGCCGCCGATCATCGCGGCAACGGCGACGTACATCGGATTGCGGACCCAGCGGTAGAGGCCGCCGACGACGAGGAGCTCGGTCGGCGCCGTGGGGGCCGGCGTGCCGTGGCCCTCGATGACGAACTGGACGAACGCGGCGACGACGAGCGCGAGTCCGGCCGCCGCGAGAGCGATGCCGGCTCCCTGCGCCCAGCCGAACGGGCCGTCGTACGCCCAGCCGGTGAGCAACCACGGGACGAGACCGGCCGTGACACCCGGGGCGGCGAGGAAGAACAGGCCGGACATCACGGCGTCGGCTCGGACGGAGTTGCTCATCATGTGATGAATTCTACTCCGGTATGTGCGCCCCGGCCGGTGCGATGGCGATGCCGAGCGCCGAGGCGAGCTGGTAGCCGAGGCCGACCAGGTCGAGCGGGTCGATCGTCGCACCCGCCAGGCTGGTCACTCCGCCGATGCCGTCGAGCACGCAGGCCTCGAACCGCACCCGGTCGAGAGTGACCTCGCGGAAGTCGGCGCCGGTGAGGTTGCAGTCGACGAAGCGTACGTCGGTGAGAGAAGCGGACGCGAAGTCGCCGCCGGTCACCTTGCAGCCATCGAAGACGACCCTGCGAAGGGTGGCGAACCGCCAGTTGGACAGGTCGACGGCACAGCCGGTGAGCCGGACGTTCTGCACGGTGCAGCCGGACAGGTCGATGCCCGTGAGCCGGCTCCGGGCCACCGCGACCCGCTGCCACCCGCAGTCGGTCATCGCGACATTGCCGAGGTCGCACTCGTCGACGACGGCATCACCGATCACACATCTGCGCCAGGTCGATGCGGCCCAGCGACTCGCCGCGAACCGGCATTCATCGACTTCGGTGAGCTCGAAGGCCGCACCGCTCAGGTCGAGATCGGCGTACGCCAGACCGCTGACCGTCGCGTCGGACCGGATCGGCTCGGCCGCCACCGGCAGCTCGTCGGGCAGGCGTGGTGGCGTGGGAACGCGCGGATCGGTCACGGCCACCAAAGTAGACGACGCCGCCGACAGCACGGGACTGTCGGCGGCGTCGGTGCTCTGCTAGTCGTCGCCGTTGTTGCTGCGGCGACCGCTGGCGACCGGAGTCGTCTTGTTGACCTGCATCAGGAACTCGACGTTGCTCTTGGTGCTCTTGAGCTTCTCCAGCATCAGCTCGAGCGCCTGCTGCCCGTCGAGGCCGGAGAGGACGCGGCGGAGCTTCCAGACGACGGCCAGCTCCTCCTTGCTCATCAGCAGCTCTTCGCGACGCGTACCCGACGCATCGACGTCGATGGCCGGGAAGATCCGCTTGTCGGCGAACTCGCGCCTCAGCCGGAGCTCCATGTTGCCCGTGCCCTTGAACTCCTCGAAGATGACCTCGTCCATCTTGGACCCGGTCTCGACGAGCGCCGACGCCAGAATCGTCAGCGAGCCGCCATCCTCGATGTTGCGGGCAGCGCCGAAGAAGCGCTTCGGCGGGTAGAGCGCCGACGAGTCGACACCACCGGACAGGATGCGCCCGCTCGCCGGAGCCGCGAGGTTGTACGCGCGCCCGAGGCGGGTGATCGAGTCGAGGAGGACGACCACGTCGTGGCCGAGCTCGACGAGCCGCTTGGCCCGCTCGATGGCGAGCTCCGCGACCGTCGTGTGGTCGTCGGCCGGCCGGTCGAACGTCGACGCGATGACCTCGCCGTTGACCGTGCGCTGCATGTCGGTGACCTCTTCGGGCCGCTCGTCGACCAGCACGACCATCAGGTGGCACTCGGGGTTGTTGGTGGTGATCGCGTTCGCGACCGCCTGCATGATCATCGTCTTGCCGGCCTTCGGCGGCGACACGATCAGGCCGCGCTGCCCCTTGCCGATCGGCGCGACGATGTCGATGATCCGCGTCGTGTACGCCGTGGCATCGGTCTCGAGCCGGAGTCGCTCGGAGGCGTACAGCGGCGTGAGCTTGGAGAAGTCGACGCGCTTCTTCGCCTCCTCGACCTCCATGCCGTTGATCGACTCGATGCGGACGAGCGGGTTGAACTTCTCCTTGCGCTCGCCTTCACGGGTCTGGCGCACCTGGCCGACGATCGCGTCGCCCTTGCGCAGGCCCCACTTGCGGACCATCGACAGCGACACGTACACGTCGTTCGGACCGGGCAGGTAGCCGCTGGTGCGTACGAAGGCGTAGTTGTCGAGAACGTCGAGGATGCCCGCGGCCGGGATGAGGACGTCGTCCTCGCCGACGGCCGGCTCGGCCTCGGGACCGCGGCGATCGCGGTTGCGGTTGCGGTTGCGGCTCCGCCGACGACGCCCGCCGCTCTCGTTGCGGTCGTCGCGATCGCCGCGCTGCTGGTCGTCGCGCTGCTGATCGCCGCGCTTCTGGTCGTCACGCTGCTGATCGTCACGCTGCTGATCGTCACGCTGCTGATCGCCGCGCTTCTGATCGCCGCGCTTCTGGTCACCGCGCTGCTGATCGTCACGCTTCTGATCGCCGCGCTTCTGGTCACCGCGCTGCTGATCGTCACGCTTCTGGTCGCCGCGCTGCTGGTCGTCACGCTTCTGGTCGCCGTGCTTGGCGTCGCGCTTCTGGTCGTCACGCTTCTGATCGCCGTGCTTGGCGTCGCGCTTCTTGTCGTCGCGCGGCGTGTCCTGCGTCTGATCGGCCCGCTCGTCGTCGGCACGGGCGGCGGGCGCCTGCTGCTGGACGATCGCCTCGCTGCGCGCCGGTTCGGCGGGCGCGGACTCGATCGGAAGCGTCGCCGGCTCCTCACCCGTCGCGGGCTTGGAGGCGGCCGCTGCGACGGTCTGGCCGGATCCGCCCTGCGCGGCCTGGATGGCCTCGATCAGCGCGCCCTTGCGCATCCGACCGGTGCCCTTGATGCCAAGCCCGCTCGCGATCTGCTGCAGCTCGGCGATCACCTTGCCGTTGAGTCCCCCTCCGCCACGACGGCGAGGTGCCGACGAAGCCGCTTCTGCGGCCTCGGCACCGGAATCACCAGCGGCCGGGGTGAAAGTTTCTGTTTCTGACACGTGAGGTCCTTCCCACGTTCGGTCGGGAGCGGGTTCGCTGACCGGTCCCGAGTCCTGGACGCATACCGGTATATCCGTGTACGCGGACTCGCCCGCATCTGGCAGACGAGGTTTGCGAAATCGGTGGATTCTCCGCACGTCATACGAGCCGCACCGCGGCACCGGCAGCCCAAGATCATGCCAGAGCGCCCGGGAAACCCTCACAACGTGGTGGGAGATAGGTGGCCGAAACGGTTGGGGACATGGATTTCTGCCCCGGTCCGGATTCGGACCACTGACGAAGACTCTAACACTCGAGGCGGCCGCGATGTTCCCAGAGGGGGTAACGACTCGCCGTCGAAATCAGGCGTGGATTCGACGCGCACCGACGTTGGTCGCTTCCAGCGCTCGGGCCGTCCAACCCGTGGGGCTTCTGGCCATCAGGGCGTCGGTGTCCGCGGCATCTCCCGAGAAGGTCAGAACGGTCGGCCCGGCACCGGAGATGACCGCAGGAACACCGTTCTGTCGAAGCTCGGACATGAACTCGAAGGACTCCGCCATCGCCGGCGAGCGGTACGCCTGGTGCAGGTCGTCCTGAGTCGCGGCGAGGAGCAGCTCGCGCCTGCCGCCGAGCGCCGTGACGAGCAACGCCGCACGTCCCGCGTTGCGCGCCGCGTCGGCGTGGGGAACGTCGCCGGGCAGCAGCGCGCGTGCCTCGTCGGTCGACACCTCGTACGGCGGCACGAACACCACGACCGACGCCTCGACGGGGATGTGCACGGCCTCGACGACATCGAGGTCGACCCACGCGATCGTCAACCCGCCCAGCAGGGCCGCGGCAACGTTGTCGGGATGCCCCTCGATCCGCGCCGCAAGCGACAGCGCCTCGGTGTCGGGCAGCAGCCGGGCGCCGCCTTCGACGAGCTCGCGCGCCGCGACGATGCCACCCACGATCGCGGCCGACGACGAGCCCATGCCTCGGGCATGCGGGATACGGTTTGCGCAGCGCACCCGCAGGCCCGGCGGACGTCCGCCCATGGCGTCGAACGCCGCGAGCATCGAAGCGGCCACCAGGTGCGTCTCGTCCGTCGGCAGCTGATCGGCTCCGACGCCCTCGACGTCGACCCGGACCCCCGCTCCGGCCGCCTCCGCGGTGATCTCGTCGCCGTACGCGAGTGCGAGACCCATCGCGTCGTACCCCGGCCCGAGGTTCGCACTCGTCGCAGGGGACGCGATCGTGACGGGACGGGACAGGAACCGCGGGCTCATGTCAGTCCAGCCGCCCTTGCCGCCGCGCGTACGTCGGCGTCGACGACGTCATCGACGACCGGCCCGCGGCCGGTGAGCGCGGTATCGATGTCCTTGAGGCCATGACCGGTTACGGTCACGACAACCGATTGTCCCGGATCGAGCTCGCCGCCGTCGGCCGCGGCGACCAGGCCGGCGACACCCGCCGCCGAGCCCGGCTCGACGAAGACGCCCTCGTGCGATGCGAGGTCGCGTTGCGCCTGCATGATCTGCTCGTCGGTGACGGCGTCGATGCGTCCGCTCGACTCGTCACGGGCGTTCACGGCGAGGTCCCACGAGGCCGGGTTGCCGACCCGGATCGCCGAAGCGATCGTCTCCGGATCGGGTACGGGAGCGCCGCGCACGATCGGCGCGGCCCCCTCGGCCTGGAAACCCCACAGTCGTGGCGAGTGCGAGGCCGCGCCCGCCCGGGCGTACTCGGTGTATCCCAGCCAGTACGCCGAGATGTTGCCCGCGTTGCCGACCGGCATCACGTGGACGTCGGGGGCGTCGCCGATGGCGTCCACGATCTCGAACGCCGCCGTCTTCTGGCCCTGCAGCCGCACCCGGTTGACCGAGTTGACGAGGGCGACGGGGTAGTCGTCGGACAGCCCTCGGGCGATCGCCAGGCAGTCGTCGAAGCCGCCGCGTACCTGGATGACCTGCGCTCCATGCATCAGCGCCTGCGCCATCTTGCCCGCGGCGATGCGACCGTGCGGCACCAGCACGATCGGGTTCAGACGGGCCCGGACGGCGTACGCCGCCATCGACGCCGACGTATTGCCCGTCGAGGCGCACACGACCGCACGCGCTCCGGCCTCGGCCGCCTTGGTGATCGCGACCGTCATGCCGCGGTCCTTGAACGACCCGGTCGGGTTGTCGCCCTCGACCTTGAGGCGCACCTCGCAGCGCGTGCGTTCTGACAGCCACTGCGCCTCGATGAGGGGGGTGCCGCCCTCGCACAGGGTCACCGGCTTCGTGTCCGCGGACACGGGAAGCCACGCTCGGTACTCCTCGATCACCCCACGCCACTGATGCGCCCGATGCACTCTTGCATCACCGGTCACCGTCATCGTGAGCCTCCTCGGATTGTCGCGCTCGTCGAGCCGCTCGTTCCTCGCTCTCTCCTCGCCGCTCCGCCTTCGACGCGCATCACCGACGAGACGTCGCGCACCATGGCGAGGTCGCGAAGCTCACGTACTGTCGTCGACAGCGAGGCGTCCTCGGCCTCGTGCGTCACGACGACGAGCTGCGCGTCGTCACCGCGACCTTCCTGTCGAACGGTCTTGATCGATACGTCGTGCTCGGCGAAGGCGTGCGCGACCGTTGCGAGCACGCCCGGCTTGTCGTCGACGTCGATCGAGATGTGGAACCGCGTACGAGCGCGGCCGATGTCGAGCACCTCGGCGCGCGCATGCATCGACTCCGCTGGCCCGCGTACGCCCAGCAGGCGGTGCCGGGCCACGCCCATCAGGTCGCCCATGACCGCGCTCGCCGACGGCGGACCACCCGCACCGGGCCCGTAGAACATCAGCTGCCCCGCTGACTCGCTCTCGACGAACACGGCGTTGTACGCCTCGCGCACGCTCGCGAGCGGATGGCTGTCGGGGATCATCACCGGATGCACGCGCGCCGAGACCGCTGACCCGCTTGGCGTATCGAGACGCTCACAGATCGCGAGCAGCTTGACGACACAGCCCATCTCGGCGGCGGCGCGTACGTCTGTCGCAGACACCTCGGTGATGCCCTCGCGGTAGACGTCCGCGCTGGTGACGCGGGTGTGGAACGCGAGGCTGGCCAGGATCGCGGCCTTCGCGGCAGCGTCGAAGCCCTCGACGTCCGCCGTCGGGTCGGCCTCGGCGTACCCGAGCTCCTGCGCCTTGTCTAGCGCGTCGCTGAATCCGGCGCCGGTCGTCGTCATGGCGTCGAGCACGTAGTTCGTGGTGCCGTTGACGATGCCGAGTACGCGGTGCACGTGGTCGCCGGCGAGCGAGTCTCGTAGCGGCCGCACGATCGGGATCGCACCCGCGACGGCGGCTTCGAAGTACAGGTCGCGGTCGGCAGCGGCCGCGGCATCGGCGAGCGTCTCGCCGTCCTCGGCGAGCAGCGCCTTGTTCGCGGTGACGACCGACTTGCCGCTGGCGAGTGCGCTCAGGATGAGCTCACGCGCGGGCTCGATGCCGCCGATCACCTCCACCACGATGTCGACGTCGTCGCGGGTGACGAGGGCTGCCGCGTCCGTCGTCACCAGCGCCGGGTCGAGGTCGACGCCTCGATCACGGTCGAGCCGGCGTACTGCGACGCCCGCGAGCTCGAGCCGGGCGCCGATGCGTTGCTCCAGCTCGTCGGCGTCGCGGAGCATGATCCGCGCAACGTCGGAACCGACGTTGCCGCAGCCGAGCAGAGCGACCCGCAGCGTCGGGCGGCTCATGGGGGAGGTCACCCGCACAGCCTATCGGCGGGAAGCCTGAGCTCAGTAGCCGACGTCGAGGGCGAGCATCTCGTCCTCGGTCTCGCGGCGAAGCATCAGGCGCACCTCGCCCTCGCGCACCGCGACGACCGCAGCCTTGGGCACGTGGTTGTAGTTGCTCGCCATCGAGCGACAGTACGCCCCGGTGCCCGGTACCGCGACCAGGTCAGCGATCGCGAGGTCGCCCGGCAGGAACTCGTCCTTGACGATGATGTCGCCCGCCTCGCAGTGCTTGCCGACGATGCGGGTGAGCGTCGGTTCGACCTCCGAACCTCTCGACGCGAGGGTGCAGGAGTAGTCGGCGTCGTACAACGCGGTGCGGATGTTGTCGCTCATGCCACCGTCGACCGAGACGTACGTACGCGTGGCGCCGCCGTCGAGCGCGACCGGCTTGACCGTGCCCACCTCGTAGAGCGTGAACGTCGAAGGGCCGGCGATCGCCCGCCCGGGCTCGATCGAAAGCCGCGGCATCGCGACACCGAGCGCGCCGCACTCGTACGCGACGATCTCGCGCATCCCCGCCGCCAGTTGCGCCGGCGTCGACGGGTCGTCCTGGGTGGTGTACGCGATGCCGAACCCGCCACCGAGGTCGAGCTCGGGTGGCGTGTACCCGTACTCCTTGATGATCTGCGCGTGCAGCCCGACGACTCGGCGCGCCGCGACCTCGAAGCCCGAGGTGTCGAAGATCTGCGAGCCGATGTGGGAGTGCACGCCGAGGAGCGCCATGCTCGGTTCGTCCAGGATGCGGCGTACCGCGTCGAGCGCTTGGCCGTCGGTGATCGACAGGCCGAACTTCTGGTCCTCGTGCGCGGTGGCGATGTACTCATGGGTGTGCGCCTCGACCCCCGCGGTCACCCGCACCATCACCCGGGCGGTGACCCCGAGCTCGGTGGCGACCTCGACGATGCGGTCGATCTCCGCGTGCGAGTCGACGATGATCCGCCCGACACCGGCGTCCAGCGCGCGTACGAGCTCGCGGCGCGACTTGTTGTTGCCGTGCAGGCCGATGCGCTTCGCCGGTACGCCGGCGCGCAGCGCCACCGCGAGCTCGCCGGCCGTACACACGTCGAGGTTCAGGCCCTCCTCGTCGACCCAGCGGGCCGTCGCCGTGCATAGGAAGGCCTTGCCCGCGTAGTAGACGTCCCAGCCGACGAACGCCTCCCGGAATGCCCGGGCGCGATCGCGGAAGTCCTGCTCGTCCACGACGTACGTCGGCGTGCCGTACTCGCGGGCGATGTCGAGCACCGACACCCCACCGGCGGTGAGTACGCCGTCGACCTTCGTGACGGTCGCCGGCCAGAGCTGCGGTACGAGGGCGTTCGGGTCGTCCGGCTGATCGAGCCACGCCGGCCCGCGCGTACCGGCCTGGCCGTGCAGGGCGCCTGCCTCATGTGCGCGCATCGTGCCTCACATCCGCTCGGGAGCGTCGACGCCGAGCAGGTCGAGGCCGTTGCGGAGAACGATCCGCGTCGCCGCAGTGAGCATCAGCCGTGCCCGATGAAGGTCGGTGGCGTCCTCGTCGCCCATCGGCAGCACCCGGCACTCGTCATAGAACTTGTGGAACGTCGACGCCGTTTCTTCCAGGTAGCGCGCGACCCGATGCGGCTCGCGAAGCTCGGCGGCCTTCGCTACCACCCGTGGGAACTCGGCAAGGGCGCGCAGCAGGGTGCCTTCGCGCTCGTGCGAGAGCAGCGATGCGTCGAGTGTCGCGGGATCGACCGCGAGGCCGAGATCGGTCGCGTTGCGCAGGATCGACGACAGGCGGGCGTGCGCGTACTGCACGTAGAACACCGGGTTGTCGCTGGCCTGCCGGGTGATCTCGTCGACGTCGAGGGTCAGCGGCGAGTCGGTCGGGTAGCGCGTCAGCGAGTAGCGCAGCGAGTCGACGCCGATCAGGTCGACGAGCTCCTGCAACGTGACCAAGGTGCCCGCCCGCTTGGAGAGCTTGAGCTCCTCGCCGTCCTTGAGAATCTTGACCAGCTGTCCGATCAGGACCTGGAGGTTGCGGTCGGGTTGGTCGCCCGCGCACGCCGCCATCGCCTTCAGCCGCCCGACGTACCCGTGATGGTCGGCACCGAGCAGATAGATGCACAGGTCGAACCCGCGCTCACGCTTGTTGACGTAGTACGCCGTGTCGGACGCGAAGTAGGTGTAGTCGCCGTTGCTCCTGATGAGCACGCGGTCCTTGTCGTCACCGAAGTCGGTCGTGCGCATCCAGACTGCGCCGTCGGTCTCGAAGACGTGGCCCTGCTGCTTCAGCACGTCGAGCCCGTGCTCGACCGCGCCGGAGTCGTGCAGGCTGCGCTCGGAGAACCACACGTCGAAGTGCGTACGAAACGCGTCGAGCTGCTCGCGCTGCTCGGTGAGCTGATGCTCGTACCCCGCCTCGCGGAACGCGACGAGCTGCTCGTCGCGCGGCAGGGACGTGATCGCAGGATCGGCGTCGGCGATCGTCTGCGCCAGTTCGGTGACGTACGCGCCGTGGTAGCCGTCGTCCGGAGTCGGCTCACCCTGCGCCGCGGCCATCAGGGACGCGCCGAAGCTGTCCATCTGGGTGCCGCGGTCGTTGGTGTAGAACTCGCGGGTGACCTTCGCGCCGGCGGCGATCAGGACGCGCGCCAGGGCGTCGCCGACTGCCGCCCAGCGCGTATGGCCGATGTGCAACGGGCCCGTGGGGTTGGCAGAGATGAACTTCGAGGTTGACCGACGTACCGGTCAGCGCGTCGCTGGTGCCGTACGCGTCGCCGGCCGCGACGACCTGCGCCGCGACCTCGCCCTGCGCGCCGGCCTCGACCCGCAGGTTCAGGAATCCGGGACCGGCGATCTCTGCCGATGCGACACCGTCGGCCGACGCGAGCTCGTCGGCGAGGAGCTGGGCGAACTCGCGCGGGTTCTGGCCGGCCCGCTTGGCAAGCTGCAGCGCGACGTTCGTGGCGTAGTCACCGTGCTCGCGCTGCTTCGGTCGTTCCACGCGTACCTGCGTCGGAACGCCGTCGGGCAGCGCGACGTCTCCGCGCTCGACGAGCGTGGTGAGGGCAGAGACGATCACGTCGGACAGCTGCTCGGGGGTCACCGGGCAAGGGTATCCACGGCGGCCACGGGTAGCGCCACCGGTTTGCCTTCGCGTACCGACGGCCGATCGCCCCAGCCGAGCCGGTGGCGCCAGACCGCGACGGAACTTCGCGGATGCGGGACTCGCGCATATCTATATGCGTCGTGTCTCGCAATATAGGGTCCAACGAGACACGGCGTGCAGGGACGAGGCGGAAATGGTGAGCGAGCACGGCAAGGTCGGCCGCCCGCGCAGCGAGCAGGCACGCGCCGCCGTCCTGCACGCCGTCGACGATCTCGTGGTCGAGGTCGGATACGGCGCCGTGACCCTCAAGGGGATCGCGGAGCGTGCCGGCGTGTCGCGTCAGACCGTCTATCGCTGGTGGTCGACCAAGGCCGAGATCCTGCTGGAGGCCAGCGTCATCGACGCCCGGCAGGAGCTGGACGTTCCCGAACACGACGACCCCGTTGAGGACCTCACCGCCTATCTCGATGCGCTGATCGTCTTCCTGACGACCTCGCCGGCGGGGGCGGCCTACCGGGCCTTGCTCGGAGAGGCACAGCACGACAACGCCGTACGTGAGCTGCTCGGCAACAACGACCTGCTCGGCGAGAGCGCAGCGGCGGTCATCGCCCGCGCGATCCCCGAGGCCGAACGGCGAGTCGCCATGACCTGGGCGACGGCACAGCTCGTCGGCCCGGTCTTCTTCTGGATCCTCAGCGGGCGAGACCCGGACGAGCTCCGGCGCGGCCCCCTTCTCGACGACTTCCTGCGAGCGGTCGCCTCGCGGCGTTGACCGCTCGGCGCCTCCCTCGCCGTCCGTCGAGTGCTCGTCGAACTTTCTAGACACCGTGCACCGTTATCGTGTTACAGTTTCTGAGCACCATGACTCGTAATAGCGGCTGTGCCCGCTCGTAGCCCGAGAGGGCGGAAGGGAGATCGCGCGCATGCGTGTCTTCGTAACAGGTTCCACCGGCTGGATCGGATCGGCCACGGTCGATGAACTGCTCCGATCCGGTCACGAGGTGACCGGGCTCGCCCGGTCAGAGAAGTCCGCGGCGACGCTCGCGGCCAAGGGCGCAGAGGCGCTGCCGGGCGACCTGGATGACCTCGAATCACTCCGCCGCGGGGCGGCCGGCGCCGACGCGGTCGTGCACCTCGCCAACAAGCACGACTGGGCCGACCCCGTCGGCACCGACCGTGCCGAGCGGGCCGCCGTCGAGGCGGTCCTGGACGCCCTCGACGGATCCGCGAAACCGTTCGTGATCGCGAACGGCCTGTCGGGGCTGGTCGAGGGGCGCGCCGCGCTCGAGTCCGACGCGTCGCCCGCCGTCGGTCCGGGCTCCGACCGCGGCGGATCCGAGAACCTCACGCTCGATGCGGTCTCTCGCGGCATCCGTGCCGTCGCGGTCCGTTTCGCACCCAGCGTGCACGGGCGCGGAGATTGGGGCTTCGTGACCTTCCTCGTCGCCGCCGCCCGCGCCAGCGGCGTCTCCGGCTACGTCGGCGACGGCACCACCGAGTGGTCGGCCGTGCACGTCAGCGACGCTGCGCACCTGATCCGGCTGGGACTCGAGTCCGCCCCCGGCGGTACCCGAATGCACGCGGTCGCCGAGCAGGCGATTCCTACCCGTGCGATCGCCGAGGCGATCGGCGCGGCCCTCGGCCTCCCGGTCACCTCGATCGATCCCGACGACGTCGGAGATCACTTCGGAATCGTCGGCGACTTCTTCAGCCAGACCCTGACCGGCTCCAGCGAGGCCACTCGCGACCTGCTGTCGTGGTCTCCGACCGGCCCCACCCTCATCGAGGACATCGCCGCGGGCGCGTACACCGGTGACTGAGTCCATCCATCAACGCGCATCACAGCAGTGTCCACTCTCGCCATGCTGACCTGCTGCTCAGAGGAGCAGCGACCTGATCGTGTCGACCAACTGGTCCGGGTCGAACGGCTTCACGACGTACGCGTCCGCGCCCGCCGCACGACCTCGTCGGATGTCCGTCGCCTGCGCCTGCGTCGTCACCATCACGATGGGTACGTACGCGGTCGACTCGCGCGCTCGAAGGGCCTGAACGGTGTCGAACCCGTTCAACTGTGGCATCACCACGTCGACGGTGATGAGGTCGGGCGCGATCTCATCGACCCGCTCGAGGCACTCGACCCCGTCGGACGCTTCCTCGACCCGGAACCCCTCGAGCTCGAGGTTCGTACGGATCAAGAGCCGGATCGACGCCGTGTCGTCCACGACGAGCACGGTGCGTTCGGCCGCCATGCGCACAACAGTAGTGCGGTTGGACGTGGCCGGCGCGCATTACGGTAGGCTTCGGGACGCCCGATGAGCCCCCGTAGCTCAGGGGATAGAGCACCGCCCTCCGGAGGCGGGTGCGCAGGTTCGAATCCTGCCGGGGGCGCCCACACATCACCGCAACCCACCCGCCGCCGCCGAGACAAATAGACATTTGTTATGCCCTGGCCTAACAAATGTCTATTTGTCCGACAGGATCGCGGCGTGAGGCCGTCGCCGTTTTCTCAGAACAGCGTCTGGTACTGGTCGATCAGCAGGATCACCGAGAAGAACCCGTAGAACAGGATCGCCCACGCGATCGCCGCGTACCGGCCGCCCTTCAGCCCGATCTCGCGCGGTAGCACCCGACGGTTCAGCACCATCAGCAGCACCGAGTAGACGAACATCACCAGACCGTTCAGCGCCGATGCGATGACAAGTAGCACCAGCGGCTGGTCGATCCCCGAGAGCAGAATGATCGACCCGAAGGCGATCTCGAGCCAGACCATCGACAGGTAGATGCGGCTTTCGCTCCACCGCGTGCTGTCGCGAAGCGGCCCGGTCTTGAGCACGTCGGCCGTGACGCGACCGACCATGTCCAGCACCGTGAGGTTCGTCGAGAACAACACGATCGTGCCGGTCAGCCAGAACGCCGTCGACAGCCAGTCACCGTACTCGTTGCCGAGCACATCGCCCTGCAGCTTGATGAAGTCGAAGTCCTCGGCGTCACCGCCGACGCCGAGGGTCGAGTACGTCACCGCCATGAAGACGAGCAGCGTGATACCGCCGATCAGCAGGAACGTGACGACCTGCTCGCGGTTGGCAACCTTCCACCACCCGTTCCAGCGCCGCAGGTTCTCGGCGTCACGCGGGAAGAAGTAGCCCGTCGTCGGCGCCGCGACCTCCTCGCCGGTCAACGGCGAGACCACCTTCGGCAGGCGCTGGCCCATGCCGAGTCCCTTGTCTCGTATCCAGTTCGACTGGGTCAGGTTCATCGCACCACCCGCCCCGGCGAAGGCGATCGCGCCGAGCAGCGTCGCCGCCCCGATGTCGCTGACTCCACCCGGGATCTCGTCGACGGCCCCGAATCCCTTGGCCAGCTCGAGATAGCCGTCGCCGCCGATCAGCGCGAACATCGCGTACACGACGAATATGACGATCAGGCTGACCAGGAAGAACTGGATTTTCTCGACAGTCCGGTACACGACCGGAGACAGCGTCAACACCGCGCCGATCAGGATCAGGATGCCGATCGTCACGTACGGGATCGCGTCTTCGGAGAAGCCAAGGACGAAGCTCAACGTCGTCGTACCGCCAGTCGCCCATCCCGGCCATGCCCACGGGATGACGGTCATCACGATGAACAACCAACCCCAGTGCTTCCACAGGCGGGTGAAGCCGGTGACCGCCGTCTCGCCGGTCGCGAGCGTGTAGCGCTCGATCTCCATGTTCAGGAAGTACTGCGTCCCGATGCCCAGGACAACGAGCCAGACCAGCACGAGGCCGACCTGCGAGGTGATGTACGGCCACAGCACGTACTCACCGGAACCGAGTGCGCCGGCGAGCAGCAGCACGCTCGGACCGAGCACCTTCTTCATCGGGAGGGGTTCGGGTAGGTCGGCGTACATCGCCGGCGGGACGTGTTTGCTGGGTAGCTCCTCGACGGGCCCCGATCCGCCAGGACGCTGGGTTGCCTCGGACATCTCGTCTCCTCTGGGCCACACTTCGGTCCCGAGACGGTCTTCATCGAGCCCAGCAATACGAAAGGAAACGTCCGCATCGTGGAACCCGACGGCCCCGGTCGGTACCGTACCGCGGATCGCGGTCGACCGCATGGCTGTGCCTACGCTGTC
Source organism: Solicola gregarius (assembly GCF_025790165.1). Lineage (GTDB taxonomy): Bacteria > Actinomycetota > Actinomycetes > Propionibacteriales > Nocardioidaceae > Solicola > Solicola gregarius. The sequence goes on from NZ_CP094970.1 coordinate 532,936, forward strand.
CGCCATGACGACGAACCGACCCCGAATGACCGGCGGTTGCGCTCCGATCGGTGCCCGGTGACGACGGGCGACGGCGTACGCGGGGCGGACATCCCGGACTCTCGCGGCCGCACGGGTCTCCACCGCGCCGGCCTCGACCTCGACCGAAACCCCGACGTCGTCGTCCGAGACGTCGCGGTGACGTCCGACGGATGGCATGTCCTGCGCCGTACGACATTCGACTACCGGCGCCGCAGCGGCGAGTGGGTCACCCAGGAACGCGAGACGTACGACCGCGGCAACGGGGCGACGATCCTGCTGTACGACCCTGAGCGCCGGATGGTGCTACTCGCCAAGCAGTTCCGGTTCTCGGTGTACGTAAACGGCCACGCCGACGGAATGCTCATCGAGACCGCGGCCGGCCTGCTCGACAGCGACGACCCCGAGACCGCGATCCGACGAGAGGCGTCCGAGGAGGTCGGGGTTGCCGTCGGCGAGATGCAACACGTGTTCAACGCCTACATGAGCCCGGGCTCGGTTACCGAGCGCCTGCACTTCTTCGCCGCCCCCTATTCGGCGAGGGACCGTGGCGCCGGCGGCGGGTTGGAGGCGGAAGGCGAGGACATCGAGGTGTTGGAGGTGCCCGTCGACGAGGCGCTGGCGATGACGCGCGACGGACGGATCACCGACGGCAAGACGATCATGCTCCTCCAATGGGCTGTGCTCGACGGGCCGTTCGCGCGGGCGCGCCCGGGCGGCGATGGTCGCTAGCGGCGCACAACGATCTCTGCCCCGTACGACTTTTCGCACCGGCGACCGATGAGTTCGAACTCTCGGGTCCGTCTACGTATCAAACGCAGCGACGCGGATCTCGTCTAGATATCGAATGTCGTACCCGTTGGAACGCGAAGCCCGGAGGAGGACACCATGCGCGGCACCGAATGCACCGTCACCACCGACCAGCCGCGCCCGATCGTCGGTCGCGAGCTGGAGCCAACCTCACCTCGCCCTCAGACGCGTCGGCTCCACGTCGACCGGCCGTGCTACGTCGGCCGAGAGGCGACCGGTGCCTGGACCTGGCACTGCTCGTTGTGCCCGCTGCCGCTCGGCCTCGTCGCCAACGCCGCCGACGGCTGGCACGCCGCGATCGACGAGGCAACCCACCACCTGCGCACTGCCCACGGCGATTCCGTGCCGGTGCCGGCGGAGAACGGCTGGCTGCTCGCCGCCTGAACGTACGCCGCGGTCGCGTCGCCTCGTCGCGGTGATAGACACGGACTCGTGCGCATCGCCATCTTCACCGGATCCTCCGACGGCCCCGAACCCCACCGTGCCGCCGCGGCCGCTCTCGGCACCCGACTCGCCGAGTCCGGCGTCGGCGTCGTGTACGGAGGCGCGCACGTCGGCCTGATGGGAGTGCTCGCCGACGCCGCGCTCGACGCGGGTGGCGACGTCACCGGAGTGATCCCCCAGCAGCTCGTCGACTGGGAGGTGGCACACGATCGGCTGACGCGGATAGAGGTCGTCGACACGATGCACGAACGCAAGGCCCGCATGGCCGACCTCGCCGACGCGTTCGTTGCACTGCCGGGCGGCGCGGGCACGCTCGAGGAGCTGTTCGAGGTGTTCACCTGGGGCCAGCTCGGCCTGCACACGAAGCCGACCTCGCTGCTCGACGTCGACGGCTTCTACGAACCGCTGCTCGACCAGCTCCGCCGCATGGTCGAACACGGATACCTCCGCGGCCCGTTCTTGGACGCTCTCGGCGTGGTACGCGACGCCGACGAGCTGCTCGCGTACATCGCCGACTACCGGCACCCACGCAGAAAGTGGGCGGCCGCGTCCGAACGTTGATCGTTCGGACGCGGCCGCCCCCTGCTCGGCTGCGCTCGTCAGCCCGCGAGCACCTTGTCGAGCGCAGTGAGCGCAACGCCCAGCTCATCGCGCGAGATCGAGAGCGCCGGGCGGAAGCGTACGGACCGCTCGCCGCTCGGCAGCGCCAGTACGTGCTGCTCGGTGAGTCCGCTGAGCACCGCCGCCCGAGCATCGCCGTCGGGCAGGTCGAACGCGACCATCAGGCCACGGCCGCGTACGTTGCTCACGGCCGAGTGCCGGCCGGCGAGCTCCTGAAGCTGCTCAACCAGCCATGCGCCGGTCTCGCCCGCGCGGGTCATGTAGTCGTGGCGCTCGATGATCTCGAGAAGCCGTCGGGCGCGGACCATGTCGACCAGGCCACCGCCCCACGTCGAGTTGATCCGACCCGAGACGTGGAAGACGTTGTCTGCAACATCGTCGACGCGTCGGCCGGCCATGATGCCGCCGACCTGCACCTTCTTGGAGAACGCGACGACGTCCGGCTCGAGGCCGAGCTGCTGGTACGCCCATGGCGCCCCGGTGAAGCCGGCGCCGGTCTGCACCTCGTCGACGATGAACAGCGCGTCGTACTCGTGGCAGAGCGCCTGCATCGCCTGCAGGAACTCGGCACGCATGTGGTTGTCGCCGCCCTCGCCCTGAATCGGCTCCGCGATGAAGCAGGCGATGTCGTGCGGGTTCGCCTCGAACGCGGCGCGCGCCTGCTCGAGTGCATGGGCCTCCGCGGCCTCGACCTCGGCCAGGTGCTCGTCGAGCGGGAAGGTGATCGCCGGGACGTCGATGCGCGGCCAGTCGAACTTCGCGAACCGGTCGGTCTTGTTCGGGTCGGTGTTGGTCAGCGACATCGTGTAGCCGGTACGACCGTGGAACGCCCGCGTCAGGTGCAGCACCTTGGTGCCCAGGTCACGCGAGCGCCCGGCGGTTTCGTTCTGCCGGCTCTTCCAGTCGAAGGCGACCTTGAGTGCGTTCTCGACCGCGAGGCCGCCGCCCTCGACGAAGAACAGGTACGGCAGTGCCGGGTCACCGAGCACGCGGTCGAACGTCTCGACGAACTCCGCGAGCTCGGAGCTGTAGATGTCGGAGTTGGCGGGCTTGTTCGCGGCGATCTTGGCCAGCTCGGCCATGAACTCCTGGTCCTCGACGAGCTCGGCGGGGTTGCAGCCGAGCGGCGAGGACGCGAAGAACGTGTACAGGTCGAGGAAGCGCTCGCCGCTCACAGCGTCGACGAGCCACGAGCCCTGCGACGCAACCGGGTCGAGCACCAGCCGGAAGCCGTCGGTCAGCATGTGCCGCGACAGGCTCTCACGCACCTCGCTCGGCTCAACCCGGGCGGACACCATCTGCGGGGCCACTACAGATTCTGCGGTCATGCTCATCTCCTCACGAATATCATCCGGTCATATCGGCGATCTAGCCGCGATTATTCCAGCATAGCGAGGAAAGCGTGCCCCGTCACGACAGGGCAACAACGAGCTGCGCGCGCCTTCTCACGGGCTCTCCAGCCCGGCCCGCAGGCGCTCGAGCCCGTACTCGAACGCACGATCCACGTCGCCGCCCATCCGGAACGCGCCCGTCAGCTCCATCTGGATGAAACCGGTCATCCAGGCCGTCACGAGCCGAGCCGCCTCCAAGGCATCGGTGCCCACGAGCCGGCGCGTCGCCGAAAGGACCGGCGCTGCTGCCCGATCCAACGCCTCGCCGGGCGCGAGCGGCGTGAGCAGCAGGCGGAAGCCCTCGGGCCGCTCGTGGGCGAACGCCCGGTACGCGCGAACGACCGAGTCGAGCGTGCCGTCGGATGCAGCGAGGCGTTCGGTCAGGTCCCCGGCGGTTGCCGCGGCCACGGCCCGGAGGAGGGCATCGCGATCGCGTACGCGCTTGTACAGCGAGGGCGCCCGGACACCGACCCGCTCGGCGACCCGCTGCATGGTGAGCGACGTCGGCCCACCCTCCTCGAGCAGGTCTCGACCGACGGAGACGATCTCCGCGAGCGAGGTGCGATTCGGCGTCGGCATGAACCCACCCTCCGGCTATTGACATTAGCCATGATGGCTACGTACGATAGCTATCGTACCACTGCTCAAGACCGAAGGCGCTTCCGTGAAGCTCGCACCGAACCTCCACCGCATCGGCAACGACATCGTCGCCGCGTACCTCGTCGACACCCCGGACGGCATCACGCTCATCGACGCCGGGCTACCCGGTCTCTGGCGCGACCTGCAGAAGGAACTCGCATCGCTGGAGAAGTCGCCCTCCGACATCCGGGGCCTCGTCCTCACGCACGGCGACAGTGACCACATCGGGTTCGCCGAACGGCTCCGCCGGGAGTACGACGTGCCGGTCTTCGTCCATGCCGCAGACGCCGATCGAGCGCGCACCGGCAAGAAACCCAAGGTCTCGACACCACCGATGCGCGCAGGCGCAGCGGTCGGGTTCTTCGCCTATGCGCTCCGCAAGAACGGCATCCGCACGAGGTACGTACGCGAGGTCACCGAGATGCACGATGGCGACGCGCTGGACCTTCCCGGCTCACCCACGATCATCGCAATGCCGGGCCACTCCCCCGGCAGCGTCGCCGTCCACGTCCCCGCCGTGGACGCCGTCTTCGTCGGCGACGCGCTGACGACGCGGCATGTACTCACCGGCGCCGCCGGGCCGCAGCCCGCGCCCTTCACCGACGATCCGCAGCTCGCTCTCGAGTCGCTCGACCGGCTCGCAGGCATACAGGCCTCCTGGGTGCTGCCCGGGCACGGCACGCCCTGGCAAGGCTCACCCGCCGACATCGCCGCGGCGGTCCGAGGCAGAGAAGCCCGCTAGCTCGTCGCCGGCGAGTGGCGAGCGACCGCCAACCGGACGGCAAGCGCTCCGAGTACGCCGCCCATGACGTACCGCTGAACGCGAAGCCACAATGGCCGCGCGACCAAGAAGGTCGCGAGACCACCCGCGACGAGCACGATGACGCCGTTCACCGTCACCGCGACTCCGACCTGGATGCTGCCCAGCACCAGGCTCTGCGCTGCAACGGCGCCGCGTTCATGGTCGATGAACTGCGGCAGCAGCGACACGTACAGGATGGCGATCTTGGGGTTGAGCAGGTTGGTCACCAGCCCCATGACGAACAGCCGCCGGTTCGAGTCCGGCGCCAGCGCGGCCGGCTCGAAGGCCGAGCGCCCGCCGGGGCGGATGGCCTGCCACGCCAGGTAGAGCAGGTACGCGGCGCCGACGAGCTTCAGCACCGTGTAAGCGCCGGGCACGGCGACGAACACGGCCGACAGCCCGGCCGTCGCGGCCGCGAGGTAGACCAGGAAGCCGCACGCAACGCCGAGCAGCGAGACCAGGCCGGCCATCCGTCCTTGGATCATCGACCTCGACACGAGATAGATCATGTTCGGCCCGGGCATCAACACCAGTCCGAGCTCCACGACCGCGATGCCGATCGCCGCGTCTCGACTCACCATCACGCCATTCCCTCCGTCGCGTCGCGTACCCCTGGACCCGTTCCAACCGGCCGGGACACAGTGCCATTCCGCGACGCATGCGAGCGCAGCGGAGAGTGCTAGTGCGCGTCGGCAGAGTCCTTGCCCGGCAGGAAGGACGCGACGACAAGGGCGGCCAGCGCGGCGGCAGCACCGAGGGCCATCACCACACGGAAGCCGTCCTGCGAGGGCACGGCGACGGCACCGAGGCTGAGCGTCATCCCGGCGAGGACCGCGCCGGCCACCGCGCTCGACACCGAGGTACCGATCGAGCGCATGAGGGTGTTCAGGCTGTTGGCCGCCGCCGTCTCCGAAACCGGAACCGCTGCCATCACGAGAGCAGGCATGGCGCCGTACGCGAGTCCGATGCCGGCCCCGATGACGCACGACGCCAGCACGAGATGCCAGATCTGCGACATCAGGACGACATTCAGCGCGTACCCACACGCGACGACGACAGCGCCCCACATCAGCGTGACCTTGGGCCCGCGGGTACGCGAGATCCGAGCCGACAACGGCGCCATCGCCATCATGACGAGGCCGGACGGCGCCATCACCAGGCCGACCGTCATCATGCCGCGCCCGAGCCCGAACCCGGTCGCTTCGGGCAGCTGGAGCAGCTGCGGGAGCACCAGCGTCATCGCGAACATCGCGAAGCCGAACACCGCCGATGCCGCATTCGTCAGCAGGACCTGCCGCCGCGCGGCCGTACGCAGGTCGACGAGCGGCTCCGACGTACGCAGCTCCCACCACCCCCACACCAGCAGGACCGACGCGGCGGCGACGAACAGACCGGTCGTGAGCCCACTGGCCCACCCCCAGTCGGCCCCCTTCGAGATCGCGAGCAACAGGCACACGAGGGCGGCGGAGAGGCCGACGGCGCCGACGGCATCGAACCGCCCGCCCGTCCGCACCTGTGACTCGGGAACGAGGACCAGCACGAGAACCAGCGCCAGCCCTCCGAGCACGGCAGCGGTCCAGAACAGCAGGTGCCAGTCGGCGTTCTCCGCCAGAAAGGCCGCCGCGGGCAGGCCGAGCGCCCCTCCCACGCCGAGCGAGGCACTCATCAGTGCGGTGGCCGAGCCGAGCCGCTCACGGGGCAGCTCGTCGCGCATGATGCTGATGCCGAGGGCGATCACGCCGGCGGAGAGGCCCTGGAGCGATCTGCCGACGATCATCGGCACCAGGCTGTCGCTCATCGCACCGATGACCGAGCCGACCACCAGGGCGACCAGGCTGACCACCAGCATGCCGCGCTTGCCGTACATGTCGCCGAGGCGACCCATGGTCGGTGTCGCCACGGCCGCCGCGAGGAGCGTCGCGGTGATCGCCCACGCCGCATCCGAGGAGGAGGCGTGCAGCAGGGAGGGCAGCTCGGGGATCAGCGGTACGACCAGGGTCTGCATCAGCGAGACGACGATGCCGGCGAACGCCAACACCGCCACGACGACGTTCGCCTGCCGGGCGGGTTGTGTCTCGGCCTCGGCGATCGTCGTCGGGGCATGCGGCATGGTGTTCTCCTGAAGGAATGGCGGGGCCCGGGATGCTTTAAGTCAACTGACTGAAGTAGCGTGACGAATCTAGGGTACGGATCAGGTTTCGGAACACAACTTGCTGGTGAGAGGTACGACACAGGTGAGCGCAGCGCGGGACGGTGGCGTACGAACCGATCGGGTCAGTGCAACCCGCGGGCGGATCTTGAACACGGCCGAGCGCCTTTTCGCCGAGCGCGGCGTGTTCTCCGTGTCGAACCGACAGGTCAGCGTCGCCGCCGGCCAGGGCAACAACACCGCGGTCGGCTACCACTTCGGCGACAAGCTCGACCTCGTAAGCGCGATCGTCCGTCGGCATTTCGGGCCACTGGAGCAGCGTCGCGAGAGCCTCGTTGCCCGGGCGGGCGAATCCACCGACATCCGCGACTGGGTCGGTTGCCTGGTGCTGCCGATGACCGCGCATCTGGACGCGCTGGAGGATCCGACCTGGTTCGCCCGCTTCAACGCGCAGCTCACCACCGACCCGGCGCTTCGCGCGCTGATCGTCGAGGAGGCGTCGACGACGTCCGTACGTGAGGTCGTCGACCGTATTCGCCGCTGCTCGCCCGACCTCCCCGACGACGTACGCGCCGAGCGCCACGACATGGCCCGCAACCTCATCACGCACATCTGCGCCGAGCGCGAGCGAGCACTCGCCGACGGCACACCGAGCCGCCGCCCGACCTGGGCCGCGACCGGCGCCGGCCTGATCGACGCGATCGTCGCGATCTGGCAGGCGCCCGTCACCGAAACCTGACGGTCGCTGCGGTCAGGAGGCGATGCCGTCCAGCTTCGCCAGCTCGGCCGCAGGTAGTTCGAGGCCGGCACCAGCGACGTTCTCGCGAAGGTGCGCGACGGACGAGGTGCCGGGTATCAGCAGGATGTTCGGGGAACGCTGCAGCAACCACGCGAGCGCGACGGCCAGCGGCGATGCCCCGACGTTGGCGGCAACGGTGCTCAGGACCTCGGACTGCAAGGGCGAGAAGCCGCCGAGCGGAAAGTACGGGACGTACGCGATGCCCTGCTCGTCGAGAGAGTCGATCAGGTCGTCGTCCGCGCGGTTGGCGATGTTGTAGTGGTTCTGCACGCATACAACCGGCGCGATCGACTGCGCCTCGGCAACCTGCTCGGCATTCACCGTGGACACGCCCAGATGCCTGATCAGTCCCTCCTGCTGCAGCTCCGCGAGCGCGGTGAACGGCTCGGCGAGGGAACCCGGCGAAGGGCTGTCGAAGTCGCCGACCCGCAGGTTGACGACGTCGATCGCTTCCAACCCGAGGTGCTCGAGGTTGTCGTGCACCGCCCGTCGCAGCTGCTCGGGAGCAAGGGCCGTCGGCCAGCCACCGTCGGCGTCGCGCAACGCCCCGACCTTCGTCACGATGTGCAAGGAGTCCGGATACGGGTGCAGCGCCTCCCGGATGATCTCGTTGGTGACGTACGGGCCGTAATAGTCGCTGGTGTCGATGTGCGTGATGCCGAGGCGTACGGCCTCCCGAAGCACGGCGAGCGCCTCGTCGCGGTCGGCGGGCGGCCCGAGCACGTGGGGGCCGGCGAGCTGCATCGCCCCGTAGCCCATGCGGGTGACCGTCAGATCCTCGGCCATCGTGAAGGTGCCGCCCGGAACAGTGGTGTCGACCATTTGTGCCCTCTCGCTCTCGTACGTCCGCGCTGGTCGGCGCGTTGCGACTCTAGACTCCATCGCACCATGCCACGTGTACGCCCGGACGCGGGCGATCAGGCCCGAGATCGCGGTCGACTGGGCACCGCCGGACGTGTGCCGGGTCACCCGATCCCGAGTGCGGTTCGCTGGGGCCACGGGATAGCCTGGAACCACAACTTCTCCCAGCCACACACCCAGCGGAAGAGGCGATCGAGGCCGTGGCCGAGTCCTCGCACGATTCAGCTCAGCAAGAGTTCGGTAGCAACGAATGGCTCGTCGACCAGATGCGCGAGCAGTACAAGACCGACCCGGCCGCCGTCGACCCGGCATGGCGGGCGTTCTTCGAAGGCGGCGCCGACACCAACGGCACCCGCCCGGCCGCTACGAACACGGCGACGACGCCCGCCCCGAGTGCGCCGCCGACGCCGGTCGCCACACCGCCCGACCCGGCCGCGGACGCAACCGCGAGCAAGCCGTCGGAGAAGCCGCAGCCGAGCGGCCGCGTGGTCGGCAAGCCGCAGACGCAGCCGAAGACCGCCACGACGACGACCGCCACCACCGACTCGAAGCCGAGCGCCGGTGAGGTCGAGCAGGTACGCCTGAGGGGCGCCGCCGCACGCACCGCCACCAACATGGACACCAGCCTCGAGGTGCCGACCGCGACCAGCGTTCGCTCGGTTCCGGTCAAGCTGCTGATCGACAACCGGATCGTGATCAACAACCACCTCGCTCGCGCCCGCGGCGGCAAGGTGTCGTTCACGCACATCATCGGGTACGCGATCGTCAAGGCGCTGCACCAGATGCCCGAGATGAACTACGGCTACGACGTCGTCGACGGTAAGCCGACCCTGCTGCGGCCCGAGCATGTCAACCTCGGCCTCGCGATCGACCTCGCCAAGCCCGACGGCACCCGACAGCTCGTCGTGCCCTCGATCAAGGGCGCGGAGACGATGGGCTTCGCGGAGTTCTGGAGCGCGTACGAGCAGATCGTCCGCAAGGCTCGCGACGGCAAGCTGGCCGTCGACGACTTCATGGGTACGACCGTCAGCCTGACCAACCCGGGCACGATCGGCACCAACCACTCGGTGCCGCGGCTGATGAAGGGCCAGGGCTGCATCGTCGGTGTCGGCTCGATGGACTACCCACCGGAGTTCCAGGGCGCATCCGCACACACCATCAACCAGATGGCCGTGTCCAAGATGATGACGCTCACCTCGACGTACGACCACCGGGTCATCCAGGGCGCCCAGTCGGGCGACTTCCTGCGCCGGCTCCACCAGCTGCTCCTCGGCGAGGACGGCTTCTACGACGAGATCTTCGCCGCCCTGCGCATCCCGTACGAGCCGATCCGCTGGGCACAAGACATCGCCGTCAGCCACGACGACGAGGTGCACAAGCAGGCGCGGGTGCTCGAGCTCATCCATGCCTTCCGCGTACGCGGCCACATGATGGCCGATACCGATCCGCTGGAGTACCGCCAGCGCAGCCACCCCGACCTCGACACCGCCACGCATGACCTGACCCTTTGGGACCTCGAGCGCGAGTTCGCCACCGGGTCGTTCGGCGGCGGGCGGCGGTTCATGAAGCTGCGCGACATCCTCGGCATCCTGCGCGACTCGTACTGCCGCACCATCGGCATCGAGTACATGCACATCCAGGACCCCGAGCAGCGCCGCTGGATCCAGGAGCGCGTGGAGCAGCCGCACCAGAAGCCGCCTCGCGAGGAGCAGCTGCGCATCCTGCACAAGCTGAACCAGGCCGAGGCGTTCGAGACCTTCCTGCAGACGAAGTTCGTCGGCCAGAAGCGGTTCAGCCTCGAGGGTGGCGAGACGACGATCCCCGTCCTCGACGAGATCGTCGACGCCGCGGCTCAGTCCGGGCTCGACGAGGTCACGATGGGCATGGCCCACCGCGGCCGGCTCAACGTGCTCGTCAACATCGTCGGCAAGTCCGTCGGGCAGATCTTCCGCGAGTTCGAGGGCAACATCGACCCGCGTACGGTGCAGGGCTCCGGCGACGTCAAGTACCACCTGGGTGCCGAGGGCGAGTTCGTCGGCCAGGAGGGCGACACGATCAAGGTGTCGGTCGCGGCGAACCCGTCCCACCTGGAGACCGTCGACCCGGTGCTCGAGGGCATCGCCCGCGCCAAGCAGGACCTCCTCAACCGCGGTGCGGAGTACCCTGTGCTACCGGTCCTCGTCCACGGTGACGCGGCCTTCGCCGGCCAGGGAGTAGTCGCAGAGACCCTCAACCTGTCGCAGCTGCGCGGATACCGCACTGGCGGCACGGTGCACGTCATCGTGAACAACCAGGTCGGCTTCACCACCTCGCCGGCGTCCTCGCGCTCCTCGCTGTACTGCACCGATGTCGCCCGGATGGTCCAGGCGCCGATCTTCCACGTCAACAGCGACGATCCCGAGGCCTGCATCCGCGTTTCCCGGTTGGCGTTCGAGTACCGCCAGGCGTTCAACAAGGACGTCGTGATCGATCTGCTCTGCTACCGCCGCCGTGGCCACAACGAGGGCGACGACCCGAGCTTCACGCAGCCGTTGATGTACGACATCATCAACAGCAAGCGTTCGGTGCGTAAGCGCTACACCGAGGCACTCGTCGGCCGTGGTGACATCACGATGGACGACGCCGAGTCGGCGCTCAACGACTACCAGAAGCAGCTGGAGCGGGTGTTCACCGAGGTCCGCGAGGCGACGTCGTCGCCGCCGGAGTACGAGACGAGGCCGGACTACCCCGAGAAGCCCGAGGCGCCCGGTGGTGGCCCCGAGTCGGCGGTCACCCCCGACACCCTCAAGCTCATCGCGAACGCCTACACCAACGCGCCCCAGGGCTTCACGGTGCACCCGAAGGTGCTCCCCCAGCTCAACCGGCGCGCCGCGGCGATGGAACAGGGCCCGATCGACTGGGCGACCGGCGAGATCCTGGCGTTCGGCGCACTACTGCTCGACGGCCGTCCCGTACGCCTGGCCGGACAGGACTCCCGGCGCGGCACGTTCGTACAACGGTTCGCCACCATCATCGACCGCAACAACGCGAGCGAGTGGACCCCGCTCTCGAACCTCTCCGACAACCAAGCGCCGTTCTACGTTTACGACTCGCTGCTCTCGGAGTACGCGGCGCTCGGCTTCGACTACGGCTACTCGGTCGCACGGCCCGAGGCACTGACGATCTGGGAGGCGCAGTTCGGCGACTTCGTCAACGGCGCGCAGAGCGTTATCGACGAGTACATCAGTGCCAGCGAAGCCAAGTGGAACCAGAAGTCCGGCGTCGTGCTGCTGCTGCCGCACGGGTACGAGGGCCAAGGGCCCGACCACTCGTCGGCGCGGATCGAGCGGTTCCTCGGCCTGGCCGCGAACGACCAGTTCACGGTCGCGCAGCCGTCGACGCCTGCGTCGTACTTCCACCTGCTGCGACAGCAGAACCTCCGTAGCCAGCACCGGCCGCTCATCGTGTTCACGCCGAAGCAGCTGCTGCGCCGCAAGGAAGCCGTGTCGATGCCCGACGACTTCACTTCCGGCACATTCGCGCCGGTGATCGGTGACCCCGCCGTACGCGCCGAAGCCGTCGAGCGGATGATCCTGTGCTCGGGCCGGGTCTACTACGACCTCATCGCCGAGCGGGCCAACCGCGAGGGCGACGACCCGCGTACGGCGATCGTCCGGATCGAGCGGCTCTACCCGCGCCCGGTCGCGGAGATCCAGGTGGAGCTGGCGAAGTACGCCAACCTCGCCGAGGTGCGCTGGGTGCAGGACGAGCCCGCGAACCAGGGTCCGTGGCCGCACATGGCACTGCACCTGAGCGGCTCGCTGAACGGCCTGCCGTTCTACCGGGTGTCGCGACCCGAGTCGTCGTCGCCCGCGGTCGGGCAGCACTCGCGCCACCTCGAGGAGCAGAAGACGCTGCTGCAGCAGGCATTCGCCTAGAGTAGGTAGGTGCCCGAGCAGCAGGACCATCCGCGCGACCCCATCTCCGAGGCGCGCCGCCAGTGGGTTGCGCACGGGTGGGGTGACGTCGCCGACGGCATGGCCGCGGTGACGTCGGTGATGCGAGCCCAGCAGATCATGCTCGCGCGCGTACACGAGGTGCTGAAGCCGTTCGACCTCACCTTCGCGCGGTACGAGCTGCTCGCGTTGCTCTCGTTCACCCGCAAGGGCGCCCTGCCGATGTCGCGGGCGAGCTCGTTGCTGCAGGTACATCCGACGAGCGTGACGAACGCCGTCGACAGGTTGGAGTCGGCCGGGCTCGTCCGCCGGCTACCGCATCCCGACGATCGCCGTGGCGTACTCGTCGAGCTGACCGCGGCCGGCCGCGCGAAGTGCAAGGCGGCGACCGGTCAGCTCAACGCGAAGGTGTTCGCGGAGCCGGGGCTGAAACCCGACGACGTCGACGCCCTCGTCTCGGTGCTCACCAACCTCCGCCGCGACGCCGGCGACTTCGACTGAGCTCCGCCCGAGTCTTCGGAGTGCCGGACTCGCCGAGGTACGTCCTCCCGCCAATCCGCCCACCCGCTATTGGCCGGACGACGTACCTCGGCGGTCTGTTACGGTCCTAGGGTTTCCAATACTTGGAAGTCCTACTATCATCGGCGACGCGGCGCAGTCGTACGCGCACGCCCACGATCCGCACGTATCCCGAGTGAGCCGAGGAGCCATGACCGAAACAGACATTCGCGAGCAGATGCTGATCGACGGAGCGTGGGTCGACGCGGCCGACGGGCGCGTGATCGAGATCGAGTCGCCTCGCGACCACGCGGTCATCGGGCAGGTGCCGCGCGGCGGCGAGGCGGACGTGGACAAGGCGGTACGCGCCGCCCGCGCCGCCCAGCCAGCCTGGCGCGCGACCCCGCCCCGCGAGCGCGGCGACGCGTTCCGGCGCATCGCCGACGCACTCGAACCCGAGCTCGAACGGATCGCGAGGCTCTCCGCGCTCGAGAACGGCAACGCGATCCGTACGCAGACCCGCGGCGAGTCGGCCTTCGTGGTCGACGCGTTCCGCTACTTCAGCGGGCTCGCCGCCGAGGCGAAGGGCGAGACCCAGCCCCGAGGCGACCTGATCCTCGACTACACCCGCCGCGAGCCGCTCGGCGTCGTCGGCGCGATCGTCCCGTGGAACGCGCCGCTGATGCTGTCGGCCCTCAAGATCGCGCCGGCCATCACGATGGGCAACACCCTCGTGCTCAAGCTCGCCGAAGACGCCCCGCTCGCGATCCTGGCCGTCGTACGCAAGTGCCAGGAGCACCTGCCCGCCGGCGTCCTCAACGTCGTCACCGGCTACGGCACCGAGGCGGGCGAGGCGCTCAGCCACCACCCGGGTGTCGACAAGCTGTCGTTCACCGGCTCCACCGCGGTCGGCAAACGGGTCATGGAGGTCGCATCCGAGCGCGTCGTACCCGTCTCCCTCGAGCTCGGCGGCAAGAGCCCGCAGGTGGTGTTCCCCGACGCCGACGAGGACTGGGTGGTCGACGGCACGATCGCCGGCGTGCGCTTCTTCCGCCAGGGCCAGTCGTGCACAGCCGGCTCGCGGCTGTTCCTGCACGAGTCGATCTTCGACAGCTTCATCGACAAGCTCACCGAGCGGCTCTCCAAGCTGGTCGTCGGCGACCCACTCGACGAGGCGACCGATATGGGCGCCATTGTGAACACCAAGCAGTTCGACAAGGTCTGCGACTACATCGCCGACGGCGAGAGCCAGGCCGGCGCGCGCATCACGATCGGCGGCGTACCACCGAAGGACGGCCCATTGTCCGGTGGCAACTACGTGCAGCCGACCGTGATCGCGAACGTCGCCAACGACTGGCGCGTCGCCCAGGAGGAGATCTTCGGCCCGGTGGTCGTGGCGATCCCGTGGAAGGACGAGGACGACGTGATCGCCATGGCCAACGAGACCCACTACGGTCTCGCGGGGTTCGTCTGGTCCCACGACATGGGCGCGGCGCTACGTACCGCGCACCGGCTCGACGCCGGGTGGGTCCAGGTCAACCAGGGCGGCGGCCAGGTGCTCGGTCAGTCGTACGGCGGGTTCAAGCAGTCGGGCATCGGCCGGGAGTTCTCGCTCGAGGGCATGCTCGACAGCTTCACCCAGCGCAAACAGGTGTCGGTCAACCTTGCCCACTGAGATCTACGGCCTCACCGAGGAGCAGACGGACCTGTTCGCGCTCGCCGCCGACTTCGGGCGCGAACAGATCGCTCCGTACGCGCTCGAGTGGGACCTCAAGAAGGAGTTTCCGGTCGATGTCCTACGCCGTGCCGCCGACCTCGGCATGGGCGGCATCTACGTCGGCGACGACGTCGGCGGGAGCGGGCTGTCGAGGCTCGAGGCGGCGTTGATCATCGAGGGGCTCGCATACGGCTGCCCGTCGATAGCGAGCTACATCTCGATCCACAACATGGTGGCCGGCATGATCGACCGCTTCGGCAACGACGAGCAGCGCCGGCGCTGGTTGCCCGACCTGTGCTCGATGGCGGAGTTCGGCAGCTACTGCCTGACGGAGGCGGAGGCCGGGTCCGATGCGGCCGCGCTGCGTACCCGCGCCCGGCGTGACGGCGATACGTACGTGCTGAACGGCGCAAAGCAGTTCATCTCCGGCTCAGGCACCTCCGGCACGTACGTCGTGATGGCGCGCACCAGCGATGACGGAGCGCGCGGCATCACCGCGTTCGTCGTCGAGAACGGCACGCCCGGACTCTCGTTCGGCGCCGACGAGCTCAAGATGGGCTGGAACGCCCAGCCCACCCGCGAGGTGCGTTTCGACGACGTTCGCGTACCGGCCGAGAACCTCCTGGCCGGCGAGGGCATGGGGTTCGCCATCGCGATGAGCGGCCTCGACGGCGGGCGCGTCAACATCGCAGCATCCTCCCTCGGCGGCGCGCAGGCCGCCTACGACAAGGCGCTCGCGTACGTCGAGCAGCGCAGGGCGTTCGGACGATCGGTCGCGGAGTTCCAGGCGACGCAGTTCCGCATTGCCGACATGGCCACCGAGCTCGAGGCTGCCCGGCTGCTGCTGCACCGGGCGGCTCGCGCGCTCGACGACGACGACCGGCGCGCGACCGAGCTGTGCGCGATGGCCAAGCGACACGTCACCGACACCTGCTTCGGCATCGCCAACGACGCCCTGCAGCTGCACGGTGGATACGGCTACCTGCACGAGTACGGCATCGAGAAGATCGTCCGCGACCTGCGCGTACACCAGATTCTCGAAGGGACCAACGAGATCATGCGCGTGATCATCTCCCGGGCGCAGCGCACGCCCAAGGTCGCGTCGTGACGGGCTCCGAGCCGGAGGTCCTGGTAGAGACCAAGGGCCGGCTCGGCCACCTCGTCCTGAACCGCCCGAAGGCGATCAACGCGCTCACGCTCGCGATGGTCGACACGATGTCGGAGGCGCTCGAGGCCTGGGCCGAGGACGACTCGGTCGAGACCGTTGCGCTCACCGGCGCGGGTGATCGCGGACTGTGCGCGGGCGGCGACATCCGCACGTTGTACGACGCCACCACCACCGGCGACCTCGACCACGCGGAGACCTTCTGGCGACGCGAGTACGCCCTCGACGCGCTGGTCGCGGGCTACCCCAAGCCGTACGTCGCGGTGATGGACGGCGTCGTCATGGGCGGCGGCGTCGGGGTGTCCGCACACGCGAGCCACCGCATCGTCACGGAGACGACGAAGGTCGGCATGCCCGAGGTGACAATCGGATACACCCCCGATGTGGGCACCAGCATCATCTTGTCGCACTCCCCCGACGAGCTCGGCACGTACGCCGCGTTGACCGGGATCCCGCTCAACGCAACCGATGCGATCACGGTCGGGCTCGCCGACACGTACGTGCCGAGCGAACGCATCGAGGAGCTGGTCCGCCGCCTCGCCGACGAACCCGCCGACGAGGCGATCGCGGCGTTGACCGGTGGCTCGCCGCCGGAGTCCGCGCTCGACCGTACGACGATCGGTCGGTGCTTCGCGCACGACACCATCGCAGAGATCCGCGGCGACCTGACACGGGCCGGCGACCGACGTACCCTCGAAGCGCTCGACCGCGCGGCGCCGTTCTCGCTCGCGGTCACCCTTCGCGCCCTCCGGAACGCGCGCTCGTTCGACCGCGTCGAGCAGTCCCTCGAGCAAGACCTGACCCTGTCGCTCGCGCTGATCCGCCGCCCCGACTTCCGCGAGGGCGTACGCGCGGCGGTCATCGACAAGGATCGCAACCCCCACTGGCAGCCCGACAGCCTCGCCGACGTCGCCGGTGCGGACGTCGACGCGGTATTCCAGCCCGACCTCAACCGGAAGGAAAGACGATGACCGCCATCGCAGTGATCGGCCTGGGCAACATGGGCCACCACATGTCCGTCAACCTCACGAAGGCCGGGCACGACGTGCACGGGTACGACATCGTCCCCGAGCTGTGCGAGAAGGCGGCAGCCAAGGGCGTCGGCATCGCGGAGTCGGCGTCCGTCGCGGCCGCCGGCGCGGACGTCGTCATCACGATGTTGCAGTCCGGCGAGCAGGTTCAGGGCCTCTACGGCGGCCCCGACGGCATCATCGCCGCGGCCACGCCGGGCACGGCGTTCCTCGACTGCTCGACGATCTCGGTCGACGATGCGCGCGCGGCACATCGACTCGCCCAGGACGCCGGCTTCCTGTCCGTCGACGCTCCCGTGTCCGGCGGTGTAGTGGGCGCCGAGGCCGGAACGCTGACCTTCATGGTCGGTGGCACGTCGGAGGCGTTCGAGGTCGCGCGCCCGTATTTCGAGGTCATGGGCAAACGAGTCGTGCATTGCGGCGATCCGGGTGCGGGCCAGGCCGCCAAGATCTGTAACAACCTCATGCTCGCCATCTCCATGATCGGCGTCTCCGAGGGCTTCGTGCTCGGCGAGAAGCTCGGGCTGACCCACCAGGCGCTGTTCGACGTCGCGGCCAATGCCTCGGGCCAGTGCTGGGCGTTGACGACGAACTGCCCGGTGCCCGGGCCGGTGCCGAGTAGTCCGGCGAACCGCGACTACCAGGCGGGGTTCGCGTCTCAGCTGATGCTCAAGGACCTGCTGCTCTCCCAGGCCGCTGCGGGGTCGAGCGGTGTGGACACCGAGCTCGGCGCCCATGCGACCAAGATCTACGAGCGGCTCGTGGGCACCCACGACCCGCACAAGGACTTCTCCGACATCATCAACGACGTCCGCGAACGCTCGCAGGAAGGTTAGTGCATGAGCTACGAGACGATCCTGGTCGAGGCCAAGGGGCCCGTCGGCTGGATCACCCTGAATCGCCCGGAAGCGCTCAACGCCTTGAACTTCGACGTCATGCACGAGGTCGTCGACGCAGCGCGGTCATTCGACGCCGACGAGGCGATCGGGTGCATCGTGCTCACCGGCTCCGCCAAGGCGTTCGCGGCGGGCGCCGACATCAAGGCGATGCAGCCCTTGACGTACGTCGACGCGTACGCGGGCGAGCTGTTCGGCCAGTGGGACCGGGTCGGCGACATCGGGACGCCGATCGTGGCGGCGGTGGCGGGGTACGCGCTCGGCGGCGGCTGCGAGTTGGCGATGATGTGCGACCTGATCGTCGCCGCCGACTCCGCGAAGTTCGGCCAGCCCGAGATCACGCTCGGCGTCATCCCCGGCATGGGCGGGTCACAGCGCCTCACCCGCGCCGTCGGCAAGGCCAAGGCGATGGACCTCTGTCTCACCGGGCGGATGATGGACGCCGACGAGGCGGAGCGCTCCGGCCTGGTCGCGCGCGTCGTACCCGCCGACGACCTGCTCGACGATGCGTCGAAGGTCGCCGCGAAGATCGCCTCGATGTCGCAGGTGGCGGCCAAGGCGGCTAAGGAGGCCGTCAACCGGGCGTACGAGTCGACACTCACCGAGGGCGTGCGCTTCGAGCGCCGGCTGTTCTACGGCACGTTCGCGACCGAGGACAAGGCCGAGGGCATGGCGGCGTTCGTGGAGAAGCGCAAGCCCGACTTCAAGCACCGCTGAGTTCAGCGGGTGACGACGATCTTGCCGAAGACGCGGCCTTCGTCCATCGCGCGCAGCCCCTGATCGGCCTGCTCCATCGGCAGCACGCGGTCGATCAGCGGGCGCAGGCCGGAGACGTCCATGAAGTCCGCGAGCGCTGCCAGCTCGCCCTTCGTGCCCATCGTCGAGCCGTGTACGCGCAGCTGCAGCGCGAAGATGCGGTTCAGCTCGCCACGCTCGGGGGTGAAGCCCGACGTCGCACCGCACATCACGACCGTGCCGCCGGGTCGCAGCGACTTGATCGAGTGCGACCACGTCGCGGCGCCCACCGTCTCCATCACCGCATCGACGCGGCGCGGCAACCGAGCTCCGGGCTCGAACACGTCGTGCGCCCCGATCTCCAGCGCCTTGGCGCGTTTCGACTCGTCGCGGCTCGTCGCGTACACCCGCATACCCGCCTCGCGCGCGAGGCTGATCGCGGCGGTCGCCACGCCACCACCGGCGCCCTGGATCAGCACCGTGTCGCCCGGGTTCAGGTCTGCTTGCGTGAAGAGCATCCGGTACGCCGTGAGCCACGCGGTCGGCAGGCATGCTGCCTCCTCGAACGACAGCCCGCGCGGCTTCGGCACGACGTTGCGCGCCGGGATCGCGATCTTGTCGGCGAGCGTGCCGTCGTACACCTCGGACAGCAGCGAACGCTTGGGATCCATCGTCTCGTCGCCCGTCCATGCCGGGTCGCTGATCACCGCGTGCACGATGACCTCGTTACCGTCCTCGTCGTGACCGGCAGCGTCGCATCCCAGGATCATGGGGAGCGATTCCTCACGCAGCCCGACGCCTCGCAGCGACCAGAGATCATGGTGGTTCAGGGCCGCGGCCTTGACTGTCACAATCGTCCAGCCGTCGGGAGCGACCGGGTCGGGACGCTCTCCCAGCACGAGCCCGTCGACCGGCGATTCGGAGCTGAAGGAATTCACGTACGCGGCGAACATGCCCGCACACTAAGGCATACCCGCCCCACGCGGTCGCGCCGGCCCCGTGCCGCGGAGCGCGCTCAGTAGCCGCCGTATCCGCCGCCGTCATCGGAGTCGCCCGAGCTCGCGGAGCCCGAGGCCGTGACGACGTGCCAGACGAAGTGGCTTCCATGGAAGTCGTCCTCGAATCCGTCGCCCTTGACGGCGTCGGTGCCCTCGTCGTCCGCGAACGTGTACAGGGCCTGACCATCGAGCGTGACCTGCTTACCGCCGTCGGGACGCATGATCGTCGCGAACCTGCCGTCGACGCCGTCGACCGAGTCGGGCACATCGCCGTTGGCCTTGACCGGCGGCCAGAAGTCCACACAGGTCTGGACACACTTGATCGTGTCGCGATTCTCGACCTCGTTGGTGTAGACCGGGTGACCGTCGGCATCGACCAGCACCGATCCGACATCGCCGACCGTAGCCGTCGTCAGCCCAGCACCGACGTCGTCGCCACCCGACGACGACTCGTCATCGCTTCCGCACGCCGACAGGACCAAGAGCGCCACCACGGCGGCGGACGCACTGACCAGTATCGGTCTCATACCCCGTACTACGTCCAGGTACGACGCGTGGTTCAGATCAGGCTCGGGCCAGACCGCCCCTGCGGGCGGCGGCGGTGACCGCCGCCGCGACCGACGGCGCGACCCGCTCGTCGAACGCACCCGGAATCACGTAGTCCTCGGCAAGACGGTCACCGACCAGGCCGGCTAGCGCCTCGGCCGCCGCGACCTTCATGTCCTCCGAGATCCGCGGAGCGCGTACGTCGAGCGCACCACGGAAGATGCCGGGGAACGCCAACACGTTGTTGATCTGGTTCGGGTAGTCGGAGCGTCCGGTCGCAGCGACGCGCGCGTGACGGCGGGCGATATCGGGATGGACCTCGGGGTGGGGGTTCGCGAGCGCGAACACGATGGCGTCGTCGGCCATCTGCTCGACGGCCTCTTCCGGGACAGTGCCGCCCGAGACGCCGATGAACACGTCGGCATCGCGTAGTGCGTCGACGAGCTCACCGGCGCGTGCCCACTCGCTGGTGTCCTGGGCGAGTCGGAGCTTGACCGGCGTCAGATCGGATCGGCTGGTGCTGATCACGCCCTGGCGGTCGACCACAGAGATCCGCCGGATGCCGGCGCTCATCAGGATCCTGGTGACCGCGACGCCCGCGGCGCCCGCGCCGGAGATCACGACCCGCGTCTCGGCGGCTGACCGGCCGGTCAGCCGCAGCGCGTTGAGCAGCGCCGCCAGTGTGACTACCGCCGTGCCGTGCTGGTCGTCGTGGAAGACCGGGATGTCGAGTCGTTCCTGTACGCGGGCCTCGATCTCGAAGCAACGCGGCGCCGAGATGTCCTCGAGGTTGATTCCGCCAAAACTCGGTGCGAGCCGTACGACCGTGTCGACGATCTCGTCAGGATCCTGTGTATCAAGGCAGATCGGGATCGCGTCCACGCCGGCGAACTGCTTGAACAGCACCGCCTTGCCCTCCATCACGGGCATCGCGGCCGACGGGCCGATGTTGCCGAGACCGAGCACCGCGCTCCCGTCGGTGACCACCGCGACCGTGTTCGGTACCCAGGTGTAGTCGTTCGACGCGTCGGGGTTCTCGGCGATCGCCTCGCATACCCGGGCGACGCCGGGGGTGTACGCGAGCGAAAGGTCATCGGCGTCGTCGAGCGGAACGGTGCGCGCGATCGCCATCTTGCCGCCGCGATGCAGCGCGAAAGCCGGGTCGTCGGAATAGTCGACGGGCTGGGAGCCGGAGTGATCGGCAACCATGAGTCAGCACCCCTGGAACTAGATGGATGAGTGGGCCTCGAGTGCTGCCGATCGGGCCTCGAGTGGAGACATCGCGGGGGTTGCCCAGAGTCATTGTGTCACAGCGGCCAGGCAGCGCCGTTAACAGTTACATCAGGCAGCCGAATCGTCCACAGCGGACCCATCAAACCATAGAGTTCAAATCAAGGCGCCGATCGCGCACGAGGGAGGGAGCACCGTGCCGTACGAGACGATGCCTGAGCGCCCCGCTGCCGAGGTCACGCTACCTGCCGCGGGTGAGTTTCTGACCGTCCTACGCACTACCGCCGCCGCCTTGGCGGCCACCGCAGACTTCATTATCGATGACATCGAGGATCTCCGCATCGCCATCGACGAGGCGTGCTCGGTCCTGATCAGCCGAGCGATCCCGGGCACCGATCTGCACTGCCGATTCTTCGTGGACGACGGTGCCCTGACGATCGAGGCGAGCGCCCACGTGATCGACCGGCGGCCGCCTCCACGCTCCGGGTTCGCCTGGATGGTGCTGACCTCGTTGACGACATCGGTCGACGCACACGTACGAGAGCCCGACGAGCTCGTCGTGACGATGACGCGCGCCGGCTCGAAGGCGAAGGCGGGTTGACGATGACCGTTGACGTCCGATCACAGACTCTCGACGAGCCGACCGCCGGGGAGCACACGGACCTCTCGCCCGACGAGGTCAAACGCCTTACCCGGCGAGCATTCGACCGACTCATCGCCCTCGGCGACGGCGCCGAGCGGGATCGCGTACGTGCCCAGCTCGTCTCGTTGCACCTCCCCCTTGTAGAGCATCTCGCCCGCCGCTTCCGCAACCGCGGCGAACCACACGACGACCTGGTCCAGGTCGGGGTCATCGGCCTGATCAAGTCGATCGACCGCTTCGAGTGCACACGCGGGGTCGAGTTCTCGACGTACGCGACGCCCACCGTCGTCGGCGAGATAAAGCGACACTTCCGCGACAAGGGTTGGTCGATCCGGGTCCCCCGCCGGCTACAGGAGATGCGGCTCTCGCTGGCGAGCGCGACGGCAGACCTCACCCAGCTACTCGGACGCTCACCCACCGTCGGGGAGCTCGCCGAACAGCTCGAGGTCGCCGAGGAGGAAGTCCTCGAAGGCCTCGAGTCGGCGAACGCGTACTCGACGTTGTCGCTTGACGCACCTGAGTCTCGTGGCGAGGACGGCCCGAGCATGGCCGACGCGATCGGCACCGAGGACAAGGAGCTCGAGCAGGTTGAGTACCGGGAGTCGCTCAAACCCCTGCTGGCCGCGCTCGAACCGCGAGACCGGCGCATTCTGTCGCTGCGGTTCTTCCATCAGATGACGCAGTCACAGATCGCGCACGAGATCGGCCTGTCGCAGATGCACGTGTCGCGACTGCTCGCACGCACGCTCGACCAGTTGCGGGTGGGCCTGCAAGACACCGCCTGAGCGGCGGACGGCTCAGTCGCCACGCCGGTCGTCGGTCGTCAGCGCCTCCGTCGTCGCCGGGGCCAGTAGTGCGACCAACGCGATGAGAGCGACGACGAGCAGCACGATGGCAGCGATTGGCGGGGAGAGGGTGCGGAAGTTCCAGGCGAGCCCGAGCGTGATCAGCTGCGCGAGCACGATGGGCCCTCGGGCCCATGACGCACGTCGCCGCAGCGCGATCGCGCAGACCGCGAGCCCGGCGCCGATCGCGATGAAGAACACTCCCGTGCTGATTGCGAGCCCGAGCCGATCCGCCTTTGCAGACAGGAGTTCGAGCACCGCGAACGCGAACAGGGCAACGGCCTGCAGGCCGACGACGAGGCAGGCGACGAGCAGGTACGGGCCGGCGGCATCCTTGCCCCCGCCGGGGTCACTCTGCGTCACTTTCGCCCCGCGATCATCGGCCACTCACGCAGCGTACGCGGCACATGTGATCGACCGAACAGGGCCAACACCCTTGTGTCTTTCGGCAATTGTTGACACGATTGGTGTTAATGCGTCCAAGGCGCGCTTACTCGGGGCGCCCTGGAAACGGGATTCACAGGTGCCCAACTGCGTGTATCACATTCAGGGTACCCCCAAGCGTTCGTGAACAGATCACTGACCCTTTCAGTGCCCGGGAACGTCGGGCCCTGACGAATGAAGAGGAGACGCCCTCGTGGATTGGCGTAACCGCTCCGCGTGTCTCGACGAAGACCCGGAGCTGTTCTTCCCGATCGGCAACACCGGCCCCGCGATCATGCAGATCGAGGAGGCCAAAGTGGTGTGCCGTCGCTGCGAGGTGCGCGAGCAGTGTCTTGCCTGGGCGCTCGAGTCCGGTCAGGATCACGGCGTGTGGGGCGGAATGTCGGAAGACGAGCGCCGCGCGCTCAAGCGCCGCAACGCACGCGCCCGCATTCGCACCGCTTAGCACGGAGTCGGCAAAGCCCCGCGGTCGCCGTAGGCCCGCGGGGCTTACGCATGTCCGCGTACGCCCACATCGACGCTAGGGCGACGGAATCTCCACGGTGACGACCGTCCCCGAACCGGGGTCGGACGCGAACGACAGCTCCCCACCCAGCTCCGTCTCCACCAACGCCGACACGATCGAGATGCCGAGGCTGGACAGCGTTGCGGCGTCGAAGTTCTCCGGAAGGCCACGACCGTCGTCGGCGATCTCGACGACGAGACGCGAAGCGCCTCGGTTGACGTGCATCGCGATCGTCCCGTTCGGCTCGTCGAAGGCATGCTCGGCGGCATTCTGCATCAGCTCGGTGATCACCATGGCGAGCGGTGTCGCCACCTCACCCGGCAGCACGCCGAAGGAGCCGCTGCGCGTCGTACGTACGGGCCGCGCCGCCGACGCGACGTCGGCGACCATCGACCCGAGGCGGTCGGCGATGTCGTCGAAGTCGACGGCCTCGTCGAAGCTCTGGCTCAGGGTCTCGTGCACGATCGCGATCGAACCGACGCGACGTTCGGCCTCTTCCAGCGCCTGCCGGCCCTCGGGCACGTTGATGCGGCGAGCCTGGAGCCGCAGCAGGGCAGCGACGGTCTGCAGGTTGTTCTTCACGCGGTGATGGATCTCCCGGATCGTCGCCTCCTTGCTCATCAGCTCACGCTCGCGTCTGCGCAGCTCGGTGACGTCGCGCAGCAGGATGAGCGCGCCGGAGGGCCCCTCGTCGGAGATCAGCGGGATCGTACGCGCCATCAGGAACGCCGCGTCGCTCTCCAGCTCGACCTCCTGCGGCACCTGCCCCCGGAACGCGGTCACCACCGCCGCATCCGTCGGCGCGCGACCGAGGTCGACCAGCTCGGCGGTGATCTCGGCGAGCTCCACGTCGAGCAGATCGCCGGTGAGCCCGAGGCGCCGGTATGCCGAGATCGCGTTCGGGCTCGCGTACGTCACGGAGCCGTCCGCGTCGGTACGCAGGAACCCGTCGCCGACCCGTGGTGAGTCGGCGGTCTCCGAGACCTCGCCTGGCGTCGGGAACCGCCCTGCCGCGATCATCTTCGTCAGCTCGGCGGCGGTGTCGAGGTAGGACAGCTCGAGGCGGCTCGGGGTGCGTACGCCCAGTAGGTTCGTGTTGCGCGCGATGACGCCGAGCACCCGCTTGCCCCGTCGGACGGGGAGCGCCTCGACGCGCACCGGCACCTCGTCATGCCACTCGGGATCGCCCTCGCGCACGATCCGCTCCTCGTCCCAGGCCTGGTCCAGGATCGCCCGCCGACCCTTGGGCACGAACGCACCGACGAGGTCGTCGGGGAACGACGTCGGAGCGGTCGTCGGCCGCATCTGTGCCCCGGCCCAGAACCCCTTGCCCTCCGCATCGGGAAGCCAGAGGACGAGATCGGCGAAGGAGAGGTCGGCGAGGATCTGCCAGTCGGAGATGAGCCTGTGCAGCCAGTACAGATCGCTGTCGTCGAGGGTGGTCTGATGCCGCGCAAGATCGTCCAGGGAGGGCACCCGTCACCACCTGTCTGGTCCGTCACACGGGTGGCGTGCGACGATATGGGCCGTGTCCGAATCGTACTGGCAAGCCGTCATGAACTCGGGCATGCACGTACCTCGAGACCGCCCTCTGGACGAGCTGACCACCGAGCTCGTCGCCATGCTCGGACACCCGAACCCACGATGGCGCGACGACACCGCATACCCGCTGCTCGCGAGCTGGATCCGCGACGGCGAGTACGACGACCTGCTGGTCGGGCTCGGCGACGGCATCGCCCGCGGGCTTCGCAACGGCCTCGGCGGCGACGGTGACGAGAGCGTGCTGCGCCGTTCGTTCAGCGCGCTGGTGCTCGGGGAGATCATCAACCGCGACAACAACGCACTGCTGCTGTCGTCGAGACCGATCATGCGTTGGGGCGACGAGGCCACCTCGTGGCTCGTACGCGAGCAGGACCTTCGCGGCTGGGTCCACGGCCGCGGATGGGCCCACGCGATCGCGCACGGCGCCGACCTGTTCGGCGCGCTCGCACGCTCGAGGCACCTTGCGCAGATGGAGCTCACGGTGATGCTCGACGTCATTGCCGACCGCCTCCTCGCACCGACGAAGTACGTGTGGCGCCACGGCGAGGTCGACCGCCTCGCGTACACCGTGATCGTCATCCTGCAGCGCGGCAAGGTGCCGCTGAACATCCTCGAGCCCTGGATCGCCCGCCTGGGTGCCGGGGTACGACCCGCGCGTCGTCGCGGTGAGTCACCGAGCGAGTGGCCGACCATCGAGGCCCAGAACACCTCGAACTTCCTTCGCGGGTTGTACGTTCAGCTCGCCCTCGGCGTCCAAGGGCTCCCCGACCTGCGCGACGATGCGGAGCTGTTCAAGGATCCGCCGACGAACCGTGCCGACCTGCTGCTGGCGATCCTCGACCAGATCCGCGCCGAGAGTCCGTGGTTGTTCACACCCGGCTCGGGAAGGCGTACGCTCCCTCCCGGACCGTGATCTCGCTCACTCCGGACGGAGCCGCCATGGCTGATCGACCTCCCGCGGCGCCACGACGCGGACCCCTGCTGATAGCGGGTGTCTGTCTGGCGATCGGCATCATTCTTCCGTTGCTCGTCAGCACGTACACGAGGGTCGACCCGCAGCTGTGGGGCATCCCGTTCTTCTACTGGTACCAGTTCCTGCTGGTCATCATCACGGTCGTGCTGACCTCGATCGCGTACCGGTTCACGCTGCGGTACGAGCAAGCGCGGCGGGCGTATGAGAAGCAGAAGGGGGAGATCTGATGTCGGACGTCGATGGCATCGCCCTCACCGTCTTCCTGTTCTTCTTCATCGTCGTCACCGTGATGGGCTTCCTCGCGGCCAGGTGGCGTCGTGCGACAACCCTCGACAGCCTCGACGAATGGGGTCTCGGCGGCCGCAAGTTCGGGACGTTCGTCGCGTGGTTCCTGATCGGCGGCGACATCTACACCGCGTACACGTTCATCGCCGTGCCGGCAACGCTCTACGCCGGCAGCCTGGTGGGCTTCTTCGCGGTGCCGTACACGATCGTGCTGTACCCGATCATCTTCATCTTCCTGCCCCGCTTGTGGTCGGTCTCGCACCGACACCGCTACGTGACGCCGGCCGACTTCGTACGCGGCCGCTACGACTCGCGGCCGCTGATGCTCGCGGTCGCCTTCACCGGCATCCTCGCCACGATGCCGTACATCGCACTGCAGCTGGTCGGCATCCAGGCCGTGCTCGACGTCATGGGCATCGGCGGCGGCGACGCGAACTGGTTCCAGAAGGACCTCCCGCTGTTCATCGCGTTCGCGATCCTGGCGGCGTACACGTACTCCTCCGGACTACGCGCACCGGCGCTGATCGCGTTCGTCAAGGACGCCCTGATCTACCTCGTCATCATCGTGGCCGTCATCTACCTGCCGACGCAGCTCGGCGGCTGGGACGGCATCTTCGACTCGGTGCAGAACTCCTTCGACACGTTCAACAAGGAGAACGCCGACGCGATCGCCGCGGGCGAGGCCAGTGGCAAGGGCATGATGCCCAATGACATGACGACCTGGGCGTACGCGTCACTGTCGCTCGGCTCTGCGCTCGCGCTGTTCATGTACCCGCACTCGGTGACCGCCGTGCTGTCAACGGGCAAGCGCAACGTCATCCGGCGAAACGCGTCGCTGCTGCCCGCGTACTCGTTCCTGCTCGGCCTGCTGGCGCTCCTCGGGTTCGCCGCCGTCGCTGCGGGGGTGCAGGTGGAGAACGCGCAGCTGGCGATCCCGCAGCTGTTCGAGCAGGAGTTCTCGCCGTGGTTCGCCGGCGTGGCGTTCGCCGCCATCGCGATCGGTGCGCTCGTACCCGCCGCGATCATGTCGATCGCCGCGGCGAACCTGTGGACGCGCAACATCTACAAGGCGTTCATCAGGCCGGACGCGACCGATGCCGACGAGGCTCGACAGAGCAAGCTGATGAGCCTCTTCGTCAAGCTCGGCGCGCTCGTGTTCGTGCTTGCGCTGCCGAGCGACTTCGCGATCAACCTGCAGCTCCTCGGCGGCATCTGGATCCTGCAGACGCTGCCGGCGATCGTGCTCGGGCTCTACACCCGGTGGTTCCACCGGCACGCGCTTCTTGCGGGCTGGGCGGTGGGCTTCGTCTGGGGCACCGTCGTCGCGTACCAGCAGCCGAGTGTCGGCGATCCCGGCAGTCACTTCGGCAGCCCGGTCGCGCCGCTCGAGATCTTCGGGTGGCACCTCAGCGACAAGGCGGTCTACATCGCGGTCACGGCGCTGGTGCTCAACCTCGCGGTCTCGGTCATCATGACCCTGCTGCTGCGATCCGCGAACGTCGCGCGCGGCACGGACCAGACGAAGCCGTCGGACTACCATGCGGACGCGGGCGATGTCGATGTCACCGAGGAGCTTCCCTCCACCTGACGACGGGCACAGGGGTCTTGACGCGCCGAAGCAACACGCCAGTAGCGTTGCGCCCATGACTGACGAGGTCGCGACTCCAGAAGCCGCCGAAGGGCACGAGGGCCACGGCGGCGACCATGCCGTCGACGTGGCACGGGCGCATCGCTGCGAGACCATGTTCACGCTGTCCGGTGCGCACGTCTTCCCGATGTACGACGGCGCCGTGCGGGCCGATCCGCCGATGCGCCTCGTAGACGTACGACATGAACCGTCCGCCGTCTTCGCTGCGGAGGCGACCGGCAAGCTGACCCGCCACCCTGGTCTCGCCGTATTGACCGCGGGTCCCGGGGTCACCAACGGCGTGAGCGCCGTCGCACAGGCACAGTTCGCTGGATCGCCCCTCGTCGTCGTCGGAGGTCGCGCGCCGTCGGGTCGCTGGGGCACGGGGAGCCTGCAGGAGCTGGACCACCCGCCGATCTTCTCGACCATCGCAAAATCGGCGACGACGGCAACGACCGTCGATGAGATCGCGCCTGCGGTCGACAACGCCTTCACGCTCGCCGGCTCGTCGCACCGTGGGCCGACATTCGTCGATGTGCCGATGGACCAGCTGTTCAGCCGGACGACCGTCGAGACGCCGCCCGTACCGGCGTACTCGCGGCTCGACCCCGACACCGCAAGCCTGCAGGCGATCGGGGCGCTGCTCGCCAAGGCGTCGCGACCGATCGTCGTCCTCGGCACGGATGTCTGGGCCGACCGCGCCGAGGTCGCCGCCCGCCGCCTCGTCGACGAGCTCGGCGTGCCCGTCATCGCCAACGGCATGGGTCGCGGCGTCGTACCCGGCGGGCACGACCTGCTCGTCACGAAGGCGCGCAGGGTCGCGCTCGGGCAGTGTGACCTCGCGATCGTCATCGGCGCGCCACTCGACTTCCGACTCGGATACGGCGCCTTCGGCGGCAAGGACGGTGCACCTGCTGCCCAGGTCGTCCACATCGCCGACTCCCCCGGGCAGGTCGCGGCCCATGTCGAGCTCGCCGGCTCGGCGGCCGGTGACCTGAGCGCGTGCATCGACGGGGTCGTCAACGCGACGATCTCGGCCGGCGGCGCCCGGCCCGACTGGACCGCGTGGACCACCGACCTGCGGGCGGCCGTCTCCGCCGCGGTCGAGCGCGACGCCGAGGCGCTCGCCTCGCCGGCCGACCCGATCCATCCGGCACGGGTCTACGGCGAGCTGGTCCCACGTCTTGACGACGACGCGGTCGTGATCGGCGACGGCGGCGACTTCGTGTCGTTCGCAGGCAAGTACGTCGAGCCCCGACTGCCCGGCGGCTGGCTCGACCCCGGACCGTACGGCTGCCTCGGCGCAGGGCTCGGCGCCGCGATGGCCGCCCGGATCGCCCGCCCGTCGAGCCAGGTCGTCGTCCTGTTCGGCGATGGCGCCGCAGGCATGTCGCTGATCGACATCGATACCCTCGTACGCCATGACCTACCGGTCGTGATGGTCGTCGGAAACAACTCCGGCTGGGGACTGGAGAAGCATCCGATGCAGTTCCTGTACGGCTACGACGTCGCCGCCGACCTGGCACCGAACACGCGGTACGACCAGGTGGCGACCGCGCTCGGCGCCGGTGGCGAGGCGGTCACCGATCCGGCCGAGATCGGACCGGCACTCGACCGTGCCTTCGCCTCCGGTGTGCCGTACCTCGTGAACGTGATGACCGACCCGAAGATCGCGTACCCCCGCAACACGACTGGAGTTTGATGATCGAGCTACGCCTCGCGAAGCCCGCGGAGTACGAGCAGGCCGGTCAGGTGACGGTCGCCGGATACGAGGCCGACGGATTCGTCAACGGGCCGGACGGCACCGAGGACCACTACGCGCCGCAGCTCCTGGACGCGGCCAAGCGCGCCGGCGAGGCCGAGCTCGTCGTCGCCGTCGACGAGTCCGACATGGTCCTCGGCACCGTCACGTGGTGCCCGGTCGACTCACCGTGGCGCGAACTGGCCGTACGCCCGGACCAGGGAGAGTTCCGGATGCTGTCCGTGCTCCCCGCCGCGCGACGCCAGGGCATCGCGCGAGCGTTGGTCGAGTGGTGCCTCGAACGCGCCCGCGCGGACGGCCTGAACGAGATCGTGCTGTGCTCGCTGGTGGTGATGAAGGCCGCGCACACGCTCTACGGCTCGTTCGGCTTCCAGCGCGCGCCCGAGCTCGACTGGGAACCCATACCCGGCGTACTGCTCTGGGGATTCCGGCTGAAGCTGTGAGCCGGCCGGGGACATGAAAAGAGCCCCGACCGTCTCCGGTACGGGGCTCGCCGCCCTACTCAGGCGTTGGGGCGCTTGCCGTGGTTCGCGCCCTTCTTACGCCGGTCACGGCGCTTGCGTCCTCGCTTGCTCATGGGATCCTCCTCGTGGGGTCGCAGCCAATGGTCTCATCCGGCGCGATCCGAGGTCACCGGTGGTCTTGCTCGGCCTTGCGCATGAACCGGTCACCGTCGACGACCGCACGATCCACCCGGCCACGCGCGACCGGCCGGTGTGCCGCATCCACCGCCTCGATGTCGAAGCCGAGCGCGCGCCCGTCGACCGAGGTGAGCTGGGCGCGGACGTGGACCTCCTCGCCGACGATCGTCGGTGCCAGGTGCTCGAGCGAGACCCGCGCACCCACACTCGTCGCACCCTTCGGTAGCGCCCTCTCCACCGCCGCACACGTGACGCTCTCGGCCCAAGCGATCAGCCGCGGGGTGCCCAGGACACGTAACGAGCCGCTGCCGAGAGCCTTCGCCGTGTCGTCGTCGCTGACGAGGAACGTACGCGATGCGGCGAGCCCTGGTTGCATGGCGAGATCATCTCAGATCAGGCCACCGGCGTGCACGGGTACGCGACGGAAGCCACCGGCCGAAGCATGACGGAGAAGCAGACAGCTCGCCGGTCTTCGGTGTCTCCGTGCGCTGGGCTTCGGCCTTCACCGCTGTCCGTTCGCGGGGGTGCAGACCGATGGGCGGCGACGAGGTCCGTGTCCGGTGGGCTCGGGTCGCCGGTCGGCTTTCCCGACCATTTCGGTTCCGCTTTCATCGTTTCCGTGCGCTTCGGTGCCGGCTCGGCCCCGTTGCCGATGAAGGAATCTGCGTTTGTGTCGCTGTCCGTACCCAAACGCAGATTCTCTTCGCACCGGGCACCGCCCATTCGCATCCGCCCGCAGAATTTCTCGAACTTTCTCGCAATCCCTTGTGGATAAGGGCCCTGAGCACCCTGTTCTGTCAGTGGCGCCTGGCAGAATATGCACTATGAGGGCGGCCACACTCACCGACGACGCCGAGTCCAAGGACGGGCTCGACGTCGCGCTGGACGCGCGGCGGCACCTGGCGCAAACCGAGGCCGCGCAGTACGACGCGCTCACCGCATACCTGGGCCAGGTCGCCGCGGAGCCCCTTGCGCGGGCGGGTGGTGTGAATGAGTGGACCCGTTACGGCGGGTCCGGCACCCCATCGGTGTCGGAGTACGCGGCGTGTGAGGTCGGCCCTGCACTCGGGCTGTCCGCGTCCGGTGGGCGGGACCTGATCGCCGACGCATTGGATCTCACGTATCGCCTCCCGCAACTGTTCGCGTGCCTGCACGACGGGTCGGTGGATGCGTGGCGGATCCGCAAAGTTGCCCGCAAGACCCGACGATTCACGATCGCCCAGGCAGCCGATGCCGACCGTCGCCTGTCGGCGGCGAATGTGGACGGGACGCCGTTGATCGCGCGGGTCGGCATGGGGCGGGTGAACCAGATCCTGGACCAGATCCGCATCGTCGAGGATCCCGACGACCCCGAAACCCGGCGCAACGAGGGCCGGAACCGTCGGAGTGTGTCGATCTGGCCCGAGGACGGTGTCGCCCGCATCTCCGGCACCCTGACCCTCGACGACGGCAAACGGCTGGACCAACGCCTCGACCAGATCGTCGAATCGCTGCGGTTCCTCGGCGACAACCGCTCCTACGACATCCTCCGCTCCGTCGCGCTCGGGATGCTCGACGAACCCGACAGCCTCGACGACCTCTACCGCCAAGTCCACAAGGCCCGCAGCGCCGGCGCCGGCGACGACACCCAGACCGACACCCAGCCCGACAACCAACCCGACCAGACCGACCAGGCCAGCGCCGCCGGTGAGACCGAGCCGAAGCCAAAGCCGCCCGGCGACGGCGAGCGGCCCGACGCGTTCACCCGCCCACGGCGCGGCCGCGGGATGCGGGCAACGACCCTATATGTGCATTTCGACCGGACCTGGGGCACCTGGTCCCTCGACGACGTCGGCGCCATCACCCGATCCGAAGCACACGAGATCCTCGGCCACTCGAACGTGACGATCAAACCCGTCATTGACCTCGAGACCACCATCTCGGCCACCGGATACGTCGCACCACCGCGGCTCAAGGAACAGCTCGCGCTGATGAACGCCAGCACCTGCACCTTCCCGCACTGCACACGTCCAGCCAGGGTCGGCGACTACGACCACATCATCAACCACGCAGACGGCGGCGAAACCGACTCCAGAAACGGCCACCGATTGTGTCGGTATCACCACCGCGCGAAAACCTTCACCGCATGGACCGTGCAATCACCCGCACCCGGCATCTGGCTCTGGCAATCACCCGCCGGACGGTCCTACCTCGTCACCGGCGGAACGACCACGAAGTTGCCCGGTCGGGTAACGAAGTCGCCGCAAACCCGCCGAAAACAGCGCGTCGCTTAGGCTCCCCGCCACGACAGCACCACCGCGGCGGGGCACCGGCATGCCTGCGCACGAATCCCGGGCGGTTACCGCCTACGCGGCGGCTCGATCAGCCGAGGCCGGGCTCGCCCGCGTCGCGGGTGGTGACCGAAACGCTCACCGTGCGGATCGTGGTCAGCACCCGTGCCTTCAGCGGCTCGGGGGCGTGCTCATGGCAGGAACGGGCGACGATCTTCTTGATGATGCGCTCGACGTCGTACTCGCTCAGGCATGGTGCGCACTCGGCAAGGTGCCGCTCGATGGTCGCGATGTCGGCGTTCGCGAGCTCGTTGTCGATCGCGACGTAGAGGCTCTCCAGCGCTTCGCGGCACTCGCTGTCGTTCTCGTCGCCACAGCTCATGACGCGGCACCTGCCTTCGTCACGCCACGGTCGCGGGCGTAGTCCTCGAGCATGTCTCGCAGCTGCCGTCGCCCCCGGTGCAGCCGCGACATGACGGTACCGATCGGCGTACCCATGATCTCGGCAATCTCCTTGTACGGGAATCCCTCGACGTCGGCGAGGTAGACGGCGTACCGGAAGTCTTCGGGGAGCGCCTGCAGCGCCTCCTTGACCTGAGTGTCCGGCAGACCCTCGAGTGCTTCCATCTCGGCCGACTTCAAGCCGGACGAGGTGTGCGACTCGGCCGCGGCGAGCTGCCAGTCCTCGACCTCTTCGGTCATCTGCTGCTGGGGCTGGCGCTGCTTCTTGCGGTACGAGTTGATGTAGGTGTTCGTGAGGATCCGGTACAGCCAAGCCTTCAGGTTGGTGCCCTGCTTGAACTGGTGGAAGGCGCTGTACGCCTTCGCGTACGTCTCCTGCACGAGGTCCTCGGCGTCCTGTGGGCTGCGCGTCATGCGCAGGCCCGCCGAGTACAGCTGATCGATGTACTGGATGGCGTCACGTTCGAACCGCGCGGCTCGCTCCTGCGGGGTCTCCTCGGCCGAGTCGACGGTCGCATCATTGGGTTCGCTCATTGCGTTCCAGCGTACTCCGCGACCCTGACCACCGCCGTCTTGTCCCACAGTGCGGGAGATCGTCAGCGTACGAGCGGCGGCCGGAATCTCGGGCGGGCGTTCGGTCACGCGTGTCTCCACGTATCCTCCAGATCGGTGTCGTACGTCACCCACGCTGGCGCCTACGCGGGCATCACCTAGTTCAACAAGGAACCGTCGGAGGATGTTCCCGGGAGGTCGTGCTTCAGCCGGGCGGCGATCCACTGCAGAATCGTCGTCGCGACGAGCCGATATGTGGCGTCCTGGTCGACCGGCGCCCGCTTGGGCACGACCATCGAGTGGTCGGCGTACGGGACCCTCGCCAGCGTCAGCTGCGG
Source organism: Solicola gregarius (assembly GCF_025790165.1). Lineage (GTDB taxonomy): Bacteria > Actinomycetota > Actinomycetes > Propionibacteriales > Nocardioidaceae > Solicola > Solicola gregarius. The sequence goes on from NZ_CP094970.1 coordinate 567,110, forward strand.
CGGGAACTCCTCGGGCGCGCCGAGCTCGTCACGCTCCCCCTGAACCACGAGTACGGGCACCCGGGCGCCGTCGAGCTCGTCGATCCGGCTGCGTTCGGGTCTGCCCTTCGGGTGCAGCGGGAACGACACGGCGACCGCGCCGACACCACCGAGCCGTCGGGCATGGCGGCATGCCAACCGAGCGCCCGTACTGCGGCCCCCGACGAAGGTCGGTGTCTGGGGACGAAGCCGGTTGACCATGGCGACGAACGACTCGTCGAGCACGGTACGACTCGGGGCGATCCGCCGCCCCTGGCCGACCCACGGCAGCTCGAGCATCGCGGTGTTCACGCCGTACGACGGCAGGCTGATCGCGATGCGTCGAAGGTCGCCGGTCTCGATGCCCGCACCGGCGCCGTGCGTCATGATCAGCGTCGCGAACGGACTCGGCGCCCGCCGTTGCACAAGTCTGCCCGGGCCGTGCGGCGTCTCCAGGGTGCGCCGCTCGATCGTGATCACCGATCGCCGCCCTCGGCAGCGATCGGATCCAGCAGCTGGGGCCCGTTGTTGCGGGCGTTGTTGACCTCGGTCGACACGGGGTACGCCTCCAGGCGGCCGGGCGCCGCGGGCACGAGCAGGCCGAGCAGGTCGTCCTTCTCGGAGCGGTCGGGATCGAGCCACGCGTGGTAGCGATCCGGCTCGACGAGCAACGGCATCCGGTCGTGGATATGGCCGACGTCGTCCTCCGCCTTGGTGGTCAACACGGTGCACGTCCAGCGAAACGCTTCGTCGTCGCCGTCGTTCTTGGTCGGGTCGCGCCAGATCTCGTACAACCCGGCCATGGCGAGTACGCCGCCGTCACGCGGCGTGATGAAGAACGGTTGCTTGATCGGCTTGCCCTTGGCGTTGCGCTGCTCGGTCTCGTACCACTCGAAGTAGCCGTCCGCGGGCAACAGCGCGCGACGCACGGCGAACGCCTTCCGGAACGACGGCTTCTCCGCGACGGTCTCCATCCGGGCGTTGATCATCCGGTTGCCGATCGCGGGGTCCTTCGCCCAGCTGGGTACGAGGCCCCAACGCAGCATCCGCAGCTGGCGCACCGGATCGGCATCGGACTCGCCGCGGGGCCGGCGCTCTACGACCGCAGGCACCTGTTTGGTGGGTGCGACGTTGTAGTCGGCGAGCACCTCGCTCGGCGCGTACTCGGGCTGGATGTCGAACTCGGCCGCAAGGTCTGCCGACGAACGGCTGTTCGCATACCTTCCACACACGGCACACAGACTGCCACAAGCGCGGGTCTGCGCGGGCGCCCGTCGTGCGAAGATGGCGAGCGACGATTCCGCCGGCCCCGTGATCCGGCGGAATCGTCGCTCTGTTGTGGAGGGGACCTCAGCGTGCGAGCTCGTCGAGCAACAGGCTCGCAGCGGAGCTCGTCGACGGAAGTCCCTCGATCCACACCCTCGCCGACCCGACCGGCGCGGAGCCGGCCCCCTGAGTGGCGAGGAGCTCTTGGGTGGCCGAGACGGCCATGGGCAGATCGGCGTCTCGCTGGGTGATGGCGATCACCCGGTGGGTACCGGCCCGCCCGATCGTGAGGCGGTCGTCGAAGGCGGTACGCAGGGCTTCGGCGACGTCGAGCATCGCCAGACCACCCCACGCCGGCAGTGCCATCCGGTCGCGCGGCACCTCGACAACGACGAGCGCCCACTGCTCGGTCACGGCGACACCCGTGCGCTCACATTGGCGGAACGCCTCGTTCAAGCCGCTGCGTACGTGCGGCAGGCTGGCCAGCCCGGTCAGCGGGTCCTCGCACGACATCGCGTGGATGTACTGCAGGGACGACTCGGACCATGCCATCGTGAGGGCGCGCGTGACGTCGAACGGTGGCTCGCTGTCGCGAACGACGCGATACACCCGCTCGAGACCGTCCAGCACCTCATCCAGGGGGATGCCGGCGTCGGCGGCCGATTCGCCGATGCGAACGCAGGCACCGTCCAGCTCGCCCCCGAGTACGAGGCGTTCGACGAGCGCGTCGAACCCGGTCGGGAGGTTCTCGCCCAGCTGCCTCGAGACCCGACGATGTCGCAGCTCGGCACGTACAACGCCCCATTTGCGGTCCTCGCGTACGTCGACCGGCGACCGGCGCGCCGGTCCTGTGAACCACACCACGTCGTCACCTCCTCGGGTTCTCGTTGCCCTGACAGAGGTGAAACGGGGCTGCGCCGGACCTATGACGCGACTTTGCGAACTTTTTCCGATTTCTTTCACTACGCTGGGTCCGACGACAGATCGCACGGGCCAGCTGACGTCCGTTACGCTGACACGCGCCCGAATATCGCCGTCATAATGGTTCAGAAAGGCCGTCTCAAGGTTGTGAGCACACTTGCCGCGCAGCCCGATGCGCCGAGCGACGCGGAGCTGATCTCCCGCGTTCGCGCGGGTGATCAGGCTGCCTACGGCGTGCTGTTCGAGCGGCACAGTGAGGCGGCGCGGCGGATGGCGCGCCAGCTCGTCCACGGCCCGGACGTCGACGATCTCGTCTCCGAGGCGTTCACCAAGGTCCTCATCCAGCTCCAACGCGGCGGTGGGCCCGATGTCGCGTTCCGGGCGTACCTGCTCACCGCGATCCGGCGGCTGCACGTCGACCGCGCGCGGATCAACAAGCGGCTGCACGTGACCGACGATCTCGACGCGCTCGACCAGGACGTCGAGTTCGACGACCCGGCGACCGCGAGCTTCGAGCGCGGAGCGGCATCGCGGGCGTTCGCGTCGCTGCCGGAACGCTGGCAGCTCGTCTTGTGGCACCTCGAGGTGGAGGGCCAGAAGCCCGCCGACATCGCCCCGTTGCTCGGCATGAGCCCGAACAGCGTCGCCGCGCTCGCTTACCGAGCGCGAGAGGGTCTCCGTCAGGCGTACCTGCAGAGCCATCTCACCGATACCGCCGACGCCACGTGCCGGTGGACCACCGAGCACCTTGGCGCCTACGTACGCAAGGGCCTGGCGAAGCGCGACTCTGCGAAGGTCGAGTCGCATCTGAACGGCTGCCACCGCTGCACCGCGGTGTACCTCGAGCTCACCGAGGTCAACTCGAACCTCTCCGGGCTGCTCGCCCCGGCACTGCTCGGCGTCGCGGCACCCGGATACCTCGCCGCGACCGGTACGAAGGTCGGCCTGCTGCTGCTCGCCCCGTGGGCGAAGCTCAAGGAGGCCGGCGCCGCCGCGCAGGCGGGCGCTGCCGCCGCGGCGGTCGCTGCGGTCGTCGGCGTCGCCGCGGTGGCGGGCGGGCTCGGCGGCAGCGACCAGCCCGAAACCAGCGCCGAGTCGGCGGCGAGCCAACCGGCACCGGACTCCGCCACCACCGTTCCCGATACGAACGACTCGCCCCCCGACGACTCGACCAACACCGAGCAGCCGCCCGAGACCGACAACGAGCCCCCGCCGCCGGACAACCAGACCGAGGAGCCGCCACCCGACGACGAGACCGAAACGCCACCCGACGACGGCACGGACAACACGGGGCCGGATACACCGACGGACGTCTCCGGTGATATCTCCGGAGACGACGTGGTCCTGAACTGGTCGCCGGTGTCGGACGCCACCGGATACCGCGTGTACCGCACCGCGTCATCGACGACGCAGGCGCGGGCCGCCCTGTCGTTCGGCTCCCGAGCGGTCGGTGTCTCGTACGTACAGCCCGCGTCACCGCGCGCGGGGAGCCTGATCAGCGGCACGATCGCGGCGACCTCGTACGTCGACAGCACGCCGGTCGACGGCTTCCACTACACCTACTCGATCACCGCGATCGGCGAGGACGGCGAGGAGTCCGCGGTCTCCGAGCCCATCACCGTGACGTACGACCCTGTGCCCGGCGCCCCGACCGAGCTACGCGGGCAAGCGAGCGAGTCCGGCGTCGCGCTTCGCTGGCAAGGCAACTCCGAACCGGACTTCGTCGAGTACGAGATCCTGCGCGACGGTGAGCCGCTGGCGACCTCGACCGGGCCGGAGTTCACCGATGCGTCTGCGACCGACGGTTCGACCTACACGTACAGCGTGCGGGCGGTCGACCGCGCGGGCCAGGAGTCGGAGTTGTCCGAGCAGGTCTCGGTCGCATACGACCCCGTGCCGGCAGCCCCGACGGGTGTCGTGGCCGAGGTACGCGGCAGCGAGATCGTCGTGAACTGGGCCGCCAACGGCGAGCCCGACCTGAAGACGTACGAGGTCTTCCGCAACGGAACCCCGATCGGCCGCACCACCGACCCCACCTTCGCCGACGGCAACATCGTCGACGGACAGACCTACACGTACTCCGTCGTCGCGATCGACAACGGCGACCAGGCGTCGGCTGCCTCGGCCCAGGCGTCGGCGACGTACGACCCGGCGCCCGCGGCGCCGACGGGAGTGGCCGCCGAGGTCCAGGGCGAAAAGATCGCGCTGCATTGGAATGCGGGCAGCGAACCCGACCTGAAGACGTACGAGGTGTTCCGCAACGGAACCCCGATCGGCCGCACCGCCGACCCCACCTTCGCCGACGGCAACGTCACCGACGGACAGACCTACACGTACTCGGTCGTCGCCATCGACAACGCCGACCACACCTCGCCCAGGTCGGCACCGACCTCGGCAACGTACGACCCTGCACCGGCGGCGCCGACCGGGCTGACGGCCAAGGCCGAAGGCCACAAGGTCAAGGTCGACTGGGCCGCGAACAAGGAGCCCGACGTCGGCTCGTACCGCGTCTATCGCAACGGCAACCCCCTCGCGACGCTGAAGACGCCGGGGTACGTCGATGACACGGCACCCGACGGCGCGACGACGTACTCGGTCATCGCGATCGACAAGGCCGGACACGAGTCGGCGAGGTCTGAAACCAACTCGGCGGACATCGCCCCGGATGCGCCGAAGGGGCTCACGGCCACGGCGGTCGAGCGCGGAATCTCCCTCAACTGGGAGCGCGTCAACTCCGACATCACCGAGTACATCGTGCTGCGTGGCGGTGAGGCGATCGACCGGACGAGCGCGACGTCGTACGTCGACCGGACCGCCGAGGAGGGCAGGCCACACACGTACCGGGTCCGGGCTGTCGACGGGAACGGCAGCGTTTCGGAGGCGTCCAACGACGCGACCGCCCATTGGGACGGGAGCCCGAGCGCGCCGACCGGGCTGTCCTGGCACCTGACCGGACCGGTGCTGCATTTCTCCTGGAACACGAACCCCGAGCCGGACATCGACCACTACGAGGTCACCCTCGACGGCGAGGCCGTCGACTGGGTGCTAGGCACGCACGCAACGGACGGCGGTCACTGGGGACGGGTGACGCATACGCTACGGGTCGTCGCCATCGACCGCGCCGGAAACCGATCGCCGGTTGCCGAGCTCAGGTTCACCCACGACCGCCAGCTGCGGGCCCGTCTCGAGGCCGGCACCGGCGACGACGCAGCGGGCGCCCCGGAGCACCGCGGCCGCCGTGACGGACCGGAGACACCCGGCGACGACCAGCTCGGCGGCTTCGGCCTGCGCTGACCTGGTCGGATTGGGTCATCGAACGGCCGGCGTTGAAAGGAATCTGCCTTTGGGTCGAACGGTGCGTCCAAAGGCAGATTCCTTCGTCGTAGCCCGGCTCGCGCCGTGATCGACACCGCGTGCACGTCGGATCGCGAGCGGGTAAGAATGGGGGCATGACAATGCTCCGCACCGTTGCCCGACCGATGCTGGCGTCGATGTTCCTGATCGGCGGGGTCAACTCGCTGAGGAACGCGAAGGCGATGGCCCCGACCGCGCAGCCCTTCGCCGACCAGATCGACAAGCTCGCGCCCGATACGCCGGTGCCGACGGATGCCGTCACCCTCGTACGCGCGAACGGCGCGGCCCAGGTGGTCGGAGGCGCCCTGCTGGCGACCGGGCGGGTCCCGCGTCTCGCGGCGTTCATGCTCGCGGGCACGCTCGTACCGACGACGCTCGGTGCGCACCGCTTCTGGGACGAGCAGGATCCCGCCGTCAAGCAGAACCAACAGGTGCACTTCTTCAAGAACGTCTCCATCCTCGGCGGTCTGCTGATGGCGACGCTCGACCCCGATCCGCACAAGAAGCTGCTGATCCGCCGGGCGAAGGATCGCACGGTCGAGGCCGCCGATCGCGCGGTGGAGAAGGTGGAGAAGATCCGCTCGTGAGCCATGCCGGTGGTCGGCGCCGCCGTGGTGACGCCGACCACGGGCACACGCACGACCTGTCGTCACTCAGCGGAGACGGTGCGACACCGTCTCCGCTGATCCGCAACACGCTCACCGGCATCGTCGTACTCGTCGGCCTGTGTGCCGCCGTCGCCATGGTCGTGCTCTGGCCACACGGCGATGCCGAGAAGGTGCCCGAGGGGTACGCCGGCGAGCGCGTCAGCACCACGATCACGGCGATCGAGAAGTGCCCCGACAGCGCGGACTGCCTCCAGGCAACCGCCGAGATCGACGGCGAGGCCACGGACGTACGCCTGCCCGTCGGAACGGGCGCACCGGCGTTCTCGGTCGGTGACAAGATCCTCGTCAACGGCGACGGTGCGGAGACCGCGGCCGGGTCGGCGGAGCCGCAGCGCTCGTTCCTCGACTTCGACCGCACCACTCCGCTGATCTGGCTGACCGTGCTGTTCGTGACGGCCGTGATCCTGCTCTCGCGTTGGAAGGGGGTCGCGTCCCTGGTCAGTCTCGGCGTCTCGCTCCTCGCCGTGACGGCATTCGTCGTACCCGCCCTGATCGACGGCAAGAATCCGCTCGCGGTCGCGCTCACGGCCGCGGCGCTGATCATGATCGTCGCGGTGTACTCCTCACAGGGCGTCAACGTGCGCTCCTCGGTCGCGCTCGTCGGTACGCTCGCCTCGCTCGCGGTCGCGGGAGGCATCGGCGCCGTGTTCACCCAGATCGGCAACTTCACCGGTTTCAGCGACGAATCGATGAAGTTCCTGGTCGCCATCATCGGCGACGTCGACGTGAGTGGGCTGCTGCTCGCCGGGCTGATCATCGGCGCGCTCGGCGTACTCGACGACGTGACCGTGACGCAGACGGCGGCCGTGTGGGAGATCTCCTCGGCGGATCCGAGCGCAACCCGCCCGGAGGTCTTCGCCGCGGCGATGCGCATCGGCAGAGCGCACGTGTCGGCGACCGTCAACACCCTCGTGCTCGCGTACGTCGGCGCCTCACTCCCCCTCCTGATGCTGATGGCGGCGATCGACGCGTCGGCCCGCGACCAGATCCTCTACGAGGGCGTGGCCCAAGAGGTCGTACGCGGGCTCGCGGGCAGTCTCGGCATCGTCGCCGCCGTACCGATCACCACCGCGCTCGCGACCCTCGTCGCCACAACGACGCGGCCGCTAGAGCACAGCGAGGTCTAGCCGCTCGAGCCGGTCGGGCTCGGCGACGACCTCGTACTCGCTGACCCGGTCGCCGTCGACGGTCACCCGGAGCGCAACCGCCAACCGGCCGGAGCGTACGACGATGGCACCGACCGCGCCGTCGACGAGTGCGGGCACTGCGTACCGTGCCATCCGCGCAAAAACGACGGTGTTCTCCGCCACCCCGCGAGCGCCGCGTACGACCGCCGCTGCACCCGGCGGCAATGCTGCGGGGTCCGCGCGCCGTACGACATCGGGCGCCAACACGTCGAGCAGTGACCCCAGGTCACCGCTGCGCGCCGCCACGAGGAACCGCTCGACGACCTGGCGATGCTGCGCGAGCACCTCGTCGGCGGGGCGATGAACACCGCGGACCCGACCGCGTGCTCGGCTCGCCAGCTTCTTCGTGGTCGCCGGTGTGCGGTCGACTATCGGCGCGATGTCGCTGAACGGCACCGCGAAGACGTCGTGCAGCACGAACGCGACGCGCTCCGCCGGGTCGAGCCGGTCGAGCACGATGAGCATGGCGAGTCCGACGGAGTCGGCGAGCACCGGCTCCTGCTCGGGATCACGCGCCGCCGGGTCGGCCGGCGACACCGAGTCGAGCCGCTGCTCGCGCCTCCCCTTGCGCGCACGAAGCAGGTCGAGGCAGATCCGGGACACGACCGTCGTCAACCAACCGGCGAGGTTCTCTACGTCGCGAACATCGGATCGGGCGAGACGCAGCCAGGTCTCCTGCACGGCGTCGTCCGCCGCACTCGCATCGCCGAGCATCCGGTACGCGACCGCGTGCAGGTGCCCGCGATGCGGCTCGAAGCGGTCGGCCAGTCGCTGCTGATCCGACATCGGTCACCTTTCCCCGGCGGCATCCGTCACGGGCACGAGAAGACGGCGGAGGGCTTCCGCCGGTGAGACCCGTTTCAGGAGAGTACGCATGTTCACCCTCGACGTCACCGTCGTCATCATCGCGGCGGCCGCGAACCTGACGTTCGCCATTCTCGACCTGCGCCGATCGGAGTGGGTGCTCGACAACATGACCAGGGTCGGCGTGCCGTCCTCGTGGTTGTACCCGCTGGGTGCCTTGAAGGCGGCAGGAGCGATCGGCTTGCTCGTCGGCATCTGGGTACCGCCGATCGGGATCGCGGCGGCGACCGGCCTGGTCCTGTTCTTCGTCGGAGCGCTCGTCACGCACGTCCGCGCACATGCCGATGCCGTGTCGAACCTGTATCCGGGAGCGTTCCTGCTGCTCGCCGCGGGAGCGCTCACCCTGCAACTGACCGCGGCCTGAGAGCGGACCCTCGGTAGGCTGGCGGCGATGACCGAGTCCGAAGCCGCCGTTGCCTGGGCCGCGCCGTACCGCGCGGACCCGATCGACGCGACCGCGAACCTCCCGGGCTCGAAGTCGCTGACCAACCGGGTGCTCGTGCTGGCCGCGCTCGCGGACGCGCCGTCGCACATCGTGGCGCCGCTACGCGCCCGCGACACCGAGCTGATGGCGTCGGCCCTGCGCTCGCTCGGTACGCGGATCGACGAGACCGCCGACGGCTGGCGTGTCGAGCCCGGCCCGCTCCGCGGTCCCGCGGAGGTCGACTGCGGTCTCGCCGGCACGGTGATGCGCTTCGTACCGCCCGTCGCCGCGCTGGCGAGCGGTGACGTGTCGTTCGACGGCGACCCCTATGCACGCGAGCGTCCGATGAGCACCGTGCTCGCGGCGTTGCGCGACCTCGGCGTCGTGATCGACGACGGCGGACGCGGGGCACTGCCCTTCATCGTGCACGGCACAGGCGATGTTCCCGGCGGCGTGGTGACCATCGACGCATCCGCGTCGAGCCAGTTCGTATCGGCGCTGCTGCTGTCGGGCTGCCGATACCGAGACGGCGTGGACGTACGCCACTCGGGCAAGCCCGTCCCATCGATGCCGCACATCGACATGACGATCACCCAGCTACGTACGCGTGGTGTCGAGGTCGACGACTCAGAGCCGGATCGCTGGGTCGTACGGCCAGGCACGCCGAAGGCTGTCGACGTACGCGTGGAGCCCGATCTGTCGAACGCCGGCCCGTTCATCGCGGCCGCGCTGGCGACCGGCGGCCGGGTACGTGTCTCGGACTGGCCTGAGGCGACCGACCAAGCGGGCGACCGCTGGCGCGAGATCGCAACCCTGATGGGCGCGACGGTGGTACGTGACGACAGTGACCTGGTCGTCGACGCCACGGGCGCCATCCGCGGTGTCGACCTCGACCTGCACGACGTCGGCGAGCTGACGCCCGTTGTCGCGGCGCTCTGCGCCCTCGCCTCCGCACCCTCGTACCTGCGCGGCATCGGCCACCTGCGCGGCCACGAGACCGACCGCCTCGCGGCCATCGCGGCGGAGATCAACGCACTCGGCGGCGACGTGACCGAGCTCGACGACGGGCTCGAGGTACGCCCGCGCCCCCTGCATCGCGGCACGTTCGCGACGTACGCCGACCACCGCATGGCGCATGCCGGCGTGGTGCTCGCGCTCGGCGTCGACGGTGTGCGCGTCGAGAACATCGCCACCACTGCGAAGACCTACCCCGGCTTCGCCGATGAGTGGGAGCGGTTCGTCCGGTGAGCTCGCGGTACGACGAGTACGCACAGTACGACCGACCGCGCCGGCATACTCGACCGCGTACCAAGGACCGGCCGAACTACGACGACGCCTCGGCGGGTCAGGTCGTCACCATCGACCGCGGCCGCTACACGCTGCTGCTCGACGACGCCGACGGCCGCCGCATCGTGACCGCGATGAAGTCGAGAGGCCTTGGACGCAAGGGCGTCGTCGTCGGCGACGAGGTACGAGTGGTCGGCGATACGAGCGGTGCACCCGACACTCTCGCCCGGATCGTCGAGGTCGAGCCCCGTAAGACCGTCCTCCGCCGCACGGCCGACGACGACGATCCCGTCGAGCGGATCATCGTCGCCAACGCGCGCCGGCTCGTCATCGTCACCGCGCTCGCCGACCCGCCGCCGCGCCCGTCGCTGGTGGATCGGTGTCTGGTCGCCGCGTACGACGCCGGGATGACACCGCTGCTCTGCCTGACGAAATCGGATCTCGCGCCTGCGGACGACCTCGTCGCCTCGTACGCGCCGCTCGGGGTCGACACCGTCGTGACCCGACACGACGGGCCGCTCGACGAGCTGGAATCCCGGCTACGCAACGAGACCAGCGTGCTGGTCGGCCACAGCGGCGTCGGCAAGTCGACGCTGGTGAACCGGCTGGTCCCCGACGCCGAACGGGTGACGAGCGACGTCAACGCGGTCACGGGTCGGGGCCGTCATACGTCCACCTCGGCGATCGCGCTCGCGCTGCCCGAGGGCGGGCTGATCGTCGACACCCCGGGCATCCGCTCGTTCGGACTCGCTCATGTCGAAGCCGACGAGCTGATCGACGCGTTCGCCGACCTCGCCGAGGCCGCCGTCGACTGCCCCCGCGGGTGTACGCACGGCGCCGACGAGCCCGAGTGCGCACTCGACTCCGCCGTCGAGTCCGGCACCCTCGACTCCCGTCGAGTCGAGTCGTTCCGTCGCGTGCTCGCCAGCCTGAGCGCACCCACGTACTAGCCGGAGAACGCCTGTGCGACGGCCAGGCTGTCCTCGTACACGTGGTTGCGGATGACCAACCCGTCCTGGAAGGTCACGTGCAGGGCGAAGCGCGACCGGTACGCACGGCCGGTCGGCTTCGCCGTCTGCCGGATCTCCCCGAACACGACGGCGTCGTCGCCGTCGACGAGGATCGACTCGACCTGCGTATCCGCTTCGCCCGGTACGTGGTATTCGCCGAGCAGACGCGTGAGATCGGCCATGTCGGCGCGCGTCGACCGGTGCCGGATCCAGGGAGTCTCGGAGCGCCCGTGCTCGTACGCGGGCCAGTCGACCAACCAGTCGACGTCGTCGGCGTACAGCTCCGCGACCGCCTCCGGGTCGCCGGAACCGATTCGTTCCAGCAGTCGCTCGACGAGCGTGCGGGTGGGTGTCGCGGTCATGTCGTTCCTCCGTGTCCAGTGGCAGATGTGACAAGCATGTCCGGTGCCTGCTGCCGAACGCGATTACCCGTGAGGTAAGGCCTACGGGTGAGCGGCTACCGCGACCACTACCCTGAGCACATGCCGACCCCCTACACCGACGACGTCCGACTCGCGCACGTACTCGCCGACGACGCCGACTCGCTCACCATGGATCGCTTCCGGGCGCGCGACCTGCGGGTGTCGAAGAAGCCGGACTCGACGGAGGTGACCGACGCCGACGAGGCCGTGGAGCAGGCCATCCGGCGCACGCTCGGCCGCAGTCGGTCCCGAGACGTCGTGCAGGGCGAGGAGTTCGGGGTGTCCGGCACCGGCGTACGCCGCTGGATCATCGACCCGATCGACGGCACCCGCAACTACCTGCGCGGCGTACCCGTCTGGGCAACGCTGATCGCGCTGGTCGACGACGACGAGGTCGTCGCCTCGTGCGTCTCGGCTCCTGCACTCGGTCGCCGCTGGTGGGCGTCGAAGGACGGCGGGGCGTGGACCGGAAAGTCGATCATGTCGGCCCGCCAGTGCCGGGTCTCCCACGTCGACAAGGTCACGGACGCTTCGCTGTCGTACAGCTCCATCGGCGGTTGGGAGGACATCGGCAAGCTCGAGCAGTTCATGGCACTCACCCGCCGCGTCTGGCGCACCCGTGCGTACGGCGACTTCTGGTCTTACATGCTGCTCGCCGAGGGCGCTCTCGACATCGCCGCCGAGCCGGAGCTCGCCGTCTGGGACATGGCGGCGCTCGACGTGATCGTACGCGAGGCCGGCGGGCTGTTCGGTGGCCTCGACGGGTCGAGCGGCCCCTGGGCCGGCAATGCCCTCGCGACGAACGGCCACCTGCACGAGGACGCGATGGCCTTCCTCGGGCACTTCCCGGACCGCGCGGCGGAGCCGCAACGGCCGAGTTCGACCAACGTCACGGAGCTGACGTCTCGTCGGCGTCCGCCCGAGGCGGACTGACCGCCTCGGCTTCGTGCCGCAGCCGGCGTACGTCCGGCGAGAGCAGTGCCGCGAGCGCGACGACCGCGTACAGGGCACCCGCGACGACCGCGACCGTGCGCGCGTCGAACGCGGCCGCCAGCGGCCCGGCCAGCAGCTGACCGATCGGGATCGCGACGAACGAACCGAACGCGTCGTACGACCAGAGACGCGACTGCAACTCGTTCGGCACGTTCTCGTGCATGGCAGTGCTCCAGCCGATGCCGAATATCTCCGTACCGACGCCGGCCAGGAACATCAACGTCGCCAGCACCAGCGTCTGCGGCGCGGCGCCGAGGGCGAGCATCGGCAGGGCCAGCGACGCCATGCCGAGCATCCCGGCACGCAGCGGGTAGCGCAGCCGGACTCGCATCAGTACGAGCGTGGTCACCAAGAACCCGACGGACTCGGCGCTCAACACCGCACCCCAGGCGCCTTCACCGATGGTGTCCTTCGCGATCACCGGACCGAGGGTGAAGATCACGCCGGCGTGGATCATGTTCAGTACGCCGAACGCCGAGACGACCACCCAGACCCACTGCATCGAGACGAAGACGCCCCAGCCCTCGCGCAGGTCGGCGACCATCGACGACGGATCCGTGCGCTCGACCGCGCGGAGGTGCAGTCGGCTCATGCAGAACGCAGAGACGACGTACGACGCGCCGTCGACGGCGATAGCCCAGCCGGACCCGATCGTGACGACGAACAGCCCGGCGAGGCTCGGTCCGATGACGAACATGCCCTGTCGACTGAAGCTCAGGATCGCGTTGGTCTGTTGGAGGTCGTCGCGATCGACGACCATCGGGATCACGCTCTGCATCGCGGGGAACGTGAATGCGACGACGACGCCGTTGACCGCCTCGATCACGGCAAGGCTCCACACCTCCGCGTTCCCGGTGATGAGCAAGGTCGCGGCGAGGCCTTGGGACAGTCCGGTGAGGCTGTTGGAGACGACCAGGACCGTACTTCGGGAGAACCGGTCGGAGATGACCCCACCGACGAGCATCAGCGCGGCCATCGGGATGCTGCGCGCGGCGAGCACGATGCCGAGGCTCGCCGGCGACCCGGTGATGTCGAGTACGGCGAAGGCGAGCGCCACCGGAGCCATCGAGCTGCCGAGGAACGACAGCGTACGACCGGTGAAGAACCATCGGAACCGGGACGACCGCAGCGGCGACGGCACCTTCATCGACCGTCGACGACCTTGCGTTCTCGCATCGCGAACAGGCTCGCGGTCATGTTGACGTGGACGGCTCCAGGCGTTCGGGGCCGTCGCGCGGAGGAGTGCAGCATCGTCGACGCCCGCTCGACGAGGTCGAACACCTCCTCCCAGACCTCCGGCGTCACCCAGAGCTCCGCGTCGGTGTTGCTGCGCGCCGGGTAGTCGGGGTCGCGGTACGCGGCGCGCCGGACCAGCTCGCGGGCCATGGCCTGCACGTACAGCAGGTAGTCCTCGTCGTGCGCGGGCCGGCTCGGCTGGGCGGAGTCCCACGGATGGCGGTACCGCTTGGCCACACCGCCGCGGATCCGCTCCTCGCTGTCGACCACCACGTAGCCCGCCGACGCGAGCGCGCGCAGGTGGTACGACGCGTTCGCCTGGGAGATGTCGAGCTCGCCGGCCAGCTCGGTGGCGCTCATCGCCGATCCCGTGAGCAGCGACAGGATCTGCAGGCGTACCGGATGTGCGAGCGCGCGGAGCGAACTGACCTCCAAAGACATGCTTGGGAGTGTGTCACCGGCGGCGCCCGACCGTCAAGCGCTTCTTTGGTGGTCGGCCGCGCCGCCCGAATGCGGCGGCAGACGCCCGGGATCGTTAGGATGACGACGAGGCCGATGCAGGCCGACCACTGCCGTACGCCGGGAGCGCGGACCGCGTTGCCCGCGAAAGGACTCCTCGCCGATGTCGTACCCGCCACCGGGTGACCCGAACCAGCCACAGTACCCGCCGAACCAGCCGCCGCAGTACCCGCCGAACCAGCCGCCGCAGTACCAGCAGCCGTACGGGACGCCGTATCCGACCGGCCAGGAGAGCGGCTATGGGTACGGCGGCTACGCACCGCACATCGAGCGGCCGGGCAGCGTCACGGCGGGCGCAGTGATCGCCATCGTCCTGTCCGGCATCTCTGCCCTCGCCGCACTCGGATCGCTCGTCGGCGTGATCGCCGCCTGGAACTCCATGATCGACGAGTTCCGATCCGACCCCGGCCAGTACGAGCTCACCGCCGACCAGATCGACCAGATCGCCGACGCGAAGGCCGGCGTGGTCGTCTTCGTGGTGATCTGGGCGATCATCGCGGCATTCGGGGTCGTGGTCGCCGTGCTCGCGATCAAGGGTCAGAACTGGGCCCGGATCACCCTGACGGTGCTCGCGGCGATCTCGCTGGTGATCGGCCTCATCCTGATCACGTCGTTCATCTCCGCGATCTGGGTGCTCGGCTCGATCGCGTGCATCATCTGCCTGTTCGTCGGCGGCGCCAACGACTGGTACCGCTATCGAAGGGACCAGCGCCGCCAGGGCGTCTAGGTCGACGCGCTACGCCCGCGCCACCACCGAATCAGCACCGGCGCAAGCAGGATCGCGGCGAGGTCGAACCATCCGTAGCCGCCGGCGGCGCCGGACGGCGGGTTGCCGATCGCCACGATGCCCGTCGGGTCGTACGACTGCCACTCCCAGGTGCCGAGCCCCGTGCCGACGATCTCGAGGTACGACACCACGACGAACGCGCCGACGTACAGCGAGCGCGACGGCCCCCACAGCAGGAACCCCACCAGGCAGGCGTACCAGAACGCACCGAGCGCATCGACCCGCTCGGTGCCGAACAGGCCCCACAGCGCCCAGGTGCCCCCGACCCCGATGACCGCGATCGTGCACGCCCGTAGGTGCGCGCGTACCCAGGTCGACCTGCCCAACGCCAAGGCGGAGAGGTAGACGAGACCGTGTCCCGGCGGGACATACGCCGGCACGTTGTCGAATCGGTAGACGTACACCTCGAGCAGCGGCGAGAACGTGTACTCGATCAGCGATGCGAAGCACACCACGATCGCCGTCTGAACCCGCACGAGCGTCGATTCGCGGGCGAGCACGGCGACGAGGATGGCCCAGGTCAGCAACCCGAGCAGCCGCTGCGTCCACAGCGGGCCCTCGGAGTCGAGCGCGAGGACGACCGTTATCCACGCCATCACGAGCGGAGCGAGCAGCGGGCTCGCACCTGGTCGTACGACCGGCGTCGTCGTGGCGGTCTGGATCGTCACCCGCCCATCTTGGACCATGGGCGCATCGGTAGCCGAATCCGCGGGCGCGACGTACGCTCACCCCACCAGCCGATTGGAGGCCACCATGCGAGTCAGCGACGTACTTGCGTCCAAGGGTAATGACGCGGTGATGACGATCTCCCCCGACTCCTCGATCACCGATCTGCTCGACCGACTGGCCGAGCACAACATCGGCGCGCTCGTGGTGAGCCGCGACGGCGCGACGATCGACGGCATCGTGTCCGAGCGCGACATCGTACGCAAGCTACGCGGCGTCGACGACCCGCGTACGCTCACGGTCGAGTCGATCATGACGGCCGACGTCATCACGTGCACGCCCGACGACGCCGTGACCGACCTGATGAAGCTGATGACCGAGCGCCGCTTCCGACATGTCCCGATCCTGGACGACGACGGCGCGCTCGCCGGCGTCGTCAGCATCGGAGACGCGGTGAAGTTCCGGATGGCCCAGCTCGAGTTCGAGCGCGACCAGCTCAATCAATACGTCGCCAGAGGCTGATCAGTCCCAGCCGAGGCGAGCGCCGGACGGAGCGTCCCAGCCCCTGGCGTCCCAGCCCTTGGCGTCCCAGCCCTTGACGTCCCAACCGGGCTTGGCGTTCGAGCCTGCAACGTCCCAGCCTGTCCGTGAGTCCCATCCGTCCGCAGCCTGTGCAGAGGGCGCGCCGAGCGCCACGACAGAGACGATGATCGCCGCTGCTCCGAGACCGCGGCAAAGGGTCTTCTTCATGCTTCGCATCATAAAATTCCCTCTTGAGTCCGCCCCCGTCGCGCACTCGCGCCGACCCCAGTGTCGCAGGGCGACACCACAGGTAGCAAGGACTTTCGGATCGCTGCGCTCCGTAACCGTCACGTAGAGTCACCAGCAGCCGGACCGTCGTCTCGGATGGCCTCTGCCGCGCGCCCAAGGGCGTCGAGCAGGGCGGTCGTCGCGGGTGGGTCCGGCGGCTCGCCGTAGGTCGCGGCGTAGACGCGGCGCACCTCTGGGAGCCGAGTGGTGCCGCAGTCTGGGTCGCGGTAGGTACGCATCGCCAGGCCGGGGATCGTGGTGACGCCCATACCGGCCGCCACGAGAGACTGCATCACGACCATGTCATCGGTTGTCGAGACCAGCCGCGGGGTGAAGCCGGCCCGGCCGCACACCTCCACGAGATGTCGGCGACAACGTTCGCACCCGGCGATCCAGCGTGCGTCGCGATGGGACTCCAGCGCCGCGGGCGCACCATCCGCCGGTGTGACCAGGTACACCGGATCGTCGAGCAGGTGATCGACTCGGAGCCCGTCCTCGGCCGGCGTGTCGTCGTACCGGAAGATCACGGCCACGTCTACTTGTCCGGCGCGCAACAGTTGCAAAGCCTCTTCGGGATGCGTATCGGTCAGGCCGAGCTCGAGTCCCGGATGCTCCTGGCCGAGGAGCTCGGCGGCGCGCGGGACCAGGGTGGTCAGCGCCGATGCGAATCCGGCCAGCCTGACCGACCCGGCGCGCAGACCCACCAGGGTGGCGACCTCGGCGGTCGCGGCATCGACCCGACCGAGGATCTCCGCGGCCCTCGTTGCCAGCACCTGGCCGGCTTCGGTGAGGCGAATGCCGCGTCCGACCCGCTGGAACAGCTGAGCTCCGGCGGCACTCTGGAGCCTCGCCAGATGATGACTGACCGACGGCTGGGTGTAGTGCAGCTCGCCGGCGGCGGCGGTCACCGAGCCATGGCGGCGGACCGCGTCCAGGATGCGCAACTGAACCAAGGTGACCATTCATAGAGTCTATGCATCGATTTCCTTCAGAATTGACATTGGACGTATGGGTCACCTCGGTCCACGCTGTTTTGTCATGACCGCTTTCGCCGTCGCCGCGCTGCTGCTGATCATGGTTCCTGGTCCGGACCAGGCCCTGATCACCCGCAACAGCCTCGTCGGCGGCGTGCGGGGCGGCATCGCCACGATGACCGGCGGCGTTCTCGGCGTCGCGGTTCACGCGACGGCGGCCGCAGCAGGATTGTCCGCCCTGCTGCTGACGTCGGCGACGGCATTCACGGTGCTCAAGGTCGCCGGCACGGCGTACCTGCTGTGGCTCGGCTGCCAGCTGCTCCGCACCGCAGGCAGGTTCGAATCCGCGGATCCGGACCTGCACGATCTCGCCGAGCGCCCCGGCGCCTCTGCGTACCTGCGGCAGGGATTCCTGTCCAACGCGCTCAATCCCAAGGTCGCGCTGTTCTTCGTCACGTTCCTCCCGCAGTTCCTGTCGTCCGACACTGCGTCGCCGCACGGTGAGGCAATGCTGTTCTCGGCGAGCTTCGCCGCGCTCTACGTCTTGTGGTTCGGCCTGTACGTCGCAGTCGTCGATCGGATCGGCCGGGTGCTGCGCCGCCCTCGCGTGCGCATCTGGATCGAGCGCACCACGGGCACCATCCTGTGCGTCGTCGCGATCCGGCTGGCGACGACGAGCCACTGAGCCGCTGCGTAGGGTGTTCCCATGACTGACGATGTGGCCCACCTGATCGTCCGATGCCTCGAGGCGGAGGGCGTCGAGTACGTGTTCGGCATCCCGGGCGAGGAGAACATCCACCTCGTCGATGCCCTGGCCGAGTCGTCGATCCGCTACGTACTGGTCAGGCACGAGCAGGGCGCATCGTTCATGGCGGAGATGTACGCCCGCGTCACGGGCAAGGCCGGCGTATGCTCGGCGACGCTCGGGCCGGGCGCGATCAACCTGCAGCTCGGCACGGCGGACGCGACGACGAACAGCACACCGCTGGTCGCGATCGCTGCCCAGGGCGCCCTGTCGCGCGTACACAAGGAGTCGCA
Source organism: Solicola gregarius (assembly GCF_025790165.1). Taxonomy (GTDB): domain Bacteria; phylum Actinomycetota; class Actinomycetes; order Propionibacteriales; family Nocardioidaceae; genus Solicola; species Solicola gregarius. The sequence goes on from NZ_CP094970.1 coordinate 585,554, forward strand.
CCAGGTGATCGACCTGGTCGCGATGTTCGAGCCGGTTACGCAGTGGTCGGCCCGCGTGCTCATCCCCGAGGCCGTGCCGGAGATGATCCGTAAGGCGTTCAAGACGGCGCAGACGGAGCGCCCGGGCGCGGTGTTCCTGTCCGTGCCCGAGGACATCGAGGACGCCGTGCCGGCAACCCCACTCGACCCCTTGCCGATCGCGTCACCGCGCGCCGATGCGCCGTCCCCTGCACAGATCGAACGCGCCGCCGCCGTGCTCGACAAGGCAGAGAACCCGGTCGTACTGGCCGGGCACGGCGCCGCACGAGCGGGCGCTTCGGCAGCGCTGCGACGCTTCGCCGAGACGCTTGACGTTCCGGTGGCCACTACCTTCCACGGCAAGGGTGTCTTTCCCGACGACCACCCGAACGCGCTCGGCGCCGTCGGGTTCATGCGGCGCGACTACTCGAACTTCGGCTTCGACGACGCCGACGTGATCGTGTGCGTCGGCTACGAGCTGCAGGAGTTCGATCCCGTCAAGGTCAACCCGCGCGGAGACAAGCAGATCCTGCACCTGCACCGGTTCCCCGCCGAGACCGATGCGCACTACCCGGTGCGCGTCGGCATCCAGGCCGACATCTCGCAGACGCTCGACGCGCTCGCCGATGCCGTCTCCAAGCGCTTTTGCTGCGACGACACGCGCACGGGCGTACGCAAGCTGCTCGACGAGGAGCTCGCGTACGGCCGGGGCAACGATGCGTTCCCACTCGTCCCACAACGAGTCGTTGCCGACGTACGCGAGGCGCTCGGGCGAGATGACGTCGTGCTCGCCGACACGGGCGCGGGCAAGATGTGGATGTCGCGGCTGTACCCGACGTACGAGCCGGAGACGTGCCTGGTCTCCAACGGTCTTTCGGCGATGGGCTTCGCGCTACCCGGGGCGATCGGGGTCAAGCTGGCCCGACCGGACCGCAAGGTGCTCGCGCTGCCCGGTGACGGCTCCTTCTTGATGAACAGCCAGGAGCTCGAGACCGCCGTACGCGAGAACGTGCCGATCGTCGTGCTGGTGCTCGTCGACGACGAGTACGGCCTGATCACGTGGAAGATGGAGCTCGACCTGGAGCGCCACAGCCACACCAGGTTCGGCAACCCGGACCTGGTGGCGTACGCGGAGAGCTTCGGCGCACGCGGCTACCAGATCGAGTCGGCGGGCGAGCTGTTGCCCACGCTTCGTCGGGCGCTCGACGACGACACGGTGTCGGTGATCGCGTGTCCGGTCGACTACAGCGAGAACCTCCGTCTCACCGAGCGGCTCGGCGATCTGGAGGAAGCGCTGTAGCCGGAGGTCACGGTGAGTCGAACCGCTCGAGCGTTGGGCGCTTCGCTGTTCGACCGTCGCCCGATGACGTGCCCCGGAGTCGTCGCCCGACCCACGGAGCGACGTGCTGCCAAACCCAGGTGGTCTCGGCCCGGACGGTACGCCGTGGCGGGTCACCGTCGGGCGGTGAGAGCGCATCGGCGTCGACCGGTACGCCGAGGCCGGCCGCCGCGGCGAGCGCCAGCCGTTGATGGCCCAACGGTGACAGGTGCAGCCGGTCGTCGGCCCAGGCGCGCGGGTCCTCGAAGACCGTACCGGCCGTATCGGTGACCGGCTCCATCCCATGGTGTCGGGCGAGTTCGCGATAGATGTCGTTCAGCCGAAGCCGGCGTGCGTTGAGCATGCCGCCCACCGGCGAGACCCGCCGGACGTCCGGGATCGGCACGATCACCACGCGTGCGCCGCGCGCGGTGAGCGGCGCGACCAGGCCGACCAACGCTGCGCGCAACGCCTCGAAGTCCACCCGAGATCGCAGGATGTCATTCATTCCCGCGGTCAACGTCACGACGTCGGGCTCCATCGCGACCGCGTTCGCCAGCTGAGTGTCTCGGACCTGTGCTGCCTTGAGCCCACGTACCGCCAGGTTGGCGTACTCGACCTGCCGGTCGGGCCCGTACTGCTCGGCGAGTCGGCCGGCGAGCCGATCGGCCCACCCCCGAGGCGTACCGTCGGGCCACGGGTCGTCCCCGACACCTTCGGAGAGACTGTCGCCGATCGCGACGTAACGCAGCGGCGCCTGCATCCCTACTGCCCCGTGCGTCCGTCGATCGCCTCGCGCAGGAGATCGGCGTGACCGCAGTGCCGGGCGTACTCCTCGACCATGTGCAGCAGAATGTCGCGAATCGGCGCCGGCTCTCCGTCGACATCGACCGCACGTGCCATGTCGTCGTCTCCGACGGTCCCGAGCCACCCGTCTGCAGCCGCGACCTGCTCCCGCCAAACCGACCAGGCTTCGTCGACGACAGCGGGATCGGCCACCGCTCCGGTGAAGGCGATGTCGGGGTCATCGGGCGGGTTGAAGAGCTTCGGCTCGTCGGCGTGGCCCTGGAGCACTCGATGGAACCAGCTGTGCTCGACGCGCGCGAGGTGGCGTACGAGCCCCAACAGCGACATCGTCGACGGCGGCACAGAGCGCCGAGCGAGCTGCTCGGCGTCCAGGCCATCGCATTTCATCTCGAACGTCTGCCGGTAGCGGCGGAGGTACTGCACGAGGTTGGCGATCTCGCTGTCGGGAGTCTCGTCGACGCGCGGGTCGTCCTCGGGTTCGACCCACATATCGGGATGCTTTCGCTCTGCCATGGCCGCAGCCTAGGCGACCTCGCCCCGGGAGGCGTGCCGCGCCAGGCGTCCGACCGCTGCCACGACCCGCGACCCGAACATCGCGCCGTCGTTGTGGTCGGCATGGAGTACGACGGACTCCACGAGGTTGGGCGCGGACTCCGCGACCTCGGCGCTCTGCTGTGACGGGACGACGGAGTCACGGTCACCGTAGATCACGGTCACCGGTACGCGGGTCGACGCGATGTGCTCGACCACGGGAAAGCGGTCCCTGAGCAGCCAGCGAACCGGCAGCCAGGGGTAGTGGTGTGCGCCCACGTCGGCGAGCGCGGTGAACGGCGAGCGGAGGACGATCCCGGCCGGTGTCCGTCGCTCCTGCAGCGCGGCCACGACGCCGGTACCCAGCGACTCGCCGAAGTAGATCGTCCGCTGCGACGGGTAACCCAGCTCCTCGAGCGCGTCGACGGCCGCATTCGCGTCGAGGGCAAGGCCTTCCTCACTGGGGCTCCCCGGGTTTCCGCCATAACCGCGGTAGTCCATCGCCAGCACGGCGAACCCGTGTGCGTTCAACTGTCGCAGCAACTCCACGCGACCGAGGCGATTGCCTCCATTGCCCGGCGCGACCAATACGGCGTACCCGCGACCCTCCACGCCCGTCGGTGCCGGAGCGAACCACGCACCGAGCTCCAGGCCGTCGGCGGTGTGCAGTTCGATGTCCCGCGCGTCCTCGATAACGGTGGCAGCGGGCGGAACGGGCGACGAGTCCGGAAAGTAGATGAGTTGCCGCTGGAATGCCGTCAGCAGCGCGATCACCGTCCCGACGACGACCAGCAGCGCGAGTGCGCCACGTACCGACCGGCGCAGCCCGGCTCCGGTGGCCATCCCTCATCGTGTCGCGTACATCGACCGATGGCAATCGCGAAAGACCCCAGCGGAGGCAGCAACGGAGTCTGCTCACCCGTCCCGGGTGAGCAGACTCGCGGCGGTCGGCAGGTCAGCCCAGGGCCTTGGCCTTGAGTGAGTTGAACTCCTGCTCGTCGATGGCGCCCGCGTCGAGCAGGTCCTTCGCGCGCTTGATCTCATCGGCCGGCGACCCCGCCCCGGCGGACACGGACCGGATGTAGGTCTCGGCGTCGGACTGCGCGGCTTGCGCCGCCGAAAGGCTGCGCTCGGTCATGGCCTGACCGCGGGTGATGAGGTACGCCAGGGCCGTCAGCAAGGGCACCAGGATGAGGAAGAACACCCACACCGCCTTGACCCATCCGCTGGTCTCCCGGTCCCGGAACAGATCCCCGAGGATCTGGAAGAGCACGACCAGGTAGGCCATGAGCAGGAAGAAGGAGATGATGAACCAGAAGAAATCCCAGAAACTATCCACGACGTCGAACCTAATCTCTTTCCGAGTCCCGAGCCTCACCTATGACGGGTGATCTATGTACGGGTATGGTCTCGCGTCGATGCCGTAGGTGCACGCACCTCAGTCGGGTGTCACGATGGCGAAGTTCGGATCGCCCGGATCGAGGACGCCGAACAGCCGGCCGAGCACGGATGCATCACCGGTCACCTCGATGCCGGCCGCCGCAAGCGTGTCCGCGTCGACGGCACCCGTGGCGAGCACCCCGAGAGACGTACGTGGGAGCGACAGTTCGACGTCGGCATCGCCGGGCTGCGCGGCAGCCGAGTACGTGAGCACGCCGTTCGCGAGGGTCAGCCGGTAGCGCTCGTCGGACCCGGTGAGGTCGATGTCGATCGTCAGCCGCTCGTCCCAGGCCTTGGGGCCGTCGACCTGGATGGCCAGTGCGTCGAATAGCATCGTCGGACTGAGGTTGGTCACGATGTCTGCGGAAGCAGTGACGGTAGGCGTACCGAAGTTGCCCTCGCGCAGTTCGGTGGCACCGGAGAGGTAGAAGCTGCGCCAGGTGCCGTTCTCGGAACCGTATCCGAGCTGCTCGTACGTATCGGCCAGCAGCTCTCGCGCGCCGGCATGGTCGGGCTCGGCGAACACCACATGGTTGACCACCTCGGCCACCCAGCGGAAGTCACCGGCGTCGTACGAGGCGCGCGCCTTCTCCACGACGGCGTCGGCGCCACCCATGAAGTCGACGTATCGCTTTCCTGCCTCGACGGGAGGATGCTGCCAGAGGTGAGCGGGGTTACCGTCGAACCAGCCCATGTATCGCTGGTAGATGGCCTTCACGTTGTGACTGACCGACCCGTAGTAGCCGCGGGCGTGCCAGGCGTTCTCCAGCGCCGGTGGCAGTTCGATCGCCTCGGCGATCTCGGCTCCGACGAGGCCCTTGTTCAGCATCCGCAACGTCTGGTCGTGCAGGTACGCGTACAGGTCGCGCTGCAGTGTCAGGTACTCGATGACGTTGCCCTGGCCCCAGGTCGGCCAGTGGTGCGAGGCGAAGACGACGTCTGTCCGAGCGCCGAAGAGGTCGACCGTCTCGGTGAGGTAGACCGACCAGACATGCGGGTCGCGTACGACCGCGCCGCGCAGTGTCAGCAGGTTGTGCAGCGTGTGTGTGGCGTCTTCGGCGGCGCAGAGCGCCCGATGGTCGGGGAAGAAGATCAGCATCTCGGACGGGGCTTCGGTGCCCGGTGCCATCTGGAAGATCATCCGCACGCCGTCGACGGTCTCCTCCTGACCGGTCGTGGTGATGTCGACCGTCGGCGCGATCAGGGTGATGTTGCCGATCGAGGTCGTCTGGCCGAGCCCCGCACCGACCTGGCCGCGTGGGCCGCGGGCGAGGGCCGCGCCGTACATGTACCCGGCGCGGCGGCCCATCGCCGTGCCCGCGTAGACGTTCTCCGAGACGGCATGCTCGGTGAACGCCTCCGGAGCGAGAACGGGCACCCGGCCGGCGTCGACGTCCTCCTGGCCGATGACGCCCTTGACGCCGCCGAAGTGGTCGACGTGCGAGTGCGTGTAGATGATGCCCGTCACGGGCCTGTCACCGCGGTGCTCGCGGTACAACGCGATCGCAGCCGCCGCGGTCTCCTCCGAAAGCAGGGGGTCGAGGACGATCACGCCGGTGTCGCCCTCGATGAACGTCACGTTCGAGAGGTCGAACCCGCGGGCCTGGTAGATCCCCTCGACGACCTCGTAGAGGCCCTGCTCGGCGACGAGCTTCGACTGCCGCCACAGGCTCGGGTGCACCGTCTCCGGCGCGTCACCGTCGATGAAGGAGTACGAGTCGTTGTCCCATTTCACGTCGCCGTCATCGGTGCGTACGACCCCGGGTTCGAGCTTGGCGATGAGCCCGCGCGAGACGGCGTCGAAGTCGCGAGTGTCGGAGAACGGGAGGGCCCCGAGCGCGGATCGGTGCTGATCCACGACGGACGGCGTGGCGTCACGAGGAGTGGTCGTCATGCAGGCCACGTTCGCAAACGACAGTCACGCCTGTCATCACCCGGAAGGCATGAATCGTCCTTCGGTGCGTCGAATCCGCGCCGTCACCCCCACTTCTGCTTGAACACGATCCGCCGGAGGCTCTTCTTGAACGTCGTCGCGGTCATGATCCGTTTACCCGACTTCGAACCACGCGAGAGTGCCGCGTACGCGACGCCCGTGTTGCGGTTGAGCATCCGGGTGAACCACGGGCCGCCGCTCGCACCCTCCCTGGTCGCGCATGGCATGACGGTCATCCAGTGCTTCTTCGAGTCGCGATGGGTGCGACCGACGCACTGGTACGGGAACTTGCCGTCGTACTTGCCCGCCGCCGGGTAGCCGATGAAGCGTACGCGCTTGTGGCCGGGCTTCGCACCGTACGCGAGGCGGCTGCCCCCGACCCGGTCGACGATCTGCTTCTTCTTGAAGCGCTGCAGCCTGACGACTCCGACGTCGTACCTGTAGTTGCCCTTGTAGTACCACTTGTCGTACGTGAGCAGCCGCTTGCCGTCCCAGCCACCGAGGGGTGAGCCCTTCTTGCCGTAGTACTTCGGGTAGAACTCGACGAAGTCGGTCCAGTTCTTGGTCCTCGGATCGACCAAGCAGTGGCCGGCAGTGACGACGTAGCTTCGCTTCTTGGGGAACTTCGGGTCACGAACCGCGAACGCCGAGCACTCCCCGAACGCCCCGTCGTCGAGCGTGTAGAGCTTGCCGACGCTCAGCGGCATCTTCCTGCGGGGCACCTTGCCCTGCCAATGCCTGCTCGCGAGCAGGTCATCGACGACCGCGGCGGCCGCCGCCTTCGTACTCGGGAACCCGCGATCTATCTCGGCCGAGCCTGCGTCGGCCGCGCGTTTGAGCTCGCGCAGCGGCTTCGGCGGAGCGGCGAGCGGCTCTGACACCACCGCCTGCGCTACCCCACGATCCTCGCTTGCGGCTCGGTTGCCGTGCTCACCGCTCGCGGCGCTGGTCGTGGACGGCACTGTGATGCTGACGGCGGCAACGGCACCTGCCAGCGCGAGAAGGCGCGCACGGCGTAGTGGCTTGGTCGAGCTCATGGACGGGTCCCCTCCGAGGCACCGACGGCCTCACACGTGGCCGCAGTCTAGGTAGGCGCGGGGCCACCCCTCGAGCGCAGAGCTCGGACTTTGTGCGCGCCGACGAACACCTCAACGGAAGTTTGTTCGCCGTCGCGAACAAAGGTTCCACGGTCGTCCGGAGGATGGCAGTCGAGCCGACGTGCGGCAGAGCCCTGCACGTGTTCGACATCGGTACGGGAAGGACCGACACGCATCATGACTGCAGGGCAGGGAATCTCGAACGGGGCAAGTGCACACGACGACAGAGGCGCCGCGATATCAGTGCGCGTTCTGGAACGCGACGACATGGCCGCGGCCGCGAGGGTGCTGGCGCTGATCTGGCAGGGCAGAAACGGCGGCGGCCCGATCGATGCCCCGTTGCTGGTCGCGCTGTCCCACGGCGGCGGATACGTGGGCGGCGCGTTCGACGGTGACACCCTGATCGGCGTGAGCGCGGGCTTCTTCGCCGTCCCGCTCGGTCAAGCGCTCCACTCACACATCACGGCGGTGCTGCCCAGCCACGCCGATCGCGGTGTGGGCCGCCGGCTGAAGGAACACCAACGCGACTGGTGCGCCCGGCTCGGGATCGAGCGGATCATCTGGACCTACGACCCCCTCGTGGCGCGCAACGCGTCCTTCAACCTGAACACTCTCGGCGCCCGGGTGACGGCGTACGTCGAGAACTTCTACGGCAGCCTTGTCGATGCGCTCAACGACGGCAGCGGCAGCGACCGCCTGCTCGTGGAGTGGCCGACCGTACGCGCCGGCCGGTCGCCAACCAGACCTGCGCCAACCGATCCCACCGTCGTGCTCGGGAGGGACCCGAGAGATCGACCGGTCTTCGTCGGTTCGCCGGATGATGCGCGGCTGTGCACCATCGCTGTGCCGGCCGACATCGAGCTACTGCGTCGCGACGATCCCGACCTTGCGGCCCGGTGGCGGCAGACGATCCGAGCGACCCTCGGTGTCCTGATGTGGGACGGTTGGCGAGTCCGGGGGTTCGCCCGAGCCGACGGCTACCTACTCGAGAGAGGCTGTTGAGGCGTTGCGATGAGTGAGCCGCCGCTGGACATGGTCATTCGTTCCGGCGATGTGGTCGCCGGAGACGCACGGCACCGGGTCGACGTCGGCATCCGCGACGGACGGATCGCCGTACTCGGCACATCGCTTCGCGGCGTCAGGGAGATCGACGCACGCGGCTGTCTCGTCCTACCCGGGATCGTCGACCCGCATGTGCACTTCTCGGCCACGCCGGCGACGGCGGGGGGCGAGCCGGAGTTCGCCGACGACTTCTGGACCGGAAGCCGAACCGCTCTCGCCGGTGGAGTCACGACTGTCGGCCAGATGAGCTTCCCGGTCGCCGACGAAGGCATCCGAGCTGCCGTTGAACGAGACGAGGAGGCCGCGCGCTCACGCGCCGCGGTCGATCACTACTTCCATGCTGGCCTGATCTCCGCACCTCCGGGGACCGCCGACGAGATCGCCCACCTGGCCGGTCGCGGGCACCGCAGTCTGAAGATCGTCATGCTCGCGTTCGACTGGGATCACTCTGGCCTCGTCGAGGCGATCGACACGGCGCGGCGGTTCGGGATGATCACCCTCGCCCATTGCGAGGACCACGCGTTGGTCGATTTCGCAACTCGTCGCGTCCAGGCGCAGGGTGGCGGCGTCGACCGATACCCCGAGACCCGGCCACCGGTCAGCGAGCGTGCCGCAGTGGAGAGACTGCTCGCCATCTGCGAGCTGACCGGGGCGCCGGTCTATGTCGTACACCTGTCTGCATCCGATGCGCTGGATGCCGCGCGGCGCGGTCGACATGCCGGGCTCCCGGTGATGGTGGAGACCCGGCCGCTCTATCTTGGCAGCACCAGTGCGGTGCATGCGGAGCCCGACGGGTACAAGCAGGTCGGCATGCCCCCTATTCGGGAACGCGAAGACGTCGAAGCACTGTGGCGGGGACTCGCGAACGGTTCGATCGACACGGTGGGCAGTGACCATGCGCCCTGGACCTTGGAGCAGAAACGCGAGCATATCGGCGATCTCGCGTGCCTGCGAAAGGGCGTTGCGGAACTGGAGACGATGCTGCCACTGCTGTGGACGGAAGGCGTCGTCGCCGGCCGGATCACCCCGGAGACTCTTGTCCGGGTGACCGCCACCAATGCCGCCCGGATCTTCGGACTGCGCAACAAGGGCAGCATTTCCGTCGGCGCCGACGCCGACCTTGTCATCCTCGATCCGAACGAACATCGGCTCGTCGACGGTAGCGGCATGGAGTCTGCCGCCGGCTACTCCGTATACGACGGGCGACGGCTGCAGGGCTGGCCACGGTGGACACTGAGCCGGGGCGACGTGGTTTACGGTGACGGCGAGGTGATCGCCAACCCGGGGCGCGGCCGTCGCGTACAGCAGGATGAGCTGCGACGTACCTGGCAAGCCCGGTGAGACGTGACGCGGTCAGCTTCGCCGTCCCCTTCGTCGCGGCCCCTCACATCACGGCATCCGGCGCGTTCGCGACGACTCTGTCGATCGTCGACTCTTCCCCCGTCCGGTCGGTGGGCCGACGCAGCAGCTCGAGCAGCCGTAGCTGAAGCAGCACAGCGAACCGCTGGTCCGGATCGCTCAGGTCGAGCCCGTGGCGACGCGTGAGCGTGCGGAGGCGGTACCGGAACGTGTTCGGGTGCACGAACAGCGACCGGGCGGCGGCCGAGGCGTCGCCGAAATGATCGAGATAGGCGCGCAGCGTGGACAATGCCCGGTCGCCGTTGTCCGGGCTTCCGTCCAGCAGCGTGTCGAGCGGCGCCGCGATCGGCTCGTGCCGGTCGAGCATTGCCTGCGCAAGCTCCAACAAGAGGGAGTCGACCTGAACCTCTCGCCAGGAGGCGACCCTGCGACTACCGTGGCGACCGGCCAGCAGCGCCCTCGTCGCGGCGTCGGCCTGGCGACGCGATCGAGGCAGCTGCGCGACGTCGTCGACGGGATCACCGATCCCGACGAGTAGGTCGGCATACCCCAATCGGTTCAGGACGTTCTCCGCGAGCTGCTCCGACCGTCGCATGTGTTCGCCGACGCGGTCCGCGCCGGTCTCGCTCGCACCAAGAGTGCCTCCGCTGGTGCGCGCGGGTAGCACCGCGTACACGGTGTTTCCGACCGGTGCGACGACCGCACCGCGATGGATCGACTGCAGGTAGGTCGTGAGCAGCCGCACCAACGATCGGAACCTGGGATCCAACTCGGGTTCGGGCTGTCGTCCGTCGCGACGCACGGCCAAGACGTACGCCGGGCGGGCGCCGGTCCCCAGGTCGCGGCTGGCGGCGACCGCTTCACTTCCACCTTCCAACAGGCGCGAGACCAACCGGTGTTGGACACTGCTGCGAGCGTCCTCGACCAGCCTCGAACGGGTCAATGCCAGTGCGACGACCGCCGCCGACTCGACAAGGACTCGGCGCTGCAACGGGCTCGGCGGCTGGTCGACGACGACCCAGATCGAGCCCAGCATCTCGTCGCCCGCCGCAATGCGTACTGCGGCTCGCGGGCGCGCACCGTCGATCGGGGGCTCGACATAGATGGGATCCGGCCCGGCGAACAACCGGGTGAAGACGCCGCCGTCGGCCAGCACCTTGTTGTGGGCATGCGAAACCTGCCGCTCCAGGATGCTGCGCTTGCGTGGTTCGTCGGCGCGGTCGTGGTCGGAGGAGAACGCGAGAATCCGCGACGCCATGTCCTCGATCGTCACCGGGCCGACCAGGACCGAGGAGAGATAGTTGGCGATCTCGTAGAGATCGGGGTCGTCCCACTCGACCGTGTCGTCCGCGCCGTCGGTACGAGGACCGGCCGCGTCGAGGTCGGCGGTGACGAGCGTGGCAAGTCGCACCCACGACATGCGCTCGCCGATCGTCAGGAGCCATGTCGGGCCGGCGGGCTCGAGCTGTGCCTCGCCGATGAGAGCCGATGCTCGCACGACAAGGGCGCTCGCACCCTGCTGCGACCATCGACGCCAGGCCTGACGAACCTGATCGGGCGACGTCAGCCCGGTGCCGAGAACGAGTGCACCGGGGACATCCGTGGGGAGCGGGTCCTCGTCGGCGGTCGCCACCCAGGTCACCGTCGAGTCGGCCCGACCGGGGTACGCCGCACCCACCTCGGCTACCGCGAGGCGTGGAACTAGTACGTTCACGGGGATTCCGGCCGACATCGCTGCTCCTCGCCAAGGGTCGCCGACGGGTTGGTGCTTCGAAACCAGTGGCCGGTCGAACTTTCGTGTACGACGACAATATCGCTGTCGAGACCCGGTGCAACACTAGTGCGAATCCGGTCCGATGCCCTGGTGCGGACCACCGACGAGCGGAAGATGCGATGAACCGACGGTTGAGGAATTCGGGTGTCACCGCAGTGGTCGCGGCGATGACGATCGCAGGCTGCGGGTGGGGCGGCGAGACGGCGGACGATGCGGGCGGTTCCCCATCGGACACCTTCAAATACGCCCTGCTGGAAGACCCCGGAAACCTACACCCGTTCCGTACGACGGCCAATGCCGCCCGCGAGGTCACGTCGTTCCTGTACGACAACCTCGTCTACTTCGACCCGGAGACGGGCAAGGCCGAGCCGTGGCTCGCCGAGTCCTGGAAGGAGACGCCGACCTCGGTCACGTACACCCTGCGTCAGGGCGTCACCTGTCAGGACGGCACGGAACTCACCGCGGAGACGGTCGCGAACAACTTCAACTGGGTCACCGACCCCAAGAACGAATCGGCGATCAACGGCGTGCTCGTGCCGTCCGACGCGAGTGCGAGCTTCGACGAGAAGGCACACACCGTGACGATCGACGTCAAGAACCCGTCGTCGTTCCTGCTCACCCAAACGGGCGCGCTCGAGATCATGTGCCAGCCGGCACTGGACGATCCGGACTCCGCAGCCGCCGAGTCGGTCGGCACCGGCCTCTACCAGATCGCCGACGTCGTGTCCGGCGACCGCTACGTTCTCGAGCGGCGCGACGACTACGATTGGGGTCCCGAGGACGGCAACACCTCCGAGACCGAGAATGCGCCGGCAACGGTCTCCATCCAGGTCGTCGAGAACGTCAGTACCGCGGCGAACCTCCTGCTGGCCGGCGAGCTGAACGCCGCGACGATCACCGGCCCCGACGAGGAGCGCGTCGCCGAGGAGACCGAGGTCGGCCGTCGCGTTCCGTTGATCATGGGCCAGTTCTACTTCTCCGAGCTGGACGGCAAGCCCACCGCCGACGATCGGGTGCGCCGCGCGATCCTGCAGGCGCTGGACTTCGACGCGCTCACCGACGTCATCACCGGCGGCAAGGGCTACCGCGCCGAGCGGCTGGCAATGATGGACCCGAATCCTTGCGAGTACGACGCCACCAAGGGCATGCTGCCCGAGCAGGACGTCGAGGCCGCGAAGTCACTCCTCGATGATGCAGGCTGGTCGGAAGGACCCGATGGGGTACGCACTCGGGACGGAGAACCGCTGAAGCTGAACCTGTTGTTCGACGTCAGCGACGAGAAGTCCGCGGCAATGGAGCTCGTGCAACAGCAGCTGGCCGACGTCGGCATCGAGGTCACCCTCGACAGTGGCGACACGCCGTACAAGCTGGCCCAGCTCTACGAGAAGCAGAACATCGGCAGCTACGACATCGCCGACGCCGCAATCAACGCTTGGCTGCCGAGCATCATGACCCCGTGGAACTCCGGACCGCTGCCCCCGGGTGGCCGCAACTCCGGTGGCATAGCCAACGGCGACTACCAGCGGTTGATCACGAAGGCGAGCTCACTGGCGGGCGCGAAGTCCTGTGACACCTGGATGCAGGCCGAGCAGGCGCTCTACAAGGCGGCGGACACGATTCCGTACGCCGCCCAGGACACGATCACGTATCTCAACGGCGCCGAGCTCGCCCTACCGAACACGATCAGCGGACCGTCGGTCCGCATGGCCGATTGACCAGCCCGGGAGACACGGTGACCGATCCCCCGGTCACCGCTGCGAGCGACGCTTCCAGCAACCCGGGCTCTGCGGGCCGCCTACGTGGGTTGCGCTACCTGGCTCGACGGCTGACGCACTTCGTCATCTCCCTGGTGGTGTTGGTCACGGGGGCCTTCCTGATGGTCGAGCTCGTACCCGGTGACGCCGCACAGACCTCTGCAGGCGCCAACGCCTCGGGCGAGCTCGTCGAGCAGCGACGGGTCGAGCTGGGGCTGGACCGACCGCTGCCCGAGAGGTACGTCCGGCTCTGGACAGGCATGGCCACCGGCGATCTCGGCGAGTCGACCACCTTGCGGGTCCCGGTGAGCGAGGTCCTCAAGGTCCGGCTGCCCGCCACACTCGAACTCGCGCTGCTCGCCGTCTTCCTGATCCTGCTGCTCGCGGTGCCGATCGGGCTCGCGGCCGGCGCGCTCACCAGGGGTGGTCGCCGGCCGATGTTGGAAGCCGGCTACACATCGACGGCGACAGTGCTGAGCGTCATACCGGAGTTCCTGCTCGGTGTCGGGCTCGTGTACGTCTTCGCCGTACAGACCGACCTGCTGCCCGTTGCCGGCAGGTCGGGGCCCGCGTCGTACGTCCTTCCGGTCGCGGCACTCGTCGGTGGGAGTACGGCAGCACTGTCGCGCATTGTGCGGGCGGAGACCTTGAACGTACTCGACCAGGACTACGTGCGAACCGCACGTGCGAAACGAATGTCGTGGATACGCCTCTACTTACGCCACGTGCTGCCCAACATCCTGACGACGACGTTGACACTCTCCGGGCTTTTGCTCGGCGGCATGATGGCCGGAACGGTGCTGGTCGAGAACATCTTCGCGTGGCCGGGTCTCGGCGCCACGATCGTTCAGGCGATCATCAGCAAGGACTACCCGTTGGTGCAGGCGATCGTGATCACCTACGGCATCCTCATTCTGCTGATCAACCTCGTCATCGACCTGCTGCTGATGGTCGTCGACCCACGTACAACCCTGAGAGAGTCGTGATGTCCCGAGTACTTCGGCCGTTGCGTACCCCCTTGGGGGTGCTCACCGTCGTCACCTTGATCATTCTGGTGCTGGTCGCGGTGCTGGCATCTGTTCTGTGGGGTGACGACGCCCGGCTCGCCGACCCTTCGCGGATCGCCGAGGGACCCTCCGACGACCACCTGTTCGGCACCGACGCCGGTGGCCGCGACATTCTGCTCCGGACATTGGTCGCGACTCGCCTGTCCGTCGGCATGGCGTTGCTGGCAACGGTGATCGGGGTGACGGTTGGCATCGCGCTCGGCCTGCTGCCGCAGCTGCTCGGCCCGCGCATCGCCCGCGCCGCGGCGTCGGGCATCAACATCGCCATCGCCTTTCCCAGTCTGCTGCTGGCCATCGTTCTCGCAGTCGTGCTCGGCCGAAGCGCCTTCGCGGCGGTCGCCGCCGTCGCCGCGGCGATGGCTCCGGACTTCGCCCGGCTGACGTACACGATGAGCTCGTCGGTCGCGGGACGCGACTTCGTCCAGGCGGCCCGAGTACTGGGCGTTCCAAAGGTCGTCGTCCTACTCCGGCACGTCCTCCCCAACATCCGCGACGCACTGCTTGTACGAGCCAGCATCAGTGCGGGCATCTGTCTGGTGGCGTTCGCGAGCCTCTCGTTCCTCGGACTCGGCGTGCAGGCGCCCGAGTTCGACTGGGGTCGTCTCCTCGACGAGGGGCAGAGCCGGATCTTCGTCAGCCCGGCCTCGGCTCTCGTACCGGGTGCGGCGATCGTCCTTGCTGGACTGGTGTTCACCATGTTCGGCGAGCTGTTGGCCAAGTCGCTGCCCGGCGCCGGATCCCGCGGCCGCAGCCGGGCCGCCCGTCGGCGTCACGGTCCGCTCTCAGCGTCGACCGTACCCACGCCTACCGGCGCGACTGCTGACAGCACGGACGCCTCACCAGTGCTCCGGGTTCGTGACCTGACGGTCGCCGACGCGGACGGTTCGGTTCTGGTCGACGGACTGTCCATCGACGTCGGCGCCGGTGAGGTACTCGGCGTCGTCGGCGAGTCGGGATCGGGAAAGAGCCTCACGATGATGGCGGTGGCCGGTCTCCTCGACCCGTCGCTGGATGCCACCGCCTCGACGCTCGAGTTCGACGGAGTCACCCTCGACCATGCCGGCAGGGTCGACGCCGAACGAATGAGCCGCACACACGGTCGGCACCTCGGCGAGCACCTCGCCGTCGTGTTCCAGGACCCGATGTCCTCGCTCAACCCCGCCATCCGGGTCGGACCTCAGGTCGCCGAAGTCGGACGCCTACGTCACGGTCTGGGGCGTCGGGCCGCCGCCGGCGAGGCCGTCGATCGACTCGACTCCGTTCACATTCCCGACGCCGACCGCCGTGCGCACCAGTACCCGCACCAGTTTTCCGGCGGCATGCGCCAACGCGCGATGATCGCGATGGGCCTGATGGGCAGTCCCCGGCTGGTCCTCGCCGACGAGCCCACGACGGCGCTCGACGTCACCGTGCAGAAGGGCGTATTGGGACTCCTGCGCGACCTCAACCGCGAACAGGGGACGGCGCTGATCCTCGTGTCCCACGACATGGCGGTGGTCGCGGCGATGTGTCACCGGGTGATGGTGATGTACCGCGGCCGTGCCGTCGAGGTCGTCGACTCCGACGACCTCATCGCCGGCCGAGTACGACATCCCTACACACACGCACTTCTCGACTCCGTGCCGTCGATGCAGACCGATCGGGATCGGCCCCTGACCACGATTCCCGAGGACGCCGACTTCCCGACCGGCCCGGTCGACGACCGGACGGAGGTGACCCGGTGAGCGCGCTCGAGTTCCAAGGGATCGAGGTCACGTTCGGCAGCGGCAGCGACCGCGTGCGCGCGGTCGGCGGTGTCGACCTGTACGTACCCGACGGCGAGATCGTCGGCCTGGTTGGCGAGTCCGGCTCCGGCAAGTCCACACTCGCCAAGGCCGCGGTCGGCCTGGTCGAGCCCGACAACGGTCGGATCCTCCTCGACGACGTCGACCTCGTACGCGCACGCGGCGAAGCGCTCCGGCACCGACGTCGAGTGCAGATGGTCTTCCAGGACCCCTCGTCCTGCCTAGACCCGCGGATGCGGATCGGGCGCAGCATCGAGGAGGCGCTCGTCTCCCGCTCCCGCCGAGATCGGGAGCGCAGCACCCGTGACTCCCGGCGTGGCGAGGTCGACTCGCTGTTGCAGGATGTCGGCCTGCGTACGGCCTTCGCCGACCGACTCCCCCACCAGCTGTCCGGCGGGCAACGCCAGCGGGTGGCCATCGCACGCGCCTTGGCGGCGGGCCCGTCGGTGATGCTCGCCGACGAGATCACCTCGGCACTCGACGTGTCGGTGCAGGGCGCTGTGCTCAACCTGTTGCGCGAACTCCAGCGGGAGCTCGGCCTCACGGTGCTGTTCGTCAGCCACAACCTGGCCGTGGTCAAGCATGTATGCGACCGAGTCGCGGTGATGCACCAGGGCATCGTCGTCGAGCAGGGTCCCGTCGACGAGGTGCTCGAGCGCCCCGATCACCACTATGTCCGTGACCTGCTTGCCGCCGTACCCCAGATCGGTGTTCCGCTGTGGTGATCCCGTCGTCGCATCGGTGCCATGCGCGGTCACCGCTCCGACAGGGGCGGCGGTTCCTCGAACACCAGTGACGTGCGCGTGTTCAGCACACCCTCCATGCCGTGGATCTCGTCCATCACGAGACGCCGCAGGTCTTCGTTGTCGCGTGCCCGGATCAGCAGTACGGCGTCGAACCCTCCGCCGACCAAGGCGATGTGCACGACGCCGGGTACCTGCTGCAGTCGGGCACGCAGCTGGCGCCAGTCCGCCTGACGTACGTCGAGGGTCACGTACGCCGAGGTGCCGAGGCCGCTGCGCACCGGGTCGACGTCCACGCGAAAGCCGCGGATCACGCCGTCGGTGGTCATCCGTTCCACGCGCGAGTACGCATTCGCGCGGGAGATGTGGACCGTCTCGGCCAGGGTTCGCATCGACATCCGACCGTCTGTGGCCAGGGCGTCGAGAATGCGCCGATCGATGTCATCAAGGGTGTCAGCCATCCGTCTCGACTCCTCGCTCGACCCCACTGGATTTTGGACGTTTGGTCACCATACCCGCCGATGGCGCGGACACATTCTCGCATTCTTCCGAGTTGTCGCACACAATCTGTCGCACTGGCAGGATCTCACCATGACACCTGATGTCCGTCATCTGCTGCCGTCCGACGAGCCGGTTCGGCTGATTGACTCCGGTGGAAGCTCCGTCGGAGACCCGTCCCACACGTTGCCGGAGCCGGCCGCCCTGTTGCGCGCGTACGGTGCGCTTGTCATCGCCAGACGGCTCAACGACCAGGCGAGCGCGCTCGTACGGCAGGGTCGGCTCGCGGTCTATCCCTCGTCGCACGGGCAAGAGGCCTGCCAAGTCGCCGCAGCGCAGGCGCTCGACGACGACGACTGGATGTTCCCGACCTATCGCGATACTGCCGCGATCGTCGCCCGCGGTGTGGATCCGGTCGAAGCGCTCGTTCTGCTGAAAGGTGACTGGCACAGCGGCTACGACCCGTACCAGTATCGAGTGGCGCCGCAGGCCACGCCGCTCGCCACCCAGCTCCTGCACGCCGTCGGTGTCGCTCACGCCGCACGGCTCCGCTCCGAGCCCACCGTCGTACTGGCGATGTGCGGAGACGGGGCGACCAGCGAGGGCGACTTCCACGAAGCGCTCAACTTCGCCGCGGTGTTCGGCGCTCCGGTGGTCTTCTTCGTACAGAACAACGAGTACGCGATCTCGGTGCCGCTGGCGCGCCAGTCGGTCGCCCCTTCCCTTGCCCACAAGGGTGTCGGGTACGGCGTGCCCGGCGAACGCGTCGACGGAAACGACGTCGCGGCGGTTCTGTCCGTGCTGTCCACCGCGGTGTCCCGGGCACGATCCGGCGACGGACCGCAGCTCGTCGAGGCGCACACGTACCGGATCCAGGCGCATACGAATGCCGACGATGCCTCACGGTATCGGCCGGACGACGAGGTGAAGCCATGGATCGAGCGCGACCCGCTCGTTCGGCTCGACGGCTACCTCAGGCACGCCGGCGCGCTCGACGACGATGGCGCCGCGGCGTACGCGGAACAGGCCGAACGGCTCGCGGAACACATTCGCGACGGTGTCGGACGTGACGTCGAGCCACGTCCGGAGGACCTGTTCGACCACGTGTACGCGCGCCGCACGCCGCAACTCGAGGAGCAGGCCGCGATGCTCGCCGACGAGCTGGCGCGGGAGGAGAGCGATGTCTGAGAAGCTCACCATGGCGCAGGCGCTCAACCGAGCCCTGCGCGACGCTCTGTCGACCGACCCGTCCGTGCTGGTGTTCGGTGAGGACGTCGGTCCGCTCGGCGGAGTCTTCCGGGTGACCGACGGGCTCACCGCCGACTTCGGCGAGGCTCGGTGCTTCGACACCCCGCTGGCGGAGTCCGGGATCGTCGGAATGGCCGTCGGAATGACGATGAACGGCATGCGGCCCGTTGTCGAGATGCAGTTCGACGCGTTCGCGTACCCCGCGTTCGAGCAGGTGGTGAGCCATGTCGCCAAGCTCCGCAACCGTACGCGCGGCGCCGCCACCGCACCGATCGTCATCCGCGTTCCCTACGGTGGCGGCATCGGTGGCGTCGAGCACCACTGCGACTCCTCGGAGGCGTACTACGCGCACACCCCCGGGCTGCAGGTCGTCGCCCCCGCCTCGGCAGCAGACGCGTACGGCCTGTTACGTGCCGCGATCGCGTCCCCGGACCCGGTCGTCTTTCTCGAGCCGAAGAAGCTCTACTGGAACAAGGAGGAGGCGGACCTGTCCGCACCCGTTCCGGGCATCGGCACGGCGGTCGTCCGCCGGGAAGGCTCCGACGCAACGCTGATCGCGTACGGGTCGGCAGTGACGATCGCGCTGGACGCGGCAGAAGCCGCGGCACGGGAGGGTCGCGAGCTTCAGGTCGTCGACGTCCGATCGATCGTGCCGTTCGACGACGAGACCGTATGCGCGGCCGTCGCTCGCACGGGCCGCGCGGTCGTCGTTGCCGAGGCTCCCGGCTTCGCCAGCGTCGCTTCCGAGATCGCCGCACGGTTGACCGAACGCTGCTTCCACTCGCTGGCCGCACCCATCCGGCGCGTGACAGGGTTCGACATCCCGTACCCGCCGCCGAAGCTCGAACATCTGCATTTTCCGAGCGTCGACCGGGTGCTGGATGCGGTCGACGACCTCCAGTGGGAGGACTCATGACACCGACGGTGGCCGCTCGTACGTTCTCGCTCCCCGACCTCGGCGAGGGCCTCACCGAGGCCGAGATCGTCCGATGGCTGGTCGCGGAGGGCTCCATGGTCGACATCGACCAACCGTTGGTGGAGGTCGAGACCGCGAAAGCGATGGTCGAGGTGCCCTCGCCGTACGCCGGTCGGGTCGCGACGCTCCACGCGGGCGAGGGCGAGACGCTCGAGGTCGGCAGCGCATTGGTCACAGTCGGCAGCGATGATGCGGCGGAGGCGTACCGCACGGAGGAGAACGCCGGCACCGGCAACGTGCTGGTCGGCTACGGAACCTCCGCGCCAGCTGCGCCCACGCGACGCCGCCGGCCGCGCGTCCGGAGCATCCCGGCACCCCCGGCGACGGCCGGTTCGACGGTCGTACGCCGCCCTCCGCTCGTTGTCTCGCCACTGGTACGCCGGATGGCCCGCGACGCGGGCGTCGACCTGTCCGCGGTGGCGGCAACGGGCGAAGGCGAGATCATCACCCGCGCTGACGTTGTCCGAGCGCTGGCGCATCGCGGCCATGCGCCGGGCGACCCAGCTACTTCGGCTCCCACCGTCGGCGAGCGTCGGGTCCCGCTCGGCGGGTTCCAGAAGGCGGCGGCGGTCGCGCTCGCTCGCAGCCGTACGGAGATCCCCGAGGCGACGGTGTGGGTCGACGTCGACGCGACGCGGCTGTGCGAGCTGCGCGAGTTGTCCCGCGCCGACGGAGGGCCCGGCCTGCTTTCCTACATTGCACGATTCGTCGTCGCGGGTCTCCGCGCGTACCCGGTGTTCAATGCTCGGCTCGACACCGAGCGGCAGGAAGTCATCGAGTACGACCACGTCCATCTCGGCGTGGCGGTACAGGGACCGCGGGGGCTGTCGGTACCGGCCGTGCTGGGCGCCGAGGCGATGACCACCGACCGCCTGCACGCGGCGCTTCGCGATGTCGCGGATCGAGCCCGCGACGGCCGCTCCACCCCGGAGGAGATGACCGCCGGCACGTTCACGCTCAACAACTACGGCGGCTTCGGTGTGGACGGCAGCGCAGCCATCATCAACCATCCCCAAGTCGCGATCCTCGGCATCGGGCGGATCATCGACCGGCCCTGGGCGGTCGATGGTGAAGTCGTCGTACGCAAGGTCACCCAGTTGTCGTTCGTCTTCGACCACCGTGTCTGCGACGGCAGCACGGCGGCGGGGTTCCTTCGAATGGTGGCCGACGCCATCGAGAACCCGGCGACGGCCATCCGGAACCTCTGATTGGGGATGCCGCCTGGTACTGCCTAGTGCCTGTCAGCGATTTCGGCGATCCAAGCGTTCACCTCGATGACTGCGTCGTTGAGGGACAACTCAACACCGCCGGATGTTGCTGAGCGAACATAATCCCCAGCCCAGTGACCGTGCGCGGCGATGGTCGGCGGCCATGCTCGCGCCGGGCGACCAAGCGCCGCTGCCTCGGCAGCACGGGACTCGAACACGGCGATCCCAGCGTCACGTACCTCGGTCAGCGTCGGGCTACCGGTCGCGGCGATGAGGTCGCGCAGCAGGAGCAGGTCGACGACGTCGCGGGCACGGTCGTTGATCGAGTCCGGCGGCTCGTGTGGGTCGGAGACGCCAT
The DNA here is from genome assembly GCF_025790165.1 of Solicola gregarius. Classification (GTDB taxonomy): domain Bacteria; phylum Actinomycetota; class Actinomycetes; order Propionibacteriales; family Nocardioidaceae; genus Solicola; species Solicola gregarius. The sequence continues at coordinate 606,529 of NZ_CP094970.1, forward strand.
GGAGCTTCTGGGCGATCTGGAACCTCATCGCAATCCCCACCAGGTCGTCGGGGTCAGGCAAGCCGAAGCCGCCCAGCGGTGGCGGCTCGATGGTCTCGTGCTCGCCACCGATGCCGGCCTCGTCGGATGAGACCTCGAACTGGATCCGCCGCCACGTCACACCGCGTATCTCGAGGATGATGTCGAACCGGCGCGGCTTGATGATCTTGGTTGGCACGTCGATTACCTCGACCTCGCCCCGTCGCAGCGCCAGCGGTCCCCACGGCTCATCGAGGGCGTCTTCGAGCACCACGAAGAAGGCTTCCATGTCGCCCCGGATCAGGCCGTCGACGTCCTTGGTGGTGCGGGCCGTCGCGTCGATTCGGTGCTGGAGCAGGGTGCCGCCCTTGAGTAGGAAGAGTCGACGTCCGTCGGCGTCGACGGCGCGCTGCACCGCTGCGATCGCCACCGACGACGCGATCAGCCAGCCGAGCCGGCCGCCTCGTGCCTCGTCGCCGAGTTGTCCCTCGGCTTGGGCGATCCAGGTGTTGAGCACTTTGGTCGAGACGGGCTGTTTGGTCTTCGGCTTCAGGATCTTCAGCAATGCGACCAGCCGGGAGCCAACGTGCTCATTGGTCATGGCGCGCCTCCAGTGCCTCGGTCAGCGCGTCGCGCCCGGCGGTCTTCAAGTAGCCCTGCGCGTGACCACGCTCGATCGCCTGCCGGAGCAGATGGGTCGGAGTCCCATACGCGATGCACTGCTCGATCGCCGTCGCCGGAGTGACGGTGGGGATCTCCTGCCACCAGCCGGCCTGCTTCTGGCCGAGGTCCTCGTAATGGACGACATAGTCCCTCCCGCCCGCACGGCGGAAGCGGCGTTTCTTGCCCACGGTGAGGTGGATGCGGTTGGGGTTGACGTCGCTGATGCCGTAGGCGTCCAGCGCGGTCTCATGCGAGAGCGCCGCCTCGGGTACTCGCGTCCACAGCACTGCGAGCATGAGTTGGTCGTGCTCGCCGACCGGGTACTGCGGAAACCGGTAGACACCGTGTGCGGCGTGCTCAAGCGTCCCTCGGTGGACAAGCATTTGCAGCGTGTGCTTGCCGATGCCCGCCTCTGTGGCCTGTTGGGCGGTCACGAAACCGTGCTGTGTGGTTGCGATGTCCCGCAGCTCGTCTCGCGCCATCGGCCTCGGGGTCATGGCATTAGTATAATGGAACCGTTACACTTCTGCCACCACGCGACGACGCTCCGATTCCTCACCCGGTCGAGCGAACCCGCTGCGAGGCGCCCTGCGTGGAGCCACATGTGCACCTGGGCGATGTGCTGGATGGATCGCCATGGCGACCTCCAGATGAAAATCGAGGCCAGACGGTGTCTGACCTCGATCTTTGGTAGCGGGGGCAGGATTTGAACCTGCGACCTCTGGGTTATGAGCACCCCACACTCAAGACTGCCAGTCGGATCACGTACTTCTGCAGGTCACAGCGGCATTCAGCAGTGGCGACCAAGGCGCTTGCGGGTGACACGGGGCGATGAGCGGAGCGACTGTTGTCAGGGATTTTGTCAGGGTATTGCATGAACGCGCAGTCCGGCGACGCTCGTGATGCGACACAGCGTCCTAGTCCTTCGGTGAGGGCTTCGGCTGCTGCTTCTTCACAGTCCGACGCCGCGCTGGAGGTGCTCCTTCCACCGCGCCACCGGCAGGCGAGACACCAAGGACATTCGCCGCGAACCTGAGCCAGGCCTGGGCATCCGCGCCGTTGAGGTCATCGGTCCAGATAAGCGTGCCGGCAGGCCCGCCGCCCTCGTCATGCGGGAGGATGCCGTTCTCCCGATACCAGGTCTTCTTCAGCTCCCACTTCCGGGCGTAGTCGGGGAGATCCAACATGCCGGCATGCTCCCAATAGATCGTTCTGCCATCGCCCGCCGCGATCGTGAAGTCGGGATGTACAACACGCCCGTCTGATCCGATGAGAGGTTCCTCGTACTGCCATGCCCCGGGAACGAGTTGGTCTAGGAGGCCGGCAATGATGACCTCGTTCTTCGACGCCATCGGAATCCCCATCGACGAAACGTGCATCAGCTTTCGGTCGAACCGCCGCGCTTCGCCACGTACAACCAGGGCAACAGGCTCTGGGGCGTCGAACAGGTCAGTGAGTCGTCGCGCGGTCTCCGATCGCCATGGCTGAGACAGGTCTCGAAGATCGGCGAGGGTGCCCTCATGGAGAATGACGACCTTGTCCTTCTGGCGCGTGAGTGCCGTGTACATCAACTCGCGCGAGACGTTTGCGCGGGCGGGCAAGACGAGGAAAGTGGTGTCGAACTCTGATCCTTGGGACTTGTGGACGGTCACAGCCCAGGCCAGCTCAAGCAGAGCATCGTCTCCGGACCCCGTGTAATAGGAGTATTGATAACCAGGCTGCGATGAGAACTCGACCTTGAGTTTCATCGCGTACTTCGATTCCATCGAAGCTGGCAGGGTCCTGCCGATAGCGACGCCGATTTCACCGTTCGCGACGTAGTTCATGGCACCTTGCTTGGGATATGCGAACAGCCGCTTGTTGGTGGTCTGCATGACCTTGTCGCCACGCACGATCAACTCGGGCCCAACAGGCCAGGGGATGTTTCCACGTGGGGTGTTTCGCTGCGCCCATGAGGTGTCGCTGGTGCGGTACCCGCGCTTGATGTGGCGATTCAGTTCGACTGTGCCGAAGACGCGGGAGCGGGTCGGGGAGAGGATCTGCCAGTCCTCCGCGTGCTTTCCGGCACCGAGCTCCCAGTTCAGGTACTTGCCGTTGATGACACCGCCGTAGGTCAGTGCGAACGCTCTGGCCGGATCGTCATGACCCTCGAGGTTGAGGTTGGCCTTGAGCTCGTCCGTGAGCGCTTCCACGACGGTGCGATCGCCCCACTGCACGTAGCGGACAGTCGGCAAGTCAGAGTTTGAGGCGAGGTCGGCCCAGATGGCTTCATCACCCGCGCCCCGGGTGTTATCGCCGAACCAGGCAGCAAGCTCGAGGTCGTGCCTTGTTCCATGGCTGCCATCGGGGAGCTGACGGCGAGGAACCTGTAGTTCGACGTAGCCGGGCGCGACGTGCACCCAGCCGGGAAAGGCGTCGGGCCGCAACCTGTTCACGAGGTCAACGAAAGGTCGGCCGGCCCCGATCGGCGGGAGCTGCCGCGGGTCCCCGACTAAAATCAGTCGTTTCACGCCGGTGAACGAATCCAGCGTTGCCGCAAGCATCTCCTCGGTGAGCATCGATGCCTCGTCGATGACTACCAGCGAATGATTGCTCCGTGGTTGCTGGTCGCCCCACACGAGGTACCTCCCCGTTTCCCCGTCGTACCTCTTCGTCGCGCTGAGGTGCGAGGCGAGGGTCTTGGCTGGCAAGCCAACCTTCGACTCCATCTGCACCTTGGCCTTGCCCGTGGGAGCGAGGAGGAGCACGCTTCCGGCAGCGACGCCCGGGTACTCGACAAGAGCACGCAGGAGGGTCGTCTTTCCGGTGCCTGCCGGGCCAATCAAGACGGATAGCGGCGCATCATGAAGCGCAGAGAGCCCCGCGGCTTTCTCCGAACGGGCGCGCTCCTCAAGCTCGTCGATCTCCCCGGTGACGTTCTGGTTGCGGTCGAGTGCGGAGCCGAGCACCTGGGGGGCATCAGCGATCGCACCGAGCGACGGGTGACCTTCCTGCGATTCGACCCACTGCCGGATGACCTGCGATGTCTCTTCGAACCGGGTCAGTTTGTAGGCGTCAATGCCGCTTGCCAGAGAGCGACTCTGCAGCGGTGACCATTGGGGCCACCCTGCGATACCGTCGTGATCGAGATCGAGACCAACGAGAATCGTGTTCGTGAGCTCGGGTGGTTGGGCAACGGGGATGGCGTTGGCGAGTTCTATTGCCTCGCCAACGGGAACGAGAGTGTCCCCTTGGAAACCCTGCCGCTCGAGTACGTCGGTCAGCATCGCTTCGATCCGCCTTCGGTCGATGTGGCCCTCGAAGTTGAACCTGCTCGGGAACCGGTGACTTCCAGGTGATGTGCGATGGGGGGAACAACGATCGATCGATCGTCGTGAACGGGACATGCTCGGGCATGCCGTAAGTACAGATGGCAGCGAAGTACGGATTGGCCAGGAGTTCCTCGGCAGTCATCTCGACGTCGGTTGCCCCCTCGAGGAGGATCTGCACTTGAGCGGGCGAAATGTCGAATCCGGACAGGAGCCGCAAGACGGCTTGCCGACCGGCTGGGATCTTCGCCCAAACCCTGGCCTGAAGATTCCCGATGTGCGGTTTGACCGTCGTTGGTGCATCAGAGGGCGCATGGAAGACTTCGTCTAGCAGATCCCACGGGTCTTGGTCGTCGGAGCACTCGCCAATGACGGAGCGGGAAGCAACGTAGGGCTGCTGAACGCCGATGAGTTTCAAGATGCCGGGCAAGCCAGGGACCGGGCCGCGGAGCTGCCACAGCCGTTCGATCTCGGCTTCGACCCATGCGACACCTGCGTCAGGCAACTCGACGCCAAGGGCGCGCATGCCTTCCGCTGCCGACTGGAGCGCAGCGAGCGCTTCGATCGCGGCGTCGTCCGTCAGGTGCTCGGTCACGTACGAAAACTCGACGGTGCGGCCCTCGGGTGCCCACGCCAGAGCCGCCGAGACATCCACGCCCTCGTCCAGGAGCGGGAGTAGCTCTTGGTACGGGAGCAGGATCCCGTCTGTCATGTCGGGACGAAGCGAGTGCTCGACGATGGTCTCCCACATGCAGGAACTGAAGGGTGGATTCCCAGACTGATTCCACATAGGCGGGGACGTAACCCCGGTGACTCGGGCTGCTCCGACCAAGATGCGGTCGGTGCGTTCTTCCTGCAACGGGGAGTGCTTCAGGTAGGCGAAGACTAGCGAGTTGCCCAGAGCAACCGGCTCGAAGAAGGCGTCTAGGATCGCCCGCTGATTGGTCCCGTCCATCACCCAGGGCGGGGTGTAATTCAGAGCCGCATCCGCTTCGATCTCGGCGTCCTGGTTGAACAACGGCACGCGTTCGTGCCCGACCTCCGTGGCAAAGGAGTCACGGTTCATCCAGCGGAATGGGACGGCCTCGAATGCGTAGCCAGGCACCGTCACTGGCGTGTCGTGCAGCATGCCCTTAAGGGCTGGGTTGTTCCGGTACGGGTGATCCTTAACGACTGTGTAGCCCCGTGGCGACATGAAGGTCGCCCGCTCGCTCAGGCATGGCAGACGGTCGTGGTCCAGGCTGTCTATGCCAGCACCATGGTTCTCGATCTCGTACACGTCGTCGCGACCCTTGCCGATGGCGGCGAGCAGGGTGCAGGAAGAGTTACCGAGCGGGTCGTCGCAGATGAACTCATCCCAGGCGCGGTCGCGCCAGGGGACGCGCATCGAGAGGTGCTGAATACCGGACACAACAGAGGTCTATCAGTTCGGGAGGACACACGCACCCTTGTCTCGACCGCCGGCTTGGCCCTAAGATGCCGTCGCCCGGGCCCAAACTCCGTGGGCCACTCGCCGTGCCGCGGGTCGTTGATGTCGCCCGGCGTGGACACGGGCAGCAGCGTAGGCCCAATCATGCAGCGAACCGTGGCCCGCGGCCATGGCTTGAAGGGGCCGCTGAACCCCCGGCGGACCGGCTCATTGTCACCAGCCGCGCCCGGAAGGCCTCGGGTCATCATGATCGCTGCATTCGTCAGGGTTCTAAACCACGTGCAGGCCCGCGGCGCTCGCTAGACCGGAGAGGTCACTGGCGTCCGTGTAGTGCTTCTGTGCCGTCTTCTCCGAGTGGCCGAACTGTGAATTGAGCACAGCGGCGGGAGCCTTGCCGTCGTAGTGGCTCCGCAGCGTGGTGCGCCACATGTGCGAGCGTTCGTTGGCCATCACCTCGATGCCCAGTTCCTCGGCAAGCTCCTGGTAGAGCGCCGCCGCGGCCTTGTTCCGGTTGCGCGCCTCCCAAACCTTCATCGGGTCGGCCGGCGAGCCGATCACGTAGCCTTTGCCCTCCGCCCGCTTGCGGCGCTCCAGGAGGCGCTCGGCGACCCGCTGCTGCAGCACCAGGACGACGCGCGGAACGCCGCCCTTCGCGATGTCCTTGGTGACGTCGATGTGCATGACGTCCTGATCGTCGAGATCAACCAGAGACCAGTCGAGCCGGTTTGCCTCCGTCGAGCGGAGACCGGTCGCGAGCTGGAGCAGTAGTTGGTCGATCGCGTTGCGGCGCTTGGCGACCGTTGCGGCGTTCCACCGGCCCTGACGCCTCGTGTACCCCTCCGCCGGGTCGAGGCCGAGCAGATGATCAAGCACTGCCTCCACCTGCGCGGATGTGATGGCTTTGCCACCTCGGGTCCGCTCCCCTCGCTTCATCCCGGTGAGCTCTTCGAGCCGGACGCCGCCGATGGGATTTCCGGTGATGAGTTCGTCGCGCACCAGCCGCGTGATCACGTACTTGGTGAGCACGGTGCGGCACTGCTTGGCCGTCTCGAGCCCGTGGTCGCGTGCGATCTCGGTGAGCAGGTCCTCGAGCGGCTTGAACTTGATGCCGGACGCGATGGTGTGATGTTTGAGGCTGTGCCGGTGCTTGTGTCGGTCGCAGTCGCCGACCAGCCACCTCAGCGCGAGGTCGTAACGCCGGCGAGTGAGGTCCGACAGGTCAGCCTTGGCCATCGTGGGCTTGCTGGTCTTCTCGATGTAGGTAGTCAGCTGGTCGGTGGTCTTCCACGCGCCACCCCCGGACCTGCGGAGCTCGTCGGCTTTGGACCTTGCGCGCCGCCGGGCTTCACCCTTGGTCGCTCCCGTGTTGTCGCCCTTGAACTTCTGTCCGTTGGGCAGGACCATCGTCCACTGCAGCCGCCAGGATCCATCGGTCTTCTTCTTCGGCGTTGACCTGTCGATGGTGTCTTCGCCGGGAGCGAGCTTGGCGGTGGTCGCGCGCGTCATCTTGACAGGGTACACAGTCGAGGGTCCAAATCGGTCCAGGTAGCCCCAAGAGCTCCGTATCTACTTACAGCACTGTGATTCATCGCCGTCATCGCATAACCTAGGGAACAGGCAACAGCACATGTTGGTGTCGACCGAGCCGCCCGGTGAGAGGGTGAGCTGAACCTGGAGTCGCATCCGGGAGCCAAGCAAGGCGGACTTGGAAGTCGCCGCAGCGGACTACGGAAACTGCGGAGTGGCGAACAACTTCGAGACGAAGGTTCGCCATGTCTGCATCGGCCACGAAACAGAGAGCTCTCGACACTGCCGCAGCCGCCGAGTACATCGGGGTTGCCAGAGCCACGCTGAAGAAGTGGCGGGCGACCGGTGATGTCCGGGTGCCCTACATCCGCGCTGGTAGCAAAATCCTCTACTTGGTGGAAGATCTTGACGCGTTCCTGCACGCGCATCGGGTGGCGTGATGGGTACCGAGACGCACGCCACGAACTCGACCAGAACTCCTCCGACCCCGCCCGGTGGGCCTGAGTCAACACTCACCGCCGGCGGTCTGCCCACGGTGGAGACTACCTCCAAGAGTTTCGTGGACCCGAGGTGTTCTAACGGGCGCGGCAAGGGCTTGTCGATTGCCGCGCCTTGCAACGAAATGCCTGGTCAGACGCCTGTCACCGCATTCGACCTCCGCGCGATGCGTCGGGGTCCTTTGGGGTCTCATTTGGGGTTCAATAGAGGGTCATTTAGAGGCGCTTCGCCTATTGGAGCCTGGGCCGCGCTGCCGCTGGATGGTGGGCATCGTGGCTAGGGAGGAGAACAACCCCACGAGCATTGCTGTGACGCAGTACCTCGATCCGGCGTACTGGTCATGGGCATCCGGCGGTCCGAACGGTGGGACTCTGCTCGAGGAGGGCGCTGAGGCGATCCTCGCGTACCTCGTGCAGCGGCTAGAAGGGGGCGGCTGCGAGGTCGTGGAGGCGCACGCGATCGTTCACGACAAGGACGAGCGCCAGGTCTGGAGCGACGTCAGCAAGCAGATCGTGATCGAGCCGAAGCCCGAACACATTCACGCGGTGATCAAGTTCGCCGGCCGTGCGAAGAGTGCGCCGATCGCTCGGCTCGGCGATCTGCTCGGTGTAGAGCCGCAGTACGTCGAGAAGCCAGGTCGCGGGCGGTACGCCTACGACAACATGCTGAGCTACCTCACCCATGCGAAGTACGCCGACAAGTACCAGTACGCGCCCTCGGAGGTCGCCACGGTGCGCGGGCCGGAGTACCTCGGGGTCGACGCGGCGCGCCGCGAGGCCTGGCTGAAGGGCCGTGCTCACGTAAAGAAGAAGCGTGTCGCCGAGGACTTCGAGGACATGCGCGAGCGGGTGCTCCAGGGCGAGATCACGCGACATCAGATCATGCTCACCGACGAGCTGTTCGACATCTACTCGCGCCACTCGCGGGAGATCGACGACGCGCTCTCTGCTTACGGCCAGCGCCGCGCGTACCGTGCAGCGGCGAAGCTCCGTGCCGGCGACTTCGCGACGCAGGTCGTGTTCATCCACGGCGACGCAGGGGTCGGCAAGACTCGGTTCGCGCAGGACTTCATCACGACAGCAATCGCGAGTGCAAAGGCGCACGGTCAGCGGTGGCAGCTTTACAGGGCTGCAACGGCGAACCCGCTCGACGACTGGCATGGCGAGGAGGTGATGCTTCTCGACGATTTACGTGCCTGCGCCATGGATGCTAACGACTGGCTGCTGCTGCTCGATCCCTATAACGCCTCCCCGGCGAAGGCGCGCTACAAAAACAAGGGCGAGGTGGCTCCTCGGCTGATCGTAGTCACCGCGACGATCGAGCCAGTCGAGTTCTTCTTCTACGCCCGCCAGAAGGGCAACGTCGACGAGGCGCTCGACCAGTTCATCCGTCGTCTGGCATCGGTCGTGAAGGTGTTCCGCGAGGATGACATCCTGCGCTATCGCGTCCAAAGGATCGGAAAGATCGAGCCGTACGAGTGGCACAAGTGCGAGCTGGAGAGTTACCACCACACTCAGGGCGTGGTCGGCAACTTGTACCACAGGCAGATCGCACCCAGGTATGAGCTGACGTACGGTCCCGAGTCCTCGTCTGACCACTGCGCCGACGGTGCCGTGACCGAGCTCATGGTCGGCCTCGCGGAATTCAACGACGACATGCAATTGCTCGAAGCGACGCCGGAGCAGCTGTCTGCCTATCACGACGAGCTCATGGCCGATATGGAAGAGGCATCATGAGCAACAACATCGAGCAAGTGTGGGCCGAACGCCGTGGCCTCGGCTGCGCGATCCAGGCTGCGAGTCATGTCCGCGCCCAGGACGGGCACATCCGAGACATGCACGGGACACCTGATGGACCCATGTGTGTCCCCGACGTCAGATGGACATCGGAACAGCCTCCTGAGGACACCGATGGGTCCGGTTCGCGCCCAATCGAGGACAGGTACGAGACGTCAATGTGCCCGGGTTCTCTCGGAGCGCCGCGAGAGCCTGAACAGGACGCCGCGGAGACGCGAGAGAGTCCCGTCTCGGACACGGCCGAGACCTCGACCGGACCTGTTCGGGAACAGCTTGGTGCCGTCTGGTGTCGACTGGCCGGCATACTGGTCTCGTCCCCGGCCGGTCGCGACAGCACAAGGAGGACGCCACCCCGCGGTGATCAAGAACGACGCCAGTCCGTCGCCCGTCACTGCCGGCTCCCGCCGAAGATGCCCTGCCCCGCGCAGCGGCCCCCGGAGGGCCCAGCCTCACACGGAGCGAAGCGGAGTGTGAGGGTACTGGGTTACCCTTCGAACTCGAATGCGTTGCCGTCGCAGCGGGTGTCGTCATGACGGGCGCGAGCGGTGGATGGTCCACGAGTTACCGCTGGATGGGCGTCACCCGTGCCGATGCGAAGGGGCTGGTGCAGCACGATCTTCGTGCCCCTGAGGTGACGCAGTCCAACCCGCAAGTCGACAGTTCGCGCAGCTTGCTCAATGTCGCCCACATCGCCGATGGCCGTGGTGGTCTGCGTCCGCTGTCGCCCGGCGAGGACGGTGCGACCGCTGTGACCGCGATTCTGGATGACATCATCGCCGGCTCGAAGAAGAACGTCCGCCGGACGAAGGTCAAAGCGAAGGACCCCGAGACCGGGAAGCGCGTGCCGACGGGCGAGGTGCGCGAAGTGGAGGTGTCCCTCCGCGCGGACGCCGCCGTCATGGTCGAGTGCCTGATGCAGCTGGACCCCGAGTTCACGGGAACAGGGCGTGCCTACGACGAGGGCGGGCGGCCGGTGTGGGTCACTGACGACAACGGCGAGGAGGTCCGCGACGCGAACGGGCGCAGGATCCAGCTGGTCCGCACCTGTGCCGACATGACGCCGCAGAAGCGCGAGGAGGTCGACCGGCTGCTCGACGTCATGATCGAGGAGGTGATCGCGCAGCATCCGGACGGTGACGTGCTTTACGTTGCCAAGCACCTGGACGAGACCGCGCCGCACGTGCAGATGGCGTGGGTACCCAAGACTGGTGACGGCCGCATCAACTACAAGGAGGTCATGTCCGACGCTGCCCGGACGAGGGGTGCCGCGAAGGCCGCATACGCGGCCAAGCACGATCGTATGCGCGAACGTCTGCTGGAGCACGGCTATGAGGCCACGATGGAACGGGTGGATGGCGGTAAGCATCATCTGGGGCTGCGTGCGTTCAAGCGATGGAAGGACCGCGAGGCACGGATCGATCAGGACGATCAGAAGCTCAACGACTGGGACCGGCAGCTTCGCGACGCGAAGGCCGACGTGCGTGTCGAGCGTGAGCTTCTGGAAGCCTCCGAGTCCGAACTCGCCTCCAGGCACCAGTCAGTCCTTGACCAAGAGGCCGAACTCCCCCGACTTCGTCGCAAAGCCATCGACGACGGCCGGGCAGAAGGTCTCGCCGATGCCGAGGCGGTCATCACGGCCCAAGTGCAGCAGAAGGTGGCCGCGGTCATCGCGCCGGCCCAAGAGCAGGTCGCGAAGCTGCTGCAGGAGGCGGAAGACGAAAGGCAGCGGGCGATTGCCGATGCGAACCGGTACTTCGCCGACGCCAAGTCAAGTGCTCTCCGGCACCGGGCCGAGATGATCGAGTCCGCCAAGACGAATCTTCCAGATCTGTTCGAGGAGTTCCTCGACACACCAACCAGGTCGGGCGTAACTCCGCGCAGGACGTTCGATCGGTTCGTCGACAAGCGAATCGGCGAGTTCGAGGCCGAACACGGCGTGACCGGTCGGCTGGTGATGGAACCTGGGGATCGAGAGGCGTTCACCGCTGACGGTGGCGAACGCCTGGCGGCAGAGATCGCTGAGCTTCAGCGAGACCGGCAGCACGGAGACTGAGAAATGGAGAGTGACATGGATTTGTTCGCATCGACCTTCGACAATGAGTTCCTTCGTCTCGGGCTCCTCTCGCGGAGCGTCCACCCTGACGACGTCGGAACACTGCTGCGGTACGCTCCAGGCGCGCTGACACACTTGTGCTGGCGCAGTAGCATCCTCGAGGACTGGCACGCCGGCCCAGACTCGCGGATCAACGACGCCGAGATGATGCGTGCGACCGTCGAGACGTCCCGGTTCTTCCATCAGGCGCTGTGGTTCGAGCTCGGGGAGGCATGGGCCGCCGACGGCCCCTTGGCAGCGCACCCGGTCGACATGGCCGCCCTTGTGCACGCCTTCGGCTACGCGCTCGCGAACGCCTTCAGCCCCAATCGCGCCCTTCCCACGGCATTACGTTGGGCGAGCTCGGCGGTGAAGAGCTCGAGCTACTCCAGGACCACGCAGGTGGTCAGCTCAACGCTCTGCTGGACGTCGCTGAGACCGATGACCCCCACCTGGTCGTCATGTGGCTCGGGCTCCGGGGCGTTTCGGCCGTGCCGTACTGGTGGGGGACACCGAAATGGCCGTTCGTCGTCGACGAATTCTTCCGGCGGCTCGATAAACCAGACCACCCACACTGGTTAGCCGGCACGCATCCGGGTCCTCCGCCGGAATCAGCGGGCGACCGGGAGACGTTTCGCGATCTGTTGCTATTCAGTCCCGACGCGCTGCCCACAGAGGTAGTGCAGTTCTGCATCCACGACGGCGGGATGGGGTTCATACACGATGTCGGGTAGCCGGTGGGCGATCGGCAGGGACCAGCGCGGCCATCACCTCGTCAATCTCGATGTCACCTAACTGATCCGGACCTACCGGACTCGTCTGAGTGAGGAGGGCCGACCTCCACGTTCTGCGCCGGGCTTCAGACCGACGGGCCCTTCTCCCTGTAGGCCTTGACCACGTTCTCGCGGCGGCGCTTCTTCCCCCGGAGGTCGCGCTGCTCGGCGGCGAGACGTCGGGACTCGGAACGAAGGGCCCCGATCGCAGCAGCCGTCCGCTTGGCTGCCGCCAACTCTTCTGAGCTCAGCGCATTAGACATCGTCCGCCCCTCCGATCGTCCTCAACTGTAGACGACGACTCTCTCTCCTTACTCGGAATTGCGTGGTCCCGCGGCCGTTCATTCGGCGTTCGCACCGCTCGGCAGGCTAACGCTCGAGTTCGCCCTGGTGTGCCTGCTCCACGTCCGCGGCCCGCTGGGTCTCGCGCCAGGCGTCACGTCATCGCACCGCTGATAAGTTTATCGGCCATTGAGACCGCCGTTGATGAACTTATCAAGCGGCACCGGGTGCAGGGTGCCGCGAAGATTCAGCCACTCTGCTCTCGCCATCCGGGCTACCTCTCCTCCGGCCACCCGGATGAGTGCGATCAACCACGAGAGCCCTCCACGATTCTCGGGGACCACACGAGGTCGCGTGGCTCGCCGGCGACTCGGCACGGCCGATCACGGCATCAGTCATCGCGGCCAGTGCGCTGGGCGCTGGGCGTACTCGGCTGCCGCTAGGCGCAGCTGTTGCTGAATGGCGGGCTCGAAGGTCTCCATCTCGTCCGGCCCTGGGAGCCTGCCTTTCACCACGGCTCGGGTCATCGCGTCCGACTCCTCATAAGTCAGCGTCCGGCCGTACTTGGCGACCATCCCGGCGCGAACACGGACCTGGATGTCCCGGAGCCGCTCGGCGCGGTCGAGCGCGGCCATCGCCTCGTCAATCTCGACCTCGCTGATCGGCTGTGCCAGCCGTTCGGCCCGATCCTCGGCGACGCGAGCGAAGATCCAGTCGACGGCTTCGTCATGGGTCTCGGGCTCGGCCACGACGACTCCTTCCCTAAACGAGTATGCAGCCTTTGGCGGCGCGCTCACCGGTGCGTACGTGGTCTGATCCGGCCTGAGCGACCAGCGCCGCGAACTCTGCCTCGTCGTGCGCTGACCCGACAGCGAGGTCCGGCCAAGATCGCCGTCCAGTGCCACGAGTCAGCGATACCTCAGTGCATCACGTCGTCCTCGCGACTGAAGCGCGGACACCAGAAGACTAATGGGCCGTCTCGATCTCGGGACATCTGCCGATACGTTGATGTCGACGGGGCCGAGCAACGGTCCCTGGTCCACGATCTCCGCCGTTAGAAGATCGTCGTCTGGCTCGACTCCTCAGGCCGACGAAGCTGAGCCATTTCCAGCGCCTCCGAGGCGCGCATGCCCTTCGACTCCCAGTTCTTGACGAACTCCTCGCCTAGCAGAACGTAGGACCAGGACACGTCCATCCGGAGGTGTGGTTCGAGTTGGTTGATCTGCTCCACCCATCCAAGCGCTGCGCGTTCCTTCCGACGTACATTCTCATCGGAGAGCGCCGACTGTGCCTTGGTCTCTACTATGAAAATCGAGTCCACGGTGCGGACTATGAAGTCGGGCGAGTACTGCGCTGGCATTCCGTCGGCCTTCAGGTACGGGCGACGCATGACCTGGTGGCGATGCTCGTGTACCTTGCAGAAGGCCTCCACTTTGGAGTCCTTCTCGGCCCAGAGTATGAACCGTTTCTCCAGACCGCCCTTGTGCGTCGGTATGGGCAACTTCGGGTAGATGCACTTGTTGACCTGGACGCAGGATGTTGAGCGCACAGGGATGGTCTGTACCTCGGAGAGCAGGATGTGTCGAACCTCTGCCTCCGCAGCGGACACGCTCTGCTGCAGCTCAGTGAGTTGAGTCGCGAAGACACCAGCGATGTGCTGGGCCACGTCGTCCACCATGAGGACCCGCCAGTTTTCGCCCTCGTGGGGGTCGAAGTCCCGGCCGAATAATCGGCGACGGATGTAGGTGTCCAGCCACCCGAGCACCATCGGCTGGTGTGCTTGCAGGATCGGGTACTGGCTCGCAGACTTGAACTTTGCGGCGCTCTTCGTGATGTTCGCGCCGAGAGCATGGGTGATCCGGTTGGTCATCCGCGATAGATAGTCGTTGTACCCGGTCGCCGTGAGGATGCCGCCTTCCACCCGGTAGTCCCCGTACTGAGTTCCCTCCTGTTGATCGTGGGAAGCGAACCGGTCACCCTCGCCGATCTCTCGGATGAGGACGTCGATCGGATACTTGCTGGCCCGCAGCGCCATCGGGTCGAGGCTCGGCGCATTCAGCTCATCGTCGGCTTCACGCAGGATCACGGGGATCTCGAAATCGAACACCTGATAGCCGGGCTTGAGGTCGACGCTCTCCAGGTCACCACGCGGGTTCTTATTGTCCGCGTCATCACCGACGGTGCCCGCCAAGCCTTCGGCGAGCAGATCATCGTAGAACTCTTCAAACGCGGGGTGCTCGACCACGAACAGGACGTCGAAGTAGTTGTTCGGCTCCTGACCGTTGGCGATCCGCTGACGCGTCTCTCGCTTGAGCTCGTCGATCGTCTCGTCCCCGCGCCACATGAGCCGGAGTCCGCGACCGACGGTTTGCTCGAGCAGGATCGAAGCCTGCGAGCTGCGCAGCGGGACGATCACACAGATATTCGACACGTCGAAACCCTCGCGAAGCATCAGTACCGACACGATCGCCCTCGGCGACGGGTGACGGTCGACGTCGAACAGCCGCTCGCGGATCGGCTCCCAGTCCTTCTGAGTCAACTCCCTCTTCTTGCCCGAATCGACGCGCAGCACGTCCTCGTCGCTCATGCCGGTCCCATGGAGGAACTCCTCCACCAGCGGGGTGACGTTTGTGTCCTCGCAGATCACCAATAGCTTGGGGTGCTTGTCGGGGTCCGTATTCGCGAACTGCTCCTCGAGTATGCGCAGTTTGGTCAGTCCGGCCTGGAGCATGACCCGTTGCCCCTGGGACAGGGCGACTACGGTGCCGTCGTCGTCCCGCTCCGCTCGAAAGTCCAACGGGAGCGCGGCGATCTCCTTGCGCTTGTCCAGTGCCAGGGACTTGACCAGACCGGCCTTCATGGCGCTGGTGAGATCGAAGTCCACCACGATGTGCGGGAACCACTGACGACCCTTCTTCTTGCCGGTGCCCACCTCGTTGTACGGCGTGGCCGAGAAGTCCATCTGAATAAATCGCTCGCCCTTCGGTGCAGCGATCTCCAGCAGGCTCTTCTGCCACTCGACGTCAGTGGCCTCCCCAGAAGTGCGCACCTCGTGTATGTGGTGTGCCTCGTCGTTCATCACCATCAGGTCTGGCAGGTCGACTAGGAACTGCAGGGGACCGCCTCTGGCGAACCGCCGGTCCAGCACGTCGAGGGCATTGCCGGCATTGGTACCGGGAGTGAGCGGGAAGAACGACTCGACCGCGGCCTTGGGGTCGATGTCCTTCCCCGGCGCATCGACGTCGTCCACGCCTTCGATGAACGTGTCGTCCTCCACACCGGCGAGCAGGTGCCAATTGGTGATTGCGACGATGCCGCCACCGGTCACCTTGCGACCGATTTCAGCCTTGGTCACAACCGAGGACTGCAAGAACCCGAACACCGACGTGCGGTGGTTGTCCGGGACGAACAGGTCGCGCTGCTGGTAGATGTCGCTGGTGGTGAAATCACGCTCGCCGTCGACCTCCTTCCCCAGGAACGAGTCGAGCAGTCGGTCGTAGACGATCAGGCCTGGGGCGACGATCAGGAAGTTGCTCGTGAATCGGTGATCCTCCGGCGTGGCCTGCTTGTTCAAGTACTGCCAGACGAGCAGTGCGTTCAGTACCCAGGTCTTGCCGGTGCCGGTCGCCATCTTGGCGGCGTACTTCGGGTGCTTGTGCCGGCCTCGGGTGACCTCTCCCAAGCGGCCGCCATCCAGCAGCGCGTCCGGCGCTGCCGCCTGATAGAGCTCGCTCAGCGTTCGAGCGCCCAGGACCTCGTGGGCGTAGATGACGTGGAGGATCGCGGAGCGCTGGCCCTCGTGAAAGTTGAGGCGGCGCACATCGCAGTAATCCTGCTGGAACCAGAACCTAAGCAGCTCCGCGGTCGTTGGGGTGACCTCGCCGAGCACCTCAGGCTCCTGGCCACCCACCAGGTCCGGGACCTGCGGTTCAACCAGCTCCGAGATCCCGGTTGCCAGCGGGAAGCGGTCGCGCTGTTCGGCCATCAGTCGACCTCCACCCCATCGATGACGACCTCGGCCTCGAACCCGAAGACGTCCACCGCCCGTACGCAGACCCGACGCTGCCCGGCCTTCTTCGGTAGCTGCAGATGAGCGGTGGTGACCACGCGCAGCGGGTCGTCGTCGTTCTCGGTGTTGCCGCGGTAATCCTGCCAAACCGAGCGGAAAACCTCGCCGTCGTAGTCCGGGTCGACAGCCCAGTACTCGATGAGCGCGAGCGGCTCGTCGTTCATTACCTGCTGCAGCGATGCTCGGTTCTTGTCGTCGAGGTTGATCGCGCCCGGCGACAGGAGGACATAGTTGGTGAGGTCCAGCCTCAGCTCCTCGCCGTCAGCGACCTCCTTGCGACCGACCACCCTGGCCTCGAGGTACTGGAGGCTCGCGAACCGCACGCTACCGGCCAGCTTCTCTGCCCCGCCCTTCTTCTTGAGGCGGTCGAGGAGGTCCGGCGGGATGACCAGGACCTCGAGGTTGTCGTCGTCGAGAGCCGCGATGGCCTGACCGATGCCAGCGGAAAAGTTCCAACCCAGCACGACGACCTTGTCGAACCCGCCCATCTTGCTGTCTCGGTAGCCCTGGGCTCGGCGCAGCGTCGAGATCGTGGTCAACTTCGACGGACTGTCCGCCACGACCAGAGTGCGCGTGTTCGGGAGCCGACCAAGACTGCCGTTGACGTTCTCCTCCGGCGGCAGCGGCAGCGCACCGAAGAGGTCGAGAACCACCTTCGCGAGGTCCCCTATCCGAAATGATCGGCCGAGGGTCGAGCGAGCCTGCTCAACCTGGTAGTCGCCGATCGCCTGGTAGAGGAATGGCTTGGAGTCGAGATCGATCATGCGTTTGCGTGTGATCATCGCGGCGGGCTTGCCCAGATCCGACACCACCCAGCGCCGACCTGTCTTCTCGGCCACCGCTGCTGTAGTGCCAGACCCCACGAAGAAGTCGGCGACGACACCTCCAGGAGGGCAGCTCGTCGACACGATCCGATCGAGGAGCTTTTCCGGCTTCTGCGTTGGGTAGTCAAGACGTTCCTTGGACGTCGGGCTGATGCGGTTCAAGTCCGACCAAAAGTCCGTGACTGGTGTTCCTCTGGCATCACGTAAGAACCGCTTTCGACTCAGCGATCGCCCAGTCGAGGAGAGCACGATCTCGCCCTGGTCGTACAGCTTCTGCATCGTCTCCTGCGAGTAGCGCCAATAGCCCTTCACTCCGAGGAACTCGTAGTACGGGTTGCCTTTGGCGGCTCCGCCTGGACCATCGACAGGCATGAGGCGATACCGCTCACCTGAGTCTGGGTCGATGTGCTTGTAGTCCCGCTTGATGATCTCATCGGTGTAGGGCTCGTAGGGAGGCCTCCAAAATCGATCTGGTCCCTTACCAAAGACCAGGAGACGCTCGGATACCCGCCCAAAATGAGAAGCCCCCTGGCCCGAATCTCCATGGGCGTGCGACCGCTTCCACGAAATGTCATTAACGAAGTTGTCCTTGCCGAAGATTTCGTCGAGAACGACCTTCACGTACGAGGCGACATGCCAGTCCAGATGGACATAGATGGTGCCCACCGGCGATAGCAGCTCGCGCATGAGGATCAGGCGTGGCGTGATCATTGCGAGGTAGGAGGCCGTGCCGTCGGCCCAGGTGTCGGAGTACGCGAACTGCTCCAGCACCGTCGGCTTCTGATTGATCGTCGCACCTGGAAGCGTGACCTTTGTCCTGTAGTCGGCCTTTGAGTCAAAAGGCGGATCGATGTAGATCAGATCAATCCTGTTGCGCAGGCTCGGGTTCGCCTCGTCGCCGGCAAGCAACGCCGCCATGGCCAGGAGGTTGTCCCCGTAGATCAACCGGTTGAGGTCGGCGTTGCCCGCCGCTATGTCGCCGCCCGCCGTCTCATGGTCGGCCCGCTTGAACAGGTCGGCTGCGACGGAGTCCTTCGACGGGATCACCAGTTCGCGGGTCTGGAGCGTGACGCGGTTGCGACCCTCAAGGCCTTCCAAGACCTGGGCCGCCTGTCGCTTACCGGCAGCGACGATGCCGGGCAACTGCTCGAGTAGGGACTTGCTCACGTGAATCCTCCCGCCAAGTACCAGCCTGCCAGCGAGTCTCCCGCTGCCCTGACCAACATCATGGCTGACCCTACCGACAGAATCGGGCCGCCGGGCTTGAACGCCCTGCTCTCATGCAGCCTCCTCGGACACAGCCCTCTCATTGACGAAGGAGATCAAGCTGCACACCAGCATCAGACCCTGAACGAGGTTCCGTCGGGTGTACTGCTCCGCGCTGACGGTGTGCGCCGTCGCGTGCCGATTGAAGGTCGTAGGGATCGCGTCGCCATCCTCGGCATGGAACTGCCGATGGGCTTGCCAGATCGGCCCGAGTGCGATCAGCGAGCGAACTCCCAGCTTCCGGTATTCGTCGTTGGTGCGACTACCGCTTCTGTCGGGCGTGAACTTCCTCTTCGTGTCCCGATCCCCCATGTACGAGGTCACGACCGTGTCGGTCAACGACCCGACCAGTGCCTGGGCAGCGGAGTGGTGACCACCGTCAAGTGCGTCGAGGGCAGCGAGTCCGGTGGCTACCCATTCTGCGACGTACTCCGTCGTGCAAGCATCGAGCGCCACTCGGCAGTCCTCGGCAATCGCCTTCCACTCGTGTTCGATGATGGCGAGTCGGACGTCTGTTCCTTCAGCGTGGACCAGTGCTTCAGCGATCACCGTGCGCGGCACTACGTACAGCGCGATGCCGTCCTCGAGCACAACTTCCTCGACGGCCGAGAACTCTAGATCGTCGATGCCTCGCAGGTTCGCGGGGTAGAAGGCGGTGCTGAGCTTCCTCGCGCTCTCGGCGAGGGATCGGAATGTCGCTTCGTGATGCTTGGCGATCTGGTCAGCGAGCCGCGAGACTGAGTCAGCGAACTCGGCGTTCCTGGCGATCTCCGCGAAGATCGAGTCCATCTGTGGCATCGCGCTCAGCGACTTGAGTGCGTCCGAGTTGATGACACTCATCTGCTTCGCCCACTGCGCCTGCGCAGCTCGGAACGGCTTCAAGGCTTCGGCCGCAGCAGTCGATATGCCGGTGAACGCGCTGAGGTTCTTGGTCACGGAGTCCGGGATCGCGACGGCCTTGGCGATGCTGGCCTGCGCCCTGGTCAGGCCAGCGAGGTCCGGGAGATTGAAGTCGAACTTGGGAAGCATCGCGCCGTGCAGGTTGTCGAAGGCGCGACGCAGGCGCTCGCGTTGCTCAGGGGTCAACTCGACACTGTCATCTTCGTCATCTGGTTCTGGCGTCACCACTGGCACCCCACAGACGCTACGTGGATCTGAGCCAAGGTACCCCAGTTCTTCGCAAACTGTCAGGGATTTTGTCAGTGTCTGGTCTGACTCGAGGACAAACTGAAGGCCCTCCAACTCAGCGTTTCTGCTGGTCAGAGGGCCTTCTGTGGTAGCGGGGGCAGGATTTGAACCTGCGACCTCTGGGTTATGAGCCCAGCGAGCTACCGAACTGCTCCACCCCGCGTCGCCTCCGCAACTATAGGGGGCCGGGCATCCGCTAATCAAATCGGGCCGGTGACCGGCGGTCAGCCGCCGGCGGAGTCGCCCGAATCGCCTTCGTTTCCGCCGTTCTCGCCGTTCGAGCCGCCGTCGGGTGGCTGCTCGCCGTCCATCAGCGCCTTGGCCTGCTCGAGCAGCCTCCCGGCCTTGTCGTTCAGCGTCTGGTACCTCGACAGGTCGCCGTCGTCGAGCGCGGCCTGCGCATCCGAGAACGCCTGCACGGCTTGGTCGACCAGGTCACGCGCCGTCGCTTCGACGTCGGGCGGCGTGTTCGTACCCGAGTCGTCATCGCCGTCGGTGTCGGTGTCGGGTCCGATGCCCAGCGCGTCGCGGAGCGCCTCGTCGAGGTCCTTGCCGGATCCGACGTCCTCGCCGAACGACGCGACCACGAGCTGCAGCACGGGATACGAGCCCGAGGTGCCGGTGTTCTGGGTGTACACCGGTTGCACGTACAGCAGCGCGTCGCCGATCGGCAACGACAGCAGGTTGCCGTACAACACCTCGACGCTGCTGTTGTTGGTGAAGCTGAGCAGCTTGCCGCGGACACCGTCGTCGTTCGCGAACGTGTTGTCCATCTGGTTCGGGCCGGGGATCTGTTGCTCACTGGACAGCTGCAGTATCTGGAACGAACCGTAGTTCTTGCTCGTCGCCTCCGAGTCGACCGACATGAACGCACCGAGGTTCTCCCGGTTGTTCGGCACGTACACGCTGGTGAGCGAGAAGTTCGGCGTCTTCTCACCCGGTCGCGCCATCGACAGGTAGTACGGCGGCTGCTTCTCGCCCGTCGAGGACGTCGGGTCCTGGGGTACGACCCACCGCTCGTCGTCCTGGTAGAACGTGTCTGCATCCGTGACGTGGTAGCGCTCGAGCACGTCGCGCTGCAGCTTGTACAGGTCGACCGGGTACCGCAGATGCTCCATCAGCGTCTCGGGGATCTCGGACTTCGGCTTCACGATGTCCGGGAACGTCTTCATCCACGCATCGAGCAACGGATCCTCGGTGTCCCACTGGTACATGTCGACCGTGCCGTCGTACGCGTCGACGACGGCCTTGACCGAGTTACGTACGTAGTTGACCTGATCGGTGGGCAACGCCTCCTGCGCACCGGTGTTGGTCAGCGTGTCGGAGGTCGCCTCCTCCATCGAGCGCTTCTCGGAGAGCGGGTAGTCGTCGCTGGTGGTGTAGCCGTCGACGATCCAGACGACACGGCCGTCGACGACGGCCGGGTACGGGTCGCCGTCGACCTCGAGCCACGGCGCGACCTTCTCGACGCGGTGACGCGGATCGCGGTCGTAGAGGATCTTCGAGTCGGAGTTCACCCGGCCGGACAACAAGATATTGGGCTCGCCGAACTTCGCGGCGTACAACAGCTGGCGGAACGTACTGCCGACCTCGACGCCGCCCTTGCCGTCGTAGGTGTTCTGCGTCGACGACTCGGTGTCGTCCTCTCCCCCGCCGGTGGGGATGTCGATCTCGACCGGGTTCGTACCCTCAGGCGCACCGACGATCGAGTAGTCCGGTCCGCCGCCGCTGCTTCCGAACGCCTCGCCGTAGTAGATCCGCGGTGGCTTCTTGAATTCGAACTCTCCGCGCGGAGGGATGTCCTGCTCGACCCAGACCGGCTCGCCCTCCGCGTTGACCTGGTTGCCGCGCGCGGCGATGACGCCGTAGCCGTGCGTATAGACGGTGTGGTCGCCGGTCCAGGTGCGCTGGCTGTCCTGCAGGCCGCTCAGGTCGAGCTCGCGGGCAGCGATCACGAGGTCCTGAGGCTGGTCGCTCTCGTCGATCGTGTAACGGTCGATGTCGAGCGTGTCGGGCACCGTGTAGTAGCCGCGCACCTGCTGCAGCTGCTCGAACGCCGGCGCGACGAGGGTGGGGTCGAGCAACCGCGTCGACACCCGGGTCTCAGACGACTCGCGTAGCTCGGCCGAGTCGACGGTCGTGGTCGCGTCGTAGTCCTCGACCTGCACCTGGCCGATGTCGTACGCGTCACGCGTCGCCGTGATGTTCTTCTCGATGTACGGCGACTCCTTGTCCTGCTCGGACGGCTTCACCTGGAACGACTGCATGATGGCCGGCCAGATGCCGCCGATCAGGATCGAGGAGAGCAGCAGCAGACCGACGCCGATGCCCGGCAGCATCCACGAACCGCGTACGGCGTTGACGAAGAACAGGATCGCGCAGATCAGGGCGATCACGATCAGGATGTTCTTGCTCGGGATACGTGCGTGCGCGTCGGTGTACGAGATGCCCGTGTGCAGTGAGCCGTCGGCGGTCGCGAAGCCGTACCGGTCGAGCCAGTACGCGAACGCCTTCAGCAGCATGAAGACTCCGATCATGATCGACAGATGGACGCGAGCCGCCGTCGATACCTTGCTGACCCTCGCCTGGAACGAGATCGCGCCGTAGAGGTAGTAGACCAACGCGGTCAGGATCATCGCCACGATCAACAGCGCGAAGCCGTACGACGCGAGGAAGCGGAACCACGGGTAGTCGAAGACGAAGAAGCCGATGTCCTTACCGAAGTACTCGTCGTCCTGGCCGAAGGAGCCGCCATTGCGCCACAGCAGGTACGTCTCCCACTTGCCGACCGCGACGGCTCCGGAGAAGCCGACCAGCGCGATGCCGAGCACGATGAACAACGGCTTGCGGACGGGGTCGATGCCGTCGCGATAGCGCGCGACCGGATCGCTGATGCGCGCCTGACCCGCAAGGGGGGGCCGACAGCGGTACGCGAGGTACACACTGCCGAGCACGACTCCGGCGAAGACCAGACCGAAGATGAGGAACAACACCACCCGCGTACCGAGCAGCGTCGAGTAGACCGAGCCGTAGTCGAGCGCCTGGAACCACAGCCGGTCGGTCCAGATGCCGGTGAAGATCGACGCGAGGAAAATGAGCACCGCAAGCGTGATGATCGTCGGGATCAGCACTCTGCGACCGCGGCCGGTGGATGCGGGCGGCTCCTCGTCGCTCTTCGAACCCGCTGCGAATCCGTCGCTCACGTCTCTCCTCGTATTGGCGACTCATTTGTCAGGTACTGCCGATCGATGACCCGGGCGCAGACACGCGGTCGGCGACCCGGGCACCTCCTAGTCTGCCAGGGTCCCCGCGATCAGCCTCGTCAGTGCCGGTACGAGGTCGGGTCCCTCGAGCAGGTCGTCGGGGTTTGCACGCATCCGCACGGCGCAATGCGCGTCGCCCGTACGCGTGACGGCGGCGACGATCCGGACGTCCTGCCGGTCGGGATGCTTCGCCGCGTACGTCTCGAGATCCCGAGCGTCGTCGGGTAGTCCGTCCTCCGCCTCGGGCGGCAGCATCAGCCGCTCGACGACGGCGGCGCAGCCGACCACCTGCGGCGGCCACATGATCTGGGCCAGCGTGTCCTCGAACGGCCGCTCGGCGGGTACGTCGTCCTGGGCGATCGGCGTGAGCGAGTCGGGATCGGCGTCCTCGTCGAGACCGAGGCTGCGCGCCATCGCCGGCTCCGCGCGGACGAGATCGCCCGTCGGCACGAGGGCGTACAGCCGCGGCGGTTGGTCCCAGCCCTCGCCCGCCGCATGCGACTCGATCTCGAGCACCGCCTGCCGCAGCGCGGAATCTTCACCTACTCGCACAACGGAACCTCCGCACCGGGATCTTCCGCGAGCGCCTCGAGCGACTTCACGGCCTGGTCGAACGTCTTGACCTCGACGAGCTTCATACCGTGGTCGTCGCCGTCGGCGGCCTCTTCGCAGTTGCCGGTCGGGGTGAGGAAGATCGTCGAGTCGGCGGCCGCCGCACCCGCGATCTTCTGCTGGATCCCGCCGATCGGTCCGACGGTGCCGTCGTCGGCGATCGTGCCCGTGCCGGCGACCACCTCGCCGCCCGTGAGTGACTCGCGGGTCAGCTCGTCGTACATCGCGAGGGCGAACATCGTGCCGGCACTCGGGCCGCCGACGTCCTCACCGACGTTGTTCTTGACGGTCACCGGGAAGTCGTACCCGATGCCGACGCCGATACGCGACAGCGACTTGTCGTCGGGGTTCGGCTCGGTCGTCAGCTTGACCGTGCGATCGGCGTTGCCACGCTCGACGTCGAGCGTCACCTCGGTGCCGGGCTCCAGCGTCGTGATCGCCGCGATGACGTCGTCGGGCGAGTCGACCTCGTCACCGTCGACCGCGAGGATCGTGTCGCCCTCCTCGAGTTTGCCGGCGGCGGGTCCTTCCGGGTCGATCGGCTTCTCGACCGAGACGTGCACGTCGAGTCCCGCCGCGCGTAGCGCCACCGCCTCCGAGATCGTCTTCGAGCTCGACATCTGCAGGCTGGTCTCCTGCTCTGCCTCCTCGGCCGTCTGCCCCTCGGGGTAGATCACGTCCCGCGGTACGACGGCGTCATCGTCGCTGAACCAGGCCGATATCGCCTGCCCGAGCGACAGTTGCGACCCCGCGCTCGTCACCGAAACGGTCGTGAACCGGAGCTGCCCGTCGGTGTCGTACGTCTGAACGCCGTCGCCGAATGCGATCACCGGCTTGCCCTCGAACTTGCCGAGGGTGTCGAAGGTCGGGCCGGGCTTCATGGTGACGTACGGGACGGGGATGAGCGCAGCAACACAGACCAGCACGAGTGCCGCAGCGGACGCAGCGAAGAGCGTGAGGTTACGGCGAGACATAGGGCGCTAGTCTTTCACCGCGCGCCGCGGCCACGGCTCGAGGGGCGCACGGCGACTCCGCTCGAACGCTCGTGGGGCTGGGTCGCGACCATCAGCGGCTTGCGCGATCTCCTGCGCATGGCGCGGGACAAGCGCTCATGCGCACGCTCGTCGGTCGCACGGGCGTCCCGTGAGCGTCCCAACCACGCGGCCCACAGCATCGCGAGCGCGGTCACGGCCAGCGGCGCGGCCAACCAGAGCAGGATCTCCACCGCACCAGGGTAGGCGGAAGTCGTACGAACCCTCGTGAGGCACGGCTGGGTCGTGCCTAGGGAGTGCCGACCCACTCGTCGCTGCCGTCGCCGAACACCTGGTGCTTCCAGATCGGTACGCCGGCCTTGAGGTCGTCGATCAGCGCGTGACACGCGCCCATCGCCTCGCCACGATGTGCCGCGGACACTGCCACGACGACGGCGATATCGCCGATACCGAGCGAGCCGACTCGATGCACGGCGCTGAGCGCGATCACGTCGAACCGAGCGGTCACCGCCTCGGCGACCTCACGCATTCGCGCGGCGACCGTCGGATGCGCGGAGTACTCGAGCCGGTCGACCCCGCGCCCGCCGTCATGGTCACGCACAGTGCCGACGAACAGCCCGACTCCCCCGGCGTGCGGATCGACGACACTCGCGTACACCTCGTCGAGGCTCAGCGGTTCGTCGCGTACGTCGAGCAGGCGGATCACATCGGCAGCGGCCATAGCCCATCACCTTACGAGTAGGTTGGAGGTATGGCCACGAATCCTCCAGACGACAGCCAGGACAACACGCCGGACAAGAACCCCGACGACTCCGGCGCGGGCGACGCGCAGAACCCATTCGCGGGTACGCCGATGGAGCAGATGTTCCAGGCGTTCTCGGGCGGACAGATGCCCGACATGAACGTGATCATGTCGCAGATGCAGCGCATGTTCGCGCCGCACGACGGCAGCGTGAACTGGGAGCTCGCCACCGAGATCGCCCGCCACACGGTCGCGCAGTCGCCCGACCCGTCGGTGACGACGGCCGACTCCGGTGCGGTGTCCGACGCCGTACGTCTGGCGGAGCTGTGGCTCGACGCGGCGACGAGCATACCGGCGGGCGCGACGACCTCTGCGGCGTGGAGCCGCGCGGAGTGGATCGAGGCGACGGCACCCACCTGGCGGACGTTGGTCGAGCCGATCGCGGAGCATGTCGTGGGCGCGATGAGCGAGGCCGTGCCGGAGGAGGCCAAGCAGATGGCCGGTCCGCTGGTCGGCTTCCTCGGCCAGGCGGGCGGCGCGATGTTCGGCCAGCAGATCGGCCGTGCACTCGGCGAGCTGGCGACCGAGGTGGTCTCGACCACCGATGTCGGCCTGCCGCTCGGCCCGGAGCGGGTCGCGGCGATCCTTCCCCGCAACGTCAAGGAGTTCGGCGAAGGCCTCGGCGTCACGCCGACCGACGTCACGCTCTACCTCGTCCTGCGCGAGTGCGCCCACCACCGGCTGTTCGCGCACGCACCGTGGCTGCGGGCGCGGCTCGTCGGCGCGGTCGAGGAGTTCGGCCGGGGTACGAAGATCGACATGTCACGCATCGAGGAGTCGATGCGTGACATCGACCCCTCCAACCCGAACGCGATCAACGAGGCGCTGTCCGGTGGGCTCTTCGAGCCGACGCGCACGGCTGCGCAGCAGAGCGCGCTCGACCGGCTCGAGCTACTGCTCGCGCTCGTCGAGGGTTGGGTCGACGAGGTGGTCAGCCAGGCAACGGCCGAGCGGATGCCGGCGGCGACCAGCCTGCGCGAGGCCGTCCGCCGGCGGCGCGCGGCCGGCGGCCCGGCCGAGGCGACGTTCGCCTCGCTCGTCGGGCTCGAGCTGCGGCCGCGACGGTTGCGCGACGCCGCACACCTGTGGGCGGCGCTGCGAGATCGCAACGGTGCCGACGCGCGCGACGCCGTCTGGGCCCATCCGGACCTGCTGCCCTCGGCGGCCGATCTCGACGACCCGCTCGGCTTCGCGACCGATGGTGACACCCGGGCCGACGACGACGACTTCGACGCGGCGCTCGCCGATCTGCTCGACTCTGCGGACCAGCCGCCGTCCGACGACGATCCGGCCGACAACGAACCGGACGACGGCGAGAGCGGTACGTCCGGGGCGTGAGCGGCGACGACGGCGGCCTGCACGCCGACGCGGTCGACCTGCTCGGCCGGTGGCGTCCGCCCGGCGACGACCAGGACCGGCTGCGCGCCGCGTACCTCACTCACCTCGCAGCGCATCCGGACGCCATGCGGCGCTCGTGTACGCCCGACCACCTGACGGCCAGCGTGCTGGTGATGTCGGCCGAGCGTACGCACGTACTCCTCACCCTGCACCGCAAGCTGGCGATGTGGCTGCAGACCGGCGGCCACTGCGAGCCGAGCGACGCCGGCCTGGTCGCCGCCGCGACCCGTGAGGGCGTCGAGGAGTCGGGCATCGCCGACCTGAGCACCGACCCCGACCCCGTCCTGTTGTCGCGACACGAGGTGCCCTGCGGCCCGGTACGTCCGGCACACCACCTCGATGTGCAGTTCGTTGCGTACGCGCCACCCGGCGCACAGGCGCGGATCAGCGAGGAGTCCGCAGATCTGCGGTGGTTCCCGCTCGGCGCCCTCCCCGAGAGCGCGGACGCGAGCGTACGCGCGCTGGTCGGGCACGCCGCGCGGCGTTGAGCGGCTAGTCCGCCTCGTCGACCCAGTCGAGCCCGGCCGTCGCGGAGACGCCGTCGAGGAAGCCGCGGGCCCGCTCGGTACGCGGATACCGGTTGACCAGCTCCCAGAACGCGTCGTCGTGCCCTGGCTCCCTCAGATGCGCCAGCTCGTGGATGAGGACGTAGTCGATCACCCACAGGGGCATGCCCTGGAGGCGGCTCGAGAGTCGGATCGAGCGGTCCTCGACCGTGCACGAGCCCCAGCGCGCCGTCTGGTTGTCGACCCACCGCACCGAGTCCGGGGTGCACGAGCCGTCGAGGTAACGCACGTTCAGCGACTCGGCTCGCCGGTGCAGGTCGGTATCGGTCGGTTTACGACGCTCGGACTGGCGCTCCAAGCGCTCGAGCATCGTCTCGACCCAGCGACGCTCCTCGGCACGCGACAGCCGGTCGGGCATCAGGATCACGATGGTGTCGCCGTCGCGGTACGCCGCGACCGACCGACGACGGCGCCTGCTGCGCCGAATGTCGATCTTGGGCTGCGTCTCGTCGGAGCCGCCGCCGGGTGTCGGCTGCGTCACAGTCTCACGATAGAGGGCGCACGGCCGGCGACGCTGGATTGGCCGGGCGATCTCTCCGGTCAACACGCCGACGAGGTGTCCGATCCACAGGCGGTAGCGCCGATCGCGCAGGTCACCGGCGATGTACGACCGCCGATCCACACCCGGTACCGCCGTTGTCCACAGGTAGTTCGGGCGCGTCCCACAGGTCTTCCCCAACCTTATCCACAGGCGTGGACGACCATCGCCCGACTCCGGTTGACGGGGCCGTTGCGCACGGCATAACGTGCTTGCACACGAGGCCTCCGATTCGGCCGAGCGTCCGCAAGGGGAAGGCGGGCCGCTCGTCACCGGTCGGGGGCCTCGCGGTTGTCCACAGTCAGGTTCGGGCGATTGTGGACAACGCGCACGACCGCCGTCGCCCGCGGCATCCTGAGGGCGTGCGACCCGTAATCCGCCCCGGTTTCGACGTCTACCGCCGCGATCCTCGCCATCTGCAGTTCGGTACGTCCGCCGACGACAGCCTCGTACTCGAGGACCGGCCGGGTCTCGTCGACCTGCTGCGGCTGCTCGATGGTCATCGCGACCTCGCCACCGTCGCCTTGCTCGCCGCCGACGGCGTGCCGGCGCTCGACGACCCTCCGGATGGGCTGATCGCTGCCCTGCAGGACGCCGGCATCGTCGTCGACGCGGAGCCCTGGGACGCCTCCGAGCCCGCACTCGACACCGAGGCCCGATCGCTCACCGCTGCCGGCATCGCGGCGCCGGAGGCCCAGGACCGCCTCGTACGCCGCTCCCAGTCGTGTGTCGAGGTGCGCGTCGACCCGACGGCCGCAGAGCTGGCCGACTCCGCCGTCGCGTGCGTCCGCGACCTGGGCATCGACGTCGCCAGGGCACCCGAGAGGCTCGCGACCCTGGTGCTCGTCGTGTCATGCGGCCCGACCGATCGCGCCATGTACGCCGCGTTCCGACACGAGCGCACTCCCCACCTGGTGGCGGCCGTCGACGGCGCGCGGATCCACGTCGGGCCGCTCGTGCATCCGCGTGCGACGCCATGCGTCGAGTGCAGCGACCGGCAGCGGGCCGAGTGGGACCCGTGCTGGAGCGCCGTCGCCGCCCAGCTCGGCTCACCGCTGGCCCGACCGGCCGCGACGTACGCCCTCGCCGCGGCCACACGCATCGCCGGGGCGGCCGTCATCGCCCACGAGATCGCGGCGTTCTGCGACGAGGTCGAGCCGCTCACCGCCTCGCGCACGCTCACCATCGGTCCGGGCGTCCACGACCGCGAGGAGTCGACGGTGGCGTTCCATCCCGAGTGTGGGTGTCGTGGTTGACGCAGGGCGCGTCCGTCCGGGTTGGGCGACCCGCCACAATGGACCCCATGACGCCGAGCGACCGGTCCGACAGCCGTGAGCCCCGCCGATCGGTTCCGCGCAGCACCGCCGCACGTACCGCTCGGCTGGCCAGCCTGCCGCTCGGCTTCGCGAGCCGTGCGACCGTCGGCATCGGTCGGCGTCTGGTCGGCACACCCGCCAGCTCGGTGATGACCGACCTCCAGCAGCGCACGGCCGAGCAGATCTTCGAGGTCCTCGGCGACCTCAAGGGCGGGGCGATGAAGTTCGGCCAGACGCTGAGCATCTTCGAAGCCGCCATGCCGGAGGAGCTGTCCGGGCCGTACCGCGAGACGCTCGCCAAGCTGCAGGACTCCGCTCCCCCGATGGAGGCGGCGATGGTCCACCGCGTCCTCGCCGACGCGTTCGGACCCGACTGGCGTACGCGGCTCGTCGAGCTCGACGACGACCCCGCTGCGGCCGCGTCGATCGGGCAGGTGCATCGCGGGCGCTGGCACGATGGACGCGAGGTGGCCGTCAAGGTCCAGTACCCCGGTGCCCGCCAGGCGCTGGAGAGCGACCTTCGCCAGATCGGCCGGCTGAGCCGACTGTTCGGCGTCGTCACGCCGGGACTCGACGTCAAGCCGCTCGTCCAGGAGCTCAAGGACCGCGTCGTCGAGGAGCTCGACTACGACCTCGAAGCACAGGCCCAGGACGCGTTCGCAACGGCGTTCGCGGGCGACGAGGCCGTCCAGGTGCCCGCGGTCGTCGACCACGCCCGCACCGTCCTGGTCACCGACTGGATGGAGAGCACCTCGTCGCTGTCCCGGCTGATCGCCGACGGCAGCTTGGCCGACCGAGACCACTACGGCGCCGCGTACGTGCGGTTCCTGTTCGCCGGGCCGGGGCGCACGGGCATGCTGCACGCCGACCCGCACCCGGGCAACTTCCGGGTGCTCGCCGACGGCCGGCTCGGCGTCGTCGACTTCGGGGCGGTTGCGCGGCTCCCCGACGGCGCCCTTCCGGCTGTCGTCGGCCGGCTGCTGCGCCTGGCGGTCGACGGCAACTGGGACGCCGTACGCGACGGCCTGCGCGACGAGGGGTTCATCCGTCCGGACACCCGGCTCGACACCGAGGTCATGAGCGCGTACCTCGCGCCGTTCGTCGAGCCCGCGCAAACGCCGACGTTCACCTTCAGCCGGGATTGGTTGCGGGCACAGGCCAACCGGGTCAGCACCCCGCAGGCGCAGGGTCTCGGGACCGCGCTCAAGATCAACATTCCCCCGTCGTACCTGCTGATCCACCGGGTATGGGCGGGCGGAATCGGCGTCCTCAGCCAGCTCGGCGCAACCGCGCCGTTCCGCGAGATTCTCGAGGAGAGCCTGCCCGGCTTCGCCGACGAATAACGGTTCTGGCGAAGATTGCGGCGCCGAAGGCTCGCCCGCGTGCGTCAACATCTGCGATTCTGGGTACAGTGTCTGATCGTTGACGACGGGAACCTCCGGTCCCGAGCCGACGCCGTCACCGGGCGGCGTAACACACCAGGGAGGGGACGACGAACGTGGAGCCCCCGAAAGGCGTTCCCCATCGGGTCTACATCCATGTGGGTGCGCCGAAGACCGGCACGACGTTCATCGAGCAGGTGCTCTATCACCACCGGCAGGAGCTCGCCGACCACGGCGTTCTTTATCCGGCCGACTACTACGACGAGCACTACCTCGCCGCCGTCGACCTCCAGGACCTCGCGTTCAACATGGAGCGCCGGCCCGAGGCGGACGCGCATTGGGAGAAGGTCGCGTTCCGGGCCCGTGGCTGGCCCGGCATCAGCATCATCTCCCACGACGTCTTCGCCGGCGCCACGGCAGAGCATGCTCGTCGGGCGATCGAGTCACTCGCCCCGGCCGAGGTGCACATCGTCTACACGGCCCGCGATCTCGCGCGCCAGCTGCCGTCACACTGGCAGGAGGACGTCAAGCACGGCGAGATGGCCAGCTTCAACTCCTGGCTCGACGCGTGCCTGCGTCGCGATGACAGCCGCTGGAACCTCCGGTGGTTCTGGGCAGTCGAGGACGTCCCCGACGTACTCGCCCGCTGGGCGTCGACTCTGCCGCCGTCGCAGGTACACGTCGTCACCGTCCCGCCCGCGGGCGCGGAGCGGCACGTGCTCTGGGACCGCTTCGCCGAGGTCGTCGGACTGGCCGGCGCGAAGCTCGACCTCGATGTCGTCGCGCATCCCAACAGCGGGCTCGGCGCCGTCGAGGTGGCGCTCATCCGCCACCTGAACGAGCAGCGCGACGAGTCGCTCAGCCAGCGCGAGTACGAGCACATCGTCAAGGGCGCGTTCGCCCACGAGATGCTGTCCGGCCGCCCGAACAAGCGTCGGCTGTTGCTGCCGTCCGACCGACTGCCGATCGTCTCGGCGCTGGCAACGGAGTGGGCGGAGGCGCTGGAGAAGGCGGAGTACGACATCGTCGGGACGATCGACGACCTCTTCCCCCGCGAGGAGGACACCGGTCCGGACACGATCGACCAGATCGACGACGACGAGCTCCTCGAGGCGTCGCTGGTGTCGGTACGCGAACTGCTGGTCCGGATTCGCGATGAGCGCCGGTCGGCGGGCGACCTGCTCGGACACAACTCCGACCTCGAGCGCAAGATCGAGGAGCTGTCGTGGCGGGTGTCCGTGGCCGAATGGGCGGTCGAAGAACACCGCAACCTGGCGCACTGGGAACGCGTCAAGCGCACCGTCGTCGAGATCGGGCGTACGAACAGCTCGGTCGGCAGGGCGCTCGACGTCTACCGGAAGGCACGCCGGCGCCGCCCGTCCGGGTAGCGGCCGGGTCTACCACCAGTCGCTGTCGAGGCGCCCCTCGATGCTGCGCGCGTTCGTCCGCGTGCACTGGTCGCAGTAGATGCGCGTACGCCCGTTCTCGACCGCGAACGACCACGTCAACGGCAGCACGTCGCCGTCGGCCTGCCGGCCGCAGAAGTCGCAGGTATGGGCCATTGGAAGATTCTAGGGAGCGCGGGGCTCACCCGCACCCGGTATCGGCAAGGCTGTGGACAACGACGAGGCCCCGGCCCGCATGACGCGGGCCGGGGCCGTTCTCATCAGATAGCTCTTGCCGTCAGATCAACTCGAACCGATTCAAAGCCCCCCGGAAGATGGGAACTCAGATCGCCCGAGCCAGATGAAGGCGCGCTTGGTACGCCGCCTTCTCCGCGCGACGAGCGAGTCGCTTCGCGCGCAGCAACTGGTACGCGCGGCGATCGTTGCGCGCCTGCTCGAGGCGCTCCCGATACTGCGCTCTCGCCAGATCTTCATACATAGTGTGCATCTCAATGCTCCTGGTGTCGGTGTCAGTCATGTTCATCGTTTGGTTGGACTTTCTGAGTCGGGCCGGTTCTTGCTCGGCGTACGTCATGCGGCTACCTCGGTCTTGCGCGGACGGCCACGTGGACGCTTACGGGGAATCACCTTGCCCTGCAAGAACAACTGGCCTCCCCACACGCCCCATGGCTCGTTGCGGTCGAGCGCTCCTGCCAGGCACTGCTCACGTACGGGGCAGTCGAGGCACAAGGCCTTCGCCGCCTCGACGTCATGCGGGGTCTCCGCGAAGAACAGCTCCGGGTCGTGCGTGCGGCAAGGAAGCGAGCGAGCGAGATCGTCGTCTTCGCCAAGCATCGAGATCGGATCGAGGACTGTGGTTGTCATGTCACCTCCTTTGAGAGAGTCGTCTGACGGCGGGCGTTCTGCCCTTGGAAAACACGAAGGCCGCGGATCCCTTGGTGGGTTCCGCGGCCTGGAGTCGCCGATCTGATCGATTGATCTAGACAGGTGGACTCCAGCCGGTCCCCACGAAGTCGCCCTTGACGCGCACGTCGGCATTCGGGGCGATCGGGTTGAGCTCACGCACGAGGGCGCGCAGGCCGAAGGCGTCACGAGACATGGCCGTGCCGGCGTACGTCGCGCACTTGGCGGTGTAGATCTTGGTGTCCATCGTGACTCCTCCTCTCCTGCTTGAATCCTGGTCGCGCAACAGTTCGCCGCGCGTGCGTAGAAGACTACGCGCGCCTTCGTAGGCAGCGCAAACTATTTTTCGGGATTCTTTGCAGATTTCTTGATGATGGCCAGTACGTCGTCGCCGAACCGGTCGATCTTCGTCTTTCCGATGCCCGGTATGCGAGCGAGCGCGACGCTCTCGGCCGGCAGCGACTCCGCGATCGCGACGAGGGTGGCATCGGTGAAGACGCAGAACGCCGGGACCTTCTGCGCAGCGGCGCGTTCCAGACGCCACGTACGCAGCTCCTCGAAGAGCTCCTCGTCGTACGTCGGTGGGCATTGCGAGCATCGCCCGATCTTGCGCTCGGCGGCGGAGTCGAGCAGGCCGTTGCACGATCGGCATCGCGCGACGCCGCGCCGCTCGGAGCGGGATTTGCGCGTCGTACGCGAGACCCGCGACTGCGCGGCAGCATCACGTGGCAGCAGCGGATCGAGGAACCTGCTCGGGCGACGGCCTCCTCGTCCGCCCGGCGCACGCGCGGCCGACCAGGAGATCGCGAGCAGGTGTCGCGCACGGGTCATCCCGACGTAGAACAGCCGGCGCTCCTCCTCGATCTCCTGGGGCGCCTCGGCGTACGTGATCGGCATCGTGCCCTCGTGGACTCCGACGCAGAAGACGGCGTCCCACTCGAGCCCCTTGGCGGAGTGCAGCGTCGCAAGCGTCACGCCCTCGGCGACGGGTGCGTGGGCGGTCTGCGCACGGCGTTCGAGGTCGGCGACGAGCTCGGTGAGCCCGGCGTCGGTTGCGGACTCGGCGTACTCGATCGCCATCGTGACCACTGCATTGAGCGACTCCCAGCGATCGCGGACCGACCCTGCGGTCGCCGGTGCCTGCGCGGTGTAACCCATGGCCGAGAGGATCGCGACCACATCGGCGACCAGCTCGCCGCTCTCCTCGCCGCCCGCCCGCGCGGCGCCGCGCAGCAGGGTGATCGCCTGCTTGACCTCGGCCCGCTCGAAGAACCGCTCGACGCCGCGCACGACGTACGGGATCTCGCGGGAGGCGAGCGCCTCCTCGTACGCCTCGGACTGGGCGTTGATGCGGAACAGGACGGCCATCTCGCGCAGGGGCGTGCCCGCCGTGTGCAGCTTGTCGATGCGTTCGGCGATCGCCTCCGCCTCGGCAACCTCGTCGGGGTGGCCGGCGTACTCGACCTGTGGCCCGTCGTCGCACTGAGCGCGCAGCACGACGCCCTCGCGGCGTGCGCGGGTGGCGAACACGGAGTTCGCGGCCGCCACGATCTGCGGAGTCGAGCGGTAGTTTCGGGTGAGCTCGATGGTCTGGGCGCTGGGGTGGCGTCGGCCGAACCCGGTCAGGTAGTCGGGTGAGGCGCCCGCGAACGAGTAGATCGTCTGCAACGGGTCTCCGACGACACAGATGTCGTCACGGTCACCGAGCCACAGGTCGAGCAGGGCCGACTGGAGCGGGTTGACGTCCTGGAACTCGTCGACGACCAGCCAGCGGTACTGCGCGCGTACCTGCGCGGCGACGCCGGCGTCGTCGGTGAGAATCGCCGCAGTGCAGAGCAGGATGTCTTCCATGTCGATGCGGCCGCGGTCGCGCTTCACCTGCTCGTACGCGCCGAAGACCCGTGCCGTGGTTGCGGCGTCGAGGCCCGCGACCGAGCGGGCGAACTCGGGCGCGAGCCGCACGTAGTCATCGGGACGGACGTTGCTCACCTTCGCCCACTCGACCTCCGCGGCGAGGTCGCGGAGCAGCGCGGAGTCGGCGTCGACCCGACATCGGCGCACGGCCTCGCTGAGCATCGGGATCTTCGACGCGGTCAGCTCCGGGAGCTCGCCGCCGTACACCTTCGGCCAGAAGTAGCGGGCCTGCCGCAGGGCGGCGGAGTGGAACGTACGCGCCTGCACGCCGTCGGCGCCGAGCGCGCGCAGCCGCCCGCGCATCTCGCCGGCGGCGCGGTTGGTGAAGGTGACCGCGAGCACCTCGGTCGGCTTGAACACGCCCGATGCAACGCCGTACGCGATGCGGTGCGTGATGGCACGCGTCTTGCCCGTGCCGGCACCGGCGAGCACGCACACCGGGCCGCGCAGGGCGAGTGCGACGTCGCGTTGCTCCGGGTCGAGCGCGTCGAGCAGCTCGTCGGCGGTCGGTGACACGAGGCTCCTTCTCGGGAATGCAGGCACGGACTGAGACGTTTGACCTCGTGGAACAGCGTAAACGTCCGAGGAGACAACCGATGTCGGCACAGCTCACGATGTACTCGACCCCCTGGTGTGGCTACTGCCATCGCCTGCGTGGTCAGCTCGACCGCGAGGGCATCGCGTACGACGTCGTCGACATCGAGCAGCAGCCCGAAGCGGCGGACATCGTCGAGAAGGTCAACGGCGGCAACCAGACCGTACCGACCCTAGTGTTCGCCGACGGCACCGCCATGACGAACCCGTCGCTCGCCCAGGTCAAGGCACAGCTCGCCGCCTAAGCTGCGCGGTACGACGCGAGGAACGTCGCGATCCGCCCGACGGCGTCCTCGAGCTCCTCGACCCGCGGCAAGGTGACCAGCCGGAAGTGGTCCGGACGCGGCCAGTTGAAGCCCGTGCCCTGGACGACGAGCAGATGCTGCTCGCTGAGCAGGTCGAACGCGAACTGCTCGTCGTCCTTGATCGGGTACATGTCGAGGTCGAGCTTGGGAAACAGGTAGAGCGCGCCCTTCGGCTTCGTACACGAGACGCCCGGAATATCGTTGATCAGCTCCCAAGCGCGGTCGCGCTGCTCACGCAGCCGCCCGCCGGGGAGTACGAGGTCGTTGATCGTCTGCCGTCCGCCGAGCGCCGTCGCGATCGCGTGCTGTGACGGGACATTCGGACACAGGCGCATGTTCGCCAGGATGTCGAGACCCTCGATGTAGCTCCGCGCCTGTTGCTTCGGGCCCGACAACGCGAGCCAGCCGCTGCGGAACCCCGCGATCCGGTACGCCTTCGACAGGCCGTTGAAGGTGAGGCACAGCAGGTCCGGCGCAAGCGAGGCGGCCGAGGTGTGCTCGACGTCGTCGTACAGGATCTTGTCGT
Source organism: Solicola gregarius (assembly GCF_025790165.1). GTDB lineage: Bacteria > Actinomycetota > Actinomycetes > Propionibacteriales > Nocardioidaceae > Solicola > Solicola gregarius. The sequence goes on from NZ_CP094970.1 coordinate 642,779, forward strand.
AGATCTCGTCGGCCATCAGGATGAGCCGGTTCTTGCGGGCGATCTCCACGATCTCCCGGAGAACCTCGTCGGAGTAGACCGCGCCGGTCGGGTTGTTCGGGTTGATCAGCACGATGGCCTTCGTACGATCGGTGACCTTGCCTGCGAGGTCGGCGACGTCGGGACTCCACCCGGCCTGCTCGTCGCACAGGTAGTGCACCGCACGTCCGCCCGAGAGGCTCACGGCTGCGGTCCACAGCGGGTAGTCCGGCGCGGGGATCAGCACCTCGTCGCCGTCATCGAGAAGCGCCTGCAGGGCCATCACGATCAGCTCGCTGACGCCGTTGCCGAGGTAGACGTCGTCGACATCGACGTCGACAGCCTTCTGCTGGTAGTACTGAACGACCGCCCGGCGGGCCGGCATGATGCCCTTGGAGTCGCTGTATCCCTGTGCTGTTGCGAGGTTGGCGATGACGTCGACGAGGATCTCGTCCGGTGCATCGAAGCCGAACGGTGCCGGGTTGCCGATGTTCAGCTTGAGGATGCGATGACCCTCGTCCTCGAGCCGCTTTGCCTCGGCGAGCACCGGCCCCCGGATGTCGTAGCAGACATCGGCCAGCTTCTGCGACTGCATCACCTCACGCATGGGCCAAGGATGCCAGGACCTGCGTCGGCCGCCTATGCCATTTCGCCTAATGTGGCCGATATGACCTCCCACGAAGAGCCCGACGACGTGTACGTGCGCGGGCAGGAGATCCTCGACGGCGGCCGGATCGAGCTGGCTGCGTACGACCCGCAGTGGCCGCGGTTGTACGACGAGGAGGAGCGACACGTACGCGAGACGCTCGGCGACCGAGTCGTGCTCATCGAGCACACCGGCTCCACGTCGGTACCCGGACTCGCGGCGAAGCCGATCATCGACATGCTGCTGGTCGTCGCCGATCCGGCGGACGAGGCGGCGTACGTACCCGACCTCGAGCGGGCGGGGTACGTGCTGACCGTCCGGGAGGCCGACTGGTACGAGCACCGGCTGTTCAAGCGACCGACCGGGATCGCGCTGCACCTCCATGTGCACCCGCCGTCGAGTCCGGAGATCCGGCGCAACCTCGCGTTCCGGGACCACCTGCGTACCAACGACGCCGACCGCGCGCTGTACGAGCGGACGAAGCAGGAGCTCGCGACCCGCCAATGGCGCTACATGCAGGACTACGCCGACGCGAAGGGCGACGTGATCGAGCAGATCATCGCTCGCGCACTCCGACGCTGACTCGGCGCTCCTGGACCGCCGAGTCGTCGCTCCCGCGCCGCCGGCGGATGACTCACGGAGCGCGATAGCGAATGAGCGTGCTCGTCGGCGTCGGACCCCATGCGATCGGCGTACGCGACATCTCGGTCCATCCTTCCGCGCGATAGAGCCCGTTGGCGGCGTCATCGGCGCCCACGACGTCGAGACACACGTGGGCCGCACGTGCTCGAGTGCGCGGCACCGTGCCGAAGCAGCGCTCGTCCGAGTCCGGCACCCGACCGGTCGGGGTCGACGAAGAGCCGCTCGACCAATGCGTAGTCGCCGTCGACCGCAAGGGAGACGTGGCCGGCGATCCCACCGTCCGTCTCGGCCACCCACGCCGCATCGGACTCGCCACGTAGCCACGTTCGCGGGTCGGCCGGCCAGTTGACGGGGTACGCGTACTGCTCGTGCACGGAGCGCAGGATCCGCACGCATGTGTCGAGGTCGTCGTCGGTGCGTACCCGGATCCGCGGGCGTCCGGACCGGGGCTCTGCTGGGCTCACCATTGGCTGCTCGCCTGTTCGGGGTGTCGACTCGGCGGACTACGTCCAGGCTCCGACGATCAGCCCGCCGTGCCAGGTCTCGATCAGCCAACGCGAGATGGAGAGGGTGCCGGGCAGCCCGAGGCCGCCCTCCTTCGACAGGTCGGTCACCTCGTCGCGGGTGAACCAGCGCGCGTGCTCGATCTCGGCGCCGTCGACATGCACGTCGTGGCTGCTCGCCCTGCCGAAGAACCCCACCATCAGGCTGGCCGGGAACGGCCACGGCTGGCTCGCGGCGTACGTGACCTCGCCGACCCGAATGCCCACCTCCTCACCGACCTCCCGGCGTACGGCGTCCTCGAGCGCCTCCCCCGGCTCGAGGAAACCGGCAAGCGTCGAGTAGCGCCCCTCCGGCCATGCCGGATGGCGGCCGAGCAGGGCGCGATCGTCGTCGTCGGTGATCAGCATGATGACGGCCGGGTCGGTACGCGGGAAGTGCTGGGCGCCGCACGAAGGACATCTGCGCACATGCCCGCCCTGCGCAGGCTCCGACGGCGTCCCGCATCGAGCGCAGAAACCGTGCGTACGATGCCAGTTCGCGATTCCGACCGCGTGCACGACGAGACCCGCGTCGGTCTCCGACAGGCTGAGCGCGGCCTCGCGCAGCGTTCGCGGGTCGAACCCCTCCCCCACCTCGTCGACGCCGACCGCGAACCACGTACGGCCGTCGGCCTCACCGAGATAGATCCGCTCACCGTCGGGCGCATCGCCAGGTGCGATCCAGCGAAGTGCGTCGCCCTCGGTCGCGACCGCGTTGGACCCGACGGCGAGTACGCGCGTACTCGGATCGGCCCACGCTCGCTCGATCTGGTCGTCGACGCGCAGATCCGAGCGACGGTCGTGTTGGGGACAGGCGAACGCGAACAGTGCTGGGTCGGCCACGACTCCACCCTACGACCGCGGATATCGTGCCCTGCATGAGCACTCACATCGGCGCCGAACCAGGCGAGATCGCTCCCCGCGTGCTGCTGCCCGGCGACCCGTTGCGCGCACAGTGGATCGCCGACACCTACCTCGACGGCGCAACCGAGTACAACCGGGTGCGCAACATGCTGGGATACACCGGTACGTACCGCGGCACGCCGATCAGTGTTCAGGGCTCGGGCATGGGTCAGCCGTCGCTGTCGATCTATGCCAACGAGCTGTTCCGCGACTACGACGTACGCCAGATCGTGCGGGTGGGATCCTGCGGTGCGCTGAGCGCCGACCTCGACCTGCGCGACATCGTGCTCGGCATGACGGCATCGACCGACTCCGCCATGAACAAGCTGCGCTTCCACGGCCTCGACTACGCGCCGGCGGCGGACTTCGCGCTCCTCGAGGCGACCTGGCGTGCTTCCAGCTCGCGCGGCGCACGAACGGTCGTCGGGCAGCTGTTCTCGTCGGACTCGTTCTACCCTCCGCGCCCGGAACTCACGACACTGCTCAAGGAGCACGGCGTGCTCGCGATCGAGATGGAGGCGAGCGCGTTGTACACCCTCGCCGCGCAGTACGACCGGCAGGCGCTGTCGGTGTGCACCGTCTCGGACCACATCGTCAACGGCACGCAGACCAGCAGCGAAGACCGCGAGCGGACATTCTCCGACATGGTCGAGATGGCGCTCGACGCGATGCTCGAGGTACCCGTCGAGTAGGCGTCACCCGAACAGCCGCTCCAGCTCGACACGGCCACGCGGCTCCTCGAGGGTGACGACCTTGCCGAGGCGTACGTAGTAGAACGTCGCCGAGACGTCGGTCTCGGGAACGCCGTGCATCTCGGCCCACGCGACGCGGTACAGCTCGACCTGCAGCGGGTCGGCGGTGGCGGCCCGGCTCGTCTTCCAGTCGACGACCTCGTAACGGTCGCCGTCGCGGTACACGGCGTCGATGCGGCCACGCAGCAGCTGTGCGCCGATCCGCAGCGAGAACGGGGCTTCGACGGCGTACGGCACTCGAGTCGCGTACGGGCCGTCGTCGAACTGTTCGATCAGCTCGACGAGCTCCTCGGCGTCGTCGATCTCGGCGTCGGCCCGGCCAGGTAGGTCCATCGGGTCGAGCAGCGCCTGCTGACCGAGCCGTGACTCGACCCAGGCATGGAACCTGGTGCCGAACCGGGCGGCTGCCGACGGCTTGCGCGGCATCGGCCGGGCGAGGTCACGCGCCAGGCCCTCCGGGTCGTCGGTGAGGCGTTGCGCGGCGGTCACCGACAGGCTGCTCGGCAGCGGCACCTCGATGACGTCCCGTCGCCGCAGTCGCGCTTCCTCGAGCAACACGTCGATGTCGGCGTCGAGCGCCCGCAGGTCTGCAAGCTGGCGCCGGGCGTCGGGGTCCGCCGACTCCACCGGGATGGGCAGCTGCGGCGTACGCATCGCTTCGCGTACGTCGTCGGCCACCTGGCGTCGGCGCTGCACGACATCGGCCGGCATCGCGGCCGGCCACGCGATCGACGACCTAGCGGCGATCAGCGGGTTGCGGACCTCCTCCTCGCCGACGCGCGGGTCGGGCGCCCACCGGGCGGGCTCAGCGCCACGCGACTTCAGCCACGTGCGTACGTGCTCGAGGTACGCCGACGGCCCGCGTGGCTCGAGCTGGGTACGCCCCCACCAGTGGCCGCTGACCACCAACGAGTGCTTGGCACGGGTGAACGCGACGTACCCGAGGCGACGCTCCTCGACGAGCGCCTGCTCGCGTCGCTGCCGGTTGTACTCGTCGACGCCCTTCGTGGACCACTCCTCGACGACCGGCTGGCTCGCGGCGTCTCCGCGCAGCTCGGCGGGCAGCTCCCGCGCCGTGAACGGCCATGCGTCACGCGACTTGCCCTGCGGGAACACCTTGTCGCTCAGGAACGGCACCAGGACGGTGTGCCACTCGAGCCCCTTGGCCTTGTGTGCGGTGAGCAGCTTGACCGAGTCGCTGTCGCTGGGCGCGGCGACATCGAGCCCGCCGTTGTACTCGGCCTCCGCACGCAGGTACGCGAGCGCGCCGGTCAGCGACGCGCTCGGCTCGTTGCCGGCGAAGTCGGCGATCGCCTCGATCAGCATGGCGATGTTGTCGCGGCTCTGCTGGCCACGCGCACCCGGCTGCACCGCGAGCTCGATGTCGAGGTCGAGCGCGGTGATCGTCCGGCGGACCACGTCGACGAGCGGCTCGGCGGCGTGCGCACGAAGCTGTCGAAGCAGACGTGAGATGTCGGCGAAGCGCTCGCGCGCCTCCGGCGAGTACGCCAGGTCGCCCGGATCGTCGAGGGCGTCGGCGAGCGACAACACGTCGGCGGGGTCGACGCCTTCGGTGGCTCGGTCGAGCGCCGTCTGCAGGTCGTCGTCGCCGACCGGAGGCGCCCCCGCGACCAGCTGACGCGCCCGGGTGCCGAGCAGTGCGAGGTCGCGCGGGCCGATGCGCCAACGCGCCCCCGTGAGCAGTCGCAGCAGCGAGGCGTTCGCGGTCTGCGAGTCGACGACGTCGAGGACCGCGAGTACGTCGGCGACCTCCGGCTGCTCGAGCAGGCCATCCATGCCGACGACCTCGACCGGGATCTCGGCCGACTGAAGTGCGACGGTGAGCGCGCCGATCTCCTCGCGCGTGCGCACCAGGATCGCGATATCGGACCAGCGCGGCGCATCCCGCTCCTTGGCGGCCTGCACCTGGCGTACGACCCAGTCGATCTCGTCGACGACGGTGTCGAGGCAGGCGGCGACGATGCCGCCCTCGGGTGCGTCGTCGCGCGGCTCGAGCGGCCGGACCGTATCGGTCTCGGCGTACAGCGGCGCGGCCAGCGAGTTCGCAACGTCGAGGACCGTCGTGCTGCAGCGGCGGTTGACGGTGAGGTTGAGGACCGACCCGCGCTCACCGTCTTCAGCGGGGAAATGGTCGAGGAACCCCACCAGGTTGTCGGCCGACGCACCCCGCCATCCGTAGATGGCTTGGCACGGGTCACCGACGGCGGTCACCGGGTGGCCGCGCCCCGCTTGCGGTGTTGCGCCCGAGAACAGCCCCTGCAGCATCATCCGCTGCGCGACAGAGGTGTCTTGGTACTCGTCGAGGAGTACGACGGCGAACCGGCTCCGCTGGTCGCGCGACACCTCCGGCGACTCGGTCGCGAGGATCGCGCCCCGCGCCATCTGGTCGGAGAAGTCCATCACCGCATCCCGTGACTTGACCTCGCGGTACTCGGCGATCACAGCCGCCAGCTCGGCACGCTTGTCGGTCGTGTCCCTCGCCCGCGTGATCGCCTTGAGCGGACGCTTACGCGACGCGTTCTCGACGTCGAGCTCTCGAGCGAACCCCGCATCCGACGAGAGCAAGGACTCGATCGGCACGAGGTGGTCGTTGAGCTGCCCGTCGAGGTGGATGAGGTCGTTGACCGTCGTCGGCAGATGCGTCGTGAGGTTCGCGATCGCGCCACGGTGCGACTGCAGCGCCTGCGCGGCACGCTGGAAACGCGAAGCGTCGGAGGCGATGCGCAGGTCGGGTTCGAACCCCATCCGCAGACCATGCTCGCTGAGCAACGCACCGGCGTACGCGTGGTACGTCGAGACGGTCGGCTCGCCCAGCTCGTCGAGGAAGCCCCGGATGCCGGCATCGTCGGCAAGCAGGCCGAGCGCGGCGCGGATGCGTACGGCGAGCTCGGCGGCGGCCTTGTTGGTGAACGTCAGGCCCAGCACGTCGCCCGGCTCGACGATGCCGCGGCCGACCAGCCACACCACCCGCGCAGCCATGACGGCGGTCTTGCCCGAGCCGGCACCGGCGATGATCGCGGCCGGCCGGTCGAGCGGCGCCGTGACCGCCGCGAGCTGCTGGTCGCTGAACGGAATGCCCAGGACGTCACTCAAGTGGGCTTCATCGCGCAGGATCACGCGCCCCGGTGTCGCTCTCTCCTCGCCGCTCATTGCCCCCTGGTCGCGCGCGTCGAGCCGCTCGTCCCTCGCTCTCTCCTTGCCGCTCATTGCCCCCTGGTCGCGCGCGTCGAGCCGCTCGTCCCTCGCTCTCTCCTTGCCGCTCATTCGTCCCTCCACGGTTGAGGATCCGACACCGACGCCTGAGCGAGGATCGTGCGACCATCCGGCTGCGCCGGGCACGACGAGCGGAACTGACAGAACCGGCAGGTCGTCCCCGGCGTCGCGGGGAACGTCTCGCCGCGCACGCGGGCGACCGCATCGGAGAGCTGCGCGCGCGCGACGAACGCCGGAGAGTCGTCGGGAGCCGCCTGTGGCTGGACCTTCGGCGAGTCCGGCTCCTTCGACCCCGCCGGTACGCGCAGCTGCACGAGCTCGGCGCCACCCGCCTCCACCGGGCCGTCGATGACCTCGTCGACGGCACCGTGTTGGACCGCGATCTGGTAGACGCCCAGCTGCGGATGCTCCGCGACCGCCTTCGGTTGGACGGGGTTCTTGCCGGTCTTCAGGTCGACGACATGAACGCGACCGCCGTCGTCGACCTCGACCCGATCCATCGATCCGCGCAGCCGCACCGAGTCGCCGCCGATCGGCACCTCCACCTCGAACCGGTGCTCGGCCGCAACCGCCGTCCGGCCACGTGCCGCCAGGTGCCAGTTGACGAACCGCTCGATGGCCCGCCGCGCCTGCGCGCGCTCGAGACTCGACACCCACGGCGCCATGTAGTCGAGCCGTTGCCAAACCTCGTCGAGGTGCGCGTCGAGCACGTCGGGGTCGGCCTCGAGATCGCCGGTCGCCACCTCTGCGGCGAGCGCGTGGACGAGGGTGCCGAAGCCCTGCGCAGTCGTGCCGGGCGTGTCCCCGCGTGCCTCATGACTCAGGAACCATCGCAGCGGGCACGTCACGAGCCCGTCGAGACTGCTGCCCGACATGTCGACGGGCCGGTCGGGCGGACGTACGGGCACCTCGCTGCGGGTCTCGTCGCGCACGCCCCACCAGCGGTCGGGATCGGCGCTCGGCAGCGCCACATCGCCATCGGCAGGTGCGGCGAGCCGCGCCAGCCGGGCAACGGCCTCGGTACGTACGTCCTCGTGCGTCGTCGTCTCGGCGACGCGACGCAGCTCGCCGACCACGCCGCGAAGGGACAGCGGACGCCGCGGCCTGCCCCGCGACTCGGGACGCCCCGGCCCCGCGATCTCGGTGTGCAGCTCGGTGAAGAACCGCGACGGTTGGTCGCCGTCGTCGAGCGGGCTCTGCACCGCCGTGACGACGAGCCGCTCCATGGCGCGCGTGACCGCGACGTAGAAGAGCCGGCGTTCCTCGGCGAGCCGCTGCGCGAGCGACGGCGGCTCCTGTACGCCGTCGGGCGCGAGCCGGTCTGTCTGCAGCAGCGAGCCCCGGTAGCGGACGTCGGGCCAGACGCCCTCCTGGACGCCGGCGACGACCACGATCCGCCACTCGAGACCCTTGGACCGATGGGCGGTCAGCAGGCGTACCGCCGAACCACGTACGCCGAGCTCGCCGAGAGGCTCGGCGGGGATCTGCTGGTCCTCGAGCTCGGCCAGGAACTGCGTGACGCCCCGCCGCTGATAGCGCTCCTCCGCGCGCGAGGCCGCCTCGAAGAGCGCACACACGGCGTCGAGGTCGCGATGGGCGTTGGCGGCCCGGTCGCCGCCCCCCTCCGCATCGGCCCGCAGCCGGTCACCCCACCCGGACGCATCCCACAACATCCACAGCAAGGCCTCCGGAGACGCGTAGGAGCTGCGAGCGTCGGTCGCCCGCGCGATGAGCCGGCCGAGCCGGTACGCACGGTCGGCACCGTCGGCGCCCAGCTGACCGAACACCGCCGGCCGGGTCAGTGCTTCGGCCAGCAACTCTCGCGACGGCCGAGGCCGACGGACCTCGCCCGACTCGTCGGGCTCGGAATCGAGGCGGCGCAGCTCGCGCGAGACCCGTCGCAGCTGGCCGGCGTCGAGTCCGCCGAGCGGGCCCGCCAGCAGCGTGGCCACATCATCGGGATCGGGATCGACGTCGCGGGCCAGGTCGTCGATGATGCGCAGGCCGAGCAGCAGCGGCTGTACGGCGGGCTCGGTGCGTAACGGCACCTCGTCGCCGGCGACCTCGGTCGGCACTCCCGCCGCGTTGAGCGCGCGCTGCAGCCGCGGGATCGCCGCGCCCGTGCGTACGAGGACGGCCATCTCGGACCAGTCGACCCCGGAGTCGAGGTGCGCGCGGCGCAGCAGTAACGCGATGCGCTCCGCCTCGGCGGTCGTCGACGCGAAGGCGTACGCCTCGACGCTGCCATCGCCATATGCCGGGTCGACGGGTTGCGGCGCGCGGAAGGCACGGAACGCCTCGGCGTCGATCGCACCGAACGAGCCAAGCCGGTCGATGACGGCTCGGGAGACGTCGACGATGCGCCGGCCGAACCGCCTCGTCGACGTCAATGCGAGCGTCGGGGCCGGGTCACCGTCACGAGTGCGGAACTCGTCGGGAAACCGGAAGATGGCGCGTACGTCGGAACCGCGGAAGCCGTAGATCGACTGGTCGGGATCGCCGACGGCGATGATGTCGCGGCCATCACCCGCGAGCGCCTTCAGCAGCGCCACCTGCGCAGGGTCGGTGTCTTGGTACTCGTCGACCACCACGAGCGGGAACTCCGCGCGCAGCTCGTCCCGGTGCTGGGGGTCGTGCGCGATGATCAGTGCGCGGTGCACCAGCTCGGCGTAGTCGACGAGGTTCTGCGCGTCGAACACGTCGAGATACTCGCCGAAGAAGTCGGCCGCCGAACGCCAGTCGGCACGGTCATGGCGAAGTCCGGTCTCGGCGATGTCGACCGGGTCGAGCCCGAGCGAACGCGCCTGCGCCATGAACCCCTGTAGCTCGGAGGCGAAGCCGCGCGTACGCAGGGCGGGCCGCAACGACTCGGGCCACAGGATGCGGCCGTCGGCGCGGGCACCCTCGACCAGCTCGCGGATGCGGACGTCCTGCTCGGGCGCGGAGAGCAGCCGCAGCGGGTCGAGGAACGCCTCGGGGTCCTGGTATCGCCTGATGAGCGCGTAGCAGAACGAGTGGAAGGTCGCGGCATAAGGCGCGGTCGCCTGCTGGCGGAGTCGTCCGGCGATCCGCGTACGAAGGTCGTCGGCCGCCTTGCGACCGAACGTGAGCACGAGCGCCTGGTCGGGACGCAGGCCACGCCGCTCGATGCGGTCGACGACCGCCTCGATCAGGGTGGTCGTCTTGCCCGTGCCTGGGCCGGCGAGTACGAGCAGCGGACCGCCGGGGTGCTCGGCCACTGCCCGCTGACCGGCGTCGAGCACCGGCGGCTCGGTGGCGCTGCGCGGGCGCTGCAGCACGTACTGGACAGGCATGTGCTCATAACAGCAGATAGCGGTGACATCGCGGCACTGCCCTACAGCGGAGAGAACGACTCCTCGCCCGGAACGAGCCGCAGACCGTCGATGCCCGAGTGCGCCCTGGCGTAGTCGAGCTCCTTGGCGAGGTAGCCGATGCCGTTCGATGCCGGCAGCGGCGCGAGCGCGAGCGTCGAGAGCACGCCCTGCGCGTTGCCGTCGGCATCGAGGAAGCCGCTACCGGAGTCGCCCGGGATGCCCGGCGTGACGGTGTAGCCCGACTGGCTCCAGCCGTTGCCGTCGGCGCCGAGGCTGAAGCCGATCTTGGGACGAAGCAACTCGATGCCGCCGCGGAGGGAGGAGTTGCCGATGCTGTAGATCGCCGAACCCGTCGTCGGCGTCGTGCGGCTGAGCGCGTTCGGGCCGCCGAAGAACGGCACGGTCGGGTTCACCTTGCCGACCGAGCCCGCGTCCACCTTGACCAGCGCCAGATCGTTGTACGCACATACGTCCGCGTTCTTCTCGCCGGCGACCTGCATCGCCTTCCAGGACGAGTACGCGAGCTCGCCCGTTCCGACGAGGTCGCCGTCGCCGAGCAGGCTGCCGTGCTCACGGAACGACACGGGCGTACCGACCGGCATCGACTTGGTGTCACAACCGTCGGTGTCGGTTGCCTCGCCCGTGCCCGCACAGTGCGCGGCGTACCCGACGTAGACGGATCCGGCCGCGTCGGTGAAGACGAAGTTGCCGGTGCATTGGCCGCCCTTGGTGTACATCTGCACGCCGGGCGTGATCTTCGCGGTCGACCGCGGCGCCCAGTCCGGCGCGGCCGCCGCCCCCGGAGCGAGGCCACCGGCACCGAGCGCGACGGCGGCGGCAGCCGCCACGCACCGGGCGCCGACTCGTACCCTTCGTTGACTCCCGAGCAGACCGATACGCATCGAGCGCTCCCTCAGCCGAGTAGTGGGACCAGACCGCGGGCGATGTTACTCGCTAGTAGTCGGTTTGTGAATCCCTCGCGCGCCCAGGGTCGCGCGTTGGCAAGAGGTGCTATAGGAGCCGCCGCCGGTCGATCGTTAGCCTTCCACCATGGAGACACCTGGCGCGAAACACTCCCCCGGCCCGCTCGACGGCGTGATCGTCCTCGACCTGACGCGCGCGCTCGCGGGGCCGCACGCTGGCATGATGCTCGGCGACATGGGCGCCCGGGTGATCAAGGTCGAGAGCCCGACCGGCGACGACAGCCGCGGCTGGGGCCCGCCGTTCATCGGCGACGACGACGAACGCGAGTCGACCTACTTCATGTCGGCCAACCGCAACAAGGAGTCGGTCACCCTCAATCTCAAGGACGACGGCGACAAGGACGTACTCGCGCGGCTCGTCCGACGCGCCGACGTGCTCCTCGAGAACTTCCGGGTCGGCGTGCTCGACCGGCTCGGTTTCGGCGTCGAGCGGCTGCACGAGCTCAACCCGCGACTCGTGATCATGTCGATCACCGGTTTCGGCCACGACGGTCCCGAGGCGGCGCGGGCGGGATACGACCAGATCGCGCAGGGTGAGGCCGGGCTGATGAGCATCACCGGCACCGACCCGGAGGAGCCGACCAAGGTCGGCGTACCGATCTCCGACCTGCTCGCCGGGATGAACGGCGCGTACGGCGTCGTCTCCGCGCTGTACGAGCGCGAGCGCACCGGCAGGGGGCGCGTGGTGCGTACGTCGCTGATCGCGGGCGTCATCGGCGTACACGCCTACCAAGGCACCCGGTGGACAGTCGGGCACGAGGTGCCCGAGATGTCCGGCCCGCACCACCCGTCGATCGCGCCGTACGGGCTCTTCCACACGGCAACAGCACCCGTGCAGCTGACCTGCGGGTCCGAGTCGCTGTGGCGGTCGTTCGCCGACGCGATCGGCCTCGACAAGGACGAGCCGCGCTTCGCGACCAACCGCGACCGCGTGCAGCATCGGCTCGAGCTGATCGCCGAGATCGAGAAGATCTTCGCCGACCAGCCGGCCGAGCACTGGCTCGACCTGTTGACCGAGACCGGTATCCCGTCGGGCAAGGTGCGTACGTTCGACGAGGTCTATGCGTGGGACCAGCTGCTTTCGCAGGGTCTGCTCATCGACGTCGAGCATGCGACGCAGGGCACGCTGCAGCTCCCGGGCCCCGTGCTCCGCCTCGACGACAACCCCTACTCCGGTGGCCGCGAGCAGCACGCCGCGCCGCCGACCCTGGGCCAGCACAACGAGTCGGTACGCGCGTGGCTGGACGGGTCTTGAGCGGCAATCGGATCTCCGCGCGGGGGCTGATCGACAGCGTCGTCGACCCGGGCTCGTACGTCTCGTGGGACACCCCGCCCGACCGCTCGGGCGTCGACGAGCAGTACGCCGAACAGCTCCGCGCGGCGGAGGAGAAGTCCGGGGTCGACGAGTCGGTGATCACCGGCGAGGGCCTGATCAAGGGTCGCCGGGTCGCACTGGCCGCCTGTGAGTTCCGGTTCCTGGCCGGGTCGATCGGCATCGCGGCGTCGCGACGGTTGATCCGGGCCATCGAGCGCGCGACCGCCGAGGGCATCCCGCTGCTCGCGTCGCCGACGTCCGGCGGCACCCGGATGCAGGAGGGCACGGTCGCCTTCGTGGAGATGGCCAAGATCTCGGCGGCGATCGCCCGGCACAAGGCAAAGGGACTCGCGTACCTCGTGTACCTGCGCAACCCGACGACCGGCGGCGTGATGGCCTCGTGGGGCTCCCTGGGTCACGTGACGGTCGCCGAGCCCGGCGCGCTCGTCGGCTTCCTCGGGCCACGCGTGTACGAAGCGCTGTACGACAAGCAGTTCCCCGAGGATGTCCAGACGTCGGAGAACCTCTTCGCACACGGGCTCATCGACGGCGTCCTCCCGCCCGAGGACATTCCGGAGATCGTCGACCGCGCGCTCGCCGTCATCACGGCCGAACCCCCGGAACCGGTCCCCGATCCCGCGACCGAGGCCGTCCCCGAGGTCGACGCATGGGACTCGATCCAACGCTCGCGCCGTACCGAACGCCCGGGCGTACGCCGGTTCCTGCGCTACGCGGCGACCGACGTGATCCCGCTCAACGGCACCGGTCAGGGCGAGTCGGATCCCGGCATGCTGCTCGCCCTCGCGCGGTTCGAGGGCGCGCCGTGCGTCCTGCTCGGGCAGGTGCAGCAACCCGGCAACCGCGAGCTGACCGCGATGGGGCCCGGCGGCCTGCGCGCGGCACGCCGCGGCATGCGCCTTGCCCGCCAGCTCCGGCTCCCCCTGGTGACCGTGATCGATACACCCGGGGCGGCGCTGTCGCCCGAAGCGGAGGAGGGTGGGCTCGCGGGTGAGATCGCCCGCTGTCTCGCCGACCTGGTCACGCTGGCGGCGCCGTCGGTGAGCGTCCTGCTCGGCCAGGGATGCGGCGGCGGAGCGCTCGCGTTGCTGCCCGCGAACCGCATCATCGCCGCCCAACACGCCTGGCTGTCACCACTGCCGCCGGAGGGCGCTTCGGCGATCGTGTACCGCACTGCGGAACGCGCACCTGACATGGCACGCGATCAAGGCGTACGATCAGCGGACCTGCTCCGCGAGGGAATCGTGGACCGGATCGTTGCCGAACACCCCGACGCGGCGGACGAACCGGAGGATTTCTGCCGGCGACTCGGCAGGGTTCTTCGGTACGAGCTGGCCGAGTTGACGGCGAAGAGCACGCACACCTTGCTGGCTCAGCGCCTGCAGCGCTACAACGGGTAGGCGGCGCGGCCCGCGACGCGACGGAGAGGGAATGCCCGGTGGGGTTGCGCACACCGGGCGGACCCTGATATCACCGTCTCGCGCGAGCTACGAGGAGTGGACCCGACAAAGTGACGCACCGTCTGCACACTGAGAGCCATGACGGCGGCGGAGTCGCAGCAGCCCTCCGTGGGACTGCCGTGCTGACCGCATCGGTAGCGGCGACCCTTCCCGCCACCGTCGCCGGACGCCAGGTGGCGCGCGAGCTCAAGCCCGTCGACGCCGAGCCGGCACTCTCGCCGAGAGAGATGTTCACCAGCGACCTGCTCACCCGCGCGGCCGTCGTACCCGCGGCGTTCGGGATGATGTCGCGCCGGAGCGTCAAGGGCGCGATGATCGGCCTCGGTGTCGCCACTGCCGCCACGGTCGCGGAGCACGGCTGGCTCGCGTTGTTCGGCGACCCGTACGCCCGCGAGGAGCGCCGGCGCCTGACGCGTACCTGACGCGAGCGGGTCGGGCCGCAAGCCTGGCTGCCGCTCGCAAGCGCGCGCACGCTCCTCACGTTTCGGGCCGTTACGGCTCCACGGCGACTCCTCGCGGATCGCCGCTACGCCGTAACAGCCCGAAACCTATGCGCCGCTGTGGCTTCCGTCCGCTCCTGCAACAGGTTTCACCACTGCGCCGGCGGAGGCTTGTGGTTGACGCTCGCGGGACGCCTCAGCTGGCGTCGACGATGGCCGCGACCGGGCCGCCGCCCTCGGGCCCCTGGTGTGCCGCGGACACCGACACGAACACCGCCGGGTCGCCGGTGACCGCGGCCGTCACGCCGCCGACGCACGACTTGATCTGACGGTGCCAGTGCACGTCCGAGTCGTCGAGCATGGCGTTGCGGCGCCCGCGTACGGTGCCGTCCTGGCTCGCCTCGCACTTGAGGAACACATTGACCAGACGGTCGTCCAGGTCGCTCGAGTGCGGACGCTCGGGCAGGTCGAGGCCGGCGTCCTTGATGGCGTTCCAGATCCCGTCCGCGTCGAGCGCGTCGTTCATGACCGAGTGGCCGATGCGGTACTTGCCGCCGACTCCGCGCGCGTTGCCGACCACGACGACCTGCGCCTGGTCGAGCTCGACGCCCGACGAGCATGACGCGACCGCGGAGTACAGCTCACGGTTGTGCATGACATCGCCATCGGTCGGCATCTCGATCTCGCCGAGGGCGACTGCGATACCGAGCGCGGTCGTACCGTTCGACAGGTCCATCGACTCGTGCGTGTGCTCGGTCCACACCGTCTTGCCGCGGCTCTTCGCGTCGCGGATGGTGTGGATCGTCAGCAGCGGTGTCTTCGTCTGTACGTAGTGGACGTCGGCGACGTCGGTGATGCCGGCCTGCTTCATCGCCTCGGTGACGGCGGCCGCAACCTTCTCGACCATCGCGGTACGACCGATGTCCTCGGGCAGCAGCGTGTCGCTCATGGCGAAGCCGACCGTCAGCCGCGGCTCGTCGGTCTCGACCGTCTCGGCCTCGGGCAGGGTCGCGAAGACGGTGGCATGCGGGCTGATCACGCCGTCGGTGCCGCCCGACCAGACGATCGGGATCTGCTTGACGTCGGCCGCCGGCCGGGTGCCCTTCTCCTCTATCACCTCACGGAACGCGCGGTCGGCGATGATCCGGGTGTAGTCGTTGACACCGCCATTGCCCTCGGTCTTGCCGATCACGGCGATGATGCGGTCGGCCTCCATGACCCCGTCGTCGATCAGCTTCGCGAGCTCGCTGGCATCGGCGACCGAGTGGAGCGGGACCTTGCGTACTTCGATGGCAGGTGGCACTGGGCGTGTCCTTCCTCTTGGTGGTTGCTTCACGGCCGATCGGGTACGACGCGCGTACCCAGATGACCCTCGATCGCATGGCCGATCCTCGGCAGCGACGTGATGATGCCGGTGCCGTGGCCCTTCTCCGCGAACCTGGTCACCGCCTCGACCTTCGGGCCCATCGAGCCCGACGCGAACTCCTGGTCCTTCGCGATCGCACGCATCTCGCTCGCGGTGACCTCTTCGATCGGCTTGGCGTGGGGCGTACCCCAGTCGGTGACGGCCGAGTCGACGTCGGTCGCGATGACGAGCAGGTCGGCGTCGACGTGCCGTGCGATCAGCGACGCCGTGAGGTCCTTGTCGATGACCGCCTCGATGCCGCTGAGGGTTCCGTCGGCCGCGCGTACGGTCGGGATGCCGCCGCCGCCGGAGCACACCACGACGTACCCGGCGGAGATCAGCGCCTCGGCCGCGGGCCCGTCGAGGCACTCGAGCGGCTCGGGCGAGGCAACCACGCGCCGCCAACCGCGACCCGGGATCTCCACATAGTGCTGACCGTGCTCGATCATCACCCGGGCCTCGTCCTCGGGGAGATAGCGCCCGATCGGCTTCGTGGGCGAGCTGAACTTCGGGTCATCCGCGTCGACGCGAGTACGCGACACGATCGTCGCCGTACGACAGTCCAGCCCGCGCTCGGCGAACTCATGGTCGAGAGCATCGACGAGCAACATCCCGATCGTCGCCTGGGTCTGTGCGCCGCACCAGTCGAGCGGCACCGGGGGTACGACCGCCGCCGAGAGCTCGTTCTTCAGCAGCAGATTGCCCACCTGCGGACCGTTGCCGTGCGTCAGCAGGACGTCGTGTCCGGCGGCCACCAGGCCGGCGATCGGCTCGGCGGCCTCGGTGATCGCCGCGCGCTGGTCCTCGGGACGCGCACGACCATCCGACGACGTCATGGCGTTGCCGCCGAGGGCGATCACGATGCGCATGTCTGGACACTAGGCGAGCGCTGTGAGCCGGCGCACGGTCAACAAGGACCAACACCTACGAGGCGCTTGGGCAAGTTGTGCCAAACCCGCATGGAGAGCCGGACTCGGACCAGTAGTGGTGACGCGCACGGGGCGAGGCGGGCTGCAATGCGGCGGCGAGGCGCCAGACGGCGCTGACAGCGCTCGCGAGTGGCGCAAATTCTTTGCTCAAACGCCATGTTCATAACAGATTCGCGCCACTCAGCGAAGCTGACGTACTTGCGGAGTCAGTGACCCTTGCGCCCACCGAGGAGCGCTTCGACCGCGTCGGCGTACGCCTTTGCATCGACCTCGAAGTTGCAGGGTCCGCTGGAGCACGTAGCCCGCGGTGAGCGAGTACATCGCCGAGGCGAGCGCGTCAGGGTCCGCGTCGGCGGGCATGGTCCCTGCCTCGATCGCGCGACGACTGACCTCGGCGTAGTAGCCCTTGATGGTCGAGTACGCAGTACGAACGACCGCAGAGACCCGCTCGTTGCGCAGCGCCTCGCCCCATGCCTGGACCGCAAGGCGCCCGACCTCGACGGGCGCGCGCGATGCCACCTCGTTGATCGCCTCGACGCCGATGCGAACGGCCTCACCGGGCTCGGGCACCGAGCCGGAGGCAAGCAGCTCGGTGAAGCGGTCTGCCGTGCGGTTGAGGACTCGGTCGACGATCGCCTCGATCAACTCGTCCTTGCTCTTGAAATAGCGGTAGACGGCTCCCGCGGACAGCCCCGTCGCCGCGATGACGTCGGCCATCCCGGTCGCCTGGAACCCGTTGTCCGCGAAGCGGACCATCGCGGCATCGAGGATCTGCTCCCGGCGTGCGGCGCGATGCGCGTCGGAGACCTTGGGCATGTGGACGAATATAAAACGAATGATCGTTCTTGACAAATCGCCGGCGGCCTTCCACTCTTAAACGAACGATCATTCTCCTTGGAAGGAGGCGGCGATGACTTCCGCTGCCACGGGCCGTGGACGGCTCAAGCCCCGACTTCTCGCGCTGTTCGTGGCGCTACCGATCCTCGTCGCGCTGCCCGTGTGGGCATTCACCTGGGCCAGCGCGAGCCCGGAGCCGCACGGCCTGCCCGTAGGCGTCGTGGGCTCGCCCGGCGCCGTGCAGGCGATCGAGGACCAGGTGGCCGAGCATGACGGCGCCTTCGACCTCCGTACGTACGACAGCGCGGCGACAGCGACCGACGCGATCGAGAACCGCGACGTGTACGGCGCGATCGTGACCGAAGGCCCGGACCGGAAGCTGTTCACGGCCTCCGCGGCGAGTCCGGCGGTCGCGGAGGTCCTGACCACGACGTTTGCACCGCCCAGCGAGGGCCCGGCCCCTGTCGTCGACGTCGTGCCTGCGGACGCGGATGACCCGAGAGGCTCCGCTCTCGGGTCCCTCGTGCTGCCACTCGTGCTCGTCTCGGTGATCACCGCCGTCATCGTGTTGCTGATCGCCAGGCCAGGCTGGGAACAGATTGCGATGATCGCGGTCGCTGCGGTCGTCGGCGCGGGGGTCGCGGTCGCCATCGCCCAAGGCGGGTTCGGGATTCTCGGCGGAGACTGGACGACGAACTCCGTCGCACCCGCGCTCACGATCGCCGCGATCTCCGGCACGATCGTCGGGCTCGTCTCGGCGTTCGGGCGGTTCGGTTTCGTCGCGGTCGCTCCCCTGATGCTCTTCCTCGGAAACCCGTGGTCGGGTGCGACGTCCTCGCCCTACCTCCTGCCCGAGCCCGCGGGCGTCATCGGCCAGCTGCTGCCACCGGGTGCCGGCGCGACGGCGTTGCGCAACCTCGCCTTCTTCGACGGCGCGGGCGCGAGTACGCCATTACTCGTGTTGTCGGCGTGGATCGCGGTGGGAGTCGCCGGCATCTGTGTCGGCGTACTGCGCCGCAGCGACCCGGGACGCGAGCTCACGGACGCGACCCGACCGGTCATGGACGCGATGCAAGGCTGAGCGGGTACGTAAGACTGTTCGCATGACGACCCCGAGCACCCACGCTGCCGCCGACCTGCTCTGGAACGCCTGGCAGGCGGGCGAAACGCTGCCCGCTTTGCCGGCGGCCCTCCGCCCGACCGATGCGGCCGCCGCGATGGAGATCCAGCGCGCCGTGACCGCGACTATCGGGCCCACGATCGGTTGGAAGGTCGCGGCCACCTCCGCGGCGAGTCAGGCGTACCTCGGTGTGGACGGCCCGTTGCCGGGCGCGATGCACGCGCGGTTCCAGTACGCGCCGGGCGAGTCGATGTCGCTTGCGGGGCAGACGATGCGTGTCGCGGAGCCCGAGTTCGCGTTCCGGATGGGCCGCGCGATCGCGGGCGACGCATCGCGCCCCGAGATCCTCGACGCCGTCGAGTCGCTGCACGTCGCAGTCGAGGTTCCGGACACCCGGTATGCAGACCTCGGCGCGGTCGACGGGCTACAGATCCTCGCCGACGGATCCTGCACCGGGTCGTTCGTACTCGGGCCGCAGATCGACGACTGGCAAGGGCTCGACCTCTCGACCCAGGCCATGACGATCGACGTCAACGGCGCCCGATTCTCCGAGGGAAGCGGCGCGGCCGCGCTCGGCGACCCGCGGATCTCGCTTTGCTGGCTGGTCACCGAGCTGGCTCGGTTCGACCTCGCGTTGCGACCGGGTGACATCGTCACGACCGGCACCGCGGCACCGCCTGCACCCGTCACGCCTGGGGATGCGGTCACCGCGGAGGTCGCCGGGATCGCACAGTTGACGGTGCAGTTCACGTCATAGGTCGAGCACCAGAACGTGCTGCGGCCCGGCATCGCCGCCGAGGTAGAGCTCGCCCGTGTCCGTCCACCCGTGACGCAGGTAGACACTCCGGGCGAGCTCGTTGCGACAGTTGACGGTGAGCACCACGCGTACGACCCGTGGATGATGCGAGTGGATCAGGCCGGGCAGGGCGGCGAGAGCCGCGCCGGCGATGCCACGGCCCTGGAACCTCGCGTCGACGAAGAACGCACGCAACGTCAGCCCTGCCGCTGGATCGGCCTGGGACCGCCCGGAATCGAGCACGAAGAACCCGGCTGGCTCACCGTCGGCGGTCACGATGACGTACGGCGCGCGGCCGGGGTCTCTATCCGCCTGCGGCAGCGTCTCGGCCGCGACTCCGCTGAACTCGTCCTGTCGGGCCGCCGGGGCTAGCGCGAGGACCGCCGGACGTACGTCGGCGGTGACGGGACGGACCTCCACGCCCGCTCGGGTATCGGTGCTCATCACGGCCCGATTGAATCAGTCGGGTCCGACGAACCTGACCATGACCGAGTCGCCGCTCCGGCGATACCCGATGGCCTCGTAGATCGCGTTCGAGGTCGGGTTCGCGAGATCCGTGTAGAGCATGCACCGAGCTCCGCCGTCGAGAACCCGACGGCTCACCGCCGCGACGCAGGCGCTCGCGTACCCGTTGCCCCGATGCTCGCGCGGCGTGAACACACCGGAGACCCTGCTCACGCCGGCGAGCGAGCGCGACGCGTACGCGATCGAGACCGGGTGACCAGCGTGCTGCCAGATGCCGAGTCGACCGTCGGCGATCTCGTCGTCCAGCCGCGGTTGGCGGTCTTCGCCCATCGCCTCACGCATGAAGGCGGCCGACCATTCGTGCACGACCGCGCTGTCGTCGACGGTGGCGGTCCGGAAGCTCCCGCGCACGCCGCTCGGTGGGCGCAGTCCGGCGTCGAGTACGTACACGCCCTGCTCCATAGCGGTCGTCGCGCTGAGCCCGTGCGCCGGCGACCACACGTCCGCGAAGCCGCCGACTCCGCCGCGCGGTCCCGAAACCCAGTCGAGCGTACGACCTGCCTTGAGCATGGTCTCGGCGAACTGCTGACCGGCACCGTGGTCGTCCGTCGCGACGTACGGACCGCGCGGTGGGGTGTGCATTGCGACCGCGACCGGGCCAGCGCCGGCGTCGAGCCACAGCCAGCATGCATCGCGTACGTCGTGCTGGAGGCAGCGGTCGAGGTTGGTCGCGATGACGCTGTGGGTGATCGGGTCGGCATGGATGAGCGGGCGAGCAGTACGCTCGAACTCGTGCGGGTCGGAGGTCAGCTGGACCGTCGGCATGCGTTCACGATGCCAGGCGGACGACGTAGGCGGCATCCGAATTGATTGGCGCGCTTCACGAGCAGCCGATCTTGCGGTTGGCACTTGCCCCGGTTCCCGTTCCACCGATGCAGGTCCTCGGCGACGACGCAGGCATCCCCGTGCCGGCCGCTCTCGCCGCACCCGGCTTCCTGCAAGCGGCCGTCTCGTTTCCGGTGTCTCCCGTTGGACTCGGAGAAGGCCGAATCCCCTTGTTTTACTGGCGATTCGATCCCACCTAGCAATTGATGTGCGGATCGTGATCCTCTATACTAGATCACATGTTCGAGAGTGAGACGTACGCACGGATCCGCCAGAGTGCGGCCACCGCGGTGTCCCCGCGAACCGACACCGCCCTCGCCACGGGCGCACAGATCTGCGACGCGCTCCGCGCCGTCCAGCAGGCTCAAGACATCCTCGACGGCATCCAGGCCGACCTGATGACCCGCCTCGAAGACACCGCCGGCTACGACGACGAAGGAGCCTCCACCGTCGTCGGCTGGGCCACTCGCGAGCTCCGCCTCACCCGACCACAGGCCCGGCAACGGCTCAAGGCCGGACGCACCCTGCAGGCATTGTCCGACGCGTCCGATGCGCTCGCCGAGGGGCGGATCCGGCTCGACCACGTACACGAGCTCACCGGCGGCATTACCAAGCTCGGCTCCGCGCGCAGATCCTGGTCCTCGCCGATCTGGAAACCCTGCTCCGTAGCCCGGGCGCCGAACCCGCAACCCTGGCCGGATTCGGCAAGATCGGCACCGACCTCCTCGGCTACCTGACCTGCACGGGCGATCACATCGACCTGCTCCGTGACGGTCACACCACCGGGACGACCCCACAAGCCAACATCCTGAACGTCGGCCGCGCCTCGAGGCTTGCGACCACGGCGCAGAGACACGCCATCCGCGCCCGCCAGGACGGCGTCTGCGCGAACCCCGGTTGTGGCCTCACACGCCTCGAGTTCCACCACGTCGCCTGGTGGGACCGCGACCATGGCGCCACGGACCTGCACAACCTCATCGGCCTCTGCGGCAGATGTCACCCCCTCGTGCACTCCGAGAAGCTCGTCATCAAACCCGACGACACCGGCGGATTCACGTTCCACCGCCGCACCGGCAGGCGGATCGACGACCACACCCGCCAAACCCGACACCGCGTCCGCGAAGCCCTCGCGGCCATCCGCCACGCGGCCGCGGGCACCGACCTGATCTCGAACGCACCGATCAGGCCGCGACACGAGCCCACGACGCGTCCTTCGCCCGCCAGACGGGCGGATGCTCGGTGGCTCACCCGGAGCGGACATCAAACCCGCTCACTCGGCGAGGACCATCTCATCGAATACCTCGGCCACCACCGGCCGGCCCGAACGTAACGCATGCACGAGCGGCCGGACCACCGAATCGTACTCAGCGAGCCGGTCGAAGCTCTCGCCTCAGCGTTGCCTCGAGTGGGGTCGGCTCCCGCCCGAGCAGTACGGTGAGCGGCAGCGAGCCCACCGGCAGCCCGTGCTCGTCGTAGTAGTCGAACATGGCCGCCAGCCAGTCGCGTACGCGGGAATCGAGGTTCGAGCCGTCGTTCTCGCGCCACGCCTCGACCGAGATGCGCGACACCGGTACCTCGCGGCCGAGCACCTGCCCCGCAGCTCGCGCCACGTCGTGCACGTCGACCAGATCCGGTCCGCCGAGCTCGTACGTCGCCCCGATATGCGTATCGGACAACAGCACGGTCGCGGCCGCCTCGGCGACATCGGCGAGATCCACCAGCCCGAACGGCTTCCTCGGCGAGTACGCGACCCGCAGCGCGGAGTCATCCGGGCGCAGTGCCGGCACGAAGTTCTGCACGTACGCGCACGGCTGCAGGATCGTCCAGTCGGACGATCCCGTGCGCACGGCGTTCTCCGCCTCGGCCTTGCCGACGTGATGCGGCATCGCCGGCGCATATGGGGCGGCGACCGAGTGGTACGCGACGCGCCGAACGCCCTCGGTACGCGCGACCGCGAGGATCCTGCGTACGAAGGCGGGTTCGTCCTCATGCATGTTCGGCGCGATCAGGTAGAGGGCATCCGCCCCTTCAAGCGCGCTCGGCAAGGAGGCCAGCTCTGCACGGCCGATCGCCGTCACCGCCACCTCGCGTGCGTGCAGCGCCGAGGTAACCGCGCGACCCGTCTTGCCGTTCGCGCCCACGACCGCAACTCGTCGTACGGCCACCGCGTCCACCTCAGAGCCAGTCGACATCGGCGGCCGTGCCACCGCCGCTCAGCCGGACGTAGCCCGGTCCGCGGTCGAAGAATGCCGACTCCTCACCGGAGGCCGCAGCCGCGGCGCGGGCGCCCCGAGTCGAATCGGCGTCGTACGCGAGGTCACCGTCGTCGACCGAGCCCGTCAGCACGACGCAGTAATGGTCGCGCGCGGCATCGGCAGACACCTTGCCCCAGCGCACGTCGCGTACGACGAGGTCCGGGTCGCGCTCGAGCGGGTCGCCCCAGCCGCCTCCCCCGGTCGTGCGAATGCGGATCGTCTCTCCCGCCTTGATCGGCTCGGCGTCCGCGAGTGCGTCGACCTCGCGCTCGTTCGGGCCGCCCGGGTCGACCACGACCTCGAACGGTCGGCCGGCCTTGCCACCCTTCACACCCCAGCAGGCCAGGATCGACCGGTCCGCGATCGACATGAAGTGCGCGTCCTTGAGCATTCGGATGTGCTTCTCGTACCCGAGCCCGCCACGGAACTTGCCAGGCCCGCCCGAGTCTTGCGCGAGGCCCAGACGCTCGACCACGAAGGGGAAACGCGACTCGGTGAACTCCGTCGGGAGGTTACGGGAGTCGGGTACGACATGGATCGTGTCCTCGCCGTCGGCGTAGTAGCGCCCGCCCGAGCCACCGCCGAGCACCTCGCGCATCAGGTACGGACGCCCCTGCGCGTCCTCGCCGTAGACGCCCGTGTAGCGGATCGTCTCCTGGTCGGCCGGCATCCGTCCGTCGACGGCCTTGGCCACAACGCCGGCCAGCACGCCGAGCAGCCGCAGGATCACGAACGTACGTGCGTTCGTCGGCGCCGGGAACTCCGGCGTCAGCAGCGTGCCCTTGGGCGGGAACCTCATCTCGATCAGCGGCACGATGCCCTCGTTGACGTCGAGCTCCGCCATCCGCTCGGGTGTATCGGCGAGGTTACGCAAGATCGGCGCGAGCCACTTCTTCAGGAAGACGCCGTCGGAGTAGTCGCCACAGTGGTTGATCGGACCCTTCGCCTGCGGCGACGTGCCGGCGAAGTCGAGGATCAGCCGTTCACCGTCGGGATCGTCAGGACCCGTACGTGTCAAGGTGATCCGCTGCGTGTGCAGCTGCGGGTCGTCGACCCCGTCGTGCTCGGCGTAGTCCTCCCAGGTCCAGGTGCCGACCGGGATCTTCGACAGGATCTCGCGCTGGTACGTACGTGTCGTGTTGTCGATGATCGCGTCGAAGCACGACTCGACGGTCTCGCGGCCGTACCGCTCGAACAGCTCACCGAGCCGGCGTGCACCCATCAGGCACGCCGAGCACTCGGCGTCGAGGTCGGCCGCGAGCGACTCCGGCATCCGCGAGTTGCGGGTCATGATCGCGAGCGCGGAACGTACGGGCTTGCCCGCGTCCCACAGCTTGATCGGAGGCACCATCAGGCCCTCCTCGAAGACGCTGGTCGCGTTGCTCGGCATCGATCCGGGCACTGCGCCACCGATGTCGTCGTGATGGCCGAACGCCTGCACGAACGCCACGACCTCGCCATCGGCGAAGACCGGGACGGTGACGCAGAGATCGGGCAGGTGGCCGATGCCGCCTTCCGACTCGTACACGTCGTTGTGGAAGAAGACGTCGCCCGGCACCATCTCGTCGAGCGGGAAGTCACGTGCGACGGGGTGTACGAGGGCGCTGTACGAACGGCCGGTCAGCTTGCGCAGCAGACGGTCGTGGATGCCCGCGCGGAAGTCGTGCGCGTCGCGGATCATCGGCGATCGAGACGTACGCGAGATCGCCGTCTCGACCTCCATCTCGACCGACGCGAGACTGCCCTGCACGATCTCGACCAGTACCGGATCTGCCGACGCCCCCGCGTCGGACGTCAACGTACCAAAGGGAAACTGGGTCGGGGCCCGTCGCGACTCTGTTGCGGTGGTGCTCATGCCGTCTCCTCACGGGTCACGATGATGTTCCGGTACGCGTCGATGCGCGCGACGAAGCCGGGATGGATCGGGACGGTCGAACCGAACTCCTCGACGATCACCGGCCCACGTACCTCCTTGCCCGGCGCGAGGTCGGGTCTCCAGTAGACCGGCGTCTCGACGTATCCCGCGGCGGCGTCGAAGCAGACCGGTCGGCGGCTCGTCGGCTCCGGGAGCGCTGCATCGGCGTCGACGTCGTCCGCGCGGATGTCGGGCCGGCGGATCGGGCCGATGCCCGAGACGCGCAGGTTCACCCACTCGACCTGCTGGCTGTCGTCGCCCGCGAAGTCGTAGCCGTAGAGCGCGCGGTGCTCCGCGTGGAACACCCGCGCGACCTCGTCGACCAGCGCGTCGTCGAAATCGCCTTCGGGCACGGGCACACGTACCTCGAAGGCCTGGCCGAAGTACCGCAGGTCGGCGGTACGCGCGAAGCGGTGCTCGTCGGCGGCGAAGCCCTCCTTGTCGAGCGCGGCCGCGGCCTGCGTGGTCAGCTCATCGAACATGCGTGACATCGCCGCCATGTCGAGCTGGTCGTGCAGGGTCACGTACGTCTGCACGTAGTCGTTCTTGACGTCGACGGTGAGCAGCCCGAACGCGGAGACGTTTCCGGGGTCGGGCGGCACCAGGACGCCTTGCAGGTCGAGGATGTCGACGAGTCGGCAGAGCAGCAGCGAGCCGGAACCGCCGAAGGTCGTCAGCGTGAAGTCACGTACGTCCAGGCCGCGCTTGACGGTGATCTGGCGCAGCGCGTTCGCCTGGTTCCAGGCGGAGATCTCGAGTACGCCGGCGGCCGCGGCCTCCGGTGGCAGGTCGAGCTTCGCGGCCAGCGCGTCGACGCCGTCTTTCGCCGCGCCGACGTCGAGCGGGATCTCGCCGCCGAGCAGATGCGGCGGGATGCGCCCGAGAACGACGTGGGCGTCGGTGATCGTGACGTCGGTGCCGCCCTTGGCGTAGCAGAGCGGGCCGGGATCGGCTCCGGCGGATGCGGGGCCGACCTTGAGCGTGCCCTCGGGTGAGAGCCAGGCGATCGAGCCTCCGCCGGCGCCGACCGTCACGACGTCGATCATCGGGATCTTGCTCGGGTATACGCCGACCGTGCCCTCGGTCGTCAACGTCGGCTCTCCGTCGATGACCACGGACACATCGGTCGACGTACCGCCACCGTCACAGGTGAGCACCCGGTCGAAACCGGCGACCTGCGCGATGAGTGCCGCGCCCAGCGCCCCCGCGGCTGGGCCCGACAGAACTGTGGTGATCGGCTGGTGCACGACCTCGTCGGCACTCAGCACCCCGCCGTTCGACTTCATCACGTAGAACGGGACGGCCCGCTCCGCTCCGGTGAAGTCGTCGAGGCGGCTCTTGATGTTCTCGATGTAGCGGGACACCTTCGGCTTGACCGCGGCGTCGACGAGCGTCGTCATCGAGCGCTCGTACTCGCGATACTCGCGCAACACTTCGGACGACAGCGACACGATCGCGGCCGGGTGCTCCTCGGCGATGATCTCGCGCAGCCGCTCCTCGTGTGCGGGGTTTGCGTACGCGTGCAGCAGGCAGACACCGAGCGTGGCGATGCCCTGCTCGCGGAACCAGCGCGCGACCTCACGGGCCTGCTGCTCGTCGAACGGGCGGATCTCCGAGCCGGTGTAGTCGAGCCGGCCGCGTACGGTCTTCACGAAGTCGCGCGGCACGATCCGGTCGGGCTTCACCCAGAAGTACGAGTTGCCGTAGCCGTCGGGAACGGACTGGCGCGCGATCTCGAGCACCGACTCGTACCCGTCGTTGGTGATGAACCCGAGCCGTTCGACCTTGCCCTCGAGCAGCTGGTTGGTCGCAACGGTGGTGCCGTGGCTGACCGCGGCGATCGCCTCACCCGTACCGCCGCGTCCTACCCGCTCCAGCACCTTGTCGATGCCGGCCATGAACCCGTCTGCGGGATTCTGCGGGGTCGACGGCGTCTTCGTCGTGACGAGCTCCCCCGTGTGCTCGTCAAAGGCGACCACGTCGGTGAACGTTCCACCCGTGTCGATCCCTATCCTGAGTCGACGCTGGCTGATCCGGCGCTGCTCGGCCACGTGGCCTCCTCCTCGCGTCGCGGCTTTCGTACGCACCTCTCATTCCACACCGGCGGCGTGTACGAGGGCCACGGCACACTTCGCCGGAGGATCGACGGTTCGTTGTGGAGATCTGCCAGGCGGTCTACGAGATCGGCAGCACCCCGTACTCGCGGCGCGGCGGGCTCGCGACCCAGAGGATCGCAGCGATCACCATCAGGCCGAGCGCTATCACCAGCGCCGCAACATCGCCACTCTGGCTGACCGGCCACGACCAAAGCGGACCGTGGTCGTCGCGCGACCCGCCCGCGACCGCGCAGAGTACGAGATAGGTCGCAAGGATGGCCGGTGCGGCGACGACGCCGACCAACCGGGCCAGGATGAGGACGACCGCGGCGAAGCCGACGATATTGCGTCCGACGATAACGAGAGCTCCGTCCGGATCCACGAGCCACGTCCCGAGCGCGGCTGCGCCGCCGACGAGGCAGGTGACGACCGCAAGACCGAGGTCGTAAAGGTGAACTCGTCGCGCGGCTGACATCTCCCACTCATAATCCTTACGCTGTATCGACACGGCGAGTGCGATTGCGGACCCGATGGGGAGCATCACGGCGAACGGTACGGCCGCACCCACTCCTAGGCTGGGAACCGGCAGCGCGACACCACCTATCGCCATGCATACGACGACAACGACAAGCGCGGCCGCTGGCGGAAGCCATGCGACGCGTTCCTTGAACCAGTACGTCATCGTGCGTCTCGATCGCCGGATCCGTCGGGCTGGCAGGTGCCGAACAATTCGAGTTGCCGAGCCACCCACGTACGCTGCCGACGGTCTGGCCGCTGCGAAACGACAGTCGCGAGTTCGAGCAGTTTCCTGCCAGATGTCTCGCGCACGGCGTCGCGATTGACCTCGGCGGTCAGAGCGAGCCAGGCCGCCAACTGCCTCGATGCGCTTCTCGCAACGGCCGGGGCGGTGTCACACCGGCGGAAGTGTCGAGGTACGACCGCCTCGACGACGGCGGCGGTGAGCTGCGACTGCGTCCGGTCCGTGCTTGCGTAAAGGGAGGTCGCTCCTCGGAATGCAGCCCTCGCCTCAGAGAGTTCGGCCGGGCCGTCGAATCCCATACGTGCCCACGTCCGGTAGCTCGCGCTCGCAGCCGAGGCGAGGTCGCTCAGGCCGCCTTCACGTTCGGGGTAGACACACACCTCGGGATTCGATCCGTGGCAACTCATCGCCACGTCCCGTCGAACGGCCGGCGCTGGGCCCAGATTGTCGACCATCACCGCTGCGAGCGCCACAGAAACGATCACAGGAACCGGCGCGACGGCCCACCAGGCCGTCCTCGTCGGCGGCGTTCGCGATCGAACCAATGCGAAGCCGCCGAGCGAGAGGCCGGCCGCGACAAGGCACACGGCGATCGGAACCATCGGAGCAAGATCGGTCTCGATGGAACAGCAGGCATGCAGGTCTCCCGTTACGTGCCGCATCCAGAATGGCGTGAACGCCGGAGGGAACGCGAACCAGCAGTAGCCGGCCACAAGCACCGTAGGCAGCGCGATCACGGCGTGCACGTTCAACCCCACACCGAAGCCGAGAGTTATCCACGCTAGGAGGATCAGTAGCCCGAGCCCCGTTACTCGCAGGTCGGGTGTCGACGGCAGGACTTTGAGGACGATTCCGCTCAGAAAGGCCGCCCACGCGACACCGATCACCGGCACGAGCGCCCAGCCTACGACCACCGCGAGGTGCCGTGACCGGGGC
The DNA here is from genome assembly GCF_025790165.1 of Solicola gregarius. GTDB lineage: Bacteria > Actinomycetota > Actinomycetes > Propionibacteriales > Nocardioidaceae > Solicola > Solicola gregarius. Next base: position 671,466 of record NZ_CP094970.1, read on the forward strand.
TGCGCCAGCCATTCGGAGCGCCGCAGCCGGTACCCCTCCCACGCGGCGCACATGGCCGCCAGCGGGGCAAGCACCCAGATCGCCGCCTCCGCGTGCGAGGTGGCCGCGAGCGCATACTGTTGCGACCATCCGGGCTCGCCCTGGAACCCGCCGAACATCGCAAGCACGAACAGCGGAGAGAGGCGGAATGCCAGGGCAGTCCGAAAAAGTGCCGATATCGGCATCAGACGTCCCGACCGAGGATTTGTTCGTACGACGACTCCGCGCGGCGTGGTGAATCGACGACACCGAGGCCCATGAATGCGGGCACCGTGTCGAACCAGACGATCCGGCCGGCCGACATCACCGCAACCCGCTCGTATGAATCGCTCAGGTCGTCGACCTGATGGGTGGAGACGACAACACCGATCTCGTTCGGCAATCCGTGCAGGATCTCACGAAACCTATTGCGCTGAGCCGGATCGAGCCCGGCGGTAGGCTCGTCCAGAAGCAATAGTGTCGGCGAGGTCGCCAACGCCTGCGCGAGTCCAACCCGGCGGAGTTGGCCTCCCGAGAGACGAGTCGCCTTAATGTCTTGGCGATCTTCGAGCCCGACCTGCCGCAACCGGACGGCGGCCTCTTCCCACGCATCTGACCGCGACGCGCCCTTCATCCACGCCGCGTATGCCACCTGCTCCCGCGAGGTCAGACCCTGAAATGCCGTGACGGTTTGCGGCATCCAGCCGACCCCCGACGTCGCACTGACCGATCCACTGGTCGGCCCCAATATCCCGGCCCCGAGCTTGAGAAGAGTCGACTTTCCTGCACCGTTTGGCCCGAGCAAGACTGTCCGGCCCATGCCAAAGCCGAGCGTGAGACCCCTGATGACCAGTTCAGAGCGCGAACGATAGCGAAAGTCCACGTGCTCAAATAGCAGCACTCCAGAACTATCCATGAATGGCTCGAAGTAGAACTGCCGGTCCTCCAGACCACGCAAGCACCCCAGGTAGCCCAAGCGGGATACTAATAGTGCACCTTCACCTTCTTCGCAGATGTGGAGAGTCCCGGCGCTGAAGTGGACCCGTTAATCTTTGTGACGGTAAAATGATAGTCGCCGCTCTCAAGGCGTCCCCAACGCTTCTTGTCAGCCTTGTGGCCGACTCCGCGGTAAGAACAACGAAAGAACCGTGCGCCTTTGTTCTCATCAGGAAGAAACCTACGCTCCCGCAGCACCTTCAATGTTGGATTGCCCTTGTGCCGCTTGTTCCACCCATAACAATCACGCAGTCGGATCGTGGTCTTGTCTCCGTCTTCGTTGTTATCCCACGACCGTGATTCGAAGCCTGTCTGAACATCCTTGTAATGCGAAGACCAATCTGCAGAGGCAGGCGAAATGAAAAAGCCTAGCGTGACAACGGATCCTACTAAAGGAGCAAGTGTCCCGAACTTCACGGATGTGTCGCCTCGTTTTATAAACGTTTTCTACGTGCCAGCGGCGACACTAGCAGGCCCGGTTCGCGTGAGTCAACGCGCCGAGGTGCGAGAATGATTAGCCGAACGACTAAAACGGTATTGCTGAGAGGAACGCCTTGATCTTCCCGGCAACTCGGCGCGTCAGTGCCGCATCTCCGAAGCGTCATTCGTGGACTTCTGCTTCTCGCCCTGCACAGTCTTGTCCTCCTTCGCAGGTTCGCCGGCACCGCCGTCGCCGTCGGTCGGGGTCGACATGAGCGCGGGCGCGTGCGGCATGGGCAGCGCCCACACCTGCGGTACGACACCGGGTTCGGCGACCCGGTCACCGATCGCACGATCGAACTTGGAGTCCCGCCACCTGACGCGCGCCAGCGGGTAGACGTTCCAGGCCTGTTGTCCGGTCCGCAAGGTCGCCGGGACCGAGACCCAGTTCAACGACTGGCGACGGGTCACGAACAGGGGGTCGCCGCTCTGGTCGTACAGCTGCACGTCGGCGAGCGGATTGCCCTTCGCGTCGTACGCGAACACGTTGCGCACGGGCTGACCGTTCATGCGCAGACCGTTGTCGGGGTGGTGGGCCATCGGCCTCATACTCGGCGTCGACCACCTCGACTCCGGCTCCGCAGATGCGTGATCGTAGGCGAACGGCGGACCGACGACGGCAGTCACCGAGCCCGCAACAACGAGCGCTGGGACCCACCGTCGATCGCGCCATCGACCGCGCCCCCATTGCACGCTGACGATCGTGGCCGCCGCTAGGATCGCCCACCCACGAAGCGAGTGCGGCAGAACGTTCCCCGGAGAGTTCGGGGCGAAGAGCACGTGCGCGATCTGGTACGCCACCCAGGCGCGGAGAATCCACCACGCCGGTCGCAGCGCGACGAGGAAGTCGAGCACGGCGGACGTACCGGGTCGTTCGCGCAACCGGTCGACGAAGTCGCGCCAGCGTTGGGCGGTTGCCGAACCGCGGTCACGCAGCCGCCCGCGCACTCCCTTGACAGGCACCGGTCGCGGCGGCAAGCCGGCCGCGGACCGGAGCTCGGTCGCGTACGCCGCCGGGTCGCCGAGGTCGACGTACCCGGCGTCGTCGACCCGCTCCTGCAGGTCGGCCTCGAGGTCGCCCGTCAGCTCCTCGAGCTCGTCGGCATCGAGGTCACTCAGCTGTGATCGGACGGAAGCGGCGAACTCCGCGACGTCTGGATACAGTCGGATCGTGTCGTTCATGCTGTCTCCTTCACCGGCTCGGGGTCGAGCAGCGCATTCACCGACGTCGCGAACTCGGACCAGTCCTTGCGTTCCGCCTCGAGCCTCGTACGCCCCTCGGCGTTGATGCCGTAGTACTTGCGATGGGGTCCCTCCTCGGACGGGACCACGTACGTCGTCAGGGCGCCCGCGGCATAGAGCCTGCGCAGGGTCCCGTAGACCGACGCGTCGCCGACCGCGTCGAGCCCGGCCGCACGTAGCCGGCGGACGACGTCGTACCCGTATCCGTCCTCCTCGTCGACGACCGCCAGCACCGCGACATCGAGAACTCCCTTGAGCAGTTGCGTCGTGTCCATGGCACTCCTTACTTGCGCGATGGACACGACTACACAATGCGCGGTACCGCGCATGCCACGCCGTGGACGGCGTTCTTGGCGGAATGCGCTAGGCGAAGTCGGAGACATTGCACGGCAAACGTCCGCTGTGCATGGTGAATCCGCCATGCACAGCGGACGTTTACCATGTTAACATGGTAAAGCGCCAGCGATCGGGCCGGCGCCTCAGGCCGCCCGGCCGACCTTCAGCGCGGCCGCGGTGTCGACCGCGCGTCGGGCCTGGTACCTGGCCGCCTCCACCGCAGTGTCGTCCGGTGGGCCGTCGCCGGACACGTGCGAGGCACCGTACGGATTTCCGAAGCGGAACTGGACGAGGTCAGCGTAGCCGGGCGGCACGATGATGCCGCCCCAGTGGTAGAAGGTGTTGCTCAATGCCAGGATCGTCGACTCCTGGCCGCCGTGCGGGGTGGAGCTGGCGGTGAAGGCGGAGTACACCTTGTCGGCGAGCGCGCCCTGCGCCCACAGCGGGCCCACCGAGTCGACGAAAGCCCGGAGCTGGCTGGCGGGGTTGCCGAACCGGGTCGGCGTACCGAACAGCACCGCCTCCGCCCAGGCCAGGTCGTCGAGGGTGGCCTCGGCGACGTCGGCGGTGTCCTGGATGTGCTGCGCCCACACGGGGTTGGCGGCGATCGCCTCCCGCGGTGCCAGCTCGGCGACCTTGCGCAGGCGTACCTCTGCGCCGGCCTTCTCGGCGCCTTCGGCGGCGGCCGTCGCCAGCGAATGCACGGTGCCGGTAGCGCTGTAATAGATGACTGCGGTTCTCACTGGTTCCATGCTCGTCCGACGACGCAGCGCGTACGTCTGTGAGGCCGGCCCGGGTCGCCGAGGTACGTCGTCGTGCCAATAGCGGCTGCTCCTATTGGCAGGACGGCGTACCTCGGCGACAGGTGCGGCTCAGATCGGCGGGCGGCGCGCACCCACCTGGGTGAGCTGTTCGTACGCGTGCGCGATCTCGAGCAGCCGACGCTCTCCGTGCGGCGGAGCGACCAGCTGCAGACCGACCGGCCAGCCCTCGTCGGTGAAGCCGGCCGGCACGGAGATCGCCGGGCAACCGGTCACCGTGATGACGTACGCCGACCGCATCCAGTCGAGGTACGTGTCCTGCGCGTGTCCGTTGATCGCGTCGGGGTACTCCTGATCCGCCGGGAACGGCGGCACCTGGCTCACCGGCATCGCCAGTACGTCATAGCGCTCGAAGAATTCCCGGGTGCGCTCGAAGAGCTGCGTACGCAGGCCGAACGCGCGCGCGACGTCAGCACCGGACAGCGACTCACCCGCGCGAATGTTGTCGGCCAACGACGCCTTGAATCCGTCGGGATTCTCGGCGAGCGCCCGCCCGTGCGCGAACTGGAACTGCCAGGCGCGCAGTGTCCGGAACACCTCGTCGGCACCCGCGAGATCCGGGTAAGCGTCGTCGACCGATGCACCCGCACCGGTGAAGACGGAGCGCTGCGCGTCGACGACCTCCGCCACCGACACGTCCACGTCGAACGCACCACCGAGGTCGGTCGACAGCGCCACGCGTACGCCGCCCAGGTCGCCGTCGAACGGCGCGGCGAGCTCCGCGCCCGGAGTCTCGAGCGCGATGGGCGAGCGAGTCGTCGGACCGGCCATCGCCGACAGCAGGAGTGCGAGGTCGGCGACGTTGCGCGCCATCGGCCCGGCGACCGACAGCGTCTCCCAGGCGTTGGCGGCCGGCCACGTCGGAACTCGGCCGGCGCTGGGCCGAAGGCCGACGACGTTGCAGAACGACGCCGGGTTGCGCAGCGAGCCGCCCATGTCGCTGCCGTCGGCGAGCGGCACCATGCCCGCGGCGAGCGCGGCCGCCGCGCCACCGCTCGAACCACCAGCCGAGCGAGTCGGGTCGTACGGGTTGTGCGTCGTGCCGAAGATCGGATTGAACGTATGCGACCCGGCCGCCCACTCCGGCACGTTCGTCTTGCCGATCGTGATCGCGCCCGCCGCGCGTACCCGCTCGACGACGAGGTCGTCGCGCTCGGGCACGTTGTCGGCCATCAGCGGCGAGCCGTACGTCGTGCGCCAGCCGGCGACCGCGTGCGTGTCCTTGAACGCGAACGGCAAGCCGTGCAGAGGGCCGACGTCATCGCCGCGCGCCAGCCGATCGTCGGCCTCGCGTGCAGCGGCGCGGGCGCGCTCCATATCGAGGCTGACGATCGCGTTGATCTGCTCGTTGGCCTGCTCGATGCGGTCGAGGTGCGCGTCGAGCAGCTCGCGCGCGGAGATCCGCTTCGTACGAAGGGCGACCACCATGCCGCGCGCAGTGCCGAAGGTGTCAACCACGCCGACGCCCGAACAGCCCACCGACGACGACTCCCGCGAGCACGAGTCCGGCACCGAGGAGTACACCCTTGATGAACTCGTCGGGCGCGCCGACGACCGTACGCACCGGCGCGGTGAAGGTCTGGCCGGCGACAGGCGGGGTCGGCTCCCCCGCCTCCGAAGCCTCGACCGGCGTCGCGCCGTTGAGCACATCGTCGACGGACCCGAAGAACTCGCCCGCCATCCGCTTGCTCACCGAGGTCAGCATCCGCTGGCCGACCCCGCCGACCATGCCTCCCACGACGGCATCGGCCGCGTACGTCAGCCGCGTGGTGCCGTCGCCGGCGTCGGCGAACCCGACCGCGACGTCGGCCGAGACGGTGCCGGGCGCACCGGACCCGGCGGCACGCATCACCAGGGACTCATGCGGCCTCAGATCGCTGAGTTCACACGTACCCGCGTACGTGCCCTTGATCGACGCGACTCCCGCGGTGATCGTCATGGCGTACGCGTTGTCGCCGGTCGTCTCCAGCCGCTCGCATCCGGGGATGGTGCGGACGAGTACCTGCGGGTCGAGCAGGGCGTTCCACACCTTCTCGACGGGGGCGTTGAGGACTGCCTCACCGGCTACCTTCATGGACGCTCACTTCTCTCGGGACGGACTCTCGCGTGACGGAGCCGGAGCTCGTAGAGCTCCGACGGGGAGATGGGCATCGAGGTGATCGGAATGCCCTCGGCATCCTCGATCGCCGACGCGAACAGCGCCGCAGACGGGATGACGCCGGCCTCGCCGGCACCCTTGAGCCCGAGCGGGTTGAGCGGCGACGGAGTCTCGAGATGGTCGATCTCGATCGTCTTCGGCACCTCGGTGACGTACGGCATCAGGAAGTCCATGAACGAGGCGTTCTGCAGCTGCCCGTGCTCGTCGTATGCCATCCGCTCGTACAGCGCGCCGCCCACCCCCTGCGCGACACCGCCGTGGATCTGGCCCTCGACGATCATCGGGTTGATCAGCTTGCCGCAGTCGTGCACGACCGCATAGCGAAGGATCTTGATCTCCGCGGTCTCGGGGTCGGTCTCGACGACCACGGCGTGCATGCCGCTCGCGAACGTCGAACGTGGCGGCGAGTAGAAGTCCTTGCCCTCGAGCCCGGGCTCGTCGTCCTCGTCGACCGGCGGCTTGTCGGGGTCGCCGACCACGAACTGGGTCGCGGCCTTGGACGCCTCGTCGAACGCATACCGCAACGGGTTCGACAACACCGCGACAGTGCCGAGTGCGATCTCGGTGCTCGGCGCGCCCTTGACCCGTACGACGCCGTCGGTGATCTCGAGATCGTCGACGTTGGCCTCGAGTGCGTCGGCGGCGATGCGCAGCGCCTTCGCGCGTACGTTGCGTGCTGCCAGCGCGATCGCCGAGCCGCTCATCACCGCTGCGCGAGAGGCGAACGTACCGACGGAGTACGGCGAGCGCCGCGTGTCGCCCGTGACCACCTCGACGTCCTCGAGAGGTACGCCGAGCTCGTCGGCGACGATCTGCGCGAACGCCGTCTGGTGGCCCTGCCCCTGAGTGGTCAGGCCCGTTGACACCTTGACCTTGCCGCTCGTCTCGATGTGGACGTGCCCACCCTCGTACGGCCCGACTCCCGTGCCCTCGACGTAGCAGGCCATGCCGATGCCGACGTTGCGGCCTTCGGCGCGCGCCTCGTCGCGTACCTTCTCGAAGTCGTCCCAGCCGATCAGGTCGCGGAGCTTCTCGAGCGAGGCTGGATAGTCGCCGGAGTCGTAGACGAGCGGGCGGCCGTCCTGAAACAACAACCCGTGGTCGTACGGGAACTCGTCGGGCTGGATGAAGTTGGCGGCACGTACCTCCGCACGGTCTTTGCCGAGGTACGCGGCGATGGCGTCCATCGTGCGCTCCATCGCGTACACGCCCTGCGGCCGGCCGGCGCCGCGGTACGGCGTGACGATGACGGTGTTGGTGTAGAGGCTGTCGAACACGACGGAGTAGTTCTGTGGCTTGTACGGACCGAGGAGCTGCGTCGAGGTGATGATCGGGACGATCAGTCCGTACGGCGTGTACGCGCCGTTGTCGTGCCAGAACCGCACCGAGAGGCCGAGCAACCTGCCGTCGTCGTCGAAGCCGACGTCGATGTGCTGCAGCTGGCCGCGCTCGTGCGCGGAGGAGATGAAGTGCTCGCGGCGGTCCTCGGTGAACTTCACCGGCCGCCCGAGCGCCCGCGCCGCAAGGGGTACGAGCACCTCCTCCGGCCACGGGTGCACGATCTTGACACCGAACCCGCCGCCGACGTCGGGGGTCATCACGTCGACCTGGCCGAGGTCGAGCTCGAGCTTGTTGGCGACGGCGGCGCGTACGCCGGTGGACGTCTGGGTGGACGTCCACACCTGCATGCGCTGGGTGTCGGTGTCCCAGCGGGCGACGGTGCCGCGACCCTCCAGCGGCATCGACGCGCTGCGCTCGACCTCGAGGTCGATGCTCAGGGTGTGCGGAGCGTCGGCGATCGCCTGCTCGGCATTGCCCGCGGACTGCTCCATGTGCGCGGCGACGTTGCCCGGAACCTCATCGTGTACGAGGTTCTCGGCAGCGCGTGCCGCCTCGACACCGACGACGGGGGGCAGGAACTCGTACTCCACCTGGATGCGGGAGACGGCGTCTTCGGCGACGTAGCGGTCGACCGCGACGACGAAGGCGATCGCCTCACCGACGTAGTTGACCTCCTCCTTGGCGAGCGCGTACTGCGTACGCCCATGCGTCAACGTGGGATGCGGGATCAGCAACGGCAGGGGCTCGGCGAGCGGGCCCGTCAGGTCGTCGTACGTGTAGACGGCGAGGACGCCCTCGACGTCGAGCACCGCATCGACGTCGATATCGGCGATGCGCGCGTGCGCGTGTGGGCTGCGCAGGACTGCCGCGTGCAGCGCGTCGGGCATCAGGTCATCGGTGTAGCGGCCGTTGCCGCGCAGGAAGCGGTCGTCTTCGACGCGGGCGACCTTCTCGCCGAACAGCTTCGTCGTCATTGCGCGCTCCCCGGCGCGTCGTCGCGAGCGATCTCGGCCGCGCGGGTCACGGCCTTGACGATGTTCTGGTAGCCCGTGCAGCGGCAGAGGTTGCCGGCGATCATCTCGCGCGCGTCGTCATCGGTCGGCTCGGGGTTCTCCTTGATGCCTGCCGTGATCGTGGTGAGGAAGCCCGGCGTGCAGAAGCCGCACTGCAGTCCGTGACAATCCTTGAACGCCTGCTGCACCGGACCGAGCGAGCCGTCGGCGTTCGTGAGCCCTTCCACGGTGGTGATCTCGTACTCCTGCGCCGCGACGGCCAACAGCAGGCACGCCCGCATCGGCTCACCGTCGACGAGAATCGTGCAGGCACCACACACACCGTGCTCGCAGCCGACGTGTGTGCCCGTCAACCCGAGGTCATGACGCAGTGCATCGCTCAGCAGTCGCCGGGCCGGCACCGTCACGTCGTACGCCATGCCGTTGACGCGGAGCCGCACGTCGTACGTCTCTTCGGTGGTTGCGGTCATGCGCTGACTCCTGTCCTTCGCGCGAGGCAGTCGTCGTGTGCCTCGCGTACCGCCCGCGTCGTGAGCACCCGAGCGAGCTGGCGCCGGTAGTCGGCGGAGGCGTGGATGTCGGTCTCCGGCTCGAGCGACCCGAGCGCGAGCTCGGCGGCGTCGTCGACCGCTCGGTCGGTGAACGAGCCGTCCATGAACACCTCCGATACGTCGACGACCGTCGGCGTATCGCACACCGAGAGATAGCCCGTACGTACCGCGGTGATCGCGCCGGTGTGGTCTGTCGCGACCAGCGCGGCGACCCCGCAGAGCGCGTAGTCGCCATGCCTGCGGGCGATCTCGGTGAACCCGACACCCGTGTTGGCGGCGAGCGCCGGTACGTACGCATCCGTCGCGATCTCACCAGGCCTCAACGAGGTTTCGAGCGGGCCGACGAACAGCTCGCGCGCGGAGATGGTGCGAGTGCCGGCCGCCGACGCCGCCGTGACCGTGCCGTCGAGCAGCGCGAGCACCACCGGCATCTCGGCCGACGCGTCGGCGTGCACGATCGAGCCGAGCGTCGTACCGCGGTTGCGGATCGTCGGATGAGCGACGTACCCGAGGGCCTTCGCAAGCAGCGGCTGCACGCGTCCGGCATCGACATCGGCGAGCAGCCGCGCGTGGCGTACGTTCGCGCCGAACCGTACCCCGGCCGCGTCGACCTCGAGGCGGTCGAGCTCGGCGATGCCGTTGATGTCGATCAGCATCGACGGTGCCGCGAGCCGCATCGAGAGCAGCGGAATGAGGCTCTGTCCGCCGGCGAGTACCTTGGCATCGGGCTCGCCGGCGTACGTCGTGAGCGCCTCGTCGAGCGTCGTCGGTCGGCGGTACGAGAACGGTGCGGGCTTCACGGTGCCTGTTTCACCTCGGTGATGTCAGTGGGCTGCGCACGACCCTTCACCAGGTGGTAGAGGACGATCGTCAGGATCGTGCCGAAGGCGATGCCGCCCAGCTCGAAGTCGTCGGTGATCTCCAGTGTCACACCGCCGATGCCCGCGATCAGACCGGCAGCGAGCGGCACCATGTTGGCGGGGTTGCCGAAGTCGACACCGTTGTCGACCCAGATCTTCGCGCCGATCAGGCCGATCATGCCGTAGAGGACGACGGTGATTCCGCCGAGCACCCCGCCCGGGATCGCATTGATGATCACGCCGAACTTCGGGCAGAGGCCGAGGATGATCGCGCAGACCGCCGCGACGTAGTACGCCGCCGTCGAGTAGATCCGGGTGGCGGACATGACGCCGATGTTCTCGGCGTACGTCGTGGTCGGTGAGGCGCCGAACGCGCTCGCGAACGCGGTGGCGACACCGTCGGCGCCCAGCGCACGGCCCATGTACGGGTCGAGGTCTTCGCCGGTCATCTCGGCGACGGCGCGTACGTGGCCGGTGTTCTCGGCGATGAGCGCGATGACGCCGGGGATGACGAGCAGGATGAACGTCAGCGAGAAGCTCGGCGAGTGGATCGCGGAGACGCCGTCGGCGAGGTCGCCCGTCGGCAGGCCGATCCACTTGGCGTCGCCGAGGCCGGCGAGGTCGATCCGATCGTGCGGCACTGCTTCGCCGTTGCTCGTCGGCAGCACTGAGGTGATCTCGCCGAACATCAGGTCGGACAGCCACGAGAGCACGTAGCCGAACACGAGCGCCAGGAACACCGCGATGCGCGCCCAGAAGCCGGGCAGCAGCACTGCCGCACACACCAGGAAGACCGTCGTGAGCAGGCCGATCCACTGGTCCTGCGGCCAGTACGTCTGTGCGACGACGGGAGCGAGGTTGAAGCCGATCAGCATCACGACGGCGCCGGTCACGGCCGGCGGCAGCACCTTCTTGAGCAGGTCCGCGCCCGCGAAGTGCACCAGGACACCGACCGCGGCGAGGATGAGGCCCGAGACCAAGATCGCGCCGGTGACATCGGCGGAGTCACCGCCCTGCGCTCGAATGGCGGTCACGCCCGCGACGAACGAGGCACTCGTACCGAGGTAGCTCGGCACCCGCCCGTTGACGATGACCAGGAACAGGATCGTGCACAGACCCGAGAACAGGATCGCGAGGTTGGGGTCGAGACCCATCACGATCGGGAAGACGAACGTCGCGCCGAACATGGCGACGACGTGCTGGGCACCGAGCCCGATCGTGCGCGGCCAGCTCAGCCGCTCCTGGGGTCCGACCGCCTGACCCGGCGGCGGCGTCTTGCCGCCGTGGACGACCTTCCAGCTGAACATCGACATCTGTGTCTCCTCAGGAGGGGTGCGCTAGAGCCCCGTTGGGCCGACCTTAGTGTGCCGTGTCACAGGCCAGCACGGGCGACTATTGCCAAACGGTCCCGAAGACTGCTGGCAGACGTTGCATGGCGAATCCGAGACCGAATCGATACCGATGGCGTACAACGTCCGCGCGGGGTCGGACGTCCTTGGGTACGACCAACGTCCATCGACGCATGCCCGGGGGCATCGTGAACACCTTCGTCAAGCCGGCTTGGACGGTCGCAGCTGCGCTCGCCCTGACCGGCACCACCATCGCCGCACCCACCGTCGCCTCGGGCTCGCCTTCGCCGGCGAGAAACGGCGTGTGTGCAGGCGTTTCGTCCTGCCATCGGGTCGCCACCATCGACGTCGACGGCGATCGCCGCGCCGACCAGGTCGGCTGGCACCAGCTCGGCAAGAACCGCGTTGAGATCCGCGTACGCACCGTGCGTGGCCGCTCGCTGCGCCACACCGTGAACGTCCGCTACTGGTGGAAGGGCGGTGACTGGGGAGGCGCCGCGTGGATCGACGGCCGTCCCGGCGCGGAGCTGCTGGTCGGCTCGCTGATGGGTGCGCACACGCCGTTCTACACCATGCTGACCTTCCGCAAGGGGCGCCTCGTCATGGAGAAGAGTCCCGCCGTCGGCGCGTACGGCAGCGACCGGTGGGCGATCGACTCGTCGCTGATGGCGTACGCGGGCTGGAACCGCAACGTCAGCCCGAACGGACGCATCACGATGACCCAGCGCGTCGCCTCCCGCAACGGTGACGGCGTCGAGTTCAAGGGCCACGACGTCCGGTACGCGTGGACGGCAGGTCATTGGAAGCAGGTCAAGCGGAGCCCGCACTGGTACAAGAACAGCCGCAAGGCGAGCAAGATCGGTGGCTGGCACGTGTGGCACCTGCAGCGCTTTCCCGGGCTGTAGCCCTCGGACGAATAGACATTTGTCATGCCCTGGCCTGACAAATGTCTATTCGTCGGCTACGCCCGCACCTGCAGCACCTGGAGCGCAACCGCGATGTTCAGCCGCAGATGGGGATCGGCGCTGAACGGTCCGAGGATGCGCTCCAGCTTGCTGATCCGGTAGCGCATCGTGTTGTAGTGGAAGAACTGCACCCGCGCCGCCTCGGCGACGTTGAGGTTCGTGTCGAGCAGGATCTGCAGGGTCGTACGTAGGTCGCGTGCCTCGTCGGTGTCCTCGGCGAGCTCGCCGAGGACCTCGGCCGCGAACGCCTGCAGCTCCCGGTCGTCGGGGATGAGCGCGATCAGCCGGTGGATGCCGAGCTGGTCGAAGTGCGTCGTCGAGCCGCCGCCGTTCATCCGGCGGCCCACCTCGGTCGCTCGCCGCGCCTGCGCGTACCCGTCGGGGAGCCCTCCGATCGAGCGGACGACCCGGCTCACCCCGACCGAGAACGGCCGGCGCCCGCCACCCTTGTCACCCGACACATCGGTCACCAACCGCCGAAGCGTCGCGCGCGCCTCGGCGTAGCCCCGCTCGGGATCCTCGTCGTGGTCGGGGACCGGCAGCAGCGTGACCACCTCTGCGGAGAACTCGACGGTCGGCACCGTCCGGTCGTACGACTCGGTCACCTGCCGCCATGCCGCGAAGAACCGCTCCTGCCACGACCGGCGGATCCTGCTCGAGACCGCCTCGTCGGGTCCGGGCGGGTCGAGCTCGGCCGCGATGACCAGGGCCGGCCGGTCGAGGTTCCAGCCGAGCGCCGCACCGTGCTCGACGACGTACTCGGGCTCGCCGGCGCGGCCGACGAAGACGTCCCGGAGGAAGTCGCCGCGGTACTTGCTCTCGACCGCGCTCACCGCCTGCTCGCGGGTGATCAGCAGCGCCGCGACGGTCGCCGCACGCTCGAGCGCGTACACGTCATCGGGCGTGGGCTCGCGATCCGGGACGAAGCAGACCATCCGGGCGAGGTCGCTGCCGCCGGCGACGACCGGCTGCAGGCGTACCTGCCCCTCGCCGACGGGCAAGGGGCGTCGGCTCGCTCGCTCGACGCGGAACCGCCCGGTCGGGTCGAAGAGATCGGCGTCGGCGAGTGTCTCGCGCAGCTCGTCGGGCATGGCGGCCGCGCGCTCGCGCCCGTCGGTCGAGCAGAACAGCACGCCGACGGCGAGGACGCGCGCGACCTCGGCGGCGATCTGCTCGAGGTCGCCACCCTCGAGCACCAGGTGGGTCAGCGCGGTGTGCAGCGCGTCGATGCGCTTCGAGGACACCGGTCTGCACCTCGTTGAGGCGGGCGTGCACCTGCTGCAGCAGGTCGTCGTACGCGAGCTCGCCCGGCAGGCTGAGCAACGGCAACCCGATCTCGTCGGCCGCGGCGACGGCCGCCGCTGGCACCTCGTCGAGGTAGCGGCCGACCTTCACGCCGAGGGCCGCGACCTCGCGTTCGCGCAGGTCTCGGACCAGTCGGACGAACGCCTCGGAGCGGCCCGCCTCGTCGCGTACCGACGAGACGATCGGGAACCCGGTCGTCACCAGCAGCTCGTGCGGCTTGACCCAGTCGACGACGTCGGGCACTTCCATCACGTTGACGCGCGTCACGGCCCGGCCCAGGCCGGTGCGCCCCGCGAGGACGACCGTGCCCGTCAGACACTCGACGTCGAGCACGTCGCGCAGCGGAACCCCGTACGTCGCTGTTATCAACTCTTGCGCCTCCGGTCCCGCAGTGTTGGCAACACTCACCATCGGCAGACGGTACCTGACGCGGTTAGTGTCCAGGAACAGATCGCCATTTCCGCCCGACGTCGATGCGAGAGAGGCGCCACCGTGACGCGTACCGAGGTCGCCGCCGCCGCGCCCGGATGGGTACGAGAGCGACTCGCCGGACCGAAGCGCGAGGCGAGGGCCGTCCACGCGGGTCGAGACTCTCTCTACCTCGACGACAACGGCGCGTGCATCGGAATACTCAGCCGGACCGCGGTCGCCGTGCCGTGCGGACTACAGACGACACTGCGCGAGCTGCCGTCGGCCGACACGTACGCGCAGATAGGTGACGGCCGGGTCGAGCTGACCGGAATGACCGTACGGGTCGGCCGCCTCGTCGACATGTCGGTCCCGCGCCTCAACACCTGCTCGACGACGGCGATCGCGCTCGCGGCGGCGTGCGGCAACCGGCTCGCCGCTGTCCGCGCCGAGCTTCCCGCCGCGGCACTGAGCGCACTGCGCGACGCCGACCCGGCTGCCGTACCCGCCCTGCTCGGACGCGGCAGCGGACTCACCCCGGTCGGCGACGACGTACTGTGCGGCTGGGTCGCCACCCGGCACAGCATCTCGACACCGTCGGTTCCGCTGATCCGCTCGATCGAGGCGAATGCGGTGCCCTCGACGACGAGCCTCTCGGCGACACTGCTCGACCGCGCGTGTGCGGGTGACGTCATCCCCGCGTTCCGTCGACTCCTGCTTTCACTGCGCGCCCCCACGGCGGCCGCCCCCGCGATCCGCGACGCCGTCGACGCGCTGTTCGCAGTCGGCCACACCTCCGGCGCAGGTCTGCTGCTCGGGTGCTCACTCGCACTCGGCGACCGTGCCGACCAACCCGCAACAGTCCCCTCGTACGCCGATGTCAGGAGAGGTCGATGACCAGTCCCCCACCCGACGACGTGACGCACGTCGAGGTACGCGCCGGGGCGTACGCCGACTCGGTCGCGCTGCTCCAGGTGAGCAAGGACGTCGCGGCGACGCCCGGCGTGAAAGCCGCGCAGGTCGCCATGGCCACGCCGCTGAACCTCGGCCTGCTCTCGTCGATGGGCTTCGAGATCGGCACGACCACGCCCAACGACATGGTGGTCGCGTTGCGGGTCGAGTCCGCCGATGTCGTCGCGTCCGCGGTCGCGGCAGTCGACGCAGCCCTGTCTGCCGCGTCGCGAGGCCGGTCGGGTGGCGGGGCCGACGCGGAGGTCGCGCCGCGTACGACCGCCTCCGCACTCACGCGTGGCGATGCGTCGCTCGCGCTGGTCTCGGTGCCCGGTGCGTCCGCGACGGTGGAGGCGATGGACGCCCTCGATGCCGGTCGCGACGTGATGATCTTCAGCGACAACGTTCCCGTGGCAGAGGAGGTTGCGCTCAAGACGATCGCCGGTGATCGCGACCTGCTCGTGATGGGGCCGGACTGCGGCACGGCGATGGTCGACGGCGTCGGACTCGGGTTCGCCAACGCCGTCTCACCCGGCCCGGTCGGCATCGTCGCCGCCTCGGGTACGGGGTGCCAGCAGCTGATGTGCCTGCTCGACGCCGCCGGTGTCGGCGTTGCCGCCGCGCTCGGCGTCGGCGGACGCGACCTCGGCTCCTCCGTCGGCGGCCTGGCAACCCGCCAAGCGCTCCGACGGCTCGATGCAGACCCGTCGGTCGAGCTGATCGTGATCGTCTCCAAGCCGCCGGCCGACGACGTCGCCGCCGCGCTCCGCGAGTTCGCGGGCACCCTCGAGACACCGGTTCAGTTCGCCCTGCTCGGCGCGGGTCAGCCCGATATCACCGAGGCCGCCGAGTCAGTGCTCGCGACGCTCGACCGCACGGTGCCCGGTTGGCCGCACTGGGGGTCGGCCGCCGAGGCGCGCGCGACGGGCTTCCTGCGTGGCCTGTTCGTCGGCGGCACCATGTGCGACGAGGCGATGCTCCTCGCGGCCGAGGAGCTCGGCCCGATCCGCAGCAACATCCCGCTCGATCCGGCGTACGCGCTCGATGCGTCGATGACCGCCGATGCCCATCTGATGATCGACTTCGGCGACGACTCGATGACCGCGGGACGCGCGCATCCGATGATCGACCCGACGCTACGCCTCGACTACCTCACGCGTACCGCGGCCGACCCGCAGACGGGCGTCGTCCTGCTCGACGTGGTGCTCGGACACGGAGCAGACGCCGACCCCGCGGCAACGCTGGCGCCCGCGATTCGCCAGGTCGCCGGCGCACCGGTCGTCGTGGCCTGTGTCGGCACCGAGGCCGACCCGCAGGTTCTCGGCCGACAGGCCGCCGCCCTCGCCGAGGCCGGCGCCGAGGTCTTCTTGTCCAACGCCCAGGCGGTACGCCGGGCCGTCGCGCTCACCGGAGGTTCACGATGACCGACCCGATCGCCGCGGCAGGCGCAGGCCTGCTCGCCGACGCGCTCGACGCACAGGCCGTCGAGGTGACCAGGGTCGACTGGCAACCGCCGATGGACGGCACCGCCGCCGACCTCGCGACCGTCGCGACCGATCCGCGCCGCCGTGACGCCAACGCGCGCGCCGCTCGGGCGATGCTCGACGTGCAGGCGATGCTGGTCGACGTGGCGCCGGCGTCGGAGGTGCTCGGCCTCGAACGCGGCGAGTTCCTGCATGCGGGGCCGCCGATCGACTGGGAGCGCACGGCCGGTCCGATGCGCGGCGCCCTGATGGGCGCGGCCGCGCTCGAGGGCCTCGTCGACGACCCCGAGGACGCCGCTGCATTGTTCGCCTCGGGTACGTCGGTCTCGCTCACGCCATGCCATCATCGCTCCGCGGTCGGCCCGATGGCCGGCGTCGTGTCGCCGTCGATGTGGATGTTCGTGCTCGAAGATCCGAGCACCGGCCGGCGCACGTACTGCTCGTTGAACGAGGGCCTCGGCAAGGTGCTGCGGTACGGCGCGTACTCCCCCGAGGTGCTCGACCGCCTGCGCTGGATGTCGGCCGTCCTCGGTCCGCTGCTCGCGTCGGCCGTACGCGCAGGCGACCCGGTCGACGTGACCGGCATCCTGACGCAGATGCTGCAGATGGGCGACGAGGCGCACAACCGCAACCGAGCGGGCACCCTGATGCTGATGCGCGACCTCGCGCCGGCGATGGTCGAGTCCGACGCCACCGCCGGCGACATCGGCGCGGCACTGCGGTTCATCGGCGGCAACGACCACTTCTTCCTCAACCTCGCCATGCCCGCCTGCAAGCTCGCGCTCGATGCTGCCCGCGGGATCGACGGTTCGACGATGGTCGTCGCGATGGCCCGCAACGGCACCGACTTCGGCATCCAGACCGCGGGCACCGGCGACGAGTGGTTCACCGGCCCGGCCCAGATCGCCGACGGCCTGTACCTCGGGGACTACGGGCCGGATGACGCCAACCCGGACATCGGCGACTCGGCGATCACCGAGACCGCCGGCATCGGCGGCTTCTCGATGGCGACCGCACCCGCGATCGTCCGGTTCGTCGGCGGCACGGTGCCCGATGCGCTCGCCACCACCCGGCGCATGGGCGAGATCACGCTGACCGAGAACCCGCGCTGGACGATCCCGGTGCTCGACTTCCGCGGTGCACCGACCGGTATCGATGTGAGCCGGGTGTGCCGCACCGGGATCCTGCCGCAGATCAACACCGGGATGGCCGGTCGGGTCGCGGGCGTCGGGCAGGTCGGTGCCGGTCTGGTCAACCCGCCCGCCGAGATCTTCCCGGCCGCTCTGGCGAGCCTGGCCCGGCGCGTACGCGAAGCGGCGTAGCCGCCGGGTGGGGCGGAGGCGGTGGCCCTAACCCGTGAGAGCCACCGCGCCCCGGACTGTGAGACACCGGTGTGGCCTGGCCCGCCGCCGTCCATCGGCAGGCCAGGCCACACCCCCGAGACGGGTGCCGTGCGCCGCAAGTCTTCCGAATTGCACCGCTGCAGGTACCAACGCGCGACTCACCGATCGGTTACGCCCGAAGAACGGTGAGGAGAGAATCCTGGCCCTATGAGGAGAGAGTTTCGGTGCACCGAAACTCTCTCCTCACAGGGCCAGGATTCTCTCCTCACCGTGGTTGGGGGGACCAGAGGGCGCGGCGCATGT
Organism: Solicola gregarius; assembly: GCF_025790165.1. Classification (GTDB taxonomy): domain Bacteria; phylum Actinomycetota; class Actinomycetes; order Propionibacteriales; family Nocardioidaceae; genus Solicola; species Solicola gregarius. The sequence continues at coordinate 689,390 of NZ_CP094970.1, forward strand.
CGACCCGCGGACGGGCGAGCAGGTCGCCGCGCAGGGGCGTCTCCTCCTCGAGGTACGCCTGGCGCGCCCGGTCACCATGGGAGTCCGGCAGCGTGCCGTCGGCGCGCACGACCCGCCACCACGGCACCCCGCCGCCATACAGCGCCATCACGGCGCCGACCTGGCGAGGGCCGCCGCTGCCGATCAGGTCCGCGATCGCGCCGTACGACATCACCCGGCCGGTCGGGATCTCCTCGACGATCGACAGCACCCGCTCGACGTACTCCTCGGCGGGCGGCATCGGGCCGTCAGTAGGACGGTTGGGACGGGTCGATCTGGTTGACCCAGGCGACCACACCGCCGCCGACGTGCACCGCGTCGTCGAACCCGGCGCCCTTGAGCACCACGAGGCACTCGGCCGACCGCGCACCCGACTTGCAGTGCAGCACCACCTGCTTGTCCTGCGGCAGCTGCTCCAGCGCGTTGCCGCTGAGGAACTCGCCCTTCGGGATCAGCACCGCACCGGGGATGCTGTTGATCTCGTACTCGTTCGGCTCGCGCACGTCGACCAGCATGAAGTCGCGCGTACCCTCGCCGCGCTCCTTGAGCATCGAGTCGAGCTGCGTCACCGAGATGGTCGACCCGGCCGCGGCCTCCGCCGCCTCGTCGCTGACCGCGCCGCAGAACGCCTCGTAGTCGATCAGCTCCGTGATGGGCTCGCCGTTGGGGTCCTTGCGGATGTTCAGGGTGTTGTACGACATCTCGAGCGCGTCGTACACCATCAGCCGGCCGATGAGCGGCTCTCCGATGCCCGTGATCAGCTTGATCGCTTCGGTCACCATCACCGACCCGATCGACGCGCAGAGTACGCCGAGCACGCCACCCTCCGCGCACGACGGCACCATACCGGGCGGCGGCGCCTCGGGGTAGAGATCGCGGTACTGCGGGCCGTGCTCGGCCCAGAACACGCTGACCTGGCCCTCGAAGCGGTAGATCGAACCCCACACGTACGGCTTGCCGGTCAGCACCGCGGCATCGTTGACGAGGTAGCGGGTGGCGAAGTTGTCGGTGCCGTCGAGGATGAGGTCGTACTGCGCGAAGATGTCGAGCGCGTTGTCGTTCTCGAGACGCTCCGAGTGCAGCACCACGTTCACGTACGGGTTGACCTCGAGGATCGACTCCTTCGCCGACTCGCCCTTGTGCTTGCCGATGTCGCTCTGGCCGTGGATCACCTGGCGCTGCAGGTTCGACTCGTCGACCTCGTCGAACTCGACGATGCCGAGCGTGCCGACGCCCGCGGCGGCGAGATAGAGCAGCGCCGGGCTGCCGAGGCCACCGGCCCCGATGACCAGGACCTTCGCGTTCTTCAGCCGCTTCTGGCCGGTCATACCGACGTCGGGGATGATCAGGTGCCGGCTGTAGCGGCGAACCTCGTCGATGGTGAGCTCCGGTGCGGGCTCAACGAGCGGCGGTAGTGCCACGATGACTCCTCTTGGCTTCTCTGGCGCCAGTTCTTGAAAGCGCTCCATCCGAACAACACCGATGCGGCTGCGGGTTGTTCCCCGGTCCCGTTCGTCGTCGGAACAACTCCATGGTGGCAGCCGCACGCGCAGCCCCTCGCCGCCGTCCAGATGCTGGCACGGCATGCGGCAGCCGTCGTACGCGCGAACCGCCCCGGTAGGATCGCACGCGGAGTGACGGGGAGAGCGCGCTGAGAGGATCGAACATGGCTGAGGCGTCCACCAGCGATCGGCCGCGTGGGGGCAGGCTGCCGCGCAGCGCACGCCGTACGCAGCTGCTCGGGGCGGCCCTCGACGTCTTCGTCGAGCGCGGCTACCACGCGGCGTCGATGGACGACATCGCCGACGAGGCAGGGGTTTCCAAGCCCGTGCTCTACCAGCACTTCCCGAGCAAGCTGGAGCTGTACCTCGCGCTGCTCGACAGCAGCGTCGACACGATCGTCGCCGGCGTCGACGACGCGCTGGCGGCGACCGAGGACAACAAGGCGCGCATGCAGGCGACCGTCGACGTGCTGTACAGCTACGTCTCGACGTCCGAGGCCGCGTTCCGGCTGGTGTTCGAGTCCGACCTGACCAGCGATCCGGGCGTACGCGCGCGGATCGACCGGATGACCTCCGAGACCGCCCGTGCGGTGGCGACCGTCATCCGCGGGGACACCGGCCTGTCGACGGTGGCCTCGGAGCTGCTCGCGGTCAGCCTGGTCGGGATGGCCCAGATCGGGGCCCGCTACTGGCTCGACAATGCACGTACGTTGAGTAAGGACGAAGCCGTCGATCTCGTCAGCCGGCTCGGCTGGCGCGGAATCAGCGGCATCCCGCTCACCGACGACGCGAGCTCCTGAGCCGCGTCAGCGGGTCAGCCATCAACCCACGCAGAGAGGTAGACACATTGTGGAGGTAAGGATCGGGGTCCAGCATGCCCCGCGCGAGATCACCATCGACGCGGCACAGAGTCGCGACGAGGTGCTCGCCGCCGTACGAGCGGCCACGAGCGGAGACGAGCTGCTCGAGCTGAGCGATGATCGCGGTCGCGTCGTCGCCATCCCGATCGCGCGCATCGCGTACATCGAGTTCGACGCCGAGGACGGCCGCCGGGTCGGCTTCGGCGAGTAACCACAAACGCTGAGACGTCACTCCCGCACCACTGAGTCGTCACCTTCGCACGGCCAGAGGTGACGACTCAGTGGTGCGGGAGTGACGTCTCAGCGCTCTTGGATGGGGGTCAGCTGGCGAGGCCGAGGCTGGCCATCCGCTTGGCGTGGTTCTCGGTGAGCCGGGCGAACATCCGGCCGATCCCGGCGAGGTCCATCCCCGGCCGGTCGGCGCCGCCGACGAGCACCGCGGTCAGCCCGTCGTGCTCCGCGGCGACCAGCTGCGCCTGGCTCAGCGCCTCGCCCATCAGCCGCCGCCCCCACAACGCGAGCCGGCCGCCGCTGCGCGGCTCGGCCTCGATCGCGGTACGTACCCGCTCGACGGCGAACTCCGACTGCCCCGAGTCGGCCAGCGCCGACATGATCAGCTCGCGGGTGTCCGGGTCGAGGTACGTCGCGATCTCGCGGTAGAAGTCGGCCGCCAGGCCGTCACCGACGTACGCCTTGACCAGGCTCTCCAACCAGTCCGACGGCGCGGTGTTGCGATGGAACCGCTCGAACGACTCCTCGAACGGCTCCATCGCCGCGTACGGGTCGGCGCCGAGCTCGACGAGCCGGTCGCGAAGCGAGACGTAGTGCCCGAACTCGACGGTCGCCATCGAGCTCAGCTCGGCCTTGTCGGCCATGGTCGGCGCCATCTTCGCATCCTCGGCGAGCCGCTCGAACGCCGTTATCTCACCGAGCGCCAGCACGCCCAGCAGCTCGACGACACCGGTGCGGTACGTCGGGTCGGAGAACGCCGAGATGGGCGACTTCGCGGGTTCGGCGGCGGGCTCTTGCGGGTCATCTGCCATGTGCGCAGCGTAGCCACTGTCCGCACCGATACACTGCAACGGACCCATCGTCAATGAAATCGAGAAAACCCTGACCACCTTCTCTGACCTAGGCGTGCTTCCCGAGATCGCCGACTCGCTGTCCGAGGTCGGTATCACGACTCCATTTCCGATCCAGGAGATGACGCTGTCGATCGCACTTCTCGGCACCGACCTGATCGGCCAGGCCCGTACCGGCACCGGGAAGACCCTCGCCTTCGGTATCCCAGTTGTCCAGCGCACCGTTGCGCCGCACGACCCCGACTACGACGAGCTCGTCGCCCCCGGGCGCGCGCAGGCACTCGTCATCGCGCCGACGCGCGAGCTCGCTATACAGGTCTCGGGCGACCTCTCGACCGCAAGCAAGAAGCGCGGCCTGCGCGTCCTGACGGTTTACGGCGGCGTGCCCTACGAGCCCCAGCTCGAGATGCTGCAGTCGGGTGTCGACATCGTCATCGGTACGCCCGGCCGGTTGCTCGACCTCGCGAACCGCAGGTCGCTCGACCTCAGCCACGTCAAGTCGCTCGTCCTCGACGAGGCCGACGAGATGCTCGACCTCGGCTTCCTGCCCGACGTCGAGAAACTGATCGCCAAGACGCCCGAGCTGCGCCAGACGATGCTGTTCTCGGCCACCATGCCGAGTGCGATCGTGTCGCTCGCGCGTACCCATATGCGCCACCCGGTCAACATCCGGGCCGAGTCGTCGGCCGACAGCCAGACGGTTCCGGCGACCGCGCAGTTCGTCTACCGCACGCACGATCTCGACAAGCCCGAGGTCGTCGCCCGGATCCTGCAGGCAGAGGACCGGTCCCGGGTGATCATCTTCACCCGTACGAAGCGGGCGGCCCAGCGTGTCGCCGACGACCTGACCGAGCGCGGCTTCCCGACCTCGCCCCTGCACGGCGACATGGCACAGGTCTCGCGCGAGAAGGCCCTCAAGCGCTTCCGGGAAGGCACCGTCGAGATCCTCGTCGCGACCGACGTCGCCGCCCGCGGCATCGACGTCGAGAGCGTCTCGCACGTGATCAACTACAGCTGTCCCGAGGACGAGAAGGTGTATCTCCACCGCATCGGCCGTACGGGCCGCGCCGGCGCGACGGGCATCGCCGTCACCCTGGTCGACTGGGCGGATCTCGCGCGCTGGAAGACGATCAACACTGCGCACGACCTGCCGTTCGACGATCCGGTCGAGACGTACTCGACGTCGGAGATGCTGTACCACGACATGGGCATCCCGCCCGGCGCGACCGGACGGCTGAAGCCACCGGCCGCTCCGTCGGAGCCCTCCGGAGGCAAGTCCGCCGCCCGGCCGCCGCGCAAGCGGAGCGGTCGCGAGCGCACGCGTACTCGGGGCGGCAAGCCGGTCGATGCATCCAGTGCCGACGGCGCCGCGTCGCCGAACGCGACCGGTGATCAGGACTCCGGCGATGCCGGTGCGCGGCCGCGCCGCAGACGGCGTCGGCGCAGGCCCAACGCCGACAGCTCTACGAACGCGAGCAGCTCGTCGAGCGGATCCACCGAGTCGACGAGCTGAGAGGTTAAGCGACATCTCTCCCCGGCGGGCCGCCGGTGCACTACTCTGTGGCCCGGCTCGCAGGCCGCCGGAGGAGGGACATGCTCGAACATTCGTACTGGGTGCCGTACCTGTGCGTCGCGATCGCCTGGGGCATCGTCGGGCTCGCGCTGCTCGCGCACCGCGCCGGGTCGGCTCACCCGCCCGAGACGTTTCCGGCGGCGGCCGTGGGGTTCGTGGGCGCAGGCGCGGTGAGTGCACTCCTCGCGGCCGTGGCGTACTCACGCGACCGTAGCGACGGATTCCTGGCGATCTTCGTGCTGGCGGGTCTGCTGACCCCCGTCATCGGCTGGGTCGCGACGCTGTTCGCGAACGAGGACGAGGACGAGGGCGCCGGCGAGGTCTGAGCCCGGCCTCAGGCCACGACGACGACCCTGGTGTCGATCGCCGCGAAGCGCCACATCCGTTTCGCATCGGGCCGGTGCTGGCGGATGCATCCCGCCGACCGTGGAGTGCCGAGCGCGGCGTACGACTGAACCCGCCTGCCCGAGTGGTCGACCGGGATGTCGTGGAAGCCGATGGTGGAGTTCTTGCCGTGTGCGAAGCGCACGAAGTACTGCATGGTGCTGTGTCGGTCGAACCCGACCGCCCAGCGTGAGCGGGAGAACACGCGATAACGACCGGGCTTCAGGTTGTCCGAGCGACTGCCGGAGACCGGGTACGTCGAGCGAGCCTGACCGTCGGGTCCGACGATCCATACCCGCTGCGCCGACATGTCGAAGACGACCCGGCGCCCGCTGCCCGAACGGGCGGGGATCTCGGCACGAGCGGGACGCCGGTCCGCGTCCGCCGCATCGAGCGCACGACGGACCCTGGTGTGCAGCGCGGCGAGGCCACGGAACAGCGGAGGCGACGCGGTGTCGTCGCGATCGTCGCGATCGTCTGCCTGCGCCCCCGACAGGGCCCCTTCACCGGGATCGATCGCCGCAACGCCGACCATGCAGGTCGTCAGCATGGCCGCCAGCAGCATCCCGGCACGCGCGCCGTGCACGATGGTCCGGCGCCAACCGCGCGGTACGCGACGGCGCGACGACGGACGGCGATGGCTGGCCATGCCCCCATGCTAGTGCCCTGCGTTTGAAATGGCTTTACGGAAGGCGTCGTTCAGGTGGATGCATCCGCAAGGACGAGGAGGACAGTCATAATCGGTCCTATTTCCGACGACGAGGACGCCGCGGGGCGCCGCCTGGGCGACGAAAGACGTCAAGGTATTTCGAACGCAGGGCACTAGTCCGGCAGCGGTCGTACCGGCCGATCGCGGGGCGACTGCGCGTCGCTCAGGGCGACGGCTGCGCGGCCCGATCGAGGCCGGCCGCGACCTCGCGGTACGCGGCCGCGCCCCGATGCGACGTGGAGGTGCCGAGGATCGAGCGCCCGAGCGCGGGCGCCTCGGCGAACCGGATCGTCTTCGGTATCGGCGGTCCGAGCACCGCGAGGTCGTACGTCTCGCTGATCGTGTCGAGCACTGCCTTCGCATGCTTGGTTCGACCGTCGTACAACGTCGGCAGCAGCCCGAGTACGCCGAGCCGCGGGTTGGTGAACTGGCGTACGTCGTGCACCGTATCGAGCAGCTGACCGACGCCTCGATGCGACAGCGTCTCGCACTGCAAAGGGATCAGTACCTCGTCGGCGGCCGAGAGCGCGCCGACCGTGAGGAGTCCGAGCGACGGCGGGCAGTCCAGCAGCACCCAGTCGTAGTCGGCAGCGAACCCGTCGAGTGCCCTGCGGACCGCGTGCTCGCGGCCGGTACGCGTGAGCAGCGCCGCTTCGGCGGCGGCGAGCTCGATGGTGGCGGGGAGCAGGTCGACGCCCTCGTCAGTGCACACGCAGACGTCGGACGGCTCCCGCTCGCGTACGAGAACCTGGTGGATCGAGACGTCGAGATCCTCGGGGTCGATGCCCAGCGAGAACGTCAGGCACGCCTGCGGGTCGAGGTCGACGAGCAGGACGCGCCTGCCGAGCTCGCGCAATGCCACTCCGAGCGACGCGACCGTCGTCGTCTTCGCGACGCCACCCTTCTGGTTCGCGACCGCCAGCGTCCGAGTCATCGCCCCATTGTGCCCGAGCCGCGTCGACGCCGCGGCCCTGTGTCAGCGATCTGACAGTGGATCGACAGCCGCACCGGCGACGATTCGGAATACGAGGCGAAGGGGTGCATACGACCATGAGCGAACAATCGACCGAGCAGCAACCACCAGGGCCGCCGGCGGGCCTTTCCGACAAGGGCTTCTTGATCTGCCAGTGGGTACTCGGCGGCGCATGCGCCATCGCCGTGATCATCGCGGTCGTGCTCTCGGTAGCCCAACCGTCGCTGACCTACAAGTCGATCCCGCCGGACTTCGAGGAAGAGGTCACGGTGAAGTGCTCCACCAGCGGAGCGGTGGTGGACCGTCCGCAGCTGGCCGACCCCGCCAGCATGCCGCTCAACTACGAGATCGCCGACGGCAACGATGTCTTCGATGCCTGGCAGGAGTACGAGGCCAAGCAGCAGGCCGCGAACAGCGACGTGTTCGCCGCATCACGGGGCATCAACTCCGACTGTGCCCGCGCCGACACGGCGCGCCTGCGCCACACCGTATGGGTACTGGCACTGGGCGTCACCCTGGCGATCGGCTTCGCCTGGCTCTCGATCGCGCGATCGCGGAACAATGAACCACCCGAGCTCGACGGGGATCAATAGGATGCGCGTGGCGATTCCGCCACCGCTGGCAAAGATCCGGAGCTGATGTGCCCGAACGTCCGAGCATCGCGTCCATGTCGACCATCGTGCGAAGCGGCCTCGCCGCGCTGAGTGGCGTCCTGGCGTGCATCGCCATCGCCCTGACGCTCAACGATCCGGAGCTCACCTACTCCTCGGACATCACCGAGGAGGCACGAGAAATCCAGGTCAGGTGCGTCGACGACGTGTCGGACGGCTCGTCCGAGCGTACGGGTGCCATCGCCGACGCGCCGCTCCTCGACGCCGGTGAGTTCGTACGTGGGCGCTATGAGGTGACCCGAGGCGAGGACTCGCTCGACCGTGTGACCGAGGACGCGAGCGAGCGGAAGGCCGATCCCGATCAGGTTTACCGCGGCATCAATGCCGACTGCGCGGCCGCCCGTTCGGATCGGACGAACGTGGCGGTACGGGTACTGGGCGGCGCGATCGTCGTCGCGCTCCTGGCACTCCTGACACCCGTTCTCCTACGCCGCGAATGACAACCGACCCGAGCGGAGCAAGGTCCACGATGCGAGTGATGTTCATAGTCGGGATGCGGCTGCTGGCCGCTCTCGCGGTGGTCGTGTTCGGCGTCCTCGCGATCAACCGGTCGTCGGCGGACGTGACGTTCACGTTCCCGGCCGCGGACACCGCGGGCCTGACCCACGATGTGGAGTTCAGGTGCGGCACGGCGCCGACGAGCTTCGAGGTGTCCGGCGGGGGTGTCCAGCTCGACGGCGACGAAGCGTACAACGACTGGGCACTCGCCATCGCCAAGGAAACCGCCCAGGCTCCCGATACCTCCGAGGTCGAGATCGCCGCCTGCGAGGCCGCCCGCGACGACCGCATCGTCACGCTGGTCTGGCTGGTCGCGGGCGCGCTCGCGGCCGGCATGGTCCTCCTCGCATTCGCCTTCGTCCCCACCCGTGGCGGCCGTCGCAGAGATCACCAGGAGCTGACCGATGGACGATGACGTGAGCCTGAACTGGCCGAGGCCGGCCGTCGCTCAGTGGCTCCTGGGCACTGCTTGCGCCGTTGCCTTCATCGTCGCGATCTGGCTCTCGGTGACCGGTGCGTCCCTGACGTACGACGACGTCTCCGACGACGGCGACACCGTCGAGGTCACCTGCAAGGGACCCGGCGAGGCCGCCGCGCACACCAGGCTCGCCGAGGAGGGCAGTGCACCGGTGCAGTTCGAGGTGAGCTCGGGCGAGGGCGCGCTCGATGCCGTCGAACGTGAGCTCGTCGAGGAAGCGATGGGCGAGGACTTCCCCGCGGCACGCGCCCTGACAATCACCCGCGGCATCAACAACGACTGCGCGGTCGCCAACAACGCACGGGTCCGCAACTCCGTCTGGGCGTTCGTCGCCGCCGGCGTACTCGGGGTCGCGCTGACGGCGATCACCCTGCTCGGGGTCATCGACCAGCGCCGCTCCAGGACGACGCGACCGCGTGACTAAGAGGTGGTGATCAGCGCGCGGAGCCGTTCGTACTCCCGCGGCGCGGTCGTGTTGCAGCCGAGGTCGAACCCGATCTTGCCGTTGCCGTGGTAGTCGCTGGAGCCGGTGACGATCAGGTCCAGGTCGCGGGCGATGCCTCGCAGCCGCTCGCGTACGGCAGCGGGGTGGTCGTTGTGGTCGACCTCGATGCCGCGCAGGCCGACATCGCGGAGCCCGGCGATCGCGTCGCGGTCGAGCGCCCGGCCCGCGCCGCGTCCCCACGGATGTGCGATGACCGTGACACCGCCCGCATCGACGACCAGCCCGATCATCGTGACGAGGTCCGCGACGTACCGACGGACGTACGCGGGACGGCCGGCCTTGAGGAATCGGTCGAACGCCTCGTCGCGATTGGCGACATACCCGCGCGCAACCATCGCATCCGCGACATGGGGCCGTCCGGTCGCGACGGCGTTTCCGGCCACCGCTTCGACGTCGGCGACGGTGATCTCGAAGCCAGCTGCATTGAGGCACTCGATCGTGCGCGGCAGGCGCCGGTTGCGTCCGTCGAGCACCCGCGCCAGCTCGTCGAGCAACCGCACGTGCGTGGGGTCGGGCTCGTACGCGAGCAGGTGCACGCTCGAGCCCTCGTACTCGCACGAGATCTCGAGCCCGCGGACGAGCGTGACGTCGACGTCATCGGCCGCGGCTGCGGCCTCCGCCCACCCGGCCGTCGAGTCGTGGTCGGTGAGTGCGACGACGTCGAGGCCGGCCGCGTTCGCCTTACCCACCAGCTCGGCGGGGCTGTCGGTGCCATCGGATCGCGACGAGTGCGTGTGCAGATCGATCCCGCTCACCACGGTCGCCTCGACGTCAGGCCCGTGACGGGGATCAGATCGAGCTCACCCACGAGGTCCGACAGTGCGGTGAGCCGGAAGTCGTCGCTGACGATCAGCGAGGTCGTGTCGGGGAACATCACGAGCCACAGCCACCGGCCGGCGGCCTCGCCGAGGAGTACGTCGCGGTCGGACGCGCTCTCGACCCGCCACATCGGGGCGCGCCGGTCGTCGACGGTGATGTGGACGTCGGCGACCTGGCGTTCCGGGGCGAGCCCGCCGCCCGCGTACGTCGCGCCGACCGCAGACGGACCGAACGAGCCACCCGGCTCCTCGCTGATGACGAAGATGTCCGCGAGCCCGTCGATCAGGGCGGGCCCGCTGCAGGCGACGACGCTCGCGCCGTCGATCCCGTGACCGATTCCGCTCACGGCCCAGCCCGACGGCATCGGCCACGGGGTCCAGGCCGGCAGATCGGACTCCGTCGCGTACGCGAGCAGGCGGTGCACCGACGGCTCGAGAAGTTCCGACATGAACGGAACGTTGCCCCGCCGCGCGTGCGGCGTCAACTCGACGCGCGTACGGATCAGCCCTCGCTCGGTACGGGTCGGCCGGGCTGCTCGCCGCCACGGGCATCGAGATAGTTCTGCTTCGGCACCATGACCTTGCGGCGGAACGTGCAGACGACCGTGCCGTCCTGGTTGTAGCCCAACGTCTCGACGTAGACGACGCCGCGGTCGTCCTTGCTCTTGCTCTCCCACTTGTCGAGGACCTGCGTCTCGCCGTAGATGGTGTCGCCGTGGAACGTCGGCGCCACGTGCTTCAGGGACTCCACCTCGAGGTTCGCGATCGCCTTGCCCGAGATGTCGGGGACGCTCATGCCGAGCAGCAGCGAGTAGATGTAGTTGCCAACGACGACGTTCTTGCCGAACTGCGTGGTCTCACCGGCGTAGTGCGAGTCCAGGTGCAGCGGGTGGTGGTTCATGGTGATCAGGCAGAACAGGTGGTCGTCGTACTCGGTGACCGTCTTGCCGGGCCAGTGCTTGTACGTCGCCCCGACCTCGAACTCCTCGTAGCTGCGACCGAACTGCATGCTCTGCTCCTCTGTGCCGATGGACAGCACACATCATGACCTACCGACGCGTACGGACGCTGTGACCGCCCCCACCTCGCCCCCTGGGCATGACGTTCGGGCGGCGACACGCCGCGCGGGCCCGCTCAAACGTCATGCCCAGCGGGCCGGGGGCGCGCGGCGTCACGCGTTCCAGCGGACCACGACCGGAGTGCCGCGGTCGTCGCCGAGTACCGAGACCGTCGCGGTGTCGAGTCGAAGATGGCGGCCAGTCGCAACCGGCTCGCCGAGCCAGCGCGCGGCGAGCGCGCGCAGTGCGTGCGCGTGCGCGAACACCAGCGCGCGGCCCGGGTACGCCCGCAGCCGGTCCACGACCCGGTCGAGCCGCTCGGCGACGTGCGCCGCGCTCTCGCCGCCGGGTACGGGGTGCGTCCAGACCGTCCAGCCCGGAACCTGCTCGCGGATCTTCGCCGTCGTCACGCCTTCGTACTCGCCGTAGTCCCACTCGACCAGGTCGGGGTCGACGGTGGCCTCGGGATATCCGGCCAGCTCGGCAGTACGCCGCGCACGCAGTCGCGGACTCGTCAGGACGGCGTCGAAGTCGCGGTCGTGCAGACGCCCGCCTACGTCGCGGGCTTGCCGTTCGCCGGTCGCCGTGAGCGGCAGATCGGTACGCGAGGTGTGCCGGCCGCTTGCCGACCACTCGGTCTCGCCATGCCGGACGAGCCACACGGAGGTCATGTCGCCTCCCAGGTCGTGGGAATCCCATGTGGCCGGGCCGATCCGATGACGGTCCGTTCACCCCATGGCCACGTCGTGAGCACGACCAGGAACTCATGTGCGGCATCGGATGCGCGCCGGCTGGGTTCCATCGAAAGGTGGGCGAACGGCATCTCGGCCGTACCCCGCTCGCCGAGCGCGGCGATCCGATCCTCGATGGCGGCGCGGTCTGCTGCCGGCAGGTACTGCCACATGACCGAGTGCCACAAGACGGTGGCCGTCTCGGGTACGAGCTCCAGCGCCCGCACCGCCGAGACGGCGTCGAGCGGGCGGACCTCGGCGGGGACCGCGCGCGCAACGGCGAGTGCACCGCGTACACGGGAAACGCGCTCCGCCATATCTGGCCACACGTACGACTCGATCGTCACCCGGCCGTCGGTCGTCGCGGGGTCGACCGGCGCAATGTCGGCGCCGTACCGCTGGACGATCTGCAAGGGCGCGTCGAGGGGTGGGAGCGGCCCGCTCCAGGCGTCGTCGAGCTGCACCGGGCTGGACTCCGGCCCCCATGCCGCCGTGCCCGGATCGGAGACCGTCGGGTCGAACCGCCGGAAGGTGTAGCGGAAGTGATCGGCGCGCAGGTTCAGGCCGGCGGATGCGCCGATCTCACACAAGCGGATCGGCAGCATGAAGCGGTCGGCGACGCGCAGCAGGCCGCCGAGCAGCGCCGCCGACCGGCCCACCTCGTTGGTCTGCGGCGCCTGGTCGAGCGTGGCGGCGAGCTGAGCGCGGTGGTCGGCGAGAGCCGCGCGTACGTGCGGCCAGACACCGGCAAGGTCCCAACGGCCGCCGACCGTCGGGTAGTACGCCGCGAGGTCCGGTGTCCGCTCGGTCAGGACGAGTCGGTGCAGACCGCCCAGCAGCCGCAACGCGAGGGCGTTCGGGCCGGGGTCGTCCTCGTGCCCGGCGATCACCTGCGCCGTGACACCGCCAGCGTCGAGGTCGTCGGCCAGCCGGTCCAGGAGCTCCGCGTACATCCGGGATCCGAGGTTCGCGCATGCCGTCGCCTGCCAGCGGAAGTGCCCGGCGGCATCGGGCCCGTGCGCCGGAGACCCCGCCGCCGCTACCACTCGACCTGGCGGCCGGGCATCTGCTGCAGCAGCTCCTGTGCCTTCGCGAGATGCTTGTGCTCGACCAGCACCTCGTACTTCGTCGCGACGACCTGGGTCACCGACGTGAAGTCACGTCGCCCCCCGGTCATCGCGTAACCGACGATGCCGAAGACCGCGCCGAACACGATGCCGATGAGTGCGGCACTCAACACGACGCCGATCCAGCTGCCGTCCTCTGCGAACAGCCCGACCATCAGGCCGATGAACAGACCGAACCAGGCACCCGATGCGGCGCCGGCCGCGGCGGCGCGCCCGTACGTCAGCCGCCCCGTGACCCGCTCGACCTGTTTTAGGTCGGTTCCGACGATCATGCAGTTCTCGACGGGGAACTCCTGGTCGGACAGGTAGTCGACCGCCTTCTGCGCGTCGGCGTACTCGTCGTACGTGCCCAGCGACCACGGGTAGTCCAACTGGATCGACGGACGTTGCGGATTGGGAGCCATCGGCCCTCCAGCGATAGGAGCGTATGCCCCGAGTCTAGGCCGATCAGCCCGCCTTGTACTCCTCCAGGAGCCGGCGGCCGATGATCATCCGCTGGATGTCGGCGGTGCCCTCGCCGATCAGCAGCATCGGTGCCTCGCGGTAGAGCCGCTCGATCTCGTACTCCTTCGAGAACCCGTAGCCGCCATGGATGCGGAAGGACGCTTCGACCACCTCGGCGCAATACTCGCTCGCGAGGTACTTCGCCATCCCCGCCTCGAGGTCGTTGCGCTCACCGGAGTCCTTCTTGCGGGCAGCCCCCACGACCATCGCGTGCGCGGCTTCGACCTTCGTACCCATCTCCGCGAGCCGGAAGAGTACGGCCTGGTGCTCGGCGATCTTCTTACCGAAGGTCTCGCGCTGCTGGGCGTAGTCGATGCCGAGCTCGAACGCACGGTTCGCCACGCCGACGCCACGCGCCGCGACGTTGACGCGCCCGACCTCCACGCCGTCCATCATCTGGTAGAAGCCACGGCCGGGCGCTCCACCGAGAACCTGTTCGGCGCCGATCCGATGCCGGTCGAGGATGAGCTCGGTCGTATCGACGCCCTTGTAGCCCATCTTCTCGATCTTGCCGGGGACCGTGATGCCCTGCGCGGTCTCACCGAATCCGGACTCCTTCTCGACGAGGAACGTCGTCAGGTTCTGATGCGCCTTCTCCTTGCCCTCGTCGGTCTTGACCAACAGCGCCACGAGGTTCGCCGAGCCGCCGTTGGTGAGCCACATCTTCTGCCCGGTGATCTCGTACGAGCCGTCGTCCTGTCGGGTCGCCTTCGTCTTGATCGCCGAGACGTCGGAGCCCAGACCCGGCTCGGACATCGAGAACGCACCGCGTACCTCACCGGCGGCCATCCGCGGAAGATAGTGCTGCTTCTGCTCTTCCGTGCCGTGCTGCATCAGCATGTACGCAACGATGAAGTGGGTGTTGATGACGCCCGAGACGCTCATCCAGCCGCGCGCGATCTCCTCGACGACGAGGGCGTACGTGAGCAGCGACTCACCGAGGCCGCCGTACTCCTCCGGGATGGTCAGCCCGAAGAGGCCGAGCTCCTTGAGCCCCTCGACGATGTCCGTCGGGTACTCGTCGCGGTGCTCGAGCTCGGTCGCCACCGGCAGAATCTCATTGTCGACAAAGGCGCGAACCGTCTTGAGGATCTCTTCCTGGACATCGGTGAGACCTTCGGTGGACACGAGGCGACCCATGCTGGGACCTTCCTTTGCAGGTGACGAGGCGTACGCGCCCGGCGGTTTGGAGCGCAGTACTGGGGCCAGAGTATGGCCGCCGGCCGCTGTTGCGGCCATGACAGGGCTCACACCGGCCGGAGTGCCGAGCTCAGAGCTGCGCGCGGTACTTGTCGAGCAGCTCGTGCACCGAGTCGTCGTCGCGATCTGCCAGGGGGATCAGCAGCTCGGTGACGACGTCGGTGAGCTCGGCCAGCCGCCGGTTGAGCTCGCGGTTCTCCTGCACCTCACGCTCGAGGACCGCGATCCGCTGGCGCATCGACTCGACCCGCTGCACGAGGTCGTCGCCCTCGTCCGTGGGCACGATCCGGCGCTTCACTGCGCCGAGGCGCTTGCGTACTTCTCCCATGTCACCACCATCCATGTATATCGAGGTTCGGCTATTCCCGACGGCTCCTGCACCTGCCGCTCGCGTACGCGCCCACCCGAGGCCTCGATCTCCTCGACGAGGACGCTCTCCGGCGCGGGCCGGAGCAGGCGCTGACCGAGGTCGTCGCGGGTGCCGCGTTGGTCCGGGTCGACGACCTGGAGATAGATACAGGTGCCGTCGCGCCCGATCATCCTGCACAGCCGCCAGAAGTTCCGCCGACCGCGGCGATCGAGCGAGCAGGTGAGCAGCCGGGCCGTCACCGCCTTGCGACCCGGCTGGCGCGAGACCCAGGCGCCGATCGCGAGCACCGAGCGCATATCGCACAGGTTGAGCATCGCGAACTCCGCGCCGAGACCGAGCTCGGCGGCCCACTTGTTGCCGTACCGCTCCGCCGTATGGGAGTAGTCGAGCCCGATCGCGCGCTTGCCGACGGAGGCGTTCCACAGCACGTCGATGCCGCGCCCGGAGCCGACGTCGACCACGGTGTCCGCATCGGGCTCCGCGTCGGCGACCCACTGCGCGAACGGGGTGGGGCCGACCTTCGGCCGGTTGCGGGCGCGGTTCCAGTAGCGGTCCCAGTCGTCGCGGAAGCGTCGGGTGCCGCGGAACCACCCGTCGAGGCGGCGACGGGTCGAGGTCGGGGTGCCGAAGTGGAACGCGGGGTCGGGAACCCGCCAGCTGGGGCCGTACGTGATCTCCAGCCAGGCGTCGGCGTCGGCCGGAGCCGGCAACGTACGCCCCTCGAGCGTCGTGGTGCCGAGCGGGTAGACCTGCGACCAATCGAGGTCGGCGGCGATCTCGCCCATGACGTACAGGGTGCCGTCGACGAACGCGGCACCGAACACGTCGAGCCCGCGCTCGGAGCCGTCTTCTTCCTCGACGTAGATCTTCATCGCGAAGGCGGAGTGTCGCTGCACGGAGTAGCCGCGCTCACGCAGGTGCCGGTCGATGCGGTACGACTCCCGGATCAGGTCGACCGGGCTGGTCAGCCGGCTCACGTACGCGAGGTCCGCGTCGCTGTCGTGCCCGATCAGCGTGCCGTTGCGTACGGCACCGAGCAGGGTGCCGTACGCGGGGAACGCCTCGATGCCGATCTCGCGCAGCCCCTCGAGAACGTCCTCGATGGTGTCGAGCAGCGCATCGCGGTCGCGCGGATCACCACCGGCGAAGACGCGTTGCAGCTCTCCGGTCTTGTCCGTCGCGAGCGGTCGGCCCTCACGGTCGGTGACCGAGATGGACCCGGTCGAGTCGCCGAACGAGATGTGGTCGTCGAACACGACCGTCTCGTCGACGTGCTCGCGTACGACGATGCGCGCCGTGCCGTCGAGGTACTTGACCAACGACCGCGGCCAGGGCACCAGCCGCTCGCTCTTCGACCTCTCCGCCGGCTGCGAGTCGCGGAGGAACCAGAACGACCAGATCCGGCGATCGTCGAAGAGGACGTCGTACACACCCTCCTCGGTGCCCGAGCCCGAGACGCCCTGCTGGTCGATCCGGGTGACGCGCAGCCCGGCGCGCTCTTCGGTGGTGTTCATCGCAGCCCACACGTACGCGGGCCGCGCACGCAACACTCGACGACAGCCATCGACTCCCTCATCTCCATGCCGACCACCACGAACGAACCGTGTGCAGCCGAGCCCTCCACCGCGTCGTCGCGACGGACATCGCGACGGGTGGTCGCCGTCGACGGCTAGCCCACCCCAAGAACGACGCCCGCACGGCGTCGATGGTTGCCAGCATATTGCCGGTAGATGTACGCCGGCGGAAATCAGACTACTCCGCGGGCGGCTGCCAACGATCGGTGCGCTCCATGCCGGCCGCGCGCCCCTTCGCCGAGATCACGAGGGCCATCTTGCGTGAGGCCTCGTCGATCATCTCGTCGCCGAGCATCGCGGCCCCCATCTTGCCGCCCGCCTCCGACGTACACCAGTCGTACGCGTCGAGGATGTTCTCGGCGTGGTCGTAGTCCTCCTGGCGCGGGCTGAACGTCTCGTTCGCGGCCGCGACCTGGTCGGGATGGAGGCACCACTTGCCGTCGAAGCCGAGCGCGGCCGACCTTCCCGCGACCTTCCGGAAGGCGTCGGTGTCGCGGACCTGGAGATACGGGCCGTCGATGGCCTGCAGGTCGTGCGCGCGGGCGGCCATCAGGATGCTCATCAGGATGTGGTGGTACGCGTCACCGACGTCGTACCCGGGCGGCTGCTCCCCCACCACGAGCGACTTCATGTTGATGCTCGCCATGAAGTCGGCCGGCCCGAAGATGATGGTCTCGACGCGCGGGCTCGCGGTGGCGATCGCATCGACGTTGATGAGGCCCTGCGCGTTCTCGATCTGCGCCTCGATGCCGATCCGGCCGGGCTCGAGTCCGGTCTCGGTCTCGATCTGGCTCAGCAGCAGGTCGAGCGCGACGACCTGCTCGGCGCTCTGCACCTTGGGCAGCATGATGCAGTCGAGGTTCGCGCCGGCGCCCTCGACGACCTCGATGACGTCGCGGTACGTCCACTGGGTCGTCCAGTCGTTGACGCGTACAACGCGGACCTTCCCGCCCCAGCCACCCTCGTTGAGTGCGGCGACGATGTTCTTCCGGGCGTCGGGCTTGGCGAGCGGCGCGACGGCGTCCTCGATGTCGAGGAAGACCTGGTCGGCGTCGAGCCCCTTGGCCTTCTCCAGGAACCGGGGGTTCGAGCCGGGTACGGCCAGGCAGGACCGACGCGAGCGCAGCGGCGTCGACTCGGACATGGACTCAGACATGCAGAACCTCTCCAGATGGGTTGCCACCGGACTGTAACCGTTCGCCGCCGAGGTGGGGAGGTGCGCCGGGGGTGACGTTGTGCACAGGCGCCGGGCAGGGCGCGTACGCAGGGTGATGGCGGCGCGGTCGGCGGCACCTTTACCATGTTTACATGGTAAGGGTTCACTTCGCATGGTGGATTCACCGCGCCAAGTGGATGATTACCATGTAAACATGGTAAACGTACGTCGATCCGGCCTCAGTCGGCGGGCCCGACCGGCGCCTCGTCCTCGCTCGGCGGTCGCCGGGTCACGACCACGGCGAGTCCGGCGATGATGAGGCCGAGCCCGACGTACACGCCGACCCCGGGGGTCTGACCGAGAAAGACGCCGGCGAGCAGCGCGGCGCCCGGCACCTCGAGCAGGATGATCAGCGAGACGAGCGTCGGACTCATGACGGCGAGCAGGTGGTTGAAGAGCGAGTGGCCGAACAGCTGGCTCGCGACCATCACACCGACGATCGCCGCCCACGTACGCGCATCGAACCCCACGAGGTCCTGCCCGGTCGCGAGCGCGAACACCAGGAGTACGGCCGCGCACGCGGCGTAACAGGTGGCGGTGTACGTCGTGGTGGTGACTCGCCTGCGTACGGACGCACCCGTCATGGTGTAGAGCGCGGCGAACGCGCCCCCGCACAGGGCGAGCAGATCGCCGGCAAGGGCCCGACTCGAAAGGCTCAGGTCGACACCGGAGACGACCACGACGCCGCCGAACGCGAGCGCCAGGCCGATGACCACTCCGCGGTCGGCGGGCGTACCGCGGAGGTGCTCGAAGAACACGATCCAGCCGACCTGAAGGCAGACGAGGGCGGTCGCCGAGGCGACCGACGTCATCTTGAGCGAGGTGACCCAGGTCGCGAAGTGGCAGGCGAGCATGCTGCCGGCGAACACGATCGCCCGGACGTCGCGGTACGTCAGGGCGCGCAGCTCCCGTCGGCGTACCGTCGCCGCCACCGGCACCAGCAGCCCCGCCGCCATCGCATTGCGCCAGAACGAGATCGCAAGGGCGGGCGCGTTCGCTCCGGCCATCAGCGGCCCGGATGCGGACACGCCGCAGACACCGATCAGCGCGAGCACTACGTTCACCGAGCAAGTGTCGCTGACGCGGGGACGTACCCGGCCGGCCGGTTCGAGTCCATCACTGACACACCGCCGGGTGCGGAGTTACGGTGAGACATGAGTGGAAAACAGCGCGGATCCGACGGCCTCGAGGTCGGTCGTCCGAAGCGGGCGGCGGCGGGGGTCACTGGCGTTGCGGTCTCGATGCGCCGCTCGCTCGAGCAGATGGGAGTCGGCCGGAGCGCACGTACCCTCCTCAAGCTCAACCAGGCCGACGGATTCGACTGCATGAGCTGCGCATGGCCGGATCCCGATCCGGAGCACCGGCATACCGCAGAGTTCTGCGAGAACGGCGCGAAGGCCGTCGCGGAGGAGGCGACCAAGGCGCGGGCAACGCCGGAGTTCTTCGCTCTGCATTCGCTCGAGGAGCTCGATGCGCAGTCCGAGCACTGGCTGGGTCAGCAGGGCCGCATCACCCATCCGATGGTCAAGCGGCCGGGCGGTACGCACTACGAGGCGATCGAGTGGGACGACGCGTTCCGGCTGGTCGCCGACACCTTGAACACACTCGACTCGCCCGACGAGGCGGTCTTCTACACGTCGGGCCGCACCTCGAACGAGGCCGCGTTCGCCTACCAGCTGTTCGTACGCGCGTACGGCACGAACAACCTGCCCGACTGCTCCAACATGTGCCACGAGTCGACGGGAACCGCGCTCGCGGAGTCGATCGGCATCGGCAAGGGCAGCGTGAACCTGCGCGACATCTACGATGCCGAGCTGATCGTGATCGCGGGACAGAACCCTGGCACCAATCACCCTCGGATGCTCACCGCCCTCGAAACCGCGAAACGCCGGGGCGCCAAGATCATCGCGGTCAACCCGCTGCGCGAGGCCGGCCTCGTCAACTTCCGCAACCCGCAGCGACCGCGCGGCGTGGTCGGCCGCGGCACCGACCTCGCCGACCTGCACCTACCGATCAGGATCAACGGCGACCTTGCCTTCTTCCAGGCGCTCGGCCACCTGCTGGTGGAATGGGACGCGATCGACGAGGACTTCGTTGCGGAGCACGCCAACGGGTTCGACGCCTGGCGCGATCACGTACGCGCACTCGACTGGGACTTCGTGTGCGAGACCACCGGCCTCACCCGCGAGCAGATCACCGAGGCCGCCGCGATGGTGCGCGACTCGAACGCGACGATCTACTGCTGGGCGATGGGTCTCACCCAGCATCACAATGCGGTCGCCACGATCCAGGAGATCGCGAACGTTGCGCTCGCGCGCGGCGACATCGGCAAACGCGGCGCCGGCCTGTGCCCCGTACGCGGGCACTCGAACGTCCAGGGCGACCGGACGATGGGCATCTGGGAGCGAATGCCCCCGTGGTTCCTCGATGCGCTGCGTGACGAGTTCGGGTTCGACCCACCTCGCGAGCACGGCCTCGACACCGTCGACTCGATCCGAGCGCTGCGCGACGGCCGGGCGAAGGTGTTCTTCGCGCTCGGCGGCAACTTCGTCCATGCCGCGCCCGACACCGGGGTGACCGCCGCCGCACTGCGATCGGCCGAGCTCACCGTGCAGGTCTCGACCAAGCTGAACCGATCGCACCTCACCTGCGGCGACACGGCGCTGATCCTGCCGACGCTCGGGCGTACGGAGACCGATGTCCAGGCGGGCGGAGAGCAGTTCGTCAGCGTCGAGGACTCCATGTCGGCGGTCCACGCGTCGCGCGGCCCGCTCGAGCCCGCATCCGAACACCTCCGCTCGGAGGTCGCGATCGTCACCGCGCTCGCGGAGGCGACACTCGGCGACCGGCACGGCCTCGACTGGGCGGGCATGCGTGCGGACTACGGGCAGATCCGGGCGCACATCTCCCGGGTCGTACGCGGCTGCGAGACGTACCCCGCGAATGTCGACCGCCCGGGCGGCTTCGTTCTCCCCCATCCGCCGCGTGACTCGCGTACGTTCCCGACCGACTCCGGAAAGGCGGAGTTCGCGGTGTCGACCGTCGAGGCCCTGCAGGTCCCCGAGGGACACCTGCTGCTGCAGACACTGCGCAGCCACGACCAGTTCAACACCACCATCTACGGCCTGAGCGACCGCTACCGAGGGATCGAGGGCGGCCGCCAGGTCGTGTTCGTCAACGCCGACGACCTGGTGGCGTTGGGCATCGCCGACGGCGCGACCGTCGACCTGGTCTCGCACTGGGACGGCGTCGACCGGGCGGTGCACGGCTTCCGGGTCGTTTCGTACGACACGCCGCGGGGTTCCGCCGCGGCGTACTACCCGGAGACCAACCCGCTCGTACCGCTCGACTCGACGGCGGCGGGCAGCAACACGCCGACGTCGAAGTCGGTCGTGATCCGCCTCGTACCGGCCTGAGCGCAGAGGCCTTGCGAGTGGCGCAAGTCCGTTACACACAGTCGGTTTCGGCAACGGATCTGCGCCACTCGCGAGCTCCCGAGACTGTCAGGGGCTTCAGAGGCGGGGGTCGATCGGCTCCGACTCGAGTGCGAGTACGCCGAAGACGCACTGATGCACGCGCCAGAGCGGGTCACCCGCCGCCGTTCGCTCGAGGCCCTCGAGCCCGACGGCGTACTCACGTAGCGCCAGCGACCGCTTGTGCCGAAGGTTCCGCCCGCGCAGCCGGTCGAGGTGGTCGAGGTAGTCGGGCCCGTAGATCAGCCGGAGGTACGCGGGTCCGCGTACCTTCACGCCCGGCTGGACGAGCCCCTTCGGACCACGCACCAGGTTCGCGTACGGCTTGACCACCATGCCCTCGCCGCCGTCGGACGTGAGGCCGTCCCACCACTGCGCGGCGGCCGCGCACGAGGCCGCGTCCGCGAGGTCGACCACGACCCGTCCGGTCGGCGCTATCAGGGTCGGCGACGCCTCGACGAGCCGGTCGGCGATCGCGAGATGCCAGGCGTGGTCCTGCTCCTCGTACGTACGCCCGCTGGACGCGAGCAACTGGAACGGCGCGAAGCGCAAACCCTCGAGCCCTTCCGTCGGCCAGCAGTAACGGCGGTACGCGGCGGCGAACGACTCCGCGTTCGCGAGCCGTCCGCGCGTGCGGGTGAGCAGGTCTCCGACCTCGAGACCTCGCGCCTCTGCCGCGTCGAGTACACCGACCACGTGCGGAAGCGCGTCGCGTGCCGCGGCGGCGACACCGGCGTACTGCGAACGGATCAGCTCGAGCGCCTTCAGCGACCACGGCATCAGCTCGGCGTCGAGCAGCAGCCAGTCGGTTTCGAGCTCGTCCCAGAGTCCGGCGGACGCCGCTGCCGCGGCGAGCCCGCTCAGCAGCGGCTCCGCGATCTCCGGCCCGAAGAACGCCCGCCCGGTACGCGTGTGCAGCGCGCCGGAGCCGTCGCGACGCACGAGCGCGACCGCTCGCGAGCCCATGTGCTTCTCCTCGCACATGACCCGGTCGACGCCTTCTCCCCGGAAGTAGTCGAACGCCTGGTCCGGATGCTCGAGCACATCGCCCGACGGCGACGTCGCGCACGGTGACATCGTCGGCGGCAGGTACAGCAGCGCGTCCGGTGGCATCGCGAACCGGCTCATCACCTCGAGCGCCGCCGCGGCATTCTGCTCGCGTACCGACACCCGCCCGTGGCGTCGCGTCTCGATCACGCGATCACCGAGAACGTCATCGATGCGCAGCGAGTTCGGGTCACGCGCGTTCGCCGGATCGAGCGGCCGCGCCGGCTCATACCACTGTTCGTCCGCCTCGACCGAGACGAGCTCCCGCTCCGGATACCGCAGTGCGGTCAGGCGACCGCCGAAGACGCAGCCGGTGTCGATGCAGATGGTGTTGTTGACCCACTCCGGCGCGGGGATCGGCGTATGCCCATACACGACGGTCGCCGCACCGCGGTAGTCGTCGGCCCACGGATATCGGACCGGAAGCCCGAACTCGTCGGTCTCGCCGCTGGTGTCGCCGTACAGCGCGAACGCGCGCACCCGCCCGGACGCACGGTTGTGGTACGCCTCCTTCAGCCCGGCATGTGCAACGACGAGCCTGCCGTCGTCGAGTACGACGTGCGCGACCAAGCTGTCGCAGAACTCCAACACTCGCTGACGAAACTCGTCGGTCTCCGCGTCCAGCTGATCGAGCGTCTCCGCCAGCCCGTGCTGTGGCGACGGAGCCTTGCCGCGCAGCGCGCGTACCAGCTTCGCCTCGTGGTTTCCGGGTACGCACAGCGCCTCGCCGGACTCGACCATGCCCATGACCAGGCGCAGCACTCCCGGACTGTCCGGGCCCCGGTCGACCAGGTCACCGACGTACACCGCCTTGCGACCGGGCGGCGGGGTCGCGCCGACCGGACGCCCCTGATCGTCGCGTCGCAGCTCGTAGCCGAGCTCGGTGAGCAGCGTCTCCAGCTCGGCACGACAACCGTGTACGTCACCGATGACGTCGAACGGCCCGTGCTCGCAACGATTGTCGCTACGCAGTCGCTCGGTGACGATGGTCGCCTGCTCGATCTCGTCGTCCGTCTGCAGCACGTGCACGACCCGGAAGCCCTCACGCTTCAGGTGCTTCAGCGACTTGCGCAGCTGACCGCTCTGCCGGCGTACGACCCGGGCGCCGAAGTCACGATCGGCGCGCGTCTCGTTCCGGCCGATCGCGGTGTCGGTGTCGACGTCGAGGACGATCGCGACCGGCAGCACGTCATGGTCGCGTGCCACCTGCACGAGCGAGCCGCGCGCCGCCTGCTGCACGTTCGTGGCGTCGACGACCGTCAGCAGCCCGCGGGCGAGGCGCTTGCCCGCGATGTAGTCGAGCACGTCGAACGCGTCCTTGGTGGCCGCCTGGTCGTTCTCGTCGTCGGAGACGATCCCGCGACAGAAGTCGCTCGACAGCACCTGGGTCGGCGCGAAGTGCCGTGCCGCGAACGTCGACTTGCCGGAGCCGCTCACGCCGATCAGCACGACGAGCGACAGCTCGGGGATCCGCAGCTCCGTCACGATGCGTCCTTCCGGGTGAATACCGCCAGCTGGGTCGGTGCGCCCAGTCGTTCGTCGACGTCGCCGATGCCCTCGATCCGCGCCGCGTACGCGTGCGTGTCGCAGATGCGCTCGACCCAGGCGGCGAACTCTTCGCGCCCCCACTCGAAGCGGTGGTCGTGATGCCGCAGCGTGCCATTCGCCAGCCCCTCGTACGCGGCGTTGTAGTCGGCGTTCGGAGTCGTGACGAGCACCGTCGCCGGAGCCGCGGCGGCGAACACGTTCTGCTCGGCGGACGGCAGCAGCGCAGGGTCGAGGTGTTCGATGACCTCCATCAGCACGACCGCGTCGTACCCCGCGAGCCGGTCGTCGCGGTACGTCAGGGACGTCTGCATCAGGGTCAGGCGGTCGCGCTGCCGTTCGGTCATCTGCTCGACGTGCAGGCGCCTCGCGGCGCGTTCGAGTGCGTACGCCGACACGTCGGCCCCGACGAGCTCGGTGATGCCGCGTTCGGTGAGCAGTGCCTCGAGCAGCGCGCCCGAACCACAACCGAGATCGACGACCCGCTGTGCACCCGACCGACGGAGCTCGGCAACGACGGCCTCGTGCCTAGCCCGGAACAGCGGCGTTGCCGCAGGCCGCTCGTCGTACACCACGTCGTCGACGTCGGCGAGCCGCTCCAACGCAGGGTGCCACAGTCGTCCCTGGTGAGCGAGGTACCGCTTGGCGATCAGCTCGCGTTCGGGGTGGCCGGCGAGCCACGACCCACCCGCGCGTACCAGCTTGTCGACCTCGTCGTCGCCGACCCAGTAGTGCTTCGCGTCGTCGAGAACCGGGAGCAGCACGTACAGGTGGTTGAGCGCGTCGGCGAGCCGAGCCGTTCCGGAAAGCCTCAGGTGCGCGTACGCGGAGTCGCCCCACTCCGGCAGCTCCGGGTCGAGCGGTACCGACCGCGAGTCGACGGACCAGCCGAGGGGACCGAACAGTCGCTCGGCGAGATCGGCGCCTTCTGATCGCGCCCGTCCACCCGCTTCCTTACACCGAACGCTCGGCAGCTCGATGTCGAGTGGAATCGCGGTGTCGGCCAATGCCTGCCGATCGTCGCAGCGGCCGTTGAGTGCCGTGCGGAACACCTTGCCCATCGCCACCGACAGCAGCGACGAGCTCGCGTACGGCCGGTCGTTCACGTACTGGCCGAGCGCGAATCCTTCGCGCAGCTTGCCCTTTCCCCGCGCGAGACCGATCGGGTCGACCTCGAGCATCAGCGCGGCGGTCGTACGCTCCGGCGTCGCCTCCGGGTAGAAGACGTGCGCCACTCCCCCGTACACGTCGAAGCGCTGAACACGCCCGGGATGCTTGTGCAGCAGGTAGCCGAGGTCGGTCGCATCGGGCATGGTGGTGGTGACGGTCAGCAGCACGCGGCCATTCTGTCCCACACCCACGACCCGGGCATCCGGGTTTCGGCGCGGCCTCGAACAGGTCGACGCCTTGACGATCGTCTCGTAGAAGCCGCGCCGACTCGGCTCGGCGCGCTCACCCGCCGTGACCCGGCTGTCTTGAGTACGCTCGGTAGCTGTGACGACGCCAACGGGGACCACACCGACGACCCGGATCTTCCTCGCCCGGCTCGTCGGCCAGGCGGTGTACGACCCCTCGGGCGATCAGGTCGGCAAGGTGCGTGACGTCGTCGTCACGATCCGGTCGACGAACCCGCGGGTGCTCGGCCTGGTCGTCGAGGTGCTGGGCCGTAGGCGCATCTTCTTGCCGATGACCCGGGTGACGTCGCTCGACGGCGGCCAGATCATCACGACGGGGGTGCTGAACGTACGCCGTTTCGAGCAGCGTGCGACCGAACGGCTCGTCGTCGGCGAGCTCTTCGACCGAATCGTCCGGATCGCGTCGTCACAGGTCATCGGCACCGTGTACGACCTCGCCATGGAGCAGCAGCGTTCGCGTGACTGGTTCCTCAGCCAGGTGGCCGTACGCGAGCGCGGGCGCCGCTTCGGCCGCCGCGGGGCGAGCCACGTCGCCGACTGGGGCGACGTCGTCGGCCTCACGGTCGACGAGGCTCCCCAGGGTGCGACGCATCTGCTGGAGACGATGGACGCGATGCGCCCCGCCGACCTCGCGTCCGCGCTCCACGACCTCTCCCCCAAGCGACGCGTCGAGGTAGCGACAGAGCTGGGCGACGAGCGCCTCGCCGACGTACTCGAGGAGCTGCCGGAGGCAGACCAGGTCGAGATCGTGAGCGCGCTCGACCCGGAGCGTGCGGCCGACGTACTCGAGGAGATGTCTCCCGACGACGCCGCCGACCTGATCGCCGAGCTGCCCGAGCAGACCGCCGAGCGCCTGCTGACCCTGATGGAGCCGGACGAGGCGGAGGACGTACGCCGCCTGCTCACATACGAGGAGCGCACTGCCGGCGGCATGATGACGACCGAACCGGTGATCGTACCCGCGGACGCGACGCTCGCGGAGGCGCTCGCCCGCGTACGCGAGCCCGAGCTGAGCCCGTCGCTCGCGGCCATGGTCTACGTGTGCCGGGCGCCGCTGGAGACGCCGACCGGCAAGTTCCTCGGCGTTGCCCACATCCAGGCCCTGCTCCGGGAGCCACCCTCGACGCTGGTGAGTGCGATCGCCGACAACGACATCGAATGGCCGCGACCGGAGTCGTCGCTGGAGGACGTCGCCGAGGTGCTCGCGGCGTACAACATGATCGCGTGCCCCGTCGTCGACGAGAACGCCCACCTGCTCGGTGTGGTGACGGTCGACGACCTGCTCGATCACCTGCTCCCGAAGGGCTGGCGCGACCGGCGCAGTGCCGACGAGCGGGTGGGGAGCGACGGGGCCGACGACCCGGAGAAGGCGGATGCCCATGGCACGTAACGAGCGCCGGCTCCGCCTGGACCAGCCGGTCGACACCCGTCGCGTACGCCGGCCCGACTACGACCCGGAGACGTTCGGCCGATTCGCGGAGACGTTCGCGCGGTTCATGGGCACGGCACGGTTCATCGGCTACATGACGGTCGTCATCGCCGTGTGGATCGTGTGGAACGTGCCCTGGGGGCCGGATCGAGCGCGCTGGGACGAGTATCCGTTCATCTTCCTCACCCTCGTGCTGTCCCTGCAGGCGTCGTACGCCGCCCCGCTCATCCTGCTCGCGCAGAACCGCCAGGAGGCACGCGACCGGGTGACGCGAGAGCAGGACCGCGACGCCAACAACCGCGCGCAGGCCAATATGGAGTTCCTCGCCCGCGAGGTCGCGAGCCTGCGCCACGGGCTCGGTGAGGTCGCCACCCGCGACTACCTGCGCTCGGAGCTGCGGGCCCTGCTGGCCGATCTCGACCAGCGTGTCGAGCGTCCGAGCCAAGCCCCGTCGGAAGTACCCGACCCGGACTGACGAGAACGCAACCAGGCGGGATGCCCGGCCGACCGAGCCCAGCGACTCCCTACTGGCGGGACCTCGTAGCATCGAGACATGGCAGCTATCACCGAGTCGGCCGTACGCGACGCGCTCGCGACCGTCAACGACCCCGAGATCAAGCGCCCCATCACCGACCTCGGCATGGTCGACACGGTCGGGATCGACGGTGGCAACGTGCTGGTACGCATCCTGCTGACCGTCTCGGGCTGTCCGCTCAAGGCGACGCTGACCAACGACGTGACGGAGGCCGTTTCGGGGCTCGACGGTGTGTCCGACGTCCGGGTCGATCTCGGTGTGATGTCGGAGGAGCAGCGCAAGGAGCTCCAGGAGACCCTGCGCGGCGGGAAGTCCGAACGCGAGATCCCGTTCGCACGCCCCGACTCGCTGACCAAGGTGTTCGCCATCGCGTCCGGCAAGGGCGGCGTCGGCAAATCCTCGGTCACCGTCAACCTCGCGCTCGCCATGGCCGAGCAGGGCCTCTCGGTCGGCATCGTCGACGCCGACATCTACGGTCACTCGGTGCCCGACATGCTCGGGGTCGGCGATACGCGTCCCACCCAGGTCGAAGACATGATCATGCCCGTTCCGGTCAACGGACTGAAGGTGATCAGCATCGGCATGCTCAAGCCCCGCAAGGACCAGGTGGTCGCGTGGCGCGGTCCGATGCTCGACCGGGCGCTCGTACAGATGCTGAGCGATGTGTACTGGGGCGATCTCGACGCGCTGCTGCTCGACCTGCCGCCGGGCACGGGTGACGTGGCGATCAGCCTGGGCCAGCATCTGGCGAACGCGGAGGTCATCGTGGTCACGACGCCGCAGCAGGCGGCCGCATCGGTCGCCGAGCGGGCGGGCACGATGGCCTCGATGATGCACCAACGAGTCGTCGGAGTCGTCGAGAACATGTCGTACCTCGAGCACCCGACCAACCCGGGCGAGCGAATCGACGTGTTCGGCACGGGCGGCGCAGCCCAGGTGGCGTCGACGCTCAGCGAGCGGTTCGGCTACGACGTACCCGTGCTCGCGCAGGTGCCGCTCGACCCGAAGCTGCGCGAGGGCGGCGACAACGGGACGCCGATCGTCCTTTCGGACCCCGGCTCCGTCGCGGCCCAAGAGCTCACGCGGGTCGCGAAGACGCTCGGCGGCCGATCGCGCGGCCTCGCGGGCATGCAGCTCGGTCTCTCGCCCGCCAGCGGCCTCTGACCCGACGGGACGACGACGATGTTCGATATCGGGCCCGCGGAGATCGTGGTCATCGTCGTCATCGCGATCGTGGTCTTCGGCCCCGACAAGCTGCCGCAGTTCGCCCGTCAGGCCGGCCGGTTCCTGAAGACGGCGCGGCGGATGATGGACGATGCGAAGTCCGATCTCGCCGCCGAGATGGGCGACGACTTCGACGGGCTGAAGGACCTCAACCTCCGCGAGCTCGATCCGCGCGAGATCGTCCGCCGCAACGTCGTCGAGGCGATGGAGTCCGGTGACGACAAGACGAACGCCGACAAGGACGAGTCCGATGGCCCACGCAGGCGGCGTGGACACCGCCCGCTCGGCATCGGCGAGCGGCCGCCGTACGACCCCGAGTCGACGTAGGCCCCGCTTGGCCAGAGTTTGGCGCGAATTGCACCACCGGAGCGCCGAGACATGGTGCAATTCGCACCAAACTCCTCACTACGGTGGCCCTACACGGGCGCGACCCACGACCCCATCTGCTGCAGCCCGTTCTGGACCCGGTCGAGCGCGCCCGACTCGATCCGCTCGTGCGGAAGCTCCGCGACGGCGTCCCGCAGACGGCCGGCGGCCGCATCGGTGACGACGGTGTAGACCACGCCGTCGGCCGACCAGACCGCGATACTGGGCTCGCCCGTCCGCAGCCACACCGGGGAACCGCCGACACGGTGCCGCTCGAACCCGTCGAGATCCGACTCGTCGAGCGCGCCCCGCTGCTCGTACAACGCGAGCCGGGTCAGCCCGTCGGTGTACGTCAGGCGTACGACGTGCTGGTTGCCGACGTCGACCCAGTGCCCGCGCACCCGGCCCATGTCGCGGGCGAGCAGGTCGTGACAGGGCCATCCGGACTTCGCGAGTGCGTCGAGCGTCTGCGCACTGATCGGGGAGATCGTCGCGCCGTCGACCGCGCCGCCGGTGTCGGCGGACGCGCTCGATGCGTCGTCCGCACCGTAGTCGCGGCTGTCCGCGACGGATCCGTCATCGTCGTACAGCAGCCTGCGCAGCAGCTCGCCGGTTGCCGAGTCGATCCAGAACACTGCCGCGACGTCGCCGCCGCGAACCGCGCGGACCTCGACGGCCTCCCGGCCGCGGATCTGCCCGGACGTACCAGTGGTGATGCGGTAGTTGCGTACGAGCTGGTCGAGGTAGCTCGACTGTCCAGCGGCGTCACGCAGCAGGCGCACAGCGTCGGCGTCGTCCGCGTCGACGTCCGTACGGTCGTCGACGAGCAGCGACGACGTCGTCACCTGCCGGATCGTGTCGACGGCCGACGGTGCGGCGATCCGATCGCCGCTCGACGGCATCGCCGGCGCGGACTCGTTGAAGTCGGCGGCGAACTGCTCGACGGGCGGGCGTACTTCTCCCTCACCCGCATCGGCGGGACTGCCGATCACGTACGCGAGTGCGGTCACCGTGACCGTGGCACCCGAGACCGCCACCAGCGCGCGCATCGTGCTCGAACGCAGGCAACGCGTCAGCCAGCCGGGCGAAGAGGGCTCCGCCGCGGCGGCGAGCCGATGGACGTCGCTCAGCGACGCGAGCAGATGATCCGGGGCCCGTACCTGACCGAGCGAGGTCATCCGCGACTTCAGCAGCTGCTGCTCGCGCACCTTTCGCCGGCACTCGGCGCAGGACGCGACGTGGGTCTCGGCGATGCGACGTTCGTCGACCGGCAACTGGCCGTCGACGAACGCCGCGATCCGATCACCCAGATGTGTCATCGAGCTCCCGTTGGGGCGGCGTCGAGCGGCCCGGCGAAGCGCGTACGACCGGCCGACGGGGCACGGTGCGCGAGTGCTCGCCGCAGCTGCTGGCGGCCACGGTGGATCCGGGAGCGGACCGTGCCGAGCTTGACGCCGAGCGTGTCGGCGATCTCCTCGTATGACAATCCCTCCATGTCACACAGCACGACCGCTACCCGGAAGTCCTCGGAGAGGGACGCGAGCGCCTCCTCGACATCGGGGTCGAGGTTGGCGTCGTAGATGGCGTACTCGGGCGAGGGGTCCGACCCGGCGAACCGCTCCTCCGCGCCCTCGGCGAAACCGTCGAAACGGAACTTCTGACGCCGGCGTACCCGGTCGAGGAAGAGGTTCGTCGTGATGCGGTGCAGCCATCCCTCGAACGAACCGGGGACGAAGCTGTCGAGCGACCGGAACACGCGGATGAAGACCTCCTGGGTGAGGTCCTCGGCGTCGTGCTTGTTGCCCGTGAGCCGGTACGCGAGCCGGTAGACGCGCGTCGAGTGCTGCTCGACGATGTCTGCCCACTCGGCCACGTTCGACTCCTCGGCAACCTGTTGATCGGTGCTCGTCATTTCGGCGCTCCTTCACCCCTGAGGTACCGGAACACCATCGTGTCTGTCTCACCTGAGAGAACGCCCAGAATCCGATGACCGTTCCCCAAGACCGGCCCGACCCCTGTAATCGACGCCACAACCGGCCGCTTCCGGCGCCGTGCCATAGGCTGACGCCTGAGGATCTGTACACGAAGGAGCCGACCATCGCTACCGAGATGACACCGCAGAGCTGGGCGTACGCCGAGACGTACGTCGAGGAGGACGAGTTCGTCGCGGCCGCGCGCATCCGTGCCGCCGAGGTCGGCGTGACCCCGATCGGGTCGGGGGGCGGCTCGGTTCTGACCCTCCTCGCGTCCGTTACCGGGGCGCAGTCCGTCGTCGAGATCGGCACCGGCACCGGCGTGTCCGGGCTGTGGCTGCTGCGCGGCATGCAACCCGACGGCGTCCTCACCTCGGTCGACACCGAGGCCGAACACCAGCGGCTGGCCCGCGAGACCTTCACCGAGGCGGGCATCCCGTCGCAACGGTATCGGCTGATCTCCGGCTCCGCCCTCGACGTCCTTCCCCGGCTCACCGACGGCCACTACGACCTGATCTTCGTCGATGCGGCGAAGGAGGAGTACGTCGGCTACCTCGCGGAGGCCGCGCGGCTGCTGCGTCCGGGCGGTGTCGTCGCGTTCGACAACGCGCTGTGGCACGGCCGGGTGGCCGATCCGGCTCAGCGAGACGCGCAGACCACGACCCTCCGTGAGCTCGGGCGTACGATCCGCGAGGACGAGTCGTTCGTGTCCGCCTTGCTCCCCGTCGGCGACGGGCTGCTCGTCGCACAGAAGTCCCGCTGACGCTCCCGCTACGGGATCAGCGACGGCGCCACCAGCGGCGCTTCGCCGGGCGCTGGTCCATGGCGTCCTGCCGACCGCCGGCGCGCGCCTTGCGTAGCCGTGCCCATCGCTCGACCATGTCGTCGACGTCGACGATCGGCGCGATGACCTGCGGCATCCCTACCGGCGCCGGCTGCATCCGGTCGCGTCGTACGCGGCGGTTGTAGTCGACCAACACCTCGCGCACGGTCTCCTCGCGCGAGACCTCGGTCAGCGACTCCGGGAAGCCCTCGGCCTCCTTGCGCAACTGCACCGCGCTCGGAAGCACGGCGGTCATGTCCAAGCGCTCGCGTTCGATCAGGCCCTTGACCCACCAGTCGGGATCGTTGGTCGAACCGAGGTCCAGCGGCTTGCCCGCACCCGGCAGATCGTCGAACGCTCCCCGCGCCTGAGCCTCACGGATCTGGCGTTCGACGGCGTCCATTCCTGGGTCGCTCATGGTCTCCACCCCACGTCGTCGTCGACGCCTCCAGGGTACCGAGGCCTGCGCCGGCCCAGGGACGGGCTCGGGGTTCAACCGCGCCACAACGGGTAGGGGAACCGCGTACCCGCACGACGAGGAGAGGCGTATGAACCGCACAACCGCACTCGCGGCCGCGTTGGTGACGACCGCCGCACTGTCGCTCGCGACCCCACCGACCCAGGCCCAGCCGCCGACCGCCGTGACGACATCGGTGCAGACCGAGGCCGAGCACGTCATCTCGTTCGAACACCAGTGGCAGGAGACCGGCTACTGGTGTGGGCCCGCCGCGACCCGGGTGGCACTGACCGCTGCCGGCCAGTATCCGTCGCAGGCCGATCTGGCCGCGGAACTGCCCACCGACGAGGGTGGCACCGACCACATCAGCCAGGTCACCGACGTACTCAACGCACACGGCGCCGGCAACTACGTCACGACGGAGATGCCGAACGACCCGCCCACCGCCGAACAGGAGCAGAAGCTCTGGGACGACGTCGTACGTACGGTCGACCAGGACCGGGCGGTCGTCGCGAACATCGTGGCACCGCCGAGCAACCACCCGCCGGGATACCCGTCGGACCAGACCATCTACCACTACTTCGCGGTCGTCGGCTACAACGCCGAGACGAGCCAGGTCTACATCGCCGACTCGGCGGGCTTCAGCCAGGGCACCTACTGGCTGGACTTCCACCAGCTGGCGACGCTGGTGCCGCCGAAGGGCTACTCCGCGATCGCCTGACCCAGGTCGCGGCTGCCTACCGCTCGTACGCCGCCGAGGGCGCGAACCCATCGCCGCCCTCGGCGACGGCGACGATCGTGCACTCCTCGATCGCGATCGGCGACTCGCCGACGATCGCCGAACCCGGTGAGTCGGCGGCGCTCGCGGTGAACGACGCCTGGAAGGCGGCTCGGGCGGCATCGGACTCGAAGACGTAGCAGCCCTCGAACCACTCGCCGTCGCGTGCCCGCCACGTCTTGAAGCGAAGTCCGTCCATGCCGCTGAACCGCTCGTGCGATGAGTCGCGTACGTACGCGCCAAGGCGGTCGAGGGTGTCGGCGGGCGCGTTCGCGAGCGACCAGCGGACCGTCAGGCCGTGCATCCGATCAGCCGATGCCTTGAAGCAACGTCCCGAGCTCGCTGGCCTCGTCGGCGTTCAACTCGACGACCAACCGGCCACCTCCTTCGAGTGGGACGCGCATGACGATTCCGCGCCCTTCCTTGGTGACCTCCATCGGCCCGTCTCCGGTCCGTGGCTTCATGGCCGCCATGCGGTTACCCCTTCCGTTGTGACACGCGGCTCCCGGCGACAGCGACGGGAGATCTGCGAAATGCCTCACACCATTATCCCCTATGCCGCCGCCGGCTGGAAACGACGTCGGAATACTGGGCCCGCGCCGTACGCCCGCGTACGGCAGACTCTGCGGAAGAGCCCGACCCAGGCCGCGTCGGTAAACCCCACGTCGGCTCGCATGCCTCCGCATCCCGCCTGGCTGCGTTGCGGATCGCTCGAAGGAGGATCGACTACGACTTCGCTCCCGCGCCTTGCCAGATCGGGCGCGGAGACCCGCTCGCTGATCGACGCGAGGTTCACCGACACGACCTAGGAGCGCCCATGACCGATTCTCCCGATGCCGTCGTCTACGACGTGAGCAGCCACGTCGCGACGATCACCCTGAACCGCCCCGACACGATGAACAGCCTCACCGTGCAGGCCAGGGCAGAGCTCAAGGAGGCGCTGCACCGCGCGGCCGCAGACACGGATGCGCGTGCGGTCGTGCTGACCGGCACGGGACGCGCGTTCTGCGTCGGTCAGGACCTCAAGGAGCACGTCGCGAACCTGCGGGACAAACCCATCGACCAGGTGTGGTCGGTCGTCGCCGCCGACTACAGCCCGATGGTGACCGCGATCGCGACCATGCCGAAGCCGGTCATCGCCGCCGTCAACGGCGCAGCCGCAGGAGCCGGCGCGTCGCTCGCCTTCGCCGCCGACTTCCGCGTACTCGCGGAGCCGGCCAGCTTCAACCTCGCGTTCGCCAACATCGCGCTGTCCTGTGACACGGGTGCCTCGTGGACGCTGCCGCGGCTCATCGGGCACGCGAAGGCGACCGAGCTGCTGATGCTGCCGCGCACGGTTCGCTCCGAGGAGGCCCGCTCGATCGGCCTCGCGACGTCGGTCGTACCCGCCGAGGAGCTCACCTCGCACGTACGCGAGCTCGCGCTGAAGCTGGCGGCGGGGCCGACGCTCGCGTACGCGTCGATCCGGCGTGCGCTCGCGTACTCCGCGACGCACAGCATGGCCGACTCGTTGGAGCACGAGGGGCAGAAGATGGCGCTCACCGGTGCGTCGAGCGACCACAAGGCTGCGGTCGCCGCGTTCCTCGACAAGGAGACCCCGAACTTCGAGGGCCACTGAGCCCGCGCCGGCGTGGTCGTCAGCGACGACCACCGACCGCGCGCAGCAGACCGCGCGGAGCGACTCTCGTCAGGTAGCGCTTCGACGGCGAGGTGCCGAGCTCGACGGTGATCGCGGCTCCGCGGCGACGCTTGTTGAACCACTGCGTCATGGTGCCGTGACAGTGCCCGCCGCACGTGAACGACTTACGCGGCAGGTGCAGGTACTTCGCGAGGCGCCGGGCGAGTGCGGACGTCTTCGGACCGGACGAGTCGACCCCGTGCAGTGGCTGATGGAACGACACGACGTAGCGCGGGTTCGTACGCTTCAGGAAGCGCATCATGACCCGTGTCTCCCGCTCCGACCTCGGATGCGGCCCCGACTCGTACGCGCCATCGAGGTTCTTCCAGCGCACGGGGTAGTTGCGGTTGAGATCGACGCCGTGTGCGTTCTTGCGGTGGTGCCGACGCGCCCCGTCAGGGTTGACCGTCGGCACGAGCCAGAGGTTGATCCCGCGCAGCTTGCGGCCGTCGCGCAGGCTCCACAGGATCCGGCGCGGCGCCAGCTCGTCGCCGTGCATCGCCGCCATCGCGACGACGGTACGACGGGCGTTCGGGTTGCCGAGCTGCCACGCACGGATCGGCGTGCCGCGGACGCTCTTGCCGATGATCTTCACCTTGACGACCGCCGGATGGACCGGCCCACGCCGGGCGTCGTCGGCCGGCGCGGGACCGGCGAGAGCGGTCGAGGCCAGAGCGATCAGAGTCGTTGCCGTTGCTATCCGCCGAATCATCGGGCCTCGTCTCGTCGGTTGCCTACTCGATGGTGTTTCTCGCTGTCGGGTCTTCGGGGTCGTGCGGGGTCGGTGCCTCGCCCGGCAGCTCGCGTACCGACATCTCCGCACCCAGGCGGGCGAGGAGCGCGTCGACCTCCTCGCGGCGGTAGCCGCGGAAACCAACGGTGAACCGGACGTCGCGAAGGTCGTCGCCGCGCAGCGCGCGATCTGCCGGTAGCGTGACGTCACGCCGGTCGTCGTACGCCTGTGTGATGGTCACGCCGCCGCGCGCTGCGACGACGAACGCCGCCGCGAGTACGGCGACGATGATGATGCAAAGGAACCACGTCACGCAGACGATGGTGCCATGACAACGACCCGGGCTGGAGAACCGATGGACCTGCGCGTTGGAAGTCTCGTCGTACGACCGGGTGAGTACGCGGTGATGGCGATCATCAACAGAACGCCCGACTCGTTCTACGACGCCGGCGCAACGTACGAGTTCGGCGCCGCGCTCGAGCGCGTCGACGAGGTGGTAGACGAGGGCGCCGACATCGTCGACATCGGCGGCGTCAAGGCGGGTTACGGCGACGACGTCGGCGCCGCGGAGGAGCTGCGGCGTACCGCGGACTTCGTCGAGGCGGTGCGAGACCGGCATCCCGACCTACCGATCAGCGTCGACACCTGGCGCGGGGAGGTCGCGCACGTACTGTGCGAGCTCGGGGCCAACCTGGTCAATGACACGTGGGCCGGTCACGACCTCGAGATCGCCGCGGTCGCCGCCGAGAACGACGCCGGCCTGGTGTGCAGCCACACCGGCGGCCTCGCGCCGCGTACGGATCCGCACCGCGTCGCGTACGACGACGTGGTCGCCGATGTCGTACACACGACGACGGCGCTGGCCGAACGCGCGACGGAGCTCGGCGTCGATCCGCAGCGCATCCTGGTCGACCCGACGCACGACTTCGGCAAGAACACCCGGCACAGCCTCGAGCTGACCCGGCGGCTCGGCGAGCTCGTCGCCACCGAGTGGCCGGTGCTGGTCGCGCTTTCCAACAAGGACTTCGTCGGCGAGACGCTCGACGTGCCGCGAGCGGACCGGCTCGCCGGAACGCTCGCGGCGACCGTCGTATCGGCGATGGCCGGCGCGCGGGTGTTTCGCGCCCACGACGTACGCGAGACCCGGCAGGCGCTCGACATGGTGGCGTCGATCCACGGCACCCGGCCGCCCGCGGTTGCGCGCCGCGCACTCGCCTGAACGCCGAGTCAGCGCAGGGCGAAGTGCGAGAGCGCCTCGTCGACGTCGTCGGTGAGGTGGAAGCGGTCGAGGTCGGCGGGGACGATCTTGCCGTCGGCGAGTACCGTCTCGCGAAGCCAGTCGATCAGACCCGACCAGTACGCCGTGCCGAGCAGCACGACCGGAAACGACGTCACCCGCTGCGTCTGCGCGAGGGTGATGGCCTCGAACAGCTCGTCGAGGGTGCCGAACCCGCCCGGCATCACGATGTAGCCCTGGGAGTACTTCACGAACATCGTCTTGCGGGCGAAGAAGTAGCGGAACGTGATGCCGATGTCGACCCACTCGTTCAGACCCTGCTCGAACGGCAGCTCGATGCCCAGGCCGACCGAGACACCGCCGGCCTTCGACGCCCCCTTGTTGGCCGCCTCCATCGCTCCCGGCCCGCCGCCGGTGATCACCGCATGGCCCAACTCGACGAGTCCGCGACCGACCGACTCCGCCAATGCGTACATCGTGTCGTCGGGCTTGGTACGCGCCGAGCCGAACACCGACACCGCGGGCCCGAGCTCGGCGAGCATGCCGAAGCCCTCGATGAACTCCGACTGGATGCGCAGCACGCGCCACGGGTCGGTGTGTACCCAGTCCGTCGGCCCGCGCGAGTCGAGCAGCCGTTGGTCGGTCGTGCCCGACTCGACCTGAGCGCGGCGTAGGCGTACCGGGCCGCGGTGGTGCTCGCGCGGCCGCTTGGCTCCGGAGGTCTGGTCCGTCATGACCGCAGGCTAGCCGAGGGTGCCGCAGTCGAGCCGCGCCGTGGTGCCCTCCGCGCGACAGCGCATTGGCAGTGGCACGGCAGCGAGGTGGCAGCACGATCTTCCACGGTGGTTCGGACAGGTTCACGGAAGGAGACCATGATGCGTACGAAGATCGGTGCGGCGGCTGTGACGGTAGCGGCAATGGGTTCGCTGCTCGCCGGCACGGCGTCGACGACGGCACAGGCGATGCCCGACGGCAACGGTGCGGGCAGCACCTCCCGTGCCGCCGAGACCATGACGGACTACGAGAAGGTGGACTGCACCCGAGACCAGGTCACGTCGTCTTGGGTCGCGGGCTGCGCCCGGGCCCCGGTCGACGGTGATGCGGGCGGAGTCAGCGGGTACGCCCACCTGTACAACGAGCGTTCAGAGCGTTGGGCCGACATCGAGTTCAGTGCGCTCGGAGAGAAGGTCTACCTCCGCGCCGACGCGGGGACCACGACCAATTTCGGCGTGTACTACTGGGCGGCCGGGGAGTGGGTGACGGCGTACCAGCACACGGACTGGGACGGCGACGTCGATGAGACGATCGACCTCAACCTGGA
This sequence comes from Solicola gregarius, assembly GCF_025790165.1. Classification (GTDB taxonomy): domain Bacteria; phylum Actinomycetota; class Actinomycetes; order Propionibacteriales; family Nocardioidaceae; genus Solicola; species Solicola gregarius. Next base: position 727,296 of record NZ_CP094970.1, read on the forward strand.
CGACGGCACTCCCATCCACGCCGCGGTGTGCATCCGCCGTGCCTTCGACCAGTGCGCGGGCCTGGGAACGATGCGGTCCTGATCTCCGACGGCCGGCGGCCCATGGTTCGGGCCATGGGTCGCCCGGACGTCAGCTCAACCAGTCACGCAGCCGCGCCTCGAGCCGATACAGCTGCTCGATCGGCACGCGTTCGTCCTGCTTGTGGGCGAAGACCGGATCACCGGGCCCGTAGTTGACGGCGGGAATGCCGAGCGCGGTGAACTGCGCGACGTCGGTCCAGCCGAACTTCGGGTTCGCCACTCCCCCGACCGCCTCGACGAACGCAGCGGCCGCCGGGCGGTCCAGGCCCGGCAGTGCACCGGGTGCGAGGTCGGTCACCTCCAGCTCGAACCCCGCGAACACCTCGCGTACGTGGGCGAGCGCCTCGTCTGCTGTGCGGTCTGGCGCGAAGCGGTAGTTCACCGTCACCCGCGCCTCGTCGGGCACCACGTTGCCCGCAACCCCGCCGCGTACGCCGACCGCGTTGAGGCCCTCGCGGTACGTCAGGCCGTCGATGACCGGTGAGCGCGGCTCGTACGCCACCAGCCGCGCCAGCACCGGGCTCGCGGCATGGATCGCGTTCGATCCCATCCAGGAGCGTGCCGAGTGCGCGCGTTCTCCCCGGGTGATGACCTCGACCCGCAACGTCCCCTGGCATCCCGCCTCGACGACGGCGTTGGACGCCTCCATCAGGATCGCGAAGTCGCCATCGAGCCGGTCGGGGTGCTCGCGGGCCAGCCGCCCCAGGCCGTTGTACTTCGCCTCGATCTCCTCCGCCTCGTAGAAGACGTACGTCACGTCGCGTACGGGTTCGGCGACCGTCGCCGCGAGCCGCAGGGCGATCGCGACACCGCCCTTCATATCGCAGGATCCGAGCCCGTGCAGGAACTCCCCATCGAGACGGGACGGCAGGTTGTCGTTGACCGGCACGGTGTCGAGGTGGCCCGCGATGACGACCCGCTCCGCACGGCCGAGCGACGTACGCGCGACGATCGTGTGGCCGTCGCGTACGACCGAAAGGTGCGGCAGCGCCACCAGTTCCCGCTCCACGGCGTCGGCGATCGCGCGCTCGTCGAGACTCACCGACTCGATGTCGACGAGCGCGGCGGTGAGCGAGACGACATCGGAGCTCAGGTCGATCGAAGGCATGGCTCATTCCATCATTCCCCGCGTCGTACTCCGCGCGGCGTACGACCGGCTGCGTCCACTGACCGATGTTTCAAGGGCCGGCGTCGCATAACGTTGCTGCCTGGGACCGTGCCAACGGGTATGCACGGCCATGAGCGAGGAGTCGACGCGTGAGTCAGGACGCACCGCAGAGCACCGGCCTGCGCCGGATCTGGCCGTACGTCGCCGTCGCCGTACTGACGTTCGTCACCTTGATGGGCACGATCAACGCGGGCGAGCATCAGCCCGGACGCGACGCTGACGCGCTTGCCATCGCGATCACGCTGATCTGTCCGCTGAGCCTGCTGCTGTTGCGGCGGTACCCGATCACCGTGCTCGGCGTCGTCCTGGCGCTCACCCTCGTGTACATGGCCCGGGGCTATCCGTACGGGCCGGTCATCGCCAGCGTCGGCATCGCCCTGATCGGCAACATCGTGCAGGGCAATCGCATCGTCGCATGGGTCGGTGGCGGCATCATGTACGCCGGGTTGATCGTCACGATCCATGTCGTACGGGACGAGCCGTGGTCGTGGCCCGCCGCATTCGGCGTCGCGGCCTGGATGCTGCTGATACTCGTCGTCGGCGAGTTCGTCCGAGTGCGAGTCGAGCGCTCTGCCGTGTCGAGGCGCGCCCGGGCCGAGACCGAGCGCCGAAAGGCGAACGAGGAGCGGCTGCGCATCGCCCGTGAGCTGCACGATGTCGTCGCCCACCACATGTCTCTGATCAACGTGCAAGCCGGCGTCGCCCTGCACCTGATCGACCGCGAGCCGGAGCGCGTCGCACCGGCGCTGGAGACCATCAAGACCTCGAGCAAGGAGGCGCTCGGCGACCTTCGGTCGCTGATCGACCTGCTGCGCGAGCACGACGAGGCCGCCCCGCGCCAGCCGTTGACGCGGTTCCGCTCGCTGGAGTCCCTGATCGAGCGCAGCGCACATGCCGGCCTGACGGTGAGCCAGCACGTGACCGGCACCGAGCGACCGCTCCCGTCGGCGGTCGAGACGGCCGCACATCGGATCATCCAGGAGGCCATCACCAATGTCGTGCGACATGCCGACGCGGACCGCGCATCGATCGATCTCGACTACGGTGCTGACATGCTGACCTTGCGGATCGACGACAACGGCGATGTCGACGCCGACCGAATCGCGTGGGGCAACGGCCTTCGTGGCATGCAGGAGCGCGCGTCGACACTCGGCGGCACCCTGCAGGTGACGCGGGCGCCTGCCGGCGGCGTACGCGTCACGGTGACCCTACGGACGGACGACCGATGATCCGCGTCGCGCTCGCCGACGACCAGCTCCTCGTACGCGCCGGGCTGCGTGCGCTGCTCGACGCCGAGCCCGACATCGAGGTCGTCGGCGAGGCGTCCGACGGCGACGAGGCGGTGACCCTGGTACGCCGCGAGCACCCGGACGTCGTGCTGATGGACATCCGGATGCCCGGCACCGACGGACTGCAGGCGACGGGCACGATCACCGCCGATCAGGAGCTCGAGGCGACCCGAATCGTCATCCTGACCACGTTCGACCTCGACGAGTACGTGTTCGAGGCGATCCGCCTCGGCGCAAGCGGCTTCCTGGTCAAGGACACCGAGCCGACCGAGCTGCTCGGCGGAGTACGTGCCGTCGCGAGCGGCGAGGCACTGCTGTCGCCGCGGGTCACCCGCCGGCTGATCGGGGAGTTCGCCCAGCGCAGCCGCGAGTCCACGGTGTCGGCCGAGCTCGACCTGCTCACCGAGCGCGAGCGCGAGATCGTCGCACTGGTCGGCCAGGGACTCTCGAACGACGAGATCGCCGACCAGCTGGTCGTGAGCCCCGCCACCGCGAAGACCCACGTGAGCAGGTCGATGATCAAGCTCGGCGTACGCGACCGCGCACAACTCGTCGTGGTCGCGTACGAGAGCGGGCTGGTCAAGCCCGGCTGGACGACCTGAGCGAGTCGACGCCAACGTCATCGCAGCGGATCCGGCGCTTCGCGGGTGGAATCGAATAGAGACATGTAGTATCCCTGTTATGCGAATGAGCGAAGGCGTCGAATGGGGCCTGCACTGCTGCGTGACGCTGGCCTGGCTCGAGGACACGCGCCCAGTGCCCATCCAGCGGTTCGCCGAGTGGTTCGACCTCCCGCCGGAGTACCTGAAGAAGCGCCTGCAGGCGCTCGTCCGGGCCGGCGTCCTCACCTCGACAACGGGCGCACGTGGCGGCTTCACCCTCGCCCGCGCACCGGAACAGATCACGCTGATGGACGTCGTCGCTGCCATCGAGGGGCCCGACGAGGCGTTCCGATGCACGGAGATCAGGCAACGCGGCCGCAGCGGCGTGGGTGCCGGGCGAGAGTTCGCGAGCCCCTGTGGCGTGTCCATCGCCATGCGCCGCGCCGAGGTCGCATGGCGCCGCGAGCTGAGCGCCCAGACCATCGCGGACGTGATGGCCGCGGCGCCGCCGGCGAGCGTACGCCGCACCCGTCGCGCCTTCTCCGTGACGGGCGCCTGAGCCTCATCCGATCGAAACCGACCACCGTTTCCGCACGGAAGGAATAGGGATGCCAAAGATCCCGAATCAGGTTACGGCCGACACACGTGAGCAGCCGGGACAGCGCGGGCTCAGATCCACTCTCACGCTGGCCTTGGGTACGTTCGCTGTCGGTACGGATGCGTTCATCGTCGCCGGATTCCTTCCGTCGATCGCTGACAGCCTCGACGTCTCACGGGCGGCCGCCGGACAATCGATCACGGTGTTCGCCATCGCCTACGCGGTCCTGTCGCCGGTCATCGCCACTGCAACCAACCGAATCCCTCCGCGGACGCTACTCACCTGGGCGTTGGTCGTCCTCGCCATCGCCAACGTCGGATCCGCACTCGCGCCGTCGTTCGCCGTTCTCATCGCAACCCGGGTGCTGGCGGCCGCGGGCGCCGCCGCGTACACGCCGAACGCCGGTGCCGTGAGCGCATCGCTCGTCCGGCCGGAACAACGCGCGCGCGCCCTGGCGGTCGTGGTCGGCGGCCTGACCATCGCGACGGCGCTCGGTGTTCCACTCGGCAACCTCGCCGCCCGAGAGCTGGGGTGGCGTACGGCACTCGGCGCGGTTGCCGGCCTCGGTCTGGTCGCCGCCATCGGCGTCTTGGCGACGACGCCGGTGCTCCCCGCTCGCCCGTACGTCGCCTTGCGAACCCGGCTCAGCGTGCTGCGAAATCCCAAGGTGATCGCCGTGCTGCCTCTGACCGTGCTCGGCATGGGCGCGAGCTACACGCTGTACGCGTACAGCGTTCCAACGCTCGGCGCCCTCGACGCCGGCGGTTCGGCAACCATGTGGCTGTTGTTCGCGTACGGCGTCGGCGCGGTCGTCGGCAACTTCGCCGCGGGCGTCGGGACGGACCGCTGGGGTGCCGGCCGGGTCTTGGCGTCCGGCTACGTGGTGATGACCGCCTGCCTTGCCACGTTCGCACTCTGCGTCGTGGCCGAGCTGCACATACTCGCGCTCACGGCACTCCTGATGCTCGCCTGGGGCGCCAGCAGCTGGTGCCAGACGCCGCCTCAGCAGCATCGCCTGATCGCCGCGGCACCGGACGCGACCCCGCTCGTGGTGGGCCTCAACTCATCGGCGATCTACGCGGGGATCGGCCTCGGGACACTCCTCGGCGGCGCAACGCTGTCGCATGGCCTAGGCGTCACCGCGACCCTCGGGGCAGCACTCGCCGCGCTCAGCGGAGCGTACCTCGTGCTGACCGCACGCCGACGCTGAGCGCGGGCGCGCGCCGTGCGGGTGCCCGTGGCGCGAGTGGCGCAAGTCCGTTGTTTTTGAGGCATTTGAGCAACAAACTCGCGCCACTCGCGGACGAACAGAAGTCCCGAACTGGATGTCGATTCGTTCCGCCGACCGCCGGCGCCGGATACGCCACTCGGCGTACGTCAGGTGCCGCCCCTCAGGCGACGACGCAGACCCCGCCCGAGGGTGACGATCGAACCATCGATCGTCACCACAGCGGGAGTCACCATGCGAAGCGAACCGGCCGTCGAGGTACGCGGCCTCTCCAAGCACTACCCGAACGGCGTACGCGCCGTCGACTCGATCAGCCTCACCGTCCAGCGCGGTGAGGTGTACGGGTTCCTCGGTCCGAACGGTGCCGGCAAGACCACCACGGCCCGAATGCTGCTCGGCCTCATCACGCCGACGAGCGGAGAGGTCAGCGTTCTGGGGCGGGCACCCGGCGATCCTGAGGCGCTCGCCCGGATCGGTGCGCTGATCGAGGGTCCCGGGTTCTACCCGTTCCTGTCGGGGCGCGACAACCTTCGCGTCCTCGCACGGTACGCGCGGGTCGATCGCGCCCGCATCGACGAGGTGCTGGCGATCGTCGACCTGAGCGACCGCGCCGGCGACAAGTTCAGCGGCTACTCACTCGGCATGAAGCAGCGCCTCGGAGTCGCCGCGGCGCTGCTGAAGGATCCCGACCTGGTGATCCTCGACGAGCCGACGAACGGCCTCGACCCCGCGGGCATGCGCGACATGCGCGGACTGATCCGCTCGCTCGGCGACGAGGGCCGCACCGTGGTGCTGTCCAGCCATCTGCTGCGCGAGGTGCAGCAGGTCTGCGACCGCGTCGGCGTCATCAACAACGGCACGGTGCTGACCGAGAGCACCGTGGCCGACCTGCGTGGCGCCGCCGAGCTGCGGGTGACGACGACCGAGCCGAAGCGGGCGATCCAGGTCGTACAGAGTCTGCCCGAAGTGAGCGACGTCGCGGTCGACGACGACACCTTGCGATTGTCCGTCGATGAGTCGCACACGGCGTACGTCAACCGCGCGCTCGTCGAGTCGGGCATCGACGTCCTCGAGCTGCGCCGCGAGGAACGCGAGCTCGAGGACGTCTTCTTCGAACTGACCAACACCGAGGCAACCAAGGAGCCCAGCCATGTATGACGTCATGCGCGCGGAACTGTTCAAGCTCCGCAAACGACCCGCAGTATGGACGCTGCTCGCGGCGGCCATCGTGCTCAACCAGATCTTCGGGTACGTCGTCCCGTACATGTCGTACACCTCCGGCGACGAGAACGGGTTCATCGGCGACGTGCCGAGCTCGGCGATCCTGGCCGGGATGATGCCCGACCAGATCAACACCAACACGCTCGGCGCCTTCCCGGTGTTCGCCGGGGCGCTGGCGCTCGTACTCGGCGCAATCATGTTCGGCGGCGAGCACGGGTTCGGAACGGTCAAGACCCTGCTCACGCAGCGTCCCGGTCGCGCGACGACCGTCGCCGGACAGCTCGGTGCCCTCCTCGTCGCCCTCGCGATCGGCGTCGCCGTCCTGTACGTCCTCGGCCTCGCGAGCTCGGTCGGCGTCGGCCTGGCCGAGGGTGTCGACTTCGCGTGGCCGAGCGCGCTGTCGCTGATCGCGGGGTACGCCGCGGGCGTGCTCATCATGATGATGTGGGCGGTGCTGGGTGCGATGCTCGGCGCCACCATGCGCAGCGTCGCGCTGCCGATCGGGCTCGGTGTCGTGTGGGTCCTCGGCGTGGAGCTGCTCATCTCGTCGATGGCGGAGACCCTGACCGGCCTCGAGCCGATCCGCGAGATCCTGCCCGGTGTCAACGCCGGATCGGTGGTCTCCCAGTGGCTCACCGAAGGGTTGGGCGAGGCGCCGCCGGGTGTCGAGTCCGTCGTACCGGTCGACCAAGGGCTCGTCGTGCTCGCGCTCTACGTCGTCGTCGGCGCAGCGATCACGCTGTTCATCACCAAGCGACGCGATGTCGTCTAGTCGGTGAACACGCAGAACTCGTTGCCCTCGGGATCGGCCATGACCGTCCAGCCGATCGCTGGGTCACGATCACGAAGCACCGAGGCGCCGTCGCCCTTGAGATCCTCCAGGGCGTCGGCGCTCTCGACCGTGACGTCCCAGTGGATTCGGTTCTTGACCGTCTTCGGCTCGGGTACGGGGGTGAACACCAGCGACTCGAACGGCGCGCCCGGGATCTCGTCGAGGTACGCGAAGTCGTCCTGCTCCCCCGTTCGGGCGCCGAGGACGTCGCCCCACCACGTTGCGAGGCGCACCGGGTCGACACAGTCGACGATGACCTCGTACAGCCGGTATGAGGGCACCTCGTCGCGTACGAAGACGCACAGCTCACCGCCTTCGGGGTCGCCCATGACCGTCCACGGCAGGCCGGCGTACTCGGGCAACACCGCCGCGCCCATCGCCTCGTACTCGGCAACGGACTCCGCATGCACGTCGAGATGCACGCGCTGCTTGACGGTTCGCTCCTCCGGAACCGCGTTGATCCAAACCGCGTGGTGCGGCGTCGGCCCGCGCAGCACGATGTCCTCGGTGTCGTACCGGTGCACCCCGAGGCCGAGCGCCGCCGCCCAGAAGTCGCTCATGCGGTCCGCATCCGACACGTCGATGACGAGGTCCTTGAACACTGCGAGCGCCATCACATCAACGTACCGTCACGGTGACCGTGCGTCACTCGGTAGCGTTGGATACATGACCCAGACTTCTCCCTCGGCCGATCGTGCCTGGGCCTTCGGAATCGCGACCGTCACGACCGACGGATCGGTCCTCGACGTCTGGTACCCGACTCCGCGGCTCGGCTCGCCCGATGACATCCGCGAGCCCCGCGGCCTCACCGCCCTCGAGGGCGACGACGACGTGCGCCGGGTGCGCAGGGTCGTCGTCCGCACCGTCATCGACGACCTCGCGGAGCCGCTGCGCGACGCGTACGACGCGTACCTACGGCTGCACCTGCTCTCGCACCGACTGGTACAACCGCACGGGCAGAGTCTCGACGGCATCTTCGGGGTACTCACCAACGTCGTGTGGACCTCGATCGGGCCCTGCGCGGTCGACGGCTTCGAGGAGACCCGGATGCGCGCCCGAGCGGCCGGCCGGCACGTCACCGTCACCAGCGTCGACAAGTTCCCCCGCATGACCGACTACGTCGTTCCTTCGGGTGTTCGCATCGGCGACGCCGATCGTGTACGCCTCGGCGCGCATCTCGCCGACGGTACGACCGTCATGCACGAGGGCTTCGTCAACTACAACGCCGGCACCCTCGGCCACTCGATGGTCGAGGGACGCATCTCCGCGGGCGTCGTCGTCGACGACGGCTCCGACGTCGGCGGCGGCGCGTCGATCATGGGCACGCTGTCGGGCGGCGGCAAGCAGGTCATCAGCGTCGGCAAGAACTGCCTGCTCGGTGCGAACTCCGGGCTCGGCATCTCGCTCGGCGACGACTGCGTGGTCGCCGCGGGCTGCTACGTGACGGCCGGTACGAAGGTGGCGCTGCCCGATGGCACCGTCGTGAAGGCAGCGGAGCTGTCGGGCTCCGACGGGTTGCAGCTGTGGACGAACAGCCAGACCGGGGCGATCGAGGCACACCCGCGTTCCGGCCGACGCATCGAGCTCAACGCCGCGCTGCACGCGAACTGACCATGGACACTCTCCGATGACCACGGCCGCGGACACGCCGCCGCGCCGCCGCCGTCTGTACCTACTGCCGCTGACGATCGTCCTGGTGCTCGTCGTCGGCGCGGGCATCGTCGCCTGGCGCAGCGGCATCAACCCACTCGCGCGTACGGGCGTGTGCTCGGTCGAGTTCGAGGACGGCACCGACGTCGAGATCGACACCGAGCAGGCGGAGAACGCCTCCCTGATGGCGGCCATCGCGCAGCAGCGCGGCCTGCCCGCGCGCGCCGTCTCGATCGCGATCGCGACGGCGTTCCAGGAGTCCAAGATCCACAACGTCGAGCATGGCGACCGCGACTCCGTCGGACTCTTCCAGCAGCGCCCGTCCCAAGGCTGGGGCACGGTTCGCCAGATTCTCCGGCCCCCGTACGCGATCGGCGCCTTCTACGACCAGCTCGAGGAGGTCGACGGCTACGAGTCGATGGACCTCCACGACGCCGCACAGGCAGTTCAGAGGTCGGCCGACGGTGGCGCGTACGAGCAACACGAGCTACCCGCGCGAGCGCTCGCCTCGGCGCTGACCGGCAACAGCCCGGCGACCTTCTCGTGCACGATCGACTCCCCCGACGACAGCGGGCAGTCCGAACGCCGCAACGGTCTGACCGAGAATGCGAACCTGATGCTGCGTGACGTCAGGTCGGCGTTCGGCGAGCTCTCCGTCGGCGGGTTCGAGTCGGGCGGCATCGACAGCGGACACTCCTCGGACTCTGCGCATTACGAGGGCCGCGCCGTCGACTTCTTCTTCACGCCGGTGAACGCGAACGCGAACCTCGCCGGGTGGAGCCTCGCCCACTACGCAGTCGCGAACGCCGAGCGGCTCGACGTGAAGACCGTCATCTACGACGACAAGATCTGGACGGCGTCGCGCTCCTCCTCCGGCTGGCGGGACTACGACGCGCCCGACGGCCCGAACCAGCAGACGCTGCGCCACCTCGACCACGTGCACGTCGACGTCGCGTAGGTCGCGGCACCCGCACGATCGTTATCGCGGGTAGGACCCCCCCTCTAGCCAACTGGCGGTCCATATGATCCGATCGGTCCGGTGCGATTCGCGCCGCGACGGGGCCGACCAACGGAGGACTGAGCGTGGAAGCCCTACATACCGCGATCGCGATCATCGGCATCATCGCGCTGATCATCGTCGTCAAGGTCGATCCGGTGATCTCGCTGGTGATCGGCTGTCTGTACCTCGGGCTCGCGACGGGTCTTGGTATGGAGACGACCATCACCACGATCGCCGACGGGTTCGGCAGCATCATGGTCGAGGTCGGGCTTTTGATCGGGTTCGGCGTGCTGATGGGTTCGCTGATGTTCGCGATGGGCGCGTTGCAACGCCTGGTCGAGCTGCTGTTGCGCGTCCTCGGCCCGCGCCGGCTGCCGTACGCGATGAGCGCCGTGCTCACCACGATCTTCCCGTCCATCTACGTCGACGTGCAGCTCGTGCTCGCGTCGCCGCTGGCGCGTTCGGCCGCACCCCAGCTGGGCCGCAACGGCCTCGGGATGATGGGTGGCGCGCTGAGTGCCGGCATCCTCGTCGGGTACGTGTTCGTCGTACCGGGTCTCGGCACCGTCTCCATCGCCGGCCTGCTCGGCGTACCCCTGGGCACCATGCTCCTGTACGGCGTGCCGATCGGCCTGATCACCGCCGTGCTCACGACGTTCATCTACGGACGCGTCCTGCGACTCGGCTTCTGGGACCCGGACAAGGACGAGCACGCGTCCGAGGCGCTGCTCGAGGAAGAGGCTCTCGCTGCCGAACGCAGCAACACTGCGGACGATGACTCGGCCGAGAGCGCACCGAGGCAGGTCCCGCTCCTCGTGTCGCTGCTGCCGATCCTGGTCTCGCTGGTGATGATCGCGACGGCCGCCATCGCCGATGCCGCCGGGGCCGACTCCGAGTTCCTACGGTTCATCGGCAACCCGGTGCTCGCACTGTTCGTCGGCCTGCTCGGAGCGTACCTGCTCGCCCGCTGGTCGATGGGCCGCGCCCGCACCGACGAGGCGCTGACCAAGGGCTTCGACACCACTGGTCAGATCCTGCTGATCACCGGTGTCGGCGGATCGCTCGGTGCCGTCATCGCAGCGACCGGCCTGGACAAGGTGCTCGAGGACCTGTTCTCAGCGGAGTCGGGCACACCCGTCGTTGTCAGCATCCTGCTCGCCTGGTTCGTCGCCGCCCTCCTGCACCTCGCCATCGGCTCGATCTCGGTCGCCGCGATCACCGCCGCGGGCATCCTCGCTCCGATCATGGGCGAGCTGGACGTACCCGCAGCGATCATCGGCCTGGCGATCGGCGCGGGCGCGCTGTTCGCCCTCCAGGTCAACAGCAACTTCTTCTGGATGTTCCAGACGCTGTTGGGTGTCTCGACGCGCGGTGCGCTCAAGGCGCTCACGTTCGTCACGGCGCTCGCATCCGTCGTCTCGCTGCCGATGATCATCGCGCTCAGCCTGGTGGTGTAGGTCCGGATGCAGCCACTTCGCGGGGTGACCGTCGTGTCACTCGAACAGGCCATCGCCGCACCGTACGCGAGTAGGCAGCTCGCCGACCTGGGCGCCCGGGTGATCAAGCTCGAGCGACCCGGCGTCGGCGACTTCGCACGGGCGTACGACTCGCGGGTCGACGGCCTGAGCTCGCACTTCGTATGGACCAATCGCAACAAGGAGTCGCTCACTCTCGACATCAAGGATCCGCGCGGACTCGACGTCGCGAGACAGTTGCTGGCCTCGGCGGACGTGTTCATCCAGAACCTCGCTCCCGGCGCCACCACTCGTGCCGGTCTCGGCGCCGAGGCTCTCCAACGGCTCAACCCGCGCCTCGTCGTGTGCGACATCTCCGGCTACGGCAGCCCCGGACCGTACGAGCGGATGAAGGCGTACGACCTGATGGTGCAGAGCGAGGCCGGGCTGCTGTCGGTCACCGGCGGCCCGGACGAGATCGCGAAGGTCGGCATCTCCGTGTCCGATATCGCGGCCGGCATGTACGCGTACAGCTCGATTCTGGCCGCGCTGCTGGAGCGCGGACAATCGGGCACGGGCGCGCACCTCGACGTCTCGATGCTCGAGGCCACCGTCGAGTGGATGGGCTTCCCGCTGTACTACGCGTACGACGGTGCCGAGCCACCGCAGCGCGCGGGCGCGGCGCACGCGACGATCTACCCGTACGGGCCGTTCGCGACCGGCGACGGCAAGGTCGTGATGATGGCGATCCAGAACGAGCGCGAATGGCTCGCGTTCTGCACGGAGTTCCTGCGCGACGCCGCGATCGCGACCCATCCCTCGTACGCGTCGAACGCCGCCCGCAACCACAACCGCGAGGAGCTCGGCGCGATCATCTCGCACCGGTTCTCGGCGCTGACGGCCGACGAGGCGACCTCCGCTCTCGCCGCGATCCCGGTCGCGTACGCACGGGTCAACGAGATGCGCGACGTGTGGGAGCACCCGCAGCTCGCGGCCCGCGGCCGCTGGCACGAGCTGGCGACGCCGACCGGCACCGTGCCGTCGTTGGCACCCCCGGGCTTCGGCCCCGACGAGCCGCGGATGGATCCGGTGCCGTCGCTCGGCGAGCACACTCGGGCGATTCTGGGTGAGCTGGGGATGTCGACCGGGGAGATCGATGCGCTCGTCGCCGACGGGGTCGTCTGAGCGGCTCGTTCTCACACGCCAGGCATTTCTACAGGTCGGACAGGTCGAGCACGAAGCGGTAACGGACGTCGTTGCGCTGCAGGCGGTCGAAGGCTTCGTTGACGCGTCCCGACGGCAGCAGCTCGATGTCGGCGGTGAGCCCGTGCTCGGCGCAGAAGTCCAGCATGGCGGCGGTCGCGGGACGGCCGCCACTTCCCGCTGAGCTGAGCTTCTTGCGCCCGATGAGAAGATCGGTCGCCTGCACGGTCAGCGGCCCGAGGTACCCGACCTGGCTGAGCGTGCCGTCCATGGCGAGGAGGCGGAGATACGGCTCCAGGTCGTGGGCAACGGAGACGGTGTCGATCACTACGTCGAACCGGTCACGGGCGCCGTCCATCTGTTGCGACTCCGTGGAGACCAGAACGTCGTGGGCGCCGAGTCGACGAGCGTCGTCGGCCTTGCCTGCGGAGCGGGTGACGACCGTGGTGTCGGCGCCGAGTGCCACAGCCAGCTTCACCGCGAGATGGCCGAGACCGCCGAGCCCGATCACGGCAACGCGGGTGCCAGAGGTTACGCCAAGCGCGCGAAGCGGCTCCCACACCGTGATTCCGGCGCACAACAGCGGGGCGGCGCCAGCGGCGTCGAGGCCGGTAGGCAACCGGTACGCGAATCGATCGCGCACGACGTACTCGCGCGCGTATCCCCCCAGGGTGGTCGTCCCGTCGTGGCGGTCGGTTCCCCCGTAGGTCAGCGTCGGGAATTCCCGGCAGAAGTTCTCTTGGCCGGCTGCACACATCCCGCAGACTCCGCACGAGTCGACGATGTTGCCGACGGCGACCGGGTCCCCGACGGCGAATGCAGTGACGTCGGTACCCGTGTCGGTCACCACTCCGGTGAACTCGTGGCCCGGCACCAACGGCGCGCCTCCTCTGCCGGTATGGGCGCGGACTGCATGCAGGTCGGTATGGCAGACGCCGCAGTAGTTCACCTGCACCGCGATGTCGTCGGGCCGCAGTTCGCGACGTTCGAGGGTCACTCGCCGAAGCGTGGCGGTGTCATCCGCCCGCCACCCAGTTGTGCCTCTCATACGTACTCCCAAAACAGACTGTTCGGTCTATTTGACACTAACCCGTGGCGCAACGGAAAACAAACCGACTGGTCTGTTTGCTATCCTCGTGAAATGGCCGATCGACCGATGACGTCCCGCGGCGCCGCCACCAGGGAGCGCATTGTGGACGTGGCGACGCAGGAGTTCGCAGAACACGGGATCGCCGGTGCGCGCGTCGATCGGATCGTTGCCGCCGCGACGACCAACAAGGCGCAGCTCTACGCCTACTTCGGCAACAAGGAAGGGCTGTTCGACGCCATCTTCGCCGATTCGCTGGAACGAATCGTCAACGTTGTCCCGATCGACGCCACCGACCTCGCGGGTTGGGCCGTACGCCTCTACGACGAATACCTTCGTCGTCCCGACCTCATCCGGTTGGCAACCTGGGCGCGCCTCGAGCGCCGCCCATCCGGTCATCTCGTCGACGCGCCGGACCGTCTCGACGACCACAAACTGGGAGCCATCGCCGATGCGCAGGCCGCCGGCGTCGTAGTGCAGGGTGACCCGTTCGACGTGATGGCCATGGTCATCACGATGTCCATGGCGTGGTCGCCTGTCAGCAACGTCTACGCGGCAACCGCCGACGAACCGCAGAAGCTCCACGAACGGCGGCGCAGCCTGCTCCGCGAATGTGTCCGCAGGGCCATGATGACCGGGTGAAGGCCCGCAAACCGGCCCCCGGCTCGGGGTAGATGCGCCGCCCGACGAGGGAGCTGGTAGACAGCGACACTGCCTCAGACGGCGACCAGCTCCTCACTCAGCACCCAGAGGCGCTCGGCGGAGGCGGGATCGATGGAGTGCGACATCGCATCGGTCGGCGGCCCGTCAGGGGACATCGGCCTCGGCTCGTCGTCCAACGGCGAGATGTCGTTGTCCCTGAGGTAGACCCCGCCGATCTCGGCGAGCAGCGGGCTGGTGGCCGCGAAGACGGTCGTGCTCGCCCCCTGCTGGGGCGTCTTCTTGCCATGCGCGGGATCGATGATCGGCCGGCCGGCGTCATCGACGAGCCCCATTGCGCGCAGACCTTCCGCACCGGCCGCGCTGTTCAGGGCCGTGCCGACGACGATGCCCGGGTGCACCGCGTACGCGTTGACCCCTTCGCTCGCCAACCGGCGGTCCAGCTCGACGGCGAACAGGACGTTCGCGAGCTTGGACTGGGCGTACGCAACGTTGGGGTCGTACGAGCCGTCGGCGAAGTGCGGGTCGTCCCAGCGGATCTCGCCGAACCTCTGCGCGCCGGACGACACATTGACCACCCGTGCGCGACCCGCCGCGCGTAGCGCGGGCAGTAGGCCGAGAGTCAAGTGGAAGTGCCCGAGATGGTTGGTCGCAAACTGCACCTCGTAGCCACGCGCATCAGAGACGAGCTCGGCAGGTGCCGGCACACCGGCGTTGTTGATCAGGATGTGCAGTGGATGACCGAAGTCGAGCCAGCGGCCGGCGAAGGCGTCGATCGACGCCGGGTCGAGTAGATCCAGCTGACTGACGACGACGCGCTCGATTCCCGCGACCGCGGCCGTCGCGCGGTCGACGTTGCGGGCCGCGACCGTGACCGACGCACCGGCACTGGCCAGGGCACGAGTGGCCTCCAGACCGATTCCCGCGTGGCCACCGGTGATGACGACGTTCGTGCCGGACAGGTCTACGCCGGCAACGACGTCGGCGGCGGTCGAGGCCGCATCGAAGCCGGTTCCGATGGGGTGCTGCTTGGTCGACATGCTCATAGGTCCTTTCTCGGTTGACGATCAAGGAATCAGGCGGCTGCCCGCTCGTCGACCGGCCGGCGGCGCAGGCTCGGGCTCGCGAGAGCCGGGGGGACGTACGCGGCCACGTCGCGGGTTCCGATGTCGGTGCCCGGAGGGACGATCTCGTCGATCTTGTCGAGGACTTCGTCCGAGAGGGTGAGGTCGACGCCAGCGAGCAGGTCGTCGAGGTGGTCCATCGTGCGCGGCCCGACGATCGCGGACGTGACGCCGGGGTGTGCGATGGCGAAGGCGATCGCGAGATGTGTCAGCTTCACGCCGGCCTCGTCGGCCAAGGAGATGAGCCGTTCGATGACGTCGAGTCGACGCTCGTCGCCGAACTGGTCGGCGAAGGCGGGCATGGCGGCGCGGCGCAGGTCGGTCTGCTGCCCCTTCCGCACCCGCCCCGTGAGCATCCCTTTCGCGAGCGGGCTCCACACCAACGCACCCATGCCGTAACGCTCGGCGACCGGGAGGACCTCGGTCTCGATACCGCGGGCGAGAATCGAGTAGCTCGGCTGCTCCGTACGGAACCGCTGCAGGCCGCGGCGCTCGGCGACCCACTGTGCTTCCACGATCTCCGACGGCGGCATGGCGGAGCTGCCGATGGCGCGTACCTTGCCGGCACGGACCAGATCGGTGAGAGCCGACAGCGTCTCCTCGATATCCGTGTCGGGGTCGGGCCGGTGAATCTGGAACAGGTCGACGTGATCGGTGTCCAGACGTCGCAGCGAGTCGTCCAGCGCACGCACCAGCCAGCGCCGGGAGGCTCCCTGTCGGTTGGGGTCATCGCCCATCGGGAGCCGTGCCTTGGTGGCGAGTACGACGTCGTCGCGACACCTCTTCAACGCCTTGCCGACGATCTCCTCGGACTCGCCGCCCGAGTACGCGTCGGCCGTGTCGATGAAGTTGATGCCCGCGTCGAGGGCCCGATGGATGATCTTCGTCGCATCCTCGTGGTCGGGGTTGCCGAACGGTCCGAACATCATCGCGCCGAGCGCGTAGGGACTGACCTTGATGCCGGTTCGTCCGAGCGTGCGGTACTGCATGGCTGCCTCCTGAAATGTGGTCGAGGTGTGCGCCGTTCCGCGATGCCGTAGGCTGAGCGATAACCGGAACGCCTTTCCGGAACTATACGGAACACTGTTCCAGTTATCAACCCGAGGAGGGACGTGCCCGACACCGAGTCGACCGAGCGGGCGCCACGCCGGCTTCGCTCCGATGCACAGCGCAACGTCGACGCGGTACGCGCGGCGGCAAAGGCCGTGTTCGCCGAGGCGGGCGTGGATGCTCCGATGCGGCAGATCGCATCCCGTGCCGGCGTCGGCGTCGGCACCATCTACCGCCACTTCCCGCAGCGCTCGGATCTGGTCGTCGCCGTGTTTCGGCACGAGGTCGATGCCTGCGCCGACGCCGCCCCGACGCTGGCGGCCGAGTACCCGCCCGGCGAGGCCCTGACCCGGTGGCTGCGGCGATACCTGGACTTCATCGCTGCCAAGCGCGGGCTCCACACGGCCCTCCACTCGGGCGACCCCGCGTTCGACCCGTTGCCGACGTACTTCTCCGAGCGCCTGCGTCCCGCGCTCGGCGCACTCCTCGACGCCGCCGCGGCAACCGGTGAGGTCCGCCCCGACGTCGACCCGACGGAGCTGCTGCACGCGATCGCGATGCTGTCCGTTCCCGGCAACGCCGACGGGCCCGAGAAGGGACAGCGTATGGTCGAGCTGCTGCTCGACGGACTTCGCTACGGTTCGCGCGCCTAGCGGCAAGCGTCAGGCGACCCGCTCGCCCTGCACGGTGCGGAACGCGTGTGTCGTCGCGAGCGTCGTGATCGGGATCGTGATCAGCAGACCCACGAGGAACACCAGCGCTCCGACGATGTTGATGCCGACGACGGCGAGCGCGAGCGGCAGCAGTCTCCCGACGTTCGCGGAGACCAGCGATGCGCTCGCCTTGATCGCCGTGATCGCGTCGTGGTTCTTGTCGAGCACGAAAGCGATCGCGTAATAGGTCAGGAACATGACGACCAGGCCGGGGATGATGAACAGGAGCAGCCCGACCGCCGTCAGAACGCCGACGATCACCGAGGCAAGCAGCAGCGCCATCACGTTGCGAACATCGAGCGCACCGCCGATCGTCGCCTTGTGGCCGTACGTCTCGTCCAGCGCGGCCTTCGTCAACACCGCAGTCATCAGAACTGTCACGATCCCGGACAGGATCGAGCCGAGCAGAGCGGCGCCCGAGAACCCTACCGGCTCGGTGACGTCGTCGATCTCGAGCTCGAAGCCGTTGACGATGAACTCGACCGCAATGCTGATCGCCAGGAAGGCGACTACGAGTCCTAGCCACGGCAACGGATTCGCCCAGAACCTCGACCAGCCGAATCCGAGCGCGTCACCGACGCTGAACTCGACCCAGCCGTCGTCGCGCGGACTCCCGTACGGTGGCTCGCCGGCCGCAGATGGGACATCGTTCATCGGGGCTCCGTTCATCCGGGACGGCGGGCGCTCGTACGTCAGGCAATCGCCGTCAGGCGAACGAGTCAAGCAGGCAGCGCCGTCAGAGGCGCTCGCAGGCCGCCGCGACCCGCTCGTCGGTCGCGGTGAACGCGATCCGTACGTGCCGCGCGCCGGACGCGCCGTAGAAGTCACCCGGCGCGACCAGGATGCCGCGCTCGGCAAGGGCTGCGACCGTTTCGAGGCACGGCTCGGCACGCGTCGCCCACAGGTAGAGCGCACCCTCGGAGTGGTCGATCCGGAACCCGGCCGACTCGAAGGCGGCCCGAAGCCGCTTGCGTCGGTCGGCGTACCTCGCACGTTGCGCGTCGACGTGGGAGTCGTCTTCGAGCGCCGCGACCAGCGCGCCCTGCTGCGGGCCGGGCATCATCAGCCCGAGGTTCTTGCGTACGGCGAGCAGCTCGGCGATCACGCGCGGGTCGCCGACCGCGAACCCACCTCGATAGCCGGCGAGGTTGGAGCGCTTCGACAGCGAGTGAACCGCGAGAATGCCGTCGAACGAACCGCCGGACACCTCCTCGTCGAGCACCGACACGGGCGGCTCGCCCTCCCAGGCGCACTCGAGGTAGCACTCGTCGCTCACCACGAGGGTGCCGCGTTCGCGGGCCCACTCGACGACCTTGCGCAGGTGCTTCGCCGGCAGGATGCGGCCGGTCGGGTTCGACGGCGAGTTGAGCCACACGATGGCCGGTGCCTGCGGACCGAGTGCTGCGGTCGAGTCGCTGACGACGACATCAGCGCCCGCGAGAGCCGCACCCACCTCGTACGTCGGGTACGCGAGCGTCGGGATGACGACGGTGTCGCCGGGGCCGACGCCCAGCTGCACCGGCAGACCGGCGATCAGCTCCTTCGAGCCGATCGCGGGAAGCACGCCCTCGACGTCGACACCATCGAGACCGAAGCGGCGCCCGAGCCAACGTACGACCGACTCACGCAGCTCCGGCGTGCCGACCGTCGTCGGATAGCCGGGCGAGTCCGCGGACTCGGCGAGTGCGCGCTGGACGACATCGGGCGTGGAGTCGACGGGCGTACCGATGGAGAGGTCGACGATGCCGTCGGGATGGGCGGCCGCGCGCGACTTCGCCTCGGTCAGGCGGTCCCATGGGAAGTCGGGAAGGCGTCGCGAGACCGCGCGCCGCAGCACCCGGGTGTCCATGGTCGTCACCGTTCTCGCACCGGTTTCCTCGTTGCGAGGTCAGTCCTGGTTCTGCGGCGGCAGTGCGGCGATCATCGGGTGGTCCTTGTCGATCTCACCCATCTTCGCCGCGCCACCCGGCGAGCCGAGGTCGTCGAAGAAGTCGACGTTCGCCGCGTAGTAGTCCTTCCACTCCTCGGGTGTGTCGTCCTCGTAGAAGATCGCCTCGACGGGGCATACGGGCTCGCACGCGCCACAGTCGACGCACTCGTCGGGATGGATGTAGAGCATCCGCTTGCCCTCATAGATGCAGTCGACAGGGCACTCGTCAACGCATCCGCGGTCCTTCACGTCCACACACGGCTGCGCGATGACGTACGTCACGGATTCCTCCTAGAGTCGCGGTGACGAACCGGGTTCGTCCGTCTCCACCTAGTATCACGCGTGGCCCACAGGCGTCGGCAGTGAGGTCCACCTGACGGACAGGAGTACACATGCCTCTCGACGAGTCGATGCTGGGCGTACGCGTGAGCGTGCGCCGACTCGTTCCGGGTGAGGTCGGACCCACCGGCGGCCCGGCGATGACGGACGTCATCGGCCGTGTCGTCGCCCTCGGCGACGGACACGCGACGATCGAGCGACGCGACGGCGAGTTGGTCGACGTACGCCTGGCCGACGTCGTCACGGCGAGACGCGTACCCGACGGCGCCCGGCGCCGGCGTACCCGACCGGCGATGGACTTCGCGCCTTCGGAGCTGGCTCGGATCTGCACACGGGGCTGGCCGCCGATCGAGCTGGAGGCGCTCGGCGAGTGGTCGCTGCGGGCGGCCGACGGTTTCACCGGCCGGGCGAACTCGGTGGCCGTCCACGGCGATCCCGGAGTTGAGCTCGCGGTCGCGTTGAGCCGCGTCGACGCGTTCTACACGGCACGCGATCTTCAGCCCAGGGCACAGGTCGTGGACGGTTCCCGCTGGGACGACGGCTTCGCCGACGCCGGCTGGCGAGGCATCGGCGGTACGCACGACCACGCGCTCGTGCAGGTCGCGGACCTGCGCGACGCACTGCCGTTCGCCGCCGACGAGTCCGGTGTCACGGTGGCCGACACGGTCGACGACGACTGGCTCGCCCTCTACGGCCGCGCCGCGACCGGTACGCCCGCGGCCGCGCGTCGCGTGCTCGAAGGTCCTCCGACCGTCGGGTTCCTCCGGATCGGCGACCCGCTCGTCGCGATCGGCAGGGTCGCGGTCACGGGCGAGTGGGCCGGGCTGGGCGCCGTCGAGGTGGCGCCGTCGCATCGGCGCCAGGGTCTCGGCCGCCGGATCGTCGACGCGTCATTGCATTGGGCGTCCGAGCACGGTGCCGACAAGGCGTACCTGCAGACGATGCGCCACAACGACGCGGCGCTGGCGCTGTACGCGCGCTACGGCTTCGTCGACCATCACACGTACCGATACCTCACGATTTGACCTTCACACCAGCGCCACGATCATCCACGGCTACCACTGGGTGCTCGTAGCTTCGCGAGTGGCGCAGATCCGTTGCTTGCAGGGCGTTTCAGCAACGGAGTTGCGCCACTCGCGGACGAACGGAAGCCGCAACATCGCGAAACCCTTGCCGACCCGGTCGGTCCCGGGTCAGAATCGAGCCAGGAGTGTTGCGTTATCCAGTCGTTTGTTGCGCGATCCGCAACAAGCCGAAGAGGAGGCCACCATGACCGAGTCGGCGACGTCCATCCCGTCCGACCTCGCGATCTCCCGGGCCGCCGTCCCGCGTCCACTCACTGAGGTCGCCGCCGAGATGGGGATCGGCCCGCATCTGCTCGAGCCGTACGGCAACGCGGCGGCGAAGGTCTCACTCGATGCGATCGACGAGCTGCGCGACCGACCGCGCGCCAAGTACGTCGTCGTCAGCGCGATCACGCCGACGCCGCTCGGTACGGGCAAGACCACCACGTCAGTCGGCCTCGGTCAGGGCTTCAAGCACATCGGCAAGCTCGGGGTTGTCGCGCTGCGCCAGCCGTCGATGGGGCCGACGTTCGGCATCAAGGGCGGGGCCGCTGGTGGCGGCTACTCCCAGGTGATCCCGATGGAGTCGCTCAACCTGCACCTGACGGGCGACATGCACGCGGTCACCGCCGCCCACAACCTGCTGTCCGCAATGCTCGCCAACCACATCCACAAGGGCAACGCCCTCCGCATCGACCCGCACGCCGTCTCCTGGCGGCGCGTACTCGACATCAACGACCGCGAGCTCCGCCAGATCGTGACCGGACTCGGCGGTCGTACGAACGGCACACCCGCCGAGACGGGCTTCGACATCACCGCCGCGAGCGAGGTGATGGCCCTGCTCGCGCTGTCCACGTCGCTGCGCGACCTGCGGGAGCGGCTGGGCCGGATCGTCGTCGGATACAACGTCGACGGCGAGCCCGTGACCGCCGAGATGCTCAAGGTCGCCGGCGCGATGTGCGTACTGCTGCGCGACGCGATCAAGCCGAACCTCATGCAGACCGTCGAGCAGACGCCGGTGATGATCCACTGCGGGCCGTTCGGCAACATCGCGACCGGCAACTCATCCGTCGTCGCCGACCTGATCGCGATCCACGGCGGTGACTACCTCGTCACCGAGGCGGGCTTCGGCGCCGACATCGGCGCGGAGAAGTTCTTCAACATCAAGTGCCGCGCGTCGGGTCTCACCCCCGACGCCGCGGTCGTCGTCGCGGGCGTACGCGACCTCAAGACGCACTCGGGCAAGTACCGCGTCACTGCGGGCAAGCCGCTGCCCGAAGCGATGCTGGTCGAGAACCCGGACGATGTGTACGCGGGCGCGTCGAATCTGCGCCGCCAGCTGGCGAACATCCGGCGGCACGGCGTGAACCCCGTCGTCGCCGTGAACGCGTTCCCGACCGACTACGAAAGCGAGCAGCAGGCGATCCTCGACATCGCGGCGGAGGAGGGCGCTTACGCGGCGGTCAGCAACCACTTCACGCGCGGCGGAAAGGGCGCGATCGACCTCGCGCAGGCGGTCGCAGAAGCCTGCGACCAGCCGTCGACGTACCAACGTCTCTACCCCGACGATATGCCGCTGGCCGACAAGATCGAGACGATCGCGCGCGAGATGTACGGTGCCGACGGCATCGACGTCTCGCCGCTCGCAGCCCGGCAGCTGGAGTCGTACGAGCACAACGGGTTCGGCGATCTGCCCGTGTGCATTGCGAAAACCCACCTCTCGCTCACCGACGACCCGACCCGCAAGGGAGCACCGACGGGCTGGCGGCTGCCCGTACGGGAGGTACGCGCGTCGGTCGGCGCCGGGTTCATCTACCCGATCTGTGGGACCATGCAGACGATGCCCGGGCTGTCGTCGTCGCCCGCGGCCGAGCGCATCGACATCGACGACGAGGGAAATATCGTCGGTCTCTCATGACGAGGTGACGAACCTGATGAGTTGGCAGTCGGGCGACTATCTGCAACGCCCCCTGCAGGAGCTACTCGATGACGTCGGCGGCGCCGACCCCGTGCCCGCGGCCGGCTCGATGGCGGCAGCGACGGGCGCCCTCGCGGCGGCGCTCACCGCCAAGGTGGCGCGCCGTTCGATCGCGCGCATGGACGGCGCGGAAGAGCTTGCCCTGCGCGCGGATCATCTCCGCAACCGGCTGGAGCCGCTGGTCACGCTCGACGCCGCGTCGTACGCCGCCGTGCTCGACGCGCGCCGCGACGACAAGGACACGACGCCGACCTGGAAGGACGCGGCGTCGTGGCCGGAGACGATCGCATACGTCGCGGCCGACATCGCCGACCTCGCCGCCGAGCTGACCGAGAACGGCAATCCGAACCTTCGCTTCGACGCTGCCGGCGCGGCATCGTTCGCCGCGGCGACGGCCGAGGTCGCGTGCTCCCTGGTGGCCGCGAACGAGGGCGAGCTCGAGTCGGTACGCGCGGCCGCGCTACGCGCTCGGCGAACCGCCGAGCGTGCGGAGGCGGCCACCGACCGCGGGTGACGCCCGCGAGCGTCAGCGCCTGCCGTGGCAGCGGATACGCGGCACGGCCTCGTACGTCGACGAGAAGGTGTGGTCGCGGGCCTCGTCGCCATTGCGTACGAGAGTGCGCACCACCTCGATGGAGAATCCCGGAACTCCAGGCCGTGGCGAGCAGCGCTTGCCCTTGAGGTGGCGCACCGGGCGCTTGACCTTCTGGCGCGACCCGGTGTCGAGCTTCACGTTCCACCGCTTGGTGCTCCACAGCTCGACGTGCACCTTCGTACGCCGATCGCCCGCGTCCGCCCGGGCGGAGATGAGCACGCCGTGCCCGGTGTCGTTCTTCAGCCGCAGGTCGCGTCCGCCGTAGGTGACGGCCGCATCGCGGCCAACGGGCAACCGGGAGACGTAGGAGTGGTGGGCGTGCCGCTCGGGCACACCGAGCCCTGCCAACAGTCCCGCGTTGAACACGGTCGACGCGACCTGCGATGCGCCGTCGCCGTTGGCGCCGGACCTGCCGGGCCGCCCACCCGACCGGTTGAACGAGAAGGTGTCGCCGGGCCGCAGCACGGTGCCGTCGACGCTCCCCGCGATGGTGCCGACGTCGACACCGCGGCCACGCCGGAACCGCGTCGTGTACGACCCGACCCGTTCCACGATGCCGAGCTGCTTCGCATCGTCGGTGCGGAAGCCGGCCCGCGTGGTCGTCCGCTCCAGCGCGACGACCCGCAGCTTCGCGGAGCGTCGCTCGAGCGCCCGGACGAGCCTCGGGCCGGCGTCGCCGGTGCGCACGCCACGCCCGGGAACATCGGCGACGACCTTCGGCGCACCTCCGCGGATCACGACGGTTGCCGGCCTGGCCGGCTTGCGAACGTCCTTCGTGTTCGCCTTGACGAGCTGGCGGAACCGGTCGTTGTCGATCCTCGCGCTGAGCTCCCCGTCGGCGGAGACGTACGAGAGCATCGACCTGACGTCGGCGGCGGACAGCGTGAACTGCTCACCCGCGACGCGGATGCGGACGGGCGCACCGACGGCGGTCTTGACCTTGCCGTCGAGAGCGGCGTTCAGCTCGGCGCCGGTCACGTTCGGCTTATCGGTAGCGACCGGTATCCCCTCGGGCTGGTGGTCCTGCACGAACTGCTCGCGGACGAGGTCTTCGAGCGCGGCACGATTCACCTGGCGTCCCGGCTCGGACCGTCGTACGTCGGTCTCGTTGCCCTGGAACCGGACTCTCGGTTCGACGGGCGCGACGTCGATATCGGAGGCGATCTCGTCGAGCTTCTTGTCCAACGACTTCTGGTCGACGGTGACGACGGGGTCGAGTCGATCGGCACCGACGATCGTCTCCAGCATCTCGACGGGGTTCCACGTGCGGCCTCCGCCCGCCGACGCGACACTCTGCTCGATGTGCAGCTCGAGGCCGATGTCTTCGGGCTTGATCTCGTACTCGAGGTCCTCGTAGTAGAAGGTCAGCGTCTGCTTGGTGTGCGGCGCGAGGTCGGCCTCGAGCCGGGCTTCGGCCTGCTCCGGCGTCAGACCGCCCACCCCGACGCCGGCGATCCGCGTGCCCGTCGGCAACCGGTTGCCGAGCAGGAAGTGTCCCGCGACGTACAGCCCGCCGAGGAGGATGACGAGCCCGATGATCGCGTACCACGTGCCGCGGCGCTCACGCTTCTTGAGCTCACGCCCGGATGGTGTTGGTATCACGTACGTCTGCTCCTAGTGTCCTGCGTTTGAAGTGGCTTTACGGAAGGCGTCGTCCAGGTGGATGCATCCGCAAGGACGAGGAGGAAGGTCATAGTGGGTCCTATTTCCGACGACGAGGACGCCGCGGGGCGCCGCCTGGGCGGCGAAAGACGTCAAGGTACTTCAAACGCAGGGCACTAGCCTGACACGAGCCGGCGGGTGGGCGCGGGCCAGCGCGGATTCTACCGAACCAGCGGTGCCGCGGCGGCGCTAGTCGGCGATGCCGCCGCCGGCCTTCTCGCTCTCGTCGGAGCGTACGAGGCTCGCATAGTGGGAGCGGTAGTACAGCAACGGATCGTCGCCGTCACCGACCTCGGCGTGTACGACCCTGCCGACGACGATCGTGTGGTCGACACCGTCGTAGGTCTGCCAGGTCTCGCACTCCAGCCACGCGAGCGCGCCGTCGATGAGCACCGCATCGACCACCTTCGCGGGGCGATGCTCCACCCGGTGGAGCTGGCCCTCGAGGGGCCGGCCACGCGTGGCGAACCACGTCGCGGCCGCCTGGTTCTCCTCCGAGAGGATCGACACCGCCCACGTACGCGACGCCGAGACGGCCGCATGAAAGCGGTTCTTGTGGTCGATGCACACGAGCACGAGCGGTGGGTCGAGTGCGACGGACGTGAACGCGCTCGCGGTCAACGCGTGGTCTTCGCCGTCGACGCGGGTCGTGACCACCGTCACGCCGCTTGCGAACCGCCCGAGTGCGCCCCGGAACGCGGACTGGTCGACGGGTTGAGACACATCTAAATGGTATGCCGTGGGTCGCGTACCGCCGGTGGTGGACCGGACATCGACACGACCACTGCCGCCCCGACCACGACGAGGCCACCGATGAGCATGCTGTAGCCCAGCCAGTCGGAGGCGAACAGGTAGTCGCCCTCGGGACGGCCGCTGAACAGGTAGAAGAACGCCACGACCCACCCGGCCGCGACGCAGACCGCACCCGCACGCCCGGCGTCGAGCAGCGCGCCCGCACGGACGACGAGATACGTCGTGCCGAGGGCCAGCACGAGACCCCACGGCAGGTCGATGCCCGCCAGCGACCACTGGTGCCGGTGCGCGACGAGTGCGGCCAGGCACACGACCGCGCCGGCCAGGACCAAAGCCACGCGGATGACGAGTCGGCGAACCGGCACGCTAGTGCCCTGCCACGCCGCCGAACAGGTCGGACTCCAGCTCGCCGTCCGCGGCGGAGCTGACACCCCTCGCCAGGCGATAGTGCTCGGTCGCCCAGATCTGGTTGCCGAAGCTGCCGGACAACGCGAAGAACGGGCTGTCGGCGGCGATCTGCGTGGCGTGGGCACGCATGGCGTCCAGCTTCTTGTCGACGTACGCCGCGCCGTCGATCTCGGCGGAGAGGTCGGCGTCTTCCACGGCCATCGGCGGCAGCGCGTCGGGATCCATGCCTTCGAACGTCGTCGTGTCGCCGGCGTCACGGAGTGCGCGCAGGCCCGCACGCATGCGCGACGCGGACATCGCCGACCAGTAGATCTTCGGGATGTCCCACGCCTCGCCGAGCTCGCTGCGGAACGACGACACCGCCGCGAGGCTCGAGGCGTAGTGCGCCACCCGATGCGCCTGCACGTGATCGGGGTGGCCGTAGCCGCCGAAGTCGTCGTACGTGACGAGGACCTGCGGGCGTACCTCGCGGATCACCTCGACCAGGTGCGTCGACGCTTCGAGCAGATCCGCGCGCCAGAACGAGTCGTCGCTGACGTCGGGCGGAACGGTCGCCGAGCCGTCATCGGCGTAGATCATGCCGGAGTCGCGGTAACGGCCCGCACCACCGAGGAAACGGTGATCGGTGACGCCGAGGATCTCCATCGCCTTGTCGAGCTCGCCGATGCGGTGCTGGCCGAGCCCGTCGTCGCGATGCGCCGCGAGATGCTCGAGGTCGGGCACGAGCACCTCACCCAGCTCGCCGAGTGTGCAGGTCACCAGCGTGACCGCGGCCCCCTCGGCGACGTACTTCGCCATCGTGGCGCCGTTGCCGATGGTTTCGTCGTCGGGGTGTGCGTGTACGAGCAGGAGGCGGCGATCTGTCATGGGACAAAGCCTAGTGTCCTGCGTTTGAAATGGCTTCACGGCAGGCGTCGTTCAGGTGGATGCATCCGCAAGGACGAGGAGGACAGGCATAGTCGGCCCTATTTCCGACGACGAGGACGCGGCGGGGCGCCGCCTGGGCGGCGAAGGACGTCAAGGTATTTCGAACGCAGGGCACTAGGTCGTGCCGCAGACAGCACGTCACCGGTCGGGCCACAACAGGGCCGCGGCCGCCGCGGCCTCGATGGCGATGAAGACTCCGGTCGGCCACGGATCGAGCCGCCGCTCCAGGGCCG
Source organism: Solicola gregarius (assembly GCF_025790165.1). GTDB lineage: Bacteria > Actinomycetota > Actinomycetes > Propionibacteriales > Nocardioidaceae > Solicola > Solicola gregarius. Next base: position 754,145 of record NZ_CP094970.1, read on the forward strand.
CACCGCCCACCCGGGCTGCCGCCATGCCCGCAGTCGCCGCCGCGACGGCGTCGACCGCCCCGCGTCCGCGCGAGCCACGGCCGGCCGCGAGTAGGGCACCCGCGAATGCGAACGAGATCCCCGAATACACCGCCCTGATCTCCGTACGTGACGCCGCCGTCGGCGCGGACCCACGAAACACCTCAGGGACCCGACCAGGAACCGCGGCTCCGACCGCGCCGAGCGCTGCGTACCCCCCTGCGACGACGCGGATCCTTTGCTGGCGGGTGATACGGCGCATAGCTCCTCCGTCGGTCCGGCGGTGTCGGTCTCGGGCTCGACACCCTATGGTGCCAGCATGACTGACGCTCCGTCCTTTCCGCGCATGTACGCCCGCACGCTGCGCTTCACGCTCGGCACGCCCCGCAACCTCCAGGTCACGCCCGACGGGTCGCGGGTGCTGTTCGTACGCACACCATCGGGCACGTCACGTACCGGTGCCCTCTGGTCGTACGACGTCGCCGACGGGCAGGAGCGGCTGATCGCGGATCCCGCGCAGCTGCTCGGCGACTCCGGTGAGGAACTGTCGGCAGAGGAGCGGGCTCGGCGCGAGCGCAGTCGAGAGACCGCGGGTGGCATCGTCGGCTACACGACCGACGCAACCGCGAGTGTCGCCGCGTTCGCGCTGTCCGGCGCGATCTGGGTGGCCGAGGTAGCGGGTGAAGGAGCCCGCCGGCTGCCGTCGAACGGCCCGGTCATCGACCCGCACATCGACCCGACGGGGCGCACCGTCGCGTACGCGAACGACGGCGCGCTGCGGGTGATCGACGTCGACGGCGCATCGGACCGCGCACTCGTCGAGCCGGACGGCGACGAGGTCGTGTGGGGGCAGGCGGAGTTCGTCGCCGCCGAGGAGATGGAGCGCTACCGCGGGTTCTGGTGGGCGCCGGACGGCGAGTCGCTGCTCGTCGAGCGGTACGACAACACGCCGGTACCGGTCTGGTACGTCGCCGACCCCGCCAACCCGGAGTCGGAGCCCGTTCGCCACCGCTACCCTGCCGCGGGCTCCACGAACGCCGACGTCAGCCTGTGGCACATCACCCTCGACGGCACCCGCCGTCGCCTCGACTGGGACGACGACGCGTACCCGTATCTCACCCGGGTCGGCTGGTCGGCGTTCGGCGGACCCCTGCTCCAGGTGATGTCACGCGATCAGCGCGCCGTACAGATCCGACGTTTCGACGTCGAGTCCGGATCCACCTCCCTCGTACGCGAGCTGCACGACGACACCTGGCTCGACCTGTTCGTCGGCGTGCCGGCGTACGCGCCGGACGGCCGACTCGTCACGGTCGAGCCGAGCGAGGACACCAACCGCGTAGCGCTCGACGGCGAGCCGATCAGCCCCGTCGGCCTGCAGGTACGCCGTGTGCTCGCGATCGACGACCGCGGCGTGCTCGTGACGGCCAACGACGACCCCACCGAGCTCCACCTCGTCCGCATCGGGCTCGACGGCTCGGTCAACCGCCTCACCGCCGGCGGCGGCGTGCACAACGGATCGGCGGCCGGCGCGACGATGGTCGTCGTACGCTCGGCGCTTGACGTCGGTGCGAGCTCGATCACCGTGTACCGCGAAGGTGCCGAGATCGGTCAGATCTCAAACCTGGCTGAAGATCCCGGCTTCCGACCCAACGTGTCGTCGGTGACCGTCGGCGACCGCGATCTGCACGCCGCAGTGCTCTTCCCGCGCGACCACGTACGCGGAGCGAGGCGACTACCCGTGCTGATGGATCCGTACGGTGGACCACACGCACTCCGCAACGTGAAGTCGTCGCGCGGGTTCCTGCTGCCGCAGTGGCTCGCCGACCAAGGCTTCTGTGTGATCGTGTCGGACGGTCGCGGTACGCCGGGGCGCGGGCCGGCGTGGGACCGCAGCGTCCGCGACAACTTCGTGGCCACCCTCGACGACCAGGTCGACGCCCTCCAGGGGGTCGCACACGCGTACCCCGACGACGTCGACACCGGACACGTCGCGATCACGGGCTGGTCGTTCGGCGGATACCTCGCAGGGATGGCAGTGCTGCGGCGCCCAGACATCTTCCACACCGCAGTCGCCGGAGCGCCCGTCACCGACCAGCGCCTGTACGACACGTTCTACACCGAACGGTATCTCGGACACCCCGATGAACAGCCCGAGGTGTACGACCGCAACTCCCTGGGCGAGCTCGCGGGCGCCCTCGAACGACCCCTGATGATCATCCACGGCATGGTCGACGACAACGTCGTCGTCGCACACTCGCTGCGGCTGTCCTCCGCGCTGCTCGCCGCAGGACGTCCGCACGAGGTGCTGCCGCTGACGGGAGTCACGCACATGACCCCGCAGGAGACGGTCGCCGAGAACCTGCAGCTGCTGCAGGTCGAGTTCATCAAGCGTGGCTTGGGGATCGGGTAGGACTACTCCGATCTTTCGGTTAGGGCATACCGGCTTTGCCGCTACTCCGGCTGGCGCCTATCGGCTCTGCGTTTCCTTGGGTTACTACTTATCGGCTTCGCCGACCCGTCGGTTGGCGCCTATCGGGTTTCCCGCTACTCCGGTTGCTGTACAGACGGCGACGACGCAGGTACGCAGCGGGCTCGGGTTCACCGTCGACGCACCCGCCCTACCGGTTGGCGCCTATCGGCTTTCCCGCTACTCCCGTTGGTGTTCAAACGGCGGCGACGGCGGACGTACGCGGCGGCGGGCGTCACCTGTCGGCGATCCCGCACCTTCGGTTCCACCTATCGGGTTTCCCGTGCGCCGGGTGCCGGCCCCGTCGCACGCCGTGGAAGGAATCTACCTTTGGCCGGCCAGAGCCGGTCAAAGGTAGATTCTCTCCACGCGCACGCGGATTCTGGTCGGAATCTGCGGACGCTGCCACCACCTCGTGCACCAGCGCAAGCTGACGATCAAACCCGACGGACACGGCGGGCACACCTTCCACCGACAGACCGGCACACGCATCGACGACCACACCCGAGTCACGAAGCAGCGAGACCGCCAGGTCATCGCGAAGCTCGGCCACACCGAATCCCCGCCATCACTGCGCACCTGGACGACGGCATCACCGGCCAGCCCACCCGAAACGGCGGGCTGGCCGGCACGCCCGCGTACCCTTCCCTCATGGCTGTTCCTTCAACCCGGCTTATGGTTCTCGCGCTCGTCCGCACGATGCAGCCCATCCACGGCTACCACGTTCGCCGCGAACTGCTGTCGTGGCGAGCCGAGACTGGCTGAACATCCGGCAGGGCTCCATCTACGGCGCGCTCAAGACCCTCGCCCGTGACGGCTGGATCGAACCGACCGAGACGGACCAAGAATCGGATCCGCGGTGACACTGGCCCTCGCCGGCGTACTCGCCGTCGTTGGCGCGCGTACGTTCGCGCGCGAGAACGCGTAGCCGACGACGGGTGGGAGCCGGTACGGTCGAGACATGAGCGACATCCTGAGCAGCGAGCAGCTCCACAACGCGATGGCCGAGCACCCGCACTGGGAGGTACGCGAGGGCAAGCTGGTGCGCTCGGTACAGGCGTCCTCGTTCCCGAAGGCGATCCAGCTGGTCGACGCGGTCGCCGAACGCGCCGAAGCGGTTCAGCACCACCCCGATATCGACATCCGGTGGACGACCGTGACGTTCGCGCTCACTACCCACTCCGAGGGCGGCATCACCGCCAAGGACGTCGAGATGGCCGCTCAGATCGACGAGCTCATCGGCTGATCGAGATCGGCGCCTCGCCTGAGGTTCACCCGGTGACGTGGTGAGGGAAGCACCAGCGCCACGCCTCGCCCGGCTCGAAGCTGCGCATCACCGGGTGCTCGGACTCCTCCCAGTGCTTCGTCGCGTGCGTGCCCGGCGAGGAGTCGCAGCAGCCGATGTAGCCACACACCATGCACTCGCGCAGATGCACCCAGCTCATGCCTTCCTTGAGGCACTGCTCGCAACCCTCCGGCGTGCGCGGGCGCGGAGCGTCGACGTACGTACGCAGGTCCTCGCATTTTCCTCGGTTGCCTGATGGCACCAGTTCCACCTCGCGTTCGGCCGTCGTGTCTTCCGCGGAGCGGTCGAGGATCGTCTCCTCGACATCGAGCGCATCGAGTACGTGGCGCAACACCGTCTGGTCCATGTGACCGTTGCGCCGGATGCGCAGGACCTCCCCTCGCTCCGACTCGAGCATTATCTCTCGCAACTTCGCGTACTGCACGGACGGCGGATCGCTCGATCCCCCGAGACGCTCCCACACCGCGTTGGCGCGATCGAGAGACCGCTGACGAAGCCGGTCGACGACCTCCTGCGGCTCGTCGCCGGTGAGCTCTTCGTCGAGCCGCTGCAGACCCGCCCGGGCTGCGCGCTGGTAGACGGTCGCCTCCTGCAGGTGGTCCTCCTGCGGATCCGGCGCGGGGAGGTCGAGGCGCCGCACCAACGACGGCAGCGTCAGCCCCTGGATCAACAACGTACCGGCGGTGACGAAGAACGCGATCGCGACGAACACCTCCCGATGCGGGGTGTCCTCGGGTAGCAGGAAGACCGCCGCGAGCGTCACGACGCCGCGCATGCCGGCCCACGCGACGATCGTCGTGAACTGCCACGGCGGGCTCGGGTCCGTGCGACGCACAGCCGGAATCAGCCGGGGAAGGTACGTCGCGGGGAACACCCAGCAGAAGCGCAGCACGATCGCGGCCACGAGGGCGGCGACACAGCTCCAGACGATCGTCGACATCGCGAGATCGCTGTCGCCCAGGTCGGCGATGACCGTACGCACCTGGAGGCCGATCAACAAGAAGACGGTGTTCTCCAGCAGGAACCCGATCGTCGCCCAGATGGTGCGCTCGAACACCCTCGACGACGCGGACTGGATCACCGGCGACCGGTGGCCGAGCAGCAGGCCCGCGACCACGACCGCGAGCACACCCGAGGAGTGGATCTCCTCCGCCGGGATGTACGCGATCCATGGCGTGAGGATCGAGATCGAGACATCCGTGAGCGTGTCGGTGACCCGCTTGCGTACCCAGCCGATGACGACCGCGACGACCACACCGATCGCGGCCGCGCCAACGGCGGACACCAGGAAGTCCAGGCCGACCGACCAGACCGTCACGCCCCCTGCCCCCATCGCCGCGACCGCCGTACGCAGGGTGACGAGTGCGGTCGCGTCGTTGACCAGGCTCTCGCCCTCGAGAATGGTGACGATGCGACGCGGCATGCCGGCCTTGCGGGCGATCGAGGTCGCGGCGACCGCATCCGGCGGCGCGACCACCGCGCCGAGCGCCAGCGCCGCGGCGAGCGGAACCGGCAGCAGCCACCAGACGGTCAACCCGACGCCGAGCGTCGTGAACACGACCAGCCCGACCGACAGCAGACCGATCGGTCGCTTGTTGCGTCGGAAGTCGATCAGCGACGTACGGATCGCCGCCGCGTACAGCAGCGGGGGCAGCAACCCGATCAGGACGAGGTCGGGCGTGAGCGCGACGTCGGGGATGAACGGCAGGTACGAACCCACGAACCCCGCGACGACGAGCACGAGTGGGGCCGAGAAGCCGACACGCCGCGCCAACGCGCTGACCGCGACGACGCAGGTGACCAGCACGACCATGGTGACGGCGATATGCACGCAGCCATTCTCACAGCAGGGTGGGCATCCCTCGTCGGTCGTCGCCAGTTAGGGTCGTCGCGATGACCCCCCTTCCCCCGGCGGTTCGCCGTACTTCCCTGCGCCCTGTTGGCCACCGCACTGCTTGCCTCGTGCTCATCCGACGACGACACCGGCGCCGAGCACACTCCTGCGCCGTCCGCTTCTCGGACGCTCACACCGGAGACCGAGCGCTCGCCGCAGAAGGCGGCTCCACAGGCCGAAGCGGGCGGCGAGACGGACCATGGAAACGGGACGGCGGAGCCGCAACCCGACGAGCAAACCACCGAGCCCGAGGAGTCGAGCGAGGCACCGACCGAGCGCTCGACGACCGACCCGTCGCGTACGCGTACCGCGCCGAACCTCCCCGAAGACGGCGAGGGCGTACTCGACGGACGCCGGATGGTCGCACTGTACGGAGTACCCGGTACGTCGTCGCTCGGCGCGCTCGGCGAGCAGCCACTCGGCCAGGCGATCGAGCGGGTCAAAGGGCTGGCGAAACGGTACGAGCCGCTGACCGACGACGACGTCGTACCGACGTTCGAGCTGATCGCGTCGGTCGCGTCGACGAGCGCCGGCGCCGATGGCGACTTCTCCTCCGAGATCTCGCCGTCGACCCTCCGGCCGTGGATCGAGCGGGCGGCGAAGGAAGGGGTGTACGTCGTGCTCGACCTGCAGCCGGGGCGTACCGACTTCCTGACCCAGGCCAAGCGCTTCGAGGCGTTGCTGCGGTACCCCAACGTCGGTCTCGCACTCGACCCCGAATGGCGCCTCGGCCCGCGCGAGCGCCATCTCGAGCAGATCGGCTCCGTCCACGGCAAGGAGGTCGACGCGACGATCGGCTGGCTGGCGGAGCTCACCCGCCGCGAGGAGCTGCCGGAGAAGCTGGTCGTACTGCACCAGTTCCGTACCTCCATGATCGCCGACCGCCGGTCCGTACGTACCGACCGCGACGCGGTCACGGTGCTGATCCACGCCGACGGGCAGGGGACGCAGCCGGCCAAGCGGGGTACCTGGAAGGCGCTCCACGAGGGCGCGCCGAAGGGTGTCCGATGGGGCTGGAAGAACTTCATCGACGAGGACCACCCGATGCTGACCCCGCAGCAGACGTACCGGATCACGCCGAGACCGGACTTCGTCAGCTACCAGTAGCGGTCAGCCCGCGTCGGCCGCGCGCTCCAGCTCGGCGATGTCGATCTTGCCCATCGTGAGCATCGCGGCCATCGCCCGCTGGCCCCGCTCGGGGTCGGGGTCGCCGACCAGCTCGTCGAGGCGCGTCGGGACGATCTGCCACGAAACGCCGTACCTGTCCTTGACCCAACCGCACGGGCCGGGCTGACCGTCCGCGCCGAGCGCGTCCCAGTAGTGGTCGACCTCGTCCTGGTCGGCGCAGTCGACCACGAACGAGATCGACTCGTCGAACCTGAAGCCCGCCTCGCCGCCGTTGAGCACCATGAAGGGTGTGCCGTCGAGCTCGAACAAGACGGTCATCACCGAGCCCGCAGGCATCGGTCCGGCCGACCCGTAGTGGGTGATCTCGGTGATCGTGGAGTTCGGGAAGACATCGGTGTAGAAGCGTGCCGCCGCTTCGCCGTTGTCGTCGAACCACAGACAGTTTCTGATCCTCGGCATGGTCGCCTCCGGTGAGCTCGCGACGACGGCCGGCCCGCCGCCTACGGGTACGACGACGGCCGGGTGCCGAACTCATCGGCCCGTCAGGTCACGGCCATCCGCCAGATCGCGATCACGCCGAGGGCGACGATGCAGGCCCGCAACGCGACGGGATGCAGCCGTCGACCGATGCGCGCGCCGACGTACCCGCCGGTCATCGATCCCACGGCGATGAGCGCGACGGCGTCCCAGTGGATGCTGGACCATCCGACGATCAGGTACGTCGTCGCCGCAACCGAGTTCACCGTGAGGACCAGGACGTTCTTGAACCCGTTCAGGCGCTGCATCGGATCGGAGACCAGTAGCCCGAGGAGACCCATCAGCAGGATGCCCTGCGCGGCGGCGAAGTAGCCGCCGTATACCGCACACCCGAAGACCACCGCCGAGATGGCGATGCGGCGCCCGATGCCTGGTGCCGCACCGTCGTCGGCCGGTGGTGCATCGCCGCGGCGGCGACGCAGGCTGCGCTGCACGAGCGGCTGGATGAGGACGAGCACGAGCGCAACGACGATCAGCGTCGGCACGATCGCCTCGAACGCCTCCTCCGGCAGGTGCAGCAGCAGGAACGCGCCGACGAGCGCACCGGCCATGGACATCGGTACGAGCCGCGCCAGCCGACGACCCTGCCCGACCAGCTCGCGCCGGTAGCCGAGCGAGCCGGAGACGCCTCCGGGGATCAGCCCGAGAGCGTTGCTCATCGTCGCCGAGACCGGGGGCACGCCGACCGCGACGAGGGTGGGGAAGGTGATCAGTGTGCCCGACCCGACGACCGTGTTGATCGTCCCCGCGCCGACACCGGCGACGAGCACGAGGAGCATCTCGATCGGGCTCATGACCCAGCTACCTGCGGCTCATCTGCCGACGGCATAGCCCTGCATCCCCCGTGGGTTCGCCGCCGCGCGTACCTGCCCGGTGCGCGGATCGCGTGCGACGGCCGACAGTCGGCCGAGCTCCCAGGCGCCGGCAACGCTCATCCGGTGACCGCGCGACTCGAGCTCCGCAACGACCTCGGCGCCCAACCGCTCCTCCGCGACGACCTGCCCCGGGTATGCGTCGCGCGGGTAGAACGACCCCGGGAAATGCGTCGTGTGGAACATCGGGGCGTCGATCGCCTCCTGCAGGTTCATGCCGCCGAGCAGGTGGTTGAGCAGGAACACGAGCTGCCACTGGTCCTGCTGGTCGCCTCCGGGAGAGCCGTACGCGAGCACGGCCTCGCAGTCGCGCGAGACCATCGTCGGCGAGAGGGTCGTACGCGGCCGCTTGCCCGGGGCAAGGGAGTTGGGCAGCCCTTCCTCGAGCCACGCCATCTGCAACCGGGTGCCGAGCCCGAAGCCGAGGTCGGGGATCACCGGGCTCGCATGCAACCAGCCGCCACTCGGCGTCGCCGAGATCATCGTTCCCCAGCGGTCGACGACGTCGAGGTGCACCGTGTCGCCCCGGCCCGAACCGCCGTCGGCGGCGATCGGCTCGCCCGTCGTCGCATCGACCGGTGGGCGTACGGAGGTGTCGCGATCGATGATCTCGGGAAGCACCGGAATCCGACCGCCCGGAGCTCCGGGACGCAGGTCGAGGGACGCTTCGTCACCGATGAGGCCCCTGCGGCCGTCGTTGTACGCCGGCGACAACAGCGCGTCGAGCGGCACGTCGGCCACGTCGCCGTACCACGCCTCACGATCGGCGAAGGCGAGCTTGGCCGCCTCGACGACCGCGTGGACGAAGTCCGGAGTGCCGGGGCGGATGTCGAGACCGTCGAGCAGAGCGAGCTGCTGGAGCAGCACCGGACCCTGGCCCCACGGGCCGGTCTTGTAGACGGTGTGAGAGCCGAACTCGATACCGACCGGCGCCTCGTACGCCGGCCGCCATCGTGCGAGGTCGGCACCGGTGATGAGTCCCGAGTGCTTCGTACCCGTCGAGTCGAGCCAGGCCGTCCGCGCCCACGCATCGACCGCCTCGGCGACGAAGCCGTCCGACCACGCGGTCAGCGCGCTGGCGATCCGGCTCTCGCGAGTGGAGCCGACCGCCGCGCGTACGAGCCGCTCATAGGTGCCGGCGAGCGCGGGGTTGGTGAACAACGCGCCCGCATGCGGAGCCCTGCCACCCCGGAGATACACCGTGGCCGACGTCGTCCACTCGTCGGCGAAGAGCTGCTCGACCCGGGCGATTCCCGCGGCGACCTTGGCGGTGAGCGGGTAGCCGTTGCTCGCGTATCCGATCGCGTAGGCGAGCACATCGGACAGCTCCCAGGTGCCGTGATCACGGAGCAACGTCAGCCAGCCCGGAGTCGCGCCGGGCACGACCGCGGCAAGCTGGCCCGACCCGGGCACGAGGTCGAGACCGAGGTCGCGGTACGCCTGCGGCGTAGCGGCCTCGGGCGCCGGGCCCTGAGCGCAGAGCACGGTCGGCCGCTCGTCGCCCACGCGACTGAACAGCAGCGGGAGATCGCCGCCGGGGCCGTTCTGGTGCGGCTCGACGACCTGCAGCACGAACCCGCCGGCGACGACCGCGTCGAAGGCATTGCCACCGCGCTCGAGCACGGACATGGCGGTCTGGCTGGAGAGCCAGTGGGTCGACGCGGCCATCCCGAACGTACCCGCGAGCTCGGGCCGGGTGGTGAAGTCGGTCATCTGCTGCCTTCCTATGTCGGCGATCGAGCCTCCAACGTGAACTCCATCCGTGGCAGCACCCGGCCCGGAATGGATCCGCTCGGCGACTCACCCACCCGCCTCGCACCGAACCGTGCGTAGAACGGCTCAGCGCCCGGGTCGGAGTCGAGTCGTACGCGCCGGAACCCGAGTCGCCGCGCCGCCGCCAGCGCGTCCTCGAGCAGTCTCCGGCCGACACCCTCTCCGATGTACGGCGGGTCGACGAACAGGGCCGCGAGCTCGCCTTCCGGTGGGCCACCCTTGAGCAGCGAGAACCCCGCAACGGAACCCGCGACCTCGGCAACGGACGCGGTGCCCGAGGCGAGTTGCGGCGGGCTGAAGGTCAGCTCATCCGCGCAGGCGGCCAGGAACTCCGCGGAGTAGCCCCAATGGGCCTTCGAACGGAGGGCGAGGGCCGACAGGATCGCGGCCTCGGCGGAAACTGCGGGCCGCACGCGTACTCGACCCCGGTACTCGCTCACAACGGGTGCATCGTACCCGGACGCGCCCGAAGCGCACCCGAACCCGGCGACTAGGCTGAAGCCTCCGACATAGCCGACGCGGCGCCATCCTGCCGCGTCCGCCTGCTGCGACTTTCTAGGAGAGATCCCGGATATGGCCAAGGTCATCTACACCCACACCGACGAAGCGCCCCTGATGGCAACGTACTCGTTCCTGCCGATCATCGAGGCGTACGCCGCGACGGCCGGTGTCGAGGTGGAGACCCGCGATATCTCGCTCGCCGGGCGCATCATCGCGCAGTTCGGTGACCTGCTCCCCGAGGAGCAGCGGATCGGCGATGCGCTTGCCGAGCTGGGCGACCTCGCGAACCAACCCGAGGCCAACATCATCAAGCTGCCGAACATCAGCGCGTCGGTCCCCCAGCTCAAGGCCGCGATCGCCGAGCTGCAGTCGCAGGGCTACGCGCTGCCCGACTACCCCGACGACCCGTCGACCGACGAGGCGCGCGACGTACGCGCCCGCTACGACAAGGTCAAGGGCAGCGCGGTCAACCCCGTCCTGCGCCAGGGCAACTCCGATCGCAGGGCGCCGGCGCCGGTCAAGAACTTCGCCCGTAAGTACCCGCACTCGATGGGTGCGTGGAGCGCCGACTCGAAGACCAACGTCGCGCACATGCCGGCCGACGACTTCCGCTCCAACGAGAAGTCCGTCGTCCTGGCAGCCGACGACACCCTGTCGATCCGACTGGTCGGCGACGACGGCAGCACCACCGTGCTCAAGGAGTCCGTCCCCGTGCTCGCCGGCGAGATCGTCGACGCGACCGTGCTGCGGGCCGCCGCGCTCGACGAGTTCCTGGCGGCGCAGATCGCCCGCGCGAAGTCCGAGGGCGTGCTCTTCTCGGTGCACCTCAAAGCGACGATGATGAAGGTGTCCGACCCGATCATCTTCGGCCACGTCGTCAGGGCGTTCTTCCCGAAGGTGTTCGAGGCGTACGGCGACCAGCTCGCCGCCGCCGGCCTGAGCGCCAACGACGGGCTCGCCTCCATCCTCGGCGGCATCGACGCGCTGCCCGCCGACGTACGCGAGGGCGTCAAGGCGGCCATCGACCAGGGGTTGCAGGACGGCCCGGCGCTCGCGATGGTCGACTCCGACAACGGCATCACCAACCTGCACGTCCCGAGCGACGTGATCGTCGACGCCTCGATGCCGGCGATGATCCGCACGTCGGGCAAGATGTGGGGCCCCGACGGCGGGCAGGGCGACGCGCTCGCGGTGATCCCCGACGGCAGCTACGCCGACGTCTACCAGACCGTCCTCGACGACTGCCGCGCCAACGGCACGTTCGACCCGACCACGATGGGCTCGGTCCCGAACGTCGGCCTGATGGCGCAGGCCGCCGAGGAGTACGGCAGCCACGACAAGACGTTCGAGATCCAGCAGGCGGGCAAGGCCCAGGTCGTCGACAGTGCCGGCACCGTGCTGATCGAGCACGAGGTCTCCCCCGGCGACATCTGGCGCGCCTGCCAGACCAAGGACGTCCCCGTACGCGACTGGGTCAAGCTCGCGGTCAATCGTGCCCGGGCGTCGAGCACACCGGCGGTGTTCTGGCTCGACTCACAGCGGGCGCACGACGCGAACCTGATCGCGAAGGTCAACGAGTACCTCCCGGAGCACGACACCGACGGCCTGCAGATCGAGATCATGTCCCCGGTCGAGGCCACCGCGTACTCACTCGAGCGCATCCGCAAGGGCGAGGACACCATCTCGGTCACAGGCAACGTACTGCGCGACTACCTGACCGACCTGTTCCCGATCCTCGAGCTCGGTACGAGCGCGAAGATGCTGTCGATCGTTCCGCTGATCAACGGTGGCGGCCTCTTCGAGACCGGCGCCGGCGGCTCCGCGCCCAAGCACGTTCAGCAGCTGCAGAAGGAGAACCATCTGCGCTGGGACAGCCTCGGTGAGTTCCTCGCGCTGGCGGTCAGCTTCGAGCACCTCGCGACGGCGACCGGCAACGACCACGCCCGAGTTCTGGGCGGCGCGCTCGACCGCGCGACCGAGCGGCTGTTGGACGAGAACAAGTCGCCGAGCCGCAAGGTCGGCGAGATCGACAACCGCGGCAGCCACTTCTACGTCGCGCTGTACTGGGCCGACGAGCTCGCCAAGCAGACCGACGACACCGACCTCGCAGCCAAGTTCCAGCCGGTCGCCGAGAGCCTGCTCGTGAACGAGCAGACGATCGCCGCCGAGCTGATCGGCGCGCAGGGCTCGCCCGTCGACGTCGGTGGTTACTACCGGCCGGACGACGTGAAGGCGTCGGCCGTCATGCGGCCGTCGGCGACGTTCAACGAGGTGCTCGCGTCGCTCGCCTGACGCGGCCACGCAGCGACGGGACCTGCGTACGCCCGTGCCGTCGATCTGACAGGGTTGACGAATGCCCGATACCACCACAGACGAACAGCTGTCGAGCCTGCTCGACGCCGCGCGAGACCTGACGCGGCAGCGTTTCGCCGCCGACGAGCCCGACGTCGGCGCGGCCGCAATGCTGCTCGCGGACGGCTCGGTCGTCACCAGCACCACGCCCGACTACTTCAACAAGATGGTCGACGTCTGCCAGGAGACCGGGTCGCTGCTGGAGGCGTTCAAACGCGACCTGAGCGTCGTTGCCAGCGTGTGTGTCGGCCGAGTGGCCCCGGAGACATTCCTGGTGCTCAGCCCGTGCGGGGTCTGTCTCGAGCGCCTGATCTCGCACGGGCCCGACGTCGTCGTCGGAGTGCCCGATGAAGGTGACGCCACGCGGGCCCGATGGGTGTCGGTGCGCGAGGCGCATCCGTACTTCTGGGGCAGGATCTGGACCGAGAAGCTTCCGTACCCCGGTGCCGACCACGACTGACCCGGGCGGCCTAAGACCGGCTGGCCACCGACTCGCTAAGAGCCGCGTGCGCCAGACGACCGAGTGCGGCGCGTACGCCGGCGTCGCGCGCCTGCGGATGTGGTTCGGCGATCTCGAAGCGGTCGAAGTAGCGGCCCGTCGTCGTCGCGAGCGATGAGTCGAGGGCGAGTCGGAGCACCGGAAGCATCCCGTCCTCGACCGTCGTTGCGGGCACGAATCCGCTGTCGCTGACCATCGTCGTCGCCATCAGGTGTGCGGGGTGGACGGCGTTGACGGTGGTTCCGCTGCCCCGGAGCAGGTCCGCCAGGTCGATCGTGTCCATGATCAGTGCCAGTTTGCTACGGCAGTACGCCTCGACGCCGTCGTACTCGCGGGTGAACCCGATGTCGGCGAGGTCGATGGGCGCCTGGCCGATCGACGCGACGTTGATGATCCGCCCTTGTGGCGCGGCACTCAGCAACGGGGCGAGGGCACGGTTCAACTGGTAGGGCCCAAGGTAGTTGCCCACCATGCGCAGCTCGTGATCGCCGGAGTTGACCTCCCGTCGGGTCGGATCCGTGCCGCCTCCGACGGCCGCATTGTTGACCAGCACGTCGAGCGAGTCGAGCGCGTCGAGCACCTGGAACGCCACGCCTGCGACGTCCTCGGGCTCGGTGATATCTGCGCGGACCGTACGTACGTCGGCACCGAGCGCAGTGATCTCTGCGGCGAGTGACTCGAGGCGGGCGTCGTCGCGCCCATGCACCACCAGGTCGAAGCCGGAAACCGCGAACTGGCGGGCGAGTGCGCGACCGAGTCCACCTGTCGCGCCGGTGATGAGAGCAGTTCTATTCATGTCTTGAGCATAATCAATGTCTTTATGGTGATCAAGACATAGCGACTCGCGTAGGATCACGGCATGGGACTACGACCCGAGGATCGGCTCGGACTCGACATCAAACGAGCCGAGCAGACGCTGATGTCGGCGAAGGCGTCGGCCCTTCGCGAACACGAGCTGACGGTGGCGCAGTACGCCGCGCTGTACGCGCTCGCGGAGAACCCTGGCATCTCGGGTGCCGGCCTGGCGCGCGCCTGCCTCGTGACGCCCCAGGCCGCCGCCGCCGTACTCAAGACACTTCGAGGGTCGCGGCCTGATCGAGCGGTCGCGCAACGACTGGAACCACAACGTACGCGAGTCGGCGCTGACCAAGGACGGCAAGCACCTGCTCGACGCTGCCGATGCCACCGCGGTACGGATCGAACGCCGGATGCGCGATGCATTGTCCGCGCACGAGCGCACCGAGCTCAAGCGGCTGCTCGCGACCTGCGCCGACGCGATCCGGGCCTGACGGCGCTCGGAGGAAGTACGGCGCCACCAGGGGTGGCATGGACGAGGCTAACGTTTCCCCATGAGCACTGAGGTGCCCGGCGTACGGCTGCGGCGTACTGCCGAGTCGTCCGACGCCGTGTCCGCGCTCGGCGATCTGCTCGGGGGCACGGTCGGGCTCGAGGCGATGCTCGGCGACCTGAACCGGCGTGCCCGGCGGTTTCGGGCGCCCGGGTCGACCGTGTCCAGCAGCATGCGTTGGAACGTCCACGACTGTCTCGACCGCCGTTGGTGGCCGCAGGGCGTGACGTCGTCGGCCGATGCCTCGGTCGACGAGACATACGCCGGGCGGCGGGTGCTCGCCGTGAGCTGGTACGCGAAGGCGCGCCGCGGCGTCCGCAAGGGCAGTCGGATCAGCGTCCTCGATATCGCCTCGCGCGCGTACCGGCATGTGCTGCTCGTCGTGCCTTCGCTGGACGACTCCGGGCGACTGCGGGTCGACCCGCTACCGGTACACGCCGGCGGAATCGTCTGGCACGGCCCGTATCTGCACGTCGCCGCGACGCGCCGCGGGCTGTTCACGGCGCGCCTCGACCAGCTGCTGCGCGTACCCGACCGGCTGCGGACCGACGACCGCGATGCGATCGGCGTCGACGGCGACCGCCTTGCCAGCTTCGGCTACCGCTACCTACTGCCGGTCTGTTCGTCGTACGCGGCCGAGTACGACGACGGCGTGGAACCGATGCGCTACTCGTTCGCGTCACTCGCCCGCACACAGCAGGGGCCGAGACTGATCACCGGCGAGTACGGCCGCGGCGCGATGACGCGGCGATTGGTGCAGTTTCGGATCGACGGTTCGACCAGCGCCGTGACCGCAGACGCGGACGGAGCCGCACGCCCCGAGCTCCTCCATGACGGCGGTGTCGGCAACATGCAGGGCGCGACCGTGGTCGACGGACGTTGGTACGTGACCCGCTCGCGCGGGCCATGGGGCAGGGGCAGCATCTGTGTCGGCGAGCCGGGCGCCCTCGTCGAGCATCAGCGCGCCCTGCCCATGGGTCCGGAGGACCTGACGTACTGGCCGTCGACCGACCTGTTCTGGACCGTCTCTGAGTGGCCGGGCAGGCGGTGGATCGCCGCGATACCGCGCGCTCGCCTGGGCTGAGCCGGGCCGTACGCCTCGAGCTCGACGATGCTTCGGCGTGCCGCTGCCACGTACCCGTGCGAGACTGCGAATCGGACCCGTGGTGACGCGGGCGAGGCGGTACGGGAGGTCGTCGTGGCCAACGTCGAGACAGCCGACGACGCGGTGCACGACTCCCGCCGGGTGTGGACGATCCTGGGCGCGCTCCTCCTCGGCATGCTGCTCGCCGCACTCGACCAGACCATCGTCTCGACTGCGCTGCCGACGATCGTCGCCGACCTCGGCGGCGCGGAGCACCTGTCGTGGGTCGTCACCGCGTACCTGCTCGCGAGCACCGCGTCGACACCGCTCTGGGGCAAGCTCGGCGACCTGTACGGCCGCAAGCCCTTCTACATCACGGCCATCGTGATCTTCCTGATCGGCTCGGTGTTGTCCGGGCTGTCCCAGAACATGCTGGAGCTGATTCTGTTCCGGGCGCTGCAGGGACTCGGCGGAGGCGGCCTGATGGTCGGCTCCCAGGCGATCGTCGGAGACGTCGTCCCCCCGCGCGACCGCGGGCGGTACCAGGGCCTGTTCGGGGCGACCTTCGGCGTCGCCAGCGTGCTCGGGCCATTGCTCGGCGGCCTGTTCGTCGACAACCTGAGCTGGCGCTGGGTGTTCTACATCAACGTGCCGATCGGCGCCGTCGCGCTGGTCGTGCTGGTCGCCGTGCTGCCGAGCGCCGGGGAGCGTACGCAACGCTCCATCGACTACCTCGGCACCGCGCTCGTCGCGGCCGCTGCGACCTGCCTGGTCCTCTGCACGAGCCTCGGTGGCACGTCGTACGACTGGGGGTCGTGGCAGATCATCGGGCTGGGGGTGCTCGGGGTCGTACTCGCGATCGCGTTCCTGTTCGCCGAGCAGCGCGCGAAGGAGCCGGTCATCCCGCTCTCGCTGTTCTCCAACCGTGCGTTCTCGCTCGCGAGCGCGATCGGGTTCGTCGTCGGCTTCGCGATGCTCGGCGCCCTCACGTTCCTGCCGCTGTTCCTCCAGATCGTGCAGGGTGTCGACCCGACCGATTCCGGCCTGCGGCTGCTGCCGATGATGTTCGGCCTGCTGCTGACCTCGATCGGCTCCGGTTTCCTGATCTCGAAGTCCGGGCGCTACAAGGTATTCCCGATCGCCGGCACCGCGCTGATGGCGGTCGGCCTGTACCTGCTGTCCACGATGGGCGCGTCGACCGGCGTCGCGCAGAGCTCGCTCTACATGTTCGTGCTCGGGGTCGGCATCGGCCTGGTGATGCAGGTGCTCGTGATCGTCGTACAGAGCGCGGTCGGGTACGAGGACCTCGGCGTCGCGACGTCGGGGGCAACATTCTTCCGCTCGATCGGTGGTTCGTTCGGCACTGCCGTGTTCGGAACGGTGTTCGCCAACGCGCTCGCCGACAACCTGGCGTCGTCGGGCGGGGCACAGGCCCTGCCGGAGGGTACGCCGACGTCCGGGCTTTCGCCGGAGGCGCTCGGCCAGCTCCCGGCCGCCGCCCGCGACGTGATCGTCTCGGTGTACGCCGACAGCCTGGGCACCGTGTTCCTGACTGTGGTTCCGGTCGCGCTCGTCGCATTCGCACTGGCGATCTTCCTGCCCGAGATCGAACTGCGGTCCACGGTGCGAGCCGTCGATCCCGGGGAGACCTTCGGGATGCCCCAGGACCGAACCTCGCTGCAGGAGGTGGCGCGGGCGGTCGAGGTGCTCGTACACCGCGAGAAGCGTAGGGAGATCTACGAACGGCTGGCCGACCGCGCCGGCATCACGCTCGCGCCACGGGGTTGCTGGCTGCTGTTCCGGGTCACCGACCATCCCGCAACACCGATCGAGGAGATGGCGGACCGTCTCGGTGCCGAACCGGACCTCGTACGCTCCGGCCTCGAGGACCTCCGCGACGCCGGCTACTGCGAGGTGGTCGAGCATCCCGGTGGCGCCCGAGCCGAGCTCACGGACGCGGGCCGGCAGACGATGGCGGCACTCGTCGAGGCAAGGCGTGAAGCCCTGGTCGATCTCCTCGACGGGCTCGATCCCCGCGAGTACCCTGAGCTCGAGCAGCTCGTACGCGATCTCGCGCACTCGCTGCTCGCGACCGACGACCGGATGCTCGAGGACGCCCGACCGCCCGCCGTGCACTGACTCAGCCCCGCTGAGCATGACGTTTCGGTCCAGCTCAGCGCGAATCTGGGGCTGAAACGTCATGCTCACGGCGCGGTTAGCGGCGCGCCAACACCTGGCTCGAGGCGACGGTCAGGGCGGCGATGCCCGCCAGCACCCAGAGACTCAGCGTGAACCCGTCGACGACGGCACCCTCGCCGAACATCGTGATCGACACGACGGCGATGCCGAGCGCACCACCGACCTGCTGCACCGTGGAGAGCACACCGGACGCCGCGCCGGCATGCTCGGCCGCGGTGTCCGCGAGCACCGTCGACGCCAACGGCACGAGGACGAACCCGATCCCGAGCCCGACGAGCGCCAGACCGGGAAGCGTCGCGAGCACCGGCGAGTGCGCAGTATCGACCAGGAGGACGCACCCGACGGCGACTGCGCCGGCACCGAGCGCGAGCACCTGGCTGCCGATCCGAGCGGCGACCGCGTTCGCGAGGAGCAACGCGCCGAAGTAACCCGCCCCGACCGCGACGAACACGGTGCCGGACTCCAGCGCGGTCAGACCCCGGCCCTGCTGCAGGTACAACGCGAGTGCGAAGAAGAACGCCGGTGGCACCAAGGTGAAGCCGAGGGTGACGACGAGGCCCAGTGTGAAGGTCCGGTTTGCGAACAGGCCGGGATCGACCAGCGGCGAGGCATCCCGCGCGGCACGCGTACGAAGGTGTCGGACGAGCAGCCCGGCCAGTATCGGCGACGTGGCGAGGCAGAGCCAGGTCCACAGCGGCCAGTCGTGCTCGGGGCCTTCGACAAGCGGCAGCACGACTGCCGACACCGTCGCCGTGACCAGCGCGACGCCGGTCAGGTCGAGCCGCGCCCGCGTACCGTGCGACTCGGGTACGCGCCCGACGGCCGCGAGCGTGACGAGTCCGACCGGGACGTTGATCAAGAAGATGGTTCGCCAACCGAGCCCGCCGATGTCCGCCTGGATGAGCGCTCCACCCAGCAGCTGACCCAGTACCCCGGCGATCCCCATCGCGAACCCGTACGCGGCGAACGCCTTCGCGCGCCGCGAGCCGGTGTAGACGGTGCCGAGGATCGCGAGTACCTGCGGCGTCATGATCGCGCCCGCCGCACCCTGCAGGAAGCGGGCGACCACGAGCAGTTCCGCGGTGGGCGCGAGCCCGCATGCGGCGGACGTGACCGTGAACAGCGCGATGCCGACCGCGAACATCCGCCGCCGGCCGTACAGGTCGCCCAGACGCCCGCCCGGGATCATCCCGACCGCGAAGGTCAACGCGTATCCCGCCACCACCAGCGACAGCATCGACGAGGTGGCGCCGAGGTCGCGCTCGATCGACGGCAGGGCGACGTTGACGATGAAGAAGTCCAGGAACGTGACAAGGGTTCCGGCGAGGACGACGTACATCGGCGCATTGCCGACGGTTCGCTCCCTTGCCGGTTGTTCGTGGGTTGTGGTCGCCATGGTGGCCCCCTCCTGTCATGCGCGGTATCGCGCGTTGCTCGTACGCCGACAATCGTCGGGTGAGCGAGGCAGGTGCGTCGATTACGCGAGAGGTAATGCCGACATGACCTCCGAGGTCAGCTGCGGGCGACGAAGACGAGTTCGCGCCCTGCCCGGTCTGGCGCGTCGCGTACGTCGTCGACGGTGAATCCCGCCGCACGCACCGACTCCTCGATCTGCTCGCGGGTGCGGAAACGCAGCGTCGAGTCGGAGGTCAGGGTCTCGCCCTGGTCGGCCAATCTGGTCGTCGTCCGAAACGTTACGAGCTCGCCGGACACATCGGTGACGTCATGGAAGCTCTCGACCCGGCCGACGTCTTCGACGTCGACGGCGATGTGCGAATCGACGGGATTCCACTCCAGCCACGCCTGCCGCGCCGGGTCTCGGGTCTCGAACACCAGGTGTCCTCCGGGCGCGAGCGCCGCTCGTACATGCCCGAGGGTCTCGGCCCAGTCGGCGTCGGTGATGAAGACCTGGGCGACGTTCGCCGTCATCGTGGCAAGGTCGACCTGCAACGGAGGCAGCACCGTCGCGTCACCGACGATCCAGCGAACGCGGTCGGCGTACGGCTTCGCCCGCGCGATGTCGACCGATGCGGCCGCCGGGTCGATCGCCACCACATCGAGGCCCTGTGTTGACAGCATGCAGGCGAACGTACCCGTGCCGCATCCGATGTCGAGCACGGTTTGTACGCGCAGCTCTTCGGCAATGGCCGCGTACGCGTCGAGGTCGCTGCGGTCGGGGTCGAGCGGGTCGTACAACGCCGCGAGCCGCGGGTCGCCGAAGGCCGAGACGGGCATCAGCCGGCCAGCGACATTTTGCGGTTGTGGAGCTCCTCGGTGAGGATGCGGATCGCCCTCGGCCCGAGGCCATGCAGGGCAAGGAGATCGCGCTCGGTCCACGTCGCCACCTGCTCGAGTGTGGTGAGCCCCTGACCGGCGAGCGCACGCGTTGCGGGTTTGCCGATCGCCGCCGGCAGATCGCCATCGCCCGGGGAGTACTGGGCCGACAGGTACGAGGCGACCACGCGCTTCGGCGCCCGGGTGAGCCAGGCGTCGGCGACCAACGCATTGAGGTCCTTACCGTTGATGTCGGCGAGGGGTACGCGGAAGCCGATCGGCTTGCTCGTCCGAGTCAGTCGCTCGCCCGTCCGGTGCGCGGCCACCGCCTGCTCGGCGCGCTCGTCGGAGAGCTGCAGCTGGACGTACCCATCCTTATCGAGCGACGCGAATCCCTTGCCACGTACGGAGAACGCGATCATGCCGAAGTGCGTACCCTCCTCTGTCTCGGGAAGCGCGAGTGCGGCCTTACGAAACTGGGACAGCGTCGTCATACGGCGATCGTAGAAGATGCGGCCGGCGCTCACCTCACGCCGGATCGAGGTCCTGCACGAGCTGGATCGGATGACCGTCGGGGTCCTGGATCCACGCCACCAGCAGCCTGCCGAGCCATTCGCCCGGTGTGCGCAGTCCGTTGACACCGTCGGAGACGAGTCGCTCGTACTCGGCCGCCACGTCATCGGTCCAGAGTGTGACCGTGGCACGTTGTCCGCCGACGACGGGGTCGAGCCCGTGGTCGTGGCGCGCAGATCCGATCGAGGCGAAGCCGATCCGGTAGCCGTCGAGCTCGAGGTCCACGTGGATCGGCGTACCCGCAGGCGGTACGCGGAACACCTCTCGGAATCCCAACCGTCGGTAGAACGCCGCCGCCCGTTCCACGTCGGCGCTGAACAGGATCACCTCGGGTTCGCGAAACACCCGCACAACGTACCGATGCGCGGCGTCAACGGCACACTGCCGGCTCACCCGCCCGTCCCACGCCTTACCGTTCTGGCATGGACTCGATGCCGACGATGGAGCCCGCCCTCTTCCGGGGCGCGATCCGCGCCCAGCTCGACGCGTTCCTCGACGAGCATCGCGCGGCGCTGAACGAATGCCTCGACGGGCTCACCGAGGCGCAGGTACGCACCTCGCTGGTGCCGTCACGCACGACCCTGCTTGGCCTGGTCAAACATGCGACCTTCGTCGAGAAGGTGTGGTTCGACGAGGCGATCACCTGCCGGTCGCGGGCTGACATCGGCATCCCGGCGACCCCGGACGAGTCGTTCGTACTCGACGACACCGACACGATCGAGAGCGTACGCCGAGCGCACGCCGACGCATGTGCGGCGTCTCGTCGCGCGAGTGCCGAGCTCGACCTGGACGACCTGGTCCGCGGCAACCGCCGCGGGCCACTTCCCCTGCGGTGGGTCTACCTGCATCTGCTGCGCGAACTCGCCCAGCACTGCGGTCACGCTGACATCCTGCGCGAGCAGCTGCCTGCTAACTCGCAGCATTGACCCCTTCGGCCGTGCTCGCCGTCTCCGGAGGTCCCTCGAGGCGCCGGTAGCGCAACAGCAGTACGCCTCCCGGGAACGCGTTCGGCGGTTCGGCCAGCTCGAAACGGCTCGCTGTCGTGCCTTCGGGGAACAGCTTCTTCCCCTGACCGATCACGACCGGACACACCCACATGTTCACCTGGTCGACCAGACCTGCGCGGAACAGGGTCTGCAACAGGTTCCCGCTGCCCCAGGTGTGGATCAGGCGATGCCGCTCGCGAAGCTCGGGCACCTGCGCGGCCGCGTCCGAGAGCTGGGTGCTGGTGTCCCACGACAGCTCCGGCGTCCCGCGGGAGGCGACGTACTTGGGCATCCGGTCGAACGCCTGCCCGATCGCGTCCGGCTGGCCCGGCCAGTAGGCGCGGAAGATGTCGTACGTCGTCCGTCCGAGCAACAAGGCGTCGGATGCCTGCACATCCGCGTTCAGCACGTCGCCGGGCTTCGAGTCCCAGTACGGGCGTTCCCACCCGGCGTACTCGAAGTCGCCGTCCTGCTCGTTGGGGCCGCCGTTGGCCTGGATCACGCCGTCGAGCGTGACGTTCATGTAGACGTGCAGCTCACCCATCGAGCCAGCTCCTCACGGTTACCGTGCCCATTCAGCGGTCATCGTAACCCCATTGATAACGGAAGTGAATTATTCGCGCCAGGCATCATCCTGCCCTTGCTTCGCCGTCACTCCGACGGCATCCGGGCTATGAGCCCCTCGAGCTCGTCACGCTCTTCATCGCACAGGTCGGTCAGTGGCGGTCGTACCGGACCGGCCGGACGGCCGACTACTCGCATCCCCGCCTTGACGATCGAGACCGCGTACCCGCGGCGGCGATCGCGGATCCGCGTGTACGGGATGACGAACTTCTCGAGCAGCTCGTACACCTGCGCGCGATCCTCGCGGCGGACCGCCGCGTAGAAGCGCAGCGCGAACCCGGGGACGAAGTTGAACATCGCCGAGGAGTATGTCGTCATGCCGAGCTGGAGCAGAGGCAGCGCGAACACCTCTGCCGTCGGCAGACCCCCCACGTACGTGAGCCGGTCGCCGAGTCGCGCATAGATCCTGGCCAGCTGCTCGATGTCTCCGACACCGTCCTTGAACGCGACCAGGTTCGGGTAACGTGCGCAGGCCTCCGACAGGGCGTCTGCACCGATGATCGCGTTCGCGCGGTTGTAGACGACGACACCAAGCGATGTCGCAGAGCAGACTGCCCCGATGTGCTCGACCAGGCCGGACTGGGTCGCGTCGACGAGGTACGGCGGCATCAACAGAACGCCATCCGCCCCCGCCTCCTCGGCCTGCCCGGCAAGCTCGACGGCCTGCCGGGTGCCACCCATGGCGGACCCGATCACCGGGATCGTGTCGCCGACGCCGGATGCGGCGACCCGTACGACGTGCGCGACCTCGGCCGCGGTGAGCGAGAAGCCCTCGCCGGTGCCGCCGGCGGCGAACAGCGCGGCGACCGGATAGCCGGAGAGCCACTCCAGGTGCTCGCGGTACGCGGGTTCGTCGAACGCGAGGTCGTCGGTGAAGTGGGTGACCGGAAACGACAGCAGTCCGCTGCCGATCTGGCTGGCGAGTTCACTCGGGGTCCACGATGGCAACTGCAGCCGTCCTTCGCGTCTTGGGTGCGTACGGGGCGACCTGGCCGCGCGACGGCCGGTGGCGGTGACCCTAGGTGGCCGGCGCGATGCGCGTCCAACACTCAATGGGCATCCAGCTATGCCTCGAAGGTATTAGGTGCGTACCTCAACGGCGCCGGGACACCTGCAGGCTCGCACCTCACGGCTCCCGATGGCGATGGCCGGGCAGAGACGACTCATTCTCTGGGAGTATCAAACGATACGCCAACGGACTTGCGCCGGAATCGTGGCACTGCCAAAGTTCTGTGACCAGAGCCACCCCCACCTGAGCTCGCACCTCCGACCCCGCACCAGGAGTGACCCGATGAAGGCGACCGACCACACCGCCGCGACCCGATGCGCGATCCCCCGCGCCCGGCGGTCGTGACGATGCGCGCCGTCGGTTACGCGTACCCCTGGGACGTGCTGGGCGACCCTGCGTTCATCGATCGAGTACGCCGCCTCGGGCTCACCCGAGTCGCGATCGCGTCGGCATACCACACGACGCGGGCCGCGACGCCGTTCCATCCGCGACACACGCTGGTCAGCGCCCGGACGGCCGCGTTGTACCGGCCGGTGCGAGCGCAGGCCTGGCGCGGTCGACGGCTGGCTCCGGTGAACGCGGACTGGGTCGACGACCCCGACCCGTTCGGCCACGCGGCCGAGGCCCTCACGACCGCGGGACTCGAGGTCGCCGCGTGGATCGTGTTGACGCACGCGACGCGGTTGGGCGAGCAGTGCCCCGACATCGCCGTCGTCAACTGCTTCGGCGAGCGCTACCCGTACGCGCTGTGTCCACAGTCCGCCGAGGTTCGCGAGTACGCCGCGACACTGGCCGCTGAGGCGGTCCGCGACGTCGACTGCAGCGCGGTCGTCCTCGAGGCGTGCGGCCAGCTCGGCGTCGAGCACGGCGGGCATCACGAGAAGACGGCCGGGGCGTACGCGCCGTCGATCCTGCGCCTGCTCTCGATCTGCTGCTGCACTGCGTGCCGCGAGGCGTGGCGCATTCGCGGTCTCGACCCGGAGCCCGTCGTACAGCAGGTCCGCGGTGCCGTCGACTCGGCACGCAGCGGAGCACCGAGCCCCGACCTCACCGAGACCCTCGACGTCGTCCTGTCCGTACGACAGTGGGCGACCGACACGCTACGGCGGTCCGTGATCGACGCCGTTCGAGCGGCGGTGGCGCGCCCGGTCGAGGTGGTGCTGCACGCGCAGCCCGACCCGTGGGCGACCGGAGCGCTGCCCGGGCTGACGTCATCCGCACCAGACGACGTCGACACTGTCGTCGCGCAATGCTGGGCGACCGGGTCGGAGTCGACCGACTCGATGCGCAGCCTGGTCGAGACGCTCGACGGGCGAGCGGCGGCGGGCGCGTACGTAACGGTCCTGCCCCCGGTCGGAGTAGATGACTTCGGGCCGCACCTGCGTGCGCTGCGCGACGCCGGCACCGACGATCTGCACCTCTACCACCTCGGCCTGGCCGGGCCGGACCGTTACCCACTGCTGGCCGAAGCCGTCGTGCACGCGAGCACCGAGGCGAGGGTCTAGTCGACCATGACCTACCTCCGCAAGGCGTGGCGCGCCATCGATGCGATCTTCGAGGCGTGGGGCCTCCTCTGCCTGGTCGGCGTGGTCTTCGTCGTGCTGTGGCAGGTGGTCTCGCGCGAGCTGTTCGGCACGACGCCCACCTGGAGCGAGGAGACGTCGAGGATCCTGCTGATCTGGATCGGCTTCCTGTCCGCCGCGATCGGGTTCCGCGAGGGTGCACACATCGCGATCAGCTTCGTCGTCGACCGACTCCCCGATATCCTGCGCCAGATCCTCCACTACGCCGTCCTGGCAACGATCCTGGCGCTCGGGCTCTACCTCACCGTCCAGGGCGCCCAGTTCACCGCGGACACCCAGAACGCCACGCTTCCCGGGACCGGCCTGCCGCGCAGCGCGCTCTACGTGATGATGCCGGTCGCAGGCGTGATGATCTGCCTCTACTCCGCGCTGCAGGCGGCAGGCGTGCCGACGCAACGGTTCTCCAGCACCCAGGTCGAAGCAGAGCCGCAGCCGCCACGCGAATCAGATGCAGAGTGAGTGGGAGCACCAGTGCCAGTTGATCACGTCGCCATCGCGCTCCTCATCGGGAGCTTCGCGGGTCTGCTGGTGTTACGCGTACCCGTCGCGCTCGCGCTGGTCCTGTCGACGATCATCGAGGCGTCGTACCTCGGCATTCCGCTGACGATCGTCGGCCAGCGGATGGTGGCCGGCCTCGATGTGTTCGCCTTGCTTGCGATCCCGTTCTTCATCCTGGGCGGCGAGATCATGAGCGCGGGCGGGATCTCGAATCGGCTGATTGCGCTCGCCAGCATCTTCGTCGGCTGGCTGCGGGGCGGCCTGGGCATGATCAACGTCGGTGCGAGTACCTTCTTCGGCGCGCTGTCCGGCTCATCGGTCGCGGACGTCTCGGCAATCGGCTCGGTGACGATCCCGATGATGAAGCAGAAGGGGTACGACACCGACTATGCCGTCGGCCTGACGATCTCGGGCGCCGCGCAAGCCGTCATGATCCCACCCAGCCACAACCTGGTCATCTACTCGATGGCGGCGGGTGGCGTCTCCGTCGGCGCCCTCTTCACGGCCGGCATCGTGCCCGGGCTGCTGTTGGGTGCCGCGCTGATGGTGCTGGCGTATGCCATCGCGGTGCGCCGCGGATACCCCGCAGAGCGTACGGTCACGTTGGCGGAGGTCCCGCGGATCGTCGGCGAGGGTCTGCTCGCCCTGTTCATGCCGGTCATCATCCTCGGCGGCATCCTGTCCGGCATCTTCACGGCGACGGAGTCGGCAGCGGTCGGCTGCGTCTACGCATTCGTTCTCACGTTCTTCGTCTACCGCGACATCCCGCTGTCAAAGATCCTGCCGATCCTGCAGCGTACGTTCCGCACCCTCGGCGTCGTGCTCTTCATCATCGCGGCGGCCAGCGCGTTCGGCTACTTCCTCGCGTACCTGCAGGTGCCGACGCTGATCACCGACTGGCTGCTGCAGGTCTCGGACAGCAAGTTCGTCGTACTGCTGCTGATCAACATCCTGCTCCTCGCTCTAGGCGCCGTGATGGACATGGCGCCACTGATCCTGATCATGACGCCGATCCTGCTGCCCGTCACCTCCGCACTCGGCATGGACCCGGTGCAGTTCGGAATCATGCTCCTGCTGAACCTGTCCATCGGCCTCATCACGCCACCGGTCGGCAACGTCTTGTTCGTCGGCTGCGCCATCGGCGGCATCTCGATCGAGAAGATGACGCGGAGCCTGGGGCTGTTCCTGTTGCCGATGATCGTCGTCTTGTTGTTGATCACCTTCGTGCCGTCGTTGTCTCTCGCACTCCCCGGAGCGTTGGGACAGTAGCCAGATCGGAAGGAAAACCAATGCCATCGAAATCCACCCTCTATCGACCGATCAGCCGACGAAGCATCCTCAAGGCCGGTGCCATCACCGCCGCCGCCGCACCCTTCGCACTGTCGGCGTGCGGAGGCGGCGGGTCCGGCGGGTCCGGCGGCTCCGAGCTGAGCTTCCGGTTGGCGGAGACCCATCCGGACGACTACCCCACCACCCTTGGCGACAAGCGCTTCGCGGACCTGGTGAAGGAGCGTAGCGACGGTCGGATCTCGATCGAGGTGTTCGCGAACGCCCAGCTTGGCGAGGAGTCCTCAGTCATCGAGCAGGTACAGATGGGCTCGATCGAGATGACCCGCGTGAGCTCGGCCCCGATGTCGGAGTTCGCCGTCGGCATGGGGCTGTTCGGGCTGCCGTACATCTTCGACGACTCCGACCACCTGTGGCGGTTCCTCGACGACGACTCCGGCAAGCAGCTCCTCGGTGAGCTCGACGACGAGGGTTTCCACGGCCTGTGCTACTTCGACCCCGGCGCCCGGAGCTTCTACGCTTCCGGCGATCCGATCGAGTCCGTCGACGACGTCAAGGGCCGGAAGTTCCGCGTACAGGAGTCCGAGGTCATCGTCGACTTCATCAAGGCGCTCGGTGGATCGCCCACGCCGATGGACTACGGCGAGGTCTACAGTGCGCTGCAGAGCGGCCTGATCGACGGTGCGGAGAACAACGAGCCGAGCTACTACTCCGCCTCGCACTACGAGGTCGCCAAGAACCTCACACTGGACGAGCACATGCGGGTGGCCGAGATCCTGATCGTCAACAGCGACACCTGGAACGGCCTCGGCGACGACGACAAGGACCTGCTGTCGAAGGCGGCTCAGGACGCCGTGCCGTACCAGCGCAAGAAGTGGGACGCGCAGGTCGCCACCGACACGCAGAAGCTGCGCGACGAGGGCGTCAACATCATCGAGGTCGACGACATCACCCCGTGGCGGGACGCGACGGCGTCAGTGATCGAGAAGTACCGCGGCGACTACGCCGAGTACCTCGACAGCATCGAATCACTGCGGCAGGCGTAGATGGCCGAGACAGTCCTCGTCACCGGCGCCAGCGGCGGCCTCGGCCGGCTGATGCGCCCTCGCCTCGCCACCGAGGGCAGGACGCTGCGGCTGCTCGACGTCGTCGCGCCCGAGCCTCCTGGCGACGATGAGTCGGTGCAGATCGTCACCGCATCGGTCACCGACCCGGCCGCCATGCGCGCGGCCTGCGAGGGCGCCGACGCGATCATCCACCTCGGCGGAGTCAGCGTCGAGGGACCGTGGTCCGACATCCTCGCGAACAACATCGACGGCACACGGGTCCTCCTCGAGGCGGCCCGCGATGCCGGCGTACGACGCGTCGTCCTCGCCTCCAGCAACCACGCCGTGGGGTTCTACGACCGCGACGCGGCGCCGGAGGGTGGCCTCCCGGCCGAGGTCGTACCCCGCCCGGACACGTACTACGGCGTCAGCAAGGTCGCGCTCGAGGCGCTCGGCAGCCTGTTCCACTCCCGGTACGGGATCGACGTGACCTGTCTGCGGATCGGGTCCTGCTTCGAGAAGCCGTGGGACCCACGGTCGCTGTGGACCTGGATGTCACCTGACGACGGGGCACGGCTGTTCGAGGCCTGCCTGGCCACACCGGAGCCCGGCTTCCGCGTCGTGTGGGGCATCTCGAACAACACCCGCAACTGGTGGTCGCCGAAGGCCGGCGAAGCGATCGGCTACCACCCGCAGGACGACTCGGAGGTGTACGCGGACGAGATCATGGCTGCCTACACCGGCGACCTCGACGTACCCGAGCAACGCCTCGCGGGAGGGAAGTTCAGCACCGGGGTGCTCGGTGCCCGCCAGACCTGACGATCGGGCACGCACCCGCGGGCGAGCCGCTCAGCGCTTCCAGACGTACCCCGTCGTCGTGGACACCTTGACCAGACCCGATCGCTCGAGGATCGGGCGGGAGAACTCGGTCGAGTCGCTGTTGATCAGCGTCTTTCCGTACGCGAGCGCGGCGCGCGCACGAGCGGATGTCATCGCGCGATAGATGCCCCGACCACGCCACTCGGGGCGCGTCGCGCCGCCCCAGATGCCGGCGAAGTCGGTGCCGGTCACCGGCTCGAGCCGCCCCGCGCTGACCATTCGGCCGTCGACCTCGGCGACCCACAGCTCCATCGCGTCTCCGCGGGAGAGCCTCCGCAACACCCCGTCGGCGATCTCGTCGGCAAGCGAGTCGCCGAACACCTCGCCCTGCATCGCGGTCATCGCTCGTACGTCGGCCTCCTCGGTGACGCGACGCATTGTCACACCTTCGGGCAACGCAACCTCGACCGCGAGCGCTTTCGCCTCTCCGATCATGATCGACTCGGTCTCTTCCGCCATGAATCCGCTGCCTGTCAACGCCTCGTACAGGCCGGGAGCGTGATCGTGCCCCCGAGACTTCCACTCGACCCGACGGATCTCGGGATCGGCGCGGTAGTGGCCCAGCGCGGCGCTGACGAGTTCACGGATCGCATCGGCATCGGCGCCGCCGAGGTCGCGGTAGCTGATGAAGCCGCGCCCGCCGGCGAACGTGGCGAGGTGCAATGGTCCGTGCCGGGCGGTCTCGAGCGCGCCGGGCGTCTCCGCATCGGTCCGGAGCTGCTCGTCGTACGCCTCGAGGAAATGCTGTGGATCGGTCACGCGAGAACAGTGCGGTACGAACCGCCGCGCGGCAACTGGTTTTCATCGGTCCCTCAGCTCGCCTCGCGGTAGACGAAGTCCTCGAGCGACACGGTGATCTCGTCGCGGTTGTCGCGATTCCGCAGGCAGTACGACGTCGGGTACCAGCCGGACTCCTGCCACGCGTCGGGCAGCTTGAAGGCGTGACAGCCGTCCTCGTCACCACCACCGCGGATCCCGTCGAGGGTCTCGTGAGTCACCATCGCCTCGTAGAACGTGACCTCCCGGTTCCAGACACCGTAGATCCAGGTGTGGTCGAACCGCTCGCCGTTGAACTCCGGCGCGGTCGGGTCGACGAGGTGGTTCCCCATCGCCGGCTCGACGGCGTCCAGGTCGGCGTAGTCGGGTGCCAGGTAACGGCCTTCCGGCAGGCGCTTGCCCAACTCGTAGTCGTCGCAGTTGACCAGCTGCGGGCACGGCCCGGGCCGGATCGCGGTCCGCTCGGCGTCGTCGTTGACATAGAAGTGCACGTCGAAGTGCGGCAGGTCGTACACGCCGAGCGGGATGTGGCCGTGTGGGTTCCAGTTGTTCAGGACATACGTGAAAGGCGAGTCCACCTCGCTGCGGAACCGTGGACCGAGGTCGAGCTGCGACTCGTAGCCGCCAGAGCACTCCTTCATCGGGTCCACCGTGCCGTCGTCGTTCTTGTCGAAACACCACTTGCCGTCGGTGGGTGGATCGTGGGGCAAGCCGTCGAGCGCATCGTCGGTCATGATCATCCCGACCGAGACAGGCCGGTCGCCGACCACCTGGCTGTACGCCGTGACCTCGCCGTTGCCGAGGTCGGCGCGTTCGCCGTACTCCGCACACGGCCCGCGGTACGCCGGGGTGTGCTCGACCAGCCGGTCCACCGCCCTGCTCGGCAGTCGAAGGGTCACCTCCCACGCGGGCGACTGGATGGGGCTGGCGCAAACCAGCTCGGTCTCGGGTCCCGCCGTCGAGGTCGCGTGCGCCGCCGGCGCCGTCAGAGCGGCCGCGACGAGCGCAAGCAGGATCGCGGTACGTCGGATGTCCATGGTGTCCTCCGATGCGTGGGTACGTCGGAAGGCCAGCCTTGCTGCGACCGCTCTCAACTCGATCTCAATCCGCTGTCACGCGTCTCTGCACACGCCGAGGTAGATCGCACGTCACCGCCAGCGCCGGACGACGCCCGCCGCGCCTTCGACGCCGACCTCCCGATCGGTGGCGGCCCCCACTCGAAGGCCTGATCCACCGACCCGCGGAAGGCACTCGATTACCGACCTCGTGCTGGACCACGCGGAGCTGCGCAACCGCTACTCGCGCTACTGCTTCGCGGTCGACTACGGCACCACCACCGACCTGCTCGACTGCTTCCTGCAGTTGCGCCCCGCCGACGCCGCGGTCCGAGTCGCCCCGTAGCGCTGCGGCGGCCGCGCTGCTCGGCATGGTCCAAGCGATGACTCGCCACAGTACGTCTGTCGGGGCCGTCGTCTACGTTCGGACGACGGCAACCAAGGAGGCAGCGATGACTGAGGCGCGTACGTACCCGGCGGGTGTGACGTCCTGGACCGACGTAGAAGTCAGCGACGTCGAAGCGGCGAAGGAGTTCTACGGCGGGTTGTTCGGATGGACCTTCGCCGACGCGACGCCGCCAGGTGCGCCGTCGAGGTACGTGATCGCTCGGCTCGACGGGGAGGACGCGGCGGGCATCGCCGGGCCGACCGAACCAGGCAGCGGGCGTACGTCCGACGCGTCGTGGAACACCTACGTCGCGACCGACGATGCGCGGGCAACGGTCGGACGCGTCGAGGCCGCGGGAGGTCGCGTCCTGTCGCCACCAACGGCTGCGGGAGAGGGTGGCATCGCAGCGGTGTGCACGGACGTCGCGGGTGTCGAGTTCCGTGTCTGGCAGGCCCGTCGCCGTCTCGGAGCGCAGATCACCAATGCCCCGGGCGCATGGAACTTCAGCGACCTCCATGCGGCAGACCCGGCCGCGTCCCGTGCCTTCTACGCCGACGTGTTCGGGTGGGAGTTCACCGACCTCGGGCTCGCGACCATGATCGGCCGTCCCGGGTACGGCGACCACCTCGCGTCCACGATCGACCCCGGTATCCACGACCGTCAGGCCGCCGTCGACGCTCCTCCGGGATTCGCCGACGCGATCGCGTGGCTGGCTGCGGCCGAAGCCGGCGAGGCACCCCATTGGCACGTGACCTTCACCGTCGTCGACCGCGATCAGGCGGTCGCCGCCGCCGAACGGCTCGGCGGGACCGTACTCACGACCTCCGATACCGAATGGACCAAGGCCGCGACGATCCGCGATCCGCAAGGGGCGGCGTTCACCGCCAGCCAGTTCACGCCACCGGGCACCGATTCGTGACGTGAAGGTTCAGACGTTGAACCGGAACTCCACCACGTCACCGCAAGGAGAAGCGTCTGCCGTCATACGGCAGCCGTCCGGTGTGCACATTTCGCGCAATGCTGCGGGCGTCGCGGACGGCGCATACTGCGCCGCTGGCGCTCCGCCTCCTGCGTGATGGGCCGCCGAGCGTAACGTCGGGCCAGCCTCTCCGAGTCACGCCGACGGCGCGATCACGTCCAACCCAGCGGACCGGGCGGCGTCACCGAGCCTGTGGTCGTAGGTGAGGACGGCAGAGACGTCGAGACGCATCGCGGCCTCAAGATGCAGCGAGTCAAGGGTGCGCAGACGCTTCATAGGCAGGAAGCCGGCGCTGCGGTAGACGGCTCGGTCAAGGGCAGCGAGCGCGACGCCGTCGAGGACGCTCGTCACGTCGGCCTGATCGAGATCCTCCCGGACCGCGATACGACGCAGCTCAGTCTCCAGCAGATCGCTGGAGACCAGTGTGGCCGGGGTCTTGTCGAGCCATTCCAGGAGAGCCGCGCTCTCCGGCTGATCGATCAACAATGCGCCAAGCGCCGAGGTGTCGACATAGATGACCGGACGTGAGGTCACAGCCGGTCGCCGCGCAAGTCGTCGAGGGTTACGGACAGACTCTGCTCCGTGGTCTTGCGCTCGATGGCCAGCGCCGCCCAGCCCCCTCCCGCCGCGCCGGGCGAGCGATCGTCAACGCGGGAGCCGGCGCGTCCAGTGGAACGATCCGGCCCACGGGCACCCCACTGTTGGTCAGGACAAAGGAGCGCCCCTCGCTCACGGCGCGAAGGACTCGACCAGACTCGTTGCGCAGCTCTCGCTGTGACAGGCTCTCCGCCGAAGGCTCAGTGACACTCATGGCTCCATCGTAGCACGCGTGCGACACGCGGCGTTGGCATTCCGAACTGGGCGCAATTCCTCGTCCTGCGCAGCCATGAGCCGCCATGAGGTAACGCGAAGCGACCGTCCGCCTGGCGTTTGCTTCACGCGTCGGACCGGCCCGACCTCTATACGTTGAACCGGAACTCCACCACGTCGCCGTCGGCCATGACGTAGTCCTTGCCCTCCATCCGTACCTTGCCCGCGGACTTGGCGGCGTTCATCGAGCCCGCCGCGACCAGGTCGTCGTACGAGACGATCTCGGCCTTGATGAAGCCCTTCTGGAAGTCGGTGTGGATGACGCCGGCCGCCTCGGGTGCGGTCGCACCGCGCTTGATCGTCCAGGCGCGTGCTTCCTTCGGGCCCGCCGTGAGGTACGTCTGCAGGCCGAGCGTCTCGAAGCCGACCCGGGCAAGGACGTCGAGACCCGGCTCGTCGATGCCCATCTCGGCGAGCATCTCGCGTGCCTCGTCGTCATCGCCGAGCTCGACCAGCTCGGCCTCGAACTTCGCGTCCAGGAAGATCGCCTCCGCAGGTGCCACGACCTCGCGCATCTGCTTCTTGAGGTCGTCGTCGGCGAGCTCGTCGGCGTCGCAGTTGAACACGAACAGCTGCGGCTTCGCCGACAGCAGGTGCAGGTCTCGCAACGGTCCCCGATCCAGGCCGGCCGCGAACACGCCCTTGCCCGACTCGAGCGTCGACTGCGCCTCGCGTACGGCATCGACCGTTGCCGTGAGGGACTTGTCCTTGCGGGAGTCCTTCTCCAGCTTCGGCAGGGCGTTCTCGATGGTCTGCAGGTCGGCGAGGATCATCTCGGTGTTGATCGTCTCGATGTCGTCGCCGGGCGACACCTTGCCGTCGACGTGGGTGACGTCGTCGTCGCGGAAGACCCGCGTCACCTGGCAGATGGCGTCCGACTCGCGGATATGCGAGAGGAACTTGTTGCCGAGCCCTTCGCCCTCGGACGCCCCTCGTACGATGCCCGCGATGTCGACGAACTGCACGGTCGCCGGCAGCACCTTCGCCGAGTCGAACATCGTCGCCAGCACACCGAGCCGGGAGTCGGGCACCCCGACGACACCAACGTTCGGCTCGATCGTCGCGAACGGGTAGTTCGCCGCGAGCACGTCGTTCTTCGTCAGGGCGTTGAAAAGGGTCGACTTGCCGGCATTGGGGAGGCCGACGATTCCGATGCTGAGAGCCACGGGCGCCAAGCGTACGGCACGGCGCGTACACCCGGATTGTCAGTGGCGCGTGGGACAGTCGACACATGGACGTACTTCCCCTCGTCATCGTGGCCGTCCTCGCCCTTGCCGCGGGTCTCGCGGTCGGCGTTCTCGTCGGCGCACGCGTGCTCCGGCGTACGGATTCCGACGCACTCGGCCGGCTCGACCTCGCCGCCTCCGCGACGAGCCGTGCGGTCGAGCCCGTCAAGGAGAGTCTCGACCGGTTCGACGCCCGACTCCGCTCGCTCGAGACGAGCCGGGTGCAGTGGCACGCACAGCTGCGCGAGCAGGTCGAGTCCGTACGCCAGACCAGCGAGCTACTGCGCCGCGAGACGGCGTCGCTCGCGAACGCGCTCCGGCGCCCGCAGGTGCGCGGCCGTTGGGGCGAGATGCATCTCCAGCGTGCCGTCGAGATCGCCGGCCTCGTCGAGCACAGCGACTTCGAGCAGCAGCCGACGGTGAGCGCCGCCGACACCGTGCAGCGGCCCGATCTCGTCGTCCATCTCGCGGGCGGCAAACAGGTCGTGGTCGACTCGAAGGTGCCGCTCGATGCGTTCCTCGACGCGTCCGAGGTCGACGACGGCGACGAGCGGCATGCCCACACCATCCGCCACGCAAGGCAGCTGCGCGCCCACGTCGATGTGCTGGCCGGCAAGGCGTACTGGCGGCAGTTCGACCACTCGCCCGAGTTCGTCGTGCTGTTCATGCCGGGTGAGGCGTTCCTGTCGCAGGCGCTCGACGCCGAGCCGACGCTGCTCGAGTACGCCGCCAAGCGCCATGTCGTACTCGCGACGCCGACCACGCTGATCGCGCTGCTGCGCACCGTCGCGTACGCGTGGACGCAGGACCACCTGGCCGACAACGCACGGGAGCTCCATGCGCTGGCCCGCGAGCTGTACGAGCGCCTCGGCACGCTCGGCACGCATTTCGACCGGCTCGGCCGTTCGCTGTCGTCGGCGGTCGACAGCTACAACAAGACCGTCGCGTCACTCGAGACCCGAGTCCTCGTCTCGGCCCGCCGGATCACCGACTTCGACGTCGGCGCGGTCGAGCTCGAGCGGCCCCGCAGCGTCGACGAGGCGGTACGTCCGCTGACGGCCGCCGAGCTTCTCGACGACGAACCCGAGCGGGCCGCCGGCGACGCGGCGCGCCGTGTCGGCTGAGCCGACTCGCCGGTCTACGGTCGTGCTATGAGTTCGGTGCACACCGTGCTACGCACCTCGCCGCTGGGACGCCTCGCCGCGCGAGACCTGTCGGGTGCGCAGATCTGCGCCGGCGCGGCCGCCGCGATGGCCGCGGTCACCGCCGTGAGCATCGGTCTCACCGGTGAGCTGGGGATCTTCTTCGGTGGCTGCTTCGTGCTCGTCTCCGTCAGCTCCGCGCTCGCGGCCGATATCCGGTCGCTGTTCACACCCGGCGTCCTCCCGCCACTGCTACTGGTGTCCGTGCTGGTCACGGTAGCCGTCGTCGCACCCCAGGCGATCGACGCGCCCGGCCTGGCCGAGTCGGCCGGCGTGACTCAGCGGACGATCGCGGGCGTCGTACAGCACGCGACCGCGCTGATCGTCGGCCACCTGCTCGCGCTCGGCACCGTCGCGTACCGGATCGTCAACTCCGCAGAGCGCCGCTGACGCCGCTCAGGCTCCTGCGGCGCGCAGGTCCTTGCGCAGCTCGGGCGGCAGGGCGAAGATCAGGCTCTCCTCGGCGGTGTGCACCGCCGTCGCCGTCGGGTAGCCGCGCTCGGTCAGGAACGTCAGGACGCCCTCCACCAGATCGTCGGGAACCGATGCGCCCGAGGTGACGCCGACGCTCTCGACGCCCTCGAGCCAGGCGTCTTCGATCTCGGACACATCATCGACCCGGTACGCCGAGCCGGCGCCCGCCTCGAGCGCGACCTCGACCAGGCGTACGGAGTTCGACGAGTTGGCCGACCCGACGACGATGACGAGATCGGACGTCCGCGCGATCTCCTTCACGGCGAGCTGGCGGTTCTGGGTGGCGTAGCAGATGTCGTCGCTGGGCGGATCCTCGAGCTGCGGGAATTTCGCACGCAGCCGGTCGACCGTCTCCATCGTCTCGTCGACGCTCAGCGTCGTCTGGGAAAGCCACGACAGCTTCGTACCGTCGGCGAACTCGAGGTCGTCGACGTCGGCCGGCCCCTGCACCAGCGTGATGTGGTCGGGCGCCTCGCCTGCCGTGCCCTCGACCTCCTCGTGACCTTCGTGCCCGATCAGTAGGATCTGGTAGTCCTCCTTGGCGAACCGCTTC
The DNA here is from genome assembly GCF_025790165.1 of Solicola gregarius. GTDB lineage: Bacteria > Actinomycetota > Actinomycetes > Propionibacteriales > Nocardioidaceae > Solicola > Solicola gregarius. The sequence goes on from NZ_CP094970.1 coordinate 790,406, forward strand.
GCCTCGTGATGGACCTTGGTGACCAGCGGACAGGTCGCGTCGATCGTCTTCAACCCGCGCTCGGTGGCCTCCGCGTGAACGGTCGGAGACACGCCGTGCGCGGAGAACACGACCGTGGCGCCCGCCGGCACCTCGCCCAGCTCCTCGACGAAGACCGCGCCGCGCTCCTCGAGCCCGTGCACCACGTGCTTGTTGTGCACGATCTGCTTACGTACGTACACCGGCGCGCCGTAGAGGTCGAGCGCCTTCTCGACGGTGATGACGGCGCGATCGACGCCCGCGCAGTAGCCGCGCGGGGCGGCGAGGAGTACGTCGCGGTCGCCGTCGGTCGCAACGGCCGGCATGCCGAGCGGCACGGTTTCCGAGTCAGGCATACCCCCCCCATGGTAGGGATCCCCGTGCCGGACGCGGCTGGGGCCGGGTATGTCGTGGCTCACCGTTAGTGTCTGTGCATGCCTCTCGAGACCTCGCCCGAGTCGCCGGCACCGCTGCGGCAGATCTCGCAGCTGCTGTCGGACTGGATCGGGCGGCTGGGCGCCGTGTGGGTCGAGGGCGAGGTCGCCCAGCTCAACCGGCGTACGGGCGTGTGCTTCCTGACCCTTCGCGACGTCGCCGCGGAGGTCTCCGCGCAGGTGACCTGCCGCCGCCAGGTCCTCGACTCGACCAACCCGCCCGTCACCGAGGGCGCACGCGTGGTCGTGCACGTACGCCCGCAGTTCTACGCCCGCAACGGCAGCCTGTCACTGAACGCCATCGAGATCCGCCCCGTCGGCATCGGCGAGCTGCTGGCCCGCATCGAGCAGCGCCGCCAGCTGCTGGCCGCCGAGGGCCTGTTCGACCGCGTACGCAAGCGGCCGCTGCCGTTCCTGCCGCGGCGCATCGGGCTCATCACCGGGCGCGACTCGGCGGCCGAGCGCGATGTGCTCGACAACGCGCGCCGGCGGTGGCCCGGCGTCGAGTTCAGCGTCGTCAACGCCCGGGTCCAAGGCACGGCAGCCGCAGAGGAGGTCATCGCGGCGCTGCACCGGCTCGACCACGATGACCGGGTGGATGTCGTCATCGTCGCGCGCGGCGGCGGCTCGGTCGAAGACCTCCTCCCGTTCTCCGACGAGACCCTCGTTCGGGCGGTCGCGGCCTGCACCACGCCGGTGGTGAGCGCGATCGGCCACGAGCCCGACACGCCCCTGCTCGACCTCGTCGCCGACCTGCGCGCCTCGACGCCGACCGATGCCGCGAAGCGGGTCGTTCCCGACGTACGCGAGGAGCTCGACGGTGTCCAGCAGCTACGCGACCGCGGCCGCCGGTGGCTCGCGGCATACCTCCGGCACGAGGAGCAGGGCCTGGCCAGCGCGCGTTCGCGACCCGCACTCGCCGACCCGCTCAGCCTGATCGACGACCGCGCCGGGCAGATCGACGACCTCTGCGAGCGCGCCCGGCGTACGGTCGGCCACCGCATCGACCGGGCAAACGACGAGATGGCCCATCACCTGGCCCGCGTACGCGGCCTCTCACCACGCTCGACGCTCGCCCGCGGCTACTCGGTCACCCAACGCACCGACGACGGCCTGGTCACGTCCATCGACGAAGTTGCGCCCGGCGACGAGCTCGACATCCGGGTCACCGACGGCCACCTCACCGTGCGAGTCGATGGCACCCGGCCCGCCCCCGAACACGAGACCCACGAGACGGAGCAGAGCGCGTGAGCGACGAAGAGTCCCCCGACATCCCCTACGAGCAGGCCCGCGACGAGCTGATCGAGACCGTACGCAAGCTCGAGGCCGGCGGCACGACCCTCGAGGAGTCGCTGGCGTTGTGGGAGCGCGGCGAGGAGCTCGCGAAGATCTGCCAGCAGTGGCTCGACGGCGCCCGCGCCCGGCTGCAGGCGGCGACGGGTGCGGGCGACCCGGAGGACGAGTAGGCGGTCGCTGCTTCGGCGCAGGCCTACGCCGGCTCGAGCGACTCGACGTAGCCCTCCATCTCGTCACGCGGCGCGTCGCCGGTCACCAGTACCGTGACGTCGCTGTCGCGGCGTACGAACGTCGTCTCGTCGTCGGCGACGCGTACCGACCACGTCTCACCACCGAGGCTGGCCGTCCCGTCGGATCGGGCGCCGCGCGCGTACTTCTTGACCATCGAGCCGACCGATGCCTCGGCCTGCTCCAGACCGACGTAGTCATCGTCCGCGGTCACCATCCCGAGGTGCCACGACGGCGGATCGCCGGGGTCGAGCCGGGCGGCGTTCGCCCGCCAGCCGTCCGGTACGTCGGCGGGCGCGAGCAGCGGATAGTCGACTCCCTCGCTCGCCTCGGTGGCGATCTGCCGATAGTCGACGTCGCTCGCGGGCTTCGGCGGGTCGTCGCGCAGGAATGCGGTGAATGCGACGACGAGTCCGGCGAGCACACCGAGTACGACGACCGACCGCACCATGTCGCCGAGCGACGGGTTGCGCCTGTCGCGTGGCGGGGCCGCATCCGGTTGAGTCACTATTCCATTGTTGCGTCTGTACGCGACGGACATGCTGACGGGTACGTAAGCGAAGGAGCACCATGGCAGAGAGCGCGCCGGAGACCTACCGGGCGATGGACCTGTCCCTGCGCGTCGGCGAGATCCTGCTGTCGAGCGGCGCGGGCGCGGCCGACGTCAAGTCGACGATCCTCGCGGTGACCAGTGCCTGCGGCCTGCGCAACTGCGCGGTCGACATCAGCTTCACCACGCTGTCGGTCTCGTACCAGGAGGAGCCGGACTCCGCTCCCGAGACGCACATGCGCGTCGTACAGCACCGAGGTCTCGACTTCGGCGCCATGTCCGACATCGACCGGATGCTCCGTCGACTCGTCTCCGGCAGGATCGACCGTGCCGAGGCGAGCACGATCGTCAACGACATCACGTCGTCCAAGCGCCCGTACTCGCGTCGGGTGGTGACCGTCGCGGCCGGATTCATGGCGGGTGGGCTGTCGCTGCTCCTCGGCGGCGACGCGCTCGTCTTCGCCGTCACCGTGGTCACGGCCGTCCTGATCGACCTCTCGGGCCGCTTCCTGTCGGCTCGCCGCATCCCGGCGTTCTACGGGCAGATCCTCGGCGCGCTGATCGCCACGGCGACCGCGATCGGACTGCACATGGTCTACCCGCCCGCGCGACCGTCCCTGATCATCGCGTCCGGAATCATCATGCTGCTCGCCGGGATCTCGATCGTCGGCGCCGTCCAGGACGCACTGACCGGCTACTACGTCACCGGCGCCGCGCGCACGTTCGAGGCGATCCTGCTCACCGGCGGTGTGATCGGCGGCGTCTCGATAGGTCTCGGGATCGCGCAGAACTTCGGCGAAACGCTCACGGTCCGCATCGTCGAGGGCAACGTGCACAATCTGCCCAGCCAGCTCCTCGGGGCCGTGATCGCGACGGTTGCCTTCGCCGTCACCTGCCAGGTCGCGTGGAAGGCCCTTCCCGGTCTCGGCCTGGTCGGCCTGTTTGCGCAGCTGCTGTACCAGGCCAGCATCGGCACGGAGTGGGGACTCGGTCTCGCCGTCAGCTCCGGGATCGCCGCGTTCGGCGTCGGCCTGGTGGCGTTTCAGGTCGGCCGCCAGATCGGGGCACCACCCTTGGTCGTCGTCACCGTCGGCGTCGTCGCCCTGCTGCCGGGTGGCGCGATCTACCGAGGACTGTTCCAGCTTCTCATCGACGAGAAGCCGATCGGCGTCATCACGCTCATCTCGGCCATCACGATCGCCGTCGCATTGGCCGCCGGCGCCATCCTCGGCGAGTACATCGCGCAGCCGCTCGCTCGTACGGCCGGCCGGCTGGAGACCCGGCTGTCGGGGCCGCGCCTCGTCGGCCCCCTTCGGCAGCCGTCGCGGTCGACCACCCGGAAGGCGGCCCGCCGCCTTCGCAAGCTGCAGAAGCAGGAGCAAGAGGAGGAGTCAGGCGCAGAATCAACGTCCGACGTACGATAGCGACGCATCTGCGTGTACGGTCGGGTCATGCCGACGTACCGCCTGTCCGAGGCCGCCGACCTGCTCGGCGTGAGCATCGACACCGTACGACGGTGGGCCGACCAGCGGCGGTTCTCGCCGGTCACGACCGAGCAGGGGCGGGCCGCGATCGACGGCGAGGACCTCGCCCGGCTGGCGCGCGAGCAGGCGCACCTGCCCGACGCCGGCGGCGGATCCGGTAACGCGAGCGCCCGCAACCGGATGCGCGGCATCGTCACGTCGGTCACGAAGGACACCGTGATGGCGCAGGTGGAGATGTGCTGCGGGCCGTACCGCGTCGTCTCGCTGCTGAGCGCCGAGGCCGTCGACGACCTCGGTCTCGCCCCCGGATCCGTCGCGACCGCCGTGGTCAAGGCAACCAATGTCGTCGTGGAGGTCGACTGATGAGCGGCAAGGAGAGCGCGAGGTACGAGCGGCTCGACGAGCGCGACCGAAAGGCGGCGCGTTCGAAAAGACTCACGGTGACGCTCGCCGCCGGAGCCCTGACGCTGACCGGCGTCGCGGCATGTGGCTCGGACGACGACAGGGGCGGCGAGTCGAAGGGCACGCTGACGGTTCTCGCGGCGTCCTCGCTCACCGAGGCGTTCGGTGAGCTCGAGCAGACCTTCGAGTCGGAGCACGACGTCGACGTGAAGGTCTCGTACGACTCGTCGTCGGTGCTGGCCGACCAGGTCATCGAGGGCGCGCCCGCGGACGTACTCGCGACCGCCGACGAGCAGACCATGCAGTCGGTCGTCGACGAGGACCTCACCGACGGCGACCCGCAGACGTTCGCCCAGAACTCGCTGGTGATCGTGACGCCTCCGGACAACCCGGCGAACATCGAGAGCCTGCAGGACTTCACCGACGATGTCACCTTCGCCGTGTGTGTGCCCGAGGCACCGTGCGGGGACGCAGCGAAGCGGCTGCTCGACCTGGACAAGATCGACGCCGACCCGGCCACCGAGGAGGAGAACGTCAAGGACGTCCTCACCAAGGTGACCTCGGGCGAGGTCGACGCGGGCCTGGTGTACGTCAGCGACGCCCAGGCTGCCGGCGACGATGTCGCGACCGTCCAAGCCGAGAACGCCTCCGAGGTGGTCAACGCCGACCCGATCGCCGTTCTCGCCGACGCCGGCGACACCGAGCTCGCGCAGGAGTGGGTCGACCTGGTGCTCGGCGACGAAGGCCAGCAGGTGCTGAAGTCCTATGGGTTCCAGCCGGGCGCCTGAACGCGACGCCGCGGCGCTCGGCCGTGCGCCGGCGGTGCTGCTGGTGCTGTCCGGACTTGCGCTGGTGGTGCTGCTGCTGCCGGTCGTCTCGCTGCTCGTACGTACGCCGTGGACCCAGCTCGCCGACCGGCTCACGTCGCCGGAGATCCTCGACGCACTGCGGCTGAGCCTGGTCTCGGCAACGACGGCGGCCGCATTGAGCCTGCTGCTCGGGGTGCCGCTGGCCTGGCTACTCGCCCGCGTCGACTTCCGCGGCCGCGCGCTCGTACGCGCGCTCGTCACGGTGCCGCTCGTCCTGCCACCCGTCGTCGGCGGTATCGCGCTGCTGATGGCGTTCGGGCGTCGCGGCGTCGTCGGCGGGCCGGTGTACGACGCGTTCGGGCTCACGATCCCGTTCACGACGACCGCCGTCGTGCTTGCGCAGACGTTCGTCGCGCTGCCGTTCCTGGTGATCAGCGTCGAAGGTGCCCTGCGGTCCGCCGACCTGCGCTACGACGAGGTCGCCGCGACACTCGGCGCCGGCCGCTGGGCGACGTTTCGTACGGTGACACTCCCGCTGGCCGCGCCCGGCGTGATCAGCGGGACCGTGCTCGCGTGGGCACGAGCGCTCGGCGAGTTCGGCGCGACGATCACGTTCGCCGGCAACTTCCCCGGCACGACGCGGACCATGCCGCTGGAGATCTACACCGCCCGGCAGGCCGACGAAGGGGCGTCGCTCGTCCTCAGCGCGATCCTGCTCGCCATCAGCGTGCTCGTGCTCGCGAGCCTTCGCGAACGCTGGATAGGGGGCACACCCGCATGATGCTGGACGCGCAGATCGGCGTACGCCGCGGGGAGTTCGATCTCGACGTTCGGTTGCAGGCGGACGCGGGCTCGATCGTCGCCCTGCTCGGCCCGAACGGTGCCGGCAAGAGCACGGCGGTACGCGCGCTCGCGGGCCTCACGCCGTTGCGTACGGGCCGCATCGCACTCAACGGCGAGGCGCTCGAGGATCCGGCCGCCGATATCCGACGGCCCGCACAGGAGCGCGACGTCGGGATGGTGTTCCAGGACCCGCTGCTCTTCCCCAACCTCAGCGTCCGCGACAACGTCGCGTACGGGCCGCGGCGGCGCGGCGCACGGCGCGACGCCGCTCGGCGTACGGCCGCGGAGTGGCTGCGCCGCACGTCCCTCGAAGACCTCGCGGCCCGCATGCCCGCGCAGCTGTCGGGTGGCCAACGGCAGCGGGTGGCGATCGCCCGCGCCCTCGCGACCGAACCCCGGATGCTGCTGCTCGACGAGCCGACATCGGCACTCGACGTGTCGGTGACCCTCGAGCTGCGGCACTTCCTGCTCCGCCGGCTCCGTGAGTTCGACGGCGTGACGGTGCTCGTCACGCACGACGCGCTGGACGCGCTCGTACTCGCCGACCAGGTCGTGGTGATCGACGGCGGACGCGTGTCGCAGGCGGGGCCACCGCGCGAGGTCGCAAGCCGGCCGCGCAGCGAGCACGTCGCGTCCCTGATGGGGCTCAACCTCCTGCGCGGACAGTCGACGGGCACCACCATTCGCCTCGACGACGGGACTCAGCTCGTGACGGCATCGGCCAGCGAAGGCGACGTGTTCGCGTCCTTCCCACCACACGCCGTCACCCTGTCGCGCGGACGCCCGGAGACGAGCGCCAGAAACTCGTGGGAGCTTCGCGTCGCCGGCCTCGCACCACACGGTGACGCCGTGCGGGTGCACCTCGCGGGAGCGGCGCAGCTGCTCGCCGACGTGACACCGTCCGCGGTCGCCGAGCTCGAGCTCACCAACGGCGCACAGGTATGGGCGACGGTGAAGGCGACCGAGGTCGCGGTGTACGAGACGTAGTATCTGGTCGCATACGTGTGACACGACACTAGGCTGTGCTCGCACGAGCCGACCGCAGCGAAAGGCCGACATGACCGACGACTCGCCCGGCGCCGCGCCCGCGCCCAACGACGCACTCACCCCCGCCAGCTCCGCGCCCGACCGCAACCTCGCCCTCGATCTCGTACGCATCACCGAGGCCGCCGGAATGGCCGCCGCGCGATGGGTGGGCCGCGGCGACAAGAACGGCGCGGACGGTGTGGCGGTCAACGCCATGCGCGCCCTGATCAACACGGTGCAGATGTCCGGTGTGGTGGTCATCGGTGAGGGCGAGAAGGACAACGCGCCGATGCTGTTCAACGGCGAGGAGGTCGGCGACGGCACCGGCCCGGCGTGCGATGTGGCGGTCGACCCGATCGACGGCACGACGCTGACCGCCAAGGCGATGCCGAACGCCGTCTCCGTGCTGGCCGTCGCACCCCGGCACTCGATGTACGACCCCTCGGCCGTGTTCTACATGGAGAAGCTGGTCACCGGTCCCGAAGCGGCCGACGTCGTCGACATCCGGCTGCCGCTCGCCGAGAACATCCACCGGGTCGCGAAGTCGAAAGGGCTCGACGCCGGCGACGTCACCGTGTGCATCCTCGACCGGCCCCGCCACGAGCAGCTCGTCACGGAGATCCGGGAGGCAGGTGCGCGGATCAAGTTCATCACCGACGGCGATGTCGCCGGCGCGATCCTCGCGGCGAGCCCCGACACCGGCGTCGACATGCTGGTCGGCGTCGGCGGTACGCCCGAGGGCATCATCGCCGCGTGCGCGATGAAGTGCATGGGCGGGCTCATCCAGGGCCGGCTGTGGCCGACCGACGACGCCGAGCGAGAGCGGGCGATCGCCGCGGGCCACGACCTCGACCGAGTGCTCACGACCGACGACCTCGTCCGCGGCGACGACTGCTTCTTCGTCGCCACCGGCATCACCGACGGCGAGCTGATGAAGGGCGTACGCTTCGGCGCCGGCACGGCGAGCACCGAGTCGGTCGTGATGCGCTCGCGCAGCGGCACCATCCGCAAGATCTCCAGCCAGCACAAGCTGGAGAAGCTGATGGCGTACTCCTCGATCGACTTCGAGCACTAGTGTCCTGTGTACGAAGTGGTTTGACGGAAGGCGGCGTTCAGGTGGATGCACCGCAAGGCCGAGAAGGAAGGTCATAGTGGGCCCTATTTCCGACGACGAGAACGCCGCGGGGCGCCGCCTGGGCGGCGAAAGACGTCCGATCATTTCGTACACAGGGCACTAGGCCGTGCCTGACCCGATCCTCGTCATCGGAGAGTCGCTCGTCGACATCACCGTCGGCCCCGGTGGTACGACTACCCGGCCCGGCGGCTCACCGCTCAACATCGCGGTCGGCTGCGCCCGCCTCGGCGTCTCGACCGTCCTCGCCACCCAGATCGGCGACGACGAAGCCGGCGAGCTCGTGCGCGATCACCTCGACTCGTCGGACGTCGACGTACGCTCGCTGCCGCCGCATCGACCGGACACCTCCGTCGCCCGTGCCGACCTCGATTCCGCCGGCCATGCCACGTACAGCTTCGACCTGGCGTGGGATCCCACGGAGCTGCCGTCGCCGGAGGGTTTCGGCTGCATCCAGGTCGGCTCGATCGGCGCGACGCTGGCACCGGGAGCCGACGCCGTGGACGCACTCACCGCGCAGGCGGCGGACGCGGGCGTACCGATCGGCTTCGACCCGAACGTACGCCCCACGATCACACCCGACCTCGCCGACGTACGCCGACGTGTCGACGCCATGGCCGAGCGCGCGACGGTGGTCAAGCTCAGCGACGAGGACGCCGAGCTGCTCTACCCTGGCGAGCCCGATGTGCTCGCCCGGCTGACCGGACGCGGGCGCACCGCCCTCGCCGTGCTGACCTGCGGCGGTCGCGCGGTACGCATGCGAAGCGCCGCCGCCGATATCGAGGTCGCCCCGCCGACCGTCGAGGTAGTCGACACGATCGGAGCGGGCGACTCGTTCATGTCGGCGTTGCTCGCCCGGCTGCTCGAGCACGAGCTGCTCACCGGCGCCGCCCTCGACTCCGCGGCGCTCGTCGACCTTGCGAACACCGCCGCCCGCGCCGCCGCGATCACCTGCACACGCCCCGGCGCAGACCCGCCGACGCGACGTGAGCTCGCCGATTCCGAGACGAGCACTTGATCACACACAGTCACTGACGGGTACGATGCGATTCCGCGAGGGTTGGAGGCACCGTGGCCGAGACGACCGTGTCCGTCGGCGATGGGATCGACATCTGCTACGAGACGTTCGGAGACCGCTCCGATCCGACGATGCTGCTGGTCATGGGGCTCGCCGGGCCGATGGGCTGGTGGAGCGTCGAGCTCTGCGAGGCGCTCGCCGCTCGCGGCTACCACGTGATCCGGTACGACAACCGCGACACCGGCGCGTCGACGAAGCAACGCGAGCGCCGGGTCAACCGCTCCGACATCATCCGCGCGTTCCTCGGCGACCACAACCGCGCCGTCTACACGATGTCCGACCTCGCCGGCGACGCGTTCGGGCTGCTCGACGCGCTCGACATCGACCGCTTCCATCTCGTCGGCGCCTCGATGGGCGGCATGATCGCGCAGACGATGGCGATCGAACGGCCGGAGCGCGTCCGGTCACTGACCTCGATCATGTCGACCACCGGTCGGCGTACGGTCGGGTGGCAGCACCCCAAGCTGCTCCCTGCCCTGCTCGCGCGCACCGGCCCGACCCGCGGGGCGTACGTGGAGCGCACGATTCGCACCCAGCAGCTGATCGGCTCGCCCACGTTCCCACCCGACCTCGCGGAGCTGCGGTCCCGGGCCGAGGAGACGTACGACCGCGGCTGGTCGGCGAGCGGGGTACTCCGGCAGATGCTCGCGATCCTGTGCCAGCCCGACCGCACCGCCGAGCTCGAGGGCCTCGACATCGCGACCTGCGTCGTACACGGCCTCGAGGATCCGCTGGTGCACCCGTCCGGAGGGCGGGCGACCGCGCAGGCCATTCCGAACGCCGAGCTGATCCTGATCCCCGGTCTCGGCCATGACCTGCCGAGGCAGCTCACGCCGACCTTCGTCGACGCCATCGACCGGACGGCCCGCCGCACCGGTCAGGCTAGGTCATGTCCGGTGGGTCCCGTCGATCAGTGAGCGGGATATCCGCGCCGATCTCGCAAGGCGCGGGAGTGAAGTCGGAGTCGGACCTCCCATGAGCGACCGCAACGCCGCGAGAGTGGATGCGGGATCACGCGAGCCGGCGGGGCCTACCGGACACGACCTAGGCCGTGTAGCTCCGACAGTGCGTCCTCGAGGTAGCCGATCAGCGACCAGACGTCCGGCACCATCTCGCGGCAAACGACGACGCCGAAGTCGAGCGATCCGTTGTAGCTGAACAGCGTGATGTTGATGCCGCCGGTGAGCTGGGTGACGGCCGAGATGGGGTGAATGCCCTCGACGGTCGCCCCGTCGACGTACAGAGGGAACTGCGGCCCCGGCACGTTCGAGATGAACAGGTTGAACGGCAGCCCGGGCACCGTGATCATCCGGAACAGCGCCCGCGAGGCGAGGCCGGAGAGTCCGGTCGGCAGCGCGGCGCTGAAGTCCTGCAGGATCGTCGCCGGAACGGCCTCGAAGCGTTCCTTGGCGACCGCGACCTCGTCGTGGAGGTACGTGAGGCGCTCGGCCGGATCGCGCAGATGCGTCGGTATGCGCACCAGCATGACCGAGATCTGGTTGCCCGACTCGACTCCCGAGTCGTCGCGGATCGACACCGGTATCGCGGCGACGAGCGGCAGCTCGGGCAGCGCGTCATGGTCGAGGAGCCAGCTGCGCAGCGCGCTCGTCGTCAGCGCCATCACCACGTCGTTGACCGTCAGGTCGTACGCCTGCTTGATCGACTTGACGGTCTCGAGCGATACGGAGCCGAACGAGAAGCGCCGATGCGCGGTGATCGGGCCGTTGAACGGCGTCGGCGGCGCGAACAGGTGCCGGGTCTCATCACCCTTCGACCCGCGACCGAGGAACGTCATGACGGCATCCGCGGCGTCGCTGACCTGACGCGCGCCGGGTACGTTCGCCGCGCCCGGCAGACCGCTGAGATGTGGCAGTGAGCGCGGCATCGAGGCGAGCGCATGGCTCCACGTACGCGTGTTCGTCGCGATCGCCCGCGGCACCAGCTGCTCCGGCCCCGGCAGCGGTGCGGGCGACCAGTCGTCCGGCTCGACGGCTCGCGGCTCCGGTGTCACGTCCATGATGGTGGCGAGCAGCTCGGCGCCGGTCACGCCGTCGATCGCGGCATGATGCACCTTGAAGTACAGGGCGGCCCGGTCGCCGCGAACGCCGTGCACGAGGTACAGCTCCCACAGCGGCCGCGAACGGTCCAGCGGACGGGCGTGGATACGGGCGATCTGCTCGCCCAGCTGGTGGTCGTCGCCCGGTGCGGGGAGTGCCAGCTCGCGCAGATGGAACTCGATGTCGAAGTCGGGATCGTCCGCCCAGTACGGATTGCCGAGGCCGAAGGGTACGTTCACGAGGCGCTGCCGGAACGGCGGCGCGAGGTGCAGTCTCGGCTCGAGGAGCGCCCGCAGCTCATCCAGGCTCAGGCCGCCGCCGGGCGCCGTACTCGGGTCGAGCATCACGACCGCTCCGACGTGCCCGGTCGTGGTGGTGTCCTCGACATTGAGGAACTGTGCGTCCAATGGGCTCACGGGCTTCATACCCGTCGAATCTACCGGTGCGGTCCGCGGTCCGTCTCCCCGGTGGGCCGCACGTTTCGGCCCCGATTTCGCGGGTTTTGGGGCAGAAGTGTGCGGCCCAGCGGGCGGGTGGGTCCGGTACGGTCGGCATCGTGGAATGGCGGGCCGGGGATGCGGCGTTGCGGCGCCGGGCTGACGGCGCCCTCGAGCTTCGGGTAGGCGGCGTCTTCGTGATGGACGACGTCGAGACGAGTAGCGAGCGACTGCTCGCGCGGACGATGCTCGACGGCCTGCCCGACCCACGCCACGTACTCGTCGGCGGCCTCGGACTCGGCTACACCCTGCGCGAGATCCTCGGCGACCCGCGCATCAAGCGGGTCACGGTCGCGGAGCTGGAGCCCGCGATCCCGGCGTGGATGCACGACGGCATGCTGCCTGGAGCCGACCTGCTCACCGACCCACGCGTCGACCTTCGCATCGCCGACGTACGCGAGGTGGTGGACGCGACGGAGCGGGACGACCTCGACGCGATCCTGCTCGACGTCGACAACGGGCCCGGGTACCTCGTGCACGAGGACAACGCGGAGTTGTACGAGCGCCCGTTCCTGCAACGATGTGCCGACGTCTTGGCGCCGGGCGGCCAGCTGTGCGTGTGGTCGATGGCCGAGGCGCCGGAGCTCGAGTCTGCGATGCAGGAGCGGTTCGGACGCGTCGAGACCCAGCCGATTCCCGTACGTCTGCAGGGTCGCGCCGAGTCGTACTGGCTCGTGCGCGGGCACGGTGTCGCAGGAGATAGCCTCGCACCATGAGCGCTGATCAGGACTACCGCATCGAGCACGACACGATGGGCGAGGTACGCGTACCCGCGAAGGCACTGTGGCGGGCGCAGACGCAGCGCGCCGTCGAGAACTTCCCGATCTCGGGCACCACGCTGGAGGGCCAGCACATCAGGGCACTCGCGCAGGTCAAGGGCGCCTGCGCCAAGGCCAACGCCGAGCTCGGCGTCATCGAGAAGGATATGGCCGACGCGATCGTCGAAGCGGCGGTCGCGGTCGCCTCCGGCGCGTACGACGGCGAGTTCCCGATCGACGTCTTCCAGACCGGCTCGGGTACGTCGAGCAACATGAACACCAACGAGGTCCTGGCGACCCTCGCGACGCGTTCGCTCGGCCGCGACGTGCATCCCAACGACCACGTCAACGCCAGCCAGTCCAGCAACGACGTGTTCCCGACCTCGATCCACGTCGCGGCGACCGCCGCCGCCACGAACGAGCTGGTCCCGGCGCTCGACCGGCTCGCGTCGGCGTTCGAGGCCAAGGCGTCGGAGTTCGCGCAGGTCGTCAAGTCCGGGCGTACGCACCTGATGGATGCCACCCCCGTCACGCTCGGCCAGGAGTTCGGCGGGTATGCCGCGCAGGTCCGCAAGGGCATCGCACGGGTCGAGTCCGCGCTGCCCAACGCCGCGGAGGTCCCGCTCGGCGGCACCGCCGTCGGCACCGGCATCAACACCCCGGCCGGGTTCCCGCAGCGTGTCATCGAGCTGCTCGCCGAGGACACCGGCCTGCCGCTGACCGAAGCGAGCGACCACTTCGAGGCACACGGTGCCCGTGACGGCCTGGTCGAGCTGTCCGGTCAGTTGCGTACGATCGCGGTCGGCCTCACCAAGATCTGCAACGACCTGCGCTGGATGGGCTCCGGCCCGCGTACCGGCCTCGGCGAGATCGCGCTCCCCGACCTGCAGCCGGGCTCGAGCATCATGCCCGGCAAGGTAAACCCGGTCCTCCCCGAGGCGACCCTCCAGGTATGCGCGCAGGTCATCGGCAACGACGCCGCCATCGCGACCGGCGGTGCGTCGGGCGCGTTCGAGCTGAACGTCATGCTGCCGCTGATCGCCCGCAACCTGCTCGAGTCGATCCGGCTCCTCGGCAATGTCTCGCGGGTGCTCGCCGACCGCTGCATTTCCGGCATCACCGCGAACGTCGATCGCTGCACGGAGCTCGCCGAGTCGTCGCCGTCGATCGTGACGCCGCTGAACCGACTGATCGGGTACGAGGCGGCGGCGAAGATCGCCAAGAAGTCGGTGGCCGAGCGCAAGACGATCCGCGACGTCGTGCTCGAGCTCGGGTACGTGGAGCGCGGCGACCTCACCGAGGCACAACTCGACGAGGCTCTCGACGTACTGTCGATGACCCACCCGTAGGGCGCTGCTCAACCTGTTGCACGAACGCATCGACCGCGCCGTCGCCGTTCGAATGGTCAGGACTCGTCGCGCCGCTGCTTCGCGTCGTTGGCCTTGCGCCTCTTCTCCGCCTCGTTCTTCGCCACGAAGACCGCGATCAGGATCGGCAGCCAGTACTTCGACGTGCCCATGACCGAGTCGACCCAGTCGGGCGGCGAGATGTCCGGGAGGAGCCCCGACAGCCACCCGAACGGGTCGGGCATCCACGAGAAGTCGAGATCGGGCAGCCAGGACAGATCGATCGACGGCAGGTCGATCCGCGGCAGGAGCCCGCGTACGAGCGCGCCGATGCCGACTAACGCGATCAGGATCTGACCGGCGGCGATGACGACATGCCGCGCGGCGTAGAGCCGCGGCCGATCACGCTGGAACTCCGCGAGTCGTGCGGCGCGCGTCCCCTCGGGCGGGTCGAGTGGCACGCGGTACTCGACCGGATCGCGGTCGCCGTCGGCTGCGTCGGCCAGGATCAGCTGACAGCGTTCGACTCCGCCGCTCACCGGCGTCTTCACATGGACGCGGACCTCCTCGTAGCGGAGGTCGATCGCCTCGAAGCGTCCCCGAGCCCTCGGCAACGCGCTCGCCGTCGACGTACAGCACTGCCGTGTTGGTGAGCCACCGCCCGGAGACGTCCACGCCGATGGATCGGCCGGCGAGCTCGGTCGTGTAGCGCCCCGTTGTCATGCCTCCATCGTCGTCGGCCGCGACGCGACCGCGCATCAACCGAAGGTCGACCCGCGGTCCGACCTTCGGCCAGCGACCCGGCATCTCACGTCGAAGCGGCGGCCGCCCTGACACTGCGGTACGCCTCGCCGTGGCGCCGGTTCCACTCGCAGCTGGCTTCCAGCGGCTCGAACAGGCTCCGACCGAGCTCGGTCAGGGCGTACTCGACCCGCGGCGGGTTCTCGTCGTACGCCGAGCGGTCGACCATCCCGTCGCGCTCGAGCCGGCGCAGGCTCTCGGTGAGCACCTTCGCCGTGATCGGATGCAGCGGAACGAGCAGCTCGCCGAACCGTCGCGGGCGGTCGCGCAGGCAGGTGATGATCCTCGCGGTCCACTTGTCGCCGACCTGGATCGGCACCTCGCGGTCGCAATCGTCGAACAGGTCGGGCGGCAGCACATCGGTCACCGCTCCAGGATAGGCAGGTCAGCACCGGTTTCGTTGCGGTAAGCGGGGGTGGGCGACGTACGGTCCAACTCCAGTCAGACCACGGGGAGTCGCAATGGGCAGGATCATCGTGTTCGGAGGCCGCGGGCGTGCGGGTCGTGCGGTCGTCGCCGAGGCAGTCGACAGGGGCCACCTGGTGACGGCGGTCGTCCGAGACCCCGACCGATACGACGTTCGTGCCATCGCCGGTGTACGCGTCGTCCGCGGCGACGTGACCGATCCGAACGAGGTCGCGCGGCTCAGCGCAGACCACGATGGGGCGGTGAGTGCCGTTGCACGGCTCGACGTGCCGGCTGGGCGGTTCTACGCCGACGTCACCTCGGCACTGGTCAAAGGTCTTGGTGCGCCCGGACCCATGCGCTTGGTGATTGTCGGCATCGGCACCAACCTGCGTACGCCGGACGGGCACAGGGCACACGACGCCGACGGCATGCCGAACGACGCCCGAGAGTTCTCCCGCGGCCACTATGCCGGGGTCCGGCTGCTGCAGGACACGGCGCACGATCTGGATTGGGTCGTCCTGGCACCGCCGCCGGTGTTCCTGGACGAGGAGAACGGCGGTGGTCCGATCTTGGTCGGCGACGACACGTTGCCGGACCCCACTGCGACCGCCGGCTCGTTCTCGTACCCGGAGGTGGCGACCGCGGTGCTCGACGAGATCGAGACGCCGACGCGGCACCGTGGACTGGTGTCGCTCGCTCGGGCGAGCGCATCCGCCGCGGGCTGACCGGTCAGTACCAGTTGTTGCCCTGTTTGAAGTCGTTCGCGGCGCAGGGCGAGCCGTAGCGGTCGGCGATGTAGCCGAGGCCCCACTCGATCTGGGTGGCCGGGTTGGTCTCCCAGTCGGATCCGGCGCTGGCCATCTTCTCCGCCGGCAGCGCCTGCGGGATGCCGTACGCACCGGAGTACGGGTTCTCGGCGTCGAACTGCCACTGGCTCTCGCCGATCCAGAGATCGTCGAGGCACGGGAACTGGTCTTCGCCCCAGCCGTACTCGCCGAGCATCGAACGCGCGATGTCCTGCGGGTCGGCGGCCTCCACCTCGACCTTGGCGGATGCGGCGCGGCCGCCCTTCGACACGGCCGACTCCTCGGCCATCGACTCCTGCTTGAGGCTGTCGAGCGAGGGGCGTCCGGCGCTGCGGCTCACCTCGCCGTCGTCGCTGCGTGCCGACAGTGCCGCCGCGTCGGAACCACCGTCGAGATCGTCCCAGGCACCATTGGCCGACGCGACGTTGGGCAGCGCCGTCGGCGTGTCGTCGGCCGCGACCTGGGCGGCCGGGTCACCCGTCAGCGCCTGGCTGCCGACAACCGTGCCGGTCGCGAGTACGCCGCCGACAGCCGCGAGCGCGACCGACTTGCCACTGACTTGCGGGGTGGCGTCGATCGCGCGGCCGACGGTGCGTTCGAACGTGGACGGTTTGCGATGCCGGGCGGCATGCGCACCGCCTTTTGGGCGGCCTCGAGACAAGAGAGGTCCTTTGCTTAGGGACGGATCAGACGAAAGCGTGCCCGATTGTTGGGCGCGTTATCAAATCGCGATCTCCAAGAGTGGGATAGGTCACGCCGCTCTCGGCCGGTCAGGCGGGGACACGGGCGGCGAGATTCTCGCCCGTTTCGGGCACGAACAGATGCATCTTGCGGGTGTCCATGAACAGTCTCGTGCTCTCGCCGTCGCGGATCCGACTCGCCGTGTCGAGCGCGACCACGATCTGCGTACGCAGCGACTCGCTGTCGGTCTCGGCCTGCAGGTCGGCGAGCTGCCCGGCGATCTCGGGTGGCGGCTCGAACGGGATGTACGCGTACTGCTCGTTACCGAGCCACTCGACGACGTCGACGTCGGCATCGAACTCGACGCCATGCGGTTTGATCGCCTCGTCGACCAGCGAGGCGTCCTCGAAGTGCTCGGGGCGTACGCCGGCGATGAGCAGCTCGGTGTCGCCGAGGACGGCCTTGACCTCGCTCGTCATCGGCACCGATCCGAACGGCAGCTCGAGCCGGTCGCCGTTGACCTTCGCGGGCAGCATGTTCATCGGCGGCGAGCCGATGAACCCGGCGACGAACAGGTTGACGGGGTGCTCGTACAGCTCGCGCGGCGTCGCCACCTGCTGCAGGATGCCCTTCTTCAGCACCGCGACGCGATCACCGAGGGTCATCGCCTCGGTCTGGTCGTGCGTGACGTACACGGTCGTGACGCCGAGCTTCTTCTGCAGCCGCGAGATCTCCGTACGCATCTGCCCGCGCAGCTTGGCGTCGAGGTTGGACAGCGGCTCGTCGAACAGGAACGCCTGCGCGTCGCGTACGATCGCGCGCCCCATCGCGACCCGCTGGCGCTGGCCGCCGGAGAGGTTCGCGGGCTTGCGGGAGAGGTGCTCGTCGAGCTCGAGGGTCGCCGACGCCTCGCGTACCTTGCGGTCGATCTCGTCGTTGCTGAACTCCTTGGAGAGCCGCAGCGGGAACGCGATGTTCTCGTACACGGTGAGGTGCGGGTAGAGCGCGTAGTTCTGGAACACCATGGCGAGGTTGCGATCGCGCGGCGCGAGGTCGTTGACCCGGGTGCCGCCGATCACCATGTCGCCGGACGTGATGTCTTCCAACCCGACGATCATCCGCAGCAGTGTGGACTTACCGCACCCGGACGGGCCGACCAGGATCATGAGCTCGCCGTCGGCGATGTCCAGGCTGATGTCGTTCACGGCCGGGAAGCCGTCGCCGTACTGCTTGACGATGTTGTTCATCTCGATGGTTGCCATGTGGCATCAACCCTTCACGGCGCCGGACGTCAGGCCGGCAACGATCTTGCGCTGGAACAAAAGGACGATGATGATCACGGGCACCGTTGCGACAACGGCTCCGGCGGCCATCAGGGAGGCTGGCGGGTTGAACGGGTCCGACCCGACGAAGAATGACAGCGCCGCCGGGATCGGCCGCGCATTCGACGTCGATGTCAGCGAAATGCCGAACACGAAGTCGTTCCACGCGAAGAAAAAGGTGAGGATCGCGGCCGTGAAGACGCCAGGCGCCGCCAACGGCACGATCACCCTCCGAAACGCCTGCCAGGACGTCGCGCCGTCGACCTGCGCGGCCTGCTCCATCTCCCACGGAATCTCGCGGAAGAACGCCGACAGCGTCCAGATCGACAGCGGGAGAGTGAACGACATGTACGGGATGATCAGGCCGATCCAGGTGTCGAACAGCCCGAACGTGCGCCACATGTCGAACAGGGGACCGACCAACGAAACGACGGGGAACATCGCAATCGCAAGAGCGATCGTGAGCACAAGCTTCTTCCCACGGAACTCCAATCGCGCGATCGCGTACGCAGCGAGTGTCGCGAGGATTACCGATAGCACGGTCGCGATCAGGCAGATCCCTATCGAGTTGATGATCGACTGCTGGAAGTCCGGGTTGTCGAAGACATCCTTGTAGTTCTGCCAGCCCGCACTACCGCCTTCCTCCGGAAGGAATCCGGGGCTACCGTTCGTCACCGCGTCCTGGGACTTGAACGACAGCGAGATGATCCAGGCGATCGGCAGCAGGCACCAGATGAGAATGATGGCCGAACCGACGACGACGCCGATTCTCGTCTTCACTGGCATCGTGTCAGCTCTCCTGCCTTGCCTGGGCGAGGTCGACTCGGAACAGCTTGACCAACAGGTACGCGATCAGCAGCACCGAGAGGAACAGCAGCACCGATAGCGCCGAGCCGGCTCCGAGCTGGAACTGCTCGATGACCTGTCGGTAGGTGAGGAATGAGGCGGATTCGGTATTGTTCTGCCCCTTCGTCATGACGAAGATGTTGTCGAAGATCCGGTACGCGTCGAGCGCACGGAAGAGCACGGCAACCATGATCGCCGCACGCATGTTCGGCAGGATCACCTTCCAAAGGCGCTGCCACCAGGTCGCGCCGTCGACCTTCGCCGCCTCAAGCATGTCCTCGGGCACTTGTGCGAGGCCCGCCAGTAGCAACAGCGACATGAACGGCGTGGTCTTCCAGATCTCGGAGATGCAGATCGCAAAGAGCGACGACCAGTGTCCGCCGAACCAGTTGTAGTCGTCGGCCACGAACGGAAGCCACGTGTTCAAGAAGCCGTTGTTGTAGCTGAAGGCGAACTGCCAAGTGAAGCCCGACACGACAGTCACGATTCCGTACGGGATCAGGATCGATGTGCGGATCACCCCCCGCGCGAAAATCACCCGGTGCATCACCATCGCGAACACGAAGCCGATCACCAACTCGATCCCGACCGTCACGACCATGATGAGGACGGTGTTCCAGGTGTCTCTCCAGAACAACGAGTCGGTCAACGCGGTCCAGTAGTTCGTGAGACCGACGAATGCCTTGTCATCGGGAGTCGTGAGCTGGTAGCGGAACAACGACAGGTAGAGCGCCTGCAACATCGGGTAGGCAGTGACGACCAGCATCACGATGACGGCTGGCGCCACCAACTTCCGCCCCAGTCGGTTCTCCGCACGAGTACGATCGCTGCCCTCGGGCGGTGGGTTCGATGCGCCCTTGGTCATCGTTGCCGTGCTCATCGACGCCTCCGTCGGATCGCCGCTACGTAGTGCTCCCTCACAGCAACGCCTTCCCGTCGAGTACGTCCCGGATATAGCTAGCCGACTCCTTCGGAGTCTTATCGGGTTGGACCGACGTCGGGGGATGCCAGACGTTCTGGATAGCGCCGGAGATCGTGCTCCAGTACGGCGTCTTGGGCCGCGCAGCGCCCGTGTCGATGCTCTCCCTGAACAGCGCTAGTAGGTCTGCCGGGTACGCGTCCTTGAGATCCGCATTGTCGTACACCGAGGCACGTGCAGGCATCAGGCCATCGGTCACGGCAAGCGCGGTCTGGCTTTCGGGGGATGTCACGCACTCG
This sequence comes from Solicola gregarius, assembly GCF_025790165.1. Classification (GTDB taxonomy): domain Bacteria; phylum Actinomycetota; class Actinomycetes; order Propionibacteriales; family Nocardioidaceae; genus Solicola; species Solicola gregarius. The sequence continues at coordinate 810,446 of NZ_CP094970.1, forward strand.
GCAACCTCGAACGCCCAGTCCTTGTGCTCGGAGAAGGCGCCGACACCGATATCGATACCGCCAATCGGCGGCCTACTCTCCTCGCCCTCGACCGTCTGCGGATACCGGGCCCACCCGAGGTCTGCGAAGTCCTGCTTCGAGATCATCCCCTCGCCCTCGCCAACGAGGCCGTTGTAGTTCGCGTAGACAAACGTCCAGTTCGTCATGAACTCGCCTGCGCCGGCATACATGAGCCCGAGACTCGTGCCCTCGTTCGAGTTGGTGAGGTCGGGCTGGGCGGCCTTCGAGCCAGCCAGTTTCTGGATCACCGCGGCCGCGTCACGTCCAGCCTGCGAGTCGATATCGATCGAGAGATCGACTCCCTTCTCCACATCGGACACGATGTGGCCGCCGGCACCCTCGACCAACTGGTTGATCCAGATCGCGTACGCCTCGTACTTGTTGGCCTGGACTCCGACCGTGCCGCCGTTGTCGGCGGCAGCGTCGATCACCTGATCCCAGGTAACCGGCTTGGACATGTCGAGACCAGCCTTCTCAGCAAGCGACTTGCGGTACCAAAGCAGCTGCGTATTGGCCCATTGGGGAATGCCGTAAATCTTGTCTTTCCACGTCACGGTGTCGGCAGCACCCTGCAAGACGTCGCTACCCGTCGCGGCCTCGGCGAGCTCATCCGGCACCTCGGCGAGGTAACCGGCGTTCGCCAGCTCTGACATGAACGGCGGATCGATGTTCATCAGGTCGATCGTGGAGTCGTCGGCCGCGAGGCGCCGGGCAAGCTGCACGCGCTGCTGGGTAGCATCCGTCGGCAACTGCTGCACGTCGATGTCGTAAGGCTTGCCCTCGCTGCACTGCTCGGCGAGTACCTTCTGGGTCTCAACCCCATCCGGGTTGACCCACCACGTCAGCGTGTTGTCCTCGCTGGACACACCGAAGACCTGCGCGCAGGCCGTCAGGCTAGTGGCGGCGACGGCGGAACCGATCGCGACGATAATCGCTCGTCTCCCTCGTCCGCGGGTCCGGGTCATCGTGCTCCCTCTCCGTCCGACGCTGCAGGCGGCCCCCTCGCAGACCGTACCTGTGATCGAGATCACCTAACCACAACGATGTCGTCCGCGCCACGGTTGACTCCGAGTTGTGACCGCACGCCTCGGCAGCGGTGGACTTGAACGCCACCGCCGCCGACGCGGCAGTAACTCTAAATGCTCTTCACGTCGGCAGCCAGGATCGCCAACCCGACCAATGGTTCCAATTCTTCAACTTCCAGCAGTTCGTCCTATCATGATTGCACCGCCCGACCCGGAACTTTATTCTCTTGTTTTCCTTAATTTGCTTATTGCAAACATAGTTCCCGACCTGATTGAGCCAGCCTTGGTCGCCGTCCTTCCCATGGACGGAAACACACATACCACTACGACCATAATTTGTCTTCCAGTGCATCCCAACCCGCTGGCCGTCGCCTCTGTTGTCGGCAACCTGAAGACTGTCGCTCTTTCCGGCGTAACAACCAGACACGTACGGCAGGGACCCATTGTTGCAGTAATAGCGCGTGCTCATCCAATGCTTCGGGGTGACATTTTCCCACTCAAACCGATACTTTTGAGCGGAGGGTTCATTCACACTTGACTCCGATGTGTGGGGCGGCGCTGACAGCGCTGGAGGGACAGACCCGACAAAAGGAATTGTCATTGCCACTGCCCCACCGATCAAGGCGCGCACGTAGCCGGAACGGGCCAGGTCTCGATGTGGCACTACTGCTGGCTTCTTCATATTCTCAACCTTCCCAATGGACGTGGTCGAGCGGCGCCCCGCCGTCCGACGTGGGGCGCCGCTCACGGAGGTGAGTCAACCACTCCACTCTACGCAATATGTTGGTTGCCAAAGACTCTGGCCGTCGCCGTAGCTGTAGATGTGGCGGGGGTCGGTGTCGACCCACCATCTCGTGCATCTGCGCTCCCGCGTGAAGAACTCCCAAGCACCCTTGCCAATTTCGTAAGCACCCGTAATGCAGCCGTACAAACCCACTGGCGTTCTGCAGCCGAGCGAGTTTTTTCCCCACCCCACCTTTAGCTCAACGACATCCCGATGATGGGGACGTCGATGGTGGCGATAATACTTCTTCCGCTTCCTCTTTGGGCAGGGGTGATCGCTTTCGTCCTCATAGCACAGAGGCGGGCGAGGGGCAAGATTTCGCCCATCACCTCGCTTCATGATTATCGCCCCGCGCTGCGGCACGGATGGGTGGTGTACCACCGCTACATCGGTCGATCTCGATGCCTCGCGCGAATCCGCGTCTGCTGCCCCAGTTGGTGGCGCTGCGACTAGTGCGGCGAGCATCGCGATTGAGAGAAGTACGAACGCCGGCGCTCGCTTATTCGAGCGCAAGTACCATGTCGACATACCATCGCCTCCTGTCGGCTCTCTGAGCAGCAGGTTTCCTCGGGCAACGATGGCCAAACATCCGAATTCGGGAGTCAGCACGCGGCGCGGGCACAGAGCGCTCAGTCAGAGGGTGATGTCCTCCAGCATCTCGGTGACCAGCGCCGCGACCGGCGAGCGCTCCGAGCGGGTGAGAGTGACGTGCGCGAACAGCGGATGGCCCTTGAGCTTCTCCACGACGGCGACCACCCCGTCGTACCGGCCCACCCGGAGGTTGTCGCGCTGGCCGACGTCGTGGGTCAGTACAACCTTGGAGTTCGCACCGATCCGGGACAGCACCGTGAGGAGTACGTTGCGCTCCAGCGACTGCGCCTCGTCGACGATGACGAACGCGTCGTGCAGCGACCGGCCGCGGATGTGCGTCAACGGAAGGACTTCGAGCATGCCCCGGTCGATGACCTCGTCCATCACATCGCTCGACGAGACGGCGCCGAGCGTGTCGTAGACGGCCTGTGCCCAGGGGCCCATCTTCTCCGACTCGCTGCCGGGCAGGTATCCGAGATCCTGCCCGCCCACCGCGTACAAGGGGCGGAAAACCACCACCTTCTTGTGCTCGCGGCGTTCCATGACCGCCTCGAGCCCCGCGCACAGCGCCAGCGCCGACTTGCCCGTACCGGCCCGGCCGCCCATCGACACGATGCCGACCTCGGGGTCGAGCAGCAGGTCGAGCGCGATCCGCTGCTCGGCAGACCGGCCGTGGATGCCGAACGCCTCCCGATCCCCGCGCACCAGGCGTACGCGCTTGTCGGGAGTGACCCGGCCGAGTGCGCTCCCGTTGTCGGAGAGGAGTACGAGTCCCGTGTGGCAGGGCAGCTCGCGCGCGTCGGGGATGTCCGCGGTGCCCTCGTCGTACAGCGCCGAGACGTCGTCGGAGGTGACGTCGAGCTCGTCCATGCCGGTCCAGCCCGACTCGATGGCGAGCTCCGCACGGTACTCCTCGGCCGCGATGCCGACCGACGACGCCTTGACGCGCATCGGCAGGTCCTTCGACACCAGCGTCACGTCGTAGCCCTCGGCGGCGAGGTTGGCCGCGACCGAGAGGATGCGGGTGTCGTTGTCGCCCAGCCGGAACCCGGCAGGGAGCGCCTGCGCGTCGGTGTGGTTCAGCTCCACACGTACGGTGCCGCCCGCGTCGCCTATCGGCAGCGGCGCGTCCAGCTTCCCGTACTTGATCCGGAGGGCGTCGAGCCGACGCAGCGCCGAGCGCGCGAAGTAGCCGAGCTCGGGATGATGCCGCTTGCCTTCGAGCTCGGTGATGACGACAACCGGGATGACCACCTCGTGTTCGGCGAATCGGTTGAGCGCGCCCGGATCGGCGAGCAGGACGCTGGTGTCGAGAACGTACGTACGCTGGCCGGTGGGCCTGCTCGACGTTGACTTCGGTGCAGCCACGGTCTGTCCCCTCACGGGCCGTACGCGCTTCCCGCGCCCGGCCCTAGGTCGTTATCGGGCCGGGAGTCGGCGAGAACCCGGGGGCGGGTCCTCCGGTATAAACGGTCACCGGTACTGCCTCCCGTGACGCCGGGCTTCCCTTCCCGACGTCACCTCGAGCGTACGTCGGCAACGGGTCCGGAACGGGAGACACGCCCGACCACGCGATGACCGGCGGGTGACCATGCGGTGGACCGGTTCGCGACGGCCTGCGCGACCGACGCGATCGACAGCTCAGCCGCGCCGGCACGAGAACCGCAGCTCGGCGGCACATACGTCACGACCGTGCGCGGCTACGGCTGGTGTGGGAACGAGTGGTGTTCGTGCTGGACGACCCAACGCCCGTCGCGTTTGGCGAGGCCGAGGGTCAGGCGCAGTCGGTTGTCGGGGTTCTCGGCGAGGTCGGCAGGCGTACCGCAGCGCACGAGTGCGTACGCGTACGCGACGTCGTCGCCGGCGACGACGTCGAGCGAGGCGATCTCGAAGGACGCACTGCTCGCCTGCCACTCGAAGAACGCCGGCCAGACGGAGCGGTACGCGTCGATGCCCTGCACGCCGTCGTACGGCGGTGGCACGTCGTACATCACGATGTCGTCGGAGTGGTCGGCAACGACTCCGTCGAGGTCACCGCTGTGCACTGCGGCCGCCCAGCGCTCGACCAGGTCTCGGATCTGCCGCTCGTCGTTCATCGCGGCGTCCCTCTCGCCTACTGACCGAACCTACGCTCGCGCGCGGCGTACGAACGGATCGCACGCAGGAAGTCGACCTTGCGGAACGCCGGCCACATCGCCTCGCAGAAGTAGTACTCGCTGTACACGCTCTGCCAAAGCAGGAAGCCCGACAGCCGTTGCTCTCCGGAGGTGCGGATCACCAGGTCGGGATCGGGCTGTCCCTTGGTGTAGAGGTGCTCGGCGATGTGTTCGACGTCGAGTACGTCGGCCAGCTCCTCGAGGGTCAGGCCCTTGTCGGCCTGCTCGACCAGCAGCGAGCGCATCGCATCGGCGAGCTCCTGGCGCCCGCCGTACCCGACGCCGATGTTCACGGCCATCGCCTCGACGCCCTCGGTACGCCCGACCGCGTCTTGCAACCGCCTGGCCGACGCCTCGGGCAGCAGCTCGAGTGCCCCGATCAGCCGCATCCGCCAGCGCCCGGAGTCGGCGAGCTCGTCAACGAGGCTCTCGATGACCTCGAGCAGCGGCTTCACGTCGGACTCCGCGCGCTCGAGGTTGTCGGTCGACAGCAGCCACAGGGTCACGACCTGGACGCCGAGCTCGTCGCACCAGCCGAGGAACTCGGGGATCTTGTCGGCACCCGCCTGGTACCCGTCGGCGACCCCGGCGCCCGCGCCCCGTGCCCACCGCCGGTTGCCGTCGACGATCGCGCCGACGTGCTTCGGCGTCTGCTCAGGGCTCAGGTCCTTGAGCAGCCGGCGCTCGTACACGCCGTAGACGAGGTCGCTGATCGACACTGACGGGCCCCTTCGGATCGGACCGCTCCAGGTTAGAGGCTTACGGCGCACCATGGGTGAGCCGGTTCACGCCGACCTCTGCCGATGTTGCCGCTACGCTGGAACGCGCATGGACACCAGTGAACGCGTCGAGGCGACGGCGCACGAATCCGGCGAGCGCCTCCGCGAGGTCGTCGACGAGATCAAGCCCAAGCTGCGTGGCTGGCTACACGCCGCCACGTGGCCGCTTGCGCTTGCCGCGTTCATCGTTCTCATCGTCCTCTCCCCAGGCCCGACGACCAAGATCGGTGCGGCCGTCTTCATGGGTTCGGCGTTGCTGCTGTTCGGCACGAGTGCGGTCTACCACACGGGTTCGTGGCGGCCCGCGGTCCATCACACGCTCAAGCGACTGGACCACGCCAACATCTTCCTGCTGATCGCCGGCTCGTACACCCCGTTCGCGCTGCTTCTGCTCGAGGACAAGCAGGCGGCGATCCTGCTGTCGCTCGTGTGGGGCGGCGCGGTCATCGGCGTGTTCTTCCGGATCCTGTGGGTGAACGCACCCAAATGGCTCTACGTGCCGATCTACCTCGCGCTCGGGTGGGCCGCGATCTTCTGGGCCGGAGACTTCGCCGCGACTGCGTCCACCTCGGTCATCGTGCTCGTCGCCGTCGGTGGCGGGCTCTACTCCGTCGGCGCGGTCGTGTACGCGCTCAAGTGGCCCGACCCGTTCCCCCGGTGGTTCGGCTTCCACGAGGTGTTCCACGTGTTCACCATCGCGGCGTTCATCACGCACTACATCGGCATCTCGATCGCGGCGTACTCCCTGCGCTGACCCGTCGGTCCGGCACCGCCGAGCCGTCACTCCCGCACCGCCGAGCCGTCGGTCGTGGTTCGGCCAGCGCCGAAGCTTCGCGCCCTTAGCGTCGTCGTCATGACCGAAACCCTTGCGCACCAGGCGATCGAACCGTCAGTCCTCTACTTCGGTACGCCGGTCTCGCTGATCAGCACCGTCGACGCGTCGAGGACGACGAACCTCGCGCCGATCTCGTCGTCGTGGTACCTCGGACGCACGGTCGTCCTCGGGCTCGGCCGCAACGGCCAGACGATTCGCAATCTGGAGGCGACCGGCGAGTGTGTCGTCAACCTGCCCGACGTACGTCTGCAGCCGGCGGTGGAGGCGCTCGCACCACTCACGGGTGTTGCGCCGGTGCCGCCCGAGAAGGCCGATCGATTCCGACACGAGACAGACAAGTTCGCCGCGGCAGGTCTGACCCCGCTCGCAGCCGATCTCGTTGCACCCCCACGGGTCGCCGAGTGTCCGGTGCACCTGGAGGCACACGTCGTCCAGGTGCACGGTCCGAAATCGGCCGAGTTCGCAATCGTCGAGGCCGACGTGGTCAAGGTGCACGCCCGTTCCGACCTGGTGATCGAGGGCACCTCGCACATCGACCTGGAACGTTGGGCGCCGCTGCTCTACGTGTTCCGCCACTACTTCGGAGTCGGCGACGATGTGGGGAGGAGTTTCCGGGCCGAATACTGACTCGGCGGTCAGACGGTGAGTGCTGACGGGTCGGTGACCGGACGCTCGCACACGAAGTTGCGACAGACGTACGCTGCCGCGCGGCCGTCGACCAGGACCCGGCTCTCGAACAGCGGCACCTCGGTCCCCTGTTCGCCCGCGACGACCACGGCCCCCGGCGATGTCGTACTCAGCGCAGCCCGATGCAATGGCTCGCGCTCATCACCGGGTGGACCGACAACGGCGATCTCGACCGGACCGGCCAGCTGTGCCTCCGCGACGCTCAGCGTCCATCCCGCGAAGCGCGGCGCCTGTGTCGCCACGGAACCCGCGGCGCGTACGGCCGCCTCGGCGGCGTCGCGCCACCGCGACTCGCCGGTCACCGCGCCGCACGCGACGAGTGCCGCCGCGGCAGCGGACGTGCCCGACGGCGACGCGTTGTCACCGGGATCGCGCGGTCTCGCCACCAGCGGGTCGGCATCGGCTGCCGAGTCGTAGAAGCCGTCACCGTCGGCGAACTGCTCCAGCACGGTCGACAACAGCTCTTCCGCGCGGCGCAGCCAGGCGGCATCGCCGGTGACACCGAGAACAGCGACGTATGCCTCGGCCACGCAGCCGTAGTCGTCGAGCACACCGGCGTTGTGCGACGCGCGTCCGTTGCGTGAGGTACGCACGAGGCGTCCAGGCGCCGGCGTGTGCACCGTGGCGAGCAGTTCGGCTGCGCGTACGGCCGCGTCGCACCATGCGCGCTCGTCGAGGAGGACGCCCGCCTCGGCGAGCGCGGTGATCGCGAGACCGTTCCAGGCCGCGACGACCTTGTCGTCGCGAGCGGGCTTCGTACGCTCCGAACGTGCCTTGTGCAGGCGTTCCCGCACCGTGGCCCACCGTCCCTGGTCGTCCGGATCGGTGAGCAGCTGCAGCGTCGAGGTGCCGTGCTCGAACGTTCCCGCGTCCGTGACCTCGAGGAGCGATGCGGCCCATGCGCCGTCGTCCTCGCCGAGGACGTCGACGAGCTGCGCGCGCGTCCAGACGTAGTACGCACCCTCGACGCCGTCGGTGTCGGCATCGAGCGCCGACGCGAAACCACCCTCGTCGGTGAGTAGCTCGGCCAGCAGGAACTCCGCGGTCTCACGTACTACTCGCTCGGCCAACGGCGAGCCGGTCTGCCGCCACCAGTGCAGATAGAGCCGGAGCAGCAGCGCGTTGTCGTACAGCATCTTCTCGAAGTGCGGCACCCGCCAGTACCGGTCGACGCTGTACCGGGCGAACCCACCGCCGAGCTGGTCGTACATCCCGCCGCGCGCCATCGACTCAGCGGTGTGTTCGACCATCGCGAGCGCGTCGGACGATCCGGTACGCGCCGCGTACCGCAGCAGGAACTCGAGCACCATCGACGGCGGGAACTTCGGGCTGCCCGCGAAGCCTCCCGCCTCCGCGTCGTACTGGGTGGCGAGCGTGCGTACGGAGGCGTCGAGCTCGTCCTCGCCCAGCGGCTGGGAAGCGACGCTCCCGGTGGCGCGGAGATGCCCGACGACCTCGGCTCCGATCGTCGCGATCTGCTCGCGTTTGGTACGCCACGCATCGACCAGGGCCTCGAGCACCTGGCGGAACGCCGGCATCCCCTGGCGCGCCTCGCCCGGAAAGTACGTACCGGCGAAGAACGGCTCGCCGGCGGGCGTCAGCACGCAGGTCATCGGCCAGCCGCCTTGACCGGTCATCGCCTGCGTCGCGCCCATGTACACCGCATCAACGTCCGGCCGCTCCTCGCGATCGACCTTGACGGCGACGAAGTGCTCGTTCAGGTACGCGGCGGTGTCGGGATCTTCAAAGGACTCGTGCGCCATCACATGGCACCAGTGGCAGGCTGCGTACCCGACGCTGAGCAGAATTGGTGCATCACGACGCTTCGCCTCGGCAAGAGCCTCAGGTCCCCACTCCCACCAATCTACGGGCTGACCTGCATGTTGTTGAAGATATGGGCTTGTCGATCCGGCCAAGCGATTGGCCATCGCCATGACTCCGTTCCAGTGATGGTTGCATCAATTTGCCTCGAGTGATGCAATAAATTGATGCAAACTATGATCCTGTGCCGCACCTGAAGGCGCTGTTCTGCTTCCAGCAACTCAAGCCTAGAGGTGACAAACATGGCCACCCGTCGGAAGTCCACGCTGCTCGCGCAAGGCAAGGAGCGTCGGTTCGATGATGCCCGCTGGCCGTGGCGCGTCCGTCTCTACGCTCCCCCGGTCAAGTCCTGCGGCGTGGTGTATCGCGTTCGTGTGATCCTTCGTTGGTTGGTCAGGCTGTGAGGGCGGGGAGTTCGGGTTCGGTCACCTCCTCGTCGGTGGATTCGTCGGTGTCGATGGCCTGTGAGCGGGCGAGCACGTCGAGGCCGAGGTAGCGGCGGCCTTCTGCCCATTCGTCATGTTGTTCGGCGAGGACGGCGCCGACGAGTCGGATGATCGCGTCGCGGTTGGGGAAGATCCCGACGACGTCGGTGCGGCGGCGGATCTCACGGTTCAGGCGTTCGTTGGGGTTGTTCGACCAGATCTGGCGCCAGATCTCCTTCGGGAACGCGGTGAACGCGCAGATGTCGGCGCGGGCATTCTCGAGATGCTCGGCCACGGCCGGGAGCTTGTCGGCCAGAGCGTCGAGAACGCGGTCGAACTGGGCGTGCACGGCCTCGGCGTCGGGCTGGTCGTAGACGCTGTGCAGCAACGCCTTGACCCACCCCCAACTGGACTTCGGAGTGACGGCCATCAGGTTCGCCGCGTAGTGGGTGCGGCACCGCTGCCAGGCCGCACCGGGCAGCGTCGCGGCGATCGCGGCGGTCAACCCGGCATGCGCATCGGAGGTCACCAGTCGCACGCCGGACAGGCCGCGGGCAACAAGGTCGCGGAAGAACCCCAGCCAGCCGGCTCCATCCTCGGCAGAGGTGACGTGCACGCCGAGGATCTCTCGGTGGCCGTCGGCGTTGACGCCGGTCGCGACGAGGGCGTGCACGGGGACGACGCGGCCGCCTTCGCGGACCTTGAGAACCAGCGCGTCGGCGGCGACGAACGTGAACGGTCCGGCGTCGTCGAGCCTGCGGGTGCGGAACTCCTCCACGTGTGCGTCGAGTTCGGCGGCCATGTCCGAGACCTGCGACTTGCTCAACCCGGTGATCCCGAGGGTCTCGACGAGTTTGTCCATCCGCCGCGTGGAGACGCCGAGCAGATAGCAGGTCGCAACCACGCTGGTGAGTGCCTTCTCGGCACGTTTGCGACGCTCGAGCAGCCACTCCGGAAAGTAGGAGCCCTGCCGCAGTTTCGGGATCGCGACATCGAGGGTGCCGGCACGGGTGTCGAAGTCACGATGGCGGTAGCCGTTACGACGATTCACACGTTCCTCGGAGACAGCGCCGTACTCGGCGCCGCACACGCTATCGGCCTCGGCAGACAGCAGTGTGTTGACGAAGGTCTGCAACATCGAGCGGAGCAGATCAGGGCTCGCCTGATCCAGCTGTTCGGCCAACAGGCGTGCAGGGTCGATACTGGGCTTGACGGTCATCGCGGTGCTCTTTCTTCGAGTCGGTTGTGAGAGATCACTCGAAGGATCACCCGATGACCGTCATCTACTCAGGCGACACGCTCACCGGGGAACCGATACACCACTCTGCCGGACGCCACTGCTCCCCCGCCGGGCGGCACCAAGTATCAGGTGTATTTCAAGGTTCCCGCGGGCGAGGGGGAGCCATGGAAGCGCGTGCTTCGTCGGGCGAGCACGGAGGCCGAGGCACGGAAGATCTTCGCACAGGCGGAGGCCGCGCTCGATACCCAGCAGGAGACGCCCGCCAGCGCCTCGGAGCGGGCCACCCGAACGATCGAGGCCTTGGCGGCCGAGTACATCGACGACAGCAAGCAGAGAGGGCGGACGGTTCGGACCATCCAAGGGCGGGAGTCTAAGGTCAACGCGCATATCGTCCCTGCTATCGGCGATGTCCTCGTGTCGAAGTGGCGGGTCGAGCACAGCCGGAGGGTGATGGAGAAGGGCTCGAAGAGCATCCACTCAGTCCGTGGGCGCGAGGACCTGCGCGGTGTGCTCGCCGCCATGCGCAAGCTTGCGTGGCGCTTGGGCTGGCTCGACCGGAGCATCGACCCGCTCGACGGGCTGGAGATCGGTCGCGCCGCGGTCCTGCACGGCGCTACAACCCACTACGTCGAGCCTCGCCTGCGACCCGAGACCCGCCAGGTCCAGGCGATGGCCCGAGCCGCGGACACGCTCTGCGGCCCGGGCGGGACCGATCCGCTGCTGACCCGCCTTCCGCTGTTCGGGACCAAGATCCGGGTCGCAGGCTTCGGCGGCCTGCGACTCGGTGAGCAGAACGGGCTCCGCGCGATCGATGTCTTCCTCGAACGAGGCTACGTACAGGTCAACGGCAGCTGGACAACGCCACGGCACTCCCCAGGCTTTCGCGGTCCCGTGAAGAACCACGTTATCCACGAAGTCCCCATCCCCCGGTCCGTCCTGCACAACGAACTACTACCCCGAGTGAAGGAACTCCTCAAACTCCCCGCCAACGCGTCACTCCAGCAGGTCACCAATGCCCAGGAGGAAGAACGACAGCGCCGCGCGACCCTCGCCACACGCGAGACCGACAACACCCTCGCCTGGTGGAACTATCCCGTCCTCCCCTAGACGAGCAGTGGCTCTTTATTGACACCGTCACAGGGCGGCCAGCGAAACCCGAACTGCACAACGAGCGCTGGCACCGCATCCGCGCCTGGGTCGATACGAACGATCCCGGCAACGCCTGGCCACGCACCATCGTCTACCGCAACTTGCGTCACCACGCAGCGACCAAGTGGTTCCACGAAGAACTCGGCGAGCCGTGGGAAGTTGTCGCCCAGTACCTCGGCGACAAACTCACCACGGTACTCAACCACTACGTTCGCGCAGGCGAAGATGCACTTCGCGACTCAGTCAGCAAACTCGCCCACCGATAGACGACCAACCACCTAGTTTGCGTCACTTCGGCTCCCCTCCGGCGTCAAATCGTGCTCCTCCACGCGGTCGGCGGATCACGGCTACTCCGGTGGGTTGCGTCGCGCGCGACATCGGGTTTCGCGATCTAAGGTCGGGCAACGTAACCAACGGCGTCGGATGACCGGAGTACTCCACCGTAGCCGGCGCTGCAGCAAGGCGGCGCCTCACCCATGCGCACGGCGCTCGCTGTAGCGGCCGACAAAGACCACAGCTTCGCCCTGTACGGTCGGCGGATTCGGCGCGCCGTTCACTGAGCCATGAATCGGCGAATGAGTTCCGCTGCCTCCGGGCCGGTCACCAACTCGCTAATGGTGCGGGCCTCCTCTACTCCTGCGGCCACGCGGTCAGTCTCCCATCCAGCACGCAGTAATCGACGGGATTCCCCAAGAGCCCGCGCTGGACCGGCGGCGAACTCAACGGCAAGCCTGCCAGCACGCGTGGCGACATCGTCGGCCGACTCCGCGATCAGACCCATTGCCAGCGCATCGTCGACGGACGCCGGCTTTCCCGCGAATGCAAACTGTAGAGCCCGCTGCTGTCCCACGGCGCGGGGCAGCAGATAGGACAGGCCGCAGTCCGGGGTCAGTCCGATGGAGGGGTATGCGAATACGAACTTCGTTCCGGGGTCCGCCACGACGATGTCGCAGCTCAGCATGAGCGCCAGTCCCGCGCCTGCCACCGCACCGTGGACCCCCGCCACGACGGGCTTGGCGAGGTCGGTGAGCGCACGGGTGGCCGCATCGGCTTCAAGTGCGAGACGCCTCAGGTATGCCGGCTGGTCGGCCGACTCAACGAACGACTCGATGTCTCCCCCGGCGCAGAATCGCCTTCCGGCACCGATCACCGGCCCGCTTGCCATCCTTGGCTGGGATCGTGGTGCGCACCTTCTTGTCGCGCCGCACCCCCTTGAGCCCCAGCAGACGCATGGCCCGGTCCACCGCGCCCGCCGAGGCCTCGGGCATGGACGTGCGGCGCAGCAGCGCGGTCATCTTCCGCCGCCCATACAGACCCTCCGGAGTGAGCTTGCGGCGACCGTGCTCGTCGATGCCCCAGGCGAGGTCGCGGATAGCGTCGACCACCATCGCGTCCGTAACGGTGCGCTCAGCGACGCTCCGGCCAGGCCGCTTCCAGGATCGGTAGGTCCGTGCGGCGACCTGGCAGCCCTGCTCACGCAGCACCCGGCAGATCGACTCGACCGCATGTCCCTCGCTTCTCATGGTGTCGATGAACCCCATGATCAGCGGTTGCGGGGGTCGAGCTCCCCGACGAAGAAAACTGTCGCCGCCTTGAGGATCTCGTTGTCCTCCTCCAGCCGGCGAACCTTGGCCTTCAACTCCCTGATCTCAGCCAGCTCCTCGCTCGACTTGCCTTCCCGCTGACCACCGTCGACCTCAGCCTGCCGCACCCAGCGGCGCACGCTTTCCTTGCCGACACCGACCTGCCGGGCGACGGCCGCACAGGCAGCCGTCAGCGTCGGGTACTCCTGCTGGTGGTCAGTCACCAGCCGCACCGCACGAGACTTGACCTGATCATCGATCTTCTTAGGCATGAACTGCATCCTTCCAACTCAGAAAGATGCGGCATCAAACCTGGGGCGCTTCACGGATGCGTGGTCGGCGAGTCGTTGTCGCGCTCGGTGGTCGGTCATGACGGCTTGGTAGATCTCGCGGGCGAGGTAGCGCTTCAGACAGCGGATGATGTCGCGTTTCGACAGGCCTTCGACTGTCCGCCGTGCGACGTAGTCGATCGTCGGCTGGTGGAACCTCATCCGCACGATCACTGCTCGGTAGAGGGCCGCGTTTGCCTCACGATGTCCCGCCCGTGAGAGTCGGTGACGGTTGGTCATGCCTGAGGAGGCGGGGACAGGGCTGGCGCCGCACAGCTTTGCGAAGGCCGCTTCTGAGTGAACGCGCTCGGGGTTATCGCCGAAGACGATGAGCACCTCGGCGGCTGTGTCGGCGCCGATGCCGATCCCGTCGCGCAACGTGGGGGAATGCGCGTGAGTGAGGTCGTCGAGGATCGTGTCGTGCTCGCGGATCTCCGATTGAAGCGCCTGGAATCGCTTCGCGAGTGTCCGCAGCGAGTGCTTCGCGCTGGCGGTCGGCGACGTCACCGCTCCCGGGCGCAGAGATGCGCATCGGTCGATGAGCGCCTTGTCGGACAGGCCAGCGAGTTGTTCGCGCAGGTCCGCGGGCGCTGTGACGACGAGAGCTTTGAGGGTCACGATGGCGCTGGTCTTCGCCTTTCGTGCGGTATCGCGGGCGATCTTGATCTGTCGGATCATCTCTGCGGTGCCATCGGCGGACTTCGGGACCGCGACGGCCTGGCCGCCGAGCACTGCGCGTGCTGCAGCTTCGGCGTCGAGGGTATCGCTCTTGCCGTTGCTGCGACGGCTGCGGCGGTCACCGCGGTTGACCTCGATGACCCGGTGGCCGGTGCGTCGCAGGAAGCTGGCGAGCCCGACGCCGTAGCTGCCGGTTCCCTCGACTCCGTAGGCGGTGACTCTGCCGTTGCCTGCCAACGATGCTGCCCAGGCCTCGAGCTGGGCATACCCCTCGCGGTTGGCCGCGACATGCTGTGCGGCGATTCGCGCGCCGAGATGATCGAGGGCGACGGCAACGTGGGCGTACTTGTGGGTGTCGACACCGACAACGATCTGTCGGCTGACTACCGACTCGGCGGGTTCGACGGTCATGCTGGTCATGGCTGCCCTTCCGGTGGTCGAAGCCAGCTGGTCGGGCGGGTAGGACAAGACTGTGATGGGTCGGGTTTGGCGATCAGGCCCCTATTCGGTCACCGCCCTCCCGGCCAGCCGGCGTGTGCGTTGATCGCCGCCCGACCGGTGTCGACAGATCAACGCCAAGGCACCGTGGCCAGTCGTAGGCAAGGGTCAGACACCAGTCAGACGGCACACCGATTGTGCTCACAGTCGTAGCTGTCTCCGACGGTTCCGATCGAGGCGACGGCGCCGACTTCGGCGAGCCGGTCCGAGTAGCGCAGCGCGGTGTATTGCGACCCGGCATCCGAATGCTGGATGACGCCGGTGACGTCCTCGCCGGCGCGGTCCCTGACCCAGAGGGCCATCTCCAGCGCGTCCAATGGCAGGTCGGTCGGCATCCGCGACATCGTCCGCCACCCGACGGTCCGACGCGAGTAGACATCGGTGACGAACGCCGTGAACGCCATGCCCGACCAGGTCGGCACATAGGTGAAATCGACAACCCACAGCTCGTTCGGGCGGTTCGCTCGGAATCGGCGCTGAACGTGATCCGGAGGCCGGATCGCCGTCTCGTCGGGCCGCGTGGGGACGAACTTCCTGCCCCGACGGACACCGCGCAAGCCCTGCTGGCGCATGAGACGTTCGACCGTGCAGCGGGCAACCTGGATGCCCTCGCGGCGCAACAGCCGCCAGATCTTCCGGGCTCCGCTGATCCCGCGGCCGAGGTTGCGGTCAAAGAACACCCGCTCGATCTCGGCGATCAGCTCCGCGTCACGAGTCGTCCTTGCCGAGTCCGGGCGGGTCTTGAAGGCGTAGTAGCCGGACGGAGCGATCTTGACCCCATACTCGGTGAGCACACGGCAGATCGGCTCGACTCCGAACCGGTCACGATGGTCGTCGATGAACTGGACTACCACGGCAGTCGCGGGTCGAGCTCCCGCGCGAAGAACGACGAGGCCGCCAGCAGGATCTCGTTGGCGCGTTTGAGCTCGCGCACCTCGGCCTCCAGCGCCTTGATGCGCTGCGCGTCGCTCGTCGTGGTTCCAGGGCGCTCGCCCGCATCGATCGCAGCCTGCTTGCACCAGCCGCGCAACGTGTCGGCGTTCACGCCAGTTCGCTGCCCGATCCGCACCACCGCCGCGTTCAACGACAGCTCCGGATCTTCCTTCCGGGCCTCACTCACGAGCCGCATCGCACGCTCACGAAGCTCCTGCGGATACTTCCTCGGTGCTGGCATGGTCATCATCCTCTCGGGGAATCAGACCCTCCACCAAACCCGGGGCGATTCAGAGGATGAACGCGGCGCAGGTCGGGCCCTTCTCGTCGGGGAGGATCTCGGAGTAGGCCAGTCGTGAGTGGTCATCGACCATCGAGTGAACGTAGTCGTAGCCAATCCGGGCTCGATTCTTGGCCCCGGTTGAGCCCATCTGACGGCCATGGGCCTTCCATCCGCCGCCGTCGGGGATCTTGCCGACCTTCTTCACGTCCATGTGGACCAGCTCGCCCGGGCGTTCGCGTTCGTAGCGCACCGCCGTGGTCTTCGAGGCACGGATGACCTCACCGGTCAGCGGGTCGCACTCCCGCAGGTACGGGACACCGTGGCGGCGCAGGACCCGTGACACTGTGCGGGCCGGCACGCCGAGCTCTGGCCCGAGCCAATCCTGGCCACGCCGCTCCTCACGGCGCTTGGCCACGATCGCTTCCTCGACGTCGACCGGGGTCTGATTCGGGCAGTGGTGCGGGCGCGAAGAACGGTCCTCCAGACCGGCCTCGCCTTCGGCGCGGAAGCGCTTGACCCAGCGATGGGCGCATTGGCGCGAGACGCCCTGGGCCTTCGCGGCGTGCGCGACCGCCCAACCCTGTTCGCAGACACGCTGGACGAGAAGTTGCCGGCCACGCACGTTCAACCGGGCATTACGGTGGGACACGAAGACCTCCGGACGGTAGACGACCTAGACATCGCCCACCGCACCCGGAGGTCTTCGCTACGTCAACAACCGGCCCGGAGTGTCACCAACCTCCCGGCCGAGTACAACTGATATGTAGTGGCTTCCTGTCAAGTGGCAGGGTGAGGCGCCCGTCCCCGTTGGTGGGGGCGGGCGCCTCTGCTTCGTTGACCTGGTCGGTGGTGAGCGTGTCGTTGGCGACGCGCGGTCAGACTGATATGCGCGGGTTGGTTACCGCAGGACGGGGTGTTCGGCAGGAGCGGGACCGCGTGTCTAGAGTCGAGCGTCGTCCAGCAGGGCTGGGCTGCTCATAGCTGTATCGCGGGTCGCTCCACGCGCTGCTTCCACCACGTTGGTCGGCGAAGCGGTCTGGGAATGGCTAGTTCTCGAGTACTGCCAGGGACCAGCACCAGCCGGCCAGTTCGCGGGCGATGGCGACGTTCGCGACCACGTGTCGCTTGCGACGCTCCCGGAAGAGGTTCCACCGAGCATGCAGCCGATGGTTGCCGGCGTCGCCGCGAGCACGAGCCGCTGGCGAAGCGAGCTCCCATCGGTCACGCATTGTTTTGCCGACGACGTAGCGGGCTCGGTGGTGCCACGCTGCCTCGACGAGCAGCCGCCGGACGTGGGTGTTGCCGGTCTTGGTGATCGATCCCTGCACCCGTGACTGTCCGGAGGAGTATTCCGACGGGACCAGACCGACGAACGCACCGATGGTGTTCCCCGTGAACCGGTGCCAGTCGCCGAGCTCGACTGCGAGCGCGAGTGCGGTCAGGTTGCTGACACCACGTAGGCAGCTCAGCCGCCGCACCATCGGTGTGAACTCGCTGTTCGCCGCCATCACCGCGATTGCCTCGTCGAGCCGGTCACGACGCGCTTTCACAGTCAGGACCGCGTCGTAGTCGGACTCGTAGGTCATCTGCAGCGACGGCGAATCGAACCGCTGGCGGCGTAGCCACGCGTCGTGGGCATCGGTCCAAGCCTGTCCGCCGGAGTAGACGACGCCCTGGCGCAACAGGAGCTTGGACAGCCGGTGACGTGCACGCATCAGGTCACCACGAGCGTCTTCACGTGCGCGGACTAGGTCACGGGCGTGCTCTTGGTCGGTGCTCGGGATCGCCACCGAGGTGTACTCGTCCAGCCGCAGCAACCGTGCCAGGTGCACCGCGTCCTTCGCGTCGGTCTTGACGCGGTCACCACTGGGACGCTGAAGCTTGCTCGGGGCGACGACCTCGCACCTGATCCCCGCTGCGGCCAGGGACCGGGACAAACCGAACCCAGTCGGACCCGCCTCATAGGCCACCGCCACCGGACCCGGCAGGTCGCCAAGCCAGGAACGGATGTGCTCGTGCGATGGGGTCAATCTGCTCTGAAAGAGCTCGCCCGTGACGCCGTCGATCGCTGCCGCAACGACCGACCGTGCGTGCACGTCGAGCCCCACACTCGTACGCTCGGTGAACACCGGGGCCTCCCACAAATGTCGGATAGACCGAGCAGGCAGCCCTACTCGGTAACCCACGAATGTTGTGAGTGAGGCCCCGGCCCGCAACCCCGTCACTACGACCGGGTCGCGTCATACCGTCTAGATCGCGACCACTCCTGCAGGGGCCGGCCGCACTGGCGCCCGGTCTGGGGCGTGTGGCTACCGACGGTTCTGGTTCAGTGCCGGCTAGTTGGGCACGCATAACCTTTAGCCGAACGATCAGATCACGGTTCATCTCGAACATGGTCAAGAAGTCGTGATCGTGGACGGTACCGCCGCGCCAGAGGGACTGCCCGTCGCCGCAGGCCACGCGTGATGCATACGAAACGAGGTACGATTACCCGATCAGCCTGACCAGAGGCGGCTCCGTAGTTGACAGTGCTGGTCTCGGCTGCCCGACCAGCGCGTCGTACCCGAGGTCGTACTTGCTGGGTTAAGCACATGACGTCACCACCACGATTCAGATTTGCTAGCTAACGGGAGGAGCGGGTTGCCGTCCTTCCGCGCTTCCGTGAGTTAACTGCCCCGCATCCGGTCCCCGAGTGACATCAATACAGGAATCGGTCGGGCCAGAACGGTGAACGTGGCGATCAGGTCGCGTTCGTCATCGAGTTCGACTAGATCGACGCCGCGTAGGATTTGGTCACCGACGCTTGCCTCGAACACCAACTCGAACAATCGACTGGCACCTCTGTTCGTGTCCTCGAGAAGGTGCGTGTGGTGGAATTCGTCGCTGACCATTTGATGCCCGTGACATTCGGGTCACGCCCAGTAGGTGTGAACCAGACCTGGCCTACCCCGAATCTCGGCAACGGTCTCGGTAACCAGTCCGGTAATCGTCGCGATAAAGGCGTCGGTCCACCCAGAGTGAACGCGTAGTATTCGCAAGGCAGCTGCTGTCCGTTCAAGCAATGACAGGGGTCGCCCGTATACCAAGTTGGTCCATGTCGACATCACGAATGCAGACTCTTCGTCGCCGTAGTACCACCAGACATCGACACACGCCGCACCCCTCATCCGCGCGGCATGGAATCTGTGGATACCGTCGACGATCCTCATCGAACGCTTATTTACGAGAATCGGCGGCAACGTCAACGACGAGGTCGCAAGGTCCATGACATGGTCGTGGTCGACTCCCAGCCGTGGCGACGTGGCCGGTAGCAGGGACGTCATCGGCACCTCGGCTGTGCCCTCAGCCACCGGCCCGCTCATCTCCGATGGGCACGGAGGCTTAGACAACTCGGTACGAACGTTAGTTGTTGGCGGCATATCGACGCTTTCCGGTCGGCGTTCGGGCCCCGTGGACTCTGCCTGCGCAGTGTGCCGAGCACCAATGCCGCGCCGATGCCATCCGGATGCCCTCGGCCGGTTTAAGCGACGATGACGATGTTCCGCAGCGGAGGATCTGCCGCTCCCCGGCTAATAGGCTCGGCCGGGCATCCGGGCGTTAAGTCGGCCGCTGCCCCTTACTCGCCGGTGCGCACTGGTCGAACGCATCGCACGCCGGGCAGTACCGACAGCGAGGAATCGAACATGTACATAGTTGCTCAGCGCGGTCGGTAACCTCTCGTGAGGTGGCCCGTGTGGGCCGAGGCAGTCCTGGGGTGTGCTCTGGTCCCGACCGCGGCCCATGCGGCACACCCTGCAGACGGGGATTCTTGCGCCGCTGGCCGAGCTGGTCGACACCGCATTGGAGCGCTGTTCGTCACACACGACCCCGACCATGCACCGCTGCTTGCCGACACGGTCGCCCTGATGAGCGAACCGGTCGACGTACAGATCGGCCCCGCGGCGATCGTCTGACCAACGACACCCTGTCCGTTGTACAGCCTCAATGTGGCGCTTCGCCGATCAGGAGCGAAGGACAGCCCCACGCTCAGGCACTCGTGCACAGCCAGATCGAGGCGGCCAGGTTGGCTGCCGCCGTTGCGGCGGGGCCGATCGTCTTGAGCCGGTCGCGGATGAGCCTGCCGACAACAGTGTCCGCGGCTTGGACGAGGACCATCGCGACGGCGACCGCCGCCAGGAACGGCACCGAGCCGACGAAGATGGCAGCGACGGCGACGACTGCCAGTGCCGCGCTTCGCGCCGACGCGTACATCGAGGCCGTGCGATCGGCGTCCCCGGCAGCGACGAGCCCGGCGATCGAGTAGCCGAGGCTGACGGCGGCGCTGATCGCCGTGACGGCGGCGCAGACCCAGAACGCGAGCGGCATGGGCCAATCGTAGAGGCGATCCATCGGCGTGGACGTTCGGACGCGACGCGGACCTGGGCCTTCCCACGGCCTCCGGCTACACAACAGCATTTGCTGTCTCGGCTGTTGCGCTCGTCGTCGCCGGTGCCGTCGCACTCGCGGGAACACAACCGAAGATCGGAAGACCGGCGTCGTCGTGCCGAGCAAGGGTAGAGCGGCACGATGCCCTGCTCTACGCACCTCTTCCCCGTCCGGCCCGCTCGGACGAGGAACGCTCCCCCGATCCGGCGACACTTCCCGACCGGATGGGCCCGACCTGCTCGATGCCCCTCGATCACCGGTGCCAGCCGTGCAAGTCGACACGCAAACCTCCTGACCTCGATCGCGACTGGGATCGCGCAGTGGCGCGTCCTGCCCGTTAGGTCCGCTACCGGCGATGGGTCGCCGTGGGCGCGAAGGTTGGCGAGTCGGGGTTCCTGCCGGCAAGCGTGGTCGACCAACATTTTGGGGCAGAGCGCTGCCTACACGCCCCAATCAAGGACCGAGTACGAAGATATCGCATCGTTGGAGGTCGCGGGCAGGTTGGTCGGCGGACCGTAATAGATGAGCGGGATCTCCATTCCGACGTTCGGATAATCCGTGTACAGGTCTATTTCAAGCCGGCTACGGTTCCAGACAGAACTGACCCTGTCGTTCCATTCGTCACCTATGTAACGGGGAGGACCGCCGTCGAAAACTGGTGGGACCAGATACATGTCACCTTGACCGTTCGCGTCCTCGAAGAGACAAGCCGAGCCGTGCGGACACCTATCCCATCCGCTCGCAGTCGCTGCATCAGTTTGTGACGGCCCCAGAATTACGGCGGCCGTCGCTTGGGGGCTGACCGGCACCACGAGAAGTGTCGCGGCAGTAGCCAAGGCGGATCCAATGAGAATCTTACGCATACGTTCCTTCCTCTCGAATTTATTCTACGAACGCCGACAGAGATGAAAGCACCCAGCGGAGTTTACGTATCGCAATATGGCGGAATACCAAACGGCATTCAAGACCTTCGTTTTCTTGCCGCCTCCATGCCTCTCCAAGGCTATTCCACGCGCGCGATCGCGACGAATCCTGTTAAGCCGTTGTAGGAGACTCGCATCGAGTCGTGCCATCCTTGCTTGCCACATGCGTCGTACAGGCCACCGCGACCGACATTTGGTGTGATCTCGAGCCATTCGCCAAATGCCCTCTCGGCACAATCCTTACAGCGAGCCTCATGCCCGTGCACGCGCGCAGACTCGAATCCTCTCGTTGTCGATCAAACGGTAGAAATCTGACTGGCATGGACCGACCATCGCCGTGGGCCCAGCGGCCGCGGTACCGATGCCGCGGCGGGACCGCTTGCACCAGCAAGTGCGATGACTGGGCCGCCACACGACCAATCAATTGCATCCTCATGTGCACGTATCCGATTCGGTGCTAGGGGCTCTAAGGCTGGCTTGTGGATGGAATGGAGGCACTGACCCGTCTCGGGCGTTGGGACATCAGGCGAAACTGGCCAGCATGCACGCGGCCCGGCGCCGACCCGGGAACTGCAACCGTCTGAGCTGCAGCAACTCCTGTTCCCGTTGAACTCCTCGACGTCACCTGCCCGACGCTATCCAGTATGGCTCCGCCAACTGCCAGCACGATGCCATTCCGGTTCCACAGCTTGCATATCTTCGCACTGACTCCCGCGGGCGCCCGTTTCCGCAGGTGTCCGTCCCCGGCCTCGTCAGTCCCAGGCTATTTGGTGCGTTATGGTGCGCCAACCTCTCGTGCCGCGGGCACGCGGCTGACCAATTGCAGGACATCCGCCGTCCGTCACCCACGCAGTGACGCCGACAAGGGGCGTGGACTCACCGAGTTAACGGACATCGAGAGACGAAATTGAGTCGTTGTGCGGGAGAGATAGGTTTACTGGCGCACCATAAGGCGTGAATGATAGCCCCCTACCTTGGAGATCGGCGGCGGTGAAGGTTTCGACATCGTATCGGCTGCGGTTCCAAATGGAGCTTGTCCTATCGTTCCAAAAATAACCTAGATAGGGGATGGTTATGGGCGCGGCAAGGGAGTACATTTCTCCTTCGCCATTTGCGTCCTCAAACAAGCAGAACTCGTCCTCCTCACACCGATCCCAGGCGCCCGGAGAATCCCGCCTCTCTTCGGGACCTACCGAGGCCGAAGCGGAACTGACAGGCGCGGAAACAATCGCACCAGCCGCAGCAGCGACTGCAATCAAATAGATGAGTCGACGTTTCATAGTTGGCTCCTACCCGTGGTCTTCAACCGCCTGTGCGGCATTTCGAGCCATACAGTTGGCCCGCGACTCACATACTCGCGCAACCCGATTCCATTTCACTGCCACCCCAAACATCTGACGCTAATACTCTGGATCGATCCACCGGGATCAGTCGATAGCGACCTTCCTCGCCGACACGAGTCATCGAGACTGCGTCAGCGATCAGCCATGCATCGCCTGCTTGCCGGGTATCACCGCTTCTGTGACCTGCGTCGCTTCGCGCCTCACGTGCCGATCGATAGTGCCTCGCTTCGTGTTCGACTCCATCTGGCCACGCAGACGAACGAGGCGACCTGGCCGAGGTACGGCTGGTAATTTCCCCACGATGATGCCAATGAACCATGGCTCTCGGTCTCCTCGTCCCATGTGCCTGCTGACCGTGTTGGTGCTGGTCTCCGCGGTCGCCTGTTCCGTTTCCGACAGCTCGAAGAAGACCGTCGGGGACCAACCACAGGCGTCCGCCCGCACCGAACTCCGGGTGAACGACACCGCTCGAGTGAGCTTCGGTCCGCTGACCGGCGCTCGAGCAGGTGAGCTCGATGTGACCGTGACGGCCGTCGACAGAGGCGAGTCTCGCCAACTACGCCGGTTACAGCAGTCCGCCAGGTATAAGGGAATGACCCCCTGGTACGTGCACTACTCGCTGGCTAACCGGGGACCTGACGACGCCACAGGTGCCAGCGTGTCCACTGATCTGACTGGCTACGACACCGAGGACAAGCCGGCCGAGGAGCTTCTGGTGCTCGGCGGCCTCGGATCCTGTGGCCCCGAGGAGGTCGAGCGTGCTTTCCCACCGGGACACACGAGGCGCGCGTGCGAGGTCGCGCTGACGCCGGCCGGACGCTCCCTGAAGGAGCTCCGATACCAGCCGGTCACGGGCGCGTTCGCCGCAGATCCGATCGTCTGGAGCATCGCACGCCGGCCGTAGGGGCCGTGGACGTTACGAATGCCCCACCCCGACAGTCGGTGACGTGGACCCACAAGTTGTGCGGATCACCGCTTATACAGCCCGTCGCTGTCGGTCGCGCGGTTTGGCCCGGTGTACGTCTCGATCGGAAGCCCGCGCCATGCGTCTCAGCTGCGATCAGGCTCTAGACGCGTCGTCGGCCGCCGGTCGGGTCGGTCAGCTCGTGACCTATGAGGCGGGGATCGCGTTTGTCGGTGTGCCAGCCCCCGAGCGAACCGTCTCGACCGCCTGCGGAGTTATGCAGACGGTCGATGCGATCAGGCGGTCGGGCCACCCGGAGCGCGCTCGAACGAATCAGGCCGCCGCCAGACCCTCCCGCGCGGGCAGCTGCAAACGCTGGCGAATATTGGCCGGTACGGAGAACAGGAAGGCCGATCGGTCGTCGCCGTCGTACCAGTGGACGTCGATCTCGGCCTCGCCGCGGGCCTTTGCCGCCTGGAACCTGTGAATGCCGTCGACGATCCGCAAGGCCCATCGACTCACGACGATCGGCGGAAACGAATCGGACTCGGCGAGGGGTCGCACGTGGGCCTTGGTTGTCGCCTAGCTGCTGGGAGATGGCGGGAAGCAACAAGGCAAGTGGAACCTCACGACGGATTCTCGTCCCGGCACTGACACCGACACCGCCGGGTCGGTTGGGTCGGCGTATTGCCCGACTCGATGTATGGGACCAGTCTCCTGCTCAGCACGTTGTCCGCCTGGTTGACAGATTTGCATCGTCGACGTCGGGTCCACGCCGATTCCATCCGCCGCCGCGCCGAGCCCAACATTGGAGCGATCAACTCCCCGGTAGCCGGGGAGGCGAGACTAATTCCGCGCATGGCTCTGGAGTTCCGCAAGCCTCTGTCGTACCACGGCGGCACGGGCCGACCCGAGATCCGAATAGATCGACGCCGCCCGTGTCCACGCGTCGAGCGCGTCGTCAGCGTCGCCGTCTGCGATCGCGGACTCGGCGACCTGGTGCCGGGCGGTCGCCTCGCCGAGGGGGTACTCGCACTCAACGGCAATCTGAAGGGCTTCCGTCGCGATCTCGCGTGCTCGCCGCGCGCTCCCCACTGCGCGGTGGCAGGCGGCGAGTACGGCGGTGGCGTGGACGAGGCGCAGTCGTCGCCCGGAGCTCTGCGCGAGTTCGACTGCCTGGCTCACCCTTTCGAACGCTCGCTGCGTGTCACCGTCAACCAGTTCGAGGTCTGCCCAGCCGGTGAGTACATCGCATTGCACCGCAAGGTCGTGCATCTGCGTCGCGATCCCCAGCGCGTATGTGAACTGACGGCGAGCGCGCGCGACGTTACCGCGCTCCTTGAACACCTTGGCGAGCGTGGTCTGTACGTAGGGGAGGCTCCGTGGGTCGTACCGCTCAGCTTCGGCGATGTTCTCGGTGACGATCCGATGTGCGCGGTCGATCTCGCCCATCTCGATAAGGCAGTTGGCCAATTCATCAAGGAGACCTGCGGTGTTGCGACGATCCCCATGTGCTGCGGCCTCGTCGGCCGCTGCCGAGAGCCTTTCGGCTGCGCGATGAAGGTCGCCGATGTACCGGTCGAGCTCTGCGGCCGCGCCGAGCTCGAGATGTCCAACGGAGCGGGCAGCGGCTGCCTTTAGCTCAGCGCTTTCGGCGCTCGCGCGTGCCAAGTCACCGGACTCGACCAGTGCGAGCACGAGGTTCTCGCGTGCGCGCGTCTCCAGCGCCGGTTCGCCCGCATCTCGGTACCCGAGCATCGAGGCTTCCAGATGCGCCACCGACTCAGGGAGATTGCCGCAGATCTGGGCGATTATTCCCAGGTTGATCCGAACGGCGTTCGCGCCCGTGGAGTTCAGCCCCTCGTACAGCTCAACCGCTCTGGTGAGCTCCCGCTCGGCGCGGACGACATCACCGGTGTAGTAGCACAAGGCGCCCCGGCTGTTGTACATGGCGGCCAGACCCTCGCGGTAGCCGGCGTGTTCCGCCGCCCGGATGCCACCCTCGACCGCGGCATGCCAGTCCACGCTGTGGCCACGAAGGCCGAAGTAGCCGCGGAGTGCGTCGGCCAGTTGGCAGGCGAGTTCGTAGGGACCGTACGTGGCGGCGGCGCGGATTGCCGCGATCATCGCCAGTCTGTCGTCATCCACCGACTCAAGAGTCGGCGAGTCCTCTAATGCCGGCGGCGCGTGAGGCGACGTTCGCGGCAGCCTGCTGAGTGGTAGCACCGGTTGAACCGCGAGATCTGTCTTCGCGATGTAGTACTCGAGCAGGCGCTCCCTTGCCTGGATCCGCTGCGCATCGGACTCCTTCAGCAGGCACTGTTCCCAGGCGTACTGCCGAATCAGGTCATGGAACTTGTAGCGCTTCCCGGAGCGCATCAGCAGGCTCGCCGCCGCCAGTTCCTCCAGTTGTGCAGACATCTCCGTTTCGTTCAAGTCCATCGCCGCGCAGGCGGCGTGGACGGAGAAGGCGGTGTCGGCGACCAGGCTCAGCATTCGCAGGAGATATTGCCGCTTCGGCCTCAGCTGGTCATACGAGCAACCGAAGGCGCCCGACAGGTCAGCGCGCTCATCACCTTCGACCCGCAGTTCCGATACTGCACCATGACGGCGTAGCTGTCCGACGTAGTCCGATATAGACAGTCCCGGTCTCAGGGTCAGATGCGCTGCGGCCAGGCGTAGCGCCAGCGCGAGTCCACCGCATGTCGCCGTCAGGGACCGCATCGCACCGCGGGCGGCAGACACCCGTTCTGCACCAAGGGCATGGACGAGAAGCTCGTGCGACTCCTGAGGAGACAAGACGTCGAGTCCAACCCGCTTCGCACCGGGGTCGACCACGAGACCGGTCAGCTCGTTACGGCTTGTGACCAAAACCGCGGAGCCGCTGGCGCCCGGCAGTAGCTCGCGCACCTGCTTTTCACTGGCGACGTTGTCCAGCACGATCAGGACTCGCTTGCCCGCGAGCAGCGACCGGTACGTCGCGGTCTGTTCCTGCCGGGCGATCGGGATGGTCTCGGCTGGCTGCCCTAGCGCATGCAGGAACTGACCCAGTACCTCACCCACGCTGAGAGAGGGGCCCGGCGCGTACGCCCTGAAGTCGCAGTAGAGCTGGCCGTCAGGGAACGCGTCGGCGACGCCATGCGCGACGTGGACGGCGAGTGTCGTCTTGCCAATGCCGGCGGCGCCGGTGATCAGCACGACCGGAGCGACGGCCACATCTGCAGCGCTCCGCAATGACTCCGCTATCTCGCCCCGTTCGGCTGTCCGACCGACGAAGCCTGCGCCTGCGATAGGCAAGAGGTGAGGTGTGGAGAGACGCTCGGCGGCAGGTTCGGCGGACTCGGCGTCGTCGCGCAGGATCAACATGTACGCCTCTCGCAGTTCCTCGCCAGGACCGACCCCGAGCTCGTCGGCGAGGACGCCGGAGATCTCCCGGTACGCGCTGAGCGCCTCCCCCGTGCGCCCCGATTTGTGCAGCGCCCGCATCCACTGCACCCAGAAATGCTCCCGGAGCGGATGTTCCCTCACGAGCGTCACCAGCTCGCCGACCAGCTCGCGATGCCTCCCGAGCCGCAGGTCGAGGTCGATACGTCGCTCCAATGTGCCCGTGTGGAGCTCGATCAGACGCGGGACCTCGGAGCGCGCCAACCCGTCCGAGGAAACGTTGATCAGTGGTGACCTCCCGCTCCAGAGCTCGAGTGCACGATTGAGGACCTCCGACTCGGCGCCAAAGTCCTCTGCTTTCGCAGCCATGTCGGCTTGGGCGACGAGGGCACGGAATCGGGTGAGATCCAATTGATCTTCGGAAATGAGCATTCGATAGCCGTCGGGTTCTGTGCGGATCGTGTCGCCCACCACGATCCGACGTACACGCATGACGTACTTCTGTACGACGGCGCGAGCGTTTTTCGGCGCCGACCCGTCCCACAGAAGGTCGATGAGCTCGTCAATGGTGACGGTGCGCCCGGCGCCCAGGAGGAGCGTCGCCAGGACGATACGCAGCTTGCTGGCTCTGACTTCGACCACGCGACCGTGCTCGAGTAGCTCGAGGGGGCCCAGAACTCTGTACTCCATGGCCGTACTCACCGTCCATGCCATTCGTCACCGGTCCAGAATCCGAGCACAGATCGCAGCGTGTTCGGCGATCCGGTGCCTCGCAGCCCGGGTTTTTCTCAGACAGTCGAACCCATCGAGTCGCCTCGTCGGATCCGCATGGACGGGTGCACGTCACCGTTGAGGTAGCGATCCGACCCGTCGGGCCGGATCCGCGTACGCCGAGTGTAGCCAAGCACCGGCGATTCGATTGCGCTGGATGAACTCGTGCGCACCTTTGGCGGGCACAGGCCGACGCCATATCCGCAGACTCGCCAGTGCGGCCCATGACGTCGGCCGGCGACTCTGTGAACCGCCCCGGAGAGTCCGGAGTCTCCGGACTCTCCGGGGCGGTTCACTGGCTCGCCTCGAGTGAGTATGACGGTCCCGTGGCATTTCTGGAGCGAACGGGTTTCCAGGCAGTGATCCGACCTTGGTCCCCTTTGGTTCGAGGCGGATCAGGACCCTTCCCCTTTGGAAGCTAGCGACGAGCCCGCGGGGCCTTGCTGGCCGACAGGGTGGTGCGAGGCGGTGAGCGAATTGGCCGCGTAACCGATTCGTGCAGCCCACCAGGTCCGGGCCGAGGTTCAGTGCCAGGAGCAGTCGCCGGCAGCGCCGAGATCCGATCGGCGGGCTCCCGCTGCGGCGGTGAGAGTGCCTGCCGTCGAGATCGGTCTGGATCAGCAGCTGGGGACCGGGTTGGTCTCCGCGTAGTGTACTTGTCGGACACCCAGCCCGACTCACCCTCGTCGTCTCCGTGGGTGTAGAGCCACCGATTCGGGTGCGGGCCGCTCTCCTCAATGCGCGGGCCGCCGTCGATCTTGCACACGAACCCTGAGGTGGTCGTGTGCAGTCGGTCCGCGGGGTCGGCCAGCTCTCGTCCGTGTAGATCGGGGCAACGGAGATGTTGGTGCAGAAGGACGCCCGGAAGGTCTCGCCTCCCCACAGGTCCGGTCCCTTCTTGTCAAACGCCGCGGGCCAACACTCCGCGACCTGCGCGTTGTCCGAGTCCTTTGCTACAGAGGAATCCAGGGCCATGGCATTGGTCGAGCAACCGATGACGACGAGTGTCTCAAGGGCGGCGCTTGCAGTGATCGTCTTGATGTTCATCTCTAGCGGAGGCCCCTCCCAGTCGGTGGTGTGGTCCTGGCGTCGGCATCGATCCGGCGCTCTGGCCGCTCACGGATACAGCGGCAGGTCGGGCTTACACACAGTGCCCGATTCGGGCAGTCGCTGCGTCACGAGATAGCGCTCGGTGTATTCGGTTACGCAGGTGCTCTCGCCGTACGCACCGTGTCCCCAGCCGTCCAGCATCAGCAGGCGGGACCCGTCGAACAGCTGGTTGGCAACCCGCGCCCCACCGATCGGCGTGGAAGGGTCATGGGCATTCGCGACGACGAGTACCGGCGACGAGGTCTGGGTCCTCCACGGACCGCGAAAGGAGTCGCTCGGCGATCCCGGCCAGCTTGCGCAGATCGACGACCTCCAGGTCCAAAGCCGCCCGAACCAGGGCATTATGCGGTCGTCGCGCCTGCCTGCGTGTATCCATGCCCTTGGATCATCGGGGTTCGCCGAGTCAGAGCACGCGACCGCGGCGAACGGGTCGGCGACGGTCCGTGTCTCCGGCTCGTCGTACGCATCGGCAGCGTACAAGCCGCGGCGGAGGCGGTCATTGAATAGATCACGCAGCCGGCCGGTGATCCTCAGGGCCGCGGCCTGCGACCGTTGATAGGCCCGTGACCCGGTTCTCGAGGTCGACTGCACGTACAGGTATTGCACGTACTGTGCGAGTTGCTCGTAGAGACCACGCTCGTAAAGCCCCCCGAGCAGGTAGCTGACGACGCTACTATACGAGATCGGCTGACCGTCCACCGCGAGTTTCCCATTGCGCGCCTTTCTGACGACGGTGCGCCACTTTCCATACGCGTCACCGGCCGCACTGCAGCGCTCGGCCCCGACACGATCGCACTCAACTAGCGCGGACGTCAGCGCCTCGTACGCGCCTCGTCCGCTTCGCAGTCGGGTGGAGAATCCCAGCCGGTGCCCGCTTCTGCCGTGACCCTTCGACCAGGCGATCGGATCGAGCACGCCGTCGAGCACTATCGCGCGTATACGGTCGGGAAACATCGCGGCGTAGGTCTGACCGAGATAGGTACCGTACGAGATCCCGTAGTAGGTCAGCCGTTCCTCGCCGAGGGCGTCGCGCACAAGGTCCAGGTCGCGTGCGTTGTCGGCAGTCGAAGCATGGTCGAAGACAGCGTTGTGGTGGTTCGCGCAGAACGTGCGGTCGCTCGCGTCAGCCCGCAACCAACCGGTCTCCTCCTCGTCACCGAACGGAAACGCGACCGGCGGATGCACCGGATGGTCCCGGTACTTCCCTGTGCAAGTGACCGCCGTCGAGCGGCCGACGCCCCGCGGGTCGACGCCGACGATGTCGAACCGCTGCCTGACCTTCGTACCGAGTTCTCGGCCCGCGTCGGCGGCAAACTGGACGGCGCTAGCGCCGGGGCCACCGGGGTTGACGAACAGTGAGCCGATACGTCGGCTCGGATCGTCCGCAGGATCCCGGAGCAGCCCAAGGTCGATCTGTTCGCCGTACGGTTGGTCGTAGTCGAGGGGGACCTGGATGGTTGCGCAGTCGTAGCCAGGCTCGTCGTCACACTGGCGCCAGTCGACCTCGGCCACGTCAGCGTTCGCAGCGGGCGGCGACGTGAGTTCGTGTTGACTTCGCGCCTTGTCTGCGCCGCTGACCGAGCCGACCGCGGTGCCCGACGTGACGACGCTCAATGCGAGAGCGAGCACGGCGAGACAGACGACCTGGGATCGTCTCATGGTGAAGCTCCTGCGTTCGCTTGCACACGTCATTGGGTATGGGCTCCTTATCTGTCGTAGTTGAGGGCGCAGAAGTCCGAGTCACCACTGCGCGTTGGGCGAGTCAGCTGCCCGACGACCGCAGGGAGTCGTAGTCGTCCGGCAGCGCGATTTGGAGCTGGCCCGCAACGCCACCGCGCGGGGCGTAGATCGCGCGACCGGCCGGGAGGCGGCGTGCGACGACCCCGTTCACAAGGCGACCCTCCGTGCGGTCGCCGGACAGCACAACACCGGGCGTCTGGAGGTCGTTGAGCCTCTGCAGGAACGGCTCGAAGATGGCTCGAGACAACCCACCAGTTCGGCGTGCGACGACCAGGTGCAGGCCGAGGTCGCGGCCCTGGGGGAGGAACTCGAGCAGCGCGTGGAGCGGATTTCCCGACGGGTTGGCCACCAAGTCGTAATCGTCGACCAATATGACGACGTCCACACCGTTCCACCAGCTACGCCGACGAACCTGCTCGGCGGTGACGTCGTCGGGTGGTAGCCGGTCGCGTACGGCGCCCGCGACGTCGGCAGCGGTGGCGGCGGTCTGCTGGTCGTTGGTGCAGTAGGCGGCGAGGTACTCGGGTGGGACGGCATCGAGCAGACTCCGCCGGTAGTCGACAACGATGAACGCCAACTCGTCGGTCGTTCGCGACGCGGTCAGCTGTCGAAGCAGCAGCCTGAGTGTATTTGTCTTGCCCGCCTCACCGTCGCCGTACACCAGCAGGTGCGGGTCAGCCCCGAACAGGCTCACACCGGCGGGCTCGAGGTTGCGTTCCGACAGGCCAATGGGAATCGTCAGGTCGCCTCGCTCCACGACGGGGAGGCTCGTGACCGGGACCTGTTGCGGCAGCACCTCTACCGGCTGGACCGCAGTGGTCCACCGGGCGCGTGCGACCTCCATCAGCTGCCGTTGCGCTGCCGGAAGGTCGTCGGTCGTGCCGTGGCCGTCGATGCGAGGCAACGCCGCGTGGAAAACGAGGCCGTCGCCGACATGCACGAGCCCGCGGCCGGGTACGTCCTTGGGTAGCGCTTCCATTAGCTTGCGACCGATCCCGCTCTCGTACGCCTCGGTCAGGCGTAGCTCGAGTCGTCCGCCAAAACTTGACTGCATCCGGATTCGAACCTGTAGATTCTGCGCGACGGTGAGAATGACATGCACGCCGTAATTCGAGCCGCGGGCCGCGATCTCACCGATCGCGAACTCCAACGATTCGAAGTCCTCACGGAAACTGCCCCATCCGTCGACGATGAGGAAGATGTCGCCGGCGAGGTCCGGTCCGAACCGCCCATCGGCTCGCGCATCACGAAGGGCGGACATCGAGTCGAGACCATGATCGCGGAATTGCTCCTCACGACGTTCGATCAGCGAGACGACCTCGCTGACCGTGCGGCCGATCCGCTCAGGGTCCAGGCGGGTCGCGACCGACGCGACGTGCGGGAGGTTCTCGATGCCACGCAGGCTCCCGCCGCCGTAGTCCACGCAGTAGAACGCGACGTCACCGGGTGCGTAACGCAGCGCGAGCGAACTGACCAGTGTGCGGACAAGCGTGCTCTTGCCCGTCTGCGGCGCTCCGGCGATCACCAGGTTGCCGTCGGCGCCGGCGAAGTCCCACGTGAGCGGAAACTGACGCTGACGGGACGGATCATCGACCACACCCAAGGCAGCCTCGATTGTCGCCGGTTCTCCGCGCCGTTCCGGATCCTGTGCTCGGTCGAGCGGCAATCCGTACGGCAGCGGCTCGAGCCAGACCGGTCGGGCCTGATCGACTCCGGCGGCGACGAGGCGCTCGCACAGTACGTCGAGCACGGAGCTCCGCGAGTCGGTGCCGGCGCCCTCGACTCTTTCGAGGTCTGTGCTGGCGGCCGTGCGATCAATGCCACGCTGGGCGATCCAGGCGCCGATGCCGTTGACGGCAACGTACGGGACGACCGGCACCTCCGTCTTGGGCGCGTCCGACGGCGCGGCGTACGGCGCGGAGACCAGTGCGCCCTTGAACCGGTCGAATACGGACGTGTCGACCTTGAGGTAGCCCGATCCCGGTTCGGACGGTAGGTGGTAGGCGTCCGGTGTGCCGATCGCGTCGCGGGACTCGGATTCGGAGAACGTCCGCAGGCAGATCCGATACGACAAGTGCGACTCGAGTCCACGGATCTTACCCATCTCCAGCTTTTGAGTGGCAAGCAGGAGATGAACACCGACCGATCGGCCGATCCGGCCGATTGCGACGAACAGGTCGGCGAAGTCGGGCTTGGCGGTCAGCAGCTCGGCGAACTCATCGATGATCACCAGCAGGTGCGGCAGCGGCTCGAGTTTGTCGCCTGAGTCGATCAACGCCTGGTAAGCCGAGACATTCGGCAGGTTCCCCCGCTGCTTGAGCAGCTCCTGACGGCGGAGTATCTCACCGAACAGTGCCGAGTACATGCGGTCGACCAGCGACAAGTCGTCCTGCAGGTTGGTGATCATCCCCGCGAGGTGCGGGACGTTCTTCAACGCCGCGAATGTGGCGCCGCCCTTGAAGTCGACCAACAACAGCGCCAATCGGTCGGGAGCGTGTCCGATGACCAGGGACGCCACCAGGGTGCGGAGCATCTCGGACTTTCCCGACCCGGTGGCGCCTACGACCATGCCGTGCGGTCCCATTCCGCCGTGGGCGGACTCCTTTAGATCAAGGGGGACAACTCGGCCATCCGTTCCGACCCCGATTGGAACACGGAGCAGGTCTCTGGGCGACCGGGCCTGCCAGGTCACGTCCGTTCTCAGTGCGCCCGGGTCGTCGACCCCAAGTATCTCCGGGAGGTCGACGGTGTGCTCCGGGCGCGGCTCGCTGGCTCCGAGGTCAGCTGCGAGCCTCAGCGGAGCGAGCAGACGCGCGATGACCGTCGGGCAGCCGATCGGGACGCGGTCGACATCGAACGGAGCACTCCGGGCCTCCAGTGTGGCGGACCCATCTGCGCGGACAGTGATCCACTCGTCGGCCAAGGACAGGTCCGCGGCCTGCGGCGGTTGAATCACAATCAGGTGGATGCCGAGCTCGGCCAGACTGAATTCCACGTCCGGCAGATCGGACGGCGCGAGTGACGCGGACTGCTCGGTGTCGATGATCACGACCACGTGCTCCAGCGGGTCGGAGTCGCGCTCGCGGGAACGTGCGCCGATCCGGCGCTCGATGTGGGGTTGCAGCAGCGTAAACGCATCGGCGACGGATGCGGCGACGAGCCTCGCAGGCAAGTCACCGTCCATCACCTCGTCACCGGCCTGGACATGCGGCAGCCACTTCACCCAATCCCACGCTTCCGATCGCGAGACAGATCGCACCACGGCGAGTCGTACGTCTCGATACCTGTGAAAGGCAACCAACTGGCACGCCATCGCCGTCACCAGCCGCCGTGCGACGTCCGGGTCACCGCGGACACCGAGCATTCCGACTCCTCGCAGGTCGATCGGAATCGGTGCGTCCTGGATGATCGAGTATCGATCGAGCAGCGAAACGGCTGCATCGAGGCACAGTGGATCGAACTCGTTAAGTGGGCCGGTGTCCGCCTCCAGCCGCAAGCCCGCCTGAACGGGTTGATCACCGACCCCCACGCGCAGGCAAAGGTAGTCCGCGTGCCCGGGACGCCGCTCCCACCGGCGGCGGTCGTTGCGAACGAGATCCGGCAGCACCTCCGGAGCCGGATGACACCACGCGCCGAGGTCCCTTTGCGCGGCGACGGTACGTCGCAGGGTGTGGCGAAGGTCATCGATGTAGTTGAGATAGCGCTCGCGCGCCTGCCGCAGCAGGCGGCGTGGCCCCGTCCGCTGCGAGAGGATCATCACCAGGCCGACAGTGATCGATCCAACCAGGGCAGCAAGTGCGCCCACCGCGATCAGGCGATTGTGTCCGGCGTTGGACAGCGCGAGTGTCAGGGATCCGATTCCGCCGACGACCGGCATCAGGATCATCGCCGCTCCGGTCGCGGCCGGTGGAGCCTGCTGCTGGGCCGGCGGTTCAGCGATCGACAGCGAATTTTCGGGCACGGTCGGCGGCGCCGTCCGCGGCGGCCGCTTGACCACGGTTGTCGTCATCTGAGCCCCCACTGGGCGTCGCGACTTCGACGATCGGGATCATCGAGTCAGGTTTGAGGTCTGCGGTCCGGCGTGGTCAGTCGTCGGAGGCTTGCGCCTGTTGGGAACGCGCGCAGAGTTCGTTGGCGAGCTGGTTCCATGCCAGAGCCGTCTCGCGCGCAATGGAGGTGACGGTCTCGACGCAGTGTGGCGGAACGGCTTCGACGACCTTCGTCCGCTCATCCCGGGAGGTGAGATCGAGCTCGAAGGAACGGAGCAGCGCCCGTCCCACCTCGTTGAGTCGCAGGGACGGATCTCTGCGTAGGTGGTGCAGATGAGTCGCCCGGCGCGTTGGCCGCGCCGGCTCGCGACGCCCGTCCGGCCAGGTCTTACCTACTGACCGAATCCTCCGCTCGACGGCCGGCACGCTGGGCGATTGCGGACTGGACTTGCGTTGTTGCTCGGGTACGAGGTCGAGTCCGGACCGCAGCCGACGTCGTACGTCCATGACGGTGGATGGAGCCACGCCGGCCTCTGCCGCGATCTCTCTGAGACTCGCCTCCGGGCGAGCGGTTAACAGCTCGCCGGCCCGAAGTCTGCCGCGGGCCGCGTTTAACGGACGAATGCGTCCGTCCAAGCCGATGCGTCGTACCCCGGAACTAGTGTCCTCGGTCTCCGCGGCTCTGATCGACTCGATCCGCGTGGCTGTTAGACCGGTCGTCGACGCGACCATCCGGTCGGACCATTCGGGGTGGGATCGGAGAATCCTGGAGGCCGCGTTCATGCGCTCAGACGTTGACAGCGGCAAACCATGTGCGACGTTCGCGTGTACCGACAGCACGTACGCCGATCGGGCGTCGCCCTCGAACCACTGAACGTCGATCTCGGTCTCGCCGCGGATGCCCGCGGCGCGCAGCCGGTGCATACCGTCGACGACTCGCATCGATGCCTTGTCCACCACGATCGGAGGCAACTCCGACTCGATCAAGGCGAGCAGTTGTACGTGCTCCGGGTTCTCTCTGTTGCGCGGCGATATCGCCGGCCGCAACGACGTGATCGTCACCGTGTCGACGGACTGCGCCACGGACCCGAAGGCGCCCGCGGTCACCGCTGTCCGGTGGACGCTGTGCGCTTGCTCGGTGCTCATCTGCAACGTTCCCCTGTTCAACGCCTACCATCGGTCGCAACTCGTTGACGATCAGCGATTCTGGTAGGCGCCGATGCCGCGCCGATGCCGCGCCGATGCCGCGTCATCCGGCCAGCGGTAAGGGGTGTGCGCATGCCCGCGACGGGGACGGTGGTCCCGGGCGCGCGGCGCCGTTCGATTGCGAGGGAGAGCGCACTCGAATCTGGCTCTTCCAGACGCTGTCCGTCTTTGTATCTCAGACCGGTCTATGACGATAACGTTCGTACCGATTTGCGAGGTCGAACGCCGGTGGAGCCTCGGTCAGCCTTCTCGTTCCGGCACGCGCCTCACCTGTCGGACCTGATCGACCCGAACCGATCCGATCGTCGAGTAGATCGCCGCTGCCTCGTCCAACCGTCGAACCGCGGTCGGCGCGTCGCCGCTGTCCAAGTCGAGATCAGCAAGGCGCTCCAGCGCAATGCCTTGGCCCAACGGGTAGCCACACTTGTGCGCAGACCAAAGCGCCGCCTCGGCAACGTCCCGCGCCTGGTCTTCACGTCGCATGCTCCGCAGGCATCCCGCGAGAACGGCATCGGCGTGCACCGCGCGGAGCATACGACCCGAGTCACGAGCGAGCTCAGTCGCGTGAGTGACGCGACGCATCGCCCCGTCCGAGTCGCCGACGCCGAGCTCCAGACCCGCAAGACTCGTCAGTACATCGCATTGCACGCCGGTGTCTCGCATCTCCGTGGCAACGCTCAGCGCATACTCGAACTGTCGTCGAGCGCGCTCTGTGTCTTGCTGCGCACGGTAGACCTTCGCGAGCGTGGTCTGTACGTAGGGGACATTGCGCGGGTCGTCACGCTTGGCTCCGGTGATGTTCTCGATGACGATGCGATGGGCCTCGTCGATCGCACCGCGCTCGAGATGACAGTTCGCGAGCTCGTCTCGAAGACCCACCTCGAGACGGCGGTCACCGTGGGACTCGGCGACCCGCGCGGCCGCCGACAGGAGGTCGACCGCACGGCGAAGGTCGCCCGTGTAGCGCGTGAGCATGGCGATCACCCCTCGCGACAGATGGCCGCGTGCCTGACCGTGTCCGTCCTCGAGCTCGGCGCTCTCCCGCTGGGCGCGCTGCAGGTCGCCTGACTCCATCAGCGCGAGTACGAGGTTCTCCCGCGCGCGGGTCTCGAGCGACGGCTCACCGAATCGGCGGTAGCCACGCATCGCCTCCTCCTGATGCGCTATCGCCTCCTCCAAACGTCCGCTGGCTTGCGCGATGATCCCGAGGTTGATCCGGGCCGCGTTCGCGCCGCTTACACCGAGGGCCTCGTACAGCTCGACCGCGGTGGTCAGGTCCTCCTTCGCGTGAGTCGTGTCGCCGGTGTGGTATCGCAGAGCGCCTCGGCTATTCAGCATCGCGGCGATCCCCTCCCGATATCCGGCGCGCTGCGCGCCGAGCAACCCGCCTTCGACGGCCGCGAGCCAGTCAACGGTGTGGCCGCGAAGCATGAAGTAGCCACGGAGCGCGTCCGCGAGATAGCACGCCTTCTCATATGGGCCGTCCGCCGCCGCCGCTCGTACGGCCGCAATGATGGCCGGCCGGTCCTCATCGATCTGATCCAGCGAGGGCTCCGGATCCAAAACCACCGTGAGGTCGGTCGTCGCTCGTGGCAACCTGCTCACGGTCATGACAGGCTGTACGGCGAGGTCGGTCATGGCGATGTAGTAGTCGAGAAGCCGCTCCCTGGCTCGTAGCCGGTCGGCGTGGGACTCTTCGATCAGGCACTGTTGCCACACGTAGCTCCGGATCAAGTCGTGGAACCGGTAGCGCCGCTCGGCACGGATCAGCAGGCTCGCCGCCGCCAGCTCGTCGAGCAGCCTGGCTGTCGTCCTCTCGTCCGAATCCAGAACGGCGCAGACCGCACGTACCGAGAAGTCGGCTTCGGCGATCGTGCTCAGTATCCTGAGGAGTCGCTGCTGATCTGTGGACAGCAGGCTGTACGACCAGCTGAACGCACTCGATAAGTCGGCACGCTCGTCGCCCTCCACTCGCAGGGCGGCCAACGCACCATGCGCGCGGAGCTGCTCCGCGTACTCGGCGATCGACAGTCGTTGGTGCAAGGCCAGATGAGCAGCGGCAAGTCGCAGTGCCAGCGCGAGCCCGCCGCACAGCGCCGACAGGGCGCGAACCGCCGCATCCTCACGGGTCACTCGCGCGCGCCCGACGGCTTGGGTGAGTAACTCTCGTGATTCGTCCGGCGAGAGTACGTCGAGCCCTATCTGGTGTGCGCCGGGATCGACGACGAGCCCCGCGAGCTCGTTTCGGCTGGTCACAATGACCGCCGAGCCACCGGAACCGGGCAGCAGGTCGCGGACCTGGTCCTCAGTCCGCACGTTGTCGAGCACAACCAGTACCCGCTTGTCCGCCAACAGAGACCGGTAAGTGGCCGTCTGCTCGGGGCGCGTTATGGGGATGGTCTCGGCGGGCAGGCCGAGCGCTTGCATGAACCGACCCAATACCTCTTCGACGCTGACATCCGGACCCGGGGCATATGCTCGAAGGTCGCAGTACAACTCGCCGTCGGGGAACGCTGCCGCGGATGCGTGCGCGGCGTGGACCGCAAGGGTGGTCTTGCCGACGCCTGCCGGACCGGTCATGAGCAGTACGAGCGCCGATCCGCCGTCGACGGCCGAGCCGAGCAGCCCTGCCACCTGGTCGCTCTCACCCCTGCGCCCGACGAAGCCGCTGCTCGCGATCGGCAGCTGATGGGGCACGGCGGGCAGAACGTCCTGGTCGACGCGCTCAGCCGACTCCGCGTCGGCCTGCAGGATCGTCTCGTGCGCCTTGCGCAGCTCCCTGCCAGGCGCGACACCGAGCTCGTCGAGCAGCAGCGTCGCCACCTCGCGATAGGCCCCGAGGGCCTCACCGGTTCGCCCGGATCCGTGCAGTGCACGCATCCACTGGGCCCAGAATCGCTCATGCAGCGGATGCTCCTTGACCAGCGTCATCAGCTCTCCGACGACCTCCCGGTGACGACCCAACTGCAGATCAAGCTCGACCCGACGCTCCAGGGTGCGCAGGTACAGCTCCACCAGTCGCGGGCGCTCGTCCTGGACCAGCGAGTCGGAGGACACATTCGACAGCGGCGACTGGCTGCTCCAAAGACTGAGCGCGTGACTCAGAATCCGCGACTCCGCAGCAGGGTCCCCGCTGGCCGACGCTGCATCAGCGTCTGCGAGTAGTCCGCGGAACCGGAGCAGATCGAGCTGACCGTCCGCGACTACCAGGCGGTATCCATCCAGGTCAGTGCGAATAACGTCGTCGCCAAGGATGCGACGCACCCGCAAGATGTACTTCTGTACGATCGCTCGCGCGTTGTTCGGGTCGGCGCCGTCCCATAGCACGTCGATGAGCTCGCCGATGCTGACCGTGCGGTTGCTGCGGAGCAACAGTGTTGCCAGCACAATCCGTAGTTTGCCAGCTGTGACCTCGACCGGACGGCCGTCGCGGTGCACTTCGAGCGGGCCAAGGACCTGGTAGTCCACGACTGTGCTCACCCGCCCAAACAACTCGGAGCCCCGGTCGACAACCGGGCTCCCGCCGTGGCGCGAGCCACGGCCGCAGTCTCGATCCTACCGACGGTCAGACTCGTCACCGGGTCGACCGGCTCCGGTCCGCCGGCCGGGACCACGCTGGCGTGCGGGCGAGTGAGCACAGACCGCGGACCGGCCGACGTCAGTACGTCACGGACCGAACGAGGTGTTCGCATGCGCGATCGAATCGCCGAACCGATCGAGGTGGTTGTGACTGCAGGTCGCCGTCACGATCTCCTGGACGGCCGACAATAGATCGCCAACGCCGACCGGGTCGAGCAACGAATGGACGGCTTGCGACTCGGCGGCCAGGCGCTGCGCCGAAACACGGACCTTCCCGACCCGGCGAGCGGCCGTCACGGCACACATCAGGAGCTGAACCGCACGGTCGACCGACTCGCGAGGGTCGTGCGCGAAGTCGGCGATCCTCTGTGGCCGGCAGACGAACGGCGCGACATCCGCGAAGGCGAGGACCTGGTCACGGACGTCGAGACCCAGATTGGCGACGTGGGTCGAATACTGCTGTCCGTCTTCGAGTAGCAAGGCGGTCAGCAGTCCGAGTCCCGCGACCTGCGAGTCCGCGTAGGTCTCGTCGAAGTCTGACGATCGTGAGGTCACGGGTGCAAAGCCGGGTTGCCGAAGGCCGTAATGCACGAGAGGCTCTGGCAGATGAGCCGCGAGCAGATATGGGTTCTTCATGTCGACGCCCTTTTCACCTGGTCGATCCTTCGTAGGATTGTCCACAATCCAACACCCAGCGTTCGACTGCAAGGTTTGCGCACTCGAACGGCGACGACGCGGCCAGCGAGACCGATCGCTTCCCCGCAGTCATGCACAAACGCCCCGCAGCTGGTGCCGCTGTGGGGCGTCAGGTTCCGGCCGGCTGCGGCCGTTTACCGGCTACAGCAGGTGGTCGCGATTCAGGCGGGCGACCAGTGCCTCCGCATCCGGGGCTCGGGTTCGGGCGACGTCGGCTGCGGCGGTTGCGCTGGACTCGATGTCATGAGCGGCACCGCTGATATTCTGACCGAGTTGGTCGATTCTGTGCGCGAGCTCGTTCGTCGGAGTCGACCAGGTCGAGTGGTAGTGAGCGAGTGCCGCGCTGAGCCCCGTGTGCCCGACGACGTCCTCGGCCTTGGTCACCGTCGAGAGGAAGTCGTTCGCGACAGATCGCGCGTCGTCGACCAGCGACCTGACGGCGCGTCCGGCGCCATCGACCGCCGACACGTGCATGTCCACATCCGCGCTCATCGTCAAAGTCCGGGTGTCTGCCGATGCCCCGAGGACGGGGGTCAGCCCTGAAGCCGGTTCAGCGCGCGGGTCATACCCGTGCGGTGGATATCCTGCATGTCACCCACCCCGGTCTGCGCCTTGATCCCCGCCCCATCAACCTCCTCATAGAGGCCGAGGTGTCCACGGTTGAGACTCAGGTTCTGGTCCGAACCACTGCCGCCGTCGAGCTGTGCCGACAACGAGCGGTACGCACCGTCGGTGCGGTCTAGAGCGTCGGCGTTGAAGGCCTTCTCCTTGCTGAGCTCGGCATCGAAGTCGTCGACCGCGGCGAAGTCCCAGCGAATGTGGTCACTACTCATGATCTCTCTCCTTCGTGGGTACGTCAGCCTGCGTTGAGCCGTGCCGACATCACGTTGTCCGCGACATTGCTGGTGTGCTCGTACGTCGTGGCCGCGCCGTTGTATGCGTCCTCGGTTGCGTGGGCGTGCTCGATGGCGAATTCGGCCTTACGTTCTGCGATGTCGCTCGATTGCCGGCTCATACCTCCCGAGGTAGCCGCGCGGGTCATGCCAATGGCCCGCACACCTCGGCCCGACGGCCCCGCGAGACGACCTGTGAGGCCTTCGCTGGCCGCCTCCATGCGTCTGCCTTGCATAAGATGAGCGTCGGCCTCGTCGGCATGCTCGGTCGCGACGCGTCCAACTCCCGCGATGCCTTCGTTGAGGTTGACGAACGAATCCGACATGTCCAGCCCCTTCGCTTCGTGTACTCGGTGCGCTTCGTGTACGGCGAGAGTGACGCTAGCGCTGACTGCTGTGCCACGACAGCGTTCGAGCCGCCAAATCCCGACAGCGAATCAGTTCCGGCTGCGCTCGCCCGCACCTATGGTTGTGATCCGGCGCACACCGACGCCAGGCGAAAGGATGCCTATGCTCTTCCCGCACCACCGGGCGTCGCCGGCAGCGATCCAGGCCACGGCGTTGCGAGCGGGTGGAATCGCGCACGACTCGAGCGCATTGATGGACGCGGTTAACGGCCAGGCTCGCTCGGCTGGCGGCGCCGTAACCGGAACCTTGGCGGCTCCGCTGCTGAGTGCGCCGGCTCCAGTGATCCAGTCCGGGGCACAGGTCTCCGACGCCGCGACCCTGGTCGGCGGCTGTCTGCGCCGGTGGGCGGCCTCGGTGACGCTCTACAACATAGGGATCGACGACCTCAACGCTCGATACCAGTTCCTGTCGTCCGAGCCCGCGCTCGACACGGGCAACATCACGTCGTCGTGGGCCCCGGCCCAGGATCCCCCCGAGGAGGCCATGGCCACCATGCGCTCCGCACTTCACCTCGAGAAGGCCCGCCTCGACCACATGCTCGACGCCGAGGCCGAGCGACTCTCCACCCTCCTGGAAGAAGGCCCCACCCAAGACGCCCTGGACGGTCTCGCAGAGGGTGGAGACACTCCTTCGTTCTGGGATGAGTTCTGGGAAAGGCTGCGGGCGGGCATGCGTGGCCAAATTGTGCCTCCCGAGAACGCCTCGCCATTCGACCTCGCGCGCTGGATCGCGCTTCGCGGCACGATCGGGATCTGGTCTCTAACGGATTGGTACACCGTCGCTCGCGGCGGCTGGATGTTCGGCCGGTCCCCGGTCGGATGGACGAAGTGGGCGAACCCTTGGTGGACGTGGACACCGGACATGTTCCCCGTTCAGGACGCCCAGTACTGGTCAAAGATCGCCTCGGTCGCGAAGGGGGCAACCCTCGCTCTCACCGGCGTGTCCGGCTTCACCCAGCAGTGGCAGGAGGATTCTGACAGGCCCGACCTCCAGACAAGCGACAAGTGGACCCGCGCACTGAGCGTCGGTACGTTCGACGCCGCCGTGGTCGGTATCGGAGGGTCAGCCGGATTCCAGGGGGGCCTGGCGGGTGCACGATTCGGCGCGATCATCGGAATCGGTGGCGGCCCCGCGGGGATGGCGGTCGGCGCCCTCGTCGGGGCAACGGTCGGAGCCGTAGCCGGTTACGTCCTCGCGGACATGGCAACCGAGTCATTGATGCCCGACGAGCCTGCGCCACCGCTGCATCCGATCCGCACCCCGCCCGGCGTCTTCGAGCAACGATTGCCCCCTGTCGAGCCGCCGCTGCTGATCGAACCGGCGCCACCCATCCAGGTGCCCGGCCTGACCGACCCTCTGCTCCCACCCAAGGTCGATGTCGAACTGGGAGATTCGTACTGGCGGATATCGGAGCGTCTGCTGCCTTGGGACTCCACCGAACGGGAGATCCTCGACCTCAAGGACGAACTGATAGCAGCCAACCCGCACACCGGACCGAACCAGGATCTGCTGCTCCCACATACCATTCTCGACGTCCCGCAACGCTGACCGTTCACTCGATCGACCGACGGCGCGAAGGCGAAGTACTGCCGAAGCCCGTTGCCTGGGTAGGTCAATGGCGCCTGCGACTGCGGTCCCGACTCGGCCGGATCATCCAGGAAGTCAGGGGTGTGACTGGAAACCGCATCGCCGAGATCTGTTGCGGCGTTGGCGATATCGATCCTGGGGATGCGCAGGCCCTGGCTTCGCATCGGGTTCAGGTTGGCACGTCAGGAAGGTGAGGCAAGAACAGCGTCGTGTGGTCCGGGAAACCGAGCATCGAGATCGTCACGGCGCAGCGTGAGGATCCGCTGGGATCCCCTGGGACGCGGTCGCGCAGGGCGCCCGCCTCGCGCAGCACCTTCTGGTGGTGGGAGAACGCAGAGCGGCCCATCATCCCCAGGTCGGGGTCGGCCTGCAACGTGGCGCGTCCCGATCGACTTGCCGTACGAGGCGGAGAGGCTGCTTGACGCAATGTAACTACTAGTATGTACAGTGGCGTCATGGACACACGCACACATCTGGTGGAAGCAACCCGAGGTCTGCTCTGGGAACGCGGCTATGCAGCGACTAGTCCCAAAGACATCCTGAGTCGCGCGGGAGCAGGACAAGGCAGCATGTACCACCACTTCACGGGTAAGCAGGAGCTGGCTGTTACTGCCTTGGAGGAGAGCGCGGCTGCGATGCGAGCAGAAGCAGGTGGACTGCTATCTGGAGAGGGCACGTCCGCGGAGCGAGTGATTGCCTATCTGGAGCGTCAGCGGGATTCCTTGCGAGGCTGTCGCATGGGCCGCATGACCTACGACGCGGATGTCTTGGCCACACCGGACCTGCTTCGTCCGGTGGCAGAGACCTTCGGGTGGCTGGTCGAGACGATTGCCAAGGTCATCGCCCAAGGCATCGAGGAACGCGAGTTCCCAGCCGCCACCAACGCGCACCAACTCGCGTCCATGGTGGTCGCGA
The DNA here is from genome assembly GCF_025790165.1 of Solicola gregarius. Classification (GTDB taxonomy): domain Bacteria; phylum Actinomycetota; class Actinomycetes; order Propionibacteriales; family Nocardioidaceae; genus Solicola; species Solicola gregarius. The sequence continues at coordinate 854,175 of NZ_CP094970.1, forward strand.
CCGTGCAGGGCGGCTATGTGTTGGCTCGGGCGCAGCAGGACCCGGCCGCCTTCGACGCAGCGGTGGAAGGTGCTACAAGGCTCCTGCTGAGCTGGAGCCAGCGATGACGGCCCCCGCTGCCCACTTCGCCGGCTCGGTCTCCGCCGAGGAGCTCGCTGTGCCGACAGGAGACTCGCTACTGGCTGTTTATGCAGTCACCTTCGAGGCGGGTGCGCACACCCACTGGCACATCCACCCCAAGGCGCAAGGTCTCTTTGTCATACGCGGTGTCGCGCTTGTCCATGTAGAGGGCCATCGGCCCGTTCGGCTCGGAGCGGGCGGCAGCGTCTGGATCAGCGCCATTGGCACGGCGCAAGCCCTGATGGGGAGATGACCCACGTGGCGTACCAAGAGGCCACGAATGACGGAACCACGATCGAATGGCACGAACCCGTGCCCGCATGGAGATACGCCCAAGCAGCCAGGGAGAACCACTGATGTACGGCATGCAGTACCAGATCGTCCTGCCTACCGACTACGACATGAACATCATCCGAGCGCGGGTCCGCAAGACCGGTCACCTGATGGACGGCTTCGCCGGACTTGAGTTCAAGGCCTACCTGATCCAGGAGAAGGCCGAGGGCGCGCCGCGCAACGCCTACGCACCGTTCTACGTCTGGCGCGACATCGATGGGATGCGAAATTTCTGCTGGGGCGAACCGGGCTACGCCGCCATCGTGCGCGACTTCGGCCGGCAGCCCATCCAAGACTGGACAGTCCACAAGATCGTCGATGGCCCCGCCGCGAATGCGCAGGCCCGAAGCCTCACGGTCAAGACCATGCCGCTACCCATGGGCACTGCCCCCTCCCGCTGCGTGGATGCACTCACCGAAGACCCCCTCAGCCGCCTTGACGACACCACGGTCTCGCTCGTAACCGCTGTCGATGTGACCACGTGGAATCTCATCGTGGTCGAGCTCAGCACTAAGGAGGCCGACCATGTTGCGACTGACGTTGCCGCCTACGAAGTCCTTCACGTCTCCGCGTCTGCTTGACCACACGCGTCCCGAAGGGAACCGGTCAGGTGGAACGTAGCGGCAGCCGCCTTCGATGACCCGAACCTGATCGGCCCGGCCGGCCTGGTGCCGCTGCGGCGGCTCGCCGAGAATTGCGGCTGACAACGCTGGCGCGGGAGCACCTGTCGGTGCCCACGGACAAGGGCGCGAACGCTGGCCTGAAAGTGGCCTCGCTGGTCAGATGGCCGGTGGCGCCGACAGCATCGATGACCTGGCGTTGCTGCGACACGGTGCGATTGCAAAGGTGCTGCACCGGCCGTACGCACCGTCCACCCTGGGTTCGTTCCTGCGCGCATTCACGTTCGGCCACGTCCGGCAGCTGGACGCGGTCGGGTCTCGGTTCCTGACAGGACTCGCCCGGTCGACACCGGTCACCGCCGGGGCCCAACGGCTGCGCAAGGGTGCCTGTGGGTCACCCCCGGCGCGAACTGCCTGGTCACCGACGCCCTTGCCACCCTTGGAACGGTGCGGGGTCCGGCCAGTGGGCAGGTTCTGCTGCGTGCTGACTCCGCTTTCTACGGACACCCCACCATCCCTGCCGCGGTCCGGGCTGGAGCGGACGTGTCCGTCACCGTCCGTCACCGTCCGTCTCGATCCGAGAGTCAAAGCGGACATCGCGACGATCCCCGACGAACGCGTGGAGCACGATCGAGTACACCGACGCCATCTTCGACGAGGCCACTGGCCGGTGGGTCTCTCGTGCTGAGGTCGCCGAGATCGACTTCACCGCGTTCAGCTCCAAGAAACGCAGCGAGCAAGACCCCGGACGGTTGGTCGTGCGGCGGACACCGACCTGAACATCAAGCATGGCGAGGGTCAGGGCACCCTGTTCGACACGTGGCGGTTCCACGTGTTCTTCACCACCACCGGCCCGGACGTGGTGGGCACCATCGCGGCGGACAAGACCCACCGGCAGCACGCGATCATCTAGCAGGTCCACGCCGATCTAAAAGCATCCGCGCTGGCACACCTGCCCTCAGGACGCTTCACCGCGAACAGTGCCTGGTTGGTGCTGGCCGTGATGGCGTTCAACCTCACCCGTGCCGCGGCCACCCTCACCGGCAGCACCACGTTCGCGAAGGCAACGACACCAAGCATCCGCCGCAAGCTCATCAGTGTGCCCGCACGGATCGCATCCTCTGCCCGGCGCATCACGTTGCATTTGCCCATCGGCTGGCCATGGAAAGACGCCTGGACGCGACTGTTCAACAGCACCTGCGGGCCACCCGGAACGGTCCCAACCTGACCGACCCGCCGGAACGGCCCAAGACGAAAGCAGAGTGCAACACCCCGGCAGCGAGACAGGGCACTCCGCCACGCCCGCCGACAATCTCAGAGCCTTGCCGCCCGAATCCCTATGCCGTCGCGGCAAATCGGTGGATCGAGGCTTGGAAGTAACCTGTGGCTTCGCCGGCGGTATCGAGCTCGTGGCGTCGGTTCCACACGGCGTAGACGAGGACGCCATTGGAGGCGACGCTAAGCGGTGCGATCGCCGTGCCGGACGTCTTGCTGATCGCACCGACGTACCTCACATCCGAGCCATACTTGCCGAACGGCGCACACGCGGCATCCCCACACCGACCACGGCGTGTCGTCGCACCATCGCCCGTGCGACGTTCTGCTCACACGCCAAGCCTTCAAGGCATCGACGCAGCACGGTGATCCGCCGACGACCGCAAGGGCTAAGTAGGCGCTAATCGATCCGGCGCGGACCGACCACCACTCAGTCTGCGCCCGCGACCCGCAGAATCGGCAAGGCATCGCCGTCCGGGAAGCGTCCGTGTCGACGGCGGACGCGGCCGCCTTCGTGCCTGCGGATCGGCTGCGTCGCGCAGCGGGCACACCGAGGAGTGGGCGGCTGTCGGCGAACGGGTGAGAGTCTTTGGACCCGCGGTTGTCAGATGCTCTGTGCCCTACACCGTCAAGAATCGGCGCCCGACAACGCGAACTGTAAAGGGAATGGGAACCCAATCAGTCATCGGGGGAACTTGCGCCAGCGAACTCAAGCGGAGGCAGCAGGCTTCGTGCGTCGTGCCCGGCGAACCACATGCCCATGACAAACGCCGCCATCGCCTCCATGAGTCTCGCCCGCCGCAATCCTCCCCCGTGGACCGCTCGGAGTCCGAGATCGGAAACGAGCGTGTCGACTACGGCAAGAGCGGTCGGATCGTCTCCGCACATCGCCACTGTGAACGGCCTGTCGTCGAATGATCGGGGGGCATCCCGCCACGCTTCTGCCGCACACATGTTGAATGCTTTGACGACGGGAGCGCCACCGGCCGCTCTGGCGACGTCTTCAGCGACAGCCGGCGTCGACACGTCGAACGATCCCGGCGGCACGGAGAAAGCATCGGGAGCCAGCGCGTTAGTGCAGTCGATGATCGTCCGGCCATCGAGTATGAACGGTTCGGGCGCCGCCTCCGTGAGCGCACTACTGGCCACGGCTCCTGGCACTGCTAACAGAATGGCCTCCCCAAACGAGGCTGCCTGAGCGGTACTTCCCGCAAGGGTGCCGCTGCCCAGACGCTGCGCTAGCGCCGCGGCCCGTTCGGTGTTGCGCCCCCCAATCAACACCTGATGCCCGGCGGCCACCCATCCCGAGCCCAGGGCCTCGGCGATCGAGCCGGCTCCGATGATTCCGATATGCATATGCTGCCTCTCATGTCTGGTGGCGTCTTCCTGTACAGAAGGCTAGAGACCCCAACACTTACCGCGAGGTGCGTAACGCGACAGGGCAGCTAGGTGTAGGAGGGCAGGACGTTGGTGACGCCTGCCTGGAGTCGCGCCGCTGGCGGTCGACCTCGGGCCATGCTGTGGGGTCGGTGGTAGTTGTAGTGGATGTTCCACACGGCGATGGCCGCTGATCGGACGTCTTCGCTGGTGAACTCTCGGGCGTAGAGGAGTTCTTCGGCGAGGATGCGTTGATAGCGCTCGACTTTGCCGTTGTGTCGCGGGGTGTAGGGCCTGGTCTTCTGGTGGCGCGTGGCCTCGCCGACCACTCGTGCGAAGTCGCCTGAGCGGTAGCAGGCGCCGTTGTCGGTGACGACTCGGTGAATGTGGCTGATGCCGTGCGACGCGAACCAGACCTTGGCCCGGGCGAGGAAGGCTGCCGCGGTCTGTCCCTTCTCGTCAGGGAGCGGTTCGGTGTAGGCGAGCCGGGAGAATCCGTCGATCGCGGAGTGCAGATAGGTGTAGCCCGCTTTAGCCCCTGCGGTCTTGGCTCGGTCGACAGCGCGCTTCTGCTGGCTGTCACGGCCGTGGATCCGCCAACCTCCGCCGTCGGGGATGCGGCCGACCTTCTTGACGTCGAGGTGGACCATGTGGCCGGGCCAGCGGGCGGTGATCTTGCCCGGCTGGCGGTTGGAATCACCGTTCGGGTCGAGGAACCGTCGGTGGTTCAGTCCGAGGTGTCCGAGATGTCGTGTGACGGTTCGGCGGTTGACCCGCATGCCTTGATCGGCCAGCTCGTGGGCGATCCGCTGCGCTGACCACTTCTCTTCCCGACGCCATGTCTCGATCTGGGCGACTACCGTTGCCGGCGTAGCGGTGGGGCTGTGGTGTGGTGCCGAGGATCGGTCGAGCAGACCGAACTCGCCGTGACGCCGCCATCTGTTGACCCATTTGCTCGCGCAGGCACGGGAGATGCCCATCTCTGCCGCGACGTGGGCGATGGGCCTGGTGCGGCATCGCTCGATGAGCCGACGGCGCCCTTCGACGGTCAGCGGCGCGTTCTTGTGCGTCACCGGGCCGCACCCGGCGCGGACGCTCGGCGTGCGGTGTCGCGGTTGTCGATGGCCTGGTGAACCTCGCTGATGGCCGTGCGGATGGTGTTGCTGTAGGCATCGTCGGACAGTGCAGATGTGTGTTGCTCGGCGTTGTTGATGTGCTCGGCAGCCGCTTCGAACGCGCCCAGGCGGCGGAGGTTGTCGGCGATGTTGAGGTAGAGGCTCGGGTAGAACCCGGCCACGTGGAGGCTGGCGTGATGTTGCTGGGCGCGTTCGTCGGTGAGGGCGTCGGCGGCATCGAGGGCGCGGACGTCCCAGATGAGAGCCCCCGCGGGGTCGTCGTAGAGGTCAGCCAGGTAGTGAGCGAGCGTGCAGCGGTGGAACGGGTCGCCCGCAACCCCGATCTGTCGCCAGATCGCGAGCAGGTCGCGCCGGGCCGACTCGGGGTCCCCCTGGCGTCCGAGGATCATGGCGTTGCTGATCGCTTCCATCGTCGGATCGGGCGTCGCGGCATTGTCGGTCATGAGATCGGTCCAGTCCTTGTCATCTTCGGTGGTGAACGAGGTCGTCGCGCCGTCGTCCAGGGTGTGGGGCCGTCCGTCAGGACGGATCGGTTCGGCAGGGCATGACGAGCGTGGTGAGGTCGCCGTCGTCGGCTGACCGGACAGTGGCTGGCTGGTCGGGCCCGCGAAGATCGACCATCACATCGTTGCCGAGCGCGTGACTCAGCGCGGGGTACAACGTGGTCAGCTCGAACCACAGCGTCAGGTCGGGACCCGTCGCGGTGCCGTTGAGAGCCGTGACGGCGTCGGGCAGCAGGAGACTCGGCTGGCCGTCCGCGATCGTCAGTCCGATCTTCTCCGGTGCTTGCTCTAGCGCTTTGAGGAGTTGCTGTGTCTCGATCGTCACTCGATGTGTCACCGCGGGGAGTGACCCGATCAGAAGCCTGTGGTCAGGGAAGACCTCGGTCAGCAGGCGGCAGTAGGCCGCGGTGCCGTCGGTCGTGCGGAGGGCCAGCGTCCGTTCGCCCGCTTCCAACGTCACGGTCAGACTTCGCCGGAGCTGCGAGGTGGCGCTCTGGAGGTCGTCTCCGGCCAGCGTTGCTGCCCACGAAGCCGCAGACGCCTCGCTGGGCACCAGCGTCCGCGTGGCAAGGCGGTAGCGATCGGTCGCGGTCAGGGAGATCGCGTCGGGATCCACTTCCAGGCGGACACCGGACAGGACCGGGATCTCGGGGTCGTGAGTAGTCGTGGCCAGCACCTGATCGACCGCCGCGGCGAGGACCGGACCCGGTAGAACACACAGGGTGAGGCAGGTGCCCTCGTCGAGGGACGCCTTGAGTCTCGCAGCGGTCTGCCGCATCCCGCTGGCCTCGGCGGCGACCTTGACCACCTGCTCGTCGATGAGCCGCGCGGCCTCCTCGGAACTGACGATGAAGAACTGGCCGATCGTCGGCAGTGGCATCCCTATCTCGCGCAACTGACGCAGCTGCAGAGCACGCACCAACTGCGACTCGCGGTAGAACCGGTAGCCCGTCACCGGGTCGACCTGCTCGGGACGAAGCAAGCCGGCGTCGTCATAGAACCTCAACGCGCTCGCCGTCAGCCCGGCGAGCTTGGCGAACGCGCCGATCGACATCAACTCTGGGTCAGCCACCCGACCATCGTCCGGCCTCAACCAACTCGAAGGTCAACCCCAATGACAGCCGTCAACAACGTCTCGCCCCGCAACAACTAGGCTTAGTGTTTTCCGTCCACGTTCGTGGGCATGACTCCGCGCCGGCGTGACGACTATGGGCGTTCATTTCGTAGGGCTGTCCGTTACGATCGAGTTGTCAGGATCTGAGCTCGGAGACAACACGCACTCCAAGGAAGGTGCTGAGAGCGTGGAGACCGCCGCCGTCAAGTACCCGAACTACGGCGACTTCGCCGCTGACTGCCCGGCTCGCGCAGCCCTAGATCTGTTCGCGCACACCTGGCTTCCTGTCGTGGTCTTCGTGCTTCGTGACGGCCCGATGCGACCAAGCCAATTGCAGCGAGCGATGGGTGGGGTCAGCCAAAAAGTACTCAACGACACGCTTCACCTTCTCGAGCAGCGAGGCATGCTTGTGCGCCGCCGGTATCGGGAGGCGCCGCCGCGCGTCGAGTACGAGCTGACGTCCGCGGGTCGCGACCTTCTCGTCCCGATTCTTGCGCTTGGTCAGTGGGCCCATCGTCACGCGAGCCACCTCGTGCCGGATGATTGACCGGCACAAGGTGTGAGGTTAGGACCGAGTCGATGACAGCCTCGAGACGGGCGAGCGTGCTCGGTTGCCGTCATGAGTTCCGCTTCTCTGCGGCACGGCTGGCTGGCCACCGCGCCTGGAATACGGTCGAGATGGACAGCGGCATGCCAAAAGGAAGGTGGGCCGGTGGCGGTCATTACCCGCGGGCAAGTCCTCCGAGTCCGGTGTCCTCGATGCCGCCTACGGCTCCAGTCGTCCTCAATGACGTTCCGGCCTACCTCGGTCAATCCAGGTGGGTCTTCTCCAGCCGGAGCAGCAGCATCGGGACAGGAATCCCGCGGGCGGCCGCAAGTCCAACCTCGATTGAGCTGGGTCCCCGCGTCTGCGGTCTCACAAGATGGGGCGAGACCCCGGTCGACGTGTCGACGGCACCGGTTAGTATGGAAAGGTTGATCTCGTGCCACATCACGGTTGTTCGACCAGGTCTGCAGTGAGTCGCAGACCTCTCCGAGGTCGCCGGCCTCGACCGGCTTGGTTCGTCAAGGTCGGCTTGGCTGAGTCCGTCGACGGCGGCGAGCAGAATTGACCTGACGGCGTTCAGCCGACGGGTGGCTCGCTTGACCGCAAGCGGTAAGACGCCCAAAACATATCGGGCCACACGGCAGTCAATCAGTGCAGGAGAACGGCTTGCACTGTCGGACTGACGAATGCTGTCGAACGTCACGCGTTGCCGATAACGGACCAGTGCGAACCACAGATCCGTTACTATTCGTTCGATCGCGGGAGCTACCAGTCAGGTCGCGACGCGCATCGTGCCGCCGATTCAGCATCTTGGCGATGTTCAGAACCGACTCGTCACGGGTGCGGACCACAGCCAATGACACGCCGACCAGCACGCCGGCGGTATCCAGCCGAGCGACGGTGTCGTCGAACCTTCGTGCGCGGGTCGTCAGTTCCGGCAGGACTCGTGCCCACTCATCAGAGAACCACACTTCCCAGACACGGGTGAGGAAATCCAGGACGCGGCGACGCGCCGCCTGGATCGTCAACCAATGCTTGGACTACAGCAACCATAAGCGGCCCAAGCGCACGTGCCTGCACCGCCCCGGCAAGTCCGGAGTCTCCGGACACGCCGGGGCGGTGCCCACACAGCAAGGGGTTCGTGCCGTGAGCGAAGCCGTCGGCACGTTCCTTGTGGACATGTCTCTCCTCCGGGGTGTCACGTTCGGAACCGTGCGTGGCAGATCCTTGGAGCCGAGTAGATTCAGCCGTCTCGGGCCATTCCTCGGCTCCTTCGCTCCCCTTGCGATTCCACGGCGATGCCATGGGATGGGTACGACCATCCTTGCGTGGCTAGGATGATTCTGGCTGTGTCGGTCCCGGCTCGTAGGCCGTAGTGAAGGCTGGTCGACTTCGCGGGCAGCGTCGGTGACCAGGCCCTGGATGCCGCCACCACGAGGGATCAGCTGCCGAACCGCTTCCCGACTGACGAGGAGACTCGAGTCGGAGTGCCCACCCAGAACCGCCGAGGCCCTCGATCGGTTCTGCAGTTCTGAGCGAGGCTCGCCGTACGAAATTAGCTTGGCGTCGTCGTGTAGTCGATGTAGGTGTGTTCGCCGTGGAGCAGAGTGACGATCCCGGCGGGCCCGTCTTGATCGAGTTTTGGTGCGTCGCCGCTGCTGAGCGTTACCCGGAGCCGTTCTCCGGACATGAATCGCCAGTGTGTGTCGCCCAGTCCGATTGTGTAGTCGGTCGGTTCTCCCGGGATGACGGGCACCTCATGCTCAAGACCGCGACGCAGTTGGGCCCGGAGGTATCCGGTTTCGACCGGCAGTGTCGCGCCGGACTCGGCCACGACTTCTAGCTTGCTGACGAGGTAGGCGTCGGGGGTCGTGACGGTTGCTCGTAGATGCATCGTCACGGGGCCGGTAACCACTGTGTTGCGTTCGAACGGCGGCAAGGTAAATGTCAATCTCTTACGAGTCGTTCGGCCTCGGCCGTTCGATAGGTACTGGTCGGACAGACTCTGATCCTGACTCGGATCGGTCGGCAACGTGCCCAGCGAGGTCACTGATGGCCCGTCGGCGCCGTTCGCCGCGTAGGCGCTTTCCGCTGCTTGCGGTGTCGTTCTGCTCAGGCCTCCGTTGGCTGTCGGGTAGACCCTCTGGTTCGAGGCATCTTCAGGTGGCCAGGTGTCGTAGGCTTTCCATGCACCGTTGTCTCCTGATGAGTTCGATTCGAAACTCGTCACTCGAGACGGTGGCAGTTTGGCGTCGTCGAGGTTCATCAACCAGCGGTCGAGCCACTGCAGTAGTACGCCGGTGCTGATGGCGTTCGGATTGCGGGGTGCGGGTTCGCCTGGAACCTCGTCTGGGTGCACGTGTGTCCACGGTCCGTACAGGAGCCAGGTCCTGTCAGGTCGCTGTGCGAGGGCGTCAAAGCCCCCGCTCTTGAAGATGTCGAAGTAGCCGCCCAGGTGGAGCACCGGGATCGATATGTCGTCGAGCTTGTTCGTGGTGGCGATCTGCTTCCAGAAGTCGTCGTAGAGCGGATGGTCGCGGAAACCCTTCAGCACGTTGACTTGCGCCTGATCGGTGATCAGCGGAAGCTGCGCCCAGACGGTCATGTTGGAGGAGGACGGGATTCCGCCCGGATAGACCCAATCTGCGTAGATGTTCGTGGGCGAGTTCGCCGGGATGATCGTGACCAGATGCGGCGGTCGCAACGCAGCCACTCGATAGGCCGTGATCGAGCCGTAGCTCTCACCGGTCTGTGCGATCTTGCCGGTCGACGTCGGTTGGTCGGCCATCCACTCGATGGCGTCGTAGTTGTCGCGGGTCTCCTGCGGTTGGAACCAGGTCTGGTAGATGCCGTCTGAGTCACCGGAGCCACGGACATCGCAGGCAAGAACCTCGTAGCCCCGCTCTGCGTAGTACGGCGCCTTGTTGATCATGCTTCCGGGATTCTCCTTGCCGTAGGGCGTGAAGTTGAGAAAGATCCCCGGATGCCGCGCACCGTCCGCCTCACCGTCACGGCCTGGTTGATAGCGCACGCACGAGAGCGCCTTGCCGTCGCGTAGGGGTACCCGTACGTCGGACTTGACGCTGTCGTAGGTCGCTGCTCGGGCATAGGTCAACCACTCATGGGTCTGCGCAGGTGCCGACGCCACGCTGAGCGGTTGTGTCAGCGCCGCCCTGTCCTGCGACGGGTTGACGCTTCCCTCGCCCGTCACGGCGAGCACGCCGATCAGAACAGTGACCGCCGCGGCGACGGCGAACACGACGCGCATGGGTGCGCTCACTCTGGCCATGGCATGTCCTCTCATTGACGCACCCATATCTGGGTACTATCGTTCGCGATATCGTACCCAATTGTTTCGTTGGATGGAAGGCTGAAAATGAAAGAACGTATCGGAGACTCCTCGGTCTTTGGACTATCGACCTTCGGCTTCGCACTGGCGATGCTGGGACTCGAGCTGTTGATCGGCCAGAGTCTCGCGGGCGCCACGCTGTACGCCGTGCTGGTCGCCGGACTCGGCGAGACGCTCGGTGGGTTGTTCGCGCTGGTCAGAGGCGACGGCTATCTGGCCGGGGTTCTCACGACCTTTGGCCTGTGGCTGATCGGCTACTACTTCTATCTGACCCAGGGCGCGGCCGCGGGTGCTGTGTCGGATGAGTCGACCGGTGCGCTCGTGCTGTTGCTGATCGCGCCGTTGCTGATCCTCGCCTATCCGGCCATGCGAGCCGGACGCGTCGTGCTCTCCGTCGCGTTTCTGGCGATCGCCCTCACGCTCGGCGCCGTCGGCATCGGCACTCTCGCGGGCCAGAACTCCCTACTTCAGATCGGCGGCGTGCTGTCACTGATCTCGGCGGCGGCGATCTGGTACCTCGCGGCGGAGGCCGGTCAGCACTCCTACGCCGAAGCTCACGCGGAGGCGTGAGTAGGCGACACGGCGTCCCGGGGTCGGCGAGGAGCGCGTTGCCGACCCCGGGTGTTGCATCGGGTCAGCGCATGGACGAGCCGATGCCGATTCCGCCGTCGACGTCGAGCACTACGCCGGTGACGTAACGGGCTTCCGGCGAGCAGAGGTACGCCGCCGCCGCGGCGATGTCCGCAGGGCTGCCCGTGGTACGTGTCGGGATCTTCGCCGTCAGTTTCGCCCTAGCCGCAGGATCCATCGATGCGAGCATCGGCGTCTCCACGAGTCCGGGTGCGATCACGTTGGACGTGACGCCGTTGTGAGCGCCCTCCAACGCGATGGTTCGCGCAAGGCCCACGACGCCGGCCTTTGCGGCAGCGTAGTTCGCCTGACCGAAGTTGCCGCGCCAGCTCATCGACGACAGCGACAGAATTCGTCCGTAGCCACGATCGAACATGTGCGGCAGGACCGCGCGAGCGAGGTAAAATGCGCCGCTAAGGCTGACATCGACAACGTCGCGCCATGCGTCATCGGTGATGTTCGCGACACGACCATCGCGGATGATCCCCGCGTTGTTCACCAGAACATCGACGCGGCCGTATCTGCCGATGACGCCGTCCACCCAATCCGACGCGCTGGTGGACGACGCGACGTTGATCCGATCGGCGCTGGCAGCGCTACCGAAGCGGCTCGTGAGCTCGTCGGCGACGCGTGTGCCGCCGGCGCCGTCTATCTCACCGATGACGACCGTGGCGCCTTCGGATGCGAACCGGCGGGCCATCTCGGCTCCGAGGCCCCTGCCACCACCGGTTACCAGGACCACCTGGCCCGTGAAGCGATTCATTGTCAGACCTTTCTGGAGCTCTTGATTGGCCGGTCCGTCGACGTGCGTTCGCGTAGGAACCGTCGCAGGACCCCCGGCACGTCATGACTGCGCCAGTGCCGTTCGAAGGCCGCGAGCTCTCGGTGTGGATCCGAGTCACGGCGAGCCTGATCGGTCAGAAGTTGCTTGAAGTTCGACTGAGCCGGCCCCGAGGAGGCGCAGAGGACGCTCGCCAACTCATAGGCCGCCTGCTCGAGCCGTGCATCGGGCACGACCGAGTGCAACCATCCCGCCTCCGCTAGCCGGTGCGCCGGCACGAGATCCCCGGTGAGGGCGAGCCATCGGCTCAACGCGGCGCCGACCTTCTCCGGCAGCCGCAAACTGGCGCCGCCGCCGGGCAACAGCCCATTTCGCACGTGGCCGTCCCCGATTTGGGCCGTCTCGGAGGCGAGGGCTACGTCGCAGGCGAGCGCCAGCTCCATCCCACCTGCGACCGCGTGTCCGTGTATCGCGGCGAGTGTCGGTTTCGGCGACGCTTCGAGACGCGTGGCCACCGCGGACACGTCGCGCAGGAACGGAACGGGCGAGCGGCCTTGCTCGTGCAGTGCGAGGAGATGACGCAGATCTGCTCCTGCGCTGAAGCTGCGCCCCGCCCCCAGCAATACGATGCAAGCCGTTTCGGGATCGCCTTCGGCCGCATCCATGGCAGCATCGAGATCCGCTATGAGGGCCGGGTTCAAGGCGTTGCGCACCTGCGGCCGATTGAGGCGCAAAGTCGCGATCGGGCCGTGCTGCTCGGTGGTCAGCGTGGCCGACTGATTGGCCACGCGCTCACCGACCACTGTCGCGAACGCCGAGGCGCTGGCGGAGTTCTCCGCGTCGGACCTTGCCGCTCTCGGTCCTCGGCAGCGCATCCACAGCGTGCAGCCGTCGGGGAAATGCGTGCGCCGCATAGCGTTCCTTGACCCAACGCCGCAGGTCGTCGGCGAGCCCGTGGTCCAGCTCTAGGCCCTCGCGGAGCACGACGAACGCCTCGATGACCTCGCCGCGGACCGGATCCGGCGCGCCGACAACCGCGCACTCGACGATCGCGTCGTGCTGAACGAGTGTCGACTCCACGTCGAACGGCCCGATTCGGTAGCCGGCCATGATGATCACGTCGTCGTCGCGCGACGAGAACCGGAACGTCGTGCGGTCCTGATTCATCGTTGCCGTATCACCTGTCAGGTAGTACCGGCCGTCGTCGACGAACCGCTCCTCGTTGCCACGGCCATCGACGTAGCCCCAGAACGTCATGAACGGGCTGTCCGTGACGCGGATGGCGAGACGCCCTGCCCGACCCGCATCGACCGGCCGCCCGTCATTGTCGAGGACGACGACCGACCAGCCCGGCAGCGCGCCGCCCATGCACTCGTCCCGGATCGGAATCGCGACATCCCGGTGGTGCGCGAAGCCGATCGGCATACCGACCTCGGTCTGCCCGTAGTGATCGTGCACCTCCAAACCCAGAGCCGATCTCGCCCAGTCATTGACGTCAGGCGTCAGGGGTTCTCCGGCACTGGACAGGCGCTCAAGAGCGAGATCATCCGACGAGACGACGGGGCCCCTGGCGAGACTGCGGTACACGGTCGGTGCTGCAGCGAAGTCGGTCACCGCCAGTCGCGCCATCGTCGACCAGGTGCGGTCGGCATCGAAGCCGCCCTGGAGCAGGACCGTGGGGACACCTGCGGCCAGTGGCGCCACGATGGCTGTGTAGAGCCCGTACGCCCAGCCCGGGTCCGCACCACACCAGAAGCTGCCGTCCGGCTGTACGCCGAGCCCGAACTCCAGATACGCCTGCCAGCCCGCCGCGTAGCCGAAGGGGTGCACCACACCCTTCGGAGCACCCGTGGTCCCGGAGGTGAACATGTGCACGAAGGCACCGCCGGGGCCGACCACGGCGGGCGGCGGAGACTCATGCTCGTGAGCGATCTCGGCTGCGAGGGTCCGCTCGCCGTCGATCGCACCGATCACGATGATCCGCCATGGACCGACCGGCACCTTAGGTCGCTGTGCCGCGTCTACGAACACCGCGCGTACTCGGGCGGCCGCCAGCCTCTCCGCGACGGCATCACCTGCAAACGCCGTGAAGAGCGGCACGTAGACCGCACCTGTTCGCCAGATCCCCAGCAGGACGGTGACAAGCTCGACACTCTTGCCCATCAGGCTCGCGACCCGATCCCCTTCACCCACCCCCATCGACGACAGAGCGCCCGCGACATGCTGCGAGGTCTCGGTGAGCTCGCCGTACGACACCTCTGTCAGTACGAGGCTCTCGTCCATCACACGTAGGGCGGTCGCCTCGGCGGGATGCCTGTCGCACAACGTCCACGCGGCGCCTCGGTCCGTCGACCAGAAGCTGTCGCGTATCTCCTCGACCCGAGCATCGACACCGGTCAAAGCCGTCATCAGAGCACTCCCTTGGTGGGTAATCTAGACAGTATTTTCGTACCCCTAAACGTACCTCATACCGATTGAGAGCACCAGCGACCGTGCTAACGTTCCCTCCATGCGAGGGGGACCACGCCAGGGCACCGAGATCCGAACGCCACGCAAGCGGCGCGTCGATACGGACCGCCGGGAGGAGCTACTCGCCCGGGTCGAGGAGATCGTCCTCGCCGAGGGCTTCACGAGTGTGACCGTCGAGGAGCTGTCACAGCGGCTGCGCTGCTCGAAGGCGACGCTGTACAGCATCGCGAGCACCAAGGAGCAGCTCGTCGTTTCCACGGTCAGGCACTTCTTCGCCACGGCCGCGGCCACGATCGAAGAGGCGGTCTCCGCCGAGCCGGACAGCCGCAAGCGAATCAAGACCTACCTCGACGGCGTCGGCAGTGCGATGCGCCGCAACTCTCCAGCGTTCTACGACGACATGGTCTCGTACGGCCCGACGGCCGAGATTTATCGACGCAATACCGCGAGCGCGGCAACTCGCGTGCGCGAACTCATAGACGACGGCGTCGGCAAGGGACACTTCCGCGCAACCGACGGACTCCTCGCAGCACAAGTCGTCGCACTGGCGATCGATGGTGTCCAGTCCGGCGTCGTCCTCGAGGCGACCGGGCTCTCACCAGGCGACGCGTTCGCGGAGCTGGGCGACCTGCTGCTCTACGGCCTCACCCATGCGTCCGGGTAGCGGCGTCCAGGCCGAATCGCCCTACCTGCCCTTTATCCCGTCTCGCCGGGAACTCGATGCTTGCGAGGTTCACGACGGCGAGTCCCTGGTCTGTAAGCGCGTCAGCGGACCGGTCTCGGCTAGGTATCGCCGACTGCATGGCGTGGTGATATCGGACAGCGCGGGGGGCGGGTGTACTGAGACGTCGGTCGCAGACACGAGGTCCGGATGTCGGTGGACGCTACCGAATGGTCACTGGTCGGTTCGCTCCTGCGCCGGGCTTGACGTCCGAGGTACCACCCACCGGCGGACGATGGGCGCTACCACGAGAATCGCGATCATCGTCGTGACCGCCCACACTCCCGTCAGGCCCGCCACGGCGAGCGCGAGCCCGGCGAGAGGCGCGCTCAACGCAGCGGCGAGTCCCATCACGGACTCGCCAATACCCTCCACGTGGGTACGCAGTGGTGGCGCGACGGAAGAGGCCAGCATCGTGCTGCCGCCGACTACGCCGCAATTCCAGCCAACCCCGAGCGCAATCAGCACCGCGCTGGTCGCCCATGCGTTCTCCACGGTGGTGATGGCGCCGGCGATCCCGGTGCAGATCAGGAGGACGATCCCGAACGCAGCGACGGCCGTCGGCCCCGCATGGTCGGCCAGCCAGCCGGTGACGGGCGACGGCGCGAACATGCCGGCGACATGGATGGAGATCACCACGCCAATGAGGGTCAGGGTGTGGCCATGCGCCGTCATCTCCACCGGGGCGACTGTCATCACCGCGACCATGATCAGATTGCTGGCCGCGAGCAGGACCAATGCGAGGCGGACATCGCGAGTGCCCAGGGCGTCAGCGATCTCGCGAAGGGTGGCGCCGCCACGACGAACCGGCGAAGTCGGTCGTGCGATGGCCCGGTCGACGGCCGGGACCGCCAACGCGAGCAGCAGGCCCGCGACACCGAAGGCGACGAGAGCGACCGCGTAGAGGCCGGCCAGTCGCGGCAGACTGAGGGCGGTCATCAGTGCACCGCTGGGGCCGAGCAGGTTGGGGCTCGCGACCGCGCCCAGCGCGGCGGCCGCCAGCACGGTTCCCAATCCCCGTCCGCTCGTGTGCTGACCGCCGAGCTCGGCAGCGGCGTATCGGGTGAGGAAGATCGCGGCGTTGGCGGCGCCCAGAAAGGTGCTACCGAGCAGCAGCAGGATGACGCTGTGTGTCGTCGTCGCGGCAATCGAGACCAGGGCACCGAGCGCACCGACCGCATAGCCGAGCGCAAGACTGCGTGGCCGCCCGGCGCGGGCGCTGCGTCGTGAGATCAACAGCGCGGCAACGGCCGAGCCGGCGACCAGCATGCCCAGAGGGAGACCTGCACCGGCACCGGAGATCAACGCAGCGCCCAGAAGTGCCCCGGTGGTACCACCGGCTGCCAGACCCAGCGCCCCGATCGCGGTAGTCAGGGCGAGCGTGGCGAGCAACAGTTCGGTCTTAGCGGGCAACGTTACGTTCCTCGGTGGACTCGAGCGTGAGCGCGCCCGCACCGCAAACCGCCGGGCAAGTGACCGCACCACCCATGCGATACCGGCTGTCGGATAAGGAAGCTCGTGTAGCGAGGTTGACCGACTCCACCTGCTAGGGGCCCTCGTCGCGCCACAGCTTCACCGCTTGTGCGTGGCTCACGTGGATTCCGATTTCGGTCAGGACAGGATGGAACTGGTCGCGTTCGAGGTTGTCCTCGGTGCTCGTGCCGCCGGGACGTGTCTGCGTGAGACGTCGACCACGCAGCACGCTCAGACGTGCCTCGTCCTTGGCGATGGCGACCAGGTGGTCGCGAAACGGTGAGCTCGGGTGCGATTGGGTGAAGTGGTTGGCCATCGTGATGTCGGAGGCGTGTTGTGGTTCGTCGGTGAAGCTGTAGAGGGTTCGCCATTGCTCGCCGTGTCGCTCAAGCAGCATGCGCTCGCCCGTCGTGCCCTGTTCCAACCGGTAGGTCCAGCCGCCCTGTCGGTGGATCGCTCCGACGTCGTCCCAGGGAAGGGGCCAGAGGAGCCCGCCACCGAAGCCGACGTCGGCGAGCCATTGCTGTTGATCGGAGCGAACGTGCAGCAGCATGTGCGTGCGTGGACGAGGCCGGGCGGCGTCGTGACCGATTCGGGCCAGCAGCCGGTCGACGTCGAAGCCAATACGGTCGAGCGCTGCGGCGAACAGGACGCCGTGTTCATAGCAGTAGCCGCCACGACGGTGCCGAACGAGCTTGTCCTGGACGGCATCGAGGCCGGTCTCGACGCCGCCGCCTTGGCGTACGTCGATGTTCTCGAACGGGATGCGGGCCACGTGCGCTCGGTGTAGGTCCCCGAGTGTCGGACCGGTCACGTCGAGGTCCCCGGGGAACCCGATACGCGCAAGGTAGGCGTCCAGGTCGAGGCGTTCGACCTGCCACTCCCCGGTCACCCCGGGATCCGCTGTCCTGTGATGTTCACGCCGGCGGCAGTGAGTGCGGCGATGGCGGCCTCGTCGCCGTCCGCGTGGGCGTGGACGAAAGCGGTTGCCTCCAGCGGCATGGTGACGTGGTATCCGAGGCGCCGGGCGTCTCGTGCGGTCGCGGATACGCAGACATCAGCGGCGAGTCCGACGACGGTGACGTGTTCGACGTTGGCACGGCGCAGGTGGGCGGCAAGCATGCTGAGCCCGCCGTCACCGGCCTCGCCCGCAACCTGCTCGGCCGTCGAGGTGAGGACGAACCCGGAGAACCCGCCGTTCTTCCCGGGTCCCTTGTCTACAAGGGTGCCCCGCGCGTTGAGGCCCGGGTAGAGGTCGGTCTGACCATCAGGATCGCCCACCGGCAGGTCGATGGGAGCGACGTCCCTGGTGTAGAACACGGGCCGGCCATCGTCGGCCGCCTCCACGACTCGTTCATTGACCGCGGCGACGACTCGGTCCGCCCCCTCGACGGGAAGTCCGGCCGCGGGGTCGACGAAGGCGTTCTGCATGTCGACGACGATGAGTGCGGATCGCATCGTCACGTCCCTGCCGTCGCGCCGGCTGCCGAGAGTTCAGCGGATGACCGTCGGTCGGGTCGCAGCAGCGCGGCGATCCGGGTGACGCGTGCGCCCTGACGGCGTGCCGCCGTGAGAACCGCCTCGCCCGGTGCTCCGCCGCCCGAGGGATGTGCCGTGCCATAGGGGTTGCCGCCGGCAGCGGTGAACGCTTCATGCGTGTAGCCGTTGGGAACGATGATCGCGCCCCAGTGATGCATCGTGTTGTACAACGCCAACAGTGTCGACTCGTTGCCGCCATGGGCGTTTATGGCACTGGTGAATGCCGTCGCGGCCTTGTCCGCAAGGTCACCGGCCGCCCACAGGGCTGCTGTTGTATCGAGGAACTGTTTCAGCTGAGCACTGACATTCCCATACCGCGTCGGCGTGCCGAACGCGTACCCGTCGGCCCAACGCAGATCGTCGTGACCGACCTCCGGGACCTCGGCAGTCGCGTTCAGATGTGCACGCCACTGAGGGTTCGAGTCGATCGCCTCATCGGGGGCGAGCTCTGCGGCTCGACGCAACCGAACCTCCGCCCCCGCACTCCGCGCTCCGTCGGCGACAGCCTGCGCGAGCGCGTACACGTTGCCGGTCGCAGAGTAGTAGACAACCGCAATTCTAGTCATGATCACTCCTCACTCGTGGGTGCCAGTAACTATACATAGTGTATAGTTACTTTCAACGGCCGACCAAACAGGAGGACCGGCAATGAGCAGGGACAGCATCGATGAGCCGAGGACCCAGCGCAGCCGGCGCACCCGTGAGGCACTGCTCACCACCGCCCGCACGATCCTCGAGGAGGGCGGGTTCGACGCATTGACCATGTCCTCGGTCGCGGACCGCGCCGGTGTCACGCGGCGCACCGCGTACCTGCACTTCGACAGCAGGGGCAAGCTCGTGACTGCACTGTTCGACCACAACACAGCGGCCGAAGGCCTGGAAAGATCGCTCGCTCGCGTATGGGACGCGCCCGACGCAGCGACCGCCATCGACGAATGGGCAGCACACTTGGCCCGCTACCACCCTCGGCTCGTCGCCGTGGACCGCGCCATCGAACACGCGCATCGCAGCGACCCTGATGTGGCCGCCCTGCGGGCAAAAGTGGTCGCCGCCAAGCTCGCACACTGCCGACGCCTCGTCCGGTGGCTCGCAGACGAACACAGCCTGGCACCGGACTGGACCACCCGATCCGCCGCCGACATGCTCTACTCCCTGATCTCCACCGACCTCATCGAAGCCCTCACTACCGACCGCGGGTGGTCAAAACAACGCCTCGCTCGCCACCTCGGGGTGACGTTCCGCGCCGCCTTCGTCGCCGACCCCAATCGGACCGCGCAGTGATCACCATCACCGCCATGGCCACGTTCATCGGCGTCGTGCTCCTCGGAGCGGTCTCGCCCGGCCCTGACTTCTTCGTCCTGACCCACCGCACCGCCACATCCGGACGCACCGCCGGACTCGCATGCGCCACGGGGATGGGCACCGGAATCCTCACCTGGGCGATCGCCGTATCGGGCGGCCTCGCGGCACTCGTGTCTGCATCGGTGCCGATGTTCACCGCGGTCAAGCTTGCCGGCGCGGTCTACCTGGTTCTGCTCGGATTGCGCACTTGGCTCCGGCTCTTACACGGCGACGACATCGAGCTCACCGAGACAACCGGAGTCACCACCGGGAGGTGGCGATCGTTTCGCGAGGGCCTGATCTGCAACCTGCTGAATCCCAAGGTCGCCGTGTTCTACCTGGCCCTGATGCCACAATTTGTCCCGCACGGCTCCAGGGCGCCGACAACCATGTTGCTAGCCGTCCTTGCTGCGGCCACCGTGCTCGGCTGGTATCTCCTCGTCACCTATGCCGTGAGCGTCCTGCGCGGGATGCTCACGTCGCGCCGGGTCCGCCGCGGCCTCGACGCCACTACCGGCGCCATACTCATCGGCCTCGGCATCAAGATCGCCAGCACCTAACCCCCGCCGCGTTCGGCCCAGCGGACGTTGTCGTCATTCACAACGCGTCCGGGCAGGCACCGCCAGCCGTTTTACCTCGGCACAGAACGGAGCCCTCAAGTCCACGGCTTACGACGACGGTGACCAGAGTTTCGCCGGCGGGTTGTCCGGCTATGCGCGAACTGGATCGCCGCACGCTTCCTGGACGAGCCCTGAGTACCGTCCCGGTTGGAGAGAAGCTACCTCCGGTAAAGCAGAACCCAGTCGAGGGATCATCGTGGCATCTGCACGGCACCGGAGCACGACAGTCTCGGAGGGGCACCGTATCTGAACGGTGTCTTTAGACTATTCGGCTCCACGCCACTTGATTGAGGTTGAAAGCATGAGTTTCGAGAAGTCCGTCTGGGTGAAAGTCGCCGCCGCGATGATCGGTTCGCTCGTTGTCCTGGCGGCCAGCCCTGCCGTCGCGAGCGAGTCAACAGAGCCTGATTCGCCTCCTCCCACCCAGATGAGCCGAGGAGGCATGGCAATGTTTGGTGAACCTCAGCTCCACAGCGTCTGGGGGAGCATGCCAGACTGCCTGAGAAAGGGAGAGGAAGTACTGCGCTCATTGCCGGAAACATACAGCGGAGAATGCGCGGAAGACTACGTTGACCCGAATTGGCCGTTCACGCTATACATCTATTCGGGTGGAACAGACACGCGAGCGCAACAAGCAGTCAGACGATCGAGCTAATGACTTGGGCTCGCAATCGAAAGATGGCTCGGCCGCACACCACACGGACATTCGCCGAAGCCGACGCCCCCCCAGTGCCGCCAGGTGATCAGGATCCAACCACCGCGAGAGCGGCACCATCACCCTGACACTGGCTTGACGCTAGATTCGGAACAGTTCAGCGGCGTCCGAATCATCCTGAGGCCCGGCAGCAATATGGCAGCGACATGGAATCGGAGCAAGGGATCGTGGGTCCCGCAGCTCGGGTGCGCCGTTTCTTTGCCCACCATCCTGCGTTCTTCGCAGGCGAACAACCGGAGATGAAATATGCGATTCAGACTCATTGGCCCCCTTCTGGCCGTCTCCGCGACAGCGATGACCCTTTCGGTACCCGCCAGCTCTGCAGCCACACCGAGCCCGGGGCTGGAGAATCAGCCGCGTGTCAGTGTGTCCGCTGACGGCTGGGACAGATGTCCGCACGGCAACCTTTGCCTGTTTGACCTCCCAAATGGCGAAGGGGATTTTCTTGCATATTCGTCGGCGACCGGGGTTCCTGCCCTCGGCGCTTGGGACAATCGGATCAGCTCCGTCTGGAACCGCAGTCCTTACTATGCGGACACCTTCCGCAACCCGGATTTCCAAGGTGAAATGACGTCGTGGGATCGCTATGGGATGCCAGTCAATTTGTCCATCCCGGGCTCGGACAATTCAATCTCGTCCTTTCAGCTTCGACTGTAACTGACGACGACCGACGCGCTTATGTGTCAGCGCTGGCGACAACGGCACACGAGGGGGCCGACGACCCGATCGCCGATCCACGTCAAAGAGTCGAACTTCTTGCCGCATTCGCCAGCCGGTTTCGATCGCTGCTCGCAACGGTCATCGTCGGCACCGAGCCAGACCTCGCCACGGTAATCCGAGAGGCCACGATCGGGCCACCGTACGAAGCGAACCGTGCCCGACTACACGGCGTCCTCGGCGATACGCCAGGACTGGCCACCCGAGCCGACATCGGCCCCGCATTGATATTGCTCGACCTACTCGTTCACGGCCAGACCCATCGAGCCAGCGGATCCGCGACGAGATCCTCCCACTCGTGCTCGACGCGTCACCAGTAGACGGTCACTGACAGATACCGGATGACCACTGAACTCAAGCCGGGGTCTGTCAGGATGACCGGTGGATGCGACTTTGCGGGTCTCGTCGGGGGTCGATCCCGCCGGGAGCGAAGGTGACGACGTCATTGTCGCGTCCGGGGACGAGTAGTGTCTGTCGCATGCAGCCGACGTCCGGTCGTTCCGTTCGTCTGGAGGACGTTGCGCGACGAGCAGGGGTCTCGACCGCGACGGTGTCGCATGCGTTGAGAGGCGTCGGCCGGATGTCGGAGGCGACCCGAACCCGGGTACGCGCCGTGGCGCTCGACATGGGATACCAGCCGAACTCGGCGGCCCGGCGTCTCGCGGGTGGACGTGTCGGCCTGATCGCGGTCGCGTTCTCGCTGCCCGGAGAACTGCCGGTGGCACTCACCGACGTGGACTACTTCAGCAAGGCGATCCGAGCTGCGACGACTCGGGCGCACGAGCGGGACTACGCACTCGTCGTCGCCCCACCGAGGCCGCATGACACGCTGTGGGCTCGCGTGCCGCTGGACGGCGTAGTCGTGTTCGACCCGGTGGCCGGCGATCCGTTGCTGGACGAGCTCCGATCGCGTGATGTGCCGCTCGTACTGAGCGGACGCGACCCGGCGGGAAGTGACGACTACAGCGTCGACAACGATCACCTCACCGCTACGCTCACGGTGCTCGATCACCTCGCCGAGCGAGGCGCACGCAGGATCGCCTTATTGGCGGGTGATCTGGGCGATTCTTTCACCGCCGACTGCGTCGAGGCGTACCGATGTTGGTGCCAGAGGCACCAGGTCGAGCAGCTCGTGACGACGGCGCCGTTCGGCCGGTTCGCTGATGTCGATGCGGTCGACCCGGTACTTGCAACAGTCGCGCCACCGGATGCGGTCTACGCCATCGTCGACGTGTTGGGGGCCTCGGTGCTCGAGGCGGCCGCTCGGCGCGGCGTGCGAGTACCGGGCGACCTCCTCGTAGCGGTTGCGGGCGACCGGTTGTCAGATACGTCGGTTGCGTTGACGATGTTGGAGCTCGATCCCGCGCGTACGGCGACCGAGGCCGTCGACGTCCTGATCGAGCTGATCGAGGGGCAGCAACCGTCCGATCGAGATCGGCTGATCCCTACTCGGTTGGTGGAGCGGGAGTCCACGTCGTACCTCGAGGTCGGGATAGGATAGCTGTCAGGACCTCGCGTGCGGCGCGTTCGCCGCTCTCGACTCCGCCGTTGAGATAGCCCTGGCTATGGGTCGAGGTGTGTTCGCCGGCAAAGTGCACACCACACTCGGCCTTTCCTAGGTATCCCCAGTAACGGGTGTACTGCCCGGGCAGGAAGGCCGCGTACGAGCCGCGAACCCACGGGTCGTCGACCCACGAGTCGAGCCACGAACGGCCGTTGTACGCGTCCGCGATGCCAGGAACGCCCTGCTCGAATGCTGCGAGGTTTGCGGGCTCATCCCAATCGGGGGTGTAGGAGTTGGGGTCTGAAGCCGCCGGTCTCGAGCAGGCTTCGGGCGATGTAGTTGGTCAGGTTGCGGAACCCGAGTGCGGAGCCGCGCAGGTGTTCGAGCCGTCCGTTGAGCGCCTCGGTCGGCCCGTTGCTGGTGCCGGGTCGTTCGAAGTAGGCGAGCACGTCAGCGGCTCGCTTCTTCAGGGTCCGGCCCAGGGTGGTGAGCTCGGTGAGCACCTTGGGGACGCCGGCGCTGAGGTCGGTGATCAGCTTCTCCATGAGCTCGCGGCCACGTTGCCGGTCCTCGTGGCGATAGGCGGCGATCATGCGCTGGTAGACACCCCAGGTCGCCTCGACCTCGACGTGAGCGTCATCAACGAACAGCGCGCGTAGCCTGTCGCTCTGCTTGTCGGTGAGCAGGTCCGCGCCGGTGTGCAGCGTGCGCCGCGACTTGTAGAGCGGGTCGTCCCTGAACCCACGGTGCCCGTGGATCGCGAGTTGGACCCGGCGCCGGCACCTGTCGAGGGCGTCACCGGCCAGGCGCACGACGTGGAAGGGATCCATCACCGTGACCGCGTCCGGGATCTCCTCTGCAGCGGCGGTCTTGAACCCGGTGAAGCCGTCCATCGCGACCACCTCGACCGCGTCACGGAAGGCGTCGTCGCGGTCGGCGAGCCAGGTCTTGAACGCCGCCTTCGACCGGCCCTCGACCATGTCCAGCAGCCTTGCTGGGCCGGCGCCATCGCGAACCGGGGTGAGGTCGATGATCACGGTGACGTACTTGTCGCCACGCCTGGTGTGGCGCCAGACGTGCTCATCGACGCCAATGACCTTCACGCCCTCGAACCGCGTGGGGTCGTTGATCAGCAGCCGCTTGCCTTCAGCCAGGACCGCGTTGTTGGCGGTGTCCCACGCGACCCCGAGTCCCTCGGCGACACGGGCGACGGTGAGGTGTGCGACCACGATCCCTTCCAGCGCCCACCGCAGCCCGGTGCGCGAGAGCTTCGCGCGTGGCTCCGCCGCGGCGCTGGTGTCTTGGCGCCACACGTGTCCGCAGTCGGCACAGCGGTAGCGGCGCACTACAACTTCCAGCACGGTCGGTCGCCAGCCCAGCGGCTCGTGGGCCAACCGCCGGATCACGGTGTCACGAGCAGCGCCTTCGCTGCCGCACCGTCGGCACCACTGATCTGGTTCCACCACGCGGCACGCGAGGACCGCACGATCCGGCTCAAGTTGTTGTCCGGTCACGCTCAGACCGAGGCCGTCGAGTCGAGCGAAGGCGGTCAGGTCAGGGCGGCCGAAGCCGGCAGGCGGGGTAGCGTCGGACACGTCGAGGTCTTTCGGATGGATGGCGTAGGAACCTCCGTCGTCGGGAGACCTCGACGTCTATCTGCGGACCGACGCGCCCGGCCGACCTACACCGTCATCTGAGAAGACCCCTGAAACGTCTTCGCCGACGACGGGGCCGGCGAGGAGGAGGGCGCGGTGAGCTAAAAGAATGGAGCTTGCTCGGCTTCGACGCCGCCGCAAGCTCCGGTGAAACGGTCGGTACTGGTCGGTCGTCGTCGGTCACCACCGGATGGCGGCGTCCTCCACGCTCGGCGTTTGCGCAGGTCAGCGGCTCGTTCGCCCGGTGGGCGCATCAAGCGATAGACGCAAAGCCGACGTGATTAGGTCGTCGGTTCGATTCCGACAGGCGGCTCTGGCGAACAGCCCCTGGCCTGCGGAAACGCAGGGCAGGGGCGGTTCGGTTCTGGTGGTCGCGCGATGCGCTGGCCTCACGGCTCTGCCCGACACCGACGTCGCTCTCCTCTGCGACGGACCCCTCGCCGGCTGAGCGCTCGCGGCCGGCATCCTGTCCGTGTGCCGATAGGCCTCGCACCGCTCGGCAACGCAGCGTGGCGTTGCGTCGCGACCTGGCGACGGCTCGGCGGGGCGCGATCGTCTCGTGCGTTGGCGGACTACGGGAGCTTGGACGCGAGGACGTCGGCCGCCAGGATCTCGGGTGCTGCGCCGAGGAGGTGCTGGTTGGCCATCAGGGCTGCGACGATGGCGCCGTTGGCGTGGGCGTCGCGAGCGGCTTCGTCGGGGAATGCATCGAAGATCCAGAAGGTGTCGGCGTGGGTTCTAGCCGCGAACCAGACAATCGTTCCTACTTCTTCGTTGGCGAGTGCGACAGCGCCGGCGAGCAGATCGGCGACCGCGTCGTGCTGTCCATCGGCCGCGACGATCTTGGCGACGAAGGCATACGGAAGTGATGCGGGTGTGGACATGAGGGACTCTCCTTGACGTCGGGGTTCTTCGTGGGACGAGTTCAGCGTATGACGAGCGAGGGCCGATGGGGAGTGGCGTATACGGCAGTATTGCTATTGTTTACGTCATGCGTATCGGACTGATCGCGATCGACGGCTGCTTCGGTTCGGCTATCGCGTCGATCATCGACATCGTGCGGGTGGCCGACGGAGCCCGCGGCGATGTCGACCCGCGGATCAACCCGATCGAACTCGCCATCCTCGGACCGAAACGGCGAGTGACCACGACGGCATCGATGACCCTGTCGGTTGACCACCCGCTGTCGGAGTCCGCAGAGTTCGACGTGGTCGTCGTCCCTGCGCTTGGAACCCTTACGGCCGCCGCTACCAACGACGTCCTCCAGAGCCGAGATGCTCGTTCGGTCATCGCCTCGCTCGGGCGCCTCGACGAGGCGACCACCCGGATCGCCGCGGCGTGCACCGGCGTGTTCGCTGTCGCCGAGACCGGACGGATGCATCATCGGAGGGCGACGACCAGCTGGTTCCTGGGGCCGGAGTTCCTGAAGCGCTATCCGACCGTCGCCCTCGATCTCGACACCATGGTCGTGGTCGACGGGAACCTCGTCACCGCCGGCGCCGCGTTCGCCCACATCGACCTCGCGCTCTCACTCGTGCGATCGATCAGCCCCGACCTGGCCCAACATGTCGCCAAGCTCCTCATCATCGACGAGCGTCCGTCGCAGGCGGCCTTCGTCGCCTACGAACATCTCCGGCACGAGGACCCGATCGTCGTCGAGTTCGAACGCTTCGTGCGCGCCCGCCTGGACGAACCGTTCAACGTCGCCTTCGTCGCGCAGTCGCTCGGCACCAGCCGGCGCACCCTCGAACGACGAGTCCGTGCGGCGCTCAACCTCACTCCGCTCGGCTTCGTCCAACGGCTTCGCATCGAACGAGCTCGGCACCTCTCAGCAACCACGGACTTCACCTCCGCCGAGATCGCGCTACGGGTCGGCTACGCGAACGCCGAGACTCTGCGCTCCCTCCTGCGCAGGGAGCGACGCCGTTCCTGACCTATCGCCATGCCTGTAGCCGGTGTCCTAGCGCTCGACTGGAACCACCTCTCAGCACGTCGCGTCGACGCTCCTGCGTCGCCCCTGGACTACCCACTCGACACGCCCGCAGCACAGCCCATGTGACGTGCCCCGGCTTCCCGGACGGTCGGGGTTGGTGGCTGTGATGTCGCTGCGTTCTCGTCGAGAGGGTCAGCAGACCCGATCAGAGCCGATTGGGATGAGCCGCGAAGGCGGTTAGGTCAGGGCGGCCGAAGCCGGCCGGCGGGGTAGCGTCGGTCACGTCGAGGTCTTTCGGATGGATGGCGTAGGAACCTCCGTCGTCGGGAGACCTCGACGTCTATCTGCGGACCGACGCTCCCGGCCGACCTACACCCTCATCTGGGAAGAGCCCCCAAACCGTGCAGCACCTGCAGGGCCCGGCGCGTGGCCTGGACCACGCCGCGTGTCGACTTCTGCTATCACTGCCTGCCCGGTGGACCGTTCGAGCCACCGCCCTGTCGTCGCTGCGGCGGAACCCCTGGATACGAGTACTACTCCCAAGGACTTTGCGAGCGCTGCCACAACGCTGCCTCGCAACGCCTCGAATCGTGTCGGGACTGTCTGGCATGGGGTGTGATCCGCAAGCACAAATGGCTGTGCTGGCGCTGTCACAGCTGGCGTCAACGACTTCCTCGCGACGCCTGCCGGATCTGCCGGCGCACCGACCAGCCGGTCACCGAAGCCCATGTGTGCAACCTGTGCGACCGGCAGATGGTGATCCATCTCGGCAGCACCGTCGAACAGGCCAACCTCCACGGGCAGCAGCTCTATCTGGCCAACATCGCCTGGCCTGCTACCCGGCCCCTCACCGGCAACGTCCGCGGGGCCAGCAAGCCACGTACTCCGCGCCGCGACCCGGGACACGGTTCGGTCGAATTCTCCCCGATCGAACAGCTCCAGCTGGTCTTGTTCGAGATGCCACGTGACCTGGCCGCCGCCCGCGCCAAGGGACCTTGGGCTGACCCGCCCGACGCCAAGATGGCCGCGTTCCTCGACGCCGCGGTCCTCGACCACGCCCGCCGGCACGGCTGGGCAAAGTCCACGGTCAAACGCACCCGGCTCGCGATGCGTGTCCTGCAACTCATGCAGGACACTCCCGGTTCCATGCTGCTGGCCAGCGACGCGATGCAGCTGCAGACGATCGGGTTGACCGCGATCCCGGTCATCGACGTCGCCACGGCCGCCGGTGTGATGCTCGACGACCGTCAACCCGCAATCCATGCATGGTTCGCTACGACTGTCGCCGGGCTGCCCGAGCAGATGCGCACCGATCTGACCGAGTGGTTCGACGTCATGGTCAACGGCTCGACCACCCCGCCGCGGCGGCACCCTCGCGACCACACAACTGTCCGGGTCCACCTGCGCTGGGCAATGCCTGCACTCAGCATCTGGGCCGAGCAGGGTCACCAGTCGCTGCGCGAGATCACCTCGGCCGATATCCGCGCCATCCTCCCGACCTCGGGCAACCCGCGCTCGACCATGGGTGCCGGACTCCGCTCGATCCTCACCCTGCTCAAGGCCCGCAAGATCCTCTTCGTCAACCCGATCGCCCGCATCCAGACTGGAAGCTACGAACGGCGCGATCCGCTGCCGGCACACGCCGACAAGATCCGAGAGGCCTTGCTCTCGCCCGACCCAGCCTGCGCCTCGCTGGCCGCCCTGGCCACCTTCCACGGCCTGCGCGCCGGCGAACTGCGAAACCTGCACCTGACCGATCTCAACGCCAACCGCGTCCACGTGGGCGGGCGGAACATCCTGCTCGCCGAACCCGTCCGCGTCCGGCTCGCTGCGTGGCTCGACCACCGCAACCGACGATGGCCCCACACCGCCAACCCGCACGTGTTCCTCAACCACCGCAACTCCAGCCGCGCCACCCCGGTCGGGCCACGCTGGCTCACCCTCACAACAGGGATCCCCATCCAAGACATGCGAGAAGACCGCATCCTGCACGAAGCCCGCGCAACCAGCGGCGACGTCCGCCGCATCTGCGACCTGTTCGGACTCACCGTCGAAGCAGCCCTGCGCTACCTGCCCCCGGCCGAACTCGACGACCAGGAGTCCTCCTGACACACCCCGACCGCCCCGAGTTCGCGAACCCGTAACCATATAAGCGATCTGTGCGAGGCTAGACACGTCAGTTCCCACCCTCAAACACCTCAGAATTCGCGAACTCACCCGAGGTCTCGACGAAATGCTCGACCGGCCCGGTCGAGGTCTGGGTGACCGACAGGTCGATGCCCGGGATCAACGACACCGCGGTGCCGGTGACCGTGACACTTGCTTTTTCGGCGTCGAGGTCGACCGTCACGTGCACATCAGTCAGGCTGCCCTCCGACAGCCAATCCGCGTACTCGTAGGCCGTTCGTGAGGCCTGCTCACTGGAACCGCCGATCCGGCGAGCGTCGGCGGCACCTTCCTCCGCGGCCGCCTGCGCGACGCGTTGTGCGTCGATGCGCAGGTAGGCCTGGATGACCATCATCAGCATCAACAGCAGCACCGGGACGACGATCATGAACTCGATCGTCGTGAATCCGCGCTCCCTGTGGTGTTTGCCCATGATGGTCCGCTCCGCCCGTGGCTAGGACCGGCCTGTGAGCTCAGCGATCGTCTTGGGAAGGTCTTCCTTCTTGTCGTTGAACATCGACCTCACGATCAGCCCGGCCGCGACGGCCAGGGTCAGGATCACGCCGGCGAGGATCAGCCACTCCAGCACCGTGAACCCGGACTCGTCGTCGCGCTGGCGTGCTCGGGTGAGCTCGTACCTCGACGTGACGTAGGCCCGCCACACATTCAGCTCGTCCATTGGGAACCACTTCCCCTTCTTAGGTGTGAATCAGAATGACCGCGGTCGGATAGAACAGGTAAGCGATGAAGACCACGACGACCAGGACCTGAGCGAAGCTCATCGACTTCGACCGCTGCTCTGCAACCTCGCGTTCGTCCTCGATGCGCTGATTGCGCAGAGTCTCGGCGCGAGCGTTCAAAGAGTTGCGGACCTTCGCGCCTTCGTCGCCGACCAACATCAGCGCGCCGCCGAGCGTCTCGAGTTGCTCGATGCCGTACTCGCGGCCAAGGTCCGCGAGCGCCTCCCACGGCGTGACGCCCGCCTGGCGGGCGCGCAGCAGCGCGTCGTCGAGGCGTTGAAATGCCCAGCCGTGGCAGATCTTCGCCGCCGCCGGCAGCGCCTCCGGATGCCCGCGGCCGGCGGCCAACTGCAGCGCAACCAGATCCAGATAGACCGACAGAGAACGGCGAAAGTCGCGCCGTGCCTGTTTGGCCTCCTCCCGCAGCTGGGCTACCGCAGCCACCCCGGCGGCCGCGGCACCGAACAGGCATACCAGGGCCGGGATCTCGACCGGCAGGCCGAGCCCGCCGAGTGTGGCCACGACGCCGAGCATCGCCGGCACCAGGAATCCCGCCAGCACCAGGAGCGCGGCGCGGGGCGCGAAATCCTCGGGTGTGCGGCCGGTGATCGCCAGATCGCGTTGCAGGCCGGGGAACTCGATCCCGTGCCGGCTCAGGGTGTTAGCGGCGAGGGTGAACAGCCGCGGCGCTTTGGCGCCGGTGTTGTGTGCGCGGGCACGGCCGCGTTCCCACCGGTCGATGTCGGCCGGGATGTTCGGTCGGGCCGGGACCAGCGCGGCGGCCAGCCACACCAGCCCGAGGCCGACTCCGGCGCTGAGTGCGAACGCGGCGATCATCGCAGCGCTCCAGCGTCGGCGGAGCGGTCCAGGATCCGCCGCGGCGGCGGAGGTTCGGACAGCACCCGGATTCGGATGAACGCGCCGATCCACATGACAACGAAGACCGCGAGCAGGATCTGCCCGGTCACGGTGCCGTACGGCTCGACGTAGCCGCGGGCGAACACGGCTTGGGCGATGATGAGCAGTCCGATCACCACCACGATCGAGCGTGCCTGCCGCCGCAGCCCCTTGCGTTGGGTCTCGATCTTGGTGCGCATATCGAGCTCCTGACGAAGCGATGTCGACAGCGTCGTCAGCAGCTGCACTAGTTCGGGGCCCTGCAGCTGGGAGTTGAGGATCAGCGCCGCTACGACGACGTCGACGCTCTCGTCGTCGATGTCGTCGGCGAACTCCTGCAATGCCGTGCGCAGGTCCACCCGTACGGCGATGTTTCCGGCAAGTCGCGACAGGTGCGGTCGGATGATCGCCGGTGCGGTCTGCGCGCTTGCCGGGATCGTCTCCTCCAGGCCGATGCCGCCCTTGACGAGGTCGCGGACCGACTCGGTCCACGTGGCGACCGCTTCCATCCGCGCGATGCTGCGGTCTGAGACCGCGGCGCCGCCGAAGATCATCGGCCACAACATCACCACGGCCACCGCGGCCGCGCCGGCGATCACCCACCGGGTCAGCAGCACCATCACCACCGCGGCGAGAACCGCGACCGCGACCGTTCGGGGATTCATCCCGGCCGGCAACCGTCGGCGACGAGTCGGCCGGGCAACACCCGTGCGGCCGCCGCGCACGATGACGGCCAGCCAGACCAGCCCGGCGCCGATCCCGGCGCCGAAGATGACAGCGGAAAGCGTGATCGGGCTCATCGCGGCCACCATCGCTGGACCCGCTTCAGCCGATCGTCGCGCTGGATCGCCGCGTCGGTGCGTACCGCTGGGGCAACGCCGTCGGGGCTCTCCCAGATCATCGACGTCAATGGGACGCCTTCTCCGGAGGAGTTGATCTCCTGGATCGACTCCACGATCCGTTGCTGGCGCGGTGTCCCGTCGTCACCGACGTCGAGTCGGCGCAGGAAGATGACGTACTCGATCGAGCTCGCGATCAGCAGGTTCGTCGCTTCCACGGCAAGCCGCTCCGGTGCCTGGATCGCGTACGTGCTCAGCCGCTTCAACGCATCGCGCGGCGAGTTCGCGTGGATCGTCGACAGCGAGCCGTCGTTGCCCTGGCTCATCGCGTTCAGCATCGTCACGACCTCATCGCCCAGGACCTCGCCGACGATCACCCGTGACGGGTTCATCCGCAGAGTGCGGCGCAGCAGGTCGGCCATCGACACCGCGCCCAGGCCTTCGGAGTTGGGGAGCCGTTCCTCCATCTGGACGGCGTCGGGATGCCGGTCGGTCTGATCGGCCAATCCGAGCTCGAGCGCCCGTTCGATCGTGATGATCCGCTCCGACGGGTCGATCTCGGCGGCCATCGCACGCAACAGCACCGTCTTCCCGGAGTTCGTTTCTCCGCAGATCATCACGTTGCTCCTGGCCTGCACCAGCGCCGTCAGGAAGCTCGCCAGTTCCGGCGTCAGCGTCGCGTTCGCGGTGAGGTCCTTCAACGTCACGTCTGGTAGCCGATTGATACGGATCGACACCGACGGCCGCGGGGACACTCCGAGGACTGCCGACAGCCGTGCCCCGTCCGGCAGCCGCAGGTCCAGCTGCGGGTTGGCCGTATCGAACGGCCGCGACGACAACCCGACCGTCGCGGCGAGCTGGCGGATGGTGTTCACCAGTTCCTCATCGGAGCCTTCCACCGGATCGGCGCGACGTTTGGTGCCGTCGGCGTACTGCACGAAGACGTTGTCGAAGCCGTTGATGTTGATGTTCTCGGCCTCGGGCTCGTGCAACAGGTCGTCGAGCGTCCCGGCACCGAACAGCCGCGCCTCCAGCGCAGCCGAGTACGCCGCTTGATCGTCCTCCGACAGACTCGTGCGTACGTCGGCCAGCTGGTCGGCGTGCTCGGCGACGACCTGCCTGATTAGGTACAACCCGTGCTGGCGAGCATCCGCGTCGCCCAACTCCGGTTCACCTGCGAGGCGGCGCCGGTTCCGCTCCTCGCTCTGCAGAGTCGCGAACCGCAGCTGCAGCGCCTTCAGCACTGTCCGATCGACCGCCATGTCAGGACACCCCCGTCGACGACTCCGCGTAGGAGCCCGACCCGTCGCTCATCGTCGCCACCGTCTCGGCGACGCGGGCACTCGTCCGACCCAACGTCGTGCGCCGCATCCGACGACCTCGACGATCGCCGCGCCGCTCGAGCCGTTCGACCCCGGCAGGGTCCCAGCCGATGAACCCGACCCCGTCGACCTTCACGCCCCGATCGGCCAGATACGCCTCAATGTCCGAGACGTGGCCGCGACCGTAGCGGCGCGGGCACACCAACACCACGTAGGTCGGGATCGGGCCTCCTCGTTGGCCGGCGACCGTCGACAGCAGCAGCGACAGCCGCTCCTGCAACCGTCGAACCGCTCCGCGCGACGCGCGCGCCACGACAACCAGCACATCCGCGCCCGCCGCGATTGCAATCTCCGGGCTCGCGGAGTCGATACGGCCCAGGTCCGCGATCACATCCCCGTCCCCGGTACCCAAGGAATGCGCCACCGAAGACAAAACATTCGGCAGAGCCCCCATCACCTCGCGCGTCATCGGCGCCTGGACCACACCAAGTCCGCCGCCCAGGCCGATCGCGTAAGGCGCCAACGGCGCCGGACCTCCTCCGCGGGTTGCCGCCGCGTACGCGACCACCGTCGGCTTCGAGGGCAACCCCGCACCGTTCTCGTCTCGCAGCCGCAGCCCCAGGTCACCGCCGGCAAGGTCCAGCTCGACGACCGAGACCTCTTCACCGGGCCACATCGCACCCAGGGCAAGCGCTGTCGTCGTCACCCCGGGCGAGCCCTTGTCGGAGCAGACCGCCACCAGCATGCCGCTCACCGGGCCGCTTCGACGATCGCGACCTGGTCCGTGGCCGCGTACGCAGCCATCCGAGCTGCCGCGGCCTCTGGCACGACGACCGTGACCCGCTGCGCCGTGCCGCCATCGGTCGTCGCGGCGTCCACCCGGTAGACCCGCGCTGACGGCGCCAACTTCACCGGATCGTCCAACGCCTTACCCGACGCCGTCCCCGTATCCGAGCGCGGCACCGCTAACACGATCACGTTGTCACCCGGCGCGACCTCGTCGGGCATCTGCGCATCCGACAACACCAACCCGACTGTGCGCTCGCCGTCGCCGGGCACCGGCTCGCTCGTCAATGCCGCATCCGTCACGATCTGGCCCGGCAAAAGATCTGCGGCCGCCGTCATCCCCTCAACCTCGGCCAGGTCGCCGACAGGGATCGCGCCGTCCACGCCGGACACATCGGTCTGCACAAGATCCCCCCGTTCGATGACCTCGCCCTTCGCGACACCGCCGTCCGCGATCGCGATCACCGCGACCTCATCGCTCGACCGCTGGAACAACACCGCGCCGCCGCCGGCGCACAGCGCGATCAGCAACACCGCCGCCGCGGCCTTGCCCCACCGCCGCGAATCCCACGACCCGCCGGACGGCCCCTCCGGAAGCCGGACACGACTTTCCGCGGAACCTGTAGTCCCGTTCGAGCTCGTGCGCGACCACGGCGCCTGCCGCTCCGTCGACGTCGATGCCATCACGTCACCCTTCAGTCAATAACCATCGATTGACGCTGCCGCACCTCGAGCTGCGCCGACCCCGCGTCTGCCTCGAGCACGCCAAGGTCACCGCCGTCAGCGATACAGATTCCCGAGCACGTCCACGTCGCATGCCAGCCGATCGACGCGGACACATTCATCGACCCTGTGCTCTCGTAGCGATGTCCACATGACGACTCTTCGGGCGAACCTTCGACCCACTGCTCGCCCGGCCCGGCACACGTCGTCGTTCCCTCACCCGAATCCCACGTCGCCGTCTCCGGTTTCACCGTGACCGTCACCGTCGTGCCGCGCAAGGTGACCGACTTCGACTTCGGCACCCACTGCGACTCGGGGATCCAGAACCACGTCCACAGATTCACGTACGTCGGATTCGGCGGCCCAGGCGAGATCGAAACCTTCGGCGATGGCAGGTACATTGTGTCGAGAACGCTCTCGCCAAGATCAGCCGGATTCACCGGCGGCAACTCCGGCCCGCCGTCAGGCTCCTGGTTTGGATCGATCCCGCCGCAGCCCACGCCTGGCATGTTCTCGACGACACAGTCCGGGATGGTTGGTCCGGTCGTGCCCGTATCCGCGTCACCTGTCGTATCGGTGGACCCATCATCGGAGCCGTCTACCGGGTTTGACTCGATCTCGACGTCGATCGATGGCCCGTCCGTACCGACGTGTTCTTCACCCACCGCTGCACCACCCAGAGAGACGGCGCACACGGTGGTGACCGCTGTGGCGATCAGCCTGCGCACGATGCACCGTTTGCGCTCTTCGTTGGACGCCACAGGCCGGCCTCGTCCGCCGTCAACGTCGTGCGACTCCGGAACGGATCAGCGACCTCCGGATCGATCGGTGTGCCATCCCTCAGCACTCGGAGCGAGCTCGTGTCGATGCACTCCAGAATCGTTACGGTGGGATGGTTCTTGTCCAGCTCGACAGAAACTGGCACCCGCCACGGTCGCGTCGCCCTGCCTTCCTCGGTCAGCCCTTTCTGCTTCAGCAGGGCAACCTTCTTGTAGAACGTCGCCGTGTATGGGCTGTACGTGTGGTTGATGATCTTGCGCTGTACTGCCTTCGTCGTGCGGGGATTCCGGTTGAGTCGTTCCGCGATCGCGTGCCAACGGTCGTAGTCGCGCAGTGCCTTCTTGTACGCGGCCTGCTCGCCGGCAGACAGCTTCGCTCCTTTGGGCTTCGGCGCGTACCTTGGATCGTTGGCCGGCTCGGTTCCACCTGTGCCGTTGTCGTCGTCCTTGCCGGGCGCGTTGCTCGCGGTCGAACTCGACTGGTCGTCGGCCGGCGGCAGAGTGCCGTCGGACTCGTCGTCGCCTCCGCAACCCGCGACGAGGAGGGCGGGAAGTACGGCAACAGCAAGTACGGTACGAAGAGTCCGCACGGGGATCCCCCTTATTGTTTGTAGCCGTCCGTCACCGTGAGTGACGGTGATTCTCACCTTAAGACGAACGTGCCGCTCGGACAGATTGCCCGTACGGACGGCTCGCTCGTCTTTCGTCCCGCACTTCACCCGCCGGCTCCGTTCGTCTGGCTATCCGGGCACCGTCTACCACCCAAGGCAGTGAGAGTCTTCCCAGCGTTCACCAAACGAAAGATTGTTCTCTGACGAAGCGGCATGCCAGTCGAACTCAGGAGCCCCAGCTTTAGCCGCAGGGCGCCTGTCGTCTGGAGTTCCTCGTCTCAGACGTAGCGCGGGTCGTGGAGCGCTCCTCGCGCCTGTTCCTTGGCATCGCGGCTGCGTTCCAGGGCGACCGCGTCGTCGGTCTTCCGGGCTAGTGCATCCGCTAGGCCATACGCCGGGATGCTCGCCGGCTCAACTGACAGCGCCGCCTTGATACCGATGCGCGCCTCGGTCCAGTTCTCCCGGTGCAGATGCTCACGCCCGTACGAGATCCCGGTCTGATGGATGACTGCGATCATTTGGGCCTGCCACATGTCTGCCCAGCCCGACACGTGACGTGACAGGCCTGTCAACGGTTGACCCCGCACGAGTCGCAATGCGAGGTCATCCTCGCCGCGCTGGTGATACAGGCCGAACCTCGCCCAATCGGTCGTCACCCCAGCGAGCCGGACAACGCCATCCCGAGTCGTTCGCGGGAGCCGGTCTCGCCCGAGCCAGTGGCGCGCCATCGCCGCAACGTTCCAACGGACCTGCGAGGGCTGGCGCGCATTCCTGAAGAACTCCTCGTCGATCGTCTCGGTCGTCTGACCGCCGTTCAGGGCGAGATAGACGACGAAGTCGATGACGATCCGTCGCCGCCGCGCGACCTCAGAGTCATCGGTCGGGAAGGGCGGAAGCTTGTCGATGGAGATGGGCCCGAGGACCGATACCTCGAGCACACGGCAATCGGTAGTGTTCGGCATGGCCGGCCTCCTGGTTTGCTCAGGTGGTTTGGCAAGGCCCGGGCAGGTGCTCCAACACCTGTTCGGGCCGCTTACGTACTACGGCTCGTCCTGTGCCTCCTTCCTTATCGGTTACTCACTCGACGTTGTCGTCATACAGTCACTCTCGGCTTGCTGACCCGATCGCCTTGGCGATCGCCGGCGGCGTAGCCGCATTCGCCGACTTGAAGACTTCGTTGATCGTCCGTCGTAGTTCCGGTGCGACGGGAGGAGCGAGCTCTCGGAGTGTCGCCTCGTCGACGTCGGTCGCGCTGCTCGACACCAAGGCGCGCAGGCGTCTTGCCAGCGTGGCACTCGGCGTCGCTTTCGCAAGCTGCAGGCCGGCGATCAGGCGCATCGAGGATCGCAGCACGGAGTCCGGGTCCGTGGCCATCTCCACCAAGTCCACGGGGTCGACATCGAGAATCTCGCACGGGTTGCCGGTCCACCGCTCGACGTCGACGCGGAGGGCGGCGACCTGGTCCTTCCAGGTGTCGTGTTCGGTGACGGTCAAGTGCTCCCGATAGACCAATAGTTCGATGTCTGACTCCACGGACGTGGTATCGGTCGCTGCCGACCCGACGAGTTCAACCGACAGAGCAGGAAACGTCCAATCTGCGACCCGGCCTCGAATCCGGTCGTCGAGGCGCGTTGCCGCCGTAGCGGCAACCTCGATCGCCGGCCACATGAGGTGTTCTCGGTTGGCCGTGTAGGTGTATTGGGATCCGATCCGTCGCTCGAGGACGATCCCCTGCTCGGCCAGTCGGCGCAACACTTTGCGCACGCCGGCCTCGCTCGCATCCCCAACAAGGCGGGTGATCTGTCGGCGAGTCATCTCGTCCTCGGCTCCAGCGAGCACGCGTAGCACCGGCCCATCCAAGGTTGGCGTCACAGCGCGGAGCGGCTCACTCATGTCCACACACCGAGCATACTAAAGTATGATCTTACATACAATAGTACGCGCGCCAGCAGGTTCGTATTGAGTTCAGCCCCTGGGCACCCGGTCCCAGGCAACTTCAGAACCCCTTGCGGACGCCACCCGCCAGAATGCGGCGAACGCGACTAGCTTCGCTGCCCGCGACTTGGGGTCTACATTCCGGGCCGAGCCCACAATCCAGGTATTCATGCCAGCCAGTACGCCGCTACCAGTGGTCGAATAGAGAATCTTGCGACCTTTTGGCGAGATGTGACTCTTGAAGGTGCCGCCGACACCATTGGTCGGCATGTCCATAGCCATGAACAAGACGACCGTCGGTTTGCGGTACGTGCATCTCCCCCGGCACGTCGCGACGATGGACGCGACAATCTGCAGCGCCGCCGGCTTAGCGAGCTGCGTCCCCGCGGGTGACCAGCCACCGGACGTGCGGGTCGGCTCCGGCTTGGCTGACGTCGAGGGAGTAGCCCGCAGCGACGTCGCCGCCTGTGCCCACATGAGCGATCGGTTCGGCGCCGGCATGCAACCGCATCCCGCCGAACTCACAAAGGGCCTGAATCTGCGACTGAGCGCCTTCGTGCCACCTCGCCCAACGCGCCCGCCAGAAGATCGCCAGGGACGCTTGAAGCCTGAGCGCGGGCGTCTGCGACCGGTGGTAGCTGGCAATTGAGAGGTGGGAGGTGGTGATGATGAGCGAGGCGCCAACCGACGGTACACAGGACGAGTTCCCTGCCGCGCAGGATCCCCGCCATGTGTTCTTGGATGCCCGCGAAGTGATGCGTCGGTACGGCTGGGGCAAGACGAAGGGCTATCAGAACCTCAAAGACCGCGACCTCGTGCCACCGCCTGTGATGACGCACCCGGACCGTTGGCGTCTCGATCAGCTCCTGGCGTGGGAGGACCGTCGTATCGCAGCGGCCGAGACCGAAGTCTCAGCCGTGCCCCAACATCACCGCGCGAACCTCCAAAGCCTCCTGCCGCCGGCCAAGCGCGCGGCACGCAAGTCTGCATGAGCACCGGTCGCTACAGCGCCGGCCGAGACGAGCACATTGCGGAATGATTCGTCTACAGATACGGTTATCTGTAGACGGATCGGGTCAGACGGAGGTGTGTTGTGGAGACCTTGCAGCCCAAGGATGCGTCCCGGCTCGGCATGTCGAAGAGTTCCCTCTACCGGGCGGCACATGCCGGGGAGTACGACCGGATCGCGCGCGGCATCTACCGGCCCGCTGATGCTCCGGCCGCCGACTGGGACTGGATCGAGGCGGCAACCCGCCGCCCCGACGCGACGATCTGTCTAACATCCGCGCTGGCCTACCACGACCTGACCGACACCATCCCCGACGCTCTCGACATTGCAATACCCAGAGGAGCGCGCATCCCCGCGACGGGCGCCGCGATCGCCTGGCACTCGTTCGCCAAGGACACATTCGACCTCGGCCGCGACACCATCCCGATCCCCGGTTCGGAACTTCGCATCGGAATCTACTCCCCGGAGCGCACCATCGCAGACGCCTTCCGTCTCCGCGGCGACCTCGGCTACGAACTCGGCCGAGACGCACTCCGTGAATGGCTACGCCACGGCGGCAAACCCGCCCAGCTCATCGCCATCGCCACCCGCCTCCCCCGCACCAAGCAGCCGATCCTCCAAGCCCTGGACCTGCTGACATGACCGACGGTGACCGAGTCTTCCGCCAGATACAGAACCGGGCACGCTCAGACGGTGCAAGGGAGGGCAGGCCCACCCCGACCGCCGAATACCTCACCCGGCATGCGCTCGAATCGTTCCTCGACCGACTAACCCGTACCGAACACGCCACCAAGTTCGTCTTGAAGGGCGGCATCCTGCTCGCCGTCTACGGTATCCGCCGCCCGACCAGAGACGTTGACGCCGAAGCGATCAACATGGCCGCCACTCCGGCGCTCATCTCCGACATCGTGCGTGACG
The DNA here is from genome assembly GCF_025790165.1 of Solicola gregarius. Taxonomy (GTDB): domain Bacteria; phylum Actinomycetota; class Actinomycetes; order Propionibacteriales; family Nocardioidaceae; genus Solicola; species Solicola gregarius. The sequence continues at coordinate 893,372 of NZ_CP094970.1, forward strand.
TCGCGGCCGTCGAGGTCGCAGATGGAGTCTGGTTCGACCTGGCCACGACAAGCGTGCAGGAGATTCGCGACGAGTCCACATACCCGGGCCTGCGGATGCGAGTTGTATCGCACATCGGGCCACAGAAGGTCGTGACTGCCTGGGACGTCTCCACGGGCGACCCGATCATCCCGCCGCCGGGAAGGGTGCGGGTTCCGCGCATCCTCGGCGAGGACATCGAGATCCTCGGCTACACACCCGAGACAGCCGTCGCCGAGAAGGGCGTCACCATCCTGGAACGCGGTATCACCAGCACCCGATGGCGCGACTACATCGACATCGTCCAACTGGCCGAACATCACCACATCGACGAGGACCAGCTCTTCGAGTCCGCTCAGGCCGTCGCCCGCTATCGCGGCATCGAACTCGGCCCCATCACACCCGTGACCGCAGGCTACGGCGCCGTCGGCCAAACCAAGTGGGCCGCATGGAGACGCAAACACGGTCTGGAAGACATCAGCGAAGCAGCCCTTGACACGCAGATGACCAAGGTCGCCCAAGTACTCGACCCCGCGTTCTCACAGGCCGACACCGATGGCGATGCGCAGGCACCCCCGTAGAACGGAACCAACACCACCCGTGTCTCGCTCACGCTGCTGTTCGCAGCAGCCACGCGAAATACAGGACAGGCCATCTGATAGGGGTGGTGCCCCACACCGCCCAGATAGACGCAGTGTCCGAGCACGCGCGTGGCGCCACGCGCTCACGCTTCGCTGCGACGGACGCGTAGGACGCTGCGACGGACGCGTAGGACATGGCCGTCCTCGTGTGGGAGTCTTTGTGCCGTGCGAGAAGTACCTCCATCGATACTCAAGAAGTTGGACCTCAAGGCAGCGGCGCAGGCTGAGGCGGCCTTCTGGCGCAACCTCCTACCACCCGAGCCTTGGGCCGACGAGGTAGCGGCGAAGTGGCGTCCGGCAGAGTGGTGTATCGGTTCCCCGGTGAGCGTGTCGCCTGAGTAGATGACGGTCATCGGGTGATCCTTCGAGTGATCTCTCACAACCGACTCGAAGAAAGAGCACCGCGATGACCGTCAAGCCCAGTATCGACCCTGCACGCCTGTTGGCCGAACAGCTGGATCAGGCGAGCCCTGATCTGCTCCGCTCGATGTTGCAGACCTTCGTCAACACACTGCTGTCTGCCGAGGCCGATAGCGTGTGCGGCGCCGAGTACGGCGCTGTCTCCGAGGAACGTGTGAATCGTCGTAACGGCTACCGCCATCGTGACTTCGACACCCGTGCCGGCACCCTCGATGTCGCGATCCCGAAACTGCGGCAGGGCTCCTACTTTCCGGAGTGGCTGCTCGAGCGTCGCAAACGTGCCGAGAAGGCACTCACCAGCGTGGTTGCGACCTGCTATCTGCTCGGCGTCTCCACGCGGCGGATGGACAAACTCGTCGAGACCCTCGGGATCACCGGGTTGAGCAAGTCGCAGGTCTCGGACATGGCCGCCGAACTCGACGCACACGTGGAGGAGTTCCGCACCCGCAGGCTCGACGACGCCGGACCGTTCACGTTCGTCGCCGCCGACGCGCTGGTTCTCAAGGTCCGCGAAGGCGGCCGCGTCGTCCCCGTGCACGCCCTCGTCGCGACCGGCGTCAACGCCGACGGCCACCGAGAGATCCTCGGCGTGCACGTCACCTCTGCCGAGGATGGAGCCGGCTGGCTGGGGTTCTTCCGCGACCTTGTTGCCCGCGGCCTGTCCGGCGTGCGACTGGTGACCTCCGATGCGCATGCCGGGTTGACCGCCGCGATCGCCGCGACGCTGCCCGGTGCGGCCTGGCAGCGGTGCCGCACCCACTACGCGGCGAACCTGATGGCCGTCACTCCGAAGTCCAGTTGGGGGTGGGTCAAGGCGTTGCTGCACAGCGTCTACGACCAGCCCGACGCCGAGGCCGTGCACGCCCAGTTCGACCGCGTTCTCGACGCTCTGGCCGACAAGCTCCCGGCCGTGGCCGAGCATCTCGAGAATGCCCGCGCCGACATCTGCGCGTTCACCGCGTTCCCGAAGGAGATCTGGCGCCAGATCTGGTCGAACAACCCCAACGAACGCCTGAACCGTGAGATCCGCCGCCGCACCGACGTCGTCGGGATCTTCCCCAACCGCGACGCGATCATCCGACTCGTCGGCGCCGTCCTCGCCGAACAACATGACGAATGGGCAGAAGGCCGCCGCTACCTCGGCCTCGACGTGCTCGCCCGCTCACAGGCCATCGACACCGACGAATCCACCGACGAGGAGGTGACCGAACCCGAACTCCCCGCCCTCACAGCCTGACCAACCAACGAAGGATCACACGAACGCGATACACCACGCCGCAGGACTTGACCAGCGGCGAACGCAGGAACTGTGGCCAAGTGGGTCCGCACACGGCTGGAGACGGGTCATCGCAACGCACCGGGCTTAGTCGTGGATGCCCGAAAGGCTCACCAAGCGTTCCGACCAGTTCCGGTGGTCGGTATTGCCGAAAGGATCGCATTCCGCGCCCTGACCGAGTGGGTAGTGGCTGACCTTGAACTCACGGAACGTTCGCCCGAGGAGTACCGAAGCTTCGTCGCGGGCCCGATCCAGCATGCGTTTCCCCAAGAGAACCTTGGGATGAAACTCTCCGACGCACAGGTGGAGTACGTCGTCCACGCCGACATTGCTTCCTACTACCAGTACGTGGACCACGGGGTTCTCCTCGCCGAACTGGAAAACCGGACTGGCAAGGTCGATGCGGCACGACTGCTCATCGAACTGCTGGGCGAGGTTCAAGGGACTACATACGGACTCCCGCAACTTCTGGATCCGTCCGACAAGTTGTCCGAGATCTACATTCAGGCACTGGAGAGGGACGTCGTGCGGCGACTCGGCGCTGCCTGGCGCTACAACGACGACTTCAGACTCGCCGTCAACGGCTACGGGAACGCCCAGCAGGCGCTTGAAGAACTAAGCGCTGCGGCACGACCTCTCGGCCTTGTCCTGAACGACCGCAAGTCGATGATCTTGAAGTTCAGCACGTACTTCTGGCGGTACGCGATCGGCGAAGCCGAAGAGGCCGATGTAGAGATTAACCCTACCGAGATTGAGGTCTGGGTTGAGGACTACCCAGACCTCGACAGTGAAGGCTTGCTTCAGACAGCGGGCGCGACCTTCGACCAGCTGTCCTCTGGCGACGAGTTCCAAATCGATCTCACAAATGCAAGCCCAGATCAGGTCAAGGACCTACGTCGAGCATTCAACATCGCGTCGCGTGAGCAGTCGCCGATCGGCCTACCTCACGTCGAGCAGGTGTTCCGGTTCCTTCCCCAGCTGACGCCTCGACTCGCCGACTATCTCGTAACGATGCACGACGCAGAGCGCGATGCCGACTCGGTATGGGATGCCCTCGTTGCTCGATCCGGCGCATTCAACACATGGCAGCGTGCATGGTTGACCTACGTGGCGCGCCGCTGCGCGTTCCTCGATACCGACCGAGTCACGTGGATCCGAGGACAGTTTGAGGATGCGCCGCCGGGGCTGCTTCATGCAGAGGCCGCCATTGCGCTGGCCCTTGCGGGCGAGATGGACTTCGCGACACTCGACACCGCCCTTCGAACTCAGGCCGAAGCTCTCGCTCCGTGGTACGCCATCGCCATCAATCATGTGACGGCAACCGCGGAGCAGCGAAGCGCAGTTCGTGGGAGCTCACGACTCTACGAGCTTCTCATCAGCCCTCCCGCAGGCAAATGAGCGCGGCGTCCGGGCTAAACCTCGCGCTGAGCGAAGCGGCCGTAGTGCTCATCCGCCACGCGGAGGTCGACATACCACGCGCCGCTCGTCCTTCGGGCCCTCCACGACGCATTCTCACAAACGCGATGGGTGTATCCACCGACCCAGCGGTGTGGCTCCAAGAAACAGCTATAGTTCGCCTTGTCTCGATCATCGAAGCGTACGTCGACGCGGTTTCAATGCACCGGATGGATAACCTCGTTGATTCCCGCAAGTCCCTGGTGTCGTTACTCGTGCAGGACTTTGAACTCGCCTCGAGCGGTTCATGGCAGGACCGTCACGATGCCTATCACGACTACCACGGGCTGAGTCTTCGGAGCCTCGGCGGTTGGGGCGACATCAAAGCTGGCGTCGAGGTTCGCAACTGCCTACTTCACGGCCTAGGGAATCTGACCGCCAAACAGCGTGGGCAGACCAAGCTTGCGGCCTCGGTGAAATCGATAGGCGTCACGATCGGCAGCAATCGGATGCACCTCAGCGCTGCAACGGTGCCGAAGGTCGCCGCAGGTTGTGATCTCTTTGTGAAAAACCTCGACGCAAAGATCAATCTCACCACGTAGGGCTCGGACACGACGAGTGCGGCCGGGCGCCGGGATGGGTGGGCCCGTGACACTGAGGTAGCGGCGGCCGACGACGGCGACCTAGTGGAGGTCTTCGCCGATCTCGAAGCGGTGCGTTCAGGTCGACTGCGGCTTCGCGACGGGTCGAACTAGACGGTACATAGAGCCCTGAGCGGTCACTCCATACCGTCTAGGTCTAGCCGCTGATACCTGCGTGGCACGAACTGACATTCGGTATCCGGCGAAGCTGCTCACCACGCCAGAGAGCACGCCCTACGGCACCGAGTTGAAGGGTCCATGGCCCAAGACATGCAGTCGATACCGACACTGGCGGAGCGGCGACGGCGAGGCGGTCCGTGACATACCGCCGCGGACACGGTGTTCGCGAACGTACGCTGACGCACTCACAACCGCGGTCGGGCAACGGTGCATTCTGGCTCCGTCCTTAGTCTGCTTCAGAATCCGTAGAGATGTCGTCTCGTGTCGAAGGCCTTGCGCCCGCCCTCGAGGATGTCTTCGGCTGCTCGCATTACTGCCTGTTCGTCTAGCGATCCGGTACAGCTTTCGCTCACCCTCGCATGCTGGCCATCGGCCCGCAAGGTCACTATGAGCTCAGCGTCGCCGAGAACTGGGACGTTGGCGTTGTGGGTGCTGACGATGATCTGCCGCACGCCCTTGAGTTCGCGGAGGTGCCGGACGATCCCCGCATAGATGAAGCGATTGTCCAGGTCATCCTCCGGTTGATCGATGATCAACGGACTCTTGGACACGCGAAGCAGCAAGAGGAGCAACGCTGTAGCACGTTGGCCCTTCGACAACGACTCGAGTGTTCTATAAGTCGCGGGGTCTTCCTCGGCCGCGACGTTCAGCGACACCTCTACGGCATGTTCAGAGACAACCTCTTCGACCTGGCGGAGGAATCGTTCGCCAGCAACCTCAATCGCCGAGATCTGTGCATCGGAGAACGCGTAGGCATCACGCAGGTTTCGGGACCGAGCATCGTTGACGAACTGCCGAGTAGAGAAGTCTGCTCGTTGGACAAGATCCAGCAGCGCTTTCCGGCTGTTGGACACATTCCGTTCGACGATCGATTGCAGTAGCGCACGATCCGGCGACGCGACCGGTTTGACTCGGACTGCGCCGACAGTCGCAGTGTTGGCCGCAGTAACCGCGCGCCCGAGGCGTCGCCGGGCCGTCGTCTCAGCCTCGTGCAGTCCATCGAGCAGGCTTCTCCGCTCCGTAAGCAATACATCACGTCGTTTGCGCAGCACGTCACGCTGTGGCGCACTCGCCATGAGTTGTGCCAGACGTTCCTGCGTTGCGATCAATCGATCCGGGTCGTGCCCCTCTGCCTTCAGCTCCCGCACCACCTCGGCGTGCGCGGCTCGCTTCGGTTCAGACGCAGCCACCAGGTTCGCCTGGATGTCTGCCAACTGTCGGTCGGCCGTCGCGATCTTCTCGATCAATCCGTCGAGTGCTGAGTTGACCGTGCCTGCAAGTTGCCTGGTGACTGCCTCTGCCTTCTCGAGGAGCTCCTGTTCCGGCGAATCGTTTAGCCCGGCGTAATCTTCGCGAAGGACACCTACGGGGTCGTCCTCGATCACGTTGCCGATTGACGCCGCTGCGCTGTCGACGCGACGGCGCGCCTCCGCGATGATGGCTTCATCCTGCGTCAGCCGTCGTTGGGCAGTGAGGCGAGCCGCCCAGTCGGCCCGCTCGAACTGCGCAACTGTTGCCTGCAACCTCGCCACATCGGCGAGCTCTTCCTCGAGCTTTGCCTGTTCGTGCTCGACCGCCTCGAGCCGATCCCGGTTGTCGCTCAGCTTCGCCTGAAGTGCATCGATTTGTTCAGGCGTCGACTCGTCGGAGAACCGAGTGATCAGCTGAGCGACGCTCGCTGGTCGTTCGGCTACCTCCACAAGCTCGTGTTGTCCGAAGATCTCGAGGCCGCCCGTAACATCTCGGGGATGCAGGTTCGTCACCGAGCCGGATGCGTCGAGCACCACTGGCGGGTCGGGGACTGTTCTGCGAATTGTGTAACGGCTGGATGCTGGACTGACGGCGTCGAGCACGAGTTCAACGATGGTTCCGCGCTCAAGCACCTGCTCAACCATGCTGGCATGATCGCGTCGTGCGGCGGACCCAATCGGTTCGATGTCCAGGGCGTACCGAACACTCTCGATGGCCGTCGACTTTCCAGTGCCACGCCCTCCGATGAGCGCTGTAAGGTCGTCGGAGAATCTGATGACGTGGCGGTCCAGGTAGCCACCGGTCCACGAGACAGACCGAAGTAGCGTACGAGGTCGTGACTCGGGGTTCTCCCGGCGAATGCGTGTCTCAGGGGTCCTGATCGCTAGCCTCAGTCCGGCTAGCCCTAGGTTGCGCATTTTGAACCACGTCGATCCACCTACTTCACTCAAGCGGTCCGGGTGGGAGATGTCGTCGCAATAGACCTTTGCGAGGGCGTGTTCGCGCACGAACGGAGGGCGGCCGGCGAAGACCGCTTCTTGATCCGGAGTGGGATCATGCCCAGGGGATACCGCCACTGCATGAAGGTCCTCGTGCTTGACCAGCGCGGCGAGCGGTTGGCCACTGAAGGTCGACAACATTCCTCGTGGCGCCGTGTTCGCGTGTGCGGGAATCACGAGAGCACCTCGCCGAGTCATACCAGTGACGATGTTTGCGAAAGAGTCGCCCGTCGTCCCGCTCTGACACCCCGGCGTGATGTCGGCACCACAATGTCCGATCGCCGCATTGATGTCGACGAGGGGAGTCCCAGCCTCGAATATCACGAGTAGATGGATTCCCTCGCTCGTGTTCGCCTCGAACCCCGGAAGTCCTGTGATGCCGCGTTGAGCAGCTGCCGCTGCCAAGGTCTCGGCCGTGTCGACCGCCCAGTGGTCCGTGATGGCGATGAGTTCGATGCCCTCGGCCGCGCAGCTGTCGAAGAGCGCTGAGTGGTATGAGTCGACGTCCCCGAAGTAGCGCTTTGGGCCGGACGCACCTGAGTACTCAAACGGATTCACTTGTAAGGCGGCCCGAACCCAGCGCGCCCCATGCTCACCGTCATGCTCCATGTTCCCGTCCTCCTGCCACTGCCATACTGGTACCGCTCTCAGTACGCCAAGTTAGTGCGGCCTACGTACGGACGTTGGCAGTTTGACCGCATCCGGCGCGGTCGTCGTCACAGTTTGGCAGTGAGTCGGACGGCGTCGAGGCGAAATGGCACCTTGAAGCCACGCGTACGTCATTCCGCCGCCTGGTAGGTGGCGCTTCATCGGCTCGGGCTGGCCGCTGACCATCCGCCCAGACTATTCGTCGTTGGTGATGCGGAGCGGCGCCCGGTTCTTGGGGTCTCGTTTGATCCATTCGTCTTGGGCATCTTCGGCTTCGGCGATCTCTTGCGCGAAGTCGCTGCGCCGTTCGTCAAAATCGTCTTCGAGGGCTAGTTCGTACTGTTTCGCGAGGGATGACAGGCTTGGACTTGGACGGCCACGGAGGAACGCGGAAAGCTCCTTCTCGAGTTCGATCTTGCAGTTCTGGAGGATCGTCGATTGGCCCTGCCAGTGATGGCCTGCGCCCCACCGGCCGGGAGCGAGTTCGTCTGCGTGGTATGCGACGTCGGCGAGTAAGCGCACGTGATCGGCGAGGTCGTTGGGCAGATAGAGCGTCTTCTGTTTGATCTGGTTGTACAGGTCGTACCGTCGCTCCACGGGCGATGGGGAGATGTCCTCGGCCATCCGTCGTACTGCCTCGATGGCTTCGGCGAACTGGGAGAACAGGGTGAGGATCTGTTCGGCGACTCCGTGTTGGCGGTCGCGTTCCGACTTGGTGTACGCGCGCTCTTCGGCGCGCGCTTCTTCACGGGATTTGAAGAGGTCATTGACAACGGCGCCGACGATGCCGGCGACCACGGAGATTGCGCCGCCGGCGAGGACCAGCCACACTTCGTTGCTCACTCGCTTCCTCCTCACGCGACGCAGGCTGTTCACGCCAACCTAACTGCTGGGGTTCGCATGACGGGGAAGTCGGGCCTGTAGTGAGCCGGCCTTGCGCCCACAGCCTGGTCTCCGCGCGTCGGTCGTGACGTAGCCCATGCCGCCGCGATCCGTGTTGCGGTGCGCGACGAACGTACGCATCGACGATGAGCGGACGAACCCGGACGCCTCGAGCTTGTGAAGGCGCTCGTGACCTGAGTTCACTCGCCCGGTGGCACCTGGAAGGCGCGGACCTCGATGCGGCCTCCGAGGGCCTTCGACGCGCGGGCGGCCCAGTCGCCGGCGGTCGCCTCGTCGGCGACGTCGATCACCCAGAAGCCTCCGAGGTACTCGGGAGCCTCGACGAAGGGGCCGTTGACGGTGCTCAGGGATTCGCCCGTGTTGTCGACGGTGATCGCGCTCGAGGGCGGCATCAGCCCGCCCGCGAAGACGAGGCGCCGGTCGATGTCAGCTCCTCGATGATCGCGCCCGTGGCAGCCATGGCCGCCTCGAGCTCGCCCGGTCCATGGTCTCCATGGTCGGCTCCTCGTCGGAGTTGTGCGGAACGGACAGTAGGTATTGGCTCATGCCATCTAGACCGGCCTCGACGCGGAAACTCATCGGTCGACCGTCCGATCCCGTTTCCCGCGTCTCCATCCGGTGTCGCGACATTGCGCCGCGTGGCAGGCACGTCCGGGCTGCCGAGCGGCCGCCGCGCGGTTTCGAGATGGCACAGCTAGGTGCCGGCTCGCGGGCACATGGGGCAGGCACGGGTATGCACCGCACGGTTGCCTGGCACCGACGCGGTTGAACTCCCGAGGCCTGTTACCGCCGCCGAGTGCGCAAGAGGCACCTAGACTCGGTTAGCGTGAGCAGCACAGACAATAGGCCGACCGAAACGGCCCCCGGGGGTCCCAACGACGAGTTTGCGGCGAACGTACTCGACCAGATGAGGACTGTCTTCTGGGAGCCCGAGGTCGCGCGGCGCGGCGGCGAGTCTGTCACTGGACCGGTCCTACGTGCGCTGGCGGTACTCCATCCGGGCCAGCCGGTCGAGGTGCGGTTCAATAACGAGTTCGAGTTGATGGCACGCTCGCGGGTCGGCTCTCCGGTTCAACCTGGAGACGCGGTCGAGGTCGCCAACGTCGAGGACGTCGAAGCGCTCGAGCCCGTCGGCGTTGACCCTAATGCTGGATGGGTCGTCTGGGTCGTTCTCCCCGACGGCCGCGAGTATGCGCAGTTCGACTTCACCCGCAACCGCGGCCGCAGCCTGAAGATGCTCCGCCTCGCCGACGATTACCTGACCACCGCTCAGCGTGCGCTGGAGGCCGGCTACATCGGTCCTTCCGTTGAGAACGCGTTAGCTGCTGCAGAACTGGCCATCACAGCACAGACCTACTCGTTAGCTACGGAAGAGCCGCCAATGGGTGGGCGCCGCAATTCACACTCAGCGCGCCAGCATTGGACGAAAGTCCAGGTCGGCCTCGGCAACACCACGCCTGATGCACACGAGACGCTGATCGTTCTGAATGGACTGCGAGGAGCGAGTAGGTACGGAGAGGGTGACATCCCGTCCGCCGAACGCGCTGCGAGCTTGGTTGCCACGGTCAGGAGCATGGTGGAGGACGCGGAGACCCGCGTCGGTCAGCTGATGCGAACGCAGGACCCGGAGTTCCTGGACATGATCGCCGGCCGCGGCTACACGGCAGGAGAAGCGCCGTGACTAAAGACTCTGCTGCCGAAGGACCGGATGGGGAAGCTTGTGACTGCGCGGGGTCGACGGGCGGCCTCGAGTATCGACTTGCGACCGACCGCTCTCTGCTCCAACCGCTCCGCGACCTGCTCCTGCAGATCGAGGCTGAGGGCGACATCGGCATCTCCGCGGAGAAGGAGGTTGCCTACTTCGGTCGCGGCACTGGCGCCTACTTCGCCGTCGCCGATAGCACAGATCAGGTTGTCGGCTACCTCAGCGGCACACGAAGGAATGGCAACGCAGGTGACCACGCGGTCGATGATGGCGCGGTCGTCGCCTTCATTCACATGCTCGCCGTCGGTCAAGCTCGCCGGGGCCGCGGAGTCGGCTTCCGAGCCGTTCAGCTGTTCGCAGAGCATGCAAGAGAGGTCGAGAGTGCAAGCCTCCTCGCGCTCCAGTTGGATGATGGAGGCGACTTTGACCTGCGGCGGGCACGGTTCGAGAGGATGGGCTTTTGCTTTGAGGAGCTAGTTGGGCTCGTAAACATCGACGAGCTCCTCGGTCTCGGCTTCAGTTAGATGGCATCTCCCATGGCGTCTTGACCTGACCATAGATCCGGATCTGCCGAGACGAAAGTGCGTCTTTCCGCCGCGTGTGCAGTGACAACGAACGCGTCGCCATCACCGCTCGAGCGAGACGATCCACGCACCTTGGTTCCATTCACTTCGAGCCGCGCACCTCGGACCAGCTGCTCGCCTGACTGCGTACGCGGATCAAGATCAGCGAGCGACTCAACAGCTCCGATGCCAAGGCAGACCGGCCCAAGGCAAGGACGCACTCGGCGCGTGCCGCACTCTGCGAGCGGTCAACACCCCGCATCTCGTACGGCTTCGCGAAGTACCGCGACGACGAGCGAACATCCGTCGGGCCGCCGAGGCGATCGAGGTCCAAAGGGTCCACGCCGCGAGGCCACATCGCTCCGCCTCGCTGCCGGAGCGGCAGAGGCAATGCGGCGGCCCGCCCCTACGTTCGCGGCACTCGCCATCGCAGCTATGAGACCGGCGCCTCTCGTACGGGTGCGCCTCGACGTGCGGCTAGACCACGGCTTGCGCGCGGTCGACCGGTCCACTCTCTGACCTCGGAGTGATGCAAAAAGTGATGCAAACAATCGTGGAGACGCTGATCTAGCCCGTTTCTTGGTGAACCGATTTGGCCACGAGCGGCCCTAAATTGCAGAGATCTTGACCTATCGAGCCCAACCTACCGGAGCGGCCATGCCACGTGGCACCAGTGGCACGCGGCGTACCCGACACTGAGCAGGATCGGGACGTCGCGGCTACGCGCGGCCTCGAACGCTTCGTCGCCCCACTCGTACCAGTCGACGGGGTTGTCGGCATGTTGCAGCAGGTACGGGCTGGTCGCGCTCGCGAGCCGATTCACCATCGACAAGACTCCGATCCGGTGATGGTCGCATCAATCCGCCTGGAGTGATGCAATAAATTGATCCAACCTATGATCCTGTGCTGCATCTGAAGGCGCTGTTCTGCTTCCAGCGACTCAAGCCTAGAGGTCAGAAAACATGGCCACCCGGCGGAAGTCCACGCTGCTCGCGCAGGGCAGGGAGCGTCGGTTCGATGACGCCCGCTGGCCGTGGCGCGTCCGCCTCTACGCTCCCCCGCCGGCGGCACCACCTATCAGGTGTACTTCAAGGTTCCCGCGGGCGACGGCGAGCCCTGGAAGACCGCGGTCGCCGGTGACACGCGCGGCTTCGGTGCAGCGGACCTTCGCGAGCCTCAGTGACACGCCGACCGGCGTTCTCACCATGTACTGTCCCGACCAACCGGCGGGCTCGCCACTATCGTGAGGCTGTCCGTCCTCAGCCCGAGCGCCCTCGCCAATCAAACGCGCCGATCACCGACACTGTCTGCGAAGAAGGGTTTGAGCTCTGCATCGCGACCGCCTTGCCGACCGCGAAGGGCACCAAGGTTGGCGCGGGAGGTGACAATGCCATAGCACGCTCTTCGCGCTCCTCTTACGTGTTTGGACTCCTCAAAGCCACACCATCGGCCAAAAGACACAGGATCAGCCTGCTCCCGGTGCTGAGGCGGGCAACCCTAACCATCCAGGGCTGCCAGTAAGCGCGACCTCGAAGTCGCGCTGGCCGCTGCGGCCGATGGCCATGCTCGCGGCGTGCGGCCAGCGCCACCTGTTTGACCCTGGGGACACGGCGTTGTTCGCCGAGGACCTGGCCCTCGTCGAACAACGCCGTGGCTACCGGGTATCAGCCGTCGAGTGGGTACACCCACGGGGCACAGCCGACGTTGGCCTCACAAGTGCGGAACTTGTAGACGTCGCTCGGGAGGAAGCCCGTGCCACCTCCACCACGGTTGCACCCGTCCCAATCCGTTACCGACCGCGGCGTGCTGGTGGAGTTCATAAGACGGTAATCCACGGAGACGTAATTCCCGTCGCACTCCATGTCGAAGACGTTGGCGTTGTCATGTTCGTAGCTCACCGACGTGAAGTCGCTGCCGTGATAGCTGTACGTCCAGTGGGCGGCCGCCTCGCCGGCGGTACCGATTGTCAGGGCGCCGACCATCGATGCCACGCCTAGCGCTGCAACCGTTCCTCGCCTGTGTGATCTGCCTGCCCCTGCCTGTGGATCCATCAAGTTCGTGCCTCTCCTTCTGTTAGTTGGACCGGAGGAGAGTTACGCATCGAGATTCCGATTGTCAACAATCTACAAAGTTTCCGGACGCGTTTGACCGGATCTGCGACTAGGACGCACGGGGTCGCACCGCAGAACGCCTCCCACGGGTCACGACGTACTCGGCGAGCAACGGCGGCGGTAGCGTTGGGATCACCTGCACGAGACGGTCCTGGTCGACCGTCCTCACACGTGCCGCGCTTGCTGAGTACAGGAGCCCTCCGCCAAGTGGCCCGGACTAGATCGCGACCTGATACTCGACAGGACCTCGTGTGCGTAACGTTCTGCCTGGACTCGCCGCCCTGCCCGTGATCGTGGTCGTGGTCGTCACACAATTCTTCCGCGCCCGTAGCGGTGCTGAAGGCACCGGATCCGGCGACTTCTACGACCTTCACCGCGGCCTCCGTTCGATCCCATTTCCGCTGGCCAGCAGGCATGGCAATCGTCGCCGCCGCATTGCATGCGCCGCGCCGAAGGACGACAATGGCGGTCGTCGCGGCCGTGCTTGCCGGCTTGCATATCGAGGCCGTCGCGACCTCCGATGGGATCAGCGATGCGAGTGGGAATGCCCTGGTGTTCGGACGGCATCCTGTGAACGGCCTCATACTGATGGCCCTCGACGGCATGCTGGTGCGAACCGCGTGCACCTTTGCCCAGCAGCCCGCGCCCGACGTGACGCCGGCCGCAAGACCGGACAGGTCCTAATGAACGACGACACCTACGCCGACGTCTTCGATCCAGATAAGACCGACACTGTCCCGGTACGCGGCGTTCTCACGACGCTAGCGCCGATTCAACTCCTTGGCTCCAACGCCGCCGAATACATCCCTCACCACTGAAACGTCATGATCGACTCATGCAGACGCGCCGAATGGCGACTGGCCCTCGCCCGCCAGCAGATCTACTATCTCGGTGCGACTGAGGTCTATGCCGACCGCGTCTCCGATGTCGTCGAACAACTCCAGTGCGCGGCGAGCTGCGGATCGGGCAAATTCGGTCTGTTCGGTTGCCTGGTAAGACCGAGCCAGGTGAGTCCGTGCAACACACTCGAACCAGCGATCTCGGGAGGATCGAAAGAGTTCGGTCGCGCGGCTGAAGTGCTCGATCGCCTCGTGATGCGCCCCCTGTGCGGCGAGTGCGCTCGCATGTAGGTACGCCGCGTCGGCCTCGAACAGCGCGTCGATGTCTCTGTCCCGACACAGGTCGATCGCCTCGCCACTGAGGGTGACCGCCTCATCGAGCCGCCCGAGGCGTACGCACACCTCGGCCTGACTCGACAATGAGCGGACAAGCGACGTCACCGTGTGCAGCGTCTGTTCGCGGCGCCGGTTGATGGTGACCGCGCACGCGAGAGCACCGACCGCCCGCTCAGCATCGCCGACCTCGTCGAGGGTGAGTCCAAGGTTCACAAGGGTGCGTTGCTGACCGTCGAGATGACCGGCCTCCTCGAACAGTGCGAGCGCTCGCTCGAGGTGGTCGGCCGATGTATCGAACTGGTGCATCTCCGCAGTGACGATGCCGAGAAGTCCGGTCATTTGCGCCTCGGCGACGGTATCGCCTGTCCGTTGCGCCGCGCCGCGAGCGAGTCGGCCCACGCTGAGCAGGTCGTCGAATGCTCGGCGCCGGCGAAGGTAGACCTGGATCAGGTCGGCGAGGCGGTATGCGCTCAACTCGCGGCCGTGCGCGGCCGTGAAGCGTACACAGGCAGTCAGTGCGTGACGCTCGGCGTCGAACCATGCCATTGCGTCGTCGACGGTGTCAAACGTTGCGAGTTCGATCCCCGGATCGGGACGCCCGGGCTCGACGATCGGTGGCATCGCTCGCAACGGTGTCCACCCGTTGTGTGCGGAGTGGACGTACCAACCGAGGTACCTGTCGAGCGCGTCGGCGCGTGCGGATGCCGGGTCGTGTTCGTCGCAGAGTTCGGCGGCGTAGGCGTGGAGTAGATCGTGGAGTTCGTAGCGGTCGGGTTGTCGTTGCAGGAGCAGGTTGGAATCGACGAGGCGGTCGAGGTGGCGGCGTGCGCCGACCGGTGAGACTCCGGCGAGCGCGGCGGCGGCGCCGATTCCGACGTCGAGGCTGGGTTGGAGTCCCAGGAGCCGAAACATCCGGGCGGTGTCGTCGTCGTGCGCGCGGTACGACCAAGCGAAGACCATCCGGAGGTTCGCGGCGTCGTCGCCGGCGTCGAGGACGTCGAGACGGGTACCTTGCGCGTCGAGTTCTTCGATCAGAGCGGCCAGGCCGGCGTGTGGCTGTCGGGAGGCGTGTTCGGCTGCGATGGCCAGGGCGAGTGGTAGGTGGCCGCATCGGTCGGCGAGCCGACGGAGGTCGCTCGGGTCGTACGCCACGCCCGCGCGGTCGAGCGAGCCCGTGAGCAGGGCCGTCGACTCGTCGAGGTCGAGCTGGTCGAGCGTTTGGCGGGCCGCCCCTTCTCGGGCGACCAGGCTACGCAGCTGGTTGCGGCTGGTGATGATGACGGCCGACGATCCGGCGCCGGGAAGCAGCGGGCGTACCTGGTCGGCGTCGCGGGCGTTGTCGAGGATCACCAGCACGCGGCGATCGGACAGGGTGCTGCGCAGGAGACTGGCGCGGGCGGAGGTGTCAGGTGGGATCTGCGTGGCTGCGACGCCGAGGCCGCGCAACAGACTGTCGAGCGCCGAGGCCGGGCTGATCGGGGCTTCGGGCCCGAATCCGCGGAGGTTGAGGTAGAGCTGTCCGTCGGGGAACTGATCCGAGTGGCGGTGGGCCCAATGCACGACAAGCGACGTCTTCCCGATGCCTCCGGCGCCGTGCACGGCGACGAGGGCGACACGCCCAGGGGCAGTGTCGGCGAGGTTCGTGTCGAGTGCTGCCATCGATTGGGCGCGGCCGGTGAAACCCGCGATGTCGACGGGGACCTCGCGCGGCACGAGCCGCTCGGGTGCCGCTTCCGGCCGGGCCGCCGGTTCGGGCGGACGGGCGGCCAACAGCTCGGCGTGGACCGTGCGCAGCTCGGGCCCGGGGTCGACGCCAAGTTCGTCGCCGATCCGCTCGCGGATCTGCGCATATCGCTCGAGCGCCTCGGCCTGCCGACCGGCCGCGTTGAGCGCCCGTAGCAGTCGCGCCCACAGCGGCTCGTGGAGCCGATGGTCGACCAGCAATGCGTCGAGCTCGGCGACCACCCCCGCGAATCGGCCATCGGCCAGGTCAAGGTCGATGCGGCGCTGCAGCACGGCCAGTCGGCGGTCGCGCAGATGCACCGCCTCGGCCTCGGCCAGGTACCGCGACTCGAGCCCGTCGAACGGGTCCCCGCGCCACAATTGCAGCGCCTCGAAGATCGGCGCGCGATCGCCGGACTCGGCCGCGCCGTCGATGAGCCGGACGAAACGCAATGCGTCCACGCGTTCCGGATCGGTGTCGAGGAAGTAGCCGCCGTTCGCGGTCCCGATCGCGGCACTGCCGAGCGCACTCCGCAACCGATGCACATACGTCTGCAGCGTGCGCCGCGCAGCGTTCGGCAGCTCGTCGCCCCAGGCAGCCTCAGCCAACCGCTCGACCGAAACCGGACGCCCCGCCGACATCGCCAGCACGGCCAGGATCACACGCAGACGGTCGGAGCTGAGCTCGACCGTGCGCCCGTCGACGCGTACGCGGAATGTGCCCAGCACGCCGACCTCAATGACCGGCCCCTCGGCCGGTTCGCCTTCCATGCCGCAAGTCTGACACGAAGCAGGACTACGAATACGCGCCGTCGTAGACCGAGACGGACTCATCCGTCCCGAGTGAGCCCTACCGTAGGCGGTTGGGTTTGCGTAACGACCGTGCTATGTCTCGATGGGCGAGTAGGGACCAGTCTCCGCACGCTGACATCCCGTCTCCCAGAGACTCTGCACCCGACAATGACAGCAGCGCACGCGGACCATGGCGCTACCGATGCGCGTCAGCGCTGTCCCTGCCCCTCACCCGATTTCGCGGTGCTCGACGCCCCTCACCCGATTTCGCGGTGCTCGACGCCTTCAGCTGTTCGATCACCTGTATTGAGACTTGGTCTCGGTGGCAAGGCCTCGTGTGAGGAGGCGTCGGGGGCCGGGTCCGACATCTCCGAGCCGGTCGTTGGTGTTGCGCCGAGCGCAGGCATCGATCGACAGGCAGCCGAATCCGATGCAGTCAGTCAGTCGATCTCGCGGGCGCACGAGCTGATCGATCCCCGCATCGAGTTCTGCACGCCAGCCCGCCGAGAGATGTTCCCAGTCGTCACATGTTGGAGTGCGCTCGTCGGGCAGGCCCGGCAACGCATCTGCGACGCTACGCGGCGGGATGCCGACAGGCTGTGCGGCCTGGATGACAGCGATGCGTCTTACGACATCCCGCGCATAACGACGCTGGTCATCGGCGGTACCGAGCAGCGGCCACGCCGACACCGCGACGGGCGCGTCTTGCTCAGCGCCGGTAGTCGGGCCACGATTCTGGGGGATCGGGATCGAACACCGGTCACCGGCCGCCCTAGCGTCAGCGCCGTGCCCGGTTGGCGCGATCATCGGCGGACCCGGAGATGGCCGCGGCGATCCATCATCCTCAGAATACTTGACGTAAGCAGATATACAGGGCGTATGACCGACGGCGAGACCAACCTCGCTGACCTCGCGTCCACTGTCGGATTCAGCGACCAACCTCACCTCACTTGGATCATGCGGGACGAAGCGGGGTAGAGCCCATGGCGAGGTTCGCGCCTTGCTCGCCCCGTCGGATCCTCACCCACGCCGTTGTGACGTGACAGCCTTTGATCGCCGCGCATCGGAGGCCACCTGGTCTTGACAACTGTTGACTCGAGCGCCGCCGGTCAAGCAAATCGCCCCACCAGTCGTTCTCGTCGGCTCAAGTCAGGGAGCCTGCGAGAACGAGAACCGGTGCCCCTGGTCGTCAACTGCGACGATTATGGAGAATCGCCTATTGGCTACCCGCCGACCTTGGTGCCCGATTCTGCCTCGCGGTACTGCACGGGCCAGATACCCGTTTCTGCCTCGCCCAGCTCCCAGGCCGCTCGCAGGGGCCAGTGCGGGTCTCGCAGCAGTTCACGGCCCAGAAGGACGACGTCGGCCGCCGCCTCAGCGAGGATGTCCTCGGCCTGCTTGGGTTCGGTAATCATGCCGACCGCGCCAACTGGGATACTCACTTCTTCCCTTATACGGCGCGCAAACGGCACCTGGTATCCCGGTCCGACTGGAATGTTTGCTGGCGCGTTGCCGCCCGATGAGCAGTCGATCAAGTCAACGCCTTCCCCTAGGAGCAGGGACGCCAGTCTCGCGGTGTCTCCCTCACTCCATCCGCCCTCGATCCAGTCAGTCGAGGAGAGTCTGACGACTACCGGCACACCGGCGTCGACGCGGCGACGGATCTCGCGTACGACCTCGCACACCAGTCGGACCCGGTTGTCAAAGGAGCCCCCGTATTCGTCGTCGCGGTGATTCGTGAGGGGTGAGAGGAACTCGTGAATCAGGTAGCCGTGGGCCGCGTGCACCTCGAGGATGTCGAACCCGATGGCCACTGCGCGCTCGGCGGCGTCGCCGAAGGCTGACACGATTCGCGCGATCCCGTCGCCGTTGAGTGGCGCCGGATCCTCACGCAGTCCAGGGAACGGAAGCCCCGACGGGGCAACCGGACGCCAGCCGCCTCCTTGGTCGGTGATACCGCCGCGCAGTCCTGTGAAACCGGAGTACGCCGATGCCTTGCGGCCGGCATGTGCGAGCTGAATGCCGGCGGTGGCGCCCTGGTCGTGGACGAACTTCACGATCCGTGCCCAGGCCGCCTGTTGGTCGTCATTCCACAGGCCAGTGTCCTCAGGAGAGATTCGGCCACTCGGAGTCACGGCGGTGGCCTCGGTGAGCACCAAGCCCGCGCCGCCTCGCGCGAAGGCACCGAGATGGACCAGGTGCCAGTCATTCGGCTCTCCGTCCACCGCGGAGTATTGGCACATGGGTGATACCCACACGCGGTTGCGTACGGTCACCTGACGAAGCGTGATCGGCGTGAAAAGTCGACTCATTGGGCACCCTCTCATCTTGTTCGATTCATCGGAGACTGCTGCAGTTGAACGGGACTCGGTGTGGACCCCTGAGGAGTTGCCGTCAGCGGCTCCGCATTCGTGACGGCAGTTACTGGCGCAAGTACCTGATGTATCGATGGCACACGACCGCAATTGGGCCGGTCGGTCCGGGGGCCGTATGTTCGAACAATCCGCCGTCCTGCCAGCCTTGACGTTCGTAAAACCGTCGCGCCCGAGCGTTACTCGGGACGACAGCGAGCCACGCTGCCGCGTAACCTTGCTCGGCAATCCGGCGCTCCCCGGCAGTCAGTACCGCGGCAGCGATACCCGTGCCGCGGTCGTTATCGGCGACGTACACCTGATCGACTTCGTCATCGTTGACCATGACGAACCCCGCGACAGCGCCGTCGACCACGGCGACAACCGTGTCCGACACTCGATCCGCGCTTCGTCGAGCGAACGATTCTCGGGTACGAGCATCAACGAGGGCATCAGGAACGTTGCCGTCATGCACCTCGTGCCAGCCCATGTGCCAGATTCGGGAGACGCGCTCAACGTCGGCGTGATTGGCGGAACGGATTTCAATCATGACAATTCATCCTGATCTAAAGGGCTGCACCGCCAGCAACGACGGCGCGAACAACACCGGCCGGGTCGTCGAAGCGGGGTTGCGGTGTCCGAATGAAGTACAGCATACGATCGTACGTTTGTCTACGGTCGTACGTATGTGCTCTAGACTGTGGGACATGACGAAGCTGGGAGACGAACGACGGACAGGGGTGCTCCGAACTGCGGTGCACGCCGCATCGATCGAGGGGCTCGAGGGGCTCACGCTCGGGCGCCTAGCTGTGGTCAGCGGAGTCCCCAAGAGCGCACTTCAGGCCCTGTTCGGCACGAAGGAGAGTCTCCAATTGGCCATCGTCGCCTACGCAGTCGACATCTTCCAGCACGAGGTCCTGACCCCTTCCGCGGATGTACCCGACGGGCTCGCCCGCCTGCGCGTCGTCATGGAGTCCTGGATCGACTACCTGATCATCTTCGACGGCGGATGCCTCTTCGTCGCCAGCGCCAGCGAGCTCGACGGCCGCCCGGGCCCGACACGCGACGCCATCACCGACGCCGTCGTCAGCGGCGAGAGTCTCCTGGTGCGCCAAACGGACCTCGCCCAACGACTCGGCGAACTACCCACCGAGCCCGACCCCGAACAGGTCGCCTTCGAGCTTCACGCCGTACTACTAAAAGCCAACCACGATCGACAACTCCTAGCCCGCGATGACGCCCTCAACCGCGCCCGCACCGCCCTCGACCGCATCCTGCCACCCGCCCCCTAACAGCCGATGAATGCACCCACGCCCGACGGCATCCTCGTCCTAACTGGACCAACCTGCGCCGGCAAATCATCGATCGGCCACCTACTCGCCAACGACTCGAACCTGAGCGACAGGATCTACGCCGAGATCTCCATCTCCCCGACGACGCCGTACGCCGATTCCGCGAGCGGCCCCAGCCCACGGACCTTTGACGACGATCTCGTGCGCGAGTGCACCGGAGCCTTCCCGTATGGACGCCAGGCGTTGCGTTTGGATTCCTCACCGGCGGTCGACCCAGCGCCAAGTGGCGGCGAGGACAAGAGCACTGGTCCGAAAACTTCCGATGCGCGTCTGTCAGACATACGCCGGTGCGTCGGCTGAGGCCATACGGTTGGGAATGTGACCGAAACTCGTAGGGTCTTACTCGTCGGATACCCCGCCGCTGAACTGCTCAACATCGCCTGCGTGGTCAGCACTCTGCAACTGGCCAACTTCCTCCGTGGACGCTCTCTCTACCGCACGCAATTGGCCTCTCCTCGTGGCGCCCCGATCCGTACCGCCACCGGCCTGGTCGTCAATGCCCAGATCCCACTGGAGCGCGCGCACGGCCCTTTGGACTCCCTCATTGTGGTCGGCGGCACAGGCTATGTCGACGCCATGAATGACGAACGACTGGTCGCGCACGTGCGACGGCTCAGCCGGGAGTCACGCCGGGTGGCATCGGTGTGTACCGGTGCCGGCATCCTCGCGGCGACCGGCTTGCTGGACGGACGACACGCTGCTACCCACTGGGACCACGCGGCGTACCTCCGAGCACGCTTTCCCGCAGTCAAGTTCGACAGCGATCCCATCTACATCGCGGAGAACGACGTGTGCACCTCAGCGGGCGTCACGGCCGCGCTCGACCTCACTTTGTCGTTCATCGAGACAGACGCTGGCGCAGACCTGGCGCGCGACGTGTCACGCCAACTGGTGACCTACCTCCATCGGCCGGGGAACCAGGCCCAGATGAGTATGTACACGGCGCCACCTGCCACCGGACACTCCGTGGTGCAGGACACCGTCTCCTACATCGCGTCGCACCTCGACCACGACCTCTCGGCCACCGCTCTGGCCAAGCGAGTCACCGTCAGCGAACGGCACCTCGCGCGCCTCTTCCTCAAGGAGCTCGGCGTGACACCGGGCCGATACGTGCGACGAGCGCGAACGGAGGCCTCAGCCCGCCTACTAACCGGCACAGATCTCACTGTGCGGACCATCTCCTCCCGCTGCGGATTCGGAACAGCCGAGGCCCTTCGCCAAGCATTCGCAAGCACGTACGGAGTCTCTCCCTCCCATTACCGGACCACCCAGTCCAGGTCAGCTGCTTCCCCGCGCGGTCGGTCTGCATCTCAGTAACACCCCGAGCTCAATGCCGTGGCCAACTCTCATAGGCAGAGCAGTGTCACAGACAACGGCGTCGGACGTCGGATGCTCGGACAGGCGGCACGACACCGTTAGCTCGCACTACGCCAACGTGGACACCTTCCAGGCGCGACCCTCACTCGCGTGGCCACGAGGAAACTAGTGGCCGTCCGACCATGCTGCTTGCGACCGCGCAGAACTCGTTGTCCTCCGGATCGGCAAGCACCGTCCGCCCACCTTCGGAGTCAGCCTCCCGCAGCAAGGTGGCGCCTTTCGCAATCAGCGAGGGGACGTCACCGCAAACAACGTCGAGATGAATGCGGTTCTTATACGTGAACCCTGGTGCGTCGTGGCCGACGCGGGCGCCCAATGCATCGCCCACGAAGTGGCGATTGAAGTCGGATCGGCACAGTCAATGATGAGTTCGTAGAGGCAGTGCGGCGGCACTTGGTCACGCTCGAAACGCAGAGCTCGCCGCCAGCGAGCTCGACGGCCGCCCGGGCCCGACACACGACGCCATCACCGAGGCCGACGTCAGCGGCGAGAGTCTCCCGGTGCGCCAAACGGTCCTCGCCCAGCGACTCGGCGAACTACCTGGCTTTGATCCCGGTTGGTGGACACAGGGTTATGCGTCGTTCTGATCTGCCGCGGTCTGAGTGCCTTGTTGTATCTCGACTGCCACGGGGCTGGCCTGGCCGATCGAGGAGCGCCTCCGGCGGCAGTTGTAGCGGTCCTCGATCCAGGCACCGACGTCCTGACGAGACGCTTGAAGCTGGACTGTGAGTGCAGCGGATGGGTGCGCCGCGCTCGGTCTCTCTTCGTGTTTGTCGGAGTCAACACGGCCGGCGCACACGGCGAGGCGCCCGGATTGGGTCGCCACTTGCGTCTTGAGGTTTCAGACCTGACCGAGTATGACCTGGGCTTCCGCGATGCCGGCCTCGTTGCGCCGGTGGAATGTGCGTTGTCCGATCCTTTCGGTGGTGATGAGCCCGGCCGCCCGCAGGATGTCGAGGTGGCGAGTGGCGGTGGGTTGCGAGATGCCCACTGTTGCCGCGATAAGTGAGACGCAGGCTCCAGCCTCGCCGAGGTCGCCCTCTCGCTGCGAGGCCAACCGCTTCGATGGTTCGCGCAGCAGTTCAAGGATCGTCAGTCTAGTTTCGGATGCTAGGGCTCGGGCTACCTCGTGGACGCGCATACAAGAAACATAGCCGCATAGACATATAGCGAAATAGCTATGCCCGTGTTAGCGTCCCGGCATGCATGTCGCCCGCGTCGCACCACTGCTCTCCACGTTGCGCGCAAACGACGGCCCCGATGCCTTCGTGACTGTGACAACTGAGCGTGCAATCAGTGAGGCCCGAGCACTGGACGCGCGCGAGCAGCGGGCGTCGCAACATTTGCTGCTATCTGGCCGAACGGTCGCCTTCAAGGACGTCGTTCCACTGCATGGCAGCCCGACGCGTGCCGGAACCAAGTTCATCCGAGGCTCCACCGAAGAGGCTGATCACACGATCGTGCGGATCCTTCGTCGGCACGGCGCGATCTGCGTGGGTAAGACTGCGATGAGCGAGCTCGGAGTATCGGTGCTAGGTGAGAACGAGATCTTGCCGGCGCCAACAAATCCCTTCGACGAACACCGCGTTTGCGGTGGATCGTCATCTGGAGCTGCGGCTGGAGTTGCGGCGGGCCTGATCGATCTCGGTGTCGGTACCGACAGCGGCGGCTCGGTTCGTCTGCCGGCCGCGTGGTGTGGAGTCGTTGGTTACAAACCCACACGCGACCTCATCGCGCAAAGAGGCCTGATTACGTTCTCGCCCACTCTGGACTCGGTCGGTTTGGTCGCACGGACTGTGCGGGATGTCCGGCTCGGGGCGTCAGCACTTCTGAGGCAGACTGCGACTGCAGCATCCGATGGCGCCGTCACCATCCTATTCTCCCGAGCCTACTTCGAGCCCGTCGATCCATCCGCGCTGGCGGTCTATGACCGCGCGGTGAGCGTCCTGAAGGTTCACCTGCCGACTGACCCGACCACCTGTCCCGATCCGTTCAGTGGTCTGGAGCGCTTTCGGCGTCGTCACGGCTCGACCGCTGCCGACGAGGGGTGGGACCTGTGGCGAGATCCGGTCATGGCGGCCGGGGACCTGGCATCACCTCGCCTCCGCCGGTGGTTCACCAACCACAACCCGAGTGGCCGTGTCGCTCGCCGACGTCGCTCGGCCGTGCGCCAGCGACTGATGGCACGGTTCGCGTCGATTGTCCCCACCGGCCGTGTGCCAGCGACTGATGGCACGGTTCGCGTCGATTGTCCCCACCGGCCGTGTGCTGGTGACGCCGACGAGCCTTACCGAGCCGCCGAGGTTCGACGACCTGCACGGCGCCAGGTACGACGAGCTGTACCGAGAAGCCCACCGCATGCTGTGGGCCCTCAACGAACTCGACGGCCCAGCGATCACGGTGCCATGCGGCTTCACCGATTCAGGACTCCCCGTGGGCCTGCAGCTCTGCGCCCCATCCGGGCGCGATGCGGACGTCCTCAGCGCAGCCGAGCGCGTCGAGAACGTGCTCACGGAGCAGCACGTTCCAACTCACTGACAAGGATGCCCATGGCCGATCAGATCGAGCTGGCGCTCCATAGCTACAGCCGCCGCCTGCGCTTCGTTCACGATCCCGACTACGATGTCTTCACCTTCATCGACGAGGCCGCACGCCGCGGTTTCGCAGGCGTCAATATCAGTCTTTCCGGGCCAGACAATGCCCACCTGCCACCACACCGCCACCTTGGCGGGAACACACCGGCCCACCTCTCCGCCGTCGCCGACGCACTCCGCAGCCGGGGCATGTCCGTTGAAGTCGACACCGACACCGTCCAACCAGACCGCCTCCAGACCGCCATCACCATCGCCGGGGCGCTGGGAGCCCGCGTACTACGGACGTTCACCCACCACTGCGAACCGGATGTGTTGGCCAAGACCACGCACGAGCTGGCGCTCTCCCGTCTCGCCGCTGAAGCAGCCGACGTCGTCGTCGCAGTCGAGAACCATGAGGAGTTCACCTCGGCCGAACTCGTCCGACTTGTCGAAAATGTCGACAGCCCCCACGTCCGGCTGCTATTCGACTACGGCAACAGCCTCCCCGTGCTCGAGCCGCCTGCCGTAGCGCTCGCATCGATGCTGCCCTACGTCGTCGCCTGCCACCTCAAGGACGTCGCGATGATCTCCGCCGACGACAGTCCGGACAGCGTGCCAGCGACGATGGGTGTTCCCCTCGGGCACGGACACATCCCCGTGGAATCCCTGACCAGGACGCTCGTCACCGGCCGCATCCGGCGCCTAGCACTCCAGAACGTGTGGGGATATCACGTGCCCCTGGGCAAACTCCGCCCCATCGACCCGAACGACCCGCGACTTGGCGAAGGCGACTTCGCCTACATTCGCCCCCCGTTCTCACCGCCGATCGTCTGCTTCCACCCCGAGAGCGTATACACGCCGGAACAGTTGATGGCTCTCGAGGACCACGCACTCGACGTCGCGACCCGCAATGCCATCACCCTGTGCCAACGCATCACCGGAGGCCGACCAAGCCCCGATGAGCCGGTATCAGGCAACCGAGGAGCACGATCGTGACTACACACAAGACCTGCGACGCCTGGACCGGACCGGACAATCACGGCACCTATCAACGTCGTTCCCTGCGCAAGGGTCACCACCGCCGCTGCCTGGGGGCACGGGCTCGACGGCTATGACCTTGGCGTGCTGAGCGTCGCGTTGCCGGCCATCGCCCTCGAAGCTAAAGTCCTCCGCGTTCGAGCTCGGGCTGCTGGGTGCATCGTCGCTGATCGCTACCTTTATCGGAGGACTCGCCTTCGGCTGGCTGACTGCCAAGATCGGCCGCCGCGTCACGTTCTCCACTCGTGTTCATCGCTGTCATCGCCACATGGGTCGCCCAACTATCGACGGTCACCTTCGCGCTGCTATTCCTCGCCCGCCTGGGCAGCGGCTTCGCTATCGGGGCGGAGCACACCGTCGGAGAACCGATGCTCGCCGAGTTCTCTCCCTCCCGCGGCGAGGCCGTCGCATCTCGTTTGCTCAGGTCTGCTGAACCTCGACAACCTTCTCGCGGTGATCAGCGGGTACGCCCTCCTGGAATGGGGCCGATGTGCACTGGCGCGGTACTCGCCAGCGCCGCCATCCCAGCCCTCGTCGGTCTGCGGCTTCGACGCAACATCGCAGAATCGCCCCTGGCTCGCGCGGCAAGGTCACCAAACGGAGGCTCGCCGCATTTCCGATACCTACCTCGGCGCGACCTCCTTCGACCAAGGGGCACTGGGCGCCGAGAACCGGGCGATCGACAGCAACTGGTCCTCACTGTTTCGCGGACAACAGCGGCAACGCGCCGTCTTCGAGGCCGTGATGTACCTGTTCCTGGTCATCTCCTACTTCGCGATCTTCACCTTCGCGCCGACCGTCCTGAGCACCATGGGCGTCTCCAATGTCGTTGCCGGCACCATCGCCCTCAACGCCATCGCACAATCGGCACCGTCGCAGGCAGACTATGCGTGGACTCGCTCGGACGTCGACGCCTCCTCATCGGCCCGTTCACGGCGAGCATCGCCGCATTCATCGCCCTCGCGGCCTTCGGCGGCGATTCCGCTCCGATCGTGACCGTCTGCTTCATCGTCTTCGCCTTCCTCAGCTCCGCCGCCTGCGTCCTCATCCCGTCTACCCGGGTGAACCTGTTTCCACCTCCTTGCGCTCGACCGGAGCCGGCCTCTTCACCGCTATCAGCCGAGTCGGAGCGGCTCTCGGAACGTTCCTAATCCCGGCAACTATCACTGGACTCGGCATCGCAAGCGTCATGGTCGTTGGCGCCGTCGTCTGCGTCATCGGCCTTGCCGATACCTACACGTGGGCGCGGCCGGGCGATCGTCCGGGATCAGCGCCGGCTCGACGCGGGCGGCAGCGCGGCTGGACGATCCCGCGCGCGATGCCGGCGCGGGCGTCGGCGACGCCGTGGGCATGGTGTACGTGTTGAGAGTGCCGCGGCCGGCCAAATCGAGGATCGGCGACCGTACTGGAGCGCAAAGGGTTCATCAAGATCGGCAAGGAGACCTCGTGGGCCGCCTGCGCCGGCAAGGACGTGCTCGAGCACATCTACCGCCTCGACTTGTCACCTCATCGAGCCCGACACCGGAGGAACCCTTGCGGTATTCCTCCGGTGCGGGGCGGTGATGGCTCGGGACATTACCGCTCGAGTCCCGGTTACTGGCTACCGGGCCTGCGCTCAACGATGGCCCTCTTGTACGGGCGAATGACGTCGCGTGGCGGCCGGTGACCGGAATCGGTGTCCGACAACCAGTGCTGGCAGCAGGGTGATCGCGGCCAGCACGGCGGCCACGGCGAAGCCTGTGGTGATCGACCTGGCGTTGGCGATGGGCCCGAGGAGCAGTGGTGCGGCCGCTTGCCCGACGAACGTCGAAGAGGCTGACAGCGCTGTCGCCCTTCCCCTGAGTGATACAGGGGCACCTTCGGCGATCAGGACCGTGAGCGCAGGCACGGCGAGCCCCATGCCGGTGCCGAACAGCGCAGCGGCGGCTCCGAGGAGAATGGGGTGCGGGATGATGCTCAGGCCAGCGAGCGCGAGGATCCAGATGGCGAAGGACAGCTTCAGTAGAGCGCGGTCGCCGAGCCATGCGCGCAGTGGGGCGTAGCCCAGACCGACGGCGGTCATACTCGCCGACAGTGCCACGGCGTGAAGGGCTACGTAACGGGGATCGGTGACGCCGAGCTCGGCGAGGCGCATGGGCAGGAGTATCAGCACCGCGTAGAGCAGGACGGCACTGATGAGCTGCATCGCGTAAAAGCCAAGCAGATCGGGGCGTCGGCGTGCGAGGTCTCGGACCCGACTGCTGGGCGGTGCGGTCTCGGCAACCTCAGCTGTCGCGGAGATTCTGGTACGCCGGGTGGGCACCACGGTGATGCACGCGACGGCGAGCGGTACGCCGAGCAGATAGAGGGCGAACGGCGCGTGCCAGGAGATGGTGCCGAGCAGGCCACCGAGCAGCGGCCATCCGAGTCCGCCGAGGCTGATGGCTGAAGACCGCCAGCCCATGACCCGGTCCCTCCCGCGTCCGTCGTGCAACTCGAAGAGCGCAACGGTAGTGGCCACGAACACCGCCGCCGCACCGACGCCAAAGACTAGACGGCTTGTCAACAGCCACCCGTAGCTCTCGGTCATCATCCCGGCGCCCCCGGAGATCCCGTACAGCAGGAGCCCCCACGCCAGTGCCAGCCGGACCCCCCAGCGGTCGATTGCCCGACCCACGAAAGGTGCGACGACCGCCAGCGAGAACCCGTGCAGGGTCAGCACGAGCCCCGCTCGGGTCTCGGTGAGTGCGAGGTCCCGGCGGATCAGTTCGAGCACCGGTGAGAGGATCGCCCCAGCCATCACGGTCAGGGTCGAGGCCGCCAGCAGCGCGGCCAGCGTCACCCGGGTGCGCCCGCCGGCGCTGCTCATCGAGCACGCAACGAGTGCAGCGCTCGCGACCACGTGAGGACTTCATCGGCCACGCGGCGAACCCTCTCGGCCTGGAACGCCCGCGGGGAGAGGCCGTCGCCGGTGAAGTCCTCGGGCAGGACCAGGGTCACCGCTGTGCGGACGTCGGCGACCTGCAGTTCCGCGAGAACCTGCCGAAGGTGCTCGACCGCCCGCACCCCTCCGTCGACTCCGTAACCGACGATCCCCGCCGCCTTGTTGTGCCACTCGGCGTAGACGAAGTCGAGCGCGTTCTTGAGCGCGGCGGGCAAGGAGTGGTTGTACTCGGGAGTCACGAAGACGAATCCGTCGCAAGCTCCGACTGCTTGCGCCCACCTCCGCGTATGGGGGCGTTCGTACTCGCCTAAGGCGGCCGGCACATTCTCATCGAGCAACGGCAGAGCGAACCTGGCAAGATCCAGCACCTGGACCTCGACGGCCTCGCCGAGGTGTTGTATCGCGACCTGCGCTGTCCAGTGCGCGACCGCCGGGGCACGCCGCCCGGGTCGCGTACTCCCGACAATCACCCCGATCCTCAACGGCCCATCCGAAGGAGCCTCTGGGTGACTAGGGCGGTTGCCGACGGCTCGCACCTCCCGGTCATCAGTTGCAGGTCTCATGAGGCCGAATGTATCTTGGTATAAAGCGACTAACAAGTCACATACCTTTTACTTGACTCCAGGCTAGTCTGGACAGATGGCAACCGATTCCGTGGACCGCATCCTCGAGACCTGGGCCGCGCGCGACCCGGGCTTGCACACCGGCCCGCTCGAGGTCGTCGGACGTCTGCGACTGTGCAATGCGTATCTCGAGCGAGCGATCATCGCAGCCCTGCGACCGTTCGGGTTGAGCCTCGGGGAGTTCGATGTGCTCAGCACCCTTCATCGACATGGTGTAGACACGGGCATCAAGCCGACCGATCTGGCCCAGTCCGCGCTGATCACCACCGGGGCGATGACCACCAGACTGGACCGACTCGAACGAACCGGACTTCTCAGGCGAATACCCGACCCGAAGGACCGGCGAGGGGTGCACGTTCAGCTCACCGAACACGGCGAGCAGCTCGTCGAGCGGTCCCTGCACGCGGTACTTGCCGCCGACGACGCCTTCCTCGAGCCACTGAGCCGGCCACAACGAGAGTCGACCGCCACCGCGCTCAAGCAACTGCTCGTGCGCTCCGAACCTGGCTGAGCAGGCCTGACCTCAACACTACGTGCTACGGCGAAGCACCGTACGTTCCTTCATTGGGGCACAGGCAACTGCCGTCGAGACGTATCGTGGTCGTCGGTGGCGCACTTGGCAGCTGGTGAGTGCTCAGGCCGCCGCGGCTGTTGGTGCGTCGCTGACCCGGTCGACGCCTGCATTCGACTGTCGGGTTTGGCTTCCTTGAAACGGTGCGCGCGATTCGACTCCCCTGACCACGACTCGTGCTCGAGGGCATGCACGCTTGCCTGGAGGACGGCGGCCGGCGCCGGGTTCTGGCGAGATGTCCACGATCCGTCGGGAAGCGCGGACAGTCGGCGTCGGATGTAGGTGCTCACTCGGCACTCGCAGATATCCCTCCTGAACCACTCGACCTTGAGCGGGCACACAGCGGCGAGCAGCGCCGCGCGGTCAGGAATGCGGTGGTAGACATGTCACGGCACGTTCGTGGTGCGGGCCCCGGCACTCATCGGAGCGCTCGCGGCACCGGTTGCGAACAGGTCGACATCAGCGGTCACGAGCGCCGCCGTGGGATAGGTCGCGGCCTTCCCATGGTTGTCGGACCAAGCTCTACTTCGTCAAGCTCTACTTCGTCTAGGGGCCAGTCTTTGGACAGGAGACGTCAGTGCCAGCTGGAGCGAGGGCTGGTACAACCCGACCCGTCGACACACCTCGATGGGCGATACCAGCCCTGCCGACTACGAAGCACTTCACACCACCGTCATCGACACGGCGTGATCAACGAAAGCCACTCGCCCGGAAAACCGGGTCAGGCTCTGTCGGCGCGATGGTCGATGCGCCCTTCACGCTCATCCTTGCTGGCAACCGCGAGCGCGCGCTGGGCCATCGCCCGCATGGCCTCAAGACATCGATCCGATCAGCCGCGTGTCGTGGCGAGCTGACGCGTCGTCTTGGCACTCGTTTCCTGGGTCCTTACTAGGACGCCCGCATGCACGCAGAGGTGTCACCAGTGGTGGGCCTCTGCACGCCCATGCGGCCCGACCGAGCTGTCACACGCATAGCCCGACTCCGACGGTTCAATCAGTCATCGCGACCGGTGGTTACCAAGTCTCGTCCTGCACGGCGGAAACCGAGCCAGCACGATGACCCTCGGCGTTCGGAGCGGAACGACTTGCACCGCTCGATGCCTCATCGCAAGTCTGCGGCGAACGCCCGCATGTCAGCGACGAGCAGATCCGGCTCCTCGGTCGCCATGAAGTGCCCGCCTCGAGGTAAGACGCGCCAGCGGGGTTGGCGATACTGCCGAAGCGCAAGCGACCGTGGTGGAACGCCACCGATCTCGGAAGCACTGGCGTACAAGGATATGGGTGCCGCGTTCGGCTCAATGGTCGGCCGAGCTCCGGGCGGCAGATCGTGGGCGTAGTAGTGCAGGACGGATGAGCTGAACGATCCGGTGGTCCAGTAGAGCGTCAACAGTGAGAGCAGCATAGTGCGGGCGGGCTGGACCGTGAGGTCGAGACGGCTCCACGCCTGCCACTTCTCGACAACCCACGCAGCGAGCGTTACCGGGGAGTCCGCGCTCGCGACGGCGACTGTGAGCGGCTTGGTGCCTTGCAAGTGGTGATAGGCACCGTCGGTCTCCGCCCAGGTCGCCATCCGGTCAAGCCAGGCGTCGTCCTCAGCGCTGAGAACACCGTCGTGAACACCCGGTGTGCGGACCGGGCTCAACGCATTCGTACTCATGTGGGCGCCCAGCACTACGTCAGCGTGCCGAGCTGACAACCATGCTGTCACCCGCGCGCCGATGTCCGCGCCGGAGGCGAAGAACGAGTCGTACCCGATGCGCGACATCAGGACCCGCCACCGGTCGGCGATCGACGAGGCCGTCAGCTGCTCGATGTTCGTCGGAGTCTCGGAGTACGCGAATCCCGGCATCGACGGAACAACGACATGGAACGCATCTTCAGCTCGACCGCCATGTTCTGCTGGCCTAGTCAGACGTCCGAGTAGTGGGACGATCTCGAGGAAGGAACTGGGCCAACCATGGGTGATCACGATCGGTCTGGCGTGGGCGTGGGGACTCCTGACGTGCAGGAAATGCGTCCATGCACCGTCGATCTTCAGACGGAAATGAGGAAGCGCCCGGAGACTGGCGCGGTAGTCCTCGAAGTCGAACTCGGTGGACCACGTGTGTATCAAGTCGCGTACGACGGGGATTGGGGTACCAGCAGTCCAGTCGTCCAGTGGCAGCTGCGGGGGGAACCGCGCGTTGACGAGGCGCGCGACGAGGTCACTCACCATGGAGTCGTCGAGGGGCGGGTCGAAAACCTCAGGCTCTTCTTGCGTTCCGGTCATGCCGCCGGCGTCACCGCGCACAGTCACGACCTCTCACCGCTCGAAAGTACAGGACGCATAAACGTGCGTTCGTAGCGCACGACGCACCGACTGTCTTCGGGGATGCGCTCGGCCGCGATGAACTCGGGGTCGACCCCGAAAAGGTTTCGGTACTGCTCGTACGCGGCGAGGCTGGGGAATGTGAACAGGGCGAGCGCCTTGTCACTAGCGCCCTCTGACGGCAGGAAGTAGCCGTGGTGTTCTCCACCGTGGTGGTCCACCAGCCCGACCCAGCGACGGGCGAATGCCTCGAATGCCTCGATCTGCTCGGGGTCGATTGTGTAGTGGACGACACACGTGATCATATGCGCCCCTCGATCGATGACGCCCCGGGCATCATCGATCGTAACCAAGCGCACGGACCCGCTCGTGCAGGTCGAGAATGTCGATCAGCGTCCGCCCCTTCAGGATCTCCTGGCGAGTCGACTCCTCCGATTGCTCGCGACCAACGGCCAGGCGGAGGACCTCGTCGACCCGGTCCGCTAAGACCGCCACGACACCGTCCGCATCACCCACGATCAGATCTCCCGTAGCAATGTTGACTCCACCGCACACGATGCCACTTCCGACACCGCCTGGCTGATTCTTGTCGGTGCCCTTGATACTGATGGCCCGCGAGAACACTGGGAATCCCATCTCGATAATGGCCTGGATGTCTCGCACCGATCCGTCGATCACGAGTCCCGAGATGCCATGCTGTTGAGCTGACAGAGTGAGGAGATCGCCCCACGCGCCACCCTCCGTGTACGCCTTTGCGTCAACGACGAGTACGTCGCCGGGTTTGGCGACCGTGACGGCATACTGGATCGCGAGGTTGTCTCCGGGCCGGGAGTCGACCGTTAGCGCCCTCCCAACGAGAACCTTGCGCGGATCGACGGGCTTGATCGCACTGTCGAGGGCTCCAGTGCGGCCCTGGGCCTCATGCACCGTGGCGGCTCCCAGCCGCGTGTAGGACTCGAGGACGGATCGTGCGATCGTGCTCATGAGTGCCGCCTTTCTGTCGTTGCGGGTTGATTGGTAGGTGAGCGGAGATGGCGTCGGGCGATCGTTCTGGCCAGGCTTCGCACTAACGGCCTGGCCCGTTCGATGCTGCGTTGAGGGTCGGGTTCGAGGCATCCAGCGAGTAGACGCCTGCCAATCCCGCCTCGCGGCTCTGCATCTCGTCGAGCCGGTTGACCCCGCAGATCGCGATGACCTCAACGCCGGCGGCCGTGGCAGCGTTCGCTACCCCGATCGGAGCCTTGCCTCGAAGCGACTGCTGGTCGAGCGATCCTTCGCCGACGATGACGAGGTCTGCAGAGCCGATCTGCTGGGTGAAATCGCCCAGTCGGAGCAGGAAGTCGATCCCGGATCGCATTGTGGCTCCGAGGATGGCCATCGCGGCGAAGCCCGTCCCGCCGGCCGCGCCGGCGCCGGGCCGATCCGCGACATCCATGCCGGTGGCTGTCGTTACCACCGCCGCCCACTTCGCCATAGCCGCCTCTAGGAGGTAGATCTCCTGCGGCGTGGCGCCCTTCTGAGCGGCGAAGGTTCGAGCGCTTCCACGTTCGCCCAGCAAGGGATGGTCGACGTCAGCCGCGAGCGTAATACTGGTGTGCCGGAGACGGCGATCGAGTTCGGACAGCTCGACGCTCGCCACACCCGCGAGGCCCCCGCCGCCGCGTGCGGGTGGGCGCCGACCGCGCCAGCCAAGCCGCGCACCGAGCGCCTCGACCATGCCGGCACCGCCGTCGGTCGAAGCGCTGCCACCTAGCCCGACGACGAGCTCAGTCGAGCCAGCATCGATCGCCGCGAGCATCGCCTGCCCGAGTCCGTAGGTCGATGCCGTCAGAGGAGCCGGTCGGTCGTCGGACAGCCGTCGGAGCCCGACGACTTCTGCGAGCTCGATGATCGAGGTACTTCCCCGAGTCGCGATGCGTGCCATCCGCGGTTGACCGGTCGGTCCCTGGGCCGTGAGCGTGCGGATGGCGAATCCGTGTGGCACCACTGCGTCGAGCAGTCCGTCGCCGCCGTCCGATACCTCGAACGATTCGACCCGCACCCCCGGCCGCACGTCCGCGATACCCGCACGGAGCGAGTCACTCACCTCCGCGGCGGTCAGCGACCCCTTGAACTTGTCGGGGCACAGCAACACCTCGGTCACGATCCCGTCACAGGACCTTTCCGAGGAAGTCGCGGGTTCGGGCGTGGCGAGGGTTGGTCAGCACGTCGGCGGCGGAACCTTCTTCAACGACAAGTCCGTCATCCATGAAGATCACGCGGTCTGCAACCTCACGTGCGAAGCCGATCTCGTGGGTCACCACGAGCATCGTCTGACCCGCCGTCGCCAGGCTGCGCATCACGGCGAGCACCTCACCGACCAGCTCGGGGTCGAGAGCCGACGTGGGTTCGTCGAACAGCATGACCTTGGGATCCATTGCCAGAGCCCGGGCGATCGCGACGCGCTGCTGCTGTCCGCCGGACAGCTGGGATGGATATGAATCTTCGCGTCCGTCCAGCCCAACCTGCGTGAGGAGCTCACGACCGCGCGCCTCCGCCGAGGTGCGCGACTCGTGACGTACGCCGATCGGGGCTTCGACGATGTTCTCGAGGACTGTCAGATGCGAGAACAGGTTGAAGCGCTGAAAGACCATGCCGATGTCCGCTCGCTGGTCAGCGACGTCGTTGGGCTTGAGCTCGTGGAGCAGGTCGCCTGCTCGGCGATATCCGACGTATGAATCGTCAAGCAGTATTGCCCCGGTGTCGATGCGCTCCAGATGGTTGACGCTGCGCAACAGTGTGCTCTTGCCGGAGCCCGACGGGCCGAGGATGCACAGTACTTCTCCACGCTTCACTCGCAGCGAGACCCCTTTGAGCACGGGAATCCCGTTGAAGCTCTTGTGGACATTGATGACGTTGAGCATCGGGGTCTCGCCGCGATCGGACGTCACGGCCGCAGGGTTGGTCAAGGCGGTCATGCGAGCTCCTTCGATCGGCGCCAGGGTGCGAGATTGGCGAGGCGACTGGAGGCGGATGTCTTGGGCCTGGTGTGCGTCGTACTTCTACCGAACCGACGCTCGAGGAAGTGCTGGCCGACGGTGGCAAGCGTCGTCAGCGCGAGATACCAGAGGCTAGCGACTACCAGGAGCGGTATGACGAGGAAGTTCATCGAGTAGATCTGTTGGGTGCGAGTGAGGAGGTCGCCGCCGGCTATGAAGGCGACCATCGCCGTGGCCTTCATCAAGTCGATGAACTGATTGCCGGACGGTGGGATGACGACCCGCATCGCCTGAGGAAGCACGATCTTGCGTAGGACGCGACTACGATGCATCCCCAGAGCCGTGGCGGCCTCGACCTGTCCCGGATCGACCGCGAGGATGCCGCCACGGAATATCTCGGCCATGTACGCGCCGACGTTGAGTCCCAGGCCGAGCACTGATGCCATGAGTGCGCTGATGACCGAGTTGGTCGCGGCGCTGCCGCCGACGTCGGTGAAGGGGACGAACAGGCCAATGCGGGGGAACAGCAGGGACAGGTTGTACCAGAAGATCAGCTGCACGAGGACCGGCGTGCCGCGGAAGAACCACACGTACCCCGCCGCGGCCGACCTGAGGAAGACGCTGCTCGACATTCGCATGATCGCGACCAGGAGCCCGAGGACCGTTCCCAGCATCATGCACAAGATCGTCAGCTGGATCGTGATCAGGACACCGAGCATGATCGTCTTGGAGAACAGGTAGTCGAAGACATCCGGCCAGTGCATGTTGGGGCTGCCGGCGATCTTCACGAGGAGCCAGGCCAGGGCCAGGACGGTCACGACCGCGACTGCGTGCCTGCCGACATGCTTCAGAGGAACGACCCTGAGCTCTTTGAGTGAGCCCTCCACACTCACGTTCTGTTGGTGTTCGAATTGCGCAGTCATGATCCTTGCCCTTCCGCATTGATGATCGGTGCGTCGATTCGGAGTATCGGCTGGTTCCACTTCTTCAAGATCTCGTCGTAGGTGCCGTCGACGAACAGCTGCTGGAACGCACGCAGGAGCGCATCCCGAAGCCCGCTATTGGCCTTGGTCGTAGCGATGCCGTGGTAGTTGGGTCCCGTGAGACCGCCGGCCGGCTCGACGAGACCGTCCGTCGAGCGCTGCTGAAAGCGAACCTGAGCCTGGTCGGTCACGAGTGCGTCCGCGCGTCCGCTCTGGACTTGAATCATGGTGTCGCCGAGCGAAGGCACGAGCAGGACGGCGATGGCGGGACGACCGTGGGAGACACAATCCCCGGAGAGCTCTGCCGTGCCGGCGGCCGAGGTCGTTCCCTGCGTCGCGGAGACCTTCAGACCGCACAGGTCATCAGTGGTGCGCACATGGTACGGATTTCCACGGCCGACGAGGATACGGTCGGCGGATCGGGTGTAGTCGACAAAGTCGACCTGCGCCTCACGCTCGATGGTGTCACTGAAGTTGGACATGCCGGCGTCGATACGGCCCGACAACAGGCTGGGCACCAGCCCGGAGAACGAGGTCGCCACGACCTGGATCCTGACCCCCATCTCCTTGCTGAGCGCTTGCATGAAGTCGAACTCGAGTCCGTCGAGCTCCCCGTTCTCGTTGACGAACAGGTAGGGCGGTGTCGAAGCGTCCGCTCCGATCCGGATCACCGTCTCGTTGCGCACCGACGCCGGCAGCGACGAGGCATAGTCGGGATTGACGTTGTTCGACGGCGGGTCGATCCGCGCGCCCACCTCGGCCGTGCAGCCTGCACTGACCAGGGTCAGAAGCGCGACGGCGATCATCTGGAGCAGGCGTGAGCCTGACTTTGATTGACGACACATGGGAGCTCTCTTCTCAGCGGGGTCTGGGTTTGGGGACCGTGGGCGACGACCGAGCGACGATCGGCCAACGACGCGACGGTCGCAGGATCCGCTCGACCGATCTGGCGAACGACAGAACGGTCGGCTCGTCGTACGGTCGGCCGACGATCTGGATGCCTAGCGGCAGTCCCGACGACGCGATGCGACCCGAAGGGACAGAGATGGCGGGAAGCCGGTTGAGGATGTTGAACGGTCGGGTCAGGTTGATGTCACTCAACGACTCGAGGCGCATGCCGTCCACGGTCGGGAGCTCCGACAGGTAGGCCTCACCTGCCGTCAGCCCGGTGATTCCCACTGTCGGGCAGATGATGATGTCGACGCGCTCGAGCAGCTCGGCGACCTGCCGGTACATGTCGCCGGTCTCACGGTGACGGTCCTGAGGTGTGAGGTGCCGGGCCGCCTCGGTGGTCCGTTGAGCGAAGGAGCGCGCGTAGTCGGTGAGATCGTCCGAGGTCGTGGCCAGGCGAGCGATGTCGGCGGCACTGTGGTCGCCGAAGTGGGCGTCCGCCAGGCGATTGACACTCACCCGATCCCAGCCGAGTTCGGCCGGACGCACTTCCGTCCCGGCCTCGGCGAGAGCAACACTCACCCGGGTGACGTCCGCGACGATTTCGTGGTCGACGCGCCAGTTGCCAAGGTTGGTCAGGACCGCTACGCGTACCGGCGTCGTCGGCGCCGGACGTCCGCCGATGCGTGGCAGCGAACTCATGTCGGAGCGATCCTGGCCTGCGATGATCTCGTGGAGCAGCGCGCAGTCATCGACCGTACGTGCGAGCGCTCCGTCCTGCCAGAACGGATCGAGGTTGGCGGGCGAGATCGTCGCGACTGTCCCGTAGGCCGGTTTGAAGCCGACCGTGCCGGTGAACGAGGCGGGGCTGCGTAGCGAGCCGCCGCTGTCCGAGCCGGTCGCCAGTACGGTCATCCCAGAGGCGAGCGCGGCGACCGAGCCGCCCGACGAGCCACCCGGACTCAGGTCGGGGTTCCACGGGTTTCGCGTCGTACCCCAGAGGATCGAGTGCGTGAACGGCATGCAGCAGAACTCGGGGGTGGCCGTCCGAGCATGGATGATCCCACCGGCCGCACGGATCCGTGCGACGATCGGATGGTCGACGTCCGCAACACGGTCAGCCAGGGCGACGGACCCGTCGGCCCAGGGCCGCCCTTTCATCGGCTGCTGTGCCTTGAGCGCAACCGGAATACCTTCGAGCGGTCGAGCCGTGCCGTGCAGGTACCGTCGCTCGGCCTGCACAGCCTGATCGAGCGCATCCTCGAAAAGGGTGTCCACGAGTGCGTTGAGCGATGGATTGATGCGCTCGCACCGCTCGATCGTCCAGCGCATGACCTCGACCGGCGAAAGCTCGCGACGGAAGAACCTCCGGACGAGGTCGACTGCCGACAGGAGCGTCAGATCGGCGCCATCATCTCGGTGCAGCGAAGGCACTGGGCATCTCTCCTCACACTCGCCACTAAAGCCATAATTGAGAGTAACTTCTCACTTAAATCGCCTTGCGTCAAGCGCTACGAATCCTGGGCTGGTAGAACGCACAAACGCCTTGCTGCTAGATCATGTGGGCATGCACAGGGCAACGCAGTTCTTGCGATCTGAGTCGAAACCCCATATACCTGAGATAGTCGACGCATTTGTGTGAGGAGTGGCTCGTGACGACGACTTCCAGCCGGTCGCCCGGACGGGCGGCGGCCTGCACTGCCAGCGAGGCGGCGCGGGCGATGGAGCGAGGCGAATTCATGGCCGTCCGTTACGTAGAGGACGTCATCGCTGCCATCGTCGAGGCCGAGAATGGCTCGTTTGTCGAGACGTACCCCGATGAGGCCATGGAGAGTGCCCGGAGGAGTGACGAGCGTCGTGGCTGCCGGCCCGCCGGCCCACTCGAGGGTGTCGTATTCGCCGTGAAGGACTCGGTCGACGTGCGCGGACACGCATCGGCAGCTGGCAGTCGTTCGACCGACGGCGACCTGCTGCCGACGGCTGACGCGAAGGTCGTCTCGCGGCTGACAGATGCGGGTGCGATCCTGATCGGCAAGCTCGTGCTGGAGGAGCTCGGCATCGGACTTACGGCGGAGGACTCCGCGGTGCCTGCTCCGAGGAACCCGTGGAACCACGAGCGTTCGACTGGGGGCTCGTCGAGTGGCTGCGGCGTGGCGGTGGCGGCAGGGCTCGTGCCGATCGCAATTGGGAGTGACACCGCGGGCTCGATTCGGCTACCGGCCGCGCACTGCGGAGTCGTGGGCTTGAAGCCCAGCCATGACCTCATCGACCGCCGCGGGGTGCTCCCCCTCGCACCCTCGCTGGACGACGTCGGCGTCGTCACACGGGATGTCGAGGACGCGGCCCTGGTGCTGCGTTCGCTGTTGGATCTGTCGCCGACAGGTCCTGCACCGCGCCTGGAAGGGATGCGCCTGGGTGTCGTCGACCTCGGGTCCGCGGCATCTCGACGGGTCGACGCCGAGGTCTCCGCCGCACTGGCCCGCGCGGTCGCCGGAATGCGCACACAGGGGGCGATCATCGAGCGCGTCGATCCCGCACCGCTCGAGGTCTATCAGCGCTGCGGGGCGACGATCCTGCACGCCGAGGCCTACCGAGAGTTCCGCCACCGTCTGGAGACTCGAGGCGCCGACATGCATCGGTCGACCTACCGGCGGCTGACATCAGGTGCGCACATCTCGGCGGCCGAGCTGGCGGACGCACGTCGACTGCGGGCGGACCTGACACGCATGTTCGACCGGACGATGGCTCACGTCGACGCACTCGTCACGATCACGACGCTTTCGCCTCCGGGTCCGGCGATCGGCCCCGACCTGCGCGACGACGGTTCGAGAGCTCTGTCTCCGCGAATGCCTTTCAACGTTGTGGGCGCACCAGCTATCGCCGTGCCTGTTGGACTGACCTCCGACGGTATGCCGCTGTCGGTCCAGCTCGTCGGCGCCCGTGGCAAGGATTGGCACCTCCTCCGCATCGCAGAGGCCTGGCAGCGTGAGTTCCCGACAGCCGGCGGGCCACCTCGGTCGACACGCACCCGCCGACGTGGCAAGGGTAGGGTCCAGTGACCGTCCGTCGAGAGCGAGGAGGTGGCGGTCGTGCGCAGTGACGGTCGACGCAATCGCGCCGAGCTCCTGCAGGCTGCCGGCGAGCTCGTCCGCGAGTCCGGATCCTCGGTCACCATGAACGCAATAGCCGAGAGCGCCGGCCTGTCGGTGGCAACGGCCTATCGTCACTTCCCCAGTCTCGAGTCGCTGTTCGAGGCGTACATGCTGGACGTGGCCCACGAGCTCCGCACCTACAGCCTGAGCCTCGAAACTCCGGGAAGCCTGCTACTGCCGCGCGTTGCACGCAAATGGGTCGACCTGTGTCTCGTACACGGACCCGCCACTGTCCAC
Organism: Solicola gregarius; assembly: GCF_025790165.1. Classification (GTDB taxonomy): domain Bacteria; phylum Actinomycetota; class Actinomycetes; order Propionibacteriales; family Nocardioidaceae; genus Solicola; species Solicola gregarius. The sequence continues at coordinate 933,167 of NZ_CP094970.1, forward strand.
ATGCGCTCGCGCCGGGGATACCTGGCGCGGCTCCGTCAGGGTGCGGACTATCTGCTCGCACTGCGAGACGCCCTGCTGCGCCCCATACTGCAGGCAGCGGAGGCACAGGGCTTGGAGCTCGAGGTCCACGACGAGGAGCGGGCACTTTTCCTGTGGAACATCCTGTTCGACCCTCGAGAGATCCTTGACCTTCACGCCGAGATGGAACTTACCGCCGCGCAGTGTGCCGAACAGCTCTTGGCCGTGTTCGAAGGCTCACTCGCGCGGTGGGTTTCCTACCGCTGATCCGGTACGCATCCCACCGGCGTGGGTAACGGTCGCCCCTCCAGGCAGTGCCGCACGTTGTCGATGGCGAGCAGGGCCATCGCTCCACGGGTGTGGTCACCGGCACTCGCAATGTGCGGCAGCAGGACGACGTTGGCGAGCTCGACAAGGCCCGGGTAGATGCGCGGTTCGTCCTCGAATACGTCGAGACCGGCGCCCGACAGCTGACCTGACACGAGGACACGATGCAGTGCCGCTTCGTCGACGAGCGGACCGCGCGCCGTGTTGACCAGGACCGCCCCCTGCTTCATGAGTGCCAAGGTCCGCTCATTCATGAGATGTCGCGTCTGAGGGGTGAGGGGACAGTGCAGCGTGATCGCGTCGCTGCTCGCGAGCACCGTCTCGAGGTCCGCCGCCACCACTCCCAGATCAACCGATCGCCGATCCAACGGTCTGGGATCGTACGCGAGCACGCGCATGTCGAACGCGGTGGCGCTACGCGCCATCTCGAAACCGATCCTTCCCATCCCGACGATGCCCAGCGTGGTTCCCGCGCTGAGGTCGCGCCCAAGAAACTCCCGTGGTCCCCAGTGCCAGTCCGGATGCGTCCTGATGTGGTGGTCGGCTTCTACGATGCGCCTCGCCGTCGCGAGGAGCAGACCGAACGCAACGTCCGCCGTCGCCTTATCCAGGACACCGGGGGTGTTCGAGACAAGGACATCCCGCTCGTTGGCAGCGGCGAGATCGACGTTGTCGTATCCCACAGCACAATTGGCGACAATGCGCAGACCGGGACCAGCTGCGTCCATCACGGCGCTGTCGATCGTCTCGTTGACCGTCGAGATGATCGCGATCGCCCCAGTGGCCCCGTGTCGCAGGTCCTCCTGACTGGGCGCGCCACGGCCGCCATACACGACCGGAAGGGGCAGGGCCGCGAGCGCGGAGGAGACGCGATCGGGCAGCTGCTGCGTGACGAAGACATGACCGCTTGGGTGATGCTCCACCGTGACCTACCTTAACTGCGACATAAGTCGCACTATACCCATCACTTCGTAGATGGCGAGAGGCTTGGCTAGTAGCGCTGTTCCACCAACAACAGAATAGACATCGACCCTCTCGGCTCTGATACCCGCAGATCGTGGTCGACATTAAACAAGAGTATACTCTTCTTTATGAGTCGACAACAGGACCAGATCATGGCCGACCACACGACCGCAGGCCGGACGCGCCCGGCAAATCGCGCTCGAGACCTCATTCAGCGCTCGCGACGGCCGATCATGACCACGCCGCCGCACGGATCCGTCAGCCTGGCCATGGGCGAGCCGACGCTGGACACTCCCGACGAGATCGTCGAGGCGTGCGTTGCGTCCCTGCGTAACGGCGAGACTCACTACGTCGACCAGCGAGGATTGCCCGAACTTCGGGCGGCACTGGCCAACCAGCTCCAACAGCGTTCCGGCATCGCGTGGCGAGCCGATCAAGTGCTCGTGACACACGGTGCCACCTCAGCACTCGCCGCGGTGATGCTCGCGCTGATCGATCCGGGCGATGTGGTTGTGATCCCGCAGCCGGCGTACTCCCTTTACGAGGACGTCGTGACTCTCGCCGGCGGAGTCTCACGGTTGGTCGCCCTCAGTGACGACCTGCACTGGGATCTGAAGGCTCTTGAGGAAGCCTTCGTCGGCGCGAGGATGATGGTGTTCGCCAATCCGAGCAACCCGACGGGGATGGTCCACACAGCGCACGAGCTCCGGACCCTGGCGGCTCTTGCAGAGCGTTCGGGAGTCATGGTGGTCGCGGATGAGGCGTACGACCGCATCGTGTTCGACGGGACGAAATTCACCTCCGTTCTGGGTGTCACTGATCTCGCCGAGCATGCGCTGTACGTCCAGACCTTCTCGAAGACATACGCGATGACGGGATGGAGACTTGGCTACGTCGCGGGACCCGCTGAGCTTCTCAAGCCTGTGGCCCGCGTCCACGCGACGATGAACGGCTCGTGCAATGCGTTCGTGCAACGTGCGGCGATGGTCGCGTGTGAGATGGAGAGTTCCAGCCTCACCGCCATGGCTGCTGAGTACGAGCGAAAGAGAGATGTGCTGATCCGTCAGCTTGCGGCTTGTCGGACCTTGACCGTCAGGCGTCCGGAAGGCGCGTTCTATGCACTCGTCGGATACCGCCACTCCTATGACTCGGTGTGGGTCAGTGAGCAGCTGCTCTCCAGGGGCGTCGTGGTCCGTGCGGGGAGCGAGTATGGACCTGACGGCGAGGGATTCATCCGGTTGTCGTTCGCTACGTCGATGGAGCGGCTGGAAACGGCCGTACCGATCATCACCGACTTCTTCGACCGCCTACCTCTGCAGCCATAGGACGCGCTTCGGTCACCTGAACCGGTCCACGGCCGCCTCGCACCGCCGATCTCGTGGCACTGTGGGCACCACGCCGGGGCGTCGCATTGCGTCCAGATCCGTGTCGGTTTGGACCTCTCCCAGAACGCGAAGCGATGGGGACAATAGCTCCGCCCAGGACGCCACGCACGAGTCCTTCCCCACATACGATGCGCCGTCGGGTGCCGGCTGGGCCGACACCATCAGACAGTCGTCATGGACGACATCGGCCAATGCCTCCTTGTCGCGGCGTCGGCAGGCGTCGTTGAACCGCGCAATCGTCTCGGCGGTGTCGTTGGTGGTCTGCTCCGATGTGGTCATGTCACCCTCCTCAGATGTAGACTGAGTGGTCCATTTGAGAGCGGGATAGAGTGGTCGGTCTGCTGTCAAGCGGAGGTGCATGGAGCAGACGACCACGAAGACCACCCCCTGCCAGCGGGAACGACTTCTTGTGGCCGGTCAGCAACTCTTCTACGCGCGCGGCGTCTCGGTCAGAGTAGGCGCACTGCTCAAAGAGGCGAACGTTGCACGCAGGTCGCTGTACGAGCACTTCGGAGGCAAGGACGGACTGGTGGCAGCGGTTCTCCGCCGCGCGGCCGATGAGGATCTCGGATGGTACGAAGTCGCGTTGGCCGACGCCGCGGAACCTCGAGCGAGGCTTCTCGGACTGTTAGATCGGCGCGACGAACTCGTCTCGAACGCGGACTTCCGAGGCTGTCGGTACTTCGCCACCGACCTCGGCATCGCAGATCCTCACAAATCCGGCACATGCGGAGACCAAGGAGTTCCGGCGGCGCCTCCGCGAACTTCTCGTGCGTGAACTCGTGGCGTCAGGCCATGCCAGCCCCGAGCCCGCGGCCGAGAAGCTCCACCTGCTGATCGAGGGAACCTTGGTGGTGGGAGCGACCCACGACGGACAGCATCCAACTCGCGCCACACGCGATCTCGCCGCGGCCATTCTCGGATGACTCGTTGCGATTTCGCACTAGAAGACCCTCGGACAGAGCCCTCCAACCGACACGGGTGAGGCACTCCCCTCAGGCCGACGTAGCCGTTGATCGCATTCCGGTGGCCGCTACGAGACTGGTTCACCGATACGACGGTCGGATTCGCGGACGTTTCCGGGCGGCATGCGTTGTTCCGTGGACCGAGGGACTCTGGAAACACAGCACGTCCACGCACCTCCCGACGCCCTCGCAACCCAGCTCCTCGACCTGGCTCCGAGACGCGTGCACCACGGGATTCCAGATCGCCGCCGCGACCAGCCTCCTGATCGTGGTCGCCACGGCCACCCTCATCATGGCGGTGCCGCACGCGCTCGGCGCGAGGCGTCGGGCAGTGGCGGCGCCAGGTTCGATGAGGTGCCCATTTAGGCTGACATCATGGCCAAACCTGTCGACCGCAGCACCGCAGAACACTACGTGTGGGGCGGGGTGAGTGACGGTTGGCGGCTGCTCGACCGCGACGACCTCTCCGTGATCGAGGAGTGCGTGCCACCGGGCGGAGCTGAGGAGTGGCACGTGCACGCCGTAGCGCGGCAGTTCTTCGTGCTGTTGGACGGATCCGCTGTGGTGCAGACGACGACGGGTGATCTGCCGCTGCGGGCGGGGCAGGGCGTCGAGATCGCGCCGGGGCTGGCGCACCGCTTCACGAATCCCGGTGCCGAGGATGTGCGCTTCCTCGTGATCAGCTCGCCGACGACGCGCGGCGACCGGCAGCCATCTGCGGCGCCCCCGCTCAGGTAGTCAGTACTCGTTGTTGCTGAAGAGTGACCTATGCCCAGCGGTAGCAACCACCTCAAGCTGGACGACACGCAGGTCCGGCTGTACGCGTCGTTCTCGAAGACCTGGAGTTCGGCGAGTTGAGGTGCCGTCACGGCAGGGTGGCTGTGGGGGAGGGTCGCTCCGGTGGCGAGCGGACCGTTGCCGAGCACAACGCGGTGATCTGCTGCAAGCGCCGATTCCGACGACCGCGTTCGCGCAGTTTCGCTCCCGGATCTGGTGGATGCTCTCGTGCTAGCGGCGTTGGCCGGTCATCCGCGCCGCGCACGCCGCGCGGCGGGCGTCATGCAGGGTCTGCGGTAGACCGCTACGCAGCCCCGTTCAGCGGCTCGTGGCTCATCGGAAATCTATGGAAAGCGGATGGGGAACACCTCAGTTCGCTTTATGACGCGGTCGCGTTCCGCAGCAAGTGAAGCCCTGCGAGGGTCGGCCAGGTAGGAGTCGAGCATCTGCTGTGAGGCGAAACGGAACAGCTGAACCTCGTGGGGCTGACCATCTCGGCCGTCGCTCAGGGCACGCTGAACAACCTGCCCACCGTGCTCTGGGACCAGCGCCAACACACGATCCTCGTACTCCGTCAGCCCTACCGCTTCTCGGTCGTTTGCCCAGAGCAGACAACAGAGCTGAACCTCGTCGTCCTCGCTTGCCATGAGGCGAGCATACTTGTGGCTGCTTCACGAGGACCGTCTTGTGCCGAGTCAAAGGTCGAGCTCTCGACATCCAACCGTCGCGCAGGGGTTCGACACGTAGCCGTCGCGTCGTGCGGCAGCGCTACCTTCCGGGGCTCCCGGCCCACGATTGGCGACTGACTCGCGAACGACGAGTGAGGGCGCGAGTCGGAGACTCTCGACGGCTTCTCCGGAGATGCGTCTCAGGAGAAGGTCGGTCGCGCAGTCTCCGACTTGGGTGAGGGGCGAGTGAATGCTTGAGAGAGGAATGCTCAGCTCAGCAGAGATTGACATGTCGTGATATCCGACGGTTGCGAAGTCTCGTCCGACCTCTTAGGCCGATCTGGCGGGCGGCGCCGATCACGCCGATTGCCTCGTTGTCGGTAGCGGCGAACACCGCGGTTGGGCGTGACTCGTTGGCGAACAGGCGGTGGCCTGCCCGGTGGCCATCCTCGACGCGGAATCCGGCCTCGACGAGGGAACCAGTAGTCTTGCGGCAGGATGCTCGCTCAGCCGGAATCGGAGAGGCGCACGCCGTTCCTCGAGCGAACGCCCGAGGTTCGAGCTGCCGCTGCCGAACAGTAGCGACGACGAACCGCCCGCATCGACGATGCGGGACCACTCCTTCGGCGGCGATCTCTCCGAGAGCAGCACATCTAGAGACGGCTCGGCGCTAACCGCGAAGTGCGCCTCACGTCCACGGGATTCAGCGGCCGATCGGCGGCGGATAGGCTGAGGCTGTTCCGAGCGCCTTCGTCGGCGACTCGTCTGACGGCCTCCATCGCGTCGGGGCCGTTCGGTCTCCGATTCTTGCGACCACCCGAAGACCGCTTCGAAGACGTCGAGGCCGGGTTGGACGTGCACTCGCAGGGTCGCGTTCTACCGGTGATCGATGCGAACCATCCCCGTTCGGAGATCAGACCCACCAAGGAGGAGGACGCCGTCTACGTGCGGGGACGGCTGTGGCCCGCCGAGCGGATGGTGACGCGCGTGGTCTCGGTCGACGATCTGGCCGACCCGCGATGGTGGCGATTACGACAAGGCAGTCGCCCTGTCGGTTGCATTGGGCCCAGGTTGAGGGGCGCGGCCCACTTCTTGAGTCATGCCCTGCGTCTTGCGGAAGGTGCGGGGGCTGACGCCGAACCTGGTGACGAACGCCTGTCGCATGCTCTCGGCCGAGCCGAATCCACATTGATGAGCGACCTGCGAGATGGGCTGGTCGGTCGTCGCAGCCATGCGCGCGGCGATCTCGAGACGGATCCGGCGCACGGACGCCCCGGGCGGCTCGTCGAGATGCTCGCGGAACAGTCGGGTCAGGTGCCGGGCGCTCACGCCGGCGTGCGCAGCAAGCGCCGCGACACTCAAGTCGCCGCCCGGGTTGGCGACCGCGTAATCTATGGCTGCCCGTAGGGCTACGTGGTCGGGTCGAGGCGCCGTGGTGAAGATGCTCATCTGCGCCTCGTTGCCGGGTCGCTGCAGATAAGTGACCATGCCCAGCGCCACCCAGCGCGCGAGCTCCGCACCGTGGTCCTCGGCGACGAGCTCCAGGGTGAGGTCGAGCGATGCGGTCACCCCTCCGGACGTCGAGATTCCGCCGTCTCGAATGAAGATCGGCGCCGAGTCGACATTGACCTTCGGATACCGCTCGGCGAGCTCGTCCGCGTACATCCAGTGTGTCGTCGCACGTCGTCCGTCCAGGAGCCCACAGGCAGCCAGGATGGTTGCTCCGGTACACACCGAGGCGACCCGTCGGGCTCGATGCGCGAGGCGTCGTACCTGCCGGATCAGCTGCGCGTCGGCGGCCGCCGTCTGATGACCGTCTCCACCGGAGACGATAAGCGTGTCGAAATCGCCAACGACGTCGAGCTTGGTCTGCGAGCGAAGTATGACGCCGTGCTCGGACCGGATATCGCCGCCATCCGAGCTCGCGAGCCTGACCTGGTATGCCGGTTCGGCTCCGAGCCGACTGGCAAGCCCGAACGCCGTCGTCACGCAGGCGATGTCGACCAGCTCGGCGCCGTCGTATCCGACGACGACAACTTTCCGGGGAGTCGTCATCGGTCCAGTGTAGGAAAGCCCGGATCGGCGCAGTCGGCTGTCAATCAGCCAGGTTTCCCAGAAATCCAGCCACCTGGGCTGATTCGCTGGTTCTCTCCCGTGCCAGCTGCAATGGTAGGCCGGTGATTTCGCCTGGAACCCAAACATGAACGCGGGCTTGAAGTACATCCTGGTGGCCGCGGCGGTCTACCTCGGCGCGATCGGGCTCGCCCTGCTGCTCGTGCCGGCACAGTTCGGGGTGGACGCCGTCCCGGAGGACCCGTCTTCCGAGTTGATCTCATTGCTGCGACTGCTCGGTGGCCCGCTCTTGGGGATCGCGGTGCTGAACTGGATGTCTCGCAACGCGGATCCGAGCGCGGCCAGGAATACCGTCCTCCTGGCGAACCTCGTCGGGTTCGGCATCGTCGCAGCCAATGACATTGTGGGAGTGTTCGGCGGAACAGCGCGTGACCTCGCCAAGATCTTCCTGGTCGTCCACCTCGCGTTCGCGTTAGCGTTCGCCGTGTCATGGCTACGCGATTCCTCCGGGTCACGAGGTGCGTCCAGTCTGACGACATGATCAGAGCGCAGCACTGACGATGATCGAGCACTTGACCGACCTCATGGCATAGCCGTCGACTGCAGGGCACGGCCGAGCTAGGTGAATATCGTGGCCCGGTTGTTCGTCGATACTGGCCGCTCACATTCACTGCTGGCCGCCGACGGGGCCGCGTGCAGCGTCCGAGTTGGCTGGACCGGCACTGGCGGAACGGCAACTCTGCGTGCGGTGGCGACTCGGGAGGCGCACATCTCGGAACGCAAAGGCACAGGTAAGTAGGGCACGACCGGGCGTGTAGGACGAACCGTATTCGAGTCGGAGGTATGTCAACGACATGCTATGGCACCGTCGGGGTCGGCTGTGAGCGTGCCAATCTGCCGCGACGCCATAGTCGTGAGCATGGTTCTCCGCATGGACACAGGTGGACCGCCCGCCGACCCGGACAGAGGTCACAGGGATCGATCGTGCAGTTCTGAGTCTCGGGCTGCGCCTCTGCGAGGCGCGACCGGTATCGGTACAGTCGGCCTCGCGCTGGCGGGCCGTGATCATCGCCATTGGGCATCATCGGCCTCAAGCTCATCGAGTGAGTCACACCTGTACCGGCGGCACGTGCACTCGGGTGAAACGAGGCGACCCGAGCGCACGCCCATCACGGTCATCGAACAGGGGCAGCGTGACCGCGTGGGACAGAACGACCGGTTAAGACTCGCATCCTCGTTCGGAGCGGCCGCAGACGCCTACGCGAAACATCGCCCCGACTACGCACAGGGTGCAGTTGAGTTGGCAATGGAACCAGCTGCAGGGTCGAAGGTGGGGCTTGACCGCGGCGCCGGCAAACTCACCGGGATGCTGGCTGCAGCGGGCTTCGACGCAACTGCAGTCGAGCCGGACGCGTCGATGCTGGCGGAGCTTCGTAGAAACCTGGTCGGCGTACGCGCCGTGCAGGGCAGCGCAGAATCGATATCAATTCCTGACGCTTGCGTCGACACGGTGACGGCCGGGAATGCGATGCACTCATTCGATGTGGCTATCGCGGGACCCGAGATCGCAAGGGTCCTGACACCTGGAGGGATTTTCGCTGGTCTGTGGAACGTACTGGACGATCGGGTCGGCTGGGTCGCCGATCTGGCAGGCGTAGCAGGCAGTGAGGCGATCGGCCGGCGCGACACATCCTCCGCTCGGCAAGTGGAGATGGGAACCGCCTACCTCCGCAAGGACGGCTCTGGGGCCTACCTCGGTTCACATGTTCAGGCGGCATTCGCCCACGGGCACCGCCGCACTGCCGGCTCCCTACTTACAACGCTTGCGACTAGGGCAGGGATTTTGGTCATGTCGCCCAATGCAAGGCGAGCCAGACTCGACTGGCTAGGAGACATTTTGGCGGGTCGGCTGAGACCGCCGACGGCGAGTTCGTCCTCCCGATGCTCACCTGCGTGCTCCGGATCCGGAAGCTTTGAGCCTACCCTGGGCACGAATAGGAAGACACCGCCAGTGATGCATTCTGTCCGGACAGTGTGCCGCTCGCGCCGTAGTACGCCAACCTGCCGGGCGGGTCGGTCTACCTTGTCATGCGTGTCTCTTCCTCGCCAACGCCAAGAGTTCCGGCCAGCGTCGTCGCGGTCGATAGCGAACCGCATGAGCATGTTCGGACGATTTCTCGTCATGCCACACGAGTCCGGCCGCACACAGCGGCCCTATAACCAGCTCCGATCCTCGTATTCGCAGGGAAATTTGATTGCTCCGATTCAGCAAGGAAAGGGACGCATCATGAGCGCCGACAGTTGGTCACGGTCAACCCGATACCCGGACATGTGGGTGGATCCCGAGGAGGACCCTCGCGAGTCCGAGGGCGAACTTCGGGGGGAAAGAGCCATCTTAGTCGACTATCTGAGGTCGTACCGATTGACGTTCCGTATGAAATGCGATGACCTCGACGCCGCCCAGATGTCGAAGAGGCCGTTCGGTCCGTCTGAGTTGTCCCTGCTGGGACTGCTGCGACATCTCACTGACATTGAGCGTCACTGGTTTCGGCGAGTGTTGGAAGGTCAAGACATATCGCGGCACTTTCGTTCCGAGGACGGCACTGATCAAGCGTTCAATGGAGCGCTGGCTGACGTAGCGGTCGTCGCTCAAGCATGGGAACTGTGGGAGGCTGAGGTGACCCATGCACAGCAACTCGTCGATTCCGTTGATGACCTAGCAACAGTCGTAGAGGGCGACGACCCTTTGGAAGTGCGCGAAGTGCTGGTTCACATGATCGAGGAGTACGCACGCCACTGCGGGCACGCTGACCTCATCCGCGAGGCAATAGACGGCCGCGTCGGTCAGTAGGTCAACGGTCAAGGTAAGTTGCGCCGCAAAGCCCGTGACGGTCGCCTCCGCAGCCAGCCTCTAAGAGTTGCGCTCTTGGGTGGCGACCCGAATAGTCACGCCTGGACACCTTATGGGCGATGCAGTCGTCGACAAGGTTCGTGACCCCTGAAGACGCAACGTACGAGAGCCGTTGACCGAGAATGCCTCACCGATGATCTCGCGGTGGTACGGGCTGGCAGGAGACGCGACCGACGCTCGAAGGCGACCTGTTCGGGGTCGGGCTCGGTGGGTAGTTCGTCGAGTCGCTCGGCGAGGACCGTTTGGCGCACCAGGAGACTCTCCTTCGTGCCGAACAGGGCCTGAAGTGCGCTCTTGGGGACTCCGCTGACCACAGCTAGGCGCCCGAGCGTGAGCCCCTCGAGCCCCTCGATCGATGCGGCGTGCACCGCAGTTCGGAGCACCCCTGTCCGTCGTTCGTCTCCCGGCTTCGTCATGTCCCACAGTCTAGAGCACATACGTACGACCGTAGACAAACGTACGATCGTATGTTGTACTTCCCTTCTGGCACCACAACCGATCCCTGGAGGGAAGAAGTGACGCAAACACCTGATGTGGCCGCTGTCGCGGATGCATATGCGAAGGCTTGGAATTCACGAGACGTCGACGCCATTCTCGCTCTGCATGCCGACGAGTCCACGTTCCATTCACACGGCCGGGGCGCAGAAGTGAAGGGCGCCAACGGTCTTCGGACGGCCTTCGATGAGGTCTTCGAGCTGTTCCCCGGATTCCGTGCTGAGATCCACCGGCTCCTCCTCGGCGAAGGCCACTGGACGCTCGACTGGACGCTGCACTTCGAACCGGCCTCCGGTGGCGAGCGCGGCTTTGGCGCCATCGACATTGTCGAGATCGACGAGGAGGGCTTGGTTACGCGCAAGGACACGTACTTCGACCTAGCGTCATATCGGCAGGCGATGGCAGGAACAGGATCATGACCGTGCCCGCACTGTTCGCCCCAACCCCCGGGGCCGATCTTCCGGTCGAGCACGTGTGCGACATGTCGGTCGATCTGTACGAGCCTCTGCCTATTGAGACGCCGACGGGTCTGCGCATGACCTACATCGCCAAGCCTGGCAAGGTCACCGGAGCGATCTCGGGCGAGATCCTCGAAGGTGGCGGCGACTGGGTCGTGGTGGGAGCTGACGGCGTGAGTCGATTGGACATCCGACAGACCATTCGCACCGACGATGGAGTACTTATCCACTTCGCCGCTCCCGGTGTCGTCCGTTTACCTGCTGATGGTCGCGAGAGGATGGCACGAGGCCTGCGAGTGCCCTTCACTGAAAGCTATATCCGTCTTACGCCGCGGTTCGAGACCAGCGACGAGCGCTACAGATGGCTCGCTGGCCACGTCTTCGCCGCCGTAGGTGAACTCTCAGCGGGACACATCGACTGGCGCATTTACAAGATCATCTAAGAAGGCGGCTTCGAGCCTGGGTAGTAGCGATCGAGCAGCGGGTGAGGGCGTCGCGAGCTGGGCCCGAGAGTGAGCGCGCCGGGATCACGCGAGAGTCGTGCGCCGATCTCGACGGCTCGGACACGCTGCCGCAGACCGTTGCCCCACCTACCGCTCGTCGCGACTCGGCAGCCGGTTTCCCTTGGCGAGCGATCAGCTCGCTGATGCGGCCGAATGTCAGGTGGTCCCGATCACATAGATACGACCGTAGACAATCGTACGACTGGATTGGGCGCGTAATTGCAACCCCACTTCGACGATCGGGTTAGTGTCGGCCCCCCGTCCTTGCTGACGGCGGGATCCATCGAACCAGGATGAACGGTCGTGATTGAACTCCGCTCCGTTAGCCACGCCGATGTCGAATACGTCGCGCAGATCTGGCATGCGGGGTGGCACGAGGCGCATGACGGCAACGTGCCCGATCCCTCGTTGCGGCTCGTCCCCGAGAACCGTTCGCTTTACGCGGTGCGGATCGCATCTCGGACACCGTTGTCGCCGTGGTCGACGGAGCCGTCGCGGGGTTTGCCATGGTCAACGGTGACGAAGTCGACGGGTGACGTGTACGAACACGCGGTGGTCGCGCCTACGCTCGACGGGCACGCGATCGACGAACTCGGCGAACGCACACCAATACCCCTGGGGAACCAACAGTAGCGAGGGCTGTGCGTAGATCTCGTTCGTATTGTTCGGCGGGCTTGCACGACGCTTACACGCGACGAATGCGTCGCGCAACACCCCACTACGACCATGTTGATATGACCGACCATCTAGTGGCCCACTTGCGTACAGCCCTGTCCGGGGCGGTCGAGGGTCATCGTCCCTTTCAGATCCTCTCCGACGAAGAACTGGTGGCGATAGAGGACCCTCGCGCGTCCGAGTTCAGCATGCAGCCGTGGATCGACTCGCTGGAGGACGACCTCGCCGAGCGCACGGTCGCTCGGTTTGGTGAACGCAGTCTGCTTCTGCGTGGTCTACTCAGGCCGAAGGCTGACGAGTCCGGAGCTACCCTCGTACCGTCTGACGAGCTGAGACTTGCGGCCGAGGCGCGGTACCTCGGGGTGGGCTACATCATGATGAGGTCGACCTACGCCCGAGCGCGATCCGGACGCTACGTGGTACTTCAGCCCGAGATCGGCGGATACGAGGAGGACATCGACAGCGACGGGATGCATGTCTATTCGGCGTGTACCTACGCGGCGGCTACCCGGCGGCTAGCTGAGTACGCACTACCGCACGTGCGTCACAACAGCGGGGGAGTACGCGTTCGCATTCGCGCCAGCCACTGGCAGCGATGGCTTGTGAACGAGCTTGGTGCCGACGTACGGCCGGTGCAGGTGAACCTGTTCCTCCGGGGCGCGTCCGTGGCGCTCGAGCCCGATGTCTGGTTGGTGGCGAGTGCCGGTGACGTTGGTCTCCTCGCCGTGCGTGAACAAGATGATCTTCTCGTCACCTCGATGACACGAGCGCGACTTGAGCGCCGACTCGCTGAACGGGTTGCGCACTCTCTGCGGATTGATCTATCGACACAACTAATAGAGCCCACCCCCCTGTAAGCGCCCATCCTCTTGCCAGTTACGAACTATTGGAGTATTGGAGCAGCGCCATGTCCTTGTTTTCGTACTACCCAGGCAGTGCTGAACTAATCGCAGCGGCCGGTGAAGAACTCGCGACACAGCAGGCATCGTATGACACGCTACAGACGAACCTCGACGGCCGTTCGGCGGCGGCGGCCGACGAGACCATGTACGAGATCAAGGAACCTGTCGCGGCAGCTGCGCAAGCGGCCCGTGCGGGGTCCGAAGAACTCATGGGCGCCACCATGCTGGCGAATGGTGCGCTGCGGTACTTTGGTCAGGCAGTCAGCAGATACAACGCCCATATCGATGCTTTGAATACAACCTATGATCGCGCGCGGGCCTCCAACTTCGGCCATCCGCTGAGCGAGGGCTCTGGCGCAGACGAGCAAGGGCTGCGCGCCAAGCTAGAAAGGGAGCGTCAGGGATACGAAAGCACGCTGGACGACGAAGCCGATCTTGCCGGGTGTCTGCTATCGGATGGCGTAACTCCAGAATGCATGCTCACACTGTACCTCCTCGGTGCCGTGCCAGCAGATGATGTGGCGCGAGTGACGGGTTTGTCGCTGGAGTACTTGAACCAGGCAAGGATGGTTATCGGTACGACTCAATTTGTACTCACATCGAAGAAGTGGCTGCCGGTTCTCGCGCAATATCTACTCAAGGTGAATCCGACTGAAATAAAGATGGTAACGACCCTAAAACTCGCGCAACTCGTTGAGGAGTTTGGCTCGGCGGTTAACCGGGGCAAGGTCGCCGAGATATACAGCGCCGTGCAACGGATGGACAACATGGTTGCCGTGTCGAGGCCGGGAGCATTGGTCGCGAAGCTCGGCACGACGGGACTTCTCGGCGGCGCCAACAAATGGGTCGGGCGCCTCCTGTCACCAGGAGCGGTACTCGCCGGCGGTTGGGGCTTGTTCCAGACGCTCGAGAACTGGGACAGCCTGGCAATAGATGACCGGGTCAACGGTGTTGTAGGGAATGCGTCGTTCATGACGTTTGGATCGCTCGGTACCGTGATGCTTATTACAGGCTGGTGCCCTCCAGTCGCCGGCGCCATCGCTACTGTGTCTGGCCTCGTTGCATTGGGCAGCATGATCTATGACTATAAGGAAGAAATCTGGGCGGGCATGCAATGGATGGGTTCGAAAATCGCTGATGGAGCGGTCTACGCATGGAATGCGACCAGTGATTTGGTTGATGAGCAGGCTACGTTGCTCGGAGATCTATGGGAGGATTCCGGCGACCTGGCGGTAGGGGTCGTTACCTCCGATATCGATGCCATTTCGGACGGTGCCAGCGGCATACTCGACAGCTTCTTGGGGGGGCGAGGCTTCCTGGCAGACCCATCGTCCGGGCTGGGGTTCACGAGCCTGAGTCTGGCTCATCGTTCTCGCGTGCCGATATTTCGGCGACACCAGTCCTCGTACCGATTTGGTGGCGTTGACACCAGCGCTACGACAGCGATTCACATCGATCATGGAGGTCACGTGACAGCGGAGGTCGGCGAACATCACCGGCGTGTCGAAGAGGTACTCGCCGGCGTGGAGTACGGTCCCAAACACCTGGTTACCGTTACCGATGCTGAAGTTCTCGCCTTGGATGGTCCTGTTGCTCATCGCGTAACTCCGCTGTTGAGCCTTGATCCGACGGACCGTGAAGGGCAGCAGGCGATGGTCGATCGTGTTGCAAAGCGCCTCTTCGAAATCGGCAAGACGGCCGATGGTTCTCCGCTCGGGTACGAAAACGCCGAAGTGCCTGAACCGTCAGTACGCACGGTATTGCGGATGCGGAAATCCTGGCTCGCTCTCTTGCTGGTCGATCAGCGGACTGCCTCGGGCCGCCAATGGATATCTGCCTACCTGCGCGCGGATCGCCGTGCACTCGCCGAGGTAGCACGGCTTGATGGACAACACACGTTCACCGCGCTGAAACGCGCCGCCGCGCTCGACGCGGTCGCGAGGGAACTCACGCCCCTTCCTGACGCCGTTGACGAGGATGGCTCTAGCCACGTCTACTCGACAGACTCATGGCAGCAACGTGTCGACGATACGCTCTCGGCGGCAAAGGGGGTCACGACGGTTGTCTCGGTGCGGCACGACGGCGAGGCAGGGAACGTAGTTGAAGACCGTATGGCGGTGTACAACCTTGCGGACCGGACCGAGATTCTCGCTGCGGAGAAGGGGGGGCGCGTGCGGATAGCGCAGGTTGCACGGAGGACGCTGCGTAACCGCCTCGACCACATGACTCGACCGACTCAGCCATGACTGAAGCGTCTCAGGTTCTCTGCCGCTCCTTTGCGGGTTGCGGCTTTCGGTTGAGGGTCGCGTGGTGGGCTTGCTCGCCGCCACCGACGCCCCGATTCGGGTGCCCGTGACGGTGACGTGTCGGGTACTCGGGATCGCTCGTCAGCCGCACTACCGGTGGCTTGCCGATCCGGTCACCGATGCCGGGCGCGTCGAGGCCTACCGTGCGAACGTCCCAGGAGGTCGTAAGCATCGTGGGGTCCCGACGGGCAGAGCACACGCAGGCCGGGCGTGTGGGCGAAGTACGCCTCGGGAGACTCGCTGTGGTGTTGGTTCCTTCCACCCATGGGACCTAACACTCTATACGCGTCGTGAGCGGTCAGCGTTCACTTGGGCGCCATTCGTAGTGCACCGTCCATCCGGATCACCTCGCCATTGATGTAGCCATGTTCGACAAGGAACGCTGCGAGCCGCGCGTACTCGTCGGGCCTACCGAGGCGGCGAGGAAACGGAACGCTCGTGGCGAGGTCGCCGCGAGCGTCCGCTGGCACGGTCGCGAGCATCGGAGTCTCCATGATGCCGGGTGCGATCGTGTTGACCCGGATGCTGTGTGCTGCGAGGTCGCGGGCGGCCGCGATAGTCATCCCGATGACACCTGCCTTCGAGGACGCATACGCAGCCTGACCGATCTGCCCTTCGTATCCGGCGATGCCGCCGTGTTCGTGATGACACCGCGCTGCCCGTTCTGGTCGGTGTCCGCTTGGGCCATTCGCTCCGCTGCGAGGGCAAGGGCGTTGAAAGCTCCGGCGAGGTTCACGTTGATCACGCTCGCGAAGCGCGATAAATCGAGGACTCCATGGCGAGACAGGATTCTGGCCGATGGCGCGATATCGGCGCAGTTGACGACGATCCGTAACGGGAACGAATGGTCCGTGGCGAGATCGAGCACGTGGCTGATGGCGGTTGGGTCGCTGATATCCACGGCGGTCATCGGTTACTTGTCATAATCATTAGTACCGGCTGGCAACGCACGGGTGTTGTTTGCCCAGGTCAGAGCCTGTTTTTCAGCGGCTGCTTGGATCACTCACGCGGTGCGGATCGCCGATCATGCGTCACGAGGATCGACGAGAGCTTGGGTTGCAACTTGTACCTAGGTCCGGGTTTATCGTGGTCGGTATGGAGACTTTGTTGAACACAGACGCTTGCACGATGCCGACCGCTGAGCGGCCGTTGCGACTCACGGAGTTCGATGCCTTGTTCGCCTCCGCTGTCCGCAGCGTTGAGCGTCGCGGCGACGACGTACGGATGCGTTTGACCGGTGAGGACGGCCTCGTCGAGCGGGTACGCGACCTGACTGCACGCGAGACGTCGTGTTGCTCGTTCTTCGCCTTCACAATCGACGGCACTGACCAGGACCTCACCCTGGACGTCTCCGTACCCCCGGCCCGCCGACCGATTCTCGACGCATTGGCGGAACGAGCGCGGGAGCTCTCGGCGTGAGCCTGCGGATCAACGACGTCGCCCGAGCGGCCGGTGTCAACCGAGAGACGCTGCGCTACTACGAGCGCCGTGGGCTGATCGAACAGCCCGACCGCAGTCCAGGCGGCCATCGGCTCTACGACGAGCGGACTGTGCAGACTCTGCGCATCGTCAAAGCTGCCCAGCGACTCGGGTTCACCCTCGAAGAGGTGGCCGACCTAATCGAGGTGGGCCGCCGCCGCGGCCGAGACTCCGGACTGCAGGCGCGCGCTCAAGAGAAGCTCATCGAGGTCGAGGCCCGGATGGCGGACCTCACCGCCATCCGCGACAACCTGCGAGCCGCCCTCGATGCCGGCTGCGATGACCTCCACCGATGTGCGAGCAGCGACGGCTGCCCGTTGCCCTTCGTCGAGATCACCACCAGGAAGGCCCACGCGTAAGCGCGAAGATCAAGCATCGGCACCTGTTCGGCGCCGTTGTGTTGGCAGCCTCGCTGCTCGCCGTTTGGACACGCAGACGAAGTCCCGGGCAAGCACGCGCGTGCGCGGACGATGCTCCGCGCGAACTGACCATCACCCGCCTGCCTGCTGTACGCACCGCACGAAGCCGACGTCGGTCTTGACAGGATTGCCATGTGGACACGCTCCGATCGATAGCCCTGTTCATTGCCGCCGCCCTCGCCGAGATCTGCGGCGCATGGCTGATCCGGCAGGGCATCCGCGAACACAGGGGCTGGAGTGGATCGGTGCCGGTGTGATCGCACTCGGCGTGTACGGCTTCGCCGCCACGCTCCAGCCGGACGCTCACTTCGGACGGATCCTCGCCGCCTATGGCGGTGTCTTCGTCGCCGGCTCTCTCGCATGGGGCATGGCGCTCGACGGCCTCAGGCCTGACCGCTACGACATCGTCGGCGCGCTCATCTGCCTCGCCGGTGTCGCCGTGATCATGTGCTCGCCGCGCGCGAGCTGAACCGCAGAAGGCGGCACCTGTTCGGGCGATCCCCCGCTACTACTCCCGGCCCATCAACTCTCGCTGCTGCCAGTCGAGGACGAAATCGACCCGCCGTCCAGCGACGTTGACGGTCTCGATTTCGGTGCACCCCAACGCCTGCAGCCAACCGCGCGGGAACGCTCGTCCGACGATCTGTTCGCCAAGTGGCACGCGGAAGCGTAGGGAGTGGATGTACGTTAGCTGTTGGTGCAGAGCGACGGCGCCTGGCAGCACATATGCAAGCGCGGCGTCGATGATTATGGCAACTTCGGAGTTACCGAGGCCGTCGTTGCGTCGGCCTGAAGCTCTTCAGGGGCACGTCAGCGTAGGTCCCGTTCGGCGCAGCGACTGCGTCCTCGAGGAGGTTGTCGAGGTCGGGACTGCCGTGACTGGTGTTGATCTCCTCGCGGTACGCCTGCCAGTCTGGCTCCGGAGTCTCCGGCTGTACCTTGTTCGGCGATTTGCTGCAGGACTCCTCCGATGCCTCGGGGTGTTGCTGGCGACGTTGAGGTCGGCCTCAATGCGAGGTACGACTATGGAGGCCTTTCGAGCGTACGCCGCCACGCTGCCGCAGGCAGTTCGCTTCGTAGCGCCTCGACTACGGATGCGCGGTTGTCTGGACCGGTGTCGGCGTAACGCACGAGTATGCGCAGACCGGTCCAGATGGTAGGTGGCTGGCTCGTCGAGAACGTGAACGGCGCGCCCGAGGAGCCGCGTGTTCCAAATGAGCCAGAAGTGCGCCATCCCGTCGTCAATAACCTCAAGTGCCAGGTCGGGGCCAATAGGAGGTGTCCGCCGTACGCATGCGCCCAACCACGCTCGTTGACGTCGCCGGGCCCGGCTCAATCGGGCCGGCTCGATGTTCTGGCGAACGAGCAGGACGCCTACTCCTGGGTGGCCTAGCACTCAGCCGTTCTCGACAACCAGTTCAGCCAGTTTACGGGCCGTGCGGCTGGTGCGGATCGTGACAGCGCTGCTGAGGCCACTATCGAGACGGTAGAGCGCACTCCGTCCCACGTTGGCACGACCCACCCGGTGGAGGATGGCGCCTGCACAGTAACGGGCATCCTCGCGCGCTGTGTCAGCGCCGAACCGTGTTAGCGCACGAGCAGATGCGTACTCGGGAAACAAGTAGAGCACATTGCACGACCACTCCGTGTTGCGTTCCCACTCGGCAGGCAGCCCTGCCGCTATCCGCCTCACCCTGTCGCCACTGAGCACGAGCATCCGAGTCTGCACCGCAAACTCGCGACGGACGCGCTCCTCGAGTACTCGTGCCAGGTCAGCGGTCCGGGCCCGTGGTGCGTCGAAAACAAGGTTGCCGCTGTTGAGGTACGTGCGGACTCCGGTGTGGCCGACTTCGGCGAACAGCTTCCTCAGGTCAGCCATCGGCACGGTGTTTTTGCCGCCTACATTGATGCCTCGTAGCAGAGCTGCGTATCGCACGGCTATGCGCCGCTTTGATAGTGCTCGGCGATCTCATCGCTGGTCGTGAGCCAGACACCAGGATGCTTCGCGACATAGTCAAGCGCCCGATCGAGGTACTTGACTCGAGATGGCTGACCGATCACGAAGGGGTGCAGCGCAAGTGCCATGACCCGGCCGCTGTCAACGGAGTCGACGTAGAGCTGGTCGAAGTGGTCGATGAACATCTGCAGGAAATCCGCGCCCGTGCGGCCCTGGACGGTGAATATTCCTAGGTCGTTCAGTTCCACTGTGTACGGCACGCTCAACATGCCGGGCACATTTAGTGGATAGGGCTGATCGTCGTTAGTCCAGTCCAACACGTAGTTCAAGCCGAGCTCGGACAGCAGAGCAGGGGTATGGAGGGTCTCGGTCAGCGCCGGGCCCATCCAGCCCGATGGTCGCTGGCCGGTGGCAGTGGCGATCGTATCGATGATTTCGGCGAGTACAGCACGTTCGTCGCTGACACTCATGTCTGTGTGGAGGATCGAGTTGGTCCTCCCGTGGGCGAGCCAGGCCCAATCGCGCGCCCTGCCGGCTTCGATGATCTCCGGGTAGTGCTCGGGAACCTCGGAGTTGACCAAGGCGCTTGAACGGATGCCGTAGCGATCGAGGATCTCGATTACTCGCCAGAGTCCGACTCTTGGCCCGTAGTCGCGCCAGCCGTAGTTCAACGCATCCGGTACAAGGGAGGCTGTGGCGTCGTTGATGCTCGTCGACGGCTGATCGACGCGGAAATGCTCGATGTTCAGGCCAACGTAGAAGGCAACCCGGGCATCGCCGGGCCAGTGGATCGGTCGACGGCTGATGATCGGACTGTGGTCGTAGAGCGCATTGTGCATATTGGGTTGATTTCCTTCACTAGCGCCGCCGCCGCGATACGGGTTGGTCACAGTCGCGACGGGACGGCTCGTCTCCCCATGGTGCGCGTTCGGAGCCTGACAGAGGTAGGAAGGGTTGGTGGTGGTATCCCCTGTGCCAGCACCAGATGTGTGACGGCGCGAGCGGGATGCGCGCCGGACGCGGCCCGGGCATGTGTGAGCCATATGCTGGGCGTGTAGGGGCACGGTGCGCGGGCGGCGCCCGGGGCCGGCGTGAGGAGCCGTCGAGTGAACATGTCGCATCGTGAGGAACTAGCGAGCTTCCTTCGATCCAGGCGAGCCCGCATCAGTCCCGAGGATGCCGGTCTGCCTCGTGGGCACCGGCGTCGATTGTCTGGCCTACGGCGAGAAGAAGTCGCCCTGCTCGCGGGCGTCAGTTCCACCTGGTACACCTACCTCGAACAAGGGCGCCGACGGGGCGTGAATCCGTCGCGGCAGGTACTCGACAGCCTGGCGCGCGTGCTCCGACTAGACGAGGACGAAACCCGACACCTGCATCGGCTAGCCGACCAGGCCGCGGCGGACACGAGGATCGACGCTGACGTGCCGCCGGCAGAACTAGCCCGTCAGCTCGTACGCCTCAGCGAACCGATCCCTTACCCGGTCTACGCGGCCGATATCCACTGCGACCTGATCGCCTGGAACGCTGCCACGACCAGCTACTACGCCAAATTCGCTCAGCTCCCGCACGACCAACAGAACATGATGTTGTGGTTGATCAGCAGCCGCGAAGCCAAAGCGCGGTTGCCGGATTGGGAGGGCGACGTCCAAGACGTCGTCGCCCGGTGGCGACGGGTCAGCACCTCGATCGCGGACCGCGATCGATTGCATGCACAGGTCGCCGAGTACAAGAAGGTCAGCCCACAGTTCGCCGCGTGGTGGGACAGCCACGACGTTCGCGAGCATCACACCAGAAAGCGGCGATTCAACCACCCCGAGCTCGGCACCGTCACGCTGAGACTGATCGTCGTCGACTCCGCCGAGATGGCGCCGGGTTCATTCGTCGTCTACCACGCACCCGTAATCACCTAGATTCGTTCTGCGTTTGCCGGCCGGCAAAGCGCGGCGCCTCTGAGACATGGTCGTTGCCTTGGAGTAGCGGTCCAGTGTGATGTCCAGCCAGGTTGTCCAGCCGGGTGATGGGCGGGAGGCCGCCGATCGCTGAGTAGCACCGCGGTCCCGACCGGGAGGTCGCATTAGGAACACTTCGCCAGCAAGGACGAGCTTGTCGCCGAATACCTGCGCCGGTTCGATCCCGACGTCATGCCGGGAGTGTTCGACCGCACCGACCTGACACCCCGCGAACGACTCCTCGCCGCCTTCGAGATGCCCGGGTCCACGCCGCTGTGCCCCTACATCGCGGCGGCCGTCGAGCTCCACGACCCCCAGCACCCCGCATCCGAGTACGCACGCGACTACAAGACCGCCCTCGCCGCGCGGCTCACCGAAACCGCCCGCGAAGCCGGCGCCACCGACCCCGAACAACTCGGCGAACAACTGGCGCTGGTCATCGACGGCGCGTCGGCTCGCGCCCGAGTCCTCAACGGTGAATCCTTCCCCACCGCCGCCGCCATCGCCGCCGTCCTCATCGACAACGCCATCCCCGCGTCATCTCCCCGGCAGCCCAGCGCTGGCCGGGAGACGACGTCGAGCTCGGCGCGGCCAGAGCGGTAGCTTCCGGGACTCGGGCCGGCCTTGCTCGCGGGTGCACGTCATGTCTCGTCTCCGGAGGCCCAGTGGCTGCTCGCGGCATGCTCGCGTAGGTAGTCCCGCAAGCCCGGGAGCGTGAAGTCGACCAGGCCGTACCCACGAGGTTCGATCACTTCGGCCGCGATCAGGCGCCGGCGGTACTGCCCGACGTAGGTTCGATCGACGTTGAGCCGGGTGGCGAGGTCGCTCGTACGGCTAGGCCCGTCGTCGTGGGCCATTGCGGCCAAGAACGAACGGTCGACGGTGGACAGGTCCGCCAAGGCGCTGGCGTGCACCAGCTGCCCGATGCGGCGCCGCGCGTGATCGACTCCGTGCTGCGCCTGGTCGACGTCGATCAGGCCCTGGCCGGGGTCGGCCCGCCAGATGTGCAGGCCGACGAGCTGGATCAGGAAAGGATAGCCGCCGGTCCCGTTGACCGCGATCTGCAGGGCGTCGGGCGTGATGTCGCGGCCGGCGTCGCGGATCGGCACCGCCAGCGCCTGGGCGACGTCGTCTCGACCGACGGTGCGCAGGTGCCGCCTGTCTGCTCGGCGCAGGAACGTCGATACGTCATCGGAAAGGAGATCGTCGACCGCCGACGGTAGGCCTGCCCCGACGAACGCGACCTCGCGGCGTTCACGGAACGCGTGCTGGATCGTAGCGCCGAGGATCCGCAGATCATCGAGACCCTGACGGTGCACCTCGTCAACGGTAAGCAGCACACCGGATCCGCCGCGCTCGGCCAGCAGCTCGGTCAGCTCGGTCAGGCGAGATCGCAGGCCGGGCCGTGGTGTGTGGCGCTCGGTGACCTCACGCTCGACGCCGAGGCCGCCAGGAAAGGAGACCGCGGTCAGATGCGATTCGGTCGCCCGCGGGTCTGCTTCGATAAGCAGGCGCGGGAGGTGTTCGTGAGTGATCCGGTCGATCAGGCCGCGCGTCGCGGTCTCGGAGATGACCAGCCACCCTTCGGAAGCCGCGGCGTCCTCGTAAGCGTTGAGCATGACGGTCTTGCCCGTACCGCGCAGGCCGGTCACCAACGTGGCGCGCTCCGGCGAGCCCGGACCGCCGTACAGGCCGTCCCGGAACTCGTCGAGGTCGCGATCACGCCCCACGAGCAAGGGCGGACTGGTACCGAACGTCGGAGTGAAAGGGTTCACCCTGGGGAGCCTATCAACATCTTTAATTCTTTTAAACACTCCCCGCTGACCTGCGGTTTTAAACGTCTTTCATTCCTTTCAACGCTCACTCACGTACGGGGCCAGGCGACGCGATCTGGGACCCAACTGCGACTCTCGGCGCCACAAAGTCGCGGTAGCGTCCCAGATCTCGGAGTCAGCCGCCCGAGAGACGCCGCAGCCGGTCTCGAAGATGCCGCTGTTCGGCGACGTTGAGCGTCGCCTTGATCGCCCGCTGGTACGCCGCGCCGGCCTCGTCGATGCGCCCGGCGCGTTCGAGAAGGTGCGCTCGTACGGCGTCGAGGCGCGCCAGATCCGGGTGGGCGGACGACAGCTCGTCCAGCGCCGCCAACGCGCGGTCGTTTCCCTGCAGCATCGCCTGGGCGACGATCCGGTTCAACGTGATCGTGGGGTTCCGGCCGCCCGTGGTGTGTTCGAGGACCGTGTAGAGCGCATGGATCTCCTGCCAGTCGGTCGACTCCGTGTCGGACGCACGCGCGTGGACGCCCGCGATGCACGCCTGGAGGAGATACGCCCCCGGCGTGGCCCCGGGCGTGACGGTGTCGAGGAGCTCGAGCCCCTCGTCGACGAGGTTCCGGTCCCAGTTCGTCCGATCCTGCTCGTCGAGCGGGATGAGCCGACCGCGCGACCCGACCCGGGCCGGGTGCCGCGCCTCCGTCAGCAGCATCAGCGCAAGGATCCCGGCGACCTCGGTGGACTCCGGAGCTGCCCGGCGCAGCAGCCTCGCGAGGTGGATCGCCTCGGCGGCCAGGTCGGCGTCACGGGCCGGCGCGCCGCTCGTCGTGTGATGCGCCTCGGTGAACATCACGTACAGCACGTCGAGGACCGGGGCCATCCGCTCGTCGACGTCCGTCGGCCGCGGAAATCCGCCGCCGGCCTCCGTGAGCCGACGTTTGGCTCGGGTGATCCGCTGCGCAATCGTCGCCTCCGGCACCTGGTACGCATTGGCGATCTGCGCCGTGGTGAGTCCGGCGACCGCGCGTAGCGTCAGCGCCACCTGCCCCGACCGAGGCAGCTCGGGATGGCAACACAGCTGCAGCAGCCGCAGCGCGTCGTCGGTTGCCGCGGGTTGGTCGCTTGTCGCCGGCTCATGGTCGAGCGGTGCCTGCAGCATCGAGACATGGCCCTCGCGGTCGCGGCGACGTACGTCGCGTCGGACCCGGTCGACGTAGCGCCGTCGAGCCGTTGCCGTCAACCAAGCCTGCGGATCGCGCGGTGGCTCGGTCGCCCATTGGCGGTGCGCGTCCAGGAGCGCGTCCTGTACGGCGTCCTCACACAGGTCGAACTGGTCGCTCCCGTACGTACGCAGCAGCCTCGCGAGGGTCTGTGGCGCGAGCTCGCGCCACAGACCCTCGTCGACCGCGGTGGGATCGTTCACCCGTCGCCCAGGTCTGCGAAGACCACGGGCCGCACCTCGACGGCAAGACCGGGGATGCGTACGTCGGGAATCTGCTGGGCGAGCTCCAGTGCGCGCGCCTCGTCCGCCACGTCGAGCAGATAGAACCCGCCGAGAAACTCCTTCGACTCGACGAACGGCCCGTCAGTCACCTCGGGCTGATCGGCGCTCCCGCGTACGACCTTCGATCGACTCGGATCGGCGAGCGCCTGCGTTCCGATGAACTCACCGCTCTCCTTCGTCGCCGCGAGGAACGCGCCGTGACCGTCGCCGAGCTGCTGCTGCTGTTCCTCCGTCAGCTGCTCCAGAACGGTCGGGTCGACGTGCATGATGATCAGGTACTTCATTTCGTCCTCCTCGATCGTGGGCCCGCCGTCAGCGGCGAGCCACCCCTTGGTCGTCGCCCGGGTCGCGAACACGACACGACCGGCGAGAAGACCTCACGATTTCTCGGCCGGCAGGTGGAGGTCGATGAACGCGATGGACTCGCCGGGCAGGACATAGCGATCGTGCTCGGCGAACCCGTGCACCGAGGCGAATGCAAGCCCGTCTTCGTTCGATGCGAGCACGACGGTCTCGATCCGGCGGGCGCCGAGTTCGCGGGCATGTGTCAGCTCGGCCGAGAGGTACGCGGCGCCGAGCCCTCTGCGGCGGTACTCGGGCAGGATGCGCACGATCACGGTCGCGACCGACGAGTCGGGCAGCGGCGGGCGTACGGTCGCGTTGCCCACCAGCTCATCGCCGAGGAAGCCCAGCGTGAGACGGTTCCGGCCTGCCCTCTCGGCGACGTCTGCCCCGGAGAGGGGATGAGTCGGGATGATCTCGTTGTGGATTGCTCGCCAGTCTTCGAGTCCGTCGCCCGTGGCGATCACGATGTCGAGTGTCACGCGCTAACGATAAGAGGTCAGTGGGCGGCCGACCCGTTCCGACGACCTACCGCACCCGCGCCGCCGCTTCATCAGCGCGCGGCGAGATGTTGTGGTTGAGGGCGAAGGTGTTCTCCGCGTCGTACGCCCGCTTGACGGCGACGAGCCGTTCGTACGTCTCCCCCGGGTACGCCGCGAGTACGTCGTCAGGAGTACCCGAACCGTGAAAGTTGAGGTAGGCCCCGTTACCACGGCGCTCGACATCGGGCCACGGCGCGAGTGCGCGGTCGACGTCGGTCTGAGTGGCATCCGCCGCCAGCACGGCGCCGCAGAACACCATCGCCTCGGCGTCGCGATGTGCGAACGCCGTATCGCGTGCTGACACACGACCGAATGCGCCGCCGAGACTCCGGATGCTGGTCATGGTCGGGACCTCGCTGCGGTAGACCGCGATGACGGCGTCGATCAGCGCATCGCCCAGGGAAGGCACGAGCGCGTTCCGTGCGACCACGCGCATACCCGGTGGCATGGCCGCGTCCTCGAGGGTGTCGGCGTACGGCATTTCCTGGACGTTGTTGTCGGTGACGGTGCCGAGGCTCAGCAGGCCGGCAACCGCGGCATCGAAGTCGTCGCCCGCATAGCAGAGCGTCACCATGATCGATGCCGGCATTCCGAACATCGACGGCATCAGGGTCAGCGTGCTCGTGAGCTCTTCGGGTGCGGTTCGCATGTGGTCACGCCACCCCCTGATGGTGCTCGCCGGGTCGTCGAGCTGATAGGTGATGGTCCCGAAGTGCACCGTTTCGACCGGCTGGGCCACGAAGTCGAACCGTGTCACGACACCGAAGTTGCCTCCGCCGCCGCGAACCGCCCAGAACAGCTCTGCGTGCTCGTCCTCGCCGGCCTCGAGGATGCGTCCGTCGGCGGTGACGATCTGCGCCCCTACCAGGTTGTCGATCGCGAGACCGTACTTGCGGACCATCCAGCCCATGCCGCCACCGAGCGTCAGACCCCCGACACCGACGTCCGCCGTGTCGCCCGCGGTGAGCCCGAGGCCGTACGGCGCCAGCGTCGTCGCCACCTGGCCCCAGTTCGCACCGCCCCCGACGCTGACGATGCGGGTCGCCGGATCGACGACGTCGACCGCATCGAGGTGCGTCAGATCGAGCACCAGCCCTCCGGTGTTCGTCCCGCTGCCGAGCACGCTGTGTCCCCCGGACCGTACGGACAGTACCAGGTCTGCAGCACGGGCGTACTCGATCGCAGCGGCGACCTCTCCGGCGTCGCGAGGTCGCACCACGAGCGCGGGAGCCCCGGTGCCGAAGACGGTCGTGCTCGCCTCGGCGTACTCGTCGTCGCCCGGCGCCAGCACGTCGCCACGCAGGTTGGCCGATGACGGTTGTTGACTCATGTGTCCCCCTTGGTGATCGGTACGTACGGGAGATTCTTCGTCGGCCGCGACCGAAAGTCGTCGTACGTGGGGCGACACCCGCTCCTACCTAAAGTTGCGCAGGAAGCCATCCGAACTGCTCCCGTGGGAGTAGGTCCGCGCTACTCCATGAGGCGGTCGGTCTCAGGAAGTCGAGGGAATGGTGAGTGAGCGCACCAGCGGATCGACGATCGCGAGGATCTCTCCCCGAGCGATCCCGACGTCGTCGGCCGCGTTCACGTAGAGGGCGGCCTCGTCGGCGACGGACAACAGGATGTGCGCGAGAGGCTTCGCCGGTAGCAGGACAAGCGTCCCGTCGGCCATGCCTTGGGCGAGGATCCCCTCGATCAAGCCCAGGATGTGCGGCTGACAGATGTCGCGCCACCGAGTCCAGCCGAGCACCGACGGACCGTCGACCAGCACGATGCGCTGGATCTCGGGGTGCTCGCAGGCGTCGAGCCAAGCCCCGATGGCATTCGTCATCGTCGCAACGAAATCGCGCTCTCCCCCGGACAACACCGCCTCCGCGAGCCGTTGCGAGACCTCGGCCTCCACCTCGGCCAGCACGGCCGAGAACAGTTCGGTCTTGTCGCCGAACTGGTGGTACAGCGCGCCCCGGCTCACCTCGGCATCGCGTACGAGGGCCTCGGTCCCGACACCGGCGAAACCGTGCTCAGCGAAGAGTGCCCGACCGGCCTTGATCAGGGCCGCCCGGGTCATCGCGGTGCGATCTGCTTGCGTACGTCGCGAAACTTTCATACAGTCTGTCCGTAAGTTACATACACAGTGTATGTTACTTCGGCCCGCAGGGGGACCAATGCACACCATCGACCTTCCACACGGAACCGTTCGCTATCGGATGGCCGGACCGGACGACTCCTCGTCCCCGCCGGTCGTATTCGTGCACGCGTTCCTCGTCGACGGCTCGGTCTGGTCGTCCGTCGCAGAACGCCTGGCGGCACGCGGCGTCCGCTCGTACGCCCCGGACTGGCCGCTCGGAGCACACCACGTGCCGCTGAACCCCGATGCCGACCAGTCGCCACGTGGCGTCGCGCGCCAGATCCTGTCGTTCCTCGAGGCGCTCGGCCTGCACGACGTCACGCTGGTCGGCAACGACACCGGCGGCGCACTGACGCAGTTCGTACTCGACACCGACCCGAGTCGGATCGGTCGGGTCGTACTCACGAACTGCGACGCGTTCGACACCTTCCCGCCGTTCCCGTTCAACATCGTCTTCCGGCTGCTCAACGGTCGGGTACGAATGAGGGCCAACCTCCTGCCGATGCGACTGCGCGCCGTTCGCCATTCACCATTGGGGCTCGGGCTCCTCGCCAACGAGTTCGACGCCGCCATGACTCGATCGTGGATCGAGCCGGCGCTCACCGATCGCGGGATCCGAGACGACGCGGTTCGCTTCCTGCACGCGGCCGACCCGAAGGACCTGCTCGACGTCTCCACCCGGCTCGCCGCGTACGACGGACCGGTTCGCATCGTGTGGGGCATGGCCGACCGTGCGTTCAAGCCGAAGCTCGGCCGACGTCTCCAGCAGGCGTTCCGCGACGCCGACTTCATCGAGGTGCCGAACGCGAAGACCTTCGTACAGCTCGATGCGCCGGACGTACTCACCGACCAGATCGTCGAGGTCGCAGCACCGCTACGCTGACCCACATGCGAATCGATGGCGCTCGCGCGTTGATCATCGGCGGAGGCGGCGAGGGCATCGGTCGCGGCATCACCCGGTCGTACGCGGCGGCGGGTGCAGCGGTTGCGGTCGCCGACGTCGACCCGGAGCGCTCGGCCGCCGCCGCCGACGAGGTGGCGGAGTCCGGCGGCAAGGCCTACGCCATCGGCGGCGACGTACGCTCGGCCGCCGACGTCGAGGCGATGGTGTCGGGCGCGGTCGAGCAGCTCGGCGGTCTGGACGTGCTGGTGACGGTCGTCGGCGGACAGGTTGCGTTCGTCCCTGCCGTGAAGCTGCACGAGATGGCCGATGCCGACTGGGACCTCGTCTACGAGCTCAACCTGCGCTATGTCGCGCGGGCGGCCGCCGCGGCGATCCGCGCCTTCCTCGCTCAGGGGACCGGCGGCACCATCATCAGTGTCGGGTCGGTCGCCGGCGTGATGGCAGCACCACACCAGGCCGCGTACGGCGCATCGAAGGCCGGCGTGCTCAGCCTGGCGCGCACGGTCGCGGCCGAGTACGCCGTGGACCGCATCCGGATGAACGTGATCGTGGCCGGCGCCGTCGCCACCGCGGTCAACGTGCCGGACGCGGAGTCCGAGGGCGTTCCCGAGATCCCGCTCGACCGGTACGGCACGGTCGACGAGGTCGCCGCCGCCGCGGTCTACCTCGCCACACCCGAGTCGTCGTACATGACCGGCCAGCAGGTCGTACTGGACGGCGGGGTCTCCGTACGCGGACCGTTCGGCTGAATGCTCACCCGGTCGGACGCCGGACGAGCTCCACCAGCCGGTCGGGAGCCTGCAGGCAGTAGGAGTCGGTGAGCAGCTCGGCGAGCTCACCCCAGTCGGTGGCGTCGTCGAGCAGCAGCCCCACGACGTTGTCACCCCAGCCCGCCCGGAAGTACGGCGCGCCGAGATGCTCGAACGCCATCACCTCGTCGCGCTCGGCCCGGAACGTGACGCGGAAGAGCTGGTCTTCACCACCGAACACATGCGCAACGGTGGCCTGGCCGACCCGCCAGCGCACCCCCACCCACGCGTCCTCCTCGACGCACTCGGCAAACTCCTCGAACACGTCGCGTACGCGTTGGACCGTTGCAGGCGGAACCTCGGGACGTTCAGGCACGCTCGCATTCTGCTACAGGGGTCAGACAGCCGCTGCCGGAGGCGCGCCAAGGTCGGGCCCCAGCCGTAGCTTCGCGAGTGGCGCAAGTCCGCTGTTTGTAACGCATTTCAGCAACGACTTTGCGCCACTCGCGGACGGACAGCACGCGGCAGGCGCTCCGCGGCGACGTCGATCACGGCAGCGACCGCGGGACGAAGCCTGCCGACACGGGTGGCAGCCGCCAGCGTACGCGCGGCGGCGGGTCGAGGCGGGACGAACGTCACGCCGGCAGGGGCCGCCGGTCTGGCCAGGTCCGTGACCAGCGCAACGGCGAGCTCGTTCGCGACGAACGCGAGCTGGGTGGCCATGTCGCCCACTCGGTAGGCGATCTGGGGCGGGATACCGTCGCCGCCGAAGGACTGACGCAACGCTTCGTACGGATCGCTTCCGGCAGCACAGCTCGACCACGTCTCGCCGCGCAGGTCACGCAGCTCGACCGAGCCGCCGCTCGCGTACGCATGCCCCGACGGCAGCGCGACCCAGACCCGTTCGACGACGAGTGTGCGCGACTCGATGCCTTCGGGGAGACCGAGCGGTCGCGTGTCCCACGACTCGGTGACGACGACGTCGAGCTCACCGCGCGCCAGCTTCGGGAGGAGATCGACGATCTCGCCGTCGATGACCGTCGGCACAACCCGCGGGTGCTCGTCGAGCAGCTCGCGCAGCGCGGGCGCGAGGGCGCGAAGGGCGGTGGCGACCCCGCCGATGCGCACGGGTCCTACGACGGACTCGCTCATCGACTCGACAGCGGCGGTGCCGTCGGCCACGGCGCGCGACGCCCGCGACGCGTGGTCGGCGAAGACTCGGCCTGCCGCGGTGAGACGGATACCGCGACCGGATCGCTCGACCAGCGTCGTACCGAGCTCTCGTTCGAGCCGACGCACGTGCTGCGATACGCCGGGCGCCGTCAGATGGAGCTCCTGCGCCGCTGCGCTCACCGAACCGTGCCGGGCAACGGCGGCGAATACCCGTACGCGGTCCCAGGTCGGCGCCATGAAGCGACAGTACAGCTTTGGATGAAGAAGAAGTACCTGGAGTTAACCGTCGCGTGACCCGAGACTTGTCCCATGCCTCGCTCCTCGCTGCTCTCGGGTGTCCTGCTGCTGCTCGCCGCGGCCGCATGCCTCAGCGGCTCGGCCGTGCTGATCGCGGCGTCCGGTGTCGCCCCGGTGAGCGCCGGAGCACTGCGCTGCGGGCTCGCGCTCGTCGTGTTGGCACCCATCGCGGTCGCCGAACAGCGCCGGCGTGGCGCGATTCCGCGACGTCCGCTGGTCTGCGGCCTCCTCGCGGGCGTCGCGCTGGGCATCGACTTCAGCTGCTGGAACGTCTCGGTGGTCGAGGCGGGCGCCGGTGTCGCCACCGTGCTCGTCAACGTGCAGGTGATCGTCGTACCGGCCCTGCTGTGGGGACTCGATCGGGTTCCCGCTCCGCCGCGGGTCTGGCTCGTCGCCCCGATCATGCTGCTCGGGGTCGGCCTCGCAGGCGGCGTGTTGGGTGCGGGCGACCATGCACCCGCACCGCGGGGCGTACTTCTCGGCCTCGCGGCCGGGGCGGCGTACGCGTGCTACCTGTACGGGATCCGCCGTGGCGGCCCGAGTGCACGCCGGTGGCCGATCGGCGTACTCGCGGCTGCGTGCGCAGCGGCCACGGTGACCGCAACGGGTATCGCGGTGGTGACGGGAGACGCCGAGCTGCCCGCAACGGCGCGGGCGTGGCTGATGATGGCGGCGCTCGCGCTGTTCGGCCAGGCGGCGGCGTTCGCCCTGATCAACCGCGGCACCGCCCAGCTGGAACCGGACGTCTCGGGGCCGCTGCTGCTACTCCCGACCGTGTTCGCCGTGCCGTTGGCCGCAGTCGTACTCGACGAGGTTCCGACGCTCGCACAGGTGCTCGGCTGCGTCGTCGTCCTCGCGGCCACCTGGTACGCGACGCGACGTGCCGGCCCGCGGGGCGCGCCGACCGACGGGCACGTCAGAGCACCCGCGGCCGGCTAAGACGTTGGCCGCGCCCGATACAACACGTGTTCGCGCAACGGACTAGACGAGTCGAGGTTCGGGTGGTCGAAGTCGTCGGCCGGATCGTGCGTCATGCCGATCCGCTGCATCACCGCCTGCGAACGTACGTTGGTCCGCGTCGTGAACGACACGATCTCCTCGAGTCCGAGCTCGTCCAGGCCGTACGCGAGCGCGTACCGGGCCGCCTCGCTCGCGTACCCATGGCCCCACGCCCGAACGGGCAGCCGCCAGCCGACCTCGACCGTGGGTGTGAAGTGCGCGTCGAAGCTCGGCACGGACAGCCCGGTGAAGCCGATGAACTCCCCGGTCGCGGCCAGCTCGAGCGCCCACAGCCCCCAGCCCTCGCCGTCGATCCGCGCAGCCATCCGGTCGACGAAAGCGTCGCTCTCCGAGCGCGTCATCCGCGCCGGAAAGTGCTCCATCACAACGGGAGACGCGTTCATCGCGGCGAACGGCTCGCGGTCGCCATCGCGCCACTGACGAAGGATCAGGCGATCGGTGCGCAGATCCATTTGACCTCAACTTTCCTTCAGGTTCTAGGTTCGGCACATGACAATCAACGTACGCCCGCAGGTGAACGACCGTACCGGGACCGAAGAGGATGTCGCGGCCGTCCGGCAGGTCGTCGCCGACATCGAGACGGCATTCAACACCAACGACGCGGTCCTGATGAATGCACATTTCGCCGCCGACGCCACGGCGACCAACGCCGTCGGCCAACGGGTTCGCGGCATCGAGGCTCTCGACGACGCTGCCCGGTCGGGCCTGGACGGCTTCCTCCGCGACCAGTACGTCCGCTACGAGATCGCCGACGTGTCGTTCCCACGGCCGGACACCGCGATCGTGCACAAGCTGGCGACCGCAACAGACGAGCACGGCGCCCCGATCGCCGTCGGACACGAGATGATCGCGATGTACGTACTCGTCAAGGAGGCGGGACGCTGGTGGATCGCCGCGCGCGCCAACACACTGGTGCCGCGGCCGGACTGACGCCGCGCCACTGGTGCCCTAGTGCGACGAGCCGTTGGTCTCGTGCTCGTCGGCCGCCGGATCGGAGGACTCGCGCTCGTCCGGCTCCTCCTCGAAGTCGACCTTGCGGAACTGCTTGACCATGCTGCGCATCAGGATCGCCAGGGCGACCGCCATCAGCAGCACGATCACCAGGGCGACCCAGCCGGGCTTGACCTCGTCCGCGGTCGGCGAGTCCGCGAGCTGGACGTAGATCTGCGCGGGGATCATGGGTCCATCGTCTCACGGACACCCGCGAACAGATCGTCCTCGGGCAGTACCGCCGGCACCTTGCTCCGCACGAGCTCGTAGTCCTCGGTCGGCCATACCTGCTGCTGGAGACCCATCGGCACCGCGAACCACTGGCCGTCGGGGTCGATCTGGGTGGCATGCGCGATGAGCGCGCGGTCGCGTACGTCGAAGTAGTCGCCGCACGGCACCCGGGTGGTGATGCGTTTGTCGTGCTCGGGGTCGGGCTTCCACTTCTCGAGCCGCTCGACGTACGGCGACTCGAGGCCGCGGCGCAGCATCTCGTTGTGCAACGCCTCCGTGCGGGGCCGGTTGAACCCGTGGTGGTAGTAGAGCTTGAGCGGCTGCCACGGCTCGCCCGCGTCCGGGTAGGCCTCGGGGTCGCCGGCCGCCTCGTACGCCGCGACGCTCACCCGGTGGCACATGATGTGGTCGGGGTGGGGGTATCCGCCGTTCTCGTCGTACGTCGTGAGCACGTGCGGGCGTACCTCTCGGATGATCCGGACCAACCGCTCCGCCGCGACCTCGACGGGCACCGTCGCGAAGCAACCGTCGGGAAGCGGCGGCTTGGGGTCGCCCTCGGGCCAGCCCGAGTCGACGTAACCCAGCCACTCCTGGGTGACCCCGAGGATCTCGCGCGCACGGTTCATCTCCTCGCGCCGGATGTCGGAGATGTTCGCCAGTACGTCGGGTCGGTCCATGTTGGGGTTGAGGATGGATCCGCGTTCGCCGCCCGTACAGGTCACGACGTGGACGTCGACGCCCTCGGCGACGTACTTCGCGGTCGATGCCGCCCCCTTGCTCGACTCGTCGTCCGGATGGGCGTGGACGTGCATGAGCCGTAGTCGCTCGGCCACCGTTCTCCTCTGGTCCGTTCGTATGTGCGGGGATGATGCGTCACAATGGTGTCGGACCTGCCTTCAGTGCAGGGACGCGACCCCACCGATTCTACGGAGACACGCCATGACCAACGATGTGCTGGAGCGCCGCTACGGCGCCACGCGCACGCGTCGTTGGCCTGTCATCACCGCGGCGTCGGTCCTCGGCGTGGTCGCGCTCGCGTGGGTCACGTGGGTCGCGCTCGACCAGGATCGCCCGTTGTCGTACCAGCTGAGCGGCTACGACGTCGTTTCGGACACCCAGACGGTCCTCACCATCGAGCTCAACCGCGATGACGGCCATGCCGTCGAGTGCGAGATCTATGCACAGGCCGACGACCACTCGATCGTCGGTGAGCGAACCGTGAGCGTACCGGCCGGCGAGTCCGGCACGGTACGCGTCGACGAGCCGATAAAGACGGAGCGACGAGCCGTCAACGGCGTCTTGAGGACCTGCCGCCTGGCCGGCTGAGACGTTCCCACCCGCCGCGTCTCGCGACACTTGCTATGGTCGCCTATTCGCACCGGGTGCTTCCCCGACAGACCGCATCCAACCAAGGAGCACGAACCGTGACACAGCCAACCGAAACGAACACCGTCTGGCTCACCAAGGACGCGTACGAGCGTCTGCAGGCAGAGCTGGATCATCTTCGTGGTCCTGCCCGGGCGGAGCTGGCTGCGCGCATCGGGGAGGCGCGCGACGAGGGCGACCTGCGCGAGAACGGCGGGTACCACGCGGCCAAGGAGGAGCAGGGCAAGTCCGAGGCGCGCATCCGCCAGCTCGAAGACCTCCTGCGCCGCGCCGAGGTCGGCGAGCAGCGCGAGGACGACGGTCTGGTCGAGCCCGGCATGATCGTCACGATCCGGTTCGCCGGCGACGACGACACCGAGAAGTTCATGCTCGGATCGCGCGAGCTCCTCGCGCTCGACCCGTCGGTCGATCTGGAGGTCTTCTCACCGGAGTCACCGCTGGGCTCGGCGATCAACGGCAAGTTCAAGGGCGACAAGGCGACGTACACCGCGCCGAACGGCAACGACGTGACGGTCGAGGTCGTCGACGCCAAGCCGTTCACCGGCTGACCCCTCCCCGAGATTTGGGCCCGAACGTCCCGGCGGGGCGGGAGCCAGCGGGTTCCGCGCCGCTGCCGGGTTTCCCCGGTTCTTTCGGTGCGATTACCCGGCGCCGCCGGGTTTCCCGCTTCTTTCGGTGCGACTTCTCGCCGCTTCGGTCCCGCGCGCTGCCGGCCTCCCCGCCGCGTCGGCTGGCACAAAGACGCGGCGACGACGGGACCGGTGGGCATTGGTTTCCCACCGCTGCCGGCTTTCGCGTCTTCTTCGGTGCGACTACCCGCCGCTTCGGTCCCGCGCGCTGCCGGCCTCCCCGCCCTGTCGGCTGGCACAAAGACGCGGCGACGACGGCGGTGCGTACGGCGTGGGGTTTCCTGCCGGGTTTCCCGCTCCTGGGGTTGCCACTTTCACGGTTTCCCGGTCCGTCGGTGCAGGGTTTCGACGGACCGTCCACGATGTAGACGGTTGTGGGCACTCGGCATGGTGAACGTCCACTTTGCATGGGTCTTCACCGTGCAAGGTGGATGTTTGCCGTGCCTGGTGTGAACGGTGTGACGGCAGGGGCCGGTGTGGCACCGAAACCGAACGTCACCCCGATCCCATCTTAAGGTGACGGGAAAGCCGCGAAGCAACCCCAGCCGAAGCGCCGTATCGCGCGTCGTCGCCGTTTTCCCAGCCGATGCGGCGGGCAAGCCGGCATCGAAGGGAACCGATGCGGCGGGATGCCACCGAAAGCTCCTGTCCCGTCGTCGCCGCGTCTTTCCCAGCCGAAGCGGCGGGAAAGCTGGCGGCCAACCCGTTTCTCGAGTGGAAACGGGACGTTTCGGCCCGAATCTGGGGGATCAGAAGCTCAGGGTGTAGCCGGCTTGCGTGAGTTCGGTCTCCACTCGCTCCCGATGCTCCGGGCCGCGCGTCTCGACCTGCATCGACACCTCGACCTCGTCGAGGTGCAGGGCGGCCGACGTGCGTTCGTGTACGACGTCCAGCACGTTGACGTCCATCTTCGCGAGCAGGTCGAGCAGCTCCCGCAGCCCACCGGGCCGATCGGGGATCCTGGCCCGGAACGCGAAGTACCGCCCGGCCGCGGCCATCCCGTGCCGCAACAGGTGGATGAGCAGCAGCGGGTCGACGTTGCCGCCGCTGAGAACGCACACCACGGGGCCCTCGAACTTGTCGCGGTTGTCCAACAGCGCGGCGACCGCGGCGGCGCCGGCGGGCTCGACGAGCTGCTTCGCCCGTTCGAGCAGCAACAGCATCGCCCTGCTCAGCGCCTCCTCGGAGACGGTCAGGATCTCGTCGACATTCGCCGAGATCGCCGCGAACGGAACGTCGCCCGGCCTGCGTACGGCGATGCCGTCGGCCATGGTCGTGCGTCCCGGAACGGCGACGGGGTGGCCGGCACGAAGCGACTCGGGGTACGCCGCGACCCGCTCGGCCTGCACACCGACGACGCGTACGTCGGGACGCAGCTCGCCGATCGCGCTCGCGATGCCGGCCGCCAGTCCGCCGCCGCCGACCGGCACGATGACGGTCGCCACGTCGGGCACCTGCTCGACGATCTCGAGCCCGACCGTCGCCTGCCCCGCGACGATGTCGACGTGATCGAACGGATGGATCAGCACCGCGCCGGTCGCTTCGGCGAACTCCGTGGCCGCGACCAGGCAGTCGTCGACACTCTCGCCGGTGAACCGGATGTCCGCGCCGTACGCGCGGGTCGCCTTCTCCTTGGGGATGGGGGCACCCTCCGGCATGAAGACGGTCGACTTCGTACCGAGCAGCGACGCCGCCAACGCAACGCCCTGCGCGTGGTTGCCGGCACTCGCCGCGACGACCCCGCGGGCACGCTCCTCCTCGCTGAGGTTGGCGATGCGAACGTACGCGCCGCGGATCTTGAACGAACCCGCGCGCTGCAGATGCTCGCACTTGAGCAGGACGGGTACGTCGGTCATCGCGGAGAGCGATCGGGAGACCTCGATCGGCGTGGTCAACGCGACGTCGCCGAGCAGGGTCGCCGCCGCGCGTACGTCGTCGATCGTGACGGTGGGGGTGTGCTGCATGGGACGACTCTAGGACCTTCCGGGCGTCAGCGGGCCGCCGCCGCCTCGGGTTCGCGCGACAGGTCGGCCTGCTCGCCGTAGCGCCCCGCCAGGTAGCGCACCACGGCATTCGCGCATGCGGCGGTCGGCACGGCGACGAGCGCGCCGACCACGCCGGAGATCGTGATGCCGGCCGCGATCGCGAGGATGATCGCGAGCGGGTGCACGCGTACGAGCCGGCCCATCAGGAACGGCTGGAGTACGTGCGACTCGAGCTGCTGCACGAGCAGCACGGCGACCAGCATGAGCACTGCGGTCCAGAAGCCTTGGTCGACGAGAGCGACCAGCACGGCGACGATCCCGGACACGAACGCACCCACGATCGGCACGAACGCGCCGAGGAAGACCAGCATGCCGATCGCGAACACCAACGGTACGCCCAACAGCCACGCCGCGAACGCGATCGCGACCGCATCGACCGACGCGACGAGCACGGTCGCGCGTACGAAGGCGGTCAGCGAGATCCACGCGACATGCCCGGACCCGTCAACCGCCTCCCGCGCCTTGCGCGGCACCAGCGCCACGATGAACCGCCAGATGCGCTCACCCTCGTACAGGAAGAAGAACGTCGAGAAGATCACGATGAACGTACCGGCCGCGACGTGCGTCAGACGCGACCCGAACTCGGTCGCGCGCTGCACGACCTCACCGTCGTCGCCCTGGACGGCGTGCTGGGCGCGGTCGATCCAGGAGTCGAGCTGCTCGTCGGACAACCCCAACGGGCCGTCGCGCAACCAGTCCTGGATCTCGCCGAGTCCGTCGGCGACGGACGTACGCAGGTCGTCGATCTGGGCGATGACCTGCTGGCCGACGAGCGTGAGGATGCCGACGATCACGGCGATGCCCGCGAGCACGACGACGATGGTGGCGAGTACGCGAGGGACCCGGAGCCGCACGAGCGCATCGACGAACGGGATGCCGAGCGCCGTCATGAGTACGGCGATCGCGATCGGCACCGTGATGTCGGAGAAGAACGACAGGATCCGGTAGACGACGTAGCTCGCCAGCGCGATGACCAAGACCCGCCAGCCCCATGCGGCGGCCCGCTCGACCCCGATCGGTATGTCGAGACGGCGTACGTGCGGCGACTCCTCGACACCGCGCGCGTCGTGTTCGGGCTGCTCCCGCGTGGGCGCAAGCTCCTCGGCGAGCTCGTCGCCGTCGACGACGCGGCCGACGTCGCGGTTCAGAATCGCCCGCTGGCGTTCGAGCCGCTTCCCCCATCGCCCCATGTCAGGCCTTGCTGGCCTCGAAAGCGTGCTCCAGGTCGGCCACCAGGTCGGACCCGGTCTCGATACCGACGGAGAGGCGTACGAGGTCGGGCGGCACCTCGAGCGGCGAGCCCGCCGCCGAGGCGTGCGTCATCCGGCACGGATGCTCGATCAGCGACTCGACACCGCCGAGCGACTCCGCGAGCGTGAACAGCTCGGTGCGGTTGACCAGGTCGACCGCCGCCTGCTCGCCGTCGCGCATCCGGAAAGACACCATGCCGCCGAAGCGCTTCATCTGCCGCTTGGCGATCTCGCGGCCGGGGTGCTCGGCGAGACCGGGGTAGATCACCTCGCTCACCTCGTCGCGGCCCTGCAGGAAGTCGACGATCTGCTCGGCGTTGTGGCTGTGCCGGTCCATCCGGAGTCCGAGCGTCTTCAGCCCGCGCAGCACGAGCCACGAGTCGAACGGGCCGGCGACCGCGCCGACCGCGTTCTGGTGGTACGCGATCGGCTCGGCGTGCTCGGCGTCTCGTACGACCAGCGCACCGCCGACCACGTCGGAGTGGCCACCGGCGTACTTGGTGGTCGAGTGCACGACGATGTCGGCGCCATGCGTCAGCGGTTGCTGCAGGTACGGCGAGGCGAAGGTGTTGTCGACGACGAGCAGGGCGTCGGCCTTGTGCGCGACGTCAGCGACGGCCTGGATGTCGGCGATGTTCAGTAGCGGGTTGGTCGGCGTCTCGACCCAGACGATGCGCGTCTCTCCCGGCCGGATGGCGTCGCGCACCGCGTCCACGTCGGTGACCGACACCGGCGTGTACGCGAGTCCCCAGTGCTTCTCGACCCCCTCGAACAGCCGGTACGTGCCGCCGTACGCGTCGTCGGGAATGACGACATGCTGGCCGGGCCGGGTCAGGGCGCGCAGCAGGGTGTCTTCCGCGGCGAGACCGCTCGCGAACGCGAACCCGCGCGAACCCTGCTCGAGGCTGGCCAGGCACTCCTCGAGCGCGGTGCGGGTCGGATTGGCACTGCGCGAGTACTCGTACCCCTCACGTAGCCCACCGACACCGTCCTGCTTGTAGGTGCTGGTGGCGTAGATCGCCGGCACGACCGCGCCCGTACGCGGATCGGGTTCCTGGCCGGCGTGAATTGCTCGGGTCTCGAAGCCGTGGTCAGTCACGTGCGCGAGCCTAGCCCCCGGACGAGCCGGCATGCAGCCGGCGTACGAGCGCGTGCACCTGTTCGGCCAGCTCGGGCACGGGGCCATCGACCTCGATGCCCGGCGCGACCTCCTGGATCGGCAACGCGCGTACGGGAGACGGCTCGGCACCGAGTTCGGCTGCCCACTGCGCCATCAGCGCCGATGAGCTCGCGTACACGATGCGGCCGAGCCCGACCCACGCGTGTGCGGCCGAGCACATCGGGCAGTGCTCGCCGGAGGTGTAGACGGTAGCCGCGGGTCTCTCTTCGGGGTTCAGGTTCTCCGCCGCCCAGCGGGCGAGCTCGAACTCCGGGTGCCGGGTCTGGTCGCCGTCTGCCGTGCGGTTGCGGTCTTCCGCGCGTACGCGTCCGTCGGCGTCGACGAGCACGGAGCCGAAGGGCTCGTCGCCGGCCTCGAGCGCCTCCTCCGCGAGCTCGACGCATCTCCGCAGGTGTCGGATGTCTGTCTCATCAACCACGTCGGGAAGGATAGGCGCATCTCGTTCGTTGTGCCTGGTGGACCACCTAGGAGGCGCCCATGATCTTCGGTCAGGACAAGACCCGACTCGTCACCAGCGACGACGCGCTGCGGGGTCGCGACACGCGGCCGTTCGAGGTCGGCACCACGCATGCGGTGCTGGGCACTCCGATCGAGGCCGACCCACCCGCGGGGTACCGCGTTGCCGTCTTCGGTCTCGGCTGCTTCTGGGGCGAGGAGAAGACGTTCTGGGAGATCCCGGGCGTGTGGTCGACGTCGGTCGGGTACG
The DNA here is from genome assembly GCF_025790165.1 of Solicola gregarius. Taxonomy (GTDB): domain Bacteria; phylum Actinomycetota; class Actinomycetes; order Propionibacteriales; family Nocardioidaceae; genus Solicola; species Solicola gregarius. The sequence continues at coordinate 973,242 of NZ_CP094970.1, forward strand.
CCGGCGGCAGCACCCCGAACCCCACGTACGAGGAGGTCTGCTCTGCGCGCACGGGCCACGCCGAGGTGGTGCGGGTGATCTTCGACCCCGCAGTGGTGACGTACGAGCAGCTGCTCAAGGTGTTCTGGGAGAACCACGACCCGACGCAGGGCATGCGTCAGGGAAACGACCGCGGCACGCAGTACCGGTCGTTGATCCGCACGACCAGCGACGAGCAGCAGGCGGCCGCCGAGGCGTCGCGCGCCGCGTACCAGAAGGCGATGACCGAGCGCGGCTACGGCGAGATCACCACGACGATCGAGCCGCTGCAGACGTACTACTACGCCGAGGACTACCACCAGCAGTACCTCGCCAAGAACCCGTTCGGCTACTGCCCCATCCACGCGACGGGTGTCGAGTACGCCGGCTGACAAAGTACGCCGGCTGACAACGAGCCGATTCCCGCCGAGGTACGGATTCCGGCCAATCAAGGTTGGCGGGATTGGCGGGAATCCGTACCTCGGCGGGACCTTAATATGGAAACGGGGTAAGGTTTGCCTTCCAAGGCAAACCTCAGGGCGGAGCCGCCCGAGCGTGGCGCGGTCAGTTCACCTGGCGCTCCCTGCCTTCCCAGTGCGGCTTACGCAGCTCGCGCTTGAGCACCTTGCCCGTCGGCGACGTCGGCAGCGCCTCGACGAACTCCCAGCCCTTCGGGACCTTGAACTCGGCCAGGTACGCGGCGCAGTGCTTCGCTAACTGCTCGGGATCCGGGCTGGCGCCGGGACGCGGTACGACGACCGCGTGCACCTGTTCGCCGGTGCCGTCGTCGGGGACCCCGATCACAGCGCACGCGGCCACGTCATGATGGGAAGCCAACGCGTTCTCCACCTCGGTCGAGTGCACGTTGTCGCCACCGACCACGATCACGTCCTTTACCCGGTCGACCACGTAGACATAACCGGCCTCGTCGAGGTACCCGATGTCGCCGGTGTGCACCCACCCGCCTCGAAGTACCTGTGTCGTGGCGTCGGGGTCGTTCCAGTACCCCTGCATCACCCCCGGCCCGCGCAGCAGGATCTCGCCCGGCGTGCCCGTCGGTACGTCGACGTCGTCCGCGTCAACGACCCGCAGCTCGGAATGAATGGCAGTCCTGCCCGCGGACCGGCGTTGAGGTCCGGGCCGGTGGTCCGCAGGGGTCATCAACGTGCACGACATCGTCTCCGTCATGCCGTAGACCTGGCCGAATCCGGCGTGCGGGAAGACCGCTTCGGTACGTTCCAGCAGCCGCTCGGTGATCGGTGACCCCCCGTAGAAGACGAGCCGAAGACTGTCGAGGTCGCGCCGCGCCGCGTCCGGGTGGTCCACGACCTGCTGCAGCATCGACGGCACGACGAACATCGCCGTGATCCGGTGCGCCTCGACCATCTCGAGCACGACGGCCGGGTCGAATCTCGGCAGCGGTACGAGCGTGTTGCCGTACTGCGAGGTCGCGAGACACGTACCAACACCCGATACATGTGACATCGGTGTCACCTGCAGGAGCCTCGTGCCCGGCCGTACGAACTCCGGAAGAGTCGCGCCGAAGGCCTGGGCCAGGCTCAACATCGAGCCGCCGGTGTGCATCACGGCCTTGGGCAGCTCCGTCGTCCCGCCGGTGTGGACGAGCGCGGCCAGCTCGTCACCGCCGCGTCGGGCGTCGGGGACAGGGGCGGTGCCCGCGATGAGCGCCTCGAAGGCCGTCGTGTCCGCCGGCGGCGGCCCGTCCCCCATGTGGATGACCGACCGAAGGCCCGCGTACGCCGCCCTGATCTGCGGCACGAATCCCGCGAACGCGTCATCGACGAGCAGGATGCTCGTCTCGGCCTCGGCGAGCATCGGCGCCATCTCGAACGGCGCCCGCACGATGTCGACCACGTCGATCACCCCGTCGGCCCACGGGATCGCAAGCGCAGCCTCGGCGAGACGATCGGAGTTGAGACCGAGGATGCCGACGCGAGCCCCGTCGCGTACGCCCAGCTCGCGCAGCGCGCCGGCCAGCCGAGCCACTCGATCGGCCTGCTCGGTAAAGGTACGTGTCCGTTCGCCGAAGATGGTGGCGATCCCATCCGGTTGCTGCTGCAGGGCACGGTGGAGGCCCTGCGTCCAGTAGATGTCGTGTCGCGCCTTCATGCCCCGACGATGAGCGACGGCGCTGCCAACCCGCTGTCAGATCACTGCCGGCCACGGGTAGGTCCAGCGCAGACGGTTTGAGTCAGGTCAGCGGGCGTACGTCCGCCACGTCGTACTCGGACACGGACGCGGAGAGGATCGCCGCACCCTGTTCGTCGCTGGGACCGCTGCCACGGAACGCCTCGACGGCTTCTCGTGACTCCCAACGCTCGTAGATGTCGATACGCGCGGGGTCGACCACGTCGGCGCTGATCGCGAAGTCGATGCAGCCTGGCGTACTCCGCGCCTGCTCGACCACGCTCGCGCACCCCGCGAGGTACGACTCGCGATCCGCTGGGCCGACGATGAGATGTCCCGCCACGATCACCATGTGCAGCTCCCCTATCGCGGTTGTCTGTTCACTCGCCTAGTCTGCCGGACGTGGCAGCACACGAACTGTCTCGCACCGATGCGCGCCGCATCGCCGTACGCGCGCAGCTGCTCGATGCCGCGCGACCCGCCGACCTGCATGAGATGGTGCGGCGCCTGAGCCTTCTCCAGGTCGACCAGACGTCCGCCATCGCCCCGAACGCCGATCTCAGCTCGTGGAGCCGCCTCGGCTCGACGTACGCACCCGGCGACCTCGAGCGGGCACTCGCCGACGGCAGCATGGTCGAGCTGCGCGGGTTCATCCGGCCCGCGCAGGATCTTGCGCTCTACCGCGCCGACATGGCCGCCTGGCCGGGCTCGGGTGATGTCGCCGAGTGGATGCTGGCTCAGCGCGACTGGATCGACGACAACGACGCGTGCCACCGCGACATCACCGCCCGACTCGAGCTCTCCGGCCCGCTCACCGCACGCGATATCCCGGACACCTGCATCGTGCCGTGGCGCTCGACCGGGTGGAACAACAATCGCAATGTCAGGATGATGCTCGACCTGATGGAGCAGCGCGGCGAGATCGCGACGGCGGGCCATAAGGGCCGTGATCGCCTGTGGGACTTGGCGGTTCGTGTCTACCCCGACGACGCGGTCGTACCGGCTCCCGAGGCGCGGCTCCTACGCGATGAGACGCGGCTGCGCGCGCTCGGCATCGCGCGAGGCAAGACGACCGCGTGCCCGGTCGAGCCGAACGACGTCGGCACCGCCGGTGAGCCCGCCGTCATCGACGGCGTCCGCGGCGAGTGGCGGGTCGACCCGGCTCAGCTCGGGCAGCCGTTCTCGGGGCGCGCCGCGCTGCTGTCGCCGCTCGATCGGCTCGTGTACGACCGCTCGCGGATGGCCGAGCTTTTCGACTTCGACTACCAGCTCGAGATGTACAAGCCCGCGGCCAAGCGACGCTGGGGCTACTTCGCGCTGCCGATCCTCTACGGCGACCGCCTGGTCGGCAAGGTGGATGCGACGGCCGACCGCAAGGCACGGGTGCTCCGGGTCGACGCGATTCATCGAGACGTCAGGTTCACCAAGACGATGACGGCCGCGATCGACCACGAGATCCGCGATCTCGCCGACTGGCTCGAGCTCGACCTCGACCTGCCTGGTTGACTCGTCCCATGACACGACCGCTGACCCTGATCACCGGCGGTACGCGCGGCATCGGCGCCGCCACCGCCCTGCGCCTCGCCTCCGCCGGACACGACCTGGTGCTGGGGTACGCCCGCGATGCGGCCGCCGCCGAACAGACGGCCGCCGGCGTACGCGAGCAGGGAGTCGACTGCCTGACGGTACGCGCCGACCTGCTTGAGACGGCCGGAATCGAGGCATTGTTCGCGGCAGCGGCCGAGTGCGGCACGCCGACCGGCGTGGTCAACAACGCCGGCGCAACCTTCCATATCGGCCCGTTGTCCGATACGCCCGTCGACGTCGTCCGGCGCACGGTCGACCTGAACCTCACCTCCGCACTGCTCGTCGCCCGAGCCGCCGTACGTGCGTTGTCGACCTCGTTCGGCGGCCGCGGCGGCGTACTCGTGAACGTCTCGTCCGGCGCGGCCACGCTGGGCTCGCCCGGCGAGTACGTCCAGTACGCCGCCGCGAAGGCGGGAGTCGACGCAATGACGGTCGGCCTCGCGCAGGAGGTCGCCGCCGACGGTGTCCGCGTCGTCGGCGTCGCACCGGGCATTGTGCGCACCGACATCCACGCCGAAGCCGGCGAGCCCGACCGCGTCGAGCGAGTAGGCCCGAAGGTGCCGTTGGGCCGAGCAGGTGAGCCGGCGGAGGTCGCCGACGCGATCGCTTGGCTGCTGAGCGACGCCGCGTCGTACGTCACAGGCACGACGCTGCGGGTTGCCGGCGGCCGGTGAGGATCGACGGGTGCCCGTACTTCTCGCGAGTACCGAAACCAGTCAGCGCTTGACTGCGGTCACCATCGCGAACGACAGGTTGGCTCCACCGTCCGCCTCGAGCATGTCGAGCACCGCCCGCTGACTGCCCGGATCGCGCGCGTCGAGCGCCTGTGTCCAGGCCAGCCAGTCCGACCAGCCGCGCTCCTGCGCTCGACATGACGTGACGTCGACCAGACCGGTGCGCGCCCACTGCGCACGCCACCAGTCCGGCGAGTGCCACGCGGCCGCCTCCCAGCCGACGACCTCGCGTACGTGGGCAGGACACTCCTCGTACGTCGCGAACTCTTCACGAAGACAAGGGGTGGCGATGCCGATCCGCCCACCAGGACGCAGCACTCGCAGCAGCGACGGCAGTACCCGGTCGTCGGTGCCGAAGTACTCCCACGAGTCGATGCTGACCATGACGTCGAACTGCTCGTTGTCGTACGACAGGGAGCGTACGTCGGCATTGACGACGTGCACGAGGTCCTCGACGCCGCAGTCCGCGATCACCTTCGTCGCGGCGGCTTCGGACACCCACAGGTCGGTCGCCCACACCTCGGCACCGAACTCCCGCGCCAGGAACACCGAGGTCGCACCGAGTCCGGACCCGAGATCGAGCACCCGTGCCCCGGGCGGAATCACCAGGTCCACGAGCAGGTCCTCGAGCAGCCAGAGCGGGTTCGGCCCCATGTCGAGCGACAGCAGCCACTCCGGGTCGTACGTCGAGGAGCGCGGATAGTCCGTTCGCTGCCACCAGCCACTCACCGGCGCATCGAAGCACGCCCCGCGCTCGGCGTCGACCGAGTTTCGTCGAATGGCCGTGAGATCGTGGCGCCATGGCCGATCTGACCCTGTTCCACAATCCCCGCTGCTCGACGTCTCGGCACGCGTACGACCAGGTCGCCGGCGGCGACGCCGACGTCGTCGAGTACCTCAAGATGCCGCTCGACCGCGGCCAGTTGCTCGCGCTCATCGCGAAGCTCGAGGATCCGCCCGCCGACCTCGTGCGCAAGGACGCGTTCTTCAAGCAGCAGGGTCTGGACGCCGACCGCTACACAACACCGGAGGCGGTCGCCGACCTTCTGGTCGAGCATCCGCGGCTGATGCAGCGCCCGGTTCTCGTTCGCGGCGACCGGGCGATCATCGGCCGCCCGAAGGAGCGAGTCGCCGACTTCCTCGCTTGACCGAGTCGCGTTATGGCGCGATCAGCCGATGCAGGCGCAGCGCGTCGGTGAACGTCGGCGCGCGGCTTCCGCCATCGTCCACGTCGTCGCGGATCGCGGCCCACAGCTCCGCCGTGTTGCGGGCCTCGAGCGGGAGCCCGGACCCATGAGCCGGGATCGGCACGTCGCGTACGCCCGACTCGTCCTGCAGCCGAAGCGACCACGCCGCCATCTGGGGCTGGTTGGAGCCCGGCGCGCCTCCCGGGTGACCGTCGAGCAGCAGTGTTGCGAGCTCGCCCGCGATTGCCATCGAGCGCTGCGGGCTCGGCGCACCTTCCCACATCACGGCCGCCCCGAGCGCCGCCTCGTTGGCGCGGAACGTCAGCGTCATCGTGTCCGGCGCCGACGCTTCCACGGACGACCCGTCGTCGACCTCGTACTTCGTACGACGCTGCGAGGTCAGCCGGGCCTCGGACTCGATGCCGCCGAGCACGTGGTCGAGCAGATCGACGAAGTGACCCGCGTGGACCTGCGAGTTCCCGGCTCGGGTGGAGTCGTCGAGGGTGTACGCGAAGGGGGCGATGATTCGACCGCCCGCACCCTTGCCGTGCGACGACCACGCCGAGACCGACTGCAGCGCGCCCAGCGCGCCGTCCTGCACCAGTCTTCGCGCCTCACGGATCGCCGGGTCGAATCTCCCCTGGAGGCCGACGAAGGTACATACCCCGGCCGGAATGCGGTCGACGAGTGCCTCGGCCTCGTCGTGATCGAGCGCCAGCGGCCACTCGGACAGCACGTGCTTGCCCGCGGCGTACGCCTCCTCGATCAGCTCTCGGTGGTACGGCACGCGTACCGACACGACGACGACGTCCACCTGCGGGCTCGCGGCGAGGTCGCGAGCCGACGTGTACCAGTGCTTCGCGCCGGCGCGTTCGGCACCGCGGCGGGCGGTTTCCGCACGGGTCGTCGCGACCGCCGAGACCTCGATCCCCCCGAACACTCTCGATCGCGGGCACGTGCGACCGGAACGCCCAGCCGTGATCGGGACTCGCCCCGATGATGCCGACCCGGATGACCATTGCTACCCCCTTCACCGTTGGTTCGAGATCTATCGAACCTAGCGGACTGCTCTCGTCCGTCATCGCGGGTGCGACGAAGGAATCTGCCTTTGGCCGCACCGTCTGAGCCAAAGGCAGATTCCTTCCTCCGCCTGAGCCGACGTTGAGATGTGTCGGCCTAGTCGTCGAGCTCCAGCTCGGCCATTCGCGACCAACCGTCGCCGGGCATATCGACGTTGATGATGTCCGGCGTCGTCGCCAGCATCGGACGCATCGTGTCGAGCCCGGCCTGGAAGTGCGGGTTCGACACGTGATCGGCACCGGCGTCGGCATCGCGGAACGCCTCGACGAGCACGAACTCGTCGGGATCGTCGACGCTGCGTGACCAGTCGAACCAGAGGTTGCCCGGCTCGCCGCGCGTGGCCTCGGTGAACGGTCGAACGCGATCCAGCCACTCGTCGCGGTGCTCGGACTTGACCGTGAACCTGACGACGATGAAGATCATGCTGCTCCTCCGAGTTGGGGTTGGGCGCTCGTGTCTGGCGCAGGACCCTATCGTGCGCTGAGCGCCCGGTTCGCGACGAGTGCACCGTGCCGCACGGCGCGTTCGAGATCCCAGCGGTGCTTCGCGAACAGCGCCTTCGGGAAGGAGATCGCGACCGAGGCGACCACCTCGCCCGCAGGCGTACGTACGGGCGCTGCCATGCAGGCGATCCGGTCCTGGAACTCGCCGATCTCGAGTGCGATGCCCGACTCGCGTACGTGGGCGAGATGCTGCTCGAGCGCGTCGGGGTCGGTGATCGTCTTGCCGGTGCAGGCCCGAAGCCCGACGCGACGGATGTACTCCTGTCGCTGCTGGACGGTCATCGCCGCGAGCATCACCTTGCCGAACGCCGTCGCATGCGTCGCCTCGTGGAAGCCGACCTCGAGGACCCGGACCCGCGGTCGCCGGTCGGAGTCGACGACGTGCGCGAGGACGACCTCGGTCTCGCGGTAGACGGCGTAGTACGCCGCGGCATCGGCCTCCGCATGCAGGTGACCGATCGCATCCTGGATCGCCTTCGGCACCTCGAGCTGGTGCGTCAACCCCTGCTCGAGGACACGAATCTGGTAGCCGAGCCCGAACCGCGCGTTGTTCGCGAGGTGCACCAGGTAGCCGCTCTCGACGAGGGTGGCGAGCAGGTGGTACGTGGACGGGAGCGCGATGTCGAGGTGCGCCGCGATCTCCTTCGCGGACGCCCCGTCGCGCCGCGTAGCGACGTACTCGAGAGCGCGGAACGCACGGGCAACCGACTTGACCGTTCCCGCGACTGGCGCGTCGACTCGAACGGAAGCCTCCGGCAAGGAGAGCCCAATATCCTGCGCAACCACCGTCATCTACCCCGCTCCTGGGTCCGTCTAGCCCGAGTCCGCCCCCTCGCCGTAGCGTACCGCCAGCAGCCCGCGACAGAGACCGGCATTGCCCTCGATGCTGATTCGGGTGGTGCGCGCGAACTGCAACCGCCCAGGAATGTCCTCGTCCTCGATGGGCTCGCCATCGTCGTGTACGAGCAGCGGCGCGTCCGGCCCGGACGGCAACCCGAGCTCGGCGCGCCGGCGTACCAGCCGCTCCGCGTCGGATCCAGGCTCCGCATCGGCCAACGTCACGGTCGCCAGATCCTCGGGTACCCGTCCGGCCCGGATCAGCGCCGCTGCCACTCGTTCCTGGCAGGCGGAATGCGCCTTGCGCAGGAACGTCAGTCGCAGCTTCGAAAGCTCATCGACGGCTTGACCCGGGAACGAGCCGGCGAATCCCTTCGATGCTGCAACGCCTTGGTTGATCTCGTCGGATGCGAAGTGGTCGACGAGGGTCACGCGTACGGAGGCGACACCCGGCACCGTCGAGGCCGCGTCGTGGGCGTCAGCCACCATCAGGTACGCGAAGTTCGGTGCGCAGAAGTACGTGGGTAGCCGCAGCTCGATGGCGACACTTGTGCCGTCGACGTCGATGGAGCGTACGAAGCCGAGCTCGGTGATCGCCTCGTCCAGCTCGGGATCACGCACCGAGCACAGTGCGGCGTGTACCCGCTCCCGCATGAGGGTCGCCGTCATGTCACGCCACCGCCGTCGCGGTCTCGGTCAGTCGTAACTCCGGCGGTACGTCGATGTCGTACAGGTGAGCGGCATTGAGCCCGAGGATCTTCTTCTTCGCCGCCGTCGTGAGCGGAGCGTACTCATCCAGCTCGGCAGGGATCTCGAAGTCGACGAACCGCTCGATCAGCCACTGCGGAGTCCAGATCGCGTAGTCGCTGGAGAACGTCATGCGGTCCTCGCCGATCCAGTACATGAGCTCGCCGATGATCTGTGCGAAGTACCGCGGCCGGGTGTGGATGAACGGCATCGCAACGGCCAGACCGCCGTACACATTGGGTTCCTGGGTCGCGATCCAGCAGAAGTCCTCTAGTCGGGGCAGGCCGACATGCTCGACGATGAACCGTAGGTCGGGAAACTCGGAGGCCGCGTCGTCGACATCGGCGACGTCGAACGCGTCGCGGTTGAGCGGATAGATCGTCGGGCCCTTGTGCACGTGGATGTTGCGGATGCCGAGCTCGAGGCACTTCTCCAGGTAGCGGTACGACCAAGGGTCGCTGAGCTTCCAGCCTTTCGAGGCGCCCTTCCACTCGGCCGTGTAGAGCTTGATTCCCTTGAGCTGCCAGCGCTCGGCCAACCGGGCGAGCATCTCCAGGCCCTCCTCACCGTCACGCGGATCCCAACTCCCGTTGACGATGAACCGGTCCGGATGCTTTTCGGCGAGTGCACCGCACTGTTCGGTCGTATTGAACCCGTTCACGTAGAAGTCCGTCAGGTACGTCGGCTGGAAGATCGCCTTGTCGACATATCCATCGGTGAAGAGGTCCTTGATGATCCGGTCCTCGCTCTGCTTCTGGAACTCCTCGAGGGTCCAGACCCGGTCCTCTGGGCTGAGGTTTCGGTGGTAGTCGTAGAAGCAGTTGATGAACCCCTCGCCGTACCGGTTCGCCTGGTTCGCCGGCGTCGCGTCCCACGCGTGTACGTGGCTGTCGACGATGAAGTAGGACTCGCCGTTCTTGGTGTACATGGGGCTCCTTACCGAGAGAGGATCGCGCGACCGCCCGGGATACGGCCGGCGTCTAGATCGTCGAGCGCAGTGATTGCCTGCTCGAACGGGTAGTCCTTCGTCGCGAGACGCACCTTGCCGTGCGCCGTGAGGGTCATCAGCTCGGCGAGGTCGTTGTACGAGCCGACCAGGTTGCCGATCACGTTGATCTCGCGCGATACGAAGTCGATCGTCGGCACGTCGACGCGGCCGCCGTACCCGATCACGAAGTACGAGCCGGCGTCGCGCGTCATGCGCACCCCGTCGGCCTCCGTGCCGCTCTCGCCGACGAAGTCGAGGACGACCTGCGCCCCAAGACCTTTGGTGTTGTCGAGCACCTGCTCGACCTGCGTTCCGTCGCTGCGTACGACATGGTGCGCGCCGAGCTCGGACGCCCGCTCCAGCACCTCGGCCGATCGGTCAACGACCGTGATCTCCGCTGGAGTCAGTGCCGCGAGCACCTGCAGCCCGATGTGGCCGAGCCCGCCCGCACCGATCATCACGACCTGGCTGCCCGGGTAGAGCAACGGCGCCGCCTTGCGTACGGCGTGGTACGCGGTGAGGCCCGCATCGGCGAGTGCGGCGACCTCGGCCGGTGCGAGTCCGTCGTCGAGCGTGACCACCGAGCGTACGGAGGTACGAAGCAGCTCGGCCATGCCACCGTCGCAGTCGATGCCGGGGAACCGCGAGTTGGTGCAGTGAACGTCGTCTCCCTCGCGACAGGCGCGGCACAGGCCGCAGGTGACGAGCGGATGCAGGATGACCGTGTCGCCCGGCGCAACGGTCGAGACCGCGCTGCCCACCTCGACAACGGTGCCGGCGTTCTCGTGGCCGATGATGTACGGCAGCTCGACCCCGCTCTTCTCGGCCCACTGCCCCTCGATGATGTGCAGGTCCGTGCGGCAGACTCCCGCCGCGTCGACGCGTACCAGAACGTCGAGCGGATCCTCGATGCCCGCGTCGGGTACGTCGTCGAGAGTCGGTGGCTCGCCGTACTCGTGAACTCGCACTGCTCTCACGATCACTCCTCGGCTGGGGCGAAGGGTGGACCGATTGTGAGCCGGATTGGGCCGCGGCAGAACCGCCGTTATCGCGATCCGATAAGTCGTTTGTGCCTACTTACCTGAACGCCCCGCAAGCGGCCCTTCGGTGCTGAGTACGACGACGGTCGATCCGTCGTCGACGCCGAGGTCGTCGCGTCGGGACGGCTTCGCGAGCGCGCTCGTCGTACCGGCAAGCGAGGCGGCGCCACTGGGGCCCGCCGCGATGTCAGCCGCGGCCAGCTGCTCGATCGCCGAGGCCGTGTCGTCGTCGGTGACGGTGACGGCAGCATCGAGTCCGTCGCGCAGCACCGGCCAGGCGAGGCTGGAGAGCGTGCCGCAGTTCAGGCCCGCCATCGAGGTCGTGCCGGTAGGTACGGTGACGGGTTCTCCCGCATCGAGGCTCGCGATCGTGCATGGCGCCGCAGTGGGCTCGACCGACAGCACGGCCGGTGCGCGGCCGCCGCGTCGGTAGTGGCGTACGACGGCCTGGGCGAGCGAGCCCACGCCGACCGGCACGGCGACGAGGTCGGGGCCGCCGAGCATGGCATCGGCGAGTTGGGCGTCGATCTCGTCGAGCAGTGTCGTGTAGCCGTCGACGATCCAGCCGGGCACCCGCTCGTACCCCGGCCAGGCGGTGTCTTGGATGAGCAGCCCGCCGGTACGTTCCGCGGCGTGCGCTGCGGTCGCGACGGCGTCGTCGTACGCCGCGTCGAGCACGGTCACGTCGGCCCCCTCGCCGCCGATCGCGGCGACCACGACCGGCTCCACGCCGCGGGGCACGAACACCTCTGCGTTCAGACCGAGCAGCCTGGCCGTGCGCGCGACCGCATGGCCGTGGTTGCCATCGGTGGCGGTGACGAGCGTGGTCACCTCACCCGGCGACTCCTCGAGCGCCCGGTGGATCGCCCAGGACGCCCCGAGCACCTTGAACGCGGGCAGCCCGAGCCTGGTCGACTCGTCCTTGACGTACGCGCGGCCGACGCCGAGCTGCTCGGCGATGTGCGGCACCGCGACGAGCGGCGTCGGCGCGTACCCGTCGAGGCCGCGGTGAAACGCTGTCGGGTCGCCGCTGACGGGCGGGCAGGTCCACCGCCGTGCGGCCGGCCGGCAGTACCAGGCCGGTATCGCCACGCCTATACGGTCGCGTAGCGCTTGGCGGCGCGCGCCTTGGCCTTGGCGGCCTCGACCTCGCGATCCTTCGGTGGCGCGCTGGTCACCAGCGACTCGAGCAGCCGCTCGGTCGCGGCCGCCACCTCGTCGACCGCACGGTCGAAGGCCTCCTCGTTGGCGCGCGAGGGCTTGGTGGACCCGCTGAGCTTGCGCACGTACTGCAGCGCGGCGTCATGCACCTCGTCTCGGGTCGCGACCGGCTCGAAGTTGTGAAGGGTACGTATGTTGCGGCACATGAGTCGAGGGTAACCGCCGCCTGTGACGTCAGCCGCCGTCATGCAGCCAGCCGAGCAGATCCGGCGGCGCGAGCTGGGCGGCGCGGCGCTCGTAGCGTTCGAGCTCCGCGGGCGTGAGCACCTCGCGTCCGGCCCCGGGTGTTCCCCGGCGGAAGAACGCCTGCTCGTCCTTGAGTACGCCCGGCAGCGCCGTGACCAGTCGCGTGGACCGAGTGCGCATCTGCTCGAACGACGCCGCCTCGACCAGGCTCGACCAGCGCCGATCATCGACCGCGATGCCGAGCCGCGCCGCCAGGTCACGCATCTGGCCATCGAGGTCGCGTGCCAGATCGGCGTACCGGACGAGCAGGATGTTCGGCGCCTGCCGACGCGCCCACGCATCGCGCAGATGCCACATCACACCCGGCAGCGAGTCCAGCTCGGCACGCGGGTCGGCGTCGGAGTCGATCCACGCGAGCAGCCAGTCGTGCAGGTTCGGCCGAGCGCGACGTGTCTGCACCTCGCCGCCGGTCAGCTCCGCGACGCGCTCGCGGTCGATGTTGTCGCCCTGGTGATACAGCGACACCGCCATGTCCAGAGGGTGCCTCGCGACCACGATGTAGGTCGCGCGATGGTCGATCGGCACGCCGTCGAGCGGCGTGTGCGTCTTGATGACCCGGCGGTACGACTGCCGGGCCAGCCGCTCGTACACCTCGTCGCGCGGTGTGACCAGCCAGTCGAGCCACGGCGACAGCGCCGCGAGCGGCTCGGGCAGGTCCGGCTCCTGGTGTACGAGCAGCGCGCAGATCATCTGCACCCAGGTCGTACCGCTCTTCGACCGGGTGCTGATGACGATGTCACCATCGCGGAAAGAGAAGCCACGCCACCGATCGCTGTCCTCCTCCGGCGATCGATAGCGCACGAACTCGGCGGGCATCACGGCCTCGGGTCGGTCGACAGCATCGACATCACCGTCGCGTCGATCCACTCGCCGTCGAACCGGAGAGCGTCGCGTAGCCGCCCCTCGGCGACGAACCCGACCTTCTCGTACGCGCGGCGCGCTCGCGGGTTGAAGTCGTACACCTCCAACGAGATGCGATGGAGCCCGAGATCGTCGAAGCCGTACCCGACGATCAGGCGGGCGGCCTCGGTGCCGAGGCCGCGACCGCGGCCGCCCTGGCCGAGGAGCGTCCGGAAGTTGCACGACGACGACCCCTCGTCGTACTGGTTGAGCACGACCTCGCCCACGCACCCGCCGGCGGCTCGGTCGACGACCGCGAGATCCAGCCGGTCGACCTGCTCACCGCGGCTGAGATACCAGCCGCGCAGCTCGTCGTCGATGACCGACCCGCCGGACCCGAGCTCCGCAGAGGAGTTGTAGCTGCCGGTCAGCCGGCCGACCTCCGGGTCGGCGATCGCCGCGGCCATGGTCGGCAGGTCGCTCGGCTCGAACGGGCGCAAGGTGACCAGATCGCCCTGGAGCGTGGGCTTGGTCGCGAATGAGGCTGCCACGGCCGACAGCATTGCAGTCGCGTGGCGGCGCGGCAATCGAATTCGCCCGGGTCGCGACTAGGGCGGCCGGATGTAACAGACTTGCCAGCATGGATCTTCGGCACGCAACCTACCCCGACCACCGCGCGATCAAGGCCGCCGTTCCCTCCTGGTGGTCCGAGTCCCGGTCCCCTGAGCAAGCGCAGGTGCTGAGCAAGCTGCTCCCACCACTGTTCCTGCAGCACTTCGCGTCGACGAGCTGGATCGCCGAGGAGGACGGCGAGCTGGCGGGGTTCGTCGTCGGCTTCCACTCCGCCGACCGGGCCGATGAGGCGTACGTCCACTTCACCGGCGTCGACCCCCGGCTGCGCGGGCGCGGTGTCGGGCGGTCGATGTACGACCGGTTCTTCGACCAGGCGCGCGCCGCCGGGCGTACGACGATCCGGGCGATCACCTCTCCCCACAACACCGGGTCGATCGCGTTCCACACCGCGGTCGGCTTCGCGATCTCGCCCGGCGACAAGGAGGTCGACGGGGTATCGGTGCACGGCGACTACGACGCCCCCGGTGAGGACCGAGTCTGCTTCGTGGCGACGCTGGCGGCATAGGCGGGCGCCGAAGGCTCGCCTCACCCCGCGTACGCGATCGTGAACGAGACCGCCGCGACCACTCCCGCGACGACCCGGACATGGTTCGCCGCAGTCCACTCACGCACGTAGGTCGTCCATACCGACTCCGCGTCGGACGCGTCGGCGTCTACCGCTGCGAGGCGATCGTTGCGCGGGACGTTGTAGACGAGGGTGAGGATGATCGTGCCGACGAGATAGGCGATGCCGCCGACGAGCAGCGGCACCGCCGAATCGTCGCCCCATGTCGCGATCGCGCGCACGACCAGCACGATGCACAACAGCCCGGTTCCGAACAGCAGCGTCATGAAGGCCGGTGTCATGGCCCTGACGTTGATCGACTGCATCGCGGCGATGCCTTGGCTCGGCGGGAGCCGGATCAGCCCGGCCATCGCAAATGTCGAGAACGGGAACAGCGCTCCGCCGGCAGCCCCGCTCGCCACCGCCGTGATCAGGGTGAGCAGTTCGAATGTGTCGTCCATTGTCGTGACAGCCATGGCCCGGTCCTCGATCTATCCGTTCCAGACACCGGTGGCCGCGGTCGAGCGGGCGTAGTCGCGGAAGTCCCGCGCGGGACGTCCGAGCGCCTGCTGCACGCCGGCCGAGGTCGACGCGTTCCGGCCGTCCATCACCTCGGTGAACAGATAGACCAACAGCGACCGGACGTCGTCCGGCAGCTCGAGCGCCTCCAACGCGCCGGCGAACTCGGAGTGCGTGAGGGCACGGTAGTTGAAGTCGCGGCCCGACGCTTCGGCGATCTCGTGTGTCGCGTCGGCGAAGGTGAGCAGTCGCGGGCCGGTCAGCTCGTACAGGCGGCCGGCGTGGCCGGGTTCAGTGAGCGCCGCGACGGCGACCTCGGCGATGTCGTCGATGTCCACGAACGGCTCGGGTACGTCGCCGACCGGCAGCGCGAGCTCGCCTGTCGCAACCATCTCGTCGCGCCAGAAGTTCTCGCTGAAGTTCTGCGCGAAGAAGCTCGAACGCAGGACTGTCCAGTCGATGCCGGCCTCCTGCACAAGCCGTTCGCAGGCTTCGGCTTCGGCCTCGCCGCGCCCGGAGAGCAGCACGATGTGCCGGACGCCGGAGTCGACGGCGGTGCGTACGAATGTCGCAACGTCATCGGTGGCGCCGGGTACCGCGGTGTCCGGCGCGTACGTCAGGTAGACGGCCCGCACCCCGCGCAGCGCGGGCGCCCAGGTCGAGCGGTCCTGCCAGTCGAATGCGGGGTCGGCATTACGTGAGCCGACCCGGGTGGGCACGCCGCGCTCGGTCAGCAGTCGGACGACGCGGCGACCGGTCTTGCCGGTGCCGCCGACGACGAGTACGGGTTGGTTGTTGGACTCACTGGTGATCTGTGTGTTGTTCATACACAGGAGTCAACCGCCCGAATTCGAGACTCTCCATGGTCCAGACGCGCCACTGCATAAGCGATCGTCTAGGCGTGATCCTCGTCGACGAACCCGGGGTGCCCACCGTGCGAGAGCCCTTCGTGCCGGGCGACCTTCGAGAGCAGCCTGCCGAGCGTCGCACTCTCGGCCCGGCTGAGACCTTCGGTCATCGCCTGCTCGTGCTCTCGCGAGACGTTCATCAGCTTCGAGAGCGTCGACTTGCCCCGGCGGGTCAGGTGCAGCGCGTTCGCACGTCGGTCGTCCGGGCGAGCCCGGCGTTCGACCAATCCGCGGGCCTCCAGCGCGTCGATGACCGCGACGATCCTGCTCGGTGGCACGTCGAGGGCCGGGCCGAGCGACCGTTGCGTACGCCCGGGCTCTGCCGCCACCATCCTCAGCACCACCATCTCGCGCGGATCGATGCCGAGCGGCTCCAGCCGTGCCTGCCAGCGCTTCGACGACTGGATTCCCACGACCGACATCAGGTACGCGACGCCCGACTGACGCAGCCGGTCCCGGTCATCACTCTGGCTCGCCACGCTTGCTGTCCTCCGGACCCCGACGACTATGTTACGTATTTGAACTATCGCGCAAGGAAACTGCTCCCGGCACGACCGTTGCGCGCTCCACTCTATCTGTGCCCGGCGCACGCGGTATGCCGGATACGCTGATCGGTATGGACGCGATCTCCGGCCTGCTCGACGGGCCCCGTGCACGCGGTGCGTTCGTCCTCCGCTCGACCATGCAGCCCCCGTGGTCGTTGCGAATCCAGGACGAGGCACCGCTCTCCGTCATCGCGGCTGTCCGCGGCGATGCCTGTATCGTCCGGCGCGACATCGTCACCTGGCTGAACCAGGGCGACGTGGCCGTCATCTGCGGACCCGAGCCGTACGACGTCGCGGACAAGCCATCCACGGCGCCGCAGTCGATCATCCAACCGGGCCAGGTGTGTACGACACCCGACGGGGTCGAGGTGCCCGATATGGCGTTCATGGGCGTCCGTGCCTGGGGAAACGCCCGGGACGGCCGCACGGTGCTGCTCACCGGCACGTACCAGCTGCAGAGCGAGATCAGCGCCCGGCTGCTGTCCGCGCTTCCCGAGCTCGTGCACCTGCCCGCCGATGCGCTCGACACGCCGCTGATCGCGTACCTCGCCGAAGAGACGGTCAAGGACGAGCCCGGCCAGGAGGCCCTGCTCGACCGCCTTCTCGACCTGCTGCTGATCGCCGTCCTTCGCGCGTGGTTCGCACGGCCGGACGCGGAGGCGCCCGGCTGGTACCGCGCCCACGGCGACCCGGTTGTCGGACCCGCGCTCCAGCTGCTGCACAACAACCCCGAACGGCAATGGACCGTCGAGTCGATCGCGAGCGCCGCCGGCGTCTCCCGCGCCGCGCTCTCCCGGCGCTTCACCGCGCTCGTCGGCGAGCCGCCGATGACGTTCCTGACCAACTGGCGGCTCACCCTCGCCGCCGACCTGCTCCACGAGCCCGGCAACACCGTCGAGTCGGTCGCCCGCAAGGTCGGGTACGGCAGCGCGTTCGCGCTGAGCACCGCATTCAAGCGGGTGTACGGCGTCAGTCCTCGCGAGCACCGGGAGCGCGCGTACGCGGGCGGCTGACGGTCACAAGTCGACCGGCATCCGGACGTCGATGTCCGACCGCAGGATGTAGTGCTGCGACACGACCGCGCGGTAGAGCCGCAGCGCGGCCGGCGCACGCACGGACTCCGCCGCGAACACACTCAGATCGTGCTCGGCCGGTTCGGCGTACCGCCCGTAGTTGAAGCGTTCGAGGGTGCGCTCGAAGTCCGGCGAGTCGGTCATCTCGGTCGCGGTCGCCTCCATGTACACCGCCTGACCTGAACCCGGCACGACGTGGGAGTCGAACACGACAACGGAGATCTCCGGTCGTACGGCGATGTTCTCCGAGTGCCGCGTACCGGGACGCGAGACCCACTGCAGCTCGCGATACTCGTGGGCGGTGAAGTAGACCGGGTTCGCCCAGGGCCGGCCGGAGGCGTCGGCCGTGCCGATCACCATGTACTGGGTGGCGTCCAGGATCTCGCGTACGACTGTCGCAGGTTCGCTGCCATCACGCATAGTCGGACGCTACTCCGGGTACGACGCCGGACAGTCGACGCCACACCGCGCTTGCCGCTCGACCGGAATCTCGTGCACGCTCGGCCCGCGACGTACGAGCAGGGCGGCAGTGACCGCGCCGCCGACGAGCAGCCCGGCGCAGATCAGCATCGCCTGCGTGAACCCGTCGTCGACGACCTGCGGGTCGGCGTACCCGTCTCCGACGATCCCGACCAGCGACGGAAGTGCCGCCACCGCGAGGAGCTGGCCGGTACGCGCGATCGCATTGTTGATGCCCGACGCGAGCCCCGCCTGGCTCGACGGCGCGGCCGACAAGACGGCGGTCGTGAGCGGCGCGACCATCGTCGACAACCCCAGCCCGAACACGACGACGGCCGGCAATACGTCGGCGACGTACGTCGAGTCGGCGTCGATGCGCAACATCAGCAACAGGCCGCAGGCGCCGACGAGCGGGCCGACGGTCATGGGGATCCGCGGCCCGATGCGCTCGCCGAGCGCACCCGCGTACGAGGAGAGCAGCAGCATCAGCAGGGTGATCGGAAGGCTCGCCGCGCCGGCCTGCAGCGGGGTGTATCCGACGACCACCTGCAGGAACAGCACGAACAGGAAGAACGTTCCGCCGATTGCCGCGTAGACGACCAGCGTCACCAGGTTGGCCGCGGCGAACACCCGGTCGGCGAACATCGACAGCGGCATCAGCGGGTCGGCGGCGCGGCGCTGTTGCCAGCCGAACAGGACGAGCAGGACGAGCCCGAGCACCGTGACCGGCAGCGTCGACGCAATCAGCCCGTACGTGAGCGCGGCCAGGCCGGCGGCACCGAGCACCACCCCAGGCACGTCGATGCTGCGCGCCGCAGACTCATCGCGCGACTCGGGTACGTGCCGAAGGGCGATCCACACGATCGCCACCGCGACCGGCACGTTGATCAGGAACACCGCCCGCCAGCTGACGGCATCGACCAGCCAACCACCGAAGATCGGCCCGATCGCGGTCGCGACACCGCCGATGCCCGCCCATGCCCCGATCGCCGAGCCACGGTCGCGTTCGTCGATGGACGCCGAGATCAGCGCGAGGCTGCCCGGAGTGAGCAGTGCGCCCCCGACACCCTGCAGCACTCGCGCGGCGACGAGTAGCTCGACGTTCGGCGCCAGGCCGCACAGCGCGGACGCCACCGCGAACCACACCACTCCGACTACGAAGATCCGACGGCGACCCCACCGGTCGCCCAGGGCGCCGCCGAGCAGGATCAAAGAGGCGAGGGCGAGCGTGTACCCGTTGAGCGTCCATTGCAAGCCACCGACGCCGGCGTCGAGATCGGCGCCCAGCCTCGGTAGCGCGACGTTGACCACCGTCGCGTCGAGCATCGCGATGCTCGAGCCGAGGATCGTCGCGACGAGCAGCCAACGCCCGGTCGGCGTCGCCATCCGGACGGGCGTCGCGACGGCGGCCATCAGTCGACCCGTCTCAGCAGCCCTGTGTCGACGTCGTACAGGAAACCGCCGACGGAGGTCGAGTCGGCGATCAGCGGATGCGACCGCACCTTGGCGACGTCCTCCTTGACGCACGACTCCTGGTCGTCGATGACGCCGATCGACATCCACGACGCATCCGTCCCGCTGGCGGCGGTGATGCTCCGCCGCATGTCCTGCTCGCTCGCCGACGTCATCGCGCAGCGCGTGTGCTGCACGACCAATACCCGCGAGACGTTCAGCAGGTTGACGCCGAGCACGAGCGCGACGAGGGCCTGGTCGGTGACCCGGCCGCCGGGGTTGCGCAGGATCTTGGCGTCGCCCGGTGCGAGGCCGATCATCCCGAGCGGGTCGATCCGCGAGTCCATGCAGGTGACCATCGCGACGCCCGCTCGGGCGACGCCGTCGAACCCCGACAGCGCGAAGGTGTCGGCGAACGCGCGGTTCGCATCCAGCAGGTCGTCGAATGCTGCGTTATCGGCCACAGCGTCACATTATCGCGGCCCTGCGCGTACGCCCGCCTCGATCCGGTCGCCGGTCTCCTTGTCGATGTTGCGCCAGTACTCGAAGGCGCGCTCGAGCACCGGCTCGCTCACCCCGTCGAGCAGGTGGCCGACGACGTTGCTCACCAGGCGCTCGCGAGCGGCATCGTCCAGCACGTCGCGGACGAGCGTCCCGGGTTGGCCCCAGTCGTCGTCCTCGGCATGCAGAGCCGCCGCCGCACGTACCATCTCGCCGTCGGTGTGCCATCCCGCGGGCTCCCCGAAGCGGTCGGTATCGGCCTGCGGTCCGCCCTTGGAGTTCGGCGCATACACCGGGTCGCCCGGGTTGTTGAACCGCATCGCGCCGTCCTTGGCGTACGAGCGGCGCTGCGCGTTCCTGGGAGCGTTCGGCGGCAGCTCCGCGTAGTTCACGCCGATGCGGTAACGGTGCGCGTCGGCGTACGAGAACAACCGTCCGAGCAGCATCCGGTCGGGGCTCGGGCCGATGCCGGGCACCAGGTTGTTCGGCTCGAACGCCGCCTGCTCCATCTCGACGTGGTAGTCGTCGACGTTGCGGTTGAGCGTCATCCGACCGACTTCGATCAGCGGATAGTCCTTGTGCGAGATGGACTTCGTGAGGTCGAACGGGTTGAAGCGGTACGTCTTCGCGTCCTCGAACGGCATGATCTGCATCTTCAGCGTCCAGCTCGGGTGCTCACCGCGCTCGATTGCCGAGTGCAGGTCGCGCTGGTGATAGTCGCCGTCCTTGCCCGCGAGTTCGTCCGCCTCCGCCTGGGTGAGGAACTCGATGCCCTGGTCGGTCTTGAAGTGGTAGCGAACCCAGAACCGCTGGCCGTCGGCGTTGACCCACATGTAGGTGTGGCTGGAGTAGCCGTTCATATGTCGCCAGGTGCGCGGGATTCCCCGGTCGCCCATCAGCCACGTGACCTGGTGTGCCGATTCCGGCGAGAGCGTCCAGAAGTCCCACTGCATGTCGTTGTCACGCAGGTTCGTGTCGGCGCGCCGCTTCTGGGAGCGGATGAACTGCTGGAACTTCAGCGGGTCGCGTACGAAGAAGACCGGCGTGTTGTTGCCGACCATGTCGTAGTTGCCTTGCTCGGTGTAGAACTTGAGCGCGAACCCGCGCGGGTCACGCCAGGTGTCGGGACTACCGCGCTCTCCCGCGACGGTCGAGAACCTCGCGAGCATCTCGGTCGACCTGCCCGGCTGGAACAGGTCGGCCTTCGTGTACGCGCTCACGTCGTTGGTCACTTCGAACACGCCGTACGCCCCGCCGCCCTTCGCGTGCGGTTGCCGCTCCGGCACACGCTCACGGTTGAACTGCGCCATCTGCTCGATCAGATAGTGGTCCTGCAGCAGGATCGGGCCGTCGGGGCCGACGGTGAGCGAGTGCTCGTCGCTCTCGACGGGTATCCCGGTGTTGGTCGTCGTGTAGTTCTCCACAGACATGGTCCTCTCTCCGTTCGCGATTCAAGGCTTTCGACAGCGGGCGCAGTACCCCCAGAAGACGACCTCTGCCTCGGTCACCTCGAACCCGGAGTCGGGCTCGGGCGTCAGGCACGGTTGGTCACCGACGACGCAGTCGACGTCGCTCACTCCGCCGCATGACCGGCAGATGAGGTGATGGTGGTTGTCACCGGTACGCGTCTCGTACAGCGCCGCCGAGCCGGCGGGTTCGATCCGGCGAACGAGACCGGCTCGTACACAGGCGGCAAGTACGTCGTAGATCGCCTGGGTCGACACGCGGCCGATCAGCGCCCTGGTGTGCTCCTCGACCGCGGCCGCGGTCGAGTGCGGGTGTCTGGCCAGTACGTCGAGCACCGTCCGCCTCGGGACGGTGACCCGCAGACCGGCTTCTCGAAGTCGGTCAACCGCTTCGGTCGACATCACATGCTCCGCTCCCCACTGCAACACCGAATCTGGAGTGGGTCAAGTGATGCGTATACCCGACGGGCGCTAGAAGACTCCCCAAAGCACCCAGGCGATCACGAAGGCAGACGTACCGAGGGTCGTCTCCATGACGGTCCAGGTCTTGAGCGTCGTGGCTTCGTCCATACCGAAGAAGCGGCTGACCAGCCAGAACCCGGAGTCGTTGACGTGCGAGAGCACCGTGGCACCCGCCGCGATCGCGACGACCAGCAAGGTCAGCTTGAAGTCGTTCAGCCCGGCTGCAGCGACCGGACCGGCGATCAGCCCGGCCGTCGTGGTCAACGCGACGGTCGCCGAGCCCTGCGCCACTCGGAGCAGCGTCGCGATGATGAACGCCTGCAGGATCAGCGAGATACCCATATCCGACAGCGAGTCGCTCAGGGCCGCGCCGATGCCGCTCAGCTCGAGCACGCCTCCGAACATGCCGCCCGCGCCGGTGATCAGGATGATCGCGCACACCGGCCCGAGCGCCTCGTCGAGGATCCTGGTGACGGTCGCCATCGACGCGTTCGGCCGACCGAGTACGAAGATCGCCGCCAGCACCGTGATCAGCAGCGCGACCGGTGTGTTGCCGAGGAGCATCAGGAACTCGACCCAGGCCTCCCCCTCGTCGAGATCGCCTGCCTGGACGAGGGTGTCGAGGACCGTGTTGAGCCCGATGAGCACGAGCGGGATCAGCAGGATCGAGAGCACCGTGCCGAAGGACGGCGGGCGCTGACCCATCCGCTGCACCGCATCGGGATCCGACTCGTCCTGCTCTCGGACCTCGCCGAAGATGACGTCCGGCAGCGGAACATTGAACCGCGCACCGAGTACGCGAGAGACGAGGTACGAGCCGACGTACCAGGAGAGGACCGCGATCGGCACGCCGACCAGCAGGGTCACTCCGATGCTCGCGTCGAGCGCCGTGGCGGCTGCGACCGGTCCGGGGTGCGGCGGCACGATCGCGTGCATGGCGGCGAAGGCGCCGGCGGCCGGAAGTGCGTAGTACAGCAGCGAGCCGCCGAAGCGGCGTGCGACGGTGAGGATGATCGGCAGGAACACCACGAGGCCGGCGTCGAAGAAGATCGGGAACCCGAAGATCAGCGCCGCGACGCCGAGTGCGAACGGGGCGCGGTCCTCGCCGAAGCGGTTGATCAGGGTGTCGGCGAGCACCTGTGCTCCGCCGGTCACCTCGAGCAATCGCCCGAGCATGACGCCGAATGCGACGAGTAACGCAACCGATCCGATCGTGTCGGCGAAGCCGAACATCAAGACGTCGGGGATGTCGCCGAAGTCGAAGCCGACGGCGATCGCCGTCAGGACGCTCACGAGCACCAACGCCACGAACGCATGCAGCTTGATGACGATGATCAGGACCAGCAGGACCGCAACGGCCGCCGCGGCAATGAGCAGCAGTGCCGCCGTCCCGTACTGCGGTTCGATGGCTTCCATGCATCCGCCCTTCTGTCGAGTCGACCCCGAGCAGAACGGGCCTCACCTTGCCGTACGCGAGGTGTGCCTGGCAACCACCGATGCGTCTACCGGGCGAGCGGTCGTAGCGGTCTTGCTCGATCGAGTGGTCACGAACGCACCACAGAGCCCACCACGAGTGGTGCAACTACGACCACTCGACGGCCGGTCGACGGATTGCCCTGTGGATAACGCCCGATCGCGTCTGCTCACCAGCCAAAGTACGGGCATGCCGAAGCCACGCCCGATCCCCGCCGCGCTTCGCGCGCGCCCGTTCACGCTCGCGCAGGCCCGCGAGTGCGGCATCGGGCGTCGCGTCCTCGCGGGCAGCCGGTTCCGACGGCTGTTCTCGGGCGTGTACATCAGCACCGATTGGCCACTCGACCTGAACACCTGGCTCGAAGCCGCGCTTCTGATCGCGCCGCCGGGCACGATCGTCACCGGTCTGACTGGACTACGATGCCGGGGCATCGATATCGGTCCCCGCTGGCCACTGCATCTGGCGACCAGGGCCGAAACGCGCGTACGCCGGCCGCACCTTCGCATCACGCGGGTGACCACGTTGCCGCCGCACGACGGTCGGCTCGCGGAACCCGCAGATTGCTTCGTCACCGCATGCGCCGACGTCGATCTCGTGGACACCGTGACGATCGGCGACTGGCTCCTCCATCGCGGCATTCCGCGGGCCGCGCTCGACCAGGCGGTCGCAGCGTCACATGGGCGTGGCGTCGCGCTTGCCCGGCGTGCCATGACGCTGGTACGCGATCGCGTGGAGTCACCACGCGAGACCTACGTCCGGCTGATGCTCGTACTCGCCGGACTGCCCGAACCCAAGTGCAACCCCAATCTCGGCAGCAGCATCGCGTTCATCGGCCGCGCCGACCTCGCCTATATGGTGTACCGCCTCATCGTGGAGTACGACGGACGTTTCCACGCCGAGGATGCGGACAACTGGGACGACGATCTGGATCGAATCGACGACTTCGCCGATGCGGAATGGGCCCACATCCGAGTGACGGCACGGCGGCTACGCCGGCCACGCGCCCTGGTCATGCGCGTCTACCGGCGACTCGTTCAGCGCGGCTACCAGGGCCCGCCACCGGTGTTCACCGACGAGTGGGTCACCCTGTTCGAGACTCGCACCGCCGCAGAGCGAGCCCGCGAGAGCCTCGCCGGCTCGTGGAACTGACGACTGCCGGACCGCGTGGTCACAAACGCACCAGGACAGGCCACGTACGTCGTGCGTTATCGACCACTCGCCGAGATGGAGCTGAGGTTCGCGAACGACAACGGCTCGGCGACGACCCCCGTCAGTCGTCGCCGAGCCGCTCCCCCGTACCCGGGTCGAATACGTGGACGGTCTCTCCGGTCATCCGAAGGCCGACCGTCTCACCGATCCTCCCGGGCCGACGCTGGGCCGAGCGGGCGACCAGCTCCACGGGCGAGCCGGCCTCCCGCTCGACGTGGGCGTAGACGTACGACTCGCTGCCGAGCTCCTCGACGAGGTCGATCTGCACGGCGATGCCCTCGCCCTCAGAGTTGACCTCGAGCGTCTCCGGTCGCAGTCCGATGGTGACGTCCGTGAGGCCACGCTGCTTCGCGGCCGCGGCCTGGGCGGGCGCGATCGGCAGCGTCACCGCGCCGACCTGCACGCCGCCGTCGGCCAGCGTCGCGTCGAGGAGGTTCATCGCGGGAGAGCCGATGAAGCCCGCTACGAACAGGTTGGCCGGGCGGTCGTACAGCTCCGTCGGCGACGCGAACTGCTGGAGCCGGCCGTCCTTGAGCACCGCGACCCGGTCGCCCATCGTCATCGCCTCGACCTGGTCATGCGTGACGTACACGGTCGTCGTGCCGAGCCGGCGCTGCAGAGCGGCGATCTGGGTACGGGTCTGTACGCGCAGCTTGGCGTCGAGGTTGGACAGCGGCTCGTCCATGCAGAACACCTGCGGCTCGCGTACGATCGCGCGCCCCATCGCCACTCGTTGTCGCTGCCCGCCGGACAGGTTCGCCGGCTTGCGATCCAGGAAGTCGGACAGGTCGAGCAGCCTGGCCGCATCCTCGACCTTGGCCCTCCGGTCGGCCGTCGACAGACCGCGCATCTTCAGCGCGAACCCCATGTTCTCCGCGACGGTCATGTTCGGGTAGAGGGCGTAGTTCTGGAACACCATCGCGATATCGCGATCCTTCGACGGCACGCCGACCATGTCCTTGCCGCCGATCTCGATGTTGCCTTCGTCGATGTCCTCGAGGCCGGCGAGCATGCGTAGCGCGGTGCTCTTGCCCGATCCGGACGGTCCGACC
Source organism: Solicola gregarius (assembly GCF_025790165.1). Lineage (GTDB taxonomy): Bacteria > Actinomycetota > Actinomycetes > Propionibacteriales > Nocardioidaceae > Solicola > Solicola gregarius. The sequence continues at coordinate 998,715 of NZ_CP094970.1, forward strand.
AGTACGACGAACTCCCCGTCCTCGATGTCGAGCGTGAGCGAGTCGACGGCCAACCGGTCGGCGTTCTCGTAGATGCACGACGCCTGCTTGTACTTGATGTCAGCCATGGTGGCTCCTTCTGGGGATGGTCACTTGATGGCGCCGAACGAAAGTCCGCGTACGAGCTTGTTCTGGGCGAGCCAGCCGGCGATCACCACGGGCAGTGCGGCGAGCGTCGCGGCGGCCGACAGCCGCGCCCAGTAGAGACCCTCGCCGGTGATGAAGCCGACGAGCGAGACCGGCACCGTCTGCGCCTGAACGGCGGTGAGGTTGACCGCGAAGAAGAACTCGTTCCACGAGAAGATCGCGCAGATCAGCGCGGTGGCGGCGATGCCGGGCGAGACGATCGGCAGGATCACCTCGCGTACGGCGCGCCACGTACTCGCGCCGTCCAGCCCTGCCGCCTCGAGCAGCTCGCCCGGCACCTCGAGGAAGAACGACCGCATCATCCACACTGCGATCGGCAGGTTCATCGCGGTGTAGAGGATGATCATCGCCCAGATGTTGTCGAGCAGGCCGATCTCGTTGACGATCACGTACAGCGGCACGATCACCGCCACGACGGGCAGCATCTTCGTACTGATGAAGAAGAACAGCACGTCCTGGGTCTTCTGCACCGGCCGAAGGGAGAGCGCGAACGCTGCCGGTATTCCGAGCAGCAGCACGAGCAGTGTCGACACCACGGTCGCGAACAATGAGTTCAACAGGGCTGTACCGATGTCGCTGTCGAGCACCGCCGTGTACTGGTCGAGGGTCGGGGTGAAGAACAGCGTCGGCGGATCGGTGTACGCGTCGCCCTCCTGCTTGAACGACGTGAGGACCATCCAGAACACCGGGAAGAAGAAGCCGAGCGCGAGGACCCAGGCAACGACGGACCAGACGATGCCCGACTTGCCCTTGTCCTGACGCTTCTTGCGCGCCTGCTTCTTGATCGCGGCGACATCGCGCCGCTCAGGGGTACGTACGTCGACACTCATCACGCGGCCTCCTGGGTGGTGAAGCTCTTGAAGATCAGCCGTAGCGCGAGGGTCGCGAGAATGATCGTGACGATCACGGTCACGACTCCCATGGCCGCCGCTTGCCCGACGTCGAAGCCGAGGAACGCCCGCTGGTAGATGTAGAACGGCAGGTTCGAGCTCTCGACGCCCGGGCCTCCCGACGTCATCATGTAGACCTGGTCGAAGGTGTTGATCAGGTAGATCGCGCCGAGCACGACCCCCAGCTCGATGAACCGGCGAAGGTGCGGGAGCGTCAGCTCCCGGAACAGGCTGAACGCTCCCGCGCCGTCGACGCGGGCCGCCTCCAGGATGTCGCGCGGCATGCTCTGCAGGCCGGCCAGGATCAGCAGCATCATGAACGGCGTCCACTGCCAGATCAGTGCGATCATCACGGATGCGAGCGGATACTTGCTGATCCAGTCGACGTTGCCGACGCCGAAGGGCGAGAGCACGAAGTTGATCATGCCGAAGACCGGGTCGAACATCGTCGTCTTCCACAGCAGCGCACCGGCAACGGGCGTCACCAGGAACGGGGTGATCAGCAACGTGCGCACGACTGCGCGGCCGTGGAACTTGCGGTCGAGTAGCAGCGCCAACCCGAGCCCGATCAACGCGGAGATCAGAACGGTGCCCACGATCAGGATCGCCGTGTTCAGTGCGACCTGACGGAACTGGCTGTCGCGGAAGACGTCGGCGTAGTTGGACAATCCGACGAACTCGCGCGAGCCGGGGCGTACGAGGTTCCACGACTGGGTCGAGAAGTACAGCGTGAAGAGGAACGGCACCTGCGTCACCACGATGGTGAAGATCAGTGCGGGAAGCAGTGGTCCTCGCCGGCGCCAGCCCTCGGCCCTCGTCACGGCGGGCGTGCGCTTGGTGCGGACGTGCGCGGCGGTCGTCGCTGGAGCGCTCATCACTTCTCCTGGTAGGTCTCGCCGACGGTCTCGGCGTACTGCTGAGACTGATCGAGCGCGTCGTCGACGGATGTCTTACCGGCGATCGCCGCACTGATCTGCTGGCTGACCCGGGTACCGAGATCCTGGAACTCGGGGATCGTCAGGAACTGCACCCCCGTGTACGGCACGGGCTTGGTCGTCGGGTTCTCCGGATCGGCATTCGCGATCGACTCGAGGGTGATGTCGCCGAACGCCTTACTGACATCGGCATACTGAGGAATCTCGTACGTCGAGTTCCGACTGCCCGGTGGCACCCGCGCCCAGCCGAGCTCGTTGCCGACGAGCTTCATGTAGTCCTTGTCGGTCATCCAGGCGACGAAGTCCCACGCGGCCTGCTTGTCTTCGGTGGTCTCGGGAATGCCGAGCGACCAGGTGTAGAGCCAGCCCGCATGATCGGTGTCGATGACCGGCGCCGGTGCGTACCCGACCTTGCCGGCGACCTTGCTCGCCTCGGGATCCTCGACGGTCGACACGGCCGAGGTGGCGTCGTACCACATGGCCGCGTTGCCCTGCGAGAACTGCGTCGCGCACTCACCGAAGCCGGCCGTGGCCGCACCTGGCTCGCCGTAGTCGCGGACGAGGTCGACGTACCCCGTGACCGCGTCTCGCACCTCGGGGCTGTCGAGCTCGGCGTTCCAGTCCTCGTCGAACCAGCGACCGCCGGCGGTGTTGATCACCGTGTCCAGTGGTGCGAGCACCTCACCCCAGCCCGGCTTGCCGCGCAGGCAGATGCCGGACATGTTCGCGTCGGGATCGTGCAGCGCCTTCGCGAACCCGCGTACGTCGTCCCAGGTCGGCTTCTCGGGCATCGTCAGTCCGGCCTGCTCGAACAGGTCCTTGCGGTACATCAGGAACGACGACTCGCCGTAGAACGGGACAGAGTACATATCGCCCTTGTACGACAACGACTTGCGTACCGACGGGATGAAGTCGTCGGAGTCGTATCCTTCGGTCTTGTCGATGTAGGGCTGGAGGTTGGTGAGCCATCCGTTCTCCGCCCACTGGGGCGTCTCGTAGTTACTGATCATCACGATGTCGAACTCTCCACCGCCCATGGCGGTCGAGACGGTGATCTTCGCGCGGGCCTCGTTCTCCGAGAGGGACACAAATCGCAGGTCGGTGTCCGGGTGGTCCTTCTCGAACTCCGCGGATAGGTCGATCGCGTCCTCCATCTGGGAGTTGGAGACGATGGCGACAGTGATGGTGTTGTCGCCGGAGCCGATCGCACCGGCGCCGGCGCACGAGGCGACCACGGCACAGCCGGTGAGTGCCGTTGCCACTTTGGCGAGTGTTCGTCGTTTCACGACGCACCTGCTTTCGTTGGTTGCTCGGCCTGGTCGAGGAGCCAGCTCGCGGCGGCGTCGTCGGTGACGAGTACGTCGACGAGGCCACCGCGTACGGCGCCCAGGATGGCTTCGTGCTTGCGCTCTCCACCCGCGACCACTGCAGTGCACGGGCACTTACGAAGCTGGTCCAGCTCGACGGCGACCGTACGTTTTGCGAGCGGGGTGTCGATCTCGGCGCCGTCGAGGTCGAAGTAGCGGCCACAGGCATCGCCGACCGCTCCCGCCGCGACGAGGCCGGCGAGTACGTCGGACTCGATGAAGCTGCCACGCAACAGCGTCGATGCGGTGGTGAGGTCGCCGACGCTGAACATCGCTATGTCGCAGGCGCGGCCGCGATCGATGGTCTGCGAGATGAGCGAGTCCTTGCGCAGCGAGCGTACGGTCGCCGCGTCGGCGAACAGCGGCGCCGACAACGGGTACGGCGTCGCCTTCAGCATCTCGGCGCAGTGGTTGACGATGTACTCGCCGCGCGTTCGGTACGCGACCGAGCTCGTCGAGCCGTCGAGCTGGACGACCTCGGCGCAATCCGCCGCACCGACCTGCACCGCGTCGGTCATCGCCGCCATGGTCGCGCCCCACGCGAGGCCCAACCGATCTCCGGACGACAGCCGGCGGGTCAGCAGACCGGCCGCCGCCGTACCGAGACGGGTGAGCGTCGCCTGCTCGCTGTCCGGCGCATCCGCGACGACGACCACCTCCCGCAGCCCGTACGCCGATTCGAGGCCCGACTCGAGATCGGCGAACACCGGCGACTCGGCGTCTTCGGGGATGCCGACGTCTATCCGTACGATCCCCTGCTCTCGCGCTCGAAGCGACGAGACGACCTGCGGTCGGTCGCGAAACCCCTAGCCGGCTTGCGACTTCGGCCTGCGTCAGGTCGTCGACGTAGTAGAGCATCGCGGCACGCAACAGCAGTCGGACGTCGTCCGACCCGCGTGAAGTGCCCGGCGCACGTACCATCGTCCATCCTTAGCAGATGCTCATGACTTGATCATTTGCTCAGCAAAGTAGCATCATGGCTGTGACCTGCACAACACCCGACGTCAGGAAGCTCCCGTGGAACAGCCGACCGCAATCGACCTGAACGCCACCACGCTCGACGCATTGCCCGACTCCGTCACCACGCCGACGTACGACCGGACCGCGGTGACCACCGGGATCGTGCACTTCGGTGTCGGCGGCTTCCATCGGGCCCACCAGGCGATGTACGTCGACCGGCTGCTCGAACGCGGCGACGGCGACGGCTGGGGCATCTGCGGCGTCGGCGTCATGTCGTCCGACCGTGCCATGCGCGACGTGATGGAGCGACAGAATGGCCTTTACACGTTGACGCTCGAGCATCCGGACGGGTCTCGCGAAACCCGGGCCATCGGTTCGATCGTCGACTACTTGTACGCGCCGGACGACCCCGAAGCGGTGATCGAGCGGCTTGCCTCGGAGGCGACCCGGATCGTCTCCCTGACGATCACCGAGGGCGGCTACAACTTCTCCCACACCACCGGCGAGTTCCTACCCGAGACACCCGACGTCGCGCACGATCTCGAGGAGGGTTCGGCCCCGCGTACGGTGTTCGGCCTTGTCACGGCCGCGTTGCGGAGACGACTCGACCGGGACGTTCCACCGTTCACGATCATGTCGTGCGACAACATCCAGGCCAACGGCGAGGTCGCACGCGCGATGTTCACCGCGTACGCGAAGCTCAAGGACCCCGAAGTCGCAGCGATGCTCGAGTCCGACGTGTCGTTCCCGAACTCGATGGTCGACCGGATCACCCCCGAGACGACCGACGAACTACGCGCGAGCGTGCGGGAGCGCACGGGCGTCGCCGACGCGTGGCCGGTCGTCGCCGAGCCCTTCTGCCAGTGGGTGCTCGAGGACTCCTTCACCCTCGGCCGGCCGCCGTACGAGCATGCGGGCGTGCAGGTCGTCGACGACGTCGAGCCGTACGAACTCATGAAGCTGCGGCTGCTCAATGCAAGCCATCAGGGGCTCTGCTACTTCGCCTACCTCGCGGGATACCGGCTGGTGCACGATGCGGCGCGCGACCCGCTGTTCGCCGACTTCCTGCTTGCGTACATGGACGACGAGGCGACTCCGACCCTGCAGGCCGTGCCGGGCGTCGACCTCGGCGAGTACAAGGCCACCCTCATCGAGCGCTTCTCCAACCCCGGTGTGCGCGACACCGTGCCACGACTGTGCGCGGAGTCGTCCGACCGGATCCCGAAGTGGTTGCTTCCCGTCGTACGCGACCAGCTCGACCAGGACCGTCCCGTACGCCTCTCCGCGGCGATCGTCGCCAGCTGGGCACGGTACGCCGAGGGCGTCGACGAGCAGGGGCAGCCGATCGAGGTGGTCGACCGCCTCGCCGACACCCTCGTACCGATCGCCCGCCACCAGCGCGAGGAGCCGACCGCGTTCCTGGCGAATCGCTCTGTCTTCGGCGATCTGGTCGACGATCCGCGATTCGTCGAGCCGTACGTGCAGACGCTCGCCGCGCTGCACTCGGTCGGTGCGCGCGCGACCCTCGAGGGCCTGATGGAGGCGCGCGGCGGCGCGTAGACGGCGTTCGTCTGTAGACGGCATGGCGGTGCCCCGCCGCGGTGGTGCTGTCGCGGCGGGGAACCTAAGCGGCGTCGTGTTTTCGCCTGTCTTGGATGGTCTTGGCCACGCGGCCGGGGAGTTTGGTGGTGGTGCCGCCGGTGACGAGGTAGGACCGTCCGGCGGGTGATTGCCAGAGCCAGATGCCGGGTGCGGGTGATTGCACGGTCCAGGCGGTGAAGGTTTTCGCGCGGTGGTGATACCTACATAGTCGGTGGCCGTTTCTCGAGTCGGTCGGGCCGCCTTCTCGGTGGTTGATGATGTGGTCGTAGTCGCCGACCCTGGCGCGGCGGTTGCAGTGCGGGAAGGTGCAGGTGCCGGCGTTCATCAGCGCGAGCTGCTCTTTGAGCCGCGGTGGTGCGACGTAGCCGGTGGCCGAGATGGTGGTCTCGAGGTCGATGACGGGCTTCACGGTGATGTGGGAGTGGCCGAGGATCTCGGCGGCTTCGGAGCGGGTGATGGCGCCGACGTCTTCGAGGGACCAGGTGCCCCAGCACCGGTCGAAATGGACGTACAGAACGGTGTGCCGTGAACTGGAGCGGCGCCCTCGATGTGACCGTTCGGGTGACCCGCCGTCGCCGGGCTGGTCGGCCGGCTCCGGGTCCGGCTCCGGCTTCGGTTCGGTCTTGTCGGTCTGGTCGGCGCGGGCTGCCTGGACGTGGTGGTAGAGGTCGTCGAGGCTGTCGGGTTCGTCGAGCATGCCGAGTGCGACCGAGCGCAGGATGTCGTGAGGGCGGTTGTCGCCGAGGAACCGCAAGGATTCGACGATCTGGTCGAGGCGCTGATCGAGCCGTTTCCCGTCGTCGAGCGACAGGGTGCCGGAGATGCGGGCGAGTCCGTCTTCGGGCCAGATCGACACACTCCGCCGACGCCGGTTTTCGTTGCGTTGGTTTTCGGGGTCGTCGGGGTCTTCGACGATGCGGATCTGGTCCAGGATCTGGTTCACCCGCCCCATGCCGACCCGCGCGATCAACGGCGTCCCATCCACATTCGCAGCCGACAGACGTCGGTCGGCGTCGCCGGCCTGGGCCAAAGTGAATCGTCGGGTCTTGCGGGCGACTTTCCGGATCCGCCACGCATCCACCGAACCTTCGTGCAGACACGCGAACAGTTGCGGGAGACGGTAGACGAGGTCCAATGCGTCGGCGATCAGGTCCCGGCCACCGGATGCACTCAAGCCCAGTGCGGGGCCGACCTCACACGCGGCGTACTCCGACACGCTCGGGGTGCCCGACCCGCCGTAACGGGTCCACTCATTGACACCACCGGCACGTGCGAGCGGCGTGTCTGCAGTGTCGGCGAGGTAGCCGAGCAGGGCGTCGTACTGGGCGGCCTCGGACTTGGCGATCCGACGCCGCGCATCCAGCGCAACATCGAGCCCGTCCTCGGACCCGGTGTCGGTGGTGAGTGTGGCCGCCCTCATAGAACACATTCTGCCACCCACCACCGACAGAACCGGATGCCCAGAAGGCTTATCCACAAGGGAATATGAGAAAGTTCGAGAAAGTCTCGAGAAGTGTGCGAGGTGTGGTCGGCGGCGGAAGAGAATCTGCGTTTGGGTGCGGATAGCGACCCAAACGCAGATTCCTTCATCGGCAACGGCCGGGCCGGCATCGAAGGGCACGGAATCGATGAAGGTGGAAGCGAAATGGTGGGAAAGCCGACCGGCGACCCGAGCCACCCGGATACGGATCTCGTCGCCGCCTATCGGTCTGCACCGCCGCGCACGGGAACGGTGAAGGCGGAAGCCCAGCGCACGGAATGGTGGAAGCCGGAAGCCCAGCGCACGGAAGGTGAAGGTCGGAAGCCCGGCGCACGGAGAGGCGGAGCCAGAAGCCCAGCGAACCGAATGCAATGAAGGACGGCTGACTCAGTCGCCGTAGTACCAGTCGCGGGCTTGGATCGCCGAGTCCGGCTGGTCGGCAAAGACGCCGTCGACACCCAGCTCGAAGAACGCGTCGTACATGCCGAACACGTCACCCTTGGCGTTCGGGTCGTCCCCGACCCGGAAGTCGGCGGGCAGGAACTGGTTCTCGTCGCGGAACGTCCAGACGAACACCTCGAGGTTGTTGCGGTGTGCGCGCTTGACGACTCGCGTCGGCTTGCCGAGGAAGCCGTTCTCGTCGCGTGGGATCAACACGTCGGTGTGCGCACCGATCGAGGTTGCGTACCGCGAGACCCACCGCAGTCCCTTGCCACTGACGAGATCCGCGTACGTGCGTGGATCGCCCGACTCGACGAAGTCGTACGGCGCGCCCGACGGACTCACCAGCTGCGCCAGGTGGACGCGGGTTCGCCGAGCGAGGTAGCGCAGGTTCGAGGTCTCGAAGGACTGGACCACGACGGGGGCGTTGGGACGGTTGAGGCGGTTCGTGCGAAGCGTCTCGATGAGTGGCCTCTCCAGGCGGAGTCCGATGCTGCGGAAGTAGCTCGGGTGCTTCGTCTCCGGCGCGATCCCGATCGTGACGCCACGCTTGCGGCTCTCCTCCTGGGCGAGGTCGATCACCTCCTGCAGGGTGGGGATCTCGAACCGCCCGTCATAGCGGGTGTTCGCCGGTCGTACGTCGGGCAGGCGCTCCTTCGCGCGGAGCGTCTTGAGCTCGGCGAGCGTGAAGTCCTCGGTGAACCATCCGGTCACCTCCTGCCCGTCGATCACCTTCGTCGTCTTGCGGTCGGTGAACTCCGGATGGTCGGCGACGTCGGTCGTACCGCTGATCTCGTTCTCGTGCCGGGCGACGAGGACGCCGTCCAACGTGTTGACCAGGTCGGGTTCGATGTAGTCGGCGCCCATCTGGATCGCGAGCCTGTACGCGGCGAGGGTGTGCTCGGGTCGGTACCCGGACGCGCCGCGGTGGGCAATGACCACAGGCTCGTCGGATTCGGTGAAGCGGTTCGCGGCGTTCGCGAGCGAGGGCTCGCCCGGCCGATCGACGGCTGGCGCGGGCGCGGCGACGAGGGAGGCGGCCAAGGCGACACCTCCAACGGCGGCGGCAAATCGGTACGTACTACGAAGTCGCAGGATCGTCATGCCGCCAGCCTCGCGACGCGAGTGAACGTCGTCGGACCGCGCGGGCACAGCCGAGGTGAACACGCGGCGAACACGCAGTCTTGCGGCACCGTGACGTACGCTCGAAACCAGATCCGCTGACGAACGGGAGATCCCATGATCGGCTTCATCGTGTTCGGGCTCGTCGTGGGCGTCATTGCCCGCCTCATCAAGCCCGGCAAACAGAACCTCTCGCTGCTCGCGACCCTCGGGCTCGGCCTCGTCGGCTCGGTCATCGGCGGCACCATCGCGAGCCTGATCGGTACGGGTGACATCTTCGAGCTCGACTTCATCGGCACCGTCGTCGCCGTGGTCGCGGCCGTCGCGCTCGTCGGTACCGCGGAACAGCTCACCGGCGGGAAGCGCTCCTCCACCTGACCTCCGCTCCGGTCAACGGCCCGCCCGATTTGGTGTTAAGTTGCGAGGCAACATCCTCGGGGGCTGCGCCACCAGAGAGTGGCAGACCGAGGGAGGAACACCATGCGACGAGGTCGCACGCTGGTGGCCGGGATCGCCAGCGCACTAGCCGCAACAACCCTGACCGTTTCCGCCGAGCCGGCCGTAGCCGTCGACAACGTCAACACCAAGAACCTCCGCGAGGCCGTGACGGTGAGCGGCATCCTGCAGCACGAACGCGTACTCCAGCGGATCGCCAACGACAACGACGGCACCCGCGCATCCGGAACGCCGGGATACAAGGCGTCGGCCAAGTACGTGAAGCGCACGCTGCGCCGGGCCGGTTACAAGGTCTCCCAGCAGCGGTTCACCTTCCCGTTCTTCCAGGAGCTCGCGCCGGCGACGCTCGAGCAGACGGCACCGACGCCGACCGAGTACGAGACCGCCACCTTCTCGTTCTCGGGGTCCGGCGACGTCACGGGAACGGTCGTGCCCATCGATGTCATGATCCCGCCGCCCACCGAACCCGGCTCGACCTCGGGCTGCGAGCCGGGCGACTTTCCCGCGGCACCGGCCGGTCCGGCGATCGCGTTGATTCAGCGCGGCAGCTGCGACTTCGGCGTCAAGGCGGCGAACGCCCAGGATGCCGGGTACGACGCCGCGATCATCTTCAACGAGGGGCAGGAGGGGCGTACCGAGCTCATCGTCGGCACGCTCGGCGCCCCGGTCGACATCCCGGTAGTCGGATTGTCCTTCGCCGACGGCGAGGCGCTGTACAACGCGACCCAGTCCGGCGACGTCGAGATGCAGGTGACGACCGAGACCGAGACCAGGCTCGGCGCGAAGACCACCAACGTCTTCGCCGAGTCCCGCGCGGGTGACCCGAAGAAGACGGTCGTCGTGGGAGCGCACCTCGACTCCGTCACGGAGGGGCCGGGCATCAACGACAACGGCAGCGGTACCGCCACGTTGCTGGAGATCGCCGAGCAGATGGCCGACCTCAAGCAGCAGCCACGCCAACGCGTCCGGTTCGCGTTCTGGGGCGCCGAGGAGCCCGGCCTGCTCGGCTCCGAGCACTACGTCGCGAACCTGCCCAACCGCGAGCTTCGCAAGATCGTTGCCAACCTGAACTTCGACATGCTCGGCTCGCCGAACTACGCGCGCTTCGTGTACGACGGTGACGGCTCGGACACCGACACCGCGGGTCCGCCCGGGTCGGCGCAGATCGAGGGGATCTTCAACAACTACTTCGCCGGACAGGGCATGGCCACCGATCCCACCGCGTTCGACGGTCGATCCGACTACGGGCCGTTCATCGCGGCCGGCATTCCTGCCGGTGGGCTGTTCAGCGGGGCCGAGGGCATCATGACGCCCGAGCAGGCGGAGGCGTACGGCGGCACTGCCGGCGAGCCGTACGACTCGTGCTACCACCAGGCGTGCGACGACATCACCAACCTGAGTACGGCGGCGCTGAACGAGCTGGGTGACGCGGCCGCGCACGCGACCTGGACGCTCGCACGTACCAAGAGCGGCTTCTTCGAGGACGGCAGCATGCGGCACGGCAAGTACCGCGCTCCGAAGGGGGCGTACGACGGTGATCTGCTGCGCCGCTGACCCGCGGGTCAGCGTGGGAGTTCGCTGAGGGAGAACACGGGAAGGCCGGGCGGCCGATCCGGGTTGAGTCAGACACGCTCAACCCCGATGGAGGAACCCCATGGCCGAGTCGTCCAGCCTTCCCGTCCTGTTCTCGACCGAGCTCGTCGTCCTGCCCGGCATGGTGGTGCCGATCGAGCTCGACGAGGCCGCTCGTGCTGCGGTCGACGCCGCCCGCGCGAGCAGCGACGGCGCCCTGATCGTCGCGCCGCGTCTCGACGACCGGTACGCGACGTTCGGTGTCGCGGCGCACATCGTGCAGGTGGGGCGGCTGAGCTCCGGCGAGCCGGCCGCGGTCGTGCGCGCCGAGCGCCGTGTGCACATCGGCGGTGGCGTGTCCGGGCCCGGCGCCGCGCTGTGGGTCGAGTACGAGCCCGTCGACGCGCCCGAGGCGGGCGACGACGCCCGCGAGCTCGCCGCCGAATACAAGGCCCTGGTCGTCTCGACCCTCCAGCGGCGCGACGCCTGGCAGGTGATCGACGCAATCAGCCAGCTGTCCGACCCGTCGGCGATCGCCGACACGGCCGGGTACGCCGCGTACCTCTCCGACGAGCAGAAGCGGCTGCTGCTGGAGACGCCCGATGTCGAGGAACGCCTCGCGACCCTGATCGGCTGGGTCAAGGACCACATCGCCGAGGTCGATGTCGCCGACAAGATCGCCGACGACGTACGCGAGGGCGTGGACAAGACCCAGCGCGAGTTCCTGCTGAAGCAGCAGCTCGCCGCGATCCGCAAGGAGCTCGGCGAGGACGAGCCCGACGGCGCCGACGACTACCGCACGCGCGTCGAGGCGGCCGACCTGCCCGACGACATCCGCAAGGCGGCCGAGCGCGAGGTCGACCGGCTCGAGCGCTCGAGCGACCAGAGTCCCGAGACGAGCTGGATCCGCACCTGGCTCGACACCGTCCTCGAGCTGCCCTGGAAGACCAAGACGACCGACTCGACCGACGTCGACGCCGCGCGAGCGGTGCTCGACGCAGACCACCACGGCCTCGACGACGTGAAGGACCGCATCGTCGAGTACCTCGCCGTCCGCGCCCGCCGCGCCGAGCGCGGGCTCGAGGTCGTCGGCGGCCGCGGGTCCGGCGCGGTGCTGGTGCTCGCCGGCCCGCCGGGAGTCGGCAAGACGTCACTCGGCGAGAGCGTCGCACGTACGCTCGGCCGCACGTTCGTCCGCGTCGCCCTGGGTGGTGTGCACGACGAGGCCGAGATCCGCGGTCACCGGCGTACGTACGTCGGCGCGCTCCCGGGCCGGATCGTGCGGGCGATCAAGGAGGCCGGATCGATGAACCCGGTCGTGCTGCTCGACGAGATCGACAAGGTCGGCTCCGACTTCCGCGGCGACCCCGCTGCGGCACTGCTCGAGGTGCTCGACCCGGCGCAGAACCACACGTTCCGTGACCACTACCTCGATCTCGACCTCGACCTGTCCGATGTGCTGTTCCTCGCGACGGCGAACGTCGTCGAGCAGATCCCGCCGGCCCTGCTGGACCGGATGGAACTCGTCACGATCGACGGCTACACCGAGGACGACAAGGTCGCGATCGCACGCGACTTCCTGCTCCCCCGCCAGCTCGAACGCGCCGCGCTCACGACCGACGAGATCACGCTCACCGACGACGCGCTGCACAAGATCGCGGCCGACTACACCCGCGAGCCGGGCGTACGTCAGCTGGAGCGGCTGCTCGCGAAGGCTCTGCGCAAGGCGGCGACGAAGCTCGCCCGCGTCGAGCGGCCCGAGCCGATCACTGTCGACGAGCCGGATCTCAAGGACTTCATCGGCCGGCCGCGGTTCACGCCGGAGTCGAGCGAGCGTACGTCCGTACCCGGTGTCGCGACCGGACTCGCGGTCACCGGGCTCGGCGGCGAGGTGCTGTTCATCGAGGCCAACGCCACCGATGGCGACGCCAGCCTCAAGCTGACCGGGCAGCTCGGCGACGTGATGAAGGAGTCGGCGCAGATCGCGCTGTCGTACGCGCGCTCGCACGCCGAGCAGCTCGGCATCGACGCCGCGCGCCTCGATGACGCGATCCACGTGCACATCCCGGCCGGCGCGGTCCCGAAGGACGGCCCGTCCGCCGGAGTCACGATGGTCACGGCGCTCGCGTCGCTCGCCTCCGGTCGGCCCGTGCGCTCCGACGTCGGCATGACCGGCGAGGTGACGCTGAACGGCCGTGTACTCCCGATCGGCGGGTTGAAGCAGAAGCTGCTCGCCGCCCAGCGGGCCGGTCTCACGACCGTGTTCGTTCCGCAGCGCAACGAGCCCGATCTCGACGACGTCCCGGCGGAGATCCTGGACGCGATCGAGGTCCGGCCGATGACCGACGTCGCCGAGCTGGTACGCGAGGCCCTCGAGCCGGCGGCGGTGCCCGCAGCCGCGGCGGCGTAGGCCGACTGCCCGCTGGGCCGCACGATTCTGCCCTGCCGAACCGTTCCGGCGGGGCGGGAACGTGCGGCCCAGCGTGGTTCTGTGGCGCGCTGCCCGGGTTGAAATCCGGGAGTCCCCCGACGCGGTCGCAGCCAGTGACCGACTATTCTCGACTGAACCTGCGCCACTACTTGGGGGACTCGTCAATGCTCAACATCACGAGCCGCGTACGCGCATGGGTCGGGAGACGGCTGCTGGCTCGCGCGACGAGGGACGGGTTCGACCTGTCCAAGGTCGCCATGGTTCCCGACCATCTGCTGATGCCGCTCAAGCGCGACGGGGTCGACCCGGTGCCCGAGCTGGGCGAGGTTCGCGACCGCGAGCCGATCAGCAAGCTCAGCCTGCCGTTCGACCTGAACGCCTGGCTGGTCACCGGGCATGCCGAGGCGCGCGCGGTGCTCACCAAGTCGGCGAGCTACAGCACCGACATCCGGCACCTGCTCGGCCAGGCCGCCAAGGACGAGACCGGCGGCTTGGGCTTCACCGATCCGCCCGACCACACCCGACTCCGCAAGATCCTCACCCCCGAGTTCACGATGCGCCGGATCTCGCGGCTACGGCCGACGATCCAGGGCATCGTCGACGACCGCCTCGACCTGCTGGAGAAGGCCGGTCCCGGTGCCGACCTGGCGACGATCTTCGCGTTCCCGATCCCGTTCCTGGTGATCTGCGAGCTCCTCGGTATCGGCGAGGAAGGGCGCGACGAGTTCCAGCAGCTGGGCACCGCGCGCTTCGACGTCAGCAAGGGCGGCCCCGGCGCGTTCGGCGCGATCGCGGAGTCCCGGTCGTTCATCCGCACCGCCGTCAAGGAGCAGCGCGCGAACCCCGGCGACGGCCTGCTCGGCATGATCATCCGCGACCACGGTGACGCGATCGACGACGAGGAGCTCGCCGGACTCGCCGATGGGGTGTTCACCGGGGGGTACGAGACGACGGCGGCGATGCTCGCGCTCGGCACGATGGTGCTGCTGCGCGATCGCGCCAACTACGAGGCGATGCGCACTGCCGACGACGACGCGGTGCACCGCACCGTCGAGGAGCTCCTTCGCTACCTGGCCGTCGTCCAGGTAGCGTTCCCGCGGTTCGCCAAGGAGGACCTCGAGGTCGGAGGCGAGTCGATCGCCGCGGGAGACGTCGTACTCGTCTCGCTGAGCGGCGCCAACCGCGACGGTACGCTCGGCACCGACATGGACGGGTTCGACCCGACCCGGCAGCCGACGCCGCATTTCACGTTCGGGCACGGCATCCACCGCTGCATCGGCGCCGAGCTCGCCCGGATGGAGCTGCGCGCGGCGTATCCGTCGCTGTCGCGGCGCTTCCCCGACCTGCGGCTCGCCGTGCCGCCGGAAGAGCTCGAGTTCCGCAAGCACTCGCTGGTGTACGGCATCGAGTCGCTGCCGGTGACCTGGGGCGACTAGGGTCCTGCGTTCGAAGTGGCTTTACGGAAGGCGTCGTCCAGGTGGATGCATCCGCAAGGCCGAGAAGGAAGGTCATAGTGGGCCCTATTTCCGACGACGAGAACGCCGCGGGGCGCCGCCTGGGCGGCGAAAGACGGCAAGGTACTTCGAACGCAGGGCCCTGGTTCAGGGCTGGCGTCCGAGGAAGGCGAGCAGCTTGTCCTGGTCGCTGGCGTCCGGTTCGGCATCGATCGCGGGTCCGTACGTCTTGGGTCCGCGCATCGTGTCGTTCAGAGCCTCCGCGCGCGACCACACCCACGCGACATCGGCCGGGTCGATGTGCTCGTCGAGTCCGGCGGCACGGGCGAGATCCCAGCCGTGGACGACGAGATCCATCGACAGGAAGCCGTCGATCGACTCCTCGAACGTCGTCGGGCCGAAGTAGCCCGTGTAGCCGGCCTTTGCGGTCTCGGGATCGTCGAGGTGGGCCTGGACCTGGTCCGTCGCCGCGAGAAAGGCGCCGTTCGGGTCGTCGTCGACCGGCGGACCCGGCTCGAGCTCGCGATCGACGAGTCGCTCGAACGTCCGCTGCGTCTCGATGACGTGCCGCACCACGTCGAGTGCGGTCCAGTCCTCGCACGGCGAGCGGTTCTGCCAGCGCTCCACCGGCACTGCCGCGACCTTCGCTGCGAACGAGTGGCGGAGGCGGGCGTAACGCTGTGCTATCGATTCCATGTGCTCGACGCTAGCGCGCGCTTTCGCAAGCGGCCTTGAACAATCGCGTCAACCTGCGGCCAGGGCGTACGCCCCTGCTGCCGCGAGCACGCAGACGACCGGCTGGCCGAGCAGTGTGCACATGCTCGCGAGCACCCGGCGCTCCCGCAGCAAAGCCACCGTCTCGACCATAGCGGTGCTGAACGTCGTGTAGCCGCCGCAGAAGCCGATGCCCACGGCCGCACCGACCGACGTCGGCGCACCGGTCGCGACGTACCCGACGATCACCCCGAGCAGCGCGGATCCGGTGAGGTTGATCAGCACGGTCGCCACCGGGAACCGGATCGGCCAGACGCGGCGAATGCCGCTGTCGAGCAGGAAGCGCGCAAGCGCGCCCGCGCCCCCACACAGGCCGACGATGATCGCGGTCACCGGGCCGCCCTCGCGTACCGGCGCGGCCGCGATGCGACCGCGACGCCTCCGAGACAGGCCACCAGCCCGAGGGCGAGGGTCGCCACGAGGTAGCCCACGCCGGTGCCGTACGCACCGTCGCCGATCAGTCGCTCGGTCTCCACCGCGAGCGAGCTGTACGTCGTGAAGCTGCCGAGGAAGCCCGTCCCCGCCAGCAGGCGTACGTGGCGAAGCCTGGCCGAGCCGGGACCGATGGCGGCGAGCCGCTCGATGAGCAGGCCGAGCGCGAACGCGCCGACAACATTGACGAGCATCGTCGCGACCGGCCAACCGTGGAACGTCGGCAGGGCCTGCGCAGTGCCGTAGCGGCAGAGAGTCCCGGCGATGCCGCCGACCACGACGAGCACAGACGCGTACGCGAGGTCGCGGCCGTACGAAGCGGGCGCGGTCACCGGGTCTCCTCGCACGGGACCACGAGGACCGGACAGGCGGCCCGGTCGAACAGCTCGCGGGCGATCGATCGCGCGACGAGCCGATGCAAGCGACCGAGCCGTCCGTCGACGTGAGCTGCGACGACCACCATGGCCGCGCGCCGGCTCCGTGCGACATCGGCGAGCGCGTCTCCAGGATCTCCGTGCGCGACCTCGTACGACCACGACGACGCGTCGTCGTCACCCAGCAGGGTCTCGACCTCGGCACGGACGGTCGAGAGCCTGCGCTCGGCCTCGAGCTCCCAGTCGAGCTGGTCCGGATCGACCGGAAAATCGTCGAGCTCGGTGACGTGCACGACGTGTACGTGGCCGCCGAGCGCGTCGGCGAGCCAACGGGCGTACCGGAGAGCGGCCTTTCCGGTGGCGCCCTGCCGGTAGCCGACGACGAGAACGGGTGTTTCGGGCACGGGCCTGCTCCTCTCATCGAGCAGGAGCCATCAGCCGGGTGGGCGGTTCGAGCATCCATCGCTCAGGCGGAGATCCATCGCCGCGCGCAACTATATATGGCGGCACACGGTACAAAGGGGGCAACCGCACTCGGAAGGACGTGGACGTGGACGCGCAGGTAGCCGTTATCGGCACGGGAAGCATCGGCTCGATGACACTGTGGCAGCTGGCCCGAGCGGGTGTCAGCGCCATCGGGTTCGAGCAGTTCGGCATCGCGCACGACCGCGCCGCCGCGGGCGGCGAGTCGCGAATCTTTCGCACCGCGTACCTCGAGGGTCCCGAGTACGTTCCGCTGCTCCGCCGGGCGCACGAGCTGTGGCGCGAGCTCGAGGCCGAGTCCGGGCGAGCCCTGCTCACGCTGAACGGCGGCCTGATGATCGGCGACCGTGACAGCGAGGCGATGCGCAACGTACAGGCCTCGATCGACGACTTCGGACTACGCCACGAGGTTCTCGACCACACAGCGATGGCGTCGCGGTACCCGCAGCACGCGATCGATCCCGACGAGATCGCGATCCTCGATCTCGACGCGGGTGTCCTGCGACCCGAGTTCGCGGTCGCGGCGGCGACGTACCGTGCCCGGGAGCTCGCCGCCGCCATCCGCCCGCACGAGCAGGTGACGGCGATCGAACCGGCGGCCGACTCGGTACTGATCCGGACCGATCGCGGCGCGTACGCGGTCGAGCAGGCCGTCGTCACGACCGGACCGTGGACCGCGCGATTCGCGCCGGCGCTGGCCAGCCACATTCGCCCGCGGCGGCTCGTCATGACCTGGTACCAGGCCGAGGACCCTGAACTGTGGCGGTCCGAGGCGTGCCCGATCTTCATCCGTGACAACGAGGACGCGCACATCTTCGGCATTCCGACGCTGGACGGCGGATCGGTCAAGGTCGCACCGCACTCCGACGACGACGGGTACCTCGCCGATGCCGACGAGCTCGACCGCAATGTCGAGGTCGACCTGGTGGAGCCGGTCAATGCGGCGGTCGCTCGCTATCTGCCGGGGCTGATTCCCGAGCCGGTACGCGTGTCGGCGTACATGGACGCCTACACCTCCGACGGGCACGGCGTTGTCGGCCGCGCGCCCGGAGCCGAGAACGTCTGGCTGCTCGGCGCATTCTCCGGCCACGGGTTCAAGATGGCGACCGCGTTCGGCCAGGTCGCGTCCGACCTGGTGCGGCACGGGACGACCGACCTGCCGATCGGCCACCTCGACCCGGCGAGATTCGGCGGCTGACCTCCACCCCCTAGACGGATACGCCCTGAGCGAGCCGTACGAGGCGATCGGCCGCACCCTCAGGGCCGGGAGCGTCGGCGATCCGCGCTGCGATCGCACGGGCGGCCGAGGCGTACGAACGGCCCTCGACCACCGCCCTGACGGCGTCGGCGATCTGAGCGGGGTCCGCGTCGTCTCCGTCGAGCGCGATGCCTGCCCCGAGACGGTCGAGGTGAGCGGCCAGTGCGGGCTGGTCGGCGGCGACATTCGGCAGCGCGACGATCGGTACGCCGTGCGCGAGGGATGCAGCGACGGTGCCGTGACCGGCATGGGTGACCATCACGGCGGCCGCCGGAAGTACCTGGTCGTGTGGCACATACGGTGCCAGCACGACTCCGGGTCGGTCGGCGAGATCGGATACGTCGAACGGGCCGGTGGTGACCAGGATCCGTCGCGTCCCGTCGGCGAGCGCGTCGACGGTCCGGCGGATCCGTGACCTCTGGTCCCACGCCATGCCAGTGGAGAAGCTGACCAGCACCAGCGGGCGATCGTCGTCAACTCGCCACGGCGACTCCCAGGTCGTACGGCTCGGCTCGAACAGCGGCCCGACGTACTCGAAGCTCTCCGGGAGACCGGGCGCGAGCGGATCGAGTTCCGGAACACTCGTGCAGAGCGTCGCAAAGTCGCGCCAGGTGTCCCATAGGCGAGCCACGGCCGGCAGGCCGATGTCGGTGCGGATCTCGTTGACGGCAGCCAGCGCAAGGTGGTCGAGTCCACCACCCGGTGGCAGCAGCGCGCCGGGAGCGCTGTGCACCAGAACGGCCGTGGGCAGCTCGTGCCGCGAAGCACCCGCCAGCGCACCGAACATCAGGCAGTCGACCACCATTGCGTCGTACGCCCCGGAGCCGAGCAGCTCCGCGACGTCGTCGACGTGGTCGCGACACGCCCAGACGGCGTCGACCAGCGCGGGCATCCAGTCGGTCGGCGGTGTCGTCGGCCAGGCACGTTGCGCTCGCTCGAGCAGCCGGAAGTCGTGTCCATGCGCAGCGAAGCGATCGCGCTGGTCGGCGTAGCCCGCGAACGTGATGTCGTACCCGCGTTCGGTCAAGGTCGTGGCGAGCCCGCTCGCCGGCACCTGGTTGCCCGCGCCGGGCCAGCTGACGAACAGGATCCCGCCCATGTCAGTCCTCCCCCAACAGTGCCTCGACCAGCCGCCGCATCGTGGCCTCCGCGACGTCACGCGGGCGTGCCATGTCACGACGCAGCAGCTTCCAGGTGTAGACATCGGTCGCACAGACCAGCGCGTCGATCAGCCGAGTCCGGTCTGGCGTACGCACTCCGGCCAATTGCGGGGCGAAGACGGTCTCGACCCAGTCGCGGTGCCGCTCCCGCCCGACGGCGACGATCGGCGCGACATCGGGCTCGTGCTCGTCGGCGAGGCTGTCGATGACGACGCCGCCGTACTCCTCGTAATGGTCGAAGGACGCCCGAACGCCCGCGCCGATATCGCCCGGCGAGACCTGCCCGAAGGCATCCTTCATCTCCTCGATCACGTCGCCGAACGCGAGCCGGAACAGCTCTGCCTTACTGCCGTGGATCCGAAGCACGGTTTGCACGGTCACCCCGGCCTGGGCCGCGATGTCGTCGAGCCGGATATCGGACCGCAACCGCTCCTTCAGCTGCAGCACGGCCGCGGCACGGATGCGCCGCCTGGTCTCCTCGGCGCTCTTCGCGCGGGCGCCCATGGTGTACGTCCTCGCCGCATTCATGTTAATGAGACTAACACGAATATGAGCGTCAGGCGTCCGGCTTCGCCTCGCGGCCCTTGCGCGCCGCTTTCGCGACGATCGACTGCGGAGCGTTTCGCGCCAGCACGGACAGCACCTTGTAGCGCTTCGACGGGGTCGAGAGTGCCTTGCCGGCATCGACGTCGGCCAGCGCCTCGCGTACGAGCCGATCCGCCGAGAGCCACATCCAGCCGGGGATGTTGTCGGTCCGAGCGTCCATCCGCTGGTGGAACTCGGTGCGTACGAAACCGGCGACGACCGCCGTCGTCGTGACGCCGCGATGCGCGTACTCGAGGTTCGCCCAGCGGCTGAAGCTGATCAGCCAGGCCT
Source organism: Solicola gregarius (assembly GCF_025790165.1). GTDB lineage: Bacteria > Actinomycetota > Actinomycetes > Propionibacteriales > Nocardioidaceae > Solicola > Solicola gregarius. The sequence continues at coordinate 1,018,968 of NZ_CP094970.1, forward strand.
TGTGGGCACCGTACGTACCACGGGGGGTGTAGCCGGCAACGCTTGCGATGTTGATGATCCGCCCACGTCGACGCTCGAGCATCGGGCCGATCGTCGCATGGGAGAGCCGCATGGGCGCACCCACCAGGATGTCGAGGTTGCCCTGCTCATCGTCGATGGTGCTGTCGGCGAACTTCGTCATCAGGCCGTATCCGGCGTTGTTGACGAGTACGTCGACGGGGTTCGCGGGGTCGGCCAGCCGCTCCGCCACGCGGTCGACGTCCGCGCGTATGGTCAGGTCGGCCTGCACGTACGACGCCTCGACCCCATGCTCCTTCGTCAACCGCCGACAAGCGTCCTCGAAGTCGGGCGACGTCACGCGCGACGAGGACGACGTCACAGCCACGGGCGGCGAGCTGGTCGGTGAACTCCGCTCCGATACCTGAGGTCGCACCCGTGATCAGGGCAGTTTCGGGCATTCGCGCTCCATGTCTTCGGTCATCAACGTCGGTCGCAGTCAGCGTACGGGCACTAGGTGACCGCGACCTCGGACCCACGCTGACGTACCACCCACGGCCAGGTCATCAACGCCCAGACGCCAAGTATGATTGCGATCTCGAACCCGAGATAGACCGGCCACGGACCCAGCAGATCGAGGAGCGACGGGTCATCCGGTTTGCCGTTGAGGAAGCCGTAGTTGCTCCCCACAAGCGCGTTGAAGGCGAGCATCGCGACGGCCCACGCCAGCGTGACCAATACACAGATCCGGTAGTCCCGCCAGGTAGGGCCGAGGCCGAGGCCGAACGTCAGGTACATCGCGGACCAGACGATCAGCAGATGCATCGCCCAGTACATCAGGAAGCTGGGCTCGGGGAACGTCGAGCCGAGATCGGGGGTGGCGACGGCCTGCGTCGTCAGGGTGAGGCCCCAGAAGTACGTCAGCCCGATCGCCCACGGTCGCAGCGTCCAGAGTGCGATTGCGGCGGAGATCCACGCGAGATCGCACAGCTGCAGCGGAAGTGACTTCTCGAGGTTCCACTGCCCGGGAAGCTGCTGATAGACCTGCAGCGGAACGGTCACCGCCGGCACCAGCACGGCCAGCACCTTGCTGAACGGCGGCACCTCACTCGTACCGCGCTGGGCACGACCGACGGCGACCAGAACGAACGCGCCGACGACGAACACGCCGAGCACCGCCAGATGGGCGCCGCCGAACGTGGCGAAGTCCTCGGCGGCCCAGACGTCCACGACGATCCTCCAAGAGGCGGCAGGACCCGATCGCGACCACGCGGCGTAGTCCTGCAACAGTACGTTCATCCCCATTGTCCCCGGAGGTACCAGTGGATGCAGACGTCATCGTCGTCGGCGCGGGACTCGCCGGGCTCGTCGCGGCCGCCGAGCTGACCGAACGCGGACGCTCGGTCGTACTCGTCGATCAGGAGCCCGAGCAGAACCTCGGTGGACAGGCGTTCTGGTCGTTCGGCGGGATCTTCCTCGTCGACTCCCCCGAGCAGCGCCGGATGGGCGTACGCGACAGCCGCGAACTCGCCCTGCAGGACTGGTTCGGGACGGCGGCATTCGACCGCGACACCGACGAGTGGCCGCGCCGCTGGGCGGAGGCGTACGTCGACTTCGCCGCCGGGGAGAAGCGGGCGTGGCTGCGTGAGCGCGGGGTCGGGTTCTTCCCGATCGTCGGGTGGGCCGAGCGCGGTGGATATGACGCGACCGGACACGGCAACTCGGTGCCCAGGTTCCATGTGACATGGGGAACCGGGCCCGCGGTCGTTGCGCCGTTCGAGCGGCGCGTACGTGCGGCCGCGGAGTCCGGGCGCCTCGCGCTGCGGTTCCGGCATCGGGTCGACGAGATCGTCACCGACGGCGGCACCGTGACGGGCGTACGCGGAGCGGTGCTGGAGCCGAGCGATGCGCCTCGTGGCGCCGCGACCTCGAGGGTTGCGGTCGGCGAGTTCGAGCTGTCCGGCCAGGCCGTGGTCGTGTCGTCGGGCGGCATCGGCGGCAACCATGACCTCGTCCGATCGGCGTGGCCGGACAGCCTCGGCACTCCCCGGACCAGATGCTGACCGGCGTACCCGCGTACGTCGACGGCCGGATGATCGGTATCACCGAACGCGCCGGGGGACAGGTCGTCAACCGGGACCGGATGTGGCATTACGTCGAGGGCATCCGCAACTACGCGCCCGTGTGGGAGAACCACGGCATCCGCATCCTGCCGGGGCCGTCGTCACTGTGGCTCGACGCAACCGGCCGGCGGCTGCCCGTGCCGCTGTTCCCGGGCTTCGACACACTCGGCACGCTCGCGCACCTGCGTACGACCGGCCACGACTACAGCTGGTTCGTGCTCAGCCAGAAGGTGATCGAGAAGGAGTTCGCGCTCTCCGGTTCGGAGCAGAACCCCGATCTCACCGGCAAGAGCATCCGCGAGGTCCTTCGGCAGCGGTTGCGCGCCGGCGCTCCCGAGCCGGTCGAGGCGTTCAAGCAGCAGGGTGCCGACTTCGTCGTGGCCGACGACATCCGCGAGCTGGTCGCCGGGATGAACCGCGTCGCCGGTAACGACCTCCTCGACGCGGCCGACGTGGAACGACAGGTCGTCGCCCGCGACCGCGAGATCGACAACGCCTTCACCAAGGACCTCCAGGTCACCGCGATTCGTGGTGCGCGCAACTACCGGGCCGACAAGCTCTTCCGGGTCGCGCCGCCGCACCGGTTCCTCGACCCCAAGGCCGGGCCGCTGATCGCCGTACAGCTGCACGTCATCACCCGCAAGAGCCTCGGCGGCCTCAACACCGATCTGTCCGGCCGCGTCCTCGACGAGTCCGGGGCGCCCGTACCCGGCCCTGTACGCCGCGGGCGAGGCGAGCGGCTTCGGCGGCGGCGGCGTGCACGGCTATCGCTCGCTCGAGGGGACGTTCCTCGGAGGTTGCATCTTCTCGGGCAGGGCCGCCGGCAGAGGCGCAGCCGACGCGACCGGGTAGGCGCCGGAACCGGCCGCTGTCGACGTACGTCCTAGACGGACTCGGCCATCAGGTTGGTAACGGTCGGCTGGTCGGTGGGGACTGCTTCGCGGAGGAGAGTGGAGTCGCGCAGCGACAGCAGAGTCGGGCGGGCGGGTGGGTGCCCCGCCGCGGTGGTGCTGTCGCGACGGGGAACCTAAGCGGCGTCCCGTTTTCGGCGGTTGCGGATGGTCGCTGTGGTGCGGCCGGGGAGTTTGGTGGTGGTGCCGCCGGTGACGAGGTACGACCGTCCGGCGGGTGATTGCCAGAGCCAAATCCCGGGTGCGGGGGTGGATACCTGCCAGGCGGTGAACGTCTTCGCGCGGTGGTGATACCTACATAGTCGGTGGCCGTTTCTCGAGTCGGTCGGGCCGCCTTCTCGGTGGTTGATGATGTGGTCGTAGTCGCCGACCCTGGCCGGACGCGTGCAGTGGGGAAAGGTGCAGGTGCCGGCGTTCGTCAGCGCGAGCTGTTCCCTGAGCCGTGGTGGTGCGACATAGCCGGTGGCGGAGATGGTGGTCTCGAGGTCGATGACGGGTTTGACTGTGACGTGGGAGTGGCCGAGGATCTCGGCGGCTTCGGAGCGGGTGATGGCGCCGACGTCTTCGAGGGACCAGGTGCCCCAGCACCGGTCGAAATGGACGTACAGGACGGTGTGCCGCGAGCCGGAGCGGCGGGCCCGATGTGCCCGTTCGGGTGACCTGCCGTCGCCGGGCAGGTCGGCCGACTGGTCGGCCGGCTCCGGGTCCGGCTCCGGCTTCGGTTCGGTCTTGTCGGTCTGGTCGGCGCGGGCTGCCTGGACGTGGTGGTAGAGGTCGTCGAGGCTGTCGGGTTCGTCGAGCATGCCCAGGGCGACGGAGCGGAGGATGCCGTAGGGCCGGTTGTCGCCGAGGAACCGCAAGGATTCGACGATCTGGTCGAGGCGCTGATCGAGACGTTTCCCGTCGTCGAGGGACAGGGTGCCGGAGATGCGGGCAACACCCTCGTCGGGCCAGATCGACACACTCCGCCGAGCACTGTTTTCGTTGCGCTGGTTTTCGGGGTCGTCGGGGTCTTCGACGATCCGGATCTGGTCCAGGATCTGGTTCACCCGCCCCATGCCGACCCGCGCGATCAACGGCGTCCCATCCACGTTCGCAGCTGCGAGTCGCCGGTCGGCGTCGGCGGCCTGGGCGATCGTGAATCGTCGGGTCTTGCGGGCAACCTTGCGGAGCCGCCACGCATCCACCGACCCGGCGTGCAGGCACGCGAACAGTTGCGGGAGACGGTAGACGAGGTCCAATGCGTCGGCGATCAGGTCCCGCCCACCGGATGCACTCAAGCCCAGTGCGGGGCCGACCTCACACGCGGCGTACTCCGACACGCTCGGGGTGCCCGACCCGCCGTAACGGGTCCACTCATTGACACCACCGGCACGTGCGAGCGGCGTGTCTGCAGTGTCGGCGAGGTAGCCGAGCAGGGCGTCGTACTGGGCGGCCTCGGACTTGGCGATCCGACGCCGCGCATCCAGCGCAACATCGAGCCCGTCGCCGGACCCGAGATCGTCGGTGAGTGTGGCCGCCCTCATAGAACATATTCTGCCACCCGCCACCGACAAGACAGGGTGCTCAGAGGCCTTATCCACAAGGGAATTCGAGATCCACAAGGGAATTCGAGAAAAGTTCGAGAAAGTTTCGAGAAGTGTGCGAGGTGTGGTCGGCGGCGGGAGAGAATCTGCGTTTGGGTGCGCATAGCGACCCAAACGCAGATTCCTTCCTCGCCACCGGGCCGGGCCGGCACCGAAGCGCACGGCAACGATGAAAGCGGAAGTGAAATGGTCGGGGAGAGCCGACCGGCAACCCGAGCCCACCGGGTACGGATCTCGTCGCCGCCATGCGGTCTGCACCGCCGCAAACGGGAAACGATGAAGGCCGGAAGCGAATCGAACGGGAAACGATGAAGGCGGGTAGCGAGGCGCACGGAAAGGTGAAGGCCAGAAGCCCAGCGCACGGAAAGGGTGAAGGCGGAAGCCAAGGCGCCCCTACGCGCTCAGCACCCGTGCGCGCATCAGCCATACGCCTCCGCCTACCAGAAGCCCAATGCCCAGCACCAGAACGATGTTCGACGTGTGGTCGATGTTCGCTGCTGCCAGGGCGGCGAGCCAGGTCCCGATCGCCGCGGCGGCGACGATGGCCCACCGGATGGCCCAGCGGCGGTAGGTCGACGGCGCAAGGTGGATGCCGGCCGGGGTGACCGACTCGAGGCTCGCGGCGGTGTGCAGGACGAGTACCAGGACAGCGCCGACGGGCGTGAGGAGGCTGAGCTCGTCGTCGACCACCATCAGCCAGTTGACGAGCAGCAGTGCGATGGCGACCCCCGCCGCGGGTCCGTCGGGTTGGACGGCGGCACCCACTGCGCATGCCAGGGCGACGAGGGCGATCGTCCAGGAACCGGCCGACGGAGAGGCATCCTCGGTCGCTGCCGCGACCAACACGATGAGCATGGCGGATACGACGATCGCCGATCGAAGCGCCACGGACTGCAGGGTGATGGTCATCGCCGCGCCAGTCTCGGTGCGGCCGCGCGGCGGTCCAGGTCGCGCAGAACCTCGTCGAGGCTGCCCGGTCCGCGCCACGGTACGACGGGCACGCCGACCTCCTGGATGCGATGCACCTCGCGCTGGCGCTCGAGCAGCCGGATGCGCCATGCGAGGTCGGCGTACCGGTCGTCGTACAGGTGCGGCTCGACGTCGCTGGGCAGTGTGTCGACCACGACGATGCTCAAGCCCGAACGGGCGAGGCTCGCGGCGGCAGCCAACGGGCCCTTCGCGATCAGCGGCGACAGCATCACGACGGTCGCGCCCGCACTGAGGCGCTGTTGGCCCTGGAGTGGATCGAACCGCGCGTCGACGCCCGGCCTGATGACGGTCAGCTGTTCGAGTACGCGCCGAAGCTGGGTCGTGCCCGACGACGGAGGTACGCGCCGCATTCCCCGCGAGTCGAGCAGCCGCACCTCAACGCGATCGCCGGCCCGCAGGAACTGCTCGGCGACGGCTGCCGCCGCCCGAACCGTCACGTCGAGCGAGCTCGCGACACCGTCGACACCACCGCTGATGCCGATGTCATCGGTGCCGTCGACCATCAGCACAACGTGTGCGTCCTGATCAGCCCAGGTCGTGATCGAGTGCAGCTCACCCGTACGCAACGAAACCGGCCAATGGATGCGGCGGAGCCGGTCGCCGACCTCGAAGGGCCTGATGCTGTTGAACTCCGCACCGTCGCCGCGCCGCGCCGACCGGTGCCGGCCGACAAGACCCACTGGGTGCGGCATCGGTGCGGACGAGTCGAAGGTCGCCGGGATCGGCGACGTGATGAGCTCGTGCAGCGCGAACGGCCCGGACCGGGCCCGGAACCCGTCCCACACACTGCTCGCGGTGATGTCTGCCGGCCCGACCGTACGACTCCCCCATCGGGCCGACCGCAGGCGCACGTCGGCGGTGAGAGCCGACCCGTCCGGCGTCATCGGAATCGATGCTGGTGTGGGCGCGACCGACACGAACGACGGCACGGTGAGTTCGACGATCGCGTCATCCAGGTGGTCGACCGAATCGAGTCGGAACGCACATCGCGTCGTCTCACCCTCGCGGATCGACAGCGACGCCCATCGAGAGTCGTACGCCGGCCGGTCGGTCGGCCGGCACCACGCGGCCCACACCGCGACGACCAGCAGGGGACCCGCTAGTACCACCAGGTCGATGCGCCCGAAGGCGGCGGCCACCAGCACGCCGCCGAACCCGATCGCGGTCACCCGGACGATCGCGTGCGTTGGCCGCCACGGCGCGAGCCTGGAATCGCTCATGACGCCGGAGTCGCCGGCTGCGGCTCACGGGCGGACGGCACCGGCGTACGCGACAGCACATCGCTGACGACCGAGTCGGCGGTCACGTTGGAGGACCACAGCTCGGGTTTGACCGTGATCCGGTGGGTGAGCACGGCTGGGGCGACGGCCTTCACGTCGTCCGGCGCGACGAAGTCACGTCCGGAGACGACCGCGTACGCGCGCGACGTGAGCATCAAGGCGAGCGCACCGCGCGGCGACGATCCGAGCAGCACATGCCGGTGCTCGCGCGTCGCTCCGGCAAGCGCGACGCAGTACTGGCCGACGCTGTCGTCGACCGTGACCATCTCGACGGCCGCCTGCATCGCCATCAGGCCCGCGGCATCGGTGACCGGTTCGAGTGACTGGTCTTCGTGTCGCCGTTCCACGCGGCGGCGCAGCACCTCCCACTCGTCGCTCGGCGACGGATACCCGAAGCCGATCCGCATCAGGAACCGGTCGAGCTGCGCCTCCGGAAGCGGGTACGTGCCCTCGTACTCGACCGGGTTGGCGGTCGCGAGTACGTGGAACGGCAGCTCGAGCTCGAACGTGCACCCCTCGACCGTCACCTGATGCTCCTGCATCGCCTCCAGCAGTGCGGCCTGCGTCTTCGGCGGTGTCCGGTTGATCTCGTCGGCCAGCAGCAGGCCGGTGAACAACGGCCCGGGGCGGAAGGCGAACTCGCGGACGCCCTGGTCGTACACGAACGACCCGGTGATGTCGCCGGGAAGCAGGTCGGGCGTGAACTGGGCGCGTTTGAAGTCCAGCCCGAGGACCTGCGCGAAGGATCGAGCGGCGAGGGTCTTGCCGAGCCCGGGGAAGTCTTCGAGCAGCACGTGGCCGCCGGCCAGGATGCCGCTCAGCACGAGCGAGAGCGGATGCCGCTTGCCCACGACGGCACGTTCGACGGCGTCGAGTATCTGCGCCGCCTGGACGGAGACGGTGGCCGGCGGGGGTGCGTTCATAGGTCCTCGATCTCGGTCACGATCGCGTCGAGGTAGTCCCGACGCGCGAACTGGCGTGTTGGCGGAGGCTCCCGGACGAACGTGGCGAGCCGCGGCCCGAGGACGTTCGCTGCGGCGGCGGGATCGGCCGCCCGGTCGATGTCGTGGAAGCGGAGCAGTCGGTCGTCGACGAGTTGGACGAGGTCCCGCCAGAGCCAGCTGTCGTCGAATCCCGCCCGGCCGATCTCGCCGAGGCGCCGGCTCCACCGGGTCGTACGCATGTCGCCACCGCGACGCGGGCCGGCGGCCGGCGCATCGGCGATGCCGCGCATACGCGAGTCGACGACCGCGAAGACGTCGGTGGCGAGCCACCCGACCGAGAAGCCGCAGAACGCGAGAACGGCAAGCGCGATGGGATCGATGCCGTCGCCGATGACTACCAGCCCGCCGAGCGCGACCGCCGTGACGAGCACGGCGGCTGCCGCGCGCCGTCGCCAGTCGACGTTCATCGCGGCACCCCCGAGCCGCTCGCCGGGCGACGCTCGAGACTGGCGTGCACGCGATCGAGGGCGTCGATCGCCGCCGTGCGCATCGACTCCGTCACCTCGTGTCGCGAGAACCTCGCCTCCCGGTAAAGCGCCCCGAGCCGAGTGATCGCCGCGTCGTCGACGCCATATTTCGCCAGGATGCGATGGGTCAGCTCGGACGAGGTCTCGGATCCGCGTACGGTCAGGCCCGCCGACATCACGGAGTCCTCCAGTCGCACCCAGCACGCCACGATCGCGTTCCGCGGCGATCCCGTACGTAGTGCCGCGTACTGTCCGGCCGCGTCCTCGCGAACCGCCGCTGCGACATCGGGGAGCGCTTCGCCCGGCGGCGCGATGCCTCCTCGGCGGCGGCGCGCGAGGAATCCTGCCCGTCCCGCACGTAACAGTGCGATGACGGCAGCGAGCAGCGTCAGTCCGATCAGCACGAGGATGATCGTCGCGATGACGCCGAACACGCCGCTGTCATCGCGTTCCGGAGCCTCGCACCGACCATCGCGGCACGCATCGGTCGCGGTCTCGGGCTGCTCGGTGCGTTGGACCGTGGACTCGTCATCGCCCGAGCTCGGCGACCAGTCCAGCGATGGTCCGGCAGACGCGGCCCACACGGCGAGCAGCAGGCCGACCGCGACGAGGCCGCCCACGAGCACACCGGCGAGCCGCCGCCGTGCTCCCTCGTCCATCCATCCCCGCTCTCGTGACCGTGCCAGGTGGAGTTTTCCGCACCTCACCCGACAACTCAACACCATCGCCGGGGCACGTCGACGCACCGAGCGTTCGAGATACCTCGCGCATCGCCGCAAGGGACGCTCGATCGCCTGATATGTTCCGTTTCGATGTACGTACGTCCGCGACCGACTCGCGCCGGCTGGGCAGCCGCCGCCGGGCTCACCCTTGCCCTGCTGCTTTCCGCGTGTGGCGGCATCGAGGTGAGCGCCGGTACGGACGACCTGTCCGCCGACGATGTCGCGTCGAAGGCAGCGGAAGCCCTGACACCGAAGGTCGGCAGCGAGCCCACCGTCACCTGCGACGATGGCCTGACGGCCGAGGAGGGCGAGAGCACGACATGCTCGATGCAGGTCGGCGGCGACCCCAAGGAGTACGCGGTCGAGGCGACGGTGTCGTCGGTCGACGGTGACGACGTGAGCCTCGACTTCCGCAGCGACGACTACCGCCCGACCGACGGCAAGGGCACGATCTTCGCCGACGAGGTTGCCCGGCAGGCAGCGGATGCACTGGAGAAGCAGTACGGAACGCGCCCGAAGATCACCTGCCCCGACGATCTTCCCGGAAAGGCCGGAGCGACGACCCGATGCGTGCTGGGCGTCGAGGGCGACGACACCGAGTACGGCATGACCGCCGAGGTGTCCGAGATGGACGGCACGAGGTATCACCTCGACTTCACCGTCGACGACGAGCCGCTCGACGAGACGAGCTGAGTTCAAGCGCGTCGCGTACCGCAGGTGCACCACACCGCTGTCGACGCCCGTCGACTCATCCGCACGGACGCGCGTGAGGCGGGCCACGTTGTCGATGACGCGCGTCGATGTTACATTCATCGTGTCATATAGCGAGGAGGCTCGATGAGCGAGGTCACCCACCGAGTAGTCATCGTCGGCACCGGGTTCGCCGGCGTCGGCGCCGCGATCCGGCTCAAGCGGGCCGGCATCACCGACTTCGTCATCCTGGAGAAGGACGACGACCTCGGCGGCACCTGGCGCGACAACACCTACCCGGGTTGCGCGTGCGACGTGCCGTCGTACCTCTACTCGTACTCCTTCGAGCAGAACCCGGACTGGACCCGGATGTTCGCCCGGCAGGACGAGATCTGGGCATACATCCGAGGCTGCATCGACAAGTACGACCTCGGCTCGCACATCCGGTACGGACAACAGCTCACCAGTGCCGCATGGGACGACGACAACGCGACCTGGGAGGTCCTCACCGCGCAGGGCACCAGCTACACCGCGCGTGCGGTCATCGCCGGGTTCGGGCCCCTGCACAGCCCGCGCTACCCCGACGTCGAGGGCCTCGACACCTTCGAGGGCACGACGTTCCACTCCGCCGAGTGGAACCACGACCACGACCTCGCCGGTAAGCGGATCGCCGTCATCGGCACCGGCGCGAGCGCGGTGCAGTTCATCCCGCAGATCCGCGAGACGGCCGCGCACGTCGATGTGTACCAGCGCACTCCGTCGTGGATCGTCGGCAAGCCGGACCGCCCGATCGGGGCGTTCGAACGAGCCTTGTACCGACGCGTCCCGTTCGCGCAGCGGGTCGTACGCAACACGATCTACTGGGCGCTGGAGATGCGTGCCCTCGGATTCGCGCTGCACCCGCGCTTCATGAAGCCGCTCGACCTGCAGGCGCGACGTCACATCGCCAAGCAGATAGCCGATCCCGAGCTTCGCGAGAAGGTGACCCCGTCGTACGAGATCGGGTGCAAGCGGCTGCTGATCAGCAACGACTTCTACCCGGCGCTCGCCGCCGACGACGTCGAGCTCGTCACCGATGGCATTGCCCGCGTGACTCCGGACGGTGTCGTGGACAGCAACGGCGTGGAACGCAAGGTCGACACGATCATCTACGGCACGGGCTTCGACGTGGTGGGCAACCTGACCCGCGCCAAGATCGTCGGTCGTGGCGGCGCGGAGCTCGCCGAGACGTGGGAGGAGGACGGAGCTTCGGCTCACCTCGGCATCAGCGTGTCGGGCTTCCCCAACTTTTTCCTCATCATCGGCCCGAACACCGGCCTCGGCCACACGTCGATGATCTTCATGATCGAGCGGCAGGTCGAGTACATCGTCAAGACACTGCAGGCACTCGACGAGCGCGGCGACGACTTCGCCGACGTACGCCCGGAAGCCGAGCGCGCGTTCACCACCAAGGTGCGTGCGAAGCTGTCCGGCAGCGTGTGGGAGTCCGGCTGCTCCAGCTGGTACCTCGACGACAAGGGGCGGCCGGTGACCGTTTGGCCGTACTTCACCTTCAAGTACTGGGCGGACACCCGGAGGTTCCGTACCGCGGAGTACGAGTTCGGTCGCGTACGAAGCTGATGCTGTGCCGGCCGGTGTTTGACGACCGTCGCCTCGGGGTAGGCGTGTGGGCAAGGAAGTCACGACGATGATCGGACCACCATGCACAGACGCCTCACTCTCGCCGGCGCGGCGGCCGTGGTCGGCTGCTCGGCACTGATCGCCAGCGGGCTGGCGAACGCCGATACCGACGACGCATCCGCCCCTGACTCGCTGAAGGGGGCCTTCGCCGACGCCGCCTCGACGTACGACGTACCGCGCGACGTGCTCGCGTCCCTGGCGTATACCGAGAGCCGGTTCGTGCAGCACGACGGGCCCAGCCAGGACAACGGCTACGGCCTCATGCACCTCGAGTCGAACGCAGACAACCACAACCTCGAGCGCGCGTCTCGGCTGACCGACCACAGCGTCGACGAGCTGCAGAGCGACGCGACCGCGAACATCGACGGTGCGGCAGCCGTGCTTCGCAAGCTCGCCGACCGGTCCGGTCTCGACGGGTCTGACCGGTCCGACCTGGCACAGTGGTACGTGCCGCTCGCCAAGTACGCGCGCGGCCAGACGAAGTACGGCGCGAAGCTCGAGGCCGACGCGGTGTTCGACAACGTACGTAACGGATTCACCCACCGCGCCGACGGCGAGCGCCTTTCTGTCGCGGCCCACGACGTACGACCGGAGCGCGGGGCGTACGCGGGTCTGCGTACGGCGGCCGACGGGGTACAGACCCAGTCCGACGACTACCCGGCGGCCCTCTGGGTGCCCGCGAGCTCGTCGAACTACTCCGCAGGCCGTAGCTCGGCAATCAGTGCCGTCGTCATCCACGTGACGCAGGGCTCGTACGCCGGAACGATCTCGTGGTTCCAGAATCCCGAGGCCCAGGTATCGGCGCACTACGTGGTCCGCTCGAGCGACGGCGAGATCACCCAGATGGTCCGCGAGGCCGACACGGCCTGGCATGCACGCGACGGAAACTCGTACGCGGTCGGCATCGAGCACGAGGGCTACGTCGACGATCCGGCCTGGTTCACCGACGTGATGTACCGCTCCTCGGCCGCACTCACCGCCAATATCGCCGACGACAACGGCATCCCGAAGGACCGCGAGCACATCGTCGGCCACAGCGAGGTCCCCGGCAACGATCACACCGACCCGGGCGCGAACTGGGACTGGGACCTCTACATGTCGTACGTGACCGGCGGCGAGGAGCCGGACCCCGAGGAGGGCGTGCCGTTCACGACCTGGGGAAGCGGCGTCAACGTACGCGCCGACGCGACCACGCAGTCGGATGTCGTCGGCTCGTTGTCCGGTCCGACGAACGTGCGGGTGCTGTGCCAGAAGGAGGGCGAGAACGTGTCGTCCGGCGGATACAGCGGCGCTTGGTGGTCGAAGCTGAAGGACCAGGGTGGGTTCATCGCGAACATCTTCGTGGATCATCCCGACAACAAGCTGCCCAACGTGCCGCTCTGTTAGGTCGTGTCGGCTTATGCCGCGTCGATCAGGGAGCGGGTCTGCGCGCCCGGTCTGGCAAGGCGTGGGAGCGAAGTTGTAGTTGGTTTCTCCTGCGAGCGACCGCAACGCAGCCAGGCGGGATGCGAAGGCACGCGAGCCGGCGGGGTATAAGCAGACACGACCTATAGACCTCCTGGGGCTCCCCCCGGCCTCAGGAATGATTCGGCCCCGAACCCACACCGGGTTCGGGGCCGTTTCGCGTCTCGTCAGCGGGCGTAGAACGCGCGCAGCTCTTCGGCGAGCACCTCCGGCACCTCCATCGACGCGAAGTGCCCACCGCGCGGGCGGCTGGTCCACGACACGATGTTCGTGTTGTCGCGCTCGGCGAACGGCCGCATCGACTTGAAGTCGTCGGCGAACACCGTGACGCCGATCGGTCCTTCGTTGACCCGCGCCTCGACGCCCTTCTCCGCGTAGTGGTACCGCACCGCGCCGGAAGCGGTGTTCGTCAACCAGTACAGGCTGATCTGGGTCAGAACCTGGTCACGGCTGAGCAGGCTGGTGTCGTTGCCGAAGTTCTCGAACAGCTCGTTGTACGCGAGCTGGCCGACCGGCGAGTCGCTCAGGGCGGCGGCGATCGTCTGCGGCCGCGAGGCGTTCATCAGCGCGAATCCGTTGACGGTCTGGAACCAACCGGCGAACTCGAGCGCCGCGTAGTCCTCGGGAGTCATCTTCTCGAACTCGGCGGGGTCACCCGACGGGAACGAGAACAGCTGGAGTACGTGCGCGCCGAGGAATCCCTCCGGGTTCAACATCGCCAGCTCGCGCGAGACCATCGCACCACCGTCGGAGCCGTGCGCACCGTACGACTCGTAGCCGAGTCCTCGCATCAGGGTGTCCCACGTCCGCGCCACCCGCGCCATCGTCCAGGCGCCTTCGGCGACGGGCGTACTGAAGCCCATACCGGGCAGGCTCGGGACGACGACGTGGAACGCGTCCTCGGCGCGCCCACCGTGCGCCTCGGGATCGGTCAGCGGGCCGATCGCGTCGAGGAAGTCGACGAACGAGCCGGGGTAGGTGTGGGTCAGCACGATCGGCGTCGCGTCCTCGTGCGGCGAGCGCACGTGCACGAAGTGGATCTGCTGGCCGTCGATCTCGGTCAGGAAGTGCGGGAACTCGTTCATCCGCGCCTCTTGTGCTCGCCAGTCGAAGGCCGACGTCCAGTGGTCGACCATGTCGCGCAGGTACGAGACGGGTGCACCCTGCGCCCAGTCGTCACCGGGGACCTCGGTCGCGAAGCGGGTGTTCTCGAGCCGGGCGCGAAGATCGTCCAACGCGGCTTGTGGAATCGCCACCTCGAACGGGCGGACGGCGAGGGTGCTCTGGGTGCTCGGTGTGTTCGTCATGTCCCCTAAGGTAGGAACGGTTCCGGCACGGTTCGTTCCTGAATTCCCACGCCTTCCGAACTTTCTCAGAGGAGTCTCTGGTGCGCGAGACATCGGCGCGGCTGCTGGCCCTCCTCGGACTCCTGCAGACCCGGGGCACCTGGGCCGGGCCGGAGCTCGCCGCGAAGATCGACGTGGGCGAACGCACGCTACGCAAGGACATCGAGCGTCTACGTGAGCTCGGCTACCCGATCGAGGCCGTCCGCGGTCCGTCCGGCGGTTACCGACTCGGCGACCACGGAAGGCTACCGCCGCTCCTGCTCGACGACGACGAGGCCGTCGCGGTTGCGATCGGGCTCGGTGCGGCACGCGGCGTACCCGGCGTCGAGGAGACGAGCACGCTCGCGCTGACCAAGCTCGAGGACGTGCTTCCCGACCGCCTGCGCCGGCGCGTACGCGCACTTCACGACAGCACCGACCTCGGGCCGGCAAACACGGGCACGAACGTCGAGGACCCGCCCGTCGACCCGATGCTGCTCTCCGAGCTGGCCACCGCGATCCGCGATCACGTCGGGATCCGGTTCTTCTACGGCGAGCCCGAGGAGCCGGTCGAGGCCGACCCGTATCGCCTCGTCAGCTGGCACCAGCGCTGGTACGTCGTGGCCCGCCGCAAGGACGCGGACTGGCAGGCGTTTCGGGCAGACTGGATGACGCTTCGCGTACCCGGCGGGCCGCGGTTCGCACCCGATCCGCTCGAGGGCGAGGACTACGCGTCTTTCGTCCTCCGCGAGGTCGCGTCGAGCGGCTGGAACGTCCACGCACGGATCGCCGTCGACGCGCCCGCCGACGAGGTGCTCTCCCGCGTCCATGCCGCGGTCGGCGTGGTCGAGGAGGTCGACCGAGAGCACTGCGTACTCGTGACCGGAGCCGACAGCCTCGAGACAGTCGCGGTCTGGATCGGCATGCTCGGCCTGGACTTCCATGTCACCGAGCCGCCCGCGCTGGTCGAGCACGTACGCGCGCTCGGCCGGCGATACCGTCGTGCTCTGCCGTGAGTTCAGTGTCTACCTCGTCAGTGCGCGAACGCGCTGTCCATGCTGTCGAGCACCTCGTTGGCGGCGAGGATGCCGATGCCGGTGATCAGGTCGTCGTCGATCTGGCCGGTCCGACCGTCCTCGACCGCGTCGAGGTTCGTCCACAAACCGCTCTTGGTGATCGCGGCCTGCTCGGTGTCCTCGGCGGCGCCGTACGTCGAGGTGAGAAGGTAGTCGGCGTCGGCGAGGCCCAGCTTCTCTGGTGAGAGCTCGACGAAGGTGTCCGCGCCCCTCGCGGGCTCCGGCACCTGCGCTCCGACATCGGCGGTGATGACGCCCGAGAACGACTTGTCGGAGTAGAGCCGGGTCTGGTCGGGCACGAACCGGACGAGGCTGATGACGGTGTCGTCGGGGAGCGCCTTGTCCACCCGCGCCGCCTTCGCTTCGTACGCGGCCATCAGGTCCGCTGCCTTGCCCTCCAGGCCGAGGGCCTCCGCATGGAGCCGGAAGTTCTGCTTCCACGGGTAGCCGACGTTCTCGGAGAAGACGGTCGGCGCGATATCCGACAGCTGGTCGTACAGCGCCTCGTGGCGCACCTTGCTGGACAGGATCACGTCCGGTTCGAGTGCGGCGATCTTCTCGAGGTTCGGTTCGGTGATCGTCCCGACCGGCTCGATTCCGTCGGTGCGATCGCCGAGATAGCCGAGGAACTCGGAGTCGACATCGGTCGTCACGGCTCCGACGGGGGTCACGCCGAGCGCGAGCGCGTCGTCGAGCTCGCCCGTGTCGAGTACGACCACCCGCTCAGGCCGCTCGGGCACCTCGACCGGACCGTTCGCGGTGTCGACGGTGCGGGTCCGCGCTGCGGAGTCCGAGGTGTCGTCCAAACCCCCGCAGGCGGCGATTCCGAGTAAGAGCAGGCAAGCGGCGATCGTCGCGCCGAGCCGATGGGTCATGTTCACCTCTCCTTGTTAGGTGAGGCTTACTCAATCAGATCGCCGGTCGGCTTCAGAGTTGGGGCACGACCTTGTCCGCAACCAGCTCGAGGTGGTCGAGGTCGTCGAGGTCGAGGACCTGCAGGTACATCCGCTGCGAGTCGGCGGCAGCGAACTCGCCGATCCGGTCGACGATCTCGCCCGGCGTACCCGCGAGCCCGTCGCGTCGCAGCTCGCCGGCGTCGCGGCCGATCCGCTCCGCTCGGCGGCGTACCTCGGCATCGTCGGCGCCGCAGCACAGGACGAGCGCGTTCGAGTACGTGAGTGTGTCCGCGTCTCGGCCGGCCGCCGTACACGCCTCGCGTACCCGCCCGAACTGCGTCCGTGTCTCCTCGACAGAGACGAACGGAAGGTTGAACTCGTCGGCGTAGCGCGCCGCCAGCGCGGGCGTACGCCGGGCGCCCTTACCGCCGATCAGCACGGGTGGCCGCGGCGCCTGGACCGGCTTCGGCAGTGCAGGCGAGTCCTCGACCGGGTAGTGCTCTCCGTCGTAGGAGAAGCGCTCGCCGAGCGGCGTCTCCCACAGCCCGGTGACCACCGCGAGCGACTCCTCGAGCCGATCGAACCGTTCGCGTACGCCCGGGAACGGGATGGCGTACGCGCGGTGCTCCGCCTCGTACCAGCCGGCGCCGATGCCGAGCTCTACCCGGCCGCCGCTCATCTGGTCGACCTGGGCGACGGTGATCGCGAGCGGGCCCGGCAACCGGAACGTCGCCGACGTCATCAGGGTGCCCAGGCGGATGGTGGAGGTCTCGCGTGCGAGCCCGGCGAGCGTCGTCCACGCGTCGGTCGGGCCCGGCAGCCCTTCGGTGCCCATGCCGAGGTAGTGGTCGGAGCGGAAGAACGCGCCGAAGCCGAACGACTCGGCGGCGCGGGCCACCCGAAGGAGGTCGTCGTACGTCGCGCCCTGCTGCGGCTCGGTGAAGATTCGTAGATCCATGGCCCCACCTTGCCGTATGGGCTAAGCCGCAGGACCACCGGCGAGCATCCAGCCACCGAGGCCGAGCATCATCGCGGCGATCATCGCGTCCAGGATCCGCCAGGCGCGCGGCCGGGAGAACAGCGGGCCGAGCAGGCGTGCTCCCCAGCCGAGCGACACGAACCACGTCAGGCTCGCGGCGACCGCGCCCGCACCGAACCACCACTGCTCGCCGGAACGATATTGGTTGGCGATCGAACCGAGCGTGAGCACCGTGTCCAGGTAGACGTGCGGGTTCAGGAACGTGAGCCCGAGGCAGGTCAGCACCACGACGCGTAAGGACGCTCGCTGTCCTCCGGACGCGACCAGCTCGGCCGGCCGCATCGCGCGACGAGCGGCGAGAACGCCGTAACACAACAGGAACGCCGCACCGGCGTACCGCACCGCCTCGAACGCCGTCGGGTACGCGCGCAGCGGCTCGCCGAGGCCGACGATGCCGACACTGATCAGCAGCATGTCGGCGCCGGCGCACACGACCACGACCGCCGCGACGTACTCGCGACGCAGCCCTTGGCGCAGGACGTACGCGTTCTGCGCGCCGATGGCGATGATGAGTCCGGCCGACGTGGCGAAGCCGATCAGGAAAGCGAGGTTCACTCCCCGAGCATCGCCCACCACCCGCCTACAGTCCAGCTAATGTTTCTTCACTGCCATTAGCCTGGCTTCATGCACTGGGACCGCCATCAGATCGCCGCGCTCGCGTCCGTCGTTCGTACCGGCAGCTTCGACGCCGCCGCGCGCGATCTGCACATCACGCCATCGGCCGTGAGCCAACGGGTCAAGGCGCTCGAGAACGCCGCCGGTCAGGTCCTCGTGCGCCGCGGACGACCGGCGGTCGCGACGGAAGCCGGGCAGGTGCTGATCCGGCTCAGCGGCCAGACCGAGCTGCTCGAACGCGAGGCCGCCGCGGAGCTTCGCGGCAGCGACGACGCGCCCGTACGCGTGGCCGTCGCCGTCAACGCCGACTCCCTTTCTGCATGGTTCCTCCCCGTGCTGCCCGCCGTGGCGGGGCGGCACGACGTCACCTTCGATGTCCACAAGGAGGACGAGGGGGGCGTCCGCGGAGCTGCTGCGCGACGGTTCGGTGATGGCCGCCGTCACTGCCGAGCCCACGCCTGTGCAGGGTTGCGCCGCCGTACGCCTCGGCGCGATGAGGTACTTGCCGATGGCATCGCGCGACTTCTGCGACCGCTACCTCGGTGGCCCGCTCGGTGCGTCGCTGGCGAAGGCGCCGATGCTGAACTTCAACCGCAAGGACGCCTTGCAGACCAGCTACCTGCGGTCGGTCACCAGACGCTCCGCCTACCCGCCGACGCATTTCCTGCCATCGTCGGCGGCTTTCAGCGAGGCCGTCCGCATGGGACTCGGCTGGGGTCTCGTCCCCGAGCCGGACCTGCGACCCGACGACGACGCGCCCGGCGGCCTCGTACGCCTCGACGACCGGCACGTCGACGTACCGCTGTACTGGCAGCACTGGCGGGTCGAGTCGGCATTGCTGCGCACGCTCACCGAGGAGGTACGCGCGCACGCCGAGGCGGCGTTGCACTAGTGCCCTGCAGGACACTAGCAGCGCTGAAGGCTCAGCCCTGGCTGATGAAACCGAGCAGGTCGTGACGGGTGAGGACACCGACCGGCATTCCGTCCTCGTGCACCAGCACCGCGTCGGCCGCCTCGAGCGCCGCGACGGCGTCCGTGATCGGCTCGCCGGCGCCGATGCTCGGCAGCGGTGGGCCGAGGTGCATCTCGACCGTGTCGGCCAGCTGCGCCTTGCCGGCGAAGATCGACTCCAGCAGCTCGCGCTCGCTCACCGCACCGGCGACCTCGGCCGCCATGATCGGTGGCTCGGCGTTCAGCACCGGAACCTGCGAGACGTCGTACTCGCGCAGGGTCGCGACCGCCTCGGCGATCGTCTCGTGCGGATGCGTGTGCACGAGGTCTGGCAGCGAGCCGTCCTTGCGACGCAGCACCTCGCCGACCGGGCGCTCCTGGTCGGACGGCAGGAAGCCGTAGCGGCCGAGCCACTCGTCGTCGAAGACCTTCGTGAGGTAACCACGCCCGCCGTCGGGGAGCAGGACGACGATCACGGCGTCGGGATCCTGGAGGTCCTCTGCCAGACGTACGGCGGCCGCAACGGCCATGCCGCCCGAACCGCCGATCAGCATGGCTTCCTCGCGCGCGAGCTGGCGCGTGGTCAGGAACGACTCCTTGTCGCTGATCTCGATGATCCGGTCGCAGATGTCGCGGTCGTACGTCTGCGGCCAGAAGTCCTCCCCGACGCCCTCGACGAGGTAGGGCCGCCCGGTGCCGCCCGAGTAGACGGACCCGTGCGGGTCCGCGCCGACGATCTGGACCCGGCCGTCGCTCTTGTCCTTGAGGTACTTTCCGGTGCCGCTGACCGTGCCGCCGGTGCCGATGCCAGCGACGAAGTGCGTGATGCGCCCCTCGGTCTGTTCCCAGAGTTCGGGTCCGGTCGTCTCGTAGTGCGACCTCGGGTTGTTGGGGTTGGAGTACTGGTCCGGCTTCCAGGCGCCGTCGGTCTCGGCCACGAGACGATCGGAGACGCTGTAGTACGAGTCGGGGTGCTCCGGAGGCACCGCGGTCGGGCACACGACGACGTCGGCGCCGTACGCCTTGAGGACGTTGCGCTTGTCCTCGCTGACCTTGTCGGGGCA
Organism: Solicola gregarius; assembly: GCF_025790165.1. Taxonomy (GTDB): domain Bacteria; phylum Actinomycetota; class Actinomycetes; order Propionibacteriales; family Nocardioidaceae; genus Solicola; species Solicola gregarius. The sequence goes on from NZ_CP094970.1 coordinate 1,038,848, forward strand.
GACGAAGATGCAGTGATAGCCCTTCTGCTGCGCGACCATCGCAAGGCCGACACCGGTGTTGCCGCTGGTCGGCTCGACGATGGTGCCGCCCGGCTCGAGCAGCCCTTCCTGCTCGGCGGCTTCGACCATCCGCGTTGCGATTCGGTCCTTCACGCTGCCGCCGGGGTTGAAGTACTCGACCTTCGCGAGAATCGTGCCGGGCGCGCCCCGAGTCGACTTGTTCAGCCGGACGAGCGGGGTGTTGCCGATGAGATCGAGGAGTGAGTCGACGTAGTCCACACCGACACCTTACGGCTCCCGGATTTCGGTGCCGCAGCGCCGGAGTAATCTGCTCCCATTTCCTTGCCCGATCGGGCATCATCGAAGGTATGGGGACATCTCGGGCGGCGGCGCGGAGGCTCGCGACGGCCGCTGCGTACGGTGGAGGAAGCGTCGGGCTGCTCGGTGGCGCGCTCTGGGGCGTGATGAAGACCGAGGCATCCCTGGCCCGCAAGACGATCGGCGACGCAACGGGCAAGCCGCCGTCGGGCGACGGAGTGTACGGGCGCGAGCTCATGGGCGACGTGATCGACTTCGCGATGCTCGGTGACTCCGCGGGCGCCGGGTACGGCGTCGCCAGCGGCCTCGACACACCGGCCGCACTGATCGGCGAGGCGCTCTCCAACATCACCGGTCACCCGGTACGCGCGGCGTGCCACGCATTCGTCGGCGCACAGACCTCGGACCTCGATGGCCAGATCGACCGCGCGCTCGCGTACGAGCCGAAGGTCGCCGCGATCGTCGTCGGCACGAACGACGTCACACACGCGGTACCCCCTGCCGAGTCGGTCCGCCGGCTCGGCGCCGCAGTCCGGCGACTGCGCGATGCCGGCTGCGAGGTGGTGGTGGGCACCTGCCCGGACCTCGGCACCATCGAGCCGTTGCGCCAGCCGCTGCGCTCGTTCGCCCGGGCGTGGAGCCGTCATCTCGCGGCCCGCCAGACCGTGGCGGTCGTCGAGGCCGGCGGGAGCTCGGTGTCGCTCGGCAGCCTGCTCGGGCACGACTTCGCGATCGCACCCGACGAGTTCTTCAGTGACGACAGGTTCCACCCGTCGGAGACGGGGTACGTCAGCATGGTCACGGCGATGCTGCCGGCGATCGCCCGCGCCGGCGGGGTCGACGACGAGGACGACGAGGCGCTCGCGTACACCCCGGGAACGGTCCTCCCGGTGTCGTTCGCCGCAAAGCGAGCCGCCCACCAGTCGGGCACCGAGGTGTCGGGCGCGATGGTGGGCGGCAGGAGTCGCGGGCCACGTGGACGGTGGGCCGCGATCCGTCGGCTGCGGGGCTGACGGTCAGTCGTTGCCGGCGAAGATCGCCGCGATGCGCAACATCTCGATGTAGATCCAGACCAACGTGACGGTCAGTCCGAACGCGGCCCGCCACGACTCGCTCTCCGGCAGGCCCGCGGCGACACCGCGCTCGACGAAGTCGAAGTCGAGGATCAGGCACAGCACGCCGATCACGACCGCGGCGCAGCTCACCAGGAGTCCGAACGTGTCGAAGTCACGGAACCCGAAGTCGGCGCCGAACAGGCTCATCACGAAGTTCAGCAGCGCAAGGGCGACGAAGCCGAACAGGGCCGCCATGACGCCGCGACGGAACTTCTCGGTGACCTTGATGTTGAAGACCTTGTAGACCGTGAGCGTCCCGGCGAAGGCCGCGATCGTGCCGAGTACCGCCTGCAGCACGATCGAGGAGTCGCCGCCGATGAACGAGACGATCATCTTCGAGAACGCGCCGATGAACACGCCTTCGACGACCGCGTACGCGATCACCAGCGGCGGGCTGATCACTCGCTTGAACGAGTTGACCATCGCCAGGGCGAAACCGGCGATGGCGCCGCCCATGGCGAGCATGTACGTGAGGTTGACGGCGTCCTGGTCGACATCCGCGCCGTCGACGAGCGGCCCGATGAACCACCAAGTCGCGAACGCGGCGAGCGCGGCAACGGTCAACGTGATCGCGGTCTTCTGCACGACCGTCTCGACCGTCATCGGCTGGATCTGGGGCGGGGCGCCGTGATCGCCGAGATCCAACGACCACGACGACGGATCGGTGTAGCCGGGCGTCGACTGGGCGCTTCGGCCGTTGAACCCGTCGCTTCGAGCGAATACCGGGTTGTTGCTCTGCATGATTCCTCCGTCAGGGAACGATCCCACGGTCGGGCGGGTCTCCACCCTATCCAACGCGCGACTCACCGCGATGAATCCCCGCAGCAACTAGGAGATGAACGCAACGAGTTTTCCGGTCTGGCCTACGAGATCGGGTTGTACGCCATCACCTGTGGGTTGTTCTTCGACCCTGCGATGTCGCAGACGATCGTGACCGTCTGGCCGCCCTTCATCTTCACGTCGGCAGTGGCGACGACATTGTGACCGCCGGAGTCGAAGGAGACCGCGTCGATCGCCGGCCAGGTGTCCTTGGGATCGACGTCTTCGCAGGTGTCGAGCACGACCTGTGCGTCGATCGGGAGGTCATCCGGGTCGTCGGGCTCATCGGACTCGAGGTCGTCGGGAATCGCGCCGTTGTCGTCGCTGTCGTCGTCGGACTGCCCGTCGTCGTCGCCCTCGTCGTGGTCTCCGTGGTCGCCGTGGTCCTTGTCCTTGCCGCGCCCGTCGTCATCAGCATCGTCGTCGGGGCTCTCGGCCGGCTCGGACGTGTCGTCGTCCGTCGTCGAGTCGGTCTGGGTGGTGGTCTCGTCGTTCGTCGGCTCGTCGTCGGAGTCGCCTCCACACGCTGTGGCGGTGAACGCCAACAGGGCGGCGGCGATGACGGCGGACAGGCGGCGTCCCATGGGACCTCTCTTCGGGCGTACGGGCAACGGAAACGTCCACCAGCGTAGAGCAGAGCCCGAACCGCGGTCGATCCGTCCGCGGTGGCGGGCGGGTCCGGTCAGATGCCCAGTGGAATCGTGGCAAGAATGTTCTTTTGACCGGTCCTGGCCGGTCAAAGGAACATTCCCTCGTCGCGGCACGACGAGGCCGGCAGCCCAGCGCGCAGGAAGCCGATAGGTGGAACCGACGGTGCGGGAAAGCCGACAGACGACGGCCGCCACCCGCGTACCTCCGTCTGCGCAGCAACCGAAGGAGAGGGAAACCCGATAGGTGGAACCGAAGGAGCGCGAAACCCGATAGGCGCCGGCCGGTAGGCCGGGAGAACCGACGGCGAACCCGAGCCGACTGCGCACCTGCGTCGTCGCCGCGGCCGACCCGCAGCACCAGCCACCTTGCCCGACCGATCGGTCGGTTCTATGCTGCGAGGCGACGGCAACTTTCCCGACCCGAAGGACCACATGACCTCCGCAGCAGCCGACCTCGACGCCCTCGTCGCCAAGCATGCAGACCTGCTCGAGAACGCCCAGCGCGCGGCGCGTACGCGAGAGTACTGGTCGGCGTTCCCCGAGTCGCCGAGCCCGCGGGTGTACGGCGAGGATGCCGCAGCGGAGGGCGAGCAGGCGTTCCGCGCGCTGCTCGGGACCACCCTCGACCTCGGCCAGCCGACCGACGGCACGCAGGTCGGCAGCGAGTCCTCACCGTACGGTCTCGAAATTGGTGTGCGATACCCGCGCGCAAGCGCCGACCAGCTCGTCGAGGCCTCGCGGATCGCCAACCGGGCTTGGCGATCGGCAACGCCGATTGAGCGGGCCGCCGTATGCGCCGAGATCCTCGTACGGATCAACCGTCGCAGCTTCGAGCTCGCACACGCCGTGATGCACACGTCGGGCCAGGCATTCGTGATGGCATTCCAGGCCGGCGGCCCGAACGCCCAGGACCGCGGGCTGGAGGCGACCGCGTACGCGCTCACCGAGCAGACCCGGCACGCGTCGTCGGTGCTCTGGGAGAAGCCACAAGGCAAGCGTCCGCCGCTTCGGATGACGAAGGAGTTCACGCCCGTCGCCCGCGGAATCGGCCTCGTGGTCTGCTGCAACACGTTCCCGACGTGGAACGCGTACCCAGGGATCTTCGCCAGCCTCGCGACCGGCAACACTGTCATCGTCAAGCCCCACCCGCACGCCGTACTTCCCCTGGCCGTCACGGTTTCGATCGCACGCGAAGTGCTGGCGGAGTTCGGGTTCGACCCCAACGTCGTGCTCCTCGCGCCCGAGGACGACGGCGACCGCCTCGCCGCAGATCTCGCCCTCGACCCGCAGATCGGCATCGTCGACTTCACCGGCTCGACGGCGTTCGGCGAATGGCTCGAGCGCAATGCTCGTCAGGCTCTCGTGTACACCGAGAAAGCGGGCGTCAACTCGGTCATCTTCGAGTCGACTGACGCGTACCGCGCCGCACTCGGCAACCTGGCATTCACGCTCTCGCTCTATTCCGGGCAGATGTGTACGACGACACAGAACATCCTCATCCCGGCCGAGGGCGTGCAGACCGACGAGGGCGTCAAGACGCGCTCCGAGTTCGCGATCGACCTCGGCGAGGCCATGGACAAGCTGCTCGGCGACGACGAGAAGGCGGCCGCACTGCTCGGCGGCATCGTCAGCGACGACGTCGCCAAGCGACTCAACGCGGCGTCCGCGAGTCCCGACCTCGCGGTCTCGAACCGTCAGGTCAACGTTGCCGAGTGGCCCGACGCGCGCATCTACACGCCCGTCGTACTGCTGGCCAAGACCAGCGACGACCACACGTACACCCAGGAGTGCTTCGGCCCAGTGTCGTTCCTCGTCGAGACGGCTACCCGCGACGAGGCGATCGATGCGTTCGCGGAGATGACCAAGGAGCAGGGCGCGCTCACCGCGGGGGTCTACTCGACCGACGAGGCCTACCTGGAGCGGGTACGCGAGGCCGCGCTCGATGCGGGTGTCTCGCTCTCGGAGAACCTCACCGGTGGCGTTTTCGTCAACCAAACTGCGGCATTCTCCGACTTCCATGCGACCGGCGCGAACCCCGCCGCCAACGCGACGTACGTCGACGGCCACTTCGTCGCCGGCAGGTTCCGGTTCATCGGCACCCGACGGCACGCACCCGATGCCTAAGGTTCTGCCGTCGGGCGAGCCGAGGCCGCGCTACGACGCCGCGCTGCTGCTCGACGTCGCCGCCCGCGTCTTCACCGAGCGCGGGTACGACGGCACCAGCATGGAAGACCTGTCTCGGGCGTCCGGACTCTCGAAGTCGTCGCTCTACCACCACGTCGCGAGCAAGGAGGAGCTCCTGCGGCGAGCGCTCGAGCACGCGGTCGACCCGTTGTTCGCCATCATCGACGAGGCCGGTGCCCGGGAGGGCCGTGCCGTCGACCGGCTCGAAAGTACGTCATCGACCGCGCCGTGCACGTGCTGGCCGAGCGGCTGCCCTATGTGACCCTGCTGCTGCGCGTCCACGGCAACACCGAGACGGAGCGTTGGGCGCTCGAGCGCCGGCGAGCGTTCGACAAGGTGATCGCCCGGCTCGTACGCGACTCGGTCGCCGACGGTGACGTACGCGCCGACATCGACGCCGCGACGACCGCGCGCCTGCTGCTCGGGATGGTGAACTCGCTGGTCGGGTGGTACCGGCCCACGACCCGCTCGGGCGACGTGGTCGACCGGCTGGCCGCCCAGGTGACCACCCTCGCGTTCGACGGGTTGCGAACCTAGACCCAACCGATCGATCATCTCGGACTTTCGTACGAAAGCACGTCATGTACGATCTCTCCCATGAGTCACGGCCGCCACGCACAGATCCTGGAGCGCCTGCGGACGACCGACCGGGTCGAGGTACGCGAGCTCGCGGATGCGCTGGCGACGTCCGAGGTGACCATCCGCCGCGACCTCGACGAGCTGGCGTCCGCCGGTGTCCTGCGGCGCGTCCGCGGCGGCGCGGTCAGCACCCTGATGCGCAGCGACGAACTCCCGTTCGGCGTCCGAGAAGGCGAAGCCGCGGACGCGAAGCAACGCATCGGCGCTGCCGCGACGGAGCTGCTGCGCGACGGTGAGTCCGTCATCGTGGACAGCGGTACGACCGGAGTCGCAGCCGCTCGCGCACTCGTCGCCCGTCGGCTCACGGTGATGCCGATGTCGCTGCATGCGGTCGGCATCCTGTCCGGCTCTGCGTCGATCACGCTGCTGCTCGCGGGCGGCGAGGTACGCCCGGGCGAGATGTCCGTCGTCGGTCCGCTCGCCGAGCGGGGCATCGCGGCCTTCCGCTTCGATACTGCCCTACTGACCTGTTGCGGATTCTCCACCGAGTCCGGGGCCACGGCGCCAGACATCCGTGACGCATCCGTCAAGCGCGCGGCCATCGAGTCCTCCGCTCGTACCATCGCCCTCGTCGACGGCACGAAGTTCACCCGCACCACACTGCACGTGATCTGCGAGGCGACCGACGTCGACATCGTCGTCACCGACACGACCGCCCCCGGTGCGGAGGTCGAGCGCCTCCGCGCCGCGGGCGTCGAGGTCCACTGTGTCTGAGCCCCGCGCCCAAGCCGCGCAGGCGATCGGCAGGCTGCCACGCGTCGCCGTGACCGCGACCTTCGCGGTGCACGCCTTGCTGTTCGCCTCCTGGACGGCGCACATCCCACAGGTGAAGTCCGACCTCGGCCTCACCGATGCCTCCCTCGGCACGGCACTGCTCGGTGCCCCGGTCGGCTCGATCCTCGCGACGATCGGCGTCGGCTGGCTCCTACCGCGCCTCGGCAGCGCGACCGTCGTCCGCGCCACGTTGGTCGGCTACACCCTCGCCGGCATGACGGTCGGGATGGCAGGCTCGGGGCTCACCCTGTTCGCTGCGCTGCTGCTGTGGGGCGCGTTCCAGGGCTCGCTCGACGTGGCGATGAACACCCAGGGCGTGACCGTCGAGCGTACGATCGGCCGCCCGATCATGGCCGGACTGCACGGCGCCTGGAGCATCGGCGGTTTCGTGGGCGCAGGCATCGGTACGGTCGGCGTCTCCGTCGGGATCGCACTCACCCCTCAGCTCGCGGTCGAAGGTCTCGTCGTCCTGGCGGTCGTCGGCACCCTGACGATGCGGATGCTCCCCGACCCCGAATCCCCCGACGAGCCTCGTGGCGACCGGAAGCGTCGTACGTTCACCCCGACCGTGCTCGTACTCGGTGCCGTCGCGTTCGCCTGCATGATCGGCGAGGGTGCCGCCGCCGACTGGTCGGCCGTCTACCTGCACGACGTGATCGACGCGTCCCCGACGTACGCCGGTCTCGGATTCGCGGTGTTCTCCCTCGCGATGCTTACCCTCAGGCTGGCGGGCAACCGGCTGATGCTGCGGTTCGCACCGCGCGACCTGCTGCCGACGTGTGCCGGCGTCGCGACTATCGGCATGCTGGTCGCGCTGCTCGTCGACAATCAGTACGTCGCGCTACTCGGCTTCGGCACCCTGGGCGTCGGCCTCGCACTGGTCGTGCCGACGGCGTTCAGCGCGGCCGGCAAGCTCGGCGGCGACTCGGCGGGATCCTCGATCGCCACCGTCGCCGCCATCGGCTGGACCGGCTTCATGTGCGGCCCCCCACTGATCGGCCATCTCGCGAACGCCGTGGGCCTGTCCGGCGCCCTGTTGCTCCTGCCCGTTCTGACCGCGGCGATCGCCATCGCCATCCGGTCCAGCAGCGCGTTCGACGGGGGCGTCGACACCCGCTGAGCCCGCCGACCAGGTCGGGACATTTGTCCCTGCTCGAACGCCCGGCGGGCACCTAACGTCGTGCCTCGACGCCGGAACGGCCGGCAAACGATCACGGAGGAATCCCATGACGATCTACCAACCCGCCACCGAGTCGACCTGCTCCTGCGCCGAGGTACGGTCCCGCGGCCCGCGCTGGTGGACGGTGCTCGCCGCCCAGGTGGCCGCGGTCGCCGTCTACACGGTCGCGGTCCCGATCGCCGGCGTCGACCTGTCCGCGCGTACGGGTGATTCGACGACGACGGTCGATCTGGGCCTGGTCCTGACCGCGACCCTGGTCGTCGGCCTCGCGGCGATCGGATGGCTGCTCGCGCTACGCCACTTGTCGCGGCGGCCCGAACGCGCATGGGCGATCACCGCGGGCGCGGTCCTCGTACTGTCCCTCGCAGGACCCGCTGGTGCGACGGGCCTCGCCGCCGGGATTACGCTCGCGTGCATGCACCTCGCCGTCGCCGGCGCGCTCGCCGTCGGCTGCCTACCGTGGCAACGTGGCCGGCATGGATGAGTGTCGCCGCGGCCCGAACCTGCGCTGGGCAACCCGTGGACAGCCGCTCGTCGGGATCGCGATCTGGAGCCCGATCGTGCTGCTCGGCGCCGCCCAGCACGCGTACGAGAGTGACGCTGGTTTGGCGACCTGGGCCGGGCTCGTCACGATCGCGGCGGCCAACATCGCCGCACTCGTCGCAGGTATGCGTCGCCGCCGCGCGACCGTGCTCTTCCTCGTGCAGGCGGCGGCGACGATCGCCGTCACGGTCGGCGATGCGAGCGACTGGTACACGCTGTACTGCCTGCAAGCGATCGCCGCCAGCGCGGCGCTTGCCGCGCGCTGGGTGCCGGTCGCCGTCCTCGCGACCACCGCGGCCTGGGCGGCGGTCGACTCGTACGCCGACTCACCCTGGTCCGAGCTGTGGGTGACGACCCTCTGTCTCGCCCTGGCGGGTTTCGGCACGTTCGTCTTCTGCCAGCTGTTCGCGACCATCGCGGAGCTGAACGCGACCCGCGACGCGTTGGCACGCACCGCCGTCTCCGCCGAGCGTGACCGGTTCTCGCGCGATCTGCACGACGTGCTCGGCCACACCCTGTCCCTGATGGTGGTCAAGGCGCAGGCAGTACGCCGGCTGCTGCCCGACCAGGCCGAAGCGGCGGCCGAACACGCTGCCGACATCGAGTCGATCGGCCGGCAGGCGCTCGACGACGTACGCGAGACCGTCCGGGGATACCGCGAGACGACCTTCGAGACCGAGGTCGCGCGAGCCAGAGACGCCTTGCACACCAGCGAGATCGAGCTCGCGGTCGATGCCACCGGCCTGCCCGTCGCAACCGGCCAGGACGCGCTGCTCGGCTGGGCAGTACGCGAGGCGACGACCAACGTGCTGCGGCACTCCGACGGGAACCGCTGCACCGTCGAGCTGCGCCGCGTCAGTGACCGCATCGAGCTACGCATCGGCGACAACGGCACGTCCGCCGCGGCATCGACGAACGGCGGCAGCGGTCTCGCCGGACTGCACGACCGGTTCGCCGAGGCGGGCGGTGACCTTGCGGCCAGCCCCGGCCCGAACGGCTTCACCGTGTCGGCAACGCTGCCCGCGACGACCAGGATGCACGCATGATCCGGGCACTGATCGCCGAAGACCAGGCAATGATGCGCGGCGCGCTCGCGTTGCTGCTCGACATGGAGCACGACATCTCGGTGGTCGCGCAGGTCGGCCGCGGCGACGAGGTCGTCGCCGGCGTACGGGAGCACCGGCCCGACATCGCCCTCCTCGACATCGAGATGCCCGGCATCAGCGGCATCGATGCGGCGGCGGCACTGCATACCGAGGCGCCCGAGTGCGCGGTCATGATCGTGACGACGTTCGCCCGAGCCGGATACCTCCGCCGCGCCCTCGACGCAGGCGCACGCGGGTTCGTGGTCAAGGACGACCCGGTCGAGGACCTCGCGCAGGCCGTCCGCAAGGTGGTCGCCGGCTCGACGGTGATCGACCCTGGGCTCGCGGAAGAGGCCCGGCTCGCGCCGGCGAACCCGCTCACCGATGGCGAGCGCCGGGTGCTCGCGGCAGCAGCCGACGGCTCGCCGGTCAACGACCTCGCCGCGCGTCTGCACCTCTCGGATCGCACCGTGCGCAACTACCTGTCGGCCGCGATCGGGAAGACCGGCAGCCGCACCCGAGCCGAGGCGGCCATCCATGCACGTGATCAGGGCTGGCTGTAGCGGCTCGTCGGCACGGCATGCGCCGCCCGGCCGCGATAGCCGTACGTGGTCTCGGCCGTGAACAACGAGTTGAGCAAGGCCTCCTCGACAGCATCCATCGTGCCCTCGAAGATCTCGTTGAGCGCCGAGTCGGCAGGCGGCGCGCCGTGCGAGCCGAACGCGATCGCGTAGTCGCCACTGGAGTTCGAGTAGCGCGCACCGACGCGTGCCATCGCGTACACGGCGCGGCGTGCGACCCGCTGTAGCTGCCGCGCATCGAGCGGTGCGTCTGTCGCGACGACGATCATGCAGGAGTTGCCGTCCGGCTCGGGTGGCGTGGTCGCCAGCAGCTCCTGGGCAGGCATCCGGACACCGGCAGCGGTGAGGGTGCCGCCGAAGTTGGACTGCACCAACGCGCCGACCGTACGCGTTTCGCCGGCCACGTCGACCACGCGCGAAGCGGTGCCGATACCGCCCTTGTATCCGAGGGCGACCGTGCCCGTGCCGGCGCCGACGCATCCCTCGACGACCTCGCGGCCGGCCGACTCGATCGCCGCGACCACGTGCTCCTCGCGAATCGGGCGCGATCGGATGTCCGAGAGGAACCCGTCGTTCGTCTCCCCGACGACCGGGTTGAGGGTGATGGTGTCGTGATGCTCGGGCAGGTTCAGCATGTACGTCACCAGCGCGTCGGCGACCCGGTACGCCGAGAGTGTGCTCGTCAGCAGGATCGGTGTCTCGATCGCACCCATCTCGTCGATCTGGGTCGCACCGATGAGCTTCCCGTGCCCGTTGCCGACCGCGAGGCCGGCGGGCAGCGTCGTCCGCCACGTGGTGAGCGCTTCCGGCACGACCGCAGTGACCCCGCTGCGTACGTCATCGGCGACCACGGTGGTGTGACCGACCAACACGCCCTCGACATCGGTGATCGCATTGCGCGGGCCTGTATCGAAGCGGCCGATGGTGATGCCCAGATCGGTTGCTCGCATGGGCAGAACGGTAGCCCGTAGGGCGTACGCCGTTCACTCCGCCGAGGGATTCATGCCCGTTACGGCGCTGCAAGCCTCGTTGCATGACCATCGTCGTGCCCGAGTCGGCCAGCCCCTCACGTACCCGCGTCGCACTGTGCGTCGCCGCGGTCATCGCGTGCATCCCGTACGCCGTTCTGAAGATCGCCTGGATCGCCGGCTCCGATCTCGGCACCGAGGACGCCGAAGCCGCCGAGCTGATGCACGAGACGTCGACCGTCATCGCCAACGTGATGACACTCGGACTCGAGCTCGGCGCGGTCGCGATCGTTGCCGGGCTGACGTTCGTCCGCCGCATTCCGCCGTTCCTGCTGGTCGGTCCGATCTGGGTCGGCACCGGGTTGCTCGCGCCGGTCGCCGTCGGGCTACCGATCGGGCTCGTCGCGCAAGGGATCGCCGGTGGTGCGCCCGCACCCGACGACGGCGGTCTGCACGGCTGGGTGTTCGCGCTCGTCTACGGCGGGTTCATCATCCAGACACCGCTGCTGGTCGGGGCGTTCGCCTTGCACGTCACGCATCGCTGGCCATGGGTGTTCCGGCTGCGAGGCCGCGACATCACGCCCGGGTCGACGTACGCCTTGCAGCTGCTGATGGCCCGCACAGCCCTCGTCGTCACGGCGCTGCTTGCCGTCGTCAGCATCCTCTGGGCGATCGACGCCGAGGCGTTCGCCGGGCCGTCGGGGTTCGAGACCGTTGCGCAGCGTACGTTCGTCCTGACCGGAGGCGTGCTGCCGCTCGCGGGGGCGCTCGGGGCACACGCGCTCGTACGACGGCGCCGCGAAGGCCCGCTGCTCCGGCCGCTGGCGGCGACCTGGGTCGGTTCGGCCACGGCATTCGCGACGGTCGCGCTTCCGTCGGCGGGCCAGACCGGGTTCGAGTCGTTCGTCAGCGCGGTGAGTGGCATGACCGGCGTCGCCCTCGCCATCACCGGTCTGCTCGTACTCATCGACGCCCAGAGGCGCTAATCCTTGCGGTTGTCGACGATGCGGCGCATCTTGCCGACCGAGCGCTCGACCGTCTCGGGGTCGACGACATCGACCTCCACGCTGACGCCGATCTCGTTCTTGATCAACGTGCGCAGGTCTGCGCCGACCACCGTTGCCGCGTCGAGCGGCGCCTCCGCCCGCCGCTCTACCAGCACCGTCATCGAGTCCATCCGGCCCGCACGTGTCAACACACATTGGAAATGCGGTGACAGCTGCTCGGTACGCAGGATCAGCTCCTCGATCTGCGTCGGGAAGAGATTCACCCCGCGCAGGATGATCATGTCGTCGGTACGTCCCGTGATCTTCTCCATCCGGCGCATCGTGCGCGCCGTGCCGGGTAACAGGCGAGTGAGGTCGCGCGTACGGTAGCGGACGACCGGCATCGCCTGCTTGGTAAGGGATGTGAGCACCAACTCGCCGCGCTCGCCGTCGGGCAGCACCTCGCCGGTGATCGGGTCGAGGATCTCGGGGTAGAAGTGGTCCTCCCAGAGCGTCAGACCGTCCTTGGTCTCGACGCACTCGTTGGCGACGCCCGGGCCCATCACCTCCGACAGTCCGTAGATGTCGACGGCGTGCATGTCGAGCTGGGACTCGGTCTCGCGGCGCATCTCGTCGGTCCACGGCTCGGCGCCGAAGATGCCGACCTTGAGCGAGGTGGCATGCGGATCGACGCCCTGGCGGCGCATCTCGTCGACGATGTTGAGCATGTACGACGGCGTCACCATGATGATGTCCGGCTCGAAGTCGACGATCAGCTTCACCTGCCGCTCCGTCATGCCGCCGGAGACGGGGACGACCGTGCAGCCGAGCTTCTCGGCGCCGTAGTGCGCACCGAGCCCTCCGGTGAAGAGTCCATAGCCGTACGCGACATGCACGATGTCGCCGGGACGGCCGCCCGAGGCTCGGATACTGCGTGCCATCAGGTGCGCCCAGGTGTCGATGTCCTCCGCGGTGTAGCCGACGACGGTCGGCTTGCCGGTCGTACCCGACGACGCGTGCACGCGGGACACCTGCTCCCGCGGCACCGCGAACATGCCGAACGGGTAGTTCTCCCGCAGCTCGGCCTTACCGGTGAGCGGGAATCGCGCCAGGTCGGACAGGTCCTTGCAGTCGTCCGGGTGCACACCGAGCTCGTCGAACGCCCGCCGATAGTGCGGCACGTTCTCGTACGCGTGACGCAACGACCAGCCGAGCCGCTCGAGCTGCAGCGAGCGCAGCTCGTCGATCGACGCGGTCTCGATCGGCTCCAGGTCTCCAGGCTTCGGGCTCAGGTCCTGCACAGGCACTCCTCGGTCGTCCGGCGTACGCAAATGGTACGGCGGCACACGTCGTACGCTGGCCCGATGACTGACGTTGCCTCGATCGAGATGAACGACGGACGCACGATCCCCGCGATCGGCTTCGGTACGTGGCCGCTGAAGGGCGACGAGGGCTCGACGGCGGTACGCACTGCGATCGACTCGGGCTACCGGATGATCGACACGGCGGCGCGCTACGAGAACGAGGACGCGGTCGGCCGCGCGATCGCGGCGAGCGATGTGCCGCGCGAGCAGCTGTTCGTGACGACGAAGCTCCGCGGCGACGAGCACGGCTACGACTCGGCGCTGCGGGCTTGCGAGGAGTCGCTGAAGCGGCTCGGTCTCGACTACGTCGATCTCTATCTCATTCACTGGCCGCTGCCCCGGGTCGGTGCGTACGTCGCGTCCTGGCGGGCGTTCGTCGCGCTGCGCGAGCGCGGTCTCGTCCGGTCGATCGGGGTCTCGAACTTCACCGGCGCTCACATCGACCGGCTGATCGCCGAGACCGACGTCGTACCCGCGGTGAACCAGATCGAGCTCCATCCGCTGTTCCCGCAGGCGGCCCAGCGGTCGTACGACAGCGGCAAGGGCGTCGTGACGCAGAGCTGGAGCCCGCTCGGACGTGGTTCCGACCTGCTCGGCTCGCCCGTCGTCGCGAAGATCGCGGACGCACACGAGGCGACGCCCGGACAGGTCGTCCTCGCCTGGCATCTCGCCGTCGGCGCGGTTCCGATCCCGAAGTCGGCGGATCCCGAGCGGATGCGGCAGAATCTCGCAGCGGTCGACCTCTCGCTGACGACCGACGACCTCGAGGCGATCGCCGAGCTCGACCGCGACGGGCGGATCGGCGGCGACCCCGACACCCACGAGGAGTTCTGACCACGCCGACGAGAGAATTCCGGCCCTCTGAGGAGAGGATCCGGGCCCGCCCCGAGGCCGGAACTCTCTCGTCACGGGGCCGGAACTCTCTCGCGAGCGGGCCGGGATCCTCTCCTCACCGTGTGTGGGTTGTCTGAAGCGGGCCGACTGCGGCACAATCGTACGTAGACAAACCGACCGAACGATCGGTTTGGCGCGAAGGAGAGGACGCCATGACCGTCGCCGAGGCGGAGCTCGAGACCGGTTTCCACGAGACGATCGAGCACGAACAGCGCATCGAGCCGCGCGACTGGATGCCCGACGGCTACCGCAAGACGCTGGTCCGCCAGATCGCCCAGCATGCGCACTCCGAGATCATCGGGATGCAGCCCGAGGGCAACTGGCTCACCCGCGCGCCGTCGCTGCGTCGCAAGGCGATCCTGCTGGCGAAGGTTCAGGACGAAGCCGGCCACGGCCTCTACCTCTACTCCGCGGCCGAGACGCTCGGCGCCGACCGTGCCGACCTCACCGACAAGCTGATCACCGGCCGCCAGAAGTACTCCTCGATCTTCAACTACCCCACGCCGACGTTCGCCGACGTCGGCGTGATCGGCTGGCTCGTCGACGGTGCGGCGATCTGCAACCAGGTGCCACTGTGCCGCAGCTCGTACGGCCCGTACGCACGCGCGATGATCCGGATCTGCAAGGAGGAGTCGTTCCATCAGCGGCAGGGGTACGAGCTGCTGATGTGCATGATGCGTGGCACCGACGAGCAGCGAGCGATGGTGCAGGAGTCGGTCGACCGCTGGTGGTGGCCGTCACTGATGATGTTCGGGCCACCCGACGACGACTCCCCCAACACCGCCCAGTCGATGGCGTGGGGCATCAAGCGACATACCAACGACGAGCTTCGGCAGCGGTTCGTCGACATGACGGTGCCCCAGGCCGATGCGCTCGGCGTGACGTTCCCCGACCCCGGCCTCGCCTGGAACGCCGAACGCAAGTCGTACGACTTCGGCGAACCCGACTGGTCGGAGCTGAAGGCGGTCATCACCGGTCACGGCCCGTGCAACGCGCAGCGCATCGAGCAGCGGAAGCAGGCGCACGACGACGGCGCCTGGGTACGCGAAGCCGCGACAGCCTTTGCGCACAAGCAGAAGGAGACCGCATGACCGACGCCAACTGGCCCCTGTACGAGGTGTTCGTACGCGGCAAGCGCGGCCTCAACCACGTCCATGTGGGTTCGGTGCACGCCGCCGACGACGAGATGGCATTGCGTCACGCCCGCGACGTGTTCACCCGCCGCAACGAGGGTTCGAGCATCTGGGTCGTACGCGCCGACGCGATCGCGGCGTCGAGCCCGAGCGAGAAGGACCCGTACTTCGCGCCCGCCGCCGACAAGGTCTACCGCCACCCGACGTTCTACGACATCCCCGAGAACGTCCCCCACATGTGAGGCTGCGATGACCGATCCCTCAACGCACACTGACAATGCGTACGAGTCGCTCGCCGAGGCCGACGACGACGCACGCTGGGCGTACGGCACCGGCTTCGACGACCCGCTCGCGGGCGTCGACACCTCGCTGCCCGCCGGCGTCGACGGCACTGCGCTCGCGGCGTACTGCCTGATGCTCGCCGACGACGCACTGATCATGTCGCAGCGGCTGGCCGAGTGGAGTACGAACGCGCCCGAGCTCGAGGAGGAGGTCGCGCTCGCCAACATCGGGCTCGATCTGCTCGGGCAGGCCCGCCTGCTCCTTGCCCGCGCCGCGGCGGCCGACGCCCCCTGCGTACCGGCACTACCCGACGGCTCGCCCGTGCCTGCAGAGGACGCCCTGACGTACTTCCGCGACGAGCGCGAGTTCCGCAACGTACGACTGGTCGAGGCCGCGAACGGCGACTTCGCCGCCTCGACCGCACGGCTGTTCTGCTTCTCCGCTTGGCGTCTGGGCATCCTGCAGCGCCTCCGCGAGTCGTCGGACCCGGTGCTGGCGGCGGTCGCGGCCAAGGGAGTCAAGGAGCTCACGTACCACCGTGACTATGCCGCGCGCTGGTTGGTCACGCTCGCACAGGGCACCGACGAGTCACGCCGCCGGATGGTCGATGGCCTTGCACGAAGCTGGCCGTACGTCGGCGAGCTCTTCGACACCCACCCGGTGGAGTCGTCACTCGCAGGCACTGCAGTCGATCCCACCGACGTACGCGCAGAGTTCGACGACGCGCTCGCTACGGTGCTCGGTGCCGCGGCCCTCGAACGCCCGGATGCCCCGTTCGCTCAGTCGGTCGGCGGCAAGGCCGGCCGCGACGGCGTCCATACCGAGACGATGGGTCACCTGCTCGCGGAGATGCAGAGCGTTGCCCGCGCTCATCCGATGGGGACGTGGTAGCAGTGCCGACGAATACCCTTACCCCGTTGGAATCCGCGCGTTCGGTTGCCGCGCAGGTTCCCGATCCCGAGCTGCCGATGGTCACCATCGATGACCTCGGCATCCTCCGCGATGTCTCGTACGACGGCGCGACCCTCGTCGTCACGATCACGCCGACGTACTCCGGTTGCCCGGCGATCGGCGCGATCCGTGCCGACATCGACGCGGCACTTCGCGGTGCGGGCTTCGACGACGTCGACGTACGCACCGCGCTGCATCCGGCATGGACGACCGACTGGGTCTCCGCCGAGGGCCGCCGCAAGCTCCATGAGCACGGCATCTCACCGCCGACGCACGGAGCGACTGCGACAACCGGGCCAGTGCCGCTGACGCTGTCGCTGCCGACGCGGTTGCTGACCTGCCCGCGCTGCGGGTCGTCCGACACGCGGGAGACCTCGCACTTCGGCTCGACGGCATGCAAGTCGCTGCACCGCTGCCGCAGCTGCGGCGAGCCGTTCGAGCACGTCAAGGAGCTCTGATGTCACTCACCGACGCCCCGCCGCGCCGCAAACGCAGGCGCCTCGAGTTCCACGACCTGCGGGTCGCGGACATCGAGCGACTCTGCGATGACGCCGTCGCGGTGACGTTCGACGTGCCACCCGAGCTGGCCGACGCGTACGACTTCGCACCGGGCCAGTACCTCACGCTCTGCCGCACGGTCGACGGGCAGAAGGAGCGCCGTTCGTACTCGATCTGTGCCTCGGCGGGATCCCGGCCGCGCGTCGGCGTACGCGAGGTGCCGGACGGGATGTTCTCGCAGTGGCTGGTGCATGAGGTGCGCGCCGGCGACGTGATCGAGGTGGGGACGCCGCTCGGTTCGTTCACGGCCGAGCCGAGCTCCGGCGGGCGGCACGTCCTGATCGCGGCGGGCTCCGGCATCACGCCGGTGCTGTCGGTCGCATCGTCGCTGCTCGCACAGTCCGATGCCCACGTCACCCTGCTGTACGGCAACCGCCGCACCAATACGGTGATGTTCGCCGAGGAGCTCGGAGACCTGAAGGACGCGCATGGTTCGCGGCTCGAGCTGATGCACGTGCTCTCGCGCGAGCCGCGCGAGGTGGAGCTGTTCTCCGGTCGCCTCGACGGCGAGCGGGTCGCCGCGCTGCTCGACGCACTGGTCCCGGTCGATGCCGTCGACGGCTTCTGGCTGTGCGGGCCGTACGCCATGGTCCTCGACGTACGCGAGGTGCTCGCCGCTCGGGGTGTTGGCAAGGACCGTATCCACCAGGAGCTGTTCTTCGCCGGCGAGGCCCCGCCCGCTCCCGTACAGCATGAGGAGCCGCGATCGGACGAGCCGACGAGCGCAGTGACTGTGCGACTCGACGGGCGCTCGTCGACGCTCGCCTTGCCGCGCTCGCAGCCGGTGCTCGACTCCGCCCAGCGTCAGCGCTCGGATCTGCCGTTCGCTTGCAAGGGCGGCGTCTGCGGTACGTGTCGAGCACAGGTGACCGACGGCGAGGTCGATATGCGCCGCAACTACGCCCTCGAGGACGACGAGGTCGATGCGGGATTCGTACTGACCTGCCAGTCGTACCCGGTCAGCGACGAGGTCACGGTCGACTACGACGCCTGACCGCTCCTCGAGATTCGGGCCGTTACGGACCGTTTCGACGCGAGCTTCGGGCCGTTCGGGCCCAGATCTGGGCGCGGCGAAACTAGGCGCCCCCGCCCGCGCTCTTGCGCCGGAACATCGGTGTCTGGGTCGGCTCGGACGCCCCGTGGGACTTCTCCGACCCGTCGTGCTCGGCGCCTTCGGCGGTGGCGTGATGGTGCTCGTTCTTCTTGTCGAGCGCCTCGCGGAACTTCGCCTTGATGTCTTCCTGTGGCGCGGGTTGGTCGTTCACGACAGGTCCCCTCTCTGCGACGGCTCCAGCTGCTCGTCGACTTCCCGTCGACCCTCTCACCATGGCACGAATTCCCCGCGGGGGCCATGCAAATTCGTTCGCGCGACTCCACCGCGGACACGTACGGTCTGCGCATGGTTCCGAACGAGTGGCGCGAGCACCGACGTAACGAGGACGACGAGCTCATCGGGTACGTCGCCGGTTGCGACGGCGAGTACGCCGCGTACACGCTGTTCGGCTATCCGCTCGCCGAGGGCGTCGACGAGTTCGACGCCGAGGCTGCGATCGAGGCGGCCGGGCTCCGCTACCTCGCGGAGCGTTGGCTGCTCACGATCGACGGGCGCGATGAGCCGATCGCCGTCGAGATCGTCGAGGCCGGGCCGGCGACGGTCACGGTCAAGAACGTCGATCTCGGGTACGAGGCCGACTGGGGTACGCCGTTCCGGCTCGACGTACCGGTCAGCCCGGACCGGCTGCGTCCCGTGCTCCGGCTCAGCGGCCGACCGTGAGCCTCGTCGCCTCCGGGTCGAGGCCCAAGATGATCTCCTCTACCCGGGCTTGCTGGTCACGGAGGTAGCACACCTCGAAGTTGCCGGCGGGTACGGCTCGAGAGCCGATCTGCGCGACGAATCCCTGCCCCCGAAGCTCGGCGAGGATCGCTCGGCTCGAGCTGGATTCGCTGGGCGCCCACGCCGCGTACGCCGGGGTCTCAGGACGTACGCGTGAGCGCCAGTTGGACGGGACAGTGCTGGTCATGTCGCCTCCGAAGGCCGGCCACGACACACCTCGATGGCGCGACGTCTGACCGGGATGTCCTCAACTGTACGCCGACCTGGCCGGCCCGCGGCCCTCGAGGAACTCCACGACGAGCGGGCTCGCGACGGCGCGGAACTCCTCGAAGTACGCGTGGCGCGCGCCGTCGATGAGCTCCGCACGTGCGTCGGCGATGCGGCCGGCGATGAGGGTGGCATTGGCAGCGGGGCTCAGCTTGTCGTCGGTGCCGTGCACGACCAAGGTCGGCGCGGCGATGTCGGGCAGGAGGTCCCAGGAGTCGTGGCGGCGGCTCGCCTTGAGGTGTCCGCTGCGCGCGTGCGGTGTCATGCCTGGATCGCCGACGGTGTAGTGCGGGCCCGGATGCGTCGCGAGCCAGCCCGGCGTGTACATCAGCTCGAGTAGTGCCCGCCGTGCCGCGTCCCGATCGGGCTGGGTGAGCGACCGGATGACGGCACCGTTGCGTTCGAAGCCGTGTCGGCCACCCGGCGACGTACAGCCGAGAACGAGCCGGTCAACCCGATCGGGATGCCCGGCCGCGAGCCACTGTGCGACGCGACCGCCCATCGACGTGCCGTACAGGTGCGTACGCGCGATGCCGAGGTCATCGAGCACGGCCAACGCGTCGTCGGCGAAGCGGGTGGTGGAGTACGAGTCGTCGGCGGGCTTGTCGCTGGCACCCGTGCCTCGCCAGTCGACCGCAATCGTACGAAACCGCGCGTCGAAGTCGGCGCGTACCGAGTCCCACCAGCGATGGTC
This sequence comes from Solicola gregarius, assembly GCF_025790165.1. Classification (GTDB taxonomy): domain Bacteria; phylum Actinomycetota; class Actinomycetes; order Propionibacteriales; family Nocardioidaceae; genus Solicola; species Solicola gregarius. Next base: position 1,058,667 of record NZ_CP094970.1, read on the forward strand.
GTTGGACTGCCCGGCGAGCAGCAACAGCGAGCGCTCGCCATCGCCGCGTACGTCGTAGTGGATCGCAGCCCCATCGGACGCTCGCGCAGTTGCCACGACGCGAGGCTATCCGGCCGTCCGGGCAGCGGTCTCGCTGGTGTAGTGGACATTAGTGTGTGACACACAGTATCGTGTGCGACATGGGCTACGAGGACCTGATCGCGAGCCAGAGCCAGGAGCTGCGGCGCGGCACTGTCATGCTCGCGTGCCTCGCACTGCTCGATGCGCCGTCGTACGGGTACGCGCTGCTGGAGACGCTGGACAATGCCGGCATCGCCGTTGACGGCAACACGTTGTACCCGTTGCTTCGTCGCCTGGAGAAGCAGGGCCTGCTGAGCAGCGAGTGGAACACCGACGAGTCCCGGCCACGCAAGTTCTACCGGACGAGCGCCGAGGGCGCGCGCGTACGTACGCGGCTGACCGAGGAGTGGAGCGAACTCGCCGCTTCCATGGCCCGGCTGACCAAGGAGGACCGATGACCACCGAGACACTCACCGATCGTTACGTCGACGCGGTGGTCCGCCGGATTCCGGCCGACCAGCGCGATGACGTCGCCGCGGAGCTGCACACCACGATCGCGGACACCATCGATGCCCGAGACGACGACCACGAGACCGCCGAGCGAACGGTGATCACCGAGCTCGGCGACCCGATCCGGCTCGCGGCCCGCTACACCGGCCGGCCGCTCGCGCTGATCGGCCCGGCGCTCTATCCCACGTACGTCAGGGTCCTGACGCTGCTGCTGTCGACCGTGCTCCCGCTCGTGACCGCGGTCTCGGTGATCGTAGAGATCGTCGACCACAACGACGCGGGCTCGGCGGTGGAAGCGGGACTCGACACGATCATCACGGTCGGCGCCCAGATGATCGCCTGGCTGACCGTCGTGTTCGCCGTGATGGATCGCCTCCAAGTACGTGGCCGCCTCCCCGACATCTGGACGCCGGACCGACTTCCGCGCGTGCGCCGGTCCGATCGCGCCAGCACCGGCGCCTGCGCCTCGGCCGCCTGGAACGCTTCGCTGCTGGTGCTGATCCTCTGGCAGTACTCGGCCGAGCCGTATCACGACGGCGACACTCGCCTCACGATCCTCGACCCGGAACTCTGGTCGGGCTGGATCTGGCCGATCCTGGCGGGGTTCGCAGCGATCGTCGTCCTCGAGATCATCCGGATCCGGCGCAGAGCCTGGTCCGTCCCGCTGGTCGCCTGGTACGCCGCCGCGCAGGCCGCCGTCGCGCTGCCGCTCGCCTGGCTGTTCTACGACCAGCGGCTGCTCAACCCCGAGTTCGTCGCGGCCGTCGGCGACGACCAGGTGGCGCCCGACTCGTGGTGGTCCGCGGCGGCGGTGATCGTGCTGATCATCGGCGCCGTCGAGATCGCCAAGCGCTTCCGCGAGGCGCGGCGCTAGCGCCGCCTACAGCTCACCCGGCTCGTACGACGTCGTCTCACCATCGCGCGTCAGGACGAACCGATCGACCTGGTCCGGCGGTGCGAGCACCGCGTACAGAGTGCCCCGCCAGTCGTCGCCGCGGATCTGGTCGGCCTCGATCGTGGTGCCGTCCTTCAGCTCGGCGGTCAGCGTGTCTGGGGCGGTCGAGTAGTACACGACGAAGGCGAAGTCCTTGCGCGGCCCCGAGTAGTCGTTCGGCACGAAGTTGAAGCCATCGTCGAGCGGGCGGTCATGCCGGGCGAGCCCGAAGTAGCTCGAGTATTCGGCGAACTTGGGGGCACGGTAGGAGTCCTGGTAGTCGGCGACCAGGACGCCCGACTCGGTCTCGTACGCGTAGTAGGTCCGATGGTCGATGACGCCGAACCTGTTGTAGTACGGCCGATCGTCGACCGCGACGATCGAACTCGTCGGTTTCGGCTCCCCGCCGGTCGGCTCGAGCGGTGTCGGCATCTCACGGCCGTGTGGCCCGAGCTCGAGGAGTCCGGGCACCGGGACGTACGTGCCCTGTGGGCCGGTACAGCGCTCGAGTCGATCGACGAACCAGCCGCCGTCGTCCTTACGGACCTCGAGCTTCGCGCTCATCGTGCCGTCATCCGGCCCGAGCCGCAGGGTGCCGGTCTCGCCGTGCTGCTCGAACAACGACCGCTCGATACCCATGTGGTGCAGCGCCGGAAGCGCAACGTTGATCGGATCGCCCTCCGCGCCGTTCGTGCTCGTGGTGTGCGCGCAGCTGAACTCCTTGTCGACGGGCCCACCACTGGTGACCGGACGCTGGATCGGTCGCCCCTGACCGGCCGGTGACATCGAAGCACCCGGTCCGACGAGCTCGTCGTCCAGCCACAGCCCACCGGCGGCGATGCCCACGACCGCCGCCGCCGTCGCCGCGATCAGCACCGCCCGGTGACGACCTCGCGGCTTCACCGGCGACTCGATGCGTTCCAGCGTCGCGGCGTACAACGCGTCGACGTCGACGTTCCGTCGCTCGGCGGTCTCTCGCAGTTCCGTGCGCAGACGATCCTCGGTGTTCATCGCGTTTCTCCCAGTTCGTTCGCAAGGGCATCGAGGCCCCGCGAAAGCAAAGACTTGACGGTGCCGAGGCGTACGCCCATTGCGTCGGCGATCTCGGCGAGGGGCAGATCGAGCCAGTACCGCAGCACGAGCGCCTCGCGCTTACGCGAGGGCAGCGTGTTGATCGCGTCGATCACGGCACTGCGCTCGGCGTACGCGCCGGCGTGCTCGATCGGCGTGGGCAGCTCCACCAGCTGTAGCCGCGCGCGTCTCGCGGTCTGGTTGCGACGATGTCGGCTGCGTACCTCGTTGACGACGATCCGATTCAGGTACGCGACGGCGCGGTCGTCGACTCGGTCACGGGCGGCATACAGACGACAGAATGCCTCCTGCGCCACGTCCTCCGGGTCGTCGGCGCCCAGCAGGGCGGCGAGCCGGACGACCCGCGTCGCATGCCCTTGGAACATGGCGGCGAACTCGGCGTCGTCGCTCACCGGCGAGCTCCTCGTGGCGGCTGTTTCGGTCTTCATGCCCTGACGTACCCGTGACCCGGCCAAAAGGATGCCACGAACCCGCGCAGGATCTCGGTGCGACTTGCCTGCCGAACAATCGCGATATATCGTCAACACATCGCGACAGGTCGGTACGTAGGTGGAGGTAGGCATGAACGGGAGACACGGCCCGTGGGGCGGCCCATGGGGACACGGTCAGTGGGGCGGCGACCCACGGTGGCGGCACGGGGGTCCGCCACCGTGGCTCGCCGGTCTGCTCGGCGGCGGACGCGGCCCCGGTCCGAGCGGACCGAAGGTGCGGCGGGGCGACGTACGCGCGGCCATCCTCGACGTCTTGTCGGCGGAGCCGATGAACGGGTACCAGGTCATCAACCGGATCGCGGAGCGTACCGGCGGTGCCTGGAAGCCGAGCCCGGGATCGGTCTATCCGACCATGCAGCAGCTCGAGGACGAAGGGCTCGTCGAGAGCACCACCGTCAACGGCCGTCGACAGAGCGGCCTCACCGACGAGGGGCGCGCGTACGTCGAGTCGCATCCGGAGGAGCTCGCCGCCACCTGGAGCCCGTTCGACGACGATGCCGAGGAGGCCGACACCCTGTCCGACCTGCGGCCGGCCATCGGTCAGGTGATGGGCGCGCTCTGGCAGGTGGCCACGACCGGAAGCCCCGAACAGCAGGCCGAGGCGGCCACCATCCTGGCGGACACGCGACGCCGGCTGTACGGCCTGCTCGCCGACGGGGATCCGCGGCCATGAGCGGCGAGGAGAGAGCGAGGAACGAGCGGCTCTACGAGCGCGACCAGAGGGCCATGAGCGGCGAGCTCCGCATCGGCGACCAGGAGCGCGAGGCGGCCGTCGCCGCACTCGGCGAGCACTTCGCGGCCGGCCGGATCGACAAGTCCGAGTACGACGAGCGTACGGCCGTCGCCTGGGAGGCCCGGACATCCGGCGCGCTGAAGCCGCTGTTCGCCGACCTACCCGCGCCCGGTCCGACGGGCGCCGCGGAACCCGAACGCGCACCGCGCGCGGCACCCGCGTACGAGGCCCGCGGGCCCTGGACCGGCTGGTATCGCGTCGCCGGCATTCTCGTGGTCGGGCTGGCAATCGCCCTCGCGATCGCCACGCGGATCCCGTGGTTCGTGGTCATCATCGCCGCGTGGATCGTCTGGATGAAGGGGCACCGGTTCAAGTGGCACCGCAACCGCCACCACCAGTGGCACCGCTACGCCGGTTGGCGATGACCGTCGGACACGACGGGCGGGCGTCGTACAGCCCGCCCGCCCGTCGTGTCCGTCACTCCCCGCCGACTCCCGCGCCGTTGAACATGAACATGTCCACGTCAACGCCGCCCGTCGAGGTCACGTAGAGCTTGTCGCTACCCGTGGGCGGATCGGTCAGCTCGGTGTCCACCGTCTGCCAACCGTCGCCGGCCGGGACGTCGACGGTTGCGAACGGCTCCGCGTCCGAGGCACCCCAGCGCAACGACAGCGTGCCCTCGCCCGATGCCGTCGTACTGACGCTGTCGATTCCGGACAGGCTCACGGGGTCGTACGCGATCCAGTCGGACGCGCCGAACGACGTGAGCTTGCGTAGACCGGAGGCGTCCTGGTCGTCGCTGATCGTCACACCCTCGAGCTCATCGGCGTGCTCGCCCTCCTGGTGCTTCGGGTTCAAGATGATCTGCGTCTCGCCCGTCGCACCCGGCACGCCGTTGGCGCCGTTGTCGGTGTACGTCACCCCGATCACTCCGAACACGTTCTCGGTCTCGCCGTGCCCGCCGTCCATGGCCAGCGGGATGTCACCGGAGCAACCCGAGCCTTGGGTGATCGGATGCGCGTGCTGGTTGTGGCCGAGCGCCGTCGTCCATTGCACCCGGTCGCACTCCGGAGAGTCGCCGTCCTCGGGATCGGTCACCTTGACCTGGTACGCGATGCTGTCGCCCCAGTCGAAGAACCCTCCGTTCGCCGGCGTGTCCAGCGTGACGGTCGGCGCGGTGTTGCCGACCGTGATCTGCTCCGAGGTGATCGAGAACGCGCCGTCGGGATCACTCACCCGAACCCGCGCATCGACCTGACCGTTCTTCTCGTACGTGTGGTTCGTCTTCGCACCGGTGCCGTCGAACGTGCCGTCGCCGTCGAAGTCCCACTCGTACTTGAGGTCGGCACCTTCGGGATCGGTCGATGCCGAGGCGTCGAAGGCGACCTCCAGCGGCGCTGCGCCACCCGAGGTCGGGTCGGCCGTGACGCGCGCGATGGGACGCTTGTTCCCCGTCACGTAGTCGATGCGGTACAGGCCGGCGTCCGGGTTCTCGGTGAAGAAGCCGTCACCGTAGTCGAGTACGTACAACGACCCGTCCGGGCCGAACTCCAGATCCATCGGGTTGTCGTTGATCGGCTGGCCGTTCGTACTCAGCGCCGAGTTCGGGAGCAGGCTCTCGATCCTCGTCACCGGCCCCTCCGCCTTCTTGGTCGTGAACGCCGCCAGGTAGTCCTGGGAGAACTCTCCGAAGAACCACTTTCCGTCCCAGTACTTCGGGAACGCGGTCTTCGGGTCCTTCTTGCTGTAGTGGTAACGCGGTCCCGCCATCGGCGCCTGACCCTCGCCCCCCAGCTCGGTCAGCTTCGGCCACGGCTGGTCGTCCTTGTCGTCGCCGTACCACAGGTCCGCCGGCACAGACGGGGGCAGCTTTCTCAACCCGTCGTTCCAGCGCGAGTCGTTGACCGGCGCCGCACAGTTGAACTTCTTGCCGGGCTTGTCGGTCTTGAAGTCGTAGTCGAAGTAGGGATGTGAGTTGTCGCCCGTGCAGTACGGCCAACCGGAGTTCATCGCCTTGGTGGTGACGTTCCACTCGACGTACCCCATCGGGCCCCGCTTGGCCTTGGCCGCGCCCGCGTCGGGCCCGTAGTCGCCCCACGAGACGGCACCGGTCGCCTTGTCGACCGTCATCCGGTACGGGTTGCGCAGACCCATCACGTAGATCTCCGGACGGGTCTTCTTTTTGTTCTTCGGGAACAAGTTGCCCTTCGGGATCGTGTACGACCCGTTCTTCTGCACGTGGATCCGCAGGATCTTGCCACGCAGGTCGTTGCTGTTGCCCGACCCGCGGCGCTCGTCGTCGCCCGGGTTGTGTCGCGGGCTGTCGTCGATCGGGGTGTACCCGTCGGCGCCGGCCGGCGTGTTCCCACCGGTCGACAGGTAGAGGTTGCCCTTGGCGTCGAAGTCGACGTCACCGGCGACGTGGCAGCACTGGCCGCGGTTCGTCTCCACCTTGATGATCCGCTGCTCGGTGGACAGCTTCAGCTTGTCCGTCTTCGGGTTCCACTTGAACCGGGACAGCTGGTCGTACCCCTTCCAACGCTTCCAGTACGCGTCGGTCTTGCCGTCCGGGAGAGTGGTCGGTGCGCTGCCGGTCGGCGTCGTCTTCGGGTACTTGCCCGTCATGCGCTTCGGCGAGTAGTACACGTACACCCAGTGGTTCTTCTTGAACTCGGGCGCGAGAGTGACCGTCTGCAACCCCATCTCCGAGTTGTTGTAGACGTCGAGGTCGTTCACGATCTTCGTCAGACCGGTGTCGGGATCGGTGAGGCGGAGCTCACCGCTGCGCGCAGTGTGCAGCACCCGGCTGTCCGGCAGCACGGCCAGGTCGATCGGTTCGCCGACGTGCTTGGTCAGCGTGACCTTCTCGTAGTTGTCCCAGTTCTTCGCGGCCGGCGGCTTCGCGGCTTCGTCGGCCGCGTTCGTCGCGTTCGTTGCCGGGCCGCCCGTCAGGAACGCCGTCGTCATCGCCGCAGCGACGCCGAGCGCGGCGATCAGTGTGCGGGGTCGGGTACGTCCGATTCGGCTCATTCGTTGTCTGCTCCAGACTCTCGACTCAGTCGCGCCACTTGGCGATGTTGCGGTAGCTCAGCTCGGCGAACCGGAACGACTGGCTCGGGTCCTCGTCGCCTCCCCCGGCGTTGTCCTGCTCGTAGTTGGGGTGATGGAACCCCTGCTGCTCGATGACGTCCAACAGCCGCTTGAGCGGAACGTCACCGGTGCCCGCCGGCACCATGTCGTAGCCGTCGTCGCTCTCCGGGTTGGAGGCTCCGTCCTTGACGTGGAAGAGCGGGAAGCGGTGCGGCTGCGCCTGGACCACGTCGATCGGGTCGAAGATGCTGCGCCGGCTCACGCCGTCCGGATCGGTGTAGTCGACCCAGCGGAACTGCGCGACGTACGCCCAGAAGATGTCCATCTCGAAGTGCACGTAGTCCGGATCGGCGAGGTCGAAGAAGTACTCCAGCTTGCGGATCCCGGACGATCGCGTCGGGCGGCCCTGGTCATCCTGGGGCCCGCTGTCGAGCAGGAAGCCGTACGCGTCGTGGTGATTGTGCGTGTACAGCTTGATGCCGCGCGCAGCCGCCCGCTCACCCCAGAAGTTCCACACATCGGCGGCCTTGTCCCAGTCCTCCTTGTAGCTCGACGAGGTCGGGTCGCCGCCGGTGCCCATGTGTGCGAGCCCGAGGGTCTCCGCAGTGTCGAGGTCCTGCTCGAACTGCGCGATCGTCTCCGCGTTTATCTCGCCGGGAACCGAACCGTGGTTGCCGTTGGCCACCAGCCCGTTGTCGTCCAGCAGGCGCCGGAGCTGCCTCGGCGTGATCGGACCGTTCTCACCCTGGTCGTAGCCGGCGAACTCGACCTCGCGGTACCCGATCCGCGACAGCGTCTCGAACACCCCGCGGAACCCGCCGCGAAGCGGCCGACCGGTGTCGGGGTCCTGCTCGGCCCTATCCTTGCGCGAGATCGCGTCTCGCACCGTGTACAAGATGATGCCGCGGCGTTTCGGGGCGACGGTCAGGTCTCGACGGCCCTTTCCGCCGTGCTTGTCGGCGGCCTGCGCCGAGGCGGTGAGCGTACCCATCGCGGGCAACGCCGCCGCTCCGGCGGCACCGGTCCCGAGGAACCGACGACGACTCAACCGGGATCGCCTGCCACCTTCGACCCTGTCGTGCTGTTGCTCACCCATGACGCCTCCCTGCACCGTGTGGGCCGAAGCCCGGCGGACGGCCCGCGGACACGGGCCGAGGACGTCGCCCGGTGGCGACGCCACCCCGAGGACTTCCGCCAGACACCCGGCTGAAGTCGATCGTGACGTTACTCACTTCCGCTTCAATAGGGAAGTATCCTGACCGAAATGAGCTCACTTTTGTATGTTGAGCGACGCATCTAGATAAGAGCCCGACGCCATACCGAGTACCGACCCCGGCCGTGTGCCCCCGGTGGGACTCGAACCCACACTGAAACGGTTTTAAGCCGTCCGCCTCTGCCGATTGGGCTACGGGGGCAGGCGCCTGCGCACGGGCGTGGCTACGCCGGCATCCTCAGGACAGTAGCCCAGACCCGCCGTGCGCCTGTGGTCGCACCGCCAGCGCCTGGTACACCGAAACCCGCCCGCGCTCGAACCCGACCGACGCAAGCGCGAGCGACAGCCGCCACACCCGTGCCTGTTGCTCGCCGACCGCGGCGCGTACTCGCTCCCACTCCCGGTCGAGGTTCTCGGCCCAGGCGTGGAACGTCGGCGGGTAGTCCTCGCGCATGCTGTGTACGGACCGCAGCTCGAGACCGGCGTCTTCCCACGCACCGAGGGTCTGGCTGAGTGGGATCAACGGTGTGGCCGGATGCACGTACGACCGCATGAACGACGCCGCGTCGTCCGGAACGGCGCGAGCGAGCGCCATCTGCTGCTGGAGCAGGCGGCCGCCGGAGCCGAGGAGCTGCCGCACCGCCGGTGCGTACTCGGGCGACTGGTCCTGCGACTCGATGTCGGCGATCGCGTCGTACGGACCGTCGTCGATGTCGACCGGACCGCCGAGACGGACCTCGATCCGGTCGTCGAGCCCGGCGGCCGACACTTCGGCACGTACGACGTCGGCGCGTTCGGCCGACCGCACCACCCCGACGCCGCGGACGTCGTGGTGCCGGGCCGCGTGCAGCAGCAGACCGCCCCAGCCGCACCCGATGTCGAGCAGCCGAGCACCCGGACGCAGCTCCAGTGACCTGCAGACGCGGTCGAGCTTCGCGTACTGCGCCTCGTCGAGCGTCGACGCCTCGGCCCACCAGGCGCAGGAATAGGTCAGACTCTCGCCGAGCAGCGAACGGATCAGCTCGGCGTCGTGGGTCATCCCCACGACCGCGCGCCCCTCCGTGCTCTGGTCGCGACCGGGCACGAACTCCTCGAAAGGAGCCCTCGGCGGCGGGCCCACAGCACCGAGGAGGACCGCGGTACGTAGCACCTCGCGCCGGTCGACGGCGTCGAACGACTCCTTGGCCCGCGCGAGGGCGCCGAACTCGGCGAGTTGGCGCATCGCCTCGGTGAGGTCGCCGTCGATGTCGAGCTCACCCGCGACGTACGCCCTGGCCAGCCCGAGCTCGCCCGGCGACCAGAGCAGCCGTCGGATCGCCTTGCGGGAGCGCACCCGTAGGACCGGACCCTCCGACGCGCCGGCCCGCGATCCGTCCCAGCCGACGATCGCGAGCGGCGGCGAGACCGAGAAGATCCGAACCAGCAAGCCGTACAGGCGATCGGCGACTCCGGTGCGCTCGGTCATACCCGCATGTCTACCAGGAGTGCGCCCGCTCACCCACCCGCCCCGTGGGCATGACGTTTCAGCCCCACCTCTCGCCGGATGTGGGCTGAAACGTCATGCTCACGGGGGTGGTTGGGGTCGATGCCCGCCAAGTCGCGGGCTGTGCTGAGGACGTCGTCGAGCATCGGCTCGGTGAGGCGTCCGGTGAACGTGTTCTGCTGGCTCGGGTGATAGCAGCCGAGCAGCTCGACCGGCGCCGCCCCGTCGCCGAGGCGTACGCGGGCGGCGTGCCCGAACGCCGGCTTCGGCCTCGGCACCGCGACGCCGAGCTCGCGCATCGCCCGAAGGGTCGCGTCCCAGCCGTAACCGCCGAGTGCGACAACGCAGCGCACGTACGGGAGCACGAACCGCAGCTCCGCTAGCAGCCACGGCGCGCAGGTGTCGCGCTCGCTGGTCGTCGGGCGGTTCGCGGGGGGCGCGCAACGTACGGTGGCGAGCATCCGCGTGCCGACAAGGCGGAGGCCATCGCCCGCGCTCGTGCTCTCCGCCTGGTTGGCGAGCCCGACTCGGTGCAGGGACGCGAACAGCCAGTCGCCCGAACGGTCGCCGGTGAAGACCCGACCGGTCCGGTTTGCGCCGTTGGCGGCGGGCGCAAGTCCGATGATCAGCAACCGTGCGCGCTCGTCGCCGAAGCCGGCGACCGGCCGCCCCCAGTACGGTTCGTCCGCGAACGAGCGCCGCTTGCGTACGGCGACGTCCTCGCGCCACCCCACCAACCGTGGACACGCTTGGCACACGGAGATGCGCGCATCGAGGGAATGCAGATCGCCGGCCGCCGCGGCCCCCTCCCGTACGGAGGCGGGGCCGTCGGCGACCGGCGTCGTGGACGTTGCGGGATCTTCCGGCCAGCCCGAGCCCGCCGGCACGGGCGAGCCGAACAGCTCGCCCGTGCGCGGATGGGGCAGGTCGGTCACCCGCGACGACGTCCTACCTCGGATCCTTGTTGCGGTACTTCTTGTAGATCTTGGCCACACCGCCGGCGAACCACGGCGTCGCGACCCAACGCGGCCGCTTGAAGCTGTTGACCAAGGCGTTCTGGCCATTGATGTAGCCCTTGTGGAGCCACGGCCCGCCACTGGAGCCGGCGGTGACCGCACGGCACTTCATCTTCAGCAGACCCCAGCCGGACTTGGGCGAGGAGTACTTCTTCCACAGGTGGCTGCGAGCCTTGCACGTCTTCTGCACTCCGCCGCCGGTGTGGAACGACGGGTAGCCGGTGGCGCGGAACTTCCGCTTGAACTTCGCGTTCCACTGGATGCCGTACGCGCCGACCTTCTTGGCGATGTCCTTGCCGCCGCCGACCTTCTCGACCAGCATGATGCCGTAGTCGGCCTGCGGGAGCTCCGAGCGGCCGCCCCACTTCTTCCAGCGCTTCGGGATCACCTTGAGCTCGGCGTACCAGCGGCCGTGCGGCGACTTGCCCTTCTTGTAGCCCGGTACGAAGATGATCTTCTTCGCCCAGCCCTTCTTCTTGTCCCACAGGCAGTGCGCGGCGGTGACGACCATGTTCTTCTGCTTGGAGTTCACGACGGAACCGGAGCAGACCCAGTTCTGCTTACCGAACTTGTAGAACATCTTGCCGACCCTGCGCGAGTTGCTCTTGCGCTCCGTCGAACGGTTCGCGCCGACCTCGCCGGCGATCGGCTTGGCACCCTTGCCCGGTGCCACGCGCTCCTCGGCGGGCATCTTCGGGGGGTTCTTCAGATCGCTCGGGCGCGTTTGGCTCACGGCGGGCTTCGCCGCCGCCATCCGCTCGGGAGTCCAGTACTCCGCCGCGGTCTGGCCCGCACGTGCGTCGGTGGCCTGGCGCGCAACGGCGACATCGTCTGGCCGGCTCGCTGCGCTCGTACGCGTATCGGTCGGATCGGCGCCGGCGGACCCGGCGACCAACCCGCCGGTCAGCGCGACGGCCGCGCCGACGGCAATCATTCGGACTGACAGTGACATTCGTTTTCCCCACTCTCCCGAGACTTGACCGCCCAGAGGCTACCTGACCAGGGGATCAGCCGAGCGCGGTGGCGGCGGCTACGCGATCTGCGGGATTTCGGCGGTCGCCGCCGACGTACCTTTACCATGTAAACATGGTAAAGGTACGCGTTGCATGGCGAATTCGCCGTGCAAGGCGGATGTTTACCATGTTTACATGGTAAACATCCGAGCGGCGGATCAGCCGAGCGGACGCGCCACCGACCACGCGATCCCGTCGAGGATGTCGTGCTCGCTCACCACGAACGGGACCGTCGCCTCCACGTTGGCGAGCAACCGCTCGACGATCTGCGCGCCGCCGCCGATCACGTCGGCGCGACCGGGATGCATGAACGGAATCGCCCGCCGACGCTCAACCGTCATGTGCAGCAGCTCGATACAGCTCACGACCACGTCACCACGGTCGAAGCGCGCGAGGTGAACACGGTCGCGCTCGTACGCCGTGAGGCCGAGCGTGTACGCGGCGATGTTGGTGCACGTCCCGGCGACACCCACGACAGTCGCCGCATCGCCGATCGGCACCTGACTGGACCTCACGGCCCGGTCGACGTCGCTGGAGGCCTCGGCGACCTCCGCGGCGGTCGGCGGGTCGGTACGAAGGTGTCGCTCGGTCATACGTACCGACCCGATGTCGAGCGAACGAGCCGCCAACACTCCCGACGCATCGCCCAGGATGAGCTCCGTCGACCCGCCACCGACATCCGCGACCAGGATCGGCGTCGCGAGGTCGCCGGCAACGCGTACGACGCCGTCGTACGCGAGTGCTGCCTCCTCGTCGCCCGACAACACCTCGACGTCGACGCCGAGCAGCTCGCGTACCGACGCACGGAACTCCGTTGCGTTGTCGGCATCGCGCGCGGCCGACGTCGCGCAGAACCGGATCGCCTCGACGGCGTACGCGCGACACGTCTCCGCATACTCCGAGCAGACGGCGAGCGTACGCGCGACGGCCTCGTCGTCGAGCCGGCCGGTACGGTCGACGCCCTGGCCCAGGCGGACGATCTGCACCTCGCGTACCTGGTCGAGCTGGGTGCCCGAAGCGGCGTCGAGATCGGCGATCAGCAACCGGATCGAGTTCGTGCCGCAGTCGATCGCGGCGACACGAGTCATCCGGACTTCCCCGCGCAGGGGCCCGTCGGCCACGACCCCGCAAGGAGCGCGAGCGCTTCGTCGCCGAGCGGGTTGACGCCGGAGCCCTCGGCGAGCGACTGCCCGACGAGTACGTGCAGACACTTGACCCGAGTCGGCATCCCCCCTGCGGACACCCGAGCGATCTCGGGTACGTGCGCGATCGCGTCACGTTGCTCGAGATAGCGCTCGTGCGCGCGGGCGTACCGATCGGCGAGGGCGGGGTCGGACGCGAGGCGCTCGCTCATCTCGCGCATCAGGCCCGAGCCCTCGAGCGTGCCGATCGCGCCGGTCAGGCGCGGGCAGGTGACGTAGTAGAGCGTCGGGAACGGCGTGCCGTCCGCAAGGCGCGGTTCGGTCTCGACGACGGCCGGATGTCCGCTGGGGCACCGGGCGGCGACGCGGCGCACCCCACGCGGCGGTCGGCCGAGCTGCTCGGCGACGGCGGCGAGGTCGGCCGGGTCGACGGCAGGGCTAGGCCGTGTCCCCGGACCCCGCACCGGCTCGCGTGCCTCCGCATCCCGACCGGCTGCGTTACGGTCGTTCATAGGAGGACCCACTCCAATTTCACTCCCGCGCCTTGCCGGATCGGGCGCTGAGTCCCGCTCGCGGATCGGTGCGGAGTCCGAGGACACGACCTGGGTTGCGTCACTGCCTCATCCCGCGTGGCCGGACGATCTTCGGCTTCTTGTCCTTCTGCTTGCGTTCCGGCTCGTCTGCGGTCTGGTCTGCGGGCTCCTCGCCGGCGCTCTGCACGCTGCCCCACACCGTCGTGTACCACTGCTCATCATCGCCGGTCGAGTCGTCGCCACCGTCGGGTTCGGTGAGCTCGCCGTCGCCACCGAGGACGTCGCCGTTCTCGTCGAGCGTCGTATAGCCCGTCTCACCTGGTCGTAGCCAGCCGAAGCGCTCGCGTGCAAGCTTCTCGACGTACGCCGGGTCGTCGAGCCGAGCCTTCTCGAGTTCGCGTTCGTCGATGCTCTGCTGAGCCGCGGCGATGTCCGCCCGGGCCTGCGCGGTGTCTTCGCGTTGCTGCAGCCACGCCCGCAGGCTGGAGGCGTACGAGATCAGCAGCACCAGCATGACGAGGAACAGCACCGCCGCGCGGCCGGTCAGCCGGGAGCCGCCGCCGGACTGCTGCGGCTCCTCGTCGGGCGGGCCAGCGGGAGCGCGTACACGGCGCACCGCTCCCGCCCGCCCGGCGGGACGGGAGCGTGGGGTGCGCCGCTTGCTCGTCATCGGATCAACCGTCGGTACGCAGCCTCGGGAAGGCGCCGCGGCCGGCGTACCTCGCAGCGTCGTCGAGCAGCTCCTCGATGCGCAGCAGCTGGTTGTACTTGGCGACGCGCTCGGAGCGCGCGGGTGCGCCGGACTTGATCTGCCCGCAACCCGTCGCGACGGCGAGATCGGCGATCGTGGTGTCCTCGGTCTCGCCCGAGCGGTGGCTCATCATGCAGCGGAAGCCGTTGCGGTGCGCGAGATCGACCGAGTCGAGGGTCTCCGACAGCGAGCCGATCTGGTTGACCTTGACGAGTAGCGCGTTGGCGGCACCGTCGTCGATGCCGCGGCGCAGTCGGTCGACGTTTGTGACGAACAGATCGTCGCCGACGATCTGCACCTTGTCGCCGAGCTCGCCGGTGATCGTAGTCCAGCCGGCCCAGTCCTCCTCGTCGAGCGGGTCTTCGATCGACACGATCGGATAGTCGTTGACGAGTCCTGCGTAGTACTCCGTCATCTCCTCCGCCGACTTGCTCGCGCCCTCGAAGACGTACGCGCCGTCGGCGGCGAACTCGCTCGCGGCGACGTCGATCGCGAACGCGATGTCGGTGCCGAGCTCGAGCCCGGTGGACTCGACGGCCTGCGCGATCAGGTCGAGCGCCTCCCGGTTGCTCGGGAGGTTCGGCGCGAAGCCGCCCTCGTCGCCGAGTCCGGTGGCGAGACCCTTCTCCTTGAGCACGGACTTGAGCGCGTGGTAGACCTGCGCGCCCTGCTGCATCGCATCGCGGAACGTCGGCGCACCGATCGGCGCGATCATGAACTCCTGGATGTCGACGTCGGTGTCGGCATGCGCGCCGCCGTTGAGGATGTTCATCATCGGTACGGGCAACAGATGGGCGTTCGGCCCGCCGACGTAGCGGAACAGTGGCAGGTCGGCGGACTCGGCGGCGGCCTTCGCGACGGCGAGGGACACCCCGAGGATCGCGTTCGCGCCGAGCTTCGCCTTGTTGGGAGTGCCGTCGAGGTCGACCAGTGCCTGGTCGACGAGGCGCTGCTCGTCGGCGTCGAAGCCGACGAGTGCCGGGTTGATGTCGTCGAGTACGCCGAGCACGGCCTTCTCGACGCCCTTGCCGCCGTACCAGGAACCCCCGTCACGCAGCTCGACCGCCTCGAACTGACCCGTTGACGCACCCGACGGGGCAGCTGCCCGCCCGATCGTCCCGTCGTCGAGCGCGACCTCGACCTCGACGGTCGGATTGCCCCGGGAGTCCAGGATCTCGCGGGCTCCGACGGCTTCGATGCTTGCCACTCGTACTCCTCGGCGTTGGTGGGTTCGACAGGCGGCGACGCCGCGCGTACCAGCGTAGACGACGGCCCCGTACGGACCGAGTCGCAGCGCCGGTGGGTGGCGTCCGGGGGTGGCCGCTGCTTCGGGGTCTATGTGGCATCGGTCCAAACCTATTGGACCGATGCCACATGGACCCCGAAGCGCCGTGGTGTGTACTGACAGCGCGCCCACGACCCGATGGAGGACCACATGCCGCTCGAGGACTTCCCCCGCTACCCGCTGACGTTCGGACCGAGCCCGGTTCACCCGCTGGAGCGGCTGTCGGACCATCTCGATGGTGCGCGGGTGTGGGCGAAACGCGAGGACTGCAACAGCGGGCTGGCGTACGGCGGCAACAAGGTGCGCAAGCTCGAGTACCTGGTCCCCGACGCGCTTGCCCAGGGTGCCGACACACTCGTGTCGATCGGTGGGGTGCAGTCGAACCACACGCGCCAGGTTGCGGCGGTCGCGGCGCGGGTGGGTCTCAAGGCCGTGCTCGTGCAGGAGCGCTGGGTCGACTGGCCCGACTCGGTGAATACAGACTCGATGTACGAGAGGGTGGGCAACATCCTGCTGTCGCGGATCATGGGGGCCGAGGTGCGGCTCGACCCGAGCGGCTTCGGCATCGGGATCAAGGACAGCTGGGAGTCCGCACTCGACGACGTACGCTCGCGCGGCGGTGTGCCGTACGGCATCCCGGCCGGCGCTTCCGACCATCGGCTGGGCGGGCTCGGCTTCGCGGGGTGGGCCGACGAGGTACGCGCACAGGAGGCCGAGCTCGGCGTCTTCTTCGACACGGTCGTGGTGTGTGCGGTGACCGGGTCGACGCTCGCCGGGATGATCGCCGGCTTCGCGGGTCAGGATCGCCCGCGCCGGGTGATCGGTATCGACGCGTCGGCGAAGATCGACGAGACCCGAGCCCAGGTGGAGCGGATCGCGCGGCGTACCGCTTCGCTTCTCGAACTCGGCCGCGAGCTGCGCGACGACGAGATCACCGTGCTGCCCGGTTGGGCCGGCGATGCGTACGGCATCCCGGTGCGGTCGACCATCGACGCCATCCGCCTCACCGGCGAGCTCGAGGGCGTGATCCTCGATCCGGTGTACGAGGGCAAGTCGATGGCCGCGCTGCTCGACCTCGTCCGCGACGGCGAGATCGGCAGCGACAGCACCGTGCTGTACGCCCATCTCGGCGGGCAGCCGGCGCTGAACGCGTACTCCGGTGCCTTCGGCTGAGTCGCACGCGCGCGGCGGGCGGGCGGGCGCGAGCCGTTGCGATCGGGGACGCCCAGATCACATTCCGTTTGCGACCGGGGACGCCCAGATCGCAACGGCGTACTCCGCACCACCCATCGCGCGTTCTTGACTACCGTAACGAAATAGCAATACGTTGGGGGTGGCCGTCACACCCTCGGCCCGGACTCGGGCGGCCCATACGCACAGGGAGCCACCAATGGAGCTGTCACCCTCGGCCCATACCGACACGTTCTGTCGCGACAACCTGCCGCCCGCAGAGCAGTGGCCGGAGTTCCTGTTCGACCTCCCCGACGTGCAGTACCCCGACCGGCTGAACTGCGCAACGGCCCTGCTCGACGACGTCATCGACAAGCACGGCGCCGACCGCCCGTGCCTGCACGCCCCCGGCCAGCAGACCTGGTTGTACGGACACCTGCGCGCGATCTCCAACAAGATCGCGAACCACCTACGCAACGACGTCGGCATCGTCCCCGGCAACCGGGTGCTGCTGCGCGGCCCCAACAACCCGTGGCTCGTCGCCTGCTGGCTCGGCGTGCTCAAGGCCGGCGCCGTCGTCGTCACCACGATGCCGCTGCTGCGCTCCGGCGAGCTCACGGCGATCGACGAGAGCGCCAAGGTCGCCGTGTCGCTGTGCGACCACCGCTTCCTCGACGACCTCAACGCCGCCGGACTCGCCGCGCCGGCGGTCCCGTACGGCGGCGACGGCGACGACGACTTGACCCGGCTGATCGAACGGCAGCCGATCACCCACGACGACGTCGAGACCGCCGCCGACGACGTCGCGCTGCTCGCGTACACCTCGGGTACGACGGGCAAGCCCAAGGCCACCATGCACTTCCACCGCGACGTGCTCGCCAACGCCGACACCTTCTCCAAGCACGTGCTTCGACCGCACGCCGACGACGTGTTCACCGGCACTCCCCCGCTGGCCTTCACGTTCGGGCTCGGCGGAATCGTCGTGTTCCCGCTGCGCGTAGGCGCTTCGACACTGCTGATCGAGAAGGCGAGCCCGGCGGAGCTCGCGAGCCTCATCAACGACTACAGCGCGACGATCTGCTTCACCGCGCCCACCGCCTACCGCGCGATGCTCGCGACGGGAGACGTACGCCTGCTCGACAGCCTGCGGGCAGGAGTGTCCGCGGGCGAGCACCTGCCGGCGGCGACGTGGGAAGCGTTCCGCGATGCGACGGGCGTCCGCCTGATCAACGGCATCGGCGCGACGGAGATGCTGCACATCTTCATCTCGGCCTCGGGCGACGACATCAGGCCCGGCTCGACCGGTCGCGCCGTGCCCGGGTACGTCGCGACCGTTGTCGACGACGCGGGCGCACCGGTCCCGCCCGGCACGGTCGGCCGCCTTGCCGTCAAGGGCCCGACCGGCTGCCGCTACCTCGCCGACCCGCGCCAGACCTCGTACGTGAAGAACGGCTGGAACATCACCGGCGACACGTTCCTCGAGGACGACGACGGCTACTTCTGGTACCAGGCGCGTAGCGACGACATGATCGTCTCCTCCGGCTACAACATCGCCGCGCCCGAGGTCGAGGAGGCGTTGCTGCTGCACGACGACGTCGCGGAGTGCGCCGTCGTCGGTGTGCCCGACGAGGCCCGTGGCACGCTCGTCAAGGCGTACGTCGTCCTACAGAACGGCATCGTCGGCGGCGATGAGTTGCGCAAGGAGCTGCAGGACTTCACCAAACAGCAGATCGCACCGTACAAGTACCCGCGGGCACTGGAGTTCCTCGACCAGCTGCCGCGGACGGCGACCGGCAAACTGCAACGGTTCCGCCTCCGCGCATGACGAGCGGCGAGGAAGGTAGCGAGCGCAGCGGCCGGCGCGAGGGACGAGCGACGTCCGCGCAGCGAGCGGACGACCGAGCGCGACCAAGAGGTCGCGGCGAGGAAGGTAGCGAGCGCAGCGGCCGGCGCGAGGGACGAGCGACGTCCGCGCAGCGAGCGGACGACCGAGCGCGACCAAGAGGTGCCGCTGCCCTTCCACCGCGCCAGCTCATCACCAGCCTCTACGGCCTGTACGCGCGCGACGAACACGACTGGCTCTCGGTCGCCTCGCTCGTACGACTGATGGCCGAGCTCGACGTCGACGCGGCGGCCGTACGCTCGTCGGTGTCCCGGCTGAAGAAGCGCTCCATGCTGCAGAGCGTCCGCCGCGACGGCCGCGCCGGCTACGCGCTCTCGGAGCAGACGGTCGAGCTGCTCCGCGAGGGCGACGTACGTATCTTCGAGCGCCCGCGCGCGACGGCCGACGACGGCTGGCTGGTCGTCGTCTTCTCGGTGCCGGAGTCCGAACGCGCCAAGCGGCATTCATTGCGCACCCTGCTCGGCCGGCTCGGCTTCGGGTCGGTCGCGCCGGGTGTGTGGATCGCACCAGGACCCTTGTACGACGAGGCGTTGCACGCGCTCGAGCGGATGGACCTCAGCGCGTACACGGAGTTCTTCCGCGGCGACTACCTCGGCGTCGGCGCCGCGACCGGCCGCGTACGCGAGTGGTGGGATCTCGACACGGTCGATGCGCTGTACCGCGAGTTCATCGCGCTCTACGCGTCCGCGCGCGATGCGCCCGACGCCGATCCGGGCGATGCGTTCCGCACGTACGTGCCGCTGTTGACCCGGTGGCGGCGTCTCCCGTACCTCGACCCGGGGCTGCCGCTCGCGTACCTGCCCGACGACTGGTCGGGCATCCGGGCCGGCGAGCTGTTCGCCGAGCTCGACAAGCGGATGCGCCCTGCGGCCGACCGGCACGCACATGCCCTGCTGCGCGAGTGACCGTCAGAAGACGGTGTCCTCCTGGTCAGGGATGACGTTGCCGTCGTCGTCGATGACCGGGCCGAGGTTGCCGTCGGCATCCTCGTACGCCGTCGTCGAGCAGGGGTAAGGCTCCTCGCGCTTCGGCATCGGCTCGATGAACATCGGGTTCACGACCCAACGGCCGTCGAGGTTGTGATAGGCCCGGCACATCAGCTCGTCCTTGTTGCGGTTGAGCGCGACCCGTACGCCGGTCGCATCGCGGAGCATGGTGACGTCGGTCGTCGCGTCGCCGCCCGCGAGCGCCTGACGCTGGTCGGCCGGCGCGGGGTCGAGCTGCGCCTCGCCTTCGATGCCGAGGATCTCCTTGTTGATGAAGCAGCGCTTGCCGTCGATGTACGGCATGATCGCGTCGTCGCCGTCGGCGATGCCGCCGCAGCCCTCGAGGTGGCCGTTGAGCACGCCCTTGGTGGTCAGCGAACGGATGCCGATCGTGTGGTGCCGCGGGACGCCGACGCCGATGCCCCACACGTCGGCCGTCTCCTTGGGCGATGCACTGACCACCCACACGTCGAACCCGGCGAACTTCAGCGTCCGGATCAGGTCGCGGATCTGTGGGTAGTAACGGATCCACGCCACCTCGGTGCTCGAGCCGACCTGCTGGGTGGCGCCGACCGGGTTCGACAACGCCTCCCGTCGAGCGTGCCGGGCGATCGACCGTACCTCCGCCGGACGGTAACCCGCGTTGATCTGTGCGACCCACGCGTAGCTGGCCTCCATGATGCGGTGGTCGTAGCCCTCGAACACCGCATCACCGTCGGTCGTGACGGCGTCCTTGCGTACGGACAGGAGCTCGTCGGCGCAGCCGATGTCGGTGCTGGTGGGCAGCGACTCGCCTGCGGGTACGTCCGTTCCGCACGCCGCACTGAGCGCGTCTGCCCCGGCGTCGGTCATGTAGCGGCTGGTGTTGCGCCAGTCCTGGCCCTTCGGCTGGAGGATCTTGTCGTGCCGCAGCATCCAGAAGATCGTCTGGTCGGAGATGTCGTTCTTGATGACCGTGTTGTCCCAGTCGAAGACCGCGACCGGCTTGGCGTGCGGGTCGTACGAGTCGGAGCATCGACCCCGCTCGTCGATCGTCTGCTGGACCTGCGCCGCGTTGTCGCCGTACCACTCGTCCGCGCGCTGCAGCTGCGGACACCATCCCGTACGCGGCGCGGCGTCGTCTCCGGTCGACGCCCCGGCGCCGAGAGGTACGAGTGCCATGCACGCGGCAGCGAGAGCTGTGGCGGCGGTGAGGACGCGGCGTTGCTTCGGCATCACGGGTCTCCATGCGGGTTGGCGCTGTCGGTTCGCCATGCTGGCACAACCGCGGCGCACTCGCACGGCCCGAACGCCGCGGGCGCGTCAGACCCGGATGATGATCTCGCCGTGCGGAAGGCCGAACCACCCGTCCGGGTGGTCGACCCACTCCCGCCATCCGGCGGAGACGTCTTCCAGCTCGGCGCGGGTCGCGTACCCGCCGTCGGTTGCCAGCTCGGCGATGCGCGAGTGCAGGATGCGGTCGGCCCACATGCCGCCCCACCACTCGCGGTCCGCCGGTGTCGAGTGGCACCAGGTCGACGCGCTGGGCGTGACATCCTTGGCGCCTGCCGCATGCGCCCAGGCGAGCAGCCGACGTCCGGCGTCCGGTTCGGCTCCGCCGCCGCGGGCAACATCGTGGTAGATCTCGAGCCAGCGGTCGAGCCGGGGGTCCTCGGGGTACCAGATCATCCCGCCGTAGTCGCTGTCGCGGGCGGCGACGATCCCGCCCGGGCGTACGACGCGCATCATCTCGCGCAACGCGGCCGGCGGATCGGTCAGATGCAGCAGCACCTGGTGGGCGTGTGCGACGTCGTACGAGTCGGTCTCCGCGTCGAGCGCGTAGACGTCATCGGTCGCGAAAGTGGTGTTGTCGACACCGGCGCGCTCGGCGTTGGCGCGCGCCTGGTCGAGTACGTCGGCGGACGGGTCGATGCCGTGCACGCGCCCGGGTGCGACTCTCGCCGCGATGTCGACGGTGATGGTGCCAGGCCCGCAGCCGACGTCGAGCACGTCCTGGCCGGGACTCAGGTGCGGGGCGAGGTATCCCGCGGAGTTCGACACATCGCGCCAGTGCTGGCTGCGTACGACGCTCTCCGCATGCCCTTGCCCATAGGCTTGTTCCGCGTCGGTCATGGCCGCAGCGTACGCCTCGGTGTTCACCAGGCGGAACGATTCGTCTCACATCCCGGCCACGCCGGTTGTATGTTTACCATGTTTACATGGTAAACGTGCACTGTGCACGGCGTAGACACCATGCACAGCAGACGCTTGCCGTGCAAGGCGTACGCGGACGGGGCAACGTTCGCCCTCGACCCGCGTCGCCCCGGCCGCCACGGCCTACTCCAGCACCGCGGTGCCTTGCACCTCGACCAGCGCCTCGACATCCCAGAGCCGCGTGACGCCGACGGCCGCCATCGCGGGGTAGTCGGATCCGACGAGACGCCGCCAGACGCGGCCGATCTCGCGCATGTTGGCCTTGTAGTCCTCGATGTCGACGAGGTAGACCGTCAACGAGGCAAGGCGATCGGGCGTACCGCCCGCGGCGTCCAGCGCCGCGAGCAGGTTGCCGAGCGCCTTCTCGAACTGCTCCACTATCCCGTCGCCGACGATCCTGCCGTCGGCATTCAGCGCGGTCTGTCCTGCGAGGTGAACCGTCACCCCGCTCGTACGCACGGCATGGCTGAAGCCGGTTGCCGGCGCGAGCTGATCCGGATTGATTCGCTCCAGGCCAGAAGTCATGACTGCACCGCTCCTCCATCGACGTTGATGCCTTGTCCGTTGATCGCCGCACTGCCTACGCACAGGTCGACCGCCTGCGCGACCTCGTCGGGCGTGACGAGCCGGCCGATCGGCTGCCGGCGCGCCAACACCTGTCGCGCGTCCTCGAGCGAGCGCCCCGTACGTTGCGCGATCGCCTCGACGGTCGTGTCGGTCATCGGCGTGTCGACGTATCCGGGACACACCGCGTTGACCGTCACCCCCGACCGGGCGACCTCGGCCGCCGCCGCGCGTACCAGGCCGAGCACGCCGTGCTTGCTCGCGGAGTACGCGCTGACCTGCGACTCGCCACGCTTGGCGACGACGGACGCGATCACCACGACTCGGCCCCACCTCGCCTCCACCATGCTCGGAAGCGCCCTGCGCATACACCGGAACGGCGCCGTCAGGTTCAGCTCCAATGCCTGCTGCCACTGCTCGTCCGTCGTGTCGACAAGCGGCGCCGCCGTACCCGACCCGGCGTTCGACACGAGCACCTCTACCGGCCCCCACTCGCCCTCAACCGCTGCGAAAGCCGCATCGAGCGCAGCCGCATCGGTCACATCGGCGGGTACGACGAGCGCGGGCCCAGGGAGCTCCGCGGCCACCGACTCGAGCCGTTCCGTGCCACGGGCGACCAGGGCGACCCGATGGCCCGACGCCGACAGCGACAACGCGACGGCACGCCCGACACCCTGTCCGGCGCCGGTGACCATGCACACGCGAGACATCAACGTCCCTTCCACTGCGGCCGCCGCTTCTCGTTGAACGCGGCGTGGAACTCCGCGTGGTCCTCGGTCGTCATCAACAGCGCCTGCGTCATCGCGTCGAGCTCGACCGATGCCCCCAACGGCATATCGAGCTCGCGAGTGATCAGGGCCTTGGTCTGTGCGTACCCGAGCGTCGGCCCGTCCGCGAGCCGACGCGCGAGCTTCGCGGTCGCCTCGACGAGCTCGTCGTCCGCGACCAGCTCGCTGACGAGGCCGTACCGGTCGGCGGTCTCGGCGTCGATCGTGTCGCCCAGCATCAGCAGCTGCGTCGCTCGGCCGGCGCCGACAACCCGGGGCAGCAGGTACGCCGCGCCCATGTCCCCTCCAGACAGGCCCACCTTCGTGAACAGGAACGCGAACCGGCCGGAGGCCGCGACGATCCGGAAGTCGGCGGCGAGAGCGACCACCGAGCCCGCGCCGGCCGCGATGCCCTGGATCGACGCGATGATCGGGATCGGACACTCACGCATCGCCTTGATCACGTCGCCGGTCATCTTCGTGAAGCCCATCAGGTCATGAGCGTCCATCGCGATCAGCTCGCCGATGATCTCGTTGACGTCACCACCGCCGCAGAATCCCGCACCCTCGCCGCGGATCACCAGCACCCTCGTATCGTCGCGATGCGGCAGCTCGTGTAGCAGATCGCGCAGGTCGGCGTAGCTCTCGAACGTCAGCGCGTTCAGCTTGTCGGGCCGGTTCAGCGTCACGGTCGCAACGCCGTCGGCGACGTCGAACCCGAAGTGTTGCCAGTCGTTCGTGATCGGTGCCGAGGCGCGATATCGAGTCATCCGGTCTCCTTGGGGCTGGGTCGTACCTGCGCTGATTGGGTGCCATGTGCTAGAACGGCGCCGAGCACTGACGCCGAACTTTGGGGGATCGCATGGCGCTGGGCAAGGTCGCGCTCGAGGAGCACTTTCTCGACAGGAACACGGTCGATCGTGTCCTTGGTGACCCCGACGAGCTGGCGCGCGTGTCGGCCGGCGGTGGCGTCATGCCGTCGTACTACGAGCCGATCATGCATCGCCTCGCGGACTTCGACGGCGAGCGCTTGCGGGCGATGGACGAGCACGGTATCGAGTGTGCCGTGCTGTCGCTGACCGCGCCCGGCGTACAGCGACTGACCGACGCCGAGACGGCGGCCGCTGCCGCACTGGCGGCGAACGACCTGCTCGCCGAGCAGGTCGAGCGGCGCCCCGATCGGTATGCAGGCTTCGCGACCGTGCCGCTGCAGGATCCGTCGGCGGCCGCCGATGAGCTGGGCCGATGCGTCCGTGAGCTCGGGTTCGTCGGCGCAATGGTCAACGGGTACACGAATGTGGGCGATGCCGAGCACGCCGCGTACTACGACGAACCGGAGTTCGACGTCTTCTGGCGCGCCGCGGCCGACCTCGGCGTGCCGGTGTACCTGCACCCTCGCCCGGCATTGCCCGGCGCGGGCCGAGTGCTCGAGGACCACCCCGAGATGGTCGGCGCCACGTGGGGCTTCGGCACGGAGACGGCGACCCACGCGCTGCGCCTCGTGCTCGGCGGCGTCTTCGACCGCCACCCCGACCTGCAGGTCGTCCTCGGGCACCTCGGCGAGGGCCTGCCGGCGATGTTGTGGCGTACGCAGTACTGCTTCGACCTCAACCCGTTCGACAAGCGACTCGACAAGACGCTCCCGGAGTACTTCGCCGACAACCTGCACGTGACGACGAGCGGCAACTTCTCCGACCAGGCGTTGATCAACGCCATCCTCACGGTCGGCGCCGACCGGATCATGTTCTCCGTCGACTACCCGTACGCCGACACCGCGATGGCCGCGGAGTGGATCGAGCGGGCACCGATCAGCGAGAGCGACCGGCGCAAGATCGCGCACGGCAACGCGCGCTCGCTCCTCGGACTGGGCTGACCGCGGCACTTCAGCCCTTGCCGAGCCCGCGCGCGACGATCGTGCGCTGGACCTCCGACGCGCCCTCGTAGATGCGCGGCGCGCGTACGTCTCGATAGAGCTGCTCGAGCAGGTGCCCGCGCTGCAACGCCCTTGCCCCATGGAGCTGTACTGCCTGGTCGACGACGTACTGCGCCGCCTCGGTTGCGTGCAGCTTGGCCATCGCTGCCGACGTGGTGATGTGCCGCGCGTCCGCGCCGTCGTCGTACGCCGAGGCCGCCGCGTACACCAACAGACGCGATGCCTGGAGACGGGTGGCCATCTCGGCCAGGGTGTGCGCGACGGACTGTTGCTCGATCAAGGGGGCGCCGTGCACCTGTCGCTCGTTCGCGTACGCGAGCGCCGCGTCGAGCGCCGCCTGCGCCATGCCCACCGCGAAGGCGCCGACACTCGGCCGGAACAGGTCGAGGGTGCGCATCGCGACCGCGAATCCCTTGTCGACCTCCCCGAGTACGTCGGAGCGCTCCACACGTACACCGTCGAACGTCAGCCGACCGATCGGGTGAGGTGAGAGCAGGTCGATGGGTTCGCCGGCGAGCCCCTCGGCGTCTCCGGCGACGACGAACGCCGTCACACCCCGAGCGCGCGTGTCAGGGGTCGTACGCGCGAACACGGTGTAGACGTCGGCGTCGGGCGCATTGGAGATCCAGGTCTTCTCCCCCGACAGCCGCCAACCCTCGCCATCGGGCTCCGCACGGAGCGCGAGTGCCGCGGCATCGGACCCTGCACCGGCCTCGGACAACGCGAACCCGGCAGCGACATCCCCGGACACGACACCGGGCATCCATCGCTCGACCGCGGCCGGGGCGCCGGCCTGCAGGATGGGGTAGCTGCCGAGGCCCTGCAGCGCGAGCGCCGTCTCCGCATGGGTATTGACCGTCGCGATGGTCTCGCGTAGCAGACACAGCTGCATCGCGGCAGCGTCGCGTGGCGGCTCGTCGGGCTCGCCGCCGAACAGCCCGCGCAGGAGCCCGAGTCGCCCGAGCGTGCCGAGCAGCTCGCGGTCGACCCGGTCGGAGTCACCCTGCGGTCCGCCGGACAGGTCGGTCTGCGCGAGCGCACGGACCCGCTCGACGTACGCGCGTTGGGTCGGCGTCAACGCAAAGGACATGCCACCCAGGCTATGCCGCATTGACAACGCCCGTCAAGAACACGCAATATGAACCCATGAGGATTGCGGTCATCGGCGGCGGCCCGGGGGGTCTGTACTTCGCCGCACTCACCAAGCAGATCGGGCCCGAACACGACATCACCGTGTGGGAGCGCAACGCGGCGGACGACACGTTCGGCTTCGGCGTGGTGTTCTCCGACGAGACGCTCGGCGGCATCGAGCACGCCGACCCGCGGTTCCACGCGCAGCTGGAGGCGGAGTTCGCCCGCTGGGACGACATCGACGTGCACTACCGAGGCGAGGTGATCACCAGCTCCGGCCACGGATTCGCCGCGATGGGACGTAAACGCCTGCTGGAGCTGCTGCAGCAGCGTTGCGCGGAGCTGGGAGTCGACGTGCGGTTCTGTACCGAGGCGCCGGACGTCGAGGTCCTGCGCAGCGAGTACGACCTCGTGGTGGCTGCCGACGGGCTCAACTCGGCCATCCGCCGGACGTACGCCGGCGCGTTCCGGCCGCACCTCGACGAACGCCGCTGCAAGTACATGTGGCTCGGCACGTCACGGGTGTTCGAGTCGTTCACGTTCTCGATCCGCGACACCCCGCACGGCATCATGCAGCTGCACGGCTACCCGTACGACGACAAGGCGAGCACGTTCATCGTCGAGCTGAACGAGTCGGTGTGGCGCGAGGCCGGGTTCGACCGTACGCTCGGCGACCGCGAGCTCGCGCCCGGCGAGTCCGACGAGGAGTCGATCGCGCGGGTGCGCGAGCTGTTCGCCGACGAGCTCGGCGGCTACGACGTGATGGCGAACAACTCGCGGTGGGTGACGTTCACGACCGTGAGCAACGAGTCGTGGGTGCACGACAACGTCGTACTCCTCGGCGATGCCGCGCACACGGCGCACTTCTCGATCGGCTCCGGTACGAAGCTCGCGATGGAGGACGCCCTGTCGCTCGCTGCGTGCCTGCACGAACACACCGCGCTCGGCGATGCCCTCGCGGCGTACGAGACCGAGCGTCGGTCCGTCGTCGAGTCGACGCAACGCGCGGCGCAGGCGAGCCTGGAATGGTTCGAGGACCTCTCGCAGTACACGCACCAAGAGCCGCTGCAGTTCGCGTTCAACATCCTCACCCGCAGCCGGCGCATCACGTACGACAACCTGCGGATGCGCGATCCGGAGTTCGTCGCACGGGTCGACGCGTGGTTCGCAGAGCACGAACGCGAACGCGGCCACGCGCCGGGAGACGTAGAGGTCGCGCGGAGAGGGGCGCTGGAAAGCGAGCGGGTCTGGGCGCCCGATCCGGCAAGGCCGAGGAACGAGGGCGCACCCGGTCGTGCTTCGAGTGACGAGAACGCTGCCGGTCGGGATGCCCAGGCCCGCGAACCCAGCGAGCCCTCTCCGCGCGATCTCTTGAGCCCGCCGATGTTCCAGCCGTTCAGGCTCGGCGAGCTGGAGCTGCAGAACCGCGTCGTCGTCTCGCCGATGGACCAGTACGTCGCGCGGGACGGCATGCCCGGCGACTTCCACTTCACCCACCTGACCGGCAAGGCCCTCGGTAGCCCAGGGCTCGTGATGACCGAGATGGTCTGCGTGTCCCCGGAGGGCCGCATCACGCCAGGCTGTGCAGGCATGTGGAGCGACGAGCAGGCGACGCGGTGGCGGCGCATCACCGACTTCGTGCATGCGGAGACGAAGACCAAGATCGGCATACAGCTGGGGCACTCCGGCGCCAAGGGCTCGACCAGGCTCATGTGGGAGGGCATCGACCAGCCGCTCGAGTCGGGCAACTGGGCGGTCGCTGCGGCGTCGCCCGTCGCGTACAACCCGGACGTCAACCAGGTGCCGCGCGAGCTGACCCGCGACGAGCTGGTGGGCATTCGGGAGCAGTTCGTCGCGTCGACGGTGCGTGCGGCGGACGCGGGTTTCGACCTGGTCGAGCTGCACTGCGCGCACGGCTATCTGCTGTCGGGGTTCATCTCGCCGATCACCAACCAGCGCACGGATGAGTACGGCGGCTCGCTGGAGAATCGGCTGCGCTTCCCGCTCGAGGTGTTCGCAGCGATGCGCGAGGCGTGGCCGGCGGATCGGCCGATGACCGTACGCGTCTCGGCGACCGACTGGTGCGACGGCGGCCTCACCCCCGACGATGCGCTCGGCGTGGCCCAGGCGTTCGAGGCGGCGGGTGCCGCGGCGATCGACGTGTCGACCGGGCAGGTGACGTCCGCCGAGCAACCGGCGTTCGGGCGCTCGTACCAGACGCCGTACGCCGACCGAATCCGCAACCGGCTGCACATTCCGACCATCGCGGTCGGCGTGATCTCGTCGTACGACGACGTGAACTCGATCCTGCTCGCCGGCCGCGCCGACCTGTGCGCGCTCGGTCGCGTGCATCTGTACGACCCGAACTGGACGCTGCACGCCGCCGTCGAGCAGGACTACGACGGCCCCGGGGTCACCTGGCCGCTGCCGTGGCGGGCCGGACGCCGCAAGCCGCAGACCGGCCGTCCCGACGCCGCGCCGCCACCGCGCCGCCTCCCCACACGCTGAGGAGGGTCAGGCGCGGAGGTCGACGACGACCTTCACGTCGTCGGGATGCTTGTGGAGCCCGTCGGTGAAGTCGCTCATCGGCACCCGCCGGCTGATCAGTCGAGCCAGCCAGCCGACGTCGGCGTGGGAGAGCGCATCCGCCGCCTGCTCGAAGTTCGCCCGCGAGGCGTTGACCGATCCGAACACCACGGTGTTCTCGAGCACCATCTCCTTGTTCAGCTGGTCTGCGCCGACCGGAACCGAGCGCGTACCCGAGGAGATGCCCGTGAGGCAGATGACGGCCGCGGGCGAGACGACGGTCGCCAGGTCGACCACGAGCGGGCCGTGTCCGGTGCACTCGATGACCACGTCGGGCTCCAGACCCAGGTCGTGTACGTCGCCGGTATGGAACGTCGCGCCGAGATCGGCGACCAGCTGCGACTTCGGGCCCGAGTCGACGATGTCGAGTACGTGTACGTCCAGACCGCGCTGCACGCCCATCATCGCGGCGAGCAGCCCGATCGGCCCCGCGCCGGTGACGAGCGCGACCTCGGGACGCCACGTCGAGCGGGCGAAGATCCGCTCGGTCTGGTCCCACGCCTTGGCGACGACCGACGCGGGCTCGATCAGCACTCCGCAGTCGCCGAGCGCGGGGTCGAGCTTGATCGCGTACTCCGGCTCGATCTGCCAGCGCTGCGAGCCGTACCCGTCGAGCTCCTTGATGCCGCGCTCGGTGTAGCGACCGTTGCGGCAGAAGTCCCACTCCCCGCGTGCGCACGCCGGACACGGGACCGGATCCGGCCGCCGGACGATCCCGGCGACCAGGTCGCCCGCGGCGAAGCCGCTGCCCTCGGGCGCATCGAGGACGGCCCCGAGCGACTCGTGCCCGATCACCAGGCGGTCCTTTCCGGGTGGCAGCCAGCCGTACCCCTCCACTATGTCGGCGTCCGTGCCGCAGATCCCGATCAGCCTTCCCTCGACCAACAGCAGGTCCGGCGACGCCTCGGGGTCGGCGACCTCGCTGACCCCGACGGAGTCGGGCTGACCCGGTACGACCGTGATCGCTTGCATGCCGTGCCTCCTCGTCACCAGCGACGCCGCGCCCACTCGGCGCGACGCTCGCCAGCTCAACGTACCCACGATCACGAAGCCGTGCAGTACGGGCCGTAGGCTGCAGCCATGCATGCGGAGCGGATTCTCGAGCACTACGACATCCGGCCGCCCCGGCTCTCCGACGCAGCGGCGCTCGCCGCTGCCTACCGGCACAACCGCGACCACCTGGCGCCGTACGAGCCGCGCCGGACCGACATCTTCTACACCGCCGCGGGCCAACGCGAGTCGCTCGGCATCTCGCTCGAAGCCGCCCAGCACGGGCGGGCGGCCGGCTGGCTGATCCTCGCCGGCGAGAGTGTGGTCGGACGGATCAACCTGAACACGATCGTGCGCGGCGCCGCGCACTCTGCGCATGTCGGCTACTGGGTCGACCGCGAGCACACCGGGCGCGGACTCGCGACCGCCGCCGTCGAGTACGCGTGCGACGCCGCTGTCGACCTCGGCCTACATCGCATCGAGGCCGGCACCCTCACGGACAACCTGGCCTCACAGGCCGTGCTGCGCAAGTGCGGGTTCGAGCAGATCGGGCACGCCCGCAGCTACCTGTTCATCGACGGCGCGTGGGGCGACCACGATATTTTCCAGCGGATTCTGAACGACAAGCCGCCCGGCTGACGTCAGCGCTCCGCGCGGCGGGCGAGCTCGCGGGTCGCGCGACGTAAGGCACGCTCCGCGTCGACGTTCTCGGACCGCGCCGCGAGCACCGTCTCGAGCAGCTCGCGACCGACCCGCGACTCGTCGTCGTCGGGGTCGCCGGCAGGCGCGTTCGTCGCCTCGAGCACTCCTGCACGCCGCAGCCGGGTCACCACCTTGTCGGCGTACGCGAGGGCCGGGAGCGCCGCGGGTACACCGTCGAGCACCGAGTCGCGCCGCTTCTCGGTCGCCTTGAGTCGGTCCCAGTTCGCCTCGACGTCGGCCGCGTGGCGTACGTCGACGCCGGCGAAGACATGCGGATGCCGACGTACCAGCTTGTCGATCAGGCCCTGCGCGACGTCGTCGACGGTCCACTCGTCGACCTCTGCCGCGATCTCGGCGTGGAAGTACACCTGCAGGAGCAGGTCGCCGAGCTCCTCGCGCAGCAGGTCGGAGTCGCCGTCGTCGAGGGCCTCGAGCGTCTCGTACGTCTCCTCGAGCAGGTACGTCGCGAGCGACTCGTGGGTCTGTTCGGCGTCCCACGGGCACTGCCGACGCAGCCGCTCCATCACCGACACGAGTCGTACGAGCGCACCCCCGTACGGATCGGCCGAGCCCACGATCGCCGGGAGACCCGATGCGTCGACCTCCCCGCGGGGAGCGAGCCAGACGGCGTCGCCGCCGAGGCGTGCCAGCCGCTCGGGCAGGTCGTCGCCCGGTGGTTCGGCCGACGCCGCGAGCGCGATACCGGACTCGCGTACCGCGAGCGCAGTGGGGTCGTCCGGGTCGGCGGGGACGACGAGCGCGGCTGCCCGCAGCGCGTCCCACGCCTCCAGCGTGAGCGTGCCGGGCGGGACGGCCGCGCTCGTGATCAGCGCACGCAGTGGCATCTGCCAAGTGTGCCTGTGGACCGCTCGCGCCCGACGTCGGGTGGGCGGATCGGCGGTCGTTCGGCATTAAACAATTGTCAACAATCCTACGATTGCATTAGCGTTGGTGACTCCACGTAACCGACGAAGGAGTAGGACGAATGAAGGTATTGGCACGGTCCGCCGCTGTCGCGGCGGCCGCGACCGCCCTGATCGCCACCACGACACCCCTCGCGGCCGCCGGCTCGGGCTTCGAGGTCTGGACCGACGCAGAGTCGAGCCGGGAGTGCGGTGTCGCGAACGAGGCCGGCTCCGCGAAGTTCGTGGACGACGGGGAGCACTTCTACATCGATGACCGACGGTCTGACGGACACAGTGTCCGTGCGCACGTCTACGTCAACGGCGACTTCAAGGAGACGCTCAAGAGCACGGGCACCAGCAGCAGCCCGGCTACGCACTACAACCGCAGCTACCCCGAGGGCGCCAAGGTGACGGTCGGCGTCTACGTCTCGTACTACAACCAGGTCTGCGGCTACGACGAGGAGAGCGGCACGGCCTGAGCGGCCGGCTTCGCTCCGAGCAAATCGACATTTGTTATGCCCGGGCCTAACAAATGTCGATTTGTCCGGGCGCTAGCTCAGCTGCACTGCTGCGTACTCGGCAGGTCTTCTGCCGGATCCGTCACGCGTACGGAGAGCGAGTCGGTGTCGTCCTTCGGCTGGCCGGTGTCGTCGAGCCCGTAGCGCGGGTCGATCGAGACATCGGCGTCGGCGATGAAGTCCTGGAGGTACGCCTGGCCGGCCTGCTGCGCCTGCTTGGCCGAAGCGTCGGAACCGGCTTGGTCCTGGCCGATCGCGGTCACCAACGCGCTCGACTCCTTGCTGATCGCGATGATCTTGGAGAGCTCGTCGGTGTCGGCGTCGGGGAACTGCGACTCGAGGGAAGCCGTGTCGTCGCTCGTCACGGCGTACTGGCTCGGCTCGACCTCGACGCCGAGCTCGTCGGCCGCCTCGCGGGCGGCGGTGAGCGTGAGCATCAGGTTCGCCGCCTGCTGGCGCGCATCCTTGCCACCCACTCCGGTCTGCCCGCTGGCGCTGATCGCCTCGCACAGGTTGTCGGCCAGGTCGTCGACCTTGTCGGCCGAGACCGACACGTCCCCGACGACGACGGCCGCGCCCGGATGCATCGATCCGCAGGCGCTCAACGCGAGCATCGCGGCGGCAGCCATGCCGACCCGGATCCGTTTCACAAGCACTCCTCATTGCGCGCAGGTGTTCCGGGGCAACTTTACGGGGCGTACCCGGATCGCCGACGCGGGGTGCTGCAGCCCGCTCGCGCTACGCACTTGCGCGGCGCGCGTACCCGCGTACATCGGCGTCGATGTCCTTCGCCGCACGTTCGAGGGCGTCGGCGGCGACCGGGTCGGCCGCATGGTCGCCCAGGGCGATCACTGCCGCCTTTCGTACGTCCGCGTGCAGGTCGGCGACCGCCGAGGCCAGCGCCGCGAGCGCGGTGTCACCCGAGACGGCCGCAAGTCCCCGCACGGCACCGACCCGTACCTGCCACGCATCGTCACCGACACCCGCGATCGCCAACGTACGCAAGGGGGCTGGGCACCCTAGCCCCGCCGACCCCTCGAGCGCCGCCGCGCGCACGAGCAGGTCATCGTCGCGTGCCAACGCGAGGAGCGGGTCGAGTCCCGACGGCTCGCCGATCGCGCCGAGCGGCACGACGTACCGACGCGTGCGAGTCGCCCAGCCCGGTGACGAGCGCGGGGCCGACGCCATCACGCCACCGAGATTGCGCGAATGTGACTGCGCCACCAAACCAGGCGCGCTCGTACGTACCGACCAGCGCAAACGGGGTGCAGTGGGGCAGTTCCGCCACCCGGGAGCGTCCGTATCGTGAGACTCCGAGCGCCGACTCCCGCGTCCCCGTTTCGGATCGTTCAAGGGGGTGTCGTACGCAAGAAACCCCCTCGAACGATCCAAGACGGGGACGCGCGCTACGCGCTCGCCGCGCTTGCGGGCTCGCGGTCGATGACGCTGTCGATGACTTCGCGGCACCAGGTGAGGAGGGCCTCGTCGCGCAGAGGCTGGCCACCCACGGCGGCGGTCTTCGGGCGCGGGATGAGCACCGTGCCGACCGCGGCCTTGACCACCGACTTGGGATACAGCCGCTGCAGCCGCAGCGACGCCGACTCTGCCAGCTCGATCGGCGCGAACCGCACGAAGTTGCCGGCAACGGTGACGTCGCTGAGCCCCGCCACCCGAGCACGGGTACGCAGCCGAGCGACCTCGAGCAGGCTGCCGACGGTCGCCGGTGGCTCGCCGTAGCGGTCGACCAGCTCCTCGCGCAGCGCCTCGATCTCGGCGTCGTCGCGTACGGCGGCCAGCCGCTTGTACATCTCCAGCCGCAGCCGCTCGCTCGGCACGTACTCGTGCGGCAGGTGCGCGTCGATCGGCAGCTCGATCTTCACCTCGCGCTCCGGAGCGCCGTCGCCGCGGAACTCCGCGACCGCCTCGCCGACCAGCCGTACGTACAGGTCGAACCCCACATCGGCGATGTGCCCCGACTGCTCGCCGCCGAGCAGGTTGCCGGCGCCGCGGATCTCGAGGTCCTTCATCGCGACCGCCATGCCCCCGCCCAGCTCGGAGTGCTGCGCGATCGTCGCGAGTCGCTCATGCGCGGTCTCGGTGAGTGGCTTCTCCTGCGGATAGAGGAAGTACGCGTACGCGCGCTCACGCCCGCGCCCCACTCGGCCGCGCAGCTGATGCAGCTGCGAAAGACCGAGCGCGTCGGAACGCTCGATGATCAGCGTATTGGCGTTCGAGACGTCGAGACCGGACTCGACGATCGTCGTGCAGACGAGTACGTCGTAGCGCTTCTCCCAGAAGTCGACCATGACCTGCTCGAGCCGCTGCTCGCCCATCTTGCCGTGTGCGTACGCGACGCGCGCCTCGGGCACCAGCTTCTGGATGCGCTCGACGGCCTTCTCGATGCTCTGCACCCGGTTATGGATGTAGAACACCTGCCCCTCACGCAGCAGCTCGCGCCGGATGGCCGCGACCACCTGCCGATCTTCGTACCCACCCACGAAGCTCAGCACCGGATGCCGCTCCTCCGGTGGTGTCGCGATGGTGGACATCTCGCGGATGCCGGTGATCGCCATCTCGAGCGTGCGCGGGATCGGGGTGGCCGACATGCTGAGCACATCGACCGCGGCGCGCAGGAGTTTGAGCGCCTCCTTGTGCTCGACGCCGAAGCGCTGCTCCTCGTCGACGATGACCAGGCCGAGCTGCTTGATGCGTACGCCGGGCTGCAGCAGCCGGTGGGTGCCGATGACGAGGTCGACCGAGCCGTCCTCGAGCCCCGCCAGCACCTCCCTGGTCTCCCGATCGGTCTGGAACCGCGACAGCGCCTTGAGGGTCACCGGGAACTGGCCGAACCGCTCGGCGAACGTCGCATAGTGCTGCTGCACGAGCAGGGTGGTCGGCACCAGCAGGATGACCTGCTTGCCGTCCTGGATCGCCTTGAACGCCGCGCGTACGGCGATCTCGGTCTTGCCGTAACCGACATCGCCGCAGATCAGCCGGTCCATCGGGACCTCGCGCTCCATGTCGCGCTTGACCTCGTCGATGCTGGACAGCTGGTCGGGGGTCTCGACGTACGGGAAGGCGTCTTCCAGCTCGCGCTGCCACGGCGAGTCCGGACCGAACGCATGCCCCTTGGTCGACTGGCGCGCGGCGTACAGCTTGATCAACTCGGCAGCGATCTGGCGTACGGCCCGGCGAGCGCGCCCCTTGCGCTTGGACCAGTCGGAGCCCCCGAGCCGGTCGAGCGACGGGTTCTCGCCGCCGACGTACCGCGACACCTGGTCGAGCTGATCGGTTGGTACGAACAGCCGGTCGGCCGGCTGGCCGCGCTTGCTCGCGGCGTACTCGACGACGAGGTACTCGCGGGTGGAGCCGCCGACCACGCGCTGCATCATCTCGACGTAACGACCGACGCCGTGCTGCTCGTGTACGACGAAGTCGCCCGGTGCCAGCTCGAGCGGGTCGATCTGCTTGCGCCGCCTGGCCGGCATCTTGCGCTCGTCGCGGCTCGGCGCACGCTGCCCCACGAGGTCGTCCTGGGTGAGTACGACGAGCCCGAGCGACTCGGCGACGAAGCCGTGCTCGATCTCTCCGCACGCGACATGCACGACGTCGGGCGCGAGCTCGTCGGCGAGGTTCGAGACCTGTCGCGCGGCGATGTCGTGCTCGGCGAGGATCTCGACACTGCGCTGCGCCTGGCCCGGACCCGGGGTGACCAGCAGGACGGTCTGGCCCGCGCTCGTCCAGGACTTGATGTCGGCCAGCGCCCGCTCGGTGTCTCCGCGGTACATCGGCGTCGCCTCGAACGCGAGCGAGCGCGACTCCAGCGCGTCGTCGCTCGTCTCGGCGTCGGGGTCGTGCGCGAACGGCGACGTGCTCCACCACGCGCGCCCCGAGGTGAGCGTGTGCAGGCGTACGTCGGCGATCGTGTGGTACGCCGCGGCGCCGAGGTCGATGGGTGCGTCGCCACCGGAGGCGGCGGCAGCCCACGACGCCTGCAGGAACTCCTCGCTGGTCGCGACGAGGTCGTGGGCGCGGGCGCGTACGCGCTCGGGATCGCACACCAGCACGGTGGTGTCGGCCGGCACCAGGTCGACGAGCAGCTCCATGTCGTCGACGAGCACGGGCGCCAGCGACTCCATGCCCTCGACGGCGTGGCCCTCGGACAGCTTCTCGAACAGCTCCGCGAGCTCGGGGTGCTCGGCAGCGAGCCGGCGCGCCCGCGCGCGTACCTCGTCGGTGAGCAGCAGCTCACGGCACGGCGGCGCCCAGGCGACGTCGACCTTCTCGAGGGAACGCTGGTCGGCGACGGCGAAGTGGCGGACCTCGTCGACGGTGTCGCCCCAGAACTCGACGCGGAGCGGATGCTCCTCGGTCGGGGGGAAGACGTCGACGATGCCGCCACGCACGGCGAACTCACCGCGCTTCTCTACCAGGTCGACGCGGTGGTACGCCGCGGCGACCAGCCGGCGTACGACGTCGTCGAGCTCGACCTCGTCGTCGGGCCGCAGGACGACCGGCTCGAGGTCCGCGAGCCCCTTGACCTGCGGCTGCAGCACGGATCGTACGGGCGCGACGACGACCGAGACGGGGCCGTTGGCGCTGCCACTGTCGCTCGGGTGGACGAGCCGCCGGAGTACGGCGAGGCGCAGGCCGACCGTGTCGGAGCGCGGCGACAGCCGCTCGTGCGGCAGCGTCTCCCAGGCGGGGTAGTACGCGACGCGGTCGGCGCCGACGAGGTCTCCGAGCGACTCGGTGAGCTCCTCGGCCTCGCGCTGGGTCGCGGTCACGACGAGGACGGTGTGCGGGTCGGCGGGATCGCCGACGAGGGCGCTCGCCAGGAACGGGCGCAGGGACGGTGGCGCGGAGAGGTCGAGCGCGCTCAGCCCCGCACGCCGGTCAGCGACGGCGGTGGCGAGGAGGGGATCACTGGCGACCTTGCCCGCGAGGGCAGAAAGAGTCATCGCCTCCAGCGTATCGGCGTCCCCCGACAACGGCCGGTGCGGCTCTTGACGCGGTGGACCTGCAGGTCTACCGTCCCGATGTAACTTCGAGTTACACCGGGAGAACCGATGCGCCGACCGCTCGCCGCCGTGTCCGCACTGATCATCGCCGCCGTGACGGCCGCGGTCGCGCCGCCGGCGAGCGCGGCGCCAGATCCGTTGCCGTACGTCGCGATGGGCGACAGCTACAGCGCCGCCACCGGTGTGTTCCCGCTCGCGCCCGACGCCCCGCTCGTCCTGTGCGGCCAGTCGGCCCGCAACTACCCGCACGTCATCGCCGAGCGCATCGGCGCCGACCTCACCGACGTCAGCTGTGGCGGCGCGACGACCAGCAACTTCACCGGATCGCAGTACCCCGGGGTCGCGCCGCAGCTCGACGCACTGAACAAGCGCACGAAGCTGGTCACGATGACGATCGGCGGCAACGACAACCTCACGTTCGCGAGCGTCATCCTCGCGTGCGGTACGGCCGGGATCGCGACGCTCGGCAACGGCAGTCCGTGCAAGGACCTGTACGGCAGCACGTTCACCGACACGATCCGACAGAAGACGTATCCGGCGCTGAAGCGGACGCTGCGCGCCGTTCACCGCAAGGCTCCGAACGCGCAGGTCGCGATCCTCGGCGCCCCGTGGATCGTGCCCCGCAAAGGCGGCTGCTTCCTGAACATCCCGGTGGGGCGCGGCGACCTGCCCTACATCCGCAACGTGCTGCGGGTCTTCAACGACGTCACCGAGCGCGCCGCGAAGCGTACGGGATCGACGTACGTCGACCTGTCGCGCGCGTCGAACGGCCATGACGCATGCAAGCCGCCCGGCACTCGTTGGATAGAGCCTATGTTCCCTTTAGCCAGATGAGCGGCATCTGGTCGTGACCTGGCAGCTTGTGTCGTAGACATGTGTATGCGGCACAGGATTTCGCGCGTCCGGCTATACCTGGCCCGTGGTTCCTTACGACCCGCGTTGCGTACGAATCTCCTTGGTTTGGGTGTCAACGCGGCGGCCGAGGTGGTCGTCTAATGGGCATAGTCGAAGACAAGAGACGGGGCAGGCGTGATCGGCGACGATGATTTCGACAGCTTCGTTGCCGTGAACTGGCCGTCGGTGGTGCGGTTCGCGTACCGGTTGACGTTGGACGTTGCCGCGGCCGAGGACCTGAGCCAGGACGCGTTCACTCGGATCTGGCGGCGATGGGACTCGATCGACCACGCCAAGGCGCTTGCCTATGCGCGTCGAAGCGTGGTCAACAACTTCATCACCGAGAAGCGCCGTCGGGAACGATTCGACAGGTTGAAGTCGACCCTTGCTCGTCGTGAGACCTCGGCGCCGGATACGGCGGTTGTCGAACGGGACTCTCTGCGGGCCGCGCTCGGTCAGCTGACGGCGAATCAGCGCACTGCCGTGGTGCTGCGTTACGTCGAGGACCTGCCGGTCGATGAAGTCGCCTATGTGACGGGTTGGTCGAGCGGAACGGTGAAGACACACGCCTCCCGCGGGCTGGCGCACCTTCGAGACTGGCTTGCCTTCGACGAGGCCGCACCAGCACAGGGAGACAACCATGGACAGCAATGACAACGATCTGATCGCCCGCCTGCGCCGGGAGAAGATCGAACCGGACCGGCCGATCAAGCCGGCACCACTCGCGCAGATTCGGTCGACACGTCGACGCGGAATCGGCGTACGCCTTGCCGTCACTGCGGCCGCGGCCGCGACGCTGGCCGTGATCGCCGGCACCGTCGTGCTGGTCCAGCAGAACGACAACGATCCGACTCCTGCTGCGCCGTCACCCTCGCCGACGTCGACGAACGAGCCTGGAACAGACGAGCCGGGCCCCACGGCTGGGCAGAACCGGCCTTGCGTCACCGACCAGCCGGAGGCCGGGGCAGGCGAGACGGTCGTGAAGGTCTACTTCATCTGTCAGAAGACCACACTCCCCGTTGCGGCCTACCGCGTCGTCGGTGGGGCACCGGATCAGCAGGTTCGCGCCGTGCTCGAGGCGTACTTCGCCGGTCTGACAAAGAAGGAGCATCGCGCGGGACTCATCGCGCCGATCGGGCGATCGCTGGCCGATGTCCGCTCTGAGATCACCATCGATGGCAGCACCGTGGAGATGTCCTTCGCCGACCTCGGATCCCTCCAGGCGATGGAACCGACGCAGCGCGACTTCTTCATCGACAGCCTCGCGAAGACCGTCCGCGATCTCGATGGAATCCGCAGCCTTGAGCTGGCTCTGAACGGCGACTGCGCACAGTTCTGGAGCACCGCAGCAGGATCGAAGTGCATGCCCATCTCCTGACGTAGCGAAACGCCTGCATCGACAACACCCGAGATAACGCACATCGCCACTGACACAACGGATCGGTACGGACACGTCGACTACTTGGAGGACAGCCACGATCAGGACCTAAGGGAACCGGCGTTCTTCCCTAAGGACAGCCTCGCGTTCCTGCATCCGAACGCGTTCGGCGAGCGGCGGATGGCCCAGCGGGCGATCCGTACGCTGGGGCTCGCGTAGCACGACGAGGACGCGGGAGTACGCGCAACGCCAGTCCGGCGATGACTCCCCACCAGATCCACTGCAGCTCGCCCGTCTCGTACGCGACGCCCGCGCCGATGAGCCACACCGCCGCTCCGGGCAGGATGCGGAGCAGGTTGGCGGCATACTCGCCGCGGCCGAACTCGATGCCGTCGCGTGTGTACGCGACCGACCCGACGACCAGGCTCGCGGCCGCCAGCGGCCAGATCGCCCGCGCCTGCTCGGCGACGTCCGGACCGGCGGCCAGCAGGCCGGCGACCGGGATCGCCGCGAGCGTCACGGCAGCGCCGCCGAACCCGAGCACGACGGACGCGCGGACGAGCGCGGACTCGGTGCGCGCCCGATCTCCGTCCGACGTACTCGACGACACGAGGATCTGCGCGGCGGACTTCCATCCCTCGACCGCGAGCACCGCGAACAGCCAGAACTGGTAGGTGACCTGGTGGGCGGCGCCGGCGGTCTCGCCGATACCGACGGCGGTCGCCGTCATCACGAGGAGAGTCCCGCCGAGCACGGCCGCGCGCGTCGCGAGTACGCCGACGGCGGACACCGAGGACCGCCAGTGCGAGCCAGTGCCTTCCGCGCCGGCCGACAGCAGCCCACGTTTGTACAGCGCCCGGATCACGAGGACCGCGACGATCGCCTGGGCCCCGGTCGACGCCAGCCCGAGCCCGGCAACGCCGAGATCGGTGTACGCAACCGACCCGACATCGAGGCCCACATGGATGACGGCGCCCGCGAGCGCATACACCGTCACCGCACGTACGGCCAACGCCCCGCGAAGGGCGCCGTAGCCGGCCATGACGCAGGCGACGACCGGGAGCCCGACTGCACGTGCGAACAGGAAGCCCGCAGTATCGCCGGGTACGCCGGCGAACAGCGCGATGCCACAGAGGACCAACGCCAACACCGCACCGAACGCGGACGCGGCAAGGAGGCCACCGCGTACGAGCCGCGCAGCCTCGCCGAGCCGCCCGGCGGCGTACAGGCGGGCGACGTCCGTCGTCTGAGCGAACAGGATCGGGACGACCAACCACGTCGTCACGCTCACGATGCCCGTACCCAGCGCGAGTGCCGCCTGCTCGCTCACCCCGAGGCGACCGGCCGCCGCGGTGTCGGCGATCCCGGCGAGCGGGTCGGCCAGCAGAGCAAGGCCTGCCAGCGCCGCAAGGCGTACGGCTGCGCGGACCGGCGATCGTTCGGCGATCATCCGCGTGCGGCCTGCCGTCGGCGATGCTCGCTGACATGGCTGCGAGTCGCGCAACGCCGCGAGCAGAAGCGCTGCCGCGCCGACCTGGTGTGGTCGACGTACACGTGAGTGCACGACGGCGCGGCGCACTCACCGATCCGCATGACCTCGGCCGGATCCGCGAGCACGGATGCGACCGCCAACAGGCAGTTCACCCGGAGCCGGTCGCCCAGGTCGCTCGCGTACGCGTCGAAGTGCAGATGGGGTGGCGCGTCGTCGCCGATCGACACGCTGACCTGGAGGTCCAGGTCGGCGAGTAGCGGGTTGAGCACGGCGGCGGCCTGCCGGGCATCGGCAGCGCCGAACACCTGGCTGATGTCCTCGGCGAGCGCGCACAGCGCTACCGCCAGCTCGGACCCCCGCGACTCCGACCGGCGCCGCGAGTGCCGGATCGGCAGCGGCTCTCGCTCCGCAAGTGCGGCGACCCAGTCGGTGTCGAGCTCATCGTCGCGCCAGGCATTGACGATGTCGACGGCGAGTTCGGCGGCGCGGCGATGAACGGCAAGCATGTGCCCAAGGATGCGGTAAGCGACTAATACATTTCAACGCTTACGACTGTGAGCCGAGAATGGCGTCGACCTGCTCATCCGTGAGGGGCCCGTCGGACTCGGACGCTGCAACGATGAGCTCACTGAGCAGGTTGATCTCGTCGAGGTCGCCGCGGTCGAAGTAGCGGCCGACGTACCCGTTGTCGGTCATCGGCGCCTCCCCACGAGTCATCACTCGCCCAGTGTTCCACCGACGCGTCGCCGCCGGTGGCCGAACCCGAAACCGGCCGCGTCAGCGGACCTTGGCGGGAAGCTCGACCTCTGGGTGCTCGGCCATCCAGGCGTC
The DNA here is from genome assembly GCF_025790165.1 of Solicola gregarius. GTDB lineage: Bacteria > Actinomycetota > Actinomycetes > Propionibacteriales > Nocardioidaceae > Solicola > Solicola gregarius. The sequence continues at coordinate 1,099,977 of NZ_CP094970.1, forward strand.
GAAGTCGTCGTCGCGCATCGCGGCCCACATCTGCTCCCCGGCGGGCTTGTCGAGGAACACGACGCTCGCCGCCCCGACCATTCCGGTGCCCTTGATCGGCACGGTGGTGAAGTCGACGTCCTCGGTACGAATGCCGCGCAACGACCAGGCGAGGCCACGCAGGTCGCCGACCTCCCACTCCTCGTCCACGCTGAGGTTGTCGGTCACGGCGTCGAGCACGTCGTACAGCGTCGTCGGGCTGCTCAGCGTGTCACCCGAGAGGGTCTCGCCCATCAGCGACCGCAGGAACGCCTGCTGGCGATTGATCCGGTCGAAGTCGCCGCCCGGCAGCCCGTACCGCTGGCGTACGTAGAGCAGCGCCTCCTCGCCGTTGAGGTCGTGTGGGCCCTTGGTCCACGTGCGGTCGTTCTTGGTGTCCTTGACCGTCTCCGGCACCGTCACCACGACGCCGCCGAGCGCATCGGTCAGCCGCTCGAATCCCTCCCAGTCGATCAACGCAATGTGGTCGATCCGCACGTCGGTCAGGTTCTCGACGGTCTCGACCGCGAGCGCCGGACCACCGTACGAGAACGCCGCATTGATCTTGTCCTTCCCGTGGCCGGGTACGTCGACGTAGGAGTCGCGCGGGATGGACACGATCGAAGCGCCGTCGCGGTCACCGTCGACGTGCAGCACCATCAGGGTGTCGCTGCGCTGCTCGCCCGGGATCCACGATTCGGCCGCCGCGTCACCGCCGGTCGTCTGCTTCTCCGAGCGGCGGTCGCTGCCCATCACCAGGATGTTGACGGCGTCCCCGGACTTCGCAGGCCGGTCCGTCAGGCCCGCGAACGCGTTGGGGATGCGGTCGATCTGGCTGGTGAGCTTGTGCTGCAGGTACAGCCCGGCACCGAACACCACCACGATGAGCAGCGCAGCGCACGCCCCGAGGCCGATCAGCGCCTTGCGTAGGCGATGTCGGGACTTCGGCTCGGCCGACTCCTCCCCCTCCGCCGGTCCGGCGTCGCCCTCTGTGGCAGCATCGAGTTCACTCATCGCCGCATCAGATTAGGGCAGGCCCGCCCGGTGCGCGGCGGAATCCACAAAGTGCCTCACCCGTCAATGCCCAGGGGTGCGCGTACCGGTTGCTATGTTGTGGCTCGGGCCACCGAGCCGAGAGGGGCGCATGAGTCTCAGTTCCGGGTTGGCCGAACGATCTGCGGGCTGGCTGCGCACGACGGCGACGCGCTTCGACCCGTTGGTGTTCGTCGTCGGCGCCGTGTCGCTGGTCGTGTACGCACTGCACGATTTCGACGGCAAGCTCAGCCGCGACCTCGGCCTGTACAGCTACGCCGGGCAGCAGTTCGCAGACGGAGTACCGCCGTACGAAGCCGTGATGAACCGCGCCGGACCGCTGGCCCACATGATCCCGGGTATCGGCGCGTGGGGCGCACGCATCGTCGGGGTCGAGGACCTCACCGGCATGCGCGTGCTCTTCCTGTTCATCACCGTCGCGAGTGTCTGCGTCACGTACCTCTTCGCGCGCGAGCTGTTCGACTCTCGGCTCGCGGGACTCTCGGCGGCGTTCGCGTTCCTCACGTTCACCGGGATCATCGAGCTCGCCACCAACGGGCCGCGCGAGAAGACCCCGATGTTGCTGTTCATGCTCTGCGCGATGTGGGCGGCGCACCGGCACCGGTGGGTCACCGCCGGCGCGATGCTGAGTCTGGCGACCCTCACCCTGCAGATCGCGTTCCCGGCCGGCTTCGTCGCGGTCGTCGGATGTGTGCTCGCCGTACGCCGCGGGGAGCGACTTCGCGCGCTCGTCCGGGTCGCCCTCGGCGGCCTCGGCGTACTCCTGCTCTTCGTCGTGTACTTCGCGGCCGCCGGGGCGCTCGAAGAGTTCGTCGAGGGCTTCGTGCTGATCAACGCCGAGTACACGGCCGCAGACCCGTTCACCGACCACGCCCAGCGGAACTGGGAGAACCTGCAGTCCGAGTACGGCGCGTCGCTCTGGGTCGGGATCGTCGGAATCGTGTCGCTTCTCGTCGTATCCGCGTCAGCAGTACGCCGCACGTACCGCGACCGGCACCCGAACGCCATCACGATCGCGGCTCTCGGGCTCGCGACGATCGTGGCGTTGATCTGGACGCTCCGCGAGTACGACTCATGGCCGGACGCGATGCTCGTGCTGCCGACCGCGGCCATCGGCATCGGCGCACTCGCCAAGGAGGTCGTCGATCGGGCGGAGCAGCGGTGGGCGCGGGCCGCAGCGCTGGCATGGGTCATGGCGGCGGTGGTCATGGCGACGTCGGTCTCCGTCGACACGCGACACCATGAGCTCGTCGACCAGCGTGCGTCCGTACGCGCGAAACTCCGGCCGCTTCCCGACGATGCGACCATCATGTCGATCAACGCCCCGCAGCCGCTCGTCCTCTCGGGCAAGACCAACCCGATCCAGCACCAGATGTTCTTCACGGGCCTCAACGAGTATGTGGACGAGACCTGGCCGGGCGGCCTGGAGGGCCTCGGCGAATGGGTCGCCGAGGAGCGACCGACGCTGATCGCCGTCGGCGGCAGCCTCGTACCCGACTGGCTCGCCGAGACGCTCGAGCGCGACTACACGAAGGTCGGCTCGGCGCCGGGCTGGGTCTGGTACGCCGACCGTTCGATCGGCCATCGCCTGGTGAAGAAGGTCAGGCACGCCGGCAACCGCCACCACCGGCGGTAGGCATGTTGACCCGCCGACAGAGCACCATCGCGCTCGCCATCGGTTCCGCCCTGAGCGGCATCCTGGCGTACCTCGTCTTCGCCCTCACCACTCGGACGCTCGGAGACGACGCGGCACCCGTCTCGGTGCTGTGGAGCTACTGGGGTTTCGCCGGCGCCGCGCTCACCTTCCCGCTGCAGCACTGGATCGCGCGTACCGTGACCGCCGACGGGACTGGCAGCGTACGCGCCGCGCTGCCCCGGGTCGGTGGCCTGGTCGCAGTCGTCGCGATACTGACCGGTGGTCTGGCCTGGTGGGGCCGCGACCCGCTGTTCCACCGCGACGACCCGTGGTTCCCGGTGCTGGTCGCGCTGGTGACCCTCGGCTCGGCGCTGATGGGCCTCGTACGCGGCGGCCTCAGCGGCGAGAGCAGGTTCGGAAGCGTTGCCGTCAGCCTGGTCGCCGAGAACGCCCTGCGCTGCGCCGCCGTCGGCGCCCTCGTCGTGGCCGGTGCGGACGACCCGGTGGAGTACGGGTTCTGCATCGTCGCCGGGCATGTCGTCGCGATCTGCTGGCCGCGGGCGTTGTACTTCGACCGCGGGCGTACGTCCGTGCGGCCGCACTCGGCGATCGAGTTCCTCTCGGGCGCCGGGCTCGCCCAGCTGCTCGGACAGCTCGTCCTGACCGGTGGCCCGGTGGCGCTCGCCCTCGCCGGCGGCACGGCCGCCGAGGTGACGGCGCTGTTCGCCGCGCTCGCGCTGTTCCGCGCCCCTTACACGTTGGCTCTCGGGATGGTCGCGCAGCTGACGACGGCCGTCACCAGGCTCGTCGTGTCGGGCGCGGACGCCACACTGCGCCGCATTCGTACGACGACCATCGCGGCGACCGCGCTGACCTGCCTCATCGCGGGCGTCGGCGGTGCCGCCCTCGGCCCGGCCGTCATCACGCTCGTCTTCGGCGAGTCGGTCGACTTCCCCGCCGGCCAGTCGGCGATCGTCGCCGTCGGGTGTGCGCTCGGCGTCGCGAACCTCGTGCTCATGATCACCGCGCTCGCGTACGACGCGCCCCGCACGGTCGCCGTGTCGTGGGTCGTCGCCGTCGCCGTTGGCGCCGTCGCGTACATCGTGCTCGCGGGCCTGCCGGCGGCGGAGACGATCGTCTGGTGCTTCCTGGTCGCCGAGGCGGTCGCGTTCCTGGCGCTGCTGGTCGCGGACGCGCGGCGGAGTGCGCCGGCCGGGTAGTTTCGGGAATACTCGCGCACATGCGTGGACTGATTCTCGCCGGCGGTACGGGGTCGCGACTCCATCCCATCACCCGCGGCGTCAGCAAACAGCTCGTGCCCGTCTACGACAAGCCGATGATCTACTACCCGCTGTCCACCCTGCTGCTCGCCGGCATCAGCGAGGTGCTCGTGATCACCACCCCGCACGAGGCCGACGGGTTCCGTCGACTGCTGGGTGACGGATCCGCGTTCGGCATCTCGATCACGTACGCCGAGCAGCCGAACCCCGACGGGCTCGCGCGAGCGTTCACCATCGGCGAAGACTTCATCGGCTCCGACCGTTGCGCACTGGTGCTGGGCGACAACGTCTTCTACGGCCAGGGGCTCGGCCGCCAGCTGCAGCGCTTCGCCGACCTCGACGGCGCCGCGATCTTCGCGTACCGCGTACGTGACCCCGAGGCGTACGGCGTCGTCGAGTTCGACGCGGACGGCCGGGCCATCTCGCTCGAGGAGAAGCCGACCCGGCCACGCAGCAACTACGCCGTTCCCGGCCTGTACTTCTACGACAACGACGTCGTCGAGATCGCCAAGGCCGTACGCCCGTCGGCCCGCGGCGAGTACGAGATCACCGACGTCAACCGCGCGTACCTCGAACGCGGCACGCTGCAGGTCTCGGTGCTCGCGCGCGGTACGGCGTGGCTCGACACGGGCACCTTCGAGTCACTCAACGACGCCGGCGACTTCATCCGGGCGGTGCAGACCCGGCAGGGCATGAGGATCGGCGCTCCCGAGGAGATCGCGTGGCGGCAGGGGTTCCTGTCCGACGACGAGCTGCGCGAGCGGGCCGAGGCGATGGTCAAGAGCGGCTACGGTACGTACCTGCTCGAGCTGCTGGAGCATTCGGCGGAGGAGCACTCTCCGCTCCCGGGCACCTGATCGGGTTCGCGCGAGTGGCGCAAGTCTGTTGCTCAGCCGCCTTGTACACAACGGATCTGCGCCACTCGCGCGAACTCGGATCGAGAGCGGGACGCCTCCGATCAGACTCCCGGGAGCGCCGCCCGCGACTTGAGGGGCTCCCACCATGCGCGGTTGTCGACGTACCACGCGACGGTCTCGCGTAGACCGTCGTCGAAGGCGATGCGCGGTTCGAACCCGAGCTCGGCACGGATCTTGTCGGTCGCAACCGAGTAACGCAGGTCGTGGCCGAGGCGGTCCGGCACGTTGACGACGCGGTCCCAGCCCGCACCGCAGCTGTCCAGCAGCATGCCGGTGAGCTCACGGTTGCTGAGCTCGCGCCCGCCGCCGATGTTGTACACCTCGCCGGCACGGCCGCGCTCGACGACGGTGTGCACCGCGCGGCAGTGGTCGTCGACGTGCAGCCAGTCGCGTACGTTGGCGCCCTCGCCGTACAGCGGCACGGTGCCGCCGTCGATCAGGTTCGTGACGAAGAGGGGGATGACCTTCTCCGGGAACTGGTGCGGCCCGTAGTTGTTGGAGCAGCGGGTGATGCAGACCGGGAGGCCGTGCGTGCGGTGGTACGAGCGCGCGATCAGGTCACTGGAGGCCTTGGATGCCGAGTACGGGGAGTTCGGCTCGACCGGACACGACTCGTCCCAGCTGCCCTCCTCGATCGTGCCGTAGACCTCATCGGTCGAGACGTGTACGAACGTGTCGACGCCGTTGCTCAGCGCCGCGTCGAGCAGGGTCTGCGTGCCCACGACGTTGGTCATTACGAAGTCGGTCGCGCCGGTGATCGAGCGGTCGACGTGGCTCTCGGCGGCGAAGTGCACGACGACATCGGCGGCGGCCACCAGCTCGTCGACGAGCTCGCGGTCGAGGATGTCGCCGTGCACGAAGACGAGTCGCGGGTCGTCGTCCACCCGCTCCAGGTTGGTGAGCGTGCCCGCGTACGTGAGCTTGTCGAGCACCACGAGGCGTTCGGGTTGCGGACCTCCCCACGCATCGTCGAGGACGCCGCGTACGTAGTGGCTGCCGATGAAGCCGGCACCGCCGGTCACGAGCATCCGCATCGCCGTCACCCCTGCGTGGGATAGGTCTGGGCGGGCATGGTCGCGGCCAGGAACACCGACGAGCCGAACGGGACGTTCGTGGAGGCGAGCACCGAGCGCTCCGCGCGGGACAGGCCCATCAGGACGCGGTCCATCGTCGGCGACACCTGGGTGAGCCGTGCATTGCTGGCCTTGCCGAGCTGCCGGCGTACCCGCCGCACTCCGCGCTCGGCGAGGAAGAGTGGGAACACCGCGCCGAAGGCGTACGTCGCCCGGTCGACGGTGAGTCCGGCCCGCTCGACCGCGTCGACCAGCCGTCTGCGGGTGTAGCGGCGGTAGTGGCCTGCGCGTACGTCGTGATCCGACCACGCCCACTGGTATGCGGGCACGGAGAGCAGCATCCGCCCGCCCGCGGTGAGGACGCGCGCGAGCTCGGACAGGGCGGTCGCCTCCGACTCGCAGTGCTCGACGACGTCGAAGCCGGCCACGACGTCGAAGGCGGCATCGGCGAACGGCAGCGCCTCCAGCGACCCGCAGACGCCCTCCCCCGGCGTCAGCCCGTCCGGTAGGAGGTCGAGCGTCACGACCCGGCGCTGTGGCCCCCGCATCCAGTCGACGCTCGGCCCGTCGGCGCTGCCGACGTCGAGCACGGTCGCCGACTCGGGGAGGTACGACGCGAGCGTCGCCTCGAGGAGGTCGCGACGGGCGCGATACCACCAGTAGTCGGGCTGCTCGAGCGACGCCGAGCCGGATTGTGCGAGCGTCATGCGGACTCCTGCATCGCCTGGGTCACCGCGGTGAGGAACGTGTCCGACACCCGGTCGACCTCTGCCTCGGTCAGGTCGTTGTAGAACGGCAGCCGCAGCAGCCGGCCGCTGATATCGGTGGTCACCGGGCACTTCGTCGGCCTGGCCGCGAACTTCCTGCCCCCGTCGGACGAGTGCAGCGGCACGTAGTGGAACACCGCGCCGATACCCGCGCGCTGCAGGGTCTCGAGGACCCGGTTGCGTACGGCGTTGTCGGGCAGCAGGACATAGAACATGTGGTACGCCGAGCGGCGATCGGGCGGTGGATGCGCTACCTCGAAGCCCAGGTCGTCGGCATGCGGCGAGAGCCGCCTGTCGTACCACCCGTGAACGTCGCGCCGGCTCGCCTGGATCTCGGTCGCCCGCTCGAGCTGACCGAGGAGGTACGCGGCGAGCGTGTCGGAGAGGCCGAACGACGAACCGGTGTCCATCCACGAGTACTTGTCGACCTGACCGAGCATGAACGCGCGCCGGTTGGTGCCCTTGTCGTAGAGGACCCTCGCGCGGTCGACGTCGGCGGCGTCGTTGAGCAGCAGGGCACCGCCCTCGCCGCACACGATGTTCTTCGTCTCGTGGAAGCTCTGTGTCGCGAAGCGACCGAGACTCCCCAGTGGCTCGTCTCGCCACGTACCAAGGAATCCGTGTGCGTTGTCCTCGATCAGCGCGATGTCCGGCCACCCGGCGAGCACCGTGCGTACTCCCTCGATGTCGCAGCCGACACCCGCGTAGTGAACGACGACGACCGCGCGCACACTCTCGTCGAGCAAGGTCGCCAGGTGCTGCGGGTCGAGACCGAGGGTGCGCTCCTCGATGTCGCAGAACAGCAGCCGCGCACCCTGACGGGCGAACGCGAGCGCCGTCGTGGTGAAGGTGAACGACGGTACGACGACCGTGTCGCCCGGCTCGAGGTCGAGCATCAATGCGGAGAGCTCCAGCGCGGACGTACACGACGTCGTGAGGAGGACGTCCTCGGCGCCGGTGTGCTCCATGATGATGTCCGCCGCCTTCGCGGAGTACGGCCCACCGGCCGACGTGCGGCCGCTCTCGATCGAGTCGCGTATGTACTCGAGCTCGCGCCCGACGAGCGCGGGCCGGTTGAACCGGATCGGCGCGTCGGTGCTGCCGGGCTCAGCCATGGGCTGCTCCTCCCTCGTCGGCTTGCCACGGTAACGCGCGCCCGAGCAGGCGTTCCAAGGCGAGGTCTGCGTCGGAGAAGTACGCACGCAGCCGCCCGACCAGGTCGGGCGGGAGCGTCGGCCGGGTTTGCCGGCTCTCGTTGACCGCACGCTCATGGGCGTCCGGCAGCGGGTGCGGATCGACGCCGAGCTCTGCGTACAGCGCCCCTACCGCGCGCTCGTCGCCGACCAGCTCGTCGAGGAACCACACATGGCTGGACCCGGGGAACGCCTCGAGCCACGGCTCGAGGTAGTCGGCGTACCGCCCGCGTTCGACGTACGCGAAGGGCGACACCGACGTGGAAGCGGGGTCCCAGGGCGTCGGCGCGGCGAGGTTCTCGCGTAGCGCGGCCTCCAGCGGGCGCGTCTCGAGACCGTTGTCGGTGCTGAAGCGCCAGTTGGAGACCGCCCGTTGCAGCGGGTCGCGCAGCATCACGGCGATCTCGGCGCCGCCGAGCGTCCGCAGTACCCGGGCCGGGGCGAGCGGGTCCTCGAGGTAGCTGGTGCTCTTCTCGCCGAAAATCCGCTCGTCGGTCGCGTGCGCGAAGTACGTATCGCGGTACCAGTCGGGACCGTTGGCGGCCAGCTCGTCGGAGCAGAAGACCTTGGGCTCCGGCCGCGTCGGGCGGGCCATCGCGATCTGCGGATGCGCCTCGAGCAGCGATTGGAGGTACGTCGTGCCCGACCGCTGCGCGCCGATGACGAGGAGGTGCCGCGTCATCTGGTCTCGCCGACCCGATCCACGACGTGGTACGGCTGCAGCGCGCTGACCGTGTTGAGCGTACGCACGACGTACTCGCCGAGCATCGACAGCAGGGCGATCGTCACCCCGTTGAAGAACGCGAGCAGCACGATCATGCTGGTCCAGCCGGGCACGGTCGCCTCGCCGACCATCGCGCGCACGAGATAGACCGCACCGAGCAGGAAGCTGAGCACGGCCACCAGGGCGCCGATGCCCGCTGCGACCCGCAGCGGGAACGACGAGTACGCGAACAGGATCGTGAGCACGAGACGCAGGATGCGCGAGATTCCGTACGTGCTCTTGCCCACCGGCCGCGGCTCGTGTCGTACGAGCACGTTGGAGCGGTTGCTGGAGTACATCAACGCCTGGCCGGTGATGTAGGGGTACGCAGCGCGGGACTGACAGATGCGGTCGACGACGTCGCGGCGCAGGATGCGGAAGTTGGTGACCGCCAGGCCGGGTGGCTGGGCGAAGATCCGCCGGTTGATCAGGCCGATCAGCTTGCTGCCGATCCGCCTGTATCCCGCCGCCTGCTTGTTGGCGAACTTGCCGAACACGGCGTCGCGGCCCGTCATGGCCTCGTCGATCAGCACGAGCGCCTGGTCGGGAGGGTTCTGCAGGTCGTCGTCCATCGTGATCACGTAGTCACCCGTCGCCTCGCGCATCCCGGCGAGGTTGGCGAAGTGCTGTCCGTAGTTGCGGAGCAGGTTGAGCGCGACGACGTTGGGGTTGTCGCGGGCGCGACCGGCGATGACGTCCCAGCTGCCGTCGCGGCTGCCGTCGTTGACCAGCACCAGCTCGTACGACAGCTCGGCCGACTCGAAGACCTCGACAATCGTGTCGACGGTGCGGCCGACCAGCTCGACGCTGTTGTAGACGGGCACCACGATCGAATACGTAAACGCGGAGCGGTCCAACCGGCGGTCGCCGCCGTGGTCATCGCTCCGCTCGCCCGCACGAATGTCGTTATCCGTGTCGCTCACCCCGTTCAGCCTGCAGCGCGTGCTCGCCGCACATGGTAGGCCACTATCCGACCGGGTGTATGGAAACGGCGCGTGTCGCCGGGGCTAATCCCGGGCGACACCCGCGAGCCGCGCCTGACCGAGCCAGCCGGGAAGCGCCCGGCGTACGTCGCTCGGCCCGTCGGTTTCGACGGCTCCGGTCGACAGAGCGCGCTGCCACGCGATATCGCCGCGCCAGATCTGCACCATCGTGCGCAGCGTGGTCCCCACCCGTGCGGTCACCTCGAATCCCGGGTCGTAGTCGCACACGTCGGCACCGCCGTCTGCGACGACCAGCCACCACCGGCGCGCCCGCGGCGGTACGTCGGCGAACTCGAAGGCGACGACGGTGCGAGCGGGCGGCCACGACGCGACCGGCACCGTGCGGCGCATGTCCCACATCAGCAGGTGGGGGTCGAGGTCGTTCTCACCCAGCTCGCCGATCCAGCGCAGGCCCCACGTGCCGAGCGCGTCAACGACGGTCGAGAGCTCCTTGCCGGAGGCGGTCAGCCGATAGCTCGTCCGTCCGGCGTCCGTGTCGCGACGTACGAGGCCGGCGCGCTCCAGCGTGCGGAGGCGCTTGGACAGCAGTGCCGGTGACATCTTCGGGTTGCCACGGCGCAGCTCGTTGAAGTGCGTACTGCCCGCGAGCAGCTCTCGTACGACGAGGAGCGTCCATCTCTCGTCCAGGATCTCCATCGCCTTGGCGACGGGGCAGAACTGCCCGTAGCCCGCCATTCGTCCAGTACACACCGATTCGGTGCGTACGTCCGCGTTGTCACGCATCCAGACCCGGCGACCACAGCGTGTTCAGTACAGATCCAGCACTGGATCGCGGCGTCGCGGCGGGCGAGGCTGTCGTCATCGAACCGAACCAGAGGGAGCAACGATGACACAGGCAACCGACCTCGATCTGAAAGCCAAACATCGCGCCATGTGGGCGCTGGGCGACTACCCGAGCGTCGCGGACGAGGTGATACCGGCCCTCGGCACACGGCTCGTCGAGGCCGTCGACGTACGCGCCGGCGATCACGTCCTCGACATCGCCGCGGGGTCGGGCAACTCCGCGATCCCGGCGGCGCTCGCGGGCGCGACGGTGGTGGCGAGCGACCTCACCCCCGAGCTCCTCGAAGCCGGACGCCGCGCCGCCGAAGCTCGCGGCGCGCTGCTGTCCTGGGAGCCGGCGGACGCCGAGGCGCTTCCGTACGCCGACGGGGAGTTCGACGTCGCGACCTCGTGCGTGGGCATCATGTTCGCGCCGCACCACCAGGCCGCCGCGGACGAGCTCGTCCGCGTCGTACGCCCGGGTGGTCGGATCGGCCTCGCGAACTGGACGCCCGAGGGGTTCATCGGGCAGCTGTTCGCCGTGATGAAGCCGTACGCCCCGCCGCCTCCGCCCGGCGCTCAACCTCCGCCGCTGTGGGGATCCGAGGACCACGTACGCGCGCTCCTCGGCACCGGGGTGACGGACGTCGTCGCGCGGCGAGAGCTGTTGGACGTCGGACGGTTCCCGGGCGAGCCGGACTTCCGGGAGTACTTCAAGACGCGGTACGGGCCGACGATCGCGGTGTATCGCTCCCTCGCCGACCAGCCCGGACGCGCCGCCGAGCTGGACGCCGCGCTCGACGACCTCGCGAAGCGACACGACCTCGGGTCGGGCCGGATGGCGTGGGAGTACCTGCTGGTCACCGCGACGCGTACTGCCTAGGACACGGCCTAGTCGAGCGCCGCGTCCAGGGTGATCGTGGTCCCGGTGAGGGCCTTGCTGACCGGGCAGGTGCGTTCGGCCGTACGCGCCAGCTCCGCGAACTTGTCGGCGTCGACACCGGCGACCTGCGCGCGGAGCGTGATGGCGATGCCGCTGAGCTCGAATCCTCCGCCCTCGGCCGGCCCGAGCGTCACCTCGGCACTGACGTCGATCGAGGTGGGGTCGAGCCCTTCCTTCTCCAGCACCCCGGAGAGGTTCATCGCCAGGCACGACGAGTGCGCGGCGGCGATGAGCTCCTCGGGGCTGGTCTGCCCGTTGGGGTCGCCCGAGCGCGTCGGGAAGGAGACGTCGAACTGGCCGGCGTTCGACGAGTCGAGAGTGACGTGTCCGGATCCCTTCGAGATCCCACCGGTCCAGTGCGTGGTTGCGTCGCGACTTGGCATCTGCTGCCTCCTCGGGCTGTCGTCGGTATGCACCAATGACCCTACGGCGCGGATCGTACGGAGGGAACCGCGATCTCGGCACGGAGTACCGCCGCGCGGGTGTCCGTATTCTCGCGAGTGGCGCAGATTCGGTGCAAACAAGGCCATCCGAGCAACGAACTTGCGCCACTCGCGAACGAGCGGTAGCGCTCAGGCGCCCTTCAGGTCGGCCTCCAGCCGGCGGTAGATGCGACGGAAGAGCAGCCGAGCCACGAAGAGGCCGACGGCCTTGCCCACGACCGCCGACACCGCCAGGTAGACACCGATCTGCCACCAGCCGAACGGGGCGCCCGGACCATGGACGAGTACGCCGACGACGCATCCGACCATGGTGAGCAGGACGGCCACCGACCCCTGCTCGCAGCCGCAGGAGAAGTACGTGCGGTTGAGCGCCCGCTCGCTGGCGGTGTCGGCCAGCCGACCGTCGAGCCTGATCCGCTCAACCGTCGCCTTGGTGCCTCGCGTACGCAGCGCGGAAAGGGATCCGAGGTCGTCGACGACGTGCTCCATGTCGGTCACCGCCCGTCAGGGAAGAATGCTGTCGAGTGCTTCGGGCGTCGTGGTGATCCAGTCCCAGACGTCTGCGGCATCGCCCAGGGTGAAGTTCGCCTCTCCGGTCGTCACCAGATAGTTCAGCACCGCGTCCGCCCAGTCCGTGCCCGCGGGGAGGTTCGGCTTCCACATGATCTGCCCCGGGCTGGTGTGTCCGGTGTGGTCGAGGCCGAGGTAATGCCCTACCTCGTGGATCGCGACGTATTGGAACACGGTCTCGGGGAACCGGTCGCGGAACGTCGTACCGGTGGGGCTGGTGTCGTCCAACGCGGGACGGAACCACGAGGTCAGGCCGTGCAGCGACGTCTTCTCGTACCCGAAGACGGCGATTACCGGTACGTCGCTGAGGTTCTCCTCGACGTCGGGCCGACCGGCGAGCCGCAGCAGGTCCTTCTGCACGGTGTCGTCGCTCTCGTCGCTATCCAGCGGCACGAACCTGTCCTCGCCGACGACGATCTCGCCGAGGCCGGACCAGTTGAAGTTGACGCCGATCTGCAGGCCCTTCCGCTTGGCGAGATCCAGCCTGGTGCGGAAGTCGTCCCGGGTGATCGGGTAGACGGTGAACGACGGCACGGCGTCAGGGCCGTCGTCGAGGAAGTAGTCCAGGTCGGTCTTGGTGACGGTCGTACGCGTACCCGTGTAGACGACCTCGCCTTCGAACTGCTCCCACGCCGCCTTTCCCTGGCAGTCGCTGAAGCGCCCGGCGAGCGCGTACAGGTCGAGGTTGCCGGACTTGTGCAGCTCCCGCAGGAACTCACTCGAACGGACCGCGATGCGCCGGGCGTCCAGGTCCATCGGCGCTCCAAGCGGCGCTCCGCCGAGTCGCACTCGCGTACGGGAGCGCTCGAGGCGCTGCGGATCGTCGGACAGCGCCTGGCTCAATGCGCCGCCGATGATCCGCTCGAGCCCGCGCTTGTCGATCAGCTCGCGCGGGCCGACGTAGAACACCATCCCGAGGAGTCGGGTGACGCTGGTGATCACCCGGAAGACGTTGAGAATGCCGAGGCCCTTCTGGATGCGGCACCAGTCGAGGCTCAGGATTCCGATGATGAGGTCTCGGATGCCGTCGACCGTGTCTCGGACCCAGTCGACGACGTCGGCGGCCCAGTCGAGCAGCCCCTCGAAGAAGCCGAAGATCGCGCCGAACAACGCACACATCGCGTCGCCGAAGATGCAGAACGTGCGGCCGAGGCTGCCGAACAGGTCACCGACCTCGCGGAGGATCTCGCCGATGTCGTCGAGGATCGATACCACCAGGTCGAGTACGTCGTCGACGGCGTCCACGATGTCATTGACCAGATCCCACAGCGCCGAGAGCGCACGGAGCGGATCGGTGAACAGGCACACGAAGAAGGTCACCAGTCGAGTGATCACCTTGAGGACCAGTTCGACGATCACGCCGATGACGACCGTGACGATCTTGCAGACCAGGTGGGTGACCCACTTGCCGACCGTGGTCACGATCCACGTGACGACCCGGACGACGATGGTCACCAGCCAGCAGAACCACTTGTTGCAGCAGGCGCACCACCAGTTGCAGTCCTGCTCGCGGCAGCGCCGCTCCGTTCGACTCACCCACTCCTCGACCGGCTGGCGAACCTCCTCCTCGACCCAGGTGTTGACGTCCTCGCATGCCTCTCGCGCCTGGGTGATGAACCGCTCCACCGGAACGAGGACGTTCTCGGTGATCCAGCTCGACACCTCGCGACATGCTCCGCCGCCGCTCGTGGCCATGATGGCCCCCTTCTCCCGTTAGAAGGAGGAGGCGCCGTACGTCCCGGCTGATACCGCCGACCGCGCGGTTCGGTGCGAAAGGGCTGCGCTAGTTCTCCTGCCAGTAGCGCGCCACGAACCCGGAGATCTGCTCGGCAAGCTCGGGCCGGCACACCAGCAGGTCGGGCAGCCACGGGCTCTCCCGGTTGTACGCGAGCGGCTGACCGTCGGCGCGGCTGGTGTAGAGGCCGGCCGCGCGTGCGACGACGACGGGCGCGGCAGAGTCCCACTCGTACTGGCCGCCGGCGTGCACGTACACGTCACTGATGTTGCGGACGACCGACATCACCTTGACGCCGGCCGAACCCATCGGCACCAGCTCGGCGCCGATCTCCTCGGCCAGCACCTTGACGAACTCGGGCGGGCGGGTGCGGCTGACGGCGATGCGTACCCGGTCGGACGTACGAGGTGCGACGACCGGCGGCGTTGCCGTATTGAAGGTCTCACCGAGCGCGGGCTGTGCGACGGCGCCCGCGACCAGGTCGCCGCTCTCCCACAACGCGACGTGCACGGCCCAGTCGTCACGGGGCGGCTCGGAGAACTCACGCGTACCGTCGAGCGGGTCGACGATCCACACCCGGTCGCTCGACAACCGGGCGGAGTCGTCGGCGCCCTCCTCACTGAGGATCGCGTCGCCGGGCCGCTGCTCGGGGATCAGCCTCATCAGCAGGTTGTGGCTCGCGAGATCGCCCGCGTCCTTGAGCTCCTTGCCCTCGAGGCCCTGCTCGCGCACCTTCAGCAGCTCGTCGCCGGCCCGGTCGGCGAGCCAGGCGGCGAGCTGGTGGTCAGTCATCTCCGTCATGGGCGCCATCCTTCCAGGAGGCGTCACCTCATTTGCGCCCGCCCATAGCCTGGGGCAATGCCAGCGGACCGCCAACAGCTGATCATCGACACCCTCGACGACGCGTTCCGCGACCTGATGGTCGCGGCGCCGCTTGCCTTCCGCACGAAGTTCCGCAAGATGGCCGCCGACCCGTTCGCGTTCTACCGCGGCAGTGCGAGCCTGTTCTACGCGGACATGGCGAGCGAGCGGGACCGCTGGGCCGACGACCGAACCGAGCGGGTGTGGATCCACGGTGACCTGCATGCCGAGAACTTCGGTACGTACATGAACTCCCACGGCGTCCTCGTGTTCGACGTCAACGACTTCGACGAGGCGTACGTCGGCCACTTCAGCTGGGACGTACGCCGCTTCGTCGCGAGCCTCGCCCTGCTCGGTTGGCGCAAGGCGCTGCCGGAGGAGTCCGTGCATGCGCTCGCGCGGTCGTACCTGCAGGCGTACGTCGGGCAGGTGCACGCGTACGTCGAGGGCAACCGCGACAGCGACTTCGCTTTGCGACTCGACAACACCGACGGCGCCCTACACCAGGTGCTGCAGGCCGCCCGCCGGTCGAGCCGGATCGCGATGCTCGACTCGCTGAGCGTCGTCACTGACGACGACCGCCGGTTCGCCGACTCCGGCACGACGCGTCGCCTCGACCGCGCCGAGTACGAACGGGCCCTCGACGCCTTCGGGCGCTATCTCGAGACGATCCCGCAGGGCAAGCGGCAGGAGCACTCCGAGTTCTACGCCGTGAAGGACATCGTCGGCAAGACCGGCTTCGGCATCGGGAGCGCGGGCCTGCCCGCGTACAACGTGCTGCTCGAGGGCTACAACCAGGCATTCGAGAACGACGTCGTGCTCACGATGAAGCAGGCGAACGTACCGGCCGTGAGCCGGATCGTCGACCGGCCGAGGATCCAGCGCTACTTCGAGCACGAGGGCCATCGCACCGCCGTGAGCCAGCGCGCGCTCCAGGTGCACGCGGATCCGTTCCTCGGCTACACGACGGTCGACGACGTCGGCTACGTGGTCGACGAACTGTCGCCGTACGAGCGCGACCTCGGCTGGGGCAACCTGACCGAACCAACCGAGATCGAGCCCGTCGTCACCCAACTCGGTCGCGCGACAGCGAAGATCCATTGCGTCTCCGACGCCGACAGCGAGCAGGACCTGGTCGACTTCCAGACCGAGGCGGCGATCGTCGACGTGATCGGCGACGGCGCGGAGTTCGTCGACGACATCACCGAGTTCGGCATCGCGTACGCCGATCGGGTGCGCGACGATCATGCATTGTTCGTCGAAGCGTTCCGGGCAGGCGGGATCGGCGGGGTGGCGGCAACGGGCTGAGGCCGGTGCCACGCTCACCGGCTCGCGCCTCAGATACCGCTCTGGAATTGGATCCTGTTCTGGTAGCGCCGAGTCAGGGAGAGATCGTTACCCAGCGCGTTGAAGCCGTCACCACTCATCCTGATCACGAGCCCGGCGGGCTCGTTTCGCTCCTCGATCGCGAATGACACCTTCATATCTCCGGGGAATCCGGCAACGCCCCCCCGTCCCGCTATCGACCTCCAAGGTTCTCTTTCCGAGCCACGTACCGTTGGTCCGCCAGAATCGGTACGTGACCGTTCCGTTGTCGAACGCGGCGTAGTTGTCGATGTCGGGATACAGATAGGTGATGAAGGCCGATCCGCTGTACGTGCCTCGGTATCCGCGATCGGTCGCCGTGAACCGACCGGAGTAGACGATCTTGCAGCGACGATCCGCGAGCGCAGCGGATGCCTTCGGCCGACAGGCTGCTCCAGGTGCGGTGACGAACCGGGTCTGGCCGGCGCGAACTCCTTCGTACCAAGGCGAGATGGTCGGTGCGCGCGACTGACGATCGGGCACGGGCGAGGATGTCGCGGCGGACGTGACAGCCGCACCGGATGATGCTGCCAGCACGATCGTTGCCGCGCCGACGGCGAGTAGTCGCAGATACATAATTGCTCCCTCGGTAGAAACGGATTTCTCATCTCATGAAAACACATTGCGCGATCATGGAATTGCCGAATTGGAAGCTTTTTGCTGCATTCTTATTTGCGGCTCACCATCGGTAGCCGAGACCTCTACACCGAGTGATTCACTTTACTCGGGAAACTTATTTCCGTACACGACATTTGCCCGATTGTTCCACCGCACCCCATGCGCCTGAGCTCCTTCGATCGCCCGGGGCCGACCTCGTACCGATCCGTGAGCGAATCGAACGCGCAACAGCCTGCCCCCGTTGCGCCTCGCGATGTACAGGTCACGTCCGGATCGGAACGCTCCGACGACCTTCGACCACCGAATCGAGCTCCTCGCGATCCGGCGTTGCGGGTGCGAGGCGCCGGAGTCGAGCGAGAATGCCCTCCAGTACAGGTGCCGCTTGCCGCGCATCGAGTAGTACAACCGACCGGAGCTGTAGAACATGCTCGTGGCCGATCGGAGATCGTGACGCAATCCCGAGTCCCGGCCACGGTAGGTCTCGCCGACTCCCGTGGAGACCTTCGACCAGACCGGGTCGTGGTAGGGATCCATTCGGCTCGCGGCACCGACCTTGGTCATGCGGAACCGGCGACGATGCAGACTGCCATTGCGCGTCGCGTACACGAGTCTGCCGTCGGCGACGAACGCGGCCCGAATGGACCCGACGCGCTTAAGCCCGTGAATGTCGACGCCTGCGGCTCGGGTGGTCCGGCCGCCGGTGAACGCCACTGCCACCACGTTGGAGTCGTCGCGCCGCTTTGCGCCCAACTGGAAGACCGTTCCCGGAAGCTGCGTCTGCCGGCCCCGGGGAAGGCTGAGGCCGGGTCGCCTGGGTAGCAGGGCTATCCGCGGTCGACGGTATTGGCGATTGCCTATCCACTTCGTGTCACCGCCCACCCAAAGTCCGTCGCCGTTGACGAGCAATGCGCTGACGCCGACCCCGCGCGGATTGCGCCCCGGATTCCATCGAAGGGGTATTCCGGTACGCGGGTCGAGGGCGGCCAGGCTCGGCCTCGGTACGGCCCCGGGACGCGCCCTGTCCTTCGCGTACGGGTTGTTCATCCAGCGCTGGTGGCCGCCGACGTATACCGCCGTTCTCGAAACATCGGCCGACAGCAGGGTGTCGCCTCCGGTGGCATTGACCCACCTGGGTTGGTGCTTGGCGCTCCGACCACCGCTCCTGAATCGGGCGACCGCGTCGCACAGGCTGCCCTCGTGCGGCCCGCCGGTCGCGGCGACGACGAAGAAGCGTCCGCTCGGCGCGTACGCGACCGCTCTCATGTAGGTGTCCCATTTGACGCCGCACCGGGCGCGGTACCGCCGCGTACCCCAAGGCAGGACGCGCGCCGGGTGACCGAGACGGATCTGGGCGAGCTGCGCCCGATGCCGCCGGCCGATCTTGTTGAAGTTGCCCGCCACCAGCATGCGCTTGCCATTCGGAGAGACATCCATCGCCAGGATGCCGGTTCGCCCCTTCGGGTGCCCGTGGAGTCCGCCCAGGGTGCCCGATACTCCGAACCTGACCTTTCGGGTAGTCCTGCCGGTCCGACCATTCAGGGCAACGAGCCCCCTGCGCTTCGCACGGCCGACGTTCTTGAACTGCCCACCGACGTACAGGAGTCCGCGGGAGGTCTCGAGCGCACGAACGTTCCCGTCGAACCGGCGCGGGCGGAACCGGGCAGCGCGACGCCCGCTCCCCAGACGTAGACGGGTGACATGCGAACCCCGATGGCCGTTCACCTTCGTGAACTCACCACCGACGTACACCGCCCTGCGCCCGGGGACGCGGGCAAGTGACGTGACAGGGCCGTTGAGGCGGGGATGAAAACGTCTGACGACTCTTCCGGTTCGCCGGTCGAAGGCGGTGATGAACCTCCGTTTGAGTGCGCGTGACTTTCCACGGTTCGCGACCCGCTTGAATGTGCCGCCGATGACGACTGTGCCTCCGACGATCGCGATCGCGTTCACGGAGCCGTTGCGAACCGCGGGTGTGGTTCGGGCCGGTACGTCGCCTACCGTCGACCGCGCATCCGCCGAGTCGGCGTCGGCAGGTCCGGGAACGACCGCGATGGTGACCGCCAACACGACCACCAGCGATGCGGAACGAATCGGGCCGTGCGCCACGTACATCTGTCTCACCAGCCCATTGTGCCGACTCATCACAACGGCCGTGGTCGCTGGGGCAGATGCGTCGGGTCCGGTATTGCCGATCGGCTGCGACGACCGACCCGATCCTGCATAGTGACCGGTGGACCCGAACACACAAGGAGCGATCGGTGATGCAGCCACGCCCCGCGGCCGACCGGGTCTCTGTTCTGTACGTGGGCGGCATGCCGCGTAGCGGGTCCACCCTCACCGACCTGATGCTCGACCAGCTTCCCGACCACGTGGGGGTCGGCGAGATCTTCTACCTGTGGGAAGACGCGCTGGTCCGCAACGCGCCATGTGCATGCGGAGCCGCCTTCAACGACTGCACGTTCTGGCAGGACGTCGGCGAACTCGCGTACGGCGGATGGGAGTCCGTCGACACGGCCCACATCCAGCGGCTGCAACGCACCGTCGATGTCACCGCCGCCATCCCGAAGCTCGTACGTCGACGCCGATCCGCCGAGTTCGAATCTGCCCTTCGGGAGTACACCGGGATCCTGACCGACCTGTATCGAGCGATCGTCGAGGTGAGCGGGCGCCAGGTGGTCGTCGACTCGTCGAAACGGCCGTCGATGGCGTACGTGCTCCGCCAAGCGAGGGCGGTCGACCTGCGAGTCGCGCACGTCGTGCGTGATCCGCGCGGTGTTGCGTACTCGTTCTCCAAGGTCGTCGAGGTGGATCGAGGCACCGGCGTGCCGAACAGGATGCCCCGCAGTAGACCGCTGAAGACCGCGCGTCGCTGGCTGACCGTGAACCTCGCAATCGGCGCTCTCGATCGGCTCGGCGTGCCGACGGCGCGGCTCCGATATGAGGACCTCGTCACCGAACCACAACGCCATCTGTCTCGTGTCCTCGAGATCGAGGACAGGTCAGCGGCGTGCGACTGGGCATTCTTGGGTGATGGAAAGGTAGACGTTCCCCACACGCATGCAATCGCTGCCGGCCGGGTCAGCCGGGCGAGCGGCACCGTACCGCTGCGACGCGACGACGCGTGGCGCGAGACCATGCCACCCGGCGACCGCAGGCTCGTCAGCGCCCTCACGGCACCATTGCGTTCCTGGTACGGCTACTGACCCGCGATCGGTCCGGGCGTTGGCTTGGGGTGCCGCGCACCGACTTCACCACGCGACGCCGACCTTCTCGCCGGCACCCAACGCTCGGAGTAGCGCCGGCCGAGCCAGTACGAGAAGTACAGGTGCACGAGCAGCCATCCCCAATAGGCTTCTGCGGCACGATGGGCGTAGTCGATACCCAGTCGAAGTGCACCGGAGAGATCTTCGCGCGCCCAAGGCGCCAACGCCATCATGGCCAGCGCGAACACGACGAGCGCAGCGCACCACAGGTGACGGCGGATCGGTACGTCGTACGCCCGCCCTGCAAGCACCATCCGGTCCATGACATCGAGGCCGATCGGCGCCAGCAGGATGAGCACGAGGCTCTCTGCCTGGTTCAGGACCAGCTCTGTGTCGAACAGCACGACGATGAAGGCGAGTACTGCGGCCGCGTACGCCGATGGCCACCGAAGGGGTCGTTCGAGCTGGAGGTACAGGGCCAGTACCCCGGCCGCGATGATCGGCTCGTTCAACGTCGCAACGTTCGACGGTAGGTCGCTGAGCACGAGAAGCCAGCCGACCGCGATGCAGCCGACGGCGATCGCCGCCGAGACGCCCCATCGTTGGGCCGCCGAGAGTCGCGCCGGGCGAAGGAACTGGATCATGGCGCACACGAGCAGCGCGAAGCACAAGGACTCGCTGTTGTGTCCGATCTGAGAGGCGACGCCGGCGGGAAGGATCGTCGACAGCTGCTTACCGACGATCAGCGCGAACAGCGCGAAGACTGCAACGTAGAAGACGACTGTCTTCGATCGGTAGGTCATGAAACCGTCCTCCGTTTCACCTTGCTTGGCAGCGTGCGGCATCACGTCAGCCGATGGTGACGTCGAAGCAGCCCCGGTCCGAACCCGAGGTTGCCTGGAGCCTCCAGGTGCCAGGGCCTGCGATCGGCACGTTCGTGTCGTAGAAGGTCCACTGCTCTGCGTCGCCGACCGTCGCCTTGGTGAATGTCGTCGACGAGCCACCACCAACCCGGGTGACGCGCACCGTCAGACCGCCCGCATTGGCGCCGTGCCGTGGGATCCAGTACAACCGGATCGACCGCGCCGCCTTACCTGGTGAACGTTCACCGTACGAGGACCGGGCCTCGTCGAACGGCCCCGCCGCCATGCCCCCCGAACGCGCATCGCGTTTGCCCGATGTGTCGACGCACGCACCGTCCTCGCTACCCGGGATGTGGTTCAGGATCGGCGACTGACTGTCGCCGTCGTGTGTGACGTCCTCGTCGTTCGGTGGAGCGACCTCGTTGGCCGGGACTGTGCCGTCCCCCGCCGGGCTGTCGGAGCCTTTGGCCGAACCCGAGTCGGGATCTGCAGCGGCCTCGTCCCCATCAGCAGCGGACGTCTTGGGCGATCCGGGGTCGGCGCTCTCGCTCTGGTCATCGGCGCTCCGCTCGCCTGACGCAGCGCCCTCGTCGTCCGAGCCGCTGCACGCCGTCGCGCCCAAGACAAGGACGATCGCCGCTGCAGCCGCTAGGCCCCGTGTCGGTTGCATCGTGATCATTTTGGATTCACCTCAGTTCTCGTGGAGGACGATCGTCCAGCTCATCGACCGAGGGCTGGATGCATCGGTGGTGGCCGTGACGCCACCTACCTGCCCGCTGGCCACCGGGCCGTCCGAGTCCGCCAGTCGCGAGGTGATGCGACCACCTGCTGCGCCGTACGCCGACTCACGTGCGGCGACCGAGCCCGGAGAGCTCCACGCCGTCGTCGAGCTCGAACGATCCGCCCAGTACGAGAGGACCCAGTCACCCGTGCCTGCGGTCGCGGACGGTGTCGTGTGGCTTGCCGTTGACGATGCGTTCGCGACGGTGGCGTCACCGATCGGATCGGCGGAGTCGGCACCGCCGTACGCCCCGATCGTCAGCGTCGCCTTCGGGCTGCCGGACAAGGTCCATTGCTGGCTCGCACCGGCGTCCGAAGCCGTTGCGGTCTTGGTCCAGACGAAGCCGGCCATATTCCCGAAGGTCTCGTCGGCGACCGGCGTCCAGCCGGCCGGCGCAACGGGGTTCGGTGAGTCGGAGGCGAAGGTCGCGAATGCGACCAGAGTGTCGCCGGCCTGCGCCTGATCCGGTATCGAAAGCCGGGGGTGGGCGCTGTCGTGCGCGGCGCTCGCCGAATCGCGGAACGTCAGATCCGACGTCGGAGGCTCTTGCGGCTCGGTCACCTGGACCTGCCGGGTCGCGACGTCGGTCGCGTCGGCGGCATCGGTCACCGTGAGCTCGACGGTGTAGGTGCCCGGAGCGGCGTACGAGTGCTGCGACTGCTCACCCGAACCCGTGTCGCCGTCGCCGAAGTCCCAGGCGTACGAGGCGATCGACCCGTCGGTGTCGTTCGATCCGCCGGCATCGACGTCGCAGGAGAGATCGGTGCAGTCTGCGGTGAAGGCTGCCGTCGGAGGCTCGTTCACGGTCTGCGCCGCACCTCCGATGAAGAGCCCACGCGCCCGCCAATCCACACCCGAGCCGACTGTCGACGATGATCCGGACGGAATTCCGTTCTGGACGGTGATAGCGGTCAGCGATCCGCTGATCGACGATGCGGCGTACACCGTGTTACCCGCCGCGAACAGGCCGGACGTTGTTGACCAGTTCCGCCCGGTCGATGCCTGGAACTGGTCGACGCCGACGATGCCGCTGTCGACACTGAAGAAGCGGTAGAACAGTGCGGACTGGCCCTGCAGCGTATAGAAGAGCCGGCCGTTGTCGTAGTACATCCCCGTCACGCTTGGGATCTGAGAGTAGAACGCGCTGACCCGGCCGTCGTAGGTGTTGCCGCTGCCGGTGTCCACTCCGGCCCATGCCGGGTCGTTGTACGGATCGAGCTTCGTCGCGGGGCCGAAGCTGCCGTTGTCGAACGACCGCTTGTACAACGCACCGTCGTTCTGTCCGTAGATGAGGGAGTTCCCCACCCGGAAGGCACCGCGAACGCGGCTCCAGTCGATGCCACCGCTGTTCGCCGTTGACGGAGTGCCCGCAGTCGTGCCGTTGAAGGCGACGGTTCGCAGGGTCGAGCCACCAGGCCCGCCCAGGTACACAGAGCCCGGTAGGGTCGGCTTCGAGTCATCGGCGACGGCAGCGCCACTGGCGAGCGGGAAGAACGCGACCCGCGGCCGGCGGTAGTCGCGGTTGCCGACCCACTGGGTGTCGCTGCCCATCCACAGCCCGCTGGACGAGGCGTGCAGCGCGTAGACGGCGGCCCCGCGTGGATTGCGGCCCGGGTTCCATTTGAGCGGGACACCGGTTCGCGGGTCGAGCGCGGCGATACCCGGTCGGGGCACAGCTCCGGGCTCGGCACGGTCACTACCCAAGGCGTTGTTGAACCAACGCTGGTGGCCTCCGACGTAGACCGCTTCCTCCGTCGTCTCAACGGCCCACAACGTGTCGCCACCCGTGTCGGCTACCCACGATGGCTGGATGTTGCTGCCGGTGGCGTTCGACTCGAACCGTGCGGCCGTGTCGCAGAGCGTCCCGTTGTTGTGGCCGCCCGTCGTCGAGATGACGAAGTAGCTCCCGTCCGGTGCCATATCGATGCCACGCACGTAGGTGTCAAAAGCCCAGTTGAAGCAGTACGGCTCGTAGCGCCTCGTCTGCCAGTTGGCGACGGTGGCACTCGACGAGGTCAGGTCGATCACGACTGCTTGGTCTCGCGGCTGCCCGTCGACGCGTTTGAAGTTCCCGATCGCCACCAGGCGGCTTCCGTCCGGCGTCACATCGAGGTCCCTTACGCCGACGGCACCTTGGGCGCCATGACCGCTGTTGTTGTGTCGCTCGGTTACCGGCAGGTTGAGGTAGGGCATGACATTGCCGCTGGTCGCGTCGAGCGCGACCAGGCCACCGTAGAAGCTGCCACCGGCGTTGGTGAAGTTGCCGCCGACGAAGATCCTGTTGCCAGACCGCTGGATGGTGTTCGCCCGGCCGTTCAGCGCCGGAGGGTTGAACCCAGGAACGCGCGAGCCGTCGGACAGATTGAGCAGTGTCACCCGACTCGAGTTCGCGCCATTGACCTGGGAGAAGCCACCCACAACGTACAGGGTGTTCGCCGTCGGCCCCGGAAGAACCTCCTCGACGGAACCGTTCAACGACGGCACGAATGACGAGCTGATCTGACCGGTATCGGCGTCGAATGACAGCAGGTAATTTCGAGTGACCTGGCTGCCGCCCACCGATCGCGCGCGGGTGAAGTTTCCGGCCAGCACGACCTGGTCGCCGATCTGCGTGATCGATCGGACCGAACCGTTGTCGACAGCAGGCGTGTTGGACGGTACTGCGCTGACCACCTTGTTGTGGTTGGGAGGGGCGCTCTGCGACGGTGCAATCGAGACCCCGGCGAGGAGCCCCGCCACCAAACCGGTCAAGGCGAGCCCGCTGGCGAGCCGCACGCTGCGACGAACGGATGCGATCATTTACTTTCCTTAAGCCGAAAACACCTACGCGAGGTCCACACCATGAAACCGCCGCTGCAGCGTCAATACACCAGAAACAAGAAACTCGCCAAAAGAAACACGTAGGGTCGCGCGCACCTAACGCACTGTGTTCGGGTCGCCGTTGACGCCATTCCCGCGATCGCTCGGACAGCAGAACACCGAGCGGCTAGCCTTATTCAAATCCGGTGAACTCTAGTGTGCGAGGTGTGGGCGTTGGCGCTTCCGGGCGTGTCCGTCGTGGTCGCGACGCGTGATCGGCTCCAACTCCTCGAGCGTGCTCTCGCGTCGATCGCCGATCAGGAGTATGCCGGACCCATCGAGATCATCGTGGTCTTCGACCGCTCCGAACCGGTGGAAGCACTCGCCGACTCCGGACCCGGACGTCGCGTCCGCGTCATCGAGAACACCCGCACAGCAGGGCTTCCGGGTGCACGCAACAGCGGCATTCTGGAGGCATCGCACGACCTGGTCGCGTTCTGCGACGACGACGACGCCTGGCTGCCCGGCAAGCTGGAGCGCCAGGTGCACGCGCTCGAAGTCAGCGCCGGCAGCATCCGCCGCCGTCACCGGGATACAGGTGCGTTACGAAAACGCTGTCCGGCCACGCGTTCTCGATCGCGACACGATCCGGTTCGCAGACCTGCTTCGCGACCGACTCACCGAGGCACATCCTTCTACCTTCCTGATTCGGCGTGCGGCCCTCTCGGAAGGATCGGCGGGCCTCGTCGACGAGGAGATACCTGGCGGCTACGGCGAGGACTACGACCTGTTGCTTCGACTTGCCCGCCTCGGACCGATCGCCGTAGTCGAGGAGCCGCTGGTTGAGGTTCTCTGGCACCGAGGTTCCTTCTTCACAAGAAGGTTCGAGACGATCGTGTCGGCCCTCGACTATCTCCTCAGCAAGTACCCGGAGTTCGCCGACGACCGCCGCGGGCACGCCCGGATCACCGGTCAGCAGGCGTTCGCGCTGGCCGCCTGCGGTCGCCACGCGGAGTCGTTCGCGACAGCGCTGTCCACCCTGCGTCGCCAGCCAACCGAGCGCCGTGCCCTTGTGTCGATGCTCGTGAACGCGCGCATCGTCGGACCCGAGCGGATACTCAGCCTCGCGCACCGAGCGGGCCGCGGCATCTGACGGCCCTGCGGCAACGTCGTCTCCTGTCCCCTCCCCAACGGGGAGCCCGAGTCTCCGGTGAACGTCTTCGCGTCGTGATCGAACCGGCATGGCCGGCGGCAGTGTCGTGAGCCGGTTGGGCCGCCTGTACACCGGCTCAGCGTCGGGCGGGCGGCCGCGACAGATCGCGATCGTCCGATCTGGTTATGTCATTGGCTGCTGCACCTGCTCAGTTCCCGTTCAGGACGATCGTCCAGGCGACCGACCGGGGGCTCTTCGCGTTCGTAGTGGCCGTCTGGCGACCGACCCTCCCGCGGTTGACCGGGCCGTTCGAGTCGGCCAGTAGCGACGTGACACGGCCCTTGCCCGCGCCGAACACTCTGCGCCGCGCGGCGACCGACTTCGGCGCCTTCCATTTGGTCGTCGAGCTCGAACGGTCGGCCCAGTACGACACGACCCAGTCGCCGGCGCTCGCCCTAGCGGTCGGGGTGCGGTGCTTCTTGGTCCGGCGCGCCGTCGACTTCCGGACGGCGCCGATCGAGTCGGTGCCCGCGTAGGCCGCAACCGTGAAGGTCGCCTTGGGCCTACCAGCGAGCCGCCACCGCTTCCTGGAGCCCGCGTCTGCTGTCGTCGCCGACTTGGTCCATGCAAAGCTGGCGAACTGGCCCGCGGTCTTGCGCCCGACCAGTCTCCATCCCTTCGGCGCCTTGGGCTTCGGATGTCGCGACGCGAAGGTCGCGAGCGCCAACAGCGTGTCACCGCGTTTGGTCTTGGCGGGAATCGGGACTCGTGGCCGAGCCTGGTGCCGCGCAACGCCCGTGGCAGCTCGGTACTTCACCGTCGAGGGTGGCGGCGCGGACACCCTGACCCGACGGTTTGCTATGTCGGTGCTCCCGCCGTCGTCGGTCACCGTCAGCGTGATCGTGTACGACCCGTCGTCTTCGTACGAATGCCGACTCTGCTTGCCGTTTGCCGATTTGCCGTCGCCGAACTCCCAGGCGTAAGAAGTGATCGTCGCCCTGTCGTCCTTGGAGTCCGACCCGTCGACCTCACACGTCCGGTCGGTGCAAGTAGCAGTGAACGCAGCCTCCGGCGGAGAGTTCACTCGACCGATGAAGAGTGCACGCGATCGCCAGTCGACGCCCGAGCCCACCGTCGACGACGACCCCGACGGGACCCCGTTCTGCACGTCGATCGCCGTCAGTCCGTTGCTGGACGACGCGACGTAGACCTTGCCAGCTGCCGCAAACATGCCATCTGTTGTCGACCAGTTGCGGCCGGTCGACGCCTGGAACTGGTCGACGCCGACAATCCCGCTGTCGACACTGAAGAAGCGATAGAACAACGTTGACTGGCCTTGCAGGGTGTAGAAGAGCCGGCCGTTGTCGTAGTACATCCCGGTCACGTTGGGGATCTGGGAGTAGAACGCGCTGATCCGGCCGTCGTAGGTGTTGCCGCTGCCCGTATCGACTCCGGCCCATGCCGGGTCGTTGTACGGGTCGAGTTTGCTCGCCGGGCCGAAGGTGCCGTTGTCGAACGAACGCTTGTACAACGCGCCGTCGTTCTGTCCGTAGATCAGGTTGTTCCCGACCCGGAAGGCACCGCGAACTCGGCTCCAGTCGATGCCGCCGCTGTTCGCGTTCGTCGGCGCGCCAGCCGTCGTCCCGTCGAAGTCGACGGTCCGCAGCGGATTGGCACCCGACGTACCCAGGTACGCCTCACCGGGCAGGGTGGGCGTGGAGTCATTCGCGACCCGCGCACCACCGGCGAGTGAGAAGAACGCCACGCGTGGCCGGTGGTACCTACGGTTTCCGACCCACTCTGTGTCGCTGCCCATCCACAGCCCATCGGACGAAGCGTGCAGCGCGTAGACCGCTGCGCCACGCGGGTTACGGCCGGGGTTCCACTTGAGCGGGACCCCGGTGCGCGGGTCGAGCGCGGCGATGCCCGGGCGCGGCACCGCACCCGGCTCGGCGCGGTCGCTGCCCATCGCGTTGTTGAACCAACGCTGGTGACCACCGACATAGACGGCCTGCTCGGTCGTCTCGACTGCCCACAGGGTGTCGCCACCGGTGTCGGCGACCCAGGTCGGCTGAATGTTGCTCCCGGTCGCGTCCGACTCGAACCTGGCCGCGGTATCGCACAGGGTTCCGTTGTTGTGGCCGCCCGTCGTCGCGATGACGAAGTAGCTGCCGTCCGGCGACATGTCGACGCCACGCATGTACGTGTCGAACGCCCAGTTGAAGCAGCCCGGCTCGTAGCGCCGCGTCTGCCAGTTCGCGACGGTCGCACTGGTCGGCGTCAGGTCGACGACGACCGCCTGGTCCCGAGACAGCCCGTCGACCTTCTTGAAGTTTCCGATCGCCACCATTCGACTGCCACCCGGAGTGACATCGAGATCACGTACGCCGATCGCACCCTGCGCACCGCCGCCGCTGTTGTTATGGCGTTCGGTGACCGGCGTGTTCAGGTACGGAAGCAACGCTCCGCTACTCGCGTCGAGCGCGACGAGGCCGCCGTAGAAGCTGCCGCCGACGTCCTGGAAGTTGCCACCGACGAAGATCTGGTCCCCGGCCCGCGCGATGGTGTTCGCCCGACCGTTCATCGCGGGCGCTCTGAAGCCTGCGACCCGCGAGCCGTCGGAGAGGTTGAGCAGGGTCACCCGACTCGAGCTCGCACCGTTGACCTCGGAGAAGCCGCCTACGACGTACAGGGTGTTGGCCGTCGGTCCACGCAGCACCTCCTCGACCGAGCCGTTCAGCGCCGGCACGAACGACGTGCTGATCTTCCCGGTGTCGGCATTGAACGACAGCAGGTAGTTGCGCGTGACCTGGGTGCCGCCAACCGACGTCGCCTTCGTGAAATTGCCGCCCAAGACCACGGTGTCGCCGATCTGGGTGATGGTCCGCACCGAGTTGTTGTCCACGGCAGGGGTGTTGGCAGGGACAGCGCTGACCACCTTGTCGTGGTTCGGTGCCGCGCTCTGTGACGGGGCGCTCGCAAGTGCGGCCAACGTGCCTGCGACCAGACAAGTCGTCGCGAGCCCGATGGCGAGACGCGTTGTACGACGAATAGATACCATCATGGGCTGCTTCCCTATACCGATAAACACACTGAAGGTTGCCCATCCATGAAACCGCCGACTTAGCGCATATACACCGAAACTCGGAAAGTTTCCGAGAACAAATACCTACTGTGTTTGCGACCTGACCCACCGTAGGTGAACCCGCCGGAACTGCCGAAGAGCCGTGAGCGGGACGTTCGAGTGCGACACGCCCGCGTGTCGCCGCGCGTACGTCATGCCCACGGGGGAGGGATGCTCTCCTCGCCGTGCTAGTAGCCGAGTGCGCGTCGAACCCCAAGAGTCAACAGCTCGACGACGCGCCGGTCCCGAGCCGGCAGCTGCGAACGCCACGCGTCGTCACGCACCAGATCGACCGTACCGGTCCTGAACCGCATCGGGTTCCCGGCAACCGTATGAGCGTTCCCCAGCCGGACTCGGCGGCCGTCGATTTGGGCGAGGCCACCCGGGTCGAGATCGTGGTCGGCGAAGTCCAGCAGGTGCCGCACGGTGTCGGCAGGAGCGGCGAGGAAGTCTTCGTACCGCACCGTCGTCATCGCTATGCCACTCGCTCGCAACGCGCCCGCGAGGCCGGCGAACATGGTCCAGGTCGCCGCAGACCTGGCCGCGCTGTATCGCGGCATCAGCGCCTGCTCGCCGACGACCTCCGGCCGCTCGACCGACTTGCCCCATGAGTGTGCGACACCACGCGGATCGCGTACGACGAAGACACAGCGCACGTCCACGTTTGCGCGACGCAACAACGCTGCATACGCGGGAAGCTTGCTCGAGTCGACCAGGAGGCGCGACCCCGATACCTGCTGCGCCGCACGGTAGAGCTGATCGAGGCGATTCACCATTCGCTCGCGTTCGAGTCGATGGCGGGCTGACGGGCTCGCCGCGATGAGCTCGGGGATGCGACGCGTACGAACCACCCGGTGCCGCCCGTCGATCATCTCGCCGGGATCGATATTGCTCCAACCGTCGAATCCCGACTTGCCCACCGCCGACCAGAACTCGCACGCGTCGAACGGGACCCCGCAGCCGCACAGCTCGTGGTCGCGGACGCCGCGCTCCCACAGATGCACGGTCTCGCCGAGAGCGGAGACTCCTGCAACCTCGCCGAGCGTGCGCTCGAGCAGCGTCGACCCGCTTCGTCCTGACCCCAAGATGAGGAGGACCTTCGGAATGGTTGGTGTGGCGCTGAGCTCCGTGACGATATTGCTCAGTCGGCGGGCGGCCTCCGCGACTCGCGCGTCCGCCTTCCCGTCGACCGGGACGGTGTACTCGTCGGGTGTGACAAGTGCGGCGTCGAGGAGCGCGCCGAACTCGTCGCGCGTCGCTGCCATTCTGATCAGCTCGTCGTCGTCGAGGCGGCGGCAGAACGCGATCTGGTGCCCGTCGACGTGTTCGTGGAGCGCAGGGTCACGCGGTACGACCACCGGAACGCACCCCGCATCCCGTGCCTCGACGATCGACATCGGTCCACCCTGTGTGACGACGACATCGGCTCTGCTCATGAGGGCGTTCAGCTCGTCGTGGGGTACATACGGCTGGGAGGCGCAACGCGATGGCCGTTTTGACGTCCCGTGCTGGACAAACACCTGGACCTCGTCGGCATCACGCACCTGTACCCACGCGTCGATCCAGTCGACGAGCCGGTCGAACCGGTGATGATCGGAGCCAACGGTCACGAGCACCAGCGGCACATCCGGGCGGATCGTGTCTATGGGCTTCACAGCACCGGTCCCAAGAGTTCCGAACCCGCGTACAGGTCTCGCTGCTCGTCCCATTGGACACAGAACCTTGACGTGAACGGGCGACACAGCCGGCCCGTCAGTGTCCGTGAGTCGATCCGGTCGTACACCTCGACGTAGATCGTGGGTATCGACCTACGTCGCGCCTCGACGAAGAACGGAAGGGCGACGCCGGCACCCGTGGAGATGACGATATCCGGCCTGACCCGACGCAGCACCGAGCGCGCCAAGTGCCAGTTGCGGGCGAGGTTGACGACATTGCGCGTCGTCGGGTGGTGAGCGTGGATGACGTGCTCTCCAGCGAGCGGCTCGACCGCGTCGGGCTTGTCGAACGTCACCCAAGTACGGGGATGGCTGGCCCAGACGGAACGGAGTCGGACAAGCTGCGCGAGGTGGCCGCCGGTCGACGACACGAGCAGTAACCGAGCATTCATCTGCAGCCTCCCCAGCCTCGTCGATTCTACGAGTGGCATTCGAGAACGTCTGCCGTTCACACAATCTCGCAGCTGGCGCTAGCCGGCCATGATCGCTCGCCATGCCTGTTGGGACGGCTGATCGGTCAGTTCGAAGTCGCCGCCAACCGTGGAGTTGAAGTAGGTGACGAACTCCGCCTGGTGCTGCTCGGCGTACGCCGCAACGGCGTGGAGCCAGCGGGCACGGCGGTCGCCGTCGTCGTGCCCGACGAGCGGGCTACCGAACTCGGCGATGGCCCACTTCGCACCGACTCGCTTCGACGCTGCCACGGACTCCTTGAATAGTGAGTCTGGGCTCGCGTACTCGCCGTCCCGCGCAGCCGCGTTGTAACAGTCCCAGGCAAGCACGTCCGGAGGCTCAGCGGCGAGGTAGGAGGCGACCCGACGTTGCGTGTCCCCGCCAACGGTCCAACACATCAGCACGACTGTGTTGATCAGCCGCGGATTGTCGGCCGTTGCGGCGATCCGTGCGATACGGTCCGACGCGCGCGAATACTCCCTCGCCGAGAAGGCTCCCCGTTCGATGTCGTCCTCGGGCTCATGGAAGTACACCCAGTAGATGTCGCGATCGGTCGGCGCGGACGCGAACCACTCGCGAAGGTACGTGTCGGCGGCGCCTGCCAACACTTCGCTCGGCGCGATCTTGAACGATACGACGATATCGGCAGACCCGGCGATGTCCGTCAACCGCGGCCACGGTGCGGGGAGCGTTGACGAGAACAGCCGGACGATCGGTGGCGTGCCGACTTCGCGATGCAACCTCTCGACCGCCGACGCGTCGGACTCTCCGCCTCGGACCCGGACCGTCGTGCCGAACTGCGTCTCCGTCGCAGAGTCGGACTCGTCGCGCACCAGGAGCGCGGCGCTCAGAGCAGCGGCAACGGCAACGGCGAGGACCAGCAGTAGGGCACGACGGCTCGACACCCCGCAAGGCTAGTGCGGGGCGTCGAGTCGCGTGCCCGGAACAAGGGCAAAGGGAAGCAGTCGTCAGGCGAGCTTGTTGACGACGTATCGCCAACCCTTCTTCGAGGGACGGTCCTGCAGGCGGAAGTCGCCGCCGACATCGCTGTCGAAGTACGTCACGAAGGTGGCATCATGCTTGGCGAGATAGCGACCGGACCGACGTAGCCAAGCCGCTCGCTTGTCGCCGTTGTCCGAACCGGCCAGCAGGCTGCCGAACTCGGCAACGCCGTACGGACGGTTCATCCGGTTCGAGATCCGATTGATCTTGCGGAACATCTTTCGCGGAGCGATGTAGCCGTTCTTACGGATCAGGTAGTTGTACGCATCCCAGCCGAGGACATTCACCGCAGACGGAGCGTAGTAGTCCTTCCACGACCGGCCCGACCCCTTGCTCAATGACCATGCCATCAGGATCAGGGTCGACTTCAGCTTCCGGTTGTGGGCCTTCGCCTCGAGGCGGTCGAGATGCTTCCACGCTCTTCGGTACTGCCCGGCAGTGAACTGTCCGGCCTCGATGTTGTCCTCGGGCTCGTGGTAGTACGACCAGAAGGTCCGCCGATTCTTGGGCGCACTCTTGAACCAACGCGTCAGGTAACGGTCGTAACGCCCCGATGTGATCGCCTTCGGATCGGCCTTGAACGACACGACGAGCCGCCGACCTTTGTAGTCGGACCTCAGGTTCGACCACGACGCGGGCAGACCGGTGTGAAACGCCCGTACGACGTCGACGCCGGCGAACTTGCGGTCGGTTCGCCGCATGGCCTGCGCCGCCGACTCGCCGGATCGCTGTTGCGCCGTGGAACCGAAAAGAGTGTGCGTTCCCTTCTTCGACGAGGTGGCATTACCTCGGTCGGCTGGGCCGCCCGACTGCCCCGCGTCCGCGCTTGCGAGCGGCGCGACGACGAGCGCGGCGGTAACTGACAGTACGCACACTGAACGGCGCACAGGGTAGGTTTGTATACTCATTGTAATCACTCAAATGCGAGGGGTGACTGGACGGATCAAAGGACCGTACGTCCAGTCGCAGGTGAGTGCAACGCGGCGGATGTCACCGAGGGTTAGCAGTACGCCGAATGTCGTAAAACATCCGGCTAAAACAGTCTTTCGGCGTTAGATTTGCGGCTTTTTCTGCTGGATCGAGAATCCATCCAGCCGCAGTGTGAGGCGAAACATGCGAATTGCCGTCGCATGCAGCGTCGACCCGACCGCGACTGCAGCCAAGAGCGCCGCCCGATCATCGGCGATCAGGTGATGGAGCAACGCGGGGACGACGCCGAAGCACACCAGCCCACTGGTCACCGCCACCAGCAGTGGCGCACCGAACGGGTGCATATGCAGTGTCGAATGGACCTGCGCCAGAGCCAGCATGTTGTTCAGCAGGATTCCGAGCGACCAGCCGATGGCCGCGCCGGCGATGCCGAGACTCGGGATGAGGAGCAGGTCCGCACAGACCATGACGCAGAGCGAGACTCCGGCATTGATGAGGCTCAGCATGCTTCTGCCCGCCATCAGGAGCACGGTGTCGACCGGGCCACAGGAAGTGGCGACGAGCATCGTGAGGCAGAGGATGACGGCGGTCGTCTCGCCAGACACGTAGCTCGGGCCGAACACACCGAGGAGGAAGTACGCGAAGTTGGCGGCGAGCAGATAGACGGGCCACGAGATCAGCGAAAGCCAGGTGGTGGTGGTCTCGTAGATCGTCCGGGCCCGGTCGAGATCATCCAGGGCAACGGATTCGCTGATCTTCGGCGCCATGACCTGCTGGATCGCCTGTACGAAGACCGTTCCCAGCACCAGGAACCGCGTCGCCGCGGCATACACCGCGGCGTCGGTGGCTCCGAGGATTGCGCCCACGAGCAGGACGTCCGCCCGCTGCATCGCGACGTTACAGACCCTCGAGACTGCACGCGGGCCGGCGAACGACCAGAACGAGCGGGTGAGCTCACGGCGTTCGGTCCGAGACACAGCCGGCTCGGTACGTCGACGGTCGCGACCACGCCGCCGGTAGCGCACCAGCCAGTACACGACTGCGAGCAGGGCCGCACCGTACGCAAGCACCCATCCGGCGACGGCGCCGGCGGCCGTACCGACGCCGACCGCCATGACGAGGACAAGGGCGAGTTGGACGATGCCCTTGCCGACCTTGTCGACGAGCACGAGCACCCGGATCGAGCCAAGACCACGGGTCGTGGCGACGCCGACCGAGTACGCAACTGCGATCGGCAGCATCGCCGCCACGATGTAGAGACAATTGGTCATCGCGTCGTCGAGCGTGCCGGAGTCGTGAACGAGCAGTGGCCCGAGCATCGGCGCCGTCCAGGCGAGGAGCAGACCGCCGGCGGCCGCGAAGGCCACCGGCAAACCGAGTGCCGTTCGCACGTAAACGCCGACCAGGTTCTTCTCGCCACGCGCCAACGCTTGCGGGAGCGACCGAAGCACCCCCGTGTCGGCGCCAAGTGTGCCGACATTGAGCACGACCATGAACAGGGCCGTCGCCTCGAAGAAGATGCCCGCGTCGTCGTGGGTCAGCTGGCGGGTGACGACGATCGGCAGCAACAGGTTCAGCGCACCGGCCGTAATACTGCCGAGCAGGCTGAGCAGACTCTCCCGCGCCAGCAGCCGCAGCGTCGACTGGTGCCGGTCTGACGGCGGCTTCGCGCCCGCCTCGCTCGCTACCTTCGCCATGACGGCGTACGTCCCCACCACTCGGCGAGGCGGGCGTCCCATGTCTCGAACGAACGGCGGAGCTCGGCGCGAAGGTGCTCGTCCATTGTCGAGCGTGGCCGCGAGTTGTGCCTCTCGAACCGGATCCCGTTCGCCGGACCGAGCCCGAGGAACTCTCGGACCTCTTCGAATACAGGTTCCGGGGTCGCGAAGAAGTCACCTGAGTCGACCACCAGGAGCCGCTCGCGCCCGACCGCAGTGGCGACGCGCTCGATCTGCTCGATGTAGCGCCCCCGCGCCAGATACGCGTTGTGCTGAAGCGTGCGGCTGTCGTACGAGGCGTCATTGGCCATCCGTGCCCACTCCCCGTCGAGTCGGCTCGGCTCCTCCGCGATCGCCGCTTCGAAATCGAGGGTCTCGAAGCCGCGGGCGAGCTCGTGCGCGTGCGCGGAGTACGCGCGCTCGACCGGGTCGCGCAACAGCATGATCAATCGTGCGTCCGGTAGGTCGCCGGCGATGCGATCCGCCGCATGGGGGTGGAACATGTAGTACGGGCTCGACTCGCCGGTCTGCGCGGTGCGCCCGCGATGCCGTGCGGTCGCTGCGGCGCGGAGCGGAAAGTGCCCGCGATACCAGTTCTCC
This sequence comes from Solicola gregarius, assembly GCF_025790165.1. Taxonomy (GTDB): domain Bacteria; phylum Actinomycetota; class Actinomycetes; order Propionibacteriales; family Nocardioidaceae; genus Solicola; species Solicola gregarius. Next base: position 1,135,316 of record NZ_CP094970.1, read on the forward strand.
GGCCGATCGTAGTTCTTGTCGAAGTAGTGGATTCCCTTACGGAGGAACGGACGGACGATGTCGGGATGCTGGATCAGCGTCTTGAACATCGAGGTCGTGCCACAACGCTGAGCGCCGACGATCAGGAAGGTCGGCTCGAGTCGCGCGAAGGCCGTCGGCGCGGCCAGAGCCTCGGATGCCCGAAGAAGTCCGCGCCGCCCGAGCTCCGTGCCCCGTCTCATCGCCGCCGTCCTCATCGTGCCCTCACCTCGGGTCCGCGCGCGAGCACGGGCAGCAGCCATGACCCCACCGCACCGAGTGTTGCGCCCGCGGTTTCCTGGTCATCGCGCAGATATCGCTCGGCCAGTGTCAACAGGTATGCGCGTACCACGTGCTCGCATCGCTCGCGCGGCACGACGTGCTCGAGTACCGACGGCGCCCGGACCACCAGTCGTTCGGCGGCCTCTCTCGGTGCCGCTCCGTCGACCGTGATCCAGTGGTGCAGGTCATGATGGAGAACGTCGAACCCGACCGGCACATCGCGCTCGAAACGCTCCCAGTCCCACACGGGACAGTCACCCTCGACCAACGCGAAGTTGCCCGAGTTGAAGTCTCCGTGCCAGGCGCCGGTCTCCAACTGTGTATGGCCGTCGAGGGCCTCGAGGACCTCGGCGAAGGGCGACCCGCGTTCGCCCATCGTCGCGAACGACCGCCCGAGACGATGCCTGAGCGGATGGTTGGTCCAGTCGCGCACCGAGGTCTGTCCCGGCAGCGTGGCAATGGAACGCGCCAGCCGGACGAGCCGTGCACGGGCGCCCCGGCCCGATAGGCGATGCGCAGGGACGATCAGCGGCGTCATGCCGAGCACCCGGCTGCCGTGCCAGTCGAACTCGAAGAGTCGCTCGGGAATGTGCAGGCCCAGCGGGTGACCTTCGCCAAGCCGAGCAAGAGTTTGGGACTCATCGCTGACGAGTGAGCGCGTCAACGGGTTGTGGCCTACCTTGACGAACGCCAACGGTGCACCGGACTCGTCGCTTACCTGAACGATGGGTTTGCGGTTGGCGCGCGCCGGGCCAACGGGTAGGGCGAGGTGGACGTACTGCCGGCCGAGGCAGTGGGCCAGCTCGCGCGTGAAGTCCGTTGCGTCGTCAGGTGTCACCGTCAGCTTTGCTCGGGGAAGCCAGCGCAGGCCACCGGTGCTCGCCGCAGCGGCAATGACCGAGCGGGCAAGCCTGGTTCGCCGACGCTGGCCACTGAGCTGGCGCCGAACTGCATGCGCGGTTGCGCGCGGCGACTCCGCCGAGAGCAGCAGGCGCGCCTTAGCGACCGACGGCACGGCGACGAAGCTGTGCCGGTGCACGGAGTCGCGACCTGAACGCGTCGAGTGCGCGCTCGGGTAGAGGGTCTCGAGCATCTCCACTGCGGCGGAGCGGTCGCGTTTGACCCGCGTCATGACTGGACCACCTCGCGGTCCGCATCACGGGAGGTTCGAACCGTCGCGGGTGTCCGCTCAGCCAACGACTCGCGTCGGAGCCGGTCATTGCGCCACAGGAGCCCCGCGGAGATCATCGCGATCGTGAGCGGCACGGTCAATGCGCTGTAGAAGAACGCATAGAACACCTGTAGAAGCAGCACGAGTGTCGCCGCGATCCCGAGCGGCGAATTGTCGTGACGACCGAACCAGGCAATCCGTAGGAGGAAGCCGAGGTAGAGCGCGGCCCCCACGAACCCTTGTGCGATGAGGAGCAGCCAGAACTGACCGGTGCTTCCGATCACCCGGTTTCCGCACTTCGGGCAGTCGGGACTGGCCCCGATCGCGATCGAAGTCTCGCTACCGACCGTCAGCCTCGTGCTCCCTGCTCCGATGATGGGCGATGCTTCCGCGGCGTCCCACGACGCATCTGCCAACGCGGCACGGATGTCGTTGCTGTGCGGGTTCTCGAGCCGTTCGGACACCAGCGTGCTGAGCGGTGAAACGACGAATGCCACCGCGGCAACCGACGCGACCAGCAGGCTGACGAACCCCACGAGCAGTCGCCCCCGCATTGCGAGTCGGGCCACGACGTACACGAGTGCGAGCATCAATCCCATCCACACGGCGCGGTTCAGGGAATGGACGATCGGAACGGCGGCGATGAGCAGGAGGCAGACCAGCAGGACGCGCTTGCCCAGGCTGCCCAGAACTCCCCAGGCCATCACGGCCCAGATCAGGCACAGGGACAGGGCGTTGCCCCATGCGTTCGTGTACGCGAACGGCGCGGCCGGTCGCGGCTCAGGGTCTCCGATGATGTCTTGGACCTGCGCAAGACGTGCGGTGTCTCCGCCGGCCGCGAGTGCGTCGGGGAGCAGCCGCGTCATCAGCGTCTCGAACTCGAATGTCGGGAAAAGCATCGCAGCGACGCCGAGCGCGACTGTCGAAACGGCGAGCCATGCCATCCACCTGATCAGGCGTGCCCGCGGGAGCTCCTTCTCGGTGGCGTTGCCGACGTACAGCAGCACGACGGTCACGGCGAGGTACTGAAGCAGTCGTACGCCGAACGAGATGTAGTGACCGATGCCCTCGGACCCGATTGTGTCCGGCACCTGATAGTTCAGCATCGCGCCGCTCGCCGCGACCCAGACCAGGAACACCATCCACAACCAGAATCCCGGAGGGACCCGAACAGCGCGCCGACGGAGCTGCCAGGCAAGCGGGGCGGCGAGCACCGGAAGGACGAGATCCATGATCCCGAGTGCCCACCAGATCGGGACACCGGCGGTGAGCAGGCCGATCTGCCAACCCGGCCGAAGTCCGCGGGAGAGCCTGTGGCGGCCTCGCGTTCCGGAGGCGTCAACCGTTACGGTGACGCGCCCGTCGACATCGGTCGCGAGGCGGTCGATCGGTGCAGACCCGACGGCCCGGATCACGTCGCCCGCCCCATGTCCGTATACGCGGACTGCAACTCCATTGCCGTCTCTAGGTCGTCGAACTTGCGCGCAAAGAATGCGTCCGACGCGACGACCGCCGGTATATCCGCGGGACGAAGGACAGCGGGATGCGCGGCCCCAGGCGTCCAGCGCATGAATCGGCGGGTGGTGTCGGCGATGCGCAGACCGGTGTCGCCGTTGTGCAGAAGGGTGGGCAGCAGTGCTTCGTCGGTTGCCGTACACCGTGACAGGAAGCGCTCGACGTCGCCCAGACCGTGTCGCTGTTCGATCACATGCCGCAGGGCCCTGCCACTCAGGTTTACCCACGCGTCGCCGATGAACAGGCCCGTGCCGTCATCGAACGGATTCCGGCGGACAAAGGGGACTGAGTGGTGGGTACCCGGAAGGCGTACCCGCTGTAGGTATCGCTTCCTGCACTGCACCTGCCAGGGATGCTCCGGCGTGTCCGGACGACGCGGGACCGCAAACCATCGTGCGTACGCATCGTGCGAACTCTCTGCAAGGGTCGACTCGATCGCACGCATGGGCCGGCACAGCTGGTCTCGCCCCGATACGACCAACACCCATGACAGTTCGGCGTAACGGTCGAGGCAGAACTCGAGGCTGTCGAGGATGGCGAGCCCTAGGTCCTCACGGCCCCAACGCAAGTGCGTAGGGTTCGGAACCCTCACCACGCGGTCATCGGTCGGCAGATCAAGAGCGGGCCCGCGAGGATCGTGGTGGACGACGAATACCGAGTTGCTCCCACGCAGGACACCGTCGGCAAGCAGCCGCAGCAGCCCCGGTGAGTCATGGCTCAGGGCGAGGACAACTACTGGACCGTTACTCATCGTCGGTCGCACTCCGTGCGGCGTCGAACGTGGTTGCCAGGTCCCCCATGTCGTAGCCGAAGGCCGCCACCCTGTCTGCGTACGTGGCGACCAGTCGCTGGGCGGTCGACGACCGCCACGGCAGTCTCGACTCGGACATCGCACGCCACCGCTCGGCGTACGCGTCGCTGCGAGCCGAGTCGAACGAGTCCGCCGGGATCGACCCATCGAGGCCGATGAACGAGGCGACGTCGCCGAGTACGACGGAGGGATCGGCGACGAGCTCCTCGTACCGGACGAGCTGGATGTGCTCGACCGACCGTGCGTCCTCGCGGAACAGCTCGTACGCGCGGAGCCAGTGCTCCATGAGGTCCGACAGCGGGCGGGAGCCGACCCATTTGCTGGTCGACAGCGCCACGATGAGCGGATGCCGCATGATCACGACGAATCGCGCTTCGGGGAACAGCGCCTGGAGGAATCGGGTCATGATCAGGTTCGGCGGCGACTTCTCGAGCCAAACGGGGGCAGCATCGTCCCAGTTGCTCGACCATTGCTCGAGGAGCCGGTCGGCGCTCTCGGTGGACACGAGCGGGGAGGCCTCGGTCAGATGTGCCCGTGGGTCGAGAGCGAACCGCCCGGCGCCGCCGTACTCGCGCGCCGGCGGGTACACGTTCTGCAGGTGCTGACCTTCGTCCTCCTTGACCCCGGTGTCCGCAAAGGCACTGACCGAGTGGTGTGCTCCGATGGCACGCGCCAACGGCGTTGTGCCGCTGCGGTGCAACCCGCCGACGAATACGAGGCGATGGCTGACGTCGAGGGCCATCAGGCCCCCCGATGGAGGAGTTTCGACTTCCCTTTGGTGTGCGGCGCCCTGGGCTCCGTGGCGGTAGGGGCATCTGCGCGCGGCTCGCTGGCGCTTACGTCGTCGAGGTCCACCTCATCCACGGGGGACTCGGACGGATCCGGTTCTGTCCCGAGGGGCACGTGCGGCCGATTACGGCCGCGCTTACGCGCGCGCTTGCGATCCCGGCGTACCGCGACTCCGACGACGTCGGTCGCGCCGACCTTCTTCACGTCGTCGACGACTTCCTCCATCTCGACCCGGCTCGTGTTGTCGAGCTCCACGACGATGAGCACGAGATCGACGTATCGGCCGAGCAGCGGCAGATCGAACGACGGATCACCCGTTGGCAGTTCGAGCACCGCCATGTCGAAGTCGGACTCGAGCTGATCGAGAACCGGCCGAATACGGCGGTGCCGCAGCTCACCCGCGTTCACCAGACCGAGAGTCGCGTAGTCCCTGCGGGTCAGTGCACCTCGGCGGTCGATGTCGCGCGCCTCGCTACGGACGGCAGCGTCACGCCGGGACGCCTCGCGGACGTGGACGGTGGTCGTACCCGTTTGTGCCGCGAGCACAGCGAGGGTCGCACCGATCGCATCGGCAGACGATTGGTCGGACGGTCCGCACACGAGGACACTGCGGGTCGAGCCTCCGTACGCCGCGATGATCGAGTGGTAGAGGCCACGCACCTCGGGCAGCGGAGCGTCGACGATCCCGGTGACCGTGTCGAATACCCGGACCTCCGACATCACCGGCAGCCCGTACGTGCGCTCCAGATCGTGCGTGGTGTGCGGTCGCCGGTCGAGCTTCTCCCGCAAGATGGCGGCCGCGAGCGCGCCGAGGAAGCCGAGCAACGCCGTGCTCACCATCACGAGGAACGGTCGCGGTGAGGTGGGTGAGCTCGGCAGCGGTGGATCGACGATGACGGTGCCCGGCCGCTGAACCGTTCCCTCGAGTGGGCCCAGCTGAGTGTTCAAGGTCTCCAGCTGCGCCGTCAGTTGGATCCGCCGGGTGCGGAGCACCGTCCGCTGTGACGCATCGACCGTCTCGCGAATCTGCTGGGTGACATCCGTGAGCTGACCGGTCAGGTCGTCAACACGATCGCGCAGTCGGTCGACATCGGCGTCGACTGCGTCCTGCGCGACGCTCGCGCGGTTGTCCAGGTACGCATCCGCAAACGCGGACGCGCCGGCCTGTGCCTCCGCCGGCGTCGATCCGGAGAACGCGATCTCCAGAACGGTCGTGTTCGCCGGGACGGTCACGGTCACGTTCGACGCGAGTTGAGCCGGACTGGAGTCGTCGTCGAGCTCGTCTCCCGCGCCGTCGGCCACCGCCGCCGATCGGACGATCTGCGCCTCGGTGTCGAGGTTGATACCCTCGCTGGTCACGCCGTTGGTGAGCTCGGTGTCGCTCGAGGTCGCGTACACGAGAACCTTCGAGGTTGACGTGTACGTCTTGGGCGCGAGCTGGAGGTACGCCGCACCGATGATCAGGCCGAGAACAAGACCGCAGAGGATCCACCGCCACCGTCGTTTGACGAAGGCGGCGTAGTCGCCGAACTCCAAGGCGTTTCCGTACTGCGGATCGTGCACCCCGTGCCCCTCCTTCGCTCCCCCGACGGCCGGGTAGCCGACGTCAGTGTATGGACTTGCGTCCGGTGCTTGCAGCGGAACGACATCTAACGCATGGATGTCGTCCGTTGCCGCCTCTTCGGGAGGAGGCAACGGCCGTAACCGGGGCGGCCGCCGGTCACGCCGCGCCGTCACGGTGGATCACGGCCTTGAACGTCCGCATCGCGATCGCCAGATCGCCGGCGGGAGTCCAGTTGTCGACGTACCCGAGGTCGAGGCCGACGCTGTCGTTCCAGCTCAGGCTCGAGCGTCCGCTGACCTGCCACAGCCCGGTCATGCCCGGTTTGACGGCGAGGCGGCGCGCGACCCACTCGTCGTAGCTCGCCACCTCGGTCAGCAGGCTCGGGCGCGGGCCGATCAGCGACATCTGACCCTTGACCACGTTGATCAGCTGCGGGAGCTCGTCGAGCGAGGTCTTGCGCAGGAACCGGCCGATGCGGGTCACGCGCGGGTCACTGGTCATCTTGAACAGCGGGCCCGCCCCCTCGTTCTGCGCGATCAGGTCGTCGAGGAGCGCCTCCGCGTCGACGCACATCGTACGTAGCTTGTACATCGTGAACGGCGTGCCGTTGCGCCCCGCGCGTACCTGGCGGAACATCGCCGGGCCGCGCGAGTCGAGGCGCACCACCAGCGCCAGCCCACCGAGCAGCGGCGCGAACACACCGAGCAGCACGGCGCCGAGTACCCGGTCGACGGTCGCCTTGACCAGCCGGTGCAGACGCGGTCGGACGCTCGGCGCGACGTCGAGCACGACCCGGCGGCCGACCAGCCGCGGGCGTACGCGATGCGGCGCCGCGCCGTGCACCTCCGCGGTGACACCGACCCGGATCCGCGTACGCTCCAGCGACCAACCGAGCCGGCGTACGTCGTAGGACGTCACGAGCGGGCCGGGTGCGACAACCACCTGGTCGACGCGCAGCATCGTCGCAACCTCGGGGGCATCGTCGATCGTCGAGACGACGGGAATGCCGAGCACCTCGCTCGGGCGATCGCTCGCATCGTGCGGCGCCTCGACCAGGCACACCCCGCGAATGTCGAGCTCCTGCCGCCCCGCCCAGTGCTCGATGCACTGCGCGACAGCGAGCCGGTCACCGACGAGCAGCGCGGACTGCCGACGACGCAATCGGCGACGGACGGCCACCGTCAGCGCGGTCGCCGCCGCGGCCGAGCCGACCACGGCCGCGATCGAGCGTAGGCCCGACGTCGGGTACGCGCCGCTCAGCGCCATCGCCAGCAGCGTCGCGCCGCCGACGAGCACGAGGTCGCGCACCGGCAGCCATGAGCACGCACGCTCGACGGACGGGACGCGGGCGTACCCGAGCGCGAGCACGGCCAAGGCACCGGTGGCCGCAACCTCGGCGGTGCGGCCGGCGGGCACGATCGTCGCCACATAGGCGGCTACAATCGCGGCGAATAGGAATCCCGTATAAACATTGAGTGAGCGGAGAAACACTCTGCGTGGGATTGAATTGCCCCGGTCGATAGCGAGGGACGATGGTGGTGTCTCCAGCGCGGAGAGCCGCGCGGATCCCACATGAGTCTCGCTCATGTTCCTTCAATATCGACGGTCTGGACGGGTGTCACGTTCCGAGACTAGGAGCGTCGGACCGAGGTCGTACAAGACGACCAGTCGATTTATAGCATGCGCGAAAGGCCCTCGTTCAGCTTTTCACGGAGACAACTACGGCGGATGTCCAAGTTATGAGTTGAACTCACTTTGGGTAGCCGAAAGCCCACGCAGAATGACGCTTTCGGTCGCATCGGCAGCGCGGTCGACCTCGAGCGGAAGGGTCTTTCGTTCCTCGCTCGAGAACGGTCGGAGCACGAAGTCGGCCGCGGGCTGGCGACCGGGCGGGCGACCGACGCCGAAGCGCACCCGGTAGAAGTCGCCGGTGCCGAGCGACTGCCGCATCGACCGCAGCCCGTTGTGGCCGTTGTCGCCGCCGGCGTACTTGACCCGGAGCCGGCCGAAGTCGATGTCCAGCTCGTCATGCACGGCGACGATCCGTTCGCCGGGCACGTCGTAGAACTTCGCGACCGACGAGACGGGCCCGCCCGACTCGTTCATGTACGAGCGCGCACGCATCAGCACGACGCGTACGCCGGGGATGCCGCCGACGCGCGTCTCGACCACCTCGGCACGGCCGGACTTGTGCGAGCGCCACGAACCGCCGACGCGATCGAGTAGCTCGTCGACGACGAGATACCCGACGTTGTGCCGCGTCGGCGCGTACGTGCGACCGGGGTTGCCCAACCCGACGATCAACCAGACGTCGGACATGGACGGGGACTACTCGGCGCTCCCGTCGCCCTCGGCGGCCGGCTCCTCGTCGACGAGCTCGGGCTCCTCGTGCTCGATGCCGGCCTCTTCCTCGGCCTCGGCGAGCTCGGCCTCGACCTGCTCCTCGGTGCGCTCGGCGATGACGTGCACGATGAGCTGCTCGGGGTCGACCTGCAGCTCGGAGCCGCTGGGCAGCACGAGGTCGGACGCGAAGATCTGCGCACCGGCGTCGAGCCCCTCGACCGACACCTCGACCGACTCGGGCAGGTGCGTCGCCTCGGCCTCGACCGAGACGTCGTTCATCTCGGTCACGACGAGCGAGCCACTGATCACCTCGCCGGTCACGATGACCGGGATGTCGACGACGACCTTCTCGCCGCTCCTGACGATCAGCAGGTCGGCGTGCTCGATGAAGCCCTTGATCGGGTCGCGCTGCACCTGCTTGGGAATCGCGAGGTGGTTGTCGCCGCCGATGTCGATCGACAGCAGCGCGTTGGAGTTCTTCAGGGCCATCATCAGGTCATGCCCGGGCAGGCTGATGTGCACGGGATCGGTGCCGTGGCCATACAGGACGGCGGGTACGCGGTCGGCGCGACGGATGCGGCGCGCGGCACCCTTGCCGAACTCGGTACGCGACTCGGCGTGGATCTTGATCTCGGCCACGGGGACGTCTCTCCTCGGTACATGTACGCAGTGGTGTAAGTCTGGCGCTGTCCCGGCGGCGCGATGAGGCGCACGCGGATGCGAACGCCACGTCGATCACGGTTGACGCGCGAGCGTCGACCCTCGCCGAGGCAACCGGAAAAGTCTATCTCTCCCGGCCACGCCGCGCGAATCGGGGGCCGCAGGGGTTCCGCCTTCGTCGTTTCGGTGCAGTGGGCTCCGGCCTTCATCGTTTCTGCGCGCTGCGCTTCCGGCCTTCACCGTTTCCGTTCGCGGCGGTGCAGACCGATAGGCGGCGACGAGATCCGCACCCGGGCGGCTCGGGTCGCCTGGCGGCGCACGCGAGTCTTTCGCTTCCGCCTTGATCGTCTCCGTTCGCGGCGGCACAGGCCCGCCGGCCTCGACCGAATTTTCCAAAACTTCTCGAAATCCCTTGTGGATAAGGCCTCTGAGCACCCTGTCTTGTCGGTGGCGGCTGGCAGAATAGGTTCTATGAGGGCGGCCACACTCACCGATAACGTCGAGTCCAAGGACGGGCTCGACGTCGCGCTGGATGCGCGGCGCCACCTGGCGCAGACCGAGGCAGCGCAGTACGACGCCCTCCTCGGCTACCTCGCCGACACCGCAGGTACGCCCCTCGCACGGGCCGGTGGTGTCAATGAGTGGACCCGTTACGGCGGGTCGGGCACCCCGAGCGTGTCGGAGTACGCCGCGTGTGAGGTCGGCCCCGCACTGGGCTTGAGTGCGTCCGGTGGGCGGGACCTGATCGCCGACGCATTGGATCTCACCTACCGCCTCCCGCAACTGTTCGCCTGCCTGCACGAAGGTTCGGTGGATGCGTGGCGGATCCGGAAAGTCGCCCGCAAGACCCGGCGATTCACCATCGCCCAGGCCGGCGACGCCGACCGTCGGCTCGCCGCGGCGAATGTGGACGGGACGCCGTTGATCGCGCGAGTCGGCATGGGGCGGGTGAACCAGATCCTGGACCAGATCCGCATCGTCGAAGACCCCGACGACGCCGAAAACCAACGGACCGAGAACAGTGCTCGGCGGAGTGTGTCGATCTGGCCCGACGACGGACTCGCCCGCATCTCCGGCACCCTGTCGCTCGACGACGGCAAACGGCTCGACCAACGCCTCGACCAGATCGTCGAATCGCTCCGGTTCCTCGGCGACAACCGCCCTCACGGCATCCTCCGATCCGTCGCCCTCGGGATGTTGGACGAACCCGACTCCCTCGACGACCTCTACCACCACGTCCAGGCAGCCCGCGCCGACCAGACCGACAAGACCGAACCGAAGCCGGAGCCGGAGCCGGCCGACCAGCCTGGCGACGGCGGGTCGCCCGAACGGTCACATCGAGGGCGCCGCTCCGGCTCGCGGCACACCGTTCTGTACGTCCATTTCGACCGGTGCTGGGGCACCTGGTCACTCGAAGACGTCGGCGCCATCACAAGATCCGAAGCCGCCGAGATCCTCGGCCACTCCCACATCACCGTCAAACCCGTCATCGACCTCGAGACCACCATCTCGGCCACAGGCTACGTCGCACCACCACGATTGAAGGAACAACTCGCGCTGACGAACGCCGGCACCTGCACCTTCCCCCACTGCACCAGACCGGCCCGGGTCGCCGACTACGACCACATCCGCAACCACGCCGACGGCGGCCCGACCGACTCGAGAAACGGCCACCGACTATGTAGGTATCACCATCGCGCGAAAACCTTCACCGCATGGACCGTGCAATCACCCGCCCCCGGGATCTGGCTCTGGCAATCACCCGCCGGACGCACCTATCTGGTGACCGGCGGTACAACGACGAAACTCCCCGGCCGCACCACACCGACCGTCCAGCACAGGCGAAAACACGACGCCGCCTGAATCCCCGCCACGACAGCAACACCGCGGCGGGGCACCGGCACGCCCGGCCGCCCGTTTCCCGGTTTCCGATACCCGCGCCACGAACGGGTCTAACCTCAAGTTGGAGCAAGGCGAGGCCTGCCATGTCCAATGGTTTGCTGGTTCAGGGGTACGACCACGGCGATGCGATCAGCGCGCTCGACGACTTCGAGCAGCTGGCCGGCCCGGGGGTGTCGTACCGAGCACGCCAGCAGGTCACCACTCGGACCAGCGCAGGGCGTGACGTCCAGCAGACCGTCGAACTCGATGGCGACGACTCCGACGTCCTCGAGATCGAGACCGCCAACGGACTGGTGCGGTTCACCACGATGGAGCGGGCCAGGAACGACCTGAAGGGCCTTCGCAGCGGCCATCTCGAGGACCTGTTCGACGCTCGCCGCGGAGACAGCCCGATCGTCGGCGTGACGCGGTCGTCGTTCACGTTGACCGATCCCGACATCAGGGCCGCCGTGGCGGAGCTCGACGACGCACTGAAGGACGCCGTCATCGGCAGGGCCGGCCGTACGCTGATCTCGCCGGTGGCACGCCGAGCCATGCGCCGGATCGCCGAGTGGATCGACAAGCCCGTCCCGGACGAGGCCGAAGCATCCCTGCGCCGCAAGAAGGCGAAGACTCCCGGCCTGTACGCGGTCGACGAGGGGCTGCTCCTCGAACCACGCCAGCGCGTCGAGCAACCCCTCGACGGCGGCGGACCCGTCCTGTTGCTCCTACACGGCACGTTCTCCCATACCGAGGCCGCCTTCCCCGGCCTACGCGGGACGCGCGAATGGTCCCGATTGTCCGAGCGGCACGCCGGGCGCGCGTTCGCGCTCGAACATGCCACCCTCGGCAAGACGCCCGTGCAGAACGCGGTCGACGCGGCGCAGGTTCTGCCGTCGGGGGCGAGGCTGCAGATCGTCAGCCACTCCCGCGGTGGACTCGTCGGCGAGGCACTGAGCCTCGCGGCCGCACAGGTTGCGGCGCACATCAAGCCGGACCTGGAGGCGTACGAGACGGCGGTCAGGCGCTTCGGCGTCGACGACCGCGCGTTGATGGCACCCGACATCGAGGCGCTCCCCCAGCTGCGCGCGATCGTGGCCGAGCGCGAGCTGAGCGTTGAGCGCTTCGTCCGGGTTGCGTGCCCGGCGCGCGGCACGCTGCTCGCATCACGCCGTCTCGATCGCTACGCCTCGTACCTGTTCAACCTGTTCCGGCTGATTCCCGGTCTGCGGGCCACGGGCGTCGTCGAGCTGGTGAAGCTATTGCTGCTGACCTTCCTCGACCAACGCAGCGATGTACGCGCCGTGCCCGGGCTCGAGGCGCAGATGCCCGAGTCGCCGTTCATCGCGACCATCAACACCCGTGCCGGGGTCGTGGCGAACGACCGGATGGCCGCGATCGCCGGCGACGTCGAAGGCAGCGGACTCCTCAAGCGACTGAAGGTGCTCGGGGCCGATCTGTACTTCCGCGAGGACCACGACATGGTCGTCAACACGTCGGCAATGGTCGAAGGCGTTCCCCGTGCCGAACCCGCGGTCGCGATGTTCAAGGGCGCCGCATACTCCCACTCCAACTATTTCACCGACCAGATCGCGCGTGCCGCGATGGAGCGCTGGCTGAACGCGAAGGACCTGGGCACGGTGAGTGGCTTCGCGGCATCGCTGACCGCACCGAAACGTGCGCCCTCTCGCAGCCTCACCTCCGAAGGCCCGGTCGGCACAGTCGTCGTGGTCCCGGACCTGTTCGGCAGCAAGGTGACGGTCGACGGGCAACCCGCCTGGCCGGACCCGTCCGCCCTGACGACGATTGGTATCCGCGACTTCCTCGACCCGAGTCGATGCGCCTGGTCTCCGACCGGCCTTGTCGACCAGTACGCGGGGTTGGTCGACGCGCTGGGCGAGCATTACGACGTACGCGAGTTCGCGTACGACTGCAGGTCGCCGCTGGCGTCGGCGGCAACCGAGCTCAACACACTCCTCGCGAGCGACGGAGTACGCGAGCCGGTTCACCTGGTTGCGCACGGCTCGGGATGTCGCATCGTCACGCTGGCCCATGATCTGCCGGGCTCGCCGATCGGCGGCCTGAGCGGTCGGCGCGTCCTACTCAGCCCCGCCCTGGCCGGTACGTCGAGCGACACCGCACGCGGCGAGGGGCGTGATGCCTTGGCCGCCTCGCTGGCGCTCATCGACGGCGACGACCCGTCCGTCATCGGGGCGCTCCTACGCGACGCCTGCGGCGCGGGCGACGGACGACATCCGGCCGGCGTTGACGCTCCCGCCGCCAGCTGGAACGGGTACGCGGCCGTGTTCGGACGGGCGGCGTACACCTGGACTCCGCACCCGGACAACCCTGCGACCCTTGCACTCACCAGCGACGGCGACGGGCACGTCGCGCTCCCGAGCGCGGCCGACGGGCGGGCTGCGGACGGGCTCGAGACGCACTATCTCCGGCTTCCCTTCGACCGGCTCGTGACCGATGACGGTGCGATCAACCTGGTCGCAGGGCTCCTCGCAGGCACCGTCGGCGCGACATCGCCGACGACCGCGCCACCACATCCGGTCGAGGAGATCTCGGCCGCACCGACCGTCTTCCCCGCGGTCTTCCCGACCGCCGACGATCTCGTCTGGGCAGGCATGCACGCGCCGCTGCCGCCGCCTCGCGACCAGACGACCCTCGACGTCGCCATTGTGCACGGCAACCTCGCCAGCGCGTCGGAGAAGCTCATCGTCGGCACCCAGTACGGCACGCCGATCGGGGGCGCGGAGAAGGCCCTCGATGAGCGGCTCGACGGCACGCTCCAGCGGCACCGCCTGCTCGGCCAGTACCCCGGGCCGCTCGGCACCTGCCAGCTGTTCGTCCGACCTGAGCGCCCCGGAGCCGGCGCGGCGGTGATCGGCATCGGCGACCCCGGCGACCTGAGCCCCGGACAGCTCACCGCCGGCGTCACGCAGGCCGTCCTTCGGCTCGTCGCCGTCCGCGCGACCGACGACGAGGAGCCGGAGCAACTGGAACTCGCAACCGTACTGATCGGGACGGCCGGCCTCGGCTCCATGCCCATTGCCTCGGCGGTCGGAGCGCTGCTCACCGGCGTACGGCGCGCCAACCGTCGCGTCCGCGACCAAGGGCTGCCCCACCATGTCGCGTCCCTAAAGATCTACGAGCTCTACGAAGACCGCGCGATCGAGGCCCTGCACGCTGCCGCCAGGCTTCGTCCCGATGCAACAGCCGACGAGGACGACGTACTTCGCATCGCCGGCGTACTGCAAGAGGGCTTCGAGGGGCGCCCTGGCACACCCCGCACCAACTACAACGCCGATCGCTGGCGGACGATCCGGGTGAGCGGCACGGCAACCGACGGCGCGGACAGCGGGCTGCGCGAGCTCAGCTTCACCGAGACCGGTCGCAGCGCGGGCGCGTCCACGCTGATCAGCCGCGCGCAGCACCGGCTGATCGACGAGCTGGTCGAGCAGTGCATTCGTACTCCGTCGGTCGACGAGCAGGTCTACAACACGCTCTACGAACTGCTCGTACCGCGCTCGATGAAGGGCCAGGGACGGCCCAGTGAGCACATCATGTACCTGCTCGACGGAGCCGCCGCGGCGCTGCCGTTCGAGATGCTGGCGACGCGGTCGTTCGACGACGGAGTACGCCCGATCGCCATCGAGGTCGGCATGATCCGCCGGCTAGAGACGACCCGCATCCGGGAGATGATCCGCACCTCGCCCGGCCGCAAGGCCCTGGTCATCGGGGACCCGTACGCCGGTCCGGGCAAGCCTCGACTCGCCGCAGCCGTACGTGAGGCCAACGCAGTCGCCACCCTCCTCGAGACCAGAGGGTGGGAGGTGAACCGGCTGATCTCGCGTGACGAGAAGGACGAACGGATCGACACCGAGGCCGTAATGAACGCGTTGTTCGCGCACGAGTACCGCATCATCCATATCGCCGCGCACGGCGCGTACGACGAGAGCGACCCCGATCGAAGCGGTGTCTGCATCGGCCCCGACCGGTTCCTCACCACCCACGAGTTCGAGCAGATGCAGACGACACCGGACCTGGTCTTCCTCAACTGCTGCCACCTCGGCAGCGGCATCGGCAGACCCGACCACCTCGCCTCGAGCGTGTCGCGCAAGCTCATCGACAACGGAATTCGCGCTGTCGTCGCGGCCGGTTGGGCCGTCGACGATGCGGCCGCGGAGGCCTTCGCGACCCACTTCTACGACGGGCTCCTCAGCGGAGACAATCTCGGTGCCACGACCCTGAACGCCCGCAAGCGCGTGTACGACCGATTCGGCCAGACGACGAACACCTGGGGTGCGTACCAGGTGTACGGCGAGCCCGCATTCCAGCTGGAGCGGTACAGCCAGACCAGCATCGCGACCGATCCGACGTCTCGCCGCGGGCTCCGTGAGCAGCTCGAGACCCTGACCCAACGCGCGCTGTTCGCCGACGATGCCGACGAGGCGTGCATCCGCGCGGAGCTGGACGACGCCCGGGAGTGCGGTGCGCAGCGCGGCTGGCTGCAGGGCAACGAGCACCAGGCGATCGGCGAGGTGTACCGGGCGTTGGGCGACTACGAGGGCGCGATCGGTTCGTACAACGACGCGTTGCGCACCGGCGGCGCGACGGCGGGTTTCGACATCATCGCGCAGCTGATGGGCGCGCACACCCACCTCGGCGCCGAGCACCTGCGCATCGGCACCGAGGACAACCAAGACCATTTCGCTACCGCTCAGCACCTGCTGGGACTGTGGCGTGAGCTGTCGACGCAGTCCGCGGACTCCGAGCCGGCAGACCCTGAGCTGCTCAAGGCCGAGGCGAACCTCCGCCAGCACCGGCTGTGGTGCCGCATCGCCGAGCGGCGAGGAGACGGAGCGGCGAATCGTGCATCGAGGGACGAGCGGAGCGGTGAGCCCGACCGAGATTGCAGCGAGGAACGAGCGGCCATGCAACGCGACCTGACCGCCGCGTGGCGGGCGTTCCAGAAGGCGTCCGGCGCATTCATGGACGGCAAGGACCGGCAGTACACCACACTTGCCGCCATCGTCTTCGAATGGCTCGGGGCGGTTCACGAGGCGAACGGCGGCCCGGTCGACTCCGGCAGGGTCGAGGAGATGGTCAAGCGGATCCGCCAGGTCCGCAAGCTGGCCGAGGAGGCGCCGTGGTCGGCCGCGCCGTTCGAACGGCTCAGGCTTGCCGACGCCGACCTCGCCCTCCACGTCGTGGGCGGTACGCCCGCCGCGGCCGACGTCGCGGAGGCGTACACCCGGGTGTTCGACAAGGGTCTCAGCAAGCGCGAACGGGCGACCGCGATGCAGTGGATCGCCCTCCTACACGAGTGCCTGCCGCGCGAAGGCGACGTCGCTCGGCAGCGTCGGCAGACCATCCAGCAGGTCGAGATGACCGTGCAGCCGTGGGCAGAGCGCACGCGACCGCCGGCGTGAGGCTCGGCGTTCGAGTACGAGGTGCGCGCCCTCGAACGCCCGCAGGACGGACTGCCGCCTCGCCGTGACCGTGCAGTGACGACGAAGCACGCGCCGACGGGCGCGTGATCAGCGAACGCTCACCGGAACCACATGGCGAGGAACGACCGAGATTCGGTCAGGCGCGGCCGTTGAACAGGCTGGTGACCGAACCGTCCTCGAACACCTCGCGTACGGCGCGCGAGAGCAGCGGTGCGATGGACAGCTCGGTCAGCTTGTCGAAGCGGCACTCGTCGGCGATCGGCAGCGTGTTGGTCACCACGACCTCGCGTACGACGCTGTTCTTCAGCCGGTCTACCGCGGGGCCGGAGAACACAGCGTGCGTCGCGGCGATCACGACATCGGCGGCGCCGTCGGCCTTGAGCGCCTCGGCCGCCTGCACGATGGTGCCGCCGGTGTCGATCAGGTCGTCGACGAGTACGCACACCCGGCCCTCGACCTCACCGACGACGCGGTTGGCCTGTGACTCGTTCGGCCGGTCGATGTTGCGGGTCTTGTGGATGAAAGCCAGCGGCGCCCCACCGAGTCGCTCGGACCATGCCTCCGCGACCTTGATCCGCCCGGCGTCGGGGGACACGACCGCGAGCGGCTCGCCGCCGTACTTCTCCTCGACGTGGTCCGCCAGGATCGGCATCGCGAGCAGGTGGTCGACCGGTCCGTCGAAGTAGCCCTGGATCTGCGCCGTGTGCAGGTCGACGGTCATCAGCCGGTCGGCGCCGGCGACCTTGAACATGTCGGCCATCAGCCGCGCCGAGATCGGCTCGCGGCCGCGGTGCTTCTTGTCCTGGCGGGCGTACCCGTAGAACGGCTGGATCACCGTGATGCGCTTGGCCGAGGCGCGTTTCAGCGCGTCGACCATGATCAGGTGCTCCATGATCGCCTCGTTGATCGGAGCCGTGTGGCTCTGGATCACGAAGGCGTCGCAGCCGCGTACGGACTCCTCGTAACGGACGTAGATCTCGCCGTTCGCGAAGTCGTACAAGGCCGTCGGGACGAGCCCGATGCCGAGCAGTCTGGCGACCTCCTTGGAGAGCGCGGGGTGCGCTCTTCCGGAGAACACCATCAGGTTCTTTTTGGTCGTGCGCTCGAGACTGCCCACGGGTGCTACTCCTCGTCGCTGGTCGCTGCACTATCAGTGTGCACGACGTCGGCGCTACCCGCTGCGGCGGCACCCGCGGCGTCTGCCGCCGGGGTACCCGCGCGGCGCTTGAACACCCATCCGTCGATATTGCGCTGGGGTCCGGCCGACACGGCGAGCGCACCCGGAGGCACGTCGTCTCGTACGGTCGTGCCGCCCCCGGTCGCGGCGCCGTCGCCGATCGTCACGGGCGCGACGAACACATTGTTGGAGCCGGTCTTGCAGTGCCGGCCGACGGTCGTCCGGTGCTTGTTCATGCCGTCGTAGTTGGCGAAGATCGTGCCCGCGCCGATGTTCGTGTGATCGCCGACGGTGGCGTCTCCGACGTAACTGAGGTGGGGCACCTTCGCGCCGTCGCCGATTGTCGCCTGCTTGGTCTCGACGTACGTGCCGATCTTCGCACCGTCGCCGAGCGACGTACCGGGTCGCAGGTACGCGAACGGGCCGACCGTCGCGCCGGCACCGATGACGGCGCCGCTGCCGTGGGTGCGTACGACCTGCGCACGCTCCCCGATCGTCACGTCGGTCAGCGTCGTGTCGGGCCCGATCGTCGCTCCCGACGCGACCTCGGTCGCGCCGTGCAGCTGTACGCCAGGCAGCAGCGTCACGTCGGGCGCGAGCCTGACCGTGACATCGACCCACGTCGCGTCCGGGTCGACAACGGTGACGCCGTCGAGCATCCAGCGGCGCAGCGTCCGGCGGTTGAGCTCGGCGCCGAGCGTCGCGAGCTGTACGCGGTTGTTGACGCCCTCGGTCTGCCACACGTCGTCGAGCACGTACGCGCCGACCACGCGTTCGTCGGCGCGCGCGATCTCGACCACATCGGTGAGATACATCTCGCCCTGCGCGTTGTCGGTGCCGATGCGCGCGAGCGCGGCGACGAGGTAGGCCGCGTCGAACGCGAAGATGCCGCTGTTGATCTCGCGGATCGCCCGCTCGGCGTCGGTGGCGTCCTTCTGCTCGACGATCCGGGAGACGGCGCCGTGCGAGTCACGGACGATCCGCCCGTAGCCGGTCGGGTCGTCGACCTCTGCGGTCAGCACGCTCACGTCGCGGCCGCCGGCCTGATGGTCGCCGACGAACGCCCGAACGGTCGCGGCCTCGAGCAGCGGTACGTCGCCGTACGTCACCACGACGGTGCCGGAAGGCTGCTCGGGCAGGGCAGTCAGACCGCACCGCACCGCGTGGCCGGTGCCGTTCTGCTCCTGCTGTACGGCGGTCGCGGCATCTGGCGCGATCTCCGCGATGTGCGCCTCGACCTGCTCACGATCGTGGCCGGTCACGGCAACGACCCGGTCGGGCTCGATGCCTTCGGCTGCGGCGAGCGCGTGCCCGATCAGCGTGCGCCCGCCGATGGGGTGCAGCAGCTTGCTGGTACGCGACTTCATCCGCGTACCGGCCCCCGCCGCGAGAACGATCACCGTCACCGGACGTACGTCACTCATCTGCGTAAGCTCCCTGGCCTGGGCTGCGGACATGGCTCCCCGGGTAGGAGTCGAACCTACGTCGCTTTATCCGCATTCAAAGTGCGGCGGGCCCTGCCGACAGACCAACCGGGGATCGTGCACGCCAGCGTACGAAACCCTGCGGCCTGACCGCATCCGGGTCTGCCCCGGGGGCAGCGACGCGGCGGTACGAGGAGGTTGCCGTACGCCGTGGTAGCCGTCACACTGAAACTTACGCACACGTAGGTTAGCGGGTGTCGGGCGAGACCTCCTCTCCCCTCTCGGCACCGAGGAAGGCCACATGACGTCACCATCGATCGCCGGATCCGAGTCCGACTCAGCCCAGGAGACTCACGGCACCCCGGAGCCCGGGGCGCATGGCACGAGCGGCGCTCCGCCGAGCCGCAAGGAGCAACTCGCCCTCGGCGCCTTCGTCGTCGTGCCGTTCCTCGCGACGCTCGCCGCGATCCCCGTCGCGTGGGGCGGCTGGCTCGGCTGGAGCGACGTCGTGATCGCGATGGTGCTGTACGCCGTGACGGCGCTGGGCATCACCGTCGGCTACCACCGGCTGTTCACGCACAAGTCGTTCAAGCCGAACCGCGGCGTCAAGATCGCCCTCGCGATCGCCGGCAGCATGGCCATCGAGGGTCCGGTCACCCGCTGGGTCGCCGACCATCGCAAGCATCACAAGTTCTCCGACCGCGATGGCGACCCGCACTCGCCGTGGCGTTACGGCGAGTCGATCGGCGCGCTCAGCAAGGGGTTCGCGTACGCCCACATGGGCTGGATGTTCAACGCCGACCAGACGCCGCAGCGCCAGTACGCACCGGATCTGCTCAAGGACAACGACATCGTGCGCATCGGGCGCGCCTTCCCGTGGCTGGTGCTGGTCTCGCTGCTCGCGGCGCCGGTCGCCGGCGGCCTGATCACCTGGTCGTGGCAGGGCGCGGTGACCGCGTTCTTCTGGGGCACGCTGGTGCGCATCTTCCTGCTGCACCACGTCACCTGGTCGATCAACTCCATCTGCCACACGATCGGCGAGAGCCCGTTCCGTACCCGCGACCGCTCCGGCAACGTCTGGTGGCTCGCGATCCCGTCGATGGGCGAGTCGTGGCACAACCTGCACCACGCCGATCCGACCTGCGCGCGCCACGGCGTACTCCGCGCGCAGCTCGACATCTCCGCACGCACGATCTGGCTGTTCGAGAAGCTCGGGTGGGTGCACGACGTACGCTGGCCGGTGGCATCGCGCCTGGAGGCACGACGAGTCTGACGTTGGGAGGCTGGTGACATGACTCCCACCGACTCCTCTGCGGAGTCCGGCTCGGCCGAGCCCGCAGAGGTCGTGCCGCGTGCGCGCCGAGTCCCGCGTACGCGGATGACGTCGGCCGAGCGGCGCGAGCAGCTGATCTCGATCGCCCGCGGCGTCTTCGCCGAACGCGGCTTCGACGGCACCACGGTCGAGGAGATCGCGGCGCGTGCCGATGTCTCGAAGCCGATCGTGTACGAGCACTTCGGCGGCAAGGAAGGCGTGTACGCGGTCGTCGTCGATCGCGAGGTACGCACGCTGCTGACGATGATGCAGTCTGCGTTGACGTCTGGGCACCCCCGCGAGCTCCTCCAACAGGCCGCGCTCGCATTGCTCGACTACATCGAGGGCTCGTCCGACGGCTTCGCGATCATCGTCCGCGACTCCCCTGTCGGGTCGTCCGGCACGTACGTCACGATCATCGGCGACGTCGTCAGCCGGGTCGAGGACATCCTGATCGAGGAGTTCAAGGACCGCGGTTACGAGGCACCACTGGCGCCGATGTACGCGCAGATGCTCGTGGGCATGGTGGGCTCCACCGGTCAGTGGTGGCTCGATGCCCGCGAACCGAGCAAGGAGGTCGTGGCCGCGCACCTGGTCAACCTCGCCTGGCGCGGTTTGTCCGGGCTCGAGCAGGAGCCGACGCTCAACGAGACGTGAGCTGCGCTCGTACCTCGACGCGGTTGCCATGCCCGTCGGCGGTGTGGAAGCGGCGTACGTCCGGGATCGTGTCGTCCCATTCCACGGGGTACCCGGCAGCACCGACGCGCGCCGCGTACGCATCGACGTCGTCGACGGCGAAGCAGGGATGCGCCTTGCGGGCAGGCGCGAAGTCGGCTTCGACGCCGACATGGAGCTCGAAGTCGTCGTCGGCGAACCACGCACCGCCGCGCGCCGCCAGCAGCGGCGGCTTCGGTATCTCAAGCAGGCCTAGCGTTTCGGCGTAGAACTTTCGCGCCGAGCCTTCGCCGCCGGGCGGGCAGGAGACCTGTACGTGATGCAGCTTCATGTGCTACTCCCTTCGGGCCGACCCCGGAGGCCCGCATCGGCACCGACGAGCTGCAGCTTCATGCCGACGTGCGAGGCAGTGAAGCCGAGGCGCTCGTAGAACTGGTGAGCTCGGATGCGTTGACTGTTGGTCGTCAGCTGGATGCGGGCGCAGCCGCGTTCGCGCGCACGGTCGACCACGTACTCCATCAGCGCTTTGCCGATGCCCTGCCCACGCAGGTCGGACGCCGTGCGTACCGACTCGATCTGGCAGATCAGCCCGCCGTCATAGATCAGCACCCGCAGCCAGCTCACCTGTGCCGTGGCGACGAGACGCCCGTCGCGCTCGTCGACAAGCACCTCGTGGGCGGGGTCGGCGATGAGCTCGTCGAGGGCCGCGCGCTGGCGTGCGGTCGGCGCGGCCGGCTCCTCGAAGGAACGGATCGCGTCCTCGGCAAGAAGCGCGAGAATCCCTTGTAGGTCGGCGGGTTGAGCCTCCCGGATCACACTTCCCTCCTCGCCACGACGAACACACGCTGGAACGGCAGCACGGTTCCGTACGCGCGCTTCGGGTACGCGTCGCGCAAGGCGGCCCGGTAGTCGGCTTCGAAGGCGCCGCGGAGCTCATCGGGCAGGGCCTGCAGGAACGGTCGCGCGCCGGTGCCGGACACCCAGGCGAACACCGGGTCGTCACCTTCGAGCACATGGAAGTACGTCGTCTCCCACACGTCGATTGACCACCCGTCGGCCGCGAGGAGGTCGAGGTACGTACTGGGGTCGACGCCGCGGGCGCCTTCGATGCCGCCGAGGTGCGGTGCGAAGCGCGGGTCAGCGGCGAGCTCGCGCAGGAGCACATGGCTCGGCTCGCCGAAGTTGTTCGGCACCTGGAAGGCGAGCACACCGCCGGGCGCGACGTGTTCGCGCAGTCGCGGGATCACCTCGAGCTGGTCGGGAACCCACTGGAACGCGGCGTTGGACACGATCAGGTCGACCGGGGTTTCGGCTTGCCAGGTTGCGATGTCGCCCAGCACGTACGACGTGCGCTCGGCAGCGTCGTCGCGACGGGCACGCTCGATCATCTCGGGCGAGGAGTCGACACCGAGGATGTCGGCCCGGGGCCAGCGCGTACGCAGGACGTCGCTCAGCTGGCCGGGGCCGCACCCGAGGTCGACGATGGTGCCCGGCTCGATCGGTACGCGCGCGACCAGGTCGACGAACGGCCGGCCGCGCTCGCCGGCGTACCGCAGGTAGGTCGTCGGGCTCCACTGGGGCATCGGCGTTCTCCAATTTCTCTCGACGTCAAGATACACGATGCCGAGAGAGTGGCCGCGTTGCGATCGGTTACGCCCAGATCTCATTCCTTTGCGATCGGTTACGCCCAGATCTCATTCCTTTGCGATCGGTTACGCCCAGACCCACTAGGTAGCGACCGGGGCGTAACCGATCGCAACGCGGATCGCCCCGCTAGGCCGCGCCGGCCGCGATCCGCCGCTCGACCTCGCGGCGAAGCACGGCGGGATCGACATCGGCGAGCGCGAGTGTCGCACGTACGGGCGCATCGTCGGCGTCGAGTACGCCGAGCACGAGATGGCCGGTGTCGAGCCAGCCGTGGCCCAGCCTCGTGGCGTTGCGAAGCGCATGCTCGAGGGCCGACTTGGCCGAGCGGCTCATCGGCACCCGGCCCCGCTTCGACCGTCGCGGCGCGCGGCTCAGCGCACCCTCGCCGAACGACTCCTCGACGGCACCGCGCACCTCGCTCAGGTCGATGCCCAAGATGGCGAGCGCCTGGGGGTCGAGCGGATCCTCTCGCGCACCGTCGTCGAGGTGGGCCTGATCCAGCCCGACGAACTCGAGAGCGTCGCCGCCCGGACCGCCGGACTCGACGACTCCGCCGAGCAGGTGCGCCGGCTCGATCCGCCGCGCGCCCGACTGCTGTGCGATCCGCTGCGCGGCGGTGACCGACTCCCGCGCCGCCTTCGTGAACCTGTTGAACATGTCTACCCCTTTCGGCGTCCGTGCTTCTGGTGCGCAGCTTGGCGCGATACGTCGAGCGCCTCCGCAATCTGCTGCCACGACCAGCCCTGGTCGCGAGCCCGCTCGACCTGCAGCGCCTCGAGCCGTTCCGCGAGCTCGCGCAGCGCGCGTACGGCGCGCAACCCGGTCGCCGGATCGCTCCCGGCCGCCGCCGCCGTCAGTTCCGATCTCGTGGCCATACCGTCAATATAGATTGACGTTGCGCGTACGTCAACCTTTATTGACGGCCGGTGGTGTTCGGAGCAAATGGACATTTGTTAGGCCAGGGGGTAACAAATGTCTATTCGTCTCGACGGACGGCCGTACGCGCGCCGAGAATCTCGACGTCAAGAATCTTGA
Source organism: Solicola gregarius (assembly GCF_025790165.1). Lineage (GTDB taxonomy): Bacteria > Actinomycetota > Actinomycetes > Propionibacteriales > Nocardioidaceae > Solicola > Solicola gregarius. The sequence continues at coordinate 1,159,082 of NZ_CP094970.1, forward strand.
CCCGGTACGCTGGCCGCGTGAGCGATGAGGTGGACCGGCTGATCGAGGCGTGGCAGCGCGAGCGCCCCGACCTCGACGTGTCGCCGATGGGCGTACTCAGCCGGGTGTCCAGGCTGGCCAGGCATCTCGACCTCGCACGGCGGGCGGCGTTCGCCGACTCCGAGCTCGAGTCGTGGGAGTTCGACGTGCTGTCGGCGCTGCGCCGCTCGGGCGAGCCGTACCAACTCTCGCCCGGCCGGCTGCTGCGCGAGACGCTCGTCACGAGCGGCACGATGACCAACCGCATCGACCGCCTGGCCCATCGGGCTCTCGTCGAGCGGCTCCCCGACCCGTCCGACCGCCGCGGCGTACAGGTACGGCTCACGCCCGAGGGGCGCAAGCGCGTCGACGCCGCGCTGGAGGAGCTGCTGCGCCGCGAGCGTGACCTGCTGTCGGCACTCCCGGCCAAGGACTCCACGCAGCTCGCCGCGCTGCTGCGTACGCTCGTCACGCCGTTCGACGCCGCCTGACCTGCGACGACGCTGCACCGGCAGCGGAGTGTCAGCGATCCGGCAGCGCAACGGCACACCCTGGCCTCGACAGTCACCACCTCGTCCACACGACAGGAGTCGAACCATGAAGAGCATCACCACGTACGCACGTCTCGGACTGGGCATCGCCGCCGGCGCACTCGCCCTCACCTCGTTCGCCGGATCCGCCTCGGCGGACGAGCCCGCAGCGACGTCCGGCACCGACCGTACGATCGCGTCGACCCTCACCTCGGCCGAGCGCGCGCAGGTGAACGCCGAGGTCGCCGAGACCATGCGCAAGGCGCCCGGAGGAGAGCGCATCGGGCTCAATCAGATCGCCTGGCCCGAGAAGGGCGCGGTCATGACGATCCCGCTGCCCGGTGAGACACGTGCGCGCGCCGCGGACAAGCCCATCGGTAGCCGCGACGACGGCTGCGACTACGGCCGCGTGTGCCTCTGGGAGGACGAGGTCCTCGAAGGCCGAAGCCTCGAGTTCTACAAGTGCAAGTTCCAGAAGCTGCGCTGGTACGACTTCACCAACAAGACCAGCTCGTGGGTCAACAACCAGACCGACGGGACGAAGTCGACGCTCTACTACTGGACTGGGAGCAAGGTTCGGTCCATGGCGCAGCTGACTGCCTGGAACTACCAGTACTACGTGATTCCCGACAACAAGGCCGACTTCCTACGGGTCTGCTGACCACTCCCGGGCAGGGCCTCCTCGCGTACGCCTACGAGACGTTGCGCGGCCTGCCGTACGCATCGTGCGGCAGGTCGGCGTACGTCCACTGATGGTCACGGGTGTGTCGGCAGGCGGCGTCGACATCGCCCGCCCGCAACGAGTCGAGGAGCTCACGATGCTCGTCGGCCACCTGCTCGAGGTCCGGCCCGATCACCATCAGTGCGATCGCCGTGCGCGCCTCGATCTGCAGGGCCTCCCACGCGCGGCGCAGCAGCGAGTTGTTGCTCGCCTCGATGATTTGCCGGTGGAACCGCGTGCTCGCCAACCCCATCGCCCGCATGTCGCCGGAGGTGGCGCTGCGGTACATGTCGGTGACGTCCTCCTCCATGCGGGCGAACGGCACGCTGTCGCTCAGCATCGCCAGCCGGGTCGCCGTCTCCTCCAACGCCGCTCGCACGAGGTACGCCTCGCGAATCGTCTGCTCCACGAAGGGAACGACCGTGCGCCCGCGACGCGGGCGATTCTCGACCAGGCCGAGGCCCTCGAGATCGCGAAGCGCCTCTCGTACCGGCGCCTGACTGGTACCGAACTCCGCGGCGATCCGGGTCTCGACGAGGCGCTCGCCGCTCGTCATCTCGCCGGAGAAGATCCGCTCGAGTAGTCCGTCGCGGATCTGCTGGCTCAGCGTCGGCCTCGTCACGCGAGGCACGGGGATCCCCACGATGTCTGGTTCGGTCTCGGGCAAAGCGCCACAGCCTCCGGTTCGCCGAGCCTCGCGATGTGGCTCAGGTACGTCGTTGACGAGCATATGACATCGCGGCTACGGTGCATTATCGATATCGATAATAGGAGTCCGATGATAACGCTGGTGCACAGGCCACGCACGGTGCAGGATGCGGTCGCCGCGCTCGCCGACGGCGGGACGATCCTGGCCGGCGGGACACACGTGATGCCTGACCTGAACACGCACGCGTCGCCGGACACCGAACTGGTGAGCCTCCGCGACGCGGAGCTCCGCGGTGTCGACGTCGACGAGACCACGACGGCGATCGGCGCCGGTACGACGCTGGCCGGCATCGCGGCGGAGCCGCGGCTCTCGTACCTCGCCCCGGTCATCGGTTCGATCGCGGCTCCCCCGGTCCGCACGCTCGCGACGATCGCCGGCAACTGCTTCGTGCCGCAGCCGTACGGCGACCTCGCCGTTGCGCTCGTCGCGCTCGACGCCGAGGTCGACACGGTCGGACCCGCCGGCCCCAGGACGCAACCACTGCGAACGGTCGTCGTCGACGGGCTCGAGACCGCCGAGATCGTCACCCGGATCCGGTTCCGTACGCCGGCACCCGGAGCGTTGCGGTTCCACAAGGCGACACGGCGACGGCAGAACTCCGCGTCGATCGTCACGATCGCCGCACACGTCACGGAGAGCGCCGATGTCGTGTCGGACATCCGGATCGCCGTCGGCGCGATGGCACCGACGATCGTCCGTGCCGAGCCGGCCGAGCAGCTGCTCGTCGGCAAACGTCTCGAGGCCGGCCACGTCCACGACGCCGCCGAGGCGGCCATGCCCGAGCTCACGCCGGCGAGCGACTCCTACGCGTCGAGCTGGTACCGCACCCGGGTCTTCCCAACGCACCTGCGCCGAGCGTTGCTCGGCCACTGAACCGTCGGAGGAACAATCGATGGCATCCCAGATCGTGAACCTCACGGTGAACGGCGCGGACAAGGAGTTCATCGCGCGCCCGCCCACGACGCTGCTGATGGCCCTGAGAGAGGCCCTGCACCTCACCGCGGCAAAACGCGGATGTGCCCAAGGCGCCTGCGGCAGCTGCACCGTGCTCCTCGACGGCGAGCCCGTCGTGTCCTGCCTGGTCCCGGTCGTGACGGTCGACGGCGCCGCCGTCGATACGTTGGAGGGACGCGCGTCCGAGGGCGAGCTCAACGACCTGCAGCAGGCGTTCGTGGATGGATTCGCGACCCAATGCGGATTCTGCACGGCGGGCATGATCATGTCGGCCGAGGCGCTCCTCGCGCGAAGTCCGGACCCGAGTCGAGAAGAGGTTCTCGAGGCGATCTCGGGGAACGTCTGCCGGTGCACGGGCTACGAACCGATCGTCCGAGCGATTCTCGATGCCTCCGCGCGCGGGCGGGCGCGTACCGAAGAGGCCGCGACCGCAACCGGCGGTGAGATCTGATGACCTCGATCGACCCGGACTACTTCGAGAGCGAGCGCGACTCCGGCTCGGGGTTCAACGTCATCGGAACCTCCGTACGACGCTCGGACGCACGCAGTCACGTCACGGGCCAGACCGAGTTCTTCGAAGACATCAGCCCGGCGAACCTGGCGTACATCGCGATCCATCGCTCGGATCGGCACCACGCCACGATCAACCGGGTCGACGTCGCGGAGGCGCTCGCGGTCCCGGGCGTGATCCGGGCCCTGACGTACCGCGACATCCCGGAGAACTGGTACACGGTGCTGCGACTGATCGGCGTCGAGCCGAACGACGAGCCCGTGCTGGCGGAGGACCGGGTTCTCTACCGCGGCGAGCCGATCGTCGCGGTCGTCGCGGAATCCGAGGACGCCGCACGCGACGCTGCGGCAGCGGTGGTCGTCGACTACACCGACCTACCGGCGGTCCTCGACGTCGAGGAGGCACTTGCCCCCGACGCCCCCATCATCAAGCAGTCCGGCACGAACCACTTCGTGTACGAGGGCCATCACGCCCGTCGCGTCCGGCTGGGCGACGTCGAGGCCGGATTCGCGGCAGCGGACCGGGTGTTCGAGTGGGACTACCGTTCCGCGCCGATCGAGCACGCGCCGACCGAGACCACCGGCTGCATCGTCATCCCGCAAGGCAACGGGCGGCTGCAGATCCGGAGCAACACGCAGGCGGCCTTCTTCACGCTGGACAACACGGCGCTCATCCTCGACCGGCAGTTCACCGACCTCCAGGTCGTCGGCGGGACGGTCGGCGGCGGGTTCGGCGGCAAGGTCGACGTGATCGTCGAACCGATCGCCTGCGTCGCGGCCGCCCTGACCGACAGGCCGGTCAAGTACGCGTACAGCCGCGAGGACGAGATGCAGGTCTCGTCCACCCGTGCCGCCGAACGCATCTACATCAAGGACGGCGTGATGGACGACGGGCGCATCGTGGCGCGCCAGATCACGCTGTACGTCGACGCGGGCGCGTACTCGAGGCACTCGCCGTACGGCACGACGAAGGCGGCCGCACACATGCCCGGGCCCTATACGATCCCGAACGTCCACGTCGACTGCCACTGCGTTTACACCAACCGCACCCCGTCCAGCGCGATGCGCGGGTTCGGAGTCACGATCGGTGACTTCGCGCTCGAAGTCGCAGATGGACCGCGTCGCGGACGCGATCGGCATGGACCCGTTGGAGCTCCGGCTGCGCAACGCGTACCGGGACGGCGATCTGAAGGCACACCGGAAGATCGCTTCCGGCACTGCCCTGATCGAGGTGATCCAACGGGCGGCGACGCTCGTCGATCGGGAGCTGCCCGCCGAGTTCGAGTCGATGTCGTCGTCGACTCCGAGGGAGGTACGACCATGACGCTGCTCCGTGGACGCGGGTACGCCGCGGTCAACTACCCGACCGGGATGAACCTCGGCGGCGATCCCTCCCAGGCGCTGATCCACTCGACGACCACCGGTGGGTTCGTCGTGAGCCTGTCATCGGTCGACCTCGGGCAGGGGCTCAAGACCGTGGTCGCGCAGTGCGCGGCCGAGACGCTCGGGATGCCGTTCGAGAGCGTCATCATCGACACGGCCGACACCGACACCGGTCCGCACTGCATGGGTACGTTCGCGAGCCGAGGCACGCACCGCGTCGGCAACGCCGTCATCATGGCGGCGCGCGAGGCGCGCGATGTGATGCTCGAGGTCGCGGCCGAGGAGCTGGAGGTCGACGCGCACGACCTCGAGACGGACGGGTCCGGCGACATCCTGGTGACCGGGGCACCCGAGAAACGGATCCACGTCAGCGACGTCGCGATGGCCGCACACTTCAAGCAGGGAAAGACGATCTCGGGTCGCGGGATGTTCCTGAAGCAGAAGAGCGAACCCGTGCCGGAGACCGGTGAGATGGACCCCGATTCGTGTCAGGCCCACGCCTGCACGGTCGCCGACGTCGAGGTGGACGACGAGACCGGCGTGATCGAGGTCATCGCCCTGCACAACACGTACGAGGTCGGCCGGGCACTGAATCCCGCGATGGCGATGCAACAGGTCGAGGGCGGCGCCTGGATGGGGGTGTCGCACGCACTCTTCGAGACCACCGAGCCGTACTACCCGGCATCGCGCGAGCATGGTCCGGTCGACTTCAGCCAGTACCTCATGCCCGGGCCGGCAGACACTCCCGCGCAGACGAGCGTCCTGCTCGAGCGTCCGGCGAGCAACGGCCCGTACGGAGCGAAGGGCATCGGCGAGATGACGGCCAACGCGCCGATTCCCGCGATCGCGAACGCCGTCTACGACGCGTGCGGCGTACGCCTGACCACGATGCCGTTCACGCCGGAGTCGGTACTACGCGGCCTCGACGCTCGTCGCGAGGCCGGGCTCGGGGAATGAGTACGCTCAGCCGCGACGACCTCGCGGAGCGCCTCGTCGCCGAGCGCTATTTCGCGGACGACGGGCTGATCACGGCCGTCCACCTCGCGAAGACCCTGTCGCGTCCCCTCCTTCTCGAGGGAGAACCCGGGGTCGGCAAGACCGAGATGGCGCTCGTACTCGCCCGCGCGCTCGACCGCGAGCTGGTGCGGCTTCAGTGCTACGAGGGCCTGGACGCGTCACAGTCGCTCTACGAGTGGGACTACCCCCGACAGCTGTTGGAGCTACGCTCGGCCGAGACCAGCGAGCGTGGAGCCGCGGACCTGTACGGTGCGGACTTCCTCCTCGAACGGCCGCTGCTGCGCGCCCTTCGTGTCGATAGCGGCGCGGTCCTGCTGATCGACGAGATCGACCGCGCCGACAGCGAGTTCGAGGCGTTCCTCCTCGAGTTCCTCGACGGCTTCCAGATCACGATCCCCGAGATCGGGACCGTCACCCCGACGACCCCGCCGCTCGTCGTCCTCACCTCGAACCGGACGAGGGAGCTGCACGACGCGCTCAAGCGCCGTTGCTTCTACCACTGGATCCCGTTCCCCGACGCCGATCGCGAGCGGGAGATCGTCCGAGCACGAGCGCCCGGGCTCAGCGAACGGAGCGCGGCAGTCCTCGTGGATGCGGTCAACACGATCCGCGGCCTCGCGCCGCTCAAGCCACCGGGCATCGCCGAGTCCGTCGCCTGGGCGCAGGGCGCACGTACGCTCGCCGACGAGGGCTGGGAGTGGGCCGATGCCATGCGAGCGGCGATCGGACTGGCCGTCAAGCACGAGGAGGACCTCGCGCTCGTCGACGGCCACGACTCCCAGGTGTACTCGACGTGATGGCCGCCGAGCATCGGGTGCCGGCACCGCGGCTCGAGAGTCAGCTGGCGGATCACCTGCACGGCTTCCTGCGGGACCTGCGCACCAGCGGCCTCTGCGTCTCAACGCCCAAGCAGCTCGACTTCCTGCACGGGATCGAGATCGGTCGACCGAACGCCATCGACGTCCTGTACTGGATCGCCGTCACCACGCTCACCAGCTCCCTGCGCGACCGCGACGTGCTCGATCCGGTCTTCGCCCGGTGGTTCACCGACGAGAGCATCCCGCCTAGCCCGGCGCCCGAGGACGGGCCCGCTGACGACGGCGAGGTCCCGGGGCCGGTGGGGCGTGACGCCACTGCGACGGCCGAGAACGTCGATCCCCGTGGCACGGACGACGGCCTGGAGCCGAGTGCGGCCGACCTCGAGCATCGACGACGCTTCGACGTCGCGCCCCGCGCGGCCCTCGACGAGATGGCTCGCATTCGACAGCTCGCGCCCACGGTGATCCCTGCCGTCCGGTCGTACCGGCGGAAGCCGTCGAGGCGAGGGCACTGGCTGGACCTTCGGCGGGTGTGCACTCTGGCCCGGCGTACGCAAGGCGAGATCATCGTGCTGCGTCGCCGCAGTAGGCCACGACGTCAACGTCGGGTGCTGCTGTTGATCGACGTCTCTGGGTCGATGAAGCAGTACAGCACGGCGTACCTACGCCTCGCACACGCATTGATCGCCGGGTGTGAGCGCGCGGAGGCGTTCACCTTCGGCACCAGATTGACGCGTGTCACCCCCGCGTTGAGAACCCGTGACGTCGACGCCGCGCTCGGGTCGCTCACCGACCTCGTGCGCGACGTCGACGGCGGCACCCGGATCGGCGCCGTCATCGACGAGTTCCTCGACAACCCGCGCTACGTCGCGACCGCCCGTGATGCCGTGGTCATCGTGCTCTCGGACGGACTCGAACGCGGAGAATGCCAGCAGATGCATCGCACGGTCCGACGGCTCTCGCTGCTCAGCCACCGCCTCGTCTGGTGGTCTCCCCTTGCCGTCGACCCGGCCTATCGCCCGCGTACCCGGGGGATGGCCGGAATTCTCGCCGACCTCGACGCCTTGGCGGGGGTCGACGACCTCACCTCCGCTCGTACGCAACTCGAGCGGCTTCGGGCGACCTGCACGTCCGAGCGACACCACATCGGTGAACGCCGCGATCGGATCCCCGAGACGACGAGGAGTGCCTCATGAGCGATTCCAGGTACGCGGGCCCCATTGTCGACGCCCATCACCACATCTGGCGCAAGCAGGACATGGAGTGGCTGTACGGTCCGACGGTGCCGCGCATCTTCGGCTCGTACGAGTCGATCAAGCGCGACTACCTGATGGACGAGTACATCGACGACGCCACCCCGTCCGGCATCGTCGAGTCGGTCTACGTACAGGCGAACTGGCCGCTCGACAGGGTTGTCGACGAGGTCCGTTGGCTGGAGCAGGTCCATCGCGAATCCGGTTGGCCCGCGGCCGTCATCAGCTGCACCGACCTGTTCGGCGACGACGCCGTCGACGTCATGCTCGAACAGCGTTCGATCTCATCGCTCGTTCGCGGAACCCGCCTGCAGCTGCACTGGCACGAGCGCCCGGAGTTCCGCTTCGCATCGACGCCCGACGCGATGTCGGACCCGACCTTCCGCAAGAACATCGCCGCGCTGCGAGACCTCGGATGGCTGTTCGAGCTTCAGGTCTTCGCGCCGCAGATGCGAGACGCGGCTCGACTCGTCGCGGAGAATCCCGACACGCCGTTCGTCCTCGTACACGCGGGCATGCTGGTGAGCCAGGACCCGGCCGAGGTCGAGGAGTGGCGGGCGGGCATGCACGCACTCGCCGAGCAGCCGAACGTCGTCGTGAAGCTCACCGGGCAGGGAACCTTCGTGCACCGGGTCGATGCAGGGCTGATCGAGTTCGTCGCCGGCGAAGTCATCGACCTGTTCGGCGCCGACCGCGCGATGTTCGGTACGAACTTCCCGGTCGAGAAGATCTGGACCGAGATGCCGCCACTCGTGGACGCCTGGCGGGATGCGCTCGGCAACCTGTCAGCGGCCGACCAGCATGCCGTCTTCGCGGGCAACGCGCGCCGGGTGTACGGCCTCGACGACTGACGAAACCGTCCGGCCACTCAGGTACCGGACCGAAAGGAAGCCAGAGATGGAACTGATGCGACTCGGGGACCGCGGCGCAGAGCGTCCCGCGGTACGCGCGAACGGCACGACGTACGACCTGTCGCCGCTCACCGACGACATCGGCCGCGCGTTCTTCGCCTCCGACGGAGTCGAGCGCGTACGCGAGGCGTTGGGGTCGGGGCGGCTCGCACCATTGCCCGATGTCGAGACGTTGCGCATCGGACCGCCCGTCGCGAACCCGTCGGCCGTCGTCTGCATCGGCCAGAACTACGCGGCACACGCGGCCGAGTCGGGGAGCCCTCCTCCGGAGAACCCCATCGTGTTCTTCAAACATCCCAGCTGCGTGGTGGGTCCCGACGACGACGTCGTCCTGCCGCCGGGCAGCGTCAAGACCGACTGGGAGGTCGAGCTGGTCGTTGTCATCGGCAAGCGCGCCGACCGGATCGGATCCGTCGACGACGCACTCGCCCATGTCGCCGGGTACACCATCGGCAACGACGTGTCGGAGCGGCACTGGCAGCTCGACCTGTCGGTCGGGCAGTGGTCGAAGGGGAAGTGCTTTCCCACCTTCGGGCCGCTAGGCCCGTCGGTCGTCACCGACGACCTCGACCCGGCAAGCCTCGCGATCCGCTCCTGGGTCAACGACGAACCCCGTCAGGACTCGACGACCGCCGACCTGATCTTCTCCGTCCCGTACCTCGTCTGGCACCTGTCTCAGTGCATGATCCTCGAGCCGGGCGACCTGGTGTTCACGGGCACGCCGGAGGGCGTCGCGCTCTCCGGACGGTTCCCGTACCTCGCACAGGGCGACACGGTCGCCTTGGAGATCGAGTCGCTCGGTCGCCAGACCCAGGCGGTCGTCACCCGCTAGCTTCCCCCGTTTCTCGTCACCCACCGACCAAGGAGACCGACATGGCACATTTCGTCCTGACGTACGCCTACAACGACACCCCGCTGCGCGCCGAGCGTCGCGACGACCACCTCGCCCACCTCGACGCGTTGCACAGCGAAGGCGCACTCGTGCTCGCCGGGCCCCTCGCCGACCGCACGGGCGGCATCATCATTCTCAGTGCCGAGGACGAGGCCGCCGCGCAGCAACTCGTCGAGCGCGACCCGTACACGAAGCTCGACGTCACCAAGGACCGCGAGCTACGGGAGTGGACGATCACCGTCGGGAGCCTCGCGCAGTAGCTCGGCTCTCACTCGCCGGCGGTCTCGGCCGCCTCGAGCCACTCCTCCTCGAGCGCCTCGCGCTCGGCCTGTACGCGGGCGAGGTCTTCCTGCAGCTGCGCCAGGCACTCGTACTGGGTCGCGGACTCGATCATCTGCTCGTGCAGCTCCTCGGACCGAGACGCGAGCCGCGTCAGCCGACGGTCGATCCGACCCATCGCCTTGCGCGCTTCGCGTACCTCCGCGGCCGACGGACCGCTCGGTGCTTCGTCGGCCGCGGGCGCCGGCTCTGCGGCCTCGACCGCATGCACGCCGCCGAGGAACCGCTGCTCGGCGTGATAACCCGAGATGCCCTGTACGAGCATCTCGATCCGCCCGCCGGCACGTACCGCGTAGACGACGTCGGTGACGCGATCGAGGAAGTACCGGTCGTGTGACACGACGATGAGCGTGCCGGGCCAGTCGTCGAGGTAGTCCTCGAGCACGTTCAGCGTCTCGATGTCGAGGTCGTTGGTCGGCTCGTCGAGCAGGAGGACGTTCGGCTCCTCCAGCAGCAGCCGCAGCAGCTGCAGCCGGCGTCGCTCGCCGCCCGACAGGTCGCCGATGCGCGACGTGAGCAGATCGCCGGTGAACCCGAACGACTCGAGCAGCTTCGACGCCGTCAGCTCGTTGCCGCGCACGGAGTCGAGCACGCGTACGCCCGGCTCCAGCTCGCCGAGGGTCTGCGACAGGTACCGGACGTCGACCGTGCGGCCCCGCTTGACGCGACCGGCGTCCGGTTGAAGATCACCACTGATCAGCCGCAGGACGCTGCTCTTGCCGATGCCGTTCGGGCCGACCAGGCCGACCCTCTCGCCGGGACCGAGGCGCCACGTCACGTCGTCGAGCAGCGTACGGCTGCCGAGCGTGAGGTCGACATGCTCGAGGTCGACGACGTCCTTGCCGAGGCGCGCCGTCGCGAACCGCTCGAGCTCCAGCCGGTTGCGCGGCGGCGGCTCGTCCTCGATCAGGCTGTTTGCCGCGTCGATGCGGAACCGCGGCTTCGACGACCGCGCAGGCGGGCCCCGCCGCAGCCAGGCGAGCTCCTTGCGCATCAGGTTGCGCCGCCGCTGCTCGCGGGCGCCGGCCTGTCGCTGGCGCTCGGCCTTCGCGAGCACGTACGCGGCGTACCCGCCCTCGTACGCTGCGACGGAGCCGCCGTGGACCTCCCAGGTGCCCGTGCAGACCTCGTCGAGGAACCAGCGGTCGTGGGTGACGACGACGAGGGCACCGCGGCGCGCCGCGAGGTGGGCCGCCAACCAGGCGATCGCGTCGATGTCGAGGTGGTTGGTCGGCTCGTCGAGGAGCAGCAGGTCGGTCGGCTCGAGGAGCAGCCGGGCGAGCGACGCCCGGCGCCGTTCGCCGCCGGAGAGCCCGGTGATCGCGCGGTCGAGGGGGAGTCCGGCGAGCAGTACCTCGACGACCTCGCGGGTCGTACGGTCGGCCGCCCACTCGTGGTCGGCACGTCCGCCCAGCACCGCCTCGCGTACCGAGTGCGAGTCGTCGAACTCGTCGTGCTGCGCGAGATAGCCGATCACGAGGTCGCCGGCATGCGAGACGCGCCCGGAGTCGGGGGTTCGCGCCGCGCGAGGACACGGAGCAGGGTGGTCTTGCCGCTGCCGTTGCGGCCGACGACACCGATGCGGTCGCCAGCGGCGATGCCGAGGCTGACCTCGTGCAACAGCGCCTGGATGCCGTACGCCTTGTCGACGCGCTCCAGGTTGACGAGATTAGACAAGGCGGGCGCCCACCACCGGTCCGGCCGCCTGCACGACGTCGGCGGCGACCTGCGCGCTCGCGAGCGCGACCGCGATGTCCATCGCGTGCTGCTCGTCGCGGGCGAGGAACATCGCCGTGGGACCCGAGCCGGACAGCTGTGCGCCGAGGGCACCGCACTCCTCGCCGATCGCGAGCGTCTCGGCGAGCTCGGGGCGAAGGAAGATCGCGGCATCCTGCAGGTCGTTGGACAACGCCGCACCGAGCCCGTCCGCGTCGCCCGCGCGCAGCGCCGCCATCAGGGCGTCGTCGACCTCGGGCTCGGGAACCTCGGAGCCGTCGCTGAGCCGGTCGAACTCGGCGTACACCTTCGCCGTCGACATGCCCTCGTGCGCCAGCGCGAACACCCATTGGTACGAGCCGCGCGCCAACACCGGGCTGATCACCTCGCCGTGGCCACTGCCGATCGCGTTGCCGCCGGCGAGGCAGAACGGCACGTCGCTGCCGAGCTGCCTGGCGATGCGTTCGAGCTCGATCTTGGGCGTACGCAGGCCCCAGAGGTCGTCGCAGGCGACCAGTGCGCCGGCCGCGTCGGCCGAACCGCCCGCCATCCCCCCCGGAGACCGGAATCGCCTTGCGGATCGACAGCGCCACGCCGTCGTCGATCCCCGCCGACTCCCGCAGCAGCAACGCCGCGCGTACGGCGATGTTCTCGATGCCGACGGGTACGTCGGTGAGCTCCTCGCCCTGGTCGGCGTCGGCGTGTACGCGCACGGTCACCGAGTCGTCGGCCGCCTCACTCGCGCGAACCTCGTCGCAGAGTCCGACCGCCTGGTAGACCGTCGCCAACGGGTGATACCCGTCGGGGCGTACGCTGCCGACGCCCAACGACAGGTTGATTTTGGCGGGCACCCGCGCCGTCGATGACCTCACGCTGACCAACCTAGGCCATGTTCAAAGTCAGCGCCCGGGCAACGGCTGTGAACTGTTCGACATCGAGCGCCTCGGCCCGCGACTGCGGGGATACGTCCGCTGCGCGCAGGGCTGTCTCGGCGGCCGCAGGAGAGCCCGCGAGGCCCGCGAGTGCCGCCCGGAGGGTCTTGCGACGCTGGGCGAAGCCCGCGTCGACGACCGCGAAGACCTGCTCGCGACGCGCTCCCTTCGGCGACTCTCGGCGCTCGAACGCGACGAGGCCGGAGTCGACGTTGGGGACCGGCCAGAACACCGATCTCGACACGTTGCCCGCGGAGCGTACGTCGGCGTACCACGCCGCCTTGACGCTGGGCACCCCATACACCTTCGATCCGGGTCGGGCACTCAGCCGCGCGGCAACCTCGGACTGCACCATGACGAGACCGCAGCGTAGTGAGGGGAACGCGCCGAGCAGGTGCAGCAGCACCGGGACGGAGACGTTGTACGGGAGGTTCGCCACCAGCGCGGTCGGCTCTGCCGGCAGCTCGGTCACGCGCATGGCGTCGCCTTGCACGACGTCGAGCCGGTCCTGGTCGTCCGGAGCGTACTCGGCGACCGTCGCGGCCAGCGCGGACGCGAGGACGTCGTCGATCTCGACCGCGACGACCCGCTCGACGGCCTCCAGGAGCGCGAGGGTGAGCGAACCGAGGCCCGGGCCGACCTCGACGACGGTGTCGTCGGCGCGTAGACCGGCGGTGCGGACGATGCGCCGGACGGTGTTGGCGTCGACGACGAAGTTCTGTCCGCGCTGCTTGGTCGGGCGTACGTCGAGCTCGTCCGCGAGCCGGCGTACGTCGGTCGCACCGAGCAGGCGTACGTGCCGCTCGGCCGGCGCATGCTCGTCGGGCTGCTCAGGCACCCGTGCACCCTACGCTGAGGAGAGGATCCCGGCCCGGTGAGGAGAGAGTTGTGGCCCCCCTCACGAGAGAGTTGCGGCCCCCTCGCGAGAGACTTCTGGCCGCCCCGGGGGCGGGATCCTCTCCTCGGCGGGCGGGGATCCTCTCCTCACGGGGCCGGGATCCTCTCCACGGCGGGCGGGGATCCTCTCCTCACGGGGCCGGGATCCTCTCCACGGCGGGCGGGGATCCTCTCCTCACGGGGCCGGGATCCTCTCCTCACGGGGCCGGGATCCTCTCCTCAGCGTGACGTGGAGGGGCGGGTGTGCAGCTCGATGGGTACGTAGCGCTCGGCGCCGTCGTCGGCATCGCCGGCGAGTACGTCGAACAGCAGCCGGGCACATGCCGCGCCCGACTCGCGCGGCTTGGTGTCGATCGCGGTGATCGGCGGGTCCGCCGAACGCATCGCGGTGCTGTCGACGCACGACCCGAGCAGGAAGTCGCGACCGATCTCGTGACCGGCCGCCTCGATCGCCGGCTGTACGGCGACCGCGACGCCGTCTGCAGCACACACCAGCGCATCGATCGACGGCTCGTCGCGCAGCATCGCGGCGACGGTCTCGCGCAGCACGTCGAGCGTCGACGCGAACGGCACCTCGCGGCTGACGCCGTCGACATCGTGCTCGAGGCACCAGTCGTCGTACGTACGCTGCATGGTCGCCTTCCACTCCGACGGAGTCGTGGAGCCGAACAGCGCGGGTCGGCGCGCACCGGACGCGGCGAGATGGTCCAGCAGCTCGAGGGCTCGCGAGCCGTGGTCGGAGCGCACCGTGCCCGCCGTCGGCGCATCGCCGGGGAAGGGCTCGCAGGTGACGACCGGCAGGCTGGTGTGGATCAGCGCCTCCATCATCGGCTCGCCGGCGACCGGATCGCACAGTACGAGCCCGTCGACGTGCGGCATGTGACCGCCCCGAGGCGGGTGTCCCGAGGTGATCATCGTGACGTCGTACCCGCTGGCACCGGCCTCGCCCACAACGCCGAACACGAACGACATGTAGTACTCCGAGCGGATCAGGAACTCGGGGATGTGCAGTCCGATCGTCTCCGTCGTCGCCGTACGAAGCGACCGGGCCGAGCGGTTCGGCGTGTACCCGAGCCGGTCCGCCGCCCGGTCGACCGCCACCTTCGTCGCCGGCGACACCCGGCCGCGGCCGCGTAGGGCGTCGGACGCGGTCGTCTTCGAAACCCCTGCGAGCCGGGCGACGTCGACGATGGTCACCGACGACTCGTCGTTCATGGCTGCCACCCTAGTGCCAGTCCGGGACTCGGTCTGCCGGCCGTTCTCAGAACGCATGCCAGGTTTCCGGACGTACGCCGCACGGGCGGCCGTCGTGGAACCACATCCGGTTGTGCTCGAGGTCGAGGGCGGTCGTCAGCAGGCTCTCCCAGCGTTGGTCGAACGTCATCTCCGGATCGGGATGGCAGCAGACCGGAGCGCCGTCGACCTCGTGCACGGCCAGGGCCTCGGCGCGGCGCCTCGGATCGGGGTCGGCGACCTGCTCCCGCAGCGAGCGTACGTGCTTGTAGCGCCGGTACGTGCTCGCCGTCGCAGGAGCCAGCTCCCCACGGGCGAGCTCGGGGTCGACGAAGTGGTTCGTGTGTACGAGCAGGCCGTCCTCGGGCCCGACAACCGCGTGCCCCGCCGGGCAAAGCTCGATGCAGGCCGCGTCGCCGCGATCACCGTCGTACGTCAGCACGGTCAGCACTGTCGACGCGGAGACCGACGCCGAGTCCGCGATCTCGACGGCCTCCGCGATGGTCGTCGCGGAGTCGAGGATGCTACGCGCGACAGCATGCACGGGCACGCCGATCGGATCGGAATCGCTGCTGTGGTTGAGGATGTTGAAGTGGAGGCCGAGCCCCGCATCGTTGATGCCGATCTTGCCGAGCATGCCGAACTCGGTGAAGTAGCGCACCTCGAGGCCACGGTCGGAGACGTACCGCGCGAGCAACCGGTCGGCGTCGAGCTCGTCGTGCCAGTCCCAGGTCTGGACCCCGCGAGGTGCACCGTCGTCCGGCAGATAGACGGAGGTCGAGCACTCGCCCTCCCCGACCGCGCCGACGGCGGCCAGCACCTCGGTACGCGCGTTCAGCAGGCCGAGCTCCCACTCGGTCAGCCCGGTGCCCGCCGCGACTCCGCACATCTCCGCATGCAGGTCGGGCCGCCAGGCCGCAAGCGCATCGGCCGCCTGCGTACCGAACTCGCGAAGGCGTACGTCTTCGACACCGACCGCACGGAAC
This sequence comes from Solicola gregarius, assembly GCF_025790165.1. Taxonomy (GTDB): domain Bacteria; phylum Actinomycetota; class Actinomycetes; order Propionibacteriales; family Nocardioidaceae; genus Solicola; species Solicola gregarius. Next base: position 1,174,901 of record NZ_CP094970.1, read on the forward strand.
AGGCGTACGTACCCGTCGAGGTTCGCTCGTACGTGCTCGGCGCCCAGCCGGGCGATCTCCTCGCCCCGCGTACGCGGGTCACGCTCGGCCGTGACGAATCGCTGGATCGTCATGCGACGCTGCTCAGAACGGCATCCCAGGCGACCTCGGACGCGATGGCGCCGAGACCGACGCAGCTCAGCTCGGCCTCGCCGGTCGCACTCGCGACGTCGACCTCGTCGGTCGTCAGGGCGAAGAGGGTGTCGCCGTCGAGACTGGAGTGGAACGGCTGGATCGCACGGTGCATCGAGGAATGCACCTGCTTGCCGAACTGCGACAGCTCACGGTCGGCCATCGCTACGTTGGTGACGACGACGGTCAACGTGGTGTTGCCGCGCTGTATGCGCGGCGACTCCTCTGCGTCGAACGCCGCGGCGAAGTCGGCCACGGGGTGTGAGCGCTGCCCGGTGTCCGGATCGTAGTTGCCGCGCACCACGCGGCCGTCACGGTCGACGATCACGCCGACCGGGTTCGTCACAGTGGCGACGAGGACCTTGGCGCGGCCGACCTGTCGGAACGCGGCGCCCTGCCCGGTGAACTCCGCCCGCCCGTAGTCGACCTTGCCGGCAGACGCGGCGATGCCCGCCCCGCAGCGCCCGACAGGGAACTCGCCCGGCCTCGCCCACTCCAGCGCCGCCCGCCCGAGCGCGGCGTCGGGCGAGATCGCGTTGTCACGTGCGGAGAAGTCGTAGATGATCGCGCCGGAGACCGTCCGTAGGTGCTGCCAGTCGACCTGGTTCTGCTCGCGTCCGAGCAACTCGGCCGAGACGCCCGCTGCCGCGCCCAACCCGTAGACCGATCCGCCGGCGAGGCAGATCGCGTGGTTGTACTCGTATCGTCCGACGATGCCGATCGCGCCGCCTCGGTCGTCGATCGACGTACGCGCGCCCGCGGGCACGTGCACGACCGTTGCGCCGGTCGGCCCTTCGGTGTACTCGGCCGTGCCCACCTCGACGCCGGGGAAGTCGAACTCGACCGCGCCGCGACCCGGGCTCGGCGAAGGCGTCAGATCGTAGTCTGCGTTGCCCTTCGAGACACCGAACGTCGGCGTCGGCACCAACCGTGGATCGGGCGCCGGGGTTGTCATAGTGCCTCCAGGAGTTGTCGGGAGTATTCGTGCTCAGGTGTCTCGTAGAACCGCCGGGTGTCGGCGAGCTCGACGATCGACCCCGCTCGCATGACCGCGACCCGGTGCGCGATGTATCGCACCGCGGCCAGGTCGTGCGAGATGAACAGCGCACCGAACTGGTGCTCTGTCTGTAGATCGCTTATCAGGTTGAGGATCTGCGCCTGTACCGAGACGTCGAGCGCGCTCACGGCCTCGTCGAAGACGATGAACCGCGGGTGCGTGATGAGCGCCCGGGCGATCGCCACCCGCTGCCGCTGCCCACCGGACAGCTCGTGCGGATAGCGGTCGGCGAACGTATCGTCCAGGCCGACCTGGTCGAGCATCTCGATCACGGCGTCGCGATGGTCGTGCAGTCCGTTGCGCTGGACGGTTGCCAGCGGCTCCGCGATCGAGTCACCGGCGTACATCCGCGGGTTGAGCGACCAGTGCGGATTCTGGAGTACCGCCTGGATCTTGCCCGCCCGGTTACGGGCCTTGGCGTACTCCTCACCGTCGAAGCGTACGGAGCCGGACGACGGCTTCACGAGCCCGAGCGCGACGAGGCCGGTCGTCGACTTTCCCGATCCCGACTCTCCAACCAGGCCTAGCGTCTCGCCGATGCCGATGGAGAAGCTGAGCTCGTTCATCGCCGTCAGCACCGTACGACCGCGGCCCCATCCGCTGGTGAACGTCTTGGTGACCGAGTCGAGCTCGAGCACTGCGTCCGCACCCCGTGCCTTCGCGTCGCCGCTCATGACTGCACCTCCCCCGCGCCGACGAGATCCCGCTCACCGTCGCTCGAGGCCGGATGATGACACAGGACCGTCCGGCCACCGATCTCGACGGTCGGCGGCGTCACATCACCGCATGCCGCCGTCGCGTACGCGCACCGCGGCGCGAACGCGCACCCGACCGACGCGGGTGTGCGCGTCGCCGGGCTACCGCCGATGGGAGCGAGGCGCTCACCCGCCGCCACTCGGGCGGGGTCCGAAGCTGCGAGCGCTGCGGTGTAACGGTGTTCGGGCCGCTCGAGCACGTCACCGACGAGGCCGTCCTCGACGACCCGCCCGCCGTACATCACCGCGATCCGCCGACACCACCGCGACACCGCGTTCAGGTCGTGGCTGAGCCACAGCACCGTCGTACCCGCCTCGTTGGCGAGGCCGAACACGAGCCGCAGCACCTCCTCGCGTACCTGGCTGTCGAGCGCCGCCGTCGGCTCGTCGGCGACGAGGATGCGGGGCTGACGCGCCATCGCCATCGCAATCGCAATGCGCTGTGCCATCCCGCCCGAAACCTCGTGCGGGTAGAGGCGGAGTACGCGCTGAGGATCGTCGATCTGCACCCGCTCGAGCTGGTCGACGAGCTCCTGCTTCGACGCCGACCGGCCGGGCAACGCCAGCCGAAGCTGTCGACCCACGCGCAGCGTCGGGTTGAGCGAGCCGACGGGGTCCTGCGGGATGAACCCGAGCTTCTCGCGGCGTACCCGCGCGATGTCGCGATCGGGCAGGTCGAGCACCTGCTCGCCGTCGACGACCACGCGCCCGGAGGTGCGTTGGCCGCGTGGCGGCAGCAGCCGGCCGACCAGCAGACCCAGTGTGGACTTACCGGACCCGCTCTCGCCCACGACTCCTACCGTGTCGCCCGCCGCGACCGACAGGCTCGCGCCGTCGAGCGCGCGTACCTCGCGATCGGGCGTGCGGTAGTCGACGGTGACGTCCTCGATCGCCAGGACCGGGCTGTCTCGATTGTCGCGCTCACTCATACCAACGACCTCACTTCCCGCGGCTCGAACCGGTCGCGTAGTCCGTCGCCGATCAGGTTGATCGCGAGGATCGCCACGACGAGTACGACACCTGGCGTGACGATCAGCCACGGCGCCGTCACCATGTACAAATTGCCCTCCTGGATCAGCAGGCCGAGCGACGCCCCGGGCAGCTGCACGCCGTACCCGAGGAAGCTGAGCACGCCTTCGACCAGAATCCCGACCGACAGGGCGTACGTGCCCTGCACCGCGATCGTGCCGGAGACGTTGCGCAGGATGTGCCGTAGCAGGATGCGGTACGTCGGTACGCCGCTGATCACTGCGGCGGTCACGAAGTAACGTTGGGCGACCGACCTCGCCGACGCGCTCACCATCCGGGTCATCAACGGCACGGTCACGAGCACGATGCTGGCCATCGCCGCCGGTCGCCCGGGACCGAGCATCGCGGCGACGAGGATGGCCAGCACGATCGTCGGGAACGAGTACAGCACGTCGACGAGTCGCATCAGCGCCTCGTTCGTACGCCCGCCGTGGTAGCCGGCGAGGATGCCCATCGCCGTGCTGACGACGGCCGTGACCACTACTGCGATCGACGACAGCAGCAAGGTCGTACCGATGCCCTCGAGCAGGCGCGGGAGCAGCGACCGGCCGAGGCTGTCGGTGCCCAGCGGGTATCCCGACCCCGGTGGCGTGAGCCGCGGCCCGACGGTCTCGGTCGGATCGCCGCCGAGGCCGAACCAGCGCGCCGCGACGGTCGCCACGATCAACACGACCAGCACCACGACGGATGCCCGCGACAGCCAGTCGAGCGAGCCGATCAGCCGTCGCCGCGGACGTACGGACGCCTGCGTGGCACTGCTCATGAGCGACCGCCCTTCGTCGCGCTCACCCGTGGATCGATCAGCCCCGACAGCAGGTCGACCAGCAGACTGGTCGCCACGAAGACGACCGTCGCGACGAGTACGCCCGCTTGGATGACGGCGTAGTCACGCCGGTCGAGCGCCGCGACGAGGTACGACCCGAGTCCCGGGATGTCGAAGACGGCCTCGATGACGATCGCGCCACCGAGCAGGTACGCCGTGATCGTCGCGGTCAGGGTGAGCACCGGGATCGCCGCGTTGCGCAACACGTGGTGGCGCAGGATGAACGCCTTGGACTCCCCACGCGCGACCGCCGCGCCGATGTGCGGCTCGACGAGTACGCCGAGCACCGCATCGCGCGTCGTACGCGCGGTCGCGGCGATACAGAAGACCGCGAGCACGCCGGCCGGCAGGATCAACGACCGGACCGACGCGCCGACGCCGTCGCTGATCGGTGTGAAGTCGCCGATCGTGAGCCCGAGGGAGTAGCGCGAGAACAGGAACACGACCAGGCTGCCGAGGACGAACTCCGGCAGGCTGATGCCGATCCCGCTGACCAACCTGCCGACTGCCCCGCCGCCGCTGCCGCCGCGCGTCGCCGAGTAGACGCCGAGCGGCAGCCCGATCGCGATCGTCAGGACCAACGCCATGACCGCGAGCGAGATCGTCACCGGCAGGCGGAGCCCGAACTCCTCCGAGACGGGCAGCTGGCTGACCAGGGACGTGCCGAGGTTGCCTTGCACCGCCTCGAACAGCCAACGCACGTACTGCTCGATGATCGAGCTGTCGAGGCCGTACTCGGACGCGAACTCCGCCTTCTCCGCCGGCGACGACAGCGGCCCCAGGACGATATCGGCGTAACTGCCGGGCATCTGGCGTACGGCGAGGAACACCAGGGCCGAGACGCCGAGCATCGTGAGCACGGCGTTCAGCGAACGCATGACCAGCCAGCGAGTCGTCTGCACGGCCGCTACTCCCCCGCCGGTACGCGCCAGTCGACGATGTTGCGCAGGACGTTGCCGTACCCCTCGTTGCTGTACAGCGTCGGGCTCAGCGTGTCGGTCCGGTAGCCGAGCACGGACGGGCGCGTCACGAGCGGCACGATCTCGGAGTTCTGGTCGACCCGAGCACACAGGTCGGTGATCGTGGCGGCGCGCTCCTTACCCGCTGCCGTCGAGCCGGCCTTCTCGATCAGCGAGTTCAGCTTCGGATCGGCCCCCATGAACCCTGCGTGTGCGGGTACGACCTCGGGGTTCCACCACTTGGAGACCATCGACGCGTCGCCGTACCCGGCGAACCAGTAGAGCGCCAGGTCGAAGTCGGCCGGCTGCTTGGCGAAGGCGCGCGAGTCGTACGTGCCGTCGTCGACCTTGTCGATGGTCACGGTGACGCCCACCGCCTCGAGCTGCTGCTGGATTACCTGGGCGAGCTGACCGAGCGCCGGCTCCGACGAGTAGATCATCAGGTTGAGGTCGTCGACGCCGGCGTCCTCGAGCACCTTCTCGGTGTCATCGGCCGACGCGGTCTCCGACGGCAGGTCCTCGACCTTGCAGGCATCGGGGAGTGTGGTCGGGCTGACGCCGGTCGGCAGCGCATGGCCGGCGAGTGCGACGTCGGCGAGCTCCTGGCGGTCGAGTGCTGTGTTGAGCGCGAACCGTACGTCCGGGTTCGCGAGCGCCGAGCCCTTCTGCTGGGAGTTCACGAACAGCGTGTAGAAGTCGGTGTTCTGCTGGTTGACGGCCCGCGCGTTGTTCGTACCCGTGAGGAGGTCGAGCGAGTCGACGTTGTTGAAGAACGCGAAGTCGGCGCTGCCGTCGCGGATCGCGGCCAGCCTGGTCGACTCCTGTCCGACGATCTCGACGTCGAGCGAGTCGATCTTGAGGTTGTCGGCGTCCCAGTAGTGCTCGTTGCGGGCGAAGGACCACGACACGTCCTGGCGGTGGTTCTCGACCACGAACGGCCCGGTGCCCACCATCTCCTTGGCGGGGTCGATGCTGCCCGCCTTGATCTCCTTCATCGGGAGGATCGCGGCCGGGGTGTTCGCGAGCGTTGCGAGGAAGGCCGTCTGCGGACGCTTCAGGCTGACGGTGACCTCGTTGTCGCCGGTCGCCTTGACCGACTTGACGCTGTCGAGCTGGATGGCCCAGACGCCCTGACCCGAGATGAGTCGCTCCAGGCTGTCGACGACGTCGTCGGCGGTCATCGGCCGGCCGTTGGAGAACTTCACGCCGTCGCGCAGCGTGAAGACGTACGTGGTGGGATTGGGCGTCTCCCACTTCGTGGCGAGGCCGGGATCGAACTCGAAGTCGGGGCCGATCTCCACCAGCGTGTCGTACGTCAGGGACATCAGCGACCACGACCGAGCCGTGGTGGCGGTCTGCGGGTCGAGCCCGCCGGCCTCGACCGAGTCGTAGTCGAGCTGGATGCTCACGTCTCCGGCGCCGGTGGCCGAGTCGTCGGCAACGGCGAGGTAGCCGTCGGCCTCCTCGCGCGTTGCGTCGTCGCTGCTCGCTCCCCCGCCACAGGCGGCGAGCGACAGGCACGCGGCGACCGTCATGGCCACGATCCCCGCAATACGTCGTTGGGTTCGGTTCATGGGTGGGCCCTTCGATAAGTCCCCGGATCGACACCGATGCCGGACCGTTCCGGCATGGCGGCAAACGTAGCGGGTGATCCAGGCCACGTCAACGGCGTCGCGAAAACTCGCGTGGCCTGAGATCATGGGGCCGCAGCGTTGACGCCCGCAGCATCGACCGGCTACCTTCCTGGGACGCCGGACCGTTCCGGCGTCGGGAGGTGTCGTGTCGAGGCTCGAACGCATCGTGCGTTATCCGGTCAAGGGGCTACGCGGTCAGCCGCTCGACGGTGCGCGCCTCGAGGACGCCCGCGGTCTCGCGTACGACCGCGCGCTCGCGATCGAGACGGGCAGCGCGCCCGAGGCCGACGGGTGGGCGGCGCGCGAGACGTTCTACCACCTGGCCCGCGACACGCAGCTCATCCGGTACGCGGCGCGGGTCGACGAGACGGCGGACGGCCCCACCGCGGTGCTCGAGCCGCCGGATGCGGAGCCGATCTCGGTACGCCTCGCCGAGTCGTACCGAGAAGGCGACCTCGCCGCCGCGAGCGCCCGGGTCGCGGAGATGCTGCCGGGCGGCCGGCTTCGACCGCCGCGGCTCACCATGCCCGGCGTCGCACTGTGGGACTGGCCCCACGCCACGCTTTCACTGATCAACCTCGACACGATCGACGAGCTGTCCGAGCGGGCCGGGCGCGATCTCGACCCGAGGCGTTTCCGCGCCAACCTGTACGTGTCGGGGCTCGGCGCATGGGCCGAGCTCGGCCTGGTCGGACGGCGGATCCGCATCGGAGACGTGCTGCTCGAGGTCATCCAACCCACCGACCGCTGTCGCGCAACGACCGTCGACCCGCGTACGGGCGACACCGAGCTGAACCTTCCGGCGCTGCTCGCCGGCCGCCTCGGGCACATGTTCTGCGGCGTATACGTACGCGTCGTCGGTGCCGGCCGGGTCGAGGTCGGCTCGCCGGTCTCGGTCGAGTCGACCACGGGCGTACGACCCGCTGCCGCGGAGCGGCGCTGGCCGCGGCGGGCGTACGTCGCGGCGACGGTGCGCGAGAGCGACGAGGTGACGAGCTTCTGGCTGCGTGATCCCCTCGGGTTCGCCGCAGACGCCCTGCCCGGCCAGCACCTGCGCATCCATCCGGAGGGCGACCCGAGCTCACCGCTGTGGCGGTGCTACACGATCTCGGCGGTCGAGGGCGACGCGTACCGCATCAGCGTCAAGCGCGACGGCGCCGTCTCGTCGCTGCTGCACGACGGCGTGGCCGAGGACGAGACGCTGATCGTCTCGGGCCCGTTCGGCGAGGTCACGCTCGACGACGACTCTCTACCGGTGCTGCTCGTCAGCGCAGGCATCGGGTTGACGCCGACGGTCGCGATGCTGCGCTCCCTCGGCGCGAGCGAGCGCGAGGTGCGGGTCGTGCATGTCGATCGCGGCGAGCCACCGGCCGGGTTGTGGCGTGAGGTCGAGTCGGCACTCGACCGGCTACCCCGAGGTTCGGCCGTCCGCTATGACACGACGGTCGGGCGTCCCGGGCCCGATGCGATCGCGGGCGTGGTCCGCGAGTTCTCGGCCGAGCCGCTGGCGTACGTCTGCGGGCCGGCCGGGTTCTACGACGACGTACGAGACGCGCTGCTCGGCGCCGGCCTGGATGCGGCGTCCATCCGGCACGAGGTCTTCTTCTCGCCGTCGACGGCGGAGCGTACCGAGCCGAAGCCGCCCCCTCGGCCCGGGCCGTTCTCGGTGCGGTTCGCCGCCTCCGACGACGCGGACTCCTACGGCAGCTGGGATGCGGAGCGCGGCAGCCTGCTCGACGTCGGCGAGTCGCTCGGCCTGCCGATGCCCTCCGGTTGCCGGGCCGGCGTGTGTGGCAGCTGCGCGCTGCGCGTACCCGAGGGATCGACGGCGTACGTGACCGATCCGAGCGTGCCGGCGCCGGACGGCACCGTGCTGCTGTGCTCGGCCGTCCCGACCAGCGACGTCACCATCGACCTTGCACGGTGAGGAGAGGATTCTGGCCCTGTGACGAGAGATTACGTGCCCTCAGCTGAGGGCACGTAATCTCTCGTCACAGGGCCAGAATCCTCTCCTCACCGTTGTTACATGGGGAGGCCGAGCTCCGCCGCGCAGGCCGGCCAGGAGCCGTACGTACCGCCGTTGGCGTCCCGGAGCTTGGTCGCGACCGCGATCTGCTCCTCGCGGCTGTGCTCGTAGGGGTAGCCGGTGCCGCCGTACGCCTGCCACGTCGACAGGTTGAACTGCAGGCCGCCGTAGTAGCCGTTGCCGGTGTTCGCGGCCCAGTTGCCGCCCGACTCGCACTCGGCGAGCTGGTCCCATACGCCGTACGGCGTATCGCCGCCGGAGTCACCGTCGTCGGTGTCGGGCTCGGGTCGCTCCTTGGTGCCGTGCACCTCGATCTGAGTGACCGGCTTGTCGGTGACGTCGCTGTCGAGGCGGATCCGGTCGCGCAGCTCTCCGTCGGCGAAGATCAGCCGGTACGTCACCTTCCGGGCGCCGGTCTGGCCCTCGCGGACGACGTCCTCCTCGTCCTCGAACATCGAGTCGTCCTTGCGGACCTTCGTGTCGTAGTCGATGTCGGCGGTGACGGTGCGCTTCTTGATCGCGATCCTGGTGACGACGACCCGGTCGCCGTCGTCGAGCGCCTTGCGAGCGGCGGGCTTGACCTCGTCGTGCTTGCCGAGCTTGACGTTGGCCTCGTCGAGTACGTCGGCCACCGTGCTCTCGGTGGTGTCGAGCCGCCGGGTCTTGCCGTCGGCGACCAACCGGATCGTCTTGGGGTGCTCGATCTCGAGGTCCAGGCCCTCACGCGGGATCGTCGAGCTACGGCTCGCCCCGGTCAGCTCGGCGCCCTTGGCGCGGATGCCGAGGTTCTCCAGGGCATCGGAGACGGTGGTCGCCGTGACCCAATACTCGCTCTCCTTGCCGTCGACCTCGACGCTGAGCAGTCGGCCGTACTTGACCGAGATCTCTGCGCCGTCGTCGATCTGAGTGTCTTCGCTCGGCGCGACGACGTCATGCGAGGCGAGGTCGATGTCTTCGGACTCGAGGACGTCGCCGACGGTGTCGCCGAAGGTGCGTACCTTCTTGTCCTCTCCGTCAACCGACAGCGTGACCGTCTTGTTGAACGCGATGAACGCGACGGTGCCACCGACAAGAGCGAAGACGACTGCGACATTGACGCCGATGATGATCAGACGCTTACGCACTGTTCTCCAGGGGTCGAACTTCCCGAGAGCCCCCGGCTCCCAGCCAACAAGTCCCCGACGATAACGAAGTGGTCACGCGAACGCCAATCCGGGCGGCGTGTTGTGGAACACTCATCCGGCTCATTCGCCACATCCGTCACAGGCGGCTCAGGATCCCCAGGTGCCGCCGTACGCCGCCTCGGTGTTCGCGTCGGTCGCCCGGCAGAGCTCCTCGAGCTCACAGTCGAGCGCGTCGGCCATCATCCGTAGGGTGTGCGGTAGCAGGTACGACGCGTTCGGCTTGCCGCGGTGCGGAGCAGGCGTGAGGAACGGCGCGTCGGTCTCGACCAGGATGCGGTCCATCGGCGTGACGTGGAGCGCGTCGCGTACGTTCGGGGCGTTCTTGAACGTCACGACTCCCGAGAACGACAGCCAGCAGCCACGATCGAGGTACGCGCGGGCGAACTCGGCGTCTCCGGAGAAGCAGTGCATGACCGTACGCTCGGGCGTACCCACCTCGTCGAGTACGTCGAGCACGTCGCCGTGCGCGTCGCGGTCGTGGATGACGAGCGTCTTGTCGAGCCGCTTGGCCATGTCGATATGCGCCCGGAAAGACTCATGCTGCGCCGCCCGCCCCTGCTCACCGGTGCGGTAGTAGTCGAGCCCCGTCTCACCGATCGCGCGGATGCGCTCGTGCGACGTCGCGATCGTCTCGATCTCGTGGAGGGCCTCGTCGAGCTTGCCGGTCTCGACCAGGTGCGGCGTCTCGTTCGGGTGCAGGGAGACCCCGCCGATCAGCTGGTCGTACTCGTCGAGGATCTCGCGTGTCCACCGGGCGCTGTGCAGATCGCAGCCGATCTGCACGACGCGCGAGACGCCGACGGCGGCGGCCGCCTCGAGCGCGGCGGCCGCCGGCAGGCTCTCGGCCTCGCCGCCGTCGATGTCGAGATGACAGTGGTTGTCGACGACCGGGGACGGAAGCGGCTCCGGCGCGGCCGGCCGCTTGTGTGCGTCGGCCATCAGGCGTCCGCCTGCTCGACGCGCGGGAACAGCGACGCGCCCTTCGTCACCGTCGCACCCGGCGGGAGCTGGCCCCATCGGCCCGCGTCGCGTACGTCCTGAGCCTCCAGACCACCGAGGCGCTCGGCCGCGCCGAGGGAGTCCCACAACGCGCGCGAGGTCTTCGGCATGACCGGGGCGTACAGGACGGCGAGCGCCCGCAGCGACTCGGCCGCCGTGTAGAGGATCGTGCCGAGCCGCTCGCGGGCGGCGTCGTCCTTGGCGACCTTCCACGGCTCCTGCTCGGTGACGTACAGGTTGACCGCCGAGACGAACCCCTCGACGGCGCGCAGCGACTCGTGGATCGCGAGCCGGTCCATCGCCTCGTCGGCGGTCTTCGCCGCATCGCCGAGAGCATCGGCCAGCGCGCGCTCGGCGGGCGATGCCTCACCCGGCCCGGGGAGTACGCCGTCGAAGTAGCGTCCGACCATCGACGTGACGCGGGAGGCGAGGTTGCCGAGCCCGTTCGCGAGCTCGGACTCGTACACCGCGCTCATGTGCTCCCACGAGAACGACCCGTCGGAGCCGAACGCGATCGTCTTCATGAAGTAGTAGCGGTACGCGTCGGAGCCGAACGTGTCGATGATCTCGCTCGGGTGGATGGCCGTCGCCTTCGACTTGCTCATCTTCTGTCCGCCGACCAGCAGCCAGCCGTGCGCGAACACCTGCCGGGGAACCGGCAGCCCGGCCGCCATCAGCATCGCGGGCCAGATCACCGCGTGGAAGCGGAGGATGTCGCGACCGACGAGCTGGACGTCGGCGGGCCAGGTGCGCTCGAACTGCCCGTCGTCGTCGCCGTAGCCGATCGCCGTGACGTAGTTGAGCAGGGCGTCGATCCACACGTACAGGACCTGCTTGTCGTCCCAGGGCACCCGGATGCCCCAGTCGAACGTCGACCGCGAGATCGACAGGTCGGTGAGGTTCTGCTTGACGAACGAGATGACCTCGTTGCGGGCGCTCTCGGGCTGTACGAAGGTCGGGTTGGCGTCGTACAGCTCGAGGAGCCGGTCGGCGTACTTGGAAAGAGGGAAGAAGTAGTTGGACTCCGACACGATGTCGACCGGGCGCTCGTGGATCGGGCACAGCTTGACGCCGTCCTCGCCCTCGATCAGCTCGCTGTCGAGCTTGAACTCCTCGCACGCGACGCAGTACGGGCCTTCGTACTCGCCCTGGTAGACCTCGCCGGCGTCGTACAGCCGCTGCCAGAACTCCTGCACCCGCTCGGTATGGCGGTGGTCGGTAGTGCGGATGAAGTCGTCGTTGCTCGCGTCGATGACGTCGAGGACCGGCTTCCACTCGCTCTCGACGAGCCGCGTCGTCCACTCGCGCGGATCGGTGTCGTGCTGCTCCGCCGCCTGCATGACCTTCTGCCCGTGCTCGTCGGTGCCGGTGAGGAACCAGGCCGCCTCGCCGCGCTGACGGTGCCATCGCGCGATGACGTCGGCGGCGACGGTCGTGTACGCACTGCCGATCGACGGCGCGGCCGTCACGTAGTAGATCGGCGTGGTGACGTAGAACGCCTTGTCGGCGTACTTCGGCTCGGAAGGGTGCTCGGACATGGTGACCATCCTAGGTGTCCCCCGAAGCCGGCTCGTACCAGGTTTTGCCGGTCGCGCCGAGGTACGGCTTCCGGCCAATCAGCGTCGCCCTATTGGCGGGAATCCGTACTTCGGCGACTACCGGCGGCCCGGTGCACGGCGTCGAACAGCGCGCGCTTGCGTACGCCGGTCTCGGCCGCGACCTCCGCGATCGCGTCCCGGCGCGACCTGCCCGCCGCCTCGCGGTCGGCGACCATGGCGGTCAGGTCGTCCATGGCGGGTACCGCCGGTGCGGCCGCACCCGCGACCACGATCGTGACCTCGCCGCGTACGCCCTGCTCCGCCCACTCGACCAGATCGGAGAGCGGGCCGCGGCGTACCTCCTCGTACGTCTTGGTCAGCTCGCGACAGACGGCGGCACCGCGGGCGGGCCCGAACGCGTCGGCCATCGCCCGCAGGGTGGCGCCGGTACGGTGCGGCGACTCGAAGAACACCATGGTGCGGCGCTCACCGGCGAGGTCGGCGAACGTACGCGCGCGCTCGCCCGGCTTGCGGGGCGCGAACCCCTCGAAGCAGAACCGGTCGACGGGCAGCCCCGACACGGCGAGCGCCGCGAGCACGGCGGAGGGTCCGGGCACGGCGGTCACCGGCACGCCTGCCTCGATCGCGGCGGCGACCAGCCGGTATCCGGGGTCAGAAACACTCGGCATGCCCGCGTCGGTCACCACCACGACCGTCTCGCCCGCCTGCAGGACCTCGATCAGGTCCGACGTACGCGCCGACTCGTTGCCCTCGAAGTACGACACCACCCGTCCGCCGATCTCGACGCCGAGGTCGGATGCGAGGCGGCGGAGCCGGCGGGTGTCCTCGGCGGCCACGACGTCGGCGGTACGCAGCGCCTCGGCCAAGCGCGGTGAGGCGTCGTCGGGGCGACCGATCGGAGTGGCGGCGAGGACGAGCACGCGTTCATCCTCGCAGCCGCGCCGGCCATGACCCCGTGGGCATGACGTACGCGCGGCGACACGCGGGCGTGTCGCACCCAAACGTCACGCTCACGGAGCGGCGAGGAGTGAGCGCGACCATGGAGCACGGGGCGGGTGGGGCGCGGCGGCTAGCATCGTGCGGGTGACGGTGGACTCGGAGGCGGCGCGTACGAACGTGTCCTCACCCGTCACGCGCCTGGGCCGCGACCGGTTCGGCGCGCTCCTTCCGGCGATCTCCCAGCGGCTCACCCCGATCCGCCGGCGCTCGACCCTCGACCACCCGTGGCTGTGGCCGTCGCTGGTCGCCCTGCTCGCACTCGCCATCCGGGTATGGCGGATCAGCGAACCGAAACACATCACCTTCGACGAGACGTACTACGCCAAGGACGCGTACTCGCTGCTGAAGTACGGGTACGTACGCGACTTCACCGACAACGCCGATACGCGGATCAACGACGGCCGGTTCGACGGGATCTTCAAGGACGTCCCGAGCGAGATCGTGCATCCCGACGGCGGCAAGTGGATCATCGCGACGGGCGAGCACCTCTTCGGCATGACGCCGTTCGGCTGGCGCGTCGCCGCAGCGGTCGTCGGCGCGTTGACGGTGCTCGTGCTCGCCCGCCTGGTCATCCGGCTCACCGGCTCCGTCCCGCTGGGTTGTGTCGCCGGGCTCCTGCTCTGCTTCGACGGACTGCACTTCGTCATGTCGCGCATCGCCCTGCTCGACGTACTCCTCGCATTCTGGATCGTCTGCGGCGTCGCATGTCTCGTCGCCGACCGCGACTGGGGCCGCGCCAGGCTCGCGCGTACGCACGTCACCTCACCGATCGAGGGATTCGGGCCGGTACGCGCCCTGCTCTTCCGTCCGTGGCGGATCACGGCGGGCGTCTGTCTCGGCATGGCGTGCGGCACCAAGTGGAGCGCGATCTATGTCGTCGCCGCCTTCGGGTTGCTGGCGTACGCCTGGGACGTCGGTGCCCGGCGCGGGATCGGGGTGCGCGCCGCGTGGATCAAGTCGGCCCTCGTCGACGGCCTACCCGCGTTCGTCTCCATCGTCGGCGTCGCCGTGGTCGTCTACCTGGCGACCTGGACCGGATGGCTCATCCATCACGACGCGTACGAGGCGCAGTTCGGCCACGGGTTCAACGACAATCCGGCGTGGGGCTCGTACGTCGACGAGGAACCGTCGGGCTTCGTCGGCGAGGCATCGCAGGCATTCCGTTCGCTGTGGCACTACCACCAGCTCGTGTACAGCTTCCACACCGGCGACTACCTGGCCGGCAAGACGCACCCGTACCAGTCGAACCCGCAGGGATGGCTGCTGCTGAACCGACCGGTCAGCATGGCAACACAGACCGACCTGCCTGCGGGAGCCGGCGGATGCACCGAGAGCGGGTGCGTACGCCAGGTGCTCGGGCTCGGCAACCCCGTCATCTGGTGGGTTGGCGTCGCCGCGTTGATCGGCGCCGCATGGCAGTGGATCGTCCGTCGCGACTGGCGTTTCGGGATCCCGGTGCTCGGCGTGGCCACGACCTGGCTGCCGTGGTTCCAGTACGACGACCGACCGATCTTCTCGTTCTACACCGTCGCGATCCTGCCGTTCACGATCATCGCGATCACGTTGGTGATGGGCGTGGTGTTCGGCGGACCGCGGGCCTCTCCGGCCCGCCGCCGCTGGGGCGCCGTCGCCATCGGGACGTACGTGGCGCTCGCCGTCGCGGCGTTCGCGTACTTCTATCCGATCCTGGCGTACCAGATCATCAGCCTCGACCACTGGAACCAGTTGATCTGGTTCAACCGTTGGATTTAGGTCGCCGTTCCCGCGATGTGGGGTGGGGCCTGGGAAGGTTCCCTCACTGCTGACGCTTTACGTTTCGTGAACCTTCCCAGGCCCCACCCCACATCGGCCCACGGTCGGACTTCTCGTCAGTCATGTGGCGAATCCCTGGCCTAGCACGCATCAACTTTCGCAGAATCCAGAAGTGGAAGGGTTCGCACACGGCTGACCGGACTGCGGGCTACTCGTCAGCCAAGTGGGCAGTCCCCGGCCGAGCATGCATCGACACGCGCACAATCCAGAAGTGGAAGGGTTCGCACACGGCTGACCGGACTGCTCGTCGGTCACGTGGGCAGGTCGCCGGTGGAGACCACCTGTACGAGCGGGGCGTACGTCTCCATGACGGCGAGGGATGCGTCGCGGAGCTCGGGGGTCGGGCCGGCGACGGCGTCGCGTACGACCGTCACCTGGACGCCCGCGTCGGCGGCGGCGAGCACCGTGGTGAGGACGCAGCACTCGGTCGAGACCCCGGTGACGACTAACTTGCGGCTCCCCTGCGTTGCCTCGTCGAGCTCATCGCCCCATTTGTTGAACGTCGTACGTGAGACGACCGGCCGGTCGCGTACGTCGAGCGCATCGACGATCTCGTACGCGGGCGCGTCGGGCGGCTGGAGCGCGAACGGCCACTGCCGGTAGTAGTCGACCCACGCGCCCTGGGGGCGCTCGGGTGCGAGGAACCGGGTGAACACGACCCGATCGCCGAACTGCTCCGCCAGCGCGCGGATGCGCGGCACGATCTCGTCGAAGCCGGGCGTCGTCCATTCGCTGTCGGCGTCGCCGAAGATGTGCTGCATGTCGACGACGACGAGCCACGCCTCGCCGTCGGTCACCGCTCCTCCTCGCGACGAACGGCCGAGCGGTTGAGCAGCAGCGATCCGACGAAGCCGATCACGAGTGCGAACAGGACGCCGAGGTTCGCGAATGCCCACGTACCTTCCTTGCCACCGGCGAACTGAAGCGGATCGAGCAGGTAGCCCTGCCAGTCGAGCCAGTCGGCGTACGTGTTGGTCACGAGACCCCAGCCGACGACGGTGCCGACGACCACCAGCCCGACCGAGACCCAGTTGACGGCGCGATAGCGACCCGCCGGATCGAACAGCTCCGCCTCCGCGTAGTCGCGGCGGCGCATCGCGATGTCGGCGATCATCACGCCGCACCATGCTGCGATCGGTACGCCCAGGGTGATCAGGAAGCCTTGGAACGGTCCGAAGAAGTCGTCGGCGACGAAGACGATCAGGATCGTGCCGACGAACATGATCACGCCGTCGATACCTGCCGCCGCCCAGCGCGGGGCCGGCAGCCCGAGGCTGAGCAGCGCGAGGCCGGAGGAGTAGATGTCGAGTGCCGCCCCGCCGACCAGGCCGAGCACGGCGACGATGACGAACGGTACGAGGAACCAGGTCGGCAGCAGCGAGGCGAGCGCACCGATCGGGTCGAGGCCGATCGCGCCGGACAGCTCCGGCGAGGAGCCCGCCAGCAGCAGGCCGAACAGCACCAGGATCGCCGGCGCGAGCGCGGCGCCGAACGTCGTCCATCCCACGACGCTCGCACTCGACGCGTTGCGAGGCAGGTAGCGCGAGTAGTCGGCCGCCATGTTCACCCAGCCGAGCCCGAGCCCGGTCATCATCAGGGTCAGCCCTCCGATGAACGACTCGGTCGAACCCGACGGCAGGTCGCTCACCGTCGACCAGGAGATGTGGTCGGCGACCAGGACCATGTAGACGACGGTGAGCACGGCGCCGATCACCGTGATGTACGCGGAGAGCCGCATGATGGTGTCGAACCCGAGCACGCCGGCGCCGACGATCAGCGCAGTGACGACGACGAGCGCCGCGACCTTGATGCCGTCGCCGCTCCCCCAGCCGAGCTCGTCGAAGACGGTGGCGGTCGCGAGCGTCGCGAGCGCGGTGAGCACGGTCTCCCAGCCGACTGTGAGGATCCACGACAGCAAGGACGGCAGTGCGTTGCCGCGTACGCCGAACGTCGCCCGGCTCGCGACCATCGTCGGCACCGAGCCGCGCTTTCCGGCCAGCGCGACGAACCCGCACAGCAGGAACGAGAACACGATGCCGATCAGGCTCGCCGCAACGGCCTGCCAGAACGAGAGGCCGAAGCCGAGTACGAACGAGCCGTAGCTGATGCCGAAGACGGAGACGTTGGCCGAGAACCACGGCCAGAACAGGCTCCTCGGTGTGCCCTTGCGCTCGGACTCGTCGATGAGGTTGATGCCGTTCAGCTCGATGCTGCCGACACCCTTGACGGTCGGGCCTTCTTGCGTCGTCATGGCAATGTTCTACCCGATGGCACCGACACCTGTCGCCTATTCTTTCCATCGGCATCGCGCACCCGGAGGTCTCATGTCCGCAGCACTCACGTCCGACAACGCCCGGGAGGTGCTGGAGGCACAGCCGTTCAGCCGCCTGCTCGGTACTCGGCTGGACAAGTTCGGCGACGGCCGGGCCGAGCTGAGTCTCGAGATCCGCGACGACCTGCGTCAGCAGTTCGGGTTCGTACACGGCGGCGTGCTCGCGTACCTCGTCGACAACGCGGTCACGTTCGCCGCCGGCACGGTGCTCGGTCCGGCCGTGCTGACCAGCGGGTTCACCATCAGCTACCTCGCACCGGGCAAGGGGCGCGAGCTGCGCGCGTACGCCTCGGTCGTGCACGCGACGCGGCGGCAGGTGGTATGCCGATGCGATGTCATGGCGGTCGACGAGTCCGGCGAGCAGACCATCTGCGCCACCGGACAGGGCACGGTCGTCGCGCGTGGCGGCGAGGTCCCGGCAGCGGGGTAGGGTGCTCTTGGATGTTTACCATGTAAACATGGTAAACATCCACTTTGCACGGCGAATTCACCATGCAAAGCGAACCTTTACCATGTTTACATGGTAAAGGTTCTGCGTGCGGCCGCCCTTGACCTCAACTAGCCTTGAGGTTCTACGTTCGCGGTATGACTAACGAACAACACACCGCCGTCGTGACCGGAGCATCGCAGGGCCTCGGGTACGAGCTCGCCGGCGCACTCGTCGCGCGTGGCTGGCAGGTCATCGTCGACGCTCGTACGCCCGGCCCGCTCGACGAGGCCACGGGAGCGTGGGGCGGGTCGGCCACCGCCATCGCCGGCGACGTCAACGAACCCGCCCACCGGCGCCGGCTCGTCGACGCCGTACGCAACGCCGGCCGCCTCGACCTGCTCGTCAACAACGCGAGCACGATCGGGGCGAGTCCGATGCCGACGCTTGCCGAGATCGACGTCGCGACACTGCGCACGGTGTACGACACGAACGTGATCGCGCCGCTGTCTCTCACCCGTGCGGTGCTCCCGTACCTCGTCGAGGCGCGCGGCATCGTCGTCAACATCAGCTCCGATGCCGCCGTCGAGCCGTACGAGGGGTGGGGCGGGTACGGCCCGTCGAAGGCCGCACTCGACCACGCGACCGCGATCCTCGCGCAGGAGCAACCGGAGATCCGCGCGTACGCGTTCGACCCGGGCGACATGCGTACGGCACTGCACCAGGCCGCGTTCCCCGACGACGACATCTCCGACCGTCCCGAGGCGGCGACAGTCGTACCCGCACTGCTGCGGCTGGTCGACGAGCGGCCCGGCTCCGCACGAGTCACCGCCGCGGATCTCGCCGGGGCGCGAGGAGTCGCATGAGGCCGCAGGCGGCAACGGTCTTCGAGCTGCCGGACTCGCTGTCGGCAACTGGCCCGCCCGAGTCGCGCGGCATCGCCCGAGACGACGTACGCCTGTTGGTCGCCACGGCTTCGGGAGTCACGCACGTGCAGTTCCGCGACCTCGGCGACTTCCTGGAGCCGCCCGACGTCCTGGTCGTGAACAACTCCGCGACCGTTCCGGCGGCGATCCAAGGCGTACGACCGGACGGCCGTCACGTCGCCGTCCACCTGTCCAGTCCGCTCGCCGACGCCACCTACCTCGTGGAGCTGCGCTGCGACGACGGCTCGTGCCGCATTCGAGACGGGCGCTCCGGCGAGCGGATCGCCGTCGAGGGCGGCAGTGTCAGGCTCGCGTCGGCGTACCCGGACGCCAGCACACAAGCGGGTTCCCGCATCTGGCGTGCGGTTCTCGACCTGCCCACCGACCTGCCGTCGTACCTCCAGAGGCACGGCCGTCCGATCACGTACGGGTACGTCGGCGACACCTGGCCGCTCCGCGACTACCAGACGGTGTTCGCCCGCGAGCCAGGGAGCGCCGAGATGCCCAGCGCAGCAAGGCCGTTCAGCGATCGCCTGGTCGCCAGGCTCGTCGCAACGGGCATCGACATCGTGCCGATCACATTGCACACGGGTGTCTCGTCGCTCGAGGCCGACGAGACACCACTATCCGAGCGCTTCGAGGTCTCGGACGCGGCGGCCCGTCGCATCAACCACGCACGCGGCGCCGGGGGGCGTGTGATCGCGGTTGGTACGACGGCCACGCGGGCGATCGAGTCGGCGGCGCGCGACGACGGCAGCGTACGAGCGGCGCAGGGCTGGACCGATCTGGTGATCGGCCCGGGGCGCGGCGTTCGTATGGTCGACGGCATCGTCACCGGATGGCACGAGCCGCAGGCCAGCCATCTGCTGCTGCTCGAGGCGGTCGCCGGCCGCCGCATCGTCGGACGCGCGTACGAGGCGGCGCTCGCCGAGCGCTACCTGTGGCACGAGTTCGGCGACAGCGCGTTGCTCCTGCCCTGATCGCCGAGGTACGGATTCCCGCTCATAGGCGCCCGCCTATTGGCGGGAATCCGTACCTCGGCGGGAACGTACGCCCAACCACGTCTCCACCACCGTGCGCACCTCGTCGGAGTACGTGAGCACGTCCTCGCCCGAGTCGACCGGACGCGCAAGGAGCCGGTCGACCTCCTCGCGACTCCAACCCGTGAGGCGCCTGAACCGACGGCGCCAGCCTTGGTCGATGTCCAGCTGACCGGGCCCGAATCGTTCGGTCACGTCTACCGGCCACCGCTCCCGAGGCGAGAGGGAGTACAGCCCCGGCCAGTGGTCCTGCAGCTCGGGAGCGAGCAGCTTCAGCTGCCGGTACGCCTCCGCCTCGAGCGCATCGAGGCCTGGGTTCGCCGGCCGTGATTGCGGCGCCGCGGTGAGGCCGAGCAGACCGAAGAAGTGCTGCCCGATGTCGCCGGACCCTTCATAGGGGTACGCCTCGACCGAACCGGGGTCGAGCGTCTTCGTCAGGCTCCGGACCACGACCAGCGGGTTGAGCATCCGCTGTCGTCGAGGAAGATCGACCCACTCGTGCAGCGGCCGAACATTGGCCCGCCGCCGCGTCATCTCCCGGTACAGCGAGCGGGCGTAGTCGTAACGATTGCGGAGATACAGCACGCCGCGCACGTCGTCGACGGCGCCGGCCGTACGCAGCGCGGTCAGCGTCTCCGTCAACGCGGGCGCGGCGTACGGATCGCTCCACGCCTCCGACGACATCAGTACGTTCGTCGCATCACTCGTGCCGACCTCGGTGACGAGGCCCTCGAGCAGCTCGGGCCAGACCTCGGCGTCGTTGCGGTAGTAGACGAGGTGTGAGTGCCGGTGACCGACCTCGGGTTCGTCGGTGACGACCCCGGTCATCGGGTACAGCCAGCCGTGCTGCTGCAGATCGTCGCGCTGTCGCCAGGCCTCCTGCTGGATCCGGGACGAGCCGGACTTGAACGTCCCGAGATGGAGCCAGAGCGTCCTGCTCATTGCGCCACGTACCCGTTCTTGACCAGGTCGCGAAAGTGACTGAAGCGCTCCTTCGCGGAAGCCCAGTCGAATGCGAACAGCGGATCCGGGGTACGCCAGTCATCGCCGTAGTTTGCCGAGAGCAGGGCTTCCGGCCGTGCCGGCCCGGGCAGGTCGGAGTTTTCGTCGACGGCGACCGCCGTCAGGGGAAGGACATCCTCGACGGCCACATCTCCGAAGGAGTACGGCCACAGGTAGAGCCGGCCGTCGCCTATCCATCCCGGGAACAGGTCGATCAGCAGGCCATCCGGCGACGCCGCTTTCGTGTGCACCAACGCACGCTCGTCGAACTCGATGTCGAGCAGGCCGTCTTCACGTAGGCGCCGACGCAGCTCCAGCCATTCGTACGCCGCAGCATCGGCATCGTCGGCGTGGAGAACAACGGCGAGGTCGACGTCGTCGTCATGCGCGATGACCCCGTCGCCACGCACCAGGCCGAGCAATGTCCCCGAGTTCACGAAGGCCGGGTAGCCCGCGGCGCCCAGCCGATCCAGCACGGTGCCGACCTGCGGCCACAGGTCGCCGGGCGAGCGCAGCGCGAGCCGCGGGCTGTACCCATGGGTGCTGAGGGTGAGCTCGCCGAGGAGCTGCTGAACCTTCGCCCACAGGCGCTCGTACCGATCGGGCTCGCCCCGGTTGTCACAGGTGCGGCGCACCCTGGCCAGTCGGCGGATGACCCGCCGGCTGTTGAGGCGGAAGTGCACGTCGAGCAGGATGTCGGCCTGCCGCCACGGCAGGTTTCGTTCCGCCGCCGCGACGGCGTCGAGCTCTGCTCGCAGTGCGGCGTACTCCGCCTCGGGCCGATCGCCGGATCGGTGCAGTGCCATGACCCGCTTGCGCACGCGGCGTGGCGTATCAGGGCGCGCAGTGGGCTCGGACACAGCCGAACGTTAACAGCAGGTGACGTACTCCCCGCTGGGCCGCACGTTTGGGCCGCGACACGCCGGTGTGTCGCGGCCGAAACGTGCGGCCCAGCGGGGTTCGGGTACGACGGGCGGTCAGTCGTGGTCGGGTGTCCACTCCTGTGCCGCGATGCCGTTCAGGTCCCACGCCACCTCGCCCTCGCGCAGCGTCAGCTGGGCGGTCAGCTTCTCGTCACCGTCGAGCCGGAGGCCGAAGCTGTCGACGTAACCGAACTCGCCCTCGTCGAGCGAGAACACCGCGACGTCCGCGGGTGCGCCCTCGGACAGGTTGCCCAGCTCGGTACGCCCGATGGTCTGCGCGGGCTCCCAGGTCGAGGCCTCGATCACGTCCGGCAGCGGCATGCCGAGCGTGAGGAGCTTGGACATCACGTTCGACAGGTCCTTCATTCCCGAGTTCATGCTCTCGATGTGCAGGTCGGTCGAGATGATGTCCGGCTCGAAGCCCTGCTCCATCGCCGGCACCGCGACGTCCCACGCGAAGCTGCCGCCGCCATCCCCGACCTCGAACTTCACGCCTCGTTCACGGCCCTCGATCATCCCCGGGTTCACCTTCCCGTCGGGCGTGAGCTCGCCGCGCAGTCCGGAGTACATGTGTGCGTACACGTCACCGGGGCGCAGCTTCTTCGTCAGCAGCTCGTCGATCGGGCGCTCCGGAAGGTTCGCGCCGAAGTCCACCATGACCGGGACGCCGGCGATGTCTCCCGCCTTGACCGAGCGTTCGACCGGCGCCCACTCCGGGCCCTCGAAGTGCGCCGTCTTGATCCCGACGATGACGTCGCTGTTCTCGCGTGCGGCGCGAGCGGTCGGCTTGACCCGCATGTCATTGAGGTTCTGCTCGTAGTTCGCCCCCGCCATCCCGTGGCCGACGATGTTGAGGAACGACAGGATTCTGGTCTTCGAGCGGTCGATCACCTGCGCGCGATATCGATCGATGTTCCGCCAGCCGGGCGACCCGGCGTCGACCGCGGTCGTGACCCCGGAACGGAACGTGAACCCGTCGGGCGCAACCGCGAGCTTGCCTGCGGCGTACGCGTCGTTGGGCCCCGTGAACATGTGTGCATGCATGTCGATCAGGCCCGGTGTCACGTACATCCCGGACGCGTCGACGGTCTGCGCCGCTTCGGCGGGGTCGATCTGCTCGCTGACCGCCGCGATCTTGCCGTCCTCGACCGCGACGTCCATCACCTCGTCGGTGCCGTTCTTCGGGTCGATCACGTGGCCGTCGTCGATCAGCAGCTCGTACGCCGGCTCTGCGCTCGTGGTCGCCTTCGCATCATTGGCAACCGCGCCGTTCGTGGCGGCTGCGCCGGTGACGGTCAGCAGGGCCGCCGCACCGAGGATCGCCGTCGCGCTCCGTCTGTTCGTCATGTCCAGTCCTCTCATCGGCATGCGATGCAGTCGATCTCGACGAGGGAGTCGCCGGGAATGCCTGCGGCAGCGGCGATCGTCGTACGTACGCCGGGCTCGGATCCGAACCGGCCGAGGAAGACCTCGTTCATTCCGTCGTAGTCGTCGAGGGTGCCGAGGTAGACGTTCACCTTGAGCACCTTCTCCATCGACGATCCGGCCGCCTCGAGGTATCGCTGTACCTCGTTGAGCACATGGTCGGTGTGCTCGCGGATGTCTCCGTCGAAGTGCGCCCCGATGCCCGAGATGAAGACGAGTCCGCCGTACGTCACGACCGGGCTGAACAGCGGGTTCTCCGGCTTCTCCCCGAGCCAGTTCACCTTCTTCCTCGGAAACAGCCACGGCGGACCTTGCTTCCCACCGTCGGCGTTCGCCGGAACGGCCGCTCCCAGTGCCGTCGTCGCGGCGGCAGCCGACGCTGCGGCTATCGGCGCTTTCCGGATGAATGTTCGTCTGGTCGAGCTCATGGATGCCTCCTGGTCGATGGGTCCCCAATGCTCGCCGACCGTTTCCCGAAGCACGTCGACGCGCATCTCCGCCACCGAGACTCGTTCCCTCGCCGACGTGTGCGTACATCGTCGGAAGCCTGGCGGTGAGTGTGTGCTGACGCTAACAACGCCGAGGCGTGGCGTTAATCGCGAAAACGCGATGGTCGCTATCTGCTAAACGGATAACGCTCCGTGGTCAAGGTCGGCCGACGAACGAACTACCGTGTTCGCCTTCCTCGACCGGGTGCTCTGAGTTGTCGGATCCCGCGCGTGCCGACATCATCGGAATATTGGGCGGCATGGGGCCGGCGGCGACCGCCGACTTCTACGCGAAGCTGGTACGCGCGACGCCGGCCGGTACCGATCAGGAGCATCTGCGTACCCTCATCTGGTCCGACCCGACCATTCCCGATCGCACCGCGGCACTTCTCGAGGACGGCCCGGACCCGGTGCCGAGCCTCGTCGCGGGCGCCCGCAGGCTACAGGCCGCGGGGGCGGCGTTCATCGCGGTTCCCTGCAACACTGCGCATGCGTTCCTGACGTCGATCGAGAACCAGGTGGACGTTCCCTTCCTGAACATGATCGAGGAGACCTGTCGGCGAGTGGTCGAACACGTCGGCCGCTCCGGCACCGTCGGTGTCCTGGCAACGACGGCGACCGTACGCAGTCGCATGTACCGCGATTCCCTGGAACCCACCGGCGCCAGCGTGCTCGCGCCGGACCACATCGGCCAGGAACGCGTGATGCGCGGCATCTCGCGGGTCAAGGCCGGATCGATCGATCGCGAGGCACGGGCCGCGGTCGCGCGGTCGGCGAGGGAGCTCATCGACCGCGGAGCGCGCCGTGATCGCGGCTTGCTCGGAACTGCCCATCGCACTGGACCGCGAACGCTTGCCCGTACCGATCATCGACGCCACGCAGATTCTCGCCGAGGCGGCAGTGGAGCGAGCCCGAACTCGCGTACCCGCTTTGAAATGAGCCGCCGTGCAGTAGCCCGGTCGTTCGGGCTCAGCCGGCGTCGGCTTCGACGATCCGCTCGAGCGTACGTCTGCCCCAGCGGCTCATCGGCGGGTTCGACGCACGGTAGTACCAAACCAGCCCCATCGCCTGCTGGAACGCCCACGCCATCCCGCGCCGCCACTGCACCTCGCCACCTCCGAGAGACGCGTGGAAGACCTGGCGCCGGGGTGCGTCCAGCAGATGCCAGGCCGCGACCAGGTCGAGCGCCGGGTCGGCCGGGCCGAACCCTCCTCCGTCAAGTACGCCGGTGAGGCGACCGTCGCGCACGAGCAGGTTGGGTGGGATCAGGTCGCCGTGACACATGGTGTCGGCGTCGACCTCGGGGAGCGTACGCAGCTCGGCCCAGATCGCGCGCAGACGCGGTACGTCGAGCAGACTCTCGCTGCGCCGGAAGCAGGTCTCCATCCAGTCATCGTGATCGGGAAGGTGGCCGCCGCGACCATCGCCGACGAACGTCCGCCCTCGGGTGGCGACGGTACGAAGACGCGCGATGAACGCGGCGAGGTCTTCCGCGAACTCCGGCGACGCCGCCGGGTCGTCGATCGTCGCGATGGTTCCCGGTAGCCACGTCTGCACGCTCCACGGCAGCGGATAGCCATCACCGGGCTCGCCGATCGCAACGGGCTCCGTTACCGGAACGGTCGCGTGGTCGGCGAGCTCCCTTGCGGCAGTCGCCTCGGCCTCGAGCGACGCACGGACCTCACCCGGATCCACGCCCTGCAACGGGAAACGGGCCGCCACCTCGTCGCCGACGCGGAAGATCGCGTTGACGGTGCCGCCCGCGACCGCTCGTACGGGAAGCCCCCGCCACTGCGGGAACTGGTCGTCGACCAGGCGACGGACGGTTCGGCCGTCGATCTCGCGCTGCCCTTCGTGCATGACCATGACAGCATCGTGGCATTCGATGTCCGAGACCGCGCCATCCTGAGGCAGCGGCGGGTGCAGTCGCGGAGCGCGTGGATGTCAAGACTCGTTGTGAAACCGCCGATGAAGGACCATCAACTCTCCGTGCAACTCTACGAAGTCCGCCAGAGTCAGCGCCGCAGCAAGTTCGTCCAATCGGCGGCCGAACAACTCGATCAGAGCGGCGTTCGACGTATTGCCAGTCATGACGAGCAGCAGCCTCCGCGGGCTCCCGGTTGCAGCGTGGGAGTAGCGGAAATCGGCGTCCTTCGTCACAACGACGGCGTCGTCTGTGTCTGCGTGCGCTGCGATCTCAGCGTCCAAGGCAGTGACACCGGTCGGAAGATCGGCGACATGCTGCCCCTCATGCCCGGCCGCATCGAGAAACCGGGCGAGGCGCGGCGGCAGCTGCGCGTCGACGATGAACCGCACGACGAACTACAGCGTCACAGTCTGGCCACCAGAAGCAGCTGCTCCATACTCCAGCGCTGCCAGTAGATCTTCGCGTTCCAGGTACGGATAGTCCGCTAGAACCTCCTCGAACGTCATGCCGGAGGCAAGGAGCTCGAGAACGGCTTGGACCGAAACGCGCGTCCCGCGAAGGGCAGGTTTGCCGTGCAAGACCATCGGATCAACAGTGATCCGATTCCTGAGTTCGTCTGCGCCCGCCATAACAACCATTGTGCACTCGCTTCCTCTTGGGGCCAATGTCTTGTCGAAACAGTAGGCGCGGGCACTGACGGCGAACGCCGCCCGAAAACGGCCGTGGCGCGTGTCGATCGACGGGGGTGCCCGTTCGACCTGGGCATGAGAGGGTCCGAATGGCGGGCCCGACGGAACAGGGAGACATTAACCATGAAGTACATGCTGATCATGCGCGCCAACGACGAGACATTCGCCGCGTACCAGGATGTCGACTTCGGCGAGATCGTGGAGTCGATGGGCAGGTTCAACGACGAGATGATCCAGGCGGGCGTACTGCTGGCGGCCGAGGGGCTCGACCCCGACCCCTCGTCCGGCGTGGTCGTCGACTACTCATCCGAGCCCCCCGTCGTCACCGACGGGCCGTACGGCGAGACGAAGGAGCTGTTCGCCGGCTTCTGGATCATCGACGTCACCTCCCGGGAGGAGGCCGTCGAGTGGGCCAAGCGGGCACCCTTGGCAGGCCCCGGGAGCAAGGCAGAGATCCGGCGCGTCACCTCGATCGACGAGCTCCCGCAGGACAACCCGTGGATCGCGAAGGAACGCGCCTGGCGCGAAGCCACCGGCCAGCTCTGAACCGGACGGTGACCGATGGCAGACCCGACCGGGCGTGACGCCGTCGCGGCGGTCTGGCGGATCGAGTCGGCGCGGATCGTCGGTGCGCTCGCACGCTACACCGGCGACTTCGCGCTGGCCGAGGACGTCGCGCAGGAGGCGCTCGCCGAGGCGCTCGTGAACTGGCCGCGCGACGGCGTGCCCGGCAGCCCTGTCGGATGGTTGCTCAGCGTCGGCCGACGCCGGGCGATCGACACGTTCCGACGGCGCTCCGCGCTCGACGAGAGGTACGCCGCCTTCGCTCACGACCTGGGAGAGGGCGGCGCCGCCTCGGGCGGTGCACCCGCGGATCAGATCAGCGACGCCGAGGACGTGCCGTGGGATCCGGACCGGATCGACGACGACGTCCTCGCGTTGACGTTCATCGCCTGCCACCCCGTCCTGTCCCGGGAGGCCAGGGTGGCGCTGACCCTTCGGGTGGTCGGCGGCCTGACGAGCGACGAGATCGCGAGGGCGTTCCTCGTGCCGACGGCGACCGTGCAAGCCCGCATCACGCGAGCGAAGAAGACGCTTGGCGCGGCGCACGTCCCGTTCGAGCTGCCACCCGCGTACGAGCGCCGCGAGCGACTCGGATCCGTGCTCAGCGTCGTCTACCTCATCTTCACCGAGGGGTCGTCGGCGAGCTCCGGTGAAGACCTGATCCGCCTCGACCTCGCGAGCGAGGCGCAACGCCTCGCTCGACTGCTCACCCGCCTGGTTCCGGACGATCCGGAGACGTACGGCCTGCTCGCGCTCCTCGAGCTGACCGCCGCTCGCTTCCCCGCCCGCACCGGTGCCGACGGCGAGCTCGTGCTGCTGGAGCACCAAGACCGCCGGCGGTGGGACCGCGCGGCGATCCGTCGAGGTCGAGCGGCGTTGGCCCGGGTCGAACGCGCGGGAAGAGGACTCGGCGCGTACGGTCTGCAGGCGGCGATCGCCGAGTGTCATGCCGTCGCACCGTCGGTCGACGCGACGAACTGGGAGCGGATCGTCCTCCTGTACGAGGCGCTCGGTCGACTCGCTCCGTCCCCGGTGGTCGATCTCAACCGAGCCGTCGCCGTCTCCATGGCCGAGGGACCGGCAGCTGCGCTGGCGATCGTCGACGAGCTCGCGGCGGCCGATGCGCTGCCGGGCTCACAGCTCCTGCCGGGAGTGCGCGGGGAGCTACTCGCCCGCCTGGGGCGTGTCGATGCCGCACGTACGGAGCTCGAACGAGCCATTCGCCTGTGCAGCAACGAACGTGAGCGCGCGGTGCTGGAGCGCAAGCGCGGCGAGCTCGGGTGAATCGCTCGCTGCACTGTTCGAACCTGCCTTTCCATGGCAAGGTGTGCGGATGGAACAACGCGGGCATCCCGAGAGTGACCCAGAGTTCCGACCTCTGGGATCCATCGACTTCGAACCGGCAACCTGCCCGGTCTGCGGCTTCGACGAGGTCGGCAGGCAGCTACGGAAGAAGTTCCAGGACATCGACCTGTGCTTCGGCGTCTGCGTACGGTGCGGCACGTTGTACGCGAACCCGCGCATGACCACCGACTCGCTGCACACGGTGTACGACTCCGAGGAGTTCTTCGAGGGCCGGGAGAACAATCTCAACTACTACTCGTTCCTCAGCGGCGAACGCTATCTGCGCCGCACGGCGCGCGGACGCATCGACCGCTTCCGCGACAAGGCACCAGGGCGCAACCTGCTGGAGGTCGCGTCGGCCGCCGGGTTCTTCCTCGCCGAGGCCAAGGAGAGCGGGTTCGATGCCGAGGGCGTCGAGATCTCGAAGCCGATGGCCAAGTACGCGTCGGATCGATGGGGCGTGCCCGTGCGAGCCGGATCGATCGAGGACGTCGAGCTGGAGGACGAGTCGTTCGATGTGATCGCCTCCTGGGGCGTCATGACCATCCTGCGCAACCCGGCGGCCGTGATGGCCAAGTTTCATGCCGCGTTGCGACCCGGCGGCGTCTGGGCGTTCAACACCTACGACTGCCGGTCGTTGTGGGGACGCCTGTTCGGCTCTCGCTGGTACATCCTGGTGCCCAACACCAGCCAGATCCACAATGACCGCACGCTGCGCCGGCTCATCGACGAGGCCGGGTTCGACCTGGTGGCTCGACGGCGGGACCGTCCGTACGCGAGTGTCGAACGCCTCCTGTTCGTCCTGCTTTCCCACGTCAGTCACGGCGTACGCGACAAGTTCTTCGAGCGCGTGCACTTCCTCAACCGGCTGATCATCCCCGTTCGCGCCCCCGACACGTTCGAGTACGTCTGTATCAAGCGCTAGTGGATCGCGGCGCCACCAACCGGTCGAGGCGCGCCTGTGCAGCGAGGCGGGTCGGAGCGCTGTCCGCGCCATAGCCGTCGTACCCGTCGACGCGTTCGACCACCTCGAAGAAGACGCGTCCGATCCGGGGTGTGTAGAAGTGTCGGAACTCACCGCGATCGTCGCGGTCATAGAGCAGGTCGTTGCTCCGCAGGCGCTCCAGGACATCGTCGGCGAGGTCGAACCGCGCGCGTAGGTCGTCGTAGTAGTTGGCCGGAACGGGCAGCGGTCGGAGGCCACGCTCGCGCGCGTGCCGGGCGACCGCCGCCACGTCGTCGCACCGCAGCGCGACGTGCTCGGGGAAGCGCGTCTGTCCGGCCGGTGCGACATTCATCGGGATCCGTACGCTGCCGTTCGCATTGCTCATCACCTGGCTGCGCACCAGGCCTTGCGGTCCCGCGATCTCCGTCGCGCTCGGCGCCTCAAGGCCGAGGACGCTTGTATAGAAGAGAACCGCCTCGTCGTGGGCCTCCCAGCTGTGCGCCAGATTGACGTGATCTACCGACGCGACGCCGCTGTCGCTCGCGACGTGGCCGTGTTCGAACTCCTCGGCCCAGAACGGCTCGGCGCCGCCCGCGGAGCGACCGTTGAGGAACACCTCGAGCCCGCTGGGGGCCACGAACCCGGAGAGCCGCTGCTCGCCCGCGTGCGTACGACGCGCGGCCGGTCGTACGGCCAGGTCTCGTGCGCGCTCGCTGGTCGCGGCGGCGTCGCGTACCTGGAACCCGACACCGGCGACGTGCGGCTCCAGGTCGCGGGCATGTTCCTCGTTGAGCACGATCCGCGCCTGGCCGGCCGACCAGAGGCGTACCGACTTGGTCCGATGCTTCCCCCGGAAGACGAGGCCGAGCTGGTCGAGCATGACCTCGACCCCGCTGGTGTCCTCGGCCTTGATCTCGACGTAGTCGAGGCCGGTCGGTACGTCGACGTCTGCGATCCGGCTCAGCGAATCGGTCGGGCCGAGGAGTCGGGCGGCTCGGTCCTCGAGCCAGACCAGCGAGCGCAGCGCGTGCTCTGCGGTCCGCCGCGTGTCGGTCTGTCTGAAGGTGTCGTTGAATACCTCGAGCGAGAGCGGGCCGTCGTACCCGGCCCGAGCGAGGTGCACGACGAACCGACCCAGGTCGAACGCGCCCTCGCCGGGGAAGAGCCGGTGGTGGCGGCTCCACGAGAGCACATCCATGCTGAGCGCCGGCGCGTCCGCGAGCTGGACGAAGAAGATCTTCTCGCCCGGGATGTCCTCGATCGCAGCGGGGTCATGGCCCCGCGAGAGAATGTGGAAGCTGTCGAGGCACACCCCCACCGCTTCGTGGTCGACGCGCTCGACGATGCGCCAGGAGTGGCGATAGTCGTCGACGTACGTGCCCCACGCCAATGCCTCGTACGCCACCCGGATCCCGTACGACGCCGCGAGATCGCCCAACCGATGCAGCTGGTCGGCCGACACCTGGTCGGAGTCGATGGTCGCCGTCCCGACGTTGCTGCAGACGAGAATGGTGTCCGCGCCCAGTCGCCGCATGACCTCGAAGCGCGTACGCGCCCGGCGCAGGTTGGCCTCGAGCAGGTCGGGCGTGACGCCCTCGAAGTCCCTGAAGGGTTGGTAGAGGTCGATGCTGAGGCCGAGCCGGTCGGCGAGAGCACGGATCTCCTCTGGGCTGGAGTCGCTGACCACGAGGTCGGGCTCGAAGATCTCGACCCCGTCGAAGCCGGCCGCCGCGGCAGCGGTCAGCTTCTCCTCGAGGCTTCCGCTCAGGCACACCGTCGCGATCGAGCGTCGCACCTCGATCTCCTTTCGGTCGGGTTCGTCCTTCGCCGGCTCAGTGCCCGGCGCGGTCGGCGGATGCGATCAGCTCGTCGAAATGCGCGTGCATCCGCGCCGTGTTCGGTTCCCTGCCGGTGATCAGCCGCAGGCTGTCGACCGCCTGACCGACGGCCATCCCACCGCCGTCGAGGGTTGCGAGCCCTCGCGCGCGGGCTCGTCTGACCAGCTCGGTCTCCAGCGGGAAGTACACGACTTCCGCCACCCACGCGGACGGACGCAGGCGCTCGACGTCGATCGCGACGCCCGGGTGCTGTTTCATGCCGGTCGGCGTCACATGCACCACGCCGTCCGCGACCGGGAGCCACTCGTCGATTCGGCCTCCGCTGGTGACCAGACGTCCGCCGGACGCCTCGGCGAACCGCTGCACCATCGCCGAGGTGGCGTCCTCGTTGAGGTCATGGACGACGACGCGGTCGAGATCCATGTCGACCAAGGAGGATGCGGTCGCCAGCCCGGCACCTCCCGCTCCGACCTGCACCACGGTCCCTCCGGCCGGGCGCCCGGCGAGGAAGAGCTCGAGGGCGGCACGAAATCCGGTGCAGTCGGTGTTGTGCGCCGTGCGCCTGCCTTCTCCGAGGAGCACCAGGTTGGCCGAGCCGACCCGGCGTACGACGTCGCTGCGTTCGTCGACGTACTCCAGCACCGCCAACTTGTACGGATGCGTCACGTTGGTCGCGACGAACCCTTCCGCTTCGAGCCGACTCAGCTCGGCGCCGAGGTCGACGTCCGGCGAGTCGATCAGGTCGACGGTTCGGTACTCGTACTCGAGGCCGAGATGCTCGGCCTCCCGCATATGCATGGCGGGCGAGAGGGACGGCCCGATCCCGTGACCGAGCAGTCCCACCTTGTAGCGCGTCATCGGACCGCTCCGACGGGTGCGGCCGTCAGCAGCCGGCGTGGGTTGGCGATCATCATGGTCTCGATCGCCGCGTCGTCGACTCCCTGATCTCGCAGCGTTGGTACGACGCGACGGCTCAGGTGGTCGGGCGTCCAGTGCGGTGCGTTCGTGCGCCGCCAGGAGGGAGGCGTGATCCGGCTGAAGTACGCGCTGTCGTGCGAGAGCACCAGCTGGCTCGCGTACCCCCGACGGACCAGCTCCGCGACCATCGCGATCCGGGTCGTGTCGTCGCCTGTGTGCGACATGCCGAAGCGGTCCATCCCGAGGGTGGCTCCGGTGTCGACGAGCTCGAGGACGTAGTCGAGGTCGGTGCTGTCGCCGCTGTGGCCGATGACCAGGTGCGATGCCGGTACGCCGCGCTCGAGGAAGAAGCGCGCCTGGTCGAGGCCGTTACGCAGCGCCGGGTTGCTGTGGGTCGTGACCGGCACCCCGGTCTCGTGGTGGACGGTCGCGGCCGCCTCCATCACCCGAACCACGTCCGGCGTGAGACCCGGTGCGTCGGTGACGGCCTTCAGTACGCCCGCGCGTACGCCGGTCTCACCGATCCCGTCGACGACGTCGCGCCGGAGGATCTCGACGAGCGGGTCCGGACCACCGACCAGGCGACCCGGACCGTGGGTGCGAAAGTACGGAGGCAGGACGTCGTCGGTGTACCAACCGGTCGCCGCGACGATGTTCACCCGCACCCGCCGTGCGACCCGGCCGACCAGCTCGGCACTACGCCCCAAGCCGGGCACGGTGAGGTCGACGACCGTTCGAACGCCGAGATCGAAGAGCTCCTCGAGCCCGCGTACGGCCGACGCCACCGCGGCGTCGGGATCCCACTCGGGATGAGGGTGCTCTCGATCCAGCTCGGGGAACAGCACGAACAGGTGCTCGTGGGTGAGTGTCCACCCCAGGTCGGCGGCGTCCACCGACCCGCGGTAGGTAGGGACGGCGGCGCTGGGGTCGCCCCCAACGCCCGTCACTGCGCCGAGTCCTTGATTGCCTCGTAGACCGCGAGCGAGTCACCCTTGAGGTTCTCGCGGAACCAGGCGTCGGTCTGGTCGGCGAACGCCTCCTGGTCGACGTCATCGACGATGTCGATCGCGTCCTCGCTCTCCCATTTGTCGAGGATCTCCTTCTCTGCCTTCTCGACGCACCCCGGCATCTGCTTCACGGCGGCGGCCACAGCGTCGTCGAGCGCGGACTGCTGCTCGCTCGTCAGATCGTCGTACGACGGCGCGGCCACGATCAGGTTCGAGTTCTGTGCATGGTCGGAGATGCTGAGATAGTCCTGCACCTCCACGAGGTTGCTGGCGTCGATGTTGGTCAGCGGATTCTCCTGACCGTCGACGACGCCCTGCTGCAGCGCGAGGTACAGCTCCTCGTACGCGACCTCGGTCGCATCCGCACCGAGTGCCTTGGCATTCAGCAGGAACTGCGGAGATCCGGGGAATCGCATCCGCAGCCCTTCGAGGTCCGCCGGCTCGCGGATCGGCTTGTTCGCGGTGAACTCGCGCGCACCGGCCGACCATGCGCCGAGGATCGAGACGTCGGAGGCGGCCTTGAAGTCCTTGCGGAGCTGGTCGGCCGCACCCTCCTCGAAGAACCTCTCCAGATGCGCGGCGTCGTCGAACGCGTACGCCGCGTCGATCACGCCGACCGGGTCGTACACGGCCGCCAGCGCGGACGCGCCCTGGATGTCGATGTCGATGTCGCCGGACTGCACGGAGGCGATCCGGTCGGCGTCCTCGCCGAGCTGGCTGGCGGGGTAGATCTCTACCGACACCCCGACATCGGCGGCCTCGACCTCGTCCTTGATCACCTCAGCGCCACAGGTGTGCTGTGGCTGGTCCTCGGTGTAGCTGTGGGCGAGGGTCAGCTCGACGTCGCCTCCGCCGGACGAGTCGTCGCCGCCACAGGCGGCCAGCGCCAACGGGACACTCAGGGCTGCGACGAGCGCGAGCCTCTCACGGTTGGTCTTCATCGGACTTCCTTTCCTGGGCCGCCGGATGGGACCGGTAGCCCGCACTTCACTGATGGGGTAGGGGCAATCCCGAGGTTCATAGGCCGAGCCGATCCGGCAACCACGTCACGTAGCCCGGAAACGCGATGACTGTCAGACAGACGACGACGAGCGGTACGAGGAACGGAAGCGTGCCCCGGAATACCTCTCCCACCGGGACCTTCTGCGTCGAGCTGAGTACGTAGAGCACCGTGCCGACCGGTGGCGTGAGCAGCCCGATCATCAGCGAGATGATCATCAGCACGCCGAGCACGATGGGGTCGACGCCGAGCTGCATGCTGATCGGCATCAGGATCGGCACCACCAGGACGAGCGTCGCGGTGGCGTCGATGACCGTGCCCAGGAGCAGCATCAGGACGGCGACCAGCAACAGGAACACCGTGCCGTCGTCGGTGAGCCCCAGCACGAACTCGGCGAGATCCTGCGGCACCCGCTCGCGCGCGAGCACGTACCCGAGCAATGCCGCGGAGGACACGATCAGCATGATCGCCGCGGTCGTCATCACCGTCTCCGAGAAGATCCGCGCCAGCATGCGTACGTGGAGTGCGCGGTACGCGAAGCCGAGCACGAACATGTACAGCGCGCCTACGGCCGCCGCCTCGGTCGGGGTGAAATAGCCGGCGAGGATGCCGCCCAGGATGATCACCGGCGCACCGAGCGGGAGGATCACCCGCCGGCCGGTATGAGCGACCCGCGCCCAGGAGAACCCGATGTGTTGGATGTCGGCCTGGCGGCGCACCAGGAGGAAGACCGTGATGCAGAGCCCGATCGCCATCAGGATTGCGGGGATCACCGACGCGGCGAACAGCGCCCCGGTCGACACGGCCGCCTGCCCCGCGAAGATGACGGCGGGGATGCTCGGCGGCATCACGGGTGCGATCAGCGCGGAAGCGCCGACGACGCCGAGACCGAACCGGCGCGAATAACCGTTGCGGGCCATGGCCGGAATCTCCACCTTGCTCAGCGCGGCAGCATCGGCGACCGCAGACCCGCTCATCCAGGAGAACCCCAGGCTGACGCCGACACTGACGTACCCGAGACCCCCGCGGACCCTGCCGAACAGCGCGAGTGCGAAGTCGAAGAGGCGGTCGGCGATACCGGCGTGGTTCGCCACCACGCCGAGCAGTACGAACAACGGGACGGCGAGGAGCGGGAAGCTCGCGGTGGAGTCGGCGATCAGCCGCATGGCGAGGCCGAGCGACTGGTCGGTCAACAACAGGTACGCCAGGCCGGGCCCGAGGAACGCGAAGGCGACGGGAACGCGCAGTATCAACAGCGCGATGATGGCGAGCAGCAGCAGCGTGACGGTCACGGCCTTGCCTCGCCTTCGACCCGGCCGTCGAGGTCGACGGGCCCGTTGACCTGGATGTCGAGCTCGTCCGACCCGCTCGATGCGGGCACGCCGTACCGCGCCACGAGGGCCGCACCGACGGCCGCCCGGACCGCCGTACTGGCGAATCCGATCATGGGGATCACGTACACCCACGACATCGGGAGTCCGAGCGACGGTGAGGAGAGGTTCTTCGACTCCTCCACGAGGCTCTCGCACGCCCAGGCGAACCCGGCGCCGATGACGGTGACCAGTACCAGCGCGAGCACGTGCAGGGCGCGAACCACCAGCTCGTTCGGGATGTTGTCGACGAGTTGCAGGGCAATGTGCCCGTCGCGGGTGACGAGGACGCCGGCGGCGGCGAACGTCAGCCAGACCAGGCCGAACTGGGAGAGCTCGGCGGTCCAGGTGAAGCTGTCGATCGGCAGGTAGCGTTGGGCGGCCTGCAACAACACCAGTACGAAGATGAGCGCGAGCGCAAGACACGCAACGCCCATCTCGACTGCCGTCAAGATCCGTATCAGGCGCGCAAGCGGCGAGCGCCGCGTACGAACGGGGACTGCGGACACGGTGGGCACTCCTTCGCCGCCGGCGCACCCGGCGGTGTGGTCGCTGTCACAGGTTCCGCACACTAGGAACGCCCGTGCAACCGCGGCAAGTAGTTGCCAAAGTTGCCACTTTCGTGGCTACATGACGGCGTGGAGCAGCCGACGATCTACGACGTGGCCCGACGAGCGGGTGTCGCCGCGTCCACCGTTTCGCGCGCGTTCAGCAAGCCGGGTCGGGTCAGCGAACCCACCCGGAAACGGGTGCTCGATGCCGCCGGCGAGCTCGGGTACGTACCGGACCCGCGGGCGCGGCCGGTGTCGCGTTCGCAGCATCGGACCGTCGCGATGGTGCTCTCGGACATCACCAACCCGCACTTCTTCGAGCTCATCCGTGGCGCGGAGCAGCGAGCCAAGGCCGCCGAGACGACACTTGTCATCGTCAACGCCGAGGAGTCGCCGCGGATCGAACTGGACCAGGTCAACGGGCTCGCACCAACGGTCGACGGGTTCGTACTGGCATCGAGCCGACTGCATGACCACGAGCTACGCGACCTGGCAGAGCGGCACCGCATCGTGTTGCTGAACCGGGAGCTTCCCGGATTGGCCAGCGTCGCTCTCGACACTGCTGCCGGGTGCCGCCAGATCCTTGAGCACTTCGCCTCCTTCGGGCATGCGGGGTTCACGTACTGCGCCGGACCGCCCGGCTCGTGGATGGGCGCCACGCGCTGGGCCGCACTGAGCGCCGGCGCCGAGGAGTACGGGCTCGCCGCCCGGCGGATCGGCCCGTACACGCCGACCGTTGCGAACGGCGGCGCCGCGGCCGACGGGGCCCTGCGCGCCGACACAACGGCGCTGGTCGCGCACAACGACCTCCTCGCCATCGGCGTGCTGCGACGCCTCGCCCAGCGTGGTGTGCGGGTGCCCGACGACATCAGCGTCGTCGGCTTCGACGACATCTTCGCGGCCGAGTTCGTACAGCCGACACTGACGACGCTCGGTGGTCCCGGAGCGCACGCCGGCCGGCTGGCGATCGAGCTGCTGCTGGACCAGTTCGCCGGTCGTACTCCTCGAGGGGAGACGGGCGGATCGCTGCACCAGATCCGGCTGCCGACCGGTCTCGTGCTGCGGGAGTCCTCCGGTGTCGCGCCGGAGCGTTAGGCGGGCTCGGCCGGACAAATAGACATTTGTTATGCCCTGGCGTAGCAAATGTCTATTTGTTCACCCGGGTTCGAGGATCGCGATGCTCAGCTCGCCGTCGAGCTCCGACCGCACGATCACGAACGCGTCACCGAGCCACTCGACGGTTGCCGAGCCGTGCACCTCGGTGCCGGCCGGCTCGAGGAACCACGCGTCCGAGAGGGTCAGCCGCCAGGTACCGACGAGAACATCGAGGTGCTCGAGTTCGGTGTTGCGCATCGTCACGCCCTCCCTCTCCTGCTCATCGAATGCCGCCGAGCGTACGACGCCGAAGGAGCGTGCGCACGTCCCCCGGCCGCTCAGACATGCACGCTCGGCCGGTAGGTGAGCTGTTGGATGTCGCGGTCGAGGGTGCGGGTGTCGACCAGCTCGAGGTCGAAGTCGGCCGCATCGGCGAAGACCGGTTCGGTCCCGGTCTGGCCGGTGATCACCGGGAAGATCGTCACCTGGACGTGGTCGACGAGACCGGCGGCCATCAACGCGCGGTTCATAGACAGGCTGCCGTGCGAGCGCAACGGCACCTCGGACTGTTGCTTGAGGCGGGCGACGACGTCGACGGCGTCACCGCTCGCGACGGTCGCGTCCGGCCAGTCGAGGGGACCCTCCAGGGTGGTCGAGACAACCGTCGCCGGCAGGTTCCGCATCCGGGTGACCCAGGCGTCACGTACCTCGGACTCGTCGGTACTCGACGCCAGCATCCGCGCGAACGCGCGATAGGTGTTGGCCCCGAAGACCATCCGCTGCTCCGCGTCGTACAACGCGAGCCGGTGCTCGAGCAGCTCCGGGCCCTGCTTTCCCCAGTAGCCGCCCCAGCTGCCGCTATTGGTGCCGTAGCCGTCGAGGCTCGCGAAGACGTCGAAGGTGTAGGTAGCGGTCATCGTGGTCTCCTCGGGTGCGACCGGTCGGCTTCGTGGATACAGACGCGGCGCCACCGCGGAACTCATCGGCGTCGCCACCGACCCGCTAGGTTGGCCGGGTGAGCGTCATCGAGACCGCGGGCCTGACCAAGAGGTACGCACGTGTGACCGCGCTCGACCAACTGGACGTGAATGTCGGTGACGGCGTCACCGGGCTGGTCGGCGCCAACGGTGCGGGCAAGTCGACGCTGATCAAGATCCTGCTGGGCTTGGTTCCCGCAACGAGTGGGACGGCGACGGTGCTCGGGCACGATGTCGCCACCGAGGGTGGACGGATTCGGTCGCTGGTCGGCTACATGCCCGAGCACGACTGTCTCCCGGCAGACACGTCGGCCAGCGACATGGTCGTGCATCTGGGTCAGATGTCGGGGCTGCCGTACGCCGCCGCGCGCGAACGGGCGGCCGACGTACTCCGCCACGTCGGTCTGGCCGAGGAACGCTACCGTCCGATCGGGGGCTACTCGACCGGCATGAAGCAGCGCGCGAAGCTCGCTCAGGCGCTGGTGCACGACCCGAGGCTGGTACTCCTCGACGAGCCGACCAACGGGCTCGATCCGTCCTCACGCAACGACATGCTCACCCTCGTCCGCCGGGTAGGCAAGGAGTTCGGCATCGCGGTGCTGGTCACCTCGCACCTGCTCGGCGAGCTGGAGCAGGTGAGCGACCACGTCGTCGTGCTCGACAGCGGCAGGCTCTTGCGCTCCTCGGCGACGACCGACTTCCTGTACGCGACCGGCAGCCTCCTCGTCGAGGTACAGGGCCTGCCCGACGCCGACCGGCTGCTCGGCCAGGCGCTGGTCGCCGCCGGGCTGGAGGCCCGCCCCGCCGAGGGCGCCCTGATCGAGGTCGACGTACGCGACGCGAGCACACCGGACCTCGTACGCGACCTCACCGTCGACCTCGGTCTCGGTCTGGTGCGGATGCAGGAGCGCCACCACCGCATCGAGGACGTCTTCCGCGACGGGGGTGCAGGCAGTGTCCAGCCCGTCTGACCCCGCTCCGCGAGGGCAGGGAACCGGCGTCATCCACGACCTCGGCTACCGCCCCTACGGCGGGCCGCGCCTCGGTGCGGGCGCGGTGGCGTGGTCGTTCTTCCTCACCGGCCTGCGCAACACGTACGGGCTCGGCCGCTCCGCGCGGTCGAAGGTGCTACCGATGATGCTGCTGACGCTGGTGGTGCTCCCGGCACTGATCCTGGTGGGCGTGCTCGTGCAGGCACGCGATCTCCTCGGCCTCGACGAGCAGATCGTGGCGTACTCGACGTACCCGATCACCACGCAGCTGATGATCTCCGTCTTCGTGGCGGCACAGGCGCCGGCACTGATCTCGCGCGACCTGCGCTTCGGCACCATCACGCTCTACCTGGCGCGGCCGATGACCCGGGCGGCGTACGTGCTGGTGCGCGTTTCGTCGCTGACGGTCGCGACGTTCGTGCTGATCGGTGCGCCGCTGTTGCTGATGTACGTCGGCGGCCTGCTCGCCGACCTGCCGTTCGGTCGGGAGACCGGGCGCTTCCTCGGCGCCGCCGTCGGGGCGCTACTACTGGCGGCGTGCCTGTCCGGGCTGGCGGCACTCGTCGCGGCGCTGACGGTTCGGCGAGGGCTCGCCGTGGCGGCGGTCGTCGTGGTGCTGGTGGTCAGCTACACGGTGGTGTCGTCCATTCAGGGGATCGCGCTGGAGACCGACGCCGAGGCGGTCGGCGAGGTCGCCGGGCTGTTCTCGCCGTACACCCTCGTCGACGGCGTGCAGGTCTTCTGCTTCGACGCTCCCGCGGCGACTCCGACGCCACCGACCAGCACCGCGATGGGACTGCTGTACGTCGCCGTCGTACTGCTGACCGTGCTCGCCACGCTCGCAGGGCTGATGGCCCGCTACCGGAGGGTGCGGGCATGAGCGCGAGGAGCCCCCGCGGAGGTAGGGCGAGGTACGAGACCTGCTGGAGCGAGGCACGGCAGTGCTCAGGCGAAGGGGGCACAGCATGAGCGCGAGGAGCCCCCGCGGAGGTAGGGCGAGGTACGAGACCTGCCGGAGCGAGGCACCGCAGTGCTCAGGCGAAGGGGGCACAGCATGAGCGAGATCCGGATCGAACACGTGTCGCGGTGGTATCGCAACGTCGTCGCGGTCAACGACGTGTCCATGACCATCGGGCCCGGAGTGACCGGCCTGCTCGGGCCCAACGGTGCCGGCAAGTCCACGCTGATCGCCCTGATGTCGGGCTTCCTCGCGCCGTCGACCGGCACGGTCACCCTCGACGGCGCACCGCTGTGGCGCAACGAGCAGATCTACCGCAGCATCGGGCTGGTGCCGGAGCGGGAGGCCTTGTTCGACTATCTGACCGGGCGGCAGTTTGTCGTCGCCAATGCCGAGCTACACAAACTGGCCGCCGCCGGCGCGGCCGCGGATCGGGCGATCGCGCTGGTCGAGATGACCGAAGCGCAGGATCGGACGATCGCGACGTACTCCAAGGGGATGCGGCAGCGGATCAAGATGGCCTCGGCGCTGGTGCACGACCCGCCGGTGCTGCTGCTGGATGAGCCGTTCAACGGCATGGACCCGCGGCAGCGGATCCATCTGATGGATCTGCTGCGCACCATGGGTGCCGAGGGGCGAACGGTGCTGTTCAGCTCCCACATCCTGGAGGAGGTCGAGCAGGTGGCTCGCCAGGTGGAGGTCGTGGTCGCGGGACGACACGCGGCCTCGGGTGACTTCGGCGCGATCCGGCGACTGATGACCGACCGGCCGAACCGGTTCGTGCTGCGTACCGCGGACGACCGACTGCTCGCGTCGACCCTGCTGGGCGATCCGTCGGTACGCGGTGCGCGGCTGCGGCCCGAGGGCGGCATCGAGGTGGAGGCGTCCGACTTCGGCCGCTTCAGCGAGGCGCTTCCGAGGCTTGCCCGCGAGCACGGCGTACGCCTCCACGAGGTCACCCCGACGGACGAGTCCCTCGAGAGCGTCTTCTCCTACCTGGTGTCGTCATGATCTCGCGGACGATCGTCCGGCTGGGCGTGC
The DNA here is from genome assembly GCF_025790165.1 of Solicola gregarius. Lineage (GTDB taxonomy): Bacteria > Actinomycetota > Actinomycetes > Propionibacteriales > Nocardioidaceae > Solicola > Solicola gregarius. The sequence goes on from NZ_CP094970.1 coordinate 1,215,688, forward strand.
GGAGCATCTTCGGCCGATGGCGCGGCGCGATCCTCATCGTGCTGCCGGTCATCCTGCTGGGTATGGCCGTGCTGGTGCGCGCGCTCGTCGGCGATGACGACACCGCCGCGGAGAACACCCTCTACGGGCTCGGCCTCGTCGTGATCGTGCCGCTGATCGCGCTGCTGGCGACGTCGGGACTGCTGGCACCGGAGATCGACGACGGCTCGATCTCCTACCTGCTGGCCAAGCCGATCTCGCGGCACACGCTGGTGGCCAGCAAGCTGGTCGTCGCGCTCGGATGCGTGACGGCCTTCGGCGCGGTCCCGATGCTGATCGCGGGGCTGATACTGCAGGCGGGCACGCCGTCACTCGGGGTCGCCTACGCCGTCGGAACGGTGATCAGCGGCGCGGCGTACTGCGCACTCTTCGCGCTGCTGTCGGTACTGACCCGCCACGCCGTGGTGATCGGCCTCATCTACCTGCTGATCTGGGAGAGCCTGCTCGGCGGGCTACTCGACGGTGTCCGCTGGTTGAGCATCACCCGCTGGTCGGCCGTCGTCGTCGGCGACATCGCAGACGTCACCCTCGTCGACGACCTCTCGTTGCTGTACGCCGTGCTCGCGACCATCGTCACCGTCGTCGCGGGCGCCTGGCTCACCGGCAACCGGCTCCGGGCGTTCAACCTGACGGGCGACGAGTGAGGCCCGAGAGGGATCGCCACGATGCGCGGGCTTCCCGCCTTCACCGTTTCCCGTTTGCGGCGGTGCAGATCGATAGGCGGCGACGAGATCCGTACCCGGTGGGCTCGGTCGCCGGTCGGCTCTCCCTGGCTCTTCGCGTCCGCTTTCATCGTTGCCGTGCGCGTCGGTACCGGCCCCAGCCGTGGCGACGAAGGAATCTGCATTTGGGTCGCTATCCGTACACAAATGCAGATTCTCTTCGCATCGGCTACCCGGGCCTAGAACTCTCTCGAACTTTTCTCATATTCCCTTGTGGATAAGCCCCCTGAGCACCCTGCCGACGTTGTTGCCGCCGGCGGCTTTCCAACGGTGTGAAAGACGGTCATGCGTGCTCCTGTGGGGTGGCTCGCTGGGCGATCACCGGGTGCGGGACCACCGTGTAGAGATGGGCGCAGGCCAGGGCGAGCCAGAGCCAGCCGGCGAGCACGGACAGCCACAGCAACGCCACCCCGATGGCGGACTGCGCCAGCGCCGCACCACCGACGAAACCGACGATGACGACGATCCCGCACCAGATGCCAACCCGCGACTGGCCCGTCTCGCTGCGCGACGACGCCCACCGTGCGTAGGCGAACGCGGCAACAGCCAGACAGACGAAGCCAATGGCGCCGAACACCAGGTGAAGGATGCCGCTGGTCGTAACCGTGTCGTCGGCGCGTCCTGGCGGGAATCCTGCTGTCGGGTCGGGGAGGAAGATCGCACTCAGGACGAGGCAGAGCCCATACACGCCGGTCAGCGTCCCGACCGCGAGCCCGCGGCCGGAGCGGATCACTCGGAGAACCCCGTAAGCCGCTGCGAGCACCATGAGTGCCGAGACGACGAGATTGGCACGCTGCATCCACCCGTGGTCACCGAGCGTCAGCATGCTCAAGGCGTGGGAGGCGAGGTCGAATCCCGGCCTGGTGAGCGCGAGGACCAGCCCGATCACGACATAGAACGGACCGGCGACGACTCCCCATCCGAGAAGGCTGCGAGTGACCGCAGCGGCCCGGTCGAACGTGGTTGGATCCTGTGGCATACCAAAATTGTAACCGAACTGGACTGTCCAGTACTATACGTCGAGGGCGACTCCCGGTCGTTCACGACACGACACGTGCAACCTGCTCGCGCCGCCGTCATCGATCGGCGATGAGAACCCGTCCGTTGCGCAGTGAGAATCGCGCTTTCGGCGCCATGCCGAGACCGGTCGCCAGAGAGAGCAGATCGTCGTCGGCGACGGCCTCGAAGCCGTGGCCCTTCAGCAATGCCGCGATGGCCGAGGGCTTCCAGGCTGACCGTTGGGGCTCGCCGGCCATCGGATTGGGGCGCCGGCCCAACCGGGTCGACCAGCACACCGCTGCGCGGCCGAGCGAGGCGATCGGTGACGGGGCCTGGTAGTTGATGGCGAGTCTGCTGCCGGGTGCTGAGCGTGCGCCGATCGCGGCGACGGTCGCCGCGACGGCATCCCGCTGGAGATACGGAACGACACCTTCCCAGATCCACATCGTCGGCACGTCGGTTCGATGGCCGGCCCCGTCGAGCACATCGCCCAGGTGTTCGCGGCTCAGGTCCGCCGGGACGAGGTCCAGCCGCCCGGCAACCGCCGACAGACGGGCGGCTCTCCTGCGTTTGTCGTCCTGACTGGCAGGAAGGTCGACCTCAATGACGGCACGTTCGGCCAACTCGCTCATCCGCCAGACACGCGCGTCCAGCCCGGCGCCGACAATGACGACCTGCGGCGCGACGGTGTCACGCACGGCATCATCGATGGCGACGGTGCGTGGCACCATCACTTCGGCAGTCGCCCGCAGGAGCTCCAGCTCCATACCAGCGCCCCATCCGGTCGCCAGCTTCTCTTCGCGGACGTGGTCGACGAGGACGCGTTCATCGGGAGTCAGCAGGTCGCGAGCGATCGGATCGGCGAAACGCCCGACGGCCAATCTCTCGTCGGCTACAGCGCGCGCCTGGCACACCAAGACCGCCGTCCGGCTCGCCGCTCGCTCAGTCATGACGACCTCCGCTCCCGGAGCGGGCCTCGATCGAGCGTGGCTGGATACGCTGCGGCATACACCGAGGGTAGGCGGACTGGACGGTCTAGTACCTTGGAGGTCGTGATGATGAAGGTCGTGTCCTCATGACGAAGGCGGACGAAGGCGCGGTCGTTGGTCGTACGGCGCAGAAGCGTGAAGCGGTGCTGAGCGCGGCGACGACGCTGTTCCTGCGCAACGGCTTCCGAGGGACGAGCATGGACGAGATCGCTTCCGTCGCGGCGGTTTCCAAACAGACGGTCTACAAGCAGTTCGCCGACAAGGAGGCGCTGTTCTGCGAGATAGTCGAAGGTGTCACGGGCAATGCCCACGACGTGATCGACACCCTCGCGGCGGCGTTCGGTGACACCCTCGCCGCCACCAGGGACGAACTCGAGAAGCGGTTGCGCGCGGTCGCGCACGTCTACTTGGACGCCGTGCTGCGTACACAGGTGCTGTCGCTGCGGCGGCTCATCATCGCCGAGGCTGAACGATTCCCCGACCTGGCTCGCCGTTACTACGAGCAAGCACCCGCGCGAGGCATCGACGTCATCGCCGACCGTCTGCGACCCTACGCCGACGCCGACATGGTCGTCGCGGACGACCTGCGTCTGGCCGCAGCACACTTCGCCTACCTCGCCCTCTCCATCGCCCAGGACCGGGCATTGTTCCTGCCCGCCGAACTCCCCACCGCCGACGAGCGGAGACGCCTCGCCGCCGCGGCCGCTCGCGCATTCCTCGCCGCCTACGGCAGCACCGAGCCAGACGTCGATGAGCCATGAACACCGGTGATTCCGGTTGCATCACGAGGCTCGCGCTCACCGTCACGTCCGGCTGAGAAGCGAGGAGCCGACATGGTACGGACGGCGAGCCGCCGAACGGGGCGATAGCAGGGCTGGTAGCCGTCGCGCTTCTTGTCCTTGTCGGATGCGGGACGAGGGAGCCCAACCGCAGATGTCGGCGGCTTGAACAACGATGTTGTGGTGGAGCTGAGGGGAATCGAACCCCTGACCTTCTCATTGCGAACGAGACGCGCTACCAACTGCGCCACAGCCCCAAGGCGTTTACGCCGGGATCGAAGATACCACGCGGTCCCTCAGTCTCCGACAGCGCGCCTGTGCTCCTCGGACTCCTCCGGCGCTGCCGGCATCTCGGTCTGCTCGCCCTCGACGTGGCCCGACGTCCAGGCGTCGGAACCGTTGAAGTCGATGGTGCGGACGGTACGCGCCGCGCGCGGCTTGTCGACGTACGTCGGCAGGGTGACCGGGACGGGATCCCACAGCGATCCGCCCTCTTCGGTCGCGACGGGAACGGCGGCGTTGACCTGCTCCTCGAGTGCGCCCTCGTCGAGTGGCTCCTCGAGCATGACGTTCTTGCGCTCCGGTCGATAGTCGTCGAACTGTGCGGAGATGACGATGGTCGGCTCGTCGTTCGGCTCGTCACCCATGGCCTTCGGCGCGGCAGCGTCGGCGATCTCGCCGAGCACCTGGATGCGGCACGCCACCAGCCACGCGACCACCAGGCCCGCGGGGATCGCCACCGACCACCACGGCACGATCAGCGCGTACGCCGACCCGGCGACCAGCGCGGTCGCGAACACCAGCACGCCGAGCGTACGACGGCGACGGCGAATCGCCATGCGGGTCGACTCCCGCTGCTCTGTCACGGCCACGGGCGACACGTCGGCCTCCTTGACCGGGGCGCTTGGTTTCGCAGACTCGGCAGGCGTGGCGGACTCCGGTCGATTGCCATCGTCTGCCTCTGCCGTCGCGGACTCGGAGCGACCACGCCGCAGGATGCGCATCCGCGAGGACGTCTCGACCGGACGGTCGTGCGACGCCTCGTCGTAGCGACGGAGTGCGAGGGGTACCAGATAGGCCGCCCACAGCACGACGATCGCTGCGTAGATGAGTCCCGTAACCACGTAAGAAACCGTAGGCGGAAACGCGGCCCCGGTCCCGTACACCGGCCGGTGTGTCGGCTGAGAACTTGTGTGGCTGGTGTGGTTCAGACGTCGGCGGCGTCGACGACCCGGTCGACCAGCCGCCCGCCGGCCTCCTCGACGGTCATCGCGAACAGCAGATGGTCGCGCCAGTCCCCGTCGATGTGCAGGTACGCGCGCGACAGCCCGACCTCGGTGAAACCGAGCTTCTGCACCACGCGCAGGCTCGCGGCATTCTCCGGCCGGATCGCGATCTCGATGCGATGCAGCCCGACCGCGCTGAAACAGTGGTCGACCGCCATCGCGACGGCGAGCGTCGTGAGCCCCCGCCCCGCATGCGACTCGGCAATCCAGTAACCGATCTGAGCCCATCGCGCCGACCCCCACGTCACACCGGCGACCGTCAGCTGACCGACCATCGGGCCGTCGTAGCAGATCGCGAACGGCATCGCCCGACCGTCGCGCGCCTGTTGGCGCAGCGAGCGTACGAGCCGCCGAAATGTCTGCGGGGCATAACGGCTGCCATGCGGAACCGTCGCCTCCCACGGCTGCAGCCAGGCGCGGTTCGCTTCGTGCAGTCGCTGCCACGAGCCGGCGTCACGCCGGTTCAGCGGTCGCATCCGCAGCGCCCCGCGCTCGAGGGTGGTGGGCCAGCCGGGGATCAGGACGGATCACCACCCGTACGCGCGTGGTCGCCGCCGTGGATCTGGTCGACCGCATGAGCGAGCAGGGGCTCCAGGACCGCAAGACCATCCTTGACCCCGCCGCTCGATCCGGGCAGGTTCACCACCAGCGACCGGCCCGCGACACCGGCGAGGCCGCGCGACAACACCGCCGTCGGCACACCGGCGCGCACACCGTACGCGCGGATCTCCTCGGCGATGCCGGGGACCTCGCGGTCGAGCACGCGCCGCGTCTGCTCGGGTGTCTCGTCGGTCGGGGTAAGGCCGGTGCCGCCGGTGCTGATGATGACGTCGTACGCATCGGCGACGGCCTGAGCGAGCGCCGCGCCGAACGGGTCACCGTCAGCGACAACCACCGGATCGTCGACCTCATAGCCCCACGACCGCAGGCGCTCGACGATGACCGGCCCACCCGTGTCGGCGTACACCCCGGCGGCGGCGCGGTTCGACGACGTGATCACGCGTGCCCTCACGGTTCGGTCCAGTCGCCGGAACGCCCACCCGACTTGGCCGTCACGCGTACGTCGGAGATGACGGCGTGCTTGTCGACGGCCTTCACCATGTCGATCACGGTCAGCGCCGCCGTGGCGACGGCCGTGAGCGCCTCCATCTCGACGCCGGTGCGGTCGGTCGTACGCACGGTGGCCGCGACCTCGACCGCGTCGTCGGCGACCTCGAGATCGACGACCACCCCGCTGATCGACAGCGGATGGCACAGGGGCACCAGGTCGGGCGTACGTTTCGCCCCCATGATGCCCGCGACCCGCGCGACCGCGAGTGCGTCGCCCTTCGGCACGCCCTCCCCCCGCAGCAGGGCCACGACCTGCGGCGAGACGAGCACCCGGCCGGCCGCGGTCGCGGAGCGCGCGGTGACGTCCTTGGCGGACACGTCGACCATCCGCGCCGCGCCGCGCGAGTCGACGTGCGTGAGGCCCGGGCTTGTGGAGTCGTCGCTCATCCGGTGTCCTGCTAGAAGTTCTGATCCAGGACGAGCACGTTCGCGGTGTCGCCCATGTTGAGCGCCGTCTCGTCCTCGTCGACGACGATCAACGCGTTCGCGCCAGCCAGACCGCCGATCAGGTGTGACCCGCTGCCCCCGACCGGCGTCACCTTCGCACCACGGTGGTTGACCTCGAAGTGCGCACGTACGTACTGCCGCTTGCCGTCGGGCGACGCGATGTCTTCGGCGAGCATCGCCTGGACAAGCGGGCGCCGGTACGGAAGCCGGCCCATCATCCGGCGCAACGCCGGTACGCCGAACACCTCGAACGACACGTACGCCGACACCGGGTTGCCCGGGAGGGTCAGGATCGGCGTGCGCTCGTCGCCGACGAAACCGAAGCCCTGCGGCTTGCCCGGCTGCATCGCGATCTGCACGAAGTCGACCGTACCGAGCCGCGAGAGCGTCTCCTTGACGACGTCGTAGTCGCCCATGCTCACCCCACCGCTGGTGACCACCAGATCGGCCCGCACCAGCTGGTCCGACAGCGCGGCGGCGAAGTCGTCGGGGCTATCGGGCACGATGCCGACTCGGTACGAGATCGCGCCCGCGGCCCGGGCAGCGGCGGCGAGCATGTAGCTGTTGCCGTCGTAGATCGTGTCTGCGCCGACCTCCTGACCCGGCTCGCGCAGCTCGCTGCCGGTCGACATGACGACGACCCGCGGACGCGGCCGCGCGCGGATATGCGACCGGCCCAGCGATGCGAGCAGCCCGATCTCGCGCGCGCCGAGGATCGCGCCTTCCTCGAGTACGAGGTCTCCCACGCGTACGTCCTCCGCGGCCGGGCGGATATGCGCACCGCGGCGGCGGTCTTCGTACACCGCGACCTGACCGTCGCCACCGTCGGTCGCCTCGACCGGGATCACGGTGTCGGCGCCCGACGGAACCGGCGCTCCGGTCATGATCTTGATCGCCGAGCCCGGCGACAACGCGTACGACGTGGCCGAGCCGGCGGCCGACTCACCGACGACGGGGAGGACCGCGGGACGGTCGTCCGTCGCACCCTCGACATCCGCGTGCCGTACGGCGTAGCCGTCCATCGCGGAGTTGGTGAACTGAGGCAGGTCGATCGGGCTCTCGATGTCCTCACACACCGGCAGGTCGAACGCCTCGAGCAACGACTGGTCGTACGGCTGCAGGGGACCTAGTCGTTCGAGGACATTGCGCAGGTGGTCTTCGACCGAGAGCATGCCCTCGGTCGCATGTCCTGATGCAGGGGCCATGGTCAGCAAGAGTAGACCTTGGGTAATGCGGCCCCCGGCATCACCGGTCGCCGCGCCACCGCCGTGACCCTACGCAGTGAGCGTTGCGCCGTCGGCGACCGCTGCGGGAGCGCCCTCGTCCTGCAGTCGCGCCACTCCGTCGACCGCCACGTCGCGCCCGAAGGTCCAGTCGCCGCGTACGGTCAACGACCTCGCTCGTACGAGCGACGGCGGGCCCGCCGGGAAGCGCGCGTCGAACCCCGCGATCAGCTTGTAGTACGCGGGATCGAGATCGATCAGCGGCGCCGCATCCGTCTGCAGCGACACGATGCCGCGCTCGTCGGTCTCGTACACGTCGGAGCGCAGCAACAGCAGGTCGTTGGTCGTCTTCACCGGGAGGAACCTCGACCGCGGTACCTCGACCGCGACCGCACCGTCGAACACCTCGACGGCCGCGCCCATCGCGGTCTCGATCTGGATCACCTTCGGCGACGACGCGTCGGTCGGGTCGACCGTCTTCTCGTTGCGGATGAGCGGCAGGCCGAGTACGCCACCGGTGCGGTCGAGCGTGTCGGCGAGCACCTGAAGGTCGAACCACAGGTTGTTGGTGTGGAAGAAGCGATGCCGGTCGATGTCGCTCGCCGCCTCCATGTCGTCGGACGGGGTCTGCGCGGTCTCGCGCAGGATGAGGCGTCCGTCGCCCCTGCGTACGACGAGGTGCCCGCCCTTGCGATCGGCGGGCGTACGACGGCACACCTCGGCGGCGTACGGCGCACCCGATGCGGCGAACCAGCCGACCATGCGCGGGTCGGGCGACGCGCCAAGGTTGTCGGAGTTCGACACGCTCGCGTACCGGTAGCCGCGGTCGAGCAGCTGCCGCAGCAGCCCCGAGACCTCGAGCGCGGTGTACAGGTCGCCGTGACCGGGCGGGCACCACTCGAGGTCGGGAGCCGCCGGCCATTCCACCGGCGTGAGGTCGTCGGCACGCAGCTTCGGCTCGCGGTTCTGCAGGAAGTCGAGCGGCAGCCCGTCGACGGCGAGGTCGGTGTACGGCGACAACGCCGCGAGCGTGTCGGCGCGCGTGCGGAAGCTGTTCATCACCACCAGCGGCAGCCGCACGTCGTACGCCGAGCGCAGTGACCGCACCTGCTCGACGATGATGTCGAGGAACGTACGACCCGGGCGCACCGGCAGCAGCGACTTGGCGCGATCCATGCCCATCGACGTGCCGAGGCCGCCGTTGAGCTTGATCACCGCAGTTGCGTCCAACGCCTCGCGCACCTGGTCAGGGTCGGGCTGGAGGTTCTCGAGCTTCGGCGGATCGACAAGAGGCTCGACGTCGGACTCGGCGATCATTCCGGTCGCGCCCGACTCGACCTGCTCGTAGTAGTGGGCGAACACGTCGATCGCGCGCTCGTGCACGCCGCCGGCCGCCATCTTCTGCCGTGCCTGCTCCAACCCGTCTGCGCTCATGGCACGCAATCGTAGGGGTAGCGTCCGGCTATGAGCTCGAAGGAGTCACTGCGCGCCGAGCTGCTCCGGCGCCGAGCGGGGCTCAGCCCGCAGGCACGCACCGATGCGGCCACCCCGATCGCCGACCGCGTCCAGGCGTTCCTGGAAGAGCGCCACGCGATGTGTGTCGCCCTCTACCTCTCGACCGGGCTCGAACCACCGACCTGGCAGCTCGCCGACCGGCTGGTCGCATCCGGGGTACGCGTACTCGCACCGGTGACCCGACCGGGACACCGGCTCGGCTGGGCCGAGTACGCGGGACCGGACGCGGTACGCGCCGCCGCGTACGGAATCTCGGAGCCGACGAGTCCCCTGCTCGGACCGGAGGCGTTGCGCGACGCCGACGTCGTACTCCTGCCGGCACTCGCCGTCGACCCCGCAGGTCACCGGCTCGGGAGGGGTGCCGGCTATTACGACCGCGCGCTCGTCGACGTCGACGCGGGTACGCCGCTGGTCGCGCTCGTCTTCGACGACGAGGTGCTGACCGACGTACCCACCGAGCCGCACGACGTACCCGTCGACCTCGTCGTCACCCCGGTACGCACGGTCACGACCGGTGGCGGATAGCGGCCTACTAAACGTACAGAGCCATCGCCACCGGCCCGAACAGCACACCGGCGGCGATGAGCACGATGCCGTACAGCGTCTCGCCACGGGCCAGCGTGACCGTTCCTGCGAGCACCAGCACGACGCCCGCGATCCAGAAGATGGTGCCGAGCATGCGTCTGCCTCCTCACCCGACCGGTACCCACTCGGGACCAGTCCAGTCGGCGACCGCGTACCTCAGCGCCCTAGGCGGCGACCTCGCCGATGAGCTCTTCGAGCACGTCCTCGAGCATGACGGCGCCGACCATCGTGCCGTCCGTGTCGACGACCCTCGCGACATGCGACTCGCGCGCCTGCATCGCACGCAGAGCCTCGTACAGGCCACAACCCAGCGGCACCGTCGGGAGTGCGCGGACGCGTTTCGGCGGCACCGACTGCCGGCGCGCGTCGGGATCGGTCTCCAGCGCGTCCTTCACGTGCAGGTATCCGGTGATCTCGTCATCGGCGTCCACGACCAGGAAGCGGGAGAACCCGCTGGCGGCGCACGTCTCCTCGATCTCGACGCCGGTGACGCCCTCGGGAACCGTGACCAGCTCCGCGCGCGGCAGCAGTACGTCGTCGACGCTACCCTCGCGAAACTCCAGCGCATGCGAGAGCAGCCCGTACTCGTGCTCGTCGAGAAGCCCTTCGCGGCGGGACTCGTCGACGAGACCGGTCACCTCGTCGCGGGTGTACGAGGAGGAGACCTCGTCGCGTGGCTCGACGCGCATCGCGCGTACGGCGACGTTCGCGATCGCGTTCAGAGTCACGACCACCGGCCGGAGTACCCAGACGACCACCAGCATGAAGGGGCCGAGAACCACCGCCGCGCGTTCGGGTCCGACGAGGGCGAGGTTCTTCGGCACCATCTCACCGAGTACGACGTGGGCCCACACCACCACCGCGGTCGCGATCACGAACGAGATCGGATGCACGAGGCCGGGTGGCACGTTCAGCGCGTCGAACACCGGCTCCAGCAGGTGCGCGATCACCGGCTCCGAGATCGCACCGAGTCCGAGCGTGCACATCGTGATGCCGAGCTGAGCGCCCGCCATCACCAGGCTCACCTGCCGCATCGCGCGCAGCGCCAACCGCGCCGGCCGTGAACCGGCGGCCGCGCTCGGCTCCAAACGGTCGCGACGAGCCGACACCAGCGCGAACTCGGAGCCGACGAACAACGCGTTGAGCAGCAGCAGTACGCAGGTGAGGACGATCCCGAACCAGCCGTTCACGACAGAACCTCCGGGTTCGTCGGAAGCCGGCGCATCGTGATCCGGTCGATGCGTCGTCCGACCACTCGCTCGACGCGCAACCGTACGTCGACCGGCCGGCGGCCCAGCTCCTCGTCGTCGGAGTCGGGGGGCTCGGACGCGCGTACCGTGACCTCGTCGCCGGCCGCTGCGAGTCGGCCGAGCTGCTTGAGTACGAGGCCCGCGACGGTCTCGTAGTCCTCGCTGGTCGGCAGCGCGATGCCGGACTCGGTCGCGATCTCGTCGGGTCGCAGCATGCCGGACAGCCGCCAGGAGCCGTCGGGGTTCGTACGTAGCTTGGACAGCTGGGCGCGGTCGTGCTCGTCGGCGATCTCTCCGACGAGCTCCTCGACGAGGTCTTCCAGCGTGACGACGCCGTCGGTGCCGCCGTACTCGTCGACGACGACCGCCAACTGCATGCCCTGATGCCGAAGCAGCGCGAGCAGCGGATCGAGCTCCAGCGTGTCGGGCACCACGGCGGCCGGCGAGACGAACGTCTCCAGGCGGGTCGAGCGGCGACGCTCCGGCTCGATCGCGACCGCCTGCTTGATGTGGACGACGCCGAGGATGTCGTCGGTCGTCTTGCCGGTGACGGGGAACCGCGAGTGCCCGGTCTCGCGTACGGCCTCGACCAGGTCGAGCGCGGTCTGCTTGCCGTCGAGGAACCGCACCTGCATCCTTGGGGTACGGACGTCGGCGGCCGTCCGATCCCCGAACGTGATGCTGCGCGCCACCAGGTCGGCGGTCTTCGCCTCGAGTGTGCCCTCCTCCGCAGACCTGCGTACGAGCGCGTACAGCTCCTCCGGCATGCGAGCAGAGCCGAGCTCCTCCTGCGGCTCGACCTTCATCGCCCGCAGGATCCGGTTGGCCGCGCCGTTCAGCCAGCCGATGGGCCAGGCCATGGCCGCGGTGAAGGCGCGCATCGGCCGCTGCGTCGCGAAGGCGGTCGCCTGCGGGAGAGCGATCGCGACGTTCTTCGGGATGAGCTCACCGACGAGCATCGTCACGACCGTGCTGATGGCGATGCCGAGGGCGACCGCCAGCCCGGGCACGCTGCCGTCGCTGACTCCGAGGCTGTGCAGCGGCGGGCGAAGCAGGCTCGCGATCGCGGGTTCCGAGAGGTAGCCGATGAGCAGGTTCGTGAGCGTGATGCCGAGCTGCGCGCCGCTGAGCTGGGTGGAAAGGCTCCGCAACGCGCTCGCGGTGCCCGCGGCTCCACGGTCGCCCCGGTCCGCGGCGCGTTCGACGCTCGCCCGGTCGACGGTCACGAACGCGAACTCCGCGGCGACGAACACGCCGCAGGACAGCATCAGGAAGAGGGAGAGGCCGAGCAACAGCCACTCGGTCATGTGGCGGCTCCGGGACTGGCCTGGGCTGATTGCGCGGTCATGTCGTACGGAGTCTAGTGCGTGCGACCGGGGCGGCGTGCCCGCCGTTTGCGCGTACCGCCCATAATGGACGGTGGTAGAGACTCCGGAAGGATCGAATCCGGGGCCTCTTGGCTGGAGAGGAACCAACTGTGCCGACGTACCAATATCTGTGCACCGAGTGCGGCGAACCGCTCGAGGCTCAGCAGAGCTTCAGCGACCCGTCGCTGACCGACTGCCCCGCGTGCGGGGGCCGGCTTCGCAAGGTGTTCAACGCCGTCGGAGTGGTGTTCAAGGGGTCCGGCTTCTACCGCAACGACAGCCGAGCCGCGGACAAGAGCGAGACCTCGTCGGGCTCTGAGAAGAAGTCCGACACGTCGTCGAGCACCGGATCGGGCAACGGCTCGAGCACCGAGTCGTCCGGCGGTTCCAAGAGCGATTCGAAGCCCGCGTCCACGAACGGGTCGGACACGAAGGCAAAGACCACGGCGTCCGCCTAGATCCGGTCGGCGTACCTGCGCCTGTGGACAACGGCGCCGCCGCGCGTCGAGACACCTACAGTGCCCTGATGTGAAGGCACCGACCCCCGAATCCTCCGAGAGCCCGCTCCGCTCGGTCGTGCGTGGCGCGCGCCGGCTCGTCCTCGCCCACCGGCGGCTCGTTGCCGCCGCCTGCGCGGCGCTCGCGGTGGCCTGCGCGCTGTCCGCGCTGCGCCCCGCCGATCCCCCCGACCCGGCCCGTCGTCGTGGCGACCCGTGACCTGGTGTCGGGCACGACGCTGTCCGACGACGACGTCGAGATCCGTCACGTACGCGCCGATGACGCCGCCACGCATGCGTACGACGAGGTCCAATCCGTCGTCGGCGAGGTGATCGGTGCGCCCGTACGCCGTGGCGAGCCGCTCACCGACATGCGGCTGCTCACGTCCGACCTGCTCGCGGGATATCCCGACGGTTCGTCGCTGGCCACCGTCCGGGTCACCGACCCCCAGTCGCTGTGGGGCGTCGAGGTCGGCACGTACGTCGACGTGGTCGGTGTCGACGTCGACGGCGGGAGTCGTGGGCGGGTCCTCGCCGAGCACGCCCAGGTCGTCGCGATGCCCACCACGGAGCAAGACCCGACGACAGGGATGTCCGCGGGTGCCGCAGTCGTCGTCAGCGTGCCACCCGATGAGGCCGTCACCCTCACCGACTCCGCCGGCAGAATGCAGTTCGGCGTCGTCGTATCCAGGGCGCAAATGAATCAGTAACCGTACTTTCGGTATGAACTCGGGTAGCGTACGGCCTTGGAAATACCCGATCTCGGGTTAAATCGGAACGAGGGATTTCAGATGCTCAAGGGATTCAAAGACTTCATCATGCGAGGAAACCTCGTCGAGCTTGCGGTCGCCTTCGTCATTGGCATCGCATTCGCTGCGGTCGTGACCTCGCTGGTCGACAACATCATCATGCCGTTGATCGGAAAGATCGGTGGTCAGCCGGACTTCAGCGGCATCGAGGTCGCCGACATTCCGGTCGGCCAGTTCATCAATGACTTCGTGGCGTTCCTGATCATCTCGGCCGCCGTCTACTTCTTGGTCGTGGTGCCGTACAACAAGTTCAACGAGAAGTTCCGCAAGGGCGACGAGATCGACGCGACGCCTCCGGATATCGCGCTGCTCACCGAGATCCGCGACATTCTCTCTGCCGACACCGCTGGCGGCACGGCGGGCGGCGGCAACCACTCGGCCTAGCTCAGCCGTGATGGGGCGGGACGTCCCGGAGCAGCTCGTCGTCCCGCGAATCGTCGCGGTCTCCCCACGACTGCGCAGACTCGTCTCGAGTCCCTTCGGGAAGCAGGTCGCCGAACACCTCGGTGGCCTGCTTCTCGCGTCGGTGCCGGGCCTGCTCGGGGCGTTCCTGACCTCGGTCGCGCCGGGGCTTCTCAGCCAACGCCGGCCTCGACAAGCGGTCGCAGCCAGTCGGCGCCGAACTCGTCCTTGGTCGGCTTCCAGCCGGCGACGCGGGCGTACCGCTCGGCGCTGACCCGCTGCGACCTCGTCATCCACTCGAGCCGCTCACCGCCGAGCTTGACCACGAGACGTGGGTAGAACGAGCACTCGTCCTGCTCGGCCACCTCGGCGTACACGGCAGCGAGCTCGCCGCGCCGGATGGGGGCGGCGCCGACGTTGTAGATGCCTGTCGGAGCGGTCAGCGCGGCGAGCACGGCGGATCCGACGTCATCGGAATGGATCACGTGCGTCCAGCTGTCGGGGTTGCCCATGCCGATGGCGTGCCCGGCTCGGGCTCGGGCGAGGCGGCGCCGGGTGAGGGCATCGTCGCCGATGATGTTGCCGAAGCGCAGCACGACGGACTCCCGCGATGCGCAGGCGAAGTCTTGGGCGTGCGTCTCGGCCAGTACGACGGGCTCGGCGACGCGGGTCACCTCGATGGGGCTCGACTCCGTGATCCAGTCGTCGCCCGCGTCGGCGTACAGGAACGAGACGCTCTCCTGGATGAGGCGGGGTGCTCCGGCGTCGCGCGCGGCGGCGGCGACGATCCGTGAACCCTCGGATCGGATGCGGTCGTTGACCCGCCAGGCACGCGGGCGAAGGCCGGTCGCGCTCACGGGGACATGGGTCGCCAGGTTGCAGACGACATCGCAACCGGACATGGCCTCGGCCAGGCTCTGCTGGTCGAAGAGGCTGCCCGGCGCGGGCTTGACGTTCATGCTCTCCAGGACCTGGGCTCGCTCGGGATGCCGGGCCAGACCAACAACCTGGTGGCCGGCGCTGTGCAGGACGCTGGTGACAGCTCGCCCCATGACGCCGGTCGCGCCAGTCACAAAGACCTTCACTGAAATAACTCTCCCTCGATCATGCCCGCGAGGATCACCCGCAGACCCTGATTACGGAATGATAACGGAAGATTCACCGTTGGGAACCCGAACGGTCGGACGAAAGGCAGCACCCACCGCCGAGGACCCGAACACTCGGCGCGGCGCGGCCGGGATTACAGTCCGGGCATGGCTCACGGAACCCACGACTACGAGAACGACCCGCGTAACGACCGGGTCCTGATCTACGTCAACGGCGAGCTCGTCCCGCGCGACCGGGCGACGGTCTCGGTGTTCGACGCCGGGTACGTGCTCGGCGACGGAATCTGGGAGGGGCTACGGGTCAGCGGCGGGCACCCGGCGTTCCTCGAACAGCACCTCGACCGGCTGTACGAGGGGGCCCAGGCCCTGCTGATCGACGTCGGTCTCGACCGCACCGAGCTGACGGCGGCGATCTACCGGACGCTGCAGGCCAACGACATGACCGATGGTGTCCACGTACGCCTGATGGTCACCCGCGGCGTCAAGAGCACGCCGTACCAGGACCCGCGCGTCACGGTCGGGCCCGCGACGATCGTGATCATCTGCGAGCACAAAGACCCGCTGCCCGACACCGTCTCGCGCGGCATCTCGCTCTTCACGACCCACGTACGCCGGGCGACCCCCGACACACTCGACCCGAAGCTCAACGCACACAGCAAGCTCAACGACATCACCGCCTGCATCCAGGCGTACACCGCCGGGGCCGACGAGGCGCTGATGCTCGACCCGCACGGCTTCGTGGCGACGTGCAACAGCACCCATTTCTTCATCGTGCGTACCGGCGACGACGGCGAGCCCGAGGTGTGGACCTCCGACGGCCGGTTCTGCCTCGGTGGCATCACCCGCGCGAACGTCCTCCGCAGCTGCCGCAACAGCGGCATCGCGGCGCGCGAGACGACGTTCAGCCTGACCGACGTCTACTCCGCAGACGAGGCGTTCGTGACCGGCACCTTTGCGGGGTTGGTTCCGGTGCACACGGTCGACGGACGCACGATCGGGTCGGGCACCCGCGGCCCGGTCGTCGAACGGCTGCAGGGTCTGTACAAGGAGTTCGTGTCGGCCGACGTCGCCGAGCGGACGGCACCGGTGTCGCCGTGACCGTGCGCGTCGCGATGTGGTCGGGCCCGCGCAACATCTCGACCGCGCTGATGCGCTCCTGGGAGAACCGCCCCGACACTGCCGTGCTCGACGAGCCGATGTACGCCGCGTATCTCTCCCGCACCCGGCTCGACCACCCGGGACGAGACGAGATCATCGCGTCCCAGGACGCCGACCTCGGCCGCGTCGTCGAGATGCTGCTGTCCCGCGACGACGCCGCGGTGCTGTACGCGAAGCACATGGCCCAGCACGTTCCCGACGACATGGACCTCGCCTGGACCCTCCGCCAGCACAACGCGCTGTTGATCCGCGAGCCGCGTGAGGTCGTCGCGTCGTACGTCCGTGCGCGCGAGTCGTGCGAGCCGGCGGACATCGGGTTGCTCCAACAGTCGCGACTACACGCGTACTGGCGCGAGCACGACCTCGACGTGCCGGTCATCGACTCGGCCGACTTCCTGCAGGACCCGGAGGCGTACCTGCGGCATCTCTGTGCCTGGGCGGGCATCGTCTTCGACGCGGCGATGCTGTCGTGGCCCGCCGGCCCGCGAGACAGCGACGGCGTTTGGGCGAAGTACTGGTACGACGCCGTACACGCGTCGACGGGCTTTTCCTCCTGGCACCCGCGCGAGGTCACGCTGTCGGAGCACGACTCCACCGTCGCGGAGGCCTGTCGCGAGGCGTACGACGATCTGCGGGCCACGCGCCTTAGGATCTAGTCGGGCCGCACCGAGAATCTCCCTGCGATGTGAGAGGCGACGATGGAGCTGCTGGTCATCGGCGTTCTCGGCCTGCTGGTGATCGCGGGATGCGGCGTCCTGGCCGACCGCATCGGACTCGCCGCGCCGCTCGTCCTCGTCGTGGTCGGCATCGCGATCAGCGTGCTCCCGTTCACTCCGGAGATCGAGATCGAGCCGGAGCTGATCCTCGCCGGCCTGCTGCCACCGTTGCTCTACTCGGCGGCGGTCTCGGTGCCGACCATGAACCTCCGCCGCGACTTCGGCGCGGTCGGCGGGTTGTCGATCGCGCTCGTGGTGCTGAGCTCGCTCGTGCTCGGCGCGTTCTTCTCGTGGGCCATCCCCGGTCTCGACTTCGCGTGGGGTGTCGCACTCGGTGCGGTGATCAGCCCGACCGATGCCGCCGCCAACGCGATCGCGAAGCGGATGGGCGTCGCACCGCGGGTGATGGTGATACTCGAGGGCGAAAGTCTGTTCAACGATGCGACCGCGCTGGTGCTGCTGCGAACCGCTGTCGCGACCGCGGCCGCCTCGTTCTCCCTGTGGCAGACGCTCGGCAAGTTCGCGTTCGCGGTGGGTGCGGCCGTCGTCATCGGGTTCGTCGTCGGGCACTTGGGCGTGTACGCCCGCGCGCGCGTCGACGACTCGGCCATCAACACGGTGCTGTCCTTCACGGTCCCGTTCGTCGCGTCGATCCCGGCGGAGGCCGTCGACGCATCCGGTCTCGTCGCGGCCGTTGTCGCGGGCGTCGTCACCGGGTGGCACGGCCCGCGCGACCTGTCGCCGCAGCACCGGCTGTCGGACACCCAGAACTGGCGTACGGTCGAGCTGGTGCTCGAGGGCGCGATCTTCCTACTGATGGGTCTCGAGCTGTCCGCCGTGATCGGCGACGTACACGAGAGCGACACCGGGATCGGCCCCGCGGTCGGGTTGTCCCTTGTCGCATTGACTCTCACGATCCTCATTCGCGCGGCGTACACCGCGCCGCTGCTCCGAGCGCTGCGCCGGCGATCCGAGCGCCGGCAGCGCCTGGGCCCTCGCCTCAACGAGATACACGAGCGCCTTCACGATCCGGAGAAGGTCGCCGAGATCGAGGGGCGAGCGGCGCGCCGAACCCGCAGGCGTACCTTCGACATCGAGCGCTTCCGGGTTCGGATTCGGCGGTTGATGGCCGATCTGGACTACTACCTCGAGTCGCCGCTCAGCTGGCGCGACGGCGGCGTGCTGGTGTGGTCCGGGATGCGAGGCGCGGTCACGGTCGCCGCCGCGCAGACGTTGCCGGAGGACGCGCCACACCGCTCGGTGCTGGTCCTGATCGCGTACGCGGTCGCGACGTTCTCCCTGCTCATCCAGGGCGGCACGCTCTCCACCGCCGTACGGCTCCTCCGACCGTCAGCGCCCGATCCCGAGCACGAGCGGGAGGAGCGTGCGCAGATCCTGACGCTGCTCCGCGCGGTGGAGGTGCCCGCCGACGACCTCTCGCCCAAGCAGCATGCGCTCGCGCTGGTGCGCGCGAGACGGGTCGCCCTGCTGAACGTACGCGACGACGGCTCGTACGACGCCGAGGGACTCACGGCGGCGCTCGAGTCCCTCGACGCGCAGGAGATCAGCCTCGTATCGCAGGGAGATCCGTCCGCCTAGGCTCCGTGGCCATGACGTTTCGGCCCCGGTTTTCGCCGCGGATGGGCTGAAAGGTCATGCTCACGGGGCGGATGCTGGCTTGGTCGCCCTGCCGCCGATGTACGGCGACCGGACGCCGAACCCCATCGGCAGCTCGAACCAACGCAGCTCGTCGATCGCCAGATCTGATCGCTCGATCGCTTCCCAGGTACGCCGCCGCGGATCGCAGCCGTGGTCGACCACCCGAGAGACCGGCGCCCACGCCCGCGCGGCCCGGTTGCTCCACGTACCCGCCGGCGGCACGACATGCTCGAAGAACACGAACGCGCCCCCGGGCCGGAGAACGCGGACGACCTCGGCCAGTACGCGTTCCTGGTCGCGAACGGAGCAGAGCACGATCGTCGCGAGTACCGCGTCGACGCTCGCGTCCTCGACGGGCAACCGTTCCGCCCGACCGGCAAGCACGTCGGCGGTGCCGCGGAACCGATCCGCCTTCCGCCGCAACGCGCGGCGACGCGATGCCGACGGCTCGAGCCCGATCCAACGGTCGGCCCTGGCCAGGGACTGCAGGTTCGCCCCTTTGCCCGCACCGATCTCGAGCACCGTACCCGTGAGCGAGCCGATCAGCTCGCGCTTCAGGGAGTCGTACGCCGCGGGCGTACCCAAGGTGCTCATGCCTCGCTGGACGCCGCCCAGATGTTCAGCTGCCCGTCGACGGCGTGCTTGTCGATCTCGCTCAGCTCCGCGTCGTCGAAGCCGAGGTTGTCGAGCGCGGCGACGTTCTGCTCGAGCTGGGTGACGCTGCTCGCGCCGAGCAGCACACTCGTCACGCGCTGGTCGCGCAGCGCCCACGCGATCGCCATCTGTGCGAGGGACTGCCCCCGCCGCTGCGCGAGGTCGTTGAGCGCGCGTACGTGCGCGAGGTTCTGCTCGCCCAGCATCGAGCCGCTCAGCGACTTGTCCTGCGCCGCGCGGGACCCCTCCGGTATGCCGTCGAGGTACTTGTCGGTGAGTACGCCCTGCGCCAGCGGCGAGAACGCGATGCAGCCCGCACCCTCGTTCTCGAGTACGTCGAGCAGCTCGTCCTCGATCCAGCGGTTCAGCATCGAGTACGACGGCTGGTGGATCAGCATCGGCGTACCCAGATCGCGCAGGATCGCAGCGGCCTCGCGCGTACGCTCCGGCGAGTACGAGGAGATGCCGGCGTACCGTGCCCTGCCCGAGCGCACGGCGGTGTCGAGTGCGCCCATCGTCTCCTCGAGCGGCGTCTCGGGGTCGAAGCGGTGACTGTAGAAGATGTCGACGTGGTCGATGCCCATCCGCTGCAGGGAGTCGTCGAGGCTCGACAGTAGGTACTTCCGCGAGCCGAGGAAGCCGTACGGGCCGGGCCACATCTGCCAGCCCGCCTTCGTCGAGATGACCAGCTCGTTGCGGTACGCCGCGAAGTCCTCGCGCACGATGCGCCCGAAGTTGATCTCCGCCGAGCCGTTCGGCGGACCGTAGTTGTTGGCGAGGTCGAAGTGCGTGACGCCGAGGTCGAATGCCCGGCGGAGGATCGCCCGCTGGGTCATCAACGGCGAGTCGTCACCGAAGTTGTGCCACAGGCCGAGCGAGATCGGCGGCAGGTGGAGTCCGCTTCGACCGACGCGGCGGTACGTCAGCCGGTCGTACCGATCGTCGGCGGCGCGGTAGAGATCGAGCGGCCCCTCGGCCATGCTGTGCCTCCTGGTGCTGGTGCGGTTCTCAGACGAGCTCGACGAGGTCGGCGACCGAGTCGACGACTCTCCATGGACGGTACGGGAAGCGCTCGATCTGCTCGCGGCGAGTACTGCCGCTGAGCACGAGTACGCTGCGCAGCCCGGCCTCGAGCCCGGCGATGATGTCGGTGTCCATCCGATCCCCGACCATGACGGTGGTCTCGGAGTGCGCCTCGATGCGGTTCAGCGCACTGCGCATCATCAGCGGGTTGGGCTTGCCGACGAAGTACGGATCGACGCCGGTCGCCTTGGTGATCAGCGCCGCGACGGAGCCGGTGGCGGGCATCGGCCCGGCCGGCGAGGGCCCGGTCGAGTCGGGGTTCGTGGCGATGAACCGGGCGCCCGCCTCGATCAGCTGGATCGCCTTGGTGATCGCCTCGAAGGAGTACGTACGCGTCTCGCCGAGCACGACGTAATCGGGATCGCGTTGGGTCATGATGTAGCCGATGTTGTGCAGGGCGGTGGTGATACCCGCCTCACCGATCACGTACGCGGACCCCTCGGGGCGCTGGTCGTCGAGGAACTGGGCGGTGGCGAGGGCCGACGTCCAGATCGCCGACTCCGGAACGTCGATGCCCGAGACCGCGAGCCGGGCGCGCAGGTCGCGGGGCGTGAAGATCGAGTTGTTGGTGAGCACCAGGAAGCGACGGCCGGATGCCACGAGGCGCTCGATGAACTCCGGCGCACCGGCGATCGCCTTCTCCTCCTGTGCGAGGACACCGTCCATATCGGTCAGCCAGGACACGATGGGCTTCGGTTCGGTCATGACGCCAGTATCCCAGCCCGGCGCCTCTCCCCCCTGACCCGCACGTTGTTGCGGGAAACGCCGGGCGTGTCCCGCAACAACGTGCGGCCCACGGGGCCACGGCTCAGGCGTACGTACGCCAGCCGTCGACCACGGCACGTACCGCCGTCTCGAAGAACTCCGCCGGGTCGGTCGCGGCGGACGGGCGGAACGCTCCGAGCTCGAGCGTCACCAGCCCGTGCACATTGGCCCAGAGCGCTGTTGCGATGGCATTCGCGTCCGGGTCCGGTGGGAGCAGCCCCTGCGAAGCGGCCCGGTGCACCGCCTCGACGAGCGGCTCGAACGTCCGGGCCGCGCAATCGCCGAGCTCGTCGGGCATCTGGTCGGGCGCGGCGAAGTCGCCGAACATCATCCGGTACGCGTTCGGGTCGGTGAGCGCCGTCTCGCGGTACGCACGCCCGAGCGCGACGATGTCGTCGAGCGGATCGTCGCCTGCCCCGACCCCGCGCTGACCGGCACCGAGCCGGTCGAACGCGCGCGCGTACAGCCCCTCCGTCAGGCCGGGCATGCCCCCGAAGAGCGTGTAGACAGCGGTCGTCGACGTGTTCGCCCGCCGCGCGAGCGATCGTACGGACAGCGCGCCGACCCCTCCCGCGGCGACGGCCTCGGCGGCGAGGTCGAGCAGTCGGTCGCGGAGCGCAGCATCGTGGATTCGTGGGCGGCCCATGGTTGACAAGAGTATCGTAACGATGTTTTTATAACAACGTCACAAAACTAGAAGGGGACCATATGCTCGAGCTCAGCTCCGAGGCAAGCACACTGGCCGGCATCCTGTTGCTCGCCCTCATCACCGTCGAGTCGGGCGGCGCGTACCTCACCGCGATCTCGCGCGGCAAGGCTCCGGCGACCGAGTTCCAGAAGTCGTACGCCCGCGCCGGTCACGGGCACGCCGGGATGTTCGTGACGCTCGGGATCGTGACGGCCGTACTCACCGATGCCACGACCCTCGACGGCGGCTGGGCATGGCTCGCCCGCACGGGCGTACCGATCGCGGCGATCGTGATGCCCGCCGGGTTCTTCTTCAGCTCGATGGGCAAGGACCGCACGACGCCGTCGCGCTGGTGGATGCTGATTCCGGCAGGGGCCGCGTTCCTGACCGCGGGCCTCGCCACGCTCGGCATCGGGCTGATCGCCGCGGCGTGACTCCGGCGTCGCGCCGGCTACAACGTACGGACGAACGACGCGATGTCGGCGATGGCCGCTCGGCTCTCGGGGACGAGGTTGCCGAGGACCGGGAACGCGTGCACCTGGCCGCGCCAGACCCGCAGCGTGCACGGGACGCCGGACGCCGTCAGCCGCGCGGCCATCGACTCGGCGTCGACCCGCAGCACCTCCGAGGCCGCGACCACGATCATCGATGGCGGTAGTCCCTCGACGTCCTGCTGCAACGGCACGCTCGCCGGGTCGAGCGGTTCGCCACCGGCGGCGAACGCGTCGGCCAGGCGTGCGATGCGCGCGCCGGGGAGGTACGCGTCGCGGCGCAGGTTCGGATGCGTGAGTACGTCCTGCGAGTAGAAGTCGAGCAGAGGTGACAGGGCGACCAGGCCGCCCGGCAGCGGCAGGCCGGCCTCTCGAGCGGCGAGCGCGACCGCGAACACGAGGTAGCCGCCGGCGGAGTCACCCGCGAGCACGATCCGATCGGGATCATGACCCGCGTCGAGCAGCAGCTCGTACGCCTCCAGGCAGTCGGCGATCGAGCGCGAGATGGGTGCCGACGGGAGCTGTCGGTACCCCACCGACAGGACCGGGCGCCCGGTGGCCTCGGCAAGGCGCGCGACACCTCGGCGGTGCGTGTTGAGGCCGCAGAAGACGAATGCGCCGCCGTGGAAGTACAGGATCGGGGAGTCCTCGTCGGGCTCGCCCGAGCGCACCCACTCGCCGCGGAACCCGTCGAACTCGACGGGCTCGACGCTCGCGTACCGGGGCTTCGGCGTGAACCGCATCGCGAGGTCGAGCGCGGAGGCCGCGACCAGCCCGGGGGCGCAGATCGGCCAGGCCCGCAGGACCGGCCGGGCGACGGTACGCGCGGCCGCGTACACGACTCGGGCGCGGTACGTCGCACCCTCCGGATTGGCAACATGTGTCGGCAACACGGCAGTCATACCTGCGCCTCCTCCCGCCCCCGCGGTCGTCAACCGCCTCAAACTAACAGTGATCGGCGTCACAACGAGCCACATTCGGCGCGCGGACGGATAACGTTTCGGGCGCGCCAGCGGCGATCGCGCGACGTCTCCCCGGCGCGCGTAGGATCGAGCGGTATGGCCGACTCCCCGGGGCGATACGACATGCTGATCATCGGCGCTGGGCCGGCGGGCCTGTACGGCGCGTACTACGCGGGGTTCCGCGGATTCGGCGTGGCGGTGCTCGACTCGCTGCCCGAGCTCGGCGGTCAGGTTTCGGCGCTCTATCCGGAGAAGCTGATCTACGACGTCGCTGGTCTCCCCGCGATCAAGGGACAGACGCTCGTCGACGACCTGGCCAAGCAGGCGGCATCGGCGGAGCCCACGTACCTGCTCGGTCATCGGGCCGAGGAGCTGCAGGTCAACGACGACCACGTCGAGGTGACCACCCACCGCGGGATGGTCGTCGAGGCACGGACCGTGCTGATCACCGGGGGGCATCGGTACGTTCACGCCGCGACCGCTGCCCGATGCCGAGAGCTTCGAGAAGCACGGCCTGATGTACTTCGTACCGTCCCTCACCGAGCTCGCCGGCCTCGACGTCCTCATCGTCGGAGGCGGCGACTCGGCGTTCGACTGGGCACTCAGCCTCGAGCCCATCGCCAGCTCGGTGACGCTGATCCATCGCCGCGAGAGGTTCCGCGCACACCAGGGCACCGTCGACAAGGTGCGCGACTCGACGGTGCGGCTCCTCACCCCGTACGAGGTCGCGCGTCTGCACGGCGACGGCCGCATCGAGGGTGCAGACATCTTCTGCAACTCAGACGACGGCGGCGTACGCGAGCGACTCGACGTACAGGCGGTGGTGGCCGCGCTCGGATTCAAGGCCGACCTGGGTCCCTTCACGCGTTGGGGGCTCGAGCAACGCAAGCGCCACATCGTCGTCGACCAGGCGATGCGGACGAGCCTCCCCCGCGTGTTCGCGGCGGGTGACATCGTCGAGTACGACGGCAAGGTGAAGCTGATCTCTGTCGGGTTCGGGGAGGCCGCGACCGCGGTCAACAACGCGGCCGTGGTGATCAACCCGGATGCCCATGTGTTCCCGGGCCACTCCTCCGACCCGTAGGCCGTTTCAGCGCACGTTCAGCCGGCTGCGACACGATGGGCGTCCGAAGGAGGTGCAGATGCGCGTACTCGTTGTCGAGGACGAGCGCCGTCTCGCCGACGGCATCCGGATCGGGCTGGCGGCCGAGGGGTTCGCGGTCGACGTCGCCCATGACGGCACCGACGGGCTGTGGCTCGCCCGCGAGAACCCGTACGACGTCATCGTGCTCGACATCATGCTGCCCGGCATGAACGGCTACAAGATCTGCGAGACGCTGCGCGGCGAGGAGAACTGGACGCCGGTCCTGATGCTCACGGCGAAGGACGGCGAATGGGACCAGGTCGACGCGTTCGACCTCGGCGCCGACGACTACCTCACGAAGCCGTTCTCCCACCCGGTCCTGGTGGCCCGGCTACGGGCGCTCGTACGCCGCGGCGGCCCGGAGCGCCCGACCGTGTTGGAGGCAGGAGACCTGCGGCTCGACCCAGCGGCCAAACGCGCATGGCGCGGCGACGCCGAGATCGACCTGACCGCTCGAGAGCTCGCGGTGCTGGAGTTCCTCATCCGACATCGCGGCGACATCGTGTCGAAACGCGACATCCTCGGCAACGTATGGGACTTCGACTTCGACGGCGATCCCAACATCGTCGAGGTGTACGTGCGCCATCTACGTAACAAGGTCGACCGACCGTACGGTCGCAACGCCATCGAGACGATGCGCGGGGCCGGCTACCGATTGGCGCGTGACGGTGGCTGAGCGGCGTCGGCGATGGTCGCTCGCTCGCAGCTCGGTGCGCCTGCGAACGACGGTTGTCGCGACCCTCGTCGTCGCCTTGGCAATGGGCGTCGGAGCGATCGCGCTCGTCGGGCTGTTGCGCGACTCACTGCGCGACAGTGTCGAGGATGCGGTCGACCAGCGGCTCGAGACGACCGTCGACGCCCTGGAGAGCGGGCAGGCTCCGGCATCGGTTGTCGGTGACGATGACGACCGGTTCGTACGCGTGCTCGGCCCCGACGGTCGGGTCGTTGCGTCGAGCGGCGACGACGATGCGCCCCGAGTCGGCCCGGACGTCGACGACTCGACCACCGCGGAGTCCTCCGAGGGCGAACGATTCCTCGTATCGTCCGACGATGCCTCGGTCGATGGCCAACAGTTGACGGTGATCGTCGGCGAGTCGATGGAGGATGTCGACGAGTCCGGGTCGACGGCGACGCGGCTGCTCGTTGTCGGCGTGCCGATCCTCGTCGTACTCGTGGGCGTCGCGACGTGGTTCGTGGTCGGGCGAGCGTTCCGTCCCGTCGACCGGATCACCCGCGAGGTCGATGACATCACCGGCGCCGACCTGGACCGTCGCGTCTCCGCACCGCCGAGCCGCGACGAGATCGGTCGGCTCGCGCGGACGATGAACCGGATGCTGGTGCGGCTCGAAGCTGCGCAGCGGCGGCAGCGGGAGTTCGTCTCCGATGCATCACACGAGCTTCGCTCCCCGACTGCGGCGCTACGACAGCATGCCGAGGTCACGCTCGCGTACCCGGGCCAAGTCACCGCGGACGAGCTCGCCGAGACCGTGCTGGCGGAGAGCGTCCGGTTGCAGCGCATCGTCGACGCGCTGCTGCTGCTCGCCCGGATCGACGAACGTTCACAGGCCGTCGAGGCGCGGGCGGTCGACCTCGACGATCTCGTGCTCGCCGAGGCCCGCAGGGTACGCGACGCCGACGGGATCGACGTCGACACGAGCGCGGTGACCGCGGCCCGCGTACGAGGCGATGGAGCCCTGCTCGCCCAGGTCATCCGCAACCTCGTCGACAACGCGACTCGGCATGCCGACTCGAGGGTTGCACTCGGCGTGCGCGAGGACGGCGACGGCGTCCTGCTGAGCGTCGAGGACGACGGTCGGGGCATTGCGCCCGACCAGCGCGAGCGGGTGTTCGACCGGTTCGTACGGCTGGACGAGGCGCGGGCGCGTGACGATGGCGGCAGCGGGCTCGGCCTCGCGATCGTACGAGCGCTGACCGAGCTGCACGGCGGGACCGTCCTGGCGGTCGAGGGCAGGCTCGGCGGGGCGCGGTTCGAGGTCCGATTGCCTTCCTGAACCGACCTTCAGCGCCATTCAGGTGCCGTTCAGCGGCCTCCCTGCAGAGTGGAACCGTCAACAAGGACGGGAGGAACTCATGAAGAAGAAGACGATGGTCATCGGTTCGTCTGTTGCGGCCGGCGTACTGCTGATCGGCGGCGTCGCGGCGGTGAACGCGACCGGCCAGCCGGGTTTCGGCGGCGACGAGCGCGACGACCAACCGCTGACCGGCAGCACGCTCGATAAGGCGAGTGAGGCGGCTCTCGACTCCGTCGGCGCCGGCAAGGTCACAGAGTCCGAGCGCGGCGACGATCGCGGCGTCTCGTACGAGGTCGAGGTGACGCTGTCCAACGGCAACCAGGTCGACGTGGAGCTCGACTCCGACTACCAGGTCGTCTCCAAGGACTACGACCACGCCGACGGCGACGACAGTGACGGCCCGGACGATGACCGGAACGACGACGATGCCGATGACGGGCAGTACGACGACTGACGTACCCGCTCTCGCCGAGGTACGGATTCCCGCCAATGGCGACTCGCCCATGGGCACGGATCCGTACCTCGGCGAGTGCCGATACCCTGGGCAGGGCAGTCAGGCCTCCGTAGCTCAGGGGATAGAGCACCGCTCTCCTAAAGCGGGTGTCGCAGGTTCGAATCCTGCCGGAGGCGCCAACATTTCCGCGGGGCGATGAGTTCACGCGAGTGGGTACGTCTCTGTGGACATGGGCAATAGAACGGTAGTTCTCAAAATGGTCACGTCCCTCGACGGTTTCGCCACCAGCCCCGACGGGACCCATGAATGGATGTTCGAGTGGTTCGGCGACGACTCGGGTGAGTGGAACCGCCGCGCGCTCGAAGAGGCCGGCGTCCATGCGATGGGCCGCTGCAGCTACGAGCTCATGGGCCCACACTGGGCCGCGTCCGAAGGGCCGATCGCAACCGCGATGAACGAGAAGCCGAAGGCTGTCTTCTCTCACACCCTGGAGAAGGCGGAGTGGGGACCGGCCGAGATCTTCGGCGGCGACCTCGGAGCAGGGATCGCGGACCTGAAGACTCGAGACGACGAAGGGACGATCCTCGTCCACGGCGGGCCGGACTTCGCCAAATCGCTGACCCGTCTGGGCCTTGTCGACGAATACCATCTGATGATGGTCCCGATTGCGATCGGCGCGGGGCACAGCCCGTTCGGCGACCTCGGACAGCACCTGAAGCTGAGTGTCGTAGAAGAGGAACGCTTCCAAAGCGGAGCCCTCGCGCAGATCCTCGTGCCGAAGGGCTGAACGACCGCTCAAGCTGAACGGTGCGGCCACGGCTCGGGGCGATCAAGGCGTATCGTCGGATTGACATAACGCTGTTCGCGATCTCGTTGGCCCGACGCAGCTCCGCGTTCTCCTTCTTCAACGCCTTCAGCTGTGCAGCCGGAGGGCCCTTCTCGCCCGATGCGGGCGGCACGACGAGACCAATCGTGTCAATACCTTCAGATTTTGCTAAGGTTTTGACGTGGCGTTGCTGACGAAGTTGGAGCGATTGCGCGAGGTCGCGCTGGACCAGCACGGGTTCGTCACGACGACGCAGGCGATAGATGAGGGCGTGTCCCATGCAGAGCTGTCGACGATGGTCACCCGCGACCGGCTGGAGCGGGTCGCACACGGTGTCTATCGGGTGCCGCAAGTCGTGGAGACGGAGTTCGATCAGTACCAGCTGGCCGTATTGTGGACCGGCGCGCCGGAGACCTGTCTGAGCCATGACACGGCACTTGCGGCCTGGGAGATCAGCGACATCAACCCGGACCGAATCCACCTGACCGTTGCACGCCATCGCCGCATCCGAAGGCACGGTGGCGAGCAGTACGTCATCCACCACGCAGATCTCGACCCGAAACAGCAGACATGGTGGCAAGGCATCCCGACGGTGGACGTGCCCACGGCCATCGGGCAGTGCATTGACGAAGGGGTGCCGACGTACCTCATTCGGCAGGCCCTGGATCGAGCAGGCCGCACCAGCAGCCTGCCAACCACCGAACGCGACCGCCTAAGCACAGAACTCGGAGCACGTGATGGCCAAGCATGACCTCGCAGGCCTCGCGGGGTCGCTGAGCGAGTTGCCGGCGAAGAACAAGAGGCCGAACTCCGCTCGGGTACTCAACGCCTGGATCACCCAAGCGCAGGATCGCCTCGGGACGGCGGGCCCGCGGCTCGGCTGGCTGGTGGCCGCGACCGTGGTCTCCGCCACCCTGCAACGAGTCCTCGACAACTCCGGCTCGCCGCTGTTCCTCTTGAAGGGCGGCACAATGCTGCAATATCGCCTACCTGGCATGTCTCGTACCACCCAGGACATCGACGGCCTGGTCCGCGGCGACATCGACACCTTCCTAACAGAACTGGACCAGACACTCGCCGAGGCGTGGGGTCCGCTGACGCTCGCGCGAGCCGAGGTGCAGACCATCGACGTACCGCACCGGCTGGTCAAACCGCGCCGCTTCGATGTCATCGTGCGCCTGAACGGCGTGACGTGGCGCCGTGTTCAGGTCGAAGCGTCGCCGGATGAGGGTGGCGCCGGTTCGCTATCGGAGCCAATTACCTCGCCGTCCCTAGCCGGGTTCGGCCTCCCCACCCCGGACCATCTGACCAGCCTCTCGATGCGGTACCAGATCGCGCAGAAGGTGCATGCATCGACCGATCCCCACGATCCACCGGCATACATCAACGATCGTGCCCGCGATGTTGTCGACCTGATTCTCCTTCGGGATTTGGTTGAGGCGACCGGAGATCCGTCACTGGCGGAGGTCCGGGTCGCCGTCGAGGATGTCTTCACCGCCCGAGCCGCCGAAGCAGAAACGATGGGCGCCCCGCCACGTACCTGGCCTGCAGCATTGACAGCCCACCCGCACTGGGATCCGAGCTTCACCAAAGCCGCCGAGTCGGCCGGGCTGACACTTGCGCTGACCGAGGCGATCGCGCAGGTCAACGCGTGGCTCGGCCGTATCGCATACGCCGAACCACAGCACACCTGAGGTCGACGGCGTAAGCGACCACGGGGCTCGCATCCGAGTTATCGGGACAAGTCGCGGCACGGTGATGCTGAGGGAGCGGCCTTCCCCAACCTGGCCTACGTCTACGCCGCGAAGAAGTCGGCGAGCGCGCGGCCGATTCGGTCGGGGGCGTTCTCCATGGGGATGTGATCCGCATTGGGGATGCGGATGAGCGTGG
This sequence comes from Solicola gregarius, assembly GCF_025790165.1. Lineage (GTDB taxonomy): Bacteria > Actinomycetota > Actinomycetes > Propionibacteriales > Nocardioidaceae > Solicola > Solicola gregarius. The sequence continues at coordinate 1,245,336 of NZ_CP094970.1, forward strand.
TGCGGGGCATCTCCGCGGCGAACCGTTCGGCGTATTCCACCTTCTCGTGGAGGTCGTTCTCCCCCCAGATCAATAGCTTGGGCGTGGTGGACCGCTGCAACGCGGGAACGAGGTCGAGGGTGTAACGGTTATCGGCCGCGCCCGCCAGGGCCATCCAGGAGCGGCACACCCGCTCATCGGTCCACGGATCCGCGTAGTCCGCGACCAACGACTCGGTGGCGACATCGGCCAGCACCCTCGTGATCGCCTGCCGACGGGCGTCGAGCACTCCCTCGCCCGTGTCACCGTCCCGGAATCGGGCCACGTGGGGCGCGGGCCACGAGTCGTAGAGGACCGAGTTGACCAAGGCGAACCGGGACACGTCGAGCCGGTCGTACGCAAGGAGGTGCTGGGCGATGGCGCCGCCGATGTCGTGTCCGGCCAGGGCGACGGGGCCGGAGAGGTTCAGCGCCGCGACGAATCGCGTCACCCAGTCGGCGAGGGCCGGAACCGTGGCCGTTGCCGGGGTCAGCTCGCCTCCTGAGCGTCCCAGCCCGGGGAGGTCGACCGCGATCGGCCGCAGCCCCGCGTCGGCGAGGTGGTCCAGCACGGGAAGCCAGACTCGGCTCCAGTACGTTCCATGCAGCATCAGCACGGGCGGCGCGCCCTGCCGCCCCGCGGTCAAGAAGCTGGCCGGCTCGCCGTCGACCTGGACTGCCGTCCTCAGCACTGTGGTGTCCGTGGTTTCGCTCATGGGTCCACTGTGTCCTGCACGGAGCATCCGACCGAGAGTCCAGAAAGACACCTGAGAGTACAATCTTGCCATGAGTCCACATCGGGTGGTGGCCCTGCTCAATCCGCCTCAGTCGCCCTTCGAGCTCGCCTGTGCCACCGAGGTCTTCGGCACCGTCCCGCAGGGCGAGCCGGCCCGCTACGGCTTCCGGATCTGCACCGAGTACCCGGGACCGCTGCAGACCACCGCCGGCTATGCGATGGTCGTCGATGCCGGGCTGGAGGCCCTGGAACAAGCGGACACCGTGGTCGTCCCCGGCTGGCAGCCGCCCGGCGGCCCCGTGCCACCGGCCGTCACCGCGGCGCTGCGGGGTGCCCACCAGCGCGGGGCGAGGATCGTCGCCATCTGCACGGGGGCCTTCGTCCTCGCCCAGGCCGGACTGCTCGACGGCCGACGCGCCAGCACCCACTGGCGCGACACCGCCCGACTCGCCGCCGCCTTTCCCGAAGTACAGATCGACCAGGACGTGCTCTTCGTGGACCACGGGGACGTGGCGACCAGCGCCGGAACCGGCGCGGGCATCGACCTCTGCCTGCACCTGGTACGTTCCGACCACGGCGCGGCATACGCCGCCCAGGTCGCCCGGAACATGGTCCTGCCGCCGCATCGCGAGGGCAGCCAGCTCCAGTACGCCGCACAGCCCACACCGGCCAAGGCGGACGAGTCGTTGGCGCCCGTGCTGGAGTGGGCCACCTCCCGACTCGACACCCGGCTGCCTCTCGAGCGGCTCGCCGAACGCGCCGGGCTGTCCAGCCGGACCCTCGCCCGGCGATTCAGCGAACAGCTCGGCACCAGCCCAGGACAGTGGCTGCTCGGCCAACGCATCGACGCGGCACGGGTGTTGCTGGAGCAGACCGACCTGCCGGTCGAAGCCGTCGCTACCCGCGTCGGACTCACCTCGGCAGTCAACCTGCGCCGCCGCTTCCGGGCGAGTCTGGGCACCACCCCCGGCGCGTACCGCCGCGCCTTCAGTCAAACGTGATGACGGCGCTGCGCTGTCGTGAGCCAGAACGCCTCGCGAGTGGGCGCAGGCCAGAATCGCCAAGTGCGCGTCGACGGCTGAACTGGCGGTCAGTGTTCGTGGAGACGTACGAGCTGGGTGTTGGTGCTGTCGTCGAGGTCGGCGACGTCGTCGCGTGACTTCACGAACTCAGAGAAGGACCGGTAGCCGAGGGCCTTCTCGCTGAACGACGGGTCCATCCGTTTCATCTGTAGCTTCACCGACGAGCTGTGCAACCAGTCCTCGTCGTCGCGCTGGTGCCCGATCCGCAGTGCGCGCTCGAACAACTGGGTGGCGCGGACCTGGTCGTCCTCGGACTCGCCAGGATCGTGAACGGGATCGTCGACGGCTGTGGCAGTCGAGGCTTCGTCCGCGTCGTCGGTCGATGCGGACTCGTCCGACCCGTCGGTCCGAGCGCCCCCGGCCGTGTCGTCCCGCCGGCCCTGGCGGCGCCGCCGCGATCGGCGTGCAGACCCACCGGCACCGTCCGACGTCTCGGCACTCGCGGCGGCCGTGACGCCGGGTAGCGAGTCGTACGTGACCAGCTCGTCACACGCCGCAGCTAACGAACGACTGGTCGATCCGGCGACACCGATGCCGACGACGTAGCGCCCGAGGCGCTTGCACCGCTGGGCGAGCGCGATGTAGTCGGAGTCGCCGGCCACGATCACGACGTGGGTGAGGTCGGGCAGCCGGAACATGTCTTCGACCGTGTCGACGGCGAGCCGGATGTCGGCACCGTTCTTGCCGTACGCGGCAGCGGGGAACAGCTGGACGAGATCGACCGCGCGTCCGACGAGCTGCCCGCGATACTCGGCATTGACCCTCGCCGACCAGTCGGCGTACGCCCGGGTCAGCACGAGGGTGCCGTAGGACGAGGCGAAGTCGATCACTGCGCCCACATCGACCGCGGCTTCGGCGAGCCGGTCACCGAACTCCGTCCCGTCGGCGTCCCGAGACCTGTCGCGCTGGAACTGGTGACGGCCGTGGACCTGGTCATAGCGGGAGATGACGATGTTGTCGAAGTCGATGTAGACGGCGACACGCGCGTCACCCGAGTCGGTCATACGGAGCCCTCCTGGTAGGGACGTACCCAGTCTGCCCCACGTCGCTCACCGTCCGCACGCACACGACGCCGACGCGGCCCGCCGCTGCGCAGGTCGCAGATCGGAGCGCTACGGTGCGATCTTCACCTACACGCTGGCGCTAGAGCCGCTCCATCTTGTGGAAGGGACTGGCGACGCGGACGGTTTGAGATCCGAAGTTCACGGTCACCGCACTGCCGTCCTGATCTATGACGCGACCGACGCCATACGTGTCGTGCGAGACGCGGTCCCCAACGGCGTACTGCTCGATGACCTCGGCGGGCTTGGGTTGGAATGGACTGCTCGCAAGGTATCGCCGCTTGGCCGGCATTCGTTTTGTCATCGGCTTCAGTATGCGCGCTCCGGGCGGCGGCCGGTTGTGGGGACGGCAGAAGGTCCTGGGGTAGCCGACCCCAGAACGCGCCGCGTCGTCGTACGAATCCACCGTCACCCGCCCGGTGCGGCACGATTGGGTCAACAGCCGACGGCCGAAGGGGCACGCGTGCGATCACCGATCCTCGACTATCTGGATGAAGTAGTCGCCGACACCGCCCATATCGACTCCGGGGTACTCGCGGACTACATACCCGAGCTCGCCGCTGCCGACCCGGGCCGCGCGGCCGTCGCATTGTGCACGGTCGGCGGGACGGTGTACGCGAGCGGCGAGACACACCACGAGTTCAGTATCCAGTCGATGTCGAAGCCCTTCGCGTACGCGCTCGCGATCGAGGACAACGGGCTCGACCACGTAGTCGAGTGCGTCGGGGTGGAGCCGAGCGGCGAGGCGTTCAACGAGCTGTCCCTCGATCCCGATACCGGCAAGCCACGCAACCCGATGATCAACGCCGGCGCGATCGCCACCCATGCGCTCATCCGTCCGGACGGCGCGTTGCCGGTCGACCGGTTCCTCGGTTACCTCTCCCGGATGGCCGAACGCGACATCGCGCTCGACGAGGCCGTGGCGGAGTCCGAGCTCGCGACCAGTAGCCGCAACCTCGGACTCGCGTACCTCCTGCACGCCTCCGGCAACCTGGCCAGCGAGCCGCGGCAGACGGTCGAGGGCTACGTCCGTCAGTGCGCCGCGTCAGTGACCGTCAGCGATCTCGCGCTGATGGCGTCGACCCTGGCGAACGGCGGCATCCAGCCCAACACCGGCGAACGCCTGCTCTCCCGCAAGGGCTGCCGGCAGGTCCTCAGCGTGATGGCGTCGTGCGGCATGTACGACGCCGCCGGCAACTGGCTGACGAACGTCGGCATCCCGGCGAAGAGCGGGGTCTCGGGCGGCATCATCGGCGTGCTGCCGGGGCAGGTCGGCGTCGCGGTCTTCTCGCCGCGTCTCGACGAGCACGGCAACAGCGCCCGCGGCATTGCGATGATGGATCGGCTGTCCGCGGACCTCGAGCTCCATCTGATGGAGGCGGGGCGCCCCGCGCGTTCGTCGCTACGGGAGCGGCAGCAGATCGCGCTCGAGGGGCGGCCGGCGATGCTGTACGTACTCCAGGGCGACCTGATCCTCAGCAGCGTCGAGGCGCTGGTGCACGAGATCGTCGTCCATCCGCCCGAGATCGACGTCATCGTCTTCGACATGAGCCGCGTCGACGAGGTGCTTCCGGTCGCTCGGTGGATGGCCTCGGCCACCGGCGCGAAGCTGATCGACGAGGGCTACCGGCTCATCCTCGTCAACGCCGACTTCACGATCGAGGACATCGAGACGGGCGAGGGTCGCGCGGCCGAGCGCTGGACGATCGCGCAGTACCGCGCCGCGCTGACCTGATGCGGGAGCGTCGCGCAGGCCCCGTCCGAACACCACCGCCGCCGGTGGAAGATGCCGGCCAGGTATCCGGATGACACTAGTCTTGGCCACGTGACGCAGCAGCGGGACGGGGACAACAGTGACCAGCTCGGTATCGATCTGGCGGCGTTGGGTCGCCAGCTGCGAGTACTCCGCCGCCGACAGGGTCGTACGGTCCAAGCGCTCAGTGCCGAGTCGGGCGTGAGCTTCGGTCTCATCAGCCAGCTGGAACGTGGTCTCGGCAATCCTTCGTTCAGCGCACTTCACCGACTGGCCAAGTGCCTTTCCGTGCCGCTGTCGCTCCTGCTCGCCGGCGAGCAGGATGCCGCCGTCGTCCGACGGAACGAGCGAGGACAGCTCCCGATTGCGGTCGAGGAGCCTGCGGAGCAGCAAGTCGTACGCGAGCTTCTGACACCTCGTTCGTCTGCTCTGCTGCAGTTCATCCGCAGCACGCTCCCGGTCGGTTTCACGAACCAGAACCGGCCGTACCGTCACCTCGGCACCGAGTGCGTCACGGTCGAGGCCGGGCGGCTGCTCGTCGTACACAACGACACCGAGGTCGAGCTCGAACCTGGCGACTCGATGACGTACGGCTGCTCGACACCGCATTGGTGGGCGAACGCGCACGACAACGTCACGATCGTGCTGGGTGCTGTCACGCCGTTCGAGGCGTGAGGGTGTCGATCAGCCGATCGAGCTCTGTCAGCGGTTGACAGTGATCGTCGACCCGCAGGTCGACGGCCAGGTCGGGTGGCTGCCAGTCCTGCGCGTTACCGGCACCGACCTGGACCGCGGCGCTCTGCTGGCCGCGCACGTCACCGCCTGCACGCTGTCCAGCGTGCAGGACACGCACGAGAAGTCGCGCGAGCTCGCCAGCGTCATCGACACGACCGGAGTCGGCGACCTCGTCGGCCATCGCCTCCACGACCGACCCCCCGGCGACGAGATTGGCGCAAATCGCACCGCTGACGCCACCGTCTCGCGACGACGTCGAGCAGGCGCCCGCCCACACCGAGCACGCACCGCCGGTGTACGTCGCAACGCGCCCTCGCGCGTCCACGAGAGCGAGCTGTCGGTGCGCATGCCCGGCGTCGAGTGTCGGCACCTCCGCCAGCACGCCGCCCGGGGTGGACCCCGTGTTCAGCAACGCCAAGGCGCGCCCGCGCAGCGAGCGATTGGTCCAGGCCTGGCTGACGACCGCGCCGACACCTGGCCACACGGCAGGCACGCTGTTGCCGACGCCGAGCGACCGACTCGCCGTTGCCGCCGCAAGGAGTCGAGAGGCGGGAACCGCCACCACGATCGAGAACGTCACCGGGCGCCCACCAACCGGACCCGACGGCTGCTCTGCGCGGTATCCGTCACGTTCACTCCTCGATTGCCTCTTGCCAGCCACGCTCGACCCGAGCATTATGATCAAAGCATCATAATAATGATCGTCTGAGGTGAGCATGTCCACTACCCACCGACGCAGCCGCCTGCGTCCGACGCTGGGCGCGATCGCAGCGTCCGCCCTGGTCTGCGGCGTACTCGCCTCCTGCTCGGGCGGGGATGGCGTCGACATCGACGAGTCCGACGGCGGCAGCTCGGACGGGATCGCCGTCGCCATCGGCGGAGAGCCCGACCAGCTCGACCCGCACAAGACGTCGTCGTACTTCTCCTTCCAGGTGCTCGAGAACGTCTATGACACCCTCGTCGAGCCCGACGAGAACCTCGAGATGCAGCCGGCACTCGCCAAGTCATGGACGCAGAGCAAGGACCAGCTGACCTGGACCTTCACGTTGCGCGACGGCGTCACGTTCCACGACGGGTCGGATTTCACGGCGGAGGACGTCGTGTACTCGTTCAACCGGATCACGCGTAACGATCTCCCCAACGCCTACCGATTCGCAGCGGTCAAGGAGGTCACCGCCGTCGATCCGCACACCGTCCGCATCGACGTGAAGGCACCGACGCCCAACCTGCTGTCCAGCATCGGCGGCTTCAAGGGCGTCGCCATCGTCGACAAGGCGAACGTCGAGAGCGGCGACATCACGACCAAGCCGGTCGGCACCGGCCCGTACGCGCTCACCGACTTCACCTCGGGCGACCACATCGACCTCGAGGCGAACGAGGACTACTGGGGTGGCGCGCCGAAGATCCCGTCGATCCGCTATCGCTTCATCGCAGAGGGTGCCACGGCGATCGCCGCGCTCAAGGCCGGGGAGATCGCCTGGACCGACTCGATCCCACCCCAGCAGGTGGAGTCGCTGTCCGAGGGCGACGACGTCAACGTCGGCGTCGTACCCAGCAACGACTACTGGTACCTCGCGCTCAACGAGAAGCGGAAGCCGTTCGACGACGTGCGGGTTCGGCAGGCCATCGCGTACGCGATCGACCGCGATGACATCGCCCAGGTGACCAGCTACGGCAACGCCGAGGTCAACCAGCTCGCCATCCCGAAGGACTCGGCCTGGTACACCGAGTACGACACGTACTCGCTCGACCAGGAGAAGGCACGGGACCTGCTCGACGAGGCCGGCGTCGAGGACCTCGAGATGGAGCTGATGGTCTCCAGCGACTACCCGGAGACCGTCGACGCCGCCCAGGTGATCGCCGACAGCCTGTCCGAGGTCGGCATCGACCTCAAGATCCGCAGCCTCGACTTCGGCACCTGGCTGGACGAGCAGAGCAAGGGCAACTTCGACATGCTCTACATGGGGTGGCTCGGCAACATCGACCCCGACGACTTCTACTACTCCCAGCACCACACCGACGGTGCCGACAACGCGCAGGGGTACTCCAACCCGAAGGTCGACCGGCTCCTCGACTCCGCGCGAACCGAGACCGATGAGGACAAGCGACAACAGCTCTACGACGAGGCGGCGACGACCATCGCGGACGAGGCAAGCTACATCTACCTCTACAACCCGTCGGTGATCCAGGCGTACAGTCCCGATCTGTCCGGATACACCGTGCGCAGTGACCGGGCGATCCGCTGGCGAGACGCGTCGATGGACTGACGGGAGATCCATGTCCGCTCCCGAAGACACGCACCCGTCGGCGACCGCGAGTGCGGCCGGCAACCGCAGCCGTCTCGTACGAATGGCGCAGCACCCGGTCACCCGGTTCATCCTGCTACGCGGCGTGCTGCACACGGCGGTGGTGCTTCTCGGCGTGATCATCGTGACGTTCGGGTTGATGCTCCTCGTACCCGGCGACCCGGTCCGGATCGCGCTGGGCACCCGATACTCGCCCGAGGCGTACGAAGCGCTGCGCGAGGCCAGCGGGCTCGACCAACCGGTGCTCACTCAGCTCCTGAGCTACATCGGGAACGCCCTGACCGGTGACCTCGGCGTGAGCTTCCGCAGCGGCGAGCCCGTCACCGGACTGCTGCTGGAACGCCTTCCCGCCACGGCGTCGCTGGCGTTCGCCGGCCTCGTCGTCGGACTCCTGATCGCCATTCCGGCGGGGATCTGGTCGGCACTGCGCGAAGGGCGGATCGCCGACGCCATCATCCGCGTGACGAGCCAGGCCGGGGTCTCGATCCCCGACTTCTGGATGGGCATCCTGCTGATCACGCTGTTCTCGTCTACCCTCGGCTGGCTGCCGTCCTCGGGCTACGTGCCGCTCAGCGAGGACCCACTCGAATGGGCCCGGCGGCTGATCCTTCCCGCGGTCACGGTGGGAATGGTCTCGGGCTCGATCATGACCCGCTACGTGCGCTCGGCCGTCATCGAGGCACTGGCGAGCGGCTGGGTACGTACCGCCACCTCGAAGGGCCTGCCGCGCCCCCAGGTACTCAACCGACACGTCCTCCGTAACGCGGTGGTACCCGTTGTCACGATCGTGGGCATCCAGATGGCAACCCTGCTCGGCGGTCTCGTGGTCGTCGAGGTCGTGTTCGCTTGGCCAGGGCTGGGCCGGCTGACGTACGAGGCGGTCGCCGCACGCGACTACCCGCTGATCCAAGGGGCGGTGCTGCTCATGGGTGCGCTCTTCCTGCTGATCAATCTGTTGGTGGACATCCTGTACGCCGTCGTCGACCCGAGGATCGGACGTCGATGAACGCATCCCTTCCGACCGGCGACCCCTCCGCCGAGATCGACGAAGCGGTCGACGAGTCGCCGGGAACGCTGCGGCTGCTGCTGCGCAATCCCATCAGCCTGGCCGGCTGCGTCGTACTGGTGGCCGTCGTCGCGGCAGCACTGTTCGGACCGCTTCTCGCGCCGTACGGCGTGAACGACACCGACATCACGCGCGCCTTGCAAGGCCCGAGCTCGGCACACTGGTTCGGCACGGACGACCTCGGGCGCGACCAGTTCAGTCGCGTACTGGTTGCCGCCCGGGTGTCGATGGAGGTCGCACTCGTCAGCGTCGGCATCTCGCTGGTCGCCGGCGTGACGATCGGCCTGGCCGCCGGATTCCTCGCCGGCAAGACCGACAGCGTGCTCATGCGGATCGTCGATGTGCTGTTCGCGTTTCCGGTGCTGCTGCTCGCGCTCGCGATCGTCGCCGTGCTCGGCCCCGGCCTCACCTCGGCGATGATCGCCATCGGTGTCGTCTACACCCCGATCTTCGCCCGGGTCACCCGTGCCTCGACCCTCAGCGTACGAACCGAGCCGTACGTCCAGGCGTCGCGGACGATGGGCACGGGCAATGGCTACATCGTGTGGCACCACGTACTGCCCAACATCTCCGGACCGGTGATCGTGCAGACCTCATTGTCGTTGGCCTTCGCGATCCTGTCCGAGGCGGCGTTGTCGTTCCTCGGCCTCGGCGTGCAGCCGCCCCGACCGTCGTGGGGGCGGATGCTCTTCGATGCGCAGGACTTCATCGGGGTCGCCTGGTGGATGAGCGTCTTCCCCGGGCTGGCGATCCTGGTCACCACGCTCGCGTTCAACCTGCTGGGCGACGGTCTCGGACAGGTCCTCGACCCGCAGCGCCGCACCGCTCTCGCGGCGCAGGGAGGGGGTCGCCGATGACCGCCCCGCTGCTGTCTGTCAACGACCTACGCGTCGGCATCCACGGCCGCGAGATCGTGCACGGAGTGTCGTTCGACGTACGCGACGGCGGGTGCCTCGGCGTCGTCGGCGAGTCCGGGTCGGGCAAGTCGCTGACCGTTCTCTCGGCGACCGGACTGTTGGACGTCACCGGTGCCCTCGTGTCCGGCAGCTCGCAGCTGCGCGACTCCGAGGGCGTGGCCACCGCCACCGAGGTCGTCGGAGCGTCTGCCCGCACGCTGCGATCGGTGCTCGGTCGCCGAGTCGGCTTCGTGTTCCAGGATCCCGGTACGTCGCTCAACCCGCTCCTCACTCTGGAGCGGCAGCTGACCGAGGGGCCGGAGTTCCACCTCGGCATGACGCGGAGAGCCGCCCGTCGACATGCGCTCGAACTGCTCGAGTCGGTTGGCGTATCCGACCCCGACGATCGCCTGCACGCGTACCCCCATCAGCTGTCCGGGGGCCAGCGGCAGCGGGTCATGATCGCGATCGCTCTTGCGTGCAACCCGGATCTGCTGATCGCCGACGAGCCGACCACGGCCCTCGATGTCACCACTCAGGCGCAGGTCGTCGAGCTGGTCCGGTCGATGCAGGCCGAGCGCGGCATGGCGGTCGTCTGGATCAGCCACGACCTCGGGCTCATCGGTCAGGTCGCCGATGAGGTGACGGTCCTGCACAACGGTGTGGCGGTCGAGCAGGCGAACACCCGCACGCTCTTCGACGAGCCGCAGGACGAGTACACGCAATTACTGCTCGACGCTCGGCCCGTCCTCGGCACCCCACGCAAGCAGCCGGAACCGGCGGCGGAGCCGCTGCTGCGGGTCGAGGACCTCCACGTCACCTACACCCAGCGCGCCGCGACGGGCACGCGCAGGATCCTCGCGGTTCGCGGTGTCTCCTTCGAAGTCGATCGCGGGACGACGCTCGGCATCGTCGGCGAGTCCGGGTCCGGCAAGTCGACCGTCGCCGGAGTCCTCACCCGCCAGGTCGACGCGGACAAGGGTTCGGTCAGCCTCGCGGACCGCGACGTGCTCGCGGCCAACGGCCGCGAAGCTCGCACCTTGAAGCGTCGGATCTCGATGGTCTTCCAGGATCCGTTCGCCGCATTGAATCCGCGCGCGACGGTTGCGCGCTCGATATCGGAGCCCGTGCGCGTACACCGGCTCGCCGAGGGTTCCGCGCGCGACGAACGCGTACGGGAGCTTCTCGACCTCGTCGAGCTTCCGGCCGACTTCGCGGCACGCTACCCGCACCAGCTGTCCGGCGGCCAGCGTCAGCGAGTGTGTATCGCGCGTGCACTTGCCTGTGACCCGGAGCTGATGATCCTCGACGAGTCAACGGCGTCGCTCGACGTATCGATCCAGGCGCGGGTGCTCGACCTCCTGCTGCGCCTGCAATCCGATCTCGGCCTCACGTACGTGTTCATCGCCCACGACCTCGCGGTCGTCGAGCGGATGAGTAACGACGTGCTGGTCATGCACCGCGGGCGCGCGGTCGAACACCGTCCGGCGGCGGAGCTCTTCGCGTCGCCACAGGCCGACTACACCCGCACGCTGCTCGCCGCGATCCCACCGACACGTCCCCGCGCCGCGCTGACCTGACCAGATGTGGTGCCACCGACGCGCTCCTACTCGGCGTCGGCGCCGCGGAGGTGTGCGCGCTCGCCCTCGGGGTCGAAGATCGTCAACAGTTCGACCGTTCCACCCTCGGCGCCGATCGCGTGCGGGATCATCGTCGAGAACTCGGCAGCATGGCCGGTCTCGACCAGGATCGTACGCTCGCCGAGTTGCACACGTGCCGTGCCGGAAAGCACGGTGAACCACTCACGGCCGGGGTGTACGCGCAGGTCATCGACACCCTTCGGCCGGTCGGCAGGGATGCGTACCTTCGCGGCGGTGGCTCCGTTCAGCGCCTGCTCACGCGACAGCAGCCAGACCGTCCATCCGGCCTCATGGGTCGGCTCGGGCCGGATCACGACATCCCCGTCGTCGAGTGGTTCGACGAGCTCGTCGAGAGAGGTCCCGAGCGCGCGTGCGATGGGCACGAGCTGGTCGAGGGCGATCCTGCGGTGCCCGGTCTCGATCCGGCTCAACGTGGACGGACTGAGGTAGCAACGCGCCGCGAGCGCATCGAGCGACCAGCCGCGCGCCAGTCGGAGGCCGCGGATGCGTTCACGGATGACTGCGTCGATCGCGAGTTCTTGCGCCATACGCAAGATCATATGCCTAGAACGCAGGAGCTGCCTACCCTGAACGGAGAACGTCACGACCAGGGAGTGCACATGACAGACCAGCGCAGACACGACGTAGCGATCATCGGAGGAGGCGCGGCCGGACTCAGCGCCGCCGTGGCCCTGGCGAGGTCGCTGCGATCCGTGGTCGTCGTCGACGCCGGCGAGCCCCGCAACGCGCCCGCGGCCGGCGCGCACAACGTACTCGGACAGGACGGCATCGCACCGCTCGAACTGCTCGCGGCAGGAGCGCGCGAAGCGGAGTCGTACGGGGCAGAGATCCGACGTGGGTACGCCATCGCCGCACGGCGCGACGCCGACGGCTTCGAGCTCGATCTCGCCGACGGTACGACGATCGGCGCACGGCGGCTCCTTCTGGCCAGCGGCCTTGTCGACGAGCTTCCCGAGGTGCCGGGCGTACGCGAGCTGTGGGGCAAGAGCGTCGTGCACTGCCCGTACTGCCATGGCTGGGAGGTACGCGGTCAGCGCATCGGCGTGATCGGCACCAGTCCGATGAGCGTCCACCAGGCGCTGCTGTTCCGCCAGCTCAGCGACGACGTGACGCTGTTCGCCCACACGATGCCGCCCATCGACGACGAGACGGCCGAGCGGCTGGCCGCGCGCGACATCCGGCTGGTCGTGGGCAACGTCGACCGCCTTCGCGCCGACGGCGACCACCTGAACGCCGTCGTCGTCGACGGCAGGGACTTCCCGGTCGACGCCGCCGCCGTTGCACCACGGTTCATCGCGAGGAGCGACCTGTACGAGCAGCTCGGAGGCACTGTCACCGAGCATCCGATGGGCGTCTTCATCGAGACCGAACCCATGGGACGTACGCCCATCGCCGGAGTGTGGGCGGCAGGCAACGCGAGCGACCTCAGTGCGATGGTCGCAGCATCGAACGGCGCTGGCCTCGGTGCCGCCGCGGCGATCAACGCCGACCTGGTCGACGAGGACGCGGAGCTGGCCGTACGAGAGCGCGCGGCGATCGGCGCCTGACACCGGCCGACACCTCGTGGCAGTGCGCTGACAGCGATCCGGCAGCGGCGAGGCGCATCGTCGATCTCGCTTCGCCCGGCGGCCGTCGGGCACCGTCGGACAAGGAGTGGGACCGATGATCACCCGAACCATGAAACTGCTCGGGGTCGCGGCCTTCGCCGCCGCGAGCACCCTGTCGCTCGGTAGCGCCGCAGGCGCCGACGTACGCTCCGACGGCTGGGACCTCGTCCACTCCACCGATCCGACCGACGGAGATGCCGGCGGCGTTTCCATCTGGGAGTGGGCGCGGGCCGCGAAGAACGACCCGATTGCGGTCTCGGCGACCTTCGAGGCGTACGACGAGAAGCTCAGGATCGACGACGACTTCGACAACGACCGCCCGACGGTCGTCCGGCTATGGGTCGGCCGCAGCGGCCCGGCCGAGTTCTTCTCGACCGGCGACGGCAAGACCTTCGACCTGTCGTACAACGAGGGGCAGACCGTCCGGTTGCAGGTGTGCACCTCAGACACCCGGAACGCGACCTGCACCAAGGTGAAGAAGTACCCGGGCCGCACCTGATCGCGTTCACCAGAGGCGACACACATCCAGGAAGGAGTCAGGCAGATGATCAACCGCACCTTGAAGCTGCTCGGAGTCGCGGCGTTCGCGGCCGTCAGCACGGTGTCGTTCGGTGGCGCGGCCACCGCCGACGTAGACGCCAGAGAATGGGCCGACCTGTACGTTCGCAATCCGACCGACGGCGATGCCGGCGGCGTGTCCCTTACCGAGTCGATCATCGACGGCGAGGGAACGTCCGTGGCGGCCCAGTTCCTGGCGGAAGGCGAGAGGCTGATCGTCTACGACGACTACGACAATGACCGCAGCACGGTCGCGAGGCTTTGGGTCGACGGCCCCGGGCCCGAGGTCTTCTACTCCCGCGGGAGTCGCAAGGAGTTCGACCTCTCGTACGACGAGGGCGACACGGTCCATCTCCAGGTCTGCACGTCCGACAGCCTGCTCACAATCTGCACCGAGGTGAAGAAGGAGCCGGGCCGAACCTGAGTCGCACCCGCGCGCGCGGTCCCGGCCCGATGACGTACCGAACGTCTACGCTCAACCCATGGCGTCCCCTGCGACCGAGATCGAGGCCGGCGAGCGCGCCCTGCGCGTGTCGAACCCCGATCGGGTGATCTTCCCTGCGACCGACCGCACGCGAGCGGTGACGAAGCTCGACGTGGTGCAGTATTACCTCTCGGTCGGCGACGGCATCCTGCGCGCGCTACGCAACCGGCCGACGACGTTGGAGCGATGGCCGAAGGGCGTACTCGAGGGGTTGGCGCTGTCGACCCGCCAGGATCACGGTGGCGACGCGTTCTATCAGAAGCGCATCCCGCGGGGCGCACCCTCGTACGTCGAGACCGCACGTATCCAGTTTCCGTCCGGCAGGTTCGCGGACGAGGTGTGCCCGACGGAGCTCGCGGTGCCCGCGTGGGCAGCCCAGATGGGCACCGTCACCTTCCACCCCTGGCCCGTACGCAAGGGCGACGTCGACCACCCCGATGAACTGCGCATCGATCTCGACCCGCAGCCCGGCACCGACTTCCACGACGCCGTCCGCGTCGCGGGCGCCGCTCGTACGCTGCTCGACGACCTCGGCATCACCGGGTTTCCCAAGACGAGCGGCAACCGGGGCGTCCACATCTACGTACGCATCGAGCCGCGCTGGACATTCACCGACGTCCGGCACGCCGCGATCGCGTTCGGCCGCGAGCTCGAGCGGCGTACGCCCGGTGTCACGACCAAGTGGTGGAAGGAGGAGCGCGGCGAGACGGTATTCGTCGACTACAACCAGAACAGCCGCGACCGCACGATCGCCAGCGCCTACAGCCTCCGCTCGAAGCCCGGCGCTCCCGTCTCGACGCCGGTCACGTGGGACGAGCTGCCGACTGTCGAAGAGCCGGCGGAGCTGAACCTGCTGACCGTGCCGGCGCGGTTCGCAGAGCTCGGCGACCTCCATGCGGCTATCGACGACACGGCGTACTCGATCGAGCCGCTGCTCGAGCTGTACGAGCGCGACGAGGCCGACGGCCTCGGCGACATGCCCTATCCGCCGGACTACCCGAAGATGCCCGGCGAGCCGAAGCGCGTGCAGCCGAGCCGCGACACCGACCGGTTGATCACTGACCAATAGGCTGGCCCCATGCTTGTCGCCTTCAGCATCAGTCCATCGGCCGCCGACGAGTCGGGCAGCGTGAGTGCCGCCGTCGCCGAGGTCGTCAAGGTCGTACGCGAGTCCGGGCTCCCCTGCGAGACGAACGCGATGTTCACCAATATCGAGGGCGAGTGGGACGAGGTGATGGCGGTGGTCAAACGCGCCGTGGACATCGTCGCCGAGGCGTCACCGCGCGTCGGGCTCGTACTGAAGGCCGACATCCGGCCGGGCTATACGGGCCAGCTCACCGCGAAGGTCGAGCGGGTCGAGCGGCATCTGGCGGCCGAGTAGGCCGTCCGGCCCCGTGGGCATGACGTCCGAGCGCAAAACGCCGGCGTGTCGCCGCCCCAACGTCATGCTCACGGGGCGGCCACCGGCGCGCTCGTCACCGGGATCGCGATGACCGGCATCGCCTCGGCCTCCGACGACGTGGCCGATGTCGACAACGCGAAGATCGGCGTCAAGCTGGTCATCGCCCTCGTCGTCGCGGGTCTTGCATTCGTCGGCCAGCGCGAGAAGGACGTACCGAAGCCGATGATCCTCAACGCACTCGGGGCGCTCGCCGTGGTCAACGTGTGCGTCGCGGTCCTTTGGACCTGAGATGACACGTCTCTGGACCTGAGATGACAGGTCTCCGGACCTGAGCGAATCCACGTCCCGGCAAGGTGCTTCTCGCGGGTCGGCGTGACGGAGCACACGCTCGGGCGGGAATAGTTGGTTGGTACATGCAGTTAAGTTTCTAGCGTGAGAGTAGACCCGACCGAGCAGCCGATCCTGCCGCCCTCCGCTGTCGCGGCACCGCCCGCTCCTATCGCACCGACCGGCCGGGCGTACGTCCAACTGGTCATCGTGCTCGGCGCGCTGATCGGCCTCGGGCCGCTCACGATCGACATGTACCTCCCGGCGCTGCCGGCCCTGCAGGACGATCTGGGCGTCACCGAGTCGGCGACCCAGCTCACCCTCACCGGCATGCTCGCCGGACTCGCAGTCGGGCAGCTCATCATCGGTCCGATCTCCGACTCGGTCGGGCGTCGCCGACCGCTGCTGATCGGGATCTCGGTTCACGTGCTCGCGTCGGTACTCTGCCTGCTCGCGCCCGGCATCGTGACGCTTACCGCCGCCCGCGTCATCCAGGGGTTCGCCGGTGCGGCGCTCGGCGTCAGCGCGATGGCGACGGTGCGAGACCTGTTCAGCGGCGTCGCCGCGGCGCGGGTGCTGTCGCGGCTGATGCTGGTGATGGGAGCGGCCCCCGTACTCGCGCCGACCCTCGGCGGGCTCGTCCTCGAGTGGACCAACTGGCGCGGGATCTTCGCGGTGCTCGGCGCAGCCGGCGTGGTGCTGGTGACCGTCGCGTTCTTCGGGCTCAAGGAGACCCTGCCGGTCTCACGCCGCCGCTCGCTGCGCCTGCGCTCGACGCTGCGCACGTACGGCACCTTGCTCCGTGACGTTCCGTTCGTCGCGCTGATCCTGGTCGCGGGCACGATGATGTCGGCGATGTTCGCGTACGTGAGCGGGTCGTCCTTCGTACTGCAGGACGTCTACGGGCTGAGCGAGCGTGCGTTCGCGATCGTGTTCGGTGTCAACGCGCTCGGCATCATCGTGTTCACCCAGCTCAACCCCGTACTGCTGAAGAGGTACGCCCCACAGCAGATCCTGGGCGTCGCAACCGTGCTGGCGGCCGCGTCCGCGGCCGTCCTGGTGACCGCCGCGATCACCGAGGTCGGCGGGCTCGCGACCATCCTGCCGCCGCTCGCGATGATCATCGCGTCGTGCGGCCTCGCGCTGCCGAACACGCCGGCGCTCGCGCTGTCGCGCCACGGCGAGGCCGCCGGCACCGCGGCCGCGATGTTGGGCTGCGTCCAGTTCGGCATCGGCGCCGTTGTCGCCCCGCTGGTCGGTGCCTTCGCCAACGGCACGGCGGTGCCGATGGCGATGGTCATGCTCGTCGTCACGTCCACCGCGGCGGTCATCGTGCACACGGTGGTCCGGCGCGCGTACGCCTGACCCACGCACCGACGCCTAGTGCAGGACCTTCAGCCCGACGACCCCGCCGACGATCAGCACCAGGCAGAGCAGCCGCGCGATCGTCGCCGGCTCGTCGAGGGCGACCATCCCGTAGATCGCGGTACCCACCGCGCCGATGCCCACCCACACGGCGTACGCGGTGCCGACCGGCAGCGACTTCAGCGAGTACGCGAGCCCGCCCATGCTCACCGCGAGCGCGACCGCGAAGACGATCGACGCGACGGGCCGCGAGAAGCCCTTGGACTCCGCCAGCGCGGTTGCCCACACGGTTTCGAACATGCCGGAGACGACCAGAACGATCCATGACATGAGGCACTCCCAGGACACCGTCTTGTCGCGTTTCCGGGTACGGTGCGCTCGTCCGGGAGTCGGCAGAGTGGCCGCCTCTAGCTCAATTCTAGCAAGGCGTTGCGCTACGTCGGACCGACGGCTTTCGCCTTGCGGAAGCGGTTCTCCTTGTGGAAGCGCCGGTAGCTGTAGCCGAGCAGGAAGAACGCGATGAAGCTGGACGCGATCATGCTCACCCCGGTGACAACGCCGCCGAACGGCAAGTGGTTACCGATGATCCAGACCTCCGGGATCGTCGGGTCGATGATCCAGACGATGCCGGCAATGAACACGCCGACCGCGCCCGCAGCACTGATCAAGATCCGAAACCAATTCGCGACGCCGTACTCGGCGGCATCCATCGCCTTGTCGCGGATGAAGTCGACGCGGCGCGCGGCCCACTCGAACTCCAGCGCCAGCACGGCGACGCCGGCGAACATGATGAGCAACCCCGGCCCGGGCAACACCAGGCCGGCGATACCGACGAGCAGCAGCAGGACCCCGAGCGCGGCGAACAGAATCTTGCGAGCGAAACGCCAGGATCCACGCATCTCATTGCCCCGACGCGACGATCAACATACGAGCGGACGCGCCCGTCGTACGTCGGGTTGGAACGTGGTCACCCCTGTGCATGGTCTCTCTCGCAGTCGTCAGAGCTTCTCGACGAGGATGTGCTTCGCGGCTTCGTCGTCGATGTCCGCCGACTCGCCGTTCGCGCCCTCGACGAGCACTCCCGTGTCGGTGATGCTCGCGACGACCCGGTCGCCCGGGAGTACGCCGACGCGACGCATCAGCGCCAGCACCTCGATGTCGACCTGGAGCGGCTCGGCGATGCGCCGGACGACCAGCTCGGTCGGCGACGGGCCGGCGGCACGGGCGGCATCGGGAAGCGGCGCGACACCGCTGAGCAGGTCTTCGTGTACGACCGTCTCGCCGAACTCGTCGAGCCCGGGGATCGGGGTGCCGTACGGGGACTCGACGGGGTGCTTGAGCAGCTCGAGGAGGTGGCGCTCCACCCGCTCGGACATCACGTGCTCCCACCGGCACGCCTCGTCGTGGACGTACTCGATCTCGAGCCCGACGACGTCGGTGAGCAGCCGCTCGGCGAGGCGGTGCTTGCGCATGACCCGGGTCGCGAGCTGACGGCCCTTGTCGGAGAACTCGAGGTGCCGATCGCCCTCGACGCTGAGCAGCCCGTCACGCTCCATCCGGGCGACCGTCTGACTCACGGTCGGCCCGCTCTGCTGCAGGCGCTCGGCGATTCGGGCTCGCAGCGGCACCACGCCTTCTTCGATCAGCTCGTAGACGGCCTTGAGGTACATTTCGGTGGTGTCGATCAGGTCACTCACACCCCCATTGTGACCTATGGCGCCGACAGACGCCCACGCCCGTACGACCGGGTCATTCGATCACGCTGTCGGGCACCGGGAAGTTCACCGCTTCGCCGTCGAGAACCGTCAGATCCTGCTTGACGAGCATGTCGTAGCCTCCGCCGAGCGGCTGCATCCCCCCGCCGCGGCGAGAGTACGAGACCTCCCAGGTCACGGTGATCTCCGGCCTGAACACGAACCTGTCGCCTTCGAGGTACGCGTCGGCGGTGCTGATCTCCGGCGCCGCCGCCGACGACCGCTCGAAGACGAAGTAGCAGTCGCTCCTCTGCTCCTCGTGCCGTGGCGGCTTGCTCTCGTCGTACGCGAGCTTGCGCGGGTCGGGGCTGCACGTCTTCGCCGGCATGCCCTCGATCTTGGGATCGATCCGCATCGACGTCGCCCGTGCCTGCATCACCATGCCGCGGTTGACGTGTCGCACGAACGGCCCGCCACCGTCGACGTTCTCGTACGGTCCTTCGTTGACCGTGTCGCGGCTCTCCGGATCGAACCAGTCGAAGGTGAAGTACGCCTCCTGGTTGGCGAGCGGGAACGTCTTGGGCTCGACCCGAAGCATCGGCAGCGGGTACATCGTCTGCCGCGAGTTCCACAGGAAGTCCGACAGCTCGGTGTCGTGGTAGGTGGTGTCCATGTCCTTGTCGACGAGGACCAGGTCCATGATGATCCGGCGGTCGTCCCCGCCGTCCCACTCGAACCAGTTGATCGCCGTCAGGCAGGTGCGCAGCTGCCACATCTCCTCGTCCGGCGACGGGTTCTCGGGCACCTGGACACCGGGCGGCGGGTCTTCGTACCGGCAGTTCTCGAACTTCATGCCGGGGTAGCGATCGATCAGCGGCTCGAGGGTGCCACCGCCGGTGCCACTCGTGCAGTACGAGCCCATCCCCGCCTGGTTCGCGTACACGCCGCAGACAGTGTCGCCGCCGTCGTTGTAGTTGTCGGTCGTGCCGCCGCTGGACGACGAAGCCCGTGCCTGAGTGCTGATCTTGGCCTGCGGCACCGTGCGGACGGGCGCGCCGCCGAGCTCGCCGTACATGCCGCCCGACGGCGCCGTACGTGGCGCTGCGGCGCTCGGCGTACCGGCTGGGACACTCGTAGCACCGGACGAAACGGCGGCGAGGCCGGCGGCGACGACGCAGCCGGCGACGGCGGCCGACAGCCGTCGGACGACGGATCCGAACGTCATGGTCTGTTCCCCTCGCAGTCCTCTCGTGTCGATAGCCCGGCGACGCTCCAGCCACCATCCTGCCCCGACCGGCGGCTCATCCGCACCTCGACGCCCATCCAGTGAGCAGGCCGGTCGGCGACGCGCTCACCCGACGCCCGCTCGCGGTAGTCGAACGTAGGGCTCCACAAACACACGCCGAGGATAGCGGCCCGCGGGGTCGAGCGGATCGACTGCAGCCTGCCGACCATGCGCCGAGGCACCGTGTAGTCGGCCTCCTCGACGGTCGACAGGGACCGCTCGACCGTCTCCACGGGCGCCTCTGCCGCGCCTCGCCGAGTCGCCTCGGTGAGGGTTCGGTCGCGCAGCGATGTCGTCGCCGCGCGCTGCCACGCGACGTACGAGTCGACGGCGGGATCGCGATCTGCGCTCGACACCGCGAGATCGAAGACGACCTTGCCCGGTGGCGGCTCGAAGCCGTCGGACGCGTGGGTCGCCGCGGTCGACGGCGAGGCGTCGTCGTTGTCTGAGGCCGAGGACCCACCGCCGCAGGCGGCGACGAGCAGGCACGTGGCCACGCAGGCGACGACGCTTGTCGACGCTGACGACATCTGGCCCCCGGAGCGGATCGCGGCGATCGGTTCGCATCCAGCGTAGGGCGACCCGTTCGGCTGTCAACGGCGCTGCCCTGGGGTCGGCCGCACCCTGCCCGGTGTCTACGCTGGTTCGGTGACCGAGATCCTCCCGGCAACGACCCGCATCGAGGGCCGGTTCAACGGTCCCAACCGCTCCGGCAACGGCGGGTACGTCGCCGGGCTCGTCGGGAGCAGGATCCCCGGCTCGACCGGTGCTGCGGCGACCGTCGACCTGCGTACGCCTCCCCCGCTCGACCACGACCTCGGCTGGCAGGTACGCGGCGACGAGCTCGACCTGGTCGACGGCGAGACCGTCGTGGCGTCGGGCCGGCCGGGCACGCTCGACGCCGACGACCCGTTGGTCGCGGCCGTCGACCGCGATCTGGCCGCCGCGGCGCGAGACGCGTACGAGGGCTACGACGAGCACCCGTTCCCGCGCTGCTTCACCTGCGGCACCGACCGCGAACCCGGAGACGGACTCCGGGTGTTCAGCGGTCCATTGCCCGACGGCCGGATGGCGTGCCCGTGGGTTCCGCACGAGGCCTTCGGCGATGCCGAGGGGCTGCTCGCACCGGCATACACGTGGGCCGCGCTCGACTGCCCCGGCGGGTGGGCGGCGCACATCAAGGAGAAGCCGATGGTGCTCGCGCGGATGACCGCCGCGCTGTACCGACGTCCGCGCATCGGCGAGGAGTGCGTCGTACTCGGGGCGCTGCGTGGCGTCGAACGACGCAAGAACCACGCCGCGACGGCGCTGTACGCGGCCGACGGCGAGCTCCTCGGCCGCGCCGAGCAGATCTGGATCACCATCGACATCGCGGAGTTCGCTTGACGGCGCGGTCGAGCCGGACACGACCCGCGCCGTGGTGGCGGCACGCGGTCTGCTACCAGATCTACGTACGCAGCTTCGCCGATGCCGACGGCGACGGTGTCGGGGACCTGGCCGGTATCACCTCCCGCATCCCGTACCTCGCCGATCTCGGCGTGGACGCCGTGTGGCTCACGCCGTTCTACACGTCTCCGCAGGCCGACCACGGGTACGACGTCGCCGACTACCGCACCGTCGATCCGCTGTTCGGCGATCTGGCCGCCTTCGACGCGATGGTCGCGCAGGCGCACCGGCACGGCATCCGCACCATCGTCGATATCGTCCCGAACCACTCGTCGACGGAGCATCCGTGGTTCCGCGCGGCGCTCGCGGCACCGGACGCACCCGAACGCGACCGGTACGTATTTCACCGCGGACGCGGCGAGGACGGCGCGGAGCCGCCGAACAACTGGCGCTCGATGTTCGGCGGGCCGGCATGGTCTCGGGTCGACGACGGCTCGTGGTACCTGCACCTCTTCGACTCCTCGCAGCCCGACTTCAACTGGGAGAACCCGGTCGTCGGCGACGAGTTCGAGTCGGTGCTGCGGTTCTGGCTCGACCGCGGAGCAGACGGCTTTCGCATCGACGTCGGACACGGCCTGTTCAAGGCGGCCGGGCTTCCCGACACCCCGACGGTCGTCGACGACGACGCGATCGAGTCCGACCCGAGTCGGTGGGACCGTCCGTACTGGGACCAGCCCGGAGTCCACGACGTGTATCGGCGCTGGCATCGCGTTCTCGCCGAGTATCCCGGCGACCGGATGGCGATCGCAGAGGCGTGGACCTCGTCGCCCGAGGCGATGGCCCGCTACATCCGCCCCGACGAGCTGCAGCAGTGCTTCAACTTCCACTGGCTCGAAGCCGACTGGTCGGCCGCACAGTTCCGCGGCGTGATCGAGGCGACGTACGACGCCGTCGACCTGGTCGGTGCTCCGCCGACCTGGGTGCTCTCGAACCACGACGTCACGCGCACCGTGACGCGCTACGGCGGCGGGTCGGTCGGGCTCGCGCGGGCGCGCGCGGCCCTGCTGGCAATGCTCGGCCTGCCCGGTTCTGCGTACCTGTACGCGGGCGAGGAGCTCGGTCTCCCGCAGGTCGTGGTGGCGCCGGAGGCGCGTCGGGATCCGACCTGGCTGCGCGGCGGCGGTGACGGACGCGACGGCTGCCGAGTGCCCCTGCCGTGGTCGGGTACGGCCGCGCCGTTCGGGTTCGGCCCGGGACTCGGACAACCGTGGCTTCCGCAGCCCGACGACTTCGCGACGCTGAGCGTCGAGGCGCAACGCACCGATCCGGCGTCGACGTTGAACCTCGTACGTACGGCACTGCGCGAACGGCGGCGGCTGCTGCCGACGCTGCCCGACCGGATCGAGCCGGTCGACCGCGGCGCGAACGTGCTCGCGTACCGCCGCGGCCCTCTGACCTGCATCGTCAACTGCGGCGCCGAGCCCGTCGATGTCTCCGACCTCGGCGTCTCCGACCTCGCCGAGCCGCTCCTCGTTTCGACCGGTGACGTCGGTGCACTCGGTGCACTCGGTGGACTCGGCGGGCGCGGCGGACTCGGCGGGCGCCTGCCGCCCGACGCGGCCGCGTGGTTCCACTCGCGCTGAGCGCGGGTCGGGTGTGGCGCTCCGTACGTTCGGTTCCGCCTATCGGCTTTCCTCCTCCTTCGGTTGCCGCCTATCGGCTTTCCGTGCGCCGGGGTTCTGTTCGTACGCGGCGACGACGGAGGCGCACGGTGGCCGCCGTCGCTCGTCGGCTTTCCGCTTCCTTCGGTTCCGCCTATCGGCTTTGCGTGCGCTGGCGCCTCCGATCGTGCGCCGACGAAGGAATCTGCACTTGGCCCGGTATAGGCGGCCAAAGGCAGATTCTCTGGCTGCCTGCTTCTCCTTAAAAATAAGGCGAAACCGCCTCCCGGCGCCGAACCCGCCACCCTCGCAGGATTCGGCACCATCGGCAGCCAGCTGCTCGGGTATCTGACCTGCGGCGCCGACCTGACCGGTCTGTTGACCCACGGGCAGACATCCGGTCCTGTCCCGCAGGCCGACGTGGTCAATGTCGGCCGTACCAACCGACTCGCCACCCGGGCCCAGCGGCATGCCGTGATCGCCCGCCAAGACGGTGTCTGTGCGAACCCCGGCTGCGGTCTCACCCACCTCGAGATCCACCACGTCGCCTGGTGGGGACGCGATCACGGCAACACCGACCTCGAAAATCTGATCGGGATTTGCTCCCGGTGCCATCACCTGGTGCACCAGAACAGGCTCACCATCCGCCCCGACGGACACGGTCCACCGACGCGGACCTGACACCCCGCGCCGTGCCCGACAGCCCGCCCACCGCAGGCCCAACGGCATGCCCGAGATGCACCGCTCACGGGGTCGGATGGCGGGAGTCGTACGCCAGGAACCTCCGCCTCGTCGCGACCACGATCAGCACCGCGGCGATGCACGCGCAGCCGCCGATCGCCATCGCCGCGGGCTCACCGAAGAGGCCGGCGCTCGCCCCGATCACGAAGTCGCCCAACCTCGGTCCGCCGGCGACGACGACGGTGAACACACCCTGCAAGCGCCCGCGCAACGCATCCGGCGTCGCCGACTGCAGTATCGTCGAGCGGTACGACGAGCTGATCATGTCGGCAGATCCGGACAGCGCGAAGCACACGACCCCGAGCACCACGAGTCCCGGCAGCCCGATCGCGGCGAAGCCGGCCAGCGCCACGGCCATCGCGTACGCGACGATCGCGACGACCACGGCAACGCCGTGTCGGTGTACCCGTCCGATCCAACCCGACACCAGGAACGCCAGCAGCGAACCGATCGCGGGTGACGCCTGCAGCAGGCCGAGCGTCGACGCGTTGCCGCCGTACACGGTCAGGGCGAGCGCGGGGAACAGCGCCCGCGGTTGGGCGAGCACCATCGCGCAGAGGTCGAGTACGAACGTCATGCGCAGGTTCGGCGCCGTACGCAGGAACCGCAGACCGTCGACCACCGAGCGCAGTCCGGGCGCCTTGGCCGGGCCGTTCAAGGGTGGCACCGCGGGCAGTCGAAGCAGCGCGTACATCGCGGCGGTGAACGTCACGGCGTCCACCGCGTACGTCACCTCCACGCCGTGCCAGGCGATCAGAACTCCCGCGGTGAGCGGACCGATGGTGAAGCCGAGGTTGAACGACGCCATCGACAGCGCGTTCGCCGCGGGCAGCAGCTCGGCCGGCAGCAGCCGCGGGATGATCGCGGAGCGTGCCGGGCTGTTGACCGCGAAGCACGCCGACTGCAACGCGACCAACGCGTAGAGCAGCCCAACCGACTCCCAGTCCAGCACCGCCTGCATGACAAGGACGCCGGAGCAGATCCACAGACCCGCCGACGCGACCAGCGCGACGCGCCTGCGGTCGTACGCATCGACGAGCGCCCCGCCGTACAGCCCGAACGCGATGAGCGGCACGAGCCCGTACAGGCCGACCAGGCCGACCGAGTACGAGGAGTGCGTGAGCACGTACACCTGGTACGCGATCGTCACGCCGGTCATCTGCTGGCCGAGCTGCGCGACGGTGAGCCCGAACCAGAGTCTGCGGAAGTCTGGTGACCGGCGCAGCGGCCGAATGTCGGTGGCGACCCGACCGAGCCGCGCGACAACCCCCACGGCCGACATCGTACGGTCCCGCCCACCCGGCCCGTTCGCGGTCGGCGTACCGCGACCACCGGAAATGTGCTTGTCCGGCTGAACGCCGGGGCGTAGCGTCGTGCTTACACGGGAAGGAGGTGGTCCAGTTAATGTTTGACTCTTGGACACGTGAGGTGGCTGTCCGCTAGCCGCTGACGCGTCGGGACTACTGCTGACGTGGTGTACACGTGGCGGCGAATCCCCGACAGTCACCCGGCCCGCAGGGGGTTGCGTGAGTCCGCGCGACCATTCCAACCCTGCGGGCCGTCCCATGTCCGCAGACCGGTACCTCGGAACAGACGAAACTCGGCGTCCCGGGTACGGCCCCGTGGTCCGCGCCCGCAACGCCGAGTCCCCGATTTCGTTGCGTGACTTCATCATCACGCTCCGTACGCGTTTCCGCATCTCGAAAGCGTCCGGATCGCAAGATGGGTGTCCAGGTCGAGGGACGCGGCCTAACCTGGAGACGCAGCTGGTTCGGCCGATCCGCCCGCGGATCGGTCGCTAAGAGGGAACCCGGTGTGAGTCCGGGACTGCCCCGCAGCGGTGAACGGGAACGAACGTCGCCATCGGCACTGGGTCGAAAGGCCCGGGAAGCGGCGACCAGTAGGCATGCGTCACGCCCGTGAGTCCGAAGACCTGCCAGCGCACCGGGCACCGAACGCCCGGTGGCTCGTGGGCAGACCGTGTCTGCTCATTCGGCGTCGAACAGGGAGCGGGTCTCCGCGCCCGATCCGGCAAGGCGTAGGAGCGACAATGGAGCTGATCCTCCCTTGAGCGACTGCAACGCAGCCGGTCGGGATGTGGAGGCACGCGAGCCGACGGCGGATGAGTGGACGCGGTCTGAGGCGGAAGATCGCGGCGGCCGTGCGTGCTGCTGCACACCTTTCGCCACGGGCGGCTACCGACAAGCTCGCGAGGGTTGAGCAGATATGACGACAGAATCCCCCATCGGCGCCACCGTCCTCGGCTATCCGCGCATCGGACGCGATCGAGAGCTCAAGCGGGCGCTCGAGGCGTACTGGGCGGGCGACGAGGACGCGACCCACCTGCACGCGGTCGCCGAGGCGACCCGCATCGACGCACTCGACACCATGACCGCCGGCGGCCTCGACTCCGTCCCGGTCAATACGTTCTCGTGGTACGACCACATCCTCGACACGAGCGTGCTGGTCGGCGCGACGCCCGAGCGCTTCGCCGCGGTCGAGCCGAGCGGCGACCTCCTGGCCGGGTTCGACGCCGCGACCTACTTCGCAATGGCGCGTGGCGTCGCGGACGTACCGCCGCTCGAGATGACGAAATGGTTCGACACGAACTACCACTACCTGGTGCCGGAGATCTCGCCGGACACCGTCTTCGCCCTGCGGGCGGACAAGCCGTTGCAGGAGTACGCCGAGGCGTCCGCTCGGGGCGTCAACGCTCGCCCGGTCGTGGTCGGACCGTTGACGTTCCTGCGGCTCGCGAAGGCCGCCGACGGCGCACCGGCCGGTTTCGACCCGCTCGACCGGCTCGACGACCTCGTCGGCGTCTACGCGGAGCTGCTCTCCGTCTTCGCCGAGGCGGGTGTCGAGTGGGTACAGCTCGACGAGCCCGCTGCCGTCCTCGACCTCGACCCGGAGGAGCTGAGCCGGCTGCAGCGGGCGTACGAGCGGCTCGGCGCGATCGAGGGTCGCCCGAAGCTACTGGTTTCGACGTACTTCGCCGATCCGGCAGGGGCGCTGCCGGCACTGGCGGCCACTCCGATCGACGCGATCGGGATCGACATCGTGCGTGGCACGACCGTCGCGGGTGTCGCCGGGGTGCCCGGCATCGCCGACAAGACTCTCGTGCTCGGCGCCGTCGACGGGCGCAACGTGTGGCGTACCGACCTGCGTCGGCGACTCGGTGAGCTGGTGCCGTTCCTCGGCGCCGCCGGGGCGATCGCGGTCGGCACGTCCTGCTCGTTGCTGCACGTGCCGTACGACGTCGAGCGCGAGACCGGGCTGCCCGAAGGCCTGCGCGAGTCACTTGCGTTCGCCGACCAGAAGATCGCCGAGGTCGTCGCCCTGCAACGTGCGTTGACGCACGGGGCAGATGCCGTACGCGCGACCCTCGACACTTCCGACCGGGCAGCGGCCGGCCGCGCAAGCATTCCGGGCGTACGCGACGAGGCGGTCCGGCAACGGCTCGCACTCGTCGACACCGAACAGCGCCAGCGCCCGGCGCGGGCCGAGCGCGCCACGGCGCAGGCGGAGCGGTTCGACCTTCCCGCGCTGCCGACGACGACGATCGGCTCCTTCCCGCAGACCGCAGGCGTACGCGCCGCGCGGGCGCAGCTGCGCGCGGGCACGATCGGCGACGACGAGTACGTCAAGCGGATGCACGCGGAGATCCGGCGCGTGATCGACCTGCAGGAGCGCGTCGGTCTCGACGTGCTCGTGCACGGCGAGCCCGAGCGAAACGACATGGTGCAGTACTTCGCGGAACGGCTCGCCGGGTATGCGGCCACGACGTTTGGCTGGGTGCAGTCGTACGGCTCGCGATGCGTACGACCGCCCATCCTGTACGGCGATGTGGTGCGCCGCGACCCGATCACCGTCGGCTGGACCCAGTACGCGAGCGCGTGCACGACGAAGCCGGTCAAGGGCATGCTCACGGGCCCGGTGACCATGCTGGCGTGGTCGTTCGTGCGTGACGACCAGCCGCGCTCGGTGACGGCCGACCAGGTCGCGCTCGCGTTGCGCGACGAGGTTGCCGACCTCGAGCATGCCGGCGTCGGCATCGTGCAGGTCGACGAGCCCGCGTTGCGCGAGCTGCTCCCGTTGCACGTCCGCGATCGGAAGGCGTACCTCTCGTGGGCGGTCGACGCGTTCCGGCTCGCGACGAGCGGAGTCGCGACGTCGACGCAGATCCACACGCATCTCTGCTACTCCGAGTTCGGCGACATCGTCGAGGCCATCGACGGGCTCGACGCCGACGTCACGAGCATCGAGGCGGCGCGCTCGCGGATGGAGGTGCTCGGCGACCTGACCGCACGCGGGTTCGGCGGCAAGGTCGGGCCGGGCGTGTACGACATCCACTCGCCGCGCGTACCCGAGGTCGCCGAAGTATCGGCGCTGCTCACCGCGGCGCTCGACTCGGTGCCCGTCGACGGGCTATGGGTCAATCCCGACTGCGGGCTGAAGACCCGCACGTACCCCGAGGTCGAGGCGGCGCTGACCAACCTGGTCGCTGCGGCGCGACGTGCCCGCGACGCTCTGTAGGACCAACGCCCCGTGGGCCGCACGTAAGTGCGGAAACACGCCGGCGTGTCGCACCTGAACGTGCGGCCCAGCGGGGCTGGCTAGGGCTGCAGCTGCCCGGTCAGCGACAGATCGGGCGCTGCGGCCAGGTCGGAGTGATGTGGCCGTGGCGCACCGGCACGCAGCAGGACCGGGTACCGGATCGGCGTGGGCCGGTGCCGCCACACGGCCCAGGCCGTCGCCGCGATGGCGGCGGTTGCGACCAGCCACCAGGTCGCCGGACCGATCCGGTCGTACGTCGCGCGGGCGGTCGTGACGGCGAGGTTGCCGCCACCCACGTACACCGCCGCCCACAGCATCGACCCGGACAGCGAGGCGGGCAGGAACCGCGCGTACGCAAGCCCGGAGCTGCCCGCCGCGGCCGGCGTCAGCGTGCGTACCAGCGGCAGCATCCGGGTGAGGAACACCGCGGTCGCGCCGTGGCGGCGGAGCAGGTCCATGGCGCGGTCCCAGTGCTCCGTGCCCACCCGCGCGACGGCGCGCGACCGCCGGATCCGGTCACCCTGCGTACGCCCGAGCCAGTAGCCCACATGGTCGCCCGAGCAGGCACCGAAGCTGACGGCCGCGAAGACGAGCAGGGTCGCGACCGGGCCGTCGACGGTGGCGGCGATCGCCACGACCGCGGTCTCCCCCGGCAGCACCATCCCGAGACCGAGGCCGGACTCCGCGAACGCGAACCCGTACGCGGCCGCCATGGCCACCGGCACGGACTGCAGGCCCAACATGCCACGAATCCTGTCCGAGCGATGTTGCGCCCGGCGGTACGCGAGGCGACTTCGCATCGAACGCCCGGCGAATCCGGCGCGCCCGCAGGAACAGAACGTCGGCGGCACGTGTTCACCTGGTGGACACCTTTTCGAGAGGAATCATGCAGTGACGACACGCAACCTGACCGGCGACGACTTCGAGACGACGGTCGAGTCCGACGGCATCGTCCTCGTCGACTTCTGGGCGGAGTGGTGCGGGCCATGCCGCCAGTTCGGCCCCGTATTCGAGGCCGCGTCGGAGAAGCACGACGACATCACCTTCACCAAGGTCGACACCGAGGCCGAGCCGATGCTGTCCGGCGGGCTGGGGATCA
Organism: Solicola gregarius; assembly: GCF_025790165.1. Lineage (GTDB taxonomy): Bacteria > Actinomycetota > Actinomycetes > Propionibacteriales > Nocardioidaceae > Solicola > Solicola gregarius. The sequence continues at coordinate 1,274,815 of NZ_CP094970.1, forward strand.
GCTCGATCCCGACCCTGATGGCGTTCCGCGACGGCATCTGCCTGTACGCGCAGCCGGGCGCGCTGCCGGCACCGGCCCTCGAGCAGCTGATCGACGCCGTGCGCGACGTCGACATGGACGAGGTACGCGCGGAGCTGGCGAGCCAGTCGTCCAGCTGACCCGGGCCAACCTTGCCCCGCGGATTACCATGGGCCCATGGTAATCCGCGCCGCTACCCAGCAAGTTTGCTGGGGGGCGGCGACAACTTGCTGGGTAGCGGTGGCCGATGCCGAGCGTCAGCGACTCGACACCGCCACCCGCAGGCCGAGCCCGATCAGCACCACGCCGGAGATCGCCTCCATCCGGCGGCGTACGGTCGAGCGCCGGAACCAGGCGCCCACGCGCGCGACCCCGGCGGCGAGCGACAGATAGAGCACCAGCTCGATCGCCACCTGCAGCAGCCCCAGCCACGCCGTGGTCGCGAACAACGGTCGGTCGGCCGGGATGAACTGCGGGTAGAACGCGACCATGAACACCGCGGCCTTCGGGTTGGCCAGCTGCACCATCAGACCCTCGGCAACGGCGCCGAGCACGCCGCGCGAGCGGTCCGGTGAGTCATCGACGAGGTCCCGCGCATCGTCCAATCGGCGTTCACGCCACGCGGTACCCAACGCGCGTACGCCAAGGAAGAGCAGCACACCCGCACCCACCACCCGCAACGCGAGATACGCGACCTCCGACGCCGCGACCAGAGCCGCGAACCCGGCGGCGGCCAGCAGCGCCCATACGTAGATCCCCAGCTCGAGTCCGAGGATTGTGGCAGCCGCACTCCCGAACCCCCGCAGCGAGGCGCGCCGGATGATCAGCACCATCGCCGGTCCGGGGGACGCCGAGATGAGTGCGACGGCGATCGCGAACGACGGCAGCAGGGTCAGCATGTCCATACGCGTCAGTCTCGCACCGCGTACGCGTTACGGCGCGAGACGCTCGCGGTGCCAGCCGGACGGCGCCCGTGTGAACTTGATCCGGTCGTGCATCCGGCTCTCGCGCCCCTGCCAGAACTCGACCGACTCGGGCCGCACCAGGTAGCCGCCCCAGTACGCCGGCCGGCTCACGCCGTCGGGGTAGGCCGCGGCGGCGTCCGCATAGTGCTCGTCGAGAACGCCGCGATCGGCGATCGCACGCGACTGCGGTGACGCGACCGCACCGAGCTGCGAACCGTGCGGCCGGGAGGCGAAGTACGCGTCCGAGTCTCCGGGTGACGTACGCGCGACGGTGCCCTCGATGCGTACCTGGCGCTCGATCTGGTGCCACAGCATGGTGAGGGCGGCGTACGGGTTGCTCTCCAGCTCCTCACCCTTGCGCGACTCGTAGTTGGTGTAGAAGCGCACGCCGTCGCCGTCGATGCCCTTCAGCAGGACGATCCGCACCGACGGCTTGCCGTCCGGAGAGGCCGTCGCGAGCGCCATCGCCGTTGGCTCGTGTAGACCCGCCGCGACCGCCTCCGCCATCCAAACGTCGAACAGGGCGATCGGGTCGTCGCCCGCGTCTGACTCGGCGAGACCGGAGCGTGCGTACTCGTTACGGATTCGCGACATGTCGATGCTGCTCACCCCTCCAACATAGGGCGTCGCGCCAGGCTGGTTCGGGCGGATACCGGCGTACGCACGCGGTCACGTGCAGAATGTGCGCATGACTGTTGTCCACGCCGGACTCGAGGGCGTCATCGCGTTCGAATCCGAGATCGCCGAACCAGACCGGGAAGGCTCCGCGCTGCGCTACCGCGGTGTCGACATCGAAGACATCGCCGGCCACGTGCCGTTCGAGAAGGTGTGGGGGTTACTCGTCGACGGGCGGTACGAGCCGGGGCTCCCGCCCGCACAGCCGTTCCCGATCCCCGTGCACTCGGGCGACATCAGGGTCGACGTACAGAGCGCGATCGCGATGATCGCACCCGCGTGGGGCCTGCGCCAGCTGTACGACATCGACGCCGACCAGGCCCGCGACGACCTCGCGCGCACGGCGGTGATGGTGCTCTCGTACGTCGCACAGGCGGCCCGCGGGATCGGCGAGCCGATGGTGCCCGAGGCCGAGGTCGACGAGGCGTCCACCATCACCGAGCGGTTCATGATGCGCTGGCGCGGTGAGCTCAACCCCGCTCATGTGAAGGCCGTCGACGCGTACTGGGCGTCCGCCGCCGAGCACGGCATGAACGCGTCCACCTTCACGGCCCGCGTCGTCGCCTCGACGGGTGCCGATGTCGCCGCCGCTCTGTCCGCCGCGGTCGGAGCGATGTCAGGGCCGCTGCACGGCGGCGCGCCGTCACGGGTGCTGCACATGCTGGACGAGGTCGAACGCACCGGCGACGCACGCGCGTACGTGAAGGCGGTGCTCGACAACGGCGAACGCCTGATGGGGTTCGGGCACCGGGTCTACCGTGCCGAAGACCCTCGTGCGCGCGTGCTTCGTCGTACGGCCCGCGAGCTCGCCGCGCCGAGGTACGAGGTCGCCGAGGCACTCGAGCAGGCGGCCCTCGCCGAGCTGCGTGAGCGTCGGCCCGACCGCGTCCTCGAGACGAACGTCGAGTTCTGGGCGGCGATCATCCTCGACTTCGCGGAGATCCCGCCACACATGTTCACGTCGATGTTCACCTGCGCACGCACGGCCGGCTGGAGTGCGCACATCCTCGAGCAGAAGCGCACCGGTCGGCTCATCCGCCCGTCCGCCGCGTACGTCGGCCCGGACGCGCGTCCGGCCGACAGCGTCGAGGGCTGGAACACCGCCTGGGCGTAGGTACGAGACGAGCGTCCAGACACGCCCGACGACCGGTCGCTATCGGACTGAGTCAGTCTGCTGCGCGGGTGTAGTAGGCGACGAACACGGTGTCGACTTCAGCTGGCTCCCGTCGATGGCGACGGCGCAACGTGCCTTGCGAGGGCACGTACGCCATCGTTGCCGTACGTACGTGCCGCGGCGCTACTCAGACGGCGGCTCGCCGGTCATGTCGTAGGCACCGATTCCGAGCAGCCCGTCGAACTCCTTGCTCGCGTCGCCCTCGGTCGAATTGACGTGGAACCCACTAAGCAAGAGACTCAACTTGATCGTGACTGGCTCACCCGCCGTAGCACCGTGCCGACGCCAGTAGGCTCTCACGTCTTCTGCAGTTCCCACGCCACCCACCTGAAGTGGGGCGAGCTCTTTCGCGTCCACGACAGGACTGGCTTGAGCACAGTTGGGTTCGATTCGACGACCGTTCACCCTCACGACTGCCACACGTCCATGCGCTGCACGCTCCGCACAATCCAACGCCACGAGGAAATCCAGGTCGTCCGGCGTGAACGTGAGCGTGACAATCTCTTGGCCCTTATCGCCCGTTACCGATGTGTACATCGTATAACCGTCGATCGTCACCGGGAATCGTTCGGTCTCTTCGGACCGCCCGGCCGGTGCCGGTCCGGTGTCGTCGTCAGACAGGAGCGGCACGGTCACAAGTCCAACGACAACGAGCACCACCGCCGCGAGGGTTGCGAGGCCCCTGTGACGGCGCTGATCGGCCGCCTTCTCCCGGATCCGAGTCATCCGATCCGGGACCGGAACATCGGTCTCGTGCGCCCGCTCGCGGAACGTGGCGCGCAGATCGTCCTCGATCAAAGCGATCGTCCCCCATCTCCCGTGTCGGCGACGATATAGGTCCCGTCCAACGTCGGATCACGACGAAGCCGTGTCAGGGCCTTACTGGTCTGGCTCTTTACCGTACCAACCGAGCAACCCATAACCTCGGCGATCTGGGCTTCGCTCAGGTCCTCGTAGTAGCGGAGCACGAGCGTGGCGCGTTGTCGTTTCGGTAGCCGGCCGACCGCTTCCCAGAGATCGAACTTCGGTCCCACGGCGTCCGTCGGATCCCTGTCTGCGCCTTCGGGAAGGAACTCGGTGGGACGTTCCCCGTTCCAGCGACGTCGTCTCCAGCTCAGGTGCTCGTTGATCAGCATCTTGTGGACGTAGGGCACCGGGCTACCCTTGATGCGCTTCCATTTCCGCCAAGCCTTCGCCAGCACCGTCTGAACGAGATCCTCGGCGAGGTGATTGTCGCGCGTGAGAAGGTACGCGGTGCGACGGAGCACGCCCGCCCGCGCCGCGACGAACTCCTCGAACGGGATCTGACGAGTCGAATCGCAGTCAGGCTCACACGATTCCGTACTCACTCACTGCCCCTCCCGCAGCTCCGGTCCACGTCGTCCCACGAGCCAATTCATCTGGATGAGTGACCCTACCGATGACCACGGCTTGATGCACCTGCGTGGACATGCTCACGCATCTTGCTTGTCCTCGCGACCCCAGACAGACGTAGAGCGGCCATCGAACCGCGTGGTTCGATGGCCGCTCGTTTGATCATTCCGATCAACTCACCTGGCAGCGGCCCTTCTGGGTGCCCGACTTGGTGATGCGAAGGAACTTCTTCGCCGAGCCCTTCGGCAGCTTGACCGTGGTCTTGCCGATCACCTTGTACTCGCGGTACTCCCGCGGGCAGAACGTACGAACGGTCGACTTGTTGTGGTTTGCCCTCTTCTCGGACGTCTTCTTGTACGCGTCCGAGGCCTTCGTCTGGACGAGTCGCACCGACGTCCAGATCTTCGGGACCTTCCGGTTGCACTTGGTCTTCGCCGTGCTGCGGATCCACTTGTGACCCTTGCCGACGCGCGGCTTGAACTGCAGGCCAAGCGCACACTTGACCTTCTTGCGTGCGGACGCCTTGGAGGCGGACTTGGCGGTAGCCGTCGAGCTCTTGGCGCTGACGGTGTCGCTCGAACCCTGGCCGTCGGTCGCGCCGGTCGCGTTCGCAGGACCGGCGATGAACGCCCCGCCCGCGAGTACCGCGGCGGCGACGGTCAGTCGCTGTACGCGCATTGCTGTCATATTTTTCCCACTCCCCGAGCTCAGGCGAGCTCGTCTCATACTTGCGAACCAACGACGCACACGCACCTAAGGCACCCTCACGCCGTGTCTGCAGCCGCCTAGGTTACGGGAACTCCACGGCGACGGGCAATTCGGCACCAGCATCCGGCGGCTCCGAGCGCCGCCCGCGACCGCTCCCAGCCCGGTCGACACGCACCGTACTCACGCCGACCAACGGTTGCGACAATTGCGTCATGACATCACCGGACATCGCGCTGCCCACTGGCCTCCTGCCGTCCGACGGACGATTCGGATCGGGTCCGTCGAAGGTCCGTGTCGAGGCAGTCGAGGCACTGTCCGCGACCGGCACGGCGCTGTTGGGCACGTCACATCGACAGGCGCCGGTGCGCGACCTCGTCGCGCGCGTACGCGAGGGCGTACGAACCCTGCTCGGCGTACCCGACGAGCACACCGTCGTCCTCGGCGTCGGCGGTGCGACGGCATTCTTCGACGCCGCGACCTGCTGCCTGGTACGCACGCGCAGCCAGCATCTCGTGCACGGTGAGTTCACGTCGAAGTTCGCGACTGCCGTCGCCAAGGCGCCGTTCCTGGATGCGCCGAGCGTGCGCGAGAGCGCGTCGACCACCCACCCGGCGCCACAGCCCGAGCCGGGTGTCGATCTGTACGCCTGGGCACACAACGAGACGTCGACCGGCGTGATGGCACCGGTGCATCGGGTCGCCGGCGCGGACGCCGATGCGCTCGTGGTGATCGACGCGACCTCCGCGGCAGGTGCACTCCCCGTCGACATCGCCGACACCGACGTGTACTTCTTCGCACCACAGAAGGTGTTCGCATCCGATGGCGGACTCTGGATCGCGACCATGTCGCCGGCGGCGGTCGACCGCGCGCGCGAGATCGCGGCATCGGGCCGGTGGGTGCCCGCATTTCTCGACGTGGTGACCGCCATCGACAACTCGGCGAAGAACCAGACATACAACACGCCGTCGCTCGCATCGCTGTTCCTGATGGCCGAGCAGACCGACTGGATGCTCGACAACGGCAGCCTCGACTGGGCCGTCGAGCGTGTGACGAGGTCGTCGACGACGTTGTACGAGTGGGCCGATGCGAGTGCGTACGCGAACCCGTACGTCCCCAACCCGGTCGACAGGTCGCTCGTCGTCGGCACGATCGACCTCGACGGGGTCGATGCGAAGCAGGTCAGCGCCGTGCTGCGCGCGAACGGGATCGTCGACATCGACGGCTACCGCGGGCTCGACCGCAACCAGCTACGGGTCGCGATGTACCCGGCAATCGAGCCCGAGGATGTCGAGGCGCTGACGCACTGTGTCGACTACGTGGTCGAGCGCCTGACCGCCTGACGACACCCCCGCTGGGCCGCGCGTTTCAGCCGCGTTCTCCGCGACTTCGGGGCTCAAACGTGCGGCTCAGCGGGCTCTGCTGCGGCGTGCCGCGATCACGAGACACCCGACCAGCAGTACGAGCACGACGCCGAGGCCGACGAGAATCCTGACCCCGAGGTCGAGTTGCGACTGCTCGTCGCTCTGATCGTCGGATGCGTTGTGGCGTTCGGACTTCGGCGTCGCGTCGGTCGGCTCGGGTAGGTCGATCCGAAGGATCTGAGACGGCAGTCCTTCGGTGCCGACGAGGAACGACCGGCCGTCCGGCTCGACCGCCAACGACTCGCCCTGGCGCTGGGCGGGCAGCTCGGTCGACCACGTCTCCTTCCAGGTCTTCGAGTCGTACGCGACCGCATTCCCGTACGTACGCAGGACGATCCGGTCGCCGTCCGGGGTGAACGATCCGTCGGTGACGATTCCCGGCACCTGCGCCTTGCGGACGGGCCGCAGCACGTTGGGCCGATCGGCGCGAAGGTGAGCAGGCGCGCGGTACGCGGTGCCGGACACCAGGCCCTTGGACACGACGAGGATCTGCTGGGACTCCGGGCCGACGAGCAGCGTCTCGGCGTCCTGCGGACCATTGCGATAGCGCAGGGGGTAGCGCCTCGGTGTCACGGTCGAGTCGCCGCGGCCGGGCTCCGGGAACGCGTAGAGCGCGATGTCCGTGCGTGCGGCCGCGTTGTCACCGATGTCGGCCACCCACATCGTGCCGTCGGAGCCGAGCCCGAGCGCCTCGGTATCGGCGAGGGAGTAGCCGCTGAGGGTCGTGACGCCCACCACGTCCCCGCTCGCGCGGTCGATCGCGTACACCGAGGCGGCGTTGTCCGAGTCGTTGATCGTGTACAGCAACGACGGATCGGTCGGGCTCACGGCGAGACCGCTCGACTCGGCGATGCGCTCGTCGGTGATGGTGGTGACGTGCTCGCCGTCGCGGTTCGCCTGCGCGGATGCGGGTAGCGCGATGGCGGCGGCGACGACGCCGGCGACGACGCCGGCAGCGCGACGGCTCATCGGCTGACCAGGGCCGCGACCAGCACGACGATCAGCAGGAGTACGAGCAGCCCCGGAATCAACATGCGGCGGTATCGGGGATGCACGGGTAAACCGTAAGCCCCGCACGGTGAGGAGAGGGTTCTGGCCCTGTGAGGAGAGGATTTCGGTGCACCGAAATCCTCTCCTCACAGGGCCAGGATCCTCTCGTCAGCGTTCAGTTGGAGGCGGCGTCGTTGGCGGCAGCGCGGAGTTCGCGCTCGCGTACGCGGGCCTGGATGATCTCGGCGCGGGACGCGACCACCCAGGTGGGCCGGCGCCCGAGCTTCGGTCGTACGACCAGACCGGTGTGCCGGGTGAACAGCGCGAGCGCGACAAGAGTGCCGACCAGCGTGATCAGGCCGCCGGCGATGAGCGTCCAGCGCGCGCCGAACGCTTCGCCGATCCAGCCGATGAACGGCGCCCCGAGCGGCGTACCCCCGAGGAAGATCATCAGGTACAGCGCGGAGACGCGTCCACGCATCTGCGGGTCGACCGACAGCTGGATCGTGGCGTTCGCCGACGTCACCATCGTCAGCGCCGTCAGCCCGAGCAGCGGGAGGATGACGGCGAACGTGAGGTACGTCGGCATCAGGCCCGACGCGATCTCAACGAACGCGAACGCCACCGCGGCACCGACCACGAGCCGCTGTCGCGGACGCGGGCGACGCGCCGCGAGCAAGGCGCCGCCGAGAGATCCGATCGCCATGATCGAGCCGAGCAAGCCGTACTCACCCGCGCCCTTGTGGAACACCTCGGTGGCCATCAGCGCGCTGGTCATCTGGAAGTTCATCCCGAACGTGCCCACGAAGAACACGGTCGCGAGCAGCAGCATCAGGTCGGGCCGCGAGCGGACGTATCGGATGCCGTCGCGTACAGCGCCCTTGCCTCGGTCGGCCGGTTCCGATGGGCGCAGTTCGCGGGTGTCGAGGATGCGCAGCGAGTACAGCACCGCCAGGTAGCTGAGCGCATTGATGACGATCACCCACCCGGTCGCTGCGGCCCCGGAACCGAGCGCGGCGATCATCACGCCGGCGACGGCCGGGCCGATCATCCGACCGGAGTTGAACGATGCGGAGTTCAGACCGACGGCGTTGGACAGGTCGTCGGGTCCGACCATCTCGACGACGAAGGACTGGCGTGCCGGCGCGTCGAACGCGGTCGCGATACCGAACGCGAACGCGAGCACGTACACATGCCATGGCACGGCGACGCCGGTGATCGCGAGTACGCCGAGCAGGGCAGCCGGAAGGGCCATCGCGATCTGGGTCACCGACAGCACGGTGCGCTTCGGGAAGCGGTCGGCGACGAGGCCGGCGTACGGCGAGATCAGCAGCGCGGGCAGAAGCTGGAGTCCGGTCGTGATGCCGAGCGCCGTTCCGCTGTTGTCGGTGAGCTGCAGGACCAGCCAGTCCTGTGCGACCCGCTGCATCCACGTGCCGACGTTGGAGATGAGTGCGCCTGCCGCGTAGATGCGGTAGTTGCGAATCGCCAGCGAGCGGAATGTCGGACTCAAACGGTGGACAACCTCTCCAGGATCACAACGGCTTCACGCAACGTCTCGCGTTCGCCCGGCTCGAGCTCGCGCAGCCGCTTGGCCAGCCAGACGTCACGGCGCTTGCGCTCGGCGGCCAGCCATTGCTCGCCGTCGTCGGAGATGGAGATCACGACCTGGCGGCCGTCGGTCGGGTGTGGCGCGCGGGTCACATAACCCATGTCTGCAAGGCAGTTGACGATGCGCGTCATCGTCGGCGGCTTGACCTGCTCCGCCTCGGCGAGCGCGCCCAGCGTGAGCGCACCGAGGCGACGCAGTGCGCCGAGTACGGCGGCCTGGTTGGGCGTCAGGTCCGACCGTCGCTCCTTGCGGAGGCGCCGGTTCAGCCGTACGACCGCGACCGCGAGGGCCTGCGCGAGCCCGATGTCGGTACGAGCGAGCTTCGCGACATGATCGGGCATATCGTTAGCATAAGTCATTACCTATGCTAACGACATCTCCGAACGGGGTATTCCTCGTCACATGAGGCGGGACCTCATAGTCAGCTGACCCAGTGACGCACCGGCTCGATCGCGAAGTACAGCACGAACATCGCCGCGACTACCCACATCAGTGGGTGCACGACACTCGCCTTGCCACGTACGACCTTCAGCAGCACGTACGTGATGAACCCGGCACCGATGCCCGCAGTGATCGAGTACGCGAACGGCATCAGCGCGATGGTCAGGAACGCCGGGATGGCGATCTCGATGTCGTCCCATGGGATGCCCTTGACCTGCGCCATCATCAGGAACCCGACGAGCACCAGGGCAGGGGTCGCCGCTTCGTTGGGGATGGCGCTGACCAGCGGCGTGAAGAACGCCGCGAGCAGGAACAGCGCGCCGGTCACGACACTCGCGAGCCCCGTACGCGCGCCCTCCCCGACGCCGGACGCCGACTCGATGTACGACGTGTTGCTCGAGATGCTCGATGCTCCACCGGCGATCGCCGCGACCGAGTCGACGACCAGGATGCGCTGCGTGTGTGGCGGCGTGCCGTCCTCGTCGTTGAGACCGGCCTCGGCGCCGATCGCCGTCATCGTGCCCATGGTGTCGAAGAAGTCGGCGAGCAGCAGGGTGAAGACCAGCAGCAGGACGGTGACGAACCCGGCCTCCTCGAACGACCCGAGCAGGTTGAACTCCCCGAGGAGCGAGAGATCGGGGAGGTCGGCGATGTCGTCGGGCCACGCCGGCACGTTGAGGTTCCACCCCCGCGCGTTGACGAGCTCGCCGTCGACGACGCTTGGCCCGACGTCGGCGATCGCCTCCACGACCACCGCGAGGATCGTCGTTGCGACGATCCCGAGCAGGATCGCGCCGGGCACCCGGCGCGCGTACAGCGTGATCATCAGCAGCAGCCCGAGGCAGAAGACCAGCACCGGCCATCCCGCGAGCGTGTTGTTCTCCTCGGGCAGGCCGAGCCCGATCGGCGGTGCGGCCAGGCCGGTGCTGCGTACAACTCCCGCGTCGACGAGGCCGACCAGCGTGATGAACAACCCGATGCCCACGGAGATCGCGGTCTTCAGCGGCACCGGCACCGCCAGGAACACCGCCCGCCGGAAGCCGGTCAGCACCAGGACGAGGATCACAACCCCCTCGATCACGACGAGACCCATCGCGTCCGCCCACGTCATCTGCTGCGCCACCGCGTACGCGAGGAACGCGTTGAGACCCAGCCCGGTGGCCAGCGCCAGCGGGAAATTCGCGACGACGCCCATCAGGATCGTGATGACGCCGGCGACGAGTGCAGTGGTGACGGCGACGAGACCGAACGCCTCGGCAGCATCACCGCCGCCGATGAACCCGCCGTCCGCGTCGGGTACGCCGGAGATGATGATCGGGTTCAAGACGATGATGTACGCCATCGTGAAGAACGTGACGACGCCGCCGCGTACCTCGCGGCCGACCGTGGACCCACGACGGGAGATCTGGAAGTAGCGATCGAGGCTGGCGATCATGTCGCTCCTGGTCTGGGAGGTGGCCGCGAGCCGTGTAGAACCCGCTGCCGTCGGGCAGCGGTAGCCTAGTGCTGTGAGTCATTCCGCGCAGCCCAGCGAGCCCCCGAGCAACCGCGAGCGCGCGCGCCGGGAGCGGATCGCGCGGCGCCACGAGCTCGGCCGGCCCGATGTCACTGAGATCGAGGTCGGCCAGCGCACGTACGCGGTTGCGGAGGTCGAACCGCTCGACGTCGACGGCGTCCGTACGGTCACCATCGGCACGGCGCTGTGGCTGGTCGCGTTCGTCGCCCTGCTGCCGTTCGTCGGCCCGCTACGCGATGCCGGACAGATCTGGTGGTTGTGGACCTGCCTGGCCGGCTTCGGCCTGGGCCTGATCGGCATCGAATACTGCCGGCGACGCCGCCAGGCGCTCCAGCTCCAGCCGGGTCTGCGCCGCAACGACACCTCGCAGTTCGGCGCGGCGGGCTCGTAACCGACAACGGTTCATACGAGAGCGGGGTTCCGGCGATTGCCGGAACCCCGCTCTCGTGTACAGCGCTCGACGACTACCCGACGTTCGCATCGACCTCGTCGTCGTCGTACTTGCGTACGGTCAGCCGCAGCGGCACCTCGCGGATCGAGACGACCGCGATCAGGCTGATCACCGCAACCACGGCCGCGACCAGGAAGATCCGCCCCGTCGCGTCGGCGTACGACATGCGAATCACGTCGACGACCGGCTCGGGAAGACTCTTGAGGTCGAGCACGCTGGACGACCCCCCGCCCGCGGATGCCTGGTCGGGATCGACGCCCAGGTCGGACAGGCCAGCGGCGATCTTGTCCGAGACCCGTGAGGCCAGGATGGCGCCGAGTACCGAGACGCCGACGGCGCCTCCGAGAGAGCGGAAGAACGCGACGGTGCCACTTGCCGCACCGACCTCGGTCACGTCGACGGTGTTCTGCACGGCGAGCACGAGGTTCTGCATCATCATGCCCATTCCGAGGCCCATCAGGATCATGAAGATGCTCATGTGCCAGATCGGCGTCGCGTGGTCGATCGTGCCGAGCATGCCGAGTCCGCAGATCAGCAGGATGCTGCCCGCGACCAGGAAGCGCTTCCACTTGCCCGTTCGGGTGATGATCGCGCCCGCACCGGTCGTACCGACGAACGAACCGAGCATCATCGGGACCATCAGCAGACCGGCCTCGGTCGGCGAGTAGCCCTGCGCGACCTGGAAGAACTGACCGAGGAACACCGAGCTGCCGAACATCGCGATGCCCACCGCGACGCTGGCGACGATCGCCAGTGCGGTCGTGCGCTCGCGTACGACCCACAGCGGCACCAGCGGCTCCGGATGCTTGCTCTCGACGTAGATCGCGCAGGCCGCGGCGACCAGGGCGCCGACGACGAACAGCGCCGACTCCCAGGACATCCAGTCGAAGCTCTGACCCGCGAACGAGACCCAGACGAGCGGCAGGCTCGCCGCGATCGAGATCAGGATCGCCCCGACGTAGTCGATGCGGACCTTGCGCTTGATCGTCTCGATGTGCAGGTAGCGCTGCAGGATCACCAGGCTCACCACCGCGAGCGGCACGCAGACGTAGAAGCACCAGCGCCAGCCGAGCCAATTCGTGTCGACGATGACCCCACCGATGAGCGGGCCGCTGATCGTGGCGAGGGCCATCGTCGCGCCCATGTAGCCGCTGTAACGGCCGCGGTCGCGTGGCGGGATCACCGACCCGATGATCGACTGCGCGAGCGCCGTCAACCCGCCCATGCCGAGACCCTGCAGGGCGCGACAGGTCAACAGCTCGGGGACGTTCTGGGACATGCCGGCAAAGATCGAGCCGACGACGAAGACGATGATCGCGAGCTGGACGAGCAGCTTCTTGTTGAACAGGTCCGAGAGCTTTGCCCAGATCGGGGTCGAGACCGTCATCGCGAGCAGGGAGATCGTGACAACCCAGGTGTACTGGGTCTGGCTGCCCTCGAGATCACCGATGATGGTCGGCAGCGCGTTCGACACGATCGTCGAGCTGACGATCGCGGTGAACAGCGCCGCGAGCAGGCCGGCGAGCACCTCGAGGATCTCTCGATGTGTCATCTCCGGTTCGTGCGCCTCACTCCGGTTCGGCGCCGTTGATGCTGAGGTCATGAGTCCTTCTCGTCGTGATGGTCGTGAAGCAGCTTGGCCGCGACCTCGTCGAGGACGGCGGCCGTGTGCGCGATGCGCTCCTCGCTCCAGTCTTCGAACCGCTGGGCGAGGTAGTGCGAGTACTTCCGGTCGAACTCGGCCAGGAGCTCGCGCCCGGCCTCGGTGATGGCGAGCAGCGCGGCGCGGGCGTCGGCGGGATCGGTACGCCGCTCGACGTACCCTCGCTCGACCAGGCAACCGACCTGGCGGCTCACGACCGATGCGTCGATGCCGTACTCGGTGGCGATGTCACCCGCGCGGGAGTCGCCGTGGGTGAGCAGGTAGCGCAGCAGGGCGGAGTCCGTGCGGCTGAGCGATGTCTCGAGGCGGTCGAACCTGCGGCCGCTCGCGCGCATCGCGCGACTGAACCTGGTGATCGCGTCGAGCAGCGTCGGCCTCGTTGGCGCAGTGGTTGTCATGGGCGTTCCCGGGGGATGGATACTTGGTTTCCGCAAGCAACCGTACATCGTGTGTATGCAGCAACCAAATGAATGTGGCGGGCGGCACATGACGTACCTTTACCATGTTTACATGGTAAACAGTCGCCTTGCACGGCAGATTCGCCATGCAAGGCGTACCTTTACCATGTAAACATGGTAAAGGTACGTCCTCGCTAGAACAGCTCGATGTCGTCGGCACCGACCGTGTCGAGCACCGGCGCCGGCAGCTTGCGCGGCGCCGATGCGCGCGACAGCTTCGTCTTCGAGTGCGCACCGCAGCCGTGGTCGAGCGAGACCACCCGGCCGTCGTCGTTGGCCAGCCCGTTGGAGCAGACACCGAACAGGGTGCCGAGCGGCCCGGACATCGACACCAGGAAACCGCACGTACGACAGTGGTGCGGCGCCTGCCTGGTCAGCTCGTTGTCGGGACCCTGCGGACCCTCGTACCACCGCTCCGCCGCGAGGTCGCGGCCTTCGAGCGAGAGCACGCGGAGCCGGCCGAGGCCGACCTCGTCCGCGACCGGGCGCACCGAGCTCGGGTCGACCAGTGCGTCGACGGCCGAGTCGCCCGCGGACCAGCCGGGCACGAGCCGCGGGTCGTCGTCCTCGGGCGGCAGCAGGTCGCCGGGGCTCATGTCGCCGGGTTGTACGCGCTCGCGGTAGGGGGTCCAGTCGGGCGCGATGATCGCATCGGCGCCGGGCAGCAGCACGATCTCGTTCACGGTGACCGACCGCTGACGCGGCGCCCGCGTCACGGTCACCGACCAGCGCCACCCGCGGTAGCCGCGGCGGGTGCAGGCGAACTCGTGCGAAACCGTGCGCTCACCCTCCGCGCGTACGCCCTGGTGTTCGCCGACGTCGGCGGGCCCGACCGCCTCGAGCAGGGCAGCGCGAGCCGCCTCGACGGCATTGGCGCCGACCGAGTCGGGGCGCGACGTACGTGCTGTTGGTGCCACGAGACCGATTCTCTCGCACGAGCATCCCCGCACGCCAACCGGCCGCCACTCTCGCGTCGACCGAGACCCGGACGTCGGCTGAACGCAGTCCCCGGCGTGCGGCAGGATAAGGGCCGTGGAGCCACCGAACCAGCCGCCGCCCCCGGGCGATCCGGGGCCGCAGCACGACGGCCCCGAGTCCCGCCGCGCGGCGAAGGCGGCCCAGTCGACCGGCCGGGCCGCCCAGGCCGTCGGACGCAGCGGGCGGTTCGCAGTACGCAAGGCCCGCCAGCTCACGCATGCACAGGGCGCGGGTGAGTCCGGACTGGCCCGCCTGCTCGAGCTGCACGCCTTCAACACCGGCGGCGACGCCGCGGTCGCCGTCGCGCTCGCCGGCACGTTGTTCTTCGCCGGCGCCACCAGCGAGGCGCGCAGCGACGTCGCGTGGTTCCTGCTCCTCACGATGGTTCCGTTCGCGATCGTCGCACCGCTGATCGGGCCCTTCCTCGACAGGTTCCGCCGCGGTCGCAGGTGGGCGATCGGCGCGACCATGGCGATCCGGGCATTCTGCTGCTGGATTCTCGCCGGCGCGGTCGCGGACGAGTCGACGGCGACGCTCTACCCGGCGGCACTCGGCGTGCTCGTGGCGTCGAAGGCGTACGGCGTGACGCGCGCCTCGGCCGTCCCCCGGCTGCTGCCACCGCAGATCACGCTCGTGAAGGCGAACTCTCGCATCTCGCTCACGGGCACGGCCGGTGCGATGCTGTCTGGGCCCATCGCGGCCGCCACTGCGCTGATCGGCGCCGAGTGGACCTGCCGGTACGCGTTCGTGCTGTTCACGATCGCGACCATCCTCGCGATCCTGCTGCCCGAGCGTGTCGACTCCTCCGAGGGCGAGGAACAGGTCGGCATGGCGTCGATGGGCGGTGCGCGTACGCGCGGTGGCCCGGCGATCGCGCCGAGTGTCGTCAGGGCGCTCCGCGGCAACGCCGGCATGCGGTTCCTGATCGGGTTCCTGCTGATGTACATGGCGTTCGTGATGCGCAACCCGACCTTCGACGGATGGGACAGCACCACCGAGACGACCATCCTGCTCGGTCTCGTCCTCGGTTCTCTCGGAGCCGGCCAGACGGCCGGCACGCTGATCGCGTCGTTCGTACGATCGCGGGCGCCCGAGGCGGTGATTCTGGTCGTGATGGTGCTCGAGGCGATCGTGCTCGTCGCGTGCACCCTGCTGTTCTCGATCCCGGCGGCGATCATCCTCGCCCTCACCGCGGGCGTGTGCGGCTCCCTCGGCAAGCTCAGCCTCGACGCGCTGATCCAGCGCGACATCTCAGAAGACGTACGTACGAGCGTGTTCGCGCGGTCCGAGACGCTGATGCAGCTGTCGTGGGTCGTCGGGGGCTTCGTCGGCATCCTCGCACCGCTCGACCCGCCACGCATCGGGCTGACGATCGCGTCGATCTGTGTGGTCGTGTGGACCGGGTTCGTCCTGTACGCGCGGGTCTCGTCGAGGCGCGCGGCGCATCCGTCGGCGCAGCAGGCGCCCGATGACCCGAATCCGACCCGGCGCGAGGCCAGGCCGGCGGACGCCACACGCGCCTACCCGGAGCCTCGGCACACCCATCCGGACGACCGGACGATCCCGCACGAGCCGATCCCGCCGGACGACCCGACGCTCCGCAACCGACCGGGTAGGCACGACCCGCCGCCCCCGCCGCCGACCGAGCCGCCATACAACGCCTAACCCTCGAACAGCGCCCCTACGAGTCGAGCTGGTCGGCGAGTGCGCGGAGCAGTGAGGCGGTCGGCTTCGCCGTTCGGGAGTCCGGGTGCCGGCCGTGCCGGTAGCCCTCGCCGAGGCCGTCGAGGAGACCGATCAGGTCTTCGACGATCACGACCATCTCCTCGGGCGGCTTACGACTCGCCCGCGCCTTCGCCTTCGCGACCGACGGCGGCTTGTCGAGAAGGCGTACCTGCAGGGCCTGGTCGCCCTTGCGTCCCTGCACGATGCCGAACTCGACCCGCGTGCCCGACTTCAGGGCCGTCACGTCCGACGGCAGCGCGTCGGACCGGACGAAGACGTCGCCGCCCTCGTCCTTGCTCAGGAAGCCGAAACCCTTGTCGGCGTCGTACCACTTCACCTTGCCAGTGGGCACGGGTGGCCTTTCGTCGTGATCGGATGCATTGGGCAAAGCCTAAGACACTGCCGCCCTCCGGTTCACGCGGTTAGATAGACGCTAGTCGTCGGTCCATGCATCCTCGCCGCGCCCGGCGAAGCCGTTGGGGTCGGCCGGCACCTCCAGCGTCGCCTCCGGCTCGAGGTCCACGGGGTCGTCGTCGAGCCGAGTGCCCTTGGCGGGCACGTCCTCCGCCGGCACGTCTTCTGCCGGCACGTCTTCTGCCGGCACGTCCTCGGCGGGCTCGCTCCGGGTGGCCTCCGAACGCGGGGTGCGGCGGTCGAACCGCACGTCCACCAGCTCGTAGCCCTTGTGCCGCTGTGCCCGCACGTAGCCGGCGTACGCGCGTTTGTCGGCCTCGGTGAGGTCGACGTTGTCGGTGAACGGGGTGAGCAGCGCGCGCGGGTAGAGGCGCTTGGCGAGTACGACGTTGATCTCGATCCCGAAGACGACGATGAACGCGCCGATGTAGATCAACCCGATGAGTCCGAGGACCAGCGCGAACGTACCGTTGACCTCGCTCGCCCCCTGGAGCACCTCGCGTACGTAGATCTCGCCGACTTGCTGCAGGAAGTGCCACGCGACCGCGACCGCGATCGCGCCGGGTGCGGCGCTGCGCAGGCGATGGTCGTACGCCGAGGCGAGCCTGAACAACGCGGTGAAGATGGACGCGAACAGCACCGTGGTCGCAACCGGGATCACCCAACCCGGCATCGACCCGATCGGGCCACCGAGCACATCGGAGTTGCGGGCGAACGTCGACCCGATCGCCGTCGCGAGCAGGGCGAGCCCGGCGATCAGCAGCAGGACGACGCTCTTGAGCCGCGAGACGATCGGGTTCGGCCGCGCGTTTCGCGGCACTGCCCATGCCACGTTGATCGCGTGCTGACCGGCCTGCGCGACCCCGAGTGAGCCGTACAACGCGACGAGCAGGCCGATCGTCACCGAGGCCGTGCTCCCGCTGAGCTCATCGGGTTGCGCGAGCCGGTCGCCGATCACCGGGAACTGGCCGAGTGCGGAGTTGAAGATCTCGTCGCGAAGGGCGTCGTCGCCCTGCAGGAAAAGGCCCAGCAGCGATGTGCCCAGGAGGAGCAGCGGGAAGATCGCGATGAATGCGTAGTACGTGATCATCGCCGCGAGATAGTTGCCCTGGTCGTCGCCGAACTTGTAGATGACGGCGATCGGATAGCCGAGCACGGCATGACGGCGCTGGAAGCCGTCGATCCGCTCGGTCAGGGTGGACACGCGGATACGCTATCTGCTATCGCTCGCGCCGCGCCGGGTACGCGCCCGCGCGACCCGTCGAGCTACGCGGTCGAGCCCGCCGCCGCGGGGTCGATGCCGAGCCGCTCGAGCGACTCCTTGCGCATCTGCACCTTGCGTACCTTGCCGGTGACAGTCATCGGGAACTGGTCGACCGTCAGGACGTATCGAGGGACCTTGTGCCGGGCGAGTCTGCCCTCGCAGAAGGCAGCGAGGGCCTCGGCGTCGAGCGACGAAGCGCCGGCACGCAACTGCACCCACGCACACAGCTCCTCGCCGTACTTCTCATCGGGTACGCCGACCACCTGCACGTCGGTGATGTCGGGATGTGTGTACAGGAACTCCTCGATCTCGCGCGGGTAGAGGTTCTCACCGCCGCGGATGACCATGTCCTTGATCCGGCCGACTATTTGTGCGTACCCGTCGTCGCGCATCTCCGCGAGGTCGCCGGTGTGCATCCAGCGCGCGTCGTCGATCGCCCCGCGCGTCTTCGCAGCGCCCTCGTCGTCATGGAGGGGCCAGTAGCCCAGCATGACCGAGTAGCCACGGGTGCAGAACTCCCCAGACGCCCCGCGCTCGACGGTCAGGCCGGAGACCGGGTCGATGATCTTGACCTCGACATGCGGGTGCACGCGTCCGACGGTCGCGGTACGTCGCTCGACATCGTCGTCGGGGCGGGTCTGCATCGATACCGGCGATGTCTCCGTCATGCCGTACGCGATGGACACCTGCTCCATGTGCATGTCGGTCATGCAGCGCTTCATCACCTCGACCGGGCAGGGCGAGCCGGCCATGATGCCCGTGCGTAGCGTCGACAGGTCGTACGACGCGAAATCCGGATGGTTCACCTCGGCGATGAACATCGTCGGTACGCCGTACAGCGCGGTGCACTGCTCGTCCTGCACCGCCTGCAGCGTCGCGGCCGGGTCGAAAGCGGGTGCAGGTATCACCATCGTCGCTCCGTGGGTCGTGCAGCCGAGGTTGCCCATCACCATGCCGAAACAGTGGTAGAAGGGGACCGGGATGCACAGCCGGTCGCGCTCGGTGAACTCGATCGTGTCGGTGACGAAGAACCCGTTGTTCAGGATGTTGTGGTGACTGAGCGTCGCACCCTTCGGGTAGCCGGTCGTACCGGAGGTGTACTGGATGTTGATCGGATCGTCGGTGCTCAGCTCGGACATGCGGTTGCGCAGTGCGTCGCGATCGTGCCTCTCCCCTGCCGCCACCAGCTCTGCCCAGTCGTCGCCGCCGATGTGGATCACCGTCTCGAGGTGGCCGCACTCGGGGCGTACCTCGTCGACCATCGCCGCGTAGTCGCTGGTCTTGAACACCGAAGCGGTGATCAGCATCCGCATGCCCGACTGGTTGATCGCGTACGACAGCTCGTGCGTGCGGTACGCCGGGTTGACGTTGACCAGGATCGCACCGACCTTCGCGGTCGCGTACTGCGCGATGGTCCACTCCGCGCAGTTCGGTGACCAGATGCCGATGCGGTCGCCCTTGGCGATGCCGCGGGCCAGGAGACCCAGTGCGAACGCGTCGACGTCGGCATTGAACTCGGCGTACGTCCAGCGGCGCCCGCTCTGCACCTCGACGAGTGCCTCGCGGTCACCGTGCGTCGCGACCGTGCGTTCGAGGTTGCCCCCGATCGTGTCGCCCAGCAAGGGGACTTCGGACGTTCCGGACACGTACGACAAGGAGCTCATATGCCGCAGGTTAACCGTTACGGCCGCCGCATGGGAGCCCTCTGCGCGCGTGCTCGGATCGCCCGCAGCCACACGCGTCGGATCACCGCGCTACCGACCCGAATGCCGACCCAGTACGCGGCGAACACGCGTCTCGACCGGGCGTCCGTGCTGCACACGCGGGTCTCGGTGGTGAGGTAGCCGTCGACGCTGCGGAAGTTGAACGCGATCTTCACGTGCCCCGGATCGGAGTCGGCCCGGAACGTCTCGACGGTCTGCGGGCCGGGATGCGAGGCGCCCCGCCGGGTCCGTTCGACCCTGACGATCAGCATCTCCTCGTCGGTGCGGTCGACCAGCTCGAACCCGTACGAGGTGAACCAGCCGAGCAGCGGGTCGTCTCCGGACAAACCGTCCCGCCCCAGACCACGCACCTTCATCAGGGCCTTGAATACCGGCACCTCACTCCACGTGAGCTCCTCGATCGCGCGGAACAGCTCTTCGACCGGCGCGTCGGTCGCGATCCGGTGTATCTCACGCTTGTCCCATCGCGGCATCGCCTCGTCAAGCAGCATGGGAGCTCACCTCCGGCGCGCGCTGGGCGGCGTACGCGGCGGAGAACGCCAGGGCCGCCTGCGGCCAGAACAGCCAGAACCCGCTCACCGGTATGAAGTAGACGAGCGCAGCGAACGCCACGAGGTACCAACCCAGGAAGGCCGGCACCTCGCCCGTACGCGCATGGTGCCGGGTGACCAGCTGGCCGACGAGCAGCATCGGAATGCCCGCGACCAGGAACCAGAACCACGACTCCCTGGTCGCCGAGCCGCTTTCGGCGCTGCCGATGCCGTCGGTGATCAGCGCGGCGACGCTGTCCCAACCGGCGACGACGCCGTACGCCAGATGAATGATGCCAGTCGCGATGAGCAACGGGCCGCAGAGCCTGCCCGCGCGGCGGGAGGCCGCGGCACCGCGTCCGCCCCAGGTATCCCACATTCCGACCGACCCCCATCGACTTCCATACACCTCTGTATGGAAGTGACCATACAGTACTGTACGGACATGTCAAGAGGTCAGGTTTCCCGCCAGGACTGGCTGAATGCCGCGCTCGACGCACTCGCGGACGGCGGAGTCGCGGCCGTGCGGGTCGACGTGCTCGCACGCCGACTCGGCATGACGCGCGGCAGCTTCTACTGGCACTTCAAGGACCGAGACGCGCTCGTCGCCGCCGCGCTCGAGGAGTGGGAGCTGGTGTGCACGACGCGCACGATCGAGCAGCTCGAGACGATCGCCGATCCGGGCGAACGCCTTCGTACGCTGCTGACGCACGCTCTCGACATCGAGGCGCTCTCCCGGCTCGAGCCCGCAATCGTGGCGCATGCCGGCGACCCGGTCGTCGCACCGATCCTGCGCCGGGTCACCGAGCGCCGCGTCGACTTCCTTGCGGAGGTCTACGCCGAGCTCGGGTACGACCGCGGCGATGCCCGACACCAGGCCCTCGTCGCGTACGCCGCGTACACCGGATGGCTACAGCTGCGCAGCACGGCTCCCGACGTACTCCCCGAGCTCGCCGACGCGGGCCGCACGGGCGAGGTGGCACGCGCCTATCTCGCCGACCGATTGATCTCGCGCCCCGTGTCGCGGTGATCTGGACGCGGTGGCCGTGAGGTGATGGACCGTGAGCGGAACGGGCGTACTATGAGCGGGGTCGCACAGCGATTCAAGAGTCCACATTGACACGGGGCACCCGAAAGGACGTCATGCATGGTGTTGCGCGCCGTTGCCGCTGCCGCCCCTAACCACGGAAGTCGCTCGACCGCGCTGCCCTCGCCACCGGCCGTCTGGCACACCTCGGAGTGCTGGCTGGCGTACGACGAGGCGGCGAAGGCCGGCTTCGTCAGCGCGATCTCGCAGCCGACGAGCGAGTACGCCCTCTGGGTGACCGACGTCGGCAGGTCGATCCTGGTCGACGGCGCCGAGGGCCGGGAGAAGTGGGGCATCGGATACCGCACCTGCATCGAGGTCAACCGCGCCAGCGAGCGCTCGAGCCGGGCGGCCATCGCGGCCGCCGTGCAGCTCGGTCAGCAGGACGCCCACGCGCGGCTCGAGGTGATCGGCTACACCGGCTCACGGGCCTGGGACGTCCGCTACACCCCGCGCAGGTTCGACCTCGCCGCCCACGAGGACCTCGAGCGCGCGATCGGCGATGCGCACCGCATCCTCGCGGAGGCATCCGCCGCCGAGCTGCTGCCGGTGTTGCTCGCCCGCGAGGAGCCGTCGTACGAGGACTCCACCTACGTCCCGATGAGCATCGGCGTGCCGTCCGACGCCGCCGAGCTGGCCGCCGACCACGTCGACGAGTCGATCCTGCTGGTCGGGCTGATCCACGGTGTCGCACAGGGCCAGCGCATCGTCGATGCCGCGAACCATCTACGCAACCGCAGTGACCAGCCGACCGACCGCATCCAGCGGCTCGCGACGGCGGTGTACGAGTTGATGGGCCACAACGACGGCGTGCCGTCGGCCGAAGCCGTACGCCGCGCGCGCGGTGCTCTGCAGCCGTTGCAGTAGCTCTCGGCTCGAATTCGGCACCACGCTGTCGTACGGTCCGTTGTGGAGGTGTTCTCGGATGCCCGGACTCGGAGGAGCGGTTCGTCGCGTTATGCGACGCTCCGTACGACAGCAGATGCGCAAGCAGCGGCAGGAAAAACGCCGCGAGGCCAAGCGCCAGCAACGCCCGCGCTGAGCGGCGAGCTGCTCAGCGCTGGGTGCCGATGTCGAGGGTGACACCGCCACAGCCGGCGAGGTAGGTGTGCGTACGCCGCGCGATCGGCAGCGGTACGTCGGGCTCGCAGGGGTACATGTCCTGCTCGACGATCGCGTACAGGTCGCGACCGAGGGCACCGGCCGCCTGCAACACCGGCTCCATCGGCGGCTCGCCCGTCGGCGGCTCGACCATCACCCCGCGGCGTACCGCCTCGGGGAACGACAGGTCCTCCGCCTCGACCTGCGCGACGATCGCCGGGTCGACCTGCTTGAGGTGGAGATAGCCGATGCGCTCCGGGTACTTCCGGATCAGCGCCAGGTTGTCGCCGCCGTAGTACGCGACGTGGCCGGTGTCGAGACAGAGGTTGACGTACGCCGGGTCGGTCGACTCGACGAAGCGCTCGATATCGGGCTGGTAACCCACATGGCTGTCGGCGTGGGAGTGGAACTGCAGGCGCAGGCCGTACTCGTCGAGGATCCGCCGCCCGAGCTCGTCCATGCCCTCGGTCAGCGACCGCCACTGCTGCGCGGTCAGCTCGCGGTTCTCCAACGGCGCGCCGGTCTTGTGGTCGCGCCAAGGGTCAGGGATCACCACGATGTGCTCGCCACCCATGGCCTTCGTCAGGCCCGCGACGTCGGAGACCTGCTTCCACACGTCGTCCCACGAGTCGGGCCGGTGCAGATGCTCGAACACCGTGCCCGCCGAGACCCGCAGCCCACGCGCCTCCAATGCGTCGCCGAGCTCGCCCGGGTCGGTCGACAGATAGCCGTACGGCCCGAGCTCGATCCACTCGTATCCGGCGGCCGCTACCTCGTCCAGGAAGCGGCCCGCCGCGGTCTGCGCGGAGTCGTCCGCGAACCACACCCCCCACGAGTCGGGGGCCGAGCCGATGTGGATGGTCATGCGTTCTCCTGTCCGTTCGTCGGCCGCAGGTAGGTTCGCTGCGCCGTCTTGTGCTTGTCGTAGACCCCCCGCGCCTCGCGGGTCGAGTCGAGTGCCGAGGTCTCCGCGACCGGAACGTCCCACCACGACTCGGAGTCGGGTGCGCCGGCGAACGGGTCGGTCTCGACGTGGATGACGGTCGTACGCTCGGCGGCCTTCGCCGCCCGGATGGCGTCGGTGAGCTCGGCCGTCGTCGCCGCACGTACGACCTCGGCGCCCAGGCTGCGCGCGTTGGCCGCGAGGTCGACCGGCAGCCGGTCGCCGTCGAGGCGTCCGGACTCCGATCGGTAGCGGTACTTCGTACCGAACCGTTGCGAGCCGAGCGACTCCGAGAGCGCGCCGATCGACGCGTACCCGTGGTTCTGCACGAGTACGACGATCAGCTTGAGCCCTTCTTGCACGGCGGTGACGAGCTCGGTCGCCATCATCAGGTACGAGCCGTCGCCGACCATCACCACGACGTCGCGGTCGGGGCTGGCCAGCTTCACGCCGATGCCGCCGGCGACCTCGTATCCCATGCAGGAGTAGCCGTACTCGACGTGGTATCCGTGCGCATCGCGTACCCGCCACAGCTTGTGCAGGTCACCCGGCATCGAACCGGCGGCACAGACCACGACGTCGCGCGCGTCGATGGTTTCGTTCACGGCACCCAACACCGCGCTCTGGCTCAGCAGCGCGCCCACCGGCTCGTCCGGGTGGTACGCAGCGTCGACGATCGTGTCCCAGTCGGCTCGGCGGCGTGCGATCTCGTCGTCGTACGCGGCCGCGACGCCGTGGCCGGCGAGTCGCTCGGCGAGCGTATCGAGCGTCACGCGCGCATCGGCGACGACCTCGAACCCGGCGTGCTTGACCGCGTCAACCCTTGCCACGTTGACGTTCACGAACCGCACGTCGTCGCGCTGGAACGCCGTACGACTCGCGGTGGTGAAATCGCTGAAGCGGGTACCGATGCCGATCACCACATCGGCGTCGCGAGCGAGTGCATTGGCCGCGGGCGTACCCGTCGACCCGATCGCGCCAACACACTGCGGGTGGCCGGACACCAGAGATCCCTTACCTGCCTGCGTCTGCCCGACCGGGATGCCGGTCTGCTCACAGAACCGGGCAAGCGCCTCCGTCGCACCCGAGTAGACGACCCCGCCACCGGCGACGATCAGCGGACGCTCGGCCGAACGGATCAGCTCTGCGGCCTCGGCGACCACATCCGGCTCGGGCATCGGACGCCCGACCCTCCAGACCCTGCGCTCGAAGAGCTCATCGGGCCAGTCGTACGCCTGCGCCTGCACGTCTTGAGGCAGGCACAGCGTGACGGCGCCGGTCTCGGCCGGATCGGTCAGCACCCGCATCGCGGCACGCAGCGCGGCCGGCGCCTGCTCCGGCCGGGTGATCCGATCGAAGTAGCGGGAGACCGGCCGGAACGTGTCGTTGACGTTGACGTCTCCGGCCTGTGGGTTCTCCAGCTCCTGCAGCAGCGGCGCGGCGCTCCGGTCGGCGAACGTGTCGGACGGCAGGAGCAGCACGGGTAGTCGGTTGACCGTCGCCAGCGCAGCACCCGTGACCATGTTGGTGGCACCTGGCCCGACGCTCGTCGTGACGGCGTACGTCTGCAGTCGGTCACTCGCCCGCGCGTACGCGACGGCGCTGTGCACCATCGCCTGCTCGTTGCGGCCGAGGACGTACGGCAGCGCGTGCGGGTCGTCGAGCTCAGACTCCAACAGTGCTTGACCGATGCCGGCGACGTTGCCGTGCCCGAAGATGCCGAAGCATCCGGCGATCAGCCGACGCTGGACCCCATCGCGTTCGCTGTACTGCGCCGAGAGGAAACGTACGACCGCCTGCGCCACGGTGAGCCGGATCGTCATCATGCACCGCCATCCAGTCGTGGGTCGATCTGCTGGTCGGCCCAGGTCTCGCGCACGAACGCGTGGTCGGGGTGATCGGAGATCCGCCAGGCGCGCTCGGGCGCCGGGCCGGCCATGACGTTGAGGTAGTACATGTCGAACCCGGGACCGGCGACACATGGACCGTGCCAGCCATAGGGCACCAGCGCGGTGTCGCCTTGGTGCACCTCGACCAGCACATCGATATCGCCTGCGGGCGACGACGACGTGCGGTGGAAGCCGAAGCCCGGTTCGCCTGCGGGGCCGGAAGCGATCTCGAAGTAGTAGATCTCCTCGAGTTCGGACTCCGCATCGGTGTGCTCGTCATGCTTGTGTGCCGGGTAGCTCGACCAGTTGCCGCTCGGTGTGACCACCTCGCACGCGATGGCGGCACCCGCGTCGAACGCGTCGGCCGTGCCGAAGTTGCGTACCTCGCGGCTGCACTGGCCGGCGCCGCGCAGCTCCACGGCGACGTCGGTGCGCGGCACGTACCGGAACTCCATCGCCCGCTCGGTGCGCGCTCCCGCGAGGGCGAACCTCCCGCCCTCGAGCGAGCTCACGGTGAACGTCGAGCGGATCGGCACGTACGCGAAGTCGCTCGGACCGGCGAAGACGTCGGTGCGACCTTCGAGGGTGAAGACCCGGTCGTCGCACTCGACCTCCGCCGACCCGGCGAGCGGAAGTACGAACAGCTCGTCGCCTCCCGACGCGATGGTGCGCGTGCCCCCGGCGGACAGCGTCAGGATCCGCAGTCCCGAGTAACCGCAACCGGCGGACTCGGGCGTCACCAGCACGTCGTAGCCGTCGGCGGCGGCTCGGCCGGAGGGTAGGAACAACTCTGCCGTCATCGGCGCTCTCCTCTCATCGACTCCGCCCTTCAGCGAACCAGGGACACGGCCGTATCGACCGCCGCGGTCACGTCGTCGTCGGCCGGGTAGAGCAGCGTGCGGCCGACCATCAGCCCGCGTACGGACGGCAGCGTCAGCGCGCGCTGCCACTGCGTGTACGT
The DNA here is from genome assembly GCF_025790165.1 of Solicola gregarius. Taxonomy (GTDB): domain Bacteria; phylum Actinomycetota; class Actinomycetes; order Propionibacteriales; family Nocardioidaceae; genus Solicola; species Solicola gregarius. The sequence continues at coordinate 1,300,897 of NZ_CP094970.1, forward strand.
GGCGTCCGGGTCGCCGTTCGGATCACCGCCGAGCAGCAAGGTCGGCAGCGTGGTCGCCCGCATAACGGACTCCATGTCGTCGACCACAGGGAGTTTGAGCCAGGTGTACGCACTCGAGGCGCCAAGCCCCTGTGCGATGTGAACCGACAGCGCCACCTCGGATGCGCGCAGGTCGTTGACGACGCCCCGGTCGACGCGACGGGAGATGAACGGCTCGATCATCGCGACCCGGCCGGCGCGTGCGAGCTCGGAGACCGCGCGCCCGCACGACTCCATCGTGGTGACCGTCGACGGGTCGTCGAGGTCGATACGCAGCAGCATCTTGGCGCCGTCGAGTCCGGCATCGACCGCGCCTCGCACGTCGTACGCGGTGAACCGGTCGTCCATCTCGAACACCGAGCCGGCAAGGCCGCCACGGTTGAGCGAGGCGAAGACCAGCTTGTCCTCGAGGGCGCCGAGGAGTAGGAGGTCCTCGACGATGTCTGCGGTCGCGAGCACGCCGTCGACTCCGGGACGCGCGAGCGCCGTGGTGAGGCGGTCGAGCAGATCGCGGCGGTCGGACATCGCATCCGGGCGACCGCGTACGGAGATCGCACCGCGGGCGGGGTGGTCGCACGCGATGATCATCAGCCGCCCGTCATCGGGCGTCCGCGCCCGGCGCGTGCGCGCGGCGAACAGCTCGCCGATGCGCTCCGGCTCGCGGGCGCGTACGTCGGTCAGCTCGTCGTAGTCATGGACGAAGGCGGGGTGTCTGTTCATCGACGGCCCTCGTTGGGGTCGCCGCCGGCGAGCAGCGTCTCTATCTCGGCGCCCGTCGGCATCGCCGTCGAGCACTCGAGCCGCGAGGCGACGATCGCACCCGCAGCATTCGCCCGGCTCAGCAGCCGGTCGAGGGGAAGGCCGGAGAGCAGTCCGTCGGCGAGCGCACCACCGAAGCCGTCACCCGCGCCGAGTCCGTTGAGCGGCTCGATCGCGATCGGCTCCGACACGACGCGCTCGTCTCGCGTACGCGCGAGCACGCCCTTCGGACCCTGCTTGACGACGGCGAGCTCGACGCCCGCGTCGAGCAGTGCCTCGGCGGCACGGTCGGGCTCCGACTCGCCGACGGCGACCTCGCACTCCTCGAGGTTGCCGACCGCGACCGTGACGCCGGGCAACACCGTGCGGACCTGCTCTGTCGCCGCGGCGGCGGACTCCCAGAACATCGGCCGGTAGTCGAGATCGAGCACCGTGAACGACTTCCGTGCGCGCGCGGCGAGTACGTCGTGGTGCGTCTGCCGGCTGGGCTCCTCGCTCAACCCGGTCACCGAGAGCCACAACAGGTCGGCGTCGTGTACGGCGTCGAGGTCGACATCGGCCGTACGCACCTGCAGGTCGGGCGCGGTCGGGCGCCGGTAGAACCAGAGCGGGAAGTTGTCGGGCGGGAAGATCTCACAGAAGGTCACCGGTGTCGGGAACTCCGTGTTGGTCACGACGTGCCGGTCGTCGACGCCGAGACGGCGCAGCTCGGCGCGTACGTACCGGCCGAACGGGTCGTCGCCGACTCCGGTGATGATCGCGGCGTCACGGCCGAGCCGGGCGGTGGCCACGGCGACGTTGGCCGTCGTACCGCCGAGGTACTTGCCGAACGTCTCGACGTCCTCGAGCCCGACGCCGACCTGCAGCGGATAGATATCGACGCCGCTGCGCCCGAAGGTCAGGACCTCCGGCGTCGGCCGATCGCCCATCTCGCCACCCCTCTGTACAGCCGCCCGTGCCGTCTCGCCGGCGTCCGCACGGCGTACCGACGACGATACGGGCGGTCGCCGAGCGTCGTCAATCTTTGTCAGGACATACGGTCAATATGTGGTCTGCGCCTCACGGGAAGGTTGCCCGCGGATGCCACGATAGGCGCATGGCACAACTACCGGTCGACGACATCGAGCGCCTGCGCCAGCGGCGGAGCGTCAAATGGCGCGCCCACGATCGCGACGCACTCCCGCTGCCCGTGGCAGAGATGGACTTCCAGCTCGCGCCGCCCATCCGACGCGAGCTGCACGCCGCGGTCGACCGCTCGGACACCGGGTACGCGTACGCTGGAACGGACCTGACCGACGCGCTCACCGGCTTCGCGAAGCGGCGCTGGGACTGGACGATCGCGCCGGACTCCGTGACGGTGGTCGCCGACGTCGGAGTCGGCTGCGTCGAGCTGATCCGGATGCTGTGCAAGCCGGGCGACGGCGTCGTCGTGAACCCGCCGGTCTACGCGCCGTTCTTCGAGTGGATCGCCGAGACCGGGCGCCAGGTCGTCGAGGCACCGCTCGATGGCGGGTTACGCCTCGACCTCGACGCGCTGGAGGCCGCGTTCGCGAAGCGGCCGGCGGTCTACCTGCTCTGCAATCCGCACAACCCGGTCGGACGCGTCCACACACCCGAGGAGCTCGCGGCGGTCGTACGCCTCGCGGCGCAGTACGACGTGCGGGTGATCAGCGACGAGGTGCACGCCCCGCTCGTACTCCCGGGCGCCGCACACACGCCGTTGCTCACCGTGCCGGGCGCGGACGACGTCGCCATCGCCCTGGTGGCGGCCAGCAAGGCGTGGAACCTCGCCGGTCTGAAATGCGCCCAGATCGTCACTGCCTCCTCGGAGATGCGGTCGGTCACCGACCGCCTACCGGTCAACGTGCGCTACCGCGTCGGACACTTCGGCGTCATCGCGTCGGTCGCCGCGTACACCGAGGGCGAGGCCTGGTTGGACGACCTGCTCGAGACCCTCGATGCGCGTCGCGACCTGCTCGGCCGGCTCCTCGCCGAGTCGATGCCGGAGGTGCGCTGGCAACGCCCCGACGCGACGTACCTCGGATGGCTCGACTGCCGCGCGATCGGCCCGGATGCCGAACCGTACGAGAAGTTCCTCGCCGCCGGGGTCGTGACCGACCCGGGCCCGAAGTTCGGCACCGGCGGCGGGGGGCACGTACGGCTCAACCTCGCCACCAGCGAGGAGATCCTCACCGAGGCGGTCGAGCGCATGTCCGCGGCCTGACCTTGCCCCGCGGATTACCACGGGCCCATAGCAGCCTGCGCCTCTCCTGTGCCAGGACATGGGAAACCACGCCGATAGGTAGCAAACTTGCTACGTAGCGGCGCGGATTACCATGGGCCCATGGTAATCCGCGCCGCCGCATCGGGCCGAAATCAGCAGGCGCAGAGGCAGAACGGGTGGCCGGCGGGGTCGGCGTATACCCGGAAGGTGCGTGTGTCGCTGGCGCGCGGCGGCTCCACCGGGTCGAGCGGAGTGGCCCCGAGCTCGACGACCCGGGCATGGGTCGACTCGAACTCGTCTACGGCGAGGTCGAGGTGGAACTGCTGCGGCGCCCCGTCGGGCCAGGCCGGCGACTCGTAGTCGGGGATTTGCTGGAAGGACAGCGTGGGCGTTCCTTCCAGGTCGACCCAGTCGTCCTCGCTGTCGGCCGTGACGGCCCGGTCGAGGATCTGCGAGTAGAAGTCGGCGAGTGAGCGGGCGTCCGGACAGTCGAGTACGACCGCGCCGAACCCGATCTTTGCATCGGTCATACGGCGCACCCGACGGTCCGCGTACGTACGGCCGGCTTCGCATTGCCACGCGGGCGCAGCGCGGACCGGAGGGCGCCGACGAGCGACCGCAGCGTGCCGCGCCCTTCGCGAACCCGCGCCGGGCGAGCCTCGTCGAGCCGGTGCTGCTGCCATACGGCTGCTGGGTGATATCGGTCGGGGTACACGGCGAGCTCCAATCGGAGTAACTGGTCATCTAAGAATGACAGTTACGCGTCCATTGTGCAACCGGCAATTGGCTTACACTGGTTTCATGGACATGGACCCGGCCGACACGGTGGTGGCGTTCCTCAACACCATCGACGTCGAAGACGACATCGACACCATGGCGAACCCCGACGAGTGGGCGACGTGGGTCGAGTCGACGCTCGGCATCGACGAGCGACAGACCCGCCAGCGTCGCGGTCAGGCGTACGACCTGCGTACCTACCTGCGCGCGGTCGCGATGGGCGAGACGCCCGCCCGGCCGGTGCCGGTGCCGGTGTCGGTCTCGCTCGACACCGACGGCGCACAGCTGACCTCCGAGACGGCGGTCGGTGCGATCGCGACGGCCGTCGCACGGCTGTCGATCGACGGGCGGTGGATGAGGGTGAAGATCTGCCCCGCGGACGACTGTCGCTGGGCGTTCTACGACGGCTCACGCAACCACTCCCGCCAGTGGTGCTCGATGAGCGTGTGCGGGAACCGTGCGAAGGTACGCAAGCACCGCTCGCGTACTGCCTGAGCCGATACCCGTCGCACACGCCACGATCGGTGCGCCTAGTAGAGTGACTCAACTCGCAACCGAGAGTTGCACCGCGTGGTTCAGCCGGCCGGACCCCTGCCTCCATGACGCGCGTACTGACAGGAATCGCGATGCCGATGGATACTGAGCCGATGCCCGACAGCTTGAGCGACGACGAGCCTCGGCTCCCGCTGCGACCGATGGGCGCATCGCTGTCGATGGCCGCGTCGATGATGCGCAACGTCCCGGTCTTCGGACCCGGGATCGCGGCCGCGCAGGATGAGCTCGGCAGGGTCGAGAACCTCATCTGGCGCGAGGTCAAACATCGGATCGACGACGGCGAGTACGCCGACAGCCACGGGCGAAGCAAGGCGGCCCAGCGGCTGTCGGACCTGCTCACCCAGGCAGTCGAGCAATCGGCGGCGCATGCCCGCGAGCACCTGATCGTGCGGCTGCTCGACGACATCGAGCCCGACGAGGCACGGATCCTCGCGGCCTTGTCCGACGGCACGACGTACCCGCTGATCCACGTCATCACCAAGTCCGCGTTCGGGACGGCCGGAGCCCGCGTGCTCGAGAACGTCTCGAGCGTCGGCCGCTCGGCGGGCATCGCACTACCCGACTACGGGCAGATCTACGTCGCCCGGCTGCGCCGGCTCGGGCTGGTCACGGTCGGCCCCGCGTCGTCCGAGCACGCCGACGGGTACGAGCTGCTCGCGACCGACGGGGCAGTCCGCGAGGCGCGCGAGGCACACGACGCGCCCACCCGCATTCTGCGGCGCACCCTTTCCCTCAGCGCCCTCGGCAGCGACCTCTGGGACCTCGCCCATGACTAGGGCGTGTCCCGCAAATCCGCGTCGATCAGGGAGCGGGTCTCGGCGCGCGATCCGGCAAGGCGCGGGAGCGAGCACGGAGCCAGGCCGACCCATTGCTGAGTGACGCCTGGATCTACCTCGCCATGCCACTGTGCATGGCCCTGATCGGGTACGTCACCAAGCTGCTCGCGATCAAGATGATGTTCGCGCCGATCGAGCGGCGCAGCTGGGGACCGTTCGGCTGGCAGGGCATCGTGCCGCGCCACGCGGCGCGGATGGCGTCGATCGCGGTCGACCTCATGACATCGCGGCTGCTGAGCCCGCGCGACGTCATCGACCGGCTCGACCCGGAGCTGATCGCGCGCGAGCTCGATGAGCCCCTGCGCGAGACGGTCGACGAGGTCGTCCGCGATGTCATGCGGGAGTACCAGCCCGGCGTCTGGGAGGCGATGCCGCGCGGGGCACGCGACCTGCTGATCCGGCGCGTGAAGGACGACGCGCCGGACGTGATCGCCGGGGTACTCCGCGACATCCGCGGCGACATCGACCAGGTGCTCGACCTCAAGTCGATGGTCGTGACGAACCTCGTACGCGACAAGGCGCTGCTGAACCGGATGTTCCAGGAGGCGGGCGCGAAGGAGTTCACCTTCATCGCGAGGTCGGGAATCTACTTCGGCTTCCTGATCGGCTGCGTGCAGGCACTCGCCTGGTACTTCACCCAGAACCCGCTGCTGCTCCCGCTGTTCGGCATCTTCACCGGGTGGTTCACCGACTGGCTCGCGCTCAAGATGATCTTCTTCCCGATCCGGCAGCGCCGGTTCGGCCCGTTCACGTGGCAGGGACTCTTCCTTGCGCGGCGACGCGAGGTCGCCGACGGCTACTGCCAGCTGATCGCCACCGAGCTGATCACGCCGCACCACCTGTTCGAGGCGCTGCTCAAGGGGCCGCTCTCGGATCGTGTGTTCGTCATGGTGCAACGCCACGTACAGCGTGCGATCGACGCCCAGAGCGGAGTCGCGCGCCCGATCGTGATGCTGGCCGTCGGCAGCACGACGTACCAGAACATGAAGGGCACCGTCGCCGACCGGGTCATGGAGCGGCTGCCCGACACGCTGTCGCAGATCGAGGACTACGCGGCCGACACCCTCGACATCGCTCAGACGATGCGGCGAAAGATGGACGACCTCACCGACGAGGAGTTCCTGCAGCTCATCCGCCCGGCCTTCCAGGCCGACGAATGGAAGCTGATCGCCGTCGGTGCCGCGCTCGGCGGCATCATGGGCGAGGCACAGGTACTGCTGCTGGAGTACCTGCACATGTGAGTGTTCGGAGCGACGCTACCGTCGGATGGCAAGCCGAGTACATGCGTCCGCTGCGCCGAGGTACGGATTCCGGCCAATCCGCCACCGTTGGATTGGCCGGAATCCGTACCTCGGCGGGAACTACGCGTCGCGGCGTACGAAGAGCACGGTCATCAGCAACAGCAGTGCGCCGACGAACGCCGCCATACAGACGCCGCCGCCGACCGCACCGAGCGGCTCGACGCCGCTCAGCGTGTCGATCATGTCGGACATGTCGGCTCGGGTGTACATCTTGCCGCCGGCCTCGAACGGCAGGTATCTCGCGAGCGTGCCGATCGCACCGGGATCACCTGACGTCGCCGCCTTGATCAGCAGGATGGTACGAACGATCGGCTCGATCACGATCGGCATCGCCAGCATCGTCACGATCGCGCCGGTCTGGTTGCGTACGAGCCCCGCGAACGCGAGCCCGGCCAGCGCGAACAACGCGGTGTACGTCATCGCGCCGAGGATCAGCCCTCGCAGCTCGGCGTCGAAGGCGACGTCGCGGCCGCTGAAGATCGACGCGTTGACGAAGCCGACCAGCATCGCGAGCGTCGACGCGATCGCCGCGACGACGGCGACCGTGATCACCTTCGCCAGCACGACCGCCCACCGCTTCGGCACCGCCGTCAACGTCGTGCGGATCATCTGATGGCGATACTCATGGCCCATCGACAGCACGCCGATGACACCGATGATGTAGGCCATCAGCAGCGGCGCGAACCCGGTCGACGCACCGAGCGTGATGATCGCGGCGTCGACCTGCGTGCCGCCGGTGCTCGAGGCCTCGACCGACTCCGTGATGATCGCGACCGCCATCGTGGCGAAGAAGTAGAGCACCAGCGTCCCGATGATCAGCCAGTACGTGGAGCGGACGGTGAGCAGTCGCGTCCACTCGTAGCGAAGCGCGGCGATCATCGGCGGTCCCCGTCATGCGTCGGTGGCGGCTCTCTGTCCGATCCGTCGGACGGGCGTACCTCGGGCTCACCGTACGGCCGCCGCGTTGCCTGACCGGGCGGTCCGGCCGCACCGGTCGACGGTGGTTGGCGCCCGGCCAGCTCGGGTGGCAGCTCGATGCCACTGAACTCCTGGTCACGCTCCGTCGCGTCCAGGAACGCCTCCTCGAGGGTGGCCTCCCGCACGAACAGCTCGTGCAGTCGTACGCCGAGCTCGTACGCCGTGTCGCCGACCTGCTCGATGCTCAGCCGCTTGACGGAGTATCGCGGGAGCCCGCTCTCCGCACCGGTGTCCTCGGGATCCGCCTCGACGAACCCGCCGAGCTCGGCGAGTTTCGGCCCCAGACGCTCGATATCGGGAGACCGGACGATCACGCTGGTGCGATCGCTCGACCGGATGAAGTCCGTGACCTGCCCGCTCGCGATCATCCGCCCGCGACCGATCACCACCAGCTGGTCGGCGAGCAGCGCCATCTCCGACAGCAGGTGGCTCGAGACGAACACCGACCGTCCCTCGCCGGCGAGCTGCTTGAGCAGGTTGCGCAGCCACTGGATGCCTTCCGGGTCGAGCCCGTTCGCGGGCTCGTCGAGAATCAGCGTGTGCGGGTCACCCAGAAGCGCGGCGGCCATGCCGAGGCGCTGGCCCATGCCGAGGCTGAACTTCTTCGGCCGGCCGTTGGAAACGGTCGACAGCCCGACCATCGCGAGCACCTCATCGACCCGGCTGGTGGAGATGCCGTTTGCTGCGGCAAGCATGCGCAGGTGGTTGCGGGCCGTGCGCGTCGGGTGGAACGGCTTGGCCTCCAGCAGTACGCCGACATGTCGCATCGGCTGGTTGAGGCTCTGGAACGGCTGCCCGTCGTACGTCGTGTTGCCCGACCCGTTGTCCAGCCCGAGCATCAACCGCATGGTCGTCGACTTGCCCGAGCCGTTCGGGCCGAGGAAGCCCGTCACGCTACCGGGGTTCACCTGGAACGACAGATCGATGACGGCGACCTTGCTGCCGTACGACTTGCCCAGGTTGTCCGCTCGAATGACCGCCATCGCGTCACAGCATGCCATCCCGCGTTGGCTACCGTGGACACGTGTCTCCGTCAGCGGCAGCTCCGCGCACCCTCGCCGAAGAGCTACGACGCCGCTCCGACCAACAGTTGGCGGATCTGTTCCGGACCCGCCCAGACATCGGCATACCCGCTCCGGTCGACACGAGCCAGGTCGCGTCGCGCGCCGTGACCAGAGTTTCGGTGAGCCGGGCACTCGACCGGCTCGACAGCGGACAGCTCTGCGTTCTCGAGGCCCTGATGGTCACCGACGCGCCGGTCACCCCGGCGAAGGTACGCCGGCTGGTCGATGCCCCGCGTGCGTACGTCGACGACTCGATCGCCGTCCTACGCGAGCTCGCACTGGTGTGGGGTACGCAGCGCGCCCTGCACGTCGTGCGAACCGTTCACGACGTCCTCGGGCCGCACCCCGCGGGACTCGGCCCGCCGAGTCCGTCGCTGGACGCCGGGCGCATCGCCGACCTGATCGCCGACGCGTCCGCGGAGCGGCCGGACGCCGCGGCCGTGCTCGACCGACTCGCCTGGGGCCCACCGACCGGCGTCATCGGGCGGAGCTCCGAGACCGTACAGGCGCTCGTCGGCCGGCGTCTGCTGATCCCCGTCGACGACGACACCGTCGCGTTGCCGCGCGAGGTCGGCCTGCACCTGCGCGGAGGGCGCACGACCCGCGAGCCGATCGATCGGCCGCCCGCGATCGCAACCGTGCCGCGAGACGCTGCCAGGATCGCCAACGCCGCGGCCGGTGCGGCGTTCGACGTGGTCCGCCGGGTCGACCAGCTGCTCGAGCACTGGTCGCTCAACCCGCCGTCGGTGCTGCGATCCGGCGGTGTCGGCGTGCGAGACGTACGCGAGGTGGGAGCACTCCTCGGGGTCGAGTCCGCCGACGCGTCGTACCTGGTCGAGCTTGCGTTCGGCGCCGGTCTCCTCGCCCGGTCCGAAGACCGCGAGCTCGGCCATGTGTGGCTCCCCACCAACGAGTACGACGGCTGGCGCGACGAACCCTTGGCACGGCAGTGGTCGACCCTCGTACGATCCTGGCTGACCGGCGGGCGGCTCGCCTCGCTGAGCGGCTCACGCGACGAGCAGGGCCGGGTGGTCAACACGCTCGCGTACGACCTGGAACGCCCGCTCGCCCCGTCGGTGCGGCGGCTGACGCTGGAGATCGCCGGATCGGTGGCACCCGAGGCGTACGCGAGCGCGGACGACGTGGTGAAGCAGGCCCGTTGGTACCGTCCCCGGCGCAACGAGCTGCGCGACGACATCGTGCGCGCATCCCTCGCCGAGGCGCAGGTACTCGGGCTCATCGCCGCGGGCTGTCTGTCGTCTCCGGCCCGCGAGCTGCTCAACGGCGCCGACGGGGCCGACGCGCTCGCCCCGCTGCTGCCGGAGCCGGTCGACCATCTGATGATCCAGGCCGACCTGACCGCCGTCGCGCCCGGACCCCTCGAACGCTCCGTGGCGGCGAGCGTCGGCGACATCGCCGACATCGAGTCCCGCGGCGGCGCAACGGTCTTCCGCTTCACCCCGGCCTCGATCCGCCGAGCGCTCGACCGGGGTTGGCCGGCCGACCGCATCCACTCACTCGTCGGCGAGCTCTCGATCACGCCGGTGCCGCAGCCGCTCACGTACCTGATCGATGACGTTGCCCGCAGGCACGGCAGGCTCCGTGTCGGCAATGCGTCGGTGTACGTACGCTGCGACGACCCGACCGAGCTCGACGCGCTGATCAACAACCCGGTCGTCGAGTCGCTCCGGCTACGACGGATCGCGCCGACGGTCGCGCTCAGCGACGCACCGGCCGACATCGTCATCGACCGGCTCACCGATGCGGGCGTGCCACCCGTCGCCGAAGGAATGGACGGCACGCTGCACGTACCCGAGGCGGAGCGCCGCCGGGCGACCGGACGTCCCCAACCGGCGACGTCGCGCGCGCCCGGACTGTCCGGCGACCAGATCGACCGGCTCGTACGCGCGATCCGGGTCGGTGACAGCGCCGCGGACCGGCGACCGGTCGGCGGCGACCAGCCGTCGGCGGCGGGGACCCTCGCCGCGCTGCGAGACGCCGTCGAGAGCGGCTCGACCGTGTGGCTCGCCTACCTCGACCAAGCAGGTACGCCGTCGGAACGAGTGGTCGACCCGATCCGCGTCGACGCCGGCTGGCTCACGGCGTACGACCATCGCAGCGAGCGGGCGCAGAGCTTCGCGATCCACCGCATCGGGAAGGTCTCGACCCGACACGCGTAGATCGGCACGCTCCCCGCACCCGGATTGCTTGGCCGTACCACCTAGGGTTGGGGCACGTGTACCGCTCTCGCCGTCCAGACGCCGCCCGAACGGTCCCCACTGCCCTCGGGGTGCTGACGCTTGTCGTCGTGCTGCCGACGTCATCGGCAGGTGTGGCACCCGACTCGACGACAGCGGCGGGGGTGTCGCCGACGATCGCGAGCCGATCGGACGACGCGGTCGAGAAGAACAAGCCGCCCCGCATCATCGCGCACCGCGGAGCGAGTGCGAAGTTCCCCGAGAACACCATGCTGTCGTTCCGCAAGGCGATCAACCGCGGTGCCGACTGGATCGAGATGGACGTGCAGCGCACGAAGGACGGCCGCCTCGTCGTGTTCCACGACTGGTCCCTTCGCCGGACGACCAACGTGGAGAAGGTGTACCCGAAGCTGAAGAGCCCGTCGGTCGGCGACCTCTCGTACAAGAAGCTGCGCAAGCTCGACGCCGGCAAATGGAAGAAGAAGCGGTTCAAGGGCGCCAGGATCCCGCCGCTCAAGCAGGTACTGCGACTCGGCAAGAAACGCGACGTCAAGATGCTCGTGGAGTTGAAGAACCCGGGCCGCTACCCCGGCATGATGAAGAAGACGCTCAAGCTGTTCAACCAGCTGAACCTGATGAAACGAGGCCACAAGCACGACCGCGTGCAGCTGCAGAGCTTCAAAATCCGCACGATGCGCCATGCGGCCAAGCACAGTCCGAAGGTCGAGATCGGGTTGCTGTATCCCGACCCGCCCGTGACGCTCAAGCGGCTGCGCTGGGCGCAGAACATCAACTCCTACCACCGCGAGGTGGAGCGCAAGTACATCCGGCGTGCCCAGAAGGACTACAACATCAGGGTGTTCGTCTGGACGGTCAACGGCAACGGCGGGGTCAAGCGGGCGATGCGGATGAATGCCAACGGCATCATCACCGACCGGCCCAAACACACCCGCAAGGTGGTGAACCGGAACAAGCGGTTCGCGCCCGACGAGCTACGCATCCAGCTGCCGCCGTACGACGGCACCGTGCCACGGCATCGCGCTTAGGCGAGGCGGATCGCACGCCCGTCGGACTCACACAATGGCGCCGAGGCACGGAGCGCGGCCAATGGCGGGGGGTCCATTGACCGCGGTCGATACCTCGGCGCGGTGGTGGTGCGCGCTCAGCGCACGACGGCGCTGTGCACCTGGCCGGTCAGTCGCTCTCGCCGGCGACGCAGCCTGGTCTCTCGATTCGCGAGACGAACCGTCGTGGACAGCGATGCGGCTTCCGCACCCGCCCGCCGGTACGCGCCGAGCTCACGCGCTACGGCATCCGGTGCGGTCACCATGACAACTCCTGACAGGTCTGAAAGTTGGGGTGTGATCACGGTCATGTGATGTAAGGCACATCTACCGTTACTGACTCTTACATCTTAGCCGTCGCGCGTACGATGCTCAAGTGGACCTTGTTCGTTACGCCGAGCGCGCCGCCGACCTGGTGAACGCCGACCTCGAACCGACCGAAGCGGTCGACGCGTACCTCGCCGACCGCCGGTGGCTCGCCGACCAGGTGACCGATAAGGACGCCCGGCTGCTGCGCCGTTTCCAGAAGGAGCTGCGCCCGATCTTCGATCAGCGGGCCCGCGACGCCGAGGTCGTCGACCTCCTGAACTCCTTGCTCGGCAAGCACCCGGTCACGCCCTACATCGCCGGCGACGACGCCGACTCGTGGCACCTGCACGTCAGCAACAAGGCATCGACGGTTGCGGACCTGCTGGTCGCCGAGGCCCTGATGGGACTCGCGACGCTCGCCTGCGACCTGGGTCCGGGCCGGTTCGGAGAGTGCCAGGCGAGCCGCTGCGACGCGGTGTTCGTCGACACCTCACCGAACCAGTCGCGGCGCTACTGCTCCGAGCGATGCTCCTCGCGTGCCAACGTCGCGGCGTACCGTGCGCGACAGAAGGCGCTAGCCCGCGAGGATGCGGACTGAGACGACCCCGGCGGAATCCGCCGGCGACGTAGAATTGTCAGTTCGTCTCAGAGAGGTACCCGTGTGTCCTGCTTGATCGTCCAGTCCGACAAGTCGCTACTGCTCGAGGTCGACCACGAGCAGAGCGCGGCTTGCCGCCGGGCAATTGCTCCGTTCGCCGAGCTCGAGCGCGCGCCCGAACACATCCACACCTACCGCATCACGCCACTCGGCCTCTGGAACGCGCGCGCCGCCGGTCACGACGCCGAGCAGGTCGTCGACACCCTGATGGAGTACTCGCGATACCCCGTCCCCCATGCCCTGCTCGTCGACGTCGCCGAGACGATGTCGCGGTACGGCCGGCTGCGACTCGAGAAGCATCCGACGCACCACCTGGTACTCGCGACGACCGATCGTCCCGTGCTCGAAGAGGTCATGCGACACAAGCGCATCGCGCCGATGCTCGGCGACCGCATCGACGACGAGACCGTGGCCGTACACCCGTCGGAGCGAGGCCAGCTCAAGCAGGCACTGCTGAAGGTCGGCTGGCCGGCCGAGGACCTCGCCGGGTACGTCGACGGCGAGCACCATGCGATCGAGCTGGCCGAGGACGGCTGGTCGCTGCGGCCGTACCAGCAGGAGGCCGTCGAGTCGTTCTGGCACGGCGGGTCCGGCGTCGTCGTACTCCCCTGTGGCGCGGGCAAGACGCTTGTCGGCGCGGGCGCGATGGCGGAGGCCAAGGCGACCACGCTGATCCTGGTCACCAACACGGTCGCCGCGCGGCAGTGGAAGGACGAGCTCGTCCGCCGCACGTCGCTGACGGCAGACGAGATCGGCGAGTACTCCGGCACCCGCAAGGAGATCCGGCCCGTCACGATCGCGACGTACCAGGTGATGACGACGCGGCGGAAGGGCACGTACACCCATCTCGAGCTGTTCGACGCGCGCGACTGGGGCCTGGTCGTGTACGACGAGGTGCACCTGCTCCCGGCGCCGATCTTCCGGATGACCGCCGACCTGCAGGCGCGGCGGCGCCTCGGACTCACCGCGACGCTCGTCCGCGAGGACGGTCACGAGAACGACGTGTTCAGTCTGATCGGGCCGAAGCGGTACGACGCACCGTGGAAGGACATCGAGCAGCAGGGCTACATCGCGCCCGCCGACTGCCTCGAGGTGCGCGTGACGCTCAGCGACGGCGAGCGCATCGCATACGCCACCGCCGAGCCGGACGTGCGCTACCGGCTCGCGTCCTCGACGGATCGCAAGACGGCGGTCGTCGAGGAGCTGGTCGAACGTCACCGTGGCGATCCGACGCTGGTGATCGGGCAGTACATCGACCAGCTCGACGACCTGGCCGAGCGCCTCGGTGCGCCCGTGATCAAGGGCGAGACGAGCGTCAAGGAGCGCGAGCGGCTGTTCACGGCGTTCCGGGAGGGGGAGCTCGATCTGCTCGTCGTCAGCAAGGTGGCGAACTTCTCGGTCGACCTCCCCGAGGCGAGCGTGGCGATCCAGGTGTCGGGAGCGTTCGGGTCGCGCCAGGAGGAGGCGCAGCGGCTCGGCAGGCTACTGCGGCCCAAGGAGGACGGCCGTTCGGCGCACTTCTACGCCATCGTCTCGCGAGACACCGTCGACGCCGACTTCGCCCAGCACCGACAGCGTTTCCTCGCCGAGCAGGGGTACGCGTACAACATCGTCGACGCCGAAGACCTCTCCTCCCGCTGACCCACGGGACCTGCGGCCGACTATGCCCTGCGGATTACCATGTGCCCATGGTAATCCGCGCCGCTACCCAGCAAGTTTCCTGGGTAGCGGCGCCGACTTGCCCCCGAGGCGTACGCAGCCTTGCCATGGCTCCAGGGTATGGTGCGACACTGGCCACGGACCGCGCTCCCGCGACGTCACTGTTCCAGCAGGTCGACCAGGTTCGCGGGATAGACGGTCTCGTCGGTCGTACGCAGCTCGTGAAGGGTCCACCAGCGGTAGCTGTTCACCGACCGTCGTTCCAGCTCGGTCCAGCCACGCGTATCGACGTCGGGCACGTCATCGACCCGTACGCGGTAGTACGACTCCTGTTGGCGAATCATGCCGCCGTTGAACGCGAACTCGGTGTACCGCTCGTACACGACCGGTCCCAGCTCGTCGACGCGTACGCCGGTCTCCTCCAGGAGCTCCCGCCGCCCCGCGTCCTCGATCGTCTCGCCCGGATCGACGCCTCCGCCGGGGGTGAACCACCACGTACCGCCTTCGGGACGCGCGGGATCGCCGCCGTTGAACAGCAACGTACGTCCGGCCGCGTCGACCAGTACGACCCGCGCGGCGAGTCGGTCTGCTGCGTTGTTCTCGATGCCCACGCACAGCAGCCTACGAGCGGCCCGGGCCGGTGCTGTCGCCGCATCGCAGACCTACGGCTCGGCGGTGCACGATCGCCGACTCGGCGGAAACCCGGGTGCGTACGCGCGCCCGACCCGGCAGAATGCCCCGGTGGGCGACTTACCCGATCCCGAGCTCGCATCCGAACGAAACCATCTCCAAGACTCCCGCAAGCGCCTCGCGCAGATGCGCGCGAAGGTCGAGGGACTCAGCGCCATCGGCGGCGACGCCGTCTCGACCGAATACCTCAAGGCCGCACTGTGGCAGCGGATGCGCGCCCTCGAGGATGACCCGACCGTGCCGCTGTTCTTCGGGCGGCTCGACTACACCGCTGCCAACGAGCGGCTGTACATCGGCCGTCGGCACGTGACCGACGACATCGGCGACCCGATGGTGATCGACTGGCGCGCGTCGATGTCTCGGCCGTTCTACCGGGCCAGCAAGCAGGAGCCGATGGGCGTCGGGTTGCGGCGCCGGTTCGGATTCGACCACGGCGAGCTGACGGCGTACGAGGACGAGCACCTCGACCGCGGCGACGACGGCGTGACCGGGCAGATCCTGCGCGACGAGATCGAACGCCCGCGCGCCGGCCCGATGCGCGACATCGTCGCCACGATCCAGCCCGAGCAGGACGACATCGTGCGGTCCGACATTTCCACCTCGGTATGCGTCCAAGGGGCTCCCGGCACCGGCAAGACCGCCGTCGGGTTGCACCGCGCGGCGTACCTCCTCTACGCGTTCCGCGACCAGCTCTCCCGCCAGGGTGTGCTCGTCGTCGGACCCAACGCATCGTTCCTGCGCTACATCGGTGACGTGCTGCCTGCGCTGGGCGAGATCGAGGCGACCCAGACGACGGTTCCGGACCTGGTCGGTCGCGTTCGCATCCGCGGCGTCGACGCGCCGGCGGCCGCCGCCGTGAAGACCGATGCCCGCATGGCCGAGGTGATCGCCGAGGCGTGCTGGTCGCATCTGCGACCTCCTCAGGACGCACTCGTCGTGCCGCGCGGTTCACGACGCTGGCGCGTGCCGGCGTACGAGGTCGGCGAGATGCTCGACGAGCTGCGTGCCCGAGGTGTCCGGTACGCCGCCGGTCGTTCGATGCTCGCGCAACGCATCGCGCATGCCGTACTCCTCAAGATGGAGGCCGCAGGCGACTCCCCCGACGACCGCGTCCAAGACGCCGTCGCGCGCTCGGCGCCGGTACGTAAGTACGTCGACGCCACGTGGCCGAGACTGCAGCCGGAGAAGGTCGTTCATCGGTTGCTCAGCGAACCCCAGTTCCTCGAGCGCTGCGCCGCCGACGTACTCACCGCCGACGAACGAGCGACCGTCATCTGGTCGAAGCCGCCGAGGTCGGCGGGTGTGGCGCGCTGGACGGTGCACGATGCGGTGCTGATCGACGAGGCCGCCGACGTCATCGACCGTACGCCGAGCCGCGGGCACGTCGTGCTCGACGAGGCGCAAGACCTGTCGCCGATGATGCTGCGCGCCGTCGGGCGGCGGGCGAGCACCGGCTCGGTGACGGTGCTCGGCGACCTCGCGCAGGCGACGACCCCGTGGGGATCCCGCGACTGGGCGACGTCGCTCGCCCATCTCGGCAAGCGCGACACGGTCGTCGACGAGCTCTCCCAAGGCTTCCGCGTACCCTCGGACGTGATCGGTTTCGCCGCCCGGCTGCTTCCGCAGATCGCTCCCGATCTCGCGCCGCCCACGTCGGTACGCGAGGCATCCGGATCCCTCGTGGCTCTCGCGGGCGACGACGCGTACGTGCTTGCGTGCGACGCCGTGGCGCGGCTCATCGACGAGTTGGGGTCGGTCGGGGTTATCGTCGCCGATGCCCAGCACGACGCGATGGCTAAAGCGCTCGACGCTCACTCCCTCACGTACAGCCGCATCGGCGCCGACGACGACATGTCCGCACACGTCGACCTGGTGCCGGCGAGCCTCGTCAAGGGCCTGGAGTTCGACCATGTCGTACTCGTCGAGCCGCAGGCCGTCGTCGACGACGAGGACGACCACGTGACGGGGCTCCGCCGGCTGTACGTCTGCCTGACCCGTGCGGTGACGTCGCTGACCGTCACGCACGCGCGGCCGCTTCCGGAGCTGCTCCGATGAGCGGCTGGCAGGCAGGACTCGAGCGCCGGTGGTCGGAGCCGCACCGCCATCACCACGACCGTACGCATCTCGCCGACGTGCTCGCGGCACTCGACGAGCTGGCGGCCGGCGGCGAGCCGTTCGACGCCGAGGTCGTACGTACGGCGGCATGGTTCCATGACGCGGTGTACGACCCGCGCGCCGATGACAACGAGGAGCGCTCGGCCGAACTCGCGCTCGAGCTGCTGCCCTCGGACGAGAATCCCAGCGAGGTCGCCCGGCTCGTACGCATCACCCGAACCCATGCGGCCGATGCCGGCGACTCGAACGCCGCCGCCCTGTGCGATGCCGACCTCTCCGTGCTCGCATCCGACCGCGAGCGCTATGACCGATACGCCGACAACGTGCGTCGCGAGTACGCCCACGTACCCGACGCCGACTTCCATGCCGGCCGAGCGGCAATCCTCGTGGGGTTCCTCGAGCGCGCCGCACTGTTCACGACCGCGACCGGCCGCGCGCGCTGGGAGTCGCCCGCCCGCGCCAACCTCGACCGAGAGATCGCCACCCTCCGCTCACGGTGAGGAGAGGATTCCGGCCCTCTCGCGAGAGAATCGCGTACGCGCCGCGGCCGGGATCCTCTCCTCGCGGGGCCGGGATCCTCTCCTCGCGGGGCCGGGATCCTCTCCTCGCGGGGCCGGGATCCTCTCCTCAGCGGTGTTTGCGGCGGCGTAGGCCCGACTCGACGAGCGCGTGGACGAGCACCTTGCTCGAAACCGGTGTCGCCCCCGCCGCGACGACGGCATCGAACAGCCGGTCCGGCACGTCGTAGTGGTCGCGCTCGAACAGCCGCTCCGGAAGGCCCTGCTCCTGCGCAAATGCATGCAGCTCGGCGTACGACGCCGTGCTGACCAGATGCGACCACAACCGCCCGTGCCCGGGCCACGACGGCGGATCGATCAGGATCGTCATCGGCTGCCTCCGCCCACTCGTACCTGCGCCTACGATGCCAGACTGGTCCAATGCCGGCCGACGCGTTCGACATCGCGCGCGCGTGCGCGCTCCGCGACCTGTGCGCGAGCGGGCACGACGACGCGCGTACGGTCTCGCTGCTCGACCAGGTCGTGGCCGATCGACGCTGGTGGGTCGACGAATGGCCCGACGGTGCAGCGTTCCTGCCCGGGCTGGTGGCTCAGGACCTCCAAGACGCGCTGCACGACCGCGGCGTGCGCTGGCCGCAGTGCACCGCGTGCGAGACCGACGCAGTGCACTGTCTGCAGGTCGATCCCCCGCTCGACGCCGACCCGTCGTGGGTCTGCGACGAGGCCGGCATCGTCGTCGCTGCGATCGGCGCGCTCGGTACGACGGACTAGAAGCCGATCGGTAGGCCGGCGTAGTTCTCCGCGAGTCCGGCGGCGCCGGCGCCGCTCGTCGTCACCCAGCGCAGCTGCGACTGCTGGAGCGCCGCATCGAACGGGTCGCCGCTCTGATGCAGCATCGTCGTCATCCACCACGAGAAGTGCGTACACCTCCAGACACGTCGGAGCGCGGTCTCGGAGTACGCGTCGGCGAGCCGGGGATCGTTCTTGCGAAGCATCGCGACGAGCGCCGGCGCCAGCAGCGCGACGTCCGCGACCGCGAGGTTGAGACCCTTCGCGCCGGTGGGTGGCACGATGTGCGCGGCATCGCCGGCCAGGAACAGCCGGCCGTGCCGCATCGGCTCCGACACGTGGCTACGCATCGGGAGCACGGACTTCTCGGCGATCGGTCCGCGCTGGAGCTCCCAGCCGTCCTGCCCGTGCCCCAGCCGGGCAGCGAGCGCGTCCCAGATCCGCGCGTCCGACCAGTCGTCGATGCTTGCGCCGGCGTCGACCTGCAGGTAGAGACGGCTCACCGTGGCCGAGCGCATCGAGTGCAACGCGAAGCCATCGGGATGCCAGGCATAGATCAGCTCGTCGGTCGAGGGCGCGACATCCGCGAGCACTCCCAGCCAGGCGTACGGGTACACGCGCTCCCACGTACGGCGAACGCGTTCGGGCACCGCCGAGCGGCACGGGCCGAACGAACCGTCGCAGCCCACCACGACGTCGGCGTCGAGCCGCTGGTCGACACCCGCGGAGTCGCGGTACGTCACGTACGGATGCTCGGTCTCGATGTCGTGCACGGCAGTGTCGCTGATCTCGTACGCGAACTGCTGACCGTGCGCGTCCCGCGCGGCGCCGAGGTCGCGGGTCAGGTCGGTCTGCCCGTATACCCACACGCTGCGCCCCACGAGATCGACGAAGTCGAGATGGTGTCGTTCGTGCGGCCACTGCAGGTAGATGCCGCGATGCTCGTCGCCCGCGGCGTGCACCCGGTTTCCGAGCCCCACAGCGTCGAGCAGGTCGACCGTCGAGCTCTCCAGGATGCCGGCCCGGATACGCGCCTCCACGTACGCGCGGGAGCGCCGCTCGACGACAACCGAGTCGACTCCCTCGACGCCGAGGAGCTGGGACAGCAACAGCCCGGCCGGACCCGCGCCGACGATGGCGACCTGCGTACGCATGCCGCCAGTGAATCGCCTGGCAGGTCAGACCCGCCACGTCCGACTTCCGCTGGGTGAAACGTCGGCCACGGCTGTCACGGAATCGTGTCTCGCGTTCGTCATAGCCGTCGAGACACCATCAACGGAGGAGAAATCGTGAACCAACGCCTCAAGTTCGCCGAGACGGCGCCCGAAGCGTACGCGACCGTGCTCGGGCTGGAGAAGTACAACCGGCGCTCGGTCGACCCGATCGTCTACGAGCTGGTCAAGATCAGGGCCTCGATCCTCAACGGCTGCTCGTTGTGCGTCGACATGCACACCCACGAGGCGATGGAGGCGGGCGAGACGCCGCAGCGGCTGTTCGGCCTCGGCGCCTGGCACGACGCACCGTTCTACACAGAGAAGGAGCGGGCAGCGCTCGCGCTCACCGAGGCGGTCACCAAGCTCGGCGACCACGGCGTGCCGGACGACGTGTGGGACCAGGCCGCCGCCGTATGGGACGAGAAGGAGATCGCCGACCTGTTGACGGCGATTGCGACAATCAACGTGTGGAACCGGCTGATGATCTCGACCCAGACGCCGCCACCGCTGCGTTGACCACGGTGACCTGGGCGGCCGAGCGTCCGCGCCTGCTGACGCTCGGCTACCGCATGCTCGGCTCGTGGCACGACGCCGAAGACATCGTCCAGGACGCCTGGCTGCGCTGGGCGGCCGCCGATCGCACCGACATCGAGTCACCCACCGCGTACCTGACGACCATGGTGACCCGGCTCGCGATCGACCGGCTCCGCGCCCGCCAGCGCAGCCTGGAGGCGTACGTCGGCCCGTGGCTCCCCGAGCCGGTCGCGACGGACCGGCTTCCCGACGACCTCGCGGGCGATGCCGACTCGCTGTCGCTCGCGACGCTGCACCTGATGGAGCGCCTCACGCCGCCCGAGCGCGCCGTGTACGTGCTGCGCGAGGGGTTCGCGTACTCCTTCCGCGAGATCGGCACGATCCTCGACCGGACCGAGCCGGGCGTACGCCAGCTCTTCAAACGGGCGCGGCAGCGGATCGGCGACAAGCCGCGGTTCCAGGCCGATCCCGCCGAGCACGAGCGCCTGCTGCGGGCGGTGATGGACGCGTCGCGCGCGGGCGATGTCGACGAGCTCGAACGCGAGCTGCACGACCAGGTCGTGCTCTGGTCGGACGGCGGCGGCAAGGCCGCGGCCGCGCTCAAACCGATCGTCGGACCCGCCAAGGTCGCCCGCTTCCTCGCGGGGGTGTACGGCCGGCGTCCGGCCGAGTTCGAGCTCGTCGAGCTCAACGGCCTGCCCGCACTCGAGATCACGGCCCGCAACGGTACGCGGATCATGGCGCTCGACCTGGTCGATGGCGCGGTCGCCGGCGTCTACATGGTCGCCAACCCCGACAAGCTCGCGTACGTATAGCCGCTCGTCAGCGGGTGCCTTGCATCGCGAGCGTCCGCTCGGCACGGCGGCGTCACAGTGCAGAGCGGACGTTTACCATGCTTACATGGTAAACGTCGGCCCGTCAGATGCTGCGGCCGATGCCGTGTGCAGCGACCTGCAGCGCCGCGACCAACCGCGGGCGGTCACGGCTGAGGTTCGCCACGACGATGCCGAGCGCGGCCACGACGACGTCGCGTCCGTCGCGAATGGGTACCGCGACCGAGCACGCCCCGAGGCTCATCTCCTCGCTGGTCTGCGCGAAGCCGTCTCGACGTACGCGGCGCAACTGGTCACGCAGCCGGCCGGGTTGGGTGACCGTGTACGGCGTGACATGCCTCAGATCGGCGAGCACCTCGTCGACGAGGCCCGGCGGCGCGTACGCGAGCAGCACCTTGCCAACTCCCGTTGCGTACAACGGCAGTCGCGAACCCACCTGGCTCACTACGGGGACCGACGAGTGGCCCGCGTGGCGGTCGACGTACAGGGCCTCGGTGCCGTCACGCACGGCGAGATGCACCGTCGCAAGCGTCGCACCGTAAAGGTCGTGCAGGAACGGCGACGCCACCTCGCGGAGCCCGGACTGTACGGGCGCGAGCAGGCCGATGTCCCAGAGCCGTCGCCCGACGACGTACGCGCCGTCCGGCTGACGTACCAGCGCGCCCCACTGCGCGAGCTCACCCACCAGGCGGTGGGCGGTCGGCAGCGGGAGGTCGGCCCGGCGCGCGATCTCGCTGAGCGCCAGTCGTCGGTGCTCGGAGTCGTAAGCCCCGAGCACGGCCAGCACCCGCGACGCGACGCTCACGCCGGTGCGTGCGCTGTTGCCGGCCATTCCGCGCCTTCCGTTCAGTGAAAGTCCACTATCGCACTCGGTCGTCGAACGGCCTACCGTGCCTGGGGTGAACGAGACCTCGGCACCCGTCGCATCCTCGGACGCCGCTACCGCGACGCAGATCGAGATCAGCGACGAGATCGGCGGCATCGTCCGGGCGTACGAAACGCAGACGGCCGTCGAGTCCGCTCCGCGGCTCGACTATCCGCCGTACCGCAGCAGCATCCTGCGCCATCCGACCAAGGACCTGCGCCACGCCGACCCCGAAGCCGTGGAGCGGTACGGTCCGGTGTTCGGCGAACACGAGATCGACCCGCTGGAGTCGGACCTCACCGTGCAGCACGACGGTGAGCCGATCGGCGAGCGCATCGTCGTCACCGGACGCGTGACCGACGGCGACGGCCGACCGGTCGCGGGGCAGCTGGTCGAGGTCTGGCAGGCCAACGCCGCGGGCCGCTACATACACAAGCGCGACCAGCATCCCGCTCCGGTCGACCCGCATTTCACCGGCGCCGGCCGCTGCCTGACCGCGCGCGACGGCTCGTACCGCTTCACGACGATCAAGCCCGGGCCGTACCCGTGGAAGAACCACCACAATGCCTGGCGTCCCGCGCACATTCACTTCTCGCTGTTCGGCACCGATTTCACCCAGCGCTTGGTGACCCAGATGTACTTCCCGGGCGACCCGCTGTTCGCCCTCGACCCGATCTACCAGTCGATCGTCGACCCGAGCGCTCGCGACCGACTCGTCGCGACGTACGACCACGGGGTCACCCAGCACGAGTGGGCGACGGGCTATCGCTGGGACATCGTGCTGTCGGGCGGGACGCGTACGTGGACCGAGCAGGACGAGCGGTGAGCGCGCCGACCCCCGGTCAGACGGTCGGGCCGTTCTTCGGATACGCCCTGCCGTACGGCGGCGGCAACCTGCTCGTGCCGCGCGACCGTCCGGACGCGATCCGCCTGCACGGCCGGGTGATCGACGGCGCAGGCGAGCCCGTACCCGATGCGTTGGTGGAAGTCTGGCAACCCGACAACGACGGCCGGGTGATACGCGAGGCGGGGTCGCTGCGACGCGACGGGCGTACGTTCACGGGCTGGGGCCGGGCGGCGACGGCCGCAGACGGCGAGTACGAGTTCACGACCGTCGAGCCGGGCAGCGCGGAGCCCGGTCGCGCGGCGTTCTTCGCGATCACCGTGTTCGCCCGTGGGCTGCTCGACCGGCTCTTCACCCGCGCGTACCTCCCCGATCAGCGTTCGCTCGCGTCGGACCCCCTGCTCGCCGGGCTGCCCGAGGCGCGGCAGGCGTCGCTGATCGCGACCCGTGACGCGGGCGGGTTTCGTTTCGACATCGTGCTGCAGGGTACGAACGAGACCGTGTTCCTCGACCTCGCCGGAGACCGCTCGTGAGCGACCTGTTCTGGCCGGGCGACGAGCGGGCCGGCGACGCGATGAGCGAGACGGCGCTGCTGCAGGCGATGGTTCGCGTCGAGGCCGCGTGGCTCGCCACCCTTGCCGACGCGGGCATCGCCGAGACCACCGCCGACCTCGGCGGCCTGGTCGGCGAGGCGGATGTGCCCGCCATCGCGGCCGACGCGGAGTCCGCCGCCAACCCGGTGCTCCCGCTGCTGGCGCTGATCCGCGAGCGTCTCGGCGTACGCGACGAGCAAGCAGCGTCCTGGCTGCATCGCGGGCTGACGAGCCAAGACACGCTCGACACCGCAATCGTGCTGTGTCTAAGGGATGTCGGCACTGTCGTACGCCGCGAGCTCGAGCATCAGGTCGGTGCACTTGTCGACCTGACGGAGCGTCACCGCAACGACGTGATGGCCGGCCGTACGCTCGGCCGGCACGCCGTGCCCGTGACGTTCGGGCTGAAGTCCGCGGGCTGGTTGCAGGGAGTTCTCGATGCGGTCGACGACATCGCCGCCACCGAACGCCTGCCCGCACAGCTCGGTGGGGCCGCCGGAACCCTCGCTGCGTCAACGGCGCTCGCATCCGATGCAGGCCTGGGTGACGCCGCGCGCTCCGCGCAAGGTCTCGCCATGCAGTGTGCATCGCGGCTCGGCCTGGCCGCTCGTCCGCCGTGGCACACCAATCGGGCCCCCATCACCAGGGTCGGTGACGCGCTGGTGGGCTGCACCGATGCGTGGGGGCACATCGCGAACGACGTCCTGTCGCTGTCTCGACCGGAGGTCGGCGAGGTGACGGAGCCCGCTGGGCGCGGCGCATCGTCGACGATGCCGCACAAACAGAACCCCGTGCTGTCGACGCTGATCCGGCGTGCCGCGCTGGCGGCGCCGACGGATGCCGCGCGCCTGCACCTCGCCGCTGCCGACACGCACGACGAGCGACCGACCGGCGGCTGGCACCTGGAGTGGGCAACTCTTCGAAGCCTCGCCCGGCACGCGGTCACGGCGTCGAGCCAGACCACCGAACTGCTCACCGGACTACACGTCGACGCCGCCCGTATGCGTACCAACGCCGAGGGCGCGGCCGATGCGCTGCTCTCCGAACGCGACGCGTTCTCGAGCAAGACCGGCCCCGTCGACTCGTACCTCGGTGCCACCGACCTCGTCATCGGCGCGGCACTCGACCGAGCTCGCCGGATGCAGACCCGATGAGCTCCCCGGATATCGCCGCGGTCCAGCTCGGCGGGAGCCCGGACCTGCCGCTGCTCGTGTGCGGACCCGCGCTCGGGACCTCGGCGACTGCGCTGTGGTCGGCGTGTGCCGAGCGCCTCGCGGATGCGTTCCACGTCGTCGCGTGGGACCTGCCCGGCCACGGGCGGAGCCCTGCTCCGAGCGAGACGTTCGACATCGCCTCGCTGACGGCCGGCGTCCTGGAGCGGATCGACCGGGTACTCGACGAGCGCGGGGACCCGGGCGCGGCGTTCGTGTACGCGGGCGACTCGACGGGTGGCGCGGTCGGCCTTCAGCTCCTGCTCGAACATCCCACGCGCGTACGCGCGGCGGCGTTGCTGTGCACGGGTGCACGCCTGGGCGAGCCCGACGGCTGGCGCGAGCGCGCCGAGCTGGTTCGGACGGCGGGCACACCGGCGGTCGTCGAGCTCTCGGCGAAGCGCTGGTTCGCTCCGGGCTTCCTGGAGCGACGGCCCGCGGTAGGTGGGGCTCTGCTGCACGCGCTGCAGTCGACGGACGCCGCCGGTTATGCGGGCGTGTGCGACGTGCTGGCGGCGTTCGACGTACGCGAGCGACTGCCCGCTGTCGGATCGCCCGTGCTCGCGATCGCGGGTGCCGATGACGTGGCGACCCCGCCCCCGATGCTGCGCGAGATCGCAGACGGCGTACCCGATGGGCGGCTGGTCGTTCTCGACCGGGTCGCGCATGTCGCTCCGGCCGAGGCGCCCGACGAGGTCGCCCAGCTGATCCGCGAGTTGTCCGGGGCCGATCGGTCTCCGTCCCGGACGAAGGTTCGCGCCGCCGGCATGGAGGTACGCCGGGCGGTGCTCGGCGACGCGCACGTCGATCGCGCCGTAGCGGGCACGACCGAGTTCAGCCGCGACTTCCAGGAGCTGATCACCGAGTACGCGTGGGGATCGATCTGGACGCGACCCGGGTTGGACCGGCGAATGAGGTCGGCGATCACACTGACGGCGCTCGTTGCCGGCGGACACCACGACGAGCTCGCGATGCACGTGCGCGCGGCGCGTACCAACGGGCTCGGCGTCGACGAGATCAAGGAGGTACTGCTGCAGTCGGCGATCTACTGCGGCGTGCCCGCCGCGAACTCCGCATTCCGGATCGCTGCGGACGTACTCGCCGAAGGGTGAGAAGAGGGTTGGTCGACATGCCTTGCGTACCTACACGTTCTGGTCCGTCAGGGCTCTTCCGGTACAGCGCCTACCCGATGGCGGTCGCCCTGACGAACCAGAACCTATGCGCCGCGGTGGTCGACGTTCGTTCCTGCAGCATTGATACCCGATCGCCGTGGCAGAGGTTTCCGGTTGCCCGTCGTTGTGTTCTCACGGCCGACGCGGATGGGTCAGCTCGATCGGGAGCCAGTCGCGGAGGTCGTCGACCGTGCAGCCGTACGTCTCCCGCACCGCGACGCCGGGCTGCCCGATCTCGAACACCGCGTACTCCGTGTAGACCCGGCTGACGCAGCCGAGACCGGTGAGCGGGTACGTGCACTCGGGGACGAGCTTCGCCGTGCCGTCCTTGGCGAACAGCGACATCATCACGAGCACCGAGCGCGCACCGGTCGCGAGGTCCATCGCGCCGCCGACCGCGGGAACCGCGTCGGGTGCACCCGTGTGCCAGTTGGCGAGATCGCCGCCCACCGAGACCTGGTAAGCCCCGAGCACACAGAAGTCGAGGTGCCCGCCGCGCATCATCGCGAAAGAGTCGGCGTGGTGGAAGTACGAGGCGCCGGGGAGCTCCGTCACCGGGATCTTGCCCGCGTTGACGAGGTCGCGGTCGATCTCGTCGCCGCTCGCGTACGGGCCCATGCCGAGCATGCCATTCTCGGTGTGCAGGGTGACACCGGCGTCGGGATCGAGATGGTCGGAGACCTTCGTAGGTTGCCCGATGCCGAGGTTCACGTACGAGCCGCGCGGGATGTCGCCGGCGACCAGTGCCGCCAGCTCGTCGCGCGACAAGGGCGCGCGGTCTGCGCGCTCGATCGTCGGCGTACGAACGTTCACGCGGGCAGCTCCTCGAGAGCGGGCTCGGCGACGACCACCCGGTCGACGTAGATGCCGGGCGTGACGACGGCTTCGGGATCGAGGTCGCCGGTGTCGACCACCCGGGCGACCTGCACGACGGTGAGGTCGGCGGCCGCGGCCATGATCGGCCCGAAGTTGCGCGCGGTCTTGCGGTACACCAGGTTTCCGCTTCGGTCGGCTCGGTGTGCGGCGACCAGCGCGACGTCGCTCTTGATCGGGTACTCCAGCACGTAGTGGCGGCCGTCGATCTCGCGGCTCTCCTTGCCCTCGGCAAGCGGGGTGCCGTAGCCCGTCGGCGTGAAGAAGCCGCCGATGCCGGCGCCGGCCGCACGGATGCGCTCGGCGAGGTTGCCCTGCGGCACGACCTCGAGCTCGACCTTGCCCGCACGGTACAGCTCGTCGAAGACGTACGAGTCGTGCTGCCGTGGAAACGAGCAGATCACCTTGCGTACGCGCCCGGCCGCCAACAGCGCGGCAATGCCGGTGGTGCCGTTGCCGGCATTGTTGTTGACGACGGTGAGGTCCGACGCCCCTTGGCGCAGCAGCGCGTCCAGGAGTGCGTACGGCATGCCGGCGGCGCCGAAGCCGCCGACCAGCACGGTGGCCCCGTCGGCGATGCCGGACACCGCCTGGTCCGGGTCGTCGACCAGGTCGATCACGTCGCTGCCTCGTTCTCGAGCACGACGGCCAGGCCTTGGCCGACGCCGATGCAGATCGCGGCGACTCCCCACCGCCGACCCGTGTGCCTGAGCACGTACGCGAGGGTGCCGAGCACTCGCGCACCCGATGCGCCGAGCGGGTGCCCGATGGCGATGGCCCCGCCCCACTGGTTGACGATGTCGGGGTCGACACCCCAGGCGTCGATGCACGCGAGCGACTGCACGGCGAACGCCTCGTTGAGCTCGACGGCGCCGACGTCGGACCAGCCGATGCCCGCTCGCTCGAGTGCCCTGTTGGCCGCCTCGACGGGCGCGTACCCGAACAGCTGTGGATCGAGCGCCATCGCCCCGCGCCCTGCGACTCTCGCCAGGGGGTCGCGGCGTACGGCATCGGCCGCGCGCTCGGACCCGACGAGTACGCCCGATGCGCCGTCGCTCAGCGGCGACGCGTTGCCGGCGGTGATCGTTCCGTCGGCGCGGAACGACGGTGCAAGGCCGGCGAGCTTGTCGAGGGTGGTGTCGGGGCGGATACCCTCGTCGCGTACGAGACCGGCACCGGGAGCCTCGATCGCGAGGTCGCCGTAGAGGCCCTCGGCCCAGGCCCGGTCGGCGCGCTCGTGCGAGCGGAGCGCGAACTCGTCCTGGCGCTCTCGCGAGATGTCGAACTTCTGCTGCAGCTGCTCGTTGCACTCACCGAGCGATGCGGTCCACTCCGCGGGCATCCGCGGGTTGACCAGACGCCAGCCGAGTGTCGTCGAGACGGCGGTCAGGTCTCCGGCGGGGTACGCGCGCGACGGCTTCGGGAGCACCCAGGGTGCACGCGACATCGACTCGACACCGCCCGCGATGACGAGGTCGGCGTCACCGGTCTCGACGCTGCGCGACGCGAGCATCGCCGCGTCGAGGCTCGAACCGCACAGGCGGTTGACCGTGGACCCGGGGACGCTCGTCGGCAGGCCCGCGAGCAGAGCGGACATCCGCCCGACGTTGCGGTTGTCTTCACCTGCGCCGTTGGCGTTGCCGAAGACAACCTCGTCGATCGCTTCGGGAGAGGCACCACGATCGACGAGCGCAGCGATGACCGCGGCTCCCAGGTCGTCGGGGCGTACGCCTGCGAGGGCACCGCCGAATCGCCCGAACGGCGTCCTGACTGCGTCGTAGACGTACGCCGACATCTGCACTCCCGTTCGTTGAGCGAACGCTTGTCCGCTGAATGAACACTCTAGTGCTGCACGGGCACGCTGTCACGCTCAGGGTTGCACGGGGTTGGTTCGTACCGCCGCGACGCAAGAATTGGCACTTGACCGCCCAGGACCGGTCAAAGGTAGATTCTCTGCACGCCATCGCCGCCGCCGTCACACGTACGGCGCGAACCCCGGCATGCGACGGCGACCGGAAGATCAGCGTCGAGCGACCTGCGCCTGCCCGACCCGCGCCGCGAGCTCCTCCCGGACCGCGACAACGCCCGGCGCCGACGACTGCGGGAGCACCGGGCCCCGGTACGCGGCCTCCGCGGCCTCGACGTCGCCCTCGTCCAGAAGCTCGCGTACGTCGTGGATGTCGGTGCGAAGCTCCGACTCCAGCCGGTACGGCCGCGAGGCCAGCTCCACCGAACCCAGAACCGCGCGCAGCCGCGACATCTCCGCCCTGATCGTCACGGACGCGTGCTCGCGGCCGCTCAGCGCCATCGCCAACTCGTCGCCCGTGAGACCGTCGGGCGCATCGGCGAGGAGCACCAGGATCTCGCTGTGCCGCAGGCTCAGCCGCCGCAGGCGATGACTGTCGTACAGCGTCGCGCAGTGCAGCCCGAGCGTCTCGAGCCGTGACGTCGCCACCGGCTCCGCATCGTAGCCCGTTGGCTCGGTCATGAGCCCCAAGAACCGCAGCTCCGACTCGACGGCCGCGACGGTGGCGCGCACGAGCGAGAGGCTCTGCGCCGAAGCGACCTCGTCGCCGCCCGTCACGTCGAGGACGCCGAGGATCCCGCCGGTCGCAGGATCGTGGATCGGCGCCGCCGAACAACTCCACGGAGTGACCGGGCGAGCGAGGTGCTCGGCACCGAAGATCGCCACGGCGTCGTCGAGCGCGAGCGCTGTGCCGGGGGCATTCGTGCCGACAGCGGCCTCGCTCCAGTCCGCCCCCTCGATGAAATGCATCCCCTCGGCGCGCGAGCGCAGTCCGGCGTGGCCCTCTACCCAGAGCATCCGGCCCTCGTTGTCGCTGACCGCGACCAGGAGTCCGGCGTCGGTCGCGCTGTCGACGAGCAGCTTGCGGATCACCGGCATCATCGCGCCGAGCGGATGCTCACGGCGCAGCGTCTCGAGCGCATCGTCGGCAAGCCGTACGGGGGCCGCCGGTGTCTCCGGGTCGACGCCGTGCCGCAGGCTCCGCCGCCACGAGTCCAGCACGATCGGGCGTACCTGCGGTGTCGACCGGCCGGTGCTGAGGAAGTCGTCGTGCGCCATGTGCAGGAGGCGTCCCCACGCGGCCGGGTCGACGCCGTGCGGGTACGCCGCCACCTGCCGGTCCGGGTACGACATGCCCTTACCGTAGCCGCAACGACGCCTTCCCGGCAGCCGTTCGAGCCGTCAGCTGCAGGCGGCGACAGGTCATCGCCGTCGCACCGATCGGCGAGGGCGGCAGACCGGCGTACGCTCAGCGGCGCCGGATCAGCTTGTAGAGGACGATCGCCACGACCAGTCCGATCACGTACGGCGCCGCACGCTTGGCGATCACCGGGCCGACGGTCGCCGCCAGGTTCAGCTCGGCGGCCTCGGCCTCCGGCTCGGGCGCCCGCGTCGGCGCAGACAGACCCGCGTCCGCGTCCGTATCGACGAGCGGCGTCGTCGCGGTCGCGGCAGTCGCGTCCGGTGCGGCCGCGGTAGCGTCGGCAGGCGCAGACTCCGGCTCGCCCAGCTTCCCGGCGATACAGTCGACGAACTGCCCGAGCAGCTTGTCGCTGACGTCCTGGATGACGCCCCGGCCGAACTGCGCCGGCTTTCCGGTGATCGACAGGTCGGTGTCGACCTCGACGGCGGTGCCGTCGCCGTCGGCCGACATCCGCGCCGTGATGGTCGCCGCGGCCGTACCGTTGCCGCGGCGATCCTTGCCCTTCGCCTCGATGACGGCACGATGCTCGGACTCGTCACGTTCGGTGAACTGCCCGGTGCCGTTGTACTGCAGGGAGATCGGGCCGAGCTTGACCTTCACGCTCCCCTTGAACTCATCGCCCTCGACCGACGCCAGGGTCGCACCCGGAAAACACGGCGCTATGCGCTCGAGGTCGTTGAACGCCGCCCACGTCTCGTCGACGGATGCCGGGACGGTGAACGTGTGTGTGAGCTGCATGGACCTCTCCCCACCTCAGTCATCGCACTGCGTCGCGGGTCACCTGCCCGCAGCCGCCCGCAGTGCGCGTGCTGTTAACACCGTAGCCAGGTGCCGGCGATACGCCGCATCGCCGTTGAGGTCGGTCGGGGGGTTGGTGCCGTCGGCGGCCGATGCCGCGGCCTCGGCGATCGCGTCGATCGCCGCTCCCGCGACGGCCTGCTCGACCGACGAGGCACGCACCGGAGTCGAACCCATGTTGGTCAGCGCGACCCGCGCCTCGGCGATCGTGTCGCCCTCGGTGCGTACGGTCGCGGCCACCCCGACGATCGACCACTGTTGAGCCACCCGGGTGAACTTCTGGTAGTCGGCGCCCCAGCCGGTGTGCTTCGGCACGCGTACGTGGGTGAGGATCTCGTCGTCGCCGACCGCGGTCGTGAAGAGGTCCTCGAAGAAGTCCGCCGCGGCGACGGTACGCGTGCCGCCAGAACCCGCAATGGCGAACTCCGCACCGAGCGCGAGCGCCGGGGCCGGCATGTCACCGGCCGGATCGGCGTGTACGAGCGCGCCGCCGAACGTACCCCGATGCCGTACCTGCGGATCGGCGACGGTGTGCACGGCCTCGGTGATGAGCCGGGCATGCTCGGCGACCAACGGGTCGTTCGCGACGACGTGATGCGGTGTCATCGCACCGATCACGATCGCGTCGCCGTCGTCGCGTACGCCCGAGAGCTCGTCGACCCGCCCGAGATCGATGATCACCTCGGGTGCGGCCATCCGCAGCTTGAGCACCGGAATCAGGCTCTGCCCGCCGGCGAGCACCTTCGCGTCGTCACCTGCCTGCGACAGCAGCGTCAGTGCCTCGTCGACGGACGTGGGTGCGTGGTAGTCGAACTGTGCAGGGATCACTGGTCGTCTCCTGTCGCGCTGGCGCTGGTGCTCGATGCCGCTTGGATCGTCTGCCACACCCGACTCGGGGAGCATGGCATCTCCATATCCGCGACCCCGAGCGGTCGTAGTGCATCGATGACGCCGTTCACGATCGCCGGTGTCGACGCGATGGTGCCCGCCTCACCAACGCCCTTGACCCCGAGGACGTTCGTACTCGACGGCGTCTCCGTGCGCCCGGTCTCGAACGACGGCACGTCGGCGGCGCTGGGCACGAGATAGTCCACGAACGACCCGGTGACGAGCGTGCCCGACTCGTCGTGGACGGCCTCCTCGAACAGCGCCTGCGCGATGCCTTGCACCAGGCCTCCGTGCACCTGGCCGTCGACGATCAGCGGGTTGATCACGTTGCCGATGTCGTCGACGCATACGTACTTACGCAGTTTCACCTCACCGGTCTCCGTGTCGACCTCCATGGCCGCGAGGTGCGTGCCGTGCGGGAACGAGAAGTTCTGCGGGTCGAACGTCGCAGACGAGTCGAGACTCGGTTCCATCCCGTCCGGCAGGTCGTGCGCCGCAAACGTCGCGAGCGCAAGATCGGCGAGGGCGACGCTCTGGTCGGTGCCTTTGACGCCGAGTTTCCCCGAGTCGAACTCGATGTCGTCGGCACTGGCCTCGAGCATGTGCGCAGCGAGCACCTTCGCCTTCTCGATCACCTTGTCGGCCGCGGCGACGATCGCCATGCCGCCGACGGCGAGTGACCTCGAACCGTACGTGTCCATGCCCTTCGCCGAGATCTGGGTGTCACCGTGCAGGACCTCGACGTCCTCGAACGGCACGCCGAGACGGTCGGCCACGATCTGGCTCCACGCGGTCTCGTGGCCCTGCCCGTGCGGGCTGGTACCGGTGACCAGCTCGATCTTGCCGGTCGGCAGCACCCGGATATCGGCGTGCTCCCAGCCGCCCGCACCGTAGCTGAGCGAGCCGAGCACCCGCGACGGCGCCAGGCCGCACATCTCCGTGAACGTGGAGATGCCGATGCCGAGCTGGACCGGATCGCCCGCGTCACGGCGCCGCTGCTGCTCGGCGCGCAGCTCGTCGTACCCGAACATCTCGAGCGCCTTGTCGGTCGCGGCCTCGTAGTTGCCGCTGTCGTACTCGAGCCCTGCGACCGTCGTGAACGGGAACTCCTCATGGGTGATCCAGTTCTTGCGGCGCAGCTCTATCGGGTCCATGTCGAGCTCGGCGGCGAGATCGTCCATCAGACGCTCGACGGCGTACGTCGCCTCTGGCCGGCCCGCACCGCGGTACGCGTCCGTCCACGCCTTGTTGGTGAAGAGCGCGTTGGACTCGAAGCGGTACGCGGGGAACTTGTAGATCGAGTTGAACATGAACGCGCCGAGGACCGGCACTCCCGCCGCGACCAGACCGAGGTACGCGCCCATGTCGGCGAGCAGGTTGACCGCGAGGCCGGTGACCGTGCCGTCGCGGTTCGCCGAGATGCGTAGCCGCTGCACCTGCGCGCGGCCGTGGTGGGCGGCCATCAGTGACTCGCTGCGGGTCTCGGTGTACTTGCAGGGCTTGCCCGTACGCTGCGCCGCGAGCGTGGTGATGAACTCCTCGGGCGTCACCTGCAGCTTGCCCCCGAACCCGCCACCGACGTCGGGCGCGATGACGCGCACCTTGCTCTCGGAGATGCCGAGCGACATCGACAGCATCAACCGCAGGATGTGCGGTACCTGCGTCGCCGACCACATGACAAGCTGCTCGCCGGTCGGGTCGACGACGGTCGATCGAGGCTCCATGAACGACGGGATCAGCCGCTGCTGGTGGTACGTACGCTCCAACACCACCTCGGAGTCACGGGCGGCATCCGAGACGCTGCCGCCAGTGCCGGCCTCCGCCGAGTCGAAGACCCACTTCGAGGAGAGGTTCGTACCGAGGTCGGGATGCGCCAGCACGTCGCCCTCGTACGCACGCTCGAGGTCGAGTACGACCGGGAGCTCGTCGTACTCGACGTCGATGAGCTCGGTGGCGTCACGTGCCTCCGCGGCGGAGCGTGCAATCACGCAGGCGACCACCTCGCCGGCGAAGGCGACCCGGTCGACGGCGATCGCCGGGTGCGGTGGCGCCTTCTGGTCTTCGGTGACCGGCCACGCATTGGGCAGGCTGCCTTGGATCTCGGCGACATCGGCGCCGGCCAACACGGCCACCACTCCGGGTGACCGCTTGGCCTCACCGGCGTCGACGGAGGTGATGCGTGCGTGCGCGAACGGGCTCCGCACCATCGCGATGTGCAGCATGCCGGGCAGGACTATGTTGTCGGTCCAACGGGTGCGGCCGGTGATCAGCCGGCGGTCCTCCTTGCGGCGCCTCGGTGCGCCGATCTCCGTGACGGTCATGCCACCCCCTCGGCCGGTGCGGTGCTGGACTCCTTGGCCGCGGCCTGGACCGCCTTGACGATGTTCTGGTAGCCGGTGCAGCGGCAGAGGTTGCCCTCCAGGCCGTTGCGTACGGTCTCCTCGTCGGGGTCGGGGTGCTCGTTGAGCAGGTCGATCGACTGCATGATCATGCCGGGCGTACAGAATCCGCACTGCAGTGCGTGGCACTCGTGGAACGCCTTCTGTACGGGATGCAGCTCGCCGTCGTGCTCGAGGCCCTCGATCGTGGTGACCTCGTGCCCATCGGCCTGCACCGCGAACATCGTGCACGACTTGACGCTGACGCCGTCGAGATGAACCGTGCACGCGCCGCAGTTCGTCGTGTCGCAGCCGACCACCGTGCCGGTCTTGCCGAGTCGCTCACGCAGATACTGCACCAGCAGCATTCGGGGCTCCACGTCGTCGCTGTAGCGAGCCTGGTCGACGGTGAGATTGATCGTGTGCCGATTAGCCATGCCGGCTCCTTGGGGAGTTCGCCGCTGGGGTGATTCCGTTCTACACCCGTGTGACCCGGGCCACAACGTTGCAGAGACGTTGCAGCGACGTCGCACCAACCCGCTGACGAGGCCCCTCCCCGCACGGTGAGGAGAGAGTTCTGGCCCCCCGAGGAGAGAACCCCGGCCCCCCGAAGAGAGGATCCCGGCCCAGCGAGGAGAGAGTTGTGGCCGCCCGAGGAGAGAACCCCGGCCGTCCGAGGAGAGAGTCCCGGCCCAGCGAGCGGTCAGAACTCTCTCCTCGCGGGGCCACGAGTCTCTCGTCACAGGGCCAGAACTCTCTCCTCACCGTTCAGGGGACGAAGGCTTCGATGACCAGCGGGTGCGTGCGATGCGGTGCCGACGCGAGAGCGGTACGCAGCGCGCCGGTGTCGTACACCCGCACCACCTCGCAGCCCGATGCGAGACAGCTCCTCGCGGAAGTTTGCCGACCGTACATATGTACGTATAGCGAACCTACTATGCGGCGATCACTCGTCAACGACAGAGATAGGGTGCGAGCGTGGTGGACGAGAAACGGCCGACGGAGTCGGTGCAGTCACTCGAGCGAGGGCTCTCGGTCATCCGCGCGTTCAGCGCGCGGAATCCGAGGATGACCCTGTCGCAGGTGGCGAAGGAGACCGGGCTGACCCGGGCGACGGCACGTCGTTTCCTGCACACCCTTGTCTCGCTGGGATACACCGCGACCGACGGCCGCGAGTTCTGGCTGCGGCCGCACGTACTCGAGCTCGGGTACGCCTACCTGTCGAGCATCTCGCTGCCCGAGCTGGCGACGCCGCATCTGCGGCTGCTCGTCGACAAGGTCGACGAGTCGTCGTCGGTGTCGGTGCTCGACGGCGCCGACGTCGTGTACGTCGCGCGGGTGCCGACCCGGCGGATCATGACCGTCTCGATCAGCGTGGGCACGCGCTTCCCCGCGTACGCGACGTCGATGGGGCGCGTCCTGCTCGCCGGCGCACCGCCCGAACGGGTCGACGAGCTGCTGGCCGACACCGAGTTCGAAGCGCTGACCCCGAAGACGATCACCACGATCGACAAGCTCGTCGCGGAACTCGACCGCGTACGCGAGCGCGGCTGGGCGATGGTCGACCAGGAGCTCGAGCTCGGGCTCCGCTCCATCGCCGCACCGATCCGAGACGCCGGCGGACGTACGGTCGCCGCGGTCAATGTATCGGCGAGCGCGACGGGCGGCACCGCCGCCGACGTACGCAAGCGACTGCTGCCCCCGCTGCTCGAGGCCGCCGCGCAGATCGAGAAGGACCTCCGCGCCGGCCCGCAAGCGCACGACTGACCCGCCGCCTGCCCTCCCCCTTCGCGAGTGGCGCAGATCCGTTGCTCAGGCAGCCTCAAAGCAACGGATCTGCGCCACTCGCACATTTCAGTCGCTAGCTATTGGTCGACCGGGGAGAGATGTCCCGGACGAAGCGGTGCATTCTCGCCGCGAGCCGATCCCTGCCACCGGGCGTCAGCGACGATCGGCGGTACTCGACGAGCCAGCCCTGTATGCGCCGCGGGTCGTGCCGTAGCCCGAGGGCCCCCTCGGCGTCGAGCAGGATGCGGCTCGCCTCCCGATGAATCTCCGATGCGGTGTACCCGAACCGCTCGAATCCGATCCGGATCAGCAGCTTCTCGCGACGAAGGTCGGCCCGGTGCTGCGGCCCGTCTCGGTGTACCGCACCGTCGTACTCGCTGAGCCGCCTGGTCGTACCGAGCCGTAGATCTGCGCGTGCGACGATCGTCCCGGCAGCGTCACGTATGCATGCCTGCGGCTCGACATCGGTGATGCCGGACAGCACATGGACGAGCCGAAGGATCGTCTCCCATGCCGACTCGCTCCGCCCATCCGCGAGCACCATCGCTCGCCGGAGCCGCTTGACGCCACGCCGACCCGGCACGACCGCCCGGTCGAGAGATGCCATCGTGCAGTCTCCGAGATGGAGCGCCGAGTCGATCGCGACAACGAGATCGATCAGGGACAGATCCTCGGCGAGCTCCAGTATCGTCCATTCGCTCGATGCGGTGGGGAGGTCCTCGAGCGCGTGCCGATGAGCGCTCGGGATCGCACATCGGCGGACGTACACCCCGCGTCGATCGTGGTGTGGCGAGCCGCCGTCGGTGCACGCGATCACCGGCCAGTCCCGCATCCCGGAGGGAAGCCACCAGCCGCGCAGTTGTGCCGACGTGACGTGGGTGAAGACCGCGTTGTCCGCGAGCGCCAGCCGGATCGCCGCACAGTGCTTGACCAGGCTGGCCGCGTCCTCCCGCGGCATCGA
The DNA here is from genome assembly GCF_025790165.1 of Solicola gregarius. GTDB lineage: Bacteria > Actinomycetota > Actinomycetes > Propionibacteriales > Nocardioidaceae > Solicola > Solicola gregarius. Next base: position 1,337,612 of record NZ_CP094970.1, read on the forward strand.
GACGCCGTCGGTCGGATGCCACCAACGCGGATGGCGAAGCTGCATCTGGGTCAGACCGCGTTCGGCGCGGTCACGATGTCGAATCGGCTGCATGGCCGGAATCGTCCTCGGAGGGCGGTCATCCGGCCAGCCCCGCGGATCGGAGTGTGGAAAACCCTGTTCTCAACCACGCGAGTGGCGCAAGTCCGTTGCTCAGATAGCTTAAAAGCAACGGATCTGCGCCACTCGCGGGTCAGGGTCAGTGGGTCAGCGGACCTTCACCGCCGTACTGGTCGTGCCACCGGCCTTGGCGTCGTACCCGAGCACTACGCGCACCGCGCCCTTGGCCTTCGGGATGCGGACCGTACGTACGCCGGGCTTGAGCGCCTTGCGTACCGACGCCACCGCCTGACCGTCGGCGTCGACGGCGAACAGATGCGCCTTACCTGCGCCCCTCACCTTGACTCGCGCGACCACGGCCTTGCCCGACCGCTTTGCATTCACCAACGTGGCCGACGTCGCCTTGCGTGCCTGCGGCCCGCCCGACAAGGCGACTCCGGTACGTGCCGCCTGCGCGATCGACTGCGGGGAGTCGAGGCTCTCCAGCGCGTCCAGCGGGATCACCGGATCCTGCGTCTCGACCTCCGGCGGTGTCCAGTCCGGCAGGTTCGCGATGCCCCAGCGGTACGGGTCACCCTGGACGCCACCCCAGGTCGACCAGCCGATTCGGGTCTGGCCGGTCTTGTCCTGGGTGTCGGAGTCGTAGATGAACATGTTCAGGCCCAAGTGCTCGGGGTCGACCGTCGACGGCAGCGCCGACGCCGGAATCTTCCCTTCGATCACATACCCCGTGAACGGCTCCTTCAACTTCGACGCGACCTCGATGTCCGGGTTGTCGATCGGGCCCTGCTGGTTGTCGGCGTCGCGCGCCGTGCAGGGTCCACCCTCCTCGGTCGTCGGCAGCACGAGCTGCTTGAACGTCGAGGAGGTGTTCTCCGAACGGCCGTCCGGGTCGATGGCGACCTCGAGCGAGTCCGTACGCCAGTGCCGCTTGCAGTCCGACTGCGCCAGCACGGTGCCGAGCTCGTCGTCCATGACGTCGACCGCGTAGTACAGGTCGTCACCGTTGCGGGTCACGTAGCCCGTCGCCGAGCAGTCGTCGGCGCTCTCGCACGCGTCGCCTTCCCACACCCGGCTCAGGTCGATCTCCGCGGTGTACTCGTCGGAACCGATCTCGCCGTCGACCTCGGGAGCCGCCGAGGACTCCTCGATCGTTGTCGCCGGTACGAGCTCCAACGCCGGCTCCGTCGTCGACGTGCCTGCATCGGAGGTCGTCTCGATCGAGTACGCGTAGTCGCCCGCTTCGCCTCCCTCGTTGGAGGTCGGCAGCGAGTCGTCGGTATTGGTCACCTCGAACTCGACGGTCGTCGACTCCCCCGCCGCGAGGTCGGAGTACGACTTGCTCGCCGCGTCCGCCTCGAAGCCATCGGGCAGGTCGATGGAGACCTCGCCCGACTGCGCCCCGTCGCTGCTGTTGTGCAGGTCGACGCCGATCGTACGAGAGCCGCCGCTTGGCAGTGTCTGCACCGGCTTCACGGTGCCCTTGAGCTGCGGTACGCCGGTCGTGTCGGCCCACTCGTGGAAGGTCTCGACCCGCGGCAGCAGGTCCTGTGTACCCGTCACCGCCGGAGCGACCTCGAACTGCTGGTTGGTGTACCCGCGCTGGCCGCCCTTGACCGAGACGTTCGCCGAGACCAGCGCACGCTCGTTCGTCGCGGCATCGGCTGCCGCGGTCACCGTGACCGTACGCTGCTTGGTCTGACCCTTCTTGAGGTCGCCGAACGTGACCTTCTTCTTGGCCTTCCAGCCGTCGGGCAAGCGTACGTTAGCCGCGGCATTCTTGAGCGCCGTCTTCGCCGGAGCGGTCAGGCTGATCCGTACGTCGGACGACCCGCCCGGCGTGACCTCGAACTGCTCGGTCGACATGTCGAGCTGGGTTCCGAGCGGCAGGCCACCGTGCTCCTGCAGCACCGCACCTTCGAGCATCGTCGCCGACGACGCGGCTTCGGCCGTCAGATCGCCACGTACGAAGGGAACTCGCGAGTCGACCTGGTACATGAAGTCGCAGCCGAGCTTCGCCGGGTCGGGATCGACATCGGGGAACCCGGCCCAACCCTGCGATGCGTACTCGCGCTGTGACTCGCGCTCGATCTGCGCATAGGTCTTGTCCTGCGTCGCGGATCGGCGCCCGCTCCACACGCCGTAGATGTCGTCGGCCGGGTTGTCGGGCTGCAGCGTCGTCGCGCAGTTCGCTCCTGGCGACGAGCCGGTGCCCCTTGCACCGCTGGAGAACAGTTTCTTCGGCGCGTACGGCTCGAGCCCCTCCTTGCGGATCTGCCCCGGGAAACGCGACGGGTCCCCGGCCGCGTAGTAGGCCTCCGCGGCGAGCAGCGACGCTTCCTGGTGGCCACCATGGTTGCCGGGACTCGGCGCGGTGTCCATCGTCATGATGATGTCGGGCGTCGTCTCCCGGATGACCCGCACTACCTTGCCGAGCGAGTCGTTGTGGCCCCACGTCTCGCGGTGCAGCGGCTCGCTCACCGAGTAGTAGAAGTCGACCTTGTCGAGGTTGTACACGTCGGTGACGCCCGAATGCCCGACCGCGCGGCGCTCCTCGGCCTCGCGGATCAGGCCGAGCGCGGGACCCTCCTCGGGACCGACCGCGTTGCCGCCGCCCTCGCCACGAGTGACGGTCACGACGCCGGTCTTCACGCCGAAGCGTTCGCGCCACTCGCCGAACATCGACAACCGGCCGGACTCGTCATCGGGGTGCGCGCCGACGAACAGCACGTCCAGGTCACCTGGGTTGTCGGGCGGCGCTACGTGCCGCTGCGAGTCGGCCGTCGCCGGCGGGGCCGCGAGCGTCCCCGCAACGAGCAACGCGCCGACGACCGCTGTGGCCTTTCCTCTCAGTCTCATCGAAACCTTCTCCTCCTGTGTCGTGGCAGGCATCTGGATACTGCGGTTCCCGAGGCGCGGCAGTCGCAATGGGCTAGCCCTTCACCGACCCTTCGACCATGCCGCGGATGAAGTGCCGTTGGGCGAAGATGTAGAAGACGATGACCGGGAGCGCGACGAGCACCGCGCCGGCCGCGAGCAGCGCCGTGCCGGACGTGTACTGGCCTTGGAACGTCGCCAGCCCCAGCGGCGCCGTCCGCATCGACTCCTCGGTCGGCACCATGACGAGCGGGAGCAGGAACTCGTTCCAGGTCCACATGAAGACCAGCACCATCATCGTGATGATCGCCGGCCGACCCATGGGCACCAGGATCGACCAGAAGATCCGGAAGTGACCCGCGCCGTCGAGCCGTGCGGCCTCGACCACCTCGGCCTGCGAGCTGCGGAAGTACGCGCGCATCCAGAACGTCCCGAACGCAAGCGACTGTGCCACCTGCGGAAAGATCAACGCGGGATAGGAGTTCAGCAGGTCGAGCTCCTGGAAGCCGAAGTAGAGCGGGATCACGATCGCCTCGCTCGGCACCATCAGCCCGAGGAGCAGGAGGTAGAACAACACGCTCGAGCCGCGGAACCGCATCGTGCCGAACGCGTACCCGGCAAGGCAGGCAAGCAACGTACTGAGAATGACCACGCTCACGGTCACGATCACGCTGGTCTTCAGGTACGTACCGAAGTTGCCGCGGTCCCATGCGGTGGCGAAGTTGCCGAAGTCGACGCCGCTCGCGCCGATGCTCTCGGGCTGGATCGCGGTGAAGAGGATCACCAGCATCGGGTAGAGCGCGAACGCCGCAGCAAGGATCAGCACCGCGTACGTGATCGTGCGCTCGATGGACGAGTTGTTCACAGTGCCGACCTCGCGCTCGTTGCTCGCTCGCCGCTCATGCATCCCCCGCGGTCTCGGACAGCCGGTTGATCAGCATCGTCGCCAACAGGATCAGCACCATCAGCACGAGCGCGATCGTCACGCCCGTGCCGACCTCGCCCTTCTGCATCGCGCGGTCGTACACCTCGTACGCCGGGACCGTCGACGCATAGCCGGGGCCACCACTGGTCATGACGTACACGAGGTCGAAGGTACGAAGGGCCGCCACCAGGGTCAGCGTGAGCGCGACGGCCATCTCGCCGCGCACGGCAGGCATGCTCACCGCACGGAACTCGCGGAAGAACCCGGCGCCGTCGAGTCGCGCCGACTCGTACAGCTCACGCGGAACCTTCGAAAGTCCGGCGAGGAACAGCACCGTGCAGAGTCCGGTGCCGACCCAGATGCCGACCACGCCGATGGACGCCAGGGCGAAGTTCTCGTCTCCGAGCCAGCCCCGGGCGAAGCTGTCGAGCCCGATCGCCCGCAGGGCGTCGTTCAGAGAACCGTCGGGTTCGTAGATCTTGCGCCACGCAACGGCGACGACCGTCAGCGCGACCACCTGCGGCAGGAACAGCACCGTGCGGAAGAAGCCGAGCCCGCGCAGCCGCGCACGCGTCATGAGGCCGGCGATCAGCATGCCAAGTGCCACGGGAATGAAGCTGAAGAACACCACCAGCACGCCGGCGTGCAGGAACGGCGCCCGGAGCTCGGAGTCCGTCAGTACGTCGACGTAGTTGCCGAGCCCCACCCACGTACTGGCGCTCAGACCGTCCCACTCGAAGAAGGACAGCCAGACCGCGTACACGAGCGGTGCCGCCATGAACAGTGCGAAGACGATCAGGGCGGGTGCGACGTAGAGGTACGCGACGCGGCGTGGCTCTCCGGGAGGGCCGGCCTGCCGGCGGCCCTCCCGGAGAGGTTTGCGGGCGGCGGGTGCCACCGTGCTGGTGTCAGGCAAGGGTGTCCCTACCCACCGCTGTTCTCGGACACGAACCCGCTGTAGTCCTCCTCGAGCGCCGCGAGGAAGTCATCGGGCGATTCGTCACCGGCGGTCAGCTTCTGGACGTTCCCGGTGAGGGTGTCGTAGAAGTCTGGCGTCGCGTAGTCGAGGTACGGGACCAGCGCGTCGTCGGAGTTGACCTGGTTCCAGGCGTCGAAGACCTCGGCGCGTACGCCCGAGACGTTGGCCTGGTCGGAGTCGACGACGGGGAGCTGCCCGGCATCGGCCATCATCTTCATCGCGTCCTCGTTGGTGATGAAGTCGATGTACGCCGCAGCGACGTCGGCGTTGTCACTCGCATCGGTGACGGCGTACGGGAGTCCGGTGCCGCCGGTGACGGTCTGCTCACCCGACGGGCCGACGGGCGGCAGCATGAACCCGAGGTCGTCTCCGAGCGCGGGCACGAGGTCTTCGGCGAGCATCCAGGTGCCCTGGACCAGGAACACGCCCTTGCCCTTGGCGAAGTTCTGCCACGCCGGATCGGACCCGAGCCCGTTGAAGTCGTCGCTGAAGTAGCCCTTGTCGGCCCAGTCGGCGAGCGTCTGCGCCGTCTCCACGTTCTCGTCGCTCTCCCACGAGCCACCCTCGCGGCCGAAGCCGAGAGTGCGGATATCGTCACGCGGGACGAACTGGTTCTGGACGAACCCGAACATGTGGATCCCCGGCCACGCATCGAGGTCGCCGTACTGGATCGGCACCTCGCCCGCGTCCTTGGCCGCCTGCAGCACCTTCTCGAACTCCTCGGTGGTCTTCGGCGGGTCGACCTTGAGCTTCGCCAGCTTCGCCTTGTTGTACCAGAGGCCGACCATCTCGCCGAGCTGCGGAACGCCGTAGAGGTTGCCCTCTCCGAACGTCGACCCGTCGTCGGTGTACGACGCGAGCGCCCGCACGCTGTCGGGGAACCGGTCCGCCCAGCCGTACGCCTCGGCGTACCCGTCGAGCGACTGCAGCAGACCCGCCTTGACGAACTGGCCCATGTCGGAGCGGCCGTTGTTGGCCTGCACGACGTCCGGCGGCTCGTCGTTGGTGATCGCGAGCCGGAGCGTCTTGCGCAGGTCGGCGAACGACTTCGAGACACGCTCGATCTTGACGTTCGGGTACTTCTGCTCGAACGCGGTGTTGAGCTGGTCCATGACCTTGCTCTGCTCGCCGCGTACCTCTTGGTCCCACACGGTCAGGGTGACGTCGCCGACGCCCGAGATGTCGGTGTTGACGTCCTCCTTCTTGGTCTCCGTGCCGGAGCCGCCGTCGTCTCCGGGTGCGCACGCGGCGGCCGTCGCCAACGCGAGCACGACGCCTCCCGTCGCGATGACGCGCCCGATCTGGCGCCGTGTACCGCTCATTGCTGTCTCCTTCATCCTCACTTGCCCCCTACGTCATGCCCGCCGTGCCGCTGGATGCCGGACGGCCGGGGGCCGTGGCGACCGTGCTCCTCGGTGCTGTAATGAAACCCGACCGTCGGCACGGCACGTTCGAAGACCCGGTGCTCGACGGTCGCGAGTACGTCCTCGAGGAAACCGTAGTCGCGCGCGAGCCGCGGCCGGTCCTTCGCCTCGGTCCACCAGTCGCACACGTCTCCCCAGCCGGGCGAGGCGAGCGCCCCGCCGAAGTCGCGTACCGACAGCGCGGCACACAGGTTCGCGAAACGAAGGCGCTGCGTCAGCGACCAGCCGGCGAGCGTCGCGTGCATCAGCGATGCCAGGAAGACGTCTCCGGCACCGGTCGGATCGAGCGCCTTGACGCTCAGGCCCGGCACCCAGGCGGTCTCACCCGTTGTCGCGTCCGCGGCGAACGCGCCGCCGCTGCCTGCCGTGACGACCGCGAGCGGCACCCAGTCGCGCATCGCCTCGAGCGCGGCACCCGGGGTGTCGGTGCCGGTGAACGACATCGCCTCGTCGGCGTTCGGCACGAACGCGTGACATCCGTCGAGCCGTCGACGCAGGGAGTCGTGGTCCCAGGCCCCGCTCTCGTCCCAGCCGAGGTCGGCGAACACCAGGGTGCCGTCGGCGATCACCGTGTCGACCCAGGCCGGCCGGTCGCCGCCCATGTCGGCGAAGCAGGCGCGCGTACGCGGGGGCGAGCCAACGATGTCGTCGGGTGGGATGGGCGGCGGATGAGCGTGGGTGACCATCGCGCGGTCGTCGTCGTACGCGAGGGAGACCGTTACCGGCGAGTGCCAGTCGTCGAACCGCTTGGAGCAGCTGAGGTCGACGCCCTCGGGCCCGGCGAGGGTCGACCAGCAGAAGTCGCCGTACTGGTCTGCCCCGAACGCCGACGTCAGCGACGTACGCAGGCCGAGTCTGGATGCGGCGACGGCGAGGTTCGCGGCGCCGCCGGGACTCGAGCCCATGCCGGTCGACATGATCTCCTGGCCGCCGACCGGTGCCGAGCGCAGGCCGGTGAAGATGATGTCGAGAAACACCGTGCCCGAGACGAACACGTCGAACGGCGCCTCGGCGTCGTCGGGGCCGGTGCCGCTCTCGTCGGGGCGCGGCGCCGTCGCGGCGTGGGATTCGGTCACGTGCAACCTCCTGCGAGCAGTCTCATCGATCTGCACATGTTTGCGCAAGTACGTAGGTTGATGAAAATTTCTGCGCGTTCTTTCGGTGATCCTGCCGTAGGTGCCGGCGGAATGTGCGCGATTCGGCCCAACTGGACGTGGCCGTGCACGTTTATGACTGATAATGTTCGACCCATGCTGGCGCAACAGCGATACGAGCGCATCCTCGAGCGGCTCCGCACCGACGGGCCGGTCGAGGTCGGCACCCTCGCGCGCCAGCTGCACGTCAGCGAGGCGACGGTCCGACGCGACCTGCGCCGGCTCGAAGACCGCGAGCTCGTCACCCGCCTGCACGGTGGCGCGTCGCTGCCGACCGCGCAGGAGCCTCCGTTCGCGCATGTCGCGACGAGCCACGTGCCCGACAAGGACGCCGTCGCGCGGGAGGCTGCCGGGCTTGTCAACGACGGCGACGTGCTGCTGCTCGACATCGGTACGACCACGCACCGGCTGGCGGCCGCGCTGCGCGGACGTACGGTCACGATCATCACGTCGAGCCTGGCGGTGTACGAGGAGCTCGCCGGCGACTCGTCGGTCGAGCTGATCCTGCTCGGCGGTGTGGTGCGGCGCAACTACCGGTCGATGGTGGGGTTTCTGACCGAGCAGGCGTTGCGGCAGGTTCGCGCCGGAGCCCTGTTCCTCGGCACCAGCGGCGTACGCCCCGACGGCACCGTCCTCGACACGACGGTCGTCGAGGTGCCCGTCAAGCAGGCGATGATCGCCGCGGCCGAGCGGGTCGTGCTGCTCGCCGACGGCAGCAAGTTCCCCGGCGGCGGCCTGGCCCGGGTGTGCGGCGCCGCCGAGGTTGACGACCTCGTCTCGACCGAGGACGCCGACCCCGACACGCTCACGACCTTCAGCGATTCCGGCACCGTCGTGCATCTGGCACCTACGTCCTGACCCAGAAGGAGCTCCATGAAACTGACCGTGCTCGGCGGCGGAGGATTCCGCGTGCCGCTCGTCTACCGAGCGCTGCTCGGCGACGACAGCGCCGTCACCGACCTCGTGCTGTACGACGTCGACCGCGCCCGGCTCGACGCGATCGCGGCGGTGCTCCAGCAGGTGCAGCGCGCGGACGGGCGGCCGGGACCGAACGTCTCGCTGTCGACCGACCTCGCCGAGGCCGTCGGCGGGGCCGACTTCGTGTTCTCCGCGATCCGAGTCGGGGGGCTAGTCGGACGAGTGTGCGACGAGCGGATCGCCTTGGCGAACGGCGTTCTCGGGCAGGAGACCACCGGCGCCGGCGGAGTCTGCTACGGACTCCGTACGGTGCCGGTGGCTCTCGAGGTCGCGGAGACGGTGGCCGAGCACGCGCCCGGCGCGTACGTCATCAACTTCACCAACCCGGCGGGCATGGTCACCGAGGCGATGTCGCGGGTGCTCGGCGACCGGGTGATCGGCATCTGCGACTCGCCCGTCGGGATGTTCAAGCGGGTCGCTCGAGCCCTCGACATCGGGTTCGGCGACGCGACGTTCGAGTACGCCGGGCTCAACCACCTCGGCTGGTTGCGTCGGGTGGTCGTCGACGGCGAGGACCGACTGCCCGGTCTGCTGGCCGATCGAGACCGGCTCATCGGCATCGAGGAGGGTCGGTTGTTCGGGCCCGAGTGGCTCGAGACGCTCGGTGCAGTGCCGAACGAGTACCTCTGGTACTGGTACTACAACGCCGACGCGATCGCCGCGATCGAGGCGGCGGAGCAGACTCGCGGCGAGTACCTCGTCGCACAGCAGGCCGGCTTCTATGCGTCGCTCGGCGACACTGACCCGTTTGGCGCGTGGGACCGCACGCGGCGCGCCCGTGAGGAGTCGTACATGGCCGACAGCCGCGACTCGTCCGGTGCCGGTGAGCGCGACGAGGAGGACCTCGACGGCGGGGGGTACGACAAGGTCGCGCTCGATCTGATGCACGCGATCGCGCACAACCGGCCCGCGCGGCTCGTGCTCAACGTCGCGAACTCCGGCACCCTCCCCGGACTCGACTCCGAGGCGGTCGTCGAGGTGCCGTGTGTCGTCGACTCGGCCGGGCCGCGGCCGTTGCCCGCCGAGCCGCTGGCCGCGTACCAGCAGGGCGTCGTCACGTCGGTGAAGGACGTCGAGCGTACGACGATCGAGGCCGCCTCAGCGGGTTCGATGCGCCTGGCAGTACGCGCGCTCGCGCTGCATCCGCTTGTCGACTCGGTGACGCGTGCGCGGTCGATCCTGGATGAGCAGGTAGCGCAGGTTCCCGCGCTGGCGCGCGTACTCCGGACCTGATCGCTTCGGAGTTCGCGACGGATATCTCCCCGCTGTCGGTCGGTGGCAGCGAGATGGCAGCGATATGTCGGCGCCACAGCGCACGATCGGTCGGGTCGGCCAAGCGGTCGACAACGGATCGAACAGGGAGATGACATCGATGCGATCACGACTCGCATATGCCGGAGTAGCCGTGGCGTCAGCCGTTGCCGCGGTTGCGTTCACCTCGCAGGCGGCTTCGGCGTCGGCCACGACAGGCTCGCCCGACGACGAGCACGACTGGGGCGTCATCGGGGCGTCCAGCGAGCACGACTGGACCGTCACCGGCGCCACCGGCGAGCACGAGTGGACCTGACCGACGCCCGATCCGGGTGACACCGCACCAACGACCTCTGGGGGCAGCGTGAGAAAGACAGTCAGGGCCATCACCATCTCGACGGCGCTCTTCGGCGGGCTGTTCGGCGTGTCCGCGGCCGCAGACGATGCCAAAGTCGTCGTACAACGCGACCGTACGGGCGACGTACGCACGAAGTCGCCGACGAAGGCGGAGGAACACTCACCGCGCTTCGTCAAGCAGTCGGTCGACCTGAAGCGCGTTCGCTACCAGGTCGACCGGGCCGCGCCCGTACCGAAGATCCGCGTCACATACGAGGCACGCAACGTGCTTCGCGCCGACGTCGTCCGCAATCAGGAGTTCCGGACCCACCTCGCCGATGAGGATCGATACTCGTTCGCGTGGTTCCATTCCAAGGACCACGGACCCGTCGAGGTCTGGCAGTACGACCGTGGCGGGCTGTTCGAGGTCAAGTGCCCACGTGCCCGGGTGAAATTGCTGCCCGGCCCTCGCAAGAACCGAGTCGTACAAGTCGTCCCGGTTCGCTGCCTGGTCGCGACCGACGGCGCGTACCTCCGCTCGAGCGCACGCGTGCTGCCGTTCGACCCGAAGCGGTTCGTCTCCAGCGACAACGCGCCCGAGACCGGCCTGGTCAAGCTGCGCTGATTCCGCTCAGTCGTGGTGGATGCGGCCGCCGAGCTCGCTCAATCGCTCGCCGCGGCCGCCCCACCGCGACGCGATGATCTCGGCGGCGATCGACACCGCGGTCTCCTCGGGCGTACGCGCGCCGAGGTCGAGCCCCACCGGGCTCGACAGCCGCGACAGCTCCTCGTCGCTCAGGCCGGCCTCGCGCAGGCGTACGAGCCGGTCGTCGTGGGTACGCCGCGATCCCATCGCGCCGATGAACGACGGCCGGTGCGGAGGCTCCATCCGCAGGGCGACCTCGAGCAGCGGTACGTCGAACTTGGGGTCGTGGGTGAGCACCGCGAGGACCGTACGCTCGTCGACCGCGTCGGCCTCGATCTGCTGCTTGAGATAGCGATGCGGCCAGTCGACGACGACCTCGTCGGCGTGCGCGAAACGTTGGGACGTCGCGAACACCGGCCGTGCGTCGCAGACCGTCACGTGGTAGCCGAGGAACGAACCCTGCCGCGCGACCGCGGCCGCGAAGTCGATGGCACCGAACACCAGCATCCGGGGCTTCGGGGCGAACGACGCAGCGAACACGCGCATGCCCTCGCCGCGACGCTGGCCCTCCGGACCGTAGGTGATCATCGCGCTGCTTCCGGCCGCCAGCAGCCCGCGTACGTCGTCGGCGACCGCGTGGTCGGCGCGCTCCAGGCCGAGCGTGCCGCCGGTCGAGTCCGGCCGTACGATCAGCCGCCGACCGACCCAGTCGGAGTCTGGGTGCTCGACGACGGTCGCGACCGCGACCGGCCGCCCGGCACCGATGTCGTCGGCGACGGCGCCGAGCTTGGGGAACGTCTGCTGCGAAACGGGTTCGACGAACACGTCGAGGATGCCGCCACAGGTGAGTCCGACCTCGAACGCGTCGTCGTCGCTGACGCCGTAGCGCTGCAGCACCGGCTCGGCCTTCTCGACGACCTCTTGCGACAGGTCGTACACCGCACCCTCGACGCAGCCGCCGGATACCGATCCGACCGCTCTGCCGTCGGGGAGGACGAGCATCGAGGCGCCCGCGGGCCGCGGCGCCGACCGGAAGGTCTGAACCACGGTGCCCATGCCGATCGTCCCGCCGTCGCGCCAGGCGGCCAGGAGTTCGGGGAGTACGTCACGCACGCTTCTAGCCTGCCACGTTCTTCCCGACGCGCCCCCTGGGCCGCACGATTCGGCCGCTGAATCGGCGAAAACGGGGCCGGAACGTGCGGCTCACGGGGCGGGAGCGGCGACGACGGCCAGCAGCTCGCCGAACGTACGCATCGAGTGGCCCGCGACGAGCGCGTCGACGTACGGAAGCACCGCCGCAATGCCGCCCTGCACCGGCTCGTACCCGACCTTGCCGCGGTGCGGGTTGGCCCAGACGAGCCGGTACGTGAGGCGCGACAGCCGCTCGACCTGCTGGCCCAGCAGCACCGGGTCGCCGCGCTCCCAGCCGTCACTGCACACGACAACGACGGCACTGCGCGCCATGCCCCGCTGGCCCCACCGGTCGACGAACGCCCGGAGTACCTCACCGAGGCGCGTGCCACCGGACCAGTCCGGCACCACGCTCCCCGCGGTGGTGAGCGCCAGCTCCGGATCGCGCAGGCGTAGGGCCGGCGTGACCCTGGTCAGCCGGGTGCCGAGCGTGAACACCTCGGTCGTACGGGGCGCCGCCGTCACGGCACGATGCGCGAGGCGGAGCAGGCTGTCGGCGTACGGCTCCATCGATCCGGACACGTCGATCAGCCAGACGGTACGCCGCTCTCGTACGCGCCGACGCCGGTAACGGAGCGGCCCCGGCTCGCCCGCCCTGCGCAGCTGATCGCGCACCGTGCGGGCAGGATCGATCTCCCCGCGCCGGCTGTGCCGTCGTCGCGGACTGCGCCGGGTCGGCGGATGCGGCTCCAGCCGGGCGAACATCCGGTTGAGCAGGGTTCGCTCGGCCGGCGGCAGATCGGCGACATCGCGGTTGCGCAGTACCTCCTCGGCGCTGGCGACGACCGAGAGGTTGTGCGAATCGCCGTCACCCTCGGCGTCGGCCGACGACAGGTCTGCCTGCGGCACCGAACGCGACTCCGTGCGCCGCTTGTCGCGCAGGGTCGGCGGCTCGGCGCTGAACCACGTCTCGAACGTCGCGTCGTACGCCGCGAAGTCGTCGGGCGTCGAGCACAGCGTCGCGCGCCCTGCCCAGTACGACGCCGCGCGGTCGTCGGCCCCGGCGCGCGAGACCGCCTCGAGGTAGGTCTGGGTGCGGTCGGGCGTGACGGAGACCCCGGCCGCCGCGACCGCGCGCGCGAAGCCGGCGAAGACCTCGTCGGCGTCGCTCATGTGTTCAACGACCACGGCGTCGCCGGGGAGTTCATGTGCGTAGCAACCGATCGAGCGACTCTCGTACCCGGTCGATGTCCTCGCGGTACTTGCAGACCGCGCCGATCGTCGCCGCGGCCGTCTCGAGGTCGAGTTCCTGACGACCGAGCTGGCGCAGTGCCCGTGCCCAGTCGAGTGTCTCGGCGACGCCGGGCGGCTTCAGCATCTCGTCGGTCGCACGCAGCTGCTGCACCGCGGTCGCGACCTGCTCGGCGAGCAGCTTGGGTACGTCGGGGATGCGCGCGCGTACGATCTCGATCTCGCGGGCCAGCCCGGGATGGTCGATCCAGTGGTAGAGGCAGCGCCGCTTGAGCGCGTCGTGCAGCTCGCGGGTGCGGTTGGACGTGAGCACCACGATCGGTGGTTCCGCGGCGCGTACCGTGCCGAGCTCGGGGATCGTCACCTGGTTGGTCGACAGCACCTCGAGCAGGAACGCCTCGAACTCGTCGTCGGCGCGATCGATCTCGTCGATCAGCAGGATCGCCGGGCTCTCCTGCAGCGCCCTCAGGATCGGCCGGGCGAGCAGGAACCGGTCGTCGAACAGCGACTGCTCGACCGCGGCAGCGTCGAGGTCACCGCGCGAGGTCGCCTCGACCGTACGCAGGTGCAGGATCTGGCGGGTGAAGTCCCAGTCGTACAACGCCTGGGTGGCGTCGATGCCCTCGTAGCACTGCAGTCGTACGAGCGGCAGCGCGAGTGCCTCGGCGAGTGCCTCGGCGAGCGCGGTCTTGCCCGTACCCGGCTCGCCCTCCAGCAGGATCGGACGCTGCATGGAGAGAGCGAGGTACGTGACGGTCGCGAGCCCCTCGTCTGGCAGGTAATCGACCGAGCGGAGCCGCTCCGCGAGCGTACCGGGGGAAGAGGGCAAATGATCCGACACATCCCCACCCTAATCCCCGTCCGAAACCGCCCTACGGGCGACGGGGAGACCCGCGTTCAGGTACCGTTCACCGTTGACCTGGCCGAATTTCGTTCGACCGACGACGCGAGGAGACAACAGTGGCCGACCGTACGGTCATCACGTTTGGCACCTACGACGTGTTTCACGTCGGCCACGTACGGCTACTCGAGCGCGCGCGAGCGCTCGGCGACCGGCTGGTCGTCGGAGTGTCGTCGGACGCGCTGAACATCAGCAAGAAGGGTCGCCCGCCGGTGTACTCCCAGGACGAGCGGATGGAAATCGTCGCCAGCCTGCGCGCCGTCGACGACGTGTTCGTCGAGGAGAGCCTCGAGCTCAAGCGCGAGTACATCGTCGAGCACAAGGCCGACATCCTCACGATGGGCGACGACTGGAAGGGCCGCTTCGACGAGATGGCCGACATCTGCGAGGTCGTCTACTTCCCGCGCACGCCGTCGGTCTCGACCACGGCGCTGATCGAGCACATCGCCAACCGCTGAGAGCCCTCTCAGCGGGAGTCGATGTCGATGCCGGTCGCGAGGTCGGAGCAGTCGATGGCCGCCACCTCGCGTCCGGCCAGGTAGTCGCGCGCGCCGCGGTCGCCCACCGCCGCGGCGATCGCACCATGCCAGTGGTCGCGACCGATCAGCACCGGGTGGCCCGGACGCCCGTCGTCGTACGCCGCCCGCGCGAGCCCGTCGTGCACGGCGACCCGGACGAGCCGCCCGACGACGTCCGCCCCGACGTCCGGGAGGTCGACGAGGTGGACGACCACTGCGTCCGCCCGCGACCCGGTCGCGAGCGCACTGAGCCCTACCCGCAGCGACGCACCCATCCCCTCCGCCCAGGACGACGCGAACACCGTACGCACCGGCTCGTCGTGCAACACCCGACGTACGCGCTGGGCCGCCGCACCGACGACCACGACGACCTCGTCGCACCCGCCGTCGCGTAAGACCTGCGCCGACGACACCGCCCACGGCACACCGTCGGCGCCCTCGACGAGGGCTTTCGGCCCGCCCATCCGAGTGCCTGCTCCGGCAGCGAGCAACAATCCGGCAACGCTCATCTTCCGCGTCCTATCCGCCCCCGATGGGGTGGTCAGTCGGGTACGGCCGCGCGTAGCACGCGGAGGACATTTCCATGCGCCAGCAGCGCGAGCTCCGATTCGGACCAGCCTCGTTCGGCCAGCCTGGCAAGAAGATTGGGGTAGCAGCCGACGTCCTCGAGGCCGCGAGTGAGGAACGTCGTGCCGTCGAAGTCACCGCCGAGTCCGACGTGCTCGACGCCGGCGACCTCGCGTACGTGCTCGATGTGCGCGACGACGTCGTCGAGTGTCGACGTGGGCGGCGGATCGGTCTTGGCCCGAGCCACCATGACCGGGTCGAGATCGGCGAAGCTGCGCGGGTCGAGTCCCCGCTCCGCTGCGATCTCAAGGCACTCCTGGTACCACCTCGCGGCACCCGGGCTGGTGAACATCGGCACGAACGTCAGCATGCAGACACCGCCGTTCGACGGGAGCTCCGCCAACACGTCGTCGGGCACGTTACGCGTGACGTCGCAGACCGTACGGGCGTTGGAGTGGCTGAAGACCACCGGCGACGACGTGACCTCGAGGGCGTCCCGCATGACGTCGGCGCTCACGTGGGAGAGGTCGACGAGCATGCCGATGCGGTTCATCTCGCGTACGACCTCGCGGCCGAAGTCGTTGAGCCCGCCGAGCACTGCAGCGTCGGTCGCGGAGTCGGCCCACGGCACATTGTCATTGTGCGTGAGGGTCATGTACCGCACCCCGAGCGCGTGCATCGCCCGCAGCGTGCCCAGCGACTCGTTGATGCTGTGCCCGCCCTCCATGCCGAGGAGCGAGGCGATCCGGCCGTCGGCCATCGCCGCCTCAACCTCACCGGCGGTCCGCGCGAGTACGAGGTCGTCGTAGCGCTCGATCATCCGGCGTACGAAGTCGACCTGCTCGAGTGTCGCGGTCACGGCGGCGTCACCTGCGAGCTGCGACGGTACGAAGACCGACCAGAACTGCGCACCGACGCCACCCTTGCGGAGACGCGGCAGGTCGGTGTGGAGCTCCGGTCGCGGCAGCGCGATGTCGCCGCGATCGAGGTCGTACGCGTACAGGTCGCGATGCGCCCACGGCAGATCGTTGTGACCGTCGAAGATCTCAGGGCGAGGCATACCCCGATCGTTACACAGCGTCACTACGGTGCGCTCGCCGGACGTCCGAGTACTGGTGGTTGCGGCCGTATACCAAAGTCACGGCGGTTTAGACCAAACGCCGTACCACCGAGGCGTACACCCGGCGATCATTTGAGTACGAGGTCCGCGGCGGACGGCCGCATCGACGAGGGAGTCCCAGGCATGACCGCGCGCAACCGCCACGACGAAACATCGGTCGGCTGCTCCGTCGGGTCGCGCGTCACGCTCGCCGTCGGCGCCCCCGTACTCGCGGTGCTGCTCGCCTGGGTCGTCCCTGCGGCCGCCGACTGGATCCACGGCCGTCCCCGGTTCGCAGAGTCGAGCACGGTGCAGCGGATCGCGGCCGCGCACGACGGAACGACGCAGGCCATCGTGCTGACCGCGGCATTGATGTGTGGCGCGGCATTGGCGGCGTACGCGATCCGCACCGCGCTGACGATCCACGTCGGTCACGACACCGTCACCCTGTCGCGCGGGCGCCGAGTCGAGTCGTACCCGCGCGACCTGATCGACGCCGTCTTCGTCGAGGACGGCCGACTCGTCCTGTTGGACACTCGTACGCGGGTCCTCGCCGACGCCCGGCTCACCGGCCACGTCGACGCCCTGCCCGACGCGTTTCGCATCCACCACTACCCGTGGAACGACCACGACCCGTACGCAGACGAGTTGCAGCGATGGATCGCCGACGGCCCCGAGATCGGGCACGCGGACCACGAGGTGTTCCGCGCCCGCGCGCAAGCGCTCGCATCCGACGACCGAGCGACCGCCCGCCGGCTCCGCCGGGAGCTCGACGGGCTCGGCTACATCGTGCGCGACGAAGGCAACCGACAGTACTGGCGCCGGATGCATTGACGACGCCGTGGCCCGCCGTCGTGCACACTGGTGGCATGAACGACGCCGAAGCCAAGGTGCTCGCGCAGATCGACGAGGACCAGATCGCCGCCGACCTCGCGGCGCTCGTGAGCATCCCCAGCGTCGACGGCAGCGATGCCGAGCACGAGGTCCAGGCGTGGTGCGCCCAGCGCCTCGGCGAGCTCGGCCTCGACGTAGACCACTGGCGCATCGAGCTCGCCGACCTGCGACAGGATCCCGAGTTCCCGGGCATGGAGGTCGAGCGCGAGGAGGCGTGGGGCTGCGTGGGTACGTGGCAGGGCGCCGAGCCCGACGAGTGGCCCGCGCTCATCCTGAACGGCCATGTCGATGTCGTACCACCTGGTGACCTCGAGCTGTGGCCGAACCACGACCCGTTCACGTTGCGGCTGGTCGACGGCGAGTGGTGGGGGCGCGGGGCCAACGACATGAAGGGCGGGGTCGCCGCGATCCTCGGCGCCGTCGCCGCGCTCAAGCGTGCAGGCGTGCGCCCGCGGCGGTCGCTCGCGGTGCACACCGTCGTCGGCGAGGAGGACGGTGGTCTCGGCACGTACGCCACGCTGCTGCGCGGCCACACCGGCGACACCTGCGTGATCGCCGAGCCGACCAACCACGACATCGTGTCGGCCAACGCCGGATCGCTGACGTTCCGCATCATCATCCAGGGCCAGTCGACGCACGGCTCGCGGCGTACGACGGGTGTGAGCGCGATCGAGAAGTTCGAGGTGGTGCACGCCGCCCTCCGCGAGCTCGAACTCGACCGCAACGAGGAGATCGAGTCGCGCTTCGCGCATCTCGATCTCGGCTGGCCGATCTCCGTCGGCATCATCAGCGCGGGCGATTGGGCGAGCACCGTACCCGACCGCTGCACGATCGAGGGGCGCTACGGCGTGATGCCGGGCGAGTCGGTCGTCGACGCGAAGGCGGCGTTCTTCTCCGCCGTGATGGCCGCCTGCATGAACGATCCGTGGCTTCGCGAGCACCCGGTCGAGCTGACCTGGCCGGGCGGGCTCTTCGCACCCGGCCAGCTCATCGACGGACACCCGCTGCTCGAGCAGGTGCAGCGCGCCGCCGTCGACGCGGGTGCGGCTCTGCCCAAGGCGATCGGCGGCCCGTACGGCTCGGACCTGCGGCAGTACGCCGCGGTCGGTGTCCCCACCCTTCAGTACGGGCCTGGCGACGCCAGGTACGCGCACTCGATCGACGAGCGGGTCGCGGTCGACGACGTCCTGCACTGCGCCAAGACCTACGCGCTGATGGCGCTGCGCGAGTGTGGGTGACGGAATGCGTACTCTCTCGGTCCTCGGCTGCGCGTTCGTACTCGCGATCGGCGCGTGCGGCTCCCCCGGCGACGACACGGAGCCGGTGAGCGACTCGTCGGCACAGCTCTCCGCCGACTCTGCCGATGCCGCGGCCCGCAAGCCGCTCCGCGGCAAGCGAATTGTGCTCGACCCCGGCCACCAGCTCGGCAATGCGCGGTTCCCCGACAAGATCAACCGCCCGGTTCCCGCCGGGGGCTTCAAGAAGCCGTGCAACACCACGGGCACCTCCACGAACGGCGGGTACGCCGAGGCGACGTTCACCTGGCGGGTGAGCAGGCTGCTGGCGCACAAGCTGCGCCGGCTCGGCGCGAAGGTGCGGCTCACCCGGCACTCGAACCGGCTCGACCGCTGGGGTCCGTGCGTGAACGTACGCGGTCGCGCCGGCAACAAATGGAGGGCGCAGCTGAAGGTCAGCGTGCATGCCGACGGAGCGTCCGCGAGCGGCCGGGGGTTCCACGTGATCGCGCCGACCCGACGCAAGCCGTGGACGGCAGACATCTACCGTCCGTCGAAGCGACTCGCCAAGGCGACCAGGCACGGCCTGCACAAGCGGCACTTCCCCGTATCGAACTACGCCGGCTCGCACGGGCTCGACTTCCGCAGCGATCTCGGCACCCTCAACCTGTCGGACGTGCCGACGGTCATGGTCGAGCTCGGCAACATGCGCAACCGCCGCGATGCGCGCACCATGACGAGCGGCAAGGGCCGCCACCGGTACGCCCGCGCCCTGCTCACCGGCGTACGCACGTACCTCCACCGCTGATCCGGCGCTCGTCCGGAAACGCACCAGCCGCTCGGTTGCGAATGGCATCGGCTCGTTGGCTCATGTCAAGATGCCCACGTGCGGGTTTTCGTTGCCTCATTTGATGTTGCTCGCGTAGCGGCCGCTGGCTTTCGCTGGCAGTTTGGTCAGTGGGTGCTTGGTTTGACGAGCTTCAAGGAGTGGGAGGTCGAGCAGGTCGCGGTGGATCTGGGTCGGGGTTCAGGGTCTTGTGCTGCCACTGGGCTAGACGGTATCGAGTAGCCGGCGATCGATCGTGGCCGCACTCATCCCGCACAGCATCGCCGCGGTGTCGTCGTCGACATCGAATTCGCCGAACGCCCGCGGCCGCGGCCGCGCCACGATCTCGGGCAGAGACGGAGCGAGTCGCTTGTCCGCCGCCGGGCGTCCATGACCGCCCGCCCCTGCGCAACGCGGCCATCACCTGTTCGTCGTATTTCGGGGCCCGAGCCCGACGCGTCGTGCGCACCGGCCGCGGTCCCAGCGCATGCCGCAGCGCCTTGCGGGCATGATCGCGATGCCATCGCGTGGTCGCGCACAGCTCGTCGAGAATCCGCACCTTCTGCGTCTTCGTCGCCGACCGATACCTGGTCGCACCCGCGGGTGACCGCTCTACGCTGGCCGTCGTCAGTCCCATGTCCGTGGCTGTCCCGACCGGCCCCCACCACGATAGGCGCTGTCAGGCGGGCACTTCTTCATGAGGCAACGAATCGCTTACTCGGGCATCTTTGATGAGTCAACGCGGTCTGTTGACATTCCCCCCCCCCTCTTCCTTCTATGGTTCGACGCATCGCATTCGACAATGAGGGGGCGTCCCATGAGAGGGATCACGATCGCAATCGCCGCTGGCGTCTTCGCCGTAGCGATGTCGCTCGCGCCGACGGCGCTCGCCGGTGACAGTATCAGCTGGGTATGGAACAGCTCCGACGCCGACGCAAAGGCGAAGTTCAAGGCATATGGCGACCACATCATATTGTGCAAGGTCGGCCATGGCCACATGAAAGTGAATTACAAGACCAGGCGCGCCGAGGGCACTCACCATCACGATGGCGACCAACATACCTGCAAGGACTTCAACCACAACTTCCGCGAAGGCATGGACGTCGATATTCAGGTGTGCCAGGTGAAGCGGTTCTATCCCGACGATTGCAGCGACTGGCACGACGGCGAGGCATGATCGCCCAACCTGCACCCGCATCTACTATCCTCGTATGAACTACGCCGTTGACGTACGCGATGTCCGAGTTTGCATCGCCAGTCGGCCGGTCCTCGACGGAGTCGAGCTCCGGGTAGCTAGTGGTGAGGTCGTCGCGATCGAGGGGGCCAGCGGTGCCGGGAAATCCACGCTGCTCCACACGGTAGCTGGCCTCATTCGACCTTCCTCTGGGTCAGTCGAGATCGCCGGACGGCGGATCGACAAGCTGAATGACCGTCGTCGTAGCGCGCTGCGTCTCCGAATGATCGGGTCGGTATTCCAATTCGGCGAGTTGTTGCCCGAGTTCAACGTGATCGAGAACGTCGAGTTGCCACTGCGGCTTCTCGGTCATGGCCGCACGCATTCGCGCGCTCGAGCCAAGGAGCTTCTCGAAGAGGTTGGGATCGACGACCTCGCCGAACGCGGGCTTTCCGAAGTCTCTGGTGGGCAGATGCAACGTGCCGCGATCGCCCGTGCTCTGGCGCATGAGCCGCACGTGCTCCTTGCCGACGAACCCACGGGGTCTCTCGATGAAGACGCGGCCGAAACCGTCCTGAAGTTGCTGATCGACGCCTCACATCGGCACGGTGCCGGACTGATCGTGGTGACGCACCATCACGACGTAGCACGTCAGTGCGACCGAACGCTCCAACTTGTCCACGGCACACTCAAGGGCCGGACGGATGCAAACGAGGCCGTCGTCACGTGATCGCCCGCGAGCTCGTACTCGGTGCCCGACTCGCCACACTGTCAGGCTATACCGCGCGGATGCGCGGCCTTCTACTCGCAATCACAGTCGCAATCGTCACGTTCGTCGCACTCTGTGCTATTGCCGCACCCGGCCTCAGTTCGGCGCAGGCGGAACGGTTGGCTGCACGAAGTCCTGTCCTCGCATTCGCCGACGAACGGGCTGCGTTTCAGGTCGAAGCAGAGGTCGACTCCGACCTGGGCCGATGGAACGGGCACGACATCAGCGGCCTGTACGTTCACGGGCCGCGGAACGCACCAACGCCTCCAGGCATCGACGAACTGCCGCGTCCGGGGACGATGTACGCTTCGCCGAAACTTCGCGAGCTGATCGAGTCAGACAACGTCGTGGCGGCTCTATTCCACGGATACCGCATTGTTGGCGTCGTCTCCGACGAAGGACTTGTCTCGCCGAACGAGGCGATGGCCGTGGTCGGCGTTGAGCGCGATGTCGATGACCTGGATTCTGCTCAAGGCTTCGGAATCTCCGGCACCAGTTTGCTCGACGATCCGACGACTCAGCGGCTCAACCTTGTTGTTGCCGCCATCGTCCTCCTGCTCATCGCAATTCCGGCGAGCGCGCTCATCGTCATCGCCGCCAGGATGTCGAGCGCGGAACGCTCCGCGCGTGCAACGGCTCTCCATCTAATTGGGATGCCGTGGCGACGGATCCGGGTCGTTCTTGCCTTCGAAACCCTTCTCCTCGCTACTCCATCGGCCAGTGTTGGCGTCGCAGCGTTCTGGTTTGCCCGTGCACGGGTCACGTCCATTCCCGGCACCGACATCGGCTTCTTCGGCGGGGACATCGACCTCGCGCTGCCGTTGCAGCTTCTCACCGCAGTCGCGGTGATTGTCCTCACCACCGTGGTCGCGGCATCAGCGAGCTACCCGACCGCGCGTAGCGTGCGAGCGGCCAACACCTCGGTTCGCACCCGGCGCACGCCTCTTGTTCTCGCCGGGATCGGTCCGATCCTCATCCTGACCGCTGCATTCCTTCCTGGGCTCGCGGATCCGATTCCCGCCGTAGCGCTGTACGCGGGCGTAGCGGCACTCGCAATCGGGGTACCGCTCTCCGGCCAGGTGATCGTGGCAACCGTCGCACGCTCAGTTGCCCGGTTGACGAAGTCTGCTGCGTCGATACTCGGGCTGAGAATCTCTGTCAACGCCCCGGGCTCGGCAGTTCGGATCGCGTCTGTCGTTGCCGGAGTGATCGTGATGCTCGGATTCGTTGGTCCGTTTCTGACCATCCTCAACGGCTCCGACGGTGCCAGGGCCGCGGAGCTGACCACCAAAGGTCGAAGCGTCCCGGTCAAAGTCTTCCAGCCGGACGAGCGACTCGATTCAGTTGACTTCTCGGTCTGGGACGGTGTCACCGATGTCGAACGGGTCAGGAACGGCCGCGGCGAGACACAATGGCTTCGACTCACTGCACAGGGTGACCACGCCAAGGAAACCCAAGCTCGGATCGCCGGGCTGGACACGTCCGCCGACCCGCGGTTCGGCGGCGACCTGCAATGGGTCGATCCCGACGACGCGCTGTACACCGTCCAAACGACAATCATCGGCGTCGGCTCCGGTCTTTGCGTGATTCTCGCGACGTTCGCCCTGACGATGGGCGCGCTAGGCGATGCAAGGTCGAGGCGAGCGCGTGTACGCGGTTTGAAGCTCGTTGGCGGATCCCAGCTCGACACCCTCCGAGCACATGTTGCCTCGACGGGTCTGCCGATCGCGGTCCTCGGCGTCACCGCCACCTTCGCGGCGACCATCACCTGGCGTGCACTCCTTCATCTCGACGATCGCGCCGTCGCAACCTGGTGGTTCTACTCGGGCCTCGCGGTCGGATCGGTGCTCGTTGGTCTCGTTATCAGCGCCGTCACTGCTCCCACCATGAGCTCGGCGCTGAAGTCGGACGAGTTATCGCCACATGCGTAAAGTCCCGGCGCAGGGACGCGCACAGTAGGCTGGACCACATGTTGTGGATCCTGTTGATCATCGCCGCGGTCGTCGTCGCGTACGTCTTCCGCGTGCAGATCCTTTCGAAGGTGCTCGGCCAGTCGGAGGATCGCGTACGCCGCTCGCTCGAGCGCCGCAAACGAGACTGACCGCCTAGCGCCGCGTCCGCGTTTCGGCGACCAGGCGCGGGTCCTGCCTCACGAGGACCCACCCGACGTCGCCGAGGCGGGTACACGCCGGCGCTGCTGCTCGACGCGCAGGGGACGCCCCGCGGCGAGCGCGAGTGCCGTCGCAACGACACCGGCGCCGACCGTGACGGCGTACGCGGGCGTGTGCCCGCCCCAGTCGGCGAGACGCCCACCGAGGCTCGATCCGATCGCATAGCCCAGCCCGGTCGCACCGGCGAGCACGGTCATGACCGCACCGAGGCGCCGCTGCGGGGTGATCCGCTCGGCCATCGTGAACACGCAGATCATGTACGGTCCGACGGCGCAGCCCAGCACCAGCAGCGTGATCGCGGCGGTGCCGAGGGTGTCGACGAACAGCAGCGGCAGCGACAGCACCAGCAGCGCGCACGCGAACACTCGCAGCCGCTGCTCGTACCCGAACGACTCGGGCAGGACCACGATGGCCAAGGCGAGCGTCACGCTCCCCACGCCGAGGAGTGCGTGCATGATGCCCGTCAGGCCGGGCATTCCGGCGGAGGTGGCGAGCACCGACGACCCGGTCTGCACCGATCCGAAGACGGTGCCGACGGTGAGCTGCATGATCGCCAGCACGATGATGATCGAGCTGACCGGCGTGTGCGCGGTGTCGAGCGTCGCCGACGTGTCGCGCCGGGTGAGCTCGGCGCTGCGGTGCAGCGCGAACCACGAGCCGAACACCGCGAGTAGCACTCCCGCGAACACCAGCGCCGCGGCCGGGCTGGCGACCGCGATCGCTCCGCCGACGATCGCCGGGCCGAGCACGAAGGACGCCTCGTCGGCGGCACCCTCGTACGAGAACGCGGTGTCGACGAGACGGCGCTGATGGGCTGCTCCGGCATCGGCGGCCATCGGCCGCCAACGTACGCGGGCGAGCGGGCCGACCTGCGGAAGGGCGATCCCTGCGACCCCGGCGACGACCGCGAGCAACGGCCAGGTGGCATCGGTCTGCGCCAGGCCGACGAGCGCGAACAGGGCGACCCCACCGGCGAGCGACTGCCCGAGCACGACGACACGCTGGCCGGCCCGGTCGGCGAGCGCTCCCCACAGCGGACCGGCAACGGCGTTCGCGACGGCGAGTACGCCGGCGCACGCCCCTCCCGCGCCATAGCTCCCGGTCGCTTCGGACACCAGGACGAGCGTGCCGATCTGGCTCATCGCGAGCGGCAGCCGGCCGAGAAAGGCAACGAGCACGTAGAGGGGGCCGGCGACCTCGAGGAGGCGCCGGTAAGCGCGGAGCGAAGACACGAATTATCCGAACGTGCGATGCGGCGGGCCAGTGGGCCCGGGGCGAACGGCTTACACAACGCCTCGCCACCATCAGGTTACGCCATCGTGCGCGATGCAACCGAATCGGCGCCGAGGGTCGTCACGGGTGGCAGCAGGGCAGACAATGACAGGGCCTGGGGCGGAGGACGGATGAGGAAAAGCGATCGCGAGGAGTTCGACGCGTTCGTGCTGGGCGCATGGCCACGGTTGTTCCGCACCGCGTACGCGCTCAGCGGCAACCGGCACGACGCCGAAGACATGCTGCAGAACGCGTTCGCGAGGGCATACGCGAACTGGCGCAGGGTACGCCGCGCGGACAGTCCCGAGGCGTACGTGCACCGCATCGTGGCGAACGAGACGGTGACGGCCTGGCGGCGTCGCTGGCGGCAGGTCGAACGGTCGACGGAAGCGCCGCCCGACACGGCGTCTCCCGGCCACGCCGAAGCGGTGAGCGAACGCACGGCGATCTGGGAGGCGATCCGGGCGCTGCCGCCGCGACAGCGAGCCGTCGTGGTGCTCCGGTACTACGAGGATCTCAGCGAGAAGGACATCGCTGCGGTCCTCGGCATCGCACCAGGAACCGTGAAGTCCCAGGCGAGCCACGCGATGAAGACCTTGCGAAGCCAACTTCGACCCGTACCCGCGACCGATGGGGAGGCACGATGAACATCGACGAGCTGATCAAGGAATCGATCGACGACGCGACCGGCCCGACGCCGACGCCGGATCTGGACCGGATCCACCGGCACGGGCGACGCCGCTCGACCGTGCGGGTCGGCGCCGCGGCGCTCGCCACGATCGGCGTGGTGGCGGCGGGTACGTACGCGGTGCAGGGAATCGACGACGTCAACGGCTCGGACGAGCTCCCTGCGTCCGTTCGTACCCAAGGTCCCGCGCTGGCGTTCGTGACCTACAACCCGACGCGTGCACACATCGACGGGAAGGCGGTCGAGCCCGACCACAAGGGCGGCCTCGAGGCGAGTGCACTCACCACCGCCGGACTCGTCTACATCAGTGGCGACAGCAACGGGACGCCGTACTTCAAGGACCGCTCCGGCGCGGAGATGCGGCTCGGAGACCCGGTGAATCCGGACGGCGCCAAATCCTGGGGTTCGGAGGTCGTCGCCGACTCCGACCGAAGCAGCGCTGTCTGGTCGGCGGACGTCGCGGGCCCGGAGGTGCAGCTCAACCGGTTCGACGCCGACGCGCAGAAGGTCGCCGACTCGGTCACCTTCGACCCCGCCGACGTCAGCGGGATGTCGGGCACCTCCCTGATCTGGCCGTCGATGTACTACGACGGTGTCGTCTACGCCGACGTCGAAGCGGGCCGCTTCGACCAGACCTTCGCCTGGGATCCGTCGCTCCCGGAGGGCCAACAGGTGTACGCGGCCACCGACCCGGACACCGTCATCGCAGCCGTGGGCAACGACCGGCTCGTTCTCAAGGGCAAGGGCAACGCGTACGGGGGCCCGGAGCAGCAGCCGCTCGACCCGTCGACCCGCGTCACCCGGCTGCCGGGAACCCTGTACGGCGGCGTCGGTGTCGACAGCTCGCGCTTGTCGCCGGATGGCACGTGGGCACTGGTGGATCCCGATCAGGCCAACGACTCCGGCTACCCGGTCGACGGCCCCGATGCCGACACCTTCAACGACCCGAGCGATGACTACGCGGCGATGAACCTCGACACGGGAAAGCAGTTCCCGTTGCACTCCCAGGGCATCGTGGAGGCGAGGTTCGACGACGACGGGAGCGTGCTGATCATCGAGGTCACCCCCGACGGCGGCGACCGACTGATCGACTGTGCACTGCCGTCGGACGAGTGCGCCACCGTCCTGGACGACGTACCCAACGGCGGCCCCGAATGGGAGGACGACTCCCCGGTTGCGGGCTTCCTCGACTGACGGCGATCGACGAGAACAATCCGCCGAGGTACGGCGTCCTGCCACAAGACGGCGCTCTTGTGGCAGGACGCCGTACCTCGGCGGATTGTGGCGGGTACGACAGCGGATTGTGGCGGGTACGACAACGGCCCCCGGCGAGTACGCCGGGGGCCGAGTCGATGTGGTGCTACGACGAGCGGGCTGGACTCAGAAGCCCATACCGCCCATGCCGCCCATGTCACCCATGCCACCGGTCGGGTCACCGCCGCCAGCCGGAGCCTTCTCCGGCTTGTCGGCGACGACCGCCTCGGTGGTGAGGAACAGCGCCGCGATCGATGCCGCGTTCTGCAGCGCGGAACGCGTCACCTTGGCCGGGTCGATGATGCCGACGCCGACCATGTCGACGTACTCGCCGGACGCGGCGTCGAGGCCGTGTCCCGTCTCGAGACCCGACACCTTCTCCGCGACGACGCCACCCTCGAGGCCGGCGTTGACGGCGATCTGCTTCAGCGGAGCCGACGCGGCCGTACGCACGATGTCTGCGCCGGTCGACTCGTCACCGTCGAGATCGATCTTCTCGAACGCCGCGGCGGTCGCCTGGACGAGCGCGACGCCGCCACCGGCGACGATGCCCTCCTCGACGGCGGCCTTCGCGTTGCGAACGGCGTCCTCGATGCGGTGCTTGCGCTCCTTCAGCTCGACCTCGGTGGCCGCGCCGACCTGGATGACCGCAACACCGCCGGCCAGCTTGGCCAGGCGCTCCTGCAGCTTCTCGCGGTCGTAGTCGGAGTCGCTGTTCTCGATCTCGGCACGGATCTGGTTGACGCGACCCTGGATCTGGTCGCCGTCACCGGCACCCTCGACGATCGTCGTCTCGTCCTTGGTGACGACGATCTTGCGGGCCGAACCGAGCAGGGACAGGTCGGCGTTCTCCAGCTTCAGGCCGACCTCCTCGCTGATGACCTGGCCACCGGTGAGGATGGCGATGTCGTTCAGCATGGCCTTGCGGCGGTCGCCGAAGCCCGGCGCCTTGACGGCGACGGACTTGAACGTGCCGCGGACCTTGTTGACGACCAGGGTCGCGAGCGCCTCGCCCTCGACGTCCTCGGCGATGATCAGCAGCGGCTTGCCCGACTGCATGATCTTCTCGAGGACCGGCACGAGGTCCTTGACGTTGCTGATCTTGGAGTTCACCACGAGGATGTAGGGATCCTCGAGGACGGCCTCCATCCGCTCCGGGTCGGTGTAGAAGTACTGCGAGATGTAGCCCTTGTCGAAGCGCATACCCTCGGTGAGCTCGAGCTCGAGGCCGAAGGTGTTGCTCTCCTCGACGGTGATGACGCCTTCCTTGCCGACCTTGTCCATCGCCTCGGCGATGATCTCGCCGACCTGCGGATCGGCGGCCGAGATCGAGGCCGTCGAAGCGATCTGCTCCTTGGTCTCGACGTCCTTGGCCATCCCGAGCAGCTGCGAGCTGACGGCCTCGACAGCCGTCTCGATGCCACGCTTGAGCGCCATCGGGTTCGCACCCGCGGCGACGTTGCGCAGACCCTCGCGGACCATGGCCTGAGCCAGCACGGTCGCGGTGGTCGTACCGTCACCCGCGACGTCGTCGGTCTTCTTGGCGACCTCCTTGACGAGCTCGGCGCCGATCTTCTCGTACGGCTCCTCGAGCTCGATCTCCTTGGCGATGCTCACACCATCGTTGGTGATGGTGGGAGCGCCCCACTTCTTCTCGAGGACGACGTTGCGACCCTTGGGGCCGAGCGTCACCTTCACGGCATCGGCGAGGGTGTTCATACCCCGCTCGAGACCGCGCCGGGCGTCCTCGTTGAACGCAATGCTCTTCGACATATCTCCCGCGATTCCTAACGCGTAGAGGTGGATGGTCCGAGCGATGCCCGCGACGGACGACCCCTCGCCGTCGACAATCCCGTCTCGTCGGGGCGCGGAGCCTCATCGGCTCGGTCCGCTGACTTCTTTGTTTCGGTACTGCGGTGTTGCTGGCACTCTCGTATATGGAGTGCCAGCCTCATGTTTAGCACTCGCCCCCCGAGAGTGCAAACGAATCCAGGCCCGAACTAACCTGAACACTACTGTACAAGTTGACCGGATCGGCGTACGCTAACTCGAACAACCCTGTTCGAGTTAGGAGTCGACCGATGGCCACCAACGTCGACGGGCACCCGGTACGCACCGGGCCACAGCTCGCCGCCCTGTGTCTCGCCCAGTTCATGCTCGTTCTCGACATCACGGTCGTGAACGTCGCGCTACCCACGATCGAAGCCGATCTCGATCTCGGGCGGTCCGCTCTGACCTGGGTGGTCACTGCGTACACACTCTGCTTCGGCGGGCTGATGCTGCTCGGCGGCCGACTCGCCGACGTCCTCGGCGCTCGGCGGGTGATGACCGCCGGTCTGGTCGTCTTCACGCTCGCCTCACTCACCGCGGCCGGCGCACCCGATGCGGCCTGGCTCATCACCGCCCGCGCGGCGCAGGGTGTCGGCGCCGCACTCGTGTCTCCCGCGGCGCTGTCGATCCTGACCTCGACCCACCAGGGCGCGGCCCGCCACCGCGCGCTCGCGGTGTGGTCGGCGCTCGGCGGCGCCGGCTTCGCCGCCGGCGCGATCGTCGGCGGCGCGCTGACGTCCGGACCCGGCTGGTCGTGGGTCTTCTGGATCAACGTGCCGGTTGGCGCCGCTCTCGTCCTCGTCCTGCCCTTCGTCGTACCCACGATGGGAGCGCGGGCGCGCGACCGTCGAGTCGACCTCGTAGGCGCCGCGCTCGTGACCGTGGCGACCGCATCGGTGATCTACGCACTCGTCAACGCAGGCGAGGACGGCTGGGCCGATCCGGTGACGCTCGGGGCGCTCGCACTCGGAGTGGTCTCGTACGCGATCTTCGCGCGGGCCGAGCGGGTCGTACGCGAGCCGCTGATGCACGTGACGATGCTCCGCCGCCGCCCGGTCATCGCGGGCAGTGCGCTGATGCTGGTCGCGAGCGCGCTGATGGTCGGAACGTTCTTCCTCGGCTCGCTCTACCTTCAGCACATCCGCGGGTACGCGCCCGTTCGCACCGGGTTGTTGTTCGTACTACCCGCGATCGCGGTGACCGCCGGCGCACATCTGGCCGGGCGACTGATCGGCCGCATCGGGCCGCGCCCGATCTCCGTGGCGGGGCTGGGCGTCGCGGCGCTCGGCGGCCTCCTCCTCGCGACGGTCTCCGAGCAGACCAGCGTGTACGCGAGCGTCCTACCCGGGATGACGCTGGTCGCCCTCGGCGTTGGCCCGGTGTTCGTCACCGCAACCACAACGGCGATGGGATACGTCCGCTCCGACGAGTCCGGGCTCGCGTCCGGACTGATCAACACGTCCCACGAGCTCGGCGGTGCGTTCGGCGTCGCGGTGCTGTCGACGATTGCGGCGCCCGCGCTCGCGACACCGGCTGTCGGGGCGTTCCGCGATGCGTACGTCGCCTGCACGATCGCCGCCGCTGTCGCGGCGGCAGCGGCCGTCGTGCTCGTACCACGTGGCGCGCCCGCCACGGCTCCGGGGCCGCATGCACATTGACGGATCATTAGGGTTGCGGCCATGGGTGCTGACGGATCGACCGTACGACCGAGTCGGCGGGCAGACGCACAGCGCAACATCGACCGCATCCTCGATGCCGCCACGACGCTGTTCGCCAAGTCCGCGACCGTGTCCATGTCTGAGGTAGCACGCGAAGCGGGCGTCGGCAGGGTGACGCTCTACGGCCATTTCGCATCCCGGGAGGAGCTGCTGACCGCGGTCGTCGACCGCTCGCTGAGCGACGCGACCGCGGCAATGGACGAGGTCGTCGACGACGGCCGGCCGGCAGACGAGATCCTTCGCTCGCTGGTCGGTGCATCGTGGTCCACGCTCGACCGCTATCGCCGGATCCGCGTACACGCGCTGGCGATGCACTCGAACGAGTGGCTGCGCGACCGTCACGATCCCGTCCTGGAGCGGGTCGAGGCGCTGTTCGTCCGCGGCCGCGAGGAGGGCACCTTTCGTACAGACGTGCCCGTCACCTGGATGGTCACGACCCTCTACACACTCATCCACGCCGCCGACGACGAGGCCGACAACGGCCGGCTCGATCGCGCCGACGCGCCTGCGCTGGTCATGCAGACCGTGCTCGGCGCGTTCGCGCCGTGAGGGCATCGCCCAGCCGATCCAGCGCCTCGGTGAACTCGACCGGACCGAGATGCCCGAATCCCACCCGGAACACCCGATCCGACTCGCCGAACCACGAACCCGGCGCCACCCGTACGTCGCGTTCCCCCAACCGCGCGTAGAACTCGTCAACGGCCGCCGGGTCTTCGGTACGCAACCGAAGGCAGGACATCGCGCCGCCATCGGGTTCGAGGAAGTCGACGGGCTGCTCGACGGCCCACGCCCCCAGCTCGGCCAGCGCGCGTCCAAGTCGCTCCGCGCGCGGCCGCAGAATCTCCGGCGCGTTGCGCAGTACGTGCACCCCGACGACCTCGTCCGCCGTTGAGCACGCAACCGTGCTGTAGAACTTCGCGGTTCGCAGCCGCTCGTACAGGTCGGCATCGGTCGTGGTGAGCCATCCCAACCGGAGTCCCGGGGCGCCGTGGCCCTTGGACAGCGACGAGCAGGTGACGACGCGCCCTGACAAAGACGCAGCAGACGCCGGAACAGGGCCGTCCCCGTACGTCGCGACACGGTACGTCTCGTCGACCAGAACGACCGCGTCAGGGGCGTACGCCTCGACCGCGCCGACGATGTCGCGGAGGTCTCGGTCGTCGATCCGAACACCCGACGGATTCTGCGGCGAGGCGAGCGAGACGAGCGTCGTCGCGGGCGTCAGTGCCTCAGCGATGCGCTCCGGGAGGACGCGGTAGCCGTCGTCGAAGGACAGGTCTACCCGGTCGACCGGCATGCCGAGGCCGGCCGGCACGATGCTCGCGGGCGGGAAGTGCGGGCTGGCGACGACGGCTCGTCCACCGCGACGGTCCTGCGCCAGTAGGTACATCGCGCCCATTGCGCCGACCGTGACCAGCACCTGGTCGGCCTCGACACCGGCGTTCGCGCCGATCAGCCGCCGCAGCTCGGCGTCGCCGGGTGTCGTCCCGTAGTCGAGCGCCAGGTTCGCGAGCGACGTCCCGTCGACGACGTCGCCGAGTCGCAGCGGCGGACACGTACTCTCGGCGAGATCGAACGGCACTGACGTGTCCACGAGGCTGGTCATCGGGCTGGCCGGAAACGGTCCGGTGATGGTGCTGCGCACTGCGTTCATCTCGCCAGTGTGAAAGGACATCGGGGTGTAGGGCAGGGCCAATCGCGCTAGATTGGTTTGCCAATGAGTCCAATCGAGGAGTTGGTCGCCGCACTGGGTCGGTGGTCGGCTGGGCGCGGGCCGCTGTTCGCCCTGCTGGCACAGCGTCTGCGTCGGATGATCGACGACGGCGAGCTCGCCCCCGGCGCGCACCTGCCACCGGATCGCCGGTTGGCGTCCGCGCTATCCGTCGGGCGAACCACTGTCGTCGCCGCGTACGACCTGCTCGAGCAGGAAGGGCGCATCACCCGCCGCCGAGGCAGCGGAACGTGGGTGTCTCAGGGGTCGACGGTACGACGCGGGGGCGTCACCGACGTGTCGACGCCGTTGTTCCTCGACCTCCTCGAGCCATCCGAGCATCACTACCAGCTCACCTGCGCCGCACCGAGCGCGCCGCCTCCCCAGGTCAGGGCCGCCTTCGAGCGGATGCTCGCGAGGCCGCCGCGCGACGACATCGGATACCACCCCGCGGGCGACCCCGCGTTGCGCGAGGCAATCGCGCAGCGTTACACCGATCGCGGCCTGGCGACCGAACCCGATCAGGTCATGGTGACGACCGGCGCCCAGCAGGCGCTGTCGATGGTCGCGCACCTGCTGGTCGGGCCGGGAGAGCGGGTACTCGTCGAAGCCCCGACCTATCCCGGCGCCCTCGAGGTGCTCAGGGAAGCGGCCGCAACCTTGTGTACGGTCGCGAACGGTCCGGACGGACTCGACGTCAACGCGGCGGTCACGGCAATGCACGAGGTACGGCCGCGAGTCGCGTACCTCGTGGCCAGCCACCACAACCCCACGGGAGCGCTGCTCGGGGCTCTCGGCCGGCAGCGCATCGCCGACTCGGCCGCACGGCACGACGTGACCGTCGTCGACGACGAGGTCCTGACCGAGCTCGGCTTCGGCGGAGCGCCTCCCGTACCCCTCGCGGCCTACGCGCCCGAGCACGTGGTCACCGTCGGCTCGCTCAGCAAGCTCGTGTGGGGCGGCCTCCGGGTCGGCTGGGTACGCGCATCCGCGTCGACCACAAGGCAACTCTCGCGGCTGAAGGCGGTTCACGATCTGGGCGGCGACGCCATGACCCAGCGCGCCATGACGGAACTGTTCCGCGATCTCGACGAAATCCGTACGCACCGGGTCGCCGAGCTCGTGCACCAGCACGACAGGCTGTGCGATGCCCTCACCACGCACCTGCCGACCTGGCGGTTCGCGCGCGCAGAAGGCGGACAGACGCTGTGGGTCGAGCTGCCGGCCGGCGACGCAGTCTCATTCGCGCAGCATGCGCTCCGCCACGGCGTGGTCGTGCTGGCGGGAGGATCGCTCGATGCCTCGGGCGGCAGCCAGGCGTACCTACGGCTACCGTTCGTGGATCCAGCGGAGACGCTGGAGGGTGCGGTGCGCGCGCTCGCCGACGCATGGCGCACCTACTCGCCATCGAAGCGGCGACTGCGATCGCCCACGCCACTCGTCGTCTGACCGCGGCGCTGCCAGTACGCGAGCGTCGCGACCGCGAGCGCCGGGCCCCACAGCCACAGCGGCATGATCAGCACGAGCCAGACCTCGCCCTCGACGAACAGGCCCTGCTGCAGCAGCGAGCGGCCGGCGATCGTCAGTAGCAATGCGCCCGACAGCCCGGGGATGACGGCGGCCATCACCGGTACGTCGCGCCCGCCGACGTAGGGAACCCAATGCGGGAAGACCTCACCGCGCGGCCGGATGAGTCCGAGGGTGAGCCACAGGCAGCATTCGGATACCAACCCCAGCAGAATCCCCAACAGCCGCGTCCCCGGCTCGGCGTCGAGGTCGATGCCGGCGGCGGCCACCGGCCACGGCGTCAGCCAGGTCAGCCTCGACAGCGCATACGGCACCGGGGCGAGGGCCGCGACCCACGTCGCGGTCACTCCCCAGCGCGCGATCCACGCCCGGGTCGCGATCACGAAACGCCCCGGACCGGCTCCCTTGACGTACGACGCGATGACGCCCACCCAGCAGGCGGCGACGGCCAATGCGAACAGCAGGTACAGCGGCCGAGCACCCACGTCGGCGAACCCACCGCCGATGCCGCGACCGAGATCCGCGAACGTGTCGACCCGAAGGACGCCTCCGACGACGCCGAGGACGGCAAGGCCGCCCAGCCCCAGGGCGACGTACACCCTTGTTCGCGGATCTCGCAGGCCGTCTCGGATCTTCGTGCCCAGCAGCACCGGCGGCAAGGTGAAGGCCAGCATGTACGCGGTCAGTATCAGGATCTGGATGTCCGGAGCCAGCAGGGCGAGGACGACCACCTGCAGGCCTGCGACGGCCAACAGGAGCCGCGTCGTACGGCTGCCGGCGTACGCGAGGCCGCCCACCGTGAGAAGGCCGACGACGCCGATACCGATCGCCAGCCAGCCTGCGAGGACAGCGTCTGTCCCGGCCAGCAGGGACATGTCGGCGAAGCGATCATCAGGACCGAACGGGTAGGTACCCGGTTCGGCCTGCCACAGGACACCGATGAGCGCGACCAGGGTCGAGCCGACCGCCGCGAACACGAGGGCCTCCCGCGGCGTCGTTCGGCCGCCACCGTCCGCGTACGTCTCTGCCGAAACCATCCCGTCACCCTCCCGCCGCGGGCACTCGCCGCGCACGGTCCAACCGTCGCGGAGGCGCGCCGCCGAACACTCCCCCTCCGGAGCGAACCGGGCGGTCCCAGCGGGTGAGTCAGTCCTCCGAGGCCACCGCCCGCGCAGACCGTACGAGTGCGTCGAGCGCGTGGCGTACAGCGAGCCGCTCGGCACGGTCAGGACGCATCAGCGCGAAGATGTAGCGGGCCGTGGCGACGCCCGCCAACGGCCGCAGCACGACCCCGTCCCGCGGCCGGGTGGTGAACCGAGGTAGCACGGCCAGTCCATGCTCGGCCTCGACCATTGCCTCGACCAGCCGATTGTCGCGGATGCCGCGCTGCACGTAGCGCAACGTCTGCCCGGTACGCGCGGCGACCGCGTCCAGCACCGACTCGAACGGGAAGCCCGGCGGCACGCCTATCCACGACTCGTCCGCGACGTCCTCGGGCGTGACCCGCGTACGTCTCGCCAGCGGATGCGACGAGTAGAGGGCGATGTCCAGCGGCTCACGGATCAGCGGTTCGATGCGCAGACGTACCGAACCGGTCGACGGGCGCTCCGCGAGGCTGTGCGCGATCACGATGTCGTGGTCGACGGTCAGCGGCGCGTAGTCGGCCTCGGCGACGTCCTCGTCGGTGAACGTCACCCGGATCGACCGCGCCGCCAGGTCTCGTAGTGCCGCGGGGACGAGGTACTCGGCGGCGCTCGCGAGCCCGGCCATCGTGACGTGCCCGCTCGGCGCGTGCCGGAACTCGTCCCACTCGGCACGCGCCGACTCCACCGCCGTCGCGACGCCGACCGCACCGCGAGCAAGCACCCGACCGGCCTCGGTGAGTCGTACGCCCCGCCCGTGCGGCTCGACCAACGGCACTCCGAACTCACGCTGCGCCGTACGTAGCTGCTGCGAGACAGCCGACGGCGTACGGTGCGTCGCCGCGGCGACGGCGGTCACGCTGCCTCGCTCCGCGAGCTCGCGCAGGAGTTCGAGGTGCCGAATATCCATTTAGGCAGCCTACACGGATAGTGAATGAACTATCGCTTGTGCTTACAGATCCGGGCGACCGACGATGGACCGCATGACCATCCGCGACCGCTCCCTCGCACTCACCGTCGCCGTGCTCTGGGGCATCAACTTCATCGCGATCCACCTGTCGCTCGAGCACTTCCCGCCGATGTTCCTCGTCGCCCTTCGCTTCGCCGTGATCGCCGTGCCGACCATGCTGTTCGTGCCATGGCCGAACGTGCGGGTGCGCTGGCTGGTCGGGTACGGGATCGGCTTCGGCGTCCTGCAGTTCGCCTTCCTCTACTGGGGAATGTCGTCCGGCATGCCGACCGGCCTGGCGTCTCTGGTGCTGCAGGCGTCGGCGCCGTTCACCGTCGTACTCGGTGCGACGTTCCTGCGCGAACGCGTGTCCGGCCGTCAGGTGCTCGGCATCGTGGTCGCGATCGGCGGTCTCGCGGTCGTGGGTTCGCACCGGGCGCAGGTCGCCGCCGTACTGCCCTTCCTGCTGACCCTCGCCGGCGGCTTCGGCTGGGCCATCGGCAACGTGTGCAGCCGGCAGTCGCGGCCGCAGAACCCACTGCACCTGACGCTGTGGATGTCGGTCGTCCCGCCGATTCCGATGCTCGCGGTCGCACTCGTCGTCGAGGGCCCGGACCGCATCGGCGCATCGCTGACCGGCGCGTTCACGGCCGAGGCCCTGCCTGCGCTGCTCGGACTCGCGTACACCGTGATCATCGCGACCGTGCTCGGCTCGGGCCTCTGGACCTGGCTGATGAGTCGCCACCCGGCGGGCGTCGTCGCACCGTTCTCGCTGCTCGTTCCGGTCACCGGCATGACCGCTGCGGCGGTGTTCCTCGGCGAACGCATCAGCGCGTACGAGGTTGCCGGCGGTGCCGTCGTGATCGCGGGCGTCCTCCTCGGGAGCACCGGTCGAGAC
This sequence comes from Solicola gregarius, assembly GCF_025790165.1. Lineage (GTDB taxonomy): Bacteria > Actinomycetota > Actinomycetes > Propionibacteriales > Nocardioidaceae > Solicola > Solicola gregarius. Next base: position 1,373,806 of record NZ_CP094970.1, read on the forward strand.
CCCCGGCGGCCACGGGTCGAACCGAGGGACCGATACCATCGGGCGGTTGCCCGATGACGGGCGTGTACCAAAGTCGATACAGGAGATGTACATGCGCTTGACACAGCCGACACGGGGGAGGCGGGTGCGACGGGTCGTCGCGGCTGCCGCGGCACCGGCCCTCGTCGCAGGAATCGCCTTGCCCGCGACGATGGCGTCCGCGTCCGCGCCCGAGTCCGAGAAGCGGCACACCGCATCGGCCGACGCCGTTCCGTACGCGTCGCAGACGGTGGACCTCGACAGCGCCCGTGCGGCTGACGCCGCGTACTGGACGCCGAAGCGCATGGCGAACGCCGTTCCGGCCGACCGGATCGCTCGCCAGGCCATGCAGCAGCAGACGCCTGCCTCACGCACCGCACCCGCCCCGACGAAGTCGCAGAGCGTGGCCAAGGCCGCGCTCCCGAGCGCTCCGGAGGCCCGCAAGAAGACCCGCAAGTCCAAGACGGTCGGCAAGGTCTTCTTCACGACCCGCAAGGGCGTCGACATGGTCTGCTCCGGAGCCGCCGTCAACTCCAAGCGCAAGAACATGGTGATGACCGCCGGACACTGTGTGCACGGTGGCCGCGGTCAGGGCTGGCACAAGAACTGGATCTTCGTGCCCGGCTATGGTCCCGGAAACACCGCCAGGCACGGGGTGTACGGCGCGACGAGCAAGGTCGCGATGAAGGGCTGGATCAAGCACAACAACTTCAACTACGACACGGCGCTCGCCCTCGTGAAGCCGATCAAGTTCACGAAGAAGAAGCTGGTCAAGAACGTCGGCGGGTACGGCCTGCAGGTCGGCCGCAGCCACAAGCGCCGCCTCGCCGCCGTCGGGTACTCCCAGCTCGGCTACAAGGGCGACAAGCAGAAGTCGTGCCGCAAGCGCACCCGCCCCGCCGCGGGCGGTAACCAGATCCGGCTCAACTGCCACAACCTCACGCCCGGTTCGAGCGGCGGCCCCTGGATCAAGGGCAAGGTCCGCATCGGCAAGAAGCGGCACTCGGCCCTCAACGGTGTCGTGAGCAACGGCCCGCGCCGGCACCCGAAGCACCCGAAGTTCATTCGCTCGCCGTACTTCGACCGCAATGTGAAGAAGATGTACAACGCATACCGCAACAAGAAGCACTGAGGCGCGTCCAGCGTCCTTGAACATAAGCGACCGGCCCGGCATCGATTCTCGATGCCGGGCCGGCCGCTTATGCGTACGGAAAGTTCTGCTTATCGAACCCTGCGCCTATTGAACTGAGTGCCAGGTGAAGAGGATCAGACCGGGCTGACCTCGTGAGCCTCACGGCCCTTCGGGCCATCGACCACCTCGAAGTCGACCGGCTGGCCGTCCTCGAGTGTCTTGTAGCCCTCGGACTTGATCTTGGACCAGTGGACGAAGACGTCGTCCTGACCTTCGACGGCGATGAACCCGTAACCCTTGTCTGCGTTGAACCACTTCACGGTGCCGCGCACCATACGTACTCCAAGTTGCTCGTGCTGTTAGGCCCTTTAACCGGCCCCTGTGATATGGATTGGACCCTATCCCAGCACGGCATTCATGCAGCGTTCACAAGCTCGTCAACATTTGCATCTCGGACTTTGGGAAAGCTTCCGACGAGTCAGCCTCCGGCGACCGCGGGGATGACCGACACCTGAGTGCCGTCGGGCGTCGCCGTATCGAGACCGTCGGCGAAGCGTACGTCGTCGTTGCCGACGTAGATGTTCACGAATCGGCGAAGCGCGCCCTGCTCGTCGACGACGCGCGCCTTGATGCCGGGATAGTCGGCGTCCAGCGAGTCGATCACCGCGGCGAGGGTCTCGCCGTCGGCCTTCACCTGCGATTCCCCACTCGTGTAGGTACGCAGGATGGTCGGGATGCGGACGGTCACACTCATGGTGGTCTCCTCGCTCTGCGTTGGATGGTTCGCTCGGGTGCTCACTCGTACCTCACTCCGCTCCCTCGCGCTGCGTCGGATGGTTCGCTCGGGCGCTCACAGGCCGGCGGCGGTGAACGCCGGGTACGTCGGGTCGATCGTCGCGGCCGGGCCGACCCGATCGGCAACGGCGTCGAGCGTCTTGAGCCCGTCGCCGGTATTGAACACGACGGTCTCCGCGTCGGGATCGAGCTGTCCGGTCTCGACCAGCTTCTTCAGCGTCGCGATCGTGACGCCGCCGGCGGTCTCGGCGAACACCCCTTCGGTGCGCGCGAGCAGCTGGATGCCGTCACGTACCTCGTCGTCGCTGACGTCCGCGACCGAGCCGCCGGTACGACGCGTGACGTCGAGGACGTACGGCCCGTCGGCAGGGTTGCCGATCGCGAGCGACTTGGCGATGGTGTCCGGCTTGACCGGCTGAACGACGTCGTGGCCGTCGCGGAACGCCTGGGCGACGGGCGAGCACCCGGTGGCCTGGGCGCCGAAGATCTTGTACGGGGCGTCCTCGACCAACCCGTGCGAGACGAGCTCACCGAAGCCCTTGTCGACCTTGACCAACTGGGCGCCGGACGCGACCGGGATGACGACCTGCTGCGGAAGGCGCCAGCCGAGCTGCTCGGCGACCTCGAACCCGAGCGTCTTCGAGCCCTCGGCGTAGTACGGCCGGACGTTGACGTTGACGAACGCCCAACCCTCTTCCTCGCCGGCGATCTCGCTCGCGAGCTTGTTCACGTCGTCGTAGTTGCCGCGCACCGCGACCAGCGTGCCGCCGTACACCGCGGTGGTGAGCACCTTCGGGCGCTCCAGGTCGTCGGGGATGAACACGACGCTCTTGATGCCCGCGCGGGCGGCGGCCGCCGCGACCGCGTTCGCGAGGTTGCCCGTCGACGGGCAGGCGAGCACCTCGAGGCCGAGCTCGCGGGCGGCCGAGAGCGCGACCGCGACGACGCGGTCCTTGAACGAATGCGTGGGGTTGCCGGAGTCGTCCTTCACCCAGAGCTTGTGGATACCGAGCTCGCGGGCGAGGTTGTCGGCCTGGATCAGGCGGGTGTAACCGGGCTCGGTGTTGGGGATCGACGCGATGTCGTCGGGTACCGGGAGCAGCGAGCGGTAACGCCAGATGTTCTTCGGGCCGGCCTCGATCTGTTCGCGGGTGACCGTCGGGAAGTCGTACGCGACCTCGAGCGGTCCGAAGCACTCGAAGCACGCATAGAACGGACCGAGCTGCTGTTCGGCGCCGCAGGCGCGACATCGAAGGTTGGTCGCGTGGCCGAACGCGCCGGCGCGCGTCGTACCGCCCGAAGCGGTCGTACCGGTTGTCGTCGGGGTGTCGATGACTGCGCTCACGAGGGCCTCCTCCTCATCTCTCCCGCGTCGACTTTCGCCGCGGGACGGAATTAGCACCATGACCAGCGCGACGCTTTCGAGCGCAGGTAGATCGCTGGCTGGTTGCCGGGGCTTCGTCGGGCCGTTTCCCTCTGCCCCTCTTGATGAGCGATGACCAGCGTAACGACGTCGTCTCAGATGTTGTTAATCGGGTCCGGCATGTGGACGCCTCGATGGCTTTCCCCGTTTGCGATCGGGGCGCCCCTGGTCGCAATCCGTTCGAGATCTGGGCGTCCCCGGTCGCCACCTAATCAACCTGGGCGTCCCCGATCGCAAACCGTTAGAGATCTGGGCGTCCCCGATCGCAACGTGCGTCACGCCGCGAGATCGTCAGCGAGCGAACCGAGCCATGCGGCGACCGCGGCCGGACCCGGGAGGACGAGGTCGGAGCGTGCCACCAGGGCGTCCTGTTCGTGTGACGCCGAGGCCACCAGCAATCCGGGGATCCCCTCGGTACGCATGCGGTCGACGGCGTCGTACGCCGGCAGGTCTCCGAGGTCGTCACCGGCGAAGACGACCTGACGGGCACCGGTCTCGCGCTGCAACCCGCGTAGCGCAACGCCCTTGTCCGTCTCGCTGCTGCGGATCTCGACCACGCTCTTGCCGGGCTCGACCATCAGCCCGTGGCGCGCGGCCAGCTCGCGTACGGGGCCGTCGAGCGTCGCGAGATCGGCGTCCGGGTCGCGGCGCCCGCGGGTGTGCAGCACGATCGCACGGCTCTTGTGCTCCACCCGGAGGTCGCCGAGCCCGAGGCCCTCGAGCAGGTCGGGGAGGGCGTGCTCGACCTCGCCGACGGCCCGCGGCGGTGGCGGTGCGACGGTCGGCCCGGACGGCGCGTCCCATCGCTCCGCGCCGTACTGCCCCAGGATCGTCATCGCCTCCAGGCCCGGTACGCCGGCGAAGCGGCCGAGTCGAAGGGCTGCCTCGGCAGGTCGGCCGGTCACGATCGCGACCCGGGCGAAGACCGGCCCCAGCCGCCCCAGCGCCGCGATCGCACCGGGATTCGCGCGCGCCGCCGCGGGGTCGTCGACGATGGGAGCGAGGGTGCCGTCGAAGTCGAGGGCGAGCAACGTGCCCGCCGGGTCGCGGCGGATCGCCGCCATCGCATCGGCACCGGCGGCCGTGACGATCTCAGTCATGGGTCGATCCTTGCGTACCCGGGCGGCCACCTGTGACGCGGCCCGCCACGTCCGCGGCACCACATTCAAACCGATCACGGCAATGCTCGCTCTTTACCTGGTGAGCCGAGACAATCGGACCGACAGAAGCGAGGGACACCACGTGCGGCACGTCGACGACTTCACCGAGTTCGCCTCGTCGAGCGAGCAGCGCTTCTACCGTCATGCGTACCTGCTGTGCCGCGATCCCGACCGGGCGCGCGATCTGGTGCAGACGACGTTGCTGAAGCTCTACCGCGTCTGGGAGCGCGTACGCCAGACCGAGCACCTGCACGCGTACGCGCACAAGACGCTGGTCCGGACCTTTCTCGACGGCGAGCGACGCTCGCGGCGCGAACGCCGGCTGCACGCACTCCCCGACCCGCCGCGAGGGCGAGACAACTCCGAACTGCGGATGACGATCATCGACGCGCTCGCCGAGCTGCCGCCGAGGGCGCGTGCCGTCGTCGTCCTCCGCTTCTGGGAGGACTACAGCGTCGCGCAGACCGCCGACGTCATGTCCTGCAGCCAGGGCACGGTCAAGGCACAGACGTCGCGCGCTCTCGGCCTGCTCCGCGACCGGCTCGGCGAGACCTTCTACCAACTGATCGAAAGCTGAGGCCACCATGTCACCCGCCGACCTTCGCAGCCGGATCACCGACGAGATCTCGGACCTTCCACCCATGCGCACGGTCGTCCCCGACGTAGTCGCCGACGGTGCGCGCAGCCAACGCCGCCGCCGGGCCGCGAGCATCGGTCTCGTCGCTGCCGCAATCGTCGGCGCGGTCGCCGTCGGAACGGCCGGCATCGATCTCGGCGGCGACGCCCACCAACAGGTCGCACCGGCCACCAACGGGGTCGCGCCGCCCGCGACGGCTGCTCCGTCGGACAACCCGTTTCGGGCCATGCCTGCGACCTCGAATCCTGAGGAGTTCGCGCACTGGGCGGCTCCGAGGTTCTCCGACGCGCTTCCCGACGACTTCGAGGACGTACGCGTACTCGACCGCGGCGACGGTGTCTACGACTACGTCACCCGCGACGCCGACGGAACACAGCTGACGTTCCACCTCGAGATGTGGTCCATTCCGAAGGGCTACCCGAGCCTCGACGGATGCGCCCCAGGTCATCGCGAGTGCGCCGTCGCACCGGAGATCGACGCGAAGGCGTACCTGGCCGAGGAGGAGCTCGGCGCGAACCCAAATCCGCCGACCCGAGGGATCGCCGACCTCCAGATGCGGCCGACCGCCGGCCCGAAGGACTACGACCTGCTGCTCGAGTTCACCGCCGATCAGGATGTCACGGTTCCGCTCAGCCCCGAGGAGATCCTCGATCTCGCCGCTTCGAAGCCGTTCGACGCGATCTGGCAGGAGTACGCGTCCCACGGTGGCTGGGTCAAGGCCGGCGGAGCATTCACGGATGAGGGGCTTGGCCAGGCGAACGAAGGCTAGATCGCGGCGGTGAGGATCAGGCTGAGCCGGTCGCCGGACATCGGGGCTACAGCGGGCAGCATCCGCCCGACGCCCAGGGTATCGGCGAGCAGCTTGGCCTGCTCCTCCATGCCGGGCGGGTAGTACACCGTCGTACTCGGGATGGCGCCGTACCAGTTGTCGACCCCGCCGACCACGAATCCCGCCGACTGCACGTCGCCGGAGGCCGACGCAGCGAGGTTCGTGATGCCGGAGTTGTTGTAGACGTCGACGGTCGCGTCGGGCGCGACCTCGGGTTGCGGCTGCTTCTTCTTCTCGGGCTTCTGTTGCTTCTTCTCGGGCTCGGCGTCCTGCTTGGCCTGCTGCTCGTCCGGCTTCGCCTTCTCGGCCGGCCCGTCGGAGTCGCCGGTGGCCCGCTGCCCGTCATCAGTCTTCTCGTCGTCGGGCGGCGAGTCCGACTCCGGTGCGTCGCTGGTCTGCGTTGGCTCCGACTGCGGCGACGCCTCGTCGGTGTTGTCGTTGTTGGTGGTGATGAAGTACGTGAGCGTCGCGATGACGACGGCGACCAGGCTCGCGGCGATGAGCCAGGACGGCAGCCGTACGGCGGAGTCGCGCTGATTCATCATCGGAGCCTCACGTTCATGTCAGCTCGATGCCCAGCCGACGAGCGGAGCGTGCCCGCTGGCGCGCGTGGCGCAGGCGACGGAGCCGCTTGACGAGCAGCGGATCATGGGCGAGTGCATCCTCGCGGTCGATCAAGGCGTTGAGCACCTGGTAGTAGCGCGTCGCGGACAGGTCGAACTTCTCGCGGATCGCCTGCTCCTTCGCGCCAGCGTACTGCCACCACGTACGTTCGAAGTCGAGAATCGCGGCATCGCGCTCGGAGAGGCTCGTGGTGCTGGCCTGCTGCGCCTGCGACGCGACGTGTGCGGCATCCATGCCCTCCATCGTAGGCGACGAACCACAACGATGTCATTTGGCACAATGCCTGCATGTCGCAGCTCACGACCGACCAGCCGACCGCCCCCGTTCGGTGGGGCATCCTCGCGACCGGCAAGATCGCCGAGTCGTTCGCCACCGACCTCGCGCTGGTGCCCGATGCGACGCTTGCCGCGGTCGGCTCGCGCACCCTGTCGGGCGCGCGCGACTTCGCCGAGCGTCACGGCGCGCCGCGCGCGTACGGGAGCTATGCCGAGCTGGCGGCCGATCCCGAGGTCGACGTCATCTATGTCGCGACCCCGCACGGCCGGCACGTCGAGGACGTCCTGCTGTGCTTCGAGCACGACAAGCCGGTGCTGTGCGAGAAGGCACTCACCCTCAACGCGCGTCAGGCCGCCGAGCTCGTCGCCGCCGCGCGGCTGCACAACCTGTTCTTCGCCGAGGCGATGTGGATGCGCTGCAACCCACGCATCCGGCACCTGCTGCGCCGCATCGGCGACGGTGCATGCGGTGACGTACGCCAGGTACGCGCCGACCTGGGTTTCGTGCTGCCGGCCGAGGCGTCGGCACGGTTGGTCGATCCCGCGTTGGGTGCCAGCGCGCTGCTCGACGTCGGGATCTACCCCCTGACGTTCGCGTACCTCGTGCTCGGCGAACCGGCCGACGTCGTCGCGGCGGGCGCCCTGTCCGACCGAGGCTTCGACCTGAACGGCGGCGCGACCCTGCGGTACGACAGCGGCGCGGTCGCAAGCGTCTCGTGGACCCAGACAGCGTGGTCGGACGCGCAGGCGTCGGTCGCCGGCCCGGACGGCCGGATCGAGGTAGCGTCCCGCATGCACATGCCGCCGTCGTTCTCGTACGCCCATGGCTGGGAGACCCATACGTACGCCGATCCGGTCATCGGCCGCGGATACGCCCACGAGATCATCGAGGTGGGCGATTGTCTCCGCGCCGGGCGTACCGAGTCGGAGCTGCTCCCGCTCGACGACACCCTCGCGATCATGGCGTTGATGGACCGGATCCGCGACCAGCTGGGCGTGCGGTACGCCGTCGACTGACCCGCTGCGTCCGCGTATCGCCGCCCGAGCCGGTTCCGGAGTCGGTGTGGGAACGGTGGATACCTAGTCCATCGATCCCACACCGACTCCACCTGGCGACCACGACCTCACCCCGGCGACGCGAGCAGGTCGGCGGCCCGCGCGGCCGCCGATGCCACGAGCCGCCGCATCGCGTCCGGGTCGATGCCCGGGCCGGGCGGCACGTCCTCGCCTCGCTGGTACGCCGGCGCGAACTCCCAGCGCGGCAAGGGAGCCGGCTCGCGCGCGTACGCCTCGGCGGCATCATCGCCGCGCCAATCGTCGTCGGTCGGCTCGGCGACCCGCGTACGCAACCGGCCGACCAAGGCGTCTTCGCCCCGCCCACGCAGCAACATGAGCACGAACGGGTCGGTGTCGAGCAGCCATGACACCTGGTACGCGAGCGCGGCCGCGTGTACGCACGGGATCTCCCAGGCATCGCAGTCACACTCGGGCTCGAGGTCGCCGAAGGTCGGCAACAGCGGTACGTCGGCAGCCGCTGCCGACTCCACCAGCTCCGCCGGCATCTCGCCGTCGAGCAGGGCGAGGAGGTGCCCCGACTTGGCGGCGACCTCATCGCCGAAGCGATCCCACTGCGCGTCCGTCAGCTGCTCGACACTCACGGCCGCCCGGAACTCCTCGAGCGACGCGTCGCGCACCGTCGCGACCACCCGCCCCGGCTCGACCAGGATCGCCCCGACATGACCGCGCCGGGCGTACGCCCGACCTCTGCGCAGCTGCTTCGAGTCGAGCGAGACGTCTTCAACCGCCCCGACCCAGGCCTTGCCCCACCACGTACGCGCGAACGAACGTGCGGCATGCGTCGCGGGGAACGGCTCGAATACCCGGCTCATCCTTGCCTCCTCAGGCTCACCAGCTCCTCCAGCTCACCGTCGCTCAGCTCCGACAGCGACGCCTCGCCCGACTTCGAGCACCGCGGCGGCCAGCTGACGCTTGCCGCCGAGCATCGCCGCGATGCGGTCCTCGATCGTCCCCTCGACGACCATCCGATGTACCTGCACCGGGCGGGTCTGCCCGATCCGGTACGCACGGTCGGTCGCCTGGTCCTCGACCGCGGGATTCCACCAGCGGTCGTAGTGCACAACGTGATCGGCACGGGTCAGGTTGAGGCCGGTGCCTGCGGCCTTGAGCGACAGCAGGAACACCGACACCTCACCGGCCTGGAACCCGTCGACCATCTCCTGTCGCCGGGCGACCGGCGTGCTGCCGTCGAGCAGGTACACGTCGACGCCACGCGCGACAAGATGCCGCCGCAGCAGTCGCGCCATCGCGACGTACTGCGTGAACACCAGGGCCGCGCCGTCCTCGCTGAGGATCACGTCGAGCAGCTCGTCGAGCAGCTCGAGCTTTCCGGAGCGGCCGGGCAGCCGCGGCTCGTCCTCGCGCAGGTACTGCGCCGGGTGGTTGCAGATCTGCTTGAGCGCGGTGAGCATCGCGAAGATCCTGCCCCTACGCTCGATCGCAGCACCGCCGGCCGTCACCTCGCTCATGCCTTCGCGCACGGCCGCCTCGTACAATCCGATCTGCTCGTCGGTCAGCGATACGAACTGGTCGGTCTCGGTCTTTCGAGGCAGCTCCGGCGCTATCCCGGGGTCGGTCTTGTGTCGTCGCAGCATGAACGGTCCCACCAAACGCTTGAGGCGTTCGGCGACGACCGCGTCACGCTCCGACTCGATCGGGCCCGCGTACTGTCGCGCGAACTGAGCCGGCGTCCCGAGCAGTCCCGGCACCGCCCAGTCGAGGATCGCCCACAGCTCCGCCAGGTTGTTCTCGACCGGCGTACCCGTCAAGGCGACGCGCGCGTCCGCACCGATCCGGCGCAGCTCGCGGGCGGTGCTCGACCGGTGGTTCTTGACGTGCTGCGCCTCGTCGGCGACGACCAGCCCCCACGCAACGGATCCGAGGCGTTCCGCATCCCGGCGCATCGTGCCGTACGTCGTGAGCACGAATCCGTCGCGTACGTCGTCGACCGACCGGCCCTGACCGTGGAACCGCCGCACGGGCGTCCCGGGCGCGAACCGCTCGACCTCGCGCTCCCAGTTGCCCATCAGGCTCGCCGGGCACACGACCAGAGTCGGACCGGTACGCGGATCGCGCTCGTGGCGCACGAGATGCAACGCGATGAGCGTGATCGTCTTTCCGAGTCCCATGTCGTCGGCGAGGCAGCACCCGAGCCCGAGTGACGTCATCCGGTCGAGCCATCGGACGCCGCGGAGCTGGTAGTCGCGCAGGGTCGCCTGCAGCTTCACGGGCTGCCCGAGCGGCTCATCGCCGTCCTCGCGCGCGGCGATCCGGTCGCGGAGCTCCGCGAGTGCAGGCGCGGGCGCGACCTCGGCGGTTCGGCCACGGTCGGAGTCGACCCGACCGCTCAGGGCCGCACTGATCGCCTCGACACCGGAGAGCGGCGTACGCGAACGCTCCCGCGCACGCGCGGCGACGTCGCCGGAGATCACCACCCACTGGTCGCGCAGACGTACGACGGGACGCGTCGACTCGGCGAGACGGTCGAGCTCGGCCTTGCTCAGCTCGCGGTCACCGACGGCGACCTGCCAGCGGAAGTCGAAGACCCGGTCACCGCCGAGCGCCGACGGCCCGGGCAGGCCGGCACTGCCGATGTGCGCACGCACGCGAACGTCGGTCACCAGCGACCGCGGCCACCGAACCTCGACTCCGACGTCGCGCAGCCGCTCGCCCGCGACACCGACCAGATCACCCGTCTCGTCATCGCTCAGCTGGATCCGGTCGGGCACCGCGCGGTCGAGCAGGCGTTCCAACGGCGGCCACACCCGTGCCGCCCGTCGGATCGCGAGCGCGGCATCGACCTGTGCACGAGGGCCGAAGTCGTGCGCACCCGACCAGAGCCGGTCGGCGTCGAGGACCCGTGCGGGCTCGTCGGGCGCATAGAACGCGAGCGCGGCCGCGAGGTCACCGCTGTCGTCACCAGCATCCACATCGTGCTCGACGCGCAGCACGATTCGCAGCCCACCGGCGAGTTCGTCTGCCCATTCGCGCAGCTCGGGCCGCGCGACGACCGACGGCGTCGCGTACGGCGCCGACGGGTCCGCGTGATCGCCCAGTCGCGGCAGAACGTCTGCACAGGCGTCGAGGTACGCGCGAAGCAACCGCTGCGCATCGGGGAGCCGCGACCCGTCGCTCAGTCCAGCGAACCGCGCTCGGTCGTCCGCTCCCTCGTCGCGCAGGGCCCGTGCTGTGGCGGGCATCGACGCGACCAGCTCGTCGATCCGGCCGAGGTCCTCGGCGTCCAGCGGCCCGGCGCGCCACTCGTCAACGTCACCGGACGCCAACCGCGACAGGATCCTGCCGCGCCCGACCAGGTCGAGTGCGAGCGCGGTCGCCGCCCCCCACCAGGCCGCGCTCGGCGTCGCCGCCGCGTCGCGATAGGCGAGCAGCAGGGCCGGCACCGCGTCCTCGACCCGGCTCCGGTGGGCTCGCACGTCGCGATGCTCGACGCCATCATCGCCCGGAACGAGGACGCGCGCCTCGCTGGTCAGCTCGTTGCCGTTCGTACCCCAGAACACGACCCGGCCCTCGCGAGCCGGGTCGCCTGGCGCGAAACACACCTCTAGATCGGTCAAGCTCACCTACCCAGTCTCTGGTACCCGCGTACGGCGAGCACACCGAAGACGAAGGTGATCACGATCGGCCACCCGACGGCCAGCAGGGTGGCGTGCTCGACCGGCCACGCATCGCCGCCCGTGCCAGGGCTCGCCAGCAGCTCGCGTACGGCAGCGACGGTCGCCGACAACGGATTCCAGTCGGCGATCGGCGCCAGCCAGTCCGGCATCGTCGCGGTCGGTACGAACACGCTCGAGACGAACCCCAGTGGGAACACCAGGATCTGCACGAGCGCAGTTGCGTCGGGCGAGTCGATCATCACGCCGAGGAAGATCCCGACCCAGATCATCGACATCCGCAACAGCACCAGCAATCCCAATGCGGCCGCGAACTCTGCGGGCGACGCGTCGAACCTCCAACCGATGAGCAGCCCACAACCCACCAGGGCAACGAGATTGAGCCCCGAGTCGAGGACGTCGGCAACCGCCCGACCGCCGACGACCGCCGAGCGTGACATCGGCATCGCGCGGAACCGGTCGGCCAGCCCCGCCGACTTGTCCTGCACGACGTTCAGCATCGTCGCCTCGAGACCGAACATCATCGACATGCCGAGGATGCCCGGCACAACGAAGTCGAGATAGTCGCCGCCACCGGGCACCTGCATCGCGCCACCGAACAAGAACCCGAACAGCAGCATGAACATGAACGAGAACAGGATGCCCGCGACCGGCGTCATCGGCTCGCGCTGCCAGTGGATCAGCGCGCGTTTCGTCAGCGTCCAGCTGTCGCCGACGGTGTCGGTCAGAATGCTCACGCGGCCACCTCCTCGTCGTCCGATCCGGCTTCCGCCGCGGGTACGCGGTGCCCCGTGACCGTCAGGAACACGTCGTCGAGCGTCGGTCGGCGTACGCCGATGTCGTCGATGGCGATGCCGCTAGCGTCGAGCCGCCCGAGCGCGGCCTCCAGGGCACGTACGCGGTCGGCGACCGGCGCAGAGACGGTGCTGGTCTCGGCACGCACGGATGCGTCGACCCCGATCGCCTCGGCCACGACGGTGCGGGCATCGTCGAGTGCGGCCTGGTCGCGGACGACGACCTCGAGGTGATCGCCACCGGCCGTCGCCTTCAACTCGGTCGCGGTGCCCTCGACGATCACCCGGCCCGCCTGCATGACGGCGATGCGATCGGCCAGCTGGTCTGCCTCGTCGAGGTACTGGGTGGTCAACAGCACGGTCGTCCCCCTCTCGACCAGCATGCGTACGGCCGCCCACACCTCGTTGCGACCCCGCGGATCGAGACCGGTCGTCGGCTCGTCGAGGAAGAGCACGTCGGGTCGCAGCACGAGGCTCGCCGCCAGGTCGAGCCGGCGACGCATACCGCCGGAGAACTTCTTCACCGACCGGTCACCGGTGTCGGTCAGGTCGAACTGCTCGAGCAGCTCATCGGCCCTACGCGCGGCCGCCCGCGCGTCGAGATGGAACAGTCGGCCGAACATGACGAGGTTCTGCCTGGCATTGAGCACCTCGTCGACGGCGGCGTTCTGCCCGACCAGGCCGATGCTCTTGCGTACCTCATCGGGGGCGGAGGCCACGTCGTGGCCGGCCACGCTCGCGTACCCCTCGTCGAGACGGGCGAGCGTCGTGAGCACCCGCACCGCCGTCGTCTTGCCCGCGCCGTTCGGACCGAGCAATCCGCAGACCGTCCCCGGCGCGGCCCGCAGATCGAATCCGTCGAGTGCGGCCAACTGCTCCTTCTTTCGCCCGTAGACCTTGCGGAGTCCCGCCGCATCGATCGCCAGCTGTGTCACACGATCTCCTTCGCTCGCCCGGTAATCGTGGTAGAAACTGCGTACACTGTATCGAAGAACTACGTACAGCGTACTCAGTTTTAGGATGAGCGCAAATGACCACCGAATATTCCGGCAGCGGCGATCTACAACGCACCCTCGACCTGATGTGGGGCACGACGGCCGCGCCGAGCAGAGGACCACGCCCCGGCCTGTCCGTCGAGCGGATCGTCGACGTGGCGATCGGCGTCGCCGACGCCGAGGGCCTCCCCGCGGTGTCGATGCGCCGCATCGCAAGCGACCTGGGCATCGGCGCGATGGGGCTGTATCGCTACGTACCGGGAAAGTCGGAGCTGGTCGACCTGATGCTCGACGCCGTGCAGCGCGGCATCCCCGACCCGTACCCCCTCGGCGACGACTGGCGCTCGCGGCTGCGGGTCGTGACTCAGAACCTGATCGCGCATTACCGCGACCATCGGTGGCTGCTGCAGGTCTCGCAGGCCCGACCGCTGATGGGACCGGAGTCGATCCGCACGTACGACGACGCGCTGCGCTGCATGGACGGCATCGGCCTGACCGACCACGAGATGGCATGGACGGTCGCGATGCTCGACTCGCTCGCCCGGGGCGCGAGCCAGTGGGTCGTCGAGTACAAAGAGGCCGCCGATCGTACGGGCATCAGCGACGACGACTGGTGGGCGACGCAGATGCCCTACATCGAGAGGGCGATGGCCGACGGCAAGCACGAGACGATGGCCCGCGTGGTCGCCAACGACCCGTACGAGGACGACACCGACTTCGTGATCGACCGCGCACTCGACGGCATCGCCGCCCTCATCACCGACCGGCCGCCGAGGTACGAACTCCCGCCAATACAGCGTCTCTGATTGGCAGGACACCGTACCTCGGCGGGAACCACGCCCCCGGGATCGCGAATGTTCGGCGCAGCCCACAGCGAGCCGCGCGACCATCAGCGTGCGGCAAAGGCGCCGGCCTGAGCAGCGGCCAGTGCCGCGCCGGCAGCCTGGTCGGCGAGCGCCTCGGTCAGCGGTTGCCCGCTCTGCAGCAGCGCGTAGTACAGCGGCGCCGAGACGGCCGCGATGACCTGTCGCGCGTCGGTACCGTCGGGAAGTTGTCCGCGCCCGATCGCTTCGTCGACGCAGGGCGCCCATTCGTCGATACGCGCCGCATAGAACCCGTGCAGCGCGTCCGCGGCCCGGTCGTCACACGCACCCGCAACAACGACCGCCTTGAACAGTCGCCCCTGGCGTACGTCGGCCAGCGTGGACCGCACGAGCCGGGCATTGGCCCGCAGGTCGTCCGCGATTGAGCCGGTACGCGCACGAGGAACCGACTCGTCTGCCATCGCGACCAGCACATCGGCGATCAGACCCGTCGGCGTGCCCCAGCGGCGATAGACCGTGGTGCGCCCGACCCCCGCGTGCCGTGCGACCTCGGCCAGGTCGAGCGCGGCGAATCCGCTCTCGGCGAGCAGGTCGCCGGTCGCGCGGAGGACCGCGTCACGTACGCGCGCAGTGCGTCCGCCGGGACGCGTCAGAGAACTCATAACGGGATGACCATACCGTTAAGCCCGCGATCCTGCTACGGTCTTAACGGTATGGTCATCCCGTTAAGGAGCTCTCATGGAATACCGCAGACTCGGCGCGTCAGGGCTGATGGTGCCCGCGCTTTCGTTCGGCGCAGGAACGTTCGGCGGGCGTGGCCCCCTGTTTGGCAACTGGGGCACGACCGACGTCACCGAGGCGAAACGACTGATCGACATCAACCTCGACGCGGGTGTGACGATGTTCGATACCGCCGACGTCTACTCCGACGGCGCGTCCGAGGAGGTGCTCGGCGCGGCGCTGCGTGGCCGCCGCGACGAGGTCCTCGTCTCGACCAAGACCGGCCTGCCGATGGGTGACGGACCCGGCGATGCGGGCACTTCTCGCTCGCGGTTGATCCGTGCCGTCGACGACTCGTTGCGCCGTTTGCGTACAGACCACATCGACCTGTTCCAACTACACGCGTACGACGCGGCAACACCGATCCCGGAGATTCTCCAGGCGCTCGACGACCTGGTGCGTTCGGGAAAGCTGCGGTACGTCGGCGTGTCGAACTTCTCCGGCTGGCAGCTGATGAAGTCTCTCGCCACCGCCGACGCGCACGGCTGGCCGCGGTACGTCGCGCACCAGGTGTACTACTCGCTGATCGGACGCGACTACGAGTGGGAGTTGATGCCGCTGGGTCTCGACCAGGGCATCGGCGCGATCGTGTGGAGCCCCCTCGGGTGGGGCCGGTTGACCGGCAAGGTACGCCGCGGGCAGCCGCTCCCCGAGCGCAGCCGCCTGCACGCGACCGCCGACTTCGGTCCGCCGGTCGACGACGAGCGGTTGTACGACGTGGTCGACGCGCTCGACAAGGTGGCCGCGGACACCGGCAGGTCGGTTCCCCAGGTGGCGATCAACTGGCTGCTCCGACGGCCGACGGTGTCGTCGGTGATCATCGGCGCCCGTAACGAGGAGCAGCTGCGGCAGAACCTCGGCGCGGTCGGATGGGAGCTCACGCCGGACCAGATCGCCATCCTCGATGCCGCCAGCGCGACCGTCGCACCGTACCCATACTTCCCGTACGAACGGCAGGAGGGCTTCGCACGGCTCAACCCACGCTCGGTTCCATCGGGCCTCTGATCCCGATCGTCCGGTGGCCGCTGGCATGCTGGCGCCATGAAGTACGTGGTGCTCGGCGCAGGAGCGATCGGCGGCGTGGTCGGAGGGCGTCTCGCGCAGGCTGGTCACGATGTCACGCTCATCGCTCGCGGCCCGCATCTCGCCGCAATGCGAGAGTCCGGCCTCCGGATCGAGTCACCCACCGGTACGGAGAAGGTCGACGTGCGCGCCGTCGGCGACCCGGCGGAGGTCGACTGGACCGACGACCATGCCGTGCTCCTGGCGGTCAAGAGCCAGCAGACGGACGCGGCACTCGAATCGCTCGCCGTCGCTGCCTCTGCGCGTACTCCGGTCGTGTGCCTGCAGAACGGTGTCGCGAACGAGCGGGCGGCACTGCGCCTGTTCGCAAACGTCTACGCGGTATGCGTCGCGTTGCCGGCCACCCATCTCGTGCCTGGTGTCGTTCAGGCTTGGTCGAGCCCGGTGACCGGCATGCTCGATCTCGGACGCCATCCGGGAGGTGTCGACGCGACCGCGGAGACGGTCGCCGAAGACTTCCGATCGGCCGCGTTCGACTCGTACGCGGTCGACGACATCGCCCGCTGGAAGTACCGCAAGCTGTTGAGCAACCTCGGCAATGCGATCGAGGTGATCTGCGGTCACGACGAGCGCGGTGGCCGGCTCGACGACGTCGTGCGCGCCGAAGGGGAGGCCGTGCTCGCCGCGGCCGGGCACGCCGTCGCAACCGCCGACGAGGATCGGGCGCGCCGGTCGGGCGTCCTTCGCATCGGCGATATCCACGGGAAAGCGCGCGAGGGCGGGTCGTCGTGGCAGAGCGTGCAGCGACAGACCGGTGACATCGAGACCGACTACCTGAACGGCGAGATCGTACAGCTCGGCCGTGTCCACGATGTGCCGACTCCCGCGAACGAGCTGCTGCAACGGCTGGCTCGAGACCGGATGACCAAACGCCTCCCAGACCCGATCCACGCGGCGGACGTCCTTCGGATGCTGGAGCACACCGCCTGACCTCGCCCGACGACCGAACGGGCGATCGCCCGCGGGATAGGCTCGCCCCGAGGACCCGAGGAGGACGCCTTGAGCAATCCCCCCACCGCCGCATTCGTCGTCGTCGCCAACCGCCTGCCGGTCGACCGGGTCACGCTGCCCGGAGGTCGTACCGCGTGGCGCACGTCGCCGGGCGGCCTCGTCTCGGCACTCAAACCCGTGCTGCAGCGCAACGAGGGCGCCTGGATCGGCTGGCACGGCGCCCCCGCCGAGGAGCTAGAGCCCTTCGTCGACGACGGGCTCGAGCTCGTCCCCGTCCCGCTGACCCACTCGGAGGTCGAGGAGTACTACGAGGGCTTCTCCAACGGCACCTTGTGGCCGCTCTACCACGACGTCGTGGCGCCACCGGAGTTCCACCGCGAGTGGTGGGAGGCGTACGTCCGCGTCAACCGGCGCTTCGCGCAGCGCGCCGCCGACGTCGCCGAGCGCGGCGGCGTGGTGTGGGTGCAGGACTACCAGTTGCAGCTGGTTCCCGCGATGCTGCGCGAGATGCGCCCCGATCTGCGCATCGGGTTCTTCCTGCACATCCCGTTCCCCCCGACCGAGCTGTTCCAGCAGATGCCGTGGCGCCGCCAGATCCTGGAGGGGCTCCTCGGCGCCGACCTGGTCGGCTTCCAGCACCAGGGGGCCTCGCAGAACTTCGTCCGGCTCGTACGCCAGCGGGTCGGCCACAAGACGCACCGCGACACCGTCTATCTGCCCGACGGCCGGCTGGTCACCGCCGGCTCGTTCCCGATCTCGATCGACGCCGAGTCGTTCGAGAAGCTCGCCCGCGATCCCGCGACCGAGCAGCGCGCCGACGAGATCCGCGAGGAGCTCGGCGCGCCGAAGCACGTACTGCTCGGCATCGACCGCCTCGACTACACCAAGGGTCTTCGTCAACGGCTGCGGGCGTTCGGGGAGCTCCTCGCCGAGGGCAGCATCGACCTCGATGACGCGGTCTTCGTCCAGGTCGCGACTCCGTCGCGCGAGCGCGTCGACCAGTACAAGGTTCTCCGCGACGACATCGATCGCCTCGTCGGCCGGATCAACGGCGACGTCGGCCGCATCGGGCGGGTACCCATCACGTACCTGCACTCGTCGTACCCCAAGGCGGAGATGGCCGCGCTGTACCGTGCGGCCGACATCATGGTGGTCACGCCCCTGCGCGACGGCATGAACCTGGTCGCGAAGGAGTACGTCGCCTGCCGCTACGACGACCAGGGGGCGTTGGTGCTCAGCGAGTTCGCGGGCGCCGCCGACGAGCTCAAGCAGGCGTACCGGGTCAACCCGTACGACATCAACGGCATGAAGGCGACGCTGCTGCAGGCAATGGAGTCCCCCGACCGGGAGAAGTCTCGGCGGATGCGCTCGATGCGCAAGTACGTGAGCGAGCACGACATCGACCGTTGGGCGAAGTCGTTCCTCGACCGCCTCGCCGGCAGCGAGACGCACCACGACAAGCACCCACGGCCGGTCTGACGGCGGCCCCCGCGCTGTAGCGCCTGCACCCAGCCGGGCAGGGACGCGCAATATGCTTCGCACATGGCCTGGATCCCGCGTCCGCACCAGATCGTCGACGGTGCCACCAACGTCGCGCACAAGGCGCTGTACGGCCACCACGCCGACCTGCGCCCGATGCCGCGTACGTTGATCGACGACGGCGAGCTACGCGAGGTCTACCACTACCGGCCACACGCGGGCGTCCAGCGTCGAGGCGAGCCGGTGCTGCTGGTGACGCCGCTGGCCGCACCTTCGATGTGCTTCGACCTGCGGCGCGGCTGCTCCCTCGTCGAGCATCTCGTCGGCAGCGGTCGGCCGACCTACCTGGTCGAGTACGGCGCAGTGTCGTTCTCCAACCGTCGGCTCGGCGTCGAGCACTGGGTCGACGAGGTGATCCCGCAGGCGATCCGCGCGGCGTCGGAGCATGCCGGCGACCGGCCCGTACACGTGGTCGGTTGGAGCCTCGGCGGCATCTTCGCCGTGCTCACCGCGGCCGACCAGCATGATCTGCCGATCGCGTCGATGACCGTGCTGGGCAGCCCGTTCGACGTCGAGCAGGTGCCGCTCATCGCGCCGTTGCGACCGCTGCTCAACGTCGCCGACGGCGTGCCGCTGAGCCTCGCGTACCGGATCCTCGGCGGAGCACCGAAGCCCATCGTCAAGCGGGTGTTCCAGTACTACAGCTTCGACAAGATGATCACCAAGCCCCTCGCGATCGCGCGGCACCTCGACGATCGAGAGTTCCTCGCCCAGATCGAGGCGGTCGACCGGTTCACCGAGAACATGATCGCCTACCCCGGGCGGTCGTTCGGCCAGCTGTATCACCGGTTCGTGCGCGACAACTCGCTTGCACACGGTCGGCTGCAGGTCGGCGACCGTACCGTCGACATCGCGACGCTCGCCACTCCCCTGTTGGTGTTCGCGGGCAGCAGCGACGGCATCGCTCCCGTTCCATCGGTACGCGCGCTGATGGCCCTGGTGCCGAAGGCGAAACCGGCCCGGTTCGAGGTCGTGCCCGGCGGCCACCTCGGTCTGCTCACGGGCCGCGCAGCGCGGCGTACGACCTGGCGGACCCTGGACGCCTTCCTGGACGAGCACAGCCTGGACGAGCACAGCCGCGCCGAGCACGGCCGCGCCGACGGTGCGCGGGCGGCCACCGCCACGAACGCCAACACGACGCCGACCGCACCGAACGGACCCCGGCCGGACATCGGCACCAACCCGAAACGCCGGCACTCCTCGGCCTCGTCGCGAGCCCTGGCCGACGGACCCGCCTCGTGACCCTGACCCCACGCGTACGCCGTTCGTACGCGCTGGGCAGCGTTGCCACGGGGACGTTCGGAACGGTGCCCGGGCTGCTGCTGCTCCCGTACCTGACCGACACGCTCGGCATCGCCGCACTCGCAGCGGGGTTCATCGTCTTCGTGCCGAAGGCGTGGGACGTCGTGCTCAACCCGATCGCCGGCCGGATCAGCGACCGTTCGACGTCTCGCCGCGGCCGGCGCCGTCCGTTCCTGCTCCGCGGCGGCATCGCGCTCGCCGTGTGTTTCGCGCTGCTGTTCGCCGGACCTGGCGAACCCACCGCGCTCGCAGCCGCCTGGGTGGTCGTCGCCTTCCTCGGCTGCGCGAGCGCGTACGCGTTCTTCCAGGTGCCGTACGTCGCGATGCCTGCCGAGATGACCGACGACTACGACGAGCGCACCCGGCTGATGACCTGGCGAGTCGCGGTGCTCGCGCTCGCGATCCTCGTATCGGGTGCCACCGCCCCGGCCGTACGTGACGCGATCGGCGGACACACCGGCTACCGCGTGATGGGCTTGTACGTCGCAGCGCTGCTTCTCATCGGCGTACTTGGGGCGTACTTCGGCACCCGCTCCGCACCGTCGATCCCCACCGAGGCGGGCGGCGACGGGCTTCGTACCCAACTCGCCGTCGTCGCGCGGGCACCGGAGTTCCGGCACCTGCTCACGACCTTCGTACTGCAGGCCCTTGCCACCGGCGCGATGCTCGCCGCGGTCGACTACGTCGCGCGCTACCTGCTCGACTCACGCGGGCAGTCGAGCGTGTTGTTCGCCTGTTTCGTGGCACCCGCGCTGTTGGTCTCGGGCGCGTGGTCGCGGTTCGCCGACCGGTACGGCAAGCGGCGTGGGTACACGAGTGCCTCGGTGCTGCTGGCCGCCGGCGCGCTCGGCCTCGTCGCCTCTCTGTCCGGGCCGGCGATCATCGTGTACGTGGCCACTGCGGTTGCCGGAGTCGGGTACGCAGGTGCACAGGTCTTCCCGATGGCGATGCTGCCCGACGTCGCTGCGATCGACGCGGCGCGTACCGGTCAGAATCGCATCGGCGTGTTCACCGGTGTCTGGACCGCCGGCGAGACGCTCGGCCTCGCGCTCGGCCCCGGGTTGTACGCGCTCGTACTCGCCGTCGGCGGGTACGTCTCGTCGACGGGCGGAGACGCGGATCAACCGCACAGTGCGGAGATCGCGATCGCCGCCGGGTTCTCGGTCGTGCCCGCCGCCCTGGTGCTGCTCAGCCTGTTGGCCCTGCGCCGATATCGTCTGGGTGCGGCCGAGGTGCGCGCGGCAGCCCGGCAGTCACCGACCGAAGAGGGAGCATCATGACGATCCTCGAACGCCTGCAGGCAATGCGCGCCGGCGATGTGCCCACTCACGGCGGGCGCACGCTCGCGTACGTGTACGACTCCGGCCTGCGCGACGCCGACGCGATCGGACGCGAGGCGCTGTCGATGTACGCATCGAGCAACGGGCTCGACCCGACGGCGTTCCCGAGCCTGCTCGCGATGGAGAACGAGCTGATCGACCTGGCCGCCGGCCTCCTCGACGCCCCTGACACTGCGGTCGGCACGGTCACCTCGGGCGGCACGGAGTCGATCCTGCTTGCCGTGCAGGCGGCGCGTGATGCGCGCACCGATGTACGGAAGCCCAACGTCGTCATGGCGACCAGCGCACACGCGGCCTTCCACAAGGCGTGCCACTACTTCGGCGTCGAGCGCCACATGGTCGACGTCGACCCCTCGACGATGCGCGCCGACGCCGACGCGATGGCTGCCGCGATCGACTCCGACACCGTGCTCGTCGTGGCATCGGCTCCGTCGTACGCACACGGCGTCGTCGATCCCGTACGCCCGATCGCGCAGGCGGCGAAGGCTGCGGGCGTACGCTGCCACGTCGACGCGTGCATCGGGGGGTGGGTGCTTCCGTACCTCGACGAGCCCCCTGCCGGACCGTGGACGTTCGCCGTCGGCGGCGTCACCAGCATCTCCGTGGACCTGCACAAGTACGCGTACACCCCGAAGGGCGTCTCGCTGCTGCTGCATCGCGACCCGGAGCTCAGGCGACCGCAGTTCTTCGCCAGCGCCGACTGGCCCGGCTACACGATGCTCAACAGCACAACGCAGTCGACGAAGTCGGGCGGGCCGCTGGCGGCCGCGTGGGCGGTCGTACAGCACATCGGGTCCGACGGGTACGCGCAGCTGGCCCGCGATGCACGCTCCGGTGTCGACGAGCTGATCGCGGGAATCGCGACGATCGAGCACCTGTCGCTGATCGCGGCGCCCGACTCGACGCTGCTCGCGGTCGAGACCGACGACGCCTGCGACGTGTTCACGATCGCCGACGAGATGCTCGACCAGGGCTGGTACGTGCAGCCTCAGCTGAGCTTCCGCGGTATGCGCCCGTCGCTGCATCTGTCGCTCAGCGCAGCGACGGCGCCGCACGTACCGCAGTTCCTGACGGCGCTCGGCAAAGCCGTCGACGCGGCCGTCGCCTCCGGCCCGATCGAAGTGGCCTCCGAGCTGGTCGAGGCGGCGCAGGCGATCGACCCCGCGACACTCGACGATGCGGCGTTCGACGGACTGCTGCAGATCGCCGGGCTCGGCGGCGACGGCACGGTCGGCATGCCCGAGCGGATGGCACCGGTGAACGCACTGCTCGACGCCGCTCCCCCGGCGCTTCGCGAGGCGCTGCTCGTCGCGTATCTCGACCGTCTCACGCGTCGCTGACGGGTACGTCCAGGCTCTCGATCAGGAGCGTCAGCTCCTCTCGACCGACCTCTCGGGTCTCCGCGACACCGATCGTGCTGAGTACCTGCAACGCCTCGCTCCAGCAGTCACGCGCCGCGTCTCGCTCGCCGAGGTCACGGTGGAAGATGCCGAGCTTGCGCAATGCACTCGCCTCGTCCTTACGCATGTACAAAGCGCGATACGCCTCGATCGCCGTGCGCATCGTTTCGACCGCGTCGGCCAATCGTCCGGTTGCGGCCTGCACGTCGCCGAGGTTGTCGACGGCAAGTGCGCGCGCATCGGAGTCAGCCTCCCCGAGCACGTCGACCGACTCCTCCGCAGCGTGGATTGCGTCATCGACCCTGCCGGCCGACAGGTAGACGTCCGAGGCGTTGAACAGATTCCAACCCAGCCGCCCCCGTGCCCCCAGCTCACGCGCGTCGTCGATCGCGCGCTCGAACGCAGCAATCGCCTCGTCGACCCGATCGAGTGTGTAGAGCGCGACCGCGAGGTTGCTCTGCGCGCGAAGCCCACCGTCGACGTCACCCGCAGCCGCGTAGAGGTCACGCGCTCGCTCGACCGCGCCAATGGCTTCATCCATCTCGTTGCGCTCGAAGTGGCAGCCGGCCACGCTGTTCGCACACGCGGCCTGCCCCACGGCGTCTCCGAGCCGCCTGGCGGACTCCTCCGCGCGCCGGAACAGCTCCAACGAGTCCGTCGCCATTCCGCTGCTCTGGAGGTACGAGAACAACAGCGGCGCAAGCTGGTGACCCGTTGCATCCTCGTCCTCGATACACGCTGCGACGAGCCTGAGCACGTAGGCGGCGTTCGTCTCCAGCCACGCGAACCCGGCCTTCGGGGAGTCGAAGTTCTCCGGGGCGACCCCGGGCTCGAGATCTGGTAGGTGCACCCCGGCGATGCGCGGCGCCCACGCAAGCCTCGCCCGTGCGGTCGAGTGGGCGAACCAGTTGCGGAGTCGCCGTGTTGCGGCCACCCGATCGGGCTCCGGCTCCTCGTCGGCGACCTGAGCCGCGAACGCGCGTACGAGATCGTGCATCACGTAGTGCCCGTCGCGGATCGGCGTCAGCAAGTGACGATCCGTCAACCGATCGATCGGCCGGTTCGTCCTCGCCGGCTCCACCCCGATCAGCGCGGCGACTGCACCGGTCGAGATCAACGGCGCCGAATACAGTCCCAACAGGCGAAACGTCCGCGCCGAGTCGTCATCGAGGGAGCGGTACGACCAGTCGAGTACGGCACGCACATTGGTGAGCGGGTCGTCGTCGCCGCTGTCGAGAGCACCCAGCCGGCTCCGGTGGTCGCCGAGCTCGGCGATGAAGGCCTCGACCGGATGTGGATCGTGATCAACCCGGCCGATGCGTTCGGCGGCGACCGCCAACGCGACCGGCAGGTGACCACAAAGCTCGGCGAGCTCGCGCAGCGCGGCCTCGCCGACGTCGCCGCCGGTCCGACGTTGAAGCAAGGCGATCGACTCGGCCGGAGACATCGGGTCGACGCGGACCCGGTCCGCGGCCTCGCGCACGGCGAGTCCGCGCAGCTGCGTACGGCTCGTCACGAGGACGAACGCGTCCGCGCCGGGCAGCAACGGGCGAACCTGCTCGGCGTCTCGCGCGTTGTCGAGCACGACCAGCATGCGTCGGCCGTGCGTCTCCGATCGCAGCATCGCGCGCCGGTCGTCGACATCGTCGGCGATACGCTCCCCCGGAACCCCGAGACCGCGGAGCAAGGCGGCCAAGGACTGTTCCGTGCTCATCGGATCACCGGGGCCATAGCCCCGCAGGTCGAGGAACAGCTCACCGTCGGGAAACTCGTCCCTGACGTGATGAGCCCAGTGGACGGCGAGGGTGGTCTTGCCAGCGCCTGCCGGACCATGCAGTGCCAGGACGGCGCCGTCGGGCTGGCCCGATGACCGGGTCAGCACCCGATCCATGTCACTGAGCTGGTCGTCCCGCCCGACGAAGCCCCTGATGCGAGCCGGCAGCTGGTGCGGTACGACCGCCGGCACACGCTGTTCATCGAGATTCGCGTGCTCGTCGGCCCGCTCGAGCAGCGTCGCGTAGACCCCGCGCAGGTCCGGCGACGGGTCGACGCCCAATTCCTCGGCGAGCCGCTTGCGCACGCCCTCATAGCGCTTCGAGCGCCTCGGCAGTGCGCCCCATCCGATCGAGGGCCCCGAGCAGCCTGACCCAGAGCGGTTCACGCAGCGGGTGTCGCTCGACCTCCTGGTTCAGCTCCTCGAGACACGAACGATGGTTGCCCGCCTCGAACGACAGGTCGACCCACCGCTCGAACACCTGCAGGCGACGCTCCTCCCACTGTGGGCGCTCGTTCCGGTCGAGCCACTCCGACGGCGCCTCGCCGAACGGCTCGTCGTGCCACCGCGCCAGTACCGCCGCCAGCGCCGCGCACTCGTCCGCCGAGTCGGCCTCGCGGCGCGCGCCCTGGGCGCCGTCCCACAGCGCGAGCAGATCCACGGCATCGCGAGGGACGAGCAACGCGTACCCGTCACGACGGGTCGCGACCCGTTCGCCGCCGAGCACCCGCCGCATCCGCGCGACGTACGTCTGCAGGCTGCCGCGTACGCGCTCGGGCGGATCCTCGCCCCAGATCGCGGTCCCGAGGCTTTCGACCGAGACGGTCTCCCCCGGAGTGAGGGCCAACACGGCGAGCAACGCTCGGACCCGTCGTCCGGGCAGCTCGACCGGCTGCCCGTCGAGCAGTGCCTCGACGGTGCCGACCAGCCTGATCTCGAGCACGTGACACTCCCGGTCGGACGTGACTTTCGGCCGCGGCCGATCGGTGACAGCGCGACGACAGCGGCGTGGCAGCGACTGTACATAACGTTCCTCGCAATCCGCGAGGAATGGGGGCCCGATGCTACCGACGACACAGACGCTGCTGGTATTCGCCGCGTCGACGTTCGCACTCCTGGTCGTACCCGGCCCGTCCGTGGTCTACGTGATGACCCGCAGCATCGAGCAGGGACGCGGCGCCGGGCTGATGGCGATGCTCGGGCTCGAGACCGGAGCTCTCCTGCACGCGGTCGCGGCCGCAACGGGTCTGGCGTCGTTGCTCGCGGCATCGTCCGTTGCGTTCTCGACCATCAAGTGGACCGGCGCCGCATACCTGGTCTACCTCGCGGTCCGGCAGTTCCGCCTGACGTCCCCCGACACCGAAACGGACCGTGGGGTCAGGACCTCCTCGCGGGGGCGACTCTTTCGCGACGGGGTTCTCGTCGACCTGCTGAACCCCAAGACGTGCATCTTCTTCATCGCGTTCCTGCCGCAGTTCGTGGACGAGTCGCGCGGTCCCGCACCGACCCAGATGCTGGCGCTCGGGTTGTGCTTCGTCGTGCTCGCCGGGCTCTGCGACGGCACATACGCCCTGGTCTCCGGCGGCATCGGCGGGCGGATCGGGCAGTCCCCGCGGTTGCAGGGCCGCGTCAACCGCGCAACCGGCGGCGTGTACGTCCTGCTCGCCGTGGTCGCGGTCTCGTCCTGACCGCATACCGCGACCGGCCGCCCTGGCAGGCGGCCGGTCGCGAGAGGTCCTCAGCAGGCTAAGGCAGGTGGCCTCGAGTGGTCACCGATCCAACGTGTGCGCAGCGCACGGAGGCCGCCGCATCCCGGACAGTAGCCCCCCGTGAGGCTCTGTGCGGGCAGCGGCCCCAGCTCCCCCACCGTGCGGATCGCGGACGGCAAGATCGACACGACGCCGAAGGCTATCTGCTGGACGGCATGCGTGGGACCTGGTGAAGGACATGCTTGGGCCCGTGGCGGACGGAGGGGGGTCGTTGAGGCCCGCCACGGGCCCAAGATCAGCGCGGACGATCAGGTGTAGGCCTTCGCCCACTTCGTGCAGCCGTGGTGGTCGATGCACAGCTTGATCTTGATCCGCTTGTTCTCGGTCAGGTCGTTGTCGCTGCCGAGCTGGATCGCACGGCTCGAGCCGGTCTTGTAGCGGTACTTGTACGGACCGCCCGGCCCGTAGTACCTGACCTTCACCAGCGCCTTGTGGCTGTCGGCGTTGTCGTCACGCAGGTACAGGACCTCGTCGTACGCCTGGAAGTCCGCGGCGTACTTGCCTCCGCCGCGGAATCCCGTGATCCGCGTCCTTGCGTTGCGTCCACCCTGGTCGCTGGGGACCGCGCTGAGGTTGCTCTTCGCCTTGAACTTGCAGTGCACGCGGCTCGGCTTGCACGGGTTGTCGTGGCCGTGGTCCGCCTGGGCGGGCGCGGCGACCAATCCGACGGCCAGCACGGACACCGCCGTACCGGCCAATGCGTTGCGAACTGTTCTCGTCTTGCTCACGGGTCTCCTCCGAGTCATTGCGGCGACCGTTGTCGCCGGGTGACCAGAGCGTGCAGGGTGGCGGTCACAGTTCGCTGTCGATTCGCTGTCGCCCGTGCACGCACCGTGTCAGCCGGGTGTCGGCTAGGGTCCTGTGTACGAAGTGGTTTGACGGAAAACGTCGTCCAGGTGGATGCATCCGCAAGGCCGAGGAGGAAGGTCATAGCTTGTGGGGGCACCTCCCGGCGCTCTAGCGCCGGGGGACTATTTCCGACGACGAGGACGCCGCGGGGCGCCGCGTGGGCGGCGAAAGACGTCCAATCATTTCGTACACAGGGCACTAGGGTCACGAACGTGACGACGGACCCGACCCCATGGCACGAGGCGCCGGACCTCGACGGCTCGCGCGTACGCCTGACGCGAGTGCGACCAGAGCATGCGGCCGGCCTCTTCACCGCGGCCGATGACGACGCCGTGTTCACCTGGCTCAGCAATCACCGCCCGCGTGACCTCGGCGACGCCGAGCGCCACGTGGCCGACTCGATCGAGGCCGCCGACAGGGGCACTCGAGCCGTGTGGACGCAGATCGACACTGCGTCGGGCGAGGTCGCCGGCAGCACGTCGTACTACGACATCGACGCCACCTTGCGTACGGTCGCGATCGGCTACACCTGGCTCGGGAGACGGTTCCAGCGCACCGGCGTCAACACCGAGTCGAAGCTGCTGCTGCTGGAGCGCGCGTTCGACACCCTCGGCGCCGTACGCGTCGTGTGGCACACCGATGCACTGAACGCACAGTCTCGGGCCGCGATCGAACGTCTCGGCGCGACGTTCGAAGGCATCCTCCGCAAACACAAGCCGCGCAAGGACGGCTCCTGGCGCGACACCGCTCAGTACGCGATGACCGACGACGACTGGCCCGAGGCGGGCGCGGCGCTGCGGGCGCGACTGCGCTGAGCCTGTCGGTCGCGCCGAGTAGGGTGCGATCTCATGGCACATCCGCGGATGTACGAGGACGACGACCCGCTGCTGGCGAAGGTGCGTTCGGTCTGCCGCGACTTTCCCGAGTGTCGTGAGGTCGAGGCATGGGGGCGCCCGACGTTCCGCGCGGGCAAGAAGATCTTCACCGTCTACTCCACCGACGACGAACACGACCACTCGCTGGTGTTCAAGCCGGAGCCGGGCGAACGTGCGGCGCTGGTGCAGGACCCCCGCTTCTACGCGCCTCCGTACTTCGGCCCCTCGGGCTGGCTCGCACTGGATCTCGTCGCAACGCCACCCGACTGGACCGAGGTCGCCGAGCTCGCCGAGGCGTCGTACCGCCAGGTCGCGCTGAAGCGGATGCTGCGGGCGCTGGACGGCGCCTGACGCGCAGCCGCCCCGGCGTGGCTCCGTCGCCCTTGGATGTTTACCATGTAAACATGGTAAAGGTCCGCTTTGCGCGGTGAATCCACCATGCAAGGCGAATGTTTACCATGTTTACATGGTAAACATCCCACTGCCCGTCGGGCGCGGCCGCCGCGCCGCTACGCTGGCGCCCGTGTCCGCGAAGCCATTGAGCGAGCTGGTCGCGCCCGACTGGGCCGAGGCGCTCGCACCGGTCGAACCGACGATCACCCAGGTGGGTGCGTTCCTGCGCGACGAGATCGGCGCGGGTCGGACGTACCTCCCGGCCGGCGATAACATCCTGCGCGCGTTCCGGGAACCGATGGCCGACGTGAAGGTGCTGATCGTCGGCCAAGACCCTTACCCGACGCCGGGCCATCCGATCGGGCTGTGCTTCTCGGTGGCGCCCGACGTACGCCCGGTGCCGGCCAGCCTGAAGAACATCTACGCCGAGATGGGCACGGACCTGGGCCTCGCCGAGCCCGAGTCCGGTGACCTCACGCCCTGGACGAAGCAGGGCGTCCTGTTGCTGAACAGGGTTCTGACCGTTCAACCGGGTAAGCCGGCGAGCCACCGCGGCAAGGGCTGGGAGGCCGTCACCGAGCAGGCGATCCGCTCGCTCGTCGAACGCGACGCTCCGCTGGTCGCCCTGCTGTGGGGCCGTGACGCGCAGACCCTCGAGCCGATGCTCGGCGATACGACGGTGATCAAGAGCCCACACCCGAGCCCCCTGTCGGCATCGCGCGGCTTCTTCGGCTCACGCCCGTTCAGTCGGGCGAACGCCGCCCTCGAGGCGGCTGGCGCGGCCCCGGTCGACTGGCGCCTCGCCTGACCCACCTCCCCGCTGAGCGGGACGTTCGAGTGCGACATGCCGGCGTGTCGCCGCGCGAACGTCCCGCTGAGCGGGCGGACGGCGCAACGGTCGCCACAGCAGCGCGGTGACGAGCAGCGACGCGCCCGCCATGCACGCCATCGCCTCGCCGGGTGCCAGCAGCTCCGCGAGTGTGCCGGACAGTGTCGCCGCTACGCCTTGCATGGTGAGCATTCCGGCGCTGTGCAGACCGAGCGCCTGGCCGCGCACCTGCTCGGGTACGAGAGCCACGAGCCGTTCCTGGAGCATGATCCCGGCACCGAACCCGACCGACGCGACGGCCACCAGCACCGCCGCGACAGACACGGGCAACGCGACCGCGAATGCGAGGTACGGCAGGGCGAGCAGCGCCTGCACCGGTGACACGAGCCAGCGCCGAAGGTGCGGCGGCACGAGTCGACCGGTCACTGCATCGCCGCAGAGCATGCCGAGAGCCCCCGCGATGAACAACGCTCCCGCCGCCTCCGGGGCGTACGGGACGAACAACGCCTCGCACCCCACGACGAGCCCGTTCGGTAGCCACAGCGCGGCGTACGTGACGCGTACGCCCGATCCGGACCACAGCAGCCGGTTCACCCGCCACGTCTCCCGGATCGAAGGACGTCCCTCCGCCCTCGCCGGCCGTCGGGTCAGCCCGAACCGGGTGACCACGGCGCCAACACCCGCCAGCCCTGCAGCGACGAGCAACGCCGCCCGCGGCGACAGTACGACCAGCAGCACGCCACCCGTGGCAAATCCGGCGATCTGCATCGCGCCGACCGCCATGTTGAGCACGGAGCGCCCGAGTACGTAAGCGTCGTCGGGCAGGATCTCGGTGAGGAGGCCCCAGCGCGTACCGCCCGCGACCGATCCGATCAGCCCTTCGGCCAGGATGATCGCGAGCATCACGGCGATCGGCATCCCGGGCAGGGCAAGCGCCGCGATCGAGACCGCGAGTACGAACGAGCTGGTGGCGAGGACTGTACGCGGGGGCAACCTGTCGGCGATCGACATCATCGTGAGCGCGCCCGCCAACTGCGCGAAGGCCGGGCCGAACATACTGAGCGCGGCCAGCAGCGGCGAGCCCGTACGCGCGTACACGAGCGTCGCGAGAGCGAGTCCCGCTAATGTCCCGCTGGCGACGTTCGCGCACACGGCGAGGAAGAACACGCGGAACTCGCGTACCGCGAACAACTGGCGATAGGTCACGTGGACAGTGTCGAATGCGCGCCCGGGCGAGAGTAGAGTTTCGCCTGGAGGCGAAACGATGGGCTACTGGAAGATCGACACAGAGGCACTCGCCCGCGGCCGGTTCGCGGTGTCTCCACTCGCCGAGACCGTTGCATCGACCCTCGCCCTGCGTTCGCGACGCAAACAGCCGGGGCTCGAGGAGTGGCAGCACGCCCACCAGCGAGCGTTCCGCGAGTTCGTCGCGGAAGACGGGTTCGCGCAGGCCTTCCTCGACGCGGCGTTTCGGCCACGCTGGAACGCCGACTTCGTTGTGGCGCCGCCCTATCGCACGGATCGCACCTTCCACGACGAGCTGCGGCACGTACGCGAGACACCGCGCGACGTCGCGCTCGCAGACCTCGGCACCTCGCGCGCCGAGGCGAAGGGCACTCCGCTCGACGTACCCGATCTGGCCAACCGCTGCGCCGACATCCTCGAATGGGTTTGGACGCACATGGTTCGACCCGACTGGACGCGTCGGCGGTGGATCCTGGAGTCGGACATCGTGGCGCGCACCCACCAGCTCAGCTCCCACGGCTGGGCGGCGGCTCTCGAGGGCCTGGGCCCGGGCGTGCGCTGGCTCGGCGACGGGCGGCTGCGGATCAACGCACTCGACAACCCACCGCGCGAGATCGCCGACGCGGAACTGCTGTTCATCCCGTCCGCCACCCGGCACAGCTGGGTCGGTTGGGACGAGCCGCACCGGTACGCGGTCGTCTATCCGTGCTCCGGCGTTCTGGCGAGCCCCGAGCCGGCCACCACGCCGACCGCCCTTCGAAGGCTGATCGGCCCTGCGCGGGCGAGCGTGCTCGCGCTACTCGAGGCGCCGAAGTCGACCAGCCAGCTCGTCGCGCTCACGGGTTACACGCTCGGCTCCGTCGGCGGGCACCTACGGATCATGCTCGACGCCGGGTTGGTACGCCGGAGCCGCTCGGGACGATCGGTGCTCTACTACCGCACGCCGCTCGGCGACGACCTCGCACGCGACGACGCCTGAGCACACTCCGGTTCGGAGCACACGTACCCACCCGAGCGCGATCCGTTCAAGGAACCCGGATGACCGCGATGATGATGCCATGCCGACTCCGATCATCCTGGACTGCGACCCGGGCCACGACGACGCGCTCGCCCTGCTGCTCGCGTACGCGAGCCCGACCCTCGACCTGCGGGCCATCACGACCGTTGCGGGCAACCAGACGCTGCCGAAGGTGACCGAGAACGCGCGGCGGGTCGCCACGCTCGCCGGCATCACCGACGTCCCGATCGCCGCCGGTGCCGACCGACCGCTCGTCCGCGACCTCGTCGTCGCCCAGGACGTCCATGGCAAGACCGGCCTCGACGGCGCCGACCTGCCCGAGCCGGAGGTGCCGCTGAGCAGTACGACGGCGACGACCCTGATGGCCGAGACGATCGCGTCCGCGGACCGTCCCGTCACGCTCGTACCGACCGGCCCGCTCACCAACGTCGCCCACCTGCTGCGCGAGCATCCCGAGTCGGCGGTCGGCATCGCGCAGATCGTCTGGATGGGCGGCAGCACGACCCGGGGCAACGTCACGCCGTACGCCGAGTTCAACGCGTTCGTCGACCCGGAGGCGGCAGCGGAGGTGCTCGACAGCGGCATTCCCGTCACCATGATCGGGCTGAACGTCACGCATCAGGCGCTGGCGACCGACGAGATCATCGCGCGCATCCGCCGTCTCGGCACTGACCTCGCCACCACGATCGCCGACCTGCTCGGCTTCTTCGCCGCGACGTACGAGCGGATCTGGGGCCTGCCCGCGCCACCTGTCCATGATGCCGTCGCGGTAGCGCGCGTGATCGACCCCGGGCTGGTCGGGTGCGTACGCGCGCCGATCTCGATCGAGACGAAAGGTGATCTCACCAGCGGAGCCACGGTCGTCGACCTGTACGAGCGCACGGGTCGACCCGCCAACGCATACGCGGGCGTCGCGGTCGACGTAGAACGCTTCTGGGATCTGATGATCGACGCGCTCGCGACGTACCCCTGAGTTCCGCACGCCCGCGGGTGTCAGCGGGGGGTCGTACGCTGCTGGCATGGTTGGGCGCACTGACGTACCCGAGCCGGCCATAGCGCGGCTTCGCGCCATCTGCCGCGCGCTGCCCGATGCGTACGAGGAACCTGCCTGGGTTGGCGTGCGGTGGCGGGTACGCGGGCGGACATTCGCACACGCCCTGGTCATCGAGGAAGGCCGCCCACAGGCGTACGCACGCGCGGCGGGTACCGACGGGCCCGCCTGTGTCGTGACGTTCCGGGTGACGGGTGAGGAGCTCGCGGCACTCGAACATGCGGGGAGTCCGTACTTCGCGGTGCGATGGGGCCGCGACGTCGGTGGCGCCGCGCTCGACGAGTTCGACGACTGGGATCAGTTGGCGGAACTACTGACCGAGAGCTACTGCGCGCTGGCGCCCGAGAAACTGGCCCGGATGGTCGAGCGTCCCGACCCGTGACCCGTCAGCGCGGGTGTTCGACGAGCCAGTCGAGCACCTGCCGGGCATGGCCGTCCGGCGGGAAGACCGGGTAGAAAACGTGCTCGATGGTTCCGTCGCGCACGATCATGGTGAGCCGCTTGTACAGCCGCGCGCCGCCCGCTTCGAACGTCGGCAGGCGCAGCCCGTCGGCCAGCGCGAACTCGGGGTCCGACAGCATCGCGAACGGTAGGTGCAGGCGCTCCATGACCTCGCGCTGGTACGCGGTGGGCTGGCTCGACATTCCGTACACCCGAGCGGCACCGGCGCCGAGCAGCTCACGATGGTGGTCGCGGAACCCACACGCCTCGGGCGTGCATCCGCGTGCGCCCGGGATCTCGTTCCAGCCGTCCGGCAGGTCCACACCGGGACGCCCGGTCATCGGATAGAGATACAACACCGTGCGCCCTGGACCCAGGCCGTCGAGCGCCACCGCCTCGCCGCTCGTCGCCTTCAGTACCAGCGCGGGCATGGTGGTGCCCGACAGCTGGTCAGCGGCGCCGTCGTCTTCGGGTACGGGTAGGTCGGCGGGCAGTCGGAGCGGGTCGTGCATCGGGTCTGCCATGCACTCGACCCTACGCGGCCCGCGCGACCGGCGACGTACGTACGAGCTCGTGCTCCCCTTCGGCGAGCGTCACCCGCCAACGGCCGCACGTGCACTGTTCGTAGACGATCAGCCCCTCGCTCGTGGAGTGCTGCGATCTCGGCTGCCAGGTATGGGTCTCGTGGACGTTCATACCTCGAGCCTGCTGTAATGGCCTTATGTGGCTCAACCCTTACGGACAGGATGCCGTCGAGCTGATGGCAGATTTCGCGAACGCGAGGCCGCGGTCGGTCGGCGACCTCGTCGGCCGATGTCGCACCGCCGGAGTCGCCGTCGACATGCCGATCGACGAGGCGGACCTCGCGACCACGCTCGAGCTCATCGACCGCTGGTGCGAGATCGTCGACACCGCGGACGAGCAGGAGCGGGCGACCCTCGTGAATCGACTGCTCGCCGAGACGACGGCACATCCGCGGATGTCCGACCACGACGGCGTGTGGCACATGCACTACCGGCCCGACGACATTCCGCTCGGAGCCGTGCTGTGCGCATTGGCGAGCGTCGGAACAGCCCTGCACCTGTCCGGCCGCGGCATGCACCGACTCGACCGCTGCGCGCTCTCCGAGTGCGACAACGTCTATGTCGACACGTCGCGCACCGGCAGGCAGCGCTACTGTTCCACGCGATGCTCCAACCGCGACGCCGTACGACGGCACCGCGCACGAAAGGCGAGCTGACGATGGCGTGGTTCGAACGAGACGGGCAGCGGACCTACTTCGAGGACGCAGGCCAAGGGGAGGCCGTGCTGGCACTTCCGGGATGGGGCGGCAGCATCGCCGAGTTCGCGCGGCTGCGGGCCGAGCTCGCCGACGGGTTCCGAGTCGTCGCCGCCGACCTTCCTGGTTCCGGCCGATCGCACCCCCAGCCACGCGCGTACCCGGCGACGTTCTACCGGGACGACGCACGTACGTTCCTCGACCTGCTCGACCACCTCGCGATCGACGCCGCCCATGTCGTCGGGTTCAGCGACGGCGGCGAGGTCGGGCTCGTCATGGCCGGCCTCGCACCGGACCGCATCCGGTCGGTCGTGGCATGGGGAGCCGCCGGCTACCTCGAGCCGACGCCCGAGACGAGCGCCGGCTTGAGCCGCCTCATCGACGACCCACCGGAATCGCTCCTGCCGCTCGCCGCGTACCTGGCCGAGGCATACGGTGCCGATCACGCAAGAACGATGGCCGCGAACTGGTCCGCGGCCCTCGCCGAGATCGCTGCGGCCGGCGGCTCGATCAGCCGCGACCTCGCCGACCGGGTCACCTCTCCGGCACTGCTGATCACCGGATCCGACGACCCGTTCTGCCCGCCCCGCGTCGTACGCGAGACCGTCGGTGCCTTGCCACGTGGAGAGTTCATCGAGGTCGAGGGCGGCGGCCACCCGCTGCACCTGTCGCATACCGACTGGCTTCACGCCGTCGTGCTCGACTGGCTCGGTGAGCACTAGGGCGTGTCTGCTTATGCCCCGCCGGCTCGCGTGCCTCCGCATCCCGCCGGGCTGCGTTGCGGTCACTCGCAGGAGAAGCCAACTACAACTTCGCTCCCGCGCCTTGACCGATCGGGCGCGGGGACCCGCTCCCTGATCGACGCGGCACAAGCAGACGCGACCTAGGCCGTACGCTCTCGGCATGCCAACTCCGTGGGACAGCGCGGCTCCGGGCGTACTTGCGCTGCCTTCAGGGAGGCTCGTCCGCGGCCGCGGCTTACGCCGCCCTCTCCCACCGGGTCAGCGGCCGACGTACGGCCTGTACCTGCTCGGCCGACCGCATCCGCCCGTCGACTGGGACAGCGAGTGGATCCGCTGGCCGGACTTTCGTCTGCCGAGCGACCGTGAAGCGGCCCGCGCCGCCATGCATGCCGCGTGGCGGCGAGCGGACACCGAGCGCGTGGAAGTCGCGTGTGGAGGAGGCGTCGGGCGTACGGGCACCGCACTCGCCTGCCTCGCCGTCCTCGACGGGGTTCCCGCACCCGAGGCGGTTGCGTACGTACGCAAGCACTACGCACCCCGTGCGGTCGAGACACCCTGGCAGCGACGTTTCGTCGCGCGATTCGCTTAGGCAGACGCGATCTAGCCCCGATGTGGCAGGCTCACCGCATGGCGACACCAGACCCCAAGGACGTCCTCCACCGATACCTGCAGACCGCCCGCGACGTGATGCTCTGGAAGCTCGACGGCGTTTCGGAGTACGACGTACGCCGCCCGCTCACGCCGACCGGCACGAACCTTCTCGGGTTGGTGAAGCACTTGACGGGGGTGGAGGCCGGCTACCTCGGCGTGACCTTCGACCGGCCGTTCGAGCTGCTTCCGTGGTTGACCGACGACGCCGACGACAACGTCGACATGTGGGCGACACCCGACGAGACCCGCGAACAGGTCGTCGGCCTCTACCGGCAGGTGTGGGAGCACTCTGACGAGACGATCGACACCGTCGACCTGGACGCGCCCGTTGTCGTGCGCCACTGGCCGCCCGAGCGCCGCGACGTCACCCTGCACCTCATCCTGGTGTATGTGATCGCCGAGACACATCGCCATGCAGGGCACGCCGATATCGTGCGCGAGCTCATCGACGGTGCGGCAGGGATGCGCGACGGCACCAGCAACCTTCCCGGTGGCGACCCGACCTGGTGGAGCGACTACCGCGAGCAGGTCGAGCGTGCCGCCCGCATCGCGGGCGAGCCGTGACGTTCGCAGACCCGAGCCCGTCGACGATCGCAACCGCACGCACGCGGATCGCACCGCACGTACGCCCGCTCGCGACACGGCGCTCCGAATCGCGGAGCACCTTGGTAGACGGCGATGTGGTCCTCGCGCTCGAGAACGAGCAGCCGACCGGAAGCTTCAAGATCCGAGGCGCCGCGAACGCCGTCCTCTCGCACCTCGAGCGGGGCGTCACGGGCATCACCACGGCTTCGACCGGCAACCATGCGCGCGCAGTGGCGCACATCGCCCTCGCACACGGATTGCCCGTACGCGCGTACGTCTCACGCGACGTGAGCGACGGCCGGGTACGCGGCCTACACGCATTGGGCTCCGAGGTCGACCCGTCGGCGGCCGACCAGACCGAGGCGATCGAGCGCGCGCAGGCGTACGCGGACGAGCACGGCCACGCGTTCGTACCGCCGTTCGACGATCCGGACGTGATCAGCGGGCAAGGAACCCTCGGGCTCGACGTCGCGGATGCCCTTCCCGGCTTGGACATCGTCGTCGTGCCCGTCTCCGGTGGCGGTCTCGCGTCCGGACTAGCGATCGCCGTCAAGACCGCTCTCCCTGTCGCCCGAGTGATC
Organism: Solicola gregarius; assembly: GCF_025790165.1. GTDB lineage: Bacteria > Actinomycetota > Actinomycetes > Propionibacteriales > Nocardioidaceae > Solicola > Solicola gregarius. The sequence goes on from NZ_CP094970.1 coordinate 1,410,499, forward strand.
GGTGTTTGCGCCGAGCGGGCACCCGCGATGAGGGCGGCCCTTGATGCCGGGCACCCAGTGGACGTACCCGAGCGCGAGACCGTCGCCGACTCGCTGCGCGGCGACCTCGGCCCCGATAACCGCTACACGTTCCGGCTGGTTCGCGACTTCGTCGACGAGGTAGCGACGATCGGCGAGGACTCGATCCTCGAAGCGCAGCACGAGCTGCGGCGCGACGGCCTGGCGGTCGAAGGCGCCGCTGCCGCTGCCGCGGCATACGTGAGCGCGACGCCGGCGGCCTTCGCCGGCCTCCGGACCGCAGTCATCGTGTCGGGGGCGGCCGACGACGCGCGCAGCTGACCGCCAAGCCCGCGAATCGTCAAGGACGCCTTGGATCTGTGTGTCTAACGATGGCGGGTACGACGAGGTCCCACGTCGATCTCGGCGGCACCTGGTGACCCATGCCGTCGACAATCAACAGCTCGGCACCGTCGATCTCCGCGGCCAGGGCCTCACCGTGCTCCGGCGGGAACATCGGATCCTCGCGCCCATGGATGACGAGCGTCGGCGCGAGCACGTTTCTCATCGGCGGTGAGTCGTACTCGCTGTCGCCCAGGTCCAGCCAGTGGTTCTTGGTCGCCGATTCGATGCGGGTCGTCCGGTCGACGGTCCGGGCGGCGACCGCTCGCGCGTACGCCTCGTCGAACTCACCCGGCGCGGCCAGCGGGCGCTCGGCCTCGACCAGGTAGTCGATCACCGCAGCCCGATCCGACCAGTCGGGCTCTGGCGGCGGGTTCTCGAACGACTCTCGCGCACGTGGCGCCATCGATGGCAGATCGCGTTGCGTGCTTGGCGTACCGGCAATGCTCGTCGACATCAGGGTGAGCGTCGTGACCCTCTCCGGCGCGTACGCGGCGATGTACTGCGCGATTCCGCCGCCCATCGAGATGCCGACGACGTGCGCCGTTCCACCCGCGACCTCGTCGATGAGCGCGATCGGGTCGCGGGTGAGGTCGTCGCCGGTGTACGTGGGTTCGCCGGGCGGAGAGCTCGTCGAACGTCCGGTATCGCGATGGTCGTACCGGATGACGAATCGCCCGGCCTCGCCGAGAGCGCGACAGAAGTCGGGATCCCACCCATCCATGGATCCTGCCGCACCCGAGATGAGCAGCATCGCGGGTGCATCGCGGTCGCCGAATGTGTCGACGCAGATCTCGACCCCGCGGAGCTGCACCATCGTCTCGACCATGCGCCGCACCCTACGCCGGAGACGACTTTCTCGAATGTGCTCCGACGGAGCGTTACTCGCCGCTACGGTACGTACAAGGTGCGTAAAGGCATCAGGCCCGCTCCCTCGGGTTGCGCACCTTGTGACCCCGGCCTCGCTCGCGAGGCCGGGGTCTCGGCGTCTCTGGTTTCGCTGCTCGGGTTTCGGGTAGGTGCTCTGTCACAGGGACCAGTCGGTGCTCCACACGGGAGCATGCCGAGTTAGGACAGCGCCATGAAGCGACAGATAGCCGCCGGTCTCGGGGCTGCGACCCTCACCCTGGGCATCGCGGTCAGCACGGGAGCGTCCGCTGATGCACTCCCGCAGACTCAACAACAGACCAGCTCGCGCGTCGAGATCGCGTCCTCGCGAATGCTCGAGACGGTCCACCAGTGGCAGGAGACCGGCTACTGGTGTGGGCCGGCCGCAACCCGTCACGCACTCACCGCGCGAGGCATCGAGAGCTACTCCCAGTCGGAGCTCGCGGACCGCCTCGGAACAGACACCGGCGGGACCGATCACATCAGTCAGGTGACCGGCGTGCTCAACGACCTCGGAGCCGGCAACTACAAGACGGTGGAGACGCTCAGCGATCCCATGTCGGATTCGCAGAAGGCGGCCCTGTGGGACCACATCGTGGAGAGCGTCAACGCCGACCGCGCCGTGGTCGCCAACATCATCTCGATGCCGTCCAGCAAGCCGGACCACTATCCGAACTCGACGATCTACCACTACTTCACGATCAGTGGGTACGACTCGGACACCGATCGGGTGCGGATCGTCGACTCCGCCTTCGGCGTCGCACGCTACTGGCTGCCGTTCGACCAGGCGGCTCGGCTGATCGCCGGAAAGGGGTACTCGTACCACGACGCGTAGGTCGCACAACGCGACCGTGCTGCGCCGACGGGATAACGCGTTTACGTGCTCGCCTCGCCGCCATACGATCACGGCGTGACCCCTCGTGCCCTCTCGTTCGGCTCGGCCGCGGCGGCGTACGAGCGGTTCCGGCCGGGCTACCCCGACGCGCTGGTCGAGCGCGTGCTCGCGTACGGCACTGGGCCGATGCGGACTGCCCTGGAGATCGGTGCGGGTACGGGCAAGGCCACGCGTGCCTTCGTGCGGCACGGCGTGGAGGTGCTCGCATCGGAGCCCGATCCGTTGATGCTGGCCGAGCTACGTCGTCAGGTGCCAGGGGCGGCGACACAGCAGGCAACGTTCGAGGAGGTCTCGACGGAGCCGACGTACGACCTCGTGTACGCGGCCGCCTCGTTGCACTGGACCGATTCGGCGACCCGGTGGCGTCGAATCGCTGCCCTGCTGCGACCTGGCGGCACCCTTGCCTCGTTCGGCGCTCCGATCCAGCTGGCGACCGCGGCAGACCGCGCGACGTACGAGGCCGCGCGCAGCCCGTACCTCGACCACGACTTCATCCCGTCGCCGGACGGCACGCCCGCCGATGCGGCCCTGGAGTGGCCCGGAACGGAGCTGATGGGCTCCGACCTCTTCACGGACGTACAGCAGGTGGTCGTCGAGCGGCGTTGGTCGGGTACGGCGGCCGAGTACGTCGGCTACCTCTCGACCGTGTCGGCGTACCTGCAACTGCCGTCTGAACGGCGCGCCGAGGCGTTGCGGCAGGTCGCCGCGGCCCTTCCCGAGCGGGTTGAGATATCCGGCGACCTGACGGTCCACCTCGCTCGCCGCGCGGGATGACCACCGGCCGTTCCGAAGGCACGCGGGGTCGCCTGCCGGCGGGCGGCGCCGTCGTGCCAGCGTAGAGGTTCGAACCCGAGCCGGAGGTGCCCGCAGCATGTCGTACTTCGAGCGCACAGGTGCGTCAACGTACCGCGCGACGAGCAACGTGAGCGGCGCCTGGGACCCCGCTGACCAACACATCGCTCCCGCCCTCGGGCTGCTCGCGCACGTCGTCGAGATGGATCGTGACCGGCGCGGCCGCGACGACCTCGTCATCGGCCGCCTCTCGTACGACATCTTGGGCACGGTGCCCGTCGAGGAGATGGAGACATCGGTCGAAGTCCTGCGGCCCGGTCGTACGATCGAGCTGGTCGAGGCGGTCCTCCGGCACAACAACCGCGACGTCGTACGAATGCGGGTCTGGCTGCTACAACCGCGCGACACCGCCGACCTGGCCGGCACCGCGCTGCCGCGGATCCCATCGCCGGACGACACGCCCGCGTGGGATCCGGCGACCGTGTGGCCGGGCGGGTTCATCGGCTCCGTCGAGGTTCGTCGCGCACAGGTCGAGCCCGGGCGCGCGGCGTTCTGGGTACGTACCACGCAGCCGCTCGTCGACGACGAGAAGGCGAGCCGGCTCGCGGCGGCCGTCGGACTCCTCGACATCGCGAACGGCATGACCGTGCGCGCCGATCCCAAGGCCGTGGTCTTCCCGAACGTCGACCTGACTGCTCATCTGTTCGCTGAGCCGCAGGGCGACTGGCTCGGCTTCGACACCACCGTCTCGTTCGGTACGTCCGGGCTGGGTACGACGAGCACCGTCATCCACGACGCCGGCGGGCCGATCGGGACGATGACGCAGATGCTGACGGTCAGGCCCCGCTAGAGCGCGAGATCCGAGCGAGTCGTCAGTCGGCCGGTGGCGACTCGGCCCCATCGCGCTCGTCTCGGTCGGCCCATTCCAGCAAGGGTGCGATGTCGAAGACCGCCTCGTCGATGCGTGCGTGCAGGTCACCCAGCTTGGCGTACCGCAAGGGCATCGACGTGATCGTGAAGTCTTCGGGACGTACGTCGTCTATCTCGTCCCACCGCACCGGCGCCGACACCCTTGCATCGGGCACGCCACGGACGGAGTATGCACACGCGATCGTGTGGTCGCGGGCGTTCTGGTTGTAGTCGACGAAGAGCATCGCCGGATCCCGGTCCTTGCGCCACCAGGTCGTGGTCACGTCGTCGGGCGCCCGGCGCTCGACCTCGCGAGCGAACGCCAATGCCGCCCGCCGTACGTCGGCGAATCCGTGCTCGGGTGCGATGCGGACGTACACGTGCATTCCGCGTCCCCCCGACGTCTTCGGCCACCCCGTCGCGCCGAGCTCGTCGAGGAGCTCGTGAACGACGTGAGCCACCCGCTGGACAGTGGCGAAGTCGCAGTCGGGCATCGGATCGAGGTCGATTCGCCACTCGTCGGGTACTTCGGTGTCGGCGCGCCGGCTGTTCCACGGATGGAACTCGACCGTCGACATCTGCACGGCCCAGATCACCTGCGCCAGGTCGGTGACGCACAGTTCGTACGCGTGCCTGCCGTACCGGGGGAACTCCACCCGTACGGTCTCGATCCAGGGCGGCGCACCGGCCGGGATCCGCTTCTGGTGGACCTTGTCGCCGCTGATGCCGGTCGGAAAGCGGTGCAGCATGCACGGCCGCTCGCGCAGCGCGTTGACGACACCGTCGCCGACGGAGAGGTAGTAGTTGACGAGGTCGCGCTTGGTCGCCCCCGTCTGCGGGAAGTAGACGCGGTCGGGATTCGTAACCCGCACCACGTACGGCCCGACCTCGATCTCGACCGGATCGCCCGCTTTCGACGCCATGCCGCCTCCCGTAGCCGCACGTGCCGCGGCCGCGGCACCACCCTACTCAGAGCCGGCGCCCTCCACGTACGCCTTGATGCCCTCGAGCCAGGTGCGGATGTTATCGGCGAGCACGCCGTCGTCGATGTGTGGCGCAACGGCGGCGGCGTCCATCGACTCCTCGCAGCGGATCCGGGCCCGGGCGGGGCCGAGCTCGTCGAACTCATAGACGCATGCCATCGCCATACCCGGTGCAGTGTTAGCCCAGGTCAGACGGGTAGCGCGCTCCACCAGCGCGAACGCCGAGGTGACCGGGACGCCGCCGGCGTGCCAGGTGAACCCACTGCCCGTCGCCGGTGGCCCGGATGGAACTGCCTTCGATATGTCGTCGCGCAGACTCGGCCAGTTCTCGACATGCGCGAGGGTGTCCCACACTGCGTCGCGTGGCGCCTCGATGTCGATGGAGCCGGTTGCGCACGCGGGTGCGGCAGCGTCCACTGAGCCGATCAACGCCTGCCGATACGCGGGGCTTTCGGTTGGTCTCATTATTCCTCCAATATCGATACGGTGTATCGATACAGCGTAACGGATCGAGTTGGATACGGTCGATCGAGCACAGCTGGAGGTGGTTCGACATCGTGCGATTCGACCGAACTCTTGCCCTGCTGTGGGGCGACGACTCCAAAGCGGTCGGGCGCTCCGGCCTCACTATCGCGGACTTCGTGGCGGCCGCGACCGCGATCCTCGACGAGCGAGGGTCCGTGGGGCTCTCGATGCGTACCGTCGCGAGCCGCCTCGGCGTACGCACGATGGCGGCATACACCTTCGGAAACAAGGGCGATCTGGTCGCATTGGTGGTCGACCGCGCGTACCGGGAGATGTATCCGCCACGTAGGCGTCCCCGTCGAGACTGGCGCCGCGGCCTTGCCGACATCGCCAACGCCAACCGCGCGCTCGGCCTGGCGCATCCGTGGCTCACGGAGCTCCAGGCGGTTCGCTCACTGATGGGACCGCACGAGTTCCAGAAGCGCGAACGTGAGCTTGCTCCGCTCGAGTCGACTCCGCTCAGCGATGTCGAGAAGGACCAGGTGCTGACCCAGGTACTCCTCCATGTCGCCGGGATGACCCGGATGGAGACGGCGTTGCGGCACGAGCGAGAGGAGACCGGACTCAATGACCCTCAGTGGTGGCGGGCCATCATGCCCACCCTCGAACCCGTCGTCGATCCGCAGCAGTTCCCGCTGTCCGTGCGTGTCGGCCTGGCGACGCAGGACGCCCGCAACGGCGAGTTCTCGGGCGACGCGATATTCAGGTTCGGACTCGACCGCCTCCTCGACGGGATCGGCGTCCTCATCGAGGGCCGCCGACCGCGCGACAGTTGACATCGTGTGGAGGTTGCCTTGAGCCGGATTGACGTTGTGCGCCGACGACTGGACGAGGAGCTGCCGCGCGTGACTGCGGCTCACGACGTGCCGGGTGTGTCGATGGCTGTGCTTGTCGACGGACAGGTCGTCGAGGCCGCGGCAGGCGTGGTGAATCTTCGGACGCGGGTCCCGGTGACCCCTGACTCGGTGTTCATGATCCAGTCGATCACCAAGGTATGGACTGCGACCCTGGTGATGCAGTTGGTCGACGACGGTCTGTGCGAGTTGGACACCCCGGTCCGCGAGTACCTGCCGGAGTTCCGGACCGCGGACGAGCGGGCCAGCGCCGAGATCACGATCCGGCACCTGTTGACACACACCGGCGGGTTCGAAGGTGACATCTGGGCTGCGACGACCGACGGCGAGGATGCACTGGAGCGGTTCGTCGGAGATCTGGTCGCGAACGCCCCGCAACGTACCCGGCCGGGAACGATGTACTCCTACTGCAGCGCGGGGTACGGAGTCCTGGGCAGGCTGGTGGAGGTGCAGCGCGAGATGTCGTACTCGACGGCGGTTCGGCGGTACCTGGCCGAGCCGCTGGGCATCGACGAGATCGCCTTCTGCGCGAACGAGGCGCTGGGCTTTCGTACCGCCATCGGACACGCCCGACCGAGACCCGACGCGCCGCAGCGGCCGCTGCAGGTATGGGCGGTGATGCCGCCTTCCAACCCGGCGGCCGGAAACCAGCTGGCGATGTCAGCGCGGGCGCTGATCGCGTTCGCCGGCATGCACCTGGCCGACGGGGCCACACGCAACGGTGACCGGCCGCTGTCCGCGAAAAGCGCGCGTGCCATGCGCGTACGGCAGGTCGACCACCCGGCCGCGATCGGCGCTCCGAGCGGGCACGGTCTCGGCTGGTTCCTGTCCGATCGACCGGGAGTCGTCGAGCATGGCGGCGACATGATCGGCGTGGCCGCGATGCTGCGAATAGTGCCCGAGGAGGGCATCGCGGTCGCGGTGTTGACGAACGGCGGCGCTGCAGGGCCGCTGATGCGCGACGTGATCGACCCGTTGCTGCATGACCTCGCCGGTGTCGGGCGGCGACCGACGGTGCCTTCGCCGCCCGCCACCAGTCGAACGTCAAACCCCGATCGATACGTCGGCCGCTACGAGACCCGACCGGCACTCAACGAGGTCACTCTCGACGACGACGGTCGCCTGTGGCTCACGGTTGCCGATCGGCGCGAGGCGCTCACGCTGGCCGAAAGGGCCGGATCATCGGCCGAGTCGATTCGGAGCGAACTGCGCCAGGTCGACGGCGACCTCTTCGTACGGACCGACGCCGCGGGTACGGGGATGGGGCTGGTGGAGTTCCTCGACACCGACGACTCCGGTCGTGCTCGATTCCTCCACACCGGACGCGCCCAACAGAGAACCGATTGATCACACCGGCAGAGACGTACGCGTGGGTGTTCGTTCTCGTCGGCCCGTGCGCCTACCGCTCGCGGACTGCGTACGTCAGGTGCGTCACCCGCGGGGACGTCTCCCCACGCACCGGCTCCAGGGCCACGCGACCCGCGTCCACGCCCTCGAACAGGCGGATTCCGGAGCCGAACAGCACTGGTGAGAGCGCGATCGTGAACTCGTCGACCAGGCCGGCGTTCACGTACTGCAGGATCGTCGCGCCGCCCCCGGCGATGCGGACGTCTCGATCGCCGGCGGCCTCGCGAGCCCGGTCGAGCGCGGACTCGATGCCGTCGTTGACGAAGTGGAACGTGGTGCCACCCGGCCGCTCCCAGGGGTCGCGCTTCTCGTGCGTCACAACGAAGACCGGCGTGTGGAACGGCGCCTCCTCGGGCCATGCGTGCTCGCCGGCATCGAACATTCGCTTGCCCATGACGCTCGCGCCCGTACGCTCGAACGTCTCCCGCACGATGTCGTTGTCGCGTCCTTCCTCGCCGCCCTTGCCGAGCAACACGTTCTCCCGGAAGAACCGCTGCGGGAATACCCACCGCTGCAGTTCCATCCACTGCCGCCCCATCAACTCCTCGGGCGACTCGGGCGCGATGAACCCGTCCAGCGACATCGACACGCTGAAGAAGACCTTCCCGGCCATCAGTTCTCAGCTCCCTTCCGAGCCAGCTCGGTGACGTACGCAGCCAGGTTGCCGAGAGTCTGCCGGCCGGCTTCGATCGCGTGGTACTTCTCGACCGCCTCGTCGCGCAGCTCCTTGGTGGGGAACACCGTGCGCATCTCGATCCGGGTCGCCGCGCCGTCGGGCGCGAAGGTCAGCACCGACTCGAAGGCGTCGGGGTCGTCGCGGGACTCGCCGTGCAGAAACTCGATCCGCTCCGGTGGGGCGAGCTCGGTCCAGGTGATCCACTCCTGGTAGTCGGTCCCGTCCGGCCCGTGCATCACGAAGTCCCACTCGCCGCCGACGCCGAACTCGAACGACCGCGTGGTGGTGGTGAACCCCTCCGGCCCCCACCACCGCGACAGGTGCCGCACCTCGGTGAACGCCTCGAACACCAACTCTCGTGGGGCGTCGATGACCCGGGAGATCACAGTCTCCCGGTCGGCCGTCGCGGACTGCGACGGCGCTCCTCGTCCCATCTCGCTCATCAGCTACTCCTCGTGCCTTGTCTGCTTCAGGTCCTGCACGTACGCGTCCAGCCGGTCGAAACTCTCGTTCCAGAACCGCTCGAACCCACCAGTCCACTCATGAACCGTTCGAAGCCCACTGGCGTCCAGGTCGTACAGGCGCTGCTTACCTGCCTTGCGATCCCGCACCAGCCCGACCTCCCGGAGCACCCGCAGGTGCTTGGACGCCCCTGGCTGGGACATCCCCAGCTCCTGGGACAACTCGGTCACCGGCCGCTCACCCGCCCGCAACAGCACCAGGATCTCCCGGCGCTGTGGCTCGGCGATCGCGTTGAAGACGTCCGACGTCGTCGCTGCACGTGCCATGGGACCATCATATGCCCATATCGGCATGCGTCAAGCCGGCGGGACCGCGGGCGGGTCATATCGGGCGTTGATGCAGTCGGGCGCGGTGATGGGTGGAGCCGGTGACAGGAGTCGAACCCGCGACATCCTCATTACAAGTGAGGCGCTCTACCAACTGAGCTACACCGGCAGGTGCCCCGACATCGTAACGAACGTGGTGACGTGCGTCGCCGGACGCCCGCGCCCACGGTGGGGCGCGCGTTTCGGCCGTGCCGGGTCGATCCGGCACGGCCGAAACGTGCGGCTCAGGGGGGCGGTGGGTGCGGCGGGAACCCTGGGGGCGGCGGCAGTGCTCCGCGCGCGAGATACTCGTAGGCATGGCACCGACCGTTCTCCCCGGCATGGAGCGCATCGAGCGGCTCACCGCCGACCTCGACCCACCGTTCGCCGTCGTCGACGAGGCGACGCTGTGGCGCAATGCCGACGAGCTCGTACGCCGCGCGGCGGGCAAGCCGATTCGCGTCGCATCCAAGTCGGTACGGGTGCGCGCGCTGCTCGAGCGGGTCCTGCAGCGCCCCGGGTACGCGGGCGTGCTCGCGTACTCGATCGGTGAAGCCAACTGGCTGGCCGACAACGGCTTCGACGACATCCTCGTCGCGTACCCGAGCGTGGACCGCAAGGCCATCCGCGACCTCGCCGCCGACGAACGCCGCGCCACCGCGATCACCGTCATGATCGACAGCACCGACCATCTCGACCTGATCGACCGGGCCGCGCCGCGCCACACCGACATCCAGGTCTGCGTCGACGTCGACGCGTCGCTGCGCATCGGCCCCGTGCACCTCGGCGTCCGACGGTCCCCGATCCGCACCCCCGCACAGGCTTCCCGCCTCGCGAAGGCGATCACCGAACGCAACGGCTTCCGCCTCAACGCGGTGATGTTCTACGACGCCCAGATCGCCGGCATGCCCGACTCGTCGCCCGCGGTCCGGATGGTCAAGCGGCGCAGCGCCGACGAGCTGGTCGACCGGCGGGCCGCCGTCGTCGACGCCGTACGCGCGTACGCCGAGCCGAAGGTCGTGAACGCCGGCGGCACCGGCAGCCTCGACGTACTCAACACCGACACGACCGCGACCGAGCTCGCCGCGGGCTCGGGCCTGTTCATGCCGACGCTGTTCGACTCGTACGACGACTTCGCCGCCCATCCTGCGGCGATGTTCGCCCTCGGCGTCGTACGCAAGCCGCGCAAGGAGATCGCGACGCTCTACTCCGGTGGCTACGTCGCCTCCGGGGCACCCGGCAAGGCGCGCGTGCCCACCCCGGTCTGGCCGCCCGGGCTCGCCCTGCTCGGCGCGGAGGCCGCCGGCGAGGTCCAGACTCCCGTGAAGGGTCGCAGCGCACGTGCCTTGAGCCTCGGCGACCGCGTCTGGCTTCGGCACGCCAAGGCGGGCGAGATGTGCGAGCGATTCGATAGCGTGCGACTGGTTGGGCGCGCGTCATTTGAGACGTTGCCGACGTACCGCGGCGAGGGCCTCAACTTCGGATGACTGGCGAGGGGATGAACTTCGGATGAGCACAGCCGACCCATGGCGCAACTGGGCCGACTCGGCCTCCTGCGAGCCCGACCTGATCGCGCATCCGAGCACGGCCACCGAGGTGTCCGACCTGGTGCGTAACGCCGAGCGCCACGACCAGCGTGTCAAGGCGGTCGGATCCGGCCACTCGTTCACGTCGATCGCCGTCACCGACGGCGTACTCCTCGACATGAGCGACCTCGACGACCTGATCGGCGTCGATCGGTTGCGCAACCGGGTCACCGTGGGTGCAGGCATGACGCTGTGCCGACTCAATGCGCACCTGCACAAGCACGGCCTCGCATTGCCGAACCTCGGCGACATCGACCAGCAGACGATCTCCGGCGCCGTCAGCACCGGCACCCACGGCACCGGCGGCGCACTGCACGGCATCGCCAAGGCGATCGTCGGGCTCGACCTGGTCCACGCCGACGGGAGCATCGGCCAGATCACCGAGGACGACGGCGACGTGTTCGACGCCGCCCGGGTCAGTCTCGGCGCGCTCGGCATCACCACTGCCGTCACGCTGCAATGCGTACCCGCGTTCCTGCTGCACGCGCACGAGGCACCGATGGCGCTGGGCGACGTACTCGACAACATCGACTCGCTCGTCGACGACAATGACCACTTCGAGTTCTACTGGTTCCCGCATACCGAGCAGACGATGACCAAGCGCAACAACCGTGTCGCCGACGACGCCGAGCGTAAGCCGGTCGGTCGCATCCGCGGGTTCATCGACGACGAGCTGCTCAGCAACACCGCGTTCGAGCTGCTCAACCGGGTTGCAACGATGCGGCGCCGCATCGTGCCGAGGCTCAATCGCCTTTCCAGCAAGGCGTTGTCCGAACGCCAGTACACCGACGACTCCTACCGCGTCTTCTGCTCGCCTCGCCGCGTGCGATTCCGCGAGATGGAGTACGCGGTGCCGCGCGACCGGCTGCCCGACGTACTCACCGACGTGAAGGCGTGGATCGACGGGCACGACGAGCTCGTCTCGTTCCCGATCGAGGTACGCTTCACCGCCCCCGACGACATCTGGATGTCCACCGGGTACGACCGCGCCAACGCGTACATCGCCGTTCACCAGTACCACCGGATGGACTACGAGCCGTACTTCAGGGGGATCGAGCAGATCCTCACGTCGGCAGACGGCCGGCCCCACTGGGGCAAGCTCCATACGCTCGACTCCGTCGCACTGCGCGGACGCTATCCCCGCTTCGACGACTTCGTGGCCGTACGCGACAAGCTCGATCCGAATGGGATGTTCCGCAACGACTACCTCGACCGAGTGCTCGGTCCGCCACCGGCATGAGCATTCGACTGCGGGCGACCCGGCCTGATCCCGCACTCATCCGGCTGCCGTGGAACGTACCGCTGGCGGACTGGGACCCTGCGCTCGACGTCCCACTCGCCCGCGGCATCTCCCGGCACGTCGTTCGATTCGTACGCGCGGGCGACACAGTCGTCGCGGTCAAGGAGACGCGGGAGTCGTTTGCCAACCGGGAGTACGGCCTGCTCCGCAACCTCGACCGCATCGGCGTACCGGCCGTCAAGGCCGTGGCGGTCGTGACCGGCCGCGAGACACCGGTCGGAGAGCCCATCGAGCCCGCCCTGGTCACCCGCGTGCTGCCGCAGTCGCTCCCGTACCGCTCGCTGTTCTCGCACAAGCTGCGCGAGGACACCCTGGAGCGGGTGATCGACGCCCTCGTCTTACTGCTCGTGCGTCTGCACCTCGAGGGCTTCTACTGGGGTGACTGCTCACTCTCCAACGTGCTGTTCCGGCGTAACACCGACGAGCTCGAGGCGTACCTCGTCGACGCCGAGACCGGCGAGCTGCACGAAAACCTGAGCGACGGCCAGCGGGCGTACGACATCGACCTGCTGCGGACGAATGCGTTCGGCGAGCTCCTCGACCTGCAGGCGGGCGGCATGCTCGGCGACGAGGACGACGCCGTCGAGATCGTCGACCAGATCGTGCAGCGCTACGAGGGTCTGTGGGAGGAGATCACCGGCATCGAGGAGTTCGGGCTCGATGAGATGTGGCGGATACAGCAGCGAATCGAGCGGTTGAACGAGCGCGGCTTCGACGTCGAGGAGATCGACATCGTCACCGACCTCGGCGGCGACTACGTACGCATCCAGCCGAAGGTGCTCGACGCGGGACACCACTGCCGTCGCCTGCGTGGGCTCACCGGCCTCGACGTACCCGACAGCCAAGCGCGCCGGCTGCTCAACGACCTCGACGCATACACCGCATCGCACGAGCTCGGCGACGAGGACTCGATGACGGTCGCCCACCAGTGGCTGACCCAGGTCTACCAACCGCTCGAGGAGATGATCCCAACCGAGTACACCGACGTCGTCGAGACGCCGCAGGTGTTCCACGACGTGCTCGTGCATCGCTGGGCACTGTCGGAGGCAGCCGGCCACGAGGTCGACTTCTTCGAGACCGCCCGGTCGTACATCGAAAACGAGCTGCCCGCCACCGTCGAGACCCTCCGCACGGCCGCGGCGGCGACCTGACGCCGCCTCGCGTCGTGGCTACGCCTCGAGGCGGGCGATCTCTCGCGCGAGCGCCTTCTGTCGCAGCTCGGGCGTACGCGCCTTGAGCAGCGGCAGGATCACCGCGTAGCGCTCCGACCTGCCCATGCTCTCGAACGCGCCACGAGCCCGAGCGCTCCCGGCGAGCGCCTCCGCAAGGTCGGCCGGCACGTCCGCTGTTCGCTGAGGCTCGTACGCGGCGTCCCAGCGGCCGTCGGCCTTGGCCGCCTCGACCTCCGCGAGTCCGGACGGGCGCATGCGTCCGGCGGCGATCAAACTCTCGACCTTCTCGACGTTCACCTGCGACCACGGACTCCGCTTGCGTCGCGGCGAATACCGCTGCAGGAAGGAGCCGTCGTCGTACGCCCGGCGCTGACCGTCGATCCAACCGAAACAGAATGCACCCTCGGCCGCCTCGGAGATCGTGACCAACGCGAGGTCCGCGTGGCGCTTGCGGATCCGCAGCCAGGCCTCGGTCTGCTCGGCGTGGTTGACGTCCAGCCATGCCTCCCAGACGGCCGCGTCAGGAAACTCGAGGATGTCCATCTCACGCCCGTATCGACTCGAGCATCTCGAGGTAGTGCGGGTTGGACATCACGCCGAGCACGTTCCCGAACGGGTCGACGACCGACGCGGTCACGAATCCCGAGTCGCCTCGCGGCGTGATCGGCTCGTACTCGCGGGCGCCCATCGAGAGCAGGCGCTCAACCGCGCTGCCGAGGTCGTCGACGTGCCAGTGCATGATCGCGCCTCCGGGCTCCGTCGACGCACCCGCGGGCGCGAACCGACGATCGATGATGCCGAGCTCCGACTGGTAGTCGCCGATCCGGAACTCGACGTACACGGCCGCGCCTTCGGGTCCGGAACGCTCGAAGTACGGTTCGACGCCCAGGAACTCGGCGTACCAGGCGGCAGCAGCGGGCACGTCGTCCGCCCAGATGTTCAGGGTGGCGAATCCTCGCAGGCTCATCAGGAGACCCTCTCGTCGTAGGTGCCGTCAGCCTATTCGCTCTTGCGGCCCGAGAGCGTCCTAATCCAGTCGCCGGATCCGTTCCCGACGGAACCGGGCCGCGGCGCCCTGCGTCCCAGCCGTATGAGACGCCACCTGACCACCGCCGCTGTCATCGCCCTCGTCGCAGCGACCGCTTGCAGCAACGCGTCCGACGAGGCCGATGACCAACCCGCCAGCATCGATGCGCGAGCGTTCTACGAGGAGTACGAAGCGGGTGCCGACGACGACTCGCAGAGGCTGTTCGGCACCGCCGAGGCCGAGGACGGCGCCATCGCACCCGATGCGGGCTCTCCCGAGAAGATCGTTCCCTGCAACGACTGTGGGCCTTTGCCTCCACGTCGCGAGCCGCCGATCACCGCCGGCAACACGTTCGACGATGCCGGCACGAATCCGGTCGTCAACGCCGCGAAGCAGCCGACGTCGACGTTCGGACTCGACGTCGACACGGGCTCGTACCGCGTTGCGCAACACCTGCTCAAGCGAAACCTGCTGCCTCCCGGGGCGTCCGTTCGTCCGGAGGAGTGGATCAACGCGTACGACTACGGCACTGCTGCTCCGACGACGTCCGACCTCGGGGTCTCGGCCGAGACCTCGGCGTCGCCGCGTACGTCGACCCAACTGCTGCGGGTAGGCGTCGATGCGCGCGAGTTCCCGGACAGCGAGCGCCCTCCCGCGGCGCTGACGTTCGTCGTCGACACCTCCGGCTCGATGGACATTCGAGAGCGACTTGGACTGGTGAAGGCGTCACTGGCCTTGCTCGCAAAGAGCCTGCGTCCCGACGACACGATCTCGATCGTCACGTACGACAACCAGGCACGCAGCGTGCTCGAACCGACCTCGGTCGACGACACCGACACGATCCTGGCCGCGATCGACGACCTGAAGCCCGGAGGCGGCACAAATCTCTCGGCAGGTGTCGACCTGGGATACAAGTACGCCGCGCAGTCCGCCGACAAGGCAGGCATCAACGCGGTGATCCTCGCGTCCGACGGAGTCGCGAACATCGGGCTGACAAACCCGAGCGGCCTTGCAGACAAGGTCAACTCGGCCGCGTCCAAGGACGACATTCAGCTGGTCACCGTCGGCTATGGAATGGGCAACTACAACGACGACCTGATGGAACAGCTCGCCGACCAGGGTCAGGGCTTCTACTCGTACGTCAGCACGTACGCCGATGCGAAGCGCCTGTTCGTCGACGACCTCACCGGCACGCTGGGCGTGGTGGCGAACGACGCGAAGGCGCAGGTCGAGTTCGATCCCGCGGCGGTCGAGTCGTATCGGCTGATCGGCTACGAGAACCGCGCGATGTCCGACGCCGAGTTCGACGACTCCACGGCGGATGCGGGCGAGGTGGGCTCAGGCATGGATGTCACTGCCCTGTATGAGGTGACGCCGTCCGAGGACGCAGCGCCGAGCGCGCCGATCGGCACGGCGACCGTGCGCTGGGAGTCCGCGACCGGAGGCTCACAGGAGGAGGCGTCAACGGAGATCCGGATGCCGGGTATCTCCGCCGCACCGTCCGACGCCACGCAGCTCGCCGGCACCGTGGCGGAGTTCGCCGAGACGATCAAGCACGACCAAGGCACCAAGGCGCTTGACGTCCGCCTGCGTGCGTTACGGGACACCGCCGACTCACTTGCGGACGACGGCGTCGAGGGCGCGGGCGAGCTGAGCACGATGATCGGCCAAGCCATCGAGGCGCATCCGACCGGCGGGCCGTACGAGATCCAGTGACCGCGGTCAAGAGTTCGCGGAGCTTTTCGTGGTCTGCGGTGCGTGCACCACGAAGAACTCCGCAAACTCGTCTCAGCGGAGCAGGTCGCGGGCGATGACCATCCGCTGGATCTGGTTGGTGCCCTCGAAGATCTGCGCCACCTTCGCTTCGCGCATGTACCGCTCGACCGGGAATTCACGCGTATAGCCGTACCCGCCGAAAACCTGCACCGCATCGGTCGTCACCTGCATCGCGGCATCCGTCGCGACCAGTTTCGCGACCGACGCCTGCCTGCTGAACGGCCGCCCCGCGTCACGCAGCCGGGCGGCGAGCACGTACGCCGCCCGCGCCGACTCGGTGGCCGCCGCCATATCGGCCAACAGAAACTGCAGGCCCTGGAAGTCGCCGATCGCACGACCGAACTGCGATCGCTCGCCTGCGTACTGCGTCGCCGCGTCAAGCGCCGCCTGCGCCAGGCCGGTCGCACACGCAGCGATACCGAGGCGGCCAGAGTCCAATGCGCCAAGGGCGATGCGCATCCCTTCGCCCTCCTCGCCGATCCTCAGCTCGGCCGGCACGCGGGCATCGTCGAACAGCACCTGCGTGGTCGTCGACGCCGTGAGGCCCATCTTCTTCTCGGGTGCTCCGAAGCTCAGGCCCTCGGTGTCGGCGGGCACATAGAACGCACTGATACCCGAGGTGCGGTCGGGCGCCGTGCGTACGAATGCGAGATAGAAGTCGGCCCGGCTGCCATGGGTGATCCAGGCCTTGACGCCGTTCAGCACGTACGCGTCGCCGTCGAGTACCGCCTTGGTGGTCATACCCGCGACATCGGAGCCCGCCTGCGGCTCCGACAGGCAGTACGCGCCCAACATCTCGCCGCCGAGAACGCCAGGGAGCAACGATGCCTGCTGCTCGGGCGTACCGTGCTTGGCGACCGCGGACGTTGCGAGCGAGTGCACCGAGGTGCCGACGCCGATCGACATCGACACGCTCGCGATCTCCTCGAGCACCTGCAGGTACACCTCGTACGGCTGCGCCCCGCCGCCGTACTCCTCCGGGTACGGGAGCCCGAGCAGTCCCGCCTTGCCCAGCAGCGCGAAGTGGTCACGCGGGAAGTGCTCGGTGGCCTCATCCGTCGCGACCCGCGGCGCGATCTGCTCTGCGCAGATCTGCCGGGTGAGGTCGATCAGGTCGTACGCCTCGGGCGTAGGAAGAAGTCGCTCCACGGTCATGCCGCCACGGTAACGCGAGCGCGTCCCACCCCGCGTCCGCGCCGCGGAGCGTACGCGAGCTCAGGATCGTACGCGGGCCACCTCGTACAGCGCGACCCCGGCCGCGACACCGGCGTTGAGCGACTCGAGGCTCGACCCCATCGGGATCGATGCGAGTACGTCGCACGTCTCGCTCACCAGCCGCGACAGTCCCTTGCCCTCGCTGCCGATGACGACCACGAGCGGACCGTCGGCCAGATGCAGGTCGGTGATCGACTCGGTGCCGTCGGCGGCGAGCCCGACCACCATCAGCCCGGCCCGCTGGTACGCCTTCAGCTGCCGGGTCAGGTTGACCGTACGCGCGACCGGCACCCGAGCGGCGGCACCCGCTGACGTCTTCCATGCGGCGGCGGTCATCCCGGCCGCGCGTCGGTCCGGCACCACAACGCCGTGCGCACCGAATCCGGCCGCCGAGCGTACGATCGCGCCCAGGTTGCGCGGGTCGGTGATGCCGTCGAGCATCACGATCAGCGATGGCTCGCCGGCCTCTGCGGCCGCCTCGACGAGCGCGTCCGGGTCGGCGTACTCGTAGGCCGGTAGCTTCGCCGCAACACCCTGGTGGGATGCCCCGCCGGTGAGCGAGTCGAGATCGGTGCGGGTCGTCTCGAGCATCGAAATGCCGCGCTCCGCCGCGTACGCGAAGATCTCACGCAGCCGCTCGTCACGTGCGGTGCCCTCGACGACGTAGATGCCGGAGATCGGCACGCCCTCGCGTACGAGCTCGACGACCGGGTTGCGCCCTGCTACCCACTCGGCGCCGCCGTCCTTGGACGACGGCGGTTTGCGGGGCCTCGACGCCTTACGGCGATCGTCTGTGCGCGCGGCGCGGTACGCCTTGTGGCCGGGGCGCTCCGTCGCCTTCGGTGTCGGGCCCTTGCCCTCGAGCCCGCGCCGGCGGCGACCTCCCGAACCCGCTGTGGGGTTGCCCTTGCCTGTGCGCTTGATCGCACCCTTGCGCTTGCTGTTGCCGGCCATCCGGTCAGCCTCCCTCAACCGACCAGCGCGGTCCGGACGGGGTGTCCTCGACGGCGACGCCGGCCTCCTTCAAGCGATCGCGCACCGCGTCCGCGGTCGCGAAGTCGCGCTCGGCGCGCGCCTGCTCGCGCTGCTCGACGAGGGCGCGTACGAGGGTGTCGAGCGCGGCATGCTCGGCGCCTCCACTCCCGCGGCCCTGCCATACCGACGACAGGGGGTCGAGTCCGAGGATGTCGAGCATCGCGCGTACGGACGCGAGACAGCCGCGAAGCGCGGTAGAGTCACCCTCGGCGAGCAGCTTGTGGCCTTCGCGCAGCACCGCCTGCAGCGCGGCCAGCGCGGCCGGCAGCGCGAGATCGTCGTCCATCGCCTCGACGAAGTCGGCGCACGGCGTACCGAGCTCGACGCCGCCGGTGACCTCGGTCGCCCGGGCGACGAAGCCCTCGATCCGCTCGTAGGTCGTGACGGCCTCGGCGAGCGCCTCCTCGGAGTACTCGATGATCGAACGATAGTGCGTCGCGACCAGGTAGTAGCGCAGCTCGACCGGGCGTACGCGCTTCACGACCTCGCTGACCAGCAACGAGTTGCCGACCGACTTGCTCATCTTCTCGCCGGACAGGTTGACCATCGCGTTGTGCATCCAGTGCCGGGTGAACGCCCGCCCGGCGGCGCGCGACTGCGCCTGCTCGTTCTCGTGATGCGGGAAGCGTAGGTCGAGCCCACCGCCGTGGATGTCGAACTCGTCACCGAGATACTTGCCGGCCATCGCCGAGCACTCGAGGTGCCAACCCGGCCGGCCGAGGCCCCAGGGGGCCGGCCATGCCGCTGTGTCGGGCTCGTGGCCCTTCTTGAATCCCTTCCACAGCGCGAAGTCACGGGGGTCGCGCTTGCCGCGCGGATCGGCGTCGGCCGCCGCCTCCATGTCGTCGATGCGCTGGTTCGACAGCTCCCCGTACGCCGGCCATGACCGCACGTCGAAGTACACATCGCCGGAACCGTCTGGCGCGACGTACGCATGCCCCTTGCCGATCAACCGCTCGACCAGCTCGATCATCTCGGGGATGTGCCCGGTCGCCCGCGGCTCGTACGTCGGCGGCTTGCAGCCGAGTACGGAGTACGCGTCGTGCAGGGCGCGCTCGTTGGCGTACGCGATGCTCCACCACGGATCGTCCTGCTCGGCCTCCTTGAGCAGGATCTTGTCGTCGATGTCGGTGACGTTCGCGATCAGGGTGACCTCGGCGCCGTTGTACTCGAGCCAGCGGCGGAGCACGTCGAAGACGACCTCTTTGCGAATGTGCCCGATGTGCGGCGGGCCCTGCACGGTCAGGCCACAGTGGTAGATCCCGACGTGCCCAGGGGTGATGGGCACGAAGTCGTGGATCTTCCTCGTGGCGGTGTCGTACAGTCGCAGGTTCACCGCGCCAGCGTAACGGTCCGCGGCCACCCACGCGCGCGCCGCGGTTGCCTCAGTCGAAGAGCAGGGTGTCGAGCCCGCGACGTACGCCGGCGGCCTCGGAGACCCGCCGGATCGCGAGCAACGTGCCCTCGGCGTACAGGTCTGGCGACGTGCCCGGGTCGTACTTCATGGTCAGCCGCTCGCCGGGCGCTCCGAAGACCACCTCGGCACCGACGACGTACGACGGGAGCCGCACCGAATGCACGCGCGTACCGGCGATGTCGGCCCCGCGCGCCTCCACCGGTCCCTGCAGGTCCTCGATCGGTACGCCCAGCCCGGGGCGGCGTACGTCGGCGAGCGTCTCGGCCAGCTCGCGCGCCGTGCCGCTCGGCACGTCGGGCTTCGTCTCGCTCGCGTAGTCGAAGATCTCCCAGCTGCCCACCTTCTCCGCGGCGATCGCGGCCGCCCGACGCAGGATCGCTGCCAGCATGGAGAAGTTGCCGGCCGCGAACACCCCGACGGCCCGTGACCTCGCTCGCTCGTCGAGGTCGGCGTAGTCGTCGGCGGTGAGCCCGCTCGAGCCGACGACCACGTGTACACCCGCATCGATCGCGGTCACGACGTTGTCCTTGACCGCGCTCGCGCTGGTGTAGTCGACCAGCACGTCGACCGGCCCGGCCCGCAGAGCGTCGGCAACGCTCGCGTACACCTGGCCCTCGCCGTATCCGGTGGCGTCGACGAGCGACCGTCCCGCTGCCGATCGCGAGACGCCCGCAGTGAGGGTGAGGTCGTCGGCCGCGTCGATCCCGGCGAGGATCGGCGGCGCGGTCCAGCCGGTGACTCCGGCAAAGCAGACGTTCGTCATGGGGCTCCTTCGTCGTCAGTGCGACCCTAACGCGAGACCTTGCCGCAACGGTGACGGCCGCACTGCCAGGGTGGCGCTAAGGTCCTGTACATGAGGGATCCCGGGTCTGCGACCATCGCCACCGGGCGGCGGGTACGTCTGCACCGACGCCCCCCCGACGTTCGGTGCGGCCGTCGAGCCGTCCGAGTACACCGACCCGTTCGGCGTCGGTCGTCCGCGCTCTTACGAGCGTCGCACCTGGACGAGCGAGCCGATCGACCTCGGCGTCGACGCGCGCTCGATCGTCGCCTCGTGGGAGGCAGCGACACCCGGTCGAGGCTGGATCGAGGTCTCGGCACGCGGCACCGCACCGGAGACCCCGTGGCTCGTACTCGCCCGGTGGGCCGAGACGAGCGACGAGATACACCGCACCACCGTCCCCGGCCAGCAGTCCGACTCGTACGCCGTCATCGACGACGAGATCGTGATCCCCGAGGGAAGCGAATGGCGACAAGCGCAGCTGCGCATCTCGGTCGTACGCCCCCGCGACGCAGCGAATCCGTGGCCGGCGGTACGCGAGGCCGCACTGCTCGCGTCCACCCGGCTCGACGACGTGAGCGGCGCGGTGTCGGAGCCGTCCGGAGTCGCGCACACGATCGACGTCCCAGCACACTCCCAACAGCTCTACCGCGACCAGCAACCTCACCTCGACGGCGGCGGCCAGAACTGGTGCTCCCCCACCTGCATGACGATGGTGCTCGAGCACTGGGGTGTCTCGCTTCCGGCTGAGCCGGCGGTCCCGTACTCCGCCGAGCACACGTACGACCACAACTACGACGGTGCGGGCAACTGGCCGTTCAACACCGCGTACGCCGCGCGGTTCGGTCTGACGGCGTACGTGACCCGCCTGCGATCGCTCGCCGAGGCGGAGCTGTTCACGCGTGCGGGCATCCCGCTGGTGCTCGGGGTCGGGTTCACCGCCGACCAGCTCGACGGGTCCGGGTACGACACCGTCGGACACCTGATGGTGCTGCTGGGCTTCGACGAGAGCGGCGACCCGATCGTCAACGACCCGGCATCGCATCGCGTGCGCAGCAACGACGCAGTACGCACGACGTACCGGCGTGACCAGTTCCTGGACGCGTGGCAGTGGCGCGGCTCGGGCATCGCGTACGTCGTACATCCGCGCGACTTCGCGGTGCCGCCGAGCGGCGACGAGGCCAACTGGTGAGCGGCGGACAACCGGCGCACGCGCCGGCCGACGTGCTCGAGGACCTGCTGGACCTCGACGAACGGGCACAGCTGCTGGTCGACAGCCTGACCGACGAGGAGACGGCGCGCCTGCTCACCACGGTCACCGAGGCCCGCGCGGAGTACGCCGGTGCTCTCGATGCGTTCGCCGAGGGGGTGGTCGCATCGCTTCCCCGACCGTTGCGTACCCGCGCGGCACGGATCCTGGCGAGGGGCTAGCCGTGCCCGACGTACTGCCGGCAACGACCGTCGAGGTCGCACGCACCGCGCGGCTGATGCGCGTCGATGCCGATGCGCTCGAATACCTCGCGCGATTCGATGCGAGCGAGATCCGCAGCCTGCGCCTCGCGGTGCACACGCGCATCCGGGCCGACAACGCACACCGGTTCAAACGCCTCGCCATGCTCGGTGGACTTCTGCCCCGCAAGATGACTGCCGTCCTCGCGCAGCGTTCGATGTCGCCACGGCTCGCGGCCGGCGTCGTCGAGGCGTTGCCGCCCGAGCAGGCGGCCGACGTCGCCGGCCGGATGGCGCCGGCGTACCTCGCGAAGACGTGTGAGTACCTACCCGCGGGTGTCGCGACACCGATCGTCGTGCACCTGAGCGACGAGAAGCTGCTCGCCGTTTGCGACGTCATGGTGGAGCAAGAGGCCCGTTCCGCAATGGCCGAGATGATCGAGTCGTTGTCCGACGAGCAGCTCGTGACGTTCATGGAGCGCATCGACGACCCAGGCACGCTGCTCGACATCAGCGCGGTCGTCACCGCCGACGGTCAGCTCGAGCGCGTTGCGACGCTCGTACCCGATGACCTGTTGTCGCGGATCATCCGGCACGCGGTCGACAGCGTCGCGCACTGGGATCTCGCGCTCGCGCTCCTGGCGCTGCTGCCCGCGTCGGAGCGCAAGCGGCTGCTCGCGGTCGTCGCCGCCTCGGGTCGCCCGCCGGAAGCATGACCTGAGCCGCGCTGGGCGTGACGTTCGGGTGGCGACACGCGGCGTGTCGCCACCCGAACGTCACGCCCAGCGGGGCTCAGGTGACGGTGACGGTCACCGTGTGGTGGCCGGTCGCACCGTCGGGCACCGTGCCCCGCGTACGCGAGGTCTGCACGTCGCCGTCGCGGTCGGTCGCGCGTACGGCGATGTCGTGGTCGCCGGCCTCGGCGTCCCACTCCCATTTCCACTGCACCCAGGTGTCGACGTTGGGTACGCGGGCGAGCTCGGCCGGTTCCCAGTCACCGTCGTCCACGCGTACCTCGACCGCCTCGATCCCCCGATGCTGCGCCCAGGCGACGCCGCCGATCGCGACCCGGCCGGACGGCACCTGGTCGCCGTCGTGCGGGGTGTCGATCCGCGACTGGGTCTTCACGGGTCCCTCCGGGGCCCAGCCGCGTTCGGTCCAGTACGCCTCGAAGTCGGCGAACCGGGTCACCTCCCACTCGACCACCCACTTCGTCGCAGAGACGTAGCCGTACAGTCCCGGCACCACCATCCGTACGGGAAACCCGTGCTCGACCGGGAGCGGCTCGCCGTCCATGGTCACCGCCAGCAGCGCGTCGCGTCCGTCGGTGAGCGCGGCCAGCGGCGTACCGCAGTTCCAGCCGTCGTCGGACGTCGACAGCAGCGCGTCGGCGTCCGGGTGGACGCCGACCTCGTCGAGGACGTCCTTGATCGGCACCCCACCCCAGACGGTGTTGCTGATCAGGTCGCCGCCGACCTCGTTCGACACGCAGCACAGGGTGACCCAGGACTGTTCCAGCCCACGGTCGACCAGGTCGTCGTAGGTGAGCGTCAGCTCGTGGTCGACCATGCCGTGGATGCGCAGCTCCCAGTCCTCGGGCTTGATCAGCGGCGGCGCGAGCGTGGTGTCGATGCGGTAGAAGTCGCCGGGCGACGTACGCCACGACTCGACGCCGTCGACCCCGACGGCAACGCCCTCGGGCGTCGCGGCCTTGCCCACCGGCAGCTTGAGCTTGTCGCGCGCGTCCTCGACCGCGGAGAACGCCGCACCCATCCAGCGCCCGATGCCCCCGACGACCACCGTTGCCGTTCCGAGGATCGCGACGTCGCGCAGGAACGTACGCCGCCCGACCGACTCGTATCGCGTACTGCTCAGCATCGCAACGGCGATCACCACCGTGACGACCGCCGAGAGCACGACGATCACCGCCGACCCGCTCGAGCCGCCAGGTTCGGTGAGAACCGCGGCGAGCGGCACGACGGCGAGGGCGATGTACGCAACGACGCCCGCGGCGCGGTGACGTGCGATCAGGACGCCCGCCGCGCCACCGAGCAGGATCGTGCCGATCACGACACCGACGACGAGCAGGGGTTTGTCGAGCCTGCCGACGGCGTCGATCGCGCGTTCGGCGACGGCGCCGGGCGTCAGCTCGATGACCGACTCACCGATCGCGAGGATCGGCGACAGTCGTGTCCTGGTGAGCCCGGTGAGCAGCTCGGCAACGCCCGCACCGGCCAGCGACGCGAGCGCACCGATCACGAACGCGCGCGCGGCGACGGGTCGTCTCTGCTCAGTCATGACTCCATGATGTGCCGTCGGCGGTACGTACGGCATGATCAACCAGTGACATTCTCCGCGGAGCCACCCCGAGTCGGCAGCGGCGTCGACGTCCACGCGCTGGTCGCCGGCCGGCCGATGACCGTCGCCGGCCTGCACTGGCCGGACGAGCACGACGGGCCCGACGGACACTCCGACGGCGACGTCGTCGCGCACGCCGTGTGCGACGCGCTGCTGACCGCCGCCGGGCTCGGCGACCTGGGCACCAACTTCGGTACGTCGCGGCCCGAGTGGTCGGGCGCCTCCGGCGTCGCCCTGCTCCGCGAGACGGCGGCGCGCGTACGTACCGCCGGCTTCACGATCGGCAACGCGTCGGTCCAGCTGATCGGCCAACGCCCGCGCCTCGGCGCGCGCCGCGACGAAGCGCAGACCGTGCTCTCCGAGGCGGTCGGAGCGCCGGTGACTCTGAGTGCCACCACCACCGACGGTCTCGGTCTCACGGGTCGCGGCGAGGGCATCGCGGCATTCGCGACGGCGCTCCTCCAACGCTGACGAGAGACTTCTGGCCCACTGACGAGAGAATCCCGACCACGATTCGTGGTCGGGATTCTCTCGTCAGTGGGCCAGAAGTCTCTCGTCAGCGTGGTTAGGAGGCGAGGACCTCGTCGAGCAGGGTCTCGGCCTTGTCCTCGTTGGTGTGCTCGGCGAGCGCCAGCTCGGAGACCAGGATCTGGCGCGCCTTCGCGAGCATCCGCTTCTCGCCGGCGGACAGGCCGCGCTCACGCTCGCGGCGCCACAGGTCGCGTACGACCTCGGCGACCTTCATCACGTCGCCCGAGTGCAGCTTCTCGAGGTTCGCCTTGTAGCGGCGGGACCAGTTCGTTGGCTCTTCGGTGTGCTCGGCGCGCAGTACGCCGAATACCGCGTCGAGCCCATCCTTGTCTACGACATCGCGTACGCCGACCAGATCAACGTTGCAGGCAGGCACTCGTACGACGAGATCGTTCTGCGCAACGATGCGAAGTACCAAGTAGTCCTTGTCTTCGCCCTTGATCTGTCGGGTTTCGATGTCTTCGATAATGGCCGCCCCATGATTGGGGTACACAACCGTCTCACCGACAGTGAAAGTCATATGTAGAAGCCCTTTCCTCGTGACTAGGATAACACGTCGGGCGGTCGACCTCTTCGGCGTCTTCGCAGGTCAGAGGCCCAATCCGGGCTTGACAAACGCCGATTCGTTCGTCTACACGTGCGCGTACGGCGCGCATCTCTACGGCCGAGCGACCGCGCTCACGTTCCGTGCCCGGCCCTGATGCGGCGATCGGCCGCGGAGGTCGATATCCTGTGGCGCGGACGACCCGGCACCGTTCGGGCACCGACGACACCCGCGTACCGAACCCGCCCCTGATGGCGTCCGAAGGGATACCAGACGTGAGACCTACCGCGAGCCGAACTCGTCGCCGCGCCGCCTGCATCGCGGGGGTCGTGAGTCTGCTCGCGGTGAGCGCGTGCGGTACGGGCTTCGACGCGCAGACCAACCAGGTCTACCAGCCGGCGGCCGGCGCGAACGAACGTGCCGAGTCCGTCGACCTGCTCAACGTCCTGGCCGCCGACAACTCCGACGACACGGCGACGATCTCCGCGAGCCTGCTGAACAAGGGTGATGCCGACGACACCGTCACCGCCATCACCGGCACCACCGACAGCGGCGACGGGCTCAAGGGCGGCGACCCGATCGACGTCCAGCTCGCGGGCCCGATCGCGCTGCCAACACACGAGCTGGTCAAGGTCGGCGCGGATGCCGAGATCGTCGTGTCGTACGACGACCTCGGCGGCGGCCAGTACGTCACCCTCGACTTCGAGTTCGAGAACGCCGCCCCGATCACGATGGACGTGCCCGTCGTCGCCCGCGGCGAGCACGGCATCTACGACGGCATCGCCGAAGCGCCGGAGCCGACGACCGAGCCGACGACCGACGAAGAGACGAAGCCCGACGGCCAGGGCTGAGCTGCCCGGCGCCCGGTCACATCTCGTACTTGTAACCGAGCCCGCGTACCGTCACGAGCATCCGCGGATTCGACGGATCTGGCTCGATCTTGGCGCGCAGACGCTTGACGTGTACGTCGAGTGTCTTGGTGTCGCCGACGTAGTCCGCGCCCCAGACGCGGTCGATCAACTGACCCCGCGTGAGCACCCGCCCGGTGTTGCGTAGGAACATCTCGAGCAGCTCGAACTCCTTGAGCGGCAGGCGCACCTCCGAACCCTCGACGGTCACCACGTGGCGGTCGACGTCCATTCGTACCCGCCCGGACTCCAGGGCGGTCGGCGCCTCGTCGACGTCGGTGCCGCGCCGCAGCACCGCACGGATCCGGGCGACCAGCTCGCGCGGGCTGTACGGCTTCGTCACGTAGTCGTCGGCACCCAGCTCGAGGCCGACGACCTTGTCGACCTCGGCATCCTTGGCGCTCACCATGATCACCGGCACGTTCGACGTCTGGCGGATCTGGCGACATACCTCCGTACCGGGGAGTCCGGGGAGCATCAGGTCCAAGAGCACGATGTCGGCGCCGGCCCGGTCGAAGTCCGCCAGCGCGTCATGGCCGTTCTCGGCGATCGACACCTCGAAGCCCTCCTTGCGCAGCACGTACGCGAGGGCGTCGCTGTAGCTTTCCTCATCTTCGACGACGAGAACACGGGTCACTGTGTTGTCTCCTTGGGCAGTGGTTCCACGACGCGGTCTGCGTCGTCGGTTTCGTTGCCTACGTACGCCTCGGATTCCGAGGCGGTCTCGTGTCGCGGCAGGCAGATCGAGAACGACGAGCCCTGTCCGGGCTCGCTCCAGACCTTCACCTCGCCGCCGTGGCTCGCGGCCACGTGCTTGACGATCGACAGGCCGAGCCCGGTGCCGCCGGTCGTACGCGCGCGCGCCGGGTCGACGCGGTAGAAGCGCTCGAAGATGCGCTCGATCTCGGCCTGCGGGATCCCGATCCCGCGATCGGTGACGGTGATCTGCACCCGGGAGTCCTTCGCGGCCGCGACGACCGCGACCCGCGAGCCCTCCGGGCTGTAGGCCACGGCGTTCTCTACCAGGTTGCTGACCGCCGCCAGGATCTGGTCCGGCTCACCGAGGACGTGCAGGTCGCCGTCGGTACGTCCGCGCAGCGAGATCTGCTTGGCCTCGGCGTCGGTGCGGCTGCGCTCGATCGCGCTGTCGACCAGCTCGGCGATGTCCACGTCGACCGGCTCGTCGACGAGCTCGTCGGCCTGCAGACGCGACAGCTCGATGATCTGTTGCACGAGGCGGTTGAGCCGCTCGCTCTCGATCTGGATCCGGCCGGCGAACCGCTCCACCGCCCCCGGGTCGTCCTTCGCCTCCGCAACCGCCTCGGCGAGCAGGTTCATCGCACCGATCGGCGTCTTGAGCTCGTGCGAGACGTTGGCCACGAAGTCGCGCCGGATCGCCTCGACCCGTCGCTCGCGCGTACGGTCGTCGACGAGGACGAGCACCAGCTTGCTGGAAAGCGGCGCGACCCGCGCGACGAGGTGCATCGGCAGGGCCGAACGGTTACGGCTCAAGGTGAGCTCGGCCTGGCGTACCTCACCATCGCGACGCACCTTTCGTACCAGCTCGACCAGGTCATCGTGCGCGAGCCGGTCGTCGTGCACGATGCCGATCGCGTACGCCGGCGCGGAGGCCTTCACGATCGTGTCGTCCTCGTCGAGGACGACGGTCGACGAGCGCAGCACCGACAGTACGGACTCGACACCGGCCGGGATGGTCGGAGTCGGGCCGTCGGGGATCTCGCGCTGCGACCGCTCCGAGAGTCGCCAGACGAGAGCTACGCCGACGCCGAGAACGGCGCCGAGTAGACCCACGAGGACGAGCTGCACATCGGTGCTCACACCCCCGATCGTACGCATCCGGTTCACCGCTGCTTGATCCACTAGGCGCTTGTGACCTGGGCTTTTGCCGATTGTTCACTGTGCGTTCACGGCAGGTCGCCCGCCCGTCACCCTGGCTACCTACTGTTCGAAACATGCGTGATCAGTACTACGACCAACTCGACTCTGTCGTCGACGACCTGGTCGCCATGACCGCCGCCGTACGTACGGCGGTGCTCGAGGCGACCGACGCGTTGTTGGACGCGAACGCCGAAGCGGCCGAGTCGGTCATCTCCGGTGACCGCGACATCGACCAGGCCCGCGAGATCATCGAGGAGCGCTCGCTGCACCTGCTCGCCACCCAGCAGCCGGTCGCGACGGACCTCCGCCAACTCGTCGCGACGCTACGGATGGTGGCAGACCTCGAGCGGATGGGTGACCTGTCGGTGCACATCGCCAAGGTCGCCCGGATGCGGATGCCCGACGTCGCCGTTCCCGAGCCCCTGCGGCCGACGATCTCTCGGATGGCCGAGGTCGCCGAGGAGATGGTCGCCTCGGCGTCGCGGATCGTCGCCGAGCGCGACGTCGATGCCGCACGCGAGCTCGAGGCACAGGACGACGAGATGGACAAGCTGCGCCGCTCGCTGTTCCGTGCTCTGCTCGGTGACGAGTGGGACCACGGCGTCGAGGCCGCGATCGACATCGCGCTGCTCGGCCGCTACTACGAGCGCATCGGCGACCACTCGGTCTCGATGGCCCGCCGCGTCGTCTACCTCGTGACCGGCGAGCACCCGGAAGCGACCGCCTGACGAAGGCGGCCCGGGTCACAACCGAAGCAGGTTGTAGATCGCCACGAGTCCGAGCACGACGATGCAGACGCGAAGAGCGGTCGGCGGCAGCCGTCTACCGACGCGTGCACCGACGACGCCGCCGCACAGCGAGCCGCCGGCGATCAAGGCGACGGCCGTCCAGTCGATCCGGTCCCAGCCGACGATCAGGTACGTCACGCCCGCGACCAGGTTGACCACGAGGGACAGTACGTTCTTGGTCGCATTGTGTCGCTGCAGGGAGTCGGGCACGAGGATGCCGAGCACACCGACGACCAGGATCCCTTGTGCTGCGGTGAAGTAGCCGCCGTACACGCCGCACAGGTAGATGCCGGCGATGGTCGCCAGTACGTGGCCCCGACCGATCTTCGGCGTCCCGTCGGCGTACGTGGCAGGCACGTGACCGGCGGCAACCGCGGCCTCGCGCCGCGCCGCGAGCCGACGCTGCAGGTACGGCTGCCCGACGACCAGGACGAGCGCGATCGCCAGTAGCACCGGGACGATGGTGACGAACGCGTCCTCGGGAAGGTGCAGCAGCAGGTACGCGCCGGTGAGGGCGCCGACGAACGACGCCGGCGCCAGTACGATCAGGCGCCGACGCTGGCCCGCGAGCTCACGCCGGTAGCCGAACGAACCGGTCAGCCCACCCGGGATCAGCCCGAGCGCGTTGCTCATCGTCGCGGTCACCGGGGGTACGCCGAACGCGACGAGCGTCGGGAAGGTAATCAGGGTCCCGGAACCGACGATCGTGTTGATGATCCCGGCACCCAGGCCCGCTACGGCCACCAGGATCATCTCGAGAGGTGTCACCGCAGCACGGTACAGGTGCGGCCGCGTCCCTCTGACGGCGCAGGTTTGCCTGCGCAACGATTCGGGTAACGATTGCATATGCGTGTTCGTGCCCTCGTCGCCGCTGCAGCTCTCGTCGTCGTCGGTGTCGTCTCGGGCGCCTCACCCGCGATGGCGAAACCGACCTTCAAGGCACCGTTCCCGTGCGGCCAGACCTGGACGTACAGCCACCACAGCTCCGAGGTACGTCTCGCACTCGACTTCGTCGACACGGGCGGCAACACGAACGGCGCCCCGGTGCTCGCCTCGGCCGCGGGCACGGTCAGCCACCACTGGGAGGACGGTGGCGCCGGCAACTACGTCGTGATCGACCACGGCGACGGCTGGCAGACCTACTACTTCCACCTGAGCGACTTCTCGACGCCCGACGGCGCGCAGGTCGCCCAAGGCCAGCAGATCGGAGTCACCGGCAGCACCGGCGCTTCGAGCGGCCCGCACCAGCACTACGAGCAGCTCTACAACGGCGAGGGCCAGACGATCGAGATCAACGGGCAGTCGCTCGCGCCGTACCCGGGCGGGTACTTCGAGAAGTCCCTGACCAGCGACAACGGCTGCGGCGACGACGGCAGCCATCCGTTCCGTACGTGGGGCTCAGGGGTGAACCTCCGCGCGGAGTCCAACACGGGCTCGGCCGCGGTCGGCACCCTCGGCGGTCCGACGAACGTCAACGTGATCTGCCAGGAACAGGGCGAGACCGTCACCGCCGAGGGCTACACGAACAACTGGTGGTCGAAGCTCGCGGGCTACAACGGCTACATCACGAACATCTACATCGACCACCCCGACGCCCAGCTCCCGGGCGTGCCGCTCTGTTAGCGGAACCTGAACTGGGCCCATGCCGGGGCGGACTCCCTCCGTACCGCCCCGGCGCGGGCTCATCCGCGGCGCGATGCCACCTCAGCGGCCCTGGTTCGCGACGGCCTTGATCGCCTCGGCGGCCGCGTCGGGGTCGAGGTAGCGGCCGCCCTTCGTGACGGGCCGCATCTGGTCGTCCAGCTCGTAGACGAGCGGGATGCCCGTCGGGATGTTCAGCCCGACGATCGTCTGCTCGTCCATGTCGTCGAGGTGCTTGACGAGCGCGCGCAGGGAGTTGCCGTGCGCGGTGACGAGCACCGTGTCGCCGCGGCGCAGGTCGGGGACGATGCCGTCGTACCAGTACGGCAGCATCCGCTCGAGAACGTCCTTGAGGCACTCGGTCCGCGGGCGCGCGTCGGGCGGCAGCACGGCGTACCGCGGGTCGGCGTCCTGGCTGTACGGGTCGTCGGCGGCGATGGGAGGCGGTGGCGTGTCGTACGAGCGGCGCCACTTCATGAACTGCTCCTCGCCGAACTCCGCGAGGGTCGCCTTCTTGTCCTTGCCCTGCAGGGCACCGTAGTGGCGCTCGTTCAGCCGCCAGGTGCGGCGCACCGGAATCCAGTGCCGGTCGATCCCGTCGAGGGCGAGCTGCGCAGTGGCGATCGCACGCCGGAGCAGCGACGTGTGGAGTACGTCCGGCAGCAGGCCCGCCTCGCGGATGAGCTCGGCTCCGCGTACGGCCTCCCGCTCACCCTTGTCGTTCAGCGGCACGTCCACCCAGCCGGTGAACAGGTTCTTGGCATTCCACTCGCTCTCGCCGTGGCGGAGCAGGATCAGCGTGTGCGTATCGGCCATGGCCACAGGCTAGCGAGCACCGGGGCGACGCCGGTGGGCCGGATCACTGCTCGGCCGTGACCAGCTCGCGAAGGGCGCGCTCGATCGCATCCTGTGGCTGCGCACCGGTGATCATCCAACGGTTGTCGATGACGAACGTCGGCACCGACCGGATGTCGAGGTCGTGCGCCGCTTCTCGCTGCATCGTGACCTCGTCGCCGGCGACGCCGGATGCCAGCACCTCGTCGACCCGCTCCGCGTCGAGTCCGACCAGCGCGGCACGTGCGGCGAGCGTGTCGTGGTCGGCGACATCGGCGCCCTCGACGAAGTGTGCGCGCCACAGCTCGTGCGCGAGATCGCCCTGTGCCCCGGCGCCGGCGTGCGCGGCCGTCCAGGTCAGCAGCCGGTGGGCGTCGTACGTGTTGGCCGCGACCGCCGACTGGAAGTCGAAGTCGAGTCCGTCCGGCCGCCCTGCCGCGCGTACTCGCTCGACCATGGCGGCGACCTGTTCGGGCCCGCCGAACTTGGCGCCCAGAGCGTCGACCAACGGTTCGCCGGAGCTCTGTGCATCGGGGTCGAGCTGGTACGAACGCAGCGTCACCTCGATCTCGGTGCCGGTCGAGAGCGTCACCGCCGCGGCCGCCCGCTCGAACCGGGTGACCCCGATGTAACACCACGGGCAGACGACGTCTGAGAACACTTGTACCTTCACACCGACGGCAACGAAGGCCCACCCCGAGGCATTCCATGCCGGTCACCCGATGTGTCGAAACGCATGCGGCGGCCCCGTGAGCCGCACGTTCTGGTGCGACACGCCGGTGTGTCGCCGCACGAGTGTGCGGCCCACGGCGGCTGTCGACTCAGAAGAGCGCCAGGGTGAGGGCGAGGGACACCGACGACGCGATACCGGTCGAGGCCGTGGCGAGTCCGAGGACTCGCCACGGCACGGGGAACAGTGCGGCCACGCGCATCATCAGGCCGAGTCCGAACATCGCGCACGCGAGCAGCAAGGTCGTGGCGACGTCGGCCACCTCGAGCACGCCCGGCCCGAGCAGCCCCGCCGTACGTACTCCCGCAGCGACGACGAACCCGACGACGAACCAGGGCAACACCGGGGCCTTCGCCTCGGTACGCCCGGCCGGCTCGGCGCGCCGCTCGCGACGCTGCACGGCGACGAACGCCAAGGCGAGCATCGACACCCTGCCGAGCTTGATCGTGGTCGCGATCGCGACCGCGGCAGCACCGGCCGCGGACGCCGCGGCCACGACCTGCGCCACCTCGTGGATGGACGCGCCGGCCCACACACCGAGTTGCGTATCGGTCAAGCCCAGCAGCGATCCGGTGACGGGGAGTACGACGATCATCAGCGTGCCGAACACCGTGACCATCGCGATCGACAGCGCGACATCCTCGTCGCGGCGCCGGATGCCCGTCTCCACGGCGGCGATCGCGGAGGCGCCGCAGATGGAGAACCCCGACGCGATCAGGCTCACCAGTCCGCGCTCGAGCCCCATGCGCCCGCCGAGATAGCAGGTCAGGGTGAAGGTGGCGACGACGGTCACCGCGATGACGGCGATGCCGCGTACGCCGACGGTGGCGAGATCCTGAAGGGGGAGCCGCAGGCCGAGCAGCACGACGCCGACGCGAAGCAACAGCTTGGTGACGCGCTGCTGATCGCGCAGCCAGGCGTGGTCGCCGAGACGGGTGTTGCCGATCGCCGCCCCGATCACCAGGGCGACCAGAAGAGGGCTCGCCAGCGGAACCAGGATGCCGATGCCGATCGCGGCGAGCGCGGCGGTCAGCGGCACCGCCAGACCGGCGAGCTCGGCGACGTACGTGGCGCGGCGCGGACGGGTGCGGAGAAGCATGACTCCAGGTTCGGCGCGGCGCGGCGGTGCCAGTAGACCCCGGTTTCGCGACGGGTCATAAACTCTCGTTATGGCTTCGCGGATCGACCTGGAGTCGCTACGCCTGATCGTGGCGATCGACCGACACCACAGCCTCGGCGCGGCCGCGCGCGAGCTGGGTATCAGCCAACCCGCGGCGAGCGCCCGGCTACGGTCTGTCGAGTCCGGTTACGGACTCTCGCTGGTGTCGCGATCGACCCGCGGTTCGAACCTGACCGAAGACGGTCAGGCGGTGTGCTCGTGGGCGGAGAACGTGCTCCGCGAGGTCGACACGCTCCAGGCCGGGGTCGCCGCCCTCAGCGAGCAGCGCAAGGGCGGCCTGGAGATCGCGGCCAGCCTGACGATCGCCGAGTACTTCCTGCCCCGCTGGCTCGGCGAGATGCAGCGCACCAGGCCCGACGTGCACACGGCGCTTCGGGTGATGAACAGCGCGGAGGTCGAGGCGCAGGTCCGCCGGCGCGACGTACAGCTCGGATTCACCGAGAGCCCCGAGCGCCCGCGCGGGCTGTCGACCCGCCGGGTCGGTAGTGACCGACTCGCGGTCGTCGTCGCCGCGCGCCACGAGTGGGCGCGGCGCGTGTACGCTCCGACGGCCGACGAACTCGCGCAGACCCCGCTGGTACTCCGCGAGGCGGGCAGTGGCACACGCGAGACGTTCGACCGCGCACTCGGCACCGAGCCCCGGATCGCGCTCGAGGCGAGCTCGACGAGCGCCTTGGTCGGCGCGGCCGTCAACGGTGTCGGACCCGCCGTCGTTTCGGAGGTCGCCGTACGCTCACACCTCGACGCCGGCGTACTCGTGGAGGTCACGACGCAGCTCGACCTGCGCCGGCCGCTGTTCGCGATCTGGCGCGCCGACGAGACGCTGCGCTCCCCGGCCACCGACCTGGTCGCCATCGCCGCCCAGCGCTGAGTCGTCGCTCCCGCACCGCCGAGTAGTCACTCGTGCGGCCAACTCTGACGACTCGGCGCATCAACTCCGACGACTCAGGATTCGGGGGCGGGATCGCGCTCGAGCCAGCCGCGGAACGCGTCGAGGTTGCGGGTCGACTCTCCACGGGCGATCCGCCACTGCCACTCCTTGCGGATCGAGCTGGCGAAGCCGAGCTCGAGAATCGTGTTGAACGACTCGTCGGCGTACGTCAGCACGGCACCGAGCACGCGATCGATCTCCTCGGGCGTGACGGCGTGCAACGGGAGCCGGCCGTCCAGATGGATGTCGCCGTTGTGGTCGACCGCGAACGCAACCGCGTACAGCTTCAGGTTGCGTTCGAGCAGCCATCGGTAGACCGCCTCGTGGTTCTCGTCGGGCCGGCGCGCGACGAACGCGTGGATGCCGAGCGCCTGCTCGCCGACCTCGAGCCGGCACGCCGTCGTGAGCTTGCGCTCGCCGGGGAGCTCGACCTCGAAGACGCCGGCGTGATGCTCGGCGAACTCCAGGTCGGCGGCCTGCAGACTGCTGCGGATCGTGTCGGCGACCGTGCTCACGACGCAACCTCCGATTGACGCTGACGCCGCCCGATCGCGGCGCGGTAGACCTCGACGGTACGCCCCGCCGTCTCCCGCCAGCCGAAACCGGCCGCATGGCGTATCGCCACGCGGCCGTACGCCGAGCGCAGCCGTTCGTCGCGCAGCAGCGGCGCGATGGCAGCGGCGTAATCGGCCGGGTCGTGCGAGGCGACCAGCGTCCCGCTCTCGCCGTCACGGACAGCGGTCGCGAGCCCGCCGACGTCGGCCGCGACCACCGGGGTGCCGCATGCCTGCGCCTCCAGTGCCACCAGTCCGAACGACTCGTTGTACGACGGCACGCAGACGACCGACGCCGCGGCGTACCAGCGCGCGAGCGTCGCTCGGTCGACCGGCGGTACGAAGCGGACGGCGTCGCCGATGCCCAGCTCGGCGGCGAGGTCGACGAGCGCCGTCGGGCGCTCCAGACCCGAGCCAGACGGGCCGCCGACGACCGCGACGACCAGCGACTCGCGAAGGTCGGGGTCTCGCCGCAGCAGCGCGGCCGCACGCAGCAGCACGTCGGGCGCCTTGAGCGGCTGGATCCGGCCGACGAACAGGAGTACGTCGGCGTCCGCGTCGATGCCGAGCGAGGTACGCGCCGCCGCCGCATCGGCGGGCCGGAACGTCGCGAGGTCGACGCCCGGATGCACGACCGCGACCCGCTCCGGCCGTGCCCCGTAGTGTCCGACGAGCTCGGCCGCCTCGTCGGAGGTGTTGGCGATCAGCCGGTCCGCGATGTCGACGATCTGCTGCTCGCCGGCGATCCTCCCGGACGGCTCGGGAGTGTCACCCGCGGCGAGGGAGGCGTTCTTCACCCTGGCCATCGTGTGCATCGAATGCACGAGTGGCACGTTCCAACGGTCGCGCGCGACGAGTCCGACCTGTCCGGACAGCCAGTAGTGCGAGTGGATCAGGTCGTACCGACCCGGACGCTCCTCGGCTTCGGCGCGCAGCACATCGCGTACGAACCCGCACAGCTGCGAGGGGAGATCCGCCTTCGTCAGTTGCTCGAACGGGCCGGCCGCGACCGCGTGCAGCTGTACGCCGTCGGCGACGGAGGTCACCGGCGGCAGCTCAGAAGAGGTGGCCCGGGTGAATATGTCGACCTCGATGCCGAGGTCGGCGAGTCGACGGGACAGCTCGAGCACGTAGACATTCATGCCACCGGCGTCGCCCGTGCCCGGCCGATCGGTCGGAGACGTGTGCGCCGAGAGCATCGCCACCCGATGGATGACGCCGCCCGGACCCCCGAGAACATCACCCACGTACGACACCTCCTACGGCACAACCTGCCCGGGCAGTGCCGTATTCCGACGGTCGCACAGGTACGCCCGGCCCACACCGGCGTCCACGTTGTGGGACGCGCCGGGGTCAGCCGCGCGCAGCGTCGGCCAGCATCCGGTGTACGCGGCGGGCGACGATCTGCACCTGATCGGCGCGCAGCGTCACGACCGCGATGCCGAGGGTGTCTCCCCCGCCGGCGACCTCGATCCGCGGCCGTCCGTCGCGCAGCCGCTCGATCACCTCGTCGGGGCTGATCTGCACGGTGTCCTGGTCCCACGTCACCTCGAGGCCCGGAAACTCGTTGGCGGGGCCCGGGGGTACGACCATCTCCGCCTCGACGGTCGGCACCCGGCGTACCGCCCGAGCTATCCGCTCGGTGCGGTCGACCCAGTCGTCCCACTCCCGGTCGTGGTCACGCTCGAGGTACGACTTGATGGCGGCGTACATCCCGAAGATCTCTTCCTTGTTGACCTTCATCGTCCGCCCGATCGGCGCCTCGTACGGGCTGAAGTTGAGCTTCGCGGCCTCGATCAGGTCGCGGCGCCCGAGCAGGATTCCCGCGCTCTGTGGTCCGCGGATGATCTTGCCGCCCGAGAAGGTCACCAGGTCGAAGCCCATCCGCTGGTACTCGAACAGCCGCTCCATCGGAGGTACGTCGGCGGCGGCATCGATGAACGTCGGGATCTTGTGTCGCTTCGCGATCTCCACGAACTGCTCCCTGGAGACGGAGTCCGGCGTGCCGTACCAGGACGAGGCGGCGTTGAAGAACAACCCCATGACCGTCTTGTCGTTGATGGCGCGCTCCATCTCGCGCGGGCCCTCGACCTCGACGAAGTCGACACCGGCCATGCGTACGTTCTGGTCGAAGACGTAGCGGTGCGACTTCTGGATCACCACCTCACGCCGCGGACCGGGCAGGAACGGCAGCGCCTTGATCTTCTCCTCATCCGTTCCGGTCAGTACGGCGGCCGTGCCTATCGCGAGCGCGCTCGCGGCGCCGGCGGTGACCATGGCCGCCTCGCAGTCGAGCAGTTCCGCGAGCTTGGCGCCGACGGCGTCCTGCAGTTCGTACATGTTCACGAACTCGTGCGAGGTCGCGCGGATGGCATCGACGACCTCGGGGAGCATCAGGTTTCCCGACAGGTACGTCATCGTGCCGCGGGCATTGATCAGCGGCTCGATCCCGACCTCCGCGAACAGGTCACGCCCGCCGAGAGCGCCCGCATGCGGCGCGGCTGTCGCCTCTGCCGCGGAGGCACTCAGCATGCCCGCGGCCGGTACTGCTGCCGCGATCGGCAGCGCTCCCATGGTCTTGATTACCTGACGCCTGTTCGCCGTCATCACCGCCCCTTTCCGCCGAGGAGAAGGTGGCATTGCCCGCCCCGAAAACAATCCCTGAACGCCGCGCTTCTCCGCCGGAACCGTCTTCGTCCTGCGCGAGTGAAACGTAATCTACGCAGCACGCCGACGGCTGTTAAGCGCCTCTCTCGGATATAGCTATCAGGGTCGCTGATGCTCGAGGGCGCCCGCCGGAGCGCGTACGCACGATCGCGGACCATAGACTCGGGCCGCTACGCCTGCCGCGAGACGAGACCGGAGGTATGTCGGGTGCTGACTCCGGATGTCCGGCTGGAATGGCTTGTCTCATTCCTCGCGGTCGTCGACACCGGGAGCTTCGTCGCGGCCGCCGAGGCGACCCACCGATCGCAGCCCCGCGTGAGCCTGCACGTGGCCTCACTCGAACGCGCCGCCGGGCTGGTGATCTTCGACCGTCGTCGGCGGCCCGTCGAGCTCACCGACGCCGGGCGCAGCTTGGTCGAGCATGCCCGGGCCATCCTGCAGCAGCTGGACGCCGCCGAGTCCGCGATGTCCGCGTGGCGCGGGGGTACGCGCGGCCTGGTACATCTCGGCGCGCACCCGAGCGCCAGCGCGGGGTTCGTACCCGCCCTGCTCACTGCGGTCGAGCGCACGGCCCCCGATATCGAGGTGTCCCTGGTCGAGCGGTCGACGCTCGAGATGGACGAGTCGCTGCGCTCCGGCCAGGTCGACCTCTACCTGCGGCCGATGACACCGCCGCCGCGCCTGTCGCTGGTGGAGTCGCGGCCGCTGTGGCGGGAGCCGCTCGTCGTGGTCCTTCCCGAGCACCACCCGCTCGCCACCGCGCCCGAGCCGCTCGCGGTCGCGGACGTCGCCGCGTACCCGCTGATCTCGATCGGGCGCCTCGACCACTCGGAGACGGCGTCCTTCGAGCCGTACGAGCTGTTTCGTTCGGCCGGGTACGAGCTGGAGCCGGTGCAGGCGACGAACCAACCCGACTCGCTGGTCGCGATGGTGCGCGCGGGCCTCGGCCTCGGCGTCACCAACGCGTTGGCCGCCAGGATCGCGAACACCGACGGCGTACGCATCCGGCGGCTCGGCGGCACGCACGAGCGGGTCGTCGCGGTGTGCTGGAACGGCGGACGTGCGCTGTCGCCGGCGGCGAAGGGCCTGTTCGCGATGATCGTCGCCGCACCACCGCCGCCGGGTACGCGAGCCGCGTAGCACCGGGACAGCCGATATCAGAGCGTCTTGGTGAAATGCACCCGCCGGTACTCGCCGAACTCGCCGCGGTGCGTTTCGACGTACCCGTGCCGTGGGTAGTACGCGATGTTCTCGGTCATCGCTTCGTTGGTGTAGAGGCGCACCTCGGCATATCCGAGGTCGCGGGCATGCTCGTCGGCGAACGCGAGCAGCCGACCGCCGACGCCCTGACCCTGCGCGTCGGGCGAAACCGCGACGTTGTCCAACAACAGGTGCCCCTCCTCCGGCAGCAGGACGATCAGTCCGACGATCGCGTGGTCACGCGCGGCGACCCATACGGAACCCTGCTCGACCAGCTGCGTGTAGTCGGCCAGCATCGGCCACGGTTCGGTACCGATCCGCTCCACATAGTGCGCGTACGCCGCTCGGGCCAGGTCGCGCAAGGCATCCGCCTCGCCCGCGACCGCGGGCCGGATCGTCACGTGCGGCTCAGCACGGGCCCGGGCCGCCGTAGCGGAATGCCTTACCGCTCAGCCGCTTGAATCCGTACTGCCCACGAACCTCGCCCCACTTGGTGAAGTGCGCCGTGCTCTTCCCACGGGTCTTCATGTTCCACACTCGGGCACCCTTGTGCTTGCGCGCGAGCTTGCCGTTGCCCATGTCGATGCACCGGCCCTTGCCGCCGCTGTATGCGACCTCGCCGAAGACCTGCGCCCAGGAGATGCGTTCGAACTTGTTCTTCCATAGCCGGTCGGGATAGTAGCCGGAACGCTTGCCGTTGACGTAGAGATTCCACCGATTCTTGCGGTGCACCCAGCCGAGCCGGATCTTCGATCCCGGCTTGAGTTTCGCACCCGGCCTGATTCCCTTTCCGGCGCGTACGAATCCCTTGCATGCGAAGTTGTAACAGTGCGGGTTTCCCTTGAGACCCCACCAGAACACGAACAGACGTACCTTGCCGTCGTGGTTACCGCGCACCCAGCCGACTTCGATATACGACGGACGGTTCGGGTTACTGCCGGGTCGAGCGAGCGCGATCTCGGCAAGGCTGTGGTCGCCCTTTCGAACCTTGACGTCCTTGGGTTTGTGCACGGTGAACGACGCGAACAAGCCCGACGGATACTTCCCCTTGCGGTAGTACTGGCCGGCCGTCGCGTACTTGTAGCGCCAACGGGCCGAGTCGGATCGCAGCAGGTCGTGACGAGGCGGCTCGTGGCGCTGGTCGACCGAAGCCGGTGCGGGTGCAGTCGCCATGGTGGCGGGTGCAGCGTCGGCAGGGGCGAGCAGTGCCGAGCCCGACGACGACAGGGCGAGTACCCCGCACACGGCGGGTGCGGCAATCCGAGTGGCGCGAGTCGACATGGGCGCAAACTAACACGGCTACCGGCCATGCCCGCGCCGAACGAAGCGTCGATTACGCGACCGTAGGGAAGAAACTTCCGGTCAAACCTCCGGTCATTTCGCTGGTATTTCGAGCGGAGTCGGCTTCTAATAACTAGTGGAGTCCCGTTTGTGTCACGCGGGGGATGGCACCAACGGGACTCCGCATGTGTAGACCACCTTCCGGCCGCTCACCCGCTGGCCCCTTCCTTATCGGCAAGCCGCTCGTAGACCTCACCGAACCCGAAGTTGTCGGCGAGCGCGGTGGCAGTCCGCTCCGCCTGGTCCGCTTCCGAGCTTCGCCCGAGGGCACGGAGCACCTTGCTTCGCAGCACGGCATGGTCGGCTCGACGCCGGTACGTGTGCGGCTTCGCATCCGCCGCCGCCGCCCGCTCCACGTACGTGAGCGCCGCCTCCGCGTTGCCCAGCTCGAGCAGCAGCTCGGCCATGCCCTTCAGGGCCAGGCCGTACGACCGCGAGTACGCCGATACGGCGCGCAACGTGTAGTGCGCCGCCTCGACCTGTCTGCCCTGCAGCCGGCAGGCGTACGCGAGGTTGTGCAGGCACACCTGGCGGCGCCAGTGGTTCCTGCCGCGCAGGATCCTGATCGCGTCGCGCAGGCCCGACTCCGCCTCGGCGAGATTGCCCAACCGTCCCTCGATCAGCGCTCGGCCGGACAGCACGTGCGAGCGGGCGACCTGCGACAGCAGCGGGTCGCGTACGCGCGCGGCGTGGCGGGTGGCGACCGAGCTGAGCACGCGGGCCGTCTGCTGGTCTCCGTCGCTGCTCATCGTCTCGGCAGCGCTGCGGTACAGCTGCGCCGCGACGTACGGCATGTCGAACTCCTCCGCGCGTACGGCCAGCGACTCCGATGCGTCGGCCGCCGAGGTCGAGTCGCCGCGCTGGATGGCGAGGCCGTGGAACGGGTACGACAGCTGGTAGCAGGACAGCAGGTCGAGCGGGCTGCGTACCCACTCGCCGGACGCCGCCGCTCGCATGTTCGGATACTCCGCCTCGAGCCACCGTCGTGAGTCGATGTCGGATTCGTAGTCCGGGGAGATGTCGTGCAGCTGCTCGTACACGCAGTGCGGA
Organism: Solicola gregarius; assembly: GCF_025790165.1. Classification (GTDB taxonomy): domain Bacteria; phylum Actinomycetota; class Actinomycetes; order Propionibacteriales; family Nocardioidaceae; genus Solicola; species Solicola gregarius. The sequence continues at coordinate 1,451,568 of NZ_CP094970.1, forward strand.
TCGTCGAGGAACAGCTCGCCGAGCCGCCGCCAGTGCTCGAGCCACATCGCGGCGAAGCAGCGCATGCCGGCAGCGACCCGCTCGGGGTCGGCCGGCACCTCCGACGCGACGGCGAGCCGGCTCAGGTCGTGCATGCCCAACCGGCCGGGGCGGCGCGAGCTGACCATCTGTACCTCGCCGAGCCGCTCGACGACGTCGACGGCCGCCGCCCGGCCGGTTCGCGTCAGGGCCGCGACGGAGTCGACCGAGAAGTCCCGCAGGGGCGACGACGACATCAGCGAGAGCGCGTCGAGGGCGGCCGCGTCGGCCGGGGATGTCGATCGCGCGAGCGTACGTACGCCGGCGACGAGGGTCGAGCGGACGCCGAACGAGCCGTAGTCGAGCTGCTCGATGCGACTCTCCTCGGTTTCGAGCCGGGCGATCAGGTCGGCGGCCGACGGGCCGCTGCGCGCACTGAGGCGGGCGCCGCACACCCGCAGCGCGAGGGGGTGCATGCCGCACAGCTCCGCGATCCGGGCGCGTTGCTCGCCGGTGAGCTCCGCGGACGCGTCGCCGGCGGCCGACATCAGCAGGCTGGCGCCCTGTTCGGCGGTGAGCGGGCGCAGCTCGACGGTCAGGTTGGCGTGCAGCCCGGACAGCCGCGAACGCGAGGTCACCAGCAGCGCATTCCCGGCTCCGGAGGGGAGGAGGTCGGCGACGTCGACGTCTTCGGGGACGTTGTCGATGACGAGCAGCGCACGCGTACGCGCCGTCAGGGACCGCATCATGCGGACCCTCGACCCACGCTGCATCGGGATGTCCTCACGCATGCCGAAGCTCCACAGGATGTCGCCCAGCGCCTCGTGCACCTCGTCGGCGTCGGCGTTGGCCGACAGGTCGACGAACACCTGCCCGTCGGGGAAGTCGTCGGCCACCCGGTGCGCCGCATGGATCGCCAGCGACGACTTGCCCAGGCCACCCGCTCCGGAGATGACCACGGTGACCGACGCCGGACCGGCCGACGCGGGTATACCCCGCAGCATCGCACTGATCTGCTCGATCTCGTCGATGCGCCCGACGAAGTCCGGCAGGTCGCGGGGCAGCTCCGCCGGCGAGATGGCCGGAGGCGTCGCGGCGATCGGGTTGGGCGGTGTCGTGTCGGTTCGGCCACCGCCGCGATACGCGCGTACGAAAGCGGTCGTCTCGGTGGCGCCGAGGTCGAGGGCGGCCGCGATGCGCAGCAGTGAGTCGGTGCGGGGCCGGGTCACCGCACCGCGCTCGATCTCGCGGATGCTGCGTTCGGTCACCTGCGACCGCTCGGCGATCTCCTGCTGGGTGAAGCCCTTGGACGCCCTCAGGGCGCGCAGGAGTGACCCCCTGGCGGCGCCCTGACGTCCGACCATGCGGACCACCTTATGTCGGCCGGGTGACTCTGTGTGAGGGTACGCGGCAGACGCGTCCTCCCGACCTGACGCATTCACCTACCACTGCCGTATCGTTGTCCTGCTGCTGCCTCTTCAGATCCCCCAACGCAAGGACGCCTGTAACCAGTCATGCCCACTCGCCCCGACCTTCGTAACGTCGCCATCGTCGCCCACGTCGACCACGGCAAGACGACCCTCGTCGACGCGATGCTCCGACAGTCCGGCGCGTTCCAGGCGCACCAGGAGGTCGAGGAGCGCGTCATGGACTCCGGCGACCTCGAGCGCGAGAAGGGCATCACGATCCTCGCGAAGAACACCGCGGTCCACTACGCCGGGCCGGGCGCTCCCGACGGCGGCGTGACGATCAACATCATCGACACCCCCGGCCACGCCGACTTCGGCGGCGAGGTCGAGCGCGGCCTCTCGATGGTCGACGGCGTCGTGCTCCTCGTCGACGCTTCGGAGGGCCCGCTCCCCCAGACCCGGTTCGTGCTCCGCAAGGCACTCTCGGCGCAGATGCCCGTCGTGCTCGTCGTCAACAAGGTCGACCGGCCCGATGCCCGGATCGCCGAGGTCGTCGACGAGACGTACGAGCTGTTCCTCGACCTCCTCGACGACTCCTCGGACCAGAACGCACTCGACTTCCCCGTCGTGTACGCATCGGCGAAGGCCGGCGTCGCGTCGCTCGAGCAGCCGGCCGACGGCGGTCTGCCGGACTCCCCGAACCTCGTGCCGTTCTTCCAGACCATCCTCGACGCCGTGCCGGCTCCGACGTACACCGAGGGCGCGCCGCTGCAGGCGCACGTCACGAACCTCGATGCCTCGCCGTTCCTCGGCAGGCTCGCGCTCGTACGCGTGCGCGAGGGTGAGCTGCGCAAGGGGTCCACGGTCGCGTGGTGCAAGCGCGACGGTTCGATCGAGCGGGTCAAAATCACCGAGATGCTGGTGACCGAGGCCCTCGAACGCGTGCCCGGCGAGCACGCGGGCCCTGGCGACATCGTCGCCATCGCGGGTATCCCGGAGATCAACATCGGCGAGACGCTCGCCGATGCCGAGGCACCCGAGCCCCTGCCATTGATCGCGGTCGACGAACCCGCGATCTCGATGACGCTCGGTATCAACACGTCGCCGCTGGCCGGTCGCGAGAAGGGCACCAAGGTCACGGCGCGGCTCGTCAAGGACCGCCTCGACCGCGAGCTCGTCGGCAACGTCTCGATCAAGGTACTGCCGACCGACCGTCCCGATGCGTGGGAGGTTCAGGGCCGAGGCGAGCTGGCGCTCGCGATCCTCGTCGAGCAGATGCGCCGCGAGGGCTACGAGCTGACGGTCGGCAAGCCGCAGGTCGTCACTCGCGAGGTCGACGGCAAGGTGCACGAGCCGGTCGAGCGCCTCACCATCGACTGCCCCGAGGACTACCTCGGCACGGTCACGCAGCTGCTGTCCGTACGTAGGGGCCGCATGGAGCAGATGACCAACCACGGCACCGGTTGGGTACGCATGGAGTTCCTCGTACCCGCGCGCGGACTGATCGGCTTCCGCACCGAGTTCCTGACCGACACCCGCGGCACCGGCATCGCCCACCACGTGTTCGAGGGGTACGAGCCGTGGGCGGGCGACCTGCGTACGCGCGCGTCCGGGTCGCTGGTCTCCGACCGGTCCGGCGCGGCGTCGTCGTACGCGATGACCAACCTGCAGGAGCGCGGCACGATGTTCGTCGAGCCGACCACCGAGGTCTACGAGGGCATGGTCGTCGGCGAGAACTCCCGCTCCGACGACATGGACGTCAACATCACCAAGGAGAAGAAGCAGACGAACGTACGGTCGAGCACTGCCGACTCGTTCGAGAAGCTGATTCCGCCACGTAAGCTCAGCCTCGAGCAGTCGCTGGAGTTCTGCCGCGAGGACGAGTGCGTGGAGGTCACGCCCACGTCCGTGCGCATCCGCAAGGTGATCCTCGACCACAGCGAGCGCGGCCGGGCGGCTCGCCGCCGCGGTTGAGCACGTCGCTGCCCGTATTCGCACTTCTCGCACTGTTCGGGCTGGTCGGCGGGATCGGCATCACGGCCGTCGGGCCGGGCGGGGTGCTGCCCACCATCGGGCTGTTCCTGCTCACCGACCTGTCGCCGTCCGGGGTCGCAGGCACGGCGATCGTCACCCATGTCGCCACCGGGCTGCTGGGCACGTGGGCGTACACGCGCTCGGGTCAGCTCCGGGAGCCGACGACTCGACGTACGGCGCTGCTCCTCGGTGCGGCCGCGCTCGTCGGCACGCCGCTCGGCGTACTGCTCAACACGGTGCTCAGCGGGCCGCTGTTCGCCTACCTGCTCGCATCGGCGGTCGCGGTCACCGGCGCGCTGGTCTGGGTACGCGAGCTCCGCTCGTCCGGGGTCGATGAGCGTCGACCCCGCGAGCCCGTCATCATCGCCGTCGGGCTGGGGGTTTCCGTTGCGGCGGGACTCTTCGGGATCGGTGGCCCGATGCTGTCCGTTCCGTTGCTGGTGATCCTCGGAGTGCCCGTCCTGCCGGCGCTCGCGGCCGCACAGGCGCAGTCGGTCGTGATCGCCAGCGTCGGAACTGTCGGGTACGTCGCGCACGGCTCGGTCGACTGGGCGATCGCCGCGCTGGTCGGGGTGCCCGAGCTCGCCGGCGTGCTCATCGGTTGGCGCATCGCCCACGCGCTGCCCGAACGCCGGCTCAAGTACGCCCTCGCCGGGGCGCTGCTCGTACTCGCGCCGTACTTGGCACTGCAGGGCTGACGTACGTTGGGCACATGGCACTTGCGGACAAGAAGGTACTCGTACTCGCCGCCGACCTGTTCGAGGACATGGAGCTGCTCTATCCCGTGTTCCGGCTGCGCGAGGAGGAGGTTGCGGTCACGGTCGCCGGCCTCGACACGTCACCGGTCACCGGCAAGAAGGGGCATGGCCCGTTCCCGGTCGACGCCGCCGTCGAGGGGCTGTCCGCGGACGACTTCGACGCGCTCGTCGTACCCGGGGGCTTCGCGCCAGACAAGCTGCGCCGATCCGAGCAGGTGCTGACGCTCGTGCGCGACTTCGACGCCGCGGGCAAGCCGATCGCGTTCATCTGCCACGCCGGGTGGGTACCGATCTCCGCGAAGATCCTCCAGGGGCGCCGCGCAACGAGCGTCGGCGCCATCCGCGACGACATGGTCAACGCGGGCACCGACTGGGTCGACGAGGAGACCGTCGTCGACGACAACCTGATCTCCGCTCGTACCCCGGACGACATGGGCCCGTGGATGAAGGCCCTGCTCTCCGCTCTCTCCCGCTGACCCGGTCAGCGTTCGGGCGTGGGCTCGGCGTCGCCGCGTGGCCGCGCGATCTCGCTGCCCAGGCCACCGACCAGGTCCCGTAGCTGCGCGAGCTGTCCGATGATGTCGTCGCGGTGCTGGTGGAACTCGTCGGCGTCCTTGCGCGCCGCGTTGAGCACCCGCTCGGCCTCCGACTGACCGTGCGACTCGAGCTGGCCGGCCTGCTCGCGTGCGGCGGCGACGATCTGCTCGGCCTCCTCACGGGCCCGCGCGATCGACCGATCGGCTTCGTCGCGGGCCTCGACGCGATCGCGCTCGGCCCGATCGAGCATCTCGGCGGCGCGCTTCTCGTCGGCCGCCAACTGCTCGTCGACCTCGGCACGGAGGCGCTTGGTCTCCGCACGGGCCGCGTTGTGGCTCTCGGTCGCTTCGCGGACCATGCGCTCCTTCTCGAGCGCGAGCGTACGACGCGCCTCGGCGACCTCCCGCTCGGCGATCGCCCGCTGCTGCTCCGCGTCTCGCGCCGCCGTCTTCGTCATCGCATCGGCTTCCTGCCGTGCGGACAGTCGCAGCTGCTCCGCCTCACGCCTGGAGTTCGTGAGGACCTCGTCGGCCTTCTCCTGGGCGCGACCCCGGCGACCTTCGACCTCGCCGAGTGCCTCGTCACGGAGCCGCTCGATCTCCGCACGCTGCGAACCGAGGAGCGCGGCCGCCTGGTCGGCCGCCGCCGCGCGCCGGGCACTGCCGGTCTTCTCGCCCTCCTGTACGAGGCGCTTCGCTTCCACTCGGGCCTCGGCGATGATGTCGGCCGACTGCTGCTCGGCGGCCGCGAACATCTTCTGGGCCTGCTCGCCGAGCCCGGCGTACGACGGCTGAGCGGATTCTGCGAGCCGTTCCTCGAGCATGGTGATGCGTTCGTCCAGCTCGCCGACCCTGCGCCTCGCGGACTGCGCATCCTTGCGGGCAGCGGCCAGCGCGCCTTCCAGCTCGCGCATGCTGGCATTTCGTCGTTGGACGAACTCGTCGACCATTGCCCGGTCATAGCCCCCGAGCTTGACCACCGGAAACGCGGATCTGGCAGCATCCGCCGGCTTGGGCTGAGTCAGTGTTGATGAATCCTGGTGGCCGATCAAGTTCGTGCACCCCTCGCTGATAGTCCCGAGTACCGTCCCCCCGGACACGCATAGTTACATAGACGATCGGCGACGGAAAGGCCTCGGGTTCGCGCCACGAGGCGTCCGCGGACAACTACCGGCGGTAGTTGGCGTCCGCGAGCGCACTTTCGACCGCGGCGTACGCGGAGGCGTCAAACGCAACCAGCGTTGACGTCTCAGCATCAGTCGGGGTGTCCCGAAGGGTGCGTACGGCGATGCGAGCGGCCTCGCCGAGAGGCCAACCGAAAATTCCTGCCGAAACGAGCGGGAACGCGAGCGTCCGAGCACCGAGCTCGTCGGCGACTCGCAGCGCGTTCACGTAGCACGACCCGAGTAACGCTGGGTCATGCTCGCCGACGGAGTAGTTCGGGCCGACGACATGGATCACCCACCGTGCCGGCAGGTCGCCGGCCGTCGTCCAGCCGGCCTGACCGGTCGCGAGCCCGTCGGGGAACCGCTCGACGCAGTCACGCAGCACCGCGGGCCCACCCGCCGAATGGATCGCACCGTCCACGCCACCGCCGCCGCGCATCCGTCGGTTCGCGGCGTTGACGACGGCGTCGGCGTGCTGCGCGGTGATGTCTCCGCGCAGCACGCCGACGTGGTGCGTCACTGCCCTACTCCGGCTCCTTCTCCGGCTCGGCCTGCCGGTCGGGCGAAAGGCCGTTCCCGGAGGTGCCGTTCCCGGAGGTGCCGTCGCCGTTCGTCGCCAGGTCGGCGTCGCTGAACGGCGCGTACTCGGGCGCGGTGACCGGCACATGGCCGCGTACGGGCCCGGCTCGGCGTTCTCGCAACGGATCTCGACGGAGGTCGATATAGAGACAGAAACACATCCCGATCAGCACCAACGTGAACGGCGTGGCCGCAAGGATCGCGAATGTCTTCAGCGCGCCGAGCCCGCCCACCGCGAGCAGGACGGCCGCCACGACACCTGTCATCACCGCCCATAGGACGATCAACGGCTCCCACGGCTCCTTGCGCCCGCGCGACGACAACGTGCTGAGCACGACCGCGCCCGCGTCGGCGCCACTGACGAAGAAGATCGCCGTCAGGAAGATCACCGTACCGGCGGTGATCGGCAGCCACGGGTACTGGTCGAGCATGTTGTAGAAGCCGGCCGCCTCGTTGTCCGCTCCGGCGATGTTGACGCCACCGAGCTGCAGGTCGATGCCCGCGCCGCCGAACACCACGAACCACACCGCGCTGATCGCGGTCGGTACGAGCATGACGCCGAGCACGAACTCGCGGATCGTACGTCCGCGCGAGATGCGTGCGATGAAGGTGCCGACGAACGGCGTCCAGGAGATCCACCATGCCCAGTAGAAGATCGTCCACGTCGACAGCCACTCGGACGTCTCCGCTCCGCCGAACGCCGCGGAGTTGAAGCTCAGCGGAATGATGTCGCTGAGGTACGCACCGATCGCGTTCGGGAACAGGTCGAGCATGAACACCGTCGGACCGGCGACGAAGACGAAGAGAACCAGCAGGCCGGCGATGATCATGTTCAGGTTGGACAGGAACTGGATGCCCTTGGCGACGCCGCTGGCCGCCGACAGCACGATGCCGACCGTCAGCACCATGATGATGATGATCGCCGCCCGATTGCTGCCTTCGCCCTCGACCTCGCCGCTGCTCAACAGCTTGAACCCGGCGGCCATCTGCAGGGAGCCGAGGCCGAGCGAGACGGCTGATCCGAACTTGGTGGTGATGATCGCCAGGATGTCGATCGGCTTGCCCCAGCCGCGGCGCATCCGCTCGGGACCGAGTACCGACATGAACGGCGAGCTCATCAGGTTGCCGCGGCCCATCCGGAAGGTCGAGTACGCAAGCGCCAGGCCGACCACGGCGTACATCCCCCAGGGGTGCAATCCCCAGTGGAAGAACGTGATTGCCATCGCATCGTGGGCGGCCGCCGCGGAGTCCGGCTCGGCAGAGCTGAAGGGTGGCGGGTCCGCGGTGTGGAATGCGGGCTCGTACACGCCGTAGAACATCAGCCCGATGCCCATGCCGGCGCTGAACATCATCGCGATCCACGAGATCGTCCTGAACTCCGGCTCCTCGCCGTTGCGCGACAGCGGAATCCGCCCGTACCGCCCGAATGCCAGCACCAGCGAGAAGACCACGAACGCCGACGCGGAAAGGATGATGAACCAACCGAGGTTCTCGATGACCCAGCTCAGCGCCTCGCCGGACCATTCCTCGGTCTTGTCGTGGAAGATGCCGCCGAAGATGCAGATGACCGCAATGACGCCGAACGCCCAACCGAAGACGGTCTTGTCGATCGTCGCCCAGCCACCTCGGAAGTCCCGCATGGCCGGCGGCGGTCCGTAGTCTCCCCCCTCAGGCGTCTGCGAGTCCGGCGGATTGAAGTCCGCCGGATTCGTCGGGGTCGTATCGGCACTCATACCTGCCTCCAGGGTCGTCGTTCGTCGTCCTGGTCACATCGCGGACATGTGCGGCCCGCAACAAGAAGCCACCCCACACCCTGCACCATCGGAAGGGGGGCGCGCGAGTCGGCCACCAGCCTGGTTACAGTAACGAGGATGAGTGAGGACGAAGGTAACCACGTGTCCGCACCGGTCTCCCCTCCGCGATTCGAGGGTGACGACGGGACCACCACGCTCGGCCTGGTGGGAAAGGTCAACAACGACGACATCCGCCTCGCGGCCTATCAGGACTGCGGGGAGGTGAACAGCGCGATCGGTGTCGTTCTCGCGCTCGGCGGCGGGCTCGACAGCCAGGACATCTCGATGCTGAGCAGCATCCAGCATGACCTGTACGACCTCACGTCCGATATCGGATCGGCCAACGCGCGCGACGAGTCCGACGTACCGCACATCACCGAGGCGCATGTCGAACGCCTCGAGCGGGCGTGTGACCACTACTCCTCGGAGCTCGTCTCGTCGTACGACGACGCGGTGCTTCCGGGTGGCACGGGCACGGCGGCGCTGCTGTACCAGGCACGCTCGGTCGCGCAACGCGCCGAGCGTACGACGTGGACCGCGTCGGTCGAGCATCCGGACACGCTCAGCCCGCTGCCGCATCGTTACCTCAACCGGCTGGCGCTGTTGCTCGGGATTCTCGCGCACGACGCGAACGCCGAACACGGTGACACGAGATGGGTGCCGATGGCATCCTGCGCAGCGGTCGACGCCTGAGCGGCGCGCGTATGGGCTAGCCGCTGCTCAGCGGCGAGGCAACCGGCGCAGCGTCGGCCAGACGTCGGCGACGTATACCAGCGCCGCGACCGTGCCCGCCAGGTTGAGCAGGCTGATCGGTTGGATGATCAGCAGGTTCGCGACGAACGCGAGACCGAGCAGGATGAGCCACAACTGCTTGGTCTGCTTGTCTGCGGCGAGAAACTGCGCCGCCGGGCGAGTGGCGGCGTCGATGAACGCGAAGCCCTTGATCGCGAGCAGCACGAACGTGATGGCCGTCTCGACCGCAGACTGGAACTGAAAGATCTCGACCACAGGTAGAGCGTATCGGTTCCGACAAGGCAGCGGCCCGCCGCAGGACGACGGGCCGATGCCTCCGTTGACGCGACGACGAACGTCGCCGGGACGCGCCGGCGGCTCGTGTCACTCCGGCTTCTTGGTCGCCTTCTTCGCCGTGGTCTTCTTGGCGGTCGACTTCTTCGCCGTCGACTTCGCGGCCGCGGGCTTCGTCGCCGTCGCCTTGGGGGCGGGCTTCTCTGCCGGCGCGGCCTTCGTGGCCTTGTCGGCCGCGGACTTCTCCTCGGCGGGCTTCTCGGTCGCCGGCGCGGCAGCGTCCGGGCGGGCGACGCCGGGCAGCTTGGAGACGGCGTCGCGTACCTCTGCGACGACATCGAGCTTGCGTACGTCGTCGACGACGGTCTCACCGCGCTTGGCGAAGTCGTTGTAGGCGGACGTCAGGTGCTCGAGGCTGTCGGTCGCGAACGACTGTGCCTGCTCCTGCAGCTCACGAAGCTGCTCGGGCAGCGCCTTGAGGTGTGCGGGGATCTCCTTGACGTCGAGCTGCGGCGCCTTGACGCTCGGTGCCTTCAGCTTCGGTGCCTTCAGCTGCGACGGGTCGGTCGTCCGCACCTTCTCGACGAGGGCGTCGCCGGCGCCTACGGCGGCGTAGAACGGGTTGGCTGGGTTGGCGGTCATAGCGGGCTCCTAGGAATTGGTGAACGAGCGGTAGATGGCGACGAGGGCATCCTTCTGCCGGTCGTCGAGGCCGGCGTCGGCTCGGATCGCGTCCTCGACCTGGCGGCCACCGGCCGCGTCGGTGTCGAGGATGCCGGCGCGTACGTACAGCGACTCCGCCGAGATCTGCAGCGCCTTGGCGATCTGCTGCAGCACCTCGGCCGAGGGCTTGCGTACGCCGCGTTCGATCTGGCTGAGGTACGGGTTCGAGACGCCGGTCTGCTCGGCGAGCTGGCGCAACGACAGCTCCGCCTGTCGGCGTTGGTCGAGCAAGTACTCGCCGAGCGTCCCGACGGTCTTGCCTACCTTCGATCTGGCCACGACTCCATCGTGCTTGCGCGTGCTTGCTATTGCAAGCGCGGGCGGGGTGAGCCCGCTCACCTGCCGTCAGGAGCCGCTCGCGATGCCCGCGTGGGCGGTCCGCAGCTCGCGCTTGAGGATCTTGCCGCTCGGGTTCTTCGGCAGGGCATCGGCGACGACGACGTACTTCGGCGTCTTGAAGCCCGCGAGCGCCGATCGCGCATGGGAGATGACGTCATCCGAGGTCAGCCCGGCGCCGCTCTTCGGTACGACGACGGCCACGACGGCTTCCACCCAGGTGGGGTGATCGACACCGAAGACCGCGACCTCGGCGACCCCGTCGAGCGTGTAGATGGCCTCCTCGACCTCCCGGCTGGCGACGTTCTCGCCACCGGTCTTGATCATGTCCTTCTTGCGGTCAACGACACTCAGCCGGCCGGCGTCGTCCATCACGCCGAGGTCGCCGGTGTGGAACCAGCCGCCCCGGTACGCGTCCGCGGTCTTCTGCTCGTCGCGGTAGTAGCCGAGCGTCGCGTGCGGACTGCGGTGCACGATCTCGCCGACCTCACCTGGCGGCAGTACGCGGTCGGTGTCGTCGACGATCGCGGTCTCGACGTTGAGCGCGTTGCGGCCGGCGGATCCCGCCTGGCTCAGCTGTTCGTCGGGTCCGAGGATCGTCGCGAGCGGCGCCATCTCGGTCTGGCCGTAGAAGTTCCACAGGCGCACGTCGGGCAACCGGCGCTGCAGCTCGCGCAGGATCTCGACCGGCATCGCCGATGCGCCGTAGTAGCCCTTGCGCAGCGAGCTCAGGTCGGTGGAGTCGAACTCGGGCGCGCGCAGCAGCGCGATCCACACCGTCGGCGGCGCGAACAGCTTCGTGACCCGCTCGGCCTCGATCGTGCGCAGCACCGTCGCAGGATCCGGCCCCGGCAGGATGATGCTCGTCGCGCCGAGGTAGACGTCGACGTTCAGGAAGCAGTCGAGCTGTGCGCAGTGATAGAGCGGAAGCGCGTGTGCCTCGACGTCGTCGGCCTCCATCCGACCGTCGATCACGCAGCTCACGTACTGCCACATCAGCGACCGGCTGGTCAGCATCGCGCCCTTCGGCCGCGACTCGGTGCCGCTGGTGTACATCAGCCGCACGGGATCGTCGTCGCCGACCGCCACCGGGGTTGCCTCGCCGGCGGCGTGATCGATCCAACCCTGTACGTCCTCCCAGCCGTCCGGCCCGTCACCCGTCGCAGCCCGCACACGTACGCTGCCCCGCGATGCGGCAATCGCCTGCTCCGCAACGGATGCGAGCGAGTCTTCCGCGACGAACGCGGTCGCTTTGCTGTGGTCGAGGATGTACGCGATCTCGTCGGGGCCGAGCATGAAGTTCACGGGTACGAGCACGACGCCGGCACGCGCGGTCGCGTACGACAACACGACGAACTGCCAGGAGTTGTGTGACAACAGGGCGAGCCGGTCGCCCTTGGCGAGCCCGTGTGCCTGCAGCGCGGCAGTCGTACGCGAAACGGCCCGCTCGAGCTCCGCGAACGTCATGCGTACCTCGCCGTCGACCAGCGCGAGCTTGTCGGGCACGCGGGTCGCCGTCCGCCGTGGGATGTCGCCGACGCTCTGCTGGCGGGCCTGCTGGATCGGATCCGTTGTCATGGCGACAGCCCACCACAACGGCGGTTCCGCCGCCAGGCCCCGTGGGCATGACGTTTCGGCCCCGATTTCGCGATTCTGGGGCCGAAACGTCATGCCCACGGGGGTCTAGCGCAACGTCGGCCGGACCTCGCCGACCGGCTCGCCCCCGCCGAGCAGGGTGTGCGTGGCGAGCTCGTCGAGTACGGGGCTCTCGTACCCCGCGATACGCATCGCCTCGGCCAGCACGATCGGACGCGCACGGTCGCCGCCATCCTCGATCTTGCAGGCGAATGCCGTGCCGTCGGGGAGGGCAACGGCGTAACAGGCCTCCGCACCCGACTTCCCGATCGCGCCCGGGAACGCACGTAGCAACCGGAGCTCGTCGCGGCGCGTACCGCTGGTGTACTCCGGCGACTCGACGATCGCCTCGCTCACCGCCGCCCCGGGCGACCCCGGCGCCCCGCGTACGAGGCGGGCGAACGCACGCGCGAGTCCGGTCAGGCTGGTCGACAGCAGCGGTGCCCCACAGCCGTCGACCCCGGTCGACTCGATCGGCTCGCCGGTCAGTTCCGCGAACAGCTCGGCGATCGCCACCTGCAGCGGATGGTCCGGGGCGAGGTAGGTATCGGTCGCCCAGCCGTTGGTGACGCAGGTGGCGAGCATCGCGGAATGCTTTCCCGAACACTCCATCGCGATCGAGCTGCGCTCGTGGCCGGATCGGACATAGCCGAGACGCGCCGCTTCGTCGCGCGGATAGTCGGGCGGCGTCTGCAGTGCGCGCTCGTCGAGCCCGACGCCGTCGAGGATCTGGCGTACGCCGTCGATGTGGAACCGCTCACCCGAGTGGCTCGCCGCCGCGAGCGCCAGCAGCTTGCCCCGCAACGGCAGGCCCGCTCGTACCATCGCCGCCGCCTGGATCGGCTTGTTGCACGAGCGCGGATAGATCTGCGACGTGACGTCGCCGACTGCCCACGCGACGGTGCCGTCCGGCGCGATGCGCACCGCCGACCCGCGGTGGTGGCCCTCGACGAACCCCGACCGGACGATCTCCGCGACCACTGTGTGACTGCTCATGGGAGCCCATCCTGACCGCCCCGCAGGTCGCCGCCGACTCGGGGTGGGCGTGTTGTTGCTGGTGCCTCAAGCGATCGGTTACGCCCCGGTCCACTAGGAAGCGATCTGGGCGTAACCGGTCGCAACGCGTAGGAGACCTGGGCGTAACCGGTCTCAATCGCTCGCGGCGCAACTGCCACTCACGCGATTAAGTCGCCTGAACTACGACCCTTTTGTGTATTTCGCTAGGACACTGGCACAATCTTGCGGGTGACACGCCCCCAATGGACTCCGACTCCGCGTGAGCTCGCCGATCTCGAACTGCAGCTCACCGGCGCTCTGCCCGGCCACGACGGCTTCTCCGTGACGACCACCGGCGACTTCGCCGAGTCGGTCGACGACGCCGTCGAGCTGATCGACCCCGAGGGCGTGCCGCTCGCGCTGCTGAGCGTCGACGCGCGCGAGCCCGCCGACGGCGCGACCACGCTCACCGGCTCGGTCGAGGCGTTGTCGCCGAACGAGTTCGGGGCGTTCCGCCGCTACCACCGATCTCCCGCAGACGTACGAGCGGAGCACGCCGACGCGTTCGCCGTGCCCGTCGTCGCTCCGCCGACGCTCGCGGATGTGGCCGCGATCAATGCGCGCGCGGACCAGACCGCCAAGACGCCGCTGCTGCTCGCGTACACCGGCCCTGGCACACCGCACGGTGTCTCCGCCCCCGCTCTCGTACGCACGACGCTGGCCGCCGCGCGCGACATCCCGGGCGCGGTCGTGGTCGCCGTCGCGGTCGCGGCACGCGACGATGCCGACGCCGACGTACGGTTCCGTGCCGGTGTCGCCGCCGCGTACGCGGACGAGACGCTGACTCTCGCCGCGGAGGGCGAGCGCTCGGCAGCCGTCGAGGCGATCCGCCGCCACGACCATCCGCCGCGCTCCGAACGCGGTCTGGTGATCTTCTTCACCGGTCTGTCCGGCTCGGGCAAGTCGACACTGGCGCGCGCACTGTACGACCTGATCGTCGAGCGCGGCGAGCGCACCGTCACCAGCCTCGACGGCGACGTCGTACGCCACCACCTCTCGAAGGGCCTCGGCTTCTCCAAGGAGGACCGCGAGACCAACATCGCCCGCATCGGCTGGGTCGCCGCCGAGATCGCGCGACACCACGGTGTCGCCATCTGCTCTCCGATCGCTCCGTTCGACTCCACTCGCAGACTCGTCCGCCAGCTGGTCGACGACGCGGGCGGCGGCTTCGCACTGATCCATGTCGCCACCCCGTTGGAGGAGTGCGAGCGCCGCGACCGCAAGGGCCTGTACGCGAAGGCTCGGGCAGGCATCATCCCCGAGTTCACCGGCATCTCGTCACCGTACGAGGAGCCCGACGACGCGCTCGTACGCGTCGACACGACCGGCCGCACGATCGAGGACGCCCTGTCCGACGTCGTGAAGGGCCTGACCGGGGCCGGCTGGCTGGGGTTCGGCAATGGGTGACCTGCTCACCATCGACGCGATGAACCTGCTGTTCGTCAGCTTCGGGGTCGGCATCGTGGTGGGGCTCACCGGCATGGGGGGCGGCGCCCTGATGACGCCCGCCCTGATCTTCCTCGGCATCCCGCCGGCCGCGGCGGTCTCGAACGACCTCGTGGCCGCGGCCGCCAACAAGACCGTCGGCGCGATCACGCATGCTCGCAGCGGGTCACCCAACCTCAAGCTCGCCGCCTGGCTGGTCGCCGGGTCGGTCCCGACGGCATTCGCCGGCGCGTTCATCATCAAGGCCGTCGGCGGCACCGAGGAGCAGACCCAGTTCGTCAAGACGGCGATCGGCTGTGCGTTGATGCTCACGGCCGCGACGTACACCCTGCGGATGTACCTTCAGCTGCGCTCAGTGACCCGCGGCGGCAGTATCAGCGAGAAGGACCCGCCGGTACGCCCGATCCCGACCCTGCTGATCGGACTCGTCGGCGGCCTGCTGGTCGGCATCACGTCCGTCGGGTCGGGCTCGCTCATCATGGTCTCGCTGCTGCTTCTCTATCCGACGCTGCAGGCGGTCAAGCTGGTCGGCACCGACCTCGTACAGGCCGTGCCGCTGGTCCTCTCGGCCGCCATCTCGCACGTCATCGTCCATGGCGTCGACCCCGAGGTCGTGATCCCGCTGATCATCGGCGGCTCCCCCGGCACGTACCTCGGCGCCCGGATCGCGAACTGGGTCTCGCAGGCCGTCGTACGCCGCGGCATCGTCATCGTGCTCAGCCTCACCAGCCTCGCGATGCTCGACGTCGACCCCACTATCGTGGGCATCGTCGGTGCTGCCATGCTGATCCTCGGGCCCGTCGCCTGGGGCCTCGTACGCCGGCAACACGGACTTCCGGCGTTCGACCACGTCCCGAGCGACGGCAACGGATACCCCACGAACCATACGGATTCATCATCGGAGTCCAGTCGCCGTTAGGATGGCGTCTGCTTTGCCTACCACCCAGGAGTCAGTTCTTCACATGTCCACCCACGCGGACTACCGCCTCAGCCAGCTCGACGAGCTGGAAGCGGAGTCGATTCACATCTTCCGCGAGGTCGCGGCGGAGTTCGAGAAGCCGGTCCTCATGTTCTCGGGCGGCAAGGACTCCATTGTCATGCTGCGCCTCGCCGAGAAGGCCTTCTACCCCGCCAAGATCCCGTTCCCGGTCATGCAGGTCGACACCGGGTTCGACTTCCCCGAGGTGCTCTCGACCCGCGACAGCTGGGTCGACCGGCTCGGCGTGCGCATGATCGTCGCCTCGGTCGACGACGCGATCAAGAACGGCGTCGTGATCGACGACGGCAAGACCAGCCGCAACCGGCTGCAGATCGGCACGCTGCTCAACACGATCGAGGAACACGGCTTCACCGCGGCGTTCGGCGGCGGCCGGCGCGACGAGGAGAAAGCCCGCGCCAAGGAGCGCGTCTACTCCCACCGCGACGAGTTCGGCCAGTGGGACCCGAAGAACCAGCGCCCCGAGCTGTGGAGCCTGTACAACGGCAGGATCGCCGAGGGCGAGCACATGCGGATCTTCCCGCTGTCGAACTGGACCGAGCTCGACATCTGGCACTACATCGGCCGCGAGCAGATCCTGATCCCGGGCATCTACTACTCCCACCAGCGCGAGGTCTTCGAGCGCGACGGCATGCTGCTCTCGGCGGGCGACCACGCGACGCTGCGGGCCGGCGAGACGGTCGAGGAGCGCACCGTACGCTTCCGCACGGTCGGCGACATGACGCTGACCGGCTGCGTCGAGAGCACGGCAACCACGGTCGGTGAAATCATCGAGGAGATCGCGGTCGCGCGGGTGACCGAGCGCGGAGCGACCCGCGGCGACGACCGATTCAGCGAAGCGGCCATGGAAGACCGCAAGAAGGAAGGTTACTTCTGATGGATCTCCTGCGGTTTGCCACTGCCGGCTCCGTCGACGACGGAAAGTCGACCCTGATCGGCCGGTTGCTGCTCGACTCCAAGTCGATCTTCGAGGACCAGCTCGAGGCCGTGGAGCGCACGTCCGAAGACAAGGGCTTCGACTACACCGACCTCGCCCTGCTCACCGACGGCCTGCGCTCCGAGCGCGAGCAGGGCATCACGATCGACGTCGCGTACCGCTACTTCGCGACGCCGAATCGCAAGTTCATCATCGCCGACACCCCTGGCCACGTTCAGTACACCCGCAACATGGTCACCGGCGCCTCGACCGCCGACCTCGGGCTCGTACTCGTCGACGCACGCACCGGGCTGACCGAGCAGAGCCGCCGGCACGCGGTGCTGCTGTCGCTGCTGAAGGTCCCCCACCTCGTTCTCGCGGTGAACAAGATGGACCTCGTTGGCTACGACGAAGAGGTCTACAACAAGATCAACGAGGAGTTCCGGACCTTCGCCACGAAGCTGACGATCCCGGATCTCACGATCATCCCGATCTCGGCGCTCAAGGGCGACAACGTCGTGACGCGCAGCGAGAACATGTCTTGGTACGAAGGCACCTCGCTACTGCACCACCTCGAGAACGTCCACGTCGCCTCCGATCGCGACCTGATCGACGCGCGGTTCCCGGTGCAGTACGTCATCCGGCCGAAGTCCGACGACTTCCACGACTTCCGCGGGTACGCCGGCCAGGTCGCGGGTGGCGTCCTGAAGCCGGGCGACGACGTGCTCGTACTCCCGAGCGGGCTCACCTCGAAGGTCGCCTCGATCGAGCTGTTCGAGACGTCGCTGCAGGAGGCGTTCCCCCCGATGTCGGTGACGGTGCGGCTCGAGGATGACCTCGATGTCTCCCGCGGTGACATGATCTGCCGTCCGCAGAACGCGCCGACGCCGAGCCAGGACATCGACGCGATGGTCTCGTGGATGGTGCCGGAGCCGCTGCGTGCGGGTCGCAAGCTGTCCATCAAGCACACCACGCGGCTGTGCCGCACGGTCGTCAAGGACGTCCAGTACCGGCTCGACGTCAACACCCTGCACCGCGACCAGGAGGCCGGCGAGCTCGGCCTGAACGAGATCGGCCGGGTGAAGCTGCGGACGACCCAGCCGCTGCTGTGCGACCCGTACGAGAAGAATCGCACCACGGGTTCGTTCATCCTGATCGACGAGGCGACCGGCGTCACCGTCGGCGCCGGCATGATCAACTGACGCAACCTCCGAACGCGGGGTACGGCTGCTGCCGTACCCCGCGTTTCTGCGTGTCCCCGAAATCCGATGGAACTTCCGCGCCCCGACGGTGATCTCACCTGCCGCAACCGCACGCCAACAGGGGAGGCGCGGGACATGCGTCATCACGCCCGACGGGACGCACTCGGGGGAGCCCTGGCAGGGCTGCTCGTGGTGCTGCCCTTCACACAGTCAGCATCCGCAGCTGGCGACGGGCCATCGTCGACCGCTCGAGAGATCGCTTCGGGGGCGCCGACATCCTCGACGCACGCCGAGCCGCACGCACAGGCCACGACGAGCGCGCCGAGGCCTGGCAGGGTCAGGTACGCCATCCCGACCTGGACGCTCAAGGACGTCGAGCACGACACGACGGTGCGGGTCCGCTATCCGAGTGGCGACCCGCGTGCCGACTGGGACCACGAGCCCGTCCGGATCCAGGTACGCGCAGACGGCGGCGCGTGGACGACGGTCGGCAAGGCGAAGCAGAAGCCCCTGCCTCACAAGTCGGGCTCGCGCACGCGGGTGACGTACCGGCTGCCGATCGAGGGCAAGATCCAGATCCGCGCGAAGGCACACTCGACCGACTCCTCGATCACGTCCAAGACCCGCAAGCTCCTGGTCACCACGATGCCCGCGTTCGCGCCGACTGCGATCCGAGGTAGCGGCTCCGCCTGTGGGGAGCCCGTGGTCGGGCGCGGTCCGACGCAGCTCGGATATGGCTGCCCCGTCGGCGAGTACGGGTACAACTCCTGGCTCTACAACCGCAAGGCCGATACCCGCGAGCGGCTCGCGTGGCGTACAGCGCACGCCGAGTTCGCCACCGGCGCCGAGGTCGTGATCGGTGAGCGGCGCGACTACTGGGACGACCCCTATTGGTACAACCGCGTACGTAGGTTCGACCTCGCGACGAACAAGTCCGGCTGGGTCGCGTTCAAACGCAACGGCAAGCGAGCCCAGACAGCGAGCCATTCGTCTGTCTCGGCAAACGGCAACCGGATCGCGTACGCCTCTCCCAACAGAGGAATCTCGCCGAAGGCGAAGAAGGGATGGAACGTCTACGTCGCCCGCGCCGGAGTACAGCAGAGCAGGTACGTCGGACGCGGTAAGGAGAGCGACATCGCTGCGGGCGGCCGGTACGTCGCGTGGCGCACCACGGCGGGCAGGCTCCGAGTTCGCGATCTGCGGACCGATCGCTGGACCCCTGTCACGAAGCGCAAGGGGCACGACCCTAAGCACATCTCCGTCAGCGCGGGTGGTCGCTATGTCACGTTCTCGGCGACGGTTCGCGGCGAGCGACGGGTCCGGCTGTTCGACGCGAAGGCTTCGAAGCTGCGCACCATCGCGATCGGCCAGGCGCCCTCGCTGTCCGAGAATGGGCGATACATCGCCTACACAGGCAAGGGCGGCGCCGGGCTCTACCTCTGGGACCGCAAGACCCAGCGGAAGCGACTCCTCACGGTCGGACCGAGCGGGAACGGTGCGCAGGCCCACCTGAGGCAGCCGGACATCTCGCCGAACGGCCGCTGGATCGTCGCGACCACCCAGTCCATCAACGTCGCTCCCGACAACGGTCGCGGCTGGCGCGCGAAGAACAAGGTCATTTTGTTCGACCGAAAGCGCGGCTGAGGCTCATCGCGCGAAACTCTGACGACGGGCCGATGCGTACCGTCAACGGCCCTTGTGTCGGAGCTTCGTCCCGTCCGGTGCGCGCTTCTTGCCCGCCCCGCGAGGGGCACCGCCGGTCCGCGCATTGGTGGGCCGGCCGCCACCACGCGATCCGCCGCCGGCGCGCTCGCGTTCGAGTCCGATCAGCTGCCCGGAGATCCGCGTACGAGTCAGCGACTGCACGGTAGACGAATCCAGGTCCGCCGGAAGCTCGACGAGGCTGTGGTCGACCCGAATCTCGATCTTGCCGAAGTCGCGGCGCTCGAGCCCGCCCTCGTTCGCGATCGCGCCGACGATCGCTCCCGGGCTGACCTTGTGTCGCTTCCCCACCCGGATGCGGTACGTCGCCATCGCGCGCCCGTTGGCCCGTCGACGACCGGCGACCCGCGCGGGCCGGTGCCCCTCGTCGCGCGGCCGCCGCTTGAGCGGCGGCTCGGGCTGAAGCAGGAACGAGCGGTCGCCCTGTGCGATGACCGCGAGCGCGGCGGCCACGTCGGCCGCGGGCACGTCGTGCTCCTGTTCGTACCGCTCGACCAGGTCGCGGAAATACGTGAGGTCGCTCGCGCCGAGCGCCTCGGTGATCGAGTCGAGGAACCGGCTGACCCGTGTCGAGTTGACGTCCTCCACCGACGGCAGGGTCATCTCCTCGACGGGCTGGCGGGTCGCCTTCTCGATCGCGCGCAGCAGTCGGCGCTCTCGGGGTGTGACGAACAGGATCGCCTGCCCTGCACGGCCCGCTCGACCCGTGCGTCCGATGCGGTGCACGTACGACTCGGTGTCGGACGGGATGTCGTAGTTGACGACATGGCTGATCCGCTCGACGTCGAGGCCGCGAGCAGCGACGTCGGTCGCGACCAGGATGTCGAGCGCGCCCGACCTGAGCTGGCCGATCGTCCGCTCGCGCTGCGCCTGCACGAGGTCACCGTTGATCGCCGCCGCAGAGAATCCCCTTGCACGTAAGCGTTCTGCGAGATCCTCCGTCGCCTGCTTCGTGCGTACGAACACGATCATGCCGTCGAACGACTCGACCTCGAGCACCCGCGTCAACGCCTCGAGCTTCTGCCGATGGTCGACGATCGCGTAACGCTGGGTGGTGTTCTCGGCCGTGACGGTACGCGCCTCGACCCGGATCTCCTCGGGGTCGTGCAGGTAGCGCCCCGACATTCGGCGGATCGCGGCGGGCATGGTCGCCGAGAACAGTGCGACCTGCTTGTACTCGGGTGTGTCGGCGAGGATGCGTTCGACGTCCTCCTGGAAGCCCATCGCGAGCATCTCGTCGGCCTCGTCGAGCACGAGGTAGTCGAGCTCGGAGATGTCGAGGGTGCCCTTCTTCAGATGGTCGATCACGCGGCCCGGCGTACCGACGACCACCTGGGCGCCCCGTTTGAGGGCACCGAGCTGCGGGCCGTAGCCCGTGCCGCCGTACACGGGTACGACGTGCACTCCGTCGAGATGCGCGGCGTACCGGCCGAACGCCTCCGCGACCTGCAGGGCGAGCTCGCGGGTCGGCGCCAGCACCAGGGCCTGCGGTCGACGGCGGCCGACGTCGATGCGCGACAGGATCGGCAGCGCGAAGGCCGCGGTCTTGCCGGTGCCGGTCTGCGCGAGACCGACCACGTCACGCCCGGCCATCAGCGGCGGGATCGTGGCGGCCTGGATCGGCGACGGCGCTTCGTAGCCGACGTCGGCGAGGGAGGCTAGTACGGGCGGCGCGATCCCGAGCTCGGCGAAGGAAGCGGGAGATTCGGAATCAGACATAAGAGGCCTAGTCTAAGCGGGCACCTGTCGTGACGACGACTCCGCGGCGCTCGGATCGTTGCAATTCCGGTCACATCCGATCCTTGATATAAACCAAACTTGAGGTTCTACGCTGGTCGCATGGATCAGGCGGAGATCGCCCAGGCACTCGCGTACGCACATGACGCGCGCGACCGCGACGATGTACGCGACCTGCTTCGCTCGTTCTTCGCCGGGCTCGACGAGCGGCGGTGCGACCGGTCGTGGCTGCGGTCGGTCTTCGCCGAGTCTGCACTCGTCGAGTTCCCGTCCGGCGAGTACGCAGGGGTCGCGAGCATCCGCGATGCCGTACGCGGGCTGCAGGCGGAGTACCCCCACACGCTGCACGGCGTGACGGATCACGCGATCACACTCGCGGGCGACACGGCGCATGTGACGGCCGTTGTGCACTCGACGCACGTGAGCGGCGACCAGACCACCGCTCGGCACCGACACGCCGGGGGACGTGTCGGCGCCGAGGCGGTGCGCACGCCCGATGGCTGGCGACTTCGCCGGCTCGCCGTCGACCTGACCTGGACCGACTGCGACTGACGGCGCCCGGGCTCGACGCCGGTTCAGGTACGCCCACGGAGCAGGCGGGCGAGCAGCGGGGCGGCGAGCAACATGACCAATAGCCGCGCGACCTGCGTACCGAGCACGAACGTCACGTTGGACCCCGTCGCGATCGCAGTGGCGAGCACCGCGTACAGACCGCCGGGAGTCGTTGCCAGGTAGCCGTCGAGCGCACTGACATCGGTCAACGCGGCGAGGACGACGCCGAGTCCGGCGCACGCGACGATCATCACGCCGATGGTCAGAATCGCCCGCGGCAGGAGCGCCGCGATCGCACGCAGGCTGGCCCGGGTGAACCGCAACCCGACCTGGATGCCGATCAGCGCGTACCCGGCGTTGACCAGTACGTCGGGGACGCCCGCGCCACCGATCGGGTCGAACCAGCCGGACACGGACAGCAGCACACTGATGACGAGCGGCCCGAGCAGCGAGCCCGCCGGCATCCGCGAGACTCTGCCGACCAGCAGGCCGACCGCGACGCAGACGACCGTGAAGGCAGTGCCGCCGAGCAGGGTCGTGTCACCGCCGAGACCCGCGGCCGCACTGTCGCGCTCGGGTCGGAACACGACGGCCGTGACCACCGGCATCGCGATCAGCACCAGCAACACCCGGAGATACTGCACCACCGCGACGACCCGCTCGTCGGCACCGAGATCGCGGGCGATCGCGGTCACACCGGATGCGCCGCCGGCGATCATCGCGAACACCCCGGTCGCGGGCGACATCTCGTGACCGCGCCGGAAGGCGTACCCGCCGATGATGCTGAGCACCAGCGTGACGATGCAGGCGCCGAGGATCGGCCACAGGTCGAGCCGGAGCGCGGCGAGTGTATCGACGTCGACCAGCGCACCGATCGTCACACCGATGATGGCCTGCCCGACCGCGAACGACCAGCCCGGCAACGCCAGTTGGCGACTGCCGAGCACGGCGTACGCCATGCCGCCGACGAGCGCGCCGAACAGTACCGGCGACGGCAGGCCCACGAGCGCGAGGGCGAGCGATGCGACCGTCGCGATGAGCGCGGTCGTCGCCCACGGCCTGATCACGGTTGTACGTCGAGCGCGCCCAGCCGGGCGAGGATCGCGCGTACGGCGGGCATGCTGGCCTCCTCGGCGAGACCCATCGTCTCGTTGAAGTACAGCGCGTCGCACAGCAGCTGAACCGTACGCGCGAGCTCGTCGTCGTCGAGCTGTTCGTCGAGCACCTCGAACCACGCCTCGCGCAGGTCGTCGAGCGCCGACGACGCACGGGCATCGGACTCCTGGGAGATCCTGGCGGCGGCGATCATCGCGCGGTCGAATGCGCTCCCGGTGTGCTTCGAGGTCTCCAGGTAGTACGCCACCGCGCCCTGCGGTGCCGAGCGCATCTTCTCGGCATCCTTCGCGCCCATGTCACGGAGCCGGTCGAGCATGCCGACGACGAGGTCGTCGCGGCTCGGGAAGTGGTAGAGCAGCCCACCCTTGGAGACACCGGCCTCCTCGGCGACCGCGTCGAGGGTCGCCGACCTCGAACCCTGCCCGACGAGCAACGCCTCGAAGGCGTTCAGGATGCGGTCGCGTGTGGTGGCCACCGGGACAGCCTAGTGCCGCGGGTTGGGTCGCGGGTGAGACGTCCGTCATGGCGGGGCCGCCTCGCCCGGAATACGGGGCGAAGCCGCGCCGTTATTCGTTTGTGACTGTACCGGCTGGACGGTACAGTCGGTGGGTCGGCCAAAACCGTGCCGGCGACGAGAAACGCGCGGTCCCGCAGCGGACTGCGCCGCGCAAGAGAAGGAGGCGTACACCCATGTCCACCGACATCAGAGCACTTCACCACCAAGGCTCACCGGCACCTGGTCACCGGGCGGGCGTACGCGAATGGGCGGCACTGACCGTGCTGATGCTTCCCGTCCTGCTCGTCTCGGTCGACAACACCGTGCTGAGCTTCGCACTTCCGGCGATCTCGACCGAGCTCGCGCCGACGTCGAACCAGCTGCTGTGGATCGTCGACATCTACCCACTCATGCTCGCCGGCCTGCTGGTCGCGATGGGAAGTCTCGGCGACCGCATCGGCCGTCGCCGGCTGCTCGTCATCGGCGCCGTCGGCTTCGGCGCCGTGAAGGTCCTCGCGGCCTACAGCACGACGCCGGAGATGCTGATCGTCTCGCGCGCCTTGCTCGGCGTGTTCGGTGCGACGCTGATGCCGTCGACGCTGTCGCTGCTGCGCAACATCTTCAGCGACCGGCGCCAGCGGCGGCTCGCGATCGCCGTCTGGGCGTCCGCGTTCGCCGGCGGAGCGGCGCTCGGGCCGATCATGGGCGGCTGGCTACTCGAGAACCACTGGTGGGGCTCGGTCTTCCTGATCACCGTGCCGGTGATCGTTGCGTTGCTGCCCCTCGTGCTGTGGCTCGTACCCGAGTCGAAGGACCCGACGCCGGGACCGGTCGACGTGCCCAGCATCGGCCTGTCGCTCGCGACGATGCTGCCGCTGGTGTACGCGATCAAGATCGCCGCGGAGCACGGCCTGTCGTCGGACGCGCTGGCCGCGGCCGCGGTCGGCCTGGCCGCCGGTGTCGCCTTCGTGCGACGCCAGCTGGCATCGCCGACGCCGATGCTCGACGTGCGGCTCTTCACGAACCCGGTCTTCAGCGGCGCCGTGGCATCGAACCTGCTCAGCATCCTCGGGTACGCGGGGTTCTTGTTCTTCGTCGCGCAGTTCCTGCAGCTCGTCATCGGGCTCAGCCCGATGGAGGCGGGCACCGTGCTCGTACCCGGGCTGGTCGCGTCGATCGTGGCCGGGCTGGTCGCCGTTCGGCTGGTACGCGTGATCCGCCCGCACGTGCTGATCGGAGGCAGCTTCGCGCTGTCGGCATCGGGGTACGCGATCGCCACGTTCGTCGGCGAGGTGCCGACCGTGATGTCGATCAGCGTCGCGTTCGTCGCGGTCGGCGTCGGGATCGGCCTTGCCGAAACCTTGACCAACGACATCATCATCTCGACCGCGCCCGCGGAGAAGTCGGGGGCCGCGTCGGCGATCTCCGAGACCGCGTACGAGATCGGGTCGGTGCTCGGCACGGCCGTGCTCGGCAGTGTGCTGATGGCGACGTACCGGTCGGGTATGGACGTGCCGACCGGGATGTCGGCAGCCGACACCGATGCTGCGACCGAGACGCTCGGTGGCGCGGTCGAGGTGGCGAACGGCCTCGGCTCCACCGGTGACGCGCTGCTGCGCTCTGCGCATCTCGCGTTCGACCACGGCGTACAGGTCACGTGTGCGCTCGGCATCCTGATCGCCCTCGGTGCAGCGGCAGTGTCGGCGCTGACTCTGCGCAACGCCGACACCGACGCCTGATCCGCCACTGGCCACGCCGGCTCAGCCTGGCGTCGGTGTGGGATCGGTGGATACCTATTCCACCGATCCCATACCGACAGCTGGGCGAGTCAGGTCAGCGTCGCACCACCTTGATCGTGAACTGCCTGCTCGCCTTGGCCGACACCTTGGTGCCGAGGTAGCGCGCGGTCAGCGTGTGCTTGCCGCGCTTGAGCTTGCCGATCTTGATGGTCGCCTTGCCGTCCTTGAGCTTCTTCTGCCCGAGGACTCGCTTGGCCCGAATCGCCACCTTGCCGCTCGCCGGCTCACCGCCGGAGACGACGCGCACGGTCACGCTGACCCGCTTCGCGGGAGTGACCTTCTTGGGAGTCACCCTGATGCCGGTGACCTTTGCGTTCAGCTTCTCGACCTGCACGACGACGTACCCGCTGTCGGACTCCCCATACGGGTCGATGACGGTGTACCGGAACCGATCCTTGCCGGTGAAGTTGCGATCCGGCGTGTACGTGGCCTTCCGACCGTCGAGCTCGACCTTGCCGTTGACCGGGTTGTCGACTTCGTACGTCACGGGGTTGCCGTCCCGGTCGGTCTTGTCGAACCTCATCGTCACCGATTTGCGTGCCTTGGTCTCCAACGACTCCCGAGTCGCCTTCGGAGCCCGGTTGACGAACTCGTATGTCGTGCCGTCCCACTCGATGCTCGAGACGGTCGCGTCACCGGCCGTGTCCGAGTACACCCCGAACGCCAGGACATGTGACCCGCTCTGCGACTGGATCGCGTTCACGAGATCCGCAAGGGGCATCGCCGCGTTCGCGGGTACGTCGCCGATCGCGTTGCTCGAGATCCACTCCTGGTCGAGCGAGATCTCGTTCTCACCCGCGGTCGCCGGGCCCGCCGGACGCAGCGTCGCGAAGCCGCCCTCGGCCCAGCCGACTGCCACCTGGAACCATGCGTCACCGCTCTCGACGGTGTACGACGCCTCGCTGAGCGCGCGGTCGAGACCGGCGTTCGGCTGCTCTCCTTCGTCGTACCCGTTGATCACCTGCGAGCGACCGTCGAGGAAGAGACCATCGGCATTGACCTCGTACGCGCCGCTCTCGACGCCCTGGTGCCAGTG
This sequence comes from Solicola gregarius, assembly GCF_025790165.1. Lineage (GTDB taxonomy): Bacteria > Actinomycetota > Actinomycetes > Propionibacteriales > Nocardioidaceae > Solicola > Solicola gregarius. Next base: position 1,477,656 of record NZ_CP094970.1, read on the forward strand.
GCCATACGTCGCGTCCGTCTCCGCTGGCGCGATGTCTGCGAAGAAGACCTGCTCGGTCCCGGTCGGTCGCGTGTCGGCGAACGTGTACTTCGTGTGATCCCAGGTGAGGTCGCTGACGGTCGCGCCATCGCCCTCGGTGTAGACGCCGAAGCCGATCACCTTGTACTCCGTCATCGCGCCGACGAGGTCGCGTAGCGGTGTCGGCGTGTTGGCCGGGACCGCACCGATGGCACGACTCGCGATCCACTCGTCGTCCAGCGAGATCGCCTGCTCGTCACCGGCCTGCGCGGGCTGCGCGGGTCGAAGGGTGGTGAACGCGGGATCCGTCTGGCCGGCGGCGGTGAAGAACGCCGCCACCTGGAACCACGCATCGCCCTCGGCAAGCGTGTACGACGCGTTCTCCAGCACGCTCGGCAGGTGTACGTTCCGCGAGTCGACGTCGAGGGTGTTGTCGTCGTAGCCCTTGATGACCTGCGAACGCCCCGTCATCACCAGGCCGTCCTCCGTCACCTCGTGCTCCCCGGGCTCTCCGGCGTTCTCGACGCCCTGGTGCCAGCCGGCGTACGGGGTCTCGTCGAATCCGATGTCGCGGTCGGCCACCATGCTCTCCTCGGCCCCGGCCGACCGGAAGGCGTACGTCGTGCCGTCCCAGTCGATCGAGTCGACGACGGCCTCACTACCCGGCGTGGTGAGCACGCCGTAACCGATCGTCTTACGCTGGTCGCCGATCGCCTCGAGTAGGTCGCCGAGCGGAGCAGGTGCGTTCGCGCCGTGGTCGGCGTCGATTGCCTTGCTCGAGACCCAGGCGTCGCTCGTCCCGACCTCGTTCCTACCCTCGGTCGCGGGGTCCTGGGGTCGCAACGTGGTGAATACGGGGTCGACAGTGCCGTTGTCGGTGTTGTCGAAGAACAGCGCGACCTGGAACCGCGCCTCGCCGCTCTCGAGCGTGTACGCGGCAGCACGCAGTGCGGCGCGCAGATCGACGTTGTCCTCACCGCTGAGATCGCTGTCGTTGTCGTCGTACCCGTTGATGACCTGCGACTTCCCGGTCATGCTCAGGCCGTCCTCGGTCAGGCCGAACGAGTACTCCGCATCGGCGTACCCCTGGTGCCATCCCGCGTAGTTCGTCTCATCGGGCGCGATCTCAATGACGATCGTGTCGTCGGGCGCAGCGCCCGATGGCGGCGCGATCAGCAGCACCGACGACGCCATCATCACCGCCGCACAACCGGTGCCGACGACTCTCGTCGCGGGCCGGCGGTATCGGATACCGTCCATGTCTTCCCCTCCATTGGTCTGCGGGGAGTGACCTCCCCCGTGTCGCGACGCTCGGTGATCCTGAGCGAGCACGCGACTACGGTAGGTAATTGCCGGTCGTCGCGCAGCGAAACCAAGGAAGTCGGATGAAGTTTCAACATCTGCTGCGCGCGGACGATTTGTGTGATTGGGTCCGCGGGCTCAGGACCGCCTTCTCAGCGGCGGATGGGCCGACTCAGGCGCCGCCGGCCTCGGGCATTGCGCGGCCGATCAGGCGCAGCTCGACCATCGCGGCGAAGCGCTGATCGGGGTCCGACAGGTCGATCTCACCGACCTCGGCGAGACGACGGAGGCGGTAGCGGAACGTGTTCGGGTGGGTATAGACGGCGGCCGACGCCGCGACTACGTCGCCGAAGGCGTCCAGCCACGCGCGCAAGGTGTCGACGAGACACGTCCGCCGCTTGGCGTCGTACGCGATCAGCCGCGACACCGGCCCGGACGCACGGTCTCCCCTCGCGGCGGACAGGTCCGCCAGCTCGAGCATCAGCGCCTCGATGTGCACGTCCTCGATCCGCGCCACCTGAGCGCTCGTCCGACCGAGTCGCAGCACCCTCAGCGCGCGGTCGGCGCCGATCCGCGACCGCACCAGCGTTGCGTCGTCATCCGCCACCACGCCGACGCCGACGAGCAACCGGTCGCCGCTGCCGATGCGTTCGAGGAACTCGGTCGCGACGAGCACCGCGCGCTCTTCCGCGTCCGGTTGGTCGCGGCGTACGCCGACGATCCCGTACGCCACGTCACCGACGAGCGCAACCGCCGATCGCGGGTAGACCGCGCCCAGATGCATCGAGAACGCATCCGCCATCCGCTGTTCCTCTGCGACCAGTTGGGCGCGGGTTGCGTTCGGCTCGGCGTCGTCGGCGGGCTCGACCGGTGCGAGCGCGAGCACCACGCAGTCCTGGTCGGCCAACCCGAGCCGCGAGAGCGCCTCGGCGGCGCCCGGGCCCGCCTCGAGGACCGTCGCGACGAGGTCGGCCCGCAGCCGCCGCTCGACGTCCGCACCAGCGCGCAGACGCAGCATGTGCAGGGCGACGAGCTTGACCGCGTCCTGCAACGCCTGCGTGCGCTCGGGCGACAACGGCGTCCGCACGGCCGCCCAGATCGAACCCAGGATCTCGTCACCCGCGCGGATCGCGAGCGCGACCCGTGGCAGCGCGAACTCCGGATCGGGTCCGGGCATCGGCTCCACCTGGATCGGCTCGTGGCTCCGGTAGAGCTGCTGGAAGACGCCGCGCTCCTCCAAGATGCGACTGAAGCGCGCCGGCACCTGTCGGCCGAGGATCGTCTCGACACGAGACGAATCCGCTTCGTCCTGACGCCCGGAGAACGCGAGCACCCGCGAGCTGCGGTCCTCGATGGTGACCGGTGCGTCGAGCAGCGTTGCGATCGCGTTGGCCAATGCGAACAGGTCGCCGGACGGCATGCCGCCCAACGTCTCCGGGCCCGTCTCCCCGACGTCGCCCTCGGCGATGAGCGAGCGCAGCATGGCGGCGAGCTGCGCCCACGACGCACCCCGGGTGACCGCGAGCAGCGCCACCCCCGACCGCTCGACCGCGCTCGCGATCGTGGCGTCGGCCTCGACCGGAGCGCGTACGACCAGACCCGCAGCGCCGTGCTCGCTCAGCGAGTCGAGGAGGTCGGCGATCGCGGCGGGCTCGCGCACGCCGACGCCGAGAACGATCGCGTTCCGAGGCGACACCGACTCATCGAGAGGATCGTGGATCACGACGCCGCCGATGTGCCCCGCCCGATCGGGGTCACCACAGACGAGCTCGAGCAGCGTGGTGCCCAGATCCTCCAGTACGCGGCCGAGGCTGGCCCGAGGTCGAGTAGTCACCGGTACGAGCACACCATCGACGGTAGACCGACAGGCCGATCGGGAGATTCGTCTCGCACGACCGAAACGTTAGCGCCTCTTCGTCGCCACGAACAGGTCGTGACGCGGACCGCCCGTACGCGCGGGGTCCGCGCTCAGACGGCGATCCACTCCGTACGGGTCGTGACCGCATTGAGAGCGTCCGGAACCGGGTCCACGCCGAGTCCCGGGCCGGTCGGAACGGGCAGGTGCCCGTCGTCGAGGCGGAACGGCTCGGTCACGTCCGTTGCGTAGTAGCGGTCGGATGCCGAGGTGTCGCCCGGCAGCGTGAAACCGGGAAGTGCGGCGAGCGCCAGGTTCGCCGCCCGACCGATGCCGGTCTCCAGCATGCCGCCGCACCACACCGGGATGTCGTGCGCGACGCACAGGTCGTGGATGCGGCGCGACTCGAGATACCCGCCGACCCGTCCGGGCTTGATGTTGACGATCGCGCAGGCACCGAGCGCGATCGCATCGGCCGCGGAACGAGCGGAGACGATCGACTCGTCGAGGCACACCGGCGTCGAGATCGCCTGCGCCAGCTGGGCGTGGCCGATGATGTCCTCCTCGTCGAGCGGCTGCTCGATCAGCAGCAGGTCGAACGGATCGAGCTTCGCGAGGTGGCGCGCGTCGCCTCGCCGGTACGCGGTGTTCGCATCGACCTGAAGCAGCACGTCGTCGCCGAACCGCTCGCGTACGGCGCGGACCGGCTCGACGTCCCAGCCGGGCTCGATCTTCAGCTTGATCCGTACGTACCCGGTCTCGAGGTATCCGGCCACGGCGTCGACGAGCGCGGGTATCGAGTCCATGATCCCGACCGAGACACCGCACGGCACCCGATCATGCACGGCACCGAGCTCGCGCGCGAGCGAGACCCCGCGCGCCCGGAGCTCGGCATCCAGGACGGCCGTCTCCAGCGCCGCCTTCGCCATTCGGTGACCGCGGAACGGCGCGAGCAGCGGGGCCACCGCATTCGCGTCGAACGTGCCGGCCCGGCCGAGAGCCGGGATCAGATAGCGCCGGAGTACGTCGGCGCATCCCTCGAGATACTCCGAGGAGTACAACGGCTCCGCCATCGCGACGCACTCGCCCCAACCCTCGGCCTCCGGTGTCACCGCGCGAAGCAGCAGCGCCTCGCGTACGGTCTGGGTGCCGAACGACGTACGGAACGGCGCCACCAGCGGTAGCTCGACGGTGCGCAGCTCTACTCCGGTGAGCTTCATGTCAGGTCTCCTGGGTCCACTAGATAGAAGTCACTGCGGTCGAAGGCACGGATGCAGGCACCGTCGGCGAGGAGGCCGCCCAGTACGTCTCGCACGGCCGTACGCCACCGCGCCGCACACGCAGAGTCGTTCGCTCGCAGGCCCTCGATGTCGGGCGGTACGGCGACCAATGCGGTCCGCCCGGGTTCCGTCGCGTACACCACCGGCTCGCCCGTCTCCGAGACCTCCAGCGCGGAGACGGCTCCGGAGGCTCGCTCGGTCGCGAGATCCACGACCGCATGCGCTCCGCTGCACGCTGCAACGACCCGTGGGTCGTCGAGCTCCCAGGAGACGAGGAGGCGGTCGGTGTCGTCGTTGCCGTTGATCCCGTCGTGCATCGGGCCGTAGAAGTTCGCGAGGTACTCGACCGGCCGGGCACCGAGCTTGACCAGGTTGAAGTACGCGTTGCGCCCCACCAGCGGGTCGAACGTCCACGAGATCTCCGAAACCTGCCGCATCATCGCCCACGCACGTTGGTGCACCTTGAGCGCGAAGCCGACGCTGCGGCCACGGGTCCGCGAGGAGACACCGGCGATGTGGCTGTGCATGGCCTCCTCGGTTGGCGGTGCGAAGAACCCGACACACGCCCCGACCATGTCGTCGCCGTCGAACGCCCCGGCGACGTAGCTTCCCGCCTTCGACATGGCACGCAACAGCTCCGACGTCACCGGCGCGCCCTTGGCGCCGAAGCCCCAGATGCGGTCGTACAGCGCACATACCCGACGCAGCTCGTCCATGCCGTCGAGCTGCCGGACAGTGACCCCGGACGCTGTTGCCGCGGCCTCCGCGGCCGCGACCGCGGCGTCGACCCGTGCGGAACCACCCGTGTCGACCGACAGATCGGTGACGATGCTCATGGTTACCTCCCTTGCACCAACGCATCGGTGGCAACCGACTGCAGTACGTCGCGTACGAGCGCTCCGACGAGCTCCGTCCGCTGAGCCAGCTCGGCCACGAGGACGTGCTCGTCGTCGGCGTGCGCGCCGCCGCCCACCGCCCCGAGTCCGTCGAGCGTCGGTACGCCTATGCCGGCGGTGAAGTTGCCGTCGGATCCGCCACCGACCGCGGCGTGCCCCGGTGGTTCGATCCCGAGCTGCGTTGCCAGCTTGGTGATTCGCGCGTACAGGTCGGCGGATGCAGTCGCCTGCAACGGTGACCGGTTCGGCCCGCCCTCGATGGTGATCCGGGCATCGTCGAGTACCGGGGTCAAGGCATGCATCGCACGATCGACCCGCTCCTGCTCGGCACTGGTCCGCACGCGTACGTCGACGAAGAAATGTCCCGATGCTGCGACCGTGTTGGTGGTCGTACCGGCCGCGGAAACCGTCGGCGTCACCGTCGTACCCATTGCCTCGTCACCCAGCTCGGCCACCGCGAGGATCTGGTGCGCCACCTCGATCGCCGCGTTGACGCCGGATTCGGGTTCGAGCCCAGCATGTGCGGCGCGCCCCTCGATGCGTACGTCGTAGAGCGAGGTGCCCTTGCGCTCGGTCTTGACCGCACCTCCGTCGGCGGATGCCTCGAGCACCAGGACGGCTGCACAGTCACGCGCCTCGTCCTCGATCAGCTCGCGAGACGTCACCGAGCCGATCTCCTCGTCACCGGTGACGAGGAGGCTCACGCCGTCCCGGTCGTCGAGTGCGGCGATCGCGTGCATCGCCATCACCACGCCGGTCTTCATGTCGAAACACCCCGGGCCACGCAGGACTCCGTCGCGTACCTCGAACGGATGCGCGACCAGCGACCCGATCGGCCAGACGGTGTCGTGATGGCCGAGCACGAGTACGCGAGGTGTTTCGCCGAACCGCCAGCGCAGGTGCGTACGCCCGTCGAGGACGATGCGCTCGGGCGGTACGCCGAGTAGCCGTATTCCCACCTCGGCAACGAGGTCCGCGCTACGGGCCACCGCATCACGGTCGTCCGACGGCGACTCACATCGCACCAGAGTCTCGATGTCGTCGATCATCATCATCAGGAGACCTTCGGCGTAGCCCGCACTCCGAAGTGCACGTAGGGCTCGCCCGTTGGCAGCGAGTAGAAGACCACCGGCGTCCAGGTCTGTGTGCCCGGCTCGCGGAACGCGAACAGCGCGTCGGCAACCGGCACGAGGTCGAACTCGTGCGTCGGCTCGTCCATGAGCGCGGCCATCGGGCCCGTGGCGGTCAGGCGGAGACGCAACACGTCGTCCTTCTCGAGCACCTCGATGTGCGCGCTCGCCCGCTCGTACGTTCCGGTGAACCGCGTCGCGTCGACCGCCGGTGGTGTGGCGGGCGGCGTCGGCGGTGCGGGCATGGCGACACCGGCGAGCTCGGCGAAGATCTCACGGTAGAGGTCCTCGTACAGGTCTCGCGCGTTGCCGCCGTTCGTGAGCAGGGTGACCGCGATCCCCTGCTCGGGAAGGATGCGGAGGAACGCCGACTGCCCGATGGTGTTGCCGTCGTGCCCGATCATCCGGTGACCGTCCCAGCCGAACCGGATCCAGCCGAGCCCCCAGGAGTCACCGAGCGTGTACGGGTCGGGTACGTCGGTCTGGTGCTCGGTCATCGCGGCCGCGGCAGCCTCGCTGAGCACCCGGGTGCCGTCCGGCGCGACCCCGCCTTCGAGGTGCATCCGCGCGAACTCGAGTACGTCGGCGGCACTCGCCGTGACGAGGCCGGCAGGCCCGGACGAGCGCGGGATCCCCCACACCGGCGCGGGATGCGGGTCCTCGTCACCCTCTGCGACGTGGCCGACGGCAGCACGGAACAGCAGCGCGTCCTCGGGCAGCGTGACCGTGTGCGCCAGCCCGAGCGGCGTGAACACTCGTTCCCGCAGCGCCTGGTCCCACGTCTGCCCGGTGATCTTCTCGATCACCCGACCGGCGAGGTTGAAGCCCGCGTTGCAGTACGAGAACGTCGCGCCGAGCGGATGGTTCTGCCCGACTTCGGCGAGCTGATCGACGTACAGCTCGAGGCAGTCGTCGCCGCGACCGGTATCGGTGAAGATGTCGCCGTCGATGCCGCTGGTATGCGTCAGCAGATGACGCATGGTGACCTGCTTCGCGACGTCCGGGTCGGCGAGCTGGAGCTCCGGGAGCACCTCGGCCAGCGGCGCGTCGAGGTCGAGCTTGCCCTCGTCGACGAGCTGCATCACGACCGTCGAGGTCCAGACCTTCGTGATGGAGCCGATCTGGAAGACGGTGTCGTCGGTGACCTCGACCTCCGTCGCGGTGCTCAGCACGCCGTGCTGCGCGAACGCGACCTCCTTCGAGTCGCCACCGATCCGCAGGATGCCCAGCGACGCGCCGGGGACCGAGTGCGCCGCGGGCGAGCTCGGACAACCGCTGCTGCCAGTGGTCACCGACGAGCTGGGGACGACCCCGACGTGCCTGCGGCGCGGCGTACCGCTCCACCCAGTCGACGATCCGGCGGTTGAAGTCGGCGCGATGTGACGGCCTGCCCTCGAGGATGAACAGGTGTGACGCACCGGGATACAGCACCAGCTGGCTCGGCACGCGCAGCTCGCGCAATGCGCTGAACCACTGCTCCGCCTGGCCGACGGGGCACCGGTCGTCGTCCGCGCCGTGCAGTACGAGCGTGGGCGTACGTACGTCTTGGACCCCGGTGTACGGCGAGAGGGCCGCGAACTGCTCGGGTTCGCCCCAGGCCATACCGCCGATCTCGAGCTCCCCGAGATAGTGGCCGACGTCGGAGGTCCCGGCCATGCTGGTCAGGTCGCTCACCACACCACCGGCGACGGCCGCCGCGAACCGGTTGTCGCGGCTGGTGAGGTAGCAGGTCATGAACCCGCCGTAGCTGTACCCACTCACGGCGAGCCGGTCGGCGTCGGCGACGCCTTCCTCCACGAGCCGGTCGACCGGCTCGAGAAAGTCCTTCGCATCCGCCTGCCCCCACGCGGCAGCGCCGGCGGTGAAGAACTCCTCGCCGTAACCGTCGCTCGCGCGGGGGTTCAGCAGCAGCACGGCCCAGCCGCGATCGGCAAGCTCCTGGTGGTACAGGTGGACAGGGTCGGCCGCGCCGTTCCACGCGTTGTGCGGCCCGCCGTGGATGTCGACCAACAGGGGAAGCGGACCGGAACGCTGCGGATCGCGCAGCAGCCATCCGTGTACGACCGTGCCGTCGGAGATCGTGAACTCGCGCTCCTCGTGCGTCCGCAGCTCCATCTCGGCCGGGCTGTGCGTCGTACGCGGCGTCGGCTCGCCGGACGTACGGTCGATCGTCGCGATCTCCCCGTACGACGTCGGTGTCGCGACAACCACCGCGACGGCGTCGCCGGCAACGGACAGTCCGGAGACGTTGGCGGAACCCGTGACCAGCCCACGCGGGTCGCCGCCGTCGAGGCCGACCTCGTACAGATGGGTGTGGCCACGGTCGCGTACGCAGAACAGGACTGCGTCGCCCGCGGACGTGAGCTGGGGAAGGCCGCCGGCGTATCCAGGCCCGCCCGGCATCACGTTGCGATCGAGTGGCGCCGCAAGGTCGACGGGCTCGCCACCCGCGAGCGGGATACGCAGCAGTCCGGCATGTCCGATCCGCGTGTCCGTGCGCCCGACCGCGAGCAGGGAGGCACCGTCGGGCGTCCAGCAGACGGGACCGAGCTGCCACCCATCGGCGCCGACCCGCTCCGGTCGGGAGTTGCGAACGCTGACGTCGACCACGTACGCGGGCGTGCGAAATGTCAGGTCGGAGTCGGCGTCTCGTGCCGCCGAGAACGCAAGGCGAGTGCCGTCCGGCGACCACGCCGGATCGCCGGCATGCCAGTCGCCGTGGGTCACCTGGCGAACCTCGCCACTGTCGAGATCGACTACGTGGAGGTGTTGACGGATCGTACGCAGCAGACCGGCGCCGTCGGCTTTGTAGCCCAACCGATCGGCCACGATCGGCGCAGCCGCCGCGTTCGCGGCGAGGTCGACCGGCGAGGCGAACGCGATCCGGGCGCCGTCCGGGCTCCACACCGGGGCTCCTGCCCCGAGCGGAAGCCGGGTCACCTGCTCCGGTTCACCTGCCCCGCTGGGAAGTACCCACACCTGCGCAGCGTCGTCTACGGGCCGCAGGAACGCGATCCGGGTGCCGTCCGGCGACCAGGCCGGTGCGGTGTCGCCCGTGCCACGGGTCAGCGGGCGCGCCGCGCCACCCTCGGGTTCCAGAACCCACAGCGCCCGCTGGTCACGATCGGCCTCGCGATCGGTCGTACGCAGCACGTACACGATGCTGCCGTCGGGACCGACCGCGGGCTGCTCCGGCAGCGCGAGGTTGTACAGGTCGTCGATGGTGACGGGTCGAGCCATGTCATTCCTCCTCGGAAGTGCGGTTCCGGCCCGAGCCTCTCGCGATCACCGGCCGATGACCTTGTGCGCGCGGCCTAAATCAGCGACTCGGACTGGGATGCGCCGACAGATGCGACCGCCGCGAAGTGGCAGGCGGCGTGGTGCGTACGCGCGTCGGCGACCGTCGCCGGGTCGACCGTCGAGCAGACCTCGCGGTCGGGGTGGACGAGCGGCCCCTCGGGGCAGCGTGGGTGGAAGCGACAGCCACCTGGCGGGTCGTGCGGGTCGGCCGGCTCCGAGTCGGCCACGGCGTCGGGTTCGGCGGAGAACAACCCACTGTGACGCGACGGCGCGGAGTCGAGAAGCTCACGGGTATAGGGATGTTGGGGATCGCTCAGCACCTGCTCGACCGTTCCCACCTCGACGATCCGACCGAGGTACATCACGGCGAGGTAGTCGCTGATGTATCGCACGACGGCCAGATTGTGCGAGATGAACAGCATGGTGAGGCCCAGGCGCCGTTGGACGTCGCGCACCAGGTTGAGCACCGCCCCTTGGACGGAGACATCGAGCGCGGAGGTGATCTCGTCGGCGATCACGACTCGGGGATCCGCGGCGAGCGCACGGGCGAGCGCGACGCGCTGCCGTTGTCCGCCGGACAGCTGGCCGGGCAGGATCGCGGCCCGGTCGGCGTCGAGGTTCACCACCTCGAGCAGGCGAGCGACCTCGGACCGGCGCTCCGCACGGCGTACCCCTCGCGGCATCGACTCGGCGATCGAGTCTCCGATGGTCATCCGCGGGTCGAGGGAGGAGTACGGGTCCTGGAACACCATCTGGATCGGGCGGTTGCGGCGCGGGAGCCTTCGTACGTCGGTGTCGTCGAGCAGCACGGCACCGGCACTGACCGGCGAGAGTCCGACGGCCGCACGGGCGAGCGTCGACTTGCCCGATCCCGACTCCCCGACGAGGCCGACCACGTTGCCGGAAGGAACCGTGAGCGTGACGCCGTCGACCGCAGTGAGGCCGGTCCGGCGGGTGCCGTAGTGCACGCTGACGTTCTCGAACCGCAGTGCACTCATCCCTGTACCTCCGCGCGCTCGCCGATCGGCTGCTCGACCTCGGCCTCGTCGACGACCGGGTTCCAGCAGGCGACGCGATGCCGGTCGGTGACGCGGAGCAGCTGCGGATCCTCGGTACGGCAGACGTCGGTCGCGAGCGGGCACCGGTTCGCGAACGCGCATCCTTCGGGAATGCGACTCGGCTCCGGCGGCCTTCCCGGAATGACGCCCAGCGGCTGCTCGCGGTCGGTGTCGAGGTCGGGTACGACGGCCAGCAGCGCACGCGTGTAGGGGTGCTGCGCGCGACTGTGCAGGTCGGATGCCGGGAGATCCTCGACGATTCGCCCCGCATACATGACGAGTACGCGATCGCAGGTCTGCGAGACCACGGTGATGTCGTGGCTGATCAGCACGATCGCCGCCTCCGTGTCGGCGCGGACCTGCGCGAGCAGCCGCAACACCTGTCGCTGCACTGTCACGTCGAGCGAGGTCGTCGGCTCGTCGGCGACGACCAGCTTCGGCGTACTCATCAGGCCCATGGCGATCATGGCGCGCTGACGCATACCACCGGAGAACTCATGCGGGTACTGGTGCGCGCGCCGGCGTGCCGCAGGGACGCGTACCGACGTCAGCTTCTCCACGGTGCGGGCGATCGCGTCCCGTCTGCTCAGCCCTTGGTGTTCCTCTGCGACCTCGGCGAGCTGGCGACCCATCCTGCGGGTCGGGTTGAACGACGTCGTCGGGTCCTGGAAGACCATCGCCAGCGAGCGCCCGAGCAGACCGCGCAGCTCGCGCTCCGGAGTCGACAGCAGTGGTACGCCGTCGAAGTCGAGCCGCTCCGCCGTCACGACACCGGGCTCCTCGACGAGCCGCGACGCCGCGAGCGCGGTCAGCGTCTTGCCCGAGCCCGACTCCCCGACCACGCCGACCGCCTCGCCCGGGTGGACCACGAACGACACACCGCGTACGGGAGTCAGCCAACCGGTGGGAGTGGGGAAGCTGACCCGGAGATCCTCGACGGCGAGCACGGGTGCGCCGGCAGCGGGCGCCGAGGCAGTCGACGGGCGAGCCGGCTCGGGCGGTGCACCGATGCGAGGCGTCGGCGTGCGCTCGCCCACGACCGTCGCGACCATCTCGCCGAACAGGTTGAACGCGAGCCCGGCGAGTACTACAGCGACGCCAGGGCCGAGGGCCGCGGCGGGGTTGATGTAGATCCGGCTCAACCCCTCGCCGAGGAGCCGCCCCCAGTCGTACGACGGCGCTTGCACGCCGATGCCGAGGAACGACAACCCGGCGAACGCCAACAGGGCGGCACCGGCTCCGATGGTCGCGTTGACGACGAGCGGCTCGCCGATGTTCGGCAGGACGTGGCGGGTGAGCAGGCGGAGACGGCCGACGCCGGCGACCCGCGCCGCGGCGACGTAGTCACGGCCGGCGACCGACGCCGAGAGAGTCTGGGTGAGTCGGGCGAACGACGGCGCCGTCGCCAGGCCGATCGCGAGCACCGCACCGGTCGTACCGACGCCGAAGATCACCGCAAAGAACAGCGCGAGCAGGAGCCCTGGGAACGCGACGGCGATGTTCACGGCCGCGGTGACCAGGCGCCCGGTCCGCCGCGGCAGCACCGATGGTGCGGTGCCCAGCAGCGTGCCGATGACGACCCCGATCAGGGTCGCGAGCAGCGCGAGGCCGACGGACAGCCGCGTTGCCACGAGGACCCGGTAGAAGATGTCGCGGCCGAGCGCGTCTGTGCCGAGCAGATGGTCGGCCGACGGGCCTTCCTGGATCGCGTCCGTCTCGACGGCGGACGCGTTGTCGCTCCACAGCATCGGGCCGAAGATCGCCAGCGCGATCAGTGCCGTCAGCAGCAGCACCGCACTGATGCCCAGCGGGGTCCGCAGCACCCGCAGCCACCTCGACACGCCCCGCCTCATCAGGACTCCCGGATCGTCGAGCGTGGGTCGAGCAGGCCGAGCACGATGTCCACGATCAGGTTGACGAGGAGCACCCCGGCGCCGTACACGAGCACGATGCCCTGCACGAGCGGGTAGTCCTTCTGCAGGATGGACTGCACGATCATCGTGCCGAGGCCCGGCCAGGCGAAGATGTTCTCGACCAGCACGGTTCCGGCGACCATCGAGGTGAGCAACAGTCCCGCGAGGGTGAGCGTCGCGGTCAACGCGTTCGGGAGTGCGTGCCGGGTGTAGATCAGGCGAGGCCGCAACCGCTTGGCGCGCGCGGTTCGGATGAAGTCGTTGCCAAGTACGGACAGCGTCTCGACCCGGACGATCCGCGCCATCACGGCGGCCGGACCGAGGGCCAGCGCGACGACCGGGAGGACGAACGACGCCGGCCCGTCATCTCCCGCGACCGGGAACCACGCGAGGTTGACCGCGAACACGTACACCAGCGCGACCGCCAGGAGGAACTCCGGAATCGCGGCGAGGATGACGCATACCGCCGCGAACCCCAGCTCGCCGCCGCGCCTGCGGCCGCCGCGGGTGAGCACCGCCATCGTCACGCCGATCGGGAGCGCGAGCGCGATGACCAGCACGAATGCGAGCACCGCGAGCTGCAGCGTCGCCGGTAGGCGATCCGAGATGACCTGGGTCACCGGCTCGGTGGTGGTCAACGAGGTACCGAGGTCGCCGGTGAACAGCCCCTTGAGGAAGTGCCAGTACTGGGTGAGCAGCGGGTCGTTCAGCCCGAGGTCATCGCGGCGTGCTTCCACCACGTCTACCGGCGCGTTCATCCCCATGGCGGCGCGGACGGGGTCACCGGGCACCAGGTGGATCATCAGGAACGCCGCGGTGACGAGCACCCACATCGACACCACGAACCGCCCGAGTCGCCGCAGGCCGAAGCCGACCCAAGCGTTGTCTCGAAGCGAGAGCGGGGTACGCGCAGCGGCCGGACCTACGGTCGTACTCGCCATCGCTGCCTCCGCCCTCGCTCACACCGCTCGCGCACCCGAGTGTTGTCGCTCACGGCCCGCGGGTAATCGTCGTCCCGTACGAGAAGTCAGAGGCGAGTTGGTCGCCCCGGACAACTCGCCGTCCGCTCATTCGTACATGCGGATCGAGGCCGGGTCGATGCCGTCGTTGGCCTTGAACTCCGTGCCGTTGCCGAACGTGGGCACCACGGAGTCGACGTACGAGACGACGTCGACGGCCTTGTAGAGCTCCGTCTCGGCGGCCTGCCAGTCGTCGCAGCCCTCCGTGCCGGGCTTGCCCGAGGCCTTCTGCACGGCGGCGTCGTACGCCGAGTTCTCGATGTGCGAGAAGTTCGTCCCCTGTGGTGGCGTCGGGCCGGAGACGAACGGAACGACCCAGCTCGGCAGCCCGGTGGTCAACGGCCCCATCGAGACATCCCAGTCACCGGTGCTGAACAGGGCCTCGTTCAGGCCGGTGCTGTCGACCGACTTCAGCTCGACGTCGACGCCCGCCTTCTTCCACGTCTGCTGGACCAGCTCGGCCCCGGACGCCACCGTCGGGCCGGTCTGCGTGGAGTAGAGAACGGTCAGCGACAGCTTCTTGCCGTCCTTGACGCGGATGCCGTCCGAACCGACCTTCCAGCCTGCGGAGTCGAGGGCGTCCTCGGCTGCAGCCGTGTCGGACTCGGGCACATTGCCGCTCACGGTGTCGCCCTTGCATGGGTTGGGCGCGATCGTCACCATGCCCTCGGCCGGCTCACCCTTCCCGGCGGTCAGCACATCGCCGACGCTGTCCAGGTCGAGAGCCTGGACCAGACCACGTCGTACGTCCTCCTCCTCGGTTGGCCGACCCGCGGTCTGGTTGAAGAACATCTGCCCGATCGGCGCGCGCAGGTCCGCGTGGAACAGGTTCTGGGCGGCCAGGCGTTCCTGGTCCGGGCCGACGATCGTGGCGGCGCTCAGGTCTCCGGAGAGCAGCAGGTTCGCCGCCGTCGACTCGTTCGGAATGACCTTGATGACGACCTCGTCGGGTAGTCCCTTCTCGTCCACGTCCCAGTCGCCGGGGCCCCACGCGAAGTCCTCGCGGCGCTTGAGCGTGTAGTGATCGTTCGGGACGATCTCCGAGACCTCGAACATGCCCGTTCCGGCCTCGCCCTTGGCGAGCAGCTTGCGGTCCTTCATCCCCGTGCCGCAGACGATCGGCAACGAGCCGACGTTCAGCAGCAGGAACGGGTCCGGAGCACCGCTCTTGACGGTGACCGTCCGGGCCTTGTCGTCTGCGGTCGCCGTCGTTCCCGGCGTCATCTGCACAGAGATCAGCGGTGACTTGTTCTTCGGGTCGCCGACGAAGTTGATGTTTGCGGCGACGTCGCTCGCGGTCAGCGGCGAGCCGTCCGAACACGTGATGCCCTCGCGCAGCGTGAACGTCGCGTTCTCCGTGTCGGCCTTCCACTTCTCGGCGAGCCCTTCGACGACTGTCCCGTCGTCCTGGGTCTCGACCAGCCGGGCGTACAGGAACCGGTCGACCTGACGGGTGACCGAGAGCACGGTGAGCGCCGGGTCGAGGTTGCCCGGATCGGTCGCGACGGCCATCGTGAACGTCTTGCCGTCGACGGGATCGCCGCCGGTGGACGGGTCGCTCGACCCGCCGCCACACGCTGTCAGGGCGAGCGCGGAGATCGTAAGCGCGGAAAGGAGGATTCGGGGTGTTCGCATCGACTGCCTCCAGGCAGGTTCTCGTGGTGACGTGGCGAGAGACGGGTTCACGACGACCGCAGCCGTTCGACTGCGATCCGTCCGGCCGTACCGATCGAGGCATCCACGGCGGGCTGACGCTCGTCGAGCGTGTGCGCACGGGTGAAGACCGCCACCGCGTACTGGCGGCCGTCCGGGTACGTCACGACTCCGGCCTCGTTGCGTACGGCGGGCAACGTGCCGGTCTTGGCGGCGATCCGGACGCCCGACTCGAAGCCGCTGCTGAGCCGGTGTGGCCAGATCTGCTGCGCCATGATGTCGCGGACGATGGCGCACGCCTCGGAGGTGGCCGCGCGGTCGGTCCAGATCGCGTCCAGCAGGATGGCGACCTCGCGCGGGGTCGACGCGATCGTACGCGCCGGGTCGAGTACCGACAGCTTCCAGATCTGCTCCGCGCTCGCAGCGTCGAGCGACTCGTCGACATCGTCGTCCGGACCGATACCCAGATCCGCGGTCATCGACGCGAACAGGTCTTCGCAACACCCGGTCAGCCGCGTCCGCTCCAGACCGAGATCGTCGACCACGCGGTCGACCGCCGCCTGACCGACCCTGTGGAACACCACATCGGTCGCGGCGTTGTCGCTCATCGTGAGCATGTTCCGGGCCAGGTCTCGCCAGCTCATCTCGACGTCGTCGGCGCAGCCGGCGGTTCCGATGCCGCCGATCCGGTAGCGCGCCGTCACCGTCGCGCGCTCGGTCGGGTCGAGCCTGCCCGCCACGACCTCGCGGGCGTACGCGACGGCGAGTGGGATCTTGAAGACGGACGCGAGCACCACGGGGTCGTCACCGCGGACGCACACCTCGGGCCCGTTCTCGACGCCGACCTCACGGGCGTACAGGAACCCGTCGGCGCCCGCTGCGGCGAACGCCTCCCGGATCTCGTCGGCGCCGTCGGTCACGACGCGACCCGGCGGTCGGCGCGTCCGGTGTGCAGGTAGGCGGTGTGCCCGTCGCCGTCGTCGCCGACGAAGGCGTGCGGCATGTGCAGGCCGTGGTCGGGCTCGATGGGAAGCAACGTGTCGCCGCGCCACCCGACGAGCTCGGTCCGCTCCGGCGATGCACCGAGCTCCTTCGCAATACCCTTCGGCGTGCTGTCCAGCCAGATCCGGCCGCCGTCGTCGACGGACACGGTGCTGTCGCTCACCGTCGACGAGTAGGTGCCGACGTACCGGCTGCCGTCGACTGCGGGAGGCTCGGCCTGTGGTGCGGGGAGAGCGGGCAGATCGACGCCGCCGAGCTCGTGAAGGACTCTGCCGACGATCTCGGTGTAGAGCGGCATCGGGTTGCCGCCGTTCGCGCACAGGGCAACGGCAACGTCGCGGCCGGGAACCATCCGCAGGAACGCGTTCTGGCCGATCGTCCCGCCGTCGTGGCCGATCACGGTGCCACCCTCGAGGTCGAAGATCTCCCAACCGAGTCCCCACGCGTTCCCCATCAGGCCGAGGTCCGGCAGCTCGACCTGGCGCTCCTGCATCGCCTTGACGCTCGCCGGGCTGAGGACCTGGTTGCCGTCGGGCCCCGTCCCGCCGTCCAGGTGCATCCGGGCGAAGGCGAGCAGATCCCGCGGTCGCATCGCCAGCATCGCGCCCGCCGGCGCGTTCGAGCGGACCAGCGCCCACATCGGCGCGGGCTCGGGGTCGGCGTCCGGTGTCGGTTGGATGTGGCCGACCGCCGCACGGTAGAGGATCGCCTCGTACGGCCCGTTCGCGGCGTACTTCAGCTGGAGGGGAGTGAACAGGTGGTCACGTACACAATGGTCGAACGGCTTCTCGCGCGCCACCTCGACGATCCGGCCGAGGACGCAGTAGCCGGCGTTGTTGTACGAGAACATCTCCCCTGGCGGAAAGAGCTGCGGGACATCCGACAGCGTCGCGACGTACTTCTCGACGCAGTCGTCTCCGGTGCCGGTGTCGGTGAAGATGTCGCCCTCGAACCCCGCCACGTGGCACATCAGCTGCCGCACCGTGATGGTCTTCGCGGCATCGTCGTCGCCGATCGCGAAATCCGGCAGGTACGTACGTACGGTCGCGTCGAGGTCGACCTTGCCGTCGTCGACGAGCTGCATCAACAACGTCGCCGTCCAGACCTTCGTGATGGAACCGACCTGGAACAACGAGTCCGCGGTCGCGTCCACGCCGGTCGCCTTGCTCAGCACGCCCGCCGCCGTGTCGATGACCTCGTCGCCGGCCATCACCGCGACCGCCGCTCCGGGTACCTTGTGCTCCGAGAGCAGCTCCGGGAGGCGTTGCTCGAGCCACGCACCGACTTCGGTCAATTTCGCCATGTCCGCTCCTCTATGCCGGGATTCGCCCGAGCGTAGGCCCAGGCTCTCCGGTCGAGGTTCGTACGACCACACAAGACTTGCGCCGACGATTGGGTGACTTCCACCACGCCCGGTCGAAGGGCTCCGCGCGGAGTCGCGGGTCAGCCCGGCTCGCCACGCAGCGGCTTGCCCGGGTACGCATCCGTCAGCAGCTCGCCGTCGCGTACGACCGGCACCCCGCCGACAAGCAGCTCCCGAACGCCGACCGACGGTCGGGTGGAGTCGAAGTACGTGGCCGCGTCGCTGATCCGGTCCGGGTCGAGTACGACGATGTCCGCATCCGCGCCGACGCCGAGATGGCCCTTGCGGCGGGCGGTCGGCGCGGTGTCGTCCAGCACCCTCGCCGGGAGGTACGAGCAGCGCCTGAACGCTTCCGCCCATGTCCACACACCGGACTCGCGGACCATCAGGCGCAGCGACTTCGCGAACGTGCCCGACGTACGCGGGTGCGTGGATCCGCCGGGCGGCAGCGGCCATTCACGCGAGTCGATGATCCCGTCACCCCACAGCACCGGCATCGCATCACTCGCCACGATCGCGTCGGGATAGGCGAGCGCGCGGTGGAGCAGCTCCCGGTCGGCCGGCTCGCGCTCGTCGAGGAACTCCACGAGGCACTCCGCCCCCGGGTCGCTCGCGCGTACCTCCCGGAGCCGGGACTCGTCGGCGACCCGCTCGCCCGTCTCGATCAGCACGATGCTCGACGGGCCGATCCCCCATGCGGGCAGTCGCTCCGGCGCGAGGAAGTACGCGCCGACCGCTGTGCTCCCGGCGCCGTACGGGTAGGTCTCGACGGTGATCCGCGATCCCTCTGCCCGCGAACGATCGAGCAGGCCGAGCACCCGGTCGACGTGCTGCCTCGAGGTGCTGTTCACGTGACAGTGGTGCATCGCCGCACCCGTCTCGGCGGCCGCTCGTACGATCTCCTCGGAGCCGTCTATCGGCGTGGTGGGGTCGGCCTCGACCAGCTCCCGCACGTGGGTGTAGGTCGGAGCGTTCGCCCGCGCGGCGAGCTCGGCGACGGCGACGAACTCCCGCGGGTCGGTACGCGGCGCGTACCCCATCAGGATGCCGATGCCCAGGGCACCGTCGGCGAGGTCGCGTTCGAGCAACGACAGCCACTGGGTCAGCTCGGCCGGCGACGACGTCCGCTGCCAGCCGGGTTCGCCGAGCAGCGCGAGGGCCGAGTCCAGCCGGGCGTCCGGGTCGATGCCGAGATGCGCCTGCGCGCGGGCCGTTCCCCACGAGGCGGAGAACCCGTAGTGCAGCGGCCTGCCCTCCTGCGCTGCGTCGGCGTACGCGCGCGCGATCGGCATCAGCCCGGCCTCGAGGTCGAGCGCCGTGGTCACGCCGTCCATCGCCTGCAGCCGCTGGCCGGCGATCGTGTGCACGTGACTGTGCAGGTCGACGAAGCCGGGTCCGACGACCAGCCCGGTGACGTCGACGACGGACGTGCCCTCGGGCGCGGCGAGGTCGCTGCCGACGGCCGCGACGACGCCGTCCCGGACGAGGACGTCGGCGACCGTGTCGAGGTCGGTGCCGGGATCGATCACCCGGCCGCCACGGAGGAGAGTCTGCATCCGCCGAGATTGTCATGCGGCGCGCCGCGGCGCGTGGGCCGGGCATACGAATCCGAGCCCGCCAACTCGTCGCCGCGAACCACCGCGCCGTGGGCCGCACGCTTGCGCGGCGACACGCCGGCGTGTCCCACACGAACGTGCGGCCCACGGGGCGGGCGAAGGTATCAGCGCAAGGACGCGCGTACGTGCAGGCCGACCTCGGGGTCGACCAGCACCTCTTGGGAGGCGGCGACATCGTCGGCGAGCAGGGTCGCATCGGTGGGTACGTTGCGCTTCACGACGCCGAGGGCGATCGGGCCGAGCTCGTAGTGCCGGGCCGTCGATCCGACGAAGCCGACCGTGCGCTCGTCGAGGGTGAGTGCGCTGCCGTGGACGGGCAGGCGCTCGGCGGAGCCGTCGAGGTAGAGCAGTGTCAGCCGTCGCGGCGGACGCCCGAGAGTGTGCACCCGGGCAACCGTCTCCTGGCCGCGGTAGCAGCCCTTGTCGAGATGGACGGCGCTCTCCCGCCCCGGGGTCGTGAGCCAGCCGAGCTCGTTCGGGATCGCTCGCTCGTCGGTGTCGAGCCCGAGCCGTGGTTGGCCGGAGGCGATCCGGCTCGCCTCCCATGCCCACACACCGACCGGGGCGCCGGCCTCGTCGGCGTACGCCTCCAGGCGATCGCGTTCGACCAGCTCGTACGTCAGCCCGGGCTTGCCGACGACCGCCCAGTCGTCCGTCGCGTCGCCGACCTCGACGCGCATCATGAACCGCATCGAGTCGAGCCACTCGATCAACGCGGCGCCGCGCCCGGGTTCGGTGTGCGCCCAGAACGTCTCGCCGTCGTCGACGCCGGTGAACGCGTGCTCGACCCGGCCCTGCGGGCTGAGCAGCAGCGCCTGCACGGTGTGTCCGGGCTCGAGGTTCTCGAAGTGCTGCGTGGTGAGCGAGTGCAGCCAGCCGAGGCGGTCGGCGCCTGCGATGGTGAGCACGTCACGGTGCGAGAGGTCGACGAAGCCGTCGCCCGACTCGAACCGGCGCTGCTCCCTGGTGTTCGAGCCGTAGTGCGCCGCGACGCCTTCGTCGGGGGCATCGGCCCCGACGGCGCCGTCGAGCTTGAGCAAGGGGCTCGGACTGGTCATGTGTTCAGTGTAGGAGCGGGTCGTACGCCCGCGCGGCGCGTCTCACGCGCGCTTCAGCTGACCCCAGGTGTGCGACTGCATCGGGTTGCCGTCGTAGGCCATGTCGTACGCGTACATCAGGTCGCCTTCGACGAGGCCGTACATCCGCTGCGCGCCGGTGTACTCGGTCGCGGTGTTCGTCCGTGCGACCAGGTCGGTGTTCATGGTGATGCGCGGCCCTTCGATGGTGCCGTACCAGACCTCCGCGTACCCGGTCGGATGCGCGAGGACCATCTCGACCTCGCCGTCGCCCGCCGGGCGCACGAACCCGGTCTCGATCGGCCCCGGCCCCGTACGCTCACCGTCGTCGTCGGTGAGCCAGGTGCGGCTGAAGTAGTGCAGGAACGCCCGGGTGTCGTGAGCGAACACGACGTCCTGTTCGAACGTGAACGGGTCGATCCCAGGGTACTCGCCGCGACCGTTGCCGTGCCACGGCCCGAGCAGCCAGGCGAACGCCACCAGGTCGGGATGGAGGTCTTCGGGGATTTCGAAAGCCATAGTGAGTCAGCCTAGTGGCCCACGTAGCCTCTGCCGTATGAGCCGATCCCTCGTCATCAAGGTCACCGCGGGCGCCGACGCCGCCGAACGGTGCAACCAGGCGTTCACGGTCGCGGCCGCCGGAGTCGCGGCCGGGGCCGACGTCTCACTGTGGCTCACGGGTGAGTCGGCATGGTTCGCGCTGCCGGGTCGGGCCGCCGAGTTCGAGCTGCCGCACGCCGCTCCGCTGGGCGAACTGCTCGCCGGCGTACTCGCGGGCGGCCGAGTCACGCTGTGTACGCAGTGCGCGAAACGCCGCGACATCGGCCCGGACGACGTGCTCGACGGCGTACGCATCGCGGGCGCGCCGGCGTTCGTGGAGGAAGCTCTGCGCGAGGACGCCCAGGCGCTGGTCTACTGAGCCCCGCTGGCCCGCACGTTTCAGCCCCGATCTCGGCAAATCTGGGGCTGAAACGTGCGGCTCACGGGGGCGGCGGCAGAATATGCGCATGCGAGCCGTCGTACAGCGGGTGACCCGCGCCCGCGTGACCGTCGACGACGAGGTCGTCGGAGCCATCGACGGGCCGGGTCTGCTCGTGCTGCTCGGCGTCACGCACGACGACGGCCGGGCGCAGGTCGAGCGGCTCGCGGCCAAGGTCTGGAGCCTGCGCATCATGCGCGACGAGAAGTCGGCGTCGGATCTCGGCGCGCCGATCCTGGTCGTGAGCCAGTTCACGCTGTACGGCGATGCGCGTAAGGGACGACGGCCGACCTGGAACGCCGCGGCGCCGGGCGAGGTGTCCGAACCGCTGTACGAAGCGTTCTGTGAACAGCTCCGGTCGCTTGGCGCTAAGGTTGAATCGGGAACTTTCGGGGCGATGATGGCCGTTGAACTCCTGAACGACGGACCAACGACACTGATCCTCGACGCATGACCAATAACCGGGCTCGCGGTCGAGGCATTTGGTACGACCCGGCACAATGGTGTGCGGCCTACCGGTGGTAACGCGGACACCCGGCCCCATGTACATCGGATGAGCAGGAGCACATGAGCAGCCCACCCACGGCAGGGCCGGACACAGATCCGCCCACAGCTGCCGCGGATGCGCCTGCGGAGGGCCGGCATCGCGCGGAGAAGGCGCACGGCTGGATCAGGCGCCACAAGGTGATCACGTCGCTGATCCTGGTCGTGCTGATCCTCATCCTGGCGGTCGGCGGGTACGCCCTCTGGCTGAACCTCAAGCTCGGCAACATCGACCGCTTCGACGGCCTCGACGCCGCCGGCAGACCCGACCCGGCGCCCGGTGAGGCCCAGAACATCCTGCTGCTCGGCGAGGACGGCGACGGCGACACCCAGCGCGCCGACACGATCATCCTGGCCCACATCACCGAGGACCGCGACAAGGCGTACCTCGTCTCGATCCCGCGCGACAGCTATGTGGAGATCTACGACGAGCACAACGAGCCGCAGGGCATGAACAAGATCAACGCCGCGTTCTCGTACTACAAGGAGGCGGGCGCCCAGGCGACCGTCGAGCAGCTCACCAACATTCGCGTCGACCACGTCGCGAAGATGAACTGGGAGGGCTTCAAGGACCTCTCGACGGCGCTCGACGGGGTACGGGTCTACATCCCCGAGACCGTCTACGACAGCTCACAGGACTACACCTGGGAGAAGGGCTGGAGGAACGTCGAGGGCAAGATCGCCCTGAAGTACGTGCGCACCCGCCATGGCCTCGACGACGGCGACTTCGGCCGCATCGCGCGCCAGCAGAACTTCATGCGCTCGCTGATGAACAAGCTGATCAACGAGGGCCTGACCAGTCCGACGAAACTGCCCGGTGTGCTCAACGCGATCACCAAGAACCTCGACGTCGACGACAGCTGGTCGAACGGCGACATCCGCGACCTCGCGTTCAACATGCGTGGCCTCGACAGCGAGAACGTCGAGTTCCTCACCGCGCCGCTCGGCGGCTACGACGACACCGACGTCGGCAGCGTGGTGCTGCTGGACAAGCGCAAGTGCCACCAACTGTGGGGCGCCATCCGTGGCGACGGCAAGCTGACGGTCGACGAGTACGCCGAGAAGCACAAGGACGACGCACTCGCCAACCCGAAGGACGTCGACTAGCCGGACGTCGCGCCGAGGGCGTCAGGCGGCCGAGAGGACGTCGATCGTGTCGACTCGGCGCTTGCCCTTCACCCGGTCGAGCCCCAGCTTGAGCGTGCCGAAGCAGCCCTTCCAGGCGCGAGAGGTTGCCGTCCCGGTGCCCGCACCGCCGAGGACCTTCTTCGCCTTGCCGTACGTCATGTCCGGGCGCAGCTTGCGCTTGACCGTCCGCTTCGAGATGCAGCCACGGGAGCCGGCATCGGTCTCATCGGCCGCTACTCGACCGCCGGCTCGTACCAGCGGTGCCTCGACCTGGTAGACGCGCAGCTTGCCCTTGCGCTTCTGTACGTACGCCGACAGGTCGATCTTGCTGCGACAGACGTCCCACACCCGGTAGGTACCGGCCCAGTACGTGCCCTTCATGCCGACCAGGTGGTTGAGGCGCTTGTACGAGACGAACACCCGAGCCCGGCGGACCTGCTTCTTCCCCAGGCACGTGCGCGCCTGGTCGTCGACCGAGCGCGCTTCGGCGGAGGCCGAAAAGCCCGGCAGCTGGGCATGCGACGATCCTTCGCCGTCCGGCGCCGAGGCGTACGCCCCGGTTGCGGTCATCACCAGTCCGGTCGCCACTCCGACGACAGTGACGGTCCTACGCATGGAATCTCCCTCACTCTGCGGTTGTCGGCGGCCAAGCGGCGCCGCTCGACGGCCCAGTATGCCTGCGAGGGGTTCAGTCACGCAGAACGCCCGCCGGCCTCGCACCTGGCGAGACCGGCGGGCGTACGTGGTGGCTCAGACCGTGACGGTGACCTCGGCGACGTCACCCTGCTGCGCGACCACCGACCGGTCGACCGGGTCGACGCGCGGCGCGAGCGTACGCAGCGTCCACTCGCCGGGCGCGGCGAAGAACCGGAACTGGCCGGTTGCGGAGGTCGGCACCTCCGCGGTGAACTCACCGCTGGCGTCGAGCAGCCGGACGTACGCGTTGCTCACCGGCTCGTCGCCGGAGACGACGATGCCCTGGATCACGCTCTGCTTGCTCAGGTCGATGCCCTCGAGCGAGGGTCCGCCCTGCGTTGCTCCGCACATCTGGCTGCTCCTCAGGCGTCGCCGGGCTCGTCGCCGACCGCGACGGGTACGCCGATCAGCGAGCCGTACTCGGTCCACGAGCCGTCGTAGTTCTTCACGTTCGGCTGCTCGAGGATCTCCTTGAGCACGAACCAGGTGTGCGAGCTGCGCTCGCCGATGCGGCAGTAGGCGATGATGTCCTGGTCGAAGTCGACGCCGGCCTCGGTGTAGATCGCGCGGAGCTCGTCGTCGCTCTTGAACGTGCCGTCTTCGTTGGCCGCCTTGCTCCACGGGATGTTCGCCGCGGTCGGGATGTGGCCCGCGCGTTGTGCCTGCTCCTGCGGGAGGTGCGCCGGAGCGAGGAGGCGGCCCGCGAACTCGTCGGGGCTGCGTACGTCGACCAGGCTGCGCTTGCCGATGGCGTCGACGACCTCGTCGCGGAACGCCCGGATGGCGAGGTCCTGCTCCTTGGCCGTATAGCTCGTCTTGGCGCGGTCGGGCACGTCGTCGACGAGCTCGCGGCTGTCGAGCTCCCACTTCTTGCGGCCGCCGTCGAGCAGCAGCACGCTATCGTGGCCGTACAGCTTGAAGTACCAGTACGCGTACGCCGCAAACCAGTTGTTGTTGCCGCCGTAGAGCACGACCGTGTCGTCGTTGGCGATCCCGCGGTCGCTCAGCAGCGCCTCGAACTGTGCCTTGTCGACGAAGTCGCGGCGTACCGGGTCCTGGAGGTCTTCCTTCCAGTCCAGCTTGATCGCACCCTTGATGTGCCCCTTGTCGTACGCAGTGGTGTCCTCGTCGACCTCCACCAGGACGACCTTGTCGTCGTCAAGGCGTTCGTCGACCCAGTCGGACGTGACGAGCGATGCTGCTCGGCTCATGGGTTTCCTCCAAGATTTCTCGCCCGCTCCTGGGGCATGTCGATTGAGGTTGAATCGTCGCCACCGCATCGGCCCGCGTACGCGGACAGGCTGATCGAGCGGGGCAGGTGGCCGATCACGGCCGGGAAGACAGGCGTGGCCTGCTCAGTGCATTCGACACAGCGCCGAGCGCACGCGGCAGTGATCTACCGCGCGGCGCTTGGTGAGCAGCGTCGTATAAGGCATGCGCCCACCATACGTTCCGGTCGCGGGCACCCCGAGGGGGGTCTCATATCGCGGACGCGCGTCTCTCATGTTGGCATCGCTGCACCTTTACCATGTAAACATGGTAAAGGTTCGCTGTGCACGGCAAATTCGCCATGCAAGGCGTACGTTTACCATGTTTACATGGTAAACGTACGTCGGAGCGGTACGCCGCACGTCGCGCTCACAGCACGTAGAACTGGCCGACCAGATACACCAACGGCCCGGCGAGCGCGAGCGGGAGTACCCCCTCGAAGCCGAGCCGGCGCGCGGACTCGGGTGCCCAGCCGGCCGCGGCGAGCCGCCCCACGACCACCGTCAGCGCGGCCGTGACGCCCAGCGCCGCCCCGAAGCCGGTACTCACGCCGTCGTCGACGGCGTACCCGAACGCGCCACCGGCGACCCCACCGATCGCAACCGCAACGATGCCGAGCAACGTACGCGGGCCCGGCACCGTCCAGAGCACCGATGCCGCGGCCGCGCCGGCGGCACCGCTCGCGACGATCGCGTCGCCGTCCGCGAGCTCCGGGATGGTCACCCACATCGACATGCAGATCGCGAGCACGGCCGACGCCGTGGCGTACGACACCGAGGCGACGAGCAGCTCGCGGCCGTCCCGACGGGTCATCTGCATGAACAGCGCCAGCAGCACCGCAACGGCGACTCCCGGCCCGAGCCCGAGCTGGAAACCTGCGGTCGCGGTCGACTCCTCGACGGCGGTCGTACCGTCGGCGCCCACGAGAGTCTCGGGCCGCAACATCAGCCCGGTGGCGACCAATGAGCCCGCCACGACAGGCACCATCGGCCTCGCCGCCACGACCCCGCCACGCCGGTCGGTCGGCGCCGGCAGTGTCGACATCAGCAGCTGTCCGAGTACGACGGCGGCGCCCACCGCGTACACCGATGTGTAGCCCGTGAGCGCGAGGAGCCCACAGAGCACAACGGTCAGAACGCCAGGCCAGATCCGCACACCTCAGATGGTGCCAGACATCAGCCGCCCGCGAACGGCGGCAGCAGCTCGACAGAGGATCCCGCCGGTACGTCGACCGTGGCCGGATCCGAGGTTGTGACCGGCGTGTCACCGATCAGCACGGAGCACATCGCCATCACGTCGGCGAGCCGCGTGTTGCCCGGATGCGCGGCTCGTACGGCCGCGAGGACCTCGGCAAGCGTGCCCGCGGCGACCTGCTGCGACTCCTGTCCCGCCGCGGCACGCGCCGCCGCCCAGAATCGCACCGTCACGTCCCCGGCTCCGCTGCTGTCAGTCACATGGCTTATTCTGGGGCATGCAATGAGGCCCGGGCGAGCAGCCCTGGGCCTTTCATGCTTTCTGGAGGCCTGTCGTGTCGACCCTGCTCCTACTGACGAACAGTCATGAGTCGTCCGTGGAGGTGTTACCCGCGCTGGCCCTGCTTCCGCACACGGTGAAGATCCTGCCACCCGATCCGGGCGTGCTCGTCGATGCTCCACCGGTCGACGCAGTGATCATCGACGGCCGTCAAGACCTAGCGCACGTACGCGCCCTGACCCGCATGCTTCGAACGACCGGCTCCGACTCCCCGCTGATCCTCGCCGTCACCGAGGGCGGGCTCGCCGTCGTCGCCGCCGACTGGGGCATGGACGACTTCATCCTCACCACCGCCGGCCCCGCCGAGCTGGAAGCGCGGCTGCGCGTCGGCACCGGTCGCATCGAGGAGGAGCAGGACGATCCGGAGTCGCACCTGATCAAGTCCGGCGGCGTCGTCGTCGACGACGTCACGTACACCGCGAAGCTCGACGGCCGGGTGCTCGACCTGACCTTCAAGGAGTTCGAGCTGCTCAAGTACCTCGCCCAGCATCCCGGCCGGGTCTTCAGCCGCGAGCAGCTGCTGCAGGAGGTGTGGGGGTACGACTACTTCGGCGGTTCACGAACGGTCGACGTGCACGTACGACGGCTGCGCTCCAAGCTCGGCGCCGATAAGGAGTCACTGATCGGCACCGTACGCAACGTCGGTTACCGCTTCGTCGTGCCGACGAACGATTCCAAACGCAAGAAGGCCGCCGAGGGCGCCTCGACGACATCGCGCTGACGGCGGTGCGGCGTACGGTGCGCTCGTGACCGTCGACCAGACCGCCCTCGACATCGTTGTCGCACTCGAGGCGCGCGCCGATCCCGCACGAGCGGAGCGCGAGGCCGCGTACCTGAAGAGCTCGCTGCGACACCTCGGCGTACGCGTGCCGGAGATCCGCTCGATCACCCGCCGCACCATGCGCGAACACGCCGTCACCACCCGCACCGAGGTGGTCGCGCTCGCCGAGGAGCTGTGGGCCGAGCCCGTGCACGAGCGGCGGATGGCCGCGGTCGAGGCCCTGCGGTTCCGGGTCGGTACGCTCACGGTCGACGACCTGACGGCGATCGAGCGGATGCTCCGCGAAGCGAAGACCTGGGCACTGGTGGACTTCCTGTCGTCCGACATCGCCGGCGTGATCGTCGTCGCCTACCCCGACGCCGGCACGATACTCAACCGCTGGGCCGCCGACGACGACTTCTGGATCCGCCGCTCCGCGCTCCTCTCGTTGCTCGTACCCCTGCGCAACGGCGACGGCGACTGGCCGCGCTTCTCCGGGTACGCCGACGCGATGCTGGACGAGCGGGAGTTCTTCATCCGCAAGGCGATCGGCTGGGTCTTGCGCGACACGGCGAAGAAGCGTCCCGATCTGGTCGAGGCCTGGCTGCGGGAACGTCCTGGCCGGGTGCCGGTGCTGGCCGTACGCGAGGCGGTCAAGCCGCTGCCGGAGCGGACGCGTACCGAACTCATCGCCGCGGCCCTCCGCCGCTGACCCGGCTTCGTGGGGCTCGGTACGTTGGGGCGGTGAGCTCATCCGATATCTCGGTCGCCGACCATCTCGAACCCGACGACATCGCCGACGTCGACCGGCTGGTCGGCCGCGCGACGACCGCCGACGGCGTGGCCCCGTTGAACGAGCAGTCGCTGCTTCGGCTCCACGACCCGGAGGCGCGCGGCGTGCGACACGTACGCGCGACGTCCGGCGCCGAGCTGATCGGCTATGCGATCGGCGAGCTCGGGCCCGGTGACGAGCCACTGACCGTCGAGTGCGTCGTTGCCTCCGACCACCGTCGGCGGGGCGTCGGCGGACAGCTGGTAGCGGCGATGATCGCGGAGGCCGGCGGTCGACGGACGCTCGCCTGGGCTCATGGCGACCTGCCGGGCTCGGCGGAGCTCGCGACGTCGTCCGGGTTCGAGCGGATACGCATCCTGCTGCGAATGGAAGCGACCCTCGACGGTTCATTCGAGGCGCCGACCGCTCCCGACGGCGTCGTGTTCCGCACGTACCGTCCCGGCAGAGACGACGCGGCCTGGCTCGCCCTCAACGCAAGGGCTTTCGCGAACCATCCCGAGCAGGGCTCCATGACGCAGCGCGATCTCGACCAGCGCGTCGCGTCCGACTGGTTCGATTCCGACGGCTTCTTCCTCGCCGAGCGCGACGGCGAGCTGATCGGGTTCCACTGGACGAAGGTGGCCGACGGAGTCGGCGAGGTGTACGTGGTCGGCGTCGATCCCGATGCGCAGGGCCTCGGCCTCGGCTCGGCACTCACCCGGCTCGGCCTCGTACACCTGCAGGGGCGCGGCCTTCGTACCGTCGACCTCTACGTCGAGGGCGACAACGAGCCCGCGCTCGCCGTCTATCGCCGGCTCGGGTTCGCCGAGGCCGCGCGCGACGTGATGTACGCACGTGGGTGAGTCGCGTGCTGGTGGTTGCAGCGATACCAAGTTCACTTGGTGTCGCTGCACTTCCCCAGGCGTCGATGCCTAGTGTCGTGGGCTATACCAAGTGAACTTGGTATCGCCGACCCGGCGCCCGGCGCAAAGTCAGCCGCCCAAGCCGCGGCGCAGAGCGGCGGCGGCCCGCGCCATCGCGGCGGGCGCGCTGCGGCCGACGGCGACCATGTTCGCGAACGAGTGGATCAGCCCGCGCTCGCAGACGTACTCGACCTCGACGCCGGCGTCGCGTAGCGCATCGGCGTACGCCTTGCCCTCGTCTCGCAGCGGGTCGAACCCGGCGGCGGCGAGGTACGTCGGCGCGAGCCCGTCGAGCTTTCCGTGCAGGGGCGAGAGTCGCGGGTCAGCGCGGTCCGCGAAGTCCTGGAGGTAGAGCTCCTCGGCCAGGTCCATGAACCGCCTGCTGAGGTAGAAGCCCTCGTCGTACGCGCGCCGGCTCGGCCTCTCGGTGACGAAGTCCGTCGCCGGATAGATCAGCAGCTGGAACGCCGGCCCGGCCGACCCCGCCCGCTGTTGCGCGACGACCGTCGCGAGGTTGCCGCCGGCGCTGTCGCCGCCGACCGCGATCCGCGACGGGTCGACCCCGACGCCCTCGGCGTGCTCGGAGAGCCAGTCGTACGCCGCGAGCGCGTCATCGACGGCGGCCGGAAACGGCGCCTCCGGCGCGAGCCGGTAGTCGACCGCGATCACTCGTACGCCGGCCCGCTCGGCAAGGAATCTGCAGACCGCGTCATGGCTCTCCAGGTCGCCGTAGATCCAGCCACCGCCGTGGTAGAAGACGAGTGCCGGTCCGGCGGCCGTGACACCGCGCGGCGTGTAGAGGCGCAGCCGAAGCCGACCGCCCGGCCCATCGATGTCGCGGTCGGTGACGCTCCCGATCGGCAGGTGCCCACCGACCATGCGCGCTCCCGTCACGAGCGCCATGCGCGCCTCCGGGAGTGGGCGTTCCTCCGCCGGCGGTCCCTCGAGCCTCTCGAGCGACAGGATCAGCTGCATCTCCGCGTCGAGCTCGACACCTTCACGCTCGATCGGGCGACCGGCGAGCAGTCGTACGACGGGCGGCGGCAGGGCGAGGAGTCCGCGCAGCGCGGCGCCCTTCACCTCGGTGACGATCCGAGAAAGCGACATGACGCAGGAGAATAGCGGCCCGTCGAACTTTACCGAACGTTCACCCGCAGATGACATCATCGGACCATGCCCGACGACCTCGCCATCGAGTCCGCCGTTGTCGACACCACCGACGCACCCGTCGACACCGCGCCGGCCAGGGAGTCGTTCGATGTCGAGCCGCCGTACGACACCGCTGCGGGCGACCTGCCCGACGACAGGTTCCTCGACCGCGAGCTTTCCTGGTTGACGTTCAACGAACGCGTCCTCGAGCTTGCCGAAGATCCCGAGCAGCCGCTGCTCGACCGGGTCCGGTTCCTCTCCATCTTCGCCAGCAACCTCGACGAGTTCTTCATGGTGCGCGTGGCGGGCCTGAAGCGTCGCATCGCCGCCGGCGTCGCGGTACGCGCGGCCAGCGGACTCCGCCCGCGCGACGTACTCGAGTCCGGTCTACGTACGAGCCACGACCTGATGCTGAGGCAGGGCGAGCTGTTCCGCACCGAGATAGTGCCCGCACTCACCACGGCCGGAATCGAGCTGGTGCGCTGGGGCGACCTGACCGAGGCCGAGCGCACGGACGCGAGCGTCGTCTACAGCGATCGCGTGTACCCCGTGCTCACGCCACTGGCCGTCGACCCCGCGCACCCGTTCCCGTACATCTCGGGACTGTCTCTCAACCTCGCGGTGGTGATCCGCAACCCCGAGACGGACAAGGAACACTTCGCCCGGGTCAAGGTGCCGCCGATCTTCTCCCGCTGGGTGGAGGTCGCGCCCGAGCGGTTCGTACCCCTCGAGGACGTCATCGCCGCACACCTCGACGTGCTGTTCCCGGGCATGGAGGTCGTCGCACACCACGCGTTCCGGGTCACCCGCAACGAGGACCTCGAGGTCGAGGAGGACGACACCGAGAACCTCCTCAAGGCACTCGAGCAGGAGCTGCTCCGCCGCAAGTTCGGCCCGCCGGTACGCCTCGAGGTCGAAGACTCCATCGACCCGGAGATCCTCGACCTGCTCGTCAAGGAGCTCGGCGTCACCGACGCCGAGGTGTTCCGCCTCCCGGGTCCGCTCGACCTCCGCAGCCTGGTGGAGATCGCCGACCTCGACCGCTCGGAGCTGAAGTTCGAGCCGTACGTACCCGCCACGCATCCGGATCTCTCGGAGGTCGAGTCCGCGAGCCCCGTCAACATGTTCGCCGCCCTCGCGCGTCGCGACGTGCTCGTCCAGCACCCGTACGACTCGTTCGCGACGAGCGTCCAGCGGTTCATCGAGCAGGCCGCTGCCGATCCGCGCGTACTCGCCATCAAGCTGACCCTCTACCGGACGTCCGGCGACTCCCCCATCGTCGACGCGCTGATCGATGCCGCGCAGGCCGGCAAGCAGGTGCTCGTACTCGTCGAGATCAAGGCTCGCTTCGACGAACAGGCCAACATCGGCTGGGCGCGCAAGCTCGAGGAGGCCGGATGCCATGTCGTGTACGGCCTGCTCGGACTCAAGACACACTGCAAGCTCGCGCTCGTCGTACGCGACGAGCCCTCCGGCCTGCAACGGTACGCACACATCGGCACCGGCAACTACAACCCGAAGACCGCACGCGTCTACGAGGATCTCGGGCTGCTCACCGCAAACGCTGAGATCGCCGACGACCTCACCGACCTCTTCAACAACCTGTCGGGCTACTCACGCAACACCGAGTACGCGCGGTTGCTGGTCGCTCCCAGCGGCGTACGCGACGGGCTGCTCGACCAGATCGGCTACGAGGTCGACCACCACCGCGCGGGCCGGCCCGCGTACATCCGGCTGAAGGTCAACGCGCTCGTCGACGAGACGACGATCGACGCACTGTTCGAGGCCTCACGCGCGGGAGTACCGATCGACATCGTCGCCCGGGGCATCTGCGCGCTGCGCCCGGGCGTGCCCGGGTTGTCGGAGACCATCCGCGTACGCAGCATCCTCGGCCGGTTCCTCGAGCACAGCCGGGTGTTCTGGTTCGCCGGCGGTGGTGACCCGCGGGCGTGGATCGGCTCTGCCGACCTGATGCATCGCAACCTCGACCGCCGGGTCGAGACGCTCGTTCGCATCCCCAGCGAGGAACACGTACGCGAGCTCGGCAGCCTGCTGGAGCTCGCGATGGCCGACCGGACCTCCGCATGGCATCTCGCGGCCGACGGCACGTGGGAGCGCCGGCACCTCGCAGCCGACGGCACGCCCCTCGACGACCTCCAGGAGATGCTGATCGCGCGCGCGAAGGGCCGCAAGGCCGACGCCGCGGCCGCGGCCCGGCGGGCTTGACGCTGGGTTGCGACCGGTGCGTCCCCGGTCGCAACGCTTGGCGACCTGTGCGTCCCCGATCGCAACGCTTTGCGACCTGTGCGTCCCCGATCGCAACCTTTTGCGACCGGGGCGTCGTGGCTCGCTACCTAGTGGAGCTGGGCGTCCCCGATCGCAAACCGAAAGACGGCTGGGCGTCCCCGATCGCAAACCGAAAGAAGGCTGGGCGTCCCCGATCGCAAACGCCGCAATCCGCGCAGCTAGGCGGCGTAGTCGACGACCACCGGCGCGTGGTCGCTCCAACGCTGCGCGTACGTCGGTGCACGATCGACAACGACGGGGCCCGCGAGCGACGCCAGCTCGGGAGTCGCGAGCTGGTAGTCGATTCGCCAACCCGCGTCGTTGTCGAACGCCTTGCCACGGTACGACCACCACGTGTAAGGACCGTCAACCGCCCCGGCGAAGTCACGACCGACGTCGATCCAGCCCAGCTCGTCCCGGATGCGGTCGAGGTACGCACGCTCGGTGGGCAGGAAGCCGGACTTCTTCAGGTTTCCCTTCCAGTTCTTGATGTCGCGCTCCGTGTGGCCGATGTTCAGGTCGCCGACCACGAGCGCGTAGTCGCAACGCTCGCGGAGCTCGCGCATCCGAACGAGCATCGCGTCGAGGAAGCGGTACTTCTCGTCCTGCAGCGGCGTACCGGGCTCGCCGGTGTGCACGTACGCCGAGGCAACCGCCAGGCGCTTGCCGCTCGGCAGCGCGATCTCGGACTCCACCCAGCGGCCGGAGTCGTCGAAATGCGCGTCGCCGACGCCGATCCGCGTCGTCGACGGACTCGTACGCGTGGCGACGAGCACCCCGGCGCGCCCCTGCGCCGCCGCCTCGGTGTGCGCTACCTGCCACTCGCCGCCGAGCAGGTCGCGTACGACGTCGTCGGGCGCGCGCACCTCCTGCATGGCGAGTACGTCGGGCCTCCACCGGGTGAGCCATTCACCCATGCCGCGACGATATGCGGCACGGATTCCGTTGACGTTGACCGACGCGATGCGAACCACGTACGCGATGGTGTCAGGCCGGATCACCCGTCCACACGCCGGTGTCGGAGAACTTCTCGAGCACGGACGTGTACGGCGCGATGTCGATGCCGTGCTCGGCGAGCCAGCCGTCGTCGTAGTACGTGCCGGCGTACCGGTCGCCACCGTCGCACAGCAGCGTGACGATGCTGCCTTGCCCACCGGCGGCTCGCATCGACGCGAGTACGCCGAGCACACCCCACATGTTGGTGCCCGTCGACGGGCCGACGGACCGCCCGGTCACGGTCGAGCACCAGCGCATGGCGGCGATCGACGCAGCATCGGGCACGCGCACCATGTCGTCGATGACGTCACCGACGAACGACGGCTCGACCCGTGGCCGGCCGATGCCCTCGATCCGCGACGGCATACCGGTCGTCCAGTCGGAGGTGTCGTGGGTCCAGCCGTCGAGGAACGCGGAGTTCTCCGGGTCGACCACGAGCACCCGGGTCGGCTGGCAGCGATACCGGATGTAGCGGCCGATCGTCGCCGACGTGCCGCCCGTGCCGGCGCCGACCACGATCCAGGTCGGTACCGGGTGCGGCTCGTGGCTCAGCTGCTCGAAGATCGACTCCGCGATGTTGTTGTTGCCGCGCCAGTCGGTCGCCCGCTCGGCGTACGTGAACTGGTCCATGTAGTGGCCGCCGCACTCCTCGGCGAGCCGGCGCGCCTCGTCGTACATCTCGGGGGGACGGTCGACGAGGTGGCAGCGTCCGCCGTGCCACTCGATCAGCTCGACCTTCGACGCGCTGGTCGACCTCGGCATCACCGCCACGAACGGCAGGCCGAGCAGCCGCGCGAAGTACGCCTCGCTGACGGCCGTCGATCCGCTCGACGCCTCGATGATCGTCGTCTCGGGCCCGATCCAGCCGTTGCACAGCGCGTACAGGAACAGCGACCGGGCGAGGCGGTGCTTCAGGCTCCCGGTCGGGTGCACCGACTCGTCCTTGAGGTAGAGGTCGACGCCCGCGGGGCCCGGCAGCGGGAACCGATGCAGGTGGGTGTCGGCGCTGCGGTTGGCGTCGGCCTCGACGGCCCGTACCGCCCGATCGATCCAACGCCGGTCCTCAGTCGACGTCTTCGGCACCGCGCGACTCCTCGAACCGCTGCGACATCCGCTCGGCGCGGTCCTGGACGCGCGCGGCCAACCGCTCGCGGAGGCCGCGCAGCAGCACGATGCCCGCGGCCGCGGAGATGACGAGCGCGACGAGCATCGTCCACAAGACGTTGAGCGAGTTCCACTCCAGCCAGCTGAACCCGGCGAGCCACACGAGTCCGAACGCGGCCAGGAACAGGCCGAATCTCGCGAGCGTATAGGCGACGAATGGGTTCACGTCAAAAGGGTAGCCCCGCAGCACGTACGGCCGGTCGTCGGGCCGACAGCGCGTCGGCGGCGATCCGACGGCGACCGGCGCG
Source organism: Solicola gregarius (assembly GCF_025790165.1). Taxonomy (GTDB): domain Bacteria; phylum Actinomycetota; class Actinomycetes; order Propionibacteriales; family Nocardioidaceae; genus Solicola; species Solicola gregarius. The sequence goes on from NZ_CP094970.1 coordinate 1,512,583, forward strand.
GCAGCAGCTCAGCCGAGCACACCGGCGAGCACGGCCGGGTCGACGTTGCCGCCGGAGACGATCGCAACCGTCGTACCCCCCGGCAGGTCGGCGCTCCGCTCGACGTACGCCGCCGCGGCGACGGCACCCGACGGCTCGGCGACGACGCGCGCGCGAGTGGCGATCTCGCGCATGGCCGCACGGATCGCGTCTTCACTCACGGTGACGACACCGTCGACGTACTGCTCGATGTGCGCCCAGTTGAGATCGCCCACGCTCGCCCCGCGCAGGCCGTCGGCGACGGTACGCGCGGTCCGGTCGGTCGACCAGGACACCTTGCTGCCGGCCGCGAATCCCTCGGCGAGGTCGCCCGCCAGCTCCGGCTCGACCCCGATGACGCGCACATCGGGGCGCCGGGCCTTGACAGCGGCTGCGACTCCGGAGATCAGTCCCCCACCGCCGACCGGCACGAGCACGGTGGCGAGATCGGGCACCTGGTCGACGATCTCGAGCCCGACCGTGCCCTGACCCGCGATGATCCGCAGGTCGTCGAACGGCGGGACGATCTCGGCGCCCGTACGCTCCGCGATCGCCGCGCACGTCGAGGCGCGCTCGTCGATCGGGACCATCACGATCTCCGCGCCCCATTGCCGGGTGGCGTCGACCTTCACCTGCGCGGCGCCTTCGGGCATCACCACGGTCGCGCGTACGCCGGCCGCGGTCGCCGCGAACGCCACGGCCTGACCGTGGTTGCCCGACGAGTGGGTGACGACACCGGCCGCACGCTGCTCGTCGGTGAGCCCGCCGATCGCGTTGCTGGCACCGCGGAGCTTGAACGCCCCCGTCGGTTGCAGGCACTCCGCCTTGACCCAGAGCGAGCCACGCCCGTCCTTGGCCGCGAGCGGCAGGACGGGCGTACGCAGGCAGGTGTCTGCCACGGCCTTGGTGGCCGTCTCGATTGCGTGAATGTCGACGAGCTCCATGCCCACAGCCTGCCAGGCGAACCCAACGCGGCCGAATTGATACCCGTAGGTTAGGCGCAGGTTGCCCGGGCGGCATAGTCTGGAGGCGTGGGCAAGGCACTCCTCGTCATCTCGGTCCTGGTGTTGACGATCTACGCGTTCTACGACGTGCTCGCGACGCCGAAGGGTGCCGCACGTCGGATGCCGAAGTGGGCGTGGGCAGTCCTTGCGTTCGTTCCCGTCATCGGCCCGATCCTGTGGCTCTGCTTCGGGCGCCCGCGGCGCCGCGCCATGCCACAGCGACGCCCCCGCGACAACGCCAGCGGGCCCGACGACGACCCGGACTTCCTGCGCGATTTGAACCGCAACCCCGAGGACGTACTCGAGGAGTGGGAGAAGGAGTACCGCCGCAAGCGGCGCGCCCACGGCGAAGATCCCGAGCGGTAGCCGGGGATGATAACGGCATTTCCCGCAGGTTGAGCAGACGCCGGCCACGGCGAAGGGGCAGGTAGCCACGGCCGAGATCGGAGCGCGTGCCACCCCTGAGCATCCGACCGCAACTCGATTCGGCGGCGGTCAACCCCGCTTCTACTTCGCGTACGAGTGCATCCCGTCGATGAACAGGTTGACGCCGACGTAGTTGAACATGAACGTCGCGAACGCGACCAGCGCGAGGATCGCCGCCGCCTTGCCCTTCCACCCCGCGGTCGCCCGTGCGTGCAGGTAGCAGGCGTACGCAACCCAGGTGATGAAGGCCCAGACCTCCTTGGGATCCCAGCCCCAGGCACGCCCCCACGCGTGGTACGCCCAGATCGGCCCGGCGATGAGCGCGGCGAACGTGTAGAGGGGGAACGCGAAGGCGTGGATGCGGTACGACAGGCGATCCATCTTCGCCGCGGTCGGCAGCCGCCAGATGTAGCCCTCGCGGTCGTCGATGTCGGGTGTCTTCGCCTCTGCCCGCGCCCGGACGAGATAGAGCACCGACAACGCGGCGCCGATCGCGAAGGCACCCGCCGAGATCATCGCGGCGATGACGTGGATGACGAGCCAGTACGAGTCGAGCGCGGGCACCAGCGGCCCGGCCGGGACGTACACCAGCATCGAGAGTCCGAGCACGATCACCGCGAAGGCGGTGACGATGCCGCCGAGCCAGTTCACATCGGCGAGCTTGACCATCACGAGGAACATGCCGATGACGGCGGTGATGCCGACCATCGAGAACTCGTACATGTTGCCCCACGGCGCCCGGAACTCACCGCTCGCGAGGCTACGCGTGACGACGCCGACCACCAGCAGCGCGAACGCCAGCACGGTGAGCGACAGCCCGATCCGCGCGGCCAACTCGCGCCGGTACTCGGCGTCGGCGGCCGAGGTGTCGTTCGTCGGAGCGACCGACGCGGTCGCACCGGAATCACCGGCCCCGGTCGTGACGAGGGCGCGCTGCGCGGCGCGGTCTCGGCGGCGGGCGCTCGTCACCTGCCGGGTGAACGCCCACTCCGCGATATACGCAAGGCAGGCGAGCGAGAGCACGACCGTCGCCGAGGCGACCGAGTAATTCGAGAAGTTGGCGTACTGCTCGAGGCTCATGTGGCGGCGTCCTCCTGCTTTCCGGTCGACTCCTGCAGCTTCTCGACGAACGCGTCGAGCTCACCTGCGGGGTCACCGCGGGGCACCCGGTCGAGCGCGGCGACCTCAACCACGGTACGCGAGCCGCCGTCGGGCCCGTCGTCGAGGCTCCGCACGCGTACCCAGGTACGTCGCGGGCGTACGTACAGCGACAGCATGAGGCCGAGGAGCCCGATGACGACGCCGGTGAGCGGCACCGTCTGGCCCGGTGTGTCGCCGATCTGGAAGCGCGCGAACTTGCGCAGGTCGACGAACTCGATCGACCCACGGCCATCGGGCAGGTCGACGACCTGACCGAGCGACAGGTTGACCCGGAACGGCTGGCCGTCCTTGCCCTTCAGCTGGGTCAGGTTGTCCTTGTCGAGCGAGTAGACCGACTGGGGCTCGCCGTCGTCCATGCCGAGGTCGCCTGCGTAGGCGAACAGCCCGAGGTTGGGGTTGACCGGTCCGGGGAAGATCGACACCGGCGCCTCGCCGTCCTGCAACGTTGCGGCGGTCGGCAGGAAGAAGCCCTGGAACCCGAGCTGCTCGGGCTTGGCCTCGGGCACCTTGATCACGCCGGACGACGTGTACGTGCCGTCCTCCGGCAGGAACGGCACCGGCCCGTTGTACGTCACCCGCCCCGTGCCGTCCTTGACCTTGACGACTGGCGCGTAGCCCTGCCCGACGAGGAACACCGAGGTGCCGTCGATCTCCAGCGGATGGTTGACGCTGATCTCGAACGGTTCGGGCTCGGCACCGGGCTCGGAGGTGTACGTGCCGTTGGCCTGGAAGTGCTTCGGCGCCCCACGCTGCGGCCCGTCGACCTGGAACTCAGCCTCGAGGGTGTCGAGGTGCACCGTGAACGGGGGCAACTGGTCCTCGGCGAACATCGCACCCGAGGAGATCTCGTCGTACTGCGTGAGCGTGTTGGAGAAGCCGTTGCCCTCGGTGACGATCACGTTGCCGCGGTAGCCGTACAGCCCGCCGGCGGCGACGCCGACGAGCACGACGACGAGCGAGCAGTGGAAGATCAGGTTGCCCGCCTCGCGCAGGTAGCCGTTCTCGGCGCGCAGCTCGCCGTCGACGACGTCGATGCGGGCGCGCTTGCGGCGCAGGATCGCACGCGCGTGCTCGAGCACCGTTTGCGGATCGGCGTCGGTCTGGTACGTACGCGACTCGGGCAGTCGGTCGAACCGACGCGGCGCCTTCGGCGGCCTGGCCCGCAGTGCCCGCCAGTACACACCGAGCCGGGGGACGATGCAGCCCAGCAGCGAGACCATCAGCAGGATGTAGACGGCGGAGAACCACACCGACGTGTACACGCTGAACAGCCCGAGCTTGTCGTACACGGGCGCGAGGTCGGGGTGCTGCAGGAAGTAGCGGTCGACGGCCTGCCGGTCGACGGAACGCTGCGGGACGAGTGACCCTGGTATCGCGGCGAGCGCGAGCAGCAACAGCAGCATCAGCGCCGTACGCATCGAGGTGAGCTGCCGCCACATCCAGCGCAGGAGCTGCCGGGTCGACATCGCCGGTGCCGGGCCGGGGCTCTTCGGTGGTCGCGTCTTCGTCGCCATCAGACCACCGTCGTCACTGTCGGGAACCACGAGCGGATCTCGAGCACCAGCCAGTCCCACCAACCGGTGACGAGGGCGATGCCGACCAGGATCAGCAGGCCGCCGCCGATGTAGGAGATCAGCTGCTGGTGCCGTCGTACCCAGCCGACGGCGCCCATGAAGCGCCGGAAGCCGATGGCCGCCAGGATGAACGGCACGCCGAGCCCGAGGCAGTAGCTCAGCGTCAGCAGCGCGCCGCGGCCGGCGCTCGCTTCGGACATCGACAGCCCGATCACCGCCGCCAGCGTCGGGCCGAGACAGGGGGTCCAGCCGATGCCGAACAGCGCGCCGAGCACCGGTGCGGCGGCGAGGCCGACTGCGGGGACGGCATGGACGCGTACGTCACGCTGCAGGAACGGGATCCAGCCGATGAACGCGACACCGAGGACGATCACCACGATGCCGACCACGATCGAAACCGTGCGCTGGTACTCCTCGAGTCGGAAACCGAGGTGCCCGAACAACGCGCCCTCGGAGACGAACACGAACGAGAAGCCGAGCACGAACAGCACGGCGCCGGCCAGCATACGGCCCCGCCGGGACGACTCGAGATCGGCAGCCGACAGGCCGGTCATGTACGACAGGTAGCCGGGCAGCAGGGGTACGACGCACGGCGAGAAGAACGACACGAGTCCGGCGACCAGCGCGACCGGGATCGCCAGCACGAGCGCGCCGGACACGGCGGTCTCACCGAACCACGTACCCATCAGGAGTCGGCCTGTACGTCCTCGACGAGACCGATCAGGGTCGACGCGGTCGTCTCGCCGCGTACCTGTGCGGCGACGCGCCCCTGGTCGTCGATCACCCACGTCGTCGGTACGCCCGGCGCCGGCATGCTGTCGACGAAGCGCAGCACCTGCTCGCCGTCGTAGTCCTGGATCGTCGGGAACTCGAAGCCCGCCTGCTTGGCGAACTGCACGTCCTGCGACGGAGCGCCCTCACCGGCCTGGCTCTTCGTGGCGAGCCCGAGGAACTGCACGTTCTTCGACTCCAGCTCGTCGGCCGCCTCGACCAGCTCGGGTGCCTCCTTGCGGCACGGCCCGCACCACTGGCCCCAGACGTTCACGACGATCGTCTTGTCGGCGAAGTCGTCGGTCGAGACCTGCTTGCCCTCGAGGCTCTCGCCCTCGAGCGTCGGCGCGTCCTCCCGATCGGCCGCGTCGACCCGGGTGATGCTGCCGTCGCCGCTGATGAACCCAGTGTCGCCGCCCTCGGCGGTCGAACAGCCGGCAACGGCGACGAGAAGCGCCGCAGCAACCACAAGGCGTCGGACTGGGAATCGCACGGGGGGTTACGCACCTGCCGTGAAGCTGTCGGCGACCTTCGGGGTCAGCAGGTCGCGCGCGGGCTCGTTGTACGTGAGCGAGACGATGCGCTCACCGTCGTACTCGACGGACGTGACGCTCGCGAGCGAGCACTGCCGACGGCGCGGGTCGTGCGCGAACCGGCGGCCCTCGATGGCCATCCGCGCGGTCCAGACCGGCAGCTGGTGCGAGACGATCAGTGCCTCGTGTCCTTCCGCGGCATCGCGCGCGTCGGACATCGCGGCCAGCATGCGGGCGGCGATCTCGGTGTACGGCTCTCCCCACGACGGCCGCATCGGGTTGCGCAACAGCCACCAGACGCTCGGGTGGCGAAGGGAGCCGTCTCCGACGCCGAAGCGTTTGCCCTCGAAGGTGTTGCCCGCTTCGATCACGCGCTCGTCGGTGGTGACGTCGACGCCGAACGCCTTCGCCGACGGCGCAGCCGTCTCCTGGGCCCGCTCGAGCGGCGACGCGACGATGTGCGTGATGTCGGCGTTACGCCCGGTGAGCCACTCGGCCGCCCGGTCGGCCATCTGCTGGCCCAGCTCGGACAGGTGGTAGTCCGGCAGCCGCCCGTACAACACGCCGCGGGGGTTGAAGACCTCGCCGTGGCGCATCAGGTGCACGACGGTGCGGGCGGATGAATCGGTCACTGGGTGCCTCGGTCTTTCGTACGTCAGTGCGCTGGCGGCGCGGCAGCGGCGGCGCGGGCGGCGGCGGGCAGTGCGGCGGCGATGCGCTCGATCGCGCGGTCGTCGTGTGCGGCGGACACGAACCACGACTCGAAGGCGCTCGGCGGCAGGTAGACACCCGCGTCGAGCATCGCGTGGAAGAACGCCTTGTGCTGCTTGACGTTCTGCGCCTGCGCCTGCTCGAAGTCGGTCACCGTATCCGTGCCGTCAACGAAGAAGATGCTGAACAGGTTCCCGGCAGCCTGCGCCACGTGCGGCACTCCCGCCTCGGTCAACGCCTCCGACGCGAGCGTACGCACCTGGCCGGCGACCGCGTCGAGCTGTTCGTACACGGCATCGGTCGCGAGCCGCAGGGTGGTGTAGCCCGCGGTGGTGGCTATCGGGTTGCCCGACAGCGTGCCCGCCTGGTAGACGGGCCCCTCGGGTGCGAGCCGGCTCATCAGGTCGTCGCGGCCGCCGAACGCGGCCGCCGGGAACCCGCCGCCCATGACCTTGCCGAACGTCAGCAGATCGGGCCGCCAGCCCTCGGCGGCGCCGTCGAGGCCCCAGTGACCGGACCTGCTGACCCGGAAGCCGGTCATCACCTCGTCGCTGATGAACAGCGCGCCGTTGCGGGCGCAGGTCTCGCTCAGGAACTTGTTGAACCCGGGCAACGGCGGCACCGCGCCCATGTTTCCGGCGGCCGCCTCGGTGATGACGCACGCGATCTGGTCGCCGTACTCGGCGAACGCCTTCTCGACCGCCGCAGTGTCGTTGTACGGCACCACGATGGTCTGAGCCGTCGATGCTTCGGGGACGCCGGGAGTACCGGGGAGCCCGAAGGTGACGACGCCGGAGCCGGCAGAGACCAGCAGTGAGTCGACGTGACCGTGGTAGCAACCGGCGAACTTCATCACCAGGTCGCGTCCCGTACACCCGCGGGCCAACCGGATCGCGGACATTGTGGCTTCAGTGCCGGACGACACCAGGCGCACCGAGTCGACGGGAGTACGCGTGACGATCTCCTCCGCGAGCAGCACCTCGGGCTCGCTCGGGGTGCCGAAGGATGTGCCGGCGGCCGCGGCTCGCTGCACGGCGTCGATCACCTCGGGGTGGGCGTGCCCCAGCAGCATCGGCCCCCAGGAGCCGACCAGGTCGACGTACTCGGTGCCGTCGACGTCGGTGAGGTACGGTCCGGTGCCGCTGGCCATGAATCGGGGCGTACCCCCGACCGCGCGGAACGCGCGCACGGGTGAGTTGACGCCGCCGGGCGACACCGCTCGGGCACGCTCGAACAGGGCCGCCGAAGCGGGGAAATCGGGAGTGGATTCGGCCGTCACGGCTCCATTGTCGCTGACCGCGGAACCCGTCGTACGCGCGGCCCGTCGTACGTACCGTGGGCCGGGAAGCCGGCCCTGGTCCAGCAAAGTGGTCGGACTCTTAACACATCGGCCGATCCTGACATAGGGTGGCCTTCGGGACCGTTGTCACGGGGAGGCAGCGGCCAATCGAGTCGGGGAGTGGAACCGTGAGGGACGCAGCGGTCAAGGCGAGACGCGGTGGGTCGCATCGATCCACCGGTGTCCGCTGGTGGCAAGCCGTTTCTGCGGTCGTGCCCATCACCCTGGTCGCGAGCGCCTGGGGCATCGCGATCACCGCAACCCCCGCCTCCGACACGATCGACGCGAAGGTCGACGACCACTCCGACCACGGCACCCCGACCGTCACCGACATTCCGACCGACGGGTTCGCCAAGCCGACGTTCGGCAAGGTCAAGAAGCACCAGTCGGCCCTAGCGCCACTGTCCGGCTTCGGCAAGAAGCAGCCGACCGCGACGGCGCTGAAGAGCTCCCCCTCCCGTCGGCCGCGATCGACGCGTACCACGACGCGGCGAAGGTGATGGCCAACGCCAAGGCGTCCTGCAAGCTCGACTGGACGCTCGTCGCCGCGATCGGGCGGGTCGAGTCCGACCACGGCCAGTACGGCGGCAGCCAGATCGACACGACCGGCGACTCCGACCCGAAGATCATCGGCATCCCGCTCGACGGTTCCAACAACACCGCGGCGATCAGCGACACCGATGGCGGCCAGCTCGACGGCGACTCGACCTGGGACCGCGCCGTGGGGCCGATGCAGTTCATCCCGTCGACCTGGGACCTCGTCGGCGTCGACGGCAACGGCGACGGCGTGAAGAGCCCGCACAACATCTACGATGCCGCGCTGGCCACCGCGGTCTACCTGTGCGCGAGCGACGAAGACGTCAGCACCGAGGGTGGCGCGAGCGAGGCGGTCTTCAGCTACAACCACTCCAACGACTACGTCGCGACGGTGCTCGCGATCGCCGACCGGTACAAGGACGGCGACTTCACCGAGACGCCCAGCATCTACCTCCCCGAGACGCCGGACTCCGACGACGAGCTGTTCGACCCCGACACGTACGACCCGGGCCCCGAGAGCGACGGCAACGGCAACGGCAACGGCAACAACTCCGACGGCGACAACGGCTCGGGCGGCAAGAACGAGCTCAAGCCGACGACCTTCGGGCCGGGCGAGACCGGCGACGGCGGCCCGCACCAGATCCAGCCGATCGAGACCGGCGGATCCGGCCACTCCAACGGCCCGGGCCCCGACGAGGTCGGCGCCGCCGAGCCCGAGCACGACAACCAGCTCGAGGAGCAGGTGATCGGGAGCGGGCCGAACTCCGGCAAGCCCACCGACCCGCACGGCACGAACAAACCGGACGAGATCCACGGCTTCGTCGACGACAAGTCACCGAAGAACCACAAGCCCAAGAACGACGGCAAGCCCGACGGTCCCGGCGTCGACATCCGGCCCACCAAGGACGACCCGAAGACCAAGGGCCCCGGTGTCGACGTCAAGCCGACCCAGGATGACCCGAAGACCAAGGACGCGACCAAGCCGAAGGGCGCCCAGTCCGACGTACGCCCCAAGCACCTGGCGACGACCAAGCCCCGCGAAGGCGGCGCGACCGTACGCCCGAAGCACCGTGCCGAGGACACCGAGCAGCGCCCGAAGACCTCCGCCGGCGTAGCCGAAGCGTGCACCGACGGCAGCGAGGAACTGCAGGCCGACGGTACGAAGCTCAGCGAGAAGCAGGCGGACGCGCTGGTCACCGATTGCGTCGACAACTCCTCGGTGGTGTGGTCGCAGACGAGCGGCAACCCGGTCCTCGACTGGATGACCGCCCAGGTCAGCGAGCTCTAGTCGGCGCGGTGCCGTTCCCCGTCCAGGGCGAGCCTCCGACACGCTAGTCTTCCGCGCATGGCGCGGCATGCTTCTACTCCTCGACTGCTGTCCTGGTGGCAGCGACTGGCGATCGCGGTACCCGTTCTGTTGCTCGCGGGTGTCGTCACCATCGCCATCACCCAACGCGACGACACGGCTGCGCCGTCGGACGCCGATATCGCGGGGGCTCCGGTATCCCAGACGACACCGCCGCCGACCGACGGCGACCACTCCGACGCGATCGGCGCGGACTCCGATACCACCACGAGCGCCGGCGACGAGGCCGACACGACGGACGACGAGACCGGCCGCCCCGAACCGCGTGAGACGGGGCCGGCCGACGACCAGATCACCCCGGACGAGGGCTCCGACTCCGACGAGTCCGACCCTGACGAGTCGGGCCCTGACGGCTCCGGAACCGACAACACCGAGTCGCCCGAGACCATCGGCCCCGACTCCGACGACGAGACCGGCACGGCGGACGGCCCGGATTCCGGCAATGACGATGACGAGACGGGGCCGACGACCCCACCTGACGACGACACCGATCCGACGGAGCCACCCGACGAGACGGACACCGTCACGATGGGCGACGCGATCGCCGCATGCCGTGCCGAGATCGGCGCGGGTCACGTCAACAAAGCGGTCCGTACCTGCGCCGACGCGCTCGTCGGTACGCCCGTCTCCCAGCTGCAGTCGAACGTCGCCGACGCGGTCAGTCAGCTGGGCTGCCTGCTCTCCCCGCTCTGCCGTTTCTGACGTCCGGCACGCACCCGCACCGGTCGCCACACCGAAGTCGTGCGTATCGCATGGGCCCGTTGGGCGCTATCCGTACCTAGCGTGGCGCCATCGATCACTCCGACAAGGGAACCGATCATGGCACTCTCAACAGCACCGGAACGCGAACCGACCACTCGTCCCGAGCCGACGACGCGTGGGCGGCACTGGGTCGTGCGCCGATGGCCGACCTGGGTCGCGCTCGCATCGGCCGCCGTCACGTTCGACGGGCCCGGCGGAGCGCCCGTCGACGACCTGGCGCAGTTCGTCATCATCTTGCAGCTGATCTACGTCGTCGCCGCCACGATCGGATGGCGCTGGCTCGGATGGGCGGGGTTGTTCGCCTCGGTTCCGCTCACGATGGCGGTCGAGGCACAGACGCTGGTGAGTCCCGCGACGCTCCTGGTGGGCGTCGCGCTCGTCGTCCTGGCGTGGGGTGTGGCACGCCCGCAGCTACGCCGCTCCGGCACGTACGCCACGCAGGCGGCCGGCATGGTGATGTTCGCCGCGCTGGCGCTGGTCGCACTCGCGGCGGCCCCCGACCTGGCCCTGTATCTCACCGCGGCCGGCTGGTTCGCGCACGGTGCGTGGGACTTCGTCCACCTCTGGAAGGACCGCGTCGTGCTGCGGTCGTTCGCCGAGTGGTGCGGAGTTGTCGACGTGCTGCTCGCGGCCGAGCTCGTGCTGCTCGCCTGAAGTCAGGGCAGACTGTGGCCGTGCAGACAGTTGCCGCGACTGCGGGTCTCCCGCCGCGGAGCGACCGCGCCCGGCTCGCGACGATGTTCCACCTGGCGAGCAATGTCATCGTCTCCTTCATCGTGCCGCTCGCCGCCCTCCCGTCGACCGCGAGCACCGGGCGTACGTGGGTGGCCGCCGGCCTCGTTGCGGTCTACGCGGTGCTGCACGGGCTCGTTCTGCGCGGCGCGGTCTCGCCCTGGATGGCGACCCGTACGCGCGACCTGCTGATGTGGGCGCTGGTCGCGGTCACGGCGCTCGCGTGGCCGTTGATGATGCCGATCGACGACGGCGGTCCGCTGGCGTGGGCATGGTTGACGGTGTTCACGATCGGCGCGGTCGTCCTCGTCTGGCGCCCGGTCGCGGCCGGCTGTGTCGTGGTCACGATCGTCGCGGCGGACGTTCTGGGAGCCGTCGCGTACGACGAACCGTGGCCGGGGGTCGTGCTCGTGTCGCTGCTGGTCGGTGGTGCGGTCGCCGCCGCCGAGTGGCTCGCGGTCTGGATGTTTCGGGTGCTCCTTGCGGCCGAGGCCGGGCGCGAGGCGGAGGCCCGGCTCGCCGTTGCCGAGGAGCGACTGCGCTTCGCCCGAGACTTGCACGACGTCATCGGGCACCGCCTCACGGTCATCGCGCTGAAGGCCGAGCTCGCCGGCAGCCTGGCCGACGTCGATCCGCGGCGGGTCGTCGCCGAGACCGAGGCGATCCGAACCCTGGCCGGCACCGCGCTGCGGGAGGTACGCGAGACCGTGCACGACGTGCACACGACCGACGTCGACGAGCAGCTCCGCGCGGCAGAGCTGGTACTCACGTCCGCGGGTGTCCGCTGCACGATCCACTACGAAGAGCTCGACCTCTCACCGGTGACCGCCCGCTTCCTCGGCTCCGTCGTACGCGAGGGCGTGACGAAATCCTGCGACACAGCGACGCGCGTACGTGCGACATCCGGGTCACGGCCGCCAGCAACGGCTGCCGGCTGACGATCGTGAACGACCGGCCTCGTACCCCTGCGGTCCCCACCTCCGGGACCGGCCTGGCCGGTCTTGCGGACCGGGCTGTCGCGATCGGAGCGCGGGTCGAAGGGCGCCGCGAGCGCGATACGTTCGTGCTCGAAGCAGAGAGCGGGCTGGACGGATGATTCGGGTTCTACTCGCAGAGGACGAGGAGATGATCCGCGTCGCGCTGGCGGCGCTGGTCGACCGCGAGGACGATCTGGAGATCGTCGCGCAGGCGGCCGATGGCGCGGAGGCGGTCGACCTCGCCCGGGCGCACCGTCCCGACGTCGCCGTCGTCGACCTCGAGATGCCCAAGCGCGACGGGCTCGAGGTGGTCGCCGAGCTAGCCCGCGCACTGCCCGACTGCGCGGTCGTGATCCTCACCGGTCACGGCCGACCGGCGGTGCTGCGCAAGGCGTTGTCGTCCGGTGCGCGCGGCTTCCTCGCGAAGGGCGCACCGGGTACCGCACTGTCCGATGTCATCCGCCGCGTGCACGACGGCAGCCGCTACGTCGACCCCGTGCTCGCCGCCGATGCGCTCACGGCACCGTCGTCCCCGCTCACCGCGCGCGAGACGGAGGTACTCGCCACCGCGGGGCTCGACCGCCCGGTCCGGGAGGTCGCCCGGACGCTGCACCTGTCGCCCGGAACGGTCCGCAACTACCTCGCGTCGGCGGCGCAGAAGCTCGGCGCAACCGGCCGTGCGGAGGCGTTCCGCCTCGCCCGCGAGCAGGACTGGCTCTGATCCGACGCGCGTGCATGGATATCTCGTGACACGGCGCAGGTGCCGGACGTGCAGGGTTCGGCGGGACGCTCGGAGGGTAATCATGACAACGATCCGAGAGGAACATCATGAGATCCCGTTCGATGCGCTTCCTCGCGCATTACCTGGAGATGGTCGCGGCCATGCTCGTCGGCATGATGCTGCTCTACCCAGTGTGGATGCTGGCAACGTGGTCGGCCGGTCCGACCCATCCGCTACGCGGACCCGAGGCCGAGACGCTCGCGATGGCAACCACGATGGCGATCGGAATGGCCGTCTGGATGCGACATCGCGGTCACGACCCGCGCCACATCGCGGAGATGAGCGCGGCGATGTACGCGGGCTTCGTGGTAGTCTACCCGGCCATGTGGTGGGCGGGCATGAACGAGTCCGACCTGATGACCTACGGGCACCTGCTGATGCTGGCGCTGATGGCGGTGCCCATGGTCCGGCACGGGCGCCGTCACGTCACCGCGAGCGACGCGCGACCTCGGCAGCCCAGTACGTCAGGATGATGTCTGCGCCGGCGCGGCGGATCGACAGCAGGGCCTCGTCGATCGCGCGCTCCCGATCGATCCAGCCGTTCGCGGCCGCTGCCTCGACCATCGCGTACTCCCCCGAGACGTTGTACGCCGCGACCGGCACCGTCACCTGCGCGCGTACCTGGGCGAGTACGTCGAGGTAGCTGAGCGCCGGCTTCACCATGACGAGGTCGGCGCCTTCCTCGATGTCGAGCAGCGTCTCGCGGATCGCCTCACGTGCGTTGGCGGGGTCCTGCTGGTACGTCCGACGGTCGCCCTGCAGCGACGACGCGACGGCCTCGCGGAACGGCCCGAACAACGCCGACGAGTACTTCACGGCGTACGCGAGGATCGCGGTGTCGGTGTGCCCGGCGGCATCGAGCGCGCGCCGGATGACGCCGACCTGGCCGTCCATCATGCCGCTCGGGCCGACCATGTGGACGCCGGCCTCCGCGTGCGCGACCCCCATCTTGGCGTACAGGTCGAGCGTTGCATCGTTGTCGACGCGACCGTGTGAGTCGAGCACGCCGCAGTGACCGTGGTCGGTGAACTCGTCGAGGCACAGGTCGGACATCACCACCAGCGCATCGCCGACCTCGGCGACGGCGTCGCCGATCGCGACATTCAGGATGCCGCCCGGGTCGAGCGCACCCGACCCGGTAGCGTCCTTACGTTCGGGCAGGCCGAACAGCATCACGCCGCCCAGCCCGAGCTCGGCCGCCTCTGCGATCGCACGCCGGGCGGTGTCGCGGGTGTGCTGCACGACGCCCGGCATGCTCTCGATCGGGGTCGGCTCGCTTCGGCCCTCGGCGACGAACATCGGCAGCACCAGGCTGCGCGGCTCTACCGAGGTCTCGGCGACCATCCTGCGTACTGCCGGCGACGTACGCAGCCGGCGCGGGCGATCCTGCGGGAACATCGATGCCTACCGGCTCCGCCGACGCGACGAGCCCTTGCGCTCCGAGGGCTTCGTGACCGGGTCGCCGGCCTCGAGCATCGCGAGCCGGCGAGTGGCGCCGAAGTCGGCCAGCGCATCGGCGAGCACCTCGACGGCCGGCTTCTCGGCCAGGACGTCGACCCGCAGGCCGTGCTCCTCCGCGGTCTTCGCCGTCGCCGGGCCGATGCACGCGATGATCGTGCTGGCGTGCGGCTTTCCGGCGATGCCGACGAGGTTGCGTACCGTCGACGACGAGGTGAAGACGACCGCGTCGAACTTGCCGGTCTTGATCGCCTCGCGGGTCGGCGCGGGCGGCGGCGCGGCGCGCACGGTGCGGTACGCGGTCACGTCGTCGACCTCCCAGCCCAGCTCGATGAGGCCCGCGACCAGCTGCTCGGTCGCGATATCGGCACGCGGCAGGAACACCCGGTTGATCGGGTCGAGCACGTCGTCGTACGGCGGCCAGTCCTCGAGCAGACCACGCGCGGACTGCTCACCACTCGGGATGCGGTCGGGCCGGATACCCCAGGTCTCGATCGCGGCGGCGGTCTTGTCGCCGACGGCCGCGATCTTCAGCCCGGAGAACGCGCGGGCGTCGAGACCGTACTCCTCGAACTTCTCGCGTACGGCGCGCACTGCGTTGACGCTGGTGAACACGATCCACTCGTAGCGACCCTCGACGAGGCCGCGGATCGCCTTGTCCATCTGCTGCGGGTTGCGCGGGGGCTCCACCGAGATCGTCGGCACGCCCTCCGAGACCGCCCCGTAGTTGTGCAGCCGCTGGCCGAGGCTCTCGGCCTGCTCCTTCGTCCGGGGTACGAGGACGCGCCAGCCGAACAGCGGCTTGGTCTCGAACCACGAGAGTGTCTCGCGCAGCTCGACGGTCTCGCCGACAACCGTGACGGCGGACGACGAGATCGACAGCTTGCGGGTGTCGGCCGCGACGCTCTCCAGCGTCGAGACGATCGTCGACTGGGCCGTGGTGGTGCCGACCTGGGTGATCGCGATCGGCGTCGCCGCCGCCCGGCCGGCCTCGACCAGCGAAGCCGCGACCTCGGCGAGCGAGTCGGCCGCCGACAGCAGCACGAGCGTCTGGTCGCCGGCGTACTGCTCCCAGTTGACCCGCGCCTCGCCGACGCGGACCACCGAGACCTCACGCTTCGTACGCGTGGTCAGGGGCACCCCGGCGTACGCGGGCACGGCGGTGACCGGCGAGAGGCCGGGTACGACCTCGAAGGAGACGCCGGCCTTGCTGCACGCGATCGCCTCCTCGGGTCCGGTGGCGAACGTGAACGGGTCTCCGGCGAGTACGCGGACGACGTTGCCGCCCGACTTCGCGTGTCGCACGACGATCCGCCCGCGAAGCGACGGGGTCAGAGGCGCACCTTCGTCGTTCGTGCCGCCATCGACGATCTCCGCGCCCGCGGGCGCGAGCGCCGCGTGCTCGGGCAGCTCGGTGATCACGGTGTCGGCCGCCGCGAGCAGCTCGGCCGCCCGTACCGTCAGCAGACTCGCGTCACCCGGGCCGGCCCCGACGAAGCTGACATGCCCGATCGGTCGCACCGGATGCGGCTCGACAGGTTGCGCCTCGGCAGGTTTGCGAGTCGACGCCTTCTGCGTTGTCGAGCGCACGTCCTTCGACTTGGTCTTCGTGCCGGTCGCGGCACTCTTGCCGGCGCCGCCCTTGCTCCGCGCGGTCGGCTTGGTAACGGTGGTGGTAGTCACAGAGTTCTTCTTCCTGGTCTGCCGTGGGCGTGCAGTCATCGGGCGACCTCCTCGATAAGGGAGGTCGCACCCTCGGCGAGCATCTCGGCAGCGAGACGCTCACCCAATCCGGCGGCGTCGCCGGGGGTACCGGTGGCGGACATTCTGATCGTCGGTGCACCGGAAACGGCACCGACGACCGCTCGTAGCCAAAGCTCGTCACCGTCGTCGCCTAGCGCGACGTCGGCGAGAGCCCCGACGGGAGCAGAACACCCGGCCTCGAGGTGGGCGAGGAGCGAGCGTTCGGCGGTGACGGCGGCGCGGGTCGCGCCGTCGTCGAGATGCTCGTGCAGCAGCGCGTACGTCGCGGGATCGTCCGCGCGGCATTCGCATGCCAGAGCACCTTGCCCGGGTGCGGGCAACATCTGAAGTGGATCGAGAACCTCGGTCGCCTCGTCGGCGCGGCCGATGCGGATCATGCCGGCACGGGCGAGTACGACGCCGTCGACATCGCCGTCGCGCACCTTGCGGATACGGGTGTCGACGTTGCCGCGAATGCCCGTGACGGTCACGCCGAGACCGAGTGCGTTGAGCTGCGCCTCGCGTCGTGGCGACCCGGTGCCGACGACCGCACCCACCGGGAGCTCACCGAGGGTGAGACCGTCGCGCGCGACGAGTACGTCGCGGGGATCCTCGCGTACCGGTATCGCGGGTAGCGCGATGCGCGGGTCGGGCGTGGTCGGCAGATCCTTCAGCGAGTGCACGGCGATGTCGATCGTGCCGTCCAGCAGTGCATCGCGCAGAGCCGAGATGAACACACCCTGGCCGCCGAAGCTGGTCAGCGGAGCGCGGCTGAGGTCGCCCTCGGTCTTGACCGGCACCAGCTCGGTACGCCTGCCGGTGGCGGCCTCGAGGCGCTCGGCGATCTGGCGCGACTGCGCGGTCGCGAGCGTGCTTGCGCGGGTGCCGACCCGGAGCGTTTCACTCATCGGGACTCACCACCTCGGCGTCCAGGTCGACCCGGCTCACGGCGTCGACCGCCGCCTGGTCGAGCGCGAACAGCTCGGCGAGCGCGTCGGCGTACGTGAGGCCGTCGGGCTGACCTGCGAGCTCCTTGATCCGAACGGTCGGGGCATGCAGGAGCTTGTCGGCGACGCGGCGTACGGTCTGCGACAGCTCGCGGAACGTATCGGGGTCGAGGTCGGAGCGTCGCGCCGCGAGCCGGGCCAACTCCGCGTCGACGACCTCGGTCGCCATCGTACGAAGGGCGACGACGGTCGGCGTGACCCGCGCGGCGTTACGTGCGGCGAGGAACGCAGCGACCTCGTCCTTGACGATTCCGCGTACGTCCGCGACGTCGGCGGCGACCGGCGCATCGGCGAGCGACTCGGCCAGCTCGGCGAGCCCGATCACCGATACACCGGGGATGCCCGCGACCGCCTCGTCGACGTCGCGCGGAAGTGCAAGGTCGACGATCGTGTACGGGCGCTCGCCACTGCGACAGCCCACAGCGGCGGCGACCTCGTCGACGCCGATCACAGTGCCGGTCGCGCCCGTGCCCGAGACGACGATGTCTGCGTTGGCGAGCTCGCCCGGTAGGTCGCTCCACGCGGCGGCGCGTCCGCCGATGCTCGCGGCGAGCCGCTCGGCCCGCTCGGTCGTCCGGTTGACGACGACGACGTCCGTTGCGCCACGCCTCGCGGCGATCGCAACGGTCAGCCCGGACATCGCACCGGCACCGACAACGAGCACCCGCGCGTCGGCCATCGGCATGGCCGTCGCCTCGACGCGGTCGAGCGCGGCGGAGACGACAGACGGGCCCGCTTGGTCGATGTCGGTCTCGGCATGCCCGCGCTTGCCGACGCGGAGGGCCTGCTGGAACAACAGGTTGAGCTCGGTGCCGACGGTGCCGAGGTCCTGGCCCCGCTGCAGCGCGACGCGTACCTGACCGAGGATCTGGCTCTCGCCCACGACCATCGAGTCGAGGCCGGAGGCGACCGAGAACAGGTGGGCGACGGCGGCGTCGTCGTAGTGCACGTACAGGTTGCGGACGAGGTCTTCGCGTGCCACGCCCGCCTGGTCGGCGAGCAGACTGGAGATGTCTTCGACACTGCCGTGGAACCGCTCGGCCGAGACGTACATCTCGATCCGGTTGCAGGTCGAGACGACGACCGCCTCGCTGATGTGCGGGGTATCGACCGCGAAGCGGTGCAGCTTCGCGATCCCGGAGTCGTCGAGCACGAGGCGCTCGAGGGTCGATACGGGAGCTGTGTGGTGGGAGACCCCCACGACGAGAACGCTCACAGTTGCGTCACCGCCTGCGTCTTTCGCTGCTCGTGGTACGCGAGGATCTGCAGCTCGGTCGACAGGTCGACCTTGCGTACCTCGACGTCGTCGGGCACCGACAGGACCGTCGGTGCGAAGTTCAGGATGCTGGTGACGCCCGCCTTGACGAGGCGGTCGGCGACCTCCTGGGCCGCGCCGCCGGGCGTCGAGATGACCCCGATCGAGATGCGCAGCTCGCGGATGAGGTCGGGCAGGTCGTCGACGGCGCCGATCGTCAGCTCACCGTGGCGTTCGCCGACGCGCGACGGGTCGCCGTCGACGAGCGCGACGATGCGGAACCCGCGCGACGTGAACCCGCCGTACTTCGAAAGCGCCGTGCCGAGGTTTCCGATGCCGATGATCACGACCCGCCAGTCCTGGGTGAGGCCGATCTCGCGGGCGATCTGGTAGCGGAGGTACTCCACGTCGTACCCGACACCGCGAGTGCCGTACGACCCGAGGTACGAGAGGTCCTTGCGCAGCTTCGCGGAGTTGACGCCCGCCGCGCTTGCGAGCTCCTGCGACGACGAGGTCTCGATGCCGCGGTCGGCGAGCGCGGTCAGCGCCCGCAGGTACACCGGAAGACGCGCCACGGTCGCATCGGGGATGCCGCGGGCGCCGCGCGCATCGGCGGCCACGGGCGCAGAGATGTCGCCCGAGCCGGCCGGGCCCGTGGGGGTGCGCATATCCGTCACAAGTTCTCCTGCCGCACGCCTGCCGGATTTCGTGCCTTCTGGCGCGTTGGAGGCGGCGGTTCGTCCACTCTAGAAGTTTGTGAACGTGAGAACAAAATCGAGCGAACCGATCGTCCGATATCCGTGACCCAGGTCACGCCGGGACGCAGTGCCCGGCTCGGGTCTGCGGTCACTCGACCGCGCCCTTCGGTACGACATCCCGCCGCGTCGGCTCGGCCTCGCCTCGGCTCACCGGTTTGCCGGGCCGGAGAAGGACGCGACGACGACCGCGGTGCATTCGTCCAATCCCCGTCGATCCCTCGGACGCAGCCGCCAGACCTTAATATGCGATCGGGGCAAGGTCCACTACTCATGGGCAAACTGCGCCGCTACGTACCAAGTTTGCTAGGTAGTGGCGCGGATTACCATGGGCCCATGGTAATCCGCGGGGCAAAGTGACCTCAGCCCAGCGCCTTCCGCAACCGCGCCGGGTCGACCCGCCAGAAGTCGTGCTGGCGGCCGTCGACGAACGTCACCGGGATCTGTTCACCGTACGTGTGCATCGCATCGGGATCGCCCGAGATGTCGCGCTCGCTCCACGCGACGCCGAGCTCGGCACACACCGACGCGACGATCGCGACGGCGTCCTCGCACAGATGGCAGCCGGGCTTCGTCAGCACCTCGACGCGCACGCTCACACCTCTTTGTCGCGCTCGGTCGTCCGTGCCGCTCACGACAGGCCCAACGACTCACGCCGGGCCTGCGCCCGCAACCGCCCCTTCGCGACCTTGCCGTTCGCGGAGTGCGGCAGGTCGGTCGTCACCGTGACGTGCTTCGGCCACTTGAACCGGGCGAGCCGCGACTCGCAGTGCGACCGCACCCGGTCGACCGTCTCGGAGACGCTCGACCGATCGTCGGCGGGTACGACGAACGCCTGCACCGCCTCGCCCGTTTCACCGTCGGGTACGCCGATCACCGCCGCCTCGGCGATCTCGTCGAGCTCGACGATGACGTCCTCGACCTCCGACGGGTAGACGTTGAACCCGGACACGATCACCAGCTCGCGCAACCGGTCGACGAGCGACAGGTCGCCGTCGCGGTCGACGACGCCGACGTCACCGGTCGCGTACCACCCGTCGGGCTGGGGCGCCTCGCGGCCGTCGGGCCAGTAGCCGGAGAACAGGTTCGCGCCGCGTACCCAGATCTCCCCCGGGTCACCCGGCTGCGCTTCGCGGCGGGAGCCGTCAAGCACCCGCAGCTCCAAACCAGGTACCGGTGCACCGACCGAACCGGCCTTCGGCGAGCCGTCCGGCTCGCGTCCGCGCGCTGTCAGGGTCGAGGTGATCACCGGGGCGGCCTCTGTGAGCCCATAGCCCTGCTCGATCACCACACCGCCCGACTCCACGAACAGATCGGTCAGGTCGTGGTCGAGCGGCGCCGCACCCGACAGCACCAGCTCGACGCTTTCGAGCTTCGTACGGAGGTCTCCGCGCCCGGCCCAGGCGGCGACGACGGGTGGAGCGATCGGGATGTTCGTGACGCCGTGCTCGGCAACGATGTCGAGCGTCTCCTCGTGGTCGAACCGACGTACCAGCACCAGCCGCGCCCCCGTGCGCAGGACCTGCCCGAGCACGACGTTGAGGCCGTAGATGTGGAACAACGGCAGCAGGCCGAGCACGACGTCCTTCGACGTGATCGGCTCGGGCTCGATGCGGCCCACCTGCTCGATATCGGCGAGCAGCGCACGATGGCTCAGCATCACCCCGCGCGGGTTGCCGCTCGTACCCGAGGTGTAGAGCAGCGCGGCCAGAGCCTCGGGGTCGCTCGGACTCGCGACCGCGATGTCGGGAGCGTTGTCGAGGTACGACTCGAACGCCGTCTCACCGACATCGGCGTAGCCGCCGACGACCACGATCGTCGGTACGCTGGCGCGCGCTCGCAACCCGTCATCGGCCGTGTCCAGCGCGGCGGCCAGCCCGCCGACGGCCGCGCGTACGTTGTCGACGGTCACCTCGTCGCACACCACGACTCGGCTCCCGGAGTCCGCGAGCATGCGCATCAGCTCACCGGTCGCCGACCACGGATTCATCGGAACCACGACGTGGCCGCCGCGAAGCGCCCCGAGGTAGGTCGCGACGAACTCGATCCGATTCGTCATCGCCAGGGCCACACGATGCCCGGCGACGAGGCCGCTCCCGGCAAACGCACGCGCTATGGTCGTCGTCAGCTCGTCGAGCTCGCCCCAAGCCATCGTGCGTCCTTCCCCGAAGGACTCGATCAGGGCCAGGTCGCCGGCGCCGACCTGCGCGCGTTCGCTCGCCAACGCGCTGACATTCACCGTGGGGATCGTCACTCGTCGAGTCTGTCACAGTGCGTATTCGGCCTTCCCACACCGTCGTACGCAAACCGGACCACCACTGGCCGGGCCAGCCGATACCCTCGACCCCGTGGTGTCACCTCGCTCGCGTCGTCGCCGGAACCTGCGCGCGCGCTCGATCCTGGCCGGCGAGGCCGCGGCCGCGTCAGCCGAGGTCGAGGCGGCGCTGGACACCGGCCCCGATCCGCGCGTCGGCGCCTTCTTCGACGTCGACAACACGATCATGCAGGGCGCGTCCATCTTCTACCTGATGCGCGGGCTGTACCGCCGCGAGTTCTTCCGTACCCGCGACATCGCGCGGGCAGCGTGGCAGCAGGCGTACTTCCGCCTCGCGGGCACGGAGGATCCCGAGCACATCGAACAGGCCCGGTCGTCGGCCCTCGCGTTCATCGCGGGGCACAGCGTCGACGAGCTGGAGGCGTTGGGCGAAGAGATCTTCGACGAGGCGATGGCGCACCGGATCTGGCCGGGTACGAAGGCGCTCGCGCAGCAACACCTGGACCGCGGCCAACGGGTCTGGCTGGTCACGGCCGCCCCGGTCGAGATCGCCGGCATCATCGCGTCGAGGCTCGGCCTGACCGGCGCCCTCGGAACGGTCGCCGAGCACAGAGACGGCATCTACACGGGCCGCCTCATCGGCGAGATGCTGCACGGGCCGGCGAAGGCCGAGGCGCTGCTCGCGCTCGCACAGCGCGAGCAGCTCGATCTCGACCGCTGTTCCGCGTACTCCGACTCGTCGAACGACCTGCCGATGCTCTCGCTCGTCGGTGACCCCTGCGCGGTCAACCCCGACCGAAAGCTGCGCGAGCACGCGCGTACGCACGGTTGGCGGATCCGCGACTACCGCACCGGCCGCCGGGCGGCGAAGGCCGGGCTGGTCGCCGCCGCGACGGCCGGTTCGATCACGGCCGGCATCGCCGCAGGCCTGCGGATACGTCGTCGACACGCCGGTGGCCGCGTACGAAGTTGAAAACTTGAAAGCCGCAGGTCACGCGCGGATTCGGCGTTGTCGCGTATCAACAGGCGATATACGCAGAGTAGTCGACGGCAAATGTGGGTAGCATCCCCGAACACGCGTCCACGTGCTGCGCGAGGGAGGGCTGAGCCATAACCGCTAGGCCGTGTGAGCTCGGCCCACTGCCGGCACTTCGCGCCGTGATCCTGCACGCGGCCGCCCAGCCATCACTGTCTGCAACCGGCCTCGAGCTCGCGATCGCCTCCTCGATACGCGGCAAGGTCGACTCCGGGAGGCCGGCATCGTCCGGACCGCCGCCCGACGACGACCCCGAGCGCTCGCGGATCGTCGCACTCGTCGACCTCGCCAAGGGCGGCGACAGCGAGGCATTCGGCGAGCTGTACGACCACTACGCCGACCAGGTCTTCCGCTACGTCTACTACCGCGTCGGCGATCGCGCCCTTGCCGAAGACCTCACCGGCGACGTGTTCGTACGCGCCCTGCGGGCGCTGCCACGGTTCACGTGGCAGGGAACGGACTTCGGCGCCTGGCTGACGACCATCGCCCGGAACCTGATCACCGACCACTACAAGTCCAGTCGCACCAAACGCGAGATCATCGCCGATCAGGTTCCCGAGACCGACGACGTCCGCGACGGGCCCGAGCAGGAGGCGCTCGCCAACGACGCCCACGACGCGCTGATGCGGGCGCTGCACGAGCTCCCCTCGGACCAGCAGGAGTGCCTGATATCCCGGTTCATCCTCGAGCAGTCGATCGCCGAGACCGCCGCGCTGATGGGCCGCTCGCCCGGGGCCATCAAGCAGCTCCAGCTACGCGCGATCCGCGCGCTCGCCCGCACGATCCCCGGTGAGTTGCGATGAGTCACATTCTGCCGCTCGCTCGTAACCCGCTGCGCTATCCCGTCGTTGTACCCGGCGGATCACACCTCTCGACAGGATCACCGACATGAATGGCCGATTGTGGGGTGGTCGACGCTCCCAAGCCTTCCAGAACGCATTGGACGGCCATGTCGACCTCACCGAGTACGAACTCGCCGAGTTCGTACGGCTTGCGCGTACCCTCCGCGACATGCCGCCGGCCACGCTCGGCAACGAGGCACGCAACTCCATGCGTGCTCGCCTCGTCGCGGAGGCCGAGACGGTCCTCGGCGGCGAAGCCGTGCCGCCGCCGGCGATCCGACGCCGTCCGAGACGCCGCGGCCTGCGCATCGCCGCCGGTTCGACCGCCGCGGTCGCCGCCGTCTCCGCCGGTCTCGTCTCCATGAGCGCGGACGCCCTGCCGGGCGACGTCTTGTATCCGCTCAAGCGCGGTGTCGAACAGGTCGAGCTGACCGTCGGAGGCGGTGGGTCGGCCGCGGCCGGCCAGACCCGTCTCGAACACGCCTCCGTCCGTCTCGACGAGGCCGAGCAGCTCGCGGAGGGCGGCCACGCCGACCAGGTCGGCGACGTGCTCGACGACTTCGTGTCCGACGCCGACATCGGCACCGAGCAGTTGCTGCGAGCGTACGCCTCGGATGACGACCGGTCCGCGATCGACGAGATCCGCAGCTTCGCCAGAACCTCTGCGGAGCGCCTGCAGGCCATCGCCCCGATGCTCGGCAGGTCGACCAGCACGGCGTACGAGAACGCGGTCGACACGGTCACCGAGGTCGACCGGCGAGCGGTCGCCGCGTGTCCGGAGTGTGCCGGCGGCCCGACGGTCCAGGTGCCGTTCGACCCCGTACCGGTCGACGCGCTGCCGCAGGACGACCGGAACGGCTCACCCGGCGACCACCCGTCGAACGACGATGTCGTCGCCCAGCCCGACGACCTACCGCACGGCACCGACGTGCCGCCGATCGAGCATCATCCGGACAACGGCGACACCGACCACGACGACGGCGGCGCCGACAACGGCGACAACGACGGCGGTGCGAACGAGCCGACACTGGACGGTGGCCACATCACCGGCAGCGACTCCTCGGAGTTCGATCCGCCCGACAAGGGCGACATACCCGATCACGCGCTACCCGACGTGCCGGACCTCGACGGAGACTCGGGCAGCATTGTCGACAGCCTGCCGCTGGGTCCCGTGAACGACGCCCTCGACCCGATCCAGGACCTCCTCGACCAGCTCGGCCCGATCGGCGACCTGCTCGAGCCGGTCATCGGCGACGGTGAGGAGTCCGACGACAAGGACCCGAAGGGACCGCTCGAGACCCTGCTCGGACCGGTGCTCGGCGGAGACAAACACGGCTCGGACGACAAGGCCGAGGCGGGCGACGACGAACCCACCATCGACGAGCAGAACATCGGTGGCGAACAGGACTCCGGCGACGAGCAGGACTCCGGTGACGATGCCGGGCCGACCGGTGACCTGATCGACGGGGTGGAGGGCTCGAACGACGCCCCGCCGGTCGAACAGGACGAGCTCGGCGACCTGACCGACGGAGCAACCGACGGCACGACCGGCGAATGACGGGTGCCGCGCGGCGGTCGTCGACGCATGCCCAGCCCGTACCTAGTGCCCTGCGTTCGAAGTACCTTGACGTCTTTCGCCGCCCAGGCGGCGCCCCGCGGCGTTCTCGTCGTCGGAAATAGTCCCCCGGCGCTAGAGCGCCGGGAGGTGCCCCCACAAGCTATGACCTTCCTTCTCGGCCTTGCGGATGCATCCACCTGGACGACGCCTTCCGTAAAGCCACTTCAAACGCAGGACACTAGAAGAACACGGCCCGACGCTCGACGAGCAGGTTGTACAACGTCTGCTGGATCGTCTCGCGTACCTGGTCGGTGACGTTGAAGACCAGCATCGGGTCGTCGGCCGCGTCCTGGGCGTACGCGTCGGTGCGGATCGGCTCACCGAACTCGATGATCCACTTGCTCGGCAGCGGGACGAGCCCGAGCGGACCGAGCAGCGGGAAGAACGGCGTGATCGGGATGTACGGAACGCCGAGCAACCGCGCCAGCGCGGGAACGTTGCCGACCATCGGGTAGATCTCCTCGGCGCCGACGATCGAGCACGGCACGATCGGGACGCCCGTACGCATGGCGGCCGACACGAAGCCGCCGCGGCCGAACCGCTGCAGCTTGTACCGCTCGGAGTAGGGCTTGCCGATGCCCTTGAAACCCTCGGGCCAGACACCGACGAGCTCGCCCTGGCGGAGCAGCCGCTCGGCGTCCTCGCTGCAGGCCAGCGTTGCGCCACCCTTGCGGGCGACCTCGGAGACGAACGGCAGCGTGAAGACCAGGTCAGCGGCGAGCATCCGCAGGTGCCGGGCCGCATGGTCGTGTACGACGAGCGAGGTCATGATCGCGTCGACCGGAACCGTGCCTGAGTGGTTGGCGACGAGGAGCACGCCGTCCTCGGACGGGATGTTCTCGGCGCCGCGTACCTCGATGCGGAACCACTTCTCGGCGAGCGGGCGGGCGATCGCGAGCCCGAGTCGCGCCGTCAGCTCGGGGTCGAACCCGAACTCGTCGACCTGGTAGTCGCCCGCAAGGCGTCGGCGCAGCAGGGCGACCCATTCGGCGAGGCGGCGCTCCCAGTTGGCGCCGAGCACCTCGCGAGCACCCCCGGCGACGGCGTCGAGCAGGTCGGCGGCGGGAATCCCGCGTCGCTCCGTTGCGTCGGCCCGGTCGGCGCGTACCTCGGCGTGCGCCGCATCCTTCGCGGAGTCGCCTCCGCGATCGACCAGGGAGCGCGCCGCGGACGACGCGGTCTGGCGCCGGCCGCGACCGGGCTTGCCCCGGGTGCCGAGAGGAATGATCTGCGCGTCACCCACGGGCGCTCCCCACGAACGCGAGCGGGCCGGGCTCGAGCGTCGCGGCGAACGCGTCGATGATCTCCTCGGTAGTCCATTTCGGCTCGTACCCGAAGATCTCGCGCAGTGCGGTCGTGTCGAGACCCCTGCCGTGCATGAAGTACGGCCGCAGGTCGCCGGGCAGCGAGATGCCGGCGACCCGCCCGATGGTCGGCGTGACGGTGCCGAATGCGGGCGCGGGAATCCGGAGCAGCGGGCGGCGCAGCCGGCGCGCGATCTGGCTGAGCATCATCGGGCCCGGACCGGCGACGTTGAACGTACCGGGGCGCTCGCTGATGGTGGCCAGGCGTAACACCTCGAGCGCGTCTTCCTCGTGCAGGAACTGCATCCGCGGGTCGAAGCCGAGCACGCCGGGAATCGCGGGGAGCCGGAAGTACGAGGCGAGCACCGTGTCGACGGTCGGGCTGATCACCATGGCCATCCGAAGCGTGGTGATCGATACGTCGGGCCGCCGACGGCCGAAGCCGCGAACGTAGCCCTCGACCTCGATGAGGTCTTTGGGGTATCCCGACGAGACCCCGCCCTTCGGCGGCATCGACTCGGTGAACATCGCGACGTTGCGCGATGACGTGCCGTACACCGCTCCGGCCGACTGCAACACGAAGCGCTCGACACCGGGCGCTCGCTGGCAGGCGGCCAGCAGCTGCATCGTGCCGATGACGTTGAGTTCCTTGACGGGACCCCGCGGGCCGTTGCCGACGGGGCCCACCCCGAGATGGACGACGGTGTCGACCTCTTCGACCGCGAGCACCTTGCCGACGACGGGCGTGCGGATGTCGGCGCGGACGTACTTGACACCGGTCAGGTCGATACGCGGCGGGTAGACGTCGAGTCCGACGACCTTGTCGACGTCGGGAGCCGTCGCGAGGAGGCGCGCGAACCTCGCACCGAGGTCACGTGATACCCCGGTGACGAGCACGACTCGCCCCATTCGACCTCCCTTGAGGGATGTTCGGTTAAGGCTCCGCGGTCCTACTTACCGAGACGCCGACGCTGCACGCGCGTGCGCTTCAGCATCTTGCGGTGCTTCTTCTTGGCCATGCGCTTGCGGCGCTTCTTGACGACAGAACCCACGGTTCACCCTTGCTTAATGGTCATCGGAACAGGACAAGGCTACCCGTAGGTGCCGCACCGCCACGCGGCAGTCTCGGAACGCGCTCAACCCGCCTGGTAGAACGACCGGCGGAGGTACTCCTCGACGGCCTTCTCGGGTACGCGAAACGATCGGCCGACGCGGATCGCGTCGAGCTGACCGGCGTGGACGAGGCGGTAGACCGTCATCTTGGAGACGCGCATCCGGGCTGCGACCTCGGCGACGGTGAGGAACGGACCGCCGGCGGACGGAACCTTGTCGCGTTCGGTGGAGCTCATTCGTCCTCGCCTGCTTTCGAGCGTGATCGCACCCCCCGGCCCTCGGGGGTAATGTCACTTGGCGTGAGCGTAGTGCCTCACGGGGCCAATGCGAAAGGAGTGATGTACAGAAAATACCGGATTCTGGCGTGTCATGCTTGACTCCGGCGACAAACGTCACGGCATCGGGTCGAGGCCGAGCAGCGGGAACGACTCCTTGCGAGTCGCCATGATCGACCGGTCCAGCCAGGTCGCCGGGTCGTACCCGTCGGTCCAGTCGCGGTACGAGATCGACTGAGCGTCGGTCATGCGCAGCGGCGCATCGCGGCCCGAGAGCTCGTGTACGCGCTGCCGCCACTGCGGCGGTGTCGGGGTCTCCGGGTCGATCGGCCGTTCGCCGACGATCGCCAGCAGGTGCGTCCAGATCCGCGGTACGACATCGAGCACGGCGTACCCACCGCCGCCGAGCGCGATCCACCGGCCGTCGGGCACCGTGGTCGCGAGGTCGCGTAGCGCGAGGTACGAAGCGCGCTGTCCGTCGATGCTGAGCATCAGGTTGGTGAGCGGGTCGTCGGCGTGCGAGTCGCAGCCGTGCTGGCTCACGATGATGTCCGGCGCGAACTCCGCGACCACCTGCGGCACGACCGCGTGGAACGCGCGCAGCCAGCCCGCGTCGGAGGTGCCCGGAGGAATCGCGACGTTGACCGCGGAGCCCTCGGCGTCGGGGCCCCCGATCTCCGACGGCGCGCCCGTGCCCGGGAAGAGCGTCTGCGGCGTCTCGTGCAACGACACGGTCAGCACCCGCGGATCGTTGTAGAACACCTCCTGCACACCGTCGCCGTGGTGTGCGTCGACGTCGATGTACGCGACCTTGGATGCACCGTTGGCGAGGAGCCACCGGATCGCGACGGCACAGTCGTTGTAGATGCAGAAGCCGCTCGCGTTGCCCGGCATCGCATGGTGCAGGCCGCCGGTGATGTTGACTGCCCGCCGGTTCTCGCCCGTCCACACCCGCCGCGCCGCCTCGACCGATGCGCCGACGATGAGCGCACTCGCGTCGTGCATGTGCGCGAACGTCGGGTTGTCGTCGTTGCCGAGCCCGTACGCCAGCTGCTTCTCGTACGGACGCGCGCTGACCTCACGCACTGCCTCGATGTAGTCGGGCGTATGGACCGTGGCGAGCAGGTCGTCGGATGCCGCGGACGCACCGACGACCGGGAGCGCGTCGTCGCCGACGACACCGAGCTCGCGGGCCAGTGCGATCGTCAGGTCGATCCGCAACGGCGCCATCGGATGCGAAGGCCCGAAGTCGTACTCGGTGAGGTGCTCGTCGAAGACGGCGCACGCTGGTTCGGGCATACCGGTCAGCCTAAGCGCCGTCGCGGCCGATGATCTCCGGGGGCACGAACGCGCGTACGGGCGGCACGGCACCGTCGAAGCGCTCGATCTCGACGAGCGTGGACCCGGGCGCGGGTGCCTGAGCCAGTCGAGAGGTGCCCTGGTCTCGGGTGAGCACGTTGGGGTTGCCGTGCCGACACATGCGGGCGTACGCGCCGGCGGGCTCCGGGTCGAACCACGCGCCGGTGGCGATCACTGCCACACCCGGTCGCTGCCCGGAGTCGACGCGTAGGCCGGCCAGCATCGAGCCGCGGTCGTTGAACACCCGCACGAGGTCGCCGTCGCCGAGGCCCCGACGTGCGGCGTCGTCGGGATGCATCGCTATCGGTTCGCGTCCCGCGACCTTCGACTCCCGGCTCAGCCGTCCGCCGTCGTACTGCGAGTGGAGGCGAGTGCTCGGCTGGTTGGAGAGCAGATGCAGCGGGTACGTCGCGGTGGCTGCCGCGCCGAGCCACTCATGCGGCTCGAGCCAGACGGGATGGCCGGGACAGTCGTCGTACCCGAAACCCGCGATGCGCTCCGAGAAGATCTCGATCCGGCCCGACGGCGTACTGAGCGGGTGTCGGTCGGGGTCATCGCGGAGGCGGCCGAAGTCTCCCGCGACCACGGAGGTGAACTCGGGTGTCTCGAACCCACCGGCTCTCCAGAACTCGGCCGCGCCGGGCGCCTCGAGGCCGAGGTCGGCGAACGTCCTGCGAGTGCGTTCGTACAGCTCGTCGACCCACTCGTCGGCCGTCCGCCCCTCGGTGAACTCCTTGCCGACGCCAAGCAGGTCGGCGATGCCGGCGAAGGCGTCGTAGTCGGTGCGTACGCCTTCGGGCGGCGCCACTGCCCGCTCCATCGCCATCAGCGACAGATCGCTCGCACCCGCGGCGATGTCGCGCCGCTCGACCGCGGTCGCGACCGGGAACACGATGTCGGCGAAGCGAGTGAGCGGGTTCCACCAGGAGTCGTGCGCGATCACCGTCTCGGGCTGCTGCCACGCCTGGGCGAGCTTGTTGAGGTCCTGATGATGGTGGAACGGGTTTCCGCCAGCCCAGTAGACGAGCCGCAGGTCGGGGTACGTACGTCGCTCGCCGTTGTACTCGTACGCGCCGCCCGGCTCGAGCAGCGCGTCTGCGATACGCGCAACCGGGATCGACGTCGACACCGCGTTGGTGCCCTGCGGCAGCGATGCCACCGGCCAGCGGCGCGCGCGTACGCCGGTCTTGTTGATACCGAGACCGGATGCGACGCCGCCACCCGGGCGGCCGAGGCTGCCCGACATCGCGGCGAGCACGACACCCATCCAGTACGGCTGTTCGCCGTGGTCTTGGCGCTGGATCGACCAGCTCAGGTTGACCGCAGTGCGGCGCGTGCCCATCTCGCGAGCCAGGTCGACGATCGCATCGGCGTCCACGCCACTGATCGACTCCGCCCACGCCGGCGTTTTCGGCCGTCCGTCGTCGAGCCCGCGGACGTACCGCTCGAAACGGTCGTAACCGACGCAGCAGGTGGCGAGAAACTCGCGGTCGTGCAGGCCCTCGGCTTGCAGTACGTACGCGAGCGCGAGCATCACGGCGACATCGGTCCCCGGCCGAAGAGGCAGCCATTGCGCGTCGAGGTCGGCCGCGGTATCGCCGGCCAGCGGCGAGACGGTGACGAACCTGACGCCCGCTGCGCGTGCCCGGCGCTGCCACTCGAGCTGCTCCGACCTCCCCTGGCCGCCGGGGTTGAGCTGAGCGTTCTTGGTCGCCATGCCACCGAACGAGACGACGAGCTCACCGTGCTCCGCGATATCCGGCCACATCGTGCCCCGCTGCCAGATGCTCCACGGATCGCCGCCGATGACGTGCGGGAGGATCACCTCCATCGCGCCGACGCTGTACGACCCGGTCGAGTCGGTGTAGCCACCCAGGCTGCGCAGGAAGCGATGGATCTGGCTCTGCGGGTGATGAAAGCGGCCGGCCGAACCCCAGCCGTACGAGCCGCCGTAGATCGCCTCGTTGCCGTGCGTGTCGATGACCCTCCGCAGCTCGGACGCCGCCAGCTCCGTCGCGCGCTCCCAGCTCACCGCAACGAACGGCTCGCTGCCACGGTGGTTCGTGCCGCGCTTCGGACCGTCGTCGAGCCAGCCTTTGCGCACCATCGGCTCGGTGAGCCGGTACGGCGCGTTGAGCGCCTCGGGCATCCCCGGCCCGATCGCCGAGACCGTGGTGTCGCCGGGCACCGGGCGTACCTCCACCACCCGGCCGCCGTCGGCCACGACGTCGTACCTGCCCCAGTGCAGCGCGGTGCGCGTGATGTCCATAACGCCAGTGTGCATGCGGCGTACGACGGCGGATTCGTTGGTATCCTGGTGGGGTGAATACGCATCGCAGCCTCTGCTGGTGGTCCGCCTCGTAGGCGGACCGGTTCTGGCGTACTCACCTTCACGTACCCATCCGCCTCGTACGGGCGGATGGTTGTGCTGCGTGCGAGGCAGGTCGAGAGGACACCTCATGACAACGCAGGACGAAACAGCACCAGGCGTAAACCAGAAACGCGGCAGGCAGCTGAGCCTGCTCACGCCGAGCGGACACCTCACCCTCGGCAACCTGCTCGGCGCTCTGCGCCCGATGCGCGATGCGGCCGCGACCGCAGACTGCTTCTACGGCATCTCGGACCTCCACGCAATGACGACCCCGCACGACCCTGCGCAGCTCTCTGCCCGCCGCGCCGAGGTCGCCGCGCTGATGCTGGCGAGCGGCCTCGACCCACACGAGGCGACCCTGCTCGTTCAGAGCCGGGTCCCGGCGCACAGCGAGCTGCTGTACCTGCTGGAATGCACCGCGTCGATGGGTGAGACCGGGCGGATGATCCAATACAAGGAGAAGGGACGTGGGCGTACCGACACCCGCGTCTCGCTGTTCACCTACCCGATCCTGATGGCGGCCGACATCCTGCTCTACCGTGCGGCCGAGGTGCCGGTCGGCGACGACCAACGCCAGCACGTCGAGTTCGCCCGCGAGCTCGCACAGCGGTTCAACCATCGGTACGGCGAGGTCTTCACAGTCCCGCGCGTCGTCACACCGCAGGTCGCAGCGCGGGTGATGGACCTCTCCGATCCGACGTCGAAGATGAGCAAGTCGACCGAATCGCCCGCCGGATCCCTCTACCTGCTCGATCCGCCCGAGGTCGTACGCCGCAAGGTCTCCCGCGCCGTCACCGACTCACGTGGCGTCGTCGCGTACGACCGCGACGCACAGCCGGGTATCACCAACCTGATCGACATCGCTTCGGCTTGTACGGGCGAGACGCCCGCTGACATCGTCGCCGCGCATGCGACCTACGGCGGACTGAAGGGTGCGGTCGCCGATGCCGTCATCGCGACCCTCGAACCGATCCAGAAGGCGTACGCGGAGCTCTCGCCGGGCGAGGTCGACGAGGTCTTCGCCGAAGGTTCGCAACGGGCCGCCGAAGCCGCGGCGCCGGTGATCGACGCCGCGAAGCGGGCGACCGGGTTGTGAGTTGGGCGGGCTGTGTGGGTGCTCCGCCTTCATCGTTTCCTGGTCGCTGGGCTTCTGCCTTCACCGTTTCCCGTTCGCTGGGCTTCCGCCTTCATCGTTTCCCGTGCGCTTCGGTGCAGACCGCATGGCGGCGACGAGATCCGTCTCCGGTGGGCTCGGGTCGCCGGTCGGCTCTCCCCAGCTTTCGCTTCCGCCTTCATCGATTCCGTGCGCTTCGGTACCGGCTCCGGCCCGTGGCGATGAAGGAATCTGCGTTTGAGTCGCTATCCGCACCCAAACGCAGATTCTCTCCCGCCGCCGACCACACCTCGCACACTTCTCGAAAACTTTCTCGAACATTTCTCATATTCCCTTGTGGATAAGCCTTCTGAGCACCCTGTCTTGTCAGTGGCGGGTGGCAGAATATGTTCTATGAGGGCGGCCACACTCACCACCGACACCGGGTCCAAGGACGGGCTCGACGTCGCCCTGGATGCGCGGCGCCGGATCGCGCAGACCGAGGCCGCCCAGTACGACGCCCTCCTCGGCTACCTCGCCGACACCGCAGGTACGCCCCTCGCACGGGCCGGGGGTGTGAACGAGTGGACCCGCTACGGTGGGTCCGGCACCCCGTCGGTGTCGGAGTACGCCGCGTGTGAGGTCGGCCCCGCACTGGGCTTGAGTGCGTCCGGTGGGCGGGACCTGATCGCCGACGCATTGGATCTGACCTATCGTCTCCCGCGACTCTTCGCGTGTCTGCACGCCGGGTCGGTGGATGCGTGGCGGATCCGGAAGGTCGCCCGCAAGACCCGACGATTCACTTTGGCCCAGGCCGGCGACGCCGACCGACGTCTGTCGGCTGCGAATGTGGATGGGACGCCGTTGATCGCGCGGGTCGGCATGGGGCGGGTCCAGCAGATCCTCGACCAGATCCGCATCACCGAAGACCCCGACGACCCCGAACACCAGCGAGCCGAGAACAGTGCTCGCCGGAGTGTGTCGATCTGGCCCGAAGACGGTGTCGCCCGCATCTCCGGCACCCTGTCGCTCGACGACGGCCAGAGGCTGGACCAGCGTCTCGACCAGATCGTCGAATCGCTCCGCTTCCTCGGCGACAACCGCCCTCACGGCATCCTCCGCTCCGTCGCACTCGGCATGCTCGACGAACCCGACTCCCTCGACGACCTCTACCACCACGTCCAGGCAGCCCGCGCCGACCAGACCGACAAGACCAGCGACACCGCGCCGAAGCCGGACCCGGAGCCGGCCGACCAGTCGGCCGACCAGCCCGGCGACGGCGGGTCACCCGAACGGGCACGTCGAGGGCGCCGCTCCGGCTCGCGGCAGACGGTTCTGTACGTCCATTTCGACCGGTGCTGGGGCACCTGGTCGATCGAAGACGTCGGCGCCATCACCCGCTCCGAAGCCGCCGAGATCCTCGGCCACTCCCACATCACCGTCAAACCCGTCATCGACCTGGAGACCACCATCTCCGCCACCGGCTACGTCGCACCACCACGGCTCAAGGAACAGCTCGCGCTGGCCAACGCGAGTATCTGCACCTTCCCCCACTGCACGCGTCCGGCCAGGGTCGGCGACTACGACCACATCATCAACCACGCCGACGGCGGTCCGACCGACTCGAGAAACGGCCACCGATTGTGTAGGTATCACCACCGCGCGAAGACCTTCACCGCATGGACCGTGCAATCACCCGCGCCCGGGATCTGGCTCTGGCAATCACCCGCCGGACGGTCGTACCTCGTCACCGGCGGCACCACCACCAAACTCCCCGGCCGGGTGACGAAGTCGACGCAGACCCGCCGAAAACAGAGCGTCGCATAGGACCCCGCCACGAATGCACCACCGCGGCGGGGCACCGGCATGCCTGCAACGTTCAGGTTCTCAGTTCTGCGGCGATGAACGCGCACCACGCTTCAACCGCGGCGTCCTGGGTCTCGCCATGGCGACCGCTGTGCACCATCAGCCGCTTGTCGCGCGACCCGAGCAGACCGAAGAGCGCGAGTTGACCGCCTCGCGTGAACAGCTCGTCGTCCCATTGGACGTGGAAGTGAACGGCCGCCGATACTGCTCGGGCATCCACGCGAATGCGGTCGTCCATCGCCAACCCCGCAGGCAGTCCCGTCTGACCGAGGCCGAACTTGCCGAGCACAGCGCACCGCAGCGAGTCGCCCATCGCGGCCGCTAGCGGCAGCCCGAACCGCGTACCCATCGAGAGGCCGATGAGACCGACCTGCGCCGGGTCGACGAATCCGAGATCGGCCAACTCGCCGATGACCGCACGCCAGTCGCCGACCATCCGATCGACGACAGCGTCGACCCCTTCAGCGATGATCCGCGCCTGGTACTCGGCCGGCGGGAGCGGCTCCGAGACCCGGTCACCGTGGTACGGACCGTCGATCGCAACGGACACAATGCCGCACTCGGTTGCGAACCACTGCGCGAGCATGCGGTTGCGGCCGCCGAGCTTGTGACCGGAACCGCCGTGCGCGAGCAGGACGAGCGGAGCCGACGGGCGGGAGTCAGCGGGAAGCCACAGCACGCCCGGGACGTCGCCCGAGGAGCGTTGCAGCGAGAAGCACCACTCGGCAACACCGTCAACGCCCGTCGAGGCGTCGTCCCACGTGAGCACGCCTCAGCCGGCCAGCTCCTGCGACCGGTTGCGTGCCGCCTCGAGCGCGGACAGGAACGCCGCGCGTACCTTGTGGTCCTCCAGCTCGCGAAGGGCGGCGGCGGTCGTGCCGCCCGGCGAGGTGACCCGCTCGCGCAGCTCGGTCGGATGGTCGCCGCTCTCACTGAGCAGCCGTGCGGAGCCGACGAGGGTCTGTACGACGAGCTCGGTTGCGGTCGAGCGCGGCAGGCCCAGGTGTACGCCGGCCTCGATCATCGACTCGACGACGAAGAAGATGTACGCGGGTCCCGAACCCGAGATCGCCGTGACGGCGTCCTGCTGCTTCTCCGGTACGCGCATCACCTTGCCCGTCGCGGAGAGCAGCGACTCTGCATGCTGAAGGTCCTCCTCACTGCAGTGCGACCCGCGCGAGATCGCCGCCATGCCCTCGTCGACAAGTGCGGGAGTGTTCGGCATGACTCGGATCGCCGCGACCTTGTCCGGCAAGCGCGACTCGAGCGTGGTGGTCGTGATGCCGGCGGCGAGCGAGATGACCAGCTGGCCGGGCGCGATGTGCGGCGCGATCTCGTCCAGCACGTCGGGCATGTCCTGCGGCTTCACCACGAGCAGGATGGTGTCGGCACGCTTGGCCGCCTCGACGTTGGTGACGATCTCGACGCCGTACCGCTCACGCAGCTCCTCGGCCCGCTCGGGACGCCGTTCGGACATCATCAGGTCGGCCGGTCGGCGCCCGCTCCGAAGCATGCCGGCGACGATCGTCTCGCCCATCACTCCGGCGCCGATCACAGCGATCACAGACATTGGTGCTCCTAGGACTTGGTGAGCAGGGACCTCGCGAAGAATGTGACATTGGACGGTCGCTCGGCCAGCCGACGCATGAGATAGCCGTACCACTGGGAACCGTACGGCACGTACACCCGCATCCGATGCCCCAGCTCGGCCAACCGCCGCTGCTCGTCGGGCCGCATGCCGTACAACATCTGCAGCTCGAACTCCTCGGTGGACCTGCCGTTGCGCTTCGCCAGCATCATCGAGATGTCGATCAACCGCGGGTCGTGCGTCGCGATCATCGGATAGCCCGCGCCGGCCATCAGCACCATCGCACACCGCACGTACGAGCGGTCGACGTCCATCCGCCGCTGGAAGGCGACCGACGCCGGCTCCTTGTATGCCCCCTTGCACAACCGCACGCGCGAACCCTCGTACGCGAGGTCGCGGCAGTCCTGCTCCGTGCGATGCAGGTACGCCTGCACGACCGCGCCCGTCGCCGGGAAGTCCGTGCGCAGCTCGCGCAGGATCGTCAGCGTCGAGTCGGTCGTGGTGTGGTCCTCCATGTCGAGGGTCACCGTCGTACGCGCGTCGTCGGCCCCCCGACAGATCCGGCGCGCGTTGTCGATCGCGACCCGCTCGCCGTCGCGGCCCAACGCCTGACCGATGGCCGAGAGCTTGACCGAGACCTCGGCCCGCCCGGTCTCACGGGACACCGTGAGCGCGTCGATCAGCTTCAGGTAGGCGTCGACGTTCGCGTCGGCCTGCGTACGGTCGTGGCAGTCTTCACCGAGGTGGTCGAGACTCGCGAGCAGACCACCGTCGGCGAGCGTGCCGACGGTGCGCACCGCATCCTCGGTCGACTCGCCCGCAACGTACCGTGCGACGATTCCGCTCGACACCGGCATCGTCGCGACCAGGCCCTTCACCCGGTCGCTTCTCGACAGCGCGAGCAACGATCGCCGGAGCAACATGACCTCCACTCGCCGCGTACGACTGACGCATCGATCCTACGCGCGAAAGGCGACGTGCCGGCTCAGGTCGACCGAACCCGAGGCACCTCTCGCGCCCGCCGATCGCGGTCACGCCACGGACGTACGATCCGCGCAGACAGCACGATCAGCGCTGCGCCGACGACCGCGTCAAGCACCCAGTGGTTCGCCGTCGCCACGATCACGACCGTGATGAGCAGCGGATAGCTCCACACCAACGCCCTCGCACCGGGAGACTTGACGATGGCGCTCAACGCCCATGCACTCCACAGCGACCACCCGACGTGCATCGACGGCATCGCCGCGAGCTCGTTCGTCGTGGTGCCGAGCCCGCGCGGCGCGGACGCGTCAGCGCCCCACCAGCCGAAGTTGGCAGTCTCTGCCAGGGTGTCGACGAACCCGGGTACGAGGCGTGGCGGCGCGGTCGGGAACAGCAGATAGCCCACCAGCGCGATGGCCGTGCCGAGCACGAGCACCCGCCGCCAATGTGCGTACTGCTCGGGCGCCTTGCGCCACAGCACGACGAGTACGACGGGCGTCACGATGTAGTGCATCGACGCATAGGCGTACGACGCCGCAACCTCCATCAAGGGCAGGCCCGTCAGGATGTGGTTGAGCGTCCGCTCGACATCGAGCCCCACCAGCCGTTCCAGATCGACCACGAAATCGGCGTGCGAGCGCGCGAGCTGCAGGTCATTGTCGGCGAACAACCGGCCGACCGTGTAGCCGACGTACAGCACCGCGAGCAGGCCGACCTCGCGCAGTAACGCGAAGCGACGCCGCTGGCGCACGCGGACCGAGACGCATTTATGCATTTGGATGGCACCCCCCTGCCAGATATGGCTGCTAAGCAGACCTCCGCCGCAGCGTCGCCGCGCCCAGCAGCAGCACGGCGACTGCGAACGCGGCGACCACGACCACGTCGGCCGATAGGTCGGTAGTCCAGTTCTGATAGCTGACGACTTCCTGCATCGCATCGACCGAGTACGTCAGCGGCAAGATCTTGGAAGCGCCTTCGAGGAAGCCGGGCATCTGGTCCGTCGGCACCAGAAGCCCGCACAGCAGGATCTGCGGGATCACGAACAACGGCATGAACTGCACGGCCTGGAACTCCGTCTCCGCGAACGCCGAGACGAAGAGCCCAAGTGCGGTGCCGACAACGGAGTTGAGGACGGCGATCAGGCCGAGCGTGAGCCAGCTGCCCTCGATGTCGAGCCCGAGGAACGACAGCGCAAGCGTGGCCGTGAACAGGCTCTGCACGATTGCGAGGACGCCGAACGCGATGGCGTACCCGACCAGGAAGTCGACCTTGCCCATCGGCATCGCGAGTAGTCGCTCCAGAGTGCCCGACTTGCGCTCACCGAGCGTCGTCACCGAGGTGACGAGGAACATCACGATGAACGGGAAGACAGCGAGCAGCGGCGCCCCTATCTGGT
This sequence comes from Solicola gregarius, assembly GCF_025790165.1. GTDB lineage: Bacteria > Actinomycetota > Actinomycetes > Propionibacteriales > Nocardioidaceae > Solicola > Solicola gregarius. Next base: position 1,550,610 of record NZ_CP094970.1, read on the forward strand.
CGAAGATCTGCTCCTGATCCAGGAACAGCCACCAGAGCAACGTCATCAGCATGCACGGGGCGACGATCAGCATTGCGACGGTGCGATGGTCGCGGCGCAGTTGGGTGAGTACGCGCAGCGCGACGGCGCCAGTGATCCGCGGTGTCATCTGACCGCCCCCTCGTCGCCACGTACCAATGCCAGGAAGGCGTCCTCGACCGAAGTGGTGCCCGTCGACTCACACAGTGCCTGCGGGGTGTCCGAAGCGAGGATTCGGCCCTCCCTCATCAGAAGTAAACGATCGCAACGCTCGGCTTCATCCATCACATGGCTGGAAACCAGCATCGTGGTTCCGCTGTGAGCGAACTCCGCGAACATGTCCCACAGCTCGACGCGGAGTACCGGGTCGAGCCCGACCGTCGGCTCGTCCAGGATCAGCAGCGGCGGTTGGCCCAGCAGAGCCACGGCGAGCGACGCCCGCGAGCGCTGCCCGCCGGAAAGGTTGCCGACCAAGGCATCGCGGTGGCTGGCGAGACCGACACTCTCGATCGCGGCGTCGACCTCATCGGAGATCGACACGCCGAGCACCCGCGCGAAGAAGGTGAGGTTCTCGGCCACGGTGAGGTTGTCGTAGACACTCGGCTCCTGGGTGACATAGCCGATCCGGTCGCGCAGCGACTTGCTGCCGGCATCCTCACCGAGCACGCGCACGGTGCCCGCCTTGACCCGCTGGACGCCGACGATCGAACGAATCAGCGTCGACTTGCCGCATCCCGAAGGCCCCAACAGACCGGTGATCACCCCCGAGCGCAGCCCGACGTCGATGCCCGGAAGCACGGTGCGTGACCCACGTACGACCGTCAGATCCTCGATCGTGACCGCATCGTTTTTCAACATGTGTTGAATTATGCCGCGAGGTCGATTCCCGCGCAAGGGAGAGCCGGGTCACACCTACAGGTCGATGTAGCGCTGGATGGTCGGGCCGACCAGCTGGGCCAGCTCCTCGCTGTCCATCGAGACCAGCGGCTCGACGCCGATCAGGTAGCGGGCGACGATGAGACCGATGATCTGGGATCCGACCAGGCCGACCGCTCGCTCGGACACGCCGCCCTCGATCTCCTGGCGCAACGCCGGGAAGATCATTCCCTCCACGAACGCCGTGCGCAGTTCGGTGCCCGCGGCCGTCCCGCTGGTGAGCGAGCGAAGGACGCCGAGCAGCGAGGGCTGATACGCCTCGTCGTCCCAGACGGTGAGCATCGTACGAATCACCGCGACACCGGCCTGGTCGCGCGGCACGTCGAGTGCCTCGGCGAGTCGCTCGCGCGGCGACAGCGGAAGGTCCATTGCGGCGACGAAGAGCGCGTCCTTGCCGTCGAAGTAGTGGTGGATCAGGGCGGGGTCGACACCGGCGGAACGCGCGATGCTGCGCAGCGACGTACGGTCGAAGCCCTGTGACGCGAACGCCTCACGTGCGGCCGCGATGATCTCGCCCCTGGTGTCGGGCGTGCCCGACCTGCGCCCGGCCATGTCAGCGCGCCTCCCCGCCGCGGGCAGGCGCGACGAGGTTCAGCCGGGTGAACGCGAGCGCCTCGGCCAGATCGGTCTCGCGCTCCTCGCGGTCGTTGCATCGCCGGGTGTTGATCTCGACGACGACATGCCCGCCGAAGTTGCGCTCCGCCAGCAGCTCCAGCAGCTCCGCGCAGGGTTGGGTGCCGCGCCCGGGTACGAGATGCTCGTCTTTCGCCGAGCCGAGGCCGTCTGTCATGTGCACGTGTGCGAGCCGGTCACCGAGCTGTTCGGCCATCTCGACAGGGTCGGCGCCGGCGGTCGCGGTATGCGAGACGTCGAGGGTGACGTGCTCGTAGCCGAACTCGACGGGATTCCACCCGGGTACGTACGCCTGGAACTCCCGTCGCGCGGTGCGCCACGGGTACATGTTCTCGACGGCGAACGTCATACCCGTCTCCTCCTCGAGGTCGGCGATGCCCTCCACGAAGGCCCGACCGTACTCGCGTTGCCAGCGAAACGGCGGGTGCACGACCACCACGTCGGCGTCCAGCTCGTGCGCCATCTCCGCACTCTTGACCAATTTGCCCCACGGCTCGAGACCCCATACCCGCTGCGTGATCAGCAGGCACGGCGCATGCACCGAGACGACCGGAATCCCGTGGAACTCTCGGAGGTCGCGGACCGCGTCGAGATCTTGGCTCGTCGCATCGATGCCGACCATCACCTCGACGCCGTCGTAGCCGAGCCGGGTAGCGAGCTCGAAGCCCGCCGCCGTCGGTTCCGGGTACACCGACGAGGTCGACAGCGAGACCGATGCCTCGGGAACCCCGACGACGCGACCTCGATCCGAGTCAGACTGCACGCGTCAACTGTAGATGCCGCATCTCAAAGCCGGTCGAGATGCTCGAGGATCACGCCCTCGCGTAGTGCCCACGGGCAGATCTCGAGCTCCTCCAGCCCGAACAGATCGAGCACCGCATCGGCGACCACCGCGCCGGTGACCATCTGGTGTGCGCGATGCGCAGAGACCCCAGGCAGCTGAGCCACCTCGTCCGCGCTCAGCGTCTCCAGCTCCGCCAGTAGAGACTGCAGGTCAACGCGCGTCAGCACCCGGCGTACGTACGGGCCATCGGACGACGGCGCTGCGCCCGCCATCCGGGCCAGCGAGCGGAAGGTCTTGCTGGTCGCCACGGCATGCACGAAATCGCCACCACGCTTGACCATTCCGACATGCTCGGCGATCTCGGCGCGGACGTGACGACGCATGCCGCGGAGCTGTTCCTGGTCGGGAGCACCGCCCCCTTGAATCCAGTTCCGGGTGAGCCTGCCGGCGCCGAGGGGCAACGACAGCGCGACCGTCGGGTGCTCGTCCGATCCCGCCGCGATCTCGAGCGAGCCGCCGCCGATGTCGAATACGCCGAGATGACCCGACGACCAGCCGAACCAGCGCCGCACGGCCAGGAACGTCAGTCGTGCCTCGACATCCCCGGACAGGACGACCAACTCGGTTTCCGCTTCGTCGAGTACGCGGCGGAGAACGTCGTCGGAGTTGACCGCGTCGCGGATCGCCGAGGTCGCGAACGCAAGCACCGACGTCGCGCCCTTGTCCTCGGCGACCTGCTGCGCGTCGGCGACGAACTTGACCAGCGCGTCGACGCCTGCCGGGGTCACCGCGCCGCTGTCGTCGAGGTGGTCGGTCAGCTGAAGGGGGTCCTTGTAGCTGTACGCGGGCAGCGGTGGAGCACCACGGTAGGCGTCGACCACCAGGAGATGGGCGGTGTTCGAGCCGATGTCGAGGACTCCGAGTCGCATGCCCCCACGCTAACCTCTGGGTGGTCGCACCGTCGCGACCGTCGTACGCGGTTCGTGATGCGCAACACGCCAGACGAGCCGAAGGCGCTTGACCGGCGCCTTCGCCCCGCGGCGTACCGTCGGGATCGTCAGCACTCCGACGCGCTTGCCCGTCGGCACCCGCACCGAGACCGAATACACCGATTTGCTCAGTTTGCGCTTCGGGTGCGACGGGTCGCCATGGCGTCGCAGCCACTTCTTCGGCACGTCGACACCGCGCATCGGCGCGAACCCCTTCGCATCCCGCAGTCGCACCGACACCTGCATCGGGAACCCGACCGCCTTGGAGAGCTTCAGGCGCATCCGGATCGGCTGCCCGGCCCGGTACGTCTTCCGCTTCGGCTCTATCACGACCTTCGGCGCGGGGTCGTCATCGAGGACGACCGCGCTGCCCTGGTACTTGTGCAGCGCTACCCCGCGTACGGGCTGGGCGATTGCCCGGAAGACGCTGCGGTCGCGGTCGTCGAGCTTGTTGCGCGCGTAGTGCAGCGCGATCGAGCCACCGCGCTTGCCCGCTGGAACATTGACGTGTACCAACCTGGTCCGCGGCTTGCCGCGCGGCTTCTCGATCAGCACGTCGAAGCTGGATGCGGACGACACTGAACCCGCCAGCCGGTAGGGCAGCCGAATGATGCCCTTACCCTGGTCGCCCTCCTTCTTCTCGGCATTGCCGAGGAGAAGTCGCGGGAGCGTACGGTCGGGCACGTCCGGCAGACTCGCGTCCCGCGCCGCACCGTCGACGATCCAGGCGGTTCCGCTGTCGTTGCCGCTCACGATTCGCACGGACGCGACCGCGGCCGGGTCGAAGTCGGCGGACGCGGACGGAGGGTCGAGCCGTACGGTCTGCGCCCACGCCGGACGCAGCCAGCGGCCGCCCGGCAGACGCAGGGTCTTGACCGTTCGCGACCAGGTGCCGCCCGTCGTGTCGCGCAGCTCGACACGGACGTTGGGCACGCCCTTCGACGCGATCATCCGCAGGTCGAGGGTTCTGCCGTCGGCGTCGAGATCGAGCGGCTCGTCGAACGTCAATCCACCCGATCGGCCCGACCGGGACCAGTCGAGGCGAGCCTCGTGGAGTACCGCTCGCGACACGGTGCCGGAGAACGGCTGCATCCAGTGCACCTCGCGGCCACCGTCGGCGACTCCCGCGGCACAAGACCGCAGGCCGTCGGCACTCTTCACTCCGGTGGTCGCGAGACACTCGCGTGCCGCTCCGCTCACGGTCGCATCGACACCGGCCCGCACGGGCGTACGCGCGCCGCCGATCGCATGCGACCAGACGAGGCCGTTCGCACCCATCGACTTCGTGGTCAAGGCACCCGGCGCGTCGAACAACGCGAGCATCTCCGGGTCGCGCTGTACGAACATCCGTACCGCACCGGTCGTCAGGGTCAGCCCCACCTTGCGCTGCTCGCGCGGGCTGAGGCGCGTCTCGGAGGCCTTCCGACCACACACCTTGTCGCCCTGGTCGCCCCAGTCGTCGAAGCTCGGCGCGGCCGAGATGCCCGGCGTCCACTCGGTGTTGAAGAAGTTGTGGTTCGCACCGCGCACCAGGATGCTGCTGCGCAACGAGGTGTCGTCGGCGGCGAGGCCGGCGCTGGCGTCGACGAACTTCTGTCCCTGCAGATCGGACACGTCGCCGTCGCAGTAGGGCAGCGTGACGGCCGTCGGCGCGTACCCTGCCGTGTGCTGTGAGAAGTCCGTCGGCGCGAGCAGCAGCTGGCCGACGATCGAGTACGGCGCCGAGCCGCCCGAGTCGACGACCGCCTGGTTGGCGCCCTCGCCGCCGCGGCTGTGCCCGACGAGCACGACCTGGTCCATATCGAGACGACCGCTCCACCGGTTTCCCGACTCGGACGTCTTCTCGGCAAGCAGCTTCAGGTGGTGGCGGATCAGCTTCGACCGCGCCGCCGCGCCGCCGTCGGCGTCACGGTAGTCCTGCTGGTTGATCGCATTCGCGGAGATCGAGACCGTCGCGTACCCCTGTGTCGCCAGCCGCTGCTGCAGGTACGTATAGCCACGGAAGCTCGGCACAGGCTTCGAGTCGCCAGCACAGGGCCAGGAGCCGTTCTCGCCCTTCCCGTAACACGCCTGGTGTCGGCCGTGCAGGAACAACACCAGCGGGGCGTCGTCGACACCCTCGGGGAGAACCGCCTGGCCGAGCACCTCCATGTCTCCCGGATACCGCTTCCACGGGAGCGTTCCGTAGCGGTATTCGAACGAGGTCGTCTCGTGCTCGCCCGGCTCGGCAGGGTCGACGCCCACATCGCGGGGCTCGGCCTGGATCAGGTCGGCAAGGTCGCCGGAACGCAAGGGAGGCGTCGCGCCGTCGAGGCGGCGAGATCCCAGCCATACCTCGAGATCGTCGGTGTTGTTCGCCTCCACGCCCTCGAAGCGTCAACGTACGTCCGTCGACGCTCGGGTAGCCGATCACCCGGTGGCCGATGCGGAACTCCGGTCGCGCGGACGTGAGGGGAAGGTCCGCACCGGACCTCCACACGAGATCGGTGCCGCTGTCGGACTCGCGTACTGCCCACTCGCCGCGGGTGGAGCCGTCGGGCGCGAGCGTGCGTACGACGTCGGTCGCGTCGGGCGGGTCGGCGGCGTTCGCGGGCGCCGCGTACAGCACCGCGACCGGCATCGCCGCACCGGCGAGAATCGCGAGGACGCGACGGACCAATGGCGTTGAAGACGATGACATGCTGCTGCTCCCCCCAGGGCGCCGGCTCGGATCGGCGCAATGGCGTCAGCATATGCCGCATCGAGTTCGGTAATAGCCGGTACGCGAAAAGCTTCCGCTCGGGCTGACGGACGGCCGCGACGAAGGAATCTGCCTTTGGCCGCACCGTCTGGGCCAAAGGCAGATTCCTTCGTCCACCCACCGACCCACTCACCCATCGAGCGCCGAGGTACTGCTACGACCTACGCTGGACAGATGCCCGAGGTACTTCTCGACTTCCCGAGGTCCTTCGTCGAGTTCACCGACCCCGATGACGACGACCAGGTCTTCCGCTGCGACCTGACCTGGCTCACGTCGCAGTACAAGTGCATCTTCGGCCAGGGCTGTCGCGGCATCTATGCGAGCTCACCCCATGCCGGGTGTTGCGCGCTCGGTGCGCACTTCGCCGACTCCGATGACGAGAAGCGCGTCCGCCGGTACGTCAAGCGACTCGGTCCGGACGTATGGCAGAAGCGCGCCGAGGGCCGCGCCAACGGCTGGGTGGAGACCGACGACGAGGGTGATCGCAAGACCCGAGCAGTCGACGGTGCCTGTATCTTCCACAACGACCCCGACTTCGAGGGCGGCTACGGCTGCGCGCTGCACATCTGGGCCCTCGCCAACGGCAAGGAGCCGCACGAGGTCAAGCCGGACGTGTGCTGGCAGCTGCCGTTGCGGCGCCGATACCGCGAGGTCGAGCGCGGCGACGACACGACGTACCTCGAGATCGAGATCGGCGAGTACACGCGGGCCGGCTGGGGCCCGGGCGGTCACGAGCTCGACTGGTACTGCACCGCCAACACCGAGGCGCACGTCGCGCCCGAGCCGCTGTACATCACCAACGAGGTCGAGTTGGTCGCGATGATGGGCCGCCCCGCGTACGACGTGCTCGTCGGGTTGTGCGAGGAGCATCTGGCCCGTAGACCGGTCGCGACCCGGCATCCAGCGGATCCCGACGTCGGCACCTGACCCCGCTGTCGGGCCCGATGAGTGCCAACGCACAATGAGGTATGCGTCTCGACCATGTCTCGTTCGCCGTCGGACCCGATGGGCTGGCCGGCACCACGAACCGTCTCACGGAGCTACTCGATGCGAAGTTCGTCGATGGCGGGGTTCACCCCCGCTTCGGCACCAGGAACATGATCCTTCCCCTCGAGAGCGACCAGTATCTCGAGATCGTCGAGGTACTCGACCACCCGGCATCCGACAAGGCACCGTTCGGCCAGGCAGTACGCGAGCGCTCCGAGGCCGGCGGCGGCTGGCTCGGCTGGGTCGTCGCCGTCGACGACATCGGACCCGTCGAGCACCGCATCGGCCGGCACGCCGTACCCGGCAACCGGCGTCGCCCCGACGGCTACAACCTCGAGTGGCAGCAGATCGGCGTCAAGGGACTCCAGTCCGATCCGCAGCTGCCGTTCGTTGTGTCGTGGGACATCCCGTCGTCGGAACACCCCTCGCAGTCGGGTCCGGCGACCACGCGCCTCGCGTCTCTCGAGATCGCCGGCAACCCACAGCGCGTCACCGACTGGCTCGGCGAACCCGCACTCGACGCGCTCGAAGGCATCGAGGTCGACTGGGTCGCGCCGAACGGAATGCCCGGCATCGTCGCCGCGCGCTTCGAGACCCCGCAGGGTCCAGTACGGGTCTGAGCCGGCCCGATCAGTCGTCGCCCGAGCCGCCTCGGGTCCTCGCGTACGCGATCAGCACCTCTGCACCGGCACTGACGCCGACCTGCGCGACGGCCGCATCGGTCCAGTCGTCGGGTCCCGGGCCGTCCTCGCGTACGGGGCGTAGGTCGCTCAAGTCTCCGACGACGTCGTAGCCGCCCGAGCGCACCGTGTCGATCCAACGCTCGGCGACCGCAGCGGCACGTTCGAACGCGTGGTCGGGCAGCACCGGCTTCGGGCTTGGTTCGGTACGTGCCAACACGGCATTGACGACGAACTTGCGGATCACCGAGTAGTCCGCCGATGTCACCCGGTCGCCCATCGCGGCATTGACGCGGCGCAGGAACTCGGCCTGTACGACCCCGAGGCTGTGGTTGAGCACGGGTTGGGACGGGATCTCGTAGAGCGCCGGGTCGACTCCGAGCACTGCGCAGAATCGTTCCCAGAGCACCGTCGTCGCTGCACCTTGGGGAGGTACGACGACGACCCGGATGCGTTCGGGCGGTACGTGCTTCTCCCAGGCCCGCACCACCCGATCGAGCTGCTGGTCGCGGAAGTGACCGTGCCGATACTTCCCGTCGGCCCCCAGGTCACACCCGGCCAGGAACTCGTCGAACGTCGACGGTGAGCGAAACCGCAACCCCTGCTGCCATACCGACATCAGCTGCCGGGCGGGGTCGCGGGCAGTGATGAGGACGTCGGCCTCATGCCCGTCGAGGCCGGCGATCGCCGTCGGCGTGGCGTCGGACAGCGGAGCGCCGAGGACCTCGTGGCTGAACACCACGGTTCCGTCGAAGGAACGCGTCGAGTCGAAGAACCGCCGCCAGTGCCCCTCCGCCGGTTGCTCCATGCCGGCGTACCGATGTCGATCACGGCCGTCCAGGGCAGCGAGAAGTCGGCCGCGCGCACCGAACGTCGGATAGAGGACGCCGGACTCGCCCAGCGGCGCGCGGTTCTTCCTCAGGATCGACTGCAGGAACGACGTACCGGTCTTCGGCAGACCGACGTGCAGGACGTAGCGCGCATGAGCCTCTTCTGCGCCGTCGGTGGATACGTCGTCGCTCACTATGCGGACATTAACCGCCCGGTCGGGCGTCGATCAACATCCCGGTCCGGGGTGTCTGTCGGCATCGTGGCCTACGGTGACCCACATGACGAGGACCACCAAGGCTGGTGCGGCAAAGTCGAAGCCGGCACGATCCGGTTACCGCTGTACCGAGTGCGGGTGGATCACCCCGAAGTGGGTCGGCCGCTGTGGCGAGTGCCAGGCGTGGGGCACGGTCGACGAGATCGGCGTCGAGCCCACCGGGCGTACGCAACCCGCGGCCGTTTCGAAGCCCGCACAGCGCATCAGCGAGATCGACGTCGAGGCATCGGCCTCGGCGCCCTCGGGAGTCGCCGAGCTCGACCGCGTACTCGGGGGTGGCGTGGTGCCGGGAGCGGCCCTGCTCCTTGCCGGTGAGCCGGGTGTCGGCAAGTCCACGCTGCTTCTCGAGGTCGCCGCACGATGGTCGTCCGCCGGGCGGCGGACCCTCTACGTGTCGGCAGAGGAGTCGGCCGCGCAGGTACGACTGCGCGCCGACCGCACCAGCGCCGTGCACGACACGCTCTACCTCGCGGCCGAGACCGACCTGTCGGCGGTGCTCACCCACATCGACGAAGTCGACCCGAGTCTGCTCATCGTCGACTCCGTGCAGACCGTCGGCTCGACGGCCGTCGAGGGTGTTCCCGGAGGTGTGACCCAGGTACGCGAGGTCGCGGCGACACTCGTGCAGATCGCGAAGCGCCGCAACATCGCAACGTTGATCGTCGGCCACGTCACCAAGGACGGAGGCATCGCCGGCCCGCGCGTGCTCGAGCATCTGGTCGACGTCGTCCTCTCGTTCGACGGCGACCGCAACTCGCGGCTGCGGTTCGTGCGAGCCGTCAAGAACCGCTTCGGACCGATCGACGAGGTCGGCTGCTTCGACCTGTCCGACGACGGCATCGTCGAGGTGCCCGACCCGACCGGCCTGTTCGTATCGCGACATGCGACTCCCGTTCCCGGCACCTGCGTGACCGTCCCCCTCGAGGGCCGGCGCCCACTCCTCGCCGAGGTGCAGTCGCTCGTCGTCCAGACGGCCGCCGGCGCCCCCCGGCGTACGACGAGCGGCGTCGACTCCGCACGAATGGCCATGATCCAAGCGGTGTTGACGAAACGCTGCGGCGTACCGCTGCAGGGCGTCGACGTCTATGCGGCAACGGTCGGCGGCGCCCGGCTGATCGACCCGGCGGCCGACCTCGCCGTCGCGATCGCGATCGCGTCCGCAGCGCGCGAGGAGGCGGTCGCATCCGACCTCGTCGCGATCGGCGAGGTCGGGCTTGCGGGCGAGGTCCGCCGCGTCGGCGGCATCCACAGCCGACTCCGCGAGGCGGCGCGCATCGGCTTCCGGCACGCGATCGTGCCTGCCGACGTCGGGCCGGCGCCGGTGTCCGACGCCGTCGACGGCATCACCGTCGTACCCGTCGGCGACGTCGCAGCTGCCCTCGAGCTGCTCGGTCTCGGGCGCCGCCCGGGTACGCCGCGCACCGACGCCACCAACGGTCGCGCTGTCGCCGCGGCACCGTCGTCAGACGGGCCGCGCGATACGGCGTCCCCAGCACACCCGGGTTGGCCCTTAAACTGGTCCTGACCTCGACAAGCTGAGGAGCAGCGTGGCCATCGACGGATCGTCCAGCAAGACCATCGCGAACTCGCGCATGCGCGCAACCATGGGCAGCATCGCGCCCGGCACCCCGCTACGCGAGGGCCTCGAGCGGATCCTGCGCGGACGTACAGGCGGCCTCATCGTTCTCGGGCACGACAAGACGATCGAGTCGATCTCGACGGGCGGCTTCGAGCTCGACGTGCCGTTCACACCGACCGGCCTTCGCGAGCTCGCGAAGATGGATGGTGCGATCATCCTCGACAAGGACGCCACCCGCATTCTGCGTGCCGCCGTCCATCTGATGCCCGACCCGACCATCCACACCGACGAGTCCGGCACCCGGCACCGCACCGCCGATCGGGTCGCCCGACAGACCAACCACGCGGTCGTCTCGGTCTCCCAGTCGATGCAGCTGATCGCCGTGTACGTCGGCGAGCACCGCCGGGTGCTCGAGGAGGCCGGCGCCATCCTCGGTCGGGCGAATCAAGCCCTGGCGACGCTCGAGCGCTACAAGCTTCGCCTCGATGAGGTCTCGGGAGCGCTGTCTGCGTTGGAGATCGAGGACCTCGTCACGGTTCGTGACGTGTGCTCGGTCGCGCAGCGCCTCGAGATGGTCACCCGGATCGCCGCCGAGATAGAAGACTATGTGCTCGAGCTCGGCAGCGACGGCAGGTTGCTCTCGCTGCAGCTCGACGAGCTCGTCACCGGTGTCGACCTCGACCGGCAGCTGATCGTGCGCGACTACCTACCCGGCGGCCGCAACTCTCGCAAGCCCGCCGATGTGCTCGCCGACCTCTCTCGCGTCGGCGCGGGCGACCTCGTCGACCTGTCGGCCGTCTCCCGCGCACTCGGCCTCGGCTCGGGCGAGCACCTCGACTCCGCGGTGTCGCCGCGCGGCTACCGGCTGCTTGCGAAGGTGCCACGGCTCCCGTCGCCCGTCGTCGAACGGCTCGTCGACCACTTCGGAACCTTGCAGAAGCTCCTTGCCGCCGGCATCGAGGACCTGCAGGCGGTCGACGGCGTCGGTGAGCTGCGCGCCCGCAGCGTACGCGAGGGGTTGTCCCGCCTCGCCGAGTCGAGCATCCTCGAGCGGTACGTGTAGGTCCCCGGCCCGTCCGGCTCAGCGGTAGCCGAGACGTACGCCCTGCCCCGACCCGTCAACGGGCGCGGGAGTACCGCCGGAGCCAGTACGTATAGTGTCCGGATGGTTGGGACGACATTGACGAAGACAATTCAAGACATCGACGGTTGGTTCGGGCCCGTCGACCAGATCCTGTTCGAGTACTTCCTGCGTGACGATGCGCCCGAGGCTCCCGGCGACCTGGTGGAGCTCGGCGCGTACAAGGGCAAGAGCGCGGCGTGGATGGGCGGCTTCCTGCGCGATGGCGAGACGTTCACCGTCTGCGACCTGTTCGGCGCCGAAGCGGAGGCTTCGGCCAACGCGGTTGAGAACCAGAAGTCGTACGCCACCCTCGACCGTGTCGCATTCGAGGAGAACTACCGCGCCGTACGTGGCGACCTTCCCGTGGTGATCCAGGGGCTCTCGTCGTCGATCCTCGAGCACGTGTCCGCGGACAGCGCGAGGTTCGTGCATGTGGACGCCTCGCACCTTTACCCGCACGTGCTCGTCGACCTCGAGTCCGCGGAGACGATGCTCAAGCCGGGTGGCGTCGTTGCATTCGACGACTACCGCAGCGCACACACCCCCGGCGTCGCCGCAGTCGTCTGGGGTGCCATCGCCACCGGGCGCTTGCACCCCATCTGCATGACGCGGGCGAAGATGTACGGCGTGTTCGGTGACCCGACCGAGCATGCGAGCCGCCTACGCGACTGGCTCGCAACCCATGATGACGCTCCCGCCTGGGTCGAGAACGAGATCGACGGGCGAGACATCGTGCGGTTCAAACCCCTGCGCCGAACGAAGAAGTAGCCGCGCCCCACGCCGCTCGGGCTATCGTCGGTGCCGTTTGCCGCCCGCGCGCCTGACCAACGTGACGACCCGGTGCCCCACCGAGCGATCGACGTACCAGACCCAACCGGGTGCGGAGCCGACACGCACGTAGTCTCGCTCGACGGTGTCGGCGAGCCACTGCGGTATGTACCCACTGACGGTGATCAGGGTGGGCGGATCTTGCTCGACGTCCTCGGCGAGCCCCTCGAGTCCGCCGGGCCACGTGTCTTCGATGTACTCGAGCAGATCCGGTTTGAAGATCTGGTAGGGGATCGCGTTCGTCTTACCGGACAGTACGAGCGCCTGCGGCGAGTTGATCGACAGGATGGTCGCGTCGTCGGGTAGATGTCGCAGCTTGGCCCGCACGGCCGCCCGCTGGTCAACGAGCATATGATGCCGATCGCTGACCGCGTACGACGTCGCCATCACCAGGGCGAGGAGCACCCAGGCGAGTGCGGCCGCACGCAACCAGCGAAGCGAGAGCACCTCGGTGACCGCGTCCGCGATCACCCCGACGCCGAACGCCGCGGTCGGCAACAGCAGCATCGCGTCGGGCCAGGAGTCGTACTCCCGCACCGTCCAGACCAGAGCGACGGCGGTCGCCGCGCCGAGCGCCGCCAACGGGACGGCGTTCGGATGGCCGCGGCGGTACCGTCGGCTGAACGCGAACGCCGTCACGGTGAGGATCGCGACGATGCCGACCAGCAGGACCCAGACCGATGCTCGGTAGCCGGCTGCCAGATCGTCCCAGTTGGCCGCGACGTTGGCGGTGAACGGGTCCGACGACGTGTACTCGAGGTTGACCAGGAAGAACGCCTCGACGAAGTCCCCGGCGGCGCCGACCACCAAGAAGTAGAGGACGAAGACCGCGAGGGTCGCAACTCCGCCCACGACCGTACGTACGATCGCCGCGAGGCGCTGCCCAGGGCCTGCGGCAATCGCAAGGACGAGGATCGCAGCCGCGCCGGCAGGAAGGGCGATCTGCAGAGCGAGCGTCGCGAGAGCCAGCATCGCTCCGGCCCAGATCCACCGGTGCCGATGCGCGGCCCAGAACGCGAGCAGCAGGAACAGGATCATCGGCGTCTTCTCGCGCGGGCCGTTGGAGGCGTTCTCGATGATGCCCGCGAAACTGAGGAACGCCGCGGCCGTGGACAACGCCGCGAGCGGCGATCCGAACAGGTCACGTGCGAACAGGTAGATGACGCACACGCACGCGACACTGATCAACATGAAGAGCACGCGGATCGCGTTGAGCTCGTCGACTCCGAACAGGCGCGCGCCGCCGACACCGATGCCCGGGATGATGTGGGCGAGTGGCCCCGCACGATTGAAGACGCCCTCGTACGGCGGCACCCCGTCGGCGAACTGCTGGCCGGCGTAGCTGTACAGCCCGCGATCTCGGCTGAGACCTCCGTCGATGCCATGCAGCGAATAGACCAGCAGCGAGATGCCACCCACGACGATGACCAACGGGTCGATACGTGACGGTGCCTCGCGCAGCGCGTCGACGACGCGATGCCATGACCATGCGCGGTTCTGCACGTGCCCCTCCGGACTCGGTGGGACCTGGATGGTCAACATAGCAACCGGTGGCCGTCGAGGCCGGCATTTGCGTCCGGTCCCGGCAGCAGGGATCGGCGTGTGTCACTCGGCGGCGTTGTCGGCCTGGTTCGGTGGATCCGACTCGTCACGTCCGGGCTTCTCGTCGTTCTTGTCGGACTCGTCGTTCTTGTCGGACTCGTCGTTCTTGTCGGACTCGTCGTTCTTGTCGGACTCGTCGTTCTTGTCCGACTCGTCGTTCTTGTCCGACTCGTCCTCGCGTTCCGGCTCGGCCAGGCTGATGTCCGCCTTCGAGGGTTCGCCGCCGAGCAGCGCCGCCTGGATCTCGTAGTCGCCCGGTGCCGCGAAGTCGGCGCTTTCGCCGCAGGTACGCCCGCTCGCGCGACCCGACCATGCCGCATCGACATAGGTGAGCCACCCGGGTTCCAGCCGTACGCGGCTCGAACCGAAGAGATCGTCGCAGCGGGTCGACTCCCATACGACGTCGGATCCGTCGGAGATCGAGACGAGCGGCTCGTGATCCTCGATCGACAGCATGCACGGCGCGTCGGCAGTGGTCGTGAACGCGAGCCGCACACGTACCGCGCCGCCCGCTGCGGAGTCCGCCGCAACCGACGGCGTGACCGTCACCGACGCCGGGTCGCACGCGGCCCCGCCGCCCAGCGTCACGGCGACGTTGCGCTCGCCCGCGACCGCATCGTCGGACCCGTGGTGCCGCTTCTTCCGCTTCTTCGGCTTGTCGGCCGCGTCGTCGTCCGGCTCTGCGGTGGGCTGGGTGTCGCCCGCCCCGGCCGCCGGCGGGTCATCGTCGCCGCCACCCCCACCGAGCACCTTGACCAGGCCCGCTGCGACCAGGAGCACGACGGCGAGAAGGATCAGCCTGCGTCGCCAGTAGACGCTCGGCGGCGCTCCCCCGGTCGGCCGTACGATCCCGCTCATAGCGCCCCACCGTAACCAGCCGCGCCGTCGCGATCGGCCTGCCACACCGGGCGGCCACCCGCCGTGTCAGGATCGACTCTCGATGGAACCTCCGACCTTGCCGACCGACGCCGACGTGGCGGCGCTGCACGCCGCGTGCCTCGACTGGTACGGCCAGAACGCACGTGACCTGCCGTGGCGGCGCACGTACGCGACGCCGTGGCACGTGATGGTCTCCGAGTTCATGCTGCAGCAGACGCCGGTCGTGCGGGTACTTCCGATGTACGAGGCGTGGGTCGAGCGGTGGCCCCGACCGGCCGACCTGGCCGCCGAGCCGGTGGGCGAGGCGATCCGGGCGTGGGGACGGCTCGGCTACCCCCGGCGCGCCATGCGGCTGCACGAATGCGCACGCGCGATCGTCGAGCGGCACGGCGGCGAGGTACCCGAGGACCGCGATCAGCTGCGGGCCCTCCCGGGTGTCGGCGAGTACACATCCGCCGCGATCGCGGCGTTCGCGTACGGCCGCCGGCACGCGGTGCTCGACACGAACGTACGACGCGTACTGTCGCGGGCCATCACGGGCAACGAGCACCCGCCCCGCACCCTCACCCGACCCGAGCGTGTGCTGGCCGAACGGCTGCTGCCCGCATCGCCACCGGTTGCCGCACGTTGGAGCGTGGCCGTGATGGAGCTCGGCGCCCTCCGCTGCTCGGCGACTGCGCCGGACTGCGACCGGTGCCCGCTGCGTACACACTGTGCCTGGCGTCGTACTGGCTACCCCGCCCATGACGGTCCGCCGCGGCGCGCCCAGGCGTACGCCGGCACCGACCGTCAATGCCGCGGCCGCCTCCTCGGCGTCCTCCGAGACTCCGACGGGCCGGTCGCCGGGAGTGAGCTACGGCGCGCATGGGACGACCATGCCCAGCGCGAGCGCGCACTCGACTCCCTCGTCGCCGACGGCCTGGTCGAACCGCTGGACGGCGACGGGTTCCGGCTACCTCGCTGAGCGTGCCGCCTCACTTTCGCCGGACCCGGCGGACCACCCGAGAACGAACCTCCGCGAGCAGCTCGCGCGAGGTCGTACCCGCGACCGTCCTGGGACCGTGCGCGTCGCTGGCTCGCTCTGCCTTCACCGCCCGCTTCGCCGCGGCGCTCTCGCTGCTCGCCAGACGTCTCTCGCCCGCGTCGATCGCCGCCGCGATCGCCTCGGCGGCGGTGTCGGTGCTGATCCGCACCTCGGGCAGATCCTCCGCTTCGCGCGCCGAGGGCGTTGCACACAGGGTTTCGGGATCCCCGATGACCCGCACACCCAAGGAACGAACGATATCGGCCCGCTCCTGGTTCAGCTCTGCGGAGCGCTCGGCCGCCCATGCCGGCAGCTCGATGCGGCTGTCATCGGGATCTCGAGGCCGGCGCATCATCGTCTCCGTGACGCCGAACCTCATCACCTGCCGGAATAGGTCAGCGTCCCAGCCGGCCTTCTTGCCGAGCGCATGCAGTCGGCGCACCATCTCGATCTCGTTGAGGCTCATCGATCGGTTGGCACGGTCTTCGGGGAGCCGAAGGTACCCGGCGGGTAGATCGAGGAAGCGCTCGAACAGCCGCGGCAGCAGCAGGTGATCCGACTCGTCGGCGATGATCAGCGTGACCTTGTCGGCCCCGGCGGCACTGACCCATCGATCCATCACGTCGGCAAGGTCGTGGTGCCGCCAGAACCCGCGCCAGTGGCCGTTCTCCGGATTCGGCTCGCCCAGCGCGATCCGCAGCCATTCGTCGTACGGAACCGTCAGCCCGGCCTGGACCCGTTGCTGCCAATGCGAGCTCAGCAACTTGTCGACCCGGCGAACCGTGTGCACGACGTGGATCCGTTCGCCGCCGAGCCCGTCGACGATCGTCTGCACGGCGTCGGCATAACCGTCCGCGAACGACTCATTGCTCACCACGACCCGCTGGTCACCCGCGGCGGCAACCTCGTCGACGAGCGCCTGCCAGTCGGCCATCGTCGGCTGCTCCCGCCGCCCACGAGGTACGCCCGCACCGATCACGGCCCAACCAGCCGCGCGTGGCCGATATCCCTTGCCCGGAAAGACGATCCCGTGCTCGCGCAGATCGGCGCGCCGCTTGAACAATGCGAGCTGGATCGCGGTCGTGCCGGTCTTCGGCGGGCCGATGTGAACCAGGCGGGTGCCCTCGGGAACGGCAAGGTCGTCGGAATCGGTCATCGGGCCCTCTCGAATCGGTGCGTACGTCGCGACAGCATACGAGACGCGTACGTATCCGGAGCAGGTTATGTGCAGGCCGCTGTCGCGACGGAGTCACGTCAGGCAGACGGCTCGTCCGACTTCGCCGCGCGCTCGGTACGTCGGCGGGTGTCGACTCGCATCCGCCACACGTCGTGCCGGCTCAACGCCTGTGCGTCGGCATGCAGCGTGGCGTAGTCGGCGGCGACCTGATCGACCGCGTCGATCGCCTGAGGGGAGTCCGCGCCTTCGGTTGCCAGCCGGGACAACGCCTGCCAGGCACGCTCCCCGACGTCGCGAAGGGAGTCCGGGATGTCGACGTCGTCCCAGTCGACCCTGATCCGGCGCAGGCTCGGGTCGATGAACTCGTCGACCGGGTGTGGGTCGACGTCGGGCGCGGGGTCGTAGTCGAGGTCGAGTGCGGCACCCACGCGAGTGATCGTCTGCCTCCAGTCGGCCACCAGGTCGGTGTAGGGCACGAACGCCCGCGCCGAGCCACGGCTCGCCCGCTCGGCACCGAGTGCGCCGTTGATCCAACCGCCGATCCGGGCGATGTTGTTCGCACGCTGCTCGGAAACGGGTTGATCCTCGCCGTAATACGTCTGCCGGCTGGTCGACACCTCGGCCGGATGCCGGAGCATCGTCACGAAGCCTGGCGCGATGCCGAACTCGCCGGCGGTCTCGACCCACAGACGTGGGAACCAACTGGAGCGGGGATCCTTGATGACCAGCTGCGAGCCCTGGTTCTCGAGCACGTCGCCCAGCCACCCCCGCAGCTTCGCTCGTACTCCGGGCTTCGCAGCCGTCCGCTCCGCGCGTGCACGGGCGTCCGGGGACAGATCGAGGTTCCGTACGGCTGCGCGCACCAGCAGCCGGTTGTGGAAGTCGACGACCCAGCGCGGCTCGTAGAACCCGGCCGGATTCGTTGCGTTCGGCTTGACCACCGGTTCGGGTACGTGCAGGCCCAGCCGGGCCAAGGTGCCCGCGAACGAACTCGTACCGCTTCGCCCCGGACCCGCCACGATGACGATTCGGCCGGTCCGGGTGGAGTCTGCTGCCACGGTGCTTCCTCGCTCGCCGTTGGGTGAATTCGGGCATCTGTCCGGGCGCGCTCGCGCGCCCTGCGAAACGGCACGATGGCGCGGCCGTCTCGGGCGGGGCTCAGCCCGGTTGCGATCCTGCGTCGACGAGATCCGAGGCCTCGGAGGGCGAGCCGTCCGCAGGCGCCGGTTGCTCGTGCCGACGCTCGACGAACTCTATCGCGGCGCGCGTCGAGTCGAGCGTGATGGCGCGCGCGTCGGCGTACAGCGCGTCGTACTCGGTGCGCAGCTCATCGAGCTGAGCGCGTGCCTTCGCGGCCTCGGTGCGTGGCTCGACGAGATACTGCATCGCCTGCCACACCCGCTCGGCCATCTCGCTCAGGTACGAAGGTACGTCGAGCTCGTCCCAGCGCACCGCAACGCGCTTCAGACTCGGATCGATGAACTCGTCGACCGGATGCGGCCGCCGGTCGATCGGGTCTCCGGTGTACGGCAGCTTCAACCGGGTCTGCACGGCCGCCATTGTCGATCGCCAGTCGGTCAGCAGGTCGTCGTAGCGTACGAACACCCGGCGGCTGCCGCGCGTGCGCCGCTCGTTGAGCAGGCTCACGTTGATCCAGCCCGCAAGGTTGGCGATCTGCCGGTTACGTACGCGCTCGGGGTTGTCGGAGACGCTCCAGTGCACGGTGCGGCTACCGACCGCCTCCGCGGGATGACGAAGCATCGTCAGGAACGAGACCTCGATCTGCAGCGAGGCGGCCGCTCGTGCCCAGAACGGGATGAACCAGACCGTGCGCGGATCCTTGACCAACAGCCGCGGATGACTCTCGATCGCGCCGGCGAGAAAGCCGGCCAGCTGCTCGCGGGTCTTCGCGTTGACCGACCTACGCGTGCGGGCGAGGGTCAGGGGGTCGCCGTCCATCGTGTGCGCCCGCGCACGATCGAGCATGCTGTTGTGGAACTCGATGACCCACTTCGACTCGAAGAAGCCGCGCGGGTTCGCATCGTCGGGCGGTCGGACCGGGCCCGGAACGTGCATCCCGAGTGCCTCGAGCGTGCCGGCGATCGTACTCGTGCCACTGCGGCCGGTACCGGTCACCAGCACCATCCGAATGGGCTCGCTCGCCGCCGACCCTGCATGCTCGGACACGTCGTCCGTCTCCTCCACTTCGAAGGTCACCTCCGCACTACCTCGACACCCCCGAAGCCCACCGACAGTATCAGCGATCCGGGCTATCTGTGCCCGACCGGGTCGCCGCTTCGCGCGCGAGGGCAGCCTTCTCGCGCGCAAGGCGGGTGGCCGTGTCGCTGAGATCTCGGATCCGCCGGTGGGCCTCGCGACGGAACGCCAGGTCGACGAAGGCGGCTTCGGACCATTCGCCGTCGAGTAGCGACGGCCCGTCCTCCCACGCCTCACCGAAGCGGTCGAAGTCCTCACGGTAGATGACGTCTTCGATCGCCTCCGCGACACCGCCGGCGAGGACGTCCTTGGTGAGCTTCAGCGGGGTGTCGTTGTCCTTGCGCAGGGACGGCAGGGCGTTGTGTCCGACCTCAACCAGATGGGCCGCGAGATCACGCTCGAAGGTCGGGATCTCGCCGATGTCGTATACGTGTGTGTACGACAGTCCGCGGGTGTACACGAGGTCGCTCTGCGGGCGGAAATGACCGTCCTTGCCGATCCGCCGCATTCGTCGGCGTTCGGCCGCGAACGCCTCGACGAAGCGCTGGAAGTCCTCGATCACATCCGACGGGTCGTGCGGGATTCGTGGGTACCAGGGCTGCTCGACGACTCGGCCGAGGAAGTTGGGGTTGCCGGCGAGCAGCTTCGACTGCCACGCCGACCAGAGACGGGCGCGCGGGTCGCGGACGAGCGTGAAGACGAGCCAACCGTTGTCCGCGGACAGCTGTGAGAGGTCCGAATGGTCCGCGAGGTGGGAGACACCGACCCAACCCTTGCGGTCGTGGATGGTTTGGGCACGCGTGGGGCGGCGGCCGGTCGAGGCGAAGAGGCGTTCGCGATCCTGGCCGGTCAGGTCGGCGATCAGCCACTTCACCGTCGAGCA
This sequence comes from Solicola gregarius, assembly GCF_025790165.1. GTDB lineage: Bacteria > Actinomycetota > Actinomycetes > Propionibacteriales > Nocardioidaceae > Solicola > Solicola gregarius. The sequence continues at coordinate 1,570,794 of NZ_CP094970.1, forward strand.
CGCGGCCTTGAGGTTTGTGACGTACGCGATCCGGAGCTCGGGCACGACGTAAGTCGCTGCCGTCGCGACGTGCCGCGGCCGCCTGCCGCCGCCGTTGAGCGCATTGGCCGACGAGGTGAGCGATGCCGACATGAGGAGGATTCTCGCACAGGCAACGAGGCGCGTACGAACGTGATCTGCCGTTCGTACGCGCCTCGTTGCGCTTGCGGACTACTACTCCGTTGCGGCGGACTCCACCGGAGGTGCATCGGGCAGCTCCGCCTTCGCAGTGCCCTCGAAGGTGAACGTCGCGTCGGGGCCTTCGCCCTCGACGTCCACGAGCACTATCTGCCCCGGGCGCACCTCGCCGTACAGCAGCTTCTCGGCCAGGATGTCCTCGATCTCGCGCTGGACCGTACGCCGTAGCGGCCGAGCACCGAGCACGGGATCGAAGCCCCGCTTCGCGAGCAGCTCCTTGGCGGGCTGGGTGAGCTCGAGGCTCATGTCCTTGTCCTTGAGCCGCTCCTCGACGCTGGTCAGCATCATGTCGACCATCGAGACGATCTCGTCCTGCGTCAGCGGCGGGAAGACGACGATCTCATCGACACGGTTCAGGAACTCGGGACGGAAGTGCTGCTTGAGCTCCTCGGTGACCTTGCCCTTCATGTGGTCGTACGACGCCGCCGCGTCGTTGGCCTGGCTGAAGCCGAGGTTGACGCCCTTCGCGATGTCGCGCGTGCCGAGGTTGGTGGTCATGATGATGACGGTGTTCTTGAAGTCGACCACCCGGCCCTGCGAGTCGGTCAGGCGACCTTCCTCGAGGATCTGCAACAGCGAGTTGAAGATGTCCGGGTGCGCCTTCTCGACCTCGTCGAACAACACCACCGAGAACGGCTTGCGGCGCACCTTCTCGGTGAGCTGTCCGCCCTCTTCGTACCCGACGTAGCCGGGAGGCGAGCCGAACAGCCGCGACACGGTGTGCTTCTCCGAGAACTCGCTCATGTCGAGCTGGAGCAGCGCGTCGTCCTCGCCGAACAGGAAGTTCGCGAGCGCCTTGGACAGCCAGGTCTTGCCGACGCCCGACGGCCCGGCGAAGATGAACGACCCGCCGGGACGGCGGGGGTCCTTCAGGCCCGCCCGCGTACGCCGGATCGCCCGGGACAGCGCCTTGATCGCGTCGTCTTGGCCGATGACCCGCTTGTGCAGCTCGTCTTCCATATTGAGCAGCCGCGTGGACTCCTCCTCGCTGAGCTTCACGATCGGGATACCGGTCGCGATCGCGAGCACCTCGGCGATCAGCTCCTCGTCGACCTCGGCGACGACGTCCATGTCGCCGGCCTTCCACTGCTTCTCGCGGTCGTTCTTGGCCCCGATCAGCTGCTTCTCCTCGTCGCGCATGGCGGCGGCGGCCTCGAAGTCCTGCGCGTCGATCGCGCCCTCCTTGCGGCGGCGTACCTCGGCGATCTTCTCGTCGAACTCGCGAAGATCCGGCGGAGCGGTCATCCGACGGATGCGCAGCCGGGAGCCCGCCTCGTCGACCAGATCGATCGCCTTGTCGGGCAGGAACCGGTCGGAGATGTAGCGATCCGCGAGGGTTGCCGCCGAAACGAGCGCCTCATCGGTGATCGTCACCCGGTGGTGGGCCTCGTAGCGGTCCCGGAGGCCCTTGAGCATCTCGATCGTGTGCGCGATCGTCGGCTCGGCCACCTGGATGGGCTGGAACCGCCGCTCGAGGGCGGCGTCCTTCTCGAAGTGCTTGCGGTACTCGTCGAGCGTCGTCGCGCCGATGGTCTGCAGCTCACCGCGGGCGAGCATCGGCTTGAGGATGCTGGCCGCGTCGATCGCGCCCTCGGCGGCACCGGCACCGACGAGGGTGTGGATCTCGTCGATGAACAACACGATGTCGCCGCGGGTCTTGATCTCCTTGAGCACCTTCTTCAGGCGCTCCTCGAAGTCACCGCGGTACCGCGACCCGGCGACGAGCGCACCGAGGTCGAGGGTGTAGATCTGCTTGTCGCGCAGCGTCTCCGGTACGTCGCCGCGGACGATGTCTTGGGCCAGGCCCTCGACGACGGTCGTCTTACCGACTCCCGGCTCGCCGATCAGGACGGGGTTGTTCTTGGTGCGCCGCGACAGCACCTGCATGACCCGCTCGATCTCCTTCTCCCGGCTGATCACCGGGTCGAGCTTGCCCTCGCGGGCGGCCTGGGTGAGGTTGCGGCCGAACTGGTCGAGCACGAGCGAGCTGCTCGGCGCACCCTCGCTGGGAGCGCCGGACGTTGCCTGCTCCTTGCCCTGGTAACCGCTGAGCAGCTGGATGACCTGCTGACGTACGCGGTTCAGGTCGGCGCCGAGCTTGACGAGCACCTGGGCTGCGACGCCCTCGCCCTCGCGGATCAGGCCGAGCAGGATGTGCTCCGTGCCGATGTAGCTGTGACCGAGCTGCAGCGCCTCTCGCAGGCTCAGCTCGAGCACCTTCTTGGCGCGCGGGGTGAACGGAATGTGACCGCTCGGGGCCTGCTGGCCCTGGCCGATGATCTCCTCGACCTGCGCGCGTACCGCCTCCAGCGAGATGCCGAGGCTCTCGAGGGACTTCGCGGCGACTCCTTCGCCCTCGTGGATGAGCCCAAGGAGGATGTGCTCAGTCCCGATGTAGTTGTGGCTGAGCATGCGCGCTTCTTCTTGTGCAAGCACAACGACGCGGCGTGCCCTGTCGGTGAACCTCTCGAACATCACATCTCCTCGTGCTCGACCCTGTCGGGTCAGCGTCTGCCCGTTGCCTTTCGGGCCCGTCTCCATGCTAGACGTGAACCGCAACCCGGACAGAGGGAGTCCACTCCCGGCACACGCCTACACCGTGAACAACGCGAGACCGCGCCAAAGGTGTTCCGCTGGACAGTTCGCCGGCAGCGAACGGGCCGCCCCGATCGGAGCGGCCCGGCACACCTCGGAGCGGGTCAGTGCGCGGCGGCGTACGCCTCGCGGATCTCGGCCGACACCCGACCGCGGTCGGAGACCTCCCAGCCGTTGTCCTTGGCCCACTCGCGGATCGTCGCCGCATCGCTGGCGGAACCCCCGGACGCGCCCTTGCGCCCGATGCGTCGCCGGCCACCGACCCGGCGTGACTCGCCGACGTACTTCGCGAGCGCGTCGCGGAGCTTTCCCGCGTTCTTCGTCGACAGGTCGATCTCGTAGTCGACGCCGTCGAGGCCGAACCGGACCGTTTCGTCCGCCTCGCCACCGTCGATGTCGTCGACGAGGAGAATCTGCACCTTCTGCGCCATGGTCGACCCTTTCTGCAAATGTACGAGGAATTGCGTCGCACTCGAAATAGTGCCGACGATTCAGCAGACTACCAGCCCCTGAACAATACCAACATCCGCAAAATACGGAAATCAACTACCTAGAGTGGTCGCATCAGCGGGAACAAGATCGCCTCCCGAATACTGGTACCCATCAACAGCATGATGAGCCGGTCGACGCCCATCCCCAAACCGCCCATGGGCGGCATTCCGAACTCCATCGCGCGCAGAAACTCCTCGTCGAGATCCATTGCCTCGGGATCTCCGGCGGCGGCCAGCAACGACTGTTCGGTCAAACGCGCACGCTGGATGACCGGATCGTTCAGCTCGCTGTACGCGTTGACCAGCTCGACGCCGTTGATGACGAGATCGAAGCACTCGACCAGACCGGGCTCACTGCGATGCGGCTTCGCGAGCGGTCGTACGCTCTCCGGAAAGTCGCAGACGTACGTCGGCTGGATCAGCGTGTGCTCGACCAGCTTCTCGTACAGCTCCAGGACGATGTCTCCGGCGGCCCAGTCGTCCTGAAGAGCGACCTCGTGCTTGTCGGCGACCTCGCGCAGCGTCTGCAAGTCGGTCCGCGGTGTGACCTCCTGCTCCACCGCCTCCTGCACGAGCTCGAAGATCGGGGCGCGGCGCCACTGCCCCTCGAGATCGATCTCCGTGCCGTCGCGGGCGGGTACGACCGTACGCCCGAGCGCCGAGGCACTGTTGACGATGAGCGTCTTCGACAGGTCCATCATGTCGTTGTAGTCGCCGTAGGCCTGGTACGCCTCGAGCATCGCGAACTCGGGACTGTGGGTCGAGTCGGAGCCTTCGTTACGGAACGTCTTACCGATCTCGTAGACCCGCTCGACACCACCGGCGACGGCGCGTTTGAGGTCGAGCTCGAGCGCGATTCGGAGCAGCATGTCCTGGTCGAACGCGTGCATATGGGTCGCGAACGGACGTGCCGCCGCGCCACCATTGGTGACCTGCAGCACCGGAGTCTCCACCTCGACGAAATCGCGCTCGTCGAGGGTGTGGCGTAGCGTACGAAGTACGGCGGCTTTCGCCCGAACCATCTCTCGCGGCTCGGCGCGTACGATCATGTCGACATATCGCTGACGGACGCGCATCTCGTCGCTCAACGGCTTGTGTTCGACGGGGAGAGGGCGCAGCGTCTTGGCCGCTATCTGCCACGACTTTGCACGCACGGAGAGTTCTCCGCGACGACTCGTGACAACCTCACCCTGAACCGCGAGATGATCGCCGATATCGACGAATGCCTTGAAGTCGTCGAGCGACTCCGCGCCGATCTCGTCGAGGGAAAGCATCGCCTGAACCTCGGCACCATCACCGGCGCGCAGTCGCACAAAGCAGAGCTTTCCGGTATTCCGCAGGAAGATCACTCGACCGGCGATCGCGACGTTCTCGCCGGTATGGGCGTCGGCCCCGAGCGTCTCCGGATCATGTTTCGCGACGATCTCACCGATGGCGCTGTCGTACGGGACGTTCAGCGGGTACGGCGCGATGCCGCGATCGATCAGCGCCTGCCGCTTCTCCCGCCGCACCCGTAGCTGCTCGGGCAGGTCGTCTGCCGGGTGCTCGGTGCCTTCGGTGGGTTCTGTCATGGTCAGCAAGCGTACTGATCGGCGTTGCGCCGCCGACCCATCGGGCCCATCAGCTCGTCGGGTAGCGAAGGTTTGCCGTTCGAGTCACCATCGCCGATTGGCGTCATGCCCGTCGTTCGCCCTTGTGCAGCTTGTAGTCCTGGACTGCCCGACGTGAGCTGCGCCAAGTCCCGTCGGATCCCTGAACCGCGTCGAGTCGCCCACGCTGGGCAGCCTGACGAAGGGCGACCAGGGTGAAGTCGCTATCGACGAGGGCAGCCAGCGGGACCAGTCGGGCGGGACCTGCAAGGCTCGGCACGATGAACCTGTTGAGGTTGTCGTACATCGCCCGAGCGAGGATCTCGCCGAGGGGGCCGTAGTCGCCCTCGTCCGCCCGCCGCATTGCGGCCAGGTATTGCGGCCGCTGTCCCTTCAGGACGATCACGGGCGGGTATCCAAGACGAACGAGCACCAAGTTGAGCAACAGGCGGCCGGTGCGACCGTTGCCGTCGATGAACGGATGTACTTTCTCGAAGGCGTTGTGGAGATCGGCAAGCTGCTCGGGCCAAGGCGTGTCACCAACCCGATCGCGGAGCCTCCCGGCGCGAGCATTGACCGAGGTCACCCAGTTCTCCGTCAGTGCAGGCACCAGCGGCCAGTCGGGAGGCTGCATGCCAGCAGCAAAGGGGTGTATGTCGTGCTCGCGGAACGCGCCTGGCCCTTCGCGTTCCGTCGCCTCCGGGTGCGGCGCGACTTCCCATACCGGGGCCATCGCGCGCGCATGCACCTGGCGAACCTCGTACAAGTTCACCAGCTCGCCGTTGTGCCAGTCGCCAGGTTCGATGGCCTGGCCGTAGACCCAACGGGCTGCTGCGCCGTAGCCCTGCACCTCCATGTAGTCCTTGAGCGGCTTCGCCCCGACGGCACGCCCCTTCTCGAGCAGCAACTCGACCTCGCGCAATACCAGGGTGTTCCCTTCGAGCGCGGTCGAGTGGTGTGCTTCAAGGTGCCATATGTCGGACCAGACAAATTCGGCTTCCTTCGGCGCGGGCAACCCGCCGAGCCGTTCGTTCAGCTCCGCGATGGCGGCCTCCAACCGCGAGTACACCGTGGCCCGGGAGGGACGACCCCTAGCCATGCCGCTCCTCCTTGTTGATCAGGCAGATGCCTATCGAATGGATCTTATCAACTTCGAAGTTGACAAGCCATCTGCGAGGCGAAACGATCTGATCAACACCGGGTACCCGCCGACGTCGGCAGGACCTCAGCGGGTGTTCTTCTCGTGTACGAAGCGCAGCCCGATGAGGGTGAGCCAGGGCTCGTGCGCGGTCACGGTCTCGCACTCCTCGAGCACCGTCTCGGCGAGGCCGCCGGTCGCGATGACCGAGACGTCGTCGGTCTGTGCGCCGAGGGCGTCGATCATCCGGTCGACGATGCGGTCGACCTGGCCGGCGAATCCGTACAACAGGCCGGACTGCAGTGCCTCAACGGTGTTTCTGGCGATCACCGAGCGGGGCCGCTGCAGCTCGACCGTACGGAGCTGGGCGCCTCGACGCCCCAATGCGTCGAGGGAGATCTCGATTCCGGGCGAGATCGCCCCACCGACGTACTGGTTCTCGGCGTTGACGACGTCGAACGTGGTCGCCGTGCCGAAGTCGACCACGATGCAGGGACCGCCGTACAGCCGCGACGCGGCGAGGGCGTTCGCGATGCGGTCGGCACCGACCTCGCGCGGGTTGTCGACCTGCAACGCCAGCCCGGTACGCGTGCCGGGCTCGATCATCGACGTCGCGGCGTCGGCCAGATGGCGGTGCAGCAGGTCGCGGATCTCGTGAACGACGGCAGGGACGGTGCAACACACGCTCACCCCGTCGATATGCGTACGGGGGTCGAGTTGGCGGGCGCGGAGGAGACTGCCGAGCAGTACGTCCCACTCGTCGGCCGTTCGATGCTCGTCGGTGGAGACCCGCCAATGCGCAACAAGCTCCTCGCCGTCGAGCACGCCGACGACGGTGTGGCTGTTGCCCACATCGATACAGAGCAGCATGTCATCCCCCTTCCGGGGCGGTACGCAGGTCGAGCCCGAGGTCGAGCACCGGCGCCGAGTGCGTCAGGGCCCCGACGGCAACGTAGTCGACACCGGTCGACGCCACCAGGGCCGCGCGGTCGAGGGTCAGACCCCCGCTCGCCTCCAGCGTCACGCGATCTCCGAGCGCGGCGGCGACCCGGCGCAGCTCGGTGACGTCCATGTTGTCGAGCAGCAGCAGGTCGGCTCCGGCCTCGGCGGCCTCGACCGCCTGGTCGTACGTGTCGACCTCCACCTGGACGACGAGCCCGGGGTACTCGGCGCGAACCGCGCGGTACGCCGCCGCGACGCCCCCGGCCGCGACCACATGGTTGTCCTTGATCAGGGCCTCGTCGGACAGCGACATCCGATGGTTCACTCCGCCGCCGCAGAGCACCGCGTACTTCTCGAGGCGCCGCATCAGCGGAGTCGTCTTGCGGGTGTCACGGACCGCGCAGCCGCTGCCTGCGACGGCGTCGACCCAGCGTCGGGTCTCGGTCGCGATGCCCCCGAGGTGGCACAGCAGGTTCAGCAGGGTGCGCTCGGCGGTCAGCAATGCCCGGGTCGCGGCCGTCACGGACGCAACGGCGTCACCGGCGCGTACGCGATCGCCGTCGGCGACCCGGAGAACCACGTCGCAGTCGGCGTCTCCCGCGAGCCGGACCACGGGCTCGATCAACGCCAGTCCGGCGACAACGCCGTCGCGGCGGGCGACGACGTCTCCGGTCGCCATCGCCGTCGCCGCGACCGTGGCGTGCGAGGTCGCGTCGACACCACCGTCGAGGTCCTCCGCGAGTACGTCCGCGAGCCAGCCGCGAAGCGACCCCACGTCGAGTTCATTGCCCATCGGTCACCTCCGCGCGTCGCAGGGTCGTACGCAGCAAGCCGTCCTGCAGCGTGGTCTCGAGGTGACCGGCCCAGCCGGTGTCGTCTCGATGCGGATAGTCGTCACGCCAGTGCGATCCGCGGGTCTCGCGGCGTTCACGGGCCGCGAGCGCGATCGCCGCGGCGGCCGTCACGAGGTTGGTGGCCTGCCAGTCCTCGACCCGCGGCCGTCCGGGCACCGCGAGCGAAGTGAGCTTGTGCACGGCCGCGTCCAGTCGATCGCGGTCGCGGAGGACACCGACGCCCGCGGTCATGATCTCCTGCAGCTCCGGGACCGCCTCGGCATCGAGCACACCGGCATCGGCATGGGGCTCGGCGGCCCCGCGTACGACCGGACCGTCGGATTCGAGCGCCGCGACGATCCGCCGGCTGAACACCAGGCCTTCGAGAAGCGAGTTGGACGCGAGGCGGTTGGCGCCGTGGACACCCGACGACGCCGCCTCGCCGCACGCGTACAGGCCGCGCACCCGCGTACGCCCGTCGACGTCGGTGACGACGCCGCCCGATGCGTAGTGACAGGCCGGCACGACGGGGATCGGCCGGGTCGCGGGGTCGATGCCATGCGAGCGACAGGCCGCCAGCACGGTCGGGAATCGCCGCTGCCAGAAGTCCGCGCCGAGGTGGCGACCGTCGAGCCACATGTGGGGCTCGCCCGTCTCCAGCATCCGTCGCATGATGCCCTTGGCGACGACGTCCCTCGGAGCGAGATCTCCGAGCTCGTGCACGTCGGCCATGAACCGGTCGCCGGTCGCGTCGACCAGGAAGGCGCCCTCGCCGCGTACCGCCTCGGACACCAGCGGTTGGCGCCCGCGGGCACTCTCGCCGAGCCACAGCACCGTCGGATGGAACTGCACGAACTCCATATCGCGCACGCTCGCACCGGCGCGCAGCCCGAGTCCGATCCCGTCACCGGTCGAGACCGTCGGGTTCGTCGTCGACCGGTACACCTGTCCCATTCCGCCGGTGGCGAGGATCACCGCACCCGCGTCGACGGCCCCGACGCCATCCCTCTCGCCCTCGCCCAGCACGTGCAGCGTCACGCCGACGGCCGCGCCGTCGCCGTCGGTCAGTACGTCGAGCGCGAACGCGTGCTCGATGACCTCGATGCTCGGCGCCGCGCGTACGGCCGCGACGAGCGCCCGCTGGATCTCGGCACCGGTCGCATCGCCCCCGGCGTGCGCGATGCGCGCCCTTCGGTGCCCGCCCTCGCGGGTCAGTGACAGCCTGCCGTCGTCGCCGCGATCGAGCTCGGCGCCCCAGTCGATGAGCTCGCGTACAGCATCGGCACCCTCGTCGACGAGTACGCGGACCGCGTCGGCGGCACAGAGTCCGGCACCCGCCGTGAGGGTGTCGCGCAGGTGCTCGTCGGGACTGTCGCCCGGGTCGATCGCCGAAGCGATGCCGCCCTGCGCGAACCGGGTCGAACCGGCGTGCAGCCGGTCCTTGGTGACGACCACGACTCGTCCCAGGGTCTGGGCTCGCAGCGCGGCGCTCAGCCCCGCGATACCCGATCCGATGACCACGACGTCGGCGGTCGTGCGCCAGCCCGGCGCCGGCGCCGCCAGCCGCGACGGCAGCCGGACGTCAGCCCCGGACCAGGTCACCGCGCACCAGGCCCGACTCCCCGGGAGCCTCGGCCGGATCCGAGCCGAAACGGGCGATCGCGTTGTCCGCGTCGACGAACACGATCCGCGGCCGGTACGCACGCGCCTCGGCGTCGGCAAGCTGCGCGTACGCGATCAGGATGACCAGGTCTCCTGGGTGTACGAGGTGCGCGGCGGCACCGTTGATGCCGATGACGCCGCTGCCGCGCTCGCCCTCGATCGCGTACGTCTCGAGGCGCGCCCCGTTGTCGATGTCGACGATGTGCACGAGCTCGCCGGGAAGGATGTCGGCAGCGTCGAGCAGGTCGGCGTCGACGGTCACGGAACCGACGTAGTGCAGGTCGGCCTGCGTCACCGTGGCCCGGTGGATCTTGCTCTTGAGCATGGTTCGGATCATCGTGGTGTGGTCCCTGGATCGTCGGGAAGGTCGAAGCCGAGGTTGTCGATCAGCCGGGTCGAGCCGACCCGCGCGGCCACCAGCAGCCGAGCAGCTCGCCCGCCGGCCGGCTCACCGAGCTCCGCATCGGTCAGCGCGAGATAGTCGAGATGCACGCCGTCGGCGCCGGCCAGGACGCCGCGCGCGGCCGCGGTCACGGCCTCAGCACCGCGTGAACGTGCCGCCGCTCCGGTGTGCAAGGCCCGCGACAGTACGAGCGCCGTCGCTCGTTCCGCGTCGCTCAGAAAGGCGTTCCGCGACGACTTCGCCAGCCCGTCGCCGTCGCGCACGATCGGTCGGCCCACGACGTCGACACCCGTGTGCAGGGCACGAGCGAGCCGACGTACCAGCACCAACTGCTGGTAGTCCTTCTCACCGAACACCGCGGCGCCCGGGCGTACGAACGCGAACAGCTTGGCGACGACGGTGAGAACACCGCGGAAGTGCGTCGGCCGGGAGACACCCTCGAGGACCTGCCCGAGCGGGCCCGGGTCAACCGTGACGTCCTCCGTGCCCGGGGGATAGACCGTTTCGACGTCGGGAGCGAACACGATGTCGACACCGGCGCCGCCGAGCAGCTCGACGTCGCGCCCGAGATCGCGCGGATAGCGCTCGTAGTCCTCGCCCGGCCCGAACTGCGTCGGGTTGACGAACACGGACGCGACGATCAGGTCGCCGTGCTCGCGCGCGGTCTCGACGAGACCGAGATGACCGTCGTGGATGGCGCCCATCGTCGGCACGAACGCGATGCGGCGGCCGTGCGCCCGGGCGTCGGCCAGCGCGGTGTCGAGCTCGTCGGGTGTGTACGCGACGCGCGCGGGCATCAGCGGATGCCGGCCGCGATCTGCGCCAGCGAGTCCCAGTCGGCCTCGTCGAGTACCCGCTTCAGGTCTCGGCCGCGACCACCGTCGAGGCTGCCGGACGCGACCGCGTGCTCGGTCGTCGCCCGCGCCATCGAGACGTACGCGTCCCGGATCGGGCCGGGAGCGTCCGCGAGGGCGTCGACGTGCGCCTCGACCGTCGCGACGTCGCCGCGCACGACCGGGCCCGTGAGCGCCGCATCGCCGTAGGCGAGCGCGTTGTCGAGGGCGGCGGACAGCAGCGGCCGGAGTACGCCGGACGGGTCGGGCATGCCCGTCGACCGCAGCAGCTCCTGCGCCTGGGTCACGAGCGTGACGAGGTGGTTGGCGCCGTGTGCGAGCGCCGCGTGGTAGAGGACTCGCTGGTCCTCGCTCAGCCAGACCGGCGTACCGCCGAGGCCGGCGACGAGCGCCTCCCCGGTGTCGCGCACGGCGTCGCCGCCGGTGAGCGCGAACACGGTGCTCGCCAGGCGGCCGAGGTCGACGTCGGTGCCGGTGAACGTCATCGCGGGGTGCATCGCGAGCACCGCCGCGCCCGCCTCTGCGGGCGCCGCCAGTACGTCGACGCCGTGCCGGCCGCTGGTGTGGACGGCTACTTGACCGCTTCCGATCGAACCGCTTTCGGCTAGGGACGCCGCCGTCCGTTCCAATACATCATCAGGTACCGCGAGCAGCAGGATGTCGGCGCTCGCCGCGACACGGGCGGGGTCGCGTACGGGAATGCCCGGGAGCAGCGTTTCGATGCGCGTCTGCGAGGCCGGCGAACGGCCGCTGACGGCGGTGACCTGGTGGCCCGATGCCACGAACGCGGCCGCGAGAACGGCCCCGACTCGTCCGGCTCCGACCACGCCGATCGAGAAGCGTCTCATCGCTCTGCCTTTCGTTCCAGTCCCGCCGTGCGGGTACCGGACGTTGCTCGGCGTGCTAGTGCCTCCAGGTTAATCCGGCATGGCTAACGCGTAACCCCCGTACCGCGTGGGCTCCCTCACACCGCCGTCCGCGAACTCCGCCCCGCGCCCGTGGGCCGGGCGTTCGCGCGGAGACACGCGGGCGTGTCCTCGCCAAACGTCCGGCTCACGGGGCAGCTGCGGTTCGTTCAGTCGGCCACCAGGCCGGCCGCCGGCGGGATCGCGGCGGCGCGACGGGCGGGGAGTACGCACGCGAGCAGCCCGGCGACCGCGGCGACCACGAACACCGCGACCAGCTGCCCGGCCGGGATCTCGACCGTCGGCGTGGTCACGAACTCCTCGACCGCCAGCGTCCGGATACCGAACCACGCGTACGCGAGCCCGAGCGCGATGCCCAGCACGGTCGAGACCGACGCGATCAGCAGCGCCTCGACGGCGAGCATCGCCCGCTGCTGGCCCTTGCGCAGGCCGAGCGCCCGCAGCAGCGCGTTCTCTCGAACGCGCTCCAGCACCGAGAGGCTGAGCGTGTTGCCGACCCCGACGATCGCGATGATCACGGCGACGCCGAGCAGCCCGACGGTCACGGCGAGCACGACGTCCATCGCCGTCATGACCTGCTTGCGCTGTGGGAGCGATCCGTCGATCGACCCGTCGACCTCCCCCGCCAGTGAGTTGAGCTCACCGACAACCGTGCCGACGTCTGCACCGTCCGCGGCGCGCAACCACACCGCGTACGGCTGTGGGCGCTCGTCGAGCGTCGCAAGGGTGCCCGCCGAGACGACCGCCGTCGCACCCCAGTCCTCGCCGGTGCGGACCTCGAGCCTCCGGGAGCCGTCCGGCCCGCTGACCCGTACCCGGTCGCCGTCGACCAGCGACGCCCGGTCGGCGACCTCGAACGGGACGTACACCTGGTCGGCCCGGACGTCTCGCAGCTCGCCGTCCGGGCGTACGACCGCCGATGCGGCCTCGTCGACACCGACCGCAACGGTTTTGGAGTCGGCACTGCCGAGCGTGACCCGGGTCCCGTCCAGCGAGGCTGCATCGCCGACGCCGTCGATGGCGCCCACGCGGTCGACCGTACGACCGTCGAGGGGTCGTTCGCCGTCGAGAACCATGTCGATCGGTGCCCGCGTGTCCATCTCCGTCGCGACGGAGCCCTTCATCGATGCGGTACCGACGACCACCGTCGAGATCAGGGTGACGCCGATCAGCAGGGCGGCAGAGGTCGCGGCGGTACGGCGCCGGTTACGCACGGCGTTCGCCGCCGCCAGTCGTCCCGGTACGCCGCCGATCCGGCCGACCACCGGGCGGACGCCGTCGATCAGCCCGGGAACCAGGACCGGGCCCAGCAGCAGGACGCCGGCGAACGAGACACCGCCTCCCACCATTCCGACCGGGAGCGAGCCCGATGCCGCCGCCGACGCCATCGCGCCGAAACCGGCACAGAGCACCACGCCCGCGGCGACGATCCGCATGATGCCGGGGCGAGACCGGCCCACCGGCTCGACCTCCGGTCGCAGCGCCGCGAGGGGCGACAGCCGATTCGTCCGGCGAGCGGGCACGAGCGCCGCGACGAGTGCCGCGCCCACCGAGACCCCGACCGGCAGCGCGATGCCGAGCGGCGAAAGGCTCGGCGTACCCACGGGAATCGACGGCCAGGCAGCACCGATGAGCGCGGCGCCCGCGTACGCGAGGCCGAGTCCGCCGAGAACGCCCGCCACCGCCGACACGACCGCGACGACGAGCGTCTCGAGCAGTACGGAGCGGGTGATCTGGCGACGCTTCGCACCGATGCATCGCAGCAGCGCGACGTCGCGCGTACGTTGCGCGAGCACGATGGCGAGCGTGTTCGCGATCACCAGACCCGCGACGATCAGCGCGATCGACGCGAATACGAACAGCATCTTCTGCATCACGTCGATGTCGCCGGTGGCCTCCAGCTGCCGGTCGTGGACGTACGCGTCGGCCGTCTGGACGGTCGCCCCGGGAGCCGCGTCGCGGAGCCGGCCGAGCCGGCCCGCGTCGGGCGGCCCGTCGAGCGTGACGATCACGCGGGCGGGTACGTCGCCCATCAGCCGCGCCATCGCCGACTCCGAGACGTACACCGACGAGCCCAGGTCGCCGGCCGAGGGCTCGACGGTCCCGGCGATCGTGAAGTCCATGGTGCGGGCGCCCACATCGACCGTGAGCCGGTCGCCCGCCGCCACCCCGGCGTCGTCGGCACGATCGGTGCTCAGCAGCACCTGTCGCGGGCCGGCCGGGAAGTCCCCGGACGCGAGGTGCTGCCAACGGAGCTCCTCTTCATTCGCGACGGTGCCGACGCTCGCGGTGGCATCGACACTGCCGACGGAGATCGCGAAGAAGCCCGAGTCGCTGGTGGCGGCGGCGCGTACGCCCTCGGTGTCCGCGATGCGGTCGACCGCCCCACGTCGTACGTCGGTGAGCACGGCATCGGCGCCCTCGAACTCCGCGGCGATGGCCCCGCGCCAGCCGTCCTTCGCGGCGGCGCCCAGGGCGTTGGTGGTGATCATGAACGCGGTCGCGATGAGCACCGCGAGCGCGACGGCGACGTAGCGGCGGGCATGAGTACGCAGCGATGCCCGGACGAAGGTACGCACGGGCGCCTACTCCCCGAGGTCGCGGAGAGCGGCGAGGATCGCGTCCTGGTCGGGTGCGTCGACGCTGCCGGCGACCCGTCCGTCGGCGATGAGCACCACCCGGTCGGCGTGCGTCGCCGCCACGGGGTCGTGCGTCACCATCACGACGGTCTGCCCGAGCTCGCGAACCGCGCGGCGAAGGAAGGCGAGCACCTCGGCGCTGGAGCGTCGGTCGAGGTTCCCGGTCGGCTCGTCGGCGAAGATCACCTCGGGGCGACCGAGGAGGGCGCGGGCAACGGCGACCCGCTGCTGCTGTCCTCCGGACAGCTGGGCCGGCCGGTGGTCGAGACGCTCGGCGAGCCCGAGGACGCCGATCGTCTCGTCGAACCACGCCCAGTCGGGGTCCCGGCCGGCGAGGTCGAGCGGCAGCAGGATGTTCTGCTTGGCGGTGAGCATCGGCAGCAGGTTGAACGCCTGGAACACGAACCCGACATGTTCGCGGCGAAAGTCGGTGAGCGCGTTGTCCGAAAGGCCCGACAGGTCGACGCCGGCGATACGTACCGCGCCCTCGGTCGCCTGGTCGAGGCCGGCGAGGCAGTGCATGAGCGTGGACTTGCCCGAGCCGGACGGACCCATGATCGCGGTGAACCGGCCGCTCTCGATCGCCAGGTCGACGCCGTCGAGCGCTCGAACGGCGGCGTCGCCGTCGCCGTACTGCTTGACCAGTCCGGTCGCGGCGACGGCGGTGATGGTGTGCGGGTCGGCGTACGCCGGGACATGCGAGAGCGTGGACATCGGCCACCTTCCTGTTCGGTAGGTGACTCACGCTAGAAACTTCGGCGCCGCGACGGATCGGCCCACGGGCCGGACCCCCCGCGGCCGCCGTCATACCCCGGTCGTACGCCGTCAGTCAGTCCCGCACCGCCGACCCGGCACAACCCATCAGCGCCGCGGGGTGACGAGGCCGGCGTCGTACGCGAGGACGACGAGCTGTACCCGGTCGCGGCTGCCGGTCTTGGCGAGCACCCGGCCGATGTGCGTCTTGACCGTCGCCTCGGCGAGCACGAGGCGCGTCGCGATCTCCTGGTTGCTCAGCCCCTGACCGATCAGCTCGAGCACCTCGAGCTCGCGCTCCGTCAGGCCACCGAGCCGCGGGTCGGACGCATCGTCGTCACCCGTCGGCATCGCGTCGGCAAAGCGTTCGAGCATCCGCCGCGTGGCGCTGGGTGCTACGACCGCATCGCCGCCGTGGACATCGCGGATCGCACCGAGCAACACCTCGGGCGGAGTGTCCTTGAGCAGAAATCCCGAAGCGCCGGCCCGCAGCGCCGCGTACACGTACTCGTCGAGGTCGAACGTCGTGAGTACGAGGATGCGCGGCCGCTCCCCGCGAGCCGTGATCCGGCGAGTCGCCTCGACGCCGTCCATTCGCGGCATCCGTACGTCCATCAGCACCACGTCGGCAGCGGTGACGGCCAGCGCGTCGCACGCCTGCGCACCGTTGCCCGCCTCGCCCGCGACGCGGAGATCGTCCTGCGACTCGATCAGCATCCGAAAGCCCGCGCGTACGAGTTGCTGGTCGTCGGCCATGAAGACCCGGATCGTGTCGTCCGGTCGTTCCTGCTCACTCATCCATCGCCTTCCCCAAGCGGTATGCGTGCGTCGACCCGGAAGCCTCCGCCGGGACGGGGTCCGGCGACGATCGTGCCATCGTGCACCGCGATCCGCTCACGCATCCCCGCGATGCCGTGTCCGTTGCCGTCGTCGGCCGTCGCGACGCCGCGTCCGTCGTCGTCGACCACGACGTGAGCGCCGTCGGCGTCGACGGTGATGCGTACGCGCGCCGCCACATCGGGACCTCCGTGCTTGAGCGTGTTCGTCAACGCCTCCTGCACGACGCGGTACACCGTGAGCCCGGCACCGCTGCCGAGCCGGTCGAGCTCGCCGTCGACCGCGAGCCCGACGTCGACACCGCTCGCCGCGACCTGGTCGACCAGGTTCGGCAGGTCGGCCCCGCCCGGCATGGGCGTACGTACGTCCGCATTCTCCTCGCCACGCAGCAGCCCGATCAGCCTCCGCATCTCCGCAAGGGACTCCCGCCCGGTCTGCGAGATCGTCGCGAGCGTCTCGGTTGCCGCCTCCGGACGCTTGCGCGCGGCGAACAACGCGCCGTCGGCCTGGACGACGATCACCGAGAGACTGTGCGCGACGACGTCGTGCATCTCGCGCGCGATGCGTGCACGTTCGGCGGCTGCGGCGATCCTCGCCTGCTGCTCGGCCTCGCGCTCGAGTTGGACGGCCCGCTCCTCGAGTTCGGCCACGTACGCCCGGCGCGTACGCATGCGGTCGCCGAGTGTCCACGAGAACAGCACGATGGCGGCAAGCGCGACGAACACGATCAGCTGATAGCCGGTGGCGTCCTGGTCGTACCCCCAGCTGTCGGTCGCCACCACCGCGCCGACGAAACCGATTCCGAGGCCTGTCCACCGCGCCCAGGTCGGCCCGTACGCGGCGATGGCGTACAGGCCGACCGGGAAGGCGAAGTCACCCCATTGCGGCGTGTCGCGCAGCACGACCTGGGCGACCAGAGCGAGCGTCAGGATGCCGAAGCTCGCTACGGGCGCCGTACGCCGGAAGATGATGGCCCCGAACATCACGACGTCGAGCGCGTACACGAACTCGTGGGTGACGAGCGCGGCCAGCGCAGACGGCATCATCAGGATGCCGGCGACAACGAGGTCAACGAGCAGGGGATGCTCACGTAACCAGTGCTCGCCCGGGAACCGCATGCCGACGAGCGTATGTCCACGACGACCGACGCACATCAGACCGCGGTCGTACGTCAGGCCGGATGGCCACCGCCGACCGCCGTCTGAGATCGTCTGTTGCCATGACCTCGAACGTTGCGGTGCTCCTCGCGGGCGGCACGGGTACGCGCGTCGGCCTCGACATCCCGAAGCAGCTGATCAAGATCGCCGGCCGCACGATCCTCGAGCACACGCTGTCCGTGCTCAACGCGCACGACGACGTCGACGAGATCGTCGTGATGATGGCGGCGGGACACCTCGACGCCGTGCACTCGATCGTGAGGTCGGGCGGCTACACCAAGGTGCGGCACGTGCTCGAAGGCGGCGACACGCGCAACGACACGACCCTCAAGGCGCTCGCGACCGTCGAGTCCGACGACGCGAAGGTGCTGTTCCACGATGCGGTACGCCCGCTGGTGAGCGCGCGCAGCATCCGTGACTGCTACGCGGCGCTCGACGAGTACGACGCGGTCGACACTGCGATTCCGTCGGCCGACACGATCGTCGAGGTCGACGACGCCAACACCATCCGTGAGATCCCGCCGCGGTCACAGCTGCGCCGCGGACAGACGCCGCAGGCGTTCCGCGCGCGCACGCTCAAGCTGGCGTACGAGCACGCGGTCGGCGACGCGGATTTCGTCGCGACCGACGACTGCACCGTGGTGCTCCGCTACCTGCCCGACGTGCCCATCGGCGTCGTCGCCGGCGACGAGCGCAACATGAAGGTCACCGAGCCGATCGACGTCTATATCGCCGACAAGCTGTTCCAGCTGACCAGCCACGAGGCGCCCGAGGCTCGTACGGACGAGCAGTACCGCGCCGCGCTCGAGGGCAAGACCATGGTGGTCTTCGGCGGCAGCTACGGCATCGGCGCCGATATCGCCGACCTGGCCCGGAGCTACGGCGCGGACGTGCACACGTTCAGCCGATCGGGCACGCAGACCCATGTCGAGCGGCGTCCCGATATCGCCGCGGCGGCCCGGACCGTACTCGAGAAGACCGACGCGATCGACTTCGTGGTCAACACCGCCGGCGTACTGCCGCGCGGGCTGCTCGAGGACGCGTCCGAGGAGACGATCTACCAGGCGACGGAGACGAACTACGTGGCGCCGATCTTCATCGCGCAGGAGTTCTTCCCGCACCTCGCCGCCTCGCGGGGCTGCCTGCTGTTGTTCACGTCCAGCTCGTACACCCGGGGACGCGGCGGCTATAGCCTGTACTCGTCGGCCAAGGCCGCGATCGTCAACCTCACCCAGGCGCTCGCCGACGAGTGGAGCGGGTCGGGCGTACGCGTGCAGTGCATCAACCCGGAGCGGACCGCCACGCCCATGCGAACGAAGGCCTTCGGGCAGGAGCCCGCGGACTCGCTACTCGACTCGATGTCGGTCGCGCGCGCATCGCTCGACGCGCTGCTCGACGGAGGCACGGGACACGTGATCGACCTGCGCCGAGCGGATCCGTTCGAGTCGCATCGCGACGCCGCCGACGCGGCCGAGGACCTCGACGGGGTCGACCCCGACTGAGCGCGGGCCACCGGGTGGGCCCGGGTGGCTGCGGCGATACCAAGTTCACCAGGTGTCGCTCACTTCCCTAGGCACCGACGCCTGGTGAAGTGCGGCCATACCAAGTGAACTTGGTATCGCCGCAACCCCGACACCACCTAGGTGAAGAACGCGTCGACGACGCGTTCGGCGGATCGCCCGTCCTGCCAGCGGTTGTACGTGGCGTTGAACCGGTCGTACGCGTCGGCGTGCTCGGCCACGAGCTCCTCGAGTCGGCGGAGCTGACCGACGACGCCGTCGGTGTCGTCGACGAGCGGGCCGGGCGCGGTCTCGCGGAAGTCGTATAGGAAGCCCCTGACGCCGCCTGCGTACTCGTCGAGGTCGGGTACGCAGAAGACCATCGGCTTGCGGGTGACGGCGTAGTCGAACCGCAACGACGAATAGTCGAGCACGGCGGCATCGGAGGCCAGGATCAGGTCGTTGATCTCGGGGTACGACGTCACGTCGATGACATTGCCACCGGCCCCACCCGTCGGTGCGTGGAACCGATGCCCACGCACGAGCACGACGTACGCATCGCCGAGCTGCCGGGTCGCCGACTCGACGTCGAGGTGGCGTACGAACGGCGCCGACCGATAGCCGGTGGCGACGTCGTCGCGCCAGGTCGGCGCGTAGAGCACGGCGGTCTGCGCGTCGCCGATGCCGAGCCGCTCGCGTACGGCCGCCCGGATCTCGTCCGCCCGATCGGAGGCGAGGGCGTCGTCGCGCGGATACCCGCGGTCGAGGATGGTGCCCTGGTATCGGAACGCATCGCGGTAGTAGCGGTTGACCTCGGGCGTCGGCGTCAGCAGCGCATCCCAGAGGTACGACGTGCGCGCGAGCTGTTGTTCGATGCGCAACGGTGTGAAGCGCTTCTCGCGCCAGAGTCCGATGCCCATCGTCTTCGACGGCACACCGTGGTACGTCTGCAGCACCCGCTGCCCCGGACGGCGTACGAACCAGCGTTCGAAGTCGATGTTCGAGACGACGTACGCGGCGGTCGCGAGCACGTCGTACCACGCCCGGCTGCGCATCAGCAGCGGCACGCCACCCTCGGGCACCCACTGAGCATGGTCGACAACTCCCCAGTACAGGGTGAGATCCGGTCGCTCCCGACGCAGCGCCTGGTGAATCGCGAGCGGGCTGTCGGTCGCGCTCTGCCCGGCGTACGCCTGCAGGTAGACCGCATGCTCGTCGATCTTGTGCTCGCCGGCGTACTCCTGCTGCAACCGTGCCTGCGCGTACGAACCCTGTTCACCGGGCCCCAGCGGTACGCCGAGCTCGACGACCGGGGCGCCGTGCGGCGACCTCCGCAGTCGCATCCGGTACGTCGAGTCGACGTGGTCACGCGGCAGGTCGTCGAGCAGCCCGCCGGCGAACTCTGCCGCCACCGCCTCGCCATCGAGCGTGCAGCGCACGTGGTACGCGCCCGTCGGCGCGGGACGTCGGCCGAGTGACCACGCATCGAGCGTCATGTCGAAGCGGACCCGTACGCGCGCGTCGCCGTCGGGCGTGACCACACCGTCGAGCCGCCGCCCGCCCGACTCCAGCGCGACGGACGGCTCACCCGGGCAGGTGGCGACCAGATCCACCACGGTGCCGTCGAGGGTGACGTCCTCGATCACGAAGCCGCCCCGCGGCTCGGAGCGTACGGGCTCCTCGATCGGATCGGAGACCTCGAACACCAGCCCGCCATCGGCGTCCCAGCGGGGTGCCACCGCGACCGTCGCATCCGCATGGGAGCGCAGCGCCGCCGCCGAGCCCTGCCACGAGAGCTCGATCGCCCCGATCGTGCGCGTGATGCCGTCGGCGGTGAGGGTGACCTCGAGCATCCACTCGCCTCGCGCGCACCCCGCCAGCGCATCGAGCGCGACCGTGGCATGGATCGCGCCGTTGTCGTAGTTCTGGTACGGCTGTGCCGCGTGCCGCGTCACGACAGGATCGGCCGTCACCTGCGAGTCGAGTGCAAGCCGCTCGTCGCCGCGGACGAGCGCGACCTCGACCTCGGGCGGCCGATCGGCCGTCTCCACGAACCGCACGTAGCCGAACAGGTCGAGTTGCAGCGCCCGAGCGCTCCAGTTCAGCCGCTGCACGCTCACGACCGCGCGTACGTCTCGCTCTGTCATCGCGAAGCACTGCGCCGGGATCTCGAGCTCGTCGGCGTCCGCATGCGGCAGGCGCGCGTACACGACGCCGTCGCGGACGTACGTCGGGTGCTGGCCGTTCTCGAACCACCGCTGCGCGACGAACGTCTCGAGGTGCGTACGCATGCCGTGCGCGGCAAGCCAGGTCGCGACGCGCGCCTCCGGGCGTACGCGCGACCAGACGGCGTCGGACGCGCGCTCCGAGAGCTCAGTGGCGGTGTCGCGGAGCACTGCCCACTCCTGCTTGTCGAGTCGCTCCACGTCGCCGACGTACGGGCGCAACCCGATATCGAGTACCGCGTACAGCCAGGCATCGATCGCGTCGGCAGATCCGTGCCGCTCGAGCTCCGCCCGGATCGCACGCTCGGCCGTTCGCCACTCCCGGAGACCGTGCGCGGCAGGGATGAGGTAGCCGAACGGCACCCCGTCGCCGCGTTTGGTCCAGCGATAGGTGACGGCACTGAGCAGGTCGAACCCGCGCGCACGGGCGTATGCCCGCATGATCGGCAGCGAGACGGGCCCCGTCTCCGTCTCGGGAAACGCGAGGCCCGCCCCACGCCAGAACCGGCGTCGGAACAGGCGATTGCCCTCGTGCAGGTCGACGAGCGCGTCAGGGGCGTCGGCGAACTCGACCGACAGCCGTTCGCGACGATGTGCCCGAGCGTGCTCGGACCGGATCAGGTGCTTCTCGGGCGCCGCGTCGGCGAGGGCGCCGACCGCGAAGTCCGAGCCCGTGCGCTCGAGGCTCCCGACGAGTCGCTCCAACGCATCCGGGGGTAGCGTGTCGGCCGCTCCGGTGAACGCGAGGAACTCGCCATGGGTGTGGCGAACGCCGACGTTGAGGGCGGCGCCGTAACCGGCGGCGGGCGGCGCGAGGTCGAACCTCCAGTCGCCTTCGCCGTACGTCGCGGCAATCTCGGCGCACTGCTCGCCGTCGCCGTACGGCACGACGACGACCTCGAACTCCCCGCGAGTCTGCTCACGGATGCTGTCGAGACATTCGGCGAGGAATGGCGCGTGGCTGCCCGTTGCGGCGACGACGACGCTGACGAACGGCGCGTCGCGGCCCATCCGGCGCCCGATCGGCGAGCGGTGCAACGCGAGAGTGAGTCGGCGGCGTACGGGATGCGGCATCCGCCGGGCCATCGCCCGCGCGGTCGCCCCCGCGCGCGGGATCCGAGAACTCACTCAGTACCACTCCCTGTCATTTCGAACGTCGGCACATGGTATCGACGTTCGAGCGGCCCGGCGGGTTGCCAGACCCGTCCTACGCCGGCGGCGCGTCACCACGCGGCACGAAGACCTGATCGACCAGCCGGGCCGACGCGTGACCGTCCTCGAGGTCGAGGTACGCATGCCGGAAGGTGTTGTACGCATTGCGATACCGCTTGGCGACGGCGTCGAGCTCGAGGAGCGAGTCGACCACGTCGCCGGTCGTGGAGACGAGCGGGCCCGGAGCGGTCGGCTCGTAGTCGAACAGCCAACCGCGCGTCGACTTGTAGTGCTCGAGGTCGGGCACGTGGAAGATCATCGGCTTGCCCGTCACCCCGAAGTCGAAACGCAGCGACGAGTAGTCGACGACCGCAGCATCGACGGCGAGATAGAGGTCGGATACGAGCGGGTAGTCGGTCACGTCGATGATGCCTCCGCGGCGTCCGACCCGCGTGTCCGTACGCGCGTTGAACGCGTGGCCTCGCACCAGCAGCACGTAGTCGCCACCGAGCCCCTGGGCGGCCTCGTCGAGGTCGAGGAAGTCGACCATCTCGGCACGCATGTCGTCGGGCGAGAGGTAGTCGCGGAACGTCGGCGCGTACAGCACCGCGGTCTGATGATCGGCGATGCCGAGCACCCGCCGCACCTCGGCCCGGATCTGCGGCGCCTCTGGCGCGAACAGGACGTCGTTGCGTGGGTAGCCGATCTCGAGCACCTCGCCGTCGTACGCGAAGTCGCGCTTGAGCAACGGCGTCGCGTACGACGCCGGCGAGACGAGGTAGTCCCAGTCGCGGGCGCGCGCGTCGTACGAGTCGATCTTCGCGCGCGAGAAGTGCGACTGCTCCCAGTGCGGGTGGCCCATCGTCTTGAACGGGTACCCGTGGAAGGTCTGGATGATGACCTGGCCGTCGGGCTTCTGGTGGTATTCCGGCTGGTACATGTTGTCGAGGTAGTACTTCGCCGAGTTGAGCAGCCCGTACCACTCGTAGCTGTTCTGGATCACCGGGATGGCGCCGTCGGGCACCGGAATCGAATGGTCCTGCACCGACCAGTAGATGTCCATGTCGACGCCGCGACGCTGCAGCTCGCGTTGCAGGCCGAGCCCGCTGTCCGTCGCCGACTCGCCGAAGTACGAGCGAATCAGCAGACCGCGACGCCGACCGGTCGCGAACTTCTCGCCGCTGGCGGCGCGCAGGCGATTCTGTCGTACCCTGCCCGCCGCGCGGCCGAGTGGCCGATTCAGCGAGATGCGTACCAGGTTGTGTACGCCGCGCTCGACGACGCCTTCGAGCTCACGCGACTGGACAGGTAGGGGCAACGCATCGTTCAACTCGCGAGACACCAACAGCGGCACCGTCGTCGGCTCGTCGGAGCCGGAGACGTGCACCTCGGCGGTCATGTCGTGGGTCCCCGCCGGCAACGGGAGGTCGCCGAAGCGGTACGCGGCGCTGCGCAGCGGAAGATCGACGACGAACTGCGCGCCGTCGATGGGGGTCTGCTTGCTTCGGGTCTCGGTCTTCTTGCTCTTCAGCCGGACCGCGATGGTCTCTGCGTTCGGTCCGAGTACCCGGCCGGTGACGCGCGCAACCCCGTCGGCCGAGACCTCGACGGAGTCGGCGTACGCGGCGAGCCGCCACTCGACGAGCCCGAGCTCGCCCAGCCGGGTGCATTCGACCGCGAGTGCGCTGCCCGGCAGGACCTCGGCGACGTCGATCGCGCGTGCGCTGCGCCGGGCGAGCGGGACGACCTCGCCGGACGCGAGCGTTGCGACGACCCGAGACCGGTGCGGTGCGGCGGGCTCCGCCGCGCTGAGGTCGGCGGGCGGGACCCGAAGGGTGAACGCACCGTCGCGAACCGCCGTGCGCTCGAAGCGTACTGCCCGCTTCGCTACGGATCTGCACCTCGCGGACCCAGTTCGCCTCGGGACCCGAGAGCGTGCCGCGAAGCGATCTCCCGGCGAGCGCGACGTCGACGGCCTCGACCCGCAGGCTGCGCAGGCCGAGCCGGAACGGTGCATGGAGGCGCCACATCACGGTGATCAGGTCGCCGTTGGACAGCTCGCCCGAGTACGGAACCCCCGACGAGCTGCTGCGCCGGACTCGGCTGACGGTGTCCTCGACGGTGAACCCGAGACTGCTGACCCGCAGACGTATGTGCCACACGTCGCCGTCGCGCCGGTTGGCGCCGACCACCTCGTCCATCGGTACGGCGAACTCGAACTCACCACCGTGGTAGTCGACCCACGCGTCCTCGTCGGGCGGAGGGAACCCCGGGTCGTCGTGGCCGACGGACGCGAACGTGTGCTCCGCGCCGGTGCGCTCGTTGCGAAGGACGAGCGTCGTCTCCACGTCACGTCCGACCAGGTCGATGTGGCGGATGTACGCCCAGCCGGCGATCTTCATGGTCGAGCCGTCGGCCCAGCTGAACCTCTGCACCGAGTGCGACAACCTCAGCTGCTCGGGTCGGCGTACGAACAGGGCGGCGTCGAGCTCGGGGTCATCGTGGAACGGCAGGTCGTGACGTACGCCCCCGTCGACCACGGTCGCGGGGAACAGCTGCGGCAGGTAGCCGTCGCAGCGGACGAACTCCTGCACGTCGGCGCGGCGATTGCGTCGTGCGAGCTCGATCGGCACCCGCCGCTCCGGCGGGGTGGCATCCCAGATCGCCTGCGGCGCGCGGTCGGTCAGGTCGACGATCGCGCTGCGCAGCGTCGCCCAGTACGCGAGGTCGACGGTGCCGGGGCTGCTGAGATACCAGTGGAAGTGCGCGTCGAACAGTGTCTGCAGCCATGCGTCGTACACCGCCCGCGAAGCCGTCTCGGCGAACTCGCGCCGACTCTCCTGCCACGCAGAGACCCGGTCGCGCAGGTCGGACAGGGACGCCGTCTGCTGGCTGATGGAGCTGGCGTCCTCGCGGGCGCGGTACTCGTACGCAACGTCGGGGAGTACGTCGATGGCCGACGCGGCGATGTAGAGGCGGGTGATCAGCGGCTGGTCCTCGTACGAGACGCCCTCCCGGAACGTTGCCTCCTGCGCCGTCAAGAAGGTGCGGCGGTAGAGCTTTCCCCAGGTGTAGTTGTTGCGCACGAGCGCGGGGAAGTCGTCGATCGTGATGCCGGTACGCGTCCGATCGTGCAGATCGTCGACCCAAGTCGGCTTCCAGACGCTGGTGGTCGAGAACCTGCGTGCCGACCCGACGACCATGTCGGACCCGGACGTACGCGCGCTCGCGAGCATCGCGGCAAGGGCGCCGGGCGGCAGCCGGTCGTCGGAGTCCACGAAGGCGACGTACTCGCCGGTCGCGTGTTCCAACCCCGTGTTCCGGGCGGCCCCGAGGCCGCCGTTCGGGCGGCTGACGAGCCTGACCCGCCGATCTCGTGCGGCGTACTCGGCGGCGATGTCGGCCGAGCGGTCGGGCGACCCGTCGTCGACCACGATCACCTCGAGATCGCCGCCTCTCTGGGCGAGCACGCTGTCGAGGCACTCGCGAAGGTAGTTCTCGACGTTGTAGATCGGCAGAATCACGCTGACCGCCGGCGGACTGCTGCGCGTCGGCGGCACTCCCGCCGTTTCCGGCGAGCCTGCGGTGGCCAACCGTTTGGCGCGGCGGCCGATCCCGGTCGCGATCCGGCGGGGCGTCCATCGCGTCGTCATCCGTGCTGGGTGTCCTCAAGGTCTGGGTGCGTACATCGCGGAGCTCCCTGGCCCACTCCGACGAACGATCCTAACTCCGACGGGTCCGCGGGCCGCACGGTTGGTGGGTCGTTTGCCCAGGTCGTGTCTAGCTCACCAGACCGGCGCGGTCGTTGAGGGCGGCGATCTCGGGATGCCGCTGCCACACCGCGAGCAGGTCGGTCCACGGTGTCGAGAGCTCGGCGTGTGCCGCGACGACGAGCGCGCGCAGCGCCTCGAGGTCGGCGCGGGTGCCGATCGACCAGCGCGCGTCGGCCGTCTCGACGGGAGCGCCCACCAGTCGTACGTTGAACCGGCCCGGCGCCTCGTAGAGGTAGGACGTGACGTCGCCTTCGCGGCCGCGGTCACGGCGCGAGGCCCAGGCATCGGTGAGCGCGGCCATGCTGACGACCTCGACGTCGAGGCCCGGCGGGTACGTGTGGGGTTGAGGTTCGGGCAGCCGGTTGGCCGTGTAGTCGCGTCGCTCGCTCAGGTGGGTGCGGACGACGAGGTCGACGACGTCGGGGTCGACGAGCGGGCTGTGGCCCCGTAGCCGGACGACGACGTCGGCGCGCTCCGACGCGGCCGCGGTGACCACGCGATCGAGCACATCCGTCGTCGATCCGCGCACGAAGGGATAGCCGGCGTCCCGGCAATGCGCGGCGAGCGCATTGTCGGACGGATCGTCGGTGGTCGCGACGACGACCTGGTCGACGGTCGCCGCGCGGCGTACGCGGCCGACCACCCAGTCGATCACCGCGCGCTCGGCGAGGTCGAGCAGCACCTTGCGCGGCAGGCGTACCGATGCGCTGCGCGCCTGAACGACCGCGACGGTCCGCGGACGCATCGACGAGTACGCGCGCACGGCAGGTGTCAGCGTTGCAGCGACTCGCCGGCGGGCGTGTCGGCGTCGGACGCGCGGCTGCACGAGCAGGCGGCCGCAACCTGCAATTCGACGAGCCGGCGCTCGAGCGCCGCGAGTCGGCTGCTCAACTGGCCCACCTCGGTGGTCGTGTCGTCCACCGCGCGCTCGACATAGTCGATGCGGTTGCGGTGCTCGTCGAGCCGACGCAGGTGTTGGGTGAGACGGCGGCCGGTCTCGACCGTCGCATGGTCGGACGGGCGCCGCCGCGCACCGCGAGTCATGTCGCCGATTCCGAAGGTCATGTCGGTGTCCCTGAGCCGAGGAGCGGCACCGCTCGGTGCCGCCTCCAAGCCTCGTTGCGCATCACCAACGCCGGGTGAACAGCGCCCGACCCACCGGGGAAACTTCCCGCCCGCGCGGTACGCCGTGGGGTCGGCGCGACGTACGGGCGGATTGGCAGGCGCGCAGAATGGCCCGCGCTCTGCACGGCAATCGTCTGCTGTGCACGGTGAATTCACCGCGCACAGCGCATGTTTACCATGTTTACATGGTAAACATCCGGCCGCACCACGCCGTTACAGCAGGCCCTCGTCGGTGAGGTACTGCTCGACCGCATCCGGCACCGCGACCCGCTCGCTGTCGACCTGGTTGTTGAGATCCATCAACTGGTCGGTCGTCAGCCCTGCGGACAGCTCGTTGAGCGTATCGGCGACATCGGGGTGGTCCTTCAGGAAGTCGGTGTTCACCGCCGGCGTGAGGTTCTGTGCCGGCTGCAGGCCCTTGTCGTCCTCGAGGAACACCAGACCCGCCTCCTCGACGGTCGGGTCGGTCGTACCGAACTGACCGAGCTGGGACTCGCCGTCTTCGACGGAGTTGCGAGTCGGTGCGCCGCCGAAGCCGAGTGGCAGCACCTTCTCGATGTCGATCTTGTAGACCTCCTTCAGGCCCTTCGCACAGTCCGTCCGGTCTTCGCAGTCGGGCGCGGCGGCAAGGGTGATCGACTCGCCGAGCTTGCCGAGGTCGCTGAGGGTCTTCAGGTCGTTGTCGCTAGCGAAGTCCTCGGACACCGCGTACCCGTTCTGGTTCGTCGCTTCGGCCGGCTCGAGCAGCGAGATTCCCGCGTCTTCGGCGAGTGGCGAGATCGCGTCGAGCGACTCGTCGGGGCTGTTGCTGGTGATCGCCTTCGCGTCGGGCCCGTTGGCCTCGATGTTGAGGTAGTCGCCGATGCCCGCGAGGTAGTCGGGCACGACGTCGACGCTGCCCTTGCGCAGCTGGGCGAAGTAGATGTCGCGGGTGTCGACGAGCTTCTGCTCGACGTCATACCCGGAGGCGCTGAGCACCTGGTCGTACATCTCGGCCATGATCTGGCCCTCGGTGAAGTCCTGCCCGGAGACGACCAGCGAACCCTTGTCGCTGCTGCCGCTGTCGCCGTCGTCCTCGGCCAGCGGATCGTCGTCACCGCCGCACGCGGCAACGCTCAACAACACGGCAGCGCCGACTGAAGTGGCGAGTGCACGGCGTAGCTTCATCGGTCGGTCAACCTCTCGTCGGTCCGGCGGCGCCCGTCCGGCGCCTCGCCAAGCATCACACATCGATGTCAGGGTGGCATCACAGTAAACGCCGCCTCTGACAACCGCCGGTCAGGACGCAACAGTCATCGACGCGGGCATGTCGGCAGCCACCCGATCCTGCCTGCGAGCAAGGCGCATCGGGTCGACGCGGCGCTCGATCAGGACGGCGATCCCCTCGAGGACGAGCGCCGCACCGGCGACCAGGATGGAACCGGCGACGACCTCCTCGTACCTCGAGTTCGCGAAGCCCTCGGTGATCGTGTTGCCGAGTCCGGGGCCGGCGACCAATGCCGCGATGGTCGCCGTCGCCCAGATCTGCACGATCGCGATCCGTACGCCGGTGAGCACCACGGACATCGCGAGCGGCAGCTCTACCCGGCGGAACAGCCGCCATTCCGTCATGCCCATCCCGCGCGCGGACTCGATCACGTCGCGGTCGACCTCCCGCATGCCGACGTACGCGTTCGTGATGATGGGCGGCAGCCCGAACAGGACGAGCGAGATCAGCGTCGCCATGCCGGCACGCCCGAACGGCCCCAGCACATCCGTCCCCACCGGGCCGACCGAGAGGATGGTCAGCACCGCGAATACCGGGACCGCGCGCCCGATGTTGGAGACATTGATCGCGATCACGCCTCCCCGGCCGGTGTGGCCCGACCAGAGCGCGATCGGGATGCCGATGAGCAGACAGGCGGCGAGGCTCACCAGGGTGAGCAGCACCTGCTGGCTGAGCTGCTCCCAGAGACCTCCCGAGCCGGACCAGTTGGCGCCGTCGAGGAGGTAGTCGATCCCGTCCAACATCCGATCACGCCCTCGTCCACGGGGTCAGCAACCGCTGTACGCCGACCAGGATCAGGTCGAATACGATCGCGAGGAGTACGCACAGCAGGGTGGCGGTGAAGATCTGTGCCTTGAAGTCGGTGTCGATTCCGTTCCTGAGCAATCGGCCCAGTCCGCCAGCATCGACGATGACGCCGACTGTCGTCAGTGCAACCGTCGACACCGTTGCGACGCGCAGGCCCGCCATGATCACCGGCAGCGCGAGCGGCAGCTCGATCTTGAACAGCAACTTCGTACGCCCGTAGCCGAGTCCGATCGCGGACTCGCGTACCTCATCGGGCACGGCGCGCAGACCCGCGAGGATGTTTCGCACCAGCACGGTGAGGCAGTACAGCGCGAGCCCGATGATCACCGTCCTGGCCGACAACCCGGTCCAGTCGACGAGCAGCGAGAACATCGCGAGCGACGGGATCGTGTAGATGATCGTCGTGAAGCCGAGGATGCCGCCCTCGCTACGTACGAACCGTCGTGCGACCAGCGCCAACGGCAACGCGATGGCGAAGCCGAGCGCGACCGCGACCAAGGTGATGTAGACGTGCTGCTCGGTGGCGTCGACGATCTCGGAGTGGCGGTCGACCACGTAGTCCCAGCACACCCAGTCGTTGACCGTCGCGCTGTAGCAGGATGCGCCGCCGTCGGCCGCGCCCAGAAGTGCCCCGTCGTGGAGGTTCATAGCCGCCCTTCGTCGCCCACGCGGCGCCCCGCGGCGTTCTCGTCGTCGGAGATAGGAACCACTGTGATCGCTCCTCCTCGGCCTTGCGGTGCATCCACGTGGACGTCGCCTGTCGCCAATGCACCCCCACGACGCGGCACTACACTCACACAATGGACCGTATCGAGGATCCGATGATCGTGCTCGACCGAGTCTCCAAGACGTACCCGGGCGGCAAGCTCGCGGTCGACGCGCTCGATCTCGAGGTGGCCGAGGGGGCGCTCGTGACGCTCGTCGGGCCGTCGGGCTGCGGCAAGTCGACGACGCTGAAGATGGTCAACCGGCTGATCGAGCCGACGTCCGGGCGGATCCTGCTCGACGGCGACGACGTCACGTCCGGCGACCCGGTGAAGCTGCGCCGGCGGATCGGCTACGTGATCCAGCAGGTCGGTCTGTTCCCGCACCAAGACGTCCGGTCGAACGTGTCGACGGTGCCCGACCTGCTCGGCTGGAACCGCAAGCAGGCGACCGCGCGGGCCGACGATCTGCTCGAGCTGGTCGGGCTCGACCCGGGTGAGTTCGGCGGACGGTATCCACATCAGCTGTCCGGCGGGCAGCGCCAACGCGTCGGTGTTGCGCGTGCCTTGGCCGCCGATCCCCCAGTGCTGTTGATGGATGAGCCTTTCGGCGCCGTCGACCCGGTCGTACGCGCGCGGCTGCAAGACCAGTTCCTCGAGCTGCAGTCGGAGCTGCGCAAGACGGTGCTGCTCGTCACTCACGACATCGAGGAGGCCGTCAAGCTCGGCGACGCCGTCGCGGTGTTCGCCCAGGGCGGCCGCATCGCCCAGTACGACACGCCCGCTGCGGTCCTCGGCGCGCCCGCCGACGACTTCGTCGCCGAGTTCGTCGGCGCCGAGCGCGGTCTGCGCCGGCTCGCGGTCACCGAGATCGACGACTCGGACCTGTTGCGGGCGCCGATGGTGCGTACGTCCGACACGCTTGCCGAGGCACGCGTACTCCTCGACTCGGAGGGCGCCCGGTGGGCGGTCGTTCTCGACGGCGACGACAACCTGCGGGGGTGGGTCGCGACCGAGTCGCTCGAGGGGGCGGGCGTCGTCGGCGACCGCGCACGGCGGATGGAGGCGTACGTCTCCCGCGACGCGGCGCTCAAGGACGCACTGGCCACGATGCTGCGCCACGACGCCGGGTGGGTGGCCGTACTCGACGGCGATCGGCTGGTCGGCGTACTGACGCCGGACTCACTGCACGGCGCGCTGCGCCGCTCGGTCATCGCCGCCGACGAGGGCGTCGAGGTCGCGGACATCGACCTCGAGGCCGCCGGCCCGCTGCACTGACGTTGCCGCGTCGTACCGTCAGTCGGTGGCCGGCGTGGTGCGGCGATACCAAGTTCACCAGGTATGGCCGCACTTCCCTGGGCATCGACGCCTGGTGAGGTGGGCGATACCTGGTGAACTTGGTATCGCCACAAGGGACCGCACCGACGCGGCGACGTTTGCGAGACGTCCCGGAGAGGCTCAGGCCTCCTTGCGCTGCGGCTCCTGCGTCAGCGTGGCGGTGGTCTGCTCCCAGCTCATCAGGTCGACGATCGTCGGCAGGTCCGCGCCGTCCCAAGTCGCGATCGCATCGGCCGCCGCCTCCTGCTCGGTGCTCAGCTCCTCGACCGTCGAACGCAGCTCCGAGACCCGCTCGGCCTGCTCGCGGGCGCGGCGCTCGGCCTCGTCGGCCCGCCGCTCCGACAGCTTCAGCGTGCCGCGCAGCGTCACGATCGCCTCGTCGCGATCGGCGAGCCGCTGCGTCAGCGCCGTGGCGAAGGTGTCGTGCTCGGCCTGCCTGACGACGGCAAGTTCTTGGTAACTCTGCGCCTGGGCGGCCCGATCGGCGGCCCAGTCGCGGCGGGTCTGCAGTATCTCGTTCCTCATGATGCGCAACGCGCAGAAACCGGCCAGGACGGCGAACAGGCTCGACGGAATGAGCATCGCTACGTTGGCGGCAATGGCGGATGGCACCACGGCGAGAGCTGCGACCGCCAACAGGGAAGTGGCAACGACAAACCTGACGCTGCGCTGGCGACGGCGACTCTTTGACATGGCGCCAGACTAGGTCCGTCGCAACCCCGCAACACCCCCGCCACGCCGTCGTCGAATGTAACAAGTCGGCATGTTTTCGAGGCCTGTCGCTAACCTCGAACACGTAGCGTCGTTATGTCACAGTTCGTCACCGAATCGGCACCTACGCGGCCCTCATGCACCGGGCGAGCCGGTGGCCTCGTCGTCGTCCTTGGGCACCTCGCAGGCCCGCTCCAACAGCACCGCGGCGACGATGACCACGATACCGGCGAGCGCCGTCACACCCGCATGGACGACCCGCTCCTGACCGAGGTCGGTCTCCATGGCGTCGACGAAGCTCAGCGTGAATCCGGAGTAGCCGCCCGCAACCAGCGCACCGACGATCGCGCTCGCTTTGGCGAGCACGAGCTGGCGTACGGCCCGGTCGGATGCGATCCGCTCGCGGCGCTTGTGCACCGACTGGTACGTGACGTACGCGAGCCAACCCAGCACGGCGGCGAGGAACACCAGCGCGATGGACGCGGTCCACGGCACCGTCGGCGCCGACTGGTCGAACTGCTCGAACAGCGGCCGGATCGCGCGCCCGACGACCAGCCCGATCGCGGCGACGATGGCCAACGTCACGGCGGAGACCCGCCGCAGCCGTGGGGGGTTGGGGGTCACAGAAGGATCTCGAGGTCCTCACGTCGCTTGATGCCACTGGTGTCGACGTCGCGTACGAGATCGGCGACGAAGCCCTTGCCGGGGATCTCGCCCTCGATGTCGATGTCCATCCACGGCTGCAGTACGAACGGACGCTCGTGCGCTCGCGGATGCGGCAGGACCAGCGAGTCGTCATGCGCGACGCGGTCGCCCACGACGATCAGGTCGACGTCGAGCGTACGCGGGTCGTTCTTGCCCAGCCGTTCGCGACCGAACGCATCCTCGACCGCGAGACAGCGGTCGAGCAGGGTGTGCACGGTCAGCGTTGTGTCGACCAGCACCACGACGTTGATGAAGTCGCGGGATCCGGGCGGTGCGCCGACCGGGACGGTCTCGTACACGGGCGAGACCGAGACGACGGTCACCTCGGGTGTGTCGGCGAGGGCGGCGACGCCACCCTGCACGCTGTTGAAGCGCTCCCCGAGATTGGAGCCTAGAGCGAGGACGGCCTGACGGATCGGGCGCATTCCGCCCGTCATCGTGTCGGCGTCCAGCTCGAACGGGTTAGGTGTCTCGGTCACGATCGACTCCGCTCTATCGTCACGGCGACGTCGTCAAACGCCACCGCGATGGGCGCTGCTGGCTTGTGCACCGTCACCGCGACCCATTGCACCGGTTCATGTGCCAACGCGAGGTCGGCAATGCGCTGAGCAAGGGTTTCGATGAGGTCCACTGGCTCTGACGCGATGGCGTCATGAACCTCTAGGGTCAACGATCCGTAGTCGACAGTACGCGATAGGTCATCGGCGGCCGCGGCGGGCCCGGTGTCCAGGCCGAGTGCCAGATCGACGACGAACCGCTGGCCAACGCGACGCTCATGCTCCAGAACGCCATGCTGGCCGTGTGCAGAGATTCCCGAGACAGAGATGCGATCCAGGCCCTGCGGACAGGTCACTCTTCATCTCCCTCTTCAACGATGACGACCGGCGACGCGTGTCGCATCAAGAGTAGCCAACCCCGCCGGTCGCGGACGAAGACGTTCGTCGCGACGGCCTTGCCGCCGGCGAACGTATCCGCCGACTCACCTTCCGCCTCGGCGAGGACGTTCTCCGTACAGGTCACGATGGCAGTGTCGTCGCCGGCGAACGAGACCGACACGTCCGTCAGGAAGAACTGGATGTAGCCGGTGTTGGCCATCACCATCGACCACGAGCGGGACACGGTCGCGTGTCCGCGCAGCGGTTCTGCGCCCGGATGCACGCACACGACGTCGTCGCGATCGGCCCAGAGCGAGCGCATCAGGTCGATGTCGCCGCCCTCGATCGCGTCGTAAACGCTCTGGTTGGCGTTCAGTATGGCGCGCTTCCGGTCGTCATCCACGCGACCACCTTGCCACCACCCGCACGGCGTCCGCGCTCGGGCGTACGTCGTGCACGCGAACGCACCACGCGCCCGCGGCAGCCGCGAGCGTCGTGATGGCCGCCGAAGCGGCGTCGCGGTTGTCGGTCGGCGCCGGTGTGCCGTCGGGCGCGGCGAGGAGCTCGCCGAGGAACCGCTTGCGGCTCGCCGCAACGAGTACGGGATAGCCGAGCTCGGCGAACGCCGCGAGGCCGGCCAGGATCGTCCAGTTCTGCTCGCCGGTCTTGGAGAAACCGAGGCCCGGGTCGACGATGAGCCGGTCGGGACGCACCCCGGCCTGCAGCGCACTGTCGATCGCGGGCCGCATCTCGGCGATCACGTCGCGCACGACGTCGTCGTACGCCGTGTGCTCGCGGCCCTGCATGACGGCCGAGTGCTGACGCCAGTGCATCAGCACGAACGGCGCACCTGCCTCGGCCGCAACCTCGAGCACCCGCGGCTCGGCGCGACCGCCGGAGACGTCGTTGACGATCCGGGCACCCGCATCGAGCGCCTCCGCGGCGACCCGCGATCGCATCGTGTCGACCGAGACGACTGTGCCCCGGTCGGCGAGCGCGCGTACGACCGGGATGACCCGGCGCAGCTCCTCCTCGGGCTCGACCCGGTTGGCGCCGGGCCGGGTCGACTCGCCACCGACGTCGACGATGTCGGCGCCCTCTGCGACGAGCTCGAGGGCGTGGTCGATCGCGCGATCCGTGTCGAACCAGCGGCCGCCGTCGGAGAACGAGTCGGGCGTGACGTTGACGACCCCCATCACGAGGGTCCGGTCGGTTGCCGGCAGCCCGGCGACGACGTCACCCACAGGCCGTGTCACGAACGCCGGATGAGGCCCATCGCCTCAGCTCGAGTCGCCGGGTCACGCAGCTGACCGCGCACTGCGCTGGTCACCGTCTTCGCCTCCGACTTGCGTACCCCGCGCATCGACATGCACAGGTGCTCTGCCTCGATGACGACGATCACGCCACGCGGGTCGAGCAGCGAGATCAGCGCATCGGCGATCTGGGTGGTGAGTCGCTCCTGCACCTGCAGCCGGCGGCCGTACACGTCGACGAGCCGGGCCAGCTTCGACAAGCCTGCAACGCGGCCGTGGATGCCAGGTATGTAACCGACGTGGGCGTATCCGGTGAACGGAACCAGGTGGTGTTCACACATCGACCACAGCTCGATGTTGCGGACGAGAACGAGCTCGTCGTGCTCCACGGCGAACGTCGTGGTGAGGACGTCCTCGGGGCTCAGCGTGTTGCCGATGAGGATCTCGGCGTACGCACGGGCGACCCGTCGCGGAGTGTCCTGCAACCCTTCGCGGTCGGGGTCTTCGCCGACGGCGATCAGCAGCTCACGTACGGCCTTCTCCGCGCGCGCGTGGTCGACACCGTCCATAGTCGGAGACTATCCACCGAACGGAGGCTCGGTCACGTTGGGCGGAGGCGTACCGCCGCCCGGGCTGTGCACGTCGCCGTCACTGCCCGGCGCGAGGATGATCGTGCCGTCCTCGCTGTCCTTGGAGCCGTTTCGGCTCGGCGCCGAGACCGGCGGGATGTCGGACGGAACCCGGGAATCGGAGCCCGTCCATGCCGGTCGGCGCTCGCGCATCCGGAGGTCGGCGAAGATCTCCGCGACCTGGGCCTTGTCGAGCGTCTCCTTCTCGAACAGCTCCGTGACGAGTCGGTCGAGCACGTCGCGGTTGTCGGCGAGGATGTCGAACGCCTCCTGATGGGCGTTCGTGATGAACCGGTTGATCTCCTCGTCGACGATGCCCGCGATCTCCTCGGAGTAGTTGCGGTTGTGGCCGATGTCGCGACCGAGGAAGGGCTCCGAGTTGTCTTCGCCGAGGCGGATCGCGCCGATGCGCTCGGTCATGCCGTATTGCGTGACCATCGCACGGGCGAGCTTGGTCGCCTTCTCGATGTCGTCGGCGGCGCCCGTCGTGGGGTTGTGGAAGACCATCTCCTCGGCAGCACGGCCGCCGAGCATGTACGCGAGCTTGTCGAGCATCTCGCTGCGGGTCTGGGAGTACTTGTCCTCGTCGGGCAGCACCATCGTGTAACCGAGCGCGCGACCACGCGGCATGATCGTGATCTTGTGCACCGGGTCGTTGCCCGGGAGCGCCGCGGCGACCAGCGCGTGACCACCCTCGTGGTAAGCGGTGATCTGCTTCTCCTTCTCGCTCATCAGGCGACTGTGCTTCTGCGGTCCGGCGATCACGCGGTCGATCGCCTCATCGAGCGCACTGGCGTCGATCATCTTGCTGTCGTTGCGGGCGGTGAGCAGCGCCGCCTCGTTCAGCACGTTGGCGAGGTCGGCGCCGGTCATGCCGGGCGTACGACGGGCGAACGCCTGCAGGTCGACGTCGGGTGCGATCGGCTTGCCGCGCGCATGCACCTTGAGGATCTGCGTACGCCCAGCGAGGTCAGGGGTCTCGACGCCGATCTGGCGGTCGAAGCGGCCGGGACGCAGCAGCGCCGGATCGAGCACGTCGGGACGGTTGGTCGCCGCGATCAGGATGACCCCGCCGCGTACGTCGAAGCCGTCCATCTCGACCAGCAACTGGTTCAGCGTCTGCTCGCGCTCATCGTGGCCGCCGCCGAGACCCGCGCCGCGGTGCCGGCCGACGGCGTCGATCTCGTCGATGAAGACGATCGCGGGAGCATTCTCCTTCGCCTGCTCGAAAAGGTCGCGCACCCGGCTCGCACCGACGCCGACGAACATCTCGACGAAGTCGGAACCGGAGATCGAGTAGAACGGTGCCCCGGCCTCGCCCGCGACTGCACGCGCCAGCAGCGTCTTGCCCGTGCCGGGCTGGCCGTACAGAAGCACGCCCTTCGGGATCTTCGCGCCGACGGCCTGGAACTTCGCGGGCTCCTGCAGGAACGCCTTGATCTCCTCGAGCTCCTCGATCGCCTCGTCGGCGCCGGCGACGTCGGCGAACGTGGTCTTCGGGGTGTCCTTGGTGACCTGCTTGGCCTTGGACTTCGCGAACTGCATGACGCGACTGCCGCCGCCCTGCAGGGAGTTCATCAGGAAGAAGAAGACGACGATGATCAGCAGGAACGGAAGCAGGGTGCCGAGCAGGGAGCCGAGGAAGCTGGGTTTGGGCACCTCGACGTCGAACGAGTCGATGGTGTTGTTCTCGACGCCTGTCTCGGCGTCATCGACGAGCTTGTTGACCTGCGCGGCCGTTACCCAGTTGGCCTGCACCTTGTCGTCGTTGTCGAGCGTCGCGCGGATCTGCTGGTCGCCCTGGACGAAGGTGACTTCCTTGATGTCCTTGTCATCGGTGAAGTGCTGCACCATCTCGTTCGTCTTGATGTCCTCGTACCCGTTGTTGGAGGAGACGAACTGAAGGATCCCGAGCACGGCGAACACGCTGATGACGATCCACAGCCAGGGGCCTTTGAACAGACGCTTGACGTTCATGATCGGGGGCGCGCCCCACTCCTTCTAATACGGGAACTCAGACAACAGACGGTACACGGCGCGTCGCGCCGTCAGGCGCTCGCGTACGCGTATACGTGTACTTTCAACGATCGGCTCGACCACGGTGTTCCCGTACGTCTTCGCGTGTGCAATGTCACGAGTACACGTGCGGCGCGAGCGTACCGATGCTGCGCAGGTTGCGGTACTTCTCAGCGTAGTCGAGTCCGTACCCGACGACGAACTCGTTGGCGATGTCGAAGCCGACGTAACGCACGTCGACGCTCATCTTCTGCGCATCCGGCTTGCGCAGCAACGTACAGATCTCGACCGATGCCGGGCCGCGGGAGCGCAGGTTGGAGATCAGCCACGACAGGGTGAGGCCGGTGTCGATGATGTCCTCGACCACGAGTACGTGCCGGCCGGTGATGTCGGCATCGAGGTCCTTGAGGATGCGTACGACGCCGGAGGATGTCGTACCCGAGCCGTACGACGAGATCGCCATCCAGTCCATCTCGACATGCCGGTCGAGGGTGCGGGCGAGGTCGGCCATGACCATGACCGCGCCCTTGAGCACGCCGACCAGCAGCAGGTCTTCGCCGTCGTAGTCGGACTCGATGCGTTTGGCCAGCTCGCCGAGCCGATTCCGGATCTCGTCCTCGCTGAACAGGGTCTTCTCGAGGTCGAGGTCGTCGGTGATGTGCTCGATGTCCACGCATGCTCCCGTAGTGCGTCCCGAGGTTGTCGTCGTCAGCCTGCCACAGGAGGGGTGCGGGGCGGTACGCGACGGTCAGGCGGGCTCTTTGCCGACATCTTCCTCATCGCGGGGCACGAAGAAGATGCCGAACACGAGACCGGCGCCGCCGCCGACCGCCCAACCGGCGAAGGATGCGGCCGTGTCTGTGTCGGAGAAGCCGAGGAGGAACGGGAGTGCGACGAACACGGCGGCGAACGCGATGTCGGTGAGAACGCCCTTTCCCCTACGGCGCCAGGTGCCGATCACGAACAGGCTCAGCATCGCGCCCATCACGGCGTACGTCGCGGAGAAGCCGACGACGCCGAAGATCGTCCAGAAGTCCATGCCGCCTCCCGCGTACCAACTGGTGCGTACTCGACCGCCGGCGGCATCTCGCCAGCCACCGTTCGGGGGTAAACCGCGCCGCTCAGTAGCAAGTTTGCCGGGTAGCGGCGCGGATTACCATGGGCCCATGGTAATCCGCGGGGCAACGTGACGGCCGCGCCCGCTCAGCGGGAGAACGCGATCCAGACCCCGACCCGGCGGGCGACGACCTTGCCGGGGAGCTCGATATGCGACTGCCCGTGCCAGTCGGTCACCAGCCGCTCGACCTCGATCACATGCGCCGCGGTGAGGTCGGCGGCCGGGCAGCCCATTCGCAGCGCGTGGCGTCGGATCACCCGGGTGCGGATCGCGCGCGGCAGCTTCGCAAGCGTCTCGGCATCGAGGCGGTCGTCGCCGTCGAGTGCCTCGAACTCGACGCGCTCGACCAGCTCGTCGAGGTGGTCTGCGTCGGCACGCAACAGCGACGCCGTACGCGCCAGCGCCTCGCGTACCCCCGGCCCGAGCGCCGCCTCGAGCGCGGGCAGTGCCTGCGTGCGCACCCGCACCCGGGTGTACGCAGTGTCGTCGTTGTGGGGGTCGTCCCACCACTCCACGCCGGTCTCCTCGCACACCGCGCGCGTCTGCGTACGAGACAGCGCGAGGAACGGCCTTCGCCACAAGCCGTCGGCCGGCGCCATCGCGGCGAGCGAGCGCGCACCCGAGCCCCGGGCGAGGCCCATCAGCACCGTCTCGGCCTGGTCGTCGAGCGTGTGCCCGAGGAGCACGGCCACCGCATCGTGGCGCTGCGCCACGCCCGACAGCGCGTCGTACCTGGCGGCACGCGCGGCACCCT
The DNA here is from genome assembly GCF_025790165.1 of Solicola gregarius. Lineage (GTDB taxonomy): Bacteria > Actinomycetota > Actinomycetes > Propionibacteriales > Nocardioidaceae > Solicola > Solicola gregarius. The sequence continues at coordinate 1,609,800 of NZ_CP094970.1, forward strand.
CCGGGCCTCCGGCGGCACCTACCTCGACCCGGGCCACCTCGACGGGCGCGAGCCCGAGTTGCTTCGCCCGAGCAGCGGCGGTCCAGGCGACCGCGTCGGAGCCCTCCTGGAGGCCGTGGTCGACGACCACCGCACCGGCCTCGAGGTCACGCCGGGGCGCGACGAATGCCGTCGCGGCGGCGAGCGCCAACGAGTCGGCGCCACCCGAGACGGCGACGAGCACGCGCGACCCGTCGGCCAGGTCGGCAAGCGCGTCACGTACGAGTACGCGCGCCCGAGCGACGTCGGGGTGCGGCCGCCCGCCCATCGCTAGTACCTCGTCAACCAACGTGTGCCCTGTTGCGCGACGCCCAGACGGGCGCCTCGCTGCGTTCTCGTCGGTCGAAGATGGACCGGCATCGACTTTCCTCCTCGGCCTTGCGAGCCATCCCGCTGGACGCCGCTCACGACGGGCAACGTTGGTTGACGAGGCACTAGCCGTGTACGCGGGCGAGCCAGTGCGAGGGCTCACCGATCTCGAGCTTCGACGGCAGGTTCGCCGGCTCTGCCCAGACCGCGTTGAAGCCCTCGTGGCCGACCTTGTCGACGACCGTACGCACGAACGTCGCGCCGTCGCGGTACTGCCGCATCTTGGCGTCGAGTCCGAGCAGACGGCGAAGCAGCGAGTCGAGGCCGCCCTTGCCCTTGCGGCGATGGTTGAACCGCTTGCGGATCGTTCGCACCGACGGAATCACCTCGGGCCCGACGCCGTCCATCACGACGTCGGCATGGCCCTCGAGCAACGACATCACGCCGGTCATCTGGTCGACCACCTCGCGCTGCTGCGGGTTCTGCAGCACGTCGACGATGCTGCTGTCCGGCTCGCCTCGCAGTACGCGGCCGAGCTCGGTCGCGCCGTCGGAGAGCAACCGGCTCACACCGCTCGGGTCGACCTCGGTCGACTCGACGAAGGTGCCGATCAGGCCCTGTACGTGGTCGCGCAGCCACGGCACGGCGGTGAACTGAACGCGGTGCGTCTCCTCGTGCAGGCAGACCCAGAGCCGGAAGTCGTGCGGATCGACACCGAGCTCGTGCTCAACGGTCACGATGTTGGGGGCGACCAACAGCATCCGGCCGGTGTCGCCGGCCCCACCCGCCCAGAACGGGTCGAACTGCCCGAGCACCTTGCTCGACATGAAGGCCAGCAGGGCGCCCACTTCGGCGCCTGCGACCTTCGACCCGATCGACCGCGAGGCGCCCTTCGGGTACTTGCCCGACTCGGCGATCTTCGCCTCCAGCAGCTCGAGGATCGACGCGAATCCCTCGGTGTTCGCGGTGATCCATGCCGGCCGGTCGACGACCAGGACGGGCGCGGAGGCCGCCCGCGCATGGAGCCCGGTGTAGTCGCGTACCGGCTGCTCGGAGGTCTGCGCGCCCTCGCGGAGCTCGGCGACCGCAGCGGCGATCTCGTCGGCCGGGATCTCGGGGCCGGGACGCACGAAACGGTTGGCCGTCTGGCGAGCGAACTCCCAGTCGACCATCGAGGGGCGCTTGTCGGTCATGGCGCCAACGGTACGCGGGGCGTGGTCACCGGGTGCATGCGCAGGACGTGAGCGCGGCCGCGATGTCGTCGAGCCCCGCCCGCGCGTCCAGCACGAACTTGTCCTTCACGTCGTTCGCGATGGCAACGAACGCCAACGGCGTGCCCTGCTTGTCGGTCGTGAGGCCCGCGTACGCGTGTGTCCCGGTGAGCGTGCCGGTCTTCGCTCGCGCGACACCGAGACCGGCGTACGACGTCGGCGAGGTGAACCGGTCGGCGAGGCTCCCGCTGAAGCCGGCGACCGGCAGACCGGACGCGACGGGACGTAGGTCGGAGTCGCGCGACGTCGCCGCCAGCTTCAGCACGGCCAGCTCCGCGCGCAGCGTCACGGCGTTGTCGCGAGACAGTCCGCTGCCGTCGTACACCTGGATGCCCTGCCACGGCACGCCGAGCGATTTCAGGACCGACTGCATCGCCCTGGCGCCGCCCTCGAAGCTCGCGGGTTCGCCCTCGCCGATCGCCAGCTGGCGCTGGATGACATCGGCCGCGGAGTTGTCGCTCAACGCCAACGTGTGCTGCACGATCTGGCCGAGCGGCGGGCTGTCCACGCTCGCGATGTCGGCGGAGTCGGCCGGAGCCTTCTTACGTGAGACGGCGCCCTTGACACTGACACCGCGCTTCGCGAGCAGGTCGACGAACGCCTCGGTGGCCTGCTTCGCCGGCTGGGTCGTACGCTCGCCGGTGTCGACGTCGGTGACTCCCTCATCGGCCCACAGAGCGCTGACGGGAGTCGTCACATCCGTGGTGATGTAGCTGTCTTCCCAACGTGGGTTGACGTCCGGTCCCTTGAACAGACTGTCGTCGAAAGAGACCTCTGCCTGCTTCACGCCGTCCTGCTTCAACGCCTTCGCGGTCTGGTCGGCGAGATCGGCGAGTGTCGCGGGCTGCGGGTAGACGTCATCGGAGTCCTTCGGCGGCTTCGTCGCCAACAGCGGGTCGCCTCCGCCCACGAGGGTCAGCCGCGCGGTCCTGCCGGCTCCCTGCGCGCGTACGACCGAGGTGGTGAATCGCGCGTCGCGGCCGAGCGAGTCGAGCGCCGCGAGCGACGTGAAGTTCTTCAGCGTCGACGCCGGCATGTACGATCCCGAGCCGATCGTCACCGGCTTGCCCTGCTCGAGCGGCGCAACGGCGACGCCCGTGTGCTTGCCGAACGTCCGGTCCTTGAACACCGCGCGTACCGACGCCTCGACCGCTCGACGGTCGAGCTGTCCGGGCGTCGCATCGTCGAGAACGGGCTGGGGCGTACGCGCGGCCGGGAAGTCGAGCTCCTCGGGTGGCTCGACGTCGAGCGCCGAGGCGTCGGAGTCGTCGAGCCAGCGATCGAAACCGCCGAGCGCGTACGCGGCGATTCCGCCACCGACGACAAGGACGACGACGGTCAGGACGGCGACGTACCAGCGGATGCGGCCTAGGTCGTATTGGTGGATCTCTCGTCGATCAGGGAGCGGGTCTCCGCGCCCGATCCGGCAAGGCGCGGGAGCGAAGTCGGAGTCGGTCCTCCTTCGAGCGACCCGTAACGCAGCCAAGCGGGATGCGGAGCCACGCGAGCCGGCGCGGGATTCACCAATACGACCTAGGTCACATGCGCTCCCCCTGCGTGGCCCGTACCGTGTCATGTGCGCGACAATATCGGGAGTCACCCAACGCGCCGTAGCGCGTGCTGTTATCCGGAGGAACCGTGCAATTCGACGTCACTGTGGAGATCCCCAAGGGCAACCGCAACAAGTACGAAGTCGACCACACGACGCACCGGATCCGGCTCGACCGCACGCTGTTCACGGCCACGCAGTACCCCGCGGACTACGGGTTCATCGAGTACACCCTGGGCCTCGACGGTGACCCGCTGGACGCGCTGGTGCTGCTGTCGGAGCCGACCTTCCCGGGTTGCGTGATCGGGTGCCGCGCGATCGGGATGTTCCGGATGACCGACGAGGCCGGCGGCGACGACAAGGTGCTGTGCGTACCGGCCGCCGACCCGCGCCAGGAGCATCTGCGCGACATCCACCACGTGCCGGAGTTCGACCGGCTCGAGATCCAGCACTTCTTCGAGGTCTACAAGGACCTCGAGCCGGGCAAGTCGGTCGAGGGCGCGACCTGGGTGGGGCGCACGGAGGCCGAGGCCGAGATCGAGTCGAGCCGCAAGCGGTACGAGGACAACGGCGGCTACTGAGCCGCGTTCGCCGACGCCGCTGCGGTCACGACCCACGGCTCCGTCGGCAACCGCGCCGCATCGAACTCGTCGAGCAGCTCGACCGGCGTACGTCCCTGCATCCCGAGCGACCGCGCCATCCGTGCGAGCGCGTCTCGCGGCTTGACCCCAAGCCTGGCCAGATCCGTGAGGGTGATGCTGCCGTCGCGCTTGGCGAGGCGCTCGCCCTGCGCGTTCACCGCGAGGGGCACGTGCGCGTACGTCGGAGCCGGCAGCCCCAGCAGCGAGGCGAGGTACGCCTGCCGCGGCGCGGAGCTGAGCAGGTCGTCGCCGCGTACCACCTGGTCGATGCCCTGATCGGCATCGTCGACCACGACCGCGAGGTTGTACGCGGCCACACCGTCGTTGCGAACCAGCGACAGGTCGTCGACCACACCCTCGTACGACCCGTGCAGCACGTCGCGCACGGTGAACCCGTCGGTGTCGCTGCGGAGCCGGATCGCCGCCGGGCGTTCGGCGCGGCGGCGCGCCAGTTCGGCGGCGCTCAGATCTCGGCAGGTCCCGGGATAAGCACCCGGCGGCGCATGCGGCGCCGAGGGCGCCTCCCGGATCTCGCGCCGGCTGCAGAAGCACTCGTACGTACGCCCCGCCTCACGCAGCCGGCGTACCGCGTCCGCGTAGAGCGCGGCGCGCTCGGACTGCCGGACGACCGCCCCGTCCCAGTCGATCCCGATCGCCTCCAGGTCGGCCAGCTGTTGCGCGGCGGCGCCGGGACGTACCCGATCGAGGTCCTCGACCCGCAGCAGGAACCGTCGGTCGGTCGAACGCGCGAACAGCCAGGCCAGCAGCGCCGTACGCAGGCTGCCGAGGTGCAGGTCACCCGACGGGCTCGGCGCGAACCGGCCGGACCCAGGTGGCGGGGTGCTGGTGGTCATCGGCTCAGGGTACGAGCCAGCACCGCAACGGCTCGCGCTCGAAGTCGCGTTCGGCCGCCGGGAGCACTGCGAGCGCGTCGTCGGCCGCCGCCTGCTCGTGCGCGTACAGAAGGCCGTAGGTGAAGCCGCTCTCGCTCGCCGACTCTGCACTCGAAAGGAGATCGTCCAGCGCACGTTGGGCGTTGACGGCGTCGTTGTACGTGCCGAGGACGTCCTGCAGGCGTTCGAGTGACTCGACGAGCCGGCCCGCATCGTCGCCGCCGAGGTCGCGGATCGCTTCGGCCGCGTAGCGGGCGCGCTTGCCCGCCTTGCGCGCATCGTGGAGTGCGGTCGTACGCGCCCCGCCGGGCGGTGCGACGGAGGCGGCCGCGAGACGGCGGTCGACACGTCGCACGGCCTGGTACGCGCATCCGCGCACCGCGTCACCCCCGACCCCGCCGGCCCGCGCCGGCCACCCGATCTCGCCGACCAAGGCGGGCAGTGCCGCGTACCGCGGATGGTCGAGGGCCGCGATCGCCCTGCCGTGCGCCGATCGCGCTTGCGCCGCGAAGGTCTCGCCGATCCGATCTGCGACCGGACCGATCACGAGCCCCGGAGGTAGGGACGCCAGGGATGCCCGTAGCCGTACCCCCGTTACTTCGGCGTCGCGAGCCGGGGCGAGCCGCCCCGCGAACCAACGCAGCTCGCGGGCCAGCCGGTCGGCCGCTCCGACATCGACGTACGTCCGGAACGTGTGCGATGTGGCGCGCAGTCGGCGACAGGCGACTCGCAGCCGGTGGACGGCGTCCGGCTCGTCGTCCCGCACGCTGTCGGCGAGCTCGGTGATCACTCGGAGCTGCGCATGCGCGTACTCCTCGACCGCCCGCCACGGGTCGTCACCGCGGGAGGGACCCATTCGCTCCCTCCGCGCTCGGCGACCCGCCGGCTCAGACCCGGCCGGCCAGATCGGGAAGGATCCAGTAGTACATCGAGACGATCTCGACACTACGCCCGGGCCGAGGCGCCTGGATCATCATGCCGTTACCGAGGTACAGCGCGACGTGGTAGATCGAGCTCGGGCCACCGTTGCTCCAGAACAGCAGGTCACCCCGGCGGATCGAGCTCATCGACACCGGAGTCGTCGCCTGGTACTGCGCGACGCTCCAGTGCGGGAGCGACTTCCCGGCGGCGGCCCACGCCATCATCGTCAGGCCCGAGCAGTCCCAGGAGCTCGGCCCGGCCGCGCCATAGACGTACGGCTCGCCGAGCTGCGCCCGGGCGAACGCGATCGCCCTATTGACTCCCGTCGCCGGCGGTGTGTTGACCGGCGGGGTGTTCCCGTCGTTGTCCGGCGGGTCGTTGTCGGGCGGGTCGTCGGTACCGCCGTTGTTGTCCGGTGGATCGTCCGTGCCGCCGTTGTTGTCGGGCGGGTCGTCCGTGCCGCCGTTGTTGTCCGGCGGGTCGTCCGTGCCGCCGTTGTTATCGGGCGGGTCGTCCGTGCCACCGTTGTTATCGGGCGGGTCGTCCGTGCCACCGTTGTTATCGGGCGGATCCTCGACGCCGTCGTCGGGAGGCGGAGTGGTGTCGTCGGGCGGTGTGTTCGAGTCGCCCTGCTGCTCCTCTTGCTGTTCTTCCTGCTGCTGCTGCTGCTCCTGCTGCTCCTGCTGGGCCTCCTCGAGCGCGTCCTGCTCTCGCTGCTCCTGCAGGTCGCGCTGACGCTCCCGTACGAGGGACTCGGAGACGCCCTGCGCGGTTGCGAGCTCCGCGATCAGCTCACCGCGCTTGGCGCGGATCGTGGCCTCGGCGTCCTGTGCGGATGCCACGGCGGCGTCGGCGGCGGCCTTCGCGTCGCGTGCCTGGTCGGCGAGGTCCTCGCGCCGGTCGACCGCCCGTGCCGACCGCTTCGCGAGCAGCTCGTACACCTGCTTGCGCGCGTCGTACTTCTGCAGGTCGGCCGACAGCGCGTCGTCGATGCTGTGGTACCCGCTCGCCTGCTCGAGCAGCTCACGTGGGCCGTTCTCGTCGAGCAGCGCCGACAGGCTCTGCAGCGCGGTGTTTCGCGACGCGCTCGCCGCGAGGGCCGACGACATCCGCCCGATCGTGTGGTCGAGCTTGCGCTTCGCGTCCGCCGCAGCGTCGACCCGCCGACGCTCCTCGCGCCGCGACTGTTGCAGCTTGTAGACGGCGCCGTTGTACGCCTCGGCCAGCCGCCCCGCCTCGACACCGAGGTCGACGACCTTCTGCTCCGCGGCGGCGAGCTCGGCCTTGATACTCCCGACGTCGCTCGCGGCCTGCGCGGCATCCGCCTTGGCGGACTGGACCTCGGCACGCGTGGGGGTGTCGTCGTCGGCAGACGCCGTCGTGAGGGACGCGGCACACAACGCGCAGGTCGTGGCGGCCGCAAGAGCGAGCCGGATGCGTCGCGGGCGCGGAGTTCCGCGTCGCGAACGTGGCGATGGACGCACGATGCAGCCCTTTCGGTAGGGACCGAGCCCCTTCCCCAGGACTCGGGCACAACCCCCACGTACGACCCGGGCATCTCCGAGACCGACCGCAGAGGCGCGTACCGATAGGCAACTTAGTCCCCATTCGCCCCAATGGGAACACCTTTCACACAATTAACTTGAATCACACGGCGTGTCGACTTGAGAATTACATTGATGTAGTTTTACTATTCGCGATTTCTCGCGCCCGCACATGACGCCGGCCCCGCCGCACCATTGCGACGGGGCCGTGTCACGGCGCTGCTCAAGCGGTTGCGAGCACGCGCTCATCCCCCTGGGGGGTGCCGAGGATTCCCCGCCGGCGCAGCAACGGCATCACGCCCTCTGCGAACCAGTACGCCTCCTCGACCTGCGGATAGCCCGACATGATGAACTCGTCGATGCCGAGATCGTGGTACTCGGCGATGCGCTCCGCCACCTCCTCGTGACTGCCGACCAGTGCGGTACCGGCGCCGGATCGGACCAACCCGACGCCGGCCCACAGGTTGGGGGCGATCTCGAGGTCGTGCGCCGAGGCGTACGACCGACCGCCGTGCAGCTCGCGCATCCTCTGCTGGCCAACGGATTCGCTGCGGGCGAGCACGGCCTGCGCCTTCTCGACATCGGCAGGATCGAGCCGGTCGAGCCACCCTTGCGCGTGTGCCCACGCCTGCTCGGCGGTGTCTCGCGACAGCGTGTGCAGCCGGATGCCGAACCGGAGCGTACGCCCCTGCGTCCGCGCAAGACCGCGCATCCACTCGATCTTCTGAGCCACGGCCTCGGTCCTCTCACCCCAGGTGAGATAGACGTCGGCATGGCGCGCGGCGACGGGGCCGGCCTCCGCGGACGACCCGCCGAAGTACACGCCTGGGACCGGGTCCGGCCTATCGCGCGTACCGGCCGCCTCGATGCGGTAGTGCTCGCCGGCGAAGTCGTACGGCGCGTTGCTCCAGGCGCCGCGTACGACACTCAGGAACTCGTCGCAGCGGGCGTACCGCTCGGCCTTGTCGAGGTGGTCACCGAACCGCCGCTGCTCCTCCGCCTCGCCGCCGGTCACCACGTTGAGCAGCAGCCGCCCTCCGGAGATGCGCTGGAAGGTGCTCGCCATCTGGGCCGCAAGGGTCGGGCTCAGCAGCCCGGGTCGGAACGCGACGAGGAACTTCAGCCGCTCCGTCTCCCGGGACAGCGCCGCGGCCGTGACGAACGCGTCCTCGCAGGCGGTGCCCGTCGGCGTCAGGACGGCCTCGTAGCCGAGCGCATCGGTCGCCCGCGCGACCTGTGCGAGGTAGTCGAACGTCGGCGGGCGGAACTGCGCCGCCGACTCGTGCCGGGTCTCACCAGCGCGCAGACCGTCGTGGCCGCCGCCGACGAGGGTCCGTCCGTCGCCGCTCGTCGGCAGGTACCAGTGAAACTTGATCGACATAGCCGTCATCATGTCGCGGAACTGCGTATTAAATCAAGCAACTCACTCATATATTCGCTGTGAGGTATCCCCGTGTTTGCCGCAGAGGCGCGATCAGGAGTCGAACGCGTCCAGGATGCGCTGGGCGGCGAGGGCGGCGGTGAGGTCGCCGTCGCGTACCTGCTGCTCGGTCTTCGCCCGGATCGCCTGTACGTCGGGGTCTTGCTCGAGTCGGCCGAGCAGCCGGTCGTGCACCATCGACCAGGTCCAGTCGACCGCCTGCTGGCGGCGCTTCCCGGCGAACTCGCCCGCTTCGGTGAGGATCCGGCGATGTTTCAGGACGGCATCCCAGAATGTGTCGAGCCCGCTCTCGTCGGGAGGGGTCGTCTCGAGCGCACTCGTGGTCAGTACGGGCGGGCGCCACAACGACTCGGGCGGGTGGATCAGCCGCATCGCGCCGGCGAGCTCGCGCGCCGCCTTCTCCGCATCGCGTACGTGTGGACCGTCGGCCTTGTTGACGGCGATGACGTCGGCGAGCTCGAGCACGCCACGTTTGATGCCTTGCAGCTGGTCACCGGTACGCGCGAGCGTGAGGAAGCAGAAGCAGTCGACCATCTTGGAGACCGTGACCTCGGATTGCCCGACGCCGACCGTCTCGACCAGGATCACGTCGAAGCCCGCCGCCTCCAGCAGCACGATCGTCTCTCGGGTCGCCTTGGCGACGCCGCCGAGCGTGCCCGCGGTCGGCGACGGCCGAATGTAGGCGGCGGGGTTGGTCGCGAGGCGCGCCATGCGGGTCTTGTCGCCGAGGATCGAGCCGCCCGTACGCGTGGAAGACGGATCGACGGCGAGCACGGCGACCCGGTGGTCCCGCTCGGTCAGCCGGGTCCCGAGCGTGTCGATGAACGTCGACTTCCCGACACCGGGCACACCGGTGATGCCGATGCGATGACTTCCGCCGGCATTGTCGAGCAGGCGCAGCAACAGCTGCTGCGCAAAGTCATGGTCGTCGGCGCGCGACGACTCGACAAGCGTGATCGCGCGTGCCAGGTCGGCCCGCGAGTCCCGGCGTACGGCGTCGGCCAGCGCGTCGACGTCGACCTGGCGCCGCATCAGCCCTCGTCGTCCTCGAGCGTGAGGTGGAGCTGGGCGGCGAGCGTACGCAGCAGGTCGGCCGCGGCGTCGGCGATCACCGTGCCGGGCGGGAAGATCGCCGTGGCCCCGGCTTCGTACAACGCATCGAAGTCGGCGGGCGGGATGACGCCGCCGACCACGACCAGGATGTCGGAGCGGCCGACCTTCGCCAGCGCGTCGCGCAGCTCGGGAACGAGCGTCAGGTGACCCGCGGCGAGCGACGAGACGCCGATGATGTGTACGTCGGCGTCTGCGGCCTGCTGTGCGACCTCCTCGGGCGTCTGGAACAACGGGCCTACGTCGACGTCGAAACCCAAGTCTGCAAAGGCGGTCGCGATGACCTTCTGCCCACGGTCGTGTCCGTCCTGACCCATCTTGGCGACCAGGATGCGCGGTCGGCGGCCGTCCTCTCGAGCGAACGCCTCGACGAGTCGCATCGCCTCGGCGATGTTCGGCGACTTGCCGGCCTCGTCGCGGTACACACCGCTGATCGTACGGATCTGCGCGGAGTGCCGCCCGTACGCCTTCTCCAGCGCGTCCGAGATCTCACCGACGGTCGCCTTCGCCCGGGCCGCATCGATGCTGCGCGCGAGCAGGTTGTGCTCCGCGCCGGCGCCATCGGCACGTGCCGCCTCCGTCAACGCATCGAGCGCGCGCCGGGTCTCGTCCTCGTCGCGCTCCTCCCGAAGCCGCCGCAGCTTGTCCAGCTGCTCGGCACGTACGCGCGCGTTGTCGACCTTGAGCACCTCGATGTCGTCGTCGCCTGCGGCGGAGTCGACCACGTACTTGTTCACACCGATCACCGGCTGGACCCCGGAGTCGATGCGCGCCTGCGTTCGCGCCGCGGCCTCTTCGATGCGCAGCTTGGGGATGCCCTCGTCGATCGCGCGGGTCATGCCGCCGGCGTCCTCGATCTCCTTGAGATGGGCGCGGGCGCGCACGACCAGGTCGGAGGTGAGCTTCTCGACGTAGTACGAACCGCCCCACGGGTCGATCGGCCGCGTCGTACCCGACTCCTGCTGCAGCAACAACTGGGTGTTGCGGGCGATGCGCGCGGAGAAGTCCGTCGGCAGGGCGAGCGCCTCGTCGAGCGCGTTCGTGTGCAGCGACTGGGTGTGCCCCTGCGTCGCCGCCATCGCCTCGATGCACGTGCGTACGACGTTGTTGTAGACGTCCTGCGCGGTCAGCGACCAACCCGACGTCTGGCTGTGTGTACGCAGGCTGCGCGACTTCGGGTTGGTCGGCTCGAACTGCTCGACCAGCTCGCTCCACAGCAGCCGCCCCGCACGCAGCTTGGCGACCTCCATGAAGAAGTTCATGCCGATCGCCCAGAAGAAGCTCAACCGTGGGGCGAACGAGTCGATCGTCATTCCCGCGTCGAGGCCCGCCCGGATGTACTCGACACCGTCGGCCAGCGTGTACGCGAGCTCGAGATCGGCCGTCGCACCGGCCTCCTGGATGTGATAGCCGGAGATCGAGATGGAGTTGAACCGCGGCATCCGCTCGCTGGTGAACGCGAAGATGTCGGAGATGATCCGCATCGACGGCGCCGGCGGGTAGATGTAGGTGTTGCGGACCATGAACTCCTTGAGGATGTCGTTCTGGATGGTCCCGGCGAGCTGTTCGGGCTTGACGCCCTGCTCCTCCGCTGCGACGACGTACAGCGCGAGCACCGGCAGCACGGCGCCATTCATCGTCATCGAAACCGACACGTTCGACAGGTCGATGTGGTCGAACAGCTGCCGCATGTCGTAGATCGAGTCGATCGCGACACCAGCCATACCGACATCGCCCGCGACCCGTGGATGGTCGGAGTCGTACCCGCGGTGCGTCGCGAGGTCGAAGGCGACCGACAGCCCCTTCTGCCCGGCCGCGAGGTTGCGCCGGTAGAACGCGTTCGACTCGGCCGCGGTGGAGAATCCTGCGTACTGCCGGATCGTCCACGGCTGGTTGACGTACATCGTCGGGTACGGCCCGCGCAGGTACGGCGCCGCGCCCGGCATCGTGTCGAGCGGATGGTTCGCACCGGAGCGGTCGGTGTCGGTGTAGACGGGCAGGATGTCGATGCCTTCGGGCGTCGTCCACGCGTCGGCTGAGGGCCGAGAACCAGCAGTGGTTGGCGTTTCGCCATCGAGGGGTACGTCGGCGAAGCTGCGGATCATCGTGCCACCTCCAGCAGGTCGAGCAGGTGGGTCATCGCGGCGACCACGTCGATGCCCGGCGTGAGGTAGTCGTCTGGCGCGCCTTCGGTCGAGGTGAACCTGCCCGCCGATCCCACCGCGTACACGCGAGCCGCATGCCCAGACCGCAACGCAGCAACGGATTCTGAGCCCATGCTGTCGTACCTGCCGTCGCTGCCACACAGCACCGCCACCTGCAGCCTCGCCTCTCGCGCCGCCTGGGCGAGGGAGTCGCCGTCGTCGACCGGGCCGGACTCGACGACGTCGACACCGGCGCTCGCGAGCAGGTTCTTCGCGTACGTCGCGCGCTGGTTGTGCTCGGCGACGGGTCCGAGGGTGGCGAGGAAGACGCTCGGGCGTACCCCGGCGTCGGCGAGGTGCCGGTCGGATCGGTCACGCATGTCCTCGAACGGCTCGGCATAACGGACGCTGGGCAGCAGACCGCCGTCGGCGGCGGGCGCGGCCTCGACGGGCGGCTCGGCGAGGTTCGGGAACTCGTTGACTCCGGTGACGCTGGTACGCCGGTGCGCGATGTCGTCGGCGCGGGCGGTCCGGGTCGTGGCAACGAGCTCCGCGATCACACCCGCATCGAGGGCGGCGCCGAAGCCTCCGTCGCGCTCGATCTCCTGGAACACGCCCCACGCCTGCCTCGCCAGCGCATCGGTGAGTTGCTCGACGTACCACGACCCGCCGGCGGGATCGGCGACCTTGCCGACATGTGACTCCTCGAGCAGGAGCAGCTGGGTGTTGCGGGCGATGCGGGCGGCGAACCGCTCGGAGACTCCGGGCGCGTTGCCAGGGAGTGCGTGGTCGAACGGCAGCACCGTCACCTCACCGGCCCCGCCGACACCCGCGGCGAACGCCGCCAGGGTCGTACGAAGCATGTTCACCCAGGGGTCACGCTGCGCCATCATCGCGTTGGACGTGACGGCATGCTGGGCAGCGGCTCCGGCGTCCGGCGCCCCGAGTACATCGGCGACCCGCGCCCACGCCCTGCGGAACGCACGCAGCTTCGCGATGCCCGCGAACTGCTCGTCGGTGATCGCGTGCCGGAACTCGATCGCCGCCAGCGCGTGCTCGACGTCGAGTCCCGCGTCGGCGAGTGCGCGTACGTATGCGACACCCGCCGCCAGGCTGGCACCGAGCTCCTCGGCATCGCTGGCGCCCGCGTCGTGGAAGACCGTACCGTCGACGACGAGCGTACGAATGCGTTCGGGGCGCGCTGCCAGACGTACGGCGAGCGCCACCGCCTCGTCGAGCCCGGCACCCTCGACCGGAGAACCGTTGCGGATCTGCAGCGTCCACGGGTCGGCACCGAGCGTCAGCCGGACCTCGCTCCGGTCTTCGACGTCGGCGGAGTCGGCGACCCCCAGCAGCGCCTCGGCCGCCTCCTCGAACGCCGACCCGGCGTCCAGGCGTACCGGCGCGAGGTCGAACAACACACCCTCGAGTGTCGCGGCGACCTCGTCGGGTGCGACGCCGCGGCGACCGTTGGGATCGATCGTGAGCCACACCGAGGTGACACCGTTACGCAGGTCGTCGAGGATCAGCCGGTTGGTGGCGACCGCACCGCCATGCTCACCGTAGTGCGCACACACGCCCCACCCGCCTGCGCCGGCGCGGGCACCGCGGGTGAAGGGCGCATACCCGGGCAGCGGCGGCGCCGCGAGCTCGTCGGCGGGCGTGTACAGCGGCGCGACCGTGGCTCCGTCGTACGTCTCGGCGTCGAGCAGGCGCTCGGGGTCGGTGCCCAGATCCTCGGGCTCGACCTTGCGCTGCTTGGCGAGCACCCCGGCGACGGCGCGCTGCCACGATGCGTACGCAGCGGAATGCTCCGGCGCCGGCTGGGGGTTCATGGGGCCGATGTTACGGCGCATTCACCTCGGCCGTCTCTGTGACGTTCTTCGCAGGTCCCGCGATACGAGACGCCCCTTCCGCATCTGGTTACCCGTCGGTAACGTCGCGGCCATGCTCCGCGCACGCGTCATCGCACTCACCCTCCTCGGCACGCTGCTGGCCGCCGTACTCGTCGCTCCGACACAGGCGGTCGCGGCACAGACCCCGGCCAGCGACGACACCTTCTTCACCTACAGCGGCGACAAACCGCTGCGGGCGTACGAGCCGGGCGCGGTGCTCAAGTCCCGCACAGTTCCGTACCACGTTGCGGGCATTCCGACACCGGTACGCGTCGTGCAGCTTCTCTACCGCAGCGCGGACGCGCAGGGCCGGCCGATCGCGAACGCGACCTCGGTCGTGCTGCCGCCCGGCCCGAAGCACAGCACCCGAGCCGTCGCGTACCAGTCGTTCTACGACTCGCTCAACCCGGCCGACAACCCGTCGCGGATCTTCGCGGGCGACCTGACCTTCGGCGGGCTGATCGCCAACGTCGAGACGGTGTTCCTCGCACCGCTCCTCGCCAAGGGCTATCCGGTGATCGTCGCCGACACCGAAGGGCCGGCGGCCGACTTCGCCGCCGGACCCGAGTACGGCAAGGTGACCCTCGACTCCATCCGGGCCGCTCGCCGCTCGGACGACACCGGACTGAGCCGGCACACCGACATCGGTCTGCTCGGATACTCGGGCGGGGCGATCGCGAGCAACTGGGCGGCCGCGCTCGCACCGAAGTACGCGCCCGGCGTCAACAAGAAGATCGTCGGCGTCGCCGAGGGCGGGCTCCTCGTCGCGCCGGCACACAACCTGAAGTACATCAGCGGTACGACCGGCTGGGCAGGCGTCGCGGCCATGGCCGTCGCCGGTGTCGCCCGCGCGTACGACATCGACTTCGGCAAGTACCTCAGCGACCGCGGCCGCGAGGTGATGGCGAAGATGCAGACGGCGTCCATCGCGAACGTGCTGTTCCAGTATCCCGGCCTGACCTGGGAGCAGCTGGTCAAGCCCCGGTACGCCGACCCGAACTCGGTTCCGGAGTACGTACGCGCGGTCAACAGGATCAACCTCGGATCCCGCCCGTCTCCGACCGTGCCGATGTTCGTCGGTCAAGGAGCGAACGGCATCCTGGAAGGCTCGCCCGGCAACAAGCCGGGCATCGGCCCCGGCGACGGGGTGATGATCGCGGGCGACGTACGCACGCTCGCGCGGCAGTACTGCACCGACGGCACGGCCGTGAAGTACCAGCAGTACAACGCCCTGAGCCATGTCCCGACCGCGCTCGCCTGGGCTCCGACCGCGATGTCCTGGCTGGACGACCGGTTCGCCGGCGTACAGGCGCCGTCGGACTGCGGCTCGATCCCCAAGGGAAATCCGCTCACGCCGGAGAAGGTCAGCTGAGCGCCGCGTCGACGACTGACCGGGCCTCCTCCTGTACCCGCGCGAGGTGGTCGGGGCCGCGGAACGACTCCGCGTAGATCTTGTAGATGTCCTCGGTGCCGGAAGGGCGGGCCGCGAACCACGCCTGATCGGTGCACACCTTCAACCCGCCGATCGCGGCACCGTTGCCCGGCGCCTCGGTCAGCTTGGCGGTGATCGCGTCACCGGCGAGCTCCGAGGCCGTGACCGCCTCGGGCGTCAGGGCCTTGAGCTTCGCCTTCGCCGCGCGATCGGCGGGCGCATCCACCCGTGCATACGCGGGCTCGCCGTACTGCGCGACGAGGCCGGCGTACAGCTCGCTCGGGCTGGTGCCGGTCACGGCCTGGATCTCGGACGCCAGCAGCGCCAGGATGATGCCGTCCTTGTCGGTGGTCCACGTCGTGCCGTCCAAGCGATGGAACGACGCGCCGGCGCTCTCCTCGCCGCCGAAGCACACGCTCCCGTCGAGCAGGCCGGGCACGAACCACTTGAAGCCGACCGGCACCTCCACCAGGCGCCGTCCCAGGCCGCCGACGACCTTGTCGATCATGCCGGACGACACGAGCGTCTTACCGACCGCGACATCGGCGCCCCACTCGCGGTTGCGGGCCAGGTAGTCGATCGCGACCGACAGGAAGTGGTTCGGGTTCAGCAGCCCGCCGTCGGGGGTGACGATGCCGTGCCGGTCCGCGTCGGCGTCGTTGCCCGTCGCGATGTCGTACGAGTCGCGCTGGTCGATCAGCGACGCCATCGCGTACGGCGACGAGCAGTCCATCCGGATCTTGCCGTCGTGGTCGAGCGTCATGAACGCCCACCGCGGGTCGACCTTGTCGTTCACGACGGTCAGCTCGAGCCCGTGGCGCTCGGCGATCGCGCCCCAGTACGCGACGCTGGCACCGCCGAGCGGATCGGCTCCGATGCGTACGCCCGCCGAGCGGATCGCGTCCAGATCGAGCACCGACGGCAGGTCGTCGACATAGTGGCCGAGGAAGTCGTACGCCTGCGCCGCGGCACGGGTCTGCTCGGTCGTCGCACGACGTACGCCGGCGAGACCGGCGCTCAACAGCTCGTTCGCACGCTCCTCGATCCAGCCGGTCGCATCCGTGTCGGCCGGACCACCGTTCGGCGGGTTGTACTTGAACCCGCCGTCGCGTGGCGGGTTGTGCGACGGAGTCACGACGATGCCGTCGACCGTGCCGTGCTCACCCAGCCGGTTGAGCCGCAGGATCGCGTGCGACACGGCGGGCGTCGGCGTGTAGCCGTCGCGCTCATCGACCAGCACGGTGATGTCGTTGCCGACGAGCACCTCGAGGGCGCTCTGCCAAGCGGGCAACGAGAGTGCATGGGTGTCGCGCCCGATGACCAGCGGTCCGTCGTACCCCTGGGCCCGCCGGTAGTCCACGATCGCCTGCGTGGTCGCGAGGATGTGGAACTCGTTGAACGCGCCGTCGAGACTCGACCCGCGGTGCCCGGAGGTGCCGAACGCGACCCGCTGCGCGACGTCGAGCGGATCCGGTCGCAGGTCGTAGTACGCCGCGGTCAGCGCGTCGATGTCGGTCAGGTCTTGCGGCTGTGCAGGCGTACCGGCGCGAGGGTGCATGCGGGCATGGTGGCACACGCCGGCGCGCTATCGCCGCCAGCGTCGGGCGCGCAGCACGGCGTACGCCGCCAGGCCGACCGCCATCGCGGAGAGAGCACCGGTGAGTACCTCGGGCACCCGCTCCGGCACCGGGCGATGGTCCTGCTTGTCCGCAGACGATCCCGCCATCCGCCAGCCCGCGGTGCTGTTCGAGCTCAGCACGGACGCCGAGCTGCCGCCTGAGCCGATCGACGAGACGGACCCGGCCGATCCGAGCGAGGCGATCGACCCCGCCGAGGCAAGGGAGGCGAGCGACCCGGCAGAGCCGACCGACCCGATCGAGCCGCTCGCCGCGACCGAGCAGATCGAGGCGAACGAGTACGACGAGCCGATCGACAGCACCGAGTGCGAGGATCCGATCGAGAGAATGGAGTTGCGCGACCGGAGCGACCAGCGTCCTACGACTCGCACGACACGGCCCGCTCAATGCTGCGGCACTTGTCGGTCCCACTCCCGCCATTGCCGCGATCCTTGGCGCCCCCGCCGTTCAAGCGGTCGCCGCCGGCGAGGCCCCGCAACCGATCACGACCCGCCGAGCCTCCCAGGATGTTGTCACCGGCGCTACCTGTCAGCCGGTCCGGTCCCGACGTTCCTCTTACCCGCTCGAATCCCGGGATGTTGTCTCGGCCGATGTACGTGCCGGTCGCAACCCCCCTTGCCCAGGTGCACGGTCAGACCCCGGCGCCCGTGGGGCGGGTACCAGTACTCGTAGCTCACCAGATCAACGCCGCGACCACCGCGGAAGGTGTCGGGTTTCACCGGCGCCTTGCCGCCGAGACTCGCGCCCTGGACCTTGTCATCCCCCGCGCCGAGGCGTACGTTGCTTCGCCCGGAGCCATTCTTGACGACGTCGTCACCGCCGTTGGTGCGTACGGTATCCCGGCCGTTCGAGAGGTGTACCCGGTCGACGGCTGCGGAGCCGATCACGGTGTTGCGACCCGGACCGGGCGCGACCGTCCAGGTAGAGGCAGTTGCCTCCACCCGGTCGTTGCCCTCCTCGGCGTAGATCGAGATACCCGGGACATTCGAGCTCACCGAGTCATCGCCGTACCCGGCCCAGACCTCCCACGAGCCGGAAACGTGGTTGGACCCCGTATTCGGAAGGGAGATCGAGTCGTCCCCCGGTCCGGAGACGATGTCGAACCTGCCGTTCGCTCGCACCGTGATGGTGTCATCGCCCTTCCCGGTCGCCACGCGCCCCCGGTCGACAACCACCCGGTCGCGCCCTCTGCCGAGTGCCATCGACGCCCTTCCAGGAGCGGTGACACGATCGCCGTGCGGCGTGCCGATGATCCGGAAGGCGCCCTTCAACCGGTCCCGTCCTTGGCCGCGAACCCGACCCTTCGCGAGATCCGCGGTGATGCCGCGATCGGCCGACTCGAACGTCAGCAGGTCCGGGGTTCCCTTGGATGATTCGATCACTTTGTCATCGCCCGGTCCCCCTTGGATCCGGTTCGGGTAGTAGATCGCCGGTCCGGCCCACTGCACCCCGTCTTGCTGGCCGTCGATCGTGTCATCGCCCGGACCCCCGCGAATGGCGTCCTCCGCACGCCCGCCACAGATCACGTCGTTGCCCGCGAATCCGTCGATGGTGTCCTTACCGCCGCGCGCGACGATCACGTCGCGGTGCGGCGTGCCGCGAAGGTCATCCTTGCCGGAGGTCCCGACGATGGTCGCGATGGCGCCGTGACATCTGGGCTTGTCTCTACCGACGGTCTGACCGCTCGCGACTGCCGCCGGCGCGGGGGCCAGTACGACCATCGCGGCGCCGAGGGAGATGAGAGACGTGCTGATTCGCTTCATCGACCCAACATAGCGACGACGCGGATCACCCGCGGACGTGCAGGCGACCGAACTCAGCCGCGCCAGCGCGAGTCTTCGGAACTCGTCTCGGCCTCCGTCACGGCGCCAGCAACCGTCGTAGCGTCGCGGCGAACAGCTCGACGTCGATTCCGGGGTCGAGCGAGCGCTGCGCCCCGAGCCCGATCGACAGGCTCAGCACGATCGTCGCGATCTGCTCCGCCGGCATGGCCGGCTCGACGCCGAGGTCGGCGACCCCTTTGCGTACGAGATGCTCGATCGCCTGTCGTACGGCCTTGTGTCGCGCGGCGATCTGCTCGGCCACGAACGGGTTGTGCCGCGCGATCGACGCGAACTCCACCTCGAGCGCCGTCCACTTGGGTTGACCGAGATGCTCACGCGCCCACCACGCAAGGGCGTCGAGGGTGTCGTCGAGAGTGTGCTTGCCCTCCATCGCCGCGGCCGCGGCGGCGAGCTGTTCGGTGTGGAGGTCGTCCAGTACGGCGAGCCCGAGCTCCTCCTTGCCGGAGAAGTTCGAGTAGACGGCGCCCTTCGAGAACCCCGCCTCGACCGCGACGCGGTCGAGCGACGTCGCCGCGAATCCGTCGCGCAGGAACAGGACCCGCGCGACGTCGATCAGCGCTTCCCGTGTCTGCGCCTGCCTCTCGGCGCGCGTACCCGCGACCATCCAACCTCCCTTGGCCAAGCCGTCCGCGCGGTCAGCCTAATACTGCTCGCGCTCAACCCCTTGGCGTCGATTCCAGATACCGTTAGTATCCGAACATGGTCCAGACTACCGACGTGCTGATCGTAGGGACCGGGTTCTCCGGTCTCGGCATGGGCATCCAGCTGCGCAAGGCCGGCCGCGAGGACTTCATCATCGTGGAGAAGGCCGCCGACGTCGGCGGCACGTGGCGCGACAACACCTACCCGGGCTGCGAGTGCGACATCCCGAGCCACATGTACTCGTTCTCGTATGAGCTCAACCCCGACTGGAGCCGCCACTTCTCCGGCAACCAGGAGATCTGGGACTACCTGCGCGACGTCTCGGCGCGTCACCACCTCGACGAGAAGATCCACTACGGCGTCAAGGTCACCGGTGCCGAGTGGGACGACGACCTCCACCGCTGGACGGTCCACACCGAAGGCGGCGAGACGTACGACGCCCGCGCCGTCGTCTCGGGTGTCGGTGCACTGCACATCCCGAACATCCCGAACCTCCCAGGTACCGAGACCTTCGAAGGCGAGCGGTTCCACTCATCGGAGTGGAACCACGACGTCGACCTGCAGGGCAAACGGGTCGCCGTGATCGGTACGGGCGCGAGCGCCGTGCAGTTCACGCCGATCATCGCCGACCAGGCCGATCAGCTGACGATCTTCCAACGCACGCCGCCGTGGGTGTTGCCCAAGAACGACAAGGCGATCCCGGAGTGGCAGCGGTCGTTCTTCCGCTCCGTGCCACCGGCGCAGCGCGCGTACCGCAACGCGCTGTACTGGGTGCTCGAATCGCGCGCCGTCGGCTTCAACGGCCAGCTCAACATTTTGAAGTTCGCCGAGAAGATCGTCGAACGCTACGTACGCAAGGCGGTCGATGATCCCGCGCTGCAGGACAAGCTCATCCCCGACTACCGGATGGGATGCAAGCGGATCCTGCAGTCCAACGCGTACTACAAGATGTTCAACCGCGACGACGTCACGCTGATCGACTCCGGGGTCGCCGAGATCACGCCTCACGGCGTGGTCGACAACGCCGGCATCGAGCACGGGGCCGACGTGATCATCTATGGCACGGGATTCCATGTCGTTGACGCTCTCGAGTACCTCGACATCACCGGCCGCGAGGGCAAGAACCTCGGCAAGGTCTTCGAGGAGGACGGCGTCGAGACGTACCTCGGCATCAACGCGACCGGATTCCCGAACCTGTTCTTCATGCTCGGGCCCAACACCGGGCTCGGCCACAACTCGGTGGTGTTCATGATCGAGCAGCAGGCGAAGTACATCACCCGCTTCCTCGACGAGCTCGACCGTCGCGGTGCGACCGCTGCGGACGTACGCCCGGCCGCCCAGCGCGAGTTCAACGACACCATCCAACGAAAGCTCACCAAGGGCATCTGGACCCAGGGCGGCTGCACGAGCTGGTACCTCGACTCGCAGGGTAAGAACCGCACCATCTGGCCGGGCTTCACCTTCCTGTACTGGTGGGACACCCGCAAGATCGAGGCGCCCGACTACGAGTGGGTGAGAGCCGCATGACAACCGCCGTGGCCCCGACACAGTTGCCACCCGGCCCACGGATCCCGGTCGGGCTGCAGACGGCGCTGTTCATGACGAGTGCCCTCTGGTACGTCCCCGCGATGCACCGTCGGTACGGCGATGTCTTCACGTTGCGCTGCGCTCCTCGCGACCAGCGGCTGGTGTTCATCAACCGGCGAGAGCACATCAAGGAAGTCTTCACCGGCGACCCCCAGGTGTTCCACGCGGGTGAGGGCAACGAGCTGCTGCGGACCGTCATGGGCCAGCACTCGGTGCTGCTCGTCGACGACGAGACCCACCTGCGTGCCCGCAAGCTGCTGATGCCGGCGTTCCACGGCGCCGCACTGCGTTCGTACGAAGGTCTGGTCGGCACCCTCGCGAAGAGTGACGTCGACTCGTGGCGGCCGGGCGAGCCGCTCGTTGCACTCGACCGGATGAACGCCCTCACCCTCGAGATCATCATGCAGGTCGTGTTCGGCGTCACCGACGAGGAGCGGCTGTCCCGCCTGCGACCGGTCGTGAACAACACCGTCAGCATCGGCGCGCTCACCCTGTTGTCGTGGGCGTACCCGAAGCTGCAGAAGTACGCGCCGTGGCGCGCGTACATGAACAACCAGCGGCGTTTCGACGAACTGCTGTACGCGGAGATTTCGGAGCGGCGCCGTGCGGCCGATCTCGAGCAACGCGACGACGTACTGTCGCGGCTTCTCCACGTCGGTGCGGGCGACGACCAGGAGCACGAACCTCTCAGCGATGCGGAGCTTCGCGACCAGCTGGTGACCCTGCTGCTCGCCGGGCACGAGACGACGGCATCGGCACTTTCGTGGACGCTTCACGAGCTGGCACAGAACCCGGACGTACAGCGCCGCGCCCGCCGCGCCGCAGACGAGGGCGACCGCAAGTACCTCGAGGCGGTGGTCAAGGAGGCGATGCGGGTTCACCCCGTGATCGACCAGGTACGCCGGGTGCTGAAGGAGGACGCCACAGTGGCCGGCTACCGCCTGCCCGCGGGCACGACGGTTGTCCCGTCCGTACGCTTCGCGCACGCGAGCGGGGTGAACTACCCGGACCCCGACGCATTCCGCCCGGAGCGATTCGTCGACGGCGAGGTCGCATCCAACACGTGGCTGCCGTTCGGCGGCGGCGTCCGTCGCTGCCTCGGTGCGGGCTTCTCGCTGATGGAGGGCACGATCATCCTGGGCGAGATCCTGCAGAGGTACACCGTGCGCCCCGATCCGCACAGCTTGGAACGCGAGACCATCCGCAACATCACCACAGTCCCGAAGCACAAGGCGCGCGTCGTACTCGCCGCACGCTGACGCGCAGTGCACCAGGAGGCCGCAATGACCGCCGTCCAGGCCAGTCGAGACGCACAGCTCCCACCCGGCCCGAAGCTGCCATGGTTCGTGCAGACGATCGCACTGATGCGCGCACGCACCAGATTCGTCCCGGCGATGCACCGACGTTACGGCGACCTGTTCACCCTGCGGGTGCCGCCGGGCGGCCGGGCGCTGGTCTTCCTCAACCGGCCCGAGCACATCAAGCAGGTCTTCGCCGGAGACCCGACGACCTTCCACGCCGGCGAAGGCAATGCGATCCTCGGCCCGGTCATGGGCGAGCACTCGGTGCTGCTGACCGACGAGGACGTGCACATGCGCGCCCGCAAGCTGCTGATGCCCGCGTTCAACGGCGCGGCGCTGCGCTCGTACGAGGCGCTCGTCGCGTCGCTCGCCAAGCGCGAGGTCGACACCTGGGAGTCGGGTCAGACACTGGTCACTCTCGACCGGATGAACGCACTCACCCTCGAGATCATCATGCAGGTCGTCTTCGGCGTCACCGACGAGCGCCGGCTCGCGGAGCTGCGCCCACTCGTCAACCGCACCGTCAACATCGGCCCGCTCATCCTGCTCGGCTGGGCGTACCCGCAGCTGCAGAAGCGGCGTCCGTGGTCGGCGTACCTCGCCAACCAGACGGCGTTGAACGAGGTGCTGTACGCAGAGATCGCCGAGCGGCGCCGCGCCACGGACCTCGCCGAGCGAAGCGACGTGCTGTCTCGGTTGCTGCTGGTCGGCGCCGACGGTGACGCCGACCACGAGCCATCGAGCGGCGAGGAGAGAGCGAGGAACGAGCGGGTCGACGAGCGCGACCAGAGGGCACTGAGCGACGCCGAACTGCGCGACCAGTTGGTCACGTTGCTGCTCGCCGGACACGAGACGACGGCATCGGCGCTTTCGTGGACGATCCATGAGCTCGCGATGAACCGCGACGTGCAGCGACGGGCGCGTACCGCCGCCGACAACGGCGACCTGAAGTATCTGGAGGCAGTGCTCAAGGAGGGCATGCGCGTGCACCCGATCATCGACCAGGTCGCACGGATGCTGACCGAGGACACCACCGTGGCCGGCAGCCGACTGCCGGCGGGCACGACCGTGACACCGTCGATCCGGCTCGCGCATCTGCGCGAACAGAACCACCCCGACCCGTACCGGTTCCGGCCCGAGCGGTTCCTCGACAATGAGATCGCACCGAACACGTGGCTGCCGTTCGGTGGCGGCGTGCGGCGCTGCATCGGGGCGGGATTCTCACTGATGGAAGGCACCGCCGTTCTGCGCGAAGTGCTGCAGCGCTATGAATTGACCATGACGGAACGCAAACCGGAACGTACGAGGATCCGCAACATCACCTGCGTGCCGAAGGGCAAGGCGCGGGTCGTCGTGACTGCCCGGTGAGCGGGCGCGACCGGCCGACGATGCGGGCAGCGCAGATCACCCGACTCGAAGGGCCGAGTGCCGTGGAGGTCGGCGAGGTCGCCGAGCCAACGCCTGGCGACGGCCAGGTGCTCATCGACGTACACGCTTCTGGTGTCTCCTTTCCGGAGCTGCTGCAGACGCGCGGGCTATACCAGCTCAAGCCGCCGCTGCCGTTCGTACCGGGCTCGGAGATCGCAGGCTCCGTTGTCGACTCGCCGTCCGACTCGGGTCTCGCGGCCGGGGATCGGGTCGCGGCGTTCCCGCTGCTCGGTGGGTTCGCCGAGCGAGTAGTCGCATCGGTCGACATGGTCTTCAAGCTGCCCGACGCACTCTCGTACGAGCAGGGCGCCGCGCTACCGCTCAACTACCTCACCGCACACTTCGCCCTGCTGCGCCGCGGACAGCTGACCCCGGGCGACAGCGTGCTCGTGCACGGTGCCGCCGGCGGCATCGGCACCGCTTCGATCCAGGTCGCCAAGGCGTTCGGCGCCGGACAGGTCATCGCGGTGACATCGACCGATGCGAAGTCGCGCGTCGCGCTCGACGCCGGCGCCGACGACGCCGTTTCCGCCGACGGCTTCAAGGACGCGGTCAAGGACCTGACGGACGGCAAAGGCGTCGACATCGTCGTCGACCCGGTCGGCGGCGACCGATTCACCGACTCACTGCGCTCGCTCGCACCGAACGGTCGGGTCCTGGTGATCGGCTTCACCGCCGGCGAGATCCCCACGGTCAAGGTGAACCGACTGCTGCTCAACAACACCGACGTACGCGGCGTCGGGTGGGGCGCCTTCGTGCTCCAACAACCCGGGTACGTGGCGGCGCAGTGGGCTGAGCTGGTGCCACACATCGAGTCCGGCGCACTCGTACCCCCGATCGGCGCGACGTACCCGCTCGACTCGGTCGCCGATGCACTGGCCGAGCTCGACGAGCGCCGCGCGACCGGGAAGGTCGTGCTCAGCGTGCGTTGAGCGGGCGTGTTCGCGCGCGCCGGATGCCGCAGCCAAGACGGGCATGACACGCAAAGCAGCTGACTGACTGTACAGTTAGCGAATGGACAGTGCGATCCGGAAGACCTTGCCCGGGGTGTCCTATCACTCCGATGAGACGTACGACATCGACAAGGAGCGGGTGTTCTACCGCAACTGGGTGTACGTCGGTCGCGCTGAACGGGTCGCTAAGCCCGGCGCCTGGCTGCGCGTGGAGATCGCCGAGGAGAGCATCCTGATCGTTCGAGGTAAGGACGACCAGGTCCGCGGCTTCTACAACGTCTGTCGGCACCGGGGCTCGCGGATCTGCGATGACGCAAGCGGCGAGGTCCGCACCCACCTGCGTTGCCCGTACCACGCGTGGGGCTATGCACTCGATGGGACGCTGGCGATAACCCCGATGATCGAGAAGGACGAGATCGACCGGGAGTCGACGTCACTGTGGCCGGTCCACGTCGAGGTCTGGGAAGGGTTCGTCTTCGTCAATCTCTCCCGCGAGGAGCCGCGGTCGCTACGCGAGCACCTCGCCGACCAGCAGGACGACCCGCTGGGGCTAGCGCGGTTCGGGCTTGCAGACCTGCGCATCGGCCACATCTCGGTCAACGACGTCCAGGCCAACTGGAAGATCGTCATCGAGAACTACAACGAGTGCCTACATTGTCCGACGATCCACCCTGAGCTCGTCGCCGCCGTGCCCGCGTACAGAAAGGGAAACATCTTCGAGAACGACCGCCACGACGGTGGCGTCTCCTTGGCCGATGGTCGTACCGCGATCGTCGACGACCCCCGGCTCCGGCTGCCGCTCCTGCCGGGGTTCAAGAAGGACGGTGACCCGGAGGCCTACTACGGAGCCGGCGTCTACCCGACGATGTTCCTCGATGTCGACGGGTCCAGCTGCCTGACCACCGCGGTCTTCCCGACCGGCCCGCGGAGCTGCCGGCTGGTGACGGAGTACCTGTTCAGCTCCGAGGCGCTGGCCGACCCCGACTTCGACCCCTCGCCGATAGTGGAGTTCAACGAACGGGTGACCCACCAGGACAACGAGGCGTGCGAGCGCGTCCAACGCGGCGTGACCTCACGGGCGTTCGATCACGGCGTCTTCCCGGCCAAGGACTCCTGGGTCCACGGTTTCGACCAGCGGTACCTGCGCGACCTCGAGGACGACCCTAGCGTCGAGCGCCAAGACGCCTGACTGGCCGGCCAGCACCGGGTTGAGCTCCAGCTCCGCGACCTCGGGATGTGCCGAAGCGAGCAGCGAAACCCTGGCGACGAGTTCGGCGAGCGCGTCCAAGTCGACCGCCGGTCGGCCCCGAGCGCCGAGGAGCAGCGGGGCACCCCGCAGGGACAGCAGGAGTCTGCGGGCGGCTGCAGGCGACGTGGGCGCAATCGCGCATGCGGTGTCGGCGAGCACCTCGGCGAAGATCCCACCCAACCCGACCAGTACGACCGGGCCGAACTTCGGGTCACGGACGCTGCCCACGATGAGCTCCACGCCGTCGGTGAGGTCAGCCATCTCCTCGACGGAGACGGTCGGCGGTGCTAGTCGCGCCATCAGGTCGTCGTACGCCGTCCGAGCGGCGTCGCGGTCGGCCACCCCGAGGACCACGCCGCCTCCCTCGGACTTGTGCGACCGGCCGGTTGCCTTCATGGCGATGGGGAAACGCAAGTCCGCTAGCGCGGCCTCGAAACCGGCCGCGTCGGTCACCGACACTGCGGCCGGGAAGGCGATCCCGGCTTCGACGAAGAGTGCTCGCGCCGCGTCGTACGACGTGTCGGTGACCGGCGCCGCATTGACCGGCAAGGGCTCGGCGAGCCCGGCCGACTCGTGCTCGACGAGCCCAGCCAGCACGGCACACGCGCGATCGACGTCTCGGTACACTGGGATGCCCGCGGCCCGCAGCGCCTCGGCGGACGGGCTGTCAGGGTAGATCGTGTGCACGACCAGCGGCTTGCTCTGTGCCGCAACCGTCGCCGCAACCTGCGCGACCGCTGCGAGCTCCGGTTCGGTCAGGTTGGACTGCTCGGTCGAGTAGCCGCCGAAGAACCCGGTGAGCAGTACGCCGTCGACCTGATCCGATGGCAGCAAGAGTGCCACCCCGCGGGCATAGCTCGCGGCGTCCTGCTCGCCGGCCCCGGCGAGGTCGACGGGGTTGGCGACCGCCGCCCGCGCCCACAGCGCCGCCCTGAGCTCGGTCACCAGCTCACCGGTCAGCTCGGGGGTGCGCATCCCGGCCGCGGCAAGCGCATCGGCGGCCACCGCGCCGTGCCCTCCCCCATCGGTCAGCACGGCGACCCGATCACCGGACATCCGGCGCGGCGAGCGCAGCGCTTCCAGCTGGTCGGCCAGCTGGGTCGGATGCTCCACGCGCCGGGCACCGACTGCCGCACAGGCTGCATCGAGCACCATCGCTGCACTGGTCAGTGAGCCCGTATGGGACACCGCACTGCGAATCGCCGCTTCGGTACGCCCGGGCGCGAGCAGCACCAGCGGCTTGCCGGCGTCCCGCAACGCACGGGCGGCATCGAGAAAGCCTCGACCGTCCACGACGTCCTCGGTGTAGACCGCGACTGCCCGGGTCCCGTTGTGATCGATACACGCGTACAGGAAGTCGACGAGCCCCAGATCTGCCTGGTTGCCGAGTGAGACGAACCGGGAGACTCCCAAGCCGCGTTCCGCCAGCAGCCCCGCGAGGTCGAGTACGAGGTTGCCGCTCTGGCTGAGGACGGCGACGTCCCCGGCGGGCAGCGTCGCGTGTGCCAGCTGGAGCCCGGTCGAGGTGTCGACGACGCCGAGGCAGTTCGGGCCGACCAGCACTGCGCCCGCGTCGCGCGCGACCGCAAGCGCTTCGGCCTCGATCCGAGCCCCCTCCGTACCCGCCTCCGAAAGTCCCGCGGTGATCCCCACGATCGCCCGAGCTCCGGCTGCGACGGCGTCGGTCACTGCGGCGACGAAGCCGCTTGCCGGCACGCAGAGCACCGCCAGGTCGATGCGTACATCGTGCGCCGCGGCAGCAGCCCGGGGCGAGACGTAGGTCGGCTGGTCGAGGACCTCACGCGCGTGCCGGTTGATGAGGAGGATCGTGCGGTCACCGGGTGAGGCCAGTGCGCGTTGGCTGAGGATGTGCCCCCACTTGGCGGAGTCGGGGCTGGCACCGACGATCGCGACCGTCCGGGGCGCGAAGAGGGCACCCAACGACACCTGTGCTGACGCACCCGGCGGCCCTTGACGCCTCACGCGCCCGACCGTACCATCAGCTGACTGACTAAGCAGTCAATTTGATCGGTCGATTCATGCGGGGGTCGGGTGGCGAACAGCGCAAAGGCTCCTACGAACCAGCGCCGGCAAGCGGCCGCGGATGCCCGCGGGCAGATCCTCGCCGCCGCGGCCGAGCGGATCGTCCGCGACGGCCTGGCGCAGGTTCGGATGGCCTCGATCGCACGCACGGCGGGTGTGTCGACCGGCCTGCTCCACTACCACTTCGACACCAAGGAGCAACTCTTCGGCGAGGTGCTCACCTACTCTCACGATGTCTCGGCCGAGCTCAACCGGCATGCGATGGCCAACGCGGGCGCGAACCCCGCAGAGCGGCTGTCCTCGTTCCTCGACCGGTGCCTGCCCAGCGACCGCCAGCGCGCGGACGAATGGTTGCTCTGGCAGGAACTGGCGCTGCTCTGCATCCGCGACCGCCACCTCGCCAAGGTGAGTGCGAACCTCTACGAGGACCTGTACGCGACCGTCGCCGACATCGTCCGCGAGGGTGTGGCGGCCGGAGTCTTCGACACCGCGCTCGACCCACGGTTCGTGGCCGAGACTGCGGTCGCCCTCACCGACGGGATCGGCGCGCGGGTCTTGGCGAGAGAACCGGACCTCGGAGTCGAGAAGGCCCGCGCCGCGATCGCCACCGCGGTCGGAGTTCTGGTCGGACACGACGGACCGCTTCCGGCCACGCCGTCCCTCGAAGGCGGAACCAAGGCATGAACCTCCGGCCCGATCTCGAGGTACCCCGGCCATCACGGCGGAGCCTCCTGACCGGTGCCTTGGCGTTGGGCGCGTCGTTTGCGCTGCCCGGCTGCGCCTACATCCGCGACGATGCCCCCACCGACGCTCCACTCCCACCCTCGGCCAAGGCCGAGATCGACGGCGACCTCGTCTATTTCAACTGGGCCGACTACCTCGCTCCGAGCGTCGTCAAGGGCTTCCAGAAGGAGTACGGCGTCGAGGTCATCGAATCCAACTACGACTCGATGGAGGGCATGTACGCCAAGCTCGCGGCCGGTAACCAGTACGACATCGTCTTCCCGATCGCCAAGTGGGTCGTCAAGCTCCGCCAGGAAGGCAAGCTCCGCTCCATCGACCCGGCCGAGCTGGAGAATGCCGACCAGGTCTTCTACTCCGGTTCCTACTTCAACGACCCCTGGTACGACCCGGGGTCGAAGGTCTCGGTCCCGTTCACCGTCTACAAGACCGGCATCGGCTGGCGCACCGACAAGGTGTCCTCGATGACCAACAGCTGGAAGGACCTGTGGAACGACGAGGCGCGCGGTCGCATCTTCACCCTCGATGACCAGGACGAAGCGCTCGGCATGGCCGCATTGCTCCTCGGCTACGACGTGAACACGGCCGCGACGTCAGAACTCGACGAGATCAAGGACCTGCTGCTCAGCCAGAAGGAGTACCTCCGCGCCTACTCCTCCGACGACATCAACAACATGACCAGCGGGGACGCTTGGATCCACCATATGTGGAGCGGCGACTTCCTCTACCTCCGCGAGGCGTTGGCCGACGACCCGACGAGCTTCGACTTCCAGGCGCCCGATGAGGGCGTCCCGATCAACTCCGACACCTACGCGATCCCCGAGAACGCTCGGCACCCCGGCACCGCGATGCTGTTCATCGACTACCTACTGCGGCCCGAGAACGCTATCGAGAACATGAACTACCTCTTCTACCCGTTCCCGGTGAAGGACGCGCTTCCGGCGTTCGCCGACCTCGCTAAGAGCGTGCCGGCCTGCAACGTAGAGGTCTCCGACCTGGAGAACGAGAACGTCTTCCGCCTCCTCGCCACCGACGAGGTCCAGCGCCGAGCGGCCGTGTGGACCGAGGTAAAGGCGGGCTGAGATGACAGCCGGCCAGGAAGTCGCGAAGCGCCCGCGGTCTGCTCAGCGCACGTCGCTGTGGGGTTGGCTGCTCGCTCTGCCGACCGCCTGGATGGTGGTGTTCTTCGTCTCCAGCATGGTGATCATCGTGCTCCTTTCCTTCGGGCGCACCACGAACGACGGCTATCCGGCATTCGCCACCAGTACCGCCAATTACCGGGCCATCTGGAACGAGGTCTACCTCGAGCTTCTCCTGCGTTCCCTTGCGTACGCCGTCGCGACGGTCATCATCTCGGCGCTGATCGCGTACCCGGTCGCGTACGCGATCGCCCTCCACGGAGGCCGCTACAAGAACGTCCTGATCGCGGCGATCGTGGTCCCGTTCTTCGCCAGCTATCTGGTCCGCATGTACGCGTGGAAGGCGCTACTCTCCGACGACGGCCTGGTCAACAGCGGCCTGCGTCGTTCCGGACTCAGCGACGGCATCACCTTCCTCAACACCTCTGGGGCGGTGATCGCCGGCCTGGTCTACGGCTTCGTCGTTTTCATGATCCTGCCGGTTTACGCCTCCCTCGAGCGGCTCGACAAGTCGCTCATCGAGGCCGGCAAGGACCTCTACCACAGCCCGGTCCGCACCTTCTTCAGCGTGACGCTGCCGGCGACGCGCGCCGGTCTGTACGGCGGGGTGCTGCTGGTCTTCCTGCCGGCACTCGGCGATTTCGTCAGCGCGCAACTGCTAGGCGGTGCCAACACCTACATGATGGGCAACCTCGTCCAGCAGCAGTTCACCGAAGGGCAGAACTGGCCGCTGGGCTCCGCACTCACAGTCGGCCTGATGGCCGCCCTGACCATCCTGATGGTGGCCTACCTACGCGGGACCTCGACCCGTGGTCGGGAGATCTGATGGCCCGCGCACGCAAACTGGAGCGGAAGCCGCCTTTCGCCGTCGGCATGACGGTGATCTTCTTCGCCTGGCTCTATCTGCCGATCCTGGCCGTTGCCCTGTTCAGCTTCAACGACAAGAAGTCGCTCTCCTCGTTCGGTGGCTTCAGCCTGCGCTGGTATGACGACCTGGTCCACAACGACGCCCTGCTCGACTCCCTGGTGGCAAGTCTGAAGATCGCCACCGTCGCCACGCTCGGCTCACTCCTGCTCGGGACCATGCTGGCGCTCGGCCTCGAGCGGGTGAGGTCGCGACGCGGCCGGGTCATCGGCACAATCACGCTGCTCCCGCTCGTTACCCCGGAGATCGTGACCGGCGTAGCGGCGTTGCTGCTGTTCACCGGTATCGGACTCAAGCTCTCGCTCACCACCGTGATCCTCGCCGAGATCACGTTCTCGATCGCCTACGTGACCGTGATCGTGCGCGGGCGCCTGGTCGGCATCGCCGGCGAGGTCGAGGAGGCCGCGCGTGACCTGGGCTGCACGCCGTTCCAGGCCGTGCGGCTGGTGACGCTGCCCAGCCTCATCCCGGCTCTGGTCGGCGCGGGGCTGCTCGTTTTCGCGCTGGTCTTCGACGACTTCGTACTCGCGTTCTTCACTACCGGGGTCGACCCGCAGCCGCTACCAGTGCGCGTCTACTCCTCGATCCGCTTCGGGGTATCCCCCGCCATCAATGCCATCGGCACGCTGATGCTCGTCGCCTCAGCCCTGCTGATCGCCGCCGGCCTGTGGATCCCGCGCCTGTTCAACCGCGACACGTCCAGCCTCGACCTGATCACGGGAGGTGACCGAAAGTGAACATCCCCTCCGTCTCGCTACATGGTCTGACCAAGGACTTCGCCGGGGCCACCGTTGTCGACCATCTTGACCTCGACATCGCGAGCGGGGAGTTCTTCTCCCTGCTCGGGCCGTCGGGCTGCGGCAAGACCACCACGCTGCGGATGATCGCCGGTTTCAGCGATCCGACATCCGGCACCATCCTCGTCGGAGGCGAAGACGTCACCGGTACGCCACCGCACCTGCGCGACGTCAACACCGTCTTCCAGAGCTACGCACTCTTCGAGCATCTCGACGTCCGCGGCAACGTCGGTTTCGGCCTGCGTCGCAAGGGCATCGACCGCCGCACCATCGATCAGCGCGTCTCCCGGATGCTCGAGCTGGTGGAGCTCGGCGACCGGGCCAAGGAGAAGCCGAGCCGGCTCTCCGGCGGCCAGCGCCAAAGGGTCGCGCTCGCCCGGGCGCTCATCAACGAGCCGAAGGTGCTGCTGCTCGATGAGCCGCTTGCCGCGCTCGACCTCAAGCTCCGCCATGCGATGCAGGCCGAGCTGAAAGCGATCCAGCGCGAGGTCGGCATCACCTTCCTCTTCGTCACCCACGACCAGGACGAAGCGCTCAGCATGAGTGACCGGGTGGCGATCATGAACAACGGCGCCATCGAACAATGCGGCGCACCCGAAGACGTCTACGAGCGACCGGCTTCGGTTTTCGCAGCCGATTTCATCGGCACCAGCAACCTGATGACCGGAACGTGGTCCGCCAGCTGCGTGTCCGTCGCCGCGAGCGTCTCGATTCCCGTGCCCGGCCACCACGGCCCAGCCGAGGGTGACACCGTCAGCCTAACCGTCCGCCCGGAGAAGATCTGGCTCAGCGAGCTCACCCCCGAGATGTTCCGGGTGCCCGGAACGATCGTCGCCACCAGCTACCACGGCGCCACTACGCAGTACACCGTCTCGATCGCTCCGGGCCTCGATCTCACCGTCCTGGAGCAGAACCTCCCCCAGATGCGGGCCGAGGACCGATGGCACCCCGGCGACCGCGTCGAGACCGGCTGGCTGCCCGAGCACACGGTGGTGCTCAGGTGACTCGTGCGGACGCCGTCGTCGTGGGTGCCGGCCTGGCCGGACTGGCTGCGGCGCGAGACCTGGAGGCCGGTGGTGCGCAGGTCACCGTCGTCGAAGCGCGGCCCCGCGTCGGTGGACGGGTGGAGCAGGTCCAGGGCCCCGACGGCCGACGGATCCAGCTCGGTGGCGAGGTCGTAGGCAGTGCCCACACCAGTTATCTCGGACTGGTCGGCGAGCTCGGCCTTACCCTCACGTCGTCGTACGTCACGGAGCCCGGCGAGATCACTCGACAGATTCCCGGTTCGGTGGACATCGGGGAATGGCCGTCCTGGTGTACCCCGGCCGACCGGGAAGCTTCAGTGAAAGTGCAGGAAGCCCTCGCCAAGGTGCTGGCCTCGATCGACCCCGACGACCCCTGGTCGTGCCCGGACCTCGAGCGACTGGACCGGCTCAGCGTGGGCGACTGGCTACGTGAGGTCGGGGCGACACCAGGCGTCCTCCGGCTCTGGGAACTCTCCCATCTGAGCCTGTCCGACGGCTCGATCGAGAGGCAGAGCCTGTTCGCCTACGCCCGCAAGACCGTGGTCGGCGGCACTACCGGCAGCTACGACGTCGAGCAGTGGGAGAACCTGCGGGTTGCCGAGGGCTCGGCCACCGTCGCGTTGAGAATGGCCGAAGGGCTGCGCGACGTACGTCTGGCAACGCCGGTGCGCCGGGTCCAGATCAAGCCGTCGGGCACCTTGGTCACGACTGAAGCGGGCGAGCAGCTGCACGCCGACGCCGTCGTCATCGCGGTGCCCTCGGGTCCGGCCCGCGACATCGACTTCGAGGGCGTCAGCCACGCCCGGCTGGCATCGCTGCGGCGGCAGCGACACGCGTGGGCGGCGAAGTTCGTGGCGGCGTACGACGAGCCGTTCTGGCGCACTCGGGGCCAGAACGCACTGTCCGAGTGCGAAGGCATCCTCGGCTCGACCTGGCCGCAGCAGCACGGCGTCATCTCGGCGCTGATCCCGCCCGAGCGGTACGCCGCTTTCGTGGCCGCCGAACCCGAGACCCGAACTCGCGAGGCACTGGCCCAGATCGCCGACCTGTACGGCTCGCAGGCAAGCACGCCATTGCAGACCTGGACCCGACTGTGGGGCACCGACCCGTGGGCCCAGGGATACGTCACCAACTGGTGCCCGGGTGATGTCATGGCCGTGGGTCCCCTGCATGGCACCCACGAGCCGCCGCTCTACGTCTGCGGCTCCGACCAATGGGTTGCCGGTTACATGGAGGGCGCAGTCAGAACAGGTCGCGGCGCGGCCGCTGCCGCACTCGCAGGGAAGTAGGGGAGCGCATGGAGTTCAGCCTGACCGACGAGCAGCGCAGCATCGTCGAGGTGACCCGCGCCTTTGTGGAACGCGAGCTCTATCCGTACGAGGAGGAGGTCGAGCACACCGGTGTGCTGCGCCCCGAGCTCGCCACCCAGATCCGCACCAAGGCGCTGGCCGCTGGCCTGTACGCCGCCAACATGCCCGAGGAGGTCGGCGGCGCCGGCCTCGACACGGTCACTTGGGTTCTCTACGAGAAGGAGCTCGGCCGGGCCAGCTACGCCCTGCAGTACACGGGCGTCGTACGGCCGTCGAACATCCTGCTGGCCGGCACCGAGGCGCAACGCGAGCGCTACCTCTACCCGTGCGTGCGCGGGGAGCGGGTCGACTGCCTCGCGATGACCGAGCCCGGCGCCGGCTCCGACATGCGCGCCATGCGCACCCGCGCCACCCGCGACGGCGGTGCTGGTGATCGGGGCTGGCGGATCAGCGGGACCAAACACTTCATCAGCCACGCCGACGAGGCCGACTTCGTGATCCTGGTGGCAGTCACGGGCGCGGACGACGCGGGTCGCCCGACGATGTCGACCTTCCTGGTCGATCTCGACACCCCCGGTCTGAGCGTCCGGCCCGGATACCGCAACGTCTCCCACCGCGGTTACACGAACTCGATCCTCGACTTCGACGATGTCCGGGTCGGCGAGGAGGCACTGTTGGGCGAGCAGGACAAGGGATTCGAGCTGGCCGGCACCTGGCTCGGTTCGACCCGGCTCCAGGTAGCCGCATCCTGCCTTGGCCGCGCCGAGCGCGCGCTGGAGCTCTCGCTCGAGCAAGCAGCGACCCGTGAGCAGTTCGGGCAACCGATCGGCCGGTTTCAAGGGGTCGGCTTCAAGCTCGCCGACATGGCGACCGAGATGCGCGCCGCCGAGCTGATGACCCTGCACGCGGCATGGAGGTACGACCAGGGCATCGCCACCGACGCCGACATCGCAATGGCCAAGCTGAAGGCGACCGAGATGCTCTCGATGGTCTCCGACGAGGCAATCCAGATCCACGGCGGCATGGGCCTCATGGACGAGCTACCCCTGGAGCGGATCTGGCGAGATGCGCGGATCGAGCGAATCTGGGACGGCACCTCGGAGATCCAACGCCACATCATCAGCCGGTCGCTGCTGCGGCCGCTGGGAGCCTGACAGGAGTGACCATGAACGACACGGTGCGAGCCCACGTCGAGGACGGCGTCCTCGAGGTCACCCTCGATCGGCCGAAGGCCAACGCCATCGACCTCGCGACCAGCCAGGAGCTCGGAGAGGTCTTCGCCTCGTTCCGCGACGACCCCGACCAACGAGTCGCGATCGTGCGCACCGAGGGCGACAAGTTCTTCTGCGCCGGTTGGGACCTCAAGGCCGCGGCCGACGGGGCGGCCGTCCAGGGGGCGTACGGCGTCGGCGGCTTCGGCGGGCTCCAGGAACTCCCCGATCTCAACAAGCCGGTCATCGCCGCCGTCCACGGCCTGGCGATGGGCGGCGGCTTCGAGCTGGCCCTCTCCTGCGACCTGATCTACGCCTCGGAGACCACCCAATTCGGGCTTCCGGAGATCAACGCAGGCACTCTCGCCGACGCCGCGACGATCAAACTACCGAAGCGGATGCCGTACCACATCGCGATGGAACTCCTCCTGACCGGACGCTGGATGCCCGCGTCGGAGGCCGCCCGTTGGGGCGTCGTCAACCAGGTGCTGCCCGACGAGCCCGCGGTTCGGAGCCGCGCCTGGGAAACCGCACGCCTGTTGGCCGCCGGCCCACTGCTCGTCTTCGCCGCGATCAAGGAGACCGCCCGGGTGGCGGAATCGCTGCGGTTCCAGGAGGCCATCGACCTGGTCACCTCGAGCACCCTGCCGACAGTGGCGACCCTCTACGACTCCGAGGACGGCGTCGAGGGCTTCAAGGCCTTCACCGAGAAGCGCAAACCTGTCTGGAAGGGCCGCTGACCACCCGAACGCGAGACAGAAACGCTGCTTCGAACTGCAACCCTATGATGCCTCGAGCACGATCGATGACGGGTATTGCGACCCGGTCGATCCAGAAGCACGCGTCAGCTCGACTACGCTGCTCGTGTCCCGCCAGGGGTACTGGCCGCGCTTGCGGGCCGATCTCGATGCGTTTCGGGGTCGCCGCTCGTTCCTGCGACACCGCTACATTTCCTTCGCGTACGACCTCTGGTCTCCGCACGAACGGGCACTGGCCGGTCGGCGCCTCACACCTTGCCTGCGGATGGAGCGCCCGCGGGGTCGAAGGTCACCGCCGCCGCGAACGAGGCGCGGCGGGACGCGCGCCGTAGAACTGCGAGCACGGTCGGCCCGAACACCAGGATCGCTACGGTGTTGGCGATTGCGCGGCCGGTGTCCCAGCCGAACGTCGACGTGAGCACGGTGTACGTGGCGAAGCGATGGAGGTTCTCGAGCACGGGGTCACCGGGGACGTACGAGACGCCGCCGTCGGCGCCGGGGACGTCGATGCCGACCGCGAACGGCCAGAACCACAGGTTCATCAAGAAGCCGAAGGCGTACGCGACGATGATGCCGTACGCGACCAGCATCGCGATCTCCCACTTGCCCGTGACACGTCGCGGCAACAGGCCGGCGCCCATGCCGATCCACGCGGAGCACATCATCTGGAACGGCAGCCACGGTCCCACGCCGCCGGTCAACAAGGCGGAGGCGAACATCGAGGCGCACCCGAGAACGAACCCGAAGCCGGCTCCGTAGACCCGTCCGGCCAACACCAGCAGGAAGAACACGGTCTCGATACCGGCGACGCCCGCACCGAGCGGGCGTAGCGCGGCGTCGACCGCGGCGAGTACACCGAGGATCGCGAGCGCCTTGGCGTCCATGCCGCCCTCGGACAGCTCGGCGAGCACGACGGCGATCACCACCGGCAGGATGAGGATGAAGATGAACGGCGCGTCCACCGTGTGCTGACCGTTGGACGAGTCGACGCGTACGAGCAGCGGCCAGACGAACATCGCCAGGCCGGCGAGTGAGGCGACCGCAAGCGTCAGCGCGGAACGCGGCCCGATGCGTACGACACGCGCGTCACTCATCGTCGCTCCCGAGTGCAGCCGCAACGTCATCCACCGTCAACCACTGCGATCCGAGCACCTTCGACACCTGCGGCGCGAAGGCGGGCGAGGCCGCGAGTACGTCAACGGCAGGGCCATCCGAGACCACCTCACCGTCGGCGAGTACGACGGCCCGATCGGCGACAGCGGCGACGAACTCGACGTCATGGGTCGCCACCACGATCGAGCCACCCTGGCGAGCGAGCGAGCGTACGACGGCGGCGAACTCGCGCTTAGCCGTGTAGTCGAGCCCGCGGGTCGGCTCGTCGAGCAGCATCACCTCGGGAGCGGCCGTCAGCTGGATGGCGAGGACGAGTGCCAGCCGCTGTCCCTCGGACAGGTCGCGCGGGTGCGTCGCGTCGTCGATGCCCGGCGACAACCGCTCGAGCAGTGCGCGGCACGTACCCACGTCGGCGTCCGACTCGTGGTCGCCGGTCGCACACTCCTCGCCGACGGACTCGAGGTACAGCAGGTCGCTTGCCGTCTGCGGTACGAGGCCGACGAGCCGGCGCGCGCCCGCGGCCGTCAGCGACGACGGATCACGCACACCGTCCGGCGTCTCGACGTCGACCGACCCCCCGGAGCGCTGTCCCGCGCCCTGCAACGCCCACAGCAGCGACGACTTTCCCGAACCGTTGCGCCCCATCAACGCCGTGACCTCACCGGCCCGCAGGTCGACGTCGGCGCCGCGTACGGCGAGTTTCGACCCGTATCGCACCACGACCGCCTTCGCGCGCAGGCGTACGTCGCCGGACGACTCCGCCGACCGGTGGCCGGGCTGCCCGGCCAGGTCGTCTCGCAACGTACGCGCCGCCCGCCGTGCATCGCGTACCGACAGCGGCAACGGATCCCACCCGGCGAGCCTCCCCAGCGCTACGACCGGAGGCGCAACCGGGATGTCGCGCAGCAGCGTTCGCGGCTCGTCACACGTCACGCTGCCGTCACCCGCGACGTACGCGAGCCGGTCGGCGAACGGCACGACGCGCTCCATCCGGTGCTCGGCGAGCACGACCGTTGTGCCGAGGTCGTGCACCAACCGGGCAAGCGTCGCGAGGACCTCCTCGGCGGCGGTCGGATCGAGCGCGGAGGTCGGCTCGTCGAGCACCAGCACCCGCGGATGCGCGGTCAACACCGACCCGATCGCGAGCCGCTGCTGCTGGCCACCCGACAACGTACGCAGCGCACGACGCCGCAGCTCCGCGATGCCCAGCAGGTCGAGGGTCTCCTCGACGCGTCGGCGCATCACCTGCGGGGCGATGCCGAGCTGCTCCATGCCGTACGCGAGCTCCTCCTCGACCGTGTCGGTGACGAAGCCGGCAAGCGGATCCTGCCCGACCACACCGACGAGATGCGCGAGCTCGCGCGGCGGATGCGACTGCGTGGACAGGTCACCGACGGTGACGGTGCCCTCGAGGTGCCCGCCCGTGAAGTGCGGTACGAGGCCGTTCAGCGTGCCGAGCAGTGTCGACTTGCCCGCGCCCGTATGCCCTACGACGAGCACCAGCTCGGACTCCTCGATGTGCAGGTCGACCTCCCGCAACGTCGGCGCAGCCGCTCCGTCGTACGTGAACGTCACGCGTTCGAGGTCGATCATGTCGGCACCGATTCCGCGACGAGTGGCGCCGGCGCCGCATCGCTCTCGGCGTACGGCAACGCCGGCGGCGGGGTCAGCCATGCCGGCAGCAACCCGATCAGGACGACACACAGAGGTGCCCAGTCGAGCGTCGGCCATCCATCGGGCTGCACGTTCATGCCCATCGGGTCCGCCGATGCGGTCAACCAGAACCCGACCGCGACCGCAATGCCCGAGGCCCCGGTGACGAGCTCGGCGGACCGCCACCGGTCCGGGCGATATCTGGTACGCCGTGCGCCACGCCCCGCCAACGTCATCCCGCCGATCGCCGATCCGCACCCGACGGCCAGCGCCACGAACGCGACACCACGCGACATGGTGAGGTCCTGCGACGCGTACGCGCCGACACAGATGCCCGCGAGCCCTCCGATCAGCAGCGTTCCGCTCACGACCCGCTGACGCGCGTCTGCAGTGCCCGCCCGCCCATAGCCGCGCGAGTCCATCGCCGCCGCGAGGCGCAACGACCGGTCGAGTGCGTCCTCGAGCACCGGCACGGCCACCGTGCGCACCAGGTCGAATCGTCGGGTCGCACGGCCGCGCAGCCGGCGCGCACGACGCACGCGTACGACACTCTCGGCGAGCTGCGGGAACACCGACAAGGCCACCACGACGGCGGTGCCCACCTCGTACAGTGCGGGCGGCATCGCCTTCAACAGGCGCTTCGGGTTCGCGAGCGCGTTCGCGGCGCCCAGACAGATGATCATCGCCGCAAGGCGCATACCGTCGTACAGTCCGCCGAGCACCGCCTCCAGCGATACATCACCGAGGAGCTGGACGCCCGCAGCCCAACCCGGCAAGGGGATCTCGGGCAGCTCGAGCAGTACGGTGTCGCCCTCGGCCCCGCCGAAGATGATCCGGAACACCACCCTCATCACGACGATGAGCAGGCCCAGGTAGAGGTACATCCGGAACGCAAGCGCCCAGGGCGCTTCCGATCGGCGGGCCACCACGACATACGACACGACGGCGATGATCGTCGCGAGCAGCCAGGGGTTCGTCGTACGACTCGCCGCCACCGCGAGGCCGATCGCCCAGAGCCACCAGGCACCGGGATGCAGGTCACGGGGTACGAAGTAGGCGGCGGGCACGGCAGGTCCTCAGCCGTTACGTCGCGTACGACGGCGCACCGCCGTCGCGGCGATCAGCACGCCGAGCACCCCGATGACCCCTGCCGCGGCCCAGGGCGCGCCCGACGACGACTCATCGGCGGCCGCGGAGACGTCGGCGGTGTTCTCGCCACCGGTCCACTCGACCCCGTCCTGGCTGCCTGCTGTGGGCGCGGGTCCCGTGTCGCGCTTCTTCGGCATCGGCAGTCCCTCGTCAGAACCGCCGTTGCCCTGGTCGCCGGCGTCGTGGCTCGGCCCCGGACCATTCCCCTTGTCGCGGCCGTCGGTCGTCGGCTCGTCGTCCGGCAGGTCGGCGCCGGAGTCGTCCGACTCCGGGCGTACTGGGGCGATGCGGGGTGCGCTCGGCGACGAGCGCGACTCGTTCATCGAGAACGACCAGCCCTCGAACCCGCCGTTGACCGCATCGCGATTCTTCAACCCCCATTGACTGTACGACCAGTCGCCACCGTTGTCGGCGCCCCAGTAGCTCCAGTACGCGGACGCGGGCGGCATGTCGACACATGCCTCCTGGTAGCCGTCGTTGCCGTCGACGGCGAGCCCTTCGTCTGCCGCCGGACGGCCCTCGATCCGGCACACCGCACCATCGCCGAATCGGGTGGTGCCGGAGATCTCGAACCCGGCAGCCTCGAGCGCCTCGAGACCATCGCGCTGTTGTGAACCGGGCGCGCAACGCACGATCACGTCGCCTCCCAGGGCGCCCATGTCGACGACCACCGTCACGCCGTTGTCGTCCGGACAGAATCCCGGCGCGCCCTGCGAGTCGTCGATCGCCGAGGCAGGAGCCACCGGCGCGAGAACGACCGCCACCGTTGCGGCCACGGCCAGCGCTGCACGTCTCATGGGCGACTCCCCCGCGGGCGTTGCACGATGCGTTGCAAGAGCCGTACAGCCGCCAACAGCAGCACGACCGCGAGCAGTCCGGCGAGCCCATAGACGGCCCAATCGGGCAACGCGGGATCGCTGTCGGGGGCGGCCGCCGGCGCTGCACGGCCGGTCTGGTCGACACCGACCGGCACTCGTACGGCCCCTGCGAGCGCAGACCCGTCCGCGCTCAGCAGCGACCGCCCGACCACCGCGGGCGCCACCGCAACACTCGCCTCGATGTCACTGGATGCCTTCGCCGTTGCCTCGGTCGCGACACCACCGTCGG
Organism: Solicola gregarius; assembly: GCF_025790165.1. Lineage (GTDB taxonomy): Bacteria > Actinomycetota > Actinomycetes > Propionibacteriales > Nocardioidaceae > Solicola > Solicola gregarius. The sequence goes on from NZ_CP094970.1 coordinate 1,650,601, forward strand.
GCCGCAGCAGCCGACCGACGCGATCGGCGAGGTACGTCGCGTCGAGGCCGAGGGCCTGTTTGCCCGCCGCGACCGCGGCGAGGGCGGTCCAGTCCTCGCTGCCGGTCGACGCGGGACGTACGTCCGACTCGGAGCCGTATCCGGACAGGTAGCTCGCCGCGCGTACCAGGGGATCCGATGCGCTCGGCGCATCCGCCGCCGACGGGAGCCCGGCGGGCGTGTACGCACTGTCGGTCGCGCCGCCGACGCGTACGGCATTGAGCGCCTGCACGGCCAGGCCGGTCGGGGCGACATCGCCGTTGGCACAGTCGGTCTGGGTCAGATCGGTCGCGAACGACCCGTCGTCACACTGGACGGCACGGATCGCGTCGAGCGCACCGTCGGCCTCCGCATCACGGCCCGCGGCCCGTAGCGCGAGCGCCGCCAGCGCCTGTCGCTCGGTCGACATGCTCACGTCCGCCTGGTCGCCCTCGTCGTCGAAGCCGCCGGACGGGTTCTGCAGCCCGGCGAGCTCGTCGGCGAGCGACGTCGTCGCCTCCGTCGCCTGCTTGGTCGGCAGCCACCCCGAGATCAGGGAGAGCTTGGCCAGCGGCTCCGCGTAGTCGGCGCCACCCTTCTCGTACGGCCGACCGTGCGCGTACGCGTCGACAGACTCCTTACGCAGCAGGAACTCCGTGGCTCTGCGCGCAGCATCGGACTGCTCGCCTAGTACGTGCAGCGCAAGCACGGCGTCGGCGGTCAGGTCGTAGTCGACATACAGCTGCCCACGTTGGCGCACCTCGACGTGCGTACCGTCGACGAGCCGACCGGCGATGAACGATGCAAGCCGCTCGTTCGGTCGGGCGGGAGACGGCGCCGTCTTGTCCGCCTTCGACTTCTCGTCGTCGGACCCCTCGCCCGACTCAGGCGGCGGGTCGTCCGAGGGATCGTCGGTCGACTCATCCGGCGTGTCGTTTGTCGGGTCGTCGGTCTGCTCGTCGTCGTCCGGCGGAGGCGTGCCGTGGTCATCGTCCTCGGGCGGCGCTTCCGCCTTCGGCACCGTCGGGTTGCCCGTCGGCGCAGTCGTACCGAGCCGGCCGAAGGGCACGGGCGCGATCGCGAACACGGCCTGCACCGAGGCGCGCCGCCACTGGTCGCGGCCGCCGTCGTCGATGCCCGACTGTCGCGCCCTGGTCAGGCCGGCCGGGTTGTACGCGAACGCGCCGATGTCGCCGGCGACCTGGGTGCCGGCTCCTCGCGGCGGGGTCACCTGCAGCGCCGCAACCCACGCACGCGCCTTCCGGTACGCCCCCGACGCTCCCGTCGCCCGCAGGGCCTGCGCCGCCAGGCCGGTCGTGTTGGAGTTGGGCGGTTCGCTGGACCCGATGCCGCCGAAGGACCCGTCCGGTCGCTGTACGCGGCGAAGCCACGCGCTCGCGCGGGAGATCGGCCCGTCGAGTCCATCGCTTCCGGCGGCGCGGGCCGCGAGCAGTGCCTGCGTCCCGATCGCGGTGCCGTCGATATCGGGCCTGCCATGTGCCGCATTGCACGACTTGCCGTCGTTGTAGAACATCCGGAAGTAGCCGGCACCACACTGCTGGCTGCGCAGGAACCGCAGCGCGGCTTCGTGACCGCCACCGGACCGGGCCAGCCCGATCACGGCGAGCGCCTGGCTGAACAGGTTCGTGCTGTCGCGGCCGGTGCCGCGGTCGCGGAGCCGGCCCGGCTGCTTGGACCCGCGAGGGCCGAGCAGCCCGAGCACCTCGCGACGCATGTCGTACGCGTGGCCCGTGCCTGCATAACGGCCGTGGCCGAAGGCGTGCGGATCGCGTCCGGTGACGACGGCGACGTTCAGCATGGCCGCGGCAGACCCGGCGATGCGAGCGTCCTTGTCGGCGTACAGGTCTGGCCCGAGGAACTCGCCGGCGTGCGACTCGATCGCCGTGGTCATCCGAGCCGCCGCCGACTCGCCGACCCCGCTCGCGTACAGCGCGAACAGCGCGTTCGCGGTCAGACCCCAGTCGGTCGGTGTGGCCGGACCGGGCAACGAGCCGTCCGCCCCCTCGCGGGCGATCCACGCTCCCGCCATCTCGGTACGCGTGAGCTCCGGTGCCGACCCGGCCTGCTCCGACGACGCGACAGCGGGCGCGAGCAGTACGCCAAGCAGCGCGGCCGACGCCGCGACGGTCAGCGACCTTCGCATCCCAGACACCTCGATCCTTCCATCGAACAAATAGACATTTGTTATGCCAGGGGGTGACAAATGTCGATTTGCTTCCGACTCAGCGGCGCGGTTTGACCCGCGGTTTCGGTTTGCTGCCCTGCGTGGCGTTCAGGGCGAACGCCCAGCCCTCGAAGCCACCGGGCTTCGCGTACCGACTTGCCGGGCCGGTCTTGGAGAAGTGCCAACCGCCGCGCCTGCCGTTGGCGTTCCAATATCCCCAGAACGCGCGGCTTGGCGGGGTGCTGATGCACTTCTCGCGATAGTTCGGATCACCCTGGAGCGGGAGCTTCTCCGCACGCGCCGGACGCCCGTCGAGGCGGCACGCGAACGCCTTACCCTGCAGCCGGGTGCCTTTGACGGAGATCCCGGCGTGCTGGAGAACCTTGATCCCGGTGCGCTTCTTGACCTTGCCGGACTTCGTGAACTTCGCGGGTGCGCAGCGCACGATCGTCTTGCCGCTATGGCCGCGGAACTTGCCGAGCTTACGGAAGTCGACGACGACCGTGACGCCCTTGCGGCCCTTGCGGGTTTTCTTCTTGCACTTGCCGGCGTATCCCTTGCGAGCGCTCGTCGGCCGTACACGCGACAGCCCTGCCGCCGAGGCGGCCGAGTGACGCCGCACCCTGATGCTCGCTCTGCCCGTACGCGCGGCGGCCGCTCCGCGTACCGAGACGACTCGTCGGCCGGCCTTCGTCGCCCGCGGCACACGTACGCGCACGTCGATCCGCCCCTTGGCGTTCGCCCGTCCGTGCGTGCGCTGCTTTCCGGCGATCCGCACGTCGTACTTCTCGCCGGGCACCAGCCCGCCGGCACGTACGCGCAGGCGAGCGCCCGCGCGTACGCTGCGCCTGGCCGGGCGCACCGTGAACCGCTTCGCCTGCAGCTCGGTCAGCCCGAGCGTCGCCTGCGCGGTCGCCCGCCGCCACTGGTCGCGGGCGACCTTGGTGATGCCGGACTTCCTTGCGGTACGTAGGGCGTTGTCGTCGAACGCGACCGCGCCGATCTCCTTCGCGAGCGACGTGTCACCTGCCCGCCGCTTGGTCGCCTGCCGCGACGCGATCCACACGGCCGCGCGCCGGGCGGCCCTCGGGTGTCCGGTCTCGGCGAGTGCGTACGCCGCGAGTCCGGTGCTGTTGGAGTTCGCCGCTGCCGGGCTGCCGCTGCGGAACGCGCCGTTGGGCAGCTGCCGATCGCGAAGCCAGCCGGTCGCCTTGGCGATCGGCTTGCCGAGGCCGGCGACACCGTCGGAGCGAGCGGCGTCCATCGCGGCGACGGCGAGCGCGGTCGCATCGAGATCGGGCGCGCGGTTCGCGGGCTTGGCGGTCGAACAACGCAGCGTCGGGTTGGAGGCGGCGTCGTTGAACGCGATGCGGAAGAAGCCGCGCTGGCACTGCTGCTTGAGCAGGAAGCTCCGTACCGACGGGCTCGCTGCGTCTGCGGCCGCAAGACCACGCAACGCGTACGCCTGCCCGATCAGGTTGGAGAAGTCGTCGCCGGTCGACGTGTCGTCCTTGAGACGCCCCTTGTCGGCGCCTGCGGTGTCGACGAGGCCGGTCGCCCGCTCGACCAGGTTCACCCCGCCGAACGAGCGCGGCTTCGCGTGGGCAGACGTCGCCGCGACCAGCATCTTGGCCACCGAGCCCGCGTACGTACCGCCGGAACCGTCACCGATGTACGACGCGACGTCGGTGCGGAGCGCCCGGACGATGCGCTTACGCTTGGCCGGCTTCGCGTTGGCCTCGTCGAGCGCGAACAACGTGTCGATCGTCAACCCGTAGTCGTCGAAGTCGAACTGGCCGTTGTGGATCAGGCCGCCGGTCAGCTGACCGGCCTGCCAGCGGGCAGCCTGCTTGGCGGGCCCCGGCGCGTCCTTCGCGTACGCCGAGGGGGCGAGCGCGGTGCCGGCAACGGCGACCGCGGCCGCAATGCCGACCGCGGACGTACGGCGCCAGGTCGATCGAGTCATGGGGTCCTCTCCGCCGCTCAGGGCGGAGGACTCGCAGGGCGAGGGCTCCACCCTGTTCGTCGCGACAGCGTGTCGAGCGGATACGCACGCGACAGGTATCCCGGCTCGCCTTGCGGCTCACGGTTGCGCGACAGCGCCGGACTTGCACCGGCTTCCCCTGTGACGTGCGGCGTTCCTTTCGGAACCTACCGAATCTAACACGCGTCGGCGGCCTCCGCGCCCGCTCGGTGGTCGCTCTCACACTGCGTCACGAGCGCGGCGTCAGGGCACGCGGGCGGTCCACGCTTCGGTGCCGAACTTCTGCGCAACCAACCGCTCCGCCGCGGCGCTCGTCGCGTCGTCGAGGCCGACCTCGGTGAGGCCGTACTCGTTGCGGAAGTGCTCGACCATCGACTCGATGATCGCCTCCCGAGACAGACCCGTCTGCGAACGCAGCGGGTCGACGCGCTTGCGGGCACTCGAGACGCCCTTGCCCGACAGCTTCTCGCGCCCGATGCGCAGCACCTCGAGCATCTTCGTGACATCCATGTCGTACGACATCGTGACGTGGTGCAGCACGGCACCATTGGCGAGCCGCTTCTGTGCCGCGCCGGCGATCTTGCCCGCAGGCGAGGCGATGTCGTTGATGGGCACGTACGTGGCGTTGATGCCGAGCTCGCGGAGCGCGCCCAGCACCCAGTCGTCGAGGAACGCGTACGAGTCCGCGTACGAGAGCCCGTCGACCAGCGACGAGGGGACGTACAGGGAGTACGTGATGGTGTTGCCGGGCTCGACGAACATCGCGCCGCCACCCGACACCCGACGTACGACCGTGACGTCGTGTCTCTCGGCGGCCTCGAGGTCGACCTCGTTGGACAGGGACTGGAACGACCCGATGATGATCGCGTTCGACGCCCACTCCCAGACGCGTAGCGTCGGCTTGCGCAGACCATCGCCGACCTGGCGGGCGATCACCTCGTCGAGCGCCATCTGCATCTGTGGATGCTGGCGGCCGGTGTCGACCAACTCGAAGGCGTGGTCCTGCCAGGCGGTCGCCTGCCCCAACGCCCGGCGCACTGCGGTCGCGACGGACTTCGGCTCGAACCCCAGCATCACCGCCTCGGGCCCGGCTGCCTCCGCGACGACCGCTGTCAGCCCGTCGGCCGTGGTCGACGTCGACAGCCCGACCAGGCTCTTGTCGATGCGCTCGAGGGCGTCGTCGGGCTCGAGGAAGAAGTCGCCGGAGATCTGAACGTCGGTCAGCCGCCCAGCGTCGATCTGCAGATCGGCGACGACGAGCTTGCCGCCCGGAACCTTGTACTCACCATGCACACCAGTTCCAACACCGGCGCGCCGAATCTGTTCCCGCTCAGGCGACCCGGGGCGCCGGGAGCATGTGGAGCACCCGGTCACGGACGCGAGCAGCGCGTCCGCCGGCCAACGCGACGTTGGCCATCGCGATCGACCCGGCCACGTACCTGCGGGTGGTACGACGTCGGCGCCGGTCGTACTCCGCGAGCGCGTCCGGTACGGACCGCCCGACGAGCTCATCGACGAGACATGCGGCGTCGAGCAAGGCCTGGGCACCGCCCTGGCCAAGGTTCGGCGGCATCGCGTGCGCGGCGTCACCGACGAGTACGGCGTTCCCGTGCACGAACGACTTCGGCACGGGCCACAGGTGCTGCACCTCGTGGCGGAGCACGGCCTCATCCGTCGCGCTCTTCAGCAGCGCTCCGACCGGATCCGGCCAGCCCGCGTACCAGTCGCGCAGGTCGCCGACCGTCGGTCGCCGGTCGGTGCGCATCGCGGCGTACCAGTTGGTGGCGCCGTTCTCGATCGGCGTCACTCCGAACAGCTGTCGCGCACCCCAGAACTCTCCGTACGGGGTCAGTGTCCGTTCATCGGTGCCGCGTACCGCCCAGAAGCCACTTCGCCGCCGCGGGTCTCGGGCTCCGAACAGCTCGGTTCGTACCGTGCTGGAGATCCCGTCGGCGCCGACAACGACGTCGTAGGTGTCGGCGAGGCGCCCGACGTCGGGCGCCGCGTCGAGGTAGAGGTTGGCCCCGGCCGTACGCGCCGCGTCCACGAGCGCGTTCAGGATGCGTTCGCGCGAGATCAGCAGCACGCCCGTGCCACCGCCGCGCTCCATCGCCGTCGTGCGCAGCGTCAGCAGGTCGCGGCCGTCGGCGGACCGCAGTGCACCCCCCGGCTGCGGCACTGCGACCGCACGCAACGGTCCGCCGACGCCGATCCGGTCGAGCACGCGTACGGCATTCGGCCAGAGCCCGATGCCGGTACCGACCGCCTTGATCCGCGGCCACCGCTCGAACACGTCGACGTGCCCACCGGTGCCGCCGAACAAGGCGGCGACCGACAGGCCGCCGATGCCGGCGCCGACTACGGCGATGCGAAGCTGCCTCGGATCAGTCATGCGTTCCACTATAGATATAGTGGAACGCGATTGCGAGAGGATCCCGACATGAGCCCCGCCACATCCCGTCATCGCCCGGTCATCCTTGCCGCGGCCGTCGACGTACTGGCCGAGCAGGGCGTCCGCGGCCTGACCCATGCACGACTCGACGACCGCGCCGGCGTGCCGAGCGGCACGACATCGAACTACTTTCGTACGCGCGATGCCCTGCTGGGCGGCGTACTCGATCACCTGATCGCGCAGGACGAGGCGGCCGCCGCGACGGTCGGCGCCAACGGCAGACCGGTCCATGACCGCGAGTCGCTCACCGATCTGCTGGTCGCACTGGGCGAGCACCTGACCGGTCCGGCGAGGGCAAACACGCTGGCGCGATACGCCGTGTTCCTCGAAGCCGCGTCGCACCCCGAGCTCGCCACGAGGGTCGCCGAGGCGCGCCGCCGGCTGAACGCGCTCGCGGCCGAGGTCCTGACGGCCGCCGGGGCAAGCGACATCGACGTCGCGGGTCAGCGGATCACGGTCACCCTGGACGGCTATATCCTCGCCACGACCAGCCACGGCGCCGTCGACGCCACGCTCCGCGAGGTGCTCGAGCCCGCCGTCGCGGCGGCGTTCGACGTGCGCCGTTAGCGTCGCTCCAACGCGGCGAGCGTCTCGGACGTACCCGCGTCGACCTTGACGTCGGCGAGGTCGTCGCCGCGAGTCGCACCACGGTTCACGATCACGATCGGCTTGTCGGCCTTGCGTGCCTGGCGTACGAAGCGCAGACCGGACAGCACCTGAAGTGACGAGCCGGCGACCAGCAGCGCGTCGGCCGCATCGACCAGCTGCGCCGCCGCCGCGACCCGATCGCGCGGCACGTTCTCGCCGAAGAACACGACGTCCGGCTTGAGCACGCCTCCACACACCTCGCAGGCGGCGATGACGAAGCCGTCGACATCGTCGAGGACTGCGTCGCCGTCGGGCGCGATCTCGACGTCGCGCTCGGCGTACCCGGGGTTGAGCCGGGCGAGACGCTCGTGCAGGTCGGACCGACGCGACCGCGCACCGCAGCTCAGACAGACGACGTCGGCGATGCGCCCGTGTAGAGCGATCAGCCGGTCGTGACCCGCGGCCTCATGCAGCCCGTCGACGTTCTGGGTGATCAAGCCGGTGAGGTGGCCGCCGCGCTCCAGCCGACGCAGCGCGTGATGGCCAGCGTTGGGCGACGCCGCCGACATGTGGCCCCAGCCCACGTGCGCACGCGCCCAGTACCGCCGCTGCGCGGCCGGCCCCGACACGAAGTCCTGGTACGTCATCGGCTTGCGTGGTGGCGAGTCCGGGCCCCGATAGTCGGGGATCCCCGAGTCGGTGCTGATGCCCGCGCCGGTCAGGACGGCGAGCAGCCGACCGTCGAGTACGTCGCGCGCATGCCGCAATGCCTCCGCGGGCGACGTGGTTTCGAGCACCCCGCCAGCCTACGTCCGAGCACCAACGACGTACGACGGTTACGGTCGGCAGATGAGTGCCTCGGAGACCAGCACCGCACTGCGCAACCTGCTCGACGGACGTTGGGCCCACGTACGCGAGCGGGCGCGTTCGCAGCTCGCCGACCCAGCCCTGCTGCCCGACCCGACGCTCGACACCAGAGCCGCACGCGCCCGCGTGCTCGACCAGCTCCACGTCATCGCGAAAACCGGCTACCCGGCCGCGGGATTCAGCGCCGACCACGGCGGAGGCGGCGACATCGGCGCCAGCATCACGTCGTTCGAGATGCTCGCGTACGGCGACCTGTCGCTGATGGTCAAGGCCGGCGTGCAGTGGGGACTGTTCGGCGGCGCGATCGAGAACCTCGGCACCGAGCGGCACCACGACGCGTACGTGGGGTCACTCATCGACCTCGACCTGCTCGGCTGCTTCGCGATGACCGAAACGGGTCACGGCAGCGACGTACAGAACCTCGGAACGACAGCGACATACGACTCCGACACTGACGAGTTCGTGATCCACACGCCGGATCGCCTTGCCCGCAAGGACTACATCGGCGGTGCGGCACAGCACGCGACGATGGCGGCGGTGTTCGCACAACTCGTCACCGACGGCACGACACACGGAGTGCACTGCCTGCTGGTGCCGATCCGGGACGCAGAAGGCAGCGACCTGCCGGGCGTGACGACCTCCGACTGCGGGCACAAGGGCGGGCTCAACGGTGTCGACAACGGTCGGATCACCTTCGACCACGTACGCGTGCCGCGCGCTGCCCTGCTGAATCGCTACGCGGACGTCGCCGCCGACGGCACGTACTCATCGCCGATCGAGAATCCGTCACGGCGCTTCTTCACCATGCTGGGCACCTTGATCCGCGGCCGGGTCAGCGTCGCCGGAGCTGCAGGTGCCGGTGCTCGCGTCGCGCTGACGATCGCCACCGGGTACGCGAACGAGCGACGCCAGTTCCGCCGCCCCGACGACAGCGAGGTGGTGATCCTGGACTACCTGGCCCATCAACGTCGTCTGCTGCCACTGATCGCACGCTCGTACGCCCTGCAGTTCGCCCAGAACGAGCTCGTATCTCGACTGCACGACATCGAGAGCGCCGACCATCCCGACCCGCACGCGCAGCGCGAGCTGGAAGGCCGCGCGGCGGGTATCAAGGCGGTAGCGACCTGGCATGCGACGCGGACGATCCAGGAATGCCGCGAGGCATGCGGCGGCGCAGGCTATCTGAGCGAGAACCGGCTCACGACGCTCAAGGCCGACACCGACGTGTTCACCACCTTCGAGGGCGACAACACCGTGCTGATGCAGCTGGTGGCGAAGGAGCTGCTCACCGCGTACGCGGCCGACGTCGGCGGACTCGACGTGCTGGGCATGGTGCGCTTCGCGACACGTACGGTCGCGGACGTCGTCGTGGAGCGTACGGCGGCGCAGCAGGTGATCCAGCGGCTCGTCGACGCGGTCTCCTCGGACGACGAGGAACACGACCTACTCGAGCGCGGCACCCAGCTGGAGATGTTCGAGGACCGCGAGCGGCACGTGCTCGAGACCGTCGCGCGGAGGCTGCGCCGCGCGAAGGACCGCGATCCCGACGAGGCGTTCGCGATCTTCAACTCCGCGCAGGACCACGTCATCCGGGCCGCGCGCGCCCACGTCGACCGGATCGTGCTCGAGGCGTTCGTGGCGGCGGTCGACCGGTGCACCGACGACGAGACGCGGACGCTGCTCGACTCCGTCTGCGACCTGTACGCCCTCTCGGTGATCGAGGACGACAAGGCGTGGTTCATGGAGCACAAACGGTTGTCGGCGGGACGCGCGAAAACCCTTACGGCATCGGTCAACCAGCTGTGCGAGCAGCTGAGGCCGCACGCACTGACGCTCGTCGAAGCGTTCGGCATTCCCGACGAGCTCCTCGGTGCCGAGATCGTGCGCGCCTAGTGCACTGGTAGTCAGTCGATCGGGCGTTCCTTCGCGCCCAGCCGCCGCGGCTTGCGCATGATGATCGGCGGCGTCTCCCCGACGATCGCGTTGTGGTTGCGATGCCAGAACAGGTAGCGCGAGCTCAGGTTGATGATCGTTGCGAGCCGGTTGCGGTTGCCCAGCAGGTAGTACACGTGGAGCACGATCCACGAGACCCAGGCTATGAAACCCGTCAGCCGCGGTCCGTGGTTGATATCGGCCACCGCGGCGCTGCGACCTATCGTCGCCATCGTTCCCTTGTCGCGATAGACGAACGCCTTTGCCTCCTTGCCCGACTCCAGCCGCCCGATGGTCTTGGCTGCGTGCTTGCCGCCCTGGATCGCCGGCGGCGAGAGCTGGGGAAGCGGTGTTGGCGTCAGGGCGATGTCGCCGACGGCGAACACCCGGTCGCTGCCGCGTACGCGAAGGTCGTAACCGGTCTCGATGCGGCCGCCGCGACCTTGCGGTACGTCCCAGTTCGCGACGGCGTCGTGCACCGTGATGCCGCTCGCCCAGACCACGATGCCCGCCGGCAGGAACTCGTCGTCGTCCAGAACCACACCGTCCTTGCGTACCTCCTTGACCGAGGTGCCCAGGCGCAGGTCGACGCCGCGCTTCTCCAGCGCCTTGCGGGCGTACCTCTGCAGGCGGGGGTGGAACGGCCCGAGCACGTTCGGCAACATCTCGACGAGCGTGATGTGCACGCGGTCGGTATCGAGCTCGGGGTACGTCACGGGCAGGTCCGTGTTGCGCATCTCGGCGAGCGCTCCGGCGGTCTCGACGCCGGTCGCGCCACCGCCGACCACGATGACCCGTAGATCCTCCTCCTGGCCGTTGATCGCGGCATCCTCGAGGTTCTCGAACATCCGGTCGCGGACGGCGAGCGCCTGGCTGCGCCGGTAGAGCGGCATCGAGTACTCCTCGGCACCCGGAATGCCGAAGAAGTTCGCCGTCACGCCCGTCGCGATGATCAGGTAGTCGTACGCGACCGACTGCCCGCCGTCGAGCTCGATCGACTGTGCCTCGTGGTCCATACGCAGCACGGTGCCCTTGATGTAGTGGACGTTGTCCTGCTTCGAACGGACCGAGCGCAGGAACCACGTGATGTCGCCGGGGTTGAGGGTCGCCGTCGCCACTTGGTAGAGCAGCGGCTGGAACGTGTTGTACGTATGCCGATCGATCAGCGTGATGTCGACATCGGCGCGGCGGAGCTTTCGTACGGCTGAGAGCCCGCCGAAGCCGCCTCCGACGACCACGACGTGGGGACGGTCGGTGCGGGTTGCCTCGTTCGCGTCCATGCTACGAACCTACTGCGATCGGGGCCGTTATGTCGTCGCCCGACCGCCCGTTGTCTGCCGGATCACGTGTCTGCTCGATCACGCTGATGGTGGGGTGGAATCTCATGCGTTCGATGCTGCTCCCCGCGTACGCGCGTGCCCTCCCGCGCACGGACCAGCCGGCTCGCTCGCGGGTGGCAGGGCCCTCGCGGCGACGCTAGGGTCTTGGCCATGTTCGGCCTGCCGGTGACGCGCAAGCACGCCATCTGGTTCGGTGCCGGCGTGCTCGTGCTGCTGCTGATCGCGGTGGTCGTGCTGATGCGGCTGTCGACGCCCGCGGAGGGTCGGCTGAAGCACGACGACACCCTGCAGACGACCAGGATCGACAAGGTCTGGCGGCAGGAGTTGCCCAGGGCCGATCGCTGCCTGGTGATCCGGCTCAAGGCCGACATCACCGGCAATGCGCGGCCGACGTGGGGGCTGACCGGCGCCGTCACGGTCTGGGAGCACCTGCGGGTGCACGACGCCACGCTGGGCGTCGAGGCTCAGGTACTTCGCGAGGACGGAGAGTGCGGCGACCCCATCGCGATGGACGGCGTCGCGTTCCGCTTGCTGCGGAAGGCCGAGGACGGCACTCTGCAGAGGATGGGGCAACTCGGCGGAAGGTTCGGCAAAGGTCGGTACGGCAACAGCATCAACGAGGGTTTCGTCGGCCGACTCGCCGGCGGCACCCATGATCGGGGCGACAGCTACCAGGCGACGCTCGGCGTGTACGTCGACCCCGACTGGGACGAGCACGACAACGTCTCGGGCGATGTTCCGGCGGTCACGGACACCTTCGAGCTGCCGATCAGCGACGCCGACTAGCGGAACACGACCGTCCGGCTGCCGTTGAGCAGGACGCGGTTCTCGGTGTGCCAGCGCACCGCCCGCTGTAGCGCGAGCCGCTCGACATCGTGGCCGACGTCGACGAGCTGGGTCGGGCTCATCGAATGGTCGACGCGGGCGATCTCCTGCTCGATGATCGGGCCCTCGTCGAGGTTCGCGGTGACATAGTGCGCGGTCGCCCCGACCAGCTTCACGCCGCGGGCATGCGCCTGGTGGTACGGCCGGGCGCCCTTGAAGCTCGGCAGCATCGAGTGGTGGATGTTGATCGCGCGCCCCGCCAGGTCGTCGCACAGCTGCGGACTGAGGATCTGCATGTAGCGGGCGAGCACGACCAGGTCGATGCGCTCATCGGCGATGACCTGGCGCAGCCGGTCCTCCGCCTGCGCCTTGGTGTCGGACGTGACCGGGACATGGTGGAACGGGATGCCGTAGTTCGCGGCGAGCGGCGCGAAGTCCGGGTGGTTCGAGACGATCGCGGGGATGTCGACGTTGAGCTGCCCGATGCTCGTCCGAAACAGCAGGTCGTTGAGGCAGTGTCCGAACCTGCTGACCAGCAGCAGTACCCGCGACCGATAACCCGCATCTTGCAACAACCACGTCATGCCGAACCGGGTACCGACCGACGCGAACGCGGCGCGTACCTCGTCGACGGTCAGCTCGCGGTCGCGTGCGTCGTGTACGTGCACCCGCATGAAGAACCGGTCGGCCGCCTCGTCGAGGAACTGCTGGCTCGCGAAGATGTTGAAGCCCTCGTCCATGAAGTGCTTCGAGACGGCGAAGACGATGCCGGGCACGTCGGGACAGGACAGCGTCAGCACGTAACCCTTGCGCTCCGGCGCCTCACTCATGCTGGCCCGCCGCCTTCGGCCGCGATCGGAAGTACGCGTTGGCCGACGGCCGGAACACGAGCACGATCACCGCAACGGCGGCCGCGATCGTCGGGATCCCGGCGATGGTCGCGATCGCCGACACCACGATCGCGATGCCTGCAAGCACGACGAGCACGATCCGGGCGGTGTTCGATCTGCGCAGCATCAACAGCGCGGCTCCGAGTGCGGCGACGGACAGCACGAGCAGCGCCGCCATCGTGTAGACGACGGCTCGACCAAGGGTCTCGGCCGACCAGCCGAGATCCTCGATCTGCGGGTTGTCCTCGAGGGTCGGCTGGCTGAGCAGCTCGCGGCCGAGATCACCGGGCGACGCCGCGTACCCCGCCACCACGATCGCGGCGACCAACGCGACGAGACCGGAAATGATCGCCGCGGTCAGTACGGCCGCGAGCACCGTGCCGGGGAGCCGGGTCGTACGCGCCGGCGGCGGGACAGCAGCGTACGGTTGCGCGCCGGCGTACGGCGGGCGGCGGGCGTACGGCGGTGGCTGCGGGCTCCCGAACGGAACGTCGGCGGGGCGTGGCTCGTACGCGGGCGGCTGCTGCTCGGGCGGTGCCTGCTCCGTCGCGGCGTGTGCGGGCGGCGCGGCATTCGCAGCTTCGGTCGCCTGCTCCCGCTCGGCACGCCGGGCCGCCTTCTCCGGGTTGAACCACTCGTTCGACTCGCGCGACCACAGCAGGATGACGCAGCCGACCGCCATCGCGGCGGGAAGCAGCCCGGTCAGCCCCGCCGGGACGAACGCCAGGCTGCTCACTCCCGACACCACGGTCAGTCCGATGCGCGCACCGCGATGTCGGCGAGCCGCGTAGACCGCCAGGATGACCGCCGCGACGGCGATCGCGGCACCGGCCATCAGGCCGAGCCGCAGCCATTCGAGCACCTGCGACGTCTGCAGGTCGTACGTCGACAGCGGCGGCTCGTCGATGACCTGTTCGACCTGCGTGCGCAGCTCCGCGGGCACCCAGTCGGCCAGCATGACGGTGAAGCTGATCAGCACGACGAGCGAGCCGACGCCGGCCAGCAGGCAGGCCATGGTGACCTTCTGCGGGCGCGGCGCACTGCTCGTCATGCTGCTATCCCACCATGCCGGGCGACGCGCAGACGGCGCCGGTCCGCGGCGTACGCACCGATGGACCTTTACCATGTAAACATGGTAAAGGTCCACTTTGCACGGAGAACTCGCCATGCAAGGCGGATGTTTACCATGTTTACATGGTAAACGTACGCCCGCAGCGAGCCCCGCGAATCAGCCGCGCGTACGCACCGACAGCGCGTCGGCCGGCTCGTCGAGGTCCACCACGACCGTGTCGCCGTCGTGCACCTCACCCGACAGCAGCTCGCGGGCGAGCTGGTCGCCGATCGCCTGCTGCACGAGTCGACGCAGCGGCCGCGCGCCGTACGCCGGGTCGTACCCGGTGACCGCGAGCCATTCGCGGGCCGCGCCGGTGACCTCGAAGCTGGATCCGACGCGACTCGAGTCGCTTCGCCAGAGCGTCGACCTGCAGGTCGACGATCCGAGTGAGGTCCTCGGTGCCGAGGGTGTCGAACGTGACGATCTCGTCGAGCCGGTTCAGGAACTCCGGCTTGAACGTGGTGCGCACGATTTCCATCACCGCATCGCGCTTGGCCTTCTCGTCCAGTGACGGATCGGCCATGAACGCCGAGCCGAGGTTGGACGTCAGGATCAGGATCACGTTGCGGAAGTCGACCGTGCGCCCCTGGCCGTCGGTCAGCCGACCGTCGTCGAGGACCTGCAGCAGGATGTCGAAGACCTCGGGGTGCGCCTTCTCGACCTCGTCGAGCAGCACCACGGAGTACGGCCGGCGGCGTACCGCCTCGGTCAGCTGACCGCCCTCCTCGTGGCCGACGTACCCGGGCGGCGCGCCGACGAGCCGAGCGACCGAGTGCTTCTCGGAGTACTCGCTCATGTCGACACGTACGATCGCGCGCTCCTCGTCGAACAGGAACGCAGCGAGCGCCTTCGCCAGCTCGGTCTTGCCGACGCCGGTAGGCCCGAGGAACAGGAACGAACCGGTGGGCCGGTCCGGGTCGGAGATGCCGGCGCGCGAGCGGCGGACAGCATCGGAGACCGCTTGTACGGCGGACTTCTGACCGATGAGCCGGGTGCCGAGCTCGTCCTCCATCCGCAGCAGCTTGCCGGTCTCGCCCTCCAGCAGGCGGCCGGTCGGGATGCCGGTCCAGGACGCGATAACCTCGGCGATCTCGTCGGCTCCGACCTCCTCGTGCACCATCAGATCGGCGCTGTCGGCCGTCTCCGCCTCCTGAGCGTCGGCGAGGGCCTTCTCCATCTGCGGGATCTCGCTGTAGAGCAGCCGACTGGCGGCCTCGAAGTCGCCCTCGCGCTGTGCACGCTCGGCGGACCCGCGTACCTCGTCGATACGCTCCTTGATCTCGCCGACACGGTTCAGGCTCTCCTGCTCGCGCTCCCATCGCGTCTCCAGGGCACGCAGTCGCTCCTGCTGATCGGCCTTCTCCGCACGCAGCTTCTCGAGTCGCTCGCGACTCGCGTCGTCCTGCTCGCGCTCGAGGTGCATCTCCTCCATCGTCAGCCGGTCGACCGAGCGACGAAGCTCGTCGATCTCGACCGGGCTGGAGTCGATCTCCATCCGCAGCCGGCTGCTCGCCTCGTCGATCAGGTCGATCGCCTTGTCGGGAAGCTGCCGGCCGGGGATGTAGCGGCTCGACAGGGTCGCTGCCGCCACGAGGGCGGTGTCGGCGATCTCCACCTTGTGGTGCGCCTCGTACTTCTCCTTCAGACCTCGCAGGATCGCGATGGTGTCCTCGACACTCGGCTCACCCACGTACACCTGCTGGAAGCGCCGTTCGAGCGCGGCGTCGGCCTCGACGTTCTCGCGGTACTCGTCGAGCGTCGTCGCTCCGATCAGGCGCAGCTCGCCACGCGCGAGCAGGGGCTTGAGCATGTTGCTCGCGTCCATCGAGCTGTCGCCGGTCGCTCCGGCACCGACCACGGTGTGCAGCTCGTCGATGAACGTGATGACCTGCCCGTCGGACTCCTTGATCTCGGCCAGCACCGCCTTCAGCCGCTCCTCGAACTCGCCGCGGTACTTCGCGCCGGCCACCATCGCGGCCAGGTCGAGCGAGATCAGCCGGCGTCCGCGCAGCGACTCCGGTACGTCGCCCGCGACGATGCGCTGGGCGAGCCCCTCGACGACGGCGGTCTTGCCGACGCCGGGCTCGCCGATCAGTACGGGGTTGTTCTTCGTACGCCGGCTGAGCACCTGCACCACGCGACGGATCTCGGAGTCACGGCCGATCACCGGGTCGAGCTTGCCTTCGCGGGCCTGCTCGGTGAGGTCGACGCCGTACTTCTCCAGCGCCTGGTAGGTGTCTTCGGCGTCCTGGCTGGTCACCCGCCGCGAACCGCGTACGCTCGCGAACGCCGCCTGGAGCGCATCGGCGCTCGCCCCGGCGCCGTCGAGGATCGCCTTCGCGGCCGAGTCGACGGTCGCGAGCCCGACCATCACGTGCTCGGTCGAAACATAGTCGTCGCCCAGCTCGCTCGCGAGGTCCTGCGCGCGCTGCAGCGACTCCAGCGTGGCGCGTGCGTACCCGGGAGCTTGGACGCTCGGGCCGGACGCGGCGGGCAGCTTGGTCAGCTCGGTCTTCACAGCGGCTGCGACCGCCGACGGATCGGCGCCTGCCGCCTGCAGCAGGGGTACGGCGGTGCCGCCGTCCTGGCCGAGCAGGGCGCCGAGAACGTGCAAGGGATCGACGGCGGGATTGCCCGCGGCACCGGTCGCCTGGATGGCGTCGGCCAGCGCCTGCTGGGTGCGGGTGGTGAGCTTGGATGCGTCCATGTACGTCTCCGCAGTGTCGAATTGTTCGCTCGGCTTCGCACTCGCGAAGTGGTGCGAGCGGTTTCATCCGGTTCAACGTCAACTAACTTGAGTCCATTCCACTCAACTTCAGATCTCTTCCGATTTCTCGCCGCGCTGCGCTCAACGTGACGCGACCCACGTGGTCCACGGTATGAGATCCCTTGGAGTGCCGTCGACCTCAGAGTTAGCGTTACCTAAGACGAGTGAATCTATTCACGAAGGAGCGGCACATGCCGAACGCGCTACGCGTCGCCGTCATCGGCTCCGGCCCGGCCGGCATCTACGCCGCCGACGCGCTGGTGAAGTCCGATGCCGAGGTCACGGTCGACATCCTCGAGCGCGACCCCGCGCCGTACGGGCTGATCCGCTACGGCGTCGCACCCGACCACCCGCGGATCAAGGAGATCGTCAAGGCGCTGCGCAAGACGCTGTCGAACCCCCAGATCCGGTTCCTCGGCAACGTCGCGTACGGCACAGACCTCAAGCTCGACGACCTGCGCCAGTTCTACGATGCCGTCGTGTTCGCGACCGGCGCGCGTACCGACCGGGCGCTGGACATCCCCGGCGTCGACCTGCCGGGCAGCCACGGCGCCGCCGACTTCGTTTCTTGGTACGACGGACACCCCGACGTACCGCGCGAGTGGCCGCTGACCGCCGAGTCGGTCGCGGTCCTCGGCGCCGGCAACGTCGCACTCGACGTTGCCCGCGTACTTGCCAAGACCGCCGACGAGCTGAGCACGACCGAGATCTCCGACAACGTGTACGAAGGTCTCGCGGCCAACCGGGCCAAGGACGTGCACGTCTTCGCTCGCCGCGGCCCGGCCCAGGTGAAGTTCACCCCGATGGAGCTGCGCGAGCTCGGACACTCCCCGAACGTCGACGTGATCGTGCACCCCGAGGGCTTCGAGCTCGACGAGGGGAGCATGGAGGCCATCCGGGCGAGCAAGTCGGTCAAGCTCGTGGTCGACCGGCTGCAGAACTACGTCGCGAGCGAGCCGGCCGGCAAGCCGCACCGCCTGCACATCCACTTCTGCGAGTCTCCCACCGAGATCCTCGGCGACTCGTGCGTCACCGGCCTGCGTACCGAGCGCACGGAGCTCACCGGCGACGGCAACGTCCGCGGCACGGCCACGTACACCGACTGGGATGTGCAGGCCGTCTATCGCGCGGTCGGCTACCTGAGCTCACCGCTCGCCGACGTGCCGTTCGACCACCGCGCCGGTGTCGTACCGAACGACGGCGGGCGCGTGCTCGACCTCGATGGCGATGCGCTCCCCGGCGCGTACGTGACGGGCTGGATCAAGCGCGGCCCGGTCGGCCTGATCGGCCACACCAAGAGCGACGCCGCCGAGACGGTGGCGAAGCTGCTCGAGGACGCGACGACGTTGGCCGCGCCGGAACACGCCGACCCCGACGCCGTCACCGCGCATCTGGCCGGGCGCGGTGTCGCGTACACGACCTGGGCGGGCTGGGAGAAGCTCGACGCGCACGAGGTCGCACTCGGTGAGGCCGAGGGCCGCGAGCGGAAGAAGGTTGTCGCGCGCGAGGACATGGTCGGTATCTGCACCGACTGACCGCGGTATCCACGCTCGCCGTCTCCGAGACGACGTCGCGTACGCGGTTCTCCCGCTGGCGGCGGCCGGCCTGACGTTCGGAGCCTGGTACACCGTCTCCGCCCTCCAATAGCGCGACCCGCCGGTCCTCACCCACGCCCGGGGTAGCGCCGGACCACGGGGACGGCAGATGATACGAGGCACGGACCACCCTGCAGCTGGAGGAACATGTTCTATCCCCTGACGGTGCGCGATTTCCTCGATCGTGCGGAGACCGTCTACCCGGATCGAGTCGCCGTCGTCGACGAGCCCAGCCAGCCCGCCGAGTCGTGGGGAAGCGTCACGTACGCGGAGCTCGCCCGACGCGCCCGCGCGCAGGCGGCCAACCTCGACCGCCTCGGCGTGCCGGTCGGCGGGCGGGTCGCGATCGTGTCGCACAACTCCGCGCGCTTGCTGACGTCGTTCTTCGGCGTCTCGGGCTGGGGACGAGTGCTCGTGCCGATCAACTTCCGACTCGCACCCGCCGAGGTGAAGTACATCGTCGAGCACTCCGGAGCGGATGTGCTGGTGGTCGACCCCGAGCTACGTACCCTGCTCGAGACCGTCAAGGCCGACCACACGTTCGTGCTCGGCGAGGACGACGCCGAGATCTGGGGCGGCGACGCCGACCCGGCCGCGTGGGAGGGCGACGAGCAGGCCACGGCCACGATCAACTACACCTCGGGCACCACGGCGAGGCCGAAGGGCGTGCAGCTGACGCACCGAAACCTGTGGGTCAATGCGACGACGTTCGGCTGGCACGCGACGGTCACGGACAACGACGTGTACCTCCACACGTTGCCGATGTTCCACGCCAACGGGTGGGGCATGCCGTACGCCGTCACCGGAATGGGAGCCGAGCACGTCGTACTCCGGAAGGTCGACGGCACCGAGATCCTCGCGCGCATCGAGGAGCACGGCGTGACGATGCTGTGCGCCGCACCCGCCGTCGTCACGGCGGCGCTCGACGGCGCGAAGACGTGGGAGGGCGAGGTGCCCGGTCGCGACCGCGTACGCATCATCGTGGCGGGCGCACCCCCACCCACCCGCACGATCGAGCGGGTACGCGAGGAGCTCGGCTGGGAGTTCATCCAGATCTACGGACTGACCGAGACCTCGCCGCTGCTCACCATGAGCCGGATGCGGTCCGAGTGGGACGGGCTCGACCCACACGAGCAGGCCAAGCTCCTCGGCCGTGCCGGCGCGCCCGCGATCGGCGTCCGCATCGCCACCGACGACGACGGCGAGGTGCTGTCGCAGTCGAACGTCAACCTGCAGGCGTACTGGAAGAATCCCGACGAGACCGAGCGGGTCCAGGCCGGCAACTGGTTCCACACCGGCGACGGTGGCGTCTTCGAGGACGGCTACCTGACGATCGCCGACCGCAAGAAGGACGTCATCATCTCCGGCGGCGAGAACGTCACCTCGATCGAGGTCGAGGACGCGATCAACTCCCATCCGGCCGTACGCGAGGTCGCGGTGATCGGCGTACCGGACGAGAAATGGGGCGAGATGGTCACGGCGTTGGTCGTCACCGAGGGAGGCGACGTGACCGAGGGCGAGATCATCGCGCACTGCCGGGAGTACGTCGCCGGCTACAAGTGCCCGAAGCGGGTCGAGTTCCGCGAAGAGCTGCCCCGGACGGCGACGGGCAAACTGCAGAAGTTCAAGCTGCGCGAGCCGTACTGGAAGGACCAGGGCCGCCAAATCCACTGAGGAGACTTGCTCCAAGCAAGTCACAGGGCGGTAAGTCGTCGTACTTCCGGCCGACCCTGTACGACGTCGCCGCCCGGGCTCGCCGCGGCGTGGGACGAATGGGCGGTACGCGTACGCGTCAAGGCCTGGGAGCCGCGTCGGCTCATCGCGGTCGTCTAGTGTCGCTCGTCAGCTCAGGAGTGCGACCTGCACGGAGCACGCCACGTCGTCGCCCGCCGTGTCCGGCAGCTTCTTGGCCCTGAACTCGGTCGACTCGCCGCTCGGTACGTCGGTCACGGTGATCTCACGTGCCCGCCCGCTCGCGGCGTCCGGCGGCGCGACGACGATGGTGACCCGGAAGTCTGCGGGGTCGGACTCGGTGTTGGTGAGCGTGCCGGTAGCCGACCAGGCGCCCGCGTCGTCGGCCGCGCAGTCGAACGCCGTGAGGCTGCCCGGCGACGCGACGCCACCCGCGACCCTGGGCGGTCCGGACTCGGATTCGGACTTCGGCGAGCCGCTCGGCGTCGATGCTGGATCGTCGGGTTCGTCGCCGGCCGAGCTGGTGCATGCGGTGAGCGCAGCGGCGAGCATCGCCGCCGCCGCGAGACCCCGCCCGATCGCCATGTGTCCATCTCATCACGCGCGCGCGGACGTACGGCGGAGGCAGGCCGAGGTCGGATTCTCGACGTTGGGAGCCGGTCAGCGCCTACGCCGCCACACCACGACGTGCTGCGCCGCGGTCGATGCGGGGACGGGGAGGTTCGGCGTCGACGCGAGCGCGTTGTGCGCCGCCGCGAGATCCGACTCGAGCGACGCGACGCGATCCTGCAGCACACGTACGGTGTGCTGGAGCTCGAAGTACGCGCTTCACACCCTCCAGGCCGAGGCCCTCCGCGGTGAGCCGTGCGACATCACGCAGCAGCTCGATGTCGCTGAGCGAATACCTCCGGCCGCCGCCGCCGGTACGACCGGGGCTCACGATGCCCAGCCGGTCGTACGTGCGCAGCGTCTGCGGGTGCAGCCCGGACAGCTCGGCAGCAACGCTGATCACGAAGACCTTCGCCTCGGGCCCTGGCGGGATGAACTCGCTCATGAGGCACCGGCCCCGAACAGATCGGCCCGCGGGTCTTCACCCTTGCGGGCGTCACGGTACGCCTGCACCGCGGCCTGTTCGTCGTCACCGAGCTTGGACGGAACGACCACTTCGACGGTGACGAGCAGATCTGCCCTCGTGCCGTCCTTGCGCGGCGCGCCCTTGCCCTTCGCCCGGAACGTACGTCCGTTGGGCGTGCCCGCCGGGAGCTTCAGCGACACCGGCCCGCCCTGCAGCGTCGGGACCTTGATCGTGGTGCCGAGCGCGGCCTCGTCGAACGTGACCGGCACCGTGATCGTGAGGTTGTCACCCTTGCGGCCGAACAGCTTGTGCCCGGCAACATGCACAGTGACGTACAGGTCGCCCGCCGAACCACCGCGCTCGCCGGCCGCGCCCTTGCCGCGCAGCCGGATGCGCTGGCCGTCCTTCACACCGGCCGGGATGCGTACCTGCATCGTGCGACTCGACGAGCCGCGCCCCGACCCGTGACAGGTCGGGCAGGGATCGTCGACGACCATGCCGCGACCGCGGCAGACCGTGCACGGCTCCGTCATCGAGAACACGCCACCGGCGGCACTCGTCTGCATGCCGCTGCCGTCGCAGTTCGGACAGACATGCGGCACCGTGCCCGCCCGAGCACCGGTGCCGTGACACGACGGGCACGGCTCGTCGCTCGTCATCCGCAGCGGGACGGTCACGCCGTCGACGGCCTGCTCGAAGCTGATGCTCGCCTCGGTCTCGACGTCGGCTCCCCGCCGGGGCGGCGCCGACGTCCGCGTACGCGTCGTGCCGCCGCCACCGCCGAAGATGCCCCCGAAGAGGTCGGAGATGTCGAAACCGCCGGAGCCACCGCCTCCCGGGGACCCGAAGCCGCCACCACCGGACCGTTGACCGCCGAATCCGGCGAACAGCGACCGCTGCTCGTCGTACTCCTTGCGCTTCTCGGGTGAGGAGAGCACGGAGTACGCCTCGGAGACGGCCTTGAACTTGTCCTCGGCCTTGGCGTTGTCGGGGTTGGAGTCGGGGTGGTTCTCGCGGGCGAGCTTGCGGTATGCCTTCTTGATCTCGTCGGTCGACGCGTCCTTCTCGACGCCGAGGATCTTGTAGAAGTCCTTCTCGACCCACTCACCGTTGCTCACGATCCACCTCCCTGCTCAGTATCGAAGAGCCCTCGCTCATTGTCTCCTGGTCGCGCTCGTCGACCCGCTCGTTCCTCGCTCTCTCCTCGCCACTCATTCCTGCGGCGCCACGACGAGTACACGCGCAGGCCGCAGCACCCCGTCGCCGATGCGGTAGCCGAGCTGCACGACCTTGCTGACGCTCGGCTCGGTGGCGTCCTCGGAGTGCTCCAGGTGCAGCGCCTCGTGGATCATCGGGTCGAACGGCTCGCCTTCGGCGCCGAACGCCTCCAGCCCGAACGACCGGGTCACCTGCTCGATCGACTCGGCAACGGCCTTGAAGCCGCCATCGAGCTCGTCGTGCTCGCGGGCCCTGTCGATGTCGTCGAGTACGGGAAGCAGCTGGGTGATGACCCTGGCCACCGCGCGCTCGTGATCGGCCTTGCGGTCACGGTCGACGCGCCGCTTGTAGTTGACGTACTCCGCCTGTAGTCGCTGCAGGTCGGCCGTACGCTCGGCGAGCTGTTGCTCGACCGACGGCGGCTCCGGCTCGGGTGCCGGCGCCTCCGGCTCGACGCCCTCGGCGGGCGCCGCGTCGTGGCCGGGGTCGGGCGGCGCCTCCGCGCCGGCCGACTCCTCTGGCGTCTGCTCGGGTCCCGGCTGGGTCACTTCTGCTCACCCTCGCCGGAGTCGTCGTCGACGATCTCGGCGTCGACGACGTCTTCGTCGGCGCTCTCGCCGGACGCCTCGCCCGATGCCGCACCGGCACCCGCGGCGTCTCCCGCAGCGCCCTGCTCGGCGTACATCGCAGCGCCCATCTTCTGGCTCGACTCACCGAGCTTGGTGACGGCCGACTTGACGGCCTCGATGTCGTCGCCGTTCAGCGCCTCCTTGAGCGCGTCGACATCGGTCTTCACCTCGGTCTTCACGTCGTCGGAGATCTTGTCGTCGTTCTCGGCGACGAACGTCTCCGTCGAGTGGACGAGCGTGTCGGCCTGGTTACGGACCTCGACGGCCTCCTTCGCCAAGCGGTCTTCCTCGGCGTACTGCTCGGCGTCCTTGACCATGCGGTCGATGTCGTCCTTGCTCAGCGCCGAGCCGCCGGTGATCGTCATCGACTGCTCCTTGCCCGTGCCGCGGTCCTTCGCGGAGACGTGCACGATGCCGTTGGCGTCGATGTCGAAGGTGACCTCGATCTGAGGCACGCCGCGCGGTGCGGGCGGCAGGCCGGTCAGCTCGAAGGTGCCGAGCTGCTGGTTGTGCGCCGCCATCTCGCGCTCGCCCTGGTAGACCTGGATCGCGACGGACGGCTGGTTGTCGTCGGCCGTCGTGAACGTCTCCGAGCGCTTGGTCGGAATCGTCGTGTTGCGCTCGATCAGCTTCGTCATCACACCGCCCTTGGTCTCGATGCCGAGCGACAACGGCGTCACGTCGAGCAGCAGGACGTCCTTGACCTCACCCTTGAGCACACCGGCCTGCAGGCTCGCGCCGACCGCGACGACCTCGTCGGGGTTGACGCCCTTGTTGGGCTCCTGGCCACCGGTCAGCTCGCGTACGAGATCGGCGACGGCGGGCATCCGGGTCGAGCCACCGACGAGCACGACGTGCTTGATGTCGCCGAGCTTGATGCCGGCGTCCTTGATCACGTTGTGGAACGGCGCCTTCGTACGCTTCGAGCAGGTCGCTCGTGATGCGCTCGAACTCCGAGCGGGTCAGCGACTCGTCGAGAAACAGCGGGTTCTTCTCGGCGTCGACGGTGATGTACGGCAGGTTGATCGACGTCGACTGGCTGCTCGACAGCTCGATCTTGGCGCGCTCGGCGGCCTCGCGTACGCGCGGCATCGCCATCTTGTCCTTGGTCAGGTCGATGCCGGTGCTCGCCTTGAACTTCTCGACGACCCAGTCGACGACCTTCTGGTCCCAGTCGTCGCCGCCGAGGTGGTTGTCGCCGCTGGTCGCCTTGACCTCGACGACACCCTCACCGATCTCCAGCAGGGACACGTCGAACGTGCCGCCGCCGAGGTCGAAGACGAGGATGGTCTGCTCGGCGTCGCCCTTGTCGAGGCCGTACGCGAGCGCTGCCGCGGTCGGCTCGTTGATGATCCGGCTGACGTTGAGGCCGGCGATCTCGCCGGCCTCCTTGGTGGCCTGGCGCTGGGCGTCGTTGAAGTACGCGGGCACGGTGATCACGGCGTCGGTCACCGGCTCACCGAGGTACGCCTCGGCGTCGCGCTTCAGCTTCTGCAGCACGAATGCGGAGATCTGCTGCGCCGTGAAGTCCTTGTCGTCGATCTTGACGTTCCAGTCGGTGCCCATATGGCGCTTGACCGACCGGATCGTACGGTCGACGTTCGTGACGCCCTGCCGCTTGGCTACCTCACCGGTGAGCACCTCACCGGTCTTGGTGAACGCAACGACCGACGGGGTCGTACGCGACCCCTCGGCGTTCGCGATGACGGTGGGCTCGCCACCTTCGAGTACGGCGACGACCGAGTTGGTCGTACCGAGGTCGATTCCGACCGCACGGGCCATGGGTTCCTCCTGCATACTGGGGCGCTGGTCATCAGCGCCGAGTGGTGTTCTTGCGTCTCGGGTGCTCAAGGCGAGCGCGGCTGCGCAGTCGCCGGCAGATCCCTTGAGTCTGTCGTTATCAACTTAGCGGACGACGCAAGTATTCCCAGGTCCGGGGCCCGTACGTAGCAGAGTTCGCGGACTTTTCGGTCGTACGCGACGCGTACAGCACCGAAAAGTCCGCGAACTCCTGCGCATGGATCAGCCCGGCACCGCGGCGAACGTGCCCGGCTCGTACGCGCCGCCCTTCGTGCGGGTGGTCACGAGGAGTCGGTTGGCGGCATTGATCATGGCGACGACGTACACCAGGGCGGTCAGCTGCTCGTCGTCGTAGTGCTCGCGAACCGCTGCCCAGGTCTCGTCGGAGACGCCGGTGTCGGCGTCGGCGAAGCGCGTACCCTCCTCCGTCAAGGCAAGCGCCGCGCGTTCGGCGTCGGTGAACACGGTCGACTCGCGCCACGCGGCCACCAGGTTGATCCGCACCGCAGGTTGGCCCGCGGCCGCCAGCTCCTTGGCGTGCGCGTCAACGCAGAAGCCGCAGCCGTTGAGCTGGCTGGCGCGCAGCTCGACGAGCTGCATCGTCGACGCCGGCAGCGCCGACCGCATGATCACCATGCTCATGTTGGCGAACTGCTTGCCGAGCTCTGCGCCGAGCTCGTTGTCGTTCAGGTCGAAACGGGGTTCCATCAGGTCGTCCTCACTCCTCGGTTTGCATCGAACGACCACAAGACGGTGGCGACCGGGGCGGCGTAACAATCCGTCGGGGGTGACGTACGCCATGCCTGGTCGGTGTTACACAGGGGCGAGCCTCGGCGTCTTGTGCACGACAGTCGAAGAGAAGGGCGGAGCCGGCATGGACAGCGAACAACCGCAGCCAGCTGCCACCGAAGCGTTCGTCACGCACCGGAACCTGCTGTTCACCGTCGCGTACGAGATGCTCGGCTCGGCGGCCGACGCCGAGGATGTACTTCAGGAGACCTGGCTGCGGTGGGCGAGTGTCGACCTCGCGACGGTCCGAGATCCGCGCGCGTACTTGGTCCGGATCGCCACCCGCAGGGCGCTCGATCACCTGCGCACGCTCGGTCGGCGAAAGGAGTCCTACGTCGGCCCGTGGCTGCCTGAGCCGTTGCTCACCGCACCCGACGTGGCCGAGGACGTCGAGCTCGCCGAGCACGTTTCGATGGCGATGCTGCTGGTGATGGAGACCCTCGCCCCGATCGAGCGGGCGGTGTTCGTGCTGCACGAGGTATTCGAGTTCGGCTACGACGAGATCGCCGACGCCGTCGACAGGACGCCCGGCGCAGTCCGGCAGCTCGCGTATCGGGCACGGGTGCACGTCAGCGCCCGCCGGCCGCGCGGCGAGGCGTCCCGAGCGAAGACTCGCGCAGCGCTCGAGGCATTCCGGCGGGCAGTGGCGACCGGGGAGCTGCAGCCCCTGCTCGACGTGCTCGCCCCCGATGTCGTCCTGCTCACCGACGGCGGCGGAGTTGCGCAGGCCGCGCTCGCTCCCGTCGTCGGTGCCACGGCCGTTGCCGACGTGCTGACGGCGGGCCGCCCCAACCTCGCCGAGAGGTCACTGGTGGCCGCCCACGTCAACGGCCACCCGGCTCTGGTCATGCAGCTCGAGGGCGAGGTCGACTCCGTGCTGGCCGTGCGCATCGACGACGGACTGGTCACCGGGTTGTACGTCGTACGCAACCCGGAGAAGCTGTCGCGGGTAGAGCGCGAGACCGCCGTGGGCCGCTGACGTAGGGCCCCCCTGGGCCGCACGCTATTGCGGGACGCGCCGGCGTGTCTCCGCACGGACGTGCGGCTCACGGAGGTTGCTCGTACTGACGATCGCCAGCACCACGATGCCGAGTCCGAGCCCGACCACCATCCACCACACACCCCGCTCGGCACTCGTGTACGCGCGGCCGTCGGCGGCGACCGAGCCCACGATGGTCCCGGAGATCGCGACACCCAAAGTGGTGCCGGTCTGCCGGCCGACCGAGGCCAACGACGCGGCGACCCCGGCCATCGAGCGAGGCATCGCGGCGACGGCGGTGTTGGTGATCGGCGGGTTGACCATCGCGAGGAAGACGCCGAACAGCAGGGACGTCGCGAGCACCGCCGCCAGCGGTGTCGCGGGTCCGACCCGAAGCGATGCTGCACCGCCGGCGGCCAACGCGGCGCCCGCGATCACCAGCGGCACCCGCGGGCCGCGCGTTCCGACGATCCGACCGGCGAACGGGGAGAGCACCACGACGACCAGCCCGAGCGGGAGGAGACACAGGCCGGCCGCGAGCGCCGACAGGTCGCGTACCTCCTGCAGGTACAGGGTCGTGACGAACAGGTACGCCCCGAACCCACACAGTGCGAGCATCGCCATCAGGATGGCCGAGCTCAGCGGCACGCTGCGGAAGAGGCGCAGTTCCAACAGCGGCTCGGCGCGGCGCGGCTCGTACGCGACGATGCCGACGACGCCGAGTGCGGAGACGGCGAGCAGGCCGACGATGACCGGAGAGGTCCAACCGAACCGACCCGACTCGATGGTCGCGCTCACCACGCCGCAGAGCACCAGGGCGACGAGCGTCTGACCTACCGGGTCGAACCGCCGAGCGCGCCCGGCGCGCGACTCCGGCACGTACAGCGCGGTGCACACGATCGCGGCGACCACGATCGGCACATTCACCCAGAAGACGAACCGCCAGCCGAGCCCCTCGACGATGACGCCGCCGACGATCGGGCCGAGCACCAGCGCCAGGCCCGTCATGGAGCCGAACACGCCGATCGCCCGCGCGCGCTCCGCCGCATCATGGAACGTCGACGCGATGATGGCGATCGCCACCGGGTTCAGCATCGTGCCGCCGACGGCCTGCAGCGCACGCGCGGCGATCAACCACCCGATGCTCGGCGCCAGGCCGCAGAGCATCGAGCCGAGCCCGAAGACCGCGAGCCCGATCTGGAACGTACGCCTGCGGCCGACCCGGTCACCGGTGGATCCGCCCAACACCAGGAAGCTCGCCAGCACGAGGGTGTACGCGTCGACGACCCATTGCAGCCCGGACACCGAGGCATGCAGGTCGCGCCGGATCGCCGGCAGCGCGACGTTGACGACCGAGATGTCCATCACCACCACGACGATGCTCACGCAACAGATCGCGAGCACCAGCAGTCGGCGCCGCCGGTCGAGCTCTCCGGATGCGTCGCTCCTCATCGTCGAAGTCATGGTTTCGACGCTAGAATCTAGAGCGTGCTCGAAGTCAACAAGGAACGTTCCGCCGTACCCGACGCCGGGCTCAGCATCGCCGAGGCCGCGGCCCGCACCGGGGTCGGCGTGCACACGCTGCGGTACTACGAACGCGCCGGTCTGGTCGTCACCACAGTCGGCCGTACGAGCGGCGGCCGTCGGCGCTATCGCCAACTCGACCTCGACTGGATCAACGTCTGCACGCGGTTGCGCGCCACCGGCATGCCGATCAGGACCATCCGCGAGTACGCCGAGCTCGTATCCGCCGGGCGCGGGAACGAGCAGGACCGTCTCGCTCTCCTCGAGGCTCACCGCGCAGATGTGCTCGCGAAGCTCGCCGAGGTAAAGGAGAACCTCGAGCTCATCGACCACAAGATCGACGTCTACCGTGGCCGGCTCGCCGCCGGCGACGCCGACCGGCTCTGGGCACCGACTGACGCGTCCGGGGATAGCCGATCGAAACGGCCATAGAGCGCCAAGATTGGCTGACGGGCCAACAGTCGTTGGCACGACGCGCGATCGCCGCAACGGAAGCAGGGATTTCGTTTGGCTAGCACGCGCAGCAAGTCGGTAGATATGTAGCGTACCTACATGTACGCTCCGAGGCGTGAGTGAGACGCCCCAGCACGATCGGCCGTCGAGGGACCCGAGCGGACCGGCGTACCCGCCGGGCACAGCCGTTCCCGGCGAGATGGCGGCACCGAACTACGGTCCACAGCCGTACCGGCCGCCGCCACCCCGTAAGGGTCCGAAGCCGCGCGGCCAGGCGGCGTTCCGTTGGATCCTCGTCGTCGTCCTCGGCGTCCACGCGGCACTCGCGTTCGGGCAGTCGATCCTCGCCGGGATGTACCTCTCCGGCAGCCTCGACGCGATGGAGGTCCACGGGGCGATCGGAAGCTCGCTTGTCGCCGTGACGATGCTGCAGGGCGTCGCGAGCCTGTTGTTCCTCTTCCCCGGCGGGGGCCCGTGGTGGCCGTTGCTCGCCGCGGTCGTGCTCTTCTTCGTCGAGGGTCTCCAGATCGGCATGGGGTACGCGCGCACGCTCGGCCTGCACATCCCGCTCGGCGTGGCGATCATCGTCGTGACGATCATGATGTTCGTCTGGTCATTGCGCTGGAAGGCCAAACCGCCGAAGGCACCGACGCCATGAGGCTCAGCCGCCGCCGGTTCATCGGGCTGTCCAGTGGGCTCGTCGTCGCCACCGCACTGCCCGGGTGCGCCCTCACGAAGGAGTACCAGACGGGCGCTGAGGTCAGCAGCACCGCCGAGCTGCCGAAGCCGTTCAATGTGCCACTGCCCATTCCCAGGGTCGCGGACGCCGAACGACGCAACGGCGCCGACCACTACGCGATCACCCAGCGCACCGCGGAGATCGAGATCCTGCCCGGCAAGAAGACACCGATCCTCGGGTACGACGGCGAGTTCCCCGGCCCGACCATCGTGTCCCGGTCCGGCACGCCGACCGTCGTACGGCACACGAACGCGCTCGACATACCCGTCGTCGTACACCTGCACGGCGGGCACACGCCGTCCGTCAGCGACGGGTTCCCGACCGACTTCGTGATGCCCGCGGGAAGCCACGAGTTGCCGCACGGCCACGCAGCGAGCGGCCGCATCAAGCATGGCCACTTCGACTACGAGTACCCGATGAAGCAGCGCGCCGCGACGCTCTGGTACCACGACCACCGGATGGACTTCACGGGACCGACCGTCTACCACGGGCTGGCCGGGTTCCACCTGATCCACGACGACGAGGAGGACGCCCTCCCACTGCCGAAGGACGAGCGCGACGTACCCCTGATGATCACCGACCGCGCATTCGACGGCGACGGTGCGTTCGTCTACCCCGCGCTCGATCCGACGATGCTCGAGGAGCCTGGCGTCGAGGACGACTACATGGCCGGCGTACTCGGCGACGTCGTGCTGGTCAACGGCGCACCGTGGCCCGAGCTGGAGGTCGATGCCGCGCGGTACCGGTTCCGAATCCTGAACGCATCGAACGCGCGCCGCTACCGGCTGCAGCTCGACCCGGGGCCGTCCGACGGCGACCCGTTCACGCAGGTCGGCTCCGACGGCGGGCTGCTCGCGGAGCCACACGGGCTCGGCGACATCCTGATCGCGCCGGCCGAACGCTTCGACGTCGTGGTCGACTTCGGCAAGTACGACGTCGGTGACACCGTCACGATGCGCAACGGACTCGGCGACGGTTCCACAGAGAACGTCATGCGCTTCCGCGTTGTACGCAAGGCGAGCGACGACAGCCGCATCCCCGACACGCTCAGCGAAGTCGAGGAGCTCGACGCCGACGCCGCAACCGTGACCCGAGAGTTCGAGTTCGCCAGAGCCACGTCGAGCACCGGGCACGACGACATGTGGCTCATCAACGGGAAGCCGTACGACCCCGAGCGCGTCGACACCCGACCGACACTCGGCGAGATCGAGCTGTGGCGCTTCGTCACCGACGTGCACCACCCGGTGCACGTGCACCTCGACCCGTTCCAGGTCGTCCGCCGCGGCGGACGACCTGGCCCCGGCACGTACGACGAGGGTTGGAAGGACACCGTCGACATCAGGCCCGGCGAGGTGGTCGAGGTCGCGATCCGGTTCGCGGACTACGCGGGCATGTACGTCATGCACTGCCACAACCTCGAGCATGAGGACATGATGATGATGTCCAACTTCGAGACCATGGAGTAGCGCGCGGGTCAGAACCGGTCGGGGTCGGCAGCGTTCCAGTCCGGCTGCCACGACCGGGGTACGTCGGAGAGCAGCTCGCCCGGTTGCAGCCACTCGTACATCTGCGCGTACGAACGCGTGTCGAGATGCCCGACGATCCGGCGCAGCATGTGCGGGCGCAGCTCGTCGGGGCCCGGTACGCCCATCGAGGCGATGATCTGGGTCGCCTCGCGCACCGTCGCCTCGTGGTATCGGTACGCCCGCTCGCCCTTGTCCTCGACGTCGAGCGCCCGCGCACGCCGAGGGTCCTGGGTCGCGACGCCGACCGGGCAGTGGTTCGTGTGGCACCGCTGCGACTGGATGCAGCCGACGGACATCATCATCGCCCGCGCCGCGTTGGTGTAGTCAGCGCCCTGGACGAGTCGCTTCACGAGGTCGGCGCCGGTCGCAACCTTGCCCGAGGCACCGATGCGAACGCGGTCCCTCAGATCCGTGCCCACCAAGGCGTTGTGCACCGACATCAGACCCTCGGTGAGCGGTGTGCCCACGTAGTTCTCGTACTCCAGTGGCGCCGCACCCGTACCGCCCTCCGCGCCGTCGACGACGATGAAGTCGGGAGTGATCTGCTCGTCGCGCATGGCCTTGCAGATCGCGAGTACGTCGGCCCTGCTGCCGACACAGAGCTTGAACCCGACGGGCTTTCCGTTCGCGAGCTCGCGCAGGCGCGCGATGAAATGCACGAGCTCACGCGGCGTACCGAACTCGCTGTGCGACGCAGGGCTTACACACTTCTCGCCGACCGGCACGGTACGCGCCGCCGCGATCTCTGCGGTGACCTTCGCTGCCGGCAGCACGCCACCGAGGCCGGGTTTGGCGCCCTGGCTGAGCTTCAGCGACACGCATTTGACGGCTGGGTGAGCGACCTTGTCGGCGAACACCGCGGCGTCGAAGCCGCCGTCCTTCGTACGCGCGCCGAAGTAGCCGCTGCCGATCTCCCAGATGAGATCGCCGCCGTGCTCCAGGTGGTAGGGCGTCAGCCCGCCCTCCCCGGTGTCGTGTGCGAAGCCGCCGAGCGCGGCACCCTTGTTGAGTGCTCGCAACGCGTTCGCCGAGAGCGCGCCGAAGCTCATCGCCGATACGTTCAGCAGCGACATGTCATACGGATGCGCACAGTCGGGGCCACCGACCCGTACGCGATGCGGCTCGGGCGCCGGGTCGACCGGTGCCGTCGAGTGCACGAGGTACTCGTACCCGAGCTCGTTGACATCCAGCTCGGTGCCGTACGCCTTCTCGCCGTGGATGCCCTTCGCCCGCTCGTAGATGATCGACCGGACGTCGCGGTTGAACGGACGCCCGTCGAAGTTGCGCTCGATGAAATACTGCTGCAGCTCCGGGCGGATCGACTCCAACGTGTACCGCAGGTGGCCGACCAACGGGTAGTTGCGCAGCAGCGAGTGCCGGCTCTGCAGGACGTCCCACCCGGCAATCGCCAGCGCGGCAACGACGATCGCGAACGCCACCCACCACCCGGGAGCGCCGAGTCCCGCGACTCCCGAGAGCACGGCGAGCGCGATGAGTACGACGAACACGACGAGGCGGATCACGTAATCGGTTGTACCACCAACGGCACTCGGCCGATCCGTCACCGGGCCGTGCCGATCAGTCGGATACGCGCACCAGCCTGGCGCTGTCGTCCCACAGCGCGCGTGCCAGATCGTCTCGGCGGGCCAGCTCGGACGGTTCCGGCCAGGTGAGCCGCCCTCGGCGTAGCGCGGCGTACGTACGCCCGGCCGGTGCAGTGGCGAGTCCGAGGGCGAGGTCGAGGATCACCAGCCCGCGACGTACAGCGCGATGGGTACGGCGGCGAGCGCGATGCCCATGACGAGCAGGGCCGTGTCGGACCTGTGCCACGGCGCCGGCTCCGCCCACGTACGAGTTGTGGCCGAACCGAAGCCCCGGGACTCCATCGCGACCGACAGGCTCGTCGCGTCACGCATCGCCGACACGAGCAGGCCGAACGTCAGCCCGGCGGCGTGGCGCGCCCTCGAGACCGGTCCGCGCGTCGGCCCGAACCCGCGTGCTCGCCGGGCCCGGTCGAGCTGCGACCATGTCTCGCCGAGACGCTCGAATCTCTGCAGCGCCGCGGACAGCGCAACGACGGGGCGCGCCGGCAGTCTCAACCGCTGACCGAGCTGGTCGGCGAAGCGCGCGGGGTCGACGTACGCGGCGAGCACCGCCCCCGGCAGCGCAAGGACGAGGATCCGCAAGCCCGCGACGACCGCTTGCTCGACATCGTGCCCTCCGAGCAACCAGGTCGAGTACACGACCGACAGTCCGGCGAAGACAACGACAGCGATCCGGAGCCGGATCCCGCGCCAACGCGGCACCAGCAGCAGACCGGCGATCGCGTACGCACCGAGGGCGCACGCGGCGATCGGGAGCGACTGCACCGCGTACGACGCCGGCAGGGCCAGTAGTCCGATCCCGATCAGGACCAGTGGGTTGGAGCTCGGGCCGACCCTCATCCGACGAGGCCGCCGCTCAGCGAAACCTCGTCGGAGGCAAGGGCGATCAGGTCGGCATCGTGCGTCGCGACTGCGGCGGTCGCACCGGACCGGCGCGCGGACACGACCCAGCCCGCGACCGCCGCCCAGGTGTTGCGGTCCTGGCCGACGGTCGGCTCGTCCAGCAGCATCGCTCCCGGGCGGTGCGCGAGCGCGGCGACGAGCGCGAGCCGGCGCTGCTCGCCGCCGGACAGCTGGTACGGGTTGGCGTCCGCGAGCGCCGTCAGGCCGAACAGCTCGAGCAGCACGTCGCCGTCGACGGGGATGCCCAGGTGGTATGCCGTGCGGGTGACTTCGTCGCGTACGCGCGTCGTGAGGAAGCCGTGTTCGGGCGACTGCGGGACCCATCCGATCCGACGAGCGAGGTACGCCGAGCGCCACTTGTGCGGCGGCGCCTCCTCGCCGGCGTCGACCCGGCCGCGTGTCGGCGCGATCAGGCCGGCGCATGCCGCGACCAGCGTCGACTTCCCCGATCCGGACGGCCCGGTCACGGCGGTCAGGCGCCCCGGACCGAGCTCGATGTCGATTCCGCGCAGCGCCTGCGCTGTCACTGCGCCGCGGATCGTGCGCGTGCGCAGGTCGACATGGAGGCCCTCGGCGGCGATGCGTGCCGGCGCCTCGAGCGGCTCGGTCAGCGCGGTCGGCACCGCCTGCGGGAGCGGCGCGGGCAAGTCCGGCATCCAGACCCCGGCCGACGCCATCGGCTCGGTCTGCTCGCGTACGAAGGTGTCGGGAGTGCCGTCGAAGATCCGACCACCGTGCTCGTCGAGCACCACGACCCGGTCGACCTCGTCGAGCCAGGGTGCGATGCGATGCTCGACCACGACGAGCGTCGCGCCCGTGCGGGCGACCGCGTCGACGACTGCGGTACGTACCGCCGCGGCACTGCGGTCGTCGAGCATCGAGGTCGGCTCGTCGAGCAACAGCATCCCGGGACGCAGCGCAAGGACACCGGCCAGGGTGAGGCGCTGCGTCTCCCCTCCCGAGAGCGCGCGGGTCGGACGGTCGAGCGGGTACGGCAGACGTACGGCTTCGACGGCGGCCTCGATCCTCGGCCACATCTCGGACCGCGGGACGCCGGCGTTCTCCATGCCGAACGCGACATCGCGGCCAAGGCGATCGGCGACGGTCGAGTCGAGCGGATTCTGCAACAGCAGCCCCACCCGACCGTCGACGTCGACTCGCCCCGACAGCTCCCCCGCGGTCGTCGTGCCGAGTACCCCCGCCAGCGCGCGCAGCACGGTCGACTTGCCCGCCCCGCTCGGGCCGGCGAGCAACAGTCGCTCTCCCGGCTCGATGCGTAGGTCGAGGCCGTCGATGACTCGCTGCCGCCGCGAGATCGGGCGCCAGCCGAAGGCGGCCAGCGTCGCCCCAACGGGCGTCACGCGCTCCGGCGCGTACGTACGACTCACCCGTCGACGCTTACGACGCGTTGCGCTCGTGGTGCTCGCGCCCCGCCGCGAACGCGTCGAGCGCACCGGTCGCGGCGAGTGCACGTACCAGCGCCCAGCCACCGACGCCGGCCACGACGGCACCCGAGAACGCGAACATCGCGAGGTACGCCAGCCGGTAGCCGAACTCCCAGTCGGGGAAGTAGGAGTACCACTCGTACACCGACTCGATCGCGCCCGCGAGCGCACCGGCCAGTCCAGCGACGACGAACCCGAAGCGCTTGTAGAGGAAGATCGCGAGCACGATCTCGACGCCAAGCCCTTGCAGCAAGCCGGACACCATCACGCTGCCGCCCCACTGGTTGCCGAGGAGGTACTCGACGTTGGCGGCGATCAGCTCGCAGGCCATCGCGGCGCCGGGCTTGCGTACGACCAGGCCGCCGATCACGCCGCCGAGGAGCCACGGGCCGGCGAGCAGCCCACCACTTGGAGGGAAGGCGTTGGTCGCCGCGCCGATCACGGCGTGCAGCTGGTCCCAGCCCCAGAACGCGACGCCGACCGCGACGCCGAGCATGGCGACCGTGACGATGTCGACGGTGCGGTACGCGAACCGAGAGCCGTATCCGATCGCGCGGGACGTAGTTGCAGAACTCATTGTCTGACTCCCTTCGCCGGTGCTAACCGGTGCAGGTTCAAGGGTCTGCGGCTGCTCCGCACTCTCAGCGCCCTACGCGGCGCTCCCCTGTCTGTGTGCCGCCACTGTAACAGCGACGGTTCCCACGAGATCTCTCAGTCGAACAGCCCTGGCTTGCCGAACATCCGCGCCGTCGCGCGGGCCGACGGCTGGCCCGCGTCCGGGTCCGCGCCGGCACCGATCAGCACCGAGACGACGAGATCCTCGCCCTTGAACACCGCGCCCGCGAGCGGGCTCTGCCCGCGGTCGTTGAGCCGATTCACATCCGCACCGCGTTTGACGAGGTCCTGCACCGTGGCGGCATGGCCGTGGTAAGCGGCGAGCATCAGCAGCGTGTTGCCGTCCGCGTCCGTGAGCTCGACGGGGACGCCTGCCTCGACGTACGCGCCCAGCCGCTCGGTCTCACCGTCTCGGGCGAGGTCGAACAGCTGGTGGGCGAACTCCACGACGTCGGCGTCGACCTCGTCGCCGCTCGGGTCCATCGTGGTCTCCTCGCCGTCCGCACAGGCGTGTGACCCCGACGATACAGATTGCTCACCGCGAGACGGCGGCCCGCGGCGAACACCGCGGCTGGTAGATTCCGTGCGTCGCGTCCGCCGTGATCCCGGAGGAGTCGAATGCCGCGCGAACGCCCCGTCATACACCTGCACATCGGTGCCATGAAGACGGGTACGACGCACCTGCAGGAGCTGATGACGGCCAACGCCGACGAGCTCGCTGCCGCCGGTTGCCTCTTCCCGGTGACGAAGGGCCGTTACTCGCAGACCCTAGCCGCGCGCGACGTGATGAACATGACCGCAGACGACGTCACGCTGCGCCGAGCGCGCGGCGAGTGGGACCGGGTCGTGCAGGAGATGTTGTCGTACGACGGCCGGGCTGCGATCTTCTCGATGGAGTTCCTCAGCTTCGCCCGCCGCCGGCCGGCCGGCCGGATCGTGGGGTCGTTCGGGGACGCACCCGTGCACGGCATCCTGACCGTACGCGACGCGGCGACGGCCATCCCCGCGCAGTGGCAGCAGGCGATGCAGAGCCAGCGCACGACGCCGTGGCACGAGTTCGCCGGGCAGGTCATCGCGAACCCACCCGACTACTCGGCCGCGGGCGCGCGCACCTTCCGGCGTACCCAAGACATCCCGCGGATGCTCAGCGCGTGGCTTCCGCACATCCCGCCCGAGCAGTTCACCGTCGTCACCCTGCCACGGCCCGGCGCTCCGCGGCACCTCCTGTGGGAGCGCTTCGCGGCCGCGGTCGATCTCGATCCCGCCGTCGCGAAGCGGTCGGCACCGCGCAACAACGAGTCGATCGGCGCCGCGTCGGCCGAGCTCATCCGGCGCATCAACGAACGGCTCAGTGACATCGCGATCTCCGACTACCGCGGCACGATGCGGCACGCGCTCGCGATCAAGATCCTCTCCGACCGGGTGTCGACCGAGGGCAAGGCGCCGGTCAACAACGCGTTCCTGGAGTTCGCCGCCGCTGCGAATGCGCGCGCACGTGCGGCGATCGAGGAGAGCGGCGTACGCGTGATCGGCGATCTCGACGACCTACCGGTCGAAGCCCCGGCACCGTCGCTCGACGACACCGCACTCGACTCACCGTCCGATGCCGACGTCATCGACGCGGCCGCGTACGCCATGCCGCGAATGCGGCGGGTAGTCGCGCAACGCGCGAAGCAGCTTCGCCGGGCGCATCAGAAGGTGTCGGTACGAAAGGTGCTGGCCGATCTGCCCGAGGCGCGCGACGCCGAGGCGGTGACGAAGCGGTGGACGTCTGCCGCGGACCCTGCCGAAGCGGCAGTCACCGACCTCACGGCGATGTGCCGCGCGGCGATCGACCTCGGCATCCGGCTGCGCGCGGCCGGCGTGAAGCGCGCGGTGGAGGCGTGAACATGGCCGGCGACGCACCCGGAGTCTTCCTGCACATCGGCGCGATGAAGACCGGCACGAAGTACCTCCAGAACCTGATGGAGGCCAATGCCGACTCGCTGGCCGACGCCGGATACCTCTTCCCGGTCGACGGCGGCTGGGGCGAGCAGGTGCTCGCGACCCGCGAGGTGCTGCACATGACGGGCGACCCTCGCGTACGCCGGCGCGCCGAGGGCAGCTGGCAGCGTCTCGTCGACCGCATGCGCAACTATGACGGCAATGCGTCCGTCGTTTCGATGGAGTTCCTCAGCTTCGCGCGACGACCAGGGATCGAGCGGATCATGTCGTCGCTCGAGGGCGTCGACACGCACATCGTGCTGACCGTTCGCGACGCGACGAGGGTGATTCCGGCGCAGTGGCAGACGTCGGTGCGCAACGGTCATACCGAGGCATGGCGCGATTTCGCCGAGCAGGTGATGGCCGGTCCGGAGTCCGAGTCCGACGGCTACAAGGTGTTCCGCCGGGCACAGGATGTCGAGTCGATCCTCGAGCGCTGGTTGCAGTTCGTACCCGCCGACCACGTGCACGTGGTCACCGTCCCACCGAGCAGCGCGCCGCGTACGTTGCTGTGGGAGCGGTTCGCGTCGGTCCTCGGTGTCGACCCGGCCGCATGTGCGAAGCCGCCACCGACCAACAACGAGTCGATCGGTCAGGCATCGGCCGGGCTGGTACGTCTGGTCAACCTCGAGCTCGGCGACATCACCGTCTCCGAGCGGTCGACGGTCAAGACCGAGCTGGCCAACCGGATCCTGGCAATGCGAGTGTCGGAGGAGCCGCGGGCACGGACGAGCCGGGCGCTTCGTGAGTTCGCTGCCCACGCGAACCAGCAGAGTCGAGACGCGATCGCATCTACCGGGGTCGATCTCGTCGGCGATCTCGGCGACCTGCCCGTCGTCGCCGCGCACCCGCCCGACGAGGGTCCCGACGAGCTGCGGATGCCGACGAACGACGAGTACCTCGAGGCGGCGGCATTCGCCATTCCGCATCTGCACGCGGTCGTCGACAAGCGTGCTCGTCGCCTGCGCAAGAAGGCGGTCGCGGTCGACGACGTACTCGACCGGCTACCGCCGCCAACCGAGACGAAGCCCTCCCGCTGGGCCGACGCCGCCGATCCACTCGACGCAGCGGTCAAGGAGCTCACCGCCGTGGTACGCGTCGCGATCGATCTGCAGCAGCGCATCTACGCACTGCAGGACGGCAAACCCATCGCGACGGGATGACCTGCGCGGCTCATTGCAGTCTGCGGCCGCGCCGCCAGGTGCTGTGCACGAGAGGTACGCCGGGCCGATAGGCCAGATGGATGTACGACGGTGCGTCGAGCACGACGAAATCGGCGCGCGCACCGGGGCGCAGCGTGCCCACATCGTCGCGACGTAAGGCGGCCGCGCCCCCGGCGGTCGCCGACCAGAGTGCCTCTGCCGGCGACATGGACATCTCGCGCACCGCCAACGCGATGCACAGTGCCATCGATGACGTGTAACAGCTGCCGGGGTTGCAGTCCGAGGCGAGGGCGACCGTCGCTCCGGCACCGAGCAGCCGGCGGGCATCGGGGTACGGCGAGCGCGTCGAGAACTCGACACCGGGCAGCAAGGTCGCGACGACACCGGTCTGCGCCAACCCGTCGACATCGGCGTCGGTGAGGTACGTGCAGTGGTCGGCGGATGCCGCTCCGACCTCGCAGGCGACCTGCACGCCCGGACCGTGTCCGAGCTGGTTGGCGTGGATGCGGGGCGCGAGTCCGGCCGCCTTGCCCGCATCGAGCACCGCTCGCGACTGGTCGGCGTCGAAGGCTCCGCGCTCGCAGAACACATCGATCCACCTGGCATGCTCCGCGCACGCGTCGAGCATCGGGCCGGTGACGACGTCGACGTACGCGCCCGGATCGTCGGCGTACTCGGGTGCGACGATGTGCGCGCCGAGGAACGTCGTCTCGTCACTGAAGCGCCGCGCGATCGCGAGCGCTCGTCTCTCATCGGCGACGTTCAGGCCGTAACCGCTCTTTATCTCGACGGTCGTCGTACCTTGTCGGGCCATCTCCGAGGTGAGCCGGGCAACCTGCGCGATGAGCATCTCGTCGGTCGCGCCGCGGGTGGCGGAAACGGTCGTGCGAATGCCGCCGGCCGAGTATGGCTGCCCGGTCATCCTTGCCGCGAACTCCTCGGAGCGGTCGCCGGCGAACACCAGGTGGCTGTGGGAGTCGACGAATCCGGGTACGAGCGACCGGCCGGCGATGTCGACACTCTCGTCCGCGGCCGGCGCGCTGCGCTGCGGACCGACCCAGGCGACATTGCCGTCGTCGACAAGCATCGCGGCGCTGGGCACGACGCCGATGCCGTCTCCGTACGCCGGGTCGTTCGTGACGATCTCCGCCGCACCGGTCACCAACACGCTGCTCATACACGCTCCCAACATGCCCTGATCGCCCGATCGAGGTCGCGAGCGACGTCGTCGATCCGGACGTGTCGTCCTTCCTGCACGATCGGCTCGTTCCCGACAACGACCTCGCGTACGTCGGCCGGCGCCGCCGCGAACACCAATGAACCGGGACCCGGATCGCTGCCGGCGAGGCGTACCGAGTCGTACGCGACACGTACCCGGTCGTCGGTCGCAGCGAACCCGAGCGAGCGGTGTCCATCGGAGGTCGCCGCGGCGAGCAGCGCACCCGCCTGCCAGGTGCCTCGCCGCCCGGACACGAGGCGTTCGTCGAGCTCGACGGCGCGCATCTCCTCGAACATGTCGACGACGGCGTTGCTGTCCGAGCCGAGTGTGAGTGTGGCACCGGCGTCGCGGAGTGCATCGGCAGGCCCGACGCCGTCGGCGAGGTCGCGCTCGGTCGTCGGGCAGAAGCACGCGTACGTACGGCTCGCGCCGAGTGCGGAGATGTCCGCAGCGCTCAGATGGGTCGCGTGTACGGCGGTGGCGTCGGTCTCCCACACGCCGCGCTCCGAAAGCAGTGCCGTCGGCGTCATGCCATGCACGGCTCGGCATTCGTCGTTCTCCGCGGGCTGCTCCGAGAGGTGGACGTGCAGTGGCGCACCGTGCGTCGTCGCCCACGCGACGACGCCGGAGATCTGTTCGGCGGGCACGGCGCGTACCGAGTGCACCGCCGCCCCGACCACCACGTCGGGATCGTCCGCGTACGTCGCGTGCAGCGCATCGACGCGCTCCGCCCAGGCGTCCACATCGCCATCGGTGTAACGGCGTTGCACGCCGTCGACCTCGCGGCCGAACCCACCCGACAGGTAGCACGTGTCGAGCAGCGCGACCCGGATGCCCGCCGCCTTTGCTGCCTCGACAACCGCCTCGCCCATGGCGTTCGGGTCGTCGTACGTGCCGCCGTCGGCGGCGTGGTGCAGGTAGTGGAACTCGCCGACCGAGGTGATGCCCGCGAGCGCCATCTCGGCGTACGTGGCGCGGGCGAGGTCGTACAGCAGATCGGGGTCGAGGGCGCCCGCGAGCGCGTACATCTGCTCGCGCCAGGTCCAGAACGTGCCCCCGCCGCCATGCGTACGACCGCGCAGCGCACGGTGGAACACGTGGCTGTGGCAGTTTGCGAAACCGCCGATCTCGTAGCTCATCGCTCGACCCGCGCGCTCATGGACGTACCAGGTCGGCGACAACGCTCGTGAGCGCGCGTACGCCCGCGACGCAGTCGTCCCACTCGGCATGCTCTGCGGGTGAGTGCGAGACGCCGGTCGGGTTGCGTACGAAGAGCATCGCGGTCGGAATGCCGTACGTCGACAGCACACCCGCGTCGTGTCCGGCACCGGTCGGGAGCACGGGGGCGTCGCCGAGCAGGCGGGCCAGGCGGTCGCGCAATGCGCGGTCGAACGCGACAACGGCGCTCGTCGACTCGGGCGTCATCGCGACGGTTGTGTCGTCCCGGTGGGCGCGGTCGGTCGCCTGGGCCGTCACCCGTTCGACCAGCCCGTCGAGGGTCTCGCCGTCGGCGGCGCGGGCGTCGAGCCATCCCGTGACCTTCGACGCGATGGCGTTGGTGCCGTTCGGGTGCACCTCGACGCGGCCGAACGTCGCGCGTGCACCGGTCAGGCGCGCCTGTTTGTTCGCCGCGAGCACCGTCATCGCGTACGTCAGCATCGGATCGCGCCGGTCCTCCATCCGGGTCGCACCCGCGTGGTTGGCCTCGCCCGCGAAGTCGAAGCGGTAGCGGCCGTGCGGCCAGATCGCAGACGCGACGCCGACCGCGTCATCCGAGTCGACCAGCGAGCGGCCCTGCTCGACATGCAGCTCGACGAACGTGCCCATGCGGCCGAGCAGCTCATGGTCCGCGCCGAGGCGTTCGGGGTCGCGGCCGCGTGAGCGCAGCGCCTCGTCGAGCGTCTGGCCGTCGCGATCGCGCAGGCCGCGGGCATGATCGGGCGCGAGCGTACCCGTGAGCAGCCGAGACCCCGCGCAGGCGATGCCGAACCTCGCGCCCTCCTCGTCGGCGAAGTTCGCGACCACGATCGGGCGGGCCGGTTCGACGCCCTGCGCGCGCAGCTCGTCGACCGCGGCGAAGGACGAGACGACGCCGAGCGGTCCGTCGTACGCACCGCCGTCCGGCACGGAGTCGAGATGCGACCCGAGCAACACGGCGTTCCCCGCCGCCGGGTCGCCCCACCAGGCGAACTGGTTGCCGTTGCCGTCCTCCGCGAGGTCGAGACCTCGGTCCGCCGCCTGCGCAGCGAACCACTCGCGCAGCTCCATGTCGGCGTCGTTCCAGGCGTACCGGTGGTAGCCGCCGGTCTGCGGGTCGCGGCCGATGCCGCGCAGCTGCGACCACATCTGCTCGAGGCTCATGGCTCCCATCCTCGCGTACGAGGCGCGCAATGCCACCGGGAGAGACCGGCGGCAGCATCTCGGATGCGAGACGGAGCACAATCACCGCATGGACTTCCAGGACGTTGTCGCCCGTCGGCGGATGATTCGCAACTTTCAGGACGGCCCGGTCGAGCCCGCGACGGTCGACCGGATGCTGCACAACGCGGTACGCGCACCGAACGCGGGCTTCAGCCAGGGGTGGGCATTCCTGGTACTCGACGATCGGGACGACGTCGCGCGCTTCTGGGAGGCCACGTCACCCGACCCGGACGCGGACAGCTCGTGGCTCGCCGGGATGCGCCGCGCACCCGTGATCATCGTCCCGCTCGCGAACAAGGACGCCTACCTCGATCGGTACGCCCAACCCGACAAGGGCTGGACCGACCGCGACGAGGCACGCTGGCCAGCCCCGTACTGGGACATCGACACCGGCATGGCGGCGTTGCTGATCCTGCAGACGGCCGTCGACGAGGGGCTCGGCGCCTGCCTCTTCGGGATCCCACCGGACCGGATCGACGCCTTCCGGACCGCGTTCGAGGTCCCCCCGGCGTACCGCCCGATCGGCGCGATCGCCGTCGGGCACCCCGCCGAGGGCGGCGCCTCCGGCTCACCGACCCGGCGCGCACGGCGGCCGCTCGACGAGGTCGTCCACCACGCCCGCTTCCAGCCCACCACCCCGCCCGAGCCAACAGAACCGTGACAGCACCAGGCGCGCGGCTCAGCAAACGATCCGGGGTGGAGGTGGGGTGTAGGCCACGGATCCCCGGCGAAACGTCAAGCGAACGCAGTGAGCCGGGGTCCGTGCCCGACACCCCAGCATCGAACAGAACCGTGACCAGCAACACCACCCGGCAGTAGCAACCCGCGCCGCCCGGCGCACACGTCCGCCAGGCGCGCCCGTACGCGTTCGGCTGAGCGATCGTCAGACTCGCTGAGGATCGGGCACGCCGACCCCCCAGCATCGAACAGAGCCGTGACCAGCAACAGCACCAGGCAGTAGCAACCTGCGCCGCCCGGCGCACGCGTCCGCCGGGCGCGCCCGTACGAATGTGCGGCCGTCATGCGTCGGCGTAGCGCCGTTCACGTCAGGTGGGTTCGGCTCGCGGGGCACGGCGAAACCTAAAGCGAACGCAGTGAGCCGGGCCCCGCGAGCCGAACCCAACTGACGCCCAAAGGAGCCGAAGGCGACGGCGAG
Organism: Solicola gregarius; assembly: GCF_025790165.1. Taxonomy (GTDB): domain Bacteria; phylum Actinomycetota; class Actinomycetes; order Propionibacteriales; family Nocardioidaceae; genus Solicola; species Solicola gregarius. The sequence goes on from NZ_CP094970.1 coordinate 1,694,091, forward strand.
TCAGCCGAGCAAGCCCACGGAAGCGAGCGCCTGGCGGAGGAGTGCACCGCGGCCACCCTCCATCTCGGAGAGGACCTCCTCCTTCGCGATGTCGCGTGGAGGCATCCAGTCGAGCGCGAGCGCGTCCTGGCGCGGTGTGCAGTCGCCGCTGACGGGCACGACGTACGCGAGTGCGACGGCGTGCTGACGCTCGTCGGAGAAGGTGGACTCGCCGGGCCACGGGAAGTACTCGGCGACGGCGAACGGCACGACGCTCACGGGCACCTGCGGCAGAGCGGTTGGCCCGAGATCCTTCTCCAGGTGGCGGCGCAGTGCGTCGCGTACGGTCTCGCCGTGGAGCACGCGGCCCGACACGAGCGTGCGTGTCATCTCGCCGCTCATCGACGCGCGCAGCAGCGTACCGACCTCGCGGACGGCTCCGTCGGCATCGACGCGGACCGGCACGGCTTCGACGTACAGGATGGGCACGCGGGCCCGGGTCTCGGCCAACTCACCCTCGGTGAGCCAGCCGCCGGCCGGCTCGGACGGGTTGTTCGGATCGGGCGTACGCACGGAACTCATGGGCTCGATTGTCCAGTATCGAACCAACGCTCGCCGACCCGCGCGACGCGTGGTCACGCAGGTGGCCCCACGCATGTTAGGTTGGGCCTGGTTGTGATGAGCAGTTCGTCGTACGTTTCTCCAGAGCGCCCGCGGCTTTCGTCTGCGGGCGTTCGTTTGATGTGCCGTCCAGGTCGATGGCCTGTGGCCTTTGCGGGACGCGTCATGAGGTGCGGCTGGTCAGCCAGCGGGTCAGCATCAGTGCTGGTTCGTATTCGTTTGTGAGAAGGAAAGATAATGGCACAAGGCACAGTCAAGTGGTTCAACGGCGAGAAGGGCTTCGGCTTCATCTCGCAGGCTGACGGTGGTGCGGACGTATTCGTCCACTACACCGCCATCGTCGCCGACGGGTACCGCACCCTCGATGAGAACCAGAAGGTCGAGTTCGATGTCACGCAGGGCCAGAAGGGCCTGCAGGCGGAGAACGTACGCCCGCTCTGATTCGTTTCGCTTCGACGCCCCGACCGGTTTCCGGTCGGGGCGTCGTCGCGTTTCAGGCGGCATGTTTACCATGCTTACGTGGTAAGCATGCACTGTGCACGGCGAATTCACCATGCACAGTGGACGCTTGCCGTGCAAGGTACGCACGGCGCGAGCTAGCCGAACGTAGCCGAGCCCTCCCGCATCGGGATGCGTACGCCCCGCTCCGCGGCGACGTCGTCGGCGCGGTCGTAGCCGGCGTCGACGTGCCGGACGACGCCCATGCCCGGGTCGTTGCTGAGCACCCGCAGGGCCTTCTGACCCGCGATCTCCGTGCCGTCGACGACCACGACCTGTCCGGCGTGGATCGACCGTCCGATGCCGACGCCACCGCCGTGGTGGATCGACACCCATGACGCGCCGGAGGCGACGTTGACCATCGCGTTCAGCAGCGGCCAGTCGGCGATCGCGTCAGACCCGTCGAGCATCCCCTCGGTCTCGCGGTACGGCGAGGCGACCGAACCACAGTCGAGGTGGTCGCGCCCGATCGCGATCGGCGCCTCGACGACTCCGCGTGCGACGAGCTCGTTGAATCGTTCACCGGCCAGCTCCCGCTCGCCGTACCCGAGCCAGCAGATCCGTGCCGGCAGCCCCTGGAACCGCACGCGCTCCTGCGCCTTCCCGATCCAGCGCGCGAGGTGCTCGTTCTCCGGGAACAGCTCGAGGACCGCCTTGTCGGTCGCGGCGATATCGGCGGGGTTGCCCGACAGCGCGGCCCAGCGGAACGGCCCCTTGCCCTCGCAGAACAGCGGCCGCACGTACGCGGGCACGAACCCGGGATATTCGAAGGCGCGCTCGAAGCCGCCCTCCTTGGCCTCCGCGCGCAGCGAGTTGCCGTAGTCGAACACCTCCGCACCGGCGTCCTGGAACCCGACCATCGCCTGGCAGTGGCGCGCCATCGACTCGCGCGCCCGCTCGGTGAAGTCCATCGGCGACTTCTCCCGCTCCGCCACCCAGTCCTCGAAGTCCACGTCGCTCGGCAGGTACGCGAGCGGGTCGTGCGCGCTCGTCTGATCGGTCACGATGTCGATCTCGACGCCACGGGCCAGCAGCTCGGGGAACATCTCCGCCGCGTTGCCCAACACACCGATCGACAGCGGCCTCCGCGCCCGCTTGGCGTCCTCGGCCCGGCGTACCGCATCGTCGAGGGAGTCGGCCTGCTCGTCGAGGTAGCGGTGCTCGATGCGCCGGTCGATGCGCGACTGGTCGACCTCGACGCAGATGCACACGCCGTCGTTCATGGTGACGGCAAGGGGCTGCGCGCCGCCCATGCCGCCGAGCCCGGCGGTCAGCGTGATCGTGCCCGCGAGCGTGCCGCCGCGCTTCGCCGCCACAGCACCGAATGTCTCGTACGTGCCCTGCAGGATGCCCTGCGTGCCGATGTAGATCCACGACCCGGCGGTCATCTGGCCGTACATCATCAGCCCGGCGGCCTCGAGCCGGCGGAACTCCGGCCACGTCGCCCAGTCGCCCACCAGGTTGGAGTTCGCGATCAGGACCCGCGGCGCCCACTCGTGGGTCTGCATGACGCCGACGGGCCGTCCCGACTGCACGAGCAAGGTCTCGTCGGGTTTCATCCCCTGCAGCGTGCGTACGATCGCGTGGTACGACGGCCAGTCGCGCGCTGCCTTCCCGGAGCCGCCGTAGACGACCAGCTCCTCGGGATGCTCGGCGACCTCGGGGTCGAGGTTGTTCATCAGCATCCGCATCGGCGCTTCGGTCTGCCACGTACGCGCGGTCAACGTCGTGCCGCGCGGTGCGCGTACGGTCGGTGCATCGGTCATGACAGGACTCCCGTTGCTGATTGAGCCGCGGCGACGACCGCGCCGCTGCGTACGAGTTCGGTGATCGCTTCGATGTCGGGCGCGAGGAACCGATCGGGGCCGGGCCCTTCGACGCGCTCGCGCAGTACGTCGATGACGGCCTTCGTGGCGGCCGCCGGTTCTAGTGGCGCGCGCAGCTCGATGCCCCGGGCGGCCGTGACGATCTCGATCGCCAGCACCTGGCCGAGCAGGTCGACGGCCTTGCGGAGCTTGCGCGCGGCCGACCAGCCCATCGACACGTGGTCCTCCTGCATGGCGCTGCTCGGGATGGAGTCGACGCTTGCCGGTACCGCGAGCCGCTTGAGCTCGGAGACCATCGCGGCCTGGGTGTACTGCGCGATCATGTGACCGGAGTCGACTCCGGGGTCGTCGGCCAGGAACGGCGGAAGTCCGTGGCTTCGTGCCTGGTCGAGGAAGCGGTCGGTACGCCGTTCCGCCATGCTCGCGACGTCGGCGACCGGAATCGCCAGGAAGTCGAGCACGTACGCGACCGGCGCGCCGTGGAAGTTGCCGTTCGACTCGACTCGCCCGTCGTCGAGGACGACCGGGTTGTCGATCGCCGAGGCGAGCTCGCGCTCGGCAACCATCGCGGCATGGTCGGCAGTGTCGCGCGCGGCACCGTGTACCTGCGGGGCGCAGCGCAGCGAGTACGCGTCCTGCACACGTGGGTCCTCGGGTCCACGGTGGCTGGCGACGATCGGAGAACCCGAGAGCACGGCACGCATGTTGGTGGCGGCGACGGCCTGCCCGGGGTGGGGGCGCAGTGCCTGCAGATCGGCGGCGAGCACCCGATCGGTGCCGAGCAGGCCCTCGATGCTCATCGCGGCGGCGACGTCGGCGGTACGCAGGAGCAGGTCGAGGTCTGCGAGCGCGAGTGTCAGCATGCCGAGCATGCCGTCGGTGCCGTTGATGAGCGCGAGACCCTCCTTCTCGGCGAGTACGACCGGCTCGATGCCGTGGTCGTACATCGCCTCGGCGGCGGCGCGTACATCCCCGGTCGCGTCGGTCACCTCGCCCTCACCCATCAGAGCGAGCGCGCAGTGCGAGAGCGGGGCAAGGTCGCCGGAGCAGCCGAGGCTGCCGTACTCGCGTACGACCGGCGTCAGTCCCGCGTTGAGCAGCGCGACGAGCGCTCGCACGGTTTCGAGGCGTACGCCGGTGTGTCCGGTCGCAAGCGTCGACAGCCGCAGCAGCATCAGCGCGCGTACGACCTCCTGCTCGACTGGCGGGCCCGAACCGGCCGCGTGCGAGCGGATCAGGCTCTTCTGCAGCGCGGTCCGTTTGGCGGGCTCGATGTGGCGGGTCGCCAGCGCGCCGAACCCGGTCGACACCCCGTACGCGGGCGTCGCCGACGCGGCCAACTTGTCGATCACGCCGCGGGTCGACTCGATCGCGGCGACGGCAGCGTCGTCCAGCTCGACCGTCGCACCATCGCGCGCGACTGCGACGACGTCGGCTCGAGGCAGCGGACCGGTGCCGACTCGGATGGGTTCGCTCATGGTCTCCATTGCACCGCGCCCGGCACCGTCATGCCAGTCATTGCCAGCAGTAGCGATCTCGCATCCGAGACGTACCGGTCGGGAAGAGTTCGCCACGGATGTCGATTCGGCCCGGAACCGTTCGACGCATGGGTGAGAGGCTGGGAACCGCCCGGCCGCCGTGACCGAAGGAGTCATCATGCCCCGCTTCCTCACGATCGTTCACCACGACGAGCAGAACCTGCCCACCGGAGACCCGAGCCCGGAACTGCAGAAGCAGATGGGAGAACTGTTCGAGGAGATCAGCAAGGCCGGCGTCATGCTCGACATGGCCGAGCTGACCCTCACCTCCGAGAGCACCCGCATCTCCGGCGCCGGCGGCAAGGTGACCCATATCGACGGCCCCTTCGCCGAGAGCAAGGAGGTCGTCGGCGGCTATACCATCGTGCAGACCAAGACCCGAGCCGAGGCCGTCGAGTGGGCGCGACGGTTCATCGAGATCCAGTCCCAGCACGATCCGTGCACCGCAGAGGTCCGCGAGATCAAGGAGGGCTGACCGGGTGGCGACGACGGACGTGCCCGAGACCGTTGCGACGGTGTTCCGGATCGAGTCTGCCCGGATCATCGCGACGACGGCTCGGATCGTCCGCGACCTCGACATCGCCGAGGAGATCGCCCAGGACGCACTCGTCGCCGCGCTCGAGCAGTGGCCCGAGTCGGGCGTCCCGGACAAGCCGGGCGCCTGGCTCGTGACCACCGCCAGACGCCGCGCCATCGACCTCGTCCGTCGCAAGGAGACGTACGCCCGCAAGCTCGCCGAGGTCGGCCGCACGCTCGAGGACATCGCACCGCCCGAAATCGCGGAGGCCGACGAGATCGACGATGATCTGCTGCGGCTCATCTTCACCGCCTGCCATCCGGTGCTGTCGCAGGAGGCGCGGATCGCGCTCACCCTGCGACTGCTCGGCGGGCTGACCACAGACGAGATCGCGCGTGCGTACCTGACCTCCGAGTCGACCGTGGCACAGCGCATCGTGCGCGCGAAGCGCAAGCTCGCGCGATCGGGGGTCGAGTTCGAGGTTCCGTACGACGAGGACCGCGCGGCACGACTCTCATCGGTACTCGAGGTCACCTACCTGATCTTCAACGAGGGCTACTCCGCGACCGCAGGCGACGACCTCGTACGCCCCGCACTGTGCGAGGACGCGCTCCGGCTGGCGCGCATCTTGCAAGGCCTGATGCCCGATGAGCCCGACGTACACGGGCTCGCCGCCCTGCTGGAGTTCCAGGCCTCCCGCACCGCGGCGCGTACAGGCCCCGACGGCGAGCCGGTACTCCTGGCCGACCAGGACAGAACCCGCTGGAACCAGTCGTTCATCCGCCGCGGCCTCGCCGCGATGCGCCTGGCGGGCGATGGGCCTTACGCGGTGCAGGCGGCCATCGCAGGCTGTCACGCCGCCGTTCCGCGTTACGCCGACACCGACTGGGAGACCATCGCACGCCTCTACGCGCGGCTCGCCGTCCTCACCCCGTCACCGATCGTCGAGCTCAACCGCGCCGTCGCGGTCGCCGAGGTGAACGGACCGGCCGCCGGGCTTGCGATACTCGAGCCGTTGGAGTCCGAGCCGACGCTGGCCTCCTACCACCTACTGCCCAGCGTCCGTGGCGACCTACTCGCCCGGCTCGGCCGTGATCCGGAGGCCCGGGCCGAGTTCGAGCGCGCCGCGTCGTTGACCCGCAACGTACGCGAGCAGCAGCTCCTTCTGGGCAGGGCAGCACAGTCCGCGGTCGACTGAGGCGCACGCCGTACGAAGGCACGCGGCGGCAGGTTTCAGGGGTCGCGGAACGGGAACGATTGCATGCCGGGACTATCCCGATCGCCGCGGACGGTCTATCGTCGGCGCGGCATCAAAGTCAGGGATGACCGACTCGATGAGGAGTTGTCGTGCGCAAGAAGAGCTGCATCCTGGTCGCATCGATCGCGGCCGCGACCGGGCTGACGGTCATCAACCCCGCGACCGCGTCGCCGAGTTCGGACCCCGCGGGCGGCAACGACTCGCCGGCCGTCTCGTCCGCCGGGCACGATCGAAAGGGCTTCTACGACTCCCGCGAGGGCACACCGGCCCAGCTGGCAGCGACTACGCAGGAGACCGCCACCGACAAGCAGAGCGCCAGCGTACGCGCGTTGCGACGCTCGGTCGGACCCGACGCGATGGTCTCGATCGACCCGGTGACGGGCACCCCGCGCAACCTCTCCAGCCGCGACGGGTACCTCACGGCCGCCAGCTCCGCGCCCGCACGACGCGTCGCGATGGCGTACGTGCGCCAACACGTCGATGCGCTCGGGCTCACCCGCGACGACGTCGCCACCTTCCATCTGCGCAGGTCCTACACCGACCCCGTCGGCACCACCCACCTCGCGTGGGAGCAGGTCGTCGACGGCATCCCGGTGTTCGGCAACGGGCTCGAGGCACATGTCACCGATGCGGGTGAGCTGATCTCGCTGCAGGGCTCGCCAGTCGCCGACCTCGGCGACATGTCCGCCGAGGAGTCGACGACTCCCGCCGTCTCCGCCGGGGCGGCCCGAAGTGACGCGGCAGAGGACGTCGGCGGCCAGGCCGACACATCCGCGACCAAGCGCGCGAACCGCTCGACGACGACGGTCTGGGACAACGGCGACCGCGCCGGGCTGGTCTGGTTCGCCGAGGGCGACGGCGTACGTCTCGGCTGGGACACCTACACGCAGGCCGGCGACGGGCTCGCGTACACCCACGTCGTCGACGCCACGAGCGGCGACGTGCTGTACCGCCGCGATCTCGTCGACTTCGACAAGGGCGACGCCTGGACGTACGAGAACTACCCGGGTGCGAAGCGCGGCGGTGACGCCACCAAGGTCAACGTGTTCAAGCAGGGTTGGCTCAAACGCACGGCGAAGTGGCTGAACGGCAAGTACGCGGTCGCCTGGAGCGACGTCGACGACGACAACCAGGTCGGCACGTCCGAGAAGACGCCCGTGCCGGGCACCAAGAAGCACCCGCAGTTCACCCTGAAGCCGCTCAAGGGCATCAACCCGCTGTGCAAGAACTCCGTGTGCACCTGGGATCCCGAGACGCCGAACTCGTGGAAGAAGAACCGCAAGGCCGACGTCACCAACGCGTTCGTCGCGGCGAGCAAGTACCACGACTACCTCGCGAAAGGGCCGTTCGGGTTCACCGGTGCGGCGGGCAACTTCGAGTCGAACGACCGAGACCCGGTGCTGCTGAACGCCCTCGACGGCGCCGACACCGCCGACGGCCTGCCCGATGCGAACCACATCGACAACGCCAACATGGCCACGCCGCCCGATGGCACGCCGCCGACGATGCAGATGTACCTGTGGCACCAGCCGGGTACGAGCAACGAGGAAGACCCGTTCCTACCGGCCAGTGGTGCGTTCGACACGTCGGTGCTCCTGCACGAGTACACCCACGGACTGTCGAACCGCCTGGTCACCGACGCCGCCGGCAACTCGACCCTGAACAGCCTGCAGGCCGGCTCGATGGGTGAGGCGTGGAGCGACTACTACGCGATGGACTACCTGGCCGCCAAGGGCCTCGTGAAGGACAGCCCGAGAAAGGACGGCCAGGTGCTCGAGGGCGAGTACGTCGCCGCAGGTCAGCTGTTCCGTACCCAGGCGATGGACTGCCCGGTCGACTCGAAGCAGCGGAACTGCCGTGACCTCGATGGCGCGAGGGGCGGCTACACCTACGGCGACGTCCCGACGATCGGCGGCTCGCCCGAGGTCCACTCCAGCGGCGAGGTGTGGTCACAGACGCTGTGGGACGTACGAGAGGCACTCGGCCACCGTACGACCGGCATGCTCGCGACGCGTGCGATGGAGCTGTCGCCGGACGACCCGAGCATGCTCGACATGCGCAACGCCATCCTGCAGGCCGACAAGGTCGCGTACGACGGCGTGCACGAGGCGCGGCTGTGGAAGATCTTCGCCAACCGCGGCATGGGCTGGTTCGCCGGCTCGACCGACGGCGGCGACACCCGCCCGGCCGAGGACTTCAAGACGCCCCCGGCACCCCAGAAGCCGATGGGCACGCTGCAGGGCAAGGTGACCGACGCGATCGGCGGCGAGCCGGTCGAGGGCGCGATCGTGCACATCACCGGACACGACTCCGACTACATCGGCAGCTTCGCCGATACCACCGACGCATCGGGCACGTACACGATCCCGAACGTGCCGGTCGGCAAGTACGCGAAGGTGGTCGTCTCGACCCCGGGCTACGAGGTCATCACCAAGGCCGTTCGGGTCAAGTCGCCCGGCACTGCGAGCAACTGGTCGATTCGCAAGGACTATGCGGCCGGCAGTGCCGGCGGTGAGGTCACGTCCTTCGACGGACCCGACTACACGCCGTACGCGTGCGGACCCGCGGGCGCGATCGACCTGAGCCAGGGCACCGGCTGGGGCAGCACCACTGGCGACGACGAGGGCACACCGACCGGTACGCCCGAGCCGAAGGCGATCACGGTCAAGCTGTCCGAGCCGATCGACATCACCGCCGACGAGACGACGACCGCGTTCGCCGTCGACCCGACCGCCACCTGTGGCGACTCCGGAAGCAGCTCGACGGGTGAGTACACGATCGAGGTATCGGCCGACGGCGAGTCGTGGGAGACCGCGGTCGACGGCACCGGCGACAACGCGTTCGGCGAGGAGAACCGCTTCGTCTACACGAACGTGCCGTCCTCCGTCGATGCGGCCGGGGTCGAGTACGTACGCTTCACGATGCTCAGCCCGCAGGTGCCCGATTTCGGCACCAACTGCCCCGATGGCCCGTACGGCGGCTGCCAGTACATGGACATGACCGAGCTGGAGGTCTTCGGCACGCCGGCCGCTTGATCTCATCCGCCCCGGGCACGCCCCCACCCGTGAGCCGGACGTTTGAGTGCGACACGCCGGCGTGTCTCCGCTCGAACGTCCGGCTCACGGTGGGTTGCGCTTAGGGTCGGGTCGGAGGTACGCGATGAGTCGTCCGGTCCCCGCTGCCACGTCCGCGCTGCGGGTGCTGAGGTTCCTGTCCACCCAAGCGGCGCCTGTGCCCGCCGCGCGGGTTGCCGACGCCGTCGAGCTGCCGCGCTCGTCGGCGTATCACCTGCTCAGCGCGATGGAACGCGAAGGATTCGTGACGCACTACGCCGACGACCGGCTGTGGGGCATCGGCCTCGCGGCGTACGAGGTCGGCGTCGGCTACTCACGCCAGGAGCCCCTCGCCCGCCTCGCCCGGATGCCGATCGCGCGGCTGGTCGACACGGTCGGGCAGTCGGCGCATCTCGCGATCCTGCACGGCCGCGAGGTGGTCTACGTGCTGGAGGAGCGCGCTCCGGGCAAGCCCCCGCTGGTGACCGATGTGGGCGTACGCCTGCCGGCGGCCCTGACGGCGTCGGGGCGGGCGATCCTCGCAACGCTGTCCGCGTCCCAGGTGCGCGCTCTCTTCCCCGACCGAAGCGCATTCGTCGAGCGCCACGGCCGCGGCCCGACGACACCGACCGCGCTGCGGCACCTGCTGACCGACACACGTATCCGCGGCCACGCGACCGAGGACGGCGAGGTCACGCCCGGTTTCGCCTCCGTCGCCGTGGCCATCGACAGCCCGCCCGGCGCCGCGACCTTCGCGAGCGTCGCCGTCACGTACGACAGCGAACGCGATACGCCGGAGCCGGCGGAGCTGTCCGCCGCCGTACGCGAGGCCGCCGCCGCGATCGCGACCCGGCTGCGGGGCGCGTCCGCGCGTACGCTCGGCCCACGCTGACCTTGCCCCGCCCGGTTTGCGACCGGTTACGCCCAGATCGCATTCCCAAAGCGACCGGTTACGCCCAGATCCACTAGGAAGCGACCGGGGCGTAACCGATCCCAAACGACCACCACAAGTTACCGACCGGTAGGATAGGCGGACCCGACCGAAGTCCGCGGGCAGAACGCAGTAGCGTGCTGTCGGTGGATCCCCGGCCCTGAGGAGTGCCGACATGCAGATTGTCGCCATCGTTGTGTCGTTGGCCATCACGGTGGTCACGGTCCCTGTGCTCGTGCTGGCGATCAGGCAGTTGCTCGGCGTCGTCCGGATGGGCCAGCCTGCGGTCGGCCGCACCGACAACCCCGGCGCTCGTACGCTCACCATGCTCAAGGAGACCGTCGGGCACACGCGGATGCTGCAGTGGACGTGGATCGGCATCATGCACTGGTTCGTGTTCGCCGCGTTCATCTTCCTGAGCACGGCGGTCGGCGGCGCGTACTTCCAGCTCTTCGACGTCGACTTCCAGTGGCCGATCGTCGGACACTGGTACCCGTTCGAGTGGTTCAGCGAGTTCATCGGACTGTTGGGCACCATCGGCATCGTCGTGCTCGTCATCTACCGGCAGGTGAAGCATCCGCGCCGACTCGAGCGGGGCAGCCGTTTCTTCGGCTCGACGTTCTGGCAGGCGTACTTCGTCGAGCTCTTCGTGCTGCTGGAGAGCAGCGCGATCCTCTTCATCCGCGGCGCGGAGTACAACCTCGGCGTCGCCGAGGGGCACGACAACGCCACGAGGGCGCACTTCCCGCTGTCGTCGTACGTCGGCGACCTCTACCCGTCGTCGGTGAGCGCGAACGAGAACCTCGTCTACACGATCGCGATGCTCAAGATCGTGCTCGCGATGATCTGGCTGCTGGTCATCGCCCGCAACCTGACGATGGGCGTGGCGTGGCACCGCTTCACCGCATGGTTCAACATCTGGTTCAAACGCGAGTCCGACGGCAGCAGCGCCCTGGGCGGGTTGCAGCCGATCATCGTCGACGGCAAACCGCTCGACTTCGAGAACATCGAGGAGCTCGACGAGGACGCCGCACTCGGCGTCGGCAAGGCCGAGGACTTCACCTGGAAGGGCATCCTCGACTTCACCACCTGTACGGAGTGCGGCCGCTGCCAGAGCCAGTGCCCGGCATGGAACACCGAGAAGCCGCTGTCGCCGAAGCTGCTGATGATGGGGCTGCGCGACCACGCGTACGCCAAGTCCACGGGCGACGAGGGCGCCGCCGAGCGAAGCCTGGTGGGCAAGGCTGACGAGGACAGCTGGTTCTACAACCCCGAGGGCGGCGACTTCGTCATCGACGAGGACGTACTCTGGTCATGTACGAGCTGCGGCGCGTGCGTACAGCAGTGCCCGGTCGACATCGAGCACGTCGACCACATCGTCGACATGCGCCGTTACCAGGTGCTGGTCGAGTCGAACTTCCCGACCGAGCTGAACCAGCTGTTCAAGGGCCTGGAGAACAAGGGCAACCCGTGGAACATGTCGCCCAACGCGCGCATGGACTGGGCGAAGGACCTCGACTTCGAGGTCAAGCAGGTCGGTTCCGATGTCGAGGACCTCTCAGAGGTCGAGTGGCTGTTCTGGGTCGGGTGTGCCGGCGCGTACGAGGATCGTGCCAAGAAGACGACCCGTGCGGTCGCGGAGCTACTGCACCTCGCCGATGTCGACTTCGCGGTGCTCGGCGACGGCGAGACCTGCACGGGTGACCCGGCCCGACGGTCGGGCAACGAGTTCGTGTACTCGATGCTCGCGATGCAGAATGCCGAGGTCTTCAAGGAGACCAAGGCGAAGAAGGTCGTCGCGACCTGCGCCCACTGCTTCAACACCCTGAAGAACGAGTACGCCGAGTTCGGCGTCGAGCTCGAGGTCGTCCACCACACCCAGTTGCTCAACCGGCTCGTACGCGAGGGCAAGCTGACGCCGGTCGCGCCGTCCGGCAACGGTGCAGTCGCCGGCAAGACGATCACGTACCACGATCCGTGCTACCTCGGGCGGCACAACCAGGTGTACGAGCCGCCGCGCGAGCTGTTGAACGTCCTCCCCAACACGACGTTCAACGAGATGCCGCGCAACTCCGAGCGATCCTTCTGCTGCGGCGCGGGCGGCGCACGGATGTGGATGGAAGAGTCGATCGGCCAGCGGATCAACGTCAACCGCACCGAGGAGGCCATCGCCACCGGCGCCGACCAGATCGCGGTCGGCTGTCCGTTCTGCCGGGTGATGCTGTCCGACGGTCTCACCCTGAAGCAGTCCGAGGGTGAGGCGAGCGAGGAGGTCGAGGTGCTCGACGTCGCACAGATGCTGCTGGCCTCGGTCAAGCGCGGCGACGAGCCGGGGCCGAGCCCGGCCGAATAGCGCCCACCACGAGAGCCGGCCCCGATCGATCGCTCGATCGGGGCCGTCGCGCGTAAGGCTGCCGGGGGTCGCGGCCGAACGCGCGGTCTACAGGACGGCGGCGACCCTGCTGCTCCAGTCCGGACGCAGCTTGTACTGCGGGCAGATCGTCCCGTTCTCGTGCCGACCGTCGATCCCGCAGAACGGGCAGGGTCCGGTGCGGGTGTGCGGATCCATGCTCATGCAGGATCCGATCCGCTCGCCGCGAACCTCGTAGTCGAACACCATCACCGCAGGAGCTCCACAGGTGCAGACCTCGCCCGGCTGCGCCGGCCGTCGCCCTCGCTGTCGCTTCTTCCCAAACATGGCGGTCACTCCCTTTCCAGCCACGCGGTGCAGCATCGCTACCCGGCTACCTCACTAGTGAGGCAGATAACTAGGTTACCACCATCCTCGCCACTTCACTAGTGAAGCAGTTAGGCTATGCCGCATGACGATCGACTACACCGATCCGCGTTCCCCCTCGCAGCAGATCGCCGACGATCTTCGCGAGCAGATCAACGCCGGCCGGTTCGCCGCCGGCGACCCGCTTCCCTCGGAGCGAACCCTCGTCGACCGGTACGGCACAGCGCCGCAGACGACCCGGCAGGCGATCGCGGTCCTCAAGTCCGAAGGCCTGGTCGTCGGGCGTCCCGGCCGCGGCATCTTCGTCCGCGAGCGGCTGCCGATCGTACGGGTCGGCTCCGATCACCGGGCACAGTGGCGCAAGCGCACGGGCCAGTCACCGATGCAGGCCGAGGCGGAAGCGAACGGCCTGTCCTGGTACCAGGAGGTGCTTGCGCTGGAGACCGTACCCGCCCCCGACTGGGTGGCCGACCGGTTCGAGATCGAGCACGGCAAGGAGGTCTTCGTACGCCGCCGCCGCACATGGATCGAGGACGTACCGACGCAGCTGGCCGACAGCTACTACCTCCTGGCCGACGTCGAGGGCACCCGGATCATGTCCGAGGACACCGGCCCGGGCGGAAGCTACGCACAGCTCGAGGAGCGGGGCCTCACCCTGGCACGCTTCCGCGAGGAGATCGGCATTCGGATGCCGACCCCGAACGAGACGCGGCAACTCCGGCTCGGTCCCGGCATCCCGGTCGCCGAGATGTGGCGCGTCGCGTTCACCGACGAGCGTCCGATCGAGGTGTTCAGATCGGTGCTGGCCGGCAACAGCCACGTGTTCGTCTACGAGTTCGACGCACCGATGTAGCCCCTGGACTCACGCCTCCGGGTCGGTCGCCCCGGACGGCGGCGCGAGCATCGTCATCAGCGTGTCGACGAACGTCGCCCGCGGAATCCTTCCCCGGGCGTGGCCCACCAGGGTCGGCACCGCGGCGCGCTGGAACGCGTCGTTGATCAGCATCGTGGCAACCACTCTCGGTTCGACGTCCGCACGGATGTCGCCGGCCGCCTGACGCTCCCCGAGGTACGCCGCTACCGCGACAACGCCACGATGCGGGCCATAGTCGTTCTCCCGCATGAACGCGGCGAGCCGTTCGCGCAGATCCGCGTCCGCCTGGGCCGCCACGAGCACGACCAATCCGGACTCGAGGAACTGCTGCACGCCGACGGAGATCCGGATCAGAGCGGAGCGTACGTCGGTGTCCAGAGAGTCGCTCTCGAGGCGCATGGGTCCCAGCGTGTGCTGGAAGGCGGAGGTGAGCAGGCCGGCCCGATCACCGAAGTGATAGAAGATGCTCCCTTCGGACACGCCTGCCATCTCGGCGACCGCCCTGGTCGTCAACTTCGCCACGCCTTGCTCGCGGAGCAGGTCGAGCGTGGCGCGCAGGATCTGCTCTCGCCCACCGGAGGGCGGGCGTCCACGGGTACGGGTCATCACCGGGTCAGCGTAGCGGTTCAGACTATTTATTGAGTTCCCACTCAGGATATGTCAAGGTACGCAAAGTTGAGTGCTTACTCAGTAAATACCTCCACCGAAGGGGTGCCATGACCACCACCGTCGACAATCCGTCCGCCCTCACGACCACGCGCGGCCGACTCATCCTGGCCCTGCTCTGCGGCGTCGCCTTCCTCGACCTCATCGACGCGACGATCGTCAATATCGCCCTGCCGTCAATCCGAGACGACCTCGGCTTCTCCGTCCAGCAACTGCAGTGGGTGCCGAGCGCGTACCTACTGACGTACGGCGGCTTCATGCTGCTCGGCGGACGTGCCGCCGATCTGCTCGGCCGCCGGCGGGTCCTGCTCGCCGGTCTCACGGTTTTCGCCGTCGCCTCGCTGGTCGGCGGCCTCGCCAGCGACGCCGGGGTGCTCGTCGGGTCACGTCTCGCACAGGGCATCGGGGCGGCGGCGACCATGCCTGCGGCGCTGTCGATCCTGACGACCACCTTCCACACCAGATCCGACCGCAATACGGCCATCGGGGTGTGGGGCGGCGTCGCCGGCCTCGCGTCCGCAGTCGGCGTTCTACTGGGCGGCGTACTGACCGAGGGGCCCGGCTGGCGCTGGGTGATGTTGATCAACCCGATCATCTGCGCCCTCCTGGTGGCGCCCGTGCTGCGGCTGCTCCCGGACGACCGTCCGGCCGAGCGCAGGCGCGGCTTCGACGCCCCGGGCGCGGCGCTCGCCACCGGCGCAATGCTGTTGCTCGTCTACACCCTCGTCGAGGCACCGGACCACGGCTGGAGCGCGGCGCGAACCGTACTCGGGCTCCTCGGCACGGCCGTGCTGGTTGCGTTGTTCCTAGCGGTCGAGATGCGCAGCAGCCGGCCCCTGGTGCCGCTGTCGATCGGCCGCGTGCCGGGCTTGCTCGCCGCGAACGTGGTCCAGTTGACGACTCTCGCCGGGTTCTTGTCGATGTTCTTCTTCCTGACCCTCTACATGGAGAATGTACTGGGCTTCTCGCCGGTCAAGACGGGACTCGCTTACCTGCCGGTCTGCATCATCGTCGGAGTCTCGGCCGGCGTCGGTTCGCAACTGATCGTACGCGTCGGCACGCGCGCGATCATCGTCGTTGGCTCACTCGTCACGGCCGCAGGCATCTTCTGGCTCTCACGTATCCCGGCGGATGGGTCGTACGTCACCGACGTACTCCCGGGCATGGTCGTCCTGTCGCTCGGCGTCGGGTCGCTGTTCGTGACGGTAACCGCCGCGGCGAACGCCGGAGTCGAGCCGGAACGCGCAGGTCTCGCCGCGGCGCTGCTGAACTCGTCGCAGCAGATCGGGGGCGCCCTCGGCCTCGCGATCCTCTCGGCGATCGCGACCTCGAGGACGGACCACCTGCTCGCGACCGGCGCCGATCCCACCAGCGCCCTGACCGACGGTTTCGGTCGCGGTCTCGCGGTCGGTGCAGCCTTCCTCGTACTGGCCGCGTTGCTCGGCCTGCGCACTGTCAACACCCGAGCAGCAGAGGCGTAGGTGGGTCACCTGGACCCATCGGGCGCGGCACGCACACGCGTACGACTGCCACTCACTCCCCTGTGGTGAGTGGCAGTCGTACGAGGCTGATCACGCGTCGCGGCGTACGAACCGCATTGCTGCAAAGGCGAACAACACCGCGGTCTCGAGGCAGAAGACGCCGAAGCCGGTCCACGGCGCGAGCAGATCCGGGTTGAAGTTGACCACGGTCGAGATGTTCGAACCGGCGTTGCCCGGCATCAGCTTCATCAGCCAGTCACCGGTCTGCCCCGGGACCAGCAGCACCAGGTTGCCGACGACGAAGATCAAGGCCAGTGCTATCGAGATCGCCGCTGCGGTATGTCGTACGAGGAAGGCGAGCGCGGCCGAGAAGAGTCCGAGCGCGGCGAGGTACAGGCCGCTGCCGAACATCGCCCGGATGACGCCGTCGTCGCCGAGCGACAGACCGACACCTTCGGCGTCCAGGAACGGGTTGCCGGCGAAGTAGCCGGCGAACGCGGTGACGGTGCCACCGACGAACAGGACCGCGGCGAGCACGGCGCTCTTGGCCAGCAGTACCCGCTTCCGGCGGGGAGTCGCGGTCAGAGTCGTGCGGATCATGCCGTTCCCGTACTCGTTCGACACTGCCAGCACACCGAGCACCACGGCGGTTACCTGCGCGATCATCATCCCCCAGGTGATGAACGCGCCGGCGGGCTCGCCCGCCTCGCCACTCGCGATCCCGTCGGCGGTGGTCGCACAGATCAACGCAGTGAGTCCGGCCCCGAACCCGAGCAGCGCGACCATCGTCCAGACGCTGGAGCGTACGCTCCACAGCTTGATCCACTCGGCGTGTAGTGCGTTGGACAAACCCGGGTTGCCCGCCTGCGTACGAACGGGCGCGCGGGTCGCTTCGATCGCGGTCATGAGGTCGCTCCTACGGTCGCGTGGTACTCCACGCTGTCTGCGGTCAAGGTCATGAAGGCGTCCTCCAGGGAGGACCGAACCAAGGTCAGCTCGTGCAGGTGGAGGCCGGCAGAGCCGGCGAGATCGCCGATCTGCGCCGCCGATCGGCCCTGCACGTGCAGTTCGTCGCCGTCGATCGACACCTCGCAGTGCTCGCGTCGCAGCAGCTCGGCGAGTCGGCCGCGCTCCGGCGCCTTGATCCGTACGTACGACGCGGCGTGGTCGGAGATGAAGTCCGCCATGCTGCAGTCGGCGAGGATCTGTCCGCGCCCGACCACCAGCAGGTGCTCGGCGGTCACCGCCATCTCGGACATCAGGTGGCTGGACACGAAGACCGTGCGGCCCTCCGCTGCGAGCCGCTGCATCAGCCCGCGTACCCAGCGGATGCCCTCCGGGTCGAGGCCGTTGACCGGCTCGTCCAGGACGACGACCGGAGGGTCACCGATCAGGGCGGCGGCGATGCCGAGGCGTTGGCCCATGCCGAGCGAGAACCGGCCCGCGCGATTGTCAGCGACCGACTCCAGCCCGACCAGGCCGAGCACCTCGTCGACGCGTTTCATCGGGATGCCGTTGCTTGCCGCCATCCAGCGAAGGTGATCGCGGGCCGTACGACCGGGGTGGATCGCGTGTGCGTCGATGAGCGCTCCGACCTCGCGCAACGGGGCGGGCAGGTCGTGGTAGCGCCGGCCCGCGACCGTGACGCTGCCGCTCGTCGGGCGGTCGAGCCCGAGGATCATCCGCATGGTTGTCGACTTCCCGGCGCCGTTCGGTCCGAGGAAGCCGGTCACCCGACCGGGCTCGACGGCGAAGTCGATCGAGTCGACCGCGCGGGTCGGCCCGTACGTCTTGGTGAGTGCGTTCGCGACGATCATGATGCGACCGTCCACAGGAGTCGTGTGTTCATGTCGTACAGCGTCGTTCGGACGTACCCCCGAGCACATCGGGGACGGCCCCAGAGCCGACCCCGAGTGACCCCTGAGCCGCCGGGGCGTAACTCGGGGTATCCGTCAGTCGCCGAAGATGCCGCCGTCGTGACGATGCGCCCGGCCAGACGGGTCGATCTGGAAGTGTTGCCAGTCGGCGCTTCCCAGCCAGCCGAACCCGGCCCGACGCATTGCGCGTACGACGCCCTGCGCACCGGAGCGGTACGTGATGCGATGCGGGCGCGAGCGGAAGTTCCACCAGCGATTGGGTTTGAAGCCGCGCGCGGACCGGTACGGGTTCTCCCAGGTATTGATGTCGATCGAGCGCCCGAGACTGTGCGGGCTCAGATCGCTCGGACTGCCGACGATGCCGCGGCAGTTGAACGCCGAGGTGTTGCCGGCCCCCATCGACTTGAGGTCGTTGGCGCCGTGTAGCTTCCGGCTCCAACCGAACCGGTCGACTCGGAACATGTGCCGGATCGGAAACCTGCCACGATAGATCCCTCGGAAGGCACGTACGGTGTTGCGGGCGATCGAGCGATGGACGACCAGCTCTCCACGATGCCGGTAGCCGTCGTAGCCCCAGTAGTTCATCCGGATGAGCCGCAGCTTGCGTCGCCCGACCGGGCAGCCACGATGCCAGCTGCGGCCGGTCATCGACCGCCACACCTTCGTTGGGATGCGCATGACGTGTGGATGCATCCCCCGCGCCGTGGGCCGCGGCTGCCGAGGCAGCCGGATGCGAGGGCGCGGCGCCTTCTTCGGAAGCTTCACCGGCGCGATACGTACGCCCGCCGACGCCGCGTGGGTCGTGGGTCCAACGCGTTCGTTGCTCGCGGGAGCTCCGGCCGGACCGACGACGGCGCCACCGACGGCGAGCGCGACGGCGCTCGTCATGAGCAGGGTCCGACGGGTGATCGCCCGCATACCGCCTCCCATGGCCGACCTGCCGAGTCAACCACGCCTCGGACCGGACCGCTCGGAAACCGCCCCGCATCACCTTGACGCCACAGTGATGCTTGCGTTGACGTCATTGTGGTGTCATGATGACGTCATGAACCTTTCGCAGTACGTCGAGCGTCTCCGCGCCGACCTGACCGACGCAGCGGCGGCCGGCGACGACGAGATCCGCTCCGCCGCGGAGCGGTTGGCCCAGGCGCTGAGCCCGTCGACCCGGATGGTGATGCTCGAGGCGCTGTCCGACGCGACCGCCGAGATCACCAGCGAGCTCGAGCAGGCGACGGTCGAGGTACGGCTCAAGGGTCGTGAGCCCGAGTTCGTCGTGAGCGAGGTCTACTCCGAGCCGGTGGCCCCACCTCCTCCTCCGACGCCTCCGACACCCCCGCCGGCGCCGGGCGCCGACGACGCCGAGAGCGACGTGGTCGCCCGCGTGACGGTCCGGATCCCGGAATGGCTCAAGGCACGCGCCGAAGACCTCGCGACGGAGCAGGCGCAGTCGCTCAACGCATGGATCGTCAACGCCATCAAGTCGGCATCTGGCGATCGAGCCGTCAACATCGATCTCGATCTCGGCTCGGGCCGGATCAACGTGGGCCATCCGTACGGCCCTCGCTCCCGACGCGTCCAAGGCTGGGCGCGCTAGCCGACACCACACCGACAACCCAACGCAGGGCGTACGCGCCGTGCGGCGGGTTCGTACACCCGAAAGAGGCACCACATGCACACCTTCGACACTCCCTCACCGGTTCAGCTGCGGGTGAGCAACCGCGCCGGGCGCGTTTCGATCGAGGCCGCCGACGTCACCGAGTCGACCGTGGAGCTCACCGCGCTGAGCCCCGAGGCGGACGAGGCGATTGCGGAGGCGATCGTCGAGCAGCGCGGCTCGCATATCGTCGTGGATCTTCCCCGCGGACGGCCGGGCCTGTTCCGCTCCCGCAGTCCGAAGGTCGCGATCGACATCACGGTGCCGACCGGGTCGAACCTCCGCGCCAGCCTGCAGTCCTCCGACCTGCGTACGACCGGCGCGTTGAACGACGCCCATGTCGAGGTCGGTTCGGGCGACATCGTCATGGACACCACCACCGGCTCGGCCCGGCTGCAGAACGGATCGGGCGACGTCCAGATCGAGCAGTGCCACGGCGACATCGTGGTGACCTTGGGCTCCGGCGACGTCCGCGTCGGCACCGTGCGCGGCAAGGCACAGACGCGAAGCGGGAGCGGCGACGTGACGATCGAACACGCCAAGGGTGTCGTGACGGCGGCGTCGGGTTCGGGAGACATAGCCGTGAGTTCGAGCGACTCCGGACTCACCGCGAAGACAGGGTCGGGCGATGTCCGGGTGCACAGGGCGCGGTCGGGCGAGGTCCGGGTGACAACCGCCTCGGGCGATGTCGACGTCTCGGTCGATCACGGCACCGCCGTGTGGCTCGATCTGAACACCCTCAGCGGCGCAGTACGTAACGAGCTCGACGCGATCGACGGTCCCGACGAGACCGAGCAACAGCTGAAACTCCGAGTCAAGACCGCCAGCGGCGACATCTCCGTCGCCCGCTCGTAGACACCACGAAGAATTGGAGAGGACCGTGATCAGGCCCATGAACCACACGATCGAGATGATCGCCGCTCAGTACGAGACGTACGTTCGCGACCAGGCGAGGCGCCACCGTGCGTACGACGACGAGTTCGAACCGTCGACCCGCCGACGCCGTTCGAAGGCCAACCAGCGGATCGCCGGCGCGACCGACCCGAGCGAGCTCTGAGGTGCCGTCAGATCTTCGTACGGTGGAAGTTCGCGTACGACCGCGACGGTGTCGGACCCCGCTGGCCCTGGTACCGCGAGCCGTACTTCGCCGTCCCGTAAGGATGGTCTGCGGGAGAGCTGAGCCGGAAGAAGCAAAGCTGCCCGATCTTCATCCCGGGGTACAGCTTGATCGGCAGCGTGGCGACGTTCGCCAGCTCGAGGGTGACGTGCCCGGAGAACCCCGGGTCGATGAAGCCGGCCGTCGCATGGGTGAGCAGGCCCAGCCGACCGAGCGACGACTTGCCCTCGACCCGGGCCGCGATGTCGTCGGGAAGGCTCACCTGTTCGTACGTCGAGCCGAGCACGAACTCGCCGGGATGCAGGATGAACGGCGAACCCTTCTCGGCGATGACCTCCTGGGTCAGGTCGGACTGGTCCGCGGCCGGGTCGATGTGCGGGTACATGTGGTTCTGGAACACCCGGAAGAACTTGTCGAGCCGCATGTCGATGCTCGACGGCTGGATCATCTCGGCGTCCCACGGATCGAGTCGGATCCGCGACCGGTCGATCTCGGTCAGGATGTCGTGGTCGGAGAGCAGCACCCTGTGAATGTACCGAACGCCCCGAGACCATGCCGCGCCTCGGTCCGACGCGGCGCATCGACGGGTTGCGCGAGGCCGCCTCGTTGGGACTAGTATCCTGTGTCGCAGCGCGCGGATGTAGTTCAATGGCAGAACCTCAGCTTCCCAAGCTGATAGTGCGGGTTCGATTCCCGTCATCCGCTCCACAGCAAGGCCCCGGGCCAGAGGGAGACCTCGGACCCGGGGTCTACACCTGCACCGGACGGCCGACGTACCCGGCGAGCCTCGCGTAGACGTCGGCGCCGGCATCGACGTCGACGACAGGGCCGAACTGTCCGTCGTCACTACGGGCGTCCGCGGGCACATTGTCTCCGAACCAGTCCAGCGCGGCCTCGCCCAGGACAGGATCGAGGTCGTTCACCTGACCGGTGACGTGAGCGAGATCCCAGGAGTGGACGGTGAACTCATGCGTGTAGGCGTCGAGCACCTCACGGCCCGACATGACCGCCCACGGCATGGTGCAGCTCTTGCCCAGTGCAGCATCGGCCGACCAGACCTGCTCGAAACCGGCCCGCGCCCCGCGGAACTCATCAGCCCACCCACCGGTGATGTCGGTAGCGGGGTCGGTCACCGCGCTCGCATCCTCGCCCCGGCCGGCGGCCGCGAGCTTGCGTAGCACGGCAATGAGATGCGCAACGAGCGTTCCAGCGTCGTAGTCCGCGCATGGCGTCGGGTGGCCGAAGTCGTCACCGCGGAGCGCGTCCACCTGGCGTTGGGTCTGGTCGAGCGCGGAACTCAACTGCGGACGCGGATCAGCGGATCCACCGGTCTCGGTCATCAGGCATTGCCTCCCAGGCTTGCGATCAGTTGCGCACACGGTATGGGTCGCCTCTGACAAGACGCATCGCTGCGGGAGCTCGACCCGGATTCCCAGGCGATGGTGCGGCTCGTACGCAGCCCAGGTTTCATCCCAGCCGCTGCTGTAGGACGTCGGCACCCGGGCCTGCAAGGTCGCGCGCTACCCCGGCACGTCCCGCCAGCACCATCAGCACTGCCTCGGCGGGTCCGTGAGCCTCGGGCCCCTTGCCGTATGACCAGTCGAGGTCGTCCGCAATCAGGCGTACGCCCCGCGCGTTCCAGAAGCCGCGCAGCGGTGGGGCCGTGACCGCGAACGGGAGCGCGTATTGCAGTCGTTCCTCGGGGATGACGCGCGTCTTGCCGAGAGGCCGGCGGATGTCCTGCTGATGAATGAGCGCATCGACGAGACCGACCCGGCCTCCGAACCTTGCCGTCGCGCCCTGCGGATCCAGGTGCGCGCGCAAGTACGCGATCAGCTGGTGCGGATCGAGATCGGCATACTCCGCCAACGCAACGTCGTTGAGATTGCCGAACCGGAACCGCGCGCGTACGAACCGACGAAGCAGATCGCCCTTGTCGTGCTCCTCGTAGCTGATGGCATGGGCGACGACATCGCGGACCCGCCACCTCGAGCACAGGCTCGCGACCTCCCACTCGTCGGCGGTCAGGTCCTCCAGGAAGTCGGCCAGCTCCGAGCGTTCCTGCCGCGCGAGCGCCATCACGTCCATCCGGACTTCTCCCGTACGCACCTAGGGGTCACCGGGTGAAGATACCGCTCGAGACCGACCGGCCCCCCGGCGCGACGCCGCAAGACTCGCCACCGCCGTGACGACAAGGGTCACGACGACGACACCGAGGGCTCAGCAGTGAGTTGATCTCCGGCGCAGGTACGTGGTGGCCACCGTTGACGAACGGCAGCTCGTTCTGGTGCAACGCGTGCAGCACGAGCTTGACGCCCACGACCAACCGAGGGCGACCGCGTCCGCGGAGCGCCGCTAGGTCGACTTCGGCGTTGTCCAGGGCCGCAGCTTCTCGGGGTTTCGTACCGCCCAGATCCGTTGCACGCGGTCGGCCGCGACATCGAACGCCAACACGGCCGCCGTGTCGCCGTCGAGATCCACGATCAGGCCGGGCCGGCCGTTGACGGTCCGCTGCTGGAGCGTCATCTCGGGTACGCGGTCGGACAGATCGATGAAGTAGCGGGCGATCTGCTCGCTGCCCTCGACGGGTTCGAGTGCGGCGGCGACCAGCCCGCCACCGTCGGCAACGGCGGTCGCCGCGGGGTCGAGCAGGCCGATCAGAGCCTCGATGTCCTTGGCCTCCCACGCCCGCTTGAAGTCCCTGACGACTTCGGCACTCAGCGGAGCCGGCGTCGAAGTCGCGTGCGACGAGCGAACGCGGCGGCGCGCGGACGTGGCCAACTGACGGCAGGCCGCCGGCGTACGTCCGACGATCTCCGCCACCTCCGCGAACGGATACCGGAAGACATCGTGCAGGATGAACGCGACCCGCTCTGCCGGCGTCATCGACTCCAGTACGACGAGGAAGGCCATGTTGACCGACTCGTCGAGCGTGACGCGATCGGCAGGGTCGTCTGCCGCCCCGCCGGACGATCCGTCGAGCCATTCGCCACGGTCGGGCAGCGGCTCCGGGATCCACTCGCCGACGTACCGCTCCCGCCGCGCACGAGCGGAGCCGAGCAGGTCGAGGCAGATGCGGCTGGCGACCTTCGTCAACCAGGCTCCGGGCGACTCCACGGCCTCCCGTTTCTCCGGCGACATCGCGTACCAGCGGGCGTACGTCTCCTGCACGACATCCTCGGCGTCGCCCATCGAGCCGAGCATCCGGTAACCGAGGTTGATCAGTTGACGCCGCTCCCTCATCAGAGTGTCGAGGCTCGGGTCGGCCTGCCCCTCTCCTGATCCGGACTCGTTCGTCATATCGCGGCGACCTCCTCTGCCTACGTCCACCGTCACCACTCCGACGAAACACGACGCCCGGCTGTGAGGCAATGCCCAGCCCGAGGGCCTCGGGTACGCCCGACTCACCCGGTCGGCAGCGGCCGATCGTTCACGATCTGCTTCATCACCAGGGTCGAGTTGAGCCGCTGCACGCCGGGGAGCGTCGCGAGCTCGTCGTCCTCGAGCTGCTGGTACGCCGCGAGGTCGCGGGTGACGATGCGAAGCAGGTAGTCGGGGTCGCCGAACAACCGTTGCGCCTGCACCACGTTCGGGATCCTCGCCGCCGCCTGCTCGAAACCGAGTAGTGTGTCGCGGTCCTCCTGGCGCATCGTGACGAACACGAGTGCCTCGAAGGTCAGCCCGAGAGCGGCCGGATCGACCACGGCACGGTAGCCCTTGATCGTGCCGGCGCGCTCGAGGGCGCGTAGCCGACGATGGCACGGCGAGACGCTGAGGCGTACACGATCGGCCAGCTCGGTAAGCGTGATCCGCCCCTCGCCCTGCACGACGGCAAGAATCTCCCGATCGGCTCGATCCATGCGGGAGATTCTTCCACCAACAGAGTCTCCTGCGCCAGAAATAGGGAGCACCTTCGGGCCGATCGACCCTAGCCTTGCCGGATCTACACCGTCGGAAGGAGCCGGCATGGCCGTGAGTTCCGTGCTCTCGTTCTGGCTGCTCGCCGCGCTCCTGATCGTGGTGCCGGGTCCGGACTGGGCGTTCGCGATCGGCGCGGGTCTGCGGCGGCGGGTGCTTCCGGCGGCGACCGGCATCGTGCTCGGCTACCTGATCATGACGGTCGTGGTCGCCGCCGGTCTCGGCTTGCTGATCGCGTCGACCTCCGCCGCCCTGACGTTGCTGACGGTCGCCGGCGGCGCGTACCTGATCTGGCTCGGCACGAGTACGTTGCGACATCCGGCAACGCTCGCCGATCCGATCGCGGGATCGCGTACGTCGTGGACGACGGTCCTGCAGGGCGTGCTGGTCAGTGGGCTCAACCCGAAGGGGCTGCTGATCTTCCTCGCACTGCTCCCCCAGTTCAGCGACCCCGACGCCACGTGGCCGGTTCCGATCCAGCTCGCAGCGCTCGGCGCGACGTTCGCGCTCACCTGTGCGGCGGTCTACCTCTGTGTCGGGTCAGCGGCAAAGATTCTGCTCCGTGCCCGGCCGTCCGTCGCGCGCATCGTGTCGCGAGTATCCGGCGCCTCGATGGTCGCCCTCGGCTGCCTTCTGCTGGTCGAGCACCTCACCGCATGAAACGGCGTCAGTGCGATGGTTCGCCACCGGGCGCTTCGCTCCCGCGCTCGGCGACGGCCTCGGCCTCGGCCTTCGCATCGCTCACGGCCTTCTCGGCGAGCTTGGCGGCCTCAGCTGCCGCCGCGACCGCGTCGGTCGAGTCGTCGGACGCCGCGCCGTCGGCGCGCGCCCGCGCATCGGCCGTCTGTGCATGGTCGGCGAACGCGCCCGTGATCGTACGCACCGCCTCGGTCAGCTCGCCGGGGATGACCCAGAACGTGTTGTTCGGACCACCGGCCAGGTCTGGAAGAGTCTCGAGATACTTGTACGCGAGCAGCTGCGGGTCCGCACGGTACTTATGCACCGCCTGGAAGACTCGCTCGACGGCCTTCGCCTCGCCGTCGGCTCGCAGGACCCGAGCCTGCTGCTCCCCTTGCGCGACCAGAATGTCCTGCTGCCGCGTACCCTCCGCGGTGAGAATCTTCGACTGTCGATCACCCTCGGCGTGCAAGATGATGGCGCGCTTGTCGCGCTCAGCGCGCATCTGCTTCTCCATCGCCTCCTGGATCGAAGGCGGCGGATCGATCGCCTTGATCTCCACCCGGTTGACACGGATCCCCCACTTGCCGGTCGCGTCGTCGAGTACACCCCGCAGTTGCGCGTTGATCTCCTCGCGAGACGTCAACGTACGCTCGAGATCCATGCTGCCGATGACATTCCGCAACGTCGTGACCGTCAGCTGGTCGATCGCCTGCAGGTAGTTCGCCACCTCGTACGACGCCGCGCGCGGATCGGTGATCTGGTAATAGAGAACCGTGTCGATGTGAACGACCAGGTTGTCCTCGGTGATCACCGGCTTCGGGTCGGACGAGTACACCTGCTCGCGTACGTCGAGCTTGTTACGTACGCGGTCGGCGACCGGAACGATGAAGTTCAGGCCGGGTTGCAGTGTCGCCCGGTAGCGACCGAAGCGCTCGATGTTGTACCTGTGGGCTTGCGGAACGATCCGCACCGTCGACATGACCAGGAACACCACCAGGACCGCTGCGACGATGATCGGCACCAGGACTTCCATCAGATTTTCCGCCTTCCAGTCACGGCAGGAGATCGTGTGGGTAGACGATCGCCGTCGCGCCCTCGATCTCCATCACGTCCACCGCAGCGCCTTCGGGGATCACGGTGCTCTCATCGAGGGCGCGCGCCGACCAGTGCTCGCCGGACAGCTTGATGAGTCCGCGGTCGGCGGTGACCTCCTCGAGCACCGTCCCCTTCCTGCCGATCAGCGCATCGCTGCCGTCGCGCATCGCGGGCGCCTGTTTCAACTGGCGCAGCGCGATCGGGCGCACGATCAGCAGACCGGCGGCGCCGGCGACGGCGAAGGCCAGCACCTGCAACACCCACGTCGCACCGAGACCGGCGACGACGGCGGCGACCAACGCAGCTCCGCCGAGAATTCCGAACGCCAAGGTCAGGGAGAAGAACTCTGCGGCCCCTAGGGCCGCAGCTGCCACCAACCAAGCAATCCACGACACCGAATCGGCCTCCTGCGGTCTATCCAAACTACCTCGCGATGACGAGGCCGACACGCCGAGCGACGATCCGACGCCTCACCGACCAATGGACGACCACGACATGCGTGCGCATTCGCGCCGTCCCATCACCCCGCATTCGCACTAGGCTTCGTCATGCGCCGAGCCGACGACGGATGGGGAAATGCCTGATGGGGTCCAGCCCGACGTACTACCTGCATGTCGGTCAGCCGAAGACGGGAACGACGTTCCTCCAGTCGCTGCTGCGCGAGCACCGCGCGGCACTCACTGCCGACGGCGTGCTCTATCCGTCACTCGGCAAGTACGGAAGATTTCTCGCCGCGCTCGACGGTCGTGACAAGCGCACGTACCGCGGCAGGTCGTTCGACAGCGAGGGCAAGTGGGCTCGCTTCGTCTCCGTCACGAGCGACTTCGCCGGGCAGGTGGTGTTCAGCCACGAGCTCATGGGAGCGCCGCGCCAGGCACAGCAGCCAACCTCACTGCGCGAGCTCGAGGGGTTCGACGTGCACATCATCGTCACCGCTCGAGACCCGGGTCGACAGATCCCCTCTTGTTGGCAGCAGTCGCTTCGCCACGGCGGCACGGCGTCCCTGGAGGAGTACGTCGACGCGGTCGTCAGCAGCGGGCGGCTCGCCGGTCAGCCCCTCGAATCCCTGCTCGCCAACTGGGCGCACCATCTCCCTGCACAGCGGATCCATCTCGTCACGGTTCCGCCGGTCGGATCGTCCCCGGCCGAGCTCTGGCGCCGGTTCTGCACGGTGATCGGCGCCGACTCGACCCGTTACCGCGTACCCGCGCACGTACGGTCCAACACGAGTCTCGGGGTTGACCAGCTGGAGCTGCTCCGGCGGGTCAACGTCGCCGCCGCGTCGCGGCTCGACCGCGACCAGCACCGCAAGCTCGTCCGCCGCCTGTACGCACTGAACGTACTGCCGACGACACCGACGAGCGCCCGCCCCGTACTGCCGCGCTCGATGACACACGTCGCCGAGCGGATGGCCGACAACTGGATTTCCTCGATCTCGGAGCACGGCTACGACGTCGTCGGCGATCTGGACGACCTACGCCCGCGCGTACCGGAGTTCGAGCCCGACTCCTGGGACGCCGATCGGGCCCTCTCCGCGAGCGCCGAGGCGACGGTCGACCTGCTGCTCGCGTCCGCTGGACGCTCCCGCTAGTCGGAGTCGAGTCGCTCGGCGACCGTTGCGTCGACCGCGTCACGGAAGTCCGGCACCTCGTCGTACAGCCTGCCGAAGGCCTCCCGGGTCAGGTGCAGCAGCTCGAGCGGGGTCTCGGCGGTGACCGTCGCGGTCCGTAGCCGGTGTTCGTGCAGCGACATCTCGCCGACGATGTCGCCGGGCGACAACCGCGCGATCTCCTCACCCTGGCGGCGTACGACGACCTGGCCGGCCATGATCAGGTACACCTGGTCGGGCGGGCTTCCCTCGATGATCATCGACCACCGCTCCGGCACGGTCACGATGGAACCGGCGGCCGCGATCTGGTTCATGTGGGCGTCGGAGACGCCACGGAATCTCGGAAGTTCCTTGATGCGCTCCGGGCGCTTCAGGATCGGCATCCGTACCTCGCTCGAGTTCGACAACACGAAGAGTTACCGCGACCGAGCCTGCGGCATGCCGGCGTCGATGTCCAGCGCCGGTGTCGTCCACCGGGAACGGTCAGTGGGGTTTCCATGCTTCCTCGTCGGACGTACGCGCGGCGATGTCGTCGCGCAGTTTGCCGTCGGCGAGGTCCTGGATGCTGACGTTCTCGAATACGTCGCGGAGGCTGCTTCGCGCGGCGATCCACACATGCTGGAGGATCACCGCCGAGTCGTTGTAGCTGACCCCCTCGGGCCGCAGCCCGTACACGCTGACCAGCGGTCCGTCGACGGCACGGATGACGTCGGCGATATGGATGTCGGCCGCGCTGCCCGCGAGCCGCCACCCTCCCGACTGTCCCCGTTGGCTGACGACGATGCCGGCGCGACGCAGATCGGCGAGGATCGCCTGCAGGAACCCGTGTGGGATGTCCTGCAGGCGTCCGAGCTCCTCGGCCGACACCGGGCCGCCGTCATCACGCCCGGCGATCTCGATGAGGGCGCGCAGTGCATAATCCGACTTGGCCGATACCCGCATGGCACCAAGTCTCTCAGAAATGTAGACAGACTCGATGTTCGGCCGCGCCAACGCGCCGGTCAGGCGCTGACGCCGTCGACCGCCTGCTCCGGTACGACCGCCCGGGAACGCCGCTCTGCACGGACCGACACGAGAAGCATCTGGGCCCAGATCAGCGTCCAGGCGATCGCCGCCAGGGCGACGTACACGCCCTCGATGCCGACGGACTCGAGCACCGTCTTGAGGTTCGTCAAGACGATGATGCCACCGGCCGCGACCCCGAGGATTCGAGCGGGCAGGTGGCGTACGAGCCAGGCCGCGACCGGCGCGGCGATCACGCCGCCGATCAGCAGCGCCAGGACCCAGCCGAAGTTGATGCCCTGGCTACCCAGCGCGAACAAGAACCCGAGCGAGGCGCCGATGGCGACCACGAACTCGGACGTGTCGATCGAGCCGACGACCTTGCGCGGCTCGAGCTTGCCCGACGACAGCAGCGAAGTGGTGCCGACCGGGCCCCATCCGCCGCCGCCGATGGCATCGCAGATGCCGGCGACGACACCGAGCGGAGCGAGGAAGGCGGCCTTCAGCTTGCCCTTGAACTGCGGACGCTCGCCGCCGAGTCGCAGGAACCGCCAGAGCACGTACCCACCGAGCGACATCAGCAGGATCGCGACGAACGGCTTCGCGGTGTCGCCGTTGATGTTCGCCAGCAGGGTCGCGCCGAAGAAGGCACCGATACCCCCGGGCACGGCCATGATGCCGACGATGCGCCAGTCGACGTTGCCGAACTTCCAGTGCGCCGCGCCCGAAACGAGCGTCGTACCGACCTCGGAGAGGTGCACGGCCGCGGAGGCCGCGGCCGGCGAGATGCCGACGGCGAGCATCAGCGTGGACGACGTGACGCCGTACGCCATGCCGAGTGAGCCGTCGATCAGCTGGGCGAAGAGGCCGACGAGGCCGAGCACGATCAGGTTTCGCATGCTGTAATCCTAATTGATTAATACTAGTGAACAACGTGACTTACGCACCATACAACACATAGCGTCGAGAAGCGCAACCGATGACCAAAGACACGTCGCTGCGCCTTGTCTTTGTTACTCTCGGGTAGCAGACTTGAGTTACTGACCAGTACGTACGCTGCGGACGCCGCAGCCGGATGACCGAGGGTGGGTCGCGTGAGCCACTACAAGAGCAATCTGCGAGACATCGAGTTCAACCTGTTCGAGGTGTTCCGCATCGGGGAGCTGCTCGGAACGGGCCCGTACGAGGACCTCGACCTCGACACGGCCCGGAGCATCTTGCACGAGATCGACCGAATGGCGCGCGAGGACCTCGCACCGTCGTTCGCCGAGTCCGACCGCAACCCGCCGGTGTACGACCCCGAGACGCACTCGGTGACGATGCCGGAGGCGTTCAAGAAGAGCTACCGCGCGTGGATGGACGCCGAATGGTTCCGGCTCCAGCTCCCGGCCGAGCTCGGCGGGCAGCCGGCGCCCAACTCACTGGTCTGGGCGAGCTCGGAGTTCGTACTCGGCTCCAACCCACCGATCTGGATGTACGCGTGCGGCCCGAGCTTCGCCCGGATCGTGTACCAGAACGGCATCGAGCGCGACCGTAAGATCGCCCGGCACATGGTCGACCGCGGCTGGGGCGCGACCATGGTGCTCACCGAGCCCGACGCCGGCTCCGACGTCGGCGCCGGGCGCGCCAAGGCGACCCTGCAGGACGACGGCACCTGGCACATCGAGGGCGTCAAGCGCTTCATCACCTCGGCCGAGCACGATATGGCCGAGAACATCGTGCATCTCGTGCTCGCCCGCCCACAGGGCGTCGAGGGCGCGGGCGGGCCGGGCACGAAGGGCCTGAGCCTGTTCGTCGTGCCGAAGTACCACTTCGACGTCGAGTCCGGCGAGCTGACCGGCGAGCGCAACGGCGCGTACGTGACGAACGTCGAGCACAAGATGGGCATCAAGGTGTCCACGACCTGCGAGGTGACGTTCGGCGAGAACGAGCCGGCCCGCGGCTGGCTGCTCGGCGAGGTGCACAACGGCATCGCGCAGATGTTCCAGGTCATCGAGAACGCCCGGATGATGGTGGGCACGAAGGCGATCGCCACCCTGTCCACCGGCTACCTCAACGCCCTCGAGTACGCCAAGGAGCGCGTCCAGGGCGCCGATATGGTCGACCCGGCCAAGACGGCTCCGCGCGTGACGATCACCCACCACCCCGACGTACGCCGGTCGCTGATGACCCAGAAGTCGTACGCGGAGGCGCTGCGCGCCCTGGTGATCTACACCGCGACGTTCCAGGACCGCGTCGCGATCGCGCAGTCCAAGGGCGAGTCCGACGCACTGGCCGAGAAGGTCAACGACCTGCTGCTGCCGATCGTCAAGGGGTACGGCTCGGAGCGCTCGTGGGTGCTCCTCGGCACCGAGTCGCTGCAGACGTTCGGTGGGTCGGGATTCCTGCAGGAGTACCCGATCGAGCAGTACGTACGCGACGCCAAGATCGACACGCTGTACGAAGGCACGACGGCGATCCAGGGCCAAGACCTGTTCTTCCGCAAGATCGTCAAGGACAAGGGCCAGGCGCTCACACACCTGGCCGGCGAGATCCAGCAGTTCGTCGAGTCCGAAGCCGGCAATGGGCGGCTCAAGATCGAGCGCGACCTGCTCGCGAAGGGACTCGAGGACGCCCAGGGCGTACTCGGTGCGATGTTCGGCGATCTGATGGCAGCCGACGCCAGTGCCGAGAACGGCGACGTACGCAACCTCTACAAGGTCGGTCTCAACACCAGCCGGCTGCTGATGGTGCTCGGCGACGTCGTCTGTGCGTGGCTGCTGCTGCGGCAGGCGGAGGTCGCGCTGGACAAGTTGAGCGGTGACGTATCCGCGTCCGACGAGTCGTTCTACGAGGGCAAGATCGCGGCCGCGCAGTTCTTCGCGCGGACTGTGCTTCCCCGCATCGCCGCCGAGCGCGCGACGGTGGAGGCGACCGACCTGTCGCTGATGGACCTCGACGAAGCCGCCTTCTGACTCGGTAGGCGGCACCCGCCCGGTGCGCCGCGCGTCCGACTGGCAACGAGCCGGTCGGGGGTGCGGCGCACGGGGCGGTTTCGCGTCAGGCGAGCCATGCCGTTCGGTGCTCGGCGATGAACTCCTGGACCGAGCACGGCGCACGACCCGTCACCGCCTCCACCACCGGCGAGACCACCGCGAACCCGCCGGCGCCGACCCGCTGATAGAGATCGCGCATGATGCCGGCCGTCCACTCGTCGAGCCCGACCAGCTCGCCGTCGACCGGTGGGTCGGCGGCCCGGATCGAGGATTGCCGCGACTGCCACCCCGGCGATGTCCCGTGCATCCACCCAGGCGATCGGCGTACCGCCCGACGGCAGGCTCAAGACCCGGTGGTCCCGGATCGCGTCACGATAGAACCGTGGGTCGGTCAGAACCTGCTGGAACCAGGACGGGCGTAGAACCGTCCAGCTCGTCGCCCGCTGGGTGACCGCGCGCTCGACGCGACGTGCCCAGTGATCGCTCTCGAGCTCGGCCGCACCCTGCTCCGACACCAGGACGGTATGACTCGTCGGGCTGAGCTCGACGAGCTGGCCGACCAGATCCGGAGCATCGGGGCGGTCCGGTCGCATCAGGTAGATGGCATCCACACCTGTCACCGCGTCGCGCCAGGTCGCCTGGTCGTCCCAGTCGAAGAGAACCGACCGGACGGCCGTCCCGGCGTGCGGTTTCGCGGCCCGGGATGACCCCGAACGGATAGCAACGTCGGCAGCGCCCTCGAGCCGGCGTACGACCTCGCTGCCGGTCTTCCCGCGGCCGCCGGTCACGAGGACGGTGCGCGTCATGCGGAGTCCGCGAGACGTACGACCAGCTTGCCGGTGATGGTCGTGCCTGCCTGCAACATGCCCAGCAGCGCATCGGGCACCTGATCGATACCGTCCAGCACGGTTTCGGTGTGCTTCAGCTGACCGTCGAGCACCCAGGGGAGCACGTCCGCCCGAAACGCCGGCAGCTGGTCGAGGTGATCGGTGACGAGAAAGCCCTGTGCGGTGGCCCGCTTGGTCACCAGTTCGTACAGGTTGCGGACGCCGTACGCTTCCCGGCCGTCGTACCCGCTCGCCATGCCGCAGAGCGCGAGCCGGCTTCCGACATTGAGCCGACCGATCGCCGCCTCCAACTGGGCGCCGCCGACGTTGTCGAAGACCACGTCGATGCCGTTCGGCGCGGCGCGGTCGAGCTGGTCGCCGACGTCACCGTCGTGGTAGTCGAACGCGTGGTCGTAGCCGAGGTCATCGACCAGGTGTTGAACCTTGGCCGCCGAGCCCGCGCTGCCGATCACGCGCTCGGCCCCACGGAGCTTCGCAATCTGACCGGCGATGCTGCCGACGGCGCCGGCCGCACCGGTCACGAACACCGTGTCGCCGGGCTGGACCGATGCCACCTTGGTGATCCCTATCCACGCGGCGAGGCCCGTGCTCCCCAACGCGCCCAGGTACGCCTCCGGCGGGGTACCGGCCAGATCGAGCGGGGCCACCGCGGCGGCGTCGACGACGACCGACTCGCGCAGTCCCATGAAGTGCTCGACCACCTGACCCGGCTCGATGCCGTCTGCGCGGGACTCCACCACCACTCCGAGCGCCCCACCATCCAGCGGCGCGTTGAGCGGGAACGGCGGGATGTACGACGGGCGGTCATCCATCCGACCGCGCATATACGGGTCGACCGAAATGTGGGTGTTGCGGACGAGGAGCTGGCCCGGTTGCGGCTCGGGAACGCTCACCTCGACCAGTGCAAGGTCGGCCGCGGCCGCCCGGCCCCGCGGTCGGCGTACCTGGTGCCACTCACGCGATACTCCAGCAACTGTGACGGTCATTGTGGTGTCCCTCCGATGATGGATACTTGATTGCCTCAAGCATCACCCTTGCAGACTTACTTTAGACGATCAAGTTTCTTGGTACGATGAGACCCATGGCACTGATATCAGGTTCCGTCTCGGAGGCCACCGAAGCTGAGCGGGCAATGTTCGATTTCGTCGATGCCTACGACCGCGCGTACGAAGCCGCCGCGGCCAGGCATGACCTGACGGTCGCGCAGGCATGCGTCCTGGGCCGGATCACGGCTCCCCGAGGTATGGGCGAACTCGCCGACGAGCTCGAGTGCGATGCCTCGAACATCACTCAGATCATCAGCAGGCTTGAGACTCGCGAACTCGTCGAGCGGCGACCGAACCCCGCCGACCGCCGCTCTCGGCAGATCACCCGCACGATCACCGGCGAAGCGCTGAACCGCGCGTTCGAGGCATCCTTCGAGTTCGCCAGGGGCGCTGCAGCCAACCTCAGCGTCGAGGAGCAGGACGAACTGGCAACCCTGCTTCGCAAGGCGCTCACCGGCAAGGACCGCAGCGAGTGACCGTTCGAGCCTGCACGCCGCACCTGGACGTCAGGCCTGGGCAGCTCCTTCGGTGAGGCGCAGCACGACGACCCCACCGAGGATCAGTGCGAGCGCAGCTGCCCGAGCGATCGTCACGGGCTCCCCGAGCCAGACGACTCCCGCGACGACTGTCCCGATGGCGCCGATGCCGACGAAGACCGCGTACGCAGTGCCGACCGGAAGCGATCTCATCGCGTAGCTCAGCCCAAGCAGGACGGCGACCGTGAGCACTGCGCAGCCGATGATCGGAAAGAACCGGGTGAAGCCCTCGGTCAGCCGAATGCTGTGCGCCCAGGCGATCTCGAGCAGTCCGGAGAGAAGCAGGACTGCCCAACCGGCGTTCATTCGCCCGCCAGTTCGGCACGCACGCGGCCGTCGAGGACGACGGCGTCGGCGGCCAGGTTGTCGCGGAGGTGTGCGCGTGAGCTCGTCCCGGGGATGACCGCGAGCCCGGGGCTCTGCTCCAGCGCCCACGCGAGGGCGAGCGCAGCGGGTGCGACGCCGGCCGTGGCCGCCGCCTTTGCGACGCGCGAGTCCGGTGCGAGCACGCCTCCGTTGCCGAGTGGCCGGAAGGCGAGGAACGGGATGCCGAGCTCGGTCGCATGGTCGAGCACTGCACGGCCGGAGGTGTCACCGAGATGGAACTCGTTCTCGACCGATGCGATCTCGGTGATACCGCGGGCTTGGTCCAGCAACTCGACGCTCACGTTCGAGACGCCGATGCTGTCGATCAGCCCCTCGGCGCGCAGGTCGGCCACCACTCCCACCGTCTCCTCGTACGGGATCGGCGCGTCCGGCATGTTGCGCACGTGCACGAGCTGCAGGCGCTCGACCCGCAGCGTACGCAGGTTGTCGTGGACGGCTGCCCGAAGTGCGGCAGGCTCGACGGCAGCGACGAACCCGCCATCGGGCGTACGCACGGCGCCGATCTTCGTAGCGATGAGCAGGTCGGTCGCGTACGGCCGCAGCGCCTCGGCGACCAGCCGGTTCGCGACTCCGGGGCCGTAGTAGCCGGAGGTGTCGATCAGGCGTACGCCTGATTCGACGGCGGTCCGGAGCACCCGGCGCATTTCGCCGGGATCCGACGGCTCACCCAAAGCGCGCGGTCCGGTGAGCTGCATCGTGCCGAAGCCGACGCGACCAACGCGGCTGCCGGCGATGTCGATCGTTGTCATGGTGACCCCCTCTATCTAACTGGACACACTGTCCGGTTGACCTCACCCTAACACAACCGGACACTTCGTCCAGTTAGGATGGTGACCATGGACCTGCCGACCGACGATCCCCCGGAGCGAGCCGACGCGGCCGCGAACCGCAAGCGAATCCTCACGGCGGCCGGGCGCCTCTTCGCTGAGCGAGGGCCGGACATCACGATGAGCGATGTCGCCGCGGCCGCCGGCGTCGGCCGGGGCACGCTGTATCGGCGGTATCCCGACGTACGCTCCGTCGCTACGGCCCTGCTCGACGCGCACGAGCGCGAGCTCCAGCAGTCCTTGCTCTCCGGCGCGCCGCCGCTCGGCCCGGGCGCACCACCGCGAGAGCGGCTCGACGCGTTCTACGCAGCCATGGTCGACCTGCTCGAGCAGCACCTGCCGCTCGCCCTCGGCGCGGAGCAGGGCGCCGCGCGATTTCGCACCGGTGCGTACAGCTTCTGGCGTACCTTCGTCAGCTCGCTGCTGCGCGAGAGCGGTGGTGACGATGCTCTGGTCGACGCCCTCCTGGCACCGCTTGCTCCCGAGGTCTATCAGTTCCAACGACACGAGCGAGGGAGGTCGACGCGTGCGATCAAGGCCGCGCTCACCCGACTCGCCGAGGTCGTGCCGGACGACACGACATCGGTGCCTCGATAGCCTGCTGAGGTGGACGAACCGCAGAGGAAGCCGCCGTCTGCCTGGTGGTACGCCGTCGCGGCGGCCGTCTTCGTACTCGGGCTCGCTCCGCTCGCCGTCGTCGCGACCAACGCGCTCGGTGGCCTGCTGGACTACGAGGTGCACGACTTCGACGACGCGAAGTCCACCGAGATCGAGGTGGCCGACGACCCGGTCGCGATCTACACGACGTACGACGGTGTCGGCACCGTCCGCTGCAACGGTGTCGGACCGGGTCTCGACGCACCCGACAACGCGGACGGCGCGGCGCAGGCAGCCGTTTTCCCGCTCGACCATCCGACCTGGAACTTCGAGTTCTCGAACGGCGCGGAGGTGTGGCACCGGGTCGCCGTGACGCCCGGCGACTGGGACACCGGCACGTACTCGATCGCGTGCAACCTGGTCTCGCCGGGGGCCGGCAGCCCCGAACCGCAACTGGGGTACGCCGACAACCCGTCGGTCCTCGGCACGATTCTCGGCGTGGTGATCTCTGTCGGGATCGCCGGCCTCGCAACGCTCGCGGCGCTGATCATCGTGGTCGTGGTCGCCGTCAAGCGATCGCGAGTGAAACGGCCTCCGCTTCCGGACCGTCCGGTGTTCCCGCCGGGGCCGCCCCCGGCGTACTGAGCGATGTCAGGCGGCCCGCGGGCGCCTGATCGCCGGGCGCTGCGGGATCGAGCCGCCGTCGAATAGATGCACACCCAGGTCGACGCCGTCGAGACCCAGACCGTACGTAGCACCGGGATCCGCGGCCTCGAGCAGCGTCGGGACCCAGTCGGAGCACGTGATCGGCGCGTCGTGGCGCTGTCGGGGCGCGATCTGACCCGGCCACGCCAACAGCGTGGGCGTTCTGGCTCCGTGCGATCCCACCAGCAGTACGAGCGTCGAGCGGTACTGCTCGCTTCGGCGCAGCGCCGCGTCGAGCGCCCCGACGCCGTCGTCGGCGTCGGCGCCCGGCAGCGAGAGGTACACCGCCCAAGGGGCGTCGCGCCGCAGGCCGAGGAAGGCGATCGCCGGATCGACGTAGTCGTACCCTGCGGCGTCGTACCCACGGTCGGCGAGGAGGTCGAGCACGAGGTGCAGGGCCGGCGGGCCCGGCGTGCCGGCGACGGCCGTGAACCGGGTGCCCGACTTCGAGAGTCGGTCGAGATTCGCAGTGGCGGCGCCGTCACCCGCGTACGCGCCGATCCGCGATGCGTCGAGATCGGTCTTGATGACGAGGATGTTCGGGCTGGTCGGCCGGTGCGGATCGGCCACCGCACCGAATGGCTGCTCGATGGAGGCGTTGGTTCCAAATGGCACGAGCGCATCGGGCGCCGTGGTGAGGACATGGCTCATGTCGACTCCAATGTGGGGAAGAGGAGTGCTCGAAACGTAGAGCGCCGAATCGGTCAAGGCACGGAGGCGCGCCGTCATCCGATTTCCGGATACGTCAGCAAGGAGGCGTCGACGCTCTCCCACGCCTGCCGGAGAGACGCAAGGTCGGCGGACCGCCGCGTCGCGAGATCGGCCTGCTCGCGTACGTCGGCGGCCAGGTCGTACAGGTGGTCGGTGCCGTCGATTCGTACGTACTTCAGGTCTCCACGGCGCAGGGCGCGCCCGTCGCGCATCCGCCAGAACATGTCCCGCTCGCCGAGGCCGCGCCTGCGGAACACGTGCTCGACCAGACTCACTCCGTCGAGCGGGTACTCCGGATCGGGCTCGGCTCGGGCAAGCTCGAGGAACGTCGCCGTCCAGTCCGTCGTGTAGACCGGAGTGTCGTCGACCTGACGCGGCGCGATCTCGCCCGGCCAGCTGAGGATCATCGGCACCCGGATGCCGCCCTCGCTGACGCTTCCCTTGTTGCCGCTGAGCGGCCACTGGTACGAGAACCGCTCGCCGCCGTTGTCGCCGGCGAAGAGGATGATCGTATCGCGCAGCTGGCCGGTACGGCGCAGCGTGTTGACGACGCGGCCGATGGAGCGGTCGAGCGACTCGACCATCTCCCGGTACGTGTCGAGCGAACCGCCGTCGTTGTGGAAGAGCACGCCCTCCTCACCCGCCTGCATGCGTTCGGTGAGCTCGTCGCTGACCGCCTTGTCGCGCGGGCCCTCCCACGGCCAGTGCGGCGTAGTGAAGTTGATGTTCAGCAGCCACGGCTTGTTGTGCCGGCGCCCGATGAAGCCGACCGCCTTCTCCGTGATGATGTCGGTGTAGTACCGCGGGTCGCGGGTCTCGTCCTCGCCGTCGTACAGGTCGTAGTCGCCGTTGTGGTTGTACTTCGAGAAGTAGTCGAGCCCGCCCGAGTAGTTGCCGTAGAACTCGTCCCATCCGCACTTCTGCGGACCGAACCACGGCAAGTAGCCGCCGTGCCACTTGCCGAACATCGCGGTGTCGTACCCCTGCGCCTTGATCAGCGACGCGAGCGTCGGGTGCTCCGGCGGGATCCCATCGCGCTCGTTGGGCTCGCCGATCGGCTCGGGCAGCCCTCCCGGGATGCGACCGGGGTGGCGGCCGGTGTACAGCGCGACGCGGTTGGGCGAGCACACGGCCGACGCGGCGTACCCCTGCGTGTAGCGCACGCCCGAGCGCGCGAGCCGGTCGAGGTACGGCGTGCGGATGTCCGGGGACCCGTACGAGCCGAGGTCGGCCCAACCGAGATCGTCGGCGAGGATCACCAGGATGTTCGGCTGCCGCAGGCTACGACCGCTCGCCATCGGCGCGAACGGCTGCTCGACCGCGGCGTTCGCCCCGGACGTACGCGTGCCGATCGCGGCGCCTGCCGTGACCGCTCCCGCCAGGCCGGTGAAGCGGCGCCGGGTGAGCGATGCGGCGGGTCTCGTGCGCTCCATCAATCCTCCATTAAGTTCAGTTGATTACTGCACTTTATCACGGTCGTACTCCCCGTCGACGCCGCCGCCGATCGATGGCCGAGACGCGCGGTGACGCAGAGTGATGAGCCTCGGTAGGGTCACCGCATGACACTCCAGGACTCTGTCGACGCTTGGCACGATTGCGCGACCCGCGTAGTCGCCCTGCTCCGAACGCTCCCCGCCGACGCGTGGGACGAGCCGACCGACTGCCCCCGGTGGACGGTCCATGACGTCGCTGCGCACCTTGCCTCGATCGAGACCGAGATCGCCTCCGGCGTCGGAACGGAACCGGACAAGGCGATCTCGGACGTCACCGACGAGTACACCCAGGAGGGCGTCGACGCCCGGTCCGGCGTACCCCACGCCGAGGTGGTCGACGAGCTCGAGCGTGCTGTCGAGGCACGACGAGCGCAGCTGGATGAGCTCGACGTCGACCCCGACGCGACGCCGGAGCGCACGCCCGGCGGAATCGGCTGGAGCTGGAAACGCCTGTTGTCCAACCGGGTTGTCGACCTGTGGGTACACGAACAGGACATCCGTG
The DNA here is from genome assembly GCF_025790165.1 of Solicola gregarius. Taxonomy (GTDB): domain Bacteria; phylum Actinomycetota; class Actinomycetes; order Propionibacteriales; family Nocardioidaceae; genus Solicola; species Solicola gregarius. The sequence goes on from NZ_CP094970.1 coordinate 1,733,650, forward strand.
AGGCCGTCGACGCACCGGGCGGCACCGACAGTGCGGCGGCAGCGCACACCGTTCGAGTCTTCGGGACCGCACTCCCGTATGTGCTCGGCAAACGCGTCGCCCCGCCGCCAGGTACGTCGGTGCGTTGGGTCGTCTCGGGAGAGGTTGGGTTCGACGTGACGATCCGCATCGGCGAGGACGGCCGCGCCCATCCGGCCGATGATGTAGCCGATCCGACGACGCGCCTCGATCTCGACGAGCGCGCGTTCACCAGGTTGGCGGCCGGGCGCCGCTCCGCTGCCGATCTCGCCATCGGGGTCGGCGGCGACGCTGCGCTGGCGCGACGGGTCCTCGACGCGATGTCCGTCATCGGATGAAGTGGACAGTCGCCAACATCCCGGACCTGCACGGTAACTGGACGATGATCACCGGCCCGACCGGCGGCCTCGGCGTGCACACCTCGCTCGAGCTCGCGCGCAGGGGCAGCAACATCATCCTCGCTGCCCGCAACCTCGAACGGGCCCGTGAGGTCGCGAGCCAGATCCACGCGACGGCACCCGGGGTCGCCGTCGATGTCGTGCCACTCGACCTCGGCGAGCTGACGTCCGTACGCAGCGCGACGGACCTGATCCGGCGCGATCACAAGCGCATCGACGTACTGATCAACAATGCGGGTGTCATGGCCCCGCCGGAGCGTCGTACGGCCGACGGGTACGAACTGCAGATCGGCACCAACCACATCGGGCACTTCGCCCTCACCGCGCGACTGTGGCCGCTGCTCCAGGAGAGCAGGTCGCGGGTCGTCACGATCTCGTCGCTGTTGCACACGAGCGTGCGCGGCATCGACCTCGGCTCGCTCGACCACGCCGGTGAGCCACGCCGCTACCGTCGCTGGCGCTCGTACGGCGAGTCGAAGCTCGCGAACCTGCTGTTCAGCCAGGAGCTTCACCATCGTTGTACGGAGGCGGGCGTCGGTGTCGTGAGCGTGGCCGCGCACCCCGGCTTCGCGTCGACCAACCTGCAGACGACCGGACCGCAGCTCGAGGGACGTACGGTCGGCTCGCTCGGCCTCGGCATGATGACGAAGGTCTTCGCCCAGCCTGCGCACGCGGGGGCATGGCCGATCCTGATGGCCGCGACCACACCGATGCTCGCGGGCGGCTCGTACGTCGGGCCGGGCGCGATGCGCCAGACCCGAGGCGCTCCTCGCCTTGTCGGCATGTCGAGCGCGGCCCGAAGCCGCGAGTACGGCCAGCAGCTGTGGGCCGCGACGGAGCAGGCGATCGGGGAGCGGTTCCCCGTGGGCTGACGCCACCTGCAGACGAGAGTCGCCGAATCGCTTGACGCGGTGGGCAATTGAACCGATGGTAGGTGCACCCATCTGCGAAAGGCTCGTTGTGCGTCCACACATCGTCCGTGTCTTCACCGCGGCCGCCGCGAGCGGCCTCGTACTCGCCCTCACCCCGTCGGTCGTCGACACCGCAGCGGCCGAACCCGTGCCCGATGCCGTCGACTACTGCGAGGGCCAGTGCGACTACATCCTCCCGCCCGGCCAGGCCGGCAACGCCACGATCAAGGAGCTGCTGGCGTTCCTGCAGACCGGTAAGCGACCGGCACACTTCTCCGACCAACTCGGGAAGTACGAGGATCTCGTACGCGGCTACAGCGGACTCACCGACGACCAGCTGGACAGGTTCTTCAACGACGAGTCGTTCGGGGTGCCCGACGACGAGGTCGCGAGCACGATCCATCCTCGCGACGACGTGACGATCGTGCGGGACAAGCGTGACGGCGTACCGCACATCACCGGTGAGACCCGCGCGGGCACGATGTTCGGAGCCGGGTACGCGGGCGCGGCCGACCGCTTGTTCGTGATGGACGTGTTCCGCCACCTCGGGCGCGGAAACCTCACCTCCCTCGCGGGCGGGGCGGTCGGCAACCGCGAGTTCGAGCAACAGATCTGGCGCATCGCGCCGTACACGAACGCCGAGCTGCGCCAGCAGTTCGACGATCTGGCCGACCTCGGCGAGGTGGGTGTGCGGATGCAGCAGGACGCCAGGTCATGGGTGAAGGGTGTCAACGCGTACATCGCCGAGGCACGCAAGGGCGCTGAGCTACCCGGCGAGTACGTGGCGCTCGGGCACCCCACTGGTCCGACGAAGTGGAAGGTCACCGACATCCTCGCGACCGCGGCCGTCGCGGGCGGGATGTTCGGCAGTGGCGGCGGATCCGAGATGCAGTCCGCGCTCGCACTGATCGAGGCCCGCGCGCGGTACGGCAAGACCCGCGGAATCGAAGTGTGGAAGGCGTTCCGCGCCGCCGAGGATCCCGAGACAGTCACGACCGTCGACGAGTCGTTCCCGTACGGAACCGATGCGCTCACCGAGGGTACGGTGCTTCCCGATCGCGGCAGCGTACGCGCGGCCAACTGGGTGACCGATCGCAAGGGCAGCGCAAAGGACTCCCGGCGTACGCCGCGGCCGACCGGCCGATCGCTGAAGGGATTCGCGAACGACGGCGTACTGCCGGACGGATTCCTCGACGAGCCGACAACGATGATGTCGAACGCGACTATGGTCTCGGGCGAGCACACCGAGAGCGGCAACCCGGTCGCGGTGTTCGGCCCGCAAACGGGGTTCTTCGCACCTCAGCTGTGGATGGTCCAGGAGCTTCAGGGGCCGGGTGTCAGCGCGGCCGGTGCCTCGTTCGCCGGGCTCAACTTCGCCGTGCTCGTCGGTCGTGGCCAGGACTACGCATGGAGCCCGACGTCGGCGATGCAGGACATCACCGACTCGTACGCGGTGCGCCTGTGCAACCTGAAGACCGGAGCGCGTGGCACGCTGACGTCCCGCGGCTACCGGTTCCACGGCGACTGCCTGCCGATCCGTCGGGTCAAGCGGCACAGCTCTTGGAAGCCGTCGCTGGGCGACCAGACGCCGAAAGGGTCGTACACGCTGGTCGCAGACCGCACGAAGCTCGGCATCATCACCCACCGGGCGAACGTCTACGGCAGGGCAACGGCGTTCACGTCGCTTCGCAGCACCTTCATGCACGAAGGTGACGCCGCGGCGGCGTTCCTCGCCATGAACGACCCCGAGCAGGTTTCGTCCGCCGAGGACTTCCAGCGAGCCGCCTCGCGCGTCAACTACACCTTCAACTGGTTCTACGTCGACGATCAGGACATCGCGTACTTCAACTCAGGGGCGAACCCGATCCGACCCGACGGCGCCGACGCGAACCTCCCGACCGAGGGACGCAAGCGGTACGAGTGGAAGGGCTGGCACGCCGACGACAACTCGGCCGACTACACGTCGTTCGAAGAGCATCCGCAGGCCGTCGACAAGGACTACCTCGTCAACTGGAACAACAAGCAGGCACCCGGCTACAACGCCGCCGACGGCAACTTCATGTTCGGATCGGTCCACCGGGCACAACTGCTCGACGATCGCGTACGCGCACAGATCGACTCCGGCGAGAAGTTCACCCGCGCCTCGCTGGTCAGCCTGGTCGAGGAGGCCGGCCTCGAGGACCCACGGGCCGACCGACCACTCGGACTGCTGCTCGACGTCATCGGCGACCGACCGATCAAGGACCAGGAGCTCGCCACGGCGGTCCAGAAGCTGCGGGTGTGGCGAGAGTCGGGCGGCCTACGAACGGCGGGAACGTCGGAGAAGCCGAAGTTCAAGCACAGCAGGGCGCTTCGCGTCCTCGACGCATGGTGGCCTCGGGTCGTCCGGGCCGAGTTCCGGCCCAAGCTGCACAAGGGTCTCTACGCGAGCCTGCTCGGTGCGGCACCTATCCTGTCGGGATACTCGCACCGCGGAAACGCCAGCGCCGATGCGTGGAGCAGCTGGATGAGCAAGGACCTCCGGCGGATCCTCGGCCGCAGCGTCGACGCACCGCTACCGCGGCTCTACTGCGGCGAAGGCACCGTGGCAACCTGCCGCAAGGTGCTACTCAAGTCGCTGGACGCGGCGCTCGACGTACCGAAGAAGCAGGTGTACCCGGCTGACGGCACCTGCAAGGCGGCCGACCAGTACTGCGCCGCGCAGACCCTCCATCAGTCGCTCGGAGGCATTACCCAAGACCCGATCCACTGGCAGAACCGCTCGACGTTCCAGCAGGTGATCGAGTTCCCCGGCGGGCGGTGAGCGTCGGGGTAGATGCGGCGCCGCGCTCCGGTGGGCTCTGGGTGGTCGGTCCTCCCTCGGTTCCGGCTTTCACCTTTCCGTGCGCGGCGCTTCCGCCTTCACCTTTCCGTGCGCGGCGCTTCCGCCTTCATCGTTTCCCGTTTGCGGCGGTGCAGACCGATAGGCGGCGACGAGATCCGTACCCGGGCGGCTCGGGTTGCTGGTCGGCTTTCCCAGCTTTTCGCTTCTACCTTCGTCGTTGCCGTGCGCTTCGGTGCCGGCTCCGGCCGGTGGCGAGGAAGGAATCTGCATTTGACCGCGGATCACGGGCCGAATGCAGATTCTCTGTACTCCGGCTACCCTGACCTAGAACTTTCTCAAACTTTCTCGGAATCCCTTGTGGATAAGGCCCCTGAACACCCTGTTCTGTCGGTGGCGGCTGGCAGAATATGTTCTATGAGGGCGGCCACACTCACCGACGATCTCGAGTCCAAGGACGGGCTCGACGTCGCGCTGGACGCACGTCGCCACCTGGCGCAGACCGAGGCCGCCCAGTACGACGCCCTGCTCGGCTACCTCGCCGACACCGCAGGTACGGCCCTCGCACGCGCCGGCGGGATCAACGAGTGGACCCGTTACGGCGGGTCGGGCACCCCGAGCGTGTCGGAGTACGCCGCGTGTGAGGTCGGCCCCGCACTCGGGCTGTCCGCATCCGGTGGCCGGGACCTGATCGCCGACACCCTCGACCTCACCCATCGTCTCCCGCAACTCTTCGCCTGCCTGCACGACGGGACGGTCGATGCGTGGCGGATCCGCAAAGTTGCCCGCAAGACCCGACGATTCACGATCGCCCAAGCCGGCGACGCCGACCGGCGCCTCGCAGCTGCGAATGTGGACGGGACGCCGTTGATCGCGCGGGTCGGCATGGGGCGGGTGAACCAGATCCTGGACCAGATCCGCATCACCGAAGACCCCGACGACCCCGAAAACCAACGCAACGAAAACCGGCGTCGGCGGAGTGTGTCGATCTGGCCCGAAGACGGACTCGCCCGCATCTCCGGCACCCTGACCCTCGACGACGGCAAGAGGCTCGATCAACGTCTCGACCAGATCGTCGAATCGCTGCGGTTCCTCGGCGACAACCGCCCTCACGGCATCCTCCGCTCCGTCGCCCTCGGCATGCTCGACGAACCCGACTCCCTCGACGACCTCTACCACCACGTCCACAAGGCCCGCAGGGCCGGCGGCGGCACCGATGCAGACGCCGACGATTCGTACGCCGACCAGCCCGGCGACGGCGGGTCACCCGAACGGGCAACTCGGGCACGCCGCTCCGGCTCGCGGCAGTCGGTCTTGTACGTCCATTTCGACACCTGGTCCCTCGAAGACGTCGGCGCCATCACCCGCTCCGAAGCGCCCGAGATCCTCGGCCACTCCCACGTCACCGTCAAACCCGTCGCCCGATCTCCGACTCAGGCCTGAGCGAGCTCGACGACGTCGGCGGCGGCATCGTACGCACGGGCACGGTCGTCCGCGACGAGGCCGATGCGCGTACGGCGGTCAAGGATGTCATCGATACTCAGGGCACCCTCGTGGCTGGTAGCGAATGCGAACTCGGCCGCACAGACGTCGAGGCCGTCGGCCACGGGCGCGAGGCCGCCGGGCTGCTCTGCCACGGTGCTCGCCTCACTGCCGTAGCGTGCGACCAGCGTGGGAGGAAGGTCCGCAGCGGCTCGCGTTCCGCCGGCGCCGACGAGGCGCAGCCGCGCCGTTCGCGACGGCAGAGCAGCGAGCCGGGCCCTGCCGATCGCGCGATCGACCGCGTCCTGCGCCATCCGCCGGTACGTCGTGAGCTTGCCGCCCACCACGGTCGTCGGCCCGCCGTCGGCCGCCTGCACAACATGCCGCCGAGACAGGTCGGACGTTGAACCGCCGGCAGAGTCGAGGAGCGGGCGAAGCCCTGCGAACGCGCCACGTACGTCGGCTCGCGTCACGGGCTCCTGCAGGACGCGGCCGACCGTGGTCAGCAGCTCATCGACCTCATGGTCGCTCGGCTCCGGCACATCGGGGACCGGCCCGGGCGCCGGCTCGTCGGTCAGGCCCACGTACACGCGGCCATGGTCGGCAGGCAAGGCCATCAGGAACCGGTTCCGCTCACCCGGAACCCGGACGGTCAGGATCGCGTTCAAACCGCGGAACGTCGACGCGTCGAACACCAGATGGGTTCCGCGGCTCGGGCGCAGAGTGACGCTCGGGTCGAGGCCGCCCGCCCACACACCGGTCGCGTTCACGATGGCGCGCGCACGTACGTCGAACGACTCACCGGACAACTCATCGCACAGCGTTGCCGACCTCTCAGTGACCGCCGATGCCGAGACACGGGTGAGGATTCGCGCCCCGTACGATGCGGCCGTGCGAGCCACGGCGACGACCAGGCGCGCGTCGTCGATGAGCTGGCCGTCCCACCCGAGCAGCCCACCGTCCAGCCCCTCGGCACGTACCGAGGGGGCGAGGCGCAACGTCTCCGACCGCCCGATCCGACGCGACCGCGGGAGTACGTGCCCGCTGGTGCCCGACGCGCATCGCAACGCATCACCGGCGTACTGACCGGCGCGGATGAACGCCCGCTGCCGACCACTCAGATCCGGAGTCATCGGAATCAACTGCGGCATCGGACGGACCAGGTGCGGTGCAGTGTGAGTCATCAGGACGCGGCGCTCGACCGCGCTCTCGTACGCGATGCCGACATCACCCGATGCGAGATAGCGCAGGCCGCCGTGCACGAGCTTCGAGCTCCAACGGCTCGTGCCGAAGGCCAGGTCGCGCCGTTCGACGAGCACGGTACGAAGGCCGCGCGATGCCGCATCGAGCGCCACCCCGGCGCCGGTGATGCCGCCGCCGATCACGAGCACGTCGATCGGTTCACCGGCCCCGACCTCGGCGAGCTCCCGGCGGCGCCGGGTGGCGTTCAGCGCCGACGAGCCGGTCATCTCGTCCTCGGCGCGAGGAAGCCGTCGACGGCGTCGGTGAGCTGCTCGTCGAGCGCATCGGGCGGCAGGGTGGCCTCGATCATCCGCGCGGACTGCACCGACGACTGAACGATCAGCAACACCATCATCGCCATCTGCTCGGGGTCGCCCTCGCGTACGGAGCCGTCGGCCTGACCCGCAGAGATCACCGCGGCGCACAGCTCGAGCACCTCGTGCTGGGTCCTCCCCAGCCGCTCGACGATGTAGGTGAGCAGGAGGTCGGCGTCGGCGTGGAAGACCTTGACGAAGACCTCGTGGTTGCGGATGCGCCGCGATCCCTCGACCACTCCCCGCACGATCCGCGTCCGCGCGTCGGGACCTGCCGGAATGACATCCGAGACCGCAGACCGGAACTCCCGCGTGATGAGCTCGGCGATCAGGCTGTCGGTGTCTGCCCAGCGGCGGTACACGGTCGGCCGGCTGACCCGCGCGCGGCGCGCCACCTCGGCGAGCGTGGTCTTGCGGACCCCGAAGTCGAGCACACAGGAGCGTGCAGCAGCCAGGATCGCGGTGTCTACCTCGCTGGGATCGGTACGCGGCATAGCTCCCTCGTGCATTACACATTGACGATGTATGTAACACTGTATCGCATGAGCGAGCAGCCGATGGCGTGGGACGCCTGGGGTGATCCAGAACGAGCAACTCCCCTTCCCGACGAGGTGCGCGCGCTGATCGCGGCGGCATTCCATCTCGACACCGCACCCACCCCGCCCCTCGACGAGCACGACGTACGCCTGCGGCACGGTGCGCTCGATCCCGCCGACCTCGACGCGCTCGCCGAGATCGGCGGCCCGGACTCGGTGTCCGTCGAGCACGCGAGCCGGCTGCGTCACGCCGGCGGCAAGAGCACGACCGACCTGTTGCGCCGGCAGGGACCACGGCAGGACGCGCCCGACGCCGTCGTCGAACCGCCGACACCCGAAGCCGTCGTACGCGTCCTCGAGTACTGCTCGCAGCGTCGCATCGCCGTAGTCGCGTACGGGGGTGGCACCAGCGTGGTCGGCGGCGTCGACCCGGTGCGCGACGGGTTCGATGCGGTCGTCAGCCTCGATCTGTGCCGACTCGTCTCACTCGCCTCACTCGACACCACCAGCGGTCTCGCGACGCTCGGCGCAGGGCTGACCGGGCCGCAGGCCGAGGCGCTCCTCGGCGAGCACGGACTGTCGCTCGGGCATTTCCCGCAGAGCTTCGAGCACGCGAGCATCGGCGGATTCGCGGCGACCCGATCCTCCGGTCAGGCGTCGAGCGGATACGGGCGGTTCGACGACATGGTTCACGCGGTGACCGTGGCGACGCCGCGCGGGACCATCCGGCTCGGCCGTGCGCCCGCCTCGGCGGCAGGGCCCGATCTGCGACAACTGTTCCTCGGTTCCGAGGGCACCCTCGGCGTCATCACCGACGTGACGGTTCGCGTCCACCCGGTGCCGTCACACACGTCGTACGCGTCGTGGACGTTCCCGGACTTCGCATCGGGTGCCGACGCCGTACGCACGCTCGTCCAGGCGGGCGGTCGACCGACGGTGATTCGACTCTCCGACGAGGCCGAGACGGCAACCAACCACCTCATCGCGGGGGCCGCGGACGCGCCGCCGGGGTGTAGCGCCGTCGCGACGTTCGAGGGCGAGAGTGAGCGAGCCGAGTTCGAGCTCGCGTACGCGCGGCGGATGCTCGAGGCCGCGGGAGGCACCTGGCAGGGAGCCGACACGGCTCAGGCCTGGGAGCGCGGCAGGTTCCAGGCGCCGTACCTTCGCGACTCGCTGCTTCGCGAAGGCGTCCTGGTCGAGACCCTCGAGACCGCCACGACCTGGTCGAACCTCGCCACTCTGCGCGCCGCCGTCACCGATGCGCTCGCCTCCGCGCTCGGCGACACCGCCCCGCTCGTGATGTGCCATCTGTCGCACACGTACGCGACCGGCGCGTCCCTGTACTTCACCGTCGCCTGTGCTCGGGCCGACGACCCGATCGGCCAGTGGTCCACCGCGAAGCATGCCGTCGGCGACGCGATCGCCAATGCCGGCGGCACGATCACGCACCACCACGCCGTCGGTCGCGACCACCTGCCGTGGATGCATGACGAGATCGGCGGTCTGGGCATCGACGTCCTGCGTGCGGTCAAGTCGGCAGTCGACCCGGCCGGCATCCTGAACCCCGGCAAGCTGATCGGGTGAACCGATAACGTCGGTCCATGTCGTTGCGTACGCGGGCCGCGGCCTCGCTGTCCCTCTGCCTGTTGCTGACCGCCTGCTCGAACGCCGCCGACCAGGCCGAGGGCGATCCGGAGAACGCCGCAACGCGGATCCCGAAGGACCTCTCGGCCGCCAAGTCCGAGCCTGTCGACGACCCGTACTACCCGGACAACGGCGAGCCGTACTTCGACGCGCTGCACTACGACCTCACCCTCGACTGGGACCCGTCGGAGACCACCCTCAGCGGGAAGGCCGCGATCACGTTCCGCGTCACCGAGCCGCGGGACGAGGTGGAGCTCGACTTCGGCGAGCCGCTCGAGGTGACGTCCGCGACACTCGACGGGAACCGGATCGACGCCGTCGAGGATGGCGAGCAGCTCGTACTGCAGACACCTGGCATCAAGCCGGACTCCCTACACACATTGACGATCGAGTACGCGGGAACACCCGAGCCGGTGGCCACCAGCTCGTCTCGGTCAGATATGCCGATGGTTGGCTGGACGACCGAGAGCGACGGCGGCGCCTGGACGATGCAGGAGCCCTGGGGCGCCTATACCTGGTACCCGGTCAACGACCACCCGTCGGACAAGGCGTACTACTCGGCGACCGTGACCACCCATGACGCGATGACTGCGGTGTTCAACGGTCGGCTCACCGACTCCCGGGAGGATGCGGACGCGACGACCACCTCGTGGACACTCGACGAGCCGGCCGCTTCGTACCTCATCACGATCGCGATCGGCGACTACTCCGTCACCTCCGACGACGGGCCGGACGGCCTGCCGCTCACGTACTGGACACGACCGGAAGACGAGCAGCAGCTCCCCAGGCTGGAGCAGTCGCCCGAGATCCTCGAGTGGCTCGAGGAGCAGCTCGGGCCGTATCCGTTCGACAGCGCGGGGATCGTGATCGTCCCATCCCGGTCGGGCATGGAGACCCAGACGATGGTGACGCTCGGCTCCGGCGTTCGGATGACCGACGACGACTACGTCTCGGTGATCGCGCACGAGTACGCGCATCAGTGGCTCGGCGACACTGTCACGCCGAACAACTGGAAGGACCTCTGGCTCAACGAGGGTCTGACGATGTACATCGAGGCGCTATGGAACGACCACGTGGGCACGGCGTCGTACGAAAGCCTGATCAAGCAGTGGGCTGCGTCGGATGACCTCGATCGCTCGACGTACGGACCCCCGGGCGAATACCGCAAGACCGAGTTCGCGTCGAACAACGTCTACCTCAGCGGCGCCGTGATGCTCGACCACATCCGCGACGCCGTCGGCGAGGAGGTGTTCGCCAACGCGCTGCGCGGTTGGCCCGAGGCATACCGCAACGAGTCGGTCGACCGCGAGGACTTCATCACGTACTTCTCCGATGCGACCGGCACGGACATCGGCCCCTTCGTCAACGACTGGCTGACGTCGCCGACAACGCCTCGGGGCCCGGTCGTTCCCGCCCCGTGAGCCGCACGTTCGTGCGCGACACACCGGCGTGTCGCCGCATAACCGTGCGGCTCACGGTGGCTCAGTGCTGCGGCGCGAGTACGCGGCCGCCCGAGCGGAGCTGCTCGTACGCCTGCGGGTCACGCTCGGCTAGGTCGGTACGTGCCTTGCGGCGGTAGCGGACGATCTGCGTGGCGCCGATGGTCCACAGCACGTACTGCACGCACATCGCCCAGGTGAACGAGCTCGCGGAGTAGTTGCTGCTGGTGCCGGGCGTCAGCACGTCGAGCACGAGCCCGATGCCCAGGATCGAAAGCAGGCTGGCGATGAAGCCGCCCTGGTTGACGATTCCGGTGGCGCTGCCCAACCGCTCGGGCGGGTTGAACGTACGCGCGAAGTCGAACGCCACCATCGAGCCCGGACCGCCGACACCAACGGCACAGACCAGGAGAACGAGCAGCCACAAGGGCGCCGGACCCGGCCAGGCGAGCACGGCGGTCCAGGCTGCGACCAGTGACGCGAGGATCACCAGCACGAGCGTGGAGCGGTGGAACGGGCGACGTCCGACGAGTACGCCGACGATCGGGCCGGAGATCATGGTGGCGACGGTCAACAGCGTGAGTAGCAGGCCGGCGGTCGTCTCCGAAACGCCCTGCCCGCGTACGAAGAACGGGAATCCCCACAGCAGCGCGAGCGTGGTGGCTCCGTACTGCAGGCTGAAGTGGGTCCAGAACGCGAGCCGCGTGCCCGGCTGCCGCCACGACGAGCGCAGCCCGTCGACAACCGCGCGCGCCGAGATCGACGGCCCGCGTACGACTCGCTGCTCGGGGGTGTCGCGGACGATCAGGTAGAGCCAGGCGCCGAGGACGACGCCGAGGCCGGCCGTCACGAGGTAGGTGTCGGTCCAGCCGAAGCGCTGGAACGCCATGGTCATCGGCACGGCGGCCGCGACCGCGCCCAGCTGGCCGACGAGCCCGGTGACCTGGGTGACGACCGGGATCCGGAGCGGCGCGAACCAGGTGCTCACCAGGCGCAGCACGCTGATGAAGATCATCGCGTCGCCCATACCCACGAACACCCGGGCGATGATGCCGGCTTGGTACGTACCCGCGAAGGCGAATCCGAGCTGGGCAAGGGTGAGCACGCTCAGTCCGACGAGGAGCATCCGGCGCGGCCCGAACCGATCGAGCATCAGGCCGACCGGAATCTGCATGCTCGCGTACACGAGCAGCTGGATCATCGTGAACGTCGACAGCTGGGATGCGCTGATGTCGAAGCGATCGGCCGCAATGAGGCCGGCGACCGACAGGGAGGAACGGTGGAACACCGCGAGCAGGTAGACCGCGACCGCGGCTGCCCACACGGACACGGCGCGGCGCGTGGACCGCGCCTCGGGGGCGGCGGTCGTCATCGACGTCATGCGACCGACCGCTCACTGATGTTGTGGCGGGCGCGATCGAGGTGTTGCCGGGTGAGCTCGACGAACGCGTCGGCGTCGTCGGCTCGGATCAGCGCCACGAACCGCGCATGATCGTCGATGGCCTGCTCCATCCGCGCTGCCGACGCCCGCATCGACCTGGTGTTGATGCATACCTGCCGCTCACGGAGGCCGCGGTAGAGCCGCGTGAGCACGGCATTGCCGGCCGCGGCGACGATCACCTCGTGGAACGTACGGTCGGCCTCGCTGAACGCCGCGGCGTCACCGGCCGCGAAGTGCTCACGCATCCGCTCGGTCAGTGCGTCGAGTTCGTCGGCGATCTCGGCCCCGCGCTCGAACGCGCGCGGTGCCGCCCAGCCCTCGACGAGGGCGCGAGCCTCCCAGACGTTCGCGGCCTCCTCGGCCGTGACAGGTACGACGAGCGCACCCTTCTTGGGGTAGAGCTTGACGAATCCCTCGCTCTGCAGACGCAGCAGCCCTTCGCGTACAGGCGTACGCGAACAGCCGACGGCGTCGGCGAGATCGCCCTCGGTCAGCAGGTCGCCGCCGGGGTACGTGCCGTCGAGGATCGCCGCTTTGACGTGGTCGTACACGCGGTCGGGAGCAGATGTACGCATGATGTATCTATCCTAAATGCAACACGCGCCTCTGTCGCGCCGAAGCGCTGTGAGGCTCACCGCATGCGGGGGCGCTGAGCCGCACGCATCTGCCCCGCCGGAGCGTTCCGGCAGGGCCGAATCGTGGGTGCCACCGAAGGCGGTCGCGAGATCACCAAGGTATGCGGGGTCATGGCGATGCCAGTGCAACCGGCCGCAGATCGACTCGCCGCAGCAGCTGTGCATTCAGGGCGACCACCACGGTCGACAGCGACATCAGGATCGCTCCGGCCGCGGGCGACAGTACGAACCCGACCGACGCGAGTACGCCGGCCGCGAGCGGCACCGAGAACAGGTTGTAGCCCGTTGCCCACGCGAGGTTCTGGACCATCTTGCGATAGCTCGCCTTGGACAGGTCGATCACCGACAGCACCGCGCGCGGATCGTTGCTGGCGAGCACGACGCCCGCCGACTCGATCGCAACGTCGGTACCGGCCCCGATCGCGATACCGACCTCGGCCCGCGCGAGGGCGGGCGCATCGTTGACGCCGTCGCCGACCATCGCGACCTTCAGGCCACGATTCTGCAGCTCCGCAACCTTGGCGTCCTTGTCCTCCGGCAGTACCTCCGCGAACACCTCGTCGATGCCGAGCTGCCGTGCGACCGAGCCGGCCACCTGATGGGCGTCTCCGGTGATCATCGCGACCTTGACGCCATGGGCGTGCAGCGCCTCGACCGCCTGCCGGGACTCCTCGCGTACGGCGTCCTCCAGCGCGAACGCACCGATCACCGAGCCTGCCCGCAGGACGTACAAGACGGCTGCACCGCGATCGACCCACGTTCGGGTCGCATCGGAGACGTCGTCGGGTACGAGCGCCTCCGTCTCTCGCAGCATCGCCGGTCCCCCGACCGCGACCTGGACACCGTCGACGAGCGCCGATACGCCACGCCCCGAACGGGACTCGAACGCCTCGACCCGATGGCGGCCTCGCGTACCCGCAGCGGCGACGATCGCGCGAGCGAGCGGGTGCTCGCTGTCGGCTTCCACGGCCGCTGCAGTCGACACGACCTCATCGCGGGTAAGGCCGGCAGCAGAGCTGACCGCTACGTCGGTGACCTGATGCGCGCCCTTGGTGAGCGTGCCGGTCTTGTCGAACAGCACGACATCGACCGTACGCATCCGCTCGAGGGCGAGACGATCCTTGACGAGGACGCCCGCCGCGGCGGCGCGCTCCGTCGATAGCGCGATCACCAACGGGATCGCGAGCCCGAGCGCGTGCGGGCACGCGATGACGAGCACCGTGACGGTCCGCGTGACCGCATCATCGGCCTCACCGAGCGCCATCCACGCGACGAACGTGATGACGGCGGCAATGCTCGCGAAGTAGAACAGCAGCGCGGCTGCACGGTCGGCGAGCGCCTGTGCCCGCGACGACGACGCCTGCGCATCTGCAACGAGCCTCCGGATGCCGGCGAGCGCGGTCTCCTCGCCCACCGCGGCGATCTCGACCCGAATGGCGGAGTCCGTCGCGACCGTACCCGCGACGACTCGGTCGCCGACGCCGCGTCGTACCGTCGCTGACTCTCCCGTGATCATCGACTCGTCCAGGTGCGCCCGACCGTCGACGACAGCGCCGTCGGCGGGTACGCGAGCCCCGGACCGCACCAAGACGACATCGCCGACGGAAAGGTCGCCGATGCTGGTCTCGACCGGTTGACCGTCGACGATCCTCTCCGCAGCGTCAGGAAGCAGTGCCGCCAGTGCGTCGAGCGCGCCCGAGGCCGCGCCGAGCGCGCGCATCTCGAGCCAGTGGCCGAGCAGCATGATGTCGATCAGGAGCACCAGCTCCCACCAGAAGTCGAGATCGAAGCCACCGACCTCGAGTGTGGTGGTCCAGGAGGCGATGAAGGCGACCGTTATCGCCATCGAGATCAGCAGCATCATCCCGGGCTGCCGCGTGCGCAGCTCGGACCAACCGCCGGTGAGGAACGGCCGGCCCCCGTACGCGAAGACGACGGTGCCGAGGACCGGGGCGATCCAGTCGGCGCCGGTGAAGCTCGGCCGGTCGTACCCGAGGAGGTCGGCGAACATCGGGCTGAAGAACACAACCGGGATCGAGAGGATCAGGCTCAGCCAGAACCGGTCGCGGAACTGCGCCGCGTGGTCGCCGTGACCGCCGTGATCGTGACCTCCGTGCGCAGCGTGGTCATCGTGGTGCGGCGCCTGGTCTTCGACGGTGTCGCGATCGTGTTCCATCATGGCTCCATAGCAGTTAGGACGTCGCGCCCGAGATCGGTGAACCATCGCTCAGTGCCTTGAAGCTGCGCAGCCGTTGGCTGTTCGAGACCACGAAGACGCTGGAGAACGCCATCGCGGCACCGGCGAGCATCGGGTTGAGCAGCCCGGCGGCGGCGAGCGGCAACGCCGCGACGTTGTACGCGAACGCCCAGAACAGGTTGCCCTTGATCGTGGCCAACGTACGCCGCGACAGCCGGATGGCATCGGCGGCGACCCGCAGATCTCCGCGTACGAGGGTCAGATCGCTCGCCTCGATCGCCACGTCGGTGCCGGTGCCCATCGCGAGACCGAGATCGGCCTGCGCCAGCGCGGCGGCGTCGTTGACGCCGTCACCGACCATCGCGACGACTCGACCGTCGTCCTGCAGGCGTCGTACGGCATCGACCTTGTCCTTCGGGAGGACCTCGGCGATCACCGCGTCCTCGTCGATGCCGACCTCGGCGGCGACCGTACGCGCAACCGCGGCGTTGTCCCCAGTGAGCAGAACGGGCTTCAGGCCCAAGCCGCGGAACCGCGTGATCGCCTCGGCGGACGTCGGCTTGATCGCGTCGGCGACCACGAGTACGCCACGCGCCACGCCGTCCCAGCCGACGGCCACTGCCGTCCGGCCGGAGTTCTCGGCTTCGACCATGGCCTGCGCCAACTCCGACGGCAGGTGCTGTGACCAGTCGGTGAGCAGCCGCGCCCGCCCGACCAGCACCGCATGACCGTCGACAACCCCTTGTACGCCGAGGCCCTCGACGTTCGCGAAGTCCTCGACCGAGGGCAGCGTACCGACGCGGCCGACGGCGCCGGCCGCGATCGCGCGTGCGATGGGATGCTCGGACGCATCCTCGAGTGCGCCCGCCAGGCGTACGATCTCATCCGGATCTTCGCCAGCGTCGGCGATCACGTCGAGCAGCGTCATGGTGCCGGTCGTGACGGTTCCGGTCTTGTCGAGCACGATCGTGTCGACGCGCCGAGTGGACTCGAGCACCTCGGGACCCTTGATCAGGATGCCGAGCTGCGCACCCCTACCCGTGCCGACCATCAGCGCGGTCGGCGTCGCCAGACCCAGCGCGCACGGGCACGCGATGATCAGCACTGCGACCGCTGCCGTGACGGCTGCGGACAGACCGCCGTCGGCGCCGATCCAGAACCCGAGCGTGCCGACCGATAGTGCAATGACGATCGGCACGAAGATGCCGGAGATCCGGTCGGCGAGACGTTGCGCCTGCGCCTTGCCGGTCTGTGCGTCCTCCACCAGCTTCGCCATCTGCGCGAGCTGCGTCTCGGCACCGATCCGCGTTGCGCGTACGACCAGGCGACCACCGGCATTGACCGTCGCGCCGATGACGCCGTCGCCGACACCGACCTCTACCGGTACGGACTCGCCGGTCACCGTCGATGCGTCCACCGCGGACGTGCCTTCTTCGATGACCCCGTCGGTCGCTATCTTCTCGCCCGGCCTCACGACGAACTGGTCTCCGACTTGGAGGCGTTCGATGTCGATACGCTCCTCGCGACCGTCGCGCAGGAGCGAGACCTCCTTGGCGCCGAGCTCGAGAAGCGCCCGCAGTGCGGCGCCGGCATGGCGCTTCGCGCGGGCCTCGAAGTAGCGGCCGGCGAGGATGAACGTCGTGACACCGGCGGCGGCCTCGAAGTAGATGTTGCCCGAACCGTCGCTTCGCTCGATGGTGAGCTCGAACGGATGCCTCATGCCTGGCATTCCCGCCGTGCCCCAGAACAACGCATACACCGACCAGCCGAGTGCGGCGATCGTGCCCATCGAGATGAGGGTGTCCATCGTGGTCGTGCCGTGGCGCAGGTTCGTCCACGCCGCCTTGTGGAACGGCCAGGCGCCCCACACGACGACGGGAGCGGCGAGCGTCAGCGAAAGCCACTGCCAGTTGTCGAACTGGAGCTTGGTGATCATCGCCATCGCGATCACGGGGACACTGAGCACGGTCGAGACGATCAGCCGCTGCCGCAGGCTGCGCAGTGACTCGTCGGCCTCGTCACGGGGGTGGGCATTCGTGTCGCCGCCGGACTTCGCGGGCGGCGGCGTCGCCGAGTATCCCGCCTGCTCGACCACCGAGATCAACTCATCGGTCGAGACGTCTGAGGCGTACTCGACGCGCGCCTTCTCGGTCGCGTAGTTGACCGTCGCCGTCACGCCGTCGAGCTTGTTCAGCTTGCGCTCGATGCGGTTCGCGCAGGAGGCGCAGGTCATGCCGCCGATCGTCAGATCGACATGTTCGACCGCTGTTGTGGGCGTCGCGTGGTCCACCATCGCTCCTCCTTCGTCGCTTCCCGGCACCGGTCAGTGACCGTGACCGTGTTGGCTTTTGCCGTGCTCGCCGGATCGGGATTGCGTACCCGCGCCGGCGTTCATCGTGAACTCGGCCGTCCGTACCTCGTCGCCGTGCTTGAAGTCGAGGAACAGCCGGTAGCTGCCCGTCGACGGAACTTCCGCGAAGAACCGGATCTTCGGTCCGGGCCGGGTCTCGCCATCGTCCGGAGCGCCGTCGGGATGGACGTGCAGGTACGCCAGGTCGCCGTCGCGAAGCGCGACGAGATGTCCGTACGCCTCCAGATACGGCTGCAGGTCGGTGACGGGTTCGCCGTTCCTGCTGACCAAGAGTGTGAGCGGCGAGCTCTCGCCCACCGCGAGCTTCCCGTCGAGAGTGACGGTGTAGTCGCCGACCTGGGTCGAGCCTGTCGGCTCCGGCAGGGTATGGGGTTCGTACGTCCCCTCGACCGCGAGATCGGCACCGAGCGTGATTCCCTCTGCGCCGGCCGGCGCGAAGTCCGCGAACACTCGGTACTCGCCCGCCGTCGGCAGGTCGAGATCGACCGCCCACGTACCGTCGGAGCCGAGGGTCGGATGAACGTGCTGATATCCGGCCATGTCGCGGCGAACCACGATCAGGTGCAGGTCCTTGCCATGCTCCTTGGTGTACGACGTGACCGGCTCGCCCTCGGGGCCGAGGATTCGGAACCGCAGCGGCACGCTCCGCGCCGGCCGAACGTGTGACTGCTCGAGGTCGAGCGTGTATCCGGACTGCGACACCATGAGCCCTCCTGGTAGCTCTTCGACACCGGACGCACCCGTGCCATGACCTGACTCGTTGTGGCCGGCGCCCGCGTCACCGCCGTGGTCGCCCATCGCGTCGGTAGCGGCGGCCGTGTCGTCGAGCGGCCCGACGGCCGTCCCGATGCCGGCCGCGGCGGCGAACACGGCTGCCACACCGATCACGAATGCCGTGACCCTGGTCGGGGTGTTCATCGGGTACCGACCGTCATGCCGTCGAGGACGCGAGCTGGTAGCCCGCCTCCTCGACCGCCTCGCGGATCGTCGACTCGTTGACCGGCGCGTCGCTCCTGACCGTCAGCCCGCCACTGCCCAGGTCGACGTCGACGTCGACGACGCCCGGGACCTCGGTGACCTCCTCGGTGACGGACGCGACGCAGTGTCCGCAGGTCATGCCGGTGACGGTGTAGTTCGCGGTGAAGTTGTCGCTCATGGTGGTGTGCCTCTCGTGTCGTCGTTGGTCAGGAGCGGACGAGTCGTGCGATCGCGTCGGAGGCTTCCTTGATCTTCTCGTCGGCCTCGGGTCCGCCGCTGGCGGCGGCATCGCGTACGCAGTGGTTGAGGTGCTCGTCGAGCAGCCCGAGCGAGACGGACTGCAGTGCCTTCGTCATCGCAGACACCTGGGTGAGGATGTCGATGCAGTACTTCTCGTCCTCGACCATCCGCTGCAGGCCGCGGGCCTGACCCTCGATCCGTCGTAGCCGCTTCAGGTAGTCGTCCTTGTTACCGATGTACCCGTGCGTCGCATGCTCGTCCATCTGCCACTCCTTGCTTTGTCGGATCGCCAACACCATACCCCCGCTAGGTATTTGTGCGAACACGGAATACAGTACCCCCCTAGGGTATTAACGTCAACTAGCGGTCCCCAGCCGGAGGATCCGCGACGGCCGACCAAGCACACAGAGACGGAGCTCGCACCATGTCCTCAACCACGTCACCACCCACAACGGCACGCGGTGGACCGGCGCTACTGCTCATTGCCGCCGCACAGTTCATGGTCATCATGGACACGTCGATCATCGGCGTTGCCTTGCCCGAGATTCAGCACGATCTCGGCTTCACCCAGGAGAATCTCTCCTGGGTCTTCAATGCGTACGTCGTCGCGTTCGGCGGGCTGCTCCTGCTCGGCGGACGCCTGTCAGACCTGTTCGGCGCCCGCCGGATGTTCAGTGCCGGCTGGCTCGTCCTCCTCGTCGGCTCGGTCCTCGCCGGAGCCGCCGGAACCGTGGAGGTCGAGCTCGCCGGTCGCGCGGTGCAGGGCGCCGGCGCCGCATTGATCGCGCCCTCGGCACTCACCCTGCTGATGATGCTGTTCGGATCCGAGCCGCGTCGGCTCACGAAGGCGCTCGCGATCTACGGCGCTGCAGCACCCGCCGGTGGCACTGCCGGGGTCTTCCTCGGCGGCGCGATAACGGAGTACCTGTCCTGGCCGTGGGTGTTCTACCTGAATGTCCCGATCGCGATCATCGCGCTGGCCGTGACACCGGCCCTAATGCCGGCCGGCGGAGCGCGCCGGGGGTCGATCGACATCCTCGGTGCCGTCACCGTCACGACGGGCGTCGGCACAGGCGTCTACGCGATCGTCCGCGCACCCGAGGTCGGCTGGGGCTCGGTCGAAACCTGGATCGTTCTCGCCGCGGCCGTCGTGCTGATCGGAATCTTCCTCGCATTGCAGGCGACGCTGCGCGAACCCCTGATGCGGTTAAGCATCTTCCGCACACCGAACCTCGGCGCCGCAAATCTCGCGCAGCTGCTGCTCGGCGGCGCCTGGATTCCCATGTGGTTCTTCCTCAACCTCTATCTGCAGCAGGTGCTGGGCTACAGCGCATTCCCGAGCGGTGCGGCGTTGCTACCCATGACCGGGTTGATCATGGTGGGGATGGTCGTCCTCGCGCCACGTCTCATGACCCGCTTCGGACCGAAGGTCATGATCGTCGCCGGAATGCTCCTCCTCGCGGCCGGGATGGCATGGCTCTCCCGGATCCGGCCCGACGGCAACTTCTGGGTCGACGTCCTCCCGGCGTCGCTCGTCGCGGCCCTCGGAATGTCGCTGGCCTTCATCCCGTCGCTCGGGACGGCGATCTCCAGCGCACGGCCCGAGGAAGGCGGCCTGGCATCGGGAATCGTCAACACCAGCTACCAGGTCGGGTCGGCGATCGGGCTCGCCGCGGTGACCGCGGTGGCGGCTGCGTACGGTGCAGATGAACTCGGCCGGCCCGCGGCACTGACCGACGGGTTCTCGGCGGCGTTCATCGGTGCCGGCGCGATCGCCCTCATCGGTGCGATCACCGCTGCGGCAACACTTCGCGGATCGCGGCGGGAGTGAGCGACGGTACGCACAATCGCGCCCACTCGGTGTTGCGGACGTAATCCGCGATGGCTTGCGGCGGGCATTGACGCGACTCGCCATGACGGCCGAGGTACGCGGTCCTGCCAATAAGAGGTGCCCTATTGGCAGGACCGCGTACCTCGGCGCGGAATGAGGCGAAGGGGCCTACCCGATGGCGGCTTCGATCGCTTCCTGGAGGGACGTCTCGCTGGTGAGCTCGACCGCTTCGCCGTCGACGAACACGGCCGGCGTACCCGTCACACCCTCGGCGGTCATCTGTTGGGTCGACTTCACCACCTGATCGCCCATCGCGTCGTCGGTGATGCAGTCGTCGACGTCGGCGCCGGCGTCGCTCGCGTACGTCGCGAGCTGCGCGTCCTCAGGCCCGGCACTGCCCTCCTCGGGCTGATTGTCGTACAGGGTCGCGTGGAATTCGTAGAACGCGCGGGGTCCGGCGCCGTCGAAGACGCAGAGTGCGGCGTTGGCCGCCCTGCTGGAGTACTCGTTCGTGCTCGCACCGTCGAGAAAGGAGACGATGCGGTACTCGACGGTGACGGCGCCGTCGCCCAGCTGCTCCTCCAGGAAGTCGGCGCTCGACTCCTCCAGCTGAGCGCAGTACGGACACTGGAAGTCCTCGTAGATGACGACCTCGACAGCGGAGTCGGCGTCATCGGCATCGTCGGAGACGTCGGTGCCGCTGACGACGACTCCGCCCTTGTCGGTGAGCGCGGCATTCGAGGAGGCATCCGTCTGCGCGTCGTCCGGCGACGATGCACCGACAACGTCCTCGGCCGAGCCGCAAGCCGCCAGCAGGCAGCCGACGCCGAGCAGGCCGAGGCCACGCAGCAGACGGGTCATGCCCTCACTCTGCCACCCGCTCAGTACAGCAACGCGGTTGCGGGGTCGGCGAGCAGTGCGCCGATGTCGGCGAGGAAACGCGACCCCTGCTCACCGTCGACGATGCGATGGTCGAACGAGAGCGCCAGCGTGGTCACATATCGGGGCTCGATACGGTCGCCGTCGGGCCCCTCGACCACCCAGGGCTGCTTCTTGATCGCCCCGAACGCGAGGATTCCGGACTCGCCCGGATTCAGGATCGGTGTGCCCGCGTCGACGCCGAAGACTCCGACGTTGGTGATGGTGAAGCTGCCTCCAGACATCTCTGCCGGCTTGGTACGCCCCGCGCGCGCCGTGGCGACCAGCTCGCCGAGCGCGGTCGCGATCTCGACGAGCGACATCGAGTCGGCGCCCTTGATGTTCGGTACGACGAGTCCTCGTGGGGTCGCCGCCGCGATGCCGAGGTTGACGGCCCGCTTCAGCACGATCTCTTGGGCCGCGTCATCCCATGCCGCGTTGAGCTCTGGCGTACGCCGGACGGCGAGGCACACGGCCTTAGCCAGGACCAGCAGCGGCGAGACTCGTACGTCGGCGAACTCGCGGCGCCCCTTGAGCGACTCGACGAGCTCCATCGTCTTCGTGACGTCGAGCGTCAGCCACTCGGTGACGTGCGGCGCGGTGAACGCCGACTGGACCATCGCCTGCGCCGTCATCTTGCGGACGCCCTTGATCGGAACCCGCACGTCGCCGGTCGCGCTGGCCACCGGTGGCGCTGTCGGCGCCTGTGCCCCGGCGGCGTAGGCCTCGACGTCGGCGCGGGTCACGACTCCGCCCTCGCCGCTCGGCGTGAGGGTCGTCAGGTCGACGCCGAGGTCCTTCGCCAGCTTGCGTACGGGCGGCTTGGCGAGCGCCCGAAGGCGGGGGCCCGTCGGCACGGTCGGCTGCGGAGCCGCTGGGACGCTCTCCTCCGCCTGCTCGACCGGGAGCTCGGGCGCCGGAGCGGGTGCGGTCGAGAACGCTTGCTGTACGTCGGCCTGCGCCGTCGCGGTCGCCGCCGTACGCCGCGCCCGACGTTTGGTCGCCGCCTCCTTCGGACCGGTGCCGACGAGCATCTGCTTCTCGCTGCCACCGGTCGCGGCCGGGTTGGACATGTCGATCTCGTCCGTCTTCGCCTTGTCTGCAAGGTGGATGTAGGGATCACCCTCCCCGCGCTGCGCGCCATCGTCAGCGGCGGGATCGTCGGCCGTCGACACCGCGATGATCGGCTTGCCGACATCGACCGTCTCGCCCTCGGCCACCAGCAGCGCGGCGACCGTGCCGTCGTACGGGCTCGGCAGCTCGACGAGCGACTTGGCCGTCTCGATCTCGACAATGATGTCGTTGACCGCGACGGTGTCGCCGGCCTTGACCTTCCAGCTCACGATCTCCGCCTCGGTCAGGCCCTCGCCGACGTCGGGCAGCTTGAACTCTTGTGCCACGAACTTCTCCTTGTCGGTGGGTCAGTACGACCGGGTGCGGTCGACGGCGTCGAGGATCCGGTCGAGATCGGGGAGGTACTCCTCCTCGATCCGGCTGGCCGGGTAGGGGGTATCGAAACCACCGACGCGGAGGACAGGTGCCTCCAGCGAGTAGAAGCAGTTCTCGGTGATGCGCGCAGCCACCTCGGCTCCGATGCCGAGGTTCGTGTGCGCCTCGTGAACGACGACGGCGCGGCCCGTCTTGCGTACCGACTCATAGACCGGTCGCATGTCGAGCGGCGAGAGCGTACGCAGGTCGATCACCTCGACGCTCACGCCGTCCTGCTCGGCGGTCGCCGCGGACTGCAGGGCGGTCTTCATCGTCGGCCCGTACGCGAGCACGGTGGCATCGGTGCCCTCGCGTACGACGCGCGACGAGAACAGCGGAGCCGGCGTCGCGTCGACGTCGATCTCGGCCTTCTCCCAGTAACGTGCCTTCGGCTCCAGGAAGATCACCGGGTCATCGGCGCGAATCGCCTGCTGGATCATGAAGTACGCGTCGACCGGGTTCGAGCACGCCACCACCTTGAGGCCGGGCGTGTGCGCGAACTGCGCCTCCGGGCTCTCCGAGTGGTGCTCGACGCCCCCGAAGCCGCCGCCGAACGGTATCCGCACCACGATCGGCATGGGCACCTTGCCCTTGCTGCGGAAGTGGATCTTCGCGACCTGGCTGACGATCTGGTCGTACGCCGGGTAGACGAAGCCGTCGAACTGGATCTCGCACACCGGCCGGTAGCCGCGCATGGCGAGCCCGACCGCAGTGCCCAGGATGCCCGACTCGGCGAGCGGGGTGTCGATGACGCGGTCCTCGCCGAAGTCCTTCTGCAGACCGTCGGTGACCCGGAAGACACCGCCGAGCTTGCCGACGTCCTCACCCATCACGAGCACCTTCGCGTCGTCCTCCATCGAGGCGCGCAGGCCGTTGGTGATGGCCTTGCTCAACGTGGTCTGGCTCATGACACGACCTCCGCCGTGTTGTGGTCGTCGGAGAAGGTCGAGAGGTACGCCGCGTACGCGTCGCGCTCGGCCGCGAGCTCGTCGGTCTGCTCCGCGTACACCTGGTCGAAGATGTCGAGGATCTGCGGCTCCGGCAGCGCGCGGCAGCCGGTGCGCAACCGCTTCGCGACCTCGTCGGCCTCGCCCTCGACGTCTGCGAAGAAGCTCTCGTCAGCTCCGGCGTGGCGGGTGAGGTACGCGCGTACGCGCTCGATGGGATCCTTCAGCTTCCAGTGCTCGAGATCGGTCGACAGCCGGTAGCGAGTGGGGTCGTCGGTGGTGGTGTGCGCGCCCATCCGGTACGTATACGCCTCGACGAACGTCGGACCGCTGCCCTCCCGAGCACGCTGCAGCGCGGCCTTGGTCACGGCGTGACACGCGAGCACGTCGTTGCCGTCGACACGTACGCCCGGGAACCCGAAACCGAGCGCGCGCTGGTACAGCGGGATGCGCGTCTGGCGCTCGATCGGCTCCGAGATCGCCCACTGGTTGTTCTGGCAGAAGAAGACGACCGGCGCCTGCGCCACGCTGGCCCAGATGAACGCCTCGTTGACGTCGCCCTGGCTCGTCGCGCCGTCACCGAAGTACGCGATCGTCGCCTCATCGCGGCCGGGGTCGCCCGTACCGACGACACCGTCGCGCAGCTGACCCATGCCATAACCGGTGGCGTGCAGGGCCTGTGCGCCGATGACGATCGTGTAGAGCGCGAAGTTCTTGTCGGCGGGGTTCCAGTTGCCGTGATCGACACCGCGGAACAGGCCGAGCAACGCCAGCGGGTCGACGCCGCGGCACCAGGCCACACCGTGCTCGCGGTACGTCGGGAACGCCATGTCCTGCGGTTCGAGGGCCCGGCCCGAACCGATCTGCGCGGCCTCCTGGCCGAGCAGCTGGGCCCAGATGCCCAACTCTCCCTGCCGCTGCAGCGAGGTCGCCTCGACGTCGATGCGCCGGGTCAGGACCAGATCGCGGTAGAAGCCCTTGATGGTCTCGTCGTCGCCGTCGAAGGCGAACTCGTTGTGCTCGACGCGCTCACCCTCGGGCGTGAGGAGCTGCACGAGATCGTGCTGGTCGTCGGCCGAGGCCGGTCCGAAAACGGCCCCAAGCTTCTCGGCACCCACTTCAGGTGCGGGCAGGTCGTTGCTCATAGGCACTCCTGGTGTCGTGGCCTGCGGGGTCTCCGCAGCCGGCGGGAGCATCCACACTCCGCCTCCGCTAAGGGTGTTGCGTACGTACGGCGCGTGGTGCTGTGACTGCTGTCACAACACTGCTCAGGCTATCGCCCGAGACTCCGCTGGCAAAACTCGGGAGGGGTACAACCCGTCCGAACGTTCGGTCGCCTGCCGGCGGTCACAGCGTCGCGCGCCGCGGCTGTCGGTACGTGACGCGGCGGACGAGGACCTCGAACGGCCCGCGCTGACCGGTTCGCCGCATCCGGTCCGCCAGCACTACCGTGACCAACCATGTTCCGGTGGCGAGCAGCGCCGTCGACGCGACGGTCAGCGTCGCTGACAGGTCGAGCAGGAACGGCGTGAACACGATCGCCCAGACGACCGACTGAACGAGGTAGCAGGTCATCGAACGTTGGCCGGTGGCAGCCAACGCGTTGATCACAGCCCCACGCCGCGCGCCGATCCGGTGTGCGATCAGCGTGATCAGCGCGGCGTACCCGAATCCACCGAGTACGCCGGTGGCGTCGTGTAGCGGGCCGATCAGCTCCAGCGTCTCCGATCCCGGCAGCGGCCGAGCGCCGGACAGTACGAGCGCGATCGGCTGGGCACCGAGGACCGACACCCCGAGCCCCACCACCGCGGTGACGGTGAGCAGGATTCGGTGCCGCTCCGGCTGTTCGAGAACCCGATGCCGTCCCGCCACCAGCCCGATCAGGAACGGGCAGGCGAAGCCGATCGGGCCGAGGAGCGCGACGAAGCCGACCGCACCGGTCCGTTCGGAGAGCATCGTGCCGACGTCCGGCGGCAGCATCGCCGAATCCGGCGGATCAGCGATGGCCGATGCGTAGTCGGCACTCGGCAGGGCCGTCATGACGAAGACGAGGAGCGCGAGGACCAGCAACCAGCGGTCCTTCCAGAACACGACCCACGCGCCCAGGAGCAGCAGCACCCCGTACATGGCCAGGATGTCGCCGGCGAAGAAGAGCAACCCGTCGGCCATGCCGACGACGAAGGTCGCGAGCAGCCAGGTGACGGCCGAGTCGAGCGGCGAGGCGTCCTGGGGGTAGCCGCCCAGGATCGACGACCCGCGCAGGAAGTAGTGCGAGTTCGCCAGCGCGATGAACAACAGCATGACGCCGCGCGCCAGGTCGGGCCCCAGGGCACGCTCCGCCAACGCCGTCGGGCCCGCTGCGGTCGTACTCACGAGTCCAGTGAACGGTGGTTCGGGTCAACGTCGCATCGGGCGATGGTCGCGAGAACGCGCCTACTTTGGTCCCTCCGACACGCGTCCGGAGTTCGACACACGTGCGCCCGATGGGCCGAGCACAGGGAACTCGGCCCACCGGGCGGTCTAGTGGTGCAGCACTTCCGGAGGTCTGCGACCTCTCAGCGCCGGTGCTTTCGCACTGTCACTCAGAAATCCTGCGGGTAGTTGAGCAGCAGGTTCGCCGTGCCCTCGGGCAGGCCGGTGATCACGTCGGGAGTCGCCTCGTCCACGAGCCCCGTGCTCACGCCGGCGGGATCGGCGTCGGGGTTCGCCTCGAGGTACAGCGCCGCAACGCCGGTGACGTGCGGCGTCGCCATCGACGTACCGCTGATCGTGTTCGTGGCGTCGTCGCCACCGATCCAGTCCGACGTGATGTCGGTACCCGGCGCGGCCAGGTCGACGCAGGAACCGCCGTTCGTGAACTCCGACGCAGCATCGTCGTCGGCCGTCGAGGCAACGGTCAACGCCTCCGGCACCGCCGCCGGCGACGACCCGCACGCATCCGCGCCGTAGTCGTTGCCTGCCGCGACCGCGTACGTCACGCCCGCCTCGATCGAACCGGCGACCGCGTCGTCCAGTGCCGGGTCGCTCGGACCGCCGAGGCTCATGTTCGCGACCGACGGGCCGCTGGCGTTCTCGGTCACCCAGTCGATGCCCTTGACGACGCCCTCCGTCGACCCGCTGCCGTTCGCATCGAGGACTCGAACCGGCTCGAGAGCGACATCCTTCGCGAGGCCGTACTCCGTGCCGCCGACCGTGCCCGCGACGTGCGTACCGTGGCCGTTCGCGTCGTCGGTGCCACCGTCGACCGCGGAGAATCCCTCACCGACCCGGTCGCCGAAGTCCTGGTGCGTGGCATTGATGCCGGTATCGATGATGTAGGCCGTGACGCCCGCGCCGGTCTCGGCGTAGGTGTAGGAGTCGTCGGCCGGTAGCGCCTCCTGGTCGACCCGATCGAGTCCCCAGCTGGGAGTGGGCGTCTGCGTCCCGGTGGCGTGGACCTCCTGGTTCGCCTGCACGTACGCGACGCGCGGATCGGCTCGCAGCTCTTCGACCGCGGACTCGCTCATCGACGCCGAGAAGCCGGTGAGCGCGCTGTCGTAGCGCTCGCGCACCGTGGCACCGACATCGGCCGCGAGCGAGCTCACGGAGTTGCGCGCCGCAATTCCGGCGTCGTCCTTCAGCACGACGATGTACTTGCCCGGGATCGCCGACTTGCTCTGCGCTCCGTAGAGCGGAGCCAGATCGTCCGAGCTCGGTGACGACGGCGTGGCGTTGGCGACCATTGGGGTTGCCAATGCGAGTGCCGAAACCGAACCGATCGCTACCCTGGCCATGACCTTTGTGAACATGTACGTCCCTCGATTGCTCGCGGATTGCGGACACAGCGAGGCTGCCCACCCATCCGCCACTCAATCGTGTGAAGGCCGCTTAACAGTTCAGGTCGTCGCGTACGCGGGGTCCACGGTCCAGCGCACGGCGTACCTGCCGGGCGGGAGGTTGTGCCGGATCACCCGCAGGCAGTGGGTGTCGTCGAGCGCAATCGGTGCATGGACCTCGTCGGCCCCGTCGAGGGTGCTCTGTACGAGCTCGCACGCGGTCGGCAACGCATCGGGGTCGAACTGGATCTCGAGCACCAGCTCGCGGAGGGCGGCTCGCCGTGCGGAGGCGTACTCCATGTCGGACGGTGGGCCGGCGAGCGCGTACTCGACGATGATCGACTCACCCCGGTCGAGTACCCGGTCGAGCAGCACCTCCTGGGCGATCAGCGACGAACGGTGGTCGGTGTACGTCTCGCCCGCGGAGCAGTGCACCAGCGGCTCGAACGTCGGATCGGGGCCGTCCGGATCGCGCTTGACCCGCAGCACCAGGAACCGATCGGCACCGTCGACCTCGGAGATGAGCACCCGCCGCACCCAACGCGAGCGCATCCGACACGACTCGTCGACGTGGATCGTGCAGTGGTCGCTGATGATGTTGAGCATCTCGCGTAACCGGGAGTCGGCGCGGAGGAGACGCTCCGACATCGGGTCGCTGCTGTCGAGGATGTCGCGCAGCAAGGTGCTCGCGACGTTGGTACGGGTACGGACCGTTCGACCGAGGTGTGCCTGCAACTGACCGGCGGACAGACCGAGCAGCTCCTCGATGTGCGGAAGGGCTGCGACACTCGCGCGCCGGCCCGGCTCGCTGCGCCCAGACTGCCAGTAGCTCAGGGTCGCGACGCTGATATCGACGCCGCGCTCGGCCAGCCGGGCCTGGATCCGCTCGAGGCTGAGCCCGCTGTCGGCGATCGCCGACCGCAGGATCGGTGCGAACCCGCTCTTGGTCCGCTCAGTCATCGGCATCCACCGCAGGCACAGCGACGGGTGTCGTGTCGATCATGGCGGGCCTTCCCTGCTGCTGACGCCTCCGTGACATAAGGTACCTGCCCGGCGGAGGCGACCGTGGACGGCGTTCGCCGAGCAGGAACGCGCCCGCGACGAGAAGGCCCCGTTGGGTCTATGTGGCATCGGTTGAGACCTATTGGACGGATGCCACATAGACCCAAGCTGCGGCCGGGTGGACCTGAGCCGTGGCCGCCGCGCTACCCGACCGTTGCCACGTCGCGTTCGCGGCGCGGGACGAGGGCGCGGGTGAGTCCGGCGATGACCAGCATCGCGATCGCCAGCGGCAGCAGGGTCTGGCCGAAGGCGTCGGATGCGCCTCGGCCCGGAACGAGCCCGAGGTAAAGGGAACCGACCACGGCGGCGCCGAGGCCGAGGAACAGCTGCAGCGTCGTGATCAGGATGCCGCTTCCCAGCCCTGCCCGCTCCGCGGGCACCTGGCTCAACACGATGCCGAACAACGGCGACCATACGAGCCCGACGCCGAGCCCGCACACCATCATCGCGGGCAGGACGGTGGCCACGTGCGACGGGTCGTTCTGCTGGACGGCGTAGCCGACGGCGGCGTACCCGAGCGCCGCGAGCACGGCCCCGATGGTCAGGACGGAGACGCCGAAGCGCGCCACCAGCCGGCCGGCCACGATCGAGGCGAACAGGAAGCTCACGGACATCGGCAGCAGGCTCACGCCGGTCTCGAGTGGCGACATACCGCTCGACTGCGCACACAAGGCGTACACGAACATGAACCCGCCGAACGCGGTGAAGAACGGCGCACCGATCGCCAGACCGACGGCCATGCTGCGCATCGCGAGCATCGACGGCGGCACCAGCGGCATGCCTCCCGTACGCTCCGCCCGACGCTGCCACCAGCCGAAGCCGATAGCGACGGGCACGAACGCGGCCAGGGCGAACCAGGTCCACGCCGGCCATCCGACGGCGCGGCCCTCGGTCAACGGACCGATCAGCAGCGTCATCGCCGCGCCGAGCAGGACGACACCGGCGAGGTCGAGCTGTGGCCGCGAGTGTCCGCGGACATCGGGCATCCAGCGCGCGACCGCGAACATGACGACGACGGCGACCGGTGCGGTGACCCAGAACACCGCGCGCCAGCCGAGCCAGTCGACGCCGGAGCTCGTCAGCGCACCGGCCACCAGGAACGCGATGGACGTCGCGACCCCGGCGGTCGCGCCAAACATGCCGACGGCGCGATCTCTGTGGTGCCCCTCGTTGCTGGCGTGGATCGTGGCCAACACCTGCGGCGCGATCAGTGCGGCCGCCACACCCTGGATGAGCCGCGCGGCGACAAGCTGCCCGGGCGACTGGGCGATGGAGCACAGCACGCTCGCGACGGCGAAGCCGCCGAGTCCGAGCTGGATCATCCGGCGGCGCCCGAAGGCGTCACCGAGTCGGCCGCCGATCACCACGAGGCTCGCGTACGTGATGCCGTACGTCGCGACGACCAGCTGGAGCACGGCGGGCGACGCGTGCAGCTCGGCGCCGATCTGACCGAGAGCGACGTTGACGCCGAAGAAGGACATGACGGGGAGCGAGGCCGCCACCAGGACGGCGATCAGCGCTCCGTTGGACATACGCCTCGGCGCCGAGTGGGCGGCCGGGACCTCGGAAACAGAAACGGTCATGAAGAGATCCTCGCTCGGATCGATCCTGGTAGTCAGTGTCTTCTCATCCTGGTACTCGCACTACCTGGTGACCCGGGCGTGACGGCGCAATAATCGGAGCATGCCATCCGCCTCTGACAGCCGACGGACCTCGCTTGCGGAGTTCCTTCGCACCCGGCGTGAGCGCATCACCCCCGACGACGTCGGGCTGCCGTCGGGCGGGCGGCGGCGTACGCCCGGCCTACGCCGTGAGGAGGTCGCGCAGCTCGCCGGCGTCGGCGTCACCTGGTACACGTGGCTCGAACAGGGACGCCGGATCAACGCGTCCGTGCAGGTTCTCGACGCGATCGCGCGTACGTTGCGGATGGACCCCCAGGAACGCTGGCACCTTCTCCAGCTCGCCGGCGTCGCCGTCTCCGCAGAGACGTCGGTCACGGCGGTGCCGGACAGCGTCGAGGCGATCCTGCGCCAGCTCGAGCCGTTTCCGGCCTGCGTCCTGTCCGAGCGGTACGACATTCTCGCGTACAACCGGGCGTACAGGTTCATGGTCGGCGACCTCGACACGGTGGATCCGAGCGAGCGCAACCACGCCTGGCTGTTCTTCACCAATGCGTACTGGGGCGGCATGTGCCTGAACCGTGGACCCGCAGCCCGGCATCTGGTCAACATGCTGCGCGCGGCGATGGCACCGCACCTCGACGACCCACTGTGGACGAGCCTGGTCAGCCGGCTGCGCGAGGCGTCCGAGGAGTTCGACGCGCTGTGGAAGCGGCACGACGTCACCTCACTCGCGTTGCCGGAGAAGAGCTTCCGTAGCCCGTACGGTGATCTGCATCTTCGCGGCACCCGCATGTCGGTCGGGGTCGACGGGCTGAATCGGATGCTCGTGTACTCCCCACGCGACGACGAGACGATCGCTCGCCTCGAGCGCCTCTGCGCCGAGGGAGTCCCGGCCGACACCCGCACGCCCCAGCCGGCGACCGCCGGCTGACCCAGCTCCCACCGCGGGTTCACCTGCCTCGACCGCGCTTTCACGCGCCGTGACCGTTCCGACACCGGGCTGAAAGCGGACGGCGGCAGCGTGTGCGTCGACCGATGAACGAACCCGCAGGACAGGAGCACGATGATGAACGTACGACGTGTTGCGACCGCCCTTTCGCTGACCGCGGCGGTGCTGCTCGGTGGATCGATGGCCACGGCGTCGGCAGACACCGGCACCAGTACGCGGTCCGCACAGAGCAGCTCGGCGGTCGTGGTGCAGGAGGAATGGGACTACACCGGCCAGGACTTCTTCTGGCAGGAGGACTGCATCGCCAGGGGGCAGGAGATGTACGACGACGGGATGATCTGGAAGTACCGCTGCGACGGCTCCGAGTCACCGTTCGACGACTACTCGCTGTTCGTCGTCTGGCGCTGAGTCCACGCTGAACGGGGAGTGCGCATTCGGGGGCGCACTCCTCTGAGCCGCGTCCGGGTGGCGGCCTGTGTCAGGCGAGGCGCCTCTCGGCGGCGCGTTGCAGCCAGAGCACCTCCATGTCAGGTCTACGCGAGCGATGCGATCCAGGCATCGTGCAGGTCGGCGTACCGACCGGAGCCGGCGGCGACCAGGTCGGACGGCGTGCCGTCCTCGACGATGCGGCCGTGCTCGAGCACCACGACCCGGTCGGCGACCTCGACCGTGGTGAGGCGGTGGGCGATGATGACCGAGGTGCGGTCGGCGAGGATCGTACGCAGCGCGCGCTGAACGAGCCGCTCACTCGGTACGTCGAGCGACGACGTCGCCTCGTCGAGGATCAGCACGGCGGGGTCGGCGAGGAACGCCCGCGCGAATGCGATCAGCTGCTTCTGACCGGCCGAGAGGCGACCGCCGCGCGACTCGACCTGGGTGTCGTAGCCCGACGGCATCGCCTCGATGAACGTCGATGCGCCGATCGAATCGGCGGCCCGGCGGACCTCGGCGTCGGTAGCAGTCGGTTTGCCGAGCCGGATGTTGTCGGCGATCGAACCGGCGAACATGAAGTTCTCCTGGGTCACCATCACGACGTCGCGGCGCAGGTCGTCGTCGGCGATGTCGCGCAGGTTCACGCCGTCGAGCAGGACCGCGCCGGCCGTCGGGTCGTAGAAGCGGGCGACGAGCTTCGCGATCGTCGTCTTGCCCGCGCCCGTCGTGCCGACGAGCGCAAGCGTCTGACCCGCCGGGATCTCCAGACCGAGGCCCGGCAGCACCGGTCGGCCGGGCTGATACTCGAACTCGACGTCGCGGAGAAGTACGTCGCCGTGCGCCGTATCGAGCGAGACGGGCCGCGTCGGCTCCACGACCTCGGGCTCCTCCTCGAGTACGCCCGAAAGCTTCTCCAGGGCCGCGCTGGCCGACTGGAAGGTGTTGTAGAACTGGCTGATCTCCTGCATCGGCTCGAAGAACTGTCGAAGATAGATCAGGAACGCCGTGAGCACGCCGATCGTCACGTCACCGTCGAAGACGCGGTACGCACCGATGAACAGCACCGCGGCGATCGTGACGTTGCCGATGAGCTTGATGCCCGGCATGAACAGCCCGACGAGCCGGAACGCGTTCTCGTTGGCAACCCGGTTGTCGTCGTTGACCTCCGCGAACAGCTCCTCGTTGCGGCCCTCGCGGCGGAACGCCTGCACGGCCCGGATGCCGGTCATCGACTCGACGAAGTGCACGATCAGCGCCGCGATCGTGACGCGCGTACGCCGGTAGGTGACCGCCGACTGCTTGCGGAACCATGCAGTCAGCCACAGCAGGAAAGGGAAGGACAGCAGGGCGATGAGGCCCAGCTCGAGATCGAGGACGAGCAGCAGGATCGCCGTGCCGAAGAGGGTCAACATGGCCGTCACCAGGCCGTCGAAGCCGGTGTCGAGCATCTCCTCGATGGCGTCGATGTCCGAGGTGGACCGGGAGATCACCCGGCCGGACGTGTAGCGGTCGTGGAACGCCGGCGTCAACCGCTGGAAGTGCCGGAACAATCGACGTCGCAGCTCGAGCAAGGTCTGCTGACCGACGCGACCGGCCATGATCAGGAACGCCTGCCGGGCAACCGCCTGGACGAGCACGATGGCCAGAACCAGCCCGATGATCCAGGTGAGGATGGTCGCGCCGTCGCCCGCCTTCATCGGCGGGATGCCGTCGTCGATGCCGACCTTCACGAGGTACGGGATCGCGAGGCGGGCGGCATTCTCGACGAGGACGACCCCGAGGATCGCGACCAGCGTGCGTCGATGCGGCCGGAGCAGCGAACCCAGCAGCCGCCGCGACCTGTCGCGCAGGACCAGCGACTGCGTGGCGGCGACCTCGTCGACGTCCTCGGCCGCGACGCCGCGCCACCGGCTGTCGGGGTCGTGCTCCTCGGCCCGCGGCTGCGCGGACTGCGGGTCACTCATCCACCCACCCCGACCTCCGCCTCGGCGTCTGCCGCGAGCAGCGCGCGGTACGCGGGTACGTTCGCGAGCAGCTCGGAGTGCTGGCCGACGTGGGTGATCGTGCCGCCTTGCAGCAGCGCGGCCTTGTCGGCGAGCAACACCGTCGAGGCCCGGTGGGCGACGACGATG
The DNA here is from genome assembly GCF_025790165.1 of Solicola gregarius. GTDB lineage: Bacteria > Actinomycetota > Actinomycetes > Propionibacteriales > Nocardioidaceae > Solicola > Solicola gregarius. The sequence continues at coordinate 1,767,513 of NZ_CP094970.1, forward strand.
CCCGTTGCGTCGGCGAGCACGTTGCGCAACGCCCGTTCGACCAGTGCCTCGGTGTGTACGTCGAGTGCCGACAGCGTGTCGTCGAGGACGAGGATCCGCGGCTCGGCGACGACCGCCCGGGCCAGCGCGAGTCGCTGCCGCTGCCCGCCGGACAGCGCCATGCCCTGCTCGCCGATCCGCGTATCGAGCCCCCACGGCAGGTCGTACACGAACTGTGCCTGCGCGGTCTCGATCGCGTCGGCGATCTCGGCGTCGCTGGCACCCGGCCGGCCGAGGGAGAGGTTCTCGCGCGCGCTCATCGAGAACAGCGTCGGGTCTTCGAACGCGGTTGCCACCGTCGACCGGAGCGAGTCGATGGTCAGATCGCGTACGTCGACGCCGTCGATCGTGACGCGGCCGCCGGTCACGTCTTGCAGCCGCGGGATGAGGCCGGTCAGCACCGTCTTGCCCGCACCCGTCGCGCCCACGATCGCAACCGTCTCGCCGGGGCGTACGTCGAGGTCGACGCCGTGGAGAACGTCTGTGTCGGAGTCGGGGAACCGGAACGCGGCGCCCTCGAAGCGCAGGTGGCCGCGCGGTGCCTCGAGCGTGATGTCGCCGCCGACGATCGAAGGCGCCGTGTCGAGGATCTCGAGTACCCGGTCGGCAGCGGTCATCGCCTCCTGCGCCATCGCGAGGATGATGCCGAGCGCCTCGACCGGCCAGATCAGGCTGAGCATCAGCGTCACGAACGCGACGAGGGTGCCGAGCGACAGGTCGTCGTTGCCGACCGCGATCGAGCCGAGCAGCAGCACCAGGACGAGCGCGAGGTTCGGCAGCACCTCGAGGAACGTCCAGAACCGCGCCGACAGCCGCACCTGATCCATCGACGAGCCGAACAGCTTGACCGCGCGCCGGTCGTACTTGTCGAAGGCGTACTCGCGCCTGCCGAAGCTCTTGATCACCCGAATGCCGAGCGCTGACTCCTCCACCTGCGTCGCGACGTCGCCCTTCTCGTCCTGGACGCGGCGCGAGACCGCGACGTACCGCCGCTCGAACCGCATCGAGGTGATGATGATCGGAATCGCCGCGACCACCACGACAAGACCCAGCGGCCAGTACAGCCGCAGCAGAATCACCGTCGTCACGATCAACTGGACGATGTTGATGATCAGGAACAACATGCCGAATCCGGAGAATCTCCGGATCGTCGACAGGTCGCTGGTCACTCGCGACAGGAGCTGGCCCGACTGCCAGCGCGCGTGGAACTCCATCGGCAGCGCGTTCAGGTGCGCGTACAGGTCACGGCGGATGGCGGTCTCGACGCCGAGCACGGCGCGGGCCTGGACCCAGCGACGGATCAGGATCAGCGCGGCCTCGACGATGCCGAGCGCGAGGGCGAGGAGGCCGAGCCACACGATGCCCGAACGGTCACGGTCGGCGATCGGCCCGTCGATCACCGCCCGCGTGACCAGCGGGATCGACAGCGCGATGAAGACGCCGATCAGGGCCGTCACCAGCATCGTCACCAGGCGCCACCGGTAAGGCCAGAGGTACCCGCGAAGCCTCCACAGCGAGGTGGTCGAGCGGGTACGGGCGTCTACGGCCGGTGGCCGAGTGACGGATTGGGGCGGCATCAGGTGGTGGTTGCTCCTCGCGACTACGTAAGGATCAGATTACGGGGCGTCACTGACACCTCGGCAACTCGTTTTCTCGGTGCCCGACCTCTGGGCTGAGCATCTCGCCCATGGTCGAACATCAAGGGCGCTTGAGGTCAAGGCAACCAGCGGCCGGGGGTTCATCGTCTAGTCATTGAGGAGTGCCCGCAGCGTCATCCGGGGGTGGTGCACTTGCTAGGCATCGGGAGGAGACCGCAATGGCACCTCGAACGACCACGACGACAGCAGAGCGTGCGCCGAACACACCGGCGCACGGCGACGGAGACTCGAGCGACCTCGCGCGGCGCGTACGCCTCACCGCGTGGGTCCTCGCGCTGGCCGTACGCAGCGCGGCCGACCTCGTGACAACGCGCGGCACCCGCCACGCCTGAGGCGCGGCTCCGGCCGCGAGCCGGCTCGCTCAGCCGCGCGACGCCACGCGGACGGACTCGCCGCGGCAGCGTACGACGTCGCCGACGACGAGCTGCCGGCCACGCCGGGTCTCGGTCTCTTCGTTGACCAGCACCTCGCCCGCGGCCAGCAGCGCCTTCACGTCGGAGCCCGAGTCGATCAGGCCCGCGAGCTTCAACAGCTGGCCGAGCCGAATGCTCGCGTCCTTGATCTCGATCGCCCTGAGGTCCGCCATGCGCGCCAGCGTAACCCTCATGCCGTGAGGGCCGCGGCCAGGAACGCGACCGCCGCCGGGTACGCCGTCAGCCGGTTGGCCCGCTTGGCCAGCCCGTGCCCCTCGTCATCGAACACCATCAGCTCGCACGCAACACCCAACTCGTCGAGCGCGGCCTTGATCTGCTGCGACTCCGTGAGGGGTACGCGCGGGTCGTTCGCCCCATGGATCACGAACAGCGGCGCCGCGATGTGGTCGAGGTACGTGAGGGGCGAGGCCGCCTCGAGGAACCGCCGATCCTTCTGCAACGAGCCGTACTCCCGCTCGCGCAGGGCACGCCGATAGTCGGAGGTGTTCTCGAGGAAGGTGACCAGCGACGACATCCCGACGATGTCGACACCTGCCCGCCACGCATGCGACTGCATTGCGAGGCCCGCGAGCACCAGGTAGCCGCCGTAGCTCCCGCCGAACAGCGCTACCCGGTCGACGTCGCCGCCGACGGTCGGCACCCATTCGCGAACGGCAAGCAGATCGGCGACCGCGTCGAGCCGGAGGCGCCGGTCGTCCATCGAGTACCAACGCTTCCCGTACCCCGTCGACCCGCGCACGTTCGGCACGAGCACCGTCATCCCTGCGCCGACCATGGCCTGCACGACCGGGTCGAACACCCGTTGCGCCTGAGCCTCCGGGCCGCCGTGGATGTTGATGACAACGCCGCCGCGTACGTCATCGGCCGCCGCGTCGTCCGGTGGCCGGTAGACGAAGCACGGGATCGACTCCTCGTCGATGGACTCGATGCGGTGCGTCGTCGGCTCGACGAGCTTGTCGATCATGCCCTCCGGTGCACCGTCGGCCGACGAGAGGACGACCTCTGCCGCCCCGCTCGCGACGTCGAGGGCGAGCACGTCACCCGGTACGCGCGGCGCGACCAGGCCGAGCACAGCGGTACCCGAGTCGGGCGCCCAACGTGCGGAGACGACCCCCTCGGCCGGCAACGCCACCTCGCGCACGTGCCGCCCGTCGGAGTCGTGCACGGCGAGGTGTGCGCAGCCGTCCACGTGCCGTACGACGAGCAGCACCACGCCGTCGGGCGACTGGATCGCGTCGATGTCGTGCTCGTCGGACTCGACGAGCCAGGTCCAGCTGCCATCCGGGCGTACGCGCACGATGCCCCGGAACTCACGGTCGTGGTTGGACGACATCAGCAGACCGGTGCCGTCCGGGAGCCAGTCGACCCCCGTGTGCAAGGCGTGGTCGTCGGCGGCGGTGACCGCGACGACACCTCCGTCGACGGCGATGCTCACCTGGGTCGAGCACGGCTGCGCCGAGAGGCAGGTCACCGCGACCTCGCGACCCGACGGCGACTGCCTCGCGTCGACGACGTAGCCGCCGGCGTCGTACAGCGTCTGCTGCTCGCCGGTCGCACGGTCGAGCGCGACGATATCGAAGTCGACACCATTGCGTCGGTTCGTGGCGAACAGGATGCGCCCCGGGCGTACGTCCAGCAGGGTGTGCATGTACTCGGGCTGGCGTACGAGCGGGGCCAGGTCGGCAAGCGACGCCGGGTCACCGCCGCGATCGAGACGTAGCTCGGACAGCTGGGTGTTCTCGTTGCCGCCGTCGTCGTGTTGCACGATGACGGCGCGCTCGCCGATGACGTAGCGCCCCGAGCAGCGGTTCTCGAGCGCGGTCAGCTGGGTCAGCGACCCGTCGGTGCCGATCTCGACGAGCTGGGTCGTCCCGCTGCCGTCGTAGCCGGCGAGGATGCGCCCCTCGTCGTCGATGTCGAAGGGCTCCCACACGGGGAGCTCGAGCAACGTCCGTACGTCGGAGAGCGGCAGCTCCGCTCGGTGCTTACTCACGGCCATCCTTTCCCCGTTGACACTGCCGTCCGCGTCGGCACTGCCTTCCCCGTTGTCGCTAGGACGCAACGGAACCTCCTGTGCGGCGCGTCGCAGGGGAGTTTATGCGTCCCGGGGTCTGTGGCCGAGATCCCGGGGCGGTGTCGCTACGCGTGCGACGCGCGCCAGGACTGCGCAACCTCGAGGACCACATCGTTCGCCTCCGACTCGCCGATGGTGATGCGCGTCCCGTCGCCCGCGAACGGCCGGATCATGACACCCTCGCCGGCACATGCCGCCGCGAAGTCGACGGTGTCGGCCCCGAGCTGCAGCCAGAAGAAGTTCGCCTGCGTATCGGGGACGGTCCATCCCTGCGCGCGCATGGCGTCGACGACGCGGGTCCGCTCGGCGACGAGCGCCTCGACCCGCTCGAACAACGCGTCTTCTGCGTCGAGCGATGCCGTCGCCGCCACCTGGGCGAGATCGGACACGCCGAACGGCAGTGCGGCCTTGCGGATCGCCGCCGCGATCGGCGGCGGCGCGATCGCGTACCCGACGCGCAGCCCGGCGAGACCGTACGCCTTGGAGAAGGTCCGCAGGCAGACGACATTCTCGCGATCGCGATACAGGTCGACACCGTCGCCGACGAACGGGTCGCGTACGAACTCCCGGTACGCCTCGTCGATCACGACCACGACGTGCGGCGGAACCCGGTCGACGAACTCCGTCAGTGCGTCCTCGCGTACGACCGGTCCGGTGGGGTTGTTGGGGGTGCACACGATGACGACCTTGGTGCGGTCGGTGATCGCGTCCAGCATGGCGTCGAGATCGTGCTCCGCCTTCTGCGTCAGCGGGACTGTGACCGACGTCGCGCCGGTGACCTGGACGGCGATCGGGTACGCCTCGAACGACCGCCAGGCGTACACGACCTCGTCGCCGCGCTCGCACATCGCCTGCAGCAGGTGGTAGAGCACCGCAACGGAGCCCGTTGCGGCCGCGAGGTTGTCCGCCGGCACGCCGAACCGTTCCGAGAGCCGCTCGTACAGATGCACGGCGCCCATGTCGGGGTAGCGGTTGATGCCTCCGGCCGCGTCCGCGATCGCCTCGACCACCCCCGGGAGGGGCGGGTACGGGTTCTCGTTGCTCGACAGCTTGAACGTCGACCTGCCCGGCTTGGGTTCGGGCGGCTTGCCCGGCTGGTACGTGGGGATCGTGTCGAAGACATCACGCATCCGGGGCTGTCGCTCGCTCATGAGGCCCGAGGGTATCCGAGGCGTTGCCGAAGAAGTAGCGCCGGCGTCAGGGCAGCGCACCGTGCGGTACGTCGACCTGCGCGGCCAGCAGCACACCGTCGCGAGTGTCGCGCCGCTCGCGCTCGGCGAAGGACGGCGCCGCACACAGGTAGAGAGTGCGCCCGTCGTGGCCGCCGAGCATGCAGCCGTACACGCCGAGTCCGCCGGTGGCGATCTCCTCGGCCACCTCGCCGTCCTCACGTACGCGCAGGACGCGATTGCCGAGTGCGTCGGCGACCCAGATCGCGCCCTCTATGTCGGCACACATCCCCGCCGGGGCAACGGGGCCCGCCACGGCGCCCGTGCCGTCGGCGCGAGGTGTGGGCTCGAACGTCGCCCAGCGTCGGGGATTGTGCAGTGCACCGTCGGTCCCCGAGTCGTAGGCCGTGATCCGGTTTCCCAGCGTTTCTGCCACCAACAGCGTGTTGTCGGGCGTCATCACCATGCCGTTCGGCAGCTGGAGACCGTCGGCGACGGTCGCGACCTCGCCGTCCATCGTCACGCAGTGCAGCTGCGTCGTGCGCATCGCCGCCCCGCCCATCAGGTCGTAGCCGAAGTTGCCGACGTACGCGAGACCGTAGGCGGAGACGACCATGCCGTTCAGATGGCCGGCGAGATGCAGCGGCGACAGGTCGGCGTGGACGACGAGGTCACCCGACGGTTCGCGGCGCAGAATGCGGTGATCGCGCATCGACACGATGAGCAGGCGGTCGTCCGGTAGCCAGCCGAGGCCCGCCGGCTGTCCGGCCACCTCCGCGACGTGCTCTACGGAACCGTCGAGGTCGATCGCCAGGACCGCGGGGGTGTAGAGATCGGAAACCCACAGGCGGCCGTCGTGCCACCGTGGACTCATGACGTACGAGAAGCCGTCGGCCACCACTTCGACGTGCCGACTCATCCGTGCGTTTCCGCCTGACATCCGTTCTGCCCCTGCCGGTACGCAGTCGTACCCGACTCGGCCGAGCGGCGAGTCGTACGTGGTCAACCCTAGAGCACCGGAGACGCCCGCGAGGCCGAATCCGCGAGCACGCACGCGGTCCAGACGTTCGAGCGACTAGCGGACCTCCTGGACCGCCCATGAGTTGCCATCGGGGTCGTCGAAGAAGATGAACGAGCCGTACTTCTGGCGGTCGGGGTCGACGCCGGGGGTCATCGCGCCGTCGGCGAAGTGTTGTGGCCCCGAACTGTCGATGCCCACGGCGTCGAGGTGGGCGTGTGCCGCCTCGATGTCGTCGACGACGAGGTGCAGCCCGTTGGCCGAGCCGGGTTCCCCGACGCCGATGTTCACCCCGAACGAGATCGAGCACGCCGAGCCCGGCGGCGTCAGCTGCACGACACGAAACGCGTCGCCGGCGCTGTGGTCGACGTCGAGATGAAACCCGAGCTTGGTCTCGTAGAACGCCTTCGCGCGGTCCACGTCCGTGACGGGCAGGATGACGAGTTCGAGCTTCCAGTCCATAGTTCTCCTCCTCGGCGCCGCGAGGAGCCCGTGTCCATCGGGCTCAGGCGAGCACCAGCTCTCCACCGGGTACGCCCGGCAGGTCGCGCCCGATCACGATGTCCAGCGGGTTGGTCATACACCGTATCGACCCACCGCCCAGATGGAACTCGCTCAGGTCGAGCTCGACGATCTCGAACCCGGCCGCCTCGACCGACCGGCGTACGCCTGCGGGGCAGGCGGGCATCACCACGGTGCGCCCCACGACCACGGAGTTGGCGCAGAAGGTCAGCGCGTCGGCGACGCTGAGCACGATCGGCTGCGGTACCGACTCCAGCAGCGCCCGCGCACTCGCGGCGTCGAACGCGTCGGGACAGACGAAGGCGGTACGCGCGTCGAGCGGACAGAAGGCGAGGTCGAGGTGGTACATCGACGCGTGCACGATCCGCAGCGCCCGCACTCGTACGTCGAGCTCGGTCGCGAGGGCCTTCAGCGCCACCTCGTCGGAGCGCTTGCCGTGGCCGACGAGCAACGCGTCGGCGTACGGGAACGCGTCACCCGACTCGAAATGGCCGCCGACGCCGCTGCGTCCGATGTAGGTGGAGGCGAACCCGAGCCCGGCGAAGAACTTCTCCGCGACCGGCGTCTCAGCCCGACGCTCGGCGAAGCGCATGTGCGACATGACGACCCGAGGCATGTCATCGGGGTCGGTCACGGCCAGACCGAGGTTCATCGCGTAGACCATGTCGGGAGAGCCTGCCGCGCCGCCGAGCACGTCGACGCGCGCGCCGAGGGCCCGCAGCGTTGCCACCAGGGTGTCCCACTGTTCGCGCGCCCGCACCGGATCCGGTTGGTCGGCGGGGTTCATGAACGGGTTGATGTCGTACTCGATCCGGTAGTGCTCGGGTGTGACCATCGCGTAATGGTGCCCCCAGGCCAAGGTGCCGTCGCGGTTCATGCTCGCCTCCAATATTGTCCGACAATCCGACACTCAGATCATAGCCGCTCCGTTCCCGCGCGGGCACCCGAACTCCGGATCGGAGATCGTGGAGAATTGGTGCCGTGTACGGCTCACTCGAGTTCGAGCACAGCTCGACGGTCGAACGCGTCGCCGAGTCGCTGCGACACGCGCTGTTCGCGGGCGAGCTCGCACCGGCGACGCCGCTGCGCGAGGTGGGCCTCGCCGAGCAGCTCGGCGTCGCGCGCAGCACCGTGCGCGAGGCGCTGACCCTGCTGACCGGCGAAGGGCTCGTCACCCGCAAGCCGAACCGCGGAGTGGCGGTCACGTCGTACGACCGCGACCAGGTACACGATCTGGTCGGAGCGCGGCTGGTCGTCGAGCGGGCGGGTGCGCATGCCTGGCCGGACGCACAGCCCGAGCTCCGCGACGCCGTACGCACCGCTTTGTCGCGGTACGCGAAGCTGGCCGAGTCCGGAGCGTCGGCCCGTGACATCACCGAAGCGCATCTCGACTTCCATCGCCGCATCGTCGGACTGACCGGCAACGAACGCCTGTCGGCACTGGCCGATCAGCTGTACGCGGAGATCAGGCTCGCCCTCGCGCATCTCGATCGACTGCGCAGCAACGCTCGCGCGCAGATCGCCGACCACCGCCGGCTGCTCGAGCTGATCGAGACCGGCGACGCGGACGCCGTCGACGACGCCATGCGTGCTCACCTCGACGGAGCCGAGACGTCGATCCGCGAGGCGCTGCTCGCCGACGAGTGACATTCGGGCGCAATACGCCGGGCGGTTGATCAGGATGCGAGGATGGGGCGGTGACCCGACTCATCGCCAGCTGGATCTTCAGCGCGGGAGCCATCGCGGTCGCGGCGTGGTTGTTCGACGACATCTCGATCGGCGGTGCCGAACGAAGCGACGAGATACTCACGCTCGCGATCGTCGCTGCCGTCTTCGCGTTGATCAACACCTTCGTCGCTCCGGTGATCAAGCTGCTGTCGCTGCCGTTCATCATCGTCACGCTCGGCCTGATGCTGATCGTCATCAACGCCCTGCTGCTGATGCTCACCGCGAACATCGCCGACTGGGTGGGCGCAGACTTCGTCGTCGACGGCTTCTGGACCGCCGTATGGGGCTCGATCGTCATCTCGATCGTCAACGCCGTCCTGAACGCGATCTTCGACGTCGCCGACTGATGCCCGAGCTGCCTCCTCCCAGAGATCAGCGCCGGTCGTACCGCATCGCGACCGTCTGCCTCGGCAACATCTGCCGATCCCCGATGGCCGAGGTCGTCCTCAGCGCCGCGCTCGAGGACGCCGGCCTCGACGATCGCGTCGAGGTCGACTCGAGCGGCACGGGCGGCTGGCACACCGGAGAGCCGATGGACGACCGTGCCGCCGAGACCCTCGGCGCACACGGCTATGACCCGAGCCGGCATCGCGCGCAGCAGTTCGACACCTCATGGTTCGACGAGTACGACCTGATCCTGACCATGGACCACGCCAACGACCGCGATGTACGCGCGCTCGCCCCTTCGGACGGCGATGCCCAGCGGGTGCAGATGTTCCGGGCGTACGACCCCGAGGCGAGCGCCTCCGACGACGAGGTTCCCGATCCCTGGTACGGCGGCCAAGACGGATTCGAGCGGGTGCTCGCGATGGTCGAACGCACCACGAAGGCCCTCGTCGACGCACTCGACGCCCGCGTCTGACCCGGCGAGAGCCCGCGCGGATGCGTGGCGACCCGGTAACGTCGAGGCATGGCACGGATGGCTGGCATCGCTTCTCGGGCCGAGCGGCTGCTCGGCATCAGCGTCATCTCGACAACCCCCGTCGCGGGCGGCGACATCTGTACGAGCACCCGGCTGCGCCTTTCGGACGGTCGCAGCGCGATCGCGAAGACGCGTCCGAACACGCCGCCGGACTTCTTCGTCCGTGAGGCCGACGGCCTGCGGTGGCTCGCCGACGCCGGCGCCGCTCGCGTACCCGACGTGCTCGGAGTCGCCGAAGACTGCCTGCTCATCGACTGGGTCGAACCCGGCCGACCGTCACCCGAGGCCGCGGGGGAGTTCGGCCGCGAGCTGGCCCGTACGCATGCCGCCGGCGCGGACTCGTTCGGCGCCGCCAACGACGGCTACATCGGGCTCGCACCGCTGCCCAACAAGCCCGCACCCACCTGGCCGGAGTTCTTCGCCACGCGGCGCGTTCTCCCGTATCTCAAGCTCGCGCGTGACCGCGACGCGATCTCGGCCGACGACGCCACGCCGATCGAGACGCTGATGAGGCGCATCGAGGAGTTCACCGGGCCCGCCGAGCCGCCCGCGAGGATTCACGGTGACCTGTGGTCCGGAAACCTGGTCTGGGGCAGCGATGGCGCCGTGCACGTCATCGACCCGGCCGCACACGGCGGCCACCGCGAGACCGATATCGCGATGCTGTCGCTGTTCGGCGCGACCCACCTGCAACGCATCGTCGAGGGGTACGACGAGGAGGCGCCGCTCGCCGAGGGATGGCGTGGTCGGCTGCCTCTGCACCAGCTCCACCCCTCCTCGTCCATGCGGCCCTCTTCGGCGGCGGGTACGGCGCGCGGGCCGGCGCCGCGGCCACCTCGGTGCTCGACGGAACCGCCGGGCAGGACTGAGGCCGTGCCTCCCGATGAAGAGATGAAGGTCCTGGTCGTCGACGACGACCGGGCCGTACGTGACTCGCTGCGCCGCTCCCTGGAGTTCAACGGCTACGCGGTCGACGTCGCGGCCGACGGCGCGGAGGCGCTCGCCCGCGTACCCCTGATCAATCCCGACGCGATCATCATGGACGTCATGATGCCCCGCCTCGACGGGCTCGAGGCAACCCGCGCGCTGCGCGACGCGGGCAACGACGTCGCGATCCTCGTCCTCACCGCGCGCGACGCCGTCGACGACAGGGTCGACGGCCTCGACGCCGGTGCCGACGACTACCTCACCAAGCCGTTCGCCCTCGAGGAGTTGCTCGCCCGCGTACGCGCGCTGTTGCGGCGCATGTCGCGTCCGCCCGAGGAGGAGGAGTCGACCCAGCTCTCGTTCGCCGACCTCTCCCTCGATACCGCCACTCGCGAGGTGATGCGCGGCGACCGTCCGGTGTCCTTGACTCGCACGGAGTTCGCCCTCCTCGAGCTGTTCATGCAGCGACCCCGCAGAGTGCTCGAGCGGTCGTTCATCCTCGAGGAGGTCTGGGGCTTCGACTTCCCGACCTCTGCCAACTCGCTCGAGGTGTATGTCGGTTACGTCCGCCGCAAGCTGGAGGCCGAGGACGAGCCGCGGCTGCTGCACACCGTACGCGGGGTCGGCTACGTGCTCCGCGAGACGCCACCGTGATCGACCATGGGTGAACGCGACATCGGGACCCGCGACGCGGCTCCCGAGCAGGACCACTCGGAGGGATTCGCACCCAAGTCGCGCCTCGGCCTGCGCGAGCAGGTCTCCGACCGCGTGACGCTCGCCGCCCGGATCACGTTGCTGACCACCGTGGCGGTCGGCCTGACGATCGCTGCGGTCGGCGTCACGATCTTCCTGACCGTACGCACGGAGGTCAACCACTCCCTCGACACGTCGCTGGTCAAGCGCGCACACGCCGTCGCCGAGTCGTCGGAGGCGTCCGACCAGATGCGCAGCGGCGAGGTCCCCGCGGCGCTCGCGGCCGCCGACATCCTGATCGCGCTCGTCCCGGCCGACGGCGGGCCGATCGCGATGCCCGGGTTCGGCAAGTACGTCGGCGATCCGGAGGTCGCTGTCGCGCAGGGGATCAATGCCGAGTCGATCCGAACGGTCACGATCGGCGACACCCCGTACCGGATGGTCGCCGTGCAGTCCGGTCGAGGCACGGCCGTCGTGCTCGCGCAGTCGATGCAGTCGACCGCGCGTACCCTCGACCGACTCGAGATAGCTCTGTGGGTGGTCGGCGCCGCGGGCGTGATCGTCGCGGGGATCGCCGGCTGGCTGGTCGCCACGAACTCCCTGCGCCCCGTACGTCGGCTGACCCTCGCGGCCGAACGGGTGGCGCGCACCGAGCAGCTCACGCCGATCGAGGTCACCGGCGACGACGAGCTCGCCCGGCTCACGATCGCGTTCAACTCGATGCTGACCTCGCTCGACGCCTCCAAGCAGCGCCAGCGCCAGCTCGTCGCCGACGCGGGCCACGAGCTGCGGACGCCGCTGACCAGCCTGCGTACGAACATCGAGCTGCTCAGCCAGGCAGAGGTGAAAGGCGGCCTCGCACCGCGGGCGCGCGGAGAGCTGATGGCCGACGTACGAGCACAGATCGGTGAGCTCACCACCCTCGTCGGCGACCTCGTCGAGCTTGCCCGTGACACATCGCCGACACGTGCGCCCGAGGCGACCGACCTGTCGGAGATCCTGATGAACTGCGTCCAGCGCGTACGCCTGCGGGCGCCCGGGATCGAGTTCAACGTCGACAGCGAGCCATGGGTCGTATTCGGCGACGGTCAGCTGCTCGAGCGGGCCATCACCAACCTGCTCGACAACGCCGCCAAGTGGAGCCCGCCGCTCGGCGCGGTGACCGTACGCCTGCACGACGGGGTCCTCACCGTCGCCGACAACGGCCCCGGCATCCACGAGGAAGACCTTCCGCATGTCTTCGAGCGGTTCTACCGGTCGCGGGAGGCGCGGATGCTGCCGGGCTCGGGCCTCGGCCTCGCCATCGTCGCGCAGGCCGCCGGCCGCCACGGCGGCACGGTCACGGCGCGCCGGGCACCGTCGGGAGGCGCGCTGATGACGCTCAGTATTCCCGGCGAGCGCCCGCATCCGGATTAGGTCGCCAGCGGGCGCGCGATCCGTAGATCCTCAGACATGTCACACTCGCATCTCAGGCCCATCTCAGTCATGCGGCACATCATTGAGCTATGAGCGCTGGAGATATGAACGACGGAAACGCGAACGACGGGCGGCGTCCCGAGCGGCAGCCGTCCTCCGACCCTGCTGCTGCGGGCCCCCGTCCCCCGCAGCCGTACGGTCCGCCGGCCGGCGGGCCCGGTCAGGCGCCCCCGCCCGGCTACGGGCGCCCCGAGCCGACCGCGTCGTTCACGCATCGGTACCCGGCCCCCGACCGGAACGCCGAGCCGGCGGGTCCGCCGATGGCTCCGCAGGCGCCTGCAGACGCCGACCGGAACCGGCGGCCCCGCCTCGGTCTCGTGGTCGCCGCGGCGCTCGTCGCCGGGTTGGTCGGCGGTGGGGCCGGCGCAGCGGGCATCAACGCGCTCAATGACGACGAGTCATCCGGCCTCGCCGACTCGGCCGCAGGTACGTCGCTGTCCGAGCCGGTGTCGGCAACGGACAAGAAGCTCAAGTCCGGCACCATCGAGGCCGTCGCCGCCAAGGTGCGGCCCTCGGTCGTACAGATCAACGTGTCCGGCTCCGACATGGCCGACAGCGGCACCGGGATCATCATCAGCAAGGACGGGATGATCCTCACCAACAACCACGTGGTCGCCGCAGCGGCAGAGGGCGGCACGATCACGGTCGCGTTCGACGACAACTCCACGGCGGAGGCTGAGATCGTCGGTCGCGACCCGGTGACCGACATCGCGGTGATCCAGGCCAAGGACGCCTCCGATCTAGACCGGGCGACGCTGGGTAAGTCGGCCGATCTGAAGGTCGGCCAGGACGTCGTCGCGGTCGGCTCGCCGTTCGGCCTGGAGAGCACCGTGACGAGCGGAATCGTCAGCGCGCTGAACCGTCCGGTCTCCGCCGGCGACAGCTCCGGCGAGACGTCCAATGTCTACCCCGCGATCCAGACCGACGCTGCGATCAACCCCGGCAACTCCGGCGGCCCGCTGGTCGACATGAACGGCAACGTCGTCGGCATCAACTCCAGCATCCGCAGCAACTCGTCGGGTTCGGAGGCGGGCTCGATCGGTCTCGGCTTCGCGATCCCGATCGACCTCGCGCGCAACATCGCGACCCAGCTGATCGACGGTCAGAGCGTCGAGCATGCGCAGATCGGCATCACCGTCACGGACTCGAAGGGTTCGGACGACATCACCACGAACGGCGCCCGGATCAAGAGCGTCGAAGGCGGCAGCCCCGGCAGCGACGCAGGGTTGAAGCAGGGCGATGTCATCACCAAGCTGAACAACGATGTCATCACCGGCTCGCAGTCGCTGGTAGCGACGATCCGTGGGTACGCGCCCGGCGACAAGGTCGAGATCGCGTACACGCGCGACGGCGAGGACCACACGACCGACGTCGAGCTCGGCTCCGACGGCGGCGACACACCCTGATCACCCGCTGAGGCCTTCGGCGCGCGGATTCTGCGGTGACCCGCCCCCTGAGCCGCACGTTTCAGTCCCGATTTCGCCGATTTCGGGGCCGAACCGTGCGGCTCACGGGGCGGGTAAGAACTCTCTCCTCAGCGTCGTAGCAGGTCGGTGACCACCCGGCGCATGATGTCGAAGCCGTTGCGGGTGAGGATCGACTCGGCGTGGAACTGCAGGGACCGGTAGTGCGGCCCGGTGAGCGCGTGCACGTCACCCGTTGCCGGATCGGTCTCGACGGTCACCCCGGCGGGAAGCCCGCTCTCGGGTACGCGCGCCACGAACGTGTTGTAGAACCCGACCGTCTCGTCGTGGCCGCCGACGGGCAGCACGGACTGCGTGCCCTGGAAGACGATGTCCTTGTACGCGAGCTCGAGCCCGAGCGCCTTCGCGAGGACCTGGTGTCCGAGGCAGACCGCGAGAAACGGCCGCTCCTCCGCGAGCAGGCCCGAGACGATGCCGTCCATGACCTTGATCTTCGGATCGGACCCATCGCGCGGATCGCCGGGCCCGGGGCCGACGACCACGAGGTCGTAGTCGTCGAGCGCCCCCGGCCGGTAGTAGTCGTGGCGGACGAGGTCGGTCGACATCCCGAGTACGCCGAACACGTGACCCAGCATGTTCACGAAGTCGTCCTCGCCGTCGACGACGACGACCCGCTTGCCGCGTAGCGAGACACTCGGGTCGGTGTCGCCCTGGTCGGAGAGCCAGAACTGGGCGAGCCGCTGGTTGCGCTCACCGAGCGCGATGAGCACGTCGTCCTCCGACGTGAGCGCCGTGAGGTCGGCGCCGGTGACCGATGCGCCGTCGAGCAGGCCGAATGCCGACAGCACGCCCGACGCCTTCGCCCACGTCTCCGCCGTCTCGTACGCGGCATCGGAGTCGCGTACGAGGGTCGCGCCGGCCGAAACGGTGAGGTTGCCGTCGAGGTCGACGTCGGCAGTGCGGATCAGGATCGGCGCATCGGCGGTCTGCGCGCCGTCGGCATCGCGCCCGATGAGGGCCGCGATGGACGCGTAGTAGCCGCGCCCGCGCTGCTCGTACCGCTTGATAAGCCGGCATGCGTTCTCGACTGGGCTGCCGGTCACGGTCGCCGCGAACATCGTGTCGCGCAGCACCTCGCGTACGTCGCGATGGGTACGTCCGGCGAGGAGGTACTCGGTGTGCACCAGATGCGACATCTGCTTGAGGTACGGCCCGAGGACGAGCCCGCCCTCGTGGCAGATGTGGCACATCATCTTCAGCTCTTCGTCGACGACCATGAAGAGCTCGTAGATCTCCTTCTCGTCGCGCAGGAAGGAGATCAGCGCGTCCTTGCGCGCCGCATGCGTTTCGAGGCCCCGGAGGCGGAACGTGCCGCTGATCGGGTTCATCCGCACCTTGCCCGCCTCGACGCTGACGTGCCGCTCGGGACTCGCGCCGATCAGGAACCGGTCGCCGGTGAAGATGCAGAAGGTCCAGTGCGCGCCGTGCTCACGGGTGAGCAGGCGGCGAAGTACCGACCATGCGGCGCGGTGGCCCCAGTCGGCGATCCGGGCGCGATAGTGCCTCGCTACGACGAGGTTCGCTCCCTCACCGTCGCCGATCTCGTCGCGGATGACGTCACCGACCATCCGGGCGTACTCGTCGTCGCCGGTCTCGAACCCACCACGATCGGCGAACGTCAGCTCGTCGCCGGGGAGCAGCTCGAGCAACGCGTCCAGCGGCACCTCGGAGTGGTGTTCGCACTCGATCACCGACAGCGGGGTGCCGTCCTGGTGTGCCTCGAAGCCACGCTCTCGAACCTGCGCGAACGGCACGACGACGAGCCGGTCGTACGTCGGCCCCTCGTGCGGGGCACCATCGTCGACGCGTACGTCTGCGAGGCTCTCGATGTCCTCCCGGGGCCCGGCAACCAGGGTGACCATGTCGGTCTCGCGCAGCCGGATGATCGCGTACGCGGGAAACTCGAGGAGCTCGTCGAGGATGCTCATGGTCGTCCGTTCGGGGTGCATGCGAGGGAAGCTGGCGACGGCTCACGATCCTAGTCACGCAACGCCGAAGGGCCGCTCCCGGTATCGGGAACGGCCCTCGGGCCGAGCTGGGCCGTGACCGACCTGGCGCCGGCGAGCGTCAGCCCGCGGGGGCCTCGACCTTCTCCTCCGGCTCGCCTTCCGCGGGCGGCATGCCCGCCTTGCGCCGGGGCAGCATCGCCGCGGGGATCAGCGTCACGATCATCAGGGCGAACGCCACGGTGTACGTCGTACCGAACGCGTCCGCGGCGTCACTGAACCCGGAGGCGAGCATCTGCGGTGACAGCTGCTCGAGGATCTTCGGGTTCTGCCATGACTGAGTCGCGGCGCCGGCGAAGTCGGAGTCCTTGATCTGGTTGGTCAGGACCACCGACATGATGGCCGTACCGACCGATGCGGCGACCTGCTGCACAATGTTCATCAGCGTCGAACCGCGCGCGATCGTGTGCTCGCGCAGCGTCTGCAGCGCGGCCGTCATGGTGGGCATCATGGTCGCGCCCATGCCGAGGCCCATCACGAACAGCGCACCGAGCAGCACGGCGTACGAGGTGTCGGCCTCGATCTGGGTGAAGACCGCCATACCCGCGATGATGCCGACCAGGCCGGTCATCACGATCTTGCCGGGCCCGATCTTGTCGACCATCCGCCCGGCGAGCGGCATCGTGAGCATGGCGCCGAGGCCCTGCGGTGCGATCAGCAGCCCCGCGTCGAGCGTGCTCTCGCCGCGTACCTGCAGGAAGTACGACGGGATGAACAGGCTCGCGCCGAAGAACGCGACCGCGAACAGGAACATGGTGATGACCGCGACCGTCAGCTGACGGTTCTTGAACAGCCGCAGATCGATCAGCGGGTGCTCCGGACGGAACGCGTGCCACACGAACACCGCGATCAACACGATGCCGACGATGGCCGGGACGAGCACGCGGTCGTCCATCACGGTGCCCTTCTCCGGGATCGACGAGACACCGAACAGCAACAGTGCCAGCCCAGGGGACAACAGCAGCATGCCGACGAAGTCGAACGACTCGGACGGCTCCGGTGCGTCCTTCGGCAGGATCACCATCGCGTACGCGAAGGCGGCGATGCCGATCGGCAGGTTGATCAGGAAGATCCAGTGCCAGCTCGCCTGGTCGATCAGCCAGCCGCCGAGAATCGGGCCGCCGATCGGGCCGAGCAGCATCGGGATGCCGAGGACGGCCATCACCCGGCCGACGCGGTGCGGGCCGGCGGCGCGGGTCATGATCGTCATGCCGAGCGGCATCAGCATGCCGCCGCCGAGACCCTGCAGCACGCGGAAGCTGATCAGCGAGCCGACGTCCCAGGCCATGGCGCACAGCAACGACCCGATCACGAACAGGGTGAGCGCGAGCAGGTAGAGCCGCTTCGTACCGAACCGGTCTGCGGCCCAGCCGGTCATCGGGATCACGGTGGCGAGTGCCAGTGTGTAGCCGGTCATCGACCAGGCGACGTCGGCTGGACTGGCCTCGAAGACGTCCTGGAACGTCGGCTGCGCAACACTGACTACCGTGATGTCGAGGATCGACATGATCGCACCGAGCACGACCACGCCGGCAATTTTGAGTACGGCGCCGTCGAGCTTGTCGTCGGCACCGGAGACGGCGGACATCTGTGGGTTCCCCCCCATTTCGAGCGCGGCGGGCCGCGCGGATCGTGCAAAACTCAAGTCATCGACGCGAGGATGCCATCCGGACGCGTCGCTCCTTGATGATCCCAAGCGACGGGCTCGAACGTCCACGCGTTTTCGACCAGTGGCCAGGGACGCCCGGGCCCCTGTTTGGTCGGTCCCGTCAACACCGCGCCGGGCCGGCTTATTCCCGAGCGCGAGGGATTCTCTGACGATCGCGATTGCCTGGTCGGCGTTGACTTGGTCAATCGTACAACCGGCGTCCGACAGGGCCGTCCGTGGCGCAGTACTGCGGCTACTGCTCGCCTCGGTCGGCTACTCCTGCGACCCCTCGGCTTCATCGCCGCCGTTGTCGTCGGTGGCCTTGTCCTCGGCCTCGTCGGTGTCCTTCTGCGCCTCGTCGGCGTCCTTCTCGATCGAGGTGTCGGTGACGATCTCCTCGAAGTCGGCGACGTGGATGTGGCCGCCGGTGTCGAAGTTCACCGGCTGCAACCCGATCGGACGCCCGTCCTCGTACGTGACGAGAGTCACCTGCGCGGGCCGGCGCAGCTTGCTGCCAAGGGCGAACGCGTACGCCGCACCGCCGGTGGTGCCGTTGGTGTACGTGGTGGTCACACCCTCCTCGCCCGTCACCGTGTCGGGCCCGACCTGGCGGTGCAGGTGCCCGGACAGGATGAGGTCGGTGCAGCCGGACCGAGCGATCGGCTCTCCGGTCGTCGGGCTGTGTACGAGGACCGTGCTGACGTCCTCGTCCTCGCAGGCGACGTCGGCCAGCTCTTCGCCCTGGTCCTCGATCGATCCCGAGTCTTCGCCGTACCCGGCCGTGAGGCCCGAGCTACGCGGGTCGCTGGCGCCGAGGAACCGAATGCCGGCTACCTCGACGGGCTCGCCGTCGAGCACCTCGAACCCGGCGTCCTCGAGTGCCTCGCGTACGAACCCGCCCTTGTCGTGGTTGCCGGCGACGGCGACCTTGTCGAAGTCCTCGTAGGCGCGCTCCATCGAGTTGATGCTGAACGCCTCCCACGGGCCCCCGGTCGAGGTGTCATCGCCCGCGTCGATGATCAGCTCGGCCCGCGCCTCGCGTGCGATCGCGGCGACCACGGGATCCATGCCGATGTTGTCGTGGCGGTCGGAGATCAGCACGGCGAGTGTCTGTTCGTCGTCCGGCTTGCGGATGTCCTTGGCGATCTCGGGCACGCGGTCCTCCATGTCGCCGTAGAACTCCTGAGACTCGCGGTACGTCTGCAGCGCGCCCTCGATCAGGGTCACTCCGCCGCGGGTCGCGCTGCCGGTCGAGAGCTCGATCCGGTCGAGCTCCTCGATGTCGCCCGTCCCGGGTATCACGTCGGGCACCGGACGCCAGCCACTGTCTGCCGCCGACTCGGGCTCGGGTCCGGTCGGGACGGTGATCAAGACGATGGCGCCCACGAACAGCAGCAGGGTGAGTCCGCCGATCCCGAGTTCCTTGCGGCTCGCGCTCCGCACGTCGCGTACGCGTCGCCACACCAGCGCCCGTCGCTCGCGGCCCGTCACGTGCCAGCCGACCGCGATCATCAGGGTTGCGATCAACCCGACGCCGGCGCCCCGGAGCGCGCTGTCGACGGCCATCCCGATGAGGTGCGACTGGACCTTGCCGATCTCGCCTTCAGGCTGCGCCGCGATGACCGCGTCGCGGGCGAACAGCTCGTCGAGGTCGTTCACGTCGGTGTCACCGACGTCGATGGACACCCCCAGGTCGAACGGCGCATCGACGGGCATCCGTAGCCGCGGCAGCAGCGGACCGAAGTCGAGCGTCGCGTGCGCGTCGAACGTCGGGGAGACCGTCGTCGTGTGCGCGCCGATGACGACCGTGCGGTCGTCGTGGTCGAACATCCAGAGGGCGGTCGGAATCGACACCAGTGCCCACACGACGACCAAGGGGACTGCAAGCTTCAAGAAGCGCCGCGTCCGCCGCCCTAGCGCGTTCATTGCTCGATTCGGTCGAGCCAGTCTCGGGACGTACCGACCGACGTGAGGAGTTGGGTCGCACGAGTGAGCACGACGTAGAGCGTACGCCAGCCCGCCTCGGATTCCTCGGTGATCTGGTCGGGTTCTACGACGACCACCCCGTCGAACTCGAGGCCCTTCGTGTCGAGCCCGTCGAGCACGCTGACCCGCCGGCCGTACGCGCCGAGGGTCTCGGCCAGGTCGTTCGCCAGCCGGTCACGCCGCGCGGACGCGGTGACGACCGCGACGGTGCCTTCGACCTGAGCGGCGATATCGGCTACGGCATCGCGAACGGAGTCGAGCAGTCGCCCGCTCTCGACGACCTCGTGCCGGGGACGCACCCCCGTACGCCGGACGGCATCGGGCAGGTCGGGGTCGGGGACGGCGAGCCGCGCGACATCGGCCGCGAAGTCGTAGATCTCGGCCGAGTTTCGGTAGTTGGTCGACAGCCGGAAGGTGTGCTCGGGCTTGCCGTCGAGTGCCGCGGCCCGCGCCCGCGCGGCCTCGTCGGGGAGCGGCCAGGACGACTGCGCGGCATCGCCGACGATGGTCCAGCTCGAGTACTTGCCGCGGCGTCCGAGCATCCGCCACTGCATGGGCGACAGGTCTTGCGCCTCGTCGACGAGCACGTGCGCGTACCCGTCATCCTCGATGCTCTGCGTCGCCCGCAGCTGCTCCGACCGGGTGCGGGCATCCTCGCGCTCGGCGCGCTCGAACGACATCAGCTGTTTGGGTACGTCTGCCTCGTCGTCGGAGTACTCGGCCGGAACCTCGCCCAGCAGGTAACGCAGTTCGTCGATGAGCGGGACGTCCTCGACGGCGACGTCGTCGGCTTCGGCCCAGGAGGCCAGCAGCAGGCGCTGCTCGTCACCGGACAGCAGGCCGTCGGCGAAGCGCGCGAGACGTTCGGGGTCACGCAGCCAGCGCCAGACGTCGATGGCGTCGAGGACGGGCCACCAGGCGTCGACGAACTCGATCATCTGGTCGGACGTCTGCAGCTCGTCGGCGAACTCCTCCTTGCCGTCCTCGAGCGCGCGCGGGCCGGTGACCTGGCGCCACAACGCGTCGATCAGCTGGCCCTTGACCTTGGGGTACGCCCGGTTGCGACGCTGCCCGCCGCCGAGGAGCTGGCGGCGAAGCCCGCTGAGATCGCGCCGCTCGAGGCGCAGCACGTCATCGCGGTAGAAATAGCGGAACTCGTCCGGCGCGTCCGGGGCGTCGGCGCGTACCGCCCGAGCGAGCACGCGCTGCATCCGGTCGGAGCCTTTGACCGCCGCGACCGCGCCGACGTCGTGGCGTGCCGCCTTGACGCCGTCGACCACCTCACCGAGCGAACGCAGGGTCACACTCGTCTCGCCGAGGCTCGGAAGCACCCGGTCGATGTAGTTCATGAAGATGCCCGACGGGCCGACGACCAGCACTCCGCCGGACTCGAACCGGCGGCGATCCGTGTAGAGCAGGTACGCGGCGCGGTGCAACGCGACGACGGTCTTGCCGGTGCCCGGCCCGCCACCGATCGTGGTCGCGCCGCGACTCGGCGAGCGGATCGCTTCGTCCTGCTCCTTCTGGATCGTCGCGACGACGGAGTGCATCGTCGCGTCGCGTGCACGGCTCAGCGAGGCGAGCAGGGCGCCTTCGCCGACCACCACCATGTCGTCGGGCGCGTTGTCGGCGTCGAGGAGGTCGTCCTCGACACCCACGACGAGCTCACCCCTGCTGCGGAGTACGCGCCGGCGAACGACACCGGAGGGCTCCTGGGCGGTGGCCTGGTAGAACACCGCGGCTGCTGGCGCGCGCCAGTCGACGAGCATCACCTCGCGTTCAGCGTCGCGTACGCCGATCCGGCCGATGTAGCGGGCTTCGCCGTCGATCCGGTCGAGGCGGCCGAACACGAGCCCGTCGTGCGCGGCGTCGAGCGCCGCGAGACGCTTGGACGCCTGGTAGACCATCGCGTCGCGCTCGACGAGCGCACCCTCATGGCCGATGCTGGCGCGGGCGTGCCCCTCGGCCACGAGTGAGCGCGCGACCTTCGACGCCTCGTCGAGGCGGGCGTATACGCCGTCGACGTAGGCCTGTTCGTGCGCGATCTCGTCCTGGGACTGTTGCTGCGATGCTGCGGGTCGCATCGGTTCGTTCTCTGCCACCGAACTCCTTCGCCGGGCGGAACGTACAAGTCTAAGCGATGCGCGGCGGCGTTCGAACGCCGTCTCAGCCAGGTCGGCCACCACGCCAGACCGGCATCGGCTCGCTGCCGATCCCGACGGAGGTGGCGGCACGGGCGAGCAGGATCGTCGAGTCGAGCGTCGGGAGCGGCGATGCGTCGGGTGTGACCAGAAGCGGGAACTCCGTGCACACCAGCGCGACCGCGTCGCAACCGGCGGCGCGCAGCCCTTCGATGGTCTC
The DNA here is from genome assembly GCF_025790165.1 of Solicola gregarius. Classification (GTDB taxonomy): domain Bacteria; phylum Actinomycetota; class Actinomycetes; order Propionibacteriales; family Nocardioidaceae; genus Solicola; species Solicola gregarius. Next base: position 1,789,658 of record NZ_CP094970.1, read on the forward strand.
GACGAACCGCGCACGAGTGCCATCGGAGAACACTCCGTGCACGAGCTCGCCGAACGTGAGGTCCTGGATGACCGCGCGATCTGCGGGCTCGGGTATTCGGCTTTCGAGACCATGCGCGGCCAGGACGCGTGGGTACAGGTCGGCCTCCATCGTCCACTTCGTCCCGAGGATGCCGACGGTCCGGTGACCGGCGCCGGCGGCGTGGCGGGCCACGACCTCGGCGATGTGCAGACCCGGGAGCGCCAGGTCGGGGCCGGGGCGTTCGAGGGCCAGGTGTGCGGTGTTGTCCGGGCACACGAAAGAGTCGGCCCCGGTACGAGCGAGACGCTCGACGCTGGTGGCGAGGATCGACCGGATGACCTCGTAGTCGCCCGAGTCCCACGCGCCCATGCTGCGGCCCATGGCGATGCAGTCGAGGCTCACGTCGGGGTGGTCGTGTGAGCCGAGTCGACGCATTCCTTCCTCGCCGAACTCGCGAAAGCACAGCGCCGCCCCCGGCACGCTGTGCGCAAGGATTCCGAGGTGTCTCATCCGGGCACTCCTTGACTGGAACGACTGTTTCAGTGGGACACTAGTGTCCCGTGGCCGACGACTCAACCCCATCCGCTCGCAAGTCCGAGCTGCTCGAGCGCGCGTACGCCTACGCCGGCGAGCACGGACTGGCCGACGTCTCGCTGCGCCCGCTCGCTTCGGCCATCGGCTCGAGCTCGGGCGTGCTGCTCTACCTCTTCGGCAGCAAGGACGGGCTCGTCCGTGCGGTGCTGGCCCGGTCTCGCGATGACCAGCGCGATCTGGTCGCGCACGTACGTACGCCGGACGGCGGGCTGGACGTGGCTGCCGAACGCCTCTGGGTGTGGCTGGCCGCCCCCGAACGGCGACCGCTGCTGCGCCTCTGGGCCGAGGGGTACGCCCGCTCGCTGCTCGACTCGAAGGGGCCATGGGGCGGCTTCGCCCGCGACGCCGTCGAGGACTGGCTGTCGCTGCTCGCCGACGCCCAGCCGGCTCGCGTACGCGAGACCGCGAAGGGGCAGGCGCAGCGCACGCTGACCCTTGCGGTGCTGCGCGGCGCGCTCCTCGATCTGCTCGCGACCGGCGATGACGCGCGTACGACCGCCGCCGTACGCACGTACCTCGAGACCCTGCGCCTCACTCCACCCTGAGCCGCACGTTTCGGCCCCGCTCCCGCCGATTTCGGGGCCGAAACGTGCGGCTCACGGGGCGGGCGCTACGCCTTCTTGCGATTCAGGAACGCGATCATCGCCTCGCGCGCTTCGTCGCTCGCGAACAGGCGGGACGACTGGGCGGCCACGACGTCTCCGAGCTCGTCGATGCGTTCGACGAGGGAGCGGTTGACCAGCGCCTTCGTCTCGCGAAGCCCCTGTGGCGTGCCCTTGCGCAACCCGGACAGCACCGACGAGAGCGCGCTGTCGAGCTCGTCGTCGGGGACGATCTTGGTGACCAGGCCGATCCGCTGCGCCTCCGCGGCGTCGAACGTCCACCCGGTGAGGTACATCAGCGCCGCGTCGCGGTCGGTGAGACGAGGCAGCGTGGTCAGCGAGATCACCGCCGGCGCGAGGCCGAGCCGGACCTCGGTGAACGCGAACGAAACGGAGTCGGCCGCGATCACGACGTCGGCAGCACCGACGATGCCGAGCCCGCCCGCGCGTACGGGACCCTGCAGGCGTACGACGACGGGCTTGGTGGCCGTTGCGATCTGCCGCTGCAGCGTGACGAGTGCTCGGGCACCCTCGTCCATACCGCCACCGGCGGCCTCGGACATGTCGGCACCCGAGCAGAACACCGGACCGGCCGCGGCGATCACGATCGCGCGTACCCCGGCGTCGGCGTCCGCGACGCCGAGCAGATGCATCAGCTCGGTGACGAGCTGACGGCTGAGGGCATTGCGGTTCGGTTGGCTGTCCAGGGTGATCGTCGCGACCTCGGACTCGACCTCGAGGCGGACGAGCGGTTCCCTGATGCTCGGCTCAGTCATGCGACCCACCTTCTCAGACTGGCGAGGCGGCCACTCTCCCCGCTCGTACCCTCGCGTTCGCGGGTGAGGGCGAGCGTACGTCCGCCGCGCGGGTAGATCGTCCAGCGAGCGAACAGGACGGAGAGGAACGCCAGTATGACGCCGGCGATGTCGTCGATCACGAAGTGATAGCCGAGGTACAGCGTTGCGACCACGGTCGCCGCGAGGTACACCGTCATGACCTGGGTCGCGCGCCGGAATCCGTAGTAGCGCAGCATCAGCACGATCATGCAGGTGAACCCCACGTGCAGGCTGGCGAACGCACCGATGCTCGCGAACGCGTCCGATGCGGAGGGGTCTTGCAGGAGATGTAATCGGTCGACCAGCAGCGTGTCCTGCTTGGTGTTGATGAACGTACGAGAAAGGCCGGCGAAGTCGTCGGGCGCCGACGCGAACGGCCCGAGCGAGGGGATGAGGTAGTACGAGACGGTGCCGAGGATCCAGGCCCAGATCGCGGCCGTCAGGAAGACGTACCCGTCGCGGATCCGCCCGGCGAACACGAGCGCCGCGACGAACGAGAGCGGCACGATGTACGCGAACGACTCGTAGATGCCGGCGATCACGTACGAGCCGATGTGCTCACCGAACAGGCCGTGCAGCAGGGACGCCGGGCTGTGTCCGAAGAAGACGTTCTTCTCGAACTCGAGCAGGGCGTCGTCGTGGTATCCGCGGAAGACGACCCAGCTCTTCAGGTTGCGGTAGAAGAGGTAGACGAGGTGGTACGCGAGGAGCCCGGTGACGGCGAGCGCCAGCCGGTCCTTCGGCCAGCGCCGACGCAGCATCGCACCCACGCGGCCGACCGACAGGTTCGCCCGGCCGACGCGGATCATCGCGTCGACGACGCTGAGCGCGGCGAACCACATCAGCGATACGCCCAACCGGACGAGGAACATCGAGCCGCCCGGGTCGCGGATCGGCACGTCGACCTGGATCGAGCGGGCGACCATGACGGCGCCGAACACCGCAACGGTCACCCACAGCCCGATCAGCCAGCGGTAGCCGCGCCAGCCCTTGGCGGGCGCGGACTCTCCGTCGCGGGGTTCATCGAAGAATCCTGCGGTGTGAATGGTTGGTCCCCCTTCATGGAACGTGCTTCGAGTCATCGGCGTTCGGCCTCAGTCGTAGTGCTGCAGCTTCGGCCAGACGGACGACCAGCCGCCGGCCGGGTCGCGGCAGATCGAGATCGGCGCGCCCTGTTCCTGGTTGTCGACGCCGAGACCGTTGTCGAGCCAGTCGACGACAGCGCAGGACCCGAATACCGTCCTCAGCTCATCCGGGCTGGTGCCGACGACGACCGCGATGTCGGCGTACTCGGGCGGGCGGGACTGGTAGTACAGCTCGTTCTGGGCGCTGTAGACGTCGTGCATCCCGAAATCGGGGCCGTACCGCGCGATCGCGCCCGCCTCGCCGTAGTTGTCGGCGATGACGACCGTACGCCCTCGCTCCGCCGTGGAGAGCCGGTCGCGTACGCCTGCGACCTGCTCGACGTACGCCGGCCAGCCGACCTGGTCTTGGGCGATCTGGTTGAAGGTTGGTACCGGTGTCGAGCCGAGGAACTGCAACGGGACGACGGGCAATGCGATGATCACGGAGATGCCGGCGTTCACACCGACCGCGGCGATGACCGTCCAGGCGCGGCGGGCGGGCCCCTCGGCGACCCACCGACCGACGACGACGCAGCCGGCGGCAAGGAACGCGGTCATCAACCCGAGCGGGTAGTAGACCTGCGAGCCGCCGATGAAGACGAGTACGACGACCACCGGCATGGCCGCCGCGACGGACCGGATGGGGCGCCATCGCCGGGAGAGCAGGATCTCGCGGAAGCCGACCAGCCAGACGGGGGCCATGGCGACGCCGAACGTGACGAGCATGACCGGTATCAGCAGCATCCGGACCTGGCTGGCGTTGTGCTCGGCGAGCGCCTGACCCATCGTGATCTGCGGCCAGCCGTGGGTCGCCTGGTAGATCACGTTGGGGGCGCCGACCAGGAGCGCGATCGCCGCCGAGCCCCACACCCAACGCGACACCAGCAGGCGGCGCGGGCCCACCAGCGCGATGCCCGCGGCGAGCCCGACCAGCAGCAGCGCGACGAGCAGCTTGTTGTACATGCTCAGCCCGGTCACCAGGCCGGCGACCAGCCACCACCGCGGCTGGTTGCGCAAGGTCGCGCGAATGATGAACAGCAGGACCGCCGGCCACACGACGAGGTCGACGGTCGCGGTCAGCAGCACCCGGGCGAACTCCAGCGGGATCAGCGACGTGCCGTACGCCCAGGCGCACAGCGTCTGAGCGTCACGGCCGCCACCGAGCTCCCGGGTGATCAGCGTGACGACCAGGATCGACAGCGCCATCAGCGCCGTCGCCGGGATATGGATCGCCCACGTCTCGTCCGCGATGGCACTGAACATCCGGGCCAGCAGCGGCGTCAACGGGGGCTGGTCCACATACCCCCAGTCGAGCGGCAGCATCCGGAAGTACATCTCGTCGCGGTGATACCCGTACGCCGGGCTCGCCGACGTCAGCGCGGCGGCGACCGTCGCCATCGCGACCAGGACCGGCGCCCACGCCAACTGGGGGACGGTACGCGTGCGCGTACCGCGCTCGAAAGCGACCGAGGTCACGGGAGGATCGTCCATGGGCGCGACGTAGAACAGGGCGCGCTTGACTCGACCGCGGTCAGACCGCGACCGCGTATCGAACGAGACAAACCGGGCTTGTGCAGCGCGCTCTCCGTTCGGCGTGTGGACGTTGTGCAGCGTCGGGGCCCTCCGAGAATCATAAGGCCCCCCCGCGGCGCCGACACAGACACACTCGACCGGTCGGCACAGAGTGACGGTCCGGTCACCGTCGGCGGCCAGACGTCGTGGATTGTCGACGGCCGCGGCGGGCGATGGCTAGGCTTTCGCGGGTGCTGAGTTCACCGAGGTCCGGCGCGCGCCCGCGAACGTCTGACGAAGGTCCGCACCGGCAGCTGAATCAGCGCGCGACTCCCGGGCTATGGGGAACGCTGGTCGCGCGCGTATTCGATCTCGACGGCGTCGAGGAGGGTGTCAGCCAGGTGTCGCCGCCGTCGTCGCGAGCCGTGTTCTTCGTCGACCTCACCGACGAGCACGCGCCGGAGACATCGCTTGCACCAGGACAGCGGCTTGAGCCGGCACATCTTCATGGTGTGCAAGACACCAGCGTTCATCTCGTGCTGCCGCGAGAGCGCGGTCAGGACCTCGTTGGCCTCCGGTGGGCGGAGCCGCACCAGCATGCGGACTTCGGTACCGAGTTCATGATCTACGGACCGCGTGATGCCGGCGAGCTCAAGGTCGTGATCTCCGTCATCGAAGAGAGCCTGGCGTTCGCCCGAGAAGGTGCGCCCTGACGTGATGGCGACGAGCTTCTATGGCTCAGCTGTCGCGGACGAAGGAATCTGCCTTTGGGTCGAACGGTGCGGCCAAAGGCAGATTCCTTCGTCGCGGCCTCGGGCGTCGGCACCGCCGCAAACGGAAACGGTGAAGGCCGGACCAAAGGACCGGGCCACCCGACCTGCAACCGACGCCTCAGTACGACTTGGGCAAGCCCAGACTGAACTGGGCGATGAAGTTCAGGATCATCTCGCGGCTCACCGGCGCGATGCGCGACAGCCGGGCGGCAACGACGAGTCCGCCCATGCCGTACTCGGTCGTCAGTCCGTTGCCGCCATGGGTCTGCACCGCTCGGTCGACGGCGCGGCAGACGGCCTCGCCGGCCGCGTACTTCGCCATGTTCGCCGCCTCGCCGGCGCTCATCACGTCGCCTGCGTCGTACAGTGCGGCGGCTCGCTGCGTCATGAGCCGGGCCTGCTCGATCTCGATGTGCGACTCGGCGAGTGGGTGCGCGACCGCCTGATGAGCACCGATGGGCTGCTTCCACACCTCGCGCGAGTTCGCGTACGCGACACCCTTCGCGAGCGCGTGTCGAGCCATGCCGGTCGCGAACGACGCCGCCATGATCCGTTCGGGGTTGAGCCCGGCGAACAGCTGCTCGAGGCCGGCGTCCTCGCTGCCGAGCAGCGCGTCGGCGGGTAGGCGTACGTCGTCGAAGAACAGCGTGAACTGCTTCTCCGGCGACACGATCTCCATCTCGATCTGTTGTGCGGTGAATCCTTCGGCGTCGGTCGGCACGATGAACAGTGCGGGCTTCAGCTTCCCGGTCTTGGCGTCCTCCATCCGGGCGACGACAAGCAGGTGTGGCGCCTCGTCGATCCCCGAGATGAACGTCTTGCCGCCGTTCAACACCCACGCGTCGCCGTCGCGCTGCGCAGTGGTGACGATGCGGTGCGAGTTGGAGCCGGCGTCGGACTCGGTGATCGAGAAGGCCATCGTCGTCGTACCCGCAGCGAAGCCCGGGAGCCAGTGCTGCTTCTGCGCATCGGTGCCGTACTGGGTGATGATGGTGGCGCAGATCGCCGGAGAGACGACCATCATCAGCAGCGGGCAGCCGGCGGCGGCGAGCTCCTCACACACCGCCGCGAGGTCGCCGATGCCGCCGCCTCCGCCGCCGTACTCCTCAGGTATCGCGACGCCGAGGTAGCCGTTCTTCCCGACGGCGGCCCACAGCTCATCGGTCTTCTCACCGGCGCGCGCACGCTCGATGAAGTAGTCGTGGCCGTACTTCGAGCCCAGGTCCGCGACGGCTTTGCGCAGCGCCTGCCGTTCCCGCGACTCACTGAACGCCGGTGTGTCACTCATGTTCGCTCCCCTTCGGGTACATGCTCATCGATCACCGCGAGCACCGCGCCCGCTTCGACCTGTTGCTCGGCCGCGACCTCGATCGCGGCCACGACGCCGTCGGTCGGCGCACTGACGGTGTGTTGCATCTTCATCGCCTCGAGTACGACGACGGTCTGGCCCTTCTGCACCTCGTCTCCCGTCGCGACCGCAACCACTGCTACCGACGCCGGCGTGGCCGCGAGCAGCGAGCCCTCGGCGACGGTCTCTGCCGGGTCGGTGAAGCGAGGAACGGTACGCAGATCGAGTGGGCCCGTCGGGCCGTCGACGTACACCGCGTCGCCGTCGACCGTCACGTCGTACGACTCGCGGACTCCGTTGTGGCGCAGGCGTACGCCGTGCTCGTCGACATGGACGACCTCGACGCCGTCGACCACGAACCGCCCACGCTCACTGGCGTACGCGATCTCGATCGACTCGTCGCCGATGACGTACGTGCGAGTGCGCGACTGCGAAGGCACGTTGCGGTACGCGGCCGGGATGCGGCTCTGTACCCGCGCCGCACCGTGCGCGGAGTGGGCCTGAACGAGTGCCGCCGCGACGGCGTACCGATGCAGCTCGCCGGATGATCGACGCGGCTCGGTCCATTGCTCGAGGCGGTCGTCGAGGAGCCGGGTGTGTACGCGCCCGGTGACGAAGTCGTCGTCGGACAGGATGGCGCCGAGCAGCTCGAGGTTGGTCCGGACACCGTGCACTCGCGCGTGCCTCAGCGCGCCGCGCAGCATCCGGATCGTCTGGCCACGATCGGGAGCCCAGGCGACGACCTTGGCCAGCATCGGGTCGTAATGGATGCCGATCTCACTGCCCGGCTCCACGGCCGAGTCGACCCGCACCCCGTACGATCGCGGCACCTCGAAGCGAGTGTCGGCGGCGAACTCGAAGGCGCGTACCGTGCCCGTCTGCGCCCGCCAGTCGTCGGCAGGATCCTCGGCGTACACCCGCACCTCGATCGCGTGCCCATCCCCCAGATTTGGGCCCGAACGTCCCGTTTCCCCGCTGGAAACGGGCCCCTTCGGCCCAAATCTGGAGGACAGTGCCCGATCTTCGGCGACCGCGATCTGGAGTTCGACGAGATCGACGCCCCAGACGCATTCCGTGACCGGATGCTCTACCTGCAGGCGGGTGTTCATTTCGAGAAAGCTGACGACCTCGTCCTTTACCAAGAACTCCACCGTGCCCGCGCCCACGTAGTCGACCGCTGCGACGGCGGCTCGTGCGGCGTCGCGCAGCCGGGTACGTACGTCGTCGGAGATGCCCGGCGCCGGTGTCTCCTCGACGACCTTCTGGTGGCGGCGTTGAATCGAGCAGTCGCGCTCGCCGAGCACCCAGCAGGTGCCGTGTCGGTCTGCGAGCACCTGCACCTCGATGTGCCGCGCGGTCGGGAGGTACGGCTCGACGAAGACCGTGCCGTCGCCGAATGCCGCCTCCGCCTCCGCCTCCGCAGCGGCAATCGCCGAGTCGAGTTCCGCAGGCCCATCAACGACGCGCATGCCGCGTCCACCGCCGCCGGCGGATGCCTTTACCAGCATGGGATATCGGCCCGACTCCGCCGTGAGCACGGGAACTCCCGCGGCCGACATGATCTCCTTCGCCCGGACCTTCGAGCCCATCTGCTCGATCGTCTTCGGGTCCGGGCCGATCCAGGTCAATCCGGCATCGAGCACGGCCTGCGCGAACTCGGCGTTCTCCGACAGAAATCCGTAGCCGGGGTGGATCGCGTCAGCACCACTCGACTTCGCGGCGTCGACGATCCGATCGCCGCGCAGGTACGTATCGGCGGCAGCCTCACCCGGGAGCCGTACGGCGATGTCGGCTTCGACAACGAACGGCGCATCCGTGTCGGCGTCGGAAAACACGGCGACGGTCTCGATACCGAGTGTGCGGCAGGTGTGCATCACCCGCCGGGCGATCTCGCCGCGGTTCGCAACCAGCACCCGCTCACATCCGGAAGACACCATAGTGCTCGGCCCCCTTCACCTCTGCGTTGTGGATCGCGGACAGGCAGATGCCGAGCACCGTGCGGGTGTCGCGCGGGTCGATCACGCCGTCGTCGTAGAGCATCCCCGACGTGAAGTACGCGAGCGACTGCTCCTCGATCTGCTGCTCGATGTACGCGCGCATCTGCCGATCGGCGTCCTCGTCATACGGCTGCCCCTTCGCCTCGGCCGCCTGCCGCGCGACGATGCTGATGACACCCGCCAACTGCGCCGGCCCCATCACGGCGGACTTCGCGTTCGGCCAGCTGAACATGAAGCGCGGCTCGTACGCTCGACCGGACATGCCGTAGTTGCCCGCGCCGTACGACGCGCCCATGACCACCGACAGGTGCGGCACCGTGCTGTTGGAGACCGCGTTGATCATCAGCGCGCCATGCTTGATGATCCCGCCCTGCTCGTACTCGGCGCCGACCATGTAGCCGGTCGTGTTGTGCAGGAACAGCAACGGGGTGTCGACCTGGTTGGCGAGCTGGATGAACTGGGTCGCCTTCTGCGACTCCTCGCTGAACAAAACCCCCTGCGCATTGGCGAGGATTCCGATCGGATACCCGTGCAGCTGCGCGAACCCCGTGACCAGGCTGCCGCCGTACAGCGGCTTGAACTCGTCGAACTCCGATCCGTCGACGATGCGTGCGATCACCTCACGCGGGTCGAACGGCACCTTCAGGTCGGTCGGCACGATGCCGAGCAGGTCCTCCGCATCGTGTGCCGGCTCGTCGTACACGGCCGCAGGCGCGGCACCCTGCTTGCGCCAGTTCAGCCTGCGTACGACCTGTCGGCCGAGTCGGATCGCGTCGTGCTCGTCGGCGGCGAGGTAGTCGGCCAGGCCCGACTGTCTGGCATGCATCTGCGCACCACCGAGCGACTCGTCGTCGGACTCTTCGCCGGTGGCCATCTTCACCAGCGGCGGGCCGCCGAGGAACACCTTCGCACCTCCGTCGACCATCACGACGTAGTCGCTCATGCCCGGCACATACGCGCCGCCGGCGGTCGAGTTGCCGAACACCAGAGCGATGGTCGGTACGCGCGCCGCACTCGCCCGGGTGATGTTGCGGAACGACGCGCCGCCCGGGATGAAGATGTCCTTCTGGGTCGGCAGATCGGCGCCGCCGGACTCGACCAGGTTGATGGTCGGCAGCCGGTTGTCGGCCGCGATCTGCGCAGCGCGCTGCCCCTTCTTCAGCGTCGACGGGTTGCTTGATCCGCCTTTGACCGTTGGGTCATTTGCGATGATCATGCACTCGACGCCCTCGACGACGCCGATACCGGTGACGACGCTGGCGCCCACCACGAAGTCGGTGCCCCACGCCGCGAGGCTGGAGAGTTCGAGGAACGCGGAGTCCTCGTCGATGAGCAGCTCGATGCGTTCGCGCGCGAGCAGCTTGCCGCGCTTGTGGTGGCGCTCGACGTACTTCTCGCCACCGCCCGCCATTGCCTTGGCGTGCTGCTCGGCGAGGTCGGCAACGCGCTCGGCCATGGCGTCGCGGTTGGTTTCGTACGTCTCGGACGTCGGATCGACACTCGTCTTGATCATGCTGGCCCCTTGGTCGCGCTCGTTGCTCGCTCGTACCTCACTGCGCCCTCGCCGCTCCGTACCCCAGAAGCTTTGCCGACAGGTCGTTCAGGACCTCGTTGGTGCCGCCGCCGATGCCGAGGATGCGGGCGTCACGGTAGTGGCGTTCGACCTCCGACTCCCGCAGATAGCCCGCACCGCCGAAGATCTGCACCGCCTCGTCGACGACGTGGTCGCAGGCCTCGACGGCATCGTTCTTCGCGATGCTGGCATCGAGCGCCAACGAGAGCTGAGAGTTGTCGTCACCCGGCTCGACGGCCCGCTCGATGACCCCTCGGGTGTACGCGCGTGCCGTCGTGGTCGCCCGGTGCATGTCGACCAGCTTGTGCCGGATCACCTGCCGGCCGATCAGCGGACGGCCGAACGTCTCGCGCTGCTTGGCGTACGTGACCGCGAGATCGAGGCAACGCTGCGCGGTCGCGTACGCCTGCACGGCGAGGCTGAGCCGCTCGTGCACGAACTGGCGCATGATGGCGACGAACCCGGCGTCTTGTTCACCGATCAGGTTGGCAGCGGGTACACGCGCGTGGTCGAACGCCAGCTCGGCCGTGTCGGAGCACAGCCAGCCCATCTTGCGAAGGGGTCGGGTGACCGTGAAGCCGGGAGTGTCCTTGTCGATCGCCAGCAGCGAGATGCCCCCGGCGCCGTCGCCGCCGGTACGGACCGCGGTGGTGACGAAGTCTGCGCGTACGCCCGAGGTGATGAACGTCTTGCTGCCGGTCACCTCGTACGCGTCGCCGTCTCGCGTGCCACGGGTGCGGAGGCTTGCGACGTCGGAACCACCGTCGGGTTCGGTGATAGCGAGCGACCCGATCGTCTCCCCCGCGAGCGTCGGGCGGACGTAGCGGTCGATCAGCTCGGTCGACGCCGACGCGACGATATGCGGCAGCGCGATGCCGTGGGTGAACAGCGCGGCAACGAGTCCGGAGGACCCGCCCGCCTCGATGACCGCCTCCGTGATGACGCTGACGTCGACCACCGTGCCGCCCTGGCCGCCGACGTCTTCGGCGAACCCGACACCGAGCAGACCTGCCGCCGCCGCGCGCTTGTGCAGCTCGCGAGGCACCTCGCCGGCGTCCTCCCAGTCGGGGAGATAGGGGACGATCTCACGCTCGGTGAACCGAGTCGCGCTCTCCCGCAGTGCTTGCCGTTCGGGCGCCGCCCACGCGTCGGTCATGGCGTCTCCATGAGCAGCTCGGTGGGCACGTCCACCTGCCGCGCGCGGAGCCACTCGCCGACCGCCTTCGCCTGCGGGTCGAACCTCGTCGAGGCGGCGACGCCCTCACCGAGGAGGCCGTGCAGCACGATGTTGACGGCGCGCAGGTCGGGCAGCTCGTACACGTCGATCTCGAGGTCGGCGGCCTCGGGCAGCAGCTGCCGGACGGCCTTCTCGTCCAGCAGGGTACGCAGCCAGTCGTACGCCTCGGCGGCGCGCGGATGGTCGCTGCGTACCCACACGCCGACGTTCGAGTCGCCGCCCTTGTCTCCGCTGCGGGCGTACGCGATGCGGCCGAGCGGTGCCCGGGTGGTGCGGCTGAGCGCTCTCTGGTCTCGGGGTCTATGTGGCATCGGTTGAGACCTATTGGACCGATGCCACATAGACCCCGACTCGGGCGGCGGCGGAATCGGCGTACGCGAGCCGTCGGCATGCACCACGCAGTGCTCGGGGACGTCCTGGTCGACGTACGCGGGTGCGTACACCCCGTACGGCGAACCGCTGCCCGGCGGCGCGGTGAGCGTGAAGCCGGGGATCGAGCCGAGCGCTAACTCGACGGCCGCACCGGAGAACGCCCGGCCGACGGCTTCCGGCGACGAGGACCGCACCTCGCACCGCAACCGGGCCGTCGCCTCGGCCTGCGTCGCGGGATCGGGCTGCGACGTACGCTCTAGCTGCCACTCGACGGAGTCCGGCGGCGAGGACGAGAGCGCATCGGTCAGCTGCTCACGTACGAGCGATGCCTTCGCGTCGATGTCGAGCCCGGTGAGCAAGAACTCCACGCTGTTGCGGAAGCCACCGAGACGGTTGAGGCAGACCTTCGCCTGTGGTGGCGGGGCCGACCCTCGTACGCCCGAGATCGCAACCCGGTCCGGCCCTTCGGCCACGAGCGCGAGCGAGTCGAGCCGGGCGACCACGTCCGGACCGAGGTACGCGGGTGAGTCGATCTCGTAGACGAGCTGGGCCGTCACGGTGTCGAGCGTGACCGCTCCGCCCGTGCCCGGATGCTTCGTGATGACCGAGTCGCCCGACGCCTCGACCTCCGCGATGGGGAAGCCGAACTGCCGCCCCTGAGGCGTTGTGAGGTCGAGCGCTTCGAATCCCGCGACGTTGCCGCCGGTCGCCTGCGTACCGCACTCGATCACGTGACCGGCGGCCACTGCACCCGCGAGCGCGTCGTAGTCGGTGCGCGACCAGTCGTGGTGCGCGATCGCGGGACCGACCACGAGCGATGCATCCGTGATCCGCCCGGTGACCACGACGTCCGCACCACCGCGGAGTGCCTCCGCTATACCGAACGCACCGAGGTACGCGTTCGCGGTCAGCGCCTTTGCGAAGCCGAGGTCGTCGGCGCGCGGGAGCAGGTCGTCGCCCTCGACGTGCGCGATCGACGCCGAGATGCCTTGCTCGGCTGCGATCTGGCGTAGCCGGTCGGCGAGGCCGGCCGGATTGAGTCCGCCGGCGTTCGTGACGATGCGCACGCCCTTGTCGACTGCGAGGCCGAGGCAGTCCTCGAGCTGGCGTACGAACGTCTTCGCGTAGCCGAGCGACTCGTCCTTCAGCTTGTCGCGGCCCAGGATCAGCATCGTGAGCTCGGCGAGGTAGTCGCCGGTGAGGTAGTCGAGGTCGCCGCCCTCGAGCATCGCAGCGAAGGCGGAGCGCCGGTCTCCGTAGAAGCCCGACGCGTTGCCGATCCGGACAGCGGTCATGCCGGTTCCCGTTCGGACAGCCGTACCGGATCACGCCCGGGTGGGCCTGCGAAAGCCTGCGCGATCGTGAGCCATTGCTCGGCGTCGGACCCGTCGGCGTGTACGTCGACGTCGTCGAGATGCCGCCGGCGCGTGACGAGTAGGCCGAAGTCCCACGCCGAACCCGTGACCCGCTCCGGCGCCTCGGTCGACCCCCAGGTCCAGGTCTCGCCCTCGGGCCCCGTCAGCTCGACGTACACCTCGGTGTCGGGTACCTGCAGCCCGCGCACCGCGTACGCGAACCCGCGGGTGCGTACGCCCAGGTGGCAGACATGGCGGACCCGTGACGTGACCGGAACCTCGAGGCCGAGCGCCCCGGCGACGTCGTGCGCATGTGCCCAGGTCTCCATCAGCCGGGCGGTCGCCATGCTCGCGGGGCTCATCGGCGGCCCGAACCAGGCGATTCGTTCACCCTTCGGTACGTCCCGCAACGCACCGGAGAGCCGCGCCCGGCCTTCGCGCCACCGCACGAGCAGCTCGGCCGGCGCGATGGCGGCCAGAGCCTCGGCGCCGGTGTGTACGTACCCGGTCGGGTTTGCGGCGGCCGCCTGCAGTACGTCGGCGAAGTCGTCGCCGGCGATCGCCTTGAGCGACGCCTCGTCGGTCCAGTGCAGGTGCGCGATCTGGTGCGCGACCGTCCAGCCCGGCGCCGGCGTGGGAGTCGGCCAGCTGTCGGCGGGGAGGTCGCACACCCAGCTGTCGAGCTGGGCGCCTTCGGCATCGAGGTCGCCCAGAACCTCGGCGAGTCGGTCACTCAACTGGCTGCTCCGATCGTATCGTCGAGCGTCTTCGCCCAGGTGTCGAGAATGCGCTTGCGGCGACGTGAGTCGTCAGCGAGGGTGGCGGCGAGGCCGAGCCCGCGCAGCAGGTCCAGCGTCGCCTGGACAAGTTCGCGCGCTCCGCCGTCGGAGTCGTCGACCCCCAGCAGCGTGACCGTCTGGCGATGCGTCTCGCGTCCGATGCGCTGCTCGAGCGGTCCGACGGCGTCGCGGAGGGTCTCGTCGGTGCGCGCGGCGACCCAGAGCTCGAGGGCGGCGAGGAACACCGGGCTGGTGAACTGCTCGCTCAGGATCTCGAGCACGGCCCGCGTACGCCGGCGCGCGGGCAGATGCTCCGCGGCCGCCTCCAGCTCGGTGCGGCGCTTGGTCGCGATGTACTCCACCGCGTCGACGACAAGCGCCTGCTTGGTGGGGAAGTGATGGAGCTGAGCTCCGCGCGACACGCCGGCTCGCTCCGAGACCAGCGTGGTCGTCGTACCCGACCAGCCGCGCTCCACGAGGCAGTCGATCGTCGCGTCGAGCAGCCGCGTACGCATGGCGCGGGTGCGTTCGCCCTGGGGTGTGCGCTGCGGACGCTCCCGCGACTCGATGGCCATGGGGTGACTCTAACAAACAGTCACGACTGCTTGTAAGTGTCGTGGGGTTCCCCACGAGACTCGGGGAGGTTCCAGTGGGAGTCCCCACGTATAGAAGCTGTTGCAGATTTGCCGCTGTGGGTGCCCGTAGCTTCGCGAGACAGAAGTTGCTCGTCGCTCCTAGAGCATGGACGGGTCACACCATCCGGCGTACGACCGAGAGCGGCGCGTGGCGCATCACGAAGCCGATCGGCTTCCACGGCCAGCCGGGCACCTCCGCCTCGGTTACCTCCTTGTCGATCGCGGCGACCAAGGCGCGACACCCGGTCTCGGTATCGACCATCAGCTTGGTGCCGCCGGCGCCGGCCTCCGCTGCGCGCTCGTTCATCTCGGAGGCGATGAAGCCCGGGTAGAGGGTCGTCACCTTGATGCCGGCGACAGGTCGGCGCATCAGATCGGCGCGAATCCCCTCGCCGAGCATCGCCAGACCCGCCTTCGTCGCCGCGTACGTGGTCATCGAACCCGGCATGCCGCGCATCCCGGACATCGACGACACGAGTACGAGATGACCCGACTCCCGCTCGTAGAAGTGCGCCATCGCCGCCTCGCACTGGGCAAGCGCCGCGACGAAGTTGGTCATCGCGGTGTCGCGGTTCGCGTCGAACCTGCCGCTGCCGATGCGCGCGCCCTTGCCGAGACCGGCGTTGACGATCGCCCGGTCGATGCCACCGAGCGCCGTCGTGGCCGCGGTGAACTCGTCGAAGACACGATCGTGGTCGTTGACGTCCAGCTCGTGGCAGCTCACCTCGATCGTCGGGTTCGCGGCGACCAGCTCGTCTCGCAACGCCTCCAGACGATCGAGCCGGCGCGCCGCCAGGGCGAGGTTGTGGCCGTTCTGCGCGAACAGTCGGGCCATGCCCTCGCCGAGCCCGGCGCTCGCTCCCGTGATCCAGATGTTCTGTCGCATATGCGTTCGCTCCCGCGTCATGCGTACGTGATGTCGGCCGTTGCCAGATGTGCGTGTTCGTTGAACGATACGAGCATCGGTCGCGCGTCGCGTACGAGCACCTTGTGGGTACTCGTGTTGATGATCGGTGCGGCGAGCGCCGGCCAGCGTTCGTCGTCGACACCGAGCAGGTCGCACACGATCGCCGCGATCACACCACCCGACGTGACCACAACCGCCTTGTCGTCGGCGTCGAAGCGTCCGAGCAGACCCGCGAACGCGTCGCCGACCCGCGCCCGGAACTGACGGTAGGTCTCGCGGTACGTACGGGAGCCGTCGGCGGTGATCCAGCGACGCAGCCCTTCGCCGAACATCTGCTCCATGGCGGACGCGTCGAGGTCCGGCAGGCTGCCGTCGGCACCGATCGACTCGGCGAACACGTCGACATGGTCGAACTCCTCGAGACCGTCGACGACGTCGTACGGAGGCGCGGCGCCGTACCCGACCCGGATCTCGTCGGCCGTCTCGCGGTGCCGGCGCATCCGCCCGCTCACCAGCTGAGTCGGCTCGAACCCGGACGTACGCCAGGAAGCGCCGAGACTGCGCGCCTGCGCATGGCCGTGCTCGGACAGCACGTCGTAGTCGGCCGCACCCCACGACGCTTGTCCGTGACGGACGAGTACGACCAGCGACATCAGCCGTCACCCTCGCGGGCGACCATCTTCGCCGACTCGCGGAGCATGATCGCGTCGTACAGGGGACGCGCGAGTCGCTTCGCGTAGTACCCGATCCGACCGTCGCGGTCGGTGAGGATGACATGCCGGCGCGCGTCGACTCCCGCGAGCACGCGGCCCGCGATCGTGTCCGCCGATCGCGGCGACTCGTCGATCAGCCGCTGCGCGGACGCCCGGGAGTCGGGGTCGTTGCCGCGCAAGGAGGCCGCCAGGTTGGTCCGGAAGAACGACGGGCACACGACGGAGACGTCGACGCCGTACGGCGCGAGCTCGTAGTGCAGCGTCTCGCTCAGCGCGACGACGCCGGCCTTGACCGAGTTGTACTCCGACATCCGCGGCGGATGGACGAGCCCGGCCGCCGATGCGACGTTGACGACGTGACCCGCGCGCTGGCCCTTCAGCATCGGCGTGAACGTACGACAGCCGCGTACGACTCCGAGCAGGTTGATGTCGACGATCCACTGCCACTGATCCATCGTGGTGAGCTCGAGCCGACCGCCTGCGGCGACCCCGGCGTTGTTGACGAGGAGGTCGAGACCGTGCCACTCGTCGCGTACCCACTCGAGGGTGTCGTCCCAGTCGGCGTCCGCGCGTACGTCGAGCCGGCGATAGGCAACGCCCGGCACGTCGTCGAGTGAAGCGGGCCGGTCGTCGGCGAGATCGGTCGCGAGCACCCGGGCACCTCGGCGGACGAACTGGCGAACGAGGGCAAGTCCGAGCCCGGATGCGGCGCCGGTCACCACGACACGGTCATTGCTTCGAATCGTCACACCCGGAGCCTAAGAGGTCAGGCACAGCGACGGGTTGCTGGGCTCGCGAGCACCTCTACGCATGCGAGAGGATCTCGTGGCACCGACCGTGCAGGTACTCGACCGTGGCGCCGAAACCGGCGAAGTCGGGGTTCGAGGTCTGACCGAGGTGGTAGCGGTAGTAGATCTGCTGCAGGATCACCGCGAGCCGGAAGGTACCGAACACCTCGTAGAACGGCCAGGCGTCGGGCGACAGGTCCATTCGCAGGCAGTAGTACTCGAACACGTCGGCGCGCGTCGGCATCCCCGGCAGGTGCGTCGGCTGCTTACGCAGCGCGAGCATGCCGGGCGGGTCGTCGGCCTGGACCCAGTACGCGAGCGCGCACGCGACGTCCATCAGCGGGTCTCCGACGGTCGACATCTCCCAGTCGAGCACCGCGCGCACCTTGGTCAGGCTCTCGTCGAGCACCAGGTTGTCGAACCGGAAGTCGTTGTGGATCACGCAGCTGTCGACGTCCGGAGGCTGTAGGCGTTCCAGCCAGCTGGTGATCGCACCGAAGTCGGGTGCACCGGGAGTCAGCGCGTTGCGATAGCGGTCGGTCCATCCGCGGAGCTGCCGCGCGACGTAACCGTCGCCGCGCCCGAGCTCGCTCAGCCCGACCTCGTCGGGATCGACCCGGTGCAGGTCGACGAACCGGTCGACGAACACGCTGGCGAGCTCACCGGCGTCGTCGCGCGACAACATGTAGCCCTCGGGCAGGTTGGCCCGCGGAATGACGCCGGGCACGCGCTCCATCACGTAGAACTGTGAGCCGATGACGTTCTCGTCGGTGCAGAGCGCGATCATCTCCGGAACGTACGAGAACGCCGGTTTCAGCCGGTGCTGCACGGTGTACTCACGCACCATGTCGTGCGCACCGCGCGCCTTCGCGCCGGTGGGCGGGCGCCGCAGGATCAACGACCCGTCCGGGTACCCGAGCAGGTACGTGAGGTTCGACGCGCCGCCCCGGTACTGCTCGACGCTCGGCGTACCGGTGATGCCGACCTCGTCGCCGAGCCACCCGGCGACGGCGGACACGTCGAAGGCGTCCTCACGGCGAACAGCGGTGCGTTCGGTGGTCATCCCGTCATCTTCGCAGCGTTCGCCCGAGTTCGCCCGCCACGGGTGCGACGGCGGGTCGCACCGTCGTGGGTGGCACTCAGAGCATGCCGACGAACTGGCTCACGTGGTACGCCTCGGTCGTCCACTTCGACACCATCAGGTGCAGGTTGCCGGGTCCGGAGTTCGACCACGGGTGGATGAACCCGCCGTACAGGTAGGGCTCCTGCGCGAACGTCACCTGCACCACTTCGGGCGACCACGGCTTGTCCGGGCCCTCGGCGGTACGCGTGACGATCGCCGTGTCGCCCTCGCGCAGGTAGGACATCGCCCACGTACCGTCCTGGAGCTTGCGTACCGACGGCTCGCCCATCGAGCCCTCCAGGATCGGCGTACACGGGTTGTTCCAGTCCCACTTGCCGTTGGCGTAGCCCCAGCCCTGGTACGCGCCCTGGTCGAACATCGCGTCCCACGGCACCCGCCGCAGCATCATCGGGCCGACCTGGCGGCCGGGAGCGACCGAGAAGATGTAGACGTACCCGTCGTCGCCGCGCTGCATGGTCCACATCTGGAACGGGTCGTTGTTCGCGTCGTTGTTCCACCAGACGTACGGCGTCCGGGTGAAGTGGTTGCCGCTGTCGGTGGAGTGGGCGATCCCCGCGTAGTTCGTACGCCAGCGGGGCACGCCTTGGTCGTACCACTCGCGGATGCTCATGTACGAGATGATCTGGTCGCCGGTCTCGGGGAAGCTGATCCCGTCGTTGGGGATCACCGTGAACTCGGGGGTGCCCGCGCCGTCGTCGGTCTTGTGCCCGTTGTACATGATCTCGGGCGCGAGCCCGTCGCCTGCGACTCCGGCTGCGTTGTCGAAGACGATGCCGCCGGGGCTCCCCGGTTGACTTGCCGAGCGCAGCATCACCGGCGACCGCCAGTCCGGCCCGCCGGGAAGGGCCGAGCTGAACGTGTCGCCGAACAGGTAGCCGATCGAGCCGTTCTCGAGCACGTACGGTATGCCGAGGTCGGTGCCGACGACCCGCCAGCGCCGGTCGGGATCCTTGCCGACTCCGGTGATGGTCTGTTTGTAGACCGCGGCCGCACCGGCGCTCGGCAGCATCCCCTGCGGAAGTGCAGTGGTCCCGAGCGCAGCACCGAGGCCGAGACCGGTGGAGGTGGAGAGGAAAGCTCGACGGCTCAGTGCCATGGCAGTGTCCTTCTGTCCGGTGCGCCGCGATGCGCGCTTCGAACGCTAGCCCCGCCGACCCAGGTCGGGCCCTCCGTCGGCAGAGGGTCACCGTCCGGTGCGGCGCCGGTAGTAGCCGACCGTCAGCGCGGCGAGGAACGGTCCCCACAACACGAGCGGGAGGTACGCGATGCTGGCGACGGCGAACTGGTAGTCGTACTGGGCGAACGGGCTGTAGGAGGGGACGTCTCCCCATTGGATGGTCTTCGTGAAGACCGCGGTGAGCGCGGCCCAGCCCCAGAGCAGGGTGAGCACCACCGACCCGAGGGCAGCGGGAACGACGGCGAGACTGATCGGCACGCGGCGTCCACGCAGCCCGGGCAGCCAGCGGGGAAACACCTCACCCCACCGTGCGACCAGACCGATCGCTGTGAAGGCGAGCAGCTCGGAACCGATCGACAGCAAGACGACGTACAGCTCGATCGGGATCCACTCCGGGAGGTTGCCGTTGACGTCCGCTCCGGCGGGCGCCTCGTCCATCAGCGGTACATGAAGTGCGACGGTGAGTATCCGCCAGATGCTGCTCGGCAGGACCAGGAACGGGACCGCGTATGCGAGCAGCAGCGTCCGCCGGGGCACGCCGACGGCAGGCTCGTGTGCCGACCGCCACGCGGTGCGCAGCGGGCCTCTGGACGCGGTTCCGGTCGTCAGAACGTTCGTATCGCTTGACATGTGGCCGAATCTCGCATCGCGCGTGCCGCGAGAGATCGTCCGCTGAGGCGAACCGGGTCACTCCCGCGAGGGACGTGAGGTCAGGCGGACAGCACGCCGCGGTACACGTCGAGGGTCTGCTCGGCGACCGCCTCCCAGCTGAAGAGCTCGTACGCACGGCGTCGCCCGGCCTTTCCGTACGCGGTCGCGCGTTCGGGATCGGACAGCGCATCGGCCAGTACGGCGGCAAGGTCGCGCTCGAAGGCCGTGGGGTCGACCGGCGCCCCCGTGCCGTCGTCGAGCTGCTCGATCGGCACCAGCCACCCCGTCTCGCCGTCCGCGACCACCTCGGGGATACCGCCGGTAGCCGTCGCGACCACGGCGGTCTCGCATGCCATCGCCTCGAGGTTGACGATGCCGAGCGGCTCGTACACGGAGGGGCAGACGAACACGGTCGCTGCAGACAGCATGGCGACGACGTCGTGGCGGGCGAGGAGCTGCGGTATCCACACGATCCGGTCGTGCGTCGCGCGCAGCTCGGCGACCAGCGCCTCGACCTCTCGCTCGACCTCGCGGGTGTCGGCGGCGCCCGCGCAGAGCACCAGCTGCGTATCGCGCGGGAGCAGTCGTGCGGCGCGAAGCAGGTGCGGCAGACCCTTCTGCCGGGTCACCCGGCCGACGTACACGATGCTCGGCAGGTCGGGATCGGCGCCCAACGCACGCACCCGCGCCCGATCCGGGTGCGGCGCCCAGTCGTCGGTGTCGATGCCGTTGCGCACGACGGCGACGGCATCAGGGTCGATCGACGGGTAACACCGCAGAACGTCGGCACGCATCGCATCGCTGACGGCGATGACGCGGGCGGCGTTCTCGTACGCCTGCCGCTCGACCCACGAGCTGATCGCGTACCCACCGCCGAGCTGTTCGGCCTTCCACGGCCGCAGCGGCTCCAGGCTGTGCGCGGTGACGACGTGCGGTACGCCGTGCAGCAACGAACCGAGATGGCCGGCATGGTTCGCGTACCACGTGTGCGAGTGGACGACGTCGGCGCCGGCACAGTCGTCGATCATCGTCAGATCCGTTGCCAGGGTACGAATCGCCGCACTCGCATCGGCGAGTTCGACGGGCGTCAGGTACCCGGTCGTACCCTCCTCGTCGCGGGAGTCTCCGAAGCAGCGCACCCGAAGGTCGACGTCGTCACGCGCGCGGAACGCGGCCGCGAGCTCGGCGACGTGGACACCAGCACCGCCGTACACCTCGGGCGGATACTCGCGGCTCAGGATGTCGACCCGCATACGTTCTCCTCGTATCGACCCCGTTGCTCCACCGTAGCGGTCGCCGAGGTACGTCGTCCTGCCAATAGCGGGGTCGCCATCCGTCGGGACGACGTACCTCGGCGCGAACCCGGACCCGATGCGGGGGGTCTACGCTCGGCCGGGTGCGACGTACACGCAACCCCTCGGTGCTCGCGATCGTCCTCGCGGGTGGCGAGGGCAAGCGGCTGCTGCCGCTGACGGCCGACCGGGCGAAGCCGGCGGTGCCGTTCGGCGGCACGTACCGGCTGATCGACTTCACGCTGTCGAACATCGTGAACTCCGGCTACTTACAGGTCATCGTCCTGACGCAGTACAAGTCGCACAGCCTCGACCGGCACATCAGCACCGCCTGGCGGCTGCCGACCATGCTCGACGAGTACGTCGCGCCCGTGCCCGCCCAGCAGCGGGTCGGTAAGCGGTGGTATCTCGGCAGCGCCGACGCGATCTACCAGAGCCTCAACCTGATCCGCGACGCCCGACCCGATCTGGTGCTGGTGGCCGGCGCCGACCACGTGTATCGGATGGACTTCTCGCAGCTGGTCGCGGCACACCGCGAGACGGGCGCGGCCGCGACGGTCGGCGCGATCCGACGTCCGATCGGCGAGGCCGGGCAGCTCGGCGTCATCGAGGTCGACCCGACGAGCCCGCGCCGGATCGTCGACTTCCGGGAGAAGCCGGCCGCACCCGTGCCGCTGCCCGACAGCCCACACGAGGTGCTCGCGTCGATGGGCAACTACGTGTTCGAGACCGATGCGCTGGTCGAGGCGGTCTCGGCGGACGCGCGCAACGAGTCGACGAACCACGACATGGGCGGCGACGTCGTGCCCGCCCTTGCCGCGCGCGGTGAGGCGGCGGTGTACGACTTCCGCGACAACGACGTCGCCGGCTCGTACAACCGCGATCGCGACTACTGGCGCGACGTCGGAACCCTCGAGTCGTACCACGCGGCGCACATGGATCTCGTGTCGCCGCTGCCGGTCTTCAACCTCTACAACTACGAGTGGCCGACGTACACGCACTACGGTCCGCATCCGCCCGCGAAGCTGGTACGTGGCGCGAACGGCGAGCCCGCTCGTACCGAGGACGCGATCGTGTCCGCCGGTGCGGTCATCACGGGCGGCACCGTACGCGAGTCGGTGCTGTCGCCGCGGTGCTTCGTCGACGCCGACGCGGTCGTCACCGACTCCGTGCTCCTCGACGAGGTGTACGTCGGCAAGGGAGCCCAGGTGCACAACGCGATTCTCGACAAGGGGGTGAGCGTGCCCGCGGGCATGCGGATCGGTGATGACGCAGAGGCCGATCGAGCGAACGGGCTGATCGTCCAGGAGTCCGGGCTCGTCGTCGCCGAGAAGGGTCTCGCGTTCTAGGCCGCGTTCTAGCCCCACCCCTCCCGTGAGCCGCGCGTTTCGGCCGCAGATACTGCGATTTCGGGGCCAGAACGTGCGGCCCACGGGGGGTCAGCGCCTGGGCGCGGTCAGCTCCTGGGTGGGAACAACGTCCGGTTGGGCTTGCACACCGTGCCCGCGGCGGGCAGCTTCCGCGCGACCAGGTAACGGCCCATCGTGGCGGTGACGCAGCGACTCTCACCGATCGCACCGTGGCCCCAGCTGTCGAGCATCAGCAACCGGGAGCCGTCGAGGACCCGGTTCGCTGCACGCGCCCCACTGATGGGTGTCGCGGGGTCGTGCGAGTTGCCGATGAGCAGCACTGGCGCGGAGGTCTTCACCCGCCACGGTCCCCTGAACGCATCCGCCGAGGAACCCGGCCATCGAGCACACACCGACGACTGCCAGGTCCACAGTCGACCGAACCACGGCATTGCGTAGTCGTCGCGCTTACTCGCCTTGACCCACGCCTTCGGCCGCTTCGGATTGACCGAGTCGGAACAGCTCACGCCGGCGAATGCGTCGAAGTAGGTCCGCTTCCGCGCCCCCGCGTTCACGGCCGCGTACGGCCCGGGCAGCTCTCGGCGGATCGCACGCAGTCGCTCCTGCAGCCGCTTGACATCGGCAGCTGCCCGCTCGTACGCACGGGTGCCGGGCTTCGAGGTCGAGGCGCGGTGGAGGCCCTGCACATACCGCATCAGGTACCGGTAGTTCGAGCGCGAGTACAGGCCGCCGAGAACGTCGCTGACGAGCCACTCATAACGCAGCTTCTCGCCGCCGATGGTCAGCTTGCCCTTGCGCGCCTTCCGGACCACCGTGCGCCACATCTGGCCCACGTCACGCGACGCCCCGCAGCGCGTCTTGCCGACGCGTGCACATTCGTCGAGCGCGGAGGCCCACGCTTCGTACGCCCCATAGCCGCTGCGGAGACGGGTCGAGAACGGTAGCTTCTTGCCGGCCTTACCTCGTCCGGTCGACCACGCGACCGGGTCGAGGACGCCGTCGAGGATGAGCCCGCGGACCCGATCGGGGAAGAGCGCGGCGTACGTGGATCCCAGGTACGTGCCGTACGAGACCCCGTAGTACGTGAGCTTCTCATCGCCGAGAGCCTGTCGGATCAGGTCCATGTCGCGCGCGGTGTCGGCGGTCGACATGTTGTCCATGACGTCCGTGCCGTGCTTGGCGCAGAATGCCCGCAGGTCATTGTCGGCCTTGATCCATCGACCTTCCGCCTTGCGCATCAGCGGGAACGGCAGGTCGGGTCGCTTCGGCGGCTGGTGCCACTTGCCCTTGCAGATGACGGACGCCGAGCCGCCCACCCCACGCGGATCGACGCCGACGATGTCGAAGCGCTGTCGGACGGCCTTGCCGAACAGGTGTCCGGCGTCGAGTGCGAAGTCGGCGGCGCTCCCGCCCGGGCCACCCGGGTTGACGAAGAGGGTGCCGATGCGCCGCTTGGGCTTGTTTGCGGGGTCCCGCGTGAGCCGAAGACGGGTCTTTGCACCCTTGGGCTTGTCGTAGTCGAGCGGTACGCGCACCTGCGCGCAGTCGTACTTCGCGGCGCCCTTGCAGGCTCGCCAGTTGATATCCGGAACGGGCGCCTCGACTTGCGCCGGCTCGGCGGCGGTCGGCCCGCGGTCGGCATCGGCAGGTGCGCCGAGCAGCGAGGCGGCAAGACTGATGGCGCCGACCGCAGCGGCCGTACGTACGACAGCGAGTCGCATCCGATCCCCCTTCGACGGTGACTGCACCCTACTGCCGTTGGAGGTCGTACGCTGCGAGGGTGAGCAACCTCGAACGAGACCCGGCGGAGTCACTGTGCGTCGCCGACTCGAGCACGGGGCCGACGCTCGACGTGCTGCCCGGGCGACTCGTGCCGCTGAGCCCGAGACGACCGCTGGAGCAGGGCTCTGACGGTTCGGACCACGCTCGGGACGAGACGATCGTCAATCGGATGCTGCCGCAGCGGCACCGCCGGATGGTGGGTGCGTGGTGCTTCGTCGACCACTACGGACCCGACGACATCTCGACGACGCGGGGCATGCAGGTGCCGCCTCATCCGCACTCCGGGCTGCAGACCGTGAGCTGGCTGTACGAGGGCGCGGTGCATCACCAGGACAGCCGCGGCAGCGATCAGCTCATCTCGCCCGGCGAGCTGGGCCTGATGACTTCCGGCCGAGCGATCTCCCACTCGGAGGCGTCACCGCAGGACCGGCCGCGGTTGCTGCACGGTATGCAGCTGTGGGTCGCCCTCCCCGACGGGAGTCGCTCCGGCGAGCCCGGCTGGGAGCACCACCGAGACCTGCCCGCGGGTGAGATCGGCGACGCCCGGGTACGCGTACTGCTCGGCTCACTCGCAGACATCGAGTCGCAGGCACGTACGTACACACCGATCGTCGGTGCAGAGGTGCGCCTCGACGGCGAGACGTCCCTGCCGTTGCGCGACGAGTTCGAGTACGCCGTGGTCGTCGCAAGCGGCGCCGTGGAGATCGACGGCACGCGCGTAGCACCGGGCTCGCTCGCGTACCTCGGCCTCGGTCGCACCGAGCTCACCGCTTCGGGCAGTGCCGTGTTCCTCCTCCTCGGCGGCGAGCCGTTCGACGAGGAGCTGGTGATGTGGTGGAACTTCATCGGCCGCAGTCACGCGGAGATCGAGTCCATGCGCAAGTCGTGGATGGAGACCTCCGACTACGGCGTCGTCGACTCGTTCGGCGGGGAACGGATGCCCGCGCCGCCGCTCCCTCAGGTCTCGTTGCGCCCGCGCGGCCGGCAGGGCTAAGCCCCCGTGGGCCGCACGTTTCGGCCTTGCGAAATCGTTTTGGGTAGGGCACAAACGTGCGGCTCAGTGGGCGGACGTAGATTGCCTGGATGAGCACCCGTGCGTACCGCACCGAGAACACGAATGGCATCACCAACGGCGGCGTGTCTTTCTGGTACGACCAGATCGGCATCCCCGAGCGCGCGCCCGCGCTGGCCGGCGACACCACCGCCGATGTCTGCATCGTCGGCGCGGGGCTGACCGGCCTGTGGACCGCGTACTACCTTGCCAAACAACGGCCCGATCTGCGCATCGTGCTGCTGGAGAAGGAGTTCGCGGGCTACGGCGCGTCGGGCCGCAACGGCGGC
This sequence comes from Solicola gregarius, assembly GCF_025790165.1. Lineage (GTDB taxonomy): Bacteria > Actinomycetota > Actinomycetes > Propionibacteriales > Nocardioidaceae > Solicola > Solicola gregarius. The sequence continues at coordinate 1,815,581 of NZ_CP094970.1, forward strand.
TGGCTGTCGGCGGAGGTCGCCGGCAACCTCGAAGCGGTACGCGAAGACGGGCGGCCGCGAAGGAGTCACCCGCCTCGTACGCGAGATGGAGTCGGCCGTCGACGAGGTGATCGGCGTCTGCGCCGCGGAGGGTGTCGACGCCGACATCGTCAAGGACGGTGTGCTCCACGTCGCCCGATCGGAGCCGCAGCTCGCCCGGCTGGAGGCGACACTCGCCGCGAATGCGGAGTGGGGCATCGACGAGACCCACGAGCGGCGGCTGTCGCGTGCCGAGGTACGCGACCGGGTGCGCGTCGAGGGCGCCCTCGGCGCGATCTACAGCCCGCACTGCGCACGAGTACAGCCGGCGAAGCTCGTCCAGGGCGTCGCCGCGGCAGTGCGTCGGCTCGGGGTCACGATCTACGAGGGCACCGAAGTCACGGCGATCGAGGCCGGTCGCGCGGTGACGGGGCGCGGCGTCGTGCGCGCCGAGTACGTGCTGCGCTGCCTCGAGGGGTACACCGCGAGCGTCTCCGGTCGGCGCCGCGAATGGCTGCCGATGAACTCCTCGATGATCGCAACGGAGCCGCTGCCCGCCCAGGTGTGGGACGAGATCGGCTGGTCGGGTGCCGAGCTCGTCGGCGACAATGCGAATGCGTACAGCTACGCGCAGCGCACGGCCGACGGCCGGATCGCCATCGGCGGCCGGGGCCGGCCCTACCGCTTCGGCTCGCGTACCGACACCGACGGCGTGACCCAGGCGTGGACCATCGAGTCGCTGCGGGCGATCCTGCACAGTCAGTTCCCCGCGACGTACGGCCTGCCGGTCGCGCACGCGTGGTGCGGCGTGCTCGGCGTGCCGCGCGACTGGTGCGCGAGCGTGACCCTCGACCGCTCGTCGGGGCTCGGCTGGGCAGGCGGGTACGTCGGCAGCGGGCTCACCACGACGAACCTCGCCGGGCGCACCCTCGCGGACCTCGTGCTCGGCCACGACTCCGACCTCGTTTCGCTGCCGTGGACCGATCGTCACGTTCGGCCATGGGAGCCAGAACCCCTGCGCTGGCTGGGAGTTCAGTCGATGTACACGCTGTACAGAGAGGCCGACCGGCGGGAGGCCGCGGGGCTTCGGAGGCCGAGCCGAATCAGCCGGTTCGCGAACCTACTGACCGGTCGCTGAACCCCTCGCGAGGCGCCGTTGCCGAAAAGTTATGGTGGCCGCATGATGAGCGAACTCGGTCGCAATGGCGCGACCCCTCGGCGGGTGGCTGTCGTCGGCGGCGGCATGGTCGGACTCTCCACAGCGTGGTTCCTGCAGGACCGTGGCGTCGAGGTCACGGTGTACGAGCGCGACCACGTCGCGGCGGGCTCCTCCTGGGGCAACGCGGGCTGGCTGACACCGGCGCTGACCGTTCCCCTGCCCGAGCCCTCGGTACTCACGTACGGCGTGAAGGCCGTCCTCAGCCCGAGCTCGCCGGTGTACGTACCGGTGAGCGCTGACCCCGGCCTGCTGCGGTTCCTGAGCGGCTTCACCCGGGCCAGCACGGCACGCCGTTGGCGGCGCAGCCTGCGCGCGTACGCACCGGTGAGCCGGCGCGCGCTCGAGTCGTTCGACCTGCTCGCCAAGGCCGGCGTCGACTCCCCGACGCGCGAGACGGAGGCGTTCCTCGCCTGCTTCACCGACGCGAAGGCACGCGAGCACCTGGTCCACGAGCTGGACGAGGTACGGGCCTCGGGGCAGGACGTCGCGTACGACCTGCTCAACGGTGACGAGGCGCGCCGGATCACTCCCGCGCTGTCCGAGCGGGTCGGTGCCGCGGTACGCCTGCGCGGCCAGCGATTCATCAACCCGCCGGAGTACGTCGCGGCCCTTGCCGCTTCGGTACGCGAGCGTGGCGGCACGATTCTCGAGGGAACCGGCGTCGACGAGATCCGCGACGACCGCGACGGTGTCGTCCTCGACCTCGGCGGCGGCCGTACCGAGCGGCACGATGCCGTCGTCGCGGCGACGGGCACCTGGCTCGGCAAGCTGGCCCGCCCGTTCGGCGTCCGCAAGGTCGTACAGGCCGGCCGTGGCTACAGCTTCACGGTCCCGGCGGACGTACTTCCGGAGAATCCCGTCTACCTGCCCGACCAGCGGGTGGCGTGCACGCCGCTCGGCGACCGGCTGCGGGTCGCGGGGATGATGGAGTTCCGTCGCCCGGACGTCCCGATCGACCCCCGCCGGATCGAGGCGATCGTCGAGGCGGCTCGCCCGATGTTCGGCCCCGGTGTCGACTTCGACGACCGTCGCAGCGAGTGGGTCGGTTCGCGTCCGTGCACCGCCGACGGTCTGCCGCTGATCGGCCCGACGCGATCGCCGCGGGTGTACGCGGCGGGCGGACACGGCATGTGGGGCATCGTGCTCGGCCCGTTGACGGGCCAGCTGATCGCCGAGGCGATCACGAGCGGTCGTACGCCCGCCGAACTGACCCCCTTCGACCCGCTGCGCTGAGTCGACACCGCTCGGCGGCAGGACTCAATCCGGCAACAGGTCGAGCTCGCGCATCCTGATCGTCGCCGTGAGACGGTCGTGTACGTCCAACTTGGCGTACGCATGCTCGAGATGCTTGCGTACCGTCGCGGCCGAGATCTCAAGCCGGCGTGCGATCTGCTGGGCGCTCATGCCGCCGGCGAGCAGCGTGAGCACGTCGCGTTCGCGCGCCGTGAGCGCCACCGGCGGCGCCGAGACGACCGGCCGCAGATGCGCGCTGATCAACTCCAACGCCGCCGCGAGATACTGCTGGCACGCACCGCATTCGCGAAGCTCGGGAGTCGCTGCGAGCCGCTCGACGATGTCGGGCAGCAGGTCGGAGATGCTCGACACGAGCGCCGGCTCGGCAATTGCCCCCAGAGCGGCGGTGCTCGACTCTCCCGCTGTAGCAGTCATCTTCGCCCTCCCCGCTACGCCAAAGAGCGTATAGCGATGACGAGCGGCGCTGCGTACCTTTCCGATAAATGCCGCGTAACTTGACCCGTTTAGTGACGGAACGCGCATCAACGCTTACCCATTGGAGTCTCGATGAACACCAGAACCCTTAGTACGCGGGTGATCCCCAGTGCGCTGGGCGTGCTCGCCCTCGCTGGGTCGACAGTGGCGGCCGCCGATGCCGACCAGAGCCCGCCGGATCAAGCCAAGATGGCCAAACACAAGGTCATCGCCGACGAGCTCGACAACCCTCGGCAGCTCTCGCTGACTCCTGGTGGAAAGCTCCTGGTCGCTCAGGCTGGGCACGGGTCGTACGACCCGGCGAACTGCATCGGCGAGGGCGAGGAAGCTCAATGCGTCGGCGCCACCGGCAAGATCACCGTGATCGACTCGGGCGACCGATGGAACCCGATTGCGCATCTGCTGTCGGCGGCCGGTCCGGACGGTACGTTCGCGGTCGGCAGCGACGGCGCAAGCAAGCGCCGAGGGGGTCCGTACTACGCGATCATCACGTACGCGCCGCCCGACCTGATGCCCGAAGGAGTGCCGGGCGAGCAGGCCGGGAAGCTCATCGCCAAGAAGCCCGGCGGCAAGGCCCATGTGGTTGCCGACATCTCGAAGTACGAGGAGAACCACGATCCCGACGGCGAAGGTGTCGAGTCCAACCCGTACTCGGTTCTTGCGCAGAAGAAGCGGGTCCTCGTCGCCGATGCGGCCGGAGACACCGTCTATCAGGTTCGGAAGGGCAAGGTCCGGGTCTTTCACAAGATGAAGGAGTACGGCAAGAAGGTCGACGCAGTGCCGACGTCGCTCGCGACGGACGCACGCACGGGCAACATCCTCGTCGGCGAGCTGCACTCGGAGATGCCGGGCAAGGCCAAGGTGTGGTCACTGAAGCAGAACGGCAAGGTCGCGCGTACGTGGAAGGGCTTCACGACCGTCACCGGCGTGGCGCGTGCGAAGAACGGCACGCTTTACGTGAGCGAGCTGTTCGGCGGCACGTGCGGGTTCGAGGACATCCCGACGTGCTTCCCGGGTCGGGTCGTGCGGGTGCTCCCGAACGGCAAGCGCAAGGCGTACGCAGTCCCGTTCCCCGCGGGCGTCGTCGTGAAGCACGGCAAGCCGTACGTCGCGGCGTTCTCGATCGCCCCGTCGACGGGTGCGATGGGCAATCCCAACTGGAACGGCCAGATCTGGCGCCTCAACCAACGGTGAGGAGAGAGTTCTGGCCCCGCGGCGAGAGAATCCCGGCACTCGTCGCGGGCCAGAATCCTCTCGTCACAGGGCCAGAATCCTCTCGTCAGCGTTACTGGGCGAAGGTCTCGCGCTTCTCGGCCTTCTCGAGCAGCAGGGTCGGCGGGGCGAAGCGCTCGCCGTACGCCTTCTCGAACTCGACGGCCCGCTCGACGAATCCGGCCGCGCCGCCGACGTACCCGTCGATGTACTGCAGCGCGCCGCCGTAGTTGGGCGGGAAGCCGATGCCCATGATCGAGCCGATGTTGGCGTCCGCGACCGTACGCAGCACGCCCTCCTCGAGGCAGCGCACCGTCTCGATGGCCATGATGAACGTCATCCGCTCCTGGATATCGGCCAACGACATCTCGACGTCGTCGCGTACGAAGCTGTCCCACAGACCCGGCCAGAGGTACTTCTTGCCCTCCGCCGGGTACTCGTAGAACCCCGCACCCGCGGCCTTGCCCTTACGGTCGAACTCGCCGACCAGGGTGTCGATCACCTTCATCGCCGGGTGATCGCCGAACGCGAAGCCCTCGGCCTCCGCGGCCGCCTTGGCCTCGCCGTTGATCTTCTGGGTCAACGTCAGCGCGACCTCGTCGATCATCGCCAGCGGCGGCGCAGGGAATCCCTTGAGGGTCGCGGCCCGCTCGATGGTGACCGGGTTGACACCCTCGCCGAGCATCGCCGCACCCTCCATCACGAGGGTTCCGAAGACGCGTGAGGTGAAGAAGCCGCGCGAGTCGTTGACCACGATCGGCGTCTTCTTGATCTGCTTGGCGAAGTCGATAGCGCGCGCGATCGCCTCGTCGCCCGTACGTTCGCCGGCGATGATCTCGACGAGCGGCATCTTGTCGACCGGCGAGAAGAAGTGGATCCCGATGAAGTCGTCGGGACGCTTCACCCCGGTCGCGAGCTCGGTGATCGGCAGGGTCGAGGTGTTCGATCCCAGCAATGCGTCCGGCTTGACGATCGGCTCGAGCTCGGCGAACACCTGATGCTTCAGGTCGACCGACTCGAAGACCGCCTCGACAACGAAGTCACAGCCCTCGAGGTCGGCGTAGTCGGCCGTCGGCGTGATCCTGGCCAGGATCTCGTCGCGCTTCTCCTGCGTCATGCGGCCCTTCTCGACCTGCTTGTCGAGGAGCTTCGTCGAGTACGCCTTGCCCTTCTCGGCCGCTTCGACGCTGACGTCCTTGAGCATGACGTCGATGCCGACCTTCGCCGAAACGTAGGCGATGCCCGCGCCCATCATGCCGGCGCCGAGGACGGCGAGCTTGGTCGCCTTCGTCTGCTCGATGCCCTCGGGGCGTGAGCCGCCGGCGTTGATCGCCTGCAGGTCGAAGAAGAATGCCTGCGTCATGTTCTTGAACGTCTGCTTGGTGATCAGGTCGACGAGGTAGCGCGACTCGATGCGAGTCGCGGTGTCGAAGTCGACCTGGGCGCCTTCGACCGCCGCGCTCATGATGTTGCGCGGAGCGGTGTACGGCGCACCCTTCGTCTGCTTGCGCAGCGTCGACGGGAATGCCGGCAGGAACTGCGCGAGCTTCGGCGACGACGGCGTACCGCCCGGCAGCTTGTACCCCTCGCGATCCCACGGCTGGGTCGCGGCGTCTGCGTTGTCGGTGTTGGCGTCGATCCAGGCACGAGCCGCGGGTACGAGAGCGTCCGCGTCGTCGACCAGCTCGTCGACCAACCCGGCCTTGAGCGCGCGTTCGGGCTTCATCTGCGGCCCTTGGAGCAGCACATTCATCAGCGCTTCCTGCAGGCCGAACATCCGCACCGTACGGGTGACTCCGCCGCCGCCCGGGAGCAGCCCGAGGGTCACCTCGGGCAGGCCGAACAGCGACTTGCCGTCGTTGACGGCGATCCGGCGATGGCAGGCGAGCGCGATCTCGAGGCCGCCGCCGAGCGCGGTGCCGTTGAGTGCCGCGACGACCGGCTTGCCGATCGTCTCGATCGTGCGCAGTTGCCGCTTGACCGTCTCGACCTCCTCGAAGACGGACTGCGCGTTGTCCGGCGTCGCCTGGATCATCGTGTGCAGGTCGCCGCCGGCGAAGAACGTCTTCTTCGCGCTGGTGATCACAACGCCCTTGATGCGCTCGCGATCGGAGCTCAACTGGTCGACGGCGCGCCCCATCGAGGCGACGTACGCGGCGTTCATCGTGTTGGCGCGCTGTGCCGGATCGTCGAGCGTGAGCGTGGCGATGCCGTCGGCGTCGAGCTCGTAGCGGACCGCTTCGGCCGTAGTGGTGGTCTCAGTCATGTGTGAAGTCCTCTGCTCGTTAGAGACGCTCGATGACGGTGGCGACTCCCATGCCACCGCCGACGCACAGGGTGGCCAGGCCGTATCTCTGGTCGCGGCGCTCGAGCTCGTCGATCAGCGTGCCGAGGATCATCGCGCCGGTCGCGCCGAGCGGATGACCCATCGCGATCGCGCCCCCGTTGACGTTCACGATGTCGTGCGGCACCGAGAGGTCCTGCATGAAGCGCATGACGACGCCGGCGAACGCCTCGTTCATCTCGATCAGGTCGATGTCGCCGACCTCGAGGCCGGCCTTGGCGAGTGCCTTGCGGCTCGCCGGCGCCGGACCGGTCAGCATGATCGTCGGCTCCGAACCGCTCACGGCGGTGGAGAGGACGCGCGCACGCGGCGTGAGGCCGTTGCGCTTGCCGGCGTCCTCGCTGCCGACCGCGACGATCGCCGCACCGTCGACGATGCCCGAGGAGTTGCCGGCGTGATGGACGTGGTTGATCCGCTCGACCTCGGTGTACTTCTCCAGCGCGACGGAGTCGAACCCGGCGAAGTCACCCAACGCCTCGAACGACGGCTTGAGGCCGGCGAGGCTCTCGACGGTCGTGCCCGCGCGTACGAACTCGTCGTGGTCGAGGATGGTGAGGCCGTTGCGATCCTTCACCGGAATGACCGACTTGGCGAAGTAGCCGTTGGCGATCGCCTTCGCCGCCCGCGCCTGCGACTCGGCTGCATACGTGTCGACGTCGGTACGCGACCAGCCGCCGATCGTTGCGATCAGGTCGGCACCGATGCCCTGCGGGACGAAGTCGGTGGTGAACGCCGTCTCGGGGTCCATCGCCCACGCGCCGCCGTCGGAGGCCATCGGCACGCGGCTCATCGACTCCACGCCGCCGGCGAGGATCAGGTCTTCCCAGCCGGAGCGGATGCGCTGCGACGCCTGGTTCACCGCCTCCAGGCCGGACGCACAGAAGCGGCTGAGCTGGACGCCGGCAACGGTGTAGGGGAGACCGGCCGCGAGCGCGGCGGTCTTGGCGATATCGCTGCCCTGGTCACCGATCGGGGTGACGCAGCCGAGCACGAGGTCCTCGATCTGCTCGGCATCGAGCTGCGGGTTGCGGGCCTGGATCTCGTGCAGCAGGCCGGTGACCAGGCTGATCGGCTTCACTTCGTGCAGCGACCCGGTCTTCTTGCCGCGACCCCGCGGAGTGCGGATCGCGTCGTAGATATACGCCTCGGTCATGACCAGCCCTTCGGTTTCGGCGATGTCTCGGGCGCGTACGCCCGGGCACAGTCAAAGTTACTGCCCAGTAGCGCACGGCGCAAACCGTCGCCACCATTGTGACACCGTTACTGTCACGGTGGCCAGGCTCGGGCGCTGTGGCGGCGCTCACGCCGACGCTTCGGAGTCGGTGTGGGATAGCTGGACACCTATTCCATCAATCGCACACCGACGCCCGGAAGGAGCGGGTCAGTCCGCCGGCGTCTAGTCCGCAGGTTCGCGGATGCGGAGCAGACCGGGCGGCCCGTTGGGATGCGCGGGGGTGATCTCGGCCGCCGGACTGAACGCGTTGGTGCCGTTCCAGGTGAGCAGGTCGGGTGCGACGGAGATGGCGCGGAGCACCTCGCCGTCGCGTACGAAAACGAGCAGGTTTCCGGCCGTGTAGTAGTACTTCTCGCTCAGCACCGCACTGCCGACGTCGTCGGCGATCTTCTCCGCCGACGCCCCTTCGGAGTACACGTACACGTTGTCCCAGGTGAAGTTGGTCAGCCGAGCGAGCTCACGTGTCTCACCGCGCTTACTCATACCGACGATGGTCGCCGACAGCCGCTCGTCGTACTCGACCGCCGACCCGCTCGAACTGTTCACGTCGCCGCCGTTCTCTCCATCGGACTTGGACCCACATCCCGTCGTCACCGCGCAGATCGCCGCGAGCACGGCGATCAGGGCCGCTGAGGCTCTCATGCGCGCGAGCCTACGCATTCGGCACCGCGGATCGAATCAGCTCCCGCTGCCATGCTCGTTGTGACTGTCCGGGTCGGCGTTCGAGTCCGGGTCGTTGTCGGGATTCCCATCCTGCGGCGGGTTGGGAAGATTGTCCGAGTCTGCGGTCTCGCCACCCTCCTCGATGGTGTTGCTCCACACCAGGTGCCCGTCCGGGCCGATGACGACCATGTCGCCGTTTCGTACCGCTTCCTCGATGAGGTTGGCGATCTCCTCGTCGCTCGCATCGGGATTCTCCGATGCGATCCGGCGTCCGACCCCGTTGTTGTACAGGTCCATCGCCTCGCGCAGCGAGTTGTTGCCGGGTATGCCCTCGTGCGCGTTCGTGTAGTCCTCGGTCCAGTCCTCGCCGAACCGGCGCGTCATCAGGGCGTTCCAGTACGCATGCCGGAACGCGTCGTTGTGATTGTCGTTCTGGTCCTCGGGCGTGAACCGGTCGTCGGCCGTGGAGAACGCGTCCTCCTTGATGTCCTTCATGTCGAGCAACGCCAGGATTCCCAGGTTGCCGAGCATCCAGGCCTCGGACGCCGTCACCGTGCCGACGCCGGGGATGTTCACCAGGCCGTCCGGATCATCCTCGACCTGGTACTCCTTCTCGATGTCTGCGAGGGTGATCGGCCCGCCGGAGAAGATCTTGTTCATTGCGATGACGATCGCGGTGCTGGCGCCGTAGTTGGCGAGCAGCACGGCGCCGTCGTCGGGTCCCGCGTTCAGAACCCTTGCGACGTCCCCGGCGCCGTCGTCGAGCGCCTTCTCGGCCTTGCCGAACTCGACGCGCAGCTCCTGCGCGTACTTTCCCTTCGCCTCGGCGACATCGCCGTCGTGCTCCTCGGCCGACCCTCCCATCGGCACGTCGAAGTCGCGCTCCTTCGCCGCCGCCCAGCGCTCGTTCAGGTCGTCGACGGCGTAGTTGAAGATGTCGACATAGTCCGCGTACAGCTCGATCGCGCCGGAGCACACGTCGGCGCCCTTGGCCGTGGTCAATGCATCGCGCTGCGCCGGATCGGTCGGCCCGGCGATCGCGCCGTCGAGCGTCCCGTCGACGGCGTCGGCCGCGCGTTGACGCGGCCCGTCCATGGCGTTCTTCACGGCGACGAGTGGCTTCGAGGAGTTGCCGACAGTGTCCGCGTTACCGCGGATCGTCGCGCTCGCGACGGGGTACCTCTCGAATGGCGGTCCGGTCATGGCGCGACGCTACCCAGAGGTAGGGTCACCGCCCGGCCGACGAACTATCTCACGCGGCCGCGTTATCGTGCAGCCATGCCAGACCGGACTGCCGACTCGCTGAGCGTCGAGGAGCTTGCCGCACGTGTCGGCATGTCGGTACGTACCGTGCGCTTCTACGCCGGGCGCGGGCTCATCCCGCCACCGCGGCGCGAGGGGCGCAACGGCTACTACGGTCCCGACCACATCGCGCGCCTCGAGCTCGTACGCGAGCTGCAGGCGCACGGCTTCACCCTGTCGGCGATCGAGGGCTACCTCGAACGCGTTCCGGACGACGCGACGCCGCAAGACATCGCGTTGCACCGTACGCTCCTCGCACCGTGGATGCCGGATCTGCCGGAGACCCTCTCTCGTGCAGAGCTCGTGGAGCGTACGGGCCGCGACCTCGCGGACGGCGACATCGAGATCCTGGTCGCCCTCGGCACGGTCGAACCGACTCCCGACGAGGACGTGTTCCGCGTGGCGCCCGCGCATCTCGGGCTCGGCGTCCAGATGCTCGACACCGGCATCCCGCTCGACGCGGCCATTGCGGCGCAACACATCTTCACCGAGCATGGCCGCGCGATCGCCGAGGAGCTCACGACGGTGTTCCGCGAGATCGTCTGGCCGCACTATCGCGAGAGCGGCCAGTCACCCGAGGCGATCCGTAAGCTGATCGAGCACTACAAGCCGCTCACCGTGCAGGCTCTCGTGATGAGCTATGAGGCCGCGGTGAACGAGACGCAACGAGAGACGGTACGTCGCCGCCGCTGAACGGCCGCTCCACTTCCGCCCCGTGGGCATGACGTTCGGGTGCGACGCGCCGGCGTGTTGCCACTCGAACGTCATGCCCACGGTGGGGGTGGGGTAGGCGCGGGTACGGGAGTACGACGGGGTGCGCGAGCCGTCGCACCGGAGCCCACCTGCGTACGGCGTGGTCGGCGACGAGCAACAGGGCGCCCGCGACCGCGGCGTCGAGCCAGTAGTGGTTACCCGTGCCGACGATCACCAGCAAGGTGACGGTCGGGTGCAGGATCCACAACCACCGCCGCGGTGACCGGCCGGCCCGGATGATCCCGATCGCGACGACGACCGCCCACCCGAAGTGCAGGCTGGGCATCGCCGCGAACTGGTTCGCCACGCTGTCGGTCTGCGGCGCCGCGTGGTAGACCGACGGGCCGTACGCGGCCGCGGTGTCGATGAAGCCGAGGTTGGAGAGCATCCGCGGCGGCGCGAGCGGGAACAAGGTGTGGATCGTCAGCGCCGCGCCGGTCATCAGGATCAGCACCGTACGAAGCTGCAGGTAGTGGTGGCGCGAGCGAAGGAACAGCCACACCAGGAACAACCCGGTCAACGGAAAGTGCACGTACGCGTAGAAGGCGTTCGCGAGTCGCACCAGGAGATCGCTGGACAGCAGGACGTCCTGCACGTGCAGCTCGCTGGGCAGCCGGAGCAGGGACTCCGCGTTGACGACGCGGTCGGCGTTGTCGAACGCCACGGCATCGGGGTGTGCGATCAGCAGCCGCGCATACTTGTAGACGAGGAACAACCCGACGACGATCACGATCTCCCCGACGACGAACCACTGCGTCGGGATCGTCCGAGATGCCCGCGCCTTCAACATCGTTCCCCCTGAACCTGGCTTCCGCGATCACTTCACTCTCGCGAAATCGCCTCGGGAGCGATATGGGGCTGAGCCCCCCGTTCGACCCTGGACTCAACCCCACGTCACCTCAGGGGTGCCGCGTCAACCGAGTCCGCCGAGGTACGTCGTCCTGCCATAGCTGGGTGCTCTATTGGCAGGACGCCGTACCTCGGCGGGTTCTGGGGCTGGTCGCGGGTCAGAGGCCCATGGTGCGGCCGATGATCTCCTTCATGATCTCGGTGGTGCCTCCGTAGATCGTCTGGATGCGCGAGTCGGCGTACGCCTTGGCGATCGGGTACTCCGACATGTAGCCGTAGCCGCCGTGCAGCTGGAGGCACTTCGCGGCGACCTTGTTCTGCAGCTCGGTCGTCCACCACTTCGCCATCGCCGCGTCGCTGATCGACAGCGTGCCGGCGTTCAGCTCCTCGATGCAGCGGTCGACGAACACGCGCGCGATCTGCGTCTCGGTCGCGAGCTCGGCGAGCACGAACCGGGAGTTCTGGAACGACCCGACCGGACGCCCGAACGCCGTGCGCTCCTTGACGTACGAAAGCGTCATCTCGAGCATGGCCTCGCATGCCGAGGCGGCAACGACCGCGATCGACAGCCGCTCCTGGGGCAGCTTCTCCATCAGATAGATGAAGCCGTTCCCCTCCTCACCGAGGAGGTTCTCCTTGGGTACGCGTACGTCGGAGAAGAACAGCTCGGCGGTGTCCTGGGCCTTCATGCCGAGCTTCTCGAGGTTGCGGCCGCGGTCGAAGCCGTCCATGCCGCGCTCGAGCACGAGCAGCGAGACCCCCTGAGCACCCGCCTCGGGATCGGTCTTGACCGCGACGATGACCAGGTCGGCGTTGATGCCGTTGGAGATGAACGTCTTCTGCCCGTTGACGAGGTAGTGGTCGCCGTCGAGCTTCGCCGTGGTTGCGATGTTCTGCAGGTCGGACCCCGTGCCGGGTTCGGTCATCGCGATCGCGGTGATCGTCTCACCCGAGCAGAACTTCGGCAGCCAGCGCGCCTGCTGCTCGTCGTTCGCATAGCTGAGCAGATAGCCGGAGACCAGGTCGGTGTGCAGCATGAAGCCGACGCCGCTCGCGTGTGCACGGGTGAGCTCTTCGTCCAGCGCGGCATTGAACCGGAAATCCGTCACGCCGCCACCGCCGTACTCCTCGGGCATCATGAAGCCGAGCAGTCCCTGCGCGCCGGCCTTCACCCACAGGTCGCGCGGCGTGATGCCGGCCTCTTCCCATGACGCGTGGTGCGGGCTGACCTCCTTCTCCACGAAGGCCCGGACCGTCTCGCGGAACGCGTCGTGGTCGGCGTCGAACAACTGTCGCTTCATGGCCGGCTCCTGTTCATTCGTCGGTTGCCTGTACGGCGACGCCGCGGTCGATGAGTCCGTCGACATCGGCGATGCCCCATGCCTGCAAGGCGTCACGTGTGTTCGCGCCAACCGGCGCGGGTGGGGTCGAGAGCCCGGCGGGCGTACGCGAGAAGCGTGGTGCGGGTGCCGGCTGGGTGACGCCGTGGTGTTCGAGGTACGTCTCCCGCTCGGCCAGGTGCGGATGCCGCGGCGCCTCGCTGAGGGGTACGACCGGCGAGACGCATGCGTCGCTGTCGGCGAACAGCTCGGCCCACTCCGCTTGCGTACGTGCGGCGAAGGTGTCGCCGAGCACCTTGCGCAGGGCGGGCCATTGCGCCGGGTCGTTGCGGTCGGGTGGGTCCTCGAGCCCGAGGCGCGCGACCAGCTCGGCGTAGAACTGCGGCTCGAGCGCGCCGACCGCCATGTGCCGGCCGTCGGACGTCTCGTACACGTCGTAGAACGGCGCACCGGAGTCGAGCATGTTGGTGCCGCGCTCGTCGCGCCACGCGCCGGCGCCGGACAACCCGACGAGCATCGTCATCAGGTGTGCGGCGCCGTCGACGATCGCCGCGTCGACGACCTGCCCCTTGCCGGACGTACGCGCCTCGAGCAGCGCCGCGAGCACCCCGACGACGAGGTACATGCCGCCACCGCCGAAGTCACCGAGCAGGTTGGCCGGCAGCTGCGGCGGCCCGCCGGCACGGCCGATTCCGTGCAGCGCTCCGGCGACGGCGATGTAGTCGATGTCGTGGCCGGACCGTTGCGCGAGCGGCCCGTCCTGGCCCCATCCGGTCATCCGGCCGTACACCAGAGCGGGGTTGCGCTCCAGGCACTCGTCGGGTCCGATACCGAGGCGTTCTGCGACACCCGGGCGGAAGCCCTCGAGCAGCACGTCGGCCTCGGCGACAAGGTCGAGGACGGTCGCGACGCCGTCGCGATGCTTCAGGTCGAGCGCGACCGAGGGACGGCCGCGGGTCACCAGGTCATACGCCGGCGCTGTGAAGACAAGGCCACCCCCGGGCCGATCGACGCGAATCACGTCGGCGCCGAGGTCCGCGAGGGTCATTGCGGCGAACGGGCCCGGCCCGATGCCCGCGATCTCGACGACGCGTACGCCGTGCAGCGGCCCACTGTGCTCACCCATGCCGACAATTGTGACAGTTCCGCTGTCACGGTTGTCAAGCGAGTGCCTCCGCGCGTACACCGCATCGCGGATCGAGTACGCGCCGACCGGGACATCCTCGATGTGACAGTGCTAGTGTCCGGATGCCATGACCGACCTCGACATCGCGATGACGCGCACCGGTGCCGGTGAGCCCGTCGTACTGCTGCACGGCATCGGACACCGTCGCCAGGCGTGGGACCCGATCATCGAGCTGCTCGCCACGGACTACGAGGTGATCGCGGTCGACCTCCCGGGCTTCGGCGAGTCACCCGGCCTCCCGCCCGCGCTGACGTACGACATGGCGACGACGATCGAGAACTTCGCACAGACCTTCGCCGATCTCGGCCTCGACCGGCCGCACGTCGTCGGCAACTCCCTCGGTGGCGCGATCGCCCTCGAGCTGGGCGCACAAGACCTGGTCCGGTCGGTCACCGCGCTGTCACCGGGCGGGTTCTGGAAGCCGTACGATCGCAAGCGCGCACTGCTCCTGCTCGGGTCGCTGCGGATGTCGGCGATGGTCCCCGAGTCGACCCTGCGCCGGATCGCGCACAGCCCCCGACTGCGGGCGCAGGCGATGCGACAGATCGTCGCCCACCCCGAACGCCTCACCGACGAGCAGTTCGTGGCGGACGCGCTTTGCATGGCGCGCTCTCCGGGCTACAAACCCACCGCGCGTGCCGCGGCGAAGTACGACTGCCACGCGGTGCCGGTCGTCCCGACGACGATCGCGTGGGGTACGCGCGACCGCGTACTCCCGCCGCGCCAGGCCGCGATCGCCCGCCGACGGCTGCCCGCAGCGCGACACCTCTCGCTTCCCGGCTGCGGTCACGTACCGATGATCGACGACCCCGAACTCATCGTGCAGGTGATCCGCCTCGGCGTCTCGCGGCAGGACGCCGCGGCTTAGACCCCGTTCAACCCCGGTTGCGGAGTATGTCGGCGAGAACGACCGCGTGACTGTGGTCGACATCCTTCGTGGCCGTGAGCAGGGTGAGCGTATCGCCGCTCACCTCCACGAGCAGGCCCTCGATCGCGTCGTCGGCGCTCGCGAGCTCCGCCCGATATCGGGCGGCGAAGTCCTCGAAGCGCGCAGGATCGTGGCCGTACCACATGCGAAGCTCCGGCGACGGTGCAACCTCCTTGTTCCAGGAGTCGAAACCGGCCTCGTCCTTGCTCACCCCGCGCGGCCAGAGGCGATCGACCAGCACCCTCGTGCCGTCGGAGACGGTCGCGTCGTCGTACACGCGCTTGACCTGGATGTTCTCTGGGCCGGCCATCTCCTGACCGTACGCCCACCGGTGACGCGTGTCAGAACGACATGACTCGCACGCCGGCACGACCTATGGCGTGGCTCACCGCGGATCATGGACGGTTCGGCCCCGCCATTGCGTTGACGCCGATATGGAGAGTTCGCGTACGGCTGACGTCGTGGTGATCGGCGCTGGGCAGGCCGGACTCTCCGCGGCGTACCACCTGCGGCGTCGTGGGCTCGAGCCGTACGAAGGCTTCGTCGTACTCGACGCCAACGCGCATCCGGGCGGCGCCTGGCAGCATCGCTGGCGTTCGCTGACGATGCGCGATGTGCACGGCGTCGCCGCGCTGCCGGGCACCGACGCGCCGCATCCCTCCGACGCCGATCGCGCCAACCGGGCCGTGCCTGCATACTTCGCGGACTACGAACGCTCGCTCGCACTTCCGGTGCTGCGGCCCGTGCGGGTCGGTCGGGTCACCGACGGACCCGGCGCCGCGCTGACCGTCCACACCGACGTCGGCAACTGGGTCGCCCGGGCGATCGTCAACGCCACCGGCACGTGGGGTCAGCCGTTCGTCCCGCACTACCCCGGCGCCGACGAGTTCCGCGGACGCCAGCTGCACACCGTCGAGTACGACGGCCCGGGGGAGTTCGCCGGACAGCGCGTACTGGTCGTCGGCGGCGGAGCGTCCGCGGTGCAGATCCTTGCCGAGCTCGCGCCGTACGCCGAGACGACCTGGGCCACGCGCCGTCCACCCGTCTGGCGCGACGGGCCGTTCGGACCGGAGGACGGCCGTGCCGCCGTCGCATTGGTCGAGGAGCGCGTACGCCAGGGGCTGCCACCGCAGAGCGTCGTCAGCGTCACCGGGCTGATGCTTCGCGAGCAGGAGAAGGACGCGGCCGCGGCCGGCGTGTACGAACGGCTGCCGATGTTCGCCCGGCTCACCACCGACGGCGCGGTCTGGCCGGACGGTCGTCCGGAGCGCTTCGACGCGGTGCTCTGGGCGACGGGCTTTCGTCCTGACGTCGCACATCTCGCGCCACTGCACCTGCGCGAGCCGACCGGCGGGATCGCCCTCGACGGCACCGAGGCCGTGCGCGACCCGCGCATCCAGCTCGTCGGATACGGCCCCTCGGCGAGCACCATCGGCGCCAACCGCGCCGGACGGGTCGCCGCGCGCAACGTACTGCGGAGGCTCGAGCCCGCCGCCGCATGATCGGTCGGGGCCGCAGCTCGGCGTTCCCTGTGTCGTCGCAGTTCCTGCCCCGGTGGGTGCCATGGTCCCGTGGCTGGGCAAGACACCTACCGGCCGACGAGACGGGGCGAGGATGAGGCAAACACAGAGATCGTGGCGGCGCGTGGTGGCCGCGACGGTGACGATGGCGGCAGCAGCGGCGTGCCTGGCGTCTGGGACCTCGAGTGCCGACGCGGTGGAGCCGGAGGCGATGGCCGCGAACGACTACTGCTCGGCCGGCGGGATCACCGACGTCGTCGACCGGACCAACGACGTCTCCGGCGGCGGGTGGATGAACTGTGTCTCCCCGGCCCAGTTCCAACGCCTCTGGGTCACCCTTTACCGCGATGGTGTCCCGATGGACTCGGCCGTCTGCGAGCGACCGTCGTCGTACGCGTGTGACGCCTACGTGCGCGCGTACGACGATGCACCCGGGGCCCAGACCTGGCAGACCGAGGTTCGCGCGGAGTGGCAGAGCGGCATGCCCGGCAATGTCACGGTGTGGACCAACACCCTGCTCCACTGATCGGCAAGGAGACATCATGAGACGACCACTCATCTCGGCCGGTGCAGCATGCGCAACGGCCATCGCGACGATCGCCGTCATGTCCGGCGCGCCATCGACGGCCAGCGTGCCGGTCGACTCCGGCACGGATTCGGCGTACGGGTGCTCCCTCTGGGCACTTGCCGACGTCGTCGACGGGAAGCCGGAGATCTACGCAGGCGGCGGCGTCAACTGCGATCCGGCCGAAGCCAAGCTGATCACGGTCTCGCTCTACCAGGACGGGCAGCTCGTGCATGAGGCCACGTCCGAATGCGGAATGACGACCGCCTGCGCGACGAACACGCCGACGGCGTTCAACCCCGACGGGCTGCAGGAATGGTGCGCGCGTACGTGGAGCGGCGGAGACCTGTCCAACCCGCCTCCGGCCTGGAGCTGCTTCTGGGACTGAGTGCCGTCAGCACGGTGGAGTGCGAGCGCGCACTTTACAAACCACCATCTCTTGTCGACCGGTTGTACAAACGCTACGGTTTTGTAAACCTCAGGCGGGAGTCATGATGATCGACGAGACCGGCACCATCCCCGACGGCTCGACCGATCAGTGGCGGGACAAGAAGCGCTACCTCTGGTTGATCGGCCTCGTCGTGCCGTCGCTCGCCTTCGTGGCACTCGGCATGTATGCCTTGACCGGTTGGGGCTTGTGGTTCTGGATCGGCCCGATCGTGATCTTCGTGATCGTGCCCGCGATCGACCTGCTCACCGGCCTCGACCGGTCCAACCCACCCGACGACGTGATCGAGGCGCTGGAGAAGGACAGGTACTACCGCTGGATCACGTACGTCTTCCTCCCGGTCCAGTACGCCGGATTCGGCACCGCATTCTGGGTCATCGCGCACGGCGACCTCTCGGTGGTCGACAAGATCGGACTCGCGATCTCGATCGGCTGCATCGGGGGAATCGGCATCAACACCGCGCACGAACTCGGACACAAGAAGGAGAGCCACGAGCGCTGGCTGTCCAAGATCGCGCTTGCACAGAGCTTCTACGGGCACTTCTACATCGAGCACAACCGTGGGCACCACGTACGCGTGGCGACGCCGGAGGACCCGGCCAGCGCGCGCATCGGCGAGAACTTCTACCAGTACTGGCCGCGTACCGTCGCCGGGTCGATGATGAACGCGTGGCGACTGGAGCAGCGCAGATACGCCCGCCGGAGCAAGCATCCCTTCCGCGTCGGCAACGACGTGCTCAACGCGTGGCTGATGTCGGCGGCGCTGTGGGCCGCGATGCTGGTCTGGCTCGGCGCCGGCATCCTGCCGTACCTCGTCATCCAGGCGGTGGTCGGATTCTCCCTGCTCGAGGTGATCAACTACATGGAGCACTACGGCATGCTGCGGCAGCGGGTCGGCGTCGGCAAGCACGAACGGTACGAACGCGTCGACCCGTCACACAGCTGGAACTCCAACAACATCGCGACCAACGTTTTGCTCTACCACCTGCAACGGCACAGCGACCATCACGCGAACCCGACGCGTCGGTACCAGGCGCTGAGGGACTTCGAGGAGTCGCCCGTATTGCCCACCGGGTACGCCGGCATGATCATCCTGGCCGTCGTACCGGCGGTGTGGCGCCGGGTCATGGACCCGCGGGTGCTCCGCCACTTCGGCGGCGATATGAGCCGCGCGAACATCAGCCCGCGCAAGCGGGCGAGGGTGCTGCACCGGTACTCGTCGCCGACGCCGGACACGGGTACGTCCGGGTCGGCCGTGCCGACGCATTCCGAGGCGGTCGGGGCGCCCGGACAGGAACGGGCGGCGGGCGGGCGGTGCCCTGGTTGCGGGTACGTCTACGACGAGCGGATCGGTGCACCGCGTGAGGGGTTCCCAGCGGGTACGCCGTGGGCCGATGTTCCCGACTCGTGGGCGTGCCCCGACTGCGGCGTACGCGAGAAGGTCGACTTCGTGGTCCTGACCCGAGCGGACGTCGAGCGATGAGATTCCCTAGGTCAACCTTAGGCGGCTTGGAGTTGCATCGCGCCTCCGTGGAGTTGGGGGTTGTAGGGGGTGTGGTCTTGCCAGCAGCGCCAGATGACGCGGATCCAGGCGCGGTCGCGGCGCTCGCGTGCCGTAGGTTCGTGTCATGACGGTTGCACGGCCGCGAGCCGCACCGCAGACGCATCGGGGGCGCATCATCGCGGCGGCCGCACGCATCACGACCGAGTCGGGTTGGTCGGACGTCACGATGGCACGGCTCGCCAGCGAGGTCGGCGTCAGCAGACAGACGGTCTACAACGAGATCGGCGCCAAGGACGCGCTGGCCGAGGCGATGGTCCTGACCGAACTGCAACGCTTCCTCGGTGTCGTCGAGGAAGCATTCGAGGTGAGTCCGCACGACCTGGTCGACGCGATCCGCGCGGCCGCGTACGGCGTGCTCGACCTCGCCCTGGACAACCGACTGCTGCAGGCGATCGTGTCGGCCACGCACGGGGCTAGTACCGAGTTGCTTCCGTTGCTCACAACGCATTCGGGCTCACTGCTCGCGACCGCCAAGGAGGTCGTCGCGCGGCGGATGCGTACGTACGAGATTCCGCTCGATGCCGACCGTCTCGACGCACTCGTCGACCTCGTCGTACGCACCGTGCTCAGCCAGGTGATGCAGCCGAACAAGTCACCGGCCCGCTCCGCCGACGACCTTGCCTGGTTGGCCGATCGGGTTCTCCGCTCGCACTGACTGCTCCCGCCCCGGAGCGGTCTATGCGGGATTGATGGATTCCCCGGAGCGGTCGGTGTGGGATTGATGGATACCTATTCCACCGATCGCACAACGACCGCTTGACATGCGCGGAGAGTCAACCTACGCTTTGATCAACCGATCAGTTGATAAAGAGTTAGGTTGATCATGAAGCGGAACGAGGAGCACCTGGACCGGGCGTTCATGGCCCTGGCCGACCCCGTACGCCGGGCGCTCATCGCGCGACTGTCTCGCGGACCGGCGACGGTCAACGAGCTCGCCGAGCCGTTCGACATCACCAAGCAGGCGATCTCGCGGCACATCTCGGTGCTCGAGGGCGCGGGCCTCATCACTCGTACGCGGGACGGCCAGCGCCGGCCCTGCCATCTCGATCCGGCGGCGCTCGAGGCGCTGACCGGGTGGATCGACGAACACCGGCTCAACGCCGAGCGGCAGTTCCGCCGCCTCGACAAACTGCTCACCACCATGAAAGAGGAAGAACAATGAGCACCAACCCCACCACCATCACCACCGAGCCCGGCACCCCGTTCATCGACATCGAGCGGGTAGTCGACGCGGCGCCGGCAACGGTGTTCCGCGCGTACACCGAACCCGACCT
The DNA here is from genome assembly GCF_025790165.1 of Solicola gregarius. Classification (GTDB taxonomy): domain Bacteria; phylum Actinomycetota; class Actinomycetes; order Propionibacteriales; family Nocardioidaceae; genus Solicola; species Solicola gregarius. The sequence goes on from NZ_CP094970.1 coordinate 1,835,728, forward strand.
GGTCGAGCAGTGGCTCGGCCCACGCAGCCTGTCGATGAAGGTCGAGGAGTTCGATGCACGCCAGGGCGGCAGCTACCGCTACGTGAACACCGACGACGAAGGCAATACGTACGGCTTCCGCGGCGTGTTCCACTCGGTCGACAAGGACGAGCGGATCATCCAGACCTTCGAGTTCGACGGCGCACCCGGCCTGGTCGCCATCGAGACCGCAACCTTCGAGGACCTCGGCGACGGGCGTACGCGCGTACGTGCGCATTCGGTGTTCCCGTCCGTCGAGGCGCGCGACGGCATGGCGGAGTCGGGTATGGAGGTAGGCGTCAACGAAGGGTACGAGCGACTCGACGAGCTCGTGGCGAAGCTCGACGCGTGATCGCCCACCGGCCCAAACCCAGTGAGCCGGACGTTTGCGCGCGACACGCCGGCGTGTCTCCACTCGAACGTCCGGCTCAGGGGGCGGGTTTGGGCTCGCGCGTCAGGTCGCGAGGAAGCGGCGCAGGAACTCCGCCGTACGCGCGCTGCTCGGCGACTCGAACACCTGCGCCGGCGTACCCGACTCCTCGACACGCCCGCCGTCGAGGAACACCACCCGGTCGGCGACGTCGCGTGCGAACGCCATCTCGTGCGTCGCCATCACGATCGTCATCCCCTGGGTCGCTAGATCGCGGATGATCTCGAGCACCTCGCCGACCAGCTCGGGGTCGAGCGCCGAGGTGATCTCGTCCAGCAGCAGCACGTGCGGGTCCATCGCGAGCGCGCGTACGACGGCGACGCGCTGCTGCTGACCACCCGACAACCGGTCGGGGTACGCATCCGCCTTGTCCTCGAGGCTGAAGCGCCGGAGCAGCTCATGCGCCTGGGCCTCCGCCTCGCCGCGCTTCGTACCCACGACGAACCGCGGGCCGAGCGTGACGTTGTCGAGCACGCTCAGATGCGGAAACAGGTTGTACGACTGGAACACCATGCCGAGGTGGCGGCGTACCTCGTCGGCATCGACGCGTGGGTCGGTGATCTCGCGATCCTCGAGCCACACTGCGCCGTCGTCGACGACCTCGAGCAGATTGATGCAGCGCAACAGGGTCGACTTGCCCGACCCGGACGAGCCGATGACGCACACCACGTCGTGGGCGTCGACGCTCAGGTCGATGCCGCGGAGCACATCGGTGTCGCCGTAGCGCTTGCGGAGTCCCTCGACGCGCAGCAGAGTCATGCGCCCGCCCCCTCGCGCCGGCTCGCCCGCAGCGACAACCAGTCGGTGAGCCGGGCCAGCGGGATCGTGGCGACGATGAAGAATCCCGCCGCCACCACGATCGGGGTGAAGATGAAGTCGCGGCTGGAGTACTCCTGTGCACGCCGCAGCGCCTCGACCAGCCCGATCACGGAGACGAGCGCCGTGTCCTTCTGCAGCGACACGAAGTCGTTCAGCAGCGGCGGACCCACCCGGCGTAGCGCCTGCGGCAGGATCACCCGCCGCAGCGTCGTGAGGTACGACATGCCCAGCGACCGTGCGCTCGCCCACTGGCTCGGGTGCACCGACTGGATTCCCGCGCGGATCACCTCCGCGACGTACGCGCCGTAGCTCAGCGTCAAGGCGATCACGCCGAGCCAGAACGGACTCGCCGGAGTCCCCTGCAACTGCAGCGCCGGCATGCCGAACCCGACCAGGATGACGACCAGAAGCGTCGGCGTTCCGCGGAACACATCGGTGTAGACGATCGCGATCAGCTTCACCGGTGCGAGCGCGGGCGACGGGAGCACCCGCACGATCGCGACCACGAGCGCCAGCACAAGCACGGCGACCTCGGTGACCATGAACAGCTTGATGTTGAGGACGAACGCCTCGCCGATGTCGGGGAACGTGCGCTTGACGTCCGACCAGTTGAAGTACACCTCGTGCACGCGGTCCCAGCCGGGCGCGCTGACGACGGCGTACCCGATGAGCATGATCACGACGACCGTCGAGATCGTCGCGATGGCCGCTCGATTCAGGGTGCGCCGACGACGGAAGCGGATCCGCTCCTGTTGCCGGTCGCTGACGACCCAGGGGTCGGCTGCCTCCTCGCTCACGAAAGCTCAGGCACCTTCGTCGTCTCCGATAGCCACTTCTTCTCGAGCTCGGCGAGGGTGCCGTCGCTCTTCAGATCGTCGATCGCGGCGTTCACGCACGAGACGAGCGAATTGCCCTTCTCGAACAGCAGCCCGAACTCCTCGGTCTCGCCGGTCTCCGGCTGGAACTGCCCGACCAGCTTGCTCCCATCAAGTACCGCCGCGGTGATGTAGTAGCCGGACGGCAGGTCGGCGATGAGCGCGTCGATCTGGCCGGCCTCCAGCGCCTTCGTCGCCTGGTTGGTGTCGTCGTAGATCGCGGGCTCCTGGTCGGGGCCGATCTGGTCGATCGCCTCCAGCGAGGTGGTGCCCACCTGCGCGCCGACCTTCGCGTCTTTGAGTTCGTCGAGGCTGATGATGTCGGCGTACTCGGAGTCGTCCATCGTGATCACCGCCTGCGCGGCGGCGTAGTACGGCTCGGAGAACGTCACGGCCTGCGCGCGCTTCTCGGTGATGGACACCTGGTTGATGTCGAAGTCGAACTTCTTCTCACCCGGCTGGTAGCTGGTGTTGAACGGCACCGACGTCCACGTCACCTCGGACTTGTCGAAGCCGAGCCGGTCGGCGATCGCGTACGTGACCGCGCTCTCGTACCCCTTGCCGTTGCTCGGATCATCGTCGCTGAACCACGGGTCGTACGCGGGTGTGTCGGTCGCGACGGTCAGCGTGCCGGATTCGTACAGGTCGAGCTGGTCGGGCGTGCACTCGCTGAGCTTCGCGGGCTCCTTGCTCTGTGTGTCGTCGCTGCTGTCGTCCTCTGGAGCGCAGGCGACGACGCCGGCGAGGAGCAGGGCGGCGAAGGTCGCGGTACGTGCGGGGGTGTTCATGGACGAAATCGTATTCTGTGGCCCTCCGCGTCGCTGCGGAACGTCCCGTCAGGTGCGCCCGCGCCCGTGCGGCAGGTGCAGACGACCGCGCCGGTGAGGGTCACCTGGCCTTGAGGCCGTCCACGACGATGTCGAGCACGCGGGCGCGCTGAGCGTCGTTCGCCGCGAACCCGGCGGTCCCGAGGACGGCGCTGAGGAGGGCCGTTGTGGCGTCGTCGCCGTCGACGTCGTCACGGAGCGTGCCCGCCTCTACCCCTGCGGCGAGGAAGTGTTCCACCGTTCCGCGGATCCGTTTGCGGGTCTCCGTCGCGGCGATCGCCCCGGTGGCGACGGCCTCCCGAAACGCCTGTGCCATCCCGTGCTTGGTGGCGACGAAGGTGGCGTATCGATCGACCCAGCGCCTCAGGGCGACATCCGCGGGGTACGAACTGAGCAGGGCGTCGGCGTGCGCGACCACGTCGTCGAGCTCCGACCGGTACACCGCCTCGACCAGCGCCTGACGGTTCGAGAAGTTGCGGTAAAGCGTGCCGACACCGACGCCGGCGCGGCGCGCGAGCGAATCGAAGGTCACATCACCGTCGCCGGCGGCGAAGGCCTCGCTGGCGGCCGCGAGGATCTTGGCGCGGTTCCGTGCGGCGTCCGCGCGCGGACGCGGCGCCGGTGAGGGCTGGTCGGACAACAAACTGGAGACGTCTCCGTTTCGTGCTAGATTCGACCGTAGCGGAGGAACCTCCGCTTTGGATCCAGTATGGCACGAAGGAGTCTCCACCATGAGCGACGACCCCACTGCGTTGCCGGACGGCGAGGTGCGTCCCGACTCCGTCGCCCTCGTGACCGGGGCGAACAGCGGAATCGGATACGAGATCGCCCGAGGGCTGTGCGACCGCGGCATCACCGTATGGCTCGGGGCCAGGAACCTGGATCGAGGCGAGGCCGCGGCCGCGACGCTTGGCGACGGCGCCCGCGCCGTTCAGCTCGACGTCACCGACCAGGAGTCCGTTGCCGCTGCGGCGCGACGGATCGAGTCGCTCGACATCTTGATGAACAATGCCGGCATCAACCCGGGCCGAGAGGACCTCGAGCGCACCGATATCGATCAGTTCCGTCGCGCGTACGAGACCAACGTCTTCGGCCTCTTCGCGGTCACCAAAGCCTTCGCCCCCGCTCTCCGGCGTTCCGAGCATCCACGCATCGTCAACGTCTCCAGCGGCACCGGATCCCTCGCCTGGAACAGTGGCCCGAACCCGCAGTTCGACTGGGCTCGGGTGCAAGGTGGCGGCATCGCCTACCGATCGTCGAAGACCGCAGTGAATGCGGTCACTCTGCTGGCTGCGCAGTCGCTCGGTGACCGATTCAAGGTCAACGCGCTCGCGCCGGGCGCCCGCGCCACGAACCTACTTCCGAACATGACCGGACGTGCAGGAGACCCGGCCGAGGCCGCGGCCGGCGCGATCCGGCTGGCCCTTCTGCCCGACGACGGGCCCACCGGTGGGCTCTGGTCGTGGGACGGGACTCGCGCGCCCTGGTGACAAGCCATTGGCGGGCGTTCATCAGATATCAGAGCTGCGGGCGATCGAGTTGGCCCTCGCGGCATGCGGTGGCCCTGTCGGCACGTCCGGCGACAATGGTGCGGTGAGACTCAACGACGTCGTCGAGGTGTCGCGGACGGTCGCGGCGACCCGCTCCCGGCTGGCCAAGCGAGAGGCGATCGCCGCCCTGCTGCGTGCAACCCCGCCCGACAACGTCGAGCTGGTCGTCGCGTACCTCGCCGGTGCGCTGCCGCAGCGCCGTACGGGCTTGGGTTGGCGCAGCCTCGGCGAACTACCCGCACCGGCAGCCGAGCCGAGCCTCGAGATCGGCGAGGTCGACGCCGCGCTCGAGCGCATCTCGCAGCTCGCCGGCTCCGGTTCAGCATCGACCCGGGCAGACGCCGCCGCTGCGCTGTTCGCCCGCGCGACGGCCGACGAGCAGGCGTTCCTGCGCTCGCTGATCGTCGGCGAGCTGCGCCAGGGCGCCCTCGACGCGGTGATGCTCGACGCGATCGCCGACGCGAGCGGCGTACCCGCGACGTCGGTACGCCGAGCGGCGATGCTCGCCGGAGCCACCGCGCCGGTCGCGGTCGCGGCGCTCACCCGCGATCGCGAAGCCGTCGAGGCGTTCACGTTGACCGTCGGCACGCCCGTACGCCCGATGCTCGCGTCATCGGCGCCGGACGTGCCCGCGGCGTTCGACAAGATCGGTGCGCGCGCGGCCGTCGACGTGAAGCTCGACGGCATCCGCATCCAGGCGCACAAGCGAGACGGCGAGGTGTCCTTGTACACCCGCAGCCTCGACGACATCACCGACCGACTGGCCGGCGTCGCCGAGCGGATCGCCATGCTGCCGTACGACGCGCTGATCCTCGACGGCGAGGTGATCGCGCTGGACGACGACGGCCGTCCGCGGCCGTTCCAGGACACCGCCTCGCGTACGGCGACCCACGGGGAGTCGGCGGTGACCCTGGCGCCGTTCTTCTTCGACTGCCTGCACCTCGACGAAGACCTCATCGACCGGCCCCTGGGCGAGCGCATCGAGATTCTCACGGATGCGCTTCCCGACGACCTGCTCGTACCCCGGCTGATCACCGATGATGCCCGCGCCGCTGAAGCGTTCTTCACCGACATGGTCGATCAGGGCCAGGAGGGTGTCGTGGTCAAGACGCTCGACGCACCGTACGAAGCCGGCCGCCGCGGTGCGGGGTGGGTCAAGGTCAAGCCACGGCACACCCTCGACCTGGTCGTACTCGCGGTCGAATGGGGCAATGGCCGGCGGCAGGGCTGGCTGTCCAACATCCACCTCGGAGCCCGCGACGCCGACGGCGGATTCGTCATGCTGGGCAAGACATTCAAGGGCATGACCGACGAGATGCTCACCTGGCAGACCGAGCGGTTCCTCGAGTTGGAGGAGTCCCGCGACCGCCACATCGTGTACGTACGCCCCGAGCAGGTGGTCGAGATCGCGTTCGACGGCCTGCAGCGCTCGACCCGCTACCCCGGCGGACTCGCGCTGCGGTTCGCGCGGGTGCTGCGCTACCGCGATGACAAGTCCGCCGAGGAGGCCGACACGATCGACCGCGTACGCGAGCTGGCGTGACGCTGGAGCAGAGGTCAGGAGCCGGGCTGCTCCAGCAGATCGTCGTCGGTGGCGATCCGCTCCAGCGCGTCCATGTCCAGCCACCTCGCTTCGGCCTGCTCGTACTCGGGCACGTTCACCTCGTCATCGACGCGCACGCTGTAAGCACTGCCGGGCGCGGCCTCGACGCTCCGGTCGAACCACACCTCGTCCCGATGCTTGACCGCGGCGGGATCGACGCCCGACAGCACGTCTCCCTTTGCCCAGCTGGGCGACGGGTGCGCGACCCGACGCAGCACGGTCTCCTTGCGGGTGACGTACATCCCGTTCGAGGGCTCGTCGTACTCGCAGCTCAGATCACCGGCGAGCGTCGCCTCGTGGCAGTACTTCCGCAACCCGGCCTCGAAGTCGTCGGCCAGCTCCTCCGTCTCCGGATCATGCGGCAGCACCGCGACCCGGATCGTCTGACCGTCGCCGAGCTCGAACGCCGTCACCCAACTGGCGGCTCGGTCCCAGTCCGGGCGTGGCAGCGGCTTCGGCTTCGGCGCCGCGTACGGGTAGTCGCCTTCGGCATAGGCACTGATCTGCACCCCGGTCACCTCTGCTCCGGCCGGGAGCTGGTCACGTACCGAGTCTTCGATCAGGCTCGGCATCTCCTCGGGCGGTGCAGCGACCGTCCACGTTGCCGCGACCTCCTCTGCCGAGCCCCCGCCAGTGAAGCCGTTACCAGTGATCGCCGCGACGGCGACGCCGCCGACGGCACACACCGTCGCGACGCCCGACCCGACGGCCGCGGCCGTCCGGCGACGTCGGCGCGTACGCCCCTGCTGAAGCGCGCGCTGCAGGCTCGGTCCTCCCTGCACGTCCGCAGACAGCTGCGAGATCCGTTCCGTCAGTGTGTCATCGATGCTCATCGTGTCCCCCATACCGGGTCGTTCGTATCGGCCGACAGCTGCTCACGCAGTCGGTCGAGTGCGCGTTTGCTCTGGCTCTTGACGGTTCCCTCGGCGACGTCGAGGATCTCCGCCACCTGCATCACGGACAGGTCCTCGAGGTACCGCAGGGTGAGGACCGCCCTGGCACGCGGCGCGAGCGTCAACAATGCGCGGCGCAGGTCGATCCAGTCATCGCGTTCGTCCGCGTACGCCCGCTCCGGCACGTACTCGGTGACTGTCTCCCGCTTGCGCTTGCGCAACACGGACAGGCAGCTGTTGACCAACGTGCGCCGGGCGTACGCGTCGAGCGTGGCCGGTTTGATCCGCGGCCAGTACACGTACAGAGAGCTGAACGCCTGCTGCGTGGCGTCTTCGGCCGACGGCCAGTCGCCCGTGATCGTGTACGCGATCCGCATGAAATCGCGTTGGCGGGCGTCGAAGAACGCGATGTACTCGCTCTCCCACGCGGGCGGTCTGCCCCACATCCCAACCCCTCTCGGTGCCGACGTATCACGAACAAGAGTCGGCAGCCACCGGATCGGTTCCCGTGGACGTCTCAAGCTAGAGAAGGTACTGGAACACCGGGTCGTCGGGCGACAGCTTCTTCGCGTGTACCGGCGACGCGTCGAGGCGCTTCAGTAACCCCGGCAGGTCGGCGGCGTCGCCGAGCTCCAGCCCGACCAGTGCGGGCCCGGTCTCGCGGTTGTGCCGTTTGACGTACTCGAACAGCGTGATGTCGTCGTCGGGCCCGAGTACGTCGTCGAGGAACCCGCGCAGTGCGCCCGGCTCCTGCGGGAAGTCGACGAGCCAGTAGTGCTTCAGGCCTTGCGACACCAACGCCCGCTCGATCACCTCGGCGTAGCGGCTGACGTCGTGGTTTCCGCCCGACACGATGCTCACGACGCTGCCGTCGGCCTGCCCGCCCCACGTACGCATCGCCGCCGACGCGAGCGCACCCGCGGGCTCGGCGATGATGCCGTCGGTCTGGAACATGTCGAGCATCTCCTCGCACACCAGCCCGGGGTCGACGTCGACCAGGTCGACCGCGTGGGCGCGGACGATCTCCGCGGTCAGGTCGCCGACCCGGCGTACGGCCGCTCCGTCGACGAACCCGTCGAGCTCGTCGAGCGTCACCGGCTCTCCGGCCTTGACCGCGGCGGCCATACTCGCCGCGCCAGTGGGTTCGACCCCTACGACGCGGGTCGACGGATGGTGCTCGGCCAGCCACGTCACGCATCCCGCGATCAGGCCACCACCGCCGACGGGCACCAGCAGTACGTCGGGCGCGCCGCCGAGCTGCCCGACGATCTCGCGGGCGACGGTGCCCTGCCCGGCGACGACCTCCGGAGCGTCGAAGGCAGGGATCAGCGCTGCTCCGCTCGTCGCCGCGTCCTCACGGGCCAGCGCCGACGCGGCGTCGTAGGTGTCACCGGTGACGATCAGCTCGACCTGTCGACCACCGAGCGCGGTGATGCGGCTTCGCTTCTGCCGGGGCGTCGTACGCGGGACGTAGATGCGGGCGTCGAGCCGCAGCTGCTGGCAGGCGTACGCGACGCCCTGCGCATGGTTGCCGGCACTCGCGCACACCACGCCCTTCGAGCGCGCGTCCGGACCCAGCTGGGCGAGCAGGTTGTACGCGCCGCGCAGCTTGTACGACCGGACGACCTGGAGGTCTTCGCGTTTGAGCCACACCTCGGTGCCGAGCCGCTGTGCGTGTCGGTGGCTGAACTGCAGCGGTGTGCGTACGACGACCGGGTCGATCCGGTCGTACGCGGCGTCGACGTCGGGAGCGGTCACGGTCATCGGGTCGGCTTTCTGTCCGAGGTGGCTCACTCAGCGTATTCCTGTCCCATCGCACAGCAAGAGCGGGAGGGTAATCCTCGGTTGCAATAGTTGTGACGTGGGCCACCGTGGGTCTAGGTTCCGATCGTGGCCGGACGGCCCGGCCGGATGGGAGAGATCATGCCCCGCCATCGCACCGCCATCGTCTGCACAAGCGTCGCCCTCGCCGCATCGGGCACGCTCATTGCGGGAACCGCACACGCCGCCAACGATGCGGCCAAGACCACCGACTCGTACGCCTACCAGTGCAAGATCAAGGCCGGTGGTTTCGTGATCGATCCCGCGAAGGTCAAGGTGACGATGAGCGCGAAACTGCCCGGTTCGGTCGATGCCGGGTCGACGATCGGCAAGCGGAAGGTGCACGTGACCCTCCGCATGCCCGAGGTAATTCGCGACAATGCGGTCAGCGTCCTGCGTGCACGCAAGGCGAACGGCTCTGCTCGCGACGCGCATGTCGACGTCCGGATTGCCAAGAAGACCGACCAGATACCCGTCAAGGGCTTGCACGCGAAGAAGCGTCGGATCCCGCGTAAGGCCGGTGCGGTGTGGAACATCCACGCAACGGGCAAGGTCGCGGCGATCAAGGTGCCGAAGAACGCGAGCGGCAAGGCCAAGGTCTCCGTACCCAAGCGACTGCGCGTCAAGGCGAACCTCTTCCGCCGCAACGGCTCGAAGATCAAGGCGAGCATGGCGTGCAAGGCCCCGAAGGACCGCGCGTTCGACACGATCAAGATCACCGGCTAGAGCGGGCGCCCTGCGCGACCGGCGGAATTCAGTTACGCTGAGTGACGACCGGTGTCGTCTCTTCGGGGGTGACTGGGTATGGCCACACGTTCGCGGCTGGCGCCGCACGAGCCGACCGCGCGGCTGCTGGAGCGTGCCGCCCGCGCCACGCCCGCGGCGGTCGACGCCGCTTCGCACGGATGGTGGCTGCGCCACACGACGGCCCGGCAGATGTCGGCGAATGCCGTGATCGCGCACGTCAGTGACGGTCGCCTCGACGAGTCGATCGACGCGGCGGAGCGGTTCTACCGGACGTACGAGTCGCCCGCGCGGTTCCAGCTGTGTGCGGGCTGCGTGCCGGGGCTCGACGATCTCCTCGACGTCCGGGCGTACGCGCGTACCGCGCCGGTCTCGTTGGAGACCTGCGCCGCGGACGAGGTCGGAGCACCTCGCCCTCGACGCGGCTTGCGCGCCGATGTGGCGTACGAGCCGACGCCCGACTGGCTCGCCGTCGCGAACTCCGACGCCGAGCCGTCCGACGCCGCACGCGGTGGGCTGTTGCGCCGCGTACGCAACCCATCGACCTATGTCACGGTCTACGAGCGCAACGAGCCGATCGCGATCGGTCGTTCGGTCGCCGAGCGCGGCTGGGCCGGGGTGTTCGACATGGCGACGCTCCCCCTCGCCCGCGGGCGAGGGGCGGGCCGCCTGGTGCTGTCGACGCTCGCGCTCGCGTCGATCGACCGCGGAGCCCAGTGGGTCTACCTGCAGGTCGAACGCGCCAACGACCGCGCCCGTCGCCTGTACCGCCGGGCCGGATTTCGCGAGATCGACACGTACTACTACCGGGTGCGGCCGAGAGTCTGAGGCGACGACGCACGCCCTCCTGCGCCTGGCGTACGCCGAACACGAAGCGTCAACGAAAGGTCACGAACAGGTAACAAGGCCAGCGTGCGCCTCCTCATGGAAGCATCGCCGCGTACGGTCGCGAGGTGCCCGTGTGTTCGGGCAGAATGAGGGAGGGAAACTGTGCCAAGCACTTCAGTACGCGCGCGGCGGACCGTCGCGATCGGCGCCTCGAGCGCGCTGGTCGCCGGAGCCGCGCTCGCGATGACGGCCGCGACGACCACGTCCGCGGACGCCGCCAAGATCAACAAGAACACCGACTACAACTGCGTCCTGAGTCTGACGGGTGACTCGTACCCCGTGGGCGTCACCACGAAGGTCACGGTGCCGAAGTCGGTGGCGCCGGGTCAGAAGGTCCCCAAGCGGAAGACGACTCTCACGCTGAACATCTCGGAGGAGCTCCACGAGACGGTCCTCAGCCTGGGCGGCACCGACGCAGAGGGTGGCTCGAAGAACGCGAAGGTCGGCGTCAAGGTCGGCAAGAAGACGCTCTCCGTTCCGATCAACAAGCTGAGCGCGCCCAAGGCGCCGATCCCCCCGAGCGGCGAGAAGTGGAGCATCGACACCGCCGGCACCGTCGGCGCGTTCAAGGTGCCTGCAACCGCCAAGGGTGGCACCAAGGCGAAGCTGTCGATGCCGAAGAAGTTCACCATCGACGCCATCGTCTACCTCGGCGACACGGCCGTCCCGAACGAGCTCCAGTGCACCGCTGATGGCAAGCGCGCACTCGGCTCGATCGCGATCAAGAAGGCGCCGTCGAAGCTCAAGGCGAACGTCAAGCCGAAGAAGGTCGTCGCCAAGAAGACCCGCGCCAAGGTCAACGTCAGCGTCAGGTCGACGGGCAAGGCCACCGGCAAGGTCCGCGTCATGGAGGGCAAGAAGACCCTCGGCGCCGCGGCCGTCAAGAAGGGCAAGGCGACCGTCACGCTGAAGAAGTTCGCCAAGCCCGGCAAGCACAAGCTCACCATCAAGTACGCCGGCAACAAGTCGGTCAAGGCCAGCATGGTCAAGCGGACCATCAAGGTCGTACGAAAGTAGCGACCGAAGTGAAGTACACCGTGGCCGGGCACCTGATCGTGCCCGGCCACGGGCCTTCAGGAGGGAAATCCATGAAGTATGCAATCGCGGGGCGCAGAAGCCTCGCCACCGCACTGTCGGGCACGCTCGTCGCGGGCGCCGTCGCCGGAACCGTCGTCGGTGCTGCTGGACCCGCGGCTGCCGCCGAGGTGCCCATCGAGCACGAGTTCACCTCGACCTGCAACGTGAACGTCGGCGGCGACTTGAACCTCGGCGATTACGACATCGAGTTCAGCATGGCAACGACGGCCGAGGTGCCGCTCGTGCCCGGCGCCGACAACCCGAAGCAGGATGTCAGCGTCATGCTGACGATGCCGGAGAAGCTGCACGCGGCAACGGTGAACCTGATCAAGGCCACCCACGCGAGCGGGGGCTCACCCAACTCCGCGGTGAACCTCACGCTGCCGATCGCAGGCGGCACGAAGGTCACCGAGCGCATCGCGCTGAAGAACCTCACGGCACCGAAGAAGAAGATCCCCGCACTCGGCAACCCGTGGACGATCACCTCGACCGGCGTCGTGCCGAAGCAGCACGTACCCGGCTTCGCGGGCGCCGGCGATGCTCCGTCGAACGCGGCGCTCAAGCTGGCGCCGAAGTTCACCATCAAGTCGACGCTGTTCGCGGGGAAGAAGAAGTTCCCGACGACGATGAAATGCACGGTCAAGAAGGCCGACCGTGTCATCAACGACGCCGTGCCGGTCGGCTTCCCGTACGTGACCGACACGCTGCCGGCGAGCATCAAGACGACCGCACGGACGAAGGCCTCGACGCAGCTGACGTTCTTCAACGCCGGCCCGAATCCGGACAACTCGAACACCAAGCCCGAGCACGGGAAGCTGACGATCGGAGCCAAGGGCAAGGCCACGTACACGCCGAAGAGGAACTTCGTCGGCAAGGACTCCTTTACCTACACCGCCAAGGACGATAGCGGCGAGTCGACCAGCAAGGTCACGATCACCGTCAAGAAGGCGTCGTCCAGGCTGCAGGTTCGTGCACCGAAGGCGATCAAGTTCGGTAAGCGCGCAACCGTCCGCGTCACGGTGAAGAGCAAGGGCGCCAAGGCGGGTCCCGTGAGGCTCGTCAAGGGCAAGCGCGTCCTCGCCAAGGCCAAGGCCGGCAAGGCGGGCAAGGCGAAGCTGACGATCAAGCGCAAGGCCCTCAAGGTCGGCAAGCACAAGCTGCAGGTGAAGTACGCCGGCAGCAAAACCGCCAAGAAAGCAACGAAGAAGCTCACCCTCCGCGTAAAGAAGCGCTAGCGCGCGAGCGCGAAGCGCGAGCAGCGAGCGCGAAGCGCGAGCAGCGAGCGCGTACGGCGCGAGCGCACGTACCGCCGAGGTACGGCGTCCTGCCAATAGGGCACCCCTCTATTGGCAGGACGCCGTACCTCGGCGCATTTGTACGCGCAGATCTATGCAACGAGTTGACTATGCAACTCATTGCATAGCAAGATGCCGTCATGGCGCTCGACCACGCGATCCTGGTATCGCTCGCGGAGCGATCGGCGAGCGGGTACGACCTCGCGCGCCGGTTCGACAAGTCGATCGGCTTCTTCTGGAAGGCGACGCACCAGCAGATCTACAAGGTGCTCGCGCGCATGGAGGCGGCCGGCTGGCTGGAGGCCACGGCGGTCGAGGAGCCCGGCCGCCCGGCCAAGAAGGTCTACGCCCTCACAGCCGACGGCCGCGGCGAGCTGACCCGCTGGACGGCCGAGCCGACGCCGACCGAGAGCGTACGAAGCGACTTCGCCGTCAAGGTACGCGGCATGCAGTTCGGCGACCGCGGCGCCGTCATCGCCGACATCGCGCGCCAACGCGACCGCCACATCGACCGGCTGGCGTACTACGAGGCCGACTGCACCAAGCACTTCCCCGAGCCAGAACGCCTCACCGACGGCGAGCTGCCCGCGTACCTCGTGCTGCGCGGCGGCATCCGTACCGAGCAGACCTACATCGAATGGTGCGACGAGATGCTCGACGCATTGGGCGCCCCGAAACCGAGGAGCAAGAGATGACGTACGAGCACCTGTTGTCGCCCCTGGCGATCGGCGAGCACACCCTGCGCAACCGCGTGGTCATGGGCTCCATGCACACCGGTCTCGAAGACCGTGCCCACAACCTGCCCAAGCTCGCCGCGTACTTCGCCGAGCGCGCCAAGGGCGGCACGGCGCTGATGATCACCGGCGGGTACGCGCCGACCTGGGAGGGCTGGCTGTCGCCTGCGGCGTCGCTGCTGGCATCGCGCCGCCAGGCCGAGCGCCACCGTACGGTCACCGACGCCGTGCACGAGCACGACGCCAAGATCGCGCTGCAGATCCTGCACGCCGGCCGCTACGCGTACCACCCGTTGTCTCGCTCGGCCTCGAGCAAGAAGGCGCCGATCAACCCGTTCCGCCCGCGCGCGCTGTCGACGAAGGGCGTCGACCGCACCGTCGACTCGTTCGTACGCGCGGCGAAGCTGGCCCAACATGCGGGGTACGACGGCGTCGAGATCATGGGCTCGGAGGGCTACCTGATCAACCAGTTCGTGACGGCGCGTACCAACGACCGCACCGACGCCTGGGGCGGCACGCCTGCGAAGCGGATGCGGTTCCCGGTCGAGATCGTGCGCCGCATCCGCGACGAGGTGGGTCCGCGGCTGATGGTGATCTACCGGATCTCGCTGCTCGACCTCGTCGACGACGCGCAGTCATGGGAGGAGACCGTCGAACTCGCGCACAGGGTCGAAGACGCCGGCGCCTCGCTGGTCAACACCGGGATCGGCTGGCACGAGGCGCGGGTGCCGACGATCGTCACGTCCGTGCCCCGCGCCGCGTTCAGCGGGCTGACCGGGCGTCTGCGCCCGGAGCTCGACATTCCGGTGATGGCGTCGAACCGGATCAACACGCCCGACGTCGCCGAGGAGATCCTCGCGGCGGGCGAGGCCGACCTGGTGTCGATGGCGCGGCCGCTGCTCGCCGACCCCGACTTCGTCGCGAAGACCGAGCAGGGGCGTGCCGACGAGATCAACACCTGCATCGCCTGCAACCAGGCCTGTCTCGACCACGTCTTCGCCAACAAGCATGCGAGCTGCCTGGTCAACCCGCGCGCCGCGCGCGAGACGGAGCTGCGCCTGTTGCCCGTACCCGCGCCGCGGCGCAAGCGCGTCGCCGTCGTCGGCGCAGGGCCCGCCGGGCTCGCTGCATCGACCGCGCTGGCCGAGCGTGGGCACGCCGTCGACCTGTACGAGGCCGACGCACAGGTCGGTGGACAGTTCCGGCTCGCGATGCGGATTCCGGGCAAGGAGGAGTTCGCCGAGACACTTCGATACTTCCGGCGCCGCATCGAGGTGCTCGGCGTACGCCTGCACCTCGCGACCGCGCCGTCGATCGGCGACCTGACCGGCGGCACGTACGACGACGTGGTCGTCGCGACCGGTGTCGAGCCACGCATCCCCGAGCTCCCCGGTGTCGACCACCCGAGCGTCGTCACGTACGCCCAGCTGTTGCGCGGCGAGGCGAGGGCCGGCGAACGGGTCGCGGTCATGGGCGCGGGCGGCGTCGGCTTCGACGTGAGCGAGTTCCTGCTCTACGAGCAGCACGAGTCAATGTCCGCCTGGATGGAGCGGTGGGGCGTGACCGATCCGGCCAAGGAGCGCGGCGGGCTCACCACCAAGGTGCCGGTCAAGCCCGCACGCACCGTGCACCTGCTGCAACGCAAGCAGACCTCACTCGGCAAGGGTCTCGCGAAGACGACGGGTTGGGTGCACCGCACCGCTCTGCGCGATGCAGGAGTCGAGATGCTGCCCGGAGTCACGTACGAGCGAGTCGACGACAACGGACTGCACGTCGGCATCGACGGGCAGACGCGGGTTCTCGAGGTCGACACGGTCGTCTTGTGCACCGGCCAGGAGTCCGTACGCGACCTCGCCGACCCGGTTTCGGCAGCGGACGTACCCGTGCACGTGATCGGCGGCGCCGACGTCGCGGCCGAGCTCGACGCCAAGCGGGCGATCAAGCAGGCGACGGAGCTCGCCGCCGCCCTCTGATCCACGCATCCGGTGCCCGCCCGACAACGCACAAAGGCCCAAGCGGATTGGAAGAGTCGGGCATGCGGGGTGACGCGTGACTCTCCGATGCGTCATCCTGGTGTCATGTCGATTCGTGCTCTCGCCGGCGCTGCCGTCGGAGTGACGTTTCTGCTCGCGTTGGCCGCGGAGGCACCGATCGATGCCAATCGCTCGAGTGACGCGGCCGAGGCGAGCACCGACACCGAGCCCGAACGCGAGGTGCGTCGCATCGAGCTCGGCGGCGTGCGCGTCCGGCTGGACGACGACACGCGCCAGGTCGTCACCGTGAACCACAAGCGCGGCCATCGGGCGCGCGTCACGGCATGGCGCAATCGCGGTCACGGCTGGAAGCGGGTGCGTACGACGCGGCACGGGCATATCGGGTACGGCGGTCTCGTACCCGGACCGAAGCGCAAACAGGGCACCGGCACGACGCCGATCGGCACGTACACGATGAAACGTGCCTTCGGCATCGCACGCGCGCCGAAGCGCGCCAAGCTGCCGTTCCACCGGGTGCACAAGGGCGACTACTGGGTGCAGGACAACAAGTCGCGCTTCTACAACCAGCGTCGACACAAGTCCGCCGGCGGGTTCCGGTGGTGGCTGCCCAGCAGCGCGTACAACTCATCGGAGCGACTGCGCGACTATCGCGGTCAGTACGCGTGGGCGATCGTGATCGACTTCAACCGGCCAGACCCGGTTCGCCACCGGGGTTCTGGCATCTTCCTGCACGTCAACGGCGACGGGGCGACCGCGGGTTGTGTGTCGGCGCCGCGCAAGTTCATCCGCAAGACCCTCGCCGGGCTGCGCCCGGGTCGGGATCCGGTCATCGCGATCGGTCGCTGACAGACGCTCGCGAGCGAGATCAGCCGAACGCGCCCGCGTGCATCGTCGCCCACGCGTCGAACGTGCGTGGTTCGCGCCCGGTGACCTCCCGAACGGTCGGTAGCACCGGTGACTCGTCGAGCGCGCCGCGCGCGTAGAAGTCGAAGAACGCCTCGACGTACTCGCTCGGCATCGAAGCGGTCATCTCGGCCCAGGCGTCGTCGTCGGACTGCGCGTCGAAACGCAATGGACGACCGAGGATGTCGGTCAGCCGACGTACGCGGTCCTCAGGGCGCAGTGCCTCGGGACCGGTCACCCAGTACGTGCGTCCGGCATGATCGCCGTCGACGAGCACCAGGGCGATGACGGCGGCGATGTCATAAGGGTCGATCATCGCCACCGGCACATCGGCGAACGGTGCGCGGACCACATCGCCTTCGTGCAACTGCGGGATCCACTGCAGCGTGTTGGACATGAAGCCGCTGGACCGGATGACGACCGTGGAAAGTGCCGACGCTGCGGCCGCATCCTCGGACTCGACCATGTAGCGCGCGACCGCGTTCGTCAGGTCGCGACTCTGCGCCGACGGACTCGACAGCAGCGCGGCCCGCTCGACCCCGGCGCGCTCGGCGACGCCGAAGACGCCCGGATAGCCGGGGAGGAGGAACATCGCCTCGGCACCGTCGAGTGCCGGCGCGAGCGACTCCGGTTGGCTAAGATCGCCGGCGACCGCCTCGACCCCGTCCGGCAGGGTCACGCTCTCGGTGTCGCGGACGAGCGCGCGTACCGACTCACCCGCAGCGGCGAGCGCGCGTACCACCTCGGCTCCGACGTTTCCGGTCGCTCCGGTCACCAGGATCATCTCGGGCTCCCCTCCGTTGAGTGGGACCAGCGTCACACCGGCTCGATTTGTTCCGCCGGGCGCGCGTACGTACCGTGGTGTGCGAAACGAAACCGTTTCGTTCACCACTTCCTCGAGGGCGACACCGATGACCGAGACCACCACGCAGGGACGCGGCCGGCTCACACCCGAGCGCACCCACGAGGTGTACGAGACCGTGCTCGCGCTCGTCGTCGAGCATGGCTACGAGCGACTCACGATGGACGCGGTCGCGCATGCGGCCAGCATCAGCAAGGCGACGCTGTATCGCCAATGGGGCGGTAAGGAGACGCTCGTCGTCGACGCGCTCGAAGTCGAGTCATCCGCACGCCAATGCGGACACGATCGACACGGGCTCGCTGCGCGAAGACCTGCACGCATGGGTACGCGCGTCGCTGGCCGGACCACTCACCGACGTCTCGCTCGTGCACGCGATCATGCATGCCTGCATGACGAATCCCGATCTCGCGCGGGCCATGCGGGAGCGGATGAACGACACCGAGGACGACCCGTTCGAGCAGCTGTTCGCTCGAGCGGCCGAACGCGGCGAGATCGATCCGGACTCGCCGGCGCTGCCGTACCTGCAGCTCGTCCTGGCGGGCCCGTACATCCTCCGCCAGTTCTTCGAGGACTGCCCACCGGACGAGAAGTACCTCATCGGGCTCATCGACTCCGTCGTATTACCGGCACTTGGAATCAAGTAGACCTCAACCGCAGCAGACACCCAGGAAAACAGGGGGCACTCACCATGGCTTGGCACCTCTACCGGCTCGGACGCGCGGCGTTCCGGCGCCGCTGGATCGTCCTCGGCATCTGGCTCGCGGCGGTTGTGGCCGCCGGTGTCGGCGCCGCGACGCTTTCCGGAGACACCCAGGACGAGTTCGAGATCCCTGGCATCGAGTCGATGCAGGCGTTCGACCTGATCAAGGACCGTACGCCCGAGGCGTCGCCCGACGGTGCGACGGCCCAGATCGTGTACCAGACACCCGAAGGGTCGACGCTGACCGATCCCGACGTGCAGCAGGCGGTGCAGAAGAGCCTTGCCGAGCTCGACACCGAGAGCGTCGCGTCGATCACCAGCCCGTACGACAGCCAGACCATCTCCGAGAACGGCCGGGTCGGCGTCGCGGATATCCGCTATGACGGCAACGCACTGCAACTCACGCACGACGACATCTCGGCACTCGAGGACGCACCCGATGACGTCGGCGCCGATCTGCGCGTCGAGGTCGGCGGCGACGCCCTGCAGGAGATGCCCGGCGGGGGCGAGGAAGTGATCGGTGTCGTCATCGCCCTGTTCGTACTCGTGATCACGTTCGGCTCGCTGATCGCGGCGGGGATGCCGCTCGTGACTGCGCTGCTCGGCGTCGGAATCGGCGTCGCCGGCATCACCACCGCAACCGGGTTCATGGATCTCGGATCGTCGACGCCGACGCTCGCGACCATGCTCGGTCTCGCCGTCGGCATCGACTACGCCCTGTTCATCACATCGCGCTTCCGACATGAGATACACATCGGACGCGATCCCGAGGAGGCCGCCGGCCGGGCGGTCGGGACTGCCGGAAGCGCCGTCGTGTTCGCGGGTCTGACGGTGGTCGTCGCGCTGACCGGTCTGTCGATCGTGAACATCCGATTCCTGACCGAGATGGGGATCGCGGCCGCGATCACGGTCGGCGTATCCGTCCTGATCGCGCTCACCCTCCTGCCCGCGCTGTTCGGGTTCGCGAAGCACCGGATCCTCGGTGGCAAGATCCCGTTCCTGAAGGCGCGTGATCCCGAGGACACGTCCGGCGGGCGGACCATGGGTCGCCGGTGGGCCGATCTGATCACCCACCACAAGGCCTGGACGTTCGCCGTCGGACTCATCGTCGCCGCCGCCGTCGCCTTCCCGATGACCGATATGAAGCTGGCGCTGCCCGACAACGGCTCGCAGCCCGAGGACAGCTCGGCGCGGCAGGCGTACGACCTGATCGCGGACAACTTCGGCGCCGGTACGAACGGCCCGTTGCTGGTGGTCGTGGATACGAAGAACGCCGACGACCCCGAGGCCGCGGTCGCGGCGACCACGAAGGCGCTGCAGGCCGACGACAAGGATGTCGCTGCCGTGGTTCCCGCCGAGCCCGCGCCGCCGCAGTCCGATGACCCGGCTGCGCAGCAGGCGTACCAGAAGCAGCTGAAGGCGTACCAGGGTCAGTTGCAGCAAGCTCAGTACGCGACCGTCACTGTCGTACCCGACAGCGGTCCGGCCGATGCCGAGACGCAGCAGCTCGTGCACGACATCCGCGACCGCGTCCAGCAGGTCGAGGACGAGACCGGCGCGCGGGTGTTGGTCTCCGGTCAGACGGCCTTGGGCATCGACGTTTCCGACTCGCTCAACGACGCGTTCCCGAAGTACCTGCTGGTCGTCGTCGGACTCGCGTTCATCCTGCTGACGGTCGTGTTCCGGTCGCTGCTGGTGCCGCTGAAGGCGATGCTCGGTTTCCTGGTCTCCGTCGTCGTCGCGCTCGGCGCGACGGTCGCGGTGTTCCAGTGGGGCTGGCTCGCCGACGTGATCGGCGTCGACAATCCCGGACCGATCCTGAGCATGCTGCCGCTGCTGCTCGTCGGCATCCTGTTCGGGCTGGCGATGGACTACGAGCTGTTCCTCGTATCGCGAATGCGGGAGGAGTACGTCCACGGCAAGCCCGCCAAGGAGTCGGTCGTACGCGGGTTCCAGTTCGGCGCCCGAGTCGTGGCGGCCGCGGCGGCGATCATGATCGGCGTTTTCGGCGGCTTCGCACTCGGCGACGACGCGATCATCAAGTCGATGGGATTCGGCCTCGCAGTCGGAATCCTGGCCGATGCGTTCCTCGTCCGGATGACGCTCGTACCGGCGTTCATGGCGATCGCCGGAGAGCGGATGTGGTGGCTGCCGAAATGGCTGTCCCGGATCATCCCGAACGTCGACATCGAGGGCGAGAGCCTGCGGCGCCGGCTCGAGGAAGAGTCGACCGACGACCGCGACCCTGCTCGCGTGACGACGTAGGCTAGGCACATGGACTTCCTGATCGGCCTGCTCGTACTCGCCGCGATCGTCGCCGGCATCGCCTTCGTCGTCAAGCGCGCGAAGGCTGCCGCGGAGGTCCGGCGGGCCGAGCAGCTCGAACGCGACCTCGCGCCGGTGAAGCGCCTCGCCGACGAGGACGTCACGGCGCTCGGCGAGGAGCTCCAAGACCTCGACCTCGAGCTCGCCGGCCGTACCCTCAACGAGGGCGAGCGGGCCGACTACCAGCGTGCGCTCGACGCGTACGAGGCCGCCAAGGCAGCGGTCCCGGCGGTGAAGAAGCCCGACGACGTCAAGCACGTCACGGAGATCCTCGAAGACGGGCGGTACGCAATGGCCTGCGTTCAGGCGCGGGTCGCCGGCAAGGAGCTGCCGCAACGACGTCCGCCGTGCTTCTTCGACCCACGGCACGGCATGGCGACGGAGGAGGTCGCGTACACGCCGCCGGGAGGCGCGGAGCGCGACGTACCCACCTGCGCGCTCGACGCCGAGCGGGTACGAGCGGGCGCCGAGCCCGACATCCGCAAGGTGATGGTCGGCTCGGAGCGTCGGCCGTACTGGAACGGCGGCCCCGCGTACGCCTCGTACGCGGGCGGGTACTTCGGCATGAACATGCTGCCGATGATGTTCATGGGCATGATGATCGGCCCCGGCCTCGGTGAGGGCATCGGTGCACTCGGCGAAGGACTCGGCGAAGGTATCGAGGGCATCGGTGACGGCGTCGGTGACATGTTCGGTGGAATCGGCGACGGCATCGGCGATATGTTCGACGGCTTCGACTTCTAGCCCGCCGTGAGCATGACGTTTGTGCGGCGACACGCCGGCGTGTCGCGCCGAAACGTCATGCTCACGGTGGCTTGGGCGGTGCGGCGTGCCGGTTGAGCGGGTCGCCATCCTGTTGCGCGCCGTCAACGTCGGCGGATACAACAAGGTGCCGATGGCCGAGCTACGTACGCTGTGCGGACGGCTCGGACTTCGCGAGGTGACCACGTACGTCGCGAGCGGCAACATCGCCTGCGCAGCACCTCCGGATCTCGATGCGACTCTGCGCCAGGTCGAGGCGGCAATCGCCGACGAGTTCGGGGTCGAGACCCCGGCGATCGGCCGTACGCATACCGACCTCGAGACCGCCGTCGCGAACAACCCCTACACCGGCTTCGAGCCGAAGCTGATGCATGTCGTGTACCTTGCCGGCGAGGCCGATCCCGACGGCGCCAGCGCGCTGTGCGAGCGCGACTTCGGCGACGACGAATGCACGGTGATCGGCCGCGAGGTCTACGCGCGGTACGCCACGGGTGTGCAAGGCTCCAAGCTCACGCCACTGGTCATGCAGAAGCTCCTCGGCGTACCGGGCACGGCCCGCAACTGGCGTACGGCGCAGAAGCTGGTCGAGCTCACCACGTAATCCTCCAGATTTGGTCCCAAACGCCCCGTTCTTGATGGTCAAACGGGCCGTTCGGGACCAAATCTGGAGGAGAGGTCAGCGCTTCACCCAGCCGAGCCAACGATGCTTTGCCGGCGCCCAGTCGACGCCGCGACCACCGCGGCCGGTCATGACCGCGACCCTGATCCGGCCCGGCTTGCCGATGCAGGCGCGATGAACGCTCACCCGGGTGACGCCATGGCCACCCATCTTCAACGAGTACGGCCGTTTGCATCGGACCTTGCGGCCGGCGTCGGTCCAGCTCTTCATCCGGTGCAGGAAGTACTCGCTCGCGTAGTACCCGCTGAAGCGGAACTCCGGACCGCGACGCTTACGGTTCGAGTCGATGTAGACGTACACGTAGTTGCCGTACGCGAAGCCGCGCTGCTTCACGCGTACGGCGACCGCGTTGCGTTGGTGCGTCGAGTTGTCCACCCGCACGCGGGTGATGTCGATCGAGCCCCGGACGTCCCCGGCCCGGTCGCGGAACTTGCGTACGTTGGCGTCAGCGGGAGCGCCGAGCGTACCGGCGAGCAGAAAGCCGGCGGCCACGGCCGCGACGATGCGGTGTGCTCTCATGCCCCGACAGCATAGGTCGTGTCGGGACGCCCGTCAGGCGAGTAGGCGGAGTCGGATGGTCTCCGGGAGAGCGGCGAGCTTGCCGAGCACCTCGGAGTCGACCGCGGAGGCGACGTCGGTGATCACGTAGCCGACCTCGCCGCGGGTGCCGAGCGACTGCGCCTCGATGTTGACCTCATGGTCGCCGAGCAGGCTGTTGATGGTGGCGAGCACCCCCGGCATGTTGCGGTGGATGTGCACCAGCCGATGGGGGCCGCCGTGCTCGGGGACGACCAGGTGCGGGAGGTTCGGGCTCAGCTCGGTGCCGCCGGTCTTGAGGTACGACGCGAGCTTGCCCGACACGAACCTGCCGATGTCTTGCTGCGCCTCCATCGTCGAGCCACCGACATGCGGCGTGAGGATGACGTTCGACAGCCCGCGCAGCTCGGACTCGAACGGGTCGCCCTGCTTCTTGGGCTCGACCGGGAACACGTCGATGGCCGCGCCCGCGATATGCCCGGACTCGATGTTGTCGCGCAGGGCAGCGGTGTCGACGAGGATGCCCCGGGAGAGGTTCATGAAGATCGCCCGCGGCTTCATCCGGTCGAACTCCGCGGGCCCGAACAGGCCGGCGTTGCCGGGACGCCCGTCGACGTGCAGCGTCACGACATCGACGGTCTCGAGCAGCTCGTGCAGCGTCTCGCACTTCTTCGCGTTGCCCATCGCGAGCTTGTCGGCGGTGTCGTAGAAGTACACCGACATGCCGAGCGCTTCGGCGATCACCGAGAGCTGGCTGCCGATGTTGCCGTACCCGACGATCCCGAGCCGCCGGCCGCGGATCTCGTGGCTGCCCTTCGCGGACTTGTTCCAGATGCCCGCGTGCATGTCGTTGGTCTTCTCACCGAGTCGGCGCGCGAGCGAGATGATCTCGGCGATCGCCAGCTCGACGACGCTGCGGGTGTTGGAGAACGGCGCGTTGAAGACCGCGACACCCTTGGCCGCCGCCGCGGTGAGGTCGATCTGGTTGGTGCCGATGCAGAACGCGCCGACGGCGAGCAGCTCGTCAGCGGCGTCGAGCACCGCCTCGGTGACGTTCGTACCCGACCGGATGCCGAGCAGGTGGATGCCCTTCACCCGCTCGATCAGGGTCGCCTCGTCGAGCGCGCCGGCGACCGTCTCGACCTGGTAGCCCTGATCGCGCAGGTACGCGGCAGCGTCGGCGTGGATGTTCTCGAGGAGCAGCGCTCGTACGTCGCGATCCTCGACGCGAGCGGCCGGAACGGTCGTCGTCTGAGTCATGGTGGTCATCGTCGTCATGGACCCTCCAGAGTCCTCTCGAGTCAGCAAGTGCTGCGGTGCCGACCCGGACCCAGGCGTACGGTCCAGCGGTCACTTCTTATCGGTCGCTTCCTGGTGGTGATCCCACCTGAACGCCAGTCACGACCCCTCCACTATACGGGCGGCCGTCAGCGGCCCCGCGGCCATCCGCATCGTGGAATGTCGGTGGTCGCGGGGGCGTGGATGTTTACCATGTAAACATGGTAAGCATCCGCTTTGCACGGCGAATACACCGTGCAAGGTGAACCTTTACCATGTTTACATGGTAAAGGTACGTCGCCGCCCGGCCCGCTAATCGCCGGCGACCGCATCCCGACTGGGCAGGTTCGCCAGGCGTACCTGCCCGCGCGCGACCATCCGGCCCTCGGCGTCATGGGTCTCGATCAGCCACAGCTGCTGGCTGCGGCCGCGGTGGATGGGCGACGCTGTCGCGGTGAGGCGCGCGCCTGCCTTCGCCTGGCGGAGGAAGTCGGTGGTGTTGTTGACACCGACGACCATTCCCCGGTCGCCGAACCAGTTCTGCGCGGCGATGCTCGCCGCCGTCTCGTTGACCGAGCAGTACACGCCGCCGTGCACGATTCCCCACGGCTGCAGGTGCTCCTCGCCCACGGTCCACGAGATCACGACACCGTCGCGGTCGACTCGTTCGTACTCGAGGCCGAGCACCTTGCTGAGTCCCTTGTCGAGCAGCTGCGGATCGAGCATGGCATTCCTCTGGTGTTCGGCGGTCCTGGGTGGCGCAGTCCTGACCATAAGCGCACGGCGTCGGTTCGTACCGCGACGGGTCTCACCTCGGCTCCGAAGCCACCGAACCGATCGTGGCGGGTTACTGCGCCGGCCGACCACCGCGCGTACAGTCGCGGGCGAAGTACGAACAGCAACGTGCGCATCAAATACAGGGGGTATCTCATGCGTATGAAGAAGATCGCCGCGGCGTTCGCGGCACTCACCGTCGGCGCTGCGCTGGTAACCGGCGCCGCCACCTCGGCCGACGCGAACAGCGCCGCAGGCGCGAAGAAGATCAAGGAATGCAAGGGCAAGCAGCTCAAGGTGTCGCTCGGCAAGAAGGGGGCTGCTGCAGGCAGCAGCTACCAGGCCATCCGCATCCGCAATACCGGCAGGGTCTGCTCAATCAACTCCTGGCCCGAGATCGGGTACGCGAGCAAGCACGGCACTCCGGTCGGCCACTTTGCGAAGCACGGACGCACGTGGCCCGGCAAGGTCGTCCTGACGCACGGCCAACGCGGACGCCTGCAGTTGCAGGCGCCGAATCCGGGGAACTTCCCGAAGCGGGTCTGCCGCCCGGCCAAGGCAACCAAGATCGCAGCGTACGTTCCGGGCAGCATCCGGCCCAGCAGCCGGCATGCGAACCGGATCAAGCGCCCGGTCAAGGTCTGCACCACCCGGCGCGGACGTCCGAGCCTGCTCTACCGAATGGGTTGAGAAGGGTCGGTCTAACGCCCGAGGCCGTCGACGACCTCTGCACCCGGCAGTGCGGCGAGCGAGGCGCCAGGCAGGAACAGCTTCGACCGTCGTAGGCCACTGCCGATGCAGACGTCGCCGGCCTCGGTCACGGCGCGGTCGACGAGCAACGGCCAGTCAGCGGGTAGGCCGACCGGCGTGATGCCGCCGTACTCCATGCCCGTCGCCTCGATCGCCGAGTCCATCGACGCGAACGACGCCTTGCGTACGTCGAGGCGCCGTCGTACGACGTTGTTCACGTCGACTCGGGTGGTCGCGAGGATCACGCAACCCGCGTAGCGTTCCTCGCCCGCTCGGCGGCCGGCCACGACGACGCAGTTCGCCGACACGTCGAGCGTGAGCCCGTACGCCTCGGTCATCGCCGCGGTGTCGGCGAGGTCCGGGTCGATCTCGGCGACCCGGACCCCTGCCGCGATGTCGTCGGGCAGCGCGGCGGCGGCCTTCGCGACGGGCGCAGCGAGCAGGTCGGAGCGCTCTAGCGCGGGCTCGGTTCGGAGGGTTCCGTACGTGTGTGTCACGCGTCTACTCTGCCACCCCGCCGAGGTACGCGGTCCGGCCACATGGAGCGCCGCTATTGGCAGGACCACGTACCTCGACGGTGCAAGGGAACTCGACGGTGAAAAGGAGCTAGGCCCAGGCGGCGAGCAGCTCGCGCTCCTGCTGCGGGGTGAGGCCGGCTCGGCGCTGGGTGCGGTCGAGTCCGAGCTCGCGTTCGTACGCGAGCGCGTCGCGCATCGTCTCCTCGGTAGGTCGACGCACCAGACCCGCGGCGACCGCCTTGGCGGCCGTACGCTCGCTGAACCCGACCCAGTCCGGATCCGGGATCCACAGCGGCACCGACCGCTCCCCCATGTACGGCCCGACGCCCTGCTCCTCGAGCCAGGAGCTCGGCACGCGTACGACGTCACCCGTGTGGCCGCCGACGTCTCGGGCGAGTCGAAGCGTGTCGCCGAGCCGCTCCGTCGGACCGAGCACGTTGTACGCGCCGCCCAGCCGCTCCTCGCCCGCCAACAGCAACCAGGCAGCGAGGTCGCCGACATGGATGATCTGACTCGCCATGTCGTCCGCATCGGGAACGAGCACCGGCTGGTCCGCCGCGAGCGCGAACCGACCCGGCCAGTAGCCGAACCGGTCGCTGCCGTCGCCCCAACCGCCGATCAACCCGCTGCGGGCAAGCGTGACGCGGTCCCCCAGCCCAGCGACGCAGATCTCCTCGCAGGCGACCTTCCCTTCGCCGTACGTCTCGACGTCGGCGTGATCGCCGGTCAGCGCCGGAAGCAACGCGGCCGACTCGTCGGCACCCACCACCGAGTGGTCGGCGTACACCGAACACGACGACACGAACACCCAGTGCCGCGCTCGATCGGCCAGCGCCTCGACCGCGGACCGGACCTGACCGGGCTGGCGACTCACGTCGACGACGACATCCCAGTCGGAGTCGGCAACGTCGGCGTACGCATCGGGCGCGTCGCGGTTCGCCCGGATCAGGCGTACGCCGTCGGGCACCTGCCCCGTCTCACCGCGCGCGAGACACGCGACCTCGTCGCCACGTGCCGCCGCCTGCCGGGCCAGCTCGCCGCCGAGCCAGGCCGTCCCACCGAGTATCAGAGTTCGTCTCATGCGTACATCTCAACCGGTGCGGCAGCGGGGCGCCAGGGCTTACGCGCTCCGCGGAAGTTGCGAACTCGACCTCGGCCAGAGGCGGACAGGAAACAGACTCGCCTAGCCAGCAGCCTCTGCCGAAATACGCGGGTCTCAATGCTGCAGGAACGAACGCCAGCCACCGCGGCGCATAGCTTTTGGTCCGGTACGGCGTCGGTCACCGACCGGGCGCTCGGCCCAAGGAGCCGTACCGGACCAAAAGGTGTCGATCCGCAAGGCTTGGCGACCAACCCGCTCGGTTCCGCCTACAGCGCCATGCCGACGTACTTGGTCTCCAGGTACTCGTCGATGCCTTCGAGGCCGCCCTCTCGGCCGAAGCCGCTCGCCTTGACCCCGCCGAACGGTGCTGCGGGATTCGACACGACGCCCTGGTTGATGCCGACCATGCCCGTCTCGAGGCCCTCCGAGATTCGGATCGCACGGGAGAAGTCCCGCGTGTACGCGTACGCGACGAGGCCGAACTCGGTGTCGTTGGCCATCGCGAGGCCCTCGTCGTCGGTGTCGAAGGTGAACACCGGCGCCACCGGACCAAAGATCTCCTCACCGAACATTCGCGCCGTCGTCGGTACGTCCGCGAGCACCGTCGGCGCGTAGAAGTAGCCGGCGCCGTCGACCGCCGCGCCTCCGGTCAGTACGTTCGCGCCGTGGTCGACCGCGTCCGCGACGAGTCCGGCGACCTTGTCGCGCTGCTTGCCCTCGACGAGCGGCCCCACGTCGACACCGTCGTCGGTGCCACGGCCCACCCGCAGTGCGCTCATCCGCTCGGTCAGCTTCGTCGCGAACTCCTCGGCGATCGAACGATGCACGATGAACCGGTTCGCCGCCGTGCACGCCTCACCGAGGTTGCGCATCTTCGCGAGCATCGCGCCATCGACGGCCGCATCGACGTCGGCGTCGCCGAAGACCAGGAACGGCGCATTGCCGCCGAGCTCCATCGAAACCCGCAGCAGACCCTCGGCGCTCTGCTCGACGAGCGTACGTCCGACCTCGGTCGACCCGGTGAAGGTGAGCTTGCGCAGCCGTGGATCACGGATCAACGGCTCCATCACCTGGCCCGTGTGGCTCGTCGTCACGACATTGAGTACGCCGTCCGGCAGGCCCGCCTCGGTGAGGATTCCCGCCAGGGCCAGCATCGACAGTGGCGTGAGTGACGCCGGCTTCACCACCATCGTGCAGCCGGCCGCGATCGCGGGTCCGATCTTGCGGGTGCCCATCGCGAGGGGGAAGTTCCACGGCGTGATCATCAGGCACGGGCCGACCGGCTGCTTCATCGTCACCAGCCGGGTCGCACCGTTCGGCGCCACGGAGTACCGGCCGGCGATGCGTACGGACTCCTCGGAGAACCAGCGGAAGAACTCGGCCCCGTAGGCGATCTCGGCCCGCGACTCCGACAGCGGCTTGCCCATCTCGAGGGTCATCAACAGCGCCAGGTCGTCGGTTCGCTCGCCGATCAGCTCGAACGCGCGGCGCAGGATCTCTCCCCGCTCGCGTGGGGGAGTCGAAGCCCACGACGCCTGCGCGTCGACCGCCGCATCCAGCGCCGCCGTACCGTCGGAGACGCTCGCGTCGGCGACCTCGGCGATGATCGACCCCGTCGAGGGATCCTCGATCTTGACCGTCGCACCGCCCTCGGCATCGCGCCACCGCCCCCCCGATGAACAGCCCCTTGCCGACCCCGTCGACGACCTCTGCTTCTCGCTCCGAGCTCCCGGACATAGTGGCTCCTCTCGTACGACGCAACCCTCCATTGAGCATCTCTCGCCGCCGACACAGCGGCAACCAGGCGGCATCGCCCGAGCTTCTTGGTGCTCCAGAACCGCTGACGCTGAGCGTTCGCGCCTGTACACTCCGCAATGTCGATTGTGTCGGGTAGGGAGACTCGGGTGCGCGCACCAGCGGCGCTCGATCGTGGCGCCGACATTCCGCGGATGCACAGCGCTTCCGCCAGCCGTGCTATGGGCCTGCTCGCGATCATCGGCACCGCAGGGGTGTGCCTGCCCGCGGTCGTCCATCCCCGGTTCAACGACCAACCGACGATGCGCGCACTGCTCATCTCGGTGATGGTCGTCGCGTGCGTCGTCGGGGTCCTGTTGCTCACGATCGGCGACCGCATACCGCAGCTGTTGTTCTACCTCCTCCCCGTGGTCGCAGTGCCGATCTGGACCGCCGGTGCGATAGCAACCGCACCGGCGACGTCGTCGAAGATCGTGCTGTGCTGGGCGGTCCTGTACGCCGCCTACTTCTATCGACCGCTCGGCGCGTGGGCCATGACCGCCTACTGCATCGTCGCTTACGCGGCCACCTCGTTCGCCGGTTACCCGACGGCCGCAGCGATCGCCCACCTCGGCGCGGTGGCCGCCGGCCTGTGCGGGATCACCGCGGTCGTCGGGTCGGTACGCAACCGCGAGCTCGCCCTGCTCGAGCAGCTCCGCGTCGAGGCACACGTCGACAGCCTGACCGGGCTGGCGACGCGACGGGTACTCGCGAACGCGTTCACAGCACACGCGTCGGACCACGGCCGAACGCCGGTGTCGCTCGTACTCGCCGATGTCGACGGCCTCAAGGCGATCAACGACGCGTACGGCCATCCGGCGGGCGACCGCGTGCTGATCGAGCTCGCGACCCTGGCGATGATGACCGCGCGAAGCGACGACGTCGTCACCCGACTCGGCGGCGACGAGACCGGCGTACTTCTGCCGAACCGCACGTACGCACAGGCGATCGCGTACGCATCGCGGCTGGAGCGGGCACTCGGTGCGATCGACGTCGCGCCCGGGTCACGCCGGCGGATGTCGATCAGCGTCGGCGTCGCAACGGCGCCGTACGACGGCACCGACCTCGACTCGCTGTACGCCGCTGCCGACCGGCGGCTCTATCGCGCCAAGCGGACTCGCGCCGCGTCAGACCGTACGCCGCCGCCGCAGCACGCGAACCGCGATGAACGCGACGACCGCGACCACGACCACGGCGATCACGACGTTCTGGAACGCTCCGACGTACTTCTCGACCTCGTCCCACCGCTCGCCGAGCCGGTAACCGGCGATGACGAAGATGGAGTTCCAGATCAGGCTGCCGGCGGTGGTGAGGCCCAGGAACGTGGGGAGCCCCATGCGCTCGAGGCCGGCGGGGATCGAGATCAGGCTCCGGAAGATCGGGATCATCCGCCCGAAGAAGACGGCCTTGCGACCATGGCGGGCGAACCACGCCTCGGCCCGGTCGACGTCCTGGAGCTTGACGAGGGGCAGTTTGTCGACGATCGCACGGAGCCGGTCACGCCCGAAGAGGACGCCGACGTAGTAGAGCACGGCGGCCCCGACGACGGATCCGATCGTGGTCGCGATGATGACGGCGACGAGGTTGAACTCGCCGCGGCTGGCGGTGAATCCCGCGAGCGGCAGAATGATCTCGCTGGGTAGCGGCGGGAAGAGGTTCTCCAGAGCGATCGCGATGCCGGCGCCGGCGACGCCGAGCTTCTCCATCATGTCGACGGCCCAGCCGGCGACACCGGTCGTCGGCTCGCCGGCGGTGGAGCTCGCGAGCAGCGCGTGGCTCAGCATGCTTCGACCGTACTCACGTTGGGCATTGCGGGCCTTCCTCGTTGGGCAACACCGTCAACGTACGTGCATCGCCACTGATCGGAGTCGACCCACGGTCGGGTACGCGCGCGGCACGTCATACCGCGGGAGGAGGGGTCACCCGGGCTCATGACCTAGGCCGGACCGGCACTTCGGTGCGTCTCGCGCAACTCAACGTACGTACGCCCGTTGTCGATGACGCCCTGGCGCTCCTCGTCGGTGAGCTCGCGGCGTACCTTGCCGGGTACGCCGGCGACCAGGGAACCCGGTGGCACCTGAGTGCCCTCGAGTACGACGGTGCCGGCGGCAACCAGCGATCCCTCGCCGATCACCGCGCCGTTGAGCAGGATCGCACCCATGCCGATCAGGCAGTTGTCCTCGATGACCGCGCCGTGGATCACTGCCCGGTGACCGACCGAGACACCCGTGCCGAGGCGCACAGGGAACCCGACGTCGGTGTGCACGACCACGCCGTCCTGCAGGTTGCTGTCGACACCGATGTCGATCCGCTCCTTGTCGCCGCGCAAGACAGCGGTGTACCAGAGGGACGCGCCCTCACGCAGCACGACGTCGCCGAGGACGGCAGCACCCGGAGCGATCCAAGCAGTGTCGGAGATCTGCGGCGTCACGCCGTGTGCGGACCGGCGGATGTAGTCGTTCAAGGCAGCCCTCCTCGGGGATTCTGGTGCGCGCCCAGAGTACGGGCCGACCCGCGCCCGCTGCCTCAGAGGTCGCGACAGCCGCGCCGGTGGCAGTCTGCGAGGTGGGTGTCGACCAACCCGATCGCCTCCATCAGCGCATGGGCCGTCGTCGGCCCGACGAATGCGAACCCTCGCCGCTTCAGGTCGCGGGCGAGTTCCTTGGACTCCGCGCTCGTCGTCGGTACGTCGGCCGGCGTACGCGGGGCAGGTGGATCGTCGATGCGGTACGACCAGATGAGCGCGTCGAGACCACCGTGCTCGCGGAGGTCGACAGTCGCCTGCGCGTTGCCGATCGCGGCGACGATCTTCGCGTGGTTGCGCACGATCGCGGCGTCGTCCATCAGCCGGTCGATGTCGTCGGCCTCGAAGGCGGACACCTTGTCGGGGTCGAAGTCGCAGAACGCCTCCCGGAACGCCGGCCGCTTGCGCAGAATGGTCAGCCAGCTCAGCCCGGACTGGAACGCCTCGAGGGTGATGCGCTCGAGCAGCGCCTGCTCGCCGCGTACGGGCATGCCCCACTCGGTGTCGTGGTAGTCGCGGTTGATCGGGTTGGTCGCCGCCCACGGGCACCGGAGCAGGCCGTCGTCACCGACGACCGCCCCGGTGCTGATCGGCGCTCGGTTGTCCGGGCTCATGCCCGCCAGTGTGTCGTAAGGCCCGGACAGTCAGCCGCCCACACCGGTCAGCTCGTTCGGCGTCCGCGGCAGCGTGATGCTCGCGGTCACCTCGCCCTTCGCCAGATCGACGCGATGCAGCTCATCGGTGGCGGGCTCGGTGACGTACGCGGTGTTCGCGTGGAGGAACAGCGTCGGGCGGGTCAGCTGCCAGTCGACCGGCTCACGCCATGAGCCGACGACCGGAATCGAATCCGTACGCTTGCCCGACACAGGGTCGATGACATGCAGCGCTCCGTCGGTGCCCAGCACGATCGCCTCACCGCGCGGTCCACGCCCGAGCGAACGGAAGCTGTAGCTCGTACCGAGGTCGACGAGTCGGATCGTCTCGCGCGCGGTGTCGATCAGGCTGACCCGGTCGGGCCGCTCCAGCTCGGCTTTCGGATCGACCTTGTAGTCGCCGAGCACGATCGGCGACTCCTCGGCACCGACCTGGGTGCCGATCCGGCCGTACGCGTCGGGGCTCGCGATCTTGGTGAACCGGCCGCTGTCGTAGACGAGTACGCCGTCCTCGCAACCGAAGACGACGCGGCCACCGGCGGCGCCGGCCTCCCCGTGCACATCGGGGCACTTCTCGTTACGTACGACCTCGCGGCCCGCGGCGTCGCGCACGGTGACACCGGGGCGGGTCTCCTCGTTGCCGACGCTGGTCGCCAGTCCGCCGTTCGGGAGCGGCACCGCAACGCCGTGGTGCGGCTGTTCGGCGCTCAGCACCGTCGATGCGGGCTTGCCGTTCGCGAGGTCGGAGGTCTCGAAGATCTCGATGCGACCGGTGCCGTCACTGAACAGTGCAGTGTGGTCGGCGTGGTGAACGACGTGCCCAGGATGGTCGGTCTCGAACGTCACGTCGGTGAGTTCCGGCTGCGCGGTGAAGTGGTGCTCGTGGTCACCGTGCGCTTCGCTCCAGGCGCCCGTGTCGAGCACGCGGAAGGCGGCGTCGGTCGACACGATCACGTGCCGGTCATCGCCTGCCGGATTGACGCGGGTGAAGCCGTCGAGCTCGACGGTCTCGAGCAGTTCGAGGGTGTTCGCGTCGAGCACGTGCAGCCCACCGTCGTACGTGCTGACGAGCCGCGGGGTCGCAGTGGACATTTCCTGCTCGGTCGCCGTGGGGTCCTTGGTCGCTGCGGACTTCGACTCGTCCGGGTCCGAGCCGCAGGCCGCGAGGAACAGTACTGGCGTGAGGAACGCGGCGGCCCTCGCGCGCCGCGTACGGAGGTCGTTGGTCATGGCCGACACTCTAAATAGAAACGACTCTCATTAGCAACTGAACAGTTGAGCGGCCGCGGGGCGTACGCGGTTGAGCCGATCTGGCATAGGCTGCGGGAGCGATGAGGTATGACTACTGCGTGGTCGGCGGCGGCATCGTCGGGCTTTCCACGGCCCGCGAGCTGCTGCTGCGGCGTCCCGGCGCGAGCCTCGTACTCCTGGAGAAGGAGTCGGGACTCGCCCGTCATCAGACCGGCCACAACAGCGGCGTCATCCACTCGGGCATCTACTACGAACCCGGTTCGTTCAAGGCCGAGCTCTGCCGGCGCGGAGTCCGGGCCACGCGCGAGTTCTGCTCCGAGCACGGGATCCCGGTCGCCTCGACCGGCAAGCTGATTGTCGCGACGAACGCGACCGAGCTCGGCCGGCTGTCCGCCCTGGAGGATCGCGCGGTGCAGAACTCGATCGAGGTCCAGCGCCTCGACGCCGCCGAGCTCCGCGCCGAAGAGCCGAACGTGGCAGGCGACGCCGCCTTGCTCGTACCGTCGACCGCCTGCGTCGACTACGGCCTGATCTGCGAGGCGATGCGCACCGAGATCGAGAAAGCCGGCGGCGAGATCGTCACCGCTGCCGAGGTGACCGCGATCCGCGAGGATCCGGCACAGGTGCTGGTGTCATCGACCGACCACCTCTGGCAGGCCGATCAGCTCGTCGTATGCGGCGGGCTCCAGTCGGACCGTCTCGCCCGGATGGCGGGCGTCCGCACGAGCGTACGCATCCTGCCTTTCCGGGGTGAGTACTACCGCTTGCGCGATCAGCGTTCCGACGTGGTGAGTCGGATGATCTACCCGGTACCTGACCCGGCGCTGCCGTTCCTCGGCGTGCACCTGACACCGACCCTCGACGGCGGCGTCACCGTCGGGCCGAACGCAGTGCTCGGGCTGTCCCGGGAGGGCTACCGCCGCGGGGCCGTCTCCGTGCGCGACGTACGCGAGATCGCGAACTTCCCGGGCTTCTGGCGGCTCGCGCGTACGTACGCAGCCGTCGGCGCGGCCGAGCAGTGGCGGTCGTTGTCCCGTCGAGCGTACCTCGAGGAGTGCCGGCGGTACTGCCCGTCGTTGACTCTCGACGACCTGCTTCCTGCGGAGGCCGGCATCCGCGCGCAGGCCGTCGACTCCCGCGGCACCCTGCTGCACGACTTCGCGTTCGAGCGCACCGGGCGGATGCTGCACGTCCTGAACGCCCCGTCGCCGGCGGCGACGTCGGCGATGCCGATCGGCGAACTGATCGCGGGCCGGGTGCTCGAAGGCTGAGGCCCGCTGGGCCGCACGCTGATGCGGGACACGCCGGCGTGTCGCCTCACGAACGTGCGGCTCAGCGGGGTTTACAGCTCGTGATCGGGCAGCAGGTCGCGGGCCTCGGCCAGGGTCCGCTCATCGACAGCCGCCAGCCGGTCGACAGAACCGGGGTACGCGGCCAGCACCGCTCGCTCGACCGCATCGATGCCCGCGCCCACCTCGTCGCGAACGGAACCGACGGAGGTGGTGGAGAACGGGAGCTCGAGCGCGTCGTACACCTGGTGCAGCAGCGGCGCCAGCTCCGCGGTGCCGTCGACGATGACGACCGCACTGAACAGCCACGCGTCGCGTACGACCCGCTGGGCGGTGCCGACCAGCTTCACGACTCCGCGCGCGTTCACGGTGTACGCACCGGGGCAGTACTCGCCCGGCACCTCGCCGACCCGGGCGTCGACACCGAGCCCCCGCATCGCGTCGGCGAGCAGCTCGCCGTACTCGACGAAGCGGCGGCGCATCCGCCTGCCCGGATCCTGCTCGGGGCAGATGTGGTCGATCGCGACGGCCGCACGCGTGTACGCCACGGCGCGCCCGCCCGGCGAGCGTACGACCGGCACGAACCCCGCCGCACGGCACGCTGCGACCGCCTCGGGCATACCGGCGCGGCGTACGTCGCTGCGGCCGAACGCAACCGTCGGCACGCTCGGACGGTAGACGCGCAGCGTCTCGCCCCGCTCACCGCGACTCGCCTGGCTCAGCAGGGCATGGGCGATCGCGACATCGGTCGTGGGGTCCTCAGCTGTCATCGCAGCTGGTCGCGCTCACAGGACCTTCGAAAGGAACACCTGCGTACGCGCGTGCTGCGGGTTCGACAACACGTCGTCCGGCGGGCCCTGCTCGACCACGACACCGCCGTCCATGAACACGACCCGATCGCCGACCTCGCGAGCGAAGCCCATCTCGTGGGTGACGATCATCATCGTCATGCCCTCGTCGGCGAGCTTGCGCATGACCCCGAGGACGTCGCCGACGAGCTCTGGATCGAGTGCGCTGGTCGGCTCGTCGAACAACATCATGTCGGGGTCCATCGACAGCGCTCGCGCGATCGCGACCCGCTGCTGCTGACCACCCGAGAGATGCGCAGGGTAGGCGCCCTCCCGGTCGGCGAGGCCGACCTTCTCCAGGTTGTGCCGAGCGATGTCGACCGCCTCCGACTTGCTGCGCCTCTTGGCGCGCTGCTGGGCGAGCGTCAGGTTGCGCAGCACGGTCAGGTGCGGGAACAGGTTGAACTGCTGGAACACGATGCCGATGCGCGCGCGTACACCGTCGAGGTCGGTCTCGGGGTCGGTGATGTCGATGCCCTCGACGAAGATCCGGCCGTCGGTCGGCTCCTCGAGACGGTTCACGCAGCGCAGCAGCGTCGACTTGCCCGAGCCCGACGGACCGATCACGCAGACGACCTCACCCGGGTCGACGTGGAAGTCGATGCCCTTGAGCACCTCGTTCTTGCCGAAGTACTTGTGCAGCCGCTCGACCTGGATCGCCGGCACGTTCTCGCTGGACCGGACCTCGGCCATCATCGGCTCCTCTGCATCCGGCGCTCCATGTACGCGACGAGCTGGGTCAGCGGGATCGTGACGACGAGGTACATCAAGCCCGCAATGACGAGCGGCGTCGAGTTCGAACTCGTCGAGACCGCATCCCGGGCGAACGTCGTCAGCTCACGATCCTGGAGGGCCATGCCCGCGATGAACAGCAGCGCGGTGTCCTTGATCAGCACCACGACCTCGTTGGTCAGCGGCGGGATGACGATCCGGAACGCCTGCGGCAGCGTCACGGAGATCATCGTCCACGACGGACCCATCCCGAGCGATCGAGCGGCCTCCGTCTGCCCCTTCGGCACCGCCTGGATGCCCGCTCGGATCGTTTCGGCGATGTACGCCGCCGAGACGACGATCAGGCCGAGGATCGGCAGGATGTACCGCGGCTCCGGCTGCCACTGGAACGCGATCGGCACCGCGAAGGCGAAGCCGAAGATCACCAGCAGTGCCGGCAGGCCACGGAAGATCTCGATGTACACGGTCGCCAACCAGCGGTACGGCGCCACCGGCGACAGCTTCATCAGCGCGAGGAGCAGGCCAAGGACCAATCCGCCGATGAACGCCATCACCGTGTAGAAGATGGTGTTCTTGGCCGCCGTTGTCACGACGTCGGGGAACTGCTCTTTCGCGATGTCGACGTCGAGGAAGTTCGTCTTGACCGCGTCCCAGTCGGTGATCAGGACGACCACGAGGACGAGGACGACGAACAACAAATACAAGGCACCGCGGTTCACCTTGGTGCGGGTCGTGCGCTTCACGTACTACTCCCCTCGTCGGGAGCCCTGCAGCCCATCAGTTCGCGGTCGAGAAGTACTTGTTGTAGATCTTGTCGTACGAGCCGTCCTTCTTCAGCTTCGCGAGCTGCTCGTTGACGCCCTCGAGCAGCGCCTCGGCACCCTCCTCCTTGACCGCGAAACCGTACGACTCATCCGTGTCGTACTCCTCGACGATCTGGAAGTCGCCGTCTTCGGTGTGCGTCAGGTTGACCGGGAGGTCCTGCAGGATCGCGTCGATGCTGCCGGACTTGATCGCCTGGTACAGCTCGGCGTCGCTCGGGAAGGAGACCAGCTCCGCGTCGTCGGGGGCGTTTTCCTCGGCGTACAGCTTGCCGGTCGTACCCTGCTGGACACCGACCTTGGTGCCGGACAGGTCATCGATCGACTGGATGTCGGAGTCGGACGGAACCAGCAGCGTCTGCTTCGAGTCGTAGTACGGCTCGCTGAAGTCGATGTTGGCCTCCCGCTCCTCGGTAATGGTCATCGCACTGGCGCCGATGTCGCACTGCCCGGCCGCGAGCGACGCGCCGCTCTGCAGGCCGTCGAAGCCGACGTCCTTGACCTCGAGCTCCAGGTCGAGTCCCTTGGCGATCGCGGCCATCAGGTCCATGTCGAACCCGGTGTAGCCGCCGCCGTCCTCGTACTCGAAGGGCTCGTACGGAATGTCGGAGCACACCGTCAGGGTGCCTTCGCTGATGGTCGAGATATCCGAGCCGGAGCCGGAGCCACCGCCGCCGTCGTCGTCGTCCGATCCGCATGCGCTGAGCGCGAGGGTGGAGGCGGCGAGGATCGCGGCCAGAGTCTTGAGTCGCATCGGCGACCTGCCTTTCATGTTCATCGGCGGCCGGGGCCGCCCCAGTCTACGCACGCCGTAAGGGGCGGGTACGGCGATCGGGTCATGCTCGTCGAACCGGAACCGGTTCGTTACCAGACCGCCGTACCCGCCCGCGGGATCAGCTTCGCGGCCTCAGGTCACCGCACCTCGACAGCACGCGGCGTACCTTCTCGCCGAGGTCGACGTTCACGCGCGTCGTCGACCGTCCGGTACGCGACTCGCAGGTCAGCACCCACGGCTCGGTCAGGAAGCCCTTCTGGTTGCCGTGCAGGCCGTCCTCCTGGTACGGAGGCACGGGCCGGTACGACGGGTTGACGGCGATCTTGAACTTGCCGTTCTTCCCGACCTTCGCCTCCGAGCTGAGCTTCTGCTCGAAGCCGTCGGGGTGGACGGAGCCGTCGGCGTGCTCGAAGCTGCCGGTGTACATGTCGAACGACTTGGTCAGCGTCAGCTTCGCTCCGGCGGGCGCCTTGCCCGTGATCGCCGAGTGCTCCTTGCGGTCACCCGCGGTGTCGAGCGCGACCATCAGCGAGTTCTGGTTGCGTTCGTAGGTGTCGACGACCTCGGCCTCGAAGTCGCGGCCCTCGAAGTCGTCGCTCGGGCAGGTCTCCGTCGTGGTCGACAGACCCCGGGTCGCGTAGTACGACCAGTCGATCGCCTCGCCGGTGGTCTCGTAGTCGTCGGCGGATGCCTTCGCCTCGTACGTCGGGCCGAGCTTGCCCGCCATCGATGCCGCCATCGAGTGCACGCGGCCGAGGTCCTGGATCGGGCCGGCCGCCTTCTGCAGCGGCGGGTAGAGCACCAGCTGAATGCAGGTGTGCTGGGTGTTGAACACCGTCGCCTGCCGGGTCGAGAGCAGCCAGCGGACGTTCTTCGTCTCCGGCTCCGACCAGGGCGCCGAGCCGTTCGCGCCGTTCTGGCCGGGCATCCAGCCGAAGCCGTAGTTGCGGTTCATGTCGACGTTGGTCGCGGTGCGCCGCTGGTCGGCGACATAGCCGTCGGTGTTGATGATCGGCACGATCACCACTCGGGTGCGCTTCAGCTCGCGCTTGACCGGCCCGCGGTCGGCGTTCTCCGCGAGGTGGTACGCGTACTCCATGGTGAGCTCGGCGCTGGGCCACTCGTTGCCGTGGTGCGCGCCGACATCGACGAACACCGGCTTGCCGTCCTTGGCGTTGACGTTCTTGGTGATCTCGAGGCCGTGCACCGTACGTCCCTGCGAGGTTTCGTACGGCAGCGCGAACTTCTTCACCGTGTTGGGGAAGCGCCGGGCCAGGTCGGACATGTCGCGCTCGAAGTCGCCGAGCGTACGGAAGTCGGTGCGGCCACTCGGAAGAGTCGTCGACTTCTTTTGGTGCTGTTTGGCCCCTGCGTCGTCAGGTGCCGCGGCCGTCGCGGACGACAGCGTCGCCCCGACGAGGCCGATGGTCGCCAGGCCGGCCAGCAGCCACCGAGAACGCGTGCCGTTCGCCCTGCCTCGTGTCGATCTCATGTCTTACCCTTCGGTGAGTACGGATCCCCGATGCGCACCTACCGAAGCAGTTGTTGCGATCTCACGACAATGCGGGGTGGCGTTTCCCCATCTCGGATACGAGATCGGGGGCGCCGGCGGCGGGACAAATAGACATTTGTCATGCCCAGGCGTAACAAATGTCTATTTGTTGGCCGCTACCTCGACGCGCGGGCCGCACCGTACGCTCGGACTCAGCGGGGACGCTGACCGACGAACGGTAGGACGATGACCGACCACCATGCGCGGATCGTCGCGGCCTTCACCGAGCAGGCCGAGACGTTCCAGGACCCCCACCTCAACACGGCGTTCACGAGCGCACTCGACTGGCTCGTCGACCTGATCGACCCGGCCCCGCACGACGCCTGGCTCGACGTCGCCGCCGGCACCGGCCTCGTCGGGCGTACGTTGGCGCGCCGGGTCGGACGGGTGCTGTGCGTCGACGCCACCGAGGCGATGCTGGAGGCGGGCCGGAACGAGGCCGCGGGCGACGGGATCCACAACGTCGACTTCGTGCTCGGCGACGCGCTCGACCTCCCGGTCGCTCCCGGATCGTTCGACGGGGCCGTCACGCGCTTCTCGTTCCACCACCTCGAGGAACCGCGAGCCGCGCTCGCGACGATGGTGGATGCGTGCCGCCCAGGTGGGCGCATCGTGGTCAAGGACCTGATTGCCTCCGCCGAGCCGGGCGTACGCGAGCAACAAGATCGCATCGAGGCGCTGCGCGACGACTCCCATCTTCGGATGGCGCTGCCGGGTGAGATCGCCGACTGGGGGCGAGAGCTCGGCCTCGAGGTCGAGGCACCGGTCGTACGCGAGCTCGATCGCCCGCTCGAGCCGTGGCTCGCGCAGTCGTGTACGCCACCCGACCGTTCGCACGTCGTACGCGAGGCGCTGACCGCCGAGCTCGACCGCGGCGAGCGGACCGGCATGCGGCCGCATCGGCGCGGGTCTGAGCTGTGGTTCCGGCAGACGTGGGAGGTCACGCTCGCCACCAGGCCGGGGTGAGGTTCGCGTGCGCCTTGTTGCGATCGGTTGTGCACCGGTCGCTACCTAGTGGATCTGGGCGTAACCGGTCGCATTCCGTTTGATATCTGGGCGTAACCGATCGCAAACGGCATCGTTCAGCCTTTCCTGAATACAGATTCCCATGTAACGTTCGCGGCATGGAGATCTCGACGCGCACCGACGCGCTCGCCCGCTTCGGCCACGCGCTCTCGGACGGAACGCGTACGTCGGTGCTGCTGGCGCTCAAGGACGGTCCGGCGTACCCCGCCGACCTCGCCGAGCGCGCCGGCGTCTCGCGCCAGGTGATGTCGAACCATCTCGCTTGCCTCCGCGGATGCGGGCTCGTCGTCGCCGTTCCCGAAGGGCGGCGGACGCGGTACGAGCTCACCGACTCCCGGATCGCGCACGCGCTCGAGGATCTCGTCAGCCTCGTGCTGGTCGTCGACCCCGAGTGCGCGCCGGCAGACGAGGTGGTGCCGTCGTGACCATGACACCGATCGCGTCCGACCGCCGGTCGGTGCTGACCCGGCGCGTACGGCTGTTCGTGGCACTCACGATCACCTACAACGTCGTCGAGGCGGTCATCGCACTCGTTGCGGGTTCGCGGGCGTCGTCGAGCGCGCTGATCGGCTTCGGGCTCGACTCGGTGATCGAGGTGTCGTCCGCCGCGGCCGTCGCCTGGCAGTTCGGCGGTCGCGATCCGGAGGCGCGCGAGCGGGTGGCCTTGAAGGTCATCTCGGTCTCGTTCTTCGCACTGGCCACGTACGTCGGCGTCGACGCCGTCCTGTCGATCTTCGGCACCGGTGAGGCGGAGCCGTCCACGGTCGGCATCGTGCTCGCTGCCGTGAGCCTTGCCGTCATGCCGACCCTTTCGTACGCCCAGCGCAAGGCCGGCCGAGAGCTCGGCTCGCGCTCGGCCGTCGCCGACTCGAAGCAGACGCTGCTGTGCACGTACCTCTCGGCGGCAGTGCTCGTCGGGCTCGGCGCGAACGCGCTGCTCGGCTGGGCGTGGGCCGACACCGTCGCCGCCCTGGTGATCGCAGTCGTCGCCGTCAAGGAAGGCCGCGAGGCGTGGCGCGGCGAGGCGTGCTGCGGAGACGACCACTGATGGGTCACGACCACGGG
Source organism: Solicola gregarius (assembly GCF_025790165.1). Taxonomy (GTDB): domain Bacteria; phylum Actinomycetota; class Actinomycetes; order Propionibacteriales; family Nocardioidaceae; genus Solicola; species Solicola gregarius. The sequence continues at coordinate 1,876,816 of NZ_CP094970.1, forward strand.
CACACGGCTCGGGCGGAGTCCACGCGACAACGCCGACGGCTCGCGATCGTGCTCGCGATCACCGTGTCGATCATGGTCGCCGAGGCCATCGGTGCCCTGATCACCGGAAGCCTTGCACTGCTGGCCGATGCGGGGCATGCACTCACCGACGCTGCCGGACTCGCCATGGCGCTGACGGCCGCGCACCTGGCAGGTCGACCGCCGAACCGCAAGCGCACCTGGGGATTCCTTCGCGCAGAGACGATCGCCGCTGCCGTCCAGGCACTGCTGCTCCTCGCGGTCGGCGCATACGTGTTCGTCGAAGGCGTGCTGCGACTGTTCGAGCCGCCCGAGATCGAGGCGGGCGGCGTGATCGTGTTCGGTGTCATCAGCCTGATCGGCAACACCATCGGCATCGCAATGCTCGCGACGGCCCGCGGCGACAACCTCAACCTGCGCGCCGCGTTCCTCGAGGTCGTCAACGACACGCTCGGCTCCGTCGCGGTCATCGCCTCGGCGGTCATCATCGCGACGACGGGATGGGACCGCGCGGACGCGATCGTCTCGCTGCTCATCGGGCTGGCGATCCTGCCACGCACGATCGTGCTGCTACGCGACTCCGGCCGGGTGCTGCTCGAGTCGACGCCGACCAACCTCGACCTCGACGACGTACGCCGGCATCTGCTCGAGATGCCGCACGTGCACGACGTACACGATCTGCACGCCTCCCAGATCGCGAGCGGAGTGCCGACGCTCAGCGCGCACGTGGTCGTCGACGACTCGTGCTTCCGTGACGGACACCTGCCGAGCATGCTCGACCAGCTGCAGGCGTGCGTCGCCGAGCACTTCCCGATCAGCGTCGAGCACTCGACGTTCCAGTTCGAGTCTGCCGAACACGCCGACCACGAGTCCGGTGCGCATCCCTGACGTACTGTCCAGTTCGACCTCACGCGGTGAGGGGCGCGACCTCCTCGGCGACGAAGCGTACGTACGCGACCGGATCTTCGTCGGCGGTCGGCTCCAAGACGACCTTGTCGGCGCCCGCGTCGACCATTGCGCGTACGCCTTCGGCTGCCGCCGCGGCGGCACCTGACCGGGCCGTCATGTAGACGGTGACGGGCGGCGCAGCGTCGCGGCCGGCACGGCGACGACCGTCGTCGATCAGACTGCCCGCCTCACGCACGCCGTCGACCGTCGTGCTCGCGGTCAAGATGACGCCGTCGGCCACCTCGCCACACAACCGCACGGAGCGTGGACCGGTCGCACCGGCGAGCAGCAGCGGTGGCGGCGACGGCGGCCAGTCGAGCGCGACCTTGTCGAGTCGTACGTAGCGGCCTTCGGTCGTGACCTCCTCTCCGTGCAGCAACGCGCGGAGCGCGGTCGCGTACTCGCGCAGCAGGGTGACCGGCGACTCGACGTCGGCTCCGACCTGGCGCATCCAGGGTTGGACGCCATGGCCGATCCCCGCGAGTAGCCGGCCCGGAAACAGCCTGTCGATCGTCGCGATCTCCATCGCCGTGATCGCGACGTTGCGCAACGGCACAGGCAACAAGCCCACCCCGATGCGCACCCGCTGCGACCACGCGAGCGCCGCGGTGGCGGTCGCAATGCCGCTCTCGAAGAAGCAGTCTTCCCACAGCCAGAGCTCATCGAGCCCGGAGTCATCGGCCGCGCGTACGACCTCGCGCAGTCGCTCAGGTGGGTTCTGGGGCAAGAAGATGGCGCCGAGCTGAGTCATGCGGCGATCATGCATCAAGGGACCGACAGTCACGGTCGGACGATGAGCCGCCCGCGTACGTCTCCCGCCTCGATCCGGGCATGGGCGGCCGCCGCGTCCGTCAGCGGAAGCTCGTCGGCGATTCGTACGTCCAGCAGGTCGCGACTGAGCAGGTCGTTGATCATCGCCGCCGCGGCGGCGAGGTGGGGTACGGATGCGCGGCTGATGACGAACCCGTGCAGGGAGACGTCGCGGGTGTAGAACCCGCGCGCGGGCAGCCGCTGGTCGCCGGCACCGGCCGCCGACATCAGCACCCGTCCACCGATCGCCACCGCTCCACTGGCCATGGCTACGTCCTGCCGTCCCGAGGTGTCCCAGAAGACGTCGAACCCCGACGGCGCCGCGACCGCGAGGGTGGCGCCCAGATCCGGGTCGCGATAGTCGAGCACTTTGTCGGCCCCCGCGGCGAGGCACCAGTCGTGGTCGTCCGGCCGGGCGCTGGCAACGACCCGCGCGCCGGCGTACGTCGCCATCGCGAGCGCTGCTCGGCCGACGTTCCCGGCCGCGCCTCCCACGTACACCGTCTGGCCGGCGCGGAGACCGGCGTGGACGAACCAGCCCAGGTACGCGGTCGCCGCCGGGTGTGCGACCGAGACCGCTGCTGTCGGCTCGACGCCCGCAGGCAGTCGGTACAGCCGCGACTCGGGCACGACCGCGTACTTCGCGAACGTTCCCTGCCGACCACCGTGCCCGAGGCTGTTGCACCAGACCTGGTCGCCGATGGTGAAGCCCGTGCCCGCACCCGCCGCCACGACCGTGCCGGCCAGGTCACGGCCGATCACGAACGGGAACGGCGTCGGTGTCGGGTACACACCCGACCGCACGAGTGTGTCGACCGGATCGACAGTCGTCGCCTCGACCTCGACGAGTACGTCGGTCGGACCCGGTCGCGGCACGGGCAGCTCGCCGAACCGGATCGACTCGGGCGGGCCGAGAGACTCGATGTACGCGGCCGGCATCGTGTCCATGGGCCCTCCTTTGAAGAGTTTGGTGCGTATTTCACCACTGCACCGTGCTTCGATGGTGCAATACGCACCAAACTCCCCACCCGCGCGAGGAGCGACATGGCCCAACAGAGCGAACTCGAGGCCGACATCGCCGTCGTCGGCGCCGGTCTGTCCGGACTGGCTGCGGCGAGGCGGCTGGTCGCGTACGGCAGGTCGGTGGTCGTACTCGAGGCGCGCGACCGGGTAGGCGGTCGGCTGCTGAACGAGCCGATAGGAGGCGGCGCCGTTGTCGAGGTCGGCGGGCAATGGGTCGGCCCGACTCAGGACCGCGTGCTCGCCGTGATCGACGAGCTCGGCCTGTCCACGTACGCCACGTACGACGAGGGCGACAAGCTGTTCGAGATGAACGGGCGCATCCGTCGGTATCGCGGCGAGGTGCCGCGACTGAACCCCGTCGTGCTCGCGGACATCGCGCAGGCGCAGTTCCGGCTCGACCGGATGAGCCGTACCGTGCCGCTCGAGCGTCCCTGGGAAGCTCGGAACGCCGAGCAGTGGGATCGCGAGACATTCGCGTCGTGGATGCACCGCAACGTACGTACCGCAGGGGGTCGGGCGTTCTGCACTCTCGTGTGCGAGGCGGTGTGGGCGGTCCATCCGGCCGACCTGTCGCTGTTGCATTTCTTGTTCTACAACGCATCCGGCGGTGGTCTGGACCGGCTGATCTCGACCGATGCCGGGGCGCAGAAGTGGCGAGTGACCGACGGCTCGCAACGCATCGCCGAACGCATGGCCGAAGACCTGGGTGAGCAAGTCGTACTGAGTTCGCCGGTACGCCGCATCGAGCAGCATTCGACCGGCGTCGCCGTGACGTCGGATCGCCACCGCGTGCGGGCGGCGCACGTGGTCGTGGCACTGCCACCGACGCTGACCAACCGGATCGCGTACGACCCGCCGCTGCCGGGGATCCGCGACCAACTCTGTCAGCGGTACGCCCAGGGCACCGTGATCAAGACGATGGCGGTGTATCCGGAGCCGTTCTGGCGCGAGGACGGCCTCTCCGGCCAGGTGACGAGCGCGACCGGACCGGTCAAGGTCTGCTTCGACAACTCGGTGCCCGGTGACGGCCGCGGCGTACTCCTCGGGTTCCTCGAGGGCAACCAGGCCCGGACCCTCGGACAGCTTCCGCTAGCGGAGCGCCGCGAGCAGGTCCTCGACTGCTTCACCCGCATGTTCGGCCCACGCGCAGCGAAGCCCAAGACGTACATCGAACGCAGCTGGGCCGAGGAGGAGTGGACGCGAGGCTGCTACGGAGGATTCCTGCCGCCGGGTGGATGGACTGGGCACGGCCGCGCGATCCGCGAGCCGGTCGGCCGGGTCCACTGGGCAGGCACCGAGACCGCGACCGTATGGAACGGGTACATGGACGGGGCCCTCACCGCCGGTGAGCGAGCGGCCGACGAGGCACTCGCCGCGCGCTGAGCCGGGTCGCCCGCCGGTGCACGATTGACGGCTCGCCGGTGCACGATTGACGGCTCGGCGATGCAGCATAGACGACTCACCACTACGGGACCGTCGACTCAGCGGAAGCCGGACTCGCGCACGGTGATGTTCAGGCGCCCCGACGAGAGCCCGTTGTCCGCCAGGCAGCTGCCCGGGCGAACCTTCTGAACGCCGTGGTACGCGAAGCGCGCGGGCCCGCCGAACACGAACAGGTCGCCGGAGCACAGCTCGATGTCGGTCCACGGCCGGTTGCGGTTCTCGGTGTTGCCGAACCGGAAGACGCACGCGTCCCCGATGCTGAGCGACACGACCGGCGCCGTCGACTCCTCGTCCTTGTCCTGGTGCATGCCCATCCGGGCGGCGTCGTCGTAGTAGTTCACCAGGGCGATGTCGGGCCGGTACGCGGTGCCGGCCGCCTCGTCTCCGTAAGCCTCCGCAACGGCACGGCGCCCGAGGTCGCCGAGCCAGTCCGGGAACGGCGTCACCGGCGCCCCGTCGACGTCGTCGGCGGTCCGGGAGTAGCGGTACGGCCGCCAGTGCCAGCCGAGACAGACCGTCTGCACGCTCATCTGCCCGCCACCCGGCGTCATTGCGGCACGCATCGGCGCCGGGCCTCGTGCCCAGTCACGGCAGGCGTCGACCAGCTCGCGTTGCGCATCGACGTCGAGCCACTCCGGTACGTGCACTGCTCCGGGGACGATCTCGGACCGCGTACGCGGCAGCAGGCTCACGCGGCGGCTTCGAGGTCGAGCAGCGTCCGCTTCGCCTCGGCACCGCCGACGTACTGTCCGGCGGTCCCGTCGGAGCGTACGACCCGGTGGCACGGCACCACGACGGGCAGCGGGTTCGTCGCGCAGGCGGTGCCGACGGCGCGAACCGCCTTCGGGTTCTCGACGAGCCGCGCCACGTCGGCGTACGTCGCAGTCGAGCCGTAGGTGATGTCCGGCAGATGCGTGATCACGTTGCGGCGGAACCCGGTCGCGAGACTCAGGTCGAGCGGCAGGTCGAAGACCGTACGGACTCGGCCGAAGTACTCGTCGAGCTCGCGGGCAACGGTGTCGAGACTCGCCGGCCGCTCGAGCACCCGCGGGCTGACTCGTTCGGCCAGCTCGCCGAGCACCGCGTCACTTCCCTGATCGACGTACGCGACGCGGACGAGTCCGCGTTCGGTGGCGGCCACCAGAAGCCGCCCGACGGGCGAGTCGATCGTCCGGTAGGCGACGTCCAGAAGGCCGTCCGCAGCAGCCGCGTCGGCAAGCCGTGCGTGCAGTCGCCGGAGGGTTTCGTCCTCGCCACGCGACAGCGCGGCGAGCATGTCGTCGGTGTTCATGAGGATGCTCCTTGCTCTAGGTCTCGCCGCTCGCGCGCGTAGGTCGCGCGCAGGGTTTTCATCCCGTCGGCGGCCGCGCGGCGGGCGGCCGACTCGGTGTTGCCGAGAAGCGTCGCAATCTCGGCGTAGGGCATGCCGACGACGTAGTGGTACGCGATCGCCTCGCGCTGCTTACGCGGCAGCCCGGCGAGCGCCCCCCACAGCTCGTCGTCGCGCTCGGCCGGATCCGGGTCGGTAGCCGACAGCTCGGCGCTATCGGCTACCGGAAGGACCTCGACGGGCACCGGGTTGCGCGTACGCGTGCGATGTTGGTCGATCGCCTTGCGTTTGGCGATCGTCACCAGCCACGCCTCTACGTTGCTGCCCTCGGGCAGGTCGGGGTACGCGCGCATCGCGGCGATGAACGTCTCGGTCCACGCGTCGTCGGCATCGTCAGGGCCGAGTACGGCGCGGGCGACCCGAAGCACGGTCGGCCCGTGCTCGGCGACGATCTGCTCGAACGGTTCGGTCATGCCCTGAAGACGCCCGGGGCGACGGACTCGTGAGATGCGCGCGGCATGCCAGCAACCGTACGACGTACAAGCGCATCAACCCGCGGGCGCGGGCACCTCCGCGCGGGGCCGGGTGAGCAGCGACCCGATCACGGCGCAACCGACCGCGATGCCGAAGCCGGCGTACAGGCCGAACAGCAGCCCAGAGATCGCGCCGGCCACGAGCGCCGTACGCGAGCCCCAAACCGTGACGTTGCTGTTCTTCGCCCCCATCGTGAACCGGGCCCGGCGATCGCGCTTCCAGATAAGGCCGACGAGCATCAGCGGCACTACGCTGCAGGCAAGCAGGGTGTACGCGCGGGCCCGGCGTGCACGTAGCGACCCGTCCGGTGGTCACCGCCACCGGCGAGCGGATGTCGTTCGACCTGCATGTGGCGTGGTCACGCGAACGACACACCCCGCTGTGCAAGGAGTTCGCGATCAGCCTCGCGACCTTCCACCAGTCGCGCAGTCACCTGGCGTCGAGCGCGAACGCAAGCGCCGAAACCGCCACATAGTCGATCGCGGGCTCCGTCGCCGCCCACGCGCGTGCGTCGTCGAGGTAACGCGCACCTCTCCCGTCGAAGCGGGCGAACGGGTTGCCCCGGCCCCTCGGGCAGCGGCGAGCGTACGCTCCCGGTTTGCCGATCCCTTGGAACTCGGACCGCTCGGCCGGGCCGTTGCTCACGGCGCCGACGAGTCGCGGGTGCTTGCCGTTGCGGGAGCCGACGAGGTTGGCTACCTGGTGGTGCGGGCAGCGCGGGAACCTCTCGCCGGCGCCGACAACGAAGGATGCGCCCCAGGCGTTGGCACCGAGTACCCAGTCGCGCATGCCGGTGGCGAAGCGCTTGTACGTACGGTCGTGGCTGAGGTTTCTGTAGAGGCGTTCGGTGACCGCGACGCCGAGCGCGAAGTCGGAGCCAGGATCCTCGTCTCCGCCGTATCCGAGCGGTTGGGCGTACCTACGCTTGGCGACGCGCAGCTGGAAGCGTAGGTCGCGTACGAGCACCCGCCTCGAAACAGCGAGCCCCCCGACCACCGCGCCTAGACAATGCGCGGGCGAGGTCGGCGTGCGCGATCGCGCTGTTGTCGTCACGCGCGAGGGTGTACCAGCCGTGATGCGGACCACGCACGTACGCGCGCGCCCACCGCGCCGCACGCCTCAGGTCGCGTCGTACGTGCGGCCGGCCGAGCTTGCGCGTGGCGACCGCGATCTCCGTTGCGCCGAGCTCCATGTCGTCGCGCCACTCGTCCTCCTCGTAGTACGAGTGCGGCGACGTCGTGAGCAGGCGGCCCGCGTTCTTCGTACGCGCGAGGTGGAGCACCGTCCGCGCCTTGCGCAGCAGTGCGCGGGCACGGTCGGGGTGTTTGCGTGCCTCCAACTGTGCGCCGAGCGCGAAGACGGCAGCCAGCCGGCCGGCCAGGTTGGGGCTGATCCGGGCACCCGGTTTGCCCGCGCGGAACGCCGGCCGGTGCTTGATGAAGAATTTCGGGTCGCCCCGACGTACGCGCAGCCGATCGTCGCGCTGCGGAAGCCGCCACAGATCGTGGTCACCGACGACCGACTTGCCGCCGTCGCCGATGCCGACCTGGTACAGCAGCGTCTTCGTCCGGTCGCGCCACATCTTGTCGAGCCATCGCAGCCCGTACATCGCCTCCCGGCGCAGCCGCTTGTCTCCCGGGGTCTTGCGCGCCGCGACGAGCAGCAGCGCATCGGCGTACGTCGACGTCTCGACGAACTTGAGATAGTCACCGGCATCGAACCAGCCGCCGCTCACATCGACCGGCCCGGCGATCTTGCGCGGCCTGCCGACGAGTCGCCCGTGGCGATATCGCGGCTTGGCGTACGTACCCGCACGACGGTCAGCGAGATGGCTGGGCCTGCGGTGCAACTGCCCGCTCGGCACGTTGGACCCGTCGCGCTGCGTGCGGAAGAACATGACGGCGTGACGGCGCAGCGGCCGGTACAACCGGCGACCGGGCGCGATCCGAAACCCTGGCGAGCGACCGTTGGCGCTCCCACGCACAACGATCCGGTACGTGCCTCGTCGCTGCAGCCCGCCCAGGCGGATTCGGTACACGTGGCGCCACCGCTTGCTCCAGCGCCCGACGTCCTTGCCGAGTCGGCCACGGCGCACGACCTCTCCCCGGCGTACGACCACGTACCTCGCGTGGGGCGCGGAGCGCCGGGTCATCGCGTACGCGACCTTCGGCTCGTGCGGCAGGTAGCCGACCTGGTTGACCCGTACGAAGGCCCGATTCACACCGGCCTCCGGCGCCGCGGCGTGGGCCGGTGGCGCGGCGAGCAACGCGCTCGCGCATGCGAAAGCCCCGACGAGTGCGATCGTCCGACGGATCATCCGCCGATTCTCGCACCCGCCGAGGCCCTGCCTGCAGTGCGCTTCAGCCCTGCATGGCGCTCGGGTCCATCCACATGACCTCCCACTCGTGGCCATCGAGATCCTCGAACGCTCCCCCGTACATGAAGCCTTCGTCCTTGGTCTCGCGAGGCTTGCGGCCACCGGCCTCGACCGCCTTCGAGATCACCTGGTCGACATCCTCTCGGCTGTCGGCGCTGAGGGCGAGGATCGCCTGCGCGCTCGTGGACGCGTCGGCGACCGACTTGTCCGTGAAGGTGCTGAAGAAGTCGCGGACCAGCAGCATCACGGTGGCCTGCTCGTTGACGACCATCGCGGTCGCGTTGTCGTCGGTGAAGTCGGCGTTGAACTCGAAACCGAGCGCAGTGAAGAACGCGACCGACTTGTCGAGGTCGGCGACGGGAAGATTCACAAACAGCATGCGGGACATCGGGCAATCCTTCGTTCGTTCGGTTGCGTACGACGGGAAGACGCGAGCTGCGTACGAAACTCATCGCCACCGAAGGAGTTCCGTCGAGCGAGACCGAATTGTCATCAGGTCGCTATACGATCGGCACCATGTCGTCCCATGTCGTGACCGACGGTCCCACCGGACCCGTCACCGAAGAAGATCTCAACCGGGCATTCGCGACCCACCGGCGCGAGCTCACCGGGTTCTGCTACCGCATGCTCGGCGCCGGCGCAGAGGCCGAGGACGCCGTACAAGAAACCATGGTTCGGGCCTGGAAAGCGTTCGGCGACTTCGAGGGTCGTTCGTCCCTGCGGTCATGGCTCTACCGGATCGCCAACAACGTCTGCGTCGACATGATCCGCAGCCCGCAGCGAAGGGCCCGGCCGATGGAGATGGGGCCAGCGGGATCGACCGACGCCGTGCTCGGCGAGCAGCTCGGCGAGCACATGTTCGTCCAGCCCGTGCCCGACGAGCACGTCATCGACCTCGCCGGCGACCCTGCCGACGTCGCGACCGCGCGCGAGTCGATCCGGCTCGCGTTCGTTGCGGCACTGCAGCATCTGCCGGCGCGACAGCGGTCGGTTTTGATCCTGTGCGAGGTGTTGCGCTGGAAGGCGGCCGAGGTCGCGGAGCTGCTCGACACCAGCGTCGCATCGGTCAACAGCGCGCTGCAGAGGGCCCGGGCGACTCTCGCGTCTGTGCAGGGTGAGCCGCTCGACGCGAGTAGCGACCCCGATCAGGCCGCGCTGCTCGCCAAGTACGTCGACGCGTTCGAGCGGTACGACATCAAGGCGCTCGTCGACCTGCTGCGCGAGGACGTCGTGCTCTCGATGCCGCCGTGGGACCTCTGGCTCGAGGGCCCCGACGACTTCGCCGGCTGGTTCCTCGGGCAGGGCAGCGTCTGCCGCGACGGCAAGCTCATCCCCGTCGACGTCAATGGATCCCAAGGCTTCGCGAATTACCACAAGGTCGCCGACGGCGTGTGGGACGCGTGGGCGATCCAGGTCATCGACGTCGCCGGCGGCAAGATCATCGGCCACCACAACTTCATCTATCCCGAGCTGTTCGAGACGTTCGGGGTGCCGACGCGCATCGAGGCGTGACCGAGCGGACCGGTGCCTCAGGCGTCGAGTAGATCCGTGACGCCGACCATCTCGAGCAGCTCGCGCAGGTCCTCGTGCACGTCGGCGAGCCGGATCGGCAGCCCGAGTCGCCCCGCGGCCAGGTGGAACCGCAGCAGGTCGTCGACCAGCGCCAGGTCGCAGCGGGTCGTCCGATCGATGCTTCCGATGGGCAGATCAAGATCGCCGACGACGAGCACAATCCGGGCCCAGGGTTGCTCATCGTGGTTCGTCACGCCGGATAGACGGTCGACGGTTGCAGAACTCATCGGTCACCGGTCAGCGGGAGCGGCGGTGTTCCTCCATGCCGAGAGCGACGCCCTTGGCGATGACGCCGACGAGCAGCAACGCGCTGCCCGCAACGCCGACGATGCAACCCAGTACGCCGGTCGGTGACGCAGCGTCGAAGCCGTCGGATCCCAGGACCCCGGCGAAGGTGATCGCGAATCCGACCAGGCACAGCGCCGTGCCCAGGAAGACGTACCCGGTCGACGTGACGCCCTGCGGAGTAGTCGGCGTGCTCATGGCGCTCCCTTCTCGGGCCACACAGCATGCCACGTGCCACGAGGGTTCGCCTCGTGGCACGTGGCAGGACTCGCGGAAGCTACGCGACCGTGTACGTCAGGATGACGATCCCGCTGGCGTGTCGGTCGACGTCGGTGACCGTGAACTTCTGCTGCGGCATGTCGCGGTAGAGCCGCTGGTCGGGCGTCGCCTTGCCCGACAGCACCGGATGCAGCCAGACCCGGAACTCGTCGAGGAGCCCTTCGGTGACCATCAGCCGGCTCACGTCGCCGAAGCCGTACTGCAGGAGGTTGTTGTCCTGTTTGATCCGGCGGATCTCGCCGGCAACGTCGTCGCCGATCACCGTCGTGTTGGTCCACTCGGGATCGGTCAGTGTCGAGGACACGACGTACTTCTTCATCGAGTTCATCCGATCGGAGAAGTCGTCGGCGCCCGCGCGCGAGCTCCAGGCGGGGAAGAAGCCGTCGTACGTCTCCCGGCCCATGACCAGCGCATCGGCCTCGGCGAGCTGGTCCTGCGCGGCCTTGATCTCCTCGTCGCCGAAGTACTCGAAGTGCCAGTCCTCCATGTTCGAGATGTCGCCGTCGAGGGACATGTAGGTCGCGTTGACGATCTTGCCCATTGGTCTGCTCCGTCGCTCCGTGGTGGATGTTCGGTGGTAAGACGGAGCAAGCCCTGGCGTCTCATCGGTGTAGATGCACGCCGAGCCCGCTCTCGCTCGGCGCGTGGTCCGGCCGGAGCACGAGGTCGTCGTCGTAGTCGCCGCCGTTCTGACTGCGGTACGCGAGCGGGGCATCCGTTCCGAGCCCGGCAAGGCGTTTGCGGAGCATGGCCGACGCGTCTTCGTACTGCTCGTCGCTGACTCGATCGGCGCCGTAGGTCGCAAGCGGCGGGAGCACGTCCATCCCGGTGTACCAGAGAGTGCCGTGCAACAGCGGGAACAGCGCCTGGTCGAGCTGGCCGTTGATGCCGCGGGGTCCGAACGCCGACCCGCCGCTGCCGGCCGACAGCACGACCATTGCGCGCTTGCCCGCGAGCATGCCTTCGCCGTAGCGAAGCGTACGACCGGGGAGTTCGGGGTGTCGGATGCCGTACGCAAGGCCCTTGACGAAGACCCGGTCGAACCAGCCCTTGAGGATCGCCGGCATGCCGTACCACCACAGCGGGAACTGGATCACGATGGCGTCCGCCCAGGCGAGCTTGTCGAGCTCACCGCGGACGTCGGCGCTGAGCGTGTCGGTCTCGTACGCATGCTTGGCGGCCGCTCCGACCACGAGCCGCTCGCCCGGGGCATGGTCGGTGAAGTCAGCAGAGTCGACGACCGGGTTCCACCGCATCGCGTACAGGTCGGACTCGCGTACCTCATGGCCGAGCTCGGCGAGGGTCTCGATTCCCGTGCGTCGCAGGGCGCCGTTGAGGGAGCGGGCTTCGGGGTGGGCGTAGAGCCAGAGCACGTTCATGCGTCCAGACTCGCCGTTGGACACCGGCGCTACAATGACCTGATAGCCAACAATCGAAAGAATCAAGCCATGCACCGGATCGCCGTTCTCGCCCGGCAGGGCGTCATGCCACTCGAGCTCGGGCTCGTGCACCAGATCTTCGGCGCGGCGAAGTCCGCCGACGGCCGTCGGCTGTACGAGATCACCACCTGCGCGCCGACGGTCGGCGCCCTGCGTACGAATGCCGACTTCTGCATCGAGATCGAGCATGGGCCCGAGGTCATCGCCGCCGCCGACACCGTCGTGGTCCCCGCCTCCCACGAGCTCGACGACGGGCCGGACGGTTCGGTGATCGGACCCGACGTCGCCGCCGCCCTCGCGCGCATCCGGCCGGGTACGCGGATCGCCTCGATCTGCACGGGCAGCTTCCTGCTGGCGTCCGCCGGACTCCTCGATGACCGCCCGGCCACGACGCATTGGCAGTCGGCCGAGCGGTTCCGCGCACTGTTCCCGCGCGTGCGCCTCGATGCCGATGTGCTCTACACCGACGACGGCGAGGTGCTGACCTCGGCTGGTGAGGCGTCGGGGATCGACCTGTGCCTGCACATGATCCGGCGCGATCACGGCAGCGCCGTCGCGAACGCGGTCGCCCGCTCGAACGTCGTGCCGCCACACCGCGACGGCGGGCAGGCGCAGTACATCAGCTATCCGGTGCGCGAGCCGGAGCGGTCATCGACGACCGAGGCCCGGCGATGGGCCCTCGAGCACCTCGACCGGCCGTTGAACCTCCGTGAGCTGGCCGAGCGCGAGGCGATGAGCGTGCGCACCTTCACCCGTCGATTCCGGGAGGAGGTCGGCACCTCGCCCGGTCAGTGGCTCGCCCAGCGCCGACTCGACCGGGCCCGACAGCTGCTCGAAGAGACCGATCTGTCGATCGAGAGCGTCGCCGCACGGGCGGGGTTCGGTACGGCGACGTCACTGCGATCGCAACTCCATGGCGCGCTCGGTGTCTCGCCGCGCGCGTATCGGCGTACCTTCCGCGTGTCCACCGCCCCCTGAGCCGCGCGTTTGGGCCCCGGATCTCGCCGATCGAGGGCTCGAACGTGCGGCTCACGGGCCGGCGGTGACGTTCTTGTGCGCGTTGAGGCTGGCGCGGTCGGCAGCCGCCCGACCGGCCAGCAAGCCCTCGGCATTGCTGACCGACGAGCGACGGGTCTTGCCCAACCGGGGGAACAACTCGGCACAGGCGGCGTCGATCTGCGCGGCCTGCCGTTTCAGCACCGGTACCAGTGCCTTGGCCTCGCCCGTCTCCTCGACAGCATCGTCCGTCGCGGTGCGGAGACGCTCGCCGATCCGGCCCGCGTAGGCGATCAGGAACGAGCGCCGAAACGATCGGGTGCGCGACGTGCCCCACCCGTCGCTTCGACTGCCGTGCGCGAGCATCGCCGTCTGCGCTTGGACCAACAGCGACGCGGTCATCAGTTCGACCGCGTCGACGTCGGCCGACCCGCCGAGCACGGTCATGAACTCCAGCTTCTCGGTGAACACCGCACGGCACCGATTCGCCACGCACACCTGGTGGATCAGGGTCGCCTTCGCAGATACGTACGGCGCGTCGATCCAGATACGGCGAACGTCGACACGGCTACGGTCGCCATCGTCGAGCGGCCGGTCGAGTAGACGATCGAGCGCGTACCGACTGATCAGCTCTTGCGCCTTCGCAGACAGCGCCTCGGCCTCCTGCGCGGATTCGGTCGACTCGGCCTTCGCCAGGAGTGCACGGACGCGGTTCAGATGCTTCGAGCTGGACACGGAGTCCTCGTGGCGCTCGCGCGAATCCACTGAGCCGGCGAGCGTGACCGTGTGCTCGATCGGCGGGAGCGGTACGAGCACGGTGACGAGCTCGAATACGTTCTCCAGATCGGACGTCGACAAGAGGTCAGGCGTACGCGGGGGCGCTATCCGATCGAGATCGTCATTCCAGAGCGGCGAGACCTGGTCGTCGGGATGGCGGTCGGTCTCGGCCCGGAGCAGCGCCGACAGGATCGGCAGTTGTCGGTCCGTCCCTCGCCGACGGACGATCTCCGCCAGGTCCGTCGGTGCCCAGCCACTCGCCACTACAGACGAGACGATGTACGCGAGCCACTCCTCGGTCGTGGTGCTCAGAACGTCATCGCCGATGCGCCCGGAGAGTCGGAGCACCGTACGGGCCAGCTCCCCGGCGCGCCGCGGAGATTCCGGCAGCTCCGCCGCGACCCACGACAACACCGTCCTCGCGATCTCGGGCCCTTCCATGCCTGCGAACGGATCCCGGACGTGGGCGGAGGCCGCACCTGGCGCACGCCTGCTCCCGACGAATGCCCGATCACGGGCACCCGTCGCCTGCTGCGTCGTCGATCGCGGCCGCCGGTGTCTCGCTCCCACTATCGCCTCCTGTCATCGTCGTTCGCCAGGCAGATTAGTGGCGAGGCGTACGAGTGGTCGGGTAAGCGCGCGGGGCTGTGGACGAGCGACCGGGCTGTGGATGCAAAGTGGACGGAACGCGAGACGCCCGCCCCGGATCACGGGGCGGGCGTCCGGCGTCGTGGGCGACGGTCAGTCGCAGTTCTCGTCTACGTAGTTGCCGACGTTCTCGGCGGCAGGCCCGGCGTCCGCAGCAAGGTCCTGCGCGTCTTCCATCGCCTCCGGGTCCGACGTGTCGATGCCAGCGACATCGCGCAGCGTCTCCATGTCGTCCTTGATCTCATCGGGAGCCTTGTCGACGGCCTCGTCCATCAGATCCTTTGCCTCGTCCGAGCCCGGCTCGAAGTCTGCCGTGTTGACGTCCTTGCCGACGTCGCAGAAGTCGTCTCCTCCACCACAAGCCGTCAGCGTCGCCACCGCCATGATTGCCGCGGCCGCTGCCATTCCTGCTCGACGCATGCGTCTATCTCCTCAGTGCATAAGTGGGTTTACGGCCTGCGCCGTATCGGGCTCAATCGGCCCGACGAACACCTTAGATGCTGGGGGGTCAGGTCGGGTTCACCGGGAACGTGAGATGAACGGCACGTGCCGGCCAGCCGAACCTTGGGACCACACCTCAGCGTCCGGCAAGCCCTTGCAGTACAGGCGTCGTCGCCGCCAGCGCGGCACGTACGTAGTCGACGCCGAAGCCGAAGTTGATCCGCAGGTGGCCCTCGATGCCGAAGAACACGCCCGGGCAGACGAGCACGCTCGCCCCCTCGCGGATCGCGTGGCCGACCTCGACCGACGACAGCTCGAGGTGGTAGCGCACGAATGCCAGCCCGGTCGCCTCCGGTTCGTGCACGGTGACAACGTCGGCGTTGTCCGCGGCCCATGCCCGCAGGACGTCCCACCCACGGTTCATCGCCTCTCGGTTCCGCTTCAGCAGGCCGCCCCGGCGCGGCTCCGACAGTGCCAGCCGAGCCAGTGCGTTGTCGATCCGCCCGGTAGCGATCACCGCGTACTCGTGTCGACGCCACAGCTGCTCGATCATGTCCGGACGCGCGATCGCCCAGCCGATCCGGAGACCGGAAAGACCGTACGTCTTCGACATGCTGTTGACGCCGATCACCTTGTCGTAGCGGCCGACGAACGTCGCGGCATGCTTGCGCGCTGCACGCTCGCTGCCCTGATAGACCTCGTCCGCGAGGATCCAAGCTCCGTACCGCTCGGCGATCGCGACGATCCGGGCGATCTCCTCCTCGGTCAGCACGTAGCCGGACGGGTTGTTCGGGTTGCAGACGTAGATCAGCTTCGTCGTCGTACCCGCGAGCGACTCGAGCGCATCGAGGTCGGGCCTCCACCCGTCGTCGGGATCGAGCGGAAACTCGCGTACGTTGCACCCGTTGTTGGTCGCAAGTCCCCACACCTGTTGGTATCCGGGCTGCATCACGATCACGTCGTCGCCGGGGCCACACAACACATCGACGACCGCCGCATTGGCCTCCGACGCACCGACCGTCACCAGCACGTCGTCGGCACCCACATCCGGATACAGTCCTGCGATCACCTCGCGCAGCGCCCGCTCGCCGTTGACCTCCGGGTAGTACAACGCCGTCCCGAGCAGCTCGTCGAGATCGCCCGGATCATCGAGCAGCTCGCCGAGGCGGACCGGCTCGAGTGTGCTGTCGGCCAGGTTGAA
Organism: Solicola gregarius; assembly: GCF_025790165.1. Taxonomy (GTDB): domain Bacteria; phylum Actinomycetota; class Actinomycetes; order Propionibacteriales; family Nocardioidaceae; genus Solicola; species Solicola gregarius. The sequence continues at coordinate 1,892,937 of NZ_CP094970.1, forward strand.
CCGCACAGTCTGCTCGTACGCGGACTGCCAGTTCTCCAGCTCGAATCGTTGGAACATCGCTCTACCTCGCAATCCGATGACCGGCAACGGACAACGCCTCGATCGCGCCGTCGAGATCTTGGGTGAGCAGATAGTCGGTGTCATACGTGGAGACCGCGAACACCGACACCTTCGCCTCGGCGAGTACGCCGGAGAGGTTCGCCAAGATGCCGACGAGCTCGAACTCCAGCGGCCCTTCCACCTTGAGGGCTCCCCAGCCGCTTTCGACGACCGCACCCCCGGGCGCCTGCTCGGGGCGACACACGACCGACACCTCGTCGCCGGTCACGGTCACGGACCAGAATGGGCCCACATCGCCTGCTGGCAAGGGCAACGACGATGATCTGGGAAGCCGGCACACCGCGAACTCACCGTCGAGAACCGTCAGATCCAGATTCACCATGCGTACGCCTCCGGTGCAGGGCCGCCGGGCCCGGGAAAGATGTCGTCGAGCTCGGAAAGTGCGGAGTCATCGAGCGCGATGTCGATTGCTCCGATGGAGTTGTCGAGCTGCTCGACAGTGCGGATGCCGAGCGGCAGTGTCGCGACACCGTCCTGATGTAGCAGCCACGAGAGCGCAACCTGCGCGGGATGATGACCCAGCTTGCCGCAGAACCGCTCGTACAGCTCTACCTGCTCGAGGTCGTCGGCGAGCCCCGCAGCAGCGCGCCCCGACGCGCTCCGATTCACATCGTGCTTCGCGAGTACGCCCGAGAGCAACCCGCCGTGAAGCGAGCTGTAGGGCATCACCGCAATCCCGTACGCGCGGCAGGCCGGTAGCACCTCGAGCTCGAGGGTCCGCTCCTTGAGGTTGTAGATGCTCTGCTCGGCCACGAACCCGAACTGTCCGAGTCGTCGCGCGGTCTCTTGACCCTGGACCAGCTGCCACGCCGCGTGGTTGCTCGTGCCGAAGTAGAGCACCTTTCCCTGCGCGCGCAGGATGCTCAGCGCTTCCCAGATCTCGTCCCACGGCGTACGCCGATCGATGTGGTGAAGCAGGTAGAGGTCGAGGTAGTCGGTGCCCAGTCTGCGCAGCGACGCATCGCACGCCTGCCTGATGTGCTTGGCGGACAGATAGATGTCGTTCGGGCCCACACCCATCGCGCCGTACACCTTCGTCGACAAGACGATCTCGTCCCGCCTGCCGGCGTCCTGCGCCAACCACCTGCCGACGATCTCCTCGCTGAGACCCTTCTCCGGTTCATTTCCGTAGACCTGCTTCGTCGCGTGCGCGCCGTAGACGTCGGCCGTGTCGACGAGATTGATGCCGTGCTCGCGAGCGCGGTCGAGGATGTGATGCGCCGCGGCCTCGTCGGTCACGGGGCCGAAGTTCATGGTGCCGAGCCCGAGCCGGCTCACGGCGAGCCCGGATCGGCCCAGTGTCGAGTACCTCACGCGCCCGCTCCTTCCGGGCCACCGAGTCGAACAGGGTCGAACCGGTCCGGGTCGAACCGATCGACCGGGATGTCTGTCGCACCTTCGACCGCGAGGTCGGCGGCAATGGAGCCGATGCCCGCGGCGTGCTTGAAGCCGTGCCCGGAGAAGCCCCCGACCAGCACGGCGCCCGGTGCCCGAGCCGTCGTACCGACGACGAAGTCGCCGTCCGGAGTCTTCGAGTTGATGCACGGCTCCGCACGTACGACCCGCGGGAGCAGTCCGGGGAACGCCATCCGGCAGAACGACTCGATCGGTTGTGTCTCGCCCGGCGTGACCGGCGTTCGGTTGTCCTCGGGACGATCGAGCCATGGCTTCGGTTGACCGCTGATACCGATCTTGACGCCCGAACCGTCGAGGTCTGGAATGCCCCATCCCTGCAGGTCATGGCTCTCACGTACGAACGTCGGAAAGCGATCGGGTCCGTAGCCGGAACCGCCGGAGAACCACGACAGGATCGAGCGCTGATTCCGCAGCGGCAATGCGAGTTCGGGCACCAGGTCGTTGAACCACGGCCCTGCGGACACGATCACGGTACGTGCCTCGATCACGTTGTCAGCGCAGGCGACGACCACCCGGTCGGTCCCGAACTCGATCGAGCTGACAACCGTGCCGGTCTCCACCCGTGCACCGCGATCGACCGCACGCGCGACGGCAGCGCGGATCGCGAGCTCGGGATTGACCGACCCGGCCTCGCGCTCGTATACCCCGATGTCGTCGTCGAACGTCGCATGCTGAGGAAATCTGGTACGCAGCGCGTCGACGTCGAGCAGTTCGTACGCCACCTCGCCGGCATCGGCACTCTTCACCGCGTCGGCGACCAGCTCGCCGCCGTCGGTGCCGATCGACAGCCCGCCGGTGGTCGTCAGCAGCGGCGCATCTGCGGCGCGCTCGAGCTCCCGCCACAGTTCGAGCGATCGCCGCGCGATCGGCACGTACTCCGCCCCTTCGAACAGAATCGAGCGATAGATGCGCGATGCCCCGTGCGATGAGCCGTACGGGTGTGCGATGTCGTACCGCTCGACCCCCACGACCGAGACGCCGCGCTCGGCGAGCTGCCAGAGCGACATCGCTCCCATCGCTCCGAGGCCGACGACGGCGACGTCACAGCGGACGACCATGGATAGCTCCTTGTTGTGTTGACATCTGGGCTACAGAACCTTCGAGAGGAACATCCGCGTACGCTCCTCGACAGGGTCATCGATCACCTGGCTCGGCGGCCCCGTCTCTACGACGACGCCGTCGGCCATGAACGCGACCTGGTCCGCGACCTCGCGCGCGAACCCGACCTCATGGGTGACGACGACCATCGACATACCGTCGCGGGCGAGTCGCTTCATCGTGTCGAGCACCTCGCCGACGAGCTCGGGATCGAGTGCCGAGGTCGGCTCGTCGAACATCATCAGCTTCGGCTTCATCGCCAACGCACGAGCGATCGCGACGCGTTGCTGCTGGCCGCCGGACAGCTGCGACGGGTACGTGTCCGCCTTGTCGGCGAGGGCGACGTGGTCGAGCAAGTCGCGCGCCTCCTTCTCACACTCGGCGCGCGGTCGCCGCTGCACGAGACGCGGCCCGGCCATGATGTTCTCGAGTGCCGTGTAGTGGGGGAAGAGATGGAAGCCCTGGAACACCATTCCGATGTCGGCCCGCTGTCGGCAGACTTCGTTCTCGGGCAGCTGGTGCAGCTTTGTACCGACCTTCTTGTATCCGATCAGTCGGCCGTCGACCGTCAGCCGGCCGCGGTTGATCGTCTCCAAATGGTTGACGCAGCGCAGGAACGTACTCTTGCCCGAACCCGAAGGACCGAGGATGCACAGCACCTGCCCATGGTCGAGCGTGAGGTCGACACCACGCAGCACCTCGAGCCGGCCGTAGCTCTTGTGCACGCGTTCGGACCTCAACAGGGGCTCAGTCATGACGCCTCCCCGTCCGGCGTACGCCGGTGCGAGCGGCCGATGCCCCAGCGCATCAGGTTGCGACCGATGCGCGGCAGCAGCGGGTCATCGACCACGGCGTCCGGCGTGAAGCGCCGCTCGATGCGCGATTGCACGATCGTCAGGATCGACGTGCAGATCAGGTACCAGATGCTCGCGACGATGAGCAGCGGGATCGTCTGGTAGTTGCGGGCATAGATGATCTGCGCGCTGTACAGCAGATCGGGAATCGCCAACACGCTCACCAGCGAGACGTTCTTCAGCATCGCGATCGTCTGGTTGCCGGTCGGTGGAATGATCACCTTCATCGCCTGTGGCAGCACGATCTTGCGCATCGTCTGCAGCCGGGTCATACCGAGTGACTCCGCCGCTTGGTACTGCCCGCGGTCGATCGAGACGATCCCGCCGCGGACGATCTCGGCCATGTACGCGCCCTCGTTCAGCCCAAGTCCGAGGATGCCTGCGACCATCGGTGTGATCAGCGTGTTCGCGTCGAACGTGACGAACTGCGGGCCGAACGGAATGCCCAAGCCCAGCTCGGGATACAGCGCACTCAGGTTGAACCAGAACACCAGCTGCACGAGGATCGGCGTACCGCGGAAGAACCAGATGTAAAGCGCACCGGCACCGGCGAGGATCGGGTTCGCAGAGCCGCGCATCAGCGCGAACACGATGCCGAGCACGATGCCGATCGCCATCGACACGACAGTCAGCTGCAGCGTCAGCGAGAGCCCCCGCAGGATCACGCCCTCGGTGAAGAACTCTCCTACGACGTCCCAGCGGAAGCGCGGATTCGTCAGGATCGTGTTGACGAGCATCGCCCCGAGGATCCCGACGCCGAGTGCGGCGATCCAGCGACCGGGATGCCGGACGGGTACGGCGCGGATGTCTTCGGCGTCGAGTTCCGACCCGGCTGTCGTGCGCTCGTCGCGGACGTCAGTCATCGCTCGCACAGCCCTCGGTGGGTTTACGGGGGAAGATCTTCTCGGCGCTGCTCACCTGCGACGGTTCGGTGAACGTCTTCGACTTGTCGACAGCACCCTCGACGACTCCCCAGTCATTTGCGATCCGTTCGTACTCGCCGTTGTCGATGAGCTCCTGAACCGCCTTCTGGAGAACCTCGTCGAGCCCATCCCAGCGCTTCGGGATGGCTATGCCGGCCAGGCTGTGCGGCGTGAAGTAGAGCCCGGAGACGCAGAGCTGGTCAGCCGCCTGCTTGGCGACGTACTCGACTTGCGCGAGATCGGCAACGACCGCATCCGACCGGCCACTCGTCAGCGTGAGCGCCACCTGGTTCTGGTCGGGGATCTGCAGGATCTCGACGCCGTCCTGCCCACCACCGGTGCAGTGCTTGTCGGCGCGCTCCAGGCGCTCGACCTGGCTCGTACCCTTCTGCACCGCGACCCGCAGCCCGCACAGGCTGTCCTCGAAGTCGGTGGCGCGTACGTCGCCGTCGCGGCTCACCAGGAATCCGCCGCCGTTGAGGTAGTACGAGACGAAGTTGACGGCTTGGAGGCGCTCCGACTCGATACCGAAGCCCGCGATCCCGATGTCGTACCTGCCGCCGTCGAGGCCCGGGATGATCGCATCGAACGCGACGTTCTTCCATTCGACCTCGAGCCCGAGCACCTGCCCGAGCGCCTCGCCCATGTCGATGTCGAACCCGATCAGGGTCTTGTTGTCGTCATCGAAGAACTCGAGGGGCGGGTACGGGGCATTCGTCGCGATGACGAGCTTGCCGCGGTCTCGGATCTCATCGGGCACCTGGTCGACGAGGTCGGAGTTCTCGTCGACATCGACCGTCGACGAGTCGGCGTTGCCCACCGGGTTGGCACCGCAGCCGGACATCACGACGGTGAGCATCGCCGCCGCGAGGGCAGCGGAGTACTTGGCGATTGCATTCATGGCTGGGTCTCCTTCGTAAGACGTCCGTTGTGAGACGTTGCGTGGCGGGCCAGCGCGATGCGGTCGTAGCCATCGTCGGCCACGTCGCGTACGGCCTGCTCGTACGACCCCGTGAGATTCGATGCGACTCGGTCGGGTACCCACTCGACCCCGTCGATGCAGCGTTGGGCGAACAGCGTCGCGGCCTTCGTGAGCATTCGGGTGCCGCGGAGTAGCTCCTCGACGGCGACCGGACCCATCGGCGTCACCTCGAGCTCGGGCGTGCCGGAGGCGGCGGCGACCGTGTGGGCGATCCCGGAGAGCAGGAACTGCGTCTGCATCACCAGCTCGGGTAGCACCGGATTGACCTTGCCGGGCATGATCGACGAACCGGCCTGCACCGGAGGCAGCGCGATCTCGCCGAGGCCGCCGACCGGACCCGACGCCAGCATCCGCAGGTCGCCTGCCGTTCGGCCGAGTACGCGCGCGGCGCGGGCCAGCGCGTCCGCCGCCCGCCCGAACGGCTCGAGCGAGGCGAGCCCGTCGTAGGGGTTCGGACTCGGCGTGATCTCGAGCCCGGTCTCCGCCGCGAGCATGTCGGTCGCCGACTCGCCGAAGCCGGGTGGTGCGCCGAGGCCGGTGCCCACCGCCGTGCCGCCGAGCGGGACGGCCAGCAGCGGCCGGGCGGCACGCTCGACGTCATCGGCCGCGCGGCGAACGGCGTGAGCGTGGGCACCGTGCACCGCCGCGATCGGCAGCGGGACGGCATCCTGTAGGCACGTACGGCCGAGGTGCTCCAGGTCGGCGTACCTGGCGGCGGTCGCATCGAGACTCGACGCGACAGTACGAAGCGACTCGACGGTCTCCGTCAGGGCCCGGTACGCGGCGATCGCCATGGCGGTCGGGAAGACGTCATTGGTCGACTGCGACCGATTGACGTGGTCGTTCGGATGGACCGGGTCGTACGTACCGAGCTCGCCGCCGAGAATGAGGTTGGCCCGGTTGGCGAGCACCTCGTTGACCATCATGTTGACGGCGGTGCCACCGCCGCCCTGCACCAGCTCGAGCGGGAAGTGTGCGCGATGGGCGCCGCCGGCCACCTCACGCGCCGATCGCACGATCGCCTCGGAGATCGCCGGTGTCAGCTCCGCGAACCGCCCGTTCGCGAGAGCGCAGGCGGCCTTGGTGTGCGCGAGGGCGGTGAGCAGCAGCGGCTCCTCGGCAAGCGTCCGGGTGCCGAGGCCGGAGTTGCCGAGTGCGCGCACGGTCTGGATCCCGTACAACGCATCCGCGGGGACGTACGCCGTGCCGAGAAAGTCTCGTTCGGCGCGAACCGCCGTGGTCATCCGGTCCATCAGACCTCCTTGGCCAAGTTGCCTGGCCACTTTGTCGTCTGGCCAGTATGCGAAACTGACGGGACGAGCGCAAGACCCGAGCAGAAAAGAGTTCGCAACGCGATGGCATCGACAGAGCAGGACCCACTCGGCACCGTCACCGCCGTGACGACGCGCAGTGCGTCCGCGCAGGTCGCCGATCAGCTCGTCGAGGCGATCCGCGACGGCCGGCTGCGGACGAACGACAGGCTGCCATCGGAGCGCGAGCTCGCGCAGCGGTTCGGGGTCAGCCGGCCGACCATCCGCGAGACGTTCGCCGCGCTCGAGCTCGCCGGGCTGATCCAGACCCATCGCGGCCGACCGACGACCGTCATCGGCACGCCCGCGGAGGTCACCACCTGGGGCGTCGAGATCCTGCCGCCGACGGTGTTCGAGACTCGGCTCGTACTCGAGCCCGCCCTCGCGTCACTCGCCGCGCAGAAGCAGTACCCGGAGGATCTCGAGAACCTCCGCGACGTACTGGCACGCCTGGAGAGCGAGTTCGAGGAGACCGGCGAGTACGTGAGCGACCTACCCGTCCACCTGGCGGTCGCGCGGGCCGCGCACAGCCCGATCCTCGAGCGTGCCCTCGCAGACGCCCTCCGCCACACCGAGACCGACCTGTGGAAGTCGTTTCGCAGGCGCGCGCTGGTCGAGCGCAGCGCGCGGGAGGGTCACGTCGACGAGTCGCGGTCGGTCGTACGGCATATCGAGCGCGGTGAGCCGGAGGCCGCCGCGGACGTATGGCGGCATCACCTCACGCGTTATCGCGACGAGATGCTCGAGGGTCGGGGCCAGCAACGCTCGTGACAGACAAATAGACATTTGTTATGCCCTGGCATAACAAATGTCTATTTGTCGGGGATGGGTCGGCCCGGACCGGCGTCAGACCGTGAAGTCGACCCCCTGCGCGAGCGGCAACTCACCCGAGTAGTTGACCGTGTTGGTCGCCCGGCGCATGTACGCGCGCCACGCATCCGAGCCGGACTCGCGCCCGCCGCCGGTGTGCTTCTCGCCGCCGAACGCGCCGCCGATCTCGGCGCCGGACGTACCGATGTTGACGTTCACGATGCCGCAGTCGGCGCCCTCGGACGAGAGGAAGCGCTCCGCCTCGGCCTGGTCTTGGGTGAAGATGCTCGCCGAGAGACCCTGCGGCACGTCGTTCTGCAGCGCGATCGCCTCGTCGAGGTCGTCGTACGGCAGCACGTACAGCAGCGGGGCGAACGTCTCCTCACGCACGATCGGCGCCTGCTCGTCGATGCGTACGATCGCCGGCTCGGCGTAGTACGCGTTCGGGGCGGCGTCGGCGAGCCGCCGACCGCCGCCGACGATGAGCGAGCCACCGGCCTCCTTCGCGGAGTCGATCGCGCGCGTCATCTTCTCGTACGCCTGCTGGTGGACCATCGGACCGACGAGCGTGCCGTCGGCCATCGGGTCGCCGATCGGCAGCCGCGAGTACGCGCCCGCGAGCCGCTCACTGAGGTCATCGACGATGCTGCGGTGCGCGATCACGCGGCGCATGGTGGTGCAACGCTGCCCCGCGGTGCCGGCCGCGGAGAACACGATGCCGCGCATGGTCAGATCGAGGTCGGCCGAACCCGTCACGACCGCGGCGTTGTTTCCGCCCAGCTCGAGCAGCGAACGGCCGAATCGCTCTGCGACGCGAGGCCCGACGAGGTTGCCCATCCGGGTCGACCCGGTCGCGCTCACCAGTGCGACACCCGGGTCGTCGACGAGGACCTGACCGACCTCCTGCGCACCGATGACCAGCTGGCTGACGTATCGCGGCGCCTCGACGTCGCGTACCGCACGATCCAGCAGCGCCGCGCACGCGGCCGAGGTCATCGGCGTGAGCTCCGACGGCTTCCAGATCACCGGGTCGCCACACACCAGCGCGATCGCGGTGTTCCATGACCAGACGGCGGCCGGGAAGTTGAACGCGCTGATGACTCCGACGACCCCGAGCGGATGCCACGTCTCCATCAGCCGGTGACCCGGGCGCTCCGACGGCATCGTGCTGCCGCCGATCTGCCGGGAGAGACCGACCGCGAAGTCGCAGATGTCGATCATCTCCTGGACCTCGCCACGCGCCTCGGAGGTGATCTTGCCGACCTCGAGGCTGATGAACGTGGCGATGTCGTCCTTGTGCTCGACCAGCAGCTCACCGAAGCGCTTGACGAGCGCGCCACGTACGGGCGCCGGCACGACGCGCCACTGCTTGAAGGCATCCTGGGCCCGCTCGACCGCGAGCTTGACGGTCGTCTCGTCGCCGTACGCGACGGAGAACACGGACTCGCCGTTGATCGGCGAGCGGTTGGTGACCTCGCCGCCCAGTGCGTCGACGTCGACGCCGCAGCGGTCGAGCGACGCGCGGGCGATCTGTGTGAGCCGCTCCGAGGTCGGAAGGGTGGTTGGCGATGTCACAGGCTCCTCCTTGAGCTGGTGTCGCATACGTAGGGTGTGCGGCTCATACGATGTTGGTCTCGGGACGTAGGCCGGCGTTCGCGAATCGGGTCGCGTCGAGTCCGCCGACGTCCACGAAGGGTTCATTGCCAAGATAGATGTCTCGCATGACCTCTCCAACCGCCGGGCCCATCAGGAACCCGTGGCCGGAGAAGCCGGTCGCGTACAGGAACCGGTCGACGCCCTCGGCCTCACCGATGAGCGCATTGTGATCGGGTGTCATCTCGTACAGTCCGGCCCAGCCGCTCGCGAGCCCGACGTCGCTCAACGCGGGGGCCCGCCGCTCGATCGCCTCACCGAGGCGCGGCAGCCAGTCCTGGCTCTGCGACAGCTTGAAGCCGGGCGTCTCGTCGGGGTCTGACATGCCCATCAGCAGGCCGTCGCCCTCGCCGTGGAAGTAGAAGCTGGACGCGAAGTCGATCGTGAACGGCAGGTCGGGAGGCAGGTCGGGATAGGGCTCGGTGATCAGGATCTGCCGGCGGATCGGAGTCACAGGCAGGTCGACGCCGGCCCACTCGCCCACCTGCCTGGCCCAGGCGCCGGCCGCGCACACGACCGTCTCGCACTCGATCCGCCCGGATTCCGTGCGCACTGCGCGTACGGAAGCGTCGTCGACGTCGAGGCCCGTCGCGGCACACGATGTCACGATGCGTACGCCGAGCCGGCGCGCCGCCGACGCGTACCCGAGGACCACCGACTCGGGTGTGCAGTGCCCGTCGTCCGGCCCGTACGCGGCGGCAAGCAACCCGTCGGTCGAGATCAGCGGCGACAGCTTCTCGGCCTCGGCGACATCGATCATCCGGGTCGGTACGCCGAGCTGGTTCTGCAGCGCGACGTTGCGCTCGAACGTCTCGACCGCATCAGGCGAGTCGAGCAGGAACAGGTACCCCACCTGGTGCAGGTCGATCTGCTGGCCGAAGATCGCCTCGAAGTTCTCGAATGTCTCCAGGCTGCGCGCCCCGAGCGCGATGTTGACCGAGTCGGAGAACTGGGCGCGTACGCCGCCCGCCGCCTTGCACGTCGAGCCCGACCCGAGTGCGTCCTTCTCGACCAGCACGATGTCGGTGACGCCGGCCTTCGCCAGGTGGTACGCGGTGCTGACGCCCATGACACCGCCGCCGATGATCACGACCTCGGCGCTGGCGGGGAGATCTTTCGCGGTCATGCGACCATGATCCCGCCGTCGATACCGAGCTTCTGCGCGACCTCGTTCAACGAGGCCTGCCGCTCGGCCGCGTACAGCTCGGATGGGTCGTTGACCGGCCGACCGATCGCTTCCGACAGCCACGGCAGGTCGCGGGGAGCCCCGCCCTGCAGGCCATCCATGCTGCCGGCCGACGTGAGGTTGGAGGCGAAGATGCCGGCGGCGGACCGTGGCAGGAAGTCCTCGTACACGATCGGCTCCGGCGTCACCCAGCCCTGCTCGATCAGGGCGGCGAGGCGCTGGGGCGGCGTGCCGTCGGGGCGTGCGTCGTTGACCGAGAACGTGAAGTACGCGAGGTCGCGCAGCGCCAGCTCGACTTCTGACTCGGGCAGCTGTTCACGCCACACCTGCTCGGCGATCGCGGGCCGGCCCGCTTCTGGCCGCGCCGAGAGCCGCTTGTCGACCGCGGCCACCATCCGGTCGTACAGGTCGCGTCCGGCGGGCGTGAGAGCGACACCGCGCGCCTCGACCTCGCCGAAGCGTACGCGCAGCTCTCCCGTCGTGACGGACCCGTCGGGCTCGCGCATCTTACGCGGCTCGGCGAGGGCGCGGAACGACGTCTGGCGCAGCAGTACGTCGGGCCCGTCCCAGCGCGGCGGCCCCTGGATCGCATCGATCATCGTGATGCCGCGACTCTGCATGCTCGCGTACAGGTCGTCGATGTCGAGCACCCGCGGGGTCAGGTGGTTGATGTGGGTGCTGGTGACGCCACCGATGTCTGCGGCAACACCCGAGATGCTCTCCAGCTCCTCGTACCAGGTGCGATCGACTGGCTCGGCGGACAGCGCGAACGACGCGGCCGCGAGGTCGAGGAACTCCGCCGCCTGCTCCGCTGCGAGGCCTCGCTCGGCCTCCGCGCGGTCTGCCAGCTCCAGCAACCGTGGGGGAAACAGCTCACGCGCTTCGAGGAAGGCGCGCAACCTCGCCTCCAGATCCTCGTCGAAGAACCGGCGGTCCTCGGGCACCAGCATCGAGGTGAACACCCGGAACGGGTTCTTCGCCAGCTCGGCGCGATCGGTCGGGCGGAACGCCGTCGACACGACCGGGATCGGCTGTGGCTTCGCGTCGCGCAGGTCGTAGAACCCGGTCGCCTCCATGCCGAGTGCTCCGAAGATGCGGGCCACCTGGGCCAGCTCGCGTGGCGTACCGACCCGGATCGCCCCGTGCCGCTCGGCGGTCACTCGCTCGATCGAGCCGAACCGCTCCGCGTCTGCTCTGTCGCGCTCCATCACGCGGGAATTCACCTCGTGCGACACCTCGACGAGGGTGTTGTACGCGGGTACCTCGGCGCCGTACAGCTCCGAGAGTCGCTGGGCGAAGCGGGCCCGCAGCTCGCTGGTCTCGATCACGGTCACAACCGCACCTCCGTCACGTCGGCGGGCCGCTGCCCGCGGAGCTCCATGGCCGTACGTACGCGCGCGTGCGCCAGCCCGGTCGCGGCCTCGTGCGGCGTGATGTCGCGGGCGGCACTCTCGCCGAGCACGGTGGGCACGTTCGCGCGTACCTTCGCCGAGATCATCGTGAAGATCGTGTCGGGGTCGACCGGGATCGCGGAGTAGCGCGCATCCATCGAGTGCGCGGCGGCGATGATGCCGCCGCAGTTGGCGATGAAATCGGGTACGAGCGCCAAGCCACGCTTGTGGAGGACAGCCCGCGACGACGGGTTCGTCGGGAGGTTGGCGCCTTCGACCACGAGGCGGGCAGTCGTCGCTGCTGCGATCGCGTCGTCGATGACGTCCTCACGCGCCGCCGGAACGAGGATGTCGCAGTCGACCCGCAGTGCCGCGTCGGCAGGCTGCACGCCTCCGTACTCACGTACGCAGTCGTCGCCGAACTCGGTACGAAGCGCGGCGAGGCGGGCGATGTCGATGCCGCCCGCATCGTGTACAGCGCCGGCGGCGGTCGAGGTGGCGACGATCGTTGCGCCGAGCTCGACGAGGCGTTCGGCGGCGGCCTGGCCGACCGCGCCGAAGCCCTGGATCGCAACGCGGGAGTCCTTCAGTGCAAGGCCGACCGTCTGCGCGGCGGCATCGGCCGCCTCGGCGACGCCGAACCCGGTCACTCCGAGCTGGTCGTACGGCACACCGCCGAGCGCCCGGGGCAGTCCGACCGCCGCTCCACGGTCGCGCAGCTCGTCGACGAAGATCGCGGCATCGCTCTCGGTGAGTCCCATGTCGAGACCGAACACGTACTCGCTTGGCACCTCGTTCGCGAGCGCTCGGGCGAAGGCGCGAAGTACGTCCTCCTTGTCGGGAGCACTCGGGTCGCCGAGGATGCCGGCCTTGGCGCCCCCGTGGAACAGGTCGACCGCGGCCCACTTCCACGTCATCGTACGAGCGAGCCGGGCGACCTCCTCGACGGTGAGCGTCGCGCTCATCCGGGTGCCGCCCTTGCCCATGCCGCGGGCGGTGTTGTCGATGACGAGGACGCCGCGCATGCCCGTGCGTTGGTCGGAAACGCAGACGACCTTCTCGGGTCCCCACTCGTCCATCGCCGCCAGCATGTCGGTCATCGCCTCGCGTACCTCCTGGTCAGGTGGCCGGTCGCCGTTGACCGGCCGAGGCAAGCATGGCGCGTGGCGTACGCGCGGTTCCAGGCCTTGAGCGACCGAGTGGGTTGAGGCAGGCCAAGCAATCCTGTTGCCTGCCAGCACCCGCCCCGTGCGAGGGTTGGCGCCCTCAGACTTCGGACCGTCGGGACACGGCGTACGTGAGGAACGCGAACCCACCCGAGGAGCGTGCCTCGGTGAGCTGCAGCCGGCGTTCGATCCGCCGCGGCAGCACCGGCGCGCCCGCGCCGAGGGTGACCGGCGCGACGCCGAGGATCATCTCGTCGAGGAGACCCACATCGTCGAACTGGCCGACGAGGTCGCCTCCACCGATGATCCATACGTTGCGATCGCCCGCGGCGCTCACCATCTCGGCATGCACCGTCGCAACGTCATCGCGTACGAACCGGAGGTCGGCGCCGGGCACGACGGGTAGCTCGCGATGCGTGAACACCCACATCTTGCGGTCTCCGTGCATCTCCTGCCAATGGGCGGGGTTGTCGAGCAGGTTCTCATGCTCGACAAGCCATTCGTACGTCGTGGATCCGCACGCCATCGCGCCGACTCCGGCGAAGAACTGCTCCCAGATCTCGTCGGCTGCCGGCTGCTCGGCGGCGAACAACCAGCCGACATTTGGCCGTGCGCTCGGTTCGTACCCGCGGGCAATTCGGTCGGGGTAAGGATCGGCAGACTCTGCATGTCAATCGTCCGCCTTGCATGGTGAATTCGCCGTGCAAGGCGGACGTTTACCATGTTTACATGGTAAAGGTCCGGCGCGGAGAGTCAGGCGGGGTCGACGCCGTCGATCCGCGCGGCGACGTCGACGGCGGCAGCGGCGAGCGCCGCTATCAGCACCGGCGCTGTCGGGCCGACACCGGTCGCGCGATGCAGGGCGAGTACGTGCCGGCGTACGTCGACGTCGTCGAGCGTTCGCGTGGCGATGCCCTCGGCGGGCTCGTGCGCAAGCGCGGGCACGAGGGCGATGCCGAGCCCCGAGCGGACGAACTCCCGGATCACGTCGTAGTCGTTACTCCGGACGCTCACCCGCGGCACGAAGTCCGCAACCGCGCACATCCGGTCGAGGCACGTTGCTCCCGAGGAGCCCTCCCGGGTGCGTACCCAGGTCTCGTCGGCGAGGTCGGCCAGGGTCACCCTCGCCGGCCGCACCAGCGGGTGGCCATCGGGCAGCAACAGCAGTAGACGCTCATCGACGAGCGGCGTACGCACGAGCCCGGCCGGCCAGCGCTGCGGCACCAGGTCGTACCGGTAGACGACCGCCACGTCGAGCTCACCGTCGCGCAGCAGCGCAACGAGCTCGGCGGGCTCGCCCTCGTCGAGCTCCACGCGTACGTCGGGGTGGTCGTCGCGATACGCCGAGAGCCCACCCGGCAGCAGTCGCTCGCTTGCGGTCGGGAAGCTGCCGAGCCGCAACCGTCCGAGCTCGCCGGCCGCGAGCCCGCGCACGTCGTCGTCGAGACCGTCGAGCGCCAGCAGCGCATCGTGGGCACGTTCGGCGAGGAACTCGGCCGCCGGCGTGGCCGTGATGCTGTGCGCGTCGCGCTCGAACAGCGGCACCTGCACGGCGCGCTCGAGCGCGGCGATCTGCTGCGACACCGCGGATGCCGTGTAGCCGAGCCGGCGCGCCGCATCGGCGAACGACCCCGTGCGTACGACCGCGGTGAGGGTGCGTAGGTGCACCGGGTTCAGCATGCCGCCACCCTATGCGCGGTCGGTCAGTCTTCTTGCACCTTGTCTCTGTCGCTGCGGATTGCGATCATCGACAGAAGTACGAGCGCGCCGATGTCGACGCCGAAGAAGACGATCGTCCAGATCACGATCTCGGCAGTCATTCCGCACCTCCCTTACGCCGCATGCGGGGCAATCGCCACCGGCCGAGGTTCGGGTCACCCACGAACGGCGTACCCGGGCCCATGGACGCCGACATCGGCCCGCTCATGACCTTATTGGCGAGGACGTTGTTCAGGGCCAGCATGATCAGCGCGAGCACGCCCCACTGCAGCAGCATCGTCCCGATGCTGAACGTCGAGGTCACATTCCATGGCTCCGGGACGTCTTCCAGCGCCTGCTGCATCCACCAGCCGAACAGCAGCACGAACATCAGCGGGAACGCGTAGATGCAGACGCTCCACCACTTGCCGACCCGGACATCGCTGACGTCGTCCATCTCCTTGCGGGCACGCTCGACGCCGAACTTCATCATCGCGACCGCGACGCACAGTCCGGAGATGAGCAGGCCGATGCCCCACACGTTGTCCTGGTTGGTGAGGAAGTCGACGCTGTACGCCGACGGAATGCCCGCGATCAGCGTCGCGACCACGACGATCGTCACGGAGGTCTGACGGGTCAGGCCCATGTCCATGATGTTGCGGGCCGCGAGCTCGACCATCGCGATGAGGCTGGAGATGCCGGCGAGGAACAGTGCGAGGAAGAACAACGGGCCAAAGATCGCGCCGCCCGTCATCTGGCCGAAGAGTGCGGCGAAGTAGGTGAACGCGAAGTCCTGGTTGGCGTTGCCCGCAGCGGTCGTGGCGTACTCCGCACTGCGGACCGAGAAGAGCGTGCACAGCACCGCTGTAGCAGCGAACAGTGATGCGAGCAGGTTCGCGGAGACGAGGATGCCGGCGTTGGTCGCCATGTCCTCCTTCTGGCGCATGTAGACCGCGTACGTGAGGTAGAGACCCCATCCGGCGCCCGTGGAGAACGCCATCTGGGTGAATGCCTGCAACCACACGTCGGCTTCGGTGAGCACGCTCCAGTCGGGTACGAACATGTACTCGAGCCCGCCCGATGCACCGTCGAGCGTGAGGGCCTGGATGAACAGGATCACCAGGATCACGAACAGCGCGGGGATGACGACGTTGAGCACCGACTCGAATCCCCGCTTCACCCCGCGGATCACGATGTAGCCGACCATCGCAATGGAGATCACGTGGAACAACATCGGCTGCCAGGCGCTGCCGGTGAAGTCGTTCCAAACCACCGACGTGTCGACATTGCTGTCGTTGAACTTCCCCGTCACAGCGTAGACGAGGTACCGCAATGCCCACCCGCACACGACGGAGTAGTAGAACAGGATGCCGACCGTCACGAGCCCGACGAAGCCGCCCATCCAGGCGAACTTGCGGCCCATGAAGTCGCGGAACGCGCCGATCGTGCCCAGCCGCGACTTGGAGCCGAGCAGCGACTCGGACATCAGCACCGGGATCGCCCAGACGAGGTTGGCAACGACGATCGCGATGATGAACGCACCGCCGCCGTACTCGCCCACCACCCGGGGGAATCGCCAGAGGTTGCCGGTGCCGACGGCCATGCCGACGGCCGCAGCGATGAACGTGAACCTGTTCTTGAAGACCTCGCCAGCCATGGCCAGCATCCTTGCGCGTGACAACGATCACGCGCAAGGGTGAATCCGGACCGGGTTGTGCCGCACCGTCCGTTGTGTCAGCCGGTCGCGCTCGGCATCTCTCGTCCTGCCTACCGCTTAGGCCGGTCAGATCTCGGCGAGGGTGGCCCCGAGCTCGGCGAGCGACTCGATCTGATAGCTCGGCTGCGGGCCTTCGGGATCGACGCGATGACCCGGACGGGCCACCCGTACGGTCGTCAGCCCGGCCTCGAGGGAGCCGCGCACATCGCGTGCCGACGCCGCGACGTGCACGTGCCCGCCGGTACGTTCCGCCGCACGGCGGTAGATCTGCGCACCCGGCTTGTACGCTCGCAACCGCTCCGAGGTGAGCACGAGGTCGGGGTCGACCAGCCCGGCCACCTGTGTGCGCGCGAACAACGCGTCGTCGACGTTCGACAGGATGCCCAGGCGATGGTGGTCGCTGAGCCCGGCGAGCCCCGGCACGACGTCGGGCCACGGCGCCCAGCCGGGGATCGACTCATGGACCGTGCGCATATCGACCTGGTGGTCCGAGTCGATGCCGAGGTCGTCGTACGCGAGTCCGAGCGTGCGGGTGGACATGAAGGTGAACGACTTCCACTCCCCACCTGCCAGGAGCCGGTCGGCCAGCTCCAGCTGCGCCGCCTTGTTGTGCGCGTCCCACCGGTCGTACACCTCGCTGCCGGAAACGGCCCAGCCACGCGACGCGGCAAGCCCGTCGAATGCGCCGGAGGCGCCGCTCCGCGTATCGAGCAGCGCGCTGAACAGGTCGAACGTCACGATCACGCCGCGATCGTACGCCGCCCGGTACCGTCGGGAACCCCGCGTGCGGTCGGGCACGTTGACTGGCCAGGAGGTACTCGACATGCAATGTCCCACCGACGGAACCACGCTGGTGATGAGCGAACGGTCCGGAATCGAGATCGACTACTGCCCGGAGTGCCGCGGCGTCTGGCTCGATCGCGGCGAGCTCGACAAGATCATCGATCGCGGCATGCAGATGTCTGCACCGCAGGCGCCGCCGCCGCAGGCACCACCGCAGCAGGCGCCGCAACAACAGCGGTACGAGCAGCCGCGCTACGACGACCGCCGTTACGACGACCGCGGCTCGTACAAGCGCAAGAAGAAGGAGCACTGGCTCAGCGAGCTGTTCGACTGAGCGAGTCGGCGACTCGGCCGGCTGATATATCATATTTCGACCAGGAGGTCGGGATGGAGCACGTGGAGCCGGGCACGGTACGCGCGTGGGCGCGTCATCTCGATATCGAGCCCGCGAGCGTCGACCCGGACGCACTCCGCTCCGAGCTGACCGCCGGCACGATCCCGGGCGTGCTCGCAGCCGCGGCGTGCTCGCGCGGCGCGGTCGCGGTCGACGGCGAACGACTGACGTACCCGGAACTGCGCGACCGCGCGGTTCGGGCGGCCGGTGTGCTTGCCCGCGCGGGCGTCGAACGCGGCACTCGAGTCGTGATCAGCGCGCCGTCGTCGATGCGGTTCGTGGTCGGCTACCTCGCCGCCTTGCACGCCGGAGCGACCGTGGTGCTCGCCAACCCCGCGTACACGAGCCACGAGCTCGAGGCGCTCATCGCTCGCTCGCAGGCGACGCTGCTGCTGGTCGACGGCAGCGCCACCACGACTGCGGTCGGCACGCTCGACCTGGCCGAGCTCGACGACCCCGGCCTCGATCCGCACCCCGGTGCGGCGCTCGACAGCGACGACGTCGCCCTGCTCGCGTACACCTCGGGTACGACCGGCACTCCGAAGGGTGTTCCGCTGACTCACGGGGCGCTGCTCGCGTCGATCCGCGGCGCGATGCGCTCGTGGAGATGGTCCGCCGACGACACTCTCGTCCACGCGCTCCCGCTCTTCCACCAGCACGGGCTGAGCGGACTCCACGCGAGTCTCGTCGCCGGGTCCAGCCTGACCGTCCTGGCGCGGTTCGACACGCACGAGCTGATCTCGACCGCCGAGCACGAACGCGCCACGATCGTGTTCGCGGTGCCGAGCATCCACCAGCGGTTGGCCGATCTCGATGCGCCCGAGCTTCGACCACTGCGGCGGCTACGGCTGATCACGTCGGGGTCTGCACCGCTCTCGCCTGCAGTCGCGGACCAGCTGTACGCCAAGGCGGGCCTGCGGCCGTTGGAGCGCTACGGACTGACGGAGTCCGGGCTCGATGTTTCCAACGAGTACGGCGAGCCGATGACCGGGACGGTCGGCACCCCACTGCCCGGCGTCGAGGTCGACCTGCGTACGCCCGACGGCGATGCCACCGACGAGGGCGAGATCGTCCTGCGCGGTCCGCAGATCTTCGGCGGTTACCTCGATGATCCCGATGCGACCGCCGCCGCGTTCTGGCCCGGCGGCTGGTTCCGGACCGGCGACGTCGGCCGCTGGGACGACGGTCGGCTGGTGATCACCGGGCGGCTCAAGGAGCTGATCATCACCGGCGGCATGAACGTCGCGCCGCGGGAGGTCGAGCTCGTCGTCGAGGCGTGTGCCGGCGTCGCGGAGGCCGTGGTCGCCGGTGTGCCCAGCCAGCGCTGGGGCGAGGAGGTCGCCGCGTGGGTGGTGTCCGAGCCGGGCCACGAGATCGCCGCCGATTCGGTCATCGAGCACTGCCGGTCACGCCTTGCTCCGTATAAGTGCCCGAAGCGGGTCGTCGTCGTCGAGTCACTGCCGCGCAACGCGATGGGCAAGGTCGTACGAAGCGCGCTGGTGGCGCCGTGACGGAAACGCTCGTACCGGGCGACGAGCTCGAGGCCGCGACTCGGGCACAGTACGCGGCTTGGATGCAGCACGGCGTCGAGGCCTCAGCCAAGCTCGGGTCCGATCACGAGCCCGCGTGGCCGGAGCTCGCGTCGAGCGGCGTCGGCCCCGCCCCGGCGCCGTCGACGTACGCGAGCGCCACGCCCGAGGACGTCCGCCAGGCCGCCGATGAGGGCTGGCTGGTGACACCACCTGCTCCTGAAGCGGACGCGCTCGACGGCCCGCTGCACGGCCTGTCCGTCGCGGTCAAGGACATCATCGACGTCGCCGGCCTGCCCACCCACAACGGGACGACCGGTGGCCGGTGGCGCGAGCCGACGGCCTCCGCGCCCGCCTGGACTGCTCTCGCCGACGCCGGGGCGCACTGCATCGGTAAGGCCGCGACGCACGAGATGGCGTGGGGCGTGGTCACCCCACAGATCGCCAACCCCTTCGCACCCGACCGGATCGCCGGCGGCTCGTCTGGCGGGTCGGCCGCGTGCGTGGCAGCGGGCTCCGCCACGGGCGCGCTCGGAACGGATACGGGCGGGTCGATCCGCGTTCCGGCCGCGCTGTGCGGCGTCGTCGGCTTCCGGCCCACGACCGGCGCCGTACCTCTCGATGGAGTCACCGGCCTCGCACCCGAGCAGGACGCGCTCGGGCCGCTCGCGGCCGACGTCACCACGTGCCTCGCGATGCTCGAGGTTCTCCTCGGTCGTTCGTTGCGAAGCGACGTCGGCGACATGGCCGGCGTACGCATCGGTGTGCTTGAGCGGGTCGGACGGCTCGACCCGACCGTCGCGGATGCGTACCACGTGGCGTTGGGTGCGCTCGAGGCCGCCGGCGCCACCGTTGTCGAGTGCGAGACGTCCCTGCACCGCTCGGCGGCCGGCAACTCGCTGCTGACGATGCTGCGCTCCTCGGCGCTGGAGCACGCCGAGGCGGTACGCGCGGCGCCCGCGGCATTCGGCAGCGAGGCCCGCGCCCTGCTCACTCTCGGCGAGCCGCTCGCGCCGTACGGCGAGCTGATCGACGCGGCGCGCCGTGCGATCGCGGCCGAAACCGCCGCGTTGTTCACGACCCGCCGCCTGGACGCGTTCCTCACGCCGACCACACCGTGCGTCGCGCCGGTACGCGGGGCCGACCAGGTCGAGATCGACGGACGGTCCGAGCCGGTATCGGCGGCGCTCGTCCGCTACACCGGCTGGGCCCCGGTCACGGCGATGCCCGCCGTCAGCGTGCCGGTGCCACCGCGCACGCCCCGCGCGCTACCCGCCGGCGTACAGATCATGGCGCCCCCACACCACGACGCGGTCTGTGCCCGGCTCGCGTACGCACTCGAGCGTCGCCTCCGAGGCGGGTGACCCGGCCGAATCGGGGGCCACCCATTGACTGTGACGCGGAACTCGTGTCTGATGGATGAGATTTGATATACCACGGGGTTCGGCGAAAGGTTCCGAGGTGAAGAATCCTCGACTGCAGTGGCTCCTACTCGTTCCAGTGATCATCGTGCTCTGCTACGTCCTCCCGTTCACCGCGTTCAGCGATGTCGACGAGTGGTACGGCAGCTTCCTGTTCTGGACCGTTGCGACGGCGGCCGTGATCGGCATCAACGCTGTCGTCAGCTCGGCGTGGAAGGACTGACCCGTGGACGCCACCTACATCTGGACCGGCATCGTCATCTACGTCGTCTTCGCGAGCGTGACCGCCTGGCTGTCGCGCTCCCGCGATGGCAGCGAGTCGAGCATGACCGGCTACTTCCTCGGCAACCGCGGCATGGGCGGCTTCGTGTCCGCGATGAGCTACAGCGCGACCACGTACAGCGCGTTCATGCTGATCGGTCTCGCCGGCCTCACGTACGCGGGCGGCATCGGTGCGCTCGGGTTCGAGTTGATCTACCTCTGCGGCGTGACCTTGGTGCTGGTCTTCGGGCCGCGCTTCTGGCTCGCCGGCAAGGAGTACGGCTACGTCACGCCGTCGGAGATGCTCGGTGACCGGTACGAAAGCCGCGCAGTCGCGGTCGTCACGGCGCTGACGAGCTGCGTCTTCCTGATCCCGTACTCCGCCGTTCAGCTCGCAGGCGTCGGCTACCTGCTCAACGGCATGTCCGACGGGAGCATCTCCTTCACCGCGGGCACCGTGATCGCCACCGTGCTGGCGATCGCGTTCTCACTCGTGGCCGGCCTGCGGTCGGTCGCGTGGACCGACTCGCTGCAGGCGATCATCATGATCATCAGCGCCACGATCGTCGTCCTCGTGGTCATCAACCGCCTCGGCGGCATCGGCGACTTCTTCGACGGCATCACCGAAGCGAGTCCCGGCGCGTTGACGGTGCCCGGCAACGGATTCTTCAGCCTCAGCACGTTCATCGGCCTGACCCTGCCATGGATCTTCTTCAGCATCTCCAACCCGCAGGTGAGCCAACGCCTCTACACACCGAAGTCGATGAAGGACCTCCGGGTCATGCTCCTCGGCTTCATGGCATTCGGCTTCATCTACACCCTCGTCGCCGTGACGTGGGGCTTCGCGGCATCGATCGAGTTCCCCGGCCTCGCGACCGGCGACCTCGCAACGCCGACGCTGTTGTCGTCCGATCTCGTACCGACCGCCCTCGGCGTGATCGTGATGGTCGGCATCATGGCCGCCGCCGTGTCCACGATCGACTCGATCCTGCTCACGCTCTCCTCCATGGTGACGCGCGATGTCTACGCCCAGGCGAAGCCGAACGCGACCGACTCCCAGCAGCTCATGGTCGGCAAGATCGTGATCCCGGTGATCGCGGTACTGGCGTACCTCTTCGCCCGGCTCGAGCTCGATCTGATCGCGGTCCTGTCGGTGTCGGCCTCGGCCGGACTGCTCGTGATGGTGCCGCCGATCATCGGCACCTTCTTCTGGCGCCGCGGCTCGGCGGCGGGCGTCCTGTCCGGCGTCATCGTCGGCGGCGTCGTCGTCGCGGTGCTCGAGTACACCAAGTCCGAGGTGATCACCGGCGGACCGCTGAACGAGATGGGCAAGCTGTGGGGACAGGACTCCGGCGTCTGGGGTCTGCTCGTCTCGGTCGCCTTGTTCATCGCGGTCAGCCTCGCGACGAAGGCGCCCACCGAGAAGGCCGACCGGTTCCTGTCCGTCGTCAGCACGAAGTTGAAGGAGCGCCAGGCCGTCTGACCCGCCCCGTGGGCACCCCGTGCGCACGTTTCGAACCGACACGATGAGGTGTCCCCCGCCGAAGCGTGCGGCCCACGGGGCGCGGGGCGGCGCGGAGTCAGTCGGCCGAGACCCGGTAACGCACCAGCACCGACCCGGTGGGCGTGGTCTTCGCGGAGATCAGGTCGAGCGCCTTGTCGGTGACGCTGTCGAAGAGCCGGTGCCCGGAACCCACGACGTACGGCGTGATCAGCAACCTGACCTCGTCGACGAGATCCTCGCGCAGCAACGACGTTGCCAGGGTCATGCTCCCGCCGACCATGATGTCGCCGGCGATGTCCGCCGTGCGAAGCGGCGCGACCCGTTCGGCCAACGGTGCTTTGGGATCGCCCAGGACCTCGGCGGCTTCCCAGTGCGGGTCGAGCGGCGTCGAGGTCACGACGTACTTGCGGACCGAGTTGATCTTGCGCGCGAACGCATCGTCGTCGGCTCCCTCGTAGCTCGGCCAGTACGTCGCCCAGTCGTCGTACTGGTGTCGGCCCAGCAGGCTCGCCTCCCAGGTCGACAGCTGGTCCTGGAGGTCCTCCGCCATGGCGTCGTCCCAGTTGTGCATGAACTTCTCGGGTGCCTCGACGACCCCGTCGGCGGCGGAGAACAGGCTGACCACCATCTTGCCCACTTCGGGCACCTCCCTGACTTACTGCCTCGCGATGTGTACGACGATCCGGACAGTAGGGCAGCGGCAATGCTCATGTCATGTACAGAAGCGACAGCGGCTCGCGTTCGCCAGTCTGCAGCTCCGCGGCGGTTCGACCGATGAACCTTCGCAGCGACCGGTGCAGATGCGGGTTGTCGTAGAAGCCGAGCGTGGTCAGCACCTCTGCGGACGGCACGCCGTCACGCAGCAGGATGGCGGCATGACGGGCGCGATCCATCTGCCGCGCGGACCCACGGGTGACTCCGGTGGCAGCAAGGAATCGACGCTGCACCGTGCGGCCGGACACGTCCGGCGTTGCGCCTCGCGCTACGTCGGCGACCAGGCGGTCGCGTCGCACGATCTCTTCGCGCGCGAGCCGTCGTACGAATGCCTCGGCGGTGTCGAAGCCGGGGTGCTGCCAGTGGCTCCCGGCCAGGTAGAAGGACCGATCCGAGACGTCGGGGATCGTGATCTGACGGTCCAGCAACTGTCGGCCCGAGGGCAGGTGCGGGAGGTACGTTCCGACCGGGAACTCGACGCCGAAGAACGTCGCCTCCGCGGGTAGCGGCGCCGGGCTCGCCATCGACTCCGGGCCGGTCACGGCCACGCCGACCTCGCCCTGCTGACGCCAGAAGACGAGTCCGACGCGGGGCGTGGCGACCGACAACATCTGCGCGACGTCGCCGTGGCTGCGACTTCGCCAGACACGTTCGATGTAGGGCGACTCCGACGGCCGATGCTCTACTTCCAGTCCGGGCTGGGTCATCCGCTCGGGCTGCGACGGGCGGGCAGCAAGCGCCGCCGTCGCTGCGCTTTGACTACCCTGCACCGTTCCAACAGTACGGGCCCCGGAGCCGCGGGGTCAGTGCGAGATCTCGGACTCGAGGTGGTCGGTGCCGACGATGTGGGTTCGGGTGATGTCCGCGGCACCGTCGGCGTCGCCCGCGGCGAGCGCGACGATCAGCGCGGCGTGCTGCTCGGCCGACGCCGCATGGCTGCGGGTCACTTGCGGACCGTCCGGCATCGCCTGCCACAGCAACCGCATCATCGACAGCAACATCGGTGAACCCGCCGCCTGGTAGATCGTGAAGTGGAACTCGCGGTTCAGTACGCCGTAGCGCGGATCGCCTTCGGCAACGCCGATCATCTCGTCGTTGAGCCCGCGTAGCGTCGCGAGCTGATCCTCGGTGATCGCCTTCGCCGCGAGGCGAGCGCCAAGAGGCTCGAGCGCCGCGCGGATCTGCGCGTTGTCCTCGACGACGCCGCTGCGGGACTCCGAGACGGTCGCGCCACGATGCGGGTCGTTGACGACGAGACCCTCCGACTCGAAGTCGGCGCAGCGCTTCGCGTACGGGTGTCTGGCTGACACCGAAGCGCGCGGCAAGATCGCGCTGGCGCAACGGCTCGGACGGTTCGAGCTCGCCGGAGATGATCAGCTCACGCAGCATCGCGCACACGATGTCGCTCTTCGACGAGTACTGCATGGGTGTGAGGCCACCGATCGCGCTCATCGGATCGACTCCTCTCCCGCTCGATTCGCTCATCCTAGTGTCCCCGTCTCATCACTGTCGGTTGCCGGATTCCGATGCTGCCTGCCGTACGTACCCGATGACGGCGCCGGGCGTGATCGGCAGCTCGCCGATCGACGGTAGGTCGAGCGCATCACTGACTGCGCTCGCGATCGCGGCACCCGCGCCGGTGAGTCCGCCCTCTCCCGCACCGCGTACGCCGAGCGGGTTGGTGGTCGCGGGTGCGTCCTCACACACGACCAGATCGACCACCGGCACCTCCGAGGCGGTCGGCATCAGGTAGTCCATGAACGTCGTCGCCTGTGGCTGCCCGGCGTCGTCGTACGAGAATCGCTCGAGCAGGGCCCCGCCTACGCCCTGGGCCACGCCGCCGCGCAGCTGGCCCTCGACCAGTGTCGGGTTCACCGCGCGGCCGACCTCGTACGCCACCAGGTAACGCAGCACCTCGATCCCACCTGTGCCCGGATCGATCTCGGCGACGCACACATGAGCACCGTACGGGTACGTCATGTGGTCGACGCTGAAGCGATGCCGCGCGTACAGGCCCGCCGGCTCGTCGGCGGCGAGCCACGTGCTGCCCGGCTGGGAGGCGCGCCACACGTCGGCGAACGTGACTGCATTCATGGCGGCGCCACGTACGCGTACCTGAGCGGCGGTCACCTCGACGTCATCGGGTGAGACCTCGAGCATCCGCGCGCCCAGGTCGCGCATGCGGGCCGCGACCTCCCGGCCCGCACCCCGGACGGCACTCCCCGCCACGACGGTCGAGCGGCTCGCCCACGAACCCGTGCCGTACGGCTGCAGCAGGGTGTCGCCGTTGACCACGTCGACCTGGTCGATGTCGACGCCGAACTCGTCGGCGACGATCTGCGCGAGCACGGTCTCGATGCCCTGCCCGAGCGAGGTGCCACCCGAGTGCACGCGAATCCGACCGGTGCTGGTGATCTCTACGTCGGCGGTGTCATGCGGACCGAGTCCGCTCTTCTCCAAGAACATCGACACACCGAGGCCGACCCGCCGCCCTGCCGCGCGCGCACCGCGGACCAGCTCGCGCCACTCGAGGTCGTCGACCTTCGCGAGCGCGCGGTCGAGGAGGCCGGGATAGTCGCCCGCGTCGAGTACGACATCGGTGCCGAGCGTGTTCATCGCCCTTGTGTGCGGGAGTTCTGCAGGTGACAGCAGGTTGCGCCGGCGCAGCTCGACGCGGTCGACGCCGAGTTCCGCGGCGGCCTTGTCGAACAGCTGCTCGCGCGCCGTCGTGCCCTCGAAGCGTCCGGGCGCGCGGTACGTGCCGCACGGCGTCTTGTTCGTCAGCATCACCCGTACCCGGCCCGCGTACGCCGGCACGCGGTAGGGCCCGGGCAGCATCGCGAGCGTCAGCTCGGGGACGATCACGCCGTGCGTACGCACGTATGCGCCGTTGTCATGGCGTACGTCGGCGCGCAGGCCGAGCAGCCGACCGTCGGAGTCGAACGCCGCCTCCACCCGGTGGCGCTGCTCGCGCGAGTGATTGACCGCGACCAGGTGCTCGGCGCGGTCTTCCACCCACGCCATCGGGCGACGAAGCCGGGTGGCGAGCCATGGGATGAGGAAGTCTTCGGGGTAGAACTCGCCGCGTACGCCGAAGCCGCCGCCCGCGTCGACGGCGTGCATCCGGATCGCGTTCTGGTCGATTCCCAACAGGTCTGCGAGCACGTGGCGGTTGAACACCGGCACCTTGGTCGCGCCGAAGACGTCGAGCGCTCCGGTCGCCGGGCTGTAGTCGACCGTCAACGCCCGCGGCTCCATCGGCACCGCGGTGTGTCTGCCGATCGACACGTCCGTCGACACGACCTTCGCCGCTGCCTCGAATGCGGCGTCGACGTCTCCGAAGCCCAGTCGCAGGGTGTCGGCCACCAGCGCCGGACCGTCATCGACATCGAGGAGTACGTCGCGCTCGTCGATGTCGATGTCGACCAGCTCCGCGGCGTCCTCCGCGACGTACGCGGACTCTGCGACCACGGCGGCGAGCGGCTCGCCGACGTAGCGAACGGTCTCCTTCGCGAGCACCGGTTGCAGGTAGGCGGACAGGTCGGCCTCGCCGACGTCGAGGCGCACCGGGATGCGCAGGTCGGACGGAAGGTCGGCGGCGGTCACGACGTCGACCACACCGCGCACTGCCTTCGCCTCGGTCGTGTCGACACCGCGTACGACGCCATGCGCGATCGGCGAGCGGACGATGCGAACGTGCACCGTGTGCGACGGACGGACGTCGGCGCCGAAGCGTCCGTCGCCGACGAGGAGGCGGTGGTCCTCCTTTCGCGGCGCCCGAAGTCCGATCTGCTCGGTCATGCCTGACGTTGTTCCTTGCGCGCGGCAGCGACCTCGACGACCGCGTCGACGATGCCCTGATAGCCGGTGCAGCGACACAGGTTCGCCGACACCACCTCGCGTACCTCTTCGGCGTCGCCCACGGGATCGGTGTCGAGGTACGCCTCGGCCAGCATCAGGAACCCGGGTGTGCAGAAGCCGCACTGGAGACCGTGATTGCGGCTGAACGACTGCTGCAGGTCGTTCAGCTCGCCCCCTTCCTCGGCCAGCGACTCGACCGTGCGTACCTCAGCGCCATCGGCCTGGACGCCGAAGACCAGACAGGCCCGCACGGGCTCACCGTCGAGCAGCACCGTGCAGGCACCGCAGATGCCGTGCTCGCAGCCGAGGTGCGTGCCCGTGAGGCCGAGGTCTTCGCGCAACGTGTCGGCCAGCGTCTTGCGTGACTCCAGCAGCAGCTCGTGCTCGCGTCCGTTGACGGTGAGCGTGACCAGATGACGGTCGATCATGAAGCCTCCCGAGGCGTGTGGAGACGGTGCTCCTTGAAGAGAGTCAGCAGGTCGGCCGGTCGTACGGGGACGTGGTCGATGTCGGCGCCGTACGCGCGCAGCGCATCGTTGAGCGCGGACACGACGGTTGCGGGCGCACCGATGGTGCCACCCTCGCCCATGCCCTTCGCGCCGGTCTCGGTCTGGTCGCACGGGGTCTCGAGATGGTGCACGGCGATCGGCGGTATCTCGCTCGCCGTCGGTACGAGGTAGTCCATGAACGTTCCGGCGAGCGGCTGGCCCTCAGGTGAGTAGACGAGTTCCTCGTACAGCGCCGACGCGATGCCCTGCGCGACGCCGCCGCGAACCTGGCCGTCGACGATGGTGGGATTGATGACGACACCGCAGTCCTCGACCACGATGTAGTCGACGACCCGCGCATCTCCCGTGCCGGGATCGACCTCGACGAGCGCGGCATGCGCGGCGTTGGAGAACATCCCGGGCGGATCGGCCGCCCCGCGCGCCTCGAGCAGCTGCTCGTCGTGCTCGCGCAGCTCATGCGCTCGAAAGTGCACTGTCGCTGCGATCTGCTCGATCGACACGTGCGCGTCCGGCGCACCGCGTACCTCGGCGTGCCCGTCGACGAGGTCGATGTCGGCCGGGTCGGCCTCGAGCAGCTCGCCCGCGACCTTCCGGATCTTGTCGGCCAGCCGACGTGCGGCCACCGCGGCGGACCCGCCCCCGATCACCAGCGACCGGCTGCCGAACGTTCCCCAGCCGAAGCTCACCAGATCGGTGTCGCCCTGGCGGAGCTTGACGCGGTCGGGCGAGATGCCGAGCCGGTCGGCCACGATCTGCGCGAACGT
This sequence comes from Solicola gregarius, assembly GCF_025790165.1. Taxonomy (GTDB): domain Bacteria; phylum Actinomycetota; class Actinomycetes; order Propionibacteriales; family Nocardioidaceae; genus Solicola; species Solicola gregarius. The sequence continues at coordinate 1,921,001 of NZ_CP094970.1, forward strand.
CGTCTCGTGCCCCTGCCCGTGCCCACACGTCCCGCTCGTGACCGTCACCTCGCCCGTCGGGTCCATCCGGACGTGGGAGACCTCGAACCCCGGCGTCATCTGCATCTTGCGCATGCCCATCGTCGGCGTGCCGTATGCGGTGCGCTCGGAGAAGTTGGCGATGCCGATGCCGCGGAGCACGCCGTCGGCGGTCGCCGCCCGGCGTTCCCACCAGCCGGCCTTGCCGATCTCGTCGACGAGGCGATCGAGCGACTCGACGTACGACCCGGGCTCGTACGTGATGCCGTTCGGTCCGGTGTAAGGGAACTCGTCGGCGTGGATGGTGTTGCGGCGACGGATCTCGACCCGGTCGATGTCGAGTTGCTTGGCGGCCTTGTCCATCAGGCGTTCCATGACCAGCACGATCTGCGGGCGTGAGACGCCGCGGTACGGCGCGGTCGGCGGCTTGTTCGTCGCGACGCCACGCGCCCGCGCGGCGTAGCGTCCGACCTTGTAGACACCGGGCAGCTCGGTCGCGGCCATCAGCGGCTCGACGCCACAGCTGAACGGGTACACGGAGTACGCGCCGATGTTGCAGCGGATGTCCGCATCGACGCCGATCAGCGTTCCGTCGGAGTCGAATCCCGCACGCACGAGGTATTCCTGCTCGCGGCCGTGGAAGGCGGCGGTGAGGTTCTCCTGGCGGTCCTCGCTCCATCGCACGCTGTGCCCGAGTTGCTCGGCGACCGCGGCGACGACGACCTCCTCGCGGCCGACAACGCACTTGAGGCCGAAGCCGCCGCCGACATCGGGTGCGATCACGCGTACGCGGCGTTCCGGAAGACCGAGCGCCTGTGCGACTCCGCTGCGTACCTGGTGTGGGACCTGAGTCGACACGTGTAGGACGAGCTGGTCGTCGCGCGCGTCGGGCTGCGCGTGGCAGGCGCGCGCCTCCATCGGCGCAGCCATCACCCGGCCACTGCTGATCGTCTCCTCGAGGACGACCGGCGCGCGGTCGAGTGCCTCGCCGAGCAGGTCGTCGGAGAACATCTGCAGGTCGACGAGCACGCCGTCGGGTGCCTCGTCGTGCAGCGCCCGACCGCCATCTGTGACGTCGCGGATCGACAGCACTGCTTGCGTTTCGTCGAACTCGCAGAGCACAGCCTCCGCGGCGTCCTCCGCGAGGTAGCGCGACTCCGCGACGACGATCGCGACCGGCTCGCTGGCGTACCGCACCCGGTCGTACGCGAGCAGCGGCATCTGCGTGGCGACGAACTCGGCGCGCTCGAGCGCGGCCGTGAGCTGCGGGTAGCCGAGGTCCGCGGCGGTCAGCACCGCATGCACACCTGGCATGGCGAGCGCTTCGGACGCGTCGATCGACGCGATCCGGCCGGCAGCGATCGGGCTGCGCACGAACGTCGCGTGGTAGGCGTGCGGATCAGCGATGTCGTCGACGAAGCGGCCGGCGCCCCGCAGCATCCGTGGGTCCTCGCGGCGGGGCAGCCGGTTGCCGACCCACCGCTGTGGCTTCGCGGTCGATGCCGTCACGACGCACTCCTGGCGTACGCCTCGGCGAGTGCTCGCGTCGTGAGCGTCTCGACCAGATGTCGGCGGTAGTGCTCGTCGCCGTGTACATCACTTGTCGGTCGGATCGCCGCGGCTGCACACCGGGCGGCCTCGGCCCAGACGGACTCGGAGGGCTCCGCGCCGTCGACGATCGCCTCGGCCTCAGCGACCCGTAACGGCTCCGTGGCGACGCCGCCGAGGACGATCCCGACGTCGCTGCATCGGCCGTCGACCACGTCGAACGCCACGGCCGCCGCCGCGATCGCGAAGTCGCCGCGACGGCGCGCGTACTCGGTGAGGGCTCCGTACGGGCGGGGCCGGTTGAAGCGGGTCTCGACGACGAACTCGTTCGGCTCGGCGGCCGTGGTCAGGAAGCCGGTGAACCAGTCGGCGCTCGCGACCCGACGTGTGCCACGCTGTCCGAGGACGACGATGTCGGCGTCGAAGAGGCGCGCGAGCAGGCACCATTCGGCGGTGGGATCGGAGTGCGCGATGCTGCCGCCGACGGTGCCGCGCGAGCGGATCGGATAGTGGCCGATCCAGCGCGCGGCGCGGGGCAGCAGGTCGAAGCCGTCGCGTACCTCAGGCGCCCTGCTCGTCTCGAGCGTGCGGTGGCGGGTGAGGGCGCCGACGCAGAGGGCGTCACCGTCGCGGCGGATGTAGTCGAGACCCTTGACCCGGTTGATGTCCACCAGCGCGCTCGGCCGGGCCAGGCGGAAGTTCAGCATCGGCGCGAGGGACTGGCCGCCGGCGAGGACCTTCGCCTCGTCGCCGAGCTCGGTCAGCAACGCGACGACCTCCTCGGACAGGTACGCCCGGTGGTACTCGAACGGCGCTGGTTTCACACGTCACCCCTTCGAACGGCCGATGATATACCATATCGCAGGAGTGCGACGGAGCACAGTGCGCAGAGTCAGGGGATCCGAATGAGTGATCTACGCGTCGACCGACCGGCCGCGCTGGCCGGAGCGACGCGGGTGCTGATCGACCGGCCCGCGCGTCGCAACGCGCTCACGTACGAGACGGTGCGCGAGCTCCACGATCTCCTGGGCGACACCTCCCACGGCACCCTCGTACTCGGCAGCGCGAGCGACGGAATCTTCAGCGCGGGCGCCGACCTCGACACCGACGACGACACGCGTACGCGACTCTCGGACCTGCTGTACGCATGCTACGAGCGCATCGTGACGCGGCCCGGGATCGTGCTCGCGGTCGTCGACGGCCCGGCGGTCGGCGGCGGTGCGCAACTGTGCGCGGCGGCCGACCTGCGGATCGCGTCGAGTCGCGCTCGGTGGCGCTGGCTCGGGCCCGGCCACGGCCTCGCGGTTGGTGCGTGGATCCTGCCCGATCTGATCGGCCGCTCGCTCGGACTCGAACTCACGCTCACCGGGCGCTGGCTGGGCGCCGACGAGGCGGTACGCAGCGGTTTCGTCGGCGAGCTCCACGACGACCCGTGGGCGCGTACGCGCGAGGTCGCGGCCGGGCTCGCGACCGCCGACGCCGACGCGCTCGCCCGGACCAAGCAGGCCGCGACCCGGCCGTACCTGCTCGATGCGCTGAGCGAGGAGCGCCGCCGCAACGCCGCGGCGTGGTCCGGCCGCGCGCCGGAGCGATGAGACCGGTGGATGTTTACCATGTTAACATGGTAAACATCCACTGTGCACGGCGAATTCGGCATGCAGAGCGGACGCTTGCCGCGCAGAGTTCGGCCACCGACCCTTGACGCACCCGGGTACAACGGTATTTGATATACCAATCGGCTGAAGGAGGACGAGATGGACCTGAACCTGACCGACAAGATCGCGTTCGTCACCGGCGCAAGCAAGGGCATCGGACGCGAGGTCGCGGCCCGTCTGGCCTCCGAGGGGTGCGACGTCGTCATCACGGCCCGCGGCCAGGAGGATCTGGAGCAGACCGCGACCGAGCTCGCCGCCACGAGCGGCCGCAAGGTCGTCGCGCAGGCCGGCGACATGAGCAGCCCGGACGACGTCGACCGCTGCGTACGAGCGGCGCTCGATGCCTTCGGTCGGATCGACATCCTGGTGACCTGCGCCGGCAGCTCACCCGGCGGCCTCCTCGAGGAGCTCACCGAGGACCAGTGGATGCAGAGCCTGAATCTCAAGTTCATGGGCTACGTACGCACGGTGCGCTCGGTCGTACCGCACATGGTCGAGCGCGGCTCGGGCTCGATCGTGCTCGTGGTCGGCAACGACGGCCTCAAGCCGAGCTTCTGGGAGATGACCGCGGGCGCCGCGAACGCCGCCGATCTCAACTTCGCCTCGTCGATCGCCGACCAGTACGGCCCCAAGGGCGTCCGCGTCAACACCGTCAACCCGGGTCCGGTCGACACCGACCGCTGGGACGGCCTCGAGAAGGCGTTCGCGCGCGATATGGGCGTCGACCAGGCGGAGGCCCGCCGACGTGCGGAGGCGTCGATCCCGTTCGGGCGCATCACCCGCCCCGACGAAGTCGCCGCGCTCGTCGCCTTCGTCGCGTCCGACCTCGCGGCGAGCGTGCACGGGGCGCACATCCCCATCGACGGTGCTCAACGCAAGGCCCTGATGGAGCGCTAGTGAAGCTCACCAACTCGTTTCGGATCGAGCGGCCCGCGGCCGAGGTGTTCGACGCGTTCCTCGACATCGAGCGGGTAGCCACCTGTATGCCGGGCGCCCGCTTGGTCGGACATCCCGCCGAGGACACGTACGACGGCGAGGTCTCCGTCAAGGTCGGGCCGCTCGGCGTCTCGTACGCGGGCCAGCTGAAGGTGCTCGAGGTCGAGCACGCCGAGCGCCGGCTGACGATGCGCGCCAAGGGTCGCGAGCAGCGCGGTGCCGGCAACGCCGACGCGTACGTCATCGCGCACGTGCGAGACGATGACGGCGGCACGCTCGTCGAGATCGACACCGAGCTGAACATCCGCGGCAAGGTCGCGCAGTTCGGCCGCGGCGTGATCGGTGAGGTCACCGACGGAGTGATGCAGGCCTTCGCCGCCAACGTGGCTGACCTGCTCTCCGGCAAACGTGCTCCCGTCGGCGTCCCATCGGCCACCACCGAGACGCCGGAACCCGTCGCGGCCGAGCAGAGTCTCGACGCCTGGCGGATGCTCGTACGCCCCGTGCTGCAACGTCATGCGAGCGAGATCGCGACGGTCGCCCTTGCCGGTGTCGCCGCATACGTCGGCGCGCGGCTCGGTACGCGCCGCCGCTAGTCCAAGGAGGAACCGTGCCCAACGCTCACACCGACGACGGCGTCGATCTCTACTACGAGGACACCGGCAGCGGCGACGCGATCGTGTTCCTGCACGAGTTCGCGGGAGATCACCGCTCCTGGGAGCCCCAAGTGCGACACCTCTCCCGCACGTACCGGTGCCTCGTACCGGCCGCTCGTGGCTTTCCGCCGTCCGACGTGCCGTCCGACCCTGACCTGTACAGCCAGCAGCGCGCGGTCGCCGACGCGATCGCCGTGCTCGACGCGGCCGGTGTCGAGTCGGCGTACGTCGTCGGCAACTCGATGGGTGGCTTCGGCGCTCTGCACCTCGCATTGAGCCACCCGGCCCGCGTACGCGGCGCGGTCGTCGCCGGATGTGGCTACGGCGCTCATCCCGACAAGGAGGCCGGCTTCCGTACCGAGTCGGGCAAGATCGCCGAGGCCTTCGAGACGGAGGGTTCCGCGTCGATGTCGCAGTGGTACGGCCTCGGGCCCGCGCGCGTGCAGTACGAGGCGAAGGACCCTCGCGGTCACGCGGAGCACGTACGCGTTCTCTCCGAACACGATCCGGTCGGGGCCGCGAACACGATGCGCGGCGTCCAGATGGAGCGCCCCTCGCTGTACGCGATGCGCGACGAGCTGGCACGCTGTGAGCCGCCCGTCCTGGTGATTGCCGGGGACGAGGACGACGGCGTGCTCGAGACCGACCTGATGCTGAAGCGGACCATCCCGCGGTGCGGTCTCGCGGTGCTGCCGCGTTCGGGGCACGTGACGAACCTCGAGGAGCCGGCGCTGTTCAATGCGCTCCTCGATCGCTTCTTCGCCGCCGTCGAGCACGGCCGGTGGGGCGCGCGGGATCCGCGGTCGCTGTCGGGGTCGACGACGGGCGCGAAGTAGACACGAACCGGCTTGCATTACTATGCATTGCCATGCATATACTTGCACCTATGTCCAAGGTGCTTACCTCTCTGCCCGCCGGTGAACGCATCGGCATCGCCTTCTCCGGTGGCCTCGACACCTCCGTCGCGGTCGCCTGGATGCGCGAGAAGGGCGCGGTCCCGTGCGCGTACACCGCCGACATCGGCCAGTACGACGAGTCCGACATCGAGTCGGTTCCCGGCCGCGCGACCACGTACGGCGCGGAAGTCGCCCGGCTCGTCGACTGCCGTGCGGCGCTCGTCGAAGAGGGGCTTGCCGCGCTTGCGTGCGGCGCGTTCAATCTGCGCTCCGGCAACCGCACGTACTTCAACACGACCCCGCTGGGGCGCGCCGTCACCGGCACCTTCCTGGTCCGCGCGATGCTCGCGGACGACGTGCAGATCTGGGGCGACGGCTCCACCTTCAAGGGCAACGACATCGAGCGGTTCTACCGGTACGGGCTGCTCGCCAACCCGTCGCTGCGGATCTACAAGCCGTGGCTCGACGCCGACTTCGTCGGCGAGCTCGGCGGGCGTACGGAGATGTCGGAGTGGCTGATCGAGCGCGACCTCCCCTATCGGGCGAGTGCCGAGAAGGCGTACTCGACCGACGCGAACATCTGGGGTGCGACGCACGAGGCGAAGACCCTCGAGCATCTCGACGCCGGGATGGAGGTCGTGGATCCGATCATGGGCGTCCGGTTCTGGGACCCCTCCGTCGAGATCGAGACCGAGGACGTGACGATCGGCTTCGAGCAGGGCCGCCCCGTGACGATCAACGGCAAGGAGTTCGGCTCGGCCGTCGACCTCGTGCTGGAGGCGAACGCGATCGGCGGTCGGCACGGCCTTGGCATGTCCGACCAGATCGAGAACCGCGTCATCGAGGCCAAGAGCCGGGGCATCTACGAGGCGCCCGGCATGGCGCTCCTGCACGCGGCGTACGAGCGGCTGGTCAACGCGATCCACAACGAGGACACGCTGACGACCTACCACACCGAGGGCCGTCGGCTGGGTCGGTTGCTGTACGAGGGCCGCTGGCTCGACCCGCAGGCCCTGATGATTCGCGAGTCGCTACAGCGGTGGGTCGGCGTCGCCGTGACCGGCGAGGTGACGCTGCGGTTGCGGCGCGGTGAGGACTACTCGATCCTCGACACTGCCGGGCCGGCGTTCAGCTACCACCCGGACAAGCTGTCGATGGAGCGCACCGAAGACTCGGCGTTCGGCCCTGTCGACCGGATCGGCCAGCTCACCATGCGCAACCTCGACATCGCCGACTCGCGCGCCAAGCTCGAGCAGTACGCCGAGATCGGCATGGTCGGAAGCAACCACCCGGCCCTGATGGACGCTGCCCAGGCGGCGTCGACGGCGCTGATCGGCGCGATGGCGTCGGGCGGCGCCGACGCGATCGCCTCCGACGGCACGGCCCCCGAGGACGACGAGTTCCTGGACTACGCCGCCATGGAAGCCGGCACAGACTGACGCTCGCGGCGATCCCGCCCGCTGAGCCGCACGTTCGTGTGGGACACGCCGGGCGTTTCCCACAAGATCGTGCGGCTCAGGGGGCGGTCAGGTCAGGCGTTCTCCTTGCGGAAGGTGCGCGTACCCCACCAGAGCGCGACGGCGAAGAGCAGCAGGCTCCACAGCGTGCCCGCCATCAGGTCGCCGGTGCCGAAGTCGCCCATGAACGAGCCGCGTACGGCGTCGACGACGTGCCGGATCGGCATGAAGTCGCTGACCGACTGCAACCAGTCGGGGCCGATCGTCATCGGGAGCAGGATGCCCGACAGCAGCAGCACCGGCATCATCACCATGTTGATCACCGGTGCCATGACGTCCTCGCTCTTGGTGGTGAGCGCGAGCGCGTTCGACGCGGCCGCGCACGCCCCGCCGATCAGGATCGTCAGCAGTACGCCCAGCACCATTCCGCCGAACGACGCATCCATGCCCATGAGGTAGCCGAGGACCACCAGGATCACTGCCTGCACCAACAGCTGCAGCTCATCGCGCGCGAGGCGCCCGACGAGCAGGGCCGTACGCGAGGCGGGTGTAACCCGCTCGGCCTCGATGACGCCCTCGCGCCATTCGCCGATCAGGCTGAAGCCGGCGAAGAACGCGCCGAACATCCCGAGCTGCACCAGCAGCCCGGGTACGAAGAACGTGTAGGCGTTCTGTTCACCGAACTGGCTGACGAGCGGCTCGAGCAACGGGCCGAACAGCAGCAGGTACAGGATCGGCTGCAGCGCCCCGATGATCACCCACGCCGGATTGCGCAGGTTCATCCGCAGCTGGCGGCGGAAGACGATGAAGCTCTCGCGGGCGAATCTCACTGGTCGGCTCCCGTCAGTGCGCTGTCGTTCGATGTATCCGCGTCGTCGGACGTCTCGGCATCGCCGGCAGGGTGCTCGCCGGCCGCCTCGGCCGCGTCTTCGGCGTCACGCAGGGACCGACCGGTGAGAGTCAGGAAGACGTCATCGAGCGTCGGCCGATGCACCTCGATCGAGTCGAGGGTGATGCCACCCTGATCGAGATCCCGGAGCAGACCGGGAATCGCCCGACCGGCCCGCTGCACCCGCCCGCGTACGTGCTGTTCCTCGATCTCGACGCCGGGGAGGCCGTCGCGCGGCGGTTCGGCGATCGACCCGAGCTTCTCGGCCGCCACCGTGAGCCTGTCGGGATCGCTCACCTCGAGGTCGATGAGGTCACCGGCCACCTGTGCCTTGAGGTTCTCGGAGGTGTCGGCCGCGACGATCCGGCCGCGATCGATGATCAGGATGCGGTCGCTCAGGGTGTCGGCCTCGTCGAGGTAGTGCGTGGTGAGGAAGACGGTCGCACCGCGGCGGGCACGCAGATCGGCGATGTGCTCCCAGAGGTTCGCCCGGGCCTGCGGGTCGAGGCCGGTGGTCGGCTCGTCGAGGAATACCAACGTGGGCTCGTGGATGAGCCCCATCACGATATCGAGGCGACGCTTCTGCCCGCCCGACATGTTCTTCGGCATGCGGGTCCACAGCCCGTCGAGCTGCAGCTGGTCGAACAGCTCCTTGCCGCGTTTCTCGACCTCGGCCTTCGTACGCCCGTAGAGCATGCCGTGGTCCATCACCTCCTCGCCGGCGCGCGCGGCGCTGAACGTGCCGCCCGCCTGCGAGACGTACCCGATGCTTCGGCGTACGTCTTGTGCCTGGCTCACGACGTCGTACCCGGCGACGGTCGCCTCACCTGCCGTCGGCTTCAACAGGGTGGTGAGCATCCGAAGCGTCGTCGTCTTGCCGGCGCCGTTCGGACCGAGGAAGCCGACGACCTCGCCCTCCTCGACGTCGATGTCGACGCCGTCGACCGCACGCACCTCGGTCTTCTGCTTGCCTTGACGCGTGTGGAACGTCTGCACGAGTCCACGGGCACGGATCACTGGAGCTCCTCTTCTGGGTGGGTCGACCAGTATGCGACGCACGCATCCGGCGCGGCGAACGATTTCTCGGTTGGCTGACGGGTTCTACCAACCATTCTCATCGGTCCCGGTGACAGACTCGCTCGCCGTGCGAGCGCGTACGCCGGAGCGCGGACGATACCCTGGCGCAGGGAGGTAGAACGTGAAGGACTGGATGACGACAGAGGAGGCCGCCGCGGCGGTGGGCATCAAGGCGGACACACTCCGCCACTACGCCCGCAGCGGCCACGCCCCTCAGCCCGAGCACTTCGGCCGAATGCTGATGTGGAACCGCAAGGTCATGGAGGACTGGCAGGCCCACCGGCCCGGGCGCGGCGCGCGCACCGACCTGACGGCAGAGGACGACCAGTAGCACGCGGCGAGCGCTGCCCGCCCGGCAGCTGACCCCGACAGTCGTGCCGGTCGGCCGATCGGCGACGGTCGACCGGCACGAGCGCCCTGGCACCATGTGCGTATGCCACTCGACCGCACCGTACTGTTCCGCCTCGCCACCAGTTCCCGCTTCGAGACCGCGGTACGCTCCGTGCCGCCGACGGCTGCTCGGGCCAGGCGGGCCGCCGCTCGTTATGTCGCGGGCACGTCGTACGCGGACGCGCGCCGCGCTGCCGAAGAACTCACGGCCATCGGCGTTGCGTCGACGATCGACCAGTTCGGCGAGCTGGTCGACGACCGGCAACGCGCACGGCAGGTCGCCGACGACTACCTCGCACTGGCCCGAGACGTCGGGTCGTTGCCGGAGTCCGCATGGCTGGCGATCGACCTCTCCCACCTGGGCCTCGACGTCGACGCGGCTACCTGCGCGGACGACCTGATGGCAATCGCCGCCGCCCTGCCGGCAGGCCGACGGATCCAGGTCGGCGCCGAGGACTGGGAGCGTGCGGACGCGGTCCTGGAGTGCGTACTCGCCGCTGCCGAGCGTGGGTACGCCGACCGGCTGAGTGCAACCGTGCAAGCGAATCTGCGACGGTCGAGCACCGATCTCGAGCGGTTCGTCGACGCCGGCGTCCACATCCGGCTGGTCAAGGGCGCGTACGTCGAGCCGCTCGAGCGTGCGTGGCCGTACGGTGAGCAGACCGACATCGCATTCGTCCGACTCGCGCACCGCCTCGCCGAGCGCGGCGCGGCCTTCACGCTCGCCACCCATGACGGCGTGATCCGCGAGGCGCTGCTCGCCGCACTCGGACCGGTGCAGGTCGAGCAGCTGTTCGGCGTACGCCCCGAGGTCGCCGAAGAACTCGTCGGGCGCGGTATCCCGGTGCGGGTGTACGTGCCGTTCGGCGATCAGTGGTTCCGATACTGGATGCGCCGGGTCGCGGAGTCGCGCGGCGCGTGATGCGCCGCGCGCCCCGTTGACTTCACGCGCCGCGCCGCCGGCGGTCGGACAGGTTGAGGGCCACCAGCGCGGCCACCAGGCCGCCCCAGATGATCAGCATGGCGACGATCATCATCGCGATCGCGGATCCGCTCATCGGACGTCCTCCTCGGGCTGGTCGATGGGTGCTTCCTCGGGTACCTCGAGCGACGTCTGCCGTCGCCACGGAATCAGCGCCGCCAGCAAGCCGACGACGATGACGCCGCCGGCGACTCCCCAGCCGAGCGTGTTGACCATCCAGTCGGGATAGGCACCCTCGCCGTACGTGGTCTCGATGTTCTTCCGGAACTGGTCGACCAGAACCCAGATCAGCGCGGCCGGCGTGATCACCGAGACGAGCGCCCGCCAGACCCACCCGAGCTTCAGCGAGCCGTTGCGGTTGAGGTGCGCGGCGAGCGCGGGCACTACGCGGAATGCCCAGGCCAAGGCCAGCATGCTCACGACCGCGACCAGCAGGATGCCGAACTGGTTGATGAAGTTGTCGATGATGTCGAGCGAGTACAGGCTCGTCGTCGTGCTGAACAACAGCACGCTCGCGATCGCGGCCGGTACGCCCACCACGAGCACGGCCGCGATCCGAGGGAGCTCGAACTTGTCTCGTACGGAGGCGATGACGACCTCGATCACCGAGATCAACGACGTGATGCCGGCGATGACGAGCGAGACGAAGAACAGCACGCCCAGCACCGCGCCCGCGGGCGCCTCGTTGATGATCGTCGGGAACGCGATGAACGCGAGCCCGATGCCCCCGCCTTGAGCGGCCTCACCCGGATCGCCGCCCGTCGAGGAGGCGATGAACCCCAGGGCCGCGAAGACACCGATGCCGGCGAGCAGCTCGAAGCCGGAGTTCGCGAAACCGACGACGAGGCCGGAGCCGGTCATGTTCTCGCGCCGGTCGACGTACGCGGAATAGGTGATCATGATGCCGAAGCCGACCGACAACGAGAAGAAGATCTGCCCGTACGCGGCGATCCACACGTCGGTGTTGCTCAACGCGTCCCAGTCGGGGGTGAAGAGTGCGTTGAGGCCGTCCCCGGCACCGTCGAGGAACAGCGCCTGCACGACGAGTGCGACGAAGGCGACCACCAGGATCGGGATGAAGATGACGGAGAGCATCCCGATGCCCTTCTGCACACCCATCGCCATGATCACCAGCAGGACGACCCAGACGATGACGAGCGGAATCAACAGACCGTTGACGAAGTCCAGCGAGATCCCCGGATCGCCGCCCTCGAGGAAGTCGACACTGAAGTACGTCGCCGGGTCGTCACCCCACGACTTGTCGAAGGAGAAGATCGCGTACACCGACGCCCAGCCGATGATGGCCGCGTAGTAGATGGCGATGACGAAGCAGATCGCGACCTGCCACCAGCCGAGCGGTTCACCCTTGCGGCTGATCCGGGCGAACGACAGCGGAGCCGAGCCGCGGTTGCGGTGGCCCATGCCGTAGTCGAGCATCAGGAACGGCAGACCGGCGGTCAACAGCGCCACGATGTACGGGATCATGAACGCGCCGCCACCGTTGTCGTACGCGACGTACGGGAAGCGCCAGATGTTGCCGAGCCCGACCGCCGAGCCGATCGCCGCGAGGATGAACACCCGACGACTCGAGAAGGCGCCGCGCTTCTTCTCCTCGGCCGGCATCCCGTCTGTGTCCGTGACCATGGACCTTCCTTCCGTACGAAACGTGCGGCCGGAACCGTACCTCCCCGCCGACGCCGAGTCGTTGGCCGGTCGATGTCCGAGACGAACCCGCCGTTCAGCTACGATCCTGTGCCTTCATTGTCGGACAGTCCAGTACATCGCGCACGGCGAGGCGGTCGCCCTGACCGACCAGCACCCGACCTCAGCAGAGCGCTGACCTGGTCGGCTACCAGGTCAGCGCTCGCACTGTCATGAGTCGCGGCGCAGGCGCCCACCGAGCGCGTACGCTCCGACGACAAGCCCGCCGGCTGCGAGCACGATGTCCTTGAAGACGTACTGGGCCGTCAGCGTCGGCCCGTCCCCGAGGAGATCGCCCGGGAACAGGACAAGCGGCGACATGATGCCGACGAGCGCCCCGGCGAGCACGATCAGGCCGACCCGCAGGAAGCGACCGGTCGTCAGCGTGAGTCCGATGACGGTCTCGGTGACGGCAGTCAGCAGCAGCGCTGCCGAACCCGAGATCACTCCGAACGTCAGCTTGTCGATCGTTGCGATGGAGAGATCCTCTGCGGGGCTCACACCCGGAAAGAACTTCAGTACGCCGAAGGCCAGGAACGTTATGCCGAGACTGACCCGCAGGGCGGTGATGCTGTGCGCGTTGAGCCACTCCGAGGCCCGCATGACGACGGTGTCGATGGGGCGACGGCGATCGGTCGGTTCGTGCCGATGGGGCCTGTCGAGAACTGCGTGCGACATGATCTGTACTCCCGTTTCCCTTGTGTGGTTGGCGGTTACAGACTTGTCGAAATCGGCGGTCAGGGAATCCGGCAGGCGGGGGCAATGCCCGTGCGTCTGCTGGGGTAGCGCTGCGCGTGCCGAGTACGTCCAGGTGGGTCAGCGCGTCGCGGGGCGTACGCCAACCGGCGTACGCCCCGTGAGCCGCACGCTGATGTGGGACACACCGGTGTGTCGTCGCGCGAACGTGCGGCCCACGGTGCGCTGGGGCCTTCGCAGCTCGCGAGGTCAGCTGAACCGGGCGGTCGCCAGCAGGGCCGGATCGGACTGGCCGGCCCACGTGCCGGTGAGACGGGCACCGTCGGGCGTCGCCGCGGGATCGATCACCCGCTGGACTCGCAGCTCGACCGTCGGCGTGCGGCACACCGTCACGGTCTCTGCCGTGGTGGCCGTCAGGGCGTCGGCCGAGAGGTCGCTCGGGGCGTCGCCGTCCCCGCCGGTGCCGGCGACCACGGCGGTGGGTTCGCGCGGCTCGCCTTGACCTTCGACCTCGAGGTACTCGACGGCCTGGGTACGCCGGCCGAGGATCGTCTCGGCGAGCGCCGTCACGTACACCGGGTCACCGCATGCGTCGTACACCCAACGCCGGCCGAGCACCGAGTGCTCCATCGTGTCGATGAGATGGGCGTCGGCGCCGGGGAGCGGTGCACCGCGATAGGTCAGGGGCACATGGAGCACGGGCCCGTCGCCCGCGCGTACGAGATGCGACTCGATGCCCACCTCGCCGGCGGGGTCGTCGAACCGGTACGCGCCGACGGCACGGAGCTCGGTATCGGTCTCGGCGGCGTACCAGGGCTGGTCCGGCAGCCAGCCGGCGAGGAGCTCGATCTTGGTTGGACGAATCTGTGCACGATGAATGGTGGCCACGGTCCGAGCGTAGGCGGATGCATGCAGGGCTCGCCATCGCACCGCCCGGTCGCCTACCTTGGACGATCCGTCCTTCCACCTCGTGAGGTCACCATGAGATCCCGCATCCTCCCCACCATCGCCGGTGCCGCGCTCGTCGCAAGCGTCGCGGTCGCCGGCCCGACCGCGGCCGCACCGACTCCGACCGGATCGGCCACCGCGTCGGCCGCTGCAGACTCGAGAACGAGCCAGGCACGCGAGAAGCGGTACGAGCGCAAGGTCCGCGTCTACACGAACAAGGCGCGCAAGCGGCACGATCGCAGGCCCCTCCACGGCGCGAAGTGCCTCGACCGCTTCGCCAACCGCTGGGCCCGCAAGATGGCGCGGCGCCAGGAGCTCGTTCACCAGGACCTCGGCCGGATCCTGCGCAGGTGCAAGCTGAGCATGGCCGGCGAGAACATCGCGTACGGCTACCCGAGCGGCAAGGCCGTCGTACGCGGGTGGATGCACTCCGAGGGCCACCGGGCGAACATCCTCAACCGCCGCTACCGGCTGCTCGGCGTCGGCGTTGCACGCGACGACGACGGCCGGGCCTGGGCGTCACAGGTCTTCGGCCGCCGCTGACGTAGCGCGAGGCGAGCGTGCGGCGCCGGTCTCGGCTAGCGTTCGTTCATGGCCGAGAGCGCGGACAAACCGCGATGGCGACGTTGGCTGCGCTGGTTGGTGTTGCTCGTACTCGCCCTCGTGTGCGCCCGGATCATCGTCGGGCTCGTCGGATCCATCGACTGGGGAACGGTACGCGAGGCGCTCGGTCACCTCGCGCTGTGGCAGTTGCCCGTGCTGGTGCTCGCCGTGTTCTTCCGGCAGGTCTTCAACGCGGCCCCGCTCGCGATCTTCATCCCGGGGCTCGGCCTGCCGCGAGCGGTGGTCAACGACCAGGCGTCCATCCTGATGTGCACGATCGCGCCACCGCCGTCGGACCTGGTGATCCGGGTGACGATGTTCAAGTCGTGGGGCGTCGAGGTGTCGCGTGCGCTCGCCGGCGTCGTGATGAACACCGTGTCGTTCTACATCACCCGTTGGTACGCGCCGGTGATCGGATTCGTGCTCGTGCTCTACGACCGGTTCGACCAGACCTTCGGCTGGGCGGCCCTGGTCGGCGGCCTCTCCGCCGCCGCACTGCTGGTCGTCGTACGCGTCATCGCGAGCGGAGAGCAGGCGGCGCGCTGGGTGGGCAGCGCCGCCGGCCGGATCGTGCGGCGGGTGCGTTCGGCCGTCGACCCGGATGCCTGGGCGGATGCGGTCTCTCGCTTCCGCGGCCACGTGCGGTCCAAGCTTCGTACCGGACTGCCCCGCAGCCTGCTCGCGCTCCTGGTGATGATGGTCTGCGACGCGTTCGTGCTGGTGCTTGCGATCCGTTTCGTCGACGTATCGGGCGGAGCGCTTCCAACGGTCGAGATCGTGGCGGCGTACATGGTGACGTATCCGCTGACGATGTTCCCGGTGTTCGGTATCGGCATCCTCGACGCCGCGGCGCTGGCGATCATGGTCGGCTATGCCGGAGTGTCGTACGAGTCGTACCTGATCGCCGCGCTGGTGGTCTGGCGCATCGTCACGATCGGTACGCCGCTTGCGCTCGGTGCGATCGCGCTGCTGCTCTGGCGCCGGATGCGCCCGGTCGGTGAGGCGCTGAGCGAAAGCGGCTGAGGTACGAAGGTCGTCAGCGATCGGCGCGGTCGAGCACCGAGAACGCGAGACCACCGATCATGGCGAGGTTCTTCTGGAACTGCACTCGCTGTTGCTTGCGCTGAATGGGATCCTCGATCGCCCAGAATGCGTGTCCGGCAAGCGTTGTCGGCACCAGCGAGGCAAGGATCGCGAGCGCGGATGCGCGTGGCAGTACGCCGGCGGCCAGCAGCACACCGCCGGCCGCTTGAGCGGCGCCGTTTGCTCGTACGACGAGCTCGTCGTCGACGGGCAGGGGCGCGACCCTGCGGAGTCGCGCGAGTGTCGGCGCGGCCTGGTCGACGCGAACGCCTGGGGCGCGAGCGGCGTCGAAGCCGAGCACCGCGTACGTCGATCCGGTCAGTACGCGTGCCGCGATGCGCAGCGGGTTCGCCATCGGGAGGAGCCTTCCGTCCGTGCTGGTTGTGTGGCGCACCGATCGTACCGATGGCGAGAATCCGGAGTACGCGCGCACCTTGCATCGTCAATGCGTAAGTACTAACTTACGCATTATGAGCGTTTCGACCGCCGAGGTGTGGACCGCGATGGGCGACACCACGCGGCGCGAGATCCTGGCCAGGCTGTCCACACAGCCGCGGTCGGTGACCGAGCTCGCGGCGGAGCTGCCGGTCAGCCGGCCGGCCGTGTCCCAGCACCTCCGCGTGCTCAAGGACGCCGGCCTCGTGCGCCTTCACCGGACGGGCCGCCAGCACATCTACGAGGCGAGGCCCGAGGCGCTGAACGCACTCAAGGCCGAGCTCGAGGCGTTCTGGCGGCAGTCGCTGGCGACGTTCAAGCAGATCGCAGAAGCAGACGACAGGACAGGGGATCGACCATGACCGAGACCACCGACAGCACCGCAGTACGCCTCGACATCGAGGTCGACGTACCGCGGAAGCGAGCGTTCCAGGTCTTCACCGAGCAGTTCGACCGCATCAAGCCACGCGAGCACAACCTGCTCGCGGTCGACATCGCCGAAACGGTCTTCGAGACGCGGGTCGGCGGGCAGGTGTACGACCGCGGCGTCGACGGCAGCGAATGCCGCTGGGCCGACGTGCTGGCGTACGAACCCCCGCAGCGGTTCGTGATCGGGTGGCTGATCAGTCCGCAGTGGCAGCTCGAGACCGACCCCGGCCGCAGGAGCGAGGTCGAGGTGAACTTCACCGAGATCGCACCGAGCCGCACCCGCGTCGACCTGGTGCACCGCCACCTGGAGCGACATGGCGCCGGCTGGGAGTCCGCACACTCCGCACTCGAGTCCGGCGGTGGATGGCCGCTCTACCTGCAGCGGTACCTCGACGTGGTGACCGAAGAGTGGTGACCGAAGAGGGGTGACCGAAGAGGGGTGACCGCACCGCGCCACGGTCGGGTGGGGGTTTGCGTTTGTGACAGTAACGATATATCGTTACTGTCATACGAAAGGAGGACGTCATGAATACGTCCAGAACTCCCCGAGACGGGGAACGCAGAGAACGTTCGCGCGGACCGCGCGGACACCACGGTCGGACACGAAGCGGCGAATCACCGTTCGGCGCCGATCAGCCGAGGCGCGGGCGACGCGGCGGACGCGGCCGAGCCCCTCGAGGCGACGTACGCGCCGCCGTACTCACGCTGCTTGCCGAGGAGCCGATGCACGGCTACCAGCTGATGCAGGCGATCGCCGACCGGAGCTCCGGTCGGTGGACACCGAGCCCGGGCGCCATCTACCCCACCCTCAACCAGCTCGAGGACGAAGGCCTCGTCGCCATCACCAAGGAGTCGGGGCGCAGGCTCGCCACCCTCACCGATTCGGGTCGCGAGCAGCTCGATGCTCACCAGGAGCAGTGGGCCGAACTCTGGTCCGCGTACGAGGGCGCCGATAACGGTGTCGATCTTCGCGAGCTCCTCGCCGAGTTGCACTCCGCCGCTCGACAGGTCGGTAAGACCGGTACGGACACCCAGCGCGCCGCTGCGGCCGAAGTCCTGAAGGACGCGCGTCGCACGCTGTACCTGCTGCTGGCCGACGAAGAGTCGGACTCAGCACACTAGCTGCGCACCCGTCGCGCGCGCAGCACCAGATCGTTGACGAAGTGCGCGCTCACCTCGGGCGTATCGACCCGTGGTCGCGCCTCGTTGACCTCGATCTCCCACTCAACGTCGAGCAGCTCGGCCACGTCGGCCGGTGTGAAGTAGTCGCGTGGATCGGGGCCGTCCCAGTCGTGGTCGTGATCGTCGGCGTCGAAGCCGGACAGATCGTGGCCGACGTACAGCAAGATGCCGCCCGCCGCGACCGAGTCGATCAGCCCGCGGGCCGCTTCCGGGTTGTTCTTGGGCAGCGGGAAGTACAGCGCCGACACCAGGTCGAAGGTACGCGGTGATGGTGGCTCCGCTGCCAGATCACCATGTACCCAGGCGATGTCGGCACCGTTCGCCCGCTCGGCAGCGCGCTCGAGCGCCACCCGAGAGATGTCCGTGGCTGTCACCCGCCAGCCGGCGGCCGCCAGCCACAGCGCGTCGCCGCCTTCGCCACAGCCGACATCGAGGGCCTGCCCCGGCCGCAGCCCGGACGCCTCGACGGTGAGCGCGCCGTTCGGCCGACCGCTCCAGACGGCTTCGTGCTCGCCGTACCGCGCGTCCCAAAACTCCTGGTTCATCACGCCAGTGTGCCTGGTCCGGGTCCGTACGCTCGGGCGGGCGGCGTCGGGCTCGTACCGCCGACGTCGACGGGGCGGAGAAATACAAGAAGCCTTGTGCAGTTCGCGGTCGGCCCGGCTCTCGGACTCGGCGTGGCATTTGCGCGTACAGCAGAAGCATTGGTCACCGCCGGCCCTGCTGTCGGCGGTGTTCGTACAAACCGTCGCACCGACATTCCTCGGCAGGGTCGCGTCCATCCAGCGCCTCGGAGACGATGCGCTCATGCCCGCGGCGATGGTCGGCTTCGGGGTCCTCGCGGGCGGTGCCTCACTCGCGACGGCGTTCGGCGTCCTCGGCGGCGCGATGACCACCCTGATGCTCCTCAGCGCGACCGGTCGACGGTGGCGAGCTCCCGAGGAGACAGCCGGCGCGAGTAGCGACACTGCGGTCGCGTCACCCGACGGCGGTCCCCTCGAGCTCGACCTCGAGGCCGGGGACTGCCAGCCGCGTCACCCCGAGCATCGTGGTGCTCGGTGCCACCCCGGCGGCGCCCAACCGTGACGCCAGCACGCCGTAGTGCTCGAAGAGCCGGTCGACGTCGGTCGTGAAGACATTGAGCCGGACGAGGTTCGCGAGGGACATGTCCGCCTCGCCGAGCACGGCCTCCAGGTTGTCGAGGCTAAGTGCCAACTGGGCCGCCAGGTCGCCGGCATGCTGGGGCGTACCGGCACCGCTCATCGCTGTCTGCCCGGAGCAATACAGGGTTCGGGTGTGCCCGGAGACGATCTCACCCTGGTTGTACCCCAGCTCCACCGACCACGTCCACGGATTGACCGCCGTCCGCTCCATTGTCACATCAGCCCCATTCGATTCGTCGACAGTACGTACGTCCCGCGGCTCGGCAGCCACTATCTTTGACGTCGTGATGACCAGCCTCCCAACGAATCACGACATCCTGTGTCGGGTATTCCGGTAGAGGTTTCGGATGCGCGCCGACCGGCTGGTTTCGCTGGTGCTACTCCTGCGCCGGCGCGGTCGTCTGT
This sequence comes from Solicola gregarius, assembly GCF_025790165.1. Lineage (GTDB taxonomy): Bacteria > Actinomycetota > Actinomycetes > Propionibacteriales > Nocardioidaceae > Solicola > Solicola gregarius. Next base: position 1,940,150 of record NZ_CP094970.1, read on the forward strand.
CCGCGGGCACGTTGGCCCGCGAGCTGGAGGTGTCCACCCGCACCGTCCTGCGCGACATCGAAGCGCTGTCGTCCGCCGGCGTCCCGGTGTACGCCGAGCGCGGCCGGCACGGCGGGTTCGAGCTGTTGCCCGGCTTCCAGACCGAGCTGACCGGCCTGAACCACGACGAGGCGCTCGCCCTCGTGGTTGCCGGATCACGACGAGGCGCTCAGGCATTCGGTCTCGGCTCGGCGCTCGCCTCGGCCATGCGCAAGGTTGTCGACGCGCTACCCGAGGGCTATCGGGCCACCGCGACCGGCGCGGCCGAGCGACTGCTGATCGACCCGGATACCGACCTCCTGTCGCGCCGGCTGGTCGCGGAGGAGGTACCCGACGCCGTCGTGACCGAGATCCGTCGCCGGACACAAGCTGCGCATCCATTACGCGGCCGCGGGGCAGCGCCCGAAGTGGCGCACGGTGGACCCGATCGGCCTGGTGACGGTTCGCAACCAGGGCTACTTGTTGGCCACGAGGTCGGGCGCGGACCGCACGTACAGGCTGTCCCGAGTCCTGGCCGCCGAGGAGCTCCCCGAGCTCGCACAGCGACCAGACCGGGTCAACCTGGACCGCGCCTGGCAAGAACGCAGTGCGAACTTTCGTACCGGCGGCGACCAGGTCACCGTGGAGGTACGCGTGGACCCGGCACGGCGGGACGAGCTGGTTGGTACCGCCCTGGCAGTGTGCGCCGAAGAAACCCATACGGCTGGCTGGCTGCGGCTGGAGCTGACCTTCCAGGACTCACGACACGCCGAGTGGGCGCTATGGCACCTCGCCACGAATGCCGAGGCCCTGGCCCCGCAGTGGTTACGCGACTCGCTGCACGATCGCGCAGCCGCGATCGCCATCTCCTATGGAGCATCATCCTGAGCGTTGTCGGACCTCCCTCGACAACGATCAGTGAGCCGAGCGCTCGCGCCTGCCCAATACCTCCACCACGACCGGAGCGGCGAGCTCCACGGCGAGCAGCAGGTCGTGGAAGCGGTGCGGCCTACCCAAGGTGGCGCGCGTCGCGACGCGTCCGAGGCCCCCGACGGCCATGAGACCGGCGAGGACCCGCATCCGTCCCAGGTCCGGCTCGCTGTCCGCCGCGGCGTCGAGCCAGGCCAAGCCGTACCCGGCGAAGACGGGACCCATGAAGCGAACGTGTGAGTCCACCGTCGCGTCGCCGGTCATGCCGGGCTCCCCGCGCACCCCGCCGACGAGCTGGATGCCCCCGATCGCCATGCAGGTCCATCCGGTCACTCGGCCAAGGGTGCTCAGCGCCGTCATGGGGCCATCTTGGCAGGTCTCGCCCCGTTGATGGCAACCTCCCGACGTCCTCGCCATCCCCGGTTGTCGGTGAGCACGACCTCGTCAGGGTGGCTGCCCCGTCAATCGGACCGGGTGCGGAGGCTCCGCGTCAGGGTGGGGATCATCACCGTCGCAGCAACGAGGTGGAGGCCGAGGAGGGCGGTGATGGTGGCGGTGTCTGCCTCGGAGAGGACCGGCGGCACGAACGAGATCGCGGTCAGCGCCACTGCCGTCCACACGAATCGCTCGGCGGGGCGAGCGCTCCAACGAAGAATACCGGTGGCAATGACCACGCCCACGAGAGAGAAGGCGCCGGTCACCACGGCGAACCCGGACAACGGGATCGTCTCGCCACCGTGGGGGATCTCGAAGCCGACGCCGACGGCTTGGGCAACCGCAGCGGCCAGGGTGGTGGCTGCGGGTTCCGCAATCCGCGGACGCGGGTACCGCGGGGCCAGAACCCGGCCCCGCGTCCGCACCGTGACTACTCGGTGTCGTCCGCCGGCAGACGCTCCGGCAGCCCGAGCCGCGGGAACTGGTCGTCGTGGAACGTGACGATCTCGGTGATCGCTCCGCCGGTGATGCGCAGGACATCGATGGTGAGCGGCAGGTAGGCGCCTTCCGGCTTCCGCCACATGTAGAACGCGACGGCGGGCTGCCGGTTCACGGCGGTGGGGACGGCGCGCAGGTGCAACATGTCCTCGAAGCCGCTCTCGACCCAGTCGTTCACCACTGCGTCGCGGCCGACGTACAGGCCCGGCGTGGGCGGCATCGAGCAGCGGACGTCGTCGCGCAACAGTGCGGCGAGCCCGTCGATGTCCGTGGCGAGGCTGGCGTCGGTGTACCGGCGCACCAGCTCGCGCGTACCGGTGTCCTCCTCGCCGCCGGTCCAGTCCTGCCGTTCGGCGGGCAGGTGCTCCCGCACGCCGGCGCGGGCCCGCTGCAGCGCACTGTTCACGGAGTTGACCGAGTCACCGAGGAACTCCGCGACGTCCTTCGCCGGCCAGCCGACCACGTCCCGCAGGATCAGCACGGCCCGCGGGCGCGGTGCGAGGTGCTGCACCGCGATGAGGTACGCCAGCTCGACCGTCTCCCGCGCGATAGCGACGGCCTCGGGTTCGTCCGCGACGTCCGCGGCCAGCTCGTCGAGCAGCGGGTCCGGGTAGGGCTGCAGCCACCGGACCTCGCCGCCGGTCGCGGGCTCCGGGCGGCGCTTGGCGAGCAGGTCCAGGCAGGCGTTGGTGGCGATCCGGTAAAGCCAGGCCCGAAACGTCGACCGACCCTCGAAGGTCTCCCGCCGCCGCCAGGCGCGGAGGAACGTCTCCTGCACGGTGTCCTCAGCGTCCTGGAACGACCCGAGCATCCGGTAGCAGTGCACGTGCAGCTCTCGCCTGTGCCGCTCCGCCAGCCCCGAGAACGCCGACTCGTCGACCTTGCCCAGATCGCTCACGCCGAGCTCCTCCCGCCGCGTGTCTGCACTCATCAGATCATCCTTCCGTCTCGTCGTGTCCCGTCGTACGTGTGACGGCTACGGGCGCGACAACTCATCACTCGGGTCCGTCGGCGTTGCCGATCGAGGGACGAACCCGCGCCGCCAGGCCCGTCTGCGCGCAGAAGGGGACGGTTCAGTCGCCGTCCACGTCAACGTTCGGAGGGGATCAGTCGAGCCGGTAGACGTGTTCAACGACATCCGCGGCAGGGCCGTCGGCCCACGACGTCTCTTCACCGATCTTCACGAAGCCGTTCCGTTCGAGCACCCTGCGCGATCCAATGTTGTGCTCCGCAGCACGTGCGTACAACGGCTTTCGGGGCTCGCCCAGGATGCAGAGTCGCAGGGCTTCGGAGGCGATGCCGCGCCCCCATCGCGAAGGATCGACCCAGTAGGTCACCTCACGGTCACCCGCCATGGTGAAGCTCGCGATCATGCCGACAAGCGCGCCGTCCTCGTCGATAGCCCGCGTCGTGTTCTCCGGGTTGGACCGCACGTGCTGGTAGTGAGCGTCGAACGCCGCCCGGTCCGTGGGGTCGGGACGGGTGAAGGCCGCCATGCTGGCCGCCGCAGGATCACTCTCCCATCGGAAGAGATCGCCGAGATCGCCGTCATTGAGCGCGCGAAGAGTGATCGTCACAACAATCGAACCTAGGGGACGGGACCGACAATCCGTGCCCACCGCAGGCGGATCGGTCGGGCCGCCGAGCGTGCTGTCGAGATGCAGCGAACATAGCTGAACGCCGCGCGTCAACTTCGATGAAACGGCGCTACTTGCACCTGAGTCGTCACGTACCTTCTCCCACCGCGACCTACCCAGCGCGCTGCGAAGAGTGGAAGCGTCACTCAACGACCTGGATCGCGATCGCTCCACTCGAGCGAGCCGACCGAGTGAGCTTCACCGTGCCCGTCTTCTCCAGCGATCCTCAGCAGTCGATACGACACCGGCGCCAGCCAGGCAAACCACACGGTGAGCCCGACACGACTCGCGAGACCGCCGCCCGAGACCTCCATCCCGGTGAGGATCGTCCCCCCCGATGATCCCCGCGACCGATGCGAACCCAGCGACCAGCGTGGGCGTACGCAGGTTCTGCCAGTGCTCGGACTTCTTGAAGGCGCGCGCCAAGGCGAACACCGCCACAAACATCGCGGGCACCGTGATGAGCGACTCGATCTGGTGCGCGGTGGCATGCCATGAGGTCCCGCCGGCGCTGCAACCGGCATCGATGGCGCGACAGTCCAGGCGGAACCACCCATCGAAGAACACGCCCACTCCCGCGACAGCAAGGGCGGTCACTCCGACCTTTCCTGCCGTCCCGGAGCTGCCCGCTCTCCAGAGACCGCAGGCGAGGGCCGCTACGAGGAGGCCCGTCAGATTCGCCCCGATCTGGTTATAGATCCAAGCCTGGTCGGCGGTGAGCGCACCGAGATCACTCACCTGGTCATCCAAGAGGCTGTAGGAATCCGGCTGGGCGACACCACCGGCGACCCACCCGACCAAGAACGTGATCGGCGCGAGCAGGCCTCCCAGCGCACACCAGCGAAGCAGCACATTCCGTCTGCGGCGATCAATGCTTGGCACCGTGTCTCCTCGATCAGTGGGAGGCGGGAGAAGGACTTGTGCGGCCACCCGCCACAAACGATCCTCTTCCCCGGGCGTCCGCTGGTATCGGGAATGACCCCGATTAGGCCCCGAAGCCGACATGAGGGGCGGGTCCGGTGGTCACCGATCTTCGGGGAGAGCGGGCGCGCGTCGAGTCGCCACACGCCGACCTCCTTGACGTCGCGGGACGCAGGCGGCGGCAGAAACGGTGGTCGGCTGCATCTCGACAAACGTCGTCAGAAGCCCTGGGTCATGTCGACGAAGCAGGAGTAGTGGCCCTGGAACGCGACGGTGACGTCGCGGATCGGGCCGGCGCGGTGCTTGGCGACGATGAAGTCGGCCTCGCCGGCGCGCTCGTGCTCCTTCTCGTACATATCCGGTCGGTGCAGCAACAGGACCATGTCGGCGTCCTGCTCGATCGAGCCGGACTCGCGGAGGTCCGAGAGCATCGGGCGCTTCTCCGTACGCTGCTCGGGGCCGCGGTTGAGCTGGCTGATCGCGACGATCGGGATCTCCAGCTCCTTGGCGAGCAGCTTGATCTGCCGGGAGAACTCCGACACCTCGACCTGACGCGACTCGACTCGTTTGCCCGAGGTCATCAGCTGCAGGTAGTCGATCACGATCAGCTTCAGGTCATGGCGCTGTTTGAGGCGGCGCGCCTTGGCGCGGATCTCCATCATCGTCATGTTCGGCGAGTCGTCGATGAACAGCGGAGCCTCGGACACCTCGCCCATCTTGCGGGCCAGCTTGCCCCAGGCGACGTCGTTCATCTTGCCCGTACGCATCTCGTGCAGCGACACCCGCGCCTCGGCCGAGAGCAGCCGCATCGTGATCTCGATGCGGCTCATCTCGAGGCTGAAGATCGCGCTCGTCAGGCCGTTCTTGATCGACGCCGCCCGACAGAGGTCGAGACCGAGCGTCGACTTGCCCGCACCGGGACGAGCGGCGACCACGATCATCTGGCCCGGATGGAGCCCGTTGGTCAGGTCATCGAGGTCAACAAACCCCGTCGGTACGCCGGCCATCGAGCCGTCGCGACTCGCGATCGCGTCGATCTCGTCGATGGCGGCGTCCATGATCGCCGAGAGCGGCGCGTAGTCCTCGCTCGTCCGCTGCTCGGTGACCTGATAGATCTCGGCCTGCGCCCGGTCGACGATGTCGTCGACGTCGCCCTGGCCGGCGTAGCCCATCTGCGCGACCTTCGTACCGGCACCGATCAGTCGCCGAAGCACCGCCTTCTCCCGCACGATGCCCGCGTAGTAACTTGCGTTGGCCGCGATCGGCACGCCCGCGACGAGGGTGTGCAGGTACGGCGCGCCGCCCACCTTGCCGAGCTCGCCCTGGCGCTGCAGCTCCGCGGAGATGGTGACGGCGTCGGCGGGCTCGCCGCGGCTGTAGAGGTCGATGACCGCGTCGAAGATGACCTCGTGCGCCGGCCGGTAGAAGTCACCACCGCGGATCGTCTCGACACAATCGGCGATCGCATCCTTACTCAACAACATCGCGCCGAGCACACTCTGCTCGGCGTTGTTGTCCTGCGGCGGAGTGCGGTCGAGCTGCGAACCGTAGCCGGCGTCGTAGTCACCGGGCGGCTCCGACAACGCCGCCTCACGACCGTGGAACTCCGCAACGCTCACCCGAGAGCCACCCTCCGCCGACACCTGTCGAATAGTTGTGCACGATCCGCCGCGACCGCCGCCGAGACGCCCGCGTGTTCGAACGATTCGAACGGTACGCACCGACACCGACAGAGTCCGTGCGTACGCGCCGTCGACCGCTCGAACCGATGCCGCCTTCCGGTAACCGCTCGGCAACAATAGGGACCCATTCGCCGACCGCATAGCCGAGTATCCACAGGGGGTGTGGACAACCGCGGGCTGGCGGTGGGAAACGCCGGTACAGCATGTGCACAGGCTGTTCATATCCCTGTGGAGAAACGTGGAAGGCGTACCTAAATATGCATCTTGACCTGCGGAAACTTCGTGCACCCGGTGTGGAGCAATGATTGTCCCGCGCGTTTCGCGCGAGCGTTTCGATGGTGAGTAAACATGTCGACAAACGGTCGGCAGAACGGCGATTCCCACCGATTTGGCGTCTGCCTGTGGATGACACCGTTGTGTGACGCATGTCTCACGCCGGACATTTACCGGTCACCCACAGTGCGCTGCCCGCCGTGCGCGGCGCGGTATGCGTGCCAACGCGCGAGTACGTCCTGCTGATCCTCTTGCATGAACTCGAAGAACAACACGCCGTCTGCCAGCCGCCGGCCACCTGGGCGATCGGCTCCCAGCACCTCGACGGCTCGGCCGAACGCGTCGGACCACCGCCCGAGGACGGGAGCCCGCTGCGCGATCATCGCGCCGAAGACATCCTCGTCGAACACGCGGTAATGGTCACGGCGATCGCCGGGCAGGCGCTGCTTCGCGAGGAGTCCGACGTTGACGAGATAGCGAACCGCACCCGAGATCGCCGCCGGGCTTACCCGAAGCCCTTCGGACAGCTCACCCGCCGTGTAGATCTCCGCGTCGTCGGCAAGGACGTACGCGAAGACCCGTGCCGGCATCCGCGGCAGCCCCGACTCCGTCATGACCATCGCGAGGTGCTCGACGACCTCGAGCAGCGTCGCGCGCTCGTCGTCTGTGAGCGCCGTCGCCGGTGGGGCATCGTCCGCCACGGTGCCTCCCTCATTTCGTGAACCAATGCGGCTCAGATCATACACTTTTGTTAGTTCACACATATGTGAAATCTGTGTACTGTGACCGCTATGGCACACGCAATCGACATTGCCGGTCTGGTCAAGACCTTCGGCGCAACGCGTGCCCTCGACGAGCTCGACCTCCAGGTCGACACGGGCGAGGTGCATGGCTTCCTCGGACCCAACGGCGCGGGCAAGTCGACCACGATCCGCGTCCTCCTCGGGTTGCTGCGCGCGGACTCCGGACAGGTACGCCTGCTCGACTCCGACCCGTGGCACGACGCCGCGGCACTGCACCGTCACCTCGCGTACGTCCCCGGCGACGTCAACCTGTGGCCGAACCTCTCGGGCGGCGAGGTGATCGACCTCCTCGGCCGACTGCGCGGCGGGCTCAACGAGAAGCGGCGCGCCGACCTACTCGACCGTTTCGAGCTCGATCCGACGAAGAAGGGGCGCACGTACTCGAAAGGCAACCGGCAGAAGGTGGCTCTGGTCGCGGCACTGTCATCCGATGTCGACCTGCTCATCCTGGACGAACCGACCTCGGGTCTCGACCCGCTGATGGAGTCGGTCTTCCAGGAATGCATCGACGAGGCCAAGGACGGCGGGCGGACCGTACTGCTCTCCAGCCACATCCTCGCCGAGGTCGAGGCGTTGTGTGACCGGGTCAGCATCATCCGCGCCGGACGTACCGTCGAGACCGGCACGCTCGCCGAGATGCGCCACCTGACGCGTACCTCCGTCGCCGCGGAGACGGCACGACCCCCGCACGGCATCGACGACCTGCCCGGCATCCACGACGCGGTCGTCGAGGGCACCCGCGCACACTTCGAGGTCGACACGGCACAGCTCGACACCGCGATCAAACGGCTCGGAGAGTTCGAGATCCGCTCCTTGACCAGTCAGCCGCCAACGCTCGAGGAGCTGTTCATGCGGCACTACGGCGACGAGGTCGAGGCCGAGCCGGAGGCCGCGCAGTGAGTACGCTCACCGACGCCCGACCGAGCACTTCGAAGCCGACCAACGGACTCACCGGCACCTGGACGTTCATCCGGTTCTACCTCCGCCGTGACCGGATCGCCCTGCTGGCATGGACGATCGGCCTGTACATCCTCTACGTCACGCAGGCAGTGAGCACCGACGGCCTGTACAAGACGCAAGCGGAGTTCGAGGAAGCCGCCGCCACGATGGGCGACAACCCCGCGTTCATCGCAATGCTCGGCCCGCCGCAGGCGCTCGACACGCTGGGCGGCAACGTCGCCTGGCAGATCAGCGCGACCGGCGCGATCGCCGTCGGGCTGATGAGTATGTTCACGGTCGGCCGACACACCCGCGCCGAGGAGGAGAGCGGGCGCGACGAGATCGTGCGATCCGGAGTCGTGGGGCGGCATGCGACGTTCGCCGCCACCTCGATCGTCGCCGTTCTGGCCAACGTGATCGTCGGTATCGTGATCGCGGCCGGGCTCGCCGCGTACGGGCTCCCGACCGCGGGGTCCTGGGCACTCGGCCTGGGAACGGCCGCCGTCGGCATCGTCTTCACCGCGGTGGCACTGCTCGCCGCACAACTCACCGAGAGCGCCCGGGCGATGTACGGGATCGTCGGCGCGGTGATCGCCGTCGCGTACGTCGTTCGTGGCATCGGCGATGTCGGCGACGGCACCCTCTCCTGGCTCTCACCGATCGGGTGGATGCAGGGGATGCGCCCGTACGACAACGAGCGTTGGTGGCCGCTGTTGCTCTCGCTCGTCGTCGCCGCCGTGCTCGTCGGCGTCGCGCTTCGCCTGCTGGCCCGGCGAGACGTCGGCTCGGGCATCCTGCCGCCGCGCCCCGGCCCTGCCCGCGCGGGTGCCGGACTGCAGAGCGCGCTCGGACTCGCCTGGCGGCTACAGCGGGGTCCGTTCATCGGCTGGGCGATCGGCGTGTTCCTGGTCGGCATTGCCTATGGGTCGATCGGCACGGACGTCGAAGACATCATGGGCAGTGGCGGCGCCGCCGATGCGGTCGCCCAGGCGGGCGGCGACCTCACCGACTCGTTCTACGCGACGACGGCGCTGATGATGGCGGTGTTCGCCTCCGCGTACGCGATCCAGGGTGGGTTGCGGGCCCGGAGCGAGGAGCTCGCCGGACGCGCGGAGCCCTTGCTGGCAACACACCTCGACCGAGTTCGCTGGTTGTGGGGACACACCGTCGTCGTACTCGTGGGCTCGCTCGTCATCGTTGGCCTCGGAGGCTTCGGCACGGGCCTGATGTACGGCGTGATGGCCGATGACATGTCGCAGGTGCTCCGGCTGTTCGGCGCATCGCTCGCGCACGTTCCCGCGACCTGGGTCCTCGCGGGCTTCACCGTCGCGGTCTCGGGACTCGTACCGCGGTTCGCCATGGTGGCATGGGCCGCGCTCGCGTACTGCTTCATCGTGATGATGTTCGGCGAGATCCTGAACCTGCCCGACTGGCTGACCGCGATCTCCCCGTTCGACCACAGCCCGATGGTCCCGGTGGCCGACTTCGAGATCGGGCCCCCACTCGCGCTGACGCTGGTCGCCGCCGCGTTGCTCGCGGCGGGTACGTACGGATTGCGCCGCCGCGACATCCAGACCACCTGACGGTCGGGTCCGGTACGCCGCGCTCGCGGGGGTGGGGCGGCGTACCGGGCGGGTGCGAGACTTGACGCATGACCGACGAGGCCCCGGGAGTGGCGGCCACACCCCGGCCGCCGTACACGGCGGTGATCTTCACATCGACACGTACGCCGGACGAGAACGGATACGCGCCGATGGCGCAGCAAATGTACGACCGCGCGGCGAAGCAGCCGGGATACCTGGGCGTCGAGAGCGCCCGTGAGGACATCGGCATCACGGTCTCGTACTGGCGTGACGAGGAGTCCGCGCGCAACTGGAAGCAGGTCGCCGAGCATCTGGTCGCACAGCGGCGCGGGCGGGATGTCTGGTACAGCGACTACCGAGTACGCGTCGCCACCGTGCACCGTGACTACGGGCCGGACGAGTCCGAGCTCGGATGAAGCCGTCGGCCGCTCGAGGAGCGAGTGCCGACCGGCAGGAGCGCACACCGTGACCACCGACGTGCCGGAGCCTGCATCGCCCGATCCCGTACGTGCCTGGATCGCCACCGCCATGGGCGCCCCCGTCATCTCCATGACCAGGCTCGTTGGCGGTACGCACGCCGATACGTACGACGTCCGCACCGGACCACCCGCTCGCAACAGTGTGCTGCGGCGATATCCCGTTGGCGACGACGCCGCACTGCGTGAGCGACGCGTGCTGGCTGCGCTGGACGGACTCGACGGCCTGTGCCCCCGACTCATCGCCGGCGACGAGGACGGGACCGTCACCGGGAGCCCCACCACGTTGATCTCGCGGCTGCGCGGCGAGGCGGCTATCCCGTCCGACAACACGGCGGGATGGGCAAGGCAGCTCGGCCGCGCGCTCGCTCGCATCCACGCATCCAGACCGAAGAAGCCGCTCCCACTGGTTCGGAACAAGTCGGGCGGGCAGCCGCGGGCCGTCTCCGGTCCGGGTCGCGACATCGTCCTCGACCGGTGGGACGACCTGTACGCCGCTCCCGAGGTGCTCACCCACCACGACTTCTGGTCGGGCAACGTCGTCGCCGAGGCAGAGACCATAACGGGCGTGGTCGACTGGAACGGCGCGTGTCTCGGTCCGCCGTCCTTCGACCTCGGGTGGTGTCGGCTCGACCTCGTCCTCCTCTACGACGAGGCGGCGGCAGACGTCATGACCACCGCGTACGCCGATGCCCTCGATATGCAGACCCCTGACCCCTGGCTGGCCGACGTGTGGGCGACGGCACGTTCCCACGCTGACGTTCACACCTGGGCGTCGAACTACATCCCACTCGGACGAACAGATCTGACCCCGGACACCCTTCGGCGCCGACACGACGACTGGACCTCACGACTCCTCGCCCGCACGTGAGTCCGGTCGGTGCCGTGACCTAGATTGAGTCGGTGTTGCGAGTTTTCAACGCCGACGACCGGCAGATCCTCAAGCTCGCCATACCTGCGTTCGCGGCGCTGGTCTCGGAGCCGCTGTTCCTACTGGCTGACACGGCCATCGTCGGACACCTGGGCACGACACCACTGGCCGGTCTGGCCATCGCCGCGACCGTCCTACAGACCCTGATCGGCCTGTGCGTCTTCCTCGCGTACGGCACGACGGCGTCGGTCGGCCGGCGGATCGGCGCCGGAGACCTGCGCGGTGCAATGGACGTCGGCATCGCCGGGGGATGGCTCGCCCTGCTCGTCGGCGGCGCGATGGCGGTCGTCTGCGTCGCCGGCGCCGACGTGATCGTCGGTTGGTTCGGCGCTTCCGCAGGCGTCCACGAGCAGGGCGTCACGTACCTGCGCGTCGCCGCGTTCGGCCTGCCCGCGATGTTGCTGGTGTTTGCGACAACCGGCGTACTGCGCGGCATGCAGGACCTGCGTACGCCACTCGTCGTCGCCGTCGCCGCCAACATCGGCAACGTCGGACTCAACGTTCTGCTCGTTTACGGCTTCGACATGGGAATCGCGGGGTCCGCCCTCGGCACGACCCTTGCCCAATGGGGCTCCGCGGCGTACCTGACCTTCGTGATCATCCGTGCCGCGCGTCGCGAAGGGTCCGTCGTACGCCCGCACCGGGGCGCGATCGGGCAGTCCGCACGCTCCGGTGTCGCACTCATCGTGCGGACGCTCACCTTGCGAGCAACGTTCCTACTCGCCACCGCCGTGGCGACCACGATGGGCGACGCCTCGCTCGCGGCCCATCAGATCGCGCTCACCATCGTGTCCACGCTGGCGTTCGCGCTCGACGCGCTCGCCATCGCGGGGCAGGCGCTCACCGGGCGCGCGCTCGGGGCCGGAGATGTCACCACCACCAAGCGTCTGACCCGCCGGATGATGGGTTGGGGCTGGTGGGCCGGTGTGCTCGCCGCGGCCGGTCTGCTTGCACTGCACACAGTGCTGCCACCGTTGTTCAGCTCCGACCAGGCCGTGCAGGATGCGCTCGTGCCGGCGCTCGTCGTGGTCGCGCTGATCCAGCCGATCTCCGGCATCGTGTTCGTGCTCGACGGGGTACTGATCGGCGCCGGCGACGGCACGTACCTCGCCTGGGCAGGCATCGCGGTACTCGCGGCGTACGCACCCCTGGTGGGCGCGGTGTGGCTCACCGACGCCGGCCTGGCGTCGCTGTGGTGGGCGTACGGCGGGTTCATCCTCGCCCGGATGGTGACCCTGGTGCTGCGCGAACGCTCCGATGCGTGGCTGGTCACGGGCGCCGGCGCGTAGCCGACGCGTGCTCGACCAGCGCTTCGAACAGCCGCAGGTCGCTACCCGCCTCCGGGTGCCACTGGACCGCGAGGTGGAAGTCGTGGCCCGGCCGCTCCATCGCTTCGAGCATGCCGTCGTCTGCGCGCGCCGACACGTCGAAGCCGGGATGTTCGCGTACGGCCTGGTGATGATGGCATCTGACGGTCGTACGCTCGCCGAGGATGTTGTGCGCGAGGGTGCCGGGATGGGTGATCACCTCGACATCGCCGTAGCCGGCACCGCCCGGGGAGTGCGTCGTCGTCCCGAGATGGTCGGGTACGTGTTGGTCGAGCGAGCCACCTGCGCGTACGGCCATCACCTGCATGCCACGGCAGATGCCGAGCACCGGAATGCCCCGTTCGTCGGCAGCATCGAGCAGGGCGGTCTCCCAAGCGTCCCGGTCGGGCCGCACCCGCACGGTCTCGGTGTGCGGCGGCTGGCCGTACGTCGCGGGGTCGACGTCGGCCCCACCGGCGATGATCAGCGCGTCGATACGGTCGACGACCGCGGCGGCATGTGCGGGATCCTGAACGGGTAGCAGCATCGAGACGCCGCCCGAGCGCTCGACCGCGCTCGCGTACTCCGCGCACAGCAGGTCGGTGCGCTGGCTCCACACGCCGTACGTGGCGTCCTCTCGGTACGCAGAAAGCCCGACGATCGGTTCGCTCACGGAAGCCACCGTCTCATGACGGCGTCACGTACGCGGCCGCGATACCGCCGTCGACCAAGAACGTCGTCGCCGTCATGAAGCTCGACTCGTCAGACGCCAGGAAGAGCACGGCATCTGCCATCTCACTCGCCTCGGCGAACCGCCCCATCGGTATGTGGACGAGGCGCCGTTGCGCCGCCTCCTCGTCGTTCGCGTAGAGCTCCTGCAGCAGCGGGGTGTTCACCGGCCCGGGACACAGTGCGTTGACGCGCACGCCGTCGCGGGCGAACTGAACGCCGAGCTCCCGCGACATCGTGAGCACGCCGCCCTTGGACGCGGAGTAGGAGATCTGCGATGTCGCCGCGCCCATCGTCGCAACGAACGACGCCGTGTTGATGATGGAGCCGCGCCGTTGGTCCAGCATGTACGGCAGCGCCGCCTTGCAGCACAGGTAGACGCTCGTCAGGTTGACGTCCTGCACCTTGCGCCACGCCTCGAGGTCGGTGTCGAGGATCGACGTGTCGTCCGGCGGTGAGATGCCGGCGTTGTTGAACGCGATGTCGACCGAGCCGTAGGTGTCGTACGCGGTGCGGAACAACGCGTCGACCTCGGACTTGTCGGTCACGTCGACATGCGCGTACGTGACCCCGAGCTTCTCGGCGATCTCCGCACCCCGGTCGTCGTCGATGTCGCCCAGCACGACGTTCGCGCCCTCCTCGACGAACCGCTCGACGGTCGCGAGCCCGATCCCCGAGCAGCCGCCCGTGATGACCGCGGTACGGCCCTGTAGGCGACCCTGCATACGACTCGACATGTGGCTCCTCCTCCGAGATTTGTGACGTACCAGTCGATTTGGACGCTGCGATTGCACCGTTACGTCACAAATCTCTTCTCAGTCTGTTGCGATGAATACGTTCTTCTCTTCGGTGAAGGCGTACGGGGCGTCCGGGCCGAGCTCGCGACCGAGACCGGACTGCTTGTATCCGCCGAACGGAGTCCAGTAGCGCACCGACGCATGGGTGTTGACGCTCAGGTTCCCCGCCTGCACCGCCCGCGAGACCCGCAGCCCTCGACCGAGATCGCTGGTGTAGATCGAGCCCGACAAGCCGTACTCGGTGTCGTTGGCCATCGCTACCGCGTCCGCCTCGTCCTCGAACGGCAGCACTGCCACCACGGGTCCGAAGACCTCGTCACGCCAGATCCGCTGCTGCGTCGAGTCCGCCAGCACGACAGTCGGAGCGACCCAGAACCCATCTCCGTCGGGCATCGAGCCGGTGTACGCCACCTCCGCATCGTCGATGAACGAGTGCACGGTCTCCCGCTGATGCGCGGAGATGAGCGGGCCCATCTCGCTCGAGCGGTCACTCGGATCGAGTACGCGTACGCCCTTGACGGCAGGCTCCAACAACGCCAGGAACTCGTCGTACGCCGACCGCTCCACGAGGATGCGCGAACGGGCACAGCAGTCTTGGCCGGCGTTGTCGAACACCGCGTACGGGGCGCTGGCGGCCGCCTTGGCCAGGTCGGAGTCGGCGAACACGATGTTCGCGCTCTTGCCGCCGAGTTCGAGCGTGCACCGCTTCACCTGATCTGCGCAGCCGGCCATGATCTGCTTTCCGACCTCTGTCGAGCCGGTGAAGCACACCTTGCGGACGTCGGGGTGCGTCACGAATCGCTGCCCCACAACGGATCCCTTGCCGGGCAGGACGGTGAGTACGCCTTCGGGGACGCCCGCCTCGAGCGCCAGCTCGCCGATCCGCATCGCCGTCAGCGGCGTCAGCTCCGCCGGCTTCAGCACGACCGTGTTGCCTGCCGCGAGTGCGGGCGCCATGCCCCAACCTGCGATCGGCATCGGGAAGTTCCAGGGCACGATGATACCGACGACGCCCACCGGCTCGTGGAAGGTGACGTTCACGCCCCCCGCAACCGGAATCTGCTTGCCTGCAAGACGTTCCGGCGCGCCGGCGTAGTAGTTCAGGACATCGCGTACATTGCCTGCCTCCCACGTCGCGTTGCCCCATGTGTGGCCCGCGTTGCGCACCTCGAGCTCGGCCAGCTCGTCGATGTGTGCGTCGACGACCTCGGCGAACCGGCGCAAGAGGGCCGCACGATCGCCAGGTGCAAGATCACGCCAGGCTGGAAATGCCTTACTGGCTTGAGCAATCGCCACATCGGTCTGCTCGACGCTCGTCAGCTCGACATCGGTGACCGGCTGCTCGGTGGCCGGATTGACGACGGTGTACGTACTCACCCGATCACATCCTCTCGAAGCCGCGGCGCAGCTCCCAGTCGGTCACTGCGGCGTTGTACGCCTCCAGCTCGACCTCGGCCATCCGAGCGTAGTGGTCGACAACATCGTCGCCGAGCGCTTTGCGGGCGACCTCGGAGCCGGCGAACGCATCGCGCGCCTCCTGCAGCGTCGTCGGTACGGTCGGCTTGCCGGACGTGTACGCGTTGCCGGTCGTCTCGGACTCCAGCTCGAGGCCGTTCTCGATGCCGTGCAGGCCACCGGCGAGCATTGCGGCCATGGAGAGGTACGGGTTGACGTCTCCGCCCGGTACGCGGTTCTCCATCCGCGCGCCCTTGCCCCGGCCGACGAGCCGCACCGCGCACGTACGGTTGTCGAGCCCCCAGCCGATCGTGGTCGGCGCAAACGAGCCGTCGGCGAATCTCTTGTAGGAGTTGATGTTCGGGGCGTACAGGAGGGTGAAGTCGCGCATCGTTGCGAGTACGCCGGCGACGAACTGGTCGTACAGCGGGGATCGTTCGCCACGCTCGTCGTCCCAGAACACCAGCGACCCGTCGTCGCCCCGAAGCGACAGATGGATGTGACAGGAGCTGCCCTCGAGATCGTTGTACTTCGCCATGAACGTCAGCGACTTTCCGTGACCCGCTGCGATCTCCTTCGCCGCAGTCTTGTACACCGCGTGGTTGTCCGCCGTCACCAGTGCATCCGCGTACAGGAACCCGATCTCGTGTTGGCCCGGGTTGCATTCGCCCTTCGCCGACTCGACGTCCATGCCCGCGGCGTACATGGTGTTTCGGATGTCGCGCAGCAACGGCTCGACGCGCGTCGTACCGACGATCGAGTAGTCGACGTTGTACTGGTTCGCCGGCGTGAGCCCGCGATAGTCACGGCTCCACGCCTGCTCGTACGTGTCGTCGAAGACGATGAACTCGAGCTCGGTGCCGGCAAGGGCGCGGTATCCGCCGGCTGCCGCCCGCTCGAGCTGCTTGGTCAGGATGCGTCGCGGCGACTGCTCGACCGGGCGATGGTCCATCCACACGAGGTCGCACTGGATCATCGCGGTCCCCGGCAGATGTCCGAGCACCCGGATCGTGTCGAAGTCGAGGACGAACTCCATGTCCCCGTAGCCCTTCTCCCACGACGTCATCTCGTATCCGGCCACGGTGTTCATGTCGACGTCGACGGTCAGCAGGTAGTTGCAGCCCTCCGTACCGTCGTCGACGACATGGTCCAGGAAGTACGCGGCGTGCAGACGCTTGCCTTGGAGGCGTCCCTGCATGTCGGTGAAGGCGACGATGACGGTGTCGATCTCGCCGGCGCGGATTCGGCCCTCGAGGTCCGGCAGCGTCAGGTACCGGTCGTTGTGTCGTGGTGTGTCCATGTCTGTTCGTCCCAACAGCCTTATCCCAGTAGTCCGCGCAACAACGCCTCGGTGTCGTCGCAATGGCTTTCCATGACGTGACGCGCCTTGGTCGGTCGACCCCCGAGGATCGCCTCGGTGATCGCCGCGTGCTGTCCGTCCGAGTGCTCGATGTTGACGTCGAGCACCGGAATCGCGGTCAGCATGTCGTGCAGGTCGGCCTGTGCGACGGTGACGGCATCGATGATCAGCGGCGACTCCGTGACCGCGGCGATCGCCAGGTGGAACTGCGAGTCGGCCTGACGATGCGCGCCCCTGTCGGCCGCGTCCGCGACACGTTCATGTGCTTCCTGCAGTAGCGCCCGCTGCGCGGCGTCCAACGTGCGACCGGCGGCGACGTGGCTGGCACCGCCCTCCACAACCCGTCGGAAGACGAGCGAGTCGAGCAGCCGCTCGCGTCGATCACCGAGATCGGCGACGGTCTCGGGATGCGTCGGGTCGTAGTCGATGACCGTGCCCCCACCGCGCCCCCGCGTCGTACGCACGAGACCGGCCGTACGCAGCGCGGCGATCGCCTCACGCAGGGTGGCGCGGGAGACCTCCATGCGGGCCGCGAGCTCGCGTTCCGGTGGCAGTACGTCGCCGTTCGCGTAGACGCCGAGGCGGATCGCAGTGGCCAGCCGACCGACGCACGACTCGAACGCGTGATGCCCGCGTACCGGGCGCAGAACGGCATCGGTCAGCCCGTCCTCGGTCGCGCGAATCACCACGCGGCCAGCCTGCAATTCGGCCGAGACTTTGTCAATGGTCTTACTTCAAACCAAATTTTGCGCTATACATCTGCCACGGGGTACACACGTCCGGTTGCGCATCGACGACCAAAGGTCTAGACGCAATACTGCTCGCGCGTTAGCATCAGCCGACCTGCCTCACCCAGGGAGTCCCCATGGCGGATCCGACCAACCTTTCGGACGACGAACGCCGGCTCGCCGAGCTCGGCTACAAGCAGGAGCTCAGCCGAAACTGGTCGGGGTTCTCCAACTTCGCGATCTCGTTCTCGATCATCTCGATCCTCGCCGGCTGCTTCACGACGTTCGGTCAGGCCTGGAACAACGGCGGGCCGGTCGCGATCTCGTGGGGCTGGCCGATCATCTCGATCTTCATCCTGATCATCGGCTTCACGATGTCCGAGCTGGTCTCGGCATACCCGACCTCCGGCGGCATCTACTGGTGGGCCGCCAAGATGGGTGGGGCGCGCGCGGGCTTCTACACGGGATGGCTGAACCTGATCGGTCTACTCGCCGTGACCGCCTCGGTCGCGTACGGGTGTGCGACGTTCGTCGACCTGATGCTCAGCACGTTCAGCGAGAGCTGGGCGGACGGATACTCGCTGGGCCGGGTGTATCTGATATTCGTTGCCCTGCTGGCGATCGCCGCCGTGCTGAACATCTTCAGTGGCCACCTGATGGCGATCCTGAACAACATCTCAGTGTGGTGGCACGTCGCCGGCGCCGCCTTCATCATCCTGATCCTGGTGCTCGTACCCGATCAGCACCAGAGCCTCGACTTCGTCTTCACCGAGCGACTCAACAACTCCGGGTACGCCGACGCGAAGTACTGGTTCCTCGTCCTCCCGCTCGGCTTCCTGTTGACGCAGTACACGATCACCGGCTTCGACGCGTCGGCACACCTGTCCGAGGAGACCGAGGCCGCGTCGGAGGGTGCGGCCAAGGGCATCTGGCGTTCGATCGCGTACTCCGCGATCGGCGGCTGGATCATCCTGCTGTCGTTCCTGTTCGCCGTTCAGGACGCGGACGGCGTCACCGCCGGCGGCGGAGCGGTCGACGTGATCTTCAGCCAAGCGCTACCGCAGGGCTGGCATGGAACGGTGCTGCTGATC
The DNA here is from genome assembly GCF_025790165.1 of Solicola gregarius. GTDB lineage: Bacteria > Actinomycetota > Actinomycetes > Propionibacteriales > Nocardioidaceae > Solicola > Solicola gregarius. The sequence continues at coordinate 1,958,743 of NZ_CP094970.1, forward strand.
TCGGCGGCCGGGCAGTTCTTCTGTACGGTCGCGTGCCTGACCAGCGCCTCGCGGATGACGTTCGCGTTCAGCCGGGACGGCGCGATCCCCGGCTCGCGCCTGTGGTCGAAGGTCTCGAGCAGCAAGGTGCCGGCGAACGCCGTCGTCTTCGTCGCGGTCATCGGTGCGCTCATCACGCTGCCTGCGCTGAAGGGTGTCGGTGGCATCCCGGTCGCGTTCTACGCCGTCACGTCCGTTGCGGTGATCGGGTTGTACCTGTCGTTCGCGATCCCGATCTGGCTGCGCTGGCGGATGGGCGACGACTTCGAGCCCGGTAGCTGGACCCTCGGGCGCAAGTATCGCTGGATGAACCTCGTCGCGGTCATCGAGATCGCGATCATCTCGATCTACTTCATCATGCCGTTCACGCCCGCAGCGATCCCCGGACACGAGGACTTCTCCTGGGAGAACGTCAACTACGCGCCGATCCTCACCATCGGCACGCTGATCCTGCTGACGATCTGGTGGTACGCCTCCGCGCGCAACTGGTTCACCGGACCGAAACACACCATCGACGAGGCCGTCGTAGAGGCCTTCGACGACTGATTTGCGTCGAGCCGCGTAGCGAGCGGGGACGCCCAGCTCTCGAACCGTTTGTGATCGGGGACGCCCAGCTCTCGAACCGTTTGCGATCGGGGACGCCCAGATTGCTACCTAGCGATGCCGGGCGTCCCCGATCGTAACGCGGGCCGCCGGTAGGCTCGGCCGGGTGAGGACACTCACCGTCGACGACAACGCATTCGCGTCGAAGCCCGACCTTCGGACGGCCGGCCGGGAGCCGTCGCATGCTCGCATCGAGCAGTGGCTCGCGGGCATGATCGCCGACGGCGCGCTGTCGACCGGCGACAAGCTTCCGCCCGAAGGCGAGCTCGCCGCCGCGGTGGGCGTCAGCAGGATGACGCTGCGCCAGTCGCTTGCGGCACTCGAGCAACGCGAGCTGCTGGAGCGCCGTCGCGGTCGCGGCGGCGGCACGTTCGTCGCCCGACCGCGGATCGAGTGCGATCTCACCGGCCTGCCGGGCTTCACCGAGCAGATGCGCCGAGCACACGTACGAGCGGGCGCCCGGATGGTGACGGCGCGGGCGCGCCCGGCGCCGCCGGAGGTGTCGGCTGCGCTCAAGCTGCCGGCCGCATCCGAGGTCTACGAGATCGTCCGCGTCCGGCTGGCCGACCGAGAGCCCCTCGCCCTCGAGGAGACGTACCTGTCCGCCGAGGCGTTTCCCGGCCTGCTGGAGCGTCGCCTGACCGGGTCGCTCTACTCGCTGATGCGCCGCGCGTACCGCCTCGCGCCACACTCCGCCCGCGAATGGCTCGAGCCCGTCGTGGCAACCGACGAGCAGGCCCGGCTGCTCGAGGCAGCTACCGGCGCACCCCTGATGCTGGTCACCCGAACCGCGTATACGGAGTCCGGGATGCCGGTCGAGTTCGCGTACGATCGCTATCGCGCCGATCGCACCAGGATCGCCCTACGCACGAGCATCGCCGGCCCGGCGGCCGTCGAACCGTTTCGGGTCGAGATTCGCCGCTGAGACAACCTCCTGGCGGGCAACTGCGTCGATCATGGTGGGTATATGTCTATGACGCTCGTGGTCATGTCTCGGAAGGCCCGGCGGTCGGCCCCGCTCCGTCCGCGTCCACGTCCGTATCGACGAATCGATGTGAGAAGTGTCCAAACCTACGTTGGCGAACATGATCGAGTTCCATCGTGCCCGCCTGATGGCGATCGACAACTGGAGCACCGTGCAGGGTGCGATGGCCGCGCAGGGTGACTCCGTCTCGGCGATCGCCCACGCACTCGGTGTCAGCCACCTCGGCGCGCACTCGGTGATCGCGATGGCCAACGGGCCGCTGCCGTCGCGCCGCCATGTGGAGTCACAGCTCAACTCGCTCGACCAGCTCCGTCGCATCGTCGACGGAACCTGAGTCACCGGCGAGGTACGCCGGCGAGTCGAGCAAGCGGGGAGCAAGTTCATCGACAATGGGGACGCCGGCGGATTTCAGCATGCCCCGGTCGTGGGTGCCGGCGACCGCGATGCAGCGCATCCCGGCCGCCCGGGCAGCACCGATGCCCGCGAGTGAGTCCTCGAACACGACGGTCCTCGCTGGGCGTACGCCCACGGCCGCCGCGGCGAGCAACATGCCCGCGGGATCCGGCTTGCCGGCGCGTACGTCCTCCGCGGCGACGATGGCGGTGAACGCGTCCGCGATCCCGGCGCGTGCGAGCACGTGCTCGACGTCGCGGCGTTGAGCGCCGGTCACGATCGCCAACGGCACAAGGCGATCCGCTAACGCTCGGACAAGCGCTACGGTCGGTTCGCGGACGGGCGACGACTCGGCCGTACGGGCGCGGTAGTGATCGCCACGGAGCGCGAGCAGCCGTTCGACCAGCGCGTCGGCGCCGGTACGCCGGTGCGCGTGGACGACCGTCTCCACGATCTCGCGATCGCTGCGGCCCGCGAGCCGCCCGTAGTAGTCGGCATGCGTCAGCCGCACGCCGAGGTGCCGCTCGAACAGCCGGGTGAAGATCTCGAACAGGATCGGCTCGTCGTCGCACAGTGTCCCGTTGAAGTCGAAGATCACCGCGCGTTCGTCGTTCACCATTAGGAGTCTAGACCTTTTGGCCTTCGTCGGCTAACCTGCCGGAATGGTCGAGACACGGGACCCGACGATCGCCTCCCTCGATGCCATCTCGATGCTGGCCGGGCCGCGCACCGTCGAGGAACTCTCCGGCGGCCTGACCAACCGCAACCTCAAGGTGACGACCCCCACCGGAACGTACGTCGTCCGCTGCAGCAGAAGTGACACCGCGCTGCTCGGCATCGACCGCGACGCGGAGCACGCCAACTCGCGCTCCGCCGAGCTCGCCGGGGTGGGCGCACCGGTGCTCGACTATCGGCCGGATCTCGGCATGCTCGTGATCGGCTACATCGACGGCATCACGTACGACAACGCGAGCTTCCAACGCACCGGCATCGTCGCCCGCGCCGCCGCTGCCTGCCGCACGCTGCACTCGGGCCCCGCGTTCGTCGCCGAGTTCAACATGTTCGACCGGCAGGCGCGCTACCTGGCCATCGTGCGCGAGCGGGGCTTTCCGCTTCCGCCGGGGTACGAGGAGTTCAACGAGAGGTTCGCGCGGATGCGCACCGCTCTCGACGTACGCCCCGATCCCCTGGTGCCGTGCAACAACGACCTGCTCGCCGGCAACTTCGTCGACGACGGCGACAAGCTGTGGCTGATCGACTACGAGTACTCCGGCAACAACGACGCCTGCTTCGAGCTCGGCAACATCGGCACCGAGTGCGACCTGGACACGGACCAGCTCGACGAGCTCGTCACGGAGTACTACGGCCGCCCGCTGCGGGGCAAGTTCGCCCGCACGCGGCTGCAGGCGATCGCCTCGCAGTACGGCTGGTCGCTGTGGGGCGCGATCCAGGATGCGACGAGCCCGCTCGACTTCGACTTCCACGCCTGGAGCATGGAGCGGTACGAGCGGGCGGCCGCGGCGTTCTCGTCCAACACGTTCGGCATCCTTCTCGAGGAGGCGCAACGAGTTGACTAGGTCGTGTCTCTCGACCCGGCGTCGATCTGGGAGCGGGTCTCCGCGCCCGATCCGGCAAGGCGCGGGAGCGAGATTGGAGTCGGTTCTCCCATGAGTGACCGCAACGAAGCCGGTCGGGATGCGGAGGCACGCGAGCCGGCGACGGGTCGGGAGACGCGGCCTGAACTACCCGCGCGGGCGCGCGTGGTGATCATCGGTGGCGGTGTGATCGGTACCAGCGTCGCGTACCACCTGACCAAGCTCGGCTGGACCGATGTCGTGCTGCTCGAGCAGGGTGAGCTGTCGTGCGGTACGACCTGGCACGCCGCCGGTCTCGTCGGCCAGCTGCGCGCGTCGGAGAGTGGCACCCGGCTCGTGCAGTACTCGACCCAGCTGTACGCCGAGCTCGAGGACGAGGTCGGGCTCAGCGCCGGCTACCAGCGCTGTGGCGGCGTCACCGTTGCGCGGACGCCCGATCGGATGATGCAGCTGCGTCGTACGGCGGCGACCGCCGAGGCGTACGGGCTCGAGTGCGAGCTACTCACACCGGCGCAGACGCAGGACCGCTACCCCGCCATGCAGGTCGACGATCTCGTCGGCGGTATCTGGCTGCCCGGCGACGGTAAGGCCAACCCGACCGACCTGACGATGGCACTGGCCAAGGGCGCCCGCATGCGTGGCGCGACGATCGTCGAGCGCGTACGCGTGACGGGCATCGGCGTCGAGGATGCAGCGGTGACATCGGTCCGTACCGACCGTGGCGACCTCGAGGCGGAGATCGTCGTCAACTGTGCCGGCCAGTGGGCCAAGCAGCTCGCCGATGCCGTTGGCGTCACCGTGCCGCTGCACTCGGCAGAGCACTTCTACGTCGTGACCGACCAGCTCGACGGCGTCCATCCGGATCTCCCCATCCTGCGCGACCCGGACGGCTACACCTACTTCAAGGAGGAGGTCGGCGGACTGGTCGTGGGCGGCTTCGAACCGAACGCCAAACCCTGGCGTTCGCCGGACGACCTGCCGTACCCGTTCGAGTTCCAGCTGCTCGACGAGGACTGGGAGCACTTCTCGATCCTGATGCACAGCGCCGTGGAGCGCATCCCGGCCCTCGCCGACGCCGGCATCCGCAAGTTCTACAACGGACCCGAGAGCTTCACGCCGGACAACCAGTTCATCCTCGGTGAGGCGCCGACCCTGCGAAACTACTTCGTCGGTGCCGGTTTCAACTCGGTCGGCATCGCCTCCGCCGGGGGCGCCGGCCGTGCCTTGGCCGAGTGGATCGTCGCGGGCCAACCGACGATGGACCTGCTCGCGGTCGACATCCGGCGCTTCGCCCGGTTCAACGGCAACAACCGGTGGCTACGCTCGCGGGTCGCGGAGATCCTCGGGCTCCACTACGCGATCCCGTGGCCGAATCGAGAGCTCGAGACGGCACGCCCCTTTCGCCGCTCGCCTCTGCACGACCGCCTTGCCGAGCAGAACGCGTGTTTCGGCAGCCGGATGGGATGGGAGCGCCCGAACTACTTCGCACCACCGGGCGAGGATTCGGCGATCGAGTACGCGTGGGGAAAGCAGAACTGGCTGCCGTGGTCGGCCGCCGAGCAGCGTGCGACCCGCACCGCGGTGGCGGTCTTCGACCAGACGTCGTTCTCGAAGTATCTCGTCACCGGCCGAGACGCGGTCGCCGCTCTGCAGTGGATCTGCACCAACGACGTCGACGTGCCCGTCGGCCGCGCCGTCTACACAGGACTGCTGAACGAGCGCGGCACGTACGAGTCGGACCTGACCGTGACGCGCACCGGCCCCCACACGTACCTGCTGGTCAGCAGCTCGGCGACCACCGAACGCGACCAGGACTGGATCCGCAAGAACGTCCCCGCGGGTGCCGATGTGCACATCGTGGACGTCACCTCGGCGTACGCGGTGTTCGGCGTGATGGGCCCACGCTCGCGGGACGTGCTGTCCCGGCTGAGCGATGCGGACCTCGGCGACGGCGCGTTCGGGTTCGGCGACAGCCGCGAGCTGACGATCGGGAGCGCCACGGTGCGGGCGACGCGCATCACGTACGTCGGCGAGCTGGGGTGGGAGCTGTACGTTCCGGCCGAGTTCGCCGTCGGCGTGTACGAAGACCTGATGTCGGCCGGCTCCGACCTCGGCGTCGCCAACGCCGGGTACTACGCGATCGAGTCGATGAGGCTCGAGAAGGGGTACCGCGCGTTCGGCCGCGAGCTGACCCCCGACTACGGGCCGGTCGAGGCGGGGCTCACGTTCGCCTGCAAGCTCAAGACCGACATCGACTTCCTCGGCAGGGAGGCGGTCGAGAAGGCGAAGGCCGCCGGCCCCAGGCGCAGGCTGGTCTCGTTCGTCGTCTCCGATGCCGAGCCCATGCTGTGGGGCGGCGAGCTGCTGCTGCGCGACGGCGGCGCGGCGGGCATCGTCACGTCCGCCGCCTGGGCCGCGGCGACCGGTGCGTGCGTCGGGCTCGCGTATGTCTCGGCGCCGGATGGCGTGGTCGCGAACCGCGACTGGGTAGGTGGCGGCACGTACTCCGTCGACGTCGGTGGCACGACGTACCCGGTCGAGGTGTCGCTGCGGCCTCCGTACGACCCGGCGAACGAGCGGATCCGCTGAGACCTAGACCGGGTACATGCCGTTGCCCAGTAGCTCCGTCGCCGCCGCCTCGACTGCCGCGACCGCGACCGCGTGGAGGGCCGGACCGACGCTGATCCGGCGGACGCCGGCGGCGGCCAGGTCGGCGACACTCGGAGCGCCCGGCTGCAGCATCACGTTGACGGGTACGTCGAGAGCGCCGGTCAGCTCGGACAGCGCCGGCAGGTCGACCAACCCCGGCACAAACACTCCGTCCGCACCCGCATCGACGTACGCGGTGGCGCGGGCGAGCGTCTGGTCTGCGCGCTCGTCGTCCGGGAACCCGTCGACGAAGTACGTGTCGATGCGGGCATTGACGAACAGCGGTACGCCTGCGGCCGCGGCCGCCCGACGTACCGTCTCGATGCGGGCGGCCTGATCGGCAGCTGCGCGCAGCGATCCCGCATCGGAGTCCTCGATGTTGATGCCGACGACGCCGGTGTCGAGGATCGCCGCCATGTTGCGGGCGAGCGCGTCCTGACCATCGGCGTACCCCGACTCGATGTCCGCCGTCACCGGGACGTCGACCGCCGCGACTATGCGGGCAAGGAGCGTGACGACGCCGTCGACGTCGAGATCGCCACCGTCGTTCCGGCCGAGGCTCCAGGCATGCCCGGCGCTCGTCGTCGCGACGGCAGCGGCACCTGCCCGTCGTACGGCGAGCGCCGACGAGACATCCCAGGCGTTGGGGAGGACGAGCGGATGGGTCGCCCGATGCAGACGGGCGAATGCCCGGGCACGTTCTGTTCGATCGGTTTGCGGCATGGATCAATCACAGCACCAGCACACCGGGTGGGCTGGCGGTGATCGGACATCAACCCGGATCTTTTGCCCGCCGACGCCGCAGCCACGGGAAGTTGGAACCGACCACGACGCCGGCCGCGAAGATCACCAGCAGCCAGATCCAGGCCGGCATGGACACACTCCAGAACAGGAAGTCGACCTGCCCCTTGCCGGTGTTCTGGAAGACGAAGACGAGCGCGAGGACGGCGATGACGACCCCGATGACGGTCTTCGGGCGGATCCGGAGCGGCGTGCCTTGGCCTCGATCGTGCTGTTCGGTCATCGCCAGGCTCCCGTCCGTGCTACGCCAGGCGCTCACGTAGCCAGGCGATATCGGCGCCGTGTTCGTCCGCGTCACCAGGAGTCTCGCAGACCACCGGTGCCCCTGCATCCCGAACGACCCCGGCCAGCAGGTCGGGGTCGATCAGACCGGCGCCGAGATTGGCGTGCCGGTCGGCGCCGGAGTCGAACTCGTCGCGGCTGTCGTTGCAATGCACCAGGTCGATGCGGCCGGTGATCGCGCGTACGTCGTCGACAACGGTGTCCAACGGGTTGCCCCCCGCGTGCGCGTGGCAGGTGTCGAGGCAGAACCCCACCTGCTCGAAGCCCTCGGCCGCAGAGATCGCGTCCCATACCCGCGCGATCCGCTCCAGGTAGCGGGTCATGGCGTTGTCGCCGCCGGCGGTGTTCTCGATCAGCACGGGCAGCTTGATGTCGGTCGCGGCGATGGCCTTACGCCAGTTGTCGAAGCCCTTCTCGGGATCATCGGTCTTGTTGACGTGCCCACCGTGCACGATCAGTCCCTTGGCGCCGATCGAGGCGGCGGCGTCGACGTGCTGCTGGAGCAGCTTGCGGCTGGGGATCCGGATCCGGTTGTTGGTGGTGGCGACGTTGATCAGGTACGGCGCGTGGACGTAGAGATCGATCCCGGCCGCCTCCGCATCGGCCTTGAGCCCCTCCGAGCCGCCGGCGTGCGCCCACTCCGGGCCCTTGTAACCCTGCGGGTCACCGAGGAAGATCTGCACGAGGTCGGCACCTCGCGCTCTCGCCTCGGCGATCGGGTCGGTCTGGTCGACGTGGGCACCGATCGAGACGGCGTCGGAGGTGCTGCCGGCGGAGGTCATGGCACCACTGTAGGGATTGCCGCCGACGTACGCGTCGGGCGGACCGACGGGGTAGCGACCGGCCGATCGGTGCAGGTTAGCCTTACCTCATGAATTTTGCCGTACGCCGCACCGCGGCCCTCCTCGCCACCGGCCTGTTCGCGCTCGCAGGTTGCGGATCCGACTCGTCCGACGCTGACTCCGGTGGCGGCGCGACCGGCGATGCCTCTGCGTACCCGGTGACCGTGGAGACCTCGTTCGGATCGGTCGAGATCGAGGAACCGCCGGAGCGGGTCGTCACGATCGGGTTCAGCGACCAGGACTTCGCCCTCGCGCTCGGCGTCGAACCCGTCGGCGTACGGGAGTTCCTCGGGTACGACGCGCCGAACCGGCCATGGGCGCCGGTGAGCGTACGGGGCAAGGAGATCCCGACCGTCGGAGCCGAGGAGCTCGATGTCGAGGACGTCGCGGCGTTGCAGCCCGACCTGATCCTTGGACTGAACTCCTACATCGACGAGCAGACGTACGACCTGCTCGACGACATCGCGCCGACGGTTGCCGAACCCGAGACCGCCGCTCCGACGTGGCAGGACCAGACGCTGACCACCGGAAAGGCGCTCGGGCTCGAGGACGAGGCCGAGGCGCTCGTGGCGGAGACGAAGCAGAGGTTCGCGACGGTGCGCGAGGAGCATCCCGAGTTCGACGGTGCGAGTGCCGCGTTCGGATTCGGCGTCGGGTCCGGCGCGGTGTACGCGATGGGTACCGACGACTACCGCACCGGGTGGCTCACCGACCTCGGCTTCGAGCTGCCCGATAAGAGTGGCGAGCTGAGCGAGGAGAAGCTGGAACCGCTCGACCAGGACGTTCTCGCGATCGAAGCCGCCAACCAGGATCTCACCGGCAGCGAGCTGTTCCAGAGCCTCGACGTCGTCGAGTCGAACCGCACCGTCGACCTCGGTCAGTTCTCCGACGACTTCGCGGGCGCGCTCGGCTTCAACAGTCCGCTGAGCCTGCCGTACGTACTCGAGGTGGCGGTGCCGCGGCTGGCGGCGGCGACCGACGACGACCCGTCGACCAAGCCCGCGCCATACCCGAAGGACTAGTCCCGCTGACGAGAGAATCCCGGCCCTCCGAGGAGAGGATTCTGGCCGCCGGAGCGGGCCAGAAGTCTCTCGTCGAGGGGCCGGGAATCTCTCGTCAGCGTTGGGTCAGCTGGCCGCGGCGACATCGAGGGCCAGCTTGGCCGACACCTCGTCGTGGATCGAGACCGTGACCGTATGGCCACCGATCGACTTGATCGCGTTGCCGACCTCGATGCGACGCTTGTCGACGTCGATGCCGGTCTGGTCCTTGAGCGCGGCGGCGATCTCGGAGACCGTCACCGAGCCGAACAGCCGGCCGCCCTCGCCGACCCGCTCGCGGAGCTTAAGCGTGACGCCCTCGATCTGCGCCCGGATCTCCTCGGCATGGGCGACATCGCGGACCTCGCGGACCGTGCGTGCCTTCTTGATCGAGTCGATCTGCTTCTCGGCGCCGCGGGTCCAGCGCAGCGCGTACCCGCGCGGCATCAGGAAGTTGCGACCGTAACCGTCCTTGACCTCGACGACATCGCCGGGTGCGCCGAGGTTCGCGACCTCGTGGGTGAGGATGAGCTTCATCGTTATCTCCTCTGCGCTCAGCGGGTGGTCGAGGTGTACGGCAGCAGCGCCATCTCGCGGGCGTTCTTGATCGCGGTGGCGATCTTGCGCTGCTCCTGGACGGACACGCCGGTCACGCGACGGGCGCGGATCTTGCCCCGGTCGGAGATGAACTTGCGCAGCAGCGCGGTGTCCTTGTAATCGATATAGGTCACGCCCGCCGTGAGCAGAGGATTCTGCTTCTTCTTCGGCTTGCGGATGACTGGCTTAGCCATTGTGGTGCTCCTCGTTACTGAGCCCGGCCTTCGTGGCCGGAATGGTCTTGTGGATTGGGTGCTAGAACGGAGGCTCGTCGGACGAACCCGCCGGCGCGCTCCCCGACGCCCAGGGATCGCCCTGACCGCCACCGGAGTTGCCGCCGCCGGAGTTACCGCCACCGGCCGGGGCCGCCCACGGATCGTTCGCCGGAGCGGACTGCCCGCCGCCCCCGCCGGAGAAACCGCCGCCGCCCTGGCCGCCGCCGGAACGGCTGGCGCGGGTGACCTTGGCGGTCGCGCTACGCAGGCTCGGACCGACCTCGTCGACGTCGATCTCGGTGCTCTGGCCGCGGGACCCGTCCTGACGCTCGAACTGACGGATCTTCAACCGGCCCTGAACGATGACGCGCATGCCCTTCTCGAGGGACTCCGCGACGTTCTCGGCGGCCTGGCGCCAGACCGCACACGACAGGAACAGCGTGTCGCCGTCCTTCCACTCACCCGACTGGCGGTCGAACTGCCGCGGAGTCGAGGCGATGCGGAAGTTGGCCACCGCCGCTCCGGACGGGGTGAAACGCAACTCGGGATGGTCGACGAGGTTGCCGACCACGGTGATGACGGTGTCGCCTGCCATGAGGTCTCCGAAAGGTTGAGGGTCTGCTGCCTAGCAGTTAACCGCCTTCCGCCGACAGGTGGAAAGGTTCTCCACGGGCTGCGGTCGACGGCTGTGGATTATCGGGCGTCCGGGCGTACGACCTTCGTACGGATGACCGATTCCGACAGCGACATCTGGCGGTCGAGCTCCTTGACCGTCTCCGGCTTGGCACTGAACTCGACGACGGCGTAGATGCCCTCGGACTTCTTGTCGATCTCGTACGCGAGCCGGCGACGTCCCCAGACGTCGACGCTCTCGATCTCGCCGCCGTCCTGGCGCACGACATTGAGGTACTGATCAAGGTTGGGGGCGACGGTGCGCTCCTCGAGATCGGGATCGAGGATGACCATCAGCTCATAACGACGCAAGGCGTACTCCACCTCCTACGGACTCTGCGGTCACGGTCTCTCCGTGACAGGAGGGCGTTGCATCCGCTCGCGCGCATGGGCGTACGAGCATCCGAAGCAGTGTAGCCGGGCGAGGGCGCCCGAAGCCAATCGAGCGGCCTCCCGGCGCACTACTCCTCGGCGATCGCCGTCAGTACGTCGAGCCGCGCGGCTCGCCGCGCGGGCAGCACGGCCGCGAACACCCCGACGACGGCCGCGATCACCACGAACAGCACGAGCTGTGTGACCGGGATCGACAGGGCGGTGAAGCCCTGGTCGACCATCGCGCGTTGCAGGACGATCCCGAACGCCACGCCCATCACGATGCCGAGCACCGCACCGAGCACCGCGATGGCGACCGACTCGAGTCGCACCATTCGGCGCAGCTGCCGTCTGGTCAGCCCGACGGCGCGGAGAAGTCCGATCTCGCGCGTACGCTCGATCACGCTCAGCGCGAGCGTGTTGATGATGCCGAGCACGGCGATCACGATCGCGAGCGCGAGCAGCGCGTACACGAGCAGCAACAGCTGGTCGACCTGCGCGCGCTGCGTGTCGATGAAGTCGGCCTGATCCTGCACGGTCACGAGCGGCTCGTCCTCGACGACCCGGTCGAGCGCCGACTCGAGATCCGACGCCGAAACACCCTCGGCCGCATTCACGCTCGTGGTGAAGTCACGCCGCTCGATGTCGGCTCCCCGCAACGCGGAGTACGGCACGAGTACGCCGCCGATGACGTTCGAGTCCTCGTAGATGCCCGCGATCTCCGCCCGCTGCTTACCCGACTGGAACGTCAACGTCACCCGGTCACCGACACTCAGGTTCCGGTCATCGGCCGTCGACTCGCTCACGGCGACCTCGCCGGATCCGACCTCCATCGAACCGGAGACCATCGGGAAGTCGTAGATCTGGTCGAGCTCGGCCGTCTCCGCACCGGTGATCGTCGCCGCGTCGCCGTCGAGATCCCCGAACGCGATCTGGGTGGCAGCGACCGCGCCGGCCTCGTCGAGCTTTCGTACGTCATCGGTGATCTGCGGGCTGAACCCGGTGAACGTCGGGTTCGACAGCAGGAAGTCCGCCTGGAACTCCTCCTTGACCGACTTCTCGATCGAGGTGTTCAGGGAGGCTCCCAGGATGGAGATCGTGGTGACGAGGGCGAGCCCGATCATCAGCGCGGACGCGGTCGCCGCCGTACGCCGCGGGTTGCGCAGGGAGTTCTGTGTCGCGAGCCGGCCGACCATGCGGAACATCGGGCGGTACGCGAGCCCGAGCGCCCGCAGGACCGGTACGCCGAGCACCGGACTCAGCAGCGCCGCGGTCATCAGCAGACCGAAGACACCCGCGCCCACCTCGATCAGGCCCGACGTGCCCTCGCTGAGGAGCCCGACGACCAGCAGCGCAACACTCGCCGCGCCGAGCACGCAACCGACGATCACGCGTACGTGAATCGCCGACTCGGGCAGCGCCACGTCGTCACGGAGCGCGGCAACGGGCGCGATTCGCGATGCCCGCCGCGCGGGAAGGTACGCCGCGACCACCGTGACGATCATCCCGACGAGGTACGAGACGACGACGGTGCTCGCGCTGAACACCAGCGGCGTCTCGGAGAGATCGAGCCCGATCAGCGCGAACAGCGCGCGCAGCAGCGCCGCGAGGGCCCAGCCGATCAGCAGTCCGATCGTCGAACCTATGAAGCCGACGACGACCGCCTCCAGGAGCACCGACCGGGTGACCTGTCTCCGCGAAGCGCCGAGCGCCCGCAACAGGGCGAGCTCGCGGCTGCGTTGGGCGACCAGGATCGAGAAGGTGTTGACGATCAGGAACGTGCCGACGACGACCGCGATCGCCGCGAACACCAGCAGGATCGAGCTGAAGATGTCGAGGAAGGGGCCGATCGCGTCCTGGGTCTCGTCGCTGACCGTGTCGCCGGTCACGGCCTCGAGGCCGTCCGGGATCGCGGCGGCGACCTCGTCGCGTAGCTCGTCCTGGCTCACCCCGGGGGCGGCGGTCACCGACACGGTGTTGAACGCGTTGCGCCCGTTCAGGAAGATCTGCTGCGCGGTCGACGTATCGAAGAAGACCAGACTCGCACCCGCGAGCCCGCCGCCGCCGAACTCCGCCAGCCCGACGAGCTTCGCCGACAGGCGCGACCGTTCACCGGCACTCGTCATCGAGACGGTGTCGCCGATCTCGTACCCGGCGCGATCGGCGGTGCTCTCGTCGACCGCAACCTCGTCCGGGCCGCTTGGGGCCTTGCCCTCGGAGATCGTGACCGCGGGCTCGCCGGTCATCGCGGGCGCGTCGTCGTAGTTGAAGGACAGGGTCGGTGCTCCCTGCCCGCCGACGATCTTGTCGTCGGAGTCGAGCAGGAAGAGGTCCTGCCCCTGCACCGAGCCGTCGGCCCGCTCGGCATCGGGCACGTCGCGCAGCTCGGCGACCAACGATGCGGGGATCGTACGCGCGTCGACGGAGCCGAACGTGTTGTCCGTCTCGCTGACCGGGCGGACGGTCACATCCGGCGACGAGCCCTCGACGATCCCGTCGAAGCTCGCGCGCATGGTGTCGGTGAAGATCAACGAGCCGGCGACGAACGCGACGCCGAGCACGATCGCGAGGGCGCTCAGTGCCAGGCGTACCTTGCGGGCGAGGAGGTTGCGGAACGTTACGCGCAGCATCGGACTACGCGCTCATCGCGCGGGTCTGGATCGCGGCCATCTGCTCGAGGACGCGCTCGGCGTTCGGCTCGCGGATCTCGTCGACGATCTGGCCGTCGGCGAGAAAGATCACCCGGTCGGAGTACGACGCCGCAACCGGGTCGTGGGTGACCATGACGACGGTCTGGCCGAACTCGCGCACGCTTCGTTGCAGGAAGCCGAGCACCTCCGCGCCCGAGGTGCTGTCGAGGTTGCCGGTCGGTTCGTCGGCGAAGACGATCGACGGTCGCGACACCAGTGCACGTGCACAGGCGACCCGCTGCTGCTGACCCCCCGACAATGCGTTGGGTCGGTGGTCGAGTCGATCTCGTAGTCCGACGGTGTCGATGACCGAGTCGAACCAGTCGCTGTCCGGCTTACGTCCGGCGATCGACAACGGCAGCAGGATGTTCTCCTCGGCCGTCAGCGTCGGTACGAGGTTGAACGCCTGGAAGACGAAGCCGACCTCCTCGCGTCGCAGCTTGGTGAGCGCGTTGTCGCCGAGGGATCCGAGCTCGGTCTCACCGATGACGATCGTGCCCGCGGTCGCGTTGTCGAGTGCGGCGAGTAGGTGCATCAAGGTCGACTTGCCCGACCCCGACGGACCCATGATCGAGGTGAACTCGCCCGCGTACAGGTCGACGCTGACGTCGTCGAGTGCGCGTACTACTGCCTCACCGGTGCCATACGTCTTGGACAGCCCGGCTGCGCGAGCCGCGACACGGCGTTCGTCGGAATCGGTCATTGAGTCCTCCCCCAGATGCGATGGCACAACGGTAGCGATGCGCCCGTTCCCCGGCCATCCCCCAAAGGTCGCGCGCGGTCGCTACCGTCGTCGGATTCGCAGCACTACCGAGTCGACCTTGGGCGGTGGGTTGAACGCCTTTCGTGGAATGGACATGCCCAGCTCGAACGTGTACCGCCCGGCGTGCCGGCCGACGGGCTCGCGTACGAGCCGCTTCGCTGCGGCGCGCTGCAGCACCAGGTCTGCGGAATGCAGCGCCGGCAGGGAGAGCAGCCGGCGTACGAGCTGTGTGGTCAGGTTGTACGGCGGACTCGCGACTACCTGGAACGGCTTGCGCGGCCACCGCAGCTCGGCAATGTCGGCGCGTACGACGGTGACCGCATCGCCGGCGAAGCGGTCTCGAAGCGCGGCCGCCCGATCACGGTTGAGCTCGACGGCAATGACCCGCGCACCGCGGCGTACCAGCGGCTCCGTCAGGGCACCGTTGCCGGCACCCACGTCGACAACGAGCCGACCGCCCAGGTCCGAGGACGCGACGACCGACTCTGCCCACTCAGGCTGGAGCGGATGCCATCCCCAGGACCGTCGGGTGGATCTGCGGTGCTGCCGCTGCCCGTACCCGGACACGACGCACCATCGTGAACATGCTCATGGCGAAACCGTACGAATTCGGGATCGATGCGGACAACGGGTTTTCTCGCGGCCGAACCTCGCGCGCACCCTCGATCAGATGCGATCGTGACGTAACGATCGGCTCGGGTCCGGACATGGGGGGATATGAGCGAGGTGGCCCGATTCCAGCGCCTGTACGAGGCGAACTTCACCCCGCTGCTGGGTTACGCCCTGCGCCGGGTCTCGTCGCCCGAGGACGCGGCCGACGCCGTCGGGGAGACCTTCCTCGTGGCCTGGCGGCGCGCGGAGCAGGTGCCGGAAGGGGATGAGGCGCGGCTGTGGCTGTACGGCGTGTGTCGCCGGGTGCTCGCCAACCACAATCGCGGCAACACTCGGCGTACGCGACTCGGCGCGCGTCTTCGCGCGACGCTCGCGGAGCAGACGATCCCGGATCCGGCCGGCGATGTCGCGCTCTCGGTGACGGTACGCGCGGCGCTGGCGAGACTGCGCCCGGCCGACCGGGAGCTGCTGCAACTGTCGTCCTGGGAGCACCTCGAGCCGCGCGAGATCGCGGTTGTGCTCGGCGTCTCGGCCCGCTCGGCCAGGACCCGGCTGTCGCGTGCACGACAGCGCTTGCGGACCGAGCTCGACGGAAACGATCCACGCGAGGCCGGACATGTACTCCACGACCGAGCGGCGGCACCGCCGCCGCAATCTCGACTCGCACCGGAGGAGGAGCGATGAATACCGACGAGGCGGTCGCGGCAGGCGACCCGTACCCACAGCAATCGGTTGAGGAGCTGTCCCTCCGTGCGGCGAGTCAGGAGCTGATGGAGGAAGTCATGGCGACACCGACCAAGCCCTCGACGCCTGTCCGACCGGCAATCCCACACCGACCTCGCTGGCTGGCTCCGGCTGTTGCCGCAGTTGCGGTGGCGGCGGTCGTCGCGGGCGCCGTGGCTGTCATCGCACCGCAGTCGGAGCATGACCCGCGGCGGGCCGAAAGCGCGGGCGCGCCCTCGCTCGGAGCCGACACCGCTCCACCGACGGGTGCCGATCTCCGTTACGTCGTGCTCCGCGCCGATGACTGGAGAGTGACGAACGCGACGGATGGCGAGCACGGCGGGTCGCTGTCGTGGTCGAACGGCGCGAGCACGCTCGAGCTGGGCTGGTACGAGCGCGGCGACCACCAGACGTACCTCGACGATCGCGACGACGACGGCGACTACGAGAAGGAGCGGGTCTCGATCCTCGGCCAGACCGGCTGGGAGTTCCGAACCCGGCTCGACGCCCGGCGCGGCCTCATCGATCCGGTGCTCGGGAAGCCCGGCTCATCGGACCACGAGGGCCCCGGCAACGGCGACCACGCTCTCCGTGTCATGACGATCCTGCCGCCGGTCGGCGACTGGTTCCTCGAGCTGGATGCCACCGTGCCGGACGCAGCTGCCTACCGCGACCTGGTCTCCTCGCTACAGCGGGTCGACCGACGTACCTGGCTCGAGGCCATGGACAGCTCGGTCATCCGGCCTTCCGAGGCGGAGTCGTTCCTCGACGACGTCGGTCGGGATGTGCCGATGCCGCCGGGAGTGACGGTCACGCCCGAGGATCTGAGACTTCCGCAGGATGCGTACGCGGCACGCGCCGCGTTCGTCGAGCCGGTGATGTGCGGCTGGGCCGAGGAGTACGTCGGCGGCGACGACCATGCCCTGAACGTCTTGCGTGAGAGCAAGGACTGGCGGGTCATGGATGCTCTTGCGGCGGAGGGTGACCTGCCGTCGGTGTTCCGAGACGACGTACGCATCCTGGCACGGAATCCCGGGTACGAGGGCTGGCGCGAGATGTGGGGCTGCTGACCGGTCCTTCCGCAGGAGCTGAGACCTGGCGGCGGTGACCGAGATCGCGTCGCAACGGGTGGGCACCAGCCCGATCACCTCCGGTAGCCTCGCGTGGGTGACTGCCTCCTTGACCGTGTCGACGATCAGTGCCGATCAGCACCGGGCGTTCATCGCCGGCCGGTCGAGTGCGAGCTTCCTGCAGATGCCGTCGTGGGGGGCGGTCAAGACCGAGTGGCGCAGCGAGTCGGTCGGCTGGTTCACCGACAACGGAGCGATCGCCGGAGTCGGGCTGGTGCTCTATCGCCAGCTGCCCAGGGTCCGCCGCTATCTCGCGTACCTCCCCGAGGGACCCGTGATCGACTGGGACGGCGACGACCTGAGCCGCTGGCTCGACCCGATGGTCGAGCACCTGCGCGGCAAGGGTGCCTTCGGCGTACGGATGGGTCCGCCGGTCGTCACCCGCCGGTGGGGAGCGGCGACGATCAAGAAGGCCATCGCCGACGACGCGCTGCGTACATTGGACGAGGTGCCCGCGGACGCCAACGACACCGCCGGGTTGGCGGTTGTCGACGCGCTCGCGTCGCTCGGCTGGCGGGAACAGGCCACCGAGGGTGGCTTCTCGGCAGGACAGCCGAAGTACAACTTCCATCTGCCGGTGGGTGACCGCGACGAGGACGCCGTGCTTCGTGGGATGAACCAGCTCTGGCGGCGAAACATCAAGAAGGCGACCAAGTCCGGAGTCGAGGTACGCCTCGGCGGTCGTGACGAGCTCGCGGACTTCCACCGCATCTACGCAGAGACCGCCGAACGCGACCACTTCACGCCACGCCCGCTTGCGTACTTCGAGAAAATGTACGACGCGCTGACGGATGAGGACCCGCAGCGGATGCGGCTCTACCTCGCCGAGCACGAGGGCGACCTGGTGGCGTCGACGACGTTGGTGCAGGTCGGCGCGCATGCGTGGTACTCCTACGGCGCCTCGACGACCGAGAAGCGCGAGGTGCGTGGCTCGAACGCCATCCAGTGGCAGATGATCCGCGACGCCATGGCATCGGGTGCGAGCGTCTACGACCTGCGCGGCATCACCGACACCCTCGACCCGAGTGACCCGCATGTCGGGCTGATCCAGTTCAAGGTCGGCACCGGCGGCGAGGCCGTCGCGTACGCGGGCGAATGGGACCTGCCGATCTCGAAGGTGCTGTACACGGCGTTTGATCAGTACATGAAGCGACGGAGGAGCTGAATGTACCGACGGCACAGCATGAAGCGACGGAGGAGCTGAATGTACCGACGGCACAGCATGAAGCGACGGAGGAGCTGACGTGTCACTCACCCTGCGGATCGATGGCGAGCGGTGGCGCGGCCACCTGCGCTCGGTCGCCGACGCACATCCCGGCCTGGTGCCGGTGGTGAAAGGCAACGGCTACGGCTTCGGCCGACCCGCGCTCGCGCGGCGCACGCAGTGGATCGGTACCGACACGATCGCCGTGGGTACGTACACAGAAGTGCCATCGGTGTTCTCGCGCTACGACGGTGACGTGCTGGTGATGAGCCCGTGGCGACCGTTCCTTCCCGAGGTGCGTGACGGCTCGGCGTACGACCCGCGGATCATCCACACGGTCGGTCGCCTCGAGGACATCGCGGAGCTCGCGCGCAGTCAGCCGGGAGCGCGCGTCGTCATCGAAGGGCTCACCTCGATGGAGCGGCACGGGCTCGACCGGCACTCGCTGAGCGAGGCCGCGAAGCTGCTGGGCCGGCTACAGCTCGAGGGCTTCTCGTTGCATCTACCGATGGCGGGCGACAACCTCGACGAGGCCGAGGGCTGGATCGCCGCTCAGCAGGCGTCCCAGCTCGACACGAACACGGTGTATCTCTCGCACCTGACCGACTCCGAGCTCACCACGTTGCGTGAGCGGCGCCCCGACGTCACGATCCGACCGCGCATCGGCACCGACCTCTGGCTCGGCGACCGCCGTGCCTTGCGGGTACGCGCGAGCGTGCTCGACGTCCATGAGGTGCGCCGCGGCGAGCGGGTCGGCTACCGGCAGCGGGCGATGCCGCGTGACGGCCACCTGCTGGTCGTCTCCGGCGGCACCGCACACGGTGTCGGCCTCGAGGCGCCGACGTCGGCCACGTCCGTACGCCAGCGGGCGACGTCGTTCGCCAAGGGCGGGCTCGAAGCGGCCGGCCTCGCGCTGTCGCCGTTCACCGTCGCGGGCAAGCAGCGGTGGTTCGCCGAACCGCCGCACATGCAAGAGAGCATGCTGCTCCTGCCGTCGTCGGTGACCCCACCACACGTCGGCGACGACATCGCGGTCGACGTGCGTTTCACGATCACGACGTTCGATCGAGTTGAGATCGACTGACCCGGACCTCCGCCGCAGCGCCACCGGGGTAGCGGTGGTCGAGCATGATGCGGGCCGCCAACCACACCTGCGTACCGATCCGCAGGGTGATCAGGACGGGGTAGATACGGTCGGCGTCGCCGCTGTCTTCGGTGAAGCCGGCCTCGTGCCACCACGTGCCCAGCACGAACAGGATCTCGGCGGCCTGCCACACCAACAGGTCTCGCCATCGCGGCCAGGCCAACGCGGCCAGCGGCAACAGGGCGAGTGCGTACTGCGGCTCGTACGTCTTGGTGAGCAGGAACCAGCCGAGTACCAGCAGGAACGCGAGCGTGGGAGCATCCGGCGCGCGGTACGCCTTCATCGCGAACACCGCCACGCCGATCAGCACGACCAGCATCCCGACGAGCAGCGCGAGGTTCAGGGTGTCGCTTGTCGGTGTCACGCCGAGGCCGCCCAGGATGTCCCAGATCGAGCCGGCACCGCCGTCGAGGTCGGCATAGCTCGAGATCGGGTCGACGTACGCGCCGCCGGAGATCACCACGAGGGGCAGTGCGCAGCACACCCAGGCAACGACCGCACTGCCGACGGATCTGCCGACGGCGTCCATGACACCGCGCCGCATGCCCGACAGCGCAAGTGCCGGCAGGATCAGTAGCGGCCAGAAGGCAAGCACACCGGCGACTCCGAGGAGGGCGCCTGTGGCCGCGGCACGCTTGCGCGACCATGCCCACCACGCGGCACACACCAGCACGAACGGGATCATGTCCCACCCCAGCAAGGTGGTGAACAGGATCACTGGAGCTCCGGCGAGCACCGTGATCGTGTACGGGCGATCGGGCCGCGCACGTACGAGGAACAGCACGCCCACCAGGAACGCGATCAGCTGGATCGCCGCCGCGACGCCGAGGTACACGACCGCCTCGTGGCGCACCTCGCCGTCCTCCGCGAGGTCGACGACCGGCGCCGTGCGGCGTTCCTCGATGTCTGCGTCGCCGGTGATGCCTTGTGCGATCACGGCAGCAACGTACGAGAGCCCGGCGTCGGGAACCGTCTGCTCCGGGCGTACGACGTGCTGGTCGAGGCCCGCATCCCATGCGGGCATGCGCTCGGCGAGACCCGAGAACGCATAGTCGTTCGCGAGATCGGTGTGGCACGCCTTGGCGTAGTCGCGCGGCGAGTCCCACCACGCTCCGGCGGCACACGGCGCCTTCGCCACCAGAGACAGCGTGAACATGACCGCCGCGATCGCGAGCACGACCCGCAGCGGAGTCCACCAGGGGTGCGGTCGCCCGTGCGCACCCAGGTCGGCGAGCCCGCTCACCCCCGAACGCCCTTCATGCGCACACGATGCCACACGGCGTACACGAGTGGCCGCGCCGACGGCTCGCCGTCGGCGACTCAGCTAGCGCCCGGTCCCGCCCTGCGTGCCGCCTTCGGGCCCGCCTTGTCCGCCGCCATCGTCATCGCCGCCACCCTCGTCGGGTGGCGTCGTCGGATCGGTGTCCGGAGGACCCGTGTTCGTCGGACCGTCGGTGTCCGGACCGTCGGTATCGGGACCATCCGTGTCCGGGCCGTCGGTGTCCGGGCCGTCGGTGTCCGGGCCGTCGGTGTTGGGACCATCCGTGTCGGGGCCGTCGGTGTCCGGGCCGTCCGTGTTCGGATCGTCGGTGTCCGGGGTGTCATCGAGCGTCGGCTCGAGCTCGGTCGTCGGGTCCTGGGTCGTGGTGGTCTCGGGCGGAGTGTAGATCTCGCCCTCGTCGGCTTCGATGTACGCCGGCTCGGCGAACTCGCCGCAGTCCTCGCCCTCGAGCACCTTGTTCATGTACGACTGGAAGGTCGCGGCCGGGTACGAACCGCCGTAGAACGACGGCATGTACAGCGACCCGTCGTTTCTGTAGGCGATATCGCCGTTGCCGTTCTTGCCGCGCACGTACATGACGGCCGTCGAGATGTCCGGGGACATGCCCGTGAACCACGCGGACGACACGTGGGTGTCCTCACCGGCCGTTGCCGTACCGGTCTTGCCGGCTGTCGGGCAGACGGTCGCGGCGGAGTTGCCGGTCGCGCCCGGAACATTCACGACCTGCTGCAGGGCGTACGTCACGTCCGCCGCGACATCCGCGGAGAACGCCCTGTCGCCCTTCTCCGGATGCTCGAAAACGCTCTCGCCGCCGGAGTCCTCCACCGAATCGATGACGTACCAGTCGTTGTGCTCGCCGCCGTTACCGAAGGTCGCGTACGAGTTGGCCATGTCGATCACCGACACTGGCGCGTACCCGAGCGGGGTCACAGGCACGGGGTTCAGCCGTTGGTCCCTGGTGAAGACCTGCCGCACCGGGACCCCAGCGCGCTGAGCGGCATCGATCGTCTTCTCGCCGCCGTCCTCTATCTGCAGCATCAGGTCGATGAACGCGGTGTTGACCGAGTGCTCCGTCGCGTACTTCGAGCGAGATGGTGCCGAACGACTCGCCGCCGCTGTCGCCCTGGTTCTCGATATCGCTGCCGTCCGGCAGGTAGTACGGGGAGCTGCCGTCGACGCTCGACTGCAGACTGAAGCCGTTCTCCAGGCCCGCCGCCAGGGTGAACGGCTTGAACGTCGAGCCGGGTTGTGCACCGTGCTCGGCCCAGTTGTACTGGCTCTTCAGGTAGTCGGGGCCGCCATACATCGCCCGTAGCGCGCCGGAGCCGGTCTCGATCGACGCAAGGCCGATGTGCAGACCCTGCATGCCCTGCTTACCGGCGGCCTCCTTTAGCCCGGTCGCCTGCTGCTGCTCGCGTACCGACTTGCGGGCGGCGATCTGGTCTTCGGCATCGAACGTCGTGACGACCTTCAGCCCGCCACCGTTGATCTGGGTGTCGCTGAAGCCCTCTTCCTGGAGCTGCTGCTCGACCATCCGCAGCAGGTAGCCCTTCGGCCCGCTGAATCGGTCCTTGGACTCGATGTCGGGGAACTTGGGCAGCCGCTTCTTCGCGTGCTCGGCCTTCGCCTCGTCGATCGCGCCCATATCGGCCATGCCGTCGAGCACGTAGTCATAGCGCTCCTTGAGCTGCTGCTTCGCTTCCTTGCCGTTGGCCGGGTCGTACCCGCTCGGGTTGTTCAGTACGGATGCGAGCACCGCGCTCTGGCGGAGACTGAGGTCTTCGACGTCGACATCGAAGAACGAGCGGGCCGCGGTCTGGATGCCGTACGCGCCGCGGCCGAAGTAGATCGTGTTGAGGTAGCCCTCAAGGATCTCGTCCTTGCTGTACTGGTTGTGGACCTTCAGCGAGAGGACGGCTTCCTTCAGCTTTCGGGTGTACGTCTGGTCCTGCGTCAAGTAGAGGATCTTGACGTACTGCTGGGTGATCGTCGAGGCGCCCTGGGTCGTGTCGCTGGTCGCGTTGTTGAACGCGGCTCGGACGATGCCCTGGAAGTCGACGCCGCGGTTCTCGTAGAACGTGCGGTCCTCGGCCGCGATCGCGGCGGCCTGGGTGATCTCCGGCACCTGGTCGAGCTCGACCGACTCGCGGTTCTGGGTCTCGAACTTGCCGAGCACCGTCTTGCCGTCGGAGTAGTAGACGTACGTCGTCTCGGTCTGGAACTCCGCGTTGGCGCTCGGGATGTCGACGCTGCGGTAGAAGATGTAGCCGGCGACGACGAGCGCCACGAAGAGCACCGTGAACGTGATCGCGGACCACTTGAAGAACGCGAACAGCTTCGGGTGCTTGCGTTGCTTCTTTTTCCTCTTACGCGTTCCGGAATCGTCGGGCGTGGGGTCTACGGGGGTCGAGCTGTCGTCGGACTGGCTCACCGGCGTCTCCCAGTAGTTGTCAGGCCCTGTGGTCTGGGCAGTGTCTTGTTGCGGACATAAAGATCAAGCGGCGCGACGACGCACCAACTCAACAGTGTGCACCGTCGAGCCGCCGAATCCGAAACCGAGCGTACCCATGTGGTCGAAGTCGCATCGTTTCGATGTATCGTTGCGATACATCAGAACGTAGCGTTTGTCCGGTCCTTCGCTCGCAACCGCGAGCCGAAGGCGACCGGCGGAGTCGATCGGAGGTGGCCCATGGCGCGACGCGGCGCGGCGCTCGAGCTTGCCGTACTCGGGCTGCTCCAGGACTCTCCGATGCACGGGTACGAGCTGCGCAAGCGGCTCAATGCCTTGCTCGGCTGGGGTCGCGTGCTCTCGTACGGCACGCTCTATCCCTGTCTCAAGGGGCTGCTCAAATCGGGCCACATCGAGTCCGAGGACGCTCCGGAGACAAGCCGTTCGGCGCGGCGGGCACGCATCGTCTACAAGCTCACGCCCGCCGGTAAGGAGCACCTGACCGAGCTGCTCGCGCAGTCGGGTCCATCGTCGTGGGACGACGAGACCTTCGGTGTCCGGTTCGCGTTCTTCGCACGCACCGATTCACGCACCCGCGTACGCATCCTCGAGGGCCGGCGCAGCCGCCTCGAGGAGCGGGTCGAGAACGTACGCGCCTCTCTCGCGCGCAGCCGCGAGCGCGTCGACGCGTACACGCTGGAGCTCCAGCGTCATGGCCTGGAGGCCGCCGAGCACGAGGTGCGGTGGCTGACCGGCCTGATCAACGCGGAACGATCGGGCGCTCCGCCGCGCGGCGAGGACGACGACCCGTCCTCGGGCCGCGACAGCACTCGCCATCACAACACCGATCGATAAGGAGAACCCATGGGTTCGGTACGAGTAGCAATCGTGGGCGTCGGCAACTGCGCGACGTCCCTCATCCAGGGCGTCGAGTACTACCAGGACGCCGATCCGCAGCACAGCGTTCCGGGCCTGATGCACGTGCAGTTCGGCGACTATCACGTACGCGACATCGAGTTCGTCGCCGCGTTCGACGTCGACGCCAAGAAGGTCGGCTTCGATCTGTCCGACGCCACCCGGGCGAGCGAGAACAACACCATCAAGATCGCCGACGTGCCGCCGACCGGCGTCACCGTGCAGCGCGGCCACACCCTCGACGGGCTCGGCAAGTACTACCGCGAGACGATCGAGGAGGCCGACGCCGAGCCGGTCGATGTCGTACGCGTACTGAAGGAGTCGGGCGCCGACGTCCTCGTGTCGTACCTGCCGGTCGGCTCGGAGGCGGCCGACAAGTTCTACGCGCAGTGCGCGATCGACGCGGGCGTCGCCTTCGTGAACGCGCTCCCGGTGTTCATCGCGTCCGACCCCGAATGGGCGGCGAAGTTCGAGGCGGCCGGCGTGCCGATCATCGGCGACGACATCAAGAGCCAGGTCGGCGCGACGATCACCCACCGTGTGATGGCCAAGCTGTTCGAGGATCGCGGTGTCGTGCTCGACCGTACATACCAGCTCAACGTCGGCGGCAACATGGACTTCAAGAACATGCTCGAGCGCGACCGGCTGGAGAGCAAGAAGGTCTCCAAGACGCAGGCCGTCACGTCGAACCTCGGCCACGACCTCGGCGCGCGCAACGTGCACATCGGGCCGAGCGACTACGTGCAGTGGCTCGACGACCGCAAGTGGGCGTACGTACGTCTCGAGGGCCGGGCGTTCGGCGACGTGCCGCTCAACCTGGAGTACAAGCTCGAGGTGTGGGACTCACCGAACTCCGCCGGCATCATCATCGACGCGATCCGCGCGGCGAAGATCGCCAAGGACCGCGGGCTCGGCGGCCCGGTGCATGCACCGTCGACGTACTTCATGAAGTCGCCGGCGATCCAGCGCCCCGACGACGAGGGCCACGCCGGCGTGGAGGCGTTCATCCGCGGCGAATGAGCCCCGACAAATAGACATTTGTTATGCCCTGGCGTAACAAATGTCTATTTGTTCACCGGAGCCGGGGCCCGAACGCCGCGAGAAACGTGTCCACGCCCTCGCGTACCGACCGGTCGACGACGTCGTCGCCGACGGCGCGGTTTCCGTGACCGCTCGCCATCAGCGGTTCGTCGCTGACCAGTGCGAGGAGATGGCGTGCGGCCCGGTCCGCGTCGGTGAGCTCGAGCCGACCCCCGAGCGCGAGCTGGGCGAGCTTGCCCGCGAGCGCATCGATGGTCCGCTTGCGGTTGCCTTCACGTTGCCGCCCGATCAGCTCCGGAAATCGGGACTGCTCGCTGAGTTGGAGCCGCATCACCGCCAGACCCTCGTCCTTGCGGATGCAGTCGACGAGCGCGTACGCGACCCGCTCCAGCTCCGAGCGCACATCATCGGGCGCGGTGTCGAGGCCGTCGACAACTCCCATGACCTTCGCGTTCGCGCTCTCGGAGTAGCGCTCGAGAACCGCCGCGAACAGTGACTCCTTGTCGGCGAAGTGGTTGTAGACCGTCGGCTTGGCGACGGCGGCCTCCCGCGCTATCGCATCCATGCCCGCGTCGGCATATCCGTCGCGTGCGAACACGACCAGCGCGGCGTCGAGGATCGCCGTGCGCTTGAGCACCCGACCCGACGTACGCGCCTCCTGCACCGTGACCACGGGCACAGCCTACCTCAGTTGCGAAACTTGAACCGGCGAGTTCATAATGAACGCGCTAGTTCAAGTTTTCGTACGTGAGGATCAAGAAGTGTCCACATCACCGGACCGTGCCGACCGGTCCTTCGCAGTCCTTGTCACCGTGCTGGTTCTGGGCGCCGTGCTCGCCCTCGTCAACACCACGATCGTCGGCGTCGCCCTTCCACAGATCGGCACCGAGTTCGACGTCGGCATCGACGCGCTCTCCTGGGTCGGCACGGCGTACGTGCTCGCCATCGCGTTCGCCATCCCGTTGAGTGGCTGGGCATCCGTGCGCTTCGGCCTGCGCCGGACCTGGCTGATCGCGCTCACCGTCTTCGTGATCGGCTCGGCCCTGTCGGCCATGGCGCCCGGGCTCGACCTGCTGGTCGCCGCGCGCGTCGTGCAGGGAGTCGGCGGCGGCATGCTCGAGCCGGTCATGCTCACGGCGATCGCTCAGGCGGCCGGGCCCGCGCGGATGGGGCGCGCGATGGGCATCGTCGCCGGCGCCATCGGGCTCGGCCCGCTCGTGGGCCCGGTACTCGGGGGCGCGACGGTCGACATACTCGACTGGCGCTGGATGTTCGGTGCGTTCGTACCGCTCGGCCTACTCGCGATCGCACTGTCCGCACGCGTGCTGCCGGCGAGCGCTCCGACACCGAAGCGGCTCGATCTGGCCGGCCTGCTGCTGATCGGAACCGGCAGCGTCGGCGTCCTGTACGGGTTGTCGCAGGCCTCGCGTCCCGATGGCATCGCGGCATCGGGGTGGCTCACCGGGATTCTCGGAGTCGTCGTCCTCCTTGCGTACGTCCGATGGGCGGCGCTACGACATGACGACGCGATCGTCTCGCTCGCACCGTTCCGCGTACCAGGGTTCGTACCCGCCGCGACCGTCATGCTGATGCTCGGCGTCACGATCTATCCGCTCTTCTACGGACTACCGCAGTTCTTCCAGGGCGTGCTCGGGTACGGCCCGCTCGGGTCGGGCGTGCTCCTCGTACCGCACGGTGCCGGCGCCCTCGTCGGCATGACGCTCGGCGGACGGCTCAGCGATCGGCACAGCACCCGGCTGCTGGTGATCGCGGGTGGGCTCGCCGCGACAACGGGCAGTGTCGCGTACGTCGCGGCAGGCAGCGATGCGCCGGTCTGGGTGTACGCCGCGTCGTCGGTGATCACGGGCGTCGGTGTCGGGTTCGTGGGTGGCCCGACCGTCTCGTCGCTCTACCGGGTGCTCGAGCCCGCGCTCGTCCCGACCGGATCCACTGTGTTGTTCATCCTGAACCAGCTCGGCGGCGCGCTCGGTATCGCCGTGATTACGATCCTGATCGGCGTCGCTGGTGACGGCGCCACCGCGTGGGGACCATCCGCGGGAACGCTGCCGATGCTGCTGCCGGCGCTCGGATCGGCTGTCGTCGTGCTGATCGCCGCGCGGCTTCCGGGTGCGCCGTCTGCGACACCGCTGCCCGAGTCGCAGGTGCGGTCGACCGCCTGACGCGGCGCCGTCGGTTCGCTCCGTACGATGGCGGGCGTGTCTGCGGCCGATTCGATCCATGACGGCCTCTGGACACCGGGATTCCGCCGCCTGCTCGCGGCGCGACTGACCTCCCAGTGCGGCGACGGCGTGTTCCAGGCGGGCATCGCGTGGCTCGTGCTGCTCTCCCCGGATGCACAGCGCACTCCGGCGTCGTTCGTCGGCGTACTCGCCCTCCTGCTGCTGCCGTTCAGCATCGTCGGTCCGTTCGCCGGAGTCGTGCTCGACCGTTGGCGACGCCGACAGATCCTGTTCGTCGGACAACTGCTGAGAGTCGCCGCCGTCTGTGCCGTCGCGTTCCTGTCCGGTGTCGGCGGCCAACGCGGCACGGTGCTGGCGTATGCCCTCGTGCTGGTCGCGCTCGGGATCAACCGGCTGCTGCTCGCCGCGCTGTCTGCATCGGTGCCGTACGTCGTCCGCCGCGGCCGACTCGTCGACGCGAACGCGATCGGCCCGACCGCGGGCACCGTGTCCACCGGAGCGGGCCTCGCCATCGGTGCCCTCGTCATCGCCACCAGCGCAACGTCGTCCCACGTGCTCCTCGCGTCGACGTTGGTCTTCGTCGCCGCCGCACTGATCGCCAAGGGGTTCGCTCCCGAGGCGCTCGGACCCGGCGCCGGTGCGCGTACGCCTCGGCTCGCCGATGCCGTCGTCGATCTGCGCGCTGCGTACCGCCACCTGAGCGGCAGGCCCCGCGCGTGGTGGGCACTGGTGCGGCTCGGCGCATTCCGGTTCGCCTTCGGTTGGTGGGCGGTGTGGGTGTTCGCCGAGACCGCAGCGAGTAGCGCGGACGCCGACGCGGCGGCATCGGCCATCGCCACCGCCGCGGGAATCGGTGCCGCTGCCGTACTGACGCCACTCGCGGCCAGGCGCTGGGCGCTCGACCAATGGGTCCGGACGCTCGCGATTGCGATGGTCGCCGTCGCACTCGCCTCCGCGGTCGCCGACCCCGCCGTCATGTGGGCGATCCAGGGCTTCGCGTTCGGGATCGCCGGTCAGACCTTGAAGATCCAGACCGACACGATCGTCCAGCGCGAGGTCGACGAGTCGTTCCTGGGCCGTACGTTCACGCTGTACGACGTCACCTTCAACGTGACATTCGTTGCGGGCTCGCTGATCGGCGCGATCGGCTACACCTGACGACAACGCTCGTTCGCCACCCGACACAACCACGCGGTCCGTATGGTCGTCGCATGGCATCGACGTCCCGATTCACCCGGGTGGCACTCGTCGTCAACGCGGCCTCCCGCACGGGGTCGGAGGCGTACGACGAGGCGCACCGGCGCCTGTCCGAGCTCGGTGTCGCGCCAGATGTCGCCTACCCCGTACGCGACCCCGCCCGACTCGGCGACGTACTCGACTCGGTGACGGCAGACGGCTGCGACCTCGTCGTGGTCGGCGGCGGCGACGGCACGCTCAGCACCGCCATCGACCACTTGGCGCGCCACGACATGGCCCTCGGCGTGCTGCCCCTCGGCACCGCGAACGATCTTGCCCGCACACTGCAGGTCCCGGCGGAGATCGGCGCGGCGTGCGAGACCATCGCGAACGGCAAGCTCGTCGACATCGACGTCGGTGGCATGGGCGACCAGACGTTCTGCAATGTCGCGTCGATCGGCCTCGCCGTCGGCGTGACGCGAGCCCTGACGCCCGGGCTCAAACGACGCCTCGGCCCGCTGGCGTACCCGGTCGCGACGATGCGTGCGTACCGCCAGCACCGGCCGTTCACGACGTACCTCGACTTTCCCGACGGCGATCACGAGTCGATTCGGGTCGACGACACAATCGCCGTCGCCATCGGCAACGGCCGCTACTACGGCGGTGGAAACGTGATCTCGCCGGACTCCGGCATCGACGACCACTCCCTCGACGTGTACGTGATCCCGCGCGGCACGGCCCGCGAGCGGATCGGTGTGGTGCGCCGGGTCCGCGACGGGTCGTTCGTCGACCACGACCACGTCATCCACGTGACAACCGCACGCATCCGCCTGCGCGCCGACCCGGAGCAGCCGATAAACCTCGACGGGGAGGTCGTCGCCTCGACCCCGCAGGAGTTCGTCGTGCACCGGAACGCACTCGACGTGCTCGTACCCGAGGACTCGACCGCGGCAGCGCACGACGGCTGACTTTAGGTGAACCGCCGGCGGCCGAGGTCTGACCTTCCGTCGAGGTGCGCTAGACGATCGGCCGACGCCGGCGGGTGCGGTGCACGCGCACACTCGTACGAACACGACGGGGAGGGCGCAGATGCAGACGCAGGGAATCAGCCGACGAGGGCTCTTGGCGGGCGCAGCCGCGGTCGGGGCAACGGCGACCGCCATCGGTAGCGGTGGTCCGGCTCGGGCACGATCGATCGCCCGCGGGTTGCAGTGGCGCGGCGTCGGCTACGAGATCACCGACGGCGGCTATCCGGCGACCGGCTGGAACGCGAACCGGATGCGACACGACATTCGAGCGATCCGCCGCGATCTGCACGCCAACTCGGTCACGGTGTTCGGTGACGGCGTCGAGCGCCTGCTCGCGACGGCCACAGAGGCAGCGGAGCGCGGGCTCCGCGTCTGGCTCCAGCCGCGCCTCGCGGACCGACCACATTCGGAGATCCTGGACCATCTCGCGGAGACCGCTCGCGGCGCCGAGCGACTGCGTCGTGAGGGCGCGAGCGTCAACCTGAGCGTCGGCTGCGAGTTCGTCCTGTTCGTACCGGGCATCGTTCCCGGTGACGACGTATTCGAGCGGATCGAGAACCTGCAGAGCGGCAACTTCGACCCTGAGCGCATGCAACGCCGGCTGGCCGCGTTCATCGGTCGCTCCGCCGCGATGGGGCGATCGACGTTCCACGGTCCGATCAGCTACGGCGCGGCGGAGGGCGAGGTCGTCGACTGGTCACTGTTCGACATCGTCAGCGTCAACTACTACGCGTTCCACCAGCACCGCAGCGCGTACGTCCGCCAGCTCCGCCGGTACGGACGCTGGGGCAAGCCGGTGATGATCTCGGAGTTCGGCTCGTGCACCTACCGCGGCGCACCGAAGGACGGCGGCATGGGCTGGGCGATCGTCGACTACGACGGTACCGAGGAGACGATCAAGCCCGGGTACGTCCGCAGCGAACGTACGCAGGCCCGATACGTGGACGAGCTGATCGGCATCTTCTCCGAGCTGGGCTTGTACGGCGCGAGCGTCTACTCCTTCGCCGTGCCAGACGCACCGCATCGCCCTCGCCGCAAGTACGACCTCGACATCGCTTCGTACGGGCTCGTCAAGCCGCGCTGGGGTGATCGTCACCGGCCGACCGCCGACTGGACCTGGGAGCCCAAGGAGGCGTTCTACGCGGTCGCGCGCCGCTACGGGCGCGAGGAGCGCCGGCCAGACTTCGGATCGAACCCGTCAAATCGATAGCTCGAATGGTGCCTCGAGTTTGGGAAACATCGGGAAATGCTTGACGTTCAGCGTGGCCAGGCCAAGGCCTTCGATCGCGGCGGTGGCGGCGATCAGGTAGTCACCGACATCGATCCCCGAGTGTGATCTGCGGTAGGTCCGAGCGAAGTCGGCCGCGCGCCAGGCAATCCGCTCGGTCACTGGACGGATCTCCAGGCTCGTCAAGAGTCGCATCAACTCGCGCTTCTCGGGCGCCCGCATCCCACCGGCGATCTCGGTGATACCGACCATGCTGACCGCAAGTGACCCGCTCTCGCGACGGACGCGTTCCAGCCATTCGGTTGCCTGGGAGTGTCCGCGCAGGTGTGCGATCAGAACATCGCTGTCGACGAGGATCACGACCCGCGCAGCGCCTCCAAGTACGCGGCACGATCCCCACTGCCGCGTTCGAACAGATCCGCATCGCACCACGCACCGGCGGACTCTCTGATGGCCGCAAGATCCGACTCGAGGTCGCTGTGCGCCATCCCGATACCGCGGTCGATGAGCCGACGGACGACTTCGGCCCGTGATCTTCCCTCGGCCGCGGACGATGTCTGCGTCAGGCGCCGCGCTCGGCCCACCATGCGAGCAGCGCATCGCGAGCAGCGTCCTCGCCGAGCGGACCGCGATCCATCCGCAGCTCCATCAGGAAGCGGTACGCCTCGCCCACCTCGCGGCCCGGGCCGATGCCGAGGGCCGCCATGATCTGGTTGCCGTCGAGATCGGGCCGGAGGGAGGCGAGCTCCTCCTGCTCGGCGAGCCGCTCGATGCGGTGCTCGAGATCGTCGTACACGCGCTGCAGCCGTTGCGCCTTGCGCAGGTTGCGCGTCGTGCTGTCGGCGCGGGTGAGCACGTGTAACCGGTCGAGCTGGTCACCCGCATCGCGCACATATCGGCGGACGGCGGAGTCGGTCCACTCTCCCGTGCCGTAGCCGTGGAACCGCAGATGCAGCTCGACGAGCTTGGCGACGTCGTCGATCAGGTCGCCCGAGAACCGCAGGGCACGCATCCGCTTGCGGACCAGCTTCGCGCCCACCACATCGTGATGGTGGAACGTGACCGTCCCGTCGGGCTGGAACTTGCGCGTACGCGGCTTGCCGATGTCGTGCAGCAGAGCGGCAAGCCGGATCGTCAGGTCGGGCGGATCCTCGAGGCGATGCTCGAGGTCGATCGCCTGCTCCAGGACCTTGAGTGAGTGCTCGTACACGTCCTTGTGCCGGTGATGCTCGTCTCGCTCCAGCCGCAGGGCCGGCAGCTCCGGGAGTACGTGGTCGGCAAGACCGGTGTCGACGAGCAGCGTCAGACCCACCCGCGGATATCGCCCGAGCAGCAGCTTCACCAGCTCGTCGCGTACGCGCTCGGCGGAGACGATCTCGATCCGGTCGGCCATCTCACGCATCGCCGCAACCACCGGCTCGGCCGGCCGGAACCCGAGCTGGGACGCGAACCTGGCGGCCCGCATCATTCGCAAGGGATCGTCGCCGAACGACACCTCCGGCTCGACCGGGGTGCGCAGCACTCCCGCCGCAAGGTGGTCGACCCCACCGAACGGGTCGACGAAGGTGTGCTCGGGAACGGTGACCGCCATCGCGTTGACGGTGAAATCGCGACGCGCGAGATCGCCCTCGAGTGAGTCGCCGAACTCGACCGAGGGCTTGCGGGTCTCCCCGTCGTACGCGTCGCTGCGGTACGTGGTGATCTCGATCTGCGCATCGCCCTTGCGGCATCCGATCGTGCCGTACGCTCGGCCGATCGTCCAGACGGCGTCGGCCCAGCCGCGCACGATCGCCTCGACCGCATCGGGCCGCAGGGACGTGGTGAAGTCGAGGTCGGTGCCGAGCCGGTCGAGGAGCGCATCGCGTACCGACCCGCCGACCAGCGCGAGTGCGCCGCCACGGTCCTCGAACAACCGACCGAGCTCGTCGACCACCGGCGCGACGCGCAGCAGCGCCCGGATGGCGTTTCGCTGTGCGGTCGACAGGTCGACCGGCGGAACTGGATCGGGAGGACGGGACACGACGGACCATCGTAGGCCGAGTCCCGTGGCTGTGCGCCGACGGGTGAGCGGGTCGTCGGTCCCGATCCCGGCCCCGGGGAGTCGACCCGAGTGTTGCAACACTCACCCTGTGCCATCGGCTCAAGCATCGCCATCCCTCTAACATGGCGCAGTGACCAACGGCGGTACGGACTTCAGGCGACTCGTCGCCGCAGTGTCTGCACTGCTCTGTCTCGGGGCACTGATCTCCGGTCTTTCCGACGTCTCGACCGCGGCGACGCCAACTCCACGCTCGACGAGCGCGGCGTCGGCTCCGGCGAGCCAGGCCCGGGCCGACGGCGACGAGGTCGACGTCACGATCCGCCGGACCAACAGCACGTACATCGAGAAGCGCGAGCCGATCGTGGTGCATGCGACGGCCACGAACCGCTCCGACCACGTGTGGAAGAACGTCAAGGCTTACCTCGTCATCAGCCCCGGACCGATGACCGACGCGGACTCCGTCGCGGCGACCGCCGACGGCCCCGCGGACACCTACATCAACGAGCGGATCTTTCGCCCGTTCCGGTTGATCTCCGACGTCGGGCGTCTCGGCGTCGGAAAGTCGAAGCGATTCAGGGTGCGGGTTCCGTACAAGTTCCTCGGCCTCGGGTCGAACCCGCAGGAAGGGGTCTATCAGGTCGCCGTCGAGATCACCGGCACGGACGAGGAAGGCCTTCGCGACGACAACGCGATCGGCCGCGCGCGTACCCTGATGCCCTACCTGAACGAGCGCACGGCGTCGGACGACCCGATCGAGATCTCGATGGTGTGGCCGTTCACGACCACGATCCGGCGTGCACCGGACGGCTCGTACCCCGACGCCGACGACCTGATCGCCTCGGTATCCCGGAACGGTCAGCTCGGCCGAATGCTTGCGTCCGCGCGCGATGCACCCGCCCGTACGATCACCGTGTTGCTCGATCCAGCACTGATCGAAGCCCTCTCTGCCATCGCGCAGGGAACCTACGGCCCGCCCGAGGCGGACTCGCAGCCGTCGACGCTCGAGCCCGACGACCTGCCGTCGGGCTCACTGTCACCGCAGCAGACCGCCAAGAACTTCCTGTCCGGCCTGCGCGACCTCGCACAGGCGCAGGACGTGTGGATGAGCCCGTACGCGCAGCCCGACCTCGATGCGCTGGCTCAGCATCCCCACGCCAAGCAGGCCGCGGAGGTCTACCAGGCCACCGAGAACACATCCCGCAACGTGCTGAAGCGGTTCGGACTCGACGGCAGGGTCGCGTACACGCCTCCCGACGGGATCGCCGAGCTCGACTCGCTGCAGTGGGCACAGTCCAACACCGACACCTCCGACCCGTCGCGGCCCGGCCCCGCAGCGATCCTGTCGCCCGAGATGCTCAACGACTGGGACGACTCCGGTTCCCCGCTCATCTCGCTCGACGCGGGTGACTCGACCATCCCGACCGTCGTCGATGACGGCGCCGTCATGTCGGGCGGCCCCGCCCCCGGGCGTACCGACCGTGCCTTCCAGATCCGCCAGCGGCTCGCGAGCGCCGCGACCGTCCGTGCCATCGAGCGCACCATCGACCCCGATACGTCCGAGGACCTCGCCGTCGTCGTCGGCTCCGACTGGGACCCCGGGCCGCGCTCGAACCGAATCGACATCTTCGACGCGCTCGACGCGACGTGGGTCAAGGGGGTCTCGCCGGAGCGTGAGCTCGACCAGCATGCGGCGAACTGGCAGGGACCGGTGGGCGTGCCCTCCGACGAGTCGACCGAGCCCGTGACCGACACCCTTGTCGACGCGGCGGCGCAGATCGTACGCGACGCCGACGATCTCGCCTCGCTGGTCGATGCCGGGGAGTCGCTGCGTGACTACTATGGCGCGTCCGCGGGCATGGTCGTGTCGCAGAACTGGCGCGCCGACATGCCGGAGGCGGACACGTACGCGTCGGAGGCGGTCGACGGACCCGAGTCCCAGCTCGACAAGATCACCATCGACGGACCCGGGTACGTCTCGTTGTCGGGCAACAGCGGCCGGCTCCCGATCACCATCCACAACGGGCTCGACGTACCCATCAAGGTGGGCGTCGCGATCCGGGCCAAGGGCGAGCGCCTCGAGATCCCCGACATGGAGCCCAAGGAGGTTGCGGCGGGGCAGAGCCCGTCGTTCACGATCGACGCCGACATCGGCGAGGTCACCAACACGGCGTTCATGGCCCGGCTGGTCACGCCCAACGGTCGACGTTTCGGTGAGCCCGCGGAGTTCAGCGTACGCTCCAGCGTCGTCGGTACGGCGATCTGGATCGGCATGGGCATCGCGGTCGTGCTCGTGGTCATCGCCCTCGCCCGCCGGATCCGAAGACGACGAGAATCCCCGCCCGCGGACGAAGCGGCGCCGTGAACAAGCACCGGGCCGAGCGACCCGGTAACCCTCTGCTCAACGCCAGCCTGGTGATGGCCGTCGGCACGATCTTCTCGAGGCTCACCGGGTTCGTGAAGACGGCGCTCGTGGCCGTCGCACTGGGCGTCTCGATCAACGCCGACGTCTTCACCGTCGCCAACACCGTGCCGAACACGATGTACATCCTCGTCGCCGGCGGCGTCTTCAACGTGGTGCTCGTACCTCAGCTCGTGCGGGCGATGAAGCACGACAGCGACGGCGGCGACGCGTACGCCAACCGAGTCGTGACGCTCGGCCTGCTCGTGCTCCTCGTCGCCACCGTGGTGTTGGTCGTCGTCACACCTTTCCTTGCTCGGCTGCTGTTCGACCCGAGCCTGTTCACCGCGGAGTTCAGCGCGGAGCGCGACTCGGCGTACGCCCTGATGCGGTACTGCATGCCGCAGGTGTTCTTCTACGGCGCATTCGTGCTGTGCGGGCAGATCCTCAATGCCCGTGGGCGGTTCGGGCCGATGATGTGGGCGCCGATCACCAACAACCTGGTCTCTGGCCTCGTCCTGCTGTCGTACATCGCGGTGTACGGGTCGTCCGAGCCGGACGCCTCGGGCGGGTTCTCGAACTCAGCGGAGCTGCTGCTCGGCCTCGGCTCGACGCTCGGCATCGCCGTACAGGCAGCGGTGCTGATCCCCTATCTACGTAAGGCGGGATTCCGTTACCGGATGCGGTTCGACTTCCGCGGCGTCGGGCTCGGGCACACGATCAAGCTGGGGGTATGGACGCTGCTGTTCGTGATCGTCAACCAGATCACGTACATCGTCGTCAACCGGCTCGCGACCGCTTCGTCGACGGAGGCGTCGTCGGAGGGCACCCAGGCCGCGGGCGCGACCGTCTACCAGATCGCGTTCCTCATCTCCCAGGTTCCGCACGGCATCATCACCGTGTCCGTGTTCACCGCGACGATCCCACTGCTCTCGTCGCTCGCCGCCGATCGCGAGTACGTACGGATGCGCGGTGAGCTCGTCGGCGCGATGCGGATGGTGCTGGTCGCGATCGTGCCGATTGCGGTGGCGGTCGCGTGTACCGGGCAGCTGCTCGCCACAGCGATGACGTCGTACGGCGGCCTCACCGGGAGCACCCATGTCATCGGCAAGACGATCATCGCGTTCACACCGGCGATGGTGTTGTTCAGCCTGCAGTACATGACCCTGCGGGGCTTCTACGCCGACGAGGACACCCGTACGCCGTTCACGATCCAGATCTGGCTCGCGCTGACGAACATCGTCGCCGCCGTCGTACTCACCTCGTTCGCCCGGACCGACCAGGTGGCGATGTACCTCGCCGTCTCGTACGGCTTGGCGTACTTCGTCGGCTTCTTGATCGCCTCGACGAAGCTGTCGAATCGCATCGGCGCGATCTTCACGCCGCCGATGCTGGGATTCCTGCTTCGCCTCGCGCTCGCGTCCGCCGTCTCGGGCGTCGTCATTCTCGGCTGCGTACGTCTCGGCGACGAGGTCGGCGTCTCGGGTGACTCCGCGCGGGCCGCATTCGTGCTGCTGGGCTTCTCGGGCGCGGTCGGCGCCGTCGCGTACGTGATCGCCGCACGATTGCTCCGGTTGCGCGAGGTGACCGGGCTCCTGCGCGCCATCCGCGGTCGCGGCTAGCTCACCACGAGTTACGAGGGCTGTCGGCTCCGCGCCCACCACTGCCAGACCAGCGTGACGATGACCGCTCCGACGAGCGAGCCGATGATGCCGCTGGCGCGCAGGTCGATGCCGTCGCCGGAGAGCAGGCTGATCAGCAGGCCGCCGACGAACGAGCCCAGCAGGCCGGAGGCGAACGCCATCGGCCAGTCGATCCCGGATGTCGAGCGTCCGAGAATGAGCTGTGCGCCCGCTCCGATGATCATGCCGAAGAGGATCAGGCCGATGATGAGCATGGCCCGAGCATAGACAGTCGTCGCCTCGCCCCGGTCGACCGGTCTCGGTGGGTCGGACCTCCCCCCCGCGCGCTTCCGTCGGCCCTTACCATGGTCGGGGTGGCGAGATGTTGTCACCCGAATGGAAAGGCTCAGTCGAACAGCTGTGGATACCCGTGCACTGGCATCAGGCGACGTACTCGCGAATCGTTACCGCCTCGAAGACCTGATCTCCGAGGGCAACGACGCGTTCACCTGGCGCGCCGCCGACCAGGCACTCAACCGTTCGGTGTGCGTGCAGGCCATGGCAGCGTCCGACACCCGGGTCGAGGCGTTCCTCGAGGCGGCACGTCGGTCGACCACGGTGACCGACCCGCGGTTCCTGCGCATCCTCGACATCGTCGAGGACGAGCGCGGTCAGACGTACCTCGTACGAGAGTGGGCGCGCGCGGTGTCCCTCGACCGGATCCTGCGCCAGTCGACGCTGCCGAACCGCCGATCGGCGACGATCGTCTCGGAGGTCGCCGAGGCGATGGCGAACGCCCATGAGGCCGGCGTGTATCACCTTCACCTCGGCCCCAACGCCATTCTGATCAAGGACAGCGGTGCCGTACGCATCACCGGGCTCGCGGTCGACGAAGCACTCCACGGCGAGCAGTCCGGCGATCGCCCCGTCGGGTACGAGGAGCAGGTCGACATCGAGGCGATCGGCAAGGTTCTCTACGTATGTCTCGCAGGTCGGTGGCCCGGCAACCGGCGCAACGGCCTGAAGGCCGCACCGACCGAGCACGGTCGGCTCCTGCGGCCGCGTCAGGTACGCGCCGGCGTCTCCCGTGACGTCGACACCGTGTGCGACCGCATCCTCGGCACTCCGCCACGCCATGGCGTACAACCGTTACGTGCAGCGCGCGACATCGCACACGAGCTGCGACTCGCGGGTGACGACGAGGCGCTCGTCACCGATGACCAGCCCAGCCTGATCGGCTCGTCGCCGGATCTGTTCAGCTCCGACATCGACCTGCTGGCGGGCGGCCCGCCGCCCGCGATCAACCCGCCCAAGCCGAAGCCGGCCGTGCTGCAGCCGGCACCACCGACGACGTTCGAGCGTTCTCGTGCGGCGGCGCTGCAGGCGACGAGCGGAGATCGGAAGTGGATCGCCGGCGGCATCGCAATCCTGCTTCTGGTCGCGGTCGCCATGGGGATCGTCGTCGGTCGGCAGTCCGACAGTCCCAGCGGCTCCGCCAGTGATGAGCAGACGGCGGCGACGAACAAGGGCACGCCGTCACAGCCGTTGCTCATCCAGGGTGTCTCCGACTACGACCCCGAGAGCGTCCCACCCGAGGAGAATCCCGAGGACGTCGGCAACGCGATCGACAACAAGCCCGCGACGATCTGGGAGACCCTCTACTACAAGAGTCGCCCGGACCTCGGCGGGCTCAAGTCCGGAGTAGGACTCCTCGTCGACCTCGGAAAGGTCCAGACGGTGGACTCGGTCGACGTCACGTTGCAGGGCGGACCGACCGCCGTCTCCATCTACGGCGCCGATCCCGATCTGAACCAGCCGCCGACGACATCGCCGAGTGATGCCGACACCGAGTTCATTGGCGGCACCACGTACCAGCGGGTGCGGGGAGGTCAGTCGCAGCTGCTCGACTTCGAGCAGCCGGTCGAAACGCGCTGGGTGCTCGTCTGGCTCACCAAGCTGCCTCAAGACACCGACGGCACGTACCGCGGGCGGATCGCCGAGATCAAGGTTCGTGGGACGTCGTGACCGACGGCGTCCCCGGCGAGGACGACGACGCCGAGCTGCTGCGCCGGCACGTCGATGGCGACCCGGACGCGTTCTCGCTGTTGGTCCGTCGACACCAGGACCGCATGTGGGCCGTCGCGCTTCGTACGACCGGCAATCCCGAGGAGGCCGCCGACGCCGTGCAGGAGGCGATGGTCAAGGCGTTCCGTTCGGCCGACCGGTTTCGAGGTGACGCCGCCGTCACGACGTGGTTGCACCGCATCGTGGTGAACTCCTGCCTCGACCTGCTGCGCCGCAAGAAGGCGCGGCCGGCCGTGCCGCTGGAGGCGGACGACCACGTCGGCGCGCTTGCCGACCGTCCGTCGGGCGACGCAGCGCTGCAGCGTGAGCAACGCCTCGACGTACTCGCCGCGTTGCGGGAGCTGCCCGAGGAGCAACGGGCGGCGATCGTACTCGTCGACATGGAGGGATACCCCGTGGCCGAGGTAGCCGCGATGCTCGACTGTGCTCCGGGCACCGTCAAGAGCCGCTGCGCACGCGGCCGGGAGCGGCTCGCGCCACTGCTGGCGGCATGGCGGAACCAGCAACCCGACCCATCCGTCCCATCGGAGACGACGAACATCCGCGGTACGCAGACCCGATCCGACCCAGCGCCAGGAGGTGAGCCCCATGCCCGATGAGGAGCACGACGACGTACGCGCGTGGCTGGCCGCCGACCCGACGCCCACCATGCCCGACGATGTCGCCGCGCGCGTACACGCGGCTCTCGATCGCGAGTCGCAGGCACGCGGGGAGATCTCGGGTCCGGTCGCGGCGTCCGCCCCGGCGACCGTGACGCCGCTGCGCCGCCCCGGCCGGTGGAAATCTCCGCTGCTCGCGGCGGCCGGCATCGTCGCTGTCATCGCCATCGCCGTCCCGGTGGTGAACCAGGAGTCGGGCTCGTCGGACGATGCCGGATCCGCCGACGGCGGATCCGCCAGCTCGCTGCATGGCGACCAGAGCAGCGACTCGGCCGGCGAGGCCGCACCAGGGGACAAGACGTCGGGCGACAGCAACGGCATCACGGGTGTGGAATCTCCGCCGCTTGATCTGCGGCGCGACTCCTTCGACACCGATGTACGCGCGTACGTCGGCAACGGCGACGTCGAGGCCTATCGGTCCTCGCCGCAGTCGGTCGCGAGCATCCGCTGTGTCGACGGCGTGCCGACGAGCCCGCACGGGATCGACGCGAGGCTCGACGGCGACCCTGCCCAGCTGCTCGCCAGCCCGGTCGGCGACGGGCGTACGAGGGTGCGAGCCGTCGTCTGTGGCACGGACGGGCCCGAGGTAGTGGCGCGCGCCACCGTACGCTGACCCGGGAATCCAAACCGCCTACGATTCGTTGCAGCAGGTGGAGCCAACCGGCTCCCACAGTCAACGAGACGAGGATCACGGTGTCGACCAGCTCGAGCGCCGACGTGCGCGACGTCATCATCATCGGTTCGGGTCCGGCGGGCTACACGGCCGCGATCTACACCGCGCGCGCCAATCTCGCGCCGCTGGTGTTCGAGGGCTCCGTCACCGCCGGTGGTGCCCTGATGAACACCACCGATGTCGAGAACTTCCCGGGCTTCACCGACGGCATCATGGGCCCTGCGCTGATGGACAACCTGCGTGGCCAGGCCGAGCGGTTCGGCGCCGAGCTCGTACCCGACGACATCGTCGACGTCGACCTGAGCGGCGACGTCAAGGTCGCGCGTACGGCCGACGGCACCGAACATCGCGCTCGCTCCGTCATCCTGGCGATGGGCTCCGCGTACCGCAAGCTCGGTCTGCCGGACGAGGACCGACTGTCCGGTCACGGCGTCAGCTGGTGTGCGACGTGTGACGGCTTCTTCTTCCGTGAGCAGAACATCGCGGTGGTGGGCGGTGGCGACTCTGCGATCGAGGAGGCGACGTTCCTCACCAGATTCGCCAGCAAGGTGACGCTGGTCCATCGGCGCGACGAGCTGCGCGCGAGCAAGATCATGCAGGACCGTGCGTTCTCCAACCCCAAGATCGAGTACGCCTGGAACTCCACCGTCAGCAGCATCAACGGTGGCGACAAGCTGGAGAGCCTCACGCTCGCCGACACGCGTACCGGCGAGACCCGCACCCTCGACGCGACCGGCCTGTTCATCGCCGTCGGCCACGACCCGCGCTCGGAGCTCGTCAAGGGCCAGGTCGACCTCGACGACGACGGGTACGTGCTCGTGCAGCCCGGCTCGACGGCGACGAACCTGCCAGGTGTCTTCGCCAGTGGCGATCTGGTCGACCACACGTACCGTCAGGCCGTCACCGCGGCGGGCACGGGCTGTGAGGCCGCGCTCGACGCCGAGCGGTTCCTGGCCGATCTCGACCAGCTGGCCTCCGCCGAGGTCAGCACGGTGTGATCGGGGCGGGAATGTCCGCCCGGGCTGACAGTGTTGTAACTGATACGAACTCATCGCTCGCGCTAAGGAGCAACCGTGGCTAACATCCAGGCCGTCACCGACGCCGACTTCGCAACGACCGTACTGGCTTCGGACAAACCCGTCCTGGTCGACTTCTGGGCCGAGTGGTGCGGTCCGTGCCGGCAGGTCAGCCCGATTCTCGAAGAGATCGCGGCCGAACACCCGGACGACATCACCCTCGTCAAGCTCAACGTCGACGAGAACCCGCAGACGCCGGCTCAGTACCGCGTCACGGGCATTCCCACGATGAACGTCTACCAGGGCGGCGAGGTCGTGAAGTCGATCGTCGGCGCGAAGCCGAAGGCGGCGCTGCTGAAGGACCTCAGCGACTTCGTCGGCTGACGACGTCGAGTCCCGATTCGGGGCCGTCCCCTGCCGGGGAACGGCCCGGTTTTCGTATCGCCATGGCATACACGTAGATCATCGCGGTGACGCAGGTAGCAGCCATCACCGCGTAGATCGCGTGGTAGCTCAGGATGGTGACCAGGCCGGCGCCGACGGCTATCGAGATCGTCTGTGGTGTGCCGAGTATGACATCGAAGGCGGCCGACACCCTGCCCATGATCGGCGCGGGAGTGCGCCGCTGCATCAAGGTCATCAGCGCGATGATCGTCAGCGGCAGACCGACTCCGGTGGGGACGACCGCTACCAGAACGACCCACATCGCCGGTGCGAGGGCGATGGTCGCGGTACTGATCGCGAACAGCGTGAGGCTGCACACGATCGCCGCCGCTTCGCCGATCCGGCGGATCACCGCCGCCGCGGCGACACCTCCGGCCACCGCGCCGATCCCCTGCACCATGACGACGACGCCGACGTACGCCGCCGGCCGATCGAACGCGTCGACGATCGCGAACATGACGGACTCGCTGAATCCGAAGACCACCAGTGCCAGCCCCACTCCGACCAGTGGGTGGAGCAGCAGGGGGTCCCGTCTTACGTGCCGCACACCAATGAGCAGCGAATCTCGCGTCGACTCGTCGGTGGGCTCGACCCGATCGCCGTCGACGTCCATGGTCGCGATGACGCAGGCGGCAACGACATAGGCGGCGATCGTCAGGGCGATGACCGCATGTGGCCCCGCCACCGTGTAGATCGCGGCGCCGGTGATCGGACCGCCGATCCGAAGCGCTTCCTTCGTCGTCCCGAGTACGCCGTTGCCCTCGACGAGGTCATCGGGCGGCAGGATCAGCTTGAGCAGGCCGTTGAGTGCAGCGGGCAGCATCACGAAGGAGGTCCCGTACGCGAACGCGCACGCGTACACGATCCAGAGCTGCTCCTCTCCTCGTACGAGCAGCAGTGGTGCCACGGTGAGGATGGAGGCGAGATTCCCCCACGCCAGGAACTTCTTGCGGGGATACCGATCGACGGCCCACCCCAGCAGCGGCGCCAGCACCGACGGGAGCACCAACCAGAAGAACGTCATGCCCGCTGCCGCGCTCGACCCGGTGAGGTCCTTCACCCAGATGGAGAGAACGAGGAGCAGGATGGACTCGCCCGCGAGCGTCCAGCCGACTCCCGCAAACAGCCGGCGGAACTGTCGGCTCTTCAGGGCGGCCCTCAACGATCGCCCTCCCGATCGACGCTGGCGAGTGCCAGCATGTGCACCAAACGGGCGCCGTCGGGCCGGTCGGCGTCGCCAGTCAGCCGACCCCGGTAGCGCATCATGACCTCCTTGAGGTCGTCGTGCCACACGCTCGCCTCTGCCTCGGTCATCCACACGGCGTTCTGGATCGCGCCGAGTCGCCACTCGTCCGTTTCGGCGACGATCCGGTTGCGCCGGAACCGGTCGACCTCTCGCTGGATGATCTGCTCGGTCAGCTCGCGGCCGGCCGCGTTCCGGTTCGGATCGTCGGTACCCTCGTCCCAGGTCAGTCCGACCGACGTCGCCCGCCAGGGCCGCCGACGTCCGCGTCCCTCGTTCGTCTCCTCCACCAGCCCGTGTTCGGCCAGCTTGCGGAGATGCCACGAGCAGTTGGCCGGTGTCTCGTCGAGTACCTCGGCGAGCTCGGACGCGGTCATCGGACCATCGATGCCGAGGCGTTCGGCGATTGCCAGCCGGAGCGGATGAGCGAGCGCCTTCAGTTCGGCCGCGGTCGTCAACTGGCGAGTATCGAAAGACATGTTTCGATACTGTGCCCTATCGAAAGGATTCTTTCAATAGGTGCTAACAAAGTGCATTTGTCGATAAAGAGCTTTGTGTACTAGTTGGTTTGTGGATCCATCAGTTTGACGATCCGCTCGAGGTCGTCGATCGAAGCGAACTCGACCGTGATCTTGCCCTTGGTGCGGCCGAGATCCACCTTGACCCTGGTGTCGAATCGCTCGGACAGCCGGGCGGATACATCCGCAAGCCGCGGCGCGGTCGCCTTCGCCTTGCGCGCTCGCGGCTTCTCGCCGTCGTTCTCCCCGACGGCGACGATCTCCTCGAGACCGCGTACGGACATGCCCTCCGAGACGACCCGTTGGGCGAGTCGGTCCTGCACCTCGGCGTTGTCGACCGTCACCAGCGCACGAGCGTGACCGGCCGACAGCACACCCGCAGCGACCTTGCGTTGGACCGGCGGCGTGAGTCGCAGCAGCCGGAGGGTGTTGCTGATCTGCGGCCGTGATCTCCCGATTCGCTTGGCGAGCACGTCCTGCGTACAGCCGAAGTCGTCCAAGAGCTGCTGGTACGCCGCGGCCTCCTCGAGCGGGTTAAGCTGCGAGCGGTGCAGGTTCTCCAGCAGGGCGTCGCGGAGCATATCTTCGTCGGACGTGTCGCGCACGATCGCGGGGATCGTCTCGAGCCCCGCCTGCCGAGTTGCTCGCCAGCGACGCTCGCCCATGATGAGCTCATAGCGATCGCCGTTCGACCGAACGACCACGGGCTGCAGGAGACCGATCTCGCTGATCGAGTGCACGAGCTCGGCCATCTCGTCCTCGTCGAACACCTCGCGTGGCTGCCGCGCGTTCGGTGTGATGTGGTCCACCGGGAGCTCGGCGAAGCGAGCACCCTCGACATCGGCCAGGTCGCCCGGCGACTGATCCCCGTCGAAGGGAGTAGCAGGCGCGATCGGCGCCGGCTCGACACCGATCGCCGCGGCCGCGTCGGTTGACGTGTCTGTCGCCTCTTCGGGTGGCGCCGACGGGATCAGTGCTCCCAACCCTCGGCCGAGTCCCCTACGCGTGCTCATCGGGCCTCCTTCGACTCCGCTATCTCTCGAGATGCCTCGAGATATGACATCGCGCCGGGCGACGTCGGGTCATAGGTCATGACTGTCTGCTGATAGCTCGGCGCCTCCGAGATGCGCACCGAACGCGGGACCGCCGTACGTAGCACGAGGTCTCCGAAGTACTGCCGCACCTCGTCCGCGACACCGGCGGACAACCTCGTACGCGCGTCGTGCATGGTGAGCAGGATCGTCGTCACCGACAACGACGGGTTCAGGTGGGAC
This sequence comes from Solicola gregarius, assembly GCF_025790165.1. Classification (GTDB taxonomy): domain Bacteria; phylum Actinomycetota; class Actinomycetes; order Propionibacteriales; family Nocardioidaceae; genus Solicola; species Solicola gregarius. The sequence goes on from NZ_CP094970.1 coordinate 2,003,387, forward strand.
TTGATGAGCTCGACGTTGTGCATGAGCTGACCGAGGCCCTCCAGTGCGTAGTACTCACACTGGATCGGGATCAGCATCTCGCGCCCGGCGACCAACGCGTTCACCGTCAGCAGGCCGAGCGACGGGGGACAGTCGATGAAGACGTAGTCGATCCGGTCGCCGACCTCCTCACGTTCGGTGAGGTACGCATCGAGCGACTTTCGTAGGCGTGACTCACGGGCAACCAGTGAGACCAGTTCGATCTCCGCGCCGGCGAGGTCGATCGACGCCGGAACCACGGACAGGCCCTTGAGGTCAGGGCAGTCCTGGATCACGGCGCTCAATGGTTGACCGTCGACGATCGCCTCGTAGATGCCGGGTGTGCCCTGGCGGTGATCGATCTGCAACGCCGTAGACGCGTTGCCCTGCGGGTCGAGGTCCACGACGAGCACCCGCTGTCCGTGCTGCGCCATCGATGCCGCAATGTTGACCGTCGACGTTGTCTTGCCCACGCCACCCTTCTGGTTGGCGACCACGAATACTCGCGTCGCACGGGGGCGTGGGAAGGGTCGGGTATCGAGCGCCATCCGGTTCACCTGCTCGGCGACCGCCGCGGCGAGTGGCGTCGAATCGTCGCCTACCGGTCCGAGGTCCACGATGTCGCCGGCACGCGGGTACGCCCGTGTACCCGGCGCCGGCGTCGGGCCGAACGAATCGTGGTCTCGCGTCGTGGTCTCACTGTGTGTTTCACGTGAAACATCCTCGACCTCGCGGCTCACCCAGCCGAGATGATCCCCGGCCACATCGCCGTGTGGTCGATGCGGCCAACCGATTCCCGGCACCGTCGCTTCAGGCATTGACACCCTCCCTCTTCGCTCCGTGATCAACGTGCCGCGCCATGCGGCCGATCGACATGAATCTCCACAACGGTGGTCGGATGCTCGAGCACCTCACCACCGTACGTGGTCAGGGCGGCCGGATGATCGGAGACACGACCGACCACGGGGGCCGCATCCGATATCTCCCCCACGGCGGAGGAGCCCTTCAGCGCCACGATCCGACCGCCGGGTCGGCAGAGCGGTGCGCACCAGCGGACAAGACGCTCCAACGGGGCCACCGCACGAGAGGTGACAACGTCGAACCCCTCGCCCGACCAGTCCTCGGCGCGGGTCCGTTCCACCTCGACCCGGGCCGTGAGCTCAAGGTCCTCCACGCACTCGCTCAGGAAGGTCGAGCGGCGGAGCAGTGGCTCGACCAGAACCATTCGAAGGTCCTCGCGCCGGATCACCCAGGCGAGGCCGGGGAGTCCGGCGCCGGACCCAACGTCTGCTACCCGTTCTCCCTGACGAACCGCATCCGAGGCGACCGCACAGTTGAGCAGGTGTCGGGTCCACACCCGAGGGGCTTCACGCGGACCAAGGAGTCCGCGCCCCACTCCCGCTCCCACGAGCAGGTCCGCATAGCGACGAGCAAGTGGGAGCCGATCCGAAAACACCTCCACCGCCTGCGCAGGCGGTGGAGGTGTTTCACGTGAAACATCCCCGTCTCTCACGGGGTCGGCAGCACCACGACGCGTCGCTCGGGCTCCTCACCCTCGGACTCGCTCGTCAGGCCGGCCGCCGCAACCGCGTCGTGCACGACCTTCCGCTCGAACGGCGACATTGGATCGAGACGCTGCGACTCGCCACCCTCACGGACCCGATCGACCACGGTCTGGGCGAGCGACTCCAACTCCTTGCGGCGCTCGGCCCGATGACCACCGACGTCCAGCATCAGACGCGACCGCTCGCCGGTGTCTCGTAGAACCGCGAGCCGGGTGAGTTCCTGCAGCGCCTCGAGCACCTCGCCATCCGACCCGACCAGTTGCATCAGGTCGGCGCCGACGATCGAGACGGCGGCACGGTTGCCGTCCACGTCCATATCGATGTCACCGTCCAGATCGGCGATGTCGAGCACCTCCTCGAGGAAGTCCGCCGCGATATCTCCCTCGGCCTCCAGCCGATCGCGCCGGCTCGTCGCCGGCTTCTCCTCAACCACCGATGCGTCGTCCGACACCACGGCCTCCTCGTTCAACGTCACTTGCCCCCACCTGGCTTCTTGCGGTTCTTTCGAGACTGGTTCCTCGGCTGCTGCCGTTGAGGCGGCGCCTTCGTCTCGGTCTTGGTCTCTGTCGACGTAGCACCCTCCGGCGGCGCTACGGTCTTACCCTTCGCCGCGTCGCGGCGCTCCTTCGCCCTGGCCGCCTCGGTTCCCGGCACCGGATTGTTCCGGATCACCCAGAACTGCTGGCCCATCGTCCACAGGTTCGAGGTCACCCAATACATCAGCACGCCGATCGGGAACGCGATACCGCCGATAGCGAACACGAAGGGCAGCACGTACAGCATCATCTTCTGCGTCTGCGCATACTGGCCGGTCATCGCCGACGGCGGCATGTTCTTACTCATCAACTGCCGCTGGGTGGTGAACGTCGTCGCGCACATGATCACGACCATCGTGCCGGTGATCAGCTTCACCGTCGTATCGCCGTCGACGAACCGGTCTGCGATGTGCACGCCGAGGAACACGGCGTCCTTGATCGACTCCGCCTGCTCCTCCTTCAGGAAGCCCCGCGCTTCACCGTTTGCCGCGTGGTCGATCACCCGGAACAGCGCGAAGAAGATCGGCATCTGCAACAGCAGCGGCATACACGACGACAACGGGTTGGTGCCCGTATCCTTGAACAGCTTCATCTGCTCCTGAGCGAGCCGCTCACGATCGTGACCGTACTTCTTCTGCAGCTCCTTGACCTGCGGCTGGAGCAACTGCATGTTCCGGCTGCTCTTGATCTGCTTCACGAACAGCGGGATCAACATCGCCCGGATAGTGACCGTCAACCCGACGATCGACAGCATCCAGGTCCAGCCTGAGTCTGCCGGGAGACCGAGGTGCTCGAACACCCAGTGCCAGCCGAGCATGATCCCGGAGACCAGGTAGTACAGCGGGGACAGGATCGTGTTGAAGAAGTCGCCCATCTAAGCTCCTTGCCGCATCGCCAGGCGGCGTTCACGTTCGGCGGCCGGAGTGCCCGGCACGGGGTCATAGCCACCTGCGTTCCACGGGTGACAGCGGGAGATCCGGCGGACGATCAGCCACGATCCGCGAAGTGCTCCATGCGTTTGGACGGCCTCGAGGCCATACGCAGAGCACGAGGGATAGAACCGGCAAACGTCGCCGTACAGGGGACTGATCGCAAACCGCCACAGCTTGATGAAGCCGATCAGAAGGTACTTCATCGGGGGTCCAACACGCGCGAAAGGACGTCGTCGAGACCGGCGCCGAGGTCGGCGCTCGTCGCACCCGCGGCGTTCGGTTTCGCCCGGACAACGAGAGCCGAACCGGCCGGGAGCAGCATGAGCCGACCCCGCACAAGATGCCTGAGTCGCCGCTTCACCGCGTTGCGTACGACGGCCGAGCCGACGTTGCGTCCGACCACGAAGCCCACCAGCGGCTCATCGGCACTCGCGCCCTCGGGCAGGCGGAGATGCGCCACGAGCGTTCGGGAGGATGCCCTCTTGCCGTGTCTCGTGGTCGTCCGGAAATCCTCCGCGTCGCGAAGGCGATGCGCGGTCGACAGCACGCGGGGCTCAGGCGGAGAGCTTCTGGCGACCCTTGCTGCGACGCGCGGACACGATCGCGCGCCCTGCGCGCGTGCGCATCCGGAGACGGAAGCCGTGCTTCCTACTCCGACGACGAGTGTTCGGCTGGTACGTGCGCTTGCTCACGGCAATGCTCCCCTATGGGATTCGTTCTCGGTCCGGGCGAGCCGGCATGACGGCGGGCGAGGCCCCTGAGTCCGGCGGTTCGACTGCCACCGCTCACCCGCGCGCCACGGAATGGTCGCGGGCATGCGACAGGAGTCGAAGTGTTCCGACCTCCCAACGGTACGGGGCGTGCACGTGGGGGTCAAACCGACCCCCACCGCTACCGAAACGCGGCCAAACCCGCCACTATCGCACTCGGGGCCGCCGAAACGAGGGTACGACACGCCGCCCGCGTGCCGAACCGATTCCAACACCTTGTGGACAACCGGTTGAGAGGTGCGAGGATGGTTGTTAGCGTCCGACCCCGGACTCGACGGCTGGGGCACGATCCGGAATCGAATCTCGGCCGAGATTCCGGGCTATCAGGGGGATAGTGCCGGCCTTGTGCCGCAATGCACATGGTGTGGATAACTGTGTGGAGATGAGCCCGGGACGGGCTACGACAGAATGGGGACCGCGGTGGACGACCACGAGACCGCACCAACGAACGGCACCGCAGGATCGACCCCCTCCACCGATACCGAACCTCCGCTCGACACCGCCTGGCGACAGCTCGTCTCCGAACTCCCCGTCAACGTGAAGGCCTGGCTCACCGCGTCGCGGCCGGAGACCCTGCACGGCAACACCCTCATCGTCTCGGTACGCGACGACTACACGCGAAGCCAGCTCGAGACCCGCCTTCGCCCGCGACTCGAACAGTCCCTCAGTCACATCCTGCAGCGCGAGATCCGGTTGGCGGTCACCGTCGATCCCGAGCTTCCCGTACAGGAGTCGACTGAGCGACAAGACGATTTGTCGACAAATCAGCAGGTGGAACAGGAGCGCTATCCCCACGCGGACGCCGGCAGGCACGGCGGGTACGACTCCGCGCCGCCACCGGCGCAGAATGTGGGCGCCAGGTCGAGTGGAGACCCCAATGGCGCGGCTCAGGCACGACTCAACCCGAAGTACCTCTTCGAGACCTTCGTCATCGGGTCGTCGAACCGCTTCGCACACGCGGCCGCCGTCGCCGTCGCCGAGGCCCCGGGCAAGGCGTACAACCCGCTCCTGATCTATGGCGATTCCGGACTCGGCAAGACCCACCTTCTGCACGCGATCGGCCACTACGTACGCAGCCTCTACAACGGGTCGCGAGTTCGGTACGTGAGCAGCGAGGAGTTCACCAACGATTTCATCAACGCGATCCGCGACGATCGCGCCGCTGCGTTCCAACGCCGCTACCGCGACGTCGACGTACTACTGATCGACGACATCCAGTTCCTCGAGGGCAAGATCCAGACCCAGGAGGAGTTCTTCCACACCTTCAACACCCTGCACAACGCCAACAAGCAGATCGTGATCAGCTCCGATCGGCCGCCGAAGCGTCTCGAGGCGCTCGAGGACAGGCTCCGCAACCGGTTCGAGTGGGGCCTGATCACCGACATCCAGCCGCCGGACCTCGAGACCCGGATCGCCATCCTCCGAAAGAAGGCCGCGACCGAGAAGCTCACCGCACCGCCCGACGTACTCGAGTTCATCGCGAGCAAGATCCAGACCAACATCCGCGAGCTCGAGGGAGCGCTCATCCGAGCAACCGCGTTCGCCAGCCTGAACCGCCAGGAGGTCAACCTCGCACTCGCCGAGATCGTGCTCAAGGACCTCATACCCGAGGGTGGCGAGCCGGAGATCACCGCCGCGCTGATCATCGCGCAGACCGCGGCGTACTCCGAATACAGCATCGAGGAGATCTGCGGGCCGAACCGGAGCCGAAACCTCGTCCAGGCACGCCAGATCGCCATGTACCTCTGCCGCGAGCTCACCGACCTCTCGCTACCGAAGATCGGTCAGCAGTTCGGTGGCCGTGACCACACGACGGTGATGCACGCCGACCGCAAGATCCGCGAGCTGATGGCCGAGCGTCGCAGTGTCTTCAACCAGGTAACCGAACTGACGAACCGGATCAAGCAGCAGGCCCGGCACTGAGCTCGATCGGCACTCTCTCGGTACCCCACAGCCTGGGGACGAACATGTTGACAACTCGTGGATTGCGCCGAACGACATGTGAACATCACGCGCCGCCCTGGTGACGACGCTCGGTCGTCCACCGCGGTTTGTCATTTGTCCCGAGGTCGTACACACGTCGTCCACCAGTAGATATCCGGGCTGACCTCGCCAGACAGGGCTTATCCACAGTATCCACAACCGCTATGGACAACCCGGTACCTACAGGTGACTCACAACGAACCACAACTTCCACACCGGCCCGAACTGGGGACAACCGCTCCTCGAACTCATCGGCGCTCCGTGCGTCACAACCGGGCATTAGGCTGGTCCCACTCGGCATGGCAGGATGCAATTCCCCACGACCGAGGTCGAGCATCCACGAACCTGGAGGCAGTGCGTTGTGAAGTTCCGTATCGACCGCGACACGTTGGCCGACGCTGTCGCCTGGACCGCGCGAACGCTTCCCAACCGCCCAAGCGTTCCCGTACTCGCCGGCCTGCTGATCGAGACCGACGACGACGGCCTCTCACTGTCGGGGTTCGACTACGAGACCTCGGCGCGCGTACGCCTGCCGGCGGAGGTCGCCGACGAGGGCACCGCGCTGGTCTCCGGGCGCCTGCTCGCCGATATCTGCAAGAGCCTGCCCGACAAGCCGGTCGACCTCGCCATGGACGGAGCCAAGGTCGCCGTCACCTGCGGCAGCACCAGGTTCAGCCTGCAGACGATGCCGGTCGAGGACTACCCGACCCTCCCCCAGATGCCCAGCGCTTCGGGCAAGATCAACGCCGACCAGTTCGCCACCGCCGTCACGCAAGCGGTCGCGGCCGCCGGACGCGACGACATGCTGCCGCTGCTCACCGGAGTCCGGATGGAGATCGAGGGTTCGAAGATCTCCCTGATGGCCACCGATCGTTTCCGCGCCAGCCTTCGCGAGCTCGACTGGTTCCCCGACGACACCGGCGCATCGGCTCAGGCGCTCGTCCCCGCTCGCGTGCTCGGCGAGACGGCGAAGTCGCTCGCCGGTGGTGAAGACGTGACGATCGCGATCTCCGCCGACGGTGCCGGTGAGGGCCTCATCGGCTTCGAAGGCGTTGCCGGCAACGGACATCGCAGTACGACGACCCGCCTCCTCGAGGGCGAGTTTCCCCGCGTACGACAGCTGTTCCAGGCCGAATCGACGACCATCGCGTACGTCTCGACGGCGACCCTGACCGACGCGGTCAAGCGCGTCTCGCTCGTCGCCGAGCGAAACACACCCGTCCGCCTCTCGTTCTCGGCCGGCCAGCTGATGCTCGAGGCCGGCAGCGGTGAGGATGCGCAGGCGTCCGAGACGATCGAGGCCACCGTCGACGGCGACGACATCTCGATCGGGTTCAACCCGCAGTACCTGCTCGACGGGCTCAACGTCATGGGCGAACCCGTCGTCCACATGGCCTTCACGCAGCACACGCGACCGGCCTCGATCGCCGGCGTCGCAGAGGTCGGTGCCGACCCGGATCTCGCGTTCCGCTACCTGATCATGCCCGTACGCTTGCAGAGCTAGACCCACGGTAAGGAGCCTCCATGCACCTTGGACTCATCGGTCTCGGCAAGATGGGCGGCAACATGCGCGAGCGCCTGCGGCGCCGTGGTGTGACCGTCACCGGCTACGACCGTGACCCCGATCTGAGCGACGTCGAGTCTGTCGAAGCGCTCGTCGCGGCATTGCCGTCGCCGAAGGTCGTCTGGGTGATGGTGCCGGCCGGCGACGCCACCCGCGCGACGATCGACGAGCTCGGCGGGTTGATGTCCGCCGGTGACGTCGTCGTCGACGGTGGCAACTCGCGCTGGACCGACGATCAGGCTCACGCAGAGGCGCTCACCGAGCACGGTGTCGGCTACGTCGACTGCGGAGTCAGCGGCGGCGTCTGGGGCCTCGACAACGGATACGCGCTGATGTGCGGCGGTGCCGCCGACGACATCGCGAAGGTGCAACCCGCGTTCGACGCGCTCCGCCCCGAAGGCGACGCGGGCGTCGGCTTCGTCCATGCCGGACCGGTCGGCGCGGGCCACTTCTCGAAGATGGTGCACAACGGCATCGAGTACGGCGTCATGCAGGCGTACGCCGAGGGGTACGAGCTGCTCGAGAAGGCCGACATGGTCGAGAACGTCACCGAAGTCTTGAACTCCTGGCGCACCGGCACGGTCGTACGGTCCTGGCTGCTCGACCTCCTGGTGCAGGCGCTCCAGGAAGACCCCGGACTCGCCGCGATCGCCGGTTGGGCCGACGACTCCGGCGAAGGCCGCTGGACGGTCGAGGCGGCGATCGACCACGCGGTGCCGATGCCCGCGATCGCGGCGGCGCTGTTCGCGCGGTTCGCGTCCCGCGAGGACGATCCGCCCGCCATGAAGGCCGTTGCCGCGATGCGCAACCAGTTCGGCGGGCATGCCGTCAGGGCAGGTAAGCCGCCGACGCAGCCGGATTAGTCGGCCGTTGCACGTCGCCGCCCTCGGGCTCTACGACTTCCGCTCGTACGCGTCGCTCGACCTCGACCTCTCGACCGGACCAGTGTCGTTCGTCGGCCCGAACGGTCAGGGCAAGACGAACATCGTCGAGGCGGTCGACTACCTCGCCAACCTCGGTTCACACCGAGTGTCGTCGGAGGCGCCGCTGGTGCGCTTCGGAGCCGAGCAGGCGATCGTCCGCGCGGCGGTCGTACGCAACGAGCGCACCGCCCTGCTCGAGGTCGAGATCAACCCCGGCAAGTCCAACCGCGCGCGGGTCAACCGGTCGCCGCTGCCGCGCCCGCGTGAGCTGGTCGGGCTGCTCCGCACCGTGCTGTTCTCGCCCGAAGATCTGGCGTTGGTCAAGGGAGACCCGACCGACCGCCGACGTTTCGTCGACACCCTGCTGACGACGCGCTCACCGCGCCTCGCGGGTGTACGCGCCGACTACGACCGGATCCTTCGGCAACGCAACACCCTCCTCAAGACGGCAGGGGCCGCCCGCCGCTCGGGTGGCGAGGGCGGGGCACTCGCGACACTCGACGCGTGGGACGCCCACCTCGCCCGCGCGGGAGGCGAGCTGCTCGCCGCCCGACTCGAGTTGCTCGCCGCGCTACGTCCGTACGTCGCCGATGCGTACGCCAAGGTGGCCGCAGATGCCGCATCCGACCGGCTCGCCACCGACTGTGTGTACAAACCGTCGTTCGACCTCCCGGAGGAGCACGATCGCGAGACGCTCACCGACGCGCTCGCGGCCGCGGTCGTCGAACGCCGCCGCGACGAGCTCGACCGCGGCGTCTCCCTGGTGGGCCCGCACCGCGACGACATCACGTTGATGCTCGGCACCCTGCCGGCGAAGGGGTACGCGAGCCACGGCGAGTCATGGTCGTTCGCGCTCGCCAGCAAGCTCGCGGCGTACCACCTGTTGCGCGACGAGGGCGACGACCCGATCCTGATTCTTGACGACGTATTCGCCGAGCTCGACCAGGGCCGGCGCGACCGACTGGCGACGCTCGTCGAGGAGGCCGAGCAGGTCATGATCACCGCGGCCGTTCCCGAGGATGTGCCCGCCGGCCTTCGTGGTGTGCGGTTCGACGTTCGCGACGGAGACGTGTCCCGTGCCTGACGACCAGCCCGTTCCCGAGGAGAAGCCCGAGCCGGAGAGCCACGATCGCAGTGGGCTCGACCTCGCGCGGAGCCTCGCACGCTCGTACCGTGGCGCACCTGGCTCACGCCCGAGACGGCGGCAGCGCAAGAAGCCCCGCGACGACCCGCGGCTCGCGGGCTCCCATCCCGACGACCGTGATCCACAGTTGCTCGACGCTGCAATGGGCCGCCTTGTCGCTGAGTACGGCTGGGAGGCAGACATCGCCGTCCACGGCGTGTTCGGACGCTGGTCGACCATCGTGGGCTCGGAGGTCGCCCAGCACTGCGTACCGGTCCGCTTCGACGACGGTCAGCTCGTCGTCCAGGCCGACGCGACGGCGTGGGCAACCCAGATGCGGCTGCTCGCCCCGACGGTCGTACGAAAGCTGAACGAGGAGCTGGGGCACGGCACCGTTGAGCGGATCAAGGTGCTCGGTCCGCAGGCGCCGTCATGGACGAAAGGTCTCCGGCGGGCACCCGGCGGTCGCGGGCCGCGCGACACGTACGGCTGAGGGCGTTCAGACCGAGTGGCTGGCCGACATCCGGGCGAACCACCCGACGGTGACCGCGGTCGCGACACCAAGACAGCCGAGCATCAGGGCCGCGTCGCCGAAACCGGTCCACCCGTTGTCCGGGCGTACGCCGACGAAGACCAGGAGTGCGCCGGCGGCCGCGGCGCCGATGAGGGAGAGGAACGTGTGCGCCGAGCCGCCCGCCGGAGGCATACCCGCACGACGGACGCTGAGCACGAGCACGGCAAGAGCACCCCAGGCCAGCGAAACCAGCAGCGCGGCGAGTACGTCGGCCGGTCGGTGCCAACCGGCGACGACCGTCGAGGCGCCGGCGAGGGTCGCGACGATCGACCCGAGGAACGTGATCGCGAACCGGGTGCCATGTGGCGAGATGAGCAGCGCGGCGAGCACGAGCGAGATGACGACGGTCGTATGTCCGCTCGGGATGCTGGGCACCGACAGGTACCCGAAGTCCGATCGATCGATGACGGTTCGCTTGAGGAACTGCGTCGTGATGTTCGCGCCGGCAACCATGCCCGCAGCGGCGACGGCGGCCGCGTACCGGTGCCGGACGACGGCGAGCGCGATGCAGACGACAAGTGCGACGGCGGTCGTACCGATCGAGATGTAGCCGAGCCAGCTCAGCAGCTCGCGAACGGTGTCACCATCGGCGTCGATCGTGTCCATCGCGGCCTGATCGTGACGCTGGCCCGCCTTCGTCGACTGCGAGTAGACGATCAGCGCGACGAGCGCCACGAGCGAGACGGCCAGGGTCACGCCCGACCACGCGATGTTCGGCGCGCGGGTACGTCCCTCGTGCACGGATGGCACGAGGGGGTCGCGCCGGTCCGGCGGGGTCGTCGTGGACATGGCATCAAGCATGCGGCATCGCTCAAGGTGGGTCCATCGCCGTCTCGAACGGGGCACCCACGCATGAGGGGGGAGTCATCCGCGGGTATGCGGGCCGTCAGACGCCAAATGCGGCGCTCTCAGGGAGGGGTGTTGTACACGGAACACCCGATTCGGACCTCGCGACACGCCGTGAGCGGCCACGAAAGGGTATACTTGGTGTGTTCAGGATCATTGCGATGCGGTGATCCTTCGCTGTGTCCGGCCGGCCTGGCCGGCGGCGCATCGCGTGTCGATGCCGCTTCCCTTGACGATGAGAGGTCCATACCGCGTGTCTGACGAGGATGCCATGAACGCAGGCGTGACCGAAGGTTCGTACGACGCCAGCAACATCCAGGTACTCGAAGGACTGGAAGCGGTACGTAAGCGCCCCGGTATGTACATCGGGTCGACCGGGGAGCGCGGGCTCCACCACCTCGTCTACGAGGTGGTCGACAACTCCGTCGACGAGGCACTTGCCGGCTATTGCGACACGATCGACGTGACACTGCTCGCCGACGGTGGCGTGCGCGTCGTCGACAACGGCCGAGGCATCCCGGTCAAGGAACACCCGATCGAGAAGGTGCCGGCGGTGACCCTGGTGCTGACCTCCCTGCACGCCGGCGGAAAGTTCGGCGGCGGTGGCTACAAGGTGTCCGGTGGCCTGCACGGCGTCGGCGTGTCGGTGGTCAACGCGTTGTCGGTTCGGTTGAAGGTCGAGGTCTGCCGCGACGGCTACCGATGGACGCAGTCGTTCACGTACGGAGAGCCGGATGGCCCGCTGGAACGTGGCGAGCCGACCGACGAGACCGGGACGACCACGACGTTCTGGGCGAGCAATGACATCTTCGAGACCACGGTCTACTCGTTCGAGACGCTCACCTCGCGGTTCCGCGAGTACGCGTTCCTGAACAAGGGCCTCCGGATCTCGATTCGCGATGAGCGCGAGGGCGCCGATGCGATCGCCGAGGCCGTCGCCGACGAGACCGTTGCCGATGCGGTCGACGGTGGCGACGACGCTGTCAAGGTCGCCGAAGGCTCGGCCGGCATGGAGCGGTCGTTCCGGTACGACAACGGCCTGATCGACTACGTCGGTCACCTCAACGCGAGGAAGGAGTCGATCCAACCGTCCATCATCGCGATCGAGTCCGAGGCCGGCGACGCGGCGCTCAGCCTGGAGATCGCGATGCAGTGGAACACCGGCTTCGCCGAGTCGGTGCACACGTTCGCGAACACGATCAACACCCATGAGGGCGGCACGCACGAGGAGGGCTTCCGGGCGGCACTCACCAGCACCGTGAACCGCTGGGCCGAGACGTGGAACCTGATCAAGAAGCGCGAGGACCGGCTGTCGGGCGACGACATCCGCGAGGGACTCACCGCGATCATCTCCGTCAAGCTCGCCGAGCCGCAGTTCGAGGGGCAGACCAAGACCAAGCTGGGCAACACCGAGGCGAAGAGCTTCGTACAGACCGTCGTCAACGATCAGCTGGGCGCCTGGTTCGAGGAGAATCCGCAGGAGGGCAAGGTCGTCGTCCGCAAGGGCATCGACGCAGCGACCGCCCGCGCCGCGGCGCGTAAGGCACGCGATCTCGCCCGCAACCGCAAGGGTCTGCTCGGCGGTGGCGGTCTGCCCGGCAAGCTCAGCGACTGCCAGTCGACGCTGCCCGAGGAGTGCGAGATCTTCATCGTGGAGGGCAACTCCGCGGGTGGCTCGGCCAAGGGTGGTCGCGATCCGCGGATCCAGGCGATCCTCCCGCTGCGCGGCAAGATCCTGAACGTCGAGAAGGCCCGGATCGACAAGATCCTGCAGAACGCCGAGGTGCAGGCCATCATCTCCGCGCTCGGCACCGGCGTACACGACGAGTTCGACATCGCGAAGCTCCGCTACCACAAGATCGTGCTGATGGCCGACGCCGACGTCGACGGCCAGCACATCTCGACGCTGCTGTTGACGTTGCTGTTCCGGTTCATGCGCCCGCTGATCGACGGCGGGTACGTCTACCTGGCGCAGCCGCCGCTCTTCCGGTTGAAGTGGACGAACGCACCGCACGAGCTCGCGTACTCCGACAAGGAGCGTGACGGCTTGCTCGCCGCCGGCGACGAAGCGGGCAAGCGGCTACCCAAGGAAGCGCCGATCCAGCGCTACAAGGGTCTCGGTGAGATGAACGACAACGAGCTCTGGGACACCACCATGGACCCCGAGAACCGCGTACTCCGACAGGTGACGCTCGACGATGCGGCGCAGGCCGACGAGCTGTTCACGATCCTGATGGGCGAGGACGTCGAGCAACGGCGTTCGTTCATCCAGCGCAACGCCAAGGACGTTCGCTTCCTCGATATCTGAGCACCCTCGACGGTCGCCGCCTCGGTGTCGGCCGTCGGAATGCTTCGGCCGCAATTCGTAACACCATGAGCAGAGGACACACCACGTGACAGAGACCGAGAGCACCACACCGGATCCGCGCATCGAGCCGGTCGAGCTGCAGGTCGAGATGCAGCGCTCGTACATCGACTACGCGATGAGCGTGATCGTGTCTCGCGCACTCCCCGACGTACGCGACGGGCTCAAGCCCGTGCATCGCCGGGTGCTCTACGCGATGTACGACGGTGGGTACCGACCAGACCGTGGATTCTCCAAGTGCAGCCGCATCATCGGTGACGTGATGGGTCAGTACCACCCGCACGGAGACACCGCGATCTACGACACGCTGGTGCGCCTCGCGCAGACCTGGGTGATGCGGGCGCCGCTGGTCTCCGGCCAGGGCAACTTCGGATCTCCCGGAAACGACCCGGCGGCCGCGATGCGGTACACCGAGTGCCGGCTCGCGCCGCTGGCCATGGAGATGGTCCGCGACATCGACCAGGAGACGGTCGACTTCAAGCCGAACTACGACGGCAGATCGCAGGAGCCCGTCGTACTCCCGGCGCGGATCCCCAACCTGCTGGTGAACGGGTCGGCCGGAATCGCGGTCGGCATGGCCACGAACATCCCGCCGCACAACCTGCGCGAGGTCGCCGACGGTGTGCAGTGGGCGCTCGAGCACCCCGACGCCTCGAAGGAGGAGCTTTTCGAGGCCCTGATGGAGCGGGTGAAGGGTCCGGACTTCCCGACCAACGGGCTGATCGTCGGCAAGCAGGGCATCGAGAACGCGTACCGCACCGGCCGTGGCTCGATCACGATGCGCGCGGTCGTCGACATCGAGGAAGACTCGGGCGGCCGGATCAACCTGGTCGTCACGGAGCTGCCGTACCAGGTGAACCCGGACAACCTGGCGCTGAAGATCGCCGAGCTGGCCGACTCCGGTCGCGTGCAGGGCATCGCCAACGTACGCGACGACTCGTCGTCTCGTACCGGGCGCCGGCTGGTGATCGTGCTGAAGCGCGACGCCGTCGCCCGGGTGGTGCTCAACAACCTCTACAAGCACACCGACCTGCAGAGCAACTTCTCCGCGCACATGCTGGCGCTCGTCGACGACGTGCCGCGGACGCTCAGTCTCGACGCATTCATCAGCCACTGGATCACCCATCAGATCGACGTGATCCGGCGGCGTACCCGGTTCCGGCTGAACAAGGCCGAGACGGACGCCCACATCTACCGCGGGTACGCGAAGGCACTCGACGCACTCGACGAGGTCATCGCGCTGATCCGGGCGAGCGCGACGACCGACGACGCGCGTACCGGGTTGATCGACCTGCTGGAGATCGACGAGGTCCAGGCGAACGCCATTCTCGAGATGCAGCTGCGTCGCCTCGCCGCCCTGGAGCGGCAGAAGATCCTGGACACCCTCGAGAAGCTCGAGACCCTGATCGCCGACCTGAAGGACATCCTCGCGAGCGAGCCGCGGCAGCGTCAGATCGTCTCCGACGAGCTGCGTGAGATCGTCGACAAGTACGGCGACGAGCGGCGTACGCAGATCATTCCCGCCGACGGCGACCTGTCGATGGAAGACCTCATCCCCGACGAGGACGTCGTCGTCACCATCACCCGGGGCGGGTACGCGAAGCGTACGAAGACCGACCAGTACCGCGTGCAGCGGCGCGGCGGCAAGGGCGTACGAGGCGCGACGCTGCGCGGCGACGACGTCGTGGAGCACATGTTCGCGACGACGACGCACAACTGGATCCTGTTCTTCACGACCGCGGGGCGGGTCTACCGGACAAAGGCGTACCAGCTCCCGGAGGCCGGTCGCGACGCCAAGGGCGGGCACGTCGCCGGGCTGCTGTCGTTCCAGCCGGACGAGGAGATCGCCCGAGTGCTGGCGATCCGCGACTACGAGCAATCCCCGTACCTCGTCCTCGCCACCCGCCGAGGGTTGGTGAAGAAGACCCGGCTCGGCGACTACAACAGCCCGCGACAGGCCGGCGTCATCGCGATCAACTTCCGCGAGGAAGACGACGAGCTGATCGGCGCGGAGCTGGTCGGACCCGACGACGATCTGCTGCTGATCTCGAAGAAGGCACAGTCGATCCGCTTCCGCGCCGACAACGAGCAGTTGCGGCCGATGGGGCGCGCCACTTCGGGCGTCACCGGCATGAAGTTCCGCGAGGCCGACGAGCTGCTGTCGATGTCGGTCATCCGGGCCGAAGACATCGCCGATCCGGACCACCCGCAGTACGTCTTCACCGCGACCGACGGCGGTTGGGCGAAGAAGACCCTCGTGGAGGAGTATCGCCGCCAGGGCAGGGGCGGTCTGGGCATCAAGGCGATGAAACTCGCCGGCGAGCGTGGCACCCTCGTGGGTGGACTCGTGGTCAACGACCGAGACGAGGTGATGGCCATCAAGGCGAGCGGACAGGTCACCAGAAGCCGCACGTCTGACGTCCCGCACAAGGGTCGTGACACCATGGGGGTGAAGTTCGTCGGTGTGAGTGACGAAGACACGGTCGTTACGATCGCTCGGAACGCGGAGCGACCCGATCTGTTGGGAGACTCTGACGACGACGAAGAGTCGCAGCCGGCGGCAGCAGACGAGACACCGCAGGACAATCGGCAGGAGGCCACATGACGGACCGGAAGCCCGACGGCAGTACGCCGGTGGCGCCGCAACGTCCGAAGGGCTCGTCGGCCCAGAAGGGGGCGGCGCGCAACGGCACCGACCCCGCACCGACCCAGTCGATGCAGCGGGTCAACGGCGCCTCGCCGAAGAACGCGAGTCGGCCGGCACAAGGGTCCTCGGGTCCACAGGGTTCCTCGGCCACCCAGAACTCGGCACCGGCGACCGCCCCGCCGAAGGCCAAGCCGAAGACGGCCGGTGAGATCGCCGCGGAGAGCGGACCCAGCCCGGCGCCGTCGGCAAAGTCCAAGCCCGCGGTGCAGCAGTCGACGCCACCGGCGAAGGCGCCCGATCCCACGTACGACG
Organism: Solicola gregarius; assembly: GCF_025790165.1. Classification (GTDB taxonomy): domain Bacteria; phylum Actinomycetota; class Actinomycetes; order Propionibacteriales; family Nocardioidaceae; genus Solicola; species Solicola gregarius. The sequence goes on from NZ_CP094970.1 coordinate 2,019,545, forward strand.
CCGCGTCCGCACGTACCGCGCGGCTGCGGCTCGCTCGAGTCGACCCGTGGTCGGTGATGAAGGTCTCGTTCGCCCTCTCGATCGCGCTCGCGATCGTGACGGTGATCGCGATCTCGATCGTGTGGTTCGTGCTCGGTGCCGCGGGCGTCTGGGACGCCGTGAACTCGAGCGTCGCGAGCCTGCTCAGCGACAACGCCGAGACCTTCGACATCACCGAGTACGTCGGCTATGGCCGCGTGATCGGATTCGCGCTTCTGGTGTCGGCCGTCGACGTCGTCCTGATCACCGCGATCGCAACGCTGGGCGCATTCCTCTACAACCTCGCGGCCGGCCTGTTGGGCGGCCTGGAGTTGACCCTGGCCGAGGACACCTGAGCCACTGGCCTGCAGGTACCCTCGGGTTTGGGGCCGACGACCGCCATGCGATAGTCTTCGCTGGCCGGCCTTCGAGGGCCGGCACTCGTCGGTATCGGCTGGTTGCGGCATCGATGTGCGGGCCTATAGCTCAGTTTGGTTAGAGCGCTTCCCTGATAAGGAAGAGGTCCCTGGTTCAAGTCCAGGTAGGCCCACCGAACCCTTCTCCGGCGTCATCGCCGGACGCTTGCGGCATCGGCTAACATTCGCTCAGTCAAGCCGACCGGGCGCGAGGGTTCTCGAGCAAGGGTCGGTGCGGTACAGCCGACCCACAAGGAGAGAGAAATGAAGAAGGTCCTGGCAATTGCCGTCGCCGTCGCTGGCGCGGTCTTCCTGATCAGCCGTGTCCGCTCGAACGGCGCAGACAAGGATCTGTGGGCCGAGGCGACCGACAAGGTCTGATCCACCCGGGGCTGTGGCGCAATTGGTAGCGCACCTGCTTTGCAAGCAGGGGGTTAGGGGTTCGAGTCCCCTCAGCTCCACCAACCCGACCACATCGGGGCCTGCGTGATCCTCGTCGTCGGTGGTGACGCGGTCGAACAGTGAACGCGGCTGCTGCCCTGGTCTTCGATCATGACGGTACGTTCCCGGTACCCTGGAGGCATGTCGAAGAACGCCCGACGCCCGAGACGCTCGCCCTGCGCGAGCTCCTCGATGCGCGCCGCGACGAGTTCAGAGCGCTCCTAGCGAAGTATGCCGCGACGAACCCGAAGGTGTTCGGCTCCGTCGCACGCGGCACCGCGCATGCTGGCAGTGACATCGACATCCTCGTCGAGATGGATCCCGCAGATGGGAACCAGCTCATGCGGGCGTCCGGGCTCATGGAAGAGACCCGGGAGCTCTTCGGCCGCGACGACATCGACGTGTTCCCGGTGCAGCTGCTCAAGCGGCCGATTTCGGAGTCGGCGCTCGAGGACGCGATCGCGCTGTGAGTCGAGATGCCGGTCAACGCATCGCCGATGTCCTGCAGGCCATCGATCGCTGCCAGAGGTACGTCGGCGCTCCCGACGACGAAGGCGAGGATCTCGTAGACATGTCCGAGGACGCCATCGAATGGAACCTGCAAATCATCGGCGAGGCCACGAATCACCTTCCAGCGGAGATCACCGATGCGCACCCGGAGATCGCCTGGCCGCAGATCCGAGGTTTGCCGGAACCTCCTCCCATCGTGATGCACGGCGACGCACACCCGATCCGGCGCCTCGCGGCAACGGCCTGCTAACAGTTAGCCCTTGCGCTAAGTGTTTTGAACCGCAATACTTAGCCTCATGGCTCAGTATTCGGCAGTGCTCGATGGCGTGCTGGTTGCCCTCGCCGATCCGACGAGGCGCGCAGTGGTGCAACGGCTCGGCCGTGGACCGACAAGCGTGAGCGACCTCGCGAAGGAGGCACCGATGACGTTGCCGTCGTTCATGAAGCACGTACGAGTACTCGAGTCGAACGATCTGATCCGCACGACGAAGGCCGGCCGGGTCCGCACCTGCGAGCTCAACGAGGAGCAGCTCGGCCTCGTCGGCGACTGGCTCGCGGACCAACGCCGGATCTGGGCAGACCGCACCGACCGCCTGGAGCGGTTCGTCACAACCCCTGAGGAGAACACATGAATCCCGATCTCGACCTCGGCATCGACCGGGTGATCCGGGCGCCCCGCAAGGCTGTCTGGAACGCATGGACCGACCCGGCGAACTTCGCCCAGTGGTGGATCCCAGCGCCGACAGTGTGCCGCGTCGAACGCCTCGAAGTCCGGCCCGGGGGCGGGCTCGTCACCTCGATGAGCGATGACGGCGATGCGTTCGTCCCGCACCTCGACGCGTGCTTCCTGGTGATCGACGAGTACGAACGGATCGTCTTCACCAACGCGATCGACAGCCAATGGCGCCCGGCGGGTCCGGCGCCGGTAGCGATGACCGCCGAGGTCGTGCTCCGAGACCACCCGGACGGCACGGACTACCGGATCACCGTGCGCCACGGTGACGCCGCCGCCCGCAATCGGCATGCCGATCTGGGCTTCGCCGACGGTTGGGGCACCACCACCGGGCAGCTGGCGCGGGTGGCAGAGAGCCTCACGAGCTGATCGTCCGGCTCCTCGCGGCGCCCACCCGTGTCGACAGAAACTCCTCCCAGGTACGCCGACCATGCGCGGCACTCGTCACGTTGAGGTTGTCGCCGGCACGGTACGCGCGCCCGGCCTTGCCCGGGATGCGCACCGGGAGCTTCGGGCGGCGCTTGCCACGCGCCCGCAGGTAGCCGTCGATCAGCTCGCGCAGCGAGTACACCTTCGGGCCGGCGAGATCGGCGACGCGTCCAGCCGGACGGTCGAGAACGAGCTCGACGATCCGGTCGGCGACCTCGCCGGAGTCGACCGGCTGGAAGCGAAGCCCGCCGGGAGCCGGGATGACCGGCAGCTTCGACATCTTCTCGACCAGGGTCAGCACCAGGTCGTCGAACTGAGCGGCGCGCAGGATCGTGTAGGGCACGCCCGACGCCACGATCGCGTCCTCGGCGGCATGCTGGGAACGTAACCAACCCACCGGCACCGCATCGGCGCCGATGACCGAGATGAAGACGAGGTGTTGCACACCCGCTCGGGCTGCGGCCTCGGCAAGATGCCCGGCGGCGACATCGTCACCCTTGTTACCGCCGGCGAGATGCACAACGACACGTACGTCCTCGAGCGCCGCCGCAACACCGGTGTCCGCGACCAGGTCGCCGGTCACGTACTCGATGCCGGCCTCGTCCTCTCGCTGGCTCCGGCTGAGGATCCGTAGGTCGAGCCCGGCGGCCCGAAGCTGCGGTACGACCTGTCGGCCGAGCGTTCCGGTGCCTCCCGTGACCAGGGTGCGTTCGGTGGAGTCGGTTGCCTTGCTCATGATTGGTCCCCTCGTACGGTGGTGGAACACCGACGCGTGATGGCCGGCTTAGCCTTAGTGACCGGCCTCGCGTGAGATGTGTGACGAGGCGCCGGTCACAGCACCGGGTCAGGACAGGGAGATGGATGGGCGCGATCACCGACGACGCTCGCCGCGCCGCACGCTTCGAGGAGCACCGCGGTCGGCTGCGCGCGATCGCCTACCGCATCCTCGGCTCTCCCGACGATGCGGACGACGCGGTCCAGGAAGCCTGGATCCGCTACGACCGCACCGACACCGATGACGTCGCGAATCTCGGCAGCTGGCTGACCACTGTCGTGTCCCGGGTGTGCCTGAACCTGCTCGAGGCACGCCGGTCGCGGCCGCAGCCGAGCCTGCGAGCGGATCCCCCCGAGACGATCGCCCGGACGCCGGAGTCCGATCCCGAACACGAGGCGCTGCTCGCCGATTCCATCGGGCACGCCCTCCAGGTCGTGCTCGACACGTTGACTCCGGCCGAGCGGGTCGCCTTCGTACTGCACGACATCTTCACCGTGCCGTTCGACGACGTGGCGCCGATCGTCGACCGTAATGCGGCCACGACGCGCAAGCTCGCGAGCCGCGCACGGGTCCGGGTGAGCGAGCGTGGCGCAGCACTCCAGGTGGATCGAGTACGCCAGGCCATGGTCGTCGACGCCTTCCTCACCGCAGCTCGCAACGCCGACTTCGAGGCGCTCCTCGCTGTACTCGATCCCGATGCAGAGCTACACGCCGACGACCGGGTGATCACCCTCGGCGCGAAGAGCTTCACTCGAGGTGCGGCGAAGGTCGCGGAGTTCGGCCGGTACGCGAAGGGTGCGACGCCTGTGCTCATCGACGATGTACCAGCAATGGCCTGGTACGTCGGTGGTCGAGCGCGGGTCGTCTACACCTTCACCGTGGTGGCGGACCGGATCACGGCGATCGAGCTCATCGGTGACCCGGACCGAATCGCGAAACTCGACCCGGTGGCGATCGGACACTGACCCGGACCCACCCGGCGGGCCGGGTCACTCGCCCACCCCCAAGGCGGCCTTCGGGTCGTCGCGCAGTGCGAACCGTGTCGGCAGCCCGATCGAGCACCACCCGAGTGCCACCGCGATCGCGACGATCGTCAGGTAGATCGCGGATGGGGTGCTCGGCACGACGGAGCCGGTGAGGGCGACGCTGAACCCGATCAGCGGCGGCAGCGCGGCGAGGGTACCGGCGACGACTGCCGCAACGATGATGATCACCGTCTCGCGTCGCATCATCGCGCGCACCTGGTTCGGTCGCGCCCCGACGAGTCGGAGCAGCGCGAACTCGCGTACGCGAGCGGCCGTGGCCAGGACGAGCAGGTTCACGACCGCGATCCCGATGAACGCGAGCAGGGCGAGGTTCAACACCAACCCGAGCGTCTCGTCCCCCGACTGACCGTCGATCTGCGCGGTGGCGAACGCGTCGCGTTCGGTGATAGCGACGTCGTCGTACGGCTCGAGCGCCGCGGCCAGTTCGTCGTGGTCCGCGCCCGAGACCAACACGTAGTCGTTCAGTCCGCTGGTCGTGGCCGAACGTACGACATCGTCGGGCAGCGTAACGTCGCCGAAGCCGAGGCCGCGGTCGTAGATCGCCACGACTCGCGCGTCGTACGGCGTGCCGTCACCGAGGTGCATCTCCACGTGGGACCCGATCGATGCACCGAACGCGTCTGCCGCGTACCGGCTCAGGGCGACCGTCCCGTCGGCCAGCCGGCTCAGGTCTCCACTGCGTACGTCGAGGTCCTGGTTCGCGTCGAGGCGCGTCGGTGAAACTCCCTGAGCCGGGAACGGCTCGGTGACGGGATCACCCAGCTCGTCGTACGTGACCAGCACCTGAGTCTGGGCGACCGGCGTCACGGACGCGCCTCGGACCTCCCGTGCGGCGTCGACCACCTCCGGTGCGATGCCGTCGGGGGCCACCAGGACGTTGTCGGCGATGAGCCCGTCGTCGAGCTGCCCATCGGCCGCGTTCGCCGTGGTCGTCATGCCGAAGAGCTGTACGGCTGCGAGCGCAATGCCCATGACCAACGGGGTGGTGGCCGTGCCGAGTCGACGTGCGTGCGCACGCGCATTCGCGTCCGCGAGCCAACCGGCCGTCGAGCGACGGAATCCTAGCCGCGCCAACCCCCGCACCGTCGCGGTAAGTAGCAAGGGTCCGACGAGGGCGACGCCGATGACGAGCAGCAGAACGGAACCCGCGGCACCCCCGAGCGCGGTCGGCCCGCCGACGGCCAGAGGTACGACCAAGCCCAAGGTTGCTCCGGCGGCGATCGCAAGCCAACCGATGACCAGGCGAATGCGCCCGAGCCGAGCGGGTTCGGCCGCGGCGGTACGCAGCGCTTCGACCGGGCTGATCCGGTTCGCGCGGCGTGCGGCGATGATGCCTGCCAGCCAGGCGGCGACGACACAGCTCGCCACGGCGGCCACGACCGGAAGCGGTCCCATCACGAAGTCGAAGTCGGCCGGTACGAGGCCGAGGTCGACCAGTACGTGGCGAAGCCAGCGGCTCAGACCGATGCCCGGCAGCGTCCCGAGGGCCGCGGCCACGGCAGCGACCAGTACGGCTTCGGCGCCGATCAGCCGGTAGACCTGTCGGGGCGTTGCGGCAATCGCGCGCAGCAGCGCGAACTCGCGGCGTCGTTGCTGGACGGAGAGCCCGAGTGTGCTCGCCACGACGATGAGCACGATCAGCATCAGGGTGCCGCCGAAGGCGGTGCCGATCTGCACCAAGTACGACCGGGCGCCACCGAGGTCGACGACTTCGGCCTCCGCGCGGTCATCTCCCGTCGATACGTGCACCTGCGGGACTGCTCCCTCGATGCGGGACGCGAGGTCTCCCGGGTCGGTGCCCGGTTCCGGCAGGACGGCGGCGGCGTCGACGGCGTCGGGGTGGCCGGACAACGCCCGCACACCGGCGTCGGTGACGAACGCTTCGCCGCCGGAACCGGTGAGGCCGACGACGTGATACTCGGTGGTGACACCGCCGATCTCGATCTCGACCGTCTCACCCACCTGTGCGCCGAGACCCTCGGCGAGTACGACGTCTCGGTCGCCGTGTGGTGGTCGCCCGTCGGTGAGCTCCGCCCCGTCCAAGGGCGCGGACGACCAACCGTGCACGTCCGCTCCGGTAGTCCCGTCCGGGGTACGCAGCCCTCCGCGTACGGTCACGTCGCCGATCGCCGTACGCACGCCGTCCACACTCGCGATGTCGGCGAGCTTCGACTCGGGAAGTCGGGAGTGTTCTGCAAACTGCAGATCGATGTCCTCGACGACGGGCAGTGCCTGTGGAGAGGTGACGACGATCGGCGCCGACGCGTACCGCTCGGGCTCCATCCCTCCACGTACGCCCGACTCCACGAGCAGCCCGCACGCGGTGATCAGTGCGGAGCCGCACAGCACGGCGACGAATGCGGCGACGAATCCCGTGCGATGCGCGCGGATGGTCTGCCATGCGAGCCACGGCATGCTCACCACTCCCCGAGGTGGGACATGCGCTCGGCGATGCGCTCAGCACTCTGCCGTGGGAGCTGGTCGACGATGCGGCCGTCCGCGAGGAACAGCACGGTGTCGGCGTACGAAGCGGCGACCGGATCGTGGGTGACCATCAGCGCGGTCTGCTGCAGTCGATCGACCGCACGCCGCAGCACGCCGAGGACCGTTCGTGCCGTCCGAGTATCGAGCGCTCCGGTCGGCTCGTCCAGGAACATCGCATCGGGTCGGGTGACGAGGGCGCGCGCCAAGGCGACCCGCTGCTGCTGCCCGCCCGACAGCGCGGCCGGCCGCCGGTCGAGCGGTACGTCGAGCTCGACGGAGCGCACGACGTCACCGATGAGCCGCCGGTCGTACGAGCGGTCCGCCAGGCGAAGTGGGAGCGCGATGTTCTGCTCGACCGTGAGCGCGTCGAGCAGGTTGTACGCCTGGAACACGAAGCCCACCCGCTCGCGGCGGATTTTCGTGAGTGCGGACTCCTTCAGTCCGGCAAGGTCGGCATCACCGAGGAGGACCCGACCCGACGTCGGACGGTCCAGACCGGACGCGCAATGCAGCAGTGTGCTCTTGCCGGATCCCGACGGTCCCATCACCGCCGTGAAGCTGCCGACCGGCAGCTCGACCGATACTCCGTCCAACGCATGAACGGCGGCGCTTCCCCGCCCGTACGTCTTGCGAACCTCATCGAGCCGTACGGCAGAAGAGGTGGCTGTCTTGGTGGCAGTGTGCATGTTTCGACGCTATGCATCGAAGCGCCGTCACACACCGGGCCCAGCCACCGAATCGGGGTGTAGCCAGCCATACCGTCGCGCTACGCGGGTGCGTAGCTCGCATACGTGATGCCGCTGCGGAACGACTTCGCGTCGACCAGGCGCAGCCGCGGTAGCTCGAACCCTTCAGGGAACAGCCTGCGGCCGCCGCCCTGCACGACCGGGTACGTGAACAGCCGGTACTCGTCGACGAGGCCCGCCGCGATCAGTGTGTGGCACAGCGTGATGCTGCCGGTGGTGACGATGTCCCTGCCCGGTTCGCTCTTGAGCGCACGTACCTGCTCGATCGGGTCACCGGACAGCACGGTCGAGCTCTGCCACTGCGGGTCGTCGATCGTGGACGACACGACGTACTTCTGTACCTGGTTGAGGTAGTCCGTGATGCCCGTCTGGTCCTCGCTCTGCTCCGGCCAGTAGGAGCGCAGGTCCTCGAACGTTCGGCGCCGGCGAGGAATCCGTCTGCCCGTCCGTCCTGGCTGTGCAGCTCCTCCATCAGGTCGGAGTTGTCCACGTCGCCCTGCCCTTGCGGGTCGAACCACTCCCCGAGCATCTCGATGGAGCCGTCCAGGGTGATGTTCTGGGTGATCGCGAGCGTACGCATGGCTTCTCCCGTCGTCGTCCGAATAGGCAGGCGGCATCGCCCCCGGTGGGCAGACGGAACGGGACGCCGATGATCATCGGGCGATCACGGCCAGATGCCTGCGGCGAAGCTTGGCACGTCGGTTAAGATCGCTACGTGGGGGTAACAGTGGCGTGTGCCGCGCCTGACGGCACCATTGAATCGACAAAGCAGCGAGTAGCTCGGGCGTCGCGAGGCGGCGGGAACTCGTATGTACCTGCTTGAGAATCCGACCAAGTCGTACGCGTGGGGCAGCCGAACCTTGATTGCCGAGCTGCTCGGCACGGCAGCGTCCGAGCAGCCGCAGGCGGAGCTGTGGATCGGTGCCCATCCGACGTCTCCGTCGGAGCTCGTCGACTCGCGGCATGATCTGCACAGCCTGGTCGAATCGGATCCGGCGGGCGTTCTCGGCCCGCACGTACGCGCCGCGTTCGGTGACCGCCTGCCGTACCTGCTGAAGGTGCTCGCGGTCGACCGACCGCTGTCGCTGCAGGTGCATCCCGACCAGCACCAGGCGACGGTCGGCTTCGACGCCGACCGCCGCGCGCCGGCTACCGACCGAGTGTTCAAGGACCCGAACCACAAGGCCGAGCTCGCGTACGCCGTGACACCCTTCGAGGCGTTGTGTGGATTCCGCCCGGTCGCTGCGGCCCGGGAGACGTTCGCCTGGCTCGCGCGGCGGATGCCCGGGATGCGGGAGTTCGGCCAGCTGGCACATCTGCTCGACGGCCCCGATGATCGCGTCGCGCTGCGGGCGGCATGCCGCCACATCGCCGGCCTGTCCACCGACGACGTCGCCGCGATGATCGACTGCCTACCGAGCGCCGCAACGAACTCCCCCGACCCGTCGTTGCACACCGCCGCCGACTTCGCGCAGTCGTACCCCAGTGATGCTGCCGTGCTGCTCGCGATCCTGATGAGGCATGTCTCGCTCGCGCCCGGCGAGGCGCTCGGCGTCGAGCCCGGAACACCGCACACATACCTGCGCGGCGGCATCGTCGAGCTGACGACGTGCTCGGACAACACGATCCGGGCGGGACTCACCGACAAGCCGACCGACGTCGAGCAGTTCCTCGAGGTACTGACGTACCGCCCGCTCGCTTCGGCGACGCTGGCGTCGCGCCGGGTCGGCGTCGCGGAGCGCAGCTACACGACCGGGCACCCGGAGTTCGAGCTCTCGGTGCTTCGGCTCGATCCCGGCCTCACTGTGCGTTGGGAGCCGAAGCCCCGGGCCGTGCTCGTGCTCGACGGCAAGATCTCCGTCACCGACAGCACCGGGACGAGCGAGCTCGGTCGGGGTGAGTCGGTCTTCGTGCCCGCCGACACCGGCCCGGTCGTAGTAGCGGGTGACGGCCTCGCCGTGCAGGCGATGACCGGGGTGTGACCGTGCACGTCGGGGGACTACGACCAGCAAAGCGCCCGATCGGGGCGATCACGACACGACGGCCGGGCTGGCGATCGGCCGTGCCCGGAGTACTGCTCGCGGCGATCCTCGCGGTTCTCGTACGCGTGCCGTTCGTCGGTCGACCCGCGTTCCCGGACGAGTCCGGCCTACTCCTCGTCGCGCGGCAGTGGCACAACGGTGGACCGTCTCTGTACGGCGACCTGTGGATCGACCGGCCGCCGCTGCTCGTCGCGTACTGGTGGGTCGCCGACCTGCTCGGTGGTGTGGGTGCCGCCCGGCTGATGGGCTGTGCCGCCATCGCGGTCGCCGTGATAGCCGCGGGCTGGGCAGGCTGGGTCATCGGTGAGCGCCGGGGCGCGTACTGGGCCGCGGGCTCGACCGCCGCGCTGCTCGGCTCGCCCCTGATGGCGACGAACGCGATCAACGGCGAACTGCTCGCCGCACCGTTCGTGCTGCTCAGCTGTGCGCTGACGCTGACCGCCGTACGACGAACGTGGTCGGTCCGGTTCGAGGTCATGCTCGCCGTCTTCGCCGGCGTGGTCGGCTCGTGCGCGTTGCTGATCAAGCAGAACTTCGCGGATGCCCTGATCTTCGCGGTGGTGCTCCTCGTCGTCTCGGGCGTACGCAGCGACCTGACCTGGCGGCGGGCCCGGCGCATCCTCGGGTGGGGAGTCACCGGCGCCGCGATCCCGCTGCTGCTCACCGTGCTCTGGGCCGAGGCGGCCGGGCATGGCTTCGGCGATTTGTGGCACGCGCTGTACGGGTTCCGCTCCGATGCCGTACACACGATCGCGACGCAGAGCTTCTCCGCGCCGGCGGAGCGACTGGTGCGCCTGGTCGGAGTCGGCATCATCAGCGGGATCGTGCTGCTCAGCCTGCGATATCTGTCGACGATCCGGCGCGCGATTCGTGGCGACGCGTCGTTGGCGGTCGCGACCGCGGCGATGCTGACGTTCGGGTACGTCGCGGTGTTGGCCGGCGGCAGCTTCTGGCTGCACTACCTGATCGGTCTCGTGCCCGCAGTGGCCCTTGCGGCCGCGCAGCTCGGCGCGTTCTCTCCCCGTCACCTGCTCAGCCGCGCGGCGATCGGCGTGGTGATCGCAGCGGCGGCCATCACCCCGGTGGCAGGAGTCGCGAGCGGGGCGATGGCCGACGACCCGACCGAGACGGCGGTGACGTCGTATCTTCAAGACGCTCGGCTGGACGACGACAAGGTGATCATCGCGTACGGTCACGCGAACGTCCTCGAGGCGGCGGGACTCGAGCCCGGCTATCCCTACCTGTGGAGCCTTCCTCTCCGGGTGCTCGATCCGGACCTCGACCTGATGACGTCGACCCTCTCCGGCCCGAACGCCCCGACGTGGTTCGTCGGCTGGGAGCCGCTCAACTCGTGGGGCATCGACGAACACGGCCGACTGGAGTCTGCGCTCGACGAGAACTACCGCGAGGTCGCCAAGATCTGCGATGTGGAGATCTATCTGCGCGACGGCGCCGACCGTGACACCCCGCCCGAGCCGACGGTCGACTGTCCCAAGCCGTAGAGCGCCTGCTCGAGGTCCGGCGTCGCGGGAGGTTCTGCCTGCGTAAGCCAGAAGCGGGGTCCACGCCGCCGGACCCTCCGAGTCACGTCACCGGCCGGTACGGCATGTCTCGCCGGAACCGGCGAGCGGAAACACCACTGCACTCCGGCAGCAGAACCGAGACGGACGCGACGAGTGGTGGGTGGATTCACCGATCGCAGGCGGGACGTGCTGCCGGCCGAACGCGAGGTCATTGTCCTCCCGTGCGTGCGAGAGCGTCAAGGCTTGCACAGGATCGCCGCGGCCGTCTGAATCGGCGCGAGTGGGTACCCGATCGGTGAGGTACGACCGGAGAAGGGAGGTCCGGATGGCCGGCCACACCGTGCACCTGGGCAGTCATGAGCTGCACTGGCAGGGGCACCAGGAACGGCACAACGTCAGCGACGTGATGATCACCTGCGTGGTGATCGGACTGGCGTTCACCGCGTTCTCGATCGTGATGATGCGTACGGGTACGTACGACTCGATGCCCTGGCACACCCTCGCGGTAGCGATCGGAATCCCGTCCGCACTCATGGCATCGTTCGTGTGCCTGCGTCGCGGCTGGGAGGACACGCACTAGCGTCCGGGTCGAGCTGACGACGCAGGCCGGCGAGCGCCCGGCCGATCAGCCGGGAGACCTGCACCTGGCTCATCCCGAGCTCGCCGGCGATGCGGTCCTGTGTCCAGTCGCGGAAGTAGCGCATCCCGAGCAGTTCACGCTGCCGTCGCGGCAGCGCGCGTACGTAGGGGGCGAGGAGCACCAACACTTCAGTCTCCAGGTAGCCCCGGTCGTACTCTGCGATCTCCGCTCCCGGGATGGACTCGGCCGCCCCCACGAGCCGGTCGAGGGAGGCGGGTGCGAAGCATCCGGTCGCGAGCGCCTCCTCGATGACCGACGAGTCGACCTGCAGGCGATCGGCGACCTCTGCGGTGCTCGGCCGGTGATCGAGCTGCCGACCGAGTGACTCGTGGGTCAGCGAGATCCGTTTCTGGAGCTCCTGGATCCGTCGCGGCGGCCGGACGAACCAGCAGTGGTCGCGGAAGTGCCGCTTGAGCTCTCCGGAGATCGTTGGCACCGCGTACGTGAGGAAGTCGGTGTGACGGTGTTCGTCGAACCCGTTGACCGCCTTGACGAGTCCGACGTACGCGACCTGCTCGAGGTCGCCGGCCGGCTCACCGCGATCACGGAACCGACGCGCGATCGACCGGGCGATGCTCATGTTGACCGTCGTGACGCGCTCTCGGATGCGGCACCGCTCGTCGTCGTCGGTCGTGACCGCGAGCGTGGCGAACAGCTCCGCGGTCAACTGCCGACGTCCTGCGCGCGGGGCCGTGTGATGCGTCGTCGAGAGATCGGCGGTCACGGCTCACACCTGCCCTCCTGCGTCGCGAGGGTCGTGGCACTTCAACGTAAACACGGGTGTCGCAGTACTTCAAGAGTCGTCAGTGGCGGCCGTCCACCGGTACGGGGGCGGCCGCCACTTCACGGAGACGATCGATCAGAACAGATCGGCCACATCGGCCGGGATGAGATCCTCGGCCGGCATCAGGAACGACACCTGGTCGAGCTCGCTGCTCGAGAGGTCGGCCGGGGTGGCACCGGAGCGGATCTGGTCGAGTACGTAGCCGGGCGCACCGACGTACGTGCTGCTCACGACGCGAGCCGCGCCCTTGCCCATGTGGTTGGCGCCGCGCTCGAAGTGCCGCCATGCCCTGCGCTGGTCACGGGTGAGCTCGCCGCCGGTCGCCGACACGATGATCGACGGTGCACCGATCCAGGCGCCTGCGACGACGTGCGCAGCTCCACCGGTGATGTTGCCTCCGCCGCGTACGAACTTCTTCCACGCCGCGCGGGTCTCCGGCGACATGCGCTGGCCGTCCTGCGACTGGGTCTGGGCCGTATCCGAGGTGGTCGCCGATACCGGAGCGCCCGCGAGCGCGATGGCCATGCCCGCCGCGGCCGCGGCAACCGCGCCCCTCGTCAGATATTTACGGATATGTGTTTGATTACGCATACATACCTCTTCGCCTTGTTGACTACCATTATTGAGTCGTTCGGGCGCGCACTCGAGTTGGATTTCCCGAACGTAACAACGAGCGCGGTGCCCCCGAGTCGGCATCGCCCGCGCCGTCCATGGGTTAGAACGAAGGGGATGTCATTCGGTTACGCTCCGTGGTCGATCGGCCACCGGCGGCGTGGTTCGGCCTAGCCCAGATGCGCTCGTACGAAGGCGACGGCGTCGTCGAGAACGTCGTTCTGGTTCGTCTCGTTGAAGATCTCGTGCCGCGCGCCGTCGTAGACGTGCTCGCTGAACTCGCCGCCGCGGATCGTCTCGATCCCTTCGCGAGACGGCCCGATCGGGACCAGTTCGTCGGCTCCACCGTGCAGCCACAGCGTCGGCAAGGTGCCCAGATCTCCACCCTCGTTGATGGTTCGTAGCATCGAGGTAATCGCTCGGAGCGTCTCGCGTTTGAACGGGCCGTGCCAGACGAGCGGATCGGCTGCGTACGCGACGCCGACGGCGGCGTCCCTCGACAGCGTCGATACGTCGAGCGGGTCGTCCGGGATCTCGGGCAGATCGGCGAGCGCAGTCGGATGCCAGGACCCGATGACCGGGCCGGACAGCACGAGTGCGGTCAGCTCGTCGCGATGTCGCTGTGCGTAGCGGGTCGCGATCAGCCCGCCGAGTGAGTGCCCGACCATCACGACGGGCAGCCCGGCGTACGTCTCGCGCGCCCGCGTCACGACGGAATGCAGATCGTCGACCACGGTCTCGAAGTCCGTGATCAGCACGCGTTCGCCGTCGGACCTCCCATGGCCCTCGTGGTCGGGTCCCACCACGACCGCACCGTCGGCCCGCAGCCGTTCGGCGACATGCGGATAGCGGCCGAGGTGCTCCCCGTAACCGTGCACGAGAACCGCGATCCAGGTCGGGTCGTCGTTGCTCCATTCGTGCACGACGATCGTGCCGCGCGATCCATCGGTGCTGAGGTGCCGGACTTCATCCATGTACCGAGGATGCCATCACGGGTTCGACGACGGCCGCCCCGATCTCGGCCGCGCTCGCATTGGCTCCGGTGCACACGAGCGCAACCCGCTGGTCGCGGAACGAGTCGGGGTACGCGAGGACCGCCGCCAGTGCTGCCGCACCCGCACCTTCCGCAAGGGTGTGCGCCTCGTGCAGCATGATCCGTTGTGCGTCGCGGATCTGGTCGTCGTCGACGAGCACGAACTCGGCGAGCCGCTCACGGAAGATGTGTTGTGGGAGCTCGAATCCGGACCCCGTCGCGAGACCCTCAGCGCGGGTCCGGTTCGGCGGCTCGACGATCTCGCCTGCACGCCACGACTCGTACGCGGCCGGGGACGCGGATGACTGGACGGCGACCACCCGACACGACGGTGCCAGCGACTCGGCGACCAGGCACGCCGCGGCCGCACCGCTGCCGCTGCCGACGGGGACGACGATCGCGTCGAGATCGGGTGCATCCTCGATCAGCTCGAGGTACAGGGTCGCGACACCGGCGATGATCGGGCGTTCGTTCGCGGCGCTGACCAGCCGCATGCCGCGCTCTTGCGCGATGCTCTCGGCGTACGAACGGCAGTCGTCGAACGTCTGCCCCGCCTCGACCAGCTCCGCACCGAGGTCGCGAACCGCCTGCGCCTTCGTCGGATTCGGATTGTCGGGCATCACGATCGTGCAGGGAACGTCGAACGTCCGAGCGGCGTAGGCCAGCGACTGCGCGTGGTTCCCGGTGGAGTAGCCGACGACACCCCGGCGACGCTCGACAGACGGCATCGTGCCGATCAGGTTGAGTCCGCCGCGTACCTTGAAGGCGCTGGTGGGGTTCGTGTTCTCGTGCTTCACGAGAACGCTCGTGCCCGCGGCGCGGTCGAGTCCCGGAAAGCTCCTCGCGGGCGTCGGACCCAGGTGGGGGCGCAGGTGGCGCCGCGCCTCGAGGACGTCGGCGATGGTCGGTGTCTGCATGTCGTCAACGGTCGCATCGGGCGACCGATAGGTCCAATGCCTGTTCTTGCTCGGTCCATCGACGAGGTCTATAAGTGAGGGTGTGCTCGACGTGAACCGCCTGCGGGTCCTGGTCGCGGTCGCGCGGGAGGGCTCCGTGACCGCCGCGGCCGAGGCGCTGCACTACGCGCAGCCGTCGGTCAGCCATCACCTGGCCCGACTCGAGGCCGAGGTCGGCGTACCGCTGGTCCAGCGCGTCGGCCGCGGCGTCCGGCTGACGGAGGCGGGCCGGCTGCTCGTCGAGCGGGCCGAGGAGATCCTGGGTCGGCTCGATGCCGCGCACGCCGAGCTGGACGCGTACGCGGGCCTGCGCGCCGGTGGCGTACGCCTGGCGGCGTTCCCGTCCGCCCTGGCGACGCTGGTGCCGGCAGCGGTCGCGCGCTTCGCGGCCGACCACCCCGACGTACGCGTCGAGCTGATCGAGGCGGAACCACCCGAATCCGTGCACGGCCTGCGCGCGGGCGATATCGATCTGGCGCTGGTCTTCGAGCACGACGGAGACGACGCGGACCTGCGGGGAACCTCGGCGGTCACGGTGCTCGAGGAGCCGATGTACGCGGTGACCGCTGCCGATGACGATCGGCCCGGCGACCGCGGTGACCTCGCCACCTACGCAGACGATCGCTGGATCGCCGGCTGCGAGCGATGCCGCCGCCACCTTCTCGCACGCAGCGCGCTGGCCGGGTTCGAGCCGGCGATCGGGTTCGAGACCGACGACTACGTCGCGGTGCAGGCGCTCGTCGCCGCCGGCATCGGCGTCAGTACGCTGCCCGGCCTCGCACTGCTCGGCCACCGGCATCCGGGCGTACGTGTCGACCGCCTGCGCGATGACCGGCGGTCGGTGCATGCCGTGACGTTCGGGGCACCGCCACCGCCGCTCGCCGTGCAACGGTTCCTGGAGGTACTCCGCGATGGTCTCGAAACACCCGCTTGGCCTTGACCCTGTGGCACGGCCTGGGCCGGTCGGCTAGCGTCGGGCATCCGGCACCGAACAGTGAGGACAACCGATGGCTCAGGTCGTACGCGGAGTGGTGGCCCGAAGCAAGGGCGCGCCCGTCTCTCTCGAGAACGTCACCATCCCTGATCCGGGCCCGGGAGAGGCCGTCGTCGACATCGCGTCGTGCGGGGTTTGCCATACGGACCTGCACTATCGCGAGGGCGGCATCAACGACGAGTTCCCGTTCCTGCTCGGGCACGAGGCCGCGGGCGTCGTGGAGTCGGTCGGCGACGGCGTTACCGAGGTCGCACCGGGCGACTTCGTGATCCTGAACTGGCGGGCCGTGTGCGGGCGGTGCCGCGCATGTCGGCGCGGTCGTCCCTGGTACTGCTTCGACACCCACAACGCGAGCCAGAAGATGACGCTCGACGACGGCACCGAGCTCACGCCGGCGCTTGGGATCGGCGCGTTCGCCGACAAGACCCTGGTGGCCGCCGGGCAGTGTACGAAGGTCGAAGCCACCGATCCGGAGGCGATCGGCCTGCTCGGGTGCGGCGTGATGGCCGGCCTCGGTGCCGCGCTCAACACCGGCAACGTCGGCCGCGGCGACTCGGTGGCGGTGATCGGCTGCGGTGGTGTCGGGATCGCCGCGGTCGCCGGCGCGCGGCTCGCCGGCGCCGCGAAGATCATCGCGATCGACCTCGACGAGAAGAAGGTCCGGTGGGCGCAACAGCAGGGAGCGACGCACCTGATCGAGGCCGCCGACACCGACGTCGTCGAGGCGGTACGGGCGCTGACCGACGGATTCGGGGCCGATGTCGTGATCGACGCCGTCGGAACGCCGGCGACGTGGAAGCAGGCGTTCTACGCACGCGACCTTGCGGGCACGGTCGTCCTCGTCGGCGTACCCACGCCCGACATGACTCTCGAGGTGCCCCTGATCGACGTCTTCGCGCGCGGTGGTGCCCTCAAATCGAGCTGGTACGGCGACTGCCTGCCGAGCCGCGACTTCCCGATGCTGGTCGACCTCTACCAGCAAGGACGCCTCGACCTCGATGCATTCGTCAGCGAGACGATCGGGATCGACGACGTCGAAGCGGCGTTCGAGCGGATGCGGCGCGGCGAGGTTCTGCGGTCCGTCGTCGCCTTGTAGACGGCCCGGTCGCCTACGCGTTGCATGGAACCTCATCCGCCGGCACGGCGCAGTCGGTTGGGCCCTGCGCACCGCGTGTCCGCGATACGGCGACGAGTCCGACGACCACGGCGAGAACGGCGAACGACGTCGGAACGAGCAACGCCCGCCGATAGTCCGCGGACGTCGCGAGGCTGCCGCCATGGTCCACCAGGACGACGGTGACGATCGCGAGCCCGAGCGCGGCACCGAGTTGGAACGCCGTGTAGACGACACCTCCGGCCACACCGTGTTCGGCCTCGTCGAGCCCTTCGGTCGCGGCGGCGGTGAGCGGCCCGTACACGAGTGCGAACGCGACCGCGATCAGCAGCAGTGAGGGCAGCAGGTCCGGGTACGTCCAGTCCGGCTCCAGCCGCAGCGCCAACGCGGCCGCGCCGGCGGCACTGAAGAGGCCGGCGGTCATCACCCGAGCGTTGCCGAACCGCTCCACGAGGCCCGGCGTGAAGATCGGCGCGAGGACCAGGTCGATGCCCATGACGGCGAATGTCATGCCGGTCTCCAATGGCGTCCACCCACGAAGGTCCTGCAGATACAGGGTGATCGTGAACTGGAACCCGAAGAACGCCGCGATGAACAGCAGGCCCGCAAGGCTCGCGAACGGCAGGGTGCCGCGCCGGAGCAGCGAGAGGCGTACCAGCGGCGCTGACGAGCGTGCCTCGATGACCACGAACGCGATGATCGACAGTGCGGCAAGCGCGAGCGCCGTCGTACCGGCTCGTACGTCCTGGCTCTCGCCGAAGGTCACCAGTGCGTAGAGAAGTGCGACCATGCCCGTCGTTGCCGTCACGGCACCGCCGATGTCGAATCCGCCTCCCCTACTGGCGCGCGTATCGCCACGGATCAGCACGTACCCCGCGATCAGGATCAGCGCACTGAGGGCCATCGGTGCGAAGAACACCCAGCGCCAGCTCACGGTGGTCAGGAGCCCGCCGGCGACCGTGCCGAGGACGAATCCCCCGGCCCCGATCGCGCCGTAGATGGTGAGCGCACGATTGCGCAGCGGCCCTTCGGGAAAGCTGGACGTGACGATGCTGAACCCTGCCGGCGTCATGAAGCCGGCCGCGACGCCGGTGACGAACCTCGCTGCGACCAGCATCCAGGCCTCGCCGGCGAGGCCGCCGAGTCCGGAGAACGCGACGAAGGCCAGCAGGGCGAGAAGGAAGACGCGTCGCCGGCCGAACAGATCCGCCGACCGCCCGCCGAGGAGCATGAAGCCGGCGTACCCCAATACGTACGCGCTGATCACCCAATGGGCGGAGCCGGTCGCGAGCCCGATGTCCGCGGCGATGTCGGGTACGGCGACGTTGAGCATCGCGATGTCGATGCCTTCGAGAAACAGCGCACCGCAGACGACGAGCAGGACACCCCATGCGCGTACGTTCCTGGTCGGCTGCGTGGTTGCGGAATCGGTGCTCACGGACGAACCCCCGGGCAGTTATGGATCGAAACTCGGTTACTTCTTGTAACCCATTCGATTGTGGGGCACGATGACCTGATGGCGGAAGAAGGCACTTTGGAGTCACCCGGTTCCTCCCGGGTGACCGACGACGCCTGTCGAGACGATCGAGACCCGTTCCAATGGGACAGCCGCGAGGACTGCGACGTACGACAGATCCTCGACCGGATCGCCGACAAGTGGTCCCTGCTCGTGATCTCGCTGCTCGAGGAGCGAACCATGCGCTTCAACGAGCTGCGCCGCGAGATCGACGGCATCAGTCAACGGATGCTGAGCGTCACGCTCCGCCACCTCGAGCGCGACGGGCTCGTCCAGCGCACCATCTACCCCGAGGTCCCGCCCCGCGTGGAGTACCGGCTGACGCCGCTCGCCTGCACGCTGTTGGGTACGATCCAGTCGCTCGTGCACTGGACCGAGGAGCATCAGGAAGAGATCGCGCGGGCCCGAGCGGAGTTCGACCGCTCCGCCGGAGCGTGATCCCTCGAACCCATGGCGCCGGCACGGGGCTCGACGTCACGAATGGCGCGAGTTGAGCCGGGCGGCCTGCTTGGTCAGGTGGTTGAGCTCGGGATGACTCGTCGCCTGCTGAGCCGCGGCGGCGTAGAGTCGCGCGGCCGTCTCGAGGTCTCCGTCCTGCTCGTGCAGGTACGCCGCGACGGCATCGTGTCGCGGCACCTCCTGGTCCACCTGCGCAAGGGCACGTAATCCGGCACGTGGACCGTCGGCCTCGCCGATCGCGACGGCGCGGTTCAGCCGGGCGATCGGGCTGTCGGTGAGCCGGACGAGCTCGTCGTACCACTCGACGATCTGAACCCAGTCGGTCTCCTCGACCGTACGCGCGTCCGCATGCAGCGCCGCGATCGCGGCCTGGACCTGGAACTCGCCGAGCCGGTCGCGGGCCAGAGCCGTCTGCAGGATGTCGACGCCCTCGGCGATCTGCGACGTGTCCCATCGAGTGCGGTCCTGGTCCGCGAGCGGCACCAGACTCCCGTCGACGTCGGTACGGGCTGCCTGGCGGGCGTGGTGCAGGAGCATCAGCGCCAGTACCCCTGCGACCTCCTCGTGATCGATCGCGGCGGCGAGCTGGCGGGTGAGGCGGATCGCCTCGCCCGAGAGGTCGACGTCGCCGGAGTAGCCCTCGTTGAAGACCAGGTACAGCACCCGCAGCACCGTGCCGACGTCGCCGGGTTCGTCGAGGCGTACGCCGCTGACGGTGCGCTTGGCCCGGCTGATGCGCTGGGCCATGGTCGCCTCCGGCACGAGGTACGCCCGGGCGATCTGGCGGGTGCTGAGCCCGCCGACGGCCCGCAGCGTCAACGCGACCGCCGACGTCGGGGTGAGGGTCGGGTGCGCACAGAGGAAGTAGAGCCAGAGTGTGTCGTCGCTCGAGCTCACCGGTTCGGGCGCCGGTTGCTCCTCGACGACCACCTCCCGTCGGCGACGCGAGACGTCCGCGCGCCGGGCGTCGAGATACCGGCGCCATGCGACGGTCACCAGCCACCCCTGCGCATCCTGTGGAGGATCGTCCGGCCATACGCGCAACGCCTCGACCAGCGCGTCCTGGAAGGCATCCTCGGCCGCCGCGAAGTCGGCTCCGCGGCGGACGAGGATGGCGATGACGGCCGGAGTCAGTCTCCGAAGGAGCGCGGCGTCCATCAATAGACCCGGCTACTCCGAGGCGGTGGGCATCTCGGCCAGGACCGGGCGGAGCTCGAGCCACTCGCGCAGGGGCTCTCCGTCCTCGCCCGGAGCGGCGGACAGCTCGCCGGCGAGCTCCAGCGCCCGTTCGTAGCTGTCGACGTCGATCACCATGAAGCCCGCGATCAGGTCCTTGGTCTCGGCGAACGGGCCGTCGGTCACGGGCGGGCTACCCTCGCCGTCGTACCGGACGAACGTGCCCTGTGGCGACAGCGCCTGTTCGGACACGTACTCACCCGACGCCTCCAGCCGGGCCGCGAAGTCGCGCATGTACTGGATGTGGGCGGATACCTCCTCCGGCTTCCACTCGTCGATCATCCTGTCGAACAGCGGTGTGGGGCCGCCGCGGTAGTGCTTGAGCAGCAGGTACTTGGCCATGATGAATCTCCTCAGTCCGTTGCGGCCATTCTGGCCGCGTTCAGATCGAGGACGGAGCCGCACACCGATTCTCGACATCGGGCGACGAACCATTTCGACACCCGTGCGCGTGGGTCAGCGGCGTACGTTGACGGTGACCGTCTTCGACTTGTTCGGATTCGACTCGCTGCGTACGCGCACCTTGACCTTCGCCTTCTTGGCCGCGTCGTCGCCCGGGGTCACGTAGATGACCGCGGAGCCGCCGCGTCCGGCGCGTACGGCCAGCACGTCCTTCGGCTGCCAGGACGACCAGCCGCCGCCCTTCACCCGAGTCGAGATCCGGTAGACGTCGGACGAGAACCTTCCACCGGCCGACTCACCCGAGTTGAACACCGGAACCTTGATCTTGAGCGATCCGCCGACGACCCACTGCTCCTTCGGAGTTCCGAGCTTCACGCCACGCCGGATCGACGGATCATCGTGCAGGGCGCGCACCGCGACCTGGTACGACAGCACGCCGTCGGCATCCCGCTTGCGGTCGAGTACGTAGAACGCGAGGTCATTGGCCTTGTCGACGTACTCGTACTTCGAGCCGGAATCGGTGCCGGCATGGAACAACCCGTCCGACAGCTGTCGGTAGTCGCCGAGCGAGACCATCGCGTCCGTGCCGTCGGGGCGCGTGAAGTCGACCAGGTCGATGTCCTGCGGGTTCGCGTCCTTCACCCAGATGAACGGGGCGCGGTCCTGGTCCTTGGTCTTCGCGAGCAGCACGCCGGAATCGGGCGTGAACGAGTCACTGCCCATCCGATCGACGACCTCGACGGTGTAGTTGTCGTAGCCGCCGCCGTCGCAGAGGTACGCCTTGTCGCCCGTGTTGCCCTCGGCTGCGCAGTCGGAGAGGTCGCCGCCGGTGAGGCGAAGGTTGACTCCGGAGATGAGGCCCTCGCCCTGCACCTCGCGGGCGGTGACGTTCGTCGTCAGCACGCCCTTGGAGATGAGGCGCTGCCGCGACAGGTTGACGACCGACTTCTCGTCGACGATGCCGAGCTCCAGCTTGTTGCGCAGCATGTGCTGAGCGCCCATCTGCGCACCGATGGTCGACGGGATGTACCAGCGACTGTGCGGACCCCCGGGCCCGTTGAACGTGCCGCGGCTGAGCATGTCCCAGATGCCGGAGTACGAGCGGCGCAGCGGGTCTCCGTACGGGTTGTTGTAGTTGTCGCCGATGCCGAGGTTGTGGCTGAACTCGTGCGCGTACACGGCGCGGCCGCTGCTCTCCGCCTCGATCGAGGTGTTGCCCGAGGCGTTCGGCCACATCGAGGCGGCGGCACGCCAGGACGTCCACGGCACGTACCTGGTCTTCGACCAGTTCTCCAACGTCGGGTCGGCCTCCTTGAGGTCGGCCGGCGGGCCGAACTCGTCGGTGACGTCATCCTGGGTCTGGAACTTCATCTCGCCGAACTCCTGCCACGTCGCCGACTCGTCCTCACCGGCGCCGATGTAGAAGACGTTGTCGAACTTGTCGGCGATGCCCTTCCCGGCGTCGGCCTCCCATTTGGCCAGGGAGTCATCGCGGAAGCTGCGATCGCAGTTGCCCGTCTTCGGGCAGTCGTTGCCGAAGCCCTCGAGGTGGTACTCGAACTCGCGACCGGGCAGTCGGTACGGGCCGAACGCGGTCAGCTTGATGCCGAACTTGCCGGCGGAGTCCTCCATCCAGTACTCGTTGATGGTGTGCCCCTCGTTCAGGCCGTTGGGCTCGTTGAGGAGCTTTCGGTAGAACTCCGGTACGTCCGCGCGGGGGATGTCGTGTGCCTCGTCGGTCGGCATGCCGAACGGCGTCGAGTTCGGGGGTTGGGTGACGGCGAAGTCCTGGTCGGCGTAGTCGACCAGCACGATGGCGGCGTTGAACTGCTTCTTCGTCGGCTCCAGCGACGGGTCGGACCAGTCCGTACCGGGCACCGGTTTGAAGTCGTCCCACGTCATATCGTCCGGATTCACCCAGTTCTGCGGGTCGATCGGCGTACCGACGGGGTCCTGCGCGGCGACTGCCGCGGCCGAGGAGGTCGGTGTCGTGCGGGCGGGGGTGTCGGCGTACGTGGCGGCCGAGACCAGTGCCGCGGCCGTGACAACGGCGGACAGTGCCGCGCCGGTGCGAAGCATGCTCATGACGGTTCCCTTCGCGGGGTGTGCGGGGTCCGCTCAATCTATGCCCGACTCGCGAGTAGCGCTCCCCTCAGATTCGCGATGGACTCGGCGACGGCCTATTACAGGTTGACGCGGGCGCTCATTAGCGGTCAGATGTGGCGTACGCGCCTGGGGCCGGCGTCACCGTCGAGTGGAGGGCGATTCGTGTTCAGAACATCCAACCGCGCCAGGGGCCTGGTGGTCGGCGCATCCGCCGCCGTGCTCGCGGCCGGCGTACTCAGTAGCCAGGCAGGCGGCGCGTCCGCCGACACCGACTTCGAGGGCCCGGTGTTCGAGGACGGCATGAGCCAGCCGGTCTTCGACGACAACCCGGACGACTGGATCCGCCAGGAGCTGTGGGTCGAGACGGGTTTCGACAGCGACGGCGACGGCGCTCGCGACCGTGTCCACGTGAGCCTGGCACGACCGGCCGAGACCGAGTCGGCGGACGTACAGGTGCCGGTGATCTACGAGGACAGCCCCTACTACGCGGGCATCGGCCCGGCCGAGAACTGGGGCGTCGACCATCCGCTCGGTGATCCGCCCGCGACCCGCCCCGTCACCCCGCCGTGGGACGCGCGCGACACGAGCCCGATCATCTCGACCGGCTACGAGTCGACGTGGATCCCCCGCGGGTACGCCGTGGTCCACTCCGAGTCGCCGGGCACCGGGTTGTCCGACGGCTGCCCGACCTCGGGCGGTCCGAACGAGTCGCTCGCACCCAAGGCGGTCATCGACTGGCTGAACGGGCGCGCGCAGGCGTACGCCGGGCAGGACTCCGACGAGACCGTGCCGGCCCCCGGCTGGACGACCGGCAAGGTCGGCATGACCGGCACGTCGTACAACGGCACGTTGCCGGAGGGGGTCGCGACGACGGGAGTCGAGGGACTCGAGGCGATCATTCCCGTATCGGCGATCAGCTCCTGGTACGACTACTACCGCGCCAACGGCGCCGTGCGCGCACCCGGCGGCTACCAGGGCGAGGACACCGACGTGCTCGCGGACGCGGTCTACTCGCGGTCCGATCGCGAGATCTGTCAGCCGGTGATCGACAAGCTCGCCGCCGAGCAGGACCGAGCGACCGGCGACTACAGCCGCTACTGGGCCAACCGCGACTACATGCGCGATGTCGACAACGTGCACGCCGCAACGCTGGTGGCGCACGGGCTGAACGATTGGAACGTGATGGCGAAGAACGCCGCGCGGTTCTACCGCGCCGTCGAGCGCAACCACGTGCCGCACCAGATCTACCTGCACCAGGGCGGGCACGGTGGGGCGCCGCCCGACGACATGATGAACCGCTGGTTCACCCGGTTCCTCTACGGCGTCGACAACGGCGTCGAGAAGGCGCCGCACGCGTACGTCGTGCGCGAGGGCGACGACCGCGGCGATCCGACCGCGTACGCGGACTTCCCGGATCCCAAGGCGGATGACGTTCGGTTGCGTACAACTCCCGGTGGTCGGACGCAGGGCGGCCTGACGACGCGCTCGCATGGGCCGGGCAAGCACGAGTCGCTCGTCGACGATGCGAGTATCCAGGCGCAGACACTGGTCGACGCCGCCACGTCGGAGCACCGTCTCGCGTACCTGACGAAGCGGACCGACGAGGACGTGCGCATCAGCGGCACCCCGACCGTGCGCCTGCGGGCGGCGTTCAGCGAGAAGCGAGCGAACCTGACGGCGTTACTGGTGCAGTACAACGCCGATGGGTCGGCGACGATCCTGACGCGTGGGTGGATGGATCCGCGAAACCGGCGCTCGGACCGTTCCGAGATCCCGCTGCGTCCCGGCCGATCGGCGATGCTGCGCTTCGACCTGCAGCCCAAGGACTCCGTGATCCCGGCGGGCTCGCGCGTCGGACTCGTGGTGATGTCCAGCGACAACGAGTTCACCATTCGGCCGCCGGCCGGCACGAAGTTGACGCTCGACACCCGCTCGAGCCGGCTGAACCTGCCGGTCGTGGGCGGGAACCACGCCTGGCGGAACGCGTTGCGCTAGTCACCAACTCGCCGAGGTACGGATTCCCGCCAATAGAACCATCCGCATTGGCAGGAAGCCGTACTTCGGCGTGACTCACGCGAGGTGGCCGTGGGTGCCTCCGGTTGCGATTGCTATATGACATCGATCATGTAACATGATGTCTGACGAGTAACCGTCGGAACGGAGATGCCCATGACCAGCACAGCCGCACGCGAAGAGTCCGAGCACGCGACCACCCAGCGGCTGCTCGAGTCGTCGGCGACCCTGTCGTACGACCCCGCCACCGAGGTCGACTGGGACACTCCCCTCGACACCGGCGACCACGGCGCGAGCCCCGAGTGGAGCACGCTCTACGGCACCTCGTACTGGGACGAGATGACCGACGAACAGCGGCGCGAGCTCACCCGGCAGGAGGCCGCCTCGGTCGCGAGTACGGGCATCTGGTTCGAGATGATCCTGCAGCAGATGATGCTGCGCGACTTCTACGCAAAGGATCCGACCGACCCCGACTTCCAGTGGGCGCTCACCGAGATCGCCGACGAGTGCCGGCACTCGATCATGTTCGCCCGCGGTGCCGAGAAGCTGCGCGCGCCCGCATACCGGCCGAAGCGCCACGTCGTCGAGCTCGGTCGCGCGTTCAAGACCATCGCCGCGGGCGAGACGGCGTACGCGGCGATCCTCGTCGCCGAGGAGGTCCTCGACGTGATGCAGCGCGACTGGATGCGCGACGAGCGGATCGCGCCGTTCGTGCGCACGATCAACAACATCCACGTGATCGAGGAGTCGCGGCACATGAAGTTCGCCCGCGAAGAGGTACGCGAGCGGATGGCAGGCACCGGTTGGTTGCGTCGCCAGGTGGGTGCCGTGGTGACCGCCATCGCGTCGTACTTCATCGTCACCAGCATGGTGAACGACAAGGTGTACGAGCGCGCCGGACTCGACAAGTCGCGCGCGCTGCGTGAGGCGAGGGCCAACGAGCATCACAAGTCGCAGATGCGCTCGAGCTGCTCGGGCCTGATGGACTTCCTGGCGTCGGTCGGGCTGCTGACCAAGCCCGCGCAGTTCTTCTACAAACGCGCCAACCTGCTCTGATGCCGTACGCGATCACCCAGGAGTGTTGCAGCGATGCAACCTGCGTGTCGGTGTGTCCGGTCAACTGCATCCACCCGACACCGGACGAGCCCGACTTCGGCACGACCGAGATGCTGTACGTCGACCCGCGTTCGTGCATCGACTGTGGCGCTTGCGCGGATGCGTGCCCCGTCGATGCGGTCATGCCGATCGACATGCTCACCGCGTCCCTGCGCGAGTACGCCGATGTCAACGCCGCGTACTACGAAGACGCGCCGGCGCTGCGCACGGATGTCGAGCCCAACTTCCATGAGTGGGCACCGGTCGCGTTCAAGCGGAGCCTGCCGTCGGACTTCGGTCCATTACGGGTGGCGATCGTCGGCACCGGCCCGGCCGGTATGTATGCGGCCGAAGACCTCTTGCTGCACACGAATGCCAAGGTCTCGCTGATCGACCGGCTGCCGGTCGCGGGCGGACTCGTCCGGTTCGGTGTCGCCCCCGACCACCCGTCGACGAAGGGGATCTCGTCGACGTTCGAGCGGTATCGCAACCACCCGCGCACCACGCTGTATCTCGGACTCGAGGTGGGGCGGGAGATCACCCATGAGGAACTGGCAGCGCACCACGACGCGGTGATCTATGCGGTGGGTGCGTCCGCCGACCGGCGTCTCGGCGTGCCGGGTGAGGACGTGCCCGGATCCCTTGCTGCGCGTACGTTCGTGGCTTGGTACAACCGTCACCCGGACGTCTCCCCTGACGCGATCGACCTGTCGGCCGAGCGGATCGTCGTCATCGGCACGGGCAACGTCGCGCTCGACGTGGCGCGGATCCTGACTACCGATCCCGGCACGCTCGCGGGCACCGACATCGCACCCCACGCGCTGCAGGCGCTGCGGGCGAGCAAGGTACGCGAGGTGGTGCTGCTCGGGCGCCGCGGACCCGAGCACGCGGCGTACACGACGCCAGAGTTGCGGGCCCTTCGGCAGGGTGTCGAGGTCGTCGTCGACGGTCATGACGCAACAATCGTCGATGCGATCGCCGTCGCAGCCGACGGCGACAAGGCCGGCGTGCTGCGTGGTCTCGACACCAGTCGAGTCGATTGGACCGCCCCGCCGCCACCGGGCCGGCGGATCGTGTTGCGCTTCGAGAGCACGCAGACGGAGATCCTCGGCGATCAACAGGTACGCGCCGTGCGTACGTCTGATGGGTCCGAGATCCCCGCGGGAATGGTGCTACGCGCCATCGGCTATCGCGGACAACCCGTTAGGGACCTGCCCTTCGACGAGGAGACGGCGACCGTCCCCGGCGACGCCGGCCGGGTCGCAGGGGTGCCCGGCACGTACGTCGTCGGCTGGATCAAGCGTGGCCCGTCCGGCGGCATCGGCGCCAACCGCAGGTGCGCAGAGGAGACGGTCGGCAGCCTGCTCGCCGACGCGGTCGACGGCCGGCTCGCCCCACCGAAGCATGGTCGTCGCTCCTTCGACAGCCTCGCCCGCCGCCGATCGAGCTGAACCGAGGCGGGAATACGCGGCGCCGCCGAACGGGTTTTCGTCGGCATGAAGTTCGCTCTCTCCTGGAACACCGCGTACTACGGCACCGGCGCCGACCAAATGTCGGCGATCGCCCAGCACGCGGAGGGTCTCGGGTTCGAGGCGATCTACGTACCCGAGCACATCGCGTTGAGCGCGCGTCCCGAGCCTGCACAGCTCGCGCTTCCGGCCGATACGGAGGTCGTGGACCCGCTCGGTGCGCTGGCCTACCTCGCGGCTACGACGGAGCGGATCCTCCTCGGCACGGGCGTCCTGCTGCTCCCCTACCACCACCCGGTGACCCTTGCGAAGCAGCTGGCAACCATCGATCTGCTGTCCAAAGGACGGTTGCGGCTCGTGACGATCGGGCTCGGCACTGTGCCGGCGGAGGCGGCGGCATTCGGCGTCGATTACGCGGCGCGTGGTCGCGTCGCGGACGACGCGATGGATGCGCTCCGCCTGCTGTGGGCCGGCGACCGTGACGGTGTTTCGCACGACGGTGAGTTCTACTCGTTCGACTCGCTCACCAGCTTCCCCAAGCCGTATCAGGCCGACGGAGTGCCGCTCCACGTCGGCGGTTCGAGCCGTGCCGCGGCTCGTCGCGCCGGAGCGAGGGGCAGCGGCTGGTTCCCGGGCGGGCGGCTGAGCCTGCCGCAGCGTGCCGAGCTGTGGCAGCTTGTCCAGGACACCGCGGCTGCCGCAGGACGCAGCCTCGACGGGTTCGACCACACCCGCTGGGGCACCATCGACATGACCACTGATGACGTCGCCGCACGAGCCGAGCAAGGTGTCACCCGCCTGGTGGTCGCGCCCACCGGATCTACGGTCGATGAACAGCGAGCCGAGCTCTCGGCATTCGCGCAGCGGCATCGCCTCGTGGCATCGTCCTGACCTGACTCCACCGTGAGCGGGACGTTCGAGCGGAGACACGCCGGCGTGTCGCACTCGAACGTCCGGCCCAGTGGGCGGGGAGCCCCGGTTAGCTCAGCGGGGGATGATCACGTCCTCCTGCTCGGCGAGCACTCGCTGCGGTACGACCTTCGGCACCAGGCTCTTGCCCGGCCGCAGCTTCGGCAGCTTGCCGTCGATCGGCAGGCGCAGCACGCTGTCGCGCAGGCTGACGGCGTACTCGGTGGCCGCATCGTCGACCGTGACGACCCAGTCGTGCGAAGCGCCGACGACGGCCAGGCCGATCCGGTGGCCCTTGGGCACTCGTACGTCGTTCGCCGTGAGGGTGACCGTCACGCGCTGCTGGTCGCCCTCGTTGAGCCGTGCCCATCCGCGCGACAGGACCTGCAGGGGCGTACGCCCCACGGTCTTCGCGACGTCGGTGTAGCAGGCGTCGTCCGCCGGTGTCGCCGCTCCCCAGCACGACTCGGTGTCGAGGTTGTGTACGCCGCCGTTCGCGTCGACGACCCGCCGCGAGGGCCCGTAGTCGACGAGCGCGACTCCGACCTGACCCGTCTCGGCCGCATGCGCGATGTCGAGCCGGACCTCGGCCGAACCGGACAGGCGTACGGCGCGGCCCAGCCGACCGGTCGTGAACAGCAGACGGTGGGGGTTGTTGCCAGCCGTGATGGCGTCGGACTCGTCCTGTTGCGGATCGTTGACGAACTCCGCCGTTGCGTCGCTGTGCCTGCCCTTCACCAACGAGCCGTTGCGTTGCGGACGCAGCTTCACCGTTCGCTTCGAGACCGGCCAGTCCGGCGAGCTGACCCACTTGTCCGGCGCCACCTCTGCGCGTACGGCGGGTTCGCGGTCGATGCCGTTGTCGACGCCCATCAGCTCGTGGTCGAACCAGCGATGGAGGGTATCGACCCACTGCTTGCGCGCGGAGTCGAACGGATCGGTGTGTCCGACCCGGGTCAGCCACATCTTCCGCTCGACGCCGTTCTCGCCGAGGTCGTCCCACCAGCGGGAGAAGTTGGGAGTCTTGACGTTGAAGTCCTGCAGGCCATGGGCGATGAAGACACTCGCCGTGACGTTGGCCGCATTGCGGTCGGCGCCCTCACGGTAGTCGCGGTCGGCCCAGAAGTCCGTGTAGTCGCCGGTCTCGTCGCCGTCGTTCGCGGCCATCTCGTCGAGCCGTGGTGAGCAGTCGATGTCCTCGGAACGATCGCCCTCGACGTACGACGAGAGGTAGGTCGGATAGTCGTACGAGAACGGCAGACCCTGATATCGCGTGTAGTCGTACCAGGAGCTGATCGCCGCGATCGGCACGATCGTCTCGAGCCCCTCGACGCCCGTCGCGGCGACGCCGTTGGCGAGCGTGCCGTCGTAGCTCTTGCCGATCATGCCGACCTTGCCGTCGGACCAGCCGGCGCTCACCTCGTTGCCGTCTCTGTCGACCGCTCTGCCACGACCGTTCAGCCAGTCGATCACCGCCTTGACCGACAAGATGTCGGAGTCGGCACCCTCGTCGGTGCAGCCGGTCGAGCGCGAGGTGCCCGCCATGTCGACGGCGACGTAGCCGTACCCGCGCGGCACGAAGTAGTTGTCGTAGTACAGCGGGAACTTCTCCGGCCCGCCGCGCGCGTTGTAGAGCTTGAGCTCGGACTCGTTCCCGCGTCCGCAGCACGAGTAGTACGGGCTGGCGTCCATCACCACCGGGATCTGTGCCTCGCCGTTCAGTTCGCGCGGCCGAATGATGTCGGCGGCGACCCGGTCGGGCTCGCCGTTGCCGTCGAGGTCGGGCGCCTCGACCCAGACGGTCTCGCGGATGGCGTCGGCATAGTCGTACTGCGGTTCGGTCGGCGCCGGAGCAGGCGCGGTACGCACTGCGTGGCTCTTGGTCGAAGCGGACGGTGGGGTCGATGCGTCGACGGGCGCCCCGAGAAGCCCGATCGCGAGTGGGACAGCGGCAATGACGGTGAGTACGCGTCTCAGCACAGGGATCGCCTCTTTTGAGATGTGGTGGCCAGCAGTGTTACGGCCCTAGCTCGGCAAGATACCCTCTTTTCGGGATCCCGACAGCCTTCGAAAACGCACGCAGCGAGGTAGCACATGACGCAGAGCCCCACCCACAACCAGTCGCTCGGCGAGTTCGATCCCGAGGTCGCCGCCGCGCTCGACGCCGAGCTGGACCGTCAGCAGAGCACGCTCGAGATGATCGCGTCGGAGAACTTCGCGCCGGTCGCGTCCTTGCAGGCGCAGGGCAGCGTACTCACCAACAAGTACGCGGAGGGTTATCCCGGCAAGCGGTACTACGGGGGCTGCGAGTTCGTCGACGTCGTCGAGAACATCGCGATCGACCGGCTCAAGGCGCTGTTCGGCGCGTCGTACGCGAACGTCCAGCCACACTCCGGTGCGACCGCCAACGCCGCGGCCATGCACGCGCTGATCAGCGCCGGCGACACGATCCTCGGCCTCGACCTCGCGCACGGCGGCCACCTGACGCACGGCATGCGGATCAACTTCTCCGGCAAGCTCTACAACGTCGTGCCCTACCACGTACGTGCGGCCGATCACGTGCTCGACATGGACGAGGTCCGCTCCCTCGCGCTCGAGCACAAGCCGTCGATGATCATCGCCGGCTGGTCGGCGTACCCGCGGCAGATCGACTTCGCGGCGTTCCGCGAGATCGCCGACGAGGCGGGGTCGCGGCTGATGGTCGATATGGCGCACTTCGCCGGACTCGTCGCCGCCGGGCTGCACCCGAGCCCGCTGCCGTACGCGGATGTCGTCACGACGACTACGCACAAGACGCTCGGCGGGCCGCGCGGTGGCGCTCTGCTGACCAATGACGACGAGGTCGCGAAGAAGCTCCGCTCGGCGGTGTTCCCCGGTCAGCAGGGTGGTCCGCTGGAGCATGTGATCGCGGCGAAGGCGGTCGCCTTCAAGATGGCCGCTCAGGACGACTTCAAGGAGCGCCAACAGCGCACGATCGACGGCGCCAAGCTGCTCGCCGAGCGCCTCACCGGCGACGATATGCGCAAGGTCGGTGTCACGGTGCTCACCGGCGGCACCGACGTACACCTCGTGCTCGTCGACCTGCGCAAGTCGGAGCTGAACGGTCAGCAGGCCGAGGATCGACTGCACGAGATCGGCATCACCGTGAACCGCAACGCCGTGCCGTTCGATCCGCGACCGCCGATGGTCACATCGGGTCTGCGCATCGGCACCCCCGCACTCGCGACCCGTGGCTTCGGCGCCGAGGAGTTCACCGAGGTCGCCGACATCATCGCGGAAGCGCTGCACCCCGATCTCGCGGACACCTCGCGGCTGCGCGCCCGCGTCGACGCGCTGACCGCGAAGTTCCCGCTCTACCCCGATGTGCCGCGGTTCGCGTCCTGAGCACGCAGACACCGCCACCGCCCGTGCGTGACGACGCCCCCGAGCAGTCGTCACTACGGGTGCTGCTACGCCCGCCGATGCTCGGCCTGC
This sequence comes from Solicola gregarius, assembly GCF_025790165.1. GTDB lineage: Bacteria > Actinomycetota > Actinomycetes > Propionibacteriales > Nocardioidaceae > Solicola > Solicola gregarius. The sequence goes on from NZ_CP094970.1 coordinate 2,051,520, forward strand.
ACGCGCTCGGCGTCGTCGCAGTCGTGTTCACGATCGTGATGGGCCTGTGGCAGCTGGGGGTGTACGACACCCGGCAGGAGCACGAGCGCGCCGACAAGCAGGACGTACCGACCGTGCCGCTCGACGAGGCGCTCGGCCCCGACGACGCCTTCTCGGGCTCGGCGAACCATCGTCCCGTCGAGGTCACCGGGACGTTCGCACCCGCCGACGAGCAGGTGTGGGTCTCGGGCCGCAGTCTCGACGGTGAGGACGGCTACTGGCTGCTCGCGCCACTCGTCGTACGCGACACCGAGGCGCTGCTCGTCGTACGCGGATGGTCGCCGACCAACGATCGGCTGCCGGCGCCACCGTCGGGCGCGACGACGATCGACGCGGTGCTGCAGTTCGGTGAGGACGTCGGTGCGCCGCTCGGCGCCGATCGTACGACCGACACCGTCCGGATCCCCGCACTCGCCAACGAGCTGCCGTACGACCTGTACTCGGGCTACGCGATCCAGACGGAGCCGGCGCCGGGCGCCGGGCTCGAGACGGTGCCGCCGCCCGATCCGGACGTCTCGTGGTCGGTCGGCCTGCGCAACCTGGTGTACGCCGTGCAGTGGTGGGTGTTCGGCGCGTTCGCGGTCTTCATGTGGGTGCGGATGTGCCGCGACGTCGTACGCGACGCACGCGGCCGCCGTGGGGACGACGGTCAGGGCCGCGTAATCTGAGGAGCGTGCAAGCTGCTCTTCTTCGCTACCGCGTGATGGCCAATATCGTCGGCGTACTGCTGATCGTGCTGATCCTGATCGGCGTCCCGCTGAAGTACCTCGCGTCGGACGGCTCGTCGGCGCAGGACGCGGGCGAGTTCATCACGACGTACCTCGGCATCGCACACGGCTGGCTGTACATGATCTTCCTGATCATGGCGGCGCTGCTGGCCCGCGCGGCGCGCTGGACGATTCCGTTCACGATCGTCACGCTGCTCTGCGGCACGATCCCGGTGGTCAGCTTCAGGGCCGAAAGGCGCGCAACCAGGCATACGCGGTCGCTCATCGCCGAAGAGGCGCAAGCGACCGCGTAAGACGACCCGGTTGGGTCAGGAGGCCGGACCGGTGGTCTCGGTGCTCTCGGTCGACGCACTCGCGCTCGAGTCAGACTCGGGCGCCGGAGTCGGCCGCGGTGCCGGCGGCGGAACGGGTGCCCCACCCTGCGACTCCTTGACCTTCTTCGCCACAACTCCGGCAACCGCGCCGAGGCCGAGAACGATCAGTAGCTTCTTCAACTTGCTGCCCTTCTTCTTTTTCCTCTTGCCATCCGACTCATCGGCCGCTTCGGCCGCTTCGGTGTCGACCTCTCCTGCGTCGTCCGACTCGTTGTCGGCGAGCATCGCCTTGCCGAGAGCGGTGAGCTCCTCGCGTACGGCCTCAACGGCGGCCGCGGCCGCATCGCGCGCTTCCTCCGCCTTTGGCCCGATCTTCTCGGCGGCCTTGTCGCTCAGCTCCGATGCCTTGTCGCCGAGCTCGGATGCCTTGTCGGCTGCCTTGTCGCCCAGGTCGGATGCCTTGTCTGCTGCCTTGTCACCGAGTTCGGCGGCCTGCTCCTTGACCGCGTCGGCCTTGGACTTCTTGCGACGTAGCATGCTGTCCTCCTCTGGTGCGCCGTGGTCGGCGCAGCGGTCGACGTTTACCCACCGTACCCATATCCGGCGCCCAGTCTAAGAGGTGTCCGCCACACTCGGTGACCGAATTGTGCGGCATGGCAGGATTCAGTTGACCAAGTGAGTACCCATCCGAGAGGACATCTCGTGGCCGAGGACATCTACGCGACGCTCAAGACCAACCGGGGCGACGTCGTGATCAAGCTCTTCCCCAACCATGCGCCGAAGACGGTCGACAATTTCGTCGGACTGGCGGGGGGCACCCGTGAATGGCGCGACCCCGAGACCGGCGCGCCGAGTACGAACCGCTTCTACGACGGCCTGGGATTCCACCGGATCATCGACGGCTTCATGATCCAGGGCGGCTGCCCCTTGGGCACAGGGACCGGCGGCCCGGGCTACACCTTCGCCGACGAGTTCCACCCGGAGCTGGCGTTCGACCGTCCGTACCTGCTCGCGATGGCCAACGCGGGCCCGGGTACGAACGGCTCGCAGTTCTTCGTGACGGTCGGCGTGCAGCCGCATCTGACCAACCGGCACACGATCTTCGGCGAGGTCGAGGGCGACGACAGCCGCGCCGTGGTCGACGCCATCGGCACCACCGAGACCGACCGCGGCGACCGCCCGGTCGAGCCGGTCATCATCGAGCGAGTCGAGATCGAGCGCCGATAGTGTCCCAACCCGCCGACGCCGCGCCGCCGTACTGCTACCGGCATCCGGACCGCGAGACGTACATCAAATGCCAGCGGTGCGGGCGGCCGATCTGCCCCGACTGCATGCGCCAGGCGTCGGTGGGTTTTCAGTGCCCGGAGTGTGTCGCCGAGGGAGCTCGCAGCGTACGCCAGTCGCGTACGGTCGCCGGCGGTCTCGCGCCCGCTCAGGTCGGCATCGTCTCGTACGTGCTGATCGGCATCAACGTCGTGGCGTTTCTCGCACAGCTCGTGACGGGGGGCAACGATGGCACGGTCACCCACTGGGGCGCGATGCTCACCGAGTCCGCGTGGGCGCGCGAGAACGGCGAGGTCGTCGAGCTGACCGGTGTCGAGGACGGCGGCTGGTGGCGGATCGTCACCTCGGGGTTCCTGCACTTCGGGTTCATCCACATCATGTTCAACATGTACGCGCTGTACCTGTTCGGCCCGATGCTGGAGCGGATGCTCGGGTACGTGCGGTTCATCGCGATGTACATGACCTCGTTGGTGGCCGGGTCGCTGTTCGTGTACCTGTTCGCCGATCCGCGTACGCTCACCGCGGGCGCCTCGGGCGCCATCTTCGGACTGCTCGGCTGCACGCTGGTGCTGTTCCTCAAGCACGGCTACGACGTGCGGGTGCTGCTCGGACTCCTCGCGATCAACGCCTTCATCACGTTCGCGTTCGGCGGGATCAGCTGGCAGGCGCACCTCGGCGGCTTCGTCGCCGGTGTGCTCTGCGGCGGTGCGCTCGGATTCGCCCCGCGGCAGGGCCGTACGTACGTCCAGGTCGCCGCCTTCGCGGTGCTGTGGATCGCGATCGCCGCGGGCTTCGTCCTGCGTACAGGGCAGCTCACCGCCTGAGCTCGCGAGCAAAGAGACATTTGTTATGCCCTGGCGTGACAAATGTCTATTTGTCGCGGCGACCTTAGTACGCGATCGGGGCAAGGTCGGTAGCGGCCGCCCGGGCTCGCGCCGGAAGGCGACGGAGTTATCCCCACTGGGGATAACTCCTGTGGATAATTACACGCGTGTCATTCCGTACGCGGGCGGCTATTCCCACTTCATGCTGAAGCCGAACGCGGCGACGATGAACGCCATGCCGACGACGAGGTTCCAGTCGCCGAGGTCGCTCATCAGCGGGATCGGGTTGTCGCGGTTGGCGAACACGTAGTAGAGGACGATCCACAGCAGGCCGATCGCGGCGCAGGCGAGCATCGCGGGAGCGGCCCACCGGTTGCCGATCTTCTGCGGCTTGACCGGACGCGTCGAGCGGGTCTTCGCCTCCCCCTCGGCGGCGCGGGCGGGGTTGCCCGACCGCGATGCCTTGCCCGTCGGGACGGGCTTGTCGCGGCGCCGGTCGTCCGACTCGTCGTCCTCTTCGTCGGCGTCCGTCGGCTCGTCGTCGAGGTCCGCGTCCGTCGGCTCGTCGTCGAGGTCCACGTCGTCCTCGGCCGGCCCGTCGAGCTCGCCTTCGGCTGCGGGCGCCTCGTCGGGCGCGTCATCCTCGACGGCGTCGTCGGCCGCGTCGCTCGCCTCGGTGTCCGCGGCATCGACATCGATGTCTTCCGGCTCACCAGACGACGCGGTCTCGTCTCGCTCGTCGTCGTGGTTCTTCGGATCGGTCACGCGGAACACCTCATACGGGAACACCAGGGCATGGAACGTCGGATAGCGTAGTAGACACGCGCACACCGACCTCCCTGCGACCCCTCCGGAGCCTTCATGTCAGAGTCCGCCAAACCGCCACGGCGGCACCGGCGTACGTCCTGGCGACTCGCGGTGCCGCTGGTAACGGTGTTCGCGGGCGGGTTGTTCGTGACCAGTGCGATCAGCTCCGACGGCACCGACCTGCGCTCCGAGAACTCCGACGTCGACCAGCTGGTCCGCGAGCGGGCAGCGAACGTCGAAGAGCTTCGCGACGAGGTCAGCGGCGTACGCGAGGCCAACCGCGAGCTGGCGAACTCCGTCGACCAGCAGTCCGTCGTCAAGCAACGCGAGAATGCCGAAGACCTGATGCCGACAACGGGTTTCACCGAGGTGGTCGGGCCGGGCATGCGAATCGCCCTCGACGACGCGCCGCGGGAGAGCGACTCCGACGACGTCGACCCCAACCTGCTCGTCGTGCACCAGCAGGACATCCAGGCGTTCGTCAACGCGCTCTGGGCGAGCGGCGCCGAGGCCATCAGCCTGCAGGGGCAGCGGCTGATCAGCACCACCGGCATCAAGTGCGTCGGCAACACCGTCGTCCTCGATGGCGTGCCGTACGCACCGCCGTACGTGATCGAGGCGGTCGGTGACGTCACGGAGATGGAGAACGCGCTCAACGCGGCCAATGCGGTCAACGTGTACAAGGACTACGTCGAGAAGTACGACCTCGGCCTCACCCAAGAGGTCAAGACCGAGATCGAGATCCCGGCGTACCGCAACACTCCCGATCTGCAGTACGCCGAGCCCGTGGCCTGATCAGTCGATCAGGCCGAACGGCCATTCGCCCGGCAGTCCGCGCTGCGTCGTACCGCCGTTGCTCGGTGGCTCCGACCCGTCGTCGTTCCCGTTTCCCTCGTTGCCATTGCCGTTTCCGTTGCCTTCGTTACCGGAATCGTCCTCTTCGGCGTTCTCACCCGTGGAGACCATGATGGACAACGGTTCCTCGGGGTCGACGTACGAGCCCGGCGCCGGATCGACCGCAGTGATGACGCCGGCCTCCTCCGTGGACTCCGGGTCGTCGGTCACCTCGACGTTGTCCGGGTCGAAGCCCTGCCGATCCAGAATCCTCAGCGCGGGGTCGATCTTCCTGCCGACGAGGCCGGGTGGGATCCGATCGTAGCCGGCGGAGTAGTAGACCGTGATCTGCGTGTCGGGCGCCAGGTCGGCCCCCTTCCCGCCGGGGACGATCTTGATCACCAGATCCGGGTCGAGTGACGATTCGGTCTGACGCTTCGGCGTGACATTCGGGAACCCGGCGTCGTTGATCTCCTGAACGACCTCGTCCACGGGCTTACCTGTGAGACCGGTAGGCATCGCAATCTTCTTCTCGCCCTTGCTGATGGTCAGGTCGACCTGCTCGCCCTCGTCGATCTCCTCACCCTCGCCGGGGTCGGAGGTGATGACCTGGCCCTTGTCGAACTCGTCGCTGTACTCGCGCGGCGTGTTGCCCACCTCGAGGTCGGCGTTCTCCAACTTGTTCGTGGCGACCTTCAAGGGTTGACCCTGCATACCGGTCGGAACGGTGGTCGTCGTCGGCCCTTCGCTCCCCCCGCCGCCGTTGAGCTCGTCGCGGAGCGCGTACGCAGCGCCGCCGATGATCGCGAGCACCAGCAGGATGACCAGGATCCACGGCCACTTGCGACGCTTGCGCTGCTCCTCGTACGGCTCCTGCGGCGGCGGCACGGCGGCCGGAATCGTGGAGGTGGCGTCCTGCTGCTGTGTCATCGGCATCGCCGCGACCGGCGTGGTCACGGTGGGCCCGGCGACGTCGAGGCCGGCGAGGACGCGCTCGATGTCGGCGCGCATCTCGGCGGCGCTCTGGTAGCGGTCCTCGGTGCGCTTGGTGAGCGCCTTGAGCACCACGGCGTCCATCGCCGGCGTGACCTCGGGGTTGAACTGCGACGGCGCGGGCGGCTCCTCGCGTACGTGCTGGTACGCAACCGAGACGGGGCTGTCGCCGACGAACGGCGGGCGACCCGTGAGCAGCTCGAACAGCAGGCAGCCGGTCGAGTAGATGTCGCTACGCGCGTCGACCTGCTCGCCGCGCGCCTGCTCGGGCGAGAGGTACTGGGCGGTGCCGACGACCGCGGCCGTCTGCGTCATCGCCGACGACGAGTCGGCGATGGCGCGGGCGATGCCGAAGTCCATCACCTTGACCTGGCCGGACGGCGTCAGCATCACGTTGGCCGGCTTGATGTCGCGGTGCACGATGCCCGCACGGTGGCTGTAGTCGAGCGCGCCGAGGATGTCGGCGGTGATGTCGAGTGCTCGCTGCGGCAGGATCTTGCGGTCCTGACGCAGAACCTCCCGCAGCGTCTGGCCCTCGACGAGCTCCATCACGATGAACGGCACGCCCTGGCCGTCGGGCCCGATCTCCTCGCCGGTGTCGTACACCGCGACGATCGACGGGTGGTTCAGCGACGCCGCCGACTGTGCCTCGCGGCGGAACCGCGCCTGGAACGTCGGGTCGCTCGCCAGGTCGTTGCGAAGACGCTTGATCGCGACCGTACGACCGAGGCGCAGGTCGCGGCCGACGCGTACGTCGGCCATGCCTCCGCGCCCGAGCAGTCCCCCGACCTCGTACCGGTCGCCGAGGCGACCGACCTGATCGGCTCCCATCGGGGGGCCCTGGGGTGGTTCAGTCATCGGTGCGTCCATCCATCGTTTCGTGATTCGTGCGTACGTCTGCAGGCATGGTGATCATTGGTCGAGCACCGCCCGCATGACGCTATTGGCGATAGGCCCGGCGATTCCGTTGCCCGTGACATCGCCGCCCCAGTCCAGTGGCGGGTCGGCCATCACCGCGACCGCGACCTGTGGGTCGTCGGCGGGGGCGAATGCGACGAACCAGGAGTACGGTGCCTCGCCCTCGCCGCGCTGGGCGGTGCCCGTCTTCGCCGCGACGTCGACCCCGCTGATCTGGCCGCTCGTCGCTGTACCTTCATTGGCGGTATCGACGAGCATGCCTTGCAGCTCCTTGGCGTCGCCCTCCGACATCGCGGGCTGGTTGTCGATCGGATGCGGGTCGGCCTTGTCGAGGGTGTCGAAGTCGGGCGAGCGCACCTCGTCGACGATGTACGGTTCCATCACCTCGCCGTCGTTCGCGACTCCGGCGGCCACCATCGCCATCTGTAGGGGGGGTCGCGGCGACGTTCTCCTGGCCGATGCCGGACTTGGCGAGCAGGTCCTCGTTCTCGCTCATGTCAGGTGCTCCCTCGACAGTGACCCGGCTTGCTTGGGTGGACAGACCGTCCAGGTAGTCCTGACCGAAGCCGAACTTCTCCGCCTGCTCTTCGAGGGCGTCCTCGCCCTCCTTGACGGCCAGCCAGCCGAAGCTGGTGTTGCACGAGTTCATCAATGCTGTGCGCAGATCGGTCTCGTTCCCGCCTGCGCAGGTGCCCTCCGACTCGTTCGGCATCTCGTAGCCGTTGACCTCGAAGGTCTGGCCACCGAACACGGTGCTGTCGGGGTTCATGTCGAGCTCGCCGAGTGCGGCAGCCGCTGTCACCAACTTGAACGTGGAGCCCGGCGGCACGGTTTCGGTTGCTGCGCGGTTCTCCATCGGCCGCGTCTTGTCGTCGAGCAGCCGCTCGTACGCCTTCTGCGACGCATCCAGATCATGCGTTGCGATCTGGTTCGGGTCGAACGACGGACGATTCACCATCGCGAGCACGGCACCGGTCTGCGGGTCCAGCGCAACCACGGAACCTTTGAATCCCGAGTCGAGCCCCATCAAGCCCTCTTGCGCGACCTTCTGCGCCTTCGGGTCGATCGTCAGCGAGACGCTGCCGCCCTGGGGCTGCTCGTTGCCGACCAGGTCGACGACCCGGTTGACGAACAGCCGGTCGTCATCGCCGGACAGGATGTCGTTCTGCGAGTGCTCGAGTGCGCTGCTGCCGTAGGTGTAGGAGTAGAACCCGGTCAGGTGGGCGTACAGGTACGGCGACGGGTACGTGCGCTGGAACTCGTACTCGTCGTCGGACTCGGTGCTCCGTGCGATCGGGTCGCCATCGACGAGGATCGGGCCGCGGTCGCGGGAGAACTGCTCGTCGAGCACGCGCCGGTTGCCGGCGCGGTCGTTGAGGTCGTCGGCCTGCACGAACTGCAGGTAGTTGGCGTTCACCAGCAGCGCCAGGAACAGCAGTAGACATCCGATCGAGAGGATGCGGATCGGTCGGTTCATTTCAGCTTCACCACCTGCGTTGCGTCGTCCTCGTCCAGCGGCGTCACGGCAGGAGCCGGCCGGCGGCTCTGGTCGCTGATCCGCAGCAGCAGTGCGATCATCGCCCAGTTGACGACGATCGATGAGCCGCCGTACGCCAGGAACGGCGTGGTCAGACCGGTCAGCGGGATGAGCCGGGTCGCGCCGCCGATGACGACGAAGATCTGCAGCGCGAACGCGATGGCAAGACCCGTCGCGAGCAGCTTGCCGAACGCGTCGCGGCACACCAGTGCGACCCGCAGGCCACGCTCCACGATGATCCCGTAGACGAGGATGATCGCCATCAGGCCGGTCAGCCCGATCTCCTCACCGAGCGATGCCGAGATCATGTCGGAGTACGCGTACGGCGTGAGGTTGGGATCGCCCTGGCCGAGGCCACGGCCCAGCAGACCGCCCCACGCCATGCCGAACATGCCCTGCTGGATCTGGTAGAAGCTGTCGTCGGAGAACGGGTCGAGCCAGCCGTCGATACGGGTCTGGACGTGTCCGAACGTCAGGTAGGCGAAGTACGCGCCGGCGACGAAGATCGAGCCGCCCACGACGAGCCAGCCGGGACGCTGCGTCGCGACGTACAGCATCACCAGGAACAGTCCGAAGAACAGCAGCGACGAGCCCAGGTCGCGCTGGAAGACGAGGATGCCGAGGCTGAGCACCCAGGCGACCAGGATCGGCCCGAGGTCGCGGCCGCGCGGGAAGTCGATGCCGGCGAAGCGCTTACCGGCCAGCGCCAGCGCATCGCGGTTGACCACCAGGTAGCCGGCGAAGAAGATGACGAGACAGACCTTGGCGAGCTCACCCGGCTGGAAGCCCATCGGCCCGATCTTGATCCAGATCCGGGCGCCGTTGATCTGCTGGCCGATGCCGGGCAGCAGGGGCAACAGCAGAAGCACCAGCGCGGCGAGGCCGAAGGTGTACGTGAGTGCCTGCAGCCGGCGATGATCGGGGATCAGGATCAGCACGGCGAGGAAGCCGATCAGGCCGACCAGCGTCCAGATCAGCTGCTGGTTGGCGAGCGTGCTGTCGCGCTCGAGGTCGATCCGGTAGATCATCGCCAGGCCGAGACCGTTCAGCATGACGACGCACGGCAGCAGCACCGGGTCGGCGTACGGCGCGAACCTGCGGACCATCAGGTGCGTAGCGACGGCGAGCACGATCATCGAGCCGCCGAGCTTGTAGACGTCGGCGGGAATCGTGCCTTCGACGCCGAGTCCGACGGCGCAGTACGCGCCGATGCCGATGACGAGGGCGAGCCCGAGCAGGAACAGCTCGGCACCGCGGCGTTTTCGCGGTACGAACGCGGGTGTCTGGGTGGCGGTCGCGCTCACTGGCGGCCACCCCCACCCTTGCGGGGCGACTTGTTCCTGCCGTTCTTGTTGTCGCCGTCCTTGTTCTTGTTGTCGCCCTTGCCGTCGCCGCTCTTGTCGGTGTTCTTGCTCGTCGTCGTCTCGTCGGAGCCGCTGCCCTCGCACTCCTCATCGGTCGCGTCGGGGTCGGCGCACCGCTCGGCCTGGTCGCGCAGGTTGTCGACGACGTTCTGGGCGGCCTCGTAGCTGTTGGCGTCGACGGCGTCGCGTACCTGCTCCTGGCTGTACGGGGGCAGGCTGTCGACCTTGATGTCGGTGGTCTCCTGGACGTCGCTCAGATCGAGCCCGGGCATCTCCTGGGGCACACCGCGGTAGATGGCGACATAGCCGTCGGAATCGGCGACGTAGTACTGGTCCTGCGACCAGTCGTAGGCGAGCTTGCCGATCAGCGCGAGGATGGCGAGGACGACGGCGAGACCGATGATGCGCTTGAGCCAGCGAAATCGACGCGGCGCCTGCGGTGCGTACCGAATCTCCTCGGGGTCGACCGGGGTGCCGCCGCCGGCGGGATGCCCGTCACGCTCGCCCTTGGCGTCGGTTCCGACCGCACCCATCGTCGAGGTGTGCGTTGCGCGCGCCCGCGGCTGCTCCGAGGCGGCGCCGACGAGCATCGCCTGGGTGCCCGTCGCGGACGGAGGCTGATCGACCGGGCTCTCGGGATCGACCACCTCGCCGATCACACAGGTGATGTTGTCGGTGCCACCGGCGTCGAGCGCCAGGCGTACGAGGTCGACGGCGGCGAGCTCGATCGTCGAGCTGGCGAGGATCTCGCCGATCTTGGGGTCGTCGACCATACCGGAGAGGCCGTCGCTGCAGATCAGGTAGCGGTCACCGACGCGTGGTTCCAGCCGGGTGAGGTCGGGATCACAGTCGTCGCGGCCGAGGAGTACGCGCAGGATGACGGATCGATGCGGATGGGTGCGGGCCTCGTCCTCGCTGATCCGGCCCTCGTCGACGAGACTCTGCACGAACGTGTGGTCGTCGGTGAGCTGCGTGAGCAGGCCGTCGCGCAGGCGGTACGCGCGCGAGTCGCCGATGTGGGCCATCGCGATGCCGTCGGCGTCGAACAGCAGCGCGGTGAGCGTCGTGCCCATGCCCTCGACGGTGGAGTCGTCCTCGATGATCTCGGCGAGGCGGTCGTTGGCGCGGTGCACGGCACCCGCGAGGGCCTCGAGACCGTCGCCTTCGAGCGGCTTGTCGAGACGGGTCATGACGTGCATGACCTCGCTGGACGCGAGGTCGCCCGCGGCAGCGCCGCCCATGCCGTCGGCGACGATCAGCAGGCGCTCGCTGGCGTACCCGGAGTCCTGGTTGACCGTGCGTACGCGGCCGACGTCGGACACGGCGACGTACCGGAGTTCGTGGGCCATGGGTCGCTACTTCCGGAGCTCGACGACGGTCTTGCCGAGTCGTACGGAGGTCCCGATGCCGATCGGCGTGGGTGCAGTCACGCGGTGACTCCCGATGTAGGTGCCGTTGGTGGACCCGAGATCCTCGACGAACCACTGCTCGCCGTTGGTGGCGAAGCGGGCGTGGCGCGTCGAGACGTAGTCGTCGTCAAGCCGGATGGCGGCGTCGGTGCCGCGGCCGAGCAGGATCGGCTGGTCACCGACCGGGACGCTCTGACCGGAGTTGGGGCCTTCGGTGATCTGCAGCGTACGCGGCGCGCCGCGCGGGGTCTTGCGCTGTTTCTGCGGCTTCTGCGGCTTGGGCTGCTTCGCCGGCTTGGGCGCGGCGTTCTCGACGCGGGCACCGAAGATGTCGGACCGGATGACGGAGACGGCCGAGAGGACGAACAGCCACAGGACGGCCAGGAAGCCGAGCTTGATGAGCGTCAGCGTGAGCTCGGACATCACACCCCACTCGGTTGTTGTGCGTGCGGGTTGCGTACCCGGATGGTCGTGTTGCCCATGCGGATCTCCGATCCGTCTCGCAGCATCGCCTGGGTGACCCGCTGCCCGTCGACCACGATGCCGTTGGTTGAGCCGAGGTCGACGACGCTGACGCTGACCTGCTGACCCATCAGCGAGATGCGGATCTCGGCATGGCGCCGCGACACCCCGGGGTCGTTGATACGCAGGTCGGCGTCGGTGCCGCGACCGAGGACGATTCCGGGGGGCTCGATGGGGTGACGTACGCCATTGACCTCGATGAGCACGGGTGCGCGGCCGATCGCGGTCTCGGACAGCGACTGCCCGGCGACCGGTGTGACCGACGCCTTCGCCTCGCTGTGCACCCGAAACCGGCCGGTCGACAGGTCGAGCCGCTCCTCGAAGTCGATGCGCAACGGTCCGGCGAGCGTGTAGCGCTGTTCGTTGACGTGCTCGTTGACGAGGTTCGTGAGCTCCGACGACAGCGTGCCGCCGTACGGCGAGAGGCGCTCGAAGTCGGCCGTCGACAGCTCGACGGTGAAGGCATTGGGCACGAGATACCGGTTGCGCGCGAGCACTTGCGCGGAGTTGTCGATCTCCCGCTGCAGTGCCGCGGCGATCTCGACCGGCTGGACCGCGCTACGGAAGGCGCGCGCGAACGCGCCGCTGACGGCGTCTTCGAGGCGCTGCTCGAATCGCTGCAGCACTCCCATAGGCGATCCTCCTCACTGTGCTCGTACGTGTGCCCGAGACGAGTCTGTCTGATTGGTACGTCGATCGTATCTGCCGCCCGCATGCGTAGATGCCACCGCGGTCCGGGCGGGTTCCGTACGCGTGCTAATCTGAGGATTCGTCATGCAGGGCGTGACGATCACGATAGCAAGTCAATATCGGCGCGCGCGGGTGGCGGAATAGGCAGACGCGCACGGTTCAGGTCCGTGTGTCCGAAAGGACGTGGGGGTTCAACTCCCCCCTCGCGCACAACAACAAACAACAGAGCGGCTCGCACCGGTGGGCCGCTCTTTGTGCGGCCGCGCTGATGCCGATGGTTCAGTCGGTGGCGATCGGCCACAGGACGAACAGCGGGTACGCGCGCCGTTCGGGTTGATCGCCGAGCTCCTTGACGGCCGTACGGATCTCGTGCAGGTGGTCGGTCGTCAGCTCCAGCGGTGGCTCGTCGGGTTGGTGAGTGGAGCGGATCGGATAGTCCTCGCCCGGCTCGCTGGTCATCTCGATGTGGCAGCCGAGCACATGCGTGACCGGGTGGTCGTCGGCGAAAGCACTCAGGCGGTCGATGGATCGGGCGAAGGCCGACCAGTCCTGGATGTAGAGCCTGCCCGGGTAGACCGTGTCTCCGGTGAGGAGGAAACCCGTCCAGGGGTCATAGAACGTGACCGCTGCCGCGTGATGGCCCGGGCTGGTCAGGCACTCCAGCACGCGACCTCCGAGGTCGACCTTCGCCACGGCTTCGGGGTCCGCGTCGAATCCGAAGTACCTCCAGGCGGTGGCCTGGTCCGCGGCGACCAGCGTGGTGTCCGGACGGTCGGCGAACTGGTCGTCGCCCGCGACGTGGTCACCGTGCGGGTGAGTGTGCAGTACCGACAGGTGGTACGACGCTCGGGGATGGCGGGCCAGCCACCGTTCGACGAGCTCGTCGACCACCCGGCGCAACGGGAAGTACTCGGCGGATGCGGTGGCACCGGTGTCGATCAGCACCGCCTGAGCATTTCCGAACAGGAGGAACATGAAGGGCGCCTCGTAGTTGACCGCCATGTTCTGCCGCAAGATGAACGTGTGCTCGTCGTACGCGTGGGTCTGGATGTCCGGGTCGGTGTTGTGTTTGGCGGATGGCGAGCCGTGGATCCACCGAACATCCAGCGCCCGACCCTGGCGCGTCACGCTCGTGAAATCGATCAGGGGCTCATCTGTTTCCATGCCGTCTCCTCGAGTGCGCCATCGTAGCCGGCCGGCTACGTCACCGACACGTGCTAAGTTACAACAGGCATTGTAATTCTCTGAGATTGAGGGCGCCGTTGTGGATGGCGGGCAGCGACGGAGGGGACCGGATCCGGCCAAGAGGCAGGCGATTCTCGAGGCATCGTTGGGCGTGTTCGCCGACCTCGGCTACGTCCGGGCGAGCATCGAGGCCATCGCGGCGCAAGCCGATGTCTCGACGAGGACGATCTACAACCACTTCCAGAACAAGGACGCACTGTTCCAGACCACCATCGAACAAAGCGCTTCCCGTGTTGCCGCAGCACAGATCGAGATCGTCGGCACGTACCTGACCGTCTCCGACGACAGCGAGCAGAAGATCGAGGCGCGGCTGATCGAGTTTGCGACGGCCTGGATCCGGCCGTTGCCGGACTACGCAGAGCATCGTGCGTTGGTCGATCGGGTACGAGCGGAGGTCGGGCGAATTCCACGACCCGCGCTGGACGCCTGGCAGGCTGCCGGACCGCTGCAGGTACGCCGCGCCCTTGCCCGAGCGTTCGCCGCGCTGGCGGCACACGGTGACCTTCGCATCGACGATCCCGACGTCGCGGCAACGCATTTCACCCGCCTGGTCACCGTCGATGATCCCCTGCGGCCGGGCCGACGGACGACCAAGAAGCAGGTCTCCACCATCATCGCGAACGGCGTACGCGCGTTCCTGTACGGCTATGGCACTGACCGGACCGGCTCAGCGAGCTGAGTCCGGACCTCGCAGCGCACGCAGGATGACGCCCGGATGCCGAAGCATCCTTGATCCGACGACGACCGCGTCAACGGTCAGGGCGAACCACGGCCGCACGTACGGTCGGATTCTGGCGATCCGACCGTCGCTGATCTCGAACACCGTTACGTCGCTACGCGTCACCGGACCTATGCGCGCCTCGCCGGTCACGACGACCCGATCACCATCGACGATGCGTTCGTGCCACCGCAGTCCGGTGAGGCTTCCGTACACGGCAGCGAGGAGAACCCGCAGGTCATCCGTGCCGCGGAACACCATCCGGCCGGACAACGGGGACACGAGTTCCGGCTCTGGCGCGAGCGTATCCAGCAGCGCGTCGATATCCACCGCCTGCGCCGCCGCCAGGTACCTCTCGACGACGTCCGTGACGCCCATGGAGTCAGGCATTTGCGATCAACCCCTCGCTTCGTGCTGCTGCCCGGACGAGCGGCACGACCTCGCGCGCGAACCGCTCCCGGTCACGACCGCGACGCAGGCCGGCAACCACGAAGGTGTCGAAGCCACAACCGGCGATGGCGTGCAGCTGCTGCGCGATCTGCTCGACGCTTCCGGCCACCAGCTGCGGAGTCGGTGATCGTCGCTCATCGAAATGAACCTGGACGTTGCACGCGTTGACCATGGCATCCGGGTCGCGGCCGGCCGCCCTGGCACCATCCACGACCGCAGCCCGCATTGCCGCCGCCTGCTCGAGATCGAGCCGCTGCATCGACGGCAGCCAGCCGTCCGCGATCGCGCCCGTCTGGGCGAGAGACCTCGGCCCGTACGCACCGATCCAGATCGGGACCGGATGCGTCGGCGGTGGCGCGATCCGGGCGGCGTCGAGCCGGTAGTGAACGCCGGCGAACGAGGTCTCGCTTCCCGTCCACAGCGCGCGCAGAACCTGCACGGCCTCGCCGAGAGCGGCGACCTTCTCGCCAGGGCTTCGCGTCGCCAGTCCGAAGGCGCGGAACTCGGCGTCGTATCCGCCGTTACCGAGGCCGAGAATCAGCCGGCCGCCGGACAGCCGGGCGAGCGTCTCGGCCATCTTCGCCAGCACCGGCGGTTCGCGGTAGGGCAGTCCGATCACGTCGGACAGCACGGCAATGTTCTCGGTCGCTGCGGCCGCCCAGGTCAGAGCCGTCCACGGTTCGAGGGTCGGACGGCTGCTGTGCAGGTGATCGCTCAACGCATAGATGTCATATCCCAGCGCCTCCGCTTCACGTGCCTGGTCGGCGACGTCGCCGTCGTCGGTGCCCAGGACCCCGAACCGCAGGACCTTGTCCCTTGCTTGCGTCATATACACCCCATCGGCGATTCGATCTTAAAATACAATAGCAATTGTACTTTAGCGAATGCGATCGGTCGGGGCGGTCCGCGAGCGAGCGGCAGATCGACGCCTGCTCAGTCCACGTAGTCGGTCGACCAGGGCCCGACGGCGGTGCCGAGCAGCACGGTGTCCTCTTCGGCGCCGTCGAAGTGCACGGCGTGGCCCGGAACGTACAGGAAGCTCCCGACCGGGTAGGAGGTCGCGGAGTCTCGGTCGAACCGGTCGCCGTACCCCAACCGGAGTTCGCCGCGAGCGACCACGAGGTGCGCGTCTGTCATATGGGAGTGCGGCTGGTCCCAGGTGCCCGCGGGGATGAAGAACGCATACGTGAAGGTCACGCCGGGCCGTCTGTCACCTACCAAGGTGGCCGACCGGGTGCCGTCGGGATTGCGCTGCTCCCAAGCGATGTTCTCGATCGTCGTCGCGAAGGCCGGTCGTGTCGATGGCAAGTCTTTTGAACGCATACTCCGTAGACGCCGGCGGGCCGCCAGCCGTGAGATCCCAACTGATGCCGAGGTCGCACCTGACCAACGACCCTGGGTGAGTGGAGGTTGACCCCTTGTCGGCCGTCGGTGAATCTGCGGGTATGCGTGCATCAACGACGATCCGCCTCGCTGCCGGCGTCCTCCCCGTCATCGCACTCCTGACACCGGCCGCCACGCAGGGCGCCACGACGGAGGCTCCCGTGGCCGAACCTGCGCAGGTCGAAGCACCGGTACCCGAGATCGACTGGACCAGCTGCGACCTGATCTACGAATGCGCGACCGTCGAGGTGCCGCTGGACTACGACGATCCCGACGGTGAGACGACGACGCTCCCGATGAAGCGGCTGCCCGCGAGCAGTCCCGACGAACGGATTGGGTCGGTCTTCATGAACTTCGGCGGCCCGGGCGGGGTCGGTGCGAGCGGGATCCAGTTCCCGGTCAGCTCGATGACGTTCGGCAAGGACGTACGCGCGAAGTTCGACATCGTCACCGTCGATCCGCGGGGTGTCAGCGGGGAACATGTCGCGACCTGTGCGCCGGCGCCCGACACCGAGCCGGTGGAGAGGCCGACGGAGATGGCACCGACGACGCCGGAACAGGTCGAGGCGCGCATCGCCTCCGATGACTACATTCGCGGCAGCTGCGACCGGACGGCACCGCCGATCCTCGATCACCTCACCACCGCCGACGTCGCCCGAGACATGGATCTGATCCGGCAGGCCATGGGGGATGAGAAGCTTTCGTACTACGGCCTTTCGTACGGCAGCCTGCTCGGCGAGACGTACGCGTCGATGTTCCCCGATCGCGTACGCGCGATGGTCATCGACGGCGTCATCGACCCGGTCGGCTTCACCACCGGGGAGAACGGCGACGACCGGCCCGCGACCGGTCGTTGGGGCATGGCCGCCGGCATCGAGGAGGCGCTCACCACTGCGTTCGCGCGTTGCGATGAGGTCGGCGCACTGCGCTGCCCGCTCGCGGGGAACGCCTGGGAGCGCTGGCAGCGGGTCAGCGACTCGCTCACCGAGGAGCCGCTCGCCCTGCCGGGAATCACTATCGACGGCAACACGTTCAAGTACGGCCTCAGCGTCAGCGCTCTCCAGCTGTATCGCATCGGGGGCGTGCCGTTGCCGACGATCGAGCTTCTCTCCGGCGCGACGAAGGTCATCGACGTGCTGCGCTTCGGTCTCGGTGAGCCGGCTGCGCGGAGTGGCGCCGAGCTGCGGGTGCCCGGTGTCGGCTCGGTCGATCTCAACGCGAAGCGCTCCGTCCTGCTGGACCGCCTGGGCGACATCGTTCGTGAGCTGCATACCGAGGCCGAGAGGTGGGGCGTTGCGATGCCCGCAGCCGCCGAGGAGGAGGCTCCGGAGGACGTTCTCGGGGGACAGGGCGCGTACTTCGGCATCCTCTGTGCCGACACGGAGAATCCCACGGATCCACGAGCCTGGGTAGATGCTGCCAAGGAGGCGGCGAAGACCGCTCCGAACTACGGGCCGGGCGTCGTCTGGCAGTCGTCGATGTGCGCGGGCTGGCCCGGGTCATCCGACGATGCGTACCGGGGTCCCTTCGACACGTCGACACCGATGCTCATCGTCACCAACACCCACGACAACGCGACGCCGATGTCAGGTGCGGAGGCCGCACATTCGAGGTTCCCGGGCTCGCGTCTGCTCACCCTCGACAGCTGGGGTCACACGGCGATCGGCAAGAGCCACAACTGTGTTCAGCCGGAGGTCGACGAGTACCTCTTGACGGAGGACCTGCCCGCCGAAGGCCTGACCTGCAAGCCGGACGCCAACCTCTACGGCTAGCGCTTGATCACGGGCAGATGGACGACCGTGTCGTCGATCACGATGACGCCGGGAAGGCGCGAGCCCATCAGCGGGAACGTATCGCTGATCGCGGTCGCCATCAGGTAGAGGTTCTGGCCCTTCGGTACGTTCACCGCGACCGACGGCAGATCGACGTGCCGCCTGGCGTCGGTGACCGACCGAGGCTCGTTGATCGGCAGCACGTTGTTCTGTACGAGCTTCGCGTCGAGCGGGCTGGTGCCGATCGCCAGGCCGTAGAACGCCCGGTTGTCGACGCCTCGTGCGGTGACCTTCCCGGTGAGGTACGGCGTACCGGCGACTCGGATCGGGCCTTTCGCGACCCGGAACGGGAGCGGCAGCCCGACGGCCGTCGTGGTGGCCACCTTGCCCACGTCGTACCGCTTGGTGGCGCGTACGGAGCCGACCGTCAGGCAGGTGCTCGTCGGCGTCGCGAGGTGCACGCGGCCATACCCGCGCAGATCGGTGTCCCGCCCGCGAAGTGCCTTGTCGAAGAACCGGAGCGTGAGCCGAGTGAAGTCGCCGCCGGCGAGCTTCTTGCTGCACGGGTCGGACTTGACGTCGACGCCGCGGGGGAAGATGGCCGGCAGCGTGTGTCCGCCGTTGTAGCCGACGAAGATGCTGTGCTTGCGGGCGCGTGGGGTCAGTGACCTCTTCCAGTTGGCGAGGCCCTGCTGCAAGGGGAAGAGCGTGTCGGTCGTGCCCTGGCCGAGCAGCACCGGGATATCGAGCTTGCGGCCGTGACGTACGTGCCAGCGCGGACCGTTCTTCTTGAAGTACTTCACCATGTTCGTGCGCAGTGGGCCCGACCCGTCCGGCCAGTTGCCGGTGAGCGCACCTTCGACGAGTGCCTTGTACACGTCGGGGATGAGCGCGTCGCTCGGTAGCGAGCCGGCGGCGAGACTCAGGGCCCAGGTCGTACGCGGTACTCCTTCGGGGGCGAGGCTCTGGCTCACGTCGTGCCAGGTGACCTGGGGTGCGAGGGCGTCGAAGATCGGCTTGCCGCAGAGCCGCAGCGACTCGAACGCGCCGACGAACTGGTATCCGCCGCCGTAGCTGCCGCCGATGGCACCGAGACGGGGATCGCCCTTGCCGTCCTGTCGGACCCATCGCAACGTGCTGACCAGACGTACGAGGTGCCGGACGTCCTTGCCCTCGAGCGTCGGGTTCTCGACGTGTGCGTGTCCACCGGACTCCCCCAGCCGCGCTGGTCGAAGGACACGACGCCGTATCCGGCATTCAGGAACCTGCGGATCTCGGCGTTCGAGGCACTCGTCGCGCGCGACCCGCCCCACCCGTGGCTGTGCATCACCATCGGAACCGGGTGCTTCTTGCTCGCGCCGGCGGGTCGGAACACCGTGTAGCAGATCGACACCTTCGTGTCGGCGCGCGGCTCGGGTGCGCTGCGTACGCACCCGTCGGTGACGGAGACCTTGCCGGACGGCGGGGCGGGAGAGGTGCCGGCGACCGAGCTGGGGCCGGCGAATGCGGTTGTAGAGACGGCGATGGCGAGGATGGCGGCGGTGGCGGGGCGCGACATGGCGGGAGCGTAGCAGCAGAAGTTACCGCCGAGTAGGGGATCCTGCGTCGGCCCAGGGTCACGATGGGGTCAGGGCTCGATCAGGCCGGCGCGGATGGCGTACCTCGTGAGCTCGGTGCGGTCGCGCATCCCCAGCTTGGCAAGGACGTTGGCGCGGTGCCGCTCAACGGTCTTGTAGCTGATGACGAGCGCGGCCGCGACCTGCTTGGAGGAGTAGCCCTCGGCGATCAGCTTTACCACCTCGTCCTCGCGTGCGGTGAGGACCTGGCTCGGCACGCGCTCGCCGCGGCGCATCCGCTTCGAGGAAGTCGCGGACGAGCGTCCCGGCGACGCCGGCGTACAGGAAGGACTCGCCGCGGATGGCCGCGCGGCAGGCGGTCACCAGATCCTCGTCCGCCGCGGACTTCAGGACGTACCCGCACGCGCCGTCTTGGAGGGCGGAGAAGAAGTACTGCTCGTTGTCGTACATCGACAGCATCAGCGTACGCACGTCCGGGTGTCGGCGGGTGATCTCGCGGGCCGCCTGCAGACCGGTCATACGCGGCATCGAGATATCGAGCACCGCCAGATCGGGCGCCTCGGTGCGTGCGAGCTCCACGGCTTCGGATCCGTCGCGCGCTTCGGCGACGACGGTCAGATCCGGCTCGGCATCGAGGATCCGGCGTACGCCGGCACGGACGAGGGCGTGGTCATCGGCCAGCAGGATCCGCGCGGTCATGTACGCCCGCCCGCGATCGGGACTTCGAGCCGCACCTCGGTGCCGCCGCCGTCACGGGGTCGTACGTCGAGGCTGCCGGCGACCATCTGCGCGCGCTCATGCATACCTTGAATCCCGGCGCCGATCGCCGCGCTCTCGCTGCCGGTACCGTCGTCGGCGATTCGGAGAACCAGGCCGCGCACGTCGCCGTTCAGCTCGACGTCGACATTGTCGGCGCGGGCGTGGCGGGTCACATTCGTCAACGCCTCCTGGGCGACGCGGTAGATCACCAGCTCGGTCTCCGGTGGCAGTTCCGGCAGGCTCGGTGGGAACCGACGGTCGACGGAGATGCCGGTGCGGGCAGCCAGATCTCCGACGAGGCTGTACAGCGACCGGAGTAGGCCGAGGTCCGCCAGCACTCCCGGGCGAAGCCGCTGGGAGATCCGCCGCACCTCTTCGAGGGTGGCCCTCGTCGTGTCGCGGACGTCGTCGAGCTCGGCGACCGTCTCCTGCGGCGCATCGTCGATCGCCCGCTTCAGGCCGAGCAGGACCGCGGTCAGGCTCTGTCCGACCTCGTCGTGCAGCTCCTGTGCGATTCGCTGCCGTTCCGCCTCCTGCGCGTGCAGCGCCCGAGCCGTGCTGACACTGCGCTCAACCTCCAGCCGCTCGAGCATCGCGTTGAAACCTCGTACGAGCGATCGAGCCGGGCCGGATCCCTGTTCCTCGAGCCGGCGGCCCGGATAGCGCAGGTCGATCGTCGCCATCACGGCGGTGAGGCGGTCGAGCGGCCCGAGCACAGAACGCAGCAGCACGCCGTTCAGCGAGATGCTGACGAGCAGGCCGATCGACAGGATCACGCCCTCCGACCACAGCGGACGGGCGGACACCGTCATCGGTGACAGCACCAGAACGAGCACGCCGAGCGCGATCACCCCGCCGTTGATCAGACATACCCGCCAGAACAGTGGTAACGACAGTTCCCGGCCCATTCCCCAAGTATCCGGGATGCCCGCGCGCGAGAAATGGGTGCTGGCACCCATGGTCCGGCGGAGGCCGGACCCAGAGTCTTGAAGAGGCCGATGCCAGGGAGTCGCAACGCCGACGGAGGATATGTGACCGAGATAGCGCAGCGCAACGAAGCGGGGAAGCGACGCGATCCCCGCTACAGCCGGACGTTCTCGACGAAGGAGATCGCGGGCGAGCAGCATCGGACGTACGTCGGCGGGAGATGGGACGAGATCGGTGAGCTGCAGCGTGACTTCCTGATCGCGCAAGGTCTGCAGCCCGCGGACACCCTTCTCGACGTCGGTTGCGGCAGCCTGCGCGGAGGCGTGCACTTCGTCGACTACCTCGAGGCCGGTAACTACTACGGTATCGACATCAATGCGAACGTCATCGCCGCCGGGTACGACAGCGAGCTCACCGATGAGCAGCGCGATCGTCTGCCGGTCGAGAATCTGCAGGCAACCGACCGGTTCGACGGCGACTTCGGTGTGCAGTTCGACATGGCGATCGCGCAGTCGGTGTTCACCCATGTCTCACTGAACAACATCCGGCTCTGCATGTACCGCGTATCGAAGGTCCTCAAACCCGGCGGCAGGTTCTACGCGACGTTCTACGAGCGACCGCCCGGGTTCCCGGTCGACGGTCACAACCGTTCGCAGTTCACGGAGCGAAACGCGTATTGGTACTACCGTCGCGACCTCCGCTGGGTGTCGAGGTTCGGCCGGTGGGAGTTCCGCTACATCGGCAAGTGGGGACATCCCCGCGGACAGCGGATGATCGAGCTCACCCGGGTCGGCGACTGATCGACCCCACGGTCGTACGCCACCGGGCGGCGCCTGGCGCCGATCGCGTACGACCGACTCAGGCGGACTTGTCGGGGAATGCGCCGCGGGTGATCTCGCGTTGGTCGCCCAGGCGCGGTACCTCGCCGAGCGTCTCGACCTGCTCGTTGAGTGCGTCGAGTACGGCGCGCAGCTGAACCTGAGCGACCTTCGCGAAGGTACGGACGTACTCGATCTCGGGCACCTGGCGGTCGTACCCGACGACCGTTCCGTCGTCGGTGACCGCGTCGGACTGGCGGACGAGACTCTCGGCCGTGTCCTGCGCCTCCTTCACGATCTCGCGCTGCTGGGTACGAGCCGAGGCCATCAGGTCGCGGGCGTGAGTCACGGCCTCGTCGATCAGGTTGTCGGAGATCTTCTGGGCCTCGCTGAACATCAGCACCGCGCGCTCGTTGATGGCCGTCTCGCCGTTGGCCTCGCGCTCGTCGCGCAGGGTGGTGATCTCCTGCTCCTGCTGTTCGATCGTGTCGGCCAGTGCGTCGAGGTATCGCAGCACCTCGTCTTGGTCGAACCCGTTTCGGTGAACCGTGAATCGTGCATTCCGGATCGCGGCCGCCATCCGGCTCGTCTGGGTCTGGCTCACGACTGGCCTCCTGCATCGTGCTGGGCGAAGACGGGCTGGTAGCCGCCGTCGCCGAAATGTTCATGGCGGATATCGGATCGGGGGATCCCGGCCGCCTCGGTCAGCTCGATGACGGTGTGCTGCACCATGGCCGGCGAACCGCACACCAGGGCAGTACCGCCGCTCCATGGGCCGTGCTCCGCGGCGACGGTGCCGACCGGACCACGGAGTCCGCGCCAGCTCGGATCGTCCGAGACGGCGGCGTGGTAGTCGAACCACGGTCGGTCCGCCAACGCGGTCAGAGCGTCGTCGTCGTAGAGGTTCCACGGCATCCGCACGCCGTGGAACAGGTCGACCTTGGGCCCGCTTCCCTGCTGCTTCCAGTGATCGTCGAGCTGCTCGGCGACCGCTCGCAGCGGTGCGAGTCCGGTGCCGCCCGCGACCATCAACACTCGCTCGGGCGGGTCCTCCAGGGTCAACGCCTCGCCGACCGGGGCGCCGACCTTCACGGTGTCGCCCTTCCGCAGCGTACGTACCATCGCGGAACTGACCTGGCCGCCGTCGACGACCTGTACGTGCAGCTCGATCAGGCCGTCGTCGCGGGGCGCGTTGGCCGGGCTGTAGTAGCGCCACAGGCGCGGGCGCTGGGGGACCTCGATCGCCATGGACTGACCCGGACGGTACGTCAGTGGCTGGTCCGGTCGAAGCAGGATCGCCGAGACGTCGACACTGCGACGCTCCGTCGACACGACCTCGGCGTTCCACCATGACGGGGTGGTCTCCGCGGACTTCGCCGCCCCGTCGATCATGACCTTCGCGATGATTCCGTACGCGGCCGCCCAGTCTCCGGCGAGCTCGTCGGTCCAGCGATTGCCGAGGAAGTGCTGAAGCGTCGCCAGCAACGAGGCACCGACGGCGTCGTAGTGCTCCGGCTCGACGGCGAAGCGCCGATGGTCCGAGCCCAGCGAACCGATGAACGGCACGACCTCGTCGAGCTCGTCGACGTGGGTGACGATGTTGGCCAGCGCGCCGACGAGCTTGTCGCGCTGCTGAGACATCGAGACCGGGAACATCGACCGGAGCTCGGGGTGCGACAAGAACAGGTGTGAATAGAAGAACAGTGGGACGTCGTCGCCGGACTTCGCGACGAGGTTCCAGGAGTCCTTGAGTTGCGCAGTGTCCATCCGGTCAGGACGCGCTGACGATGTCGGCTTTGGCCGCGCCGAGAGTGCCCCCGAGGCGCCCGATCACATCGTCGGGTACGCCGGCCTCGCTCAGCGCCGACACCAGATGGGTGACGACGCGGTCGAAGTCCGCCTCGCCGATGTCCATGCCGGTGTGTGCCGTACGCAGGTCACGCCCGTCGTACTCGACGGGGCCGCCGAGCAGGTGTGAGACGAGCTTCACCTGGTGCCGTTTGAGATGCTCCATCCGGGTGTTCGCGAAGTACCCGGACAGGTCCGGGTCGTCGAGGATCAGGTCATAGAACCGATCGACCACCGCGCTCACAGCGCGGCCACCGCCGATCCTCGAGTAGTCGCTGTCGCCGGTCTCAGGACGCGTCGCGTCGTCGGACATTTACCGCTCCCTCGGTGCGTGTCGTCGAAACCCCTCGCGCACGCTACTGGCTGGAACGCCCCGTGTACAGAGGGCAATCGGATTCGTCTGCCTTGGTGGACAAGGTGTTCTCGCCGTCTGCCCACCGGTGCGACAGGCCGCGAGCACCTGGCCGCCCGTTGATTTACGTACATGCGTGTAGGTATGTTTATATCCGACATCGAAGCCGAGGGGGATGAGATGACCACCCGAGACACGCTGCGACCGCGCTCCAGCCGCGCGGCCGACGACGTTGGGCGAGCGGGGTGAGCCCGGTTCTGCGCGCACAGTTCGACGCCGACGACCGGCCACCCGCCCGGCTCTCCCAGGCGGAGCGGCGAGCCCGCTCGCGTACCGCCCTGCTCGAGTCTGCGGCCCGGGGCCTGTCGCGCTACGGCTACGCCAACCTCCGGCTCGAGCAGGTGGCACGAGACGCCGGCTACACCCGGGGCGCCCTCTACCACCAGTTCAAGGACAAGCAGGACCTCACCCTGGCGGTCGCACGTACGTGGTGGCGCGAGACCTGGCGGCAAGACGTTCTGCCGCTGGTCGAGGCGGAGTCCGAACCGGCCGCGGCATTGCTCGCCCTCGCGCGCGGTCATGCGGTCTTCTGTCGCCGTGAGGTCGCGCGGGTCCCGATCGCCTTGCGGCTCGAGTTCACCGGGCAAGACCATCCGGTCGGGCGTGAGGTCGAACGCAACTACGGACTGCTCCTGAAGCACTGTCGAAAGCTGATCAAGGCAGGTCACGCTGCCGAGACGATCCCCGCCGGCGCACCCGATCGGATGCTCGCGCTCGCTGTCGTCGGGGCGCTCGAGGGAACCGTGATCTCCGTTGCAGGCCGCGCTCCGTACGACGAGCAACTCGCCGAACGCGCCGTGGCCGGCGTGCTCGGCATCGAACCCCGCACCGAGGAGAACGATCGATGAGTACGCAGGGAGCGCGGATCCCCGACCGCGAGCACACGTCTCGGCCGTGGCGAATTCACGAGATCACCCAAGACTTCCGGCTGTACGACGTGTGGGCGCTGCCGACACCGGGCGGACCCGACGACTTCCCGAAGCTGGTGCGGCAGGTGCGCGACGGCGACACTGCGGAGAACCCGTCGTGGATCGCCCGAGCGCTGTTCTCGATTCGATGGAAGCTCGGCGCGCTCCTCGGCTGGGACGATGACGAAGACGGCGTAGGCGCCCGGGTCCCGACGTTGTGCGACCGACTCCCCGAGGACTTGCGTGAAGGTGCCGCCGGGCCGGGCTTCGATCGGTTGCCGTTCTCGCCGCTGTACCTCATCGACGACGAGTTTGCGGCCGAGATGGCCAACAAGACGGTGCATGGTGTGATGCATTTGAGCTGGGTGCCCGACGACTCAGGTGGCTTCCGCGGTCAGATGGCCGTGCTGGTCAGGCCCAATGGTCTTTTCGGGCGGGCGTACATGGCCGGCATCGGCCCGTTCCGGCACCTGCTCGTCTACCCGCCGCTGATGCGCGGGATCGCGGAGAGCTGGCGAGCCGGCGCCTCGAGCGGCGGCGGTTCCTGAGGCATTGGCTATGGCGTCGTGTCAACCGGGGGGGATGCGAGTTACGTCTTGGTTCTCGAGGACTGCCGAGGAGGCCAACGTGTCAACCAAGCGAACCCGAGACGCCGACTTCGTCGAGTTCGTCGCGAGTCGCCGAAGACGGTTGCTTACTGCGGCGTACTTCCGCTGCGGCGACTGGCACCAGGCCGAAGACCTCGTGCAGACCGCGCTGGCGCGCCTCTATGTCGCCTGGCCGAAGGTCGTACGACGCGGCGCCGAGGACGCCTACGTACGCCGGATCATCTTCAATCTGAGCGTCGACGCATCGCGCTCGCCCGCGCGAAGGGAGCGTCTCGTCGAGGTCATGCCGGAGACTCCCGCGCCCGAGGCGCTGGACATCTCCGACACCAGCGCGTTGATGGCTGCCCTCGCCGACCTGTCGGAACGTCAGCGGACCGTGATCGTCCTGCGCTATTGGCTGCAGTTGTCGGTCGACGAGACGGCACATGACCTCGGTGTCAGTCCCGGAACGGTCAAGAGCCAGTGCGCGCGGGCAATGGCCAAGCTGCGTACTGCCCTGGCACCGACATATGACCTCACGACAGTGGAGGCGGACCGATGAACGAGACCAACCTGATCGACTTGATGGAGCGCGAGGCCGAGTCCGCGCCGTACGCTCCGGCGGAGGCCGACCTCGAACGAGGCAAGACGCGGCTGCGCCGACGCCGGGTCGGGACGGCGGCCACGGGAGTCGCGGTCGCGGCGTCGTTGGTCGTCGCCGTGGGTATCGCGACGTCGAGTGACTCGCAAGGGCCAGGCCCGGACTCGGACACGTCGGCCGCCGGCCGGCCGCATCGGGATCCGGCACCGAAGGACACCCGGGCGGTCCAGCGCCGGATCACCAATCTGACCGTGGAGGTCCTCGACCCGCAGAAGGCGCACGTCGGTCCCGGCCTGATGGAAGGGTCGACGAATGCCGACGGGCAGTACGAGGCCGCGTCGATCAACGGGAGCTGGCAGGACGGCAAGCGGGAGGGCACACTCGTCGTCGGCATGAGCAGTGCTGAAGACACTGCGCACGGTCCTGACACGGCGGAGGACCGCGCGTACTACCGGTGCGCGCTGTACTTCTACACGGCATCCACGACGTGTGAGTCCAAGCAGCTCGGAGACGGCTCGACGGTCTGGGTCGCCCGCGACAAGCTGGATCGCAAGACAGTACTCGGCGTCGCGTACGAACAGCCCAGCGGAGGCACGGCCTACGTGGCGATTGACCGAGCGGACCGCGGCGGGGACGGATCTCCCAACGGCAAGCCGCTGACGTCACTGCCGGTGTCGGTCGACGACCTGACCCGGCTCGTGCAGAAGCCCGGTCTGGCGCTCCCACTCCCGGGTCGGGACAGGATGCGCCGCTGATTTCGCGAGACGCCTACCCGGGGTACGGCGTGCGTGTCCAGTCCGCCGGCGGTGCCGGTGGTGGGTGCGGTGCACCGACCCGTGATGACTGTCCCGCCAGGACGCTGCGCCGGATGCCCTCGTCGGCCTCCCTGAGTAGCTGTTCGTAGATCGGCTCGGTCGCGGTTCCCGACCAGCCACCCCTGTTGCCTTCTGTCATGCCTGTGCTCCCTCGTTCGGTGCTCCTCCGAACCACCGTCATACGGCCTCCCTACCGTACGGGATCGCCGCCGATGCGCCAGTGGAAACACGGGCCGACTCGAGCCGAATGTCGGCGAGGCACGGCAGGATGGGCGGATGGCACGCTGGGTTCTCCATGTCGACATGGACCAATTCCTCGCGGCCGTCGAGATCCTGCGGCGACCCGAGCTCGCCGGTCTGCCCGTCGTCGTCGGTGGCCGCGGCGATCCGACGGAGCGGGCGGTCGTGTCGACGGCGTCGTACGAGGCGCGCGAGTTCGGTGTCCGGTCGGGCATGCCGCTCAAGACCGCCGTGCGCCGGTGCCCGGATGCGGTCTTCCTGCCGGTCGACTTCCCCGTGTACGAAGCGGCATCGGCGACCGTGATGGAGACGCTGCGCACGTACCCAGGCACCGTGGTCGAGGTGCTGGGCTGGGACGAGGCGTTCGTCGGCGTCGCGGTCGACGACCCGGTGGAGGCGGCGCACGGGCTGCAGGCGGCGGTGCTCGAGGCGACCCGGCTGCACTGCTCCGTCGGCGTCGGCGACACGTTGGTCAGGGCGAAGATCGCGACCGATTTCGGCAAGCCCCGCGGCGTGTACGTACTGACGAAGGACAACTGGATGGAGGTAATGGGCGACCGCCCGACCACCGCCTTGTGGGGCGTCGGCAAGCGGATCGCGCAGCGTCTCGACGACGTCGACATTCGCACCGTACGCGAGCTCGCGCACTCCTCCGAGGAGGCGTTGATCGCGGCATTCGGTCCGAACACCGGGCCGTACCTTCGCAACCTCGGCCGCGGTCTCAGCCGCGCCACGGTCGACGACACGCCGTGGGTTGCCCGCGCACACGGGCACGAGACGACGTACCAGCAGAACCTCACCGCGACCGACGAGATCTCGGCGGCCGTGCGGGCCCTGTCCGATCAGGTCGTCGCCGACCTCCGCTCCGAGGGTCGTGCCTGCATGCGCGTGCACCTGAAGGTGCGGTTCGCGCCGTTCTTCACCTTCACCCGCGTACGTAAGCTGGCCGAGCCGACGTTCGACCCGGCCGTCATCGCGCAGACCGCGCTCGAGCTGCTCGCCAAGCTCGACGACGACCGGCCGATCCGACTGCTGGGCGTACGAGGCGAGATGGTGCCACCGGAGGGCGGATACGAACGCTGATCGACGCGCGCTGTGAAACGGCCGGTACAGCACGGTGGCGCGGGTCAGGACCGTCGGGCGATCTCGGTCTTGACCGTCTCGTGCAGCTCGTCCGACGTGAAGCCGAGACCGCGCAGGATCTGCGCGGCCGGGCTATCCTCGGCGCGGATCAGGCCCAGCAACGAGTGTTCCGTGCCGACCCGGTCATGTCCGAGGTCTGTCGACGCGCGCAGCGCCTCCTCGATGGCCACCTTGCTCTCCTCCCGGAACGCGATGTGACCCCGCGGCGCCTTCGTCCCGGCCGGCGGCATCGCTTCCTCGATCGCGTCGCGGACGCCTTGCTCCGTCGCAGGTTTCGTCAGCATCTCGTACGCCAGGCCCTGTGGTTCCCCGAGTAGGCCGAGCAGCAGGTGTTCGGTGCCGATGAAGTCGTGCTTGTGCGTACGGGCGGCCTCCTGCGCCAGCACGATGCTGTGCCGGTTCAGCTCGGTGAACCGGTCGAACGGGGTGGAAGCGCGACGTTGCTGAGCGGCCTGCTTCGACACCCCGATGGCGTCGCCGATCTCGGTCCACGACGCGCCGCTCTGCTTGGCCTTGCTGACGTAGTGGTCGACGAGCTGGTCGCCGAGATCGGTCATGGTCTGTGAACGAAGGTGCGCCTCGCTGACGCGCGCCAAGGCATCGGCGTCCGGGAGTTCTGCGTCGAGACGGGAGATCAGGTCTGCGAGGCTGATATCGAGTGGGCTCATGCGTCAAGCGTAGATTGACGATCGAGCGACGTCAATCTGTAATTGACGCAGGTCCCGATGCGCTCGGGTCTCACTGATCGCGGGTCAGCGCCCGTAGCTCCGCCTGGTATGCCGCGTACACGCGTCTCAAATCGGCCGCCGGCCACTCGCGCGGGAGCAGCGGACCCGGGAGCAGCGGGTCGGCGGTCAGGTGGCGTACGACGTGCGCGGCGACCGCGAGCCGCGCCGCGGGTTCGGTCGTGGTGGTGAGCAGGTCGCGCAACGCGCAGCCGCGGGTCGACCAGCCGGCCAGGTCCCAGAGCCCGGCCGCGAGCTCGGCCGGGTCTTCGTCGGGCACTGCCCGGAACGTGGTGAGCACCGGGTCGGCGGCGTACTCGACCGATCGGCGTAGATTCGCCGGTCGCGTCCACACGCCCTCGCGAAGCTCGGCGAGACGGTGCGCACTCAGCGCCTCCCGCAGCGATGCGCGGTCGCCGCCGGGCCGGCCGGTGACGACGATGACCGCCATCTCCCAACTGCCGTCCCAGCGGGTCTCGGCGTCGTCGATGCCCTCGCCCTGCCGCCGCTGTCGTTCGACGAGTCGCGGTCCCAGCGCGTACCCGCCGTCGGCGCGCCGGAGGTCACCCGCCGAGACGGCGCGGCTGAGTGCGGCCCGAACCGTCGAGGCCGAGATTCCGAAGTACGCGCCGGCGCGGATGAGCGCTCCCGGGCTCATCGGATCGGGATGCGACCCGAGCAGCAGGCTGAGCACGACCGATCGAGCGGGAAGGGTCGTCGGGTCGTGCTCGACACCGGTCATGGGCATGACCGCACTCTGCCACGCTACAGATTACGAGACAACCGTGGCATGATCTGTAACATCCAACGATCAGAGGTGCCGCCATGTCCGAGACCCACCGGGTGCTCAACCAGGTCCCGCCGCTCGTCGGCCACGACACCGCGGCCGACGCCGCGTTGCGCGAGGGCGTCGAGCGGGAGGGCGCCGGATGGGCGCTCGACGAGCTGAGCGCCGTCGGCCTGCACGCGGGCACGGCCGACGCCCAGGAGCTCGGCCGGCTCGCCGAGCGTTACCCACCGCGCCTGGTGACCCACGACCGGTACGGCAATCGCATCGACGAGGTCGAGTACGCGCCGGCGTACCACCGGCTGATGGATACCGCCGTCTCGTACGGTCTGCACGCGGCGCCGTGGGCAGACGGACGCGCGGGGGCGCACGTCGCACGGGCGGCGAAGCTGATGGCCTGGTCCGTCGACGCGGGGCATGCATGCCCGGTCTCGATGACGTACTCGATCGTGCCTGCGCTGCGGGCGAGTCCCGACCTCGCCGCGACGTACGAGCCGCTACTGACATCGAACCAGTACGACTTCGGGTTGCGCGAGCCGACCACGAAGCGGGGCCTGATCGCCGGTATGTCGATGACGGAGAAACAGGGCGGCTCCGACGTACGCGCGAACACCACGGAGGCGACACCGCTGACCGACGGGTCGTACCGCCTGACCGGGCACAAGTGGTTCACGTCGGCGCCGATGTCCGATCTGTTCCTCGCGCTCGCGCAGGCGCCGGGCGGCCTGTCATGTTTCCTGGTTCCGCGCGTGCTCCCCGACGGGGAGCGCAATGCGATCCGGTTGATGCGGCTCAAGGACAAGCTCGGCAACCGGTCCAACGCGTCCGCCGAGATCGAGTACGACGGCGCGCACGCGTGGCTGGTCGGCGAGGAGGGGCGTGGCGTCCGCACCATCGTCGAGATGGTCAACATGACCCGGCTCGACTGTGTGATCGCGACCTCGACGGGGATGCGTACGTCGCTGGTGATGGCCGCTCATCACGCGCGGCATCGCGAGGCGTTCGGCACACCGCTGATCGACCAGCCGCTGATGCGCAACGTACTCGCCGATCTCGCCGTCGAGTCCGAGGCCGCGACGACGGCGATGCTGCGTCTCGCCGGCGCCAACGACCGAGCTGTTCGCGGTGATGAGTCCGAGGTCGCGCTGCGCCGGATCGCGCTGGCGGCGACGAAGTACTACGTGTGCAAGCGCGGACCGATCCACGCCGCGGAGGCGCTGGAATGCCTCGGCGGCAACGGATACGTCGAGGAGTCGGATTTGCCGCGGATCTACCGCGAGCTGCCGCTGCTCTCGATCTGGGAGGGTTCGGGCAACGTCGCCGCGCTCGACGTGTTGCGGGCGATGGCCCGGCAGCCGGACACGGTCGACGCGTACTTCGGCGAGGTCGAGCAGGCCGCAGGATCCGACCCGCGCTTCGACGACGCACTGTCTCGGCTGAAGAAGGAGCTCGGCTCGCTCGACGACATCGAGCTGCGGGCACGACGCGTCGTCGAGCAGCTCGCGTTGGTGTTCCAGGGCTCGCTGCTCGTACGGCACGCACCAGGTGCGGTGGCGGACGCGTTCTGCGCGAGCCGGCTCGACCGCGACTGGGGTGGCGCGCTCGGCACGTTGCCGGCCGGGCTCGACCTCGAGCCGATCCTGGCGCGTACGAAGGTCGAGGTGGCTTGATGGGCGTGCTGGTCGACACGCAGGGGCCGGTCACTGTCGTCACGATCGACCGTCCCGACGTACGAAACGCGGTCGACTCCGAGCACGCGCGGCTCCTGTACGACGCCTTCCGAGGCTTCGACGCCGACGAGTCCTCGGCGGTCGCGGTGCTCCACGGCGCTGGGGGCACGTTCTGCGCCGGCGCCGATCTCAAGGCCGCGAGCGCGGGCACCATCCGCCCGCAACCACCGGGCGTCGACGGTCCCGCTCCGATGGGGCCGACCCGGCTGCTGCTCTCCAAGCCGGTGATCGCCGCCGTCGAAGGGCATGCCGTCGCGGGTGGGCTCGAGCTTGCCCTGTGGTCCGACCTGCGCGTCGCCGACCCGGCCGCGGTGTTCGGTGTGTTCTGCCGGCGTTGGGGCGTACCCCTGATCGACGGCGGCACGGTACGCCTGCCGCGACTGATCGGGCAGTCGCGCGCGCTCGACCTGATCCTGACCGGGCGGCCCGTCGGCGCCGACGAGGCGCACCGGATCGGGCTGGCCAACCGGATCAGTTCACCGGGCGAGGCGCTGGAGGAAGCGCTGGGGCTCGCGCGTGACCTTGCCGCATTCCCGCAGACCTGCCTGCGTGGTGATCGACTCGCGGCGTACCGGCAACATGGTCAGGATCTGCCGGAGGCGCTCGACGTCGAGTGGTCGCACGGAAGCGAGTCGCTGGCGGAGGCGATGGAGGGCGCGGGTCGGTTCGCCGCCGGCGAAGGGCGTCACGGCGCGTTCTGAAGCACGGGTTGCGCTACGGCGACATCCGCTCGTACGCCGCACTCAACCGTTGGACCTCTCCGTACGCCGTCGCCTGTGGGGCCGTCCCGGCGCGGACGTGGTCGAGGGCCGCGACGGCGCCACTGAGCGCGGCCCGGAACGGCAGCGACCCCGAGCTCACCCGGCGTACGCCGAGCGCCGACAGCTCGTCGAGGCTCACGCCGGGCTGCGGAAGTACGTTGAGCGGCACACTCAGACCGGAAGCGAGCGCGGACAGCTGCTCGCGATCGAGACTGCCGGGCACGAAGATGCCGTCCGCGCCGACGTCGATGTAGCGCCGGGCGCGGTCGAGGGTGTGCTCGACGGTTGCGTCCTGGCCGAGCCAATAGGTCTCGACCCGGGCGTTGACGAACACGCGGTCACCGCATCGCTGCTTGATCGCCGCGACCTTCGCCCCGTGTGCCGCCGGATCGACGAGCGTGCCGTTCGTGCTGTCCTCCACGTTGACGCCGTCCACGCCGAGCTCCTCGACGTACGCCGCGACCCGCGCGGGATCGTCGTCGAAGCCGTCCTCGATGTCGACGGTCACCGGGCAGGGCAGGACGCGCAGTGCGTGCGCGACCGAGCGCGTACGTGCGCTACTCGCGCGGGCGGCATCGACCTGACCGTTGCTCGCTGCCACGCCGAGGCTGGTTGTGCCGATGGCCGCGTAGCCGGCTTCGAGGAACGCCAACGCCGATGCGATGTCCCATGCGTTCGGCAGCAGCAGGGCCGTCGGCCCGCGATGGAGGTCGGCCAAGGTCATGTCAGCGCCGCCTCGGCCAACCGGCGGCCCAGTGCCTCGCCCGGGCAGGCGTGCGCGCCACGACCGAAGTGCGCGTCGGCGAGGTCGACTTCCACGACCTCGCCGCCGGGTGCGATGCGGCGCGTCGCGGGCACCGGGGCGCGGTCATCGCCGTCGCGGAGTGCGCCGATGAGTGCGTGCGTACCCGCGTGCGCCTGCACGAGCACGCAGATCACTGCCGCGACGGTCTCGCTGCGTTCGCCGTACTCGTCGACGAACCGCTCGACGGCGGCATCGGCTTCGGGGGTCGTCGGCAGGTGTGGGTGGTACGCGAGGGCGATCGACGCGACGTCGGCCGCGAACGACGCGGGCCGGCCGAGGGTACGTAGGAGGCACGCGGTGGGATCCTCGCCGGGCCGCGGATCGGCATCGAGATCCGAGAGCAGGCCGACGACGAGTTCGCGGCGGCGTACATGATCGGGACCTTCGCTGAACCGTGCCACGTGCGAACGGAGCCAGGCCATGCCGCGGTCGCCGACATCGGGCACAGGTACGCGGTAGTCCGGATCGAGCAGGGTGGAAGACGGGTGCATGGTTCGATTCTCGACCCCGGGCGCTTCGTCGGAGGCCGAAGCGTCGCGGTGGCCAGAGACTGCGTACGTCAGGCGCTGCGGGTGAGTGCGGCGAGCCTTTCGGCGATGCCGGCGACCTCGACCAGCCGACCCGCGGCGATGTCCATGATCAGGTCGAACTTCTCGTCATCGGTCGCCTCGAACGTGTAGCCGTTCATCGCGTAGAACAAGCGAACTGCGACGAGCCCTAGTCGCTTGTTGCCGTCGACGAGACCGTGATTCCCGACCAACGACGAGAGCAGCGCGGCAGCCTTGCCGTGGAACGTGGGATACGCGTCCTCGCCGAAGACACTCGCCATCGGACGGGCGAGCGCCGATTCGAGTAGTCCGTAGTCGCGGACCTCGGGGCGGCGACCGAGGAATGCCTCGGCCGATGCAAGCAAGTCGTCCAGTTCGAGGTAGACGACGGCGTCGCTCATGCGTCGCCGAGCCGGCGTAGAACGTCAGCATCCTCCGCGATGATCTGTTGCAGCAGCTCATCCCGCCGCGCCACCCGACGATTCGTGTACTCCTCGATCGCGCGTACCGCGATTGCCTGCATCGATTCGCCCTCGCGCTCGGCGGTCGCGCGTAGTCGCTCGGTCTGCTCCTCGGTGAGGCGAAGTGTCATGGCCATGCGCCGAAGATACCGCCTGGTATCAGGCGGTACAACCCCTCAGCCGAAGCCGTGCGCCGCAAGCGGGTGCAGCAGCTCGCGCTCCTCGTACGACAGGTGCGAGAGCAGCGTGTCGGTGAGGAGGTCGACCTGGCGCTCGAGCTCGTCGAGCGCGTTCTGCCCGGCGGAGCCGTACCCTTCGTCGTCGACGAGACCGACGAGTGCGCGATCGAGGGCTTCCAGTACGTCGGCGATGACCTCGTGCTCGTGTTCCAGGCGATCCAGCACCGGAGCGAGGCTTGGTTGAGCGCGGCGTAGGTGCGGGAAGATGCCGCGATCCTCGAGCGTGTGGTGCCCCGCGACGATGCGGCAGTACGACTCGCAGAACGCCCCGAGCGTCCAGTTGTTCTGTCGGATCGCCATCGTGTTGATGATCGAGCGGGCGGCGCCCACCTGCAGGCTGCCTGCGCGTACCTGACCGAGTACCGATCGCACCTGGTCGAGCTCGCTGCGCAGCCCGTCGTGCACGTCGATCAGGTGCTGCGGCACCGCCTGTTGCGCCGGCGTGTACGCGGCGTCCGCGGGAGGCGCGGTGGTCGGCCGGACGCTTTCGTCCCAGTCGAGCTCGCCGGTGAGACGGGTGCCGTCGTCGGCGGTCGGGTGGACCGTCAGCGCCTCCGCCCCGTCGGGCACGCGGCGTGATTCGGCAGCGCGGTCGCCGGCGTGATCGTCTGCGTGAGCGTCGGGCCGGGAGCGCTCCGCCGCGACCAGCTCGCGTACGGCCGGTGCGACCTCCGAGGCGAACCGTCGGACGTCGTCGGGGTCGTCGCTGCCGAGGATGAACGTGCTCATCCCTTGCTCGAGCACGAGGCCGGTGAGCTGCTCGGCCCAGTCCGCGGGTGAACCCTCGAGGAACGCGGCGCTGGTGCCGAAACGCCCGGAGACGTTGTACATCCGGCGAATCGCCTGCGGTGCGCGTCCGGCGGCCGCGGCCGCCTCGTCGATGCGCGCGTTCATGTCCGGTAGTTCCTGCGGGCCTGCATACCCCTGGCTCGGAACCCACGCGTCGGCTAGCTCGCCAGTGGCGCGCAGCATCCGCGGCTTGTACGCGCCGAGCCAGATGGGAATGTCGTGCGCCGGCGTGGGCCCCGCGTGCATGCCGTGGACGCGGTAGTGCTCGCCGTCGACCGTCAGCGACCCGCCCTGCCAGAACCCGCGGATGATGCGTATCGCCTCGATGAGCGCGTCGACCGCCTCGCGTGGTGTCCGCCGGGCGCCTCCGCTCGCCGCGATCGCGTCCCAGAACGCGCCCGCGCCGAGACCGAGCTCAACCCGCCCGCCCGTGACCAGATCGAGCGTCGCGGCCGACTTCGCCAAGACCGCCGGCGGGCGCAACGGCAGGCTCGCCACGTTGGGCGAGATCCGGATCGCGTTCGTACGCGCGCCGATCGCCG
The DNA here is from genome assembly GCF_025790165.1 of Solicola gregarius. Taxonomy (GTDB): domain Bacteria; phylum Actinomycetota; class Actinomycetes; order Propionibacteriales; family Nocardioidaceae; genus Solicola; species Solicola gregarius. The sequence goes on from NZ_CP094970.1 coordinate 2,087,373, forward strand.
ACAGCAGCGTCCAGGTGTCGCCGAACCGCGACTGGTACGGGTGGTCCTGCATCGTCAGCAGGTCGAGCCCGGACACCTCGGCAAGCGAGGCGAGCTCGAACGTCTCGTGCACCCGCCCCGCATCGGGGGTCACGAAGACGCCGAACTCGACCTCCAGTCCGTAATCGGACGTCACCCTTGCCCTCCCGCTGTCGCCGTCGCCCGGTGTGGACGCAGCAGCTCGTCGTCACCGGTCAGTGCGGCGGCGATGCGCCGGTGTTTGGTCGCCTCGTCGTGGCGGGACTGGCGCTCGAGGGTACGCGCGAGCATGTGGTGCGCGTACGACTCGATCGGATCGCGTTCGATGACCTCCCGCAGCTGTGTCTCGGCCGGGCTCAGCAAGGCGGCGTGGAAGTACGAGCGGGCGAGCAGCATGCGTACCCCGACGTCCTCGGGGCTCTGCTCGACGATGCCGGTGAGCTCGTGGATCGCACCCCGGTAGTCCCGCGAGTCGAAGTACCTCTGTGCGAGGTCGTAGCGCAGTGCGCGCGTGTCCATGACGCCCTCCTTCGGGTCCCGCGTCGAGGCATTCACTTGATGCCTCAACTAACTGTTCATGGAACGGCTGGGGGTGGTCGGGTATTCCGGGCGTGCTTTCCCTCGTATGAAGCGCTACACGTTCACGGGCTGCTTCACGATGGGGCGGTCGGCTTGGGGGAGCCAGGTGTTGGTGACGTGGTCGATGACGTGGATGCCGGGGGGTGACTCGATCCGGATCACGGCTTCCATGCTGTCGGCGGGTTCGCCGTTGGCGAGGGCGTTGAAGACGGTCCATTCGCGGCGTTTGCGGAGGGTGCGGACGCTGGTGGCGAAGGCGTCGGGGTCGGTCCAGTGGGAGAACTCGTCGGAGTCGAGGTACTTGAGTTCGACGCAGAGGCCGCCGGGGAGGGTGAGTCGTTCGACGTTGTCGGGGAAGAGGCGTAGTTCCCATTCGAAGGCTTTGACGAAGGTGTAGTCGGGGCCCATCGGATAGATCCAGGGTTCGATGTTGCGGAGGCCGACGTCGAGGTACGCGACCCGGTCGCTCTCCACGAACAGCGGATGGCGCGGCATGGTGACGACGGTGGGTGCGTTGCCGAGCTGCCAGGACAGGTCGGCGAAGGTGGCGGCGCCTTCGCGGGTGAGGACCATGTCGCCGTCCCATTTCAGGGAGTACGTGGTGGTGGCGTGGGAGAACGACCAGTTGTAGAAGTAGGCGAGGTTGTGCAGGGAGCGTTCGGGGGTGGCGAGGTGTTCGGGTCCGCAGCGGCTGACGTCGAACGGGTAGTTGGCGACGGTGAGCCGATCGCTCAGGTTGCGTTCGGCGGCGGTACGTCGGGTCACTTCTGAGGTGCCGTCGTCTGACTGGTTGTCGACGACGACGACGTGTTGGCAGGCCTCCAGCAGAGGTGGTAGCACCCACGGCATGGAGCGAGCTTCGTTCTTCACCCGCAGCACCGCGGTCATCCCGGGCGCGAGGTCGCCCCGCTCCCACGGCCAGGACACGTCGTACTCGTGGTGCCCTTCCAGATTGGCCAGTCCGCTCACGGCTGGCCCCCGCGGTGCGACAGTACGCGCCGAACGCCGCGTCGTACGGATGGCGGAATCTTCGCGCGCTGATCGTGCGGGATCCGATCGACCAGCCGCGCGACGATGCTCGACGACGACCCGGGCGGCGTGGGCTGGGCGGCCGGCTGCCCGGAGCGGCGAGCGGCGAGCAGCGAGGAGTAGACGACCGCCTCGGCCTCCTCGTAGTACGCCGAATACGCTTCGCGCAACGTGTCGAGCTCGGCGTGCACGGGCGCGGACTCGACGTCCGGATCTGCCAGCAGGTTGAGCTGGTCCCAGGTCGCCGCGGCGAGGTCGCGAAGCGGTGCAGGAACCTGGACGTCGTCCCAGGTGAGGCGTACGCGATGCAGCGAGGGGTCGATGAAGTTGTGCACCTTGCGCATCCGGTCGGCCGACGCCACCTTGACCCGCGCCAGATCGAGCTCGTCGCCGGTGCGGACGAGCGACGTCGTCCAGTCGTCGAGAAGCTCGTCGTAGCGTACGAAGACCCGCTTCGAACCGCGGGTCGACCGCTCGGTGTGCAGCATCATGTTCACCCACGCGGCCGTGCCATGTGCGTCGCCCATGCGGTTGTTGTAGTACTTCTGCTTGCTGCCCACGACCTCCGTCGGCGGGCGCAGCATCGTCGCGAAGCACGGCGTCGCACCCGCACGGATCGCGGCGACCCGCCACAGGCCGAGGAACCACGCGAGCCGTGGATCCTTCAGCACGACCTCGTCGTGCTCGGCGAACTGCTCGGACAGCCAGTCGGTTGCCCGCTGACGTACGCCCTCGCGAGCCGTCGGCCGCCCGGCCTCGAACCACGCCCGTGGACGGGCATCCGACACCTGCACATTGGTGCGGCGGAGCAGCTCGGTGTGGAAGTCGACCAGCCACTGCGGCTCGGCGAACCCGCGCGGGTTCGTCGCATCCGGTACGACCTCCGGTTGCGGGATGTACAGGCCGAGCTCGCGCAGGATGCCCGCCAGCGTGCTCGTGCCGCTGCGTCCCGAGCCGGCGACGAACACGACGGTCCTCGCCCGATCCTGCGGCACCGCCGCGGCCTCAGGCAGTGGAACGGCCGACCCTGCCGGTGTGCTCGCGGACGGGACGCGCATCTACGGCTCCTCTGTCGTCGCACCCTCGTGTCGCTCAACCCCTGACAGCAGTGATCGAGCCACGACTCACCGGGGGCATTCTCCCACGACGGGCGGATCAGTGCAGTGAACCAGCAAAAGTACGAAAGCTCCCGGCCGAACTGCCTTCGGTGTGTCATGATGCGGCTTCGGAGGGGATCTCGGCCGGGCGGCTCCGGCGCACGGCCATTGAGCAGGGATGGCATGGAGCACGTGCAGCATCCTCGGAGCGACCGGGTCAACGGCGCGACGCAAGGCCTTCGGCTGAGCGTCATCGTCCCGGCGTACAACGTCGCGCCGTATCTGGGCGCGTGCCTCGACAGCATCGTCGCCCAGACGTACGCGCCCAGCGAGGTGATCGTGGTCGACGACGGGTCGACCGACGCGACCCCGGCGGTGGCGTACCAGTACGCGGCGGCGCACCCTGACGTGCGCGTCGTGACGACCGGCAATCGTGGGCTCGGCGCGGCCCGCAACCGCGGAGTCGCGGAGTCGCGCGGCGACCTGATCGCGTTCGCCGACTCCGACGACACGGTCGCCGCAGGCGCCTACCAGAGCCTGGTTTCGGCGCTCGCCCGGTCGGGCTCCGACTTCGCGGTGGGCTCGATGCGCCGGATCGACGACGGCTCGTACGATGAGCCGGGCTGGATCCGATCGCTGCATGCGCGCCCACGTAGCGGCATCACGGTCGAGGACTACCCCGAGATGCTCGGCGATGTCTTCGCGTGGAACAAGGTGTTCCGGCGGGCCTTCTGGCATCGGCACCGGCTCTCGTTCCCCGAAGGCGTCCGGTACGAGGACCAGGTCGCCATCACCCGCGCGTACCTCGCGTCCCACGGCTTCGACGTCATCTCGCCCGTGGTGTACAACTGGCGGATCCGCACCGATGGCTCGGCGATCACCGACACCCGAGACGACCTGGACGATCTCGTGGACCGAGTGGCCACCAAGCGCGACTCGCTGCAGCTCGTCGAGGCCTTGGGTAGCGCGACGACGCGGACGGTGTTCCGTGAACGCGTGCTGTCGGGCGACCTGTGGCGATACTTCGCACACATACCCGGATGTACGGACGCGTACTGGCAGCATCTACACGAGGCGGTCCGCGAGTTCTGGACCGACGACGAGCTCGAGCGCAGCCCGCTGTCGCTCCCGAACCGGCTCGTCGGCTGGCTCGTACGGCAAGGGCGACGTCGCCAGGCTGCCGCCATCGTGCGGTACGCGGCCGCGTGCGGAGATCGGCTGCCGACGATGGTCGCCGGTGGTGAGGTGCTGGCCGAGCTGCCGTACTGGAACGACCCGGAGGCGCAGGTGCCACTGCGGCTGTACCGGTTGCGCGACGCTGAGCTGGGCTGGCGGGCAGCCTTGCATTCGGTACGGATGGACCAGGGCAGCCTCGTACTCGAGGGATCGGCAGGGTTCGACGCCGTCGGACTCGACGACGCGACCGCCAGCGTCGTCCTGTCCCTCGGAGTCGAGCGCCTGGTATCGCGCGTCGAGCCGGCCGCGGGGTTCAAGGCGACCTTCGATCTTCGTCGACTCGCCGCCGCCGGCAACGGCGCCGCCGCACCAAGGGTCTGGGCGGCGTACGTACGGCTGGAGGCACGGGCCATCATGTACAAGGGTCCGTTCACGCAGGCATCGGCCGATGCGAGCGGCTACGAGGTCGTCGACGCCGCCGCCATCGAGGCCGGCTTCGGCCGGACCGGACTCACGATCACGGTGCTGCCGGCATCGGAGTACGACGAGGAGGATTCGTGAGCGATGCGGGTTCTGTGACACCGACCGTGGAGGCACCCCCGCTTCCCATCACCTTCTCGGTCGTCGGCGTGCAGAAGGCCGCGACCACGACCCTGTACACGTTGCTCGGCCGCCACCGCCGGATCGTGCGCGGTGAGATCAAGGAACGACACTTCTTCGACGACGAGACCCTCGAGTGGGACCCTCCGGACTACGCCGACTACCACGCGATTCCGACCAAACCATGGCATCGGATCGCCGGCGACATGACGCCGATCTACCTGTTCTGGCCGCGGGCCCTGGAACGGATGCGTGACTACAACCCGGATATGCGCTTGATCGCCAGCTTTCGCGATCCGATCGAGCGGGCGTTCTCGCAGTGGTCGATGGAACGCGACCGCGACCCGTTCTTCCCCGACTTCGATGACGTCATCGCCGATGACCGGTTCGCTGCCCTTCCCGCGGCCGCCGCGGCCGACAGCCGAGACGTCACCATCCGTACGCACACGCTCGCGGCGCGCGGACTCTACGGGCAGCAGGTACGTCGCGGGCTCGAGTGCTTCGACCGCGACCAATGGCTGATGTTCGACTTCCGCGACCTGGTGGGAGAGCCGACGTCGACGCTCGACCGCGTCACCGACTTCCTCGGGATCGATCGCTATCGGCGCTATCCCAGCCTGACGCGGAGCCATGCAGGGACGAGCGACCACCGTGGGGCTCCGCCGTCCGGCGACGCGATCCGCGCACTGGCCGACCTCTACGGCCCCGACCTCGCCGACTTCGAGGCGCTCTCGGGTGTCGACACGTCACCGTGGCCGACGTCGAAGGTGCTGGCGGGCGATCTCGACCCGGGCGACCTCGCCGCGCAACTCGCCAAGCGTGCCGGCCTGGTTGGCTGAGCACGCAGGCACCTCGCGGCCGTACGCGTACGCTACAGCCATGCATCGCGGACCCGCGTGGCTCGGTATCGGCGCGCAGCGCAGCGGTACGACCTGGTTGACCGATCTGTTGGTCCAGCACCCGGACGTCGGAGTGGGCACGAACGGCAAGAAGGAGCAACAGGCACTGCAGCGGATCGCCCGCGGAAGACTCGACGAGGGCGACTACCTCGCACAGTTTCCCGACGACGGTCTCCGCCGCGGCGACTTCACCCCGCGCTACCTGAACAACGCATCCGTCCCCGCCGTCGCCTCGCGGCTCCTGCCCGACGGCGCGCCGATCGTGGTGATCCTGCGCGACCCGGTCGAACGGCTCGCGTCCGGACTGCGACGTCGGGTGAAGTATCCACGCCATGCCTGGCCGTACGAGGCGGCGCTCGCGTACGGCCAGTGGTGCGGGATGTACGCGCCGCAACTCGACCTGTGGGCGGGAGTCGTCGGCGCCGAACGGATTCGCGTCTACACCTATGAGGCTGTGCGTCACGACCCGGCACCCGCGTGCGCCGACATCTGGGGCGCGGTGGGACTTCCGCCGGCGCCACTCACGGAGGTGTCCGCACCGTCGTCGTCATCGGCCGGCGAGTTCGTTTGGGAGTGGCCGGATGGGCTGCAGGCAGCCGTCACCGCGTTGTACCGACCGCAGCTCGACGAGCTCGCCGAGCGGTGGGGCGTACGCACCGACCTCTGGCCGAACTTCGCCGAGACGAGCTAACGAGAGCCGTTCGTCTCGTCGGGTACGACGATGCCGTGGTCGAACGCGTACACGACCGCGGCGGCGCGGTCACGCAGCCCGAGCTTGGTGAAGATGCGGCCGATGTGGCTCTTGACCGTCAGTTCCGAGATGTGCAGTGTGCCGGCGATCTCGGCATTCGACAGGCCCCGCCCGATCGCCTGCAACACCTCGTACTCGCGGGTGGTCAACGCCTCGCTCGGTGCAGACTGCCGCGTCGGCGGCGCACTTCGATAGGTCGTGAGTACGCGCGTGGTGACGGCCGGGTCGAGCCAGGACTCGCCGCCGGCCACGGTGCGTACCGCGCGGATCAGGTCCTCGGCCGGCGAGTCCTTGAGCACGAATCCCGCCGCACCCGCGCGCAGCGCACCGGACAGCATCTCGTCATCGTCGAACGTCGTGAGTGCGAGCACGGCGGGCGCGGTGGAGTCCGCGCGTAGTCGTCGGGTGGCCTCGATCCCGTCAACGCCCTTCATCCGCAGGTCCATGACCACGACGTCGGCGGGCTGGCCGGCGAGTGCATCGGGCACGTCGGCCCCGTCCGCGCACTCGGCGACGATCTCGAAGCCGTCGCGTCGGCGCAGGATCCTGCGCAGGCCGGAGCGTACGAGCTCCTGGTCGTCGACCAGGAGTACGCGGATCGAGGGATTCGCGGACTCGCTCACGGCATGACCCTTCGTACGATGCAGGTGGGATCGTCGATCGCGACCTCGGTCGCCGTGGCGTCGCCTGCCGGGACCACCATCTCGACGACCCAGTGATCGTCGTCGGGACCGGTACGACAGCCCCCACCCAGCTGCTCGGCGCGCGAGGCCATGCCGGCCAGCCCGGAGCCGTCGCCGAGCGGCGTACGCGGTTCGGGCATCGGGTTGCGTACGTGGAGCCGCGCCCGGTGTGCGTCGATATCGAGTCGCATCCGTACCGGGGCCGACGGCGCGTGCTTCGCGACGTTCGCGAGCGACTCCTGCGCGACGCGGTAGATGCCGAGGCCAACGGCCGGAGTCAGCGACGCGAGGTCGCCGTGTTCCTCGTACGACACGGCGAGGCCGGCGGCGCGTACGTTCTCGACGAGCTCGCGCACCTCGGTGGCCGCGGGCAGTGGTTGCGTGCCGGACGGCTCGGTGGCGAGGACGCTGACCGTACGGCGGATATCGGTCATCGCCTCGCGCCCGATGCGCTCCGCATCGCGAAGCGCGTCGACCGCCTCGTCGATGTCTTCGTCTTCGGTCAGCGCCCGCCGGGCTCCCGTCACATGCAGCAGCGTGACGCTGAGCGAGTGCCCGACGAGGTCGTGGATCTCGCGGGCGATCCGCTGCCGTTCGGCGAGCGTCGCGCGCTCGCGCTCACCGGTGCGCGCGGCTCGTTCGGCAACGAGCGCACGCATCTGCCAGCGCAGCATGGCGCCGACCATGAGTCCGAGCAGGATCTCCAGTACGTGCACCGCGCGGCCGTCGAAGCCGACGACGGCGATGAGACCGATCGACAGGGCGGTCACGACCGAGCCGATCCGGACGCCATCGGTGGCCGTGATCTGCGCACCGAGGAAGGCGAGGATCGCGGGCGCCATGTCATAGGGCGCGGAGATGCCCGAGTCGTCGGCCAACAGCCAGGCCACCGATGCGAACACCAGCACGGTCATGACCCACCACGGCAGCCATTTCTGGGTGGCGAACTCGAGCAGGAACGCGCCGACGATCACGACCAGAGACAGGGCCACCGAGCGGGGCGGAAGGAGCGCGTCGCGCTGCACCAACGAGATGACGGTGAGCATCACAGTGCTGCCGGCGCAGATCGCCGGAATCCACCACGCGTACGCGAGTCCGTGCCGCGCACCACCCTCCTCGATGCGGGCCGGAAGCCCCTTCATCGCCGCGAGGATGCCGCCGTCCATGCCTTCAGCCTAAGGAGTACGCGCGTGATCGGCATCGTCCCGTGGTGGGCAGGCCGACTCCTACCACGGTAGTAGGCCGATTGCGTACCGTCGCTCGATGCCCCGGAGGGTGCCGCGGACATAGCGTCGGGTCATCGCAACGACGCGAGATGGGGAGGCGAGAACGATGAGCTGGGACGAGACCCGCCGGCGCTGGCAGGCGATCCGCGAGATCACCTCGGTGATCGAGCGCGACGCGACGGGCGAGCTGCCCTGGGACGAGACGTACGCCGAGATCTTCGGCGACCGGGACAGCCTCGTGCGCGCACTCGAGTACCGGTGGACACTGATGGTGCAGGCACAACTCGACCCGGAGCTGCCAGACGCCGTGCTCGCCGAGACGTTCCGCAAGCTCACGGTACGCAACGCGGGCCTGCTGCGGGTCCTCGACAGATGTGCGAACGGCGAGCCGTATGCCGCCGCCACGAAACGAATGGAGGGGATCGCCGTTGTCCACGCCTGACAGCTCCGTCAACAACTCAGCGCCAACGCCGCACGGCTCGGCGCCCGTGCCCAAGGGTGACCCGGCCACCTGCCCGGTCGCACACGGCGGGGCGTTGCACCCGAGCGAGTCGACCGACTGGGGACCCAACCGGCGCTCGCGGATACCCGGCCGGGTGTTCGCCACGTGGGCGTGCGGGTACGGCTTCACCCGGTGGTTCCTCCATCTGGGGGCACGTCGAGGCGATCTGTTGGCCCGGCTCGTGGTCGACCCGCAGCTGCGCGCCGATCCGTACGCGACCTATGACGAGGTACGCAAGCGCGGGCCGGTGTTCGACGGCCGGTACATCAGCGCGACGACGCGATACAAGGCGGCCAACCACATCCTGCGTAGCGACGCGTTCGGCGTTGCTGGCGGCACCGGCGGGCTGCCGGCACCGGTCGGCAGGCTGCTCGACCGGGTCGCGGAGCCGGGCGCATTGGGCCCGCTGTCGCCTCCGTCGATGCTCGCGATCGATCCGCCGGAGCACACTCGCAACCGCCGCCGGGTCTCGCGGGTGTTCACACCCAGGGCGGTCGCCCGGCTCGAGTCGAGCGTGCAGCGCGTTGCCGACGACCTCATCGATCGCATCGTCGCCTCCGGTGCAAGCGAGTTCGACCTCGTGGAGCGGTACGCCTCACAGCTCCCCGTCGCCGTGATCTCCGACATCCTCGGTGTGCCGCAGGACATGCGTCAGCGGGTCCTGCAATGGGGCGACCATGCGGCCGTGACGCTTGATCCCGATCTCGCGTGGCGGACCTACCGCGATGCGGAGCACGACCTGCGCGCGATGTACGCCTGGTTCGACGAGCACGCGGCGTACCTGCGCCAGCATCCGGGCGAGGACCTGCTGAGTGAGCTGGCCCAGCTCGAGGGCGAGGACCGCCTCGACGACGACGAGATGCGCGCAACGGGTCTGCTGGTGCTCGGCGCCGGCTTCGAGACGACGGTCAACCTGATCAGCAACGCGGTCGCGCTGCTGGACGCGCACCCCGACCAGCTCGCGAAGGCGCGCGGCGATGACCTGTGGGACAACGCCGTCGAGGAGGTGCTTCGATACGAGTCGCCCGTCCAGCTCACCCTGCGGGAGGCGTACGAGGACACCGACGTCGAGGGCGTACGCGTGCCGAAGGGACGCGCCATCCTGGTGATGCTCGCGGGTGCGAACCGCGATCCGGAGATCTTCACCGACCCGCATCGGTTCGACGTCGCCCGCAGCAACGCCGGCGACCATCTCGCGTTCTCGTCGGGAGTGCACTACTGCCTCGGCGCGAGTCTCGCCCGGATGGAGGCGACGGTCGGGTTGCGCACGTTGTACGAACGCCTGCCGGACCTGCGGTTGAGCGGGCGTCCCGTGCGGAAGCCGACCCGTGTGCTCCGCGGGTACGAGCGGCTGCCCGTCGCGGCCTGACCCCGGCCCGGCCCCTGTCTTGCCGCAGGATGCCCGAACCACGAACACGCCCCTAGCGTTGCGACGTCGGAGTCGACCGCGAAGGGGATCTCATGAAGGTACGTGCACTGCTGGCATCCGCGGCCATGGTGGCCGGTGGATCGATAGCCGCGGTCGGAACGTCCGCCGCACCGGCGAGCGCCGATGCGCCGTGCGCACCGCTGCAGGTCGTCGGCGCGCCGGGAACCGGCTACGAGCTGATCTACAGCGCGCCCACGACGCTGCCAGGGGGCGGCACCGCGAATCTGCCGAGTGGGATCGACTTCACCAAGCCCGACGTGTTGATCGGACAGGTCGCGGCGAAGCTCCAACCCGAGCGCGACGCCGGCCGGATCACGTACCAGCAGGTCCCCTATCCCGCCGACATCGGCATCACCATGTCGTACCGCAAGTCGGTACGCCTCGGTACGAAGGCGACCAAGGCGTACATCGCGGTCAAGGCGCGCCAATGCCCGGGCAGCCGGTTCGCGCTCATCGGGTTCTCCCAGGGCGCTCGCGTCGCGGGCAATGTCTTGCACTCCATCGGTCAGGGCAATGGCCCGATCCGTCCGGACCGACTCGCGGTCGGCGGACTGTGGGCAGACCCCGGTCGGACGCAGAACGACCAACTGGTCGGGCCGGCCGTACCGGGCAAGGGCATCGACCGCATGCGCAAGGGCGGGTTCGGCGCGGTGAACTCGCGCACCTTCTCGGTCTGCGCGCCCGGCGACATCTACTGCTCCGCGGACGACTCGACGCTGCTGCGTGAGCTCGTACGCAAGTTCGGCAAGTCCGCACTCGCCGACACCTCGATCATCCGGCAGGGCCTGAGGATGATCCAACGCAACGGTTTCGACCTGCAGAAGTGGTCGCGTGCGTTCGGCGAGAAGAACGTTATGACGCTGATCCCGAAGGCGATCAAGACCGGGCTCGAGATCGACCGGTTCATTCGGGAGGGCAGCCACGGGCACTACCTCGTCGGCAACACCATCAGCGTCGATGGCCAGTCCTCGATCGACTGGATGACCGACCGTCTGCGCGAGGCAGCGCGCTGAGATGATCCGCCGGTCCGCAACGCTGACTGCAGTGTCCGCACTCATGGCCGGCGCCTGCCTCACGGCGGCGCCCGCCATGGCCGACGACCATTCGACTGCGCGAGCTCGGTTCCTCTCGGCCGACATCGCGAGCGTCGACCTCGGTCCGCTCGCCGCGCTGAAGGGTGTGACGGCTCATCAGCGCGGCGGGCGCACGGTCACCAAGACGAACAGACTCGAAGGCTCGCTGCTCGGCAACCTGATCCCGCTGAAGAAGTACGCGAAGTGGCTCGAGTTCGGTGACGCGGTCACGATCGGTGCCGTGACCCAGTTCGCGCAGGCAAAGCCGAACGGTCGGTCCCGGGCGTACGCGGGTCTGGTGAGCTCGTCCGGCCCGATCGGCGACAACGGTGGCCACCGGGTTCCGACAAGCGCCACGGTCAACCTGTCCAAGCTCATGGCCGGGCGGGTGCCGGACTTCGTCACCGACCAGGTCAAGAACCTGCATGTCGGCTTCCGTGGCCTGACCGCCGTCGGCGCGATGGACGCCAAACGCGCGGTGGCGCCCGCGTCGTCCTGCCGCAACCTCGACCACCCGAAGCACTGCCTCGGATACCAGCTCGGCAACGTGTCGGTCGGCGCCCGATTCCCCGCGCTGAAGGACTTCTACGCGAGCCTCGGCCCGATCTGGTCGGCGTTCGACGGGCGGTCCAGGCCGATCGCGCAGATCTGCAACACGATGCTGGCACCGATCCCACAGGTCAAGCCGGCCTGCGACACGTTGCGCAACAACCCGTTCATGGACGTGAGCATCAAGCCGCCCAACGCCGACCGACTCGTCGACGTGTTCCGCCGCGCGGGACGTCACCACGGCCTGTACATCGATCCGACGCGCGGCACGGTGCGACTCGATGCCGACCGGTTCCTCGCCGGGATGGGCATCGACGTCAACCGACTCGGGCAAGGCACCAACGTCGTCAGCTACGTGACCGAGGCGATCGACACCGGGATCGCGCCGGCACTGAACTCCACGGCGCAGCGGGTGATCGACGAGGTCGTACGCGAACTTGAGAAGTCGGCCATCACCATCAAGCCGGTCGGCTCCGCACCCGTCACCGTGCAGCTGAGCGACTTGTCTCCGCTCTACCAGCCGCTCGTGTACGCGCTGAAGGCGGCCGTCATGCACGGCATCTACGAGGGCGTCGGCCAGCTCACCAACCAGATCATGCCGGCTCTTCGAGAGGCCGATGCGTACGGCGATCGGGTCCAGATCCTGGCGAACATCCAGGACCGGACCGCGGGCGGCGCGTACCGCGTCACTGCGCTGCGGGTCCGGATCAACGACCAGGAGGCACTACCGGGCAACATCGACCTCGCGAAGGTCGCCGTAGGACCCAACGGTCGATGACCGGGGAGTCAATCACGACCTAGACTGCCGAAATGGGGAAGCTGCAATCGGTGACTGCGCTCGCCGCCTCGATCGCGTTGGTCGCGGGTATATCGGGATCGACCAATGCTGCGCCCGCATCGGTCGGCGACGACGGCATCGGAGATCCGTACTTCCCGAAGTACGGCAACGGCGGATACCGGGTCGCCCACTACGGCATCGACGTCACGTATCACCCGAAGAGTCGCCGCCTCGTCGGCAACACGGTCGTACGTGCGCGGGCGAAGCAACGGTTGACGCGGTTCAACCTCGACCTGCTGGTACGCGCGAAGCGCGTACGCGTGAACGGCAAACGTGTGCGGTTCCGGCAGTCGAAGCATGAGCTGGTCATCCGTCCCCGGCATGCGATCCGGCGCGGGAAGCGGTTCCGGGTGCGGGTCGCGTACGCCGGCGAGCCCGGGAGCATCCGCTGGCACGGCCGGACCGCGTTCAAGACGAACCCGCGGCTGGCGCTCGCGGCCGGCCAACCGAACGTCGCGCCGTGGTGGTTCCCGAGCAACGATCATCCGTCGGACAAGGCGCGCTATGCCATCGACCTGACTGTCCCGACCGGGCGTCAGGCGATCAGCAACGGTCGGCTCGCCGGCCGCGTCCGACACGGCTCGATGACCACGTGGCGGTGGCGGCCGCGCAAACCGATGGCCACGTATCTCGCATTCGCCACCTTTGGCGACTACCGCATCCGGCGCGGGCGTACTCAGGGTGGGCAGCCGTACCTGTACGCCGTGGAGAAGCACATCGGCCGCAAGACGGATCGCGCGGCGTGGCGCAGCCTACGCGCAACCGGCCGGGTCACGCGGTTCCTCGCCAAGCGGTGGGGACGCTACCCGTACGGCCAGATCGGCGGTGTGGTGACGCGGAGGTTCACGACCGCGCTGGAGAACCAGACCCGACCGGTGTATGACGCGTCGTTCTTCCACAACCTGAAGCGACCAGCGAACACGAGCATCATCGCGCACGAGATGGCGCACCAATGGTTCGGCGACGCGGTCGCGATCCGCCGGTGGCGCAACATCTGGCTGAACGAGGGGTACGCGACGTACTCGGCCTGGATGTGGTCCCAACGCCTTGGGCGCAACACCGTCAAGCAGCTGTTCCACTACAACTACAAGCGGCCCGCATCGGCCAAGTACTGGCGGTTCAAGGTCGCCGATCCGGGCCCGCGACGGCTGTTCCACGATGCGGTCTACACGCGCGGCGCGATGACCCTGCACGCACTGCGCCGCACGATCGGGTCGAAGGACTTCTTCGCCCTGTCGCGGCGCTGGGTGCACCGCAACAACGGCATCGGCAGCGAGCGCGAGTACCGCCGGCTGGCCGAGCACATCAGCGGCAAGGATCTCGACCGGTTCTTCCACCGCTGGGTGCACGCGAGGCACAAGCCGAAGCTGTGATTGCGGATGTCGTTCGTGCCCTTGGGATCGGCACTGGTGAGCGTGAAGCCTCCGCGACCTTGTCGGGTTGCGCATGCACTCCAAGGGCATCAATCAACGCTCTTGGCTCGGGACTCCTTCTGGAGCGTCAGCACTGGGTGGGCATGAGGCTCGTATTGACTCCCGATCAACTCGGGGCCTGACCACTAACACAGCTGTCGATTCTGGATCTGCTGTCCGCACGCCACCATCGCCCACGTTAGGTGGAGGGTCGCCGGGCTGCCGTCCGCGAGATAGTCGATGTAAAGATCGCGGACGCGAGCGCCTCGCTCGGCCACTTTCAGGACGAGAACCAACTCCTGCAGCGCTCCTCCTCCTGGACGCCCTTGCGACAGCTCCGTGACAGTGGACCCCGTGGATTCACACGTCTCCACGATCGCTGTCCCACTGATATCCGCAGAGTAGTCACCGGGAAACCAATCTCTCCCGCGACCTCGGAAGGTAGGTGGACTTCCAGTCGCAGTGTAGAATGGAAGATATCTTTCCGCGTCGGACGGGGACGCCCTCCTAATGCGACCTTCAGACAGGAATCGCAACATCGGTGTCGTGGAGATCGGGTTCAAAGTCGACTTTGTGCGGACATCCTTGAGGACGATTTCGGTCGATTCGTCACGCGAACAGAGGACGAAGCCACCAAAAGTAGCAAACCATGGCGAAACTCGTGGCGCCTGGATTGAGTTACCGCCGAGCCCTGAACTTGCCGACAGGGGCCCACTAGTATGGTCATACTCTGCCCTTGAGTTGTCGGCACCGCCATTCAAGCACGCGGTCGTTACCACCATGAAAAGCGCCCCTAAGAGGACGAGTCTTACTATCGAGCGCGCGCGCCAATTGATCGTACGCGGTCGACTCGGACCGGCGCTGCTACCGCCGACGCCCTCGCTCCATGATCTTTCCTGCAATCGCCGGAGGGTTCGTGTTGCCACAAAGTCGACGGCCGCGCTTACGAATCTTGTAGGCAAGTTTCGACTCTCCGTTGTATGCGCGAGTTACGCCTAGATCGACCCCTATTATGCCAGCGAACTTTACGCCCGCGTCGTACGAATATGAGTGCCCATCAGATTGCTTCCGCCACCAAACGCCCTTCGATCCAATCCTGGCACACCCCGTAGATTCCGCCGGTCACGACGATATGTGTTCGTCCTTTGAGCGGAACGCTCGGTGACACTACGTGGCTCTGTCGGCGTCTGGCAAGGTGCCGATCGGTGGGGGCCGGCCTTCGGTTCGACTTTCACCCAAGTGTCCGATCCTTGGCGCGATGATCCGGTCCCGTGGAGTCCCCACCATCGGGTCTCACGGGAGAAGCACCGGGACGACGAGCATGGCGTGGGCGACGAGCCGACCAGCCCGAACAGTCCAGTTCGGGGGTGACGTGCTCACGCCACGCCTTCGCTCGCCTCGTTGTGAAAGGTCGTCAACAACAGGGCCTCGACGCTCGCGTCGTCGAGCCCGGCAGCGCGGGCGCTGCGCAGCCAGCGCTGGAGTTCACGCCGCAGCGGCGCATGGGCGGCGATGGTTGCGGTCGAGATGCTCGCGCTCACGAACGTACCCACACCCGGTCGTGCCTCGACGAGTCCGTCACGCTCCAGCTCGCGGTACGCCTTGAGGACGGTGTTGGGGTTGACGGCCAGCTGCGCGACGGCCTCCTTGACCGTCGGCAGCTGGTCGCCGCGGTTGAGCATCCCGAGCGTCAGCGCATGCCGAACCTGCCGGGCGATCTGGCGATACGCCGAGACGCCGGACTCGCCGTCCAAGTAGAACTCGATCACCGCTGACTCACCCGACTACACGGCCCGGACGGTCGCATCGAGCCGCGCACCGGCGGCGGCTGCGGGTGACAACCAGACCCGCGAGCCGACGTCGAGGTCGAGGGTGCGCGCATGGGTACGGGTGAGCACGACGACGACATCCTCACTGTCGTTGGTACGTACGTTCAACCGAACCGCGAAGCCGATCCGCAGCATCCGGACGACCTCGCCCTGTGCCGCGTCCCTGGTGCCCGGCGTGGTCTCCACGTCGATGTCGTGCGGTCGTACCCGCTGCCCGTCGAGCGTCGTGACCTCACCGAGGAAGCCCATCACGAAGTCGTTGGCAGGCTCGTCGTACAGCTCGTCGGGCGTACCCACCTGCTCGACCCTGCCCTCGTTGATCACCACGATCTCGTCGGCGACCTCGAGTGCCTCCTCCTGGTCGTGCGTCACGAACACGGTCGTCACGTGTACCTCGTCGTGAAGCCGTCGGAGCCAGTCGCGAAGCTCCTTGCGTACCTTGGCATCCAGCGCGCCGAACGGTTCGTCGAGCAGGAGTACGGTCGGCTCGACGGCCAGCGCACGGGCGAGCGCCATTCGCTGGCGCTGACCACCGGACAGCTGGGCCGGTAGGCGATCCGCGAACTGGGAGAGATGCACGAGGTCGAGCAGCTCCTCGACCCGCTTCTGGATCCGTGTCCGGTCGTCGCGCCGCTGCGCAGTCAGGGGTACGCGGGCCTTGCCGGGTGCGCGGATCTCCAGACCGAATGCGACGTTCTTGGCGACGCTCATGTGCTTGAACACCGCGTAGTGCTGGAAAACGAAGCCGACGTTGCGCTTCTGCGGCGGTAGCTTCGTCGCGTCGGTCCCCTCGATCTGCACGGTTCCCGTGTCCGCCGACTCCAGGCCGGCGATGATGCGCAGCAGCGTGGACTTTCCGCCGCCGGACGGTCCGAGCAGGGCCGTCAGCTGGCCGGTCGGGATAGATACGGAGACGTCGTCGAGCGCGACGAAGTCTCCGAAGCGCTTGCCGACGCCGGCGATCTCGATGCTCATTTCAGTGCCGCTCCTTGGGACGCAGGATGGACACGACGACGATGCACAGCACGCTCGTCGCCGCCAGGATGAACGACGTGGCGTACGCCGCGCTCTGCTCGAAGTTCTGGTACTTCTGCTCGACGATCAGGGTCGCCGTCTGGGTCTGGCCGGCGAAGTTTCCCGACACGATCTTCACGGCGCCGAACTCGCCGAGGGAGCGGGCGAGCGACAGCACCACGCCGTACACGACCGCCCACTTGATGCTGGGCAGCGTGATCCGCAGGAAGGTCTGGCGGGCGTTGGACCCGAGCGATCGTGCGGCCTGCTCCTGGTCGTCGCCCACCTCGGTCAGCGTCGGCACGACCTCGCGGATCACCAGCGGTAGCGCGACGAAGCAGGTCGCCATGATCATGCCGGGGCTGTTGAAGATCACCTGGAGGCCGGCTCCCTCGACCGATGGTCCGAACCAGCCGTCGCGCCCGTTGTAGACGAGCAGCAGCGCCAGACCGACCACGACCGGTGAGACCGACAGCGGCACGTCGATGAGCGCGGACAACAGTCGCTTGCCCGGAAACTCGTAGCGAACCAACAGGATCGAGATCGTCACGCCGAACACCAGGTTGATGACGACGGCCCACAGCGCGACCTCGGCGGTGAGCATCAACGCGTTGCGTACGTTCGCGTCGGAGAATGCCTCGTCTAGGGCGGTGAAACCGTCGGCGAAGGTGTGCTTGACGACCAGCGCCACCGGCCAGGCGACGAGCAGGAACACGTACACCAGCGCGACGAGCCGGAGCCCCCAGCGCACGGCGGTGCCTCGACTACCCACGACGCGCCACCCTCCGCTGCAGGATGTCGAGCCCCACGATGACCACCAGCGCGACGGCAAGCATCACCGATGCGAGGGCCGCGGCGGCCGCGTTGTTGCCGTTCTCGATGAACGTCAGCACGCGTACCGACACCACCTCGGTCTCGAACGGCAGGTTGCCCGACAACAGCACCAACGAGCCGTACTCGGAGATGGCACGGGCAAACGACAGGGCGGCACCGGCGGCGATGGCCGGCGTCAGGCTCGGCAGGATGATCCGCCGGAAGATGGTGAGCCGTGCCGCCCCGAGAGACGCCGCGGCCTCCTCGACCTCGGGCTCCAGCTCCTCGAGGACCGGCTGCACCGTGCGTACGACGAACGGCAGGGTCACGAACGCGAGCGCGAGAGTCACGCTGTGCTTGGTGTTCGCCCACTCGAGTCCGAGTGGGCTGTTCGTCCCGTACAACGAGAGCAGCACCAGGCCGGCGACGATCGTCGGCAGCGCGAACGGAATGTCGATCACGACGTCCATCGCGGACTTGCCCCAGAATCGGTCCCGGACGAGCACCCACGCGATGACGGTGCCCATCACCACGTTGACGGCGGTCACCACCAGGGACTGCCCGACGGTCAGTCGGATCGCGGCCCACGTCTGCGCGTTGGAGAGCGTGGTCACGTACTGGTCCCAGCCGCCGCCGGCCGCCGTCGCGACGACCGCGGCGAGTGGGATCAGTACGAGCAGGCTGAACCACATGACGGCGATGCCGAGGCCGAGGGACGAACCCCGGGTGAGCGTGGAGCCCGGACCCGACCGGGGCTTGTTGCGCCCCGGCCGGGTCAGGCGCTCGGCAGTCGCAGACGTCATCCGGTCTGACCCGTCTTCTGCTGCAGTTCGGGAATGATGCCGGACTCCTCGTCGAAGAACTTGGCGGCCGCGGCGTCCCAGCCGCCGAAGTTGTCATCGATCGTGTAGAGCGTCTTCGGCTCCGGGAACGGGTCGCTCGGGTCGTTGGCGCCCTCGACGTCGGTGGTGACGCCGTCGATGACCGGGCGGAACCCACTCTTCGCGTAGTCCAGCTGCGCATCCTTGCTGAGCATGTAGTCCAGGAAGTCCTGCGCTGCAGGCGCGGCGTCGGAGGTGACGGTCGCGGGGTTCTCGATCAACAGCGTGTCGTCGGGAACCACGTAGTCGACGTCCTCGCCCTGCTGCCTGGCCAGGATCGCCTCGTTCTCGTACGACATGAGGACGTCGCCGTTGCCTCCGGTGAACGCGGTCGTCGCCTCCCGCCCGCTGCCGGGCAGGGCGATGACGTTGTTCAGGAACTTCGTCACGTACGCCTTGCCGGCCGCATCGTCCTCCTTGCCCTTGGTGGCATGGGCCCACCCGGCGAGGATGTTCCAGCGCGCAGAGCCCGACGAGCCGGGGTTCGGGGTGATGATCTCGACGCCGGGCTTCACGAGGTCGTCCCACGTCTGGATGTTCTTCGGGTTCCCCTTGCGTACGACGAAGACGACGACCGACGACGTCGCGATTCCCTTGGTCGGTCCGGACTTCCAGTCCTTGTCGACGAGTCCGACGTCGACCAACCGGGTCACGTCGGTCTCGAGAGAGAAGTGCACGACGTCGGCGTCGAGATCGTTCTCGACCGCGCGGCTCTGGTCGCCGGACGCTCCGTACGACTCCTTGAAGACGACGCCGTCGCCGGCGTCGGTCTCCTGGAAGTCGGAGATGATCGGCTTGTTGGCGGCCTCGAGGACCGAGTATCCAACCAGACTCAGCTGGTCGTCGGACGATGCACCGCTGCTCGAGCAGGCGGTCAAGGCCAACGCCCCAGTGAGCGCTCCTGCCACTGCGAACTTCAGCTTGTGTTTCATTACGGCCCTTTCCCGCCCCGCGGAGGGGCTAACTCATGAATCTCGAGTAGTATAGGCGACTAAGGCGATAATACAATCCCATGGTTCGGCTCGGCGGGATTTCGCGGTATGACGTACGCCGACGGCAGGCGTCCTCGGATCGCCTGCCGTCGGGTGCCGGTGGTCAGCGCAGCGGGCGCCGCGCGGTCGTCGACAGCATCAGGTACGAGCTGACGGCGAAGCCCGGCTCATCCATGAGGCGAAGGAAGTCGTCGACCTCATCCGCGGTCGCCAGGCCGGAGTCGATCATGCGGTCGCGGGTCTGCAACGCGTTCGCCTTGTGCAGTTGGGTTCCGAGCGTGCCCCCGCGCCATACCTCGCTGTACCCGCGTACCGTCGCGTCGACGAAGCCCAGGTCACCGACCGCGCGGTACGCGTTACGTCCCCACGCGATGTCCGCACCCGCCGTGGACAGCGCCGGTAGTCGCCGCGTGTCGATGTCGGTCGCCAGGACCGAGCCGGACCCGCCGACGCGTGACGCCAACCATGCCGCGATCGAGCCGTTGCCGGCCCCGATCTCCAGGCAACGGTTCCCGCTGCGAAGCCCGGTCGCCGCCAGCCACTCGCGGCACCACGGGTCATACAGCTCGAGCGCCGCGAACCTGTCGGGCGCCTGCGCACCCGTGTTGTCGAAGACGTACGTCGTCACACTCATCACCCCATTCGCGGGCGGAGTCGGGGAGGACCAACCCCTCCCCGGCTCCGTGACCGGCGCCGTCGGCCGGCCATCCCCCGGCGCCGACGACGCTAGGCGGCTCCGCTCTGCGTCCGCTCTGCACTCTCTCTTTCGACCGTCGATCGCCGTAGAGTCACCATGTGGCCGACCGGGTCGACGTACGAGTGCTGGGGCGGGTCGAGGCATCCGCGTCCGGTACCCCGTTGGCGCTGCCCGGTGCGCGCGCGCGAACCGTCCTCGCGACGCTGGCGACGTACGTGGGCCGCGTCGTTTCGGCGGACCGGTTGCTGACGGCCATGTGGGTCGACGGCGAGATACCCGAGTCGGCGACGGGTCAGCTGCACACCTGCGTCTGGCGCCTGCGCTCGATGCTCGGTGGCGTCATCGAGACCCGCGGGGCCGGATATCTCCTGGTCGGCGACGACGTCGTCGTCGACGCGCGTGACTTCGAGGGCCAGGTTGCGCGCGGGCGTGCGGCGTACGCGGCAGGCCGACTCGACGCAGCCGCGGACACCCTTGCCGGCGGGCTCGCCCTGTGGCGAGGACCCGCGCTCACCGACGTGCCGGGGTTGGCGTCCGAAGCGGTACGACTCGAGGAGCTCCGGCGGTCGGCGCTCGCGATGCGCATCGACGCCGACCTCGAGCTCGGCCGACACGCGGATCTCGTCGCGGAGCTAAGCGGGCTGACGACCGAACGCCCACTCGACGAGCGCCTGCACGGTCAGCTGATGACGGCCCTGTACCGATCCGGCCGGGCGGCCGATGCCTTGACGGTCTTCGAGTCGGTTCGAGCGCGGCTGCGCGACGAGCTCGGCGTGGATCCGGGGGCCGGGCTTCGCGACGTGCACCAGCGAGTGCTGACCGAGGACCTGCTGGTGCCCGCGCGTACCGTGTCACCTCCGCCGACGCGGTACGTGACGAGCGGCGATGTGCACATCGCGTACCAGGTCGTCGGCGAGGGCGCACCCGACATCGTCTTCGTACCGGGGCTGTTGAGCCACCTCGACCTCTGGTGGGACGATCGCTCGACGGCGGACTTCTTCACCCGGCTCGCCGCGGTAGGCCGGCTGATCCTGTTCGACAAGCGCGATACCGGCTCGTCCGATCGAGCGCCCGGTGCGCAGACGCTCGAGGAGCGGATGGACGACGTCCGCGCGGTAATGGACGCGTGCGGGAGCGAGCGCGCCGTGCTGTTCGGGTACTCCGAGGGCGGGCCGATGAGCCTCCTGTTCGCGGCGACGTACCCGGAGCGGGTCGCGGGCCTCGTGCTTTCCGGCGCCTCAGCCAGGTGGTCGCCGGCGTACGACTATCCGTGCGGGCGGTCGTCGGCTTCGATGTTCGCCGACTTCGAGCGGCTCGCGGACAGCGCGTGGGGTCTCGGGCACAGCATCGAGCGGTACGCGCCGAGCATGGCCGACTCCGCCCGTGCCGTCGAGCTCGTCGGGCGACGGGAGCGGATGTCGGTGAGCCCGAGTGACTTCCTGCGGATGCTGGCGATGGTCCGCGACATCGACGTACGTTCGGTGCTGCCGAGTGTGCAGGCGCCCACCCTGATCATCCAGCGTGCCGACGATCGGGTCACGCCACCCGAACATGGGCGCTTCCTGGCGAGCCGGCTGCCGGACGCGCGATACGTCGAGCAGCCGGGCGACCATGTGATCTGGACCGGCGAAACCGATGGCGTTCTCGCCGCCGTCCAGGAACTCGTGTCCGGCCTGGCCGGCGAACGTACTCCCGAGCGGGTCCTGGCCACCGTGCTCGTGTGCGAGCCGGGCATCGTCGCGACCGACCTCGTCGAACGCCATCGCGGCGCGATCCTCGAGTCGGCGGCCCGGCTCGTCGCGACGTTCGACGGTCCGGCCCGTGCCCTCGCCTGTGCGCGGTCCATGGTGTCGGTGCCCGCGGGCGGCGACGCCCGGGTCGGCCTGCATGTCGGCGAGATCGATAAGGCGACGCCCGTCGCGCGCGGCCCGGCGTTCGAGGTCGCTGCGCGCGTCGCGGCCCTGGCAGACCCCGGCACGATCCAGGCATCGCGTACGGTCCCCGACCTGGTCGTCGGGTCCGGCGTGGCGTTCGAGGCACGCGGCAGCCATCGCCTCGTCGCCGACCGAGACGAAGAGTGGGAGGTTTTCGCCGTCGTGCAGACTCCGCTCGCTGGTGCAGGGCACTGACGAGTCGGACTCGAGCGCTGCAGCGCTGCTGCGACAACGCAGAGCTCAGGCGGTTTGAGGCTGGCGGTCGATGCCCAGGTCGTGCGGCAGCAGATCGGTGATCGGCACCGCGTAGAACTCCGCCAGCTCGTAGAGTCGCTGGACCGAGACCGATCGGTCGCCGCGCTCGTACGAGCTGACGACGACGGCCTTCCAGCGCCCGCGTGATCTCTGTTCGACGCCCTTCAGGGAGAGCCCGTGCCGCTGTCGGATCGCGCGCAGCCGCTGCCCTACCGCCTTGGCGTAGTCCATATTCCGCAAGTGGTCACTCCATCGGTAAATGCGAGTTACGTAGAGCGTACCCGTTACCAGGCTCGACCGTCCTGTTCACGTCTCATTCGGCGGAATTGATGTGGAATCCGTCGTGTGCGCCTGGTCCGATGACGATCTCATAGGTGAGGGTCAGTTCGGAATGCCTCGGCGTCGACCGGATCATTACCGTCCTTGCATCGCACGATGCGGCCGGCCAACCGAGCAACCGATCCCGACGCCCCCTCAGGTCCGGGAACGCTGCACGTACGCGTCGACCGCCTCAGGTGCGAGTACGGAGTCGATCACCATCGCGCTGGCACCGAGTACGCCGGCCTCGATGCCCGTCTTGGAGGTCACGATCTGGAGCCCGGTCGTGGCGAGGGGCAACGAGCGCTGGTAGACGACCTCGCGTACGCCCGCGAGCAGGAACTCCCCGGCTTCGGCGAGCTTGCCGCCGAGGACGATGATCGACGGGTTGAGCAGGCTGACACAGGTGGCGAGCACCGAACCGATGTCGCGGCCGGCCTGGCGTACGGCATGGACGGCGGCGACGTCGCCACCGCGTACCGCGTCGACGATGTCCTGCAGGGTCTCGGCAGTGCCGCCGGCGTCTCGGAGACGGGCCGCGATCGCCGGTCCGGCGGCGATCGCCTCGAGGCAGCCGGTGTTACCGCACCGGCACACGATCTCCTCGGCCGTCGTACTCGCGACCCGCACGTGCCCGAGGTCGCCCGCGGAACCTTGGGCGCCGCGGTCGAGGCTGCCGTCGGCGATGATTCCGGAGCCGATGCCGGTGGCCACCTTGACGAAGAGAACATGCTCGTGGCTCGACCATTGCCGCGAGTGCTCGCCGAGCGCCATCAGGTTCACGTCGTTGTCGACGAGAATGGTCGTGTCGAACGTCTTGCCGAGATGCCCGGGAACGTCGAACGCGTCCCAGCCGGGCATGATCGGCGGGTTCGTCGGTTTGCCGGTCGCGTGCTCGACGGGGCCCGGGATGCCGACGCCGATGCCCGCCAGCTCGGGCTGGTCGGCCTCTTCGAGCATCTCGGATGCCGCGACCGCGACTCGGTCGAGAACGGCGACCGGGCCGTCGGCGATCGACATGCCGACGGTCGTCTCCGCGAGCACCGAGCCGCCGAGATCGGTCAGCGCGACGCTCATATGGGTGGCACCGAGGTCGACGGCGAGGACGACGCGACTGGCGGTGTTCCAGGCGAACCGGGCCGCCGGTCGCCCGCCCGTACGCGCGGTTCCGCCGATCGGGGCGATCAGCCCGGCGGCGAGCAGGGCATCCACGCGCTGGGTGATCGTCGACCGGGCGAGCCCGGTCACTTGGGCCAGCTCTGCGCGGGTTCGGGGCTGGCCGTCGCGCAACAGCTGGAACAGGTCGCCTGCACCCGGCGCAGCGGCCGGCCCTGAGGTCGGAACTACGGACATGTGCACCTCTGATCGCTCGAATTTCCGGCTTCGTCGCTGGCCGCTGGCGGCGGTGGAACCAGATTAGCCGACGGGGTCCCCGTCTTACAGACGGGCGTCGACATACTTTCGCTTGCCATCCGTCATAAGTGGTGTCTAAGATCACGCCATGTCGACCGAGAGGGACGAGAATCCCGCACCCGTCCCGCTGCTCGAGATGCGCGGGATCGTCAAGCAGTTTCCGGGCGTCCGCGCGCTCGACGGCGTCGACCTCACGGTGCGGGCCGGCGAGGTGCATTGCCTGCTCGGGCAGAACGGCGCCGGGAAGTCCACCCTGATCAAGGTGCTCGCCGGCGCGTACGACATCGACGAGGGCGAGATCCGGTGGGACGGCGAAACCAAGCAGATCGGGTCGCCGCAGGAGGCGCTCGACCTCGGGGTCGCCACCATCTACCAGGAGCTCGATCTGATCGACGGGCTGTCGGTCGCCGAGAACATCTACCTCGGCCACGAGCTCGCCACCGGCGGCTTCACCCGCCGTGGGGCCGCGGCGGAGGCGACGCGGGACCTGATGCGGAGGCTCGGGCACCCCGAGATCCGCCCGGGCCGTGAGGTCGGCGCCCTCCCGTCGGCCGGCAAGCAGATCGTCTCGATGGCCCGAGCCTTGTCCCACGACGCCAAGGTGATCGTGATGGACGAGCCGACGGCGGCGCTCGACTCGGACGAGGTCGACGGGCTGTTCCGGGTGATCGCGGATCTCCGCGCCGAGGGGGCGGCGATCGTCTACATCTCCCACCGGCTCGAGGAGATCCGCCGCATCGGCGATCGCATCACGGTCCTCAAGGACGGACGTACGGTCGGCACCGACCTGCCCGCGTCGACCGAGACCACGACGCTGATCAATCTGATGACCGGACGGTCGATCGAGTATGTGTTCCCCGCCAAGCTCGGCGATGTCTCCGGCGCCGAGCCCGTCGTACAGGTCGAGAACCTGTCCCGGAAGGGCGAGTTCAGCGACGTCTCGTTCGACGTACGCCCCGGCGAGATCGTCGGGCTCGCGGGGCTCGTGGGCGCCGGCCGAAGCGAGATCCTGGAGACGATCTTCGGCGCTCGTAAGGCCGATTCGGGCACCGTCACGATCGGCGGTCGACGGTTGCGGAGGGGATCGGTCGCCGCCGCGGTGGCGGCCGGAATGGGGCTGTGCCCCGAGGAGCGCAAGTACCAGGGTCTCGTCCTCGACGATGCGATCTATCGCAACATCACGATGCCGACGTTCGGCCGGTTCGCGCGGTTCGGTTTCACCAACGCGACCGCCGAGCGGCGAGCGGCGAGTGACGCGGCCGGCTCGGTCGATCTGCGGCCGACCGATACCAGCCGCGTCACTCGGACGCTGTCCGGCGGCAACCAGCAGAAGGTCGTCCTCGCACGATGGCTACTGCGCGACTGCCGCGTACTGATGCTCGACGAGCCCACCCGCGGTGTCGACGTCGGTGCGCGAAGCGAGATCTACGCACTCATACGTCAGCTCGCCGAGGAAGGGGTCGCGGTGCTCGTGGTGTCGAGCGAGATCGAGGAGGTCCTCGGGCTCGCGGATCGCGTCCTCGTGATCTCCAACGGGCGGATCGTGCACCAGGGTGCGAGCGAGGACATCGACGAGCATGGGGTCCTCGACCTCGTGATGGAAGGGAGGGTCGCGTGAGCGACCGAACAACCGCGGCTGATGAAGGGCTGCCCGCGCAGAACGAGGAATCCGCCTCCAACGGACCCACTGGTCCGACTCAGGGGACGCAGCCCGGCGGCCGTGGCGTGCCGGCGTCGGTGGTCCGTAACCTGGGGCTGGTCATCGCGCTGGCCGTGCTGTTCGTGTACGGGACGGTGACGTCGGACAACTTCGCGACGTCGGACAACATGCTCACCATCCTGCGGCTCGCCGCGATCATCGGTGTGGTGTCGATCGGGATGACGTTCGTCATCATCGGCGGCGGAATCGACCTCTCGGTCGGAGCCGTGCTCGCGCTCGCGTCGGTCTGGGCGTCGACCACGGGCACCCTGCAGGTGGCGGAGGACTTCCACTGGATCGCGATCGTCACGACCGCCCTGATCGTCGGAACGGCCGCGGGCGTGATCAACGGCCTCCTGATCGCCTATGGGAGGGTCGTGCCGTTCATCGCTACGCTGGCGATGCTGGCCAGCGCCCGAGGACTTGCGGAGCTGATCGCGGACAACAAGACGCAGATCGTGAGCAACACCGGGTTCTTCGACTTCTTCGGCGCGGAGCCGCTCGGTATTCCGGTGCTGGTGATCATCTTCGTCGCGGTAGCGGCGATCGGCTGGGTCATGCTGAACCGGACGACGTTCGGCCGGCGTACGTTCGCCGTAGGAGGCAATTCCGAGGCCGCGCGGCTCGCGGGGATCAAGGTGCAGCGGCACACCCTCTACCTGTACGCGCTGGCCGGGCTTTGTGCCGGCATCGGCGCGGCGATGATGATCGCGCGGACCACTACGGGGAGTTCGACCCACGGCAACCTCTACGAGCTGGACGCAATCGCCGCCGTCGTCATCGGGGGCACCCTGCTGTCCGGTGGCCGTGGCTCCATCGTCGGCACCGTGCTCGGCGTGCTGATCCTGACCACGCTGACCAACGTGTTCATTCAGAACAACCTCTCCATCTCGGCGCAGTCCTTCGCCAAGGGGCTGATCATCGTCGCGGCGGTCCTGCTACAGCAGTGGCTTGCCCGGCGTAGCCGAGAAACCTAGCCACCCGTTCGCCAACCGAGTAATCCCTAGAGGAGCACCACATGTCCCGATTGACCCGCCGTCTCGCCGGAGGGGTCGGCCTGGCCGCTGCCGTCACGCTGGTCGCGACCGGCTGCACGAACTCCAGCGACGACGATGGCGATGACAACAACGCCCAGACCGCTACCAGCAACAACGACAAGCCTGGTGAGACCGTCACCATCGGCTTCTCCGCTCCCGCCGCCGATCACGGCTGGATTGCGGCCATCAGCGACGCGGCCCAGGAGGAGGCGAAGGAGTACGAGGACATCGACCTCAAGGTCGCTGAGGGCACCAGTGAGATCAACCAGCAGATCTCCCAGGTCGAGACCTTCATCAACGACAAGGTCGACGCCATCGTGCTGCTGCCCATCGACGGCGCCGGCCTGACGAATGTCGCGCTCAAGGCGATGGAAGCGGGAATCCCCGTGGTCAACGTCGACCGCGAGTTCGACTCACCGTTCGCCGCGCGTACCACCATCCTCGGCGACAATTACGGCATGGGCGTCTCGGCGGGGAAGTACATCTGCGACGAGGCCGATGGTGACACCGGCGCAATCGTGGCGGAGATCGCCGGCATCGACTCGCTGCCGCTGACCCAGGATCGCTCGCAGGGGTTCAAGGATGCCTTGGACGACTGCGGCCTCGACGTCGACAACCGGGTCGCGGCCGACTTCACGGTCGAGGGTGGCCAGCGCGCTGCCTCCAACCTCCTGCAAGCGGCACCGAAGATCGACTACCTGTGGAACCAGGACGACGATCAAGGTGTTGGTGTCATGGCCGCCATCGAAGAGGCCGGGCGCGACGAGTTCACCATGATCGGCGGCGCCGGGTCCAGGAACATGATGGACCTGATCAAGGCCGACAACTCGGTGATCAAGGCGACCGTGCTGTACCCGGCGACCCAGGCCGCGGACGGCATCAGGCTGGCGCGGTTGATCGCACAGGACAAGGCGCTGTCCGATCTGGTCGAGGTCGAGGTGCCGCGCACCATCGTGCTGTCCGCGCCGGTCGTGACCAAGGACAACGTCGACGAGTACATCGACGCGGCCTTCGATTCCTGAGCGGTCGACAACACCAACACAGCCGGCGACTCGGCGCCGCAGAAGCCGCTCGTCGTCCTGCAGCTACGGGGGTATCACAATGAGGAGGGCAGCACGATGACGAGGCCAGATCTTGGTGTCGGCATGGTCGGGTACGCGTTCATGGGCGCCGCCCACTCGCACGCCTGGCGTACGGCGCCGGAGTTCTTCGAGCTGCCGATGCGACCGCGGTTGCGGGCGCTCGCCGGTCGCAATGTCGATGCGGCGAGCGCCACCGCGCAGCGGTTCGAGTGGGAGTCCGTGACCCCGCGGTGGCAGGATCTACTCACGCGTGACGACGTCGACCTGATCGACATCTGTACGCCAGGCGATACCCATGCCGAGATCGCGATCGCGGCGCTCGAGGCCGGCAAGCACGTGCTGTGCGAGAAGCCGCTGGCGAACACGGTCGACGAGGCCGAGCGGATGGCGAAGGCGGCCGAAGCGGCGGCCCAGGCCTCGGGCGTACGGGCAATGGTCGGGTTCACGTACCGGCGTACGCCGGCCGTCGCGTACGCCCGTCGGCTGGTCGCCGACGGTCGGATCGGGACCATCCGACATGTGCGTGCGCAGTACTTGCAGGACTGGCTGTCGGACGAGAACGCGCCGCTCACCTGGCGGCTCGACAAGAACAAGGCCGGCTCGGGCGCCCTCGGCGACATCGGCGCGCACATCGTCGACCTGGCCCAGTTCGTCTCCGGCGACCGGATCGTGCGCGTCAACGGGATGCTCGAGACCTTTGTCGAGACCAGGCCCGTCGAGGGCGTCGCGTCCGGTATCGGCGGCGTCGGTACGACCGATGCCGAACGCGGACCGGTCACCGTCGACGACGCCGTCGCGTTCCTCGCTCGATTCGACGGAGGCGCGTTCGCGACCTTCGAGGCGACCCGCTACGCCAGCGGCCGGCGTAACGGGCTGCGCCTCGAGATAAACGGCACCGAAGGATCGTTGGCCTTCGACTTCGAGGACATGAACGTCCTGAACTTCTACGACGCGACGCAGCCGTCCGCGGAGCAGGGCTTCCGGCGCATCATCGTGACGCAGCCCGAGCACCCGTACCTCGAGGGATGGTGGCCACCGGGTCACGGCCTCGGGTACGAGCACGGCTTCACCCACCAGGTCGTCGACCTGGTCACCGATCTCGCCGAGGGTCGCCAGCCGCACCCGTCGTTCGCCGATGGGCTGAGCGTGCAGCGGGTGCTCGCGGCAGTCGAGTCGAGCGCGGCGGACGGTGGCTGGAAGGAGGCGTCCGGCTGAGCGTACGGCCGGACGCTTCTCGGCGGCGTCCGTGTGGCAGCGAGCAGGTCCCACGCCCCCTGGAGGATTTCGTGTCCACTCATCGATTCCGTCGAGCGCACATCGGGCTTGCCGCCGTTGCCGTCGCCGTCGCCGGCTTGGCAGTCGTGCCGGCGCCGTCGTCCGCGGCGGACGTGCCCGGCGTGACGCAGCGCGTGTTCGAGCTCGGTCGCAACCTCGAGACCCTGTGTACGTTGAAGGACAGTCAGACGCCGAACGTCGATGTACGTAAGGACAATGTCGACTGGTCGACGACCGACGACTTCGGTGGGTACGACGACCGCTTCCTTGTCCACGTACTCGGCACGATCACCGTGCCCGCCGACGGTACGTACACGTTCCGCCTGACCAGCGACGACGGCTCGAAGCTGTTCGTCGACGACGCCGAGGTGATAGACCACGACGGTCTGCACGAGGCGACCGACAAGGACGGCGATGTCGAGCTGACCGCCGGAGCGCACGACCTACGGGTGGAGTACTTCGAGGCGACGAACGAGCAGGTACTGAAGCTGTCGTGGAAGCCGCCGGGTGCGGAGGAGTTCACCGTCGTACCCCAGGACGTCCTGACCACCGAGGACCCGACCCGGGTGACGGCTCCAGGGGTGAAGCAGTGCGAGGGAGACGACGACTCGCCCGGTGACGGATTGCCGCTCGGGGACGTGCATCCGGACTACGACCTCACGGACCTGCGGCCCGAAGGCTTCGAGCCCGACGTCTCCGGGATGGCGTGGTTCCCCGACGGTCGACTGGCCGTGCTCACCTGGGGGAAAGACCAGGAGTCGCACAGCGGCAAGCTGTACGTACTGCGAAATGTCACCGGCAAGACCGGATCGGAGCAGGTCAAGGTACGAAAGGTGGCCGATGAGCTGCGCGAGCCGCAGGGCGTGGCGATCGTCAAGGGCAAGATCTACGTCGCACAGAAGCACGAGCTGAGCCGGCTGGTCGACGCCGACCGCGACGGCACGTACGAGAAGACGAAGACGATCGCGAAACTGCCCACGAGCGGCAACTTCCACGAGTTCGCGTTCGGCCTGCTGTACAAGAAGGGCTACTTCTACCTGAGCCTGTCGGTCGCGCTCGAGAAGTCCGGTTCGTCGGTTGATCCGCAGCCGGCCAAGAACCGCGGTACGAGCCTGCGCATCAACGCCGAGACCGGGAAGATCGACTACGTCGCCGGCGGCCTGCGTACGCCCAACGGGATGGGGTGGGGTCCGGACGGCAGCGTGCTCGTCACCGACAACCAGGGCGACTGGCTGCCCGCGAACAAGCTCGTCCAGATCAAGCGCGGCGCGTTCTACAACCACTACACGAACCCGTCGGGTCGCTTCGACGACAACCCCGTGACCCAACCGGTGCTGTGGATGCCGCAGAACGAGATCGCCAACTCGCCGTCGACACCGGTCGTGTTGAAGGACGGTCCGTTCGCCGGGCAGTTGGCGATCGGTGACGTCACCTACGGGGGGTTGCAGCGGGCGTACCTCGAGAAGGTCGGCGGGACGTACCAGGGAGCCCTGTTCCGGATGACCCAGGGGCTCGAGGCCGGCGTGAACGAGGTGAGCGTCGGGCCCGACGGCGCGATCTACGTCGGTGGTATCGGCTGGGAAGGCAACTGGGGCCAGCCCAACAAGCTCCGGTTCGGGCTGCAGAAGCTCGACACCAACGGCAAGAACGTCATGGACATCAAGAAGATGGAGCTCACCCGGCGCGGCTTCGACCTGACGTACACCAAGCCGGTTTCCGCCGAGACGCTGCAGGATCTCGCCTCCGGATACCAGGTCGAGCAGTGGCGGTACTCGCCGACCGACACGTACGGCGGGCCGAAGGTGGACGAAGAGAACCTGTCCGTACGTAAGGCGACCGCCAGCCAGAACGGTAAACGGGTCAGCCTGACGATCGACGGCCTCAGGCCCGGACGGGTCGTGCACGTACGCTCGCCGCGCCCGTTCACGTCGGCCGGCGGCCAGGAGTTGTGGAGCACCGAGGCCTGGTACACGCTGAACAAGCTTCCCGGCTACAAGGACCCGGCGACCAGCAAGGGCCTGTACGAGTCGGAAGAGGCCCAGCTGTCCGGCGGTGCCGCCTTGGCGACCGACCACACCAGCTACTCCGGCGCCGGGTTCGTCGCGGGCTATGGGAGCAAGGGTGCGGCGACCGTACATCGGGTCACGGCCAAGAAGTCGGGCAAGCAGCAGGTCCGCATCCGCTACTCCAACGGGCCGGACCCGTCCGACGGCCCGAAGACGCTGGGCCTCTTCGTCAACGGGAAGTTCGTCAAGCAGGTCACGTTCCCGAGCACCGGCGACTGGCAGACGTGGGCGTATGTGAACAGCAAGCT
This sequence comes from Solicola gregarius, assembly GCF_025790165.1. GTDB lineage: Bacteria > Actinomycetota > Actinomycetes > Propionibacteriales > Nocardioidaceae > Solicola > Solicola gregarius. The sequence continues at coordinate 2,118,787 of NZ_CP094970.1, forward strand.
GGCACTGCGCAAGGGCTCGAACACCATCGAGCTGCGCAACCGCAAGGCCGACACCGGCCACGTCAATCTCGACTTCGTCAAGCTGGGCTCGGATTCCGACATCTGTCGTGCGGCCAAGCCGAGCAAGGGCTACGCGTCGCTGTTCGACGGTACGCTCGCCAGCCTGGGTGGATGGCGGATGGCGGGTCCGGGTGCGTTCGCGCGTCGGCACGACTGCACGCTGCGTACGGTCGGCGGCATGGGTCTGCTGTGGCACCAGGACGAGCTGGAGGACTACAGCCTGAAGGCGGACTGGAAGCTGTCGGGCGACGACAACGCCGGAGTGTTCGTCGGCTTCCCCGATCCCGGCGACGACCCGTGGGTGGGCGTCGACCACGGGCACGAGATCCAGATCGATGCGACCGACGCGGACGACAAGACGACCGGCGCGGTCTACGGGTTCCAGGGTGCCGACCTCGAGGCCCGCGACAAGGCGTTGAAGCCGCCGGGCGAGTGGAACTCGTACCGGTTGAGGGTGGAGGGCAACCGGATCAGGATCTACCTCAACGGCACCCTGATCAACGACTACACCAACACCGACGAGAATCGGATGGTGCCGCCGAGCTTCGTCGGGCTGCAGAATCACGGCAACGACGACACGGCGTACTTCCGCAACATCGAGATCAAGAAGCTGGAGGGTGGCCGCTGATGACGCGACCAATCACCTTGTTCACCGGCCAATGGGCGGATCTGCCGTTCGAGGAGGTGGCCAGGCTGGCGTCGGAGTGGGGGTACGACGGGCTCGAGATCGCCTGCTGGGGCGACCACTTCGACGTGTGGGCCGCGGTCGAGGACGACTCGTACGTGCAGGGCAAGCGCGACCTGTTGGCGCGCTACGGCCTGGAGGTGTACGCGATCTCGAACCACCTCAAGGGCCAGGCGGTGTGTGACGATCCGATCGACCAGCGCCACCGCGACATCCTTCCCGACCGCATCTGGGGCGACGGTGACGCCGAGGGCGTACGCCAGCGGGCCGCGGAGGAGATGAAGACGACTGCCCGGGCAGCGTCGAAGCTCGGCGTGAACACCGTCATCGGCTTCACGGGCTCCGCGATCTGGAAGTACGTGGCGATGTTCCCGCCCGTCGGCGCCGATGTGATCGACGCGGGCTACCAGGACTTCGCCGACCGGTGGAATCCGATTCTCGACGTGTTCGATCAGGAGGGTGTGCGGTTTGCCCACGAGGTGCATCCGAGCGAGATCGCGTACGACTACTGGTCGGCGACGCGCGCCCTCGAGGCGATCGGGCACCGGGAGGCGTTCGGCCTGAACTGGGATCCGTCGCACTTCGTATGGCAGGACCTGGACCCGGTCGGCTTCCTGTGGGACTTCCAGGACCGCATCTACCACGTCGACTGCAAGGACGCGAAGAAGCAGACCGGCAACGGCCGCAACGGCCGGCTGGGCTCCCATCTGCCGTGGGGCGACCCGCGGCGCGGTTGGGACTTCGTGTCGACCGGCCGTGGCGACGTCCCGTGGGAGCAGTGCTTCCGTACGCTCAACGCCATCGGCTACGAGGGACCGATCTCGATCGAGTGGGAGGACGCCGGGATGGACCGCCTCGTCGGCGCGCCCGAGGCGCTCGCGTACGTCCGAGCCAATCTGTTCGACGCTCCCGACGCGGCGTTCGACGCGGCGTTCTCGGCATCGTCGGAGTAGTCATTCCACCAGCGGCCGCAGCTGTCTACCGCATCCGGCTTCATTGCTGCATCCTCGGGTCCTCGGTGGGGTCGGCGTACGGGGGTGGGCAGCCGTTCTCGCTTGCTTCGGGGCGAAGCTCGTAGTGCCACGGTTCGTTGGCGTAGATCTGACACAGCCCGTACGCCGCGCCGTATTCGGACAGCCACGCCGTCGCGTCGTCGTCCCCGATGTCGACCGCGTCGCCTGAGACGTGCGGAGACGTCTCGGCGGTCGCGACCCATCGGGCGGCTTCCTCCTCTGAGCCGTACTCCGAGACCGCCTCCTGGAGGAGCTGATCCTGATAGGCGGGTGTTCGCCAGCCGCTGTTGACGTAGAACTCGATCTCGTCGTCGGCAGCGTCGGATGCCGCCTGGCGGAGGGCACTGAGCAGATCCGGCTCGATGTTGGTCACGGCCGGGAACTCGTCGTCGAAGACGGTCACCCCGTCAGGGACGGCGCCCTCGAGGCGCTCGCGCGGCTCCGCGGGGGTGGGCAGTGATGCCAACGAAGACGAGGCCGTCCACAACGGGTGCCCGAGGACGCCGACGAGGATCGCCGCGATGGCCACAACGGTAGCCAGGATGAGTGATCTAGCTCGACGGGCTCCGGTACGTGCGGTTCTGAGAGTCATGCCTCGAGTCAACGCAGCGCGATGTTGTCAGCGCGTATGCGGATTTCGATACAGCGACGATATGTGCGCGCTCGTAGCATGGACGAGCATGCGCGTGTTGATCGTCGAGGACGAGCCCTATCTGGCCGAGGCAATCCGTGATGGGCTGCGCCTCGAGGCGATCGCGGCCGACATGGCCGCCGACGGCGACAGCGCCCTCGAGCTGCTGAGCATCAACGCGTACGACATCGCCGTCCTCGATCGAGACATTCCCGGGCCCAATGGGGACGAGGTCGCCAAGCAGATCATCGCCTCCGGCAGCGGCATGCCGATCCTCATGCTCACCGCCGCGGATCGTCTCGACGACAAGGTCACCGGGTTCGAGCTCGGCGCCGACGACTACCTCACCAAGCCGTTCGCGCTGCAGGAGCTCGTGCTCAGGCTCCGAGCGCTCGACCGCAGGCGCGCGTACAACAGGCCACCCGTGCACGAGATCGCCGGCCTGCGGCTGGACCCGTTTCGTCGCGAGGTCTACCGCGACGAGCGCTACGTAGCGCTCACCCGCAAGCAGTTCGCCGTGCTCGAGGTCCTCGTTGCCGCCGAGGGCGGTGTCGTCAGCGCCGAAGAGCTTCTCGAACGAGCGTGGGACGAGAATGCCGACCCGTTCACCAACGCCGTTCGCATCACGGTCTCGGCACTGCGCAAGCGTCTCGGCGAACCTTGGTTGATCGCCACGGTGTCCGGCGTCGGCTATCGCATCGACACGGGGCCCGGCATCGAGCCCCAGGGAGCGGATCGTGGATAGGGCGCCCGGCATGAGTGTTCGGCTGAAGCTCACCTTCAGCTATGCCGGCTTCCTGATGGTGGCGGGTGCCCTACTGCTCGTCACCGTGTGGGTCTTCCTGCTGCGATACGTACCGGACCATCAGATCGTGGTAGGGCAGGGCGATAGCGACTTTCCCGCGCGCTACGCTCCCAACCGCTCGGACCTTCAGGAGGCATTCGCTCCACGAGCGGCCGAGGCGATGGCGGTTCTACTGGTGTTCGGTCTCGTCGGAGGGTGGGTTCTCGCCGGTCGTATGCTCTCGCCGCTGACCCGCATCACGAACGCGACCCGTCGGGCGACGAGCGGGTCGCTCTCCCATCGGATCGAGCTGGAAGGCCGAAAGGACGAGTTCCGTGAGCTCGCCGACAGCTTCGACGCGATGCTCGCCCGGGTCGAGGCGCAGGTCGCCGAACAGCAGAGGTTCGCGGCCAACGCGTCGCACGAGTTGCGTACTCCACTGGCCGTCATGCAGACGATGCTGGAGGTGGCCCGCAAAGATCCGGATCACGGCAGCGGCGAGCTCGTCGAGCGCCTCAGCGTCGTCAACGCCAGAGCGATCGACCTCACCGAGGCGTTGCTCGTGCTGACCCGCGCCGACCAGCGATCCTTCACCCGAGAGCCCGTCGACCTGTCGCTCACTGCGGAGGAGGCGGCCGAGACGCTGCTACCGCTTGCAGAGACGCATGGCGTCACGATGGAGACCTCCGGCGAGATAGCAATCGCCTCGGGCTCACGCGCGCTACTGCTGCAGATGACGACGAACCTGCTGCACAACGCGATCGTCCACAATCTCCCCGAGGGCGGCACCGTGCGGGTGGGCACGACCGCCCGGTCCGACGCCGTCACGCTCACGGTCGAGAACACCGGCCGGCAGCTCACCGCGCAGCAGGCCTCAACGCTGGTCGAGCCGTTTCAGCGAGGGACCGAACGGGTGCGCACCGACCACGCGGGTGTCGGTCTGGGGCTGGCGATCGTCCAGAGCATCGTCTTGGCGCACGATGGAACGCTCACCCTCACCCCGCGCGACGCAGGCGGGCTGTACGCCACGGTACGTCTGCCCGCCCCACCGACCCGATGAGTCTCATTCTCGGCGGGCGGATTCAAGCGGTCAGTGCAACACCGGATGGTTCGGTACCGGCCCGACCGTGGCGACGAAGGAATCTGCATTTGGCCCGCGAATCGGGGCCAAATGCAGGGTCTCTTCGCAACGGGCGTCACCCCTTCGCGTCCGCCCGAGAACTTCTCGAATCTTCTCGACCTCCCTTGTGGATAAGGCGCCTGGGCACCCGATCCTGTCAGTGGAGGCTGGCAGAATATGTGCTATGAGGGCGGCCACACTCACCGACGACGTCGAGCCCGAGCCGCCCGCCGACCACGCCCAGACGCCACGAATGAACCCGACGGCCGGACCGACGATGCGACGCTGCGCGGTGGCGAGCGGCCGGAGGCGTTCAAGCGTCCGACACGTCGGCTCCGCAAGACCGTGCTGTATGTGCATTACGACCGGGTCTGGGGCACCTGGGCACTCGAAGGCGTCGGACCGATCACCCGGTCGGAGGCGATGGACATCGTCGGGCACTCGCAGGTCACCGTGAAGCCGGTGATCGACCTGCACGAGACCAATCGCCGGACGGTAGGACGTACCTGGTCACCGGCGGAACGACGACGAAACTGCCCGGCCGCATCAGCCGACCGACCGAACGCCGACGAAAACGTGATGCCGCCTAGACCCCCGCCACAGCCAACGCCGTGGCGGGGCACTGGCATGCCTGCACGATAGGCGCCGAATCGCTCCCTTCGTACAATGTCGTCGTATGACCGAGAAAGTCGTCGTCATCGTCGGTGCGGGGCCAGGAGTCAGCGGGTCCCTTGCCCGTATCTACGCGCAGGAGGGGTGCGCCGTCGGCCTGATCGGAATCGATCCGGTGCCCCTGACCGACTTGGGCGATGAGCTGACCGCGATGGGCGTGGACGTCGGCCACGTCGTTGCGGACGTGACGGACGCAGCCGCCGCGGCGTCTGCGGTCTCGCAGCTCGGCGAGCGGTTCGGCCGCGTCGACGTACTGCACTTCAACCCGAGCGCGTTCCGGGAGAAGGACCCGCTGCAGCTGAGCGCCGAGGAGCTGCTCGCCGACGTCGCACTGGGCGCGGGCGCCCTGCTCACCGTCGTACAAGCAGCGCGTCCGTTCCTGCGCGACGGTGCCCGGGTGACGGTCACCGGGAGCATGGCAGCGGACAAGCCATGGAACAAGGCAGCGTCATTGGGCGTGCAGAAGGCCGCCGTCCGCAACCTGGTGCAGAGCCTCGACGCGACCCTGCGGCCGGACGGGATCCGTGCCGTTTCGGTGACGGTTCGGGGAACCCTGGCTGCCGACGGGCCCTTCACGCCGGATCGGGTGGCGCAGGCGCTGCGCGCGGCCGCCGCGCAGGACGAAGACAGTTGGCGGTCCGAGATTCCGTACGCGGGCTGAGCGCGTGCGCCTGCGTAACGGTCCGCACGGCTACGGGCTGGCGACCAAGCTGCTGCATTGGCTGACGTTCGCGGTGGTCGTGACCCAGTTCGCCGTGGGTTGGACGATGAATCCCGACGACGCTCTGGATCGCGAGGACGAACGTTTGGACGTACTGGAGGAGCGCTCCGAGGAAGGTGGGGAGGCGTCCGAGGAACGAGCGGAGGCCGAGATCGACCGGCGTGAGGACGCGCTCGACGCGCGCGAGGACGACATCGCGGCGGACACGTTCTCGGACCTCGTGTCGGGCGACTTCCTCTCCTCGGGAGTCTCGGGTCTCGAGTGGCACGTGCTGTTTGGACTGATCGTCCTGGCACTCGGCGTGCTACGTGTGGTCTGGCGGATGATCACGCCGCTTCCGCCATGGGCCGAGCATCTTGCGGCGGGCGAACGCACCTTCGAGTCGTGGCTGGAGAAGATCCTGCTGTCGCTGTTGCTCGTGGTGCCGCTCACCGGACTGTTCATGGTGGCCGGTAGCACCGGCTTGCTCCCGGTCCATGTCGGTGCCCAGATCGCATTGCTGACGGCGGTTTCGCTGCATGTGAGCCTGGTTCTCAAGCACACGGTGGTGCGACGAAACCGCCATCTCGCCCGAATGCTCTGACGTCACATGCCGGTGTGTCCGTCGTGGTTCGGTGGATGTCCGGGTGGCGGGTCGCCGTTCTTCTTGTGCACGTGGAAGAACGTCGACATTCCCATATCGGAGTGGGTCTGGAGGTGACAGTGCAGCATCCAGTGCCCGGGGCCTGACATCTCGCCGGCGATCACCTGGAACCCGAAGCTGTCACCCGGGCCGATCGTCTTGTTGTCGATGATCCGGATGTCGTCGGCCCAGGGCACGTCGCTGATCACCCCGGTACGGGTGTCGGCCCAGTTGTGGCCGTGCAGGTGCCAGGTGTGCAACTCACTGCCGAGCGCGAGGTTCACGAACTCGATCCGCTCACCCTGGTTGGCGACGATGCTGGTGTTGCTGCGCTTCGGGTTCTCCATGTCGTACGTGTCGGTGTCGGGGTAGCGCCGGCCGTTCAGCGTCATACCGTCACCCATCGCGGTCACGTACGTGTGCTTGGGCAGGGGATCGGACTTGCGGCGTACGATCAGCGCGCCGTACAGCCCGGCGTTGAGACCGGCCGTGCCGTGGGCGGTGCCGACCATGTGGTCGTGGTACCACCAGTAGCCCGCCGTCCCCGCGATGCCGCGCTTGCGTGCCGGCGGCCGCGCGTACCAGATGTACGTGCGCTTCTTGCCCGGCGCGACGTACGAGTTGCTGTGCAGGGTGCCGTCAGATGTGCGGTTGTAGCGCACCCCGTGCGGATGGAGCGAGACACCGAGCGGAATCTCCTTGTCGGTACGCAGCTTCTGCAGGGTCTCCTTGGAGACCTCGTTGTGCAACGTGATCGCGATGCACTCACCTTCGAGCATCTCGATCGTGGGGCCCGGGTACGAAGCCTTGTCGGGATCGTGTCCGTAGCCGAGCCGCACCTCGTCGTCGTACGCGGGCAGCTCGACCGCGTACAGCTGGAGATGACGGGTGGGCTGGGGGAAACCTGCGGGCACGTCGTCGGCGAGCGCCGACTCGACGCCGGACAGCCCGGTCATGCCGGCCGCGACCGGTACGGCGGACAGGCCGCGTAGAAGGGTACGGCGTTCGATCGTCATCGGGGATCCTGCTCCTCACGTCGATGGATGCTGCAATGAGCGCCGCGCGATGCGTCGGCATTCTCGGCGTTGCGCCAGGCGCATGTCATCGCTTACGGGCACCGTCCTTACCTACATCGGACCGCTTCGCGGCGCGGATGATCTTCGTACGTTCACCGGCGCTCACGGTGCCTTCCTCTACGAGATCGGCAAGCGTGCGTCGCGCGTGGGCGACGAAGCCAGCGTGGGTCGACCAACGCGCCTCGTCGTGGATCCGATCGTCGACGGTGCAGCCGCCTCCCGCATCGCGGTTGCGAACCCCACTGTTGACGCTGCCCATCACGACCGTCGGGCTCGGGTCGGGCTCGGCGCAGACGGGCTCCTCCGGGGGTGCCGAGACGATCGTGAACGTCACGCGCTTGGCGTCCGACGTGTTGCCGGCAGCGTCGGTCGCTCGGTAGTCGACGGCGTGGTCGCCCTCGTCCTCGACCTTGACCGGCTCCTCGTACGCCTGCCATTCGCCGTCGTCGAGCTTGTACTCGATCTTGTCGACGCCCGAGCCGTCGTCGGTCGCGTCGACCTTGACGGTCACCGGGCCGATGTAGTTCCAGTCGGCGCCCTGGCTTCCCTGCACCGCGGCGGTGGCCGTCGGAGCCTCGGTGTCGTCGTCGGGCCCTTCGACCACGGTGAACTTCTTCTGCACCGCGTCGGAGGCGTTGCCGGCCTTGTCGGTCGCCCTGGCCTGCACCGTGTGGTCGCCGACCTTGTTCACCTTGACCGCATCGGCGTACGCCTGCCATTCGCCGTCGTCGAGCTTGTACTCGACCGTGTCGACACCGGACTCGCTGTCGGTCGCGTCGACCATCAGCTCGGCGGATCCGACGTACGCACCGTCGTTGTTGGTGTCACCGTGCAGCATCAGGCTGACCTCGGGCGGTGCGGTGTCATTACCGTCGTCCTTGACCACCTTGAACTGTTTGGAGCCCTCCTCGGACTTGTTGCCGGCGCCGTCGGTCGCGCGGTAGCCGATGGTGTGGTCGCCGACCTTGTCGACGACGACCGGATCGGAGTACGCCTTCCAGCCGAGGTCGTCGACCTGGTACTCGACCTTGTCGACGCCCGATCCGCCCTCGTCGGTTGCGGTCACGGAGATCTTCGCCTGACCGATGAAGGCGCCGGCGTCGTTCTTCTCGCCCTCGATCTTGGCGTTCGCGACGGGCGGCGTGGTGTCGTCGCCGGGATCGCCACCACCGGTCACCTTGAGCTCGCCGACCATCTGACCGTGTCCGGGAATCGTGCAGTGGAACCGGTAGGTGCCCTTGGTGAGCGTGACGTCGACAGACCATTTGCCGTTGTTCTCGTCATCGGGGTACGCCAGGATGTCGAGGTCGACATCGTGGTTGTATCCCTCGGTCGTGGTGTCGAACGTCAGCGTGTGCTGCATTCCGCTGGTGTTGCCGGTCGCCTTGCTGTTCTCGAACACGATGGTCGTCGGCCCGGCCTCGGCCTCGGTTGGCGCCGACTTGTACGCCGTCGTGCTGTTGTCGGCCGTCCAGGTGAGCGTCTGTGCCGCCTGCGCGGTCGCGGGCTCCGGCTCGCTGACCGCGGGCCGATCGTCGTCGCGGCCCGCGGCGTACGCACCGCTGCCCGCGAAGGCGAGCATTCCGAGTACGAGCGCCAGCGCCGCAAGGATGCCTATCGGGCGTGCGTTGTCTATTGATCTGCGCATGGCAAGTCCTCTCCACGCCGCGTCAGCGACGCTGCACCCGGATGTTGCGGAACTCGATCAGGTCGTTGTCGCTGTGGTTCTGCAGACCGACATAGCCGGATGCGAACTGACGGAGATCAGTCGGTGGGTCACCCTCGCGCGAGGACTCCTTGCCAGGAGCGTTGGTGAACCGGTTGATCACCACGCCGTTGCGGATGATCGTGTACTTCTGGCCGACGACGCGAATCTCGTAGTCGTTCCACACCTTCTTGTCCGTCGGCTGCGCGCCGTCGATGTCGATGGAGTCGAAGTTGTAGACGGATCCGGTCTTCTGTTGCTCGCCTTCATCGCTCTGGGGTCCGTCGAAGATCTGGATCTCCTGACCGCAGTAGATCGCCACCCATGCGGGTGAGTCCTTGGCCGAGCCGACCGTGCCGCAGCTACCCTCAGGTCGGTCTTCGACCGGCGTACGGATGTCGGGGAAGCGTACGAACACGCCGCTGTTGGCGCGGTAGCCCTCCGGCGCCATGTCTCGGAACTGCAGCCGAAGCGAGAAGTCACCGTACGGCTTGGTGTACCAGAGCATGCCCAGGCCACCGGACGAGCGGATGTTTCCTTGCTTCGTACGCGTGAATTTGCCACTGGGCGCCTGCTTCCAGCCCTTCAGCGACGCGGCCGTGCCGTCGAAGATGGGCGTGTACGGTGCGGCCTCGCCGACGTCGGACGAGGCAGCGGCGCGCTCGATCGCGTACTGCTCGTTGTCGTTGAGGGGACCGTCGTCGGCCATCCGCTGCGCCACGTCCTTGACGTACGTAACGAACGCATCGTGCGATCCCCACGTGCCTTCGTCGTCGATCACGTCGTTGACGGTGCACCCGCCACCGACGCTGTCATTGGCGACGCCGGTGTCGCTGCCGAGGAACCGAACGGTCGGCCGCGCATCCGGTGCCGGGCAGGAGACCTTGACCTCCTGCTCGACGGTCGCCTTCTCGCCGTCGGCGTACGTCACGGTCAGCTTCGCCGTGAACGAGCCGCCCTTGGTGTACGTGTGGGCGGGGCTCATCGCTTTCGACGTGGTGCCGTCGCCGAAGTTCCAGTTCCACTTGACGCCTCCGGCCTGCTGCCCGGAGAACTTGATGCGTGTCGGCGTGCCCTGCGACGTCGGCTTCGCCGTCACACCGGCCGCCTCGGACGAGGGTGCCTCTCCGGGTACGAGCCCAGCCTTGGTCGGCGCGGGCGTCGCCGGGCCACCGTGGTAGCTGATCCGGATCAGCTTCTGGTTCTCATGCAGGCTGAAGAAGCCGCCTCCGTAGTCGAGCATGTACAGCGCACCGTCGGAGCCGAACTTGGCGTCCATCCAGCTCATCAGCTGATCGTCGTCCGTGCCCGGGGGAATGATCGAGCGCAGATCCTCGGCGAACGCCGGCGGCCCTTGCTGCGGAACCGTGCCCGGATCCATCGTCGCCGCGATCCGGTTGTTCGCGTTGGACTGGTCGCCGATCAGCCACTTGTCCTCCCAGTACTTCGGCCACGAGACCTTACTGCCCTCGTCGACCTCGGACTGGTGGAACGTCGGACCCGACATCACTGCCTGGCCGCCGCCCTTGAGGTACGGCTCGGTGTACGTCTCGTCCTCGATCTTGTAGGTGGGGATGCCGTTCGGGCGCTTCGGGTACGTGACCCCGCCGCCCTGAGGTGAGTACCAGATCGAGTTGGTGCGCGCGTCCGGGATATCCGTGAGCCCGGTGTTGCGCGGCGACGTGTTCTTCAGGTTGTCGCAGTCGTACCAGCCGGCGGGCTTCGTCGCGTCCTCGTTGCTGCGGTCGCGGTACGGCTGCCGGTTGCCCATGCAGTACGGCCAGCCCTGGTTGCCCGCCGAGGTGATCACGGTCGCCGTCTCGTACTTCGCCGGACCCCACTTCGGGCTCGGTTCGGACGCATCGGGCCCGACCCAGCCGGCGGTCAACCAGTCCGTCTCGCTGTCGATCTGCAGCCGGGCGATGTTGCGTACGCCCATCACGTAGATCTCCGGGCGTGCCTTGTCGCCGCCGCCCTCGTCACCGGTGAACAGGTTGCCCGCAGGGACCGAGTACGTTCCGTCGTCCTCCGGGTGGATCCGGATGATCTTGCCGTTCAGGCTGTTGGTGTTGCCCGACGTACGACGGGCGTCCTGGAACGAGATGCCCTTGTAGTCCTCGGTCCAGTTGTTACCCGAGTAGCCGTCGGAGCCGCCGGAGGAGTTGTTGTCGCCCGAGCCGACGTACAGGTTGCCCTCGTCGTCGAACGCCATGCCGCCGCCCGCGTGACAGCAGCTGTGGATCTGAGCCGTCCAGTGCAGGAGATCCTTGCGGGTCGACTGGTCGATCGTGTTCTTCTCCGGGTCGTACGTGAACCTCGAGATCGTCCGCTCACCGGTCCGCTTGTCGCGGTCGATGGACTCGTGCGGCATCCAGTAGACGTACAGGTAGTTGTTCTCCGCGAAGTCGGGGTCGGCGACGATGCCGAGGAGGCCCTCCTCGTTCTTCACCAACTCGTCGCCACTGCCGCGGTTGCCCATCACGTCGAGCGTCGTGAGCAGCTTGACGTCGCCGGACTCCGGGTCGTACCGGTGGATGGTCCCGCAGCCGAGGCCGACGTCGGGGTTGTCCCACTCGACGATGGGTCCGCTCGGGCAGGCGGCCTTGCCGACGTAGAAGATGTCGCCGCCGGGCGCGACGGTCAGACCGTGCGGTTCGCCGATCTGGTCGAGCTCGCCCTCCTTGTTCTGCGCGGTGAGCTTCTCGACCTTGTAGTTCGAGGCGATCGTCGCCTGGCAGTCGCCGCGCACCATTCCGGACGTCCACTGGATCGCGCCGAGCAGGTGCTTGCGGAACTGGTCGTCGCCGTACGCGCCGGCGGTCGCGCCCATGCCGGTGTAGAACGAGCGGCCGCCCTGGTAGTCGCGGCACCAGGACATGGGATGGAACGGCCCGTTGCCCGAGTCGCCGGGCTGGTAGGTCCGCTCCTCGACCTGGGCGACGGTGTGCACCTTGCCGGTCGGGTTCTGCTCCCAGTTCGGCCAGCGTCCGGTGTGCTCGAACGTCAACGGCAGGTCGCGGGTGGCGGGATGCTGTCGATCGAGTACGTCGACCGTCGCCTGCTGCGCCTTGAACGGGCTGTCGGTCGGTCGGGCGCCGATCAGGCCCGTGAACCAGTCAGAGCCCGGCTTGACCTTGGCGGCGTCGTGGATGCCGAGGAAGCCGCCGCCGGCCCGGACGTACCTCTGCAGGTTCTTGGTCTGCGCAGCGTTGAGCTCGGAGCCCTCGCTGGCCAGGAACACGATCGAGCGGAACCGGCCGGGCGACGCGAACACCGCCGGGTCGATCGACACCTCGACCCGGAAGCCGTTCTCGGCTCCGAGTTCGCGGATCGTCTTGGTCGCGCGTTTGACCGCGTCGTCCTGCCGTGGCGCCGGGCCGTGGAACACCAGCACCTTCGGCTTGGCCGCGGGGGCCGCTGCCGCGGCCGTTGCGGGCTGATTGGCGGCGTTGGCCGGCGGCGGCGCGCTGGCGCCTGTCGGTGCCGTGAGGGACAACGCGATGGTGCCGACCACGGCCGCCGCCGTCGCGATTACGCGACGCGCAACGGGGAATCGTAGAGGGCGGGGGGAGTTCGACGGATCGGTACGCACGTGTGTCGTCCTTCCGGATGGTGGAAAGTTTTGCCTCCGCTTCGGATGTAACTTAGATCACTTCGTACGCCAAAGGCAATACTAAGATCTGCCTCTCGTCGTACTTTTGTCGGTTCGCCGACAGAAAGGGCGCGAGCGTTCGAGGCATAAATGCGCCGAGGTACGTCCTCCGGGCAATAGCGGGTGCGCTATCGGCAGGAGGACGTACCTCGGCGGCTGGTGGACGCGGGGTCAGAAGCGGACGGTACGCAGGTACTCGTAGCCGACCTCGGTCGTCTGACGCGGCGTTACGTTGGGCTCGTCGTTCTCCATGATGTACTCCTCGACCCGGTGGTTGTCGAAGATCCTGGGGAAGTCGAGGTTGCCGGTGCCGAGGTCGCACATCTTGCCGGTGTCGGGGTTGCGGTCCTTCACGTGGTACTGGCGCACCTTGAGCGGGGCGGCATTGATGTGCTCGTTGACGTAGCCCTCGATGTCGTCGCCGGCGTCACCGCTCTCGACGCCACCGGTCGCGATCCAGTACAGGTCGACCTCGAGGTGGACGAGCACCGGATCGAGCTCGGCCATGAAGATGTCCCACGGCCGCTCGCCATTGCTCAGCGGCAGGAACTCGTGCGAGTGGTTGTGGTAGCCGTACCGCAGTCCCGCACGCCGTGCGGCCGCCGCCTCGCTGTTCATGTGCCAGGCGAACTGCTTCCACTCATCGGGATTGTCCGAGTTCAGGTACGGGACCACGAGGTAGTCCTGTCCCATCGTGTTGGCGTTCTCCAGCTTCACTTCGAGCTCGTCGCGCGTTGCTGAAAGACCGTCGTGGCTCGAGGTCGTGTGCACCCCGACCCGATTGTGGAAACGCCGCAGCTCCTTCGCCGTCCGGCCGTAGTAGCCGGCCTGCTCGACCCGGCGGTATCCGGCGTCGGCGACGTACCGCAGTGACTTGTCGTAGTTCTTCTCGAGGTCGGCGCGGATCGAGTACAGCTGGATGCTGATCAGGCCGGGAGGTACGCGCCGGTGCCCCTTGCGTGCCCTGTCGGCTGCCGGCTCGGCGGACGCGGGACCCGCCGAGGCGAATCCGAATGCGCCGACGGCGGCCGTGCCGAGTGCGCCTGCGAGTAGGCCGCGCCGTCCGATGCCGGTTCGTTCCTTGGCCGCGTCGAGCGCGGCATGACCGTCGTATCCGTAACACATGCGGGTTCCCTCCATGGGTGTGCTGCTAGGTCGAGTTGCTGTAGGTGTTGTCGGTCAGGCTTCTTCCGGGCTTGGAACTCCCGCCATCTCCAGGAGCAGGTCGCGGACCTGCGTCGCACCGATCCGCGTACGTGACGTCCCGGCGTCGTTGCACAGCAGCATCGGGCCGTTGTCGTCGTCCGCCGGCAGGCGTCCGTGCGTACCGCGCACCGGCGCCGGGTCGAGCGGGACGACCTTCATCGCGTATCGAAGGCCCGCCTTCTTCCGGGCCAGCGTCAGGGCCGCCTTCGCCTTCACCGCACGGTCGTCGGGGTCGAAGAACAGCTCGGCCGGGTCGTATCCCGGCTTGCGATGGATCTCGACCCCGCGCGCGAAGTCGGGTGCGCGAGAGTCGTCGTACCAGTAGTAGTACGTGAACCACGCCGTTGGATCGGCGACGAGGACGAGGTCACCCGCCCGCTCATGGTCGAGCTCGTACGATGCCTGCTGCGCGCGATCGAGCACGAGGTCGACGCCGCCGAGCTCCTCACACAGCTTCTGCACACGGGTCAGGTCGGCAGGATCGTTGACGTAGACGTGCGCCACCTGGTGGTCGGCGACCGCGAAGGCGCGAGACGCCCACGGGTCGAGGTACTCCATACCGTCTTGGGTGTAGACCTCGAGCAGCCCCTCACGTCGCAGCATCCGGTTCACGTCGACCGGGCGGTCGGCGTTCGTGATGCCGTACTCCGAGAGGACGACCGTGGTAGCTCCGAGCGCATCGGCGTCGTCGAGCAGCGGAGTGATCGCGGCGTCCACGTCGCGAGCGGCGGCCCGGGCCTGGGCCGAGTCGGGACCGTACCGCTGCAGGTCGTAGTCCAGGTGCGGAATGTAGGTGAGCGTCAGGTCCGCCCGCGGCAGCAGCCGACGGGCGGCGCCGACGATCCACTCGCTGGAGCGGATCGTCGCGGTCGGACCCCAGTACTGGAACAGCGGGAACTCACCCAGTGCCCCGGTCAGCTCGTCGTGCAGCTCCGGCGGCCGGGTGTAGCAGTCGGGCGCCTTCTTGCCGTCGGCGTAGTAGATCGGGCGCGGCGTGACCGTCCAGTCCGTCGTCGCGCCCATCGCGTACCACCAGCAGACGTTGGCGACTCGGTATCCGGGCCGATGACGTCGGATGGTCTCCCACACCTTCTCGCCTTGAACCAGGCGGTTGTGCTGTCGCCAGAGGAAGATCTCGCCGAGGTCGCGGAAGTACCAGCCGTTGCCGACGGCGCCATGATCACGCGGTGGCGTGCCGGTCAGGATCGTCGATTGCACCGAGCACGTCACGGCCGGGAGCACGGTGTCCATCGGCGCCTGCCAGCCGTCGCCGGCGAGGCGGCGTAACCGCGGCATGTGCTCCAGCAGCCGTGGCGTCAGGCCGACCAGATCGATCACCAGCAGCTTTCCACTCATGCGGCTTCCTCCAATCCGAGCGCGATCAGCGCATCGCGTACGTGGGCGAGCTCGGCGGCGAGCCCGCGGGCAAGGGCGTCCGGACCATCTCCGGCGCCGGGGAGGACCGACCAGGTGTACGTCTCGACCTCGAGGTGGTCGACACGTGCCTGGGGTCCGCCGAGCAGCGAATCCAGCGACCGATGCAGCTCGTCGCGGGTGCTGCGCAGGGGCGCCTCCGGGTCGGCATGTACCGGTACGTGGAAATGCACTCGCCAGGGCGAACCCGTGTGCAGCGGGCGATGGCCGTCCAGCGCGTCCGGAAGGTCGTCGCGGGTCGCGAGGCGGTTGCGGCCCGGGCTGCGTACCTGGTGCAGGAAGCGGTCCTCCGCATACCGGTGCAGTACGTCGCGGGTCGCGGCGTCGGCCGGGTCGTCCACGTGGAGCGCCGCCGCCGGCTGGGTCTTGACGACCGGGAGCCCGGCGCGGTCGAGCTTGGCCAGGGTCTCCTCCATGTCCTCGAACCCGACCGCGAGGTGGCAGAGGTCGAGGCAGACGCCGATCCGGGTCCGGTCGACGTCACCGAGGCGCTCGACGGCGTCGGCGATGGTCTCGACGGCGCAGCCCGGCTCGGGCTCGAGACCGACCCGGATCGAGCGACCGGTGTCTGCCTCGAGCTTGTCGAGTGCCTCGGCGAGCTCGTTCAGATGTGCCATTGCGGCGGCCTGCCGATCGCCTAGCCACGGTGCATGCCAGCCGAGCGGAAGTGACGAGATGCTGCCCCGGGCGACGTCATCGGGCAGGAGGTTCGCGAGGACCGTCGCGGCCGCGACGGTGTAGTCGAGCCGGGCTCGTTCGTTCCAGGCCGGGTGGTAGACGTTCTTCTTCACCACCGAGCCCTGGAAGTCGGCGTACGGGAACGCGTTCAGCGTCACGATCTCAACGCCGCCCGACGCCAGGCGATCGCGCAGCCGGCGTACGTCGGCCGGCGAGGAGGCGAGCCGATGCGCCGCCTCGGCGGGGAGCCACATGCCGAGCCCGATCCGCGGAGCGTCAAGGAGCGTGCGGAGTCGAGATCCGTACTGGACCGCCTGCTCGGCGATACCGTCGACATCCTCTGCAGGCAAGACGTTCGTGCCGTACGCGAGGTGCACGAGGGTGCCATCTCGATGCCTGAACCGCATCTCTGATCACCCCTCCGGCCGGGCGCCGCGAAGGATCGAGTTGCCCTCGTACGTCGCGCCGGCGTCGGTGTGGGCGTCGCCGTCGTCAGGAAGCAGGAGTCGTCCGCTCTGCCCGAAGAACTCGACCGGGTTCTGCCAGAGCACCCGGTCGACATCGGCATCGGTATAGCCCGCGTCGAGCATCGCCGCACCGGTCTTCGCGGTCTTCAACGGATCACTGCGTCCCCAGTCGGCGGCGGAGTTGACCAGTACGCGGTCGAGCCCCCGATCCTGCAGGATGCGCACCATCCGGTGCTCGTCCATCTTGGTGTCGGGGTAGATGGAGAATCCCATCCAGCAGCCCGTGTCGGCGACGAGGCCGACGGTCACCTCGTTCAGGTGGTCGACGAGCACGTGACCCGGCGGTATGCCTGACTCCTCGACGAGGTCGAGCGTGCGCTGCGTGCCCGCCTCCTTGTCTCGGTGAGGGGTGTGCACGAGCACCGGCAGCTCGAACTCCGCAGCGAGCGCCAGCTGTCGAGAGAACGCCTTCTCCTCCGCCGTGGTCATCGAGTCGAAGCCCACCTCGCCGACCGCGACGACGCCGTCCTTTGCGAGGTAGCGCGGCAGCACGTCGAGGACGTCGAGGCACCGTGGATCGTTTGCCTCCTTGGGATTCAACGCGATCGTGCAATGGTGCGCGATGCCGAACTGCGAGGCACGGAAGCGTTCCCAGCCGACGAGGCCATCGAAGTAGTCACAGAAGGACTCGACGCTCGTCCGCGGTTGGCCGAGCCAGAACGCCGGCTCCACGAGTGCGCGTACGCCGGCTGCGTACATCGCCTCGTAGTCGTTGGTCGTACGTGAGGTCATATGGATATGCGGGTCGAAGATGCGCATCGGATCAGGTCAGTCCTTCGGGGTCGTCGGTCGGCTGGCGAGCAGGCGGCGGGCCGCGTCGCTGCGATCGTCATGTGGGGATGCCAGCTCGGTATCGAGATCGATCAGCGCGACGGCCTCGGGAAAGCGGTCGAGAACGAGCCAGACGTCCGCTGGTACGTCGCGGCCCGCGGCAACGCGCTCGTGTGCGTACCGCGCGACCATCTCGGCGAGCGACCGATCGGCGCGTACGCGGAGATCGGCGACCGAGGTCAGAGCCACACCGACGAACAGACACTTGAGTACGCCCTGGCGCCAGGTGTCGGCGTCGAGCCGTGCGGCCGGTGGGCCCATCGCGGCGGCGACCAGCCGCGTGTCGTTCGTGCGGAGCGCGTCCTCGAGTACGTCGGGTGCCGCGGCGGAGTCGACGACGCCGAGCCCGAGCAGTACGGCGCGCTTCTCGTCGCTGTCGCCGAACCGGTAGAGCGCGGCGACCTCTGCGCCACCTCGCGTGGCCGGCAGTGCGCCGACGGCCGCTCGCAACAGTGCGACCCGCACGGCGTCCTCGGCGAGCACCACCTCGCCGTGATCGTCGCGCAGGCCGATGTCGCCCCGTGTCGTACGCCGCGCCGCGGCCGGGAAGTATCGCCCGACCGTTTCGGGTGCTTCCTCGATGCGGCGAAGCATGTCGTCGAGTGCGGCAGCCGCGTCCGGCGGTAGCGCGGCTCGCACGTCGACGGGGGTCGTTGGTGCACTCATCCGGCTTCCTCTCTGTCGGCCGCGGCCTTGCCCACCCGTGCGAGTGACGCCCGCAGCGCGTCCATCGCGGACCGTGCGACCACGGGCGCCGCGTGGGAGTGCCGGGGCAGCTCTACCGATGCAAGCCCTGCGTAGCCCGTGGCGACCAGTGCCCCGAGCACGCCGTCGAGATCGAGATCACCGGTGCCGAGCTCGAGATGCTCGTGTACGTCGCGCACCATGTCGTCGACCTGCACGTTGCCGATCAGCCCGCCTGCCTTGGCGATCGTGTCTGCCGGTGTGGTGGGCTCATTGCACACGAGGTGGCCGAGATCGACGGTCAACCGCAAATGCTCGGGCGCACCCAGGCGCTCGCGCAAGGCCAGCGCGTCGTCGACGGTCGCGACGAACATCCCGGGCTCGGGTTCGAAGCAGCAGGTCACGCCGAGTCGCGCCGCGTCGTCGAGCACCGGGCCGAGCCCATCGGTCACCCGGCGCCACGCCTCATCGTCGCCGACGGCATCGGGAAGGGTGCCCGACCAGCACGACATGGCGTCTGCGTCGAGCTCGTACGCGATCCGTACGGCGCGGCGGAGCAGGTCGACGCGGCGTTCGCGCCCCTCGTCACTGACCAGGGTCGGCTCGTGCTTGCGCCACGGATCGAGGACGTACCGCGATCCGGTCTCGATGACGCATGCCAGCCCGAACGTGTCGAGCATGCGGCCCGCGTACGCGACCTGGTCGGTGACGTCGTCGGCGAACGGATCGAGATGCGGTTGGTCAAGCGTCAGCGCGACGCCTTCGTAGCCCAGCCCGGCGATGACCGCACACGCATCACCCAGGCGGTGACCCGCGAACCCGTTCGTGCCGTAGCCGAGCCGAAGGGTCATGTCGTACTCATCCGACGGGATGCGTACCTGACCAGCGGGCCGCCGGCGAGCACCGTTGCCGCCGCGCCGAGGCGTCCGCGGCGCGCGAGCCAGGATGCCTGTAGGAGTGGGAATCCGGCGATCCCGCGACCGGTCGCGTCGCGCACGGTGGCCGCGGAGGGATCGGCGATGGTGCGCGACTGGGCGCGGCCGACGACCACGCCGTACGCGGTCGACAGCGCCGCTGACACGAGTCGGTCACGCCGCCGAGCACGGCGATCCGTCAGCGCGCGCACGACTCCCGCGGTGGCGATGGCGGCGGTCGCGGCGGTGACCGTGCCCGCGCGGGACGGGTCGGTGCCGTGCACCTCGTCGCGGCTCAGGGTCGTGACTGCGACAGTGTGTGCCGCCACCGAGGTGGCGGGCTCCCAGGCGCGTACAGGTGCCGCGCACGCGCCGAGCAGCACGTCGAGTCCGCGGTTCGATGCCATCACGACCGGTCCCGCCGGACTCTGCTTGGCGATCGTGTCGTACGCCCAGACCAGCGCCGCGAGGGGCAGGCTGACCCGCAGGGCCGCCCGGCCGCCGGCAACCGCGGACGCGGAGATGCCGGCAAGCCCGAGCACACCGGCAGTGGTGATCGCG
Organism: Solicola gregarius; assembly: GCF_025790165.1. GTDB lineage: Bacteria > Actinomycetota > Actinomycetes > Propionibacteriales > Nocardioidaceae > Solicola > Solicola gregarius. Next base: position 2,138,363 of record NZ_CP094970.1, read on the forward strand.
GTACGCGGGCTGATCCGGCCGGAAGGGATGGGGCGCTCCGGTCGCTCGACGGCGTCGAGATCGCGATCCGCCCAGTCGTTCAGGGCCATTCCCGCCCAGTACAGGCACGCCGAGGCGATCGGCATCGCGGCGCTGTATCGCGCCGACGCGCCCGCGTACGCAGCGCCGGTCAGTGCGTCTCCTGGAACCGTCAGCGCGGCGGGGAGGCGGACCAGCTCGGCGAGGTCGCGTCCGTTCACGGGGCGACCCGCTCGCCGCAGTCGTGCGTCCACGTACGGAGGGCGTCCCACTGCTCCGCGAGCCGATGTTCATCGGAGGCGAGCGGCGCCTTGAAGAAGAAGCCGAGCGCGGGCAGCGGACCGGAGTCGCCGAGCGCATGCGCGCGAGCGACCAGGCGTACGAGATCGAGCACGAGCGGAGCGGCGAGCGCGGAGTCGCAACCCTGCCAGGTGAACTGCATCGTCATCCGGGCGCCGAGGAACCCGTCGAAACGGATGTGATCCCAGGCCGTCTTCCAGTCACCGAGGTCGGCGACGTAGTCGATGTGCATCGGGCCGTCGACCGGACGACCGACCATGGCGTCGAGACCCTCCTGCTTCGTGCCGGTCTTGCTGGCCGCGGCGGTCGGATCGGCCAGCGTCTCGCCGTCGCCTCCCCGAGCAGGTTGACCGACGTCCAGGATCGGATCGGTAGGGCGCGAGACGCGAACATCGGCGCGAGTACCGACTTCACCAGCGTCTCGCCGGTCTTGCCGTCCCTCCCGGCGTACGGCAGCCCGTTGCGTTCGGCGAGCTCGCGCAGCGCGGGAACCTCGATGCCGGGGCTCGGCGTGAAGCCGACGTACGAACAGCCGGCCAGCAGGGCGGCGCACGCGTACAGCGAGCTCGGTGCCAGCGGCGAGCGACCCGCTTCCCATGCGGCCTGCAGGGCGGCCCAGCTGGCGACGTCCGCGTCGTCGTCTCGAGGGGGTTCGGTGCTGGAGACGTCGACGACGACAGTACGCGCGACGCCGGACCGGCGGGCGAAGTCGGTGATGTCGGCCGCGAGCTGCTCGACGGCCGCGGCCTGGTCGGTCGTCGTTCGGGTGCCGGGCCGGATGCGGTCGTCGGCGTCGGCGAGGCCATCGGCGACCGCGGCGACGAGCGCGTGCGGCGCGACTCCGCCGGCGACCAGCTGCTCGGCGCGCTTGCCGATCGGGATCTCACTGACGTCGTGGCCGCCGGTCACGAGGTTCTCGTAGCGAGGTAGGCCGCGCGAGTCGATCTCCGGAAGTGTCGTCACGCAGCCGATCGACTCCACGAGCCGCGCCGCGAGCGCCTGTGCCCCGAGTGTCGCGGTCGTGGCGAGCGAACCGCGCGCCCCCACGAACCAGATACCGACCTTCTCGTCCATGTGCCGCCCACCGATCGTGAGGATGCGTTGCTGGAACGCCGGATATGCGGCAACGTAACCCACGTCACGCGCCAGTTTCAACGGCTGGTGCGCATCTTTTGCTGGTCCGGTGAAAAAAGGACGGTTGCGTACGAGGCGGGCGGCTCAGCGATGACGACTCCGGGCTTGCGTTAGAGCGCGCTCTAACCCGTACGGTCGAATACATGACGAGCACGGTGCAGGAACTACGGGACGTCTTGGACACGACACCGGTCGCGGACCTTCCTCCGGTGACCGAGCTGCTCTGCAGCAGCACACTTTCCGAGTCGGTCGAGGGGCCGTTGAGTATCGCGGAGGTCTCCGAGCTGATCGGGGTCAGCACGTACACGCTGCGCTACTACGAGCGCATCGGCATGGTCGGTGTCGAGCGCGACGCGTCCGGGTATCGGCAGTACGACCGGGACTCGATCGGTCGGCTCATGTTCATCACTCGGCTGCGGCTCTCCGATATGCCGATCCGGGACATCCAGCGCTACATCGCGCTCGTCGAGGAGGGCGATCGCACGATCCCCGAACGCCGCGAACTGCTCGAGAGTCATCGCGAGTCGATCCGTGGCCAGCTCGGCGACCTGCAGGTCGCACTCGCGGTCGTCGACTACAAGATCGCGACGTACGGCGGCGAACTGGCCGACACGGCCTAGCCGCAAACCGACAGAACAACACCGCCAAACCCGGGCGAAGCACGCCCGAAAACAGGAGACAGCTATGCCATCAGACACCTTTCCTACCCGTCGCATCGGCGAGCTCGAGGTATCCGCGCTCGGCCTCGGCTGCATGGGGATGAGCTTCGCGTACGGGGCCACCGACCGAGCAGAGTCACTGGCGACGATCAACCGCGCGCTGGACGCCGGCGTCCGTTTCCTCGACACCGCCGAGATGTACGGGAACGGCCACAACGAGGAGCTCCTCCGCGAGGTGCTCGCTACTCGTCGCGACGACGCGGTGGTGGCGACGAAGTTCGGCATTCGCACCGATCCGGAGACGTCGATGCCGGCCGGCAACGACGGATCGCCCGAGAACGCTCGCCGCGCGGTCGACGGGTCCCTGTCGCGGCTCGGCATCGACACGATCGACCTGTACTACCTGCACCGGGTCGACCCGGACGTCCCCATCGAGGAGACCGTCGGTGCGATGGGCGAGCTGGTCGCTGCCGGAAAGGTACGTGCGCTCGGCCTGTCCGAGGCGTCGGCGGAGACGCTGCGCCGCGCCAGTGCGGTTCACCCGATCGCGGCGCTGCAGAGCGAGTGGTCGGTGTTCAGCCGCGATATCGAGCGTGACGTTCTACCGACGGCGCGCGGACTCGGCATCGCGCTCGTCCCTTACAGCCCGCTCGGGCGCGGGCTGCTGACCGGTGCGGCGGCGGCGTACGCGAACCTGGCCGACGACGACTTCCGACGTACGCTGCCGCGCTGGCAGGCGGAGAACCTCGACGCCAACCTCGCGCTCGTGCGGCGCATCCGCGAGATCGCGACCGACCTCGGTGCGACGGCCTCGCAGGTCGCACTCGCCTGGCTGCTCGCAGGGCAACGACGGCGTGCCGATCCCGGGCACCAAGCGGCGTACGTACCTCGAGGAGAACATCGGCGCCGTGCGGGTCGACCTACCGGCCGACGCCGTCGCGGAGCTGTCCGCGATGGAGCCGGCCGGTGATCGCTACCCGGAGATGAGCTGGGTGGCGGGCGAGAGCGCCCGCGCCAGCTGATCGGACGCGTCTACGCGGCGTCGTCGAGCGTCTCGGGAGCGGTCAGGGACCACACGGTGTACGACATGGCGTCCGACATGTTGTCGAGCATCGTCGGGTCGATGTTCGCGGTCGTATCGCATTCGGAGTGGTAGCACGGGTCGTACGGCTCGCCGGCCGTACCGCCCCAGAGCTGCGCCTCCTCCTCGGTCTTCGTGCCCTCGGCACCGGTGAAGAGGCCGCCGATCGGTACGCCCGCATCCTCGAACGCCGCGTGGTCGCTGCGACCGCCGACGGTTGTCGGAGCCGTCTGGATGTCGCGGGTGGCGAGGAACTCGTTGAACGTGCCTTCGACCGCGTCGTCGCCGTCGTACACGAAGTAGCCGCCGTTCGGCGAGCCGATCATGTCGAAGTTCAGGTACACGTCGATGCGGTCGAGCTCGGCGGCGTCGAGTGAGTCGACGTAGTGCGAGGAGCCGAGCAGGCCCTGCTCCTCGGCGCCCCACCACGCGAAGCGCACCGTGACGCTGGGATTCGGGTTCGCCTCGGCGAACGCGAGTGCGGTCGCGAGCTCGCCCGCCGACCCGGACCCGTTGTCGTTGATGCCGGCGCCCGCGTCGACGCTGTCGAGGTGCCCGCCGAGCATCACCACGCGCGACGGGTCTGCACCCGCGAGCTCGGCGGTGATGTTGTACGACTCGCCGCCGAAGGTGTCGAACGGCTGCTCGGTGACCGTGTAGCCCGCGGTCTCGAGCTGTTCGGTGACGTAGTCGACGGACGCGCGGTAGCCGGTCGTACCCGTCGCCCGGTTTCCGCCGTTCTCGTCGGCGATCTGCTGGAGGGCGTCGAGATGGGCCTGTACGGCGGCGACGTCGATGTCGGGTGCGGCGAGGGTGGCCGGATCGTCGGGGGCGGCGGCCGTCGGCGCGGCCAGGGTGCTCGCGGCGGCAACGGTTGCGGCGGCTGCGATGGCGATACGTACGTTCATGGTGTCGTCCTCTCGATGGCGGTCGGCCGCGACCCGGGAGGCGATTCCCGAGCCGCGGCCGACGTTCATGTGCACCGAAGGTGCGATAGGTGGGGGCCGATCAGCCGACCGACACCGCGGTCCACGCGGCCTCGACCGCCTGCACCTCGGCACTCCCCTCGCCGTACAGGTCGGTTGCGGCCTGGACGGTGTGCTCGCGCGCGTCGGCGTACGTCTCGGTGCTGACCATGTACTCGCTCAGCGCCTTGAACCAGATCGCGGCGGCGGCCTCATTGCCGATGCCGGTGACGGTGGAGCCGTCGCACGTCGGGCTGTTGCCGAACTCGCTCTCCCCGCTGCCGTTGGCGAGCAGGTAGAAGAAGTGGTTACCGACACCCGAGGAGTAGTGCGGATCCGATGCCGGGACCTCTTCGCTCCAGCAGTCGAACGACCCGCCGTCCTTGCTCGGCTCGTCCATGTAGCGCAGCGGCGTGCCGTCGCCGTTGATGTCGATCATCTCGCCGATCGTGAAGTCCGGCGTATCGCTTGCGTTGTTCGCGTAGAACTCGACCATCGTGCCGAAGATGTCGCTGGTGGCCTCGTTGAGCCCGCCGGCATCGCCTGAGTACTCCAGGCCGGCCGTGTGCTCGTTGACGCCGTGCGACATCTCGTGCCCGGCAACGTCCAGCTCGACCAGCGGCGCGGCGTCGCCGGCCCCGTCGCCGTACGTCATCTGGCTACCGTCCCAGAACGCGTTGACGTACCCGGTGCCGTAGTGAACGCGCGACGGTACGCCCGTTCCGTCGCCGAAGATGCCGTCGCGGCCGTGCGTCTCCTTGAAGTAGTCGAACGTCGTGGCGGCACCGAAGTGCGCGTCGACGCCTGCGGAGGCGCGATCGGCGTTCGTACCGTCGCCCCACGCGTTGTCGTCGTCGACGAACGTGTCGCAGGAGAACTCCGTGTTGTTCATATCGCAGGTCTCACCGTTGCCGTGCGACGGATCGATCATCTCGAACCCGCTGGCGCCCGACGTCGTGTCGATCTCGACGTCGCCGACGAAGATCCCCGAGCCGGTGCCCGCCTCGGCGGCCTCGGACCCGTCGGCCTGGCCCGGTCCTGCGTCGGCCTTCTGGCCCACTCGGATCGGGGTCATGATGGCCTCGTCCGCGCTGCGTACCTTGCCGGTACGCGCGTCGGTCACGACGCTCTGCCGGCTCGGTGTCTGACCGTCGGCCTGCACGCCGTGCACGACCGTCTGCCAGGCGAGCACTGGTCGACCATCGCGGGCGTCGACGACGAGCCTCGGCTCGCCGACTCGGCGCACAGTCGCCGATGTCGCACCCTCACGCGCCTGTGTGCGAGCGGCGCTCTTCGCGACACCGGGGGCGTTGTTAACGCGAATCGCGCGGTCCTGTGCGACGGAGACGTTGTCGGTCCGGCCGTTCTCGGTGACGTGCACGACGAAGTCGCCGCCGAGCACGGGCAGGCCACGGTACGTGCGTTCGTACCTGACGGCGGCGCCGTCCTTCGAGGTGACCTTGTCGACGACGCGGTACGCGTCGCCACGTGTGCCGAGCACATCCGTACGGTTCTCTTTGACGAACTGCCGGGCGACTGCTTGTGGGTTGTCGTCCGGGGCGTTGCCGACGGCCGCTGCCCCGCTCAGCGGCGCCATGGCACCCAGTCCGGCCGCGAGTACGGTGCTGCTCGCGACGGCGATGACCTTCCTCATGAGGGTTCCTCTCGGTAGGGGTACGTAGACCATTCCCGGGTTAACAGCGGTTCACTCATGCCAACCGGCCATGCCTTCGGTGGCATGGCCGGATGCGAGCGACTCCTGACGGGCGCGGTCAGTCGCCCTCGTGCCGCTCCGCCCACGCGGTGTAGATCGGCTGGTTCGAGAGTGCGTCCGCGAGCGCGTCGCCGACGAACCGGGCCAGCTTGTCGAGACTCGTCACCAACGGGTTGTGCCGCTCGGCGATGAGCAGCTGGCGTACCCGGATCGGGGAGTCGACGAGCGGCTTCAGGACGGCGCCCGAGCACCGGTTGGTCGGTACGCTCGGCGCGATCGCCTCACCGGCGCGGATCAGCTCGACGCCGAGTCCGTCGCTCAGGTAGTGCACGATCTTCGGCGTGAACCCGGCATCGGCACACACCTGGGTCATGCACTCGGTCTCCCGGTCGACGTCGAGCGGCGAGAGCAACCAGTTCTCGTCCGCGAGATCGGCCAGCGCGACCTCCGTGCGGGCCGCGAGCGGATGCGTCTCGGGGATCAGTACGAACGCGGGCTGGGAGCAGATCTCCGTGGACAGGATCCGCGGGTCGAGCGGAATCTCGTACCCGACGAACTCGTGGATCACCGCGACGTCGAGGCGGTTTCCCGCGACCAGGTCGATCAGTCCGCCGATCCGTGACTCGCTGTTGGTCACGATCTCCGCATTCGGAACGGTCGCGCGAAGGCCGTTCATCAGCCCGAGCATCGCCTGGCCGTACCGCACGCCGATGCGAACCTGTGCCGGCGCGGTGGCTGTGGCGGTGGCGACATCGGTCTGCAGGGAGTCGAGCACGGACAGCACGGCGTTAGCCCGTCCGACCACGAGTCGACCCAGCGTCGTGGGTTCGACACCGTCGCGCGAGCGTACGAACAACTCGCCACCGAGGCCCTCCTCGACGCGCCGGAGCTGCCGGGTCAGGGCAGGCTGCGTCGAGCCGAGGGCCGTTGCGGCGGACGTGATGCTCCCTGCGTCGGCGATCGACTTCACCAGCCGAAGATGTCTGGCCTCGATCTCCACCCGATGAGTTTAAGCGCTGCACACCGTTTCGGCTCCTGGTAACAATTCAGTCCGCGAAGGCGGCCGTACGAGCCGGGCGGACGGCGCAGGTCACCACGGCGAGGGCGGCCGTGACGAGGAATGCCGTACGCAGGCCGTGCTCCTCGGCCACCAGCCCGAGCACGGCCGGTCCGGCGACCGTTCCGACGCCGAGGCTCAGCAGGGTGGCACTGAAGCCGGTCGTCGGGCGTTCGGGAAAGACCTGGTACGACCACACGGCCAGCAGGCTGGACACGGCCATGAACGCGGGCCCGTACAAGATCGCCGACACCCCTGCGGCAAACACCGAACCGGGCATGACGCCGAGCAGCGCGACCGCGACGGCAAGGGTGCCGAACAACAGCGCCGACGACCGGCGCAGGCCGAGGCGCGCGAGCAGCACGCCCGCGAGGACACCGGCCGTCCCGGCGACACCCATCAGCGTCCAGAACATCGCTGTGGTGGCGGCGCTGCCGCTCGTTGCGTCGGAGATCGCCGCCGTCGCGTAGTTCCAGTAGAACGAGCCGACCACACCGTACGAGACCGCCGTCGCGTACAGCGGAACGGCACGTCGGCGCAGGAACCAGCGTGGCCCGACCGTGGCGGGCCGTGCCGCGGGTTCGGCCGAGACCGTGTTTCGTGCGGGCACGGAGCCGACGTTGTACACCGCGATGGCCGCTGCGGTGGCCGCCATCGCGAGCCACGCGTACCGCCACGACTCGCCGTGCGCGACGAGTGCGAGCGGGCCGACGACGGCGGTGCCGATCGCCGTACCCGCTGGGACGATCGCGAGCACCCGCTCACGCCGCGAGCGCGCGACCACCATGTCGACGGCGTCGGAGTACGGCGCCCAGGTCCATGCCGGGCTGGTCCCCGCCAGGACGAGCCCGGTGGTGAGGATCGCGAGGTTCGGGGCGACCGCCACGAGCCCCATGCCCGCGACGGCGGATGCACCGCCGATCCCGACGAGCAGGCGCGGCCCGACCCGCGCCGCGTACACGCCGACGACGAGCAGGGCAACGAGATAGCCGACGTACGTCGCACTGCCGATGATTCCGACGTACGAGACCGACAGGTCGAACTCACGCCTGATCTCGGGAAGGAACAACCCGTAGCCGTAGCGCGCGAAGCCGAAGCTCATGCCGATCGCGAGCAGCCCACCGATGGTCAGGCGACGTTCGGCGGATGTCCAACGGGACTGGTGCGCGGGGCGAAGCAGCGTCGTTTGCATGTCTCCATGCTGAGTCGCCGAGCCGCCGTACGACAGTGGCGCAAACGACCATATCCGCTAAGATAACGACATGACGTCAAATCGTCGGTCGCATCGGGTCGCCGTGCTCGCGTACGAGGGAATGTCGTTGTTCGAGACCGGGATCGTGACGGAGGTGTTCGGCGTACGCTGGCCCGATCTGCCGGAGCCGTGGTACGACCTGACGCTGTGTTCGGAGCGCCGCGGTGCGACGCCGACCGTCGGCGGCGCGACGCTGCGCACCTCGATGGGTCTCGACGGGTTCGAGGCCGCCGACACGATCATCGTGCCGAGCGTGAGCGACGTCGACGTGCCGACCTCGCCGCGGTTGGTGGCCGCCCTGCGAGCGGCGCATGAGCGCGGCGTACGCATCGCGTCGATCTGCTCGGGTGCGTTCGCCCTTGCCGGCGCGGGTCTGCTGGACGGGCGGGGGGCGACGACGCACTGGATCTACGCGGAGAGACTGGCCGAGCGGTTTCCCGCGGTGGAGGTCGACCCGCGACCGCTGTTCGTCGACGAGGGCGATCTGCTCACCAGTGCCGGCAGCGCCGCCGGGCTCGACCTGTGCCTCCACCTCGTCCGGCGCGACCACGGAGGCGCCGTGGCGAACCGGCTCGCCCGCCGACTCGTGGCGCAGCCGTACCGCGACGGCGGCCAGGCGCAGTACATCGAGTCACCCGTGCGGGCCGCGGACTCCGGTGACGACATCGCGCGCAGCATGGCCTGGGCGCTCGAACGACTCGACGAGCCGCTGACGATGGAGGCGCTCGCGACGAGCGTGCACCTGTCGCCGCGCACGTATCTGCGGCACTTCACCGCAGCAACGGGTACGAGCCCGATCCGCTGGCTGATCGCGCAGCGAGTCGAGGCCAGCCTGGCGCTGCTCGAGACCACGTCCATGCCGATCGAGGAGGTGGCTGCCGCCGTCGGCTTCCAGAGCGCGGTCACCTACCGGCATCACTTCGCCGCTGCTCTGAAGATCGCGCCGTCGGCGTACCGAAGAAGCTTCCGGGGTGCGCGCGCCGGCTGACCCGTTCTGGACACACCGGTACAGAACGTGCGAGGATCGTTCGCGTGCCACGACCACGCGAGTTCGACGAACAGTCCGCGCTCGACTCTGCCGTGGAGGCGTTCTGGACACATACGTACGCCGGAACCTCGACCGCGGTGTTGTGCGAGTCCACCGGACTGTCTCGAAGCAGCCTCTACAACACGTTCACCGGCAAGTCCGACCTGTACCAATGCGCCTTGCGTCGCTACGCCGAGCTGAAGAGCACGCAACGCAATGCATACCTCGATATCGAGGGCACCGGGCGCGAGCGGCTGGAGCGACTGCTCGGCGACGTTCTCCGCGAGCAGTGGGCGAGCGACGAGCGCCGGGTGTGTCTGGTGTTGAACGCGGCCGTGGAGGTCGGCAGCGCGGACCAGGCGGTCGCCGACCTCGCGCGGGGCAACCTCGAGTCGTTCCGCGACCTGATTTCGCAGCTCATCGCCGAGGGGCAGCGGGACGGCTCGTTCACGAGCACCGCGCCGGCGCGTGATCTCGCCGCGGTCGTGCACGCGGCGCTGAACGGTGCGCAGATCGCCGACCGGGTGGCCACCAGCGATGCCGCCGGTCGCGCCACGGTGAAAACCCTGATGTCGATGCTCTGAGCCCGCCTCGGCCCGGAGCCGAGCCTTCGCGTACGCACATTTTGTACAGATCAGTTCAAAAAGGAGCCCGATGGAAACGCAGACCCGAAGGCTGCCGCTCGCAGTCCACGTGCTCGCGCTCGGCATCTTCTGCCTGGGAACGTCAGAGTTCATGCTCGCCGGCCTGTTGCCCCAGATCGCGGCCGGTCTCGACGTGAGCATCCCGGACGCGGGCATGCTGATCAGCGGCTTCGCGATCGGCATGCTGGTCGGTGCTCCGCTGATGACGCTCGCGACCCTGCGGCTCCCGCAGCGCGCGACGCTGCTCGGGGCCGCCGCGGTGTTCGGCTTCGCGCACGTCGTGCCGTTTACGGTCGACGGCTACTCCGCACAGCTCGCCGGGCGAGTCGTGGCCGCGGTCGCCTGCGCAACGTACTGGGCGGTCGCAGCGGTGATCGCGACGAAGCTCGCCGGCCCGCAGCGTACAGCGCGGGCGCTGGCCGTGCTCGTCGGCGGACTCACGCTCGCCAACGTGGTGGGAGTGCCGGCAGGGACGTGGATCGGTGGAGCGTTCGGGTGGCGGGCGGCGTTCGCCGCGGTCGCTGTGGCGGCGGCCGCGGTGTTCGTGCTGCTGCGGTCGCTGGTACCCGCAATGTCGGACGAGCGAACGTCGATACCGATGAGAGACCTGGTGCGATCGGAGACGCACGCGTTCCGTGATCGCCGGCTCTGGCTGGCGCTGGCGACGACGGCGGGCTTCCAGGCGGCGGTGTTCTGTGCGTTCTCGTACCTCGCGCCGCTGCTCACCGACGTCGCCGGCATTCCCGAGCGGTACGTGCCGCTCGTGCTGTTGCTGTTCGGGCTCGGCACGTTCGTCGGCGTCACGGTCGGCGGGCGGTACGCGGATCGCGACATGCTCGCCAACGTCGTGATCAGCCTGACCGCGATGGTGTTGGCCCTACTGCTCCTTGCCGCACTCGCTGGATCCCGTATCGGAGTCGTCGTCGCGGTCTTCGTACTCGGCGCCGCGTCGTTCTCGATCGCGGCGGCCCTCAACGGAAGGGTGTTCGCGTTTGCAGGTGATGCGCCGACGTTGGCCGCGTCGGTCAACGTGTCCGCCTTCAACGTCGGCAATGCACTCGGGCCGTGGCTCGGCGGCCTGGTGATCGGGGCGGGACTCGGTCTGCGCGCACCCATCTGGATGAGCGTTCTGCTCGGCGTGCTCGCGCTCGGCTTCGCGGGGACCTCGTGGCGCCTCGAGCGAAGCCGGGTGACTGTGCCGGTCGAAGCCGAACGCGCTGCCTGCTGACCGATCCCGAACGGACCAATCCGTCGAAGACGAAACGAGGAGCATCATGCCAGCGAGCGGAAGACGTGCGGTTGTGGTGGGCGCGAGCAGCGGGATGGGACGCGCGATCGCATCGGATCTGATCGCCTCCGGCGCCTCCGTCGCCCTGGTCGGGCGCAACGGAGATGCCCTGCGGGGATTGGCAGGCGGCGATCGACGCCATCTTGCCCTCGTCGGTGACGTACTCGATCAGGCCGACGTCGATGCGGTCTTCGACCGCGTGTCCGATGCGTACGGAAGTCTCGATATTGCCGTCAACACGGTCGGAATGCTGCCACCGCCGACGCCGGCCGCGGACATCGAACGCGCCGATCTCGAAGCGGGCGATGCTGACGAACGTCGTTGGTGTCCACGCCGCGATGCGTCACGAGATCGCGCTGATGCGCAAGGAGGGTGGCGCGATCGTCAACGTGTCATCGAACATCGGTCCGCACACGAGCCGCCCCGGGTTCGGTGCGTACGGTGCGAGCAAGGCCGCCCTCAGCGCGCTGACGAGGACTGCCGCACTCGACCATGCCGCCGAAGGGATCCGGATCAACGCGATCAGTCCCGGCCCGTCGGACACCTCCATGTCGTACCGGCCGGGTGAGAACGAGGCCGACCGGGACGCGCGGATGAAGGAGCTGAACCCGTCGGGCCGGGTCGCCTCGCTCTCGGAGATCGTGGCCGCCGTCCGGTATCTGACGTCGGCCGACTCGGCGTACGTGGTAGGTGCAGACCTGGTGATCGACGGTGGGGCTTCGGTCTGACGTCAGTTGGGCAACGGGCGGGTCATCCGGAATCTGCCCTGCGGGTCGCGCCGGCGCTTCAGCGTACGCAGACGGTCGAGTGCAGCCGAGTCGTACGCGCGCTCGGGGCCGCCGCGGCCGAGGAAGTTGTACGGTGCACCGCCGGTCGCGGTGTCGCCGAGGGCGGCGTGCAGGCCGTTGTGCGTGTCGACGATCTCGTCCATCGAGCCGCTGAGGCCCGGGACGGCGAAGCTGAACACCAGGTAAGGCTCGTCGATCGCTCCGGCGACACCGCCGTTTCCGGACCCGGCCTCGGCGAGCGCGCCGCCGAGATGACGGATGTTCACACCGAGCAGGCGCGTGCCGCTGTCGGGGCCGGCCACGTCGAGGAGACGCTCGACCGTGCCGGAGTCGAAGTCGCGGAGCAAAGTGGTCAGGTCGGCGGCGGGGCTGGGATCGACGGGGTCCTCGGCGATGCCGCCGACCTCGGACATCGGGTAGGTCCGGATGTCGTTTTCGATCGCGTCGCCGGCCGCGACGATGCCCGACAGCAACGTCCTGCACTCGTCGAGCGTGCCGAGATGGGCGGCATTGATCGCGACGAACGAGCGCCCGCGGCGGTCTTCGGGGATGAACGGAGCATCGGGAAGGTGCAGGATCGTCGCGGCGACGGACAGCTCCGGCGGCGCCGCGGCGGTGAGCTTGGAGAACGCGTCGAGGACCGCACGCGTGTCACCGGCGGGGAACATCAGCCGGGCGCCCACGACGCCGGGCGACGGGAACAGGTCGAACTCCATCGAGGTGACGACTCCGAACTCGCCGCCGTACCCGCGCAACGCCCAGAACAGCTCGGGATCGCTTTCCTCGGTCACGGTGACCTGATCGCCATCGGCGGTGACGAGGTCGACCGACCGTACGGCGGCCGACGCCAACCCGTACCGACGGCCGAACCACGACAACCCGCCACCGAGGGTGTAGCCGACGACGGAGATCATCGGCGCCGTACCACCGAGGCCGAGCAGGCCGGTGTCGTCGAGCCGGTCGAGGACCGCCTTCCACATGGTGCCGCCTCCGACGCGAGCGATCCGACGTTCGGTGTCGACCTCGACGGAGTCGAGCGCATGCATGCGGAGCAGGATCGCGCCGGTCACGCCGTCGTCTGTCGCCGCATGCCCGGTGGACTGAGGTACGACCGGCAGGTCGACTCGGCCGGCGCAACGTACGGCGGCGACCACGTCGTCTGCGTCGGCGACCTCGACGACGGCGAGCGGGTGCTGGTCGACCGAGAGGTTCCACGCCTTCCTGGCGTCGTCCCACGTGGGATCGCCGGGTGCGTGGACCGCGCCGCGTACCACGGCTTGCAGGTCGGACTTCAGGGCTTGGGCATCGTTGGTCATTCGGGCTCCCCCGTGGCTCGTCAGGTGTGCGAAACCGTCACCCGAGTGCGGCACAGTCAAGATAGTACCGACTGGTGACAACCCGTCTCGAGGACTTTCGAGCACCGCCGTCGATGCTCACGCGCATCGGCTTGACCTTGACCCTGCGTCAGGGTTCGACCATGGCGACATGACTACTACTGCCGCTGCTATCGAGGTCGCCGGACTGACCAAGTCCTACGGCGACCACACCGTGTTGGACGGTGTCGACCTGACCGTTCCGGAAGGGACGGTCTACGCACTCCTCGGGCCCAACGGTGCCGGCAAGACGACCATCGTCAACATCCTCGCGACACTGCTGACCCCCGGCGACGGTGAGATCCGCGTCAACGGCTTCGACGTACGACAGCAGCCTGCCGAGGTACGCGCCGCGATCGGCGTGACCGGGCAGTTCTCGGCGATCGACGAACTGCTCACCGGCCGCGAGAACCTGTGGCTGATGGCCGATCTCGCACACTTGGACCGCGCGAGCGCGGCCACTGCCGTGACCGGGATGCTGGAGCGCTTCGACCTCGTCGACGCCGCCGACCGGCGGGCGCAGACGTACTCGGGTGGTATGAAGCGGCGGCTGGATCTGGCGATGACGCTGATCACCGGGCCGCGGCTGATCTTCCTCGACGAACCGTCGACCGGTCTCGACCCGCGCAGTCGGCGTGGCCTGTGGGCGATCGTGCGTGAGCAGGTCGCCGACGGCGTGACGGTGCTGCTGACGACGCAGTACCTCGACGAGGCCGATGAACTGGCCGACCGGATCGGGGTCCTCGACGCCGGGCAATTGGTCGCCGAGGGCACGGCTGCGGAGCTGAAGCGGCGCGTCCCGGGCGGCCACGTCTCGGTGCAGTTCGCCGACGGTGCGGCGCTGACCGCGGCGGCGGCGGCGTACCCGGACGCCGTCACCGACCTGGAGACGCTCACCTTGCAGGTACCCAACGACGGCAGCATCGCCGGACTGCGCCGGGTCCTGGACGGCCTCGACGACGACGTCGTCGCCGGGCTGACGGTCGAGTCCGCCGATCTCGACGACGTGTTCCTTGCGCTCACCGGCCACGCGGTCGAGGCGCCCGAATCAAAGGAGATCCCCGCATGAACGCCACCTACACCATTCGCGACTCGGCGACGATGCTGCGACGCAACCTGCTGCACATCCGCCGCTATCCCTCGTTGTCGGTCATGCTGGTCGCGCAACCGATCCTGTTCCTGTTGCTGTTCGTGTACGTGTTCGGCGGCACCATCGGTGCCGGTCTGCCCGGGCAGCCGGGCGGCGGAGACCGCGGCGACTATCTGGTGTTCATCACGCCGGGAATCCTGATCATGACCGTTGCCAGCGTCGCGCTCGGAACCGCGATCGCGACCGCGACCGACATGACCACCGGGATCATCGCCCGGTTCCGCACGATGGACATCGCCCGGGTGTCGGTCCTCACAGGTCACGTCCTGGGTGCGGTGATCAAGACCGGATTCGCGGTGGTGATCGTGACGGCGTTCGCGTTCCTGCTCGGGTTCCGCTCCGATGCCGATCCGCTCGGTTGGCTCGGGGCGATCGGGCTGCTGGTTCTCATCGCGTTCTCGCTCACCTGGCTGACCGTCGGGATGGGCCTCGCGGCGAACAGCGTCGAGACGGCGAGCAACACCCCGATGTTTCTGGTGATCCTGCCGTTCATCAGCAGCGGCTTCGTGCCGACGGACGCGATGCCTGCCGGGTTGCGCCAGTTCGCCGAGCACCAGCCGTTCACACCGATGATCAACACCCTTCGCGACCTCGTCACCGGTGCTCCGACGGACTCCGATCTGTGGCTCGCGATCGGTTGGTGCGTCGCGATCTCGCTGGTCGGCTACCTGTGGTCGCGGCGGCTGTTCCTCCGCGTGCCCACGAGGTAGGAGACTGACACGGTGCTCACCATCAGCCAGCTGGCGTCGTACGCCGGCGTCACCGTTCGCGCGGTGCGGCACTACCACGCCAAGGGACTGCTGCCGGAGCCCGAGCGCGACCATTCGGGCTACCGTCGCTACGACGCCCACGCCGTCGTCGAGCTCGTCCGGATACGTACGCTCGCGGCCGCCGGTGTTCCGCTCGCGCGCGTACGTGAGCTGCTCGTCGCCGACACCGACGAGTTCGCCGCTGCCGTCGCCGACATCGACCGGCGTCTGCGCGCCGAGATCAGGGAGCGGCAGCGGCACCGCACGCAGATCGCTCAGCTGGCGGCCGGCGACAGCCTGGCCCTTCCCCCGGAGGCGACGGCGTACATCGACAGGCTGCGCGAGCTCGGGATTCCGGATGCGATGGTCGACGGCGAGCGTGACGCATGGATCTTGGTGGCCGCACAGCTTCGTGAGCAGATGCCGTTCTACATGACGATGAAGCAACAGCAACTCGACGACCCAGCGGCGGTCGAGCTGTACGGCGTTCTCGCCGAGGTCATGCAGTGGGAGGTGGGCGACCCGCGAGTCGCGGCAATGGCCGACCGACTCGCTGCGCTCCTCGATGCCGTGGGTGTCGAGGAGTCGGAGCAGCACGACGAGCAGATGCCGGACGAACTCGTGGAACTCCTCGACGCGGTCTTCCTCGACTCGGTGCCGGTCGCCCGCCGCCTCATGGAGTTGCTCGAGGAGCGCGGGTGGCGGGGCTGGACCAACCTCGAGCGCGTCCCTCCTCGGCAAGATTCAGCCAATCCGTTCGGTCAGTGAGACAACGATCCCTTCGGGGCCGCGGACGTAGGCCATCAGCCAGGTGCCCTCGTACTCGCCGATTCCGCCGACAAGTCCGTATCCGTCCGCGGCCAGGTCGTCGACCATGGCCCGCAGACCGTCGACCTCGAAGCAGACGTTGCGCATGCCCAGCTCGTTCGGCATCGCAGCGGGTGATCCCGGCTCGTGGTCGGGCCTGACGAACCTCGCGAGCTCGATCCGAGTCCCGCCGTCCGGCGGCCGCAGCATGACGACCTCCGTTCGCGAGTCCGGGATGCCGCCGACGGTGTCGAGGAATTCGCCTTCCACGAAGGTGCGCCCCTCGACCTCGAGACCAAGTCCGACGAAGAACGCCGTCGTCGAGTCGAGGTCGGCGACGGTGATGCCAATATGGTCAAACTGCTTGATGTGCGACATGACTGCCATCCTCCGCTGGTTGCTTCGTCCTTGGTACGGGGACGAAGCTCTGGCGGCGTTCTCGACATGCACTTGGCCGGACGCGCGCCGCTGCCTTCATGGACCGGCAGGTGCGACAACCGATGAGTCCGGGTCACCGTCGCCGTCAATCCTTTGGACGCGGCGCAACAGGAGCGAACTCCAATGGATGGGCACCGTACGGGCGCGCTGCGGATACTGGACGCGTGCGTACGGGCGCGCTGCCTCGTCGTGACCGAAGGATTCTGAGCATGGCTGTGATTGATGACGTTCGGCCGCTGGGCGAGGAATTGGAGCGCTCGTACGAGGTGTACGTCCGCGGCAGGTTGAAGTTCCGCGTCAAGCAGATCGTCTACGTGGCGTTCTCCCTCGACGAGACCGTCATGGAATTCGCGTTCCCAAGAGAGGAGCGCGCGGCGCTGGTCGCCAGCGAGCCGCACAAGTTCCACCTGCCGTCGGCGTCGGACCTGCGCTTCAACTGGATCGCTGCCGACCTTGCAGCACTGGAGCCGACCGAGGCCCGCGAGTTCGTCGTCGACGCGTGGCGCATGGTCGTGCCACAGAAGCTCTCCCGTGCCTACGACCTCACCCATCCCCATGGCCCGGAGTGAAGCACCAGCGGCTGGAATGACGCCGGCGGCCGTCGCGCGTATTGTCCGGCCCGGTCGCTCGTGGCGACGACGGACCCGAGAGTGGCCTCAGCTCAGGCCGTTCGCAGGTCGTCGAGGGCCAGGTCCAGGGCTTCGGCCGACGGGCAGGGCCGATCCGGGATGACGCCGACCTGTTCCCAGTTCGTACCCGTGACCGCGTTCACCGACTTAGCGGTGGGCACGTGCAACTCCAAGGACTCGCCGACCTTGAACGCTTCGACCGGATGCGCTCCGCCGCCGGTGGTCTCGCCGATGACCACCGCGCGGCCTTGGGCCTGAAGGTCGTACGCCAGTTCCTCGCAGCCGGAGAACGTGGTGGGACTGGTGAGTACGCGGATCGGACCGTCGAGGCGGGTTGCTGCGGGCGCGGTCCAGTACTGCCGTGGCGTCGCTCCGCGTTCGACGATGTCCTGCAGGTGGACGGGCTCCTTGCCCAGAAGGTGACCGCAGATCAGGGCAACGGTCTCCGGTGTGCCGCCACCCCCGTTGCGCAGGTCGATGATCAAGCCATCCACCGAGGACAGCAGCGTGAAAGCGGCGGCGATGTACGGCGCGGCCAGGTGCACGGGCGAGAGGTACGGCGCGATCTGCAGCAACCCGATGCCGTCGTCGAACAGCCGAGTCTGACGCACGCCCCCTGCGTTGCGCCGGGCCTCGGCGGCGAACCTCGCCTCGTGTTCGGGGCCGTCGAAGGCCGAGGCGGCGCCACCCGGCCGGTGCCGCACCCGCAGGTGGCGGTCGTTGTTGGTGCGTTGCAGGAGTCGGGTCAGCACTCGCGCGATCTGGGAGGGTTCGGCTCCGACCAGCTCGGCGGGCATGTCGTCCAGGCTTGCGGTGATCGCTCGGGTGTCCTCCTCGAGGATGTACCGCTCGAGCACCAGATTCGTGATCTGTTCGCCGAGGTCGCGCAGGTCGATGTCGTTTCGCGTCATGGGTGAAGCCCATCAGTGCCTTGACCAAAGCGACAACTCCAGTTAACGCTTGATTGTGACCACAGATCGCCGGTACGACACCATCCACGCAACGAGCCCCGCACAGATGCGCGCACTGTCGCACCCAGCGCGGCACAAGCTACTGGGGGCGATGAATCCGGACGGCGCGACGATCAGTCAGTTGAGCAATCGGCTCGGTATGAACAAGGGCAGCGTCTCCCACCACCTCGGGGTACTGTGCGCGGCCGGATTGGCCCACAAGGGGCCGACCCGAACGGTTCGCGGCGGAACCGAGCAGTACTTCGTCCCGACGGCACGCAAGGTCATGTTCCCTCCGGGCGAGGACGGTGCCGCCACGAACGCCATGCTGGCCACCATCACCGAGGAGCTCGGTACGGACGACGACCACCTGCTCAACCACCGCGTGATCTGTCTCACCCGCGACCAGGCCGAGGCGGTACGACAGCATCTCGACGCAGTGGTCAACGACCTGCAGCCCGCGGACCCACGTGAACGGCAGTACGGCATCGTCGTCGGTCTCTACCAGAGACGATGAACCGCCTGGAACGTGTCGCCGATCGGACGCGCGCCGTCGCCGCGGGCGGCGGCTACCGTGAAAGGACGACGTCCATCGATCCGGAGGTGTTCGGTGCGTCATCGATGCCGCGACCTTGCCGCCCTCGCCCTGGGTGTGGTCCTCGTCGTCGGGTGCAGCGCCGACGAATCTGGGTCCGAGACAGGCGACGCGTCCTCGAAGCCTGAGGCGTCCACCGGTACGGATGGGACAGCCGAGCCGCAGATCACTGGCCCCACAGCCGATCGCCAGGCGCGACCGATCTCCGTACCGGGACTGGCCGAGCAGCGACACCTGGGTGACCGTTTGCGCCTCGCAGCCGTACGCGAGCAGACGCCCGAGTACACGTCGTACGACATGACGTACCGCAGCCGCAGCACAACGAACCGCGGCAACGAGGCGTACACGATCACCGGGGTGATCAACGTCCCCCGCGGGCCCGGCCCGTTCCCGGCAGTGGTCCTGGCGCATGGCTACATCGATCCTGGCGTCTACGTACGCGGCCAAGGGATGACCCGCGAACGCGGATATCTCGCTGCGCGTGGGTACATCGCGATGCACGTGGACTACCGCAACCACGCGGAGGCAGACGACGACCCGCGCCTCGCGGTCCGGATGGAGCTTGGGTACAGCGCGGACGTGATCAACGCGGTCAAAGCCCTACGCAACTCGCGGGACGTACCGGTCGACGACGACCGCGTGGCGATGTTCGGCCGATCCATGGGCGGGGGCGTCGTACTGAAGGCGCTCATCGCCGAGCCGGGGCTCGTGCAGGCCGCGACGACATGGGCGTCGGTCTCGTCGCTGGAGGCGCAGAACTACGACCAGTTCGAACGCAACGACCCCGAGGACTCCGACGATCCGGTGGCCCGCCGCTACGGCGCCCCGGAGGAGAACCCGGCCTTCTGGCGCGCGAACTCCTCGCGCCCCTACCTCGACCGGATCACCGAACCGGTGCTCGTCGTGCACGGACGCGTCGACGACACCTGCCCGCCACGCTGGGCACCTGCGACCCAAAGCGCGCTCACCCGGGCGGGAGTCGACTCCACCCTGCAGTGGTACGACGACGGACACGCCTTCGGACCCGCGTTCAACGCGGCGATGGCTCGGACCGTGCGGTTCTTCGACGCGCGTCTCGGCGGGCAGTAGGTTGACGCGCGACACCACCACGTCGATGCGGCCATCAGGCCCGTTTGACTCTGACCGTGCGTCCCGAGACCGTTCCGGGCGCTGCGATCAGCGAACGAGCCTCGGAGGCCGCCATCGTCACCTGACTCGTCGACGCGAAGCCGGCATCGGTCCAGGCCCGGTTGAAGCGGCTGATCATCAGCCCGTGCACGGATCCTGTTGCGATCAGCAGGCCGAGGAGTAGGAGCACCGCCGGCAGTGTGATCACGGCACCTTCGTCAATGCCGGCCCAGGCGAGGAGCACGCCGACCACCAGCGCGACCACGTCGATCACGGCGACACCGATCAGAACGGCGACGAGAGCGTTGAAGACGCGACGGGTCCGAGCGATGCGATCGTCGAGGGCCTCCAGGTCGGCGAGTACCACTGTCCGGTTCGTGGCGTGCGTTCCGTACAACTGTTGGTGGGATTGATCTCCCTTTGCACGCTGCCTGATCACGGTGCCATCCGCAGCAATGTGCCACTGGACAGTCCACGGCTTGTTCCACGACGGACCGGTGTCTCGGACGTGCTCGGAGGCATCGGGCTCTGACATGGCCCGCAAGATATCAGTGCCCCCGCGCCAATCTGGGCCGTGACCCAGACGAACGGCAGCGCCGAACTCCCAGTCGGTGTCGTGACGCGGGCGCTGCCCAATCTGCGCGGAACCCTCCTTGCCGATCGGCTTCAGGGGATACTTGCCAGACGGCAAGCGTTGACGCGGGTCGCGGCGGTCACGTCGGAGGAGTACGTCATGTCGGAATCAAAGATGCTCGCGGCCGTGAATGCGGCCGTCAGCCGGGAAGGTTTCGACGACGAGGTCATCGCCGCGGGGCAGTTCGCGCCGCGCGGTGCGACCGGAGGAATGTTCGCCGGCGGCATGGCGGGCGACACGGCCGGAGGAGTCATGGGTTCGGCGGGCGATTCGGTCGGTACGGTCGGCGGCGCGCTCGCGGGTGCGCACGGCGTCGCCCACTCTCGGGGACTGCCGCTTGCGATGGTCGTTGGCGTGTCCGAGCACTGGGTGTACGGATTTGCCGGACGTTCTCGCAGCAAGGAGCCGCACGAACTCGTATTCCGGCTGGGCCTCGAAGGTCTGGCGGTTTCGGTCGGCCAGCGGCTCAACGTCCGCACACTGACGCTGCTCAGCGGTGACGGCACCACCCGGATCGAGCTGGAAGGCAACCGCCTGCAGATCAGCCACAGCAAGGACGTGATCGACGAACTGCGTACGAGACTCGGCCTCACCTAGCAGACTGCTTGCGGTACGTCAGCCTCGCCGGCCCGGACTCCCGATCTCGATCGCAGCGTCGCGGGCGATCTCGCCGAGGGCCTCGAAGCGGGCCTCGGTCAGTCGTCCGCCGGGTCCCCAGATGCTCAGCACGGCGAGCGGGCGGCCACCGGAGTCGAGCACCGGCGCTGACACACCGTACGCCGACTCCTCGAACTCGCCGCGGCACACGCCGTACCCCCGATCGCGTGCCGTGGCGAGCTCGGCGAGCAGCGCGTCGGGATCGGTGATGGTCGTGTCGGTGTGCCGGGTCAGCGGTTCGCGCAGGATGCGGTGCACGAGGTCGTCCGACGAGTACGCCAGGAGCGCCTTGCCGGTCGAGGTTGCGTGCAGCGAGACCGTACGACCACGCCAGGTCGCCGAGACGACGGCCGTCGGCGCGACCTCGTCGACGTACGTGAGCCCGTTGTCGCGTACGACCGCGAGCGCGGCCGTCTCGCCGGTCAGCAGCGAGACGCGTTCGAGCACGGAGTGCGCGGACTGTACGAGCACGCCGACCCCCGCTGCCCCCGCGAGCTCGACGACGCCGAAGCCGATCGCGTACCGGCCCGTCGGGCGGTCGAGTACGACCATCTCCTGAGCCTCGAGCGTCGACAGGATGCGCCACGCCGTCGCGCGGTTCAGTCCGCAGTCCGCGGCGAGAGCCGCGACATTGGCACGGTCGTCGTTCGCCGCCGCGACGGCACGCAGCAGAGCCACCGCGCGGTCGACGGACTGCACTCGACCCGAGCGCGGCACGTGGTCCGGATCGGCGTGGGACGCAGCCGACATCGTGCACCTCCCTTGACGGGTTCTGCGATCCTCACTATGTTCGCATTGCTCGAAGGATGCTCGCATAGTGAACGACCCGATGGAACGGCTCTCACCATGAACGGACTCTCCCGCCGCGATGTGCTCCGCCTGGGAGCGTACGCGGCGGCGGGCGCCACCGGGCTCGGCTCGCTCACTGCCTGTGGCGCGGTGCCGCCCAAGCCCGACCCGAACGCCCCGCAGAAGCGCGGCGGCGTCCTCAGCCACGGTGCGACGGGCGGTGGGCTCAAGGACACCCTCGACCCGCACTCGCCGGTCACCAACCCCGACATCGCCCGCTGCCGCAACCTGTACGAGCCGCTGCTCGCCTGGGACGAGGACTACAAGATCCAACCGGCGTTGGCGAAAGCGGTGACCCCCAACAAGGACGCGACGGTCTGGACGGTCGAGCTCCGCGACGACGTGGTGTTCCACAACGGCAAGACGATGACCGCCGACGACGTCCTGTCCACGCTCGCCCGCGTCGCAGATCCGAAGGCGCCGACGTCCGGTGGTGTCGAGCTCTCCGGCATCTTGGACCTGAAGAACGCGCGGGCGCGCGGGCCGTACGTCGTCGAGCTACCGCTCTCCTCGCCGTACGCGGTGCTCGACCAGCTGCTGGCGGAGTACACCGTCGGGATCATCCCGGCCGACTTCGACGTCGCCAACCCGGTCGGCACCGGGGCGTTCAAGTACGACACGTTCCAGCCCGGCCTGCAGAGCAGCTTCCTGCGCCACGATGACTACTGGGGCGACCCGGCCTGGGTCGATGAGCTGCTGATCTTCGACTTCGCCGACGACTCCGCCAAGGTCAACGCGTTGCTCGCCGGCCAGGTGCAGAGCGTCGACAACCTGCCGTCGTACCTCGTCGACTCGATCTCCGACCAGGGCTCGTCGGCGCTCATCTCCGAGACCGGCGCGTGGGTGCCGTTCACGATGCGCGTCGATGTCGCGCCGTTCAAGGACAACCGGGTACGCCAGGCCCTGCGGCTCATCGCCGACCGGCAGCAGATGATCGACCAGGCGCTCAACGGCTATGGCTTTCTCGGCAACGACCTGTACTCGCCGTTCGACCCGGCGTACGCCAAAGACCTGCCACAGCGCGAGCAAGACCTCGACAAGGCCAAGTCGCTGCTCAAGCAGGCCGGACAGTCGGACCTGCAGGTCGAGCTGGTCACCTCGACGGCCGTCGGTGCCGGAGGCGTCGAGTCGGCCAACCTGTTCGTCGACCATGCTCGCGAGGCCGGTGTCGACGTACGCCTGACGAAGGCCGACCCCAACACGTTCTACGGCGAGCGCTACCTGTCGTGGCCGTTCGCGCAGGACTTCTGGAACACCCGCAACTACATCCCGCAGGTAGCGGTGTGTGCGCAGAAGGGCGCGACGTACAACGAGACACACTTCGACGACCCGGACTTCAACGACCTGATCGCCACCGCCCGCCAGGAGACCGACGAGGCGAAGCGAAACCAGCTGTTGCAGGACGCGCAGGAGATCGAGTACGACACCGGCGGCTACATCATCTGGGGATTCAAGCGCCAGGTCGACGGCTACTCGAACCTCGTTCAGGGCTTCGTTCCGCATCGCTACATGCCCTGCACGTCGTTCGAGTTCCGGCGGGTGTCGTTCGTATGAGGACGAGACGATGACCGACGCAGCGACAGTGAAGCCGATGGGCGCAGGGCCGCGCGTACGTTCCGCCCCGGCGGCATGGACCCTCTGGCTCGCCAGGCGACTCGGACTCGCCGTGCTGACCCTGTGGCTCACCTCGGTGCTGGTGTTCCTCGCGACCACCGCACTCGGCGATCCGGTCAAGGCGATCCTCGGAAAGAGCGCCGAGACCAGTCCCGCCCGCGCCGAGCAGATTCGTGCGCAGCTGAACCTCGACGACTCCATCTTCGAGCGGTACGCGCATTGGCTAGGCGGCTTGCTCACGGGCGATCTGGGCACCTCGGTCGCCAACCAGCAGCCAGTCTCGGAACTCCTCGGTGACCGGGTGATCAACAGCGGCGTGCTGGTGCTCATCGCCGCGGTCGTGATGATCCCGATCGCGTTCGGCGTCGCGCTGATCTGTGCGAACGCGCGCGGCCGGCGTACCGACCAGGCGATTCAGCTGGTCCTACTCACGCTCGCGGGCCTGCCGGAGTTCGTCATCGGCATCCTGCTGGTTGCGGTCTTCTCGACGACGCTGTTGCACATTCTGCCCGCGGTGACGATCAGCGCCGGTGGTGAGTCCCCGTGGCAGAACCCCGCATCGATGATCCTTCCCGTCGCGACCCTCGTACTCGCGGTCGCGCCCTACATCATCCGGATCGTCCGCTCCACGTTGCTCGAGGTACTCGACAGCGACTACGTCGAGCTCGCGCGGTTGAAGGGCGTTCCCGAACGCGTCGTGCTGCGCAAGCATGCGCTACTCAACGCAATCGTCCCGGGCATCCAGGTCATCGCACTCCAGCTCGCCTGGCTTGCCGGCGGCGTCGTGATCGTCGAGTACCTCTTCTCGTACCCAGGCGTCGGCGCCAGCCTCGTCGACTCCGTACGCAACAGCGACATCCCCATGGTGCAAGCCTTGGCGATGATCATCGCCGCGGTCTACGTGGTCGTGAACCTCGTTGCAGACGTGCTATCCATCCTGTTCACCCCGCGAGCGAGGACGGCGATCGGGTCATGAGTGTGCTCACCGTCGGCAACCTCAAGCGCATCACCGGGCAGGGCCGACTCCTGGTCGGCCTGATCATCACGCTCGTCGTGGTGATCCTCGCGCTGGTCGGGCCGTGGCTGGCGCCGTACGGCGAGAACGAGATCGTCGGCAAGCCGTTCACCGAGGTCGGCTTCCTCGGCACCGATTACCTCGGGCAGGACGTCTGGAGCCGGCTGCTTTCCGGCGGCCGATCGATCCTGCTGATCTCCTTCCTTGCAACGCTTCTCGGCATGGTGCTCGGCATCGTGATCGGAGTCGTCGCGGCGTACGTGGGCGGCTGGATCGACGACACGCTGATGCGACTCAACGACGTCGCACTCGCGTTCCCGCAGATCCTGCTCGCGCTCCTCGTGCTCGCGGCTGTCGACCAGCCCACCTGGTGGATGATCGTGCTTCTGGTCGGCGTCTCGCATGCCCCGCGGGTCGCCCGGCTGGCGCGCGGCGTCGCGCTCGGTCTCGTCTCCCGCGACTTCGTGGCCTCTGCCGAGGCGCTGGGCGAGAGCCGCATTCGGGTCATGCTGGCCGAGGTGCTCCCCAACATGAACGCTCCGCTGCTCGCCGAGGCGGGTCTGCGGCTCACGTACTCGATCGGCATGGTCGCCGGCATCGGCTTCCTCGGGTTCTCGACCGATCCGGGTGCCGCCGACTGGGGGCAGATGATCAACGAGAACCGGCTCGCGCTGCTGGTCCAGCCCTGGGGTGTGCTCGCGCCGGTGATCATGATCGGCGTCTTCACGATCGGCACGAACCTGATGGCCGACGGCATCACCCAGCTCGCAGCGAAGGGGGAGGAGTCATGACGACAAAGCCTGATACGACCCCGGATACCGCAACCGCGCTGAGCGCATGCACGGTCAACGGACTTCGCGTCGTCCTGTCCGGCAGCGAGATCGACGTCGTCGACGGCATCGACCTGGTCCTCGCACCCGGCGAGGTGGTCGGCCTGGTCGGCGAGTCCGGCTCGGGCAAGACGACCGTCGGCACGGCACTGTTGGGGTACGCGCGCGACGGCGCGTACATCGGGCAGGGCAGCGTGCTGCTCGACGATCGCGACGTCCTCGCACTCTCTTGGAAGGACGTACGCCAGCTGCGCGGCGAGGAGATCGCCTACGTCCCGCAGGACCCCGCATCCGCGCTGAACCCGAGCATCCGCATCGGCCGGCAGATCGTCGAGCTGCTCGAGCTGCGCAACGTCGGTACGTCCGACGAGCGGCTCGAGCGTGCTCGTGAGGGCCTCGCCGAGGTCGGCCTACCGAATGACGACGAGTTCCTGCATCGGTTCCCACATCAGCTGTCGGGCGGACAGGTGCAGCGGGTCGCGCTCGCGATGGCGTTCCTGCCTCGTCCGAAGGTGCTCGTACTCGACGAGCCGACCACCGGTCTCGATGTCACGACGCAGGGCATGGTGCTCGACACGATGAACCAGCTGTGCCGGAGCCACCAGGTTGCGGCGCTGTACGTCACGCACGACCTTGCCGTGATCGGCAACATCGCCGACCGGGTCGCGGTGATGTACGCCGGGCGGATCGTCGAGCTCGGCTCGCGAAGCGACATCTTCGACAACCCGTCACATCCGTACACCCGCGCACTCCTCGATGCGATCCCCCACCTCTCGCGGGCCCGTGCCCTCGGCGGCATCCCCGGGCGTACGCCTGGGCCGGGTCGTCGACCGGAGGGGTGCCGCTTCCACGACCGCTGCTCGGAGGCGGTCGAGGCATGTGCGACGACCGATCCCGAACCGGTCGCGATCGCACCCGGACACACGGCGCGTTGCATCCGTACGACCCAGATCGGCAGCTGGGACATCAATCTCGGCACCGTCCCGGACTCCGACCCGGCAGCGGAACGCGATGTCATGCTGTCGATCGACGGCCTCGACGTGTTCTACGGCCGCAAGCAGGTCGTCTTCGACGTCTCGTTCGACCTGGCGAGGTCGGAGTGCGTCGCCCTCGTTGGTGAGTCGGGCAGCGGCAAGACGACGATCTCGCGTTGCGTCGGAGGTCTGCACAAGAACTGGTCGGGCTCCATCAGGTTCGATGAGCACGCGTTGGCCAAGGGAGCGCGCACGCGGCCGGCCGCGGACCGCAAGCGGGTGCAGTACATCTTCCAGAACCCATACCTGTCGTTGAATCCGAGGCTGACGATCGAGCAGATCGTACGTCGACCGATGGAGCTCTTCGGGTTGGCGAAGGGCAAGGAGGCGACGGACCGCGTCGTCGAGCTGCTCGAGGCGGTAGCACTCGGCCCGACGGTCCTGAAGCTGCAGACCAGCCGACTGTCCGGTGGCGAACGGCAGCGCGTCGCGATCGCCCGGGCCCTCGCCGCACAGCCCGACGTGCTCGTCTGCGACGAGATCACGTCCGCGCTCGACGTGTCTGTTCAGGGCGCGATCGTCTCGCTGCTGGAAGACCTCCGCAAACACCGCGGCATCAGCATGCTGTTCGTGACGCACAACCTCGCCCTCGTCAGGTCGATCGCGGCCCGAATCCAGATCCTCAACACCGGAAGGGTTGTGGAGTCCGGCTCGGTCGTCGAGGTGATGGACGATCCGCGTGAGGAGTACACCCGCAACCTGCTCGCGAACAGTCCCCGGATCGACTGAGCGTCATGAGCTCCCGCACCACCGGGTCTCAGCCGGCGGAGCTCCGGCTGATCGATCCGCACCGGTCGGTCGACCAGGCGTACGAGCGCGGGCACAGCGATGACGGCAAACGCCGGCATTTCCGAACGGGTTGAGAAGTAGCACAACAAGAGGAGGTCACTGTGAATCGCAACGTCATCATCACGTGCGCCCTGACGGGCGCGGGCGACACCGTCGGACGGTCGGAGCATGTTCCAGTGACCCCGGAACAGATAGCGGAGTCGGGCATCGCCGCCGCGCGCGCGGGGGCGGCCATCGTGCACGTACACGTACGCGATCCTCAGACGGGGCAGGGATCTCGCGATGTCGCGCTGTACCGCGAGGCGGTCGAGCGAATCCGCGACAGTGGTGTCGACGTCGTCGTCAACACCACCGCCGGGATGGGCGGCGATCTGATGGTCGACCCGCAGCGGCCGACCAACCACCTTGAAGGCACCGACCTCGTGAACGGGGTGGAGAGGCTCGCGCACGTCGAGGAGCTCGTGCCCGACATCTGCACGCTCGACTGCGGCAGCCTCAACTTCGGCGACGGCAGCCTCGTGTACGTCAGCACGCCGGACATCCTGCGCGAGGGCGCGAAGCGCATCCAGGAGCTCGGCGTACGCGTCGAGATGGAGATCTTCGACACCGGGCACCTGTGGTTCGCCAAGCGGCTCGTCGAAGAGGGACTGATCGACGCGCCGGCGATGTTCCAGCTGTGCATGGACATCCCGTACGGCGCACCGGCCGATCCGGCGTTGCTGGCGACGATGGTCAACCAACTGCCCGACGGCGCGGTGTGGGCGTCCTTCGCGCTGGGTCGGATGCAGATGCCGTGGGTCGCGCAGTCGGTGCTGCTCGGCGGTCACGTACGGGTCGGGCTCGAGGACAACCTGTATCTGAGCAAGGGAGTCAAGGCGACCAACGCGCAGCTCGTCGAACGTGCGCGCACCATCGTCGAGTCGATGGGTGCGTCGATCGCATCGCCCGACGAGGCGCGCGAGATCCTCAACCTGAAGCCGAAGGCCTGACATGGGCGCCGAACGCGTTGCCCCCGCCGACGTACGTACGGTGGCGTGCGTCGGTGCCGGCGTCATCGGCGGTGGCTGGGTCGCCTACTTCCTCGCGCGCGGGTACCGGGTGGTGGCATGGGACCCGGCCGCCGATGCGGAGCAGCGGCTTCGGCACTTGGTCGACCGCGCGTGGCCCGCACTGACCGAGCTCGGCCTCGCCGAGGGCGCCAGCATCGACAACCTGACGTACGAGGCGGAGCTGGCCGACGCGGTCGCCGAGGCCGACGTCGTGCAGGAGAGCGCGCCCGAGGAACTCGAGCTCAAACGTCGGCTGCTCGCCGACATCGACGCGGTCACGCCGCCGCAGGTGGTGATCTCGTCGTCGACATCGGGATTCGGCATGACCGAGATGCAGGTCAATTGCGCGCACCCGGAGCGCACCGTCGTGGCGCACCCGTTCAACCCGCCGTACCTGATCCCGCTCGTCGAGGTCGTCGGCGGGGAGCAGACCGCCGCCGACGTCGTCGCGTGGACGTCGGAGTTCTTCCGGCTCGCCGGCAAGTCGGTGATCACGATGGATCGGGAGGTGCCGGGCTTCATCGCCAACCGCTTGCAGGAGGCGCTGTGGCGCGAGGCGCTTCACATGGTGGCGGCCGGTGAGGCGACGGTCGAGCAGATCGACCAGTCGATCACCGACGGACCGGGCTTGCGTTGGCCGATCCAAGGCCCGTGCCTCACGTTCCATCTGGCCGGCGGGCAGGGCGGGATGGCGCACATGCTCGACCACTTCGGCCCGTCGCTGCAGGCACCCTGGACGCGTCTGGAGTCGACCGAGCTGACCACCGAGCTGCGCGACGCCATGGTCGAGGGATGCGAGCGCGAGGCAGGGGATCGAAGCATCGACGATCTCGTCGCCGAGCGCGACCGCGGCGTCATCGCCGTGCTGCGGTCGCTGGGACGCGCATGATCGCCTGGCGTGAGCGCGTACGCGACGAGTGGATCGACTACAACGGGCATCTCACCGAGGGCTACTACGGCGTCGTGTTCGGCAACGCGACGGACGCCGTACTCGACCACCTCGGCCTCGATGCCGCGTACCGCGAGGCGAACGACTCGTCGATGTACACGGTCGAGGCGCACGTACGCTTCCTCGCCGAGGTGCCGCCCGGTGTCGAGCTGGAGGTGCGGTCCTCGGTCATCGGCGTTTCGGACAAGCTGCTGCGGATCTGGCACGAGATGTGGCTCGACGATCGGCTATGTGCGACGCAGGAGTCGCTCGGCCTGCACGTGACGGGCCGTCGGTCAGCGCCGTTCCCCGACGACGTCGTGTCGCGGATCGCGGCCGAGGTCGTGCGCGTTCCGGATGACGCCGGCCGCAGCATTCGCGGCGGCTAGAGCGTCAGCCGGAAGAGAACTCCTTCACCGCCCGTGAAGGTCACGCCGGGTACGCGTACGTCTCGCGTGTGCTCCTCGAAGCCGAAGCGGTCGTGCAAGGCGATCGAGGCACGGTTGCGCGCGTTCGCGAAGTACCAGACGACGTCACTGCGCTCGCGCGCCCACTCGAGCCGCGCCGCCGTGAGCGCGTACGCCAGACCCTGTCGGCGCCATGCCTCGGCGATCACGACTCCGCCGAGATAGAGCCCGTCGGGAGGGGACCCCTCGTCGAACGTCAGCTCGCGGATCAGTCCGAACCCGACGACGCCGTCGTCGATGGTGCCGACGTGGAGGGCGCTGGTCTCGGCATCGATGTGCCGGCGGAGCCGTTCGGCACGTTCGGCTCGCTCGCCGCCGTCCCGTGTGACAGAGAGCGCGGCGACCGTCTCGATGTCACTCGGCCGCGCCAGTCGTACGCTCCCGGGCCACACCGCATGCCGAGGACGCGGGTCGTACGCGGCGAACAGATCGCTCCCACTCACGTCGACTCCAGACGTTCACTACACAACGCGCCGACGCTACCTCGGCGACGTCGGCCGACTCGGATCGGATCCAAGCGTTATCCGACTGTGACCAGTCAACAGCTCGTACGACGCAGATCCACCCCCGACTGTCAGACCCGCCCTCTAGTCTTTTCGTATGAGCGTTCGATACGGCGATCGATTCCGGCAGGGTGCCTCACCCGTCGCGCCGTCGACATCGCAGAGCAGCGACGACGACGGTGTCGCATCGCTCGACGCGATGCTTCGCGCGCTGGCCACCCTGCCGTACGCGGAGGGCGACGCCGCTCGGATCGATCGGATGGCGCTACTGGAGAGGTTGCGGGGCGCGGTCGCGGCGGCGCAGGCACTCGAGATGGTCGAGTTCGAGGAGTCCCAGATAGCCGAGCAGCGCGCCGCCGGTGTGTCCGAGCGCAGGGTCGGTCGCGGGGTTGCCGATCAGATCGGCTTGGCGCGTGAGCTGTCGCCGGCGCGCGGGTCACGAGAGCTGGGCTGGACGCGAAGCCTGGTCAAGCAGATGCCGCAGACCCGCCGCCTGCTCGCCGCTGGGCGGATCTCCGAGGTCACGGCGCGGGCGATGGTGACGGAGACCGCCGAGCTCGAACCGCTCGACCGGCGCCGCGTCGACTCCGACCTCGCCCCGGACCTCCCCGCGATGGGCGAGCGCGAGGCGCGCGCTGCCGCACGCAAGCTCGCGTACAGCCTCGATCCGGAGGCCTCGACGCGACGCGCCCGCAAGGCACGCGAAGACCGCCGGGTCTCGATCCGGCCCGCCCCCGAGACGATGACGCTGCTGACCGGCCTTCTCCCCGTCGAGCAGGGCGTCGCGGCGTACGCGAGTCTCAAGAAGCACGCGTCGGCGGCGAAGGCCGCCGGTGATGAGCGGACGCGGTCGCAGATCATGGCCGATACCTTCGTCGAGCGCCTCACGGGGCAGCAGAAGGCAACCGACGTTCCCATCGAGGTACGCCTCACGATGGGTTCCGACACGCTCTTCGACGAGGACGACGAGCCCGCCGACGTCGACGGCTACGGGCCCGTCCCGGCAGATGTCGCGCGCGACCTGATCCGCCCCGCCTCCGCTGAGGCGACCGTCGATCCGGTTGGAGCTGCCGCCGGGCCAAGCTCTGCACCCACCGGCACTGAGACGTACGCGGGCGCGGCGGCCGACCCCGCCTCCGCGGTTCGCCAACGTGCCGGCGTGTGGGTGCGGCGCCTCTTCGACGACCCCGCGACCGGCGTCGCAACAAGCATCGATCCCACCCGGCGCCGGTTCACCGGGGCAGTCGCCCGGTACCTGCTCGCGCGCGACCAGGTGTGTCGAACCCCCGGCTGCGGTGCTCCGATCCGCCACCTCGACCACATCCGCCCGTACCGCGACGACGGCCCGACGACGGTCGACAACGGCCAAGGACTCTGCGAGCGATGCTCGTACACCAAGGAGATGCCCGGCTGGCGAACGACCGTGACCACCACGGCACCGCATACGACGACGATCACAACCCCGACCGGGCACACGTACGCCTCCCAGGCACCACCCGCCAACGGCCCCGGCCCGTCTGCACAAACGCTCGGCGAACGACGCCGCGACCGACGCCTCGCACGCCTCAAATCGAATCTCATCCTGGCCGGCCTGCGCCCACCGGATGATCCCGATCCGTAAAGCGCATCGTCCGAAGGCAAGGCCCTTGCCATCGGTGGACCGTTCGCCTCGGACGCGCGGCGCGAACGTAGTGAAGGCGGCGAGAACAGACAGCCGCCGGCGCCAGCATGCGCGTCATTCCGCCCAGATAGACGCGCCGAGCCGACGCCACCGGTCTTCGTCTGGTGCTCGCGTTCGTCGACGCAAATGTGCTACCTGAGGTGAGGGCGACTCAAGTATCTTCGTCCCCTAGAACGGCGGGCGACTCAGCGGAGCGCGGGTCCCATGCCGCGTTCAGGAATGTCCTCCGGACCTTGAACTTTCTGACCCGTAGGGGAGGTTCCGTGAAATCCTGTGTCTATGGTTGGCGAAGGCGAGCTATCGCTAGATGAGGCGCGGAAACTACGCGACGAGTTGCATCGTCTTGAGGCGTCGGTCGAGGAGCACGCCGCACTCGGTGTTGCCCAGCAGATGGAAGAACTGGGCCGAGCTATGCAGTGGTACTTGGGCAACGCCGCGGATTGTCTCCGCACGATCGACGCCCTCAGCCAAGATGCACTCGGGACGCGTCTGTTGATGGAGGGCGAGGTGCCTTATGGGGACGGCATTCATCGGGACTACGTTACGGAGTTGGGCAGGACATGGCACAACTTCGTCGCCGCTGCGAAGACCTTCGCCGACCACATGAGGCGGCAGTTCGACAACCAACCCGAGGATCTGCAGGCTGAGTACGAGCAGAGGAAGCGGGAACTGCTCGACGCGAACGGCGTAGTCGCATTCGTGTCCCGATCACGGAATGTCCTTCTGCACGGAGGGGTCTTCCAGACCGGGGTGACATGGAGGTTCACGCAGACCTCGGAGTCATTCGAGGCCGACTGCCGCACGGACATCCTGCTGAACCGCTACGACTCGTGGTGGAACGCTGGCGCCCGTCGATACCTCGACTCGAGGGCCCCCCGTCTCAACCTGAGATCGACAATCGGCGAGCACAAAGACGCGGTGAACCCGCTCTATACCTGGTATCAGAAGCGGGTCTACGAGTACCACCACTCGAAGTTCGCCGACTTGGAGAAGACCGCGGCCCGGATCAGGGAAGTCAGCGAGCGACTAGATCCGGGGTCCATGCCCGTCGTTGATCAGCTGACGCATTTCCCGGATCCCTCCGAGCCGTGCCCCGTGCGCCCACCAGTGAAGCCGAAGCCCAAGACCCAGAGGGGCCGTAAGAAGAAGCGATAACGCTTGTTGCCATTGTTCGTCTCGCACTGGAAGCGCGACTCGGCGAAGTGCGTCGCCCTCTCCTTGCGTTCGGGCGACGCCGAGAAACCGATACATCCGCGTTGTCGGCAAACATGCTGGGCTCGCTCTCGGCGTCGGTTGGCAGGACGGCCGTAGCCGCGGGTAGAGACTTCGGAGTCCGTTCGAGCGACGCTTATGGAGGATCCATGACTGGGAACGATCTAGCATCGGGGGACAGCAGAGTCGGATGGGCGTGGGACGCGAAACTCACGACTCCCTACGTCGCGATGCTGCGCGACCGTGAACACCAGGTTGAGCTAGTGATTCCTTACGATCCGTCGGACGAGGCTCTGCACCGGCGCTACGCCGGCTCAATGGTGCGCTGGGGTGACGATCCGGAGAGGAGCCGATTCGACTACGAACTGCCAGATCAGTTCTGGTTCATGGACGCACGTGGATTCGTGTCTCTGAACGGCATACGAGCCCACGCGGTCGAACCGATTGCCGGCGGGCCCACCATCTTCAATCAGTGCAGAGTAGCCGTTGACTATGCCGTGTTCAGCGGCACACCGGGTGTCGACTACTCCGTCGTTAATGGACTGAGTACGCGTGTCGAGGGACTCGGGCAGTGGTTCGGCCATCGCTCAGTCCGGGACAACCTGCTCGATCCGGAACGATCGAACGAGGAGTTCTCGCTGACGATCACTTCGCCGCGGACGCAACGGCTCGATGCCGGCCTGAACCTCTCAATCGTTGCCGGGGCTGATTGGCGGCTCCCAGGCGAGCCCGGACTGACCCATCTGGAAGAGGTCGGGTCCATCAGAACCACCATGCAACGTGCACGCCCATGGGAGGAGCACATCGAGCGACACTGGGCAGTACACCAGCTGCTAGAAATCAGCGCTTGGAAGCCGCTTGGCTTCCAGCAGGCCAAGGTCATGCATCGTCGGGATCCCCAACGGGTACTTTCCGGCAAACGTGTGGGCGATCAGTGGGCTCCGGTCAAGACCTACTCACTTCCCGGATCCCAGGGAAAGGACGGGGTCGATTTCTTGTTCACCTTCCAGGACATCGGAGCCACGGGAGTACGGCGCTGGTTGCGGGTCAGGGATCGGTTCAGTCGAGGGATTCACGCGATGACCTTCTCCATCCAAAACAGCGGAACTTCCCTCGACGGGCTGATTTCCGACGCCGGTATCGGGCTCGAAGAACTCGGCCACACGATCGACGTCCTCCGTGGGGGAGGCGCTCGGCGGGCTCACCACGCCCACCTGCGGGATCTTGCGGCGGAGGTTGACGACTTGCTTCCGTTCAGCGGCGCCGAATGGGCAACAGAGTCGACTGAGCTCTACAACGACGTGAAGCATGCCGACCGGCGTGACCCAACCGCGGCCGAACTCTACGGGATGCTGATCAAGAACCGCCTCGTGTTCCGAGTCTGGATGGCACGGCGCATCGGCGTCTCGGATACGGTGATCGGGAAAGGAATGTGGCGTCTGAGGCGAGGCCTCCCCGACACCTGACGGCGGGTAATACTCGACCAGACAGCCAGGCTCCATCGATGACCGACCACGGCCGACGCCACGACGTCTCAGGCACCCGAACCGGTCTGAGCGACGGTCCGCCTTCGGTGCGCATACGTCATACCGCCGCAGCACGGCGCTCAGAAGGATGGGGGTGACGGGCCAACGCAGGGGCATATGCTCGCTCACGGACCTCGTTGCTTGGGCACGATCGACACGTGATCGGTCCGAGGCGGTCCTAAGGACACCGCCTCACTTGCGAATGTTGGGCGCGGCCACGTGCGGCCAGGATCGGGTAGCCTCGATCTGGGCGTGGCGCGCTCGGAGCGCGGCCCGGTTCGCCGGGTGAGTACCGGGTTCGACTCCCGGACGCCAGAGTGCACGTCTCGCACGTGCGGTCCGGTGTCCGTGAGTAGGTGTCCGTTGTCCGAGTTTCCCAGTAGCCGCAACTTCTCCAGGCACTGCGACAACCTCAATGAGGTTCTCCGCACGATCACTCAGATCGCGCGAACCCACAAACGTGCAATTCGCGAGCGTGATGCACCTGCTGAGCTCGCTCTGCGGAAGGTTCACACCTTGATGATCGGCGTGTTTGCCGAGACGCGCCTCCGGAAGATCATCGATGACCCAACTGGATTCAACGCGCACGAGCGCCGAGTCATCTGGCGACACAGTAGTCAGGATGGGCGGTGGCGGTCGTCGGTCGACCTGGCGGCCCGCAAGCACTGGTCTGTGCCCACCGGCGCCGAGCTACGCCTGGCTCTCCCCCAGCCGGCGCGTGATCGGGTCCTGAACGTCTTGAGCTTGCTTCGAGGCGAACTGGCACCGATCATCACGCACCGGAACAAGCTCGCGCACGGTCAGTGGGTTTGGCAGCTCAAGAGCCAGAGCGACGATCAGTTCCTGAGCACTCCGCATGACCTCGACTACAACTATGCCGCGATCGCAAGTCGGCAGAAGACTCTCGAATTCATTGCACGCCTAGTTCATGTGCTGTGCGTCTCCGAACCAACGTTCGACCGCGACTTCGACCATATTGCCAGCGACATCCGGGCGGAGCAGTCGAGGCTTGACGGCAGCGACTACGACGCTTTCGCGGAGACCTTGCGCAGAAGCCACAGCGAGGGCCTGCGCAAGCGAGGCATCGAGACCTGAACCTGGCGACCGCGTCATTCCGCCGCGTCGGCGCCGTCGAAACGACTGGGCATGCCCGATGGTCTCTGCGAGCAGCCAGATCGCGGTCCGTCATTGGCGGCGCACGGCCGCGACCAGCGCCTCGTGCAGGACCGCGTTCGAGTAAAGCGGCTCATCCCAATCGGGGGTGTAGGAGTTGGGGTCTGAAGCCGCCGGTCTCGAGCAGGCTTCGGGCGATGTAGTTGGTCAGGTTGCGGAACCCGAGTGCGGAGCCGCGCAGGTGTTCGAGCCGTCCGTTGAGCGCCTCGGTCGGCCCGTTGCTGGTGCCGGGTCGTTCGAAGTAGGCGAGCACGTCAGCGGCTCGCTTCTTCAGGGTCCGGCCCAGGGTGGTGAGCTCGGTGAGCACCTTGGGGACGCCGGCGCTGAGGTCGGTGATCAGCTTCTCCATGAGCTCGCGGCCACGTTGCCGGTCCTCGTGGCGATAGGCGGCGATCATGCGCTGGTAGACACCCCAGGTCGCCTCGACCTCGACGTGAGCGTCATCAACGAACAGCGCGCGTAGCCTGTCGCTCTGCTTGTCGGTGAGCAGGTCCGCGCCGGTGTGCAGCGTGCGCCGCGACTTGTAGAGCGGGTCGTCCCTGAACCCACGGTGCCCGTGGATCGCGAGTTGGACCCGGCGCCGGCACCTGTCGAGGGCGTCACCGGCCAGGCGCACGACGTGGAAGGGATCCATCACCGTGACCGCGTCCGGGATCTCCTCTGCAGCGGCGGTCTTGAACCCGGTGAAGCCGTCCATCGCGACCACCTCGACCGCGTCACGGAAGGCGTCGTCGCGGTCGGCGAGCCAGGTCTTGAACGCCGCCTTCGACCGGCCCTCGACCATGTCCAGCAGCCTTGCTGGGCCGGCGCCATCGCGAACCGGGGTGAGGTCGATGATCACGGTGACGTACTTGTCGCCACGCCTGGTGTGGCGCCAGACGTGCTCATCGACGCCAATGACCTTCACGCCCTCGAACCGCGTGGGGTCGTTGATCAGCAGCCGCTTGCCTTCAGCCAGGACCGCGTTGTTGGCGGTGTCCCACGCGACCCCGAGTCCCTCGGCGACACGGGCGACGGTGAGGTGTGCGACCACGATCCCTTCCAGCGCCCACCGCAGCCCGGTGCGCGAGAGCTTCGCGCGTGGCTCCGCCGCGGCGCTGGTGTCTTGGCGCCACACGTGTCCGCAGTCGGCACAGCGGTAGCGGCGCACTACAACTTCCAGCACGGTCGGTCGCCAGCCCAGCGGCTCGTGGGCCAACCGCCGGATCACGGTGTCACGAGCAGCGCCTTCGCTGCCGCACCGTCGGCACCACTGATCTGGTTCCACCACGCGGCACGCGAGGACCGCACGATCCGGCTCAAGTTGTTGTCCGGTCACGCTCAGACCGAGGCCGTCGAGTCGAGCGAAGGCGGTCAGGTCAGGGCGGCCGAAGCCGGCAGGCGGGGTAGCGTCGGACACGTCGAGGTCTTTCGGATGGATGGCGTAGGAACCTCCGTCGTCGGGAGACCTCGACGTCTATCTGCGGACCGACGCGCCCGGCCGACCTACACCGTCATCTGAGAAGACCCAGTAAAGCCCGCCACCGCGCTCGTAGGCAGCGCCACCTACCGCATCAGTGAAGCGACCACCCGCTTCTTGGACCAGCAAGATCCACGGTGCGTGATCCCACGCGGCGAACCCCTCGGCCAAGACACCGTCAACCTCACCCCGGACGAGCTCGACCAACGGCAACGGTGTGCGGGCCGCACGAAAGCACGCAGGCGACGACCCGATCGGAATCGTACTCAGAGCCTCGAGCGCCGCATCGGCCAGCGACGAGGACGTGCTAACCGCCAAGCGGCGTACGTGGCCACTGCCCGGCGGCCATGCCGTCTCGACAGCGCCACCACCGCGACTAGCCCACCAACGCAGACCCAGAGCCGGCGACGTGACAACAGCCAGCTCGACGACACCATCAACTGCCAGGGCAAGGTGAACCCGCCAGTTCGGGTCACGACGGCCGAAGAAGGTGGTCCCGGCGATCGGGTCAACGATCCAGACTCGCTGAGAGCCGCCCACCTGTCCATACTCCTCGCCGAGGAGCGCATCGTCAGGGCGCAGCTCAGCGAGCTCTTCGCGAACCAGCCGCTCAACAGCGCGATCGGCCTCCGTGACCGGGGACCCATCTGCCTTCGACGTGGTCGTCACGCGGGCGCGGAAATAGGACAACGCCAGCTCGGCGGCACGATCTGCGACGTGAAAGGCCACGTCCACGACGTCCATGTCACCAAGCTCGTTCATCGCGACGAACGATGGTCACATCGACCCTGGATCGCACAGACATCCCGCGACCCGCACGTTCCGCTGGGCGCGTCATTCCGCCGCTTGAGGACACCTTCGGTTTTGGTCGGTGCGACGCTGATGTCGTCGTTGATCCGCATCGGATCGCTTTGC
Organism: Solicola gregarius; assembly: GCF_025790165.1. Classification (GTDB taxonomy): domain Bacteria; phylum Actinomycetota; class Actinomycetes; order Propionibacteriales; family Nocardioidaceae; genus Solicola; species Solicola gregarius. The sequence continues at coordinate 2,176,444 of NZ_CP094970.1, forward strand.
GTAGCTCCGCCTGCATCTGCGCTGCATGGGTGAAGGGAGGGTCGTTGGATGGCACTCCTGCTGGGTCTGTGACCCACGGCATATGGAGCTGTGTCAGGAATCGGTGCGCTGTCCCGCTCAACTCACGACGAGCAAGCGAATCGAACGGAGCATCACATGAATCACCGCATCGTCGTCCTCGGCGCAGGCTATGCCGGGGCCTACGTGGCCGGGAACCTGGCCCGCCGGCTGTCCCCGGCGGACACCGAGATCACCGTGATCAACGCCGTGCCGGACTTCGTCCAGCGGCAGCGACTGAACCAACTGGCGGCCGGCCGGGAAATCGAGGCCCCGAACCTCACCGAGGTCTTCTCGGGCACGGGGATCGGGCTGCGCGTGGCCCGTGTCACCGCCGTCGACCCCGAGCGCCAGGTCGTCGCCGTGGCCGACACCGACGGTGGCGGCGAGGTCGGCTACGACACGCTTGTGTACGCGCTCGGCAGCCACGCCTGCGACCAGAGCGTCACCGGTGTGGCCGAGCACGCCTTCGACGTCGCCGGCCGGCAGACGGCGCTGCGCCTGCGTGAGCGCCTCGACACCCTCGACCACCAGGGCGACGGTGGAGAGGTGCTGGTCGTCGGTGACGGGTTGACCGGCATCGAGACCGCCACAGAGATCGCCGAATCCCGGCCCGGCCTGTCGGTGACACTTCTCGCCCGCGGCGAGTTGGGTGCCCGGCTGTCCGCCGGAGCCCGCCGCCACCTGCGTCGGGCCTGCGACCGGCTGGGCATCACCGTTGTGGAGCACACCAGTGTCGAAGCCGTCGAACAGACACGGGTGCGATGCGCCGACGGCACCGTGCTGACGTCCTACGCGACGGTGTGGACGGCCGGGTTCGCGGTCAGCGCCATCGCCGCCGCCGGCGGACTGGAGGTCACCGACAACGGCCAGATCGTCGTCGATCGCACCATGCGGTCGGTCTCCCACCCGAATGTCTACGCCGTCGGCGACAGCGTCTACACCCTCGGCGACAACGGTCGGCAGCTGCCGATGAACTGCGGCTCAGCCGGCTACACCGGCCGGCAAGCCATCGCGGCGATCGTGGGACGCCTGACCGGGCACAAGATCGCGAACGTCAAGCTGGTCTACCGATACAACGCCATCAGCCTCGGACAGCGAGACGGGATCCTGCAGCTGATCGACGGCGCAGCGCAGGCCAAGCCGAGGTATGTGGGCGGCCGAAAGGCCGTGCGGGTCAAGGCGGGCATTCAAAGAGGGGCGCTGTTGGGCACCTCGCACCCGACCTTCGGGCTGCCCAAACGCAGGCACCGCCTGGCCGCCGAGCCGGATGTGTCCGCCGAGAAGGCGATCGCGTAGCCGCCTAGGGTGGTTCGCGTGGACAGCACAGCCACCGATCGCTTCGACACCAGTCGGTTCGAGGCCAGCCGGAACCGGCTGGCCTCGCTGGCGTACCGGCTGCTGGGGTCGGCCGCCGACGCCGAGGACGCCGTGCAGGATGCGTTCTTGCGCTGGCAAGCCGCAGACCGGCAGCGGATCGAGGTTCCGGAAGCATGGCTGACCAAGGTCGTCACCAACCTGTGCCTCGACCGGCTCCGCTCGGCACAAGCCCGCCGCGAACGCACCGCCGGCGCCTGGTTGCCCGAACTGCTCCTCGACGGCGACCCGATGCTCGGCCCGGCCGACACCTTCGAACAGCGCGAATCGGTCTCCCTGGCCGTCCTGACACTCATGGAGCGCCTTTCCCCCCTCGAGCGGGCCGTCTACCTCCTACGCGAGGCGTTCTCCCACAGCCACGCCGAAATCGCCGACATCCTCGACGTCACCGAGTCCGCAAGCCAACAACACCTCCACCGAGCCCGACGCCGCATCACCGCCGCGCGCCGCGGCATCGGAGAAGTCGACCCGACATCGGCCCGCAGAATCGTCGAAGAATTCCTCGCCGCTGCCACCTCAGGCCGCACCGACCGCCTGGTAGCGCTACTCACCGACGACGCGACCGCGATCACCGACGGCGCCGGCCGGACCGAAACACTGCTGCAGTACGACACCGCGCAACGCATCGCCGCCATCACCCGAGCCGGCTTCAAACCCACCCCCGCGAAACGACGACTCGCCGGCGGCACACCCGCCATCCACTACGCACTCGTCAACCAGACCCCCGCCATCCTCTTCCTGGTCGACGACCAAATCGCCGGAGCCGTGACATTCGACATCACCAACGGCAAAATCACAACCGTCCGCAGTATCGCCGCCCCCACCCGCATCGCCCGCCTCACCGAAACCTGGCGCCAGCACAAACCCGACCCACCGCTCATCACCCAATGGTGACCCGCCTCCAGCCCTCCGCTCCGCTGAAGCGAAACGACGTGCGCGCTGGGCGCCCGTATCGCTCCGCGGCTGTGTGACGTCGCAAGCTTTGGCGGCTCCTCGATCTGGAGACACGGGACGCTTTTCGGTAGCGCCGGACCCCGTTGCTACCGAACTTCCCCTCATCCAGGCATCGGGCGCGGTAAAGTTCGGAGATCTGAAGGAGCGGGAATGTCGCTTCACCACTCTGCTGCCGTTGCCCCGTCTTATCGCATCAAGCGCGCGGGCCAGATCGGGTTGGCGCTCGCGGTCGCCTCCGCCGTCGCCGGACTTGCGCCGGCCGCACCCGCGCGCGCCGCCACGACGACCTGCCACGGCATCAGGGTCACCATCGTCGGGACGCACTCGTCCGACGTCATCCATGGCACGCCCGGCCGGGACGTCATCAACGGTCTACGCGGCAACGACACGATCTACGGCGGCGGCGGCCACGACCTCCTCTGCGGCGGTTCCGGTGCCGACCGGCTCTACGGCGGCGCCGCCAACGACCGGCTCTACGGCCAGCTCGACCAGCTGCGCGGCGCTCAGGAGGACGGCGTCGAACGCATCGGTGACACGTTGCGAGGCGGCTCGGGAAGCGACCACCTCGACGGGGGCACCGACGCGCGTCACGCCGACATCGTCGTGAACGACATCTACACCTGGGACGAGTCGGCGCATGGCGTCCGCATCGACCTGCGCACGGGCACCGCGCGCGGCGAGGGCGTCGACACCTTCACCGGCCACAAATACAGCGTCATCGGCTCGCCGTTCGGCGACGTGGTCCAAGGGACCGGCCGGCGCGATCGGATCAGTACGGGGGCCGGTCGTGACGACGTCTACGCACGCGGCAATGACGACTTCGTGGATGTGGACGACATACATCGCTACCCGGGCGGACAGGCCGACCGGGCCTGGGGCGGCCTGGGTGACGACCAGATCTCCGCCCGGGGCGGCGAGGACCGGCTGGGGGGTGGCCCCGGCAACGACTCGATCTTCGCCTCGGGCACCGGCAACGACGTCCTCACCGGCGGGGACGGACGCGATTCCTTCTACCCACAGATCGGCAACACCGACGGTCCGCAGGCGATCCGGGGCGGCGACGGCCTCGACTTCCTGCAGCTGGAAGACTCGGTGATCCTCCACAACCGAGATCTGTCGACGGGAGTGTGGGACATGGCGACCGGCGACATGACGTTCACCCTGGGGCACGACATCGAGCTCGCGGTCCGCGACATCGAGCAGGCCTACCTCTCCACGCCGCGAACGGCGTGGACGGTCACCGGCACAACCAGGGCCGACGAGCTATGGGGCGACACGAACAGTAGCCGGTCGTCCGTCTTCTTCGACGCGCTCGATGGCGACGACGAGTTCGAGGGGACCAGCGGCGACGACACGTTCGACGGTGGCCCCGGCAACGATCACACGTCGGGCATGTACAACGGCGACGACACCTGCATCAGCGTCGAGACGATCGACGGGGGCGACTGCGACCACATCAGCTGACGGCGCTCGGGACCTGTGCTCACTCGCCCGGCGGGACCTGGAAGGCGCGGACCTCGATGCGGCCTCCGAGGGCCTTCGATGCGCGGGCTGCCCAGTCGAGGGCGGCCGCATCGTCGGCGACGTCGATCACCCAGAAACCTCCGAGGTACTCGGGAGCCTCGACGAAGGGGCCGTTGACGGTGCTCAGCGATTCGCCTGTGTTGTCGACGGTGATCGCGGTTGAGGGCGGCGTCAGCCCGCCCGCGAAGACGAAGGCGCCAGTCGATGTCAGCTCCTCGATGATCGCGCCCGCGGCAGCCATGGCCGCCTCGAGCTCTGCTGGGTCCATGGTCTCCATGGTCGGTTCTTCGTCGGAGTCGTGCGGAACGGACAGTAGGTATTGGCTCATGCCGGGTAGACCGGCCTCGACGCGGAAACTCATCGGTCGACCGTCCGATCCTGCTTCGCGCGTCTCCATCCGGTGTCGCGACCTTCCGTACGTCTGGCGACCTGGGGTAGTCGCCGCCTACGTCGCGGCGGTCCGGGTGCGGACCTCACGCTCCATTCGCTTCTCATGACGCGCGCGCCCCTTGATCGCCTCACGCTCACGATTTTTCGGTGGCGCCTTCGTCACGAGGTCATCGAGCAGGCGACGAGTCGCGAGCGCGATCTCGTCGACCGCCCTCTCGAACGCCTCGGCGTTCGCACGTGAGGGACGGGTCGACCCGCTGACCTTCCGCACGAACTGGACGGCGGCCTCGCGGACCTCGTCGTCGGTCGTCGGCGGATCGAAGTTGTGAAGGACACGGATATTCCGGCACATACGATGACGGTAACCCGAGGGAATCGCTCCGCGCGAGCGTCAACCGTCACCACCCGAGCCCAGGCGACCGTCTGAGCATCACTCCGTCAGGTGTTCCTCGAGCCATGTTGCTCTTCGGCGGGCCGACGCTCGCGACAGCCAGGCCTCCTGAACGACCTCAGCGAGCTCGTTGTGGCTGATCTCGCCGATCCGGCTGGCCCGCAGCAGGACCGATAGGTGACCGTCGAAGTGGGGGGTGGTGAAGAACGGTGAAGAGTCGTCCTGCACCATCGCGAGCTTGTCGCCCTGGTTGGGGGCCCAGAACACGATGACGTCGTCGTAACGCTCGCCGGTCTCCGAGTCGTATGCGTCGGGGCGCGGGTTCCGAAAGAAGACGAACGACTTCCCGCCAACCTGATAGACCGGCTTGTGCTCCGTGCCGGGGTAGACGGTGACGTGGGGCATGCCGAGCGCAAGGTGATGTACGTCCTCGACTCGGGCTCGCCGGACAGCCTTTCTCGCCACGTCCCAAGATTAGGCGTCGCCGCGAGGCGAGCACACTCCTCGAGATCTCGCGCCGGATCAGATACCGCTAGCAGACGACTCACCGATGGGACAGTTCAGTAGCGGGGAAGACCCTTGACACGCCATCCGCCGTATCTGAACGCCGCGCGGTCGCTGTGGGGGCGCAGCGCGTGCTTGTCGACGCGATGCCAGCGATGCTTGGCCCACCGGTACTTGGTCGCGGAGCCGTGCCACCTGTCCGTGTCCCAGTCCTTGGTCACCAAGCGGTATGACATCCGGAGGTGACCATGCTCGTGCGACCGCTTCCAACCGGCAGCGATCCACGCGGCGCCGTCCACAAACCATGTCTTCTTGCCACCGGGTGCGCGCTGTAGCACCAGCTTCCCGTGCCGGACCGTGAGCACGGAAAAGAACAACGAGTGCGCGCCGTACCTTGTCAGCACCGCCAGCTCCTTGCCACGGCGTCCGTTCAGGTTGGCGGCGCCGTGCCAACTCGGCTGCTCGTACTCCGACCCCGACCCGAGCGTCCGGCGCAGCGTGCGCCCCCGCGCACGGTCCACGGTCACCCGAACTCGGTTGTCACCATCACGCACCCGTACGACGTCTGTCCGTCCGTCGCCGTCGACGTCGGCGCGCTTGACCACGCGCTCCTGCTCATGCGCGGCGTGCACAGCCTGCGCTGGGCTCAGAACTCCCGACGGAGCGGCGCTCGCGGCCACGAGCGCGACGAACGCGCCCAGGATGACGGACCTACCAGCGCTTCGCTTCATGGCACATTCTGTGCTGAGAGCCCCGTATCTGTCCCCGGATTGATCGGATCCGAGGGACAGCGGCCATGATCTCAACAGGCGGCGGCGGACCGCTACGGTGGTTCTTGTGACCGAACCGTCCGACTCGATCGAACCCGCCGAATCCGCCGCGACGCCCGACCGCCGCGAGTCGAGCGAGCTGCGTGTGTCCGATGCCGACCGCGATGCCGTCGTACGCCAGCTCGGCGAGCATGCTGGCGTCGGACGCTTGACGCTCGCCGAGCACGAGGAACGCATCGAGCAAGCGATGGAGGCGAAGACGCGCGGCCAGCTCGACGAGCTGCTGTCCGATCTTCCCGAGGCGACCGCGCAGTCGCCCGAGCGCCGGCGGAAGGTCAGCCGCTGGATCCTCTCCGTTATGGGCGGCACCGACCGTACGGGCCGGTGGCGCGTCGCAGAGGAGGTCAACGCGATCACCATCATGGGCGGCTGCGAGATCGACCTTCGCAACGCCGAGCTCGACGGCGACGATGTGGTGATCAACGCCTACACCTGGATGGGCGGCACCGATATCTACGTCCCGGACTCGATCGACCTCGAGGTCACGGGATTCTCGCTGATGGGCGAGCGGACGGAGCGTGGCTCGGCCCGGCGTCCGCGACCGGGTGCCCCACGCGTACGCATCCGGTCGTTCAACCTGATGGGGGGTTGCGACATCTACCGGCTGCCGGAGGAGACCCGCGACCTGTCCGGTCGGCGTGCGGCGCGCGAGCTGCGCAGGCAGCGCCGCGGAGGATTCGGCCACCGGTTCTGACATGCCGACCGAACAGCAATCACGACGAGTCGAGGTCGAGGTCCGCGAGCAGATCGCGTACGTACGCCTCACCCGTTCCGACAAGCTCAACGGCCTCGACCTGGCGATGCTCGAGCAACTCGTCGATGCGGCGCGCACACTGCGTCGCGACCGTTCGGTGCGAGCGGCGATCCTGCTCGGTGACGGGCCGGCCTTCTCCTCCGGGCTCGACTTCGCGAGCGTGCTGAAGCGGCCGTCCCGGCTCGCGCTCGCCTTCGTACGGTGGCCGTGGCGGGCCACGAACCTGTTCCAGCGAGTGTGCTGGGAGTGGCGCACGCTGCCGATACCGGTCGTCGCCGTCCTGCACGGGCATTGCTACGGCGGTGCGATGCAGCTCGCGCTCGCGGCCGACTTCCGCTTCGCGACGCCCGACTGCTCGCTCGCCATCCTGGAGGCGAAGTGGGGCCTGATCCCCGACATGACCGGGTCCGTCACGCTACGCGAGCTCGTCGGCGCCGACACGGCAAAGCGCCTCGTGATGACCGGCGAGACGTTCGACGGCACGTACGCGAAACAGATCGGGCTCGTCACGGAGGTCGCCGCCGATCCGCAGGAAGAGGCGGAGAAGCTCATCGCTCAGCTCGCCGCACGGTCGCCGGACTCCGTCGCCGCGGCGAAGGCGCTGCTGAATCGCACCCGAACGGCTCCGGTACGCGCGGCGCTGCGCGTGGAGCGTTCACTGCAGCTGGGGCTCTTGCGCGGTGCGAACAGCAAGATCGCGCGCGCCGCCGCGATGACGGGCAAGCAGGCGAGGTTCAAGCCTCGGCGTTGAACTGTTAGGTGCTCGTTCATGTTTCCGGGCATGAGCGGCGGGGTACGACGGGAACCAACGACGTCAAGCGTGATCGGGAGCCCGCTATGCGTACCAAGTCGATGTCCACCGCTCTGTTGACGATCGGCCTGGTGGCCGGCTTGTCGCAGGTTCCGGCCGCTGCGGTGGAGGTTCCGGAGCCGCCGGCCTCCGTTGCGGTCGCCGACGTACCGGACGGCTACTACGACGGTGCCGAGGGGAAGGCGGGCGAGGAGCTGCGTTCGTCGCTGCACACCATCATCTCCGCCGACGTCACGCAGCTGACGTACGACGAGGTGTGGGAGGCGCTCAAGGTGACCGACGAGGATCCGGCGAACCCCGCCAACGTCATCCTGCTCTACAGCGGCGAGTCTCGCAGCGAGGACGCGAACGGCGGCGACGCCGACGACTGGAACCGCGAGCACGTCTGGGCGAAGTCGCACGGCGACTTCGGCACCGACATCGGCCCGGGCACCGACGTCCACCACCTGCGTCCCACGGACGTCACGGTCAACTCGACTCGGGGCAACCTCGACTTCGACGAGGGCGGCGAGGAGGTCGAGGAGGCGCCCGGAAACTACGTGGACGGAGACTCCTGGGAGCCGCGCGACGAGGTCAAGGGTGATGTCGCCCGGATGATCATGTACATGGACGTTCGCTACGACGGTGAGAACGGCTACCCCGACCTCGAGGTCAACGACGCCGTCGACAACGGGTCGAATCCCAACATCGGCAAGATCTCCGTACTCCTGCAGTGGAACGAGATGGATCCGCCGGACGCGTTCGAGGAGAACCGCAACGACGTCATCTACGACCAGTTCCAGCACAACCGGAACCCGTTCGTCGACCATCCGGAGTGGGCGGCCGCGATCTGGGGCTGATCCCGAATCGGATTCGGACGTAGCGACGCCGCGGAATATCGTGGCCGTGTGCTGATCGCTCATCTCTCCGACCCACACGTGTCGACCCGTCCGGATGGTGGCGACGCCGTCACGCGCTTCTTCGAGGCGGTGAGTCGGCTCGAAGCACTCAGGCCGCTGCCCGATGCGGTCGTCGTCACCGGCGACCTGACCGACAACGGTGCCCCCGATGAGTACGTCATCGTCCGTGGGCTGCTCGAACGGCTCGCGATGCCGGTGCACGTGGTGCCGGGGAACCACGATGCTGCGCCCGAGTTACTGAGCTCGCTCGGCGGCAGCGGGTTCGCGTCGGCTGCGCTGCCGGAGCCGGATCGCTGCTACTACCGCGTCGACCATCCCGAGGTCAGCCTGATCTGCTGCGACTCCAGCGTCCCCGGCGAACCGTACGGGATGCTCGGCGCGGCTCAGCTGGAGTGGCTCGACGCAGAGCTGGGCGGCCTGGACGGGCGGCAGGTGCTCGTCGCGATGCACCATCCGCCGGTACGAACGGGCATCGGTGTCATGGACGAGATCATGCTCCGCGACGCCGATGCACTCGCCTCCGTGCTCGAGCGGCACAGGCCGGTGCAGCGGATCCTTGCGGGCCACGTGCATCGTTCCATCACCGCCGGCTACGCCGGTGCCGTGGTGAGTATCGCCCCGAGCACGTACCGCCAGGTGCACCTGAACCTCGATCCGCACGCAGACACCGGCGCGTTCGTGGCCGAGCCGCCGGGATTCCTGCTGCATCAGGTCTCTGGCGCGAGCGCGGTCACGCATCTCGTCCCGGTGCGGCACACGTCGCAGCCCGCCGGGCAGATCTGAACCGACTCACGCTGACTGTCCCTCCTCCGCCGGCGCCATTCGGTGGGCCTGTGCCGCACCGTAGGCGGCCAGGGTGGCGGACGCCGCGAAACCGACGACGTACGCAACGCTGCCGCTGGCATCGAGCAGGGCGAGGAAGGCCGTACCCGTCACCGCCAGCGCGACGGTCGACGCGATGGCGTCGCTGATCTGCAGGGCGGACGAGTTGTGGCCCTCGTCGCCTGCCCTCGATGCCGACAAGGTGAGCAGTGAAACGGTCGGCATCACCATCCCCATCCCGAGGCCGGCAAGCGCCCAGGTCGGCAACGCGACGTAGACGGGTACGGCCGGCACCGTGACCAGGGCCGAGCCGGCAATGCCGATCACGAGGGAGATCGCACCGTACTGCGCGATCCGCCAACGTGGAATCGAGACCGAGTCGCGCCCCTGCCACCAGGAGCCGGCCGACCAGGCGACCGCGGCCGCCGTGAGTGCGAGCCCGGCGTGCCCCGGCGAAAGGCCGCGCTCACGGTTGAGGAGGAGCAGGACCAAGACCTCGGCCGTGACGAATGCGGCCGAGATGATCCCGCGGGTGGCGACGACCGCCGGTAGCCCGCGACGCATCCGCGATGTGCCACGGGGAAGGAGTCGAGGTACGGCGGCGACGAGGCCCGCAAGCCCCGCGACGGCGAACGCGACGGCGCGAAGGCCGTTGCTCTGGCCGGCGAGATGCAGCGCCGTAGCGGCAACCGCGGCGACGATCGACCAGCCGACACCGGTCTGTGCGCGGGTCTCGATGGCTTCCCGGTCGGGCGTACGCAGCCCGCTGCGAAGCGACGGGACGAGCAGGCCCAGCGCGACGATCGCGAGCGCGGGAACGCTGAGGAAGACCCAGCGCCAGCCGAGGTGGTCGACGATCAGCCCGGCGATCGCCGGCCCGACGATCGCCGGAATCACCCACGCTCCGGCGAATGCGGCGAAGACGCGCGGTTGCAGGCTGGTCGGGAACTGCCGCGCGACGACGACGTACAGGGCGACGATGAGTACGCCGCTGCCGAACCCCTGGAAGCCGCGCGCGAGCGTCAGCACCAGCATGGTCGGTGCGGCTCCGGCGGCCAGCAGGCCGACCGCGAAGACGGCGACGCCGCCGAGGAGCGGCAGGAGCGGTCCGCGTACGTCGCTGAGATTGCCACCGACGGCCATCCCGACGATGCCGGTCGCCAGCGGCAGCGCGAACGCCAGCGGATAGAGCGAGAGCCCGTCAAGGGCATCGGCGACGGTCGGCATCGCCGCGGTCACGGCCATCGCCTCGAACGCCGCAAGCGCCACCAGTGCGATCATGCCGATGCTGACGAGCCGGTGGTCACGGTCGAGGAGGTGGGCCCGCGTACGAGGCGCTGACTGGTGCATAGGTGGAACCTAGTTCCTCAATGACGGTTGAGGTCAACGGATTTTGCCCAGAGCGATCTCGCTACGAGTTCAGCTGCCGGACGCGGCGCGTCCGAGCAGTGCGGCGACAGCCATCTCGGTCAGCAGGTCGCGCATGGCCGGGCGCCCGATCCGCGCGGAGTGCGGAGTCGAGTTGATCAGCCCGAACGCCGCCTGCGCGGCGGCGCGCGCGGAGCGTACGTCGAGCTCCGGTCGCAGCGTCCGAAGCGCAGTGACCCAGAGGTCGATGTACGCGAGCTGCGTCGCGCGTACCGTGTCTTGAATCTTCTCGGGAAGGTTCGCCCACTCGCGTTCCTGCACGACGATCAGCGACGGGTACGTGAGCGCGAAGTCGACGTGCCAGTCGACGAGCGACTGCAGCGACTCGAGCGCGGTCGACGCAGATTCGACCCGGCGGCCGCCTTCGTCGAGTAGCCGGTTGCTGATGTCGACGAGCATCTCGGCGAGGATCGCGTCCTTGCCGTCGAAGTGCCGGTAGAGGGCGGGCCCGGATACCCCGATCGCCGTGCCGATGTCGTGCACCGAGACTCCGTGGAAACCGCGCTCGGCGAACAGGCCGGCCGCGGTGTCGAGAATCTGCTGTTTGCGGCCGTTGCCCATGGGCACACCCTAGACCGCGGGTCAGGTGTGACCGCGGACACGAGCACCGGCTACTTGATAAATCCTACTGAGTTACTAGAGTATGCGTATGGCAGATATTGCATTGCGCGTTATGACGCTCTGCGGCAACCCGCGCGCGGGGTCACGCACATTCACGCTTACGCAGCTTGTGGGTGAGGCGATCGCCGACTCCGCGCGCGGGAGCGGCCTCGGCGTGCGACATACGACGATCGACCTGGCCGCGTACTCCTCGGCACTGTCGACGCCGGCGAGCCGAGAGATCGGCGATGCGGTCGCGGAGGTACGTTCCAGCGACGTCCTGATCGTGTCGACGCCGATCTACAAGGGCTCGTACACCGGTCTCCTCAAGTCGTTCCTCGACGTGTTCCCACACCGCGGCCTCGACAGCGTCACCGCGGTACCGGTGACAGTTCAGGCGAGCCCGGCGCATGTATTTGCGGCAGACCTGCACCTGCGGCCGCTGCTGCTCGACCTCGGTGCGACGACGCCGACGAGTGCGCTCGCGGTGACCGAGGACCAGCTCGAGGGCGCGCCCGACGTCGTACGCGAGTGGGCGATCGACCAGGCACCACTCGCGATCTCCGCGGCTCAGATCCTCAACCGGACAGGGGTTCTCGCGTGACCGCCCAGATACTCACCCGCGCCGTCACGATCATCGGCTCTGACGACGATGCCGTCGCGAGCGCGCGTACGCTCGCCGCGGAGTTCGCTGTCGATGCCGCCGAGCGCGACCTGAACCGCATTCTCCCCGCGGCCGAGATCGACGCACTGAGCGCCGCCGGTCTGTTCGCGATCACCGTGCCCCGTGAGTACGGCGGCGCGGACGTGCGAGCATCGACGGTCTCGGAGGTCTTCCGGCTGCTCGCGACGGCCGACCCGAACATCGCGCAGATCCCGCACAGCCACTTCGTGTACGTGAACCTGCTGCGCCTCACCGCGACGTCGCGGCAGCGTGAGCAGCTGTTTGGGGAGATCCTGTCGGGCGGCCGGCTCGCGAACGCCCAATCGGAGCGGGCGAGCAAGACCGTGCGCGATATCAACACGACGCTCAAGCCCATCGGCTCGGGTGGATTCGTGCTCCAGGGCACGAAGTACTACTGCACAGGGTCGCTGTTCGCCGACCGTATCCCCGTGCTCGCGCGTCTCGACGACCCGAACCACGTGGCAGGGCTCGAGGAGGGCGAGTACGTCGCGTACGTACCGGCAACGACGCCGGGCGTGACGGTCGAGGACGACTGGGACGCCCTCGGCCAGCGGCTCACCGCGAGTGGCACCGTCCGGCTGAACGACGTGCAGATCGCGGCCGAGTGGGTGGTTCCGCGCAACCCGGCGTTCGACCAACCACACAGCTATGGGGCCTTCGCGCAGCTCCTGCATGCCGCCATCGACGTCGGCATCGCCCGCGGAGCGCTGGACGAGGCGGCGACGTTCGTGAACACGAAGAGCCGTCCTTGGTACGAGGCCGAGGTCGAGCACGCCGCGAGCGACCCGCTCGTGATCCAGCGGTTCGGCGAGCTGAGTGTCGAGGTCGCCGCGGCCGAGTCGGTGCTCCGTACCGCCGGGGAGCGCCTCGACCGCGCGTTGGCGATGCCGCACGAGCAGTCGGCGACCGAGGCGTCGATCGCGGTCGCGACCGCGAAGATCCTCGGAGAGAAGGCATCGATCGCGGCGAGCTCGGCGTTGTTCGAGGTCTCGGGTACTCGCTCTGCCGCCGCCGAGCTGAACCTCAGCAGGCACTGGCGAAACGCGCGTACGCACACGCTGCATGACCCGATCCGCTGGAAGTACCAGCACATCGGCCGCCATGCGTTGTCCGGCACCGCGCCGCCGCGGAGCGCGGTCATCTGAGCGACCGGGGTCCGCGGGGCGTCGTCACCGTCGTCGCGGTCAGCTCGGCGGGGCCATGCCGGGCTCGTACGAGCCGCCTCGCTGATGAACGATCACGGCGAACCGGTTGGCGGCGTTGACCAGGCCGACGAGGCTCACCAACCCCGCGATCTGGTTCTCATCGAAGTGCTTGCGTACGTGCTCCCAGGTGTCATCCGAGACGCCCTCGTGCGCATCCGCGAGGCGGGTGCCCTCCTCGGCCAACGCGAGCGCGGCTCGTTCGGCCTCGTTGAAGACGGTGGTCTCGCGCCACACCGCGACGAGACTCAGCCTGACTGCGGTCTCGCCGGCCGCCGCGGCCTCCTTGGTGTGCATGTCGACACACCATCCGCAGCCGTTGATCTGGCTGACCCGCAACGAGACGAGTTCGTGGAGCGTCGTCGGGATGGCTTGGTGGATCACCATCGAGGCGTTGGCGAACCGCTTCATGAACTTACTGGCGACCTCGTTGGTGAACAGATTGAGCCGGGGTTCCATGGTGCGTCCTCTCTCGAATCGAAACGGGATGCCCACAAGACACTGATCGCGCGAAGGTTGTGACGGTCTCGAGGTGTGACCCATGCCACGCGCCTTGCGGGGTAAGGTGGTGGGGTCTTGCGACGTCTGATGGATGACGTCGTCCTACTGGGGGAAAGATCCGATGCTGGACTCGCCGCAAACCGCGACTGAGACGTTCGTGGATCACCGAAAGCTGCTGTTCACCGTCGCGTACGAGATTCTCGGCTCGGCCGCGGACGCCGAGGACGTGCTGCAGGAGACCTGGCTCCGATGGAGTGATGTCGACCTCGACCAGGTTCGGGAGCGGCGTGCGTACCTCGTCAAGATCACGACCCGGCAGGCGCTCAATCGGCTGCGGACGCTGTCTCGGCGCAAGGAGTCGTATGTCGGCCCGTGGCTTCCCGAGCCGCTGCTCACGGCGCCCGACGTCGCCGAGGACATCGAGTTGGCCGACAGTGTTTCGACGGCGATGCTGCTGGTGTTGGAGACGCTAGCGCCGGTCGAACGCGCCGTGTTCGTGCTCCGCGAGGTCTTCGATTTCGGTTACGACGAGATCGCTGAGGCCGTCGACAAGAGTCCGGCAGCGGTACGGCAGATAGCGCATCGAGCGCGCGGACACGTTGCCGCGCGCCGGCTGCGCGAGGTCGTCTCCGCGCACGACACCCGCGCGACGCTCGCTGCGTTCCAGAGTGCGGCGACGACGGGCGACCTCCAGGGACTCCTCGACCTGCTCGCGCCTGAGGTCGTCATGTTGGGCGACGGCGGCGGGCTCAAGCAGGCTGCGCCGCGACCGGTTCACGGGCCGGACAAGGTCGCGCGTCTGGTGGTCGGCGGCTTGGGCAAGGTTTCGGACACGACCCAGTTGCGGGCGGCCGAGGTCAATGGTCAGCCGGCGTTGATCCTGTGGATGCACGGCGAGATCGACACGGTCGTGACGGTGCGCATCGAGCAGGAGGTCATCACCGGGATCTATGCCGTACGCAATCCCGAGAAGCTGTCCCACGTCGGCGCCGAGACGGCGCTGAGCCGCTGAGCTCGCGGCGTCCGCGCTCCGGTACACCGAGACGGATGCGCCATTCCGCTGGTTCGAGTCCGAGACGCGCGTCCTTGGTGAGGTCGCTCACGGGGCGGTCGAGGCCGTGCCCGACCGGTGGTCGTTCCTCCTCGTCGACGCACTCACGTACTAGCGGGCGACCAGCGCACACATGTCGCCGGACTGTTCGCCGTCGAGACGGTGCTCACCAAGCGCTCACACGCCGTGTAAGCGCGGTGAAAGCGCGCCGGGCGACCCTGCCATCAGGGCTTCGAACCGCGAGCCCGATCACGAGAGGAATCCCGATGCGTCGCGTGACCTTCCTGGCACCGCTCGTCCTCGCCGTCGCCTGCGGATGCAGCTCTGCCGACGGCCATCCTGACCAGACAGCGGGTTCGGGGAGCTCGGGCTCGAACGGGTCGGTCGCGTCATCCCCCTACGACGTGACCTGGACGTCGGGACGTGACGCGGAGATGCTGCTGACGGCGGTCGTTTGCGGCGGTGCGATGGCTGGGGGCACCATCGACGCCTCGCGCCCAGTGGTACTCGAGGACATGCGGTCAGGACGCATTGTCCGCCCGAGGGAACTGGCGCTTCGCCCGGACGATGACGGCGGGCTGCCGCCGGTCACGACGTTCACATGCGCCGACACGAGTCGCGGTCCGCGAATCGTCGTCGAACAGACGATGACGTATGCGAGTCAGAAGCGCACGGTACACAGGTTGTCCGGGCTCGAGCCGGGCGGCGAGGTCGCCTGGACTCGCAGGCTCGGCCGATCGGCTGACATCGCCACGATCGAGGGCGGCACCGTCGCGCTGACGATCGGCGGCGACGGTCTGTACGACCGATCGGCGGCCATCGACGCCGCCGACGGCTCGTCGATCGTGACCGACGTGCGTCTCGATCGACTGAAACCGGTATCGACCAACCGCCTTGCGTACTTCGAGTCCGACACACTCGATCCCGTCATCACCGATGCCGAGCGGCGCCCGGTGGCACGCGTCTCGCTGGCCGACCGGATCGAACCGCGCCTCCTCGGCTGGGTCGGTGGCGATGGGATCGCGGTCCTGACAGCCGCGCAGTACGAGATGACCGCGTTCGACGCCGACACCGGTCGGAGGCTGTGGAGCCTGCCCACCGGCGATCCCGGTGCGGGCGAGTCCACGATCGACGTGGAAGCGGGCGTACTCATAACGACAGATTCGCTCCGTGGCGAGGACCTGCCGGCACCGACCGGCCGCGGGCCGAACACGTATGCCGGCATCGACGTCGAGTCCGGTGACGTTCTGTGGCGTTGGAGCAGCGACCTGTCGCCGTCCGAACTGGTGGCGGCAGGCGGCGCGTTCGCGGTCGAACCGTTGGGCGCGGAGTTCGGCGACGGCGAGGCGGTGTTCGACAGCCGAACGGGTACGCCCATCGAGTTGGCCGACGAGGTGGACCCTGTCGCGCTGAGCTCCGACGGGATTCTCGTTGCCGACGGCGCGAAGCTGCAGCTGCTCTCGCGCCGATAACGACGGAAGGGATGCAGATGGGCCTCATCATCGTCGGAGTCGTCGTGATCCTGTTCGCTGCGCTGCCGGCGTTCATGATCGTTCTCGAGCGGCGATCGATTCAGCGCATGACCGTGACCGACACGGCGACGGCGGCAGAGCTCACGGCACTCGCCCGGGCCGCCGTCGCGGCGGGCGGAGGCGGTTCGTTCAACCATCCCGCCGAGGTGAAAGGAGTCGTACGCTTCGGACCGGGCGGCCCGCTGACGTCTCAGCTCACCGATACGAGGTGCGTGTGGTTCCGCCACAAGGTCGAGCGTGAGTTCACCGAACGCCGGGGCGAACGTACGCGCAGGAAGACCGAAACCCTCACATCGAGTAGGAGCGACGAGCCGTTCTACGTCGAGGACGCGACAGGCACGGTTCTCGTACGCCCGACCGTCAACATCGAGAAGGCCCGAAAGGTGATCGACGAGTTCCGCGAACCCGGGCCGGCTGACGGCTTCGCGGCCGACAACGGCGTCCTCCCCATGCTCGGTGGCCTGCTGCTCGGAGCGGGTGCCCGAACAGGCACGATCGGCTTCCGCAGTCGGGAGTGGGTTCTCGAGGAGGGCAGTCGTGTGTACGTACTCGGCGAAGCGACCGATGTCGACGGTGAGGTCGTGATCGGCGAGCCGAGCGACGCGCAGCCGCTGGTGATCTCGACACGTTCGGAGTCCGAGCTGAGCCGCGAGCACGGCCGGAAGGGCGTCGTCCACATCCTCGTAGGGCTGGCGTGTGTTGCCGCCGGCGTGACCCTCGTCGTGCTGGGCGCCACCGGATGAGTTGATCGGCAGGCTCGGACTCGCCAGCGTAGTTAACAACCGTTAACATGGCGACCATGCGTGAACTGGTCGCCGAGCTGCGCGAGCGTCTTGCCGTCGTACGCCAGGGCGGTTCCGAAGCGGCGCGGGCCAAGCATGAGGGGCGAGGCAAGCTGCTCGTACGCGAGCGGGTCGACCGGTTGCTCGACCCGGGTTCGCCGTTCCTCGAGGTTGCGCCGCTGGCCGCGGGTGGCATGTACGACGACGCTGTGCCGAGTGCCGGCATCGTCACCGGCATCGGCCGCATCCATGGCCGCGAATGCGTGATCGTGGCGAACGACGCGACGGTCAAGGGCGGCACGTACTATCCGCTGACGGTGAAGAAGCACCTACGTGCGCAGACGATCGCCGCGGACAACCGGTTGCCGTGCATCTACCTGGTCGACTCCGGTGGCGCGTTCCTGCCGATGCAGGACGAGGTGTTTCCCGACCGCGAGCACTTCGGGCGGATCTTCTTCAACCAGGCCAACCTGTCGAAGCGCGGCATCCCCCAGATCGCCGCGGTGATGGGGTCGTGCACTGCCGGTGGCGCGTACGTCCCGGCGATGTCAGACGAGTCCGTGATCGTCAAGGAGCAAGGCACGATCTTCCTCGGCGGCCCGCCCCTGGTGAAGGCGGCGACCGGAGAGGTCGTGACGGCCGAGGACCTCGGCGGCGGCGACGTCCACGCACGTACATCGGGCGTCGTCGACCACCTGGCGAACGACGACGCCGAGGCCTTGGCCATCGTCCGCTCGATCGTCGACACCCTCGAACCGCCGCGTGCTTCGAGTATCGCGCGGTACGAGTCTGAAGAACCGCTCGCGGATCCGGCCGAGCTGTACGACGTCGTACCCACCGACTCGCGCACCCCCTACGACGTACGCGAGATCATCCGGCGCATCGTGGACGAGTCGCGTCTGCACGAGTTCAAACAGCTCTACGGCGAGACGCTGGTATGCGGGTTCGCCCGCATCTGGGGCTATCCGGTCGCGATCGTCGCCAACAACGGCATCCTGTTCTCGGAGTCCGCTCTCAAGGGTGCGCACTTCATCGAGCTCGCCAACCAGCGCGGCGTCCCGCTCGTCTTCCTGCAGAACATCACCGGCTTCATGGTCGGCAGGGAGTACGAGAACGGCGGCATCGCCAAGGACGGCGCGAAGCTCGTCACGGCGGTCGCCAGCTCGGTCGTGCCGAAGTTCACCGTCGTGGTCGGCGGCTCGTTCGGCGCCGGCAACTACGGCATGTGCGGGCGCGCGTACGACCCGAGGTTCCTGTGGATGTGGCCGAACGCGCGCATCTCCGTCATGGGCGGCGAGCAGGCCGCCTCGGTGCTCGCGACCGTGCGTCGTGACGGCCTGGAGGCGCGTGGCGAGGAGTGGCCGGCCACCGACGAGGAGGCGTTCAAGGCACCGATCCGTGACCAGTACGAGCAGCAGGGCTCGCCGTACTACTCGACCGCCCGACTCTGGGACGACGGCATCATCGACCCCGTCGACACCCGACGCGTACTCGGCATGGGGCTCGCGGCCGCGGCGCACGCGCCTGTCCCCGAGCCGTCGTACGGTGTCTTCCGGATGTGATCATGAGCCACCACTCGTTCAGCACCGTCCTCATCGCCAACCGCGGTGAGATCGCCGTGCGCATCGTCCGCGCCGCACGCGCCGCAGGGCTGCGCAGCGTGGCGATCTTCTCCGATGCCGATCGCGATGCCCAGCACGTACGCGAGGCCGACACCGCCGTACGCATCGGCCCGGCCGAGGCGGCGCAGTCGTACCTGTCGATCGATGCGGTGATCGACGCCGCTCTGCGCAGCGGTGCGGAGGCCGTGCACCCGGGCTACGGCTTCCTGTCCGAGCGGTCCGCGTTCGCGCGCGCGGTCACCGAGGCGGGCCTCGTCTTCATCGGCCCCGATGCCGGTGTCATGGACGCGATGGGCCGTAAGGACCACGCGCGCGAGATCGCCGTGCACGCGGGCGTACCGGTGGTGCCACGGTTCGACGAAGACGGCGCCGAACCCGATGCGGCCGACTACCCGGTGCTGGTCAAGGCCGCGGCCGGCGGCGGCGGCAAGGGCATGCGCGTCGTACGCGCGCCCGGCGACCTGCCCGAGGCGGTCGCCGCCGCGAAGCGCGAGGCCGCCTCCGCGTTCGGCGACGACACCCTGCTGATCGAGAAGTACGTCGAGCGCGGCCGCCACATCGAGGTGCAGGTCATCGCCGACCGGCACGGCAACGTGCTCCACCTGTACGAGCGCGACTGCTCGACACAGCGGCGCCACCAGAAGGTGCTGGAGGAGGCGCCGGCACCGACGATTCCGGCGGCCGTACGCGAGACGGTGACCGCATCGGCGGTGGCACTGTGTCGTGCGGTCGGCTACGTCGGCGCGGGCACCGTCGAGTTCCTGGTCTGGGGCGAGAACGCCGCGTTCTTGGA
This sequence comes from Solicola gregarius, assembly GCF_025790165.1. Classification (GTDB taxonomy): domain Bacteria; phylum Actinomycetota; class Actinomycetes; order Propionibacteriales; family Nocardioidaceae; genus Solicola; species Solicola gregarius. Next base: position 2,195,953 of record NZ_CP094970.1, read on the forward strand.
GATGAACACCCGGCTGCAGGTGGAGCACCCGGTCACCGAATTGGTAACAGGGCTCGACCTGGTCGCGTTGCAGTTCTCCGTGGCCGCGGGCGAGGTGTTGCCGATGAGCCAGGCCGATGTCGCGTGCACCGGCCACGCGATCGAGGCCCGTGTATACGCAGAAGACCCATATCACGACTTCCTGCCGCAGGCCGGCATCGCCGAGCTCGTACGCTGGCCGTCGCCGGACCGCGCTCGAGTCGACGAGGCACTGCGCTCGGGTCAGGAGGTCGGCACGGCGTACGACCCGATGCTGGCGAAGATCATCGTGCACGGTCCGACCCGGGAGGCGGCCCGTCGCAACCTGGTCGCGGCGCTCGACGAGACGGCGGTGTTGGGACTGACGACCAACGTGGGGTTTCTCCGCCGGCTCGCCGCCAGCGACGCGTTCCGCGACGCCGAGATCCACACCGCATGGCTGGATGCCGACCCGGGCGGGCTGACCACCCGCGAGGCGATGCCCGCGAGTGTCCTTCCGATCGCCGCCTGGGCGGTCGCCCGGGTGAGCGTTCCGCGCGAAGGGGGCCACCCTTTCGGTACGGCCGACGGTTGGCGCCTCGCGGGTGCGCCCGCGCCGGTGCCGGTCGAGCTCGCGTACGACGGCGAGACCGTGACCACGTACGTCGACCCGATCAGCGGGGTCGTGACGACGGCCGACGGGCGCTCGACCCGAATCGGTCTCGTAGAGCGCGCGCTTTCGCCATCCGGGCAGGTGGAGCGCGTACGCCTCGACGTGGACGGCGTCACGCTCGATACCACGATGCTGGTGCATGCGCATTCGATCACCGTGACGCTCCGCGGGCACCCGTGGACGTTCCAGCGGCCAGATGCATTCGGTCCCGGTGCCGCCGACGACGCCGGCGACGCGGACGTACCAGCGCCGATGCCCGGCACTGTGCTCTCGGTCGGCGTCGAGGTCGGCTCAAATGTCAAGCAGGGCGACGTCCTGGGCGTCCTCGAGGCGATGAAGATGGAGCTTGCGCTCAAGGCGCCGTACGACGGAGTGGTGTCGCTCGTGCATGCCGAGGCGGGCAGCCAGGTGACGTTGGGCGAGGTGTTGTTCCGGGTCGACGCGGCTACGGTGGAGGCATGGTGAGCGCGTCCGAGGACCAGAACCGCCGGATGCTGCGTGCTCGCGATGCGATGGACCGGTCGTACGCCGAGCCGCTCGACGTACCCTCCCTCGCCCGTATTGCGTACGTGTCCGAGGCGCACTTCATCCGCACTTTCAAGGAGACGTTCGGCGAGACTCCGCACCGCTACCTGCAGCGGCGCCGGATCGAGCGGGCGATGTGGGACCTTCGCGCGAGCGGCAAGCCGATCACCGATATCGCACTGGCGGTCGGCTTCACCAGCCTGGGTACGTTCAGCCGTACGTTCCGAGAAGTTGTGGGCGTCTCGCCGAGCGAGTACCGCACGCGGACGGCCGGAGACGTCGGCCCCGCTCCGACGTGTTTCCGGATGGCGTGGCAGCGGCCGCGCGAGCGCCACGGCGAAGCGAGCAGTTTCGGAGAAGCGGACCCGGTCGCGCCCGATCTAGTGTCGAGGTCATGACGAACTTCAACGCAATCTCGCACTCTGCCATCTACGTCACCGACCAGGACGCAGCTCTCGAGTTCTATGTCGGCAAGCTCGGCATGGAGGTCAGCGCCGACGTCGACCTCGGTGTCATGCGCTGGCTCACGATCTGTGTCCCGGGCGACGACCGCCATGTGCTGTTGGAGACGCCTGGCGGCCCCGGTCCCTCCGCCGAGGCGGCCGACCAGCTGCGCGACCTGCTCAGCAAAGGCGCGCTCGGGATGGCGTTCATCCTCACTACCGACGACTGTCGGCGCACCATCGCCGAACTCGAGTCCAAGGGCGTCGAGGTCACCCAGCAGCCGACGGAGCAGCCGTACGGCATCGACGCCGGCATCCGTGACCCGTTCGGCAACTACCTGCGGATCACCCAGCCTGCAGCGGTGATGGGTGAGTTCACTCCCGAGGTACTGGAGAAGTACAAGGCCGACACCATGGGCATGTCCGACTGAACCTGGAGCAGCGATGACCCGACCTCTGCCGATGGTGGTGCCGCCCACCGGACTACCCGCTCGGGTGACGATCTACGAGGTCGGGCCGCGCGACGGCCTGCAGAACGAGTCGGCGATCGTGCCGGTCGAGGTGAAGGCCGAGTTCGTACGCAGACTCGTCGACGCCGGGCTGCCGATCGTCGAGGCCACCAGCTTCGTACATCCGAAGTGGGTGCCGCAGCTGGCCGATGCGGCCGACCTCGCTGCCCGGCTCGATCTCGAGGGCGCGGTGCCGCTGCCGGTGCTCGTACCCAACGAGCGTGGTCTCGATCGGGCGCTGGAGGCGGGCTCGAAGCACATCGCGATCTTCGGCAGCGCGACGCAGACGTTCGCGGAGCGCAACCTGAACTCCGACCTCGAGACGCAGTTCGCGATGTTCGAGCCGGTCGTGTCCCGTGCCCTCGCCGAAGGGCTCGACGTACGCGCGTATGTCTCGATGTGCTTCGGCGACCCGTGGGAGGGCGCGGTGCCGATCGACCAGGTCGTCCGCGTCGGCAAGCGGCTGCTCGACCTGGGCGCGTCGCAGCTCTCGATCGGCGACACGATCGGCGTCGCAACCGCCGGCCATGTCGGCGCGCTGATCGACGCGTTCGGTTCCGCGGGAGTCGACGTCGACCGGCTCGCGATGCACTTCCACGACACGTACGGCCAGGCCCTCGCCAACGCGTACGCCGCGCTGGGCAAGGGGATCACCACGTTCGACGCGTCGGCGGGCGGACTCGGCGGCTGCCCGTACGCCAAGAGCGCTACCGGCAATCTCGCCACCGAAGACCTGGTGTGGATGCTCGACGGTCTCGGCATCGAGCACGGCGTCGACCTCGACGCGATGGTCGAGGCGAGTGCCTGGATGGCGAAGCACCTGGGCCGACCGAGTCCGTCGGCCGTCGTACGCGCGCTCGCGGATCGGGCGACAGACTGACCGGCGTGACGTGAGGGCCGCGAACACCGAGCGGTAACCTTGCCGCCATGGCGAAGGTATTCCTGCATGTCGGGGCACCGAAGACCGGCACGTCGATGGTGCAGGAGCTTCTGTACAACAACCGCAAGGCGCTGGCCGATCGCGGCATCCTGTACCCCGGTCGCCGCCGCGATGCGCACTTCATGGCGGCTCTGGACCTGCTGGAGCGTACGTGGGGCGGGCTCGAGGTCGACGCGCCCGGGTCGTGGGACTACCTCGTCGGTAAGGCGCAGAAGTGGAACGGCACCGTGATCATCTCGCACGAGGTGTTCGCGGGCGCGACCGAGGAGCAGGCCAAGCGTGCGGTCAACTCGCTCGCCGGGTCCGACGTGCACATCGTCTACTCCGCCCGCGACCTGAGCCGACAGGTACCGGCGGAGTGGCAGGAGCAGGTCAAGCACCGCAAGAAGCACAAGTACGACGCGTTCCTCAAGGATCTTCGTCGCGACGAGCCGCAGAGCTACAGCAGCCGGTGGTTCTGGGCGGTGCAGAACTGGCCGGACGTACTTCGCCGGTGGGGTTCGGAGGTTCCGGACGAGAACGTCCACCTGGTCACCGTGCCGCCTCCGGGTGCGCCGCGGGCGCTGCTGCTCGATCGGCTGATGACGCTGTGGGGCATCGAGTCCGAGTGGCTGACCGAGGAGTCCGATCGCGCGAATGTGAGCCTCGGCGCGGTCGAGACGACGGTGATCCGCAAGCTGAACAAGCGAAACCCGCCGACCACGTACGAAGGGCCGTACTACCGCGAGTGGGTACGCGAGCTCCTCGCACACCGCACGCTCGCCGGCCGCGACGGTGCGCACCGGCTGATCCTGCCACCTCGACACCGCGACTGGGCGCGCGACCTGACGTCGGAATGGATCGACGAGCTGCGCGGGCACGCGTACGACGTGCGGGGTGACCTCGACGAGCTGCGCGTGGTGGAGGACCAAGGCGAGTTCGTCGATCCCGACCAGGTGGGCCCGGGCGAGCAGCTCAGGGTCGCGCTCGACGTCATCGACACCCTCCTCGCCGAGCTCGTGCACGAACGCGAGCGCGGCGCAGGCGCAGCCCGCGAGGCCGAGCAGCGTGGTGAGGCGCGCGTCCAGGAGGTCGTGGCCGCCCATGCGCGCCGCCGGCGCATACGCCGCTTCGCCGGGCGGGTACGACGCAAACTGCGCTTCTGAGCACCGTCAGGCGGAGTCGGTGATCGGCTTGACCCACCGCCGCCAGTCGTCTTGCTCCGTGTAGCCCGCGGCGCCCCAGACTCGCTGTCCCAGCTGGTTCTGCTCGAGCACCATCGCGTCGATCCGGGTGCCGCCGAGATCACGAAGGCGCTGCTCCGCGTGCTCGAGCAGCAACCGTCCGACTCCCTGCCGACGGGCGTCCGGGTGTACGGCGAGCCGGTAGAGGTGACACCTCCAGCCGTCGAATCCGACAATGATGGTGCCGATGACCCGATCTGTCTCGTCGACCGCCAGCAACAGTGCATCGGGATCGCGTGCGAGCAGTCGGCCGACGGCGTCGCGCGTGTCGGACGGCCGACCGGCGTTCTCCGCTGCGATCGACCACAGCGCGAGGACGCCACCCACATCTTCTGCGGTGGCGGGGCGAAGGCGAACAGCAGCCGCCGCCGAACCATCACGATCGGCCGTGTAGACCACGTTCAGACCCTTCTCTCGTGCAGCTGCTCGCGCGCGTACGTGCCGATCTGGTACGTCGAGTAGGCGTCGGTCGCGGCGCCGACACCCCCACCCAGCACGGGGATTCGGCGACTGACGACGAGCGCGGCCCGCCTACCGGTGACCTTGGCGAGCAGCTCCGTCGTGACGTGCCGGGCGACCGTCGTGTCGAGCTCCGGATCGTGAACGGGTGACGTCGCGATCGCCATCGGGGTGCCGGGCAGCTTCTTCTTCTTGATCAGCTCGTTCACGCCGTCCTCGCCGAGTAGGCAGGCCAGGATCGCGTTGCGTACGCGAGCATCGTCGAGGTCGTACCCCCGCAGGTGGGCGATCGCTGCGACGAGATGCGACTGCAGGAGGGCGAGACCGGTGACGTTCGCCGGGATGGACACCGCAAGCGTGATGCCGCCCCCGATGTTGGTCGCAAAGCCCTGCATGCCCGCGTACCGGACGTGCTGGGCGACGGCCGCGTCGATCGCGTCCTCGACATCGCCCTTGGCATCGACGAGTCGCGCATCGGCCGAAGCGCCGGCGGCCTTGATCGGGCCGTATCCGTCGATCGCTCGTTCGAGGATCTCGCGTACGTACCCGGAGGTGACCTTCGGCGCGATCTTCTTGCCGATCGGTGTGATGCCCTTCGCGGCCATCCGTCCAACGCCCATGTATGCCTTCCAAATGCGGGATGCGACACCGGAAGCGTACCGATCGCGCGCAGACTCGGCCTACGTCCCGGGCTCGTGGACCTTCGAAGGTTACGCTGGCGCGCGATGCCGCCCGTCTTCGATCTGCCCCCGTCGCGCTGGACGTTCGACTCCGCAACGTGGCCCGCGGAGGACTGCGTCGCGGCGGGTGCGGACCTCGAGCCGCAGACGATCCTCAATGCGTACTCGCGCGGCGCGTTTCCGATGCCGGTCGAGGAGATCGAGCCGATGTTGTGGTGGTCACCAGTGACGCGGGGAGTTTTGCGGGTCTCTGACGCTCATGTCAGCAGATCGCTGCGCCGCTCGCTCAATCGGTTCGAGATCACCGTCGACCGATCATTCGGCGAGGTGATCGATGCATGTGGTGATCCGCAGCGTCCCGGAGCCTGGATCTCCGAGTCGATTCGCGACGCGTACGTACGCCTGCACGATCTCGGATGGGCTCATTCGATCGAGGCCCGCACCCACGACGGAGTGCTCGCCGGAGGCGTCTACGGCATCGCGATCGGCGGTCTCTTCGCCGGAGAGTCGATGTTCCACCACGTACGCGACGCGTCGAAGGTCGCTTTGATGGGCCTGGTTTCCCTGCTCGACGACGAGCATGCGGGCGAGCGGTTGATCGACGTGCAGTGGCAGACGCCGCACCTTTCGTCACTCGGAGTAACCGAAATGCCCCGAAATGCGTACTTAGAGGCCTTGCCAACGGTCTGTTCGGTGCCCTTACCGCGAGCCTTCGCAACGTCGTGAGGGTACGACGCCTATGATCGTTCGTGTTTTGCACTCGAATCTGTCGAAGGAACCCACATGAACCGCTCTGAACTCGTCAACGCGCTGTCGGAGCGCACCGGCCGCACCAAGGCCGACGCCGACGCATTCGTGACCGCACTCGGCGATGAGCTGATCGCCGCCGTCGGCAAGGGCGACAAGGTACAGATCCCGGGCCTGCTGACCGTTGAGCGCGTCGAGCGCGCCGCGCGGTCCGGCCGCAACCCGGCGACCGGTGAGCCGCTCGAGATCCCTGCCGGATTCGGCGTCAAGGTCAGCGCCGGGTCGAAGCTGAAGTCGGCCGCAAGCGGGAAGTAACCCGACTCCGGCCGCAGTCTGCGGCACACTGGGGTAGTGCCCGAGCTTCCTGAAGTCGCTGCCCTGGTGGCCGACCTGCGACCTCGACTCGAGGGGCGGGCGATCGTCAACGCGCACCTGACCGCGTTCAGTGCGCTGAAGACGTTCGACCCTCCCCTCGACGCGTTCAGGGGACTTGTCGTCGACGGCGTGGACCGTCACGGCAAGTTCCTCGACATCGAGGCCGCGGGGCTCCACCTCGTCATTCATCTGTCCCGCGCCGGCTGGGTCCGCTGGAAGGACGCCATGCCCGCGAAGCCGCCACGCCCCGGCGGCAAGGGACCGCTCGCGCTCCGGGTCGTACTCGACGACGACTCCGGCTTCGACGTCACCGAAGCCGGGACGCAGAAGCGGCTGGCGGTGTACGCCGTCCGCGACCCCGCGGACGTACCCGGTGTCGCCCGCCTGGGCCCAGACCCGCTCGGACCCGAGTTCACCCGCGAGGTGTTCGCGCAGATCCTGCGCGACGCCGGGCGTGCGCAGATCAAGGGCGTGCTACGTACCCAGCAGACGATCGCCGGAATCGGCAACGCCTACTCCGACGAGATCCTGCACGTGGCGAAGATGTCACCGTTCAAGCCGGCCAGTGCGATCGAGGGCGACGTCGTCGACGAGCTGTACGCCGCGATCGACTCGACCCTGCGCGATGCGATGGAGCGGTCGGAGGGCGTCGCGGCGGCCGAGCTGAAGAAGGAGAAGAAGTCCGCCATGCGTGTGCACGGGCGTACCGGCGAGGCGTGCCCGGTCTGCGGCGACACGGTGGCCGAGGTGTCCTTCGCAGACTCCTCGCTGCAGTACTGCCCGACCTGTCAGACCGCCGGCAAGAAGCTCGCCGACCGGCGGATGTCGAAGCTGCTGAAGTAGGGCGTCCGACCACCGCGGTGCCCTTCGGCGCTCAACCGCGCCAGCCGCCGAGGCGTAGGGCGCGACACACCTGATCCCAGACGCGATCCGGTTCGTGGCGGACGGCGTACGAGCTGAAGATCAGCAGGCGAGGACCGGCGATCACGATCTCGTTCGCCCGCATCAGGTCCGCCTCCCAATTGAGGACGCGCATGTGGGGAATGCCGTGGATCTCGACGGCAACGTCATGCTGTCGCCATTCGATGTCGACGAATAGCCTGCCGTCTGGGCGACGGCGCACGACCTGCTGGCTTGGCGGAGGAGCGCCTTGACGGGTGCAGATCCGTACGAAATCTCCTTCAGGCAATGACTGGGTGCCACCAGCGGCGTCCAGCGTCGACTCCATGATGAGCCCGTGGTGCTGCCCGTTCGGCCACGTCGCGAGTCGTGCGATCAGGTCGTCGGGTCGTGCGAGTCCCTGCTGAACGACGGAGAGGATCAGCGCCCGGGCGAGCCGGGGCGGTCGTGACCAGGCCGCCTCGTTGAGAGCACTACGGGCAGGTCGAGTGCGCACTGGGACCTGCAAAGGGTGCACATCGTCGTCACCGAGGTGCTCCGACCAGTGGACGTCGACGTCTCGGTTGCTCGGCCGACGAGCACCTGCTGGGACGATGATCCGGGGCCTGGCGTCCACGGATTCGAACCCGGCGAAGCCGTCCTCTCTTAGTGCAGTGAGGCCACCGAGGACCGACCGGGGAGGGCCCGACAGAAGGGCCACCATTCGCCTCTCGGACTCGAGGATGGGTCCGTTGTGCACGACGATGACGCCTCGGCACGGGCGCTGCCATCGGTGCTTGTGGAGCTGGTTGATGACGAACGGCTTGCCGAATGCGATGGAGGCCTGCGCCGACGTGACGACTCGACGCTGGTCGCGCTCAATCTGGGTCCAGCCGGGTGGGTCATCGATGCGTTCGGTACGAGTCAGGTTCACACCTGCACTGTGCGTGTCGCCCGGCCCCGCGGGCCGTACCGCAGGTCGCCGCTGTGGAGAACCACGACTCTGTGGACGAATCCCGGCCTGGATCGGCGCGGAGCGCCCTGGACAAATAGACATTTGTTACGCCCTGGCCTAACAAATGTCTATTTGTTAGGCCGGCCAGCGGGCAGAGCGGTCGCCGCCCGAGTGGATGCGGCTACACCACCGGCCGCCCGGCCCGCTGCCAGGCGATCATGCCGCCGTCGAGGTTGACGGCGTCGTAGCCGCGCTGGACGAGGTAGCCGGTCGCCTGCGCGGAGCGTCCGCCGACGTGACAGATCGCGAGCACCTGCTTGCCGTCGGGCAGCTCGTCGATCCGTGCGGGCAGTTCCCCGAGCGGAATGTGGACGGCGCCATCGACGTGACCGCCCTGCCACTCGTTCTCTTCGCGTACGTCGAGTACGACGACCGACTCGGGCAACGGTTCGGGTACGCCCTCGACCTGCACGGTCGGGATCGAGATCTCGTTCATGGTCCCATCATGCCCATGCGTGTCGCTCGGTCGCGCCGTCGGTCGCCGGACGGTACGCGCGGACGGTGTCTCCGATAGGCTGCGTGGCGACAGCGCCGGGATGAGAAGGGCCGACCGATGCAGAACAACGATCCGAACACGCCTAGCGGCGGGGGCGGACGTCCGCAGCAGCCATGGCCTGGTCAGGGCGCTCAGCCGCAGTACGGCCAGCAGCCGGTGCAGTCCCAGGGTCAGCCACGCGGTCAGGTCCCGCCCCAGTACGCCCAGCAGCAGTACGCCCAGCAGCAGGGCGGCTGGTCCGAGCCGCCCGCCGGCGACGAAGGCGGCTCCTCCAAGCTCGGTGTGATCGCGACCATCGTCGGGCTGCTCGCGGCGCTCGCGGCGATCGTCTATGGCGCGTTCGCGGCGATCATGCGCCGCGGCGTCTTCGCCGACCTCGCCGACGACGCCGGTTCGGTCTCGGAGAGCGACGCCTCCGACAGCGACAAGCTCGACATGTACATGATGTACGGCGCCATCGCCCTCGTTGTCATCGCCGTGCTGCTCTGGCTGTTCGCGACCTCCTCGGGGCGCCGCGGCCGCTCCGGACTCGGGTTCACCGGGTTCGGTGTGCTCGTCGTCGGCGCGATTGCCGCCGGCGTCGGCGCGTACCTCACCTCGAGCGACGAGGCCGACACGATCGCGAACGGCTACATCGCCGTCGGCGGCGGCTTCGTACTGATGGGCGTCGGGCTCCTCCTCGGCGCCGTTGCGCTGCGTCAACCCGGAGCGACCCCGACACCGACCGAGACCGGCGACGCCGGCCGGCCCGAGCCGACGACGCCGTTCGTCCAGCAGCCCAACCCGTACGCGCAGCAGCCGCCGCAGGGCGGGCAGTACGGCCAGCAGCCGCCGTACGGACAGCGCCCACCCCAGCAGGGCCCGTACGGACCACCGCCGCAGCAGGGCGGACCCTACGGCCAGCCGCCCCGGCCGCCTCAGACGGGCCAACCGCCGCAGACCGGCCAACCGCCACCCGGCGGCCAGCCCGGCAATCCGTACGGAGGCCAGGGCAGCTGATGGCGAAGCGAACGCGGCGACGGGTCGACCAGCCCGCGACGACCACCACCGATCCCGATGCGCCGTCACCCCGCCAGCCGTGCCCGTGCGGGTCGGGGCGCCGCTACAAGAACTGCCACGGGAGCGCCAACGCGAGCGCACCCTTCGTGGCCCGTACTTTCGAAGGGCTCCCGGGCGAGTGCGACTGGATCGCGCTGCGTGAGATCGTCCCCGCCGCGACGGCGGCGATCACGCTGCGTTCCGACGGCGACCGTTCGGTGCAGGTGTGTTCGCTGCTTCCGATGGCCGCGCCCGCGCTCGTACGCCCCGACGGCACGGTGTGGCTCGGCCTGCAGGTTCAGCACAACTTCGGCGACGTGAGCCGCGATCTCGCGGCCGTGCTGGAACACGCACTCGAGACCGAGCCGGGCAGCACCGTCCAAGCCGTCGAGGATCCCGGGCCGGGCCGCCGGATGCAGGACCTCGTCGACCCCGACGCGGGGTTCGACGTCCAGGTGCACGACGGTTTCGACTTCTGGATCGCCGACGTCGACGACCCGTCCGGCGAGGTGGCGGCGTCCCTGCAGGCCGCAAACGACGCGGCGGCGCCGACCGCGCGGCTGACCAGCGTCGACGCGGCGTACTGGACCCAGATGGGCGATCGCCGCTACCTGCGCTGGGTGCTGCCGCATACCGAGAACACCCTTCTCGATGCGCTCGCCCGGCTCCATGCCGCCGGCGACGACCGGCTGGGTGACGGCACCCGGTTGATCGGGTCGTTCCGCGCCCACGGCGTTCTCGTACCCGTCTGGGAGCTCGAGGGCGACGTCGGCCCCGAGGCGCTCGAGGATCCGGCCGACGCGTTCTCCGGGCGGCTCGCCGAGGCTCTCGACGACTCGTCGACGCTGAGTAGCGCGGAGCGTTCGGCGCGGGCGGGGCTCGCGAACCGGCAGCTCACCATTCGTTGATCACATTTTCGTGAGATCGTGTTGAGCACTTGCACAAGAGTGACCGCTCAACTAATCTAGTTTGTACCCCGGTCGTCGTTGTATCCCCCGTCAGCGACGGCCGGGGCTTCCATGTCTCCGGGCCCGTCGCGGGCGCGTCCGGATCTGACAAACTCACCCCATGTACGCGAGCGAACACGGCTCCGGCCTGCCCCTGATGCTCTTGCACGGCTTCTTCGCCGATCACCGACTACTCTCCGTGATCGATGGGGACGTGTTCGACGGACGCCCCGGTTGGCGACGGATCTACGCCGACCTGCCGGGCATGGGGCAGTCGCCGGCGGGCCCGCACATCGACTCGACCGACGCGGTGGCGCGGGAGGTGGCGGAGTTCGTCGACGACACGCTGGGAGATCGGCCGTACGCGGTGCTCGGCCAGTCGTACGGCGGCGGGATCGCCCGCTACCTGGCAGCGCATCATCGCGATCGCGTACGCGGGCTCGCGCTGCTGTGCCCGATGATTGGTCCCCATCCGGACGTCCGGCAGGTGCCGCCACGGACCGTACTGCGGCGCGATCCCGCGCTCATTGCCGGTCTTTCGCCCGAGGACGCGGCGGACTACACCGAGGTGGCCGTCCTCGAGTCCGCCGAGACGTGGGAGCTGTTCCGCGACTCGATCCTGCCGGGCGCGCGGGCGGCCGACGAGGTTGCGCTCGGGCGGATCCGACAGCGGTACGGCCTCTCGACGTACCCGGAGTCGACCGTGCCGCCGTACGCCGGTCCCACCGAGATCATCTGCGGGCGACAGGATCACGTCGCGGGCTACCGCGACGCCGTCGACGCGCTCGAGCATTACCCCCGGGCGAACGTCAGCATCATCGACGGGGCGGGCCACAACGCGCACATCGAGCAGCGCCAGACCGTCGCCGCACTGATCGGTGGCTGGCTCGACCGGGTACGCGAGACCTGGGACGTGCACGCCCCGTGAGCCGCACCTTTGGGCCCCTGAAATCGCGAAACTGGGGCCGAAACGTGCGGCTCAGCGGGCCTGCGGCAGCGGCCTGCGCACGATCGGGCACGACATGCAGCGCGGGCCACCGCGACCCGAGCCGAGCTCGGAGCCGCTGATCGCGATCACCTCGATGCCGGCCGCCTCGAGCCGCGCGTTCGTCTCGGTGTTGCGCTCGTACGCGACGGCGACGCGTGGGGCGATGGCGAGCGTGTTGTTGCCGTCGTCCCACTGCTCGCGCTCGGCCGTGACCGGATCGAGCCCGGTGTCGATCCGCTCGAACCGGTCGATGCGCATCGCCACGGCGGCGGCATCGAGGAACGGCTTCGCCTGCCCGACGTTCAGCTCGTCGCCGTCGCTCGTGATGGCGTACGCGACGAGGTTGTCGATGTTCGGGTACATCACGACCTTGTCTACGTCGACCATGGTCACGACCGTGTCGAGGTGCATCGTGGCGCGCTCCTGCATGATCGGCACCGCGAGCACCGTCTCGGCGAGGCCGTGCTCGAACAGCTGCCGCGCGAAGCGCTCGACGCCCGCCGGCGTCGTACGCTCCCCGACACCGATCGCGATGACGCCGGGCGCGAGCTGCAGCACGTCGCCGCCCTCGACGTGCTCGAGCGAGCCGCCGTGGATCCTCGGGGTACCGGTGAAGCGCGGATGCTTGTCGTAGATGAGCCCGGTGAGCTGGGTCTCGCGCCACCGTGCAGGCATCGCGAGGCTGGTGATCGCGACCCGATCGCGCAGCCATACCGACGAGTCGCGGGTGAAGAGCAGGTTGGGGAGCGGGTCGATCAGGAAGTCCTCGGGCGCGAGGAGCCCGGTCACGATGCTGTGCTCGAGCCGAACCTCGTCGTTGCGCAGCCCGGCCGTCATCACGGCGGCGAGGTCGTCGGGTGAGCGGTCGTGGAGCGCTTCGACGAGGTACGCGCGAAGCGTCTCTCCGAGGCGCAAGCTGGCCGTGAGCTGCTCGATCGCGATCTGCCGGGCCTCCGGATCACGAAGGGTCTCCACCAGCAGGTCGGTGAGGTACAGCACCTCGGCTCCGCGGCGGCGGAGGGCATCGGCGAAGACGTCGTGCTCGTCCTGTGCCCGGTCGACCCACGGGATGCCGTCGAACAGCAGGGAGTCGTTGTTGCGTGGCGTGAGGCGCTTCAGCTCGGGTCCCGGCCGATGCAGCATCACGACCTCGAGGGAACCGACCTCGGTGTCGGCTCCGAGCGATGGTTCGCGGGTAGCGGTCATTTCCGCACCTTATCCAGCGACGCGACCCACAGAGGTACGGCCACGGCTCCCGCGGCGACGAGCACGGCGATGCCCGAGTCGTTTATCGCGGTGCCGACGAGTGCGACGGTTGCGACGCCGACGTACGTCGCGGCGACGATGGGGCTGTACGAGCGGGCGAGCAGCCTCCCGGGCGCGTCCGATGCGCGGAGGAGCCACCAGCACATCGCCAACAGCACGGGTACGAGAATCGCGACCGGGCTGTGCAGCAGCAGGTTGAGGTTCGCGTCCAGCTTGCGGTCGACGATCTGCCATGCCGTGCCGTCGAGTACCTGACCGACGAACCGGCCGAGGTGCGTCTGCGCCTCCTCGGGGCGTAGATGGTCGAGGATCGCCACCACGCTCACGACGACCACACCGCCGACGAGCGCTGCGGCGACGCCGATCCAGGTCAGCCGGTGACCTGCCGCCACCGCCGTGAGCAGCACGACCGCGGGTACGAGCGCGAGCACCCCGCCGAAGTCGGAACCCACACCGGGTGCCCCGTTGATCGCGACCATCGTGACGCCGCCGACCGCACCGACGACGTAGACCTGTCGGCGGGCCCGCCCGGCCATCAGCGCCGCCATGACGATCATCCCGGCAACGGCGTACACGGCGAACGGCATGTTGCCGAACCCGACGAAGCGTCCGGCAACGATCGGGTTGTACCCGAGGGTCGAGTCGAGCTGCAGCACCGAACCGAACACGACGTCGATCGCGAGCGTGCCGACGGTGACTACCGCAACGGCGACCGGTGGGCCGAATGGCAGCCGACGCCACGGCCCGAACCACGCAACCGCGGCAACGACGGCCGTCGCGCCCGCCACGGCGAGCACGTACGCCGGCCAGTACGGGTCGGCGCGCCACCACGGGACCAGGTTGGCGAGGAACGTACCGACCGGTGCCGACCCGACGGCGACGCCGGCCAGGCGAAGGCCGCTCGTGCCAGGGCCGCGACGAAGCAGGACGACGGCGAAGAGGCAGAACCCCGCGACCAGTACGTCCCACGCCCAGAACGAGGGCGCCGTGATCGACCGATGTGCGTCGGCCTTCGCCGTCGCCTCGCGAAACTCGTCGATCCGGTCGCCCGCGTTCGCCGAGTCGTCGGTCGCTTGCCAGGCCCGCCCGGTCATCGACGTCGGCTGGTCGATGCCGAGTACGTCGAGGACCGTCGGTGCGACGTCGATCAGCTGCACGTACGAGGTGCGGCCGGTGCTGGCCGAGCGAAGGACGCCCGCCTCGTCGCCGGCGCCGACGGCGATCGCCGCGTTCATCGTCGGGGCCGTGCCGGGTGTGTCGGAGACACCGACGATGAGCAGCCGGGTCGCCGAACTGTGCTCGAGCGCGCCGATGAGGGCGCCGACGAGCCGGTCGGCTTCGGCGACCCGGACGGCGCGACGGTCGCCATGTCCGAGCGCGGGCGTCGTCATGAGCGTGAGTGGGCAGGTGCTCCACCGCTTCGCCCAGGTGGCCGGGTCTACGTCACTCGGCATTCCGCGGCGCCGTACGTCGGACTCGCCGGACCCGTCCGAGGCGGCGAGGCGTGCCGCGGTTCCGTACACCGTCGTACATTCGACGGCACGGCCGAGCGCACCGACCTCGGCGCCGAACTTGAAGTCCTCGTTGGCATCTGCGGCCGAGCGGGGATCTGCGGCCGAGGTTCGCTGCTCGTCGCAGGAGCGGTCGATATCGCTGTACATCGCGCGATTGCCGGCGCCGAGCGTCGTCCAACCGTCAAGCGGGCAGGTGAACGAGCCGGCGCCGCGTGCGGTGAGCATTCCGCTCTGACCATGCTCGGTCGCGGCCGCGAGGTGCGGTGTCTCGTCGGTGTCGATGTCGTCCCAGGTCAGACCAGGAACTCCGAGCACGACAACGCGGTCTGCCGGCGGCAGCGGGTGTGTGTCGGCACCGTCCGCGATCCGCACCGCCGCAAGCAGCAGCACGACGACTGCCGCCGCAAGTGCCGCCCACGTCGCGTTCCTACGCGTCACACCGGCTCCCCGAGCAGTCGGGCGTACGTGCCGACGACGTCGGCGACCACCGACTCGTCGGTCGGCAGCCGGGCGGCCGCCTCGTGCGCGGCCTCACGCAGAGTCTCCGCCTGCTCAGGCGAGTCGAGCACAGCGGTGATCGCATCGGCGAGTGCATCTGGGTCTCGAGGCGGCACCAGCAGCCCGGCATCGCCCACCATGTCGGGTACGCCGCCGACCGCCGTGCCGACGAACGGCACGCCCGCACGGAGGCATTCAGACACGACGAGCGGGCTGCCCTCCCACTCGCTCGCAAGCGCCATGACGTCGGCGGCCCGCAACAGGTCCGGTATGTCCGCGCGGTCGCCGAGCAGCCGTACGGGCCCTCCGGTCGCGGCGATCTGCTGCTCGATCGTGGCACGGTCCGGGCCGTCGCCGGCGATCGCGAACAGCGGTGCCGGATCGCGCTCGGCAAGGAGGTGCGCCGCCGCGACGAGGTAGGGATATCCCTTCTGGGCATGGAGCCTGCCGACCGACACGACGAGTGGCCGATCGAGGGCCCCGAGCTCTGCACGTACGGCGTCGGGTGTGGTCGAAGGCTCTGGAAGAGTCGGCGCACTGACCGGCGCGAGGTGCACGTCGCGCCCGCCCAGCTCGCGTACGCGCTCGACGAGGTCACCCGAAACGCACAGGGTCGACGAGGCGCGCCGAGCGACGTACCGCTCGAGTACGGAGTACGCGCGCCGCGCCCGCCCCGACGCGAGTACGGCGTTGTGCCAGGTCACGACGAGCGGAACCGAGCGAGGCGTCGCGACACCGGCGATGGCTCCGGCGCGCAGGCTGTGCGCATGCACGATGTCGTGGGTGCTCGCGAGACGCCGCAACGTGCGGATCGAGGAGGCGTTCGACAGCGACGGTCGACTGCCGATGTCTAACGGCTCGAAGGCGGCGCCAGAACCGGTGAAGCCGAACTGGTCCTCAGTCGGACGCGGGCCGCACACGGTGACGCGCCAGCCTCGGTCCACGAGACCCGCGGCGAGAACCCGCACGTGTCGCCCGGTGCCGCCGGTCGTCGTCGCGATGGAAATGAGCGCTTCAGTTCGTCTCGGCATCGGAGTCCCCCGTCTCGGCGGTGGCGCCGCCCCGCAGTGCGGACACGGCACTGACGATCGGTGCCCGGATCGCGGCAGTCGCGAGTGCGCCGAACACGGCGGCGGCGACGAGTGCGGATGCGAGTCCCTGCACGACGGCAGCCCACGCGTTGCCGCCGTCGATGAGTCTCTCGAACCACCAGCCGACCGCCGCCGCGGCCAGGCCGGCGGTGACAGATACGGCCACGACGCGCGGCGCGCCCGCAAGCGCGTGCGCACCTGCGCGGCGTACGACCGCCCAGAGCAGACCGGCACCGAGGACGGTCATGCCGACGCTGTTGCCGATCGCCAGCGCGAGCACCCGGTCGGACTCCTCGAACGCGGACGCGATCACGACGTCGGCAGCGATCACGGTGAACCAGCCGACGACGCAGGCGATCGCGGTCGACGTCGTCTCGTGGGTGGCGTAGAGCGCTCGCGACAGCAGGGCGAACAGGCCGTACCCGAGCAGGCCCGGCGCGAAGCCGACGATGCCGGCGGTGAGCTCGTCGACGCTGTTCGTGCCGGGTACTCCCTGCACCATCACCCTGGCGAGGGGCCGGGCTGCCGCGATACTTGCGGCGGCCGAACCGCACGCGAGCACGATGATCATGCAGGTCGAAGCGGAGAGCTGCGCGCGGTACGTGGTGCGGTCTCCGCTCGCCCAGCTCTCGGTCAGCCGTGGGAACACCGTCGTTGCGACGGGTACGGCGAGCACCGCCCATGGCAGCAGATAGATCGTCTGTGCCTGTACGAACACCGCCGTCGTCACTGGTGACACGGCGTTGCCGAGCAGCAGCGCGACGACGACCGATGCCTGCTGCGCGACCAGGGCGGCGACGCCCGCGTACGCGAGCGCCCGCACGGATCTCCCCACTCCGGAGGGGAAGCGCAGCGACGGCCGTAGCCGCAGCCTGAGCCGGCCCAGGGGGACGATCAGGCTGAGGCTCAGCGCCACGACGCCGAGCGTGGTGCCGACCGAGAGGATCAGCTGCTGACCAGTCGTCACCGTGTCGAGGTCGGTGCCGCGCGGCGCTGCCACGGCGTACGTGACGTACGCCGCGATCACCACGAGGCTGGACAGCAGCGGCGCAACCGCTGGGCCGCCGAATCGCTTGTGGGCCTGCAGGATGCCGGTCAGCACGACGCCGATCCCATACAGCACGATCTGCGGTGCGAACACCCGCAACATCGAGGCGCCGACGTCGACTCCGGCACCGTCGCGAAGCATGAACCGGGCGATGGGTTCGGCCAGGACGGCGATCGCCAGGGCGAGCGGGGTGAGTACGACGATCGTCCAGGTCAGCAGCGCAGAGGCCGTCCGGTCGACCTGTTCGCGATCGTTCTTCGCCACCGCATGGGCGAGCAGGGGTACGACGAGGCTCGCCAGCGCACCGCCCGCGACGATCTCGTACAGGATGTTCGGAACGGTGTTCACCGTCATGTAGACGCCGTTGAGCTCCGTCTGCCCGACGGTGTGCGCGAAGACCCAGTTGCGTGCGAAGCCGGCGACGCGTGCGAGCACCGTCAGGACGGTGATCAGCGCGGCGGCACCGAGTACGGTGCCGCGCCAGCCGGCCGGCCAGCGTCGCTCAGAGCGCGCGGTCATGCGCCGTCACCTCCTCGACGGATGGCGAGCGGGTCGCGTACCAGGCGCACGTCGCGATCATCGGCGGTGCCACGGTCACGACGGCGAGTCCGGAGACGAGTACGCCCGAGTCGTTGACGAGCGATCCGATGCCGCACGTCACGACAATCGCGATCAACGCCGGTCGAAGCGTCGGCCAGGCGTCGTACAGGCCGGCGAGCTCGGGTACGTGAAGCCGGGCCGGCCGCAGGACAGCGGCGACGCCGATCGCGAACCCGGCGATCTCGAGCCAGCCGACGGGGCCGCTGAAGCTCGCGACCAGCGCATCGATCTTGTTGTCGAGCAGGTCCCACGCCTCCCCATCGCGGACGCGTGCGATGAACGACCCGAAGTGGCTGCGCTCACCCGGCGGTCGTAGGTAGTCGAGGTACGAGACGAGCGCGACGACGAGCGCACCCGAGGCGGCCGCCGCCACGAGCCGACCCCACCCGAGACGTACGCCGGCGAGCAGCAGCACGAGTACGAGGACGCCAGGGACTAGTGACAGCATGCCGCCGAAGTCGGCGCCGAACGTCGGCCAGCCGTCGACGGCTATCGCGACCAGCCCGATGCCGACGGCGGAGAGCAATGCCGCGCGGGGCATAGCCCGTCGCCGAAGCTCCTGCGCGACGACGGCCGCAACGAGCATGGCGCTGACCGCGTACACGACGAACGTGACATTGCCGAACCCGAAGAAGCGGCCGCCGTACACGGGACCTGCCGCGAGCAGGCTGCCGACCTGCAAGGGCGTGCCGATGACGCCGTCGACGGTCAATGCGGCGAACGTGATGCCCGACTGCACCGCGACGAAACGGTACGGGCGGTCCCAGCGCAGGATCAGACAGAGCCCGGTGATGACCGCGGCGATCGCGACGACCACCGTCGCCAGCGTGATCGTCGGGTGGTCGGAGTGCCACCACTGCGCCGCGGTGGCGAGGTACAGCGCGCTGGGGATCGCCGTGGCGAACAGTGCCGCCACGATCCCGATCCGTACGAACGCCGGATGGCGAGCCCATGCCGCGCCGCGCCGCCGCGCGATGAGCGCGATGAGGCTGGCGGCCATGACGGCGAGCGGGACGGCGACGATCCACGCACCGAACACCGGACCGTCGTCGGGGATGACCGTGCTCAGCTCGGCGACGTCCTCGCGGTCGGCAACGGTGTCGGCGATCGACAGGTCGCGCTCGTCGGCGACGGTCATCGTGCGCGCATCGACCTGGTCGGCATCGACACCGGCGGCAGCCAGGATCGTTGCGCCGACATCGCCGATATGGACGTGTCCACTACGGCGGGTCGTCTCCGACGTCAGCCAGGCCGCCTCGCCCGAGCCCACCTCGTACAGCATCGCGACCTGTGGTCGGGTCGGGGCATGTTCGCTGTCGGTGGTGCCGCTGACGATGACGTACGAGCCACCCGGTGCCGCCTCGATCACGTCGGCGACGAGGGCGTCGATGCGGCCGAGCTCCGCCTCGGTGGGGTCTTCGTGGTCGCCGGCGAGGTCGCCCGCGTCGATCGCCGTCACCGGGCAATCCACCTGTGCTCGCCGGCTCCACTCGGTCTGGTACCTCGCCACGCTCCCGTCGGTGCGGGCGAGGGCGACGGCAGCACCCGGCCCGATCGCGGTGGCGCACACCCCGGCGTCGGCCAGCGCCTCGCCGATCGTGCCGGGACGGCCGTACGCGCCGCTCGCGTCCGTCTGCAGGTCGACGTACTTCTGCCAGTCGGCGACGCTGCCGCCGTTCACCTCCGGCATGGCCGGGCAGGATGCCGGCAGCTCACCCTCGAGCTGACCGGGGTTCAGGCTGCTGCGATCGCCGGTCGGCTCGGCGGAGAGCGCCTTGCTGCCCGCGCCGATCGTGAGCCATGCGTCGAGCGAACACGTGACATCACGCGCCGAGCGTACGGACATCGACGCCACCGCGGAGTCGCCCACGAGGCGCCAGAGCGTCGGAGTCGTCTGTGGCGTGAGCTGGTCCCACCGGAGGCTTCCCGCGCCGACGTAGGCGACGGGTGCGGGTGGGAGCACGTCATCGGCCGCCGCGGGCGGTGTGAACGTGCCGAGCGCGATGACGGCCAGGCACGCCGCGATGAGCGCCCGGCCGAGAGTGATCACGCCCCAAGGCTAGGGGAACCGACCCACCTCCCCCGTTACCGCGAGCTGAAGGCAAGCTTCGCGCCGAGGGCGACGAACGAGCCGGCGAAGACCCGCCGCATCCAGGCGAGGACGTTCGGTCGGCTGATCACCTGTTCGCGTACGGCCGCCGCGAACAACCCGTACACGGCGAAGACGACGAACGTCACTGCCATGAACACGACGCTCAGCTCGACCATCTGGAGCAGGCCGTTCGCGTCTCCCGGGCGTACGAGCTGGGGCAGGAACGCGAAGAAGAAGATCGTCAGCTTCGGGTTGAGGACGTTGATCAGGATGCCCGAGGTGATGACCTTCCGGGCCGAGTCGGGCGCCGTCTCGTCGACGGCGAGCGAGCCCTTGTCGCGGAGGGTCCGCCACGCCATGTAGAGCAGGTACGCGACGCCGAGGTACTTGAGGACGCTGAACGCGACGGCGCTGGTGTGGAGCAGAGCCGCAACACCGGTGATCGCGGCGACCATGTGCGGCACGATGCCGAGCGTGCAGCCGACGACGGCCACCAGGCTGGCTCGGGCGCCGCGGGTGAGCCCTGCGGCGAGCGTGTACAGCACACCGGTGCCCGGAGTCGCCGCGATGACCAGTGATGTCAGCAGGAACTCGACGCTCATGCCAATGCAGCGTACCCGCGTCGATCGGCGGTCGGTCACGACCGGTCGCGCAAACCTAGGGCGCGACGGCGCGTCTCGCGCGGAGCCGGATGCGCAGCGTGATGGTGCCGATGATCGCCGCGATCAGTGATGCGGACAGCACGGCGACCTTCGCGTGGTCGGTATGGGGCGAGTGGTGGCCGAACGCGAGCTCGGTGATGAGCAGCGAGACGGTGAAGCCGATCCCCGCGAGCATCGACAGGGCCAGCATGTCCGCCGCGGTGACGCCCTCCTCGAGGTGCATCTTCGTCGTGCGTATGAGGATCGCGACGGTGCCCCAGATTCCGATGATCTTGCCGAGCACGAGTCCGGAGGTGACGCCGATCGCCACGGGGTCGGTGATCAGCTTGCCGACGCCGCCCGCATCGGCGACCGAAACGCCGGCGGAGAAGAACGCGAACACCGGCAGGGCGAGGCACTGCGACAGCGGGCGAAGGGCCCATTCGAAGCGGTGGGTCATCGCGTGGGTCTCGTTGTCGCGCAGCATCGCCGGAACGGTGAAGCCCAGCAGCACACCGGCGACGGTCGCATGCACGCCGGACGCATGCATGAGGCCCCAGCAGACGATGGCGATCGGCGCGAGGACGTACCAGGTGGCGACGCGCTTCTGGACGAGGAAGGCGAACAACGCGAGAGGCACGAGCATGCCCGCGAACGCGAGCAGCGACAGGTCGTCGGTGTAGAAGATCGCGATGATCGTGATGGCGAGCAGGTCGTCGACGACGGCGAGGGTCATCAGGAACGTACGCATCGCTGCGGGTAGCCCACGGCCGACGACGGCCAGGACGGCGAGCGCGAATGCGATGTCGGTCGCGGTCGGGATCGCCCATCCGCGCAGCGCGTCTTCACCCGAGACGAGCACGACGGTGGTGAAGATGATCGCGGGCGCGGTCATGCCGCCGACGGCGGCGATGATCGGCAGCGCCGCCTTGCGTGGATGGCGCAACGAGCCGGTGACGAACTCCGCCTTGAGCTCGACGCCGACCACGAAGAAGAAGATCGCCAGTAGCCCGTCGGCCGCCCACTCGGCGAGCGAGAGATGGAGGTCGAGCGCCTCCGGGCCGACCATGTATCCCTGCACGTCGAAGTAGATCTCCCGCCATGGCGTGTTGGCCCACGCCAGGGCGATCAGTGCTCCGATGATCAGCAGCGTGCCGCCGGTCGTCTCGGCGCGCATCCAGCCGCCGCCGGGACCGTACGCCCCGTAGACGTCATGATCGGGATTCGTCGGATCGGCGTGCTCGGAGGAAGTCATCTTCGCCTCCTGCTAGGGGTCGGGTGAACGAACGCCGACCAGACTTCCCGGCACACCACGGGCCACTCTATCGAACGGCCCCACCCGGCCGACGCGCGTCTGCCGGATGACCGACGGGACCGGTCCGCGCGTTCTCGACGGACAACCCGCGACCCGCGGTTAGGGTGAGCGCGTGCAGTCCGATTCCATCGCGCTCGTCCTCGCGCTGCTCGCGTGCGTGCTCGCCCTGGTCGGCGTGGCGTTGGCCGGCATCGCGTGGCGTGACGCGCGTGCGGTACGACGTCGGCGCGCCGCGTCCGATGCACTCCCGGCCGACGTCGACGTGCTGCGCGACGAGGTACAGGCGCTGCGGCAGGACTCGGCGGAGACGTTTCGGCACATGTCGGCGGTGCGGTACGACGCGTTCGGTGACATGGGCGGACACATGTCGTGGTCGCTCGCCCTGCTCGACGACGGCGGCAACGGCATCGTGATCACCTCGATCCACGGCCGCAGCGACTCGCGTACGTACGTGAAGAACATCGCCGACTGGACATGTGATCAGCAGCTCTCGCCCGAGGAGACCGAGGCGGTCGAGCACGCCAAGGCGGCCCGCGGGTAGCGCGGGGCAGGCTCACTCCTCCTGCTCGACGGCGACCGCGGTCTTCTCGGCACCTTTCGCGTCGAAGGTCACGCTGACCCGTGAGCCATCGGCCGCGTCGAATCGCACAGACCGCGGACGACGGGAC
Source organism: Solicola gregarius (assembly GCF_025790165.1). Taxonomy (GTDB): domain Bacteria; phylum Actinomycetota; class Actinomycetes; order Propionibacteriales; family Nocardioidaceae; genus Solicola; species Solicola gregarius. The sequence continues at coordinate 2,218,620 of NZ_CP094970.1, forward strand.
GTACGCTCGCTCAGCTCCAGGTCAGGGAGCCAACGCATACGGACCTCGGCGTCGGCTACCGCCTCGAAGGCACGGTCGGCGCTGACTGCGAGGGTCTTGCTCGCGCCGCCGGCGAAGGTGCCGTCGGGTCACGCGCCGGGCTTTCGCAGTCCCCGGTTCTGCTCGTACTCGACGATCAGCTTCTGGGCCCACCAGTCGGTGACGCCTTGGCCCGTGAGCCAGTCGGCGATCTCGCGGTACGCGCGGTCGGGCGCGCCCCATTCGTCGAGCGCCGCGAACCAATCGGCGCCATTCTCGACACGGCGATGGCGTCCAGGTGACCTTATCGCTCGGCGTCGGTACGCGTGACCTTCGAAAGCCCACGCGGTGCGTCGGGGTCGAGCCCGAGCGTACGCGCGAGCGACTCGATCGTGAGCTGGGCGGGAACGATCAGCCCGAGCGGCGCGAGCGCCTCCGGCAGCGCAGGGCCGGGAAGGCAGGCGTCGCAGGCGTCCCGGAACGCAGCGTCGCCGCCGATCCCGAGCACTGCGGCACCGCGCTCGCGGAGATCGCCGGCGAGTGCCGCCATGCCGTCGACGAGCGGCCCGTCACCCGCGGCAACGAGCACTGCGACCACGTCGGGGTCGACGATCGCGATCGGTCCGTGCCGCAGGTCGGCGTACGAGAGCCCGCGCACCGGGCGCAGGCAGGTCTCCTCGAACTTCAGGGCGGTCTCCAGCGCAGTGCCGAGAACGATGCCGCGCCCGGTCACCAGTACGTCGCCCGCGCCGGCCAGGATGTCGACCGCGTGGTCGGTCGCCGTGCCGAGGAGTCGTTCCACCTCGGCGGAAGCTCCCTGCAGCCCGGATCGCAGCGTCGTGTCATCGGGAGCCAGCGCGACGGCGACGACCGCGAGCGCGGCGAGCTGGGTGAGGTACGACTTCGTGGCCGGCACGGCGAGCTCGGGGCCCGCCTGTGTCACGAGCGCGAGGTCGGCCTCGCGTACGAGGCGGCTGTCGGCGACGTTCGCGATCGCGACGGTGGCGCCACCACGCTCGTGTGCCCACGCCTGGGTCGCGACGATCTCCTCGGTCTCACCCGACTGGCTGATCGAAACGACGAGCGTGTCGGACAGGTCACGTTCGCCGACATAGTGCGTCGCGACGCTCGGTGCAGCGAGCGCGGCGGAGAGCCCACATGTCGTCTCGATCAGGTACCGCGCGTACACCGCCGCGTTGTCCGACGATCCGCGCGCAACCAGCAGCACATGCCCGCGTCCGTCGGCGAGCCGGGCGATGTCGTCGCAGCGTGGAAGGAGATTCTCCAACGTACGCGCGAGCGCCTGTGGCTGCTCGGCGATCTCGGCTGACATCCGACTCGTCATCGGCCCGTACCCTTCGCTCGTTTCGTACCCATCGATCCTTTCATCCGCCAACTGTCGAGACGTCGGGACGCCGCTTCCACGATTCGCACCGGGAGGCCCTACGCTTCTCGTGTGAATTGGCAGGAATCCGACGCCGTCCTGTTCGACCTCGACGGCGTGCTCACGCCGACCGCCGACGTGCACATGCACGCGTGGGAGCAGATGTTCACCGACTTCCTGTCAGCGCGGGGCGAGCGACCGTACGAGACCGGCGACTACTTCGCGTACATCGACGGCAAGCCGCGCTACGACGGTGTGCGCTCGTTCCTGCAGTCGCGCTCCATCGACCTTCCCGAGGGCGAGCCGAGCGACGCCGTCGACCGCGAGACGGTTTGTGGGCTCGGCAACCGCAAGGACGAGCTGTTCTCCGTGATCCTCGCCGAGGAGGGCGTCGAGCCGTACCCGGGCTCCGTTCGCTACCTCGACGAGCTCGCCGAGCGACGTACGAAGGTCGCCGTCGTGTCGAGCTCGCGCAACGCACCGGCAGTCCTCGCGGCGGCCGGCATCGCCGACCGGTTCGAGGTCGTCGTCGACGGCAGGGTGGCCGCGGAGCAGCACCTGCATGGCAAACCGTCGCCCGAGACCTTCCAGTTCGCCGCTCGACAGCTCGGCAGCGACAGCGCGCACTCCGTCGTGGTGGAGGACGCGCTGTCCGGAGTCGCGGCCGGTAAGGACGGAGCATTCGGACTCGTCATCGGCGTCGACCGCGGTGCGGGCGCCGACGCGCTACGCGACGCCGGAGCCGATATCGTCGTCAGTGATCTCGGAGAGTTGATTCAGTGAACATCGGGGCTTCGCACACGCCGCCGCCCGTCGGCGATCCACTCGACCGGAACAGGTTTCCGGTCGACCAGTGGCGCCTGCGCGAGACCGTGTTCAACGCGGACGACCTGGGGCCGACCGAGACGATCTTCTCGGTGGGCAACGGCTATCTCGGCATGCGCGGCAACGTGCCCGAGGGTCGCGAGAGCCACATGCACGGCACCTTCGTCAACGGCTTCCACGAGACGTGGCCGATCCATCACGCCGAGGAGGCGTTCGGCTTCGCGAAGGTCGGGCAGACGATCGTCAACGTGCCGGACGCCAAGGTGATCAGGCTCTACGTCGACGACGAGCCGCTGCTGCTCCCGGTCGCCGACCTGATCGACTACGAGCGGACGCTCGACTTCGCGACCGGTGTGCTCGGCCGCGATCTCGTCTGGCGTACGCCCGGGGGCAAGCGGGTCAGCGTACGTTCGCGCCGGATGGTCTCGATGACGCAGCGCCACCTGGCCGTGATGACGTTCGAGGTGACGCTGCTCGACGACGCGGCGCCGGTCGTGATCTCGTCGCAGATCCTCAACCGGCAGGACGGCGAGGACGAATACCACGTACGCGCCGCCGCGATGGGCGAGGGCATGGACCCCCGACGCGCGTCGCGGTTCAACGGTCGCGTGCTGCAGCCGCAGTTCCGGGAGGCCGACGGCGGCCAGATGGTCCTCGGCTATCGGTGCACGAACTCGGGGATGACCCTCGCGTGCGGTGCGCACCACATCGTCGAGACCGAGAACGCGCACCAGGTGCGTACGTACGCCGAAGACGACATGGCGAAGACGACCGTTCGGGTCCAGGCCAAGCCGGGCGTACCCATCGCGCTGACCAAGGTCGTGACGTACCACACGTCCCGCGGGGTTCCGGTGCGCGAGCTCGTCGACCGCTGCCGCCGCACGATCGATCGCACCGTCGACGAGGGCATCGCCAAGCAGTTCGACGACCAGCGGTCGTGGTTCGACGCGTACTGGCAGCGCACGGACGTCGAGGTCGGCGGCCAGCCCGAGGTGCAGCAGGCGCTGCGCTGGAACCTCTTCCAGCTCGCGCAGGCATCGGCTCGGGCGGAGGGCGCGGGTGTTCCCGCGAAGGGAGTGACCGGCTCCGGGTACGGCGGGCACTACTTCTGGGACACCGAGGTGTACGTGATGCCGTTCCTCACGTACACCTCGCCGCGGCTCGCCCGAAACGCATTGCGGTTCCGCTACCAGATGCTCGACGCCGCGCGGAGGCGCGCCGGTGACCTGACCCAACGCGGTGCGTTGTTCCCGTGGCGCACGATCAACGGCGAAGAGGCGTCCGCGTACTACGCGGCCGGCACCGCGCAGTACCACATCGACGCTGACATCTCGTACGCGTTGAGCAAGTACGTCGCGGCGACCGGTGACGACGACTTCCTGATGCGCGAGGCGATCGACATCCTGGTCGAGACGGCGCGACTGTGGACCGACCTCGGCTTCTGGCGTACGAACGGCGACGGCACGTTCCACATCCACGGCGTCACCGGCCCCGACGAGTACACCGCGGTGGTCAACGACAACCTGTTCACCAACGTGATGGCGCGTTTCAACCTGCGCCGTGCGGCGGCCGCGGTCGAGCGGCTACGTGATACCTGGCCGGAGGCGTACCGACGGATGGTGGCGCGGCTCGACTTCGACGAGTCCGAGGTGGGCGAGTGGCGCAGAGCCGCCGAGGCGATGGCGATTCCGTACGACGAGCGGCTCGGCATCCACCCGCAGGACTTTCACTTCCTCGACCGTGAGGTGTGGGACCTCTCCAACACGCCGCCGGAGAACCGCCCGCTGCTGCTGCACTATCACCCGCTGGTCATCTACCGGTTCCAGGTGCTCAAGCAGGCCGACGTCGTGCTCGCGTTGTTCCTGCAGGGCAACCAGTTCACGCCCGAGCAGAAGCGCGCCGACTTCGAGTACTACGACCCGATCACGACGGGCGACTCGACCCTCTCGGCCGTCGTGCAGTCGATCATCGCGGCCGAGGTGGGTTACCACGACCTGGCGTTGCGGTACTTCAACATGGCGCTGTTCGTCGACCTCGTCGACGTGCACGGCAATACGACCGACGGTGTGCACGTCGCGTCGACCGGCGGCGTATGGAGTGCGCTTGCGTTCGGCTTCGGCGGTCTACGCGACTACGACGGCAAGATGACGATCGACCCGCGGCTCCCCGAGTCGTGGGAGTCGCTCACGTACCGGATCACGCTGCTGGGTACGCGCGTGCGCGTCGACGTCCGGCAGGAGGAGGTCGAGCTGACCGTCGAGGACGGTTCGTCGGCTTCGCTCTCGGTGCGGGGCAAGCAGGTGATCGTCAACGCGGGTGAGCCGATGGTCGTACCGCTCGCCGACCAGGGTCCGCGAATGTCCGGTGGGCCTGGCTCGTCGCCGCAGGTCGGCGTCCGCCGCGCGGACGGTACGTACATCACGGCATCCGTCCCGCACGCCTGACCGGCCTTGGCACGCTTACCATGTTTACATGGTAAACGTGCACTGTGCACGGCGGATTCACCATGCACAGCGCACCATTACCGTGCAAGGTGCGCGGTCAGCGCGCCGCGTCGACGGGTTGTTGCAGTTCGGTCACCCAGCCCGACTGGTCGTCGGGAGGCGTCGCACGTACGTAGAGCTCGCGGAACGGCCCGTTCGGGGTGAGGCCACGCGCCAGAATCTCGGCGTGGATCGCCTGCCAGCTCTGTGCGATCCGGTCCATCGTGCCGAGGTGGACGCCACACGCGGCCCGTTCGACCGCTGGCAGCTCGACGATCTCGATGCCTGGCCGGGGTTCGCCGTCATACTCATAGCCGACCACGATGCGAAGGCCGTCCTCACCCACGTCGTACTGGGCGATCGGTGTCTCGAGGCTGCCGCACTCCGATCCGATGACGCCGGCGATCCGGTCGAACAACGGGCCGACGACGCCGGCAACCTCGGGTTGCTCGGACACGACGGCGGTGCCGCCGGCGAGCCGGACGGCGGGCAGGGACTTCTCGACGATTTCCACGGACATGGGTGACTCCTGTTCGATGAGACGGAGCCGCCGCTCGACATCGACCAGTCGAGCGGACGCGATCGCGTGTTCGCGCTCCACCTCGGCTCGCCGTACTCGGAGCATCGCCGACAGCCGCTCGGTATCGACTCCGTCGGCCAGGAACACGCCGATGTCGTCGAGGTTGAGGCCGAGCTGTCGTAGGGCGACGATCCGGTGCAGGCGATCGAGCTGGGACGGGTCGTACGACCGGTATCCCGTGAACTCGTCGACGTACGCGGGGTCGAGCAGGCCGGCGCGGTCCCAGTGCCGCAGCATGCGGTGGGTCACCTGGCCGATCTGCGCGAAGGCTCCGATGGACAACATGTCACCGTTCTCCCGTCTGCCACGGTGTCAGGGTCAAGCCTCCGCTACCAGCCCCGCCGGACACCTCGGCGGCAGTCCCGGCGATGCCGTCACCGCGTCAGCAGCGCGAGGAGCAACACAACCCGGTTCTCGGCGACGTCCATGCTGAGGCCGGTGATCTCCTCGACCCGAGCCATCCGGTTGCGAAGCGTGTGCCGGTGTACGCCGAGCAGGCGCGACGCGGTCTCCCACGATCCGTTCGTACGCAGGAACACCTCCAGCGACTCGACCAGCCGTGGGTGATCGCGCAGTCGAGCCATCGGCGCCGCGGCAAGCGCGGTGACGCGGCCGCGTACCTCGTCGTCGGCGAGGACGCCGGCGAGCGTCATGGAATCGTGCCGACCGACGCGCGTGTGGCTCCACCGCGCCGACTCTGCCGCGTACCGTGCCGCCGACACGCCTTCGTAGACGGCGTCCTGGCGCAGGGCCGGGCTCACGCCGACCGTCGCGTCGCGGGCGCCGGCCGCCGACAGGTGCGTCGCAAGATGCTCGGCCGCGCCGTCGGCGTCGGCGGAGCGCACCGCGATGACCAGCGTCGCATCGGACAGCGCCGACGCGACGTACGGGATGCGAAGTAGATCGAGGCTCGCTGCCGCAGCGTCGGCCTGCTCATCGTTCAGCCCGGTGCACGCAAGGAGTACGACGTCGTCGTCGTGCTCGAACCCGAATGCCCGCAGATGCTCGGCGCCCCGCTCGGCGCCCGCGGGATCGAGCAGGAGGTCGAGGACGCTCGCACCCACCCGGCGCCGTTGCGCGAGCAGCTCCGCCGGGCGGTCGAGCAGCAGGGTGAGCACCGAGGCGGCCTGGTTCAGCAGCACCCGATCGGTCGGCGACATGGCTGCCGTCACGTCGATCGCGAGCCATCCGCGTGGGTCGGCCCGCCCGCCGAGCGACTGGATCTCGGTCGAGCGGTCGTCGTCGGCCAACCGCAGAGACGTACGCGCACCGCCCGGATGACGGTCGAGCTCACGCCGCACCCGGTCGGCGAGGTCAGGTCTGCACCGTTCCGACTCGACGGCGTGCCGATGCTCGTCGAGCAGGAGTACGCCGCCTCCCAGCTCGTCGGCCAGCCCGCGTACGACCCCTCGCGCACCATCATGCAACGCTGCCGAGGTGAGCCGGCGCTGGAACTCGACGGTCCGCTCCATCGACTCGTACTGCAGCTCCGCGATGCGACGCGCGATCGCCTGTGTCACCGCGACGAACGGCGTCGGCAGCGGCACGTCGACCAGTGGTACGCCGAGGTCCGCGCAGGCCCGCTGCAACGCGTCCGGGACCGTCTCGAATCGGACCCCGGTGCCGAACGCCAGGGCGGCAACGCCCGCCTCCGAGAGCCGGCGTACGTATGCCGCCTGTTCGGCACGCGCTCGAGGCAGTCGGAGCCCGACGGTGAGCACCAGCTCGCCGCCCGCGAGCCACGGTGACGGGTCGGGCAGCTCGATGGAGTGGACCCAGTCGATGACGACGCCCGCCGGGTCAGTGTCGGTGACGAGCCGCAGGTCGAGCTCGTCGCGCGCCAGCAGCCAGTCCAGCGTGAGCGGCATCGCGAACCTCCTTCGACCTGACCGTGCGCTGGCCATTCTGGCCCAGATCGAACGTACACATTCGACATTTCGGCAATGACGCCGGTGGGATGTGCGGCCCTAGCCTCAGCGGGAACATGTGGCACCAGTCACAGGCCACACCGTCCCCCTAGGAGTCTCCGTGACGACCTCCCCGACCAACACCACACCCGATGACGACGACGCCCATCTTGCGTCCCTTGGTTACGAGTCCGACTTCAAACGCGAGATGAGTCTGTGGGGGAACTTCTCGCTCGGCTTCACGTACCTCTCTCCCGTCGTCGGCATCTACTCGCTGTTCGCGTTCGCGCTCGCCACCGGCGGCCCGCCGATGATCTGGGCGGTCGTGATCGCCGGCATCGGCCAGCTGCTCGTCGCCCTCGTCTTCGGCGAGGTCGTCGCCCAGTTCCCCGTCTCGGGTGGCGTCTATCCGTGGGCCCGGCGCCTCTGGGGCCGTAAGTGGGCCTGGATGACGGGCTGGATCTACATGCTCGCCCTGGTCATCACGATTGCCAGCGTCACGTACGGTGCGGGGCCGTTCGTCGCGATGCTGCTCGGGATCGACCCGTCGGTGAATGTGACGATCGCCTGCGCGATCGGCCTGATCGCCATCGTCACCGTGCTCAATCTCGGCGGCACCAGCGTGCTCGCCAAGGTGGCGTTCTTCGGCTTCGCCGCCGAGCTGGCCGGTGCGGTCGTGGTCGGTGGGTGGCTGCTGCTGACCGAGCGCCATCACGGGCTCGGCGTGCTGTTCGACTCGTTCGGCGCCGCGGGCGGCGACTCGTACTTGCCGGCCTTCCTGGCGTCGGCGCTGATCGGTCTCTATCTGTACTACGGCTTCGAGGCCTGCGGCGATGTCGCCGAGGAGGTCAAGAACCCGGGTATCCAGATCCCGAAGGCCATGCGGATGACGATCTACATCGGCGGCGCCGCATCGCTGTTCATCACGCTCGCGCTCATTCTTGCCGTCCCCGACTTCGGTGCCGTCATCGCCGGCGAGGATGCCGATCCGGTCACGACCGTGTTCCGAGACGCCTTCGGCTCGGTGGGCTTCAAGATCGTCGTGGTGGTCGTTCTCGTCTCGTTCGTCTCCTGTGCGCTGAGTCTGCAGGCCGCCGCCAGCCGGCTGATCTACTCGTACTCGCGGGACGACATGATGCCGGGAAGCCAGCTGCTGAAGAGGTTCTCGCAGGCTCGGCACGTGCCGCCGTACGCACTGCTGCTCGCCGCGGCCGTGCCTGCCGTGATCATCATCGGCTCGAAGGTGTCCGAGGACGCACTCACCAAGATCATCTCGTTCGCCTCGCTCGGCATCTACCTCGGCTTCATGATGGTGGTGCTCGCGGCGCTGCGTGCGCGGCTCATGGGCTGGCAGCCATCGGGCAAGTTCACCCTCGGCCGCTGGGGTCTCGCGATCAACATCGCGGCGCTGACCTACCAGGTGCTCGCCGCGGTCAACATGGCGTGGCCGCGTACGCCCGATGTCGCTTGGTACGACAACTACATCGTGCTGCTGTCGGCGGCGATCGTCGTCGGCGTCGGCCTCGTGTACATGCTGGTCGCGAAGCCTTACGACCGTAAGGACTCCCCGCACGGGGACGCGATCCACAACAACTCCCACCGCTGAGATCCAGGAAACGGAGAACCCATGACTGTCACCCTGCAAAACTTCGTCGACGGCGCGTATGTAGACCCGCGAGACGATGCGCGTACCGAGCTGGTCGACCCGACGACCGGTGAGGCGTACGGCCATGCGCCGCTGTCCGGCCAGGCCGACGTCGACCTCGCGTACGAGTCGGCGGCCAAGGCATTCGAGACCTGGGGGCGTACGACCCCCGCTCAGCGCCAGGAGGCGCTGCTCAAGATCGCGGACGCGTACGAGGCACGCATCGACGAGCTGATCGCGGCCGAGAGCAAGAACACCGGCAAGCTGGTGCCGTTGCTGAAGTCCGAGGAAGTGCCGATGTTCCTCGACCAGCTGCGGTTCTTCGCCGGGGCTGCTCGGGTGCTCGAGGGGCGGGCGAGCGCGGAGTACATGGAGGGCCACACGTCGTGGATCCGCCGCGAGCCCGTCGGCGTCGTCGGCCAGGTGGCGCCGTGGAACTACCCGATGCTGATGGCGCTCTGGAAGATCGCGCCGGCGCTCGCGGCCGGCAACTCGATCGTGCTCAAGCCGAGCGACACGACGCCGCATACCGCGCTGCTGATGGCCGAGATCGCGTCGGAGTTCCTGCCGACGGGTACTTTCAACGTCGTCTGTGGTGATCGCTCGACCGGCAATCTGGTGGTCAGCCACAAGACGGCTGCGATGGTCTCGATCACTGGCTCGGTCGGCGCGGGCATGCAGGTCGCGAAGGCGGCCGCCGATGACCTGAAGCGGGTTCATCTCGAACTCGGCGGCAAGGCACCGGTCGTCGTGTTCGACGACGCCGACATCGCGGCCGCCGCCGAGGGCATCGCCGTCGCGGCGTACTTCAACGCCGGGCAGGACTGCACCGCGGCCACCCGCGTACTCGTCGCGCCGGAGATCCATGACTCGTTCGTCGAAGCGCTGGCGGAGCAGGCCCGGGGTGCTGCGACGTCGTACGAGAACGGCTCGGACGACGAGGACGCCCTGGTGCCGCCGCTGAACAACGTCAACCAGTTCGACCGGGTGCTCGGGTTCCTGTCCCGCGTACCCGACCACGCGAGAGTCGAGGCCGGCGGCAAGCGACAGGGCGATCGTGGCTTCTACGTCGAGCCGACCGTCGTGTCGGGCCTCGAGCAGGAGGACGAGCTGATCCAGAACGAGATCTTCGGTCCGGTCATCACCGTGCAGACGTTCCAGCACGAGGACGAGGCCGTACAGAAGGCGAACGGCGTCCCGTACGCGCTCGCGTCGTCGGTGTGGACCAAGGACTTCGGCCGGGCCATGCGGATGTCGAACCGGCTCGACTTCGGCTGCGTGTGGATCAACACGCACATTCCGCTCGTCGCGGAGATGCCGCACGGCGGGTTCAAGCACTCGGGGTACGGCAAGGACCTGTCGATGTACGGGCTCGAGGACTACACCCGGATCAAGCACGTGATGGCGAACGTCGAGCTCTGAGGAGACCCAACCATGGCACAGCCGACACAGCGGCGGCTCGTACAGACGCCGATCCCGGGGCCGCGGTCGGCCAAGATGCAGGCCGACCGCGACGGCGCGGTTGCGCGCGGGTTCGGCACCGTGCTGCCGATATTCGTCGACCATGCGAGCGGCGGCATCATCGTCGACGTCGACGGCAACCAGCTGATCGACTTCGCGGCCGGTATCGCCGTCACCAGCGTCGGCGCGTCGCATCCGGACGTCGTCCGCCGGGTCACGGAGCAGGCCGAGCGGTTCACCCACACCTGCTTCATGGTCACCGAGTACGAAGGCTTCGTCGATGTGGCGAAGGCGCTCAACCGGCTGACACCCGGCGACCACGAGAAGCGCACCGCGCTCTACACGACCGGTGCCGAGGCGGTCGAGAACGCCGTCAAGATCGCGCGATCGGCGACCGGCCGCAACGCGGTCGTCGTCCTCGACCACGCGTACCACGGTCGGACGCTGATGACGATGACCATGACGGCGAAGAACGTGCCGTACAAGGAGGGTTTCGGCCCGTTCGCGCCCGAGGTCTATCGCGCACCGATGGCGTACGCGTACCGCTGGCCCGGCGACCCGGACCGTTGTGCGGAGGAGGCGTTGGCGAGGCTGGCGGAGCTCGTCGAGTCGCAGATCGGCGCGCACAACGTCGCCGCGATCGTCGCCGAGCCGATCCAGGGCGAGGGCGGTTTCGTCGTACCCGCCGAGGGATTCCTACCCGGTGTGCAGGAGTTCGCACGCAAGCACGGCATCGTGTTCGTTGCCGACGAGGTGCAAACGGGCTTCGGGCGGACGGGCGACCTGTTCGCATCCGAGCACGAAGGGCTCGTACCCGACATCGTGTGCACCGCCAAGGCGCTCGCCGGCGGCATGCCGCTGTCGGCGGTCACCGGGCGTGCCGAGCTGATGGACGCGGTCGACCCCGGCGGGCTCGGTGGTACGTACGCGGGCAACCCGGTCGCATGCGCCGCGGCGCTCGGCGCGATCGAGGCCATCGAGCGCGACGGCTTGGTCGAGAAGGCGCAGCAGATCGAAGCGGTTGCATTGCCTCGCCTGCAGGCGTTGGCCGCTGACGTACCTGCGGTCGGCGAGGCGCGTGGCCGCGGTGCGATGCTCGCGATCGAGTTCATCGAGCCGGGTACGAAGGATCCGGCGCCCGAGCTCGCGAAGCAGGTCGCGGCACACTGCCACGCCGAGGGCGTACTCGTGCTGGTGTGCGGCACGTTCGGCAATGTGATCCGGCTGCTCCCGCCGCTCGTGATCGAGCCGGAGCTTCTCGACGACGGGTTGACCGTGCTCGAGCAGGGCGTACGTGAGCTCGCATGACCGTTGAGGTGAGCCGCGACCCGCGTACCGGCTCGGCCAACGGCGAGGTCGCGACGACCGAGACAGCGGAGGTGCCCGTCGTCGTCGCGGTGGCGGCCGAGGCGGCGCCGACGCTTGCGCGTACCTCGCCGGCCGAACGCAGGGCGTGGTCGTACGCGGTCGCCGACGCGTTGGAGAACGCGTCGGGCGAGCTGGTCGATGTGGCCGACGCGGAGACCGGGCTCGGCGAGACCCGGCTGGCCGGGGAGGTCGCTCGGGTGGCCGGCCAGCTGCGCTTCTACGCCGACGTCGCCGTCGAGGGCTCCTACCTCGGCGTGACGATCGACCGCGCGACTGATACGAGCCCCTCCCTCGCGCGGGTACGCGTGCCGCTCGGTCCCGTCGCGGTGTTCGGCGCGAGCAACTTCCCGTTCGCGTTCGGCCTGCTGGGCAACGACACCGCGTCCGCGTTGGCAGCGGGATGCCCGGTGGTCGCGAAGGGGCATCCGGCACATCCGCGCGTCTCAGCGCGGCTCGCCGCGATCGCCACCGCGGCGCTCGCCGAGGCGGGCGCACCCGATGGCACGTTCGCGATGGTCTCGGGTTTCGACGCCGGCGTCGCGCTCGTACGCGAGCCACGTACAGCCGCAGTCGCGTTCACCGGCTCCCAACGCGGGGGACTCGCGCTGTGGCGCGCGGCCGCCGAGCGCGAGGTGGTCATCCCGGTGTTCGCGGAGATGGGCACCGTCAACCCGGCCGTCGTCACCGCCGCCGCAACCGCGCGACTGGCCGAGATCGCCAGCGGGTTCGTGGGATCGTTCACGCTCGGTACCGGGCAGTTCTGCACCAAGCCGGGGCTCCTGCTCGTACCCGCCGGGTACGGCGCCGCGCGGGTCGTCGGTGATGCGCTCGAGGCGTCGGCGTCGGCGTCGGCGCCGGCAGGCTGGTCGTTGACCGAGCAGATCGCGACATCGGCCGCGGCCGGCGTCGCCGAGCTGACCGAAGCCGGGGCGGGCATCGTCGCGCAGGTCGCCGGACCCGACGCGGGATGGTCGGTCGCCTCGACCGTGTTGTCGGTGCCGATCGACGCGCTCCGCGCCGGTAGCCGGCTGCTCGAGGAGTGCTTCGGTCCGGTCGCGCTCGTCGCCGAGTACGACGGTGACGAGGACCTCACGCGTACGCTCCACGAACTGCAGGGCTCGCTCGCGGCGTCGGTGATGAGCGGCGGCGCCGACGACTCCGATGTGCCACGACTGCTCACCATGCTCGCCGCCAAGGTCGGCCGCGTCGCCGTCGACGACTGGCCGACCGGCGTCGCGTACACCTGGGCGCAGCATCACGGCGGCCCGTGGCCGTCGACCTCGGTGCCGAGCGCCACGTCGGTCGGTGCAGCGGCCTTGGATCGCTTCGTCCGGCCGGTCGCGTACCAGAGCGTGCCGGACCACGCGCTGCCCACGGCCTTGCAGGGCGCGAATCCGTGGCGCCTGCCGCGACGGGTCGACGGGGTGCCTGAGAGCGTAGAGGGATGACGGAGACAACACCGCTCTCCGGCGTCGTCGTCGCGGACTTCAGCCGGGTTCTCGCCGGGCCGCTCGCCACCACGACCCTCGCCGACCTCGGCGCCGATGTGATCAAGGTCGAGCGCAAGGGGGTCGGCGACGACACCCGGCGCTGGGGGCCGCCCTGGACGGAGACGTCCAGCTCGTACTTCGAGAGCGCCAACCGCGGCAAACGCAGCATCGAGCTCGACCTCGCCGACCCCGACGACCGCGAGCTCGCGTACGACCTGGTGCGGCGAGCCGATGTGTTGGTCGAGAACTTCCGTACCGGTTCGCTCGACCGGCTCGGCCTCGGGTACGACGACGCGGCAAGGCTCAATCCGAGCCTCGTGTACTGCTCGATCACCGGGTTCGGCAGCGGGGCGGGCGCCGACCTTTCGGGGTACGACTTCGTCGTCCAGGCGCTCGGCGGCCTGATGAGCATCACCGGGGATGCCGATGGAGAGCCGACGAAGGTCGGTGTCGCGCTGGTCGACGTACTCACGGGCAAGGACGCCGTGATCGGCATCCTCGCGGCCCTCGCAGAGCGGGAGCGCAGCGGCCTCGGCCAGCGGGTCGAGGTGAACCTGCTGTCGAGCCTGCTCGGCTCGCTGGCGAACCAGGCGTCGGCCTACCTCGCCACCGGTGAGGCTCCCGGCCGGATGGGCAATCGCCATCCGTCGATCGCACCGTACGAGACGCTGCACTGCCGCGACGGGATTCTCGCGGTGGCGTGCGGCAACGACGGCCAGTTCCGCCGGCTCGCAAAGGCGCTGGGTATCGATGCGCTGGCCGACGACGAGCGCTTCGCCACGAACCCCGCGCGGGTGGCCAACCGGACGGCGATGGTGGAGGCGCTCGAGTCGGTGCTGCGTACCGGCGACACCGCGCACTGGCAAGCCGTCCTGAACGACGCGGACATCCCGGTGGGTGAGGTCGGCGACATCGGGTCCGCGATCGAACGAGCGCGTGAACTGGGCCTCGACCCCACCGTCGAGGTCGGCCCCGATCATCCGCCACAGGTGCGGCACGCGCCCACCTACTCGCGGAGTACGGTTGGTATACCAACGCCTCCGCCCACGCTCGGGCAGCACAACGACGAGGTCCGCCGGTTCCTGGCGGCCGGAACGAGGAGCACATGAGCACTGCAAGCACCCCGCCCGCGTTCGACCCGCTCGACCCCGCCGGCGTCGATGCCCTGCTCACTGCCGATGAGTTGGCGGTGCGCTCGTCCGTACGCCAGTTGTGTGACGACCAGATCGACCCGTACGTCGCGGAGTGGTTCGAGGCGGGCGAGCTGCCCGACGTACGCGGGCTGGCGAAGGAGTTCGGTGCACTCGGCCTGCTCGGGATGCACCTCGAGGGCTACGGCTGCGCCGGCATGAGCGCGACCGAGTACGGCATCGCGTGTCTCGAGCTGGAGGCGTCCGACTCGGGCATCCGCTCGATGGTGTCAGTGCAGGGATCCCTTGCCATGTACGCGATCTGGCGTTGGGGCAGCGAGGAGCAGAAGCAGGCCTGGCTGCCAGGGATGGCCGCGGGCGACCTGATCGGCTGCTTCGGGCTCACCGAGCCCGACCACGGGTCCGACCCCGGCAACATGCGCACGCGGGCGCGGCGCGACGGTGACGACTGGATCCTCGACGGTCGCAAGATGTGGATCACCAACGGATCGGTCGCCGACGTCGCCGTCGTGTGGGCGCAGACCGACGACAAGATCCGCGGTTTCGTGGTGCCGACGGATACGCCGGGCTTCTCGGCGCCGGTGATCAAGCACAAGATGTCGCTGCGGGCATCGGTGACCAGCGAGCTGGTGCTCGACGGCGTACGCCTGCCGGCCGATGCCGTGCTGCCGGAGGTTTCGGGGCTGAAGGGCCCACTGTCCTGCCTGAACGAGGCGCGCTACGGCATCGTGTGGGGTGCGATGGGTGCGGCGCGCTCGTCGATCCAGGCCGCCCTGTCGTACGCGGGTGAGCGCGAGCAGTTCGGCAAGCCGATCGCCGGGTTCCAGCTCACCCAGGAGAAGCTGGCCAACATGGCGCTGGAGTACTCCAAGGGCGTACTCCTCGCACTGCACCTCGGTCGCGCGAAGGACGACGGCCGGCTGCGGCCCGAGCACGTCAGCCTCGGCAAGCTGAACAACGTCCGTGAGGCGATCGAGATCTGCCGCACCGCGCGTACCATCCTCGGCGCCAACGGCATCTCGCTGGAGTACCCCGTGATCCGGCACGCCAACAACCTCGAGTCGGTGCTCACGTACGAAGGCACGGTCGAGATGCACACGCTCGTCGTCGGCCAGGCGATGACGGGGCTCGCTGCGTTCCGCTGACCGCGGTATACCGGGTAGTGGCGTGGTTTACCACGGGCCCATGGGAAACCGCGCCGCTAGGTAGCAAGTTTGCTGGGTAGTGGCGCGGATTACCATGTGCCCATGGTAATCCGCGGGGTAACGTCAGCGCCGCAGGCGTAGGCGGAACACGCAGCCGTCGCCGTCGGGGCCCGGCGACTCGAGGGTGAGGTCGCCGCCATGCGCCGCCGCCACCTGACGAGCGATCGGGAGGCCGAGCCCGGTTCCGTGCGTGTCGGCTTCGCCGTGTCCGTAACGTTCGAAGACTCGGGTCTGTTCGTCAGCGGGAATGCCAGGACCGTGGTCGGCCACCGTCACGTCGACCTGACCGTCGGCCGTCCACACCTCGACCGCAACCGACGTGCCTGGCGGTGCATGCCGGATCGCGTTGTCGACCAGGTTGGACACCGCACGGCGTACCGTCGTCTCGTCGACGGAGCACTCCGCCGACGCTGACCCGCCAACGCTCAGCTGCACGTCCTTCGACTCCGCGAGTACGCGGGCGTCGCCGATGACCTCGTTCGCGAGGGCGACCAGGTCGGCCGGTTGCCGGTCGATCGTACGAGCGCGGCCACGGGCATCGACGAGGAGCTCGTCGATCGTCGTACGCAGCCGGGTCGCGGCAGACTGCGAACGATGCAGGCCCTCGCGGTACAGCTCGACGGTCGGTTCCGGATGCGACAACAGGACGTCCGCGTTGGTGGCCAACACCGCGAGCGGCGTACGAAGCTCGTGGCTGGCGTCCTCGATGAGCATGCTCTGCGTACGTGCGGCGTTCTCGAGACGGGCGAGCATCGCGTCGAAGCTGTCGGCGAGCGAGCGGATCTCGGCGGGGCCGCGGTCGAGATCGATCCGCCGGCTCAGGTCCGACGCCTCGATGTCCTCGGCGACTCGTCGTACCCGCTCGATCGGTCGCACGGCGCGGCCCGCGAGCCACCACGCGAGCCCGGCGGCGACCGGTAGCAGCGCGACCACGGTCCAGGTCGGCCACGGAGGGTCGTCGGAGGTCGTCGTCGAGACCGTCTCGCCGTTTCGGGTGGTCTCGGTGTCGTTCTCGGTCGCCGAGGTGACGCCGAACAGCAGCAGCACCGGGACGTAGATCGCGAGGAACCCGAGCACCGCCACCTGAACCCGCAGCGACTGCCATCCGTACTTCACGATGTACTCCGCAACTCGTATCCGGCGTTGGTGATCGTCACGATCCGCGAGGGGTCGCCGAGCTTGCGGCGCAGGCGGCTGAGGATCACGCGTACCGATGCCGTGAACGGATCGGCGTTGGCGTCCCAGACGTGCTCGAGCAGGTCTTCGGCCGACAGCACCTCGTCCGGGTGGTGCATGAAGTACCGCAGCAGTGCATACTCACGCGCCGTCAACGCCAGCTCGGCATCGCCTCGCCAGGCACGGTGTGCGGCGAGGTCGAGGGTGAGGTCACCCACCCGCAACGTCGTACCCTCGGCATCCTTCCGGCGCGCGAGGGCGCGGATCCGCGCGACCAGCTCGGCGAACGCGAACGGCTTGACCAGGTAGTCGTCCGCTCCCGCGTCGAGCCCGGTGACGCGGTCCGCGACTCCGTCGCGCGCGGTCAGTACGAGGATCCGACCCGGTCGGCGGAGTCGTTCATCCATTCGGGCCCGGGAGATGAGGTCGCCCCCGTCGCCGTCGGGCAGGCCGAGGTCGATGCACGCGACGTCGAACTCGGTCGTCGTCAGCAGCTCGTCGGCCTCGCCGTACGACCGCGCCACGTCCACCGCGTACGCCTCGTTGCGGAGTCCGAGAGCGACGACGTCGGCGAGGTCCGCGTCGTCCTCCACCAGCAGGATGCGCATGCCGTGAGTCTCGCAGGTCTCAGCGGCCGGCCCGCTCGGCGCGAACAGTACCGTCCGGACCGCCGAGCGCGAGGTCGTGTTTCGTGAAGGTGACCGTCACGGCGGGTTCGTCGCCGGTCGGATCGTCGGACTGATAGCGATCCCCGCCTACCGGCACGAAGGTCGCGTGCGGAGGATCCGTGGGTATCTCCGCGGCCGAGATGGCGCCCGACTCGTCGAGCGCGTACCAGCCCAGCACCGACTCGGACGCGGTCCTGACGGTGATGTACGTACGCAGCTCGCCGTCGATGACCGCGGTGCCCGAGAGCGCGAGGTCGGTGATCGCGCCGAAGTCCGACTCGAACAGCTCCCGTTCCTTGCGCCCCTCGTCGGTCGCGCCCTGCAGCAGGTCGAGCACGGCGGCCTCGTGCGTCGAAGCGGTGTCGGCGGAGACGCTTGCGGGCCTGGGGAACAGCGCCTCGACGGCCCGCCGCCCGTGTGCCGAGATGTCGAGCTCGTCGTCGCGCACGGCGACGCCGAAGGAATCGCCCGGGTCGAGGTGATACGTACCCACGGCGGCTCGGAGCTCCGCCGGGTCGGCCGACCCCGCCGGGGTCTTGGGCGGCGGCACCGGGTCGCCCTCGACGAGCGCCGGAGCGATCGCCGTGAGCAGATCCTCGGCGCGTACGACCGGGGTGTTGGACGCGATCGCCACGGCGCGCTCACTGCGCGGAAGCCAGGCGACGACTGCGTCGTGCCCGATGTCGCCACCGCCTCCGGAGGTCGCGATGACCGGCTCGCCGTACGCGGACGCAGGGAACCGCACCCACCCCGGTGTCGCCGACGTCCCGTCGCCGCGGTCGATCCCCGCCCGGGCGATCCCCCGGGTCGACGTACGCGAGACGACGTCGCCGTCGAACAGCGCATGTGTCCACGACGCCAGGTCGTGGGTCGTCATCGCGAGATCGCCGTTGCCGCTGAGCGCCCAGTGCGGTCCCGCGAAGTCACCCAGCTGCTCGGTCGGCCCGCCGTCGAGGTAGCCGACCGCGCGCGGACCGCGGGCCGCCGGCTCGCCGTCCCAGAAGCCGCGTGACCGCACACCGTCGGGCGTCCGCAGGACCTGCGACGCCATGAATCCGCGGTAGCCCTTACCCGCAAGCTTGTCGATGATCAGCGCGAGGAGCGTGTAGCCGGCGTTCGAGTACAGGTAATGCGAACCGGGCGCGTACGCGCGATGCAGTCGACCGAGTCGCCGGATCGCGGTTTCGCGCCCGAGCGGAGCATGGTCGGCACCGATCGAGCCGGTGAGCCCACTGGTGTGCAGAAGCAGCTGTCGTACGGTGGCGCGCGACGCCAGACCGTGCAGAGCCGGGATGATCGCTCCGGCCCGATCGCCCAGTCGCAGCCTGCCGGTGTCGACGAGTCGGAAGATCGCTGCGGCCGTGAACGCCTTGCTGATCGAGCCGATGCTGTAGACCGTGTCGGGCGCGTTCGTACGATCGGAGTCGCGGTCCGCCGCGCCGTATCCGGCGACGCAGTCGAACGTGCCGCCCGTCGAGATCGCGACCGTGCCGCTGAAGCCGGCGGCGGCCCAGGCATCGAGCCCGTCAGCGTACGTGGCCGCGCACTGTTGCGGCGAGTCGTCGGGCGGGGATTCGCCGGCGGTCGTACACGCCGATGCCAACAGGGTCGCCAATGCAACGAGGGCGATGAATCGGGTCATGGGGCGACGCTAGGCGTCACGCTGTGAACCGGATGTAAACCAGATTTGGGCCGAAACGCACCGTTTCGTCGACCGAAACGGGCTGTTCGGGCCCAAATCTGGGAGACGGGTCAGCCGATGAAGTCGTGCTCCTGCAGCCACTCCTGCGCGGCGTCCTCGGGCTGGAGGCCGTCGATGTCGACCTTCGCGTTGAGCTTCTGGATGGCCTCCTCGTCGAGGGCCTCCGCGATCGGGCTCAACACCTTCGCGATGTCGGGGTTGTCGGCCAGGACGTCCTTGTTGACGTTCGGCGCGGGGTTGTAGATCGGGAAGAAGTGCTTGTCGTCCTCGAGCACGGTCAGGTCGAGCGCCGGGATGCGGCCGTCGACCGACGTCATGTCACCGAAGTTGCAGGGGTCGCCCTCGGAGACCGCCTTGGGGATCGTGCCCATGGCGATGGTCTTCACCGCGTCGCTCGGCAGGTCGAAGCCGTACTTCTTCTCCAGGCCGGGGAGGCCGTCGTTGCGAGCCTCGAACTCGGAGTTCACGCACATCGACGCGTCCTCGGGGTTGGAGTTCGCGACCTTCGCGTAGTCGCTGAGCGTCTTGACCCCGAGCTCGTCCGCGGTGTCGCTGGCGACGGCGATCGCGTACGTGCTGTTGTACTGCGCCGGGTCGAGCCACTCGATGTCGTTCTTCGCCAGATCCTCCTTGGCGACCGCGTCGAACTGCTTCTGCGCATCGGGGATCGGGTCGGTGTGCTTGAGGTAGCTGATCCAGGTGGTGCCGGTGTACTCCCAGTACATGTCGATCTCACCGGACGTCAGCGCGGTGTGCGTCGTGTTGCTGCCGGCGAGGCCGCACTTGCGCTCGACGTCGGCACCCGCGGACTCCAGCGCCTGCGCCGTGATCTCGCACAGGATCAGCTGCTCGGTGAACTCCTTGCCGCCGACGGTGAGGCTCGCGCCGTCGAGGGACGCCTCCTCCGCCAGATCGCCGGACTTCGCCTTCGGCTCGTCGTCCAGGCTGCAGCCGCTGAGGGCGAGGCCGATGGCGGCCGTCACCGCCAGTGCGCGTAGCGGGGTCGATGAGGGGTTGATCGATAACTTCATGGTTGCCGTTCCTTTCGGATGGTCGTTAGAGGCCGCGCGGGCGCAGCAGGCGTTCGGCGAGCCCGGCGAGCCAGTCGATCGCGAGGGCGAGGCACGCCGTGAGTACGGCGCCGGTGATCAGGATCGGATCGCGCTGCAGGGTGAGGCCGGTCTCGATCATGCTGCCGAGGCCGCCGGCGTTGGTGAACGTGGCGAGCGCGGCACTTCCGACGTTCAGGATGAGCGCGACCCGGATGCCCGCCATGATCACCGGGACGGCCAGGGGGAGCTCGACCCGGAACAGCACCTCGGCCCTGGACAAACCCATGCCGCGGGCGGCGTCGATGTAGGCCGGGTCGAGCCCGTCGATGCCGACGATCGTGTTGCGTAGCACGGAGAGGAACGAAACCAGGATCAACGCGAAGACGGCGTACGTGAAGCCGAAGCTGAACCAGATGCCGAACAGGGTCAGCACGCCGATGGACGGAATCGCTTGACCGAAGTTGGCAAGTGGGAGAACAACGGCCGATGCGCGGCGGATGGCCGGCCGGGTGAGCAGGATGCCGATCGGAACCGCGAGCGCGACGACCGCGACGCTCGAGACGGCAACCAACTTCAGGTGCTGCCCGACGAGCGTCCAGATCTTGTCCGCTGTGAGAGTGCGGGTCTCGATGTCATCGAGCGTTTGGCCCTGCACGTACGCGAAAAGCGCGATCAAGGAGCAAACCAGGACGACCGGGATGAAGAGAAGGTCGAAGTAGAACGCGAAGCCCTTGCGTGGCGGCGTCCTGACGTCGTCGACGCGGCCCAGCGCCTGCTGCCCACCGTCGATCAGCGCGCTCATGTCGGACCGCTCCCGACGCCGTCCACGGCGCGCGCGAGCACGGTGCTCCACGGGAGGCCGCCGACCACGGACCCGTTGCCGTCGACCACGACGGCGACGTCATCGTGCGCGTGCAGCATTGCGTCGAGCGTCGCGTACAGGCTCTGGTCGGCACGTACGACGGCGGCCTCGCCCCGACCATGCTTCTCCGCAAGCGCATCGTCGAGGGGGAGCAGCGGCATCGAACCCGTCTGCTCGAGACGCAGCAGTCGTACGGCGGCGCCGGCACCGATGAATGAGGAGACGAACTCGTCGGCGGGGTTGGCGAGGATCTGCGCGGGGGTGTCGTACTGCGCGATGCGACCGCCCTCGGCGAAGATGGCGATCCGGTCGCCCAGCTTCACCGCCTCCTGGATGTCGTGCGTGACGAACACGACCGTCTTGTGGATCTGCTGCTGCAGCGCGAGGAACTCGTCTTGCAGCCGGTCGCGGACGATCGGGTCGATCGCGCCGAACGGCTCGTCCATCAACATCACCGGCGGATCGGCCGCCAGTGCCCTGGCGACCCCGACTCGCTGCTGTTGGCCGCCCGACAGCTGCTTCGGATATCTGCCGCGGTACATCGCGGGGTCCAGCCCCACGAGGTCGAGCAGCTCCTCGACGCGCTCGCGGATGCGCTTCTTCTCCCAGCCAAGGGCGCGGGGCACGAGGCCGATGTTCGATGCGACGGTCATGTGCGGCAGTAGTCCGACTTGCTGGATCACGTAGCCGATGCGCCGGCGGAGCTCATCGGCGTTGACGTTCGTGACGTCGTCGCCGTCGAGGATGACCCGGCCCGTTGTGGGCTCGATCAGCCGGTTGATCATCCGCATCGTCGTGGTCTTGCCGCATCCGGACGGGCCGACGAGCACGACGATCTCGCCCGCGCGTACGTCGAGAGACAGCTCCTCGATGGCCGGAGCGGTGCTGCCGGGGTACGTCTTGCTGACGCGGTCCAGCTGAATCATCGTCGGGTGTGCGTCGTCAGTCACGGATACCTCGTGAGGTGGTCAGTCGGGCGATCAGGATGAACAGCAAATCGAGAATCAGCGCAACCGCCATCACGCCGATGACGCCGCTCAGCGTGGCGTTGAGCGCGTTTGCGCCACCGACTCTCGCGAGGCCCTCGAAGATCGGCTTGCCTAGCCCCGGGCCGTTGACGGCAGCGGCGATCGCGGCGATCGCCACGCACAAGATGGTGGCGACCCGGACGCCGTTCAGTAGCACGGGCCACGCGAGCGGCACGCGGACGAGGATCAGCCGCCGTCGTGCGGACAGGCCCATACCGCGGGCCGCTTCTTCGACCTCGGCGGGTACGGACTGCAGGCCGGTGATCACGTTGCGCAGGATCGGGAAGATCGCGTAGAACGTCAGCGCGAAGATCGTCGGGGCAGCACCGAGCCCGAGCCACGGGATCAGCAGACCGAACATCGCGAACGACGGAATCGTCAGCATGGTCGCGGTGACCGTGAGAATGACCTGGCGGGCGACGGGCCGGTCGTAGACGAGCGTGCCGACCACGATCGCGATCAGGGCACCGAGGCCCACGGCGATCAACACCACCTGGATGTGCTGGAAGGTGTACAGCAGCAGGTCCTGCCACTGGTAGTCGATGTACTCCCGGAACGTCACGAGGCCCGGCCCACCTCCGACAGCGGTACCTCGAGGGCCGTGCCGGCGACGGGGCTTCCCTCCTGGAGTACGAGCCAGAACCGGTCGCGATCACCGAACAGCTCGGGCTCGCGTACGGGGTCGCCGTCGACGACCACGATATCGGCGATCTTGCCGGGCTCGATGGTGCCGAGGTCGTGCAAGCCCAACGCGTGTGCGGCCGCCGACGTCGACGCGACGAGTGCGTCATGTGCGGGCAGCCCGTGGTGGATCATCCGCCGGATCTCGATCCAGGCGCCTCCGCGCCGCAGCTCCAGATCGTCGCCACCCAGCGCGATCGGTACGCCGGCAGCGTGCGCTGCCTGCAGGGTGCGCTCCGCAGCGGCGATGTTGACCTCGGCGACCCGGTCGAGCTCACGCGTCGAGAACCGCTCGGTCGGGCCGTCGGTGCCGACCTGCAGGTCGCGTCCGGCGAACACGTACTGGCTCGAGAACGTCGGTACGAGCGCGATGTCTTGCTCGGCCATCCGCTCCAGCAATTCGGGCCGCTGGAAGAGGTAGAAGCCGTGCTCGATCGTGCGCATGTTCAAGTCGATAGCGATCTCGCAGCCGGCGAGCCCTTCGGCATGCGCGACGACGGCGTAGCCCATCCGGTTGGCTTCCTCGACCGCGGTCTCCAGCTCCGCGCGGGTGAGCTGCTCGGACATGCCGTGCGCCGAGTCGTGCTCGTCGCGGTTGATGCCCGCCTCGAGCTCGACCGAGCGGGCGCCGGTCGCCATCACCTTGATGAAGTCGGCGCCGCGCCGGATCTGCTCGCGTACGCCCTTGCGCACCTCGTCGTTGCCGTCGGTCGCGCGGTACATGCCGTCGAAGATGACGTCGCCGGGTGCGGTGCTCGAGATGATCAGGCCGCAGGTCAGGATGCGCGCGCCGCGGAACAGGCCGTAGCGCATCGCCTGGCGGTTCTCCATCACCTGGTCGCCGTACGTGCCCATATCGCGCACAGTCGTCACGCCGTACCGCAGGAACTCGCGGAGCTTCGCCCCGAGCGCGTGGCCGAGGGTGCCGGGAAGCACGGGTTGGACGCCGAACCCCAGGTCGGGGACCGCTCCGATCGCGTGCAGGTGAGCGTTGACGATGCCCGGCATGAGGGTCCGGCCGCCGAGGTCGACGGTGTCGACGCCCTCGGGTGCGCCGTCGCCGGCCGAGCCGACTCGGGCGATGCGGCCGTCCTCGACGAGAACACCCGCGCCCTCGCGGATCGGAGTCGACGTGCCGTCGAACAGTCGGGCGTTCGTCAGCCAGACGGGCCGGTCGGCTCGGTCGTGCTCGGCGAACAGCATCGCCGGGAGCTGAACCTCCATCAGATCTCCTCACTCACGACGACTCGACGGCGCCAGTACACCACAAGAGTAGATGTATACGACAGTCCCCCTGGTATTCTGCGGCTGTGAACTCGTACGGGGGCGTGCTGTCGCCGGGCACGCATCGCAGGGGCGCGACGCCACGCCCGTTTGCCGACGTTCCGGCCGATGCGAGGCCGTACGCCGTGCGGATGCGAGACGACGTACTCCTCGCGACCGATGTCTATCTGCCGAGCCGTGGGAGCCGCTGGCCGGTGCTCGTTTCCCGTCTGCCGTACGACAAGGCGGGCGACGAGTGCTTCATGCCCGACATCGCCCGGTGGTTCAACGAGCGTGGATACGCCGTGGTCGTCCAAGACGTACGCGGCAAGGTCCGCTCGGGCGGCGCGCTGGCCCCTTTCGAGACCGAGGTCGCCGACGGGTACGACACGATCGAGTGGGTGACCGAGCAGTCCTGGTGCAACGGCTCGATCGGGATGTTCGGCGACTCGTACTTCGGCTGGACCCAATGGGCGGCCGCGGCGTCGCGTCATCGCGCGCTGCGCGCCATCGCGCCGCGGGTGATCTCGGCCGATATCGGCGACGTCACCTCTCGTGGCGGGCTGTTCGCTCTCGAGGTCACGGCACTGTGGGCGCTCGAGACCTGGGTGGACGAACGGCTGTACGCGTACGACGGTGAGCTCGAGTGGGGTGTCCGGCCGCTGTCCGAGGTGGTGCCGGCGGCACTCGGCGGCCGGCGCTCTGCGTTCCTGGACGATACGGCGCGTCGCGGCCTGCCTCCGTCGGCGCGGCTGTCGGTCGACGCAGACCTTCCCGCGTTGCACCTCGGTGGTTGGTGGGACCTCGTCAACGGCGGCCAGTTCGCCACCTGGCGCCGGAGCGTCGGCGCGCAGCGAGCGCCGCAGTACCTCGTCGTCGACGCGGTCGATCACGGCTGGACCCGACTTCGTCCGCCGGGCGAGCCGTACGTCGATCCGCTCACCGACGCTTCGACCCTCAGCGCCTTCCTGGACGACTACCTGGGCCCGCTGCTGCCCTTCTTCGACTATTACGTCTCGGGTGTCCGCGCGTACGACGCGCCGCCCGTCAGGTGGATGCTCACGCACGAGTCCTGGCGGCACGACGACCGTTGGCCGCCGCGCGACAGCGCGCCGGTCGACTGGTTCCTGACGGGCGGCCCGCGCGGTGGGCTCGCCGAGGCGCCTGACCGAGCCGAGCGAGTCGTCGAGTGGGCACAAGACCCGGACGACCTCGTGCCGAGCCTGGCGCACGCGTACCACCCGCTGATCGAGCCGGCCGACGACTCGGTGTTGATCCGGCGCGACGACGTGCTGACCTTCGAGACCGAGCCAGTACCTCGCCCCGTCGACCTCGCGGGGCCGATCAGTGTCGCGCTCGCGTACGAGTCGTCCTCGCCGACTGCGCGGATCATGGCGAGCCTGTGTGACGTGTCTCCCGACGGATCTGCGCTTCGCATCACCGACGGTGCGGGCATGGTCACGGCACAAGGCAGGTCGGCCGTCGATCTCGGCGACATCGGCTACCGCGTACGCCCCGGCCATCGGCTGCGGCTGCAGCTGTCGGCGTCGGAGTTCCCGCGGTACCTTCCCGATACAGGGACCGACGAGCACCCGTGGACCGCCCGCGAGTTCCGGCGCACCGAACACCGCATCGTCACCGGCGGGCGCCGTGGTGCCAGACTTCGATGCTTCGCCCTGCGAGCCCCGGGAGACAACGCATGAAGGGATTCCGGCCTCAACCGGTCGTCAAGGCCTTGCCCGACAAGACTCCGTCGAGCGGGCGGGTCCACGACGCGTTGCGTACCGCGATCCTGCACGGAGAGCTCGCGGCCGGCACGAGCCTCGGCGAGGCGCAGATCGGCGAGCAGCTCGGAGTCTCGCGTACGCCGGTGCGGGAGGCGTTCGCCGAGCTGCTCAACCAGGGCCTGCTCGTCGAGGGCGCCCGCCGGCAGGTCGTCGTCGCCGACCCGTCGCAGGAGATGATCGACGAGATCGTCCTGATGCGAGACGCGGTCGAACCAGTGATCGCCAGGCAGGCGGCCGAGCGAATGGACGTGTCGGACGTCGACCAGCTGCGGCTGATCATGATTCGTACGCGCCGGGCGATCGAAGCAGGCGACGGCAATGCCGCGCTCGACTGCGACGACGACTTCCATCTGCACATTCCGCGTGCGGCCGGGCTCGGCCTTGCGGCGGACGCCATCCGGCGTTTCCGAGGGCTCACCCGGCTCGCCGTGCGGCACTCGGTTTCCGACGATGCGGCGCTGCGGCGGATTGCCGATGACCACGACGCGATCATCGAGGCGCTGGCCAGTGGAGACGGCGAGAGCGCGGCCGAGGCGATGGCCGCGCATCTCGCCTCGGCGCCTTACTGAGCGGTGATCAGCCGGCCCATGTTCGTACGCGCGCGCTCGAACCGCTCGGACACGTCGGCCCAGTTCGCGATGTTCCAGAACGCCTTCACGTACTCGGCCTTGACGTTCAGGTAGTCGAGGTAGAACGCGTGCTCCCACATGTCGAGCAGCAGCAGCGGGACGACGCCGACGGGTACGTTGGCCTGCTGGTCGAAAAGCTGGAAGATCAACAGGCGCTGCCCGATCGAGTCCCAGCCGAGCACTGACCAGCCTGAGCCCTGGATGCCGGTCGCCGTCGCCGTGAAGTGCGCCTGGAACGCCGCGAACGACCCGAACTGGTCGGTGATCGCCGCAGCGAGCTCGCCATCGGGCTCGCCGCCACCGGTCGGCGAGATATTGTGCCAGAACACGGTGTGGTTGGTGTGCCCGCCGAGGTTGAAGGCGAGGTTCCTCTCGTGCAGGTTCACCGCGGCCAGGCTGTCGGTGTCGCGGGCCTCGGCAAGCCTCTCCAACGCCGTGTTGGCGCCGGCGACGTACGCGGCGTGGTGTTTGTCGTGGTGGAGCTCCATGATCTTCGCGCTGATGTGCGGCTCGAGCGCCGCGTAGTCGTACGGGAGTTCGGGCAGCGTGTAGACGCTCATGTGGTTTCCTCTCGTTCGCGTCGACCTCGAACGTAGAACCTCAACCTCAGTTGAGTTCAAGGCGGCGTTGCGTGCTTAAACTCGAGGGTGGCTAGGAGTCGTCTGGGGCGTCGTGCCTGTCCGGGTGCCGCCAGAAATCCGGGCACGTCGTGTCTGCCGCTTCGGGGAGGTAGCGCTCGATGCGCCTTCGTTGCCAATCGGCCTCTTTGCCGCGATAGAGCGTCGCTAGGTTGCCGACTGCGGCGTCCGGCTTCCCGAGGACCAGTACCAACACCCTTTGACCCGGTTCGTACGGACGCGTCTCGTTGAACCGTGCCGAGCCCGTGAGAACGCGCGTGGTCGCACGCGTCTCGGCAGCGGGCTTGATCCAGTCGTCGACGGCGATGGTCATCCATACTTCCAACGCCTTCGTCGTTCGCTTGGTCGACACGATCGTGCCCTCGACGATCCGGTACGCGCACGCGATCTCCTCGGCTCCGGTGAGCGCCTGCGACGCGTCTTGATCAGGATCGCTCCCGTTCGCGTAAACCGCGGTGGCGACTGCGGCGGCCACAATGCTCGCCGCGACGAGCACGGTGGATCGCCTCCACGGACTTCGAGGTCGCTCTGTGGCGGGCGCCGGGTTTGACGTCATGAGTCGTCCGGTACGTCGTGGCGGTCCGGATGGAGCCAGAAGTCGGGGCACTTAGTATGCGCGCCCTGCTTCAGGTAGGGCACGACCTCCGAGCGTGAGATGGAAATGGCCCGGTCGGCATAGACCGGCGTCCAAGGTGGGTCATACTCGACGATGAATACGTGTTGTCCCGGCGCGTACGCGCGGACAACATCGGCTGCTCGCGTAGAGAAGGCCACGAAGGTGGCGATACGTTTCGACTGATCGGTCGGCTTGTACCAGCGGCTGACCGCAACGGTCATTCGAACCCTCGATCGTCTGTCGGTAGGATCGATCGTTCTGATCGTGCCCTCGAAGATCCGGTTCGCGCAGGCGACAGTCTCGGGACCGTTGAGTGCTTGGGACGCCTCTTGATCAGGATCGCTCCCGTCACTGGCGTACAGAGCAGTGGCGATGACGGCGACCGCGGCGATACATGCGGCGACGAGGATGCCTGGACGAGTCCATCGACTGTGTGGCGATTGGGACCTCGGCGTATCGGTAGCGGCTTCGTCGCCAATCATGGTCATCGCTCGCCGCAGGCGTTCCTCCTCCGGCCCGCTCAGCTGGCTCATCTCAGATCACTTCCTTGTCTTGGAGTCGCGCCCTTATCGCACCCGTGGCGGAGTGGAGTCGGCTCTTGACGGTGCCCTCCGCGACGTCGAGGAGAGTCGCTATTTCGGAGACGTGCAGATCGGCGTAGAAGCGAAGCACGATGACCTGCCGTTGACGGTCGGTCAGGCCACCTAGCCCTTCGGCGACTGCGAGAGCGAGAACGCGCTCTTCCTCGCTGCTTGCCTCGGGCGGTCGTAGAGACCATCGGGCAGCGAGTCGTTCTCGCAGATTCGCGTCCCGTTCCCTAGATCGGTGCGAGTCGACCGCGACCCGAGACGCCACCGCCGACGTCCAAGCGCGGACGTTGCGAATCGGCGGCGCATCCCCCCGCGACCGGGACTCCAGCACCGTTGCCGAATCGCCCGGGGATCCCCGGTTAGCGCTCATGCGACTTTCCCTCCGTCGTGACTAAGACGGAACAGCGCCGCAGATCGTTCGGTCGGATACCGGATTTGTAATCCGCGCGAGTTTCGTCAGGCCTGCAGGGCGATCGGATCGAGGCCGTTCAACACCCATGAAACGCGCTCGGACGGTTGACTGGCTTGGCGTCGTTCAGTGCTCTCGCCAGGTCGGACGCATCTTGGCCGACGAGCGTGTCCTCGAGGCCGGGATCCGGGCCTGGCCTCCTGGCCGAGCGTCGTGCCTGCGGTGTGGATACGATCTTCCCCTCGTTCTCGCCGGCCCCGATCGAAGCGTGATCGTAGGGAACGAGACCACCCTCGCCGAGGCCGAGCCACTCGCCGTCCCCGGCGGCGCACTTCGCGCCAACCCAGTCGAGCGCGACGACGTAGTGATGGCCCTCCTCCACGCGAGGCTCGTCCTCATACAGCATCGTTGTGCGTCGTGAGGTAGCCCCGTCGCTGAACGTCCATCCGGGCGCATGCCAGACGACTGACTCCGGCGCGGGCCTCGCCGCGTGCCGTCGTGACCACACCACTTTGTCGACGCGCAGGCGCATATCCCGACCGATGAGACCTTCGCCGATATCCATCTCTTCGCGCGACGGTGGAATCTCGGTCTCCTCGGCAGCTGTGACAACGACA
The DNA here is from genome assembly GCF_025790165.1 of Solicola gregarius. Classification (GTDB taxonomy): domain Bacteria; phylum Actinomycetota; class Actinomycetes; order Propionibacteriales; family Nocardioidaceae; genus Solicola; species Solicola gregarius. Next base: position 2,247,855 of record NZ_CP094970.1, read on the forward strand.
ATGTGGTCTGCGTAAGTGACCCAGTCAGCGGCAGTGTCGCTGGGCAGGCGATCGGCGCCTTCCACGAAGACGATGCCGGGATCAGATGGGTCGGGACTGGCGGGCCGATCACGTATCGGTGCCCCGACGAGCACTACGGCGCCAGACACCACGATGGCCACCGCAATCGCCATAATGACGACGGCGAATCGGCTGCGACGGACGGAGTAGCCGATCAAGCCATGCCTCCTCATTTTGTGCTCGTCATCTAGAAGCCGTAGTTGATGTTCCGCCTGTTCAACCTCCTCGGTTTGGGGTACCTGGACGGCGTAGTCATACAACCGAGCTTCTTGGCGTGCTTCGAGATCGAGGGGTTCGCGTTGTCACCGTGGACAAGGCCAATCGCGTGCCCGGTCTCGTGGCAGGCGATTGGGCGTCTATACACACCGTTGCCGCGGATGCGGACGTACTGTTGGTCGCACTTGAAGGTGTGGACACCGGCGGCATCGTCGCACCAGGTAACACCGTCCTTACTGCTGCTCACGTGCCGGGAACCCTCCTGGTACACGACATCGGTTTCCGATGATCCGGTGAAGTCCGGGTTGCGGTCGTAGCGCACCGACAGGTCGGTCCGCCTGTAGCTACGCATTGCGTTGCGCACCGCTTTACGGTCGGATTTCTCGAGCCTCCGACTGCCGTGAGAGTCCATGTAGTACTTAACTGACCTGTTATCCGTCTGGCAGGTGATATGGCCATCTCCGCCATCCGGATCATCGCCACAGCGCCGCGCGCCAGGGGCCGCGCCGAAGACTGGGTAGAGGGTGCGAATCCTGGGTCGCTGCGCTCGTCCACCGTCACTCACCGGCGCGGCCTGATTCGACAACCGCCTTTCGCTGCCTCCTCGAGCGCCGACGTCAGTCGCGAAGACGACCGTGGATGCTGCGCCGACCGACAGCGTCACCGACACGATTGCCGCAGCGATGAAGCCCCGTCCTGCCGTGCGAGTGAGACTCGACCGAATCGAACATTCCGACTCCCCCAGCCCGGGCCATTACGGACAGTGATCACCTTCGTTACGGTTGCGGGCGGATGTCAACAGATGCTCAGCTCGGCACCCGGATCAGCAGTACGCCCGGCTGCACCTCGGCGGTGAACTCCGTACCCTCGCCGATCGGGTCGCCGTCGAGCTGGCGGGGCGTCGGGCGTTCGGCGCGCACGACGACCTTCCGGCCGGTGAGCCTGTCGAGCTTCTCGTCGGTACGCCGGCGGCGAGTCAGCACGCGTACGACGAGACGGACCCAGCTCCACGCCCGGGGTGGCGCGATGACGACCACGTCGATCTTGCCGTCGTCTATGGTGGCGTCCGGCAGCAGCGGGATGCCGCCCTGCAGCTGACCGACGTTGCCGACCACAACGGTGCGGGCGCGGTACCGCTCGAACTCGCCGTCGTCGACCGAGATCTCCACCTTCACCGCCGGATAGCGCAGCTGCCGGAAGGCCGACACGACGTACGCGAGCCAGCCCATCTTGGCCTTCATCTCGTCGGCGACGCCGTTCATGATCGCCGCATCGAGGCCGAGGCCGGCCATCACCATGAAGCTGGTGTCGGTGAACGACTCGGGTGCGTCCTCGTCGTCGGACGCGTCGGCGCTGCGGAACCTCGCAACGTCGACCGCGCGATCCTGACCGTTGAACGCGACCTCGATCGCATCCCCCTTGTGCAGCGGGATGCCGAGGTTTCGCGCGAGCAGGTTGCCCGTGCCGAGCGGGATGACACCGATCGCGACTCCGGTGCGCGCGAGCTCGGTGCACACCACGCGTACGGTGCCGTCGCCGCCCGCGACCAGCACCAGGTCGACCCCCGCCTCGAGCGCGCGGTGCGCCATCGAGGTTCCGGGATCCTCGATCGTCGTCTCGTAGAACGTCGGCGTACGCCAGCCGGCGACCGCGGCGGCCTCGCGTACCTGGTGGCGGAACACCGCGTTGTCGCCGACCTTGATCGGGTTGAAGACGACCGCGACCCGTTTCGAGCCCGTGCCCGTCGTCGTGATGCGCGGCAGGATCCCGTCGACCGCCGCCTGCATCGCGAGCACCCATGGCACGAGCGCGAACAGCGACCCGAGCAGTGCGCCGGCGACCACATCGCTCAGCCAGTGCACGTCGAGGAAGATGCGATCGGCGCAGATCAGTGCACCGACGGCACTCCACAGCGCGATCAGGGCGTACCGGATCGGTCCGCGCGCCGTGCTGACGACCGTCACCAGGATCATCGTCGTCGTGAGGACGCCGGCGCCGAGTGCGTGGCCGCTGGGGTACGAGGTGCCGCCGATCTCGATCAGCGGCTGCGCCCAGCTGGGCCGCGGCCGCTCCAGCAGCCCCTTGGCGAACAGCGCTGCCAGCCAGGAAAGGACGCCGGTCGCGAGCAACCACAGGACCATCCGGTACTGGCGCCGCACGAGGAAGACGATCGCCACGACGGTGAGCAGCCCGGTGACGTACACGCCCCGGCTCACGTTCTGCACGACCGTCCAGAAGTCGATCCACGTCTCGTGGCCCGAGCCGAGGTCGTACGCCCAATCGGCGACGGCCTCGTCGAGGTCGACCACCGGAGCCCACTCGTAGTGGACCGCGACGGTCAGCAGCACCAGCGCGAACGCCAGGACGCCGATGACGATCCACCAGATACGCGGACGCGCGGGGTGCGCACGGCGCAGGTCGATCGGCACGGTGGGCGTCCAGGTCGGTCGGGGATGGGCTGGTCCAGCGTAATCGAGCGGACCCTCGCCCGATTCGGGGCACGCACGTACCGGAACAATCGCGTTGACGTGCGCCGATAGGCTTGGAGGCGTGATTGACGTACGCGTACTCCGTGATGACCCCCAAGCGATCAGGGCTGCCCAGGAGCGCCGTGGAGAGTCTCCCGCCATCGTCGACGACCTGTTGGCGGCCGACGAGCGACGTCGATCGAGCATCGCCGCCTTCGAGGAGCTGCGCGCCGAGCAGAAGCGGCTCGGCAAGCTGATCCCTGCGGCCGAGGCCGACGAGAAGCAGGCGTTGCTCGCCAAGACCAAGGAGCTCTCGGCCGAGGTCAAGGCGGCCGAGACGCAGCAGAACGAGTCGGCTGCGGCGTTCGAGGAGCTGCTGAAGGCGGTGCCGAACGTCGCGTCACCCGACGCTCCGGCGGGCGGTGAGGAGAACTTCACCACGATCGAAACCCATGGCACGCTGCGCGACTTCGCCGCCGAGGGGTTCGAGCCGCGCGACCACCTCGAGCTCGGCGAGCTGCTCGGCGCGTTCGACACCGAGCGCGGAGCGAAGGTCAGCGGGGCGCGCTTCTACTACCTGATCGGTGTGGGTGCGCAGCTGGAGCTCGCGCTCGTCCAGCTGGCGATGCAGCGCGCCGCCGAGTGGGGCTTCACGCCGATGATCCCGCCGTCGCTGGTCGGCCCGGAGGCGATGGAGGGCACCGGGTTCCTCGGCCAGGCGGCCGACGACGTCTACTACCTGCCGAAGGACGACCTCTACCTGGTCGGTACGTCGGAGGTGCCGCTCGCGGCGTACCACGGCGGCGAGATTCTCGACGCCGAAACTCTGCCCCGTCGTTACGCGGCGTTCAGCCCGTGCTTCCGGCGCGAGGCAGGCTCGTACGGCAAGGACACCCGGGGGATCTTCCGGGTCCATTGGTTCGACAAGGTGGAGATGTTCATCTACACGACCGTCGAGGAGTCGTACGCCTACCACGAGCGCCTCCTCGAGTGGGAGAAGCAGTGGCTCGACGATCTCGAGCTGCCGTACCGCGTGATCGACACAGCGGCGGGCGACCTCGGGCTGTCCGCGATCCGCAAGTTCGACTGCGAGACCTGGCTTCCGTCGCAGCAGCGCTACCGCGAGGTCTCGTCGACGTCGAACTGCACCGACTACCAGGCGCGCCGCCTCAACACGCGCGTACGTACGGCTGAGGGCACCGTGACCGCGGCGACGCTCAACGGCACGCTGATGGCGAGCGCCCGCACCATCATCGCGCTGCTGGAGAACCATCAGCAGCGCGACGGCTCGGTCGTCGTGCCGAAGACGCTGCGGCCGTTCCTCGGTGGCCGCGAGGTGCTCGAACCGCTCGGGGAGTCGACATGACCTTCAGCCCGAAGGTCCTCGCGCTCGACGTCGACGGCACGCTCGTCAACGACGCGAACGAGCTGTCGCCGGCGGTCCGCGACTCCGTACGCGCCGCGGTAAACGCCGGCATGCATGCGGTGATCTCGACCGGACGGTCGCTGCCGGGTGTCATGGACGCCGTGCACAAGCTCGACCTCACCGGGGGCCTCGCCGTCGCGTCGAACGGTGCCGTGGTGTTCGGTTACGACCCGATCGAGGTGATCCACACGGTCACGTTCGATGCCCGCGAAGCGGTGAAGCTGCTGCTCGACCACGTACCCGACGCGGCCGTCGCCGTCGAGGAGATCGGGGTCGGCTATCGCATCAACAAGCCGTTCCCCGACGGCGAGATCAACGGCCGGATGACGGTGCAGACGGTCGACGAGCTCGTCGCCGAGCCGGTGACCCGCGTGATCATCCGAAGCCCGGAGAAGTCCGCGGAGGAGTTCGCCCAGATGGCGCATTCGCTCGGCCTCGTCGGTACGAACTACTTCGTCGGCTACACCGCCTGGCTCGACCTTGCACCGGAGGGGGTCTCGAAGGCCTCCGGCCTCGAGGTCGTCACCGAACGCCTCGGCCTGTCGCCGGCCGACGTACTCGCGATCGGCGACGGTCACAACGACGTCGAGATGCTCGAGTGGGCCGGCCGCGGAGTCGCGATGGGCCAGGCGCCGGTGCAGGTCCAAGACGTCGCCGACGACGTCACGGAGACGGTCGACAACGACGGCGCGGCGATGGAGATCGCGCGCTACCTCGGCTGAGCTGCCTCGGCCGTCGCGTGCAGTACGTGTCGCTCGATGCGGCGCACATGGGGCACGCCTGTGCCGATGGTGGTGTGGCATGCCGCTGAGCTGAGACCCGAGTGAGCGTCGGCAGCGGCGTCGAGCTCGCCGAACGGCGCGCGTGCGAGGTCGAACACGACGATCTGGCCGCCCGGTCGGAGCACTCGTGCGAGCTCTGCGACCGACGCGGCGACGTCATCCCAGTGATGGAGGCTCAGCGAGGTGACGACGAGATCGAACGCGGCGTCGTCGCTCGGAACCTCGGCGGCAGAGCCTATGCGTGCGTGGACGCGACCGGGATACGGCTCGATGTTGCGCGTTGCCGCCGCGATCATGTCGGCCGACGGGTCGATGCCGGTGATGCTGACGTCGGGACGGCGGCGGGCCGTCTCGGTGAGCAGGACGCCGGGCCCGGTGCCGACGTCGAGTATGTCCGCCCCGTTTGGCGCCAGCAACGCGACATCTTCGGCGATCCGCCGGTAGAAGCCGCGCATGAGGCGCCGGGCCATGAAGTCGTACCGACGGGTCGAGCGGCCCGCGAACGCGCCATGTGCTTGATGCTGCGTGTGCATCGATTCCTCCAGAGTTGTATTCTACAACTGTCAGATTCGATCGTACGTCGATGAGTTGTATGACACAACTCTGGACCAGCTGGGAGGCGCAGGATGGTCGAGCATGCCGACGAACTGCACGCGCTGTTGATGGACCTCGGTCGCGTTGCCGCGCAGCTCCACCCCGACGAAGAGGTACGGGGTTTGTCGCTGACCCAGCTGTTCGCCCTGCACGAGCTCGACGCCGCAGACACGCTGTCGCAGCGAGACCTGGCCGAGCGACTTCGCCTCGAGAAGAGCACGGTGAGCCGTCTCGTTGCCGATCTCGTCCGCGACGGGATGATCACCAAGGAACGCGACCCCGACAACCGCCGCTACAGCCGGCTGCGTATCACGGCGCGCGGCAGCAAGACCCATGGCCGCATCGGCTCCGGGATGCACGAGAGGTTTGATCGCCTCGCTGCCGAGCTGAGCCCCACCGAGCGGGACGCGTTGCTCGCGGGGCTTCCCGGTCTCGTACGCGCCCTCCGGAACGTCTAGGTGATCTCGAAGTTCGCCATCATCGCCATATCCTCGTGCTCGAGGTTGTGGCAGTGGAAGACGTACTTGCCCGGGTAGCTGTCGAACTTCACCAGTACGTGCGCCGTCTCGCCCTCCTTGAGGTCGACCGTGTCCTTCCAGCCGATGTCGGTGGGCAGCGGCTCGTCGTCGTTCTTGTTCCGCGAGAGAACCTTGAACGACACCTGGTGCAGGTGGATCGGATGCGCAGGGTCGCTGTGCAGCTCCCACACCTCGATCGAACCTCGCGCCGGCTTCGCGTCGATCCGTTCTGGGTCGAACAGCTTGCCGTTGACGGTCCACATCTCCATGCCGTCGCGCTCGCCGTCCTTCTCGAACTCGAAGCTGCGGGTGACCTCTGCCGCCGACTCGTCGAGCTCGTCGTACGCGCTCATGTCCGCGAGCTTCTCGGGCAGCGGTTCGGGCCTCGGTGCGGTACTCGCTACCCGGAACCGCATGACCTCGGACATGTCGCCGTCCCCGGCACCGTTGGTCAGCGTGATCTCGTCGCCGATGTCGTACCCGCTGAAGTCGATCACCACGTCGAACCGTTCGGCCTGGGCGATCGGGATCGTGTCGTGCGAGACCGGCGACCCGAGCAGGCCACCGTCACTGCCGATCTGGGTGAACCCGTCGTCCGGTGCCGGATCCAGCCCGAGCTCGAGACGCCTTGCGTTGCATGCGTTCAGGATCCGGAACCGATACGTCGTCGCGGCGACATCCAGTACCGGCCACGGCGCGCCATTGACCAGCATCACGTCGCCGAGCACGCCGTCCATGTACTCCTCCTCGACCCCTGGGTCACCCATCAGGGAGTCGTCTCGTGAGGGGTAGAGGAACGAGCCGTCCGATGCGAACGCGCGGTCGCAGATCATCAGGGGCACCTCCCGATCGCCCGCCGGGAGGTCGAGCGCCTCCTCCTCGTCGTCGCGGACGATGTGGAAGCCGGCGAGGCCACGCCAGACCGCCGGCCCGGTGAAGTCCATCCGGTGGTCGTGGTACCAGAGCGTTGCCGCGCGCTGTTGCATCGGATAGGCGTACGTGCGCTGCCCCTCCGACACGTCGCCGCCTTCCATGGATGAGTGATCCCCATGATCCCCACCCTTGGGCAGGACGAGATCGATCGGGTAGCCGTCGTTCTCCGGAGGGGTGCGCGCGCCGTGCAGGTGTACGACGGTGGGCACCGGAAGGTCGTTTCGGTGCCGCACGACCGTACGCCGGCCGCTGCGCGACTCGATCGTAGGACCGGGGAACGTGCCGTTGTAGCCCCACACCGTCGTACGCGCACCGGGCACGATCTCCTGCTCGGTCTCCCGCTGCACGATCTCGAAGTAGTCGGTCGTCCGGTCCGACCGCACTGGATGCAGGCGCTCCGGGATCGGCAGCGGGCGTTCGTACTTGGCGGGCAGGTCGATCTCACTCTCGAGTGCCTTGCCGGTCGTGGTCGATCGGTCCGACAGCGAACATCCGGTACTGACGAGCGGCAGAGCGATCGCCAGTCCCCCCCGTCGTCCGCAGCAGCGCGCGTCGAGTGAGAGTCACGCATCCACCTCGGTACGTGCCGCGGTGAAGCCCTTCTCGCCGAACGACAGACGCGAGAGCAGGCCCATGATGACCAGGCCGTTGAGCGCGTGTATTCCGCCGAACCAGGCGTCGGTGTCATCGCCGAGATTCGCGAGGATCGTCTGACCCGCAGTCGCGAGCAGGACGACGAGAACCGTCAGACCGACGCTCAGCCAGCTAGGCCGCGCGACGAGTACCACGATCAGCATCAGCACGGTCAGCATGCCGATGATCCCGCCGAGCGTCCGGTGCGCGTCGAAGCTCGCCCCGTACGAGCCGAGCCCGGCGAACACGATCTGTACGACGCACGCCAGCAGCGTGATCGCGCCGATGGCGCGGAACACGGCGAGGGCGCCGCGTCGGAAGCCGCCAGGCCCCGAGACGGCGGGCTGCGAATGGGTCGAGGTATCGGTCATGATGTGGCCTTTCCCTGGGAGTTGAGCGGTGAGGGAGTCGAGAAGATCGGGCTGATGGCCTCGTGCAGGGCGGGCCGTCGGCGGATCGCATCGAGCAGCAGGCGCTCGGCGAGTTCGGCGAGGGCCGCGTCGACGGCGTCGAGGTCGGCCTGCGTGAGGCAGGGCCTTCGGCGTCGGAGGCGTTCCACCTCCGCGGCGATCACGACGTCACAGTCGCGAGCGATACGGACGAGCAGGCCGTTGTCCTCGCGGGTCGCCAGCTGTGTCATGCCTTCCCCCTGTTCGTGGTGCTGGGCACGACGATGCCGCTGCCGGCACCACGGGCGCGTCGCCTACGGGGAGGCTCCGCGCGTACGCCGACGGGAGTACGCGACCGCCTCGCATACGTCGATCGGCTACCTGTTCGACGCGCGCTTACGGGTGCGACCCCACGGCTTGAACACCGACAGCACCACCGCGATCGTCAGAGCCGTGAGCGACACCGCCGGCGGGAACGCCATCTGACTTGTGTCGACGGGCGCAGCGGACTCACCGGCCAGCGTGGCGCGACCATACTCGGCGAGGTCGTCGACACCGGGTCGAAGGGCGACCAGGACCAGCGTCGTGAGCACGACGTTGAGGCACAGCTTGATCGCGACCCACCAGTAGCGCAGCAGTCCGTACTTCGTGCCCAGCCCGAGCAGCAGGCCGGACGTCAGGCAGGCGAGGCCGGCGACCAACATCGGCCAGACGGCGACCAGACCGAGTGCGCGGTACGCAACGGCCTGCGTCTGTGCGTCGTCGGTCAGGAAGCTGGTCACGGTCAGCAGCGCGACAACGACGTCGATCCCGATCCACGCGGCCGCCGACACGATGTGCGTGACGAGCACCGTCTTGCGCAGTCGCCGGCCGATCGACAAGGTCGGCCGCACTCTTGGCGTACGCCCAGTTGTCGTAGACATCGCGCTCTCCGAGTCCTTCGCCGGAGCCCCGGTGGCTCCTTGCAAGCCGACTCTCCCGCTTCAGGGGGTGCCACGGCATCGCCCGAGCGGCGACACCGGGCGTACGCCAAGCGGTGCAGTCAGGCCCACGCCGTACGCGCCGACCGCGGTACGAGGGTTCAGCGGTCGGCCTCGACGACCGCGTCGAAGCAGTCGAGTACGTCGTCGACCGTGGGCACGTCATCGCGCTTCGGCTTCGCGCGCGGGCTCGGAGCCGCGTCGGCCTCGCGGGCACGCCGCAGGTGGCGTTTCACGGTCGACAACGAGCAGCCGAGGCGTTCGGCGATCGACTCCAACGAGTCGGCCGGGAACGCAGACCGGGTCGCGAGAACGGTCTGGTGGTCGATCGGCTTGCCCTCGGCACGTACGCCGGCGATGGTATCGAAGTCTTCGGACTGCACAGAGACGCCGAGCATGCGCCGGATGCGGCGGCGCTCCCGGGCCGTCGTACACCCGACGTACCCGGAGACATCGACCTGGACGACCGCACGGTAGAGACAGTCGACGAACAGCGGGCACTTGGCGCAGGCGTTGCGGACCTCCTCGAGGCGCTCGCGGTACTCGGCCCAGATCGCCTTCGCCACCTTCGACTGCACCGGCGGGTTGTCGAGTAGCTCGTGCAGGTACATCTCGGGGTGCGCCGCGCAGGTCGGCACGTCCTCATCGCCGGGTGGTCCCGGTGTCGATGGAGTGACCTGCATGTGTGTCCCGTCGTCTCATGGGCCGAACCGCCTGGTGTGCGGCTTTCACGTACGCATGCCTGCTGCGCAAGATACCCGGCGGCGAGGGATGCTGGACACCCCCACCGCCCGGGTGAGACGCGGTTCGTCCGCGATGGGTTCAGAAACGGCTAGTGTCCTGCGTTTGAAGTGGCTCTACGGAAGGCGTCGTCCAGGTGGATGCATCCGCAAGGCCGAGGAGGAGACGTCATAGTCGGCCCTATTTCCGACGACGAGAACGCCGCGGGGCGCCGCCTGGGCGGCGAAAGACGTCAAGGTACTTCGAACGTAGGGCACTAGAGGTACATCCCGCGGCCGCCGCCCGGTTCGGCGTCGCCACCCTCGTACGGCGGCTGCCCGGAGGCCTCCGCGCCACCCGGGAGCGCGCGTCGAATCTGCTGGAGCTGGGACTGCGCGGCCATCTGCTGGGCGTAGATCGCGGTCTGGATGCCATGGAACAGGCCTTCGAGCCAGCCGACGAGCTGCGCCTGTGCGATGCGCAGCTCGGACTCCGACGGGGTCGCCGACCCGAACGGCAGGCTCAGTCGCTCGAGCTCCTCGATCAGCTCGGGCGCGAGACCGTCCTCGAGCTCCTTGATCGACGTCGTGTGGATCTCTCGCAGACGCGCGCGGCTGGCGTCGTCGAGCGGTGCTGCCTTTACCTCTTCGAGCAGCTGTCGGATCATGCTGCCGATCCGCATCACCTTCGCGGGCTGCTCGACCAGGTCGGTGACCGACGGCGGCTCGTGCTCGTCGTCCGCAGGTACGGCGACCGGCCGGCCGTCGGGTCCTATGACGGTGTGTTCGGATGGCTTGTCGGTCATACCGCCACTGTACTGATTGCGGGCGCCGGTATCAGTCCACGGCCTGCAGGCCCCAGGTGACGCGGTGCGAAGACCCCGGCTCGACGACGACCAGATCGTCGCCGCTACGGAACGCATCGGGCGGGCTGGTGCACGGCTCGACCGCGATCGACGCGCGGTCGGGGGGTGTGAAGAGCTGCACCCAGGGCATTGCGGCGTCCCACCACACCGCGACGCGACCGACGTGGAGGTGATGGCGACCGTCCGTGTCGTGGCTCAACTGCGTGAACGCGTCGTCGAGTTCGCGCGTACCGATGGGCAGACCCGCCCCGAAGTCGTACGGCGTGCCTGGGGTCGGCTCGCGTCCGGTCGGCAGAAGGCGGACCGGGTCGGTGCGCAGGCGCTCGGCGGCTTCGAACCGCAGGGTGGCCGCGTCGACGGGATCGGTGCCCGGGCAGACGTACGGATGGAACCCGCATCCGTACGGGGCCGCGGAGTCACCGGCGTTGGAGGCGTCGAGGGTGACGGTGAGCCCGTCGTCCGCGAGCGCGTACGTCAGTGTGAGGTCGAGCAGGAACGGGTACCCCGTGACCGGCCCGACCCGCAGCCGAAGGGTGGCGGTCGAGTCCGATCGATCCGCGATGGTCCACGGCTCGTCGAGTACGAGCCCGTGCAGCGCGTTGTCGCGCTCCGGCTCGGTGATCGACAGCTGGTGGTCGGTGTTTGCGAACCGGTAGCGGCCGTCGCCGATGCGGTTAGACCACGGTGCGAGCACGGCGCCACGGAACCGCGGCGTACCGGACTCGCCGTGCTGCGGAACGATCAGGTCGCTCCCGTCGTACGTGAGGGTGGCGAGCCCGCCGCCGAGCGGGTTGACGGTGGCGGCGTACGGCCCGGAGGCGAGCCCGATCATGTGGTGAGCAGGACTTTGCCGATGTGGCTGCTGTCCTCGAGTGTCTGGTGTGCGTCGCGTACGCGGTCGAGCGGGAAGGTCGCGTGCACGATCGGCCGAACCGCGCCGTCGGCAACGAGCGGCCACACGTTCTCCCGGACGCTCTCGACGATCGCCGCCTTCTCGGCTACGGGTCGCGGACGCAGCATGGTGCCGATGATGGCGGCACGTTTACGAAGCAGCGTGCCGATGTTGAGCTCACCGTTGACGCCGCCCTGCATGCCGATGACAGCGAGCCGGCCCGAGGTGGCCAGGGTGTCGATGTTACGGGGCAGGTACTTCGCGCCCATGATGTCGAGGATCACGTCGGCGCCGTGGCCATCGGTCGCCTCGCGTACGACCTCGACGAAGTCCTGCTCGCGGTAGTTGACGGTGATGTCGGCGCCGAGGTCGCGGCATGCGGCGAGTTTCTCGGCGGACCCGGCGGTCACGGCGACGCGCGCACCGAGCGCACGCCCGAGCTGGATCGCCATCGTGCCGATGCCACTGCCGCCGCCGTGCACGAGGAGTACCTCGTCCGGGCGAAGGCCGGCGAGCATGAACACGTTCGACCACACCGTGCATGCGACCTCGACGAGCGATGCCGCTTCGACCGTCGAGACGCCGGCCGGCAGCGGCAGCACCTGACCGGCCGGTACCGCGACCTGCTCTGCGTACGCGCCGCCGGCGACCAGTGCACACACCGGGTCGCCGACCTGCCAATCCTCAACGCCACCGCCGACTGCGGAGATCGTGCCCGCGCACTCGAGGCCCAAGATGTCAGTCACTCCGGGTGGCGGGGAGTAGTTGCCCATCCGCTGCGCGAGGTCGGGACGGTTGACGCCGGCCGCCTCGACGTCGATGACGACCTCGCCGGAGTCGGGCGTCGGGGCGTCGCGGTCGACGAGCTCGAGGGCGTCGACGCCGCCCGGTTCAGACACGATCACTGCGCGCATGGCGCAACCGTACGCGGCGACGTTCGACCACCTGTGCAACGGGCTATGGTGCACCCATGAAGCGCTTCGACGTGACGTTCGCATCGGGGCCAAACGCCTGTGCCGGTTGGCTTTACGAGCCTGCCGGGCCGCCTCGCCGCACGCCGCTCGTGGTACTCGGGCATGGGCTCGGCGCGACCCGAGACATGGGCCTCGACGCGTACGCCGAGCGCTTCTGCGACGCCGGCTATCGGGCCCTCGCCTTCGACTACCGTCACTTCGGCGACAGCGAGGGTGAGCCACGGCAGCTCCTCGACCTCCGCCGCCAGATCGACGACTGGACCGCAGCCGTTCACTACGCACGCTCCCTGCCGCGAGCCGACCCAGATCGGATCGTGCTTTGGGGCACGAGTCTCGCGGGCGGTCTCGTGATCTCCGTTGCGGCCCGAGACGCGCGCGTCGCGGCGGTGATTTCCCAATGCCCATTGACGCATGGGACCGCATCGGCCCTGAGACTAGGCATGCTCAGCGCCACCAAGGTGCTCCTCGCAGGGCTGCGCGACGTGGGCGCACACCTTTCCACGCGAGCGCCCGCGACCGTACGCATCACTGGAGCCCGCGGCGATGCCGCGCTGATGGTCGCACCCGATGCCAAAGACGGATACGCGGCGCTCGTACCCGTAGGGCACACGCATCCCGACACCGTCTCCGCCCGTGCAGGACTCACGATCCCGCTGTACGCTCCCGGCCGAACCGTCAAGGACGTCGCATGTCCCATGCTGTTCTGTGTATGCGACAAAGACGCCGTCACACCCGCACGCGTCACCCGTTGGTACGCCCGCCGGGCCCGCGATGGCGAGCTCCGGCGGTACGACGTCGGTCACTTCGACATCTACCACGGTGAGCCCTTCGAGTCGGCCGTCGCGGACCAGTTGGACTTCCTCAGGCGCCGGGTTCCGCTCGGGTAGTCGTCGGCGCGGGTCCTGGGTGGTCGGTCTGATGCTTCGGTTGCCTGCCTTCACCTTTCCGTGCGTTGGGCTTCCGCCTTCACCGTTTCGCGTTTGCGGCGGTGCAGACCGATAGGCGGCGACGAGATCCGTCTCCGGTGGGCCCGGGTCGCCGGTCGGCTCTCCCCAGCTTTCTGCTTCCGCTTTCGTCGTTGCCGTGCGCTTCGGTGCCGGCCCGGCCCCGTTGCCGATGAAGGAATCTGCGTTTTTACCGGACCGAAACCTGTGTCCGCATAGCCCTCGCTACACCGGCGCCGTCATCAGCATCGATCCCATCGGGCATTACCTCGCCGCAACAAGACCCTCGCAAGGGACAGCAACATGAGACCCGTTGTGACGATGATCACAGGGCCGTGTCGGGTACGGCGACGATCCGGGACCACGGCGGTGATCGCCCGTGTGATTGAAGCAAGCGATGCCGATGGGCGGCGCAGGCACGTCCACCCTGACTATGGTGCCTGGCCGACCTCGGTCTCACCGTGTCGAGGAGGTCCACACCGACGACATCCACGCGCGTCTTGCCGAGCTCGACCACTCGGCCAGCTGACCGCCGGTTCAGCTCGTCATCGCCGCACCGACATCGAACTCCGTGCCGAACGGGTCCGTGATGTTCGCGACCCGCCCGTAGATCATGTCGTAGGGCTCGGCCGAGGTCCCACCCGCGTCGACCGCTCGCCGCGCCGCCGCATCGGCGTCGTCCACCTGGAACAAGGTCCCCCAACGGGACTTCGTGGCCTTTGGGTCACCGGCGATGCCGCCGATCTCGTGGCCATCCGGTCTGCGCAGGAACGTGAAGTCGAGCTCGGGCATGTCCGGGTTGGCATCCAACGTGTAGCCGAAGACCGCGACGTAGAAGTCGCGCGCGGGCCCGGATTCCGCGGTGACCAGGTCGTTGCGGAGCAGGGCGTTCGGCTCGTTGACGATCTCGCAGCCGATGTGGGCACCGGCCTGCCACAGTCCACACTGCGCACCGGTGGTGTCCTTGATGATCGCCGTCCGGCCCTGGTCCAGCACGTCCATCGGACCGGTGACGATCGAGCCGCCCGCGTCCCGCGCTCGGGCGGCCGCGGCGTCACAGTCATCCGTCGCGAAGTAGACGTTCCACCAGAAGTCCGTGGCGTCGGGATCGGGGTTCGGCCTGATGGCCGCGACGGGTCTGCCCCGTAGCAAGCACTGGGTGTAGTGGCCGAACTCCGCCGGTCCCACATCGAACTCCCAACCGAACAACGCGCCGTAGAAGGTCATCGCGCGGTCGAGATCCGGGATGCCCAGGTCGATCCAGGTCGGTGTGCCAGCCGGCTGCGTGGTAGTTAGCTCGCTCATCGTCTCTCCTTGTCGTGTCCCCATCTTGTCCAGCATGACCCCGGAACCTAAAGCACCGGTGTAAACCCGGCTCACACCGACGTGGGCTGCCCTCTCCGTCACTTACACTTTCGGGCCAGTTTCAGCGTCACCGTGCGTTCCCTTCCCAGTCCGTTTGCTGGCAACATCTACCGACCCGGGCTGGCTCCGATGCGTAAAGCACACGGCGTGTCGATCAGGAGTCCGGTCAACACGCTTGTGTCGCTATCCGCACCCAAAACGCAGATTCTCTTCGCACGGGGTACCCGGGCCTAGAATTTTCTCGACCTTTTCTCGTATTCCCTTGTGGATAAGGCCTCTGAGCATCCGGTTCTGTCGGTGGTGGGTGGCAGAATATGTTCTATGAGGGCGGCCACACTCACCGACGAAGCCGAGTCCAAGGACGGGCTCGACATCGCCCTGGATGCGCGGCGCCAACTGGCGCAGACCGAGGCCGCCCAGTACGACGCCCTCCTCGGCTACCTCGCCGACACCGCAGACACGCCCCTCGCACGGGCAGGCGGTGTCAACGAGTGGACCCGTTACGGCGGGTCGGGCACCCCATCGGTGTCGGAATACGCCGCATGTGAGGTCGGCCCCGCGCTCGGGCTGTCCGCGTCCGGCAGTCGGGACCTGATCGCCGACGCCCTCGACCTGACCTACCGCCTCCCGCGACTGTTCGCCTGCCTGCACGAAGGTTCGGTGGATGCGTGGCGGATCCGGAAGGTCGCCCGCAAGACCCGGAAGTTCACTTTGGCCCAGGCCGGCGACGCAGACCGACGGCTCGCCGCAGCGAATGTGGATGGGACGCCGTTGATCGCGCGGGTGAGCATGGGGCGGGTGAACCAGATCCTGGACCAGATCCGCATCACCGAAGACCCCGACGACCCCGAAAACCAGCGCAACGAAAACAGTGCTCGGCGGAGTGTGTCGATCTGGCCCGACGACGGTGTCGCCCGCATCTCCGGCACCCTGTCCCTCGACGACGGCAAGAGGCTCGACCAGCGTCTCGACCAGATCGTCGAATCGCTGCGGTTCCTCGGCGACAACCGACCTCACGGCATCCTCCGCTCCGTCGCGCTCGGGATGCTCGACGAACCCGACTCCCTCGACGACCTCTACCACCAGGTCCAGACGGCACGCGCCGGCGAGGACACCCAGACCGACAACCAGCCCGACCAGACCGACCAGACCGACCAGACCAGCCAGACCGGCGAGACCGAGCCGACACCGAACCCGGCCCCACCCGACGGAGCCGAGCGGCCCGACGCGTTCACCCGTCCCACCCGCACCCGCGGGTCGCGGGCAACGACGTTGTACCTGCACTTCGACCGCACCTGGGGCACCTGGTCACTCGAAGACGTCGGCGCCATCACCCGCTCCGAAGCCGCCGAGATCCTCGGCCACTCCCACGTCACGGTCAAACCCGTCATCGACCTCGAGACCACCATCTCCGCCACCGGGTACGTCGCACCGCCGCGGCTCAAGGAGCAGCTCGGCCTGATGAACGGCCTGACCTGCACCTTCCCGCACTGCACCCGCCCCGCCCGGGTCGGCGACTACGACCACATCATCAACCACCGAGACGGCGGCCCGACCAACTCGAGAAACGGCCACCGATTGTGCCGATACCACCATCGCGCGAAGACCTTCACGGCATGGACCGTGCAATCACCCGCGCCCGGCATCTGGCTCTGGCAATCACCCGCCGGACGGTCCTACCTCGTCACCGGCGGGACAACGACCAAACTCCCCGGCCGCACCACACCGACCATCCGCAACCGCCGAAAACGGGACGCCGCTTAGGATCCCCGTCGCGACAGCACCACCGCGGCGGGGCACCAGCACGCCCATGTGACCCACAAACGGCGGATCTCGCCGATGTCGTTCGTTTCCATGTCGGCCGAACCGTGCGAGGCTACAAGCGCGATGAACCCCTGCGCGGAGTGTGGCTTCGGCGGTGATCACGTCGGATTGGCGACGGTCGCGCGTCAGGTTGCCGAGTTTCCAGATCTGCTGGCAACGGCGACCGACGCCGTCGAGGTGGTCGAGGTCCGGCGACGCCCCGCGCCGAACGTGTGGTCACCGCTTGAGTACGCGGCGCACGCGGCCGCGGCGTTGGCGTGGTACGGCGCTCGGATCGAACGAGTACGTACCGAGGATCGGCCACACTTCTCCGCCTACGACTGGGACAAGGGCGTGCGAGGACGGCGGATACCGCGACCGAACTCCGTTGGGTGTCTTCGTCGACGTACGTCGAACCTGTGCCGAGCTGGCCGATGTGCTCATGTCGCTAGACAATGATGAATGCGACCGTTTCGGAATCGGTTCCGACGGGACGCCGCGTACTGTTGCGCAGCTCGCGCGTACGGCTGCACACGAGACCGTTCACCATCTCCGAGACATCAGACAAGGGATCGAGCGGGCCCAGCGTCACCGCAACTGATGTAACACCGCACTCAGCCGCGCGTCGGGATCGCAATGCATCGCCCGCTACGCCACCACCTGGCCACCCCTGGGGTGACTCCGGGCCAGCCACTCGATCACGACGACGATGGCGATGACCTGCGCCGCCAGGATGCCGACCAGCACCAGGATCTGGGCGGCCCCGGCCTCGGTCGGGGATCCGCCGCCGAGAAGGACGCCGATGAACGCGCCAGGCAGCGTGACGAGCCCGACGGTGCGGGTCTGGTCCATGGCCGGTATGAGCGCGGTCGTCGCGGCCGGGCGAAGGAGCATCAAGGCCGATTCGCGCCCGGAGAGGCCCAACGCGAGCGCGGCCTCGTACTCGCCATGCCGGTCGACGAGCTCCTTGAGCGCGAGCCGTCCCGCGACAGACGTGCCGGTCATGGAGTTCCCGATGATGATGCCGGCGATCGGGAGCACCGCCTCGGGTTCGGCCGGCACCACTCCGCTGAGGAGCACAGTCGCGAGTACGGGGGTCACGCCGACCGCCATGGGCACGATCGGCCACAGGGGCGGGCCGCTGTCGGTGCCGATTCGGCGCCACGACGTCCACGCTCCGACGAGCAGCATCAGCCCGATGAAGGCCGCGGTCCACAGGCCGGACCGAAGGACCCAGACGAGGATCAGCGACACGGCGGCGAGCTGGATCACGGCGCGCACGACCGCGTACGCGAGGCGACGCGAGACGTCGAGCCTGCTGAGTGCGGCGACGACGACGGCGAGCAGGGTCAGGCCGGCGAGTACCGGCCCCAAGACCCAGCTCGCCGCGTCGATCACGCGTCGTCGGCTGGGGGTGTCGGTACGAGATTGCGTACTGCCGCGTCGACGTCCTCGATGTCGCGGACAGATCCACCGCGTACGCCGGCCGCGTAGCCGATCAGAAAGGCGGTAACCGGTGCCGCGGGGCGCTCGACCCCGTGCGCGACGTCACGGGCGGTGTCCAGGATGGCCCGCAGATCGGGCTCGACCTCGATGTCGAGTGCGGCACGTACCTCGTCGGTCCACTGCTGCAGATTCATGGCTCCGACGGTATGTCGTCGGGAGTGTCGATGTCGTGCGACTCGGCGCCAACCGACACGACGTTCGCCAGGTCGAGCGGGTCGAGCAGCTCGCGCATCGCGGCGCCCGCCCAGTCGTCGCGCGACGCCACCTGCCGCCGGAGGGCGGTCGTACGGACGACGGCGCACAGCCATTGGGGTCGTGCGTCGGCATCATGCAGCACCGCGCCGTCGCCGTCACCCGTCGCCTCGACCAGGCGCGAGACGGTCGCCGGCTCGACGTACGGGAGGTCGCCGGCGAGCACGGCAACGAGCTCGGAGGCGACGTACGGGACGGCACACGCCACCCCGCTCGCCGGGCCGGAACCCGGCGGGTCCTCGCGCAACCAGCGCACGCGGGAGGCGTCCGCCAACGGACGCGACGGGCCGACCACGAGCCGGCTCCGGGCGTCGGCGACGGCGGCGAGCACCCGGTCGAGCACCGGGGTGCCGCCGACGGCGACGCGGGTCTTGTCGGTACCGAGCCGCACCGAGCGCCCGCCCGCCAGGACGATCGCGTCATAGGGCGTCACCCACCGATTGTGGCAGTCCTGCCAAGATGGATGGATGCGCATCGCCCTGCACCAGATGAGTGCGACGACCGACTCGGCCGAGAACCGCCAGGCCGTCGAGAAGGCTCTCGACGCCGTACGCGGCCCGGTCGACCTCGTCGTCCTTCCCGAGGCGGTGATGCACGACTTCGGTGCGCCCGACCACGACCTGGCCGCGATCGCCGAGACCCGTGACGGACCCTTCTGCGAGTTGCTGTCCCGCCATGCCGCACGCCTCGAGACGACGGTCGTCGCGGGAATGTTCGAGGTCGGCGACACCCCGAGCGGGCTCCCGTACAACACGCTGGTCGCGTTCGGCCCCGACGGCTCGCTGCGCGCCGCGTACCGCAAGGTGCACCTGTACGACTCGTTCGGCTACCTCGAGTCCGACCGGCTCGCCGCCGGAGACGTCACGACCGTCACGCTGCCCGTCGCAGGGCGCACGATCGGCCTGATGACCTGCTACGACCTGCGCTTCCCCGAGTACGCCCGGATGCTCGTCGATGCGGGCGCCGATGTGCTCGTCGTACCCGCCGCCTGGGTGGCCGGGCCGCTCAAGGAAGACCACTGGATCACCCTGCTGCGTGCCCGTGCGATCGAGAACACCGTCGACGTCGTCGCCGTCGGCCAATGCGGACGTCGCTACGCCGCCGGTACGTCGGCCGTCGACCCGCTCGGCGTCGTGGCCGTCTCCGCCGGTGAGCGCACGACGACCGTGTACGCCGAGCTGGACGCCGATCGGCTCGCCGAGGCGCGCGCGACGAACCCGTCGCTCGCCAACCGCCGGATAGGGCGGCCCGGATGAGTCATCGCAGTCCGATCGAGCCGGCCCCGGACAGTAACGGGACCGGAATGACCGGCCTCTACAACCTGCCGACCGTGGGCAAGCAGCGCCCGGCCGTGGGAAGGGCCAAGGCGTTCCTCTGGTTCGTGCTCTGGGTCGCGGGCACCGCGGCGGCCCTGACCGGCCTGATCGACGTCGATGCCGGCGTCGACGTTCCCGATCGCGTCGCCCCGGCCGGCTCGGCCCTCCTGACCGTGCTCTTCATGGTCGCGCTCGCGCACCGCTGCGGGGGTCGGGTGCTGCTCTGGGGCGGCCTGGCCTTCGTCGCCGCAGCGACCTGGCTGGTCTGGGACCCCTCCTGGCTCACCGCAGGGATGGCCGTCGTCGGCGCGGTGTCGTCCGGCGTGCTCGCAGTGATGCTCACCCGGCCTGCCCGTACCTGGTGGAGTGCGACGTTCGAGGCACTCGTCGCCGCCGTCATCGCCGGCACCGGCGCGATCGCCGTCGCCGGCTTCGAGGCCGACGTACTGACGCAGCGTTACAACATCACGGTGCACATCCTGGCCCTGATCCTGACCATCAGCGTCGTCTGGGGACTCGGCGCCGGCCTGCACGGGCTCGGCCGCCGCGGATTCGCGACGATCCTGGGCGGAGCCGTGCTTGTCCTCGTCGTCCTCATGTATGGCGCCGTGCTGCGGTCGTACGGCTCGTCGGCCGTGACCGAGGCGGTCGATGACACGGTCGGCTGGATGCGCGACACGTTCGGTGGCGTGCCAAGACCCAGCGAGGTACTGGTCGGGTTCCCCGCGCTCGTCTGGGGTGTCAGCACCCGCTCCAGTCGCCGGCAAGGCTGGTGGATGTGCGCGTTCGGCGTCATCGGCACCGGCACGATCGCGACGTCCCTCGTCTCGCCGGACGCCGTCGTCGACTACGTCGCACTCTCCTCGGTCTACTCGGTGATCCTCGGCATCCTGCTCGGACTGGTCGTACGCCGGATCGACCAGATGTTGACGGGTGGGTCGGGCCGCCGGGCGCGCCGCAGCGAGGCCGTTGCCCAGATCCGGCCCGAGCCGCCGCGCACCGCGGCACTTCGCTGAGTACTCGCCGCGGTTCGATGATGCGGGGATGCGACAATCGGTCCCGGCGTTTGCTCGTCAGGGCACGACGCCGAGGAGGGGTGCCGGAGCGGCCGAACGGAACCGCCTTGAAAGCGGTCACTGGTAGAGATACCAGTCGCGGGTTCGAATCCCGCCCCCTCTGCCACCGCCACGCGACCGGGAGAGGTTCAACATGCGCGCCGTCACCGTCCCTCGCTTCGGCGACGCCGATGTGCTCGTCGTAGGGGAGGTCTCGACCCCTGAACCGGCCTCGGGACAGGTCGCCATCGAAGTGACGCACGCCGCCGTCGGCCTGGCCGACGTGCTGATGCGGCGCGGCGAGTTCGGCGGTACGACCCCGCTGATCCCCGGCCTCGAGGTCGCCGGCACCGTACGCTCGGTCGGTGCGGGCGTCTCCGGCCTCGAGCCTGGTCGGCCGGTGGTGACCCTGTCTCGTCCGACCGCCGGGGGGTACGCCGAAGTCAGCATCGCGGACGCCGCGATCACGTTCCCGATCGACGATCCGGGGGCCACTCTCGACCCCGCCCTCGCGGTCGCCGGCGTACCGAACACCACGACCGCGCTCATCGTCCTGGAGCGGGTTGCCCACCTGCGACAAGGTGAGCGCGTACTGGTCCACGGTGCTGCCGGCGGTCTCGCGGCCATGGTCGGCCAGGTCGCCAAGGCACTCGGCGCGGGTCAGGTCATCGGGAGCGTACGCAGCGACGAGGCCGCGGCGGCCGCGCGTCGGCACGGGTTCGACACGATCGTCGACGGCCGCCGCCTGATCGCATCGCTCAAGGAGCACGACGTCGATCCGGTCGATGTCGTCGTCGACCCTGTCGGCGGTGAGCTCCGTGCCCAGAGCATGGGCCTACTCGCCCCGCTCGGTCGGCTGATCGCCGTCGGCAACGCCAGCGGCGCGGGCGACGTCATGATCGGCGCGAACGATGCCTGGCTGACGAATCGTGCGGTCCTCGGCCTCAACATCGGTGGGTTGCTGATGGCACATCCCACCTTCGCGGACGAGGCGGCACGGCGTGCGATCCAGCTCCTCAGCGCGGGCGACGTGACCATCGACCACGTCACGATGCCGCTCGACCAGGCGGCGGAGGCGCATCGCAGGCTCGAAGCGGGCGGACTCACGAGCCGGATCCTGCTGGCGCCATGAAATCCGACGAGACCGTCTACCGGCTCGACCCGCGGCCGGGCATGCGCCTGTTCGGGCTGCGGTTCGTGCTCGCGGCCGTGCTGGTCGTGGTCGCCTGGCTGCTCGCCGGGGTGTTCGACGACGGCGCGGGGCTCGCCGCCGCCTGGGTGGTCGGTGCGCTGGCCGCCCTGCTCGTCGTGGTGAGCGTGCTGCTGCTCGTACGTCCACCCGCCGTCGTTCGCCTCGACGACGAGGGCTATCGGCTCGGGCGGGTGCCTCAGGGCGGCGTACGAAAGGCGCGCTGGCGCGACGTCTCGCGCGCAACGGCGCGCGACTCCCTGCACGGGTACGCCTTGGTCATCGAGGTCGGCGACGGCACGTCGACTGTCCCGCTGCTGCTCGTCGCGGCCCGGGCGAACGAGCTACAGCACGAGGTCAACGAGCGCCTCAACCGCGCGCACGGGTACCGCCGATTGGAGTAGCCGGTGTGCCGCCTAGTAGTCTGTGGCGACGCCACCTCTCGTACGCAGGTCGTACGCGGCGGTGTCATGGAGGTGTCGCATAGTGGCCTAGTGCGCCCGCCTGCTAAGCGGGTTGAGGATGAAACCTCTCGCGGGTTCAAATCCCGCCACCTCCGCAGACGCGACCAGTACTTCTCGAAGTGCTGGTCGTTCGTCATGTTGCCGCTTCTCGACGCGGTGCGATGATACGAGGCGTGAACCACGCCGATCAGCCGCCGAGCTCGGGTGACCTCGTACATCCGCCGAAGCTCAAGGGCTCCACGTACCGCCGCGAGCTCCATGACCTCCAGGTGGAGCTGGTCAAGCTGCAGTCGTCGCTGTCCGAACGCGGCGAACGCGTGCTGGTGATCTTCGAGGGCCGTGACACGGCCGGAAAGGGCGGCACCATCCGGCGCTTCCGCCGGCACACCAACCCGCGGAACGTAAGCCACGTCGCCCTCGCGAAGCCGAACGACACCGAACGAAGCGAGTGGTACTTCCAGCGGTACATCGCGCATCTTCCGGCTGCCGGTGAGCTCGTGTTGTACGACCGCTCCTGGTACAACCGGGCCGGCGTCGAGCACGTGATGGGCTTCTGCACGCCGGAGGAGTACTCGCTGTTCCTGCGCCAGGCGCCCGAGCTCGAGCGATCGCTGATCGAGTCCGGCATCCACCTGTTCAAGCTGTGGCTCGCGGTCAACCACGACGAGCAGGCGCGGCGGCTGGAGTCCCGGCACACCGACCCGCTGAAGAAGTGGAAGTTGAGCTCCCTCGACCGCTACGCACAAGACCGCTGGGACGACTACACCGAGGCGATGGAGGCGATGTTCCGCTTCACCGACACGCCCGAGGCGCCGTGGTGGGTGGTGAACACCAACGACAAGCGGACCGGCCGCGTCAACGCCATGCGCCTCGTACTCAGCGGGCTCGAGTACGCCGACAAGGATCCCGACGTGGCGCGGCCGCCGGATCCCGCGCTGGTGTCCCGGCCGGCCGACGCGTTCCCGGCCGACGGAGGCCCGACCGCCTAGACCTAGGCCCACCCCCGGTCTAGGCGTACGACCATCGTCGCCCGCGCGGCGCCCTGCGAGACTCGAGGAGTACGCATCGCACCGCAGTCCGAGGAGATCGACCCATGACGCAGCCAACCACAGACGAATGGCTCATCCCTTCGGTCGTGCTCAAGGTCGTGACCGTTGTCGCGGTCCTCATCTCCGCCATCCAGGCCGCGGTTTGGGGCACCATCTGCCTGATGACCTGGGACCTGAAGTACCCGTGGTGGCTCTGGTCGACGCTGATCGCGGCCGCCGTCGTCGGCTCGTTCTGGGCGTACAACGCGATCCTGAGACGAATAGTCGACGAGCCCGAGCCGAACGAGGAGCTGTGACGGTATGTCACATTCCGCCGCCGCAGACACGTGTCGGTCGCAACTACCCGGTATCCCTTCCGTGGTCGCCTAGCCTTGAGACATGTTCGCGATCACCGGTGCGACGGGCGCCGTCGGCAAAAGGGTCGCCGCGCGCCTCGCGGCGGCCGGTGCCGACCAGCGCCTCGTCGTGCGCGACCCCGGTCGGGCGCCGACCCTTTCGGGTGTCGAGATCAGCGCGCCGGCCGAGTACGCCGACCGCGAGGCGATCATCCGGGCATTCGACGGCGTCGACACGGTGTTCCTGGTGTCGGCGAGCGAGTCGGAGAACCGGGTCGAGGAGCATCGCAGCGTCGTCGACGCCGCTGTGCAGGCGGGAGTCGCCCGGATCGTGTACCTGTCGTTCCAGGGCGCCGCGGAGTTCTGCACGTTCACGTTCGGACGCGACCACTGGCACACCGAGCAGTACATCCGCGACTCGGGGCTCGAGTTCACCTTCTTGCGTGACTCCCTGTACCTCGCGGGCATCGTCTCCTTCGTCGGCGACGACGGCGTGATTCGCGGCCCGGCCGGCACGGGTCGGGTTGCCGCGGTCGCACACGACGACGTCGCCGACGTCGCCGCGTCGATCCTCGTCGACGGCGACGCGTCCGGGCGTACGTACGACGTCACGGGTCCCGAGGCGATCGGTCTCGCCGACGCCGCACGGATCATCGGCAATGCGTGCGGCCGCGAGATCACGTACTACGACGAGACGATCGAGGAGGCGTACGCGTCGCGCGCGTCGTACAGCGCAGCGGAGTTCGAGGTCACCGGTTGGGTCTCGTCGTACCAAGCCATCGCCGCGGGAGAGCTGTCCAAGGTCAGCGACACCGTCGACCGCATCACCGGGCACGCCCCGATGGGCCTTCCCGAGTACCTCACCCGCCATCCGGCGAGCATCGCGCGGCTCATGCCGCGCGAGGTCTGAGCTTCCCGGCCTCGAAGGATCGGGCCGCACCGCGCGAGGGCCGTACGATCGGGATATGTCCACTCACGACCAGGCCGTGCGCCTCCTCGCACTCCACACCGAGCCCGCGCTGCTGAAACTAGTCAACGTATGGGACGTCGTCAGCACGCAGGTGATCGCCGATACCGCCGGCGTCGACGCGATCGCCACTGCAAGTCACTCCATCGCGGCGTCCTACGGGTATCCCGACGGCGAGCACATTCCGGTCGACCTGATGATCGAGGCCGTCGGTCGGATCGCCGACGCGACGGAGCTGCCCGTGTCGGCCGACCTCGAGGCCGGGTACGGCGAGCCGGGCGAGACCGTACGCAAGGCGATCGCGGTCGGCATCGTCGGCGCGAACATCGAGGACCAGATGCGGCCGCTACGGGAGGCCGTCGCCGCCGTGGAGGCGGTTGTCGCTGCAGGCGAGAGCGAGGGGATCCCGTTCGTGCTGAACGCGCGCACCGACGCGTACCTGCGGGCGGGAGATCGTCCCAGCGACGAGGTGCTGGCCGATGCGGTCGAACGCGGCCGAGCGTTCCTCGACGCGGGCGCCGCCTGCGTGTTCGTGCCCGGACTCCTCGACGAGCCGACGATAACCGCGCTGGTCGAGGCGTACGGTGAGCGACGGCTCAGCGTGATCGGCGTACCGGGCACCCTCCCGCTCGAGCGACTCGAACAGCTCGGCGTTGCGCGGATCTCGTACGGCCCGTTCAGCCAGCAGGTCGCGTTGACGGCGCTCCAGGACTTCGCGGTCGACATCGTCGCCGGCGGTGCGCTGCCCGAGGGCACCCGCCGGCTGAACTGATCGAGCGGCACCACCACTGGCCCCATCGGGCGATCGGCGTCCCCCGCGCGGGTGACGTACGCACGGTCGCGTCATGCCAGACTCATGGATCGTGAAGACGACTAGGCTCCGAGCGATCCTGCTCGCGCCCACGCGACCGGTGACCTGGCGGCACTGGGTTTACCTCGTGCTGGGCGGCGCAGTCATGCTGCCGTACGTCTTCCTCGCGATGACGCCGGTGGGGTTCACCACCGACCTGCAGGGTGCGGTCGTCGTGGCCGTCGTCGCCATCGTCTTCCTCGCGACGATCGCGGCCGTCGCCGCGACGGGCACGCTCAGCGCCGTACGCAAGGTCGAGATGTTCACCGCTCGCGAGCTCCTGGGCGGCGGTATTCGCGAGATCGCTGTGCCCGACAGTCCGCCGCGTGAGGACCGTTGGCGCGCAGGCACGTACTTCACGATGCATCTGCTGGCGGGTGGCGTCGTCGGGACGCTGACGATCACGATGATCCCGCTCGCGATCGCGTGGGTGCTCTACCCACTGACCAGCTGGGACGGTCAGATGGGCACTGTCGACCCGACGTACGCGATGCCGATCTACGGCATCGGGCTGATCGTCGGGTTCGGCTACCTCTGCGCTGCCCTCGGCGCCCTGCTGGCCCGCCTCGCGCCACGGCTCCTCGGGCCGTCGCAGGCGGCCAGGATCGCCCAGATGGAGCGCGTCGCCGACGACCTGGCCGAACGCAACCGGCTCGCGCGCGATCTGCACGACTCCGTCGGCCACTCCCTGAGCGTCGTCACCTTGCAGGCCGCCGCGGCGCGCCGGATGTGGAGCAAGAACCCCGACTTCGCGTACGAAGCGCTCGGCGCCGTCGAGCAGTCGGCCCGCACCGCGCTCGCGGATCTCGACCACGTGCTCGGGCTGCTGCGCGAGGAGACGACCGAAGAGGCGTCCGCAACGCTGCTGCAGCTCGACACCCTCGTGCGGCGCAACCGCGCTGCCGGCGCGACGATCGAGGTCGATGTCGCGGGTGCTCTCGACGCTCTGCCCATCGGCATCTCGCGCGAGGCGTACCTGATGGTTCAGGAGGCATTGACCAACGCGATGCGCCACGCGAACGGGAGGCCCGTTGGTCTCCGCGTCTCCGTGGGTCCACATACGCTGCGACTGCAGGCCCGCAATCCATTACCCGAGGGCGAGGCGCAGTCACGGCCGAGCGGTGGTCGCGGCGTGCGCGGAATGCGCGAGCGGGTCGCGTCGCTCGGCGGCACGATCGACGTCGGAGCGGACGGCGACGAATGGTGCGTAGACATCCATATCGACTGGGAGGCAGCGAAATGACCATCCGAGTGTTGCTCGTCGACGACGAGTACCTCATCCGAAGCGGGCTCCGCGCGATCGTCGACTCCGAGGACGATCTCGAGGTGGTCGCCGAGGCCTCTGACGGCACGGAGGTGCTGCCGCTCGTGCGCTCGCTTCGCCCCGACGTCGTGATGATGGACGTACGCATGCCGACCATGAACGGCATCGACACGACCCGGATGCTCATCGACAAGCTCGACGATCCACCGGCGATCCTGGTTGTCACGACGTACGAGAACGACGAGTACGTGTACGACGCGCTGCGGGTCGGCGCCCGTGGCTTCGTGCTCAAGCGCATCACGCCGGAGGGGCTGATCGAGGCGATCCGGGTGGTGGCGAAGGGCGAGTCGTTGCTGTTCCCGGCGGCCGTACGCCAGCTCGTCGCCGCGCAGGCCGATAAGCGCAAGAAGCGTGAGCTACCGGCACTGACCGACCGAGAGGGTGAGATCCTGCGGCTGATGGCGACCGGCGCATCCAACGCCGAGATCGCCAAGGAGCTCTACATCACTGTCGAAACGGTCAAGACCCATGTCGGCAACGTGCTCGCCAAGCTCGGCGCCCGCGACCGTACGCAGGCCGTGATCGCGGCGTACGAGTCGGGCTTCGTGGAGGCCTGACTCCGCGTCGCGCCGCGGGTCAGGTGCGCAGGTACGCGAGCACGGCGAGTACGCGGCGGTGGCCCGACGCCTCCGGGGGAGGTCGAGCTTGGTCATGATGCTGCCGATGTGCTTGGCGACGGCAGCGTCGCTCACCACGAGGCTCGCGGCGATCTCGACGTTGGAGCGGCCCTCGGCCATCAGCGCGAGTACCTCGCGTTCGCGAGGGCTCAACCGGGACAGGGGATCTCGCTTGCTGGACACCATCAGGCGTACGACGTCGGGGTCGAGCACCATGCCTCCGGCGGCGACTGTCGTGACCGCCGACGCGAACTCCGACACGTCGCCGATGCGCTCCTTGAGCAGGTAGCCGACACCTGCGTCCGACGGTACGTCGAGCAACTCGGTCGCGTACGTCGGCTGCACGTACTGGCTGAGCACCATGACCCCGAGCCGCGGCCACCGTCGCCGCAGAGCGATGGCGGCGACCAGCCCTTCGTCGGAGAACGTCGGCGGCATACGTACGTCGGTGATGACGAGGTCGGGTGCATGCTCGGTGACGGCATCCTCGAGCGCCGACGCGTCACCGAGGTCGGCGACCACGGAGTGTCCGAACCGGTCGAGCACGCCGACCACCCCTTCGCGCAGCAGCAGCGAGTCCTCACAGAGCACTACTCGAAGGCCCACGGCACCTCCACGTGAACCGAGGTCGGACCACCGGTCGGGCTCGACACCGAGAGCGTGCCACCGACCACCGCGAGCCGCGCGTGCAGTCCCGCCAGCCCGGACTGCGGCCTCGGCACGGCACCGCCACGCCCGTCATCGGCTATCTCGAGGGTCAGTACGCCGGCCCGTACCCGACCCGTCACCGACGCCCGGCTCGCGTCGGCGTGGCGATCGATGTTCGTCAACGCCTCCGCGACGCAGAAGTACGCCGCCGACTCGACGTCCGCGGCGGCCCTTCCGGACAGGTCGATGTCGACCGTCACCGGGGCAGCCGTACGACCGGCGACATCACGTACGGCTTCGCGCAACCCCCGCTCCGTCAGCACCTGCGGGTGGATGCCGCGGATCAGGTTGCGTACGTCCTCGAGCGCGAGGCGGGTCTGCTGCTGTGCCTGCTCGAGCTGCTCGGCCGTGCGTGACCCCTCGGGTACGTCGAGGCGTGCCATGCCGAGGGCCACGTTGAGCGCTACGAGTCGCTGTTGCGCACCGTCGTGCAGATCGCTTTCGATGCGGCGCCGTTCCACGTCGAACGCGTCGGAGAGCGCCGCTCGCGAGGCCGTCACCTCGGAGAGCCGCCGACCGAGCGCGAGGTCGTCGGGGCTCACGACCGCGCGGGTGATCTCGGCTCGCGCCGTCGCCCAGCCGGTGATGACGTACAGCGCGAGCGGAATCAGCACGACGCCGACACCGCAGGAGAAGAGGTACCAGTACCAGGTCACGTAGTAGATGGTGCTTTGCACGAAGACACTGCCGACGAGCCCTACGGTGATCGCGAGAACGCCGAGGTCGATCCAGCACAGTGCCGCAGCACTGACCACGGCGTACCCGAGCTCACGCCACGTCGATCGTTCCCGCAGCCGGGTGAGCAGCCATGCACGCAGGCCGGGTTGGTCGGGATCTGCGTGCGGGTCGAAGGTCGGCCGCTCGTCGACCAGGCGCAGGCGTACGCGCTCCCACCGGGCGACCACAATGCCGCTCAGCAGGCACGCGGCGAAGAAGGCGAACCCGATCAGCGCGATCGCGAGCACCGCGCCCGCAACCACCATCGCGATGATCGCGGCGGCCGTGAGCGCGCCGAGGATGGCGCCGCTGAGCAGGTACGCCAAGCAGCGCCACGGCCAAGCCGAGAGCAGAAATCTCCACGGCGACAACAGCATCGCCTGGCGCGCGGTCGTGACGGTCACGCACTGACGGTACCGAGCGCCTTGCTCGTCGCGCGGTAGTGCGTGCTCTACCTCGTTCACTCCAGCGTGCGTGACTGCGCAAGGAGTACGCGGCGCGGTTCGCTGATGGCATGTCAGACCTACTCATCGAAGTCGCCCACGCAGTTGCTGTCGAGGGCGTGACCAAGACGTACGGCAGCGAGCAGCAACCCGTCGTCGCGCTGGACGACGTGACGATCGACTTCGCGGCGCGCACGTTCACCGCGGTCATGGGCCCCTCCGGATCCGGCAAGTCGACGCTGATGCATTGCGCCGCCGGGCTCGAGCGGCCGGATGCCGGCATCGTCCGCATCGGTGGTACGGACCTCGGGCCGCTGAACGAGCGACGCCGAACCGAGCTCCGCCGACGCCAGGTCGGGTTCGTGTTCCAGGCATTCAACCTCGTTGCGTCGTTGACCGCGCAGCAGAACGTCGCGCTGCCGCTTCGGCTCGACGGGAAACGCCCGCGGCAGGAGACCGTGCTCGCGGCGCTGGACGCGGTCGGCTTGGGCGATCGAGCCGGCCATCGACCGGCCGAGCTGTCCGGCGGGCAGCAGCAGCGGGTCGCGCTCGCGCGAGCGCTGGTCACCGAGCCGACGGTGCTGTTCGCCGACGAGCCGACGGGCGCACTCGACCTGCGCTCGTCTCGGGAGGTCCTCCGGCGTCTCCGCGACCTCGTCGACGAGAGCGGGCAGACGGTCATCACCGTGACGCACGATCCGATCGTCGCGGCCGCGGCCGACCGCATCGTGTTCCTTGCCGACGGGCGCATCGTCGACGACGTACGTACCCGGATGGACGCGAGCACGATCGCCACCCGTATGACGCACCTGGAGGACCGATGATCGCGTGGTCCACCGCCCGGTACCGCTGGCGCACGCTGCTCGGCAGCTTCGTCGCGCTCGCCTTGGGCATCGGCCTGCTCGCCTCGGCCGCGATCGTCATCGCATCCGCGAAGGCACAGCCGGATCCGCGCTACTCGGACGCCGAGGTGCTGGTCGCTCCGGCCGTTGTGGGCGAGACGAGCACCCTCGCGGAGAGACGGCTTCCCTGGACTCCCGACAAGGCTGACCGGCTCGTCGACGAACTGTCGGAGGCCGAGGGCGTACGAGCCGTTGCCGCCGACCTGGCGTTTCCCGTCGAAGTGCTGCGAGGCGACGACCAGCTCAGCGACGCGGCGGATGACGAGCAACTCGGCCACAACTGGTCGAGCCGACTGCTTGGTGACGACGAGCTCGTCGACGGCGTGGCACCGACGGGTGCGCGAGAGGCAGTCGTACCGGATGCGTACGGCGTCGAGCCGGGCGATCGGGTAGCGCTGTCCACCCCGACCGGGCGATCCGACGTCACCGTGGCGGGTACCTCGACCGGGTCGTCGGTATACGTCGCGGATCAGGTGGCGACGCGATGGTCGACCGGATCCGGCGCCATCGGCCTGGTGCTCGAGGAGCACGCTGACGAAACCCAGGTGGCGGAAGAGGTACGCGGGATCGTCGGCGGCGACGCGTCGGTGTTGACGGGAGCAGACCGGTCGACACTGGAGAACGCCGTCGACCGGTCGAACCGCAATGTCGGCGCGCAGCTGTTGTCGGCGATGGGTGTGATGTCATCGTTTGTCTCGGTGTTCGTTGTTGCCACGACATTCGCTTTCGTCGTGTCGCAGCGTCGGCGCGAGATCGGCCTGCTGCGGGCGATCGGGGCGACGCCGCGCCAGGTACGCCGGATGCTGCTCGGCGAGGCAGTCGTCGTCGGTGTCGTCGGGTCGCTCGTCGGTGCAGTGCTCGGCCTCGTCGGTGCGCCGTTGCTCGGCCGATGGATGGTCGACGCCGGCATGCAGGCGCGCGACTGGGAGCCGACGACGATCGTCGTCCCCCTCGCAGGATCGGTACTCACCGGCATCACCGTGGCGTTTGTCGGGGTCCTGGCGGCATCGCGGCGCGCGGCGCGTACATCCCCGCTTCAGGTGTTGCGCGAGTCGAGCGTCGAGCACCGTGCGATGACCACCGCCAGATGGGTCGTCGGCGTCCTGGCAGGCGTGCTCGGCATCGGCCTCGCGGCGGGTACGCCGACGGCCGAGGGCGGGGCGGTTGCCGGTCTCGCGGTCGGTGCGGTGGCCGCGTTCGTCACCGCGCTCACCTTGCTCGCCCCGCTCTACCTGCCGTTGGTCGTGCGGCTCCTCTGCCCGGGACGCGCGACCGCGGCCGAGCTGGCCCGGGCCGAGACCGCGGTGGGCGTACGCCGGATCGCATCGCTCATAGCGCCCGTCCTTGTCACTGTCGCGTTCACCGTCACGATCACCGGGATGACGAACACGATGGAGGAGGCGTTCTCGCAGGACGCTCGATCCGACGTGCCGACCGACCGCGTCGTCGTACCCGACGACGAGTCCGTCGGCGTCTCGGACGCGACCGTTCGTGCGGCCAACGAGTCGGGAGCCCGGGTCGCCGCGGATCTGCCGACGGGCGTCGTTGTCGGTGGCGAGTGGCACGATGCGCTGGGTTCGGAGCGGATCGCGGTCGAACGGGGGGCGATCGCGGTCAGCGCCGGGCAGGCTCGCGACCGAGGCTGGGCCGACGGCGACCGCGTCCGGCTCAGCTGGGCCGACGGGCGGGCGTCGTCCGTGCGGGTGATCGTCACCGGCGACGTCCCGGCGCCGATCACCCTTGACCGCAGGCAAGCGCGCGAGCACGATCCCGCTGCCGTCGCCGACGTTGGCTACCTCGACACGCAAGGTGCAGCAGGACTCGCCGACGCGCTGTCACCGACGTACGCGACCGTCGAGGCGACCGGAGCGTACGAGTCGGCGGACAACGCCGACGAGGGGAGACTGCTGCGGCTGTTCGTCGTTGTGCTGCTGGGGTTGTCGATGGGATTCACCGCGCTGGCCATCGCGAACACGATGCTGATGGCAACCGGTGAACGACGTAGCGACTTCGGGGTGCTCCGGATGGTGGGGGCGACGGGCCGGCAGATCCGCCGCTACGTCGGTGTCGAGGCCGTCATCGTCGTGCTGATCGGGTCGGTGCTCGGCATCGTGGTCGCCGTGCCCGCGCTGTACGGCATCGCCGCCGGCCTCGGCGACGATCTGGGCTTCGACGTCGCCGTGGCGATGGATTGGCGTGCGGTCGCCGCAGTCGTGGCCGGCTGCTTGACGATCGCGGTCGCGGCGGGTGTACTCCCGGCGCGCGCTCGCACCACCAACTAGTCGTCGATCGTCGACACGCTGCGCCGGGCAGAGAGCAGCTCGAACTCGGGTCGAGCGGCGACGAGCCGCTCGACCCGATCGAGTACGTCGACCACGTGGCCGCGGTCGGCGGCGACGCAGGACGCGCCGACCGCCGATCGCCGGTGCAGGTCGAGATGGTCGACTTCGGCGGCGCTCACCTCGAAGCGTTGGCGCAGCTCGCGTACGAGCGGGCGTACGAGACCGCGCTTGGTCTTGAGTGAGTGCACATCGCCGAGGAGCAGGTCGAGCTCGATCGCACCAATCCACATGACGCCGCGACTCTATACGGAGGAGTGCCCCGACGCTTCGCCTCCTGAGTCCTTGGCGCTCCGGGTCTCCGACTCGATGCTGCTCAGCCAGCCCTCCCAGCGCTGACGCATCGGGCCGATGAGACCGCCACCGACACCGACGACGATGACGCCGCCGATCGTGGCGAGCACGGTGATCAGCACCGGCATCGTCACGGTCGTTGCGATGCCGACCTGGTTCAGCGCCGCGATCACACCGAGCGCGAGGATGAACACGCCGACGATGTTGGTGAGCACCTCGCCGTACGACACGCCGCCGAGCACACCGCGCAGGATGTCCTTCACTGCGTTGGCGATTGCCGCGACGATCACGATGATGACGATCGCGACGACGGCCTTGGGCAGGAAGTTGACGATGTCGTTGATGATGTCGCTGACCGGGTTGGACGGACCGAACGCGGTCAGTGCCAACTGCAGGGCGATCAGCAGGATGAAGTAGTAGACGAGCTTGCAGATCAGCCCGACCGGGGTGAACGACGACTGGCTGAAGAATCTCGAGAGGCCGGCCTTGTCGAGTAGGCGTCCGAACCCGAGCCGTTCGAGCACTTTGCCGAGTACACCGGCGACCACCCTCGCGATGATCCAGCCGATGAACAGGACTATCAGGAATGCAACAAGCTTCGGGATGAAGGTCGCGAACGACGACCAGGCGTCTTCGAGACCCCCGCTCCACTCGATGGCTTGTGTCGATGTTGCCGCGTGCGATGACATCCGTGCCTCCCGAATAAGGCACCAGAGGACGATCCTCCGGGCGTTTGGCACCGTAGCAACGATGGGCACCTCCCGCAGATGTGTGAGACCGTCACTCACCCGCGTGGGGGAGCGACTCCGCTCAGCCGGGTGAGGCCCGTACGCGTATGAGACGCGAGGCTGCTGCTTATGACCCTCCTCGTGCTTCCAGCAGCGGGCATCACCGCGCTGGTCTTCACCGTCGTCGCCGGCCGTGCCGTACGTCGGTTGATGGGCGTCGACATCGGAACCGTTCGGATGCTGCTCGCCGGCGCCGTCATCATCAGCCTGCAGGGTCCACTGATCCGGTCGTTGGCCGGCGGGCGGTACGAGGACGAGAGCGTGACAGTGGGTTTGGGTCTGCTGCTGTTGTCGCTCGCCGGGTCTGCGGTGATTGCGATGATCGGACTGGCGATCGCGGAGGCGCTCGTACCGTCCGGGTCGATCGCGGGCCCACTCACCGCCTGGCAGCGCGGGCGCGGGTCGGTCGCTCGGGTGCGCCGCTACCTTCGGATCGCACGGATCGTGGCGCGCCACGGTCTCGGGCCGTACGTCGCTCGTCGGGGTCGCCATGGGCGTACGAGCCGGGACCAGCTGGCGCGCTCGCTGCGTCTCGCGCTGGAGGACGGCGGGGCCGCATTCGTGAAGTTCGGGCAGCTGCTGTCGACCCGGGTCGACCTCCTCCCCGAGGCGTTCACCGTCGAGCTGGCGTTGCTGCGTGACCGCGTACCGCCGGCGGGATGGGAGGCCGTCGAACCGACCCTGCGCGCCGACCTGGACGACCCCGAGGCGTTCGCGTGGATCGACCCGGAGCCGCTGGCCGCGGCGTCGATCGCGCAGGTCCATGCGGCGCAGCTACGCGACGGCAGCGACGTGGTACTGAAGATCCAGCGCCCGGGTGCGGCGGCGACGATGGCCGCCGATCTCGACATCCTTTCCCGGCTCGCGCGCTGCCTGCAGCACCGTACCGCCTGGGCGTCGAAGATCGGCCTGGTCGCGCTCGTCGATGCGTACGCGACTGCGCTGCGCGAGGAGTTCGACTTCGAGCTCGAGGCCGCCAACGCGCTCTCGATCGGTGCATCTACGGCTCGTACGTCGACCACGCCGCCCGTGCGGGTGCCGGAGGTCTACGCACGGTTGTCGACGAAGCGGGTGCTCGTGATGGAGCGCTTTCGCGGGCAACCGATCGGACGCGCGACGGGCGACGACGGACGACAGGTCGCCCGGTCTCTGCTCGCGTCCGTTCTCGACCAGATCCTGCGCGACGGCGTCTTCCACGCCGACCCGCACCAGGGCAACATCGTGCTGCTCGAAAGCGGCGGTGTCGGGCTGCTGGACTTCGGGTCGGTCGCCCGGATCGACGCCGAGCTGCGCGCCGGGCTACGCCGCCTGCTGCTCGCCGTCGACCGAGACGACCCCCGTGCCGCGACGGATGCACTGCTCGGAGTCGTCGAGTCTCCACGCGATCTCGACCGCGTGCGTCTCGTACGCGAGGTCGGGCGTTGCCTCATGCGGCATCTCGGACCCGGCGCATCGGCGGGCGCCGGCCTGCTCGTCGACCTGATCCGCGTCCTCACCCGGTTCGGGTTGCGCGTACCGCCGGAGGTGGCGGCCGCCTTCCGCGCGGTCGCGACGCTCGAGGGCGTTCTCGCGCAGTCGGTCCCCGGGTTCGACGTCGTCACCGAGGCGCGCGACATCGCTTCGCGCGTGCGGATGCCGGCGTTCGAGCCCGCCGACGTACGACGTGAGCTGGCGCGGGTGTTGCCGGCGATCCAGGAGATTCCACGCACCATCGAACGGCTCGGCCAGGCGCTCGAGGCCGGCAAGCTGACCGTACGACACGAGGTCGTCGTCGATGCTGCCGAACGAGCCCGTGTCCGCGACACAGTGCATCAGGTGCTCGCCGGTGCGATCGGTTCCGCGCTCGGCTTCATGGCGCTGATGCTGTTGCAGCTGCCCGGTGGCCCACAGGTGAGCGACCGACTCGACCTGCACCAGCTACTCGGCTACGGGCTGCTGACCACGGGCGCGCTTCTCGTCACGCGCGCGCTCGTGCCGATCTTCAGCTCTGCTCGCTGAGCCGCTGTGCCAGGTGGTCGATCGCCAGTACGTAGCCGTGGATGCCGGCGCCGACGATCACGGCCTCGCACACCGCCGAGAGGTACGAGTGGTGCCGGAAGTCCTCTCGCTTGTGCACGTTGGAGATGTGCACCTCGATGGTCGGCAGCGCGACGGCGGCGATCGCATCGCGCAGCGCGACGGAGGTGTGCGTGTATCCGCCGGCGTTGATGACGATGCCGCTGCAGTCGTCGCGCGCCTCATGAATGGCGTCGATCAGCTCGCCCACATGGTTGCTCTGCACGAATCGGCACGCCACCCCATGGCGCGTGGCCGCGGCCTCGGCGTCCCGCTCCACGTCGGCGAGGGTCGCCGAACCGTACGTTGCCGGCTCGCGCGTACCGAGCAGGTTCAGGTTCGGCCCGTTGACGACGAGGATGGTGCGCCCGTCGGAGCTGTCCATCGGCAGTGGCCTTTCGTACGCAAGCGGTGAACAGCGCAACCGTACCGCGCATGCACATCGGCCCCGACTCCATGCGGAGTCGGGGCCGACGTACGGCTGTTATCTCGGGTCAGCCAAGGCGTTCGCGGAGCCCGTCGAGCTCGCTCCAGAAGATCGACGGAAGCTTCTCGCCGAACTTCTCGAACCACTCGGTGATCTGCGGAAGCTCGTCGCGCCACTCCTCCGGCTTCACCGCGAGCGCCTTCGCGATGTCGTCCTCGGTGACATCGAGGCCGTCGATGTCGAGCGAGCCCGGCGCCGGCACCCGGCCGACCGGTGTCTCGACGGCGTCGACCGTGCCCTGGATGCGCTCGAAGACCCACTTCAGCACCCGGGAGTTCTCGCCGAAACCCGGCCACAGGAAGCCGCCGTCGTCGTCGCGGCGGAACCAGTTGACGTAGAAGATCCGCGGCAGCTTGGACGAGTCGGCGTCCTTACCGACGTTCAGCCAGTGCTGGAAGTAGTCGCCGGCGTTGTAACCCATGAACGGCAGCATCGCCATCGGATCACGGCGTACGACGCCGACGGCACCGGTGGCGGCCGCGGTCGTCTCCGAGCTCAGCGTCGCGCCCATGAAGGTGCCGTGGGTCCAGTCGCGGGCCTCGGTGACGAGCGGGATGGTCGTCTTGCGACGACCGCCGAACAGGATCGCGTCGATCGGCACACCGCGTGGGTCGTCGTACTCGTCGGCGATGATCGGGCACTGGCGGATCGGCGTGCAGAAGCGGCTGTTGGGATGCGCGGCCTTCTCGCTCGACGCGGGCGTCCAGTCGCGACCCTTCCAGTCGGTCAGGTGGGCCGGCGGCTCGTCGGTCATGCCCTCCCACCAGATGTCGCCGTCGTCGGTGAGCGCGACGTTGGTGAAGACCGAGTTGCCCTGCTCGATCGCCTTCATGGCGTTGGGGTTCGTGCCGTACCCGGTGCCCGGAGCGACGCCGAACAGGCCGTCCTCGGGGTTCACGGCGTACAGTCGGCCGTCCTTGCCGAACCGCATCCACGCGATGTCGTCGCCGAGTGTCTCCGCCTTCCAGCCCGGGATCGTCGGCGTGATCATCGCAAGGTTCGTCTTGCCGCACGCGCTCGGGAACGCCGCGGCGACGTACTTCACGACGCCCTCCGGGTTGGTCAGCTTGAGGATCAGCATGTGCTCGGCGAGCCAGCCCTCGTCGTGGGCCATCGCCGATGCGATGCGCAGGGAGTAGCACTTCTTGCCCAGCAGCGCGTTGCCGCCGTACCCCGAGCCGTACGACCAGATCGCCCGCTCCTCGGGGAAGTGCACGATGTACTTGGTGTCGTTGCACGGCCACGCGATGTCGGCCTCGCCCGGCTCGAGCGGGGCGCCGACGGAGTGCAGGCAGGGTACGAAGTCGGCCTCGGTCGACTCGATCTTGTCGAGGACGTCCATGCCCATGCGGGCCATCACGCGCATCGACGCGACGACGTACGCGGAGTCGGTGATCTCGACCCCGAACATCGGCTTGTCGGCGTCGAGGTGCCCCATCACGAAGGGGATCACGTACATCGTGCGGCCCCGCATCGACCCGCTGTACAGGTCGTTGAGGACGGACTTCATCTCGCTCGGGTCCATCCAGTTGTTGGTGGGACCGGCGTCTTCGGCGTTCTGACTACAGATGAAGGTGCGGTCCTCGACGCGAGCGACATCGCTCGGATCGGAGGCACACCAGAACGAGTTGGGCTTCTTGGATTCGTCGAGTCGGACGAACGTACCTGCCGCGACGAGTTCGTCGGTAAGGCGGTTCCACTCCTCATCGGTGCCATCGCACCAATAGATGGAGTCGGGCTGCGTGAGCTCCGAAACCTCGTCGACCCACGCCGCTAGTTTGGCGTGGGTCGTTCGGTAGGTGGTGTTCGTCGGATGGTCTGTGGTGGCTGCGGCCATGTGTGAGTGTCCTTCTCGCGCATCGCGAATCGAGCGTATCGAATCGCAATGTCGGGCATTGCCCGACAAATTGATGTGGATAGGTACCCCCGGATCGGAGGTGCCACTCACCGTACGCGCCTTGCTTCGGCCTCGATACCGAATGCCTTGTGAAGCGCCTCACGAAATTCGGCGTGTCGGGAGTTTCGTCGGCGTGTCGAAGTGACCCGCGTCGCACTGCGCTCGCAGGTCAACGGCGGCGACACCCCCGTCACAGGGTGCCGCCGCCGTCGTTGTGGGCCGGCTACTGCGCCGCTCGGTGTTGCGCTCCCTGGCGGGACGCCCGGACGAGCAGCTTGTCGTACGGTGCGAACTCCTCCGGGCTCACCTTGCGCGGGTTCGGCATGCCGGCGATCGACGGCCGAGTGCAGGCGAACGTTCCGCTGCCGCCGAAGTGCGCGAGGGCCCGGTTCGCGACGTCGCAGCGGGCAGCGTCCTCCGTGCCGTCACCCACCGGGTAGCCGATGGCCGCGTTGACCGCGCCCATGTCGAGGTTGTCCGCCATCGCGTTGATGTCGTGTGCGACGGTCCAGTACCAGGTCGCGATCCTCGGGCTGTGGTCGATCGACATCGCGAGGTCGGGGTCGCCGAGCAGGTCGATGCCGAGGTAGTCACCCGCCGGGCCGTAGTTGAAGTCGCCGGTCAGCTGGATGAATCCGCGACCACCGTACGTGCGGGTGTCGCCGTCCTCGCGGCGGTCGTACTCGAGATTCGACTCGTGCGAGAGGGTGGCGACCAGGGCGGCCTTGCGCTCGGGTGTGGTGATGCCCGCTTCGTTCATCGCCGCGTTCAGGTTCGGCAGTCCTTCGGCGATCCTGTTCGGGTCCCGCACCTTCTCGGGCACGATTGCCTGGATGTCCTCGACGGTCATGTCGCCCTCGGACGGCGGTGGCTCGTCGGAGTCGCACTCGGCGACCCCGGGGAGTTTGCTCTCAGGAATGTCGACGTACGCCACGGTCACGTAGCCGTTCAGGGCCGGTACCTTCGCCCACCAGCTGCTGCCGACTCCTCCGCCGAGGTCGACGTACTCGCCGTTGGTCTGGCATTCGACGTCGATCGCAGTCGGGCCGGGCAGGGTGCCCACAACCGACGACTGAGTCGTCGCCTCGGCTCGTACGTTGACGTCGTTGCCGTATGTGGTGAACTCGGCCGCGCTCGCGGGGCTTGCAGCGACGAGACTCGTCGCGCAGATCCCCACGGCGCCGACCGCTGCGCCGAACGCTCGCAGGTTGCGGATCACGGTGCTGTCCCTTCGTCGACATTCGGTACGGGAGGTCTCTCGCGTACCCCGACGTTGCTGACCTACCCCGACCGAGGCGGGCTTACACCTGTCGTGCGCAGCGTCAGCTCGGAACGGCGAACTCGCGCAGATGGCGGCGTACCTCTGCGGCGTACGCGCGGTACTCGGGCGGCACCCCGCCGAAGTCGCTGACCGTCTTGTCGCTCGTGCGGTAGGCGACGGCGCGGTAGACGGGGTCGTTGACGGGGACGTTCTCCAGCACGCCGCCGGCCCAGCACAGATAGTCGCTCAGCGCGCGGATCGAGTCGCGGGCGTTGAAGACCGAACGTTTCGGATGCTCTTCGGCCTTTGCCCAGACCTGGAAGATCGCCGGGGTCCACATGGCGATGCCGTACTCGCCGGTCTGCGGGGAACGCTTGGCGCGGTCGAATCCCGACTCGGTGGCGAGTACGGCCGCGACGAATGCCGGCGTCACCAACGGATCGGCGCATCGGTGCGCCATCTTCGTGATGACGCTCCGATAGCGGGCGGGCACGTCGGCATCCGTGGCGATGTCGCCCGGGGCGCTCGCCGCGGGCACGATCGGCTCAGGCCCGCGGGCCGTACGCTCGCCGGGCGGGCTCGACGGCGGTGAATCCGGGTCGGAGACGAGCGCGCTCGCGCCGACGGCCGCAACCGCGGCGACCGTCGCGGCGGCGACACCGACGGCGATGTGCCAGCGCAGCGTACGGAGGCGGTCGGCCGGACGGTCGGGTGCGGCCGAGCCGGCCTCGATCGGCACGTCGGAGAGCGCCCGGACCCGGTCGGCGAGCGTACCGGCGAGTGCACCTCGGGCCGACGGGTCACGTTCGAGGCAGGTCGCGATGAGTTCTCGCCAGGGCGCTGCGAGCGTGGGTTCGAGGTGCATACCGTCGCCGGTCGCCGCGTACTCGCGGACCGCGGTCGCGCGGGTACGTGGGTCGCAGCCCGGGAACGGATGGTGGCCGCCGCTCAACAACCGGTGAGCGAGTACGCCGAACGCCCAGACATCTCTGCTCGGGCGGGCCTCGACGCCGCGATCGTCGACCGGCGCCGACCACCATTCGGCGGGTGTGTAGTCGAACGACCCGAGCTGGGGGATGTATGCGTGCGTGCCGTCGAGCTCGGCGCTGAGGCCGAAGTCGGCGAGTCGGACGTCGCCGTCGTCCATGACGAGCACGTTGGAGGCCGAGACGTCGCCGTGGACCCAGCCGGCGTCGTGCACGTCGTCGAGTGCCTGGGCGAGTCCGGTGAGCATCGCGACGGCGTCGGGCGGTGGTGTCTGGTCGGTGAGCCCGTCGAGTACCTCGCGCAGGCTGGTGCGCGCGCGTTCCATGACGATGACGGTGCAGCCGTCCAGGTGCTTGTCGTCCTCGTCGGCGACGTCGAGCACCTCGTACGTCTGGATCAGGTGCTCGCTGCGTACGTTGGCGCCGAAGGCGCGCTCTCGCGACGCGAGGTCTTCGACCGTGGCTCGCTGCGCGGGCGTGAGCGCGTTGCCCGGCAGGAACTTGCAGGCCGCGATGGACGGGCCTTCGCCATCGACCCGCTCGGCCGCGTACACGCTGCCCCAGCAGCCGCTCGCGATCGGCGTACCGATGCGCCACGGACCGACCCGGTATCCCTCCGGGACGACAACCGCCCAGCCCCCGCGGCGCGTCATGCGTCAGCACCTGACCGCGGGCCGAGGACGCCGAGATGTTCCTCGGTGACCAGGTTGAAGCGCAGTGCGAGTGCGACGAGGGAGGCTCGTTTGGACTCGGCGCGGTCGCCGTCGGTGGCCGATCGGATGCGCAACTTGGTCTCCGCCAGGTAGTTGATGTGATAGTCGACGGCCGAGCGACTCATCCGTTCGCCGGTCGGCGCCAGCCGGCGGGCGACATCGTCGCTGCTCGGGATCGCAACACTCGACGGGTCTCGCAGGCGCGGCTCGCACAGTGCAACGAGAACGCGGAAGTACTTCGAGGTCTCGTCGAGCACGAACGGCCGGACCGTGGTGTCGCCGGCGACAGTGGGATCGCCGGCGAGGTACGCGTGTTGCGGCGCGTACACGTGGAGGTCGTACGTGCCTGCGTCGACGGGGATGAGCAGGCGGGACAGCTCGAAGGGCACGGGAGCGTCGGCTCGCCCGGGTGGGATCTTGACGTGCTCGCCTGCCCCTTCCAGGTTCTCGACGACGTACGTGACCGCACTGGCGTTGGTGAGCAGCCAGTAGTCGGCGACCGCGCGGATCGTCCCCGCGCGGCGAGAGACCTCGGCGCTCTGCAGGGTGAGGTCGACGGAGGTGTCCGGGCTGCCGCGCCCGAACGTGAGCGATTGGCCGGGCTCGAGATCGCGTACGCCGCGGCGACGAGTGGTTTCGTCGCAGCCCGGGCTACGGGTAAGGGTGACGTCTTCGACGGTGACGGACGACAAGACGACTGCTTTCCGGATTGTCGGGCCGCGCCTCTCGCGGCCGGGCCTATGGGGTGCACGTACTGTTTTACCGCAATCGTCCCACTTTTAAACACCCCCTGTAGTGGGTCGCTTGGTCGCCGGACGTGATCGCGCCCGTCGACGGCGCCGTCGCGCGCGTACTGGTTCAGGCCTGGCCACGCGCGAACCACGCGCGGGCATCGAGGCTGAACGCACCATCGGGCAGTAGGGCGCGACAGGCTTCGCGTACCTCGGCCTGGTCGCCGGACGACAGGGTCTGGAGGTACGCGCCGGCCGGTCCCACGCCCAACATGAATGGATCCCAGAAGTCGTCGAAGCCTGTGTAGTCCGCGCTCACGGTGAGCGCGCCGCCGACGACATCATCGAGGTCGACTCGGTCGAACAGTCGCGCGAGTTCGCCCTCGGCAGTGCCGGGCAATGCATGCTCGGCGGGTGCGTCGGGGTTGATCCGTTTCACCGCGGCCCAGAACGTACTCAGCATCGTCATCCCGCCGGTCGCGATGTCCCACATGCACGCGGTGACGGTGCCGCCCGGCTGGGTGACGCGCTTCATCTCGCGTACGCCTTGCTCGGGGTCGTCCATGAACGCGACCACGAGGCAGCAGAGGGTGGCGTCGAATTCGCCGCCATCCCATGGCAGCTGCTCTGCGACGCCCTCGCGTACGTCTGTACCTGGATTGCGCTCGCGGCACGCGGCGACGAACAACGGTGCGGGATCGATCGCCGCCACCCTGCTGGCTCCGAGCCGGTTGGCGAGCTCGCTGGTGAGCGCGCCGGGTCCGCAGCCGACGTCGAGCGCCCGCTGCCCGGACCGGACCCCCGCCGCGTCCGCGAGGGCGGCAGCGAGACCGGTGCTGTAGCGCCCCATGAACCGGTCATAGTGGTCGGCGGGCGCTGAGAACCGCATATTCGAGATGGTACGGCGCGGTCGTCCCGTTCGGGGCAGATCGCGAGAGTCGGCCGCCGCGGCCCCGATTTAGCCTCGGTGACGGTGAGAGGCTAGACTCTGCGAGGCCGCAACACCTGCCAGCGCTCGTAGCTCAACGGATAGAGCATCTGACTACGGATCAGAAGGTTGGGGGTTCGAATCCCTCCGAGCGCGCCAACCAGAAACAGCGCCTGACCTGCGCAAACGCGCCGACCTTCTGATTCCTGCGAGATCTGAGCGGCCGACGCGGGGCGCTCATGTCACTTTGGGGCCGAGTGCGCTCAGGTGCCCAAGAAGGGCCTCACAAGCGCACGGATTAAAACACGTCTACTCGTGTGATTGGCTCGTCCGAGGTGTGCAGAAGCTGAGGGCATGTCTCGACTCGAGCGGATCACGGTCGACGCGTCGATCTGCCACGGCAAG
The DNA here is from genome assembly GCF_025790165.1 of Solicola gregarius. Taxonomy (GTDB): domain Bacteria; phylum Actinomycetota; class Actinomycetes; order Propionibacteriales; family Nocardioidaceae; genus Solicola; species Solicola gregarius. The sequence goes on from NZ_CP094970.1 coordinate 2,290,995, forward strand.
CCGACGGTCCGTGGGCTGCGGTATCCGGTCCAGATGCTTCTGGAGCTGTTGGCTTCGGGGATGTCCGTCGATGAGGTTCTCGGGGACTATCCAGACCTGGAGCGCGATGACGTGCTCGCGGCTCTGGAGTTCGGGGCGCTCACCGCCGCCGGTCAATCGGTTGGGCCGCTCGGTGCCGCGTGAGGTTCCTCGTTGATGCGCAGCTGCCGGCGCGGTTGGCTGCTCGTCTGGGCGACCTTGGTCATGACGTGGTCCACACCTCGTCGTTGCCGCACGGCAATAGAACCACCGACGTCGAGATCTCGGAGATCGCCGATCAGAAGAACCGGATCGTCGTCACTAGGGACGCCGACTTCCGGAACAGCCATCTGCTGCAGGGCTCGCCCAGCAAGGTACTCGTCATTGCCACGGGCAACATCAGCAACACCGATCTGTTGACCCTTTGCGAGTCGTGCCTGAGTCGGATCGAGGACGCGCTCGTCGTCGGAGCCTACGTCAAGCTCAGGCAAGACGGCGTGGTCTCGCATCCACGCCCAGGTTCCTGAACACGGCGTTTCACAAATCGAGCCATCGACGTACGCCCGATAGGTACGAGTCCGCCTCCGCAAGATCGCGACCCGACGCACACAACCGTGACCCTTCGGCGGTGGAATGACGCACAATCTGCACGGCCGGCTGACCGGGATGGCTCTCACCTGCGCGCTGGAGGCTGGTGGGCCGAGCGAGTCCTGATTGTCACGCCTGCTGCACCCTTCGTGCTCGCGTAGTCGCCGAACTACGGTGCAGCACGTGGACGTTCGTCCCTGCCCTATCGGTTACAGTCCAACTGCCGGAGCCTGACGGTGTCGGCCATCGCCTGGTAGCCCTCGTCTCCGGGGTGCAGGTGGTCGCCGCTGTCGTACGCCGGGAGGAATCGCTTCGGATTGTCCGGGTCGCGGGTCCCCTTGTCGAAGTCGATCACCGAGTCGAACTGTCCGCTTGTGCGAATCCAGTGATTGACTTCAATACGGAGCCTGTTCCGCTCCTCGCTGTACAGGCTGCCACCTGCCCAGGGCGTCATGGTCGCGCCCACCACGCAAACCCCGTTGGCGTGAGCGCGTCTTATCAGCTGTCGGTAGGCAGCAGTCAGATCCTCCGGCTCCGTTGCGGTCTCGTGCCGGATGTCGTTGATCCCTTCTAGGATTACCACGGTGTCAATGCCGGGCTGCGCCAAGACGTCACGGTCGAACCTGGCCTGGGCGCTGACGCCTGAGCCGTCTGCCAGCACCTTGTTTCCCGAGATGCCCTCGTTCATCACTCCGAACTGCTTCGGACGTGGCCGACTGGTCATGCGTCGGGCGAGGTAATCCGGCCACCGATGGTTTGCGCCCGCTGTGGAACCGTTTCCGTCGGTGATCGAGTCGCCGAACAGAGCTACTGTCTCCACCTGCAGTGGCTCCTCGACAACTAGCCCGTCGACCCAGTACCAGTGACTAGTGGTTGCGTCGTACGCGTCTCCGGCCAGGTCGGCGGCATGATCGCCTCCGGTGGCGATATACGAGGTCTGGTTCGCCACGTTGTGCCCGGTCACCGTGCCCGGATCACCGCTCGTGTGTACGCTCACCGCGAGCGTGCTTTCGGCGGGGATGCGGCCCGGCAGTGGGTCGCTCAGCACCTCCGCGCCAGGTGGAACCGTGATCGAGGACTTCTCGGAGAACGTGACGCGCCGGTTTCCGGTCACTGACGCAGAGCCGTCCGAGGCATCGCCCACATATACGGAGTCGAAGGTGACCGGCACGGTGCCGAACGCGTTGGACAGCGACACCCGAAGGTCCGAGCCCGTCACGCTGGTGTGCACGATGTTGCGTACCGTCTTGTCCGACATAGTGGCATCGGTTCGGTCGGCGCTCGCGCCCCAGGTCACGACGGGATGGGTGTTGCCGCCCACTGTTGACCCGCCCGCCGTGGCGTCAGCGGTGTCCGGGACGGCCGCAGGTGCGAGGACGACGACCAGTGCTGTAGAGGACGCGGCGATCATTCCCCGCCATCCGGTGGCGGTCCTGTTGTGTGCCTCGATCATGATCGGATCTCCTGAACGGTGGCGTGATTGCAGCGGGGGCGCCTGAGACGTAATGAGCCTGCATCGCGTGGGTCGCGTCGGTCAACGATTCGATGGCGACTCCGCGACAAACGGCGTGATCGCTGCGACCAACGGTCCTTCGTGTCCTGAAGGGCTGCTCCGTTGTTCGACCGCAATCGCGACGTGGTACCTAGGGACAGCTGCACGGATAGGTGACATCTGATCTGTGGTGCCGTGAGGTGCTGCTGGAAGGATGCGCATCATGCCGAAGCCGTATCCGAAGGAGTTCCGTGCCGATGTTGTCCGGGTCGCTCGCGATCGTGGTCCGGAGCAGACCATCGCGCAGATCGCGAAGGATTTCGGGATCTCCGAGACGTGTCTGCAGACTGGCTGCGTAAGGCCGACGTCGACGACGGAAGTCGTCCTGGCCTTACCGCTGAAGAAGGGCGAGAGAACCGCGAACTGCGCAAGCGAGTCCGGCTGCTGGAGCAGGAGAACGAGGTCCTGCGGCGGGCGGCTGCGTATCTGTCGCGTGATGTGAACCCAAAATGATGTACCCGCTCGTCCGTGAGTTGGCCGTCGACGGTGTCCCCGTCACGGTGACGTGCCGGGTGCTCAAGATCGCTCGTCAGCCGTACTACCGGTGGCTGGGCGACCCGATCACCAGTACAGAACTCGGAGAGACGTATCTGACCAACGCCGTCTTCGATGCCCACCGCGACGACCCGGAGTTCGGCTATCGGTATCTGGCCGATGAGGTCCGAGCCACCGGCTATGCGGTTGTCGATCGGACGGTGTGGCGGATCTGTGCGACCAACGGCTGGTGGAGCGTGTTCGGTAAGAGGCGTGGCAAGAACGGTAAGAAGCCGGGGCCACCGGTCCACGACGACCTAGTCCAACGCGACTTCACTGCTGATGCGCCGAATCGGTTGTGGCTAACCGATATCACCGAACACCCAACCGACGAAGGCAAGCTCTACTTGATCGGCACCGCATGGCCGGCTCGATGGGCCAAGTCGGCGCCGCCGGCGACAACGCCGCGATGGAGTCGTTCTTCGCGCTGCTGCAGAAGAACGTCCTGGACCGCCGCCGCTGGAACACACGAGACGACCTCCGGATCGCGATCATCACGTGGATCGAACGGAACTACCACCGCCGACGCCGACAAGACGCGCTCGGCCGATTGACCCCCACCGAGTACGAGACCATCGTGAACCAGACGGTCGCACTGGCGGCCTAACCAAACTGTCACCTAATCGTGCAGCAGTCCCGTACGGACGATAGCGACCTTCGTGTTCCGCGGCGAAGTCCCAACCGAGCTCGTCAACCCACGCCTCGACCGCCGACTCGACAAGAAGTGCGGATACACCGACTGAACCGACCGCATCCGTCCACGCCGCCGGCATTAGGCCACAAGACGATGCCCAATACTCATGGCCGAAACCATCCGCCCAAACGACCGACACCCGCGACGAGTGCCACATGTCCCTCGAAGGCGGCTCACGCAGGCGCTGCCCGGAAACGACCGATTTTGGGCGACGGGGGACCTACGATGCGGCGTCGAGAAGTCAGGCGACGGCCTTGGCGCCCTCGCGGCTGTTATGGCGCACAGTGGCGATAGCCTGCGCGCTCGCGGCACTAGACCCCGCTTGCGATGGACAGTCAACGCGGTGAAGCCTTCTGACCCCCGCAAGCGGTTCGGACTGTCGATGGGAGCGAGCTCGCTGAGGATGGACAACTCAGGCGGTTCACCGTTGACCTCAACTATGGTTGAGTTCCTAGGTTGTCGGTATGACGATCACTGACTCGACGCCCGCGTCCCCAGGCGGCACGTGGCGCGAACTCCTCGGCCGCCGCTATCTGGCCACCGCGCTCGTGCTCGCTGGTGGAGTCGCACTGCATGCGGTCAATATCTTCCTGACCACAAGCCTGTTGCCGACGGCCGTCGGCGACATCGGTGGTCTCGAGCTGTACGCCTGGACCACGACCGTCTTCATGGTCGCTTCGGTCGTCTCCTCGATGCTCGTCAGCAGGCTGCTGGCCGCACGAGGTGCGGCGGGCGCGTACCTGTCCGGCCTGGCGCCGTTCGTGTTCGGCACGCTCATCTGCGCCGCGAGCCCGACCATGGAGGTCATGCTCGCGGGCCGAGCGGTCCAGGGCTTCGGCGGCGGCCTGCTCGCCGGCCTCGGTTACGCACTCATCCAGTCGTCACTTCCCAAACACCTGTGGGCACGCGCCACCGCACTCGTCTCGGCCATGTGGGGTGTCGGCACCCTGGCAGGGCCGGCCGTCGGAGGAGCGTTCGCGCAGTTCGACGCGTGGCGATTCGCGTTCGTCGTGCTCGCAGTACTCGGTGTCGCTGCCGCCGTTCTCGCCCCCCGCGCGCTTCCGCGTACCGAGCGCTCAACCTCAACCGAGCCCGTCCCGGGCGCTTCGCTCGGACTGTTGACCGCCGCGACGGCGGCGATCAGTGTCGCCGGCGTGCTCGAGAACGACACGGCGATGGTCGCGGCACTCCTCCTCGGCATCGCTCTGCTGGTCGGCTTCGTCGGTTGGGAGCGTCGCTCGCGGATCAGCGTGCTGCCGGCAGCGACGTACCGGGGCCGCTCACCGCTTCGGTGGCTCTACCTGACCGTCGGTCTGCTCTCGATGGGCACCGTTGTCGAGGCGTTCACTCCGCTGTTCGGCCAGGAGCTCGGCGGCCTCGATCCGTTGCTGGCAGGCTTCCTCGGCGCCACCGTGTCTCTCGGTTGGTCCACGTCGATGATCTTCAGCTCGAACGCCGAGCGCGAGTCCGTTCAGCGGGCGCTCCGGGTGGTCGGTCCGTCGATCCTCGCGGTCGGACTCACGCTTGCTGCGCTCCTCCAACGTGACGACATGGGCGCAACGCTCGTGATCGGATGGGCCGTTGCCCTGATGGTCGCCGGGTCCGGCATCGGTCTCGCGTTCCCGCACGTCATCGTCGCGGTCATGGCAAGCACCAGCGGGTCGGAGGAGGCGACGAAGGCGTCCGCCGGTATCAACACTGTCGAGCTGATGTCGCTCGCATTCGGCTCGGCCGTCGCGGGCGTACTCGTCAACGTCGGATCGACGATGCAGCAGTCGTCGATCTACCTCCTGGTCGGAATCGCGGCGTTCGCACTCGTCGGTGCCGTTGCGGCCGTGCGCTCCAACAGGCAACCGCTCGAACCAATCCCGTCATAGCCACGACCCGCGGCCCTGTCCTCGATACCAGCCCGCGGGCAGGTCGGCGGCCCCGCGCGGCTGGCCCGCTGGGCTGACTCCGCGCACATTGTCGCCGCACTCATCATGCGCGATCTGCTCGACATCGTTGCCACTCGTGCCGTCCAGGGAACTCATCTGCGGTGGTCGAGAACGTATCGCCATATCGGTGACAAGATTCGGCGAGACCTTACCCAAGCGAGGGGGTGGGGCCGTCGCAGCGAGCGGGGCTTCGTCGGTGACCGGGCGTCGGACTTGGGCCCTGCTGTCTGGTCGCTCGGGTCATTCTTGAGCGCTGTCCGGAGTGGTGCTTGATCGCGATGATCGGTGAGGCGGGCTGCCGGTGGTCCCGTGGGAGCGGCGGTACGCCAGGACCGGCTGGTAGCGGTCGTGCATGGTTGTGATCAGGCTGACCAAGCAGAGGAAGAAGAGCGTGTCCCAGCCGGCGCCGCTACTGCCGAGCACGCGGTCGGCCAGAAGGACGAGGGCGACGTTCGTCGCGATGCGCGCAAGCACGGCGTACGCCGCACTCTCGATGGTCCACCGGCGCCGGGAGGCAAGCAGCGTGATGCCTGCGTTGATGACCACTAGCGCGCCGATCGCCACGAAGAGCTGCAGGCTGTCGTGGTCGACGCCGGGGAGGATCTGGCCGTAGATCTCGGCGACCAGCCCGACGAGGACCACTTTCTCGAGTGTCATCCAGGACCACACCCAGCCGCCGGCGACTCGGACCGCGGCGAGGTCGCCGGCGTTGTCGACCGCGGCCGGGACCGGGCCGGCGCCGACCTCGATCGCGTGCGAGGGCTCGGGTAGCCGCGGCCGGACTACGAACCAGAGCACGGCGGCACCGCCGACGATGAGGGACGCGAGGAGCCAGCGGGTCCACGGGTAGTCACGCAGGGTGTCGGTGACGTCGAGCTCGGCGATGTGCAGCCAGTATTCCTGCGGAAGCTTGATGAAGATCCAGATCGCGGCGGCGGTGATCACCCAGGTCCGCATCCGCACGGTCGCGGTGGACCAGCGGGTGCGCACCAGCTCGTAGGCGATGAAGAAGTACTCGAAGGTGTTCGGGAAGATCAGCAGCACCGCACGCTCGTGGGTGAGCTCGAAGATGAAGCTACCGGCGAGCCGGTAGTAGAACAGGAACCGCGCGACGACGAACGCGCTGTGGTTGTTCCAGTTGCGCATGGTCGTGAGGTAGGCGATGGACAGGTAGAAGATGTCCATCGCCTTGTCGTAGGACTGGTAGCCGGGCGGGTCGTAGCCGAACAGCTGGAAGATCGTCTGGTCGATGCCGTCGAGGACCAGGCAGGCGACGATCGCCGGGATCGGGAACCGCGGGATCAGCAGCGGCACCGCGAAACGCCCGCCCACCACCAGCAGAAACACGAACTGGTCCACGGAACGTCATCCTACGGGCAACGATCGCGGCCAGGACACCGCCGACAGCGACGTCGATCTGCGCTACGTCTTTAAGCCGGGCGCCCGCCTGGGCTTCAGGCTATTCGACCTGGAGGACGAGCTCGCTGCGCTGTTCGGCCGTCCGGTCGAGTTGGTCGGGCGGCGTGAGCTCTTGCTGCTGCGCGAGATGCGCGACGCCGCCGTGCAGATCGAGGGCGTCGTCGCGATAGCGCCCCATCTGTCTCATGCGGCGGACCAGGGCCTGGCGATCGGCCCGGGTGTCGCGTCAGGCTGGGGTGATGATTTCTGTCACCAGTACGCATCCGGTCCGTGTACGTGCCATGGTCGTTCTACTTACCTGCGTGGCTTTGAGCAGTATGGGCCTCAGCGGCGCCGCCGAGTCCAGAGCGGCGGTGCGCGACGATGCCGCGAGTCCGGGTGGTCAGGCCGGAGATGACCACGGGAAGCGGGTGGTGACCTCTCCGCTGACTGGGTTGCCGGTCGCCGGCGATGGCTTGGGCAAGCCGGTGAGCGTGGTCAAGGTCGATAACACCAGCCACTCTCGACCCCAGGTCGGTCTGGACCGAGCCGGTTTGGTCGTCGAGGAACTCGTCGAAGGTGGGCTGACGCGGCTGGCCGCGTTCTACCACAGCGACTACCCGGAGGTCGTCGGCCCGGTTCGTTCTATGCGCCTCACCGACTCCGGCATCGTTCTTCCGGCCGAGGGCCCGCTGTTCGCGTCCGGCGCCGCGCCGGTCGTCAAGCGTCGGCTCGAACGGCGCGGGGTGCGTTGGCGCACCGAAGGGTCGGCAGGATTCTTCCGCGAGCCGTCGCGAAAGGCGCCGTACGACCTGATGCTCAATCTGGCAAAGGCGGTCGCGAAATTCTACGACGTCGAGCAGCCCGCGGACTACCTGCCGTTCTCGGATGCGCCGCTGCGGCGCGGCACCCCCGTCGACCGGTTCAGCGTGTCGTTCTCGTCGGTGAGTACGACCCGCTGGAGGCCGTACGGCGACGGCTGGGTGCGGGCCAATGCTCCGGTCGAGTCTGCCGACGACTTCGCCGCCGACAACGTGCTGGTGATCAAGGCCCGGACGCACAATGCCGACTACGTCGACCCGGGCGGCAACCCGGTTCCGGTGACCGAGTTCCGGGGCACGGGCAAGGCGATGCTGTTCGCGGACGGGAAGATGGCCAGAGCTCGCTGGCACAAAGACGGTTACAAGGCTCCACTCACCCTGCGCAACCGCCATGGCAGGAAGCTGAGCGTGCCCGCAGGTCAAACGTTCATCGAGTTGATCCCCCGCAAACGAGGCTCCGTACACCTACCCTGACCACCGGAAGGCACGCGCGATGGAGCGCTCGCGCTCAGAACCAAGGGGCCGGGCAGCATCAGTCGGTGCCGAACGGCCGGAGACGTCCCCATGTCTCCGGCCGTTCCTGCTTCCTCAGTTGAGCTGCGGCTCTCCCGCGGTGCACTCGCCGCCCCAGCGGTGGTAGTTGCCGCGATCGTCGGCCGCCTTGGTGGCGCCGCTCTCGTGCGAGCTGCCCTTCGCCCCGCGGTGGATGCACAGCGTGACCGCATCCGGCGAGGTGTACGAGTCGTAGATACGCACGTGGTCAGCACCGGGCTGGTAGTAGCCGTTGTTGCGCCACCAGTTGTCGTCGTTGACCATCGACGGCGGCCACGCGTCGTTACCCACTGCGCGGAAGCGCGTGATCTGCGAGCCGTCCGTGCCGTCCCAGACACAGAACCCACCGGCACCGCAGGTCGGGTAGTCCTTGTCGTCGATCGTGCCGGCGCTGGCCGAGCCAGAGCCGACGAACAGTACGGCGCCGATCGCGGCCATCATGGCGAAGATCGCCAGTAGTCGTTTCACAGTCGTTCCTCCATTTCCTTTAGTTCCTTGCGTTCGTTTCCCCCGTCGCGTGCGTTGGCCGCGACCGAGATGCGCTTCGCCTTCCGAAGCGCGCGTACGGACATCTGCTGGTATGCCCGCACGTACGCGGTGTTGTCCGCGTAGACCTTGTGTTGGTAGTGCTCCTCGAGCCGCGTCCCGATGCGGGTCAGGCCGGTGGCCTCGGCGCAACGTGCCTCGGCGATCGCCGTACGTCTTTCGTCGGCGGTGGTTCCCTTGAATTCGAGGCGCAGTTCGGACGGGTTCTTCGTCTCGTACCCGCGGTGGCGCATGCAGATCCGCCAGGCGCGTTCGACCTTGCGGTATTGAGGATTCATCCCCACCGCGCGCCGGTATTGGCCGCCGAGATTCTCCACGCGGGTGCTCGTCCGGAACCACCGGCCGAAGTCGCCGTACAGCGCGCGCTGCGCCGCCGACGTGCAGCCGCGAGTACTCGCGGACACCTCGGTTCCGCCGATGCGTACGGACACCTCGTGCGCGACGTCGCCATTGAGCGCGACCAGGTACTGCCGCGACCTCGTGTCCGACAGGCCGTGGAAGTAGCGGCCGTTGGCGTTGCCGTCGCGAGACGGGTCGACCTGTTCGCCGCGCGCAAGGCCGTGCGTGCGCGCGTAGTCGACATCGTCGTTGCCGTACGGCAGATCCGCCGGTGGCTTCGGAGGCGCCGTGAGGAAGATCCGGAAGCCGTGCTGCTTCATGCAGCGCTGGGTCAGGATCCCTTCCGCACGGGAGATCTGGGCGCGCTCGGCCTTGGTGAGCGTACGTCCCTCGGGTGCCCCGTCCGCGGACTCCCGAGGTGCTCCGCAGCCGGCGATGGTGACCACGATCGCGAGGAGCGCGATGAGCAGGCGATGCATGACGACCCTCCGTACATTCCTGACGTGCATGACGTCGAGGACGCTACGAGGGGGTCTTTTCGGAACGCTGTCAATCCGCTGTCGGCGTGAGATCGGCCGATCCGGTCAGGGGTAGGACAGCATCGGCGACTGTTGTTAGGGGCCAAGTACGCCGACGGGTATGACGTGCACGCCGTCGTCCCGGGTGTAAGCGAGCGTGGTGCAGGCGTCAGGTCGCCGGCGCGCCGCTCTCCTCGGGCCGCGGCAGCGGGTGGTTGGCGAGGAGGACGCGATGGGGGTCCACCGCACTGCGTACGTCGACGAGTCGCCGCCACACGTCGTCGTGATAGGCGGTCCGCAGGTCGACCGGGCGCTCGCAGAAGTTCAGGTACTGCCGGCCGCCGGAGTACGGCGTGAGTGCGGAGACCAGAGCGGACGCGTCGCGGAGGCCGGCCGCGCCCAGCTCCGGCGTTGGGGCGAGCGCCACGCCGAAGGCGAGGAACTGTGCATCCAGGTGCGATAGAACACCACCGGGGTCCGGGCGGGACAGCGCCCCACCGAGCTGCCGGAGCTCGCCCATGAGCAGTGAGCTGTCCGCGTCCGGTCCGACGTGCTCGAGGTACGCATTGAGGGCCGCGTCGGGAAGCGCCTGCAGCATGGTGCTGTCCGACACGAACGGCAGGGCACCTTCAGGATCCATGTGCAGTCGTACGAGCGACGCCGCCGGCACCCGGGCGAACGTGTCGAGCTCGGGACGAAGCGCCCGCAGTCCGGCGAGCAGCTCGCTGCCGTACTCATCGGAGCCGAGCACCGCACCGTCGACGATCGCGATCCGGCGGCCCCGCAGGAACTCGGGGATGTCCGGCAGGTCGGGGAGCCGCATCGCCCGGAACGAGGTGGTGATCTCGTCGGGCGCGCTGGGCGCCCACGCGGCCCACTCGCGCAGAACCGGCTCCACGTCGGCGAGGTCCCACATCAGGATCCCGGCGTACGCCGTGGCTATGTCGTACATCCGGAACTCCAGAGCGGTCACGACTCCGAGGTTTCCGCCACCGCCGCGTAGGGCCCAGAACAGTTCGGGGTCGTGGGTCGCGTCCGTCCGGACAGGTGTGCCGTCGGCGAGGACGAGCTCGACGGCCGTGAGGCTGTTGGTCGCCAACCCGTGCTCGCGCGCGTACCAGCCGATGCCGCCGCCCAGTGAATAGCCTGCGACGCCCACATCGGGGGACGAACCGTGCAGGACGGCCCGGTCGTACGCGGCCGCCGCAGTCACAGCGGGGTCCCAGAGCGCGCCGCCCTCGGCCCGGACGACGCCACGTGCGGGATCAGCGACCGCCTTGTCAAGCGCGTGGGTCCGGACGATCACCACGTCGTCGAGCGCTTGTGCCGCCAGAGCTCCCGCGCCGTGTCCGGTGCTCTGCGCCGCCACCCGGAGATCGGCGCGTGCCGCGAGTCGGACGGCGGTGGCGACCTCGGCGGGCGAGCGAGGTACCACGACTGCTGCCGGCCGCTGGTCGACGGCGAGGTTCCACGGGGTCCGTGCGGCGTCGTAGGTTTCGTCGCCGGGCAGGTGCACACATTCACGGGGGAGGTCGCGCAGTGCGAGCGCGGCTGGGGATTCGGTGGCGGTCATCGCTGCGTCTCCTTCGTGAGAAGTGCGCCTGCTGCGTCGGGTGGCGAAGGACGCAGCTCAGTGACGCGCTTCTCGGTACCTCTCCCATGAAACCCGACGCCACCGGATCCGTTTGCGCTTTGTCAAAATCGGCTGTGCGGGTGCCGGCGAACCCGACTGCCCCTCAGCCCCGTCTACGGCGTCCCCATTGCTGTCCGCGCGTCGGCGGCTCCCGTCACGGCCGGATCATCCGCAGCTCGCCCGTCAAGCCGAGGAAGCGTCCGATGTCGTGGGCGGCCGCTTCGATCTGCGGCTCGATGGCGGTGGCGTTCTCGAAGGGCTCGACCTCGACCGTGACCTGGGTCTTGGTGCGCTTCTGGCCCCAGGTGCCGACCACGCGACCGTCGTGGAGGACCGCGGGTTTGACGAAGCCGCCGGCCTGGATCCGCTTGGCGAATCGGGGATCGAGTACGAGGTCGCGGCTGGCGTAGCTGAGGAGATACTCGTCGAACATGCCGATGAGTTCGACCGAGGGCTCCTTGCGCGGCTTGCTGCGGGTGGTGCCCGAAATCGTCCAGGCCGCGTTGTTGGCGGCGTCGACCTCGGTCAACTCCTCGGCGACCAGTTCGAACCCGTGTCGGGCATGTTTGGCGGGCAGGCCGCTCCACCGTTTGAGGTCCTCGGCGGTCACCGGTCCGCGCGAGGCGATGTAGCGACGCGTGAGCTCGGCCAGCGCGTCGTCGCCTTCGAGCTTGCGCTGCTTCCCGGCCAAGTCCTCGATGAGCACATAGGTCGGCTCGCCCTTCTCGACGTCTGGGCCGCGGCAGATGAGTCCGGTCATGGCGGCGTAGCCGATCAAGTGAGCGGGGCCCTGGGTTCTGAGGTCGAGCGAGATGCCTTTGGTACGAAGGTTCTCGACCAGCTCGGCACGCGTGAGCGGACCGTGCTCGGCGACGGTGTCGCGTAGCGCGGGTACCGCCTTGTCCAGCAGATCGTCGCCGAGCCCGAGCTGGTCGCGGCGCCGCTGGTCGGCGGCGGCGAAGATCGGACCGAGCAGGCCGACGATCCAGCCGACGTCCTCGGCGGCGATCATGTGCAGGGTGCCGCGCATGGCCCAGATGCGCACCAGGGCGCGGTCATCGTCGTGCTTCGTGCGTACGTCCTCGGCATCGACACCGAGGGTGCGGGGCCGCAGCGCCATCCGAGCCGCCGGCATGTCCTGGGCTTGCACGCCGACGAGATCTCGCACCACCTCGACGACATCGCTGCTGCGACGACTACCCAGCCGATGCGCACGCGCTCGGGTCATCCGGGTCTCGTCGTCGGTGAGTTCTCGCAGCACGCCACCGACCTTAGCCAGCGAGGCGACCGCGACGACAAGGGTCGGAACTCATTGCCGTTCGTCGATGTCGGTGGGCCGTGGTGGGATGGGCCGATGACGTGGGAGACGCACCCGGTGACGCCCGACCGTTTCGAGGACTTCGCGGACGTCATCAACCGCAATCGTCGCGCGAACCACTGCTGGTGTCTGTCGCACCGACTGCGGGCTCGTGAGATCGAAGAGCTCGGCGCCGGAAGTCGCGAGCAGGCCATGCGACGACTGTGCGAGCGTGACCATCCCCCAGGGGTGGTGACGTACCGCGACGGCGAGCCGGTGGGGTGGTGCAACATCGGACCGCGCACCGAGATCACGCGGCTGACGGGTTCGCGTCTCATCCGGCCCACCGACGACGTTGCTGTGTGGAGCATCGTGTGCGTGGTGGTCCGCGCGGGGCATCGTCGGCAGGGTGTGACGTCGCGTCTGATCGAGGGCGCGGTTGCCTATGCCGGCTCGCACGGTGCGCCGGCCGTGGAGGCGCATCCCGTCGATCCGCCCGGCCGGATGGATCTCACCATGGCCTTCGTCGGCACGAAGGCGATGTTCGAACGAGCCGGGTTTAGTGTCGTCGGCACCACCGACGCGGTGGCGAGCGGGATGCCACGCCTGGTCATGCGAAGAGACCTCGACTGACGCCGCCTCAGATCTCAGCGAGCGCGGACAAGCGCCGCGTCGACGGCCGCGAGCAGGTTCGCGCCCCAGCCGGAGAGATTCTCCGTCAAGAAGTCGCCGTAGATCTCGATGAGCCATCCACTACCGGTGTCGTCCGTGCCGCCGGCACCGATGACACTGCGGTATCCGAAGTACGCGAGGATCGCCCGCTCCGCCTCGGGGCCGTCGGTCAGGGTCGCGTCGAAGGTCGCCCCGGCGAGCGCGAGGCGCGTCGCCGAGAAGTCGTCGAGACGGTACGCCTTGGGCTCGAGCACCACTGGATGCTCGGGTTCGTCCCAATGCAGTGGCCGTTCGCGGGTCTTCCCGCACGCGATGTCGACGACCGCGTCACCGACCTGTCGACTGAGCCACCACGCGGCGGCGTTCGCCTCTTCGGCGATGAGCTCCGCTGCGTGTACGAGCCGCTTCTCGACGGTCTGGTCGGCGCGGAGTTCGATGTCCAGCTGGGCGAGCAGGGACTGTGTGGTGCGCACCGGCTCGGCGGGAGCCTTGGTCGGGATCGCGCGCCCGGGATGCGAGCTCTTGTTCACGTACAACTGGGCGTCGGCCAGTGCGAGCAGCCCATGTACCGCGACGGACGGTGACCTGCTGCCAGGAGCGTCACCGGCAAGTCGGGCGTACCCACGGGCGAGCCCGGTGCCGTCACCGAGGTCTGCTGCCGCCGCGTCGATGCGCGCAGTGGCGGCTTCGACGTCCTGCACACTTACGCCGACGGCCGCGATCGCGAACTCGTCGCCGCCGATGCGGGCCGCGACCGCCTCCGGCCCGAGCCCGCCGGCGACGTCCGCGAGGATCCCGGCCACCCGGTGGAGCAACCGGTCTCCCGCTCGGTGCCCGAATCGGTCGTTGATCGTCTTGAGCCCGTTGACGTCGGCGAGGATCAGCGAAACCGAATGGTCGGCGCGGGCGAACGCGTCCAGCAGGTGCCGTTCGAGCAGGGCCCGGCCGGGCAGTCCGGTCACCGGGTCGTCGTGTACGACGCCATCACCGGTGGTCGGGAGCATCCGGCCGAAAAGCGCAGCCGCGACGACACCCGCGGAGAGGTCGTCGGCACCTGGTCGCCGGTCGAAGACCAGGTGGAGGACGGCTTGACCCGGTGGATTGCGGATCATGAAGCCCGCGACCCAGCCCTCCTCGGACCGGACTTCGGAAAGGGATTGCTGTCCCCGCGGCCCCGGCAGCGTGCAGAGCCCATCCGTACTCCGGCCGTCGAGACGCTGGATATGCCGTCGGCCATCCGGCTCCTCGACCCGGCAGATGTGTACGTCGCGCAGCCGGAGGCCCTGTTGAAGGACCAGAAGCGCTTGGCCACCGGCCAGCGCACCCGGCTCAACTGACGCAGTGGCGATCGCTGCCAAGGCCTCGAGGTGCTGACTCACTCACGGTTTCCTTCACGCTCACTCCGGCGATAGTGCCTGGTACTGACTGTAAGCGGCCGAATCCGTTCTGTTCAGGGAATCGTTGACTCGCCCGGCTAGTGCGACGATGACAACGTCTCGGTCAACAATCCGATGAGCGCCTCGAGCTGCATATCGACTGCCGCCGAGCCCTCGTGGGCGGAACCGTCGAGCGCCCTGGACGCAAGACCCGCCTTGCCGTCGATCAGCTCCGCGATCTGACCGTCGAGCGTACGCGCGGCGATGATGCGCCAAGCGGTGACGGGCTCCGTCTGCCCGATGCGGTGAACGCGGTCGATCGCCTGCGTCTGCTCGGCATCGGTCCAGGACAGCTCGGCGAGCACGACGTTGGAGGCGGCTTGCAGGTTGAGCCCGACCCCGGCCGCGGTCAGCGAGCACACGACGACGGCGACGTCGGGATCTTCGCTGAACGCCTCGACGTTCTGCTGCCGCGCCTTGGTCGTCTGGTCGCCCCGGATCGATACGTGGCGGATGCCTCGCTGGGTCAGGAGGGCCTCGGCACGGTCCATCACGTCGACGTGTTTGGCGAACAGCACGACCTTGCCGACACTTCGGGCCAACTGTGCCGCGTAGTCGGCGGCCGGGTCGGCCTTCGCCTGGCCGATGCGACGCATCATGGCGAACACGTTGTCCTCGGAGTCCGACGCGGCCTCGTAGTCGCGCTCCCGCTTGGCGACCAGGCGTACGAGATCGTGATCGATACCGTCGATGACGACTCCAGGCTCGCGCGCCTCGAGTGCCTTCTCGTAACGCGAGAGAAGACGTCGCGCCAGCCGCCGCTCGGTCTCGCGGATCGAGCGCCCGGCCTCCTCGCTCAGCTCGACCGGCATGTCGGCAATGCGGCGGGACGGGATGTCGGCGGCCACCTCGACCTTGCGACGTCGGACGATTCCGAGGTCGATCACCGATGATCGCGCGGCGCGGTAGAAGCCGCGGTCCGCCGGCGTGAGTCCGGTGTCCTCCAGCGAATCCATCAGAGCCGCCAGCGGCTTCTTGTCATCGATCCAGCCGAGGAACTGCCAGATGGCCTTGAAGTCGCCGATGTCGTTTATCAACGGCGTGCCGGTCAGGGCCATCAGCAGTGGGCGGACGACCCGAGACCGGATCCGATCGGAGAGCTCGAGTACGTGCTGCGAGCGCTGGGACGACTTGTTCTTGATGAAGTGGGCCTCGTCGACGACCATGCCGCGAAAGCCGAGATCGCCGAGCCAGCCGACGTGGCGGTCGAGCACCTCGTAGTTGATCACGACGATATCCGCGAAGCCGTCGATCGTTTCACCGTCACCATGGATCGCGGTGGCCGACCTCTTCGGCGTCCACATACCGGCCTCGTGCACCCAGTTGGTCTTGACCACGTTGGGCACAACGACCAGCAACGGGTACGCGTCTGCTGCCTGCGCGGCGAGCAATGCCTGCGCCGTCTTGCCGAGGCCGGGCTCGTCGGCGAGCAGGAACGTACGGTGTCCCGACGCGACGGAGGCGATGAGACTTGCTTGGTGCGGCATCAGCTCGAGCTCGCCCGGCACCTGAACCGACGCGGGCTCCGGCAACGTCATGCAGGCGGGTGCACCGTCGCTGGCGGACTCGAACGACCTGAACAGCGGGCCGAGCAGCTCCCAGCTCTCCAGACGGCGAGGACCGGACCTGCTCTGCCCGACGGCACTGAAGTCGGGCGTGAGGAACGGGTTGGCGAGCTTTCGCGATACGACCGACTGCGGCACGACCCGGCGCTGGGTGGCGGGCTCCGAGGGTACGACTTCCGTCGACGCGACGTCATCGAACTCGGCCTCGAGGCCCGCGTCCCTGACCATCTCGCGCTTGACGACCCGGGCCTCATCGGAGACGACCGCGTCTTCGGCCAGGAGTTCAAGGAGCGAGGCCTCCCGCGCGGCGGCTCTCGCGAGGTTCGCCGCGACCTCCTCGATACGTTCGAGCTGCCCGGCCCGGCGGTTGTTGCTCATCGACTGGTCGGACTTGATGTCGGCCCGCGCCTGACGCATCAACAGCGCAATGGCCTGGACCTTCGCGCGTAATGCGGGCGTCACCCGTCCCTGCTGAACCCCGCGCTCGACGTCACGGACGGCCCGGGTGAGTACCGAGGCGATGCCGCGTTCGCGTACGCGCGACCGATCGCGACGCTGCCCGCGACGGCGCGCGTCTGACGGCTGCTGGCTTCGTCGAGCCACGACAAGCTCCTCTCGTGCAATCGGCACGCCGCGCTGACATCAAACGTCCGCACGCCGACCGCGCTGGGCGATGGGACCGCTAGCGAGTAGTGCAGCTGGCTCTGCGGTGGTCCTTCTTGACCACTGCGTGCCACAGATTGACGCAAGGACGCGCGTACACAAACGAGGATGTCGCTATACGGGCCACCGAGGGCGGGGCCGATCAAACCGGTCGCCCATCGACTGGGCGACTTGTAACTAGACGCATCATACCGTTGCCGAGCATTCCGCGATACTTCGGGCGCCCTGATAATCTCGCAAGCATCCGGCGAAGCCAGAGAACTGTCTTGGGTGGTGCGAATGGATCGTGTGGCTCGAAAGCGCAGGACGTACTGGTGCCACCCGCGAAGGCCGCGATCTTCCTCGTGGTCACGGTGCGGCCGGGGGCAGAGGATGACGTACGCGAGCTGCTGGGCGACGTTCCCAGCCTG
The DNA here is from genome assembly GCF_025790165.1 of Solicola gregarius. Taxonomy (GTDB): domain Bacteria; phylum Actinomycetota; class Actinomycetes; order Propionibacteriales; family Nocardioidaceae; genus Solicola; species Solicola gregarius. The sequence goes on from NZ_CP094970.1 coordinate 2,308,168, forward strand.
ACGCAGGCGGTGCGGTTCCGAATTCCCGAAGGCAACCTCACCTGCGTGGTCGGCATCGGCGCGGAGCTGTGGGACCGCGCGTACGACCAGCCGCGCCCCGCCGGACTGCACCCGTTCGTTGAGCTGGAGGGCTCCAAGCACGTCGCGGTCGCGACGCCAGGTGACATCTTGTTCCACCTCCGGGCGGATCGGATGGACCTGTGCTTCGAGCTGTCCCGCCAGCTCATGCAGCGGCTTTCGGGCCGCGTGGACGTCGCCGACGAGGTACACGGCTTCCGGTACTTCGACCAGCGAGACCTGATGGGCTTCGTCGACGGCACGGAGAGCCCGACGGGTGCGGCCGCGGTCGACGCGGTGCTCATCGGCGGCGAAGATCCGGCGCACGTTGGCGGCAGCTACGTCATCGTGCAGAAGTACCTGCATGACCTCGGAGCCTGGGACGCATTGCCGGTCGAGGAACAGGAGCGGGTGATCGGCCGCGAGAAGCTCAGCGACATCGAGCTCCCCGACGACGTGAAGCCGTCGAACTCGCACGTCACGGCGAACACCATCGTCGACCCCGATGGCACCGAGCGGGAGATCGTACGAGACAACCTGCCGTTCGGCGCGGTCGGCTCCGATGAGTTCGGCACGTACTTCATCGGGTACGCCGCCGACCCCGACGTCACCGAGCAGATGCTCCGCAACATGTTCATCGGCGACCCGCCCGGCAACTACGACCGGATCCTGGACTTCTCCACGGCAGTCACCGGGTCGCTGTTCTTCGTACCACCTGCGGATTTCCTGGAAGACCCGGACGCGACCGTCGCGGTCGTGTCCGAGGTGCCATCCACGCCGGTCGACGCCCGACCGGATGCGGACGGATCGCTTGCCATCGGCAGCTTGAGAAGGAGTGACAGATCGTGAACAACCTGCATCGGGAGCTCGCGCCGATCTCGGACGCCGCCTGGACCGAGATCGACGACGAGGCGCGCCGAACCTTCAAGCGTTGGATAGCCGGCCGCCGGATCGTCGACGTCGTCGGTCCGGCCGGCGGTGACCTCGCGGCGGTGGGGACGGGCCACGTACGCCCGCTCGACGATCCCGCCGAGGGTGTGACCGCTCGCCTCCGCGATGCGCAGCACGTCGTCGAGCTGCGGGTGCCGTTCTCTGTCACCCGCGAGGCCGTCGACGACGTGGAGCGCGGCGCACAGGATTCCGACTGGCAACCGGTGAAGGATGCAGTGCAGGCGATCGCCCTGGCCGAGGACCGGGCGATCTTCCACGGGTCGACCGCTGCCGGGATCACCGGTATCGCGGCAAGCAGTTCCAACGCCGCGCTGAGCCTGCCGTCCGACGTCCGCGAGATCCCCGAAACCGTCGCCCAAGCGCTCGGCGCGCTGCGGCTCGCAGGGGTCGGCGGACCGTACTGCCTGCTGCTCTCGGCGAGCCTCTACACCGAGGTCTCCGAGACGACCGACCACGGCTATCCGATCCGTGACCACATCGCTCGGCTGCTCGACGGCGAGATCATCTGGGCGCCCGCGCTCGAGGGCGGAGCGCTGCTGATGTCGACCCGCGGTGGTGACTATGCGCTGCACCTGGGTCAGGACCTGTCGATCGGCTACCTGTCCCATGACGCCGAGCACGTTCACCTCTACCACCAGGAGTCGCTGACGTTCTTCGCGTACACCGCGGAGGCGAGCGTCTCGCTTCCGGAAGGCTGAGCGGCCCGGGACCTCAGACCACGCAGAACTCGTTGTCTTCGGGATCCAGCATCGATACGTGGTCGAGGGTGCCGGCGGTGGAGTAGCGCTCGAACACGGTGGCGCCGGCGGCGAGCAGCTCGTCGACCTTGGCGTCGATCCGCCGCGTTCGCTCGTCGGCGTCGACGTGTCGGCCGCCGGAGACTTTCAGGTCGAGATGGAGGCGGTTCTTCGCCCGCTTCGGCTCGGGCACCTTCAGCAGCGAGAGCCCCGGTCGTACGCCATCGGGATCGGTGATCACCGCGCCGTCGTCCCATTCTTCCCGCGGTACGTCATGGTCGACGAGGAACGCCTCCCAGGTGTCCCAACCCGCGGGAGGGGGCGCTTCGACGTACCCGAGTGCGAGCGACCAGAACCGCGCTTGCCCTACCGGATCTGCGCAGTCGAGCGTCATGCCGAGTGCCGGTAGCGTCGCTGTGTCGTCCGTCGATGTCATCACGCCTGCCTTCGTACGAGCCGTCGCGTACGCCCACGCTAATCCTCGTTGGTGACACCAGCGGCGCAGTCAGGCAGGACTCCGCGCGAAGATGATCGCTCCCGGCACGCTGTCGTCGGGTCTGAACACCATTTCGGCCTCGATCGTGAACCCCGCATCGCGAAGCCAGCCTGCGACCTGGCCCGGTGGGCGGTGGTGACTGTCGACGTTGATCGGGCGACCTGTGTATCCCTCGGACGTGTGCTGCGGCCCGTGACTGACGTCGGCGACGGGCCCGCCTCCCGCCTCGCGCACCAGCTCGGCGAACAACGCGAGGCTCGTACGCAGGTAGGGCCGCTCGCCGAGCAGGCCGCGCACCTTCTCGGCGTAGCCGGAGGCGTCAGTGTCGTACGAATCGCGCGTGTCGGCGAGCCAGCCCTCGTCGTCGTCGGTGCTCATACCGCGACCAGCTGGAGGTACGCCAGGCCGAGCACACCGCGATAACCGCGCAGGTACGCATCGCGTTGACGACGCGCCCTGGACCGTGCCTCATCGGCATCGGGGTGGTCCGGAGGGTGCTCCGACACCCAGCGGGTGTAGCACGCGGTGAACCCGGACTCGAACTCGTCCCACTCGTCCACGCTCGCCTCGCCGATCGCCATCGGCATGAACCCGGCTTCCTCCGCGAAGTCGACAAGGTTTGCCAGATCGACCATCTCGTCCTCCGGACCGCCGAGTGCCGCCGTCGCCTCACGGGTAGGAGGGACCGACCAGATGCCGTCGCCGAAGACGACGTGTGCGTCGCGATCGACCAACGCGCGCAGGCCGGCAAGCGCGCTGGCGTACGGCAGGCGCTCGTCGTCGGAGTCGCGTCGCCAGATCTGCGACGCGCCGATCGAAATCACCGCCGCAGGGGTCCTGGGAGCCGAGGTACGACCATCGCCGGCGACGAGCGCGACGCGGTCGGCGAGACCACGTGCCGCGGCGAGTTTGCGTCCGTGCGCGATCGCCTCACCGTCGAGATCGATTCCGACGCCGGTATGCGCATCGGACTGTTCGACGGCGCGCAGCAGCAGCTCCGCCCAACCGCAGCCGACGTCGACGATCGTGCCCGCCGGAGCCGCGGCCAGGAACGACGCCAGCTCTTCGGCCCGCTGATCGGACAGCGGGGACATGAAGGTGAGGTCGACGTACGGAGGATCGAGCCGGAGTGCCATGCCGGGTTGTCTATCGGTCCGCGCCGGATGTCGCAATCCAATTCACGCTCCCGCCATGGCTCTCCGTTACGATCAATCACGTAGCGTCATAGTTTTCCTGTGAGGAGTATGGACGGGGCCGCAATGACCGAGCCGGGACAGGACCGCAAGACTCGGACCGAAGCCGAGGTCGAGGACCTATATCAGCGGGGCTGGAACGCGGCGGCGGAGATGGGTTCTGTCGAGAGGTTCCAGGTGTATCGGCAGTGGTACCGCGAGCGCATGGATCCGTTCTCGGTCGGCTTCCGCGACTGCACGCTGCGCACGATGGACTGACCCGGACGGCAGCGGCTCAGCCGGGCTTGGCGTTACGCATCCGCTCCGGTGTCCAGTACTTCGCCGCGTCCTCGCGCTCGTCGGGTGAGACCGTCTGCGAGATCATGTCGCCGTCGTCGTGGGTACGCCCGGACTCGCCGTTGCGCTCGTCGTCCTCGGACGCGCTCGTCCAGGTGGTGCCGGCGATCGCGAGCGTGACGGCAAGAATCCCCGCCAGTGGAACGGCGACGGTCGGGTTGATGCGCTTCATCGCGGAACCTCCTCGTGTGCATGTCGTGAGGCTCAGACGTACGGCTCTGCGTATTGGTTCCACACAGCCGTCGCCGCGGCCGCTCTACGGCGTCAGATCGACCGCGGCGCGGAAGGTGCCGTCCGGACTCATGTCCATGTAGAACGGCGTCGACTCGTGCAGGTGTGCGATCCGCCAGCCGCCGCCGACCTTACGTAGGCCGGCCGTGAAGCGGAACCAGAGCGTGAAGCTCTCGGGTGCCCCTGCAGGTGTCGCGGTGAGGCGGTTCAAACCATGGCAGTACGCGACGTCGCCGCCGACGCTGATCTCGAGATCGCGTACCGCGTGGTCGATGGGGCCGTCGAAACCTGCGAACCAGGCGCGAACGGTGCCCGGATCGACCGACGTCGACGTCTCCTGTCGCAACGGCGGCGCGAGGCTGTACTCCACGACGTCGTCGGTGTAACGCGCCACCATGGCGTCGGCGTCGCGACCGCGCATAGCGGTCGCGGCGACGTCGATCAGATCGCGGATCTCGGCCTCGTCGTGTGTCGTATTCGTTGTCATCGTGTCTCTCCTCATCTGTTGGAGCCGGGCTCGGCCGGGTGGTATGCCGCGCTCAGTACGCCGCTGCGCAGCGGCGTCACCTCGACCAGATCGAGACCGACGTGGTCGGCGAGCCCATCGAAGAGGTGCGTGCCCGACCCGACGGCGATCGGCAGGATGTTCAGGTGCAGCTCGTCGAGCATGCCCGTCTCCAGCAGCACGCGGACGAGCCTTGGGCTCCCCGGCACCAGGATGTTCTTGCCGGGTTGACTTCTCAGTGTTCGGAGGGCCTCGGTCAGCTCGCCGGTCAACAGCCGGCTGTTCGTCCACTCGACCGACTGCAACGTCGTCGAGGCGATGTACTTCGGCGTCTCGTTCATGAACCGCGTCATCGGACTGTCGGGCTGAGCGGGCCAGAGCTCGGCGAACTCCAGGTACGTACGGCGGCCGAGCAGGATCGCGTCTGCCTGCGCGATCCCTGCCTCGATTCCGGCGAGTGCCTCCGCGTCCAGGTACGGTGCCTGCCAGCTGTCCGACCCGCCGGAGTCGACGACTCCGGCGAGCGATGCGTACAGCCCGGCGACGATCTTGCGCATATCTGCCTCCTTCGGGTCCGGGAGGTTCCCGGCGCCTCTCGAGGAGGTGTAGAAGCTAGGCCGGCGATTTCGACATCAGCCGGTCAGCGGTACGACCGTTGCGTCGTACGCGGCGACGAGGTCGGCGGCATCGACGACGATGCTGTGCCGATGGCTCCCCGAACCGATCGCGACGCGGCCCGAGATCGAGGCGTCGACGAACACCGGCCACGGGTGATGGCAGCCGATCGGCGTGATCGTGCCGCGCTCGTATCCCGTCGCCGCGCGCGCCTCGTCGGCATCGGGGAGGCTCATCCGGTTCGCGCCCGCGGCTGCGCGCAGGCGCGGCCACGACAGCGTCCGGTCGCCGGGCACGAGCGCGAGTACGTAGTCGCCGGCGCCGCGGCGTATGACGAGCGTCTTCACGACCTGGAGCGGCTCGACGCCGAGCGCGGCGGCGGCCTCCTCCAACGAGCGCGCCTGCGGACGCTCGCGCACCTCGATCGCCAAACCGCACTCGCGTGCGTCGGCGCGTGCCCGCGCGGTACCGTCCACAGAACCGTCCATCACCTCGCCCAACGCCGGGCGACGCTGCCGGATTCCGCCGAAGGGAGAGCCGTGAGTGACGCGTTCGCCGACTTCGGCCACACCGAGCAGGCGGCGGCACGACGCGCGGAGAAGGTACGTGCGCTGGCGTCGTACTGCTGGGAGCGGGCATTGGGGTCGGCCGACTTGCAGACGATGACCGACGCCGCGCGGCGGCGCCTCGCCCGCGCGGCCGACGTACATCCGCCGTCGTCGTGGGAGACGTGGGGACTCGTCTGCGATGCGCTCGATGACAAGGACGCCTGGGCGAAGCGCAACCCCGCGCATCCGGCGGCGACTCGGTCCCACGCCCTGGGCCGCGCCCAGTGGGTCGAGTCGCAGACGCTGCCACCGCCCGGTCCCGCGAAGCCGGTGCGTGGTGACGACGTCCCCCTCTTCGGCGACGATGGCGACAGGTAGCCGTTCGATGCCTTGGAGGCGGTCGTGAAGTACCTGATCCTGATCTACGACAATCCGGCGTCCCGCGATATCTGGCTGTCCATGCCCGACGATGAGCGCGTCGAGGGCGTACGCGCGTACGTCGCGCTCACGGCCGACCTCGAGGCGTCCGGCGAGTCGATCGCGCACGAGGCGCTCGACCGCGCGTCCGCCGCCAAGCAGGTCGAGGTACGCGACGGCAGGACGATCGTCACCGACGGGCCGTTCGCGGAGGCCAAGGAGGAGCTCGCGGGGTTCTACCTCGTCGACTGCGACGACATGGACCGCGCCGTCGCGTACGCGGCGCGGATCCCGGAGGCGGAGTTCGGCAGGGTCGAGGTGCATCCCACCATCGATCTGAGCGATATCGGCCTATGACCGAGGTCGAGCGCCTGCTGCGCGAGTCCGCTCCGAAGGTGGTCGCGGCGCTCGTACGCAGGTATGCCGACTTCGACTCGTGCGAGGACGCGACCCAGGAGGCGCTGATCGCCGCGGCGACGCAATGGCCGGACGACGGCGTACCCGACAACCCCGTCGGCTGGCTGGTAAGAGTCGCGTCCCGCCGGTGGATCGAGCAACGGCGCAGCGACGACGCCCGGCGGCGCCGCGAGGAGACGGTCGCGGCGAAGGAGATCGGGCAGTATGCGCCGGGATCGGATGACACGCTCGCCCTGCTGATGCTCTGCTGCCATCCCGCGCTGACGACAGAGTCGCAGGTCGCGTTGACGTTACGCGCCGTTGGTGGGCTGACCACTGTCGAGATCGCGCGCGCGTTCCTCGTATCCGAGGCGACGATGGGTCAGCGGATCAGCCGCGCCAAGCGCGCGGTTCGGGACGCGGGCGCCGACTTCTCCATGCCGCCGGAGTCCGAGCGAGCGGAGCGCGCCGCTGCGGTCGCGCACGTGCTGTATTTGATCTTCAACGAGGGCTACACCGCGAGCACCGGCGACACCCTCGACCGGGTCGACCTCACCAGCGAGGCGATCCGGCTGGCCCGCCAACTTCGGGACCTGCTCCCGGAGGACGGCGAGGTGGCGGGCGTCCTTGCGCTGATGCTGCTGACCGAAGCGCGCCGCCCGGCACGTACGTACGCGGACGGATCGCTGGTGGCGCTCGCGGACCAGGACCGCTCGCTGTGGGACGCCGCGCTGATCGCCGAAGGTACGGAGCTGGTCACCTGGGCGCTCGAGCACACGCCGATCGGGCCGTACCAGCTGCAGGCCGCGATCGCGGCGCTGCACGACGAGGGGAGCCGCGCCGAGGACACGGACTGGCGGCAGATCCTCTCGCTCTATGACCTGCTGCGCATCAGCGCCCCCGGCCCGATGGTCACGTTGAACCGCGCCGTCGCGCTCGCCCGGGTCGCCGGACCCGAGGCGGCACTCGCCGAGCTCGCCGACGCGGAGGCGGATCCGGCCCTCGTCGGCCATCACCGGCTGGAGTCCGTACGCGCGCACCTGCTCGAGCTGTCCGGCGACGTCGACGGGGCCAGGCGGAGCTACCTGCGCGCCGCGCAGGCAACCGGCAATGCCGCTGAGCGGTGCTACCTGCAGGCCCGCGCCGAACGGCTCAGCTCTTAGACCGGGCGCGCTCCTCGGCGGCGCGTTTCGTACCCGCCAACTCCATCTGTACGTACTGCTTGGCGCGCTTGCCGGTCATCAGCTGGGCCAAGGGCGAGAGCAGGCCGTGTTGGTCGATGCCGAGCGTCAGCCTCGTGCCGTCGCTCGTCGCCCGGACATCATGCGAAGCGACGATCGTCACGCCGAGCGACGACGTCTGCCACACGAAGCTCCGCCCCTCGCGCCAATCGGTGACGGTCCAGGTGAGCAGGGGGATCTTCGGCTGCTTGACCTTCGCCGTACTGCCGACGCCGAACGCACCTTCCGAGGTCACCCGGACCTCGTCCATCGAGTCGGTGACCGACGGCCACGACTCGACATCTGCCACAACCGCCCAGACGTCGTCGGGAGAGGCATCGACCTGGGTGGACAACTCGAACTCCATGACGTCAATGTACCATTTGGTACATGCCGACGGAAGCGCGTACGAAGCTGGTGGACGCCCTGCTCGAGTACGCCGAGGCGAACGGCATCGCGCACGCGAGCCTGCGGGACATCGCGACGGGTGTCGGCACGAGCCATCGCATGCTCATCCATCACTTCGGGTCGAAGGAGGGCGTACTCGTCGCCGTCATCACCGAGATGGAGCGCCGCCAGCAGGCGGCGCTGACGACGTTGGCCGACGGTCCGGACCTCGCCGCGCCCGACGGGCTCTGGTCGGTGTGGGAGCGATGGGCCGACCCGGACCTGATGCCGTTCGAGCGGCTGTTCTTCGAGCTCTACGGGCAGGCGCTGACCGGGAGGCCATGGGCCGTACGCCTGCTCGACGGTGTCGTCGACGACTGGATCGAGCCGGTCGTCGCAGTACTGCGGGCCGCCGGGTTCGCCGGCACCGACGACACGGACGCGAGGCTGGCCATCGCCGTCACCCGTGGGCTGCTGCTCGACCTCCTGGCGACCGGTGATCGTACGGCCACCGACGCCGCCATGCGCCGCTTCGTCGATCGGTGGGCGACGGGCTGATCGTTGTCAGGCCTGGGTCAGTGCATAGAGCAGTGGACGAAGTCGGTTGGCGGCGGCGTGGTCTTCGCGCCAGATGAGCCGCAACCGTAGCGGCGGTGCCGGGACGTCGATGGCTTCGAGGCGCCCGGAGTCGAGGTCGGCTTGGACTGCGAACTCGGGCAGTAGCGCGATACCGCGGCCTGCGGTCACCCACTCACGTACCTGTGCCAATCCGCCGACGGCGGTGAGATCGACGTCGGGGCCGAGCCACCGTCGGGTGGCCATCCAGAACGAACAGCGCGGCTCGCGCCCGACCAAGCCCTCTGTGTTCTGGACGTCCTTCATGCTCACCCGGTGTCCGAGAAGTGGATGCTTCGGCGGAGCGACGACCGTCATCGCGACATCCCGGACGTCCAGATACTCCAAGTCCGAGCTCGGCCTCGAGAAACCGAGATCGCCGACGTGTTCACCGGCGTCGAGGAGTACCACAGCGTCGATCTCACCGTGTTCGAGCGCGGCGAGGAGCCGACTACGGTCGGAATCCGGGTGGAGACGCACGTGGAGATCCGGGCGCGCTTGCCGTAGATCGTCAAGGATCGCCGGTAGGAGCTCGTCTGCGATGGAAGCCTGTGCCCCAACGCTGAGGCCTGGTGGGGCGTGGAGCCGGTCCGCCGCACTGTCGAGCGCTACCAGGGCTTCGGCCGCCGCGACGAGATAGGGGCGACCGGCAGCGGTCGGGTGCATGCCGGCGCGGTCGCGAGTGAACAGCGGTGAGCCGAGGTCGGACTCGAGTCGACGCACCCGATCGGAAACCGTCGACGGCGCCAAACCCTGGGCCGCCGCAGTCTTGTTGACGGTCTGGTGCTGCAGGAGCGCGATGGCGGTCCGGAGTTGGTCCAGGTCCACGTGCTCACTCTAGGCAGGAGTTCGGGTATTCCGAACGCTGATGCGGCAGTGCCGGTCGAGCCCCAGGCGGTGAAGGACGAGCGTAGGGCATCAGCTTTCCGCTCCGGTCCAAGGAGAATCCGTGTCCGCAACATCATCCATCCCGGCTCAACGCCAACGGGCCCGTCGACCGACCGGACAGCTCGTCGGCATCTCACTGGCCTATTTCATGGTGCTGCTGGACACCACGGTGCTCGCCGTTGCCGAGCCCACCATCATGGCCTCGCTCCACACCGGGGTGGTCGGCGTCGGCTGGGCCACCACGATCTATACGATGGCGTTGGCATCCGCATTGGTGTTCGGCGGGAGTCTCGCCGACCGTCTGGGTGCCCACCCGGTGTTCATCGTCGGAGTCGTTGGATTCGGCGTAGTGTCTCTGGCCTGCGCACTCGCGCCGAACCTCGCGCTCCTCCTCGTGTTCCGGACACTGCTCGGACTCTTTGCCGCGGCGATCATCCCGAGCTCGCTGGGCCTGATCGCCAGCCTGTATCCCGAGCCCGGACCCCGCGGACGAGCCATCAGCGCGTGGGCAGCCATCAGCGGTGCCGCCATGGCCGCCGGTCCCATCCTGGGCGGGTGGCTCATCGCCATCGACGGCTGGCGCGCCGTCTTCGTGATCAATGCCCCGATGGCGCTCATCGTGCTTGCCCTCTGCCGAAACCAGATCGCGAGCACGCGGCACAGCCGCACCGTGTCCTGGCTCCCCCATCTTGGGTTGGCGGCAACGCTCGCCACCGCAACGCTCGCGATCACCCAGGCTGGTCAACGGACCTGGGCCCTGGCGGCAGTGTTCAGTCTCATCGCCCTCGGGCTGGGGTACGGCACGACGAGGATCGACCGAACCTCGCCCGCACCGATCGTCCCGGCGGTCCTGCGCCGCAACCGTGCGGTGTGGAGGGGGTTCGGATGGGCTGCGGCAGTCAACTACGCGCTCACCACCGTGATCTTCTCCATCCCGCTCCTGCTCCACGGGACCGCACAGAGTGCGGGGGCGACGTTGCTGCCGATGACACTGCTGGTCGCACTGAACCCCTTGGCTACGGGCCGTCTCGTCACCGCCTATGGACCGCTACTGCCGATCCGGCTGGGCTTTGTCGCGTTCCCGATTGGCCTGGGCCTCGCAGCCTCGGCACTTGCCGACGGTCACCAGCCGTTCGTGCTCGGCCTCGGCCTTCTCCTCTGCGGGCTCGGCGTCTCGTGGACTCTGCCCGCACTGGTCGGGTTTGCCGTCAATCACGCTGATCCCGAAGCTGCCGGATCTGTCGGTGGCATCCTCAACGCCACTCGTCAGGTCGGTGCCACCGTCGCGGCCGCCGTCTCCAGCGTCACCCTGACCCAACACCACGGCAACGGCACGGCGGCCATCCCGTTCGTGATCGCGGCGATCGTCTGCCTGCTCGGGCTCCTCAGTGCCACGATGCCGAGTCTCTCCCGGGCAGCAGGATCACCTCCTGGCAACGACACGGACAAGGCGTCGTGACCCACCGCAGAGAATTTGCATCTAGTCGTCGAGCGGGAGCCAGTCGGCGTCGACGTCACCCGGCACGACCCGTGTCCAGCCGACCTCGCCGTCGGCGACCCGGATCTCGTCGAGGGTCTCCTGTTCGTCGCGCAACTGTGGGTAGTGCTCGAACACCCGCGCACCGGCGTACAACTCGCGCACCGCGGCGTACGCCTCGGCCGCGACGTCCGTCACGGGCACACCCTCGCCGGTCTCGGTGATGACCGCGAGCAGGTCGCCGGATCGTGTCTCCCAGACCCGCAGCCGCCGAGGCGACGGTGGCTCGCCCGCGTACGTGGGCATCTCCCAGGCACGGTCGTCGACCTTCAAACTGCTCATTGAGCGTTGCCCCTCTCTACTCAATACGGACTCGAACAATCGACGCGCCGGCGCGGCAGTCGGTTGCCCGCGCCGGCGGGTGACCGGTTCGTCTCATAGGCTGCGCCCCCAAGCCCGGGCGCCGTCGACCGTACGACGGGCAGCGAGAGGAGAGCGTGACCGTGGAGTTGCGAGCCCGCAGAGCGACCGTTGCCATCCCCGCCGTGCTTGCGTTGTCGGCCGGCCTGCTCGGGGCCGCTAGTGCGGACGACCCGCAAGACTCGGAGGTGTCCGCGAGCGCCAACGCGCGAAAGAGCAAGGGATACAACATCCTGTCCAAGGACGAGGGCTACCCCTACATCGCGCGCTGGAACCCGTGCCAGAAGATCCATTACAAGATCAACGCCCGCAAGTCGCCGCGTGCCGGCTTCGTCAAGGACACCTTGAAGGCCGTCAAGCGGCTCCATCGCGCGTCCGGCCTACGGTTCACGTACCAAGGGCGCACCAAGACCGTGCCGAACATCCACAGCCCGAAGCGGTACAAAGGCAAGACCGACCTGGTGATCGCGTGGACGACACCGAAGAAGCGCCAGGTGCTGAAGAACCTGGGCGGCTGGGGTGGCGGCTACTGGTGGCGGGTCAGCAAGAGGACGGGGAAGTTCACCAAGGGCTGGGTCCTACTCAACAGCAAGTACCGCTACAAGTACCCGAAGGGCTTCGGCAAGGGTCCGCGGGGCGGCTACGGTACGCGCGGGCAGCTGCTGATGCACGAGCTCGGTCATTCCATGGGGCTCGCGCACGTGGAGCGGCGTTCGGAAATCATGTTCCACTACACGTACCGCCGGAAGGCGAAGTGGGGCAACGGTGACCGGAAGGGCCTGCGGAAGGTCGGTCAGCCGGCCGGCTGTATCCGTTCGAAGGCACCCAACAGCGCACCCGTCCGGTCCGCCAACCCCCACGAGTACGCCGATCAGGGCTGATCACGCGTCCGGTTCGTGGATACGACACGCGGTCGAAACGATCACGGCGGACAATGGACGCATGTCCTTCCTGCTCCGCCTCGAGCTGCCCGATGTACCGGGGTCGCTCGGAGCCGTCGCGACCGCACTGGGTGAGGCCGGCGCCGACATCGAGGCGATCGAGATCGTCGAGCATCGCGACGACGGCCGCGCAGTCGACGACGTGCTGCTGGAGATGCCGACGTCGATGATGCCCGACTCGCTGGTCTCGGCGTGTCAGGCGATCGACGGGGTGCGCGTGAACTGGATCTCGCGCTATCCGGCCGGTGCCAGCCTGCGGATGGATCTCGAGGCGGTCGAGGCCATGACGGGCAACCCGCGCAAGGCGGTCGAACGGCTCGCCGAGTCGTTGCCGGCGACGTTCCGGGCCGACTGGGCGGTCGCCGTTGGTCGGCGTGCGGGTGACGTGTGTCTGCTCGCCGCGACCTCTGCCGCGCCGGAGTACGTCGACGAGATGGCCGGATGGCTCGATCTCGAACGCGCTGAACGGCTGCCCGACGTGGCCGAGTGGCGTGCAACCGTGCTCGCGGGCGCAGGCGTTCCGGGGCACGACGCCGTGGTGGTCTTCGGCCGTCGCGGCGGGCCGGAGGTACTCGACTCCGAGCTTGCCCGACTCGGTCATCTGGCCGGGCTTGCGTCGACGATCAGTCCCGCTTCTTCGCCTTCTGCGTGACCGGGATGTGCTGCGAGTGCGAGCGGCCGAGCGCCTCGACCTCTTGCTCCAGCCGAGGTACGGCGCGCTTGGCCATTCGCTTGACTATCGGCTCGACGAGACCGGAGACGAGGAGCTGGCGGGTGAGGTTCGAGACGACGACCTCGCGGGGGACGTACACGCGGCGCTTGCGCCGGATCATGCCCTCGCAGATCAGCTGCACGCACGTGTCGAGCGTCGTCGTCTTGTTGGCGGGCCACGGCAGGTTCTTGCGGGTTTCGCGGAAGCTGGGTAGATCGGCCTCCGCGCCGCGCACGATGTCGGTGTCGACCCACGACGGGTGACAGACGCCGACACCGATGCCGAGGTGCATCACCTCCTGGCGGCACGCGAGCGCGAGGGCCTCGGCCCCGGCCTTGCTGGCGTTGTACGGAGACAGGCCCGCAAGGGGAGTGAACGCTGCCTGCGACGAGACGACGAGTGCGTAGCCGCGGGTCTTCTCGAGGTGGGGGATCGCCGCGTGGAGCGTACGGAAGACGCCGGTGAGGTTGACATCGACGACGCGCTCCCACGCCTCGGGATCGATCTGGCGGACGGTGCCGTAGCTGGAGATGCCGGCATTCGCGAGTACGAGGTCGATGCGGCCGAACTTCTCCGCCGCGGCGTCGATCGCGAGGGTGAGCGCGTCGGTGTCGCGTACGTCGGCCTCCCACCAGGCGTGCTGCTCGCCGAGATCATCGGCGACCCGCTTGAGCTCGTCGGGTTCCAACCCGATCAGGGCGATCTTCGCGCCCCGATCGGCGAGCCCCTTCGCGACGCCTGCCCCGATGCCGCGCGCTGCGCCGGTGACGACCGCGACCTTGCCGGTGAGATCTGTAGACATGGCGTTCAAGATACCGTCGGTATCCGGAATGCGCCACTCCCGATGTCACGTTCGCGGACCGGGCAACGGTCTGAGAGCCTGGGGCGATGAGCGACGTGTCCTCCGTTTCCGAGACCTTCGACCCCGATGCCTGGAAGCCGGTCGCCGGTTTCGAGTCACTCACCGACCTGACGTACCACCGTGCCGTCGACCAGGGCACCGTACGCATCGCGTTCGACCGACCGGATGTGCTCAATGCCTTCCGGCCACACACGGTCGACGAGCTGCTGAGCGTGCTCGACCATGCGCGTACGTCCGCCGACGTCGGGTGCGTACTGCTCACCGGCAACGGCCCGAGCCCGAAGAACGGCAAGCGGGCGTTCTGCACCGGCGGGGATCAGCGCATCCGCGGCAAGGAGGGATATCAGTACGAGACGGAGCACGGCGGTGCCGCCGGCGAGCAGCCGAACCCGATCGACAAGGCACGGACGGCACGCCTGCACATCCTCGAGGCGCAACGCGTGATCCGGTTCATGCCGAAGGTGGTCATCTGCCTGGTCAATGGCTGGGCGGCCGGCGGCGGGCACAGCCTGCACGTCGTCTGCGACCTGACCATTGCAAGCCGCGAGCACGGGCGGTTCAAGCAGACCGATGCCGACGTCGGGTCGTTCGACGGCGGGTTCGGCTCGGCGTACCTCGCGCGTCAGGTCGGGCAGAAGTTCGCCCGCGAGATCTTCTTCCTCGGCCAGGAGTACTCGGCCGACGACGGCGTCCGGATGGGCGCGGTCAACCGTGCCGTCCCGCATGACGAGCTCGAGTCGACCGCGCTCGAGTGGGGCCGGCTGATCAACGGCAAGAGCCCGACCGCGCAGCGGATGCTCAAGTACGCCTTCAACCTGATCGACGACGGGCTGGTCGGGCAGCAGCTCTTCGCCGGTGAGACTACCCGGCTCGCGTACATGACCGACGAGGCGCAGGAGGGGCGCGACCAGTTTCTCGAGAAGCGCGACCCCGACTGGTCGGACTACCCCTGGTACTACTGACCGCGAACGTGTCACCAGAAGACGACTACGCTGAAGACCCGAGGAGGAGCGATGACCAAGCGAAGGATGTCCGCCAAGACCCGTCGCGAGTTCGTCGTACGCTCCACGAAGGCTTCTGCTCAATTGGAGCAGCGCGTCGTGCCCGCCGACCATGTCCGTTCTGAGAAGGTCGAGCGGTTCGTGACATCACTGCGCTCCAAGGCCTGATGGCCCGCGAGCCCGAAGCCGGCGCGAGACCCTCCTCACCGGCTACTTCGTTCGCGAGCTTCACGGGCGGCTCTACGGGCCCGTTTGGGATTGGGGCGGTCGGCAGCGGTCGCGTGAGACAAACATCGGCATCGCTTCGGAGCGCATCGCCGTAGACCTGCGCAATTGCCTTGATGACCTCCGCTACCAATGGGAGCACACCACCGGGTTGACACCTCGGGTTCTCGGAGTCGCATCCCATGCGGGCTTAGTGCACATTCACCCGTTCGTTGACGGCAATGGGCGAGCGACCCGCCTGATCGCGGATCTTGTGTTTCTGGCCGCCCAGAGGGATGGGCCGTTATCTGCGTACGACTGGGAGATCGATCGCCGGACCTACATCCGATTACTCGGGGAGTACGACCTGACCCGGGATCCCATGCCACTGGTTGAGTTCATTCCGGTCATTGAACTTCCTGAGGAGTAGGGAACTCAGGCTCCAATGCGGCTCATCCCAATCGGGGGTGTAGGAGTTGGGGTCTGAAGCCGCCGGTCTCGAGCAGGCTTCGGGCGATGTAGTTGGTCAGGTTGCGGAACCCGAGTGCGGAGCCGCGCAGGTGTTCGAGCCGTCCGTTGAGCGCCTCGGTCGGCCCGTTGCTGGTGCCGGGTCGTTCGAAGTAGGCGAGCACGTCAGCGGCTCGCTTCTTCAGGGTCCGGCCCAGGGTGGTGAGCTCGGTGAGCACCTTGGGGACGCCGGCGCTGAGGTCGGTGATCAGCTTCTCCATGAGCTCGCGGCCACGTTGCCGGTCCTCGTGGCGATAGGCGGCGATCATGCGCTGGTAGACACCCCAGGTCGCCTCGACCTCGACGTGAGCGTCATCAACGAACAGCGCGCGTAGCCTGTCGCTCTGCTTGTCGGTGAGCAGGTCCGCGCCGGTGTGCAGCGTGCGCCGCGACTTGTAGAGCGGGTCGTCCCTGAACCCACGGTGCCCGTGGATCGCGAGTTGGACCCGGCGCCGGCACCTGTCGAGGGCGTCACCGGCCAGGCGCACGACGTGGAAGGGATCCATCACCGTGACCGCGTCCGGGATCTCCTCTGCAGCGGCGGTCTTGAACCCGGTGAAGCCGTCCATCGCGACCACCTCGACCGCGTCACGGAAGGCGTCGTCGCGGTCGGCGAGCCAGGTCTTGAACGCCGCCTTCGACCGGCCCTCGACCATGTCCAGCAGCCTTGCTGGGCCGGCGCCATCGCGAACCGGGGTGAGGTCGATGATCACGGTGACGTACTTGTCGCCACGCCTGGTGTGGCGCCAGACGTGCTCATCGACGCCAATGACCTTCACGCCCTCGAACCGCGTGGGGTCGTTGATCAGCAGCCGCTTGCCTTCAGCCAGGACCGCGTTGTTGGCGGTGTCCCACGCGACCCCGAGTCCCTCGGCGACACGGGCGACGGTGAGGTGTGCGACCACGATCCCTTCCAGCGCCCACCGCAGCCCGGTGCGCGAGAGCTTCGCGCGTGGCTCCGCCGCGGCGCTGGTGTCTTGGCGCCACACGTGTCCGCAGTCGGCACAGCGGTAGCGGCGCACTACAACTTCCAGCACGGTCGGTCGCCAGCCCAGCGGCTCGTGGGCCAACCGCCGGATCACGGTGTCACGAGCAGCGCCTTCGCTGCCGCACCGTCGGCACCACTGATCTGGTTCCACCACGCGGCACGCGAGGACCGCACGATCCGGCTCAAGTTGTTGTCCGGTCACGCTCAGACCGAGGCCGTCGAGTCGAGCGAAGGCGGTCAGGTCAGGGCGGCCGAAGCCGGCAGGCGGGGTAGCGTCGGACACGTCGAGGTCTTTCGGATGGATGGCGTAGGAACCTCCGTCGTCGGGAGACCTCGACGTCTATCTGCGGACCGACGCGCCCGGCCGACCTACACCGTCATCTGAGAAGACCCTCCAATGCTCCACGGGTGAGGCGTAGGAGGGGCGCACGACCAGTTCCTGCAGAAGCGCGATTCCGACTGGTCGGCGTACCCTGTTGCTGCTAGCGGGCAAGGTTTCTGCAGGTCAGAGCGCTATTGGTCACGTACCGGATAGTCCAGAGGTCCGGTCGCTGGCAGCTGTCACCGGTCAGGTGCATGCTGGTGGACGATGCCCGAGAGGAACACCGATCGGCGGACGTCGGGACATCCTCGGGCGTGCCGGCGAGTTGTGTCGCGAGCGGCACCCGTCTCATCCATGAGCGTGGCGGGCACATGAGGTACGTGAAGTCCACGCGCGCGCCTACGGGCCAGCGCCATTCCTGGGAGCCCGAGATCGGCGCGGCGATGGCCGACAGTTCCGTCGGCGACGTGCCCAGGTCCTCGACGAGTTCGGCCGGGGCCCGGACCCGAGGAACCTGTCTTCTTCGATCCGGTCGCGAGTGAGCCCCAGCCCTTTGAAGGAGTGGACGTCGACTGAGACTCGATCTTCTAAGCCTTCGATGCGAGACACGTCCATCGTGCCTGCGCCGAGGCGTGGCGCGAATGTGGCTACCTCGTCACTGAGGTGAACTGGCACGCCTTCGCCCTCACGAAGTCGAAGCTGCGACGAAGCCGACGGGCGGCAATCGAGTCAAGGGCTCGGACGATAGGGTCGGCGTCTACTTCGCGACCGACGGGACGGTGTCCTTTGTAACGGACTTCGCGTTCTCCTGGGCCAATTACGGCGCCACCCGCAGAGGGGTGAAGTTGCGCGTTCTGGCCCGAGCCGACCTCAGAGGTCATTGTCCGTCTGCCCCTTGACGAGCCACGTGTGGAGCGTGGTCAGGAATTCGTGATCGTCGACGGAGATAGGGCGCTGATGGTGCACGTCGTTCCGAAGACGGCTTGCGGCGACGACCCAGTCGGAGCGTGCTCGCCAGCCTCCGGACTTCTGCTCGTCGCCCGGCGGCGTGTAGCGCTTCTCGAATAGTTCGCGCCACAGCTCGTGTGTCTGAGTCATGATGTCGCGGTAGTCGACTATGTACAGGCAGTCCCACTCGGTTATCTCTTGTCCGGCGCTGCGGTCCAGGTTTCGCTCGATCATCATCTTTCCGGCTTCCAGCTTGAGTTTCCGCGGAACGCCATCCTTGAACCAATCCGCGCCGTACTTGTCCTGGAGCCGCTTGCGGATGTCGTCCTTCATGAAGGCCTCAAGGGCGTCGATCATGTCGCGCGCCTCGTCGTTGAACTGCTTCTCTGCGTCTCGCAGGTACTCGGCGAGCCCGGGCGGGTCGAACTCTGGCCTGGCCTCGTTGATTGCCTGCTGCAGCCGGCGCCAGTACTTGGTTCCCGCGCCCGAGCCGTAGAGCTGGCGATACTGAAGCGCCTCGGCCGGGTCCAGTCCCTCAATGTGATCGATCATCGAGTCCAGGTAGGGCGCCGCATCCGCGTAGAGCTCGCCGGGCGCCTTTTGCCGTGGGTCATAGTCATCGCTTTGGGCTAGGTGAACAACCACATCGCCCAGTATACGGACGATCGACTCAATGCCGTTGTTGATGAATACGAAGCCACCTTCGGCGCTGCCTAACTTGTATTGACGATCCAGATTGTCCCGAATGCGGCCGAGCGCGAGCGTTAGGTAATCGAACAGCGCATCGCCCGTCGAATCGTTCGTGCCGCGGTAGAAGGTGCCGATTTCTTTCACCTCGGTCTTGGTGAAAGTCCCGATGAATCCGCCACGCTCGACGCCGCGTGCTACGGCATCGATCGTGAGGCATCGCAACGGAGTCTTTGCATCTTCGCCAACCTGTACCCGCCCATACAGCGGCGAGACCTTGTCCTCACCGAGCCTCTGCGCGAGGACCAACTTGAGTGCCTTCGCCTGCTCGCGAAGGTCGTCGGATGCGTACAGGAGGTCCGCATTCAGGGTGTTCCGGAGGTTCTTCGGCACCGCCTGCTGGTTCTCGTTGATCTGCATGAAGAGCCGCATCTGGTCCGAACGACTGAGGGACACGAACGCAACCACGGGGATCAGGTCGTTCGCTGCTCTCGAACTCGATGAATAGCCGTACAAGCGGTGCTGACCGTCGATCACATAGGCGGCGCGGAACGTCTGAGGCAGGTGGAGGATCCCGGCGCGTGTCTGGCCGGGATGCATCGGGAACGGATCAAATTGAAGTCCCCGCGCGCCGCCCTCAAGACTCAGGACAAGGGAGTTGGGGAAGTATCCGCCCAGTTCGACGAACTGAGCGACGTTCTTCAGTCTTGCCTTCTTGATCAACCGCTGGTAGGTCGGCATCAGGCTCGAGTTCGCCTTGCTGCGATGGAGGATGTACCCGAGCTTGAGGAGCCGGTCAGGCTCGATTGAGAACGAGTAGTATTTGTGGCCGCCCATCGAGGCCTCGATCGCGACCACCTCCTGATTCAGGTTCGGGATCTTCTGCCCTGCAAATAGGTTTCCCAGCAGTTGGAAGCGCGCCGCCTCTCCCAGATGTTCGGCGAGCCCGAGGTAGTAGTCGATCACGTCGTCGCTCATGTGGATTATGTCCGCCGAAGCGATCCGCTCGGCGATCAACTTCGTCACGCCGTAGTTGTTGGTTGCGAGGACAAATTTGACCTTGTGGTGCTTGTACTCGGCCTTGATCGCCCGGAGGATGCCGGCCCGCCGGCCTTGGATCGCTTCGATCTCCTTCTTGAACTGTCCTTGCTTGGTCTCCGATGCGGACTTGCACTCAACGACCAGGATCACATCATCGTCGGCAGCAAACACATCGATCTGCTGGCGTTCACTCTCGCCCGACCCGTAATTGAGCGTGAAGGTCCGGTCCTTGTTCAGCGACCAGAATCCGAGCCTGGCGAACGTGGCCCAGACTCGGTCCTCGAACGCCACGTCGTGCGCCTTCGGTTTGCGCATGCGCACCGTGCGCTTGTTGCGCTTGTCGAGCACCCAGCCCTCGTCTTGCATCTCCGGGATCCGCGTTGGTGCGACAGTCTCGAACTGGTAGGGCGAAAGCCTTCGGCGGATCTCCGCCGGCACGTTCTTCGATGGCAGCAGGTGGTCGCGGATCAACTTACCGGGAGGCGGGAGCGTCATGCGACCGGCAGATTCGTGAAAAGGTATTCCGTCGCGCGACCGCGAGCGGCCGACCTCCCGCCAACGTTGTTCTTACGGCTCGTCTCCACACGTCGGTCCCCTTTCTCGAACAGATCGGCGATCGATATATGCGCCGCGTTCGTCATCACGTAGTACGCGTTCCGGTCTCGAATGTGATCGATCAGGACGCTCAGGCGCTGTTGGTCCGCGAACCGGAACAGCTGGTCGTTGTACTTCACGAATCCATTGCTGTTGTGGGCGACTGTGTACGGCGGGTCGAGGAACACGAGATCGCCCTCGCCAACGTTTTCAAGTGCCGCCGAGAAGTCGGCGACAGCGAGCGTTGCTGACTTCAGGCGCGAACTCGCCGACCTCAGTTGCTGTAATGTCGGCCGGTTGTCGGACGGCTTGTACCCGAACGGGACGTTGTACTCACCGCGCAGGTTGACGCGATACAGCCCGTTGAACGATGTGTGGTTGAGGAAGATGAATCGGGCTGCGCGGTTCACGGGCTTCCGCGGCCGGGCAGCCCTGACGGCGTAGTAGTCCCCTTCCGTATTGCGGTAGCCGCGCAGTCGCTCCCACACGTCATCGGGCGATGCCTGAACCGCGGCGTATGTCTCGATGAGATCCGCGTTCAGATCAGAGAGGTACGAGCGTCCCCCGAAGTCGATCCCGAAGAAGACAGCTGCACCGCCCGCGAATGGCTCGTGGTATCGCCGGACCTGCGCCGGTGAGGTCAATTCTTCGACGAACGAAACGAGCCAACGCTTTCCGCCCGCCCAGCGCAGAAACGGAGGTAGGCCGACGTGCGACCAGGTGTGCGGCGCTCCTGCTGGTTCCGGCGCTGCCAACGACACGTACTTCTCCGCCCTGTTGATGATTTCGCCAATGGTACGGCGGTCACGTTCGCGCGGAGCGTGGAACTCGCCGATCGATTGTTGGTTCGGCCAGATGACCGTCTCAGCGCCTATGCGGACCCCGTCGACGAGCGCATCGAGGGGAGCATCATGCGGCGGGGCGCCGGGCCGACGGTGGGCGACGTGACCGGCCTCGTCGACCTCGCCCGTTGGATCGGCGATCCCGCCTAGACAGCGAGGATGTCGTCGCGGTCATCGACTGTTAGCCGCGGGTGTGCTGGCTCGGGAGCTCCGCGCAGATCTCAGCCGTCACCACGGCGTCGGATCGGTAATCAGATCGCGGCGCGGACCGCCCGTCTGCACATCCTCGAGGCGCAACGCGTGATCCGGTTCATGCCGAAGGTGGTCATCTGCCTGGTCAATGGCTGGGCGGCCGGCGGCGGGCACAGCCTGCACGTCGTCTGCGATCTGACCTTGGCGAGCCGTGAGCACGGGCGGTTCAAGCAGACCGATGCCGACGTCGGGTCGTTCGACGGCGGGTTCGGCTCGGCGTACCTCGCGCGTCAGGTCGGGCAGAAGTTCGCCCGCGAGATCTTCTTCCTCGGCCAGGAGTACTCGGCCGACGACGGCGTCCGGATGGGCGCGGTCAACCGTGCCGTCCCGCATGACGAGCTCGAGTCGACCGCGCTCGAGTGGGGCCGGCTGATCAACGGCAAGAGCCCGACCGCGCAGCGGATGCTCAAGTACGCCTTCAACCTGATCGACGACGGGCTGGTCGGGCAGCAGCTCTTCGCCGGTGAGACTACCCGGCTCGCGTACATGACCGACGAGGCGCAGGAGGGGCGCGACCAGTTCCTGGAGAAGCGCGACCCCGACTGGTCGGCGTACCCCTGGTACTACTGAGCGCCGATACCTCCAGGGCGCCACTGGAGCCGGCCGACGCGGCCGTCGCCGCCGGCTGCCCAGCAGGAGAAGTCGATCGTGCAGTCGAGCGTGTGGAATCCGGCCTTGCTGAACTCCGTCCAGCTGCGTCCGCCGTCATGGCTGATGCTGCTGCCGGCGGTATCGCCCGACTCGCCGACGACGACCAGAGTGCCGGGGAGCACGGACACCCAGGCGGCGTCCTCGCCTAGGTGGGCGAGGTCGCCACCGTTGGTCCACGTACGTTCGTGCCCGGTGTACGCCGAGGCGTCGCCCCCGTCCGCCGGCGCGTCGAAGTCACCGCCGACCGCGACGCCCTGCCACGGTGTCCGGAACGCCAGGCCGAAGACGCCGGCCGCCTCGCCGGCCGGAATGGTCGAGTCCGACGCCGTCCAGGTGCGTCCCAGATCGCTCGACCGGAACACGCGCGCCGCGCTGCCGCCCGAGCCGAACCATGCGTTGTGGCCGCGGATCACCAGACAGTCGCCGCTGGCGGAGAAGTTGGCCTCGCCGGTCGAGTCCGGCATCCCGGCGGGCGACTGCACGCTCCACGACCGTCCGCCGTCGTCGGTGGACAGGATCCGGAACTTCCCGTCGACCGGATCGCTGACCGCCAAGCCGCGTCGACCGCCCGGGTAGAAGTCGACACAGTTGAAGAACGCCTGCTCCGTACGATTGCGGAACGTCTCGTGCCATGTCTTGCCGGCGTCGGCGGTGCGATAGATCCGAGAGGCTTCGCCCGGGCCGATGGCGAGCACGACGGCCGAGCGCGCACCGAGCGCCTCCACGTCGCGGAACAACAACCCGTCGCTCTCGGGAGGGCTGACGTTCTGCCAGCTGTCACCGCCGTCAGTGGTTCGCCACACCGAGCCGGGCCCGTCGGTCGTACTCTCGCCCGTCACCCAGGCCGTACGACGGGAGACCGCATCCAGGCCGCGGAAGCTCTGGTCGGAGTCGAGCACGGTCTGGGCCCAGTCGAGCCCGGCGCCGCGGTCCGCTGCGGGTTCGGCGGGGTGGGCGTACGCGGGAACCGTGGCGAAGGACAGGGCAAGGGTCAGGAGCACAGCAGCTGTTCGGCGCATGTGCGTACCCTGCCGAGAACGTCGCCCGGTGTCCAGGGCCGGTCAGCGCTCGAGCGTACGTGTCCTGGCCGCCAGGTTCGGTGATCGCTACGACGTCGCCGATTTGAGGTATGAACGGATCGTCGGGAGGTCGGCGGACAAGGTGGTCCACACGACGGCGTAGTCCGTCGCGTCGTACCGGTGTGCGAGGCGATCGCGCATCCGCTTGATGTCCGCCCACGGTACGTCCGGGTGATGGGCGATGGTCTCGGCGCTGAGCCGGGCGACGTTCTCGCCGACCTTGATGATCAACGACTCCCCGGCGAGGCCGGGCACGTTGTCAGGGTCGCCCGTGTACCAGTCGTGTCCGCGCGCCGTCAGGTTCGCGGCAACGTCACAGAGGCGAATGATCTCGCGTAGTGCCGCGAGGTCCCTTGCGTTCATATGGCCACAGCCGTCAGGAGAACCTCGTGGTCAGGTTGCATACCGCCGTCGGTGACGACGTCGACCTCGACACCGAGCAGGTCACCGGCCTCGCGCGAGAAGCCGGCCAGACCGAGCAGGCCGACGGTCGGCGCGGCCGTCACCACGATGTCGAGATCACTCCCTGGCCCGTCCGTGCGACGCAAGGCAGAGCCGAACACGCGAACGTCGGTGAGACCGAACCGCTCCGCAAGAGCCAGCAGGTCGTCCCGATGTGCGGCGAGCGCGTCATGCGGGGTCGGGCGACAAGCCTCGGAAAGCCGATGCAGCATCGCCTTCGACGGAGCGCGCCGACCGGTCTCGTACGCTGCGATGTTCGGCTGGGCAACACCGGACCGCTCAGCCAGCTCGTGCTGGCTGAGCCCGGCCGCCTGTCGCAGTCTCCGAACCGGGTTCACCACCTCAGTATATCGCGTGATATGCCGTGGGCGTGCGGGGTCATCCCGCGGACTCGGAACCTGTCGGCGTCGGCAGTCGTTGTCATCGACCCATCCGCACATCTGCTCGGGTACGAATCTCATCGCCGGTGAGACGCGCATCCCAAGTACTGGGCAATGTCGCCGATGTCATCTAGGTTGCGAGGCGTGAGAATCGCAGTCGCCAAAGAGATCGACGAGGGCGAGACCCGCGTCGCGCTCGTACCGGACGCCGTCGCCAAGCTGGTCGCGGCCGGCCATCAGGTGTCCATCGAGCCCGATGCCGGAGCCGACGCCGACTTCGCCGACCAGACGTACGTCGACGTCGGCGCAACGGTCGACGGCGACGCGCTGGCCGGCGCCGACCTCGTCGCGAGCGTACGGCCACTCAACAGTGGGGCGATCCGTGCGCTCGCCGAGGGCATGGCCACCATCTCGTTCCTCCCTCCGGCGCAGTCCCTCGATCTGGTCGCAGAGCTTCGCGACCGGTCGGTCAGCGCGTTCGCGTTGGAGCTCGTGCCGCGCATCTCGCGTGCGCAGTCGATGGACGCGCTGTCGTCGCAGGCACTCGTGTCGGGCTATCGCGCCGCGATCGTCGCATCCGGGTTGCTGCGCCGGTTCTTCCCGCTGAGCATGACCGCCGCCGGCACGGTGCAGCCCGCCGAGGTCGTCGTACTCGGCGCCGGAGTCGCCGGCCTGCAGGCGATCGCGACCTGCAGACGTCTCGGGTCGGTGGTCAAGGCGTACGACGTGCGCGCTGCGGCGGCCGAGGAGATCCAGTCGATGGGCGCGAAGGCGATCGAGCTCGACCTCGACACGCTCGAAGGTGCGGGCGGGTACGCCCGGGAGATGACCGAGGACCGTGCACAGCGGCAGCGCGACCTGCTCGCTCCGCACATCGCCGCGGCCGACGTACTCATCACGACGGCCGCCGTGCCGGGCCGGCAGGCGCCGCTGCTCGTCACTGCTGACATGGTGGAGCAGATGAAGCCCGGCTCGGTCGTCGTCGACCTTGCGGCGGAGACCGGTGGCAACGTCGAGGGCTCGAAGCCCGGCTCGATCGTCTCGATCGGCGATGCGCAGGTGTGGGGCGGTGCCAACGTCGCGGGCCAGATGCCCGGGCCCGCGAGCCGGCTGCTCGCCCAGAACATCGTCAACCTGATCGCGCTGATGACCGGCGAAGATGCCGCGCTGGCTCCCGACTTCGACGACGAGATCGTCGTCGGCGCCTGCGTCACGCACGGCGGCGAGGTACGACACGGGCCGACCCGCGAGTTGCTCGAGGGCGCCGACTCCGAGGAGGGTAACGACAATGGATGAGTCGATCGTCTGGCTGACGTTCTTCGTGCTCAGCGCCTTCGTCGGCGTCGAGGTGGTCTCGAAGGTCTCGTCGACACTGCACACGCCGCTGATGTCCGGCACGAACGCGATCCACGGAATCATCCTGATCGGCGCGATCCTCGTCGCGGGCACCGCCGATTCCACCGGGACGCTGATCGTCGGCCTCGTCGCGGTTCTGCTCGCGGCGATCAACATGGCGGGCGGGTTCGTCGTCACCGACCGGATGCTCGAGATGTTCGGCGGCCCGAAGCGTACGGCCAAGAGTGAGACCGACGGAGACGCCGCATGACGCCGACGTGGATCCAGCTGGGCTACCTCGCCGCGGCTGTCTGCTTCATCCTCGCGCTCAAAGGGCTTTCGGGCCCGCGTACGGCTCGCAACGGCAACCTGCTGGGTGCGGTCGCCGCCGTGTTCGCGACGGTCATCGTGTTCTTCCAACAGGACCTCGACCACCAGGTGCCGATCATCGCGGCGATCCTGGTCGGCACGGCGGCCGGCGCGCTCGGTGCCCGCCGGGTGCAGATGACGCAGATGCCGCAACTCGTCGCGCTCTTCAACGGCGTCGGCGGTGGAGCGGCGGCGCTCGTCGCCCTGCTGGAGCTGAACGAGTTCCACGAGCATGCCGATGTCGAGTGGTTCACCGCGGCGGCAACGGTGTTCACCATCGCGGTCGGCGGTATCAGCTTCGCCGGTTCGCTGGTGACGTTCGCGAAGCTGCAAGAGCTGATGACCACCCGTCCGGTCATCTTCCCCGGGCTGCCCGTCGTGTTCGGCGGTGCGTTCGTCGTCGCGATCGCCCTGTGTGTCTGGATCGTCGTCGAGCCGAGCCTGTGGGTCGGAGTGATCCTGGCGCTGTTCGGGTTGGCGCTCGGCGTACTTCTCGTCCTTCCGGTCGGCGGCGCGGACGTACCGATCGTCATCTCCCTGCTCAATGCGTTCACCGGACTGACCGTCGCCGCGAGCGGGTACGTCCTGCAGAACACCCTGCTGCTCGTCGCCGGCACCCTTGTCGGTGCCTCAGGTACGTTGCTCACGATCCTGATGGCGAAGGCGATGGGGCGTTCCGTCGTCAACACGTTGTTCGGTGCGCTGAGAGGCGGCTCGACGCTGGGTGCCGCCACCGCGAGCGACCGTCCCGTGCGCTCGGCCGGTCCCGACGATGTGGCGATCCTGCTCGCGTACGCGCAACGCGTGATCATCGTGCCCGGCTACGGTCTCGCCGTCGCGCAGGCGCAGCACACGCTGCGCGAGCTGGTCGATGTGCTCGCCGGGCGCGGGGTCGAGGTCGACTACGCGATCCACCCGGTGGCTGGCCGGATGCCGGGACACATGAACGTGCTGCTCGCCGAGGCACAGGTCCCGTACGAGCAGCTCGTCGAGATGGACGACATCAACGGGGAGTTCAAGCAGGCCGACGTCGTACTCGTGGTCGGTGCGAACGACGTCGTCAACCCCGCCGCGAAGACCACGCCGGGTGCGCCCATCTACGGCATGCCGATCCTGAACGCAGACGAGGCGAAACAGATCGTGTTCATGAAGCGGTCGATGCGTCCGGGATTCGCGGGCATCGAGAACGAGCTGCTCTTCGACCCGAAGACGACGCTGCTGTTCGGCGACGCGAAGGACTCGATGAGCAAGCTGCTCAACGGCGTGAAGGCGCTGTAGCCTGCCCGACCTCCCCCGTGAGCCGCACGGTCTTGTGCGACACGCCAGCGTGTCGCCGCACTAACGCGCGGCTCACGGGGCGGGTGGGTCAGGGGCGGATGACCTGTCCGGAGCGGATGACCGTCGTCGGTGCGCGCAGTGCGTCGACCCCTTCGAACGGGTTGCGATCCGTCACCACCAGGTCCGCACTCGCACCGGGGCGTACCCGCCCGAGCTCGGGCCGTCCCAGGGCGTCCGCCGCCGTCGAGGTCGCCGCGCGCAGGGCGGTCACCACGGGTACGCCGCAGTCGACCAGTGCCTCGAGCTCGGCGACGAGGTTGCCGTGCGGCATGCCGGGTGAGCCCGCATCCGTACCGGCGACGAGCGGGATGCCCGCCTCGAGGGCCTTCGCCACGCTCGTACGGTGTGCGTCGACGACCCGTTCGGCCTTGCGGGTCGCGTACGCCGGCGCCGAGCCCGTCGTGGCCGCGTCCGCGATGCTGCGATAGATC
This sequence comes from Solicola gregarius, assembly GCF_025790165.1. Taxonomy (GTDB): domain Bacteria; phylum Actinomycetota; class Actinomycetes; order Propionibacteriales; family Nocardioidaceae; genus Solicola; species Solicola gregarius. Next base: position 2,335,603 of record NZ_CP094970.1, read on the forward strand.
GCGACCGTCGGGCAGAGGTACGTACCCCGTTGCACCATGTCGCCGACCAGCGCGTCATCGAGGAACACGCCGTGCTCGATGATGTCGATGCCCGCGCGTACGGCGTCGCGGATGCCTTCGGTGCCCAACGCATGCGCCGCGACTTTCAGGCCGCGCCGGTGCGCCTCGCCCGCGAGCGCCGCGAGCTCGGGGTAGGAGAGCTCGCCGTCGTGCACGTCCTCACCCTTCGGGCGCCCGTACACGCCGCCGGTCGCCGCCGTCTTGATGATGCCCGCGCCGCGGAACGCCTGTCCGCGCACGGCACGTACGACCGCGTCGACCCCGTCGGATGCGACGCCCCAGAACGGGTCGTGGCCGCCGGTCATGATCACCGTGCGTCCAGCAGCAATGACCGTCGGACCGTCGAAGACGCCGGTTTCGATCGCGCGTGCCACCGAGATGGCGATATCCCAGTTGCTGCCGAGGTCGGCAATCGTCGTGACGCCGGCGGCAAGGTGCTCGCGGGCGTGCATGGCGGCGCGTAGCACCGTCAGTTGCTCGCCGTCGGCCTCGACGGTCTCGGCCGGGTCCTGCCCGCTCGACCACACCAGGTGAGCGTGTCCGTCGATCAGCCCGGGCAGTAGGTAGCGCCCGGCGAGGTCGAGCTCCACGTCGGAGTCGGCGGCGCGTGGCGCTGCGCCGCGTGCGTGCACCGCTCGGATCTCATCGTGCCCGCAGGTGATGTCGGCGCGACGCACCTCGTCGGACTCGCCGTCCCAGTACGCGGCGTCGCGCAGGATCAGCACGGTCAGCCGACCAGCCGGTCGCTGACGACGGTGCCGCCCTTGATGATCGCGCGTACGTTCTGCTCCGGCTCGGCGAGCACCTCGGCGTCGGTGAGCGGGTCGCCGTCGACGACCAGCAGGTCTGCGTGTGCCCCGGGTGTGACGGTGCCGATCTCGCCCTCGAGGCCCAGCAGCCTTGCTGCATTGACGGTTGCCGACTTGAGGACCTCTGCGGCGGGCTGCACTCGGCCGCGGATGCGGAACTCCTCGCTCTGATGCACGTGCATGTCGCCGAGCAGGTCGGTGCCGAACACCACCGAGACTCCCCCGCGCCAGGCGCGTTCGAGTGCGGTCAACCCCGCGTCGCGTACGTCGGCGACCTTCGCCTGGCTGGCAGGCGGAAGGCCCGCGGCCGCACCTTCGCGCGCGAGGAACTCGTACGTCACGAGGGTGGGCACGAGGTACGCGTCGTGCTCGGCGAACAGCGCGACGCTCTCGTCGTCGATCAGATTGCCGTGCTCGATGCAACGGACGCCGAGTCGCAGGCCGCGGTTGACGGCGCGCGCGGTGTACGCGTGGCCGGTCACGTAACGGTTGGCGGCAGCGGCCTCCTCGACCGCAGCGAGGATCTCGGTGTCGCTGAACTGCGTCGAGTCGACGCGGTCGGTCGGCGAGGCAACGCCTCCGGACAGCATGATCTTGATGTGGTGGGCGCCGGTACGCAGCTGGTTGCGGGCGTTGCGGCGTACCTCGTCGACACCGTCGCAGACGACGCCGAGACCTGGGCAGCACTGGTGGTCGTCGAGCGCCGAGCGCCCCGGACCGCGCAGGTCGGCGTGCCCGCCGGTCTGCGACAGCGCCTTGCCGCCGAAGACGACCCGCGGCCCACGTACGAGGCCCTCGTCGACCGCCGCGGCCAGTCCGTAGTCGGCGCCGCCGACATCGCGGACCGTGGTGAAGCCGCGCGACAGCATGCCGTCGAGGATGCGCATCGTCTTGGCGGCAACGTAGTTCGGCGACCACTCGATCATGGCACCGAGGTCGGCGGTCGCGGCGGTGACATGGACGTGCGCGTCGACGAGGCCGGGTACGAGGGTGCGCCCACCTGCGTCGAGAACCTCGACTCCCGCTGGCTCGATCTCGCTGCCGCCGATCGCCTCGATCCGCCCGTCGGTGACGAGCACGCGGCGGTCGGGCACGAGCGTCTCGTTGGCGACGTCGCACACGGTGGCATCGGTGACGAGGAGGCGGTCGGGCATGGGGTGTTCTCCTAGACGCGGGCGCGTTGACGGTGGCTCCGGGCCGTTCGCACGACAGACTGTCACTGCACCCAATGCGAAGTCAATGTTCATTGCGTATGCTGCGTGTACGCACTACTTGTTGCGAGGGATGATCGTGGCTCGACTACCGGACTGGGCGCGCGAGCGGCTCGAGGGGGGACGCGTCGGTCCCGGTGCTGCGCGGGTCATCGAGATCCTCGAGCTGCAGCCGCAGCTCGCGTCGTACGCCTCCACCGCGGAGATCGCGGAGCGCGCGGGCGTCAACATCGCGACGGTCGTACGCACGGCGCAGGCCCTCGGCTTCAGCGGGTGGTCCGAGCTGCGGCAGGAGATCCGCAGCCGGTACCTCGCGTCGCTCTCGGCCGTTCAGGTGCTGAGCGAACATCAGGCTCCGGGCGCCAGCCGCACGCGCGACGCCGTACGTCAGGACCTCGCGAACCTCGAGGCGCTCGCGAACACGATCGACCAGCAACAGATCTCGACCATTGCGCAGGTGATCGCCGACGCGGACCGCACGGTCGTGATCGGCAGCGGCAGCTTCATCTCGCCGGGGCTCCAGTTGTCGCACGGAGGCCAGACGATGGGCCTCGATGTCCGGTTCGGACGTGGCGGTGGGACCACCCTGTTCAACGAGGTCAGCCTGTTGGGGCAAGGCGATGTCGTTGTCGCGTTCAGCTTCTGGTGGCTGGCGAAGGAGGTACTCGAGGCGGCGCGCGTGGCGGCCGACGCGGGTGCGACCGTCATCCTGCTCACCGACCGGCGATCGACGCGGTTCAGCGAGCTCGCCGATCACGCGTTGATCGTGCCGAGTGAGGGTGCCGGGACGTTCCCGTCGATGACGGGCGCGATGACCGTCATCAACTGCGTGCTCGCGGAGATCGCCGAGTACGCGGAGCCACGTGTGCGCGAGGCGATCGTCCGCGCCGAGGCCGTCTGGCGGGCCAACGACCTGTTCGACTGAACGCCTCGGCGGTTCGTCTCAGGATCAGAGACTCTACGCAACGTTCATTGACGTATCGCTCACGAAGCAGCAAGCATTGCGTACCACATCGGGGGTGACCCACCGGAGGCACGAATGCAGACGGTCCACATCTCCATCCTGATCGCGTACCTGGCCGTCATGGTGGCCGTCGGCGCCTGGTTCAGCAGACGCCGGCACGTCAGCTCGGGCGACGACTTCATGTTCGCGGGGCGGTCGCTGCCCAAGCCGGTGCTGATCGGTACGTTGCTCGCCACCTGGGTGGGGTCCGGCACGATCATCGGCGGGGCCAACTTCGCGTACACGTACGGCCCGCTCGCGTCGATCTTCTTCCTGGCCGGTACGCCGATGGGGATCCTGGCGCTCTACTACGTGTCGCGCAAGGTGCGCTCGGCGTCGCGGTACACGGTGCCCGAGCTGCTCGAGGCGCGGTTCGGGCTTGCGGCGCGGATGATCGCCGCGGGGATCACGCTGCTCGCGTACACCGGCATCGTCGCGTACCAGTTCACCGGCGGCGGCTACATCATCAGCATGATCACGTCGCTCTCCACGGGAGAAGGCACGCTGCTCGTCGCCGCTCTCGTCACGTTCCTCGCGATCGGCGGCGGCCTGTTCTCGGTTGCGTGGACCGACTTCCTCTCGGCACTGGTCATCGTGTTCGGGCTCGTCGTCGCGATCCCGTTGGTCATCGGAGACGATGTCGGGGGCTTCGGCGCGTACTGGAACGACCTCCCGGAGACCTCGACGACCTGGTCCGGTGGGCTCAGCGGTCTGGAGCTGCTCGGGTACTTCCTGCCGCTGTTCCTGCTCATTCTCGCCGACCAGAACATGTACCAGCGGCTCACCGCCGCGCAGGACGAGGGCACCGCCCGCAGCTCGACCGCGGGGTTCTTCTTCAGCAGCTTCCTGGTCACGGTGCCGGTTGCGCTGCTCGGGTCGGCCGCGGTGATCCTGATGCCGAACATCAATCCCGACACGGCGATCCTGTCACTGGCCTCGGAGCACTACCTGCCGGCGGTGATCGGTGGCCTGGTGCTCGCGGGTGCGCTTGCGTTCATCGTCACGACCGGGTCGTCGTTCCTGCTCTCGGGCGCGAGCAACGTGGTGTACGACGGGTTCGCGCGGTTCTCGAAGACGGAGCTCCCGGACGCGAGCCGGTTGCGCATCCACCGGGTCACGGTGCTGGCGATCGCCGCGACCGCGTACGTACTCGGCAAGTTCTTCCCATCGGTGCTCGAGCTGCAGCTGTACTCGTACACCGTCTACGGCGTCGCGTTGGCGCCGCCGGTGCTGGCCGTGCTGCTGTGGAAGCGCGCGACGCGTGCGGGCGCCCTCACCTGCATGATTCTCGGCACCGTCGTGACGATCACCTGGGAGGAGCTCGACCAGCCGCTCGACGTCAACTCCGTGCTGATCTCGCTTCCGGTCGCGCTCGTCTCCCTGGTCGGCGTCAGCCTGCTCACCAAGCCGTCCGACCCGCTGGAGGCGTCGGTCGAAGACTCCGCACCGGGAGCGAGATCGTGAACCTCGCCGACTACGACGCCCTCAGCTTCGACTGCTACGGCACGTTGATCGACTGGGAGGCCGGCATGGGCGCCGTGCTCGACGCGTGGGCGCGCGATGTCGAGGTCGAGCTCGACCGTGAGTCGCTGCTCACCGCGTACGCCGACCACGAGGCGAGGACCCTCCGTGAGTCGCCGGCGATGCTCTACCCGACGGCGTTGGCGACGAGCATGCGGGCGCTCGGCAGCGAGCTCGGCGCCCCGGTTTCGGACACGTGGGCGGCAAGGTTCGGTGCGTCGGTGCCCGACTGGCCGGCCTTCCCCGACTCACATGATGCGCTCGTACGACTGGGTGAGCGGTTCTCGCTGATCATCTTGTCGAACGTCGACCGAGCCGGCTTCGAGGGCTCGCGTCGGCGGCTCGACGTCATTTTCGATCACGTGATCACGGCGCAGGACGTCGGCTCGTACAAGCCATCGCCGCGCAACTTCGACGCGCTCGAGCAGTTGCGCGTACGCGAGGGCATCGGCGAGGGGCGGTTGCTGCACGTCGCGCAGAGCCTGTTCCACGACCACGTTCCGGTCAAGCGGATCGGACTGTCGTCGGTGTGGATCAACCGACGCCACGACCGGCCGGGCTGGGGTGCGACGCCCGACCCGGACGCGGAGGCGCATCCGGACTGGGAGTTCCCGAGCATGGCGGCGTTCGTGGACGCCGTCGACGAGGCGGCGGCCAACAAATAGACATTTGTTACGCCAGGGCATGACAAATGTCTATTTGTCGGGTCAGTCGACGACGCCGTAGAGCCGGTCGCCCGCGTCGCCGAGGCCGGGCACGATATAGCCGACCTCGTTGAGCTTGTCGTCGAGGGCGGCGGTGACCAGGGTGACCGGGACGTTGATGCCGCCGAGGTCGGTCTCGACCCGGGCGATGCCCTCGGGCGCCGCGAGCAGGCAGACGGCGGTGATGTCGTTGGCCCCGCGCTCGACCAGGAAGTCGATCGCTGCCGACAGCGTGCCGCCGGTCGCGAGCATCGGGTCGAGCAGGTAGCACTGGCGGCCTGCCAGATCGTCGGGCAGGCGCTCGGCGTACGTCGACGCCTCCAGCGTCTCCTCGTTGCGGATCATCCCGAGGAAGCCGACCTCCGCCGTCGGGAGCAGCCGCTGCATGCCCTCGAGCATGCCGAGTCCGGCGCGCAGGATCGGTACGACGAGCGGCTTCGGGCTGGACAGCCGGACACCGTCGGCCGGTGAGACGGGAGTCTCGACGCGTACCGGCTCGGTGCGCACGTCACGCGTGGCCTCGTACGCGAGCAGGGTGACGAGCTCCTCGGTCAGACGGCGAAACGTCGGGGAGTCGGTGTTGATGTCGCGCAACGCGGTCAGCTTGTGCGAGATCAACGGGTGGTCGGCGACATGGATGCGCATGCGCGAAGACTACTTGGAAATGTACTACCAACCTGCTTCCCGGTCTGTCACGATCTAGGCGTGGGCCCAACGGGCCCGGGTAATCACGGAGGATCGCATGGCCGACGACTCGGTCGACTTCGCCGTCGTCGCGTACCGCGAAGAGGGCATCTGGCAGCTAGCGACGCTGCCGCGGGCCGTTGGCGAAGACATCGACGATCTGATCACCGCGCTCCGTCCCTGGCCCGGTGACGCCGGCGTGCTCGGCCTCGTCTCGGTCGACGAAGACTTCTTCGTGCTGGTACGCGTGGCCGGTGACGACGTACGCGTGTTCCTGAGCGACGTCACGGCGGTGACAGAGTGGCCGCTCGCGAGCAGTATCGCCGAGTACCTCGACCTGCCCGATCCCGATGACGACGAGGAACCCCAGCCCGCCGGCGACTCCGACGTGGTCCAGGAGTTCGGCATGACCGCGGTCGATCTCGCCGTGCTGTGCGACGACGACGAGCTCTATCCCGACGAGATGCTGTCCGACGTCGCCGAGCGGCTCGGGTTCGGTGCGCAGCTCGCGTCGATCGTCGAGGCCGCCAAGGCATGAGTGGCGCCGCCTGGGCCGATCCGATGCGTGCCGCGCTCGATGAGGCCGCCGCAGCGCGCGCGTCGGCGGACGTACCCGTCGGTGCGGTTGTGGTCGACGCGGCAGGAGACGTCATCGGGCGCGGACGCAACACCCGTGAGCGTGACCACGATCCGTTCGGGCATGCGGAGATGGTCGCCCTGCGCGACGCCGCGGCCGCCGCGCACACCTGGCGGATGGACGACTTCACACTGGTCGTGACGCTCGAGCCCTGCACGATGTGCGCGGGCGCGCTGGTCTCCGCGCGGGTCGGCCGCCTGGTGTTCGGTGCCTTCGACCCGAAGGCGGGTGCGGTCGGCTCGTTGTGGGACGTCGTCCGCGACCGCCGGCTCAACCATCGTCCGGAGGTCATCTCCGGGGTGCTCGCGGACGAGTCCGGCGACCTTCTGCGTGACTTCTTCGCGCAGCGGCGTACGGACTGACCGCGCTCGTCCGTTTACCATGTAAACATGGTAAACGTACGCGTTGCACAGCGAATTCACCACGCAAGGCGGACCGATTCCGTGCAGAGTGCGCGCCCTCGGGTACGGCGGCCGGCCGGAGCCGAGATGCGATCGCCGTAAGCGATCTAGTACTCTCGTCGGCGGTAGCGTGTCCGAGCGGCCTAAGGAGCACGCCTCGAAAGCGTGTGAGGGGTAACCCCCCTCCGTGGGTTCAAATCCCACCGCTACCGCGCTATCGATCCGGTGGCACGCCCGAGTGAAGCGAGTGGTGTGCCACCGGATCCATAATTTGGGTACCGCGGGATTTGGGAGGAGGCTCGCGAGGGACGAGCGAGCCGACGGTTCCCACCGCTACCGCGCATGGGCAAGGTGGCGCATCCGAGCCGATGATGCGCCACCTTGTCTCTATGTATCTGGCGTCCGGTGATTCGAGCCCGGGGACGGCCTCAGTAGTCCGTCTCGGCCATGTCCTCCGCGCGGCGCGCGCTCATCAGCGACCAGGTGTCGACGCGGGCAGTGGCGTCGGTGAGCGACAGCTCGGACGTACGCTGCAGCAGGGTGACGGCCTCGGCCTTGCGACCCTCGTCGACCATGCGGTGCACCTCGAGCATCGCTTCCTCGGTGTGCGGTTCCAGCCGTGACGCGGGGCGGCGTCGCCGTCGTTCGACGCGCTCGATGACGTTGCCCGACGCGTTCGGTTCTTGGCGAGAACTGCGTCGTGTCGTGACGATGACGTACGTGAGCCCGAGTGCGATACCTACGAGAATTGCGAATGCCCAGCTTGGAAACACCGGGCCGACTTTACCCGAAATTCACCGTCTGACCAGCGGCGATGTGGATTCGGGCCGGACCGTTACCGTATGTGATCGTCGGGCCGGTTCGCGGCGCTGGATGTGCACGGAGCGTGCGGACCGCGTTTCGCTCGTCGGTTCGCCATGAGGTATGCGAACATGTGTTCGTGAGCGAGGATGCGATCCTGCATGCCGACCTCGACGCCTTCTACGCATCGGTCGAGCAGCGCGACGATCCGGCCCTGCGTGGCAGGCCGGTCATCGTCGGCGGTGGCGTGGTCCTCGCCGCGAGCTACGAGGCGAAGGCGCGCGGGGTGCAGACGGCGATGGGCGGCCGCCAGGCACTGCGCCTCTGCCCGGACGCGATCGTGGTCGGGCCGCGGATGTCGGCGTACGTCGAGGCGAGTCGCGCCGTGTTCGACGTCTTCGAGAACACCAGCCCGTTGGTCGAGGGCCTCTCGATCGACGAGGCGTTCCTCGACGTCGGGGGGTTGCGCCGGCTGCGGGGGTCGCCCGAGCACATCGCGCACAACCTGCGCCGCGACGTACGCCGCGAGGTCGGGCTGCCGATCTCCGTTGGCGTTGCGGGTACGAAGTTCCTGGCCAAGGTGGCGAGCGCCGTCTCCAAACCCGACGGGCTGCTTGTCGTGCCCTCCGGCGGCGAGCTCGACTTCCTGTATCCGCTGCCGATAGAGCGGCTCTGGGGAGTCGGCCGGGTCACGTCCGCCCGGCTGCGGTCGCGCGGCGTCCGCACGGTCGCCGACCTCGCGGCGCTCGACGAGGACGTCTTGGCCCGACTCGTCGGTCGCGGTGCCGGGCGACACCTGCATGCCGTCTCGCACAACCGCGACCCCCGTCAGGTGGAGGTGGGGCACCGACGCGGATCGGTCGGTGCCCAACACAGCCTGGGCCGATCGGAACCGACCGCCGACGATCTCGACGCCGTCCTGCTCGCCCTGGTCGACCGCGTGTGCCGTCGCCTCCGCAAGGGCGAGCGCACGGCGCGTACTGTCACGCTCCGCCTGCGCTTCGACGACTACACGCGTGCGACGCGGTCGCACACGATGCCGGCGCCAACCGACCGTACGGACGTCGTTGTAGCGGCGGCACGGTCGCTGCTCCACCTGGCCCGACACATCATCGAGTGCAGCGGCATCACCCTGCTCGGCGTCGCCGTCTCCGGGCTCGCCAACGGGCCGCCACAGCTGGAGCTGCCGCTCGAGCGGGTTCCACCCCGTGAGCTCGACGGCGCGGTCGACGCCGTACGCCGACGGTTCGGTACGTCGGCGCTCAATCGTGCGGTCCAGCTGGGTCGGCGCGATCCGCTCGAGGTGCCGCTGCTTCCGGACTAGGAGAACGCGGAGTCGTAGCCAGGAACAACCCGGCGGCGACGGCCGCGACCGCGGCGAGTACGACGAACGACCGCGCCTGGCTACCGGTCAGCTCGGCGAGTGCGGCGCCGGCGAACGGGGCGATCGCGGAGGCGATCAGCATCGGTGCGGTCAGGATCCCGTTCAGGGAGCCGAAGTTCGCAGTGCCCCAGCGGTCACTGATGGCCGTCGCCTGCACGAGTGTGTACGTCCCGCGGCCGACGCCGACCGCGACCGAGGCGGCGACGAGGGCGGCGAGCGGCCCGGAGACGGCCGCGAGCGTGCCGGTGCTCGCGGCGACGACGCCGATGATGATCGCGCCTCGTACGGTGTAGCTCGTGACGGCCGCGAAGCGCGCGTACCCGAGCCGGCCGCACACCTGACCGATTCCTCCGAGGCCGAGGGCGATCGCGCCTTGGCCGGCGCTGTAACCGTGCTCGATGAACAGCGGCACCAGGTTGATCACGACCGCGTACACGCTGAACGCGGTCATGCTCATCGCAACCGCGAGGATGATGAAGGTCGGCGAGCGCACGGTTGCCCCGATCCGGGATCGTCCGCCTCGTGGCTGGGTGTCGCCGGTCTGCTCGCGGCGCCATGGCCGGCGTAGCCCGTACCAGTGTGCCGGGATCGTCACGGCCGCGAACCCGACGATGAGGACGACGTACGTCGTACGCCACTCGAGGTGCGAGGTGGTGAAGGCGGTGAGCGGTGCGAAGACCGTGCTCGCCAGCCCGGCCACGAGCGTCAGCGCCGTGAGCGCCTGTACGCGCCGGCTGCCACCCCAATGGGTGAGCGCCGCGAACGCCGGCGGGTAGAGAACCGCCGACATCGCCATGCCCGCGATGATCCAGCCGATCACGAATGCTGCGTACGTCGGCGACCAGGCGATCACCAGGACGGCCGGAACGGCGAGCACCGACCCGGCCGTCATGATCGCCCGCGGTCCGAATCGGTCGATGTGCCGGCCGACGACGATGCCGACGACCCCGGAGGTGACCTGGCCCGCCGAGAACGCGGCGGTCACGGCGATGGTCGACCAGCCGGTGTCGCTTGCGATCTCCGTCGCGAGCACCGGGAACGCGTAGTACAGCACTCCGAAGCCGGTGATCTGGGTGACGCACAGAACTGCGACGACCCGGCGCAACGCACCGGGCTCGAGGGCGCCCGTGTGCGTCGCCGACTCCGTATCGCTCACCCTCGTATGGTGCCCCCGATGGTCAGCACCTCGTCGGTCGCGGTGCCGCAGCAGCCGCCCGACGCCGCCGACTCGTCCTCGTCGAACAGGCCGGCGCCGCCGCAGACGCCTGTGTCCGGGAGGGTCAGCTCGACGCGTTCGGCCGCCTCGTGATCGCCCGCGATCTCCGCGACGACGGAGCGCACCTGCTCGTACCCGGTCATCGCGAGGAACGAGGGTGCTCTGCCGTAGCTCTTCATGCCCACCAGGTAGAAGCCGGCATCGGGTTGCGCCAGCTCCTTCGCACCGTGCGGGTAGACCGTGCCGCAGGAGTGGATGTTGGGGTCGATCAAGGGCGCGAGTGCCTTGGGCGAGTGGAGCACCGGGTCGAGATCGAGCCGGATCTCGGACAGGTACGACAGGTCTGGCCGCATGCCCGTGACGGCGACGATCTCGTCGACGCGCTCGACCCGCTGCCCGTCGAACGACTCGATGTCGACCTGCTCGCCGTGCGGGACCAGTGCCCTCGCGCGGAACCCGGTGGACGTACGCACGTGGCCGGCGTTGACGGCCTGCTGTGCGCGTCGCCCGAGCGCGCCACGCTCGACCAGCTGGTCGTTGTCGCCGCCGCCGAATGCATTGGTGGCGCTGCCGCGGCGGACGAGCCAGCTGACCCGGGTGCCGGGTGCCTCATCGGCCAGCTCGCCGAGCGCGACGAGCGCGGTCATGGCCGACGCGCCCGTGCCGGCGACCGCGATGTGCTTGCCGGCATACCGATCGCGCGTCGACGGGTCGCGCAGGTCGGGTACGCGATACGTCACCCGCGCGGCGGACTCGCCGAGCGCCGGCAGGCCATCACCGCCGAGTGGGTTCGGCCGCGACCACGTGCCCGAAGCGTCGAGTACGGCGCTCGCCTCGATTCGTTCCTCGCCGTCGCGTCCGTTCACGTGCACGACGAACGAGGCGCCGTCGCGTCCGGAGTCGACGAGGCGGTCGCGCCCGCTCCGCGCTACGCCGGTGACCCGGGCGCCGTAGTGTACGACCGGGTCGAGAGCGTCGGCGAGCGGTTGGAGGTAGCCGTCGACCCAGTCGCCTCCGGTGGGATAGCGGTCGCCGTCCGGGGTCTGCCAACCGGATGCGTCGAGCAACGCGGCGGCCGACGGGTCGATCAGCTCGCGCCATGGCGAGAAGAGCCGGACGTGCGCCCAGTCGCGGACCGCCGTGCCGGCGCTCGGGCCTGCCTCGAGTACGACCGCGGCGCGGCCTCGGGTGCGCAGGTGGGCGGCCGCGGCCAGCCCGGTCGGGCCGGCCCCGATCACCGCGACGGGAAGGTCGGACATGGGATGCTCCTTACATCGGTGTTCGTCGATAAAGGGACTCTATCGACGGGCGTCGATCTATGCAACCATCGATCCACGTCGATATACTCGCCTCGTGACCACAAGCCAGACCACTGCCATGTCCGTCGACGATGCGCGTACCTACGCCGACTGGTTCGCCTGCATCGGTGATCCCACCCGGGTGCGGATGCTGCACACGATCGCCTCGGAGCCCAGCGGTTCGACGACGGTCGGCGCCCTCGCGAGCGCGCTCGGCATCTCCCAGTCGACCGCGTCGCACCACGTACGCCGGCTCGCCGATGTCGGATTCGTGCTCGTCGACAAGCACGGTACGACGACGGTCGTGTCGGTCAACACCGCCTGCTGCACGGGGCTGCCCCATGCCGCCGACGTCGTGATGGGCTCGGTGCAGCGGTTGCCGTGCTGCCCGGACGAGGTGCCGGGCGTAGGCGTGCGGGCACTCGCGGAGCGCGACTGGACGGACGTACGCCGGATCTACGCGGAAGGCATCGAGACCGGGCAGGCGACCTTCGAGACCGACGTGCCGGCGACGGCAGCGTTGGATCGCAAATGGCTCGACGGGCACCGTTGGGTCGCCGAGGTCGACGGCCAGGTCGCCGGGTGGGCCGCAGTCGCGCCGGTTTCGCAACGCAAGTGCTACGCCGGTGTCGGCGAGTCGTCGGTCTACGTCGGCGACGGTTGGCGTGGTCGCGGCGTCGGCAAGGCCCTGGTCCGCAAGCAGGTCATGGCGGCCGACTCCGACGGACTCTGGACGCTGCAGACGTCGATCTTCCCGGAGAACCGGGCGAGCGTCGGCCTGCACCACTCGGCGGGCTTTCGAACCGTCGGCGTACGCGAGCGGATCGCCGAGCTGAACGGCGAGTGGCGCGACACCGTGTTCATGGAGCGCCGGTCAGGTCACTGAGCAGTGCCGCACGGCAAGGCGATCGAGTCGTATCAATGGGTGGCGCGCCCGATGGGTCGTTGGAGCAAGGCATTAAGGTGATGAGGCGTAGCGCGAAAGGAAGTGCGTGGATATAGGCGAGTTGGACGTCGTCCTACTCGTCGTGCCCGTAGTCCTGCTCGGAGCGATTCTCGCCGTTCGGCTCTCGGTACGCCTCGGACTCCCGACGCTGCTGATGTACCTCGGCATCGGGCTCGTACTCGGAGACGGCGTCGTGGGCATCGAGTTCTCCGATGCCGACCTCGCCCACGCGCTCGGCTTCGCCGCGCTCGTGCTGATCCTCGCCGAGGGCGGACTTTCTACGAAGTGGGAACAGATCCGGCCGAGCATCGTACTCGGCCTACTGCTCGCGACGGTCGGCGTCGTGGTGAGCGTCGCGGTCGTCGCGCTGGCCGCGCACTATCTGCTCGACCTGAGCTGGCAGACATCCGTCCTGATCGGCGCCGTCACATCGCCGACCGATGCCGCCGCCGTCTTCTCGGTGCTGCGCAACGTACCGCTGAAGTCGTCCGTACTCGGCACGCTCGAGGCCGAGTCCGGACTCAACGATGCGCCGACGGTGCTCGTCGTCGTCGCGGTCAGCTCGGGCATGGCGACCGAACACTCACCGCTGGTCCTGCTGCTGTTGATCGTCTTCGAGCTGGTTGCCGGTGCGTTGGTCGGCTTCCTGATCGCCAAGATCGGTGCCTGGCTACTCCGCGGCGCGGCGCTCCCCTCGGCCGGGCTCTACCCGCTCGCCGTACTCGCATTCGCGGTGCTCGCGTACGGGAGCGCCGCCGCGTTGCATGCGAGCGGGTTCGCGGCGGTCTACATCGCGGCGCTGGTGCTCGGCAACACGGAGCTGCCGCACCGGCGTGCGGCACGATCGTTCGCCGAAGGCGTCGGCTGGCTCGCCCAGATCGGGTTGTTCGTCATGCTCGGGCTGCTCGCCACACCTGCGCGCCTCGAGTGGTGGCATGCCGCCGCGGCAATCGTCGTCGGATCGGTCCTCACGTTCCTGGCCCGGCCTCTGTCGGTGGTCGCCTGCGGGGTGTGGCTGCGGGTGCCGTGGAACGAGCAGGCGTTCCTCGGCTGGGCCGGCGTACGTGGTGCCGTGCCGATCGTTCTCGCCACGATTCCGTTGGCACACGGCGTCGACGGTGCCAACGACATCTTCGACATCGTGTTCCTGTTCGTCATCATGTTCACGTTCCTGCAGGGGCCGACGCTTGGGTGGTCCGCACGCCGGCTCGGTGTGAGTTCGGCCGACGAGGCGCGCGACGTCGACATCGATGCGGCGCCGCTCGAGCGGGTGTCGGCAGACATGCTGCAGATCCACGTGCCGAAGAGTTCGCGCATGGTCGGGGTCGAGGTCGGCGAGCTTCGGCTGCCCGGCGGTGCGAGCGTCGCGCTGGTCGTCCGGAGCGGAGAGACGGTGTCACCCGATCGCACGATGCGGATCCGGCCGCGCGACGACCTGCTCGTCGTCGTGCCCCGGCGCGAACGCGAGCGCGTCGAAGCGCGCCTTCGGGCGATCGCCCGCCACGGCCGGCTGGCCGGCTGGCGCCGCGACGGCTGACGACGACTCAGGTGTCGCCGGGCGTCGGCTCGATCGGGACGCAGATCTCGAGCTTCTCGTCGACCGGGACACTCGAGCGCGACTCGCGATCAAGGCCGACGAACTTGTCGCCGACGACGATCGCGATGCTCGTCGAGGTCGCGACGTCGTCCTTCACGACGCGTACCTTGCCGTTGAACTGATCCTTCAGCAGGCGGGCCATGGCACCGTCGGGCTGCTCTGTCACGATCGTGACATTGCGTGCCTTGATGCCGATGTCGTCGGCGTTGCCGATGACGCCGCGCTGGTAGTCGTACCGGCTCAGCCGGCGCTGCGTCTGGCTCGCGAGGCCCGAAACGGAGCCGGCGTTGTAGACGTCGACGGTGACCTGCCCGCGCGACAGCTTGCTGCCGGGTTCGAGGGTGACCTTCTTGCAGGTCGCCTCGGACTCGTCGTTCTGCAGCTCGAGCTCGGGGATCGGCGAGGTGACGAGCCGGAAGCCCGCCACGATCCCGACGACGAACAAGACGCCGAGTACGACCAGGGTGACTGCTCCCCGGGTGTGACTCATGTCTTGCCGTCCTTGATCGAGAAGACCCGTGCATGGAGCACGAGCCGCTGCTGCAGTGCCGCGCGCAGCGCCCGGTGGAGCCCGTCTTCGAGGTAGAGCTCGCCCCGCCAACGTACGACATGGGCGAACAGGTCACCGAAGTAGGTGGAGTCCTGTGCGAGCAGCGTGTTCAGGTCGAGCGAGTCCTTGATCGTCACGAGATCGTCCAGCCGCACCTGTTGCGGCGGTAGCTTCGCCCATTCGCTCTGGCTCAGTCCATGGACCGGGTACGGCTGTCCGTCGCCGACTCGTTTGAAGATCATCGTCTCGTAGTGTAGGCAACTCGCGCCCGGAACGGACGGAACCACCCGGGAGGGAGCGCCATCTCACCCTAGCGTCGCCGCTGCCGTCGTCTTGTGGAGGTTCCCGATGTCTCGTGCCAGGCCGCCCCTGCTGGCGGCATGCGCCGCATTGATTCTGGTCGCGGCGTGTTCTGGCGGCGACGCTGACGAGTCGTACGACCCGGACCCGACCGTCGCGTACCAGAGCGGTGTCGAAACCCCGAAGGATCGCGACGAGGACGCAGTCGACGCGGCACTGGGCCGGATCGACCCCTGTGCCCTGATCGACCCGGCCGGGGCAGGCGTCAAGGGATTCCCGAAGTCATCCGAGCTCGACCCGGACGGCCCGCACGTGTGTGAGGTCGAGAGTCCGGACTACGACGAGGTACGCGCGGTGCTGGGCATCGAGCTCGCGGCGGAGGATCGGTTCACCCGCGATCTCCTGAATCTCGGCGGCGCAAAGGCGTACCTGGAGAGCTCCCCGACCAACACCACGTTCTGTCGAGTGGCGCTGCCGGTGAGCTTCACGCATGCGATCGAGTTCACCGGGAGCAGCGGCGGCGTGGGCGCCGATGCCTGTGGCCCCGCGAAGCGCTTCGCGGCGCTTGCGGCGGAGCGTCTCGACCAGCCCGACACGCTCGAGCAGGTCGCCGGCCCCGATCGCGCGGGTGCCTGCGACATTCTGCGCCGAGCGGTCGACCTGAAGAATAAACGGGAGTTCCGGTCGGGCCAGGACTTCCTGTTCGGTATGGACAAGTGCGGCGTCTGGGAAGCGCCCGACCAGACCGACACGACCGACCTGCAGTTCGAGCCGGTCGCACCGGAGAGCTATCTCGAGATCGGGTACTCCACACCACCGAACGACGAGTTCACCAAGGACTACGGCACGGTACGTGGGCGGGCGCTGAACGGCTACAGCTCGGGCGGCTGCGTCCTGGCCTGGAACGAGTGGGATGCGCCGACGAACGTCGAAGGAAACCTCGTCGCACGCTTCAAGGCGAGTGCGCCCAGCTGCAAGGCGGCGAAGCGCCTCGTGGCCCAGGTGACGAAGGTGGTCGACGACACGCCGTCGTCGACGGCTGACCCGCAGCGTCCGGTCTTGTACGCCCCCGACGAGTCCGATATCGCCGCACCGGGTGGCTGCGTCGACCTCGCCGAGTTCGCGACCGCGGACTGCGAGGCGTTCGTGGATGCCGAGGTGCCGGAGGCGGCGAGCGACGTCGTCGGGGCCGCGGATAGGGAGCCCGGCGTGAGCTGTTCCCTGGCGGGCGATGCCGTCCGCGAGCAGTTCGGCGACTCGATGAGTCCGATCACGGCCACCCATGGCACCGACGCGGCCGGCGGGCCGGCGTACATGTGCGGGTTCACCGAGCCCACCCACGGCCGACAGGTCTGGATCGACGTCTCGTCCGACGAGATGCCGTACGAGCCCGGCTCCGAGATCGACGGTCACGATGCGCACGACCTCGAGACCGCGAGCGAAGGTACGCGTCAGCTCTGGATCGCGATCGACGGCGGCTACGTGTACGGCGAGGTGCGCGTGACTCCTGACCGCAGTACGGGGATGTACTCTGACTCGCCTGTGAACGACAAGCCGCTCGACAAGCTCGACGAGGCGATGACCGACATCATGGCCGAGCAGTTCTGAGCGTACGCCGCGACAGGCGCTCGACAGTGAACTGACAGCGCCTGCGTCCAGCCTTGGCGGCAGGTTCGTACGAGGTGGGGTGTCAGGTGATGCATCGGAGGTCGGCGCTGGCTGTCGTCTTAGGGGCGCTACTGCTGTCGGGTTGCTTCGCGGGCGGTGAGAAGGCGGACGTTGCGAAGGATCCGTTCGCGCCGTTGCCCAAGGTAGAACACGCCAAGGTCGAGGTTCCGAAGGATCGTGACCCAAGGGCGGTCGAGGAGGCGTTGCGACGCATCGACCCGTGCGCGCTCGTCCGGCCGGCCCGTGGATCTCATCCGGCGTTCCCGGCTGCCGCTCGGCCATCACGCGAGGGGCCGCACAGCTGCGAAGTGGAAGCGGTAAACGGCTACCACGGGGAGATCGAGGTTCGACTCGGCGAGGTGATGGCCGCCGACGACCGGTACGCGTGGCGTCGGATCGATGTCGGCGGCTCTGCCGTGTACGCGAATGCCGACGGCGGCGGATTCTGTCAGCTGGCGATCCCGGTCAGCTTCGAGCACACGATCCTGTTCACCGTCGATCTCTACAAGTACGCGGGCGGATGGGCGGCGCAACCGTGCGTCTCGGCCAAGCGCCTGGTGTCGAGGGCGATCCCCATCCTGCGTACGCCCGCAGCGATCCCGAAGGCGCCGGGGCCGGGCCGGTGGTCGGCGTGCGACCTACTCGCGCAGACGCTCGATGGGCAGATACCTCCCAAGCACGTGGTGCGCATGGGCGACGGCGTCGACGGCATTGACGAGTGTCGGCTGTATCGAGCGGACAAGAGTTCGCTCGCGCTCACGGGAGCTTCCTTCGGCCCCATCGACACGGGCATCGCGGCGCGGCTCGTGTACGACCCGGACTCCGCGCGCAAGAAAGACACAGCCATCGGTGGGCACGCCGTCGAGATCATGGGCAAGAAGCCGTGCGAGTACTCGTGGCGGCAGTGGCCCACCGTCTCGGACTCCGACTACCCCGGAGTCGTCGTGCTCAGCGCTCCGACCTGTCGGCAGGTCGAACGGATGAGTCGGATCGCGATGCGGGCGCTCGACGGCCCACCCGCTCAACGCTCCGACACCGCACCACAGCGGCCGTTGCTGTACGAGTTCGGCGAGTCCGACGTGCCCGCCGTCGATGCGTGTATGGATCTCAATCCCGGCGAGCGGGTCGATTGTCGGCCGTACGTCGAGGCGGACTTGCCCGATGAGCCTGCCGAAGTCGTGCGGCATGCCGAGGCGGACCGCAACGTCAACTGCGCTCTTGCGATCGACGCCGTTCGCCGGAACTTCGGCCGCCAGATGATCCCGGTAACGGTGGGAGCCGAGCCGGCCGTCGGCCCGGTCGACGTCACGTTCGCGCGCCCGCAGAGCTGCGTCTTCGTCGAGCCGGAGCATGGTCTCGAGGTGTGGGTGCAGGCGGCCTCGGCATCGTTGTACAACACGATCTCTGAGGTGGGCGATGAGCGGGTGGCGGGGCATCGCGCGTCGGTCGACCGGGTGAGCGAGTACAGCCGGTTCACCGCCATTGCACTCGGCCGGGCCTCCGACCCCGGCCAGCTCATCGTCGGGGTAACCCGGCAGCCCTCCGAGGCCGGTCGGTCGCGCGCGGCCGAACGCCGGCTCGATCGAATCGACTCCCTCGCCGCCGAGCTGGTTGAGGAGCACTTCTAGGTCGGACCGAGCGGCGGCGTCCATGCCTCGAGTCGGCGGTCGCTCACGAAGCGCCGGGAGTGTCCGTCGATCGGATCCGTGAACGCGACCGAGCGCGCCACGAGTTGCAGCGGCTCGCTGAAGTCGTCGTCGGAGAGCTCGCGAATCTGCGGATAGTAATTGTCGCCGACGATCGGGATGCCGAGCGTGTCCAGGTGAGCTCGCAGCTGGTGCGTACGGCCGGTTCGCGGCCGGAGCCGATAGCGGCCGAGGTGGTCGCGTGTGTCGAGCAACTCGACGTACGTCTCGCTGTTCGGCTCCCCGGGGATCGTCTCGGCGCGCAGAACTCCACGTCGCTTGACGATTCGGGTACGTACGGTGCGTGGCAGGCGAAGCGACTGGTCGACCGGGGCCACCGCCTCGTACACCTTCTCAACGGCACGCTCCGCGAAAAGCTCGTGGTACGCGCGGCGTACGCCGGCCCGGACGGTGAACATCAAGACTCCCGCTGTCATCCGGTCCAGGCGATGCGCGGGGGAGAGCTCGGGCAGCGCGAGCGCGCGGCGCAGGCGTACGAGCGCGGTCTCCATGACGTGGCGACCACGCGGCATCGTGGCCAAGAAGTGCGGCTTGTCGACGACGAGGAGGTTCTCGTCGCGGTGGATGATCTCGATCCGGAACGGGACCGGCGGCTCCGCCGGAGGATCGCGGTACAGGAAGACCGAAGCGCCGGGCGCGTACTCTGCCGTGATCGCGAGCGGTCGACCGCTCGCGTCGTACACCTCGCCGGCCGCGAACATCTCCCGCAGGCGTTCTTCCGCCTCGGGGAACCGGGCGATCAGGTACGCACCGACCGTCGGAAGCGCCGGCGTGCGGGGCAGGCGTACGCGGGTCGCAGCAAGCCCATTGCGCAACGGCAACGGCGATACGGGCACACCTGACGGTACCGCCTACGCTGCGTAACCTCGTGACACCGTTGTCGTTTAGTTTGGTATCACTGCCGACAGCCGTGATCTCAACGGACGAAGGTCTAGGTGAAGCAAATGTCAGTCCTGGAGCACAAGTCGAGTCTCGGTAGCGTGATCGAGTTTCATCGCGCCCGGCTTGTGGCATTGGACAACTGGGGCGCGGCGCAGGAAGCGCTGTGCGTCTCCGACGATCCCGTGCGGTCCATCTCACGTGCACTCGGCATCACCAGCCTCGGCGCACATTCGGTGATCGCGATGCTGCGCGGCCAGCGCCCCGAACGCTCCGTGGTCGAGCGCGAGGTACGCAGGCTCGAGCGCCTCGAGGTCGTCGCACGCAAGCACGACGACGTACGTCGACGGTGGGCCGTCGCGCGCACCGGAGCGAGGCACGCGCTGGTCTGACCCGTTGCACGCTTGCGTACCCCTTCGATGCGACGATGTCGTCTCGCCGGTCAACCGAGAGGGCATCAATGCGCAAGCTCACGTACTACGTCGCCAGCACGATCGACGGATTCGTCGCCGGTCCCGAAGGTGGCGACCCGACCGGACCCGGGGGGTTCTGGACGTTCGGTGAGGACTACCTGAAGCACATGGTCGCGAACTACCCGGAGACGCTGCCGGGGCCTGCTCGGTCGGCGCTGGGAATCACCGACGAGGCGACCCACTTCGACACGGTGATCGAGGGGCGCGCGTCGTACGAGATCGGGATCGACGCCGGCGTACCCGACGCGTACCCGCACCTGCGCCATCTGGTTTTCTCGCGCACGTTGTCGAGCGTGCCGGCGCCTGCCGTCGAGCTCGTGGCGAGTGATCCGATCGAGTGTGTACGCGAGCTCAAACAGCAAGCAGGTAAGGACATCTGGCTCATCGGCGGCGGCACGATCGCGGGCGCGCTCTATCCGGAGATCGACGAGCTGATCATCAAGCTGAGCCCGATCACGACCGGCACCGGCATCGGCCTGTTCGGCGCGCAGGCGTCGTTCGATCCCGCGGCCTGGAAGCTGGCCGACAGCACGGTGCTGCCGGGTGGTGCGGCGTTCCTGACGTACGCCCGCCAGAACTGACGTTCGCTCGGCGGCACTCACGTTGGGACCGCTGCCCGGTCGGCCCGCTAGCCGGCCTTGGTGATGGGCGGTAGCTCGTAGCGGCCGTCGAACACGGCTTCGTCGGGCTCGTACATGCGCAGGATGGGTCGGAAGGCTCCGGCGGGGGTGGGGAGCCAGTTCGCGCGGGCGGCCGGATCGGTGGGTTCGTGTGACTGCATCCGGATCGTCATCGACCCGTCGGGATCCAAGTGCAGGCCGGGTGTGCGGTCACCGACCGAGTAGCGGTTGATCGGGTTCGCGACAAGGTAGAAGTCAGTCGCGTCGTACATCGTCACCGACCAGAACGCGCCGACCGGCGGCGGCTGCTCGAACCGCAACTCATAGCTGTGTGCGCCGTCGAGCTGGTCGCCGTCGCCGTCGACGTAGACCATTGCGTAGGCAGCTTCGTAGCCGTGGTTTCCCCACAATCCGCCGCGGGCGGCGAGGGCTCGCTCGAGGTAGCGATCGCGGGGTTCGATGTCGAGCCGCCAGGCAGGTTCGTCGAGCGCTCCGATCTCGAAGAAGTCCAGGTTGTAGTCGAACAGGTGGTACGTGAGGCTCCACCCGTTGTGGCGCGGGCTGCGGTTGTGCTTGAGCGCCTGTTCCATGCCGGCCTGACCGCGTTCGAGTCCGGCCTGCAGCGCGGCCCGCAGCGTGGGATCGGGGTCGACGTACGGTGACTCGGGCGCCAGCAGCCCCAGCGGTTCGAACCGCTGGTGGTACTTGATGTCACGTTCGGCCGGTGGGAAAGCCTGCATCCGTACGCGTAGCCGTTCGAAGAAGGCAAGATCGTCGGGAACCGATGCCGCCGGCTCGGGCAGCCCTCGGGTCGGTCCATCGCCCAACGGTGTGAGAGTCAGCTCCGCCTGCAACGCCTGAACCGCGGGTAGGTCGTCGTCGCCGTCGACGGCCCACCGGCCCGCGATCGTCGCCAGGTCGGTCGGGAAACGGATCACCTGCGCGTCGGTGAACTCGTCGTTGTCGGCGTTCGGCGGCAAGAGCACGAACGACCCTGCTGACGTGCCGGTTGCACGGTGACCCACGTAGGCGAAGTTGTTCGTCCACGCGTCAATGAACTGCAGTACGTAGTAGAGCCCGCGTGCATCGGGCACGTCGAGTCGTACTGGTCCGCCGCTCAGATCGACCTGAGCTATCGAGTAGAGCGTGTCGTTGTTGATCGAGACGAACTCGTCATCGGGACCGGCCAACCTCGTGGCGTGGCCGAACGTGTTGAAGGGACTCGGCGGAACGCTGCCCACTCCGTTGCGAACGAACCGATCGACCTCATCCAGATCGAATGCCAGAGCAAAGCCGTACACGAACGCCTCGGCCGCCAGATCTGCGCGCTTGTCGTCATCCATCCCGAGCTCCTCCTGCCAGCGGCCTCGAGGGGCCTGCGTCGAAGCGGGGTCGGGGCCGAAGTACGTCGGGCGACCACGTACGAACTGTCAGGCTATAGGAGCGCGAGACACCTCGTGGCAACTCCGCGACATCGGCCGCGGTCCGAGCACGAGACGGCGCCGGAGGCACGAACGCCGGTCCTCACTGTGTGGTGGGGACCGGCGTTCGTGCTGGTGAGGCTGGCGGAGGATAGGGGATTCGAACCCCTGAGGGCGTTAACCCAACACGCTTTCCAAGCGTGCGCACTAGGCCACTATGCGAATCCTCCGCCGAGCAGCGTACCCGTCGAGGCCGGGTGGGATGAAATCGGCCGCTACCCCTACGATGGGGGCAGCCCCTCGCGCGGCGGCATCTTGCCCAACTCCCCCAGGGCCGGAAGGCAGCAAGGGTAAGCAGGCTCTACCGGGTGCGCGAGGGGTCTTTCATGCCCGGGGACCGGCTGTTCGTTGTCGGCCCGGCTCGTTAGGGTGCGAGTGTGGAACCACCCCTCGCCCTCTATCGCCGTTACCGCCCGACCAGCTTCGACGAGGTCATCGGGCAGTCCCATGTCACCGAACCACTGAAGTACGCCCTGGCCAACAACCGGGTGCACCACGCGTACCTCTTCTCGGGGCCGCGGGGTTGCGGCAAGACGACGAGTGCCCGCATCCTCGCCCGACAGCTCAACGGGGTGGCGCCGGACGACACGTCGGAGCAGATCGACATCATCGAGATCGACGCCGCGAGCCACGGCGGCGTCGACGACGCACGAGATCTGCGGGAGCGGGCGTTCTTCGCCCCCGTCAACAGTCCGTACAAGATCTATATCGTCGACGAGGCCCACATGGTCTCGAGCCAGGGCTTCAATGCGCTGCTCAAGCTCGTCGAGGAGCCGCCGGCGCACCTGAAGTTCATCTTTGCGACGACCGAGCCCGACAAGGTCATCGGCACGATCCGCTCGCGTACGCACCACTATCCCTTCCGGCTGGTCCCGCCGAAGCTGCTGAGCGACTACCTCTCGATGCTGTGCGAGAAGGAAGGCGTCACGATCGAGCCCACCGCGTTGCCACTGATCGTGCGCGCGGGGGCCGGGTCGGTGCGCGACACGCTCAGCGTTCTCGACCAGCTGCTCGGCGGCGCCGGGCCCGACGGCGTCACGTACGACCTCGCGGTCGCGCTGCTCGGCTACACGCCCGACTCGCTGCTCGACGAGGTGATCGACGCGCTCGCCGCGGGCGACGGTTCGTCGGTTTTCGGTGCCATCGACAAGGTGATCGAGACGGGGCAGGATCCCCGCCGGTTCGCCGAAGACCTGTTGCAGCGACTCCGCGACCTGATCATCGTCGCTGCCGTCCCGGACGCGATCGAGAAGGCGCTGCTCGACATACCCGACGACATGGCCGAGCGGTTGAGTGGTCAGGCCGCGCGATTTGGCCCGTCCGAGCTGACCCGTAGCGCCGACATCGTCAGTGCGGGCCTGACCGAGCTTCGTGGCGCGACGGCGCCGCGGCTGCTACTCGAGTTGATGTGCTCGCGCATTCTGCTGCCGGCCGCTGACCACTCGAGTGAGGGCGTCGGTGCCCGTCTCGACCGGCTCGAACGTCGGATGTCGATCGTCGGCGACCACACGGCGTCCGGACAGCCGGCAGCGCGGCCGGCCCCGGTCGCCGAGGTGACCGAGCCGCCGACGTCTCCCGAGCCCACCCCCGCCGCGACACCGGCCGAGCCCACCCCCGCTGCGACGTCGACGGAGCCACCGCCACCCGAGCCCGAGGCGGCCTTATCCACGCCCGAGCCGACACCCGAGGCCGAGCCGCCGACATCTTCCGAGCCCCAGCCGACACCCGAGCCCGAGGCGTCGGCCGACGAGGCGCCAACGGCAGATGGTGATGCCACCCGGCTCACGGTTGTCGACGTACGCCGGCTGTGGCCCGACGTGCTCGAGCGAGTCATGCGCAAGCGGCGGTTCACCTGGGTGATGCTCAGTCAGAACGCACAGGTCCACTCGATCGAGGGCAATGTCCTCACCCTTTCGCTCGTCAACGCCGGAGCGCGTGATTCCTTTGCGCGCAGTGGGTCCGACGAGATTCTGCGACAGGCCCTGATCGACGAGTTCGGTGCCGACCTGCGCATCGAGGCGATCGTAGATCCGTCCGCGCAGGTCGAGTCGCCCGCCGCGCCGACCCGGGCGGCGCCCGATCCTGCTCCGGCGCGTACGCCCGAGCCGTCGCGCTCGGAGTCGAGCGCGGTGCGTGAGGCGATCCGACCGACGAGGAGCCAGTCGAGCGGCGCGGAGTCGAGCGAGCGTGCGGCGGAGTCCGACTCAGTCGCCGATCGCGACGATCCGTCGGTCGGCTCCGACGACCTCGATCCGGAGGCACTGCTCGCCAGCGAGCTGGGCGCCACCGTGATCGACGAGACGCCCTCGGACTAGCGCCTCACGCTCGCAGTACGGCCAGCACCCGTTCGGCCACGTCGAGTCCGTCTTCGCGCACCGCCCACCGCGAGATGCCCCAGCGCTCACGCGCCGCGTAGAGCTGTTCGACGATCTGCTCGATCGTGCCGAGCAGTACGTACGGTGCGTGGAGCACGTCCTCGTTCGACGCATCGGCTCGATTTGCGATCTCGGCGGCCGCGGCGGCACGGTCGGACGTCTCTCGCACGTACTGAACGAGCGCCTCGATCGGGGGCGTCGGTACGCCTGCGGTCGCGGCCGCATCGCGTACCCGGCCGGTCTGCGCGTCGATTCGTGCCGTCGACCATCGCACGGTGTGGCGGTGACCATCGGGGAGCGTGCGACCGAGACCACTCAGTCCGACCGCGTCGGCGTTGGACCCTGCCCAGTCGAGCAGGTCGGGGTTGCCGCCGCCCACCAGCATCGGCACTGATTGCTGGATTCGGACCGGTTCGTCGAGGCGCAAATCGCTGCGGGCGCCGACGCTCGCTCCGTCAACGGACTCACCGGCCAACAGCGCCCGCGCTGCCCCGGCGACCCGGATGAATTCACGTACTCGTTCGCGGGACTCTGGGCGGTCGCGACCGATCATCTGCCACTCGGCCGGGGTGTGTCCGGCGCCGATCGCCAGCTCTGCACGGCCGTCCGACACGACGTCGAGCGTCGCAACGTCGCCGGCGAGCAGCAGCGGGTGACGTACGCCCGCGTTGGACACGTAGCTCGACAGTCGCAGCGTCGATGTCGTGGCCGCGGCGGCTGCCAGAGCGACGTACGGCGACGGTCCGCTGCCCGGGTGGTCGGGCACGAGGAGCGCCCGCGCGCCGATCGCCTCGCATCGACGAGCGAGCGCCGTCCACTGCGGCTGGCCGGTCGGCATCGCGATGACCGATAGCTCTATCGGTTTGGTCATGGTTCGAGCCTGCTCGGGCGCGGCTCGACCCGCAAGGCGCTCTGCTCCGGGCGAACATCGCGTTGGGTGGCATGCCGGTGCCCCGCCGCGGTGGTGCTGTCGCGACGGGGGAACCTAAGCGGCGTCGTGTTTTCGCCTGTGCTGGATGGTCTTGGCCACGCGGCCGGGGAGTTTGGTGGTGGTGCCGCCGGTGACGAGGTACGACCGTCCGGCGGGTGATTGCCAGAGCCAGATCCCGGGTGCGGGTGATTGCACGGTCCATGCGGTGAAGGTCTTCGCCCGGTGGTGATACCTACATAGTCGGTGGCCGTTTCTCGAGTCGGTCGGACCGCCGTCGGTGTGGTTGATGATGTGGTCGTAGTCGCCGACCCTGGCCGGACGCGTGCAGTGGGGGAAGGTGCAGATACTCGCGTTGGCCAGCGCGAGCTGTTCCTTCAACCGTGGTGGTGCGACGTAGCCGGTGGCGGAGATGGTGGTCTCGAGGTCGATGACGGGTTTGACGGTGATGTGGGAGTGGCCGAGGATCTCGGCGGCTTCGGAGCGGGTGATGGCGCCGACGTCTTCGATCGACCAGGTGCCCCAGCACCGGTCGAAATGGACGTACAGAACGGTGTGCCGCGAGCCGGAGCGGCGGGCTCGACGTGACCGTTCGGGCGACCCTCCGTCGCCGGGCTGGTCGGCGCGGGCTGCCTGGACCTGGTGGTAGAGGTTGTCGAGGGAGTCGGGTTCGTCGAGCATCCCGAGCGCGACCGAGCGCAGGATGCCGTGAGGGCGGTTGTCGCCGAGGAAGCGGAGCGATTCGACGATCTGGTCGAGGCGTTGGTCCAGCCGTTTCCCGTCGTCGAGCGACAGGGTGCCGGAGATGCGGGCGACGCCGTCGTCACCCCAGATCGACACACTCCGCCGAGCACTGTTCTCGTTGCGCTGGTTTTCGGGGTCGTCGGGGTCTTCGACGATGCGGATCTGGTCCAGGATCTGCTGGACCCGCCCCATGCCGACCCGCGCGATCAACGGCGTCCCGTCCACATTCGCTGCGGACAGGCGCCGGTCGGCGTCGCCGGCCTGGGCGATCGTGAATCGTCGGGTCTTGCGGGCGACTTTCCGGATCCGCCACGCATCGACCGAACCTTCGTGCAGGCAGGCGAACAGTTGCGGGAGGCGGTAGGTGAGGTCGAGGGCGTCGGCGATCAGATCCCGCCCGCCGGACGCACTCAAGCCCAGTGCGGGGCCGACCTCACAGGCGGCGTACTCCGACACGCTCGGGGTGCCGGACCCGCCGTAGCGGGTCCACTCGTTGACCCCGCCGGCCCGTGCGAGGGGCTGCGCGGCGACCTGGCCCAGGTAGGTGGTCAGCGCGTCGTACTGGGCGGCCTCGGTCTGCGCGATCCGACGCCGCGCATCCAACGCGATGTCGAGCCCGTCCTTGGACCCGGTGTCGTCGGTGAGTGTGGCCGCCCTCATAGAACCTATTCTGCCACCCGCCACCGACAGAACAGGATGCCCAGAGGCCTTATCCACAAGGGAATGTAAGAAATGTTCGAGAAGGTTTTCGAGAAGTGTGCGAGGTGTGGTCGGCGGCGGGAGAGAATCTGCGTTTGGGTACGGATAGCGACCCAAACGCAGATTCCTTCCCCGGCACCGGGCCGGAGCCGGCAACCAAAGCACACGGCAACGACGAAGGTAGAAGCGAAAGCCAGGGAAAGCCGACCGGCAACCCGGGCCCACCGGGTACGGATCCTCGTCGCCGCCATGCGGTCTGCACCGAAGCGCACGGGAAACGATGAAGGCAGAAGCCCAGCGAACGGGAAAAGGTGAAGGCAGAAGCCCAGCGAAACGGCAAACGGTGAAGGCGGAAGCCCAGCGAACGGAACCGCTGAAGGCAGAAGCTCAGCGCACGGAAGGTGAAGCCCGAACCGACGGAGCGCGCCGAAACACCAAAGCTGGCCGTGACGGCCGAAAGCCGCCAGATCGAGATCGCGGCCCCGCCTAGCGTCGAGGCCGTGATGACGAGCAGTGCCGCAGACACGGCGAACGACAGCGCCCGCGGGTTGGGTACGACCGCCATACCCACGATGACGATTGCAGCAGCTGTGGCGACCTCAACCTCATATGTCCTGCAACCTGAGCTCCACACCGTCGCCGGGGACCTCGGCGCCAGCGTCTCCGGCATCGGGGTCGTGGCGAGCGCGCCGATCCTGGGCTACCTGCTGGGTTTGGCGTTGCTGGTTCCGTTGGCCGACCGGGTGCGCTCGAATCGCCTGATCGCCGCGCAGCTGAGCGGGCTCGCGTTGTCGATGGGGCTCGCGGCGACCGCGCCGAACGCACCGGTCCTGGGCACGGCGCTACTGCTGTCCGGCCTCTGTGCGAGCACCGGGGCGCAGATGAGCAGCTTGGCAGGCCGATACGCCCCGCGCGCGACTCGCGGGCAAGCAGTCGGAACGGTGACTGCGGGGATTTCGGCTGGAATCGTGCTGGGCAGGATCGTGGGCGGGACGCTCGCCGATGTGCTGGGTTGGCGCGGCATGCTCGGATGCCTCCTCGTCGCCAGCCTCGCTCTCGCTGCGGCCGCGCTGCGTTCCCTTCCGGGTAGGACGATGTCGGCGCGACAGTCGTACTCTGCGGTCATTCGTGCGCTGCCCAAGCTGGTAACCACCGATCGCAGGCTACTGACCTCGGCAGTCGCCGGTGCGCTCTGGTTCTTCGCATTCAGCCTCGTGTGGGTCGCATCGTCGCTTGCGCTGGCTGCGCCCCCGATCTCGTTATCGGCCAGTCGAATCGGGTTGTACGCCTTGGCCGGACTGCTGGGGGTCGCGGTCACCCCGTTCGCGGGTCGGCTGGCCGACAGGGTGGGCACGCGCCGAGTGGTCATCGGAGGCCTGTCCCTGTCGGTGGCGAGCGCCGTGTTGATGTCTCTCACGATCGAGCTGGCACTGCCGTTCATGGTCGGTCTGGCCCTCTTCGATGCCGGATTGTTCGCCGCTCAGGTGGCGAACCAGTCCCGCGTGTTGGCCCTCGAACCCGATCGTCCGGCCCAGTACAACGGTGCGTACATGGTGGTGTACTTCATCGGAGGAACTGCCGGGATTGCGATCGGCGCGACCGCCGTCGAAGTGGTTGGGTGGGGCGGCGCGTGCGCGACAGCCATCGGCGCGATGCTGCTCGCCATGATCGTGGCAACGCGCTCGCTACCGGCCGCCCGGCGACCGCACGCCTAGGCCGCCGGGTCGAGTGCGGTCACGTCGACACCGAACAGCTGTGCAATCCCGTCCCGGCCCGCGTCCTCGACCCTCAACGAGCGGTCGCTGCGCGAGCGTACGATCCACCGCTGCTCCTCGAGGTACGTGAGCACGCCGGCGCCGAGCCGGCCGGCGACGTGCGGGCGGCGATGCGTCCAGTCGAGGCAGCCGCGTACGTCGGGGCGGCGACGCGATGACTCGATGTCGAAGTCGAGCGTGCGCAGTAGGGGCGAGTCGGGTGTCACGATCCGGCCGACCTCGCCGGGCCGCAGCGGCCCGATCACCCCGCGCGAGACGAGCGCGTCGGTGATGGCGACGCCGAGCTGGCCCGCCAGGTGGTCGTAGCAGGTTCGCGCGTACGCGATCGCCCGGCCGGTACGCGCGGCGCGCAGGGAGTCGACCCGCAGCCGCGGCGCGATCGCCGCGAGGGCCTCGACGGCGCCGGCGACGTCGGCGTTGCGCAGGCGGAAGTAGCGGTGGCGCCCTGCGCGGCGGACGTTGACGAGACCGCCCGACGTCAGCCGGTTCAGGTGCTCGCTGGCGGTCGACGCGGAGACGCCGGCCACCTGGGCGAGCTCCGACGCGGGACGCTCGGAGCCGTCGAGCAGAGCGACCAGCATGGCCGCCCGAGCGGGTTCGGCCATCAGCGCGGCCGGCTTCGCGAGGTCCGCTTCTCCACTCATGATCGCAAGCGTACGTCCGCGACGATTCGGCCTGCGCCGAAGTGTCGGCGCAATAGCCTGACCGGCAATGGCGGGAAGTCGCGGCGCTATGTCCGAAATCCGCGCGCACACTGTCACCACCAACGACGAGGATATGTACGTGAACGCGAAGACTTCGGTGTCGACCGATACCCACGAGCGTCCCTACCTCGCGTGGGCGGCCGCCGGTACGACCGTGCTGATGTGGGCATCGGCGTTCGTGGGCATTCGGGCCGTCGGCGACTCGTTCGACCCCGGCGCCCTGGCGCTCGGCCGGCAGTTGGTCGGCACGATCGCCCTCGGAGTGATCGTCGTGATCCGAGGTGTCGAGCTGCCGCGCGGCAAACGCGAGCTCGGCCTCATCGCCATCTACGGCGTGCTCTGGTTCGGGGGCTACAACGTTGCGCTGAACGCCGGCGAGCGCCATCTCGACGCCGGTACGGCGGCCTTGCTGGTCAACGTCGGCCCGGTGCTCCTCGCGCTGAGCGCCGGCGTGTTCCTCGGCGAGGGCTTCGCCCGGCAGCTGCTCGTCGGCGGCGGCATCGCATTCGTCGGCGTCACGGTCATCTCGGTCGGCGCGGGCGGCGATCACGAGATCGACGGCATCGGCATCGTCTTGTGCCTGGTCGCCGCGGTCTGCTACGCGGCGGCCGTCACCCTGCAGAAGCCCGTGCTCCGCACGGTTTCGGCGTTGCCCGCGACGTGGCTCGGCTGCCTCGCGGGCACGATCGCCTGCCTCCCGTTCACCCCCGGACTCTGGGAGCAGACGGCCGATGCGTCCGCCGGGTCGATCGTGGGCCTGATCTACCTCGGTGTCGGGCCCACTGCGGTCGCGTTCACCACCTGGGCGTACGCGCTCGCGCGTACCGACGCCGGCAAGATGGGCGCCACCACCTACCTGGTGCCCGCGATCGTGATCGCCATGTCGGCCGTCGCCCTCGGCGAGCTGCCGCCACCGCTCGCCTTCGTCGGCGGCGGGTTGTGCCTCGTCGGCGTCGCGGTCACCCGGTTGCGGCCCAGGTCGCGTCTGCCCATCCGCCGCCGGCTCGCGTGATCCCGCATCCGATCTGGCTACGTTGCGGTCGTTCATGGGAGATCCGACTCCAATTTCACTCCCGCGCCTTGCCATATCGGCGCGGCTATCCCGCTCGCTGCTCGACGCCGGACAGGCAGACACGCCCTGCCCACCGCGCCGATGAGCCCGTACGCCGGCGGGTCAGGCCCGACGCCGTAGGCTGGCGGGACACGGCCGGCAACGACAAGGAGAAGACCGTGTTCGGTGAAGGACAAGGCATGCCCGACATGTCGCAGCTGCTCGCGCAGGCTCAGCAGATGCAGGAGCAGCTGGTTGCGGCAAAGGACCAGCTCGCCGAGGAACACGTCGTCGGCTCCGCCGCCAACGGGCTCGTGAACGCCACTGTCACCGGCACCGGGGACCTCGTGTCGGTGGACATCAAGCCCGCGGCCGTCGACCCGGACGACACCGAGACGCTCGGCGACATGATCGTCGCGGCGGTACGCGATGCGTCCGACAAGGCGAACGACCTCGCGGCCGAGCGGCTCGGCCCGCTCGCCGGCGGCTTCGGCGAGGGCGGGCCCGAGCTACCGGGTGGCACCAACCCGCTCGGCTTCCAGTAGGAAGGCGCCGGCAACCGCTGTGTACGAAGGGATCGTCCAAGACCTCATCGACGAGCTCGGGCGGCTGCCGGGCATCGGCCCCAAGAGCGCACAGCGCATCGCGTTCCACGTGCTCGACGCCGAGCCCGCCGACGTACGCCGACTCGCCGACGTCCTGACCGAGGTCAAGGACAAGGTCCGTTTCTGCGTCGTCTGCGGCAATGTCGCGGAGGCGGAGAAGTGCCGCATCTGTGCCGACCCGCGGCGGATCGAGACGGTGATCTGCGTCGTGGAGGAGTCCAAGGACGTCGTCGCGATCGAGCGCACCCGTGAGTTCCGCGGCCGTTACCACGTCCTCGGCGGCGCGATCTCGCCCATCGAGGGCATCGGGCCCGATGAGCTGCGCATCAAGGATCTGATGACGCGGCTCGCCGACGGCACGGTCGGCGAGGTCATCATCGCTACCGACCCGAACCTCGAGGGGGAGGCGACCGCGACGTATCTCACCCGCCTGCTCAAGCCGCTAGGGTTGCGCGTAACCCGGCTGGCGAGTGGACTACCGGTAGGAGGAGATCTCGAATACGCAGACGAGGTCACCTTGGGACGAGCGTTCGAGGGGAGGAGGTCCGTCGATGACTGAGCCGAAATCGAGCGAGAGCTCCGCGTTGAGTGAGGATGTGGCGAGCAGCGACATCGAGGATCTCGGCCAGTCGGTGGCCGACCAGACGAAGAGCTTTTTGATCGCGGTACGAGCGATGGCCTCGACTCGCGAGCTCGGCAAGACCATCCCGCTGTTGCTGCTCGAGGTGAGCCAGCTGCTGCTCGCCGGCGCACGCCTCGCGGCGCAGGTCGACTTCGTGCCCGAGGACAAGTACGAGACCGACGTCGGGCCCGACCCGGACCTCGATGCGATCCGGGGGTCGCTTGCCGAGACTCTGTCCGGCTTCGACGAGTACACCGAGGTCTTCGACCCGTACTTCCACCCGCCCGAGCTGGTGACGTCGCGCATCTCCGACGACATCGCGTCGATCGCGGCCAGCGTCGCGCACGGCCTGAAGCATCACGACGCCGGTCGGGTCGAGGAAGCCCTCTGGTGGTGGCAGTTCTCGTACGTCTCGTCCTGGGGCGGAGAGGCGAGCGCGTCGTTGCGGGCGCTGCAGTCGATCATCTCCCACGACCGCCTCGACGCGGAGCTCGACACCGAGCCGGAACCCGTCTGACAGTGTCCGGCACGCGATCACGCAGCGTGCACGTATGCCATTTTGGGCCTACCGTGTTTCCATGCCTGAGGGAGTCAGTGCGGGAATCGATGGCAACGCGTCCGATGCCCTGCTGAAGGTCGGGCGCTACTTCACGAAGTGGGACGAGACCGACGACGGTCGTGCGGTCTTCCGCAAGGGCGGGCGTCAGGGCGACGTGTTCTACCGCGACCGCTGGAGCCACGACAAGGTCGTCCGCTCCACCCACGGCGTCAACTGCACGGGCTCGTGCTCCTGGAAGGTGTACGTCAAGGACGGCATCATCACCTGGGAGTCGCAGCAGACCGACTACCCCTCCGTCGGACCCGATCGCCCCGAGTACGAGCCCCGCGGCTGCCCGAGAGGCGCCGCCTTCTCGTGGTACACCTACTCGCCGACCCGGGTCCGCTATCCGTACGCCCGCGGCGTGCTGGTCGAGATGTACCGCGAGGCGAAGCGGCGGCTGGGCGATCCGGTGCTCGCCTGGGCGGACGTCGTCGGCGACGAGGAGCGCCGTCGTACGTACCAACGCGCCCGCGGTAAGGGCGGTCTGATCCGCATCTCGTGGGACGAAGCCACCGAGATCACCGCCGCGGCGCACGTACACACCATCAAGACCCATGGCCCCGATCGTTGCGCCGGGTTCTCGCCGATCCCGGCGATGTCGATGGTGTCCCACTGTGTCGGCACCCGCTTCATCCAGCTCATCGGCGGCGCGATGACGTCGTTCTACGACTGGTACGCCGACCTCCCGGTGGCGAGCCCGCAGGTGTTCGGCGACCAGACCGACGTACCCGAGTCGGGCGACTGGTGGGACTCGACGTACCTGATGATGTGGGGCTCGAACGTGCCCGTCACGCGTACGCCCGACGCACATTGGATGACCGAGGTGCGTTACCGGGGCACGAAGGTCGTCTCCGTGAGCCCCGACTACGCCGACAACACCAAGTTCGCCGACGAGTGGCTGCCTGCACAGGCCGGCACCGACGCCGCGCTCGCGATGGCGATGGGTCACGTGATGCTGCGCGAGTTCTTCGTCGATCGCGACGTGTCGTTCTTCTCCGACTACGTCCGTACATACACGGATCTGCCGTTTCTGGTCCGGCTCCGCGAGCGCGGCGGCGACCTCGTACCGGGCAAGTTCCTCACCGGCGCCGACCTCGGTGCGAGCGACGATGAGGACGCCTGGAAGACCGTCGTGCTCGACGAGGAAACCGGCGAACCAGTAGTGCCCAACGGCTCGATGGGCTTCCGTTACGCGGCGAGCGGGGAGGGTCGGTGGAACCTCGACCTGGAGGGCGTCAACCCGAGCCTCACGCTGTACGGCGGTGAGTCCGCCGAGGTGCTGCTGCCGTCGTACGGCGGCACCGACGGCACTGGCGAGACGCTGCGCCGTGGCGTGCCCGTACGCGAGGTGGGCGGTCAGCTGGTCACCACGGTGTACGACCTGATGCTGGCGCAGTACGGCGTCGCGCGTGACGGACTACCCGGTGAGTGGCCGAGCGGGTACGACGACCCGAGTACGCCCTACACGCCGGCCTGGCAGGAGTCCATCACGAGCGTGCCGGCGCAGGCGTGCATCCGCATTGCGCGGGAGTTCGCCAAGAACGCCGAAGACTCCGGCGGGCGCTCGATGATCATCATGGGCGCGGGCATCTGCCAGTGGTTCCACGGCGACGCGACCTATCGCGCGGTGCTGACACTCTTGCTGCTCACCGGCTGCATGGGCCGCAACGGCGGCGGCTGGGCGCACTATGTCGGGCAGGAGAAGTGTCGTCCGATCACCGGCTGGATCTCGCTCGCCAACGCACTCGACTGGTCGCGCCCGCCGCGTACGGTGCCGGGCACGTCCTACTGGTACATGCACACCGACCAGTGGCGCACCGACGGCTACCCTGCCGACGCACTCGCGTCCCCGCTCGCCGACGGCCATCTCGCGGGGATGCACACCGCCGACACCATCGCCGCGTCCGCGCGGATGGGCTGGATGCCGTTCTATCCACAGTTCGACCGCAACCCGCTCGATGTCGCCGACGACGCGACCGCGGCGGTTGATGCGGGCGACAGCCCGGATGCGGCCACGTACGTCGCTCGGCAGCTCACCGATGGTGACCTGACGCCCGCCATCGACGACGTGGACGCGCCGCAGAACTGGCCGCGCACCCTCGTGCTCTGGCGGTCGAACCTGATGGGCTCGTCGGCCAAGGGCAGCGAGTACTTCCAACGCCACCTCCTCGGTACGCACGCCAACACCACGGCCGAGCCGGTCGATGAGTCGAGCCGCCCGCGCGACGTACGTTGGCGCGACGAAGCGCCGGAGGGCAAGCTCGACCTGCTGGTGTCCGCCGACTTCCGGATGACCTCGACGACGCTGCTCTCCGACATCGTCTTCCCGGCCGCGACGTGGTACGAGAAGCACGACCTGTCGTCGACCGACATGCATCCGTTCGTGCACGCGTTCAGCCCGGCGATCGACCCCCCGTGGGAGGCGAAGACCGACTTCGAGACGTTCCACCTGATCGCACGCAAGCTGTCCGAGTTGGCGAAGACGCACCTGGGCGTTCGCCGCGACCTGGTCAGTGTGCCGATGCAGCACGACACGCCTGGCCAGACCGCGCAGCCAGGAGGCGTCGCGCGTGACTGGCGCGACGGCGATGCCGATCCTCAACCAGGTAAGACGATGCCGAACTTCACCGTCGTCGAGCGCGACTACACGGCGATCGCCGACAAGCTCGGCGCAGTGGGCCCGCTCGCCGACGAGCTCGGGTTCACCGTCAAGAACGTCACGTACGACCTCGAGGAAGAGGTACGCCGGCTCGCGAGCCATCACGGCGTGATGAGCCATGGAGCGGCGGCGGGGCGGCCGGCACTAGACACCGATTCCAAGCTTGCCGACGCGATACTCGCGTTCTCGGGTACGACCAACGGATCCCTTGCTCTGCAGGGCTTTCGTACGCTCGAGCGTCGCGTCGGCAAGCCGCTGGCCGACCTCGCCGAAGGGTCGGAGGAACGCCGCATCACGTTCGCCGACACCCAGCGGGGCCCAGTGCCCGTCATCACCTCGCCGGAGTGGTCGGGCTCCGAGACGGGAGGGCGCAGGTACGCGCCGTTCACCGTCAACATCGAGAGATTGAAGCCGTTCCACACGCTGACCGGTCGGATGCACTTCTACCTCGACCACGACTGGATGAGCGACCTCGGCGAGCAGCTGCCGACGTACCGGCCGCCGGTCGACATGCAGCGGCTGTTCGGCGCTCCGCCGTTCGGGCCCAACGGCGGTAACCAGGTGACGGTGCGCTACCTGACACCCCACTCGAAGTGGTCGATCCACTCCGAGTACCAGGACAACCTGTTCATGCTGTCGCTGTCGCGCGGCGGGCCCACCGTCTGGATGAGTCCTGCGGATGCCGACGCGATCGAGGTCGCGGACAACGACTGGGTCGAGTGCGTCAACCCCAACGGCGTGCTCGTCGGTCGGGCAATCGTCAGCCATCGCATGCCGACCGGCGTCGTCTTCGTCTACCACGCGCAGGAACGCACCATCGATGTGCCGAAGTCGGAGGCGACCGGCAGGCGCGGCGGCATCCACAACTCGGTCACCCGCTTGCTGGTCAAGCCCACCCATCTGATCGGCGCGTACGCCCAGCTTTCGTATGCGTTCAACTATCTCGGGCCCACGGGCAACCAGCGCGACATGGTGTCGACCGTGCGCAAACGCTCGCAGGACGTCACGTACTAGGGGAGGTGGAGACATGCGGGTCATGGCCCAGATGGGCATGGTGATGAATCTCGACAAGTGCATCGGGTGCCACACCTGCTCGGTCACCTGCAAGCAGGCCTGGACAAACCGCGCGGGCACCGAGTACGTCTGGTTCAACAACGTCGAGACCCGGCCCGGCCAGGGGTATCCGCGTCGGTACGAGGACCAGGACCGTTGGCGTGGCGGGTGGGAGCTCAACCGTCGCGGCAGGCTGCGGCTGAAGACGGGCGGTCGGGTCAAGCGGCTGCTGAGCATCTTCGCCAGCCCGGTCCAGCCCGAGCTCGACGACTACTACGAGCCATGGACGTACGACTACCAGGCGCTCGTCGAGGCGCCGCTCGGCGACGACTTCCCCGTCGCCCGGCCGAAGTCGCTGATCACCGGCTCGGACACGAAGATCAAGTGGTCCGCCAACTGGGACGACGATCTCGGCGGCGCGCCGGAGATGGGCCATCTCGACCCGATGGTCGAGCAGGTCCGGCGTACGTCGGAGAACAAGATCAAGTTCGAGTACGAGCAGACATTCATGTTCTTCCTGCCCCGCATCTGCGAGCACTGTCTCAACCCGTCGTGCATGGCGTCCTGCCCGTCCGGCGCGATCTACAAGCGGGCCGAGGACGGCATCGTGCTCGTCGACCAGGACCGCTGCCGCGGCTGGCGGCAGTGCATCACCGGCTGCCCATACAAGAAGATCTACTTCAACCACAAGTCGGGCAAGGCGGAGAAGTGCACGTTCTGCTATCCCCGCATCGAGGTCGGCCTGCCGACGGTGTGCTCCGAGACGTGCGTCGGCCGGCTGCGCTACCTCGGGCTGTTCCTGTACGACGCCGACCGGGTGACCGAGGCGGCCGCGACGCCGGACGAGCAGGATCTCTACGAGGCACAGCTCGATCTGATGCTCGACCCGACCGACCCCGAGATCATCGAGGCGGCCAGGCGCGACGGCATTCCCGACGACTGGATGGACGCCGCCCGGCGGTCGCCGGTGTACGCGCTCGCGAAGAAGTACCGGATCGCGCTGCCGTTGCATCCGGAGTACCGCACCATGCCGATGGTCTGGTACGTGCCGCCGCTGTCGCCGATCGTCGATCTGCTGCAGGAACAGGGGCATGACGCAGAGGGCCGCGGCAACCTGTTCGGTGCGATCGAGGCTCTCCGCATTCCGGTCGAGTATCTCGCCGGCCTGTTCACCGCCGGCGACACCGACACGGTGACGGGCGTACTCCAGAAGCTGGCCGCCATGCGCGCGTACATGCGCGACATCACCCTCGGACGTGAGTCCGACGCCTCGATACCCGAGGACGTCGGCATGTCCGAGGAGTCGATGTACGAGATGTATCGGCTGATGGCGATCGCGAAGTACGACGAGCGGTACGTGATTCCGAAAGCCCATGTGGAGCAGGCGCATGAGCTCGAGGAGATCGGCTGCTCGCTCGACTACGACGGCGGGCCGGGCATGTACGAGTCGGGACCGTTCGGCGAGGCCAGCGGTCAACCGGCGCCGGTGGCGGTCGAGACGTTCGAGGCGCTTCGACGACGGCAGACGTCGGACCAACCCGCAGGGTCTGAGGGGCTGCGCGGCCGGGTGAACCTGCTGAACTGGGACGGCAACGGCACACCCGATGGCATGTTCCCGCCGCAGGATCGGTCATGAGTGCGGCCAGGAGCAGGAGCAACCGAGTCGCCTACCAGGCAGCGTCGTGGTGCCTGGGATATCCGGACGAGGACCTGATCGAGCAACTCCCCATTCTCCGTGCGGCACTCGCCGAGCAGGCCGACTCCGAGCCGACTCGGCTGCTCCGTGACTTCGTCGATCACCTGGCCCTGACACCGCTGGATGCGCTGACGCGCCACTACGTCGAGGTCTTCGACCTCTCGCGAAAGCACGCGCTGTACCTCTCGTACTGGACCGACGGTGACACCAGGCGTCGCGGCGAGGTGCTCGGGTCGTTCAAGCGGCGCTACCGCGACAGCGGCTTCCTCGTGCAGACCGGCGGCGAGCTGCCGGACTTCCTCCCGATGGTGCTCGAGTACGCGTCGCTGGTCGATCCCGACGACGGGTACGAGCTGCTACAGGCGTACCGGCCGAGCCTCGAGCTGTTGCGGATCGCCTTGCAGGAAAGGGAGTCGCCGTATGCGGGCGTGGTCACGGCCGTATGCACGACATTGCCCGGCGCATCTCCGGCCGACCGGGTCGCCGTCATGCAGTTGGCCGGTGCGGGTCCGCCCACCGAGTCGGTCGGGCTCGAGCCGTACGACCCGAGGCTGCTGCCGATACACGAGACCACGCAGGGGATGCCCTGATGGACGTCGTGCTCTGGGGCGTGCTCCCGTACCTGACCCTCGCCGTGCTGATCGGCGGCACGATCTGGAGGTACCGCTACGACAAGTTCGGCTGGACGACCCGCTCGTCCCAGCTGTACGAGTCGCGGTTGCTGCGCATCGGTTCGCCGATGTTCCACTTCGGCATCCTGCTCGTGCTCGTCGGCCATATCGGCGGGCTGGTCGTCCCCGAGTCGTGGACCGAGGCGCTCGGCATCTCCGAGGACATGTACCACTTCAACGCGCTCTTCTTCGGCGGCATCGCCGGACTGTGCACCCTCGCCGGCATCATCATCTTGATCTATCGCCGTCGGCGTACGGGCCCGGTGTTCATGGCGACGACCTGGAACGACAAGGCGATGTACGTGCTGCTGGTCGGTGCGATCGCACTCGGGCTGTGGACGACGCTGGTGAGCGTCGGGGCGGGACACGACGCACACAACTACCGCGAGACCGTATCCCCGTGGTTCCGTTCGGTCTTCTACCTGCGGCCGGATGTCGACGCGATGGCCGCGGCGCCGATCCAGTTCCACATCCATGCGCTGGTGGGGATGTTGCTGTTCGCGTCGTGGCCGTTCACCCGGCTCGTTCATGCATTCACCGCACCCGTGCACTACCTGTTCCGTCCCTACATCGTCTATCGCAGCCGCGATCGAGCCGCGGCGTCGGGGTCACGTACTCCACCGCGGGGATGGTCGCCCGTCGGTACGCGAGACCGCGACCGCTGAGGAGGACCAATGGAGCAGCGCGCGACCCGCAATCTGATCGTTGCGACAGTGCTGTTCACCATCAGCTTCTGGGCGTGGAACATCGTGGCGCCGCTCGGCACGCACTACACCGAGCAGCTCGATCTGTCGCCGAACCAGAAGTCGCTGCTCGTTGCGATGCCCGTGCTGGTCGGATCGGTTGGCCGCATCGTTGCCGGTGGATTGACCGACCGGTTCGGCGGGCGGCGGATGATGCCGCTGCTGATGGTCGTCGCCGCGCCGTTCGTACTGCTCATCGCGGTCGCCGGCAACGCCGACTCGTACGGGCTGCTGGTCGTGTTCAGCTTCTTCCTCGGCATCGCCGGCACGACGTTCGCGGTCGGCATCCCGTTTCTCAACGCCTGGTACGAGAAGTCGCGCCGTGGCTTCGCGACCGGCATCTTCGGGGCCGGGATGGGTGGCACCGCACTGTCCGCGTTCTTCACGCCGCGGTTCGTCGACTGGTTCGGCTACACGATGACGCATCTGATCGTGATGGTTGCCATGCTCGTCGCCGCGGGGCTCGGCTGGTTGCTGATGACGGATTCGCCCGAGTGGAAGCCGAGCACGGAACCGTTCGTGCCCAAGCTCGTCGGTGCGCTCAGGCTCGGCGTGACCTGGCAGCTCTCGCTGTTGTACGCGGTGACGTTCGGCGGCTTCGTGGCATTCTCGACGTACCTACCGACGTACCTCAATGACATCTACGACTTCGACCTGACCGAGGCGGGCACGCGCACGGCCGGGTTCGCGATCGCCGCCGTCATCGCTCGCCCGGTCGGCGGTGTGCTGTCGGACCGCATCGGACCGAAGCCGGTGGTCAGCGTCTCGTTGCTCGGCGCGGCGGTCATGGCGGTGGTGGTCGCATTGCAGCCCGAGCCGGAGATCCCGGCCGGCACCGCCTTCGTACTGCTCGCGTTGTTCCTCGGGCTCGGGTCGGGCGGCGTCTTTGCCTGGGTCGCGGTCAGTGCGCCGTCGGCACAGGTCGGGAGCGTGACCGGCCTCGTCGGCGCCGCCGGGGGTCTCGGCGGGTACTTCCCGCCGTTGGTCATGGGTGCGACGTACGACGTAATCGGCCATGGCTACACGGTCGGCTTGTCGCTGCTGACGATCGTGGCGCTCCTGACGCTCGCGTACACCCAGGTCGCGTTGCGGTCCCCGAAGCAGCCCGCCGACTCAGCCTGACGGTTGCAGTCCGGCGAGAACCTCGTTGAGCGCCTCGGTGCTCGACGGATGGGTCCACATGCTGTCGCGTAGCTGTGTGGCGGTGGTGCCCGTGCGCATGGCGAGGGACACCAGGTTGATGACCTCCTGGGCATCCACGCAGAACAGGGTGGCGCCCAGAATCTGGTCGGTCCGGGCGTCGGCGATGACCTTGACCAAGCCGTGGGTCTCGCCCACGATCTTCGGCCGGGGCATGGCGGCGATGTCGGCGACCCGCTTGGTGGCGACCAGGAAGTCGTGCCCCTGTGCGCGCGCCTGGCTCTCGTTGAGACCTACCCGGGCGAGCGGTGGCGTGAGGAACGTCGTCGACGGTACGGCGACCCGATCGGTCGTCGTACGCGTGCCGCCGCCGGTGAGCTGGTCAAGGACGATCCGGTAGTCGTCGAGGGAGACGTACGTGAACTGCGGGCCGCCGCTCACGTCGCCGATCGCGAACACCCCGGACACTGAGGTCCGCAGCCGTTCGTCCACGACCACGTAGCCGCGGTCATCGGTGCTGATCCCGGCCACGTCCAGACCGAGATCCGTCGTCGCCGGCCGGCGGCCCGTCGCGAGGAGCACGGCATCGGCGTCGAGCTCGGTGGCGTCGGCGGATTCGGACGGCGCGACGACGACCCGCGCGCTCGCGCCGCCCTCATCGCGCACGGAGCCGATTGCGCCACCGAGGATG
This sequence comes from Solicola gregarius, assembly GCF_025790165.1. GTDB lineage: Bacteria > Actinomycetota > Actinomycetes > Propionibacteriales > Nocardioidaceae > Solicola > Solicola gregarius. The sequence continues at coordinate 2,376,309 of NZ_CP094970.1, forward strand.
AACTCGACGCCCTGATCGGCCAGCAGCGACCGCACGGCATCCGCGACGTCGCGGTCTTCGCCGGGCATCAACTCGTCATGGTGGTCGACCAGCGTGACCTGAGATCCGAAATGAGCGAACATGCCGGCGAACTCCAAGCCGACGTACCCGCCACCGACGACGACCAGCCGTCGGGGCAACGGCTCGACGTGCTGCAGCGTGGTGGAGTCGTACACGCAAGAGCTGCCGGCCGCTCCCTCGATGTCCGGGGCCGCCGGGATGGTGCCGGTGTTCACGACCACCGTCTCCGCGTCGATCACCAGGCGATCGTCGCCTGCCTGGACCTCCACCTGATGCGGGCCGATGAATCGTGCATGGCCGTCGATCAACGTGACGGCGTCGACCTCCGCGAGCATGGCGTGGTTGCGGGCCCGCAGTTTGGCGACGAGGTCGTCGCGCTGGCCGATCGCAGCGGAGAACCAGTCCTGAGCGTCCACGCCGTCCGGGCGACCTTCGGCCTGATGGACGAGGGCCTTGGTCGGCACACAGTTGATGTTGATGCAGCTGCCGCCGTACATCTGCGCGGAGCGCTCGACCACGGCGACGCTCCGGCCTGCCCGACCGAGTGCCCCGGCCAGGGTCTTGCCGCCCTTTCCCCAGCCCAGGACCACGACGTCCACTTCGATGTCAGCCACGAACCATTCCTACACCGGCCGGACACGATCGGAAAGGCGTACGACAGCCATTGGAGATCGTGTCGAGCCCAGAGCCGTTTGCCGGCCAGGGACTTGCGGATCTTCAGGGCCTACCGCGGGTAGGGGACGACGTCAATCCCGCACGAGCACGTACGTGAACGCCGCTCCGAGCAGTGCGATCACCGACGTCACGATGATGGCGACATCCATGCCGTGTGCGAGGTCGTTCGCACCTCCGCCGTCCGCGACCCTTTGCACGATGGCGATGACGACCGCGACGCCGATGGACGACCCGACGTAGCGGGCGGTGTTGTTGGCGCCCGACCCCATCGCCGTACGCTGCGCCGGCACGCTCTCGACGGCAAGGCGCGGTAGTGCCGCGTTGACCAGCCCGCTGCCGGCGCCGGCGACCACCAGTCCGGGCACCAGCCGTAGCCAGTCGTCGGACCCCAACCCGCCGAGCCAGCTGAGCGGTCCGAGGGCTGCCACGACGAACCCGGCGGCCAGCTGGGGCGCAGGCCGCAGGTTCAGCCGCCGCGAATAGTAGGCGACCGCGGCCGACGTGCCCGACCAGAACACGAACAGGCCCGCCGTCGCCATCGCGGCGAACCCGGCGTCGAGCTGGAGCACGGTCGGGAGGTAGCTCATCATCCCGATGATCGCCATGCCCGTGACGAGCGCACCGATCGTCGATGCGAGGAACGGCGGATGCCGGAACAGCGCGGGGTCGACGAGCGGACGTCGAACTCGCGCCTGGCTGACGGCGAAGGCCGCGATGAGCACGGCCGCGCCGGCGAAGAGTGCGAGGACGGACGGCGAAGCCCACCCCGAGCGGCCCTCGGTCAGCGCGCCGAGAAGCAGCGCCAGGCCGATGCCGAGGGTGAGCGCGCCGATCAGGTCGGGGCGGCCGGGGTTCGGAGTGCGCGACTCGGTCAGCGTCGGTACGGCGACCGCTGCAAGCGCGGCCGCTGCGACCGCGAACAGCCAGTACGGACCCGCCCAGTGTGCGGCGCCGAACACACCGGACGCGAGCGGTCCGACGGCGATACCCGCGCCGACGGAGGCGCCCCAGATGCCCAGGGCGTGTACGCGTGCGCTGCCGTCGTACGCCTCCGCGATGAGCGCGAGACTCGTCGCGAGCACCGCCGCACCGGCCGCACCCTGTACGACGCGGGCGAGGATGAAGGTCACCGAACCAGGTGCGACGGCGGCGCACGCGAGCGAGACCGCGAGCGCCACTGCACCGACGACGAAGAGGCGTCTGCGGCCGTAGTCGTCCGCGAGCCCGCCCGAGACCAACAGCAACGCGGCCAGGCCGAGCGGCATCGAGTTGATCAGCCAGGTCTGCTCGGCGGCGCTCGCGTCGAGTGCGGACGCGAGGTCCGGAATCGTCGTGAGCGGGGCGGTGTAGTCCATCAGCACCAGGAAGGTGGCCGCCGCCGTGAGCGCCAGCGTTGCCCTCGGGTGTGTTGCCGCGCCGACGCGGGTCGCGGTTGTCGGTTCAGTCACCGAACCGACGTTACCACAGTAAGTTCGGTGAGTGAACTCACTGCGCTACGATGGTGGAATGGCCCTCGGCAAGGACTACACCGGACAGAACTGCGCTCTCGCGCGGGCACTCGAGCTCGTCGGTGAGCGCTGGACGATGCTCATCCTTCGCGACGCCTTCTACGGAGTGCGCCGCTACAAGGACTTCCACTCCCATGTCGGTGCACCGCGCGCCGTACTGGCCGAGCGGCTGCAGGCGCTGACCGAGGCCGGTGTGTTCGAGAAGCGCCAGTACCAGGACGCCCCGCCCCGCTACGAATACGTGCTCACCGACGCCGGCGAGTGTCTCTGGCCGGCCGTGCACACCCTGTCGCGATGGGGCGACGAGTTCATCCCGTACGACGGCGGCGTACGCCGAGCCTTCGTGCACGCGGACTGTGGGGAACGCCTCGACGCGGTCGGCAACTGTCCGTCGTGCAGGCTGGCCGTCCCGCCTCGCGAGGTCGAGATGCGACCGGGGCCGGGCACCGAGCGGGACTCCAACGAGGTCGGGCGTGCGCTGCAGGAGCCGCGTCGGTTGCTGACCCCCGTCACGCCCTGACCTCGGCCCGTACGCTGGCGCCATGGCGACTACCGACGATGATCCGTACCTGTGGCTCGAGGACGTCGAGGGTGACGACGCACTGTCGTGGGTGCGGGAGCGGAACGCGCAGGCGGAGCGCGCGGTTGCGTCCGATGAGCCGTTTTCCCAACTGAGCAAGGAGATCCTCGAGGTTCTCGACTCGGACGACCGAATCCCCGAGCTCGCCAAGGCGGGCGAGTGGTACTACAACTTCTGGCGCGACGCCGAGCATGTGCGGGGCATCTGGCGGCGTACGACCCTCGAGTCCTATCGCACCGACAACCCCGACTGGGACGTCCTTCTCGACATCGACGCGCTGAACGATCTCGAGGACACCAACTGGGTCTGGCACGGTGCGAGGATCCTGCGGACCGGCCCGCGCGCGTACGAGCGGGCCCTCGTCAGCCTCTCGCGCGGTGGTTCGGATGCCGACGTCACGCGCGAGTTCGACCTCGTGACGCGCGCGTTCGTCGGTGACGGCTTCCATCGCCCAGAGGCGAAGGGCGACGTCGGTTGGATCGATGCGGACACGACGTACGTCTCGACCGACACCGGGCCGGGCAGCATGTCGAAGTCCGGTCACCCGCGGATCGCCCGCCGGTGGCGTCGCGGTGAGCCGCTTGCGGACGCGGAGATCGTGTACGAAGGTGCCGCCGACGACCTGATGGTTGTCGCGTACCACGACCGCACGCCGGGGTTCGAGCGCGACTGGGTCGTCCGGGCGATGACGTTCTACTCCGCCGAGGACTACCTGGTCGGCAGCGACGGCTCGCTCACCAAGATCGACATCCCCGATTCGGCCGAGCTCAGCGTCAAGCGGGACGGCATGCTGGTCGAGCTGCGCGACGACTGGGTGCTCGGCGATCGTACGTACCTCGCCGGGTCCCTGCTCGGCATCGGCTTCGAGTCGTTCCTGGCCGGAGCCCGCGAGTTCACGTTGGTCTTCGAGCCGACGCCGTCGACCTCGCTCGCCGGGTACGCGTGGACCGCTCGTCGCCTCGTACTGACGCTCCTCGAAGACGTCCGTTACCGGGTCGAGGTCGTCGACCCCGCGGACTGGTCTCGACGGGATGTTCCCGGCGTACCGGAGCTGGGGAGCGTGCAGGTGCGCCCCGTCGACTCCGACGAATCCGATCAGGTGTGGCTGACGACCACGGGGTTCCTCCAGCCTCCGACGCTCTCGCTGACCGGCGTTGCCGACTCGGACGCCGAGCCTGAGCGGTTGAAGACGTCGCCGGCGTTCTTCGACGCATCCCGGTCGCTGGTCGAACAGCACTTCGTCGCATCGGCTGACGGCACGCGCATCCCGTACTTCGTCGTACGCCCGCGCGACCTCGCCCTCGACGGCAGCGCGCCGACGCTGGTGACGGGTTACGGCGGGTTCGAGATATCGCGAACACCCGAATACTCCGGGGCGATCGGCCGCGCCTGGATCGAGCGCGGCGGCGTCTACGTCGTCGCCAACATCCGGGGTGGGGGTGAGTACGGCCCGGCCTGGCACCAGGCTGCGCTACGCGAGAACCGGCACCGCGCGTACGAGGACTTCGCCGCCGTTGCCAGAGACCTGGTCGACCGCGGGATCACGTCGCCGGAGCATCTCGGTGCGATGGGTGGCTCCAACGGCGGGTTGCTGATGGGCAACATGCTCACCGGGTATCCGGACCTGTTCGGCGCCATCGTGATCCGCGTTCCGTTGCTGGACATGCGGCGCTACCACCGGATGCTCGCCGGTGCCCTGTGGGTCGCGGAGTACGGCGACCCCGACACGGCCGACTGGGAGTTCCTGCAGTCCTTCTCTCCGTACCATCGGTTCGATCCCGACCGTACGTACCCGCCGGTGCTGCTCACGACCTCGACCCGGGACGACCGGGTGCATCCGGGCCACGCACGCAAGCTGGCCGCCCTGATGCTCGAGCACGGCAAGGACGTCACGTACTGGGAGAACATCGAGGGCGGCCACGGCGGCGCGGCCACGAACGCGCAGGTCGCGCAGATGACGGCGATGGCGTACCGGTTCCTGTGGCAGCGGCTGGTCGACTAGCTGTGATGCCCGGGCATCACAGCTAGCTGCTGGTGCGGTTGCGGAACAACCAGATCGCCCAGGCGTACGACAGCACCAGGATTCCCCCGCACCAGGCGATCGCAAGCCACGCGTTGGTGTCGATCGGCGTACCCATCCACAGGCCGCGCAGCGTTTCGATCACCGGAGTGACGGGCTGGTGCGCTGCGAAGCCTTGAAGCGCCGAGGGCATCGAGTTCGTCGGTACGAATGCGCTGCTGACGTACGGGAGGAACAGGAGCACGAACGTGAACGCGTTCGCGGCCTCGACGGTCTTGAGCAGCAGGCCGAACGCGGCCGAGAGCCACGAGATCGCGAGGATGAACAGCACGACGAGGCCGAGAGCGGCCACCCATTCGACGAGCGTGGCGTCGGGTCGCCAGCCGACCGCGAACGCGACGCCGATGACCAGCGCGGTCGCCACCAGGTTGCGTACGACGCTCGCGACTACGTGCCCCATCACGACGGCGGAGCTGGTGATCGGCATCGACTTGAAGCGGGCGATGATGCCCTGCTCCATGTCGCCGGCGACGCTCAGCGCCGTACTGCCGGCGCCGAAGCCCGCACAGAGCAGGATGATGCCGGGCACGACGTAGTTGACGTATTCGGACGTACCGGTGTCCATGGCGCCGCCGAACACGTACACGAACATCAGCATCAACACGACGGGCAGCATCACCGCCGTCAACATCACGTCGACGTTGCGCACGGTGTGGCGCAGGCTTCGGGTGACCATCACGCGGGAATCCGCGAGCGCATAGGCGACGCTCATAGCGCAACCTCCTTGGGCTTTTCGGTGGTGAGGGACAAGAACACGTCGTCGAGGGACGGTCGGAACAGTGACACCCGCTGAACGGGGATGCCCGCGGTGTCGAGGCGGGTCAGGAGGTCGCGGACCTGGTCGGCGGAGCCATCGGTCGCGACGTCGAGCGTGCGGCGAGCAGAGTCGGCGTCGGCGACGGGGACCGTACGTGCGGCCCGCTCGAATCCGTCGGCTTCCGCGAACTCGAGTCGGACGACCTCGCCCTCGAGGCTGCTCTTGAGCTCATCGGCGGTCCCCTCTGCGACGATCCGGCCACCGTTGAGCATGGCGATCCGATCGGCGAGCTGGTCGGCCTCCTCGAGGTACTGGGTCGTGAGCAGGATCGTCACGCCCTCCGTGGTGAGGCGGCGCACCGTGGCCCAGGTCTGTTCGCGGCTGCGCGGGTCGAGCCCGGTCGTCGGCTCGTCGAGGAACAGGAGTCGGGGCCTGACGATGACGCTCGCCGCGATGTCGACGCGACGCCGCATGCCGCCGGACAGCGCCTTGACCCGGCGATCGCGCACGCCCTCGAGGTCGAACTCCGCGAGCAGCTCGCGGGTGCGGACCCGGGCTGCCTTGGGGCTGAGTCGTAGCAAGCGCGCCATCATCACCAGGTTCTCCTCGGCCGTGAGGACATCGTCGACCGCGGCGAACTGTCCGGTCAGGCTGATGGAGCGGCGTACGCCGTCGGGGTCGGTCAGCAGATCGTGGCCGTCGATGGTGGCCGATCCGGCGTCGGGGCGTACGAGCGTGGCCAGGATGTTGACCGCGGTGGTCTTGCCGGCGCCGTTCGGGCCGAGAAGTGCGAACACCGTGCCGCGCTCGACGGACAGGTCGACGCCGTCGAGGACGACCTGCTCCCCATATGCCTTCCGAAGCCCGGAGACTGATACTGTGTATGTCATACACGGAACTGTATATGCCATACACAGATTTGCGCAAGAGGGTTCCGGGAAGATAGAAGGTGAGCCATGGAGTCCGATGGACAGACGGCGCTGCCGCCGGGTCTCGATCTGCTGTGGGGCCGCCGCGAGCGAGGCCGCAAGGGGCCGAAACCGGGGCTGACTCTCGAGGCGATCGTCGAACAGGCGATCGCGATCGCCGATGCCGAGGGGCTGTCGGCGGTATCGATGGCGCGCGTCGCGAAGGACCTCGGGTTCACCACGATGTCCCTCTACCGCTACGTCGACAACAAGGACGAGCTGCTCCAGCTGATGTGGAACGCGAGCTCATCCGGGGCTCCCGAGATCGAGGGCGACGACTGGCGTTCGAAGCTGCGCTCCTGGGCGATCGGGCAGTGGACGATGCTCGAGGCCAGGCGGTGGATCCTCGAGCTACCGATCGTCACCCCTCCTGCGGGGCCACAGGCTCTCGCGTGGATCGAGCAGGCCATGGCCGCGCTGGACGGCACCGGGCTGAGTGATGCCGAGTCCATGGGGGTGGTCGGGCTGCTCAGCTCGTACACACTTGGCGAGGGTCGGATGGCGTACGACGCCGCGGTGGCCGCCGAGCGTGGCGGACAGTCGTACGACTATGCCGCCGTGCTCCGCGCCGTGGCCGAGGAGCACACGTACCCGTCGATCCACCGCGTGGCGTGGTCGGGCGAGATCGACGACCCCGAGGGATCGGGCGAGGAGGAGAGCTACCTGTTCGGTCTCGAGGTCATCCTGGATGGCATCGCCGCCCGCATCGAGCGGGCCGAGCGATCCAGCTGACGGACGAGCGTCGGGCGGCCGAACACCGGGCCTTAGAATGGTCGGGCGCAGCGTGGCGCGCCTCCAAACGTATCGATCAAGGAATTCTTCGTGGGCATTGTCGTGCAGAAGTACGGCGGCTCGTCGGTCGCCGACGCCCAGAGCATCAAGCGAGTCGCACAACGGATCGTCGCTGCCCGTAAGGCCGGCAACGACGTCGTCGTGATCGTCTCGGCGATGGGTGACACGACCGATGAGCTGCTCGACCTCGCGCACCAGGTCTCGCCTCTGCCGACCGGGCGCGAGCTCGACATGCTGCTCACCGCCGGCGAGCGGATCAGCATGGCGCTGCTCGCGATGGCGATCGGCAACCTGGGCCAGGAGGCGCGGTCGTTCACCGGCTCGCAGGCGGGCGTGATCACCGACTCGACGCACGGCAAGGCGAAGATCATCGATGTCACGCCCGGCCGGATCGAGCACGCGCTCGAGGAGGGCGCGATCGCGATCGTCGCCGGCTTCCAGGGCGTGTCACAGACCAGCAAGGACATCACCACGCTCGGCCGTGGCGGTTCGGACACGACGGCGGTGGCGCTCGCCGCCGCACTCGAGGCCGATGTGTGCGAGATATACACCGATGTCGACGGCATCTTCACCGCCGACCCGCGCATCGTGCCGACGGCGCGGCGCATCCCCGAGCTGTCGTACGAGGAGACGCTCGAGATGGCGGCAGCGGGCGCGAAGATCCTGCATCTTCGCTGCGTCGAGTACGCCCGCCGACACAGCATGCCGATTCACGTCCGCTCGTCGTTCTCGACGAAGTCCGGTACGTGGGTCGTCGAGGCACCCGAGGAGAAGCCCATGGAACAGGCCATCATTTCCGGCGTCGCGCACGACCGCAGCGAGGCCAAGATCACGGTCGTCGGCGTACCGGACAAGGTCGGCGAGGCCGCGGCCATCTTCGAGGTGCTCGCCGACTCACAGATCAACATCGACATGATCGTGCAGAACGTCTCGGCCGCGGCCACCGCGCTCACCGACATCTCCTTCACCCTCCCGCTGGCCGACGGCCAGACGGCGATGACCGCCCTCGCGCGCCTCAAGGACCAGGTCGGCTACGACCAGCTGCTGTACGACGACGGCGTCGGCAAGGTGTCGCTGATCGGCGCCGGCATGCGGTCACACCCCGGCATCACGGCGCGGTTCTTCAAGTCCATCGCCGATGCGGGCGTGAACATCGAGATGATCTCCACCTCGGAGATCCGGATCTCGGTCGTCGTCAACGAGGACCAGATCGATGACGCCGTCGCCGCGGCGCATGCGGCGTTCGACCTCGACTCCGACGAGGTCGAGGCCGTTGTCTATGGAGGCACCGGACGATGAGTGGACTCAACATCGGCGTGGTCGGCGCGACCGGGCAGGTCGGCGCCGTGATGCGCAGGCTGCTCGACGAGCGTGACTTCCCGGTCGCCTCGATGCGCTACTTCGCGTCGGCGCGTTCGGCCGGTCGTACGCTCCCGTGGCGCGACGAGCAGATCACCGTCGAGGATGCCGCGACCGCCGACCTGTCCGGCCTCGATGTCGCGTTGTTCTCCGCGGGCGGAGCCACGTCGCGCGAGCAGGCACCGCGGTTCGCGGCGGCGGGCGCCACGGTTGTCGACAACTCGTCGGCATGGCGGATGGATCCCGACGTGCCGCTGATCGTCAGCGAGGTCAACCCGGGCGCGATCGCCGATGTACGCAAGGGGATCATCGCCAACCCGAACTGCACCACTATGGCCGCGATGCCCGTGCTCAAGCCGCTGCACGACGAGGCCGGACTCGTTCGGATGGTCGCTTCGACGTACCAAGCGGTCTCGGGCAGCGGCCTCGCCGGCGTGGCCGAGCTTGCCGAGCAGGCCACGAAGGTCGCCGACCGCGCGAGCGAGCTCACCCACGACGGTTCCGCGGTCGACTTCCCCGAGCCGCACAAGTACGTGGCCCCGATCGCGTTCAACGTGCTGCCGATGGCCGGTTCGGTCGTCGACGACGGCTCGTACGAGACCGACGAGGAGCAGAAGCTGCGCAACGAGAGCCGCAAGATCCTCGACATCCCCGAGCTTCGCGTATCGGGCACCTGCGTACGCGTGCCGGTATTCACCGGTCACTCGTTGTCGCTGAATGTCGAGTTCGCCGACCCGATCTCGGTCGACCGGGCCACGCAGGTGCTGTCGGCCGCGCCGGGAGTCGAGCTGGCCTCCGTTCCGACGCCGTTGCAGGCCGCGGGCAACGACCCGAGCTACGTCGGTCGCATCCGCCAGGATGCCAGCGTCGAAGGCGGCCGCGGCCTCGTGCTGTTCGTCAGCAACGACAACCTGCGCAAGGGCGCTGCGCTCAACACGGTGCAGATCGCCGAGCTCCTCGCCGACCGCTGACTCAGCCCGTCGCGAGCGCGACGAGCCGGTCGTACGCGCCGTTGAAGTAGTCCTGGTCGAGCGGATCCGACGTCCACTGGTGGAACGTGTGGAACCCCCAGCCGCCGAAGAGCACCGGCGGGTCGTTCTGGTAGTCCGCTGCCCACAGCGGGTTCGTCTGCGAGAACGCGCTCGTGTCGCCCATGCACGGCACCCACCAGTTGCGCGCCGTGTAGATCACGACGTCTCGACCGGTCAGGTCGCGGTAGGTGTCGCTGAAGTCCTGCACCCAGGAGGTCAGCTGGCCGGCCGTCATGCCGAAACAGGTGTCGCCGTAAGGGTTGTACTCGATGTCCAGGACGCCCGGAAGCGTCTTGCCGTCGCCCGACCAGCCGCCGCCGTGGTCGACGAAGTACTGGGCCTGCGTCGCTCCCGAGGACGTGTCGGGGGTCGCGAAGTGGTACGCGCCGCGGATGAGCCCGGCGCCGTACGACCCGTTGTACTGGCTGGTGAAGTACGGGTTGGTGTAGCTCGTGCTCTCGGTCGCCTTCACGTACGCGAACGACGTGCCCTTGCTCTTCCAGGATCCCCAGTCGACGTCGCCCTGGTAGCTCGCGACGTCGATACCGGTCACATCCGAACCCTGGGTAGAGATATCGCCGGTCTGTCGGAGCGCCCGGTCATCGGTGAGCGGCGGTGCGGGGGTGTGCCGCCAGCCCATGTACGCGTCGCCGCGGGCGTCGATGCCTGCGCGTTCGGCGATCGGTTTGGGTTCGTCACCGCTCGATGCGTCGACGGGAGCCGACACGAGTGCGAGGGCCGCAACGGCGAGCGTTGCGAGCGCTGTGGTGCGTAGAGTCTTCGTTCTGCCCATGGCTTGCTCCGGGTCTCGAGTGCTGATGAGCAGAGGATTCCCAAGCCTGGATGGCGTTTAAACACGCCCCGTTGGTGGGAGGCTGTCAGGAATCGCTCATTCGCCGACGGCCAGGACGGCGTTGATCCCCAGCCCGAGCGCCTCTGACTGCGTACGGCGCGTTAGCCAGCGCCCGGAGCTGACCGCGTGCAGAGCAAGGCCGTCCGCGATCGCGATCGCGACGTGTGCCGCCAGCTCGGCGGTGTCCTTGGGCGTGCGCGTGCCCCAGGCGCGTACGAACGCGTCCGTGAGCGCCACGTGGATCTCGGCCAATGCGGCCTGCTGTGTCGAGGCGAGCGTCGGATCCGTCGCGGCGCGGGCGGCGAACGCCAGGTGGATGCGGGTCTCGGCCACTCGCCGCTTGTCCAGCGGTAGCAGCTCGCGCAGGACGAGGGTCAGGTTCTTGCGTACGTCGCCACCGATCTTCACCGAGTCGAGCCGGGTGCGCAGCCGGCGTACGACCTCGTCGTACGCGGCGGCGAGCATGGCGTCCTTGGTCGGAAAGTAGTGCTGGACGGTGCCGATCGAGACACCTGCGTGCGCTGCCACCTCGCGTACGCTCACGCGGTCCAGGCCGTGTTGGTCGACGATGGCGAGCAACGCCCCGGTGATCGCGGTCGATTTGCTGGATTCGGTTGACTCCTCGCTCATGCGTGGCATCATACAGTCGTATGAAGCCATACAGTCGTATTACAGCACCGCGGGGGATGCTGGCCGGGACGATTGCGGCCCTCGCCCTCGTATGGTTGCTCCACTTCACCGGGCTCGGCGGAGGCGTGATCGCATGCTCCGTCCAGTCGGTTGTGTACGTCGGCCTCTTCGCGCTGACCATGCGAAGCCGTCGTGCCAAGGTTCTCGTCGTCCGAACCGTCCAGCGGTGGACGATCAACCCACTGATGAGGCTCTTCCTCTCGATCGGCATCAACCCGCTGGGGTTGGCGATCCTCGAGACCTGCGGCCGTAGGTCGGGCAGGGTTCGCCGCGTCCCGGTCGGCAACGGGCGCCAGGGCGACTCGTTCTGGATCATCGCCGAGCACGGGATGCGCGCCGGTTACGTGCACAACATCTCGGCGGACCCGCGGGTGCGCGTACGCCTGCGGGTCGGTCTGCGGTACCGGTGGGTCCGCGGCATCGCGACCGTGCCGCCCGACGACGACGCGTTGGCGCGGCAACGGCGAATCATCGCCTGGCATCCGCTCCGCGCGCTGAACGCGATGAACGTGCGGGTACTCGGCGCCGATCTCGTCACCGTGCACGTTCGGCTGCTGCCGACGCCCCGTGGGCCGCACGTCTCGGCCCCAAAATCTCAGGATCTGGGGCTGAAACGTGCGGCTCAGGCGGCGGCGCTCAGCGCCGGGCGTACGTCGTGAACGCGTCGAGCGACTCGGGGTTTGCGAGGGCGCCCTTGGCTGCGGCGTTCTCGGCGTCGGCGCCCTGCAGGATCTTCTTGACCGGCACCTCGAGCTTCTTGCCCGACAAAGTGCGTGGCAGTGCCGGCACCTGATGGATGCGATCGGGTACGTGGCGCGGCGAGAGGTTCGTACGTAGCGCGGATGCGATCGAGCGAGTCAGTGCGTCGTCGACGGTGGTGCCCTCGGCGGGTACGACGAACAGGATCAGCTCGCCGGCGCCGCCGCCGTCGTCCTCGAGGTGCACGACAAGGCTGTCGGCAACCTCCGGGAGCGCCTCGACGACCGAGTAGAACTCCGCGGTGCCGAGGCGTACGCCGCCGCGGTTGAGCGTGGCATCGCTACGGCCGGACACGATGCATGAGCCGCGCTCGGTGACCGTGATCCAGTCGCCGTGCCGCCAGACGCCGGGGATGTGCTCGAAGTACGCGTCGCGGTAACGCGATCCGTCGGCATCGCCCCAGAACCCGACCGGCATCGACGGCATCGGTGCGGTGATGACAAGCTCTCCCAGTCTGCCGATCACCGGCTCCGCCTGCTCGTCGTACGCCTCCAGCTTGCAGCCGAGGAAGCGACAGGAGATCTCTCCGGCGTACACCGGCAGCAGCGGTACGCCGCCGATGAAGGCGGTGCAGACGTCGGTGCCGCCGGAGATCGACGCGAGGTGCACGCCGTCGCCGAGCGCTTCGTACACCCACTCGAATCCCTCGGCGGGCAGCGGTGCCCCGGTCGATCCGACGCCGCGCAGTCGGGACAGATCGGCGATCGTGCGCGGCTCGATGCGGCGTTTGCGACACGTCAGCAGGTATGGCGCGCTGGTGCCGAAGTACGTCATCTCGGTGCGTTCGGCCATCCGCCACAGCTCGCCGAGATTCGGCGATCCCGGATTCCCGTCGTACATGATGATCGACGAGCCGACCGACAGGCCCGACACCAGCAGGTTCCACATCATCCAGCCGGTCGTGGAGAACCAGAAGAAGCGATCGTCGGGCCCGAGGTCGCTCTGCAGCGCGAGCGCCTTGAGGTGCTCGACGAGGATCCCTCCGTGGCCGTGCACGATCGGCTTCGGCAGGCCGGTCGTGCCCGAGGAGTACAACACGTACAGCGGATGGTCGAACGGCACCGGCTCGTACGCGAGCTCGCCCGGTTCAGAGGTGAACGCGGCCCAGGAGACTGCGTCATCGGGGGCCGCGCGGTCGGGCTCGAGGTAGGGCAGCCAGACGACGTGCTCGAGGGTCGGCAGCGCCTCACGGATCGCGGCAACCTCCTCGCGTCGGTCGATCGGCTTGTCGCCGTAGCCGTAACCGTCGACCGCCAACAGCACCGTCGGCTCGATCTGGCGCCAACGGTCGACAACGCTGCGCGTGCCGAACTCCGGCGCGCACGACGAGAACGTCGCGCCGAGACTAGCCGCCGCGAGCAGCATGATCAGCGTCTCGGGGATGTTCGGCGCGTACGCCGCCACCCGATCGCCGCGCTGTACGCCCATGCGTACGAGGCCGGCCCGCGCCCTGCCCACCTGGTCACGCAGCTCGGCGGCCGTCAGACGTACCGGAGCGCGCGTCTGTGACTCACCCAGCACGACGACGTCGTCGTCGGTACGTCCGGGCATCCGCAGCACGGCCTCGGCGTAGTTGACCGTCGTACCCGGGAACCACACTGCACCGGGCATCGCCGCGTCCGACAAGGCGACCTCGGGCGTCGACGACGAGGCCAGATCCGACAGGCCGAAGTACTCCCACACCGACATCCAGAACGCGTCGAGGTCGTCGACCGACCACTGCCACAGCGCGGCGTACGACTCGAACGTCAGCCCGCGTACCTGCTCCAGCCATTCGAGGTAGTCACCGATGCGAGTCGTCGTGCGTACGTCGGCCGGCGGCGACCAGAGCGGAGCGTCGTGCGGTGCTGCGGGTTTGTCCATGCGGGTCAGTATGCCGCCTGGTCATTCACCTGCTGCCGAAGTGTGCGATCAGCAGGTGGGACACGAGGTAGGAAGCGCCGCCGAGCAGCGGGGTGACGAGCAGCATCCACGCCGAGAACACGATCGGAAGGAGCGCTGCGAGGATCACGATCACGACGAGCAGAACGGCGAGCAGCGTTGTGGCGTTGGGATCCGGTAGGCCGCGCCACTTCAGCAGGGAGCGGCCGGCGACGAGCGAGACGATCAGGACCGCGACGAGGACAACCGCACCCGTGCCGCCGCCGGCGGGGGTGTTGTAGATCGCTTGGAACGTCTGCATCCCGGCGTACACGAGGCCGGTGAGCAGAGCCCCGACGACGAGGCCGGTTGTGGTCGCCCACACGGGCTGAGGGATCCGGCGGCGACCGGCCAACTTCTCGGCGAGCTCCGCTGCCAGCTCCTGGGACTCGGACGGCTCGGCCGCCGTGTCGGTCTCGTCGGGCTTGCTGCCCGGACGCTCGCCGGCGATCCGGCGTCGTTTGGTCGTCTCGTCGTCGCGCTCGAGCGTGTCGACACCGCCAGTGTTCGTACCCTTGCGGCGCCGCAGCAGACCGCTGCGCTTGCTCAGGGCGATCTCGTCTCGCCATCGCTTCGCCATTGCGCCAGTGTGACACGGGCCGGCGACGGCGTTCCCACGTCGGTCCGTCAACGGCTCGCGACCAGGGGCTCCATGATCTCGGTCCGGCCCAGGTCCGTCCCAACCCTCGAGGTCACCTTCGGCCTCGTCCACCGTCGCGCGGTGCCGTTGGTCGAACGACGCCTCGACACCGGCCATCGCGGTCGCGGGGCCGGGGCCCTGCCGCGCCGCGATGCGTACGGACGCCGACGACGCCGGATACGGGTCGAACAGATGCGCCATCGAGATCACCCCGTCGTACGTGATTGGGCGTGCTGTCGGCGACAGCCCATCGCATGCGACTTTCTCGGGCCTTTCACGCGATGACAGCGGGTCCGGGGCAGTCGCGCGAACACAATGTACGCAAGCGTGACCCGCGTCACGTGAGATCGCACGATCGAGGGTAGCTGTCGTCAAGGTGATCGAGCCTAGGGAGGCAACCCAATGACGGTTTCACTGATGCTCCGGGCGCGCGTACGTGCCCTCGCCGATCGACGATCCTGGCGGGCGGCGGCGCTCGTTGCCGCAGGTGCCTGCGTCGTCGTCGGGCCAGGTGCGATGGCCGACGCGGACGAAGCGCCGGCGGCACCCGGGTCTGTAAGAGCGACGCTCCCCGAGGCGGAGTGCCCGTCGTCGATTCCGAACGACACGACGTGCTACTCCGGACGTCAGGAGTCCGGCGCGTACTACTGGATCGCGGTGCCCGACGACTGGGCCGGCGACCTGGTCGTCCATGCCCATGGCGGCCCCGGCCTCGGCGCCGCCGACCCGGAGCGCAGTCTCGACGATCTCGACCGCTGGTCGGTGATGGTCAAGGAGGGTTACGCATGGGCGGGCACCTCGTATCGCCGCGGTGGGTACGGCGCGCAGATGGCCGCCACCGACACCGAGCAACTGCGCAAACTGTTCGTCGACTCCTTCGGCGAGCCCAGGACCACCCTGCTGCACGGCCAGTCCTGGGGCGGTAACGTCGCAGCCAAGCTCCTGGAGATGTACGGCAAGGGCTCCTCGAGTCCTTACGACGGGGCACTGCTGACCAGCGGTGTGCTCGGTGGGGGTAGTCGCGGGTACGACTACCGGCTCGATCTGCGGGTGGTCTACCAGTACTACTGCGGCAACCATCCCCGTCCCGACGAGCCGCAGTACGCGCTGTGGCGCGGGCTGCCAGCGGACTCGACGATGACGGACGAAGATCTGGAGCAGCGGGTCCAGGAGTGCACCGGGTACGAGTCACCCCCGAGTGAACGCACCGCCGAACAGCGCAAGGCACTGTCGAACATCCTGTCGGTGGTCCGCATCCCCGAGGAGACCCTGGTGTCCCACCTCG
The DNA here is from genome assembly GCF_025790165.1 of Solicola gregarius. Taxonomy (GTDB): domain Bacteria; phylum Actinomycetota; class Actinomycetes; order Propionibacteriales; family Nocardioidaceae; genus Solicola; species Solicola gregarius. Next base: position 2,392,266 of record NZ_CP094970.1, read on the forward strand.
AGTTCGCGACGTTCACCTTCCGAGACATCGTGCACGAGCGGCTGGGAGACGAGAACCCGTTCAGCAACCGCGGTGTCCGCTACTCCGGGTCCGACGATGATCGGGCTCTCAACCGTGGCGTCGCCCGGTATCGGCCCGACAGGTCCGCGCGTCGTGACCTGTCGTTCGACAGCGACCTCACCGGACACGTGTCGATCCCGATCCTGACGCTCCATGCGATCGACGACCCGACGGCGTTCGTGGAGCACGAGTCGGCGTACCGCTCCTCGCTCGAAGCGGCAGGTGCGTCCGAGCATCTCGTCCAGACCTTCACCAGGGAGGACCAGCACAGCACCCTCAGCGCCTCCGAGTACGCCGCGGCGATCGGCTCTCTCGACGACTGGGTCAGCGCGGGCCAACGGCCGTCACCCTCGTCGGTAGCCGCCGACTGTGCCGCGGAGGACGCTTACTACGGTGAGGGCTGCTTCGTCGATCCGAGCTTTCAACCCCGCCCGTACTTCGACCGGGTCCGCCCCAGGCCGGGACACACGAAGTGGCCGGCGATCACTTGGAAGCAGTATCAGAGGTGGGATCGCGCCGGCGATATCGGAATCGACTACTAGTGCAGGGCACTAGGTGAGAGCCCGCCAGACGTACTCGATCACGGGGCGGCCCGTGGCGGCGTAGCGCGGCCGGCGGACGGCCAGGCCGATGTCGTGGAGGTACTCGAGGTAGCGCCGGGCCGTTACTCTCGACGACGACATCCGGTCTGCCACCTCCGCCGCGCTGAGGGCGTCGGCCTCCTGCAGCAAACCGGTGACCGCGTCCAGCGACTCCGGGCTCAGCCCTTTCGGCAACGTGTTGTTCGTCGTCGCTCGCGGCCGCGACAGCAGCCGGTCGACGGACTGCTGGTTGGTCACCACCTCCTGGCCCTCGACCGTGCGCCGGTGGTTCGCCCACGACTCGAGACGCTCGCGCAGGGCCGTGAAGACGAAGGGCTTCAGCAGGTACTGCGCGATACCCAGCGAAGCCGCCTGGCGTACGACGGTCAGCTCGCGGGCAGACGTGACCGCGATGACGTCGGTGCCGTCGCCGGCTGCGCGCATCGCGCGGACGACGTCGAGGCCGTGTCGGTCGGGCAGGTTCATGTCGAGCAGCACGACGTCGATACCCCCGTTGGAGAGCGCGCGCAACGCCTCCTGCCCCGTGTACGCCGTGCCGGCCAACTCGAACCCGGCAACGCGTCCGACGTACTCGCCATGCGCTGCCGCCGTTGTCGGCTCATCCTCAACCACGAGAACTCGTAGCATCGGTCACCTCGTCTCGATTGGCAGTCGGATCGAGGCTGAAGGGCAGCTCGACCGAGAACATCGCACCTTCCTCGTCACGCACCTCGATGGTGCCGCGCAGCCGGTGGACCGTCTGCTGTACGAGTGCAAGACCGAGGCCGTGCGCTTGCTCTCCGGAGCTCGACTTCGTCGACCAGCCCCTGGTGAACATGATCGAGGTGTCGGCCGGGGGACCGTCGCCGGAATCGACGACGTCGACGTGCAGCCGACCGTCGGCGACGTGGAGGCCGATTTCGACCCTTGCCGGCCTGTCCCGCCCAGTGGTGCGATTCTGCGTCGCGTCGAACGCGTTGTCCACCAGGTTGCCGACGATCGTGACCAGATCGCGCGCCTCGAACACGCCCTCGGGGAGCTCACCCTCGACCTCGACCTCGAACTCGATCCCGAGCTCTCCCGCCTCCGAAGCCTTGCCAAGCAACAGCGCAGCCAGGGTGGGCTCCTTGATCGACGACACCAGATCGTCGGTCAGTCGCTGGGCAAGGTGCAACCCGTCGACGGCGAAGGCCTTGGCCCGTTCCTGGTGCCCGAGCTCGATGAGTGACACCACCGTGTGCATCCGGTTCATCGCCTCATGCTGCTGACTTCGCAGCGCGTCGGTCAGACTGCGTGCGCGGTCGAGCTCACCCGTCAGGGCCTCCAACTCGGTGCGGTCGCGCAGCGTCGTGACGGTGCCGAGATGCCGACCCTGCCATTGGGTGCTGGTCTGGTTGAGCACCAGGACCCTCGAGGCGGAGACGTGGAGTTCATCCTCGCGTCGCTCACCGGATGACAACGCCGCTGCAAGGTCCTCGGGAAGGCCGAGTTCGTCAACCCTGCGGCCGATGTCGTCGGGTCCGAGTTCGAGCAGTCGGCCCGCCTCGTCGTTGATCAGGTGTACGCGCCCGTCGACGTCGACCACCATCAGCCCTTCGCGTACAGAGTGGAGGACCGCGTCGTGATGGTCATACATCGCCTGTAGCTCCGACGAACCCAGACCGTGCGTCTGGCGCCGCAGCCGGCTCGTTATCAGCCACGTCGCGACAGTCCCGGCCAGCAACACCAGCACCGCGAAGCCCACCATCAGAGGCATCCGGGTCGCGAGCACCTCGCTCACCTGACTGGTGGTGATGCCCACGGAGACCAGCGCGACGACCTCGCCGTCCGAACGGACCGGCACCACCGCTCGTACCGACGGTCCCAGGGTGCCGGTGTAGGTCTCGATCACCGTCCCGCCGGCGGCCGCGGGCGCGATCGTGCCGATGAAGGTGTGCCCGATCCGGGTCGGGTCCGGGTGGCTGTAGCGCGTACCGGTCGGGCTCATGATCACCACGAAGTCCGTGTCGGTGCGGACCCGGACACGTTCGGCCAGCGGTTGCAGCGTCTCGCTCGGATCTCGGTCGTCGAGTGCCTGGAGTACGGCCGGCATCTCCGCGATCGTCGAGGCCACGCTGACGCTCACTTTGGCGGCCCGGTCCTCGCTCGTGTCGGCCACCTGGAGGTACGCGCCGGCGAGACCGGCTCCCAACAGCAGCACCACGACAGCGAGCTGCAGCGCCATCAACTGGGCAGCCAGGCTCCACTGGCGGGGATGTCCTGGGTGGTTCACGATGCGCGCCTCGACTCGCTGCGTACGTAATGAACAGAAGGGTGACCCTCCACATTGTGGCCGCAACAGTGGTGTCCGTCACACCGGCGCCCCAGGGGTTCGGCCCCGTTGCAGAAGGCAGGTACACCTTGATCGCCCTCAACGCCACCGTCGCGATCCTCGCGGTGGTCCTCCTCATCATCGTGCTGCGCGTCGATCCAGTGATCTCGCTGGTGATCGGCTCGCTCTACCTCGGACTCGCCGCAGGGCTGGGTTTCGAGACGACTCTGACCACGATCGTGGACGGCTTCGGCGGCATCATGGCCGAGGTCGGACTGCTGATCGGGTTCGGAGTCCTGATCGGGTCTCTCCTGTTCTCGATGGAAGCGTTGCAGCGGCTGGTACGGCTGCTGCTCGACGTACTCGGCCCCAAACGGCTCCCGTACGCACTCAGCGCCGCCCTGAGCACGATCTTTCCGTCCATCTATGTCGACGTGCAACTGGTCCTTGCGGCGCCGTTGGCCCGCTCGGCCGCGCCGCAGCTCGGTCGTCACGGACTCGGCCTGATGGGCGGCGCGCTGACTGCGGGCATACTCGTCGGCTACGTCTTCGTCGTACCCGGCCTGGGCACCGTCTCCATCGCCGGCCTGCTGGACGTACCACTCGGCACGATGCTGGTCTACGGGCTGCTGATCGGCCCGCTCACGGCGGTGCTGACGACGTTCATCTACAGCAGGCTGCTCAAGCGCGGCTTCTGGAACCCCGAGAACGACGAGGCCGCCTCCGAGTCGTTGCTCGAGGAGGAGGCGCTCGCCGCCGAGACGGCCGACAACGGGGACGACCGCAAGCTGCCCTCGTTGTTCGTCTCACTGCTCCCCGTGCTGGTGCCCCTCCTGCTGATCGCCTTCGGCGCGATCGCCGACGCCGCCGGCTTCTCCAACGAGCTGATCGCGTTCCTCGGAAACCCCGTGCTCGCCCTCTTCCTCGGGCTGGTCGGGGCGGTGATCCTCGCCCGCGTCAGTATGGGGGTTGAGCGGGTCGAACAGGCGTTGGGCAAAGGCTTCGACACCACCGGTCAGATCCTGCTGGTCACCGGTGTCGGCGGCTCGCTTGGCGCAGTCATCGGTGCGACCGACCTCGACCAGATGCTCGGCGATCTCTTCTCGGCCGAGTCCGGTACCCCGGTGGTGGTCAGCATCCTTCTGGCGTGGCTCATTGCGGCGGTGCTCCACCTCGCCATCGGCTCGATCTCGGTGGCCGCGATCACGGCAGCCGGCATCATCGGGCCGATCGTCGGCGAGCTCGACGTTCCCGCCGCGGTCATCGGCCTCGCCATCGGCGCGGGCGCGCTCTTCGCACTGCATGTCAACAGCAACTTCTTCTGGATGTTCCAGACGCTGCTCGGAGTGTCCACGCGAGGCACCTTGAAGGCCCTGACCTTCGTGACATCGCTGGCTTCGGTGGTCGCGTTGCCGATGATCGTGGTGGTCGGCCTCGTCAGCTGACCCGTACGCGGCCAGCGACCGGCGTGAGCAGGGGGCGCAGGGCTGCGGCGGTGCGTTCGGCGAACGTCTCGGACAAACCGTCGCGAGGGCACACGGAGAGCCCGATCGGCTCGGCGAGGGGGAGGTCGTCGCGCGGTACGAGGCCGGCCGGCGTGTGCCCGAGTGTCGCCATCAGCGCGACGCCGGTACCGGCGGCGACCGCGGCCTGGACGCCGGCCAGCTGGGTGGCCTCCGCGCCGACAACGGCCGGCATGCCGTGGGCAGCGAGGGTTTCGAGGGCACGGCTACGCAGTACGCAAGGCTTGTCGAACGCGACCACCGGCACCGGTTCCTTCGCCGGTGGGCAACGCCATGACGGTGACGCGTACCACGTCAGATCGAGATCGCCGACCGGTCGCGCTCGAGGATCCGTCGCCGTCAGCTGCAGCACGAGGTCGACGGTGCCGGCGGAGAGTGCCTCGCGAAGGCGCGGACCGCGGTCGATGCGGAACCGGAACCGGTAACCCGACGGCTCGGTCTCGAGCGCCGCGGCGAGCGGCGGGAGGAGCTGGGCGGCCGCGTGCTCGGTCGAGCCGATCGTGATCGTCTCGTCCGGGTCGACCGCGAGACTGCGCAGCGTGTCGTCGTGGAGATCGAGCAGCCGACGTGCCTGCGCGAGCAGCTGCTCGCCGGAGTCGGTGAACCGCGAGCCGCGGCCGTGTCGCTCCATCAACGGCCGGCCCACGACCCGCTCGAGCCGGCGTACGTGCTGGCTCACCGCGCCCTGGCTCAGGTGCAGCGACGTTGCGGCGCGCTGGAAGCCGCCGCAGTCGGCGACGGCCACGAGGCTGCGTAAGGGCGCGATGTCCAGCTGACGGCTCATATCGATCGATCCTTCGATCACGGTTCGTGATGGTCCGACATCACGAACGGGAGTTGGATTCTCGAGTTTAAGTCATCTAAGTTGATAGACAAAGAACGCAAGCCACGTGTTGGAGCGACCGATGACCTCGAAGCGACAGATGCACCTCGGCGCCGTGCCGTACGGCACCGGCGGACCGGGAAGCCACACGCTGTGGCTCGACCCGGAGATCCCGGGCGACGCAAGCGTCGACATCGCCTGGTACGTCGAGATGGCACGGCTCGCCGAGCGCGGCAGGTTCGACCTGGTCTTCATCGTCGACAGCCAGTTCATCACCCCGAACTCGCCGCCGCACTATCTCAACCGGCTCGAACCGCTCACCCTGTTGAGCGCACTTGCGACCCAGACCGAACACATCGGTCTCGTGGGTACGGCGACGACGAGCTTCAACAGCCCGTTCAATCTGGCACGCCGCCTCGGCTCGCTCGATCTGATCAGCGGTGGGCGCGCGGGCTGGAACGTCGTCACGACCGGCGACGCCGGTACGGCCGGGAACTACGGGCTCGACGACCACTACGACTACGAAACCCGGTACGGCCGGGCGAGCGAGTTCATCGAGCTGGCACAAGCGCTCTGGGACTCCTACGAGGACGACGCCTTCGTACGCGACCGCACCTCCGGCGCCTTCCTGGACCGCGGCAAGCAGCACCGGCTCGACCACGACGGGAAGTACTTCAAGGTACGCGGCCCGCTCAACCTCGTCCGCTCCGCACAGGGCCACCCGGTGATCTTCCAGGCGGGCGATTCCGAGCAGGGCCGAGATCTTGGGGCGAGTCTCGGCGAGGGCATCTTCACCCACGCGGCAGACATCGGCGCCGGCCAAGCCTTCTGCGACGACCTCAAGACTCGTGCCCGGGCGAAGTTCGGACGTCGCCCCGACCAGCTGGTGATCATGCCCGGCATCAAGGTCGTTGTCGGCGACACCGACCAGGAAGCGCGCGAGATCGAGGCGTACAACAACGACCGCGACCATACCTTCGATGCGGCGCTCGGCGAGTTCGGCCGCCCGTTCGGCTGGCACGACTTCCGACAGTACGACCTCGATGCCCCGTTCCCGGCAGACGTTCTCGCGTACGGCGAGCGCTCGTTCTACACGCGGGCGCGGGCGATCACCCAGCAGGCGGTGGAGAACCGCTGGACCCTCCGCGAGACCGTCGAGTCGACCCGACAGTTCCACCGGGGTGAGTTCGTCGGCTCGGCGCAGACAGTTGCGGCGAAGCTCATCGAGTGGTGGGAGGCGCGGGCCTGCGACGGTTTCAACATCGGCATCGACCATCCGTCGAACTTCCGCCGGGTGGTCGACGAGGTCGTTCCGATCCTGCAGGAGCGCGGTGCGTTCCGCGCCGACTACGACTCCACCACGCTGCGCGGACACCTCGGGCTTCCGATCCCGGCCAACCGCCACACCGAGCGTCGCGAGGCGGTCGACGAGGCCGTCTGAGCCCTGCGCGCGAACCCGACACACCGTCCCGACAGAACCGACGAAAGGCAGACGCGCCATGGCGACGCCCGCGCGCTCCACCCGATCACCCGCGAACCTCAGCCGCCGCGGATTCCTGGGCCTCAGCCTCGGGGCCGGCATGCTCCTCGCCCTCGAGGCGTGCGGCGGGACGTCGACCGGCGTCGGTACGAGCGGGGGCACGATCAAGTGGGCCTGGCAGCTGCCCACCACGTGGGACCCGGTCACCTCGTCGGCGGGCTCGGACGTACAGATGCTGGCTCTCGTGTACGACCCGATCACGGCGCTCGATCGGCAGGGCAACGCCGTACCGTGGCTTGCCGAGTCGTGGGCGTACGACAAGTCGGGCACGAAGGTGACATTCACGTTGCGGCCCGGACTGAAGTTCAGCGACGGCAGCCCGCTCGACGCTGCCGCCGTCGTCAAGTCGATCGAGCGCGGTCGTACCCAGGACGGTTCGCTGATCGCTCCGCAGATGACGACGATCAAGCGGGTCTCCGCCTCGGGAGCGCGCGATGTCGTCGTCGAGCTGAGCGAGATCGACTATCAGTATCCGCTGCTGTTCGCCGGTAAGACCGGGATGGTCGTCAACCCCGCCGCCTTCCAGGACGATGTCGACTCATTGGCGACGCAACCCGCGGGGTCGGGGCCGTTCGCCGTGACCGCGTACACCCAGAACGACCACGCGACGATGAAGAAGAACACCAACTTCTTCGCGGCCGACGAGATCAAGGTGTCGGCGTTCGAGCTCTACCCGCAGGCCGACCCGGCGACCGTCGTGGCGTCGGTGCAGTCCGGCCAGTACAACGTGGCCCGCCTTGCGGGCGCGCAGGTGCAGCAGGCCGAGGACGCAGGCCTCGACGTACAGGTCATCGAATCGATGTACGTCAACTGCCTCGACGTACACGCCGGCATGGAGCCGTTCAAGGACCCCGCCGTCGTCGAGGCGCTCAAGTACGCGATCGACCGCGAGAAGATCAAGAAGGTCGCCAACTTCGGTGTCGGGGACGTCAACTATCAGCCGTTCCCGCCCGGGTACGTCGGCTACAATCCCGACCTCGCCGACCTCTACGCCTACGACCCGGAGAAGGCGCGAACGCTGCTCAGCGATGCTGGCGTCACCTTGCCCGTGCCCGCGGTGCTCACCAACTCCGGCCTGGCCGACGCGGCGGTCGAGCAGATCCAGTCACAGCTCAACGAGGTCGGATTCGACGCGACCATCGAGACCATTCCGTCGACGCAGCACACCCAGCTCGTCTACATCGAGCACTCCAGAGCGCTCACGTACGACGGGTTCGCCGGACGCGAGTCGCCGGTGCAGGCGTTCCAGGTGCTGTTCGGCGCCGAGGGGCTGATGAATCCCGATCGCGCGAGCAACCCGAAGCTGGTGGCACAGCTGAAGAAGGTAAAGGAGACCCCGACCGACGCGGACGAGTACCCCGCGCTTCTTCAGGAGGCGACCAAGATCGCGGTGACGACCTTCCCGAACACGTTCTTGTACCTCGCTCCCGCGATCGTGGCCCGCAACAACGTCTCGGATCTCCCCGGCCTGCCGAGCCTGATGCGATTCGAGGGAGTGAGCGCTTCGTGAGCGTCGCGTCCACGACCGCCGGCTCACGTGTGCCGCAGTCGTACGTCCGCCGGGCGGGTGCGCGGTTCAACCAGGCAATTCCCTTGCTGAGGTCGGCGGCCGGTGTGCTCGTGATCACCGCCACCGTTCTCTTCCTGGCCTCGGTCATCACGTTCGCGCTCGGCGCGCTGAGCGACAGTAACCCGGCGGCCGCCGCGCTCGGCGAGACCGCGACACCGGAGGACATCGAACGGCTCAACCACGAGTTCGGGCTGGACCGGCCGCTGGTCGTGCAGTACTTCGACTGGGTAGGCGACGCCCTCCGTGGCGACCTGGGCCGATCGTGGTTCACGACGATCCCGGTGACCGACAGCATCAAGACCGCACTCCCGGTCGACCTGTCGATCGCCGCGCTGGCGCTCGCACTGGCCATCCTGATCGGCGGCGGAGCCGGCATCGGTGCCGCGCTGAGCAACGGCGGGGCCTTCGACCGGGCTGTCACGCTCGTCTGCTCCGTGCTCGGTACGCTCCCGCCGTTCATCATCGGCATAGGGCTGATCGTGATCTTCGCGGTCAAGCTGCAGGCTCTTCCCGCGGGTGGGTACGTGCCGATAAACGTCGATCCACTGCAGTGGTTGCGTTTCGCCATCCTGCCCGCGCTCGCCCTCAGCCTCGACGTCGCCGCGTCGATCGCACGTCAGCTTCGTACGTCCCTGATCGGTCAGCTGCATGAGAACTATGCGGTTGGTGCGCAGATGCGGGGCTTCGGCCGTCGGCGCGTGCTGTTCGGGCACGTACTGCGCAACGCCGCCGGGCCGACCCTCGCGGTGATCGGACTCGCGATCCCGCTGATCATCGGGGGCGCCGTGATGACCGAGAAGCTGTTCGGACTACCTGGAGTCGCCCAGCTCGCGTTGCAGGCGGCCGAGAAGGGCGACGTGCCGGTCGTGTTGGGGACGCTGATGGTGACCGCGGTCATCGTGGTGGCGGCGAGCCTCGTGATCAACGTGCTGCAGCTGGTGCTCAACCCGGTCGCCCGGCGCGGCGAGCGTACGACGGGAGCTGGCCGATGACCACGCTGCGAGCGCTGTGGCGGATACCGAGCGCACGAGTCGCGCTGCTGGTCCTGGTGGCGGTGGGATTCCTGACGATCTTCGGCGAAGCTCTGGCGCCGCACGACCCGCTCCACCAGTACACCGACGACGTCCTACAGGGACCGAGCGCCGAACACCTTCTCGGCACCGACTACGTCGGCCGCGACGTGCTGAGCCGGGTGATGGCCGGCGCTCGCCTGTCGGTCGTCGGTGCGGTCGAGGCGGTGCTCATCGGCGCGGTCCTCGGCGTACCCTCCGGGCTCGCCTCGGCGTGGCTCGGACCACGACTCGAGTGGATCACGCTCCGCGTCAGCGACACCTTGGTGATCCTGCCGTTCACGGTCTTCGCGATCGCGGTGGCGGGCACGCTGGGCAATGGGCTCCAGCAGGCCATGATCGCGATCGGGGTGCTGATCAGCCCGATCTTCTTCCGGGTCACCAGGTCGGTGGCGATCGGGCTGCGAAAGGAGCAGTACGTCGAGGCCGCCGAGCTGATGGGCGCGACCGAGTGGTGGACGCTGCGAAAGCACATCTGGGCCAAGGTGCTACCGAACGTGGCGGTCGCGTTGGCGCAGGCGACCGGGGCGGCTCTGCTCGTCGTCGCATCCCTGTCCTTCCTCGGTCTCGGCGTCACGCCGCCGGCACCCACCTGGGGCGGCATGCTCGCCTCCGATCTCGGCTTCCTCGCTCAGCAACCGTGGGCGCCGGTCTTCCCGGCGATCCCGATGATGGCCACCGTCGGCTCCCTCAACCTGCTCGCCGACGTCATCCGCGACGTCGCCGGAGCGTCGACGCTCCGGCGACGCCGGTCGCGCCAGACACCCGTGTCGATCCAACCGAAGGAGCAGAACGATGTCGTCAAGGCGTGAGCGCACCCTCGAGGTCGAAGGCCTGCAGGTTTCGGTCGGCGACCACCTGGTGGCGGTTCAGGATGTCTCGTTCGCGGTCGCACGCGGTGAGGCTGTCGGACTGGTCGGGGAGTCGGGCAGCGGCAAGACACTCACCTGTCGGGCGGTACTCGGCCTACTACCCGAGTCCGGCGAGGTCGACAGCGGCCGGATCGTTCTCGGCGACGGCAGGGACGCGCTCGAGCTGACGGGAGCTCGGCGCGCGACCTGGGACCGCGTGCGGGGCGTACGCCTGGGCGCTGTGTTCCAGGACCCGGCGTCGTACCTCAACCCGTCGCTGACCGTCGGGCACCAGCTCACCGAGCAGCTGCGGGTGAAGCGCGGGTCGTCCCGCGGGGAGTCCCGGCAGCGTGCGATCGAGCTGTTCGCCGAGGTCGGCCTGCACGACCCGGCCGGTGTCTTCCACCGCTATCCGCACCAGCTGTCGGGAGGAATGCTGCAGCGGGTCTTGATCGCCATCGCGATCTCCTGCGAGCCCGAGCTGCTCATCGCCGACGAGGCCACCACCGCCCTCGACGTGGTCATCCAGGCCGAGATCCTCCGGCTGCTGCAGCGATTGCGCGAATCGCACGGACTCTCGCTGTTGCTGGTGAGCCACGACCTCGCCGTCGTCGCAGAGACCTGCGAACGCATCCTCGTCATGTACGGCGGGCAGATCGTCGAGGAAGGGCCCGTCGACGAAGTGCTCGGCAATCCCCAACACCCTTACACACAAGCGTTGATGGGCGTCGCGACGATCGGTGACTGGAGACGCCGCAGGCTCGAGGTGATCTCGGGCCAACCGCCTGCCGCCGGCGAGCGGATGCCCGGCTGCCGGTTCGCTCCGCGCTGTGCGTACGCCTCGGCGGAGTGTCTGGCCGGTCCGGTCCCGCTGACCGAGGTCGACGAGGTCCGCTCAGTGCGGTGCGTGCTGCACGCGAGCATCGCCGAACGCCGCGCCGTCGGGACCGGCCGGGAGGTGTCGGCATGACCGCGACCCACGACGTACCCGTCGATACGCGGACTCCGCCCAGATCCTCGCCGTTGCTGCGCGTTCGCGGCCTGTCGGTCTCGTACGCGCCGCCGAAGAAGGCGACCAGCCTCGGCACCGGGGCCGCGCTGTCGGACGCCGATCTGGAGGTCGAAGCCGGCACCATCATCGGCATCGTCGGCGAGACCGGCTCCGGCAAGACCACGCTCGCCCGCGCAACCGTCGGCCTCGTCCCGCCCGCGGCCGGACAGATCGAGTTCGCCGGTACCGACATCGGTCGGCTGCGTGGCCGGGCCCTTCGCCGCTTCCGACGGTCGGGTCAGGTGCAGCTGGTGTTCCAGGATCCGCTTCGCTCGCTCGACCCGGACCTGACCGTTGCCGATCTCGTTCGGGAACCGCTCGACATCGCGGGTGCGCTGCCTCGCGGCGAACGTGTCGAACGGGTCGCCGAGTCACTCCGGATGGTCGGGCTCGAACCGGACGGCGTCCTCGGCCGTCGGCCTCGGGAGCTGTCCGGTGGACAACGCCAGCGCGTCTCGCTGGCCCGTGCGATCTCTACCCGGCCGCGCTTGCTCATCTGCGACGAGCCGGTGTCCGCGCTCGACGTATCCAATCGCAACCTCGTACTCAACCTCCTCGACCGGCTCCGATCGGAGCTCGACCTGGCCATCGTGGTCATTGCCCACGACCTCAGCTCGCTCGCCGGAATCGCCGACCGGGTCGCGGTCTTCTATCGCGGCAGGATCGTCGAGCACGGCCCGATTCGTACGACGCTGGAACGACCGGCCCACCCGTACACCGCTCTGCTCGCGGCCTCGGCTCCGAGCCTCGCCCAAGCGGACCAGTTGCGTCCCGATCAGCTGTTGCCGGAGTCGGGGACGCGCCCATGGGCGGCCGACAGCGGATGCGTGTTCGCCCCGCGATGCAGGTTCGCGCACGACGCCTGCGTCGACCAGCCCGAGCTCACCCCGGTTCCTCGTACGCCCGAACGGCAGGCGGCATGCCACGTCGCCGTGAGCTGGCGTGACCGCGTCGGCGCGTACGACGTTGCCTCGGAGTCCGCGTGAGCACCCAGTCCATCAGCATCATCGCCAACCAGGCGACCGACCGACCGGCACCTGCCGGACGAGAAACGGAGACACCATGAGCCGTCACGCGAGTCACCGCGACCGCTACGACAACGTCGAGATCCTCGGCATGATCGGCACCGCCGAAACCTCCGAGATCCGCCCGGGCAGCGGTCCCGTGGTCGATCCGGACTACACCGCCCGCTTCGCGCGTGCCCATGAGGACGGCGGTTTCGACCGGGTCCTCATCGGCTATGGCTCGGGCTGGGCGGAGGGCGCGCAGGTCGCGGCGTTCGCGGCCGCGCACACCGAGCGCCTCGGCCTGCTCGTCGCCCACCGGCCGGGCGTCATGCACCCGGCCCTTGCGGCGCGGACGTTCACCACGCTCGACCAGTTCAGCAGCGGGCGGGTGGCGCTCAACATCGTCACCGGCAGCACCGACGTGGAGCAGCGTCGCGAAGGCGACTACGTACCCCACGACGAGCGGTACGCCCGGACCGACGAGTATCTGCAGATCCTCCGCGATGCGTGGGACAGCCCCGGCCCTCGTGACTTCGACGGAACGTACTTCCGGTTCGAGGGCTTCTCCCCGAAGGTCTTTCCCTACCAGGGGCGGCATCTCGAGCTCTTCTTCGGCGGCAGCTCACCGGCCGCGTACGTCGTGGGCTCCAAGCATGCCGACACGTACATGCTCTGGGGCGAGCCATTGCGGCAGACGGGTGAGCAGATCGAGACCATCGAGCAGAAGGCCGTCGCCGCCGGTCGGCCGAGCAGGCCACGCATCTCCGTGTCGTTCCGGCCGATCCTCGGCGCAACGGACGACGCGGCGTGGGAGCGAGCGCACGGCATCCTCGACACCTTGAACGGCAGCGTCGGCGAGCAGTTCAAGGACCGGATCGGCAATCTCCACCCGCGCGGTGAGGCGCCACAGAACGCAGGCTCACAACGCCTGCTCGCCGTCGCGGAGCAGGGCGACGTGCATGATCGCTGTCTGTGGACTCCGACGACCTCCGCGGTGGGCGGCGGCGGAAACTCCACGGCACTGGTCGGTTCTCCGGAGACCGTCGCCGCCGCGATCCTCGACTACGTCGAGATCGGTGTCGACACGGTGCTCATCCGCGGGTACGACCCGCTACAGGACGCGGTCGACTACGGGCGCCACCTGCTGCCGTTGGTACGCGAGGAGCTCGCTCATCGGGCCTCCACCCGCGCCGAACAGACGGCAGTCTGAGCAGTGCGGCCACTGGACGGAGTACGCGTGGTCGAGCTGGCCCATGTCGCCGCCGGGCCGTTCGCGGGACAACTGCTCGCGGACCTCGGCGCGGACGTGGTCAAGGTCGAACCGCCCGGCGGCGACCAGATGCGCGCGTGGCCGCCGTTCGCCACCGATGCGGACGAGCGGTTCAGCCACAACTTCGCATCGGTCAACCGCAACAAGCGTTCCGTCGTGGCGGACCTCAAGGACGCAACGGACCTCGACCGGGTACGCGGGTTGGTCTCGGCCGCGGACGTCGTGGTCGAGAACTACCGTCCGGGTGTGCTCGACCGGCTCGGGCTCGGCTACCCGGCCGTCAGCGACGGGCACAACGGCCTCGTGTACTGCTCGATCTCGGGCTACGGCCGCAACAGCCCGTACGTCGACGACGGCGCCTACGACGTCGTCATCCAGGGGATGTCCGGGCTGATGAGTGTGACGGGGGATCGGGACGGCGCGCCGGCGAAGGCAGGCGTACCCGTCGGTGACTTCACCGCCGGACTCTATGCCGCGTACACGATCGCGGCGCTGTTGCCTCAGGTACGCGAGCGCGGCCGGTCCGTACATGTCGACTGCCCGATGCTCGACTGCCTGTTGGGTGTTTCGGCACTGCAGACCAGTGAGTACTGGGGTTCCGGCCGCGAACCTGCCCGGCTCGGTACGGCGCATCCGCGCAACGCTCCGTACCAGGCGTTCTCTGCGGCAGACGGAGACTTCACGGTCGCGGCCGGCAACGACCGGCTGTGGGCCGCGGTGGCCGAGGTCGTCGGGGTGTCCGAGCTCGTCGACGACCCGCGATTCGTCACCCAGGTCGACCGGGCACGCCATCAGTACGAGCTGCAGTCCCTGCTGCAGGAGCGGTTCACGGCCGAGAAGCGCGAGCACTGGCTGGCCGAGCTCCGTGCTCGGGGCGTGCCGTGCGGCCCGGTCAACACGTTCGGAGAGATGCTGGCCGATCCGCACGTCGTCGCGACGGGGCTCGTGGAGCCGATCGAGGTCCCGGTCGCAGGGTCGACGCCGACCATCGTGTTCCCGGTGCGAATCGAAGGCGAGAACCCGCGTCTCGATCGAGGAGCGCCGCGACTGGGCGCAGACGCCGACGTGTACGACGAGTGGGTGGCGAGATGAGCCTCCGGGTCGACCGACGCGCGGAGTGGACCGTCACCGAGCCCGGGCTTCGTACCCGCATCGCCGGCTACGCCGGTCGTACCCTCGCGAAGGAGAACGCATGACCCGGCCGCACACCGTCGCCGTTGAGAGCAGCGTCCCAGAAGTTGCCGCGTTCGCGGCGAAGGTACGTACGCTCGTCGGCCGCGGGCTCGATGAACGTACGCTCACCGCGGCGATCCAGACCGAGCTGACGGACACCCTCGCCTCGGGGTTCGCATTGCCGGCCGCCGTGACGCGACCGGATCCCGGCCGCTACGTCATGTACCCGCTGCACGTCGCCGGCGACGGGTCGTTCTCGATCGCCAGCGCGGTCTGGAACGTCGGGCAGGGGACGCCGGTACACGGCCACGAGACCTGGGGGGTCGTCGGGATCTTCAGCGGCGTCGAGGTCGAGACGCGCTTCGTGAAGCCGGCTGCCCCTGAGGTGCCGCTGGTCGGAGCCGGCACCGACGAGTGGTCCGCCGGTCAGGTCACCGTCTGCTGCACGACCGACGACGACGTGCATCAGGTTCGGTGCGGCGGCGACGAGCCGGTCGTCGGCATCCATGTGTACGGCGCCGACATCGGCACGCTGCCGCGCCGTTCGTACGACCCCGAGACCGGCGCCGTCCACTGGTTCACCTCGACGTGGGCGCACTGAAGGAGATCACGATGACTGCCAAAGCTTGGAATGAACCCGTCGGCGGTACGCCGCGCGGCACGCTGGTCGTCCTGCCGGGTCGCGGGGAGACCGCCGCGTCGTACGGCCGCTTCGGTGCGAGGATGTCGGCCGACGCCTACCGCGTACGCCTCGCGACCGTCGACCTCGACGATCTCGACGCCACGCGGGCCGAGATCGAGAAGCTGCTCGCGGATGAGTCGCTGCCGGACCCGAAGGTGCTCGTCGGCGCCGACAGCGGCGCGACCCTGGCGGCGACGCTGCTCGACGAGGTCGCGGCAGACGCGGCCGTCATCGTCGGCTTGGCGCTGCCCGACTCCGTCGGCGTGGACGGATGGGACGCCGAGGTCGATGCGCGCACCGCGTGCCCGGTTCACCGGAAGGTGATCGGCGAGGACGCAGACTTCGGCCGTGGCGCACTGAGCGACCCGCTGCCATGGACCTCGACCGCGATACCCGCGTCCGAGAAGCCCGTGCTCGCACTCCACGGCACGGCGGATCCGGTCACGCCCGCGGCATCCGCCGCGGCGTCGTACGCGGGCGCCCGGAACGCGCGGGTCCGGCTTGTCGACGGAGGACGGCATGACGTGCTCAATGACCTGTCGCATCGCTCGGTCGCGGCGACGATCGTGCTCTTCCTCGAGTCGTTGCGCCTCGGACCCGACCTCCCCGACGTCGTCAGCGCAAGTCTGAAAGGCCAGGACGCGTGACCATTCTGAACACCAACCAGGACCTCGACCCCAACCGGCTCCGGCAGGCGTTCGGCTTCTTTCCGACGGGAGTGGTCGCGGTCGCCGCCCATCTCGACGGCGGGCCGGTCGGGCTCGCGGCGAGCTCGTTCACCACCGTCAGCCTCGACCCGCCGCTGGTTTCCATCAACCTGGCCGTGACGTCGAAGACCTGGCCGGACCTGAGGCGGGCCAGCCACCTGGGTGTCACAGTGCTCGCCGATCATCAGGATGTGGTCTGCCGACAGCTCGCCGGCCCCGTCGAAAGCCGCTTCGACGAGGTGCCGTACCTCGTGACCGAGGCAGGCGCCGTGACGCTCGACGACGGGTTGGTTCGGTTCGACTGCACGATCTATCGCGAGGTCGATGCCGGAGACCACATCCTGGTGCTCCTGGAGCTGCACACGGTCGAGCATGTCGACAACGACACCGCGAGCCCGCCGCTGATCTTCCACCGCAGCGGGTTCGGGAAGCTGCAGCGCGACCTGCCGGCCGGAGCGGCGTACTGAGTCGGTCTCTACGCCCAGCGTTTCGAGGGCCTGGTTCGCCGCCCGATACGTTCGTCGAGATCGCCGATCTCCGTGACCACGTCACTGGCAACCCAGACGCGGCTTCGCGAGCGTCCGGTGATCTCGCGAAGGACACCGGCCTCGCTCAGCCTCTCGATAGCCTGGTAGGTGCGAGGAGTGGCCGAACCAGTGATGCGCTGAGCGGCCGGTGCGTTGATGACGGGGTTCGTGACCAGGCCGTCGATGAGCTTGGCTGCCGACGAGTTCGCACGGGGTCGTACGAGGTCGCGCCATGTCTGGGGCATCGCCCCTAGCCGTTCCGCAGAGATGGATGCCTCGCCGGTGGCATTGGCAGCGGCCGTGGCAAGGTAGGCGACCAACGTGCCGGCGGCACCGCGACGGTAAGCCACCAGCGCGTCGAAGTACGCGTCGACGTCGGCCAGCATGGTGGCGGCCACTGGCACGACGACCTGACGAGCAACGCCGCGCCGCCGCAGGATCGCAGCGATCAGTCCTCGTCCGATGCGGCCGTTGCCGTCGGGGAATGGATGGATCGCCTCGAACTGGCCGTGTGCGAGGGCAGCTTGCGCAACGGGCGGCATGTCGTCGCGGTTCATGAATGAGGTGAGGTCGGCCATGAGCGGCGCGACCTCAGTCGCCGGAGGCGGAAGATGGACGGCGTTGCGCGGGCTGAAATCACTGCCGCCGATCCAATTCTGTACGTCGCGATACTGTCCGGCATATCGGCGTTCGAGGAGATCATCTTCCAGCAGGTCTCTGTGGGCTTCGAGGACGCTCGTCTCCTTGAAGGGCTCGCCGGGGCCCTGGTCGCGGATGAGCGTCGACATGGCGCTGGCGGCTGCGGCAGTCGCCTGAGCAGCCCGCGATGCGTCTTCCGAGATCGAGGCACGTGCGATGTCGTCGAGGTCGGCGTAGACGTGTTCGATCCGAGAGGACGCAACGCTCTCTGAGCGCACCAGAAAGGACGACAGTCCCACGAGCTGGGCGCCGTACTGCGCATCCAGTCGTGCGATCTCAGCCTCCACGTATCGACACCGCTCAACGAGCTCGGGTGATGGTTCGACGGGCGCTCGGGCGATCTTTGGTGGCACCTCGACGGTCACCGAGCGCAGCGTCCGGTCCCTGTAACTGGGCCGTCGTCCATCGGGTCCATGCTGGTCCGGGTTCGTACGCCAAGGAACGTCGCGATACTCGGTGGCGGTCCAGGGCAGCACATCTCGCGGCGGGGTCATGGCCGGCACCATCCGTCCCTTGGCGAATTGTTAGTTATGCTTAGTAGCATAAGCGTAACTAGAGAGCGCACAAGTTACGGTTCCGGGGCCGGCAGGGGCTGCTCCGGGTAGGCGTCTGAGACGCTAGGTGCTCATGGAGACCGCCCGGCCGATCGACCTCGACACCTGGCCACGCCGAGAGCACTTCGATCACTACCGCGACCAGGTGCCATGCAGCCATGCGATGACCGTCGACGTCGACGTCACCGAGTTCGCGGCGGCGCTTCGCGCGTCCACTCACAAGACGTACGTCGCCCAGATCTGGGCACTCGCGAGCCTGGTGAACCGGCACGCCGAGTTTCGCCTCACCCTGACCGATGCCGGCGAGCCCGCCGTCTGGGACGTGGTGCATCCGATGTTCACCGTTTTCAACCCCGATCGCGAGACCTTCGCGGCCAGCTGGGTGCCGTACGACGCCGACTTCGCCCGCTTCCACGATCGCGCCGTTCGGGCCCTCGCGGACCACAGAGGAGCAACCTCGATGTTCCCGCAGGGGCCACCGCCGGCGAACTGCTTCGACGTTTCGAGCATCCCGTGGACGGCGTTCTCGGGCTTCAACCTGCAGATCGACGGCGCATCGGAGCACTTCCTGCCGATCTTCACTCTGGGCCGCTACACCGAGCGTGCCGGGCGTACGTTCCTCCCGCTGGCCGTGCAGGTGCACCACGCCGCGGCGGATGGGTTCCACACCGCCCGACTGGTCAACGAGTTCCGGGAGCTCGCCGCGGATCCGACATGGGTGGCGGGCTGACAGGAGCCGTCGTCGCGCCCGGCTCGTACCTCGCCGTGCGCTCCTCCTCCCGGCATCCTGTCAGGGCCGACAACAACGCGAACGGCCCAGGGCGGAGCCCTGGGCCGTTCGCGTTGTTATGTCGGGCTGACAGGATTTGAACCTGCGACCTCGTCGTCCCGAACGACGCGCGCTACCAACCTGCGCCACAGCCCGTCAGCGGCTCTAGCGCCGCCAGCGCAGGGAGTCTATCGGAGTGAGGGTGGCGAGGGTCGCCTCGGGTCGGCAGCAGAATCGGATCGGTGCGAACGGCGATGTTCCGAGGCCCGCGGAGACGTGTAGCCACGACGCGGCGTTGCCGTCGGTCGCGTGCAGATTGAGGCCGCGGGCGCGCGCGCGGTCGAGATCGCAGTTGGTCACGAGCGCACCGGCGTACGGGAGACGGACCTGTCCGCCATGGGTGTGTCCGGCGAAGATGACGGGGTAGCCGGCGGTGTTCATCGCGTCGAGCACCCGCAGGTACGGGGCGTGGGCGACGCCGATCGCGAGGTCGGCATCGGCCGGCGCGGGGCTCTCGATCGAGCCCAGATCGTCGTACTCGAGATGCGGGTCGTCGACGCCCGCGAACGCCAGCTCGAGATCCCCGACCTTGAGCCGCGCCGAGGCGTTGTCGAGATCCAGCCAGCCACGGGTGGTGAACGCGTCCCGCAGCTCACGCCACGGCAGATCGGCGACCCTGCGCGTACGCCCGCCGCTGTGTCGCCACAGGTAGCGCAACGGGTTCTTCGCGATGGGCGAGAAGTAGTCGTTCGAGCCGAAAACGAAGACGCCGGGAACGTCGAGGAGATCTCGGTACGCCGACAGCACCGGCGCGACCGAATCGAGGTGCGCGAGGTTGTCGCCGGTGTTGACGACCAGGTCGGGATCGAGGTCGATCAGCTCGCGGATCCACCGCTGCTTCGCGCGCTGCCCCGGAGTCAGATGCACATCGGACAGGTGCAACACCTTGACCGGACGCGCGCCCGGCGGCAGCACCGGTATGTCGACGCGTCGTACCGTGAACGCCGTCCGCTCGTAGCCCAGCGAGTACGCGAGCGCGCCGACGCCGAGCGCGGCGCCGCCGACAAGGGTCCTCGTGAGCGGCTTCACCCGCCCAGCCTGTCACACCCATGTCACAAAACCGGCCGCTGATCGGTCTGTATTGGTATGAGCGTCGAAAGCAGTAGTGCGCCCAGGGCCGAGGGCGCGCGGATAGAGGAGAGTGGCTTCGGCAGGAAGGCGGGTGGGCCCGTCGCCTGGCTCGAAGACCGGACCGGCGGGGCGCGAGCCCTGAAGCCGTTCATACGCAAGGTCTTCCCCGACCACTGGTCGTTCATGCTCGGCGAGATCGCGCTGTGGAGCTTCGTCGTACTGCTGCTGACCGGCGTCTTTCTGACGCTGTGGTTCGACCCGAGCGCAACCGAGACCGTGTACGACGGGTCGTACGCGCCGCTGCGTGGCGTCGAGATGTCCGCGGCGTACGAGTCGACCCTGAACATCTCGTTCGACATCCGCGGTGGCCTGCTGATGCGCCAGATCCACCACTGGTCGGCGATGCTGTTCCTCGCCGCGATGCTGATCCACATGCTGCGGGTGTTCTTCACCGGCGCGTACCGCAAGCCACGCGAGCTGAACTGGCTGCTCGGCGTCGGACTATTCGCGGTCGGGCTGCTCGAGGGCTTTGCCGGCTACTCGCTTCCCGACGATCTGCTGTCGGGAACCGGGCTGCGCATCGCCGACGGCATCGTCCGCTCGATCCCGATCGTCGGGTCGTACCTCGAGTTCTTCCTGTTCGGCGGCGAGTTCCCCGGCGACGCGGTGATCCCTCGGCTGTACATCCTGCATGTCTTGTTGCTGCCGGCGGTGCTGCTCGCGCTGGTCGGCGGTCACCTGATCCTGACCTTCTTCCACAAGCACACGCACTGGGCCGGACCGGGGCGTACGGAGAAGAACGTCGTGGGCTACCCGTTCCTGCCGGTCTACGTGGCGAAGACGTCGGGGTTCTTCTTCATCGTGTTCGGTGTGACGGCCCTGATGGGTGCGCTCATCCAGATCAACGCGATCTGGAACTACGGCCCGTACGACCCGTCGCAGGTCAGCGCGGGCGCGCAGCCGGACTGGTACCTGGGCTGGCTCGAGGGCGCCCTGCGGATCATGCCCGGCACCGAGTGGACGATCTTCGGCTGGACGTTCAGCTGGAACGTTTTCGTACCCTCGGTGATCGTGCCCGGGATCCTGTTCACGGTTCTCGCGCTCTATCCGTTCGTGGAGCAGTGGCTCACCGGTGACCGACGGACGCATCACGTACTCGAACGCCCGCGCAACAACCCCACGCGTACGGCGTTCGGTGTCGCCGGGATCACCTGGTACGGCATCCTGTGGGCGGCCGGCGGAAACGACGTACTCGCCGTCACCTTCCACCTCGACATCTTCGCGATCACCTGGGCCGCACGGATACTGGTGTTCGTCGGCCCGGTGGTCGCCTTCCTCGTCACCAAGCGGATCTGCATCGGACTACAGCGCCGCGATGCCGAACAGGTCCTCCACGGGTACGAGACCGGCATCATCGAGCGCTCGCCGGACGGCGGATACACCGAGCGGCACGCCGCATTGTCGGGCGAGCGCGCGTACGAGCTGACCGCGCACGAGCGCCCAGAGGTGGAGGGGATGCCGGAGGACGTCGACGACAACGGCGTACGCGCGCCGCAGTCTCGGAAGGCAAAGGTACGCGCGCGGCTGTCGCGTTTCGCTTACGGCGACGTCGTCGAGAAGCCGACCCGCGAGGAGTTCGAGTCGGACGTCGAGCACCGCGCCGAGATCGAGACGTCCGACGACGAGTTCAGCGGAGTCAGCGAGACGGGTGTCCCCCGCAGCGACTGACCTCCACCGGCCGGTGGTGGATACTGGCGGCATGGCTGAGCTGAAGCAACGACTACGCGACGATCTGACCACTTCGATCAAGGCACGCGACTCGCTGCGTTCATCGACTCTGCGCATGACGCTGTCGGCGATCACGAACGCCGAGGTCGCGGGCAAGCAGGCCAAGGAGCTCACCGACGCCGAGGTGCTCGACGTACTCGGCAAGGAGCAGAAGAAGCGCCGCGAGGCAGCGGAGGCGTTCGACGGCGCCGGTCGAGGCGAGCTCGCCGCCAAGGAGCGCGACGAGGCCGCGATCCTGGCGGAGTACCTTCCGCAGCCGCTCACCGATGCCGACGTCACGGCGATCGTGACCGATGCGATCGAGTCGACCGGCGCTGCCGGTGAGGGCATGCGGGCAATGGGCAAGGTGATGGGCGTGGTTCAGCCGCAGGTCAAGGGCCGCGCGGACGGCTCCGCCGTCGCCGCCGAGGTCAAGAAGCAGCTAGGGGCGTAGGTCGAGGTGCGACATTCGATCGTTCTCTCGGCGGCGACCGTCGCTCTCGCGACCGTTCCCGCAGGAGGTGCCGACGGCGCATCTACTGCTCATGGCACGACACGAGAAATACGGTACGAGTGTCCGAAGTACGAGGTTTTCGGCAACTATGCGATCCGCGGCTCGTCCGGCAGGAAGGTCGGCCTTCTGCGGGCAAAGTTCAGCTGGGACTTCAACTCGACGTGCGTGGCATTTTCGTCCGCGGTCTACCGGCACCGTTGGCACCGGATGTCCATCAAGCTCTGCGGCGACGCCGAGTTCGACAACTGCCGGCCGCGCGTCAGTCGGCGAGCGAAACGCCACCTGCCGAGACAGTTCTTCCCGAGCATCGACTGCGTCTACGCGAAGGTGTCGATCAAGAGCCCGGCCGGGCGTGAGCTCGTCCGACGGCGCGATCGCGTCCTCGAGCTTGCGTGTGGGTGACGTCACCGACTCGTGACGGCGGGGGCCGACCCGTCACCAGAGGTCGGGGATGCCCAGGGCGCTGAAGCCCTGACGGTGGTTCTGGTTCTGCAGCAGCCCGCCCTGCGGGCCGTTGCCGCCGCCGTTATTGTTGCCGCCGCCGTTATTGTTGCCGCCGCCGTTGTTGTTGCCTCCGCCGTTGTTACCGCCGCCGTTGCCGTTATCGGTCTCGGGCGGTGGCGCGTACGGGGTGTCGACCGGTGCGGAGCCAAGGCTGCCGGGTGCGCGGAACACCTTGTCGGGGAGCCACTTCTGGATGATGTTCATCGACTTGTACCACATCGGTCCCGCCAGCGAGCTGCCGCCGACCTGGTCGAAGGCGATGTACGAGCCGCGCAGCGTGACGCCGGAGAGCGTTCGCTGGGTTCCGTCATCGTTCGCTCCGGCGAGCATCGACGATGTCACGAGGTTGGGCGTGTAGCCCATGTACCAGACGGCCTTGTTGTCCGTCGTCGTCCCGGTCTTCGCGGCCGACGACTGACCGAGCAGTAAGGATGCTCCGAAACCGCTCGGTGACTGGACATAGCTGAGCATCTGGTTCATCGAGTCGGCCGCGGCCTTCGGCATCACCCGTTTGCATTCGGGGTCGTACTTATTGACGACCTCGCCATCGCGGTCGAGCACCCGGGATACGGGATGCGCCTCGCAGTACCTTCCCCGAGCCGGGAAAGTCGCGTACGCGGCCGCCATATCGAGCGGGCTGACATCGACGACGCCGAGCGTGAATGAAGGCACCCTGAACCGATCGGCGAACTCGATGCCCATGCTGCGCGCGGCCTTCATCGTTGGGCAGAGGCCGACGAGCGCTTCGAGCTGGGCGAAGTAGGTATTGACCGACTGTGGCAGAGCAACGGACATCGGGTACCCGCCGGCGCCCGTCGAGTTGCTGACTGGCCAGGAACCCGTGCCACCGCCATCACAGGTGTAGTACGTGCCCGCAGGCTGATAGAGATTCTGCGGAGAATTGAAGTACGTGCTCGTCGGGTATCCGGCCTTCAGAGCGGCAGCTGCCGTAAAGGCCTTGAACGTCGAACCCGCCTGGAAGCCGTTCGCTCCGCCGAGGTCCTTGGGAACCGTGTAGTTGATATATGTCTGGCCGGTCTTGGTATTTCGGCCCATCGGCCGCGACTGCGAAAGCGCCCGAACCTCGCCGGTGCCGGGTTCGACCGACGCCTGCGCGCCGATCGCCTGGTCGGTAGCACCGACTGTGCTGGTGACCGCACGATCGGTCGCGCGCTGGAAGCGCAGATCGAGGTTCGTCTCGATCGTCAGGCCGGAGGTGTCGATCGCCCGGGCCCGCTCCTTCGGCGTGTCGCCGAACTCCGGATCCTGCATCAGGTAGCGGCGCACGTAGTCGCAGTAGAACGGCGCGTCGGTGCTGACGCAGCCGTTGCTGTACTGGGTCGGCTTGAGCAGCAGCGGCTGGCCGATCAGCTTGTCGACCTTCGAGTCCTGGAGCTTGTCGAGCTCGGCCATCCGGGCGAGCACCGTGTTGCGCCGGGTGAGTGCGGCCTGCGGATACTTCGTGGGGTCGTACGCGACCGGGTTCTTCACCAGACCGGCGAGCGTCGCTGCCTGGCGTGCGTCCAGATCGGCGGGTGCGACGGAGAAGTAGTGCCGCGCGGCGGCGTCGATGCCATACGCGCCGTCGCCGAAGTACGCGATGTTCAGGTAGCTCTCGAGGATTTCCTTCTTGGTGTGGTTCTGCTCGTACGCCATCGCGTACTTGAGCTCACGCAGCTTGCGGCCGTAGCTGTCGTCGATCGCGGCGAGGCGCTCTTTCCTGGTGTCGGCCTGCTGCACCAGGATCATCTTGACCAGCTGCTGGGTGATCGACGACCCGCCCTGGACGGAGTTGCCGATCGAGTTGCTCACGAACGCACGGAAGGTGCCCTGCACGTCGATCGGGCCGTGCTCGTAGAAGCGGTAGTCCTCGATCGAGAGGATGGCGTCCTGCATGACCGGTGCGACATCGCTGAGCGGGACGCTGTGCCGGTTCTGCTCGTAGAAGTACGCGATGGTGTTGCCGTGGACGTCCTTGACGACGGTGCGCTCCGGAGTCGGCTGCTCACGGAGGGCGAGCGGGAGGCTCTTGAAGCCGTCGGCGAGGCTGTTCGAGCCCATGCCGAGCAGGCTCGCTACCGGGATCAGCAGACCGGCGACGAGTACTCCACAGAAGACGCTCACGAGCGCCATCACCGACACCGTTCGCAGCGCGCCCATCCCGGTGTCGTTCCGAGTCAAAGGCATGGCTACGAGGGTACGCGACGGCTGAGACCTTGTCGCATCACGAGCGTCACACACAGTTATGGCCCATTCGGGCCATAGGAAATGGTCATGCGTGGTCTGCCCCGTGTGGCGTACACCACGTAGGTTCAACCTCGGCGCCATAAGGCGTCGTCGCGAGGCCACGGGAGCCGGCCTCAGAGGGGCGAGAACACAATGACGTGGATCGATGACTGGGTGCGATCGG
Source organism: Solicola gregarius (assembly GCF_025790165.1). Lineage (GTDB taxonomy): Bacteria > Actinomycetota > Actinomycetes > Propionibacteriales > Nocardioidaceae > Solicola > Solicola gregarius. The sequence continues at coordinate 2,417,360 of NZ_CP094970.1, forward strand.
CGGCCTGTCAATCGCAGGGCCCGGACGCGTTGTTCGTACGGGGTGCGGAGCAGAACCGCGCGAAACAGGTGTGCCGGGCGTGTCCGGTACGCGCGGAGTGCCTCGCCGAAGCGCTGGACAACGAGATCGAGTGGGGGGTCTGGGGCGGCATGACCGAGCGGGAGCGGCGCGCGCTGCTGCGGCGCCGCCCGAACGTCACCTCGTGGCGGACTCTGCTTGAAGCGGCCCGTGAAGAGTCCGCCACGGCCCCTGCGGCCGCCGGCTGACGCCAGCGAGTCTTCACCGACCCCGAAACGGCCGCGGCTACGACGCGAGTCGCTCGCCGATCAGCCGGAGGCCGTCCAGATCGTGCACGTCGCCGGCGAGAGCGGGCACCGGCACGATCGGCACCGCGGGGTGGGCGCCCGCGAACCGACGGCGCAGCCGCGACTCGCGGGCCTGCGCTCGTACGCGGTCGGCGTGTGCGCGCAGCAGGGCGGCGACAACCGGGCCGTCGCCTGCGGATTCGTCGAGACGTCGGGCGGCCGACTCCGCTTCGGCCTCGTCGACGGCGTCCGTGCTCGGTACCGTCACGCGATTGAGCACCAGCCCGGCGAGCGGCATGCGCTCCTCTGTCAGCCGTTCGACGAAGTACATCGCCTCGCGCAGCGCGTCGTTCTCCGGCGATGCCACGACGACGAACGCCGTCTCTGGTGCCTGCAGCAGCGCGTACGTCGCCTCCGCGCGCTGCCGGAAGCCACCGAACAGGGTGTCGAACGCCGCGACGAACGTCTGTACGTCGGTGAGGATCTGCGCGCCGAGCACCTTGTTGAGCGCTCCCGTGACCATGCCGAACCCCGCCGTGAGGAAACGGGCGGGACCGCGCGCGGGCGTCAGGAGCAGCTTGATGAACCGCCCGTCGAGCAACGACGACAGGCGCTCGGGTGCGTCGAGGAAGTCGAGCGCCGACCGCGACGGCGGTGTGTCGACGACGATGAGGTCCCAGCGACCGCCCTCGACCGCATCGGCGTGCAGCTGGCCGAGCTTCTCCATCGCCATGTACTCCTGGGTGCCGGCGAACGAGCTCGACAGCGCGATGTAGAAGGGGTTCTGCAGGATCTGCTTCGCCTTCTCCGGCGACGCGTGCGCCTCGACGACCTCGTCGAAGGTGCGCTTCATATCGAGCATCATCGCGTCGAGGGACCCCCCGTTTGCTCCCGCGTCACGCACCGGGCGGGGTACGTTGTCGAGCTCCGTCAACCCCATGGACTGCGCAAGCCGGCGGGCCGGATCGATGGTCAGAACGCACACCTTGCGGCCCTGCTCCGCCGCGCGCAGGGCGAGCGCGGCCGACGTCGTCGTCTTGCCGACGCCGCCCGAGCCGCAACAGACGATGATCCTCGTCTCGCGATCCGCGATGAGCGCGTCGGCGTCGAGTACGTCGCCCGTGCCGTCGCCATCGCCCGGTCGGCTCCAGCCGCCGTACCGGTGTCGTTCGCGGGGCGTACCCGTGCGCGGCGACGTCCGCGATCGCGGGCTCATCCGATGCCTTCCTCACGGAGGACCTCGGCGAGCTGGTAGACCGCACCGAGGTCGACGTCGTCCAGAAGCCGGGGAGCTCGTGCACCGGGCGGTCGATGCCCGCGAGAATCGTGCGCTGCTCGTCCTGTAGCTCCTGGCGCAGTACGTCGGCCGCGCCCCCGGCCAGTAAGGCGTCGGCGACCGGGCCGTCGGCCGGAAGACCCTCGGTCGCCAGCACCTTGCGTACGGCTGCGGTGTCGAGGTCGCGGAGCCGCTCACGACTGGCGGCGTCGAGTGCCGCGCGGCGTACCTGGTTGACGAACACCCGACCAACCGGCAGCTCGGCCTCGCGCAGCTCCGCGATGGCGTCGAGCGTCTCCTGCACGGGCATCTCCTCCAGCAGCGTGACGATGTGGACGGCCGTACGCTTCGCGCGCAGCAACGTCATGATCGAGTCGGCCTGGCGGCGGATGGGTCCGACCTTGGCGAGCCCGGCGACCTCGCTGTTGACGTTCAGGAAGCGGGCGATCCGACCCGTCGGCGGCGCGTCGACGACGACGGCGTCGTACACGAACTCGCCGTCGGGCTGGCGTCGGCGAACCGCCTCGTACACCTTCCCGGTCAGCAGTACGTCGCGTACGCCGGGCGCGATCGTGGTCGCGAAGTCGATGATGCCGAAGCGGTCGAGCGCCTTGCCGGCGCGGCCGAGGCGGTAGAACATCGCGAGGTACTCCAGCAATGCGGCCTCGGCGTCGATCGCCAGCGCGTACACCTGCCCGCCGTCGGGACTCGACGCGACGAGCCGCTCCTCGTACGGAAGCGGCGGTACGTCGAAGAGCTGCGCGATGCCCTGGCGGCCTTCGACCTCGCACAGCAGCACATGCCTGCCCTCGCTGGCCAATGTCATCGCAAGGGATGCGGCCACGGTCGTCTTGCCGGTGCCGCCCTTGCCGGTGACGATGTGCAGGCGCTTGCGGGGTGCCACGGGTCGAGCCTATGCCTTTGCAGGTGCCGCGAGCGCATCGCGGACGACGGACCACGCCGGCGTGAGCGGGTCGACCAATGCGAAGTGCTCGACGCCGACGAGCTCGTGCAGCAGCGTTGGTACGCCGAGCCCACGGCTGTGCTCGATGGGTACGCGCTGGTCCTCGTCGCCGTGCAGGATGACGATCGGTGGTTCGGCTGCGTGCAGGCGAGAGGTGAGGTCGGCGTCGGCGAACTCCTCGGGACGGTCGTCCGGGCTTCCGCCCAGCAGGGCGACGACCGCGCCCTCGTCGAGGTCGTCGGCGTACGCGCTGGCGAGGTCGGCGACCGGGGCGAGTGCTACGACGCGGTCCACCGTTCGCGGTGCCGTGAGGCCCCACCACAGAGCGAGGTGGCCTCCGGCGGAGTGGCCGAGCAGCCGGTACGGCCCGGCCTCGACCCGCCCAGGGACGGCGTCGGCGATCAACGACGGGAGCGTGGCGCGTACCGCCTCGATGTCGGCGCGAATCTCCGGCCACCGGGCAGCCGGCGTACGGCGGTATTCAGGAGTCGCGACCGCGTATCCGTCGCGGCGCAGCGCATCGGCCAGCGAACGGGTGTACACGCGGTCGACGCTGTCGCGCCAGAAGCCGCCGTGCAGCACGACGACGAGCGGCGCGGGGACGCCATCGCCGGGCGGGAGGTGCACGTCGACGATGTGCTCCGGTGATTGCCCGTACGTGAGTACGAGGTCGGGCGGCGGCGCAGGCCGGCTCAGGACGGCGCGTGGATCGTGCGTCATGGGCCCAGGATGCACTAGTGACCGATGAAGTATCGTCGCCGCATGACCCAGTGGGAATACCTCACCGCGCCCGTGCTGGTGCACTCGACGAAGCAGATTCTCGACAACTTCGGCTCCGAGGGCTGGGAGCTCGTCCAGATCGTTCCGGGCATGAACCCGGAGAACCTCGTCGCGTACTTCAAGCGTCCGAAGGAGTCCTGATGGCTACCCCCGAAGAGCGCCTCGCCGAGCTCGGCCTGACCGTCCCCGAGGTCGTGCCGCCCGTCGCCGCGTACGTGCCCGCGCTGCGCACCGGCTCGTACGTCTATACGGCGGGCCAGGTGCCGTTGCGCGACGGCAAGCCGCTCGCGACCGGCAAGGTCGGCGCGGAGGTCAGCCCGGAGGTGGCGACCGAATGCGCTCAACAGTGTGGGCTCAATGCGATCGCGGCACTCGCGACCCAGGTCGACGATCTCTCGCAGGTCGTGCGCATCGTCAAGGTCGTCGCGTTCGTCGCGAGCGCGCCCGACTTCACCGGCCAGCCTGCCGTTGCGAACGGCGCGAGCGAGCTGTTCGGCAACGTGTTCGGTGACGCCGGCGTGCATGCGCGAAGTGCGGTCGGCGTGGCGGCGCTGCCGCTCGACGTACCAGTCGAGGTCGAGCTGATCGCCGAGGTCCGTTAGCTAGTGCCTCGCCAACCAACATCCGGCCTGTTGCGCGACGCCCGGACGGGCGCCTCGCTTCGTTCTCGTCGGTCGAAGGTGGCCGTCACCGACGTCCCTCCTCGGCCTCGCGAGGCATCCCGCCGGACGCCGCTCACGACGGCCCGACGTTGATTGGAGAGGCACATGCGCGTCCCGCTGCCCGCGTCGCTTCGTGACCACGTCGCAAACCGTACGGCCGAGCCCGTGCGGCCGGTCAACGCTGCGACGGTCGTGCTTCTGCGCGATGGCGCGGACGGCGTCGAGGCGTACTTCCTGCGGAGGCAGCGCAGCATGGCCTTCGCCGCCGGCATGTACGTCTTCCCGGGCGGCCGGGTCGACCCGCGTGACGCGGACGCCGACGTACGATGGGTCGGTCCGCCGGCCGCCGCGTGGGCCGAACGCTTCGGGTGTGACGAGGGGCTCGCGCGGGCGCTGGTCTGTGCCGCGGTACGCGAGACGTACGAGGAGTCAGCCGTCCTGCTCGCCGGCGACGAGTCGCAGGTGGTCGCCGACGTCACGGGCGACGAATGGGAGGCCGACCGGCAAGCGCTCGTCGGCCACGAGCTGTCGCTCGCCGCACTACTCGAGCGACGCGGGCTGGCCGTACGCGCCGACCTGCTCGCGGCATGGACGCACTGGATCACGCCGGAGTTCGAACCGCGGAGATTCGATACGCGGTTCTTCGTCGCGGTGCTGCCGGCCGGGCAGCGTACTCGTGACGTGAGCACCGAGGCGGACCGAGTCGAGTGGCTATCGCTGTCCGACGCGCTCCGGAGGGAAGGGCGCGACGAGATCGCGATGATGCCGCCGACGTGGGTGACCTGTCGCGACCTGGCAGCACTCGGCTCGGCCGCCGAGGCACTGAGCGTCGCGCCGGCGCGGCGCATCGTGCCGGTCGAACCGCGCTTGGTGGACGACGACGGCGAGTACTTCCTGGAGACGGAGCTGCCGTGACTTGGTCGGGTGGTCGTTTCGGGGAGCGGGCGGAGTGCGTCCTCGCGCACAATCCGGGCATCATGACGCTCGACGGTACGAACACCTGGGTGCTGCGAGAGGTGGGCGCGGCGCGGTCGATCGTGGTCGACCCGGGGCCGCCCGAGCCGGAGCATCTCGATGCGGTCGAGGCTGCCGCAGGGTCGGTCGGTGTCGTGCTGCTGACGCATCGCCACATCGACCACTCGGAGTCCGCGGCCGCGTTCGCGTCCCGGGTGGGCTGCGAGGTGCGGGCGGCCGACGCCTCGTTGCGTACGAGCGCTGCCGGGCTCAACGATGGTGACCGGGTCGAGGTCGACGGGCTGGTCGTCGAGGCCGTCGCAACACCCGGGCACACCAGCGACTCGGTGAGCCTGCTCGTCGGCGCCGACTCGGCCCTGCTCACCGGCGACACGGTGCTGGGCCGGGGCACGAGCGTCGTCGCGCAGCCCGACGGCGACCTCGGCGCATACCTCGACTCGTTGCGGCGATTGCGACGACTCGTCGACGAGCGCGGCGTACGCCGGCTGCTGCCCGGACATGGCCCGGTGATCGAGAACCCGGCCGAGGTGCTCGACGGCTACCTCACGCACCGGGCCGAGCGGCTGGAGCAGGTACGCGCGGCGGTAGCCGAAGGTGCGAGCACGGCCCGCGAGGTCGTCGAGCGGGTGTACGCCGACGTCGACGAGTCGCTGTGGCCGGCCGCCGAACAGTCCGTGGCCGCACAGCTGGCGTACCTGCGGCGCTGAGGCCGCGCGGGCGACTCGCGTGGCGCCCGTGTTGCGATCGGTTACGCCCCGGTCTCTTCCTAGTGGATCTGGGCGTAACCGGTCGCTTTGGGAATGCGACCTGGGCGTAACCGGTCGCTTTGGAATGCGACCTGGGCGTAACCGGTCGCTTTGGAAGTGTGACCAACGGCGACACCACGGGGTGATCCACAGCTTTTCCACAGACGTACGTATGGGTCTTTCCCAATTGGGCCCAGTAGGCGACTCTGTGGCGCATGCCGAGGAGGGCGAGCTACGACATGCGCGCCGTTGACGAGATCATTGCGCGAAGCGAGCGGGTGGTGACGCATGCCGAGTTGATGGAACTCGGCATGCGGCGGAGCACAATCTGTCGGCGGATGAAGCCGGGTGGGCCGTGGCAATGGATTCTGCCGGGAGTCACCCTCTGCCATACCGGTACGCCGACGCAGCGCGAACGCATGCTCGCTGCGGTCAAGTACGGTGGCCCCGGCTGCGTGATCACGGGTGAAAGCGGCTTGCGTGAGTACGGCGTACGCGCACGATTGGATCCGCGAATTCACATCCTGGTGCCACATGACAGGCACCGATCGTCGCATCACTTCGTCGTGGTCGAGCGCACCAGGAAACTGCCCGATCCCGTCGTCCGTCGCGGGCTGCCGCTGGCTCCGATCCCTCGCTGTTGCCTCGACGGCTGTCGTCGGGTGACGGGATCGGCCGCGGTTCGTGCTGCTATAGCGGAGGTCGTACAGCGGAGGATGTGCACGCCGATGCAGATTCGGCAAACGATCGAAAGCATGGCGACGCAGCGCAGCGGCCGAGCGAGACGAGTGCTGATCGAAATCGAGGCGGGCATCCGCTCTTCGGCCGAGGGCAACGCGCGAGACGTCTTCGCCGCAGGCGATGTGCCGATGCCCGAGTGGAATGTCGAGCTATACACGCCGGACGGGACGCTCCTGTGCGTTCCGGACGGATGGTGGGACGACCTTGCCCTCGCGCTCCAGATCGATTCGATGGAGTGGCACCTCAGCCCTGAGCTATACAAGCGAACGCAGGCCACGCAGCGTGTTCTGGCCCAGATGGGAATCCCGTTCCTGCCCTGGGCACCCGGAGACGTGTCACGGGATCCTGATGCGTTTCTCGCAAGCGCCCGGGCGTTCCGTGCGGGGAACGCCGGGCGGCCTCGGCCCGACCTCATCGTTGTACGCAAAGACGCGGACGCAGCTTGACGCGGGTCGAACTCGTCGGGCGACTGTCTGGATGATGCGATCCATTACGCCCCGGTCTCTTCCTAGTGGATCTGGGCGTAACCGGTCGCTTTGGGAATGCGATCTGGGCGTAACCGGTCGCAAATGCGCTAGCGCGACCGCCGCTGCAGCCGCTCCAGGTCGAGGATGACCACCGACCGCGGCTCGAGCCGCAGCCAGCCGCGCATGGCGAAGTCGGCGAGCGCCTTGTTGACGGTCTCGCGAGACGCGCCGACGAGCTGCGCGAGCTCCTCCTGCGTCAGGTCGTGATGGACGTGGATGCCGTCGTCGGCCTTGCGGCCGAAGCGCGACGACAGGTCGAGGAGGGCCTTCGCGACCCGGCCCGGCACATCGGAGAACACCAGGTCGGCGACCACGTCGTTCGTACGCCGCAGCCGCGCGGCGAGCTGGTGCAGCAGCGCCCGCGCGACGTTCGGGTGGTCGTTGAGCCAGACGATCAGCTCGTCGTGGCCGAGGCTCTGCATCGAGCAGTCCGTGACCGCCGTAGCCGTCGTCGATCGCGGGCCCGGGTCGAACAGCGACAGTTCGCCGAACATCTGGCCGGGCCCCAGGATCGCGAGGAGGTTCTCGCGGCCGTCGGCGGAGGTACGCCCGAGCTTGATCTTCCCGTCGGTCACGATGTACAGCCGGTCACCGGAGTCACCTTCGTGGAACAGGACCTCGCCTCGACTCAGCTGCGTCTCGGTCATCTGCGCCCCGAGCGAGGCCGCCGCCTCGTCGTCGAGGCCAGAGAAGAGCAAAGCCTGACGGAGCACGTCGTTGTCCACTGGATCTCCTCGCCGTCGTGCACGCCTGCGGATCGGTGTGCTTCGCTTCACATTCTGTCCTATCCTGCAGACGAATGGCGAAGAGGACACGTTCCTGGCCCAACACCGCCCGGGCGTGTCGCCGCACGCCCGTACCCTGGATGCGTGCCGACCCCGACTCCCACCCGCGCCGCAGACGTCCCCAAGCCCCCTACTTCGCTGGTACGCCGGGCACGCAAGATCGACCGCGTGCTCGCAGAGACCTACCCCGACGCGAAGGCCGAGCTCGACTTCACCAACGCGTTCGAGCTGCTGGTGGTGACCGTCCTCTCGGCACAGACCACCGACAAACGCGTCAACGCCGTCAGTCCGACCCTGTTCGCGACGTACCCCGACGCAGCGGCGATGGCCGCCGGCGACCGTACGACGCTCGAGGAGATGCTGAAGCCGGTCGGCTTCTTCCGGGCGAAGACCGAGAGCCTGCTGAAGCTGTCGGGTGCGCTCTGTGAGCGGTTCGGCGGCGAGGTGCCGGCGAAGCTGGACGACCTCGTGACGCTACCCGGCGTCGGCCGCAAGACCGCCAACGTCGTTCTCGGCAACGCATTCGGAGTTCCCGGCATCACCGTCGACACCCACTTCGGCCGCCTCGTACGCCGCTTCGGCTGGACCGACGAGACCGATCCGGTGAAGGTCGAGCACGCGATCGGGGCCCTGTTTCCCAAGCGCGACTGGACGATGCTGAGTCACCACCTGATCTGGCACGGTCGCCGCTGCTGCCACGCGCGCAAGCCCGCCTGCGGCGCCTGCCCCGTCGCCCGCTGGTGCCCGGCGTTCGGCGAAGGGCCGACCGGGTACGACGAGGCGGCCAAGCTCCTGCGTACCGAGGGGCGGGCATGAGATGGGCAGGCGCTGCGATCGCCGCGGCGACCTGCCTGCTCGGCACGCTGGCGGCCTGCGCACCACCGACGTCGTCCGACGACGAGGGCGGCGGCGGATCGCTGCCGGCCTCCCAGCTGTCTGACGTCGACGTCGATACGCCGGAGCTTGCGAACCTCAAGCGGGCGGCCGGTATCGACGACTGTCCCCAGCTCGACGGCGGGGTCGCGCCCGTCGACGACGGCCTCCCCGACGTCACGCTTCCCTGTCTTGGCGGCGGGCCCGACGTCAAGCTGTCGGCACTGCGCGGCAAGCCGACCCTGATCAACGTGTGGGCAAGTTGGTGCGAGCCGTGCCGCCGGGAGCTCCCCGTCATCCAGCAGCTGCACGAGTCCGGCAAGGTACGGGTGATCGGGATCGACATCGAAGACCCGCAACCCGATACGGCTATCGAGCTCGCGGCCGACAGCGGCGTCACGTACCCGTCGATGGCCGACCCCGGAGGCGACTCCAAACCCGGCTTGCTGGTGGCCACCGTTCCGCAGACCGTGTTCGTCGACGACCAGGGCCGCATCGCGGGCACCGCGCGCAAGGAGTACTCGTCGTACGAGATGCTCGCGGCAGACGTACGCGAGCATCTCGGGGTGCGGCCCTGATGCACGACGACGCACGTGGCCGCGAGGCACCCGGCAGCTCTGCGTCGGGCGCCGGCGCGTACGCGGAGCTCCCGGAGTGGCTGCGGCCGGTCGCTGTCGGCCTCGACGGCGTGACGTCGACGACCCTGTCCCCGCGCATACCGAGACCACCGCGCTCGGCGAGGCGTGCCGCCGTCCTGATGCTGTTCGGGGAGGGCGACGCCGGGCCGGATCTGCTGATCACCGAGCGCGCGCACACGTTGCGCTCGCATCCCGGCCAGCTGTCGTTCCCCGGCGGGCGGGTCGATCCCGGTGACCGCGATCAGGTCGATACAGCGATGCGCGAGGCGTACGAGGAGGTCGGACTCGACCCGGCTGGTGTCACCGTGATCGGCAGTCTGCCGGAGTTGTGGCTGCCGCCGAGCAACTCCTCGGTGACGACGATCGTCGCCTGGTGGCGTATGCCGAGCCCTGTCGGCGTGGTCGACGAGCGCGAGGTCGCAAGCGTGCATCGCGTACCCCTCGCACATCTGCTCGACCCGGCAAACCGGTTCACCGTGCGGTTGAGCGGGGGTTGGAAGGGCCCGGCGTTCGACGTGGGCGACGGGCTCGTCCTGTGGGGGTTCACGGCCGGCATCGTCAGCCGGCTGTTCGAGCACGTCGGCTGGGAACGCGAGTGGGATCATTCGCGCGTACGCCCGCGGCCCCATTCTCCCGCATCGGACGGTTCATGAACGTGCTCGACCTCATCCTGATCCTCGTCATCGTCGTGTACGGGATGGCGGGCTACTGGCAGGGCTTCGTGACCGGTGCGGCGGCGACCGGTGGCCTGCTGATCGGGGGAGTCTTCGGCATCGTGATCGTGCCGGTCGTCCTCGGCGGTCTCGGCGACGGTGTCGGCACGGCTTTGCTCGCACTGGTCCTGGTGCTGATCTGCGCGACGGTCGGCCAGGCGTGCGGCACGTACGTCGGTACGCATCTGCGCGACCAGATCACCTGGAATCCCGCTCGCTCGATCGACGCCGTCGGCGGAGCGGTGTTGTCCGTCGTGGCGGTCCTGGTCATCGCCTGGTGTCTCGGATACGCGGTCTCGGGCACTCAGATCCCCGGGCTATCGAACTCCGTGCGGTCGTCGGCGGTGCTCAGCCGGGTCGACGACGTCATGCCCGACTCCGCCCGCGACGGCCTGCAGTCCTTCAACTCCCTGATCGACTCGAACCTCTTCCCGCGCTACCTGGAGCCGTTCGTACCCGAGCAGATCACCCACGTACGTCGGCCGAACGAGCACATCCTCGGGCTTCCGGTCGTACGCCGGACCGAGCCGAGCGTGGTGAAGGTGATCGGCGAGGCGGACGACTGCGACCGGGGCGTCGAGGGCAGCGGGTTCGTCTACGCGTCGGAGCGGGTCATGACCAACGCGCACGTCGTGGCCGGCGTCGACGATCCGACCGTGGTGGTAGGCGATACGCGCTATGACGCCGAAACCGTCGTCTACAACGAGGATCTCGACATCGCGATCCTGGCGGTCGACGGGCTCACGGCGCGCCCGCTCGGGTTCGATCTCGACGGTGGCGCGGGTGCGAACGCCGTCGTCATGGGCTACCCGGACAACGGACCGTTCGACGCGGTGCCGGCGCGCATCCGTGCGCAGCAGGAGCTGCGCAGCCCGAACATCTACGACGACGGGATCGTCCGCAGGCAGGTGTTCTCGATCCGGGGTCTGGTGCGCTCGGGAAACTCCGGCGGGCCGCTGATGAGCGAGCGAGGCGAGGTCTACGGGGTGGTGTTCGCGGCGTCGGTCAGCGACGACAACACCGGCTACGTCCTCACCGCGGAACAGGTCCAAGAAGACGCCCGACTGGGTGTCGGCGCCGACCAGGAGGTCTCGACCGGCGGGTGCACGTAGCTCGCGTTGTCAGGGCTTGGGAGCGATCGCCTCGGGCCGGGCCCCCGCCTTGTCGTGCTGACCCTTGAGCGCTCCCGGGATCTCCTTCGCCGTGCTGATCGTCTGCTCGGGGGCCTTGATCGCCTTGAGCTTGCGGATGCCGATCAGCACGAGGATGACGGCGAGCAGGAGGTAGATGCCGGTGACGATCAGGAAGGCCCAAGCCAGGTCGAGCCCGGGGATCTTCGCGATGAAGTACGCGGCCGTGATCGAGGCGAAGATGATGATCATGATGCCGAAGAACCCGGCGACCGCCAGCAGTGCACCGCCGATACCGAGGTTCTTGACGCTGACCCGGAGCTCCGACTTCGCGAGCTGGATCTCGTACTGAACCAGCGACGACACGTCTCGGCTCGCGTCCGCGACCAGTCGGCCGATCGTCGGGTCGGACTGCTCCTGCGCCTCGAGCCGGTGCTGTCCTTGGCTGCTCATGGACTCTCCTGGGTCGACGGGAACCGAAACGAACATTGCTGCTGCCGAGTTGAGCCTAGATGACTCGTTCGTACGGCGCAGCGCGGGTCGGCTCGTGTCGGCCACCGCGTGAGAGACGTACGTACGCGCGCCTCGCCGAGGCTACGACGGCATCGCCGGTGCGAACGCGAGCTCGTTGTCGCGGGGCAGGATCGCCGTGAGGAGCCAGAACACCTCCGTCGGGTTGGTCGGGTCGACGGCGATCAGCTCATCGGACAGTGACAGGATCGCCATGCCCAGCTGGGTGTCGACGATGTGGAGCGACCGCGCACCGTCGCTCTCGTCGGTGCCCGGCCAATGGACGCCGAGGTTCCAGTACCACCAGGGCCCCTTTGCGAGGGCGTCGGCGTACGCCGTGGTCGCCTCGTCGCCGGCGCTACCGGAGATGGCGGTCGTGGCGGTCAGGCGGCGCTCGGGGTCGTCGCACAACGTGTCGTCGACCATCTCCCGCGGCATGCGCCAGGGCTGGAAACCGGTCCGCGGGCGCGGCGACAGGCCGACCAGTCGCGAGATCGACACCGGGAAGAAGCTCGGCGCCGTCGAGATGAGCTCGAGGTCGCCGCCGGGTTGGCCCACGAGGTACGTCGCCGCTTCCGTCGACACCCAGCACTCGCCGACGACGAGCTTGCCTTCCTCATTGCGCATCTCGAGGCGCGCGACCGCGACCGGATCGGCGGCGGCGGCGATCGGCGTACGCACGGCCGGATGGAGCGATGAGCCGGAGACGAGCCCCGCCTCCTGAGCCTTCTCGAGGCCGCGCGCGGGCGGGTCCGCTCCCGCGGCGAGGGCGAGCAGTGCGTCGAAGCTGACCCGGTCGAGCGTCGCCCGGCCGGTATCGGGGTCGAAGGTCGCTGTCATCGGTCGGTCTCCTCCGCGTCCTCGTCGTCCTCGTCGGTCCGGAAGCCGCGCGCGACCTCGGCGAACAACCCGGCCGAGTCCAGGAGGTCCATCGTCCCCGCAGTGCCGGTGAGGGTGAACCCACGGTTGCCGCGCACGGTGCACCACTGCTCCATCGTCAGCGCCACTCCGTCCGGGTTCGCATGATGCGCGAGCCGGTGGAACACGGGGTGGCCGCGCTGCTCGAGTAGTTCGTTGTCGATGAGGAGGTACTGGTCGAGCAGCTGTGGGCTGACCGACTCGGTGAACTCCTGCCACGATTCGAGCGTGTGGCCGGGCTCGAGGTCGTCGACGGTGACCACGATGTTCGGCCGGAAGTCGTCGCCGTTCGCGGGCGCGACGATGGCGGCCGCGACCTGTTCTTGCGGATCCTCGTGCAGCACCCACGTACGCGGTGCGGGCAAGGCGAACCCGGCTCTCGCGTGGCGGTACATCGCCAACGGTTCATCGCTCATTCGTGCCTAGCCCCTTCGTGCCTGAGGGATCGCGTACGTGCGTCACCTGGTACTAAACCTACGTGTGTGGCGGGACATCCGAACCGGCGTCCGGTCGTCGGGATGACGGCTCATCGCTTCCGAGCTGCTCGCTTGCGGCGGGCGAGGTAGTCGCGGTACCAGGGGGGTCCCCACAAGCGCGGCACGACGGCCCCGAGCACACCGCCGAATACGCCCGCGACGATGACGAACACGGCGATCGGGCTGAGTGCGTCGGGCAGTACTCGGTACGCGGACGCCGCGACGAGCACGACGCCAGCGCCCGGGATGAACCCCATCGCCATGCTGTCGCTGCCACGGGCGTCCCGGTGCCACCAGCGGGCGCGTGGAGTGGTGCCGCGCCAGCTCCACGCGAACAGCGCCAGCAGCAGTACGCCGCCGACGAACAGTGCGATGGTGAGCAGCGCGTCGTTCATTGCGGGCCGCGTCAATCCCAGAACGTCAGTGCGTCGCCGACGTCGCTGAGCGCCTCGCCGGCGTCGTCGAGTCGGTCGCCGGTCCAGTCCGCGACGTCGTTGTACGTGTCGCCGGCCCAGTCGACGACGTGGTCGGCGACCTCGTTGGCGACACCCGATCCGATCACACCACCGATGATCCCACCGACGGCGCCGCCGATCACGCCGCCGACCGGTCCGCCGATCATGGTGCCCAGCACGGCGCCGCCCTTGGCCCCCGCCCATGCGCCGGCCGCCGTACCGGCGAGGTTGAGAGTCGCGCGGGTGCCTGCGCGGGTGACGCGTTCGCCGTCGGTCAGATCGGTGCGGTTGGCGTCGCGCGTCCACTGGTCGATGCCGCCGGCCGCGAACGACAGCACATAGCCGCCGCGGTTCATCCACTTGGCGGCCGTCGCCCACTTCGCATTGCTCGCGGAGTTTCCCCACGATGCCTGCCAGTTGCTGGAGCTTGCCCGCATCCGGGCCTGGTTCCACCACGAGGTGTTCTTGTACGGGAGATAGCCGTACCGAGTCTGTCCGGCGGCGTTGGTGTAGTAGCCGCGGGGAGCGAATCTGGTCCGGCTTCCGATGCGCCACTGCGCGAGCAGGTCGAAGCCGAGCGCGCCGCGGCGAAGACCCCACAGGCCGGCTCCATATGCACCCTGGTCGCCGGGAGGGCTCCAGAGCCCGGTCGTCCCCGTCCAGAAGTCGTTCCAGGTGTAGTCCCAGCCCATTGCCGGCATCACGCCTGCATCGATCGCCGTCTGCATGTTGCCCGCGGTCGGGCCATCGCGAAGCATCGACGAGGCCTTCGTCTGCCCGCCTTGGATGTAGGTGCCGTACGCGGTCCACCAGTCCTGCTTCGCATCGGCGGTCTTCTCGGCCTTGGCGGCATCGATCTCGCCCTGGGTCGGGTCTTCGCCGTCCTCGCCCTCCGCGCCGTAGTTCGGACCCTGGCTGGCCAGCCCGGAAGTGATCTCGTCGACGCGAGAGTTGAAGTCGGTGACCTGGGTGCCCCAGTACTGGCTCACGACGGCGGCCCAGGCGAGCTCGCTCGTGACGTCCTGGGAGCCCTGCTGTACGGCCTGGTCGGCGCTCTGTACCTGAGGCGAGCACACACCGGTCACCGACGTGAGCGCCGGGCTGTACGCGTTGCGGGTCAGGGTGCCGTTGGTCATCCCCTCGGCCGCCTGCGTCACCAGCGTCGAGCCACAGGACGTCAACGAGCCGGTGTCGGCGTCGTGCTTCTCGAAGGGCTCCATTGCACCCATGCGTCACTACCTCCCGAGTGCTACTCCAGGTTCACCGGCCGGTTGAGGACCGGCCCGAGCTCGGTCGTTCCCGCGAGGGCGGGGTTCTGGTCGGCCGATGCTTGATCGTCGCCGTCCATCGCGTACTGCACCGACCAACCGAGGTCGACACCTTGCTTCTCGGCTAGTTTGGACAGCGCGTTGACCCGAGGCTTGACGTCATCGTGGAACGTCTTGAACGCCTGGGTGACGACGGAGTCCTTGGACGAGATGGCGGCACTGTCGAGCGTGCCGGTCGCGGCCGATGCCCACGACGCCCAGGTCGGTGCTGTGTTCGCCGTGTTACGGGCGGCGGACGACGCGGGATCCGGTACGACGTCGATGTAGTTCATGGTGCTCCTCAACTGCGAGCCGACGACTCCCTACCCCGTTTTGGCACTGTAGGAGGGCAGGGGGTCACCGGGCGGCTACTCGGCGGAAATTCGTGAACGAAGGGTCAGTTGGGTGGGGGTGTCATGCTCAGAACACGCTGTTCCAGGCGTCCTTGATCGCGCCGCCGGTGTCCTCGAGGGCTTCGCCCGCATCGTCGAGGCGATCGCCGGTCCAGTCCTTGGCCGTGTCGAGGCCGTCGACGGATGCGTCCCACGCCGCCGTCACACCCTCGACCGCGTGGTCGGAGAGTTCGCTCGCGAGCCCTGAGCCGATCACGCCGCCGACGATGCCGCCGACGATTGCGCCGGCGCCCGTACCGACGCCGGGGATGACGCTGCCGATCGCGGCTCCGAGGGCCGCGCCGCCTTCGATGCCGGCGTACGTACCGGCGAGGGTGATCGCTCCGCGCGTGGTCGCCCGGACGCCCTTCTCGACATTCGTGAGATCGGTTCGTTGAGAGTCGCGGCTCCATTGGTCGTACGCACCGCCGACGGCCGCGAGCGGGTAGAACACCTTGTTCGTCGCGAACCGTGCGGCCGCGCCCCAGCGGGTATAGGGAACCTGCATCTTGGTCCAGGGCTTCAGCGGGTTGGTGACCCAGGTCCGGGGCATGAAGCGCTGCTGGTAGTTGCTCGAGTTGAGGTACGCTCGCCAGCCCGTGTTGGCGAACCCCGGATACGGCGCCGGCAGTGGGGCGAATCGGGTCTGTTTGAGGGTGTTCATGAAGAACCCCGGCCACAGCACCGCGAGCGAGGCAGTCTTCCCGCCCCAGATCAGCTGGTCGATGCCATCGCCGTTCGGAGGCCGGAAGATGCCGAGGAACCCGTTCCAGTAGTCGTCCCGCGTACCGAAGTCCCAAGACATCGGTGGGAGCGCGCCGGCGTCGATCGCGGTCTGCATGTGCCCGGGGGTAGGGCCGTCGCGCAGCATCGCCGACACTGTCGACTGCCCGCCTTCGATGTAGTTGTAGTACGCCGTCCACCAGTCGCGCTTCGCCTGGACGGTCGGGCTGTCTCCGTCGGGGTCGTCGGACTCGCCTTCGTCGTCCTTCTTGGTGGCGAGGGTCGACGTGATGGTGTCGACCCGGGAGTTGAAGTCGGTGACCTGGGTGCCCCAGTACTGGCTGACCACGGCCGCCCAGGCGAGTTCGGCGGTGACGTCCTGCGAGCCCTGTTGGACGGCCTGGTCGGCGGACTCGACCTGCGGCGAGCACATACCGGTGACAGATGTCAGCGCGGGGCTGTAAGCGTTCTTGGTCAGCTTGCCGTTCGTGAGCCCTTCGGCGGCATGGCTGATCAGGTTCGACCCGCATGTCTGCAGGTCGGCGGTGTTGGCCTGGTGCTTGGCGAACGGCAGCATCTCCGTCATGGCGTCCCCTCCGGATTTCATCGATTCGTGCCTCGACGATGAGGCTCCGAGTCGCCCGGAACGTCGATTGTAGACAATCTACTTTCCTACAAGGTCACGCTCGGTAATGTTGGCTATTTACGATAGCAAATCTCCGGGTCAGGCGAGCGGCGCTCTGCATAGCAAAGGTGCACCCCGCACGGCGAATTCGCCGCGCAAGGTGCACCTTTACCATGTTTACATGGTAAACATCCAAGCGTCAGTCGTCGTCGGACGAGCCGATCCCGGTCTTGATCGCGTCCATCACGGTGCTGTCCGCGAGCGTCGTGACGTCGCCGACCTCTCGCTTCTCGGCGACATCGCGGAGCAGGCGGCGCATGATCTTGCCCGAGCGCGTCTTCGGCAGCTCCGAGACCACCATGATGCTGCGCGGCTTCGCGATCGCGCCGATCTCCTTCGCCACGTGGGCGCGCAGCTCGGCGACGACATCCGGTCCGCCATCGCCCGCGGCCTCGGTCAGGATCACGAACGCGACCACCGCCTGGCCGGTCGTGGCATCGGTGGCGCCGACGACGGCCGCCTCCGCCACCTTGTCGTGCGATACCAGCGCCGACTCGATCTCGGTCGTCGACAGCCGGTGGCCGGAGACGTTCATGACGTCGTCGACCCGTCCGAGCAGCCAGATGTCGCCGTCGTCGTCACGCTTCGCGCCGTCGCCGGCGAAGTACTTGCCGGCGAAACGCGACCAGTACGTGTCGATGAAGCGCTGGTCGTCGCCCCACAACGTACGCAGCATCGACGGCCACGGCTCGGTCAGGACGAGGTAGCCGCCGGAGCCGTTCGGCACGGAGTTGCCGGCATCGTCGACGACGTCGGCGCCGATGCCCGGCAGCGCCGTCATCGCGGAGCCCGGCTTGGCCGAGGTGACCCCCGGCAGCGGACTGATCATGATCGCGCCCGTTTCGGTCTGCCACCACGTGTCGACGACGGGGACGTTGTCGCCGCCGATGTTCTCGCGATACCAGATGTACGCCTCGGGGTTGATCGGCTCCCCGACCGACCCGAGCACGCGTACGCTCGACAGATCGAACTCGGCGGGGATCTCGTCGCCCCACTTCATGAACGTACGGATCGCGGTCGGTGCCGTGTAGAAGATGGACACCTTGTAGTCCTGGATGATCTCCCACCAGCGACCCTTGTGCGGGGTGTCGGGCGTGCCCTCGTACATCACCGAGGTGGCTCCGTTGGCGAGCGGGCCGTAGACGATGTAGGAGTGGCCGGTCACCCACCCGATGTCGGCGGAGCACCAGTAGATGTCGGACTCGGCCTTGAGGTCGAATACCGACCAGTGTGTCCAGGCCGACTGCACGAGATAGCCGCCCGAGGTGTGCAGGATGCCCTTCGGCTTACCGGTGGTGCCCGAGGTGTACATGACGTAGAGCGGGTGCTCGGCATCGAAGGCCTTCGGTGTGTGCTCGGCGGACTGCCGGTCGACGATCTCGTGCCACCACACGTCCTTGTCGGTCCACTCGACGTCCTGGCCGGTGCGGCGTACGACGACGACATTGCGGACGCGCGGTGAGCGGGCGACCGCTTCGTCGACGGCCGGCTTGAGGGCGCTCGGCGCGCCGCGACGGTAGCCGCCGTCGGAGGTGATGACGATCTTCGCGTCGCAGTCGTCGATGCGGCTGGCCAGCGCGTCGGCCGAGAAGCCGCCGAACACCACGGTGTGCGGGGCGCCGATGCGAGCGCACGCCAGCATCGCGATGACGGTCTCAGGGATCATCGGCAGGTAGATCGCGACCCGGTCACCCTCTTCGACGCCGAGCTCGATCAGCGCGTTCGCCGCCCGCGACACGGAGTCCAACAGGTCGGCGTACGTGATCGTGCGGGTGTCGTCGGCCGGCTCACCGACCCAGTGGAACGCGACCTTGTCGCCCTTGCCGTCCTCGACGTGGCGATCGACGCAGTTGTACGCGACGTTGAGCTTGCCGCCGACGAACCACTTGGCGAACGGCGGGTTCGACCAGTCGAGCACCTGCTCGTACGGCTCGGCCCAGGTGATCCGCTCGGCCTGCTTCGACCAGAACGCGAGCCGGTCGGCCGCGGCTTCCTCGTACGCCGCCGCGGTGACGTTCGCGTCGCGCGCGAGGTCTGCGGGCGGGTCGAAGTGGCGCTCTTCGCTCATCAAGTTGGACAGGCCCTGCTCGCTCACTGATATCTCCTCATGCTCGTGTCTGCCTCACGTCACAACGTACTCCCGCAGACGACCGTGCCGCCGCCTGCGGGGTACAGCCCCCGTGAGCATGACGTTTGGATCGCAACACGCGGCGTGTCGCGATCCAAACGTCATGCTCACGGGGCGGGTGGTTACTCGGCGCCGGCGCCGGTGAAGGCGCGGGTCTCGAGCTCGGCGAACCTGTCCTCCGCCGCGGACTCGCGGGCGGTCATCGCGCCGATGAACCCGCACAGGAACCCGACCGGGATCGAGATCAGACCCGGGTTCTCCAGCGGGAACCAGCTGATGTCGATGCTCTCCGGCAGCAGCGCGAGGTTCTCACCCGTCGCCGGGTCGACCTTGCCGGATACGACCGGGGAGAAGATCACCAGTCCGACCGCCGAGATCAGGCCGCCGTAGATGCTCCACACCGCACCGCGGGTGTTGAACCGCTTCCAGAACAGGTTGTAGAGCACCGCCGGCAGGTTGGCCGACGCCGCGACCGCGAACGCCAGGCCCACCAGGAACGCCACGTTGAGCGATTGCCCTGGTATGGCCAGCGCGATCGCGATGCCGCCGATGATGAAGGCGGCGATGCGAGCAACCCTGATCTCGTCCTGACCCGTCACCTTGCCCTTGCGCCACACGTTGGCGTACAGGTCGTGCGCGACCGACGACGCCGACGTCAGGGTGAGGCCCGCGACGACTGCGAGGATCGTCGCGAACGCCACGGCGGCGATCACCGCCAGCAGCACAGCGCCGCCCAAGGTGTCGGGACCACCGCCCGCTTCCTCGGCCAGCAGCGGCGAGGCGAGGTTTCCGCCGGACTCCGCGACCTGTCCGTACGCGTCGTCGCCGAGCATCGCCGCGGCGCCGAAGCCGAGTACGAGCGTCATCAGGTAGAACGCACCGATCAGCCCGATGGCCCACAGCACCGACTTACGCGCTTGTCCCGCGGTCGGCACCGTGTAGAACCGGATCAGGATGTGCGGGAGACCTGCGGTGCCGAGTACGAGCGCGAGGCTCAGCGACACGAAGTCGAGCTTGCTCGTGAGGTCGGCGCCGTACTTCAGTCCTGGTTCGAGGAACGCCGACCCCTGGCCGCTGTTCGATGCGGCCTCCCCGAGGAGCTCGGACAGGTTGAAGCTGAAGTGCGCGAGCACCAGCACGGTGATCACGATCGTGCCGGCCATCAGCATCACGGCCTTGACGATCTGCACCCACGTCGTTCCCTTCATGCCGCCGACGACGACGTAGAAGATCATCAGTATGCCGACGCCGACGATCGTCCAGTTCTTCAGCGCGTCGCTGTTCACCCCGAGGAGCAACGCGACGAGCGCGCCCGCGCCGACCATCTGCGCGAGCAGGTAGAAGATCGACACCACGACCGTCGACACCGACGCGGCCGTACGCACGGGGCGTTGCCGCATGCGGTACGCGAGCTGGTCGGCCATCGTGAAGCGGCCGGAGTTGCGCAGCAGCTCCGCGACCAGCAGGAGGGCGACCAGCCAGGCGACCAGGAACCCGATCGAGTAGAGGAAGCCGTCGTACCCGCTCAGTGCGATCGCGCCGGAGATGCCGAGGAACGACGCCGCCGACATGTAGTCGCCCGCGACTGCGAAGCCGTTCTGTACACCGGTGAACGACCGGCCGCCGGCGTAGTAGTCGGTCGCGGTCTTGGTCTGCCGGCTCGCCCAGAAGGTGATGCCGATGGTGACGGCGACGACGGCGAGGAACAGCGTCGTCGTCAGCCCCTGATGGCCGCCTTCTTCGGCGGCGAGGAGAACCTGCCCGTTCACTTGCCCACCTCCTCGTCGAACTGCTCACGCAGCCTGGTGGCCAGTGGATCGAGTTTCGTACGTGCGAACTGCGCGTAGAGGTACGCGATGACGAACGTCGTGACGAACTGCAGAAGGCCGAACACCAATGCGATGTTGATGTTGCCGACGACCTTCGTGCTCATGAAGTCCGGTGCCCAGTTGGAGCACACGACGTAGAGGAAGTACCAGACGAGAAAGGCGATCGTCATGGGTACGACGAATGTGCTGTAGCGCTTTCGAAGCTCTTTGAAGTCCGGATCATCGAAGACACGAACGTATGCTTCGTGTTTCGTGGTCGGTAGCTCGTCGGTCACGGGGAAACTCACCTCGATGGATCGGCTGCCCGGGGGAGGCAGGCGTGACTGCGGTCACATTGGCCACCGAGGCTAGGGACCCGCGAACGCTCTGTGCAGGGGTTGCGACGCGCGGCGCGGTGAACGGTATCTCTCGCGCGGCGAGCGGTCGTCGGCTCAGCGGTGCTCGGGGGTCCAGCCGCCGCGGTCGACGTCCAGATGCTCCGGCGTATGGAGGCGGACCATCATCCGGTTGACGTTCGGTGCCACGTGTCGCCTGGAGGCCAGCGACACTCCGATCATCAGGGCGAAGCCGAGCGGCACCGACCAGAGTGCGGGCTGGTTGAGCATCGCACCCGCGAGGCCGGACGGCGCGACGTCGGCGAGTGTCGCGACGACCGAGCCGCCGGACGCCAGCCCACCGCCGAGCAGCCCGGCGACCGCGCCGTACGGGGTCAGACCGCGCCACCAGATGCCGAGGACGAGAAGTGGGCAGAACGTCGACGCGGCAACGGCGAATGCGAGCCCGACGGAGGTGGCGACGTTGATGTCGTCGACCGACACCGCGAGTACGAACGGCACCAGGATGGCGAACGCCGTCGCGAGGCGGAACGCGGTGACGGCGGAGAAGCGGCGGCTGAGGAGATCCTGGCTCAGGGCCCCCGCGACCGAGACGGCAAGCCCGGACGAGGTGGACAGGAACGCCGCGAACGCGCCCGCGGTCAGCAGCGCGCCGAGCAGCTCGCCGGTCGTACCGCCGATGACTCGGGCCGGCAGCTCGAGCACGACGGCGTCGGTGCGTCCGGAGCCGGCGAGATCGCTTGCGTAGATGCGACCGAGCACGCCATACGCCGTCGGGAGCACGTAGAAGATCCCGAGCAGGCCGAGGACGAGTAGCGTCGTACGGCGGGCGGCGCGGCCGTCCGGGTTGGTGTAGAAGCGGACGAGCACGTGCGGAAGCCCCATCGTGCCGAGGAATGTCGCCGCCATCAGGGAGTACGTGCGGTACAGGCTGTGATCGCGTCCGGACAACGGGGTCAGCCACTCGGACCAGTCCGTCCCGCCCGCCTCCGCGGGGGTCGGTGACCCGTCGCCAACCCAGAACCGGACGAGCAGCACCAGCGGTATGAGCAACGCGGTCAGCTTCAGCCAGTACTGGAACGCCTGGACGAACGTGATGCTGCGCATCCCGCCCGCGACGACGCTGACCAGCACGACGGACGCGACGAGTGCCCCACCGGCCCATGCCGGTGCGCCGGTTGCCGTACGCAGGGTGAGCCCGGCGCCCTGGAACTGCGGCATCAGGTACAGCCAACCGATGACCACGATCAGCAATGTCGAGACGTACCGCGTCGGCACCGACTCGAGGCGCGCCTCGGCGAAGTCGGGAATCGTGTACGCGCCCGACCGGCGCAGCGGTGCGGCGACCAGCACCAGGAGGATGAGGTAGCCGGCGGTCCATCCGACGCCGTACCAGAGCATGTCCGCGCCGTACGCGAGGATGAGGCCGGCGAATCCGAGGAACGACGCCGCCGACAGGTACTCGCCGCCGATCGCGGATGCGTTCCAGAACGGCCCGACCGAGCGCGAGGCGACGTAGAAGTCGCTCGTCGTACGACTGATCCGCAGGCCGAACGCGCCGATCACCACGGTCACGAGTGCGACCACCGCGACGGCGACGACACTGTAGGTCGAGTTCATCGCCGTTCGATCAGGTCGGAGAACGCCCGCTCGTTGCGCTCGGCCTGACGTACGTAGAGCCAACCGACGACGACGAGGCCGGGGTAGATGGCGACACCCAGCACCGCCCAGACGACCGGTACGCCGAGAACGTCGAGGTCGGTCGCGGACGGGGCGAGCCAGACCAGCAGCGGAATGCCGCCGACACCGAGTCCGATGGCGACGAGCACTGCGATCGCGACCCGAAGCTGCGAGCGGATCAGCGAGCGCATGTAGACCTCGCCGACCGCGGACTGCGCGTCGATCTCCTCCGTACCCGATCGATGCCGTGGCCGCCGGCCGGCGGTACGAGGACTGGTGATCCGCACCCGCTCGGTCATGGCGACTCTCCCTGCAGCTGCTGGCGCAGCTCGCGTACTGCCCGGCGCGCGACGTGCAGCTCGACCGGCTCGCCGGCAAGCGCGACGACGACCGTGCTCGCGCCTTTGACGGTACGCAGCGCGCGGATGTGCGGAGCCGACACGAGGACGCTTCGATGGATGCGGAGGAATCCCGCGCCGGACCAGCGCTCGGCGAGGGCGCTGAGCGGAGTGCGGATCAGGTGGCTCCCGGCGTCGGTGTGGAGCCGCGCGTAGTCGCCGTGTGCTTCGACGTAGACGACATCCGAACGCATCACGAAGCGAGTCACACCGCCCAGCTCGACGGCGATCTGCTCGTCGCTGTGCGCCGCCGCCTCGAGCGCCTCGGAGACCCGGCGGATCGCCTCGTCCAGGCGCGAGCGGCGTACCGGCTTGAGTAGGTAGTCGTCGACGTCGAGCTCGAACGCGTCGACGGCGTGGTCATCGTGCGCCGTCACGAACACGATCCGCGGAGCGTGGGGGTCCGACCCGAGCTCGCGGGCGAGGTCGAGCCCGGAGAGTCCAGGCATCGCAATGTCGAGGAACAGCGCGTCGATGCCGTGTTCGCGCAGCAGTCGCAGCGCATCCCGCCCCGTCGTGGCGGTGTAGATCTCGCCGATCAGCTCGCTGCCGGACAGCAGGTATGCAAGCTCGTCGAGCACGGGGCGCTCGTCGTCGACGACGAGAACGCGCATCCGTGTCTTCATGGCCGCACACTCTAATCCGCGCCGCTCCGGTCGCGGCGGACCTTGCCCCGCGGATTACCATGGGCCCATGGTAATCCGCGCCGCTACCGGGCAAGTTTGCCGGGTAGCGGCGCCAACTTCCCCCAGGGGCGTGCCGGATTCGCCGAGGAGATGCCGGCAGATCACGACCTGTTAACGCTCTGCCGTTTGGATTGCGCTCGGTCCGGGGAAGTCGGACCATGTGCGAGGCACGTCACGCCGATCCACAGGTGACGGTTCGATCCGAGGGAGACACCCGTGAGCTCACCGTTCAGCCGGCTATCCAGACCGACCCGTCGTGGAGCCGTGGCCACCGCCGCCGCTGCGCTCGTGGCCGGCACCTTCTCCGTCATCACGTCGCCCGTGCAAGCGGCCGAGGCGATGCCGATCGCCGAGATCCAGGGTCCTGGCGACGCGACGCCGTACGCGGGCGAGACCGTCACGACCCGCGGAGTCGTCACCGCGGCGTACCCCCAGGGCGGGTTCGACGGCTTCTACGTACAGACCGCGGGCACCGGAGCCGACGACCCGGCCGACCACACTGCGTCCGACGCGATCTTCGTCTATGCCGGCGACGCGCCGGTCGACGTACAGGTCGGCGACCATGTCGAGGTCACGGGTGAGGCGTCGGAGCATGAGGGGCTGACGGAGATCAGCCAGGCGGCCGACGGGGTGACCGTGCTCGACGAGCCCGCCGAGGCCGTCAAGCCCGCCGAGATCGCGTACCCCGCGACCGACGAGGCGCGTGAGGCGTACGAGGGCATGCTGCTGGCCCCGCAGGGCAGTTTCACTGTCAGTGACAACTACGACGCGAACTTCTTCGCGGAGTTCACGCTCGCCTCGGGAACGACGCCGCTGCGCCAGCCGACCGACGCCGCCGCACCCGGCAGCGACGAAGCCGCCGCGATCGAGGCCGATAACGACGCCCGTGCGGTCAAGCTCGACGACGGTGCGTCGATCAACTTCAGCGACGGGGATGACAGGAACATCCCGCTGCCGTACCTGCTGTCGCCGAAGACTCAGGTACGCACCGGCGCGCCCGTGACCTTCGACGCGCCCGTCGTGCTCGACTGGCGCTACGACGCGTGGCGGTTCCAGCCGACGACACAGTTGACCGCCGCCAACGACGACGCCGTCGACCCAGTGACGTTCGGCAAGACCCGCGAGGCCCGCCCCGCCGATGTCGGCGGATCGGTGCAGCTCGCGACCTTCAACGTGCTCAACTACTTCACGACCACCGGCGACCGGCTCGACGGCTGCTCGTACTACCGCGACCGGGAGGGCAACCCGATCGCGGTCAGGGGTGGCTGCGACGCCCGCGGTGCCGCGAACGCGGAGAACCTCGAACGCCAGCAGGTCAAGATCGTCAAGGCGATCAACCGTCTCGACGCCGACGTCGTGACGCTCGAGGAGATCGAGAACTCCGCCGTGTTCGGCAAGGACCGCGACACCGCACTCGGCCGCCTCACTGACGCGCTGAACGCCGCAGCAGGGGGAGAACCTGTGGACGTACGTGCCGTCGCCCGAGTCGGTACCCGAGGGTGAGGACGTCATCCGCACCGCGATGATCTACCGCAAGTCGGTCGTACGCGCGATCGGTGAGTCGGTCATCCTCGATGACCCAGCGTTCGCCAATGCGCGCCCGCCGCTCGCGCAGACGTTCCGCGAGCGCGGTGGCGCGCGTGACGACACGTTCGTCGTGATCGCGAACCACTTCAAGTCCAAGAGCGGCGACGGCACGGGTGACAACGAGGACACCGGCGACGGCCAGGGCTCCTTCAACGGCGACCGCGTACGTCAGGCGCAGGCCCTCGTGACGTTCGCCGACGAGCAGTCGGCAGCGGCGCGTACCACGTCGGTGTTCCTGATGGGCGACTTCAACGCCTATACCGAGGAAGACCCGATGCAGGTCTTCTACGACGCCGGCTACACCGACCTCGCGTCGCGTACGCAGGAGTCGACGTACGTCTTCGACGGCAAGGTCGGGTCGCTCGACCACGTCCTCGCGTCGGCGACCGCTGCAGAAGGTGTCGCAGGCGTCGACGTCTGGAACGTCAACTCCGTCGAGCCGGTCGCGTACGAGTACAGCCGTTACAACTACAACGCGACGCTGCTGTACGACGAGAGCCCGTTCCGGTCGAGCGACCACGATCCGATCGTTGTCGGGATCGACCCCGACGCGAAGTTCGTCGACCTCAACCTGCTGAACATCAACGACTTCCACGGCCGGATCGAGGAAGACTCGACCGTCCAGTTCGCGGGTACCGTCGAGCAGCTTCGGGAACAGGCGGGCGAGGACAGCACGCT
Organism: Solicola gregarius; assembly: GCF_025790165.1. Classification (GTDB taxonomy): domain Bacteria; phylum Actinomycetota; class Actinomycetes; order Propionibacteriales; family Nocardioidaceae; genus Solicola; species Solicola gregarius. Next base: position 2,443,262 of record NZ_CP094970.1, read on the forward strand.
GTTCCTGTCGGCCGGTGACAACATCGGCGCCTCGCTGTTCGCGTCCTCGGTCGCGCAGGACCAGCCGACGATCGACGTCCTGAACGCGCTCGGTCTGCGCGGGGCCGCGGTCGGCAACCACGAGTTCGACAAGGGATTCGCCGACCTGCGTGACCGGGTGATCGGACCCGACGACGACCGCAATGCCGACTGGACGTACCTCGGCGCCAACGTCTACGAGAAGGGCACCCAGAACCCGGTGCTCGACGAGTACGACGTCTTCGATGTCAACGGCCTGCGGGTCGCGGTCGTCGGAGCCGTCACGCAGGAGACGCCGTCGCTCGTGACACCCGATGGCATCAAGGACCTCTCGTTCGGCGATCCCGTCAAGGCGGTCAACCGGGTGGCCGGCGAGATCGAGGATGCGGACCTCGCCGACGTCATCGTCGCGGAGTACCACGAGGGAGCCGCCGAAGGTACGCCCGAGGGCGCGACGCTCGAAGACGAGGTGGCGCAGGGCGGAGCGTTCGCGAGGATCGTGAACAAGACATCGCCGGCGGTCGACGCGATCTTCACCGGGCACACTCACAAGCAGTACGCGTGGGACGCGCCGGTCCCCGGAGAGGCGGGCGAGACCAGGCCGATCGTGCAGACCGGTTCGTACGGCGAGAACATCGGCCAGATCGAGCTGACGGTCAACGCGTACGACGGTGACGTCGATGCGTACGACGCCCGCAACGTGCCTCGTACCGAGGAAGACCCGGCAGCGCTGGTGGAGAAGTACGACCGCGTCGCCGACGTCGACCAGATCGTCACCGATGCGCTCGACGAGGCGGCCGAAGTCGGTGACCAGGAGATCGGCTCGCTGACCGCTGACATCACCACGGCGTTCAAGGGCGACGAGCGTGACGACCGTGGGTCGGAGTCGACTCTCGGCAACACGGTCGGGAACATGCTGCGCGACACGCTCGCGAGCGACGAACGCGGCGGTGCGGAGATCGGCGTCACGAACCCCGGCGGTCTACGCGCCGAGCTGATGTACGAGGCGACGAATCCCGAGTCGAAGGACGGCATCATCCGCTACGCCGAGGCGAACTCGGTGCTGCCGTTCACCAACAACCTGAACACCATCACGCTGACCGGTGCGCAGTTCAAGACGCTGCTGGAGCAGCAGTGGCAGACGAACCCCGGTGGCGAGACGCCCGAACGGCCGTACCTGCAGCTGGGCCTGTCGGACAATGTCACGTACACGTACAAGGCGAAGGCCAAGCACGGACACCACATCACGTCGATCTCGGTCGACGGCAAGCCGATCAAGCCCAAGGCGGGGTACCGGATCGGCACCTTCTCGTTCCTGACGGCCGGTGGTGACAACTTCCGGATCTTCACCCAGGGCAAGAACCTGTCGGACTCCGGGCTTGTCGACCGCGACGGCTGGATCGAGTACATCGAGTCCAACTCGCCGCTCAGCCCGGACTTCGCCCGGCACGCCGTCCAGGCGCAGGGGCTGCCGAAGGCGGTGCGGCGCGGCAAGAAGGTGTCGTTCACGTTGAACGAGCTGAACCTCACCTCACTCGGCAGCCCGAAGAACGCCTCGGCGGTCGTACGCCTGGGCAAGAAGAAGGTCGATACCGCGAAGGTGTCGGCGAAGGGCACGGCGAGGGTGACCTTCAAGGTGCCGAAGAAGGCCAAGCTCGGCAAGACCGAGATCCTGGTCCGGGTCAAGCCGAGCGGCACGTACGTGCAGGTTCCGGTGCGGGTGAAGAAGTAGCCCCACCCGTGGCATCCCGAGACAAATAGACATTTGTCAGGCCCTGGCGTAACAAATGTCTATTTGTTGAGCCGGCGTGGCGATGCCCGTCCGGACGATGCCGACGTCGATCGTGCGCGTACGACGCTGAGCAACGCGGGAGGCGGTTCGGATGCCTTGCATGGCAAGGGTCCGCTCGGCATGGTGACTTCGCCGCGCAAAGTGGATGTTTACCATGTTTACATGGTAAACATGCCGCCGCACGCCTATTCGTCTCCGATGCCGCGGGCGGCGAGTGCTTCGCCGGTCGTACGCGCGCGGCCGACCGTGCGCAGGGTCATCGGGACGAGCAGCGCGCGCGGGTTGCGTTCGAGGCCGCGCGCCTTCGCCGCGTCGCGGGTCTCCCGGGCGATGTCGAGGAGTCCCGGTACCGCGCGCACCATCAGCGCCATCGCCAGCCCGATGCGATCGGGGTTGGCGCCGAGACGCCGCAGCGGCCGGCAGGCGCGCACGAACGCGTCCAACAGGGCGTCCATCGGGGTCGTCGCGGTGACGACCGTTGCGGCGAGCACGAGGCAGACGAGGTCGGCCACCACCTCGACCGCGACGGGCCAGCCGCGCTGCCACCACTGGTAACCGCCGAGCAGCACGAGCACGACGAGCAACGACCGCAAGGTGCGCAGGCTTCGGCGTACGCCGATCCGGCCGGCCGCCGCGATCGCGACGGACAGCATCAGGAACGCGAGCGCCGACAGCGGGCCGCGGACGACCGTGACCGCGATACCGAGCACGGCGAGCCCGGATAGCTTCGCTCCGACGGGCATCCGGTGCACCCACGTCGTGCCGGGACGATAGAGGCCGAGCAGGCTCATGCCTCGCTCACCAACCGCCGGTAGTGCTTCACCGCGTCGCCGGCCGCCCCGTCGAACGCGACCCGTGCCGCGTCGACGACGATGCCGCGCTCGCAGCGCTCGGCGAGTGCGAGGTCGTGCGTCACCAGGATCAGCTGCTGCGCAAGCGAGAACAACAGCTCGGCGATCCGTTGTGTGTTGCGAAGATCGAGCAGTGTCGTCGGCTCGTCGGCCACCAACACCGCCGGATCGGTGGCGAGTACGCCGGCGAGGGCGAGCAGCTGCTTCTGGCCGCCGGACAGCGCATGCACACTCACGTCGGCGAGCTCACGAAGCCCGTACCTGTCGAGTACGTCCAGCGCGCGGGCCCGGCGCTGGCCGGCCGAGCTGGTCGAGCGGCGCAGCGACAACGCGACATCCTCGGCGACCGTCGGCATCACCAGCTGCGCCTCGGGGTCGGTGAACACGAACCCCACCCGCCGGCGTACCGCTGCACCGTCGGATGCAGTGTCGAGACCGTCGACGCTGACGCTGCCGTTGCTCGGGCGTACGAGCCCGTTGAGCAGCCGGGCGAGGGTCGACTTGCCGGAGCCGTTCGCCCCGATCACCGCGATGCGTTGCTCGCGCAGCACGAGCGTCGTCGGCTCGAGGATGGTGACCGGCCCGTCGGGACCGTCGACCGTGACGGCGGCGGAGTCCAGCGAGATGTCGGCCACGTCTAAATTCAGCGGCGCGGGAGCAGGTCGGGGAAGGCGCGATGGGCCGCGGCCGCGACGATTCCGACGCACACGTTCTTGATCACGTCACCCGGCCAGAACGTCAGGTCGGTGGTGAACGCCTCGCGCCACGAGAAGTCGTCGATCCGCCAATGCATCCCGGCGATGCCCATCGGGTGGGTGATCAGGATGCTGGCCACCATTGCGCACGCGAAGATCAGCGGCGCGCCGTACGAGAGCCGATGGTGAGGAAGGCGCTCGACGAGCAGCCCGCATACGAAGGCCGCGATCGGGAACGCGAGCAGGTAGCCGATGGACGGTTTGGCGAAGGTCGCGAGGCCACCCGTCGCATCGGCGAACACGGGGAGGCCGGCGAACCCGACGGCGAGGTAGAGCAGTGCGGCGAGGAACCCGCGGCGGGCGCCGAGACAGGCACCGGCGAGCATCACTCCGAACGTCTGCAGCGTGATCGGTACGGCGAGACCGCCGACATGGATGCCGGGCATGATCGCGCACACCGCGATCAACGCGGCGAAGAACGCGATCAGCGAAACATCGGTCGTGGTCGTCGTACGACGTGCCGGCGTCTCGGGCCGGGCCGTTGCGTCTCGGGGCATGGCCGCACTCTAAGGGTTACCCGCCATTACCTGTACGTGTTCGCGGCCACATCGTGGCCCGTCGACTCACTCCGGGATCGTCGTGTACGTTATGCCTACTAAATTCATGTAGTTAATACAAAACCACATCCTGGTCCCATCGATTTGGCCCCGCACTGGCACTTTTGACGCTGCCAGGGCGCCATTAGCGTGAGGGACCAGCCGCGGGGGTGACGGGAACCACAGCGAGACGTCCGACCCTGATGGGAGCGAGTCCATGGCGGCAGTCGACCAGACCGGGACGATGTGGAGCGGTCCGCGGTATAAACAGGAGGCCGCGCAGAAGAGGACCGGGCGGTCGCAGTATCTGCTGATCAGCGTGGGCAGCGTGCTCACCGTCCTGATCCTGTGGTGGCTGATCACGGCGCTCGATCTGGTCGACCCGCTCTTCGTGCCGACGCCCGCGTCGGTATGGGACTCCTTCGTCACTGCGCTCACCGACGGCTACCGCGGTCGCGGTCTACTCGTCCATCTCGCGGTCAGCCTGCAGCGTCTGTTCGTCGCCTTGGCGCTCGCTGTCGTGATCGCGGTCCCGCTCGGTGTGCTGGTCGGCTTCAGTCGTCGGCTGGAGGCCGCGCTCGAGCCACTCATCAACTTCTACCGAGTGCTCCCGCCACTCGCGTACTATCCGCTGCTGATCATCTGGATGGGGATCAGTGAGGTCCCGAAGGTCACGCTGCTCTTCCTCGCCGGGTTCGCGCCGCTGTTCATATCGGTCGTTCAGGGCGTACGCAACGTGTCCAAGGGCAGGCTCGACGCGGCCCGCTCGCTGGGAGCGAGCGACCGGCAGGTGATGCGTTACGTCGTGCTCCCGTCGATCCTGCCGGACCTGTTCACCGGCCTACGGGTGGCCATCGGCTTCACCTACACGACTCTGGTAGCGGCCGAGATGGTGGCGGCGACCGTCGGTATCGGCTGGATGGTTCTGGACGCCGGCCGGTACCTGCAGAGCGACATCGTCTTCATGGGCATCATCGTCATGGGTATCACCGGAATCGCGCTGGACAGCCTCGCCAAGTACGCGCAACGGCGGATCGTGCCGTGGCAGGGAAAGGGCTGAGCCCGATGAGCGACGGGAGAGGCAGCCGGGTACGCCGGACCGGACTGGCTGTCGCCATTGGAGCTGGAACGCTGGCGCTGGTCGCCTCGGCGTGTGGCGGCGAGGGACTGACCAGCGGCGGTGGCAACACCGTGCGCATCGCCTACCAGGTGATCCCGAACAGCGCCCCGATCGTCAAGCACGAGGGGTGGCTGGAGGACGAGCTGGACATGGACGTCGAGTGGCGACAGTACGACGCCGGAGCCGACGTCAACCAGGCCGTTGCGGCGGGCTCGGTGGACATCGGGCTCGCGGGCAGCACGCTGGTTGCGAACGGCATCGCGACCGGACTCCCGTACGAGGTGCCGTGGATCTACGACGTGATCGGCGACAACGAGGCGCTCGTTGCCCGGGGCGAGATCGCGTCGATCAAGGACCTCGAGGGCAAGAAGATCGCGACGCCGCTTGGCTCCACCACGCAGTACAGCCTGGTCGCTGCGCTCGAGGAGGCCGGCGTCGACCCGTCGGATGTGTCGATCCTCGATATGGAGCCGCCAGACGCGCTGGCAGCGTGGAAGAACGGAAGCATCGATGCTGCGTACGTCTGGCACCCGACCCTGCAGCAGATGATCGACGACGGCGGCAAGGTGCTGGTGACCAGCGGGGACCTCGCAAAGCAGGGAACCGTCACCGCTGACCTCGGTATCGTGTCGACCGACTTCGCCAACGAGCACCCGGATGTCGTGGCCGACTGGCTCCGGGCCGAGAACCGCGGCGTGCGGCTGATAAAGGACGATCCGCAGCAGGCCGCACAGATCGTGGCCGACGAGTTCGGCACCGACCAGGACACTATCGCCACTCAGATGAAGGACCTGATCATCCTGAATGGCAGGCAGCAGTTGACTGCGGATCAACTCGGAACGGCTGAGTCCCCGGGGGCACTCAGCCAGACGCTGCACAAAACGGCCGAGTTCCTCGTCGACAACGACCTGATCGACAGCGCACCGGGTGAGACGACGTTCGAGGACGTGGTCGACCCGTCGTACCTGCAGCACGCCCTTGGAGGATGACACGATGAGCATGCAACCCGAGGTAACGGCGTCGGCCGGCGACGCACATGCGACCACGGCCGAGCGTGTGGCGATCGAACATGTCTCGCACTGGTACGAGACGAATGCGGAGAACATCCAGGCACTCTCGGACATCGACCTGCGGGTCGAGCCGGGCGAGTTCGTGTGCATCGTCGGCGCCTCCGGATGTGGCAAGACGACCCTGCTGCAGATGCTCGCCGGTTTCCTCACGCCGACCGAAGGCCGGCTCACGATGGGGTCCGAGCCGATCACGCAACCCGATCCGGTTCGAGGGGTGGTGTTCCAGCAGCCCAACCTCTACCCATGGCTGAACGTCCGCGACAACGTCAACTTCGGACCACGCATGCGCAACGAGAGCAAGGGGTCGTACGGGCCCAGAGTCGAGCAGATGTTGGAGCTCGTGGGCCTCGCAGACTTCGCCGAACGGGCGCCGTACGAACTGTCCGGTGGAATGCAGCAACGGGCCGCGATCGCCCGCGCGCTCGTGAACGAGCCCGACGTGTTGCTCATGGACGAGCCGTTCGGTGCTCTGGACGCGCTGACCAGGGAGCGACTCCAGGAGGAGCTTCTCGCAATCTGGCGGCAGACCCGCAAGACGGTCTTCTTCATCACCCACAGCGTCGAGGAGGCCGTCTACCTCGGTACTCGGGTCTTGGTGATGAGTCCGCGGCCGGGCCGGGTCGTTCTCGACCGCGACGTACGTGTCCCGGCGCTACGCGACGCCAGCCCGCAGGAGGTCCGTGCGTCGAAGGAGTTCGCCGAGCTCCGCGAGGAGATCGCATTGACGATCTACCGCGGATCCGACGTCTGAGCCTCAGGACACCACGGCGGCGGCGAGCACCAGGATCATCAGCACGGTGACCGCGGCGACTGCGAACTCGAAGCGACCGTCCCGGATGCGCAGCGGCGCGCGCTCGGTCCAGTCCATCCGGCGCCGATAGCGTCGCCGGCTGCCGAGCACCAGCGCGATGCTGACGGGGACGGCGGCGGCAACCGAGACCAGGGCGATCGGGCCGATTGACTCGACGGCGAGCCGGGACACGATCGCGGCGGTGACGACGACCGACAGCGCGGTACGAGACCAGGCCAGCGACGTGCGTTCGTTCTGCGTACCGGCGGACTCGCCGCGCCTCGGCGACTCCGGTGCTGGAACGGGATCGTCCATCACACCACGGACGCGACGATCAGGATCAGCCCGATCAGCAGAATGCCGACCACGACGGGCATGGCGAGCCCCATCGAGGGCAGGGGTGCACCGGTACGCATGGCACGCTCGGCTCGCGCCCAGCGGAGCCAGGACGCGACCGCGCACAGCAGACCGAGGAGGACGAGGATCGCCGCGAGCGTGGTCTGCAGTACGTCGCTCATCGGCAGGTCGAGCGCGTCGACGGCGGCGCCGCCGGCCAGCAGCGCGAGTCCGGTTCGGATCCAGGCCAGGAACGTACGCTCGTTGGCGAAGGTGAACCGCGGATCGGGCTCGTCGCCGACGCCGTACACCGATCGCGGCCACCGCGAGTCTGCGGCGCCCGAAGGCTTGGATTCGCTCGCGCTCACGGCCACCTCTCAGCTCGACTCCGACGATACGAACAACGGTAGCGAGCGGCCCGCCAACGTCGGTTCGTGCGACGGCAGCGTTGCAGCCACTCGCGACAGCTCAACAGCAGCGGGCGAACCGGGCTGCTCCAGCACCGCCGGCACGCCGGCGTCCGCACACCGCGTCAGCTCCCGGTCAACGGGTACCCGCCCGAGCAACGGTACGCCAAGCGAGCCGGCGAGGGATGCGCCGGCGTCGCCGTCGAACAGCGGCGTCTCTGCGCCGCAGCCGTCGCACGAGATGCTCGACATGTTCTCGACGACTCCGGCGACGGGTACGCGGGAGTCCGTCGCCATCGCGGCGACCCGCCCGGCGACCGCGGCGACTGCGGCCTGCGGTGTCGTCACCAGAAGCAGCTGTACGTCCGGCAGCAGCTCGATCAGCGACATCGGGACGTCGCCGGTGCCGGGCGGGAGGTCGAGCAGGAGTACGTCCAGCTCGCCCCAGTACACGTCGCCGACGAACTGCTCGAGCGCCTTGTGCAGCATCGGCCCGCGCCACACGACCGGCTGAGCGTCGTCGACGAAGAACCCGACCGACATCAGCGATACGTCGTGCGCGCGTACGGGCAGCATCACGCCCTTCAGCGCAACCGGTGCCTCGCGTACGCCGAACAGCTGTGGCACCGAGTAGCCCCACACGTCGGCATCGATCACGCCGACCCGCTGGCCGGCGGCGGCGAGCGCGGCGGCCAGGTTCGCTGTGACGACGGACTTGCCGACGCCGCCCTTCCCGCTGGCGACGGCGTAAACGCGCGTACGCGAGCCGAGGGTGTTGAGCCCTGGGGCGGCCTTGAGGGTGCGGGCGACGTCCATCCGGCCCGAGTCGCTCATCGGCTCCACCTCGACGTCGACGCTGCCGACCCCGTCGACCCGCGCGGCGGCGCGCACGGCATCGCGCAACCGGTCCTGGCCGGGCAGTGCCGTGGACGGCAGGTGTACGACGACGCGCACTCCCCCGCGTACGGCCGAGACGTCACCGACCATGCCGAGCTCGTCGAGCCGGTGTCGAAGCGACGGCTCGACGAGCGAACCGACCGCGGTACGTACGCGGGCGAGCGTATCGGCGTCGACCCGTGCCCCGAGCGTCCTCATCGCGCCACCCGGAACGCCTTACGTCGCGGGCTCACGGGCCGCATCATGAACTCGGGACGCCGCATGCCCTCGGCGTTCGGGCCGGGCCGAGTCATCTCCAGCCACTCGTGGAACACCTGCTGTGACTTTCGTACGTCGACCTCGATGTCGCCGTACGCGTCGCCGGGAAGCGCGGGTACGACGTGGACCCGCTGCAGCCAGCAGTGCATACCGGACATCGGGTCCGGCTGCACCGGGAACGTGAGGTTCTGGTGCACACCGGCCTCCTCCCAGTCGATGCGAGCCGAGTCGGCGTCGTCGCTGTCGAAGGCCCGAACTCCCTGCTTCTGTCGCATTCTCCACACGCCTTCGGGGGAGCGATCGAGGTCGACCAACCCGGTGACCCAGCGGCTGCCGTCGGTCTCGTGCAGCCGCCAGCGACCCATGTGATGGCTGAGCGCGACCACGCCGGGACGGATGGCCTCGGTCACCCAGACGCGGACGACGAAGTGGCCGATCCGGGTGCTGACCCGAACGAGGTCGCCGGTGTGTACCTCGAACCGCTCGGCGTCGACGCTGTTCATCCACAGCGGGTGGGTGTTGCTGATCTCGTTGAGATACTTGGCGTTGCCGGACCGGGTATGGATCATCGTCGGCAGCCGGAACGTCGGCACCAGCACCAGCTCGCCGTCGTCCTCGTCGAGCTGGTGATGCGAGACGTGTGACTCGATGTAGCCGGGTGTCGCCTGCTCGGGCCAGCCGAAGTCGGCGACCGCGTCGGAGTACAGCTCCAGCTTCCGACTCGGGGTCAGCCAACCGGCGACCAACGACTTGTCGTCGAGCTGTACGCCGACGGCGCCCGCCTCGCCGACCAGCGGCGGAGTGCTCTCGTCGTCGACCGGCTTACGTACGACCCCGTCGTCGCCGACGCTGGTGCCCTCGAGCTCTGCCTCGGTCAGCACCCGCTCATCCTGCCGGTACGTGTCCTTGGCGACCTCGACCACGCCGTACTTTCGCATGTACTCCATCGGGGTCAGGCCCTGCTCGGCGGCCTTCTCGGGCAGGCCGGGCACGCGGTTCTCGAAGATCCAGCGGTAGTACTCCTCGACCGTGACCTTCTCGCCTGGCCGGTATGGCGACTCGAAGTACGAGCGGATGCCGAGCGAGCCGTCGGGGTCGATCCGCCAGGACAGGTCGAACCAGAACTCGTTCTCCTCCCACACCTCGCCCGGGTTGGCGTCGCGGGTGTCGGTGTACTCCAGCCCGAGCTTGTCCATCGCGACCCGGCGTACGGGCTGGCGGAAGCCGAGCCACTTGGCGGCGTGCGTCTCGTACGAGTGGGTGTCGTGGCGCTCGGTCGCGAGGCCCATCGGGAGCACGTAGTCGGCGAAGGTCGCCGACTCCGACCACGTCGGGGTCAGAGCGACGTGGAGCCCGAACTTCGACTCGTCCTTCAGCGCGTCGATCCAGCTGAAGCCGTCGGGGTTCGTCCACACCGGGTTGTAGACGCGGCTGAAGTACGTATCGACCTTGCCGCGACCGTCGTGGAGCAGATGGGGGAGCAGGATCGACATCTCGTTGGTGGACAGCGGATACTCCGCCGGCCAGATCAGCTCGTTCCAGACGTCGTGGCCCTGCGGCATGTTGGGCCCGTGCGGGATGAACTTGTCCCACCCGTTCGGGCTGGTGCCGCCGACCGTGCCGACGCTGCCGGTGAGCACGTTCAGGAAGAACAGCGACCTCGCCACCTGCCAGCCACCGAGGTTGCCGGCCGCGGCCGCGCGCCAGACATGGGCAGAGAGCGCACTGCCCGACTCCGCGACGATCTCGGCCAGCTCGACGAGCTTCTCCTCGGGGACCCTCGCCTCCTTGGCCGCGTACTCGAACGTGTAGCCCGAGTAGTCGTCCGTGAGGCGCTCGATGAACGTATCGAAGTCCTCAGGATCCTGTGGATGCAGGCGTTCGAGGTACGTTCGCCAGTTGGTCCAGCGGCGCAGGAAGTCGCGGTCGATAGCGCCGGTACGTAGGAGGTGTGATGCGACGGCGAGCAGGATCGCCGCCTCGCTTCCCGGCCACGGCGCTAGCCAGAGGTCCGCATGCGAAGCGGTGTTGGACATCCGCGGGTCGAGGACGATGACCTTCGCGTTGCCGTTGGTCTTGGCCTCCATGATCCGCTGCGCATGCGGGTTGAAGTAGTGGCCCGCCTCGAGGTGACTCGACAGCAGCAGGATGACCTTTGCGTTGGCGTGATCCGGCGACGGCCGGTCGTACCCGCCCCACAGCGTGTAGCCGAGTCGGGCGCCCGACGAACAGATGTTGGTGTGGCTGTTGTGCCCATCGACGCCCCAGGCCAGCAGGAACCGCTCCGCGAAGCCGTCCTCGCCCGGCCGGCCCACGTGGTAGATGACCTCGTCGCGCCGGTCCTCGATGATCGCCTTGCGGATACGCCCGGCGATGTCGTCGAGCGCGTCGTCCCAGCTGCACTGCTCCCATTCGCCGCTGCCGCGTTCGCCCTTGCGGCGAAGGGGATGCAGGATGCGCTCGGGGTCGTTCAGCTGGTTGATCGTCGCCGGGCCCTTGGCGCAGTTGCGTCCGCGTGAACCCGGATGCGCCGGGTTGCCCTCCAGCTTCTTGACCGACAGGTCCGACTTGTCGACGTACGCGAGCAGGCCGCACGCAGACTCGCAGTTGAAGCACGTGGTCGGGATCAGCATGTACTCGTGCGGCACCTTCTTCGGATGCGCGCGGGCGTCGTACTCGACGTGGTGGTCCCACGACTCGACCGGCGGGAAGTTGCGCAGGTGCTCGTGCGACCGCTCGCCGGGCAGTCTGCCGGGACCGGCGACGGTCTCTTCGGTCGACGTTGACGAGTCTGGTGTGGCCATGCACGTCCTCCTAGGACAGTGGAACGTCTTGGGCGGCACGTACGTAGACGACCTCGTGTACGACCAGCGATACCTGGACGAGCAGCCCGGCGACCAGCGCCAGGCCCGGTAGCGAGCCGTTCCAGGAGGGCAGGGCGATCAGCAGTGCGACCAGCGAGAGTGCGGTCGAGCCGCCCCAGAACGCTCGTGCGTACCGACCGCGTACGAGGGTCGCCGCGGCGACGGTCGCTCCGCGGGTCTCGTGCCTGCCGAGGAGATCGGCTAGCGAGATGGCGACGTGCCCGAGGACGGCGACCACCATGACCCTGACGGCAAAGGCCGTTGCAGCGTCATCTTGGCCGGTCACGATGCTGGCGAGGATCATCAGACCGGCGCCGACCATCGCGGCCTGCACGAGCAGGTGCGGAAACAGCCACTTCGACTGCCACAGGTCACGACCCTCGGCCTGGCCGAACAGGAACGCCGTATATCCCGCTGCCATCGCGCACGCGACGATCGCGAGTACACCGATCACCTCGCTGAGACCGCCGACGTCCGCGATACGTACGACGAACCAGGCGATCGCGGCGGCGCCGAGCGCGAGCAGGCAGTAGCCTCCGCGCACCAACCAGGAACCGTTGTTCGGCCGGGTGAACAGGTAGTAGAACCGCTCCGGGCGCTTGAGGTCCCAGATCAGCAGGACGCCGGTGGCGGCGGCGCCGGCCGCGGCGAGCACGGGAGCGAGCACCGACCCCGCCACGCCCAGGTCGACGCCGAACAGCAGCGCGAGCGCCGCGGTGAACAGCGCGCCCGCGCCCGCCGCCTTCGTCCAGAGGTACGTCGCGACCCGCCAGCCCCAGGGCCGCGGATGCGCGGTGTTGAGGGTGGTCGTCGCCGTCGGGTCGGAACCGGTGAAGTCGTCCTGGGTACGAAGGCGTTGCTCGTCGGGCTTCGCCCACAGGTAGGTGTCGCGAACCGGTGCCTCGAGCGGATCGAGCACCGCGCGGTCAGCGCCCAGGTAGAACACGTTCGGTCCGGTGTTCTGCTCGGGAGCGCGTACCTGTGTCGGGTTGTCGGCGATGAGCCGAGCGATGCCGGAGTCCTCGTCGTCGAGGTCGCCGACCCAGATCGAGTGCGTCGGGCACACCACGACACATGCGGGCTCGAGGCCTTCGTCGACCCGGTGTGCGCAGAAGTTGCACTTCGCCGCGGTGTTGGTGTCTTCGTCGATGTAGATCGCGTCGTACGGACACGCCTGCATACACGACTTGCAGCCGATGCAGCTGTCGCCGTCGAAGTCGACGATGCCGTCGTCGCGCTTGAACAGGGCCTCGGTCGGGCAGATCTTGACGCATGGTGCGTCGGTGCAGTGGTTGCAGCGCATCACGCCGAAGTCGCGCGTGTTGTCGGGGTAGCTTCCCGAGTCGACGTACTTCACCCAGGTGCGGAACTGCCCCACGGGCACGTCGTGCTCGGTCTTGCACGCAACGGTGCAGGCGTGACAGCCAACGCACGTACGCTGGTCGATCGCGAATCCGTACTTCATAGCACCTCACGAAGCTGAGCCGTACCCGTCAGGATCCCCCGCGTCGGCCTTCGCCGCTAGGCAGCAGAACCTGATCAGCTCATAGCCTGGGGTTATGCCGCCCGGGAGCCGTCAGCCCCCGGCGGCGACCGCTGCGTGCGGACCGACGCCGAGCCCGCGCAGCGCCGTGCCGATCTCGCTGGGGATGTCGACGACGGCGACGCCCGCCCCGCGCAGGGCAGCGACCTTCGTGTCGGCACTGCCGCGATCGCCGGTCACGATCGCACCCGCGTGGCCCATCCGCCGGTCGGGTGGTGCACTGCGGCCCGCGATGAACGCGACCGTCGGTACGCCGAGACCGGTGATCACCTCCGCAGCGTCCTCCTCCATCGACCCGCCGATCTCTCCGACGATGACGATCGCCTCGGTGGCGGGGTGGGCGACGAGCGCGCGTACCGCGTCGGCCGTCGTCGTACCGAGGATGGGGTCACCACCGACGCCGATGAACGCGGACTGCCCGAAGCCGGCCGTTACGAGGTTCATGCACACCAAGGTGCCCAGGCTTCCACTGCGCGACACGACGCCGATCCGGCCGGGCCGGAAGATGTTGGGGGCGAACCCCGGCATGATCCCGACGCTCGACTGACCTGGCACGACGAGCCCGGCCGTGTTCGGACCCACGACGACCGAACCACACTCGCGCGCGACGGCGAGCATCTCCATCACGTCGTGCGACGGGATGTGCTCGGCGAGACAGACGATCGTACGAATGCCGGCCTCGGCCGCGTCGACGACGGCGTCCTTGGCACGCGCGGGAGGCACGAACAGGACGGTTGCGTCGAGGTCGTGTGCGGCCGCTGCGTCTGCGGCCGTGTCGTAGACGGGGACGCCGTGGACCTCTCGCCCCGCGCGACCGGGGCTGGCGCCGGCAACGACGCGCGTGCCGCACTCCTCCATGCGCTCGGTCCAGTACTGGCCCTGCCGGCCCGTGATGCCCTGTACCAGGACCGCATGCTGTGCGGTGACGATCATGCCGAGACCTCCCGATCGCTGCGCGCGTTGGCGATCGCCTCACGTACGGCGTCGTCCATCAGGTCATGCGGCTCCATGCCGAGCCGTTCGCGTACCAGAGCGATGGCCTCCTGCTCGCCGGTGCCATGGATGGTGAACGAGATCGGAACGTCTGGTCGCAGCTCTTCGATCGCGTTGACGACACCGTCGGTCATCACGTCGGTACGCGCGAATGCTCCGCAGAAGTTGACCAGAACGCTGCGCACGTTGGGATTGGACAACACCAGGTCGAGTGCCGGTGTTGCCTTCGTGTACGCGTCGCCGCCGATCTCGAGGAAGTTCGCCGCCCGCCCGCCGAAGTGGCTGATCGCATCGAGCGTCGTCATCGTGAGACCCGCACCGTTGGCGAGGACGCCGACGTCGCCGCCAAGCTCGATGTAGGAGAGTCCGAGCTCGGCACCGCTGCGTTCGAGGTCGGTGCCACCGGATGAAGGAGTGCCGCCTTGCAGGTCGGCGAGTCGAGTCTCTTGGCGCATGACCGACGCAGCGTCGATCGTGACCTTGGCGTCCAGGGCGACGACATCGCCGCTGGTCGTGAGCGCGAGCGGGTTGACTTCGACGAGGCTCGCATCGGCGTCGACGTACAGGCGGTAGATGGCGGCGAGCGCATCCGCGACCGCGTCGACGCTCCCGGGCGCAAGGCCGCTGTCGCGCACCATGGCCCCGATCGCCTCGGTGGATGCCGGCTCGCGGATGTCGAGGGGCAACCGACGCACGCTCTCGGGGCTCGTCGCGTTGACCTCCTCGATGTCCATGCCGCCCGCGGTCGAGAACAGCAGCACGGGGCCCTTGCTCACCGGGTCGTCGAGAACGGCCGCGTACAGCTCGTGGCCGATGTCGACCGCCTGCTCGACGAGCAACCGTCGTACGCGGTGGCCGTGCACGTCGCTGCCCAGGATCTCTCGTGCTGCGGCCTCCGCGGCGGCGGCCGACTCGACCACCAGCACCCCACCCGCCTTGCCGCGCTTGCCGCTGGTGATCTGTGCCTTGCAGACGACCCGACCGCCGAGCTCCGCGGCGACTGCACCTGCGGCGTCCGGCGAGTCGGCGACGTCACCACGCGGCACCGCGATGCCGATCGACGCGAGTAGCTGTTTGCCCTGGTGCTCGAGAAGGTTCACGCGTCCACCCCGTACCTACGCCGGTAGTGGCCGAACAGGTCGGCCTCGCTCGGCTCTCGTGGTTCGATCACCCGCGCAAGTCGGGTGGTGTTCAGGAAGTGCCGGTACGAGAGGTTCTCGCTGATGCTGTTGCCCGCCCACGTACCGGCGCCCATGGTGAGCGTGAAGCCGAGGCCGTTGTCGAAGCTGCCGCCGTTGCCGAATGCGTGCGCCTGGTTGACGAGTACGCGAGCGACCCGTAGCCGCTCGGCGACCTGCCGAGCGCGATCGTCACTGCGGGTGTGGATGCCGCAGGAGTGCCCGGCGCCTTGGAAGTCGAGGATCCCCTGGATCCGGGCGAGCGCGTCGTCGAGGTCGGACCATCGATAGACGGTGAGCACAACCGACAGCTTCTCGCCACTGAACGGGTGCTCCGGGCCGTACGCATCCTCCTCGACCATGATGAACGTGGTGCCGTCCGGTATGTCGAGCCCGGCATGCTGGGCGATCGTCGCGGGCGACTGCGCCGTCACGCCTTGGCTGAGGCTGCCGTCCGGCCACATCGCCTGCTGGAGTCGGGCGCGCTGGTGTTCGTCGAGGAGGTATCCGCCCGCTGCGCGCAGCTCTTCGACTGCGTCGTCGTACACGGCGTCGTGGATGTGCACGGAGTTCTCCGACGAGCAGCTGGTCGCGTAGTCGAAGGTCTTGCTGAGTGCGATCTTGGCGGCCGCGTCGCTCAGGTCGGCATCGGCGTCGATCAGTACCGGGGCGTTCCCGACACCGACACCGATGGCGGGAGTGCCCGAGCTGTACGCGGCACGTACGTTCTTCTGCGAACCGGTCACGACGACGAAGTCGGCCTGCCGCATCAGCTCGTACGTGAGCTCCTTGCTCGGCTCGTCGATGGCCTGGACCAGGTCGCTCGGCGCTCCGACAACGGCGAGCTGCTCGCGGATGTAGCTCAGCAGCAGCTGACACGTCGATGCCCCTTTCGGCGACGGCGACAAGATGACCGCATTGCCTGCCTTGAGTGCCATCAGGGCCTTGTTGGCGGGTGTCGCCGCGGGGTTCGTCGACGGACAGACCGCGGCAACGACGCCCATCGGCTTCGCGTACTCCGTGAGACCGAGCTCCGGGATCTCCCGGATCACGCCGACCGACCTGCCTGCTTGCAGATCGCGGAGCGTGCCCATCGTCTTGCGGCGGTTCTTGGCGTACTTGTCGGAGACGTTGCCGAGGCCGGTGTCGGCAACCGCCAGCTCGGCGAGCGCCTGCGCGCGGCCCGGCTCGACGATCGCCCAGGCGACGGCGTCGACCACGTCGTCGACCCTGCGCTGGTCGTACGTCTCGAACTCGCGTTGCGCCGTACGCGCCCGCTCGACGAGCGCGGTGACCCGATCGGCGACCTGCCGGCCATCCGCCGCGGCTCTGGTAGCGATGCTCACCGCGCCAACCTCCACTGTCATTATTTGGAAAAGCCTTTCACATAGAGACTAAGCGAGCGCATCTCTGCCGGTCAAGGAGACACCGAGAGTGCATGGTTCGGAGTGGAACGAACCCTTGGGTTCGAATCCAGGTGAGCGTTCCGGGCTCAGATCTGGTAGCCGTGCGGGAGCATCTCCGAGACCGTCGTGGCGGCCTCGATCACGCTGGTGCTGAGCTCGTCCAGCCGGTTCTGCGGCATTCGTACCTGCGGTCCTTGCACCGCGAGCGCGGCCAAGAGCGAGCCGTCGCCGGCGCGTACGGGTGCCGCCACGCCGCAGACGCCCGACATGCGCTCACCGAGGTTCGTGCCATAACCGGTCTTGCGTACCTGATCGAGCTCGCGGGTCAGGGCTGCCCGCGAGGTGATCGTCGACGACGTCAGCTCCTCGAGCTTGCCGAGTGCCGCGAGCTCTGCCTTCGGGTCGTCCGCGAACGCGAGCAGTACCTTGCCCGTACTCGTGCAGTGCAAGGGGATTCGCGTGCCCGTGGGTTGCGTGAAGCGCAGTGGCTGGGGCGACTCGTACCGCAGGACGACGAGCCCTCGATCGCCATCGCGTACGACCAGGTTCACCGACTCGCCGGTCTCGTCGCGAAGCTGCTCGAGTACGGGCGCGACGGCGTCGAAGCCGAGATCACGTTCGGCCGCACGGCCAAGCAGGAAGGACGCACGCCCGAGGCGGTATCGGCCACTGTCGGCCCGTTGCGCGACGTACCCGGCACTGGCGAGGGCGCGCAGAATGCGATGGGCGGTGCTGGTGTGCAGGGAGAGCGTGCGGGCGATCTCGGTGAGGCCGACGTCGCGGTTCGACCCACGAAGCAGGTCGAGGACCTCGAGCGCCCGCGTGATGGTCTGAGCACCGGCGACGCGCCCTTCACGGGACGGCGACTCCGCCTCACTCATACTGGTCCCCGCTCGGCTCTGCGAATGCGTCAGCATGCTATCAACTCACGCGGCGGCCCTCGCTCGCGTACACCGGCTCGACCGATGCGAACCCGCGGGCAATGGTGGGGCATCGTCGCTCACTCGCTCATGCCGTACTTGTCGAGCTGGGCCGTGATCAGCTCGTTCTGCTCGTCCAGGAAGGCCTGGAAGTCGTCGGCGTTCTGATAGCTGTCGTCGTCTGCGTAGACCTGCTTCTGGAACTCCTGCATCTCGGAGGAGTCGACCGCGTCCTTGCACGCGTCCGACAGAGCGTCGACCACGTCGGTCTCGGTGTCGGCGTTGACGACGATCCCGCGGAACTGCGGCAGCACTACATCCTCGGGCAGCCCGATGTCGGCCGCCGTCGGCACGTCGTCGTAGCCCTCGACGGGTGTCTTCGACAGCAGGATGACCGGCACGAAGTCACCCGAGTCGAGGTACTCCCGGACGTCCCCGAGCTGCTCGTACAGCGCGTCTACCTCGCCGCCGAGCAGGGCCGCATAGCGCTCGCTCGGCTCGGAGAACGGTACGGCGCGGAACTTCGTGTCCTGGGTCTCCTCGAGCGCCGCCAGCACGACGTCGTCCACGCTGTTCGAGCCGACCGTTGCCACGGTGAGCTCACCGGGCTGGGACTTCGCATCGGCCGCGAGATCCTTCCAGTCGTCGTACTTGTCCTTGCGAACCATCAGGGCGGACGGCATCGACTGCAGGCGACAGACCGCGGTGAGCTCGTCCATCGAGAACGACGCTGCTCCCGCGGGGACCGTGGTGAAGGTGTCCTGGATCATGATCGACATCGACTCGCCCGGACGGGACGACAGCATCTTGGTCGTGCCCGTGCTCCCCGTTGCGCCGGGCACGTTCACGACCGGGACGTCGGTGTCGATCGACGACTCCATCTGCGCCGCGGCCGCCCGAGCCACCTGGTCGGAGCCTCCGCCCGGGCCGAACGGTGCCACCATCTCCACCGGGCGGCGAAAGGTCGCCGACCCGTCAGCGCCACCCGAGGACGTGTTCGTACTGCATGCTGCGACAGCGGCGACGAGCGCGACGGATAGTCCCGCCGATGCCACCACCCTTGTTCTGGCTCTGGACATGTGCTTACTCCTTGTCGGCGTACGAGGTGGTCGGTTCGGTGGATTCCGGTGCTGTGCGGGCCGCGCGCGCCGTACGTACGGAGCGATAGACCAAGAAGGCGAGAAGCAGCACCCAGACCACGGTGAGGACGGCGGAGATCGGCCGATCGACGAAGACCATCGGGTCATTGCCGGACGAGATCATTGCCGTGACGAAGTAGCGCTCCGCCAAGGGCCCGAGGATCGCCCCGAGCACCAGCGGAGCGAGCGGGTATCCCCAACGCTGCATGAAGAAGCCGAGCGCCGCGAACAACGTCATGATCCAGACGTCCGACATGGAGTTGCGGATCGCGAACGCGCCGATGTAGGCGAACAGCACGATGACGCCCGCGACGTACACCTCCGGAACGGACAGCAGGCGCACCATCGGCTTCGTGGCGAGGAGCCCGAAGATGAACATCAGAACCACGCTCACCAGCAGCGCGGCCACGATGGTGTAGACCAGCTCCGGCTGCGTCTCGAAGATCTGCGGCCCGGGCTGCACGTTGTGCAGCATCAGCGCGCCGAGAATGACCGCGGTCGCGGCGCTGCCGGGGATGCCGAGGACGAGCAGCGGTATGAACGCCCCGCCGACCGTTGCCGTCGATGCCGCCTGCGGCGCGACAATGCCGTTCGGGTCGCCCTGCCCGACCTTGGTCCGATGCTTGCCGAACTGCTTCTCCATGCCGTACGAGACGAACGACGCGACCGTCGCGCCGGCACCCGGGACGGCGCCGAGCAGAGATCCGGTGACGACGCCGCGGCCGAGTGCGCCCGATCGGGCACGGAGCGCGCGCAGGCCGGGGACCGTCGTACGAATCTTGGCGGGCTGCTGCGCGGCGTCATCGGCGAACCGTGCACCGTAGCGCTGGATGACGCTGCCGAGCGCGTAGACGCCGACCATGATCGGCAGGTAGTCGATGCCGTCGCGAAGGATGTCGACGCCGAAGTCGAACCGGACGGTTCCGTAAACGTCGTCGACGCCGACCGTCGCCACCAGCATGCCGATGAGCATCGACGCGATCGACCGGAGCACGGAGCGGCCCGCGAGCGCGAGCACGCTGGTGAGGCCGAGCATGATGATGATGAAGTACTCGGCCTGGCCGAACTTCAGCGCGAAGTGTGCGAACGAGCGTGCGGCGAACGTGAGGAGCAGCCAGGCGACGAGCCCGCCCGCGAGTGCGGACACCGCGGCCCAGCCGAGTGCCTCCGCAGCGCGGCCTTGGCGGGTCATCTGGTAGCCGTCCCACAGCAGGGGCACGTTGTTCGGCTCTCCGGGGATGTGCAGCAGGATCGAGGTGATGGCGCCGCCGTACGTGCCGGCGACGTAGACCGCGAGCATCAGGACGATCCCGACGTCGGTGTCCATTCCGTACGTGAAGGGCAGAATGAGCAGGACGCCCATCACGAACGTGAGGCCGGGGAGCACCCCGACGATCAGGCCGGTCAGCACGCCGAGTACGAGGATCGCCCACATCGTCAGGTCGAAGCTCGTGAGCGCGTTCATCGCGCCTTGCAGGGTTTCCATCGGAACTCCTGTCCTGTCGGTGGGTCAGTAGATTCCGAGGGCGAGGAAGGCCTGTACCGAGAACTCGTCGAACGCGCCGATACCCGTCGGCAGAGCGATGTAGACAAGCTTGATGAACAGGTACGACGAACCGACGGCGAGAACCGCGCCGAGCGGCACCGTGACGAGCAGGTTGCGCTTTCCGCACGCCCAGCAGAAGAGTGGAATGAAGAGGAACGTCGCGAGGAGCCAGCCGAGGTAGACGGTTGCGACCACGAACCCGACGGCGATCGCGATCACCTGCGCGATTCGCCGCAGTGGAAGTGAGCCGGTGTCCTCCTCGGCCGGTGGGCGCACCGCGGCGACGCTGACGTCGCCACCGTGACGGAGCGCGGAGCGTACTTGGCCGATGATGCGCAGCGCCATGACGAACGCCAGCAGTGCGATCAGCAGTCGCGGATACAGAGCGGGTCCCGGGCCGTCATCGGTTCCGCGGAAGTCCAACGTCTGCAGGTAGAGAACCACGCAGGCGATCAACGCGACGACCTCGGGTAGTGCCGAACGGAGTCCGGTCAGCAGCGCCCGCGTCGTGTTCGAGATCGCGGCGGTCGGCTGCGCGGCGAGGGATGGCTCGGTCGACATGTCTGCGACCTCCAGAACTAGCGTTACATCAGTAAGTTACTGCACTATAGACTGCGACCGGTTGGCGACGAACCAGCGGTATCGCAATCCGATACGCCTCGGAGCAGTTTCGCTATATGGCAAGCTGTTCCACGTGACACTAGACCCGGGCCGAGCGTGACGTCAATCACTTCCCGTTGCGGGGTTGGTTTTCAGGCCTTACCCGGTGCACGCGTGCAGTTCGAGGTCGCTTGTGTGGTTGGGATGTGGGCTTCGGTTCAGGCAAATGACTGAACGGCGCTCAGCAGCGCGACGTCCACGATGTCGTCCGCGGTGGCACCGCGGGAAAGGTCGTTCAGCGGCGCTGCGAGACCCTGCAGTATCGGACCGAGCGCCCGCGCCCCACCGAGCCGCTGCGCGATCTTGTATCCGATGTTCCCCGATGCGAGATCCGGAAAGACGAACACGTTCGCCCGCCCGGCGACCGGTGAGCCCGCCGCCTTCTTCTCCGCAACCGACTCGACGAACGCGGTGTCGAACTGCATCTCGCCGTCGATCAATAGCGCGGGTGCGCGTTCTCGGGTCAGCTCGAGCGCCCTGCGTACCTTGGAGAGACTGGGGTGCTCGGCGCTGCCCAAGCTGCTGAACGACAGCAGCGCGACTGCGGCGGCCTCGCCGGTCAGCGACTCGAACGTCGCGGCGCTCGCGATGGCGATGTCGACGAGCTCGGGCGGGCCCGGATCCGGTACGACGGCACAGTCGCCGAAGGCGAGGGGCCGTCCGTCGGGAAGAACTAGCACGAAGCTGCTCGACAGCGTCCGGAACCCGGGCGCGACACCAATGACGTTGAGCCCGGCGCGTAGTACATCGGCCGTCGGAGCCGCGCACCCCGCGACGCAAGCGTGTGCCTCCCCGCGCGCGACCAGGGCCGCCCCCAGGTTGATCGGCGATGTCGCGGCCGCGTCCAGCTGCTCGGGAGAACGCCGCTTGCGGGCGTACCGCGACCGGACGAAGTCGCCCGCTTCACCCGCGGCGAGGTGGGCGGGGCTTCGGAGCGCGACTCGGCCGTCGAGGCCCGCCGCGGCGCCGGGGTGTCCGAGCACGGTTACCTCGAGTCCCTTGCGTACAAGCATGTTCGCGGCCGCCACAACCCGCTCGTCATCGCCTTCGGGCAGGACGACGTGCGCCGGCCGGCCGGTGTTGAGGCGATCCAGCCAACCGGCCGTCAAGGAGTCGCCTTGGGCCACCGTCGTCATGTCGCAAGGACCCCGGCCAGGTCTGCCGCCGGCAGGTCATGGGCGGCCGCGACCGGTTCGTTGGTGACGTGACCGGCGTAGACGTTCAGGCCGGTTGCGAAGCCGGGGTCGGAGCGTAACGCCCGACGCCATCCGTGGTTGGCGACAGACATGACATAGGGCAGCGTCGCGTTCGTGAGCGCGTACGTCGAGGTGTTCGGCACGATGCCGGGCATGTTGGCGACGCAGTAGAACACGCTGTCGTGCACCCGGTAGGTGGGATCTGCATGCGTCGTTGGTCGCGAGTCCTCGAAGCACCCGCCCTGGTCGATCGCGATGTCGACGAGCACGCTGCCCGGTCGCATGCGTCGGACCAGGTCGTTGCCGACCAGCCGTGGCGCCCGCGCACCGGCGACGAGAACCGCGCCGATGACGACGTCCGCGTCGAGGGTCGCGCGCTCGATCTCGTACGCGGTGGAGGCAAGCGTCTTGAGCCGGCCGGCATACAGCTTGTCGAGCTCGCGTAGCTTGCCGAGATCCTTGTCGATGACGGTGATGTCTGCCCACAGACCGCTCGCGACGGCGATCGCGTTGCGTCCCGAGACGCCGGCGCCGAGGACGACGACGTTGGCCGGGGCCACACCGCTGACGCCGCCGAGCAGTACGCCCTTTCCGCCGTCCTTACGGAACAGCGCGCTCGCCGCGACCTGTGGCGCGAGGCGGCCGGCCACCTCGCTCATCGGGTAGAGCAACGGCAATGCGCCGTCGGCCGACTGCACCGTCTCGTACGCGATCGCCGTCGTGCCCGCGCGTACGAGGGCCTCGGTGCAGGGCCGCGATGCGGCGAGATGGAGGAAGGTGAACAGCGTCAGGTCGTCGCGCAGTCGGTGGTACTCCTGCTCGATCGGCTCCTTGACCTTGAGGACGAGCTCGGCCGCAGCCCATACGTCGTCCGGGTCGCTCCTGATCTTCGCTCCGGCCGCCGCGAAGTCGTCGTCACTGATCGCGGACCCTTCGCCGGCGCCCTGTTCGACGACGACCTCGTGCCCATGCGTGACGAGCTCGTTTACACCGGCGGGCGTGAGGGCCACTCTGTACTCGTGCACCTTGAGCTCTGCCGGGATTCCGATCCGCATCGTCCACCCTCCTCGCCGTTGGTGAAGATCGCACTGCTGGTCATGATCACTGTGCGCGTACGCACTGGCTGCCCGGAAGATCCAGTTCGCGGCAAGATTCGCAGTACCAGAGGTCGGACGAGGTTCGCGGCGACCTACGCTGGTGCCGAGGAGGGCGAGGGTGAGTAGTAAGCAGGCTCCCGCTGGTACGCAGGCGATCGGGCGCGCGCTGGCGGTGCTCCGGATGCTCGCGGAGTCACCGGACGAGCTGGAGGCGTCAGCGATCTCGTCGGGCCTCGGGCTGTCGGCGGGTACGACCAAGCGCATGCTCGGTGCCTTGGTGGCCGAGAGCCTGATCGCTCAGAACCCGAAGACCGGGCACTTCTACCTCGCGAGCGGTGCGATCCTGCTGGGCCAGGCCGCGCAGCGCGGGTTCGGCCTCGACCGGGCGCTCCCGGTGCTCGAGGACCTCAACGCCGAGACGTCGGAGTCGGTGAACCTCGTCGTACGCGAGGGGTCGGAGTCGGTCGTCATGATGCGGGTGCAGTCGACCCTGCCGTTGCGGTTCGAGCAGCATCCGGGCGCGCGGTTCCCGCTGTACTCGACCGCGTCGGGCAAGGCGATGCTCTCCTGCTCGCCGGATGCCGAGGCGTACGTCGCGTCGCTCCCGGCAAGGATGAAACCTCTGACGGACAACACGCTTCGTACCCCCGCTCGGCTCGAAGCTCAGCTGACCCAGATTCGCGAGCGCGGGTACAGCATCGACGACGAGGAGAACGTCGCTGGCGTCCGATGCGTCGGTGCCCCCGTACTCGACTCGTACGGCAACGCGCAGGCCGCTGTGACCGTTCAGGTGCCTACCGTGCGGATGCCGAAGCGGCGGGTGCTCGAGCTCGGCGAGCGAGTGCAGATCGCCGCCAAGGAGGTCGCTCGCTTCGTGCCGATCGATCGCAGGATGTCCGGCTGACGGAGAGCTCGGCGCGACAGTTTCGTTCAGACTGCGCATCGCTCGGGAACATTCGTCGATGGCCGATCGGCTCGGGATCCGGCCCGACTGGAAAAGCCGGGTGACGGGGTTCACAACTCACTGATCTCGTTCTAGGGTGCTTCACTATGTGGCGACTCCGGCCACATAGTGAAGGGAATTCAGATGGCTTCAGAAACGGGTAACGAGAGCGTCTTCACCTGGGCGGCGCCGCCGATCAAGTTCGGCCTCGGCGCACTCGACGAGATCGGGGCGGAGGCGGTTGCCCAAGGCGCGGCCCGTTGCTTGGTACTCACCGATCCCCGCGTACGTGAGACGGGTACGGCCGATCGGGTACGCGACTCGATCACCGCGGCCGGCGTCAAGGCCGAGGTGTACGACGGTGTCGCTACCGAGCCGACGGACGAGAGCATCGAGGCCGCCGTCGAGTTCGCCCAGGATCGGGAATCGGACTGTTTCGTCGCCGTCGGCGGTGGGTCCGTCATCGACACGGCGAAGGCCGTCAACCTGCTCACGAGCCATCCAGGTACGTTGCTCGACTTCGTCACGCCCCCGATCGGCGGGGGCAAGGCGCCGTGGCTTCCGCTCAAGCCGCTCATCGCGGTGCCGACCACCGCCGGCACGGGGTCGGAGTCGACGACGATCTGCGTCGTCGACCTGCTCCGGCTGCACCTCAAGGCGGGGGTGAGCCATCCCAGCCTGCGCCCCTCGCTGGCAGTCATCGACCCACTGACGACCGTCACGATGCCGCCCGCCGTGACGGCCGCGAGCGGGATGGACGTGCTCTCGCATGCACTGGAGAGCTACACCAGCGTTCCCTTCGACGCCAAGCCGGCGCCCGAGGACCCCAGGAGCCGCCCCGCGTTCTGCGGGTCGAACCCGATCAGCGACGTCTGGTGCGAGATGGCGCTCGGCCTGGTCGGCAAGTACCTGCGTCGTGCCGTCCTGAACGGCCGCGACATCGAGGCGCGCTACCAGCTGGCGCTCGCGTCGACGTACGCCGGAACCGGATTCGGGAATGCGGGCACTCATCTTCCGCACGCCAATGCTTATCCGGTCGCAGGCGCGGTGCGCGACTACCAGGCACGCGACTACCCGCCGATGCCGATGGTGCCGCACGGGCAAGCGGTGTCGTCGACGGCCGCAGCGGTCTTCCGGTGGACGTACCCGGCCGACCCCGGTCGCCACCTCCGGGCAGCGGAGCTGCTGTCCGGACGCACCTTCACGACGACCGACGGCCGCGACGCCCTGCCGGACGTGTTGGCGGAGCTGATGCGCGATATCGCCATGCCGGCCGGCCTGCGCAGCTTCGGCTACACCGTTGACGACATCGACCAGCTCGTCGAGGGCACCTTGAAGCAGACCCGCCAGCTCGCGGTCGTACCTCGACCTGTGACTCGTGACGACCTCGACGAGATCTTCACCGCCTCGCTGTAGCCAATCCGTCCTGCTGGCAAGGAGTTCCGATGAGCAGAACCTCTCCCGGAAACGGGGACAAGGTCTCGGTACGAAGGGTCGCGTTCGCCTCGGCGATCGGTGCAACCATCGAGTGGTACGACTTCTTCATCTACGGCACGGCCGCGGCGCTCGTGTTCAACAAGTTGTTCTTCTCGAACCTCCCGGACTCCGTCGGGACTCTCGTCGCGTTCGGGACCTTCGCCGTCGGCTTCCTCGCCCGACCGGTCGGTGCCGTCATCTTCGGGCATCTGGGCGACCGGGTCGGCCGCAAGCAGATGCTGATCCTCACGCTCGTGATCATGGGTGCGTCGACCTTCGTCATCGGCTTGTTGCCGACGTACGACCAGGTCGGTGTTCTGGCGCCGATCCTGTTGGTCATCATGCGCGTCCTGCAGGGGATCGGCGTCGGCGGTGAGTACGGCGGTGCGGTGCTGATGGCCGTCGAGTACGCGCCGCGTGGACGTCGGGGCTTCTACGGAAGCTGGCCGCAGGTGGGCGTTCCCGGCGGCCTGTTGCTCGCGTCGCTGATGTTCAGCGTGCTCTCCTTCGTTCCGGACGCGCAGTTCGACGCCTGGGCATGGCGGATCGCGTTCCTGAGCACGATCGTGCTCGCCGGGGTCGGGCTGTACGTACGCCTCAAGGTGATGGAGACGCCTGCGTTCGCTCGCGTCCAGGCGGCGCAGAACGAGGCGAAGGTCCCGTTCGTCGACCTCCTTCGTACCCATCGCAAACAGCTCCTCCAGGGCATGGGCACGCGCTGGATCGAGGGCCTCGCGTTCAACGCATACGCAGTGCTGGCGGTCAGCTACGCGACATCGGACGTCGGGGTGTCGAAGTCCGTCGTACTCAACGGCATCGCCATCGGCGCCGCGATCGGGTGTGTGCTCACGCCGGTCTACGGACATCTGTCCGACCGGTTCGGCCGTAAGCGGGTGTACGGGACCGGGGTCGTCGCGATCGTGCTGTACACGTTCCCATCGCTCGCCCTGATCCGAACGGGCTCGACACCGTTGATCTGGCTGAGCATCGCGCTCGGCCTCGGCGTCATCTACGCCGCCATCTACGCGCCGCTCGCGGCCATGTGGTCCGAGCTGTTCGATACGCGGATCCGCTACACCGGGATCGGTTCGGTCTACCAGTTCTCCGGCATCTACGCGAGCGGGCTCACGCCGCTGATCGGTGCCTCGCTGATCGGGTGGCTGGACGGCGAGCCATGGCTGTTCGGCGTGTACATGGTGGTCGTCGGGCTGATCAGCCTCGCCGTGGTCGCGTACATGCCGGAGACATACCGCAAGGAGATCATGCCGACCGTGAGCGCGGACGGCGAAACCGTCGACGCCGGCGCGGGTCGAGAGGTGGCTGCCGGCGGCGAACGCGATGTGCCGCGCGCCGGACTGGGGGCGTGACGGCCGCCGCGTACGGCCTCCATCGGCGGCGAGGCCGGCGGCCGCAGTTCGCGGATCGGTCAGAATGGACCATGACGCGAACCCCGATCTCGATCAGGCGCGACGCGAAGCAGCCGCTGTACGAACAGCTACGCGATGCTCTCGGGCACCAGATCGCGAACGGGGCGCTCGATCCGCGGCTGCCGCTGCCCTCGTCACGCGAGCTCGCCAGCGAGCTGGGCGTCTCCCGCAACACGGTCAACACGGCGTACCAGGAGCTGCTCGCTGCGGGATTCATCGAAGCGCGACCGCGACGCGGGTTCTTCGTCAACGCCGAGATCGCGGTGCCGTTGGAGCCACCCGGCGATCGAGAGCGGGGTGCGGCCGTCGACTGGTCGGAGCACATCGTGCGCCGGGTCGACTCCGGGATGCCCGAGATCGCGAAGGTCCGCGACTGGCAGCGCTATCCGTATCCGTTCATCGCGGGCCAGGTCGCCACCGACTCGTTTCCGCGGCTGGCATGGTCGCGGGCGCTACGGGACGCCTTGGAGAAGCCCCACCTGCACTTCAGCCTGCGTGACGGTGTCGACGAAGACGACCCGATGCTCGTCGAGGCGCTGTGCAAGCACGTTCTACCGTCGCGAGGGATCGAGGTCGAACCCGACAACGTGCTGATCACGCTTGGATCGCAGCAGGGACTCGACCTGCTCGCGCATTCTCTGCTCGGACCGGACCGTACGGTGGGAGTCGAGAACCCGGGATACCTCGATGCCTGGCACATCTTCGTACGCGCAGGTGCCGCGTTCGCGCCGATCGACGTCGACGACAGCGGACTGATCCCGCCGGCCGACCTCGATGGTGTGGACTTGGTCTACCTGACCCCGAGCCATCACAGCCCGACGAACGTGACGCTGTCCATCGGGCGGAGGCACGCGCTGCTCTCGATGGCAGAACGCTCGCGGTCGTTGATCATCGAGGACGACTACGACAGCGAGTTTCGCTATCAGGGAAGCCCGACGCCCGCGTTGAAGGCACTGCCGGGCAGCCAGCGGGTGGTCTACCTGGGCACGTTCTCGAAGTTCCTCGCTCCCGGGCTTCGGCTCGGCTACATGGTCGCCGAGCCCGACCTGATAGCCGAGGTGCGGAACCAGCGGCGTTACCGCGTACGCCATGCGGCCGGGCAGACCCAGCGCGCCATGGCCCTGCTGATCGAGAGCGGCCAGTACCGACGCACGATCCGCCGCCGCAGGACCGACCTCCAGCGCAAGTGGACGAGACTGCGTGACATGCTGCGCGAACAACTCGACTGGGCCGTCAACCCACCGCCCGGCGGGGTGAGCATCTGGCTGACCGGGCCACCGGATCTCGACGGCGTCGAGCTCGCGGAGCGTTGCCTCGAAGCGGGCGTCGTCATCGAACGCGGAGACATCTTCTTCGCCGACCCACAGGCGAACCGTTACCACGTACGCCTCGGCTTCTCGGCCATCGACCTCGAGGCGATCGCTCCGGGCGTACGACAGTTCGCGCAGGTGCTGTCGCGGATGTGACTGGTACCCAAGAACTGGTGGGCAGGTGGATCTTCAACCAACCCACCGCGATGGGTGACAGTTGGCGGAAACCGCCGGCCGAGATGGAGGCTCACCGTGACGCGATCCGACCTTCGGGCCCGTGCGCAGCGACACCTGTTTCCGCATTTCACCAGAGGACAGGCCTGGCAGGCCGATGACATCTCGATGATCGTCCGCGGTGAGGGCAGCTACCTTTTCGATGATCGCGGAAATCGCTTCCTGGACGGGCTGTCCGGGCTCTTCTGCGTCAACCTCGGGCACGGGCGAACCGATATACCCGCCGCTGCCACCAAGCAGATGGAGCAACTGGCGTACTGGACGAACTGGGGCTCCGCGCACCCGGCCGCCGTGGACGCTGCGACGCTGATCGCCGAGCTCGCACCGGGCGACCTGGACGTGACGTTCTTCGTCAACTCGGGGTCGGAGGCCGTCGAGTCGGCGATCAAGTTCGTACGGCAGTTCCATCGCAGCCGAGGTGAGACGTCGCGCACGCAGATCGTCGCCCGAGACATGGCGTACCACGGCACGACGCTCGGTGCACTCGCCGTGACGGGCATCCCGTCGTACAAGGAGCCGTTCGGGCCGCTGATGCCGGGCGTCCTCCGGGTGCCGAACACACACGGAGAGCAGATCCCCGACGGCGGAACGGCGGCAGATCTGCCGAGCGTTCGTGCGATCCGCACCGCGATCGAGGAGGCGGGCCCGGAGACCGTCGCTGCACTGTTTGCCGAGCCGGTGCAGAACTCGCGGGGCGCTCTCGTGCCGCCGGAGGGGTATTGGCAGGCGCTGCGTGCTCTGTGCGACGAGTACGGCATCCTGCTCGTCGCCGACGAGGTGATCTGCGGCTTCGGTCGGCTGGGTGACTGGTTCGGTTCGACCAAGCTCGACGTGATCCCCGACCTGATCACGTTCGCGAAGGGCTCCACGTCCGGGTACGCACCGCTCGGCGGCGTGCTCGTACGCAGGCCGCTCGTCGATCAACTGCTCGAGTCGCCGGAGGCCGGCATGTTCAGCCACGGTGCGACCTGGGGCGGTCACCCGGTGTCGACGGCGGTCTCGGTCGCGAACCTGACGGCGTTGCGGGACGAGGACGTGCCGGGGAAGGTGCGTGGGCTCGAGCCGCACTTCCAGCTCGGGCTCGACCGGCTTCGAGACGCGCATCCGAGCGTTCGGGAGTGGCGAGGCACCGGCTTCTTCTACGCGATCGAGCTGATGGGCAACCGGGACACCGGTCGCGAGCTCACGGCCGACCAGTCGGGCGAGCTCATTCGTGAGGTCATGCCGCGTGCGATGCGCGAGGTCGGGCTCATCACCCGTCCGGACGACCGCGGCGCGACGATGCTGATGCTGTCGCCGCCGCTCGTCTCCGACGCGACAGTGCTGGACGACCTTCTGGACAAGGTGGATGGCGTCCTTTCGGCGGTGGATGGGCACGTCGCGTAGGCGGCGCTGCACTCACCGAACCCGTCGCGTACCGATCAGCGCGAGGAGATCGCGGTACGAATGCATTCCGATACCGGTGTTCGTATCGAGCCGGATCGATCGGGAGTAGTAACGGCTCAGTAGACCGGTGCCGATTCCGACGCCGATGACCTCGACACCGCCCCGCTCCTGCTCGGCGATCGTCGCGCGCAGGTGGTCGTCGAGGTACTCCGGGCCGTTGGCGCGTGCCGTTGCGGTGTCCATCGGGCTGCCGTCGGAGACGACGATCAGAACCCGACGCCCGACGTCCGCGGGCATCCTCGCTGACGCCCAGTCGACGGCCTCGCCGTCGACACCTTCCCGGAACACGTCCGGCTTCAGCAGCGCGGCGAGTCCCCGCCGTCCCTTCCGCCACGGCACGTCGGCGGCCTTGAGCACGAGATGGCACCGCTCGTTCAGGCGACCCGGTGACGCCGGGCCGCCTGCGCGCTGCCAGTCCCGAAGTGCTCTGCCGCCGTTCCACGACGAGGTGGTGAAGCCGAGGATGTCGGTGCGTACGTCTGCGAGCTCGAGCGCATGCCCGAGGACGTCGACGAAGAGGCTGACCTGGTCGAGGTGCGACTTCATCGAGCCGGAGCAGTCGACGAGGACGCCGACCCGACATTGCGGCTCGGCATCGACCCCGGGGCGGACGAACAGATCGCGTCGGTCCTGCGAGGTGACGAGCCGGCTCAGGCGCCGGCCGTCGACGTAGCCCTCCTCGTGGCCGCCTGACCATCCGTGCTCGCGGGGTTCGCGGAACAGCCGATGCAGATCGCGCGCGAGCCGGCGTACGTTCAACCCTGACTCCACGACCTGCACGTCGAGTCGCCGCCGGTATCGGTCGAGCTGCGCCGGCCGGACGAGGTCGACGACGTCGTGCGTCCGGTCGTATGCGGTGGTGAAGACGCCGTACGGTGCGGGCGTCGGACCATCGACCGACGCGCGGGGATGTACCGAGACCCGCTGTGAGGCGGACCCGTCGTCGCCGTCGAGATAGAGCGTGAGCGCGGTCGGTTCGCCATCGTCCGGTGTGCCGACGATGTCCTCGTCGAGCATTGCTGACACGCGTTCGCCGATGGTGGCCGCGATTCCGGCGTACTCTTCCTGGTCCGTACGTGCGCCGCGGAGGCCGGCAACGGCGGTTCCGATGTGCGGGGAGAGCGCGGCGCGGGGCGCCTCGAGTAGGTCTTCGGTCTGTTCGACCACGCGATCACCGGTGAGGCGAGCGCGACAGACCTGGACGGTCGCGTACAGGAGCAGCCCCGACGACGACGCGGTGACGCCGGCATCGTGGACCGCGAGCGACCAACGTACGTGGCGATCTCGCAGATTGGACGCGATGCCCGGCATGGATCGGTCGGCGAGCGACTCGACTCGCAGCTGCTCGAGAATCTCGAACAGCCAGGCCGCGACCGGGTCTGACGGTCGCAGACGCCGATGCAGGTCCGCATCGGAATGCTGCAGATGTAAGGCGATCCCATCTATCGCGCCGCGCGGGGAGATCGGATCGGCATCGTCGGACAGTCGCACGTGCGGTGCCGCGATCGAGACGCGTACGCCACCGCACCGGACGCTGTCGCCGACCAGCTCGGCCGACGGCAAGCCGCTGACGGCGCGGACCGTCGCGCCTCGCATGCCCTCTCGGTCGACGGCGGCCATGCCTACGCGACCGATGTCTTGTCAGCTCCGTTGAGCTCGAGGTCGAAGCAGCGTTGGAAGAGCTCTGCAACGAGCGGTCGCTCCGACTCGTCGCAGCGGTTCACGAACGACAATCGGAACGCGGTCGCGACGTCGCCGAAGACCTCGACGTTCTCGGCCCAGGAGATGACGGTGCGCGGCGACATCAGCGTGGACAGGTCGCCGGCGCGGAAGCTGTCGCGAGTCAGGCCCGCGACGGCCACCATCGCGTCGATGAGCTCGGGGCCACGCCGGTCTGCGACCTCGGGTACACGCGCCGCGACGATGGCGGCCTCCTCACGGCGAGGTAGATATCCCAATGACGCAACGATGTCCCAGCGGTCCAGCTGCGCGTGGTTGAGCCGCTGCACGCCGTAGTACATGCCGTTCAGGTCACCGAGGCCGACCGTATTGGCCGTCGCGAACATCCGGAAGTACGGATGTGGCGTGAGCACGGCGCTCTGGTCGCTCAGCGTCAGCTTTCCCGCGCGCTCCAGCAGTCGCTGGATCACGAACATGACATCCGGGCGACCGGCGTCGTACTCGTCGAGCACGAGCGCGACGGGCCGCCGTACCGCCCACGGCAGAATGCCGTCCTGGAAGCGCGTCACCTGCATGCCGTCCTCGACGGTAATGGTGTCTCTGCCCAGCAGTTCCAGGCGGCTGATGTGGCCGTCGAGGTTCAGGCGTACGCACGGCCAGTTCAGCCGGGCGGCGACCTGCTCGACGTGCGTCGACTTCCCCGTACCGTGCATGCCTTGGGTCAGGACCCTGCGGTTGCGGCTGAAACCGGCGAGCAGGGCCAACGTCACATCACGGTTGAACCGGTACGCGGGGTCGATCTCCGGCACGTGCGCGTCGCGGTCGCGAAACGCTGGGACGATCATGTCGACGTCGATTCCGAACGCGTCGCGCACGTCGACCGTCGTGGTGGGCTCGGACTCGGTCAGGTCGTCCATCTCGGCCTTTCTCGGGTCGTGGTCATTGCGAAGTGCTGCCCTCGGTCTCGATCGTGCTGAGCGTCTCGGCCGCGCGCCGAAGGGCGGGGAGTACGCGCGGTGCGTCGTCCGCGCGGAACCGCATGACCGGTGCCTGCGTGGCCAGACAGAGGTTCGTCCGACCGGACTCATGCGGCACGAGTACCGCGACGCACACCAGGCCGGAGAGGAACTCCTCGTCGTCGATCGCGTAGCCGTTTCGTCGCGCGTCCAAGAGACCGCGCTCGAGCTCGTCGAGGTCGACGATCGTCTTCGGCGTGTGCTGCTTCAGCGGTGCGTGCCCGAGAAGCTTGCGCTGTTGCTGCGGGCCGAGCTGCGAGAGCAGCATCTTTCCGCTGGCGGAGCAGTGGGCCGGCACCCGCGAGCCCGGGTGCAGGTAGAACCGCAACGGCTCGGGTGTCTCGGCGCGGTCGAGGTAGACGACCTCGTTGCCGGAGAGCGTCGTGAGGTTGCACGCTTCGCCGATCTCGTCGACGAGCGCGGTCAGGACGGCGTGCCGCGCCCCGTACTGCGTCGCGTTGAGCAGCAGGTCCTCTGCCAATCGGCGCAATCGGGCGCCGGTGCCGTAATGGCGGCCGTCGCTCTGGCGTACCAGCAGGTCGGCGCTCTCGAGCTGTTGCAACATGCGGTGCAGGGTCGGCTTCGGCGTTCCGGTCTCCTCGGCGAGGCCCTGCAGGGACACGAACTCGTCCTTCGCCGCGATCAGCTCCAGCAGCGCGAACAGCCGCATCGTCGGGGTATCGCCGGCGAGCTCGACCGGTGTCGACTCGTGCGTACGTCCCTGTGTGCGTTGTTGCATGGCGCTCCCGATCTAGTCGAATGGGGGTCGTACCTCATCGTGCCGGACTCGCGCGTTGACGGGATCCGCGCCTCGTCCGTATAGTCGGATCAAATCTCATTTTCAGAGATGAAGCATACAGCTTTTCGAGATATGGCGCGGAGAGGACTCGATATGACGGATAACGGCGGCACGGGTGGTCCGCAGCGGATGACACCGTCGGAGGCCTTCGTCGAGACGATGGCCGCGAACGGCGTCACGGACATCTTCGGGATCATGGGTTCGGCGTTCATGGACGCGATGGACATCTTCGCTCCGGCGGGAATGCGGCTGATTCCAGTCGTGCACGAGCAGGGTGCGGCGCACATGGCCGACGGGTACGCGCGGGCCAGTGGGCGACACGGGGTCGTGATCGGCCAGAACGGTCCCGGAATCAGCAACTGTGTAACGGCGATCGCCGCGGCGTACTGGGCGCACAGTCCGGTCGTGATCGTCACCCCGGAGG
Organism: Solicola gregarius; assembly: GCF_025790165.1. Lineage (GTDB taxonomy): Bacteria > Actinomycetota > Actinomycetes > Propionibacteriales > Nocardioidaceae > Solicola > Solicola gregarius. Next base: position 2,477,389 of record NZ_CP094970.1, read on the forward strand.
CGGGGACGATGGGCATGGGGTTGGGCGGCTTCCAGGAGGCGAACCAGCTGCCGATGTTCCAGGAGTTCACCAAGTTCCAGGGCCACGTGAACAATCCGGCGAGGATGGCCGAGCTCACGGGGCGTTGCTTCGACCGGGCGATGTCGGAGATCGGGCCGGCGCAGCTGAACATCCCGCGCGACTACTTCTACGGCGACATCACCGCCGAGATCCCGCAGCCGCGACGCCTCGACCGCGGTGCCGGCGGCGAGCAGAGCCTGAACGATGCGGCCGATCTGCTCGCCGAGGCCAAGTTCCCCGTGATCATCTCGGGCGGCGGCGTCGTCATGGCCGACGGTGTCGACGAGTGCCGGGTCCTGGCAGAGCGGCTCGGTGCCCCGGTCGTGAACAGCTACCTGCACAACGACTCGTTCCCGGCGAGCCACCCGCAATGGTGCGGGCCGCTCGGCTACCAGGGTTCCAAGGCGGCGATGAAGCTGATTTCGCAGGCCGACGTGGTGATCGCGCTCGGCTCGCGGCTCGGCCCCTTCGGCACCCTGCCGCAGCACGGGCTCGACTACTGGCCGACGGGCGCGAAGATCATCCAGATCGACGCCGACCACACCATGCTCGGTCTGGTCAAGAAGATCACGGTCGGGATCTGCGGCGACGCGAAGGCGTCGGCGGTCGCGTTGAGCGAGCGCCTTCGCGACCGCACGCTCGCGTGTGACGCCACCCGCGACGAGCGCGCGGCCACCATGCGAGCAGAGAAGGACACCTGGGAGCAGGAGCTCGACGACTGGACGCACGAGCGCGACGACTACAGTCTCGACGTCATCGCCGAAGCGGAGCAGGAGGAAGGCAACTGGCTGCATCCACGCCAGGTCCTTCGAGAGCTCGAAAAGGCCATGCCGGAGGACGTTATGGTCTCGACCGACATCGGCAACATCAACTCGGTCGCGAACAGCTATCTGCGGTTCGAGAAGCCGCGCAGCTTCCTTGCTCCGATGAGCTTCGGCAACTGTGGGTACGCGCTGCCGACGATCATCGGCGCGAAGGTCGCCGCCCCGGAACGGCCCGCCATCGCGTACTCCGGCGATGGGGCCTGGGGTATGAGCATGGGCGAGATCATGACCGCCGTACGCCACGACATTCCGGTCACGGCGGTCGTCTTCCACAACCGGCAGTGGGGCGCGGAGAAGAAGAACCAGGTCGACTTCTACGACCGTCGGTTCGTGGCCGGCGAGCTCGACAACGAGAGCTTCGCCGGTATCGCGCAGGCAATGGGTGCCGAAGGGACCGTCGTGGAGAAGCTCGACGATGTCGGTGCGGCGCTCGAGCGGGCGGTCGATGCGCAGCTGAACGAGCGAAAGACCACCGTCATCGAGGTGATGTGCACGCGCGAACTCGGTGACCCGTTCCGCCGGGACGCATTGTCGAAGCCGGTTCGGTTGCTGGAGAAGTACCAGGACTACCAGTAGAGCCCCGTACGTAAGGCCACGAGGCGGCCCGCACCCGATCTCAGGGGCGGGCCGCCTCGTCGTCTGCGGTGCGCGGACCGTCGGCGCGCCGGGACCGCTCAGTGGTCCGACGGTGACGTAGGATCCGGACACATGGTGCGTGCGCCATGCTCTCGGGATCGCCGGAGGGGGCCTCGAGAGGTGCTCTCCTGTCTAGTACAGCTGGTCACTACTGGGGAGCATGATGAGCCGCGCGTACCGGAGGCTCCTGGTGCGCCGCGGCATTGTCGCGCTCTCGGCCGGGGTGACACTGTTCGCCGCGGTATCGCTGATCACGAGTGCCGCGATCGACGCTCCGGTCGCCGAAGACCTCTCCTTCGCCGATGGCATTCATCGCAGTACGCCGTACCGCGGAGGTAGCGCCGCCATCGAGCTGTCCGCCGACGGTGGCGATGGTGAGCTGACGTACGAGATCGTCGACGCGCCGAACGCGGACGGCGAGCCGATCGGGGATGCGAGCGTCGACGGTGACCACGTGCAGCTTTCGATCGACCGTGACGCACCGAGCGGCCCGGCCCGCTTCACGTACGCGGTCGTCGACCAGGACGGTACGCGCAGCGACGACGCAACGGTGTCGTTCGATGTCGCGAACCGGACGCCCCTGACGCGAGACCTGACCCTCACCACGACCCGCGACGCTCCGCTCGACATCTGGCCGTACGCTCGCGACGCCGAGGACGGCGGGCCGTTCGCATGGCGCAGCCCCGGCAACCGGATCACGTACTCCGATCCGGTCCACGGCACCATCGAGCCGTTCTTCGGTGCGGGGGGCAGTGATCCCGAGTTCGCCGAGATCGACCACAAGGTCGTGTACGTGCCCGACCCCGGCTATATCGGTGCGGATCGGTTCACGTACACCTTCACCGATGCGGACGGTGGCGCCTCGTCGAGCACGGTGTCGGTCGACGTCGTCGACGCCGGGGAGCCGAAGCGGGGTTCGGTTGCCGGCGTTCGGTATCGGTGTGCGCTCCACGTCAAGACCGACGAGCGCGGGCGTACAGACCCCGACGGCAAGTACGACGCCCGCGAGACGAGTCGGGTGTCGAGGTACCTCGGTGGCGATCTCGTTCTCGAGGTCGCCGCCCGAGTCGACGTGCCCGCACGGCTCGAACCCGGTGAGACCTACACACCCGCGGACCCGCGGGTCCGACTGAGGCCGCAGCCCGGTCTTGCGGAGCTGCTCGCAGGCGCTCCGGCCGGCGATGCCGACCGGGATCTCGAGGACGTCGGCTTCGGCCAGTCATCGGTCGGAGCCGAACTTTCGATGTCTGCGGGAGTCGCGCGTACTGCATCCGGGCGGTCCCGCGAGATTCCGGTGGACGGACTCACGGCGAAGCCGGTTTCGGCGAGGAGCGACGGCATCGAGCTGGGCTTCGCGGGATCCATGCCCCGGCTGACGGCGCCGCCCTCGGGCGCGGTCGTGGTCTCGCTTCCGCAGGTGTTCCTGGTCGATCTCGCGCTGCATCCGGGGCTGCTCGGCCGCGACGGCTCCATCGGGCTGCGCTGCTACGCCGCGCAGGGTGCGGACCTCCAGGTCGCGCGTATCCCCGTATCGGGCGGCGCGGGCTTTCTGGCCGACTGAGCCTGTACCGCGTAGAGCGGATTCCTAAACTTCGTCGTGGGTTACGAATTGATAACGAATGCCAACTGAAGAGTAACTAGTTGTTACGCGAACGTAGGCGAAGTCGTAGTGTCACCCGAAGTGATGGCCGTCACGCATCTCGGGCTACAAGGGTTGGACTATCGGAGTCCTCCCTGCGCACAGAGGGAGCATCGACGTAGCCATGCGTGCATATCATCGATTACGGCGCGGCCTGCTGGCCTGCGCAATGAGCGCGGCGCTCGTCGCCGGCTCGACCGCACTCACCACGACCACCGCGGATGGCGCGCCGGCTGCACCGATCGCCGACGACGTGAGCGTCTCCGATCCGGTCCATCGACCCGCGAGTGGATACCCCAATCCGACCAGCGTCGAGCTGCAAGCCAGCGGCGGCAACGGGGCACTGACCTACCACATCGTCGATCAGCCCAGTGTCGATGGCGCGGTGCATGGCACTGCGACGATCGACGGCAACGTCGCGACCATCGAGATGAAGGCCAGCGCACCGATCGAGACACCGGCCACCTTCACGTACAAGGCGGTTGACGCTGACGGTGCCGAGAGCAATGTGGCGACCGTGTCATTCGAGGTCTCGGACATCCTGCCGCTGACTCGCAACTTGCACTTCAGCACCGAGCAGGACACGCCGCTCGATATCTGGCCGTTCGCCCGGGATGCGGAGAACGGCGGGCCGTTCTTCTGGGGCGTGCCGGAGCACAGGGTCACCTACGGCGACCCCGCGCACGGGACAGTTCAACCGTTCTTCAACGAGGGCGACGACCTGCCGCAGTTCGCGACGGTGGCGCACAAGGCGACCTATGTGCCCGATGCCGGGTACACCGGTGAGGACTCGTTCACCTACACCGCAGCCGACAGGGACGGCGAATCGACGACGAAGACCGTCACTGTCGACGTCACTGAGCCGGCGCAACGTGCGCGCGGTGAGGTCAGCGATATCCGCTACCGGTGCGCCTACCACGTCAAAACGAACGAGAGCGGTCAAGTCGACCCGGACGGCGAGTACAACGAGTCGACGACGAAGCTGATCGACCGAGTCATGGGCGGCGACGTGGCGTTCCGGATCGATGTCCGGGCGAAGGCGCCGAAGACGCTGGCGCCGGGCGAGAAGTACACCGTGCCCGATCAGGAGATCGACCTGAAGATGCCGCAGGGCATGGCCGAGCTGCTCGCGGGTGACGACATCGCGAGTGGCAACGTTCCGCTGGAGACCGCGGGCTTCGGTCAGACGGCCGTCGGCGGTCAGGCGACCTCGGATGTGCACTTCACCGAGACCGCGACCGGCAACGAGTACGACGTTCCGTTGACCGGGCTGAAGTCGAAGATGATGCCGATGTCGCTTCCGGTGCCGTCTGCTGGTGTCACGATCCCGGTCAAGGGCGCGCTGCCGGAGCTGACCGCTCCGCAGTCGGGCAAGGTCGTCGTGTCGATGCCGGAGGAGTTCTTCATCGACTCGATCCTCGACCCCGGCGTGCTCGGCGGCGCCATCAAGTACGTCGGCCTGCGCTGCTACGCGTTCCCCGGTGAGGACCTCAAGGTCGTCAGTTCCAAGGTGGTCCAGCAGGCGGCGACGACCACGACGGCCACGGCACCGAAGGTCGCGTACGGGCAGCCGGCGAAGGTCAACGTGCGGGTGTCGGGGCAGGCCAAGGGCAAGGTGTCGGTGTTCAAGGGCAAGAAGCGCCTTGGCACCGCGAAGCTGGCCAAGGGCAAGGCGACCATCAAGCTCGGCCGCACCGCGCTGAAGCCGGGCAAGCACAAGCTGCAGGTGAAGTTCGCCGGCAGCACGAGGTTCAAGGCGTCGAAGGCGAAGGCGACGCTGCGGGTGACGAAGGCCAGGTCGACCGTGCGCGCGACGAAGGTCGGGCCGAAGAAGGTCGTGGCGAAGAAGACCCGCGCGAAGGTGCGCGTCAACGTACGCGCGGCGGATCTCAGGCCTGGTGGCAAGGTGACGATCCGCTCCGGCGGCAAGGTCATCGGCAAGGGCTCGGTGCGCAAGGGCGCACTGACCCTGCGGGTGCAGAAGTTCGCCAAGCCCGGCAAGAAGAAGCTGGTCGTCAGGTACGCCGGTAGTTCCACCGTCAAGGCGGGCTCCGATCGGCTGAGCATCCGGGTGGTGAGGCGGCGCTGATCCGCAGATTGGGTGCGCCCGGCCCGGGCTGGGCGCACCCACCGTGCGGCCGACGGCATCTCGGTGGCCGCGTTTGTCTCGGGGTTCGACGGGATGGCAAACCGAGCCATCCCCTTCTTGGAGGGAGCGTGCGCATTCGAATGCGTACATCACATCGGATAAGACGCGGCCTGTTGGCTTGCGCAATGGCCGCGGCACTCGTCGTCGGCTCCACGGCGATCACCACCTCGGCGGCGAACGCGGCACCAGAGCCGCCGGTCGCCTCGGATGTCACTTACGAGGGACCGGTCTACCGACAAGCTCCCTACAGCGAGGGCACGTTCGATGTCGAGCTAGACGCTACTGGGGGCAACGGCGCACTCACGTATCAGGTCGTGGACCAGCCGACGAGCGGCGGTGCGTCGGCAGGTACGGCGACCATCGAGGGAAACGTGGCGACGGTGAAGGTCTCCGGCACAGCACAGCTCGGAGCCGCATCGTTCACGTACAAAGCGGTCGACGCCGACAGCGCCGAGAGCAACGTGGCGACGGTGTCGTTCGACATCGCCAACATCCAACCGTTGACGCGCGACCTGAAGTTCTCGACCGAGCAGGACACGCCGTTGGACATCTGGCCGTACGCGCGTGACGCCGAGGACCAGGGCCCGTTCATCTGGAACTCGCGCGGCGGAACCGAGATCACATACGGCGATCCCGCGCACGGCGAGGTGACGCCGTTCTTCTCCGAGGAACAGGGCGACTTCCCCGAGTTCGTCGCGGTCGGGCACAAGGCGATCTACGTGCCCGATTCCGGGTACACCGGTGAGGACTCGTTCACCTACACGCTCACGGACAAGGACGGCGACTCGAGCACCACGACGATCACGGTGAACGTCACCGAGCCGGCGCCGACCGCGCGCGGTGAGGTCAACGACATTCGCTACCGGTGTGTGTTCCACGTCAAGACGAATGAGGACGGCCAGGTCGACCCGGACGGTGAGTACGACGAGAACGTCACGAACCTGATCACGCGGGTGATGGGTGGTGCCGTGGCGTTCCGGATCGATGTCCGGGCGAAGGCGCCGAAGACGCTGGCCCCGGGTGAGAAGTTCACGGTGCCGAAGCAGGAGATCGACCTGAAGATGCCGCAGGGCATGGCGGAACTCCTCGCGGGCGACGACATTGTGGACAACCCACCGCTGGAGAATGCAGGGTTCGGTCAGACGGCCGTCGGTGGCCAGGCGACGTCGGATGTGCACTTCACCGAGACCGCGACGGGCAACGAGTACGACGTTCCGTTGACGGGGCTGAAGTCGAAGATGATGCCGATGTCGCTTCCGGTGCCGTCTGCTGGGGTCACGATCCCTGTCAAGGGCGGGCTGCCGGAGCTGACGGCTCCGCAGTCGGGCAAGCTCGTGGTGTCGATGCCGCAGCAGTTCGACATCGACTCCATCCTCGAACCCGGCGTGCTCGGGGGCGTGATCAAGTTTGTCGGACTGCGTTGTAACGCGTTCGAGGGTGAGGACCTCAAGCTCGTCAGTTCCAAGGTGGTCGAGCAGGCGGCGACGACCACGACGGCCACGGCACCGAAGGTCGCGTACGGGCAGCCGGCGAAGGTCAACGTGAACGTGTCGGACAAGGCGGCCGGCAAGGTTGCGGTCTTCAAGGGCAAGAAGCGCCTCGGCGGCGCGAAGCTGAAGAGCGGAAAGGCGACCATCAAGCTCGACCGCACCGCGCTGAAGCCGGGCAAGCACAGGCTGCAGGTGAAGTTCGCCGGCAGCACGAGGTTCAAGGCGTCGAAGGCGAAGACGACGCTGCGGGTGACCAAGGCCAAGGCGACCGTTCGCGCGACGAACGTCGGGCCGAAGAAGGTCGTGGCGAAGAAGACTCGTGCGAAGGTGCGCATCAACGTTAAGGCGGCCGGTCTGAAGCCTGGTGGCAAGGTGACGGTCCGCTCGGGCGGGAAGGTCATCGGCAAGGGCCAGGTGCGCAAGGGCACATTGACCTTGCGGGTGCAGAAGTTCGCCACGCCCGGCAAGAAGAAGCTGGTCGTCAAGTACGCCGGCAGTTCCACCATCAAGGCGGGCTCCGACCGCCTGAGAATCCGCGTCGTCAAGCGGCGCTGACAAGTGCCGGTGGGTGCGGCCGGACGGTCCGCACCCACCGGCCCCGTCGGCGGCTCGGACAGTCGGCGCGCAGTTCGAGGTTCGAGGGGATGGCACCCGGCTCATTCCCGCGTCTTGAAGGGAGCGTTCACCTACCTATGGGTGCATCACAACGTTTACGGCACGGCCTGACGGCCTGCGGCACTGCCGCGGCGCTGGTCGTCGGCTCGACGACACTTACCGCCCCGGCCGCGAGCGCGGCGCCGGATGTCCCTGTCGCCCAGGACATCGATCATCCGGGTCCGGTGTACCGGACAACTGCGTACGTGACCGACGGCGACCAAACGGTAGACCTGCAGTCGACCGGAGGAGACGGCGAGATCTCCTATCAGATTGTCGATCCGCCGATGGTCGACGGACAGGCCGTGGGCACGGTCAAGATCGACGGAGGTGTCGCGACGATCACTCCCTACAACGCTGCGCCGCCGGGACCGCTCACCTTCACGTACAAGGCAGTTGACGCAGACGGCGACGAGAGCAATGTCGCGACCGTTGGCTTCGACGTGATCAACGTCGATCCCATCACCCGCGATCTGGACTTCCAGACCGAGCAGGACACCCCGCTCGACCTCTGGCCGTTCGCCCGCGATGCCGAAACCGGCCCCTTCATCTGGAACTACGCCGATTCACGAGTCACCTACGGCGAACCGACGCACGGCACGATCGAGCCGTTCTTCACCGAGGATGACGACCTGCCGGAGTTCGCCGGGGTAGGGCACAAGGCGATCTACGTGCCCGATGACGGGTACACCGGTGAGGACTCCTTCAGCTACACGATGAGCGACGAGGACGGGGTGAAGAGCACCCACACAATCACCGTTGACGTCGCCGAGCCGGCTGAGCCGCAGCGCGGCGTGATCAATGACCTGCGATTCCGCTGTGCGTTCAATGTCAAGACGAATGAGCAGGGGCAGGCCGATCCGGACGGCGAGTACGACGAGGCGGCGACGAAGCTCATCTCCCGTGTCATGGGCGGGGACGTGGCGTTCCGGATCGATGTCCGGGCAAAGGCGCCGAAGACGCTGGCCCCGGGTGAGAAATACACCGTGCCCGATCAGCAGATCGACCTGAAGATGCCGCAGGGCATGGTCGAACTGCTCGCGGGCGACGACCTCACCGTGCCGGGAGCATCGCTCGAGCGGGTCGGATTCGGGCAGACCGCCGTCGGCGGCCAGTCGACCGCGTCTGCGCACTTCACCGAGACTGCGACGGGCGAGGAGTACGACGTAGCCATGTCGGGCCTCAAATCGCCGATGAGGCCCATATCGCTCCCGGTGCCGTCCGACGGGGTCACGATCCCTGTCGAGGGCGCTCTACCGGAGTTGACCGCTCCGCAGTCGGGCAAGGTCGTCGTGTCGATGCCGGAGGAGTTCTTCATCGACTCCATCCTCGAGCCCGGCGTGCTCGGGGGCGTGATCAAGTACGTAGGACTACGCTGCTACGCCTTCCCCGGCCAGGACCTGAAGATCATCAGCTCCAGGGTGGTCGTGCAGGCGGCGACGACCACGACCGCCACCTCGCCGAAGGTCGCGTACGGGCGGCCGGCGAAGGTCAATGTGAAGGTGTCGGACAAGGCGGCCGGCAAGGTGTCGGTGTTCAAGGGCAAGAAGCGCCTTGGCTCCGCGAAGCTGGCAAAGGGCAAGGCGACTGTGAAGCTCGGTCGTACCGCTCTGAAGCCGGGCAAGCACAAGCTGCAGGTGAAGTTCGCCGGCAGCACGAGGTTCAAGGCGTCGAAGGCGACGACGACGCTGCGGGTGGCCAAGGCCAGGTCGACCGTGCGTGCGGCGAAGGTCGGGCCGAAGAAGGTCGTGGCGAAGAAGACTCGTGCGAAGGTGCGGGTCAACGTACGCGCAGCGGGTCTGAAGCCTGGTGGCAAGGTGACGATCCGCTCCGGCGGAAAGGTCATCGGCAAGGGCCAGGTGCGCAAGGGCGCACTGACCCTGCGGGTGCAGAAGTTCGCCAGGCCCGGCAAGAAGACGCTGGTCGTCAAGTACGCGGGCAACGCGACCGTGAAGGGGGATGCAGGCCGGCTGACAATCCGCGTCGTCAAGCGACGCTGACACGTGCCGGTGGGTGCGGCCGGACGGTCCGCACCCACCTGCTCCATTCATTCGAGCGCTTACACACAGGGGAGAACCATGCAGCGAACAGAACTCCGCACGCGCGTGCGACGCGCGTGTACGACGTCGCTCGCCGCGACGATGGTCGCGGGGGCGGTGGGCCTGGTGGCCGTCACGTCGGCGCCGTCGGCGTCGGCCGCGGACGTACCGTTGGACAAAGACTTCATGTACAGATGCGAGGTCGTCGCCGGTGGTCTGAACATCGGGACGTACGGAATCAGCATCAACGCCAAGGTGTCCGTGCCGGCGAGCGTTGCGCCGGGTGACACGGTGCCGCCTCGCAAGACTCAGATCACGCTCTCGATGCCGGAGCAATTGCGCGATGCGACGGTCAAGATGCTGAAGGGCGACGCGGCTTCCGGCTTCTCCAAGAACGCGACCGTCGATCTGACGATCAACGGGAAGGTTCAGAGGCTGCCGATCGCGAACCTGGCCTCGCCGAAGCTGGACGTACCTCAGCAAGCAGGCGAGCCGTGGATCATTCCGACCGAGGGTGACGTGCCCGCGATCGACGTGCCGGACAACGCGACGGGCGTCATCGACATGGCGATGCCCAAGGCGTTCGACGTCACGGCAACCGTGTATCGCTCACCCGATCTCGGCGATCTTCCGGCCACGATGGACTGCATCGGTCCGAAGAATCGCAAGCTCGGCTCGATCGCCGTGGAGAAGACGGTCGACGAGTCGTACCAGTACACCTGTCATGTCATCGCGGGCGATCCGGACAACCCGCTCGACCTCGGCGACAAGACGGTCGGCGTACGCTCGCAGTTCATGGTTCCCTCGGCGGTCAACGCAGGGACGCCGATCGGGGAACGCGAAGCCCAGCTCACGCTGACCCTTCCGGAGGACCTCCGTGCAGCCACGACGGATCTGCTGAAGGGCGTCACTGCCGGCGGCACGTCCGACGATGCGGCGATCGGTGTCACGATCGGCGACGAGACGAAGCAGGTCCCGATCGAAGGTCTGTCCGCGCCGCAGACGGCGATCCCGGCCACCGTCGATGAGCCGTGGCTCGTACCCACGACGGGTCAGGTGCCGGCGATCGGCGTGCCGAAGAGTGCGACGGGCAAGGCGGCCATCACCATGCCCGACGGGTTCTCGGTGCAGGCGACGGTGATGACAGCGGAAGACCAGTCCATTCCCGTTTCGATGGACTGCGTACTGCCCGACGGTGCCGATGCGTCGCTCACCAGCGTGCGGATCATCAAGGCGCCGACACCGCCGGCGAAGACACGTACGTCTGCTTCGGCGCCCAAGGTTGCGTATGGGCAGCTGGCCAAGGTGAAGGTCAAGGTCTCACCGAAGGCCGCAGGCAAGGTTCGCGTGTTCAAGGGCAAGCGCGCTCTGGGTACGGCGAAGCTGAACAAGTCGAGTCGCGCGACCGTCGCGCTCGGCAAGAAGAAGCTGATGCCGGGGCAGCACAAGCTGCAGGTTCGCTACCTCGGGAACGCGAAGTTCAAGCCGTCGAAGCAGACGACGAAGCTGCGCGTGACCAAGGCGAAGGCCAAGGTGAACGCCAACCTCACGACCAAGAAGGTGGTCGCGAAGAAGACCCACGCCCGCGTGCGCGTGACAGTGAAGTCGCCGGCCCTCAAGCCGGGCGGCAAGGTGCGAGCACTCGTCGGCAAGAAGGTCGTCGGCAAGGCCATGGTCCGCAAGGGCAGGGCCGTGCTGAAGCTGAAGCCGTTCGCCAAGGCAGGGGTGAAGAAGGTCAAGATCCGCTATGCGGGTACGAAGGTCGTCAAGACCGGATCCGACCGGATCAAGATCCGGGTGGTGAAGCGCCGCTAGTTCGCTTCGTCCGCCCAACGGTGAGCCGGACGTCTCAGTACCCCCTCGCTGAGACGTCCGGCTCAGGCGGCTGCCAGTCGCCCACCTGCGACGGGATGTTCGTCGACACGAGCCGGGCCGGACGCCGCCGCTATTGCATGCCGGAGCTGTGTGGCAACCGGGCGAACGTCGTCAACGTCCGCGCGTGCCAGTCGAGTCGGTAGCGCCGCGGCGTCACCAGCTCGCGTGCAGCGGGCGACCCTCCTCGTAACCGGCCGAGCTCTGCAGCCCGATCACGGCACGGTCATGGAACTCACCGATCGTCGCCGCACCGGCGTAGGTGAACGCCGAACGTACTCCGGCCGTGATCGTGTCGACCAGGTCTTCGACGCCGGGACGCTGTGGGTCGAGGTACATCCGCGACGAGCTGATGCCCTCCTCGAACAACGCCATCCTGGCGCGCGCGAAACCGGCGGCGTCGCGCGTACGGTTCGATACCGCACGCGCCGAGGCCATCCCGAATGACTCCTTGTACGCGCGACCGTCGGATCCGAACTTGAGGTCGCCCGGGCTCTCGTGCGTGCCCGCGAACCACGACCCGATCATCACGTTCGCCGCGCCCGCGGCGAGCGCCAGGGCGACATCGCGCGGGTAGCGAACGCCGCCGTCGGCCCAGACCGTCGCGCCCGCCTGACGGGCGGCATCGGCACACTCGAGGACGGCCGAGAACTGCGGCCGGCCGACGCCGGTCATCATCCGGGTCGTGCACATCGCGCCGGGCCCGACGCCCACCTTGACGATGTCGGCTCCGACCGACGCGAGGTCGCTCACGCCAGCTGCGGAGACGACGTTGCCGGCGGCGATCGGGATGCGGCGGCCATGCTGGTCTGCGTACTCGTCGCGTACTTCGCGTACGAGTGCGAGCGCCTCGACCATCTTGTCCTGATGGCCGTGTGCGGTGTCAACGACGAGTACGTCGACCCCGATCTCGACGAGCTCGATCGCCTTCTGGCGTACATCGCCGTTGATGCCGATGGCGGCTCCGACGACGAGTTCACCCGCTGCGCTCAATGCCGGCTGGTAGATCGTCGCGCGAAGCGCGCCGGCCTTCGTCATCACGCCGAGCAGGTCGTCGCCGTCGAGCACGGGTGCGAGCGTCACGTGATGCTCGGACAGCATGGCGAACATAGTCTGGACATCGTGCTCCGCGGGCAGTGTCAGCATCTCGGTGGTCATCACCTCGTGCACCTGGGCGAAACGGTCGACACCCTCGCCGTCGCGTTCGGCCATCACGCCGACCGCCTTGCCGTCCTGCACCACGACCGCCGCTCCGTGCGAGCGCTTCGGCATCAGCGACAACGCCTCACCCACGGTGGTGTGCGGGTCGACCGTCACCGGCGTCTCGTAAACCGAGTGGGCGGCCTTGACACGTCGCACGGCGTTTCCGACCACGTCGAGCGGGATGTCTTGCGGCAGGATCGCGATGCCACCGCGACGCGCGACCGTCTCGGCCATCCGGCGGCCGGAGACCGCGGTCATATTGGAGACCACGAGCGGGATCGTGGTGCCGATGCCGTCCGGAGTCGCCAGGTCGACGTCGAAGCGGGACGTGACGGCGGAGCGGCTCGGCACCATGAACACGTCGTTGTACGTGAGGTCGTGCCGCGGTTGCAGATCGTTCAGGAATCGCACCCCATGAGCCTACCGTCGCCCGGATTGGGCGTGCCCCGTGCGCGTACCGAACCTAGTGCCCTGCGTTCGAAGTACCTCGACGTCTTTCGCCGCCCAGGCGGCGCCCCGCGGCGTTCTCGTCGTCGGAAATAGTCCCCCGGCGCTAGAGCGCCGGGAGGTGCCCCCACAAGCTATGACATTCCTCCTCGGCCTTGCGGATGCATCCACCTGGACGACGCCTTCCGTAAAGCCACTTCGAACGCAGGACACTAAAGTGGGCCCATGAGCACGCCCACCTCGCCTCGAGATCGGATGCCGGCAGCGGCCGAGCGGTTCACGGCGACGCTGCACGCCGTTGGTGCGGACCGCTGGGATGCGCCGACTCCGTGCAGCGACTGGGACGTACGCGCACTGGTGCGGCATGTGACGTCCGAGCAGCTCTGGGCGCCGCACCTGCTTCGGGGCGAGATGCTCGAACAGGTGGGTGATCGCTACGACGGCGACGTACTCGGTGACGATCCGATCGGTGTGTGGGATGCGGCGATTGCGGGGGCGCTCGAGGCATGGCTGGTGCCCGCATCGGACGACATGTTCGTGCACGTCTCGGTCGGGCAGATCTCCGTACGCGAGTACGCCGCGCAGATGCTCGTCGACCTGACCGTGCACTGCTGGGACCTCGCCCGAGGTGCGGGTCAAGCTGTCGAGCTCGACCCCGATGCGGTCGCTGCCTCCCTCGCGTACACCGAACCCCGCGCCAGGCACGGTGGCATGGACAGCATGTTCGCGCGGCCCGTACCGATCGACTCCGCCGACCCGATCGATCGCCTGCTCGCGCTCACCGGCCGCGACCCGGCGTGGCGCGTTCCACCCGCCCACAACTAGGCGCCGAGGTACGGATTCCCGCCAATAGGCGATCGCCTATTGGCGGGAATCCGTACCTCGGCGAGAACCGCGGCTCAGAATCCGGTCGAGGCGCGGGCGACGAGCTCCGGGGTGAAGTTCAGCTGCCGATGGGGCTGGTCGGCGTCGTTCGCCTCGTCGAGCAGCAGCTCTGCGGCGGCGCGTCCGAGTGCGGCGCGTGGCTGTCGTACCGACGTCAGCGGTACGGCGGCGGCCGCGGCGAAGTCGATGTCGTCGAACCCGACGATCGCGAGATCCTCCGGTACGCGCCAACCCGTCAAGATGGCGTGCTGTAGCAGGCCGAGTGCGACCAGGTCGTTGGCGCAGAATGCCGCAGTGGGGCGGCGCCTCCGCGGCATCCCGGCGAGCCGCTCGCCGGCCGCCCGCCCGTCGGCGAAGCCGAGCGCGGAGGTGGTGATCTCCACGAGGGCGTCCTCGCCCGCACCCGCCTCCTCGCATGCCATCCGGGCGCCGTCGTGCCGGTCGCGGACCTGCCCCAGCGTCTTGGGCCCGCCGATGTACGCGATCGAGGAATGTCCGAGGTCGAGCAGATGCTCGACGGCGAGCCGTCCGCCGTCGACGTCGTCGGCGGCGGCGGTCGAGAACGCGTCGTCGCCGCGGGTGCGGTCGACGATGACGAGCGGCGTCGTACGGGCGATCTCGTCGAGCAGCGGCGAGGTCGGCTCGACCGGCGTGATCAGGATGCCGTGTACCTGCTGCTGCTGGAGGTGCCGCAGATGCCGCTGCTCGCGCTCGGCATCGTTGCGACTCGCGCACAGGATGACGGACAGGTCGCGCTCGTGCGCGACGTCCTCGATGCCTTGCGCGACGTCGGTGAAGAACGGGTTGGCGACGTCGAGCATCACGTACGCGACGGTGCGGCTGTGGCCGGCGCGCAGCTGGCGGGCCGACTCGTTGCGGATGAACCCGAGCTGAGCCATCGCGTCCTCGACCCGGGCACGCGTCGTCTCGCTCACCCGATCCGGTCGGTTGAGCACGTTGGAGACGGTGCCGAGTGAGACGCCCGCGGCGGCCGCGACGTCCTTGATGGACGCCTTGCGTTGAATCGGTTGCATGGCCATCGCGAAGTCCCTCCCGCTGCGAAGTATGACTGAAACGTAGCCAAACCGTACGTCACACGGCGATCTTTGGCGATCTTCGTACGCGGGCCGCCGCGCGGCGACCTGCCGGCCGGCGCCTGGGTGATCGCGCCTGGAATCAGGCACTACGAGTCACAGACTCGTAACGTTCGATCGAAGGGTTGACGCTGTGAGCGCCGTCACCTAGGGTCGATTGAAACCTTTCACACGATGGCCATGAGCGCGCAACGCCGATGCGATGCGCGTGAGGTACGAGCTGGGAGTCGGCGATGACGAACGAGGCGAGAGCCACGCTGGTCCTGCGCGACGTCGCGAAGTCGTTCGGGGCGGTCGCCGCACTCCGCTCGGCGACGTTGGTGGTGCACCCGGGCACGATCCACGCGCTCGTCGGCGAGAACGGCGCGGGCAAGTCCACCCTGGTCAAGATCGTGGCGGGTGTCCACCGGCGTGACGGTGGCGAGTTCAGGTTCCAGGGCGACGATGTCGACTTCGACTCGACCGCGGAGTCGAAGGCCGCCGGAATCGCGGTCATCTACCAGGAGCCGACGCTGTTCCCCGATCTGTCGGTGACCGAGAACATCTTCATGGGCCGGATGCCGCACGGACGCTGGCGTCGCATCGACCGGCACGCGATGGTCGCGGAGGCAGAGGCGATCTTCGCGCGGCTCGGCGTCGACATCGATCCGCGGCGTCCCGCCCAGGGCCTGTCGATCGCCGACCAGCAGATCATCGAGATCGCCAAGGCCATCTCGCTCGACGCGTCGCTGCTGATCATGGACGAGCCGACGGCGGCCCTGTCCGGCGTCGAGGTCGATCGTCTCTTCGCGGTTGCGAGAAGCCTGCGCGACGAAGGGCGGGCGCTCGTCTTCATCAGTCACCGGTTCGACGAGGTCTTCGAGCTGTGCGACACGGTCACGGTGCTGCGCGACGGCGCGTACATCGACACCCTCGCCGTCGACGAGACCAGCGCGGACGAAATGGTCGCGCTGATGGTCGGTCGTGAGGTGGGCGACCTCTACCCCAAGACTCCTGCGGAGTTCGGCGACGTCGTACTCGACGTTTCGGAGCTGAGCTCCCGAGGCGTGTTCCGAGACGTCAGCTTCCAGGTACGCGCCGGAGAGATCGTCGGGCTCGCGGGTCTTGTCGGCGCGGGACGCAGCGAGATCGCGCGTGCGGTTTTCGGCATCGACTCGTACGACAGCGGGCGGGTGCGCCTGGCCGGCAAGGATGTGCCGCGGTCGAATCCCCGGTCGGCCATCGCGGCCGGCATGGCACTCGTGCCCGAGGATCGTCGCCAACAGGGCCTTGTGACCGAGAGCTCGGTGACCCGCAACATCGCCGGGGTGATCCGGCGCCAGTTCGCGCGGGCCGGTGTGCTGACGACCGGTATGGAGAACACTGCGGCTCGCCCGTGGGCTTCGAAGCTCGAGGTGAAGACCGGCGCGCTCGACATGGCGGCGACCACGATGAGCGGCGGCAACCAGCAGAAGGTCGTCATCGCCAAGTGGCTGGCGACCGAGCCGACCCTGCTGATCATCGACGAACCGACCCGCGGCATCGACGTGGGTACGAAGGCCGAGGTGCACCGGCTGCTGTCGGAGCTCGCCGGTCAGGGCATGGCGATCCTGATGATCTCGTCGGAGCTGCCGGAGGTGCTCGGGATGGCCGACCGGGTCGTCGTGGTGTGCGAGGGCGAGATCACGGCCGAGATCGACCGGTCGGACGCGACTCCGGAGAATGTCATGCACGCCGCCACCCATGTGCACGGCCACGAGGCCGGTGCCAGCACGACGGACTCGTTGCAGGAAGGCGCCCGCGCATGAGCGAGACCCTCGTCAAGCCGTCGGAGGCATCACCGTTGCAGCGCGCGGTCGGCGGCGCATTGCGCTCGCGCGAGATCGCGGTGTTCGCCGTGCTCGTGGTGCTGATCGTGGTCGCAACGGTCAAGAGCAACAGCTTCCTGTTCGGCGGAGACGGCTGGCGGGACCTCCTCGTCACGCCGGCGATCCTGCTGGTGCTGGCCGCGGGACAGACGATGGTGATCGTCACCCGCAACGTCGACCTGTCGGTCGGCTCGACGCTGGGCCTCACCGCGTACCTCACCGGTCGGCTGTTCGTCGACCAGCCGAGTCTGCCGATCGTCGTGGTGTTCCTGATCGGCATCGCCTTCGGCGGCCTGCTCGGACTCGTGAACGGCATTCTGGTCGCCGGGTTCCGCGTGCCGGCGCTGGTCATCACACTCGGCACCCTCTACATCTACCGCGGCGTGTTCCTGGAGTGGGCCGGCAGCGACCGGATCAACCCGTCCGACATGCCCAGTGGGTTCCTGAGCCTCGGTACGAAGCAGATTCTCACCATCCCCGTTCTGACGATCATCGCGTTGCTCGTGATTGCGGCCGTCGGCTACTACCTCCACACCGCGCGCGGCGGACGCGAGATGTACGCGATCGGTTCCGACCCGGACGCCGCGACCCTGTACGGCCTCGCAGTGACCAAGCGGGTGGTCTGGGCGTTCGTCATCTGCGGCGCCCTCGCCGGGCTTGCCGGGGTGTTCTACGCCGCGCGCTACGGCACGATCAGCTCGGGCGCCGGCCGCAACCTCGAGCTCGAGGCGGTCGCCGCGGCGGTGATCGGGGGTGTCGCCATCTTCGGTGGCAGCGGCACGGTTTGGGGCGCGGCGATCGGCGCGTTCCTGCTCGTCACGATCGACCGGGTGCTCCCGATCCTCGGCATCCCCGACTTCTGGCAACGCGCGGTCGTCGGAGCGCTGATCATCGGCGCCATCGTGCTCGACCGGGTGCTCTCGGCAAGACAGGAACGAGCGTTGATCGAGGCGAGGGACCGATGAGCATGACCACGATCGACGAAGCGGTAAACGAGCGTACGTACGCCGACTACTCGCGACCCTTGCTGTGGCGCGTCTTCATGACCCGCGAGTTCGCGATCATCGCGCTGCTCGTCCTGGTGTACTTCTACGCGTACGGCAACGTTGCGAACTTCGACGGCCCGCTGACGCTGTACTACCTGTTCCTCGACATGGCGCCGATCATGCTGATCGCGCTGCCGATGACACTCGTCATCATCACCGGCGAGATCGACCTGTCGGTGGCCAGCATCATGGGTCTCACCAGCGTGATGCTCGGCATCGGGTACCACGACTTCGGGCTGTCGATGCCGCTTGCGATCGTCCTCGCGCTCGTCGTCGGCACGGTCTGTGGTGCGATCAACGGCTTCCTGGTCGCGTACGTCGGTCTCCCCTCGCTCGCGGTGACGATCGGCAGCATGGCGCTGTTCCGCGGCATCGCCGTCGGACTCCTCGGTACGGAGGCGATCACCGACTTCGACGAGAAGTGGACCGATCTCGCGACCCAGCGAATCGGCGGAGACAGCAGCTATCCGGTGATCCTCATCGCGTTCGTCGTTCTTGCGATCGCGTTCGCGATCCTGCTGCACTTCTCGACGTTCGGGCGCGGGGTCTACGAGATCGGCCTGAACGACCAGACCGCGAGGTTCACCGGCGTCAAGGTCGAGCGGACGAAGTTCTGTCTCTTCCTCCTCGCCGGTGTTGTCTCCGGGTTCGCCGGCATCTTCTACACCCTGCGGTACGGCAGCGCGCGCGGCGACAACGCGGAGTTCTATGAACTGCAGGTGATCGCGGCCGTGCTGCTGGGTGGGGTGTCCATCTTCGGCGGCAGGGGCGCCTTGCACGGCGTGATCGCGGGCGTTCTGCTGATCGGCGTCGTGTCGAGCGCCCTTCGGCTGGAGAACGTGTCGACCAACATCACCAACATCGTGATCGGCGGGCTGCTCGTGCTGTCCGTCATCTCCGGGAGCGTCCTGTCGTCGGTATCGAACCTGCGACAGCGTCGCGCGGCGCGGGCGAGGGCGCCAGTCAAGGCCTCACATCGATCGGGCCAGCCCGACGACGGTGAGAAGGCTGCCAGCGAGTAACCAACGCGGATCCCAATAACGCGGAGTCCATCAAAGGAAAGGCAACAAACCATGAAGATCTCGAATCGGCCCCTCGCCGCGTTCGCCGGACTGGCGTTGGCAGCGAGCATCGGGCTCACCGCGTGCGGTGGCGACGACGACGGAGGCTCGGGCGGCAGCGGCGGTGACGGAGGTGGCGACATCACCTTCCTGCCGAAGAACCTCGGCAACCCGTACTTCGACGCCAGCACCACGGGAGGCGAGAAGGCGGCCGACGAGTTCGGCGGGTCGATCGAAGAGGTCGGGCCGGACCAGGCGACCCCGGACTCCCAGGTGTCGTTCATCAACACCGCTGCCCAGCAGGGCGTCGGTGCACTGGTCGTTTCCGCCAACGACCCGACCGCGATCTGCGACGCACTGAACGAGGCACGCGACGCCGGGGTGAAGGTGGTCACCTTCGACTCCGACACCGATCCCGAGTGCCGCGACGTCTTCGTGAGCCAGGCCGACGCCGAGGGAATTGCCAAGAAGCAGGTCGAGCTGATCGCCGAGCAGATCGGCGAGTCGGGTGAGATCGCGATCCTGTCGGCCGCCGCGAACGCGACGAACCAGAACGAGTGGATCAAGCTGATGGAGGAGGACCTCGCGGCGAACTACCCGGACATCGAGCTGGTCGACACCGTCTACGGCGACGACGACGACCAGAAGTCGTTCGACCAGACCGCGGCCCTGCTTTCGAAGCACCCGAACCTCAAGGGCATCGTCTCGCCCACCACGGTCGGCATCGCGGCCGCGGCCCGGTATCTGTCGACGTCGGAGTACAAGGGCAAGGTCGCACTGACCGGGCTCGGAACGCCCAACCAGATGCGCGAGTTCGTCAAGGACGGCACGGTCACCGAGTTCGCACTGTGGAACCCCGAGGACCTCGGCTACCTGGCCGCCTACACCGCGAACGCCCTGATCGAGGGTGACATCAGCGGCGAAGAGGGCGACTCGTTCGAGGCGGGCGACCTGGGTTCGTACAAGGTCGGGGCCGACAACGTCGTCGTACTCGGTGAGCCGTTCGTGTTCAGCAAGAAGAACATCGACGACTTCGACTTCTAGGCAATGTCTGCGTCGTACGCGGGAACGGGGAGCGAGATGCGCTACTCCCCCTTCCTGCGCGACGACGGCAGGTTGGGCCGCGTCCCCGAACACCATCGATCCGAAGAGAAATGACCATGACGAGTTTTACGCAGATCGCCCCACTCCTCGAGGGCCAGGCGATCGAGGTTCCGTCGTGGGCGTACGGCAACTCGGGCACCCGCTTCAAGGTGTTCGGCTCACCGGGCACCCCACGTACCGTCGAGGAGAAGGTCGCGGATGCGGCCACCGTGCACCGTTTCACCGGCCTTGCTCCTGCTGTCTCGTTGCACATCCCGTGGGATCTTGTCGACGACTACACCGCGCTGCGTGCGTACGCCGGAGAGCTCGGTGTCTCGATCGGCACGATCAACTCGAACACGTTCCAGGACGACGACTACAAGCTCGGTGCGCTCACCCATGTCGACCGTAAGGTGCGGCAGAAGGCGATCGACCACCACTTCGAGTGCATCGACGTGATGAATGCGACCGGCTCGCGTGATCTGAAGATCTGGCTGGCCGAGGGCAGCAACTATCCGGGCCAGGGCGATATTCGCGGTCGGCAGGACCGCCTCGCGCAGAGTCTGCAGACGATCTACGCGCGGCTGTCCGATGACCAGCGGCTGGTGCTGGAGTACAAGTTCTTCGAGCCCGCCTTCTACCACACCGATGTGCCGGACTGGGGCACGTCGTACACGCAGGTGGCCGCCCTCGGCGACCGCGCGATGGTGTGCTTGGACACCGGGCATCACGCGCCGGGCACCAACGTCGAGTTCATCGTCGCGCAGCTACTGCGGCTGGGGAAGCTCGGTTCGTTCGACTTCAACAGCAGGTTCTACGCGGACGACGACCTGATCGTCGGCGCTGCCGACCCCTTCCAGCTGTTCCGGATCATCTTCGAGGTGATTCGCGGTGGCGGGTACGCGCCGTCGAACCCGGACAGCGAGGTCGCGTTCATGCTCGACCAGTGCCACAACATCGAGGACAAGATCCCCGGCCAGATCCGGTCGGTGCTCAATGTCCAGGAGATGACGGCGCGTGCGCTGCTCGTCGACCGCGATGCGCTCACCGCGGCACAGGAGTCCGGTGACGTGCTCGGCGCCAACGGGATCTTCATGGACGCCTTCTACACCGACGTACGCCCGGACCTCGCCGCCTGGCGGGAGACGCGCGGGCTGCCCGCGGACCCGATGCGGGCGTACGCCGAGAGCGGCTACCAGCAACAGATCGAGGCGGACCGCGTCGGCGGTACGCAGGCAGGGTGGAACTGATGAGCATTGCGGCGGAGCTGATCGCCCGCTCGAATCGGCTCGGCGCGGATCCGAAGAACACCAACTACGCCGGTGGCAACACGTCGGCCAAGGGCACTGAGACCGACCCGGTCACCGGCGAGCCCGTGGAGCTGCTGTGGGTCAAGGGATCTGGAGGTGACCTCGGCACGCTGAAGGAGGCCGGGCTCGCGGTGCTGCGGCTGGACCGCATGCGCTCCCTGGTCGACGTCTACCCCGGTGTCGAGCGCGAGGACGAGATGGTCGCGGCGTTCGACTACTGCCTGCACGGCAAGGGTGGCGCGGCACCGTCGATCGACACGGCCATGCACGGCCTCGTCGACGCCCCGCACGTCGACCACCTCCACCCCGACTCGGGCATCGCGGTCGCGACGTCCGCAGACGGCGAAGAGCTCACCACGAAGATCTTCGGCGACCGGGTCGTCTGGGTTCCGTGGCGGCGACCGGGGTTCCAGCTCGGGCTCGACATCGCGGAGATCAAGGCGAAGAGCCCCGACGCGATCGGCTGCATCCTCGGCGGACACGGCATCACGGCATGGGGTGGCACCAGCGAGGAGGCGGAGCGCAACTCGCTCTGGATCATCGACACCGCGGCGGCGTACATCTCCGAGAACTCCAAGGCCGAACCGTTCGGGTCGGCGCTCGAGGGGTACGCGCCGTTGCCGGAGGCCGAACGTCGTGCACGAGCAGCGGCTCTCGCGCCGACGGTCCGCGGTCTGGCATCGACCGACTCGTTCGCCGACACCGGCCGCGGCATGGTCGGCCATTTCGACGACTCCTCCGTGGTGCTTGACTTCCTGGCATCGTCGGAGCACCCACGCCTCGCGGCGCTCGGTACGTCGTGCCCCGATCACTTCCTGCGTACGAAGGTGCGCCCGCTCGTGCTCGACCTACCGCCGACCTCGACGGTGGAGGAGTCGATCGATCGGCTCAAGGAGCTCGCCGCGTCGTACCGCGAGGACTACCAGGGCTACTACGACCGGCACGCCACGCCGGACTCGCCCGCGATCCGGGGCGCCGATCCGCTGATCGTGCTCGTGCCCGGCGTCGGCATGTTCAGCTACGGCAAGGACAAGCAGACTGCACGCGTCGCAGGTGAGTTCTACGTCAACGCGATCAACGTGATGCGCGGAGCGGAGGGCCTGTCGACGTACCAGCCGATCGACGAGAGCGAGAAGTTCCGGATCGAGTACTGGGCGCTTGAGGAGGCGAAGCTGCAACGTATGCCGAACCCGAAGCCGCTGGCCGGGCGCATCGCACTCGTCACCGGAGCGGCCAGTGGCATCGGCAAGGCGACCGCTGCGAAGCTCGCCGCCGAGGGCGCCTGCGTTGTCATCGGTGACCTCGACCTGCAGAAGGCGGAGGACGCGGCCGACGAGATCGGCGGCCCGGACGCGGCGGTCGGCCAAGCCGTCGATGTGAGCAACGAGGCCGCGGTGCAGGCCATGGTCGATGCTGCTGTACTTGCGTTCGGTGGCGTCGATCTCGTCGTCAACAACGCGGGTCTGTCGCTGTCCAAGTCGCTGCTCGATACGACCGAGGCCGACTGGGACCTCCAGCACGCCGTGATGGCCAAGGGCTCCTTCCTGGTATCGAAGGCCGCGGCACGGGTGTTGATCGAGCAGCAGCTGGGCGGCGACGTCGTCTACATCTCGAGCAAGAACTCGATCTTCGCCGGGCCCAACAACATCGCGTACGCGGCGACGAAGGCCGACCAGGCCCATCAGGTACGCCTGCTGGCGGCCGAGCTCGGCGGCCACGGTGTGAAGGTGAACGGGGTCAACCCCGACGGTGTCGTGCAAGGGTCTGGCATCTTCGCCGGTGGGTGGGGTGCCCAACGCGCCGCCGTGTACGGGGTCGATGAGAAGGACCTCGGCAAGTTCTACGCACAGCGCACCATCCTCAAGCGTGAGGTGTTGCCCGAGCACATCGCCAACGCGGTATTCGTCCTCTGCGGGCCCGAGCTGACCCACACAACCGGTTTGCACGTGCCGGTTGACGCGGGAGTGGCGGCGGCCTTCCTGCGATGAGGTCCACCGACAGACGAGTCGCCGCCATCGACCTGGGCGCCACGAGTGGCCGGGTCATGGCGGGTGTCGTCGGACCGGATCGGCTGGAGCTGGACGAGGCGCACCGCTTCGCCAACGGCGGCGTGCGGATCGGCGACTCGTTGCACTGGGACGTGCTGGGCATCTACCGCGAGTCGCTCGCGGGACTGCGTACGATCGCAGGCGTTGGACCGTTGCACGGCATCGGCATCGACTCGTGGGCCATCGACTACGGACTGCTCGATCGTGCGGGCACCCTTCTCGGCAACCCTTATACGTATCGTGATCCCCGCACGGCCGGAGTTGCCGAGCGAGTGGCGGAGTCCCTCGATTCCGGGGAGCTCTACGCGGTCACCGGGCTGCAACGGCTGCCTTTCAACACCATCTATCAGCTGGTCGCCGAGGCCGGGTCGGCGAGGCGCGAACTGGCGAAGACGCTGCTGCTGTTGCCCGATCTGTTGGCGTACTGGCTGACCGGCGAGGTCGGCGCGGAGCGTACGAACGCGTCGACGACCGGACTGTACGATGCGCGGGCGCGGGAGTGGGCGAAGGACGTCGCGATCCGGATCGGCCTGCCGGCCGATTTGTTGCCGCCCTTGCGCGACGCTGGGTCCGAGATCGGCGCGCTTCGCCCTACCGTCGCTACAGACCTGGGTGTTTCCGACGCCGTGCCGGTCATCGCGGTCGGCTCGCACGACACGGCATCGGCGGTCGTCGCGGTGCCGACGGCGACCGAGTCGTTCGCGTACATCTCGTCGGGGACCTGGTCGCTCGTGGGTTTGGAGCTCGATCGGCCCGTGCTGACCGGAGCCGCGCGGGTCGCCGACTTCACCAACGAGGGTGGCGTCGACGGCACCATTCGCTTTCTGAAGAACGTGATGGGGCTGTGGGTCCTCGCGGAGTGCGTACGATCGTGGGATGAGCGCGCAGTACCCGGCACCGATCTGGCGTCCCTGCTCGACGCTGCGAGCCGAGTCGACGGGCTGCGTACGGTCGTCGATATCAACGACGCTTCGCTGCTGGCCCCGAGCACCTCGACAGATCCCATGCCGGACAGAATCCTGGCGCTCGCGCGATCGACCGGTGAGCCGTCGCCCGAGTCGCCGGCACAGGTCGCTCGCTGCGTACTCGACAGCCTTGCCCTGGCGTACGTACGTCATCTGCGCACAGCGGCCGAGCTCTCCGGCCGTGGATTCGACGTCGTGCACGTCGTCGGCGGTGGCTCCCAGAACGCACTGCTGTGCCAGCTCACCGCGGATGCACTGGGCGTACCGGTCCTCGCCGGTCCGACGGAGGCCGCGGCGATCGGCAACGTGTTGGTGCAGGCGCGCACGCTCGGTGTCGATCTTCCCGACCTTGCGGCGATGCGAGCACTCGTGCGTCGCACCCACGCCGTACGCAGACACGACCCGCGTTCCGGACTCGACTGGGACTCCGCGCAGGTACGCGTGACCGGGGGTGGTGGGTGACATGCGGGTTGCGCTGATGGCGACATGCGTCAACGACGCGATGTTTCCCGAGACGCCGAAGGCAGTGCTGCGCCTGCTGCGAAGGCTCGGTATCGACGTCGACTTTCCCGAGGCCCAGACCTGTTGCGGGCAGCCGATGGTCAACACCGGCTACCTCGACGAGGCAGTGCCGGCCGTGCGCACGTACGTCGACGCATTTGCCGGCTACGACGCGATCGTGACGCCGTCGGGGTCGTGCGCGGGATCTGCGCGGCATCAGCACACGCTCGTTGCCAGACGCTCGGGCGACCCCGCACTCGAGCGCGCTGTCGAGCAGACGTCGCCGCGTACGTACGAGCTGAGCGAGTTCCTCGTCGATGTGGTGGGTGTTGCCGACGTGGGTGCGTACTTCCCGCACCGGGTGACGTACCACCCGACCTGCCACTCGCTGCGAATGCTCGGCGTCGGCGACCGGCCGTACCAGCTGCTGCGGGCCGTACGCGGACTCA
Organism: Solicola gregarius; assembly: GCF_025790165.1. Classification (GTDB taxonomy): domain Bacteria; phylum Actinomycetota; class Actinomycetes; order Propionibacteriales; family Nocardioidaceae; genus Solicola; species Solicola gregarius. The sequence goes on from NZ_CP094970.1 coordinate 2,502,691, forward strand.
CCCTGGTGGATCTGCCGGCGGCCAGCGAGTGTTGCGGCTTCGGCGGTACGTTCGCGATGAAGAACGCCGACACCTCGGTCGCCATGGGCGCCGACAAGGCGCGACACGTACGCGACACGAGTGCGGAGGTTCTCGTCGCCGGCGACAACTCATGCCTGATGCACATCGGCGGCCTGCTGTCGCGCGAACGCAGCGGCGTACGGGTCATGCATCTCGCCGAGATCCTTGCGCAGACCGAGGACGAGCCGGCGGTGCGTATATGACCTCGACGTTCGTCGGTATGCCCGCCTTCCCGACAGCCGCGCGCGAGGCGCTCGGCGATACACAGCTGCGGCACAACCTTGCGCACGCGACGCACACGATCCGCGACAAGCGTGCGCGGGTGGTCGGCGAGCTCGACGACTGGGAAGGCCTGAGGCTTGCCGGCGCGGCGGTCAAGGACCGTGCGCTGCACGGACTCGACGACAACCTGGTCGCGCTCGAAGCGGGCGTTGACCGCACGTGGGGCGGTGGTGCACTGGGCGCGCGACGCGGCCGATGCCAACCGCGTGATCGTCGATGTCGCGCGTACGCACGCCGTCGACGAGGTGGTCAAGGTCAAGTCGATGGTCACCCAGGAGATCGACCTCAACGGCGCGCTGGCAGACGCCGGGATCGCGGCGTGGGAGACCGACCTGGCGGAGCTGATCGTGCAGCTCGGCGACGACCTTCCGAGCCACATCCTGGTGCCGGCGATCCATCGAAACCGGGCAGAGATCCGTGAGATCTTCCTGCGCCGGATGCACGAGGTCGGTCGTCCGGCGCCGACGGAGCTCACCGACGAGCCGGTGGTGCTGGCCGCTGCCGCACGCGAGCACTTGCGGGAGAAGTTCCTCCGTGCGCGGATGGCGGTGTCCGGTGCGAACTTCGCGGTTGCGGACACCGGGACCCTCGTGGTGGTCGAGTCCGAGGGCAACGGGCGGATGTGTCTCACCCTGCCCGAGGTGCTGGTCTCGGTCGTCGGTATCGAGAAGGTCGTACCGACGTTCGCCGAGCTCGACTCGTTGCTCCGGCTGCTGCCGCGGTCGTCGACCGGTGAGCGGATGAACCCCTACACCTCGATGTGGACCGGCGTGACGCCCGGTGACGGCCCGCAGGAAGTCCATGTGGTGTTGCTCGACAACGGGCGTACACGCGCGCTCGCCGACGAGGTGGGGCGGCAGGCGCTGCGATGCATCCGCTGCTCGGCATGCCTGAATGTCTGCCCGGTGTACGAGCGGGTGGGCGGGCACGCGTACGGCTCGGTGTATCCGGGGCCGATCGGTGCGATCCTCAACCCGCTGCTCAAGGGCACGGGCGATCCACAGACCGATTCGCTGCCGTACGCATCGTCCTTGTGTGGCGCGTGTTTCGAGGTGTGCCCGGTGCGGATCGACATACCTGAGGTGCTGGTGCATCTGCGCACCCAGGTCGTCGACGCGCGACGAGACGACTCGGTGCCGAAACCCGAGGCGGTCGCGATGCGCGCCGCAGGCTACGCCTTCGGCAATGCTCGCCGGCTGCGTTGGGCGGAGCGCGTTTCGGGGCTTGCCGGTCGTGCGCTCACGAGGTTCGGCCGGTCGCGGCTACCGGGTGGCCGTGCCGCCGCCGGGAGGCTTCCCGGCCCGGGTGCCGCCTGGACCGGTGCACGTGACCTGCCCGCACCTCCTCGTGAGTCGTTCCGCGCGTGGTGGCGGCGTACGAAGGGCGGTCGCGTCGATGAGTGATGCACGCAGCGAGATTCTTTCTCGGGTACGCGATGCGCTGGCCGACGTCGACCCTGCCGCCCTCCCGGTTGAGTCACCGCCTGGCGCGGCACCGACCGACGTACTCACCCGGTTCGCCGAGCGGGTCGCGGACTATCGCGCCGAGGTGGTGCGCTGCTCGCCCGACGAGGTTGCTGCGCGCGTGGCCGACTCGCTGGTGGAGGGTTCGCGGGTCGTCGTACCGCCGGGGCTGGACGTCGATGTTGCGAACGCCTTCGTCGACGAGGGCCTCAGCGCCGCCGAGCTCGACCGCGTCGATGCCGTGGTGACCGCCTGCCGGCTCGGCATCGCGGAGACCGGGACGATCGTGCTCGACCACGAGGCCGATCAGGGGCGCCGCGCGATCACCTTGGTGCCCGATCGGCACATCTGTGTCGTACGCGCCGAGCAGGTCGTCGCGGACGTACCCGATGCGATGCCTCGGCTCGACCCGGGCCGGCCGCTCACCTGGATCAGCGGTCCCAGCGCGACGAGCGACATCGAGCTCGAGCGGGTCGAAGGCGTGCACGGCCCGCGTACCCTCATCGTCGTACTCGTCGATGGCAACCAATCGACCTCGACGTCGGTCGGCGATCGAGATGGGTCCTGACCAGCAGACCGGGGTCTGGCGGCCCACGGATCTCGATCTCACGATCCTTCGGATGCTGTCGCGTGGCCACACCATCGAGTACGTCGCGCGACAGGTCGCGCTGTCGGAACGTACGGTTCGGCGACGGCTCCGTACGATCGCCGACGACCTCGGGGTCGACTCGTCGATCGAGGCGATCGTGCACGCGGTGCGGGCCGGTCTCATCTGAGCCCTCTGATCATTCGCAAGTGGCGCAGATCTGTTGCCGAGCCACCGGCGGGTAACGTACTTGCGCCACTCGCGGCACAACGGACAGCGCGGCCGGCGCCCTCACCTGGATGAAACGTTGCTACTGGTTTCAGAATGATGCCCGCCGTCCGCCTTCGGCAAGCCAACTGACCGGATCCGGCCACGCTTGTCGTTGGACACCTGAGTTTTCGCACTCCATCGCGTTCTCGGTGTCGGGTCTGCGCGGCACCGCGGTTGCCAAGGCGGTGTGGCGTGAGTCACGATATGACGCATCCGTTCATGAATCGTTTCATAGGAGCGTGGGTCATGGGTCGAACTCGGTGGAGCTCGATGAGGCGAGTGGGGATTCCCGTCGTGTGCGCGGCATTGGGGCTGGCAGTCTCGGCCGGGCCGGTGCCGTCGGTGGCCGCGGCCCCGACTGCGGCGCGAGCGGTTGCCTCGGCGGCGCCGAGCGTCGACGGCCTCAGCGTCGACGGCCTGGACGAACCGCTCGGTCTCGAAACGGACGCGCCGTCGTTCAGCTGGCAGATCACCGAAGACCGGCGCAGTGTCCTGCAGCAGGCGTACGAGATCCACGTCGCGTCGTCATCGGATGCGCTCGCCGACCCCGACGTGTGGGACAGCGGCAAGGTCACGTCCGACCGATCGCTCGACGTCGGGTACGACGGGCCCGCGCTGAAGCCGCGGACCGACTACGTATGGGCGGTACGGGTCTGGGACGACAAGGGTGTCGCGTCCGACTGGAGCGAGCCTGCGACGTTCGGCACGGCGCTCGGCGACGAACCCTGGAAGGCGGAGTGGGTCGGCGCCGAGTCGGAGGAGCTCGGCGCCGAATGGACCGACTACACGGTCGACTTCACCGCGTCCGACATCACCGGGGCGCTCGGCGTGTACCTGCGCGGCGAAGACACCGAGAACGCGTACATGTGGCAGCTGAGCGAGGCCGACGACGCGCTGCGCCCGCATGTGAAGAAGAACGGCAGCTACTCCGTCCTGCCCGCGAAAGCGGTGCCCAACGGGTTCGACTTCGGCGCCGAGCACGAGTACTCGATCACCGTCGAGGGCGACAAGATCACCACCCGAGTCGACGGCGAGGTGCTCGACGAGCGTACGGACAAGACGTTCGCCGGCCCCGGCATCATCGGCTTCCGCACCAACGGCGACGAGTCCGGTCTCGTACACGACGTCACCGTGACGTCCGCCGACGGCGAGGTTCTCGTCGACACGGACTTTCCGACCGGTGACCGCACGTTCGCCGCCGGCACCGTCACCGACGACGGCCTGCGGGTCGACAGCTCCGGGTCCGAGGCGTGGTTGCGTCGCGACACGTCGGTGCCGCTGCTCCGACAGGACTTCTCCCTTGACGACAAGGACGTCGCCCGTGCGCGCGTTTACGCGTCTGCGCGCGGTGTGTACGAGCTGCGCCTCAACGGCGAGCGGGTGGGCGACTCCGAGCTGGCGCCCGGATGGACCGCGTACGACAAGCGGATCGACTACCAGACGTACGACGTCACCGACCAGGTACGCGCGGGTGACAACGTGCTAGGCGCGGAGGTGGCCAGCGGCTGGTACACCGGCAAGGTCGCGATGTTCGGCACCGACGTCTACGGCACCGACAACTCGTTGATCGCCGAGCTCGTCGTCGACTTCGATGACGGCACCAGCGCGGTCGTCGGCACGGACGGCAGCTGGCGGACCACGCCCGGCCCGACAACCGAGGCGGACCTGCTCGACGGCGAGTCGTACGACGCGCGCATCGCCGACGAGGTCGCCGGTTGGGACGAGCCCGGGTACGAGGCCGACCGATGGAGCGAGGTCGCGGTACGTGACGAGCCGACCGACGTACTGGAGCCGCAGACGGCCGAGCCGGTACGGGTGACCGAAGAGCTCACCGACACCGAGCAGATCGACTCGCCGACCGATGGTGCGTACCTCTACGACCTCGGCCAGAACATGGTCGGGCACACTCGCCTGACGCTGCAGGGCGAGCCCGGCCAGACGGTGCGGATCCGCCATGGCGAGGTGCTCAACCCCGACGGCACCTTGTACACGGCGAACCTGCGGTCGGCGAAAGCGACCGACTACTACACGTTCTCGTCCGACGAGCCGGAGACCTTCGAGCCGTCGTTCACGTTCCACGGCTTCCGCTACGTCGAGATCACCGGTGTCGACGAGGCGCCCGATGCGTCCGATGTTGTCGGAGTCGTCGTCGGCACCGACGGGGAGCTGACGAGCAGCCTGGAGACGAACTCCGATCTGGTGAACCAGCTGCAGAGCAACATCGTCTGGGGCATGCGCGGCAACTTCCTCTCGATCCCGACGGACACCCCCGCGCGCGACGAGCGGATGGGGTGGACCGGAGACATCAACGTGTTCGCGCGTACCGCGGTCTACAACATGGATGCGCGTACCTTCCTCACCAAGTGGATGCAGGATCTGCGTGACACGCAGCGCGATGACGGTGCGCTGCCCGGCGTCGCGCCGGTCGTACCCGGACGATTCGACGGTGGGTACGGGCCGGCCGGGTGGATGGACGCCGGCGTGCATGTCCCCTGGACGATGTGGCAGGCGTACGGCGACACGGACGTGATCCGTGAGAACTACGCGATGATGAAGAAGTACGTCGACTACCTCGCCGCAGACTCAACGGACCACATGAGGTCCGCCGGTGGCTACCTCGACTGGCTCAACCTCGACGACCCGACCCCGGCCGAGGTGGTCGACACGGCGTTCGTCGCGAAGAGCACGCGCGAGCTCGCGCAGATGGCGAAGGCGATCGGCGAGGACGGTGACGCTGCCGCCTTGCAGCAGCGGTACGAGGCGATCCGCGCCGCGTACCAGAACGCCTTCATCGGCGCCGACGGCACCGTACGAGGTGACAGCCAGACGGCGTACATCCTCACCCTGACGCACGACCTGGAGCCGAAGAACCGTCGCGACGCGCTCGTCGACCAGTTCGTCGAGACGCTCGAACGGCGGGACTACCACCTCTCGACCGGGTTCCTCGGCGTCGACGGCCTGCTGCCGGCGTTGACGAAGGCGGGGCGCACCGACATCGCGTACCGGCTGCTGCTGCACAAGGACTACCCGTCCTGGGGATACGAGATCGGCTGGGGTGCGACCACCGTGTGGGAGCGCTGGAACTCCATCAACCCCGACGGCTCGTTCAACGACGTGGGCATGAACTCCTTCAACCACTACGCATACGGCGCGGTCGGCGAGTGGATGTACCGCACGATGGCCGGTGTCTCGGCCGCGAAGCCCGGCTACAAGAAGGTGCTGGTCGCGCCCGAACCCGGTGACGGCATCGACCAGGCCGACTTCTCGCACGAGTCGCGATACGGGACCGTACGCAGCGCATGGAGCACGGCCGACGGTCCGATGACCCTCGACGTCACGGTGCCGGCGAACACCACAGCCGAGGTGCGGATCCCGGCGGCGAACCGGTGGGCGGTGACCGAGGGCGACGAGCCGATCGGCGATGTCGACGGTGTCGAGTTCGTCAAGATGGACGACGGTGACGTCGTCCTCGAGGTCGGATCCGGTACGTATGGGTTCGCGGTCGACCGGGTCCTCGGCGACCTCGGGGCCGCAGCCGACAAGGCGGAGGCATTCGCCGACGACGTCGACGCGTTGCGGGTACGCGGTCCGCTCGGCAAGATCGCCAAGAAGCACCTGCAACTGCGGACGAAGCTGATGACGGGTGAGATCGCCGCGGCGCGCAGCCTGCATCTGCGCGACAGTGACGACCAGCTCACGGCGGCGGCCGTGCATCGTGCACTCGCCAGCGTGGCCGATCTCGACCGCTGGTCCGCTACGTACGCGCGGCTCGGGCAGATCGACGAGGATGCGGCCAGCGGGCTGCGCGCCTCGCTGGCGGGCATCGAACCGTTGCTTTCGTCGGCGTCCTCGAGACTCGTCGGCGCGGTTGCATCGCTCGACGTTCCGGGTGGAGAGATCCTGCCCGGCGACGTCGTGCGGGTGAAGGTCGGGCTCGAGAACTCCGGCCGCCGGCCGTTGTCCGGGGTCGAGTCGGCGCTCGACGTACCCGACGGGTGGGGCGTCGAGTCGGTTGGCACGCACGGTTCCACCGTCGGTGCGCACGGGAAGGTCGAGCATGCTTATGACGTGAGCGTTCCGGCGGACGCCGAGGCGTCGACGGCGGACCTGTCCGGCTCCGTGTCGTATCGGCACACCGGCGGTACCGCGAAGCTGCCGGTGTCCGCGATGCTCATGGTCGCGCCCGGAGTCGCGATCGACTCCGTGGCGACAGCGCCCGACTCGGTCGGTGCGGGCGGCAAGGTAACGGTGAGCACTGCGCTGACCAACCGCACCGACCTCGCGCAGAGCGGCGAGGTGACCGTCAGCCTGCCCGACGGCTGGGAGGCGCCCGGCCCTGTCGCGTACGAGCTTGCTCCGGGAGAGCAGGCCACGGTCGATGCCGAGGTGACCGTTCCGATCACGGTCGTCGAGGGCACCGCGCCGGTGACGGTCGCGACCGGTGAGACGCCGGCCGAGCAGGCGAGGGGGTCGATCTCGGTCACCGTCGAGGTGCCGCCCGGTACGTCGACCGACCACGTCGACCTCGGCGACAACGCGTCGGAGGCCGCACATGCCCTCAATGCCTCGGCGAACTCCGGCACGAGCGAGGAAGCGGGTCTGACCCGCCGCTACACGCACGCGTCGTACCCCGACGGCTGGTTCGAGTTCGACGTCAAGGTGCCCGCGAACGGTCCGTTCGTGATTCGCGCGATCGAGACCTTCGACGGCGCCAAACGCAAGACGTACGACGTGCAGGCGGACGGCACGGTGGTGTACGAGCAGGACCTCGCTCGTACGGCGTCGGGCGAAGGGACGATCGCCTACCAGTTCGTGGTCGACGAGCCGGACCTGACCTCCGACGGCACCGTACGTCTCCGCTTCCAGGACACCGACGCCGACTACGACCCGTCGATCGCCGACGTCTGGGCAGTCCCGATCGGCTGAGTGCCCGGCCCGCACGACCATCTCAAGAGGAGCAGATGCCATGCACGGGAAGAAGCTGATGCGCGCCGCGGTCCCCGCCGTATGTGTCGCGATCGGGCTCGCGCTCTCGTCGGGGCCGGTCACGTCGGCGGCGCCGGCCGCCGCGCAACGCGGCAGCACGGCAGCCGAGACGGCCCTCTCCGCGGCCGAGTTCGCGAACCCCACGAACGGGTTCCGACCCGCCACCCGATGGTGGTGGCAGGCCCCGTTGAGTCGTGACGAGTCGGTACGCGAGATCAACGCGATCGCCGACGCCGGGTTCGGTGAGGTGGAGATCGCCTTCTCCGAAGGGGCCTGGGACACCGAGGATCAGCGCGACAACCTGCAAGCCGTCCTCGAGGAGGCCGACGACCTCGGCGTGGAGGTGTCGATGACGATGGGCGCCTCCTGGCCGGTCCAAACCCCCAATACGGGTGAGGGATCCGGCTTCGCGGCACAGGAGATGCAGTATGGGCGGGTGGACGTACGCGGTGGTCGACGCTTTTCGGGGCCGGTGCCCGAGGCGTTCGACACCGCACTGTTCGACCAGCCCGCGGAGCTGGTCGCGGCGACCGCTGCCAGGGTGACCAAGCGCGGTCCGGCGGCGGAGCTGCTTCCCGAGGGAGAACGGCCCCAGTACGGGAGCCCGGTGCGTGTGCCGGCGTCGTCCACGGTGCTCGACCCGACGTCGCTGGTCGACCTGACGGATCGGGTAGAGGACGGCAAGGTCACGTGGCGCGCGCCGAAGGGTGACTGGATCCTGTTCGGTTTCTGGTCGCGTGAGAACGGTGCGCACAACACCAACCCGTTCGATGCCGATGCCGCGCGGGCGGCGACCGAGTATCTCGACACCGGGCAGGTCGGCGATACGAACGCCGACCTGCTGCCGGACGTCGGCGGTGACTTCTTCGAGGACTCACTCGAGCTGAACGCCAACTCGATCTTCTGGACGCCGCGGATGGCGGCAGAGTTCGAGCAACGTCGTGGGTACAGGATGGGCAAGTACCTGCCGTTGATGTTCGCGCACGGCATGTCGAACTACTGGGTCCCGAACTCCGAGCCGACCCCCGACTTCGAGCTGCCGGATGACGAAGGCAGCAAGGTCCGGTCCGACTATTACCGACTGCTCACCGACCTGTACGTCGACGAGCACCTGGCGGTCTTCCAGGACTGGGCGGACGAGTACGGCATGCAGTTCAAGACGCAGGCGGCGTACGGTCAGGACCTCGAGCCGGTGCGCAGCTTCCGCGAGCTCGCCCAACTGGGCGGGCAGCCCGAGACCGAGTCGCTCAATGCCGGAGATCGGTTCCCGGTCGACATCGACAATCACACCTGGCGCTTCGCCCTCGACCACCACCGCAGCTCGGCGGCCGGCGTTCAGCAGGCGGGCGAGACGTCGTTGACGACCGAGCTCGGTGCTCAGTTCGACTATGCGTACCGAGTCCATCTCGGTGACTACCAGGAGATGATGGACAAGGGGTGGGCGACCGGTGTCACGAAGCCGTTCATCCACGGGTACGCGTACCAGTCGACGGATGCGCCCTGGCCCGGCAAACAGCGCTTCGGTGAGTTCGTCTCCGACAGCTGGAACGACCGGACGTTCCCGCAGTGGTCGATGTGGTCGGATCTCAACGACTATTGGGCGCGTGGCACACAGGTGCTCGAGACCGGTGGCGCGCGGGCGGACGTCGCGATCTACCGCGACGATTTCCTCACGACGACGGCACGCGGGTCCAACCCGGACTACGACGCACCGAACCGGCTGTTCGACACGGCAGCACTGGAGAAGAGCGGATACATCCCGCAGTACGTCGACCCCGTCGGCCTTGCGGAGAAGGGAGTTGTCGGCAACGGCGAGCTCTTCCCCGACACGGTGGGCTATCGCGGTCTGATCGTCGACGAGCGTGCCATCTCCGCCGACGCTGCGCGTGCGATCGCGAAGGCAGCACGCCGCGGAGTCGCGATCGTGTTCGTCGGCTCGACACCGGACGAAGACACCACATACGCGTCGGGCAAGGCCGGAGACCGCGCCGTACGCAAGGCCGTCGCGTCCGCGTTGAGGCGGCCGAGCGTGACGCGGGTGGAGACGCAGGCGGACGCGGCCCGGGCGTTGGCTCGTGCGGGCGTACGCCCGCGGGCCGACTGGAACGACAAGCACGTTCTCGCGCAGTGGCGCGAGGCGGGCGACACGACGTACGTCTACCTGTACAACCCCACCGACGACCGGATCGACTTCACGCCGTCGTTCGCTGGCACCGGAGTGCCAACGACGATGAACCTGTGGGACGGGACGATCGACCCGATCGCTCAGTACCGGACACGTCGCGGGCGCACGATGGTGCCGACCAGCCTGCGGCCGCGCGAGGCGACGGTGATCGCGATCGACTCGTCGGCACGTCCACGCGTCCACGTGACGAACAAGGCCGACGACGATCTCGTCGCGGACGGCGGCCGCATCCTGCTTCGTACGCGAGACGACGGCAGGCGCACGTTCCGGCTGTCGAACGGCTCGAAGCGGACCGTCACGGCGCGTACGCCGGATGAGCCGACCGCGTCGGTCGGACCCGACGCGTGGACGCTCGACGTGACCACCGAGTCACCGTCGGGCGGCGAGAACGTCACGGTCGATTCCCTCGGCGAGCTTGCCGACTGGCGGACGATTGCCGAGCTCCAGGGCGAGTCCGGAGTCGGGACGTACTCGGGCACGGTCGACGTGCCGGCCGACTGGCTGGCGGACGGAGCGGGCGTCGAGCTCGGTCTCGGTCGCGTCGACGGCACGGCGGAGGTGACGGTCAACGGTGAAGAGGTCGGCAGCCAGGTCGTGAGCGGTGGATCGTTCGATCTCAGTGCGGCGCTCCGGCCGGGAGAGAACACCATCGAGGTCGTCGTGCGTACGACGCTGCGCAATGCGGTCACGACGTACAACGCGGCGAGCACCAAGTCGCAGCCGTACGGACTGCGCGGTCCGGTGAAGATCCGGCCGTACGCCGAGGTGGTCGTCTACGACCCCCGCCGACAGGGGTGACGGCCGAAACCGCCCCGCCCACGGCGTACGTGGAGCGGGGCGGTCCTCCGGGGAGGTGTTGGGCCGGTCAGCCGACCTCGGCCCCGGCGTTGCGGTCCGCGTCGTGGTCGGTGTGGGACGAGCGCCCGCCGCGGGTGAGGACGACGACGATCGCCAACGTGGCGGCGATGATCCAGGCCGCGACGATGAGCGCGTTCGAGAACCCGTCGGCGAAGGCGTCCATCGCGACCGCGAGCATCGGGCCGGGTAGATGTGCGGCCTCGCCCATGCCGCCGCCGGTGCCGATCCGGTCGTTCAGGGTGTCGGTCAGGATGCTTCCCATCAGGGCGATGCCGAGTGCGCCGCCGAGCTCGCGGGACAGGTCGTTGACCGCCGATGCGACACCCTGCTGCTCGCGGGGCAGCTCCTCGGTGAGCATGCTGGTCGAGGGTGTCATCGACAGCCCCATGCCGATGCCCAAGAACGGCAGCGCGGTGAACAGCAGCCAGTAGTTGACGTCGCTGTCGAGCCTGCTCAGCGCGAACAGCGCCCCGGTCAGGATCGTCAGTCCGACGATGACCGTACGCGCCCGGCCGAGGTGGGCAATGATCTTGACCGAGCCGCGGGCCGACCCCATCATGCCGACCGCGAACGGCAGCATGCTGGCGGCCGCGGCGAGCGGGCTGAGGTCGCCGACGAACTGCAGGTACTGCATCAGCAGGAACATGAAGCCGAAGAACGCCAGGAACTGCATCGTGATCGTCAGGGAGCTCGCCGCGAACGTACGGTGCGCAAACAGCCGCGGATCGAGCAGCGGGTGCGGATGGCGGAGCTCCCACCCGATCGTCACGGCGAGCAGGGCGACGCCGATCGCCAGCCCGGAGACCGTCTCGGTGGAGCCCCAGCCCTCATGGGGTGCCTCGATGATCGAGTAGACGACGGCTCCGATGGCGACGGCGAACAGGACGCCACCGACGATGTCGAGCCGCCCGTCCGGTCGCTCGGCCGACTCGGGCACGGCCCGCAGTACGAGCACCGAAGCGACAACGGCCAAGGCGACGTTGAGGCCGAACACCGACTCCCACGAAAGCCACTCGAGCAGGGTGCCTGCCGCGAGCAGCCCGAGCACCGCGCTCGCGCCGGCGATGCCGGCCCAGATGGCGACCGCCTGCTGGCGGCGCTCGGCATCGAGAACCGTCGTGATGGTCGACAGCGTCGCCGGCATCACCAGCGCGGCGCCGACACCGAGGACGACGCGCAGGGCGATCACGACCTCGACATCGGAGGCGAACATCGCCGCGAGCGATCCGGCGCCGAACAGGACCAGTCCGGAGATCAGGGCGAGCCGTCGGCCGTACCGGTCGCCGAGTGCTCCGGCGATCAGCAGCAGGGCGGCGAAGACGAGCGCGTACGCGTCGACGACCCAGGAGACCTGGGTCTGGGTGGCGCCGGTGTCGTTCGCCAGGTCGGGCAGAGCTACGTTGAGGGAGGTCACGGCCGAGATGACCGTGGCGAGGGAGAGGAACACGGCCGGAAGGAGCAGGCGGTGTTGCGCCTTGGCCTCCTGCGGACGTGGCGTGTGCGTTGTCATCGGCTTCGCTCCTAATTCATCAGCTGTTGAATACCATCAAAACACGGCTTCGGATAGAATTCAACACATGATGAAAATATCTCGTGTCGGGAGGCCGCGAGCAAACGCGCACGTACGCGACGCGATCCTCGACGCCGCGCACCGGCAGTTCAACTCCGTCGGGTATCACGCCGCCACGCTGCGGGCGATCGCCGCCGACGCGGGAGTCGACGCTGCGATGATCGCGTACTACTTCGGATCGAAGCACGCGCTCCTGGGCGAGGTCGTCGAGCTTCGGGCGGACCCGGCGAGCATCCTTGCCGAGCGGATCGACGCGCCGCTCGCCGAACTGCCGCGTACCGTCCTGGCCGCGGTGCTCGCGGCGTGGGAGGCACCTGAGGAGCGACCGACGCTGCTGGTGCGCGTCGCCGACGATCCGGCGCTGAGCCGGATGCTCAAGGAGTATGTGGAGACCGAGCTGGTCGGCCCGATCACGCGCCGCATCGAACGCGAGGGCTTCGGGCATGCGGAGGCCGAAAGCAGAGCGATCGCCTTCGCCGTCCAGCTCATCGGCCTCGTCTTCGCCAGGTACGTCGTCGTCGTCGGCCCGATCGCCGACGCGTCCCCGGACGAGCTGACCGAGCTGATCGCCCCCGCACTCGACGCTGTGCTGAGCATCGACGCACCGACGGCCTGAGGCCTCGCCGCGTACGCCTGCAGCGAATCCGCTGACAGCCGAATCCCTTACGCAGAGGGGCGTACGCGTGTCAGCGTGGTGGCAGGGCTAGTCACCACCCAGGGGAGGAATCCATGGCCGAGACCGCGTTCGACGAGCAGCTGACGACCCGACTCCAGCATGAGCGGATCGTCGTACTCGCGGGGGAAGTGAACGACGACATCGCGAACCGGATCACCGGGCAGCTACTGCTGCTGTCGGCCGAGGATCCTCACCGCGACATCTCCCTCTACATCAACAGTCCGGGCGGCTCGGTCAGCGCCGGGATGTCGATCTACGACACCATGCAGTTCATCCCCAACGACGTATCGACGCTGGCGATGGGGTTCGCGGCGAGCATGGGTCAGTTCCTCCTCTGCGCCGGCGCGCCCGGTAAGCGCTTCAGCATGCCGCACGCCCGGATCGTCATGCACCAGGCACTCGGCGGGATCGGCGGCAGTACGTCGGACATCAAGATCCAGGCCGCCAACCTCGTCTTCACGAAGAAGCTGATGCAGCGCCTCATCGCCGAGCACACCGGCCAGGATGTCGAGACCATCGATCGCGACGGCGACCGCGACCACTGGTTCACCGCCGAGGAGGCCCGCGACTACGGGATCGTCGACCGCGTGGTCAGCCGTGCGGACGATGTCGCGCTGGTCGCGCAGCGGCGGCACGTGGGGTTGTGAGGCGGTGTTCGCTCGTGCAGCGATACCAAGTTCACTTGGTATCGCTGCACTTCCCCAGGCGTCGATGCCCAGTTTCGTACGCGAAGCCTGGTGAACTTGGTATCGCTGCACGCGGCCCGGTCGCCACGCCTAGGGAAGTGGGCTTCACCAAGTGAACTTGGTATCGCTGCGGCGAGCGACCGGTCAGGCGGCGAGCGCCAGCGCGGCCCCACCCGTCGCCGGTACGGATGCGGCGCCGCCTATGGCGAGCTCGTGGTGTGCCTCGCTGACCAGCTCGAGCATCGTGACGTCGAGTGCCCGGCAGACCGCGCCGAGGATCTCCGACGAGGCCTCCTTCTGGCCGCGCTCCACCTCGGAGATGTACGCGAGCGAGACCCGGGCCTCGTCGGCGACGTCGCGCAACGTACGCCCGCGCTCGGATCTCTTCCGACGCAGGACATCTCCGAGGAGCTCGCGAAGCAGCGGCTCCGGCCGATCGTCGATGGCAGGCAGCGGGCGCAGTGGGATGCTCACACTCTCAGGCTATGGACCCCGAGAGCACCCCACCAGGGAGCGGGCCCCGGTTTCGCTGTCGGCGGAATCGCACCGAGCGCACGATGGAGTGCTCAGCGCTCGATGCCGTGCGCGTACTTCGGCAGTCGCACGGTCACCTTCGTTCCCGCTCCCGGCGCGGTCTCGATCACGATGCCGTACTCGTCGCCGTACACGGTGCGCAGCCGTTGGTCGACGTTGCCGAGGCCGACGGACTCGCTGTCCGAGCCGCCCGCGAGCGCCCGGCGCATCCGGTCGGGTTGCTCGCCGACACCGTCGTCCTCGATCGTCACCACGCATTCGTTGCCGGCGTCCTCGGCGAGTACGACGATCGTGCCGTCGCCGGCCTTCTTCTCCAGCCCGTGGCGGATGGCGTTCTCGACGAGCGGCTGGATGGACAGGAACGGCAGCGGCACGCTCAGCACCTCCGGCGCGACGCGTACGGTCACCCGGAGCCGATCGCCGAAGCGCGCCTTCTCCAGCACGAGGTAGCGCTCGATGGAGCGCAGCTCCTCGGCGAGCGTCGTGTAGTCGCCGTGGCGCCGGAACGAGTAGCGGGTGAAGTCCGCGAACTCCATCAACAGCTCCCGCGCACGCTCGGGGTCGGTCCGTACGAACGACGCGATCGCGCCGAGCGAGTTGTAGACGAAGTGCGGTGAGATCTGGGCGCGAAGGGCGCGCAGCTCCGCCTCCATCAACGCCGTGCGCGACTTGTCGAGCTCCGCGAGCTCCAGCTGGCCCGACACCCAGCGGGCGACCTCGGTCGTCGCGCGTACGAGGCCGGCGGACGGCGCGTCGGTCACCACGAGTACGGCCCCGACGACGACGCCGTCGACGTTCAGTGGCGCGGCGATCGCGTGGCCGAACAGCGACTCCTGGCCGGCGTCGAGGACGTCCGCCGGCCCGAACACCTCGGTCGAGCCCGAGGCGACGGTACGCCGGGCGAGCTCGGCGGCGTGGGCGGACAGGTCTGGCGATCCCTCCCAGGCCAGCACCTCCTCGGTGTCGGTCAGGGCGGCCGCCGGCGCACCGAGCAGGGTCCGCAGATGCCGCAGCGACCGCTCTGCGCTCGCCCGGTCGAGGCCGGTACGCAGCGCGGGCGACGCGAGGGAGGCGGTGTGCAGCGTCTCGTGGGTCACGCGCTCGGTGAGCGACCCGAGCCCGCGTCGCGAGCGCACCACCCAGCGGATCGCGAGTGCCGCCGCCACGATCGCGACGATCGCCGAGCCGATCACGACGACGTTGTCCACCCGCGAAGTCTAGGGGGTCCGTCTTCTCGCGAGTGGCGCAGATTCGTCGTAAACAGGGCCGCCTGAGCAACGAACGTACGCCACTCGCGAACTGGCCGTACCGAAAGCCGCTGCTACCGGAAGCGGAAGACGACGTCACCCTCGTCGGGTTCCTCCGGCGGCAGCGCGGCGCGGTTGACCGGGGCGCGAAAGCACGACGTCACGTATCGCAGGCGTAGCCCGTCGGACCCACGGGCATGCCGTACGTGCAGCTCGCGCACCCGATCGAGCAGCGCGTCGCGATCGGCATCGGCGAGCGTCGCGACGTACGAGCGCGATCGGACGAGCGCGAGCAGCGTCTCGAGGTCGAGCACCTGCCACATGCCGAAGTCCTCGCGTTCGAGCGGGCCGAACAGCTCAGAGGAGGGCAACGGTCCGTCGTACAGCCATCGGAAGTCGGACCCCTCGCTGCCGATCAGGTCGGTCAGCTCGCGGACCCACGGGATCGACTCGTCGCGGGTGTTCCACACCAGGCCGAGCTCACCGCCGTCGCGGAGCACCCGGGCGATCTGCGGCAGCGCGCGCTCGGCGTCGAACCAGTGGAACGCCTGGCCGGCGATGACCCGGTCGAACGACTCGGAGCGGAACGGAAGCCGCTCGGCTCCGGCCTCGATCGCCGGTACGTCGAGGACCGCGCGCAACTGGCGCAGCATCGCCCCGGACGGGTCGGTTGCGATGACTGCGTGCCCGCGCGCCGCGAGCGTCTCGGTGAGCTTGCCCGTGCCGGCGCCGAGCTCGAGGACTCGTGCGCGCTGCGCGGGAAGCAGGCTGTCGACAGCGCGGTCGGGATAGCCCGGGCGGGCCCTCGCGTAGTCGTCGGCGACGCCTTCGAACGAGCGGCCGCGGCGTACGCGCAACGAGTGGTCCATCCCTCGCAGGCTACCGGTCACTATGCTGCCCCCGTGCCAACCGACGACTTCGCCAGTGCGAGCCGACTCGAGGGAGTCCCGTCCGCGTTCGCAGCCACCCGCGACGGAATCGACTCGCTGCTGCGAGACCGGGGTCTGCGGCGCAGCAGCCCCGACACCACGGCCGAGTCGCTGCTGCGTGGCGCCGCCGCGACCGCTGCGCTCGAGGGCAGTACGTACGACGTCGAGGCATTGCGCGCCGGGGAGGGTGACGCGGTCACCCTTGCCGCCGTACGCCTCTCGACCGAGCTGCTCGGTCTCGTACCCGTGTGGGAGCGGGCACCGCTGCAAGCGCTGGCGCGCCTGCACGCATTGGTCGCCGCTGGACGCGTCGATGCTGCGGATCTCGGTCGGCCGGTGCACCCGGCCGGTGCGCAGCGCCTCCACGCGCTCGCCCAGCAGGTCGTACGTCCGACAGAGGCGCCGGGCCTCGTCGTCGCCGCGCTCGTGCACGCCGAGGTGGCCGCCGCCGGTGCGTTCTGCTCCGACAACCCGATCGTCGCGCGTGCTGCCGAGCGGCTCGTACTCGTCGCGAGGGGTGTCGACCCGGCCTCGGTGACGGTGCCGGAGTCGGGGCATGCGCAAGCGCAGGGCGCGTACGAGAGTGCCCGGTCCGCGTACGAGGGCGGTGGCCAGGTCGGCCGCCAGCAGTGGCTGTTGTACGCGGCCGAGGCATTCGCGCGGGGAGCAGAGGCGACCCCGCTGGAGAACAACCCGCGCGCATAAGATCAGCGCCACCGCGTGGGGTGACGCTGACCTCCAGTTGCCATCGGCGGTTACCAGGCGTGCAGTTCTCAAAACATCGCCACGGGAGTCTCCCGGGACGATTGCCCTTTAGCGAGGGTGGATCGCCGCGTGGGTGCCGCAACAGCCGCTGTTTACTTCTTGCACCATTTGTACGCCGCCGCGCCCGGAATCTAAAGGGCTACCCATGGGTCACCTCTTGCGGTTCACTTCACAAGACGCTTTCGAACCTGATGTGCGACGAGGCCGGCAGTGAGCGCGCCGGCCACGAACGCGCCGGCGGCAATCCGCGAAGGGGTCGACCGCAGCGGCATCTTCGGGCGCAGCGCGACGGGACGTGCGAACTCGAGGATCGACCAGCCGTTCGTCTCGGCCGCGCGCCGCAGAACCTTGTCGGGATTGACGGCATATGCGTGGCCGACCGCCTGGAGCATCGGGATGTCGGTCTCGGAGTCGGAGTACGCGTACGACGTCGCGAGGTCGTAGCCACACTCTGCCGCGAGTTCGCGCATGGCGTCGGCCTTGCCGTCGCCGTACGCGTAGAACTCGATCTCGCCGGTGTATCGGCCGCCCTCCTCGACGAGCCGGGTCGCGATCACGCGGTCGGCGCCGAGCAGGGTGCCGATCGGCTCGACCACCTCGGTGCCGGAGGCCGAGACGATGACGACATCGCGGCCGGCCGCGTGGTGGAGAGCGATCAGGTCGACCGCCTCGGCGTACACGAGCGGGTCGACGATGGTGTGCAGCGTCTCGGCGACGATGTCGCGCACGGTCTGGACGTCCCATCCGGCGCACAGCTCGGTGAGGTACGCGCGCATCTTCGCCATCTGGTCGGCGTCGGCGCCGCTCAATGCGAACACGAACTGCGCGTACGCGCTGCGTAGCACCGACCGCCGGTTGATCAGGCCACCGGCGAAGAACGGCTTGCTGAACGCGAGCGTGCTCGACTTGGCGATGATCGTCTTGTCCAAGTCGAAGAACGCTACCGACGTACTCACGCCGCCGAGCATAGACAGGTGACCCGACGTCGCCCCACGGCCGGGCCCCAGCCCGTGTCTGCCTAGATGCCGGTCGTACCGAGGCCGAGTCCGAGCATGTACGTCACCGCCGCGGCGCCGTAGCCGATCGCCAGCTGGCGCAGAGCCCGGCGCACGGGCGGCCCGCCCGACAGCAGACCGACGATCGCGCCGGTCATGAGTAGCGCGATCCCGACCAGTACGGTCGCGATCGAGGCCGCGAGGAGGCCGGTCAGCCCGACCAGGTACGGAAGTACGGGGATCAGCGCGCCGGAGGCGAAGAAGCAGAAGCTCGACGCGCCGGCGCCGACACCCGTGCCGATGGCCTCGTGCTCGTCCGCCGAGGTGGCGGGCGTGATGTCGGCGCTGCCGTGCGCGGTGTAGTTGCGGAGGACCTCGCCGGCGCGGTTCTGCGCCTCCTCGGCGGACATTCCGCGGGCCCGGTAGACGAGCGTCAGCTCGTTCGCGTCGACGTCGAGGTACGGCACCGCCGCCCGCGCCTCCGGGTTGGGCGTCGCCGCCTCGAGCAGCTCGCGCTGCGACCGTACCGACACGTACTCGCCCGCGCCCATGGACAGGGCGCCGGCGAGCAGGCCGGCGAGCCCCGTGATCAGGACCGTCTCGTTCGACACCCCGCTCGCCGTCACGCCGAGCACCAGCGCGAGGTTGCTCACCAGGCCGTCGTTGGCGCCGAACACCGCGGCCCGGAACGTACCGGACAGGCGGCTTCGCCCGCGGGCCGCGAGCCCGCGTACGACCTCCTCGTGGATCCGCTCGTCGGCGGCCATCGTGTGGGTCGCGTCGTCGTCGTCCTCGTACGGAGACCGGCCCTCGGCACGCTGGGCCAGCGCGAGCACGAACACCGAGCCGAACCGGCGGGCCAGGAAGCCGAGGATGCGGGTACGTAGGTCGCTGCGCTGCGGGTGTCCGACGTCGTCTCCGAGCAGCTCTCGCCAGTGCGCCTCGTGGCGGCCCTCCGCCTCGGCGAGCGCGAGCAGGATCTCGCGTTCGGAGCCCGCCCGCCGGCCGGCGAGGTCGCGGTAGACGGCGGCCTCGGCGCGTTCGTTCGCGAGGTAGCGCCGCCAGCGCCGCAGATCGGCGTCGGACGGGTTGCGCTCGACTGGGGGAGACATGACGTTCCTTCCTCGGCTCCGGCCGAGGAAGGGTGCCTCGACCGGAGGATCTGGCACTGCTCCGGTCGAAGGTCTCGCTCGCCCTCGCGGGTGGTACGCCGGGCCGCGTTGGCCAGTGTGTCGACGCACCGCCGTCTCAACGAGACGGGAGCTACTCCCCTTCGGCGTACAGCATAACTTGCGCCCCATTCACATCGTTGTCCACAGCCGCGCCGGACGAACGGACGCGCGCGCTCGGCGGCCGCTACAGGTGTGGGTATGACATTCATCGATGCTGTACCGCGCCCGCTCGTCGTCACCTCGGATCCCGCGATGCTCGACGAGCTGCTGCGCCTCTGCGCGGCCGCCGGCGTCACGCCGGAGGTCGCATCCGATGCCGCGCAGGCGCGGCGGTCCTGGTCATCGGCGCCATGCGTCGTGGTCGGCCCGGGTCACGTCGACTCGCTCGCTCGTACGGTCGATCGGCGCGACGGGGTGGTGATCGTCGCCGAGCGTTCCGTCGATCCCGCCCTGTGGGAGCGCGCCGTCGACGTGGGTGCCGAGGGCGTCTTCGTACTGCCCGACGACGAGTCGGCGGTCGTCGACCTGCTCGCGGCCAGCACCGACCGGTCCGACGGCGAGGCATCCGTCGTTGCCGTCGTCGGAGGCACCGGCGGGTGTGGTGCATCGACGCTCGCGACCGGGCTGGCCGTCAGCGTCGTACACGACGGGCATTCCGCCATGCTCGTCGACGCCGATCCGCTCGGTGGCGGCATCGACATGCTGGTCGGCACCGAAGACGCCGAGGGTCTGCGCTGGCCCGACCTCGCCGTGACACACGGGCGCGTCAGCGGGGCATCTCTGCGCCAGGTGCTGCCGCGTACGTCCGGGCTGTCGGTGTTGTCGTGGGGCACGGCCGAGCTCGACGCCGTGCCGCGGGAGGCGATGAGCTCGGTGCTGTCGGCCGGTCGCCGCAGTCACGACCTGGTGGTCGTCGATGTCCCACGCTGGTTCGACGAGGCCGCCGAGGAGGCACTCGTACGCGCGTCGTGCGCTGTGCTCATCGTCTCGGCCGAGATCCGCGCGATCGCCGCCGCCCAGCGCGTCCTCGCCCGGTTACGGCCACTGTGCGCCGATGTTCGTCTTGTCGTACGCCTGCCCGGCCCGGCCGGCCTGCGAGCAGATGTCGTGGGCCGCACGATGGCGCTTCCGCTGACGGCGACGACGCGTACCGACCGGCGGCTGGCCGAGATGATCGACAACGGCTTCGGCCCGTTCGCCCGGCGTCGCGGGCCGTTGGGCTCGGCGTGCTCGAGCATCATCGAGGCCCTCGATCTCCCCGGCACGGTGGCGGCATGACGGCCGTCGCGGCCGAGCTGGTCGAGTCCGTACGCGAGACACTCGCCGAGAGCGGCGCACATCCGACGCCGTCCAACGTCGCGGGGGCGCTGCGATCGCAGGGGCGCCTGTACGGCAACGGCACGGTGCTCGCGCTCGTCGACGCGCTCCGCAGGGAGACGGTCGGCGCCGGGCCGCTCGACGACCTGCTTCACGAGGACGGCGTGACCGACGTTCTGGTCAACGGTCCCGATCACGTGTACGTCGACCGCGGCGACGGGTTGGAGCGCACCGACGTACGCTTCGCCGACGACGCTGCCGTACGCCGGCTCGCGGCCCGGCTCGCGGCGGCGGGTGGTCGCCGGCTCGACGACGCGAGCCCGCATGTCGATGTCCGGCTGCACGACGGTACGCGGTTCCACGCGGTGCTCTCGCCGATCGCCCGACCGGGCACGCTGCTCTCGCTGCGGGTTCCGGCACGCCGCGCGTACACGCTCGACGACCTCGAGGGCTCGGGCACGCTCCCGGCGCACGGTGCGTCCCTGCTGCGCAGGTTGGTGGCGTCGCGGGCTGCCTTCCTCGTGACCGGCGGCACGGGCTGCGGCAAGACCACGCTGCTTGCGGCGCTCCTCGGGATCGTCGATCCGAGAGAGAGGCTCGTGATCGTCGAAGACGCCAGTGAGCTGCGCCCCGACCATCCGCACGTCGTCGGGCTGGAGGGGCGGCCGATCAACGTGGAGGGTGCTGGTGCCGTCGTGCTCCGAGACCTGGTCCGGCAGGCACTGCGGATGCGGCCCGATCGGCTGATCGTCGGCGAGGTACGCGGCGCCGAGGTCGTCGACCTGCTCGCCGCCCTGAACACCGGCCATGAAGGTGGGTGCGGCACCGTGCACGCGAACTCAGCCGGTGATCTGCCGGCGCGCATCGAGGCGCTGGGCGTCGCCGCGGGGCTTCCTCGCGCCGCCGCGCACAGCCAGCTGTCCGCGGCGGTCGACGTGGTCGTCCATCTGACCCGACGAAGCGACGGTCGCCGCACGCTGCGCGAGCTGGCCGTCCTGAATCCGTCGGCCGACGGGCTGGCCCATGCGGTCACCGGGGTCGGCTTCGACGACGGCGGCGTGGCGTCGCCCGGTCCGGGCGAAGGACGGCTCGAAGCGATCCTCGGTCGCGCGCGATGAGCACCGTCGGCCTGGTCGCGATCGGCCTCGCGGCGTGCGTGGCAGCGCTGCTCGTGCGAGGCTCACCCGAACGCGTCGCCGCACGACGGCTCGGCTCATCGCGGCGTACGCTTCGCGCCCAGCTGGCGGTGCACCCGCTTCTCGTGGTCGTACCCGCGGTGGCCGTCGCGTCCGCCGTCGCATTCACCACCTTCGGCTCCCGCCCCAACCTGCTGCTGGTCGCGGTGACCGGCTGCGCCGTTGCGTACGCCGCCGTGACGCTACGGCGGCGCACCGCGGCGCGTGCCGTGCGGCACCGAAGACAGGCCGAGACGGTCGACATCTGCGACGCGATCGTCTCCGAGCTGGCGGCCGGCAGCCCGTCGACTCGTGCCATCGCCAACGTGGCGGCCGATTGGTCGTTCCTGAACCCCGTTGCGCACTGCGCCGATCTCGGCGGCGATGTCGCACAGAGCCTCCGCAACGTGGCGTCCGAACCAGGCCGAGCCGCGCTCGCGCAGATCGCCGCGGCCTGGGAGGTCTCGGTCCGCACGGGTGCCGGCCTCGCCGACGTGCTCGATCGCCTGTCGACGGCGATGCGCGCGGATGACGAGGCGCGTCAAGAAGTGGTCGCGTCGCTCGGTGCGCCGCGCGCGACTGCCAGGGTGCTCGCCGTGCTGCCGGTGTTCGGTCTCGCACTCGGGTCCGGCATCGGCGGGGATCCGCTTGCCGTGCTTCTCGAGTCCATGCTCGGGGCGATCTGCCTCGCGGTGGGCAGCGCACTCGCGATCTCGGGGTTGTTCTGGGTCGAGCGCATCGCCGATGCAGCGGAGCTGGTGTGACGTGGTGTGGGCAAGCGTCCTTGCCGGGCTCTCCGTCGCCGTCTGGATGCGGATGCCGTCGCCGAGGCGGGTGCGACGCGTTGCGGCCGGGCCCAGGGCCGACGGACCGATCGACCGGCTCCGAGACGCCGATCTGCTGACGTCACCGTGGATCGCCGCGCTCGGGGCGGCGATTGCCGTGACGCAGATCTTCTCCGGGGAGCTCGGGCTCGTGGTCGCGGCGGCGTGTGCGGTCGCCGCGTACCGGTGGGTGGACGGCCTCGAGTCGATCGGTGCCCGGCGCCGGCGCGAGCAGCTCGCCCGCGACCTACCCGTCGGAGTCGACCTCCTGGTGGCAGCGCTGTCGGCAGGCCGGCCACCCGGGCAGGCGATGGCGGCCGTCGCGGCCGCGGTCGGCGGCCCGCTGGGCACCGACCTCGCAGCGATCGCGGCTCGGCTGGAGCTGGGAGCAGATCCGACGCGGGTGTGGCGCGACGTCGCGGACGATCCCGTGCTGGGGCCGGTGGGCCGGTCCTTTCGGCGCGCGTCCCAGAGCGGCGCGTCGGTGACCACGGTGCTCGCACGATGCGTCGAAGACCTTCGGCGCCGGCGTCACACGGAGGCGAACCGGGTGGCACGAAGTGCGGGCGTACGTACAGCCGCTCCGCTCGGTCTCTGCTTCTTGCCGGCGTTCATCGTCGTCGGCGTCGTGCCGACGGTCGTCGGTGCGTTCTGGCATCTCGTGCTCTGAGGCGTCGCCTCGGACCGCGTTTCGTCCACAGTCCGGGCCGTCGGCACGCGGTTTTCCCCAGGGCGGTCCGGTCTCGCGGCAGCCGACGGTCCGAACCACGCACGGTGAAAGCGAAAGCCGCTCGACGCCTCGTCGAGCAGATCGAACTGAATCGAGGAGACAGCAGATGAAGACACTCAGAGCCCGACTCGGCCGTGACGACGCCGGCATGTCGACGGCCGAGTACGCGGTGGGCACCGTTGGTGCGTGCGGCCTCGGCGGCGTGCTGGTCAAGCTCGCGCAGAGCCCTTGGTTCGGAAACCTGGTGAAGGACGTCATCGACAACGTCACGCATTGGCTGCCCTTCTGAGCAGTCGCGTGTCGCCCGATTGCGCGCCGTAGTGCCGGGGCCGGGGCGCGTGCGGCTCGCCCCGGCCCTGTTCTTTCGCCTAGCAAGGAGAACCCATGTACAACGAGAAGCCCGCCGGCCGGTGCGCCTCGTACCGCGAGCGAGGGCACGCGACCGTCGAGTACGCGGTCGGCACCGTCGGTGCGGCGGGTCTCGCCGCCGCACTCGTCCAACTGGCCGGCAGCGGCTGGTTCTACGACCTGATCCAGTCGCTGCTGCGCGTCGCGTACGGCCTGCCCGAGTTTCCGACGCCCTCGGTGTTGTTCTGATGGCGCGGCGTAGCGAGAGCGGCATGGTGACGGTCGAGACGGCGGTCGTGATCCCCGTGCTCATCGTGCTCACCTTGGTGTTGGCCTGGATCGTGTCGCTCGGCATCGCACAGGTCCGCCTGGTTGATGCCGCGCGCGAGGCCGCACGGATGACCGCGCGTGGAGACTCAGAGTCCAAGGCGACGCAGCTGGCAGAGCGCATCGCTCCCGATGGCTCCGTGGTCGAGATCGACAGCGCCGATGGCGTAGCCGAGGTACGGGTCAAGCTCGTCGTTCGTACGGACCTCCCCCTCGTCGGCAAGATCGGCGCGGTCGACCTCGACGCGACGGCCTCCTCGGTCACCGAGGCGGGCGCGTCGTGACCGAGCGAGGGTCGGCGACGGTCTACGCGGTGGTGCTCGCGACCATGATCGGGCTGATGGCGGTCGTCGCGGCGCAATGCGTCGCGTTGGCGCGCATCCAGCACAAGGCCGCGAGCGCCGCCGACCTCGCCGCGATCGCCGCGTCGCAGGCCGCGCAGGCCGGCGCCGACGGCTGCGCACAAGCCCGCAAGGTGGCCAGCCGCAACGCGGGGGAGGTGCGCGAGTGCGAGATGGCCGACGCGGTCGCGACCGTCACCGTGCAGATCGAGAGTCCGACGATGTGGGGCCGGACGTGGCAGGTCGCGCAGCGTGCGAGGGCCGCGCCGGGCGACTACGTCGTGGAGCCGGACTCGTGAACGTCCGCCAGCACGACGTCGAGCAGCCGCACGGCGCCGGCCTTGTCCAGCGGCTGATTGCCGTTTCCGCACTTGGGCGACTGGACGCAGGAGGGGCATCCGTCGGCGCACTCGCATCCCGCGATCGCGTCGCGCGTCGTCTGCAACCACTCGGCGGCTCGTTCGTACGCTCGGCTGGCGAACCCGGCGCCGCCCGGGTGCCCGTCGTAGACGAACACCGTGAGCATCCCGGTATCCGGGTGCAGCGCGGTCGATACCCCGCCGATGTCCCATCGATCGCAGCTGGCGAGCAGCGGGAGCAGGCCGATCGACGCGTGTTCGGCGGCATGGGCCGCGCCGGGGATGTCCGCGGCCGACAACGCCGGGTCGACCGCGTCGTCCGGCACCATCCACCACACGCCCTTCGTCCGGAGCGTTCGTACGGGAAGGTCGAGCGGCTCCTCGGCGAGCACCTCACCCGATCCGATCCGGCGGCGCAGGTACGACACCACCTGCTGGCTGACGTCGACCGAGCCGTACGCCAGCTGGGTGCGTCCCCAGCTCGAGACGAGCTCCGGCTCCACGATGGCGATCTCGGTGACGTCGCGAGCGGTGGTCGTGTAGTCGGGCTCGTCTCGGTGTACGACGGCGACGCCGTCCTCGTGGTCGAACTCGTCGACGACGTACGTCTCGCCACGGTGGACGTACACGGCCCCGGTGTGCACGGTGGCATGCGCCGAAGAGGAGTCCGCGGTGCCGAGCACCCGGCCGGTCGCACCGTCGACGACGTGCACTGCGGGCCCTCCGCTCGAGCGGATGTCGGCGAGATCGGCAGCGCGTTCGCGCCGGGTCCAGAACAACCCCCGCGGTCGCCGGCGCAGCCACCCGGCCGCGAGAAGCGCGTCGGCACCCTCGGCACTGCCCGGCCCGAAGAGCTCCATATCGTCATCGGTGAGTGGCAGCTCCTGTGCGGCCGCAGCGAGGTGAGGGCCGAGCACGTGCGGGTTCGACGGGTCGAGCACGGTCGCCTCGACGGGCGCACCGAGGAGCTTGTCCGGATGCCTGACGAGATACGCGTCGAGCGGGTCGTCGCGGGCGACGAGCACCCCGAGCGACGCGTTCGTGCCCCGCCCGGCCCGACCGAACTGCTGGAACAGCGCGGCGCGGGTGCCCGGGAAACCGACGGTCACGACCGCATCGAGCCCGGAGATGTCGACGCCGAGCTCGAGGGCGCTCGTGCTCGCGAGTCCGAGCAGCTCGCCGTCGCGTAGCAACCGTTCGATCTCGCGTCGCTCCTCCGGCAGGTAGCCACCACGGTAGGTCGTGACCCGGCGAGACAGCGTCGGCTCCACCTCGTGGAGCAGGCGCTGTGCGGACATCGCGAGTGCCTCGGCGCCCCGCCTGGACCGGACGAACGCGAGCGTGCGGATGTCGGCGACGACGAGATCGGTGAGTACGTCCGCCGACTCGGCGATCGCGGAGCGGCGTACCGGCGCCTCGTGCTCACCACCGGCGTCGAGCAGCGGCGGCTCCCAGAGCGCGATCGCCGCCTCACCTCGCGGCGACGTGTCGTCGGTGATCGCTGTGGCGGGCACGCCCGTGAGCGCAAGCGCGAGTGCCTCCGGCTCGGCCACCGTCGCCGAGGTGAGTACGAATACCGGATGGGCGCCGTAGTGGGCGGCCAGCCTCCGGAGCCGACGCACGATATGAGCCACATGCGATCCGAACACCCCGCGATAGTGGTGGCACTCGTCGATGACGACGTATCGCAGTCCCGCAATGAATCGCGACCAACGCGCGTGACCTGGGAGCAGCGTGCGGTGCAGCAGGTCGGGGTTGGTGACGACGTAGTTGGCGTGGTCCCTCGCCCACGCGCGCTCCTCACGCGAGTTGTCACCATCGACGGCGGCCGCGCGTACGCCGTCCAGCCGCCGGTCGCTGGGTTGTTCCCCGATCAGTTCTGCGAGCCCGCGAAGCTGATCGTGCGCGAGGGCCTTGGTGGGTGCGACGTACAGCACGGTGGGCGATCGGTCGCGTAGCACGCTGCCCTGGCGGCCGGCGGTGAGCGCGCTGAGGGCGGGCACCTGGTAGACCGCGGACTTCCCCGATGCAGTGCCCGTCGACACGACCACCCCGTGACCGTCGAGAATCTGCTGGATCGCGTCGACCTGGTGCGCCCAGAGCTGGTCGATACCGATCGCTCGGTATGCGGCACGGATGTCGTCGGGTACGGTCGGCGGCCACTCCGCGTAGACCGGCGTACGCTCCGGGACGCGCTCAACATGCAGCAGCCGGTCCTCGCGCCGCGAGCCTGCCAGGGCATGGCGAAGCAGGGCAGACGGGTCCGTGGTCACGTGCGAAGTGTCTCAAACGGCAACGACCTCTCGGTTCCACCGCCGGTCGACCGATATCGTGATTGAATGCGGACGACGTATCTGTATCGGCGAAGGAGACTGGCGTGGACCTGTCGTTGACCACCCGGTCCGAGGGGCAGTACGAGGTCATCGAGGTCACGGGCGAGATCGATGTCTACACCGCACCCCGCCTGCGTGAACGTTTGATCGATCTTGTCAATCAGGGTCACCACTACTTGGTCGTCGACATCGAGAAGGTCGAGTTCCTCGACTCGACAGGTCTCGGTGTGCTTGTCGGAGGCCTCAAGCGCGTACGCGCCAACGGCGGGCGGCTGGTGATCGTCTGTACGCAGGAGCGGTTGCTCAAGATCTTCCGGATCACCGGCCTGGAAAAGGTGTTCGGCATCTACGGCTCCGTGAGCGACGCCATCAGCGCACACTGACTGCGCGCCATGCCGCGCATCGAGCTCCGCCTGCAGCCCGATCCCGCACTGCTCCGAGTGATGCGCGTGACGATCGCGTCCGCCGCTCGCGTCCAGCGGCTCGATGAGAGCCTCGTCGAGGACATCCGGCTCGCCGCGACCGAGGCCACGGCCGAGGCGATGGCCGCCCATACGGACGCCGAGATCGGCGATGCCGTTGTTGTCGGCCTGGACGTCGCCGATCACGAGGCGGTCGTGTCGGTCGACCACGTCGCAGGTCGCGGGCGGCCGCGGACGGCCGCGGACGAAGGCGTCGATCGCCTCGCCGTAGCCGCGGGTGTCGCGGATGGCTTCGAGGTGCGCACCGCCGGCGCCGGTACGACCCGCATCGAGATGCGCTGGTCGACCGAGCCATTATCATGACCCCCCCTGTTGTGGCCGACCTCACACCTGATTGGGTAGGGCGGTCACTAATGTGATCTCGTTCACCAGGATGGGGCCGACCCCGTCCGTCTAGGAGGATTTCCATGGCCAACATGACTGTGGCCGCGGCGGAGGACTTGTCGCTTTCCGGCGGCAACATGGCCTTCGTCGTGGTAGTAGCGGTCATCGGGGTCGTCGCGCTCGCGATGGCCGCACTCTTCCGGCAGGAGGTGCTGTCCGCAGACGAGGGCACCGAACGCATGCAGGAGATCGGCACCGCCGTACAAGAGGGTGCTTCGGCATATCTGACGCGTCAGTTCCGAACCCTAGCCGTGTTCGCACTGCTCGCGTTCGCCCTGCTGTTCGTCCTGCCCGGCGACGCCAACGTACGTATCGGCCGGTCGATCTTCTTCCTGTTCGGAGCAGGGTTCTCGGCAGCCATCGGATACATGGGCATGTGGCTCGCCGTACGCGCGAACGTGCGCGTTGCGGCGGCCGCCCAGAACGAAGGGCGCGACCCGGCGATGCGGATCGCGTTCCGCACGGGCGGCACGGTCGGCATGGCGACGGTCGGGCTCGGTCTGCTCGGCGCCTCGGTCGTCGTCCTCATCTACAAGGGTGACGCGCCGACGGTGCTCGAGGGCTTCGGGTTCGGTGCGGCGCTGCTGGCGATGTTCATGCGAGTCGGTGGCGGCATCTTCACCAAGGCCGCCGACGTCGGCGCCGACCTGGTCGGCAAGGTCGAGCAGAACATCCCCGAGGACGACCCCCGCAACGCGGCGACGATCGCCGACAACGTGGGCGACAACGTCGGCGACTGTGCCGGCATGGCGGCCGACCTGTTCGAGTCGTACGCCGTGACGCTGGTCGCCGCGCTGATCCTGGGCTCGGTCGCGTTCGGCGAGGAGGGCCTGGTCTTCCCGCTGATCGTGCCGGCCATCGGTGCGATCACCGCCATCATCGGCGTCTACATCACCAAGCCGCGGCCCGGCGAGAGCGGTCTGACCACGATCAACCGGTCGTTCTACATCTCGGCCACCATCTCTGCGGTGTTGTGTGTCATCGCCGCGTTCGCGTACCTCCCGACGTCGTTCGACGATCTGAGCGACATCGGCGGTGCGACCACGATCGAGCAGCTGTTCGGCAGCATGGGCGGCATCCAGCCCGCCGACCCGTCCAACCCGGCACTGATCGCGGCGGTCGCCGTCGTCATCGGCATCGTGCTCGCCGCGCTCATCCTCGCGCTCACCGGCTACTTCACCGGTACGGAGACCCGCCCGGTCCAGGACGTCGGCAAGACCGCGCTGACCGGACCGGCGACGGTGATCCTCGCTGGCATCTCCGTCGGTTTCGAGTCCGCGGTCTACACCGCGCTGGTGATCGGTGCGGCCGTCTACGGCGCGTTCCTGCTCGGTGGCGGCTCGATCATCGTGTCGCTGTTCGCGGTTGCGCTGGCCGGCTGCGGCCTGCTGACGACCGTCGGTGTCATCGTGGCGATGGATACCTTCGGGCCCGTCAGCGACAACGCGCAGGGCATCGCGGAGATGTCCGGCGAGGTCGACGAGGAGGGCACCAAGATCCTCACCGAGCTGGACGCCGTCGGCAACACCACCAAGGCGATCACGAAGGGCATCGCGATCGCGACCGCCGTGCTCGCGGCGACCGCGCTGTTCGGTTCCTTCACCGATGCCATCGGTGATGCGGTCGACGACCTCGAGGGCTCGTTCAAGCCGACGACCGGCGAGGCGCTCGATCTGCTCGGTGTGCTCAACGTCGCCGACCCGAAGAACCTCGTCGGCCTGCTGATCGGTGCATCGGTGGTCTTCCTGTTCGCCGGGCTGGCCGTCGCCGCCGTCGGTCGTGCCGCGGGCGCGGTCGTGTTCGAGGTACGCCGCCAGTTCCGCGAGATCCCCGGGATCATGGAGGGCACCGGGCGTCCCGAGTACGGGCGTGTGGTCGACATCTGCACTCGCGACTCGCTTCGCGAGCTGGCCACTCCCGGAGTGCTCGCCATCTTCGCGCCGATCGCCGTCGGCTTCGGCCTCGGCGTCGGACCGCTCGGTGCGTACCTCGCGGGCGCGATCGCGTCCGGCACCCTGATGGCGGTCTTCCTCGCGAACGCCGGCGGCGCGTGGGACAACTCGAAGAAGCTGGTCGAGGACGGCCATCACGGTGGCAAGGGTTCCGATGCGCACGAGGCCACGATCATCGGCGACACCGTCGGCGATCCGTTCAAGGACACCGCCGGGCCCGCGATCAACCCGCTGCTCAAGGTGATGAACCTCGTGGCGCTGTTGATCGCACCGGCGATCGTCGCACTGTCGTACGGAGACGACGCGAGTACGCCGATCCGGCTCGCGATCGCCATCGTCTCGCTCGCGATCATCGTCGCCGCCGTCTACATCTCGAAGCGGCGTCCGGTGGCAATCAGCGAGGCACAGGGAGACAGCCTCCCGGCTGCCTAGCCCTACCTCCGATAACGGGCGACCACACCATGGTGTGGTCGCCCGTTGCCGTCTCTGCGGAAATTCCTCGCTTCGCCGGTGCGCAGTGCCGATCTTTGGAATAGTGGCGCGCGATCAACGGGAGGGGCAACGATGATTGCGACCAGATCGGGCGGCTTCGTCACCGCCGTGGCAATGGTCATCTCGATTACCGCCGTGGGCACGGCGCAGGCGACCAAGGCCGAGGAGACACAGGACGCGCCGAAGCGCTGCCATGGCCACCAGGTGACGATCCACGGGACGAAGGATGACGACCGGATCGCCGGGACTCCGGGCCGCGACGTGATCGACAGCGGTAACGGCGATGACACGATCAAGGCACGTGGCGGCAACGACATCGTCTGCGCCGGCAAGGGCGCGGACGCGCTGTTCGGGGGCAGCGGGCGCGACCTCCTGGACGGCGGTCCGGACAGGGTGGTCAAGGGATTCCAGTGGCGCATCCACGGCGACCGGTTCATCGGCGGACCGGGGAACGACCGGATGATCGGCGGCGGAGACAAGGACCTTCCGGACGCGGCGTGGTGGCGCTCCAGGGACCGGGTGGAGTTTCCCGGAGCCACGGGAGCGATCACGGTCGGCAAGCGTGGTGTGGTGCGCGGACCCGGCGTAGGGCGTGACCGGTTGCTCGGGGGTATGCAGCGGATCAGCGGGACCAGATGGGCAGACGACATCACCGTCCGCGGTGACTGGGACGTTGCGGCCAGAGACGGAAATGACCGGGTACGTGTCTTGCCCGGCAGGCACTACAACCAGTTCTGGCCGCTGATCGAGGGCCAAGGCGGCGACGACCGTCTCGACGCGTCGCGCGCGGACCGGACGAACTACTACCACGAGTTGGACGGCGGCACCGGACGCGACCGGCTGATCGGGTCGGATCACGACGATCGCATCCTCGACCCCGCCGGCGCCGGTGTCGTCCGTGCAGGCGGCGGGAAGGATGACCAGGTCCGGGCGATGTCCAGGATGACGGTGTTCGGCCAAGGCGGACGCGACGTGATCCAGCTACAAGTCCGTAAGGGCAGGCTTCGGCCGATCAACGGTGGCGCAGGCAGGGACCGGCTCGGCCTGACCCAGCGATTCGCCGGCGATATCGACGTACGCGTGCCGGCGCATCGGCTCCGGATCGGACGCCGTGAGACCCGCCTGCGCTCCGTCGAGGGATTCGGTCTGCGCGCCCGGAACGCCGACGTACGCTTCGTCGGCGGCAAGGGTAGCCAGGACGTCTCGACCTTGCTGAGCAAGGGCCAGGTCGCCCGCATCCGGCTGGGAGCCGGCAATGACCGCTACGAGCACACCAACGGGCGGCACCCGCGAGGGCTCGATCGCACCGTTGTCCACGGCGGCACCGGCAGCGACACCTTGTTCGGCGGCGACGGCCCGGACCGGCTGTTCGGTGGGCGCGGCGATGACGGGATGTACGGCTACCGCGCCAACGATCGGCTGCGCGGTGGCAAGGGTCGCGACACGAGCGGCGGCGGAGGCGGCAACGACCTGTGCCGGGCGGAGAAGAAGCGGAACTGCGAACGCTAGCGGGCAACGACGCCTAGTGTCCTGAGCCGGGTGACCCGACTCAGGACACTAGGTTCCGTCGCTCAGCTCAGCCGGCGGCTCCTGCGGATCGCCATCCCGCCGACGCCGATCGCGAGGATGGAGAGCACGACCCAGATCGGGTTGATCGGGCCGCCGGTGTCCGGCAGGTCGTCATCGTCGTCGTTGTCGTTATCGTCGTCATCGTCGTCGCCCTGGTGCGGGCCGAAGGTGTTGGTCGCGCGCACCAAGACGCTGTCGTTGTCGCGCACCGTCACGGTGCCGGGTTCGATCGCCACCTCGTCGGCGCCGCCGTTGTCAGGCTCCGTGACCGTGCATTGCGCGCGGGCCGGTAGGTTCTCGAGGATCCAGGTTTCGTCGGCCTCGAGTTGGTGCGTCTTGTTGCGTACGACCTTGGGGCTCGCGTCGTCGACGGTGCAGCGGGCGCGCAGTGTGTACGGCCCGGTGGCGTCGTCGGCACCCTTGCCGTCGACGACCTTGGTGATCTGGAGGTCGCCCCGACCGTCGTCGTCGCCGCCTTCGTCCGGGCCGAACGTGTTGGTCGCCCGCACCGTGACGGTCTTTCCGTCGGCCACGGTCACGGTGCCGGGATCGATCGTGACCTCGTCCGCGCCGCCCTTCTTCGGCTCGGTCACCGTGCACTGGGCGTCGGCGGGCAGGTCGTCGACCGTCCAGGTCTCGCCGGCCTGCAGCTCATGTCGCTCGTCGCGCACCAGCTTCAGGCTCGCGTCGTCGAGCGTGCACCGCACCCGCAGCTCGTACGGCCCGGTCGCGTCGTCGGCGCCCGGTCCGGTGACGACCTTCTTGACCAACAGATCGCCTGCACCGTAGGCGTTCGTCGCCGTGACGGTGTCGAGATCGGTTGTGCCCGCTGTCAACGTGAACGTCGCCGAGGTGCCGTCACCAGGTGTTGTCTCACCGTCCTGGGTGATCTGCATCGCGGTGTCCTTCGCTCCGCCGGTGTCGGTCTCGGTGACCGTGCAGTCAGCGCCGACCGGGACGCCGTCGAGCTGCTGCGACTCGCCCGCGTGGACCGTGATCTCGGTGTCGAGCACCGTCTGGCCGTTGAACTCGCATGTCGCGTCGAAGGTGTAGTCGACGTTGTAGGTGACCGGGTCGCCGTTGGCATCGACCGCGCCGCCGGCGTCGACCATCTTGTCGATCACGAACCCGGTGTTGTCATACCTGTTCTCGATCGTCGCGGTCGCGCCGTCGCCGGTGATCGGGACCTCGCCGTCGCCGGTGATGGTCGTCGAGGTCGCATTGCCGGTGTCGGTCTCGGTCACGGTGCAGTCCGAGCCCACGGGTAGCTCGGCCGTGGTGAACGACTCGTCGGGCGCCAGCGTGAAGTCGTACGGCCCGGGCTCGGCGTCCGGGTTTTGCGGATCGACGTTCAACGGGACGTCGCCGTACGAACACTCGACCTCGACGCCGAACTCGTCGGCTGCGTACTCCGAGGCGTCGCCGGTGACGAGCTTCTCCACCGTCAGCGGCGCCTCGTCGAACACGTTGACCACGGTCGCCTGGGCGACCGGCCGTCCGTTGCGTACGGTCACCGTATCGGGGACGACGATGACGTCCACGGTGTCGGGGAACTGCGAGTCGGGCACCTCCGTCACTTCGCACGACGCTCCGACCGGCAGTCCGTCCCAGATCGCGACGGGGCTCTCGGACGGTGTCACGTCGCGGGTGGCGCCACCGGGGATGTCGACGTCCTCGGTCTCGCCGTCCACCTCGCGGGTGCACGCGAGGCTGAACGTGTACGTGTGATCCCGTGCCTGCTCGAGTTGCTGACCCTCCAGCCCGGCGATGACCTTCCTGGCCCGCACTTGGCCGTCGAGGAAGGTGTTGGTCACCGTGACCGTCGCTTCCTGTGGCGGGGTCGAGCCGTTGCCGACCGTTATCGGTGAGCCCGCGATCGACGTGTCGTTCGCTCCGCCGGTCTCGGTCTCGGTGACCGCGCACTCCGCGCCGGTCGGCAGGTTATTCACCGTCCACGTGTCGGAGTTGCCGTTCGCGAACGGCGGCGTGAACGTGTGCGTGTCCTCGAACACCGGATCCGGAGTGGCGCCGTCGAGGGTGCACACCATCTCGACCTCGAACGGCTCGGTCGCCCAGTCGTCGACTCCCGCGCCGTCGAGCGCCTTCGTGACGTTGACCGACCCAACGGTGTAGTGGTTCGTGAAGTCGACCGTGTTGACGTGCGCGTCGCCCTCGTCGGGTTCGATGGTGAACTCCGCGGAGGTGCCGTCACCGGACGGCGTCCCGTTCGGCAGCGCCACGACACTCGTGCTCGCGGCGCCGCCGGTCCCGATCTCGGTGACCGTGCACTCCGAGCCGGCCGGGAGGTTGTCGAACGCCTGGTCCGCACCGTCCGCAAGGGTGAACGTCTCGTCGAGGACCGTGACGTTCTCCTCGCCGTTGTCGTACGTACACGTCGCGGTGAAGTCGTAGTCCGTGTCGTACGTGATCGGGTTGCCGTCCTGGTCCACGGCGCCGCTCTCGTCGACCTCCTTCGATATCGTGAAGCCGCCGACCTCGTAGGTGTTGGTCGCCTGGATCGTCGCGGGGTCGATCGGGTCGGGCCACGCCGGCTCCGCGATGTCGTCGCGGTCGGCGAAGTCGCGCGTGGCGTCGACCGCACCGGACGTGGTGCCGGTTCCCGGCGGATCCCAGGTCACCGTCGCACCCGGCGGCACGGGATCCTCGGTCGCCGTGCAATCCGCACCCCAGGGGATGGTGAGGGTGCCGTCGTCATTGACCGCCACCGTCTCGTCCGGGGGCACGGTGACCTGACTCTGGTCGTTGCCGTCGGCGTCGACGATGTCGACGTCCTCCGGACCCGACGTACACGCGAGCTGCATCGGGTACGAGTCGGGCAGCGCGTCGTCGGGGAACCCGTCGGGTACGTCGACGACCTTCTCCAGCGCCAGCTGGCCGGTCGCGGTGGCGACGCCGACCTTGCGCGGCTCGATCACGTTCGTCGGGTTCGGCTCGCCGTTGAAGAACGCCGTGGCTCCCGCGGCGAACGAGTTCCACGCGATCGGCGTCGGCGGCAGCTCTCCCGGCATGTCGGGCGTCCACGGCGTCTGGGTGTCGAAGCCCACCGACACGGTCGCCAGTGGTGGGAGTCCACCACCGGTGGGCGAGTCCGTGTAGTCGATGACGCCCTTGATCGCCTTGGCTTGAGCGAGCTCGGCCGGCGTCGTGTCCGGGTTGACCCGGACCCAGTTGCGGCTCTCGACCTCGTCGTAGCAGTCCGGGTAGGTCGCAGCACTCCAGTCCGGGTCGGTGTCGCTGAGAATGTCGGCCTGGTTGCACGCCTGGTCCGGCACCGTCGTCAGGTAGTAGAACGAGACGAAGTCGTCGGCCAGGTCGACCGGCTCGCCGTCGGTGGTGAAGTTGCCCAGCAGCGTTGGCGTCCACTCGGACTCGCGCTCGGTCGGCACGATGACTCCGGTGTCACCGGGGTGCGGGAGCACGTCGATGCCGGCGAGAATGGTGGCGGTCGTGTTACCGGAGTTGGTCAGCCGCAGCTGCCAACGCTCGGTGCCGCCCGGTCGGGTGATCGGCTCGCACGGGTAGACGTAGAAGTCGTTCGGCGCGTTCGGAGCATCGCATTCGCTGACGTCTGTGCCGTCGGAGACGACTCGGCCGAGGTCGTCGTAGTTCGCGTCACCCGGAGCGGCGTCGGGCAATCCGGCGCCGACGCCCTTGACGGACTTGGTCACCCGGAGCGGCGACGCCGCGAGCGGCTGGGTGACCGTCGACGCCGCGCATGCGTCGACGTTCGTGTCGGTGTTCTCGATCGTCTCGTTCTGGGTCCACTCGCAGGTGTCGTACGTGCGGTCGTCGGTCGTCGTGACGCCGTTCTCCACCTCGGTGCCCGGCTCGAGTCCCGGCTGGTAGATCAGCGGCGTCTCCACGGTGAGCACGTCGCCCGGCTCGAACACGAAGTCGTCCGGGGGAGTGACCGTGAGGACGCCGGTGTCCTCGTCGAGCTCGGCGCTGAACCCGTCGGTCGACTTCGGGTTCCCGTCCGCGTCCACCAGCGTGAACGTGTAGTCCGGGGCGGGGTCGCCGTCGGAGTCGCGCGGCTCGACCAGCATCGAGCCGTTGTCGTTGGTCTGGATCTGGTCGGTGATCGTCACGCCGGTCTGCGGCCAGGTGCCGGTGTTCTCGACCGTGAACTCGTACGGGATGTTGCTGTCCGGCAGGTACGACGGCGGCTCGCCGTTGCCGTTTCCGGGAGCCTTCGTGATCGACACCTCGTTGGTCAGATGCCTGCGCAGGGTGCTGTCGGTCGCTGCGTCGTCGGCCTCGTACACGCCGCCGCCCGGAGTGCCGAACGTACCCTCGCCGTGGACGTCCACGGTGTCGGTCGTACGACCCTGTTCCTCCTCGCCGGGCGCGGTCGGCTGGCCGGGCTCGGTAGTCGGTACCGGCACGGTGTTGTCCTCGCCGTTCGGCCCGATGATCAGGGTGTCGCGCATCGTCGCGGTGAACTCGACCGGGACGATCGGGTTCGGCGGTCGTTCCCACCCGGTGCCGTCGGCATTCTGGAACGAGAACCGAAGACCGCGTACGTCTCCCGCAGACACGCCGTCCGGGAGCTCCGGCACGATGCTGCCACCCGTGTCGGTCCAGTCGCCATCCACCCAGCAGTCGGCGAGGTCGGTGGAGCCGTCGCACATCGCCACCGGAGCGCCGTCGGCGTCCAGCTCGTACGTGACACCGACGAGCGCGTCGGTCTTGATCTGTGCGACCGGGGCGGGTGTGGCCACGGCGTCGAACGAGGTGAAGTCGAACGCGTTCCAGAACGTCTCCTCGGTGTCGGTGATCGTCAGCACTCGGGTTCGGACGTTGCCGGTCGGCTGACCCTGGAGGTGGATCGTGTAGTCCCGGCTCTCGTTCTCGAACCGCTCGGCGGGGTCGATGGTTTTGTCGGCCTCGACGCCGTACGTCGCCTCCTGGATGGTGACGGTGTCGTCGGCGTTGGCGCTGGCGTCGTCCTCCGGGCTGCTGACATCGGTCTGGGCGATGTTGAGGACTTCCTCGCCCACCTGGACGGGGCTTCCGTCGCTGCGGTGGTCAGGCCGCAGGCGCATGCTCAGCTCGACGACGGACTGCGCGTCGGGCTCGATCGCGACGAGCGTGCCGTCGGGGCTGTGGTGCAGGACCCGGATCTGCGTCACGTCGGCCAGGTCGGACTCGCTCAGCGCGAGCGCCTCGTCGATCGTGAGTGCCTCGCCCTCAGTGCCGTTCTCGGTCAGGAACACCTCGGAAAGGGCAGGGTCCGCTGCCGTCGGCACGCTGATCGAGACGATCTGCTGCAGGTTGAAGACGTCGAACGTATTGGACGTCTGCTGTGCCGTGTCCACCGCGTCGGTGACCTGAAGGTTCGACACCTTCGCCGGCGTGGTGTTCGTGGCGGTGAGAGTGGCGAGCACGAGCGGGTAGTCCGACGGATCCGTGCCGCCGTCAGCCGGCGGCAAACCCACGGCGTCGGTGTCGAACTCCTTGGTCAGCTCGGTGTTCACAGCCGAGTCGGTGATCGTGATCCGGGCGTCGTCGGTCGATGGCGCGTAGTCGTCCGGTGTCAGGCTCGCGGTGTTGTCGACCAGGCCGGGCTGGCCGGTGTTGTACGGGACCTCGGGGTGCTGAGTGCCGAGGACCGGCTGGTCCGGGTCGGAGCGAAGCGTCTGCCGGATCTGGAAGGTCAGGTCGATCGGGCGGCTCGCCGCCTCGGAGTTGGCCACGCCGCTGCCGACCGGCGGATCCGTTGCCGGGTTGGTGATCCGGTCGGCGCGGGTCGGGCTCTCCTCGAACGTCAGGCGCGCGCCGAGCGCGCTCGCCTGCTCGTCGTCGCTGAGCGTGTAGCCGGGGAACACGCCGTCGCAGGCGGCGCCGTCCGCGCCACAGACCGTCTCGGTGATGTCGGTCCAACCCTCGCCCGGGTCGTTCCCGTCGCCGTCGCCGTTGGTGTCGAGGTAGAGCTCTACGCCCGTGACCGCGTCGAACGTCATCAGCGGATCGTTGTTGGCGTTGATCGGCTGGATCTCCACCAGGTTGAACGCGTCGTACACGCTGGTCGAGACGTCGTCGAGCTCACCGGCCGACGCGGGGTCGGCGATCACGGCCTGCTCGATCGGGAAGCCGCCCGTGCCCCAGGTGATGCGGGCATCGCGCTGGTCGTCGGTCAGCGCACCGACGGTGACGGCATCATCGGGGTTCCCGGTGTCGGGGTTGAGCCAGCTCTTGTCCAGCAGGTCGGTGCCGGGGCCGTCGGGCGCGGGGACGACGTCGATGCTGTCGCTGTCGTCGTCGTACCGCGGCGTCTCCTGCGAGTCGGGGTTGTCGACCTTCGACTGGACGTCGTTCGTCTGCGTGATCGTCTCGTCGTCGGGCAGCGCGCTGCCCGAGCCGTCCCGCAGCTGGTCGCGCTGCGCGACCGTGAAGTACGGCTGCACCTCGAATCCGGGCGGCAGGGTGCCGTCGGGGTCGGTCGGCTCGTACGTGAGCCGGATCCCGGCGATGTCCTCGCGTTCCTCGGCGGTCGGCGTCCAGTTGAACGGCGAGTCGTCACTGGTCAGCCCGCTCTCGACGGTGACCCACTCCTGCTGGGAGTTGCTCCAGTACTCGACCGTCAGGGTCGTGTTCGTCGGGATCTCGACCGGGCCGAGCGAGACCAGGTCCATCGCGTTCCAGAAGTCGGTGAGCGCGGGAGGGTTGTCGCTGTCGGGCGGCTGCGGCGATGGGTCGGTGATCTGCAGGACGTTCGACCCGATCGTCGAGTCCCCCGTCACCATCGCGTCGAGCGAGATCACCGTCGCCGACCCGGGGACGCCGGGCATCTGGTCGCGGACGATGTCCTTGGTGACCTCGGTGTCCACCTGCAGCGGCAGCACGTTCAGATCGGCCGTGTCGTCGTCGGTTGCAGAGGTGTCGTTGGCATCGGTGACCTCGGTGGACGTCGAGTTCGTCGATGTAACTCCGGGGGAGTCGTCGGGCAGTGTCGGTGCCATGACGTCGTACGAGAGGTTGGCGACCGCGTTCTGCTGGATCGGCCCGCTGTACGTGATCTCGAAGCCGGTGACGGTCCGGTCCGGATCGGGCCCGGGCAGGGTATTGGCCTCGGTGGCCGTTTCGGTGGTGGGGTCGCCCTCTGTATAGGTATAGGTGACCGAGGCCTCGGTCGCGTTCGCCGGCCACTCGATCGAGTCGGCATCGAAGCCCTCGAACGTCACGTCCTGCTCGTCGAAGCCCGGCTCTCCCGGCCCGGGGTCGCTGATCACCATCTCGGTGACCGGAATGGGCCCGTTCGTGGAGCTGATCGTCGCCGTGCTGGTGCCGCCCGACGGGACGTTCGCCGGGGTGTACGTCTTCTCCGTCGTGACAGTCGGATCAGCTCGGCTGATCACCACGGTCGCGTCGTCGGTCACCACCTCGGACTCGTCCTCGCCGAGGGTGACCTGCGTGGACGTCACGTTGGTGACCGTCTCGTCGGTGCCGGCAGGAATGTCCGTGACGTTGCTACGGGTCTGTGTCTCGAGGACGATCGTGGACGACGCGTCGGGCGGGATCGTGGCGCCGTCCTCACTGATCCAGGTGATCCGCAGTCCGTGGATATCGGAGAGCGTGATCCCGTCGAGCAGGGCGTTCGGATCGTCCGGGATCGCGGTCGGCGTGCCGTCGGTCCACGTACCGTCGGCGCTCTGCCAGTCGACCTGCACCTGGGTGGCGCCCTCGGGCGGAGTGATCGACGAGATCCCGGTGACCTCGAGGTACTCGAACGGGTCATCGGCGCCGTCGGCCGGGTCCTGCACGACCATCGTGTCGACGGACGCATTGGAGGCGTTCGAGGAGTCGATGGTGAACTCGACGGGTTCTCCCGGAATGCCGGGGACGCCGGCGGGAGTGATGGTCTTGTCGACCGTCGCCGCCAGTTCGAGCGGAATGTCCAGGGTCACCGCGGCGGAGGCGTCGACGTTTTCGCCGTTGGTCTGGGTGGCGTCCGCCGTGTTGGTGACCGTGCCGCCGTAGTTGGCCTGTGCGTCCTCGGGCACCATCACGTTCACGACGATCGTGATGTCGGTGCCCGACTCCATTCCGACGACACCGTCACCGAGGTCCTGGGTGAAGTCGATGGTGAACGCGTCGCCGTCCTCGGTGACCGCGTACTCGTCGTTCGCGATGTTGCCGCTGACGCTGACGGCTGGGTTGCCATTGAGCACCAGCGGCTCAGGGAGCTCGTCGGTCAGCTCCGCGTCGTCGCAGCCGGGACCGTCGACGCTGGAGCAGGAGAGCTCGATCTCGTACTGGAACGTGTCGCCCGGAGCGTACGACTCCTGCGGGTTGATGACGCTCTTCGATATCTCGAGGACGCCCGTGCCCTGCGCCTGCGCCGGAGACAGCGCGAGGCCGCCGAGCGCAGTCGAGAGCGCGATGACCAGGGCGCTCAGAACGGACAGGACGATGCGGCCTCTGGACACGCTGCCTCCGAGGGTTCGACGTGCACAACCAACCGGCACCCGGACGTACCGGTCCTTTACTTTCTCCCGATCCGGGCGATTCCACAACCGCACGTAGCGGCGTGTTCACAGACGGCTCCCGGGTCGGTCGTGCGCCGGCCATCTGCAAGGGTGGAGGCATGATCGACGACCGGACTGCTGCCGAGCTGCGCGACGCACTCCTCGAGGCCGATTTCACCCCGCAATCGGTGGGCGAGCTGCTCGGGACGCCGGCGCATCGCGCGCTGCTGCGAAACGAGACCACGCCGGCGCTGCGGGCGACGGGGGACGGGAGCGCGCTGTCGACGCTGACCCGGCTGTTCTCGCTGCAGCGGCCGGTCGACGCGACCGCCGCAGACCATGCGCTGCCGGGCCTGGTCGATCGCCTCTGCCTTGCCGGGATGCTCGAGCGAACGGTCTCGGAGGTACGTGCGCGCGTCGACGTACGCCCCTACGGCGACGAGGAGCACGACTGGTGGGTCGTCTGTGATCTGACACCCGGGCTCGACGGTGCCGACCGTGCCGTCCCGACCGATCACGTGCTGGGCATCAGCGAGGCGTCGATGACGCTCGCTCAGCTCACGATTCGCGACTCGGTCGACTCGGCGCTCGACCTGGGCGCCGGTTGTGGCGTGCAGTCCCTGCACCTGGGCACGCACGCCGGCCGGGTCGTCGGCACCGACGTCAACCAGCGGGCGCTGAGCATGGCGCGGGCGACGGCACGGATCAATGGCATCGAGGTCGACGTACGCGACGGCAGCCTGTTCACTCCCGTCGAGGGCGAGCAGTTCGACCTCATCGTGACGAACCCGCCGTTCGTGATCTCGCCCGGCACCGGTGAGCGCCTCGTCTATCGCGACTCAGGAATGCCCGGCGACGAGCTGGTGCGCAGGCTCGTCACCGATGCGCCCGCGTACCTCCGCCCGGGCGGGTGGCTGCAGCTCCTCGGCAACTGGGCGCATCGCGGCGGCCGCAGTTGGGACGACCGGCTCGAGGAGTGGCTCGATGACACCGGATGTGACGCCTGGGTGCTGCAGCGCGAGGTGGTCGACCTGCCGACGTACGTCGAGCTGTGGCTCGCCGACGCCGGACTGCACGGCACGCCCCAATATCGCGAGCGGTACGACACGTGGCTTTCGTGGTTCGATGACGAGGGCATCGAGGCGGTCGGTTTCGGGTGGATGTGTCTGCAGCGCACCGACCGCGACCAGCCCGTCGTACGCCTGGAGGACTGGCCGGCCGCGATCGAGCAACCGGTGGCGCCCCAGGTGTCCGCGTGGTCGCGCGCGGTCGACGAGTCCGCCGCCCCGGACGACGAAGTGCTCGGCATGCGTCTCCGGCAGAGGGAACTCGTGCAGGAGCAGCAGTCGGCGCCGGGCGCGGACGATCCCGAGCGCATCGTCGTACGCCAGCTGCACGGGTTTCGCCGTGCACGTCAGGTCGACACGGTGACGGCGGGCCTGATCGGCGCGTGCGACGGCGAGCTCAGCGTCGGACAGATCCTTGATGCGCTTGCCCAGATACTCGACCGCGACTCGGTGGAGCTGCGCGCCGCGTACGCGGATGATGTGCGGTCGTTGCTCATGGATGGCTATCTGACGGCCGACCTCCGTTAATCCGTGGACGTCCTGCCGTCCGGCCGCGACGATGGATTCATGCAGCAGTCAGGCTTGGCGACGGGGGTCACGGTGCGTCGTCCCCGGCTGGACGACGACCGCCGGATCTTCGCGCTGGTTGCCGCGTACGGAAACGCCGTGGTCGGCTTCCCGGACTTCACGCTCGACGAGGTACGCGACGAGCTGAATGAACCGGGCTTCGTGCTGGAGACCGATGGCTGGGTCGCGCACGATGCCGCCGGTGAGCTCGTCGGGTATGCGACGGCCTTCTGCCGCCCGGGCAGCGACCAGGTCGCGGTCGATGTGATCTCGCTCGACGTGGGTGTCGCACGCTGGATGCTCGATACGACCCTCGACCGTGCCCGCGAGATGGGCCGGGCGTCGGGTCACGAACGCGTGACCGTCGACAAGGGCACCTACCGTCAGGACACCACGATGCGTACGCTGCTTGCGGATCGAGGATTCGAGCCGGCGACGTCGTTCTACCGAATGCGCATCGACGGCCCTGCCGTGGAGCGCGATCCGCGGCTGCCGCCCGGCCTCGACCTGCGCTCGGCCGGCGCGGCCGAGTCGGTCCGCCGCGACGCGCATGCCGTACGCGAGGAGTCGTTCGTCGAGCACTTCGGCACCGAGGCTCAGACCTATGACGACTGGACCGCCTTGCTGCAGAGCAAGGCGCGCTTCGACTGGGACAACCTACGTGTCGCGTACGTCGACGATGAGCCGGTCGCGATGATCCATGTCACCGACCAGTTCGTCGAGGACGAGCGCTGCGGCTACGTCGCGCAGATCGGTGTCGTCGAGCGGGCGCGTGGTCGGGGCATTGCGAAGGCGCTGCTGCGGAAGGCGTTCGCCGATGATGCGGCCCGCGACCTCGACGGCACGATTCTGCATGTCGACAGCAACAACACCACGCCCGCGCTCGGCTTGTACGAGTCCGTGGGCATGCGAACGGTGCTGGTGATCGACGTCTGGCGGTCCGAGGTCGCGACGGGCGGCACCTGACATCCGGCGGCGTGCCGGTGCCCCGCCGCGGTGCTGCTTTCACGACGGGGATTCAGGCGGCGTCGTGTTTTCGCCTGTGCTGGATGGTCTTGGCCACGCGGCCGGGGAGTTTGGTGGTGGTGCCGCCGGTGACGAGGTACGTGCGGCCGGCGGGTGATTGCCAGAGCCAGATCCCGGGTGCGGGTGATTGCACGGTCCATGCGGTGAAGGTTTTCGCGCGGTGATGGTACCTACATAGTCGATGGCCGTTTCTCGAGTCGGTCGGGCCGCCGTCGGTGTGGTTGATGATGTGGTCGTAGTCGGCGACCCGGGCAGGTCGGTTGCAGTGCGGGAAGGTGCAGGTGCCGGCGTTCGTCAGCGCGAGCTGTTCCTTGAGCCGTGGTGGTGCGACGTAGCCGGTGGCCGAGATGGTGGTCTCGAGGTCGATGACGGGTTTGACGGTGATGTGGGAGTGGCCGAGGATCTCGGCGGCTTCGGAGCGGGTGATGGCGCCGACGTCTTCGAGGGACCAGGTGCCCCAGCACCGGTCGAAATGGACGTACAGAACCGTCTGCCGCGAGCCGGAGCGTTGCGCCCGAGTTGCCCGTTCGGGTGACCCGCCGTCGCCGGGCAGGTCGGCCGACTGGTCGGCCGGCTCCGGGTCCGGCTTCGGCGCGGTGTCGCTGGCCTGGTCGGTCTGGTCGGCGGCGCCGGCGCGGGCTGCCTGGACGTGGTGGTAGAGGTCGTCGAGGCTGTCGGGTTCGTCCAACATGCCCAGTGCGACGGAGCGGAGGATGCCGTGAGGGCGGTTGTCGCCGAGGAAGCGGAGCGATTCGACGATCTGGTCGAGGCGTTGGTCGAGCCTCTTGCCGTCGTCGAGTGACAGGGTGCCGGAGATGCGGGCGAGTCCGTCGTCACCCCAGATCGACACACTCCGCCGAGCACTGTTTTCGGTGCGCTGGTTTTCGGGGTCGTCGGGGTCTTCGACGATCCGGATCTGGTCCAGGATCTGGTTCACCCGCCCCATGCCGACCCGCGCGATCAACGGCGTCCCATCCGCGTTCGCAGCTGCGAGTCGCCGGTCGGCGTCGGCGGCCTGGGCGATGGTGAATCGTCGGGTCTTGCGGGCGACTTTCCGGATCCGCCACGCATCGACAGAACCTTCGTGCAGACACGCGAACAGTTGCGGGAGGCGGTAGGTGAGATCCAGGGCGTCGGCGATGAGATCCCGGCCACCGGACGCGGACAGCCCGAGCGCGGGGCCGACCTCACATGCGGCGTACTCCGACACGCTCGGGGTGCCCGACCCGCCGTAACGGGTCCACTCGTTGACACCACCGGCGCGGGCGAGGGGCGTACCTGCGGTGTCTTCGAGGTAGCCGAGGAGGGCGTCGTACTGGGCGGCCTCGGTCTGCGCCAGGTGGCGACGGGCGTCCAGGGCGATGTCGAGCCCGTCCTTGGACTCGGTGTCGGTGGTGAGTGTGGCCGCCCTCATAGAACATATTCTGCCAGCCGCCACTGACAGGATCGGGTGCTCAGAAGGCTTATCCACAAGGGAATATGAGAAATGTTCGAGAAGGGTTTCGAGAAGTGTGCGAGGTGTGATCGGCGGCGGGAGAGAATCTGCGTTTGAGTGCGAATGGCGCCCCAAACGCAGATTCCTTCGTCGCCGCCGGGCGGGCCGGGCGCACGGCAACGATGAAAGCGG
Source organism: Solicola gregarius (assembly GCF_025790165.1). GTDB lineage: Bacteria > Actinomycetota > Actinomycetes > Propionibacteriales > Nocardioidaceae > Solicola > Solicola gregarius. The sequence goes on from NZ_CP094970.1 coordinate 2,547,364, forward strand.
AAGCAAAAAGCTGGGAAAGCCGACCAGCAACCTGAGCCACCCGGACACGGATCTCGTCGCCGCCATGCGGTCTGCACCGCCGCGAACCGGAAACGATGAAGGCCGGTAGCGAAGCGCACGGGAAACGGTGAAGGCAGAAGCCCAGCGAACGGCAAACGATGAAGGCCGGCACCGAAGCGCACGGGAAACGATGAAGGCCGGCACCGAAGCGCACGGGAAACGGTGAAGGCAGAAGCCCAGCGCACGGAAAGGCGAAAGACGGCAACCGAAGGCGAGGACCGACCACCAGGTCCACAGCCGGGCGTCGCCAACCCCGAGGCATCTCAGGGTAGGCATAACCCCACCCCCAGACGGGTCGCAGAGCCACTGACCCCACGGGCGAATACCGGAAGGCTCATGGGTGGGCGAACAACCGCCCTCAGAGTCGAAGGGAAGCGCGATGGCACGCACAGCCGTGACAGTACGAGCCGCCCGCTGGAGTGCCGAGCATCCGTGGCGAGCGATCCTGATGTGGGTCGTCTTCGTCGCCGCGGCCGTCGGCGTCAGCACGGTGGTTCCGAAGCAGGAGACGTCGGACGCCGACTACCGCACTGGCGAGTCGGGTACGGCCGCACAGATCATCGAGGACGCGGGTCTCGAGGAGCCGCCCTCGGAGAGCATCATCGTCACGTCCGACGCCGAACAGCTCGACCAGGCCACCGCGCAGTCGGCGGTCAAGGAGCTACGTACCGGCGTCGCGGACGTTGACGGAGTGGAGAGCGTCGGCAAGGCGATCCCGTCCGAGGACGGGAGCGCGCTGCTCGTACCGGTCACCATGGCCGGCGACGAGGACGACGCCGGCGAGCACGTCGACGGCGTGCTCGACGTGACGACGGAGGTTGCTGCGGCGCATCCCGACCTTCAGATCGGTGAGGCCGGCGACGCGTCGGTCGACGACGCGATCATGGAACGCGTCGGCGAGGATCTCTCGTCGGCCGAGAGCATGAGCCTGCCCATCACGTTCGGGATCATGCTGATCGCGTTCGGCGCGTTGATCGCCGCGGGCATCCCCGTGCTGCTCGCGATCACGTCGGTCGTCGCGACGCTCGGGCTGTATGCGCCGCTGTCGTACCTCGCGCCCGACGACGGCACTGTCGCGAACGTCGTACTGCTGATCGGCATGGCCGTCGGAGTCGACTATTCGCTGTTCTACCTCAAGCGCGAGCGTGAGGAGCGCGCCAAGGGACGCAGCACGCTCGATGCCGTCGAGGTCGCGGCACGTACGTCGGGACACGCCGTCGTCGTGTCCGGGTTCGCCGTCATGGTTGCCATGTCGGGCCTGTTCATCGCCTCGGATGTCACGTTCGCCTCGCTGGCAGCGGGATCGATCCTCGTCGTGGGTGTCGCCGTCGTCGGCTCGCTGACCGTTCTGCCGGCGCTGCTCGTCAAGCTCGGCCGCTGGGTGGACCGCCCGCGCGTGCCGTTCCTGTGGCGCCTGAACCGCCGCATCGGCAAGGGTGGGATCGCGGGTCGCATCCTGGGTCCGGTCGTACGCCACCCGAAGCGGTCGGCCATCGGCTCGATCGTTGTGCTCGCCGTGGCGGCGACGCCGCTGGTCGGCATGAAGCTCGAACAGGGCAGCCTGGAGACGCTTCCGAAGGACATTCCCGCGGTACAGACCCTGTCGCAGATCCAGGAGAAGTTCCCGCAGGACGCGGACACGGTGCAGGTCGCGGTCTCCGCCGACCCGGACACGATCGATGCGGTCACCGGTGAGCTGCGCTCGATCGAGAAGGAAGCGCTCGCCGGCGACGACTTCGCCACGACCGGCGCCGACCAGCTCGACGTCGCCGAGGACGGCTCCGGTGCCGTGCTCACCCTTCCCACCACGCATCCGGAGGGTTCGGACGCGAACGAGCAGGCGATGTTGGACATTCGTGACCAGGTCGGGCAGCAGCCCGGCGGCGATCTCGAGGGAACGGAATGGGCCGTCGGCGGCGGCGTCGGGCAGACGTACGACGCGAGCCACCATCTGTCCGAGCGGCTGCCGTGGGTCGTCGGCTTCGTGCTGGTCCTGACCCTGGTGATGATGCTGGTGATGTTCCGCAGCGCGGTGCTGGCACTGTTGACCACGCTGCTCAACCTGCTCTCGGTCGGTGCTGCGTTCGGCATCATGACGCTCGTCTTCCAGAACACCTGGGCGGAGTCGCTGCTCGACTTCGAGTCCAGTGGTTCGATCATCGACTGGACCCCGCTGTTCTGCTTCGTGGTGCTGGTCGGGCTGTCGATGGACTACCACGTGTTCGTTCTCAGCCGCGTACGTGAGGGGCTGCGCAACGGTCTCTCGCACCGCGCTGCCGTCGAGCGGGGCGTACGCGACACGGCGTCGGTCGTGACCAGCGCGGCGTTTGTGATGGTCTCGGTGTTCGCGGTGTTCGCGACGCTGTCGATGATCGAGATGAAGATCATGGGCGTGGTACTGGCCACCGCGATCCTGATCGACGCGACGCTCGTACGGCTGGTGCTGCTGCCGTCGCTCTTGCTGGTCTGCGAGCCGCTGCTGCGCGGCTTCGGCCGCCGCGAGGCACGTCGGGGCTCGCCCGAGATCGAGACGGAGGAGCGCGTACCCGCGCTGGTCTGACCCCGGGGGGGAGAGTTCGGCGGGTTCTGCATGGTGCCTGAGGAGGCGCCACGCGGGACCCGCCGAACTCTGTCGTGCGGCCGGGATCGTGGTGCGCCTCTGGCGGCACGCTCGAGACGAGCAGGTGAGGAACTGCTCGGGTCCCGCTGTCCTACCCGATGTCTATCCGTCGGGGTACGAACCCGCAGCGCTCCCTGGTGTCGACGGCGGCGATCGCATTCAGATCGACGCCGTCGAGCCGCTGCGAAAGGCGGTTCATCGCGCCGACCGCGCTGGCTCTGTCCTCGGCATCGAGCTCGTCGTCGGTGAGATCGTCCCAGCTGATGTCGAGCTCCTCGATGACGGTCCGGAAGTCCTGCAGCGGGTCGTCGACGGCCGCCCAGCGTTGCTCGACGCCGGTCGGCGCCGCCGTGCGGATCCGGTGAACCGCGTCGGTGATCACGGCATAGTCGTCGGGCGCGGTGCCGCCGGTGGACGCGATGCGGTCCCAGTCCTCCTGCAGCACCGTGCAGTAGTCGCCAGGGTCGGCAGGCGTGCCGGCCTCCGGGTCGCCCCAGGGCCCGAGGAGATAGCCGCCGACGGCCACTGCGCCCACCAGTACGGCGACCAGCCCGGCCACCAGCCATGCCTTGCGCGGGCGGTGTTTGAGGGGCGGCGTACTCGTGGGGGTCGACCTGGCCACCCGGATGGTCGTATCGGCGCCCGATGGCTGCCAGGTCGCCGACTCGGTTTCATCGGTTGTACCGACGGCGTCCCGCAGTGCCGCGGCGAACGACAGCGGATCGGGCCAGCGTTCGACAGGATCGAGGGCCACCGCGCGCAGCACGGCGTCGTCGAGAGCCTCGGGCACGTCGGCGACGGCGCTCGGTGGGTCGGGCGCCTCGGCGTCGCGTCGCCCGTAGAGCGTGCCTTCGCGCACGACCCGACCGGTGAGCAGCTGGTACGCGACCGCCCCGAGCGCGTGCACGTCGGCGCGCGCGTCGACCGGACCGCCCGGCTCGGACTGTTCGGGCGCCATGTACGCGGGCGTGCCGACGACCTGGGTCATGCCGGACGCGTACATCATCGCCTTGGCGACGCCGAGGTCGGCGACGAGCAGCCGCCTCCCACGCATCCGGTCAGAGCGCAGCAGCAGGTTCGACGGCTTGATGTCGCGATGGATGACACCGGTCGCGTGCAGGTCGGCGATGCCCTGTGCCGCTTGGTTGACCAGGTCGACCGTCGTTGCGAGTGCCGGCGGCTCGTCGTGGATCAGGTCGGCGACCGTTCCCTTGTCCGCGAATCCCATGACGAAGTAGGGCGTCTGGTCGGGAAGCTCGCCGATGTCGTAGACCTGCACCACATGTGCGGAGTCGGTTGCGCGCAGCAGCTGTGCTTCGTTCAGGAACCGCTCGCGTACGTCGGCGCGCTGGGCCCAGTTGTCGGCGAGCGCCTTCACCGCGACGTGCGACTTGAGGTCAGTGTCGTGATAGAGCCATACGGATGCGAAGCCACCGACGCCGATGCGACGCACGCGGCGGAGGCGACCGAGGGCTTCCGGAGCAGACACGGTTGCATTGTGCCTCAGCGGTGACCGGCCGACCGGTAGGCGGACGGCGGTACGTCCGCCGGCACGGCCGCGACCGATCCGTGTAACAGTAGGTAGCCGGGAGGCAAACGGGGTGCATGGGTACGTACGAAAGCTCGCGGTTGCGGCGGCGGGACTGCTGGTAGCGGTCACGACGCTGGGCGAGCCGTCCGCGGGTGCAGCCGACGAGGACGACACCTGCAAGGGCAGGACGGTCACGCTTGCCGGGACCGAAGACGACGACGAGCTGACGGGAACGCCCGGCGACGACGTGATCCGGGCGTACACCGGTGACGACGTCATCGACGGGCGTGGAGGCGACGACGTGCTGTGCGGAGACTCGGGCGCAGACGAGCTGTACGGCGGCGCGGGCGACGACGCCCTCCACGGTGGCCCATACAAGCTGTACTCCGACGAGGGCAGCAACGCTGCCGAAGGCGACGTCTTGTCGGGCGGGAGCGGCAACGACCGGATATTCGGCGGTGGACGCTCATCGAACGAGGCGATCCACATCTCACCGGCGCACCACACCCCCGATCGGGTGGAGTTTCCCGAGGCGCGCGGCGGGATCACGGTCACGGAGAACGGTGTCGTCACCGGGAGCGGCATCGGACGGGACCTCGTCTTCGACGTACCGCATGTCGTCGGTACCGACTGGCCGGACGACATCACGGTCCGCGGTCACGCGATCGTCTCCGCGGGAGGCGGCAATGACCGCGTTGCGGCGGTCGCCGGCGGACCGGACGAGTCGTTGTACCCAACGCTGCTCGGCGAGGACGGCGACGACCGACTCGATGCGTCGCGGAGCAATACGCCGGGCTACTGGTTGGACGGCGGCGAGGGCACCGACACCCTGATCGGTTCGAGGTACGACGACTCCATCGGCGACCACGACGACGACGGCGTGGTGACCGCAGGCGGAGGCGACGACCGGGTCGACGTCACATCGCAGATGACGGTGTCCGGCGGATCGGGCGCGGACGCGATCCAGGTCGCGCTCGAGGCCGGCCGACGCGGGGCGCTCGGCGGCGGGCCGGGCTACGACCATGCCGAGCTGCAGAACGGTACGTCGGCGCCGCTCACGATCGACGTACCGGGCGAGGTGGTGCGCGCGGACGGGAAGTCGTCGCCGCTCGCCGGGATCGAGGACTTCGGTGCGTCCGCGCGTGAGGCGGACGTACGTTTCATCGGTGGCCCTGGGGATGAGCGGTTCGGCGTCGTCACCTGGGGCGGTCATACGGTGCGTGCCTCCATGGGCGAGGGCGACGACTACTTCGCGGCGTACGCGACCGTCGACGCGGACGACAACGGCTCGGCGGCGGCGTGGGGCGGTCCGGGCGACGACGTGTTCGACGGCGGAGAAGGCGACGACAGCCTGTTCGGCGACTCCGGTGACGATCTGATGTTCGGCGACTCCGGCAATGACGCACTGCGTGGTGGTCCGGGGGACGACCGGGCGTACGGGACGCGGGGCGAGGCCGACTCGTGCAGAGCAGAGGTCGCGGAAGAATGCGAGCAATGACGTGGGTGGGTCGTGCGTTGCGGCTTGACAGGACGCGTTACCGTGTCCGTCGATTCACTTATTTCCCCGCAACTGCGGGATTCTCGTAGATCAGGAGCACTCTTGTGACCGCACTCGTCATCGTCGAGTCGCCCGCCAAGGCGCGTACGATCGCGGGTTACCTCGGCAAGGATTACGTTGTCGAGTCGTCGATCGGTCACATCCGCGACCTCCCTCACAACGCCGCCGAGGTGCCCGCGAAGTACAAGGGACTGTCATGGGCGCGACTCGGTGTCGACGTCGACAGTGGCTTCGAGCCCATCTACGTCGTGCCGGCCGACAAGAAGTCGCATATCGCCAAGCTGAAGAAGCTGCTCAAGGACGCCGACGAGCTCTACCTCGCGACGGACGAGGACCGCGAGGGCGAGGCCATCGCCTGGCACCTGCTCGACGAGCTGAAGCCGAAGGTCCCGGTCAAGCGGATGGTGTTCCACGAGATCACGCCGCAGGCGATCCGCGCCGCTGTCGAGAACCCGCGCGACATCGACGACCATCTCGTCGACGCGCAGGAGACTCGTCGCATCCTCGACCGCCTCTACGGGTACGAGGTCAGCCCCGTGCTGTGGAAGAAGGTCATGAGCGGGCTGTCCGCCGGCCGCGTGCAGTCGGTCGCGACTCGCCTGGTCGTCGAGCGCGAGCGTGACCGGATGGCGTTCAAGATCGCGTCGTACTGGGATCTCGAGGCGACCTTCGATGCGGGCGCAGAGAAGGACCCGCGACAGTTCCCGGCGAAGCTGGTGGCCGTCGACGGTCACAAGGTCGCCCAGGGCCGCGACTTCACCAGCGATGGCGTTCTCAAGCAGGCGAGCGAGGTGCCGCTGCACATCGACGGCGAGCGTGCCGCTGCACTCGCCGGTGCCTTGCGTACGCAGACCTTCGACGTTCGCGCGGTCGACTCCAAGCCGTACACCCGCAAGCCGTACGCGCCGTTCCGTACGACCACCCTGCAGCAGGAGGCGTCGCGCAAGCTCGGCTACGGCTCGTCGCGCACGATGCAGATCGCGCAGCGGTTGTACGAGAACGGGTTCATCACCTATATGCGTACCGACTCGGTGACGCTGTCGAGCACGGCGGTCAACGCCGCCCGGGCACAGGTGCGCGAGCTGTACGGCGGCGACTACCTTCCCGACGCGCCTCGTACGTACGCCAGCAAGGTCAAGAACGCCCAAGAGGCGCACGAGGCGATCCGCCCGGCAGGCGACTACTTCCGTACGCCTGCCGAGACCGGGCTGACCGGCGACGAGTTCCGTGTGTACGAGCTGATCTGGATGCGTACGGTCGCGTCGCAGATGAACGACGCCAAGGGCAACTCCGTCACGGTGCGGCTCGGCGCACGAGCAACGAGCGGCGAGGACTGCGAGTTCACCGCAACCGGCCGCACCATTACGTTCTACGGGTTCCTCAAGGCGTACGTCGAGGGCGCCGACGACCCGAGCAAGGATCGCGACGACAAGCAGACCCGGCTGCCGAACGTCTCCGAGGGAGAGCGCGTCGACGTCGCCGCCCTCGAGCCGGCCGGACACGAGACGCGCCCGCCCGCGCGCTACACCGAGGCGACGCTGATCCGCGAGCTCGAGGAGCGCGAGATCGGTCGCCCCTCGACGTACGCGTCGATCGTGACGACGATCCAGAACCGCGGCTACGTCTACAAGAAGGGCACTGCGCTGGTGCCGGCGTGGCTCGCGTTCGCCGTCGTCCGACTGCTGGAGCGGCACTTCGGCAAGCTCGTCGACTACGAGTTCACGGCGATGCTCGAAGACGTACTCGATCGGGTCGCGCGCGGAGACCGGGATCGCCAGACGGTGCTGCGCGGCTTCTACTTCGGCGAGGAGGAAGGCGATACGGCGCTCAAGTCGCTGGTCGAGGACCTCGGCGACATCGACGCCCGCGGCCTCTCCACGTTCGAGATCGGCGACGGCATCGCCGCGCGGGTCGGCCGCTACGGGCCGTACGTCGAAGGCCCCGGCAACGACGGCGAGCCCGCCCGCGCCAATATCCCCGACGACCTGCCGCCCGACGAGCTGACGCTGGAGAAGGCGCGTGAGCTGCTGGCCAACCCGACGGGCGCGGAGACCGAGCTCGGCGTCGACCCCAAGACCGGCTATCCGGTTGTCGCGAAGAACGGGCGGTACGGGCCGTACGTCACCGAGGTGCTGCCCGATGACGTGCCCACCAAGGGCAAGAACGCCGTCAAGCGCCGTACGGCAAGCCTGTTCAAAGACATGTCGCTCGACACGATCACGCTCGACGACGCGCTGAAGCTGTTGAGCCTGCCGCGCGTCATCGGCGCGGATCCCGAGTCGGGCGAGGACATCACGGCCCAGAACGGCCGGTACGGGCCGTACCTGAAGAAGGGTACGGACTCGCGCTCGATCGACTCCGAGGAGAAGCTCCTCACGATGACGCTCGACGAGGCGCTGGCCATCTATGCACAACCCAAGCAGCGCGGTCGCCGCGCTGCCGCTGCTCCGCTCAAGGAGCTGGGCGCCGATCCGGTGACCGGAAACCCGGTCGTCGTCAAGGACGGCCGCTTCGGGCCCTATGTCACCGACGGCGAGTACAACGCCACCTTGCGCAAGGACGACTCCGTCGAGGCGGTCACGCTGGAGCGGGCCTCGGACCTGCTCGTCGAGAAGCGAGCGAAGGGCCCGGCGAAGAAGACGGCCAAGAAGACGGCGAAGAAGACCACCAAGAAGACGGCCAAGAAGACCCCGGCCAAGAAGTCGCCGGCGAAGAAGTCGGCCGCCAAGAAGAGCACCGCGAAAAGCACCTCGAAGAAGGCATAGCCGCCGATTCGCAGCATTTCCACAGTCGGCGTACAGGCCGGTCTCGGGTCCGCGATCTACCGTCGAGCGCAGACACCCAATCGATGGAGATGCGCGTGAGACAACGAATCTCGGCGGTCTGGGTCGGCACACCTGGAGGACAACGTCGCGGCAGCGTCGCTACGACTCACTCCCGACGAGGTCGCTCGCCTCGACGGGCTCGGCTGACCGCTCGCTGCTCCGGGTCAGTGGTCGGTGATGCGCATCTCGCGTACGGAGTCGCCGTCGACGACGAACACGAACCGGCTCGGGCCCGTGAAGTGGTTGCTCGCCCAGTCGCCGTCGACGGTGACCGTGTCGCCGTCCTGCTGCACCGAGGTGGGCGTCAGGGTGCCTTTCGCGCCGATGAACTCGCCGTCGCTCCAGCCGCGGATCGCGTCGTGACCGTGGAACTCACGGCCCCAGTCGTTGACGACACCGTCCGCCGGGAAGTAGCCGAGGAATCGGTCGGTGTCGCCGTCATTGACGGCTCCGATGAAGCCTCGTACGGGCTGCGGGACGTTCTCCAACATCGCTGACCTCCGGGTCGGTTCCGAGACATCGCTCCGGCGAGCGCCTGAGCGCCCACGCTAACCCTGAGACCGGCGTACTCGCACTACGATGCCGACGTGCAGGAACGACGACTACGACTCGTACGCCCCGTCCGGCCGCGTGATCCCGACGAGGAGCACCGCGTCGCGACGCCGCTCGAGCTGTTCACCGACCTGTGTTTCGTGGTGGCGATCGCGCAGGCAGCGGCGTCGTTCCACCATGAGATCTCCCACGGCCACATTCTCGAGGGCGCGCTGTTCTTCGCGATGGCGTTCTGGGCGATCTTCTGGGCATGGCTGAACTTCACCTGGTTCGCGTCGGCGTACGACAACGACGACGTGACCTATCGCTGCCTCACCCTGCTGCAGATCGCGGGTTCACTCGTGCTCGCCGCCGGTATTTCGCAGTCGTTCGACGGCGACTTCACGCTCGTCGTGGTCGGGTACGTCATCATGCGCGTTGCGTTGGTCGTGCAGTGGGTACGCGCGGGCCGCAACGACCCGGACCACCGTACGACGGCGTACCGGTACGCCGTCGGCATCGTCATCATGCAGTGCTTCTGGATCGCGTTCCTGTTCTTCCCGGAGTCGATCGCTCTGCCCGCGTTCGTGCTCTTCGCCATCGGCGAGATGGCGGTTCCGGCGATCGCGGAGCGTGCGGGCGGAACCCCCTGGCACCCCGAGCACGTCGCCGAGCGGTACAGCCTGTTCTTCATCATCGTGCTCGGCGAGACGATCCTGTCGTCGACGGTCGCGATCCAGGAGTCGATCGACGCGGGCAACGCCGCGAGCGAGCTCACCGAGGTCATCGTCGGCGGCATCCTGATCGTCTTCAGCCTGTGGTGGCTCTACTTCAGCCGCGGCGACGCCGAGGTGCTACGCGGGCGGAGCGACGCCGCCAACATGACTTGGGGCTTCGGCCACTACTTCATCTTCGCGTCGGCCGCTGCGATCGGCGCGGGCCTCGCCGCCCGTGTCGACTACTACACCGACCACAGCGAGTCCGGTGGCATCGAGACGGCGTACGTGCTCGCGGTGCCCGTCGCCGTGCTGCTGTGCGGTCTGTACGTCCTGCGGCTGCGCCAGCATGACCCGAGCTGGCGCACGGCGGCCCCGTTGTTCGTTGCGGCGGCGGCCGTCCTCGTCGCGGCGCTCACACCCGTACCCGAGGTCGTGATCGGGCTGATCCTTGCGGCAGCGGTCGCGGCCGAGCTACTCAACCCGGCGGGAGTCGGCGAGCAGTACGTCGACGGCTGAGCCGCGCGGTCATCGGACCACTGCCGCGATCGCCGCGATCTCGACCAGCGCGCCGGGCACGCCGAGCCCTGCGACCATGGCGGCCGTCACCAGAGGGGGTTCGCCGCCCGTGTCGAGTGCGCCCGCGACGGCACCGTACGCCGCACCGACATCGACTCCGTCGACCAGCAGGATCGTGTAGGAGACGACGTCGGCCAGCGTCGCGTCGGCCGCCGCGAGGGCCGACTCGACGTTGGCAAGTGCACGTCTCGACTGTGCGGCGACGTCGTCGGGGTCGATGAGTGATCCGGTCGAGTCGACGGCGTTCTGCCCGCCGACATGGATCGTGGTGGCATTCGGCGGGATGACCGCGACATGGCTGAACGCCGGACTGTTGACCAACGCATCGGGGCTGAGGAGGGTGATCTCGTTCATGACTGCCCAGCGTAGAAGCGAAACCGGTCGATTGGTGTCCGGGTTCGGAGGCGTCTTCCCGCCACTGCTCATCCGAACCGAGTCAATCGAGGTCGAAGACGGTGCAGATCGCGTCGGTCAGGGCGTGCTTTGGTCTGCAAGCAAGAGACCAAACCCAGGCGGCGGGCAGAGCCGCGCCGACCTCGATGCGGCAGGGCATTAGGGTCGGTACGTGAGCGGGTCCGCCATCGACGATGTGAGCGCGACGGGTCTCCGGGCAATCTTTCGCATCCGGGACTTCCGGCGCATGTGGACCGCGCTCGGACTCGCGTCGCTCGCCGACTGGATGGGACTGCTGGCGATCACCGCGTTCGCCAACGACATCGCCGGAGGCGGGTACGCAGAGAAGAACTTCGCGATCGCTGGAGTGCTCTTCCTGCGGGTGCTCCCTGCCCTCGTGATCGGTCCGCTCGGCGGGTACATCGCAGACCGGCTCGACCGGCGTACGACCCTCGTGGTCGGCCTGGTGCTGCGGGGTGCCTGCTTCGCGAGCATCCCGCTGGTCGGCACCCTGTGGTGGCTGTTCGTCGCGACGGTGCTGATCGAGGCCGTCAATGCCGTGTGGCTGCCGACCAAGGACGCCACGATCCCCAACCTCGTACCCACCGAACGGCTCGAGGACGCCAACCGGGTCAACCTCGCCACGACATACGGCTCGGCGCTTCCCGCAGCCGCGCTGTTCATCATCGTCGCCGACATCACCGAGCTGCTCTCGACGTACGCCGGCTGGACGACGGGCACCTCGGCAGACCTGACGATGTACGTGATCGCCGTCGGATTCCTCGCCGGGGGCGCGGTGTGCCAGACGATGCGCGACATCCCGCGCGGGTCATCGATCGCCGCGGAGGACCAGGCCGGTCTCGTCCGCACCATCCTCGACGGGTGGGCGTACATCCGTGACACCGACGTCGTGCGCGGTCTCGTGGTCGGCATCGTCGGCGCGTTCGGCGCCGGCGGAGTGGTCATCGGGCTCGGTCGGGTGTACGCGACCGACCTCGGGGCGGACGACGCCGGTTATGGCGTGCTGTTCGGCTGCGTGTTCCTCGGACTCGGCACCGGGATGTGGCTCGGTCCGCGTACGCTGCCGCGAGTGTCGCGGCGTCGGCTGTTCGGGCTGGGGCTGATCGCCGCCGGGGCGACCCTCGCCGTCATCTCGCTGATCGGCAACATGGTGCTCGCGGCCGTCCTCGTCGTCGTGCTCGGCTACTTCGCCGGCATCTCGTGGATCACCGGATACACGTTGCTCGGGCTCGAGGTGGCCGACGACGTACGCGGGCGGACGTTCGCGCTCGTACAGTCGCTGATCCGGATTGCGCTCGCGTTGGTGCTCGCGCTCGGCCCGGCGGTCGCCGGGTTGATCGGCGCCCACAGGTGGCGCATCACCGATCACGCGTCCCTCACGTACAGCGGCGCGCAGTTCACGTTCCTGATCGCGGCGGCCGTTGCGGTCGTTGTCGGGGTGAGCGCCTATCGTCGGATGAACGACCGACCAGGGGTGACGTTGCGAGAAGAACTGACCGGACCGCCGCCGCGTGGCCGATACAGCGAGCGGGGCACGTTCGTCGCGCTCGAGGGCGGCGAGGGTGCCGGCAAGTCGACGCAGGCGCGGCTGCTCGCGGATGCGCTGCGCGACGGCGGGTACGACGTGCTGCTCACCCACGAGCCGGGTGACACCCCCGTCGGCGCGACGCTGCGCAAGATCCTGCTCGACGTCGAGACCGGCACGCTGTCGCATCGCACGGAGGCGTTGCTGTACGCCGCAGACAAGGCGGAGCACGTCGACACGGTCGTGCAGCCCGCGCTCGACGCGGGCAAGGTCGTCATCACCGACCGCTATGTCGACTCCGCGCTCGCGTACCAGGGCGCCGGACGCGAGCTGACCCGTGACGAGGTCGAGGACGTGACGCGATGGGCGACCGCGCAGCTGCGTCCGCATCTGACGGTGCTCCTCGACGTCGAGCCCGACGTCGGGTTGGGGCGCTTCGACTCGCCCGACCGGCTGGAGTCCGAGCCGGTCGACTTCCACACCCGCGTACGCGACTCGTTCCGCGAGCTGGCGGCCGCCGATCCCGAGCACTATCTCGTCGTCGACGCGCATGGCTCGCGCGACGAGATCGCCGCGGCCGTACGCGCCCGGCTGGAGCCGCATCTCGCACGTGCGGTGCGTCGGCAGGAGCAGTCGTGAGCGTCTGGGACAACCTCGTCGGGCAGGGCCCGATCGTCGAGCTGCTGCAACGCTCGATCGAGCGCGACATGACCCACGCCTGGCTGTTCACTGGCCCTCCGGGCTCGGGGCGGTCGAACGTCGCGCGTGCGTTCGCGGCCGCGCTGCAATGCGAGTCGGGCGGCTGCGGCGAGTGCAACGCCTGTCGTACGGCTCTGTCGGGCGCCCATCCCGACGTCACACTGGTCCGCACCGACCGGTTGAGCATCGAGGTCGACGAGGTCCGCGAGCACGTACGCAGCGCGGCGTTGCGGCCGTCGTCCGGGCATTGGCAGGTGCTGATCGTCGAAGATGCCGACCGGCTCACCGAGAAGGCCGCCGATGCGCTGCTCAAGACGCTCGAGGAGCCGCCGCCGCGTACGGTCTGGATGTTGTGCGCGCCGACGGCGGAGGACGTCATCGTGACGATCCGCTCGCGGTCCCGCCAGATCGTGTTGCGTACGCCGCCGTCCCGGGAGGTCGCGGCGATGCTCGTCCGTCGTGACGGTGTCGAAGAGTCCGTGGCACTCGAGGCGGCCCGGGCCGCGCAGGGCCACGTCGGACGCGCACGCGCCCTTGCCACCAACGATGCCGTACGCGCGCGGCGGCGCGAGGTGCTGGCGATCCCGTCGTCGCTGTCCGGGCTCGGAGCGTGCTTGAGTGCCGCGCAGAACCTCAACGACGCGGCTCAGGCGCACGCCACCGAGCGGGCCGACGATCTCGATGGTCGCGAGCTTGCCGATCTCCGTACTGCTTGGGGGGTCGAGGACCGCGGGCGACGGCCCGCCGGCTACCAGGGAAACCTCTCGTCGCTCGAGAAGGACCAGAAACGGCGGCGTACGCGGATGGCCCGCGACGCGATCGACGGCGGGTTGATCGACCTGATGTCGCTGTACCGCGATGTCCTGTCGGTGCAGCTCGGCGCCGACACCGAGATGGTCAACGCCGACCTCGCCTCGTCGGTTGCCGAGCTGGCCGCGCGGGGCACGCCCGAGGCGACGCTCGCCCACCTCGACGCGATCCTCGAGTGCCGCGAGGCGCTCACCGCGAACGCCGCCCCGCTGCTCGCCCTGGAGCGGCTGATGATCCGGCTGGCCCGCTGACGCCTGTGGATATCTCGACCGAATTATTCGCGCCCACCTATGTTGTGAGACGCAGCCGCTTGTCTGGCTGAGCCCTATCTCGAGGAGACCGATGCCTTCACGCCGCCGTGCCCGGATCGCCGCCGGGCTGTTGCTGGTGACCCTGGTCGCGGCTGGGTGCACCGACGACGACTCGCCGTCGGCCGACCCGTCGTCGGATCCGACGACCGCCGAGACCGAGACGCAGCCGGCCGACTCCGGCGTGCCGGCCGAGCTGCGCCCGTACTACCGGCAGCAGGTCGACTGGTCGTCCTGTTCACAAGGCGACTGCGCGACCGTGAAGGTGCCGGTCGACTACGCCGAGCCGGGCGGCGAGACCACCGAGCTGGCTCTTGCCCGACGTCCCGCCGACGATCCCGACAAGCGTCTCGGCACGCTGTTCATCAACCCCGGGGGGCCGGGCGGGTCCGGCATCGACTACCTCCAGACGTTCACCGACCAGGCCAGCGACGATGTGCTGGCGCGCTACGACATCATCGGATTCGACCCGCGGGGAGTGGGCACGAGCGACCCCGTCGAGTGTGTCGACGACGAGGAGCTCGACAAGATCGTCGCGGCCGACCCCGATCCGGACACGTCGGCGGAGACGAAGGCGTACGTCGACTCCGTCGTCTCGATGGGCAAGGGGTGTCTTGCCGGGTCCGGCGCGCTCGCCGAGAACATGTCCACGATCGACGTCGCGAAGGATCTCGACGTGCTGCGCGGGCTCGTCGGCGACGAGTTGCTGACGTACGCGGGTGCCTCGTACGGCACGTTCATCGGCTCGACGTACGCAGAACTCTTCCCCAAGAAGGTGGGGCGCATGGTGCTCGACGGCGCGATCGACCCGAGCCTGTCGCTGCGGGAGGCGACGATGGCGCAGGCCGGTGGCTTCGAGGGTGCGCTGCGGGCGTACGCCGAAGACTGTGTGAGTGGAGGCGAGTCGTGTCCGCTCGGCGACGACGTCGACGCGGGCATGCAGAAGATCGGCGACTTCCTCGAGAAGCTCGATGACTCGCCGGTCGAGACCGGTGACACGAACCGCCCGCTCACCCGGTCGCTCGCGTTCTACGGCATCGCGCTCCCGCTCTACGACGAGCAGGCCTGGCCGGCGCTGAGCCAGGCGCTCGGCAACGCGTTCGGCGGTGACGGGGCGCTGCTGCTCCAGTACTCCGACCTCTACTTCGACCGCACCTCGGGCGGCTACGAGAGCAACCAGTTCGAGGCGCAGTCGGCGGTCAACTGCCTCGACACCTCCGAGGACGTCTCACCCGCCGATATCCGCAAGGCCGTGCCCGCGTACGAGAAGGCGGCCCCGGTGTTCGGCGAGATCTTCGCCTGGAGCGAGCTGACCTGCGGGCAGTGGCCGATCGAGTCGGCCCACAAGCCCCTCGATATCGACGGCTCGGGCGCCGCGCCGATCCTCGTCGTCGGTACGACCCGCGACCCGGCCACACCGTACGAGCAGGCGGTGTCGCTGGCGAAGGAGCTCGACTCGGGCGTCCTGCTCAGCCGCGACGGCGACGGCCACACCGCCTACCACCGCGGCAACGCCTGCATCGACGAGACGATCGACGCGTACCTCCTCGACGGCGACGTACCCGACGACGGCAAGGAATGCTGACCCGTTCGCCCTCCCCGCCTGCCCGCTGGGCCGCACGTTTCGGCCCCAGATTTCGCGATTTTGGGGCTGGAATGTGCGGCTCACGGGGCCGTCAGCCGCGGATCGCCTCGTGGTGGCGGATGACCTCGCCGATGATGAAGTTGAGGAACTTCTCCGCGAACGCCGGGTCGAGGTCGGCGTCGTGCGCCAGCTCGCGCAGCCGCGCGATCTGGCGCGCCTCCCGCTCGGGATCTGCGGGCGGCAGGTCGTGGTCGGCCTTCAGCCGGCCGACCCGCTTGGTGCACTTGAACCGCTCCGCGAGCAGGTGCACGAGGGCCGCGTCGATGTTGTCGATACTCGAGCGAATCTCCTCGAGCTCGGCGAGGGCGTCGTCGGGCTTTGTCACAGTACGTGAGTCTACGGGTCGTACTCAGGAGCCGATTTAGGTCTCCCGGACCGGCATGGGTATGATCGTGCGCTGTTGCTCGGCAACGCGCCGCCTTAGCTCAGTCGGCAGAGCGTCTCACTCGTAATGAGAAGGTCGTCGGTTCGATTCCGACAGGCGGCTCCACGCCTTTGCGCAGGTCAGGAGCCTGTTTCCGCAGCGCCGCCGAGGCGTGTCCGAGGATGCGTTGTACGACCTTCGGATCGGCCCCGGCACCGAGCCACACGGATGCGGCGGTGTGGCGTAGGTCGTGAATGCGGACGCCGACGAGACCGGTGTTCTTCTTGGCTGTGGTAGGGCCTGGCGGAGTGACCGTGGAGCCCCGTCCCCGCATCGGTCCAGTCTTCGGGCTCCGCTCCACGCGTCAAGGGCGGCTTCGCCGTCACGGCGTGATCGAACAAATTCGACCCTTGACCCGCTCCGCTCCGACCTACGAGCGGTACCTATGCGGGGAAGGGGCAGGTGTGCTCGACGCAGGCGGGACCACGGGCGGTGCGGTGGCTCGACCTGCGAACATACGGCCCATGGACTGGTCCGAATATCTGGCCGTTACGACGGCTGCGGCTACCGTTGCGACCGCGATCGCTACCAGCGTGACACTCTGGCTTCGTCAGCGAGATCGACCAGAGGCCGAGTGGCAACTCCGCCAGACCGGCGCATGGATCCCCGGCATGTACGAGGGCATAGCGCCGCAATACGCCGGGTTGTACGTCTCCGAGTTCGAAGTAACGAATACCGGCGATGGCGCTGCTTACAAGGTTCGGGCAACAGGGGAGAACTGCTACGTGAGGCTCCAGTATCCGGAACTCGACCGGCGCCGCATGGCGAACGTATCTCCGGTGCCCCACTTTGTTCCCGTGGTGCAGCCCGGTGACGTCTTCGGCATCGTTGTTATGACGCACGGTGCCATGTTCGAAGCGTCCTCTTGGCTAAGGACCGAAGCAGTTCAGGCGCCAACACGGCTAGGGCGCACGATCGTTGATGTAATCCCGTTTCGCGAAGTCCGACCAATGTCGATGCAAGACGCGGAGCCTGTGGGTGCCAATGACGCCGATGAGATTCGGTATCGAGAACTGCGGTGGTGGCAGCGAGGTCAGGCGCTACGTCAGCGGATGTCGAGGGGTGCAGGTAGGCAAGTCGTGCCCGTGCCACGAAACGGCGACGAGCGATGGACCGATGGCTGGACGAGGTACAACAAGCCGCAGTGCGAGGATCAGGCGAGTAGGCGGAACTCCGGTTCGGTACGAAGGTATAGAGATCGGGCGTGGTCGCGAGCACCCATTGAACGCGCACTGCCCCGGTCGAGGACTCCGTGAGCGGCTCAGCCTCCGACGACAGCGGAGGCGCCGCTGGCGTACGCGACCAGCGGCGGGACGACGTACGCGGCATCGGCGCCCACGCCGCGCAGCGTGTTGGACGCGAACGAACGTTGAAACTCCAGGCCGAGGTAGACCAGACCCGGATGCGTTGTGGAGATTCCGCCGGTGTGGCGTGGCAGTCCGTTCTCGTCGAGCGCTCCCAGGTCGCGAAGGTATCCGAGGCTCGGTAGGTAGCCGGTCGCGAGGATGACCGTGTCGACCGGCTCGTGCGTGCCGTCGGGCCACACGACTCCGTCGTCGTCGAACCGCCCGAACATCTGTCGGCGCTGAAGTGCTCCGGAGGCGTACGCGGCGCCGTACACGCCGTCGTCGGAGACGAGCGGGCCGGAAACGATGCGGGCGAGCCACTCCGGTGGCAGCCGGTCGAAGCCGGTGACATCGGTCCAGTAATGCACGTCGTGCCCGTCGTGGACCTGGGGCAGGAACCGGACGGGCTCGAGGGTGGCGAGCGTGACGTCGGCGTGCTCGGTCAGCTCGTGCGCCACCTGGATCGCGGAGTTGCCGCCGCCGACCACGACGATGCGCTGCCCGGCGTACTTGGTCGGCTCGCGGTAGCCGGCGACGTGCAGCACCTCACCCGTGAACCGCTCGCGGCCAGGTATCGGCGGCTGGAACGGGTTCGAGAACGAGCCCGAGGCGGCGACTATGCCGCTGGCAGGCAGTGCTTCGCCGTCGGCGGTGTGCACGACGAACTCGCGACCATCGGACTCGACCCGCTCGACCCGAGTCCGCGTGCGGATCTCCACGTCCAGCGATGCGGCGAACCGCTCAAGGTACGCGACTACCTCGTCCCGATGCGGGTAGTGGTCAGGGTCGCCGGGGAATGCCGCCCCGTCGAGCGCGCTGTACTGTGCGGGTGAGAAGACCGAGAGGCTGTCGTAGTAGTCGGGCCAGGAGCCGACCGCACGAACTCCGGCTTCGAGGACGAGCGGCTGCAGGCCGCGGTCGCGAACATGGCGGGCGGCGACGAGGCCGGACTGGCCGCCGCCGACGATAACGATGGGTGTGTTCATGAGAGGAACATATCGTCATTTCGTAATATGATCAAATGACGTTCTGAGTTAGGATGGCCCCATGAGCGAGGTAGGCGTCGAGTTGGAGGAGTCGACCAATGACTTCCTCAAGGCGCTCGCCAGTCCCGCGCGCCAGCAGGTGATGTTCCTGTTCGCGGGCGGGGCTGAGCTATCGGTCGGCGATGTGGCTGAGCGGGCCGGAATCGGACAGTCGACCGCATCGCAGCAACTCGCATTGCTTCGCCGCGGGCACATCCTCACCTCGCGACGCGAAGGCAAGACGGTCTTCTACCGTGCCGACAGCCAGGGCACGGCCGCCGTGCTCGACAACCTGCAGGCGTATCTGCGGTCGTGTTGCTGAGCGGTCAGGCTTGGGTGCTGAGTACGCCGGCGAGCGTATCGAGGCGCTCGGGCACGACGGAATAGAACGCCCAGACGCCGCGCTGCTCGCGTTCCAGCAGGCCGGCGCCCACCAGCACCTTGAGGTGGTGCGACACCGTCGGCTGGCTCAGCCCGAGGGGTTCGTTCAGGTCGCACGCGCACGCTTCGCCGCCCTCATGTGACGCAATGATCGACAGCAGCCGCAACCGCGCCGGGTCGGCGACGGCCTTGAACGTGCGGGCGAGATCGGCCGCCTCGTCAGCGGCGATCGGTGTCGCGGTGAGCGACGTGGCGCACGTAGCTGAGTGATCCGTGATCTCGATGTCGACGGCGGGCATGTCTCCAGTATGCCCATCACATTGACAGCCGTCGATGTCCCCGCTCATGCTGGACACATCGACGTCCATCAATGTAGCGAGGTTTCCAGCCGATGACCGATGCCCTGGACGCCGAGTATCCGCAGGCCGAGGTCATCGCACGACTGTCCCGCCTCGACCGGCTCCTGCCCGTCTGGATCATCGCCGCGATGGCGCTCGGACTGGTCCTCGGGCGAGCCGTCCCCGGTCTCGACGCCGCACTCAACGCGATCGAGGTCGGCTCGGTCAGTCTGCCGATCGCGATCGGCCTGCTGCTGATGATGTACCCGGTCCTCGCGAAGGTCCGATACTCCGAGACGTCTCGCGTCACCGGCGACCGCAAGCTGCTCGCCGCGTCGCTGGTGTTGAACTGGCTGGCCGGTCCGGCGCTCATGTTCACGCTCGCCTGGCTCCTCCTTCCCGATCTGCCGGAGTATCGCACCGGCCTGGTGATCGTCGGTCTCGCGCGGTGCATTGCGATGGTGCTGATCTGGAACGACCTCGCGTGCGGCGACCGCGAAGCCGCAGCCGTCCTCGTGGCGATCAACTCCGTCTTCCAGATCGTCGCGTTCGCCGCACTCGGCTGGTTCTACCTGCAGGTGCTTCCGGCCTGGCTCGGACTCGCCACCACCAGCGTCGAATTCTCCGCCGGCGCGATAGCCCTCAGCGTTCTCGTCTTCCTCGGCATCCCACTGCTCACCGGCTACCTCACCCGCACGATCGGCGAACGCGCCCGCGGACGCGAGTGGTACGAGAGCCGCTTCCTGCCACGTATCGGCCCAATTGCGCTGTACGGACTGCTGTTCACCATCGTCATGCTCTTCGCCCTGCAAGGCGACGCCATCACCAACCAGCCACTTGATGTCGTACGCATCGGATTGCCGCTGCTTGCGTACTTCGTCCTGATGTTCGCCACGTCCTGGGCGCTCGGCACACGCCTTCGCCTCGGCTACGCCAAGACCACTACGCTCGCGTTCACCGCGGCAGGCAACAACTTCGAACTCGCCATCGCGGTCGCCATCGGCACCTTCGGCGTTACCTCAGGCGAAGCACTCGCTGGCGTCGTCGGCCCACTCATCGAGGTGCCCGTCCTGGTCGCACTCGTCTACGTCGCCCTCTGGCTTCGCAACCGCGACACCCTCACCAGGTCAACGCAGAGGATCGACCAATGACGACGCCCGATGAGTCACGTCGCGCGGAGTTGCCGGGTCTCCACAACCACCAAGCCTCGCTCACCGCGATCGTCGACGACCTCGCACCGCAACGTACCTGCCCGTGCTCGCCGGCCACTTCGCCCGCGAACGCCTCATCGCCATCGCTCAAGCCGAGGGAGCCATCATGCCCACCATCCCCGAAGTCCTCTTCGTCTGCGTCCACAACGCAGGCCGCTCCCAGATGGCAGCGGCTCTGCTCGACCACCACGCACAGGGTCGGGTTCACGTACGCTCCGCAGGGTCACAACCGGCAGACCAGCTCAACCCCGCTGTCGTTGCAGCAATGGCCGAGATGGGTCTCGACATCTCCAAGGAGTTCCCCAAACCGCTCACCGACGACGTCGTCCGCGCCGCCGACGTCGTCATCACGATGGGCTGCGGCGACGCCTGCCCGATCTACCCCGGCAAGACATACCTCGACTGGCAGCTCGACGACCCTGCCGGAAAGGACATCGATGACGTACGCCCGATCCGCGACCAGATCGAGGCGCGCGTCAAGGCCCTCATCGCCGAGCTGACAACCGGTACGTGAGCCCGTCCGCGCAACGATCCAGTCTTCGGCCTCCACTCCACGCGTCAAGAGCGCCCTCGGCGTCCCTTCGTGATGGCGCAAGCACCACCCTTGATCCGCTCCGCTTCGAGACCGTCGTCGCCCGACCGTGCACCAGGGAAGCCGAACCGAGTCCCTTTCGTTGTTCGGCCGCGGTACGCGGCTGGGGGGACGACACTGGGTGCTCCAAGGCGAAGGACGGCGCGGCATGGAATCCCAGACCGGCGCAGCGGTACGGGCGGCACGCCGCTTGTGGCTCTGGCCGATCGCGATCCTGCTCGGGTTCCCGATTGGCGGGGGTGTCGCTGACCTGACCGTGGACGGTGTCGATTCGGTCGGCGCTGCACTGATTGCGGGCGTGATCGCGGGAGTGATCATCGGAGCAGCTGAATGGTTCGCGCTTCGGCGCTGGGTCTCGTGGCTCTGGCTTCCGGCCACGAGCGCGGGCATGGCCGTGGGCCTCGCCTCAGGCGCAGCGCTGGTCGACTACGGGATCGGCCGCGGCGATCTGGCCATCATGGGTGCCGTGACAGGACTTGGGGTGGGGGTACTTCAGATGATGGCGCTCACATTGTCAGGGCATCCGATCTCGGGTGCAATCGCGTGGGCGGTGGCGAATCCTCCTGCCTGGGCGCTCGGTTGGTTCGTGTCGTCGTACGTCATCTCGAGAAACATAGATGAGCGGTTCCCGAACTTCGGCGCGAGCGGAGCGCTGGTATTCGGATTGCTGACCTGGCTGCTCCTCGCAGTGCTACTCAGTCGGTCATCCGCGGGTCGATCGGAATCGGGCACGGCGTCGCGGTGAACACCGAGCGCACAACCGGCACGCTCCTCGTGCTCTTGCCGCTCGCTTTCAACCTGTGCTTCTTCCTGCTCGCGCGTAGCTTCGACTACCCGGACGTCCTCCGCCGCCCCACCGCCGATGTTCTTACCCGATTTCGTGCCGGTGGCGCGCGTCTACTGCTCTTGTGGTGGGTATTCGCGCTGACTGCGGTCCTGCTTGCTCCGGTGGCGGTTCTCCTCGCAGTCGCCATGGTCGGCGCCGATCGGGGCGTAGTCGCGGTCGCGGCGACAACAGGGGTGTTGGCGGGCACCGTGCAGTTCCTGGGTCTGGTTCGCTGGCCGTTCCTCGTTCCCTATCTCGCACGAGTCGACGGCGACCCCGACGCCAGCCTTGCACGTCGCGAAGCCGTCGATGTCCTGTTCCAAGCTCTCAACCGCTATCTCGGCGTTGCGGTCGGTGAGCACCTCGGCTATCTCTTCACGGGCGGCTGGAGCGTTCTCTCCGGAGTCGCGCTAATTCAGTCCAGCAACGCACCAGGGTGGCTCGGCATCGCCGGGATCATCGTCGGCAGTCTGCTCATGATGTGCTCGGTGGAGTTCGTCGGCAGCTTCGAGCGACACGGCTGGAGAGTAGCCGCGGTAATGACCCCGATCGCGTACATCGCGTGGTCCCTATGGCTAGTCGCCGTCGGAATCGCCCTACTCCTGTAGGTGGTCCAGGTGACCAACGGTCGGCCAAGAGCCACCCGACCGTGGCGGCGTCCAACAATCTGCATTCCTGCCCCGGCTGAGAACGTCCCTGGGATCGTTGACGACAAGGCGCGACGTCAGAGGAGTCCGATATGAGCGCACACAGAAGGACCGCCCTTATCGCGGGAGTCTTCTTCGCCTTCACCTTCATCGCGTCCATCCCGGCGCTTCCGCTCTACGACTCAATCGTGAACGACACCGACTACATACTCGGTTCGGGCTACGACACACGCGTGGCATTCGGGGCATTGGGCGAGATCGTCACGGCCATCGCCGGCGTCGGAACCGCCGTCGTGCTGTTCCCCATCGTCAAACGGCAAAGTGAAGCACTCGCGCTCGGGTACGTCGCCGTACGCATCGTCGAGTCCACGATCATCGTGGTCGGGCTGATGAGTCTCCTGGCAGTCGTCACGCTCCGAGACGAACTCGGCGCCGGCGCAGGATCCGAAACAGTTGTCGTGGCGGGGCAATCGCTGGTCGCGTTACATGACGCAACGTTCCTTCTCGGGCCTGCGTTCTGCGCTGGCATCGGCAATGGCATTCTGCTCGGCTACCTGATGTACAAGTCCGGGCTCGTACCACGTCGAATGGCCCTGATCGGCCTCATTGGCGGCCCGTTAGCGTTGATCACAGCAACAGCCGTGCTTTTCGGAGCGTGGGAGCAGCTATCCGGGATCTCCTTCTTGTTCACACTCCCAGAGATCGTCTGGGAAGCCTCGCTCACGATCTGGCTCATAGCGAAGGGATTCCGGCCCTGCCCGATCCTCGATCAGGATGCGCCGCCCGAATCGCAGCCGACGTCACCGCCACGACGCGCATCCACCACATGACCCGGCGACCGCGACTGTGTAGTGAGAAGGTCGTCGGTTCGGACCTCCTGGTTCACCGATCGGCCGCCAGCACCGCCGCGAGGCCAGCTTGTAGATCCTTGACGAAGTACGCGGGAACCTCCAGCGACGGGAAGTGCCCTCCGCTTTCGGGCGACGTCCATCGGACGATCTGTCGGTACCGCTCCTGTGCCCATGCGCGCGGGGTGCGCGACTCGATGTCGCGGGGATACATGGTGATTGCCGACGGGACGTCGACCCGAAGCTCAGGGTCGAGCGAGTTGGGGCTTTCGTAGTAGATGCGGGCCGCGGATGCGCCGGTCCGCGTCAGCCAGTACAGGGTGACGTCGTCGAGAATCCTGTCTCTGGAAATCGTCTCGAACGGGCTGTCGTCGGTGTCCGACCACTCGGCGAACTTGTCGAGGAGCCAGGCAAGAAGCCCGACCGGTGAGTCGACGAGCGAGTAGCCGATGGTCTGCGGTCGGGTCGCCTGCTGCTTCGCGTACGCCCGGTGGTGGCGCCAGAAGTCGCTGGTTTCCTCGGTCCGTTCGCGCTCGGCCGCCGTCAGCCCTTCCGTGGTCAACCCGGTCGGTGCCAGGGCGAACGTCGTGTGGATGCCGAGAACGTGCGCCGGGAATCTGCCGCCGAGGACGGTGGTGACGTTGCCTCCCCAGTCACCGCCGTGTGCCGCGAACTTCTGGTAGCCGAGCCTCCCCATCAGTTCCACCCATGCGGCCGCGATCTTCTCGATTCCCCACCCGGTGGTGGCGGGCTTGTCGCTGTAACCGAATCCCGGTAGCGACGGGACCACGACGTGGAACGCCGGCGCGTCGGCAGTTCTCGGATCTGCCAGCTCGTCCACGACATCGATGAACTCAGCAATGCTGCCCGGCCAGCCGTGCGTCAAGATCAGCGGAGTGGCGTCTGCGCGCGGGGATCGGCGGTGCAGGAAGTGGATTCCCAGACCGTCAATGGTCGTGCGGAACTGGCCGATTCGGTCAAGGCGCTTTTCGAACGACCGCCAGTTGTACTCGGTACGCCAGTAGTCCACGACGTCGACGAGGTCGGTGAGGGGAACGCCCTGGTCCCATCGGCGAGGGTCCGGCGCGGCGCGATAGACCGTCTCGGCTTCGGGCAGCCGCGCCGCGGCCAGTCGCGCGCGCAGATCGTCGAGGTCAGCGTCGGAGGCGTGGGCAACGAATGCTTGCACCTCGCTGGTGAGACGGGGCATGAGACCTCCTGGCCATCGCGGATCCGGTGCGTACGGTTGCGAACCGGCTAAGACGGTTCTAACACACTGCCTCGCCGGCGTGCAACCGGCTAAGGTGGTTCCATGCGTGCAGAGTTCCCTGACTTCCGACTCGGCAACGTGCTGGCGACCAGCTTCACGGCGACTCTGACGGAGCGTCACGGCGACGCTGTGGAGCGCATTCCCACGCCGCAGCGACTCGTCGACTGGCTGGCAGTGAGCGGCCTCGCCGTGGACTCCTGCACCACCGCCCAGCTCGAACGCAGTTGGGAACTGAGGGAGTCGATTCACGCCGCCGCGACGGCGACCGCGACCCACGACTCACTCCCTGCGTCTGCCCTCCGCACCATCAATGACTGCAGCATTCAGGGTGGGGCCGCGGCTGTCCTGACGCCCGAGAGACATCGGCAATGGCGACTGAGCTCGGCTTCCCGCGTAGAAGATGCCCTCAGCGTGATCGCCGCCGACGCGATCAGCATCATCGCGGGCGAGCGAGACGGAAGGATGGCCTTGTGCGCGTCGCCGACTTGCCAAGCCGCCTTCTTCGACACCAGCCAGAGTCGCACCCGCAAATGGTGTGACATGAACACGTGCGGGAATCGTCAGAAGAAGGCGCGCTTCAATGCGAAGCAGCGCAAGAGCCCCGCATCGGCGCAGTGACCCTCTGATCATCCGGGTGTACGGTCCGGCCGAGTTCTGAGAGAAGGGTTGATGCATGTCGGACACCGAGAGGGTCGTGGAGATTCGCGGGTCGCGCGTGACTCTTGCCCGGTTTCGGACGAGCGACTTCGACGCGGTGCACGCGTTCGCGTCGGACCCCGTGGTCTGCCAGTTCACGACATGGGGACCCAATACCGCCGAGGACACACACGCGTTTATAGCCGAGGCGACCGCACGGATGAACGACGGTTACCTCCTTGCGGTCGTCCTTGATGAGGACGTGGTCGGCTCGGCGGCCGTCTGGACTACCAGCCAAGGCGACCGGACAGGAGAGTTCGGGTACACAATTCGCCGCGACTGCTGGGGCCGCGGCTTGGGAACCGAAGCGGCGACGCTGCTGATGCGGCTCGGATTCGACCGCCTGGGATTGGAGCGCCTGGCTGCGACGTGCGCACCGGACAACATTGGTTCCATCCGGGTCCTGGAGAAGGCGGGCCTGCGCCGCGAGGGACTTCTCCGTGGACACGTCCTACTCCGGGGTCAACGGCGGGACTCTCTCGTCTTCGGGCGTCTCGTCACGGATACGTGAAGGTGCGCACGTCTGGACGCTGTCAATCGCCCCGCAGGTACGTCACCAGCACAACGCCGCTTGGAGAGGTATCGGTCTTTGCGAGGTCGAAGTGGGCGAGATGCGCCTGGTCGTCGAACATGCGCTTTCCCGATCCGAGGATCACCGGAAACACGAGTAGCCGATACTCGTCGACCAGATCGCATGCAGCGAGCGACCCGACGAGCGTTCCAGACCCAAGGACGAGCAGGTCACCCGATGCCTGCTCCTTCAGCTGCCGCACGCCCCGGTGCGTTTCGTCGTTCGCGATGCGCTCGGAGTTGTGCCAACGCAGCGTCGCAGAACGGGAGACGACGTACTTCGGCAGCCGGTTCATCGCCGCGACTGCAGGCTCACTCTCATCCGCGGTCGACCATGCCTCGGCGAGGATCGCGTAGGTTCGGCCACCGAGCAACAAGCCGCTGGCCGACACGGTTGCGCGCCGCATGAAGTCGGCAACCGAATCGTCGCTGTACGGCGTGACCCATCCGCCGTTTGTGAAGCCGCCATCATCATCCTCATCGGCCGACAGCGGCGACTGGATAACACCATCGATACTCGTAAAGTTCGTGACCACTACCCGCGCCATGCATTACCTCCGTGCCAACGTTGCTTGGACAGAATCGAGACGGGTCGTAGGCGCCGATGTCATCGGGGTTTCGACGTCGTCAGGCGAGCAGGGCGCGTACGCGGCCGGGGGTGTGGCCGAGCTCGCGCCGCATCGTGCGGGTGAAGTGTGCTTGGTCGCTGAAGCCGAGGGCGTACGTGAGGTCGGCGAGGTTCGTTTCGCCGTCGTCGATTCGTTGCAGGGCGCGGCTGATCCGTACGCGATTACGGTATCGGCTCACGGTCATGCCCACGTGGTGCCGGAACGTGCGGCTCAGGTGGGACGGGGACGTCTCCAGCAGGTGCGCCAATGCGACCAGGTTGGTGCCGCCCTCATCCGCGAGCAATGCGTCCCTGGCGCGATCTGCGAGGTCGTGGCGCCCGGGCGCCGGTATCTCGTCGGGCTCGCGGCGAAGAGCCAGCCGCAGCAGCTCCACCACGGCCTCGACGCCGGCGAAGGACGGATCTGCGTCCGTACGCAGGAGCGCGCGGTGCGCCAGCTCGAGTCGCGCGTCCACGCGGACTGCGGGAGAACGGACCGCCTCGACACCCGCGGTCAGAGCGTCGCCGGGCAGAGTGATCGACGTGCATACGTCGCCGCCTGCGGGGTGGGCGAAGCGGGCCTCCTGCCCCGGCTGGTTCAGATAGCCAGTGGTCGGGTCGGCCGTCATCCGCCGGCCGCGGGTATCGAGCCGGAACCTGCCTCGCCGGACCAGGATCATCTGGGTGGCGGACGTCGTCTCGGCAGGGGACCAGCGTGCGTGGTCATCGGAGCATTCCACCGTCCGGACCACGAAGTGCCGATTCGCAACCACTCGTCTCGTCGTACGCACAGAGCCGAACCTACCGTCACGCACCGACACTCCACTGTCCACCGACACTGTCCGTCGACCGGTGCACCCGCAGATTCGTTCAAGACTGCCAGTCGCGTTCGATCGATGCTCGGAGGCGTGGTCAGTCACCCTCCGCTCGTCGCTACCGCCACCCGTCGCGGCTCGATGTTGGCCGTATTGCTCACCGGGCAGGTCATGGTCTCCATGGACGGATCGATCGTGTCCGTTGCCGCGCCGACGATTCGTGCCGGGCTGCACGCGAGTGGTGCGGAGATCCAGTTGCTCGTGTCGAGTTATCTACTCACCACCGGCGTCCTGTTCGTCACCTGCGCGCGGCTCGGCGACGTCATCGGATATCGACGCGCGTTCCTGATCGGTCTCGGCTGGTTCACCGGAGCCTCGCTGCTGTGCGGGGTGGCCCTCGACCCGACGATGTTGATGCTCGCCCGCGTGGCTCAAGCGATCGGCGCCGCATTACTGATGCCGCAGGTCTTCTCGCTCATCCACCGTCACTGGGAGGGCGCTGCGCGGCGGAGGGCGATCGGCGTCTACAGCATGGTCCTCGCCCTCGGCGTCGCGATCGGACAGCTGGTCGGCGGGCTGGTCGCCCAGGTTGACCTGTTCGGGCTCTCCTGGCGGCCGGTCTTCCTGATCAACGTTCCGGTCGGCGTGGTCGTGTTCTGGATCGGTTCGCGGGTTCTACCGCGCGCGCGTACGGACGGACAAGCTCGTCTCGACCTCGCCGGGGTCGCGCTGTTGACCGTGGCCATGACCGCGCTCACCCTCCCGCTCATCTTCGGCCCGGACCACGGGTGGCCGGCGTGGACCTGGCTCACTCTGGCGTTCGGAGCAGTGCTGTTGACCGTCTTCGTGCGGTACGAATCCACGGCACGGCAGCCGGTGTTCGACCTGGCGGCGCTGCGACCGAACGGGGTGAAGCCGGGGTTGGCCTCGTGTTGCATCGTCATGGGCTGCTACACCGTGTTCGTACTCACGCTGACCCTGCATCTGCAGTCCGAACTCGGATACACGCCGCTCCAGGCGGGACTCGCTTTCGTCCCGTACGCTCTCGGTTTCGGCACGCTCAGCCTGAGTTGGAACCACTGCCCACGCCGGCTGCAGAGCGCCATGCCGATCGTGGGTCCCTTGGCCTTCGCGGCAGGCACGACCGTGTCCGTGCTCCTCATCCGAGAGGATGCGCACCCGTCGATCTTCCTCCCGTTCCTGCTGATCGCCGGCGCCGGGCACGCGGCCGGGTACAGTCCGCTGATCGCGCAGGTCACCTCGTTGGTGGAGTCCCGATTCGCTTCGGCGATCTCGGCAATGAACGCCACTGGGCCTGTGCTCGCGGAGGTGCTCGCGGTCGCCGGACTCGGTACGGTCTACTTCGCGGCTTCGTCCTCCGCAGACGGCTTGCTCATGGTCGCTGCCGCGATCGCGGCGCTTCTGGTGATTGCGACGACGTGCGCCGCCCTGGCGACGAGGTCGCCTGGCCGCACGAGCACCCATAGGTGATCCGGTCCTGCGGCGGCACGATTTCCTGGATTCCTCGTACGACAGGTGCCGGCGTCAGCTCACTTCGCCGATGTCGAGTGCGGCGAGCACCTCGGGGTCGGCGAGCAGCTCGATCTCGGTGATCCGGCTTCCGTCGACGGTGAAGGCGAATGCGACCTTGAGCTCGCCGTGCGTCGACCAGGTGGCGCCGGCGTACCCGTCGATGGCGACCAGCCGCGCCCCCAGAGCGCGGCCGGAGAACGTTCGGGCGACCGCCGTCGCGCCGGTCGTGACGCGCGCAGACCCCATGGTGACGGCGGCGCCGTCCGCGCGGATGACGACATCGGGGTCGAGCAGGTCGACGAGCTGCTGAAGGTCGCCGTTTCGTGACGCGGAGAGGAATGCGTCGACGATCTTTTGCTGGGTACGCCGGTCGGCCGCGCTGCTCGTGGCCTCCGGCCGCTGCACGCGGCGCCGGCCCCGGCTGGCGAGCTGCCGGACCGCCGTATCCGAGCGACCCATGACGGAAGCGACCTCCTCGAACGGCATCGCGAACAGGTCATGCAGTACGAACGCCAACCGCTCCGCCGGCGACAGCGTGCTCAGCAGGATGTGCACCGCAGACCCGACCTGATCGGCGAGCACTGCGTCGGTCTCGGGGTCGGGGGTATCCGTGGGCAGGTCGGAGTGTCCCTCCATCGGGCCTTCGCGTCGGCTCGCCTGGGAGCGCAGGTAGTCGAGGCAGATCCGCGAAACGACCGTGGTGAGCCATCCGCCGAGGTTGGCGATCGTGCTCACGTCGGCGCGCTCCAGCCGCAGCCATGCCTCCTGCACGGCGTCGTCTGCCTCGTGCACGGAGCCGAGCATCCGGTACGCGACGGCGCGCAGGTGCGTGCGATGGCCCTCGAAGGCATCGGCGAGCTCCTCGTCGTTCATCTCACCCATCCTCGCGTCACACCGGCTCCATTCTCGTGTCACAACTGCCTGTCGGCATCCGTCATCTCCCTGACGCGCCACCTGGCGCGATCGTGACATCTCCAGGAGGAACCCCATGACCATTGGACTCAAAACCGTGCTCTATCCGGTACGTGACCTCGCCGCCGCCAAGCCGGTCTTCATTGCGCTGCTCGGCGTCGAGCCGTCGATGGATGCGTCGTACTACGTCGGCTTCGACGTCGCCGGCGAACACGTCGGCCTCGATCCGAACGGCCATGCCAAGGGAATGACCGGGCCGCAGGCATTCTGGCGCGTGCCCGACGCCGCCGCGTCGGTCGACGAGCTGGTCGCGGCCGGCGGCACGGTGCGCCAGCCCGCCCAGGACGTCGGTGGCGGCGCCATCACCGCTGTGATCGACGACGTCGACGGCAATCCGATCGGCATCATCCAGGGCTGACGATCGGGTGAAGGGCACCGCGCCAGAAACCTGACCCGCGACAGTCACATCGGTCGTTCGCCGATCGTCAGGGCTGCAAGCGACGAGCTTCGTCGATCGGTCACCCGGGGGGTGGCCCACATTCGAGAGGATTTGGGATATGCGCCGTTGGGCGGAGTTCGTACTGACCCACCGTCGGTGGGTTGTCTCGTTCTGGGTACTCGTCGCCATCGTGGGAGCAACGGTTTCCGGTGCCGTCTCCGAGCGGCTCACGTACGACTACTCGCTGCCGGGGGAGCCCGGAAGCGAGACGGCCGAGAAGATCGACGCGCACCTCGGGAACGGTGGCAAGAACGCGCCGTACCTCGTGTCGGTGACGGTTGCCGACGGAGAAACGATCGACGCGAAGGCGGCCGCCGTTGCCGAAACATTCGACACGGTAGCGGCGGAGGTGCCCGACGTACGCGTGCTTGACGAGGCCAACACAGGCGACGATGCATTTCGTACGAAGGACGGCCAGACGTCATATGCGATGGTGTTCTGGCGGTTCGACACGTCGCCGGCGGCCGAGCGTCCGACCGAGGCGATCCGTGCTGCCGCCGAAAGCGGGAAGCCGGCGGGTAGCACCGTCGGCGTGACCGGTATGGACGAGCTCGCTACCGGTGCCTCGGAAGAGGGCGGTGCCGGCGTGCTGGCGGAGACCCTGATCGGTGGTCTGGGCGCGCTTGCCGTACTGGCCTTCGTATTCGCATCGATGCTCGCGTTCCTGCCGCTGGTCGTTGCGGCAGTATCGATCCTGGCGACGTTCGTCATGCTGCTGCCGTTGACGTATCTGAGCGACTACTCGGCGTTGGTGCAGTTTCTCATCGCACTCGTCGGTCTCGGGGTCGCGATCGACTACTCGTTGCTGCTGGTGACGCGCTGGCGCGAGGAGCGCGATCACGGACTCGAGAATCACGACGCTGTACGAGCAGCCATGCAGAGCGCGGGTCGCTCGGTGATGTTCAGCGGACTCACGGTCGCGATCGGCCTGCTGTCGTTGGTCGTTCTGCCGGTGCCGTTCATGCGAAGCGTGGGCATCGGCGGTGCGCTGGTCCCACTCGCGAGCGTCGCTACGACGCTGAGCCTGACGCCGGCGATCCTCGCGGGCATCGGCCCACGGGTCGACTGGCCGAAGATCCGGCGCGAGGACCGCGCGAGCAGGGCGTGGCAGGCGTGGGCGGCGAAGGTCGTCCGGGTACGTTGGGTCGCCGCCGGAGTCTCCATGGCCGTGTTGCTCGCGTTGCTCATCGGCCTGTTCGGCATGAAGATCGGCCAGTCGTCCAGCGACTCGCTTGCCAAGAGCGGCCCCGCGTACGAAACCCTGCAGACCCTCGAGGACGGCGGCGTGACAACGGGCAGCCTGACACCGATCGAGGTGCTCGTCGCGACCGATGACGCCCAGGCGGCGGCCGAAGAGCTCGCCCAGGTGGACGGCGTCGACCGTGCGCTTGTCTCGACCGACGAGTCGAGCAATCGCGATGGGAGCTCGGTCGTCGTCGTCGTTCCCGCAGAGGAGACCGTCAACTCGAAGAGTGTCGATGTCGTCGAGCGGGTGAAGGATCGGTCCGAAGGTCTACCCGGTGTTGTCGGCGTGGCCGGCGTCGGCGCCGCCCAGCTCGACTTCATGAGCGCGGTGTACGGCAACTTCCCGCTGATGCTCGCGCTCATCGCAATGCTCACGTTCGTACTGCTGGCCCGCGCCTTCCGCTCGCTGCTGCTGCCGCTGAAGGCCGTACTTCTCAACCTGTTGTCGCTCGGCGCGACGTACGGGCTGACGGTGCTGTTCTGGCAATATGGCCTGGGTTCCGAGGCGCTGTTCGACATCTCCGAGACCGGGGCGATCACGTTCTGGATCCCGCTCGTCGTATTCGCGTTCCTGTTCGGCCTGTCGATGGACTACGAGGTGTTCATCCTGGCGCGGATGCGCGAGGAGTACGACAAGACCGGCGACACCGATCGCGCCGTCATCGAGGGCATGGGGCGTACCGGCCGGCTCGTCACGAGTGCCGCGCTCATCCTGTTCCTCGCGTTCGCGGCGCTCGCGTCCGGGCCGGGCACCGACCTGAAGGTGATGGCGACCGCCCTGGGCTTCGGCATCCTGCTCGACGCGACGCTCATCCGTGCGGTACTGGTACCGGCGACCGTGTCGCTGTTCGGGAAATGGAACTGGTACCTCCCCGTATGGGCCGCGAGGCTGTTGCGGGTTCCTGCGTCATCGTCGCGCGCCGCGCCCGAGCAGGTTGACGCTCACGTCGGCGTCTGACGGCGCATCGCACGCGGGAGCGACTCCGGCTACCTCGGTTCGGGCCCGGTACGCCCTGCCCGTCCGGTGGGACGAAGGCGGCCCGACCCTAGCGCTCCAGGCAGGGCCGCTTCGGGTCGAATGTCCAGTCCGGTACGAGGTACCGCATCGCGGCGGCGTCGTCGCGATGCCCGAGTCCGTGCTCGACGTACAGCTCGTGGGACTCGGCGAGCCGGTCGCGGTCGAGCTCGATGCCCAGGCCCCCGGAGGTGGGGACGGCGATGTCACCGCCGTTGATGCGCAGCGGTTCGCGGGTGATGCCTTGGCCGTCCTGCCAGATCCAGTGCGTGTCGAGCGCGGTGATCTCGCCGGGCGCGGCCGCGCCGACATGGGTGAACATCGCCAAGGAGATGTCGAAGTGGCTGTTCGAGTGCGATCCCCAGGTGAGCCCGAAGTCGTTGCACAGTTGGGCAACGCGTACTGAACCCGTCATCGTCCAGAAGTGCGGGTCGGCGAGAGGGATGTCGACCGCGTTCGTACGCACCGCGTGCGCGAGCTGACGCCAGTCGGTAGCGATCATGTTGGTGGCGGTACGCAGGCCGGTGAGCCGACGGAACTCCGCCATCACCTCGCGGCCCGAGAAGCCGACTTCGGCACCAACGGGGTCCTCCGCGTACGCGAGTACGTCGCCGAGGTCGCTGCACAGAGCAACGGCGTCATCGAGAAGCCATGCACCGTTGGGGTCGAGCGTGATCCGGGCATCGGGAAACCGCTCCGAGAGCGCGGTCACGGCCGCAATCTCCTGCTCGCCGGGGAGGACGCCGCCCTTGAGCTTGAAGTCCACGAACCCGTAACGCTGCTCTGCCGCCTCGGCCAGTCGTACGACCGCCTCCGGCGTCATCGCCTCTTCGCGACGAGCCGACTCCCACCCGCCGCCGCCCGGCTCACGAAGGTACGGCAGGTCCGTGCGGTCGGGATCGCCTACGTAGAAGAGATAACCGAGCATCGGCACCCGGTCGCGCTGTTGACCGTCGCCGAGCAGCTCGGCGACGGGTACGCCCTGTGCCTGGCCGGCGAGGTCAAGTAGAGCGGACTCGAGCGCGGTCACCGCATGCACGGTCGTACGCAGGTCGAACGTCTGCGTGCCGCGCCCGCCCGCATCGCGATCGGCGAACCGATCAGCGACGTCGCGCAGCAGCGATCGGTACCGCAGCACCGGCTCACCGGTCAGCAGGTCGCCCGCATCCTCGATCGTCCTGCGGATCGACTCGCCGCCCGGCACCTCGCCGAGCCCCGTTCGCCCATCGGTGTCGGTGACGATCGCGACGTTGCGAGTGAAGAAGGGGGCGTGGGCACCGGAGAGGTTGAGCAGCATCGAGTCGTGCCCTGCGACGGGTACGACCTCGATCCGCGCGATCGCCGTCATCGATCGCGTTCGCCGAGACTCAGAGTGCCGTCGATCCGCCGGGACAGGGCCCACGGGTTGTCGTCGCGCACGGCCTGGGGCAGCAGCTCATCGGGCACGTCCTGGTAGCACACCGGGCGCTGGAAGCGCTCGATCGCAAGGGACCCGACCGAGGTCGTACGCGCGTCCGACGTCGCGGGGTACGGCCCGCCGTGGACCATCGCGTGGCACACTTCGACGCCCGTCGGCCAACCGTTGAAGAGGATCCGCCCGACGCGGTCTTCGAGCACCGGCAGCAGCCGCCGGGCCTCCTCGACATCCGAGGGCGCGTACTGGACCGTCGCCGTGAGCTGACCCTCGATCGCGGCCAGGGCGCTCGCGAGCTGGTCGACCCCGTCGTAGCGGACCACAACCGACGATGCGCCGAACACCTCGCGTTCCACCCGACCGACGTCGGACGCTGCGACCTCGTTCAGCACGGGCGCGGGGCGTCCGGGTCCGTCACCTGCCAGCCCATCGGCAACCCGCCGTACATCGTCCGTCGCAGCGAGATCGGCGACACCACGCGCGTACGCCTCGGCGATCTCGGGCGTGAGCATCAACTGGCCGATCGCCTCGCCGACGAGCCGCCCGGCCGCGGTGACGAAACGATCGCCGGTGTCACCGGTCGGCACGAACACCAGTCCGGGGTTCGTGCAGAACTGTCCGGCACCGAGCGTCAACGAGCCGACGTACGCGCTCGCGAGCCCGTCGACGTCGCCGTCGAGCGCCCCGGGGAGCACGACGACCGGGTTGATGGACGACATCTCCGCGTACACGGGGATCGGCTCGCGGCGCCGCTGCGCCACCTCGACGATGGCCTGGCCGCCGGCGCGGGATCCGGTGAAGCCGACGGCGCGGATCCGCGGATCGCTCACCAGCGCCCGCCCGAACTCGTTGCCGGCTCCGAGTACGAACGAAAATACTCCTGCGGGCATCCGAGTACGAGCGGCGGCGCGCGCAACCGCGCGCGCGACGAGCTCGCCGGTACCAGGGTGCGCCGGATGTCCCTTGACGACGACCGGGCAGCCGCCCGCGAGTGCCGAGGCCGTATCGCCGCCGGCCGTCGAGAACGCGAGGGGGAAGTTGCTGGCGCCGAACACCGCAACCGGCCCGAGCGGGATCATCCGCTGCCGCAGGTCAGGACGAGGGGCGGGCGTGCGGTCGGGCAGCGCCGGGTCGATGCGTACGCCGAGGTGGTCGCCCTGTGCGGCGACGTCGGCGAACATCCGCAGCTGACCTGTCGTGCGACCGACCTCGCCACTCAACCGGGCTTCGGGGAGACCGCTCTCGAGAACGGCGCGCCCCACGATCTGGTCGCGGTCGGCCTCGATCTCCTCGGCGATCGCCTCGAGGAACGCCGCGCGTCGGCCTGGGCTCGTCTCGCGGTACGTCGCGAACGCGTCCGCAGCTGCCGCGACGGCCGCGTCGAGCTGGTCGAGGTCGAGCAGGCCGAAGGTGGGTTCGACGTCCTCGCCGGTGGCGGCTGTGCGGGCGCGAACGGAACCCGCACTGCCGATGACGTCCTTTCCAGCGACGATAGAAACACCCAGGACCTCTGCCGGGGAAACGCTCATGCGTCGGCACCTCCGATGCGCTTGACGAGCTCGTCGAGATTCGCGAATTCGTGCTCGGTCAGGTCGGTGAGCGGTGGGCGTACCGGACCGGCCGAGCGGCCGACGACCCGCATGCCGGCCTTGACGATCGACACCGCGTACCCGCGCCGGCGATCGCGCACCTCCGTGTAGGGGATCACGAACGCGTTCAGCATGGCATAGACCTTCGCCTGGTCCTGGGCACGCACGGCGGCGTAGAAGTCGAGTGCGAACTCCGGCACGAAGTTGAAGATCGCCGACGAGTACGTCGTGACGCCGAGCTGAAGCAGCGGCAGCGCGAACACCTCGGCGGTCGGCAGACCGCCGATGTAGACGAGGCGGTCGCCCATGCGCGCGTACGTGCGGGTCATCTCCTCGATGCTGCCGATCCCGTCCTTGAACCCGATCAGTGACCGGTTGCGATCGCACGCCTCCTCGAGGGCGTCGGCCTGCAGCACCGCGTTCGCGCGGCTGTAGAAGATCACGCCGAGCGAGGTCGCCGAGCAGATCGCGCTGACGTGCTCGACGAGCCCCGCCTGACTCGCCTCGGTGAGGTACGGCGGCATCAGCAGGATGCCGTCGGCGCCGGCCTCCTCCGCTGCCCTCGCCTGCTGGATGGCGTTGGCCGTCGACCCGGTCGCCGGTGCCAGCACCGGCAGTGCGCCGTCGACCGCCGAAACGGCGGCGCGTACGACGCGGTCGGACTCGGGTGGGGTCAGCGAGAATCCCTCGCCGGTTCCCCCCGCGGCGAACAAGCCGGCCACCGGGTGATCGCTCAGCCACTGCAGGTGCTCCCGGTACGCGGGCTCGTCGAACTCCAGCTCGTCGGTGAAGTGGGTGACGGGGAAGGACAGGAGCCCCTCGCCAAGAGTCCCGGCGAGCTCGTCGGGGGTCAGGTTTGCCACGGCGTGCGGTCCTCTCGGCACCAGGCGACGACCATCGTCGCTCGCGTACCACGCTAGGAAGGAGGAGCGATGCTGGTCCAACACCAGTTCGGCATCCGCTCATGCATCCAGAGCATCGTCCATGACGTTCGCGGCGCGCTGGACCAGGTGCAGGACCAGGCGGACCATCGGCGTCAGGCCGCCGCGGGCCCAGATCGCGTGCAGTTCCACCGGGCGCGCGGGGTCACTGTCGGGGTGCCCACCCCCGAAGTCCATCAGGGTCTTGTAGACGACACCGGGTACGCCGAGCGCCGCCGTGCTCGCGGGCACGAACGCGACCCCCTCGCCGGCGGCGACCAGGAGCACCGCGGTGAGGATCTGTTGTACGTGCTGCTCGATCCGGGAATGGCCGTTGACCAGGAAGCGCACCGTCATCTCGTGGAAGTACCGCGCCTGGACCGGGTGGTAGCTGACGACCGGGAGTCCGTCGAAGTCCTCAGGCCCGAGCGGTCCCTGTGCCGCGGCGATCGGGTGCCCTTCCGGTACTACCGCGCGCAACGGCTCGCGCGCGACGACCCGCGATGACAAGACGTTGGTGTCGAACGGGGGGCGGGCGAGTCCGAGGTCGATCTCGCCCCGGCGGATGCCGTCGACCTGCGTACCGGTCACCCGCTCGTGCAGGATCACCTCGATGTCGGGCTGCTCCTCGCCGAGCATGCCGAGGAGCGGGCCGAGGATGCCGATCGCCGAGCCCGCGGTGAAACCCAGGTGCAGCGTGCCGGCGGAGCCTCCCTCGACGCGCCGCGCGTGTGCGACCGACTGGTCGACGGTGTTGACCAGCCGATAGCAGTCCTCGAGGAACGAGGCGCCGGCCGGCGTGAGCTCGACGCGCCGATTGTCACGCGCGAGCAGCTGCGCGCCGACGACGCGCTCCAGCTTCTGGATCTGGCGCGACAGCGGTGGCTGGGTCATCGCCAGCCGCTCGGCCGCTCGGCCGAAGTGCAGCTCCTCCGCAACGGCTATGAAGCTGCGTACCTGGTCGAAGGTGACGTCCATGCCCGGACGGTATCAAGTTGTGCCGGATTCCTCCTGGGCAAGCATCAATGAGCGCTCGTACGCCGGACGGCCGCGTTCACGGGTGTGGGGCGGCCAGGCGGCGGCGGGTGTTTCCGAGGTGGACGCGCATCGCAGCGCGAGCGGTCTCGGCGTCCCCGGCGGCAACGGCCGTCGCCACCTGCTCGTGCTCGCGTCGTACGCGCTCCACGTGTGCCGCGTCGGTCATCGAGTACTGCGTGTCGAGCCTCGTACGCGGCAGCATGATCATCATCGGCCCGAGGGCGTCGAGCAGGTCGACGTAGAACCTGTTGTCGGTCGCCACGGCAACGGCACGGTGGAATGCGAAGTCGGCCTCGACGGCGCCCTCGTCACCGCCAGCGCCCAGCTGCTCGAGCGCCTCGTCGATCGCTCGGGTGTTCTGGGGCGTGCTGTTGGCCGCGGCGAGCGCCGCGGCCTCGCTCTCGAACCCGAGTCGGAAGTCGACCATCGCGAGCACGTCACGGTGGGTGCGGATGGCCGACGACTCCAACGAGAACGTCGACGGCTCGGGCACCGCGAGCACGAACGACCCTCGGCCCTGGAACGTCTCGACCAGCCCCTCCGCCTGCAGCCGCGACACTGCCTCGCGTACGACGGTGCGCGAGACGCCGTACGCGCCGATCAGCTCGGTCTCGGACGGGAGCTTGGCGCCCGGTACCAGGTCACCGGCCAGGATCTGGTCCTTCAGTCCGTCGACAACCCGCTGGGCGAGTGAGGCGCTCATCCGTTCACCCCGTCACGGCCCGACCGTCGCGGTCTCGAGGGTCAGCGCGCGCATCCGGTCGCTGAGCGTGAACCCGAGACCGGATCGCTCCGGCACCCACATCCGTCCCTCGCGGATGTCGACCCGCTCGTTGAACAAGGGGCTCAGCCACTCGAAGTGCTCGACCCACGGCTCGGTCGGGTACGTGGCGGCGAGATGGAGATGAATCTCCATCGCGTAGTGCGGTGCCAAGGCGAGGCCGGCATGTGATGCGAGGGTGGCGAAGCGCAGGAACGGGGTGATGCCACCGATCCGCGGAGCGTCGGGCTGCACGATGCC
Organism: Solicola gregarius; assembly: GCF_025790165.1. Lineage (GTDB taxonomy): Bacteria > Actinomycetota > Actinomycetes > Propionibacteriales > Nocardioidaceae > Solicola > Solicola gregarius. Next base: position 2,585,967 of record NZ_CP094970.1, read on the forward strand.
GCGGTAGCCGGCGTCGATGAGCGCCAGGTGCTCGGGCACCGAGGTCAGCATCTCCCCCGTGGCGATCGGGGTGTCGAAGGTTTGGCTCAGGTCGCTGTGCCCGACCGCGTCCCACGCGTCGAGCGGCTCTTCGATCCAGCTCAGGTCGTACGCCTCGAGCTCGCGACACATCCGGCGCGCCCGGGCGCGGTCCCACTGCTGGTTGGCGTCGACCATCAGGGGTGTCGCGGCCAGGTGGTCGCGAACGGCTGACACGCGATCGAGATCGGTACGCCAGTCGGGCTGGCCGACCTTCATCTTGATGCCGCCGATGCCGGCCTCCAGCGATGCGCTCGCCCTCTCCTTGACCTCCTCGACCGACGCCTGGAGGAAGCCGCCCGAGGTGTTGTAGACCCGGCACGAGTCGCGGTGGGCGCCGATCAGCTTGGCCAGCGGCAGGTCCGCGCGCCGCGCCTTGAGATCCCACATTGCGACGTCGAGCGCGGCGATGGCCTGCGTTGCGACGCCGGAGCGTCCGACGGACGCGCCCGCCCACAGCAGCGACTGGTAGATGCGGTCGATGTCGGAGGGGTCCCGCCCGATCGCGACGTCGGCGACCTCGCGAAGGTGGGCGAACTGCGCGGGGCCGCCGGCCCGCTTGGAGTAGCTGAATCCCATGCCCTGGTGGCCACCCGCCGTCGTCACCTCGACGAACAGCAGGACGATCTCGGTGAGCGGTCGTTGTCGTCCGGTGAGCACCTTCGCGTCGCTGACCGGGTTGGCCAGTGGGAGTACGACGTGGGAGAGCGTCAGCTGGCGGATCGAGTCTGACATGCGGGTCCTCGCGGCCGGGCCAACTTATGTGATGGGTGTGCAACTTATCGGATGGCTACGGCGGAGGGACAACCGGCCCGACCCGGCAGGCCGGGTCGGACCGACGAATCCGGGAAATGCCGTGCGAGGCAACGTCGCGGTGCCTCTCGACGTCCTATCTAGTAGTGGATCACCGGGTAGGACGAGTCAGGGTGAGGAGTGGCCATGAGTATCGAACCCCAGGGGCGCGCCGGTCGTCGGCGTGCCGATACCCCGGACGAGATGTCGGGGATCGTGATGATGCTCGGCCTGATGGCGATTCTGTGCATCCTCGCCGTGCTGTTCGTCTGACTCGAAACGTACCGACAGGCGCCGGGCGGTCAGGTCGTGGCGGGCGAGTCCGGATCCGACGCCGTCAGGCTGTTCAGCAGTTCGTCGACGACGAGCGCGGTCACCGCCGACAGAATGATCACCGGCATCTGGCTCGCCGCGGCGTCGCCCATGAGCAGGACGACCAGCAGGATGCCGGTCACCGGGAGCTGGGTGGCGGCGGTTGCGGCGGCGGTTCCGATGGCGACGCCGGCAACCGGGTCGATGCCGGGTAGCGCGGTGCTGGCGAGGACTCCGGCGGCGGCGCCGAGGAAGACGGCCGGAAAGATCAGCCCACCTCGGAACGCGCCGAGGCAGACTCCGTAGCCGATGCCCTTGCACACGAGCAGCAGCACGAGCGCGCCAGCCGACCACTGCTCGGGATGCAACGCCAGGTCCCCGAGCGTGGCCTGGCCCGACAGCACCACCTCCTCGGGGCCGTGGTCGGTCACCAGCGCGTAGATCGTCGCGCCGAGCCCGGTCACCAGGCCGGCAGCGACGGTGATCCGCATCCGGTACGCGGTGGCCAGCGAAGCGACCCGGCGCCCGCAGACGAGGGCCGCCCAGATGCCGGCCGCGATCGCGGCCGCGACCGGGAGCGTCCAGGCGACGGTTGCCGCATTCAGGGTCGACGACTCGAGATCCGGAATGGTGAGGGCGCCGATCTCCAGGCCGGTCCAGCTTCCGAGGCCGGTGAACACCACCGCGCCGACACCGCTCGCGACGAGGGCCGGCAGCACCAGCATCGTGGTCCGCCGCCGACCCATGTCGGCGACCTCGAGGAAGATGATGGCCGCGACCAGCGGGTTGCCGAAGACCGCGGAGATCGCGGCGGCCGATCCGGCTGCCCCGATCACGGCGGACACCTGCGGGCGATCGGCGGCGCGCGTACGACTCACCGCCAGCAGCGCCAGCCCGCTGCCCAGGGCCATCAGCGGAGCCTCGGGACCGAGTACCGCTCCGAGCGAGAGCCCGACCGCGGCGGCGATGATCGTTCCTGGCAGCTCGCGTGGGGGAGTGCCTCCCGCGCCCATCCCGTCGGCGGGCACGTGGCCGCCGTGTCCCGGGAGCCGCGAGATGGTGAGCCCGACGACTACGGCGGCCAGCCCCATCGTCACGATCGGCCACCACGCAGGAACCCCATCGAAGCCGAGCTGGTCGGGCAGCGTGTCCCATACCAGGTGCTCGAGCTCGTGGACGACGACGAGGAAGAAGAATGCGACGAACGAGAGCGGGATGCCGATGAGCGCGGCGACGAGCAGGATCGCAACGTAGCCGCGGCTGTGCAGGGCGATCACCAGCTCGGACTCCGATTGGGTCTGGCCTTGGTGAGCGTCCTGCTCCATGACCGAAGGCTAGCCAAGGCCGGGCAAGCGCGCGGCGACTTGCGCCGATCCGACCTTGCCACGGCCGTATAGTGAGGTCGCCCGCGACAAATAGACATTTGTTGCGCCAGGGCATGACAAATGTCTATTTGGTTCCGGCGCGACGTGCCCAGGAGAGGACACCGATATGCCCGACCGCGCGCGGCTGCTCGTGCTCGACGACGTCGAAGGTCTGATCGAAGCGTCGGCGTCGACGCGTCGGATGCGCGAGCTCGCGGACGTACGGTTCCTGCGCGGACGGCTGGCCGACGTCTCGGACGACGAGTTGGCCGACGTACGTGTCGTGCTGGCGATCCGGGAACGCACGGCCTTCGATTCGGCGACGCTCGACCGGCTACCGGCCCTCGAGCTGATCCTGCAGACCGGCGGTCATGCGTACCACGTCGATGCGGACGCAGCGCGTGGTCGCGGCGTCCGGGTCGCGCTCGGTCGCGGAGGCACCGCCGCGAGTGCAGCGGTGCCCGAACTGACCTTCGGGTTGATCATCGGCTGCATGCGGCACCTGCCGGCGGCGCAACGCGCCATGGCCGGCGGCGAATGGCCGGGGCTGGTCGGGCGGACCCTGCGCGGCCGGCGACTCGGACTCCTCGGCGTCGGAAGGCACGGAAAGCAGGTCGCACGGGTCGCCGAGGCGTTCGGCATGGAGGTCGTCGCATGGCGACGACCGGGTTCGGCAGCGTCCGACGACGGCGTTTCCCGCGTCGACCTCGACACGCTGCTGCGTACGTGCGATGTCGTGTCGGTCCATCTGCGGCTCTCGGACGAGTCGCGTGGTCTCCTGGGTGCACGCGAGCTCGCACTTCTCAAGCCTGGCTCGATCCTCGTCAACACCGCCAGGGGAGCGATCGTCGACGAGGTGGCGTTGGTCGACGCGCTGCGCAACGGTCCGCTGGCCGGTGCCGGGCTCGATGTCTTCACGGCCGAGCCGCTGCCCGTCGACTCGCCCCTGCGGTCAATGCCGAACGTGGTCCTCACACCGCATGTCGGCTGGACCGTCGAGGAGGTCTTCGAGGAGTTCGCGGCGATCGCCACCCGGCAGCTCGAGGCGTACGTGAGCGGCACGCTCGATCCGACGGAGCTGCTCCATCCCTGACGGCGTCGACCTGCAGTTCGGAGGTCAGCGCCGTACGCGGTAGCGCAGATGCGTGGCATCGCGGCCCTGCGCGACGCGGAGCGTCTCCAATTCGCGCTGCTCGACCCCGAGGTGCTCGAAGAGCCTGCGGCCCTCGCCGAGCAGCACCGGAACGAGATGGATCTGCAGTTCGTCCAGGAGCCCGGCGGTCAGCGCCCATTGCGGGATGGCCGATCCGTGGACGAGCACGTTCCGGTCGCCGGCAGCGCGTTTCGCTTGGTCAACGGCAGACTCCAGACTGCTCACGTACGTGACGTTGGGCCACCGGGCGAACTCGGGGGCGGGCTCGTTGCGGCTGAGAATGAAGATCGGCACGCCGTCGTGGTGATCGCCGTCCCAGCCGCCCGCGCCTTCGAACGTGCCCCGGCCGGCGAGAACGGCGCCGGTGGACATGACCTCGTCCCAGATCTCGCGATCGGCGCCGGTCAGGCCGGGCGCCTCCCCGTGGTGGCCGGTCTCTCCGGACTCGCCGGTCTGAAACCACTCGTGGAGCCGAAGACCGCCATCGCCCATGGCGTTGTCGGGGCCCTCGTTCGGCCCGGTGACGAAGCCGTCGAGAGACATCGACATGTAGAGAACGGTTGACGACATGGCGGGCTCCGCTTCGCTCGATGTCAGTACGAGTCGGTTCGGCCAATGACGATAGTTCGCATCAATATTAGTGTCAAGATTGAACTATCTGCAGTGGCCGTGGCCCCGCCCCGATCTCCGACGCCGGACGCGGCCGTCTCAAAAAGTAGGTCAAATGTCCCGGACTATTGACTCAGACCGGTGTAAACGCCATTCTCACTCTGCAAGAGCCTCGCCGGAGGCGTCCCGAGGCGCAGGAGGATGCATCGATGCGCAGTAGACGTACCTTCGCCGCGCTCGCGGTCGTCGTGACGCTGGCCGTGATGGCGGCGCTGACGGGCGGCACTGCTTCGGCCGGGGCAAAGGACAAGTGGTGGGTGCCCGATGACCGTCCGACACCCGATTCGCGGATCAACGTCAGCGGCGAGCCGTTCCGCGGCACGGACAAGAACGGTGACGTACGCGGGTTCATCGACGCGCATAACCACGTGATGTCGAACGAAGGCTTCGGCGGGCGTCTCGTCTGCGGAAAGCCGTTCGACGAGGGTGGTGTCGAGGAGGCGCTGAAGGACTGTCCGGAGCACTATCCCAACGGCATCGGCGCCTGGTTCGAGAACATCACCGGCGGGAGCAACGGTACGCACGACCCCGTCGGCTGGCCGACGTTCGAGGACTGGCCGTCGTACAAGTCGCTCACCCATCAGCAGAACTACTACGCCTGGATCGAGCGAGCCTGGCGTTCGGGCCAGCGGGTGATGGTGAACAACCTGGTCAGCAACGGGGTCATCTGCTCGCTGCTGCCGCGCGACCGCGGGTGCAACGAGATGGACGCGATCCGCCTCGAAGCCCGCAAGTCCTGGGAGATGCAGGCGTACATCGACGACATGTACGGCGGGCCGGGCAAGGGCTGGTTCCGGATCGTCACGAACCCGGCGCAGGCGCGCAAGGTGATCGAGGACGGCAAGCTCGCCGTCGTGCTCGGCGTCGAGACGTCGGAGCCGTTCGGTTGCAAGCAGATCCTCGGTGTCGCCCAGTGCAGCAAGGACGACATCGACAAGGGCCTCGACGAGGTGCACGACCTCGGCGTACGCAGCATGTTCCTGTGCCACAAGTTCGACAACGCCCTCTGCGGTGTGCGGTTCGACCAAGGTGTCATCGGCACCGTGATCGACATCGGTCAGTTCCTGTCGACCGGTACGTTCTGGCAGACGGAGCAGTGCACCGGTCCTCAACACGACAACCCGATCGGCTTGGTGAGCCTCCCCAAGCTCGAGGCGAAGCTCCCGATCGGCGTCAAGCTGCCGACGTACGATCCGGACGCTCGCTGCAACACCCGCGGACTCACCCGCCTGGGCGAGTACGCCCTGCACGAGATGATGAAACGCAACATGATGGTCGAGATCGACCACATGGGCGTGACGGCGGCCGACCGCACGTTCGACGTGCTGGAGGCCGAGGACTATCCCGGCGTGATCTCGAGCCACAGCTGGATGGACGCCAACTGGACGAAGCGGCTGTACCGGCTCGGCGGGTTCAAGGCAGAGTACCCGGGGCAGCCGGAGAACTTCGCGAAGCAGGCCGCGAACGGCCGGCACATCCGCGAGAAGTTCCATGTCGGCTTGGGCCTCGGGCTCGACATGAACGGGCTCGGCGGCTGGCCGGCGCCCGAGGGCAAGGACGGGAAGTATGCGGTGCACTATCCGTACCGGAGCCTCGACGGTACGGACCGGATCAACCGCCAGGTGACCGGAGAACGCACCTGGGACGTGAACCTCGACGGCATGGCCCACTACGGTCTGTTGCCCGACTGGCTGGAGCAGGTACGCAAGGCGAGCGGTGGAAAGGCGACCGACGACCTCATGCACGGTGCCGAGTCGTACCTCGAGACCTGGGGGGCGACAGTCTCGCACCGGCTCGCTCGCAACCTGGCCGTCGACAAGGCCGCAACGGCGAGCTCGTCGGAGTGGAACCCGATCACGAACTACGGTCCGGCGCAAGCGTTCGACGGCGACGCACACACGCGGTGGGCAAGCGACTGGAACGATGACCAGTGGCTGCAGACCGACCTCGGTAACACCCGCCGCATCGGCAGGGTCACCCTCGACTGGCAGCGCGCGTACGGCCTCTCGTACCGCATCCAGGTCTCGACCGACGGTACGAAGTGGCGGACGGTGCGCACGACGTACAACGCTGACGGCGGCATCGACACGGCTCGGTTCGCGAGCACGAAGGCACGGTACGTGCGCATCCGCGGCATCGATCGCGCCACGAAGTGGGGCTACTCGCTATACGAGGTGGGCGTCTACCGCCGGTGAGCGGAACCCGCGTCCGCCGCCCCGTGAGCATGACGTTTGAGCGGCGACACGCCGTGCGACACGACCCAAACGTCATGCTCACGGGGCGTCGCGGGTGCGTACGCGCGGCTCGAACTGGTTCGCCATCAGGGGGATCAGCGTGACGATCACGAGCGGCAGCACGAACATGTAGCGCTCACCCCATTCGTGCGACGTGAACGCGATGGCGAATGCGGCCACCAGGTAGCCCACGTAGTTGGCGACGTTGACCCGGGCGATCGCGGTCGTCCCGCCCTCGGTGTCGAGATGGCCGGCAGCGACGTACGACAGCGGGGGGATCAACGAGAGTCCCCCGCCCAGCAACGCGAATCCGACCACGACCACGAGCACCGAGGGGGCGGCGACGATCACGGCGAGCGCGACAACCGCGAGCACGCCGCTGCCGCGAACCACCGCCGTCGCGCCATATCGGCCGACCAAACGGTCGCCGACGAGACGTACGAGCAGCAGCACGGCCTGGTACGCGCCGTACGCTGCCGGCGCAGCGTACGCGGCGGCGTCGAGACCGTCCTGGAGGTAGATGCCGCTCCAGACCGATGTCGCGGAGTCATTGACCCACATGGCGAACGTCGGCACGGCGATGAGCAGGATCGGCACCCACGGCACCCGGTGCATACGCGCCGGAGTCCGCGGATCTGCCGTCCCGCCGACGGCGACACCGGGCTCGGCGCGCAGGAGCTCGGAGCCGGTGAGCGCGTTGGCGATCAGCCCGACGACGCATACGACGACGAGCGACGCGAACAGCGACCAGTCGAGGCCGATCGTCAACGACGCGTACCCCGCACCGACGACCGCGGCGACGCTCCACATCGCGTGGAATCCGGTCATGATGCTGCGTCCGTAGCGGTCCTGTACCGCGACACCCTGCATGTTCAGCGTCGCGTCGACCGCGCCGACGAAGAAGCCGTAGACGCAGGTGCACGCGACCAGCGCGGGGAGCGAGTCCGCCAGCCCGGGGAGGACCGAGCCGAGGGAGACTCCGGCGAGTGCGATCCGCAGGGTCGGCGCGCTACCCCACCGGGCGGCGGCGTACCCGGCGACGATGCTGCCGACCGCGGACAGCGCGGCCACGGCCGCCAGTAGCCACAGGATGTCGGTGTCGTCGAGATCGAACTCGTCCTTGATCGTCGCCAGCCGGGTGACGATCGACGAGAACGTCAGGCCCTGGATGGCGAAACCGGCAAAGACGGCTCGGCGTGCGGCGCGGTCGGGGCTCATGCCCGGGTCGCGCGTACGTAGGTGACGACCTGGTCGGAGAGCGCATCGAGGATCCGCTCGGCCGACGCCTTGTTCCCGAGCACCAGATAGTTCAGGGTGAGACCGTCGAGCGTCGAGGCAAGGTAGCGGGCAAGGTCGCTGACCGAGATGGAGAGCTCGAACCCGAACTGCTTCTGCACCTGTTCCACGACGTCCCGGTTGGCCTTGACGTATTGGCGGTACTGCCGATGCGCGACGTCCTCGAGACCGGGTTGCCGCAGCACGTACTGGGTCAGCTCGTACGTCAGCATGTGCTCGTCGGGGTTGGCGACGACGTGGTCCCAGTACGCCTGCAGGCTTGCGCGTACGGTGTCGCGAAGCGTCGCGTCGGGGCCGAGGTCGGCGGCCGCCATTGCGGGCGAGGCGGAGTGCTCGGTCAGCGTCGCGATGACGGCCTCGAACAGCTCCTGCTTCGACTCGAAGCAATAGTGGAACACGCTGAGCGAGACACCGGCCTCCGCCACGATCGCGCGCGTCGTGGCCTTCGCGATGCCCTCGCGGGTCATCACGCGGATCGCCGCGTCGACGAGCTGGACTCGTCGCTGGGCTGAGGACAGCCGAGCCATCGGTGCTCCTTCGGTCGGACGCGCTTCGTTGACGGCCCAATATAGACCCAACGGGTCAGGTGTCCCGGACTCTTGACCTGCTCGCGGTGCAGACGGGATGCTCGGGAGTCACAGCCGATGTCATCACCATGAAAGGCGACGGATGCCCGACCGCGTGCCGTTACCGTCCGACTTCCTGTACGGGGTGTCAACTGCGTCGTACCAGATCGAGGGCGCCGTCGACGAGGGCGGCCGAGGCCGTTCGATCTGGGACACCTTCTGCGCCGAACCCGGGCGGATCATGAACGGCGAGACCGGCGACGTCGCGTGCGACCACTTCCACCGGTACGCCGAGGACGTCGCGCTGATGCGGGAGCTCGGGGTCGATGCGTACAGGTTCTCGATCGCGTGGCCGCGCATCCAGCCGACGGGCCAGGGAGTGGCGAACCAGTCGGGTCTCGACTTCTACGACCGGCTGGTCGACGAGCTGGTCGGCGCAGGCATCAAGCCGGCGGTCACGTTGTATCACTGGGACCTGCCGCAAGCGCTGCAGGACAAGGGCGGTTGGCTCAACCGCGAGACCGCGCAACGCCTCGCGGAGTACGCCGGCATCGTCGCCGACCGGCTCGGCGACCGGGTGCACCTGTGGATGCCGATCAACGAGCCCGTCGTCGTGACGATGTTCGGGCATGCGCTCGGTGTCCACGCGCCCGGTGAGCGCCTCGGCTTCGAGGCGTTGCCGGTCGCACATCATCAGCTCCTCGGCCACGGTCTGGCGGTGCAGGCGCTGCGGGCCGCGGGGGCGACTAACATCGGTATCGCGTCCAATCATCAGCCCAGCCGGCCCGCGAGCGAGTCCGCCGCAGACCAGGAAGCCACCGCGACGTACGACGCGCTGGTGAACTGGATGTTCGCGGACCCGGTGCTACGCGGTACGTACCCGAACGACATCGGCGACGGAATGCCCGGGCCCGTCGGCGACGACCTCGCGGTGATCTCGTCACCACTCGACTGGTACGGGATCAACTACTACCAACCGACCGTCGTCGGCGCGCCCGGGAGCGCGACCGCGCCATCGCCCACCCTCGAAGGCGCGGAACCGCCCGTAGACCTGCCGTTCGAGCTCGGCCAGCTCGCGGGCGTACCGACCACGGACTTCGGCTGGGCGGTCGTCCCCGACGGTCTCACCGAGATGTTGACGACCTTTCGGGATCGCTACGGGGATGCGCTTCCGCCGCTGTACGTAACCGAGAGTGGCTGTTCGTACCACGATGTCGTCGGCCCCGATGGCGGCGTGCACGACCAGAAGCGGATCGCGTACCACGATGCCCATCTGCGCGCCGTGGCCGACGCGATCGACGCGGGCGTCGACGTACGCGGGTACTTCGCCTGGTCGCTGATCGACAACTTCGAATGGGCGGCCGGGTACGCCGAGAGGTTCGGGCTGGTGCACGTCGACTTCGAGACCCAGCGGCGTACGCCGAAAGACTCGTACCGCTGGTTCCAGGAGCTGATTGCCGCGCGTGGCTGAATGCTACGAGGGCGATACGCTTCGTCGGAAGGTCGATTCCACACGGCGCCGAATCCACCGGGCCGATCTCACGACGGGGGAAAGATGGACATCGCGGAACTTCAGAAACAGCGGCTGTTCCACATGCACCAGAAGGTGACCATGATGGTCAACCGCTACCAGGTCTTCGCCGATGACGGCGGCGAGCCGGGCGAGCTCGTCGTGTTCGTCGAACAGAAGCGAATGAAGTTCAAGGAGGAGGTCACCCTCTTCACCGACAGCACGAAGTCGATCGTGCTCGGGGGGGTTCAAGGCCCGCAAGGCGATCGACATCTCAGGGTCGTACGACGTGACGGGCCCCGACGGCCGCCCGATCGGCTTGTTCACCAAGAAGTTCGGCAAGTCCTTGCTGCGGTCGACCTGGCTGCTCGAACAACCCGGGCAGAGGTCGGTCTCGATCACCGAGCGCAGTGGCGGCATGGCGCTGTTCCGTCGGATCTGGGACTTCATTCCTTGGATCGGCGACTCGCCCTTCCCTTGGAAGTACCACTTCGAGTTCCAGCGGGACTCAGAGCACGTCGGCAGCTTCGAGAAGAAGACCCGGTTTCGCGATCACTACGTCATCAGCCTCGACGACGACTCGCTCGATCGGATCCTCGTACTCGCCCAGGCCATCGCCCTCGACGCCCTGCAGGCTCGCTGAACCGGTGCGTCAGCCGGCGTCCGCCAGCCAGTCGGCACCCACTCGCTGCTCCGCGCGCAGTGCCTTGCGGAGGAACCCGTCGACCAGCTCCTCGAGCTTGCCGCCGATGAGGGGCACGCCGACCTTGAGGGTCCCCGAGATCGTTTGCAGGGTGCCGTCGCCGTCGGTCGTGAGCTCCGACGTGCCGACGAGCCGTCCGGGCTTGCCGGGAATCGTGAGCTGCAGAGTGGCCGTGGTCTCGTTGGACCAGGTCTCGACTTGGGCGATCCGGATCGAGTCACCGACGAATTTGCGCGCAAAGCCCGGCAGGTTCGGAGCGGCGTGGGAACGCTCGACCGTCACCTGAGTGCCGCCCGACGTCTCCACGACGTCGACATTCCAGTCGATCGCGCGGCTCCGATCGCAGACCCGCTCGCGGAACGACGGATCGGTCAGCATGGTGTACACGGCGGCCGGCTTCGCGTCGTACCGCAGCTCGTGGTTGACCTTCATCGGCTCTCCTCCGACGGCGGATGTCGGGATGACGCTACCGCTTGTGGCCGCGACGAGAGAATGTACCTTTGACCGCCCAGGACCGGCCAAAGGTCGATTCTTGCCACGAGGCCGCGTCGCTGAACCTTGTCCGTGGCGACGCTTGGCCGACCGGCATGCCCGAAACGCCATTGACGTCGCGCGTACGCTCGGAGGAAGTGTGCCGACGAGAGGACGTGGATGAGCGAGACCCGAGCCGACGCGGACTTCGCGCGCGGAGCCGCGTACGTCGACGGTGAGGTCGTTCCCGTCGATCAGGCACGGATCCCCTTGCTGGACACCGGTCTGACCCGCTCCGACGTGACGTACGACGTCGTGGGCGTGTGGGGTGGAGCGTTCTTCCGGCTCGACGACCACCTCGACCGATTCCTCCGCGGCTGCGAGCGACTCCGGATGACCGTGCCGCTCGACCGATCCGAGATCACGGAGCTGCTCGACCGGCTCGTACGGGCCTCAGGGCTGCGGGAGGCGTACGTCGAGGTCATGTGCACCCGCGGAGTGCCGACCTCCGGGTCGCGCGACCCTCGCACGTATGACAACCGTCTTTACGCCTACGCGATCCCGTACGTATGGATCCTGCGGCCCGAAGAAGAGGCCGGCATGGATGCGGTTGTGGTGCGGTCGACGCGGCGCATTCCGCCCGACTCCGTCGACCCGACCGTGAAGAACTTCCACTGGGGCGACCTCACGAGGGGCCTGTTCGAGGCGTACGACCGCGGCGGCCGATACCCGATCCTGCTCGACCATCGCGGCTTCGTGACGGAAGGGCCCGGCTACAACGTGTTCGCGGTCGTCGACGGCGCGCTCGTCACGCCGGCGGTCGGTGTGCTCGAGGGCATCACCCGGCGCACCGTGCTCGAACTCGCAGCAGAGCATGGGCTTTCGACAACGATCGACGACCTCGAGGAGCCGACACTGCGCCAAGCGTCGGAGCTGTTCGCGACCTCGACGGCCGGTGGCGTCATGGCGATCACCTCCGTAGACGATTCGCCGGTCGGCGATGGCCGCGTCGGACACGTGACGGCGAACCTGCGCGACGCGTACTGGAAGGCGCACTCCGATCAGCGCTACGTGACGCCCGTCGACTACGCGTCGAGGACGCAGTGACCCAAGACGTCGTCGACGCATTGCGCAGTGCGGGCTGCGTGTTCGCCGAAGACGAAGCGCGGCTGCTGGTCGAGGCGGCAACGACCCCCGATGAACTCTCCGACCTCGTCGATGAGCGGGTCGCCGGAACGCCCCTGGAACACATCCTTGGCTGGGTCGAGTTCCACGGCCTGCGCATCTCGGTCGACCGGGGCCTCTTCGTGCCGCGCCGGCGTACCGAGGTGCTCGTCCGTGAGGCGGTGGCGCTCGCCGTCGGCGGCACGGTCGTCGTTGAGCTGTGCTGCGGAGTTGCGGCGGTGGCTACGGCGATCGCGTCCGACGTCGCAGGCGTCGAGGCGTACGCCGGGGATGTCGACCCGGCCGCCGTACGATTCGCCGCGCGCAACCTCGGCGCGTTCGGCGGCCACGCGTACGAGGGCGACCTGTTCGATGCGCTGCCGGAGACGTTGCGCGGTCGGATCGACATCATCGTCGCGAACGCGCCGTACGTACCTACCGACGCGATCGCCACGATGCCCGTGGAAGCGCGTTCGTACGAACCGCGTGTCTCGCTCGACGGCGGCCCGGACGGGGTGCAGATCCACCGACGCATCGCCGCAGACGCCGCCGCGTGGCTCGCGCCCGGCGGCCACCTGCTGATCGAGACGAGCGAGCGTCAGGCTCCGCTCACGGTCGACGCCTACGCACGAGGTGGGCTTGCCGCCCGCGTGATCCGTGCTGAAGACGTGGACGGCACAGCGGTCGCGGGTTCGACGCCGGCCTGATATCCCTGGCGTTCTCGAGTCAGCGGGCGATGAGGTCGGTGGCCGCGCGCACGATGGTGTCCTCGTCAAGGAGTACGTGCCGGGTCGCGTCGCCGAGGGGGACGAAGCTGTCCTCGCTCGCGACCCGGGCCACCCGGCCCGCGAAGCCGCTGTCGACCAGGGCCGTCGTGACCTGCTCGGACACCCCGCCAGTACGCCGGGTCTCGTCGGCGACCAGCACGCGGCCGGTCGCCGCGGCCGCCTCCATCAGGTCTTCGACCGGCAGCGGTGCCAGCCACCGTAGGTCGACCACCCGCGCCGAGACTCCCCGCTCCGACAGGCGGCGCGCCGCACGCATGCTCATGCGTACGCCGTTGCCGAACGTCACGATCGTGAGGTCGGTGCCGTCGCCATACGTACGCGCCCTGCCGAGCGGCACCTGCGTGGACGGATCGCCCGGGTCGGGGTACGCGGCGAGCCATCGTCCGTCGTCGTCGGCGTACAGGTCTTTGGTGTGGTAGAGCGCGATCGGTTCGAGGAACACGCACACGCGGCCGTCGACCGCGGCCGCGGCGAGGCAGGTGTGCATCATCGAGGCCGCGTCGTCCGGGCGCGACGGCGACGCGATCACGAGGCCCGGGATGTCACGCAGCGCTGCGATCCCGTTGTCGTTGTGGAAGTGTCCGCCGAACCCCTTCTGGTACGCGTACCCGGCGATGCGGATGACCATCGGGTTGCGATAGCGCCCGTTGGAGAAGAAGCTCAGCGTGCTTGCTTCACCCCGCAGCTGGTCGGACGCGTTGTGCAGGTACGCGAGGTACTGGATCTCCGGCACGGGCAGCAGTCCCGCCAGCCCCGACCCCAGCGCCGTACCGAGCACGCTCTGTTCGTCGAGCAGAGTGTCGAACACGCGCCGCGCGCCGAAGGCCTTCCGAAGCCCGCGGGTCACGCCGTACACGCCGCCCTTGCGACCGACGTCCTCGCCGAAGACGACGACCCGGTCGTCGTACGCGAGCTCGTCGGCGAGTGCGCGGTTGATCGACTGGGCGACCGTGAGTGGGGTTCCGTCGACTTCGGTGGAGATCTCCGAGACGCGCCTCGCGATCGCCTCGGTGGAGGTCGTCGCGATGGTCGCCATCACCTCCGCGGTGCTGGTCAGGCGACGGCTACGGAGAACGGCGGCGGTGAGTTCGGCGACCTCCGATCGCTTGCTCTCATACAGGTCGATCACCTCGGCGGGCGTCGACGTGCCGGTCGCGACCAGTGCGCGCGCCGTACCGAGAAGCGGGTCGCGGCCGTAGTCGCCGGTGATCTCGGCCGGTGCGCGGTACGCGGACTCGACGTCGGACCCCGCGTGGCCCATCAGGCGGATGGTGCGCAGGTGCAGGAATGCGGGTGACCGGCGCTCGCGTACCCACTCCGCGGCCTTTGTCGCGGCCTCCAGGCAGCCGACCGGGTCGGCGCCGTCGGCGGCGAAGTACGCGAGACCGTCGCGTTCGGCATACGTACGCTCGATCCAGTCTCGCGGTGTCGGCACGCTGATGCCGATCTCGTTGTCCTCACACACCAGCAGCAACGGCATCGGCGCGCCCTGGTAGTTCGCGTGCAATGCGGCGTTGATGGCGCCGACCGCGGTGGAGTGGTTGGCCGAGGCATCGCCGAAGCTGCACACCACCACCGAATCCGCCGGCCACTCGGGCCGTACGCCGAGCTGGTACGCACGGCCCAGCGCGAACGCCAGGCCGACGGAGCGGGGCAGGTGCGAGGCGATCGTCGACGTCTGCGGGATGACCGACAGGTCGGCGTTGCCGAACACCTTGTGCCGCCCGCCCGAGATGGGGTCGTCGACCGAGGCGACGATTCCGTGCAGCATGTCGCGAAGCGGATGCTGGCCCGGCACCTGGCTCGCGCGTTCGACGTAGAACGCTCCCGACCGGTAGTGCAGGAGAGCGGGGTCGGTCGGCCGCAGGGCGGCCGCGACTGCCGCGTTCGACTCGTGGCCTGCCGACCCGATGCTGTAGTAGCCGAGGCCGCGACGGCCGAGATCGCGCGCCGCGAGATCCACCTGGCGGCTACCCGCCTGCGCGTCGAACAACGCGAGCAGACGCTTGCCGTCGCCGGCGGAGTCGGTGACTCCGACCGGTGCGATGCGGCGGATTGCGTCGATCAGGTAGCTGTCGACTTCTGCGGCCGGGTCAGTACGCGCCATGCCGCCCATTCTTACGGGACGTACGTCGCGTTCGAACGACCCGGGTCAGTCGATCGTGTGGCCGCCGTTGACGGTGATCCGTTCTCCAGTGATGAAGCCGGCGGCGTCGGAGGCGATGAAGCTCACCGTTGCGGCGACATCACCCGGCATGCCCATGCGGGCGAGCGGCACGTCGGCCAGATACTCGGTCACCTGCTCCGGGGGTACGTCGCCGTGTCGCTCCACCGGGATCCAGCCGGGCGCGACCACGTTCACGGTGATCCCGAAAGGGCCCAGCTCGCGTGCCCAGGATCGGGTGAGGCCGAGTTGAGCTCCTTTGGCCGCGACGTACGCGGACATGCCCGGGAGGGCGCGCTCGAAGATATCGGAACCGATCTGGATGACCCGGCCACTGCGACGCCGTTTCATGCTCGGTAGCACGGCTCGCAGCAGCAGTGTCGGACTCTTGACGAAGAACTCCAGTTGGTCCAGGTGCGCCTGCCACGTCAGGTCGTCGACCGGCACTCTCGGCTGCGGACCGGTCGCGTTGGCAACGAGGACCTCGATCTCGCCGAGATCGTTCGTGACTCGGTCGACCAGATCCGTCACCTGCGACTCGTCGGTGACGTCGGCCGCGAATGCTTCCGCGGCACCACCGGAGTTGCGGATGTCGTCGACCACCCGCTGCGCGCGCTCCGAACCTGACCGGTAGCCGACCGCCACTGCCCAGCCGTCAGCGGCCAGGGACCGCGCAACAGCGGCTCCCAGTCCGCGGGACGCGCCAGTAACGAGAGCGACGTCGGCCCGGTTGCTCATTGTCCACCTCCGATGCGGAAGACCAGGGAGACTCAGTGTCCGAACATACTGCTGTTGCCACGTCGCGCGGTCTCGGACAATGTGGTGGCATGTCCAAGCCGTTCGCATCGTCGGCCGACCTCGCCGACAAGACCGAGACACTCGAGACACTGGCCGACGGCGTGTATGCGCTCACCGCCGAGGGCGATCCGAACGTCGGAGCCGTCGAGGGGAAGGACTTCGTGGTCGCGTTCGAGGCGAGGGCGACGCCGGTCGCGGCGCAGGCCTGGCTGCACCGGCTTCGCGAGCTGACCGACAAGCCGATCAGGTACCTCGTGCTCAGCCACTATCACGCCGTACGCGTGCTCGGCGCGAGTGCGTTCGGGGCAGAGGTGACGATCACACACGAGCAGACGCGGCGGCTGATCGCCGACCGTGGACAGGCGGACTGGGACAGCGAGCTGGGCAGGATGCCGCGACTCTTCCGGGATCCCGACTCGATCCCCGGTCTGACCTGGCCGGACATCACGTTCACCGACCGGCTGAGCATCGACCTCGGCGGCGACCGAGGGCCGCTCGAGCTTGCGTACTGCGGTCGCGGGCACACCGCCGGTGACATCGTCGCGTGGCTTCCCGAGCACCGAATCCTGTTCGCCGGCGACCTTGTGGAGGCCGAGGCCGCTTTGTACACGGGCGATGCGTTCCACGCCGACTGGTCGACGGGCACACTCGACGCAATCGCCGCGTTCGGCGCCGAGTACCTCGTCGGCGGTCGGGGCTCGGTCGTACGCGGGCGCGAAGCCGTCGAGGCCGCCATCGAGCAGTCCCGCTCGTTCCTGACCGTCCTGCGAGACGAGGTCGGTCGGGTCCATGCGCTGGGCGGTGGGGTACGAGAGGCGTTCGCGGCGGCGCATGCGGCGCTCGAGCCGACGTACGGACGATGGCCGATCTTCGAGCACTGCTTGCCGTTCGACGTTCAACGGTTGTGGGACGAGCTGTACGGTATCGACTGGCCGCAGATCTGGACGGCCGAACGCGACCGCGAGGTGTGGGAGGCGCTGCAGGCGTGACCGATGGGCGGGCGCACGATGATGCCGTTGTCGTCGTCGGCAACGGCCCGGTGGGGCAGTCCGCATCGCTCCTGCTCGCGCGCTGGGGGCTGCGCGTCATCACATTCGACGAGCGACCCGAGCGCGACTACGTCGGCAGTAGGTCGATCTGTCAACAGCGAGACGTGCTTGACATCTGGGACTCGGTCGGCGCGGGTCGGCAGGTCGCCGACGAGGGTGTGACCTGGACGACGGCTCGTACCTTCCACCGTGATCTCGAGCTCTTTGCATTGACCTTCGAGGACCGCGGGCGGTCGCGGTTTCCGCCGTTCGTCAACATCTCCCAGTCGCGTACCGAACGGATCCTCGACACAGCACTCGGCAGTCAGCCACTCGTCGACGCTCGGTGGGCACACTGCGTGACGGGGATCCGACCGGACGCCGGCGGTGTGACCGTCGTGGGTACGTCGCCGGTCGGTCCGTTCGAGCTGCGTGCGACGTACGTCGTCATGTGTGCGGGTGGCCACTGCGACGACCTGCGCGAGTCGCTGGGCATCGAGTTCTACGGGCACAGCTATGCCGACCGCTTCCTGATCTGCGATATCCGCACGGAGCTTCCGGACTGGCGTACGGAGCGCAGGTTCTACTTCGACCCGCGGTGGAATCCCGGCAGGCAGGTACTGATCCATCCCTGTCCGGACTCGACGTACCGCATCGACTGGCAGGTCGACGAGACGTACGACCTCGACGAGGAGCGCCGGTCGGGTGCGCTCGATCGGCGGATCCGACAGATCGTCGGCGACGCGGCGTACGAGATCGTCTGGTGCTCGGTTTACCGTGCGCACGAGCGAATCGCCGACCGGATGTCCGCTGGGCGCGTACTGCTCGCCGGCGACTGCGCGCATCTGGTGACGCCGTTCGGCGCCCGCGGGCTCAACTCCGGCGTGCAGGACGCCGAGAACGCTGCCTGGAAAATCGCGTACGCATCGCGAGGCTACGCATCGCCCGCTCTCGTCCGCACGTACGACGACGAACGCCACGCCGCCGCCGTCGAGAACCTGACGATCACCTCGGCGACCATGGACTTCCTCGCGCCGGAGACTCCCGAGCAGATCGCGTACCGGCGGGTGACTCTCGACGACGCGGGCGCCGACCCCTCGGCGCGCGCACGGGTCGACTCGGGCCGCTTGGCGGAGCCGTTCTGGTACGTCGACTCGCCGCTCACCACGCTCGACCCGTCGCGGACGTTCGAGGGTCGGCCCCCGAAAGGCTTCACTCCCGCACCCGCACCGGGCATCCTGCTGCCCGACGTGCCCGCGAGGTACGACAGCGTCGCCATCCCGCTGCGCTCGTTGGCGCGCGAGCATCTGACAGTGCTGACCGGGGCCGACGTCGACGCGACGTCGGTCTCGAGGGCGGTACGCGCCATGGTGTCCGCACCCGTACGCGTGATGCCAGTCGCGGCGATCGAGGACTCGATGGCCGCGATCACCGTCTCCGAGGCTCTGGGGATCCAAGCGGACGAGATCTGGCTGCTTCGCCCGGATGCGTACGTCGCCGCGGTGGTGCGCGACGCCGAAGAGCTCCTGGCCGCCGCTGCGCGACTGCTCGCTCGCTGATGGTACGTCGGCTCACTCGGCGCCGGACGGATGCAGGGCGAGGTCGAGTGCGATGCCGGCGGCGATCGCGAGCGTGCGCAGCGGGCCGGCGACCTCGGAGTCGAGCATGACCGAGCGGCTTCCGTCCCTCTCGTTCGGATCCTCGAACTCCTTGCGTACGCGCCCTACCTGGTTCTCCTCGCGATCGAGGATGTCGAAGGAGCTGCCGCGGATGCTCCGGCCGCGCAGCTCGCCGATCGGCTTGCCCGTGTACGTGAGGCCGAACCGGATCTTGCCGTGGGAGTTGAGCTGGGTGATCTCGCCGATCTCGCGCCCGCTCGGCTCGGTGACGACCAGCCGCGACCGTACGAACCGCGCGGGTCGATCGAGGCGCAGCTGCACGGTGCCGGTGCGGTCGGTCACCTCGAAGGTGTGGCCGAGGTACGCGTCGATCCTCGCCACCAGGCGAAAGGCCTTGCGGGCAGCACTCTGCTCGACGGGCCGGATCGCGCCGATCGTACTTCCGTCGGCATCGCGGATCTCGGAACCGACGTCGAGCTCGGATGCCTTGCCGCGCTGCTCGACGACGAACACCGGCTGTTTCAGCAGCGTGGACATGACGTTCCCTCCGGGGTTGACCTGTGGCGTGGGCGGCGGCTCGGGAGCCGAACGTGCCGTTGGATGCAGGCCACCCGCGTCGGGTTCCTCGTCGGGTCACATCGCTTTACGTGGAAGGAATATCGCGACCTCGCAGGGCCAGAGCAGACGCCGCGGCGAAGGCGCACACCACGACAAGCGCGACGACGAGTGCCCAGGTCTCCGCGGACTCCGTGGGCACCCTGCCGACCCAGTTCATCGGTGAGATGTTCATCGCCCAGTCCGGAAGCCGAAGCGTGTCACCGAGGATCGCTACCACCGCGACGTACGCGTAGGCCGCCCATCCGATCGGCTGAAGCGACGGCTTCGCGGCGTACAAGAGCACCGCGAGCGCGGCGAGCACCAGCATCGCGGGAAGGTACGCGAACGTCGCGCCGAGCATCCGCCCGAACTGGCTCCCGTCGCTCTCCGATGCGGCGACTCCCGCTCCGAGGGCGGCGCCGCCGGCCAGCGTCACGACCACTGCACCGACGCAGATCGCGATGCCGTGTCCGAGTAGCCAACGCAGGCGGCCGAGCGACCCGGCAAGAACGGGTTCGAGGCGGCCACCGCGCTCCTCCTCGCTGATCCGACTCGCGCCTTCCATCGCGTACCCGCCGATGACGAGCGCGACGATCATCACGACGAAGGCGACGAATGCGTCGGCCTGGTCGGAGCCGCCGGCCATCACGTCCTGCAGGGTGTCGTTGTCGGACGCGACGTCTTCGATCGCGTCGATCACCGAGCCGAACGAGCCGCCGACGAGAACGGCGACGACCGCCCAGCCCAGCACGATGTTGCGATGCATCCGCGCCGCGAGGCCGAAGCTGTTGCGTACCAGGGCACCCGCGGTCGGCGCGCCTGGGCGGGCGACGAGTACGCCGCTGCCGAGGTCGCGGCGCTCGAGCACGACGAATGCCGCGACGATGATCAGCGCCGCGAGTGCGAGGGTGAGCGCGATCGGCCACCAGCGCGTGTCGGCGAACGCGCGGGTCTCCTCGGTCCAGCCGAGCGGCGAGAGCCAGGTGAGGAAGTTGTCCTCGACGTCGCCGACCCCCCGGAGCACGAACGCCAGTGCGAGTACGCCGATGCTCGCCGCGTACACCCCGCGGGTGCGTTCCGCGGCCTGCGCCGCGAGCGCGGCAATAGCCGCGAACCACAGCCCGAGTGCCGCCTGCGACAGGGCGTACGCGGTTGCGTCGGCCCATGAGATCCCGATCGGGACGAGCGAGAGTACGTATCCGACCGCCATGACGGCGAACGCCGCCGTGGTCCAGATCAGCGCGGCGGCCAGCGGCGCCCGCCGGGAGACGACGCCGGCGCGGATCATCTCGAGTCGGCCGCTCTCCTCCTCGCGCCGCGTCCACCGTGCGATCAGCAGGACGCCCATCAGGGGGACGGCGATCGCACTCATGAAGCCGAACTCGTACGCAATGACGCCGCCGATGTTGTCGACGCCGTACGCCGTGCCGTTGATCGCGAGTGTCGAGCTGTCCGCCCCGCTGACGCCGGCAGCGTACTCGGCGATCTTCGCCGGAGTGTCGTAGACGCTGTCGAGGGACCAGGCGGTCGCGGCGAACAGGCCGACCATCGCGATCACCCAGATCAGCAAGGCGCGCCGCCCGCTGCGCCAGTGCGTGGTGAGCATGATCCGGGTGCCGCCGCGCAGCGGGCGGTCGGGTGCGTCGACCGTCGCCGTCCGCGCGCTCACGAGCCGACCTCGACGGAGTCGGTCTCGGTGCCGTAGTAGCTGCTGAGGAACAGGTCGTCCAGGCTGGGCGGCTCGGCCGTCAGCGAATGCAGCCCGGCCGCGTGCACAACTCCGATCGCGTCGTTCACCTGGTCGGTGTCGACCTTGAACGTCACGTCGAACCGGTCGTCCGCGCGGGTCGTCGAAAGCTCGTGAACCCCCCCCGAGGTTCACGAGCGCCGCCGGTTCGGCGTCCGTCACCGCGTGCACCGACGTACGTGTGTGTCTGCGCATCTCGGGAAGCGTGCCGGAGGTCACGGCCTTGCCCTTGCGGATGATGGTCACCCGGTCGCCGAGAGCCTCGACCTCGGAGAGGATGTGGCTCGACAGCAGTACGGTCACGCCCTCGCCCGTACGTTCGCGGACGGTGTCCTGGAAGACCTTCTCCATCAGCGGGTCGAGGCCGGACGTCGGCTCGTCGAGCACCAGCAGGTCGACGTCTGCCGCGAGGGCCGCCACCAGGGCGACCTTCTGCCGGTTGCCCTTCGAGTAGGCATCGCTACGTTTTGACGGGTCGAGGTCGAAGCGCTCGATCAGCTCGGCACGGCGCTCGGCCGACAGTCCGCCGTGGGTCGAGGCGAGGACGTCGATACATTCGCCGCCGGTCATGCCCGGCCACAACGAGACATCGCCTGGCACGTACGCGAGCCGGCGGTGCAGAGGTACGGCGTCATGCCACGGGTCGCCACCGAACAGCCTCGCGCTGCCGCCGCTCGCCCGGACGAGACCGAGCAGGATCCGGATCGTGGTCGACTTGCCCGCACCGTTGGGTCCGAGGAACCCATGCACCTCGCCGCGGCGTACGTGCAGGTCGAGCCCGTCGAGGGCGCGGAACGACCCGAAGGTCTTCACGAGTCCGTCGACGTCGATGACTCCGTCGTCTGGTGTTGTCTTCGCAGTCACGGTGTTCCCATCTGCTCGCGTTGGTGCACTATCCGACCACTACTGTGTACCACCTGTACACACTACATGTCCAATTGCTAGTATCGCCGGGTGCCACTGCCTCGCTTCCATCGCCTACCCGCCGACGAACAGCGCCGCATCCTCGATATCGCGCTGAAGGCGTTCGCCGAGCAAGGCACGGACGCCGCGTCGTACAACCAGATCATTGCCGCTGCAGGCATCTCGCGCTCGTCGGCGTACAACTACTTCGACGGCCGCGAGGACCTTCTCGACGCGGTGCTCGACGAGGTCGCCGAGCGCTTCGGCGCGGCGCTCGGAACGTGGCCGACCGCCGCCGACCCCGATGCGTTCTGGGCGGAGCTGGAGCGGAGTACGGACAACATCACGGTCCACATCGAGCAGCATCCCGCCGATCTCGCGCTGATCGACGCCGCGTTCTACGACCGGAGCCGGGGGCGGTTCGTCGGCTGGGTCGAGGACCTCATCGCCAATGGCGCCGACATCGGCGTGAT
Organism: Solicola gregarius; assembly: GCF_025790165.1. Classification (GTDB taxonomy): domain Bacteria; phylum Actinomycetota; class Actinomycetes; order Propionibacteriales; family Nocardioidaceae; genus Solicola; species Solicola gregarius. Next base: position 2,608,396 of record NZ_CP094970.1, read on the forward strand.
CACCATCCCGATAGACCGGTCGCTGCTCGTCGGCATCACCACCGCGGCATTGCCCGCCTTCGACAGCTGGGCCATCGAGCGCCTCCGGTCCGGTGGGCAGATGCCGGCGTTCGGCGAGCTCAGGACGGTGCTGAGTCACCTGTGGGGCACGCCGAGCTAGGCAGACACGGCCTGGCCGCTACCGACGGATGATGCGCCGCTCGATCGCGGTGGCGACCGCACCCGCGCGGGTGTCGACGCCGAGCTTGGCGTAGACATGCGACAGATGCGACTTGACGGTGGCTTCGCTGACGAGCAGACGTTTGGCCATCTCCTTGTTCGCCAAGCCCTTCGCGAGTAGCTCGACGATCTCCACCTCGCGGTCGGTGAGCACGGGGCCGGGCGTGCTCGCGCGGCGTACGAGCGTCGCCGCGACAGCGGGCGCCAGCACGGTCTCGCCGCGCGCGGTGCCGCGAACGGCGCGGAACAGCTCGTCGGCCGGTGCGTCCTTCAGCAGATAGCCCGCGGCGCCCGCATCGACGGCCGCCAGGATGTCGGCCTCCGTGTCGTACGTCGTGAGGACGAGTACCTGGGGAGGGTCGGGCAGCTCGCGGACGTCGGCGGTCGCCTCTGCACCGCCGCGGCCGGAGCCGAGGTTGAGATCCATCAGAACGACGTCCGGACGCGTGCGGCGTACGGTCTCGGTCGCGCCGTCGGCGTCGGACGCCTCGCCGACAACGGTCAGATCGTCCTGCCCTTCGAGCAGCGCGCGCACGCCCGCGCGTACGACCGGATGGTCGTCGACGAGTACGAGGCGGATCACAGGTCGTGTCTCCTTATGCCGCGTCGATCAGCGAGCGGGTCTCCGCGCCCGATCTGGCAAGGCGCGGGAGCGAAGTTGTAGTTGAATCCTCCTGCGAGCGACCGTAACGCAGCCAGGCGGGATGCGGAGGCACGCGAGCCGGCGGGGTATAAGGAGACACGGCCTTAGGACATCCTGCCTTGTGTCGGCGCGTTCAGCGGGATGCTGACAGCGAGTGCGGTGCCGTCGCCCGGTGCGGACTCGACGGCGAGCGAGCCGCCGAGCTCCTCGACGCGCGCACGGATGCCCGCGAGCCCGCGTCCCCGCGCCGGTTGACCTGCCGGTGATGACGCTGTCGGGTCGAACCCGCGGCCGTCGTCACGTACGTCGAGCGTGACTGAGTCCGGCTGGTACGTCAGCGAGACGACGACGTGGGACGCGTCCGCATGCTCGACGACGTTGGCGAGCGCGCCGCGCGTCGTACGCAGCAGGGCCGTTCCGACAGGGTCGGGTAGCACGGCCGGCTCACCGTGGACGCGCACCGAGGCGCGTCCCCGATCGCGGGTGGCCTCGTCGGTGACGCGTTGGACGGCGGCGGGGAGGTCGCCCCCGGCGGACAGCTCCGCAGGCGCGAGGTCGCGTACGACCCGGCGCACTTCGTCGAGTCCGTCGCGCGCGGTGATCGCGGCCTGTGACACATGCTCGCGGGCCGCGGCCGGTCTCGCCTCCCAGTCCTGGTCGGCCGCCTGCAGCAGCAGGTTGATGCTCGAAAGCCCTTGCGCAACCGAGTCGTGGATCTCGCGGGACAACCGCGCGCGCTCCGCAACGACCCCTGCCCGGTGTTGCGCCTCGGCGAGCTCGCCCTGCGCTTCGTGCAGCTCGTCGAGCAGGCGTTGGCGTTCGGTTGCCTGCACGTCGAGGGCGCGGTACGCACCCACCGCGAGCACTGCAATGGCGATCGGGCCGGCGATGACCGTCGGGTCGACCGTGTCGGACATGGCCGACCAGGACACGACGACCGTGACCACCATCGCCGCGACCACCACGTACGCCACGGCGTACGGGAGCACCCGCAGCGCCACGAACGCGAGCGGCACCGCGCACCAGGAGAACGACGGTGCAAGGGCGGTGAGGCCGATCCACACCACGACCAGGACGCCACACCACACGGGCGCGGGCAACAGCCGATAGCTCGCGTACACCCCGACGAGCAGCAGTGCCCCGCCGAGCACCCAGGGGCCGCGGTCGGACAGGCCATGGCCGTCCAGGTAGCGCCAGGTGGACGTGATGGTGAGCACCACGAACGCGATGTGGAGCCAGGTCTCGAGCCGATCGGCGCCGGCCAGCAGCGGGCGCACGCCCCGGTACGCCGACGTGTTCATGTTCGCCGAGCCTATGTGCTGTGGGGGCAGCCGGCATCATCCGTTCGGCTATCGGCGGTTGGCCGATCGGGTGGTCGGAGTGTGGCTGGATGCCCGATGGCCGCGCGTACGCGAGGGGGGATCGTGGAGGAACCAGACGACGAAGGAGCAACAGATGAAGCGCATCGCAGCGGGACTCGCGCGGGCGGCGGTCGCCCTCGCTCCCCTGGCGCTGAGGGACTTGTCATGATCCGCGCAATTGCCGTGGCTGCGGCGAGCTTGGTGCTCGTCGCGGCCTGCGCCGGACAGAGCGAGAATGGTGAGCCCGCGCCCGCGTCCGGCGGCACCCGGACCGCGCGGCCGACCGACCGGCAGGAGCAACCGACTCGACCGCAGGAGACGACCGTGCTGAGTGACGAACGCCAGGCCGAGCTGGATTCCCGGCTGATCGAGGCGGCATGGGACAACCACGTGTCGCGGGTCCGCCGCCTCATCGAAGATGGCGCCGACGTCAACGCCAAGGACGACACCGAGCAGAGCGCGTACCTGGTAGCGACCAGCGAGGGATACGACGACCTGCTCGATCTCACGCTGCGGCACGGAGCGGACGTGACGTCGCTGGACAGCTTCGACGGCACCGGGCTGATCCGCGCCGCCGAACGCGGTCACGCCGGTGTCGTGGGCCGGCTGATCCAGGCGGACATCGACGTCAACCATGTCAACAACCTCGGCTGGACGGCGCTCCACGAGGCGATCGTCCTCGGCGACGGTTCCGGCCGGTACGTCGACACCGTTCGTACGCTGGTGGCCGGCGGCGCCGACGTACGGCTGCCGTCGGCCCAAGACGGGGTCGCGCCGATCGACCACGCGACGCGGAAGGGGTACGACGCTGTGGCGGAGACGCTGCGGGCCGCGCTCGACGAGCGGCCGATCGCCCGACCGGACCAAGCGCTCCTGGACGCCGCGGCATCGGGCGACGCCGACCGGGCCGCGCTGGCGATCCGTGCCGGTGCCGAACTGGAGGTCGGAGACGAACGCGGTCGTACGCCGCTGCTGGTGGCGGTGACGAACGATCGGATAGACGTGGCGCGACTGCTCGTCGCCCTGGGCGCCGATCCCGATGCCCTCGACGACCAGCACGACACACCGTGGCTCGTGACGGGCGTGACGGGAAGCGTGCCGATGCTCGAGGCGCTGCTGTCCGCGGACCCGGACCTGTCGATCCGCAACAGGTACGGCGGTTTGTCGGCCATCCCGGCCAGCGAGCGAGGCCACGTCGAGTACGTACGCCGGGTTGTGCGTACCGACATCGACATCAACCACGTCAACGACCTCGGCTGGACGGCGCTGCTCGAGGCCGTCATCCTCGGCGACGGCTCCCGGCCGTACCAGGAGATCGTTCGGATCCTGCTTGCTGCGGGCGCCGACCCGGCCATTGCCGACGGCGACGGCGTGACCGCGCTGCAGCACGCGGAGTCGAGTGGGCAGGACGGGGTCGCAAATGTCCTCAGGGACGCGTCCTGACCGACGACGCCCTACCCTGGGGGCATGAGTGAACGGTTCGACGTCGTTGTCCTCGGCGGGGGTGTCGGCGGGTACGTCGCCGCCATCCGCGCCTCCCAGCTCGGCAAGTCAGTTGCCGTGATCGAGTCGAAGTACTGGGGCGGTGTGTGCCTCAATGTCGGCTGCATCCCGAGCAAGGCGCTCCTGCGCAACGCGGAGGTCGCACACCTCATCCAGCACGAGGCCACCGACGTCTACGGCGTGACGGTCGGCGATGTGAAACTCGACTACTCCAAGGCGTACGAGCGCAGCCGCTCGGTCTCCGACGGGCGGGTCAAGGGCGTGCACTTCCTGATGAAGAAGAACGGCATCAGGGAGTACGACGGCTGGGGCACGTTCGTCGACGCGAACACGCTGCAGGTGAAGCTCAATGACGGCGGCGAGGAGACTCTCTCCTTCGACAATTGCATCATCGCGACCGGTGCGACCACGAAGCTGTTGCCCGGCACATCGCTGTCAGAGCGCGTCGTCACGTACGAGGAACAGATCCTGTCGGACTCGCTGCCCGACAGCATCGTGATCGCCGGCGCCGGTGCGATCGGAATCGAGTTCGCGTACGTGATGGCCAACTACGGCGTGGATGTGACGATCGTCGAGTTCCTCGACCGCATCCTGCCGCTCGAGGATCCCGAGGTGTCCAAGGAGCTCACGCGGCAGTACAAGAAGCTCGGCATCGAGCTGCTGACCTCGACCCGCGTCGACTCGATCGACGACACCGGCGACAAGGTCACGGTCACGGTTACCAAGGGCGACCAGCAGCAGACGCTCGAGGCCGACAAGGTGCTGCAGGCCATCGGCTTCGCGCCGCGGGTCGAGGGCTACGGTCTCGAGAACACCGGCGTACGCGTGACCGAGCGCGGCGCGATCGACATCGACGGCCGGATGCGTACGTCGGCGCCGCACATCTACGCGATCGGCGACGTGACCGCGAAGCTGATGCTCGCCCATGCCGGCGAGGCGATGGGCATCGTCGCGGCCGAGACGATCGCGGACGCCGAGACCTTCGAGCTCGACTACACGATGATTCCCAAGGCGACGTACTGCCAGCCGCAGGTCGCCAGCTTCGGCTACACCGAGGAGCAGGCCAAGGAGCGCGGCCACGATGTGAAGGTGGCGAAGTTCCCGTTCATGGCCAACGGCAAGGCGCACGGCCTCGGCCAGACCGCCGGCTTCGTCAAGGTGGTCGCGGACTCGGAGTTCAACGAGATCCTCGGCGCCCACATGATCGGCCCCGACGTCACCGAGCTGCTGCCGGAGCTGACCTTGGCCCAGCTGTGGGACCTCGGCGCCGACGAGATCGCCCGCAACGTACACGCGCACCCGACGCTGTCCGAGGCGGTCAAGGAGGCCGTCCACGGTATTGCCGGGCACATGATCAACATGTGACGATCGGCGCAGAAAAGTGCACCCTGACCTGCGCAAACGCGGTTTAGGCGCTACGGCTTGTAGTGGATTTGTAGTGCTTCATCGCATCGTCGATCGTCTTGCGTGCCCGGTGAGCACTCGACGGCATGAGGTGCGTGTACGTCCGCAACGTGAACCCGGGGTCGGAGTGGCCGAGGTAGTCGGCGAGCGCTCGGATGTTCTCGCCGCCGTCTAGCAACTCAGATGCGTAGGTATGCCTCAATGCGTGCATCCCGTTTTCGCGTCGTGCCTCGATACCCGCTGCTTCGCGGGCCGGAGCCCACACCTTCCGGTTGAAGTCGTCGCGGTCGATGGGCCCGCCGGCCGGGGTCGTCAGCACGAGGTCATGCGCGACGTCCTTACCGTCGGTGTCCCTCCACGGCAGTACGACAGACTGCGCCGGGTACTTCGCGAGGTGCGCCGCGAGTTCATCACGCACGTACCCTGCGAGTGGCACTGTCCGCTCGTGCCCACCCTTGGGCAGACGAAACGCCTTGCGCGAGTTGTCGAACTTGCGAACCTGGCGCCGTACACGGACCTCTGGATCGACGGCCAAAAAGTCGACGTCGTTGACCGATAGGCCGAGCACCTCGCCCTGTCGCAATCCGAGGCCCACCGCGAGAACGACCGCGATGCGGTACCAGTCGTCGATGTTGTCGAGCATCGACGCGACGGCATCACGGGGCCACGCGTGCGCATCTGCGCGACCGCGTTTCGGGGCACGGACGCTTCCCGCCTTGCACGGATTGGATGGGATGAGGCGGTCGTCCACCGCGGCGTTGAGGATGGCGGACACGGTGCCGAACGTGTTCGCCTTGTACGTGTCCGAGCCCATCGTCAGCCCGCGTAGCCATGCCTGGATCGTCGACGGCCGTATAGCGCCGATCGCCGTGTCGCCCAGGACCGGATAGACGTGCAACCGCAGGGCCCGTTCGTGAATGCCATACGACGTGATGTCGAACGTCTGCGAGGCGAGCCATCCGTCGGCAACATCCTGGAACTTCGCCTTACCGGCGTGAGGGTCGACGAACATACCGCGCGCCTTGTCGGCCTCGACGGTCGCCTTGAAGCGTTTGGCGTCGATCTTCTTCTTGAACGTCTTGCGACGGCCATCACCGTTCTCGTTCTCGTAGTTGACCACGTACCGCGGAGTGCCGTCCTTCGCATACGTAGGTGGGCTGATCGATGCCATTAGTGGTCCTCCAGAAACTTGTCGACCTGCGCAGTCATTCGGGCGAGCATGCGCTTGAGGTCGAGCACGGCCTCTGCGGACATCGCGTCGTACTGCCACACGTCGTTCAACAGCCAGCGCTCAGGTGCATCTGGTGCTGGTGCGGGATCAGGTTGGGCCAGTGGGTCGATCCAGACGAGACTCCCAAGGTCGGTGTTGAGCGCCTTGGCAAACACTGCCGCTTCGTCGAGTGTGATGCGGCGACGTTCCGACGCGCTCTCGATCTTCGAGATCACGGAGCGGTCGATCCACTCGGCCCCGAGGCTGGCGCATCGGTCTGCGAGCGCGGAGGCGGAGAGCCCTAGCTCCTTGCGGCGCTGACGAATGTTCGCTGCCGCCCACCGTGAAACGTAATCAAACACCATGCACGCGACGGTACGCGACTGTCCTCTAATCGCGCAAGTCATTCGTTTGACGCGCAAGTCAAGTTGTGCTTAGTCTCACTCCATGGTCGCGCAGCATGCGCTGCTACAGGACATAGGAAGGAACCCGGTCATGCCGTCGAAATACCTCAGCCCGACCTCGGTCTCGGAACTCATCGACGTCCCCGAAGGCACCCTCCGCATCTGGCGTCATCGAGGCGAGGGGCCGGAGTCGATCAAGATCGGCAAGCACGTCCGCTACCTCCGCGAGGACGTCGAGCGCTGGCTCGCCAGCCTTCACGACGAGGAGCACCGCCGCCTCGAGGAGCGCCACGCCAACAGGATGTCGGCGTAGTGACTATCGAGTCCGCGCCGGACGAAAGCAGCGTGAAGGCGCTCACCCCCGACGAGCGCGACGATCTCACCCGCGCGGAGGAGACCATCGAGCGGGGCCTCACCACATTCGTTGAGGTCGGCGCGGCGCTTGCCCGTGTCCGCGACCAGCGCCTGTACCGCGATGAGTACGGAACGTTCGATGAGTACTGCCGCAAGCGATGGGGGCTCAGCAAGGGCCACGCATCCGACTTCATCGCCCGCGCTCGCGAGACGGTCGCAATTGCGACCACGGACCCGCGGGCGCCGCGCCCGACCAACCTCGGCCAGGCTCGCGAGCTGTCTGGGCTGGAGCCCGAGTCGGCTGCGCGGGTGATGCGGACCGTGCATGAACGGACCAACGGCAAGCCGACTGGGAAAGTCATCCGCCTTGTTCGAGCCGAGCAGCAATCAGCTGACGACAATGCCGCTCCGGCAGCCACCAAGAAGTCTCACCGTCGGAATCCGCTCGTAGGCGTTTACGGGTATGCGGTGCGCGACCTTATGCGACTCGCCGACCGCTTCGAGCGCCTCCACGCGGACGACCGGTTCGCGGTGAATCGGGAGACGCTTGCGGGTCGCTACAAGTCCATGGTGTCGGAGTCGATTGCGAAGTTGGGCGACGTCAACCACGAACTCGAACCCGCCCGAGGCCTGGCCACCAGCGAGGCGTCCCCACGGAACGTGAAGAACTACAGGGGCAACGGCCCGGTCGAGGCGATGTCGAACGTCATCACCACCTTGGCAGGGATGACGTTGCCGATGAAGGAGCTCGCCGCCGACGACTTCGCTGATCTGACCGACGACGAGCGAGCACGGTGGGTCGACGAGATGGACAAGTCACTCGCGGAGCTCGGTCGCGTCGTCGATCTCATCAAAGTGAAGTAGGGCCTGCCCAAGTACGTCCCGATCGATGAGGTGCCCAACGAAATGCATGGAGAACACCGATGCAAGAGAGGGAGGCGAGCCGCCCCGACACCGAACGGCTCGCCCAACAACGTCATACCCGCGACGTCGACGTCAGCGTAGACGATCGTCCGCGTGCACCGCGTCTGCTTGGTTGCCCGTGTGGCTGTCTCCGCGGCGTCGGCTGCATCACTGCGGCACCGCTGCCGGACGGCCGCGCCTGGCCCGACCGGGCCTGGGTCGAGTACGGCACGGCCTGGATCGTCGCGCTGAAGGCGGCGGCATGACCGACCCCGCAGCCCACGACGACGGTTGGGATTTCTGGGGCAAGGAGGCCGACACCCGCGAGGAGATCGCCAGTCGACGACCCTGGCAGCCCGTCGACTTGGCCGGCGTCCTCGACGGCACCTCGGCACCGCCCGAGCCGACGGTGGGCGCACGGTCCGACGGCGTCGGCCTCTTCTACCCCGGACGTACCCACACTGTCGTGTCGGAGTCCGAGGGCGGCAAGACGTGGTTCGCCCTATCCGCATGCCAGGACGAAATCCGCGCCGGGTATCACGTCGCGTACCTCGACTTCGAGGACTCCGAGGTCGGCATCATCGGCCGGCTACTCGCCTTCGGCGTCGACCGCGCCACCATCGCATCCAATTTCCACTACCTGCGGCCCAACGTGCCGCTCGGCACCGGCATCCACCTCGACGACCTGACCGCCGTGCTGCTCGAAGTTCCGCCCGACCCTCGGCATCATCGACGGCGTCACCGAGGCGATGGCGCTGCACGGACTCGACCCCGACAAGAACAACGACGCCGCAACGTTCGCGCAGCTCCTGCCCCGCCGGATCGCCGCATCCGGTGCAGCAGCCGTTTCCCTCGACCACGTCACGAAGAGCCGCGAAGGGCGTGGGCGCTGGGCGATCGGCGCACAGCACAAGCTCTCCGGACTCGACGGAGCCTCATACGTACTGGACAACCGCACACCCTTCGGCGTCGGACTGACCGGCCGGACGACGGTACGTATCGCCAAGGATCGACCCGGTCAGCTGCGGCGTAACGCGCTGCCGTCGTCGGAGGGCATGTTCTGGTTCGGTGATCTCGCGCTCAAGTCACGCGACGACACGTTCGCGGAGGTGAGCGTGGAGCCCCCGTTCGAGCGTGAGGACTCGTGGCGGCCGACGAAGCTCATGTCCGCGATCGCCTCGCTTCTCGAGGAACGTGGCGCGCTGTCGCAGCGGCGGATCCTCGCCGGTGTACGCGGTAAGACCGATCGCAAACGCGAGGCTCTCGACCTGCTGATCGTCGACGGCTACGTCTCTGACAAGACGCCGCACGAGCTGCTGAAGCCGTACTTAGATCAGGACGGTGACCAGTGACCGTTCCCCCGTTCCCCAGGCGTTCCCCTCCGTTCCCCGGTAACGGGCGTGCACCCCGTTCCCCGTTCCCCTCCTCTTTAGAGGGGAACGGGTACGGGCACGCCAACAACCACCGAAACCCAACGGAGCGTTCCCCTTTCCGAAAGAACGCCATGACCGATCCGATCGTCGACACCGACCGGTGCGTGTGCTGGTGCCCGCACTGCCTCGAGACCGTCAACGGCCAGCCCGGCTGGGCCGCAACCCATCACGAACAGACCGGGCATGAGACGTACCGCCGCACATGGCGCGTAGAACGCTGGACCACCGACACCGCGAGGACAGCACCATGACCGGCCTCCACCAGCCGATTGTGACCGCATCGGCGATCGGGCCCGTTGCCGTGTGCGCGACGTGCCACGCCCGGTACGTCGGCGACATGTGCGGCGCGCACGCATGGCGGCACGCCACCACCACCGAGCATCGTGTCGTCGTCCGCACCGAGAAGCTCATCACCTTCGACGCACGCCCGCTGCCGCTGTCCACCGAAACAGAGACGGTGACGGCACCGACGGCCGACCACACGCCCGACGCGCGACAGGCGGCGACGTCGCGCGCCACACACGAACCCTGGCCCAACCAGCCACCCGAACGGCCGTGCGTCGCCTGCGGGACCGGATCCCAAGCCTGGCGGGGGATCCAGGACTTGGCCGGCCGCTCCTGCTGCACCCGCTGCCGACACCCCATCGTCGAAACCGACGCATCCTGACCAACACACGAAAGGAAACACCGATGACCGACACCAGGCCCAGCTTCTTGGCCAAGAACCACCCGATCCGCGCCGTGCTCGAGGAAGCCGCCCGCGGCAACCGCCCCACCAAGGCACAGCTCAACCAGCTGGCCGCCTACGACGCCGTTCTCCCGACCGACGACGGGATCGGCCGGTTCGCCTTCGCCGTCGACCGGGCCGCAGCCCGCGTCGTCGGAGTGGCCCAGACGGGTGCGTTCAAGGACGCCCGCGACGAAGCCGAGAACGCGTGGGCGCGGATCGCCGAGCGGATGGGCGACTCCGCGCGCGCCGTCGACGGCAACAGCCTGCCCGATACCTCGGATGAGTCCCTCGACGCCATCGCCAGCCGCATCTACCGGAACGGCTGAACACCGCACCAGCGAAAGGAACACGTCATGCACTCAAACGCACTGCCCTACCCGTACAAGGTCAACCGGCCCACGTTGTCCCAGGTGCTCTCCGCCGTCGACATCGCCGAGCAGCTGCACGGCAGTTGTTCGATCGCAGCGGTCGGCACCGCCCGCGGCATCGCCGACAAGGCCGACGCCCTCGTAGCAGCCGGGCGTGCCGAACCCGACGAGAAGCCGCTGCACGACGCCGTCGATTCCTACCTCAAGAGCAAGACCAGCGCGGCCAAGGTAGTCGCCGCAGCCAACACCATCGACGACGCCAACGAACACCGCAAACGCCATCACGGCTCAGGCCTTGGAATGACCGGCGCACTCGGCCAAGCGATCTCCAAGATCAACGCCCAAGGACTCGCCAAGCTCGCAGCCGTACCCGAGGACGCCTGGATCGGCTGGCTCAAGCCCGAGGTCGACGCCCTCATCGCCCAGGCGAATGAGATCGCCGACCGCATCGGCATCGACAACCCCCGGCCTCCGGAGCGCGGTGTACGCGACCTCAACCATCCGTGGGGACCGACGATGCACCAACTGGAAGTCGACACCGAGATGCGCCACAACTGGGAGAACCTCGAACTCGTCCTGAACAAACTCAACGCCGCGCACTCCTTCGCCGACGCACTCCGCGGACTCGGGCTCGTCCCGCTCGCCGAGAAGCGGACGACGCCACTCGAGCATCGCTGGCGCGCCGCCGACAAGGTGGCCGGCGACCCACGGCGCGTCCCCGAGCATTGGATGCGCAATCGGCACGTCGGACAACCTGGCGTATGGACGTCGGCCGAGCTCGACGCCTACGACGCCGAACAGGACGCGGCCTAATGAACCCCCGCGCGGCGGTAGCGGGAGTCCGGTTCGTCATGTCGCCGGACGCGCCCGGATCATGGCCTGCCGCCGTGCGGGCTCACACCCCTGGGCGGGGACCCCTCCCCGGCATCGCCGGCACACGGGCGCCATAGCAGGCCGGAATGTGCATAGGCGCTGAGAACCGTTTTGCAGAAGGAAAGGACCGAGACCATGACGAAGCCACGCACACCTGCACGGCTGCAGGCCCGCGGCCGCGCGCTGTGGTCGTCGGTCGTCGACGCCTACGACCTGCGACCCGACGAGCTCGTACTGCTCGCGCATGCGGCCCGTACCGCCGACACCATCGAGCAACTCGAGGACGCGTTGCGGACGGCTCCATTGACGGTGTCCGGGTCGCAGGGTCAGGAGCGAATCAACTCGATGTTGCCGGAGGTTCGTCAGCAGCGGGTCGTGTTGGCGTCGATGTTGCGGCAGCTCCGGCTGCCCGACGACCCAACGGAGGTCCGTACTGTCGCGGAGGCGCAGCGTCGCTCGATGAGTGCGCGGAAGGCTGCGCGGGCTCGGTGGGATCTCGGTAAGCCGAGTTGAATCGAACCTCTGCGGGTCGAGGTTGCGGTATGCGACGATCGCGATCATGGCGTTCAAGCTGTTCTACCCAAGTGATAACACCGGTGCGTTCGAGGAGTTCGACGACGAGGCGAAGTACCGCTTCAATGATCACGGCCTACTCGTGATCACCACCGGAGACGGTGTCCGACAGACATACTCGCCGTCGGCTTGGCTGTACGTACAGGACCACCGAAAGCCCCGCGAGCAACGCGTAGCGCGTATCCGCTGAGCGCGCCCGTCATCCGGATGGACGACGAATCTCTCGACGTTGAGGGTCTACTCGATCGCCTGGCCGAGTCCGTAGAGGAACGTCGGCAGCAGCGGGCCGACCTCGCGGCGGGACTAGATCACCTCGCCAGATCGATCAACCTGTCCGCGCGATCGGAATGGACCGCAGGCGAGGCGTCACCGCTCTCCGCAGACCGCGCATCCCCGTCGCTGGGCTCGGATGCGGCGGCGCTAGTTGGTGCGGAGGCACGTCTTCTGATGGCGTCCGCGGTCGATCACGCCCGCGCGCTGTCGCGGTCGGTTGCCGAGGCCGATACGTACCTCGGCGGCATCACGCTGGCCCGCGGCGTATTCGAGTCGGCGATTCGAGCGCACTACATACTCGCCGGCACCACTACGGATGACCGCGTGCAACGCGCATTGACCCAGCGCTATGCCAGGCTGGTCGCTACCGACAAGGTCGATCAACTGCTGGGTGGCACATCGCCGAGCGAGGATGACTTCGACGAGGAAGTCGACGAGGACGATCTTGCCCACCGCGTACTCCGGACGGTCGACGAGATCGAGTCGTATGCCGCATCGAGGCAGTGGAAGGTCTGGCGGAAGCGTCCATGTGCCGTTGGCAAGCGGGTGACGTTCACGGACATCGTCGATGACCTACCCGAGGGTGACAATGCCCTCGGGCGCTATCTCTGGTCGTCGAAGTCTGCGCTAGCTCACGGAGAGATCCTCGAGTCTGCGCGGCAGTGGATGGATCTGATGGGCGACCCGTTCGACCGAGACAACGGCGTGCCTGTCTGGCTGCTCGCACAGGCAATCGGTGGCGGGATCGTCGGACCGTGGGTACTTGCCGCGACCTTGGAGCGGTACACCGGGACCGAGCACGACCTACGCCCCGACACGGTGCGTCTGCTCGACGTCTGGTCTAGGACCGCAGATCTTCACCAAAGCAGATGAACGCATACCGCAAGGCGATCCAGCCTCGCTGGCTCGTTGTCTCACCGTCGCGAATCCCCGCTCACGTGTGACCATGGATCTTGAGGATCGAGGTGGGCGTATGCCCGAAAGTGAATCGTTGGAAGAGAAGTTGGCGCGTCTCGGCCGTGAGGCAGAGGTAGCCGAGTTCGGTCCGCGGGCGCGGGAGATCATGCGTGAGAGCGATGTCGAGTTCGATACGGCGCTAGAGCAGGCCATCACCGAACGACGCGACAACGCCCGGTTAGCGGATGAGTACAACAGGACCCGTGACCTGTCGGAGTTTGATGAGGCCGCGTCGGTGCCGGTCGAGGTACGCCGCAACATCACCGGCAGGGACAAGCGCGGTTGAACGCCGAGGCCAATGACCAAGACCCTTCCGGGTTCAGCTCGTGCTCGAGGTCGCGCTGTTGCCCGTAGTCGGGAGCCACAGATGCGCCGTGTCGTCCACGTCTGTGCTGCGACGCGCGTCGCAGCCGGCCTCGGCCACACAGGGTGCGCTACCGGGCCGCGGTTCGCCGGGTATCGCGGATGATCCGGTGTCGCCAGAACCACCTCGGCCACCTCGTGGGCAGGGGTGTGGTCGTTGCGAGCTGCTTCGGGATGTACCAGTCGATCTGGGGTGGCGGGTCCGGTTGACGTTCCTTGTCGTCAATCGGTTCGTCGTACACATCATCCGTTGCTTGGAATCGCGGTGGAGGCGAAATGTCGCGGAGGTTCAGAACCTGTGCGCGCCGAGACCTGACTTTCCTCCTGGTCGGCGACGCAACCCACGTGGCTATCACGAACGCCTCGCCCCAGTCGCTGGGATCGGCGTAGGCCGTCAGACCGAGCTCGACTCCCGGGTGTACGGCCGGCGACAGCTTCGCGATCGAGCCGTCTACCAACATTGTGGCGTAGCAGCCAATACCGTGCACCCGCACGCGAAAGGCGGTCGCGTCACCCGCATTCGCCAGTCGACAAGCCACGGTTGGCGGTGATCCTTGGCGAGCCTTTCGCGAGTCGGCGTACCACTCGGTGCGACCACTGAACGGGATCCAGTCAGCTTCCTTACGATCCGCTCGGCGCCACCACAGCGCGGTCAGTAACGAGAACGATGTCGCTAGCGCGGTCGCGATACCTGCCGAGGCGAGCACGTCGTCCCAACTCATAGAGACCTCGCCGTCGGATCATGCATGGTCCTAGGCTTCCTCATCCGCGGTTCCCTCGTCGGCGAAACTGAACATCCGCTGCGCGAGGACCTTCGCGAACACCGAACGAGGGATCCGCTCGCGCACCCGGTGCGGGCCAGGCCGTCGTGTTCGGCGGCAACCGACCGGGTGGCCTCGATGACGATGAGCGGTCGGGGTTGTCGATGGCGTCGGAGGCGACGGCGTGAAGGATCGCGGCGGTGCGCACGTTACCTGCTGAATGCGTCGGGTACCGATGCTCCTGTTGGCCAGGTCGATTGCACCGTGTGCGGAGGAGTAGCCCGAGCCTCGAACAACTCCATGAGACTGTCGAGCGCGACCTGTGCGGCACGCGCGAGCAGCGCCATGACCTGGAAGTTCGCCGTGACGGTCGCGTTGGTCACCCCAGGCGTCGTTGAGTCGGTCTCATCGCGGTCGGCGACGGTGTGGACCACCCACGGGCGACCGTGGGCAAAACCGGAGGCGAGTTGCCACGCGGCGAGATTGTTGATTCGAGACCCCTTCGCAGTCAGGTACTCGCCAGCCACCTTCGCTACCTTGCTGCTCGGGGCCCACGTCGACCAGTCAGGCGGCACGCCGGCACGGTCGGCAATCTCTAAGAGCAGGTCCGATCGCACCTCCGGCGCGTCAGGCACCTCCGCGCCAAGCGTCGTCGCGGCCCCAATTCCGTCGCGGAGGTTCTGTGCATGCCATGCCAGCAGCCGCCGGACGCGCGTGACGCGGTCGCGCGGCGACAGCATCCACAACCCTGCCGACGCCACCTCTATAGCGCCACGCGCTAACGTCGCGGGCGCTGCGACATGCATGATGCCCTGATCGACCACGAGAGTGCACAGCGCGTGGACATGGTCGACGCCCATCACGAGGCACGAGTGCACGGCGTGAGACAGCTGGTACGGGTAGGTGAGCTCGTCGTCTCGACCTAGTGCCGTGAGCGGAGGAACCGCCCACCCGTCGACCGCGTTCACGCGGTCGTGACGTTCCTGGGTGCTGTTGTGCAGGTCGATCCAGAAGTTGTTGATGTCGTCGATCGACGGCGCATCGTCCCCCACAGCGTGAAGCGTATCTGCCGCAGCGCAGAGGCGTGGTGGATTTGCGAACCGGCTCGCGCCTAGGACCAGGCGTGCATCGGCGGCGGCCGCAAGACGCATCCGCGCACATCCACCCGCCCGTCCGATGCGCCACGACCTCGCCGGGCCTCGGCCCAGGTATCGACCTCGTTAACCGAGACCCTTTCGGCGGCGGCGACAGGCAGCCGCTCGCGCACAAGCAACTCCCATGGGGAGGCTGGCCGCACGGTCGACGAATGGGACGAGCAAGTCGGTCATGTGTTCGACAAGGCCGGTTCGTCTTGTAGCGAATTTGTAGTAACCGACGTCAACAGACTGTAAGCCGACGTTCGCCCTGTAACGGACGTCTTCGCAGGTCAGACACCACTTTCGAGAGTTTGCGCAGGTCAGGGCGACCTTGCTGTTTATTAGATCAACATGTGAGGCAGACACCGCCACTGACCTGGGCGGGCGTGGCCCAGCGTGCCTCGGATGTGACGGCGTTGTCACTACTGAATGCGGAGCCGGCCGACTTGCGACACATCGGAATCGCTTCGCGCAATACTCGGGGGTATGACGTCGGAGCCCACGCACCTCGATGATCACCAGCTCCTGATTCCTGCGTCCCAGGAACGGGTCTGGCAGGCGATGCTGGACTACATCACCACGCTCCTCCGCCGGGGTCGGCCCATCGCGTGGATCCTTGGCGCGAGCCCGCCGAACGGCTTCGCCGTGATAGCCGAAGAGCCCCACCATCGGCTGGATCTATCCGGGCAGCATCGGTTCGCGACCTACCTGCTCCGCTTCGAACTCACCATCCCACCGGACCGCGGCGAGTCGACGCTGCTTCGCGCCCGCTCGTATGCGGACTTTCACGGCCTGTCCGGCCGCGCCTACCGTACTGCGCTGCTCATGTCGGGCGGCCACGTCGGCGGGGTGCGACTGATGCTGCACAGGGTGAGAGCCTCCGCTCTCAGGCGCTAGACCTCGCATCGTGATCGCACCTCAGGTGGCAGACCGATGCTGCAGATCAACTGTTCGACTCTTGACCCGCTCCGCTCCGACCTACGAGCGGCACCTTTGCGCGGACGGGTCAGATGTGGCCGCAGGCGAGTTCTGGGCCGTTACGCTCTCAGCGTGCACATTGATCTCACTACGCTCGTCGTCAACGACTACGATTCTGCCATCGAGTTCTTCGTCGACACGTTGGGCTTCGACCTCGCTGAAGACGAGCCATCGTTGACCAACGATGGACGCCCCAAACGATGGGTTGTGGTCCGACCCCCGGGAGCGCCGACGGGGCTACTTCTGGCGCGTGCGGACGGCGAGAACCAGGCCGCCGTCGTCGGGCAGCAGACCGCGAACCGTGTTGGCTTCTTCCTGCGGGTCGATGACTTCGAGGTCACGTACGAACGGATGAAGACATCCGGGGTCCAATTCGTGAAGGACCCTCGCACCGAGCCGTACGGCCGTGTCGCGGTCTTCCTCGACATCGCAGGCAACCGTTGGGATCTACTCGGTCCCGGATCGACCCCGGAAATCGGCGCAAGATGACGCGAGGTGCCGAGTCCTCAGATGCCAATGGTTGAGGGCGTCTGCGGGAGTTTGCGCAGGTCGGGAGGACAGGGCTGGCCACTTCGCGGGGGGAGGCGTGGTCAGTCGATAAAGCCCGTCTGGCGTGCGATCCGCTCGGTGTCCTTGGGCATGGTCGTCTCGAAGTCGTTGAGGCGAGCCCAGGTCGGTGTGATCGTGATGCGCGCCATCGAGTCGTACAAGGCACGCACCGCGGACTCGAAGTCTTCCGCGCCGCGCGCGCTCTGAGTCTTGAGGCTGGCCGCCAGGTACTCCCGCGGAACGCCGTCGAGAACCTCGATGCTGGCCACACCGCGGAGAAGGAGTGCTCTCGTCGGTTGGCCGTCGTAGTCGATGGTCACTGCGACTGCAGGGTTCTGACGCAGTGCCTTGACCTTCCCGCTTGTGGGCACCGTACACACGACGATGCGACGGTCCTTCCAGAGATAGGCGATCGGAATGACTCGCGGAGTGCCGTCAAGACCTACGTAGGCCAAGCGCATCAGCGGCGACCCTCGCAACAGCTGCCCGGCCAAGGGCTTGTCGAGTTCGGCGGCGACCTCGGTGGAGTCCATCACGTCATCGTCGCATGGAGGGTGCGAGCCCGACCAGCGCGACAGTTGGCCGCCGGTCTGGGCCGCAATGGTCGAATCGGCGGCCAGAAACCAGCAGTTGCGTCCCGAATCGTGGCGATGCGCTGTCAGCGATCTCCACGTTCGATGGCGGCGAGGTACGCGGCGCCGCGCGGCGAGAGCCGGTAGCCGACCTCGAGGCTGCGGGTGAGGCCGAGCTTCTTGAGCTTGCGTACGTCGATCTTGAACGGGTCGCGCTCGCGACCGACCGACTCGGCGAGATCCGCCGCGCGCACTGCGGGGTTGGCCTCGATCAGCCGGAGGGTGTCGGACGTCCACGCGCCGTGCGTACTGGCCCGGTCGAGCCGTCCGAGCCGCATGGAGATGTCGGCAATGTCGGCATCGGTCAGCGCTGTGTCATCGCCTAGGGCAAGTCGCGGATCGGGTCCGGCGTACGCGAGCCCGACCCGAAACACCGGATCGGTCGGATCGCCGCGGAAGAGCTTTCGTAGCTCGTCGGCGGTCGCCAGCCCGGCGGCACGCGCGGCCGAATCGGTGATGCGTTCGGGGTCGACCTGCTCGACTCCGGTGACCTCGATCAGGCCCGCCGAGGTCAGGAAGGTTCCTCCCACCCTCACTCGGGGCCGCTTCCAGCGGCGGAACGCAACCTGCACCTCGCCGGACGCGACGGCGGCGGCGATGGCGGGGGGCAGCAGCATCTCGGTTCCCGATCGGAGTGGGTCGGCAGCAGGATAGCGGCTCGGCAGCCGCGTGACAGAGCTCTGACAGCGCCCGTACGTAGCGTCTGCCGCCTACGAAGGAGGCTGCGATGACAACGCAACGAGGCTACTTGCTCGCGGACGCTACTGACGAGGAACACCGTCTGCACATCCAATCCGCAATGCTGGACCCACTCACCGCGCGGGTGTTCGCCAGCGCCGGTCTCGCGCCCGGCATGCGAGTGCTCGATCTGGGCAGCGGCGCGGGCCACGTCGCGATGCTCGCGTCGGAGTACGTCGGCTCCGAGGGTTGCGTCATCGCGGTCGACAACGATCCGCGCGCGATCGCGATGGCGCGGCGTTGGGCCGAGGCCGAGGGGCGCGCCAACATCGACTTCCGAGAGAGCGACGTGACATCGCTCGCCGGCATCGACGGTGAGTTCGACGCCGTCGTCGGGCGCGCGATTCTGATGTATCTGCCGGAGCCCGAGGTCGTCCTGCGTGCCGCACTCACGCGTCTCGCGCCCGGCGGTCTCGTGTGCTTCCACGAGGCAGATTTCGCAAGTTCGTGGGCACAACCGGAGACGCCGTTGTGGCGCGACGTACGCGAGTGGGTACGTGGCGTGCTGGCCGCCGGCGGTGTGGACGACCGGATGGGCGTGGCCCTGTTCTCCCTCTACCGTGCCGTCGGCCTCCCCGACCCGCAGTTGCGGATCGAAGCGGCGGGCGGAAGTGGCGAACAGTCCCCGGTGCCCGCATGGACCAACAACGTGGCCGCCCTCGCGCCGGCGATGGAGAAGCTGGGAATCGCTTCGGCCGACGAGATCTCGCTACTCGACCTGGAGCAGCGGCTCGATGCCGAGCTCGACGCCCATGATGGATTTGCCCTCTGCCCGTTGATGATCGGGGCCTGGACGCGAGTACCCGAATAGGGCTCACGTCCATGCGATTCTCGCCGAGTCGTCCGACGCGTCGACCGTCGTACGCACTCCGCCGCGGACGCGTGCGTAGTCCTCCCGTGACAGCACCACGACCGGCGTTGCGCATCCGTAGAGCTCCGCGGCGACGAGCGCGCCGAGCGTGACGATCGCGTCGGGCCGGGCCATGACGATCGCGGCGGGGCCGTTGCCCGTACGCAGCAGCTCGGCCAGCACGCTCGCGCTGGAGCTCGAGCCGCGCCCGGACTCCATCGCGAGTACGCGACCGCGCAGCGAGACACCGAACTGCGGGTGATGACGGTCGATGATCTGCCCGGCACCGTCGACCCCACCCCAGAACGACAGCGGGCCGTCCAGCTTGAGCAGCGGTCCGGTGCCCGTGCCCGCATGCAGGACGGTGCCGACGAGCTCAGCGGAGGAGGCCGTCATCGAGCACCACCCTTCCTGCGCGCGCCGATGCGACGCACTCACTGAGGCTCGCGAGTACGACGTCGACGCCGAGGTTCGCCGGTGCGTAGTGCGCCCACTTGCCGGAGTTCGTCATCACGACTCGAGTGCTCGGGTCGAGGATCGACGTCACGTACGTGCAGGTGTCGACGACCAGGCGTACGCCCGCGTCCTGGAGCACCTCGGCGATGCCGTGCTGTCGGGCCCGTTCGAGCACGGTGCGACCGGTTGACGCGTACATCGCAACGCCGGTGTGGATTCGTGGCCCGTCGGCGAGCTCGTCGGCGAGTGCGCGTAGCTCGTCCAACGACGCGTGCGGGGTGCCGACGCTGACGGCGTCGAGCCGGTCGCCCTCTGCGGTGCTGAGCTCCCGCCGAGCGGACGCGAGCCGCTCTGGCGTGACGACCTCGGTGTGTTCTGGCGGTCGGTCGTGTAACGCGGCATCGAGCGTCGGTGCCTCGGGCGTCGTACCGACGACATGGAAGAGGGCGACGCCGCCCGCGGATGCGGCCGCCGCGCCGAGTGCCTTCAAACGATCCTCGGAAACGCCCGGAGGGAGTCCGACGAAGACCGGGTTGGCGGTGCCGGCGATCTCTCCGGCGAGGTAGCCGAGGAGCGGATACGCAAGGTCGAGTTCGAGTACGCCCGCGCCGAGGCCCCTGCAGTCGAGCACTACCTCGCCGCGACGGTTCTCGTCGAGGTGCAAGCCCGCGTACGGTGCGCGCCCGGTGACGGCGGCGCATACGTCGAGGAAGTCGCCGTAGCGATCGGTACGCGCGCCGAGCACGGAGTTGGCGAACACGATCGCGTTCGACTCCGCCCAGGCGATGTGCTCGCCGCGCGCGGGACGTACGTCCGCCTGGTACGGCGCGCAGGTCCAGGTCGGGCGAGCGCCGAGGGCCTCGTATGCGGTGGCGAGCCGGCGCCCGCCCGCGGCAACGTCCTTCTCGGTCTCCGACTCGGTGCGCACCATGCCGGGATGCAACAGGTCGAGCGACCCGACATTGAGCGTGGTCGGCACCGTCGTACGCGCGCCGAGCTCGACCAGGCGCTCGGCGAAGTCGACGCCCGCCTGTCCGTGGTAGAGGCAACCGTCGATGTGTACCGATGCGATCTCGACCAGCCGCTCGGCGCCGGACGCCCGCGCGAGACCGGTGACGACCCGCATCGCCATCGCGGCGCCCTGACCGTCGGCGCCCTCGAGCGTTGCGCGCTCGCCGGGTTCCAGCTGCATGGCGACAGCGTAGGCGTCGCCGGACGGGCGTACGCGGCGGTGCCGGGGCGCGCTCGGCATGGCAAGCGTCCGCCGTGCATGGTGAATCCGCCGTGCAAGGTGCACCTTTACCATGTAGACATGGTAAAGGTGCCACGAAAGGTCACGATTGGGTCGCAACCTCACCCGAGACTGTGGCGCACACTGGTCTATTCGGTGTACCAATGGTCTATGGCAGTGGATGCCGCAGGTGCCAAACGCTCGCAGGTACGCGAGCGGCTCGATGCGTTGATCGAGTCGTTGCTCCCCGGCGAGGCGATTCCGGCCGAGCGCGAGCTCGCCCGCGAGCTCGGGGTCGCGCGGATGACCCTGCGCCGCGCGGTCGACGAGCTCATCGTCGAGCGCAAGCTGGTGCGCCGACACGGGTCGGGTACGTTCGTCGCGCCCAGCCAGGTAGCCAAGCCGTTGTCGGCCACGTCGTTCTCCGACGACATGCGTGCCCGCGGACTCCGCCCGGGCAGCCGCACGGTTGCGTGGCGGCAGGTCCCGGCCAGCCTCGCGTACGCGGCACTGCTCGAGATCTCACCGCATGCGACGATCCTGAACGTACGCAGGCTCCGGCTCGCCGACGACATACCGATGGCGATCGAGGATCTGTCCGTTCCGCAGGATCTCGTGCCCGGGCTCACCGGCGAGGAGCTCCAGGACGCATCGTTCTACCAGCTGCTGTCGGAGCGGTTCGGAGTCACGATCCGCTCCGGGCAGCAGGTGATCGAGCCGTGTCTGGTCGAGGCGGCCGACGCCGCGCTGCTCGACGTTCCCGAGGGCGACCCGGCATTCTGCTTCGAGCGCACCTCGCGTACCAGCGACGGCCGGGTCGCCGAGTTCGTGCGCTCCATCTACCGAGGCGACAGGTACCGGATCGTCGCGCCGATATTCCCCGAACCGATCGTGTGAACCCAAGGTGACAAGAATTAGACCTCTGGTCTGGTAAGGAAGGCAAGGACGATGAGACGTCGAATCACGAGCGGTGTGGCGTGCCTGGCGGCACTCACGCTGACCGTCGCCGCGTGCGGCGGCGACGATGACGGCGGCGGGAGCGGCGAGCTCGAGAAGTCCGCATGCGCGCCGATCACCGACGGTGGCGCCAAGGGCGAGACCCTGTCCGTCTGGATCATGGAAGGCACCAACCCCGACGCGACGCCCTTCTTCAAGGAGGTCAGCGCAAAGTTCGAGCAGCAGACCGGCGCGAAGCTCGACGTGCAGTTCGTCGCCTGGGCAGACGCACAGACGAAGTTCAACAACGCGATCGGTGGCGGCACGACACCCGACGTCGCCGAGACCGGCACCACCTGGACCCCCGGCTTCGCCGACGCCGGCGCGCTGACCGACATCGATGCCTGCGTCGACGAGGCGGGCGTACGCGATGACCTCGTCGACAGCCTCGAGGAGGCGGGGACGTACGACGACAGCCTTTACGGCATGCCGTGGTACGCGGGTGTGCGCAGCGTCGTCTACCGCACGGACGTCTTCAAGAAGGCCGGTATCGAGCCGCCGACGACCTGGGACGAGCTCGTCGACGTCGGCGAGAAGCTGAAGAAGGCCGAGCCCGACATGTTGCCGTTCCCGGTCGCAGGCGACAGCGAGTACGGCGCCGATCCCTTCATCTGGGGCGCAGGCGGCGAGATCGCGACCGAGGAGGATGGCCAGTGGACCTCGGAGGTCGACTCGCCGGAGGCGCAGAAGGGCATCGAGTTCTACACCGGCCTGGCGACGGAGCACGACTTCTCCTCGGCCGCCGCGCAGACGTGGGACGAGACCGGTCTGAGTGACGCCTTCGCGCGTGGCGAGGCGTCGATGATGATCGCGGGCAGCTGGACGCCGGGAGCACTCGTCGAGCAGAACCCCGACCTGAAGGGCAAGATCGGCGCGTTCCCGATCCCGGGTCCCGAAGGCGACATGAGCCCGTCGTTCGTCGGCGGCTCACACCTGAGCGTCTTCAACACCGCAGAGAACCCCGACCTCGCGTGGACGTTCGTACAGATGATGACGACCGGCGAGTTCGCGCAGAAGTGGGGCGACCAGACCGGCTACTTCCCGGGCACCGAGTCGCTGCTGGACAAGGTCATCCAGGAGAACGACCCGCTCGTTGCACCGTTCGCGAAGCAGATGGTCGAGGGTGGCGCGAGCGTCCCCGTGACGCCGCTGTACGAGAAGATCCAGGGCAAGAGCACGATCCCGGCCATGGTGCAGTCCATCCTGACCGGCAAGGCATCGGTCGACGAGGCGGCGTCGTCGGCCGCCGACGAGATGAACACGGTGTTCCAAGGTGGGTGAGCAGTGACCCTCCTGTCATCAGGGCGACGCAGCCGGGTGCTGCCACACCGGAGGGTGTGGCGGCCCTGGCTGCTCCTCGCCCCCGCGCTTGCGACGCTCGCGGTGCTGCTGATCTACCCGCTGGGGCGCGTCGTCTACCTGTCGACCCAGGACTACGGCCTGCGTGAGCTGAACCTCGGGCTCAGCAACCCCGTCGGGCTCGACAACTATCGCGCGATCTTCGAGGATCCGCTGCTTCGCACCGCACTCGTGAACACCGTTGTGTTCGCCGTTGCGTGCGTCTTCCTCACGGTCGTGCTGGGCACCCTCGTGGCGCTGTTGCTGGTGCGCCTCGGCACCAAGCTGCGCGCGGTCGTGACGACCGCGATCATGGTCGCGTGGGCGATGCCCGCCGTGACCGGCACGTACGTGTGGGTCTTCATCTTCGACACACCGAGCGGCATCGTCATGCGCGGCCTCGACAAGATCGGCATGGTCGACCCCGATACGACGAACTGGTTCGTCGACCGCCTGTCGTTCTACTCCATCGCGACGCTCAACGTCGTGCACCACGGGTTTCCGTTCGTCGCGGTGACCGTGCTCGCCGGCCTGATGACACTGCCGGGCGAGACGATGGAGTCGGCCCGTATCGACGGGGCGAATGCGTGGCAGAGGTTCTGGAACATCACCTTCCCGATGCTGCGGCCGGTGTTCGCCGTCGTCACCATCTTGTCGACGATCTGGGACTTCAAGGTCTTCACGCAGGTGTTCCTGATGCCCGGTGGCGACGGCGCGAACCGCGACGTCTTGAACCTCGGCACGTGGTCCTACATCACCGGCATCTCGCAGAAGGAGTACGGGCTCGGCTCGGCGATCGCGGTGCTGCTGACGCTGCTGTTGTTGCTGATCACCATCGTGTACCTGCGGTCGATGTTCAAGGAGGACGAGCTGCGATGAGTGTCGAATCGCCTGCGGGGTTGGTCCGTGACGACTCGCCGCCGTCCGCGACGGATCAGCGGGTCGGCAGCCGTCGACCACGCAAGGGCGCCATGAACCACACGCTCGGCGCGCGTACGACCACCGGCAAGGTGCTGACGATCGTGGCGCTGATCGCGTTGCTCGCGTTCACGCTGCTGCCGGTGTTCATGATGATCTCGACCGCGTTCGACGCGAGGTCCGAGGACGGCTCGCGGTCGTTGATCCCGACGGAGCTCACCCTCGATCACTTCCGGTTCGTGCTCGACGAGGGCGGCTTCCTGACGTACATGCGCAACTCCCTGATCGTGGGCGTTGGCACGGTGCTGATCTCCGGCGCGTTGGCCCTGTTGGCCGCGGTCGCCGTCTCGCGTTTCGCCTTCCGGCTGCGCACCTCGGTGCTGGTGATGGTGCTCGTCGTACAGATGGTGCCGCTCGAGGCGCTGGTCATCCCGATGTTCATCCAGGCCCGTCACCTCGGGCTGCTGAACCAGCTGTTCGGTCTGACGCTTGTGTACGTGGCGTTCTCGCTGCCCTTCGCGATCTGGATGCTGCGCGGGTTCGTCGCCGCGATACCGATCGACATCGAGGAGGCGGCGTACGTCGACGGTGCGTCGTGGGGGCGGATGTTCTGGTCGGTGCTGCTGCCGCTCGTCGGACCTGGGCTCGTCGCGACCAGCATCTTCGCGTTCATCACGGCGTGGAACGAGTTCATCTTCGCGACCACCTTCATGAACGACGATTCGAAGAAGACTGCGGCCGCCGGACTACGAGACTTCTTCGGCAGGTTCGGTGACAACGACTGGGGTGCGGTGATGGCCGGGTCGACGCTGATCACGGTCCCCGTGATGATCTTCTTCATCCTCGTACAGCGACGGATCTCCGAAGGTCTCGTCTCCGGCGCGGTCAAGGGATGACCCGATGAAACAGAACGATCCCGGCGTACGCCGGCTGGTCAACGCCGTGCTCGTACCCGGCTTCGTCGGTACGACGGTGCCCGCTTGGCTCGCCCGCGAGCTCGAGGACGGGCTCGGCGGTGTGTGCTGGTTCGCGCACAACGTCGAAACCAGAGATGCGACCCGCGACCTCGCGGACGCCATCCATCGGCTCGGAGAACACGCCCTGATCTGGTGCGACGAAGAGGGCGGCGCCGTGTCGCGGCTCGATGCGCAGTCCGGCTCGCCGTGGCCGGGTCACGCCGCGCTCGGGCAGCTCGACGATGTGCACGCGACGAGGAGCGTCGGCCTCGGGATCGGTACGAGTGCTCGCGAGTCGGGCATCGACATCGTGCTCGCACCGGTCGTCGATGTGAACTCCGACCCCGACAACCCGGTGATCGGGGTGCGTTCGTTCGGGGGTACGCCCGATCTCGTCGCCAGGCACGGCACGGCATTCGCGGCCGGGCTGCAGGTTGCAGGTGTCGCGGCCTGCGCGAAGCACTTCCCCGGCCACGGTGCGACCGCCGTCGACTCGCATCTCGAGGCGCCGGTGGTCGACGCAGCACGCGATGTCCTGTGGCAGCGAGAGCTCGCGCCGTTCGTGGCCGCGGTCGAGTCGGGCGTACGGTGCCTTCTCACCGCGCATGTCGTCTTCCCGGCCGTTGACTCCGAGCTCGCCACGATGAGCAGTACGTGGATGCGAATGCTGCGTGAGGATCTCGGCTTCGATGGGGTCGTCGGCACCGATGCGCTTGATATGAAGGCGATATCCGCCGGCGTCGGACGCGGCGAGGGTGCGGTACGCGCCCTGGCCGCGGGTGTCGATGCCGCGTGCATCGGCAACCCGGCGTTCCCCGAGACCTACGACGATGCCGAGATCTTCGAGCACGTACGCGCGGCCGTCCTCGGCGCCGTCGACGACGGCAGGCTCGGCATGGCGCGGCTCGAGGAGGCCGCCGGCCGGCTCGCCGAGCTCGCCGCCTGGACTCGGCGCACGGAGGCGTTCCCCGAAGCCCCGCAGGACGGGTTGGACATCGCTCGCCGGTCGCTCGCGGTCGATGGAGACGTAGCGGTGACCGGTGCCCCGCTGGTGCTCATGCACCAGGCAGGCAGCATGGCTGCAGGTGACGTACGCTTCCCGCTCGCCCGCTTCCTCGGTGCGGAGCGCGACGGCACGGCGTACGAGACCGTGCGCTCCGGCGCCGACGCGGTCGGCGCGATGAAACGGCATCCGGGGCAAGCGGTCGTCGTCGTGACCGACGGACTCGCGGGCGGCGGTGTCGTCGAGGCGGTCCGCTCTGCCGACATCGATGCCGTGGTGGTGCACAACGGCCCGGTAGGTACGGCTCGCGATCTCGCGGCGCCGCTGATTCGTACGTGGGGTGGCGGGGCAGCGAGCGCGCGAGCCGCCGCCGAGTACCTTCTCGCAGAGCAGCTTCTCGGAGGCAGAAATGGCTGAATCCCCATGTGTTGTTGGTGTCGACGTCGGAAGATCCCGCTGCAGGGTCGTCGTGCTCCAGGCCGACGAGCGTGCCGAGTGGTCCGGAAGGGGCGTGGTGCCGACACCCGGGCCGACGGGCGTCCGCGTGGCGGCGGCGGGCGTACGTACGGCGATCCGGCATGCGCTCGAGACGACCGGCCGTGACCGGGTCGCGCCGTCGGCGATCGCCGTCGGCATGGCCGGTGTGACGACGTTGGACGGCGGCACGGTCGCACTCGCCGCGGCGATGTCGGAGCAGTGGCCGGGAGCGCGAGTGGCGGCCGCTACCGACGCCGTCACCGCACACGCGGGCGCGCTCGCCGGTGCTCCGGGCGCCGTGCTGGCCGTCGGCACAGGGGCAATCGCGTTGGGACTGGCCTCCGACGGGTCCGTGCACCGCGCCGACGGGTGGGGGCAGTGGCTCGGTGACGACGGAAGCGGCACCTGGATCGGTCGGGAGGCATTGCGGGCTGTCGTACGCGCACAGGACGGGCGTGGACCGGCCACCTCGTTGAGCAGGGCGGCCGTTCGACGGTTCGGTGACTTCTCCGGGCTCGCGGCGGCCCTACCGTTCGAGTCGATCCTGCCAACGCGTACGGCCGAGTTCGTACCCGACGTGGTCGCGGCGGCAGACGCGGGCGACGACGCGGCGACGGAGATTCTGCGGCGAGCCGCCGATGCCTGGGCGGAGTCGGCACTCGCGGCCGCGCGGGCCGCGGACGTCGACACTGTGACCTGTGTCGGCGGTCTTGCCGAAGTCCCAACACTGTATGAGTTGTGGCGGCAGGGAGTCGCCTCAGACCTGAAGGTTCTACCCGCGGCGGGCTCCTCGCTCGACGGTGCGGTGCTCATCGCGCAGCGAGACGACCTGCCGCACGAGGAGCAGGTGGCACGCCGGCTCTCCGTCGGGTCATCGGCATCGAGAGCCGAGGACCTCGACGTGTTGGCGACCGAGGGCGTACGCCCCGCGCTCGACGACCTCGACGTACGTGATGCCGGCGAGCTCGTGGACGTACTCCTCGATGCGGAGGGCAAGCTGCCCCACGTACTCAGCGGTGCGCGCGATGCCATCGCCGAAGCCGTCGGTGCGATCGAGACCGCGTTCCACCGCGGCGGCCGGCTGCTGTACGTCGGTGCAGGTACGCCCGGCCGGCTCGCCGCGCTCGACGCGGCGGAATGCCCACCGACGTTCGGTACGCCCCCCGAGCGGGTCGTGGCCATCCTCGCCGGCGGCACCGACGCTTCGACGGCCGCGATCGAGGGAGCCGAGGATCGCACGGACGACGCTGCTGCCGCGCTCGCCGCCCACGATGTCGGTCGCGACGATGTCGTCGTGGGCATCTCGGCGTCCGGCCGGACGCCGTTCGTCCTTGCTGCGCTGGAGTTCGCGCGTACGTCCGGTGCAGCGACGGTCGCCGTCGTCAACAACTCCGACAGCGTGATCGCGGCCGCGGCCGATGTTGCGGTCGAGCTGCTGACCGGGGCCGAGGTGATCAGCGGGTCGACGAGGTTGACCGCCGGAACGGCGCAGAAGGTCACCCTGAACACGTTGTCGACCGCGGCGATGATCCGGCTCGGCAAGACGTACGGCCCGCGCATGGTCGACGTCGTTGCGTCGAACCACAAGCTCCGTCGCCGCGCCGCGCGGATCGTGCGCGAGATCTGCGACGTCGACGACGCGACTGCTGTTGTGGCGCTCGAGGGTGCAGGGTGGCAGACGAAGACCGCGATCGTTGCGTTGCTTGCGGGTGTGGGGTCCGAGGAAGCGCGCGCCCGTCTCGCAGCCGGTGACGGGCGGGTCCGTTCGGCGCTCGAGGCGGAGCCGCCGCAATGATCGTCGTCGCCGTCGCGTCGGGCACGTCCGCGGATGCCTGCGACGTGGCCGCCGTCGACGTCGAGTGGGACCGCGACACGATCGCGATGCGCGTGCTCGGCACGACGGAGTCTGCCCTGCCTGACGGTCTGTCCGCGCGGGTGCTCGCGATCCTGCCGCCGGCGCGGCTCGGTATCGAGGACGTGGGCCGCCTCGACACCGACCTCGGCCATGCGTTCGCCGACGCTGCGACGGTCGGAATACGCGACCTGGCCGGCGGCGTGGCCGACCTCATTGTGTCGCCTGGACAAACGGCCTTTCACGACGTGGTCGGCGGCGAGTGTCGTGGCACGCTGCAGCTCGGACAGCCCGCCTGGGTCGCGGCGCGTACGGGTCTGCCCGTCGTGTCGGATCTGCGCGCGAGCGATGTCGCGTCCGGCGGGCACGGCGCGCCCCTTGCGAGCACATTCGACGCCTTGTGGCTGGCCGGCATCGCGGACTCCGCGCCCGTTGCCGCGCTCAATCTCGGCGGCATCGCGAACGTCTCGGTCGTTGGCGCGGGTGGCAACCTGCTCGCCTCGTTCGACACGGGACCCGCGAACTGCCTGCTCGACATCGCCGCCGCCCAGGTCAGCGGTGGCGCGCAGACCAGCGACGTCGACGGCACCCTGGCGCTCGCGGGACGGGTCGACGAGGCGTTCCTCGACCGCCTGCTCGCCGACGAGTACTTCGCGCTGGCGCCGCCGAAATCGACCGGACGCGAGCTGTTCTCGGCCGATTTTCTGGCGGCCGCTCGCGCAGGTATCGACATCAGCGGCGAGGATCTTCTCGCGTCATTGACGGAGTTCACCGCACGGACCATCGGCGACGCCTTGCGCGCGTACGGGGTCGGGGAGGTCGTCGTGTCCGGGGGAGGGCTGCGAAACCCGGCCCTGATGCAGGCGATCGGGCGGCAGGTCGCACCGGCGCCCCTCGTACGCGCCGAGGAGCGCGGAATCGACGGTGACGCGAAGGAAGCGCTCCTCTGGGCGCTACTCGGGTTCCTCACCTGGCACGGCGTACCCGGCACGGTACGAGCCGGCGACCGCGTGAGCACCGGTGCGACCGAGCCCCGCGTCCTCGGGCGCATCACGCCCGGTGCGGCCGCGCTGGAGCTGCCCGCACCGCGCAATTCCGGGCCGCGCGCACTCGTGGTGCGATGAACGGCACATTCGGTGCGGCCGCCCCCTTGACACTCGTCGGTCTTTGTTGACCCTGTGCGCGGCTAGCCTCCGATGCGGAGGGAGGTATCAATGGGATATCCATGGCCGCTGTTCCCCAGGACACCGGAACAGATCTGGGCCGCCGCAGATCGAATCGAGGACTCGGCAGGCGACTACGAGAATCTGTCGACGAATGTCTGGAAGGCCCACAAACCGGCGAGCGAGGGGGTTGCCGGAACGATTTCGGGGCCGATCAACCAGTACCCCCCCGACGAGCGCCGGCACGCATTCTCCCTGATCTGCGCGGCGCTGGTCGGCGGAGCGGCGACTCGTCACTTCGGCGACGCTGTGCTCATCTTCAACCAGGAGGTCGAGGAGCTGAACAGTCAGTTCGAGAATGCGCGCGACCACGACTACTACGGCCACGGCCGATCGACCGTCGAGCATAATCTGAACGATCGCTACCTCGACCTGGAGGGCAAGCTGGACGACGAAGCGCGCGACAAGAAGACTCTGCTGGCCAAGGACACGCCTTCCGAGGCGGACATCAAGCTCCTGATCGACCGTGGCGCCATGCCGCCGGGTGCGGCCGCGGCGTTCCCGCAGTACGACCTCAGCGATGTCCCGGAGTTCGCCGCCTGGCAGAAGGGGTACGAGTTTCCGCGGACCGGTGACCTGCGGCGTACGTTGATGACGTTCTTCGGCCCCGGCGTGCTCGGGGCCCAGCAGTACGACACGCAGGTCGGCGAACCCGGACCGGACCGCGGCATCATCTTCGGCCGGTTCTTCATCTCCAAGAACGACGCCGCATGGCCCGCTGACCTCCTGGGTGACAATCGCGACTTCACGTCGGACCCCGATGCGGACTATCGCATCGCGTTCGCGTACAACACCGCTACCGGTGAGATGACGTATCGCGTCGGCGGAAGTACGGAGACCGACGGCACGGGGATGGACGCCCGCGACTTCAGTGACTACGAACTGCCCTGGACCAACACTCGACCGGACGTCTCCGTCGACGAGGACGGGTTGATCACGATCGACGTCCACGCGGTCAATCCGCAGACTCCGGCGGGTGCGGTCGACGAGAAGATCATCATCAGCCCGACGGGCGACGGCGCGTACATCAGCGGCAACGACTATCCGGACGTGGAGTTCTACCGACGCAACCCGGATGGCACGGTGACCGACCTCGGCACCGACACCATGTCGAGCCTCGACGGGATGGCAACGCTATTGCCGCCCTTCAATCGGACGGAGTATCTCGGCGACGCCGAGGACTGGGCACCGCCACCACCGACCGGTTGTGGCACCGACATGATCGTGCCGCGAGACGAATGCCCGATCTATCAGGACCAGCCGGACGTACCCAGGGAGCCCAGTGACGACCCGGGCCCGTCGCCTCAGCCGACGCCGACTGGGTGACGGAAACCCGGGTTCACCGGCGTGGGTCAGCTGTGGTCGACCAACCCGACCGGTGGCACCATGACCGTACGCGCGCCGGGCTTGCCCTTGAGGATCACCTTGCGGTACGCGACGTTGTTGGTCGTGTCGTGCTCGGTCAGGTTCTTCACCGGGTTGGCGCGTACCTCGATGTAGTACGTGCCGTTCGGTATCCCCTTCAGGATGAACGACTGGCCCGGCCGGAACTGCTCGTAGGTGTCGCCGTTGCCCGAGTCGAGCACCTCGCGCAGCCCGAGGGAGCCCTTCTCGCCGCATGCCGTGTGCAGGTCGGTGTTCTCCGGCTGCCAGTTCGCACCGTCGACGGTGTAGTCGACCGCGTCGGTGTTGGCGAGGCAGAACGCCTCCTTCTTGCTACGGACGACGCCCGACTTGTCCTTGTCCACCAGTCGGTACCTGGCGAAGTCGGTGAAGTGCCAGTGGTGGTGGTCCTCGCGCGGATCCCATTCCATCGTCCCGACCTTGTCGTAGCCGGTCTGGTTGCCGTCGGCGTCGAAGAAGTACTGGTAGGCGTCCATCAGGTCCTTGTTCTTACGCCGGAATCCGTCGACGACGAGCGGGGAGTCTCCGGCATTCCATACGGTCGCGGAGAACGCCAGGAACTTGCCCTTGCGGACGCGGATGCCCCACGCGGGTACGGAACGAAGATCGGGCTTCGGGCCGACCTCGGGTACGCGGGCGTGGCCGGTGGGTCGCTCGCCCGGAGCTGCGATCGTTGTCCGGTCCGCGCTCTTCCGGTCGCGGCAGCCCATCTCATCGTCGTCGCACTTTGCCTTGCGTACGCGGACCTTCACCGTGGCGACGGCGTCTCGAGCGGGGATGCCGAGAAGCTCGCGGTAGGCAGGCTTGATCGAGACCTTCGCGGTGTACTTGCCGACCGGCAGCTTGGCGCGGGTGGAGTATGCCGGGGGTACCGGCACGCCGTGGCCGGCCTGCAGCCCCCACACGTTGCCGAGGGTGAACGGCATTCGGCCGCCGCACGACCACGCGTACGGCGATACGGGCGGGGCGTCGGGATCGATGCGGACCGAGTCGCCGTTCGGGCAGAACCTCTTGGTCTGCGACAGGACGGTCTTACCTGCCTTGTTCTTGAGTGTCAGCTGGTAGAAGTCGCGTAGCCCGTGGAATCCCTTCACGGTCCGCTTCGGCAGTCGGAGGTCGCCGTCTTCTCGAAGCAGGACACCCCGCACGGGGTCGTTGTACGACGCTCGAGTGGTGCGGATCTCGAACGGTTCGGAACCTGCTACGGCGTACGTGCCGAGGTCGATCTCGGCCCACTTGCCGTACTTCCATGCCGTCACCGAGTCGGCGCCCGCTCGCAGTGTCAGCGGCGGCTCGTCGGTCTGCTGCTGCGTCGAGGCCGTCGACGGATTGTCGATAGCCAGGAATGCGGCGGTCATGGCGACCACCCCCGAACCTGCGACGAGCACACGTCGCATCTTGCTCAATGTCATCATGACTGCCCCTCGTGGCTCCCCGAACGGGTGCCTTGACCAGAAGACGTCGCAGCCCGGCGGTTGGTTGCTATCGAGCGCCGAGAAGTATTCGCATCGACGTCTTCACGTGGTCAGCCGCGTCGGTGTCTCTGTGCAGGTGGCGGTTCGGGGTGACGCTTGCGGCGAGTGCCCACAGCGAGTGTGCGATGCGGTCGGCGCTTGCGTCGGTGGGCAGTTCGCCCGCCTCGATCGCCGTCGCGACGTCCGCCGAGAGCCGCTCGTGCCAGCGCTGCACCCGCTCGGCGATCGCGTCGTGGACCGGGCCCGTCTTGCTGTCGTACTCAAACGATGCCGCGGCGAAGAAGCAGCCACCGGGGAAGGCCGGTTTGCCCGCGTATGCCATCCAGGCATCGCAGATCGCAAGCAGGCGCGGGAGGCCCGGCTCGAGATGCTCGGCAGGCGTCCAGACCTCGGCGCGGAAGACATCGGCCGCGTACTCGATCGTGGCGAGCTGAAGCTCGGTCTTCGACCCGAAGTGTCCGATCACGCCGGCCTTGCTCATGCCGAGCTCGGACGCGAGGCGACCGACGGTCAAACCGTCCAAACCGTCGATCGATGCCATGTCTGCGGCCGCGCGCAGGATCGCGACTCTGGTGTCGCGCGCTGCCGCGACCGATCGTCGTCCCGCCACGCTCAGTGCCCGGCGTTCGAAGGACCGTGGCGTGTTTCGCGGCCCAGGTGGCACCGCCCCGCGGCGCCATCGTCGTCGGAAACAGGGCCCACGATGACCGTCCTCCTCGCCCTGGCGGATGCATCCACCTGAGAGGCTGTTGCGTTTTGAGCGGCGTTTTGAGCGGCGTTTCGGGCTGGCGTCGGAAGGTTTTCGTCCGCGAGTGGCGCAGATTCGTTGCTGAAATGCCGTACAAGCAACGGCCTTGCGCCACTCGCGAAGCTACGGGCACCCACGGCGGGCCTCCGCGTCGTCGCTGCCTTGCCCGAACCATGATGCGACCCGACGCCGTGAGGATCGATCCGCCACGGAAATCTTGCGGCGCCGAGCGAGCGGTCCACCATTCTGCAACAGCCTCCTGAACGACGTCTTCCGTAAAAAGCAACGTCGACCAGAGTATACCGTACGATCGATCGCTATTGACGTACGAACGATCGGTCGCTAAATTCTGGAGGAGTACCGACTTCTGAGGGGGATCCCGGCATGCTCGACTCGTTGGCCAACTACCGCCGCACGTTGCTGGTCGCCTGCGGGGGCTCGTTCCTCGCCTTCCTCGACGTCACCATCACGAACCTCGCGCTGCCCGACATCGG
Organism: Solicola gregarius; assembly: GCF_025790165.1. Lineage (GTDB taxonomy): Bacteria > Actinomycetota > Actinomycetes > Propionibacteriales > Nocardioidaceae > Solicola > Solicola gregarius. The sequence continues at coordinate 2,642,182 of NZ_CP094970.1, forward strand.
CCGCGACTTCGACGGCGTCGCGATCGCCGACCTCTCGTGGGTCGTGACGCTGTACACCGTGGTGTTCGCCGCGCTGCTCGCACCGGCCGGCCGGATCGCCGACGCGATCGGGCGTCGTCGCCTGCTGGCCGCCGGGATGCTGGTCTTCACGGTCGCGTCGCTCGCCGCCGCCGCGGCTCCGACGTACGAGCTGCTCCTGGCGGCGCGCGCGATCCAGGGACTCGGCGCCGCCCTCCTGCTGCCGGCGTCGCTTGCGTACGTCCTGTCCGACTCCCCACCCGAGCGGCGGCCCGCGGCGATCGGGTTGTGGAGTGCCTCGGCCGCCGTTGCGGCGGCGCTCGGACCCGTCGTCGGCGGCATCCTCGTCGATGTGGGTGGATGGCGCTGGCTGTTCTGCATCAACGTGCCGATCGGCGCCTGGCTCGTGTACGAGACGCTGCGACTCCCTCGCGTCGCCGGCTCCGGTGCGGGTTGGCCGGACTGGGCAGGTACGACGCTCCTCGGCGGCGGCGTGCTCGCGGTCGTACTCGGTACTACGCAGGGCGAGGCCTGGGGGTGGAGCGATCCCCGCACGCTCTCGGCGGTGGGGGTCGGCGTGATCGCCTGCGTGGCGGCCGTCCTGCGCTCGAAGGCGCATCCGCGACCGGCCGTCGCGACGCACTTGTGGCGTTCGCGTACGTACGTCGCGGCCAATGTCGTGTCGCTGGCGTTCGGCGCTTCGTTGTTCGCCTGGTTGCTCGTGGGCGTTCTGTTCGTCACGACGGTGTGGGGCTACACCGAGTTGGAGGCCGGCCTGGCGATGTCGCCAGGGGGCGTGGTCGCCGCGTTCGTCGGCATCGGCGTGAGCCGGGCCGGGCGGCGGGTGTCGCCTCGGCTGCTTGTCACCGCGGGCAGCGTCGCGCTCACCCTGGTCGGCGTCGCCGCCGGTGTCTGGTTGCCCGAGGAGCCGGCGTTCCTTGCGTACTGGCTTCCGGTCGGTTTGGTCAGCGGTGCCGCCGTCGGCGCCGTCAGCGTCGGCGTATCGAGTGCCGCCGCCCTTGCGGTCGCACCGGGCGACTTCGCCTCGGCCACCGGGCTCAATGTCGCGATCCGGCAGATCGGCGGAGCGATTGGAGTGGCGGTACTGGCCGCCGTGCTGAGCTCGGGTGCGTCCCCACTCGACCTCGATGCGTACCGAACCGTGTACTGGCTCTGCGCTGCGGCGACGGTGGTCTCGGCGCTCGCCGGCACGCTGCTCAGGCTCTCGACCATGCCGCCCGCGACCTCGTCGGGTGACGAAGCGGCGGTCGCTCGCGGCTGAGTTGATGCGGGTGCACTACGCCCCGTCGGCCGACTCCAGCCGGAGGCTCTCGGCGATCTCGGTGGCGACGGCGTCCGGCGGGCGCAGGCTCGTGTCGACCGTCGAGCCGCGCGCGACCAGCTCGGAGCGTACGTCGCCGTAGTTGTCGATATGACCGCGACGCCACTCGGCGGCGGCCGGCTCCTCCTCGTCCTCCGCGATGCGGGCATGGAGTACGGCAGCCGACGCGTCGAGGGTCACGTGCCGGACCTCGTGGCCACCGTCGCGTAGCCGGTCGAGCATCTCGTCGAGGTAGTCGGGTCGCAGCACCGACATCGGCACGATCACGGTCGAGCCGCCGCGTGCTGCCGTGCGTACGAGCGCCACCGTGCCGAGGCGCCAGGAGCGCAGATGCTGGAAGTCGCCGCGCTGCATCCAGCCGATGGTGTGCTGCAGTGCCCACCCGAGATGCTCGGGGTCGATGATGCGCGAATGCGGCACCTGCATCATGAGCTCGCGTGCGGTCCTGGTCTTGCCAACTCCGAAAGCGCCGTTCAGCCAGACGATCACGTTGAGTGATCTACCCACTTCGAGGACGGGTTAACCGAACGCTTTGCGCAGCCGCGCGATGCCTTCGTCGAGAACGGCGGGGCGTTTGCTGAACGCCCAGCGGACGAGCGTACGAGCGTCACCGGGGTCGTCGTAGAAGACCTGGTAGGGAACGGCGACGACTCCCGCGCGCTCCGGCAGCCCGAGGCAGAACTCGATGCCGTCGTCGAAGCCGACCGAGGTGATGTCGGTCGTGACGAAGTAGCCGCCTGCGGGCACGTACGTGTGCAGCCCGGCGCTCGCCAGGCCGTCGCACAGCCGGTCGCGCTGGTCTTGCATGCGGCGGGAGAGCTCGGTGTAGTACGAGTCCGGGCTGTCGAGCGCGACGGCGATCGCGGGCTGCAGCGGCGCGCCCGAGGTGTACGTCATGAACTGCTTCGCCGAGAGCATCGCCTGCACGAGCGCCGCGGGCCCGGTCGCCCAGCCGATCTTCCAGCCGGTGAGCGAGAACGTCTTGCCGCCGCTGGAGATGGTGAGCGTGCGCTCCGCCATCCCCGGCAGGGTTGCCAGCGGTACGTGGGTGCTGCCGTCGTACGTGAGGTGCTCGTACACCTCGTCGGTGATCACGACGAGGTCGTGCTCGACGGCGACCTCCGCGATGGCCGCGCGTTCTTCGGCGTTGAGCACCATGCCGGTCGGGTTGTGTGGAGAGTTGATCAGCATCGCGGTGGTGCGCGGCGTGACCGATGCTCGGAGGCGGTCGACATCGAGGCGGAAGTCCGGCGGCCGCAGCGTGATCGGCTTGCGTACTGCGTCGGCCATCCGCATGACCGCGACGTACGAGTCGTAGTACGGCTCGAGCACGAGCACCTCGTCGCCCGGGTCGATCAGCCCGAGCACGGCCGCGGCGATCGCCTCGGTCGCGCCGGCACTCACGGCGATCTCGGTGTCCGGGTCGAGGTCGATGTCGTAGAAGCGCCGCTGGTGTCGCGCGATGGCGTGCCGGAGGTCGGGTGCGCCCGGCCCCGGCGCGTACTGGTTGCGGCCGCCGTGCATTGCGTCGATCGCGGCGTCGATGATGTAGGCCGGCCCGTCGGTGTCGGGGAAGCCTTGCCCGAGGTTGACCGACTCGGTCTCGACGGCGAGCTGGGACATCCGGGCGAAGATGGTCGTGCCCATGCCCTGGGTGCGCTGGCTGCGTTCCTTCATGCTCGCGACTGTAGCCTCCCCCAGATTTGGGCCCGAACAGACCGTTTCACGGCGAGAAACGGTCCGTTCGGGCCCAAATCTGGGGGAGGCGGTGGCCGCGCCTAGGCTGGCGGCCATGACCGATCGCGATGAGCTCGTCGAGCAGATCCGCAGCAAGGCCGTCGTGCACGGCGAGGTGACGCTGTCGTCGGGCGCAAAGGCCGACTATTACGTCGATCTGCGGCGGGTGACGCTCGATGCGCAGGCGGCGCCGGTGATCGGTCGAATGATGCTGGAGCTGACCGCCGACCTCGACTTCGATGCGGTCGGCGGCCTGACGTTGGGCGCCGACCCGATTGCCGTCTCGATGCTCCACCAGGCGTCGGCCGCCGGCCGTACGCTCGACGCGTTCGTCGTACGCAAGGCCGAGAAGCAGCATGGCCTGCAGCGCCGTATCGAAGGTCCGGACGTCCGTGGACGCCGGGTGCTGGCGGTCGAGGACACGTCCACCACCGGCGGCTCGGTGATGACGGCGGTCGAGGCGCTCGAGCAGGCGGGCGCGATCGTCGTCGGCGTCGCGGTCATCGTCGACCGCGCGACCGGGGCGCGGGAGCGGATCGCGGAGGCGGGGTACGACTACCGCTGTGCGCTCACCAAGGACGACCTGGGCTTGACGTGACGCACGAGCCTGGGGTCGGGCCGTGGCCCGGTGAGTGGCCCGCCGACCCGGCGTACGACCCCGAGCTGTTGCGTGACGGTGACCGGCGCAACGTGGTCGATCGCTATCGCTACTGGCGGATGGACGCGATCGTCGCCGACCTCGACGCGCAGCGGCATCCGTTCCACGTGGCGATCGAGAACTGGCAGCACGACTTCAACATCGGCTCGATCGTGCGTACGGCCAACGCGTTCCTCGCATCCGAGGTGCACGTTGTCGGCCGCCGACGCTGGAACCGCCGCGGGGCGATGGTCACCGACCGGTACCAGCACGTACGTCACCACGACTCCGTCGCGGCCTTCGCGACCTGGGCGGATGAGCAGGCTCTCGGCGTCGTCGGAATCGACAACGTGGAGGGCTCGCGACCGATCGAGGGGGCCGAGCTCGCGCGCGACTGCATCCTCGTGTTCGGTCAGGAGGGACCCGGGCTGTCCGAGGACATGCTGGCCGCGTGTCGTACGACCCTCGCGATCACGCAGTACGGCTCGACCCGGTCGATCAACGTCGGCGCGGCGGCGGCGATCGCCATGCATACCTGGATTCTCCAGCACGCTCGGCGCTGATGGCGCGTGGCTCAACGGACTCGGCGATGGATGAGCAGCGCCCAAGCCAGGCAGCCGAACGCGATCGTCGACGAAATCGCCCGGACGGCGTTCCACGCGGACCAGGTCGTCTCGTCGAACTGGGCACGCGCGGCCGCGAAGTCGGCGCTGCTCTGCAGGTGACCGGCCGCCTTCAGGTCCTCGTTGACGGGCACGTTGGCGCCGAACGTGACGGCGAGCATCACCAGGTACGCAATCATGGCCACGCCGACCCAGATCAGCACCGGACGCTGATCCGCCCGGAAGTGCAGCGCGATCGAGAGTGCGATCAGCAACGGTGCTCCCATGAGCGCACTGAGGAACAGCGGGTTGGTGATTGCCTCATCGAGCGCCCGGAAGGTCGCGACGAACGTGCGGTCGTCGACATCGCCAAGACCGGGCATGATCGTATTCGACCAGTCCACGAAGATTCCTGCGAGCAGACCGGTCGTGATGGTGGCGACGAACAGGATCACGGTCCGCAGGGCGCCGGTATCCGTTCGCTGCTGGTGTTGGGTTGCCGTGTACGTCATGCATTCGAGTACAGCCGCAGTTGTCGCAACCGTCCATGTCCGTGAGTCTCGAGCCCATCTGCGAGCGTCCACCCGCTCTGCGTCCGGTCCCGCGGCTGGTGAGCGGTCGATTCGGGTACGGCCGCACCGCTAGGGTCGCGCCATGGGTACGCGTAGGCGGGTCGTTGTGGTCGGGGGTGACGCCGCGGGCATGGCCGCCGCGGCGACGGCGAAGCGCCGGGCCGGCGACGACCTGGAGATCATCGCGTTCGAACGTGGCAGCTGGACGTCGTACTCGGCATGCGGAATCCCTTACTGGGTCGGCGGCGAGGTCCCGTCGCCCGACGATCTGGTCGCTCGTACGCCCGAGGAGCATCGACGCCGCGGTATCGACGTACGGATGGGTGTCGAGGTGACGCACGTCGACGCCGACGACGCGACCGTGCGCGTACGCGACTCCGACGGCGTCGAGAGCAGCCACGGGTACGACGAGCTGATTCTCGCGACGGGTGCCGAACCGTACCTGCCCGACCTCCCGGGCATCGACTCCGCAGGGATCCACACCGCGCACACGCTCGACGACGGGCAACGGGTGCTCGACGATCTGTTGGAGTCGTCGCCGCGTCATGCCGTCGTGGTCGGCGGCGGCTACGTCGGTCTCGAGATGGCCGAGTCGTTCGTACATCAGGGCGTCGAGACAACGCTGGTCACGAGGTCGGGCACTCCGATGAGCTCCCTCGACCCCGATGTCGGCGGGCGCGTGCACGAGGCGCTGGAGCGCGATGGTGTCCGAGTCCGCGTTTCGAGCCCTGCGCGCGGCTTCGCGAGCACCGGCGGTCGGGTGAGTGCCGTGGAGACCGACGATGCTGCGATTCCTGCGGACATCGTCGTGCTGGGCATCGGGGTACGCGCGCGGTCCGGGCTCGCGACCGCCGCCGGGCTGGAGGTCGGCGCGGGCGACGCGATCGTCGTCGACTCCCGGCAGCGGGCAGATCCCGAGCGACACATCTGGGCCGCCGGCGACTGTGCCGCGACGCACGACCGGATGTCCGGCCGTCTGGTGCATGTCCCCCTCGGTACGCACGCGAACAAGCAGGGTGTCGTGCTCGGACGCAACCTCACCGGAGACGACGTCGAGTTTCCCGGCGTGCTCGCCACGGCCATCACCAAGGCGTGCTCGACCGAGATCGCGCGCACGGGCCTGGGTGAACAGGGCGCGGCCGACGCCGGCTTCGACGCCGAGGCGGTGACGATCGAGACCACGACGCGATCGGGCTACTACCCGGGCGCGGAACCGATGAGCGTCAAGCTGATCGGCGATCGTACGACCCGCCGCGTGCTCGGCGCGCAGATCATCGGCGGTACCGGAGCGGCGATGCGCATCGACACGGTCGCGATGGCCCTCTGGTCGGAGTCGACCGTCGACGACCTGATGTTCGCCGACCTCGCGTACGCACCGCCGTTCTCCAGTGTCTGGGACCCGGTACAGGTCGCTGCTCGCGCGCTGGCGTCGCGGCTAGTGTCCTGAGTCTCTGACTCGGGGCACTAGGATGACCGCGAAGCCCACAGATCACCCCCCCCGTTCGCCCAGAGGAGCTTCCCGATGCCCATCGCCACACCCGAGGTCTACGCCGAGATGCTCGACAAGGCCAAGCGCGAGTCGTTCGCGTACCCGGCCATCAACGTCACGTCGTCGCAGACCCTGCACGCGGCGATGCGCGGCTTCGCCGAGGCCGAGAGCGACGGCATCGTGCAGATCTCGACCGGCGGCGCCGACTACCTGTCCGGGTCGACGGTGAAGAACATGGTCACCGGGTCGGTCGCGTTCGCGGCGTACGCCGAGGAGGCCGCCAAGGGCTACGGCGTCAACATCGCCTTGCACACCGACCACTGCCCGAAGGACAAGCTGGACGGCTTCGTACGCCCGCTGCTCGAGCTGAGCCAGCAGCGCGTTGCCGGCGGCGGGCTGCCGTACTTCCAGTCGCACATGTGGGACGGCTCGGCGGTGCCGCTGGAGGAGAACCTCCAGATCGCGCAGGAGCTGCTGGCGAAGGCCGCGGCGGCGAAGATCATCCTCGAGGTCGAGATCGGTGTCGTCGGCGGTGAGGAGGACGGCATCGTCGGCGCGATCGACGACAAGCTGTACACGACGCCCGAAGACGCACTCGCGACGGCGGATGCCCTCGGCACCGGCGAGAACGGCCGCTACCTGACCGCGCTGACGTTCGGCAACGTGCACGGCGTCTACAAGCCGGGCAACGTCCAGCTGCGTCCCGAGATCCTCAAGCAGGCGCAGGACGCCGTCGGCGAGAAGGTGGGCAAGGAGCGCCCGTTCGACCTGGTATTCCACGGCGGGTCGGGATCGCATCCCGAAGAGATCGCGGCGGCGGTCGACTACGGCGTCGTGAAGATGAACGTCGACACCGACACCCAGTACGCGTTCACCCGCGCGGTGGCGGCGCACATGTTCAGCAACTACGACGGTGTGCTGAAGGTCGACGGGGAGGTCGGCAACAAGAAGGCGTACGACCCGCGCGCGTACGGCAAGGCCGGCGAAGAGTCGATGGCCGAGCGGGTCATGGAGGCCTGCCAGAACCTTCGCTCGGCCGGCACCCGGTTGCGCTGAGCCGCACGTTTCGGCCGCAGAATCGCGAAGATCGGGGCTGAAACGTGCGGCTCACGGGGTGCGCGGCGGCGGTCAGCCGCGCCGCAGGAACGTCGTGTACGGCGTCCGGTCGGTCCACTTGAACGTCTCGGGCACCGGCGACGGATGGCGTACGGTCACCTGCGCGCGTACCTTGATCGGCTTCTTCGGCGCGAAGCCCGCAGGGAAGCACGTCCGCGGCACGGTCGTCCGCAGCGTGTGCTTGGTGGTGCCCACCCGTACCTTGGCGCAGCGCTTCCCGGGCGACGGCAGACCCGGCTCGGGAGTGGCCATGACCCACTTGCTCGTGACGTCTCCCTTCCGGTCGTAGCTGACGTACACCCGCCAGGTCATCGGGCTGTTGCGCTGCCTCATCACCAGCCGGGTCTCGGTCAACCGCGCCTGGTTCACCTTCGGCAGCCGCAGCGTCGCGACGACCCGGTGCTGTGCATTGTCGACGCGCAGGCCGGTGATGTCTCCGTACGGGGGATGAGCCTTGTCGCGGCCGAGATCGAGGTTGTCGGTCTCCGCGACCGCCGAGAGCGGGGCCGACAGAAGGGCCGCGCCGGCGACGATGATGCCGGCTCGAACGAGCGTCTTCATGACTGTCCAATCGTGAGGGTCGGTTGGTGCGTGCGTGACCTCGATGCTGGAAGCGGTGCTCCGGTTGCATCCGCGACGAAATCCGGATTCGATGCAACCGGCGGGCGGTCCCAGGCATCGAGGTCATATGGCGATCGCACTGGATGGGAGCGAGATGGGGCGCGTACGCGCGAACGTCGGCATGCCGCAGGATGCTCGCACGCTGTACGACACGCAGTACGTACCGCTCGTCGCTCAGCTGCACGCGATGTGCGGCGACCGGGCGGAGGCGGAGGACGCCGTACAGGAGGCATTCGTACGCGCGCTGCTGAAGCCCGACGCGTTCGCGGCGCTCGACAACCCGGTCGGTTGGCTGCGTACCGTCGCGGTCAACCAGATCCGCGGTCGCTGGCGACGACGCAAGAGGCACCGCGCCGTCGAGCATCTGCTCGTCGACGACGCAAAACCGGCACCGGGTCTGTCGCCGCACTATGTCGCGATCGTCGCTGCGTTGCAGCAGATCCCGTTCGCGCAACGGGAGGCGATCGTGATGCACCACATCGCGGACATGTCGGTCGGCCAGATCGCCGATGCACTCGGCGTTCCCGCCGGGACGGTCAAGGCCCGGCTCAGTAGGGGCCGTGCCGCGCTGGCGAACCTGTTGCAGGACGAGGAGGACCACCATGCGTGACGATTTCCAGGATCTTCGGCGGTCGCTCGAGTCCGGCGTCGTACCACCGTCGTTCGATGCCGTGTCCCGGCGAGCCGAGGCGACGGTCCGTCGTCGACGGACCCGCGCCGTCGTCGGCGCGACCTGCGGCGGGGTCACCGCGATCGTGCTCGCGGCGGTTGCCGTGACAACGTTGCCCGGCGACGAGAGCGAGCCGGACGAGACGCCCGTCGCCAGCGACACCGCGGGACCGCCGCCCGGCGTCGAGGTGATGGGCGGCCTGCCCTCTCCGCTGATCGAGATCGATACGTCCGCCGGCCCGGATGACGCGACGGCGATCGGGTTGGCGCCGGAGATCGTGAACCCGGCGGATCGGATCTTCATCGAGATCGCGGCGCTGGACGGGTCGACCACCGCAGGTATCGACCTGGTGGCGAACGACGGCGGCTGGACGGTAGCGCCCGGCCGACAGCGCTGTGCCGGTGCGCAGGTAGCCGATGCCGGCACGATCACGCTGCCGAACGACTGCGTGCCGCAGCCGCTGACCATCGACTCGAGGTGGACGATGACCGTCGAGACCAACGGCGGCGACAAGGGCCAGATCTTCACGGCGCAGGTCGAGAAGGACGGCCACAGCGATGGGAAGGTGTACCCGGCCAAGCAGTGGCCGACCGGAGACGGGGTCGGCGGCTGACCACGGGAGTCGTGAGTAAGGTTCGGGTATGACGAACCTGCTGGGCGAACCCCCCGAGACGCGGCTACCCGACGACCCGGCCTCAGCGCAGATCGATGCGGGTGCTGGCGCGCGCGATGTCGCGCGTCAACACCCGTCGTCGAGCCTGGTGTGGGCCGTGCTCGCGGAGCTGGCGCTCAATGAGGGCAAGGACGTCGAGGCGTACGCGTTCGCGCGCACTGGCTACCACCGCGGGCTCGACGCGCTCCGCCGCAATGGCTGGAAGGGTCACGGGCCGATCCCGTGGTCGCACGAGCCCAATCGCGGCTTCCTTCGTGCGCTGTATGCGCTCGCGCTCGCGTCGGCCGAGGTCGGCGACGGCGAGGAGGCCGCGCGGTGCTCGAGCTTCCTGCAGGAGTCGAGTGCCGAGGCGTACGACGCGTTGGCGGCCGGCTAGGCAGAGTTCGGTGCGAATTGCACCACCGATCGCGTCGTGAGTGGTGCAATTCGCACCAAACTCTGCGCTCGGTACGCGCCTCAATTCTCCACGTCGGGCCCGTACCCGCAGTGCGCCGCCACGAACGACGTCAGCCGCCCCTCGAGATGCGGACTCGTACCCAGCGCGAACTGTGTCGTCTGGCCGCCGTCGAGGGTGAAGATCGCGGTGAACTCCGTGCCCTGGCTGTTGTCCGAAAGCGCGTGCGAGTCGCACCGCGTCGGGCCGATCCTCAGCACCTCGCGCTGAGGATCGCCGGTCCCGTCGACCTTGGCGTCGAGGTCCCAGGAGTCGCCGCCGGTGCTCGGGCTGATCAGTGTGGTCGCGAGGATCGAGTCGAGTGTGAACGATCCCTCCTTGCCGGTCGGCTCGATGATCAACGGCAGCTCCGCAACGCTCTCGCGTCCCTCGCCGTGGATCTCGATGTCGTCTGCCACGTGCACGTCGGCGATCTTCTGGACCTGATTGCCCGCGCACTCTGCGTCGACGAAACGCGGCAGCGCGTTGTACATCATCTCGGGCTTGTACGTACGTCGAAGCAGGCCGCTGCCGCCCTGCCGGAACTCGAGGATCACCTTGTCTTGTGGGGACTCGGACGAGCAGCGTGCGGGAGCCAGCCGTAACGACAGGTCGATCGTGAACCCGCCGGGAATCCGGGTTCCCTCGCGCCACACCGCCGGCTTCTCGAACCGGTTCGAAACGTACGTGGCCCGCTCGACCCGCATGAGCTTGTCGGTGTTGTTGGCGACCTGCACCTCGAACTCGCGCGAGCCGTAGCCCTGGCGCAGTTGGTAGAGCCCGACCGAGATGCCCGGAGGCCCCGCGTCGTCGGTCACGCGTACCGTCTCCTCCGGGGCGCCCGACGGCGGCGCATCGGAGCTCTCGGAGGAGTTCGAGCAGGCGGTGGCGACCCCGAGCAACGCGACCGCAACGATGAGAACGCGGCGCACTGCTGAAGTGTACGGCGTCCGGACCGGTCCAGACCGGCCACCGACACCGAACCGTTAGACTGCCCCGGTAAGAGCCCCGTGCCCGCCGAGCATGCCGGGCTTCGTCTGTGTCCGAGGGGGGCGTTATGCCCGCAATCGTGATCGTCGGCGCCCAATGGGGCGATGAAGGCAAAGGCAAGGCCACCGATCTGCTCGGCAGCCGGGTCGACTATGTCGTGAAGTTCAACGGCGGCAACAACGCCGGCCACACCGTCGTCATCGGCGACGAGACCTACGCGCTGCATCTGCTGCCCAGCGGCATCCTGTCCCCAGGCTGCACTCCGGTGATCGGCAACGGTGTCGTGGTCGACCTCGCGGTCCTGTTCGAGGAGATCGACGCGCTCGAGGCGCGCGGTGTCGACACCTCGAAGCTGTTGGTGAGTGCCAACGCGCACGTCATCCCCGACTACAACCGCACCCTCGACAAGGTCACCGAGCGCTTTCTCGGTTCCCGCAAGATCGGCACCACTGGCCGCGGCATCGGTCCGACGTACGCGGACAAGATGAGCAGGCTCGGCGTACGCGTCCAAGACATCTTCGACGAAGGCATCCTGCGGCAGAAGGTCGAAGGTGCGCTGGAGCTGAAGAACCAGATCCTCGCCAAGATCTACAACCGGCGCTCCGTTTCGGTCGACGAGACTGTCGACGAGCTGCTCGGGTACGCCGACCGCCTGCGGCCGATGGTCGCCGACACCTCGCTGCTGCTCGGCGAGGCGCTCGTGCGTGACGAGATCGTCCTACTCGAGGCGGGGCAGGCCACACTGCTCGACGTCGACCACGGCACGTACCCATTCGTCACCTCGTCGTCTGCGACGGCCGGCGGCGCCTGCATCGGCTCCGGCATCGCGCCTACGCAGATCGATCGCGTGATCGCGATCGTCAAGGCGTACGCGACGCGCGTCGGCGAGGGCCCGTTCCCGACCGAGCTGCACGATGACGACGGCGAACGCCTCCGCACCAACGGCGGCGAGTTCGGTACGACGACCGGGCGACCCCGGCGGTGTGGCTGGTACGACGCGCCGATCGCGCGCTACGCCGCGCGGATCAACGGCGTCACCGACTTCGTGCTCACCAAGCTCGACGTGCTGACCGGCTGGGACCGTATCCCGGTGTGCGTCGCGTACGACGTCGATGGTGAGCGGGTCGACGAGATGCCGATGACGCAGACGTCGTTCCACCACGCGAAGCCGATTTATGAGTACTTCGACGGGTGGCACGAGGACATCAGCGGCGCCCGTAAGGTCGACGACCTCCCCGTCACCGCCCAGCGCTACATCGAGGCGCTGGAGCAGCGCTCGGGTGCCCGGATCTCCGCCATCGGCGTCGGCCCGGACCGCGACGAGACCATCGTCCGCCACGACCTCCTCTAGGAACGGTGAGGAGAGAGTCCTGGCCCCGTGACGAGAGACTTTCGTACCCATCGACGGGCCGGAATCCTCTCCTCATAGGGCCAGGACTCTCTCCTCACCGTTGTTCGCGGGCGGCGCGGTCGCGCATCGCCTTCCAGAACGGCGCCGAGATCGACGGGAACTCGCACGGCTCGCCGTAGTACTCGCTCCAGAAGCGCTCGTGCTCGGACTTCAGCGAGCGCTCGTAGTCGCGTACGTGCAGGTTCTCGGCCTCCGCGAGATGCGGTCGCGGCGGCAGCGGCGACGTCTCGAGGTAGTCGTACGCCTCATGTCGCCCCTGCGCCAGCGGGTTGAACGCGAGCGTCGTACGCCGATGCTCGCGGACGAGCCGCGGGTCGATGCGGGCGCCGATGATCCGCTCCCCGGTCGCCGCCTCGGCGAGCGGTCGCCCCTCGAAGTCCACGATCACGCTCGGCGCGCTCCACGAGTACGGAGGTGCGTCCCGCAGCGACGAGCCCTGCTGCGCGCTGACGACGTACGCGGTGTTCTCCATCGCACGTACGCGATCGGCCTCGACGGCGAGGCCCGTCGGGCCGGTGCCCCACGGGTCCATGTACGCAGACGAGCGCACCAGGACCTCCGCGCCGTTGTACGCGAGCTGCCGGGTGACCTCGGGGAAGAGGATGTCGTAGCAGATCAGTCCGCCGATGTTGCCGATCGGCGTGCAGGCAACGGGGAACAGCGGGTACTTCTCCGTGTCGTAACCACTCTGGAGCAGGTCGACGGGCGACTGCGTCGGCTCGAGCGGCGCCCACACGTTGATCTTCCGGTACCGCCAGAGCAGCTCGCCTTCGGGTGAGATCAGTGGCAGCGTGTTGAAGATCGCGCGCGAGTCGGGGTCACGCTCGAGCAGCGACCCGGGGATCAGATGGATGCCGTACTCGCGTGCCTTGGCGGCGAGGCGCTCGATCTCCGGGCCGGGGATATCGCATGCCAGCTTGCGCTGCGAGTCCCAGTCGTACCCGGCCGCACCGTGGATCGACAGTTCCGGAAACGCGATCAGCCCGACCGGGGCACCCATCGCCATCGCGCCCTCGACCGCCCAGTCGATCATCTCGCAGAGGTGCCCGAGGTTGCGATCGAGTGTCTCCCGGTCCGCGGCGTTCACGGTCGCGATCTGTGCGCAGATCGCGCGGTACGACCCGATCAGCTCGGTCACGTCGACTCCACCTCCGTTGTCGTCAGCCCTCCGTACGCCTCGGGATCGGTACGTCGGATGCGCAGCGCCACCAGGACACCGATCACGAAGGCGGCCGGCGTGATCGACATCAGCGCGACGTTGACGGCGGTCTCGGCACCCGTGAGCAGGTCGAGGTTCTTCGCGATCAGCGTCAGCGCGACGGCCAGCGCGATCGTCGCCACGAGTGGCGCAATGAGGCGCTTCACGACGTGTACCCCGCGCGAGTCGCGCGCGAAGAACGCCACGATCGCCGCCGAGCAAAGGACCTGCAAAGCGATGATGCCGGGAATGCCGATGCCGTTGAGCCACAGGAACGTGTTGAGGTACGGGTCGGCGCCGAACGCGGCGAACACCAGGATCACCACGAGCGCAAGGGCGGACACGAACAGGCTCGCGAGCGATGGCGAGCCCGTCTTCGCGTTGGTCGTCGCGCCGACGCGGGGGAGCACGCCCTCGCGCGCCAGCGCATGGATGTACCGCGACGATGCGTTGTGGAACGCCAGTGCGGCGGCCAGCGTGCTGGTGACGATCAGGATCCGCATCATGTCGGCTGCCGGGGCACCGACCCATTCCTCGGTGGCCGTGAAGACCATGTTCGTCGGATCGGCGTTCGCCTCCGCGACAGCGTCGTTCGGGCCGTACGCCATGATCACGGCCCATACGACGATCGTGTAGAAGACGGCGAGGAAGCCGACCGCGACGTACGTCGCGCGGGCGACGGTCCGCCGACGGTCGCGTGCCTCTTCGCTGTAGATCGCGGTCGACTCGAAGCCGAGGAACGCACCGAAGGAGAGGACGAACAGCGCACCGACGCCGGGCCCGAACATGTCCACCAGGTTGAAGCTGTCGAAGCTCAGGCCCTCCTCGCCGCCCTGCAGCAGCACCGGCACGGCGAACACGAGCAGGATCAGCACCTCCAGCCCGAGCAGCAGTCCGAGCACCTTCGCGCTGAGTGTGACGTTGAGGTATCCGAGGGCCGCAACGAGCACTCCGCCGATGACCGCCCACACACCCCACGGCAGGTCGATGCCGAACAGCGAGTCGAACGTGTCATGCGCGAAGACGCCGAGGGCCGGGATGAAGCTGATCGCGATCGAGACGTACGAGACCAGTGCGACGAACGCCGCTCCGACGCCGACCGTGCGCCCGAGGCCCTGTCCGATGTACGCGTAGAACGCGCCCGCGTTCGGGACGTACCGGCTCATCGTGGTGAAGCCGACGGCGAAGACCGCCATCACGATTCCCCCGGTGAGGTAGCCACCCGGTGCCTGGACCCCGCCGAAGCCGATCGCGAGGGGGGAGACGCCGGACATCACCGAGAGCGGAGCCGCCGCCGCGACGACGAAGAACACGAGGTCCCACATCCCGACGGCGCCGTGCCGCAGGCCCTCGGTCTGGGTCGTCTGCTGATTCGTGTCCATCACTGCTCCGCTCGGTGGCTGATCTGGCCGTCGACGACGGTCATGGTGATCGGGAGGTCGACCAGCTCGTCGGACGACGAGGCGATGGGATCACCTGCGAACGCGGTCAGGTCGGCGCGGCATCCGGGGGCGACTCGTCCGCGTCGGCCGTCGCCGAGGGCTGCGGCGCCCCACGCCGTGTATCCGTCGAGCGCCTGCTCAGGGCTGAGCGCCTGGTCGGGTTCGAACACGGGTGCATCGGGCTCGCCGGGCGTACGCCGGCCGCGTGCCCAGGCCATGCCGATGCGCGGGTCCGACTGCGCGACCGGCCAGTCCGAGCCGAGGGTGACGGGTGCTCCGGCGCGGATCAGGTCGGTGATCCGGAAGGCCCGGTCCGTACGCTCCGCGCCGAGCCGGATGGCCCACGAGTCCGAGCCGTCCGGCCGGCGCCACTGCATGTGCAGCGGCTGCATCGACGCCGTCACGCCGGCGGCCGCCATGCGCGCGACGTCGTCGTCGGTCACCGTCTCGAGGTGCTCGATGCGATGCGGGGCCCGGCCGTTCGCGCGCGGACCCGCCTTCTCGTACGCGTCGAGCACAGCGCCGACCGCCTTGTCTCCGACCGCATGGGTCGCGATCTGGAAGCCCGCGTCGTGGTACGCCTGCACGACGTCGACATAGCGTTGCGGATCGGGCCAGAACGAGTCGAGCCCGTGCCCGCACGAGTCGGGCTCGTACAGCCAGGCGGTACCGGTGTCGATGACGCCGTCGCTGAACAGCTTGATCAGCCCGCAGCTCCAGCGTGCACCGGCGGCGTCGCGCAGTGCGACGTACTCGGCGACGCCGTCGTCGTCGCGTCCGGGTCCGTGCCAGAGCGCGACGTCCAGGCGTACGGGGAGCGGCGCATCCCGCTCGAGCTCGGCGAGCAGGTCGAGGGTGGCGGGTGTGCCGTCCATGACCACGCCACCGGTGAGGCCGACGGACGCGAGTCCCTCGAGCACGCTGCGTACGCGGGCGAGCCCGTGTGCATGGGTTGCCGCCGGTGCCGCGTCGAGGAGCAGGTTGTACGCGGTCGGCTCGCGTAGTTCGCCGGTCGGTACGCCGGCCGCGTCGACCACGATGCAGGAGGCGTCGGTGAACGCGCGCTCCCTGTCGATGCCCGCTTGCTCGAGCGCCGCCCGCGTGCCGACCGCGGTGTGCAGGTCGTAGAACGTGAACGCCGCAGGAAGTCCGAGCGCAGCGTCCTCGAGGAGGTCGCCGCGAATCGTGGTGCCGTCGAACGCCGCGTAGTCGAGGTTCCAGCCGCGGATCCATGACCCGTCGCCGCGCGCATGTACCCGCTCCGCCTCGGTGCGGACGGCGTCGCGTACCGCGTCGAGGTCGGCCAGCCCGTCGAGGTCGATGCCGGTGGTGAGGTCGGCGCCCCAGACAGGGTGGATGTGTGAGTCGATGAGGCCGGGCGTCACGGTCGCGCCGCGCAGCGAGACGACCTGAGTGCCGGCGGCGGCCAGGTCGCGGATCTCGCTCGTCGTGCCGACCGCCACGATCTCCGAGCCGGCGATCGCTATCGCCTCGGCTCGTGGGAGAGATGGGTCGAGGGTGCGTACGTCTGCGTCGATGACAGCGAGGGTCACCGCGCTCGGGCGCTGTGTCATGGCGGAAAAGATAGACCCAAAACGATTTGGTGGCTAGGTTTCGGTGCCAATTGATGCGCCGCGCGCGGCCGGGGTCGTTCGTGGGAACCTCGGTCGAGGCAACGTCGTAGGTCCGAACGGCGTGGTATCGGTGTCCGGCTTAGGCACTAGAGTGCGGAGCCATCACGACCAGCACTGCGGGTGATGCAAGTTGACGGGGACCACGAGGGTCACGATCCGAGACGTCGCGCGCAAAGCCGGCGTCTCCGTGACCACGGTGTCGCATGCGCTCAACGGCAAGGGGCAGATCCGCCCCGAGACCCGCGAGCGCATCCGCAAGGTCGCGTCCTCGCTCGGGTACCGGCCGAGTCGCGCCGCGCAGGCCCTGCGGAGGAGTCGCACGGGTACGATCGCGCTGATCCTGCCGAGCTCGGGGAGCCGGGCCGAGGAACGCGAGATGATCAGCCTCGACTACTACATGGCGATCGCGTCCGCGTGCGCCCAAGGCGCGTTCAGCCACGGATACTCGCTGGTGTTGCCGCCTCGGCTGACGACCGCCGACGAGTGGCGCGTGCTGGCACCCGACGGCGTCGTCCTCTGCGATCCCGCGATGAACGACGAGCGCATCGACCTGCTCGAGGAGCTCGGCGTACCCGTCGTATCGATCGAGCGCGACTCCGGACGCCCCGAGCGGCCGTACTACGTGGCGGGAGACAACGTCGGCAACATGAACGACGTTCTGACGCACCTGCACGGCGTTGGCGCACGCCGCAGCGCGCTGCTGTGGGCGGAGTCCTCGTGGTCGTGGACGCTCGACAGTCGCGACGCGTACGAGCGATGGTGCGCAGCCAAGGGCCATGACCCCATCGTCGCGCCGGTGTCGCTCAACCAGCTCGAGTCCGACTCGTACCGTGCGTCGTCGGCATTGCTCGAGTCCGAGCGGCCGCCGGACGCCGTCATCGCATCCGCCGAGCGGTACGCCGAAGGGCTGCTGCACGCCTGTCGCGAACGCGGCCTACGGGTGCCGGACGACCTGATGGTCGTCAGCGGTATCGACAACCACCTCCTGCAGCAACATGATCCGTCGATCACCGCGATCGACCTCGATCCGTCGGCGCAGGCCCTCGCGGCGGTCGCGATGCTGCACGACCGGCTGGAGGGTGTCGAGGTCACCGAGCCGCGGATCGTCCCCAGCAAGCTGCGCATCCGGCGCAGCACGCAACCCGGCTGAACCTCAGGCGTTGGGCGGCGGCAGTAGGAACTCACACCGCGGGCCCGGACTCCGGGCGAGGCGTTCGTCGAGCGTCGCGAGCGGTGCGTCCAGGATCTCGGCGAGTGCGATGTACCAGGCGTCGTATGAGGTGACGTTCGAGCGAAGCTCCCACACTCGTGACGCGCACGGCGCATACGGAAGGAGCTCAATGGGCATCGAGAGCAGATCGGCGTGCGCGAGCGCGGCAGTGTCCGAGGTGAGTTCGCCCGCTGCTACCGATCGGCGCAGGATGTTCGCCACCTCGACCGGCATCAGGTGCGGCGCGGCGAGCGGCGATGCGACGACGACCTCCTCGGCCCACGGCGACGGGTCGCCAGAGCCGACGAGCGTTTCGATGACAACCGACGAGTCGGCGACGATCATCGGCGCTCAGCATCACGATGCTCGAGAACTCGGCGGGTATCGAACGCGACGCCCGTCGCCTGCTTGCGCGCCCGCACCTGTGCCATCCAGGTCTCGGCGTCGGGTCTGCTGGCGAGTTCCGTGAGGCGCGTGCGGAGGTACTCCTGCAACGAACGGCCGGTAGCTGCGGCGCGTGCCGCGAGTTCTGCGCGTGTCTCCTCGGGGACGTCGCGGATCGTAATAGACGGCATGCATTCATTTTGCATGCATAAGCAGTGATATGCAACCGGTCGACGGTGTGGTCATGGCCGTGTCGGGTCTGCAACCTCCACCGGCTCGACCTCGTACGGCGGCCGCCCGCGGCCGGCGATTCGGAATCCGCCCCAGGGGTTCTGCTCACCGAGCCGGGCCGGCGCCCACTCTCCACCGGGTACGCGAGCGGCGATCTCCTTACGTGCAACCTGTTCCGCGAGCGCGCTCAGCCGGTCGTCGGGCTCGGTGCGGCCGTGCCAGTGGAACGCTCCGTCGATCGGCTGGAAGAAGCCGGACAGGTGGACGCGTACGCGGATCACCTCGACCGAGCGGGTCGGCGACAGCTCGAGGTCGCCGTCGTACGTCTGCGGCGCCTCGTCGTGGTCGACGGCCGACGCCCGATCGGCGCTCACCGGATCGGTCCGCCGTCGAGCAGCCCGGCGCGCTTCCACAGCCACCGACCGGGACCCGTGATCATGTCGATCTCCTCGAGCGACTCGCGTACGCGGCGTGCGGCCCATTGCTTGGTGGCGCGCCAGTGCGGGTTGGCGGCAGCCTGCTTGCGGGCTTCGGCGGAGTCGAGCCCCGCGTTGGTGTAGACGTGCGGGTGCACCAGCTGCGTTGAGGATAGGAACGCCGTCGCACCCACGATCAGCTTGGACCACTCCTTGGCGGCGACGCCCTGGCCGGCGAACTCGATCGCCGTCTCCTCGCGGGCGAACCGCATGTGCCGGGCCTCCTCGACCACATGCACCCGCGAGACGGCGCGTACGAGCGGCTGGACCGATTCGTCGACCATCGCCTCGCGCTGCAACTGGTCGAGGATCTCCTCCACGAACAACGCTCCGGCAAAGCACATCGGACCATTGGAGATGGTCTTCAGCAACCGGCCACCGCGGTGCAGGGCCGATACGGGCTTGTAATGCGGCGTCTCGAGCTTGTCGATCAGCTTCGCGAACATCACCGAATGCCGGCACTCGTCGCCGATCTCGGTGTACGTGAACTGCACGTTCGACGTACGCGGGTCACGGTCGTACGCGCGGCGAACCAGCATCTGCATCAGGATCGTCTCGAACCAGATGCCCATGCTGGCGATGCTGGCGATCTCGTGCCGGGTGAGATCCATCCGCTGCTGGTTCGACATCGACGCCCACAGCGGCGTGCCGTACAGCGTCGAGCGGTGCTCGGGCACGTACAGCTTGTCGGGGTCGAGCGGAGCGTCCCAGTCGATGTCGACGACCGGGTCGTACGTCATCGTCGCCGCCGAGCGAAGCAGGCTCGCGCCCGACTCCTCGCGCCGATCGGACTCGTTCACAGTCGCGGTCATCGTCGACCTCGCAATCACAGACAGTACGCGTCAGTGAGAATGTAACACCGATACTGTCACGAAGCCAAGGGGCTCAGAAGTCGTCGTCCACGTCCTGCGGCACGGGGATCTGCTGCTCGGCCACGTCTGCGATGTCGGCTCCCCAAGCGTCGTCGACCAGCCCGTCGGCAACGGCCTCGTCGTCGGGTTCGTCGATCTCGGCGCGCTGGTCGAGCGCGTCGCCTTCGCTCGATTCGTCGGGGACTGATTCGGGGTGCTGCTCCGTCATGGTGCTGCCTCCTCCCGCTCGTGCGACCACCGTATGGCTGGCGGCTCAGTCGGACAAGCGACGTCGACTAGGCTCGCGGCGTGAAGATTCTGGTGATCGGCTCGGGCGGGCGTGAGCACGCCCTTGCCCTGGCGTTGTCCCGCGACCCGAACGTCGAGGAGGTGCACGCCGCTCCCGGCAACCCCGGAATTGCGGCGGTCGCCGAGACCCACCCGGTCGAACCGCTCGACGGCGATGCGGTCGCTGCGCTCGCCCGCGAGACGGGTGCCGACCTCGTGGTCGTCGGCCCCGAGGCACCGCTGGTCGCGGGGGTCGCCGATGCCGTACGAGCCGCGGGCATCGCCTGCTTCGGGCCGACGGGCGAGGCGGCGCGGCTCGAAGGGTCGAAGGCGTTCGCGAAGGAGATCATGGCGGCCGCCGACGTACCGACCGCGATGGCACGGGTGTGTGAGACCGCCGACGAGGTGTCCGAGGCCCTGGACGCCTTCGGGGCGCCGCACGTCGTCAAGGACGACGGGCTCGCCGCCGGCAAGGGGGTCGTCGTCACCAACGACCGCGCACTCGCCGCGGCGCATGCCAAGGAGTGCGGGCGCGTCGTCGTCGAGGAGTACCTCGCCGGCCCCGAGGTGTCGCTGTTCGCCATCACCGACGGCACTACGGTGCTCCCGCTGCAGCCGGCGCAGGACTTCAAACGCGCGTACGACGGCGACGAGGGGCCGAACACCGGTGGCATGGGTGCATACACCCCGCTGCCGTGGGCCCCGGACGACCTCGTCGAGACCGTCACCCGGCGGGTGCTGCAGCCGACGATCGACGAGCTCGCGCGCCGCGGGACACCGTTCGCCGGGCTGTTGTACGCGGGTCTCGCGCTGACCGACCGGGGCGTCCGGGTCGTCGAGTTCAATGCGCGGTTCGGCGATCCCGAGACGCAGGCGCTGCTCGCGCTGCTCGACTCGTCGCTCGCGACCCTGCTGCACGCGGCCGCGACCGGCGCACTCGATACGGTCGGGCTGCCGCGTTGGCGCGACGGTGCGGCCGTGACCGTCGTGGTTGCGGCCGACGGTTACCCGGCCTCGCCTCGCAAGGGCGACGCGATCGAAGGGATCGACGAGGCGAACGCACTCGACGGCGTCGATGTGATCCACGCCGGTACGAAGATCGCGAACGGCCGGCTGGTGACGGCCGGTGGCCGGGTGCTCTCGGTGACTGCCGCCGGCGCCGACCTGGCGGACGCGCGCCGGCGTGCGTACGAGGGTGTGCAGCTCATCCGGCTCGAAGGCGGTCACCACCGTAGGGACATCGCGGAAGCCGCCGCGTCCTCGTAGCGTGTTGTGCGACCCGACCGCACGCGGTTGACTGGCCGGATGGCACTTCAAGGTGAGTACGCTCCGAGCCCTTCGTCTCGGGCCCGTGACCAGGTCGAGCAGTACGAGAGTTCCGGCGGTTCCGAGGGCACCACGATGAACGGCATGCCCGTCATCGTGCTCACGAGCCGGGGCGCGAAGTCCGGCAAGATCCGCAAGACACCGCTGATGCGAGTCGAGCACGACGGCGAGTACGCGGTGGTCGCATCGCAAGGCGGTGCGCCAGTGCACCCGCAGTGGTACCACAATCTGGTCGCCGACCCGCACGTCGAACTCCAGGACGGGCCGGCCAAGACCGCGATGCTCGCGCGCGAGGTCGACGGCGACGAGCGCGCCGCCTGGTGGGAACGCGCCGTCGAGGCGTACCCACCGTATGCGGAGTATCAGCGCAAGACCGACCGCACGATCCCGCTCTTCGTACTCACGCCGCAGTAGGCACCTCGGCCGACACCGGGCGGTCGAGGTAGCGTGAACGAGACATGACCGCCGCCGCGGCGATCAGCATCGCCGTGACCACGAATGCAGTGGCGAGGGAGACGGCGTCGGCGAGAGAGCCCTCCAGCGCGGCCGCGATCGGTCGGGTGCCGATGAAGCCGACGAGCCAGATAGCCAGGATCCTGCCCCGCAGCGCATCGGGCGCCCGGCGTTGGATGAGCGTGCTGATGCTCGTCATCGCGTATGTGAAGCCCACGCCGGCGACGGCGAAGGAACCGATCGCCACCGCGGGAGGTGTCGGCAGGCCGCACACCAGAAGGCCCACCGCCATCAACCCGAGCCCGAGGCTGGGCAGTCGCTCGGTACGCGTGTGCAGCGCCGAGTGCAGTACGAAACCGATGCCCGCACCCACGCCGAACGATCCGACGAGCCAGCCGACGAGTCCCTGATCTCCGGTGAGGCTGCGCGACAGCGGCGGTGCCAGCGTCATCGCCGGTTCGGCGCCGAGTGCGACGGCCGAGACACCGATGATCAGCAGTACGAGCGGCCGGTCGGAACGGATGAAGCTCAGCGCGGCGCGTACGGAGTAGTCGGCATCGCGACCGCGGTGCGGTGGACGAGGTATACGAGCGATCGCGATCAGTACCATGAAGATCCCGTGCGTCACCGCGGCGATGGCGAACGCGATCGCGGGACTGTGGTGGGCGGCGATGTACGCGCCGAAGGCGGGACCAGCGATGCGGGCAACCGTCATCGGCAGCGTGTTGAGGGCCATCGCCGTCTCCAGCTCGGCGGGCCGCACCATACTCGGCACGATCGACTGCATCGCCGGACCGCCGAGGACGAAGCCGAGTCCGACGACGAACGAGCAGATCGTCACGGAAGCGGCGCCCGCGGCGGTCGTACCGACGGCCCAGAACCAAACGGCGAGTACGCCCGAGCCGACCAGGCAGACCAGGCGGCCGAGCAGGATCTGCGCCACCGGGTTGCCGCGGTCGGCGAGGCTGCCGCTGAGCGGCGTGAGGAGCAGCTGCGGTGCGAACTGCGCGACGCTCACCAGCCCGACGGACAGGGCGGAGCCGGTCAGCTGGTAGACCACGATGGCGGCGGTGATGCTGTGCACCCAGACGCCTGACGCGGTGAGCAGCTTGCCCCAGAACACCGCGCCGAACTGGCGGTCGAGCACCAAGGCGAGCGCACTGCGCCTGGGCGAGTCGACCGAGGTGTCCATGCCTTTATGTGTACACCGCAACGATGTGGGGCGTGCGCGCCGGCCCGCGAAGGTGGCCGGGCGCCGGCAAGGAGTGCGGCCTCGCTCGAACGCCCGGCCAGGGCCTCAGTTGCGGAACGCGATGCTCAGCTGAGGAGCTTCAGGTCCACGAACTCGGTGTCGAGCTTGTTCAGCGCCCCGAAGTTGTTGCCACCCTTGACGAGGCGTGAGACCCGCTTGCACTTCCCACCGATCGTGCAGCGGACCCGCGCCGCCTTCTTCTGTGCCGCGGCCTCGACGACGATCGTCTTGGCGTCTTCCCAGCCGGCCGCGCTGAACTCGCGGGCCTGGAACCTGCGTACGACCGAACCGTCCCGCACCCGGCGTACGGTCAGCGTGTCGATCTTCGGCTGTTTGTGGAACGAGACGGACGTGAGCATGTACTTGCCGTCGGGCGAGAACGTGATGCCGTCGGGGATGCCCTTCTTCGAGCAGAACTGCCAGAGCTTCTCGCGCGGCGCCTTGAACCGGCGTACGTCGTAGCACCCCTGGTCGGCGCCGAGACCGATCAGGTCGAGGTCGGGGTCGGCGAACCGCGCCCAGGTGGGGACGGTCCCGATCTTGTCGTACTTGTCCGTTCCCGGGCGGTACCACGACATCGCCGTCTTGTTCTGCTTCGCGCGAAAGCGCGCCATCAGGATCCGCTGCCCGTCGTAGTCGAGCACGTTCTGCCGCCCGATCTTCTTCTGCCGCGTGACCTTGCCCGTCTTCGCGTTCACGACGTACAGCCGCGCGGGGTCGAAGATCTGCACCGCGATCCGACGGCCGTTCGAGCTGGGCGTCACCGACCAGACCTGCCGGCCGAACCGGTGCAGTCGGGTGGCCTTCCCGCCGCGCGGGCCGACCCGGTAGAGGATCTGACCCCAGCCGGACTTCGGGTCGTCGGTTCGTACGAGGTAGCCGCGCCCGAGCCGGTCAACGCCCCAGACGTCGTGCGGCACCTTGAGTTTCAGCTTCTTCTTGCCGTCGTGCAGGGTCTTGCCGTCGACGTACGCCGCGGTGGTCTTTCCCTTGGCGAGGCTGTTCGGGTTGAACGTCGTCGTCGGTGGCTTCGGCTCCGGCTCGGCTTGCGCTGCGGTTGCGGGAACGGCCCCGACCAGCGCTACCGCGGCAATTCCGCAGACGAGCTGGCGACGGACAGCGATGCGACTCATGTGTCTCCCCCTAGAAGTGGCTCTGTCGCTAGATGACGCGCGGTCGTGGCGGTTGGTTGTCCGTCCATCGGCCGCGCGGCCAGCGTACGCGAGGCATTGCGACAATGGACACGTGATTCCCAACGTTCTCGCCGCCCGTTACGCGTCTGCCGACCTGGTGCGGCTGTGGTCACCCGAGCACAAGGTCGTCCTCGAGCGGCGGCTGTGGCTCGCCGTACTCACCGCGCAACGCGACCTCGGCATCGACGTGCCGTCCGGCGTGGTCGAGGCGTACGAGAACGTCGTCGAGTCGGTCGATCTCGACTCCATCGCCGCGCGCGAACGCGTGACCCGGCACGACGTGAAGGCACGCATCGAGGAGTTCAATGCGCTCGCCGGGCACGAGCACATCCATAAGGGCATGACCTCGCGCGACCTGACCGAGAACGTCGAGCAGCTGCAGATCCGCGCGTCGCTGGAGCTCGTACGCGACCGCGCCGTGGCGGCGCTGGCCCGCCTCGCCCGCCTCGCAGCCGAGCACAGGACGCTCGCGATGGCGGGGCGTAGCCACAACGTCGCCGCCCAGACGACCACGCTGGGCAAGCGGTTCGCGACGATCGCCGACGAGCTGCTGGTGGCGGTCACTCGGGTCGAGGAGCTGATCGCGCGCTACCCGCTGCGCGGCATCAAGGGCCCGGTCGGTACCGCGCAGGACATGCTCGATCTGCTCGGCGGCGATCGCGAGAGGCTGGCCGAGCTGGAGCGCCGGGTGGCCGGGCATCTGGGCTTCGAGCAGGTGCTTCGCAGTGTCGGTCAGGTGTACCCACGCTCGTTGGACCACGATGCGATCTCGGCCGTGGCGCAGCTGGTCGCCGCGCCGTCGAACCTCGCCACGACGGTACGACTGATGGCCGGCAATGAGCTGGTGACCGAGGGGTTCAAGCCCGGGCAGGTCGGATCGTCGGCGATGCCGCACAAGATGAACACCCGCTCCTGCGAGCGGGTCAACGGTCTCGCAGTGGTCGTACGCGGCAACCTCGCGATGATCGGCGAGCTCGCCGGCGACCAGTGGAACGAGGGCGATGTGTCCGACTCGGTCGTACGCCGGGTGGCGCTGCCCGATGCGTTCTTCGCCGCCGGCGGACTGTTCGAGACGTTCCTGACCGTGCTCGACGAGTTCGGCGCGTTCCCGGCCGTCGTGCAGCGCGAGCTCGACCGCTACCTGCCGTTCCTCGCGACGACGAAGATGTTGATGGCGGCGGTACGCGGGGGCGTCGGCCGAGAGCAGGCACACGAGGCGATCAAGGAGCATGCCGTCGCGGTCGCGCTCGGGATGCGTGAGTCGGGCGCCGCGGACAACGACCTGTTCGCTCGGCTCGGTGCCGACCCGCGCCTGGGGCTGACGGAGGCAGACCTGGCCGCGCTCGTCGCGGAGCCGCTCGCGTTCACCGGTGCCGCGACCGACCAGGTCGACGCGGTCGTGGCCGAGGTGGAGGCGGTCGTACGCACCCACCCCGAGGCCGCCGCATATACCCCGGGCGCGATCCTCTGACCCAGCCCCGCTGGCCATGACGTTCGGGTGGCGACACGCCGCGTGTCGCCACCCGAACGTCACGCCCAGCGGGCGCCTCAGCGGGCGCGGTCTAAGCGACGGTCGCGTCGATGCTGACGGGGATGTTGCCCCGGGTGGCGACGGAGTAGGGGCACACCTCGTGCGCGGCCTCGACGAGCGAGTCTGCGGTGGCCTGGTCGATGCCGCCGAACTCCACATGCAATGCAGCGGAGAGGCTGAATCCGCCTTGCTCAGTGGGATGGATGCCCACCTCGGCCACGACGGCCGAATCGGTGAACGTGACCTTCCGACTCGCCGCGATCGCCTTCACCGCGGAGTGGAAGCAGGACGCCCAGCCGGCAGCGAACAGCTGCTCGGGGTTCGTCGCGCCACCGGGTCCGCCCATCTCGCGTGGGATGGCGAGGGTGACGTCGAGCAGGCCGTCGTCGGTGGCCGCGCGTCCTCCGGCGCGACCATCTCCGGTAGAGGTGGCGATGGCGATGTAGACGGGATCGGCCATGAGGATGTTCTCCTTGTGTGGTTGGGATTCTGCCGAACGGTGGACTGGTACGCGTTTGTCGCCTACTGCTCGCTCGGGCGACGTTGGAGGCGGAGTGCCGAGATCAGGAAGAAGACGCCGCCGAGCGTTGCGTATCCGGCGAGCGTCATGAGCGACGCGTCGTCCCCGCCCGCCTGCAGCACGAAGGTCGCGCCGGCGACGGCGGAGATTCCGCCGCTGAGGATCATCGCCCACTGCCCACCCAGGCGGTAGCGCAGGATCGCGACGATCAGCTGCACGATTCCGGCGGCGATCGCCCAGACACCCCACACGCGCAGGACGCTCGAGATGTCGGACGTGACGGCGACGGCCACGCCGATGGCGGCGAACAGGCTCAGAGCCATGGTGAGGGAGAGCGGTGCCTTCGGACGAGCGGCGCCCGAGGAGCGGAAGTCGATCACGGCCGCAGTCACGTCGAACAAGGGGTAGACCACCAGCAACGCGATGCTTGCCGGATTGAGGGTCGAGGCGGTGAGGGCGACCAGGACCGCCCAGGCGATGGCGAAGCCGAATCGGACGAGGTACAGCGACCGCAGCCCTCGGGTGCCAGCGATGTCGACGGTGACGATGCCGGGTCGGCCGGCATCGATGGAACGGGACATTCGGATCTCTTTCGGTCGGAGGCGGGCTTTGACATGAGACAGAACGATCGGTCTCGTATTGGTAGACGAGTCTGCGGGGTTGGCGACTCGATGTCAAGACCGATCGTTCTGTCTGCTAATCTCGAAACAGCGAGCTGAAGAGGTGAGAAGGCGGATGTCGCAAGCGCGGTCACGACTGCTCGGCACGGCGACCGAGCTCTTCTACGCCGAAGGGCTGCACTCCGTCGGCATCGATCGCATCGTCTCGACCGCACAGGTGACGCGCGCGACGTTGTACCGGCACTTCCCGAGCAAGGACGACCTCGTCGTCGCCTATCTGACCCAGGTCGACGAGGCGATCCGCGCCGAGGTGGAGACGGCGCGCGACCAGGACGCATCCCCTGACGACATCGTTCGAGCGGTCGCCCGGATCATCGCCGACAGCATCCAGGGCGCGGGATTTCGGGGTTGTGCATTCCTCAATGCCGCCGCCGAGTACCCCGACGCCGACCATCCGGTCCACCAAGCCGTACTCAGGCACCGCCAATGGTTCCTGGCCACGATCGGCGAGCTGCTCGCTGCCGCCGGAGAGGTCGACCCGGAACCCGCGGCCCGACACTTCGTGATGCTGCGCGACGGCGCGATGGCCGCCGGCTGCCTGACGACCGACCCGCAACCCATCAGTGAGACGTTCCTGCTCGGGGTCGAAGGGCTCCTCTAGCCCCGCTGGCCATGACGTTCGGGTGGCGACACGCCGCGTGTCGCCACCCGAACGTCATGCTCAGCGGGCGCGGTCGGGTGTCACACCCGCTTCGGCGCAACGCCGATCGAGATCCGCCGGTGCCGCGTCGTCGGTGATCAGCCGCCACGGCGCCGGCATCCGTGTCCAGGCGGGCGTCTCACCGGCCGCGAGCTTCGATGCGTCGGCGAGAACGGCGACCACGCGCGCTCGGGCGGCGACCGCCTCCTTGACGGTCGTCTCCTCCAGGGTCGGCTCGCCGATCCCGCGTACGGGGTCGACGGCGTCGGCACCGAGGAAGGCGACATCGAACCCGAGGCGGTCGATCGCGAGGTCGGTCAACGGACCCACGAAACCATGGCTCATCCGGCGTACGCGCCCGCCGAGCAGCAACAGATCGATGTCGGGGGCGTCGGCGAGGGCGACCGCGGTCTCGAGCCCCCGCGTGACGACGGTGAGGTCGGCATGCGTCGTCGACGCCGCGAGCAGCCGTGCGAGAGCCCCGCACGTCGTACCCGCGTCGATGAACACCGTGCCCGAGGCGGGTACGAGCTCGAGGGCACGATGCGCGATCGCCGACTTGGCCGGGCCCGCATGGCGCGCGCTCTCGGAGATCGAACGTTCATGAAACGGCGCCGTGGCCATCGCGCCGCCGTACGTACGCTCCACCTGACCGTCTGCCTTCAGGCGCTCGAGGTCGCGACGCACCGTCGAGACCGAGACACCGAGTCGGGCGGCGAGCTCGTCGACCTGCGTGGTGCCGGCGCCGAGCAGCGTCAGCAGGGTCGCGTGCCGAGTGCGTGTTCCGGCGCGCGCAGTTGCCATGTCAGATGCCGTACGTGGCGCGGATCCGTGGTACGTACGGGCTGTACTCGACGCCCGCGAGGTACGCCGAGCGCATCGTGGCGTGGTCGGCGCGGCCCGTGCCGGCGATGTCGAACGCGGTGCCGTGGTCGACGGACGTACGCAGGATGGGAAGCCCGACCGTGACGGAGATGGTGCCGTCGAAGTCGTACGTCTTCGCGGCAATGTGCCCCTGGTCGTGGTACTGCGACAGCACACCGTCGTACCGGCCCGTCAGACCCTGATGGAACACCGAGTCGGACGGGATCGGTCCGGACACGTCGAGCCCTTCCGCGCGGGCGTCGTCGCACGCCGGGGCGATGCCGTCGATCTCCTCGGTGCCGAAGGCGCCGTTCTCGCCCCCGTGCGGGTTCACGGCGGCGACGGCGAGCCGCGGGGAGTCGGCGCCGAACACCTCGAGCGCCGTGACGGCACGGCGGATCGACGAGAGCTGCTTGTCGCGGGTCAGCTGGTCGAGTGCCTTGCGCAGCGAGACGTGCCGGGTCGCGAAGAAGATGCGCAGGTGATGGGGCTCGTCGCTGACTCGGCTGCGTACGACGAACATCGTGTCCTGGTCGGTCACGCCGGTCAGCTCGCCGAGCATCTCCGTGTGACCCAGGTGCTTGCTGCCGCTGGCCCAGATCGCTTCCTTGTGGATCGGACCGGTCACTACGCCGGCGACCTTGCCATCCATCGCCGCCCGCGTGGCGACCTCGATGGCCGTGACCGCGGCCTGGCCGGCACGCGCGTCGACGACGCCCCAGGCCGGTACGTCTGCGTCGAGCACGCCGGTGTCGTACACGTCGATCACGCCTTCACCCGCAGGCTCGACGTCGAACGTACGCACCTCGCGTACCTCGACGTCGAGGTCGGCCGCGCGAGCACCACGTCGCAGTGCTTCGGCGTCGCCGACGGCGACCCCGTGATGCCCGGACTCGTCGGCGTACTCGGCCAGCGTGCGGGCGGTGATCTCGGGACCGATGCCGACAGGGTCGCCGAGGGTCACGGCGAGTACGGGACGTTCGACGGGCATGGTGTCTCCTCCGTTGGTCACCAGGCGGTCTGCCTGGACTGTGCGGGATGTACGCGGCGGCGCCGGGTCTCGGCGGCCTGGCGCAGGTGGTCGATGCAGGCCACGGTGGTGCCCGTGTCGCCGACGAGCCCACCCTTCGTCGCGATGGGCAGCCCCGACCACGGACCGCCGACGAGCTCACCGGCGACGGCGAGCGGCTCGATCTCGCCCTCGACGTCGAGTCCGTGCGCGGCGAGCTCGGCGAACAGCGATGCGGTGATGTCGCCGCCGGTGGCGAAGATCGCGTCGACCTGGTGCGTCTCGAGTGCCCGGCGTACGGCGCGGGCGAGTGCCCGCGGGATCGCCGCCGCCGTGGCGTGATCGACATCGGTGACGTCCGACTCGTCGAGGACGGACGCGAGCAGCACGACCTGGTCGGGCCGCGCCGACTCGAGCGCGGTCGCGAGCCGATCGGCCGTCGTATCGACGTCCGGTACGCGCGCGTCGGCGGGCAGCGCCGGGCGTACGACGACGACCTCTCGTTCGCCGCGGAGCCGGACCAGCTGGTCGCGGGTCAGACTCGTCGCGGAGCCCGAGACCGCGAGCAGCGGTGCGCCATCGGGCGTGCGGTGCAGGCCGAGTGCCGCCGCCATCGCCACCGTTGCCGGCCCTGGGTCGACGGTGACCCAGGTGACGTCGTTGACCGTGGTCGCTGCCCGGGCCACTCGCGCGATGTTGTCGGTGGTCAGCGCATCGGCGACGACGACGTCGGTGCCGCCGTCGACGGCCGCTGCGAACGCCGCGACGAGTCGGTCGTCGGGCCCCGTGACGATCTCGAGCGGGATCGTCGTCGTACGAAGGCCCTCGAACAGCGTCGCGACCTCCGAATGGGTGATCGGCGATCGCGGGTCGCCGGCCAGCTCGGTCTCCTCGAGGCGTCGACCGCCGAGCAGCTGCACGCCGCCGACCGTGTGGCGGCCGGCCTCCGGATGCGCGGGTACGCACAGCGCGACGGCGCGGCGCCCCGACTGTGCAGAGACCTCGGCCACCAGGGCAGCGGTCGTCGGGCCGACGTTGCCGCGGAGGGTGGAGTCGATCCGATTGGCGGCGAGCGGGGTCGGCCATCCGCTGCGTACGGCGCGGCGTACCAGTTCGGCGGCGTCGGCGCCGGGCACGTGACGCGCGTTCGTGCTGATCACGACGGCGTCGAACCGAGAGACGAACTCGGCAACGATCGCCGGGCGTTCGCCGTCGGCGACGGTCACCGCGCGCATTCCGGCGCGAGCCAGCGCGGCCGCGGTGGCGTTCGCGCCGGTGAGGTCGTCGGCGACGACCAGGACGGGCCCTGCGTCGGTCACAACACCCAGCCGGCGATGAGGACGAGTGGGATCGAGCCGAGCCAGACGGCGGTGGTGATGCCGGACCATCCGCGCAGCGCCGCGACCCCGTCGAGACCGGTGAACCGGGTGACCACCCAGAAGTACGAGTCGTTGAAGTAGCTGAACACCATCGACCCAGCACAGCACGCGAGGGTGGCCGCCAGGGCCGACAGCCCGAGATCGGATACGAGCGGAGCGGTCACCGACGCCGCCGTGATCATCGCGACCGTCCCCGAACCCTGCGCGATGCGCACCAGCGAGGCGATCAGGAACGGGACCAGTACGCCGGGCAGGCTCAGGTCGGCGATCGCATCGGCCAGCGCGTCGCCGACGCCGCTGTCGCGCAGCACCTGACCGAGCCCGCCGCCGGCGCCGGTGATGAGCAGGATGAGGCCGGCAGAAGCCGCGGCGTCGGACAGCCAGCCCGAGACCTGGTTCTTCGTGGTCCAGCGGGGCAGCAGGACGTAGACCGCAAGGATCAGCCCGATCAGCAGCGCGACGACCGGGTTGCCGACGAACGCGATCGCAGAGACGAAGTTCGACGGCTCGTACGCCTCGTCGTCGCCGAGCACGCCCTGGGAGTTCTTCTCGATCGCCGTTGCGACGGTGTTGGCGACGATCAGCAGGATCGGGATGACCAGCGGCAGGGCGCCGAGGAACGCGCCGACCCGATGCGGCGGTGCGCCCTCCGGGGGCGTGCCGAGAGCGGCGGCGGGGTCGTCCTCGGGCGGGAGCTCGTCGAGCGCGACATCGGTCGACGCCGACCCGGGCTCGCCGGCGCTCGCATGTGCGTGTCCGTACACGGCCTCGCGTACCTCGGGGAGCACCTCGTCCTCGAGCTTCGGGCCGACGATCGTCGCGTACAGGATCACAATGGGCAGCAGCAGCACCGAGAAGATCAGGCCAACCAGGATCACGCCGCCCAGATCCGCGCCGAGGATGCCGGCGACAGCCAGCGGGCCGGGTGTCGGGGGTACGAGGTGGTGGGTGAGCGTCATGCCGCAGCCCAGAGCGAGTGCGAGCGTGACGTACCCCTGCCGCTTGCGGCGAGCGATCGAGCGGGCCAGCGGGTTCATGATCACGTAGCCGGAGTCGCAGAACACCGGGATCGACACCAGGGCGCCGGTGCCGCCCATCGCCCATGGCTCGCGACCCTTGCCGAGCGCGCCGACGAACGCCCGCGCGAGCGCGTCGGCCGCGCCGGAGACCTCGAGGATCTTGCCGACGGCGACGCCGAGGCCGATCACGATGCCGATCGACGAGAGTGTCGCGCCGAAGCCGGCGATGATCGAGTCGATCGTGTCGATGGGCGCCGTACCGGCGATCGATCCGGTCACGATCGCCGCGACCAGGAGCGCGACGAAGGCATCGAGCCGGGTCCACAAGACGATGACGACGATGGTGGCGATGCCGATGACCAGCGCGGCGAGCAGCTGAACGTCCACAGGTTCCTCCGATGACGGTGTCGCGGAGCAGCATGCCAGCAACTCATGCGCAGTGCAAGCAAGAGTTCGTACGTAGATGACTGGATCACGCAACTCTGGCCCGGGGGACGGAACCGGCCGCCGGAGGTAGCGCCCGGGGATCGCATCACTAGTGTCCTGCGTTTGAAGTGGCTTTACGGAAGGCGTCGTCCAGGTGGATGCATCCGCAAGGACGAGGAGGAAGGTCATAGTGGGTCCTATTTGCGACGACGAGGACGCCGCGGGGCGCCGCCTGGGCGGCGAAAGACGTCAAGGTACTTCGAACGCAGGGCACTAGAGTGATCGGCGTGACCGGCCTACCCACAGCCCCTGATATCCCCGGCGCCCGCCATGTGCATTCGGGCAAGGTGCGCGACCTGTACGAGCGGCCCGACGGCGCGCTGCTGATGGTCGCCTCCGACCGCATCTCGGCGTACGACCATGTCCTCGAACCCGGGATCCCCGACAAGGGCGAGATCCTGACCCGGATGTCGCTGTGGTGGTTCGAGCAGGTCGCCGACCTCGTACCCAACCACGTGCTCTCGACCGACGTACCCGATGTCGTACGCGGGCGGGCCGTCGTCTGCGAGCGGCTCGCGATGTACCCGGTCGAGTGCGTCGCGCGCGGCTATCTCACCGGCTCCGGCCTGATCGACTACCAGCGCAGTGGCGCGGTGTGCGGCGTCGCGCTGCCCCCAGGGCTGGGTGAGGCGAGCAGGCTGGACGCACCGATCTTCACCCCCGCCACGAAGGCGGAGCTGGGCGAGCACGACGAGAACGTCTCGTACGAGCACGTGGTCGGCGCCGTCGGTGCCGACGCGGCAGAGCGGTTGCGCGACCTCACCATCGCCGTGTACGAGCGGGCCGAGCGGATCGCCCGCGAGCGGGGCATCATCCTGGCCGATACCAAGCTCGAGTTCGGCGCCCGCTCCGACGGCACCATCGTGCTCGCCGACGAGGTGCTGACGCCGGACTCGTCGCGCTTCTGGCCGGCCGACGAGTACGTACCGGGGCAGGTGCAGGAGTCGTACGACAAGCAGGTCGTCCGCAACTGGCTGACGCACGAGAGCGGATGGGACCGTACGAGCGACGAGCCCCCTCCGCGGCTGTCCGACGCAGTCGTCGACAAGACCCGGCAGCGCTACGTCGAGGCGTACGAGCGCCTGACCGGCGAGCGATTCTGACGCAGCCGACCTTGCCCTGCGGATTACCATGGGCCCGTGGTAATCCGCGCCACTACCCAGCAAGTTTGCCCGGTAGCGGCGCCAGGTTGCCCCCGAGCGGTGGAACGTACGCGGACCCGAGACGGATCGGCTACCGCGCAGTAGAGTGCGGCGGCAAGGAACCGCGCCCCGCGGTGCATGATGCCGAGGAGACCTGAGCCGTGCTCAACCTGTCCGTGATGCTCGAAGACAGCGCCCGCAACTTTCCCGATCGAGACGCCGTCGTGCTCGGCGAGGCCCGGCTGACGTACGCGCAGGTCAACGGCGCTGCCAACCAGGTGGCCAATCTCCTCAACACCCGTGGCATCGGCCGCGGCGACAAGGTCGCGCTCTCCTGTCCCAACATCCCGTACTTCCCGATGGTCTACTTCGGCATCCTGAAGACCGGCGCAACGGTCGTACCGCTGAACGTGCTGTTGAAGGGGCGCGAGGTCGCGTACCACCTCGACGACTCGGACGCCACGGCGTACTTCTGCTTCGAAGGCACTCCCGAACTGCCCATGGGCCAGGCCGGCTGGGACGGCTTCAACGCGACCGACGCCTGCACCGAGTTCTTCCTGGTCACGGCCGATCCAGCAGCCGACTCACCGATCGACGGTGCCGAGACGTTCGGTCACGCCATCGCGAGCGAGCCGCCCGCGTACGCCCCCGCGGTCACCGAGCCGACCGACACGGCCGTCATCCTCTACACCAGCGGTACGACCGGCCAGCCGAAGGGTGCCGAGCTCAGCCACGCGAACATGGCGATGAACGCCGCCAACCTGCCACGGCTGTTCGACTTCCACCCCGACGGGCACGAAACGTACCTGTGCGCGCTGCCGCTGTTCCACTCGTTCGGGCAGACCGTGATCATGAACTCCGGGTTCTCGCTCGGCGGCACGCTCGTGATGCTGCCGCGGTTCGATGCGAAGGCCGCGCTTGCCCTGATGCTCAAGGAGAAGGTGACGTTCTTCGCCGGTGTACCCACGATGTACTGGGGTCTGCTCGGTGCCCTCGACGACTCCGTCGACGTCGACCAGATCGCGGCGAACCTTCGCCGATCGGTGTCCGGCGGATCGTCGCTGCCGGTGGAGATCATCGGTGACTTCAAGAAACGATTCCACGTAGAGATCCAAGAGGGGTACGGCCTCTCCGAGACCTCGCCGGTCGCGACGTTCGCTCCGGCCGGGAGCGAGCCTCGGCCGGGCTCGATCGGCAAACCGCTCTGGGGCGTCGAGTGCAAGCTCATCGACGGCGACTGGAACGAGGTGTACGGCGACGACGCCGTCGGCGAGATCGCGATGCGCGGGTACAACATCATGAAGGGCTACTACAACCGACCCGAGGCTACCGCCGCCGTGATTCGCGACGGCTGGTTCCGCAGTGGTGATCTCGCCAAGCGCGACTCCGACGGTTACTACTACATCGTCGACCGAGCGAAGGACATGATCATCCGCGGCGGCTTCAACGTCTACCCACGCGAGATCGAGGAGGTCCTGATGACCCATCCCGACGTCTCGCTGGTCGCCGTGGTGGGCGTACCCCACGAGTCGCACGGCGAGGAGGTCAAGGCGTTCGTGATCCGCAACGAGGGCGCGTCGATCACCGAGGACGCGCTGATCGAGTGGGCCAAGGAGCAGATGGCCTCGTACAAGTACCCTCGCATCGTCGAGTTCCGTGCGGAGCTGCCGATGACGAGCACCGGCAAGATCCTCAAGCGCGAGCTGACGTAGCCAGTCGGCGGTGCGGGATCGACGGCTCGGCGACGCCCATGGCTAGACTGCGGCCGTACGCGTAACGCGATCGTTTGGAGCAGTCCAGTGGCTCGTGTCGTCGTCGACGTCATGCTCAAGCCGGAGATCCTCGACCCCCAAGGCAAGGCGGTCCACGGAGCGCTCGACCGGCTCGGGTTCGAGCTCGTCACCGACGTACGCCAGGGCAAACGGTTCGAGCTCGAGGTCGACGGTGAGATGGACGATGAGAAGCTCGCCGATGTCAACAAGCTCGCCGAGACGTTGCTGTCCAACCCGGTGATCGAGACGTACGCCGTCACGGTGGCGTCGTGAAGATCGGCGTCGTCACCTTCCCCGGCTCGCTCGACGACGTCGATGCGTCCCGCGCGGTGCGGCTCGCGGGCGGGGAGCCGGTCGCGTTGTGGCACGGTGACAACGATCTTGCGGGCGTCGACGCCGTCGTGCTGCCCGGCGGCTTCTCGTACGGCGACTACCTGCGCTGCGGCGCGATCGCCCGATTCGCACCCGTGATGGAGGCGCTGGTCGACGCCGCCCGCGGTGGCATGCCGGTCCTCGGCATCTGCAACGGGTTCCAGATCCTGTGCGAGTCGCATCTCCTCCCGGGCGCGCTCGTCCGCAACGACCACCAGCGGTTCGTGTGCCGCGACCAGATGCTGCGCATCGAGAACGCCGACACCGCCTGGACGTCCGCGTACGAGACGGACCAGGAGATCGTCGTACCACTGAAGAACGGCGAGGGCGGCTTCGTCGCCGATGAGGCGACCCTCGACTCGCTCGAACAGGAAGGCCGGGTGGTCGCCCGGTACGTCGGCGTCAACCCGAACGGCTCTCTGCGCGATATCGCGGGCGTGACCAACGAGCGCGGCAACGTCGTCGGCCTGATGCCGCATCCCGAGCATGCCGTCGAGGCGCTGTTCGGCGCGGGGCTCGACGGCCGTGGCTTCTTCGCCTCCGTGGTGCAGGCGATGGCCGACCGCTCCTGAGGTCCGGCCCGCTGGAGCGGTGACTGACGCTGCCGGATGGCATCATGAGCGAAGCCATTCCCGGGAAGGAACCCTCATGACAGACGCGCAGCCGGAGCGTTCGGTCGCCGATGCCCCCGAGCGGAGCCGCTTCGAGATCATCGTCGACGGTCGGCTCGCCGGTTTCGCCGAGTACCAGCTGGGCGACGGCGTGATCACGTTCACCCATACCGAGATCGGCGACGAGTACGCAGGCCAGGGTCTCGGGAGCACGCTGGTGCGTACCGCTCTCGACGACGTCCGTGCGCGTGGCCTCTCCGTACGTCCGCTGTGCCCGTACGTCGCCGCGTACATCAAGCGGCACCCCGAGTACGCCGACCTCGTCGCGTAGACATCGATGTCCGTCGTCCGTTCGGTCGTACTTGCCTGCGCCGTGGCGGTCTTGGCCGCGGGCTGTGGGACCGACGAACCCGACGCCGAGCGCGTCGCGTACTCCGCGCCGCCACCATCCGTCCCGCCATCGGCCGGGTCCGGGCAGGACAAGGCGATCGAGCTGAGCACCGAGACGTGCCCGGGCACCGACGGCGGCAAGCTGGTCGGGCCCGTGCCGGCGGACTGGAAGACCGATACGAGCCGCGCCGACTACTGCACGTGGTCGCACGGCACGTCGACCTTGACCTTCGAGTACGGCGACATCGACGGCGATCCCTGGGAGTGGGTTCTCTCCCAGACGAGCGTTCCCGAGACGCTGGAGACGTACCCGGGGTTCGAGCCGATCCGGCAGTCCAGGAACGCCGGAGGCGGCCCGCTCTGGCATTTCCAGTACGTCGTCAATCGCATCGACGGCGCCGTGTACGTCGACTCGCTGCAGCTGTTCCGCGACGGCTGGCACGTGACGTACCAGGCGGACTCCGACGAGTACAACCGCTACCTCGAACGGCAGCTGATCGAGGGCCTCAGCGCGACCTGATCGGGGTATGCCGCAGTCCGGCGCGCCGCCGGAGACCGCCGCATACGGCGTGTCGCGCGACACCACATGTAGGTACTTGCATCGATGTAGTTTCCATATATGGTGGCCTGGCAGCTGGTTCAGTCGGTCCTCCAGATCGGCTGTCGTAAGAGGGAACCCGGTGTGAATCCGGGACTGCCCCGCAGCGGTGAACGGGAACGACCGTCGTCAGATGCACTGGGTGCGCACCCGGGAAGCGGCGACCAGTAGGCGCGCTGGACGCAGCGCTGGCCCGTGAGTCCGAAGACCTGCCAGCGCACCGCGCGTACGACATGCGCGGTGGTCCGCGGCCTCGTGGGACGGCCAGGGGACACGGCGACGCCGTACCCTCCCGACCCTCCGCGCCGCGGGTTGCGCGACATCGCGACCGAGGGGTTGAGCATGGCCAGCACCAGCACCACCAGTGACATCGCCGTCGTCAAGCGCGACGGCTCCCGCGTCCCGTACGACGGTTACGAGATCGCCGCGTCGATCGAGGAGGCGAGCGCGGGACTCCAGGACGCCGTTGCCCGCGCGACGCAGATCCAGTCCGACCTGGAGATCGTGCTGTTCGACGGCATGACCAGCGAGCAGCTCGACGAGGCCGTCATCTCGGTCGCGCTGCAGAACGTCAAGGACGATCCGGCCTTCGACACCGTGGCGGCGCGACTCCTGACCAAGCTGCTGTACAAGCGCGCGTTCGGTGAGGGCAGCACGCACCTAGAGACCCGCAGCTTCCCCGGACCGGCGTTCGTCGCGTACGTGCAGCGCGGCGTCGACCTCGGGCTGCTCGACACCCGCCTCGCGGAGCTCTTCGACCTCGAACGGCTCGGCGCCGCGCTCGATACCGGGCGCGACGACCTGCTGCGCTACATCGGCGTTCAGACCATGCGCAACCGCTACATGATCACCGCGCCCGACGGTACGCCGCTCGAGGTGCCGCAGTTCTTCTGGATGCGCGTGGCCATGGGGCTGTCGCTCAACGAGGAGGCGTCGACAGATATCGCGCTCGCGCTGTACGAGAAGCTGTCGCGGCTCGAGTACGTCGCCGCGGGCTCCACTCTCGTCAATGCGGGCACCGCGTACGCCCAGCTGTCCAACTGCTTCGTGATGCAGATGGAAGACGACATCGAGCACATCGCGAAGTCGGTACGCGACGTCATGTGGGTCACCAAGGGCACCGGCGGCATCGGCATGTCCGTCACCAAGCTGCGCAGCGAGGGCTCCCCGATCCGCAGCAACAACACGTTGTCGACGGGGCCGATCCCGTTCATGCACACCATCGACTCGACGCTCCGCGCGGTCTCGCGCGGTGGCAAGAAGTTCGGCGCACTGTGCTTCTACATGGAGAACTGGCATCTCGACTTCGACCAGTTCCTCGACCTGCGGCAGAACTCCGGTGATCCCTACCGCCGCACGCGGACGGCCAACACCGCGGTGTGGATCTCCGACGAGTTCATGGCGCGGGTGGCCGCCGACGACGACTGGTATCTCTTCGACCCGCTCGAGACCGCCGACCTGCCCGAGCTGTACGGCGCCGCGTTCTCGAAGCGCTACAACGAGTACGTCGCCCTCGCCCAGGCGGGCGAGCTGCGCGCGTACCGGCGGGTGCGGGCGCGCGAGCAGTACCGCGCGATGCTGGTGTCGCTGCAGACGACGTCGCATCCGTGGCTGACCTGGAAGGACACGATCAACACCCGGGCGCTGAACGACAACACCGGCACGATCCACCTGTCCAACCTGTGCACGGAGATCTGCCTGCCGCAGGACCGCGAGAACATCGCCGTCTGCAACCTCGCATCGGTCAACCTGTCGCGGCATCTCGTCGGCGAGCGTGGTGACCTGCGCGTCGACTGGGATCGCCTGGCCGAGTCGACCCGGTTGGCGGTACGACAGCTGGACAACCTGGTCGACATCACGCTCTCGTCGGTCGCCGAGTCGGAGCGCTCGAACGAGCTCAACCGCGCGGTCGGCCTCGGCGTCATGGGGTTCACCGACGTCGTCGAGCGACTCGGTTACGGGTACGAGAGCGAGCGCGCGTACGAGCTGATCGACGAGCTGATGGAGTTCATCAGCTGGCACGCGATCGACGCGAGCGCCGACCTGGCTCGCGAGCGCGGTGCGTACGCGAACTTCGCCGGGTCGGGCTGGAGCCGCGGCATGGTGCCGATCGACACGCTCGACCGCCTGGCTGCGGACCGCGGTGAGCCGGTCGAGGTCGACCGGCGTACCCGGCTCGACTGGGAGTCGCTGCGACAGAAGGTACGCGGCGGAATCCGCAACGCGACACTGCTGGCGATCGCTCCGACCGCCTCGATCGGTCTCGTGGCCGGAACGACACCGGGGCTGGATCCGCAGTTC
This sequence comes from Solicola gregarius, assembly GCF_025790165.1. Taxonomy (GTDB): domain Bacteria; phylum Actinomycetota; class Actinomycetes; order Propionibacteriales; family Nocardioidaceae; genus Solicola; species Solicola gregarius. The sequence goes on from NZ_CP094970.1 coordinate 2,681,745, forward strand.
AGCCAGATCTTCAGCCGGTCGACGTCGTCGGGCAAGTTCCTCGAGGTCAACCGCAACCTGGTCGCCGACCTGCGCGAGCGCGGCCTCTGGGAGCACGTACGCGAGGACCTGCTGCGCGTCCAGGGCGACCTGTCGAGGCTCGACTCGGTGCCGGACGACCTTCAGCGCGTCTACCGCACGTCGTTCCAGCTGTCGCCGTACGCGTTCCTCGAGGTGGCCGCGCGGGCGCAGAAGTGGATCGACCAGTCGATCAGCCGCAACATCTACCTCGCCGACCGCAACGTCGACGGCATGGTCGACCTGTACGCGGCGGCGTGGAAGCGGGGGGTGAAGACGACGTACTACCTGCACATGATGCCGCGGCACACGGCCGAGCAGAGCACCGTACGCGTGAACAAGGCCGAGCAGCTGACGCCTGCGGGTGGCGGTCAGCGGCGCGGGTTCGGGTTCGCGGCGGCCTCGTCGCCGGAACGTGCTGCGGCGCCGGCGCACGTACCGGAGGTGGTGCCGCCGGATGCGGTACCCGTGGCCACCGTCGAGGCCGACAACTGCCCCATCGACCCGCAAGAGCGCCTGCAGTGCGACTCCTGCCAGTGAGCCCGCCCGCTGGGCCGCACGTTCTTGTGCGACACGCCCGCGTGTCTCCGCACGAACGTGCGGCCCACGGGGCGGCGGAGATAAGGAGAGAACTTTGAGTACGAACGGAATTCTCGGTACCGGCATCGGTGAAGGCCTGCTGCTGAAACCGGTGAAGTACGAATGGGCGTACGAGCTGTACAACCAGGCCGTCGCGAACACCTGGTTTCCCAACGAGGTGCAGCTCGGCGAGGATCTCGGTGACTTCGCGAAGATGACCGCGGAGGAGCGGCATGCGCTGACGTTCCTGATGAGCTACTTCAACCCCAACGAGCTGCTGGTCAACAAGGCCCTGGCGTTCGGCGTCTACCCGTACGTCAGCTCCGCGGAGTGCCACCTGTACCTCGCCAAGCAGATGTGGGAGGAAGCCAACCACTGCATGGCGTTCGAGTACGTGCTGGAGACGTTCCCCATCGACCGCGCACAGGCGTACGAGTCGCATCTGTCGGTGCCATCGATGGCGGCAAAGGAGGAGTTCGAGATCCGTTTCATCAAGCGGATGACCGAGCAGACCCTCGACATCACCGCCACCGAGGGCAAACGCGACTTCGTGCGCAACCTCGTTGCGTACAACGTGATTCTCGAGGGCATCTGGTTCTACTCGGGCTTCATGGTGGCGTTGTCGTTCCGGCAGCGGAACCTGCTGCGCAACTTCGGCTCGCTGATCGAGTGGATCGTGCGCGACGAGAGCCTGCACCTGAAGTTCGGGCTCAACCTGATCCTCACCGTGCTCGAGGAGAATCCCGACCTGCAGACGCCGGAGTTCGCCGCAGAGATCCGCCAGCTGGTCCTCGACGGCGTGGAGATGGAGGAGCGCTATAACCGCGACCTGCTGCCGAACGGCATCCTCGGGCTCAATGCCGACTACATCAACACCTACGTGCGCTACCTCGCCGACCGACGTCTCGAGGAACTCGGCTTCGAGCCGGCGTACGGCGTGGCGAACCCGGCGAAGTGGATGGCGACCGCCAACGACACCCTGCAGCTGGTCAACTTCTTCGAGTCGACGAACACCAGCTATGAGGTGAATGCGCAGGCATAGCTCATCCCGCAGGGCGGTTTCAGCGTTGCCTGCGGTCGGGTCGCCGTGCTAGTTCTGCTCCAGCGGGTACGCCGGCCCGCGACCGTCGAGCGAAGGAGATCCGCATGCCCGCCGAGCAGGATGCCGACCAGCTGAGCCGCCGCCGACTACTCGCGACCGCGGCCGGAGCCACGGCGGCCGCGCTCGTACCCGGCGTCGCGAATGCCTCGCGTACGTCGGACGAGGCGCACGCCGATCTGGTGCTGCATGCCGGGAAGGTGTGGCCGGGGGTGTCGGCGGGCATGGTGCACGGTCCGGCGATGCCGTGGGCGGAGGCGGTGGCCGTACGCGGGCAGCGCATCGTCGCGGTCGGACGCGACGACGAGGTGCTGACCTGGGCCGGGCCACGTACACGGGTCGTCGATCTCGCCGGCCGGTTCGTGATGCCCGGGTTCCGCGACCAGCACACGCACCTGCTCGGGATGGCGTTCGGCGGAGCACCCGCCGACGACTACCGCCCGGCGTTCAACTGCTACGACCCGAAGGCGGCGTTCGAGGCGCGCCGCCGCACCGGCCAGGGCCACGTACACACCCATGAGCAGGGCGAGACGCCGATGGATCAGGTCGGCGACGGCGAGGTGACCGACGAGCTCAAGCAGAGCCTGCTGACGATGCAGGACGAGATCGCCAAGCAGGGGATCACCACGGTCGTCGAGGCGGGGATGCGCGACTTCGCGCTGTGGAAGGCATTGGTCGAGCTCGCGGAGGAGGACCTGCTCAAGGTGCGCTTCCTCGTACGGGTGGCGTTCGGCGGCATGGAGCGGGCGGCCGAGCGCGGTCTGCGCACGGGTGTCGGCAACGAGTGGGTCAAGGTGCTCGGCGTCAAGAACTACGCCGACGGCTGGCTCGGACCGCGCACGTCGGCGTTGCGCGCGCCGTACGACGACGACCCGTACGGCTTCCCACGCAAGGGCATCCTGTTCCTCGACCAGGACCGAGCCGACCGCGACATCGCCCGTGCGCGCGAGCTCGGCTTCAACGTCACGACGCACGCCATCGGTGATCGCGGCGTCGCCACGGCGTTGACGGCGTACGAGCGTGCGGGCGTGACTCCCGCCGACCGGTGGGCGCTCGAGCACGTCCAGGTGGTCGGCGACGACCTCGTCGACCGGCTCGCCGCCGACGGCGTGATCGCCAGCTACCAGCTGAGCTTCGCGACCACCGATGCGCGGTTCGCACGCGACGCGCTCGGCAAGCCTCGACTGCGCGAGACCGCGTACCGCTGGGCGACGATGCAGCGCCGGGGCGTACGACTGGCGGGCGGCTCCGACGTCGATGTCGAGGTCGTCGACCCGCTGTGGGGCTTGCAGCGTGCGGTCACGCGCCAGGACTTCGACGGCTTCCCACGCGGCGGGTTCCGGCGCAGCGAGGGCCTGAGCCTCCGCGACACCCTGCGTACGGTGACCTCCGATGCCGCGTACGCGAGCCTGGAAGACCACGAGCGGGGCACGATCGCCGTCGGCAACTACGCCGACCTCGTCGTACTGCGCGAGAACCTCCTGCAGATCCCGCATGACCGGCTCGCGTCCGCCACCCGGGAGATGACGGTCACCAACGGGCGGATCGCGTCCGAGGAACCCGTCTCGTACCCGCCGGACGACGCCGCCGACTGCGATCCGTATCCCGAGGAGTGACAGTCGGGGCCGATGTGGGCTGGATGTTTACCATGTAAACATGGTAAGCATCCGCCTTGCACGGTGAATTCTCCATGCCAGGCGTACCTTTACCATGTTTACATGGTAAAGGTACGCCTGTGGTTCGGCCTGCATCTTGACTGAAATTTCAGTCAGCGCGTACGCTCGGCCCCACCGACCCAGGAGGCCGCGATGTCCGATGCGCGCGAGGTGATCCTGCGCGCGGCCGCGCGCTGCATCGCCCGCAGTGGCGTACGCGGGCTCCGGGTGCTCGATGTCGCGAGCGAGGCCGGCGTCTCGTCCGGCCTGCTCTACTACCACTTCGGCGACCGTGACGGCCTGCTCGCGGCGACCCTCGGACACATCAACGACACGGCGCTCGGCCACCGTGCGCGCGGTGCGAACGCCGGCTCCGCGACCGAGCGGCTGGTGGAGCTACTCGTCGAGGAGGTCGCCGACGCCGACGACGTACGCGACCAGGCGACCGCCTGGAACGAGATCCGCGCCGTGTCGGCGTTCACTCCCGACCTGAGCGCGAACCTCATGAAAGCCACCGCCGCCTGGCAGTCCGACATCGCCGCGGCGGTACGCGAGGCACAGGCGGCCGACGGCGTCGCCGCCGCCGCCGATGCGGATGCGCTCGCCGTCGCCCTGACGGCACTCGTCGAAGGCATCGCGGCGCGCTGGATCGGCGGCGACCTCGACACGCTCCAGTCGCGCACGATCCTGCGCGACACCACGCTCCGCCTCCTGGGCACGAAGGAAGGCCAACGATGAAGCTGCTCACCGCGACGGCGCAGCCGTCTCTCGCCGGCGACGACGCCGTACGCGCTCCGCTGCGGATCGCGCTGGTCCAGCATCGCTGGCGCGGCGACGCCTCGGCTTTGCGCCAAGGGCTGTCGGACGCGATCGCCCAGGCGGCCGATGCCGGTGCGAAGGCGGTGTTCCTGCCCGAGCTCACGCTGTCCAAGTACCCCGCGGTCACGCGGGCGACCGGCAGGCCGGTCGAGTCCGCCGAGAGGCTCGACAGCGGCCCGACGTACGAGTTCGCGGCCGCCGCGGCGTCCACGAACGGCGTCGTCGTGCACGCCTCGTTGTACGAGCACGCCGACGGTTCCGACGGGCGCGGTTACAACACCGCGATCATGGTCGGCGCCGACGGTGAGCTGCTCGGACGCACCCGCAAGCTGCACATCCCCGTGACCGATGGCTACTACGAAGACACCTACTTCCGGCCGGGCCCGCCCGACGACGCGTACCCGGTGTACGAGCCGGCCGCGCTGGGCGGCGCCACCATCGGACTCCCGACCTGCTGGGACGAGTGGTTCCCGGAGGTCGCCCGGTCGTACGGCCTGCGGGGCGCGAACCTCATCGTCTACCCGACGGCGATCGGGTCCGAGCCGTCGTACCCCGACTTCGACACGCAGCCCTTGTGGGAGCAGGTGATCGTCGCCAACGGCATCACCAACGGCACCTTCATGGTCGTCCCCAACCGCACCGGCAACGAGGGCGAGCTGACGTTCTACGGATCGTCGTTCGTCTCCGACCCGTACGGCCGGGTGCTCGCCCGCGCCCCGCGCGACGAAGAAGCCGTCCTCGTCGCCGACCTCGATCTCGGGCAGCGCGAGGACTGGCTGCGGTTGTTCCCGTTCCTCGCCACGCGGCGGCCCGACTCGTACGCCGCCCTCGTCGACTCGGTCGACGCCGCGAATCCCTACGGGCGGCGGCGATGACCTGGCGGATGCCGAGCGAGACGTCGGACCAGGACCGCATCTGGATGGCGTTCCCGCCCGGCGGATACACCCTCGGTGACACTCCGGCCGAAGCCGACCAGGCCCGCTCGACGTGGGCGGCCGTCGCGCATGCGGCACTTCGGTACGCACCCGTGACGATGGTGATCGACCCGGACGACCGGGCGCTCGCGCGTACGTATCTGTCGGCCGACGTCGAGCTCGTCGAGGCGCCTCTCGACGACGCATGGATGCGCGACATCGGGCCGACCTTCGTCGTCGACGAGTCCGGTCGTCTCGGTGCCGTCGACTGGGTGTTCAACGGCTGGGGCCAGCAGGAGTGGGCGACGTGGGAGAACGACGCGCGCATCGGCGCGCTGGTCGCCGAGATCGCGGGAGCCGAGTACGTCGCATCGAGCCTGGTCAACGAGGGCGGCGGCATCCACGTCGACGGAGCCGGCACGGTCCTCCTCACCGAGACGGTGCAGCTCGACCCCGGCCGCAACCCGGGCCTGCGCCGCAGCGACGTCGAGGCCGAGCTCCGCCGTACGCTCGGCGCGACCGATCCGATCTGGCTTTCGCGCGGACTCACCCGCGACTCCGAGCGGTACGGAACCCGGGGCCACGTCGACATCGTCGCCACGATCCCAACGCCTGGGGTGGTTCTGGTGCATGCACAGCGAGATGGTGCGCACCCCGACTCGGCCGTGAGCGAGCAGGTGATCCGCGAGCTCCGCGATGCCACCGACGCGAACGGCGACCGGTTCCAGATCGTCGAGCTGCCTGCGCCCGAGGTGCTGCGCGACAGCGAGGGATGGGTCGACTACAGCTACGTCAACCATCTGGTCGTCAATGGCGGTGTCGTCGCGGGTACGTTCGGCGATCCTCGTGACGACGAGGCGCTCGGCGTACTGGCCGACGCGTACCCCGGACGTGAGGTGGTCGGTGTCGACGCGCGGCCGCTGTTCGCGCGTGGCGGGGGAGTTCACTGCATCACCCAGCAGCAACCGCGCACCGCTCGTACGACCTGACCGGCAAGGCGAAAGCCGTCAGTTGGTCGACACGCACCCGCGCGCTCGGCGCGTGCAACCGGCGATGGTGCACTAGTTTCGATCCGTGAGCAATTCGGGCACCGACCTCAGCGCGCCGACCGGGCTCCCCCGCGGCCTTCTCATCCTGCTCGGCGCCGGCGCCGCGTTCCTCGTCATCTTCGGGTTACGCGCTACCTCGGACATCATCGGCCCGATCTTCCTCGCGCTCGTCCTCGTCATCGCGGTGCACCCGGTACGCGGATGGTGCGAGCGTCGTGGGCTGCCCACCTGGGTGGCGACGTTCGCCGCGCTGATCGCCGTCTACGCGATCCTGGTGGCGATGGTGCTCGCGCTCGTCGTCGCCGGCGCGAGGTTCGCCGGACTGCTGACGCACTACCAGCCCGAGTTCGAGAACCTCATCGACGACGTACGCGACCTGCTCGACCGGTTCGGCGTCGACGACAAGCAGATCCACGCGATGACGTCGTCGTTCGACCTCGGCAAGGTCGCGGGCATCGCAGCCGACCTGCTCGGCGGGCTCGCCGGCGCGATGAGCAACGTCTTCTTCATCGTCGTCCTGCTGTTCTTCATGGTGATCGACGGGACGCACTTCCCGGGCAACCTGTCACGTGCGCCGGCGATGCGGCGGACGGTCGTCGAGGCGTTCCGGAACTTCGCGATCGGCACTCGCCAGTACCTCCTCGTCGCGACCGTCTTCGGCGCGGTCGTCGCGCTGTTCGACGTCGCGGCCCTCTACGTACTCGGCATCCCGGATCCCTGGCTGTGGGGTCTGCTGGCATTCATCACGAACTACATCCCGAACATCGGCTTCGTGATCGGGTTGGTGCCACCGGCGATCATCGCAATCGTCGACGAGGGCGTCGGCACGGCGATCGCCGTCGTCGCGGTCTACTGCGCGCTCAACGTCGTCATCCAGACCGTCATCCAGCCACGGGTGATCGGCAATACCGTCGGCCTCTCCGGAACCCTGAGCTTCCTGTCGCTGATCGTGTGGGCATGGGTGCTAGGTGCTGTCGGCGCCCTGTTCGCCGTCCCGCTGACGTTGTTCGTCAAGGCACTCCTGATCGACGTCGACCCGCGCGCGAGCTGGGTCGGACCCCTGCTCGCGGGTCAGCCCGGCAGGATCGATGAGTCCGAATCCGCACCTCCTGCAGAAGCAGCCGAGTCGCCCGACGACGGCGCGGTCGATGCCGCCGACGCGTCGACCGCCGACCAACCGACGCCGACCGAAGAGGACTGACATGTACGACAATCGCCCGGAGCCACCCCCACCCGACCAGCCCAAGGTCGACGCCGCCAGGCTGTGGGCCGGGGGTGTCGCGACGGCGGTCGTTGCCGCCTTGATCGCGGTCGTCGGAGACCTGATCGCTCGTGGTGTGCTCGACATTCCCGTTCTGGCACCGGAGTCGCGTGGCACCTGGCACTCCGCGTCGCTCGTTCCGTACGCGCTCGGGGCGGCGGCCGGCGCCCTCGTCGCAACCGGCCTGATGCATGTTCTGACGCTCACGACGCCGCGGCCGACGATGTTCTTCGGCTGGATCATGTTCCTCGTCGGGGTCGTAGTCGGGGTGTGGCCGTTCACGACTGGCGCGAGCCTGGAGGCGAAGCTCGCGACCGCCGTACTCGATGTCGTCATCGTGCTTGCGATCTGGTCGCTGATCGACGGCACGGCTCGGCGCACCACACGCTTGCCCGCGCGTTGAACCGATCGCACATACTGGGGTGGTGACCGAGACGACGACGCGTACTCACCGCAAGGGCACCGCCCCGATGCACCGGATCGACGGTGGCGTACTGCTGCAGGGCAGTGCCGACTTCTATCCGGAGGAGCAGCCGGTACGCGAGGTCGAGGTCGCGTCGATCTGGGTCGACGAACATCCGGTGACCAACGCCGAGTTCCGCCGCTTCGTGAAGGAGACCGACCACGTCACGGTTGCCGAACGCGACCCCGACCCGGCCGACTTCCCCGATGCCCGACCCGATCAGCTGGTGGCCGGCTCGCTCGTCTTCACACCGACGCCCGGCCCCGTACCCCTCGATGACTGGCACCGGTGGTGGCGCTGGCAGCCCGGCGCCGACTGGCGGCACCCCGAAGGCCCCGAGTCGACATTGCACGGCCGCGAGAAGCACCCCGTCGTGCACATCGCCTACGAGGATGCCAAGGCGTACGCTGCCTGGGCCGGCAAGCGGCTGCCGACGGAGTCCGAGTGGGAGTGGGCGGCGCGCGGCGGACTGGTCGCGAAGACGTACGCGTGGGGCGACGAGTTCATGCCGAAGAACCGGGTCATGGCCAACACCTGGCACGGCGAGTTCCCGTGGCGCAACGATCGCGCCGGCAAGAACGGTCTCACCAGCCCGGTCGGGTCGTACGCTCCGAACGGCTACGGGCTGTTCGACATGGCCGGCAATGTGTGGGAGTGGACCGACTCGCCCTGGACGTTCTCGCACTCTGACGAGCACGTTGTCGAATCCTCGTCGTGCTGCTCGCCGTCGCATCTGGCCGACGAGTCGAACCGCATGGTGTCGAAGGGTGGCTCACATCTGTGTGCGCCGTCGTACTGCCATCGGTATCGCCCGGCGGCCCGGCAAGGCCACGCGATCCGCAGCAGCACGGGCCACCTCGGGTTTCGCTGCTTCCGCAGCGTCGACTGACTAGGGCGTGTCCCGCAAACCCGCGTCGATCAGGGAGCGGGTCTCCGCGCCCGATCCGGCAAGGCACGGGAGCGACGGCGTAGCCCGTCCTACTTCGAGCGACCGCAACGAAGCCGGGCGGGATGCGGAGGAACGCGAGCCGGCGGGGGTTCGCGGGACACGCCCTAGCCGGCGGCGCGCGGGCGCAGCTGCCCCTGACCGGGCGTGTGGCCGAGGTTGCGCCGGTAGACGTCGATGAACGCACTCGGAGACGACCATCCGCAGTCGCGTGCGGCCTCCGTGACCGTGTGGCCCTCCGCGAGTCGGCGTACCGCATGTGCGAGACGCGCCTGCGTACGCCACTGCGGGTAGCTCATCGTCAGCTCCGAACGGAACAACCGGCTCAACGTACGCCCGCTGACCCCTACCTCGGCGGCGAGCCGGTCGGCCGTCCACGGAATCATGAGATCGGCCTGGACGACCTCGCACGCGGCGACGAGCACCGGGTTGCGCGGGCGTGGAACGTGCAGGGATCCGTGCGTTGCCCGCCGTAGCTGGTCGTACGTGACCGCGCGTACGCGGTCCAGCTCGGCATCGCAGAGCGTGCCGTCGGCCCAGCTGATGATCAGCTCGCGGAGCAGCGGCGTCACGAGTACGACGGCCGGCTCGGCGGGGTCCAACGGCGCATCGTCGCGGGGGAAGCCGACCGTGTGTGAGCGGGTCGCGCCGTGGAAGCGGTGCTCGTGCCATTCGCCTGCGGGCACCCACACGGCACGTTGCGGTGGGGCGATCCAGCTCCCGCGTTCGGTCGTCGCTTCCACCACTCCGGCGCTCGCGTACATGATCTGGTGTTCGTCGTGGCGGTGCCGGTCGATGCGCTCGCCCGAGTGGTGATCCGCGGTACGTGTCGGTGCGATGCTGGTGTGGCGGATTTTCGACATTTGTTGGCAGTGTATCGGAAGCGTCGTGCGGCACGCGATTCGTACGGTGGTCTTCGGTCAACCGAACGGGGACAGATGACGACGGCAATCTCGGCGTGGCGGCGGGTACGAATCTGGGCGGTCGCCCATGCGATCGACGACTTCTACCAGGGGCTCGTGCCCGCGATGCTTCCGTACTTCATCCTCGATCGGAACTACAGCTACGTCGCCGCCTCCGCACTCGCGATGGCGGCGAATCTGGGCAGCTCCCTGCCGCAGCCGTTTCTCGGTGTCGTCGCAGATCGCCGGAACGCGTTGTGGATGGCGCCGATAGGGCTCGCGATCGCGGGCGCGGCCGCCGGCCTGTCCGGCACGGTCCCGGCGTACGCGATCGTGTGGGCACTGCTGCTCGCATCGGGGATCGGGGTCGCGATGTTCCACCCGGCCGCCGGAAAGGACGCCCGGGCGGAGGCCGGTGAGAGCGCGACGGCGATGAGCCTCTTCGCTGCGGGTGGCAGCGTCGGCTTCTTCCTCGCACCCGCGTTGGCGACGCCGCTGTTCGTGGAGTTCGGTGTGCGCGCGAGCGTCGTGTTCGTACCGCCGGCCCTGGTCATGGCGCTGGTACTCGCGCGGCACCAGCGCCGGCGATCGCAGGCGGCGAAGGCTGCCGTCGAGCGGACGGGGCGCGACCGTTGGGGGCCGTTCGCGCTCGTGACGGGTGTCGGCGTCGTGCGCTCGATCGTGTCGTTCGGGGTGATGACGTTCGTCGCGATGTACTGGATCGAGCAGCTGGACTCGTCGCCGGGAATGGGCGGCGTCGCCCTTACCTGCTTCCTGATCGGCGGGGTGGTCGGGACGATCGCCGGCGGACGGATCGGAGACCGCTTCGGAGTCGTACGCGCCGCGCAGTGGGGGAGCATCGCGATGGTGCCCGCGCTCATCGCCGTACGTCTCGTCGGCGACCCGTACGTCGCGCTGCCGCTGATCGCGCTCGCCGGTGTTGCGACGAACATCCCGTTCGCGGTGCTGGTGAAGCTGGGCCAGGACTATCTGCCGAGCCGGCCGGGAACGGCGGCGGGGATCACGCTCGGCCTCGCCGTCAGCGCGGGCGGGCTGCTCGTACCCGTGCTCGGCGCGGTCGCCGACTGGCGTGGGCCGGAGGCCGTGCTCACCGTGCTCTGCCTGGTGCCGGTCGCCGCGATCGCACTGTCCGCGTTCCTGCCGTCTCCGGTACGCGAGCGGGCCACCGTCAGGTAGGCATCAGGCGGCGGCGACCAGCGACACCGCCGCAGCGGCGAGCGCGAGCCCGACCGCCTGAGTGCGGTGGATGTGTTCGCGAAGCACCACCGCGGCCAGCAGCACGGTCAGCGCGGGGTAGAGCGCCGCGACGACGGAGACGAGGGTGAGCAGTCCCGTATGCGTGGCGTAGAGGAAGGCGCCGGTCGCGGTGGCGCCGAGCGGCCCCATCATCGCAGCCCGCCACGCGAGGCGGTCGCGAGGCAGCCACGCCGTCCGAAGCAGGGTTGCCGTTGCGATCACCGAGAGCACCGACGTCACCTGCATCAGCGCGAGCGGGTACATGCCTGCGTCGCTGTCGACCTGGCCGAGGATCGCGAACATCGACCCGAAGCCGAGACCGGCGAGCACACCGTCGACGACGCCGCCACCGTCGTGCGCCGCGGCCGGGTCATCGCTCATCCGCGAGATCAGGTAGATCGCCGGGAACGCGAACACGATGCCGACCCACGCGAGCAGCGAGGGTCGGTCGCCCGTGAGCAGGCCGACGCCGACGGGAACGATCGCCGAGCCCAGCGCCGAGATCGGTGCGACCACGCTCATCCGACCGGCCGCGAGGCCTCGGTACAGGAACGCCGCACCGACACCCGCACCGATGCCGGCGACCGCGCCCCATGCCCAGTCGTGAGCGGTGACCGTACCTCCGATGGCGACCGCGAGCACCAACGCGCACACTGCCGATGACGACTGCCCGACGACGGCGATCGGCCACGGCGCGCTACGGCGGGAGAAGATGCCGCCGAGGAAGTCGGAGAGGCCGTACGCGCCGGCGGAGACGAGTGCGAGGAGGACGGCCACCAGCGGAGCCTACGTCGGGCCAGGCTTTGGCCGGCGCTCGACCTCGGCGCCGATGTCGGCTAGCGGGCACCGACCAGATCGGCGATGCCGTCGTCATCCGGAAGCACGTGATGCAGGCCGGGGATCTGGGAGAACGCCTTGTCGGCCGAGACAAGTGTCGCGTACTTCGAGTCGAGGGCGACGGCGGCCAGCACGGCGTCGAACGCGCCGAGCGACTCGTACCGCGTCCAGAACTCGAGCCCGTCACTTAGATGCTCCTCCTCGGAGCAGCGCAGCGGCCCGAGCAACTGCGCGAATCGGTTGGCGAGCGTCATCGCGTCATGCCGAGGACGGCGGCGAGCATGTACATGGGCGAACTCCTGGATTGCCTCCGGAGTCGTCGTCGCCTGAACGCGATTCGTGCTCACGTGGTCGAGGACTTCGAGACACGTGCGCTTGTAATGGTGCTCGCCACCAACGGCATAAACGAGCACCGTCGTATCAATAAAGATCACTGTGACGCTCGTCCCGAAGCCGGTGGATCTCCTCGACGAGGCCGTCCCCTGGTGGCACCGGGATCGGCTCTGCGTTCAGGATCGCCTCCATCGCCGCACGCTTGTCGCGCCGTCGATGCTCGAGCTTCTCGTCGATCGCATCGCGGATGATCGTCGCGACCGAGACACGTTGGCGCTTCGCCTCTGCCGCCACCCGCTCATACCGCTCCTCGTCGAGCAGGAGCTGAAGGCGGCGGGTCATGGTTGCGGGCATACACATACATTAGCATGTGTATGCAGCTCCGGTGGCGACCCGTAAAGCGGCGAGGTGCCCGAGTGGATAGCCTGTCCGCGTGACAGACGCATCCGCGCGTACGGTCGACACCGTCGAGCGCGCCACGCAGACGCCCGACCAGTCGCAGCCGTGGTCGGAGCTCGGCCTCAAGCAGGACGAGTACGAACGCATCCACGACATCCTCGAGCGGCGCCCGACGAGCTCCGAGCTCGCGATGTACTCCGTCATGTGGAGCGAGCACTGCTCGTACAAGTCGAGCAAGGTGCACCTGCGGAAGTTCTCGGACCTGCCGCAGGAGACGCCGCGCGGCAAGACGCTCGCGGGTATCGGTGAGAACGCCGGCGTCATCGACGTCGGCCAGGGCTGGGCGGTGACGTTCAAGGTCGAGTCGCACAACCACCCGAGCTACGTCGAGCCGTACCAAGGTGCTGCGACCGGAGTCGGAGGGATCGTGCGTGACATCCTCGCGATGGGTGCGCGACCCGTCGCGGTGATGGACCCGCTGCGGTTCGGGCCCCTCGACGCCGAAGACACCCGGCGGGTGCTGCCGGGCATCGTCGCGGGAGTCGGCGGCTACGGCAACTGCCTCGGGCTACCCAACATCGGCGGCGAGGTCGTCTTCGACGAGTCGTACGCCGGCAACCCGCTCGTCAACGCCCTGTGTGTAGGAGTGCTCCGACACGAGGACCTCCACCTCGCGCATGCGAGCGGTGCCGGCAACGTGGTGATCCTGTACGGCGCGCGTACCGGCGGCGACGGCATCGGCGGCGTGTCGGTGCTCGCGTCGGAGACGTTCGACTCCGACGGCCCGTCACGGCGACCCAGCGTGCAGGTCGGCGACCCGTTCATGGAGAAGCTGCTGATCGAGTGCACGCTCGAGCTGTTCGATGCCGGTGTGGTCGCGGGCATCCAGGACCTCGGCGGTGCCGGGCTCTCGTGCGCGACATCCGAGCTGGCCAGTGCGGGCGACGGCGGCATGCACGTCGATCTCGACACGGTCCCGCTGCGCGACTCCAGCCTGTCGCCGGAGGAGATCCTGATGAGCGAGTCGCAGGAGCGGATGATGGCGGTCGCGACGCCCGCGAACGTCGACCGGTTCCTGGAGATCTGCGCGAAGTGGGATGTCGAGGCGACCGTCGTCGGCGAGGTGACCGACGGCGACCGGCTCGTCGTCGACTGGAACGGAGACACGATCGTCGACGTCCCGCCTCGCACCGTCGCGCACGAGGGTCCGGTGTACGAGCGGCCGTATGCGCGGCCCGAGTGGCAGGACGCGTTGCAGGCCGACGTACCCGATGACCTGCCCCGACCGACCTCGGGAGATGAGCTGCGGGACGCGGTGCTGCGGGTCATCGCGTCGCCCAACCAGGCCGACAAGTCGTGGGTCACCGACCAGTACGACCGCTACGTGCGGGGCAACACCGCGCTCGCGCAGCCCGAGGACGCCGGCATCGTACGAGTCGACGAGGAGACCGATCTCGGCGTCGCCGTCGCCACCGACTGCAACGGGAGGTACGCGAAGCTCGATCCGTACGCGGGTGCGCAGCTCGCGCTGTGCGAGGCGTACCGCAACGTGGCCGTGACGGGTGCCGTCCCGCTCGCGGTCACCGACTGTCTCAACTTCGGCTCCCCCGAGGACCCGGACGTCATGTGGCAGTTCGAGCGCGCGACGCAGGGGCTGAAGGACGGCTGCGCCGCGCTGGGCATCCCTGTCACAGGCGGAAACGTGTCGTTCTACAACCAGACCGGTGACACGGCGATCCTCCCGACTCCGGTCGTCGGCGTGCTCGGAGTGATCGACGATGTGTTGCTTCGCGCGAATCAGGGCTTCAAGCTGGCCGGCCATGTGCTGTACCTGCTGGGCGAGACGCGCGACGAGCTGGGCGGTTCGGCATGGGCGGGCGTCGTGCACGACCACCTCGGCGGAGTGCCGCCCCGGGTCGACCTGGCCGGTGAGCAGGCGCTGGCGTCGTTCCTCGCCGAGGCCGCCCGGTCCCGAAACGTCTCCGCGACCCACGACATCTCCGACGGTGGGCTCGCGGTTGCGCTTGCCGAGGCGAGCGTACGTAACGGGGTCGGGATCCGAATGGAGCTGCCCGATGACGCCGATCCGTTCGTGACGCTGTTCAGCGAGTCGGCCGCGCGGGCGCTCGTCGCGGTCGCGCCCGAGCGGGTCGAGGTCTTCGACGAGGTTGCACAGCGCCACGGCGTACCCGCGCAGCGCATCGGGGTCGTCGGGGGCGACGCGATCGTGGTCGAGGGTCAGTTCGAGGTGCCGATCCCCGAGATACGCGAGGCGTGGTCGGAGCCGCTGCCGGATGCGCTCGACTGACGGGTCGTACGAGCACTCCCGCGGACGTGAGACGCAACGGCGAACGGCGGAGTCGGACAGGTCGCCGTTACGTCACAGATCCGCGGGCGGGTAGCTCAGGTCGCAGCGCAATCGGCGCAGGCGCGGCCCCGCGCACTACGCATCCACGCGCGTACGGGTAGCCGCAGTGCCTCGGTCAACCGGCTGGTGGCGGATGCCCAGTCGCAGCGTCGGCAAGCACTTTGGCTTCGTACGATCTCGCGCGTCCGTTTTGCGTCGGCGAGCCCGCGGCGTGCCTCGTGCTCGCGACCCTGAGCGACCGTGTTCATCAACTGCGGTGGCGTCATGTGGCAATCAGACAACCTGAACAGCGATTGAGGTCAAGAGGTGAGTCGAGGATCGGCGACACGACGCGGGATCCGCGAGTTCGACGGCGACCGGTACGCGCCGATGCGGTTCGAGCGGCAACTCTGAACGCTACCTCGGCGGGAAGTCGTCGGTCGTGACTTCGTACGATCGACGGGTGCCCGTACGCCTGACCCCGCTCGCGCCCGAGGAGTTCGAGCCGATCCGCGAACGCATCGAGAACGGCACCGCCGATCGCTCCGATCTGCGCGCCGCGACGAAGCACCTCCTCGCCGTGCTCGCGGAGAAGGAGCCGGGGCACAGCGTCGAGGTACGCGTGCCGCCGTACGCGGCGGTGCAGTGCATCCCCGGCGCCCGCCACACGCGGGGTACGCCGCCCGCCGTCGTCGAGATGGACGCGCCGACCTGGATCGCCCTCGCGCTCGGCCGGGAGGACTGGGTGACCGCCGTGCGAGACGGCCGCGTCGTCGCCTCTGGCGAACGCTCCGACCTGTCGGCGTACCTGCCCGTCTGATGGGGGGAGTTCTCGAGGGCTTCGGCGTCATCGGTGTCGTGATAGGGGTGGGATTCCTGGTCGCGCATCTCGGCATCATCGGTGCGGAGAGCCAGCTGCTGCTCGCTCGGCTCGTCTTCTTCGTCGCCAGCCCGGCGCTGCTGTTCAGCGTGCTTTCCGACGTGGACGCGGTCGCCGTACTGTCGTCGCGGCTCGTGGTCGCCGTGGTCAGCTTCGTCGTCGTCGCCGTGATCGCCGCCACGTTCGCCCGCCTCGTGTGGCACATGTCGCGTGGCGATGCGACGATCGCGACGCTGTGCGCGGCGTACGTCAACTCGGGCAACCTCGGCATCCCGATCGCGGTGTACGCGCTCGATGACGCGTCGGCGGTGGCGAGCGTGATGCTGTTCCAGATGCTCATCGTGTCGCCGGTGGCATTCCTGCTCCTCGACCAAGACCGCGCGGGTCGGCGACTGTCGGTGTTCAAGGTCGTCACTATCCCGTTCCGCAACCCGATCACCGTCGGCTCGCTGTTGGGGCTGCTGGTCGCGATCACCGGCTGGCAGCTGCCGTCGGCCGTTGTCGACCCGATCGACATGATCGCCGGCATGGCCGTGCCCGGGATGCTGATCGCGTACGGGGTGTCCTTGCGGCTCGGCCCGCGTCCGGGCAACGGTGCGCCGAGTCAGCAGGTGGCGGTCGCGACGGTCCTGAAGCTGGTGCTGCAGCCGGCCTGCGCGTACGGGTGTGGGTTGCTGCTCGGCCTGGAGGGCAACGCGCTGATGGCCGTGACCGTCGTCGCCGCACTGCCGACGGCCCACAACATCTTCGTGCACGCGACGAGGTACGGACGCTCGCAGCTGCTCGCGCGCGACTCGATCTTCGTCACGACGATCCTGTCGGTGCCGGTCGTCCTGCTGATCGTCGCTGCCCTGGCCTGACGCGCGTTCGTACGAGGCGGCCGCCTGTTGCGCGCGAGCTCGGGTGTTACTCATAGGCTGCGTCCCATGTCTGAGTCGCTCATCCGCAACGTCGCCGATGTCCTGCCCGCCGTACGCTCCGACCTGGAGGACCTGGTCCGGATCGAATCCGTGTGGGCCGATCCCGACCGCCACGACGAGGTGCACCGCAGCGCGGAGGCCGTCGCCCGGCTGCTCCGCGAGGCCGGGTTCGCCGAGGTCGAGATCGTCACCGAAGGGTCCAGCGCACCCGCGGTCATCGCGCATCATCCGGCCCCGCCGGGCGCCCCGACCGTCCTCTTGTACGCGCACCACGACGTACAGCCCGAGGGCGACCACGAGCTCTGGGACTCCCCTCCGTTCGAGGCGACCGAGCGTGGCAGTCGGTTGTACGGACGCGGCGCGGCCGATGACAAGGCGGGCATCGCGGCACACCTCGCCGCGTTCCGGGCGCACGGGGGAAACCCTCCCGTCGGAGTCACGGTCTTCGTCGAGGGCGAGGAGGAGTCGGGCTCGCCAACGCTCGTACCGTTCCTCGAGCGGTACCGCGACGCGCTCGCCGCCGACGTGATCGTGATCGCCGACTCCGCCAACTGGGACATCGGCGTACCCGCGCTCACGACGTCGCTGCGCGGTCTTGTCGACCTCGAGGTCGAGGTGCGTACCCTTCGAGCACGCCGTGCACTCGGGCCTGTGGGGAGGCGTCGCTCCGGATGCGCTCACGACGATGTGCCGGTTGCTCGCCTCGCTGCACGACGACGACGGCAACGTCGCGGTCGATGGCCTGCACACGGGCACCGCGGCCGATCTCGAGTACCCGGAGGAGCGGTTGCGCGCCGAGTCCGCGATGCTCGACGGCGTGCACCAACTCGGCTCCGGCTCGGTTGTCGAACGCCTGTGGGTCAAGCCGGCGATCGCGGTGACCGGGCTGGACGCTCCGAAGGCGTCGGGTGCGTCCAACACGCTGGTCCCGAACGCGCGGGCGAAGGTCAGCATGCGAATCGCGCCGGGTACGAATCCGCAGACGGCGATGGACGCGCTCGTACAGCACCTGCGCGACCACGCGCCCTGGGGCGCCCACGTACACGTCGAACCAGGTGAGCAGGGCGGGGCGTCGGAGATCGACGCAACCGGGCCGGCGTACGACGCGGCGCGCGCTGCGTTCCGCGAGGCGTGGGACGGTACCGATCCGGTCGACATGGGCATGGGCGGCTCGATCCCGTTCATCGCAGAGTTCGCCAAGGCGTTCCCGGACGCGTCGATCCTGGTCACCGGCGTCGAGGACCCCGACACGCGCGCCCACGGGATCAACGAAGGACTGCACCTCGCCGAGTTCGAGCGGGTGTGCATCGCCGAGACGCTGCTACTCGCCAAACTCGCCGAGTAGCCCCCGTGGGCGTGACGTTCGAGCGCAAAACGCCGGCGTGTCGCCGCGCAAACGTCACGCCCACGGGGCGGGGTACGCCTTGCGCAGCTCGCGCTTGAGGATCTTGCCGGTCGGGTTGCGAGGCAGCTCGTCGACGATGTCGACCGACGACGGCGACTTGTAGTGCGCGAGTCGCTCGCGGCAGAACGCGATCAGCTCGTCCGGCGCGACGGTTGCGTCCGGTACGAGCGCGACGACCGCCTTGACGGTCTCGCCCCACTTGTCGTCGGGTACGCCGATGACGGCGAGCTCGGCAACCGCCGGGTGCTCGGCGAGGACGCGTTCGACCTCGGGCGAGTAGACGTTCTCGCCGCCGGTGATGATCATGTCCTTCAGGCGATCCTCGACGTACACGAAGCCGCCGTCGTCCACCCGCCCGATGTCGCCCGAGCGGAGCCAGCCGTCCTCGACGATCACCTCCGCCGTCGCGTCCGGCCTGTTCAGGAATCCCCGCATGCACTGCTCTGAGCGGAACCACAACTCGCCGCTCTCGCCGGCGGCGACATCGCGGAGCGTCGCCGGGTTCACGACCCGCAGCTCGGCACCGGGCAGCAGGGTGCCGGCCGACAGCAATCGCTCCTGGTGGCTCGGATCGTCATGCGCCTCGGGGAGCAGGTGGGTGATCACACCGGCCATCTCCGTCATTCCGTACACCTGCAGGAACTTAGTGTCGGGCCAGGCGGCCTGTGCCGCGCGAAGCACTGGCGGCGGCATCGGCGATGCGCCGTACGTGAACAGCCGCAGTCGCGAGAACAGCGCGATGGCATCCTCACCCGCCGCGAGGATGCCCGCCGCAACCGCCGGTACGAGGAACGCATGATTGGCTCCTGCCATGATCGCCGCCGCGAGGGCCTTCGGCTCCGGCTCGCGCGTCATGATGCAGTGCACGCCGTCGTGCAGCCCGAACATGATGTACGACGTGCCGCCGACATGGAACAACGGCATCGCGACCAGGCACTTGTCGCCGGTGTCGAAACCCCAACCCTCGTGGGCGTTACGCGTATGCGCCATCAGGTTGCGATGCGTCAGCATGACGCCCTTGGGGCGGCCGGTCGTACCCGAGCTGTACATGACGAGGCAGACGTCGTCGGGGTCGACGTCGTCGAGGCGGGCGATCGGGTCGTGTTCTCCGAGCCAGCCTTCGTACTCGTCGTCGGGGCCGCCGTCGGGCGTGACGGCGATGATCCGCTCGATGCTCGTCAGCCGCTCGCGGATGAGCTCGATCGCCGGCATCAGCTCGACGCCCACGAACAGGATCCGCGCGCCCGAGTCGTTGATCGTGTAGTCGAGCTCGTCTCCGGCAAGCCGCCAGTTGATGATCGCGTGGGCAGCGCCGATGGCGGACGCGCCGAGAGTCACTTCGACGCACGCCGGGTGGTTCTTGTCGAGGAACGCGACCCGGTCGCCGTCGCCGACGCCTGCGGCGACGAGCCCCGCGGAGACGCGCCCCACCCGGTCGGCGAGCTGCGACCAGGTCCAGGTGCGCTCGCCGTACGTCACCGCCGGTTCGTCCGGCGTGGCCGCCGCCCAGTGTTCGATTCGGTCGGTGAGATACACGGCGGCATCCGGCATGGCAGCTCCCGGGGTCGGTCGGTGGCCATGACTGTGACACGCATCACGCCCCCTCGCAAGGTGCGGTTCCGGGGGTCGGAGACGTACGAAGACCGCTACCCGCCAGGCGGGTAGCGGTCTCTCGCGGGGTGGATCATCGGGCAGTCCCGGCTCGAGGAGGCGATGGCCAGCGGGTTCCGGAACAGCGGTCAGATCCTCGTCCTCACCGGCGTCGGTGGCTCGCTCGCGGCGATCGTCAACGCGAGCGGGCTCGGCGACGTACTCCAGGACTCGTTCACCGCGAGTACGGTCGCACCGCTGATCGTGGTCTGGGGCATCGCGGCAATCCTGCATGCGGCGATCGGATCGGTCACACTCGCCGCGTTGACCGCCGCGGGGATCCTCGCTCCGGTGGTCTCCCAGCTCGGCACCGACCCCGTGCTCATCGCGCTTGCCGCCGGCGCCGGCTCGCTCTTCGCCGTGCACGTGACCGCGAACGCGTTCTGGATGCTGCAGTCGCTGCTCGGGCTGACCACCCGCGGCACCTTGAAGACGGTCACGTTCAGCGTCTCGCTCTCGTCGGTCGTGGCGCTGCTGATGGTGCTCGGGCTGAGCGTCGTCATGTAGGCCGCCGGCGCCGGCGGTACGTACGCCGGCGCCCGGGACGACCTATCGGGTCCGGCGGTCCATGCGTAGGAACCACTTCACCGCGGCCGCGGTGCCGGCGACATTCGACCCGAGATGGCGGGAGCCGCCGTACGACGGCCGGCCGAGGAGGTCGATCGGCGTACGCACGCCGGCCGAGCGGAACGAACGGGCGCAGCTGAACGTGTTGCCGGTCGCCGCCTGCTCATCTCGGCGCGCCACGTACAGGCGGACGGGAGGTGCGGGCTTCCACTTCTTGCACACTCCGTCGGCGACCCGGAGGGCATGGCGCAGCCGCGGCGTGGGATGTGCGAACAGGTGCCGCCCCTGTTCGGTGAGCAGGCCGTCGAGGCGGTCGGGAAGCTTCGCCAACATCTGCCGACCCGGGGTCGAGCCGTCGAACAGCCGCGCGACCCGGCCCGCGTACGGCCGCTCGAACACCTCGGACGGCCTGTCGTACAGGTTGTGCAACCGGTCCCAGGCGACGAGGAAGTACGCCGTGTATGCGACCGTCATCTTCGGTTCGAGGCGACCGCGCAGCATCGCGGGGATCTCGACGCCCGCCATGTCGTACGCGCCGCTGATCGGTGCAACGGCTGCCGGACGGAACCAGCGCCGGTCGGCCCGCTGGAGGCGCCGTGCGGTGCCGAGCGCCGCGGACGCGCCCTGCGAGAACCCGCTGACGTACGCCCCGCGCCGCAGCTCGCGGTCGTGTCGATGGGCGAGGGTGCGGGTCGCGCGGAGCATGTCGACGGTCGCCGAGGTCTCCGACGGCACGTGCATCCAGGGGTGCGTCCCCGGACTCTTGCCGAGGCCGAGGTAGTCGGGTAGCGCCGCCGCGAACCCGGCGGATGCGTACGTCAGACCAGGGGAGGTCAGGAAGTCGTCGGCGAACGCGGACGCCACGTTCGGTCGGTAGCTCGTCGTACCGTGTGCGTACGACACGACCCGGAGCCGGCGCCGGTCGCTGTCGGGCAGTACGGCGAGCCCGCTTGCGCGAGTCGGCTCGCCGTCGACCCCGACCGTGCGGTAGACCATCCGGTACGCATCGATGCCGTATCGGGCGCGGGACCCGTCCCAGCCGGCCTTGCGCAGGTACCGGCCGACTCCGTTCGCGGACAGATCGGCCACCTTTCGTACGGAGACGAGGCTGCCCCGGTCGGGTCGGCCGTCGGCCGAAGGATCGGCGTCGGGCTGGGCGGCGGTCGCGGGCACGGCGGTGAGCCCGATCGCGGCGGCGGCCGCGAGGGCGATGGGGGTTCGTTTCAGAGTCATGTGATCACGCTAGGAACGGCGCGACCGCGCTTCGATGGTCCAAAGCCCCCAGCCGGGGTGGACGTAGACCCAGTCGATGCGGCTCGACTGCCCACGCGGGCGGCGTGGAACCATGGGCGGGTACGTACGCTGGCGACGAATCGTGAAGGGAGCCGGGATGGACGCGGCCTCAGACCTGCCCGAGGGCACCCTCCTCGGCGAGCGGTATCGCCTCGGCAGTGTGCTCGGCCGGGGCGGCATGGCGGTCGTGTACCGCGCCGAGGACGAGCTGTTGACCCGGCATGTCGCGGTCAAGGTGATCTCGGGCGCGTCGGCGACGCCGGACGCCCTGCAGCGACAGTTCTCCGAGGCGCAGATCGGCGCGAAGCTGAACCACTCCGGGCTGGTCGCGGTCTACGACGTACAGCCGAACGCGACCCCACCGTTCATCGTGATGGAGCTCGTCGAAGGTATGACGCTCGCCGATGCGCTCAAGCGCGGGCGGCTGAGGCCGCCGGCGGTCGGAGAGATCGGAGCGCAGCTGTGCGCGGCGCTCGCCGCTGTCCACGACGCGGGCATAGTGCACCGCGACATCAAGCCGTCGAACGTCATGCTCGTCTCCGACGACGCGCACACGATCAAGTTGACCGACTTCGGCATCTCGCTGCTCGTCGATGCCACCCGGATCACCGCCGCGGGCAGCATGGTCGGCACCGTCCGCTACCTGTCGCCGGAGCAGGTCCTCGGCCAGCGTGTCGACCGCCCGACCGACATCTACGCACTCGGGCTCGTCCTCATCGAGTGCCTCACGGGCGAGAGCGTCTTCCCCGGTACGCAGACCGAGACGATGTCGGCGCGGCTGCATCGCGGGCCCGAGATGCCGACCGACGTCGGCCCCGACTGGATCCGCGTGCTGACGGCGATGACGGCCCGCGAGGCGACCGCCCGCCCGGACGCGCGAACCTCGTCGTACGCCCTGCGAGCGCTTGCCGAAGGCCGTACGCCCGGCCCGCTCGGCGTACCCGAGGAGACGGCGACCCAGGCAGTTGCCGCGCCGCTGCCACCGGCCGACCAGACGCGAGCGCTGACGACACCGATGGCGGCCGCCGCTCCCGCAGCAGCCACGGCCGCGGCGACGCCGGTCGCGCACCGCGACGACGATGGACGTCGGCGAGGACGCACTGTGCTGCTCGTCGTCGTCGCGGTCGTCGCGATCCTGATCATCGGCGGAGTGCTCTACGCCGCGCTTCCGTCCGGTGACTCCGACGACGATCCCGACGACTCACCGACGACCGGCCAGAACGACGGCCAGGACAACACCGACGACGGCGGCGGGCAGACCGACGACGGCGGACCGACGAACACCGGGCCGACGCAGGACGACCCGACCCAGACGAACACCGACGAGCCCACGCTCACCGACGACACCGAGGACACCGAAGAACCGACGACCGAGCCGACGACCGAGCCGACGACTGAGCCGACGACTGAGCCGACCGAGCCGACCAGCGAACCGACGCTCACCGAGACCCAGGAGACGACGGAGGGCGAGCAGGACGGCGCGCCGGAGGGCTCGACCGAGGGCACAACGGACGGCTCGACCGAGGGCTCGAGCGACGGTACGACGCAGTAGCGAACTCGGCGCACCGCGAGTCATCGCAATGGGCCCGAGTCGCCTACACTTGGCACGTGCCACGCGGAGACGGTCGCCTCACGCACGACCTCGACCCCAATGATCTCGGCCCCCAAGACGCCTGCGGAGTTTTCGGCGTCTGGGCCCCCGGCGAGGAAGTCGCCAAACTCACCTACTTCGGGCTGTACGCGCTGCAGCATCGCGGCCAGGAGTCGGCCGGTATCGCCGTCAGTAACGGCGAGCAGATCCTGGTCTACAAGGAGATGGGCCTGGTCTCGCAGGTCTTCGACGAGCGCACCCTGAACTCCCTCCGCGGTCACCTGGCGATCGGCCACTGTCGTTACTCCACGACGGGCGCGAGCGTGTGGCAGAACGCGCAGCCGACCTTCCGCCCGACCGCGACCGGATCGGTGGCGGTCGGGCACAACGGCAATCTCACCAACACCCACGAGCTCGCCCTGCTCGCCGAGGAATGGGCACAGCAGGCGGGTCAGCTCGACGCGTTCGGACGCACGCACGACATCATGACGTCAGACACCGGCGTCGTATCGGCGCTGTTGTCGTCGTTCCCCGACCGCACCATCGAGGAAGCCGCGATGGACGTGCTGCCTCGGCTGCGCGGGGCGTACTCGCTGGTGTTCATGGACCAAGGCACCGTGTACGCCGCGCGAGACCCGCAGGGCTTCCGGCCGCTCGTACTCGGCCGGCTCGAGCGCGGCTGGATCGTCGCGAGCGAGACGGCGGCGCTCGACATCGTCGGGGCCTCCTACATCCGCGAGATCGAGCCCGGCGAGTTCGTGGCGATCGACGAAGACGGCGTACGCAGCCAGCGCTTCGCGCAGCCCGAGCCGAAGGGCTGCCTGTTCGAGTTCGTCTACCTCGCCCGGCCCGACACCCAGATCTCCGACAAGCGCCTGTACGAAGTACGCGCGGAGACCGGCCGCCGGCTCGCTCACGAGCGCCCGGTCGAGGCGGATCTCGTCATCCCGGTGCCCGAGTCGGGCACGCCGGCGGCGATCGGGTACGCCGAGGAGAGCGGCATCCCGTTCGGCCACGGGCTGGTGAAGAACTCCTACGTCGGCCGTACCTTCATCCAGCCGAGCCAGACCATCCGCCAGCTCGGTATCCGGCTCAAGCTCAACCCGCTCACCTCGGTCATCGCCGGCAAGCGGCTCGTCGTCGTCGACGACTCGATCGTCCGCGGCAACACCCAGCGGGCGCTCGTACGCATGCTGCGGGAGGCCGGCGCCGCAGAGGTGCACGTCCGCATCTCGAGCCCACCCGTGAAGTGGCCGTGCTTCTTCGGGATCGACTTCGCCAGCCGCGCCGAGCTGATCGCCAACGGCGCGTCGGTCGACGAGATCGCCGAGTCGATCGACGCCGACACCCTCGCGTACATCGCACTCGACCGGCTGGTCGACGCCACGGGCGTCCCATCGGACCAGCTGTGCCATGCCTGTTTCGACGGCGTATACCCGGTCGAGCTGCCCGACGCGGCGCACCTGGGGAAGAACCTTCTCGAGATGCCCGTGGAGGCAGTGACATCGTGACCGAGAGTCCCGGAACGACGTATGCCGACAGCGGAGTCTCGATCGAGGCAGGCGATCGTGCCGTCGCGCTGATGCGCGAATGGGTCGAGCGCGCCCGGCGGCCCGAGGTCGTCGGTGGCATCGGCGGGTTCGCGGGCCTGTTCGACGTCACCGCGCTCAAGCGGTACGACCGCCCCCTCCTGGCGGCGTCGGCCGACGGCGTCGGCACCAAGGTCGTCATCGCCCAGCGGATGGACGTACACGACACGATCGGCTTCGACCTGGTCGGCATGCTCGTCGACGACCTCGTGGTCAGCGGCGCCGAGCCGTTGTTCCTCACCGACTACATCGCGTGCGGCACGGTCGTACCCGAGCGCATCGCGTCGATCGTGAAGGGCATCGCGCAGGCGTGCGCCGAGGCCGGATGCGCGCTGCTCGGCGGTGAGACGGCGGAGCACCCGGGTCTGCTCAGCCCCGAGGAGTACGACGTCGCCGGCTCCACGACCGGCGTCGTCGAGGCCGAGAAGGTACTCGGCGCGCACCTCGTACGCCCCGGCGACGTGGTGATCGCGATGGCGTCCTCGGGTCTGCACTCCAACGGTTACTCGCTCGCGCGCCACGTGTTCTTCGACCAGGCCGGCTGGGAGCTCGACCGGCACGTCGACGAGCTCGGCCGTACCCTCGGCGAGGAGCTGCTCGAGCCCACCCGCCTGTACGCGCGGCCGTGCCTTGAGCTCGTGGACGTACCCGGCATGCACGCGATGTCGCATATCACCGGGGGCGGGCTCGCTGCCAACGTCGCCCGCGTGGTGCCCGCGTCGGTCTCGGTCAGCATCGACCGCTCGACCTGGTCACCAGCGCCGATCTTCGACCTGGTCGGCGGCGTCGGCAAGGTCGCGCGTACCGACCTCGAGCAGACCCTGAACATGGGCGTCGGCATGATCGCCGTCGGCACGCCCGAGGCGGCGGCCCGCTCGCTCGCCGTCCTCGCCGAGCGCGGCATCGACGCGTGGCAGTGTGGCGAGGTGTCCGAGGGCGGCGAGGGTGTCGTCTCCCTCGCGTCCGATTATCGGTGAGGCGCGGCTCACAGTCGTCAACACGACCCGGGCCGATGTGCGGTTTCTGGAATGCAGCAGGTACGGTTGGCGTACGACATATCGACTTACGAGATTCTGTGCGAGGGGGTCGACCCAATGGGGCGCGGCCGTGCGAAGGCGAAGCAGACGAAGGTCGCTCGGGACCTGAAGTACCAGACGATCGAGACCGACTTCGAGAAGTTGCAGCGCGAGCTGCACGGCGAAGACGGTCGGCGGTCGGGGGTCTCCCGTGACGACGGAACGGATGACGACTTCGTCGACTACGGCGAAGAGAACTCCTCACGCCGCTGACGCGTCAGCGCGCCGCACCGATCCGGCCGCGTACCTCCGCGAGACCGACTCGGGTCCCGGTCGCGCCCGGGGCCGTGGCGGTCAGTACCACCTCGTCGCCGTCCTGCAGGAACGTGTGCTCGGTGCCGTCGTCGAGCCGGAACGGTTCACGACCGCCACCGGACAGCTCGAGCAGTGACCCGCGCTGACCGGGTCCGGGGCCGCTGATCGTCCCGGACGCGTACACGTCGCCGGTACGCACCGATGCGCCGTTCACCGTCAGGTGCGCGAGCATCTGGGCCGGTGACCAGTACATCGCGGCGTACGGTGTCCGGGCGACGGTCGTGCCGTTCAGCGCGACGGTGACGTCGATGTCGTACCCGGCGCGCCCACCCGTACGCAGGTAGTCGAGCGGGGACGGATCCTGCACCGGGAGATCGACGCGCGCCGCCTCCAGCGCCTCGAGCGGGGTGACCCACGCCGCGATGCTGGTCGCGAACGACTTGCCGAGGAACGGGCCGAGCGGCTGGGCCTCCCACCCCTGGATATCGCGCGCCGACCAGTCGTTCAGCAAGAACGCGCCGAAGACGTGGTCGGCGAAGGCCTCGGTCGGTACGCGCTCGCCATGGGCGCTCGGCGTACCGACGACGAACCCGAGCTCCGCCTCGATGTCGAGGCGCTGTGTCGGACCGAACGTCGGTGCGTCGTCGGCCGGCGGCTTGCGCTGACCCATCGGGCGTACGACGGTCGTGTCCGATGCCACGATGGTGCCGGATCGGCCGTGGTAGCCGATCGGGAGATGCCGCCAGTTCGGCAGCAGCGGCTCGGAGTCCGGCCGGAAGAACCGCCCCAGGTTGGTCGCGTGGTCGATCGACGCGTAGAAGTCGACGTAGTCGCCGATCTCGATCGGCAGGTGGGTGCGTACGTCGGCGAGCGGATACAGATGCGGCTCGACACCGGCCCGGTGGATGTCGTCGGTGAGGATCTCCATGAGCCACTCCCGCGCGATCCGCCACGCGTCGCGACCGAGGGCGAGGAACGGGTTGAGCGTCGGCGCGTCCCATGCGGCGGCGAGGTGCGGGCCGTCGCCGGGGTCGCCGCCGAGCGCCGCGACCGGGGCGACGTCGAGGGCGTACTCACCGATCCGTACCGCGACGCGGGGCGCTTCGCCGCCGCGCGAGACGACGCCGTACGGCAGGTTGTCGGTGTCGTACAGGCTGCCGGCAGCCCCCGGTACCCACGTCGTCATGCGATCAGCTCCATCTCGGTGAGGTCGGCGACGGGCTCGGCGATGCTGCAGCTGCCGAGTGAGGTGAACCAGCGACGCGCGGATGTTGCGGCGGAGTCGTCCCAACCACGGAGCTCGGCGGCGACCTGGTCGGCGTCTCGGACGGCGAGGAGCTGTTCGGCGTCCTCGGTGGTCGCGCCGTCGAACAGCGCCCGAGTCGCCAGCAGTACGTTGCAGAACCCATGCTGTTCGTAGCCGTGCTCGGCGTCGGTGTTGCGTACGGCGTGGTGCAGGCCCGCGGTGAGCTTGAACGCGCATTCGCGGTCGAGCGCCGCGTCGATGAACCTCGCGAGCTCCTGCTCCGACGGGTGCGCGTCGGGATGCTCGCCTCCCGTACGCAGCTTGAGCCGGTGTTCGGCGGCCGCGATCACGTCCAGCGCCTCCCACCACGAACCGGTTGGCTGCCGGTCGTACGTGCGTGGAACCTCGACGGCCGCGTACGCGCCGTCGGGTAGCTCGATCTCGAGCATCCGGACGATTCGCTCCGCGTTGCGGGCGAGGTCGTCCTCGTCGCGCAACGCGATCTCGACGGCGACGACGTCGACGTACTCATTGCTCGAGGCGTGCTGAACCGCCGGACCGATCGCGCCGGCTCCGCCGGTAACGATCAGGCCGACCTGCAGCGGTTCGGCGACGGACTCACCGAGCTCGCGGAGGTTGCGGTCGCTGCACAGCAGCGGGCCGACGAGCGGTGCGTACGTCGCGCGCTGGTGATCGTGGTGGGCGGTGATTGCTTGCGGGAGTGGGGCGTTTCCCGGTGGGAACATCGCGGCATCGTCGATGAGGCCGCACCAGAGCCCTTGCGCGTCGGTTGGCATCGGGTGCAGCATAGCGGGTATTCGGAAAACGGCGACCCGTGACCGATTAACGAACATGGAGAATCGATGGCCTTCTACAGGATGGTCGGGCGCGTCCCCGACAAGCGACACACCCAGTTTCGCGACGACGAGGGCAACCTCTATCGCGAGGAGCTGATGGGCGAGGAGGGCTTCTCCTCGGACTCGTCCCTGCTTTACCACAAGGGAGTGCCGTCGTCGCTGGTCGACTCGACCGTCTGGGAGCTCCCCGATCAGTCGCTGCAGAGCAACCATCCGCTGAAGGCCCGGCACCTCAAGCTGCACACGCTGTTCGACACCGATGGGCAGGAGTGGAAGTCGAACGACCCGGTGACCGATCGCCGGCTGGTGCTCGGCAACGGCGACGTACGCATCAGCTACGTCGTGGCCGGGTCGGCGTCGCCGTACTACCGCAACGCGATCGGTGACGAGTGCGTGTACGTCGAGAAGGGCGCGGGCACGGTCGAGACCGTGTTCGGCGTGCTGCCGGTACGCGAGGGCGACTACGTGATCGTCCCGCGGGCGACGACGCACCGGTGGGTGCCGGACGACTCGGCGGGCCCGCTGCGGGCGTACGCGATCGAGGGCAACAGTCACATCGCGCCGCCGAAGCGGTACCTGTCGAGGTACGGGCAGCTCCTCGAGCACGCGCCGTACTGCGAGCGCGACCTGCACGGGCCGACCGAACCGGTCGTCGTCGACGACACCGACGTGGAGGTGCTGGTCAAGCATCGGGTGTCGGGGATGCCGAACGGCGTCGGCGGCAGCAGGCTGGTGTACGCCACCCATCCGTTCGACGTGGTGGGCTGGGACGGCTGTCTCTACCCGTACACGTTCAACGTCGAGGACTTCATGCCGATCACCGGCAAGGTGCATCAGCCGCCGCCGGTCCACCAGGTCTTCGAGGGCTACAACTTCGTCGTCTGCAACTTCTGCCCGCGTAAGGTCGACTACCACCCGCTCGCGATCCCGGTGCCGTACTACCACTCCAACGTCGACTCCGACGAGGTGATGTTCTACGTTGCCGGCGACTACGAGGCGCGCAAGGGCACCGGCATCAACGTCGGGTCGATCTCGCTGCACCCCGGTGGGTACGCGCATGGTCCGCAGCCGAGCGCGATCGAGGGTTCGCTCGGCGCGGAGTACTTCGACGAGCTGGCCGTCATGGTCGACACGTTCCGCCCGCTGGAGCTGGGTGAGGCGGGGCGGGAGAGCGATGACGGCGCGTACGCCTGGACCTGGAGCGGTAGAGGGCCGCAGAACGGTGACCCGGGGACGTACTCCATCGGCTAGCGCCCCGTGGGCCGCACGTTCTGGTGGCGACACGCCGGCGGGTCGCGCAGAACTGTGCGGCCCACGGGGCCGGGGGTGCGGTTACGGGAGCCAGACGGAGCGGAGTCGGCCGACGTCGCGCATCCGCTGCTCCGCGAGCGTGTCCGCGGCGATCGACGGCGGCACCTTGTCCGCGTCCGCGCGACGGAGTACGTCGAGCGTCGTGTCGTAGATCTTCGCGGACCGCGACTTCGCGCGCTCGAAGGAGAAGCCCTCGAGCTCGTCGGCGACCTGGATCAGTCCGCCCGAGTTGACGCAGTAGTCGGGCGCGTACGTGATGCCGCGCTCGTCGAGGACCTTCTCGATGCCCGGATGCGCAAGCTGGTTGTTGGCCGCGCCGCAGACGATCTGCGCCTTGAGGACGTCGAGCGTCGCGTCGTCGAGTGCGCCGCCGAGGGCGCAGGGCGCGTACACGTCGAGATCCATCCGGACGAGCGCGTCGGTGTCGTCGACGGTCGTCGTCTCGGGATGCTCACCGACGACGCGCGTAATGGCGTCGGCGCTCACATCGGTGACGACCACCTTCGCGCCCTCCGCGGTCAGGTGGCTCACGAGGTGGTGTCCGACCTTGCCGACGCCGGCGACGCCGACCGTACGTCCCTCGAGCGACGGCGATCCCCAACGGTGCTTCGCCGATGCGCGCATGCCCTGGTATACGCCGAACGCGGTCAGGACCGACGAGTCACCGGCGCCACCGTGCTCGACCGTGCGTCCCGTGACGTACGAACACTCGCGCGCGATCACGTCCATGTCGGCGGAGGACGTACCGACGTCGCACGCGGTGTAGTAGCGACCGGCCAGCGACTGCACGAAGCGTCCGTACGCACGCAGCAGCGGCTCGGTCTTGTCGGTCTTCGGGTCTCCGATGATGACGGCCTTGCCGCCGCCGAGGTCGAGCCCGGCGAGCGCGGCCTTGTAGGCCATCCCCTGCGAGAGGTTGAGGACGTCCTCGATGGCGTCGTCCTCGCTGGCGTACGGGTAGAAGCGGGTGCCACCGAGCGATGGGCCGAGAGCGGTGGAGTAGACGGCGATGATCGCCTTCAGGCCCGAGTGCTCGTCGTGACAGAAGACGACTTGCTCGTGCCGGGTGCCACGGGAGAATACGGCGGATACTGGCCGGTCGGTCACGGTAGTGAACCTTCCTTGAGTTGTGGTCGGTGCCTGCGGGGGTGGTGCAGGTCACTTCCACTTTATGCCCGAAGCGTTCCGACGAACCTGTCGGTGTGGACGATTGATCTCGGCGGGCTTCGTCGGGGCGCTCGGCTCACCGCCCTGTGGTGGCGTTCGCCCCTCAGTCCTCGTGCAGCAGTGGCAGCACCAGTCGGAAGCGGGCGCCCGCGCCGAGAGCGGTGTCGAGTTCGACGTCACCACCGTGGGCTCGGGCGAGGGAGCGCGCGATAGAGAGCCCGAGTCCGGCGCTGGCACCGGCCGAGCGGTTCCGGGAGCGGTTGGCGCGATAGAAGCGGTCGAATGCACGACTCGCCTGCTCTGGCGCCATCCCTGGGCCGTCGTCGGCGACCTCGAGTACCGCGCGACCGTCGAGCGCACCGACACCGATTCGAACCGCGGTGCCCGGCGGAGTGTGGGCAGCGGCGTTGCCCACGAAGTTCGTGACGACCTGCCGCAGCCGCGCCTCATCGGCGTCGACCGGCGCGGCACCCGGTTGCCCGCTGCCGTTCAGCCCGGTCAGCCCGGTCAGCTCGACCGGGCGCGACGGGTCGAGGGTGTGGAGGTCGTGCCTGGCGTCGTTGGCGAGCGTACGAAGGTCCATCGGCGCCCGGTCGAGCTGTCCCTCGGGGGCCTCGTCGAGCTGGGCGAGCAGCAGCAGGTCCTCGGTGAGTGCATTGAGCCGGGTGGCCTCGCGGTCGATCCGGTCCATCGCCTCGTCGATGTCGGCCCGCTCGGTCAGCGCGCCCATCCGGTAGAGCTCGGTCGAGCCCTTGATGCCGACGAGTGGGGTACGAAGTTCATGGCTCACGTCGGCGAGGAAGGTGCGCATCCGCGTCTCCGACGCGGCTTGGTCGGTGAACGCCCGGTCGAGCTGGCCGAGCATGGTGTTGAGCGACCCGGCGAGGCGCCCGATCTCGGTGCTCGGCGGCGCGAGCGCAGGCACCCGCTCCGTGAGGTCGCCATCCGCGATCGCCGCGGCAGTGCGCTCGATCCGGCGTAGCGGCCGCAGCCCGCGACCGAGCGCGAACCAGCCGACCACGGTCAGCACAATGAGAACGACCACCCCGCCGATCATGCTGGCGGCGCGCAGCCGGTCCATGGTCGCGTCCGCCTCGATCATCGGGGTGGCCGCGACCACCGTCCCGTCCCGTCCGGTCGTCGGATGCCCGACGGCACGCCATCGGCCGGAGCCGTCCGCAGCGGCCACGTCCACGGCCGCGCCGTCGTCGTCGATTGCGCGCAGTTCGTCGTGCGACGGCAACGATTCCGCGTCGAGCGTCGGCGCGTGAACGTCGGTCGTCACGTTCCCGTGCTCATCGAAGTAGACGAGGTACGGGACGCCGAGCGCCTCGAGCCCGGACTCGAGGAGTTCAGGACGATCGACCGACGACTCGATCTCGTCCGGCGTGGCCTCCGGTACGCGGGAGATGATCGTCGTGACCGAGTCCAACTGGTCGTCCACCTGTTCCACCTGATACGTCTCCAGCCGGTTGGTGACGATCGCGCTGATCAGGCTCAGCCCCACCAGCAGCAGGACGGCTGTCATCACCAGCAACCGGGCGCGCAGCGACAGCCGGCCGAGCAACCGCCTCACCGTGGGGGCTCCCGCATCACGTAGCCGACACCGTGCACCGTGTGGATGAGCTTGGGCTCCTCGGCGTCGACCTTGCGGCGCAGATAGGAGATGTAGGTGTCGACGATGCTCGCGTCTCCGCCGAAGTCGTACTGCCACACGCGGTCCAGGATCTGCGCCTTCGACACCACCCTTCCGGCGTTCTCCATCAGGTACCGCAACAGCCGGAACTCGGTCGGTGACACGCGTACGGGCTCGCCGGACCGTGTCACCTGGTGCCCGTCAGCATCGAGCGCGAGCGGGCCGACCGTCAGTACGTCGCTCCCGTTCGAGGTAGTACGACGCAGGATGGCGCGGATCCGGGCGATCAGCTCCTCCAGGTCGAACGGCTTCGTCACGTAGTCGTCGGCGCCGAGTGAGAGCCCGGTGATCTTGTCGGCCCGACCGTCGCGCGCGGTGAGGAAGAGGACCGGCACGGGCCCTCGGGTGCCGCCCGTACGCTGCTCGCGTAGCCGCCGCACCACCTCGAAGCCGTCCGTATCGGGCAGCATGACGTCGAGGAGCACCAGATCGGGTGGCGCCTCCGCAGCGGCGGCAACCGCCTCGCCGCCAGTCGCAGCGGAGATCACCTCGAAACCGGCAAACCGCAGCGTCGCCGACAACAGCTCCCGCACCGTGGCCTCGTCATCCACGACCAGCAGCCGCCCGGCACCCTCGGCGGCTGTCACTCTCTCCCGTCCTTCCACATGGCACAGCGTACGGAGAGGCGGCTCCGCAGGGGTGTACGGCGAAGCCCCCCGCACCCCGCCGAACGCCTCCGCAAGAGCCCCGCCTCACACGTCGCGACGCCGGAAGACGACGAACGCGGCGACGAGCACGGCGGCGACTCCGAGGCACATTCCCCCGAGGTTCAGCCATGGATGCGGGTAGTCCGGATTCGGAACTGTCTCGAAGATCGCGGCCGCGCCGGCGGTCGGCCAGAAGTCGATGAGGCCCTGCAGCCACGACGGGAGGAGCTCGGAGAGTGCCGGTACGAGGAAGACGATCCCCACGACCGTGGCAAGCGCGCCTGCGGTCGCCCGCATGATCGTGCCGAGGCCGATCGACAGCAGCGCGATCGCCGCCAGATAGATCCCGCCACCCACGAGGGCCGCGATAACGCCGGAGTCGCCCAGGGACGCGTAAGGCACGTCCTGTCCGGACAGCAACGCCTGCCCGAGGACGAACGACGCGAACATCAGCACCTGCCCGGCAACCATCGCGATCGCGGCCGCCACGACGACCTTGGCGGCCAACAATTGGTCGCGCCGGGGAGTCGCAACCAGGGTCGTCTGCATCAGGCCAGTCGCGTACTCCGAGGTGACGACCAGGATCCCGAGTACGCCGATGATCAGTTGGGCGACGATGTACGACGTCAGACTGAGGTTGGTCGGATCCCAGCTCGCCTTGTCGCCCGGGTCGTACTCCGACCCGATCGAGCCCATGTTGAGCCCGGTGATGCCGAGTGCGACCACGAAGAGACCGGCCAGCGTGTACCAGGTCGAGCGGAGGCTGCGAAGCTTGATCCATTCCGCATGCAGCGCATGGCCGAAGGTCGGTTTCGATGCAACGGTGGTCGTACTCATGCGACCGCCCCTTCGTACTCGACGCTGTCCTTCGTCAGCTGCATGAACGCGTCCTCGAGCGACGGCCGCTGCGGAGTCAGCTCGCTGAGAGTGACGTCATGGTACGACGCGAGCTCGCCGATCTCCGCTGCCGTCATGCCGGAGATGACGAGAGACGACTCGAGTCCTTCGCGTACGTCGGCGCCGGCGTCGGTCAGCCGAAGCGCGAACATGTCTCGGTCGCGCGTACGTACGAGCACCGTGCCCTCGCCGTTGTCGCGCAGGAACTCGCTCATGCTGGTGTCGGCGATGAGCCGGCCGCGGCCGATGACGACCAGATGATCGGCGGTTTGGGCCATCTCGCTCATCAGGTGGCTGGAGACGAGCACCGCCCGTCCCTCACCCGCGAGCGAACGCATGAAGTCGCGGATCCAGCGGATCCCCTCCGGATCGAGCCCGTTCACGGGCTCGTCGAAGATCAGCACCTGCGGGTCGCCGAGCAGCGTTGCCGCGATGCCGAGTCGCTGTCGCATGCCGAGCGAGAACCCGCCGGCCCGTTTTCCTGCGACCGCCTCGATCCCGGTCCGCGCGAGCGCATCGTCGACCCGGCGGGTCGGGAGCCCGTTGCTCACCGCGAGTGCCAGGAGATGGTCGTACGCCTTGCGGCCGCCGTGTACGGCGCCGGCGTCGAGCAGCGCGCCCACCTCGGTCAACGGCACCGGGATGTCGGCGTACCTGCGGCCGCCGATCGTCGCGGACCCTTCGGTCGGGGCCGCCAACCCGAGGATCATCTTCATGGTCGTGGACTTGCCGGCCCCGTTCGGGCCGAGGAATCCGGTGACCTGCCCGGCCTCGACAGTGAACGACAGGTCGTCGACAACGGTGTCCGGCCCGTACCTCTTGGTCAGGCCTCGTACGTCAATGTGTGCCATGAGGCGAGGGTGCCGGGCGCTCCTGTCCGGTCTCTGGGAGGTTCTGGGAGAACTCTGGGAGTCTGGGGCGCCGGCCGCTCACACCGACCGGTCGACGCCGCCAGCACACAGAGAACCCTCGGACGAACTCCCCTCGACGGCGGTCCGTGCGAGGCCGGGAGGGAATGTCTCGTCCGGTACGACGGTTTCGGTCCTTATGGAATGGGAGCTGGACGTCATGTGGCGCGAGCGGCTGCCCGCGGGACTCGCGATGACCGATCCGACCGCCCGATGGGCGTACGTGTTGGAAGGTGAGGTGGTCCTCGAGACCGCCGGTTCGCGGGCGACGCTCGGGGCCGGTGACGCCGCGCTCGTCGATCAGCGCACTGCGTACCGCCTGACCGCAGCCGCCGACAGCGAGGTCGTGCACGCGGACCTCCGTCACGTCGTGCCCTCGCCCCCGTTGCCGAGCCCTCTCGTCGTCACCGGGTTCCGGAGCCAGCATCCCGGCGTCGCCGAGTTGGTCGGCGGCTGCCCGCTGGACGCGGGATGCCGCTCGACGCTGTTCGCGGTGAGCTATGCCGGGCTCGTGGGAGCGGCGATGACCTCGTCGTGGCTCGCGGCCGACGAACACAACGGCGACTCTGCCGACGCCGAGGTCGCCGACGTACTCGCGGCGCTGGCGTCGCGGCCAGGAGAGTCGTGGACCCTCGACCGGATGGCAGACCTTGTCCACCTGTCGCGCTCCGCGTTGACCGATCGCTTCCGCCGTACGGTCGGACGCAGCCCGATGCAACTGCTGCGCGAGGTACGTATGCAGCAGGCGCGCAAGCTGCTCGGCGAACCATCGGTGCCGGTGACCCGAATCGCGTTCGAGGTCGGGTACGGGTCGGTGGCCGCATTCAGCCGAGCCTTCGCCGCCCAGCATGGTGAGTCGCCGCAGGCCTGGCGGGTCGACTCAGTCGCGGGGAACGCGGAGCAGTGCCCAGACCAGGCCGGCCGCAGCCGCGGCGACCGCGCCGACGAACAGCGGCGTACGTATGCCGAACCCGTCCAGCAGCGCCCCGCCTAGCGCCGACCCGACCGTGATCGCCACCTGGAATGCCGTCACCTGCAGCGACATCGCGGACTCGGCCCGTTCTGGCTCGACACGCGTCACCCACAGCTGGGTGGCGACGGGCACCGCGTTGAACGAGACTCCCCACAGCGCGATCGCGACGGCGAGTACGAGGGTGGAGTCCGCGGTCGCCGTGAGCAGTAGGCCGAGCGCGAGCACGATGGGCGTCACGGCCGCCAACCCACGCAGCCGGTGTGCGAGCGCTCCTGCGGCGACCGTTCCCGCGACGCCGGCGATGCCCCACAACAACAGCAGCCACGTCGTAGCCGATGGCTCGATGCGCTCGATCGCGACCCGGATGTAGGGGTACGCGGCGAAGTTGCCGAACGCGACGAGGACGACGGCCGCGACGCCGGCCATCAGCCGCCGGTTGGCCAGCGCGCCGCGCATCATCCGCAGGCCAGCGCTCGGATCCGGCGGTATCGGCGGAAGGGCTGCCGCGACGGCGACGGCGGCGAGGGCAGAAAGGGCGGCCGCGCCCGCGAACGACGTACGCCAGCCGACCTCGTCGCCGATGAGCGACGCGACAGGTATGCCGAGCACCGTTGCGAAGCTGACGCCGAACGCGAGGGCGGCCGACACCACGTTGTCTCGGCCCGGTACGGCATGAGTGCCGGCGCCGAACGCGAACGACCAGTACCCGGCGATCGCAACCCCCAGGAGCAGCCGACCGAGAAGCAGGACGGCGAAGTCGGGCGCGGCCACGACGGCGAGGTTCGCGACCGCGGCGGCCGCGAGCAGACCGACGAGCACGATGCGACGGTCGGCGCGCGGAAGCACCACTGCGATGCTCGGAGCTGTGATCGCGCCCGCGATCGCCGTGGCGGCCACCGCCAACCCGGCCGTACCCTCGCTCACGCCGACGTCGGCCGCGAGCGCAGGTAACACGCTTGCAGGCAGGAACTCGCTCGCGACGAGCATTCCGATCCCGAACGCGAGTGCGACGATCGGCGTCCACGACGTCGCCGGCGGGCGTACCTGGGCAGAGGTCTCGGCAGTCACGGATCAAGTGTGGGCACCCGCGTACGTCACCTGGTTGATGATGCGGCGGACACCGTTGATCCATCGGCCGAGTCCGCTACGTCGCCTCGTCGACTGTCGCGTCGTGCGCGGACTCGACCGGAAGGAGTACAGCGCCGAGAAGGAAGCAGATCGCACCGGTGAAGGTGCCGAGGTTGACCAGGGCGATGTTCGCCGGTTCGCCGGTCGAGGGGACGTACCGGGATCCGACGGCCGCAGCGCCGAAGGCGACCGAGCCGGCGAGGTTCAGCACGCAGATCCGCCACCCGACCGATCTGTCCGATCGCGGCAACAGACCCGGGTTCACCTCCGTGTACGCCAGCCAGCTCGCAACCAGGAAGCAGATCGACCCGGCGAGGTCCGGGGTCCAGATCACGTGCACCTCCCGATCCACGGACAGATCCGACCTCGTCGCGGCGAACGTGCTGACGTTGAAGCACACCGTCCCGATGAGCTGGATCATGCACGCCCACCAGGCGATGCGTCTCGGCTTCCAGCCGACGAGCGTACGAAGCGGACCCGGGCGCGCGGAGTCGACCAGGACGCCCTCCGGAGCCGCCAACGTCTCGCGGTACTGCAGGTAGGCAGCCGAGGTGAACGGGATCGACCCGATGAAGAATGTCCACGCGGTGACGGACGGGTCGACCCTGGTGAAGTACAGCGGAAGCGAGCCGAGAGCGAAGCAGACCGCCCCTATCCCGAACAGGGCGCCCATCCACCGGCTCGTCGGGCTGGACGCGCCCGAGCCCAGGCCGATCCGAGTCCCGATGTGGTGTCGGCGCGCCGGTCGCAGGCCGAGGGCCTTGCGATGCCGCCGCGACGTCCACTCGACCCGTCGCCCGTCGGGGCGCTCGAGGACGACGTGCGTCACGAATCCGAGCGGCCCCGATCGGCGTACGACGTGCCAGCCCTCCGGAAGGTGGGTGACCCCGGGTGGCGGCGTACGTCCCGCCATGGCTGGTTCCATCGGAGTCAGCTGACGAAACCCGTACGTGCCTTGCCGTGCGCGGCCGACTTCTCCGGCGCGGTCCACAGGTCGGGCTTGGACGTCTCGCGGGGGGCCGGACGCTCGGCGGCCAGGGCTTCGTACGCATGGTCGAGGTCGCGGAGCAGCATGTCGACCATCTGCCGACTGAGGTCGAGGCGTACGACGATCCGCATCAGGTGCACATGCTCCGCATTCGGCGGAAGGCTGTACGCGGGGACGATCCAGCCGTTCTCGCGGAGCCGGGCGGACAGGTGGTACACGTCGAACCCGGGATCCCCACGAAGGGTGAAGGTCACGACCGGCTCGGCGAGACCCGGATTGAGGATGTCGTACTTGCCGGTGGCCTCGAGGGTCTCGTTGATGTGCTGGGCGTTCGCGGTCATATTCGCCACGATCGAGGCGTACCCCGCGCGACCGAGCCGGATGAAGGAGTACATCTGTGCCTGGATCATCGCCGACCCGCGCGAGAAGTTGAACGTGTATGTCGGCTGCGCCCCGCCGAGATAGTTGACGCTGAACACGAGGTCCTCGGGCAGCTTCGTGGCGTCCCGGAAGATCAGCCAGCCGACGCCTGGGTAGACGAGGCCGTACTTGTGCCCGGACACATTGATCGACGCGACCTGCTCGAGACGGAAGTCCCACTTGCGCTCGGGTTCTGAGAACGGCGCGATGAAGCCGCCGCTCGCCCCGTCCACGTGTAGGGGAATGTCCCAGCCACGGGTGTTCTTGACCCGTACGAGCATCTCGTCGATCTCCTCGATCGGGTCGGACTCGCCGATATGGGTCGTACCGAGCACGGCGCCGACGGCGATGGTGTTCTCGTCGAGACGTTCCTCGACGTCGGCGGCGCTGATCACGAATCGGTCGGGCTGCATCGGGATCTTGCGCATCTCGACGTCGAAGTAGTTTGCGAACTTGTCCCACACCACGTGGGTCTCGGCTCCGTACACGATGTTCGGTCGGTCGACGGAGAGGCCTGCGGCCTCGCGTCGGTGGCGCCAGCTGCGTTTGTGCGCCAGGAGACCGAGCATGATCGCCTCGGACGATCCGATCGTCCCCACGCCGACGACCTTGGCGGGATCGGGTGCGTTGAACAGGTCGCCGAGCATGTGCACACAACCCTCCTCGACGAGCGACGCGGCGGGGTACTCCTCGTGGTCGATGTGGTTCTTGCGCAGGCTGTCGTGAATGAGCGTCTCGGCCTGTGGCTCCATCCAGGTCGTCACGAACGAGGCCAGATTCAGGGTTTCGCGGCCGTCCAGCATGAGCCCCGTGTGCAGCAGTTCGTACGCCTCATCGGGGTCCATCGACTCCTCGGGGAACTGGAACGGATCGATATGCGTCCGGAAGCCCTTGCGGCCGTGGATCGGGGTCGCGTCGTCGCTGTTGGTGTTGCTCATGTCGGTCTCCTGGGTCTGCTGCGGTCGGTACGAGAACGGTTAGTCGCCGCACGATGCAGCGATGCCGGGTGGAGCAGTGCTCTCCATTCCTGCGGTGGTCTGCTCGATGAGCTTAGGACTCACGCGGCCGGTGCCCTGCCCGAATGGCTGGCTCAGCGCGGCGACGATCAGGATCATCACGACCGTGAACGCCGTCGCCATCGAGACCAGGAACGCCTGGGTGCGCGGCCGTGCCGGATAGGTGACGACGAAGATCAGCGTGATCACGAACGCGCCGCCACCGAGCAACAGAATCCACAGCAGGACGGGCACCTGGGTCTCCGCGGCCACGAGTCTGGTCTCGCGTGCCGTCGAGATGCTGCCGACCTGGGAGACGAGGTTGGTTGCCGTCCCGGAATGCAGCGCGCCCACCGGTTGTCGGTCGTCACGCCCCACGGAGGCCACCAGGTCGTGGAAGGCCGCGTCCACCTCCGGGGCCGGCTCATGGTCGATCATCGCCGGCCAGTCGTACGTCGGAACCGCACGCGCGTAGCAGATCAGCGCGCTCTGGATTCCCGCCTTGGACTCGGGGAACAGCTCCGCCTGCTCGTACGCCGTGCC
This sequence comes from Solicola gregarius, assembly GCF_025790165.1. Taxonomy (GTDB): domain Bacteria; phylum Actinomycetota; class Actinomycetes; order Propionibacteriales; family Nocardioidaceae; genus Solicola; species Solicola gregarius. The sequence continues at coordinate 2,721,664 of NZ_CP094970.1, forward strand.
GATCGAGGTCGCCTCGTCGCCGACGGCCCCGCGGGCGTCGGCAACCTGGCCGAACAGGAAGATGATCGAGAATCCGACCACGACGCCGTACGCGGTGGCGACGTACGACAGCGTCGCCGCCCACGAGCCGTGGTCGATCGTCGTGCTCCCGAGTGCGCGGCGCACTAGAACGCATGCCACGGCGATGACCGCGGCGACGGCAACGATCAGGACCATGTTCTGCCACGGCTCACTCACGTGGACACGCCCTCCGGCGCGATGACGTACGGCAACGGAGACTCCTGAAGCATCAGGGATGCTGGATTTCGAGCGTTGCAAGGCGGCGCGACCGATGCATCGTCCTCCCTGGACGATCCGACGGCCTGCGTCCAGGTTGCATGCTGGTCGGGTGGCACTGCTCCGCACGGATTTCTGGTCGTGATGGCGCGTACGTATGAGATCGTCGTCACCGGAACCGCCAGCCCCCTGGTTCGGGCCGCGTTCGAGGAGTTCGACGTCGACGAGCTCGAGGGCGGCCGTATCCGGCTGGTCGGGGTAGTCGCCGACGAGGCGGCTCTGCACGGCGTCCTGCACCGTATGCAGGACCTTCGGCTGGCGATCCTCGAGCTCCGGCGGCTCGAGGAAGATTGACGAATACGCGTCGCCGTCGGCGACGATCTGTCACTCTGATGGAGTGCCGGCGCCGTACGCAGCGGACCGAACCGTTACGCCGAGGGTTCCCCGGCCTCGGTTGAGTCGAGCTCTCGACTCGATCCCGGCGGGGGAGTCGGGCTGCTCGTCGCTCCGGCGGGCTCCGGAAAGTCCGTTCTGATGGAGGAGTGGGGGCGTCAGAACGACGCCGCTCGGCTGTCGGTACGTCCGGTTCACGATGACGCGGTTCGTCTCGCCCGTGACCTGGTCGTGGCCGTGCACGAGGCGCACCCCGCGGTAGACCCGGGAATCGTGCAGCTCTCGGTCACCGGCGGCAGCCGTCTCGGTTCGGTCTTCGTCGACGCGTTCCTTGCCGAGCTGGCCGACGTACGCGGCCCCTTCGTGCTCGCCCTCGATGATCTGCATGCGATGACGAACACCGAGTCGCTGAGCGACCTGGGCGACCTCGTCGTTGGCCTGCCCGACAACGTACGCATGGTGATCGCCTCGCGTTGGGATCAGCCGCTACACGTCGGTCGACTCCGGCTGGAGGATCGTCTCGTCGAGCTTCGCCTGAGTGACCTCGCGTTCGAGTCGGACGAGGCGGTGGGGCTACTTGAAGGCGTCTCGGGACGGTCGATGTCGCCCGGGCACGTGGAGACCCTCGTTTCGCGTACCGAGGGGTGGGCAGCGGGGCTTCAGCTCGCCGCGCTGTCGCTGCAGAAACAGGCCGACGTCGACGCGTTCGTTGCCGGCTTCACCGGAGACGACCGCCTGGTCGCGGACTACCTCACCGACGAGGTGGTCCGTTCGCTCGATCCGTCGATGCGAGAGTTCGTCCTTCGTACGTCCGTCTTGGAGTGGCTCAGCCCCGACCTGTGTGAGGCCGTCACCGGTCAGGACGATGCACGCGCGACGTTGCTGTCCCTGCGCGACAGGGGCCTCTTCCTGACCCGAGTCGAGGGGGTGGCCGAACGTTTTCGCTACCACCATCTGTTCGCGGACCTTCTCCGGTTCCAGCTCCGGGGCGAGGCCGCTGACGCGGAGGTGGAGTGCCGGCGTCGCGCCGCGCGGTGGTTGCTCGCGAACGGGGAACACCGAGCGGGGGTGGAGCAGCTCCTCGCCGCAGGCGACTACGTCGAGGCGTTCGAGGTCGTCGCCGTGCAAGGGCACCGGCTCTTCGAGCGCGGCGAGACGGCGACGCTCGCGAGTGCGCTCGCTGCGATCCACAACAACATCACGACACCGAGCGCGCAGATGTCGATATCGCTGTTGGCGAGTCAGGTCGCCTCGGACCAGTTCAGTGCCGCGGCCGAGACGTACCGGATGCTCGCGCGGCAGGACTTGTCGCCGGGCGAGCAGATCGCCGCCGACACGCTCGGTGCGATCCTGGGCCTCGGGGACCTACCTGTGGTGGAGATGAGGCGACTCGCGACGGGTGTGCTTCGGCTGCTGCCGACCGTGCAACCCGAGTCGGTCTTCGACTTCTTCGGCGCGGGAGGGGCGGAGTCGTGTGAGGTCATGGCCGGAACGGCGTTGGCGCTCGCCGACCTCTTCGATGCGGACCTTGCGTCGAGCTCCGCGGGATTCACCAGCGCACTGGAGTTGCCCGGCGCGAAGTACCCGATGTGGCGGATCAACATCTTGGGGATGTCGGCCTTCACCCATGCGGCCGCCGGGCGGCTGACCGAAGCCGAGGGCTGCGCGCTCGCCGCCGTCGACACCGCTCGCGAGGTCGGCGCGATGGACCACGTCGCCGTGGCGATGGCACAGCTCGCGCTGGGTGCGGTCGCCCTCGAGCGACTGAATCACGGGCTGGCCGGCGTTCACCTGGACGCGGCCGCACGGATCGTCGCGCACTGTCATCGACCGATCTACCACCACCTGCTGCAGCTCCTGAAGACGCGCCACATCGCGGCAGTCAGAGGCATCCAACCTGCGCTCACCCACCTGCGCGACATGACGTTCGGAGGGCCGCAGCGGCTGCTGGTCACACGGGCGAGACTGTCGCTCGAGGCGCAGCTGCTCGTACGTTCCGGAGCGGTACGCGAGGCGCATGCCGTGCTCGGCGCCGCCGTCAACCCGACTCCAGCGGCGTCGTTCGATGTACTGGTCGCCGACGGCGACGTACCGGGGGCGCGGCGAGTTCTGGAGGCCTGGCAGGTCGACGCGGACGAACCGCGATCCGCGCTTGCGTGGAGCCTGCGTGAGGCCGTACTGATGCAGTGTGACGGGCACGCGGGCCTCGCCGGCACGGCCATCGCCGACGCAGCCGTCGATGCCGAGGTCGAGGGGCTTCTCGCGCCGTTCCTGGAGACGCCGCGGGCGCAGAACATCCTGCGCACCATGGCTCCGTCGAGGCCGTTGCGGCGGATGAAGCACCTGTTGGACTCCGCGCCGAGCGACGACGGTCGGCTACTCGCCAACGCGGCGCTGATCGAGCCGCTGACTCCGCGCGAGCTCACTATCCTGGCGTACCTACCGAGCAGGCTCAGCAACGACGAGATCGCCGATGCGCTGTTCGTCTCGGTCAACACGCTGCGGACCCATCTGCGCAGCATCTACCGCAAACTCGGTGCCTCGGGACGCGACGCCGCCGTGGCGAGTGCCGCGATGGTCGGGCTCACCTGACGGCGGCACCGCCGCGCAATCCAGTTGGGTTCACGAGCGGCTCATCAGACTCGGACAAGGGCTCGACCGTCACGTCCGGCCGCTGGTATCGAGAGTCGCGCTCGATCTTGGTTGCGAACGGAGACGTCATTGCTCGCACCAGGGCGCTGTAGTCGAGTTGGAAGCTGAGCTCGTCGCCGACCGAGACGGCGCTGTCGCCGACGTCGAGTACGAGATGGTCGCTGCTCATGCCGAGTTTCCTGATGCCCGATGGCGCCGTGATGCCGTCAGGGTCGACGTCTTGTCGGCCGAGCGCGACGACCACCTGCCGGATGCTCCCACGGCTATGGGCGGGCGGCTGGTGGCCGAATGCGGCCTGTGCGATCTCGCCCCAGGGCTGTGTGGGCTTCCGGGTCGCTTCGATCACCTCCGCCACCAGGGTGAAGGCATCGGTCTGGAGCCCGTCGATCGGACGCCGGTAGAGCGGCTCGGTCCCCAACAGGATCGACTCACCGAGGCGGAGTTCGTCCACGCGCCCGACGTCGTTGGTCGTCAACGCCCAGTCCAGGTTGGCGGAGTTTCCGCCCGATACGACGGGGAGCACGTGCCCGCAGGCGGTCTCGGCCTGTTCGACCAGCCGGGACAACTCATCCATCTTCTGCTGGTCGGGCACGACTCCGCTGTGGCAGGCGAGGTTGGTACCGAGGCCCACGAGCCGCAGGCCGGCGAGCCGGTCAACCGTACGGGCGAGCTCCACCACCTCGTCGACCGCGACACCCTCACGCAAGTCGCCCAGCTCCACCATCAGGATCACGGCATGCGTGGTACGTCGGTGCGCGGCGACGGTTGCGAGCGCATCGAGTACGACTGCTTCGGTGTTGAGGCTGACGTCGGCGACGCGTACGACCTCGTCGACCTGGCTGAGCATCGGCGACCTGATCAACGTGAGCGGCTCCGCCACTCCGTCGGCGCGCAGTACGGCGAGGTTCTCGACCCGGGAGTCGCCGAGCCCGACGACACCCCCGTCCAGCATCGCTTTCGCGACGCCCGGTGACCCGAGCGAAGCCTTGGTGACGCCGGTTACCCGGATGCCCTTGGTGGCAAGGCGATCCACGAGGGTTCGCGCATTGTGGGCAATCGCGTCGAGGTTGATCTCCAGGCGGGGCGCGGTCACCCTACGCTCGGGGCGAGCGCCGATGCGAGCTCGGGGAACGACTGTACGACCATGTCGACGAGTCGGTCGAGTGGCCGGGTCAACGGGTCCGTTGCCGGCACGCCGATCTCGAGTTCCAGTTCGTCGATCGCAGCGCTGATCTCGTGATCGGTCATGAACTCGTGGTTGATCGCGGTGCCGATGACCTGTGTGTCGGCGAACGCCTCGATCAGGGCTACCTCGCTTGCCAGCGACGGCATCGCCACCATGGGGAAATCCCCAAGCACCTTGCGTTTCGGCGCGTGCTGAACGATGACGCCGGCGGGTCGGCTGCCGCGAAGGATATGGGCCGAGGTCAGGTACGCGGGGTGGCTGAGTGCCCCTTGGCCTTCGACGATGATCACGTCGGGGTGCTCACCTTCGTACGCGGCCACCACCTGTGCCTCGACCTCTCCGGAGCAGAACTGCGGCACGAGTGCGTCGAGTGCGACGCCGTACTTCCCACCCTGGATGAGCCCGGTCTGTCCGGTGCCGACCATGACCGCCTTGATGCCTCGCTCCCTGAGCCCTTGGACGAGAAGGGTCGCGGTCGTGCGCTTCCCGATCGAACCGTCGGTGCCGAGCACGGCGATACGCGGGCAAGGGATGTCGAAGATGCGTCCGCTGAAGAGATGGAGGTCCTTCTTCTCCTTCGGGCGGCGAACGTCGGTGATCGTCACCCCGGCGGCGAGGCCGGCCGCAACGAACTCGACGTCGTCGTTGAGGAACTCGTGAAGCCCGTTGATGATGTGCATCCCCCGGCTGATGCCATCCAGCAGTACCTCACGCTGGGCCGACGACAGCAGTCCGTCTGCGGGAGCAACCCCGCAGATCAGATAGTCGGGCACGCGGCCGGCGTGGGCGATGGATTCGGCCAGGTTCGCGAGGACCGGAATGCCGTTGGGTCGGTCATCGAGGAAGTCGCCTGCATCGACGCCGGCCCGGCGGCTGTCGATGACGCTGCGGATCTCGTACTTCTCGGAGTGACGTACCAGCCCGTTCGCGGTCTTTCCGTCCTGCTTGCCGAACTGACCCTCGCAGTACACGACCGCGGACGAACCGACCGGCAGCAGGGCATCCGCGGCGCGCGTTGAATCGCGGCGCGCGCTCGTGGAGACGGGTTTCGGGACAGACTGGGACATTGCACTCCTCTGAACGGGTCAGAGGAGGCGACGGATCGTGGAGGGCCGCAACTGGGCCCGGCGCTCAACGAGGAATCTTCCCTGAATGTCGGCAGAGTTGCCGACTCCTGAACCATAGCAGGCACCTGGCTACCGGAGGGCCGCCACGAACATCGACGCTCAGCCCAGGCGCCGAGCTCGGCTCCGCTCCGCCCTGGTCCGAAATGACGGTTCGACGGGGTGTTCGCCCCACCAGTTTCCGCCGTCGTCGTTCCACTGGTCGGTCGGACTGACGTCGGGGCTGTCGCGCACGGCGTCCAGCAGTGCCGACGCCGTGTGCGCATTGCCTCGGGTGGCTGCCGCGAGGAGTGCCTCGCTGCCATGCGCGTCGGAGTAGTCGGGTGGCACGACCAGCACGTGAAGAACGCGTTGGTCCGACATCGTGAGCTGGATCAGGTGCGCGTCGTCGTGGGGAAAGGCATCGGCTACGACGTACCCGCGGTCCACGGCGATATGGCGCGGCGCCGGCTCCCAATCGGGTCGTGAGTAGACGACCCGGACGATCTGGTCGGATCCGGTCGGGAATTGGTCGACCAGGTCGGCGACCTCCCCGGGCAGGTCTCGGCTTCGTGGCCACCAGCCGCCGTCGAGATGATTCTGGCCCGGATGACCGGCCAGGCGTAGGCGCAGTGGTGCACGGGCCTCGGACGGGCTCTCGGATGTGGACGTTGGATCGTGCGGCGTGGACATGGGGTCCGCCTCTCAACCGGGTCAGGTCGCCGGCTCGGTGCCTGTCACCGGGCGAATCGAAATAGGCTGCAAGCGGGGCACCGGGGCCTTCGTAGCGGTGGACCCGGCCGAGATGGTCTGGCATCGCGGCCGGGTCCTACCTGTCGTTGCCTGCTGTGCCCATCGGTGCTCCAGTCCGTGATGGATGCCTACCATCACGGACGTAACTGTACTCCGGATTTACAACACTAGCAATTCGTTTCTAGTATCTGTTAGCGTCTATCGCGTGAGCCACTGGAGCTTCATCACAAACCACGCCCGGGTGCTGTTGTTCATCGCCAACCGCCCGGACGCTCGGCTGCGTGATCTTGCTCTTGCCCTGGACATCACCGAGCGGACCGCGTACGGGATCGTTGCCGATCTGGCCGAAGGGGGCTACATCATCAAGAGGCGCGGTGGTCGCCGGAACACGTACCAGATCCAGGAGGACCTGCCGATGCCCGAGGCCATGGGGCAGAAGCGAACCATCGGCGAGGTGTTGGAGCTCCTGGCGGTCCGCCAAGAATCGTCCGATGAATCCGACGAACCGGGCTCCTCGAAATCGGCGCGAGTCTGACGTACTACCCCGCGGCCCCTGGACGGACGGTCCGGGAACGCTGCATCCCCAACTTCGGAGGGCAGTCCGTGATGGACACTCAAGAACGACATGTAAGCCTCTACACCAACCTCGCACACGCCGTTCGTGAGAGCGGGCTGCTGCGCCGCCGGTACGCGTACTACTGGAGTCGGATCACTCTCGCCGTGCTCGCATTCGGGCTGATCTGGGCCGGGGTGTTCATGATCGGAAACTCGTGGTTCCAGCTCATCCTTGCGGTTGCGCTCGGCGCCGTCATCACGCAGTTCGGATTCCTCGGCCACGACGGCGCGCACCGGCAGATCTTCGACTCGGCCGCGTGGAACGAGTGGACCTCGCGAGTGCTCGGCGGGGTGTTCGCCGGCCTGAGCCATGGGTGGTGGCGGGCAAAGCACAACCGCCACCATGCGGCGCCGAACCAGGAAGGGAAGGATCCCGATATCGCTCCGGGAGCATTGGCCTTCACACGTGACGTTGCCGACAGCCGGCAGACCGGATTCGCCGGATGGTTCGTACGACGCCAGGGCTGGCTGTTCTTTCCGCTGCTGACACTGGAGGGGCTCAACCTCCACGTGGCCAGTGTGCGCACCGTGCTCCAACCGGGTGCGATAAAGCATCAGCGGGTCGAGGCCGCGCTCGTACTGTCGCGACTCGCGCTGTACGTCGTCGTGCTCTTGATGGTGCTCCCGCTCGGCAAGGCGGCGGCGTTCTTCGCGTTGCAGATGGCCGTATTCGGTCTGTGCCTCGGCGGATCGTTCGCCCCGAACCACAAGGGAATGCCGATCGTGCCGCCGACCGCACGGATCGACTTCCTGCGCCGGCAGGTCCTGATGTCTCGCAATATCCGCGGCGGCCCGGTCGTGGACTTTGCGATGGGCGGGCTCAACTACCAGATCGAGCATCACCTCTTCCCGAGCATGCCGCGCCCCAACCTCAAACACGTTCAGCCCCTCGTACGCAGCTACTGCGAGGACCACGGCATCAGCTACACCGAAGTCGGCCTCCTGCACTCCTATCGCATCGTCGTCGACTACCTCAACAACGTTGGCCTCCGCGCCAGGGGGCCGTTCGATTGCCCCCTCGCTCAGCAGCTTCGCAACTAGAGCCGGTGCCGACCCGGGTGCGAGCGACATCATCGTCGACGGAGCGTTGATCGTCCGAGTTCAGCAAGTGCAGCGACGACGCCGAGGCCGGACGCCGAACCCACGAAGAGCAGGGCCGCTCCAATGGGCCACAAGCTTGCCCCGGCCTGGCACGGGTCCTCGACTGTCGCCGCGCCGAAGGACCACAGGACGGTGAGGCAGCAGACGCACGAAGCCGCTGCCGACCAGGCATGCCCGTGCCACGCCGCAACAGCGACGACAACGATCAGCCCGAGGGCGAGGACGACGACCTGCCATGATTCGTACGGACCGCTGCACCGCGCTCCGTGTGGTGAGCGGGATATCTGGGCGTGCCAACCCAGGAGCAATAGATACATCGCCGCGGTTGCCGCTGTCGTGCCGGCTACCCAGATGCAGCCCACGAGGTGGCGGGCGTCGTGATCGGTCATGGGTTTGAGCGTGGGCGAGGACGTCGGCAGGCGCATGAGTACGCAGACTCATATCGGCATGACCGCACGGAGCGCGCAGCCGCTCCCGCAACCGGGACTATCTCCGGAACTCAGCGTGGTAAGGGAAACGTCATCCCCTGGATGCCGCTCTCCTGCACATCGCTTGCGCTCGTACGAGACGAGCGTCCCGTCGTACGGTGACGCCATGGAGTTTGAGGCCTGCGGTGAGTGCGGGGCAACGGGTCGTTGGGGGACGTGCGAGCAGCTGTTCCATGTCCTGCTTGCGCTGGATCATGAACGACGCCAACCGTGGGCCGCGTACCACTCTGTCAACGTGGCCTGCTATCTGCTCCAGCATCCGTCGCTGGCGAGTCGCGAGGTACTGGCCGGCCAATGGAGCATCGTCGCCATCTTCGTCGATGAGGGCCTGGAGGCCGTGCATACGTTGACCGCACGCGCCGTTCGGCGGAACAACTGCCGCGCGAGCGGTCGCGCCGAGATCGTCGGTCGACCAGCGCCGCAGGCGGTCCGCCCCGTTGGCGCAACCATCGAGGATGTCTCGGTCGATGGCAGCTTCCCGGCGACCGGATACGAAGGCCGCATTCGTTTGTGGGCAGACGCAACCGCAACGGCGCGCGCCAGCTGACTGCTCGATCGCGACCCGGCAGGCGAGGTCAGCCGATCCTCGGGTCAGCGATCGGGTGCGAGGATGGGCGGCGTGCTGTTGTTGGTGCGACACGCGATGCCGCTGGCGACAAAGGCGGCTCCGTCGGGCGCCTGGGCATTGACTGCCGATGGGCGGGCGGCGGCTCGGCAGCTGCGCGCGCGTTTCCCCGCCGGTGCACATCTGACAGCGAGCTGCGAGCGCAAAGCGTGGGAGACGGTCGGCGGGACGGACACCCATGTAGAGCGAGATGCCCGTTTTGATGAGATCGCCCGGACTGGTGAGCCCTGGGGCGGCGACTTCCTGCGCCTGCGGCGGCGCTATGTCGAAGGAGTGAGGCATGCCGGCTGGGAGTCGCACGAGGACGCGGCGGGGAGGTTCCACGCCGGTGTCGTCGCCGCCCAAGATCGATACCGCGACCGGGCGATCGTGATCGGGACACACGGGATGGTGCTCACCAACTGGCTCGTCAGCATCGGCGTAGTCTCGACTGCCGATGCGGGCGGGTTCTGGTCCGACCTGGGCTTTCCCGACTGCATCGAGGTCGACACCGTTGGCGCATCGTGGCGACGGTGCCTCATCGTCTAGCCGGCGTGGCGCGTTGTGGTCACGGACGTACGAATCTGGGGACATATCCTCTCGTCATGCTCAAGACGCGCCTCGATCTCGACCGACGACGCCGTGCTGGTACGCGAGGAGTCGATCATCGCGGGCGTACAGCTGCTCCTCGAGCACACGGGCCCGGTCGTCGAGCCCTCGGCGGCCCTCGGTGTGGCTGCCGTCTTGGAGGACCCCGAGCGAAACCTGTGCGGGGACGAGGCGGGCGTACCCGTTGCCGCGCTCCTCGGGCACGACGATCAGTCGTTGGATACTCCTAGTTCATGTAGCTCGCGAGGCCGAGCCAGGAGAAGCCGAGCTGGATGTCGGGTTCCTCGTTGGGGTCGACCCAGGGAACCTGCTCCTTCTTCTGCAGGTAGTGACTCGGTACGGGCGTGATCGGTGCTGGCGCCTCACCACTGAGCGCACCCTGCACGGCATCGACGAACCGGCTCGCACCCTTCGCATTGAACTTGCCGTCCAACACGGCCTGGCGCTGGCGCGGGTCGGCTCCCACCGCGACGTGGACCACGGTGTTCGACCCCTGGCTCTCGGTCGCGATGACGTAGATCTTCCGGTTCGACATCTTCGCCTTTTCCATGGCCACCAACTTCTGGCCTTCGTTGTGTACGGCGAGGATGTCCATGTTCTTGATGTTCTGCACAACGCCGAGTGCCGCCTGGAATGCTGCGGGAGCGGGCGCCTCGACGGTCAACGAATTCTGGCGGATTGCCTTCACGGTCACTCCGGAGTTCGACAGCAGGATTCCAGGAAATTACCAGGGCATCCATATACGAGGGTCCTCGGGCACGCGCTCGTCGGCATCCGCTGCAACGCCGCAGTCCTGTCACCGGGACGAACATGTCGACGTGGAAACGACCGCTGAATCCGCCCGGGCCGGCCCGTCTACCTGGTGACTGACGAGAGAGCGGAGACAGGAATGCAGGATCTGAAGCCGCAGATCGCGGCGGGGAAGGTGCACTGGGCTTTCATGATGTCTTTGGACGGGTTCGTAGCCGGCCCAGGCCACTCGATGGACTTCATGGCGGGCACAACCACCCGAGATGGTCTGCTCAGTGAATACGTCGAAGCGACCGGCGCGATTCTCGCCGGGCGCGACGGCTACGACAGCACCACCGGCATCACTCCGTACGGGGGAGCGTGGGACGGGCCGATCTTCGTGCTTACCCATCATCCCGAGGATGCACGTCAGAAGGATGGCTTCACCATCCTTAGCTGCCCGGTGGACGAGGCTGTGCGTATCGGTCTAGCAGCGGCGCAGGGGAAGAACCTCCAGGTCCACTCGCCCACCATCGGACGGCAACTGCTTCAACGGGGCCTCATCGACGAGATCGATATACACATCGCGCCGGTCCTGCTCGGTGACGGCGTCCGACTTTACGATGCGCCCGGAGGCGAGATCGTGCATCTCCAACGTGACGGGACTGAACCCACGCTTGCTGCCGACCTTCGGTACCGACCGTCGACGACTGCCGCCGTGAACACCCCGCGGAATGCGAGTCCGATGTAGCGGCCGTCGCAGTCAGCAGAAAGTCAGCGCACGCTGGCCGGTGAACGGTCGCCCTACGCCAACCACGGTCACTACGGTGCCAGGCGCGCACCACCTGGGGCGTGATCGCGACCAAGGCAAGTCGACCAGACTCGCCATACGAAGCCGCATGTTCCGACGACATGTCTCGGCCCACGGCTCGCCGATGTTTGTGCTCTCGGTGAGATACGAGCCCGGCCAAGGTTGTCTTGAAGCGGCAGGTCTTCATGGATCTGTGTCACTACCTGCTTGGCGTTCCGCCTAGGAGATTGATGGTGCGTCCGCCGGACCGCCAAGCGAGGACATCGGCATGGCCCGACGTGTCGCTACGCTTGCGATGCGCGAGCCGTCTGCGTCCCCCGGAACTCGCCAACACGCGGAACTGCGCGATGCATCCGATCGAAGAGTTGGCGATTCGTGGGGCGCGCATTGAAGGAGACCAACGAGATGAGACCACTTCGATACTCGATCAACGTCACGCTTGACGGATGCTGCCATCACGAGGCCGGGCTCCCGCCGGACGAGGAGTCGATGCGGTACTGGACAGATGCGATGGCACGCGCCGATGCTCTGCTATTCGGCCGGGTGACCTACGAGATGATGGAGTCGGCGTGGCGGAAGCCGGCCACGGGCACGTGGCCCGACTGGATGGGTGAGTGGGAGGTCCCGTTCGCCGAGACCATCGACCGGGCGAAGAAGTACGTTGTGTCGAGCACGCTGGGCGGCGCCGATTGGAACGCCGAACTGGTGCGAGGGGATTTGGGGCAAGCAGTTCAGCGGCTCAAGCAGGAACCAGGCGAGAGCCTGTACGTCGGCGGCGTGACGCTCCCCCTGGCGTTGGCAGATCTGGGACTGATCGACGAGTACGAGTTCCTCGTACAGCCGGTCCTCGCCGGACACGGACCGACGCTGCTCGCCGGTCTGCACGAGCGCATCCAGCTCGAGCTCGTGGATCGCCGGGAGTTCCGGTCGGGAGCGGTCGCCCTGCGATACCGACCCGCGCGAGTAACGGCCTGACACCGTTCGTTCGTCCTGGCACGTTGGCCGCTCCCGAAGTACCGCCATTTCAGGGCCACCTGCAACGCGTGCAGAAGCCAGTCCTGATCGACCTCGAACACTGGCCGCACCATGCGGTCGTCCCCGGAATGCATCAAGAGTCTGACGGGGGTCACTGAGGGGAGTGGCGATCGGGACTTTGGCCCGGAATTCTGGGTGGCCAGGGCCGGGATCGAACCGGCGACCTTCCGCTTTTCAGGCGGACGCTCGTACCAACTGAGCTACCTGGCCGTGTCCGCGGCGCGCGTACGAGCCGGGCGAACGAGTGCCCGGCGGCGGGCCGGGCTCCAGCAAGTATAGGGCCAACCGTGCCTCCCTATGTCGCGGGGACGCGCAGCACGGTGACGGCGAACGAGGCGGCGTCGTCCCAGGGGCGGAGGTCCCAGGTCGCGAAGCGGTGCTCACGCGTCAGACCCGCAGTCGCGGCGTCGGCATCGAACTGCGAGAGGGAGTACTCCCGGTCGGTGGCGAAGCCGATCGCGAGGGGGCCATCGGGTCGTACGTGCGCGCGCAGGTTGGTCAGTACGTCGGCGCCGGTGCCGGCGGCGAGGAACGGCATCACGTTGCCGGCGCAGAGGGCGGCGTCGAACGGCTCGTCGATGCCCAGAGCGGGCAGGTCGAGGGTGGCAAGGTCTGCGTTGATCCAGGTCGGACCGGGATGGTCGACTCCGGCGGCCTCGATCAGCTCGGGGTCGACATCGACGCCGACGACGGTGTGGCCGCGGCGATGGAGCTCCGCACCGAGCCGGCCGGGGCCGCAGCCGGCGTCGAGGATCCGCGAGCCGGGCGCCACGATCGCGTCGAGGAAGCGTGCCTCACCGGCGAGGTCGACGCCCTCGGCGGCCATCGTGCGGAAGCGTTCGATGTACCACTGCGAGTGGCCGTCTCCGGTCGCGGAGAACCAGCGGGGCGTGGGCGTGTCAGTCACGCGTACATCCTCCTCCATCCCCATGAAACCCCCGTGAGCCGCACGTTTCGGCCCCAGAAATCGAGAATCTGGGGCCGAAACGTGCGGCCCAGCGGGGCTGTTGCCCGGCGAACGGTCAGGCGGCCAACTTGTCCGTGTACGCCAGCGCCTCGTCGATCACGGCGAGTCCGCGCCGCAGGTCGTCCTCGCCGATGACCAGCGGGGGCGCGATCTGGAGCCGGTTGAAATGGATCATCGGCCAGACACCGGACGCCTTGCAGCGGGCCGCGAGCTCGGCCATCGGCGCGGCGTCGGCGCCCGACGCATTGAACGGTACGAGCGGCTCGCGCGTGCCCTGGTCGCGGACGAGCTCGACCGCCCAGAACAGGCCGCGGCCGCGTACCTCACCGACGCTCGGGTGCCGCGACGCCCAGTCGGCGACCGTCGGCGCCACGACCTCGGATCCGAGGCGCCGGACCCGACCGAGGATGTCGTCGCGCTCGAACACCTCGAACGTCGCGATGCCCGCAGCGCAGCCGAGCGGGTGTCCCGAGTACGTGAGCCCACCGGTGTACGCGCGGTCGCCGAAGAAGTCGGCGATCTCGTCGCGGATCACGACACCGCCGAGCGGTACGTAGCCGGAGTTCACGCCCTTCGCGAACGAGATCAGGTCGGGCGCGACGTCGAACGCGTCGAACGCGAACCACTCACCCACCCTGCCGAAGCCGACCATCACCTCGTCGGCGATGTAGATGATCCCGTGTCGGTCGCACAGCTCGCGTACACCCTGCAGGTAACCGGGCGGCGGGATCAGCACACCATTGGTGCCGACCACCGTCTCCAGTGCGATCGCCGCGATCGTCTGCGGGCCCTCGAGCATGACGACCTCCTCGAGGTGGCGCAGCGCGCGCTCGGTCTCCTGTTCCGCCGAGTCGGAGTGGAACGGCGAGCGGTACGCGTACGGCCCGAAGAAGTGCACGACCGACGAGTCGCTCGGCTCGTTCGCCCAGCGTCGGGGATCGCCCGTCATGCTGATCGCCGAGCCGGTCGAGCCGTGGTACGAGCGGTACGTCGTCAGCACCTTGCGCCGGCCGGTGTAGCCGCGCGCCATCCGGACCGCGTTCTCGTTGGCGTCGGCACCTCCGTTGGTGAAGAACACCTTGTTGAGTCCGTCCGGCGCCTTCGAGGTGATCAGCCGCGCCAGCTCGCCGCGTACGTCGTTGGCCATCGACGGCTGGATCGTCGCGAGGCGCCCGGCCTGCTCCTGGATCGCGCGTACGAGATCGGGATGCTGGTGCCCGAGGTTGAGGTTGACCAGCTGCGAGCCGAAGTCGAGGTACTCGTTGCCGTCGTAGTCCCAGAACGTCGCGCCCTCGCCCCGTGCGACCGGCGTCGGGTCGATCAGGTTCTGCGCCGACCACGAGTGGAAGACATGGGCCCGGTCGTCGCGGCGTACCTGCTCATTCGCGGCGCGATCGGGCAGGGACGCGGTTGTGCCGTCCCTTCGGGTGTATTCAGTCATGGCAAGCTCCTAGCCGTTCGCCGGGAATCCGAGATCGATACGCGAGGTCGCGGGATCCGGCCAGCGGCTCGTCACGACCTTGCTCCGAGTGTAGAAGTGCACGCTCTCGGGGCCGTAGATGTGGGCGTCGCCGAACAGCGAGTCCTTCCAGCCGCCGAACGAGTACGACCCGACCGGCACCGGGATCGGCACGTTGATGCCGACCATGCCCGCCTCGACGTCGAACTCGAACTGCCGCGCGACGCCGCCGTCACGCGTGAACAGCGCGGCGCCGTTGCCGTACTGGTTCTCGTTGACGATCGCCAGCGCCTCTTCGTACGTCTCGGCGCGTACGACCGACAGCACCGGCCCGAAGATCTCGTCGGTGTAGACGGACATGTCGGTGGTCACCGCGTCGACCAGGCTCACGCCGAGGAAGTATCCGTCGCCGTCGAAGCCCTGCTCGCGCCCGTCGACGACGACCTTCGCGCCCGACTCGCGCGCGGCGTCGACGTACGACGCGACCCGGTCACGGTGCTCGCCGGTGATGAGCGGGCCCATCTCCGAGCTCGAATCCGTGCCCGGGCCGATCGACAGCGAACCGATGCGCTCGGTGATCGCCGAGATCAGGTCGTCGGCGATGTCGCCGACGGTGACCAGCACGCTGACCGCCATGCAACGCTCGCCCGCCGAGCCGTACGCGGCGGAGACCGCGGCGTCGGCGGCCGACGCGATGTCGGCGTCCGGCAGCACGACCATGTGGTTCTTCGCGCCCCCGAGAGCCTGCACGCGCTTGCCGGCAACGGCGGCCCGCTCGTAGATCGAACGTGCGATCGGCGTCGAGCCGACGAAGCTGACCGCGCTGACGGTCGGTGACTCCAGGATCGCGTCGACCGCCTCCTTGTCGCCCTGCACGACGTTGAGTACGCCCGCCGGCAGGCCCGCCTCCGCGAACAGCTCGGCGATCAGCACCGCCGCCGAGGGGTCCTTCTCGCTCGGCTTGAGTACGACCGTGTTGCCGCACGCGATCGCGCTCGCGATCATCCACAGCGGCACCATGACCGGGAAGTTGAACGGCGTGATGCAGCCGACGACCCCGACGGGCTGCTTGACGCTGTGCACGTCGACACCCGATGACACCTGCTCGCTGTACTCGCCCTTGAGGTGATCGGTCAGGCCAGCGGCGAACTCGACGTTCTCGATACCGCGCGCGACCTCGCCGGCCGCGTCGGCGAGTACCTTGCCGTGCTCGCTCGTGACGACCGCGGCGATCTCGTCGCGGTGCTCGGTCAGGAGCGTACGCAGTCGGAACAGCACGTCGGTGCGCTTGGTCAGGCTGGTCGCACGCCAGCCGGGGAGGGCGGCGGCGGCCGCCGCGATGGCCTCGTCGGTCTGCTGCCGGGACGCGTACGGCACCTCGTGCTGGCGCTCTCCGGTTGCCGGGTTGAACACCGTTCCGGTGCGGTCCGAGGTCTCGACGCGCTTACCGTCGATGAGATGGGGTACGACTGCCACGGTCACTCCTGACGAAGACACTGTGTTCGGGCGGTAATGCCCGGGCTCGAGTTCAGTATTCATCCCAGTCTGACATCGACCGCAGGGGCGCATCGCGGCAGATCGTCGAGGATCTCGGCTATCGTCGGACACTATGTCCGACCCTGGGTGCAGCCGTGCTTCCGACGATCGCTGACGTCCTTGCGCTCGCCGAGGTCGCGGCCGGTCGTCCCCGTGTCGTCGCCGGTGCCGATCGGCTCGACCGGTCGGTGCGGTGGGTCCATGTCGCCCCGGTGACGGGTACGCGCCGGCTGCTGCTCGGCGGTGAGCTGCTGCTCACGACCGGAGTCGGGCTCGCCCAGGACGCGGGCGAGCTGGAGGCCTACGTCGACGACCTCGTCGCGGCAGATGTCGCCGGTCTGGTGCTGGAGCTCGGAGATCGTTTCTCGGAGTCGCCTCCGGCGCTCATCGAGCGGTGCCAGCGCGCCGGACTCCCGCTCGTGGTGCTCGATCGCGAGGTCCGCTTCGTGTCGATCACGCAGGCCGTGCACGGGCTGATCATCGACGGCCAGTCGCAGGCACTGCGCGAGCGCGACCACGTGCACGAGGTGTTCGCGGAGCTGAACCGCCGCGGCCGCTCGGTGCGCTTCCTGCTCGACCAGGTCGCACGCATGATCGGGTCGGCGGTCGTACTCGAGGATCTCAACCACCGCGCCCTGGCGTGGAGCTCCTTCGGGCGCGATCCGGGGAGCTACCTGCACGAATGGGCACCCAGGTCCCGCCGAGCGGCCCAGCAGGCGTCGCCTCGCCCTGCGCCGTACGAGCGGACCACGTACTGGTCGTCCGGTGGCTGGCTGCGTACGCCGGTCGAGGCACTCGGCCAGCAGTGGGGACACCTCGTCGCCGTCGACTGTGACGAGGTACCGGCGACCGGGGAGGTCGTGCTCGAGAACGCCGCGCTCGCCCTCTCCCTCGCCCGCCTCGCCGGCCGCGACGAGTGGACGCGCACCGGTCACCTGGAGCTGATCGACGGGTTGGTCGCGGGTGAGTTCGTCGGGCTCGACGACGTACGCGCGGCGTTCGAGTCGACCGGCTTTCGTACGCGCCGCCGTGTGCTCACCGCAGTCGCGATACGCAGCGAGGATGCCGCCGATCGGGTCGCCGCGGCGAGCGCGGCCGCGCCGGGTGTCGACGTCGATGTCGTCGCCGCGCCGTGGGCACAGTCGCCGCGAGACACGGCATTGTTCCTGTGTTCGTCCAAGGCCGACTCGCGCGCCGGTGCCGGGTCGGCGCATGGCGACCGGCTCGTATCGCTGCTCGCACCCGGCGATCCCGAGGCGTACACGCTCGTTGCGGTCGGGCCCGATGCGTCCGAATTCGCCGACCTGGGCGCGTCGGCCGATGCGGCGATCGGGCTGCTCCAGTCACTGCCCGCAAGGGGACCGGCGGGCGTGCACGTGCATCACACGAAGCGCGCCGCGCTCGCGCTGCTGCTCTACGGCCGTCGCTCGGATCCCGCGCTCCAGGAGTTCGTCGAGCGCGTGCTCGGTCCACTGCTCGCGTACGACGCCGAGCACGGTGGCGACCTGGTCGCGGTCGCCCGCGCGTACGTCGACCATCCGACGAACCGCAAGCGCGCTGCGGCGGCGTGTCACCTGTCGCGGTCGGTGTTCTACCAGCGGCTCGAGACGATCGAGCGGCTCCTCGACATCGACCTGCGCGACGGGGAAGCGGTCGGCACGCTGCACGCCGCGCTTGTCGCGCACGGTCAGCGGTGAGCGTATGCCGAGAGAGTCGCTCACCGATCAAAGGCGCCGAGGTACGCCGTCCTGCCAATAGCGGATGTCTTATCGACGCGACGACGTACCTCGGCGACGCGTCACGGAGCCGATGACGGTCACCGCGAGGCGAGACTGTCGGCGAGGAAGCGCAGCTGGTCCGGCGCCATCCGCCGCCAGTACCCCACGTCGTGGTCGCCGAGCTGGAAGCCGCCGGCGGGATCGTCCGCGAAACCGTCCACGTACGTACGGGTGTAGCCGTAGAAGGGGTCGCTCTCGCCGCAGTCGATCCGGACGGGAATGCCGCTCAGCCGATCCTGCTCGCCCCAGACCACGGCGTCGGCGAAGTCGGCTTCGTCGTCGTACGCGCCGGGTGCGGTGTCTTCGTAGCGCGGCCACAATGCCGGGCTCTCCGCCACGACAGCGAATACGCGGTCCGGGCCGAGGCGCGATGCGAGCAGGAGGGCGCCGTACCCGCCCATGGACCAGCCGAGGACTCCGACCCGCCGCGTTTCCAGCCCGCGCCCGCCGAGCAGCGGGATGAACTCGTCGACCACCATCGAACCGGCGTCCTCGCCGTTGTCGCGCGCGTGCCAGTACGTCTCACCGCCATCGACGCTCGCGATCGCGAACGGCTCCGCGCCCCGTCGTACCGCGTCTGCCAGGAACCGATCGAGTCCGAGGTCGGCGAAGGCCGAGGTGTGGTCGTTGCCTCTGCCGTGGAGTACGACCACAACGGGCAGGTTGCCGCGCTCGCCGGGGGGATAGGCGATGGACCAGCCGCAACGTTCGCCCAACCTGGCTTCGGACATGAAGGCGCCACTCACCATACGACCGGGTGCGACGTCGGGGATGGTGCCGTCCTCGCCGTCGATTCCGAGATGGCTGTACGCCCACGAGCGCCCCGGGAGTACCCCGGTCTCGACGCCGGCCGCCGTCGCGCCCGCGCCGACGACGAGGAGCCCGCCTGCGGTGAGGAAGCTTCGCCGACTCAGGCCCATCCGGGCAGTTTCGCAGATCGGCAGGGCGGGGCGGGCGGGGCCGATCGAGCGGGTCGCAACAAATAGACATTTGTTACGCCCTGGCATGACAAATGTCTATTTGTCCGAGAATGACCCAGCGCCCCCGCCCCGAAGGGACGAGAGCGCTGATGTGCCATCGATGGCGACCCTGACGAGACTCGAACTCGCGACCTCCGCCGTGACAGGGCGGCGCGCTAACCAACTGCGCCACAGGGCCAAACTATTCAGCTGTGTTGCGGTCTGCTGCGCTGCATATCGTAGCGCAGCGCGACAGTGTGCCCCCAACGGGATTCGAACCCGTGCTACCGCCTTGAAAGGGCGGCGTCCTAGGCCTCTAGACGATGAGGGCGAGGTGTCAGGCGGTCGATGCCGTCAGGGACCGGTACAGCATAGAGCGTCACCTGCGATGCGCCCAAATCGGCCCCGACCGGTGTGGATCGGGCTGCAACACTTGTCCCGTGATCGACATCAACGAGGAGCGGTTCTTCACGCTGGTCGAGTCGGCGTTCGCCGAGATCCCCGACGAGCTGACCAACCTGCTCGACAACGTCGCGCTGTTCGTGGAGGACGACGCGCCGGCGTACGATCCCGGGCTGCTCGGGCTGTACGTCGGCACTCCGCTGACCGAGCGCGACACCTCGTACGCCGGGGCGATGCCCGACCGGATCATGATCTACCGGCGCCCGACCCTGCGCATCTGCCACTCCGAGGACGACGTCGTACGCGAGGTCGCGATCACCGTTGCGCACGAGATCGCGCATCACTTCGGGATCGACGACGACCGGCTGCACGAGCTGGGCTATGCCTGAGATGGAGCCCGCGGTCACGATCCAACGCTCCGCGGAGCGTTACCTGAGCGTCCGCGAGGGCATCGAGACCCGCCACTGCTTCTCGTTCGGCGACCACTACGACCCGGACAACATCGGGTTCGGCGACCTCACGGCCGTCAACGACGAGGCGCTCGCCCCGGGCAGTGGGTACGACCTGCACCGCCACCGCGACGCCGAGATCGTGACCTGGGTGCTCGACGGCACGCTCGAGCACGAGGACTCCGCCGGCCACCACGGGACGATCCGGCCCGGCACGATCCAGCGGATGAGCGCGGGTGCCGGCGTCGAGCACGCCGAGCGCAACGCGTCGGCGGACGATTCGCTCCGCTTCGTACAGATGTGGCTACGTTCCGACGGCGTCGACCGGCCGTCGTACCGACAGGCCGACCTCGAAGCGCACCTCGACGAGCCGGAGTTCGTGCTCGCCGTGGCCGGCGGCCACGACGAGACGGCGGCGATCGACATCGACCGGGTGGGTGCTGAGCTGTGGATCGGCCGGATCGCCGGCGGCGTCGACGTCGCGCTCCCCGATGCGCCCTTGCGGCACCTGCACGTCGTACGCGGGGGCGTGGCGATCGACGGCGAGCAGCTCGCCGACGGCGACACGATGCGTATCGCGGCACCAGGAGCGCACCGGATCATCGCCGAGGGCGCTACAGAAGTCCTCCTCTGGGCAATGCATCGGTCCAGCTGACCGGATCCTTCCCGTCGATCTGGCGGACGAACTCGTCGAACTGCCAGTGGCGTACGCGCACCTGGTCCTCCGGCGGCGGCAGCGTCAGCAGCACCTTCTCCCGGCAGAACTCCTCTGCACGGTCGAACAGCAGCGTCAGCTCGATGCAGTCGGAGCGTTCCTCGGCCCGCGTCTGATAGTGCAGGGTCGTCGCCTTCTCGCCCCGCATGTACGCGCGGTCGAGCACCTGCTCGTCGCCGAGGAACACCGGGTTGACCTCGTCGAAGCGGCGGGCCAGGTCGATCAGCGAGTCCGGTACCTCGGGATCGCGCTCCGGCTGCAGGTTGATCAGCATGATCTCGCGCCGCAGGTCGCGGTAGTACATCCGCGACTGCCAGAGCAGGTCGACGGGAGTATCGAGCAGGTAGACGTCGATCGGTGCGGTCTGGGGGCGTACGGAGGTGTACTGCTCCACGAAGTCGGACTCGGCCGGCATATCCGGTGGCGCGGGAATGAACCAGACGCACTTGCCGTCGCCCCACGGCTCGACTCCCCAGCTTTGGGTCATCGCCGAGACGAGCGCGATGCCGTTGCCGTTGTTGCCGGTGTCCTGCAGCGCATCGGAAACGACCGGCCGCGGTCGGATGCGTCGGCGCGACAGGTCGTAGACGTCGATACGGGGCGCTTCGTCATCGAGTCGAAGCCCGACCCAGATCGTCGTACGCGCGTGGATCACGGCGTTGGCGACGAGCTCCGAGACCGCCAGCGTGGCGCTGTCGATGAGCTCGGTGCGCTGCAGCTCGGCGAGCTGGGCACGTACCCACCGGCGTGCTTGTGAGGCCGAGCGAGGGTCGGGAGGAAGCTCCAGAGCTCGATCGGGGAGCGCACCAGCCGTACTCACGAGGCCAACACTTGCACTTATGTCGTGCTGCTCGCCACCCCTGGGGGTGTGTGTCCGGCTCGGGTCTGGGTCCGTGGCCGGGTTCGGCGGCGTCCGCGTAGGCTGAGCGGGTGACGACGATTGGACTTACCGCACATCGGCGCGGGGTGCAGCGGCTCGTCGATTCGTACCACGCAATCCCCGCAGATCGTCCCGTTCGACTGGCGAAGAAGACCTCGAACCTCTTCCGCGCCCGCGAGGGCGTCGAGACCGCCGGCCTCGACGTTTCGGCCCTTGCCGGGGTCGTCTCCATCGACGTGAACGCGCAGACGGCCGATGTGCAGGGCATGTGCACCTACGAGGATCTCGTCGACGCGACCCTGCCGCACGGGCTCATCCCGTACGTCGTGCCGCAGCTGCGCACGATCACCCTCGGTGGCGCCGTGACGGGTCTGGGTATCGAGTCGACGTCGTTCCGCAACGGGTTGCCGCACGAGTCGGTGATGGAGATGGACATCCTGACCGGCGACGGCGAGATCGTGACGGCGACGCCCGATGGCGTCAACGCCGACCTGTTCGAGGCGTTCCCCAACTCGTACGGCAGCCTCGGGTACGCGACCAGGCTCCGCATCCGGCTGGAGCGGGTGCCGCGTTTCGTGTCGCTGCGCCATGTCCGCTTCGACGGCGTCGCGCAGGCCGCCGCGGCGATCGAGGAGATCGTGCCGGCCGCCGCGTACGACGGACAGCGGGTCGACGGACTCGACGGCGTCGTGTTCTCGCCGACCGAGGTCTACCTCACGCTTGCGACGTTCACCGATGAAGTGACAGGCACCAGTGACTACGGCGGCCAGGAGATCTACTACCGGTCGATCCGCACCCGCACGAGCGACACCCTGACGATGTACGACTACCTGTGGCGTTGGGACACCGACTGGTTCTGGTGCTCACGTGCGTTCGGGGCACAGCACCCCCTCGTACGCCGCGTGTGGCCGCGGCGATACCGGCGCAGCGACGTCTACCACAAGCTGGTGGGGCTCGAGAACCGCTTCGGCGTCGCCGCGCGGATCGACCGGGCTCGCGGCCTCCCGGCGCGCGAGCGGGTGATCCAGGACGTCGAGGTGCCGGCCGGCCGGCTCGCAGACTTCATGTCGTGGTTCGACGAGTCCGTCGGCATGAGCCCCGTCTGGCTGTGCCCGCTGCGGCTGCGACGCAGCGACGACGAGCCGGCGCGTACGTGGCCGCTCTACCCGCTGGAGGTATCGGAGCTGTACGTCAACGTCGGCTTCTGGGGCACTGTGCCGATCGCCCCCGGCGCCGGCGACGGCGACGTGAACCGCGCGATCGAGCGGCGGGTCACCGAGCTCGGCGGTCACAAGTCGCTGTACTCAGACGCGTACTACGACCGCGAGACCTTCGACCGTCTCTACGACGGCGAGACCTGGGCAAAGGTGAAGAGTCATTACGACCCGCAGCAACGGCTGACGGGCATGTACGAGAAGGCGGTGAGACGTCGATGACGACAACTAGCGCGCGCATCCGGATCGCGGATGCCATCGGGGAGATACTTCCGCATGGCGTTCCGTTCCGGTTCACTGCGTACGACGGGAGCAGCGCGGGCCCGCCCGACGCGCGAGTGCACCTGCACCTCGCGAACGAGCGCGGCCTTTCTTTCATGTTGACCGCGCCGGGTGATCTCGGCATGGCACGCGCGTACGTCTCGGGCGACCTGGAGCTCGAGGGCGTGCATCCGGGTGACCCGTACGAGGCGATGGCGACGGTGATGGACGACCTTCGGCCGAAGCTGCCGTCGCCGAGCGACGCGTTCCGGATCCTGCGCGGGCTCGGCCTGTCGCACCTGAAGCCGCCGCCTCCGCCGCCGCAGGAGCACCTCCCGCGCTGGCGCCGCACCCTCGAAGGGCTGCGGCACAGCAAGAACCGCGATGCCGCGGTGATCCACCACCACTACGACGTTTCGAACGAGTTCTACGAGCACGTGCTCGGCCCGTCGATGACGTACACCTGTGCGGCGTTCCCGCACGAGGACGCGACGCTCGAGGAGGCGCAGGCCTACAAGTACGACCTGGTCGCGCGCAAGATCGGCTTGAAGCCGGGCATGACGCTGCTCGATGTCGGCTGCGGCTGGGGCGGCATGGCGCGCCACGCTGCGCGTGAGTACGGCGTCAAGGCCATCGGCGTGACGCTGTCGGAGCAGCAGGCGCAGTGGGCGCAGCGCGCGATCGAGCGCGACGGGCTCGCGGATCTCGCCGAGGTGCGGTTCGGCGACTACCGCGACGTGGCCGAGCGTGACTTCGATGCGATCAGCTCCATCGGGCTGACCGAGCACATCGGCGTCCGCAACTACCCCGGCTACTTCCGGTTCCTGTTCGACCGGCTGCGTCCCGGCGGGCGGTTGCTGAACCACTGCATCACCCGGCCCGACAACCACTCGCGGGCGAGCGCCGGCGCGTTCATCGACCGGTACGTGTTCCCGGACGGTGAGCTCACCGGGTCGGGCAAGATCATCTCGGTCATGCAGGACACCGGCTTCGAGGTGCGCCACGAGGAGAACCTCCGCGAGCACTACGCGCGGACGCTCGCCGGCTGGAACCGCAACCTCGAGGCCAATTGGGACGCCTGCGTGAAGGAGGCCGGACTCGGTACGTCACGCGTGTGGGGCCTGTACATGGCCGGTTCCCGGCTGGCGTTCGAGCGCAACGAGATCCAGCTGCATCAGGTCCTCGGCGTACGGCCCGACGCGGCCGGCAACGCGCACTTCCCGCTGCGTCCCGACTGGGAAGGCTGAGCCGCGAGCAGTAGCAAAGCGAGACGCCCCTTCCGATTGTCGGACGGGGCGTCTCGCTTCAGCTGGAGCCTTGCGCGCTCAGAGGTCCGACTTGAGCGGCCCGACCTCGAGGTGCAGCGTGTTGCCGGGACCGGACAGCAGCTGGGTGAGCAACGTGTTGCGCAGACCGAACGGCGGCACGTTCACGATGCTGCAGCCGTCGAACTTCGGAATCGTGAACTTCGTGTCGATGATGATCTTCTTGTCGAGGTTCAGCTTCTTGTTGCTGATCATCTTGATCTTGAACGGCTCGGTGGTGCAGGTGTCCTGCACGATGTTGATGCCGTCGAGCACCGGGATCGGCACGTCGAGCGTCGCCTTCGGAATGGCGAAGCGAACGGTCGCGGCAGAGACCATGTGACCCTTGTTCTTGCCCTTGCTCGGCACCTTGCCGGTGATCGGTGCCACCTGGACCATGTTGACCTTGGCCTTCATCGGAACACCCGGGAGGAAGTCCAGGCCGGGGATCTTGGCGTCCATGTGCGCCGTGATCGTCGGTACGTCCATGACGCCCTTGCGGATCTTGCCGCTCGGGAGGAACAGGCTGGCCTTCAGACTCGCCCCCCTGGGAAGCGTGAGCGTGTCACCGCTCTTCGCGACG
Organism: Solicola gregarius; assembly: GCF_025790165.1. Taxonomy (GTDB): domain Bacteria; phylum Actinomycetota; class Actinomycetes; order Propionibacteriales; family Nocardioidaceae; genus Solicola; species Solicola gregarius. Next base: position 2,746,526 of record NZ_CP094970.1, read on the forward strand.
GTGCTGGAGCCCGCGACCTTGCCCTTGATCTTGATCTCCGACGCGGACGCTGGCCCACCGGCCGCGATCGTCGCCGTGACCAAGGCTGTTGCGGCGGCCCCGATAGCCACACGCTTGAGAACCGACATTGACTACTCCCTAACTCGACACGCGTACGCCCCGAGATAGCGTACGGCCCATGGCGATCCGGATGTGACCCAGACCATCAGGCCCCGCATCTTACTTTCGAGTAACCAGTGGTGCAACCCTACGTTGCGCCCCTTGACCTGGGTCTTCGTCCCGCACCGTGGTGGGCCTACGTCCACTGACGCGACGTACCGCCGTAGCAGATGATGGCAGAGTCGAAGTCGCCCGAGACCGAGAGGACACACCGTGACGGCACTGTTGGATGAGCGTGGTGCGGACCACCAGCTCTCTGCGCGGGTCAAGCTGACCGCGCTCGCCGTCGCGTACACGCTGCTCAACATTCCCGTCCTGCTGATCGCCGTGCTGACCACGGTGAGCGGACTCCTGGTGGCGACCGGCGTCGGCATCCTGCTGCTGTCGATGTTCCTGCCGCTACTGCGTGCGCTCGCCGACCAGCATCGCCGGATGGCCGAGCTGACCCTCGGCGGGCACATCCAGTCACCGTACGTACCCACCAAGGGCATGCGGGTCTCCACCCGGCTGGGTACGTGGCTCACCGATCCGGCGACCTGGCGCGACCTGTTGTGGGCGCTCGCCAGCTGCACGATCGGGATCCTGCTCACCTCGCTGGCATTGGCGTTCCTGCTGGGCGTGGCCTGGTACCTCGTGTTTCCGCTCGTGTTCGCGGTGACGCCCGATGGCATCTTCGACATCAACTACGGGCTGTTCAAGATCGACACCTTCCGCGAGTCGTTCTTCGAGTGGACCTGGGCGGTCGTGTCGGGGCTGCTCTGGTGGTACGGCACGCCGTACCTGATCCGGCTGCGAGCTCAGCTCGACCGGACCCTGCTCGCACCGTCGCGAGGCCAACTGGAGCGCCGGGTCGCCCAGGTGGCCGAGTCGCGCGCCGAGACGATCGACCATTCGGCCGCCGAGCTGCGGCGAATCGAACGCGACCTGCACGACGGCGCACAGGCCAGGCTCGTGGCGCTCGGCATGAACCTCGGGATGGCCGAGGACATCATCCGCAGAGACCCGGAGGCGGCGGCGAAGCTCCTCGAGGAGGCGCGTCTGACCACCACCTCCGCTCTGGGTGATCTGCGGTCCGTCGTACGCGGCATCCACCCTCCCGTGCTCGCTGACCGCGGACTCGACGGGGCGGTACGCGCCCTCGCGCTCGACATGGCGGTGCCGGTCGACGTCGCGATCACGCTCGACGGTCGGGCGCCGGCGCCGGTCGAGTCGGCGGGGTACTTCGCGGTCGCAGAGATGCTCGCCAACGTCGGTAAGCACGCGGGCGCAACGAGCGCGCGGGTCGATATCCGCCACGCCGACGGTCTTCTGCGCATGACGATCACCGACGACGGGCACGGTGGCGCTGACATCGACCGCGGCACTGGATTGTCGGGGGTGCGTCGACGTCTCGCGGCATTTGACGGCACGATGGAGGTAGTGAGCCCCGCAGGGGGGGCCGACCACCATCACGATGGAGCTGCCGTGCGTGTTGTCATCGCCGAGGACCTCGCCCTCCTGAGGGATGGGCTCACCCGCCTGCTGGAGGCGAACGAGTTCGAGGTGGTCGCGGCCGTCGACAACGCGCCGTCGCTGGTGAAGGCGCTCGCCGAGACCGATGTCGACGTCGCGGTCGTCGACGTACGCATGCCGCCGACGTTCACCGACGAGGGACTCCGTGCGGCGATCGAGGCGCGCGGAAAGCGTCCCGGCCTGCCCGTCCTCGTGCTCTCGCAGTACGTCGAGCAGCTGTACGCCCGCGAGCTGCTCGCGAGCGGTGACGGCGCGGTCGGCTACCTGCTCAAGGACCGCGTCTCCAACATCACGGAGTTCGTGGAGGCCGTACGCCGGGTCGCCGGCGGTGGCACGGTGCTCGACCCGGAGGTCGTCTCGACCCTCCTCGCGAAGGCCGGCAACGACACCGGCATCGGCAACCTCACCCAGCGCGAGCGCGAGGTGCTCGAGCTGATGGCCGAAGGTCGTTCCAACGCCGCGATCGCGCGCGAGATGTTCGTGACCGAGAAGGCGATCAGCAAGCACTCCAACAGCATCTTCACCAAGCTCGACCTCCCGGTCGACGAGGACGACAACCGGCGGGTGCTCGCCGTGCTCGCGTACCTGCAGGGCGGCTGAGGTCACGACCCCTCCCGCCGAGATCTGGGACGCAATTGCGACTCTGCGGGCGCGAAAGGCGCAGTTACGTCCCAAATCTCGGGGGAGCGGCCCCTACCCGAGGTCGACGATCACCGGGGCGTGGTCGCTGGGGCTCTTGCCCTTGCGCTCCTCACGGTCGATGGACGCGCGGGTGACCCGCTTCGCGAACGACGGGGAGCCGAGGATGAAGTCGATGCGCATGCCGCGCCGCTTCGGGAAGCTGAGCTGCTTGTAGTCCCAGTACGTGTAGACGCCGGGGCCGGGGGTGTGCGGGCGTACGACGTCGGTCAGGCCGGCGTCGAGAACGGAGCGGAACGCCGCGCGCTCGTCGGCCGAGACGTGCGTATCGCCGTCGAACGCCGCCATGTCCCAGACGTCGTCGTCGCATGGCGCGATGTTCCAGTCACCCATCAGCGCGAGCGGCAGGTCGGGCTCGTCGGCGAGCCAGCCCGCGGTCGTCGTACGCAGGTGGTCGAGCCAGTCGAGCTTGTACCGGTAGTGCGGATCGTCGAGCGCCCGACCGTTCGGCACGTAAAGGCTCCACACCCGTACGCCGCCGCACGTTGCCCCGATCGCGCGGGCCTCGACCTCCGGCGGCTCGCCCCAGCTCGGTTGACCCGCGAAGCCGACCGTCACGTCGTCGAAGCCGACGCGTGAGCACAACGCCACGCCGTTCCACTGCGACCGGCCGTCGTGCACCACGTCGTAGCCGAGGTCGCGGAAGCGATCCGTCGGGAACTGGTCGTCGCGGCACTTCGTCTCCTGCAGCGCGACGATGTCGACGTCGGAGCGGGCCAGCCAGTCGGTCACCCGGTCGATGCGGGCGCGGATCGAGTTCACGTTCCAGGTAGCGATGCGCACCCGGTCACGCTAGCGCTCGCCACCGACGGGGCCGTCGTCCGGGCGATCGGGCCGCTCCTCCAACCGCGGTGTCAGCTCGTCGACGAGCAGCAGGTCTTTGCGAATGGGTGTCTTGCGAAACGCCGTACGCCCGAGCATGTGCGCCGAGACCGGCGCGGTGAGCAGCTGGAACATCGCGATCAGCACCAGCATGCCGACGTCGGTCGGGTTGCGCAGGCGCAGGCCGAGCCCGATGACGATGAGGATGAGCCCGAGCACCTGCGGTTTGGTCGCCGCATGCATGCGGCTCAGCAGGTCGGGAAAGCGCACCAGCCCGATCGCGGCGACCATCGCAAGGAACGCGCCCAGCAGCAGACACGCGACCGACAAGCCGTCGGCCACGGCAGCCCCGCTCATGGATTCAATGCTCATCAGTGGTCCTCCCGGCTCTCCCGGGCGGCGAACCGCGAGATGCTGACGGAACCCACGAACCCGACCAGCGAGACCACCACCAGGATCGGCAGCGTCGTGGAGTGCTTGTTGTACGCGGCCTCGATCGCGAGCCCGGCGACGATGGTCGCCGCGAGTACGTCCATCGCGACCGCGCGGTTGAGCATGGTCGGTCCGATCGCCATCCGGACCAGCGCCAGGACGGCGGCGATCCCGAGCATTGCGGCGCACGCCCATACGAAGAACTCGGTGTCGTTCATGGCAGCTCCTCCCTCACGGTGCGGTGGTACGCCTCGAGATCGGCGTCGGTCGCGAGCGCCTCGACGACCCGGCGTTCCTGTGCGAGGACGTCGGCGCGTGCGCGCTCGACGTCGGCCAGGTCGCGTACGCCGAAGATGTGCACGAACAGCACATTGCGATCCTGCGCCTGTGCCGCGCCCGGGTCTCCGACCGGCTCTACCTCGATCAGCAGACTTCCGGGGACGAGCGACACGAGTTCCGCGGTGAGCGTCAAGAACAGGTCCGAGCGTGCCCGCAGCCGTACCTCGATGACGGCGTTCATCGGCTGGTGCCCGAACCACAGCGCCTGCGCGGCCACCTGAACGCTTGCGACCACCACGTCGTACGCGAACCGCGCGAGCAGCCGGATCAGGGGCAGCGGCCGAAATCGGACGGGTTCGATCAACGGCGGCAGCGGGAACACCGCGAGCACGACGATCGCAACGAGCAAGCCCGCCACGACGTTCAGCGCATTGAGCTCGCCCCACAGCAGCACCCAGACCGCCGCCAGGGCAAGCACGATCGGCCACTGTGCGAACGCGCGCCCACCGCTCATCCTTGAACGTTCGCGCTCGTCGAGCCGCTCGTCCCTCGCTCTCTCCTCGCCGCTCATCTTTGAACGTTCGCGCTCGTCGAGCCGCTCGTCCCTCGCTCTCTCCTCGCCGCTCATCGGTCCGCCGCATCGGTCACGGCCGTGATGTACGGCGTACGGTCGCGCAGCTCATCGGCCGAGCGCTCCGCGATCCCGAACAGCGGGCCGGCGGCGACCGTGAACGCCAGCCCGACCGCCACCAGCACCGCCGTCGGTACGACCAGGCTGATCGGCATCGCAGACGTACGAGGTGCGTCGACCGCCACGGCGTCGCCGCCGTGCAAAGCGCCCTCGGCGGGCGTCGCCTCGACCGAGTCGGGCGGCGCCTGCCAGAACGCGCGGTTCCATGCCTTCGCCATCGCGTACAGAGTGAGCAGGCTCGTCACCACGCCGCCCGCGACGAGCACGTACGCGAGCCAGGTGCCCGACTCGGCGCCCGCCTGCAACAGCGCGACCTTGCCGAGGAAGCCGGAGAACGGCGGGATGCCGGCGAGGTTCATCGCCGGGATGAAGAACAGCACGCCGAGCACCGGCGACACCCGGGCAAGCCCTCCGATCAGATCGAGGTTCGTGCTCCCACCGCGGATCTCGATCAACCCGCTGACCAGGAACAGCGTGGTCTGCACCGTGATGTGGTGGATGACGTAGTAGACGGTTCCGGCCAATGCGATCGGGCTGTCGATCGTCGTGGCGAGCGCCAGCCCGAACATCATGTAGCCGATGTGGCTCAGCAGCGTGAACGACAGCAGCCGCTTGATGTCCGACTGGGCGACCGCGCCGAGGATGCCGATGACCATCGTCAGCAGTGCTGCGACGAGGAGCAGCCCTTCGAGGGGCGAGTCGGGAAACAGCAGCGTCTGCACGCGGATCATCGCGTACACGCCGACCTTCGTCAGCAGGCCGGCGAACACCGCCGTGACGGGTGCGGGGGCGGTCGGATAGCTGTCCGGCAGCCACGCACCGAGCGGGAACACCGCCGCCTTGATCCCGAACGCGGTCAACAGCATCAGCTGCAGGATCAGCGTCACGCCGTCGGGGAGATCATCGATGCGCGAGGCGAGCGACGCGAGGTTCACCGTGCCCGTCGCGGCGTACACGAGCGCGATCGCGATCAGGAAGATCAGCGACGACAGCAGGCTCACCACGACGTACGTCGTGCCCGCGCGTACCCGTGCAGCTGTGCCGCCGAGGGTGATCAGTACGTAGCTCGCGGCGAGCAGCACCTCGAAGCCGACGTAGAGGTTGAACAGGTCACCGGAGAGGAAGGCGTTCGAGACACCCGCGACCAGGACGAGGTAGGTCGGATGGAACACCGACAGCGGGGTGTCGCGGCCGTACTCGACGATGCCCTGACCGAGCGAGTACGCGAGCACGCACAGCGTCACGATGCTCGAGACGACCAGGAGCAAAGCGGAAAGGCGGTCGGCGACCAGGCTGATGCCGAGGTCCCCCCAACCCCCGACATCGACGACCTGCGGCCCGCTCGCGTCCGTCTTCCACAACAGCACACCGGAGATCACGACGACCGCGGAGAGCACCGCGAGGCTGACGATGCGTTGTGCTCGCGCGGACCGCCCGAGCACGAGGCAGATTCCCGCGCCGAGCATCGGCAACATCACGGGCATCGGTACGAGGGCGTTCACCTGTGATCGCCCCCACTCGTTGCCTCGGACTCGTCGCTGCCTTCCTCGTCGGCAACGCCGCCCTCACTGTCGTCGAACGACGTCGACGCTTCGTCGAGGTCGGCGAGGCGCTTGATGAGCGCATCCTCGACATCGTCCTGTACGTCGTCGTTGCGGTTCAGCTGCCAGGATCGGTACGACAGCGCGAGCAGGAACGCCGTGACGCCGAGCGTGATCACGATCGCGGTGAGCACCATGGCCTGCGGGAGTGGGTCGCTCATGCTCGCCCGCTGGTCGGGTGCGCCGACGATCGGGGCGTGACCCGCGCGGCCCGAGGCGACGAGGAACAGCAGGTTCGCGCCGTTGCCGAGCAGCAGCACGCCGATCAGGATGCGTGACAGGCTGCGCTCGAGGACGAGTGGCACACCGGTCGCGAAGAGTACGCCGATCGTGACGATCAGGGTCAGGTTGGCGCTCATGCGTCACTCCCGATCTCGGCGGGCTCAGCTGGCTCGCTCTCTTCGCCCTGCCGGTCGATGCCGCCGCCGAGACTGCGGAGTACGTCGAGCATCAGGCCGATCACGACGAGGTAGACGCCGACGTCGAAGAACAGCGAGGTGACCAGGTGGATGTCACCGAGCAGCGGCGGGTGCAGGTCGATCACCGCGCTCTGCAGCACGTCGCCACCGAACAGCAGCGGCGCCATCGCCGCCACCATCGAGGTCGTCAGGCCGAGGCCGAGCACGACGCCGGCGTCGATCGGTGCGGCGTTGTCGAGCTCGTGGCGCCCACCGGCCAGGTAACGCACCATCAGCGCGATGCCCGCGACCAGGCCCCCGGCGAAGCCGCCGCCGGGGAGGTTGTGGCCGGAGAAGACCAGGTAGATCGAGAACACGATGATCGTGTGGAAGATCAGCCGGGTGATCACCTCGAAGACCAGGGAACGGCGATCGGCCCGCAGCGTCGGTCCGGCGGCGAGCCACCGGCCGGTCGGCCGCGTGGGTACGTCGCTCGACTCGTCGCGATGCGGTAGGCGCTGGACGCGCCCGGACCGCCCGGTGATGAGGAAGATGAGGCTCGCGACACCGGTCGCGGCGACGACCAGGACGGTCAGCTCGCCCATGGTGTCCCATGCCCGGATGTCGACGAGGGTCACGTTGACGATGTTCTTGCCGCCGCCGTACTCGACCGCCTCCTTGGCGAACCGCTCGGAGATCGGGGTGGCTGTCCGGCTGCCGCTGGCGACGTACGCCATGCCCGCGGCGACGACGCCGACGACGACACCGAGCGCGATGCGCCACCATCGGCTCTTCGAGAGCGGGCGGCTCGAGAAGTACGCCGGCAGCCGCCGCATGACCAGAACGAAAACCACGAGCGTGACGGTCTCGACCAGGATCTGGGTGAGCGCGAGGTCTGGTGCGCCGTGCAGGATGAACAGCAGTGCGGTGCCGTATCCCACGACGCTGACCAGGATCACGGCTCGCAGCCGACGCCGCGAGCGTACGGTGAGCACAGCCGCGGCGGCCATGATCGCCGCGACCGCTGCCTGCACGGGGGTGTCCCAGACGTGATACTCCGTCGGCCATTCGCCGTTCATCGCGAGCGCAGCACCCGGCAGGATCACGACGGCGAGCAGGATCACGCTCAGGTAGACCGGAAGCGAACCGCTCTGCGTACGTCCGGTCACCTCGACGGCGAGCCGGTCGATGGCCCGCATCACCGCGCGGTACGCCCGTTCGGCATCGAGGGTGCTCGGCCAGGTCCAGCGCAGGGCAGCGATGCGTCGGCGCTGCCAGAACAGCACGATGCCACCGGTGATGGCGATCGCCGACAACCCGAGCGCGAGCGTCCAGCCGTGCCAGAGGGAGAGGTACGGCTCATGCGCGCCGGCGGGGAACTGCTCGGCGTACGGCAGCAGCGCGTCGGTCTCGGGGCGGCCGAGGAACCCGAGCGCGAGACTGCCGACGCCGAGCACCACAGGTGCGAGCACGAACAACGGCAGCGGGCGACGCTCGTGGTCGGGCTCGGCGGCGTCGGCCTTGTCGCCGAAGACGCCCCAGACGAAGCGCGCGCTGTACGCCGCGGTCAGCAGGGACCCCAGGAACATGCCGGCGAGGATCGCGAGGCTGAACCAGGTCTCGATGCCGGTGCCGTCGCCCCCGTCGATGACATCGAGGAACGCGGCGTACACGCTCTCCTTCGCGACGAACCCGGCAAGGGGCGGAATGCCCGCCATCGACGCTGCCGCCAGCAGCGTGGTCCAGAACAGCACCGGCATCCGGTGCCGCATGCCGGTCAGCTCCCGCAGGTCGCGCGTGCCCGTACACCGGTCGACGATGCCGACCACCAGGAACAGCGCCGCCTTGAACAACGCGTGCGCGACGATCATCGCCACACCGGCCAGTGCCGCGGCTCGCGTACCGACACCGACGACGACCATCAGGAAGCCGAGCTGGCTCACCGTGCCGTACGCCAGGAGCAGCTTGACGTCGTACTGCCGCAGTGCGCGCAGACCCCCGAGGACCATAGTGAACACGCCGAGCGCGAGCAGCGGTTCCCGCCACACCGCGCTCGCCGCGAATGCGGGTGCCATCGCGGCGACGAGATAGATGCCGGCCTTGACCATGGCCGCTGCGTGGAGGTACGCGCTGACCGGCGTCGGCGCGGCCATCGCCCCCGGCAGCCAGAAGTGGAACGGAACGAGCGCCGACTTCGTGATCGCCCCGACGAGTAGCAGCCCGACGCTGACGGTGACGAGGGTGCCGTCGGGTGGCTCGGCCAACAGGGTGGTGAGCCGGTACGAGCCGGTCGACTCGCCGATCAGGATGATCCCGACGAGCATCGCCAGGCCACCGAACGTCGTCACGATGAGTGCGGTCATGGCCGCGCGCCGGTTGGCCTTGCGCTCGGGGTTGTGGCCGACCAACAGGTACGAGAAGACCGTCGTGAGCTCCCAGAACACGTACATCAGCAGCAGGTTGTCGGCGAGTACGAGGCCGAGCATGGAGCCCGCGAACGCCGTGAAGACGGCCGTGAACCGCCACAGGTGCGGATCGTCCGCACGGAAGTACGACCCGCAGTAGACGAGTACGAGGGCACCGACGCCGCTGACCAGCAGCGCCATCACCCACGAGAGGGCGTCGAGGCGGAAGTCGAGGTCGAAGCCGAGGGAGACGATCCAGTCGTGGCGTTCGTCGTACGTGTCGCCCGAGGAGCCGACGACGGTCGCCGCCTGGCTCACGACCCAGCCGAAGGCGATCGCGGGCACCGCGGCGAGTACATAGAACGCCCGCCGGTCGAGTAGGTGTACCAGCGTGGGCGCGCCGACGGCCGCAACGAGGTGGAGGGTGAGCAGAACGGCGATCATCGCGACCGGGCCGCCGTCGCTGTCGGGCCCGGCGTGACGGTGCCTGTGCGCATCGTCTCTCTCCTGGTCGCCGAGTCCATTCGGCCCTCATTCTACGGGTCTGCGGCCGGGCCGCCGCCGCGCGACCGCTGCGGGTTGGCGTCCGTTTGACGTGGTATTGGATGATGGTCCGGTGACTGCTGGAGCCAGGGATACCGAAACCGACACCTCGCCGGACGCCGAACCCGACTCGTACGACGAGTTCGACGATGACCGCGACCTCGACGACGTCGACCTCGATGCCGACGATCGCGGCGTTCCGTCGATGCCGGTGCTGCCGTGGCTGCTGCTCGTCGGCGGAGCCATCGGGCTGGTGTCGGCGTTCATCCTGACCCTCGACAAGATCGAGCTGCTCAAGGACCCCGACTTCGTACCGAACTGCAACATCAACCCGATCATCAGCTGCGGCACGGTGATGGCGGAGGAGCAGGCCGAGGCGTTCGGCTTCATGAACCCGCTCATCGGGCTGGTCGGCTTCTCCATGGTGATCGCGGTCGGCGCCGCGATGCTCGCGGGTGCGCAGTTCCGCGCGTGGTTCTGGATCGGTCTGCAGGCGGGCGTGACGTTCGGCATCGCCTTCGTGCACTGGCTGATCTTCCAGACGATCTACGACATCAACGCGCTCTGCCCGTACTGCATGGTGGTGTGGATCGTGACCGCGCCGATCTTCTTGTACGTCACGCGGCGCAATCTCGCCGTGCTCGCGCCGCGGCTCTCGAGCGCCCCGCGCAAGGTGGTCAACGCGATCGTCGACTACCACGCGCTGATCCTGTGCCTGTGGTACATCTTCGTGCTGGTGCTGATCATCGAGCACTTCTGGTACTTCTGGTCGCTCGGTCCCAGCCACTGGTTCTGATCGGGCTGTCGTCGCGCGCAACCTTGCGCGGGCACAGCGTGTCCGCGTCCCGGTCGCCGCATGTCTTGACATGATGGCGGCATGAGCGACGACTCCGACCCGACGCGCCGCTACGACCCGTATCCCGGTCAGTACGGATACCCACCGCCGACACCGCCGAAGCGGTCGAAGGCGCCGGTGATCCTGGCGGTTGTCATCACGCTGCTCGTCGTGGCGGTCGCGGTTCTCGTGTTCATGTTGGTCAGCGATGACTCGGACGACGGGCCCGCCGACGAGGACACGCCGTCGCAGACGACCCCGAGCGACACCGAGTCGAGTGAGCCGTCGGAGGAGCCGACCACCGAGCCCACGACGTCGGACGAGCCGACCGACGAGCCGACCGTAGGGCCAACGGAGACCTCCGAGGAGGGTACCGGCTGAACCCCGCGACCGGGCTGCTCAGCGCGCGGGCGTACGACTGATCTGCGACGCGTCCGAACCCGATCCGCCGACGAACTGCATCGGGTCGCCGCTGCCGAGGTCGGAAATGCCGGCCGTCTCGAGTGCGCCGACCGCGAGCGTACGACGTACTGCCGAGAACGTGAGCACATGCGCGATGACGCCTGCGTACGTGAATGTCTCGGGCGGGTCGCAGACGGCATCGACGAAGGTCTCCTCTGCGCGACCTTCGTCGAGTGCCGCGACGACGAGCGCTCGGAACCGCGGCGCCACGACCTCGAGCCGACGACCGAGGCCGGCCGCCGTGCGGTCGCCCTCGGGCGGCATCGACGTCGCGCCCTCGAGCGCGCCGACCCACATCTCGAGTTGCCCGACGAGCCGGTCGCCCAGGGAGCGCAGGGTCGGGTTGTCGTCGATGCCCTCCACGGACAGCTCGATGGGCCTGTCGAGGGTGGTGTCGTCGAGCCGGTCCATCCGGTCGATGATCTGGCCGACGAGCCAAAGGTGGTGGTCGAGCATCCGGGTCAGGACGTCCATGGTCGTACTCCTCGTGAGCGCCGGCAGCCGTAGGCCGCCGGGCGGGTTGAAGTGGATGCCGCTCGCGCCGGGGAGCCGATGGTGAACTCGCCCGGTGTGTCGGTACGCGCTCGGCGGCTCGCCGTAGGCACGGGCGAATGCACGTGCGAACGCCTCTGGTGAGCCGTACCCGCTCGCGTACGCGACGTCGGTCACGGGATCGTCGCTGCCGACCAACCGGTGCGCCGCGCGTTCGAGCAGCAACCGGCGGCGGAAGGTTCCGGGAGGTTCGCCGATCGCCGCCGAGACGAGTCGGTCGAAGTGGAAACGCGAGAGGTACGCGCGCGCCGCGAGATCGTCGCCGGTCAGCTCGGGTTCGTCCAAGCTGGACTCGACGAGGTCGAGGATTCCGCGTAACCGGTCGGTCGTTGGCATGTGCCCATCGTGCAGCCGATCGCGTCGCGGCGCCTGATTCTGGTTGCTGTTCGTGGTGACCGATCCGTTAGCGTCGGTGGCGTGCATCAACTCGATGAGCCGCTCGTCTGGTACGTCGCGTACGGCTCGAACCTGTCGGCCGAGCGGTTCGCCTGCTACGTGGTCGGCGGCCGGCCGGCCGGAAGCCTGCGTGACTGTCCGGGCTTCCGCGACGACACGCCGCCTCGGGCAGTGCGTTCGGTGACGGTGCCGGGTGGCATCTACTTCGCCGGTGAGTCGCGCGTGTGGACCGGCGGCACCGCGTTCCTCGATCCGGACGCCGACGGCGTCGTCGCCGCGCGGGCGTACCTGATCACAGTGGCGCAGTTCGCCGATCTCGCCGAGCAGGAGATGCTGCGCGCTCCGGGTGCCGACCGTGACCTCTCGGTCGTTCTCGCCGAGGGCCGGCACTCGTACGGCACCGGGCGGTACGAGACGCTACTGCGTCTCGGAGCGTACGAGGGGACCCCGATGCTGACCGTCAGCGCACCGTGGTCGCCGTCGACGGCGAAGCTGAGCGCACCAACGGGCGACTACCTCCGGATGATCGGTCGCGGGCTGGTCGAGACGCATGCGTGGGACAGTGTCCGCGCCGGCTCGTACCTCGCCGACGCCCCCGGCGCGCTCGGCAGCTGGCGGGCCGATCAGGTCGCGGCACTGCTCGGCTGAGCGTCAGACCGTGACGACCTCGACACCGACGTCCGCGAGCGTGCTGAGGGTGATCGCATCTGCACCTTGGTTGGTCACGGCGACGTCGATGTCCGTGGGCGCGCAGACAAGGGCCTTCCCGGTGCCGGGGAACTTGCCGGCGTCCGCCGCGAGCACGACCTGGTCTGCGGCGGCGATCATGCCGCGTTTGACCGGCACCTCGACGACGGTAGTGTCGGTGACCGACCCGTCGCGTCGTACGCCGCTGGTGCCCAGGAACGCCCGATCTGCGCGTACCTGCTTGAGCGACTCCTCGGCGAGGAAGCCGACCAGCGAGCGATAGCTTCGCCGCACGACGCCGCCGAGCATCATCAGCTCGACATTCGGGTCGTGTTGCAGCTCCTCGAAGACGGCGAGGCTGGTCGTCATGACCGTGACCCGGCGGCCGTGCAGGCGCCGCGCGATCCGGTACGTGGTGGTACCGATGTCGAGCAGGACCGCCTCGCCGTCGAGGATCAGCGCCGCGCAGGCGTCGGCCACCGCGTCCTTCTGGTCCGAGCGGACGTCCGAGACGTCTGCGAACGGTTGGTCGGCGTCATCGGCGGCGACCGCGCCGCCGTACACCCGGGTGAGCCGGCCCTCGTCGGCGAGGTGCACGAGGTCGCGGCGGACGGTGGCCTGGCTCGCGCCGACTCGGTCGGCGAGCACGCGTACGGCCGCAGGTCCGTCCGTCCGCAGCGCCCGCAGGATCTTGTCGTGGCGTTCGGATGCCAACATGGCGGTCACGTTATCACTCAAACTCGCGCAAACACGTGCAAAGAACTGCTCAACTCTTGCTCAACTCGCTCACCACGTGCGAAGGTCCTGTGCATTGGTCGTACGAGGAGGCGCGGGATGTCGAAACGTTGGATCCGAGCAGGTGCCGCGGCCCTCGCCGCCACCATGGTCGTCTCACTGTCACCGGCGGGTGCCGCATCACTCGCGCCCGCCCCCGACTCGGACCGCGGCCGTTCGATGCCGCGGGAGCGCGCGTCCGGCGCCGTCGACGCGATGATGCGGATGTACGACGCGAAATCCGGGCGCTGGGACCCGGACGCGGCGTGGTGGCAGTCGGGCAATGCGCTGATCGCACTGCTCGACTACGTTCGCGCGACGGGCGACCGCGAGCACCTGTGGGCGCTGGACAACACGGTCGAGGAGCAGCGCAAGCCGTTGCCATGGTGGCCGGAGGGCGGCGGCGAGTTCCGGGCCGACTCGACCGACGACACGGGCTGGTGGGGGCTCGCCATGGTGCGGGCGTACGACCTGACGCGTCGCACGAAGTACCTCGACATCGCGAAGATCGACGAGGAGTACATCTATCGCTACTGGGACGACGTATGTGGCGGCGGGGTCTGGTGGGATATCCCGGACCCTTCGTACAAGAACGCGATCAGCATCGAGCTGTACATCAAGCTCGCGGCGTCGTTGCACAACCGCATCCCGCGCGACAAGGCCTACCTGCGTCGGGCGATCGAGGCATGGGAGTGGTTCCGCGACAGCGGCATGATCAACGACGCCGGCCTCGTCAACGACGGTTTGGATACGCAGAGCGGAAGCTGCGCGAGCAACCACGGAACGACCTGGACCTACAACCAGGGTGTCGTTCTGGGCGGTCTCGCCGAGCTGTACAAGGCGACGCACGATCGTACGTATCTACGCAGTGCGCGCCGGATCGCCGACGCGGTGATTGCGAGCGACGAGCTGTCGCCGGACGGTCACCTGACCGAGCCGTGCGAGCACGCGGGCACCTGCAACGAGGACCAGGCGGCGTTCAAGGGGATCTTCGCCCGCAACCTGGCCGAACTCGAGCGCGCACTGCCGGGCGATCGTTACGGCCCCTACCTGCGTACGCAGGCGCGCACGGCGTTCCGACTCGCACGCAACGGCGCCGACGAGTACGGACTGTCCTGGACCGGGCCGTTCGACAAGGCGACGATCGCGCGGCAGGAGTCGGCGGTGAGCCTCTTGGTCGCGGCGTTGCCGCGACGGTAGCCCGCAAGGTGCCCGTAGCTTCGCGAGTGGCGCAAGTCCGTTGTTTTTAAGGCGTCCTAGCAACCAACTTGCGCCACTCGCGGACGAAACAGAAGTCCCGTAATCGGTAGCCCAGCGTACCGGAAGCCGATAGGCCCCAACCGGAGTAGCGGGAAACCCGAAGGCGCCAGCCGAAAGATCGGCGACGCCGAGCAAACCCCACTCTCCGTCACCTTGGGATCACGCGCCGTACCCCGTACCGTCGGGGGCTGCAAACCGCATAATCCGCGGCGGCACGCCGAATCCCATCCCACCGCCCGTGGATCCGTCCTAGCACCAGCAGGGATGGGAGCGGGGAACCCACTTATGTGGGTCGTCGCACAGCGACGGCCCTTGGGGTGAAGCCGCAGCCGCGGCCGGGCGCTCCGTCCGAACCCGACAGCTAACTCCGTAGGCGTCGGAGAGGTACCTCTATGCGTTACAACCCTCGTCATCGTGCCGAGACGACTCGTCGCTCGCCGCGCATCGCTGCCGCAACGGTCGGGGCCGCGGCCGCGGTCGCAGTCCCGGTGGTCGGTGGCATGTCGCCCGCGTCGGCGGCCGACGACAGCACCTGGGACCGGCTCGCGCAGTGCGAGTCCGGCGGTGACTGGTCGATCAACACCGGAAACGGCTACTACGGCGGCGTGCAGTTCTCCAGCAGCACCTGGTCGGCCTTCGGCGGCGGCCAGTACGCCGAGCGGGCGGACCTCGCGACGCGCGCGCAGCAGATCGCGATCGCCGAGAAGGTGCTCGACGGTCAAGGCTGGGGAGCGTGGCCGGCGTGCTCGGCCTCACTCGGCCTCACCGACGCCGACGCCGCCGGTACGCCCGGCGCCCCGACCTCGGGTGACCAGTCCGAGCCGTCGAGGGACGCCGACCGCGCGCCCGTCGACTCGTCGAGCGGCTCGTACACCGTGGAGTCGGGCGACACCCTCAGCAAGATCGCGCAGGCCGAGGGCGTCGACGGCGGCTGGCGTGCGTTGTACGACGCCAACCGCGACTCCGTCAGCGATCCCACGCTGATCTACGTGGGTGACCAGCTGCAGCTCCCGTAGCTCCCGAGACCGGGCCGGCGGCGTCACGCGGTGCGTCGCCGGCCCGGCGTCTGGATTGCTACGGCCTCCAGGCGGGGTCGCGACCGGCGTAGCCGAGTGCGCGGTCGAACAGCGGCGCGTTCTCGGGCACCTCTACCGGCGGGCCGAACACGCCCTCGCTGCCGGCTTCGGCCGACTGCTGGGTGAAGCCGAAGATGACCTGCGTCGTCTCGGGGTCGCAGTCGTACTGCTGACCCGTCGCCCGGGCGAGGTCCCAGCCGTGGATGACCAGCTCGTCCGTGGCGACGATGCCGGCAATATCCCCGGGTAGCGAGACGCCGCCGGCCTCGGTCATACCCGTCCAGGCGTCTGGGGCCCGCCATGCCGTGACGAGCTCGTCGAGCCGTACCGGCAGTTTCGTACGCCAGTCAGGGTCGAGGCCGTCCGCCAGCGCGGCCTGCGGCGGCATCGACTGCCCGACCTTGTGCGCAGCGTCGCGGAACGCCGTTGCGAGTCCGAGTACGTGCGTCAGGAGCACGGAGACCGAGTAGTCGGGGCAGGGCGTCGGACCGTCGAGCTGGTCGTCGCGGATGCCCGCCGCTACGTCGGCGACCCGACGTGCGGCTGGTGCGAGGTCGAACGGCTCCGCCATGTCTGCCCCCTCCATGCAGCGCGAAATCCACCCCACTGTAGGCCGAATCGCCCGGCTGGTGTGATGTGCGCACCGAGAGTGACGTACGCGGAGGCCGTCGGCGTCAGTAGACCGTGACGTGTACGTGGTCGTAGTGGTTCGCAGTGGTCGAGCCACGGTCCTCCATCGGCCGCCAGCCCTCCGAGGCCCGCTCGACGGTCCAGATCTGCTGCGACCACAGCACCTCGCTGACGCCCAGGGCGCTCGCGTTCGCGCGGGCGA
The DNA here is from genome assembly GCF_025790165.1 of Solicola gregarius. Lineage (GTDB taxonomy): Bacteria > Actinomycetota > Actinomycetes > Propionibacteriales > Nocardioidaceae > Solicola > Solicola gregarius. Next base: position 2,762,941 of record NZ_CP094970.1, read on the forward strand.
ACTCGGCGATCTCGTCACCGGTCGACCCGCTGATCATGATGTCGAGCGCCTGGCCGGTGCCGTGTTCGCCGTCGTCGCCCGGACGCAGCCCGCCGTACGACGTGACCTCGGGGAACTCCGCGCACACGGCTCGGTGGACGGTGATCGCGTTCTCGGTGAGCCCGGACTCGACGTCGGATCCGGAGGCGCAGGGCGCGTCGGACAGGCCGCCGGTGGAGGTGTCGGTCTCGTCCTCCTCGGGCTTGTCCTCGGAGAGGTACTCGGCGGTGACCCAGCGTGACTCGCCTTCGTACACCACCTCGGCCCAGGGCCCGTCGGTCTCGTCGGTGACCGGGAGCTTCGTGCCCGTGGAAACGGTCGTGACCACGTCGTAGCTCTCACCGGGACCGGTACGTATGTTGAGCTCGGTGGTGGCGAAGAGCCTGCCGGACGGCTCCGGCGGCTCCTCGGACTTCTGCTCGGCAGCCTTGCCGGAGCCGGCTCCCGGTTGGTGCGCCTCGCCGGGCGCGCCGGGCAGGCCCTTGCGCTCCTCGCTTCGGCTGGTGCGGTGCTCGGGCGTACGCGCACCGTCGTCGGCCGCGGACGTGTCGGACGCAGTGCCCCCGCTTTCGCCGGAGGCCGTCACCGATGACCCGTCGCCCTGGTTGTCGGCGGGCAGGTCGACCGCGACGGCGCCGATGGCGACCGCGGCAACCGCCGCGACGGCCGCGGGTGCGATCTTGCGTACGAAACTGCGCTGCTTGGGCTGCTTATGGCGGGAAGTAGCCACGACGATTCATTCACCCACGATCGAGATCAAAGCGTTACCAGGGGCGCACACTACCGGGTCAACCCTGATGGCGACACCTCGGAGCATGCCCCCGCGGCATAAATCACGCTCGCCGGCGTACGAGCCGCCCCGTGATCGAGGTCGGGGTGATGCGCAGAAACAGGTTTCGCGTCCCGGCCGCCCAGGGGTTCGGGCCGGCCTGCTCCCAGAGAGCGGTGAGCTCGTCGGTGGCCGGCACGGCGGCTACCCGACCGGCGACCAGCACGCTCCAGCCCGACTGGGTCAGGTCCTCGTGATGGTCCACCTCGAACGCCACCCCGTCGACGCCGGTCGCGAGCGCCGCGAGCGGGCCGTACGGCGACGTGCGCAGCAGCACACTGTCGTCCTGGTAGGTGTAGTTCACCGGCAGGATCTCGATGTGCTCCCGGCCGGCGTACGCGATCCGGCCGATGACCGCCGAGCGCAGGAACTCCTCGCAGCGCTCCCAGCTCAGCTCCTCGAACGTTCCGCTGATCTCTCGGTCGTCAGGCATTGCTCTCCTCGTACGTCAGTCCTCGAGCCACTCGGTGATGAACTCGTCGCTCGCGTGGATGTGCGTGGCGACGTACCGCTCGGGACCCAGCACGGCGAACTTGTGCGGCGTCCACGCCGGGACGACGAGCAGGTGCCCCGCCTCGCCGATCAGTTGCTCGTCACCGACGGTGAACGTGGCGCGGCCCGCGCGGATGATGAACGTCTCCGCGTACGGGTGCTGGTGCAGGCGCGGACCGGCGCCGACGGTGTCGGTGTCCTCGAAGATGAGCGAGACGCCGGCCCCGTACGCCGCCCCCTCGATGTTGTCGAGGATCCGTCCGTCATCGCGGGTCAGGCCGCTGGTCTCGATGATGTGCATGAGGTCACATTAGGCCGCCGGAGCCCGGTGGGCAGGTTCGCGAACTAATCGGCCAGGTCGAGCCGGCGCAGCAGCTTGCCGAGTACGCGCCGCAGGTCGCTGAGATCTCGATCGCTGAGCCGCTCGTCGAACAGGTCCTTGCGCGCCCGAGTCACGGCGTGCGAGCTCTTGCGTACGGCCCGTACTCCCTCATCGGTGAGCATCGCGTACGTCGCGCGGCGGTTCGTCGCGTCGACCTCTCGCCGCACCCAGCCGTTGCGCTCGAGCCGCTCGACCAGCCGCGTCGCGCCGCTGCGCGTGACCATCGCGCGTTCGGCGATGTCGGACATCGTCAGGCGACGGTCGACGTCGTTCGCGAGCGCCCACATGACGTCGTGCTCCGTCGCGGTCATCCCCGAATCCGCTTCGACCCGGCGGCTGAGATCCGTGCGTACACGCGCCGTCGCCTGCTGTAGCTCGAGCCAGGCGAGGCCGCAGTCGGGGTCCGTTCCCATGAGCCCATGGTATCAGTGGCTTGACTGTGCAATGATTGCGAAAGAAACAGTTGCGCAAACAATCAAGGAGCAGAGATGAGCGAGCAGATGACGGTGCTGGTCACGGGCGCGACGGGTACGCAGGGCGGCGCGGTCGCCCGGGAGCTGTTGGCGCACGGGCACAATGTCCGAGCCCTGACCCGCCGGGTCGACTCCGATGCGGCACGGGCGATCGCCGACCGGGGAGCCGCGCTCGTCGAGGGTGACTTCGACGATCCGACGTCGCTACAGAGCGCGGCGAGCGGCGTGGATGCCGCGTTCGTGATGGGTACGCCGTTCGAGACCGATACCGAGAACGAGACGCGGCAGTCGATCGCGGTGATCGACGCCGCACGTGCCGCCGGTGTGCCGCACCTCGTGTACACGTCGGTCGCGAGCGCACTCGACGAGACCGGGATCCCCCACTTCGAGAGCAAGGCGCGTGTGGAGCGGCACCTACGTACCGTCGACCCGAGTGCCACGGTGATCGCGCCGGCGGCGTTCCTCGGCGACCTCGCCTCGCCGTGGTACCTACCCGGGCTGCGGAGCGGTCAGTACGCGTTCGCGCTGCCGGCAGACGTACCGCTGCAGCAGGTGACCGTCGCAGACCTCGGCGCGTTCGGCAGGCTGGCCATCGAGGAGCGGGAGCGGTTCGCGGGTGCGCGGGTCGAGATCGCGTCGGTGACCGCGACGGGGGCAGAGGTCGCGGGCAAGCTGTCGGGATGGCTCGATCGGGAGATCCAGTACGTCGAGATCCCCCTCGACGCCGTACGCGAGCAGATGGGCGACGACGGCCTCGCGATGGTCGAGTGGTTCCGCGCGGGCGGCTACACGGTCGACGTGCCGGCCCTTCACGGCGCGTACCCGGAGATCAAGTGGCACGACCTCGACGACTGGATCCGTGGCCACGACCTGTCGGGGCTGCGCCCTGAGCGGGGCTCTGAGTCCTGAGTCCTACCCGCCGAGGTACGCGCTCCCGCCGATAGAGCGACGCTGATTGGCGGGAGCGCGTACCTCGGCGGGTTGTCTGTGCGGGCGTACGGGTTGACGCGCGCCAACGGGTGCGGCAAGGTAAGCGATCTAAGCAAGCGCTTAGTCAAGGTCGGTGAGCGCCGACGCGGGTCTCCTTCGCCGGCGCGCTGTCGATGGGAGGCGCCGATGTCGGTGCGCGGGCAGGGCGTCGTCGTCACCGGGGCAGGCCGTGGCATCGGCCGAGCTCTGGCCGCTCGGCTTGCCGCCGAGGGTGCACGCGTCGTCGTCAACGACCTCGACGGGCCGGCCGCGATGGCCGTCGCCGACGAGATCGGCGCTCATGCCGTGCCCGGCGACGGCGCGTCCGAGGCGGGTGTTGCCGACCTGATCGACGCCGCTCGTGCCCACCTGGGCGAGATCGACTGCTGGTTCGCCAACGCCGGCATCGACCGCGGGCACGGTCTCGACGCGTCCGAGGACGACTGGGCGGCGTCGCTCGAGGTCAACGTTCTCGCGCACGTACGCGCGGCGCGGCTGCTCGTGCCGGCGTGGGTCGAGCGCGGTTCGGGGCGGTTCGTGGTGACCGCGTCGGCCGCGGGCGTACTCACCATGCTCGGCAGCCCGACGTACTCCGTGAGCAAGCACGGCGCCGTCGCCTTCGCGGAGTGGCTGTCCGCGACGTACCGGCATCGCGGTGTGGTCGTGCAGGCGATCTGCCCGCAGGGCGTACGAACCCGGATGCTCGAGCAGGCGGCTGCGTTGCAGGACCTGCTCAGCCGCGACACGGCGCTCGCGCCCGAGGACGTCGCCGAGGCGATGTGGCAGGCGCTGCAGGACGATCGGTTCCTGGTGCTTCCGCACGCCGAGGTCGGCACCTACTACGCCAGCCGCGCGACGCAGACCGACCGCTGGCTGGGCGGGATGAACAAGCTCCAGCAGCGCCTCGAGGGCGAGGGCGCGCTGTGACCCACCGCATCCGATGGCGTCGTACGACCGGCGCAATGATGACCGAGAACCGATAGGAGCAGATCGCATGACCCAAACCGCCATCGTCACCGGTGCAGCCCGAGGCATCGGCGCCGCCGTCGCGAAGCGGCTCGCCTCGGACGGCCTCGCCGTCGCCGTCATCGACCTGGACGAGTCGGCCTGCAAGGCCGTCGTCGAGGAGATCGAAGGCGCCGGCGGCCGCGCGCTGGGGATCGGCGCGGACGTCTCCGACGAGGAGGCCGTGCAGGCGGCCGTCGAGCGGGTCGCCGAGGAGCTCGGCGCCCCCACGGTTCTGGTGAACAACGCCGGCGTCATCCGCGACAACATGCTGTTCAGGATGACCGCCGACGACTGGGATGCCGTGATGAACGTGCACCTGCGGGGCTCCTTCCTGATGTCGCGGGCCGCCCAGTCGTACATGACCAAGGCGGGCGGCGGTCGCATCGTCAATCTGTCGAGTACGTCCGCGCTCGGCAATCGCGGTCAGGCGAACTACTCGGCGGCGAAGGCCGGCCTCCAGGGCTTCACCAAGACGCTCGCGATCGAGCTCGGAAAGTTCGGGGTGACGGTCAACGCGATCGCTCCCGGCTTCATCGAGACGGAGATGACCGCCTCGACGGCGGAGCGGGTGGGCGTGCCGTTCGAGGAGTTCAAGGCGGCCGCGGCGGCACAGATCCCGGTCGCGCGGACGGGCAAGCCGGACGACATCGCCCATGCCGTGTCGTTCTTCGTGAGTGAGGGAGCCGGGTTCGTCTCCGGTCAGGTGCTGTACGTCGCCGGCGGGCCGAGGGCCTGAGGCGAGGCAGTCGCGATGAGGACCCTTCACGGCGTCGAGACGATCCGCGTGCTGGTGCCCTGATGCTCGCCGCCAACCGCAACCCGCCCGGCCTCGACCTCGCGCGGCTCAGCGAGTGGTTCGCCGAATCGATCCCCGGAGGCGGGGACGCCCTCGTCGCCGAGCTGGTTCCGGGCGGCAAGTCGAACCTCACGTACGAGGTGAGCGACGGCACGTCGACGTGGATCGTACGGCGCCCGCCGCTCGGCCACGTGCTGGCGACCGCGCACGACATGGCGCGGGAGTACCGCGTGATGTCGGCGCTGTACGACACCTCGGTACCCGTGCCGCAGACGTACGCGCTCTGCCGCGACGACGATGTGCTCGGTGCGCCGTTCTACGTGATGGAGCGGGTTTTCGGCACGCCGTACCGTCGGGCTGCGGAGCTGGAGCGCCTGGGGCCCGAGCGCACCCGGGAGATCTCGGCCACGCTCGTCGAGACGCTCGCCACGTTGCATGCTGTCGACCCGGAGCAGGTCGGGCTCGCCGACTTCGGCAAGCCCGAAGGCTTCCTCAGCCGTCAGGTGCGGCGCTGGAAACAGCAGCTCGACGCGTCGTACTCCCGCAAGCTCCCGGCCGCGGACGAGTTGTACCGACGACTTGCGGCGGACGTACCGCAGGAGTCGGCGCCGGGCATCGTGCACGGCGACTTCCGGCTTGACAACGTGCTCACCGACGACCGCGACCGCCCGGCCGCCGTGATCGACTGGGAGATGGCCACCATCGGCGACCCGCTCACCGACCTGGCGCTGCTCGTTCTGTACCAGCGACTTGCCACGATGCTCGGCGGCGATGCGGTCGCCGACGCGTCTTCGGCACCCGGATTCCTCACCGAGAACGAGATTATCGATCGCTACCTTGCACGCAGTGACCGTTCGTCGGACCGCTTCGGGTTCTACCTCGGGCTCGCCTCGTTCAAGCTCTCGGCGATCCTCGAGGGCATTCACTACCGCCACCTGCGCGGTCAGACCGTTGGCCCGGGCTTCGGGCAGGTGGGCGACGCCATCCACCCGATGCTCGAGACCGGCCTCACCGCACTGAAGGAGTACCGCTGATGGACTTCGGCTTCGACCCCACGACCGAGGAGCTGCGCGCCAGCCTGCTGGACTTCATGGACGGACACGTCTACCCGGCGGAGCCGGTCTTCCGTGAACAGGTCGCGCGACTGGACGATCGATGGGCCTGGGACTCCGCGCCGGTGATCGCCGAGCTGCGCGCCGAGGCGCGTCGCCGTGGCCTGTGGAATCTGTTCCTTCCCGGTGAGCAGGGCGCCGGCCTGACCAACCTCCAGTACGCGCCGCTCGCCGAGATCACCGGACGCAGTGGTTCGCTGGCGCCGGCGGCACTGAACTGCTCGGCACCCGACACCGGCAACATGGAGGTGCTGGCGATGTTCGGCACCGACGAGCAGCGCGAGCGGTGGCTGAAACCCTTGCTGGAGGGCGAGATCCGGTCGTCGTTCGCGATGACCGAGCCCGACGTGGCCTCGTCGGACGCAACGAACATCGCGACCCGGATCGAGCGCGACGGCGACGATTACGTGATCAACGGCCGCAAGTGGTGGATCACCGGTGCGATGAATCCGAACGCACGCGTCTTCATCGTCATGGGCAAGACCGATCCGGATGCCGATCGGCATCGACAGCAGAGCATGATCCTGGTTCCGCGCGACACCCCGGGCGTCGAGATCGAGCGCGGCATGGAGGTGTTCGGCTATGACGACCACGACCATGGTGGCCACGCCGAGATGTCGTTCACCGACGTACGCGTGCCCGCGTCGTACCTGATCGGCGACGAGGGCGATGGTTTCGCGATCGCACAGGCGCGTCTCGGGCCAGGGCGGATCCATCACTGCATGCGCTCGATCGGCCTTGCCGAGCGCGCGATAGGGCTGATGTGTGCGCGCGCCGAGGAGCGTGTCGCGTTCGGCAAACCGGTCGCGGCACAAGGAGTCGTACGCGACTGGATCGCCGAGTCGCGCGTCCGGATCGAGCAGCTGCGACTGCTCGTGCTCAAGACCGCCTGGCTGATGGACACCGTCGGCAACAAGGGCGCTCACACCGAGATCCAAGCGATCAAGATCGCCACCCCGACCGCAGTGCAATGGATTCTCGACAAGGCGATCCAGGTTCACGGTGCAGCGGGACTCTCGCAGGACTTCCCGCTTGCCGAGGCGTACGCCGGAATCCGCACCCTGCGCTTCGCCGACGGTCCCGACGAGGTGCACAAGAACGCGCTTGCTCGGGCCGAGCTGCGCCGGCAGGCCGATGGGAGGGAGCGGTCATGAGTGGCAAGCCGACCGAGGACGTCCGCCGGCGCATCACGGAGTTCCTGGTCGCACACGACCCGACGACGACCGGCCGGCTCGAGTTCCTCCGCGCCCGGTACGACGCGGGGCTGGCGTGGGTGGCGTTCCCGGAAGGCCATGGCGGGCTGGATCTTCCGCAGGCGCTCCAGCTCGAGGTCGACCGGTTGTTCGACGATGCCGGCGCCCCCGACAACAATCCTCGCGCGAACGGCATCGGACTCGGCATGGCCGCGCCGACGATTCGGCGCTTCGGCACCGAGGAGCAGAAGCACCGCTTCCTGCGGCCGTTGTGGACCGGCGAGGAGGTGTGGTGCCAGCTGTTCAGTGAGCCGAACGCCGGCTCCGACCTGGCCGCCATCGCGACCCGCGCAGTACGCGACGGCGATACCTGGGTGGTCAACGGCCAGAAGGTGTGGACATCCGGCGCCCACAACGCACGCTTCGCGATCCTGGTCGCCCGGACGGACCCCGACGTCCCCAAGCATCAGGGGCTCACGTACTTCCTGTGCGACATGAGCGATGCCGGGGTCGACGTACGCCCGCTGCGACAGATCACCGGTGAGGCGGAGTTCAACGAGGTCTTCCTGACCGACGTACGGGTCCCGGACGCGAACCGGTTGGGCGCCGAGGGTGAGGGTTGGAAGGTCGCGAACGCCACCTTGAACAACGAACGCGTGGCGATCGGCGGTCGGGCGGGTCCGCGTGAGGGCGGCATGGTCGGCGTCGTCGCACACACCTGGCGTGCGCGTCCCGAGCGCCGGACTCCCGAGCTGCACGACCGGCTCGTGCGGCTATGGGTCGAGGCCGAGGTCGCCCGGCTCACCGGACAGCGGCTCCGCCAGAAGCTGGCGCTCGGTCAACCCGGCCCCGAAGGCGCGGCGATGAAGCTCACCTTCGCCCGGCTCAACCAACAGCTGTCCGGCCTCGAGGTCGAGCTGCTCGGCGAGGACGGCCTGCGGTACTCCGACTGGACGCAGGTCAGACCCGAACACACCGATATGACAGGGCGCGACGCGGGCTACCGGTACCTGCGCGCGAAGGGCAACTCGATCGAGGGCGGCACCTCGGAGATCCTCCGCAACGTCGTGGCCGAGCGCGTACTCGGGCTGCCACCCGAACGCCGTGTCGACAAGGACGTGCCGTGGAAGGAGATCCAGAAATGAGCGCCGAGGAGAGAGCGACGGACGAGCGCGACCAGACATCACCGAGTGAGCTCGACCTGCTCTACAGCGACGTCGAGGACGACCTGCGCTCCACGGTGCGCGGCCTCCTCGCGGAGCGCTGTGACCCCAGCGCGGTGATCGCGACTTACGACGGCGATCGCTCGATCGTCGACGGGCTCTGGAAGTCGCTCGCGGCAGATCTCGGGTTGGCGGGCCTCCTCGTTCCCGAGGACAGAGGCGGGGCCGGCGCCTCGGCACGTGAGGCCGCCGTCGTACTGGAGGAGCTGGGGCGGGCGGCGGCGCCGGTGCCATATCTCACCAGTGCGGTCGTCGCGACGGTCGCCGTGCTCGGAGCCGACGACGAGTTGGAGGTTCCGCGGAACCTCTTACTCCCCTCGCTCGCCGCCGGCGAGCGTACTGCCGCACTCGTCGTACCGCTGTCGACGCCGCCGGACGGTTCGTTCGCGACGGTCGCGGCCGACTCCGACCGGCTCTCCGGCACGGTCACCAGCGTGGCCGGCGCGCTCGAGGCCGAGGTCCTGCTGGTGCCCGTCGCGACCACCGACGGGTTCTCCGTGTACGCCGTGTCCGCCGCCGACGCCACTGTCACGCCCGTCGCGTCGCTCGACATGACTCGCCAGCTCGCCGACGTCACGTTCGCCGGCGCCGCCGGCGCGGTGGTCGTCGCCGATGGCGAGTCGGGCGTACGTCGGGCGCTCGAGGTAGGCGCGGCGTTGCTCGCGTCCGAGCAGGTTGGCGTTGCGCGCTGGTGCCTGGACGCAACGGTGGAGTACCTCCAGGAGCGCCGGCAGTTCGGCCGCGCCGTCGGCGGCTTCCAGGCGCTCAAGCACCGTCTTGCCGATCTGTACACCGGTGTGGAGTCGGCCGTCGCCGCGGCGCGGTACGCGGCCGCGACGATCGCGGACGACGATCCCGACGTACCCGTTGCGACCGCGGTGGCGCAGGCGTACTGCAGCGACCTCGCCGTCACCGCGGCCGAGGAAGCGGTCCAGCTGCACGGCGGAATCGCCATGACCTGGGAGCATCCGGCACACCTGTATCTGAAGCGTGCAAAGGCCGATCAGCTCGCGTTCGGCACCGCCGGCACACATCGGGCCCGGCTCGCCGGCCTGGTAGACCTACCGAAGGAGAGCACATGAGTACGAAGAGCACCCAGATCCGGCTGGCCGCGCGGCCGGTCGGAGAGCCGCAGGACTCGGACTTCGAGTTCGTCACGACCGAGCTCCCCGCACTCGGCGACGGGCAGGTGCTGCTGCGCACCGTCTATCTCTCCCTGGATCCCTACATGCGAGGCCGGATGAGCGCGGCCAAGTCGTACGCGAAGCCGGTCGAGGTCGGCGACGTGATGGTGGGCGCCACCGTGTGCGAGGTGGTCGAGTCGCGTTCGCCGAAGCGCGGCGTCGGCGACCTCGTACTCGCGTACACCGGCTGGCAGACGTATGCAGTCGCGGAGGCACACCACACGCGCCGCCTGGACCCTGGTGCGGCTCCGATCTCGACCGCACTCGGCGTGCTCGGCATGCCGGGATTCACCGCGTACGCGGGGCTGCTGGAGATCGGCCGTCCGCAGCCGGGAGAGACCGTTGTGGTCGCGGCGGCCAGCGGACCGGTCGGATCTGCGGTCGGTCAGATCGCGAAGGTCAAGGGTGCCCGCGCGGTCGGTATCGCCGGTGGTGCCGAGAAGTGCCGCGCGCTGCTCGAGGAGTTCGGCTTCGATGCGGCGGTCGACCATCGCTCGGCGACGTTCCGCGACGACCTGGAGGCCGCGACGCCCGACGGGGTCGATGTCTACTTCGAGAACGTCGGTGGTCCGGTGAGCGCGGCCGTCGTACGTAGGCTCAACAAGTTCGCGAGAGTGCCCGTGTGTGGGTTGGTTGCCAACTACAACGCGACCGAAGCGCCGCCCGGGCCCGATCGCCTGCCGGGCTTCCTCGGCGCGATCCTCACCCTGAGCCTGACCGTTCGTGGCTTCATCCAGGACGAGTTCGTGCCGACGCGTCATGACGACTTCCTGCGCGAGATGGCCGGATGGCTGCGCGACGGCTCGGTGCGCTACCGCGAAGACATCGTCGAGGGCCTCGAGCAGACCCCCGACGCGTTCCGTGGGCTGTTGGTGGGGCGCAACTTCGGCAAGTTGCTCGTACGCGTCGGCGAAGACCTGACGCGCGAGTGAGGAGCGTCGAATGGACCTGTCGCTGACCGAGGAACAGCAGAGCTTCCGCAGGCTGGCCAGGGAGTTCCTCGACAAGGAGGTCGTGCCACACCGCGCGGCCTGGGATCGTGCGGAGTCGGTCGACACAGCGGTGATCCCCAAGCTGGGTGACCTCGGCTTCTTCGCGCTCACCCTCCCCGAGGAGTACGGCGGCGACGACGGCGACGCGCTCACGTACTGTGTCGCGATGGAGGAGCTCGGACGCGCAGACTCCGCCGTACGTGGGATCGTATCGGTCTCGAACGGCCTTGTGGGCAAGGTGATCGCCACTCGTGGCACCGACGAGCAGAAGGCGCGGTGGCTGCCGGGGATCGCATCGGGCCGCCGGCTCGGCTGCTTCGGACTCACTGAGCCCGACAACGGCTCGGACCCCGCGAACCTGCGTACGCGCGCGGTGCGTGCGGGCGACGAGTACGTGCTCAGCGGCACGAAGGTCTTCATCACCAACGGGACCTGGGCGGACGTGTGTCTCCTGTTCGCGCGTACGGATGACTCCGGAGCAAAAGGCATCTCGGCGTTCCTGGTGCCGACCGACAGCGCCGGCTTCGTCTCCCGTGAGATCAAGGGCAAGCTCGGCCTGCGGGGTCAGGCGACCGCCGAGCTGTCGCTCGATGGCGTACGTGTGCCCGTGAGTGCCCGGATCGGCAATGAGGGTGAGGGCTTCGCGATCGCGATGGCCTCCCTCGACAAGGGGCGGGTGAGCGTCGCGGCCGGGTGTGTCGGCATCCTGCAAGGCTGTCTCGACGCGGCAGTCGAGTACGCGAGGGAGCGCAGACAGTTCGGTCGCGCGATCGCGTCGTACCAGCTCGTCCAGGACCTGATCGCCGACATCTCGGTCGACACGGACGCCGCCCGACTGTTGACGTGGCGCGCTGCCACCCGCATCGATGCCGGCGAGCCGTTCGGAACGGCCGCCTCGAAGGCGAAGTACTTCGCGTCCGAGGCCGCCGTACGCGCGGCGAACAGCGCCATCCAGATCTTCGGCGGGTACGGCTACATCGACGAGTACCCGGTGCAGAAGTACATGCGCGATGCGCGCGTCATGACGCTCTACGAAGGCACGTCGCAGATCCAGAAACTGCTCATCGGCCGCGCCGAAACGGGCGTCAGCGCGTTCAGCTGACCATACGTGGGCCCATGGTAATCCGCAGGGCAAGGTCGGCGCCTACTCGTCTGCGGCCATCAACGCCAGGCTGAACAGCAGCCGCTCGCGGGGATCGGCGAGGTCGCGGCCGGTGAGCTCGGCGATCTGGCGCATCCGGTAGATCACCGTGTTGCGGTGGCAGTAGAGCTCCTCGGCGGCGTGCGTCGGCGATCCGTTGTGGGCAACGAGCGCGGCCAACGTCGCCAGCAGTACGTCCGCCTGCTGGCCCTGCTGACCACGCAGTGGGCCGATGGTGCGCTCGACGAGCAGGTTGGTCACATCCGGGGCGGAGGTCAGCAGCACCTCGGGCAGGCGATCGGTCACCGCGGCGACCGCCGGGCCGGTACGCGGGAGGGTCTCGACGGTCCCTGCCGCGAGCTGGTACGCGGTGCAGAACCCACCCAGCCCGTCGGGCGCCTCGGCAACGCCGGCGCGGCCGGTGGTGATCTGGTCGAGCAGAGCGACCAGGTCGGCGACGTTCGACTCACCCAGCTGCACCAGGCCGAAGTACAGGTCGCCGCGGACGTGCCAGTACGACATCAGGCCGGCCCGCTCGAGATGGTCCTCGGGCGCGCGCAGCGGAGCATCGAGCGATCCGTCGTAGTGCGCGACGACGCAGGCGACGGGTGCGTCTGTCGCGACGCCCAGCACCTCGCGTACCTCGGCGGCGAACTCCGGATCGCTTCCGCGGCCCTCGACGAGGGCGTCGAGCAGCCGCTGCTGACGCTGCAGGTCGCGGCGCTGCAGTCGCGCGGACTCGCGCCGGTACGAGTCGATCAGGGTCGCGTTCTGTACGTCGAGCGCCGACCAGGCGCGTTGGCCCGCCGTGAGCAGCACCTCGTCGTCGATGCCGATCGTCGGGTCGTGTCGCTGAGCGAGCAACGCCTCCCAGAGCACCCGGGTGCCGAGGGTGTACGCATTGAGCACGAGCTCCATCGGCACGCCCTGCTGGGCGCGGCGCCTACCGGTCTCCCGCCACACGTGGACGGCTCGCTCGTCCTCGTCGGCAATGCCGGCCATGGTGCGGATGCCGCGACGTACGTGCTCTCGGGTGCTCTGGCGGACATCGGCCTGTAGCTCGGGGACGTACTCGTACCACTGCTCGTCGCGTTCCATCAGGGTCAGGGTGATGTCGTCGGCGATCGCGTCGCAGCGATCGAGCAGCGACGCCCACGCGCGTCGTACCTGCGCCTGCAGGTCCTCGGCGTCGACGGCCGGCGTCCCACCCATGGCCGCAGCATTCACCATTTGCACAGCCCAGCCAAGGCCTCGGGCGAGATCAGGGCGATCTGCACCAGCAATTCTGTGCACTCCGCCCATGTCGCCGGCTGTGCGCAGTGACCAAAGTGTGCTGCGTCACGCCGCCAACGCTCGACCGCCGACGACGCCGGTCGTTTGCCGCGTCGCGTCACGGGGCGCCAGAGTCCGGCCGCCGCCCGAGGAGGGCCATGAGCGAGCATGAGAACACCGTCCCGCTGTTCTCGATGAGCGATGTGTCCGTGACCTTCGGGGGCATCCAGGCGTTGTCCGATGTCGCGTTGGACGTCGGTTCGCGGCAGGTGCTCGGCCTGATCGGGCCGAACGGTGCCGGCAAGACGACGCTGTTCAACGTCGCGTGCGGGTTCGTACGCCCGGACAGCGGGTCGCTGTATCTGCGGGGCAAGCGGGTCGAACGGCTGCGGCCGCACCAGCTCGCCGACCACCGGATCTCACGCACGCTGCAGGGACTCGGGCTCTTCGACCGGATGACGGTGCTCGAGAACGTCATGGTCGGTGCCGACCGCCATGCACAAACGGGCTTCCTGTCCGCACTGGCCGGAGTCGGTCATCGCGATGATGCGCGGCTCGTATCCCGATCGCGGGCGCTGCTCGAGGAGCTCGGCATCGAGGCGTACGCCGACCGGCTGCCGACCAGCCTGCCGTACCCGATCCGCAAGCGCGTCGCACTGGCCCGCGCGTTGGTCGCCGAGCCCGAGCTGTTGCTGCTGGATGAGCCGGCGAGCGGTCTGTCCCAGGAGGAGATGGCCGACCTCGGGACCCTCATCCGCGGACTCACCGACCGGATGTCGGTGATGCTCGTCGAGCACCACATGGACCTGGTGATGTCGGTCTGCGACGACGTCTGCGTACTCGACTTCGGCCGGGTCATCGCGCGCGGAGCACCGGACGACGTACGTCGCGACCCCGCCGTGCTGGCCGCGTACCTCGGCGACGAGGTCGAGCACCGAGCGACGGAGGTGGGCCGATGTTCGAGGTACGCGATCTGACGGCCGCGTACGGTCCCGTGACCGCACTCGACGGTGTCTCGTTCACGGCGCCGAAGGCGAAGGTGACCGCGGTGCTCGGTGCGAACGGCGCCGGCAAGACGACCTTGCTGCGCACTGTCTCCGGGCTCGTACGACCACAGCGTGGGCAGGTCGTGCTCGACGGCGACGACATCACCCGCGCGCCGGTCGAGACGATGTCATCGCGCGGCCTCGCACACGTACCCGAGGGGCGCGGCGTCATCGCCGAGCTGACGGTCGAGGAGAACCTCCGCCTCGGCGCGCTCGGTGGAGCAGACCGTACGCGGCGGGGCGACACCGAGCGGGTCTACGAGCTGTTCCCGGTGATCGGCGACCGGCGCAACGCGACGGCGCACGTGCTTTCCGGTGGGGAGCGGCAGATGCTGGTCATCGGGCGGGCCCTGATGGCCGCGCCGAAGGTGCTGCTCCTCGACGAGCCGTCGCTCGGCCTCGCACCGCGGATCGTCGCCCAGATCCTCGACCTGCTTCGCTCGCTCGTCGAGAGCGAGGGTCTGACCGTCGTGCTCGTCGAGCAGAACGCCCGAAGCGCCCTGTCCATCGCCGACCTCGGCGTCGTACTCAACCTCGGCACGGTGGTGGCCAACGACGACGCGGCCACCCTCGCCGACGACGTGCAGCTGCGTCACGCGTACCTCGGATTCTGAGCAGGAGACCGTATGCAGCAGTTCGTCAACACCGCACTCGGTGGTATCACTCTGGGCGCCGTGTACGCCGCCTTCGCCCTGGCGCTGAACCTGATCTGGCGATCGACGCGCATCGTCAACTTCGCGCAGGCGCCGATGGCCATGATCACCACGTACGTCGCGCTGGTGCTCATCGACGAGGGGTACTCGTACTGGGTGGGGTTCGCGGTCGCCCTGCTGTCCGGGCTGGTGCTCGGTGCGGTGGTCGAGCGAGTGGTTATCCGTCCGGTCGAGGGCAAGCCGGACATCAACGCGATCATCCTGACGCTGGGACTGTTCGTGGTGCTGCACTCGGCGGCAGCGATCGTCTTCGGCTCGCGCTTCCAGTCGTTCCCGGCGCCGTTCGGGCTGCGGGGCATCGAGGTCGGCGGTACGTCGATCGCGCTGACACCGTTCGGGGTGTTTACCGTGGTCGCGGTGGCGACCGTGATGGTCCTGCTGGTGTTGCTCTTCAGGTATACCGACCTCGGGCTCAAGATGCGGGCGTCGGCGTTCGGCCCGGAGGTCGCCCGCCTCCTCGGTGTCCGAGTCGGCAGGATGCTCACGCTCGGGTGGGCGCTCGCCGCGCTCGTCGGGTCGTTGTCCGGTCTGCTCATCGCGGGCGGGAGCCTCGTGCACCCCGCGTACATGGACTCCGTCGTCGTATACGGGTTCGTCGCCGCAGTGCTCGGTGGTCTGGACAGCCCGGTGGGCTCGGTGGTCGGCGGAGTGCTACTGGGCCTGTCGTTGAGCTTCGTCAGCGGGTACGTCGGCTCGGAGCTCGTGCCGCTGTCCGCGCTCGCGATCCTGATGGTCGTGCTGCTCCTACGACCGGGCGGGCTGTTCTCGCACGTCGCCGAGCGGAGGGTCTGAAATGATCCGCCGGTTCACCCGCGTGCCGCTCGTCCGGCACCTGCTGCTCGCCCTCGTCGGACTGGCCGCCGTCGTCGTGGTGCTCGAGTCGACCAGTCCGTTTCGCAATGCACAGCTGGCGAATGTCGCGTACCTCGGCATCGCGGCCGGAGGGCTGACCGTGCTGACCGGGCTGAACGGTCAACTCTCGTTGGGACATGGCGCGTTCATGGCCATCGGGGCGTACACCACCGCGCTGCTGCTGCAGGACGCCGACCCGGCTCTGCCGCTCGTCGGCGTCCTCGCCGTCGCGACCGTCGTCGCTCTCGTGTGCGGGGTCGTCGTCGGAGTGCCCGCGGCGCGTCTGCACGGCCCGTACATTGCCGGTGCCACCTTGGCGTTGGCGATCGCGATTCCCAGCACCGCGTTGTTCTTCGACGATCTGGGCGGTGAGCAGGGACTCAACGTGCTCGTGCCCGACCTGCCGACATGGATTCTCGACGCGGCGTACTTCGTCACCGGCAACGAGATGGACCGCACCCGCTCCATCGCCTACATCGGGTGGGTCTGCCTGATCGTGACGTACGTACTGCTCGCAAACCTGCAACGCAGCCGCGTCGGGCGTACGTGGCGGGCGGTACGCGACGACGATGTCGCCGCCGAGATCGCCGGGATCCACCTGGGGCGCGCACGGGTGCTCGCCTTCGTCGTGAGCGCAGGGTGTGCCGGCCTTGCCGGCTCGGTGATGGCGATGGCCGTCCGGATCACCGCCCCGAGCGGGTTCACTCTCAACCTGTCGTTGCTGCTGCTCAGCGCGGTCGTGCTCGGCGGTCTCGGCAGCCTCGCCGGCGCGCTCATCGGCTCTGCACTGCTGACCTTCCTGCCGCAGGTCGTCACGGACGTGGGCGTCGACGCCGGACTCACCGACGTACAGGCCGCACAGCTGTCACCGCTCGTCTATGGCCTCGTCACGATGGCCGTCATCCTGCTCGCGCCCGCAGGTCTCGTCGGTAGCCTGCGCGGGCTGTTGCAGCGACGGCGCCTCGCCAGTGCGGGGAACTGACCTCACCGACCCCATCGCGGCGTACGCCGCCGCAACCAACAGGAGGCACCATGAGATCGACAACAGTGCGGGTCGCCGGCGCGCTGACCGCCGCGGCGCTGCTGGCCGCATGCGGCGCCGGCGAGAGCCGCGATGATGACGACAGCGGGGGTGGGTCCGCCGTCGGGATCACCGATGACTCGATCAAGATCGGCGCGCACTTCCCGCTCACGGGAGTCGCGGCTCCGGGCTACAGCGAGATCCCCTCAGGTCACCAGGCGTACTACGACTACGTGAACGCGAACGGTGGCGTGAACGGGCGCAAGATCGAGTTCGTCGTCAAGGACGACGCGTACGACCCCACGAAGACCAGCAGTGTGACGAACGAGCTCGTGCTCGAGGACGAGATCTTCGGAATGGTGTCGGGGCTCGGCACACCGACCCACAGCGCGGTCGTCGACTTCCTCAACTCCGAGGAGGTGCCCGACCTGTTCGTCTCCAGTGGCTCGCTGATGTGGGGCGACGACCCCGAGGCGAGGCCGTGGACGTTCGGCTGGCAGCCCGACTACGAGATCGAGGGCAAGATCATCGGTCAGTGGGTCAAGGAGAACATGCCCGATGCCAAGGTGGGCTTGTTCCTGCAGGACGACGACTTCGGCGAGGACGGCGAGGCCGGCGTACGTCAGTACATCGACGACCAGATCGTCGACGTGCAGAGGTACACGCCGGGCAACACCGACGTCGGCCCGCAGATCGCCGCGCTCCAGGCCTCGAAGGTGGATCTGGTGCTCGGCTTCAACGTGCCCTCGTACACGGCGCTCAGCCAGCTCGTGGCGATGAAGCTGAACTTCACGCCGAAGTGGTTCTACAGCAATGTCGGCTCGGACCCTGCGCTCGTCGGATCGTTGCTCGCCAGGTTCTCGGAGGGCTCGGTCAAGGACGATGCGAGCCTGCTCGATGGCGTACTCAGCACCGAGTACATTCCCGGCGTCGATGCCCCCGACGATCCGTGGATGAAGCTCTGGCAACAGGTCTGGGACGAGTACGGCGAGGGCGGCAAGCTGACGAACTATCGCGTCTACGGGATGTCGGAGGCTTACACGTTCGTGCAGGCCCTGCAGGCCGCGGGCGATGACCCGACCCGCGAGAGCGTCGTCGAGGCGCTCGAGCAGGTCGGTGGCGACTTCGAGGGGCCAGGCATGGCGCCGTTCCGGTACTCCGAGGACAGCCACCTCGGGATCTCCGGCATGTCGGTCGTCGAGCTCAAGGGTGGGAAGGCGGACCCGCTCACGCCGGTCCTGGTCACCGACATCGGAGACGCCGAGATCACCGAGGACGACTCGGCCGCCGGCGACGTGCCGCCGGACAACGGCATCCCTGACGAAGAGCCCGCTTCCTGACCGTTTCGTCGAGGGAGGAAGGAACGATGACGACACTCTCGCTCGCGTCCGTGCTGGCCGAACCGGCACGGCGTACGCCCGACCGAACGGCCCTCGTGGAGGGTGGGCTCCGGCTCGACTACGCGACCCTGTGGGAGGACGCGCGTCGGTGCGCGGCCGCGCTTGCCGAGCGCGGCGTGCAGGCTGGAAGCCGGGTGGCGCTGCTCGCCCCGAACGTCGCCGACTTCGTACGCGCGTACTACGGGATCATCGCGGCCGGCGGAGTTGTCGTTCCCGTTCCGACGTTGCTGAACTCGGACGAGGCGGCATACATCCTGGGCCACGCGGGTGCGGGCATCGTGCTGCACGACGCGTCATTCGCCTCCGTCGCCACAGCGGCGGCGGAGGCGGTCGGCATCGAAGCCGTTGCCGTCGAGGGTCTCGGCGCTGGTCGTGACCCCGTTGCTGCGCCAACGGCTCGTGATGCCGACGACACTGCGGTGATCTTCTACACCAGCGGTACGACCGGGCGGCCGAAAGGCGCGCGGCTGACGCACCTGAACCTCGTACTCAATGCGACCACGAACGCGTTCGACGCGAACTCGTTCACGCGAGACGACGTGGTGATGGGGTGCCTCCCGCTGTTCCATACGTTCGGGCAGTCGGTCGCGATGAACTCGACGTTCCGTGCGGGCGCAACGCTCGTCCTGCAGGCGCGCTTCGACGCGGCGGCCGCGCTCGAGCTGATGGTGCGCGAGCGGGCGTCCCTGTTCTTCGGTGTACCGACGATGTACGTCCAGCTGCTGCAGGCGGCCGGTGGTGCGGATCGCCTTCCGGAGCTGCGGGATTGCGTTTCAGGTGGGGCGTCGTTGCCGGTCGCCGTCCTCGAGGAGTTCGAGAAGACCTTCGGTACAACGGTCTTCGAGGGGTATGGCCTTTCGGAGACGTCGCCGACGGCGACGGTCAACCAACGATGCTTCGGTACTCGCGCGGGCACCGTCGGTCACCCCCTGTGGGGCATCGACGTCGAGGTGGCTGACGAGGCGAGCGAGGATCGGATCGTGTTGTTGGCGACGGGCGAGCTCGGCGAGGTCGTGGTGCGCGGACACAACGTCTTCGCCGGATACCTCGATGACCCCGCGGCCACTGCGCAGGCGATGGTCGACGGCTGGTTCCGTACCGGAGACATCGGCCGCAAGGACGCCGACGGGTTCATCTCGATCGTCGACCGGAAGAAGGACCTCATCATCCGGGGTGGGTTCAACGTTTATCCGCGTGAGGTCGAAGAGGTTCTCGTCAGGCATCCCGCGGTCGGACAGGTCGCCGTCATCGGGCTCCCGGACCCGGAGAAGGGAGAGGAGGTGTGTGCCGTCGTCGTACCCGCCGATGAATCGAGCGTCGATCCCGACGAGGTGCGTACGTGGGCGCGCGAGCGTCTCGGCCGACACAAGTACCCGCGGACCGTCGAGGTGGTCGAGGAGCTTCCCCTGGGGCCGAGCCACAAGGTGCTTAAGCGCGAGCTGCGTCGTACGCTCACCGCCGCACTCCGCAACGGTTGACGGCGAGGTTGCGCACCCGTTCGGGGTCACGCCCTCCGGTCGTGACCCCGAACAACTGCGGGTCAGGTCACCGGCCGATCAGGCCGGTAACGGGGTTGCTACTTGTGGTTGGTGCGCAGGACACCACACGCGACGGGATCAGTCGCTTCGGTCGGGAGCTTCGGATCGAGATCGCTCTTGCCCGCCTTGAAGTCGTACTTGCGGTTGTGGTTGTAGTCGATCCCGTGGACCACCAGGACGCTGTTGCCGTTCCGGACGCCGCGGGCGACCGCCTTGCTGGTGCGCAGTGTGCGGCTGTAGTGGATCTTGCCGCGCGGCGCGGTCGGGAACCGCTTGACGGCCAATGCGCTCTTCGGCCCGGTCGCGCCACTCTTGGTCAGCGAGACCCGTACGTTGCCGTACGCGCCGGTGCCTTCGGTCGTGTTGAGCCGGTGGTCGGCGTTCTTGTCGTCACGCACCGTCGGGCACGTGTGCCGCGCCTTCTTGGCGAAGTGAAGATGCATCGCATGCGGCATCTTACGCAGCAGCCCGTGAGCATTGACGCTGACGGTCAGCCTTCGGTTGTGGACCTTGACCCTGGCCGTGCCTCGTACGCCCGAGTTGTTGATCGGCGCGAGATGGGTACGAGTCTTCTTCGCGCCAACCGCACCGGGCGCGCCCGACGAACCGTCGCCGTCGGTTGCCGACGCGGAGCCGGTGCTCGCGAGCAAGCCGCCCACGAGCACCCCCGACGCAAGCACAGACACGACTCCTACTGAAGCCTTTGCTCTGGTGAGCCTCATGTACATGACCTCCACTCAGACTGCTGTGTCGGATGAGCCGGATTGCCCACCCGATCGGTGGTTCGAAGCCGGTTCGCGTGCGGATTGGTGATCGCCGCAACCGATCCCGCGAGCTTCCGGTCGGGCTCGGCTCCGGGACCGACCAGGGCATCCCCGGATGTCGTCGGCGGCCGTACTCCAGCAGGCTCGACCTCGACGGACAACGCACAAGGGGGCAGTGATGAGGCGAGCGCACAGCGCGCTGGTGACCGCAGCGACGGCGCTGGCGGTGATGTCGGCGCCCGCCGCCGCGGGCGCGGGGGAGTCGGGCGACGATGGGATGCAGCGACGACTGGACGCTCTCGTGGACAACGGCGCGATCGGCGTGCTGGCGGAGGTACGCGACGAGCATGGCGTGTGGCGAGGCACCAGTGGCGCCGCCGAGTTGGGTACGACGCGAAAGGTGCCGGCTCGTGGCCGGTTCCGGGCTGGTAGCGAAACGAAGACGTTCGTCGCCACCGTCGTGTTGCAGCTGGTCGGCGAAGGGCGGCTGCGGTTGAACGACACGATCGAGGAGTGGCTCCCGGGTGCCGTTCCCGATGGCGACCGCATCACCATGCGCCAGCTGCTCAACCACACCAGCGGTCTGTACGACTACCAAGACACCCTGCCGATGCCTCCGACGCCGGAGTTCTTCGCCAATCGGTGGCGGACCTGGACGCCCGACGAGCTGGTTGAGCGCGCCGTGGCCGAGCCGCCGACATCCGAGCCGGGTTCGGCGTACGCGTACTCGAACACGGGGTATGTGCTTCTCGGTCAGGTCATCGAGAACGTGACCGGCCGGTCGTACGCCGAGGAGATCGAACGTCGGATCATCCGGCCCCTGCGTTTGCACCAGACGTCGCTGCCAGGGGTGTCACCACTCATCCGCGGGCCGCATCCGCACGGTTACCTACCGACCCGACTGCAGGGTAGGACGTACCTCGTCGACTACACGGAGATGAACCCGTCGGTCTTCGACGCGGGAGGCGAGATCGTCTCCTCGGCCAAGGACATGAACCGGTTCTTCGCCGCCCTGCTCGGTGGTCGACTTCTGCCGGATCGCCTGCTCGACGAGATGACGACGCCGGGCATCGCCGGCGAGACGTACGGGCTCGGACTGGCCTGGCGGGACACGTCGTGCGGCATCCGGGCGTACGGCAACGATGGCGACGCCCTGGCGTACCAGTCGTGGACGTTCGCCACGCAGGACCGGCGCCGCGAGGTCACCATCGCCCTGACACCCGGTATCAACAGGGATCTCGACGACGTCGTCGACGCGGCCGTTGACGAGGCCATCTGTGGCTGACGCCGGTTGGGCGCTAGGACTCATCCCCGCGACGTTGGTCAGGAGGACGTGTGGTCAGCGGCCTGGTACTCCGCGAGCAGCACGATCCACGCCGGGCCTAGGCAGACTGGATCCTGGCGTCGATTATCTCGGCGAGCGCGCCCGGGGCATGTTCGGGGATCCAGTGGCTGACGCCGGTCATGATCTCCAGCCGGTACGGCCCCGTCACGTGGTCGGCCGTGAGCTCCGCGCCGCGCCGGGCGAGCGCGGTGTCGCCGTCGCTCCAGACGTGCGTGGTCGGCACCGAGACCTTGACGTTCATCCGGCCCGGCGAGGTGAAGGGCATCGCGCGGTACCAGTTCAGCCCGCCGGTCAGTGCGCCGCCGGCGACGATCTCGGATCGGAACCGCTCGATCTGCCCGTCGGTCATGCCCGACTTGCGCAGCATCGTCGTCAACGGTCCGACGAGTGTCTCCGGTAGGCGCGGTAGCTGGAACAGCAGCATGTAGTACGAACGGAGCGCCTGGCTGCTGCGCAGCATCGAGGTCACGAACGCCTGCGGGTGCGGGACCGAGACCGTGGTGAGAGTGCTGACGAGCTCGGGATTACCGGCCGCCAGCGACCAGGCGACGGCGGCGCCCCAGTCGTGGCCGACCACGTGCACCGGGCCGGCGTCGAGGGTCGTGATCAGCGCACGGGTGTCGGCGACCAGGGCTCCGGTCCGGTACGCGCGCCGACCGGTCGGGCGGGCTCCCGGAGAGTAGCCGCGCTGGTCCGGAGCGATGGCTCGATAGCCACGTGCGTTGAGGTCGGCCGCCACCGCTTCCCACGACGTCGACGTCTGTGGAAAGCCGTGGAGCAGTACGACGATCGCGCCGTCCAGCGGCCCGTTGTCGCGTACGTCGAACCGCAGGCCGTCGTGCTCGTACTCCGTCATACGCTCATCGCTCGGCATCTGACAATCCTTCAGCGCCTTCCGCGACTCGTCAAGGTGCCCGACGCGGGGCGACGGTGTCGGATGCCGTCGGCTGCGCCGACTCCGACGCGCCGGATCCGGGGAGGGCTGCTGAAGCGTGCCGTAGCGCTCGCTGCGTTGCCACCGCAAACGGATGCCAGCGACCGCGGTCCACACACTCTGGATCACGACGAGGTACATCAGCTGGCGGTACGCGAACTGTTGCAGTGCAAGAGTCCAGAGCGGGCGCATGCGTTCCCCATCGAGCCGGAAGGCGTACATGCTGATCCCGGTTTGCAAGGCGAGGAAGCCAAGCCACAGTCCGGCGACGCGCACCGGGTCGAGGAAGATGAGGCCGTACAGGGCGAACACGTCGACCGCCGGGGCGAGCAACGGCAGCAGAACCTGGAACAGCAATAGGTAGCTCAGCCCGCGTCGGCCGAACCTCCCGCCCGCGCCACGCTGGAACATCGCGGAGCGGTGCTTCCACATCGCCTGCATCGTGCCGTAGCTCCAGCGATACCGCTGCCGCCACAGTGCGCCGAGCGTCGCGGGCGCCTCGGTCCACGCTACGGCGTCGGGTTCGTACACCACGCGCCAGCCGGCGCGACAGAACGCCATGGTGAGATCGGTGTCCTCGGCCAGCGTCGCATCGCTGACGCCTCCGACCTCGATCAGCGCGGCCCGCCGGAACGCCCCGACCGCGCCAGGGACTGTCGGCATGCACTCGGCAAGGTCGTACATCCGCCGGTCCAGGTTGAAACCGACGACGTACTCGATGTGCTGCCAGCGCCCGAGGAGTCCGGACCGGTTGGCGACCTTCGCGTTGCCGGAGACCGCGCCGACGCGCGGGTCGGAGAATGGCCGGATGAGCTCACGTACGGTGTCCGGCTGGAAGACCGTGTCGCCGTCGACCATGACAACGAGATCGAACGTGGCCGCAGCGATCCCGGTGTTCAGTGCCGCGGGCTTACCCGCGTTGACCTGTCGGATCAGTCGTACGGCGGGGAGGCCCAGACTCTCAACGATGGCCGCGGTGTCATCGGTGGAACCGTCGTCGACGACGATCACCTCGACGGGTAGGTCCGAGGCCACGAGGGAGCGCACCGCAGCCTCGATGCCGGCGGCCTCGTTGTACGCCGGCACCACGATGCTGACCGGCCCCACGATGCCGTCACCCCAACGTCGGTCGCTTCGACGATGATGCCGACGCGCTACCCAGACGAGCACGAGTCCGCGAAGAGCGGCAAGAACGCCGGCCACGATCATGAACCAGGAGAGTACGGTCAGCACGATGTCGCTGCCGTGTACTGCGGCGATGACCGCAATCCCCTTCCAGCGGTCAGCAGTGGTGGCCGGACGGTTGGCGCCCGTCAGGCCGGTCGTCTCGCTGACGTCACCGACGTGGTAGCCGTCTTTGGCCAACTGCGGCAGGAGCTTGTCGAGCGCGTCGACGGTCTGGCTGCGGTCGCCACCCCCGTCGTGCATGAGCAGGACGTTGCCTGCGCGGCTGTCCGGCGTCGAGTTCGTGATGATGTCCGAGACGCCCGGTGTGCGCCAGTCCTCGCTGTCCAGCGTGGACAGAACGGTGAGGTAGCCCTCGTCGGCCGCGTGCCGCATCGCTCCCCACGCGGCGTCGTCGACAGCCTCATTGGTGCTCGAGTACGGCGGCCGGAGCAGCGTGCTGGTGTTGTCGGCAGCGCCGGCAACGGTCAGTTGAGTTTCATCCAGCTCGACAGACTGACGCCATGGCCCGATGGCGCCGAGATCGGCGTGTACGAAGGTGTGCACCCCGATCTCGTGTCCCTCGTCGACGATCCGGCTGATGAGGCCCGGGTGCTCGGCCGCCTGCGTGCCCGTGACGAAGAAGGTCGCGTGCACGCCATGCTTCTCGAGCACATCCAAGATGCGTGGCGTCCAGGTCGGATCGGGGCCGTCGTCGAAGGTCAACGCGACGGTCGATCGGCGTGGGCGCAGCGTTCGCGGCTGCGTGTCGGCGGCATCGATGATCGGACCGCCGTTGGTGATCTCGTTGGGGACGGACTCGGCGTCGCCCGCAGGCCTTGGCTCGGCCTCCACCTCGCCGAACATCTGCCGGGTGTATCCCTGGACGACAAGAGCGCAGGCAAGCGTGAGCAGCACCAACGCCAGTAAGAACCAGTGGGTGCGCGCCGGAACCGAGCGCGCACCTCGGTGCTTTCGGGCACGACGCAGCGTGCTGCGCCGTGTCACCTTGTCGCGGCCGCAGGGGCGTCGGGGCCGGGTTTGTGCTCCGTGGCGTGGTCGGACTGTGCGTGGTCCTGGCCCGCCTCAGACGCGTTGCTCGTTGACGGGTGAGGCTGCTGTACCGAAGCATTGGAGTCGGCCTGGGTTGGCAGCGGCGGGCGGTTGGAGTTTCCCTGGGCCTGGGTCGCGGCTTGATCGGGCAGCGACGAGTTGTCGCCGGTGTTCGAGGAGTTGGACGGGTCCGGCTTGTTGTCGGACGACTCCGATTGGTCGTCGTGCGCATCGACGCTGTTGTCGCCTTGCGAGCTCGTGTTGTCGATCTCCTGCGTGTCCCCGCTGTTCGACTCCTGCGACCCCGCGCTGTCGGGCTCGACCAGGTCCGGCCGCGAACTCTGCGACCTATCGGAATCCGTGCCGCCCGTGCGTGACGTGACCGCGGCGTTTGTCTCGTCCGTCCCTGCCGGCGACTGCGACGCGCCCGCGGATCGGGCGCTCGAGCCCAGGCCAGGGATCGGCAGGATCGCCGAATTCAGCGACGATCCGCCCATCAGGCTGATCGCCACGGCGACGAGGTACGCTGCCGCAGGAGTCACGAGAGCGATGCCCCAGCGGCGGGCCCGATGAGCCCGTCGACCGGTAGCATCCACGAAAACCGGCCGGGTGACAACTGGGCGCGGACGCTCGGCGACGGTAGGCGAGTCGCCCGTGTCGGCGGTCGTAGCCGCAGTGGGGTTGGTGTCTGTGAAAGTCACGACCGGCGATTCTACAGGGCTCCCGGGCATACGACCCAGTGATTCCCGACACTCGGTCGAGGCGTTGAAACACGGTTCGACGCCAGTGAATCGGTGGGCCCCGTGGGACTCGAACCCACAACCCGCGGATTAAAAGTCCGCTGCTCTGCCAATTGAGCTAGAGGCCCGCGACCGGCTCGGCACTCGGTCTGCGCGTTGACGGCGCCAAGTGGCCGGAGTCGGTTTCGTACGTCCGCGACGGTGTCGACGGCCGCGAGGGCAGCCTATCGGGACGTCTTCGGGCGGCAGGAGTTCCCCTGCCGGTCTACCGAGCTCCTGATGCATTCTGCGACGTGACGGGGTTCCCGCGTCGTACAGTCTGGCCACCGCCTCGTCGACGAAAGGGAAGCCCATGGCTGTAGGAGCACGTCGAGCCCTTGCGGGATTGTTACTCCTCGGGCTCGCCGCACCGATCGGCCCCGCGTACGCCGACCGTGGTGGTGACGAGATCGAGGGCCAGGCGACGAGTGGCTCAGCCGCCGGCAAGATCCGGTCCGGCAAGTACACCGGCCACATCATCGAGGACGGCAAACCCTCGAAGAAGGAGTGGCTGCGGTTCCGGGTCACGAAGAAGCGCAAGTACGTCACCGGCTACGCCTCCCGGGTCTGGGTCATCTGCTACTCGTACCCGTCGACCTACACGCACCTCCCGGTGAAGTTCCGCGCACCCGCGGCGAAGATCAAGCGCGGCAAGGTCGACCGGCGGTGGAAGAGGAAGTTCACCGTCGACGGTGAGCGATACACCTTCAAGGGCCGCCTGAAGCTGAACCTCAGGAAGCGCACCGTTCGCGGCCAGATCTCCGTCGACTTCGCCTCGTGCGCGACGAAGCTCGGCGACCCGCCGTACTTCATACCGCTCCGAGCCCGGCACAAGTAGGCGTTTCTCGGTCGTGCCGAGAAGCGGCGCGACGTCGCCGGGGTATGTCCCCTCCGACGTCACGGGATCCGCGAGGCAACCATCCGGGCCTGCTCGCCGTTAGTAAGGGTGGATCTGTTCTCGAGCCCAGGGGGTCGCATGACGGTGCGCCGTGCGGCGTGTGCGGTTGTGATCACCGCGCTGCTGGGTGGATGTGTCGTCGGGTCGGCCGCCGCGAACTCGGGCGAGGACCAGGCCGGCAAGCCCAGCTGGAAGCACAAGGGCGGTCGTGGCGACAGTTCGGCGAAGGCCGACCGGATCGCGCTCGACGCGCTCGGTGATGCCGATCGCGGCGTCGACATCCAGTCGCTTGCCGTATTCAACCCCACCGACCTCGACTTCGTCGGCCTTTCGATCGCCGGGCGTGACTTCCGAACGTCGCAGACTCGCTCGGTCGACGCATACCTCGACACCAACCGGCGCTGGAGCGGTCCGGAGTACCGGATCGTCGCGTTCAACAAGGTGCCGACCAAGCACATCGCCGAAGTCCGGCTGTACCGGGTCGGCGACTGGGACACCGACGACCCGAAGCGCGTTACCTGCAAGCGGCTTCGGGTCCAGTTCGACGTCCCGGAGCGGAGCCAGATCAGGATCGCCGTGCCGCGTTCCTGTCTCGGCGGCGTACGCGGTCCGCTGCGGGCGAATGCGACCGTGTGGCGCCAGCAGCCGGCCGCCTGGAAGACCCGTCCCGCGCCCGGCGACGGCGCCGACGTCGTCCCCGAAGAGCATGAGCTGACCGAGGCGGCTCGCTGACGATCGAGTTCGCCACCGGCCGACCACGATGCGTCCGCAGGTGTGGCGTACGCCACGCCGAACGGCCCCCGGGCTCGAAATCGAGACCCGGCACCTTACGCGCGCGTAAGGTAGGGCCGTTGACGAGGCAGCGAGAGGTGTCCGTGCACATGTCAGAGCCGCTCGACGTACGCCTGCGCGATGAACAGGCACTCGACGAGATCGAATTGACCAGCGATCTCATCATCGCCGCGTCCGAGCACCCTGGACCCCTTACGCAGCAACAGGTCGACGACATCCTGGGTATCCCCTGAGCGGGTCCGCCGGCACCGTCGTACCGGCCGGGGCCGACCGTTTTGACGCGCGAGTAGCACCACCGCTTAGCATGGTCGCGGTCACTGCCCACCTCGACGGGAGAATCTCGTGCGGCTAAGACTCCGCCCCACGGAAGACACGTTCTACGATCTGTTCACCGAATCAGCCACGCATCTGGTGAACGGCGCCCGTCTGCTCGCTGCCATGTTGGACGTCGACAGCGACCGGCCCGCCATCGCCGAGCAGATGCGCGAGGCCGAGCACCAGGCGGACGAGACGACCCACGCGATCGTCCGGCGGGTGAACAGCACGTTCGTGACGCCGTTCGACCGCGAGGACATCTACCGGCTCGCGGGCATCCTCGACGACGTCATGGACTTCATGGAGGAGGCGGTCGACCTCATCGGGCTGTACGAGATCGGGGAGCTGCCGGCGGAGTTCGCGACCCAGGTCGAAGTACTCCAGCGGGCCGCGGAGCTGACCGCCGAGGCGATGCCTCGGCTGCGGACGATGAAAGACCTCGAGGAATACTGGATCGAGATCAACAGACTCGAGAACCAAGGCGATCGAAGTTACCGGCGCATCCTCGCGAAGCTGTTCAGCGGCAAGTACAAGGCCCTCGAGGTGCTCAAGCTCAAGGACGTCGTCGACGCCCTCGAACACGCGACCGATGCCCTCGAGACCGTCGCGAACACCATCGAGCAGATCGCCGTCAAGGAGAGCTGAGCGTGGACGTCAGCCTTGCGCTGGTGATCGCGGTCGTCGTCGTCGCTCTCGTATTCGACTACACCAACGGCTTCCACGACGCCGCGAATGCAATCGCGACGTCGGTGTCGACGCGTGCGCTCACCCCGCGGATCGCACTTGCGATGGCCGCGATCATGAACTTCATCGGCGCCTTCCTCGGTACGGAGGTCGCCGACACGATCGGGAGCATCATCGCCGGCGGCGTCGAGGGCGAGGGGGCACATGGCCTGACCGTCGTACTCGGGGCACTCGCCGGCGCGATCGTGTGGAACCTCATCACCTGGTACTTCGGCCTGCCGTCGTCCTCCTCGCACGCGCTCATCGGCGGTCTGGTCGGCGCCGGGGTCGCATCGTCGAGCGCGGTCAAATGGGACGCGCTCATCGACAAGGTCCTGATCCCGATGGTGGTGTCGCCGCTGATCGGGTTCGGCGGCGCGTTCATGCTGATGATCGCGATCCTGTGGACCTTCCGGCACTCGAGCCCGTGGCGGGTCGGGCGCGGCTTCCGGTTCGCGCAGACCATCTCGGCCGCGGGCATGGCGCTCGGGCACGGTCTGCAGGACGCCCAGAAGACCATGGGCGTCATCTTCCTCGCGTTGCTCGCGAGCGGTCACTACAGCAAGGACGACGGCATCCCGCTGTGGGTCAAGATCTCGGCGGCGACGGCGATCTCGCTCGGTACGTACTCCGGTGGGTGGCGCATCATGCGTACGCTCGGCCGACGGATCATCGACCTCGACCCCGCCCGCGGCTTCGCGTCCGAGACGGTCGCCTCGATCGTGTTGTACGTGATGGCGATGGGCCTCGGTGCACCTGTTTCGACCACGCACACGATCACGTCCTCGGTGATGGGAGCGGGCGCGACCAAGCGGTTCAGCGCCGTCCGGTGGGGCGTCGCGCGCAGCATCATCGTGGCCTGGATCGTTACGATCCCTGCAGCGGCACTCGTCGCGGCCATCGTCTACTGGATCTGCGCGCTCTTCCTGCCGTAGCCGCGTCCCAACCTCCACCGTGGGCGGGACGTTTGGGTGCGACACGCCGGGCGTGTTCTGTCCGAACGTCCGGCTCACGGGGCCGAGGTCGGGCGACGGGTCAGCCGAAGCGACCCTGGATGTACGCCTCGGTGGCCTTCTCCTCCGGGTTGGAGAAGATCGTCGCGGTGGTGCCGTACTCGATCAGCCGGCCGGGCTTGCCGACCGATGCGAGGTTGAAGAACGCCGTGTCGTCGCTCACCCGCGCGGCCTGCTGCATGTTGTGGGTGACGATCACGATCGTGTAGCTCTCCTTGAGCTCGTGTACGAGATCCTCGATCGCGCTCGTCGAGATCGGGTCGAGCGCCGAGCACGGCTCGTCCATCAACAGCACCTGCGGCTCGACCGCAACGGCGCGGGCGATGCACAGCCGCTGCTGCTGACCGCCGGACAGGCTCGAGCCGGGACGGTTCAGCCGGTCCTTGACCTCGTTCCACAGGTTCGCGCTCTTCAGCGACCGTTCGACGACGGCATCCGCGTCGCTCTTCTTGATCCGCTTGGCGTTCAGCTTGAACCCCGCGAGGACGTTGTCGTAGATCGACATCGTCGGGAACGGGTTCGGCCGCTGGAACACCATGCCGATCTGGCGGCGTACGACGACCGGGTCGACGTCCGGGCCGTACAGGTCCTGTCCGTCGATCACGACCTTGCCGTCGACGCGCGCGCCGGGAATCACCTCGTGCATGCGGTTCAGCGAGCGAAGGAAGGTCGACTTGCCGCACCCCGATGGTCCGATGAACGCGGTAACGGAGCGCGCCGGGATGCTGATGGTGACGCCCTCGACGGCGAGGAAGTCACCGTAGTAGATGTCCAGATCGGAGACGTCGATGCTCTTGGCCACGGTCAGTCCTTGGTGCTGTTGGGGGTCTTGGCGGAGGTCATTTCTCGCCCTTGGGTGAGAACAGGTACGAAACGACGCGGGCGATCAGGTTGAGCAGCATCACGATGATCATCAGCACCAGTGCCGCGCCCCACGCCCGCTCCGTCGACAGCTCGGGGTTCATGCCCGGCGAGCTGATCTCGGAGTACGCGAACACAGGGAGCGTCATCATGTTGCCGTCGAACAGGTTGAAGTTCGTCGACGTGGTCGAGCCGGCGATCAGCAGCAACGGCGCCGTCTCGCCGATGATCCGCGCGATGGCGAGCGTGATGCCGGTGACGATTCCGGCGAGCGCCGTCGGGATGACGACCTTCACGACCGTGCGCCATTTCGGTACGCCGAGCGCGTACGATGCCTCGCGCAGCTCGTTCGGCACCAGCTTGAGCATCTCCTCGCAGGAGCGCACGACGACCGGGACCATCAGCACCGACAGCGCGACGGATCCGCCGACGCCGAGCCGGATGCCCGGCTCCAACAGCGCGACGAACAGCGAGTACGCGAACAGGCCGGCGACGATCGACGGGATGCCCGTCATCACGTCGACGAGGAACCGGATCCAGTGTCCGAGCCGGTTGTCCCTCGCGTACTCGACGAGGTAGATCGCCGTGAACAGCCCGATCGGTACGGAGATGATCGTCGCGCCCGCGGTGATCAGCAGGGTGCCGATCAGCGCGTGGTAGATGCCGCCCTGCTCCTCGCCGATGACGTTGCGCATCGAGTACGTGAGGAACTCGGCGCTGAGCGCTCCGGCCCCTTCGGCGACGACCTTCATGATGATCGAGACGAGCGGCACGAGGGCGAGCACGAAGGCGGTGAGCACTCCGATGGTCACCAGCCGGTCGGTCGCCTTGCGGCTGCCTTCGACCAGCAACGACCACAGCGGGTACGCAAGACCGCAGACCAGCCAGGCGAGGATGATTGCACCCACCATCGGCAGGCCCAACCCGAAGTACAGCAGTGCCGCAAGGACGACGAGTGCACCGATCGCGGCGTACCCGGCCCACGGCGGGAGCTTCGGCTGGCGCAGCGAGGGGTGATCGGGGGAGAGGCCGGGATCGGGCCGCTCGGGCGCAGTGGTCGTGCTCATCAGTTGGCTCCGGAGAAGTCCTTGCGGCGATCGACGATCGCGCGCGCGGCGAAGTTGACCAGGAACGTGATCACGAAGAGCACCAGACCGCTCGCGATGAGCACGTTGACGTTGAGGCCCGAGCTCTCCTTGATGCCGTGCGCGATGTTGGCCGGGATCGTCGACGGGTTCGTCGTCGTCAGCAGCCGTACGGTGACCACCCCGCTGGTCGAGAGCACCATGGCGACGGCCATCGTCTCGCCGAGCGCCCGGCCGAGGCCGAGCATGACGGCGCCGACGATGCCGGAGCGCGCGTACGGGAACACCGTCAGCCGGATGGACTCCCAGCGGGTGGCGCCCAGCGCCAGCGCCGCCTCCTGGTGCAGGCGCGGCGTCTGCAGGAAGATCTCCCGACAGATCGCGGTGATGATCGGCAGGATCATGATGGCGAGGACCAGCGACGCCGTCATGATGGTGCGGCCGGTGGTGCTGAAGGCGTACGCCTGGCCTGCCGGGTTGGTGTCGAAGAACGGGATGAAGCCGAGGTTGTCGGCGAGCCAGCGGTACACGGGGACGAGCTGGCCGGAGAGGAACGCGATCCCCCACAGGCCGTACACGACGCTCGGCACGGCGGCCAGCAGGTCGACGACGTACCCGACCACCTGCCCGATGCGGCGGGGAGCGTAGTGCGAGATGAAGAGCGCGACCGCGATCGCGAGCGGCGTCGCGATCACCAGCGCAATGGCGGCGGCGAACAGCGTCCCGTACACGAGCGGCCAGACGTACGACCAGAACCCGTCACCGTCGAGGATCGGAGCCTCCTCGGACGACGCCGTGATGCCCGGGATGGCCTCGACGGTCAGGAAGAGCGCGACGCTCGCGAGCGTGATCAGGATGAGCGCGCCGGCCGCGAAGGAGATACCGGAGAAGATCCGGTCGCCGCGGCGCTTGACGGTTCGCGGTGCCTCATGGCTGGTGGTGGTCACGGTCTGGTGGCTCCCTGGTCGAGCGGTGTCGGTACGCGCGGCGTGGCCGTTCCGCTTCCCCCGAGGAGGCGGAACGGCCACCCAGGCCGTGTCTGCATATCCGTGGCCGGGTCCTGTGCCTCCGCATCCCGACCGGCTGCGTTGCAGTCACTCGAGGGAGGACCGGCTCCATCATCGCTCCTGCGCCTTGCCGGATCGGGCGCGGAGACCCGCTCCCTGATCGACGCCGGATATGCAGACACGACCTGCGTCACTCCTTCGAGGAGATCGAGTCCACGATCGTCTTGGCGTCCGCGCTCATCTGCTCCGACAGCGGTGCCGAACCGGCCTCGCCGGCGGCGGCCTGCTGGCCCTCGCTGCTGATGACGTAGTCGAACCAAGCCTTGACGAGGTCGGCCTCGTCGGCGGACTCGTACTCACTGCACGCGATGCCGTACGACGCGAGGACGATCGGGTAGACGCCCGCCTCGGTCGTGGTGCGGTTGAGGTCGAGGGCCATGCTCGTGTCCGCGCGACCCGGCGTCGGCTTCGAGGCGTCCAGCGCGGCGGCGGCGGCCTCCGGGCTGTACTCGACGAACTCCTTGCCGACCTGAACCTTCGCGACGCCGAGGTCGCCGGCCTGGCTGGCGTCGGCGTACCCGATCGTGCCCTGGCCGTTCTTGACGGCGCTGACGACGCCCGAGGTGCCCTCGGCGGCCTCGCCGCTCTTGACCGGCCAGGTCTCGACGACGCCCTCCGACCAGCTGCCACCGGATGCCTGGTCGAGGTAGTCGGTGAAGTTCGCCGTCGTACCGGACTCGTCCGAGCGGTGCACGGCCGTGATCGGCTCGGCGGGCAGGTCGGCGTCGGGGTTGTCGGCGGCGATCGCCTTGTCGTTCCACTGGGTGATGTCGCCCGAGAAGATCGCACCGATCGTCTCCGGGCTCAGGTTCAGCGAGTCGACGCCCTCGACGTTGAAGATGACGGCGATCGGGCTGACGTACACCGGGACCTCGACGACGTCACCGCCGCACCGCTCCTCGGCGTCGGCGAGCTCCTCATCGGGGAAGTACTCATCGGACCCGGCGAACAGGATGTTGCCGCCCGCGATGAACTGCTCGCGGCCACTTCCCGAGCCGACCGGGTCATAGTTGACCGTGACGTCGGGATTCTGCGTCTGGAATCCCTTCTGCCAGGCCGCGAAGGCTGCCTCCTGCGAGCTCGCCCCGGCGCCGTTCAGCTCACCGCTGAGATCGCTCGAGCCGCCCTCGCCGTCGGCGTCCGCCTCATTTCCGGCCCCGCATGCAGTCGCGAGGACGAGCGCGGCGGCGGCTGCCGCCGGCGCGCCGTAGCGCATCAGGTTGCGTTTCACTTCATGTCCCTTGAGTAGGAGCTACGCGTCCACGTAGCGGTGATGGTCCACTGTTCGATGCCGACGCTAGGGAGGCGAGATGAAGCGGCCGGAGGGCGTTGGTGAACGAGCGGTGAACGGTTGCGAACAAGGTCGTGCCGCCTGACCCCGCGTCGATGTGTGAGCGGGTCTCCGCGCCCGATCTGGCAAGGCGCGGGAGGGAAGTTGTAGTTGGCTTCTCCTTCGAGCGACCGCAACGCAGCCAGTCCCCCAGCCGCTTCGCGGCCGGGAGGTGCCCCCAGGGATGCGGAGGCCCGCGAGCCGGCGTGGGGTCTGGCGGGACGACCTGGGTCGTGCCGCCGCCATCACCCGTCGTGGGTGACGCATCGTGACGGGGGTGGCGCCTAGGGTCCTGAGTCAGCAACGGAGGTGGCATGACGAACCGTGTGACGGGCGGGCCGGCGTGACCGGCTCGTTTCCGGTATTCCGCTCGTTCGCCGGCTACCAGCGCGCCTGGCTGCGCAACGACGTCATCGCCGGCCTCACGGTGTGGGCGGTGCTCGTGCCCGAGTCGCTCGCGTACGCCACGATCGCGGGAGTCTCGCCCGTCGTCGGCCTGTACGCCGCCGTTCCCGCGCTGGTGCTGTACGCGGCGTTCGGCAGCTCCCGGCACCTGGTCGTGGGGCCGATGTCCGGCACTGCGGCCCTGTCGGCCAGCGTGGTCGCGGCAGTGGCCTCGGGAGGCAGCAAGGAGTTCGTCGCGGCAACCACGGCGCTCGCCGTCATCGTCGGGGCACTCGGCGTCGTCGCGGGCCTGTGCCGGCTCGGATTCCTGTCGGAGTTCATCTCCGAGCCCGTTCTCAAGGGCTTCATCGTCGGGCTCGCGCTGACCATCATCATCGGGCAGATCCCCGCCATCTTGGGCATCGAGAAGGAGGGCGAGGACTTCTTCGAGAAGGCCTGGCAGATCATCATCCGGCTCGACGACGTCGATCTGCTCACCTTCGGGATCGGCGCCGTCGCGCTGGCGGGCATCCTGGTCGCTCGGCGCTTCATACCGCTCGTTCCGGGGTCCCTGGTGTTCGTGCTCCTCGGAATCCTCGCGGTCGCGATGTTCGATCTCGACGACGAGGGCGTCGAGATCGTCGGCACCATCGACGCGGGCCTGCCGTCCCTCGGGTTGCCGGACCTCGCGGCATCCACGTACCTCGACCTGATCGGCCCGTGTGTCGGGGTGCTCCTGATCGGGTACGCCGAGGGGCTCGGCGCCGCGAAGACGTACGCCGCGAAGGAGGGCTACGACATCGACCCGAACCGCGAGCTGATCGGCATGGGTGCGAGCAACCTCGGCACCGGCGTCCTCAGCGGCATGGTCGTGAACGGCAGCCTGTCGAAGACCGCGGTGAACGGCTCGGCAGGGGCGAAGAGCCAGGCATCCGGGCTGGTGGTCGCGGTCCTGACGGTCGTCACTCTGCTGTTCCTCACCGGCCTGTTCGAGAAGCTGCCCGAGGCGGTCCTGGCCGCGGTCGTGATCGCTGCGGTGATCGAGCTCGTCGACTTCGCGTCGATCCGGCGCCTGTACGGCGTGTGGACAAGCCGACTCGGCAAGATCTACCGGCACTCGGCGCGGGCGGACTTCGCGTCGGCCATCGGAGCGATGTTCGGCGTGTTGATCTTCGACACCTTGCCCGGCCTGTTCATCGGGATCGGGTTGTCGGCGCTCGCCCTGCTGTACCGGTCGTCGCGCCCCGCCGTCACCCGGCTCGCCCGCCAGCCGGGCGCGGACGGCGCGTGGGTCGACGCCGGCCGCAAGCGCGTCACGCCGCCCGACCCGGAGATCGAGGTACTCCGGGTCGAGTCGGGCCTGTATTTCGCCAACGCCGACTACGTACGCGAGCACGTACGCGCGGCGGTAACGGATCAGACCAGGGCCGTGATCCTGGACGGCGAGACGACGCCGTTCCTGGACGTGACGGCGGCGTCGATGCTCGTTCTGCTCGCGGGCGATATGCAGCGTTCGGGCATCGCGTTGGTCTTCGCCCACGACGTCGGGCAGGTACGCGACGTGTTCTCTAAGACGGAGGCTGCGGGGATCGCGGAGGTTCATCCGACGGTCGACGACGCGGTGGCGGCGATTCGCTCTCGGCTCGACGAGACAGCGACCGGAGCCGATCCAGCAGCGGAGGATCCGCCCGACGCATCCGGTCGGTGAGCTCGACGCCGACGACCGCGCTGCCGACCAGGAGGTACGCGACGAGCACCAACCAGGACACCAGGGCGAACGCGACGCCGATCACCCCGTAGCGGTCGGCGTCGGTGGAGATCAGATGCGGGACGTACAGCCGCGTCCACCAGCTCAGGCCGACCTGGCCGGCCGCACACACCGCGGCCGAGACGAGCAGGACGCGGTACGCGACCCGGCGCGAGACCATGAACCACATGAACAGCGCCCACAGCGGTAGGATCGCCGCGGTCTCGATGATGAGGCTCGCCGAGCGTGGGACGGAGCTGGCCGCCAGCACGTGGACGAGCCAACCCTGTCCGAAGAGCACGAGGATCAGCGTGCCGAGCCCGACGAGGCCCGAGATGGTGCCCCGCATCCCGCGCCGTGGGAGCCGCCAGGCCGACTCGTACACGCGTTGGAGCGCCCGCGAGAACGAGCCGATCGAGACGAGCAGGATCACTAGCCCGATCAGCGAGGTCCCGCCCGTCGCGGACGGAGGCGCGTCGAACAGTGCCTGAACGGCCTCGGCGGACGAGCCGGACAACGCGAAGTACGAGATGATCGTGTCGTCCATCCCGCCGCTGCCGCTGGTCCAGCCGGCGATCACGATCATCAGGGGCACCAGGGCGATGAACGCCTGGCCGGCGATCGTCACGGCGCGGTCGCGGCTGCCGATCTCGATCATCCGGCGTCCGCAGGAGCCGATGAAGCTCGCCCGCGCGTACGCGGAGGCACGGGAAGCGAACGTCATGAGGCGTTCCCGGCGTCCCGATCCCACTGCACCCTCCTCGCGCACACCCGATCCGGGTGGGTATCGCCCGAGGTTAGTCGTTCCCCGCCCACTCGTCCGTCAGCTAGTCATCCGCTCGGGGTGATTCTTCGGGGCGGCGGCCGGCGTTATGGTGCGGCAAGCCGCGCTCGAGCGAGTGCTCGAGCCGGCGGACCGGACTGTCGTGCAGAGATCGGGTCACGCCAATGACGGATGCATCGGACGACGCAACGCGAGACGAGATCGACGCCTTACGGGCCGAGGTCGAACGTCTGCGTGAAGGTGCGTCGACTGGTGGATCGCCCGGCCGCCGCCGCGGATGGTGGCGTACGCCGGTGGTGTTCCTGCTCGTTCTCATCGCCGCGATCACGGCGCCGTTGTCGGTGGTCGCCACCTGGGCTCGCGACCAGATCGTCGACACCGACCGGTATCTCGAGACCATCGAGCCGCTCGACTCCGACCCGGCAGTACGCGATGCGATCGCCGATCGGATCACGCACGAGATCCTGACCCGCATCGACCTCCCGGCGGTCACCGACCAGGCACTGACGGCGTTGTCCAAGCAGCAGTTCGTCCCGGAGCGTGCGCGGCCGTTGCTGCCGGCCCTGGCGACACCGCTGAGCAGCGCCGTGGAGGACTTCATCGCCGAACGCGTCAACCGTCTCGTCCAGTCCGACGAGTTCGGTGACGCGTGGATCGAGGCGAACCGGCAGGCACACGACCAGATGGTCGCCGTACTGACCGGCGACGGCACCGAGAACGTCGACGTGTCGAACGGCGAGGTCCGGGTCAACCTCGCCAGCTTCATCGACGCCGCCAAGAAGCGGCTCGTCGACGACGGGTTCGCCCTGGCCTCGAACGTGCCGACGGTCAACGCGTCGTTCACGATCTTCGCGTCCTCCGACGTCGAGAAGGCCCAAGCCGCGGTCGGCTGGCTCGAGCTGTCGGCGCGGGTATTGCCGGCGATCGGCCTGGCGCTGCTGGTCGTCGCGCTGGTGATCGCGTCCGACCGGCGGCGTACCGCGCTCGCGATCGGCCTGTCGGTCGCTGCGTCGATGCTGCTGCTCGGCATCGGCCTGAACGTCGTACGCCAGCTGTACCTCGACTCCGTGCCGCCTTCGGTGCTTCCGCTCGATGTGGCCGCGACGATCTACGACACGCTGATCCGCTTCCTGCGTACTGCGCTGCGCGCCGTGGCGGTCGTGGCCTTGGTGATCGCCCTCGTCGCGTACGTGCTCGCTCCGTCGGGCTCGGGTCGGCGGGTTCGTACGGCGCTCGCGAGCGGCATCGACCGGCTTCGGGCGGGGTCGTCGAAAGCCGGCCTGGAGACCGGGCCGTTCGGTGCGTTCCTCGGCCGCAACCGCGGGTTGCTGCGGGTGGCCATCTGCGTCGTCGGTGCGGTCGGGTACCTCAGCATCGACCACCCGTCCGGAACGAGCGCGCTGGTCGTGGTGCTGTGCATCGGCATCGCCGTCGTCGTCCTCGAAGTGCTCGCGGTGCCGCCCCCGGCCGATGCCGACGACGACACCGACGCCGACGCCGCGGCATCGAGCGGGCCGTCAGAGCAGGCGTAGTCGCTCGCCGCGCATAACGGCCTGCCGCCGCGACTCGACACCGAGCTTGCGGTAGATCGCGCGCAGGTGCGTCTTGAGCGTGTTCTTCGAGATGAAGAGCCGACCGGCGAGCTCGTCCTGGTCGTACCCGGTCGGGAGCATCTGCAGGATCTCGACCTCGCGCTTGGACAGGGCGACGACGAGATCTGCCGGATGGTGGTCGGTGCGCTCGTCGAGGTCGTGCAGGAGATCGCCGATCAGGTCGCCGTACGACGAGATGCGCAGCCGCTCTCGGCTGAGCAGCGGCACGATCGCGCCGCCGAGCTCGAGGTACGGAAGGCGCCACCCCTGCCGCTCGGTCTCGGCGAGCGCCCGATGCAACAGCTGGGACGCACGTTCGGGATCGTCCGCGCCGTACTCCACGACCGCCGCCGCGAGCAGCAGTCGTACGGACCAGCCGGCATACGTGTCCTGGTCGAGGTGACCCTCGAGGGAGGCGACCACGTCGCGTACCTCCGACAAGGCCTCGGGGCCAGCGGCCGACGCATCGTAGATCGCGGTCCGGGCGAGTACGGTGGCGCGCGCGAGCCTGGCGTTGTCGTCGTGCGCGGCGATCGGGCCCGAGTCGATGACGTCGAGAGCGTCCGTGTGGTGCCCCATGGCGAGCAGGGCGTGAACGGTCGTCGCGAGGCGCATGGTCCGGAACAGGTACGGGTAGCGAGCACGTGGGCTGCGTTCGGTGATGGTACGAACGGCGTTCGCCACGGTCGCCGGGTCGCCTCCCGTTGCGGCCTCGAGGCGGGCATGGATGACCTCGGCGAGGTATCCACCGACGGGGCTGAAGTGCCGGACCGGCCCGCTGCTCTGTGCCCGGTCGACGGCGGCCTCGGCGCCGGGGATGTCGCCCTGTTCGAGCATTGCCCACGCGGCGAGCGCATGCGACAGCGTGGCGTCGAAGGCGAGTGCGTGGCCGCGACTGCTCGCGAGCCTGATCGCGTCGCCGCTGTAGGTCAAGGCGCTCCGAAGGTCACCCCGGGCAGCGGCGACCGAGGCGTGCAGCTGCCAACCACGCAACCGCACGAGGTCGTATCGGTCGTGGCTCGGCCCCATCGACACGTCGGCCGCCTGCTCGGCCTCGGACAGCCGCCCTCGGTGCAGCTGCCCGTACGCGCGCAGCGAGTGTGCCCATGCCCGCCTGGCGTCATCCGCGGCCGTCCGGGGCGCGTACTGGTCGCTCGCCACCACGAATGCCTCGTCGGGCCCGAGAGCGGCCAGCAGCCGCTGTCCGTCACCGCGGAGGTACTCGACTCCGGCCGTCAGCAACCGCCGCAGGAGGTCGGTACGGGCGCGAGACGGTGCGGGCAGTGACGCGATCGCGTCCTCGGCCATCGCCAGCCGTGTCGCGCTCCCGTCGGCGTCCCCCCGGCTCAGCGCCAGCGTCACGTCGACGAGCACGATGCGGGGGTCGATCGTCTCCCAGCCGGCCGAGAACCGCTCGAGATACTCGGCGACCATCGACGGTCGCCCGTGCGCGAGGCCCAGTGAGGCGAGGTCGATGAGCAGGTCGGCCGCAAGGTCCCATTCGCGTGCCTCGAGCGCCCGCTCGATCGCGGGTTCGATCATGTCCATCGACTGGTACCACGCGGCGGCTTTCGCGTTGAGCTCGCGGAGGAGTGCGCCGTCGGTGCTCCGCAGCTCGTCTCGCAGGACCGTACGAAGCAGCCCGTGAATGCGGAACGGGTGCGGTTGGGCGAGATCGCTGGTGAGGAACCCGCCG
This sequence comes from Solicola gregarius, assembly GCF_025790165.1. GTDB lineage: Bacteria > Actinomycetota > Actinomycetes > Propionibacteriales > Nocardioidaceae > Solicola > Solicola gregarius. Next base: position 2,802,942 of record NZ_CP094970.1, read on the forward strand.
ATGTTCGTCAGACTCTCGAGGCGCGCCGCCGGGATCGGCCGGGCCGTGAGGAGTTCGGCGAGGGCGGTGTCGAACCGGTCGACGACGCTCAGCCGCATCAGCAGGTCGCGGTCGTCGGAGTCGAGCCGGTTCAGCACCTGTTCGACGAGGTAGCCGGTGAGCACCGGACCGGCCCGGGTGACCGCGTCGACGACGCTCATGGAGTCTTCACCGCTCGCCAACGCGGACGCGGCGAGGCTGAGGCCGGTCGCCCAGCCTTCCGTCCGCTCGCGGATCCGGTCGATGTCGTCGGCACTCGCGATCGAGACGCGGTGCCGTTCGAGCAGCCGGCGGGTCTCCGCAGTGGTGAAGGCGAGGTCGCTCGCGCGTACCTCGGTGACGGTGCCGCTCACCCGCGCCCGGTACAGGGCCACGAGTGGATCTGACCTGGTGATCAGGACGAGTAGCAGCGAGCCAGGAGGATGCGTGACAAGGGCGTTGACGTCCTCGAGCGTGTCGCGGTCCTCGATCAGGTGGAAGTCGTCGAGGACGAGAACGGTGTCGGAGGCGGCCGCCAACAGGGGGTCGAGGGCGTGGTGGAGGATCGGTCGCTCGACGGCCAGCGCAGCGCGGGGGCCGGTCGGCTCGGCGCCGCCGATCGCATTCGCGAGGCCCTCGCGGATGGCGCTCCACAGGGCGCCGGGCTCGTTCAGGGTTCGGTCGCAGTCGACCCACGCGACGGTCCGCTCACCCGATGACGCCCACTGACTCACCGCCGCCGTCTTGCCCCACCCCGCGGGTGCGGCGACGAGCAGCAGGGAGCCGGCGCGCGCCGCGTCGAGCCGGTGGGTGATGCGGTCGCGCGCGATGGCGCCGGGTGGTGGGGCGGGGATCCGGGCAGGCCGCGGAGCGTGCCCGCGAAAGCCTCGGTGCTGCAACTCCGACAACGCGACCCCTATGTGTGTAGTCGGGCCTGAGAACGCCGATCACTAGGTTTGTCGCTTTGACTCTAGACGTCATCGCGGCGTTGCGCTCGCAATGCGTGGTCACGGGATGTCACGGAGCGTCAGGGGGAGCCTCGACCTGACGTACCTCGAGGAGCTCGAGTGAGATGGCGGCCAACGAGTCGAGGATGCCGCGCAGCTCGGCCTGGTCGCGTACGTTTCCCGAGAGCACGGTCGAGCCGTCGTCGGTGTCGATCGACCAGCCCATCGGGGTCAATGCGTTGGCCAGGGCGTGGGTGATCTCGCCTCGGACACGGATCTCGTACGCGGACGTCGCCATGGCCATCTCGTCATCGTCGGTGGATTGCCCCGAGCGTCTGCGGCCGAGCCCGTCCCCGATGGGGCACGCGCTCCGCCGCAGACACGGCTCAGGCCTCGGAGAACGCGTCGCGCAGACGCTGCTCGTCGTCGTCGGAGAGGTTCGTGTGGATCAGCTCGGCATGGGAGCCGGTGAACGCCTCGCGTACCTTGTCCTGGACCGCGTCGGAGGTCATCACGAACAGGGCGGACGTTCCCGGTACGACCGCTTCCTTCACCCGGTTGATGAAGCTGTCGTCGATGCCGACGTCGGTGAGTGACCCGGCGAGGGCACCCGCCGCTGCGCCGACCGCGGCACCGAGGATCGGTACGAAGAACAGCAGGCCGAACAGCAGGCCCCAGAAGGTACCGCCGAGGGCACCCGCGCCGGCGAGGTTGTGGAGCTGGCGCGTCTTCGGCTTCTTCTTGCCTTCCTGCCACTCGACGACTGCCGCGTCATGAACGGTCACCAGACCTTCGGACTGCAGGCTCTCCAGCGTGTCGACGGCGCGTTGCGCGTCGCCCGGGCCGGGGAACTTCCAGACGGTCAATGTGGCCATGAAGCTGCCTCCTTGTGCGAGGTTCGGTGGTCCGCCGCGATGGGTGCGACGCTTGCGGCCAGCATGCGTCGTCAGAGGAGCCGGATCATCACCCGGTCGGGGTGACAGCCAGTCAGTCGAGCAGGCCGCCGAGGCCCTTGCCGAGGTTCGAGACACCGAGGACGGTGAGGAGGACCATCATGATCGCCGCGTTGTGCTCCTGCATGAACGACTTGAGCTCCTCAAGGGGATGCAGCATCGCGTCGCGAGCGACGAAGTACGCGACGACCGGGCCGGCGACCATGACACTGGCGAGCAGCACGAAGACCACGACGCAGACGATCGTGGCGCCGGTCTCGAGGTCGCCGGCCGCGATCGCGACCGCACCGCCGACGGCGAGCATCAGGTTCTTCGGGTTGACTGCGGCGAGGGCCGCACCGAGACCGGACGCGGCGAGGGGCTTCATCGAGTCGAGCCCGCGCATCCACTTCGGTGGCTCGACCTCGGCGCCCGCGCGGGGACGCTTGCGCCAGGTGTTGTACGCGAGTCCGAGGAACAGGACTCCGAGGACCAGCTTGATCCACGATGCCGTGGTGGAGCTCGAGCCCGTGTCGGCACCGTTCGGACCCGCGACGACAAGCACGATGACGGTCACGGCGGTGAGGCCGACCACCCAGCCGAGCGCGAACGCAGGTGCGGTACGCGACGCGCGCTCGGACATCAGCATCAGGACTGCCGCGATGATCGGGAGCGGGCTGATCGCGATGCCGATCGCGGAGGGAAGGAGGTCGCCCAAGACGGCTGCGAGTCCCGACATCCGTATGCTCCTCCTGGCTTGGGTACCCCGCGATTGTGCAGGATCCGGCGGGGTCGGTGAATCACCCGGCGGGGATGAGGCCATCGGCACGCGAGCGGCCGACGATGGGCTCAAGGTGCGGCAGCACCGCCGCTGCCTACCGGCCGCATCGCGCCGGTGATCGAAGGAGCGAGGACGGATATGTCGACGTCACACAGTGGACAGCGAGGGAATCCGTTCGCGTTGGGGGTCGCGGTCTTCGCGGCTGCACTGATGCTCGTCGCGGGTGCGTTCCAGGTCCTGCAGGGCATCGTCGCCATCGCGAACGACGAGTACTTCGTCACGCTGCCGAACTACACGTACGAGTTCGACCTGACCGCGTGGGGCTGGATCCATCTGGTGATCGGGATCATCCTCGTGCTCGTCGGCGTCAGTCTGTTCTCCGGGAGGCTCTGGGCGCGGGCGACCGGCATAGCGATCGCGTCGATCTCTGCCATCGCCAACTTCCTGTGGCTTCCGTACCAGCCCTGGTGGGCGATCCTGGTGATCGCGATCGACATCCTCGTGATCTGGGCGCTCGCTACGTACCGGCCGGTCGACTAGGTCGAGTCTGCTTATGCCGCGTCGATCAGGGAGCGGGTCGCCGCGCCCGATCTGGCAAGGCGCGGGAGTGAAGCTGTAGTTGGTTCTCCTGTGAGCGACCGTAACGCCGCCAGGCGGGATGCGGAGGCACGCGAGCCGGCGGGGTATAAGCAGACACGGCCTAGGTCGACGCCACGAGTGGGCGGGGGGTCAGGTCGAGTGCCGCTCGGTCGCGACGACGTCGCCGTCGCGGTGATGGACGACCAGCAGCTCGCCCGGCATCAGCGGTTCGGTGATGTCGAGGCCGAGCGCGTCGGTCACGTACGGGAGCACCGGACGGTGCGTCGCCGCGACGACCGGCGCGCGGTCGTCAAGCAGGTCGTACGTCGCCTTGCGCACCCGCTTGCGACGCGCGCCGTCCTCTGCGAGCCGGGGCTCGAGCACGATGTCGGTGCCGACGGAATCCGCGTAGGGCGTGACGGTCGCGACGCAGCGTTGCGCATCGCTGCTGACGACGTCGCGCACCCCGTACGCCGTGAGGATCGGCGCCATGCGCACGGCCTGCCGCTCGCCGTTCCTGGTGAGCGTGCGTTCGGTGTCGGGGCCCTTCCAGCGGCTTCGGGCCCGCGCGGCCGCGTGCCGGACGACGACGAGGGTGCGGGTCTTGTGATGCTTGCGCCTCTTGAGCGCGCGAAACCTGGCGAGCACGTCGCGATCGCGGTCGTACGTGAGCAGCGCGGCCACGTCGCGTAGGCGTACCCAGCGCACGCCGTCGACCTCGTGGTTCGGCGCGTACGACGCGACGTCGTCGCCGCCGACCGGTCGCGCGGACCAGTACTGCACCCGTTTCGTCGCCGCGTTGCCGCGCATCGGGTACTCGTGCGCGAGCAGCGGGACGCCGAGCCGGACGCGCACGCCCGTCTCCTCCTCCACCTCGCGAACGCTCGCCTGGACGTGCCGCTCACCGCGGTCGAGCTTGCCCTTCGGGAACGTCCAGTCGTCGTACTTCGGACGATGGATCATCAGCAGCTCGGTGTGTCCGCCGACGCGCCGCCAGGTCACCGCGCCCGCCGCGTGGACTGTCTCGGCCATCGCTCTAGTGTCCCAGGAGCCGGTGAACGCCCGGCGAACGGAGGGACGATGCGCCCGCTAAGTGCACCTGACTGACTCCCCGGGGTGAGCAGGCAGACGGCGGAACTGTCGCGTTTCCGTGCTTGTGCGGTCGGACAGCGTCAGCGGCGCATAACGTACCGGGATGTGCAGCGCTATCGCCGATCCGGCGCGTACGGAGAATGACGGCACGTCATTGCTCGACCGGATCGTGACCGAGCCTGTGCGCGTCGTCGAGACCCGTGCCGATCGCGAGATCGCACTCTTCGGGTCGGAGCATCGAGCCATCGCGGGCGCGGTGCCGAGACGCCGCGCGGAGTTCGGCACCGTGCGCTGGTGTGCGCGCGCCGCTCTCGACGAGTTGGGTATCGCCGCAGTGCCGATATTGCCAGGTGAGCGGGGTGCCCCGATCTGGCCGGACGGCGTCGTCGGAGCGATGACGCACTGTACGGGTTACCGTGCCGCCGCGCTGGCAAGGGCGAGCGACGTTGCCGCGCTCGGAGTCGACGCCGAACCGAACGAACCGCTACCTGCCGGCGTCCTCGGTATCGTCGCGAGTGCCGAGGAGGCCGAGGCACTCGCGACGCTACCGCGACGCGGTATCGCATGGGACCGGGTGCTGTTCAGCGCCAAGGAATCGGTCTACAAGGCGTGGTTCCCACTCGCGAGACGCTGGCTCGGCTTCGAGGACGCGGTGGTGGCGGTCCATCCGGACGGGTGTTTCACTGCTGCCGTCGATCCCCGGCTCGCGGTCGGTGTGTCGCCGGACCGTTACGACGGGCGGTGGTTCGCCGGTTCTGAACTCGTGGTCACCGCGGTGACGGTCCCGACCTGACGGTTGTGGTCAGGCACTGCGCCGTTTGTACAAGACGGTCGCCAGCGGCGCGAAGACGACCAGGATCCCGACCGACCAGAGCAGCGACTGGGCACCGTCGGAGTCGAACGTTCCGCGCATGAAGCAGTCGCGCAGCGCGTTGACCGTGACCGTCACCGGGCTGTGGTCGGCGTAGACCTGCAGCCAGCCCGGCATCGACTGCGTCGGAACGAATGCGGAGCTCACGAACGCGAACGGGAACAGCCAGAAGGTCCCGGCCGACTGCGCGGCCTCGACGCTCGGTGCGGTTAGTCCCAACACGGACCCCAGCCACGAGAACGCATAGCCGAACAGCAGCAGTAGAGCGATGCCGAGGAGCGCGTACGCGGCACCGCCGTGGAACCGGAAGCCGATCAACAGACCCATGACGATCATGATCGCGACGGTGATGCCCGTGCGGACGACCTCGGACGCGGTCCGGCCGACCAGCACCGAGGACTGAGTCATCGGCATGGACCGGAAGCGGTCGATGATGCCTCGTTGCATGTCTTCGGCCAGCGTGACCGTCGTCGCCGACACCGACGAGAAGAGCACCATCATCACGAAGATGCCCGGCATCAGGAACTGTTTGTAGTCGCTGCTGCCGACGTCGATCGCGCCGCCGAAGACATAGGCGAACAACAGGATGAACATCACTGGCTGGACGACCGCGTACATCAGCAGTTCGGGCGTGCGCTGAATGCGGCGCAGGTTCCGCGCGGCCATGAGCCATGCGTCGATCAGCCACCATGACACTCTCGTCGAGTCGGCGTTCGCGGGCACCGAGGGACCATCGGCGAACACGTCGTGGGGGCGGGTACGCGTCGCATCGCTCATGCGTTCCTCCTTGAGTTGTTGACACCGGATCCGGCCGCGGGACCTACGGATTCGTATGGGCCGTCGCCCGGCGGGTGCTGCCGGTTGTGCCAACCCGAGTCGTCGTTGGTGTCGCCGGGCGCGACGTAGGCGCTCGTCAGGCGCAGGAACACGTCGTCGAGCGTCGGGCGACGTACCTCTACGTCCTTGATGGTGATGTCGCGTCGACGAAGCTCGATTACGGCGTCGGCGAGGCCGTCGATTCCACTGCCGTCCAGCGCGACGGTCACGACGTGTGCCTCCGCGTCGACTACCGGACTGGCGTTGCCGAGGTCGCGCAGCGCGTCGGTGGCCAGCTGCAGGTTCTCGGCGTCGGGGAGTTGGACGCACAGGTTCTCGCCGCCCACCTCGCTCTTCAGCTGATCGGCCGTGCCGTGCGCGATCAAGCGGCCACTCGCCATCACCGCGATCTCATCGGCGAGGTGCTCGGCCTCTTCGAGATCCTGGGTTGTGAGCAGCACTGTCGTACCCGCGTTGCGAAGACGAGCGATGGCATCCCACACCGTCAGTCGGCTTCGTGGGTCGAGACCGGTCGTGGGCTCGTCCAGAACGAGCACCCGGGGACGTGCGATGAGGCTCGCAGCGAGGTCGAGTCGGCGGCGCATGCCACCCGAATATGTCTTCACCTGTCGGTCGGCCGCATCCGCAAGCTCGAAGGCGGCCAAGAGGTCGTCGGCACGCTGCGTTGCGTCCGCCCTGCTCAGACGAAACAGCCGACCGATCATCCGGAGGTTCTCGGCGCCGGTCAGGATCTCGTCCACCGCGGCGAACTGTCCGGTCAGCCCGAGCGACGCGCGTACTGTCTGCGGGTGCTCGACGACGTCGGCTTGGCAGACCTGCGCGGTACCCGAGTCCGGTCGCAGCAGTGTCGACAGGATGCGCACCGCTGTTGTCTTGCCGGCGCCGTTGGCGCCCAGGAGGCCGGCCACCGACCCCTCCGGAACTGCCAGGTCGAGCCCGTCAAGCGCGGTCTGATCTCCGTACCGTTTGTGCAGTCCGTTCAACTCGATTGCGTTCGCCATAAACCCATCGGACACCGTAGGCAGGGGATGGGGGCATGAATCTGTCGCGACTGTGTTCGGCGCCGTTCGGGCACCGCGGGCGCGAGGCACTCTGTTGGCATGCGCACCGCTACGTCCGGCCCGAGGAGTGGAGCCGGGTGACCGCCGAGCTCGAAGGGGTCGCTATCGCAGCCGCCGAAACCCGCGACTGCCTCACCGACGACGTTCGTCCCAGCCCGGCCGCTCGGGTGGCCGCACCGGACGACCTCGACCGGGAGGAGCGGGTAGGCCGCGCGACCGTCCACGGGACGTGCGGCGAGCTGCTGCAGGGTTACCGGCGACCCGACGGGCGCATGGGCGGCTCGGGACGTCATGGCGGCAGCCAGGACGCGGGCGGCTACCAGCACTTCCTGTTCACGCTCCCCGTCGCCGAGTTCGCCACAACCGGTACTGTGCGACTCGATCCGGGCCAGCGGGAGCCGCGCGTCATCCCGCCCGACCGGACCCGTGCGCTCACTGCCGCCGTGAGTGCAGCTCGCGCACTCGGACTCACCAGCGCGCAGGTCGATCTCGAGATCGCAAGCAACATTCCGGTCGGCAAAGGCTGCGCGAGCTCTACAGCCGACGTGATGGCCTCGATCGCGGCGCTGCTGGATGCGACGCACACCCAGACCCCGGACGCTGTCGTGCATGCCTTCGGAGGCTTGGTGGCGAAGGACATCGAGTGGGGCGACTACCTGTTCAGTGATTCGGTCGCCTTGTGCCTGCAGCGCTCGCACACGCTGGTGCGCGAGTACGAGACCGACCTGCGATGGCGCATCGTGAGCGTGGACGAGGGCGGCGTCGTCGACACGGCGCAGTTCCACGAACGGCAGCGCGCGTCGCGCCGCCAGGCGCAGCACTTCGACCTGCTTGCCAGGCAGCTCGATACCGCGCTACGTACTGGTGACTACGTGACGGCGGCGCAGATCGGAACCGAGAGCGCGCTGATAAACCAGCGCGAGCTGCCGAAGCGGACAATGCCGGTGATGCGCCGTGTCGCCGCCCACACTGGCGCGCTCGGTTTGGCCGTGGCGCACACCGGAACAGTGATCGGGTTGATCTTCTCCGAGCACCAGGACGATGCCGCACTGCGTATGCAGGAGTCGTTTCGGCTGCTCGAAGCGGACGGACTCGCGCCCCGGACGTTGTCCGTGCGGGAGTAACCACGCGGACAGCGGCCCGCATCGACTACCGGGCGGGTAAGCACGGGCGGTGACTCAGTCGGTGAAGCCGAGGTTTTCGCGCAAGAGCGCCGCGAGGTTGTCGGCGGCTTCGGGTGCGAGGTCGGCGGCGCGGTGATCGACGTCCGCCTCGAGGACGCCACCGGTCACCCGGACCTCACCCGACAGCACTGACTTGGCGTACCCGAACTGCACGGGAGACGGGCGCAGTACGTCCGGCTCGTCGGGGGGGTTCTCCGTGAAGGTGAACCGCACACCGATCTGTTCGTCCTGCACCGGCTCGTCGGCGAAAACGCTCTCGAACGGGAGATCGGCCGTGCCGAGTGCGGCAGTCAGCGCGCGGTGCACCCGGACGGGGAGGTCAGCGTCGGACATCTCTGGCCAGTCTGCGGCGGGCACCACGACGACCGTGTTGGTGAGGTTGCCGAGGGTGGTGCGCAGCTCGGGACGCATACGGGCAGTCGTGCAGCACCCGATCGGTGCCTCGGCCAATGCCGGGTACCAAGTCCGCAAGGAGCGGTACCAAGCGGAGAGGGCGACCGAGGCGGACGACACCTGGTGCTCGGCGGCCCTGTTGCGGAGCGCAGCCCACGCGTCGGCGCCCTGGCCGACATGTACGCGTCGGCCGTCACGGGCGCCACGTACGTTGAGTGGGCAACGCGGTGTGTCGCGGACGGCAGTTCGGCCCGCCTCGACCGCGAATTCGAGTAGGCCACCGTCCAGCTCGCGCTGCTGCCAGTCGGCGAGGTCGCTGATGCGCAACTGCTCGCGTACCGGCTCAGTACCGGTCAGGTGTGCGGAAATTGCCGGACCGAGTACCTGCCACAGACCTTGCTCGTCCAAGTGGAGATCGTGGCCTACAACGCCGATCGCGCCCGATTCGTCGGGCAGTGCGTAGACGAGGACGCGGGCCGGCTCGGTTGCGATGTCGATCGGCTCGTGAGCTGCGACAGCGACAGCTTCCTGCACCCACCTGCGTGGGTCGGTCGCGGTCGTGGGTACTGCGATGACCGTCGGGGTCGGGACGGGGACACGGGTGGCGAACGGTGCGCCGTCCGCGCCGACGCCGACACCTCGGCCGAGAGCGTCGAAGTCGGGCGCGACGGCCGCGAAAGCGGCGGCGAGACCGACGGCGGGCGTACACGGTGCGAACCACAGAGCACCACAGTGGTAGAAGTCGCCGTGCCGTCCGCCATGGTCGAGCGTCCACAGTGCTTGCTGCTTGTGGGTGAGCCGACTCCCGACTACGTCTCGGCGTTCGAGAGGCGCTTGGACAGTGCCCAGTAGGCCGTGTTCGGCGAGCCGGTTCACCGCCTTCACGCGCTGTGGTGGGTCCATCGCCCGGAGTCTGTCGAGCACCGGCGTCCTCGATGCCGTTGTATCAACCGGAGGCATTGACCTGCATCCCGTCGTCCAGCAGCTGATCGAGGACCTCATTGGCGAGGTCCTCCCCACGTGTGTGTCGTTCGATGGCATCAGCGAGCTGGGCGATGGTGCTGGCCTCGAGCCACTCACGCAGCGACAGACGGGTGTCGAAAGTGCGGCGTACTTCCGCGATCACCTGCGTGGCGATGAGCGAATTGCCGCCGATGCCGAAGAACTCCTCGTCGGCACCGACGCTTTCGAGCTCGAGCAGCCTGCACCAGATCGCCGCGATGCGTCGCTCGATCGGTCCGGACGGGGCGCGCCCCGCGGTGCGGCCGACGCGCTCCGCGGCAGGGTCCGGCAGCGCCGATCGGTCGATCTTCCCGTTGGCGTTGAGGGGAAACTCGTCCAACACGATGACGGAGGTCGGCACCATGTACGGCGGCATCCGCTCGGCGAGGAACGAGCGCAGCTCGGCGACGTCGATCCCTGTGTCTCCCGCGGCGATCACGTACGCGGCGAGGCTGCGGTCGGCACCGTCGCCGTAGGGCACGACCAAGGATTCACGTACCGAGTCGTGTTCGTTCATACCGGCCGCGACCTCGAGCAGCTCGATGCGGATGCCGCGCACCTTCACCTGGTGGTCGGCGCGGCCGAGGAAGTGCACGTTGCCGTCGGGGAGCAGCAGCGCGATGTCGCCGGTTCGATACATCCGCGCGCCCTCTCCCCGGAACGGGTCCGGCACGAACCGGGATGCGGCGAGCCCGGGCCGTCCGAGGTACCCGCGAGTCACCGAGTCTCCGGCGATGTAGACCTCTCCTCGAGCGCCGAACGGTACGGGCTGCATCGACTCGTCGAGCACGTACGTGCGGGTGTTGTGCAAAGGGGTGCCTGACCGGACGAACGGGAGGTCGTCGCCGCGAGGGCAGACGTAGAACGTCGAGTCGATGGAGACCTCGGTGACGCCGTAGAGATTGATCAGGTCCGCGTTGAGCCGTTCGTGGAAGCGGCGCAACAACGAGACCGGAACCGGCTCGCCGCTGACGAATACGTGGCGCAACGACGTGCACTCGTGCGCGCGGTCGGCCGACAGGAAGGTTTGCAGCATCGCCGGCACAAAGTGCAGGGTCGCGATCTCGTTGTCCTTGACCAGGTCGATGAAGCGATCGATGTCGAGGTGGACCTTGCCAGGGGCGATCACGGCGCGCCCGCCGATCAGCAGCGGCCAGAACAGCTCCCACACCGCCGCGTCGAAGCTGTATGCGGTCCACTGCAGTGCGGCCTCGTCCGAGCGTAGGTCGAAGCGCTCACGCATCCACCAGCAGAAGTTGACCGCACCACCGTGCTCGATCAGCACGCCCTTCGGGCGGCCGGTCGAACCGGAGGTGTACATGACGTAAGCGAGGTTGTTCGGGTGAACGTCGACGGCTGGATCGTGCTCTGGGCGTCCAGCGAAAGCGTCTAATCCGTCGTCGGCGTCGAGTCGCACGTTACGTACGCCGTCGTCCGGCAGCAGATCGAGTAGCTTTCCCTCGATGAGCACCACCGAGCAGTCAAGGTCGTGGTAGAGGTAGTCGAGCCGGTTGCGTGGGAAGAACGGGTCGAGCGGCGCGTACGCCGCGCCAGCCTTCAGGATGCCGAGAATTCCAATGACCAGGTCGAGGCTCGGCTCGGCGCACAGCCCCACGATGTCGTCCGGGCGGACGCCCCGGGCGATCAGGTCGTGTGCGAGGCGATTGGCGCGCCGGTTGGCCTCGGCGTAGGTGAGGGTTCGATCTCCGAAGACCAATGCGACGGCGTCGGGAGTGCTGGCGGCCTGCTCCTCGACCAGATGGTGAAGGCACCGGTTGCGCGGGTAGTCGGCGTCGGTTTCGTTGTGCCGGTGCACCGCGGCGGTCTGCTCGGGTGGAAGCAGTGACAGCGTCTCGGTCGTACCGTCCTCGGCGGTGAGTTCGGTGAGCGCGGTATCGAGGCATTCGAGCAACTGATCGGCGAGGTGGTCGTCGACGAGGTCGGGGTCATAGGTTGCCGTCAGCGTGTTTGGATCACCGGATTCGAGCCGAATCGTGCATGCGACTGCGGGCGTCGGGGGTGTGGGTCCGGACTCGGGCCGCAGGTCGACAGCCGAGTCGAACAGGCTCACTGTGCCGCGCTGCCCGGCACAGTGGTTGCGGTCGGCGCGGGTCATGTGGGCGGCCGCGTGGAGCCGGTGGACCGCTGCGGTCTGGTCGACGAGCCAGGTCTGCAGCGGGCGGCGATCGAGGCGGGCGACGAACGGAAGCGTGGTCTCGAAGCCCCCGATCGCGTCGGTCAGGCCGTCGGGGCGCGCGTCGAGCAGTACGCCGACGGCCGACGGCTCTCCGCCGCGGAACCGGTCGACTACGACCGACCACCCGAGTAGCACCAGCCATCCAGGCGGCACGCCGACGCGGCGCGCGACCCGGACCAGGTCGGTGGCAAGACCAGGCGACAGTTCATAGTGAGCGGTGCGGCGCGGCGCGGGCAGCCGCCGGGACTCCTCGAAGAGTGGGGTCGGGCCGTCGAGCTCGTTGAGCGCGATCGCCCAGTACTTCTGAAGCGCGTCGCGGTCAACGTGAGCTTCGTGCCATGCGCGGTAGTCGGCGGCGCCCGGTACCGGCGCTGGTTTGTCGCCGGAGGCGAGTGCGGTGGCGCGTTGGAGTACCACCTGGGCGGCGTGGTCATCGAGAGCGACCGGACTGTAGACGAGGACGAGGATGCGCACGCCGGCACTGTCGTCGGCACCTGCGGAGTCCTCGGTGCCGATGATCGCGCCCATGGTGCACAGCGGGCCCCCGGTCGCCGCGGCCTCGTCGGCGGACGCCGCAACCCGGTCGACGGACTGGGCGACCCGCAACGGTGCTACTTCGCCGGCAGGCACCGCCGTTGCCGGCGCGTCGCCCAGGTCGCGTACAGTCAGGCGAGTCGCGGGCATTTCACGACCGATCACGTGCCACGCCCGTCGCACCGCCGCGAGGGGCGTGCCGGGCGGGCAGGCGATCTCTGCACGTCCCAACGGGACGAGGCCAGGGTCAACCAGCAGGTCGATGAGGCGGTCCTCTTGGACGGGGGTGAGCAAAGCGTCCATCAGCGGTCTCCAGTTCCTTGTCGTGCCTGGTCGTTGACCACGCTGTCGAGCACGTTCAGGGCCGCGCGGGTCGAGGTGACGTCAGGTCCGTCGCCCTCCTCGATCAGCCGGTGCAGGGTCGCGACGGTGGGTTCCTCGAAGAACCGCGCGAGCGGTACGTCGACACCCCGTTGCTCCTTGACCTGGAGCAGGATCCGCATCAGCTGCACCGACGTCGCTCCGAGTGAGAACAGCTGGTCGTTCGGCCCGACGGCGGTGTCCAGGACGGGTGCGACGATCTCGGTCGCGAGCCGCTGCTCCTCCGCGCTGGTCCAATCCGCGCTGGTCTGTGCGTGTGCGTCGCGGTCGAGCAGGAGTTGCCAGCACCGAGCGTCGGAGAGTGAGCCGGGATGCTCGTGCCACACCACGGCCGCCTCCGCCAGCGGCACTGGCAGGTCGACACCTGCGGCCGGTGCCGACCCCGGCACACCCGCCCGCGCGGCGTACGGGAGGACGACGAATGCCCGCTCCGGAGTGTCGGTGTCAGTCGGCGGCAAGGCGACACGCGTACCGGGCACGGCTGCCTCCCACGCGTCGGTCAGGCAGGTGCGAGTGCCGACGACCGTGCGGCCGGCTGCGAGGCGCAGCACGCGAAGTCCGTTGCGAGCACGTCCGACGAGCACGCCCGTGTGCAGCACCCGGACACCGTCGGCGGCAGGACGCAACAGGTCGGCGGTGCGGCGCGGGTCGCCTACATAGCGTGTGCCCGTGTCGACGGGCAAAGTCAGCTGAGCGACCGTTCCGATCGGGCGCGTGGCGCCATCCGGGTCGACGACCTGTGCGCCGCCGTCCGAGCCGTCGGTGAGCTCACCGTTGCGAGCCGTCCACTGTGCGGAGGGTGCCTCGGCAACCCACCAACGGCCACCGTTGCCGTTCGGACGACGGTGCCAGCTGCGCGCGCCAGACAGTGAGGTCAACGGCATCTTTTCGCCGAGGCTGAGGTCTGCATCCAGGTGCACGCCGTCGTGGGCGGCGAGCAGGTCCGTGGCGTCGGCGGGCTCGTCGCCGACCACCACGAGGCCCGCACCCGATGCGCCGCAGGCCAGCGCGGTCACGACGAGATCTTCGCCTCCACGGGCGGTGTCGACCGCGCAGGCTGCGCCGGTGCCGAGGCCGAGGCGCGCTATCAGGGCATTGGCAGCGCGCATCAGGTCGTGCAACGGTACGCGCGCGAGCACGATCGGCCCGGGTGCGCTCGACAGGCCGAGCAGCATGGCGCCGTCCCCGTCGGCCGGTTCGGCATCGGCACCGATGTCGCCGGCATCGGTCCCCTCGGGGCCTCGAACCGTGTTGTCGGTGCCGATGGTGTACGCGCCCGGCATCCGCGCGCGAAGCGCGTCTGACCAGGCGGGTGGGTCGGCAGGATCGATCAGCAGCACGTCGGCGCCGCGGTGAAGCCCCGCAAGTACGTTTGCGACGGTCTCGGGTCCTGGCGTCGTCTCGAGCACGAGCCCGTCGCCCGGCCGCAACCCGGCCGCGATGAGATCGTCGGCGCGGCGTGCGACGGCCGCCTCGACGACGTCGGTGTCGAGAGTACGGCGGCCGGTGACCAGCCGCGGCGCGTGCAACCCGGCGAGGAGCGGCTCTTCGACACGCGGAAGAGCGGTGGCGGCCTCGATCACGTCCCCGGTGGTGCCAAGGGAACTGTGGATGGCCGGCAGCGTGGCCGCGGGTCCGGTGAGGTACAGCTGTGCGGCGGCCTGAGAACGGACGAGCACTGCGCGCCAACCGATGGACTCGTCGAGCAACGGCTCGACGGTCACGTCGCCCTCGAGCTGTAGGTCGGGCAGGTCGAGGACGTCGACCTCGAGCTGGACGAGTTGCTCGCCGAATGACCCGTCGAGCATTTCGGCCACGGCATTCGTGGGTGCCGCGGGGCACGGTTCGCCCATGCGCGACACCGTGCCGACCAGCGCTTGCATGGTGCGACCAACGGCAGGCACGGACTCGACCCGTTCGACCATCCGTTGCGTACGGATCCGTGGCGCCTGCCATCCGCAGCTGCCGAGTGCGGTCGTGACATCGCGGGCCAGGGCGTCGAGCGCCGCGGCACGGCCGGTACCGGTACGCTCGGCGGCCGGTCGGGCAAGCACATCGAACGGCTCGTCCGCGACGAACGTCGCGTACGGCTCGGCCGCCGGCGCGCCGATGTCGTGGACCACCTGCTTGACGCCGGTCGGGTCGGGGGCGGGCTGATTCGCCAACCAGTAGCAGTGATCGCCGAACGACACGTCGCTCTCGAGGGCCAGATCGCAACCGTGATAGGCGGCTGCGACGTCGGCCAGTAGTGCCCCCCATGCGGCACGGTCAACGAGAGACGCCGAGACGGCAAGCGTCACGCTCACCGTGCCTGATGCGCTGTCGGGTTGGTCGATCGACCACCGCAACGGATGCTCGGGGTCGGCTTCAACGAGTTCCGAGGCCTCGGCGAGTGCGACCGGTTGGGTCACCGGTTCGAGGAACCAGCGACCACTGTCGCGTGTCGCACGTAGCCGCAGTGCCTCATGCCGGCACGCGGTGGAGTCCAGCGCCGCTGCGAACCTCTCGAGATCGAGGCTGGATGTGGTGAGGCGCACGCGGTGGGTCCCTGAGCCGGAGCGGCCGAGGTCGGCCGGTAGGGGGATGCGAGCGGAGGAAGGTCGTCGTTGGACGTCGTCGGCGCGTTCGGTGGCGACCTGACGAGCGATCGCACGTAGTGCACGGGTGCGATCAGACACGGGTGCGCCTCCCGTTCAGCAGACTCAAGACAATGTCGCGTTCGGCACGGCCGACGAGCGGGACGTCGCTGACGCGCAGGGTGTTGTCGGCGGCGACCCAGTCGAAGACGCGCGCGAGTCGGTCGGCGAGACGTTCGGCGGTGTCGTGCTCGAACAACGCGTCGCTGAACTCCAGCTGGATGGTCGGGCGGTGCAAGCCGAGCGCGAAGGTGGCGTTGAGGTCGAAGCGCGCGATCGCATAGTCGGCGACGACCGGCTCAGTTCGGATGCCCGCCATCTGGAACGCCGGAGCGGCCTCGTCCAGAACCGAGCAGAACGCGGTGTACAGCGGATTGCGGGCGTTCCCACGCTGGGCGCCGACGGCGCGTACGACCTCGCCGAAAGGCACATTTTGATGCTGCAGCGTCCGGGAGAGTGCAGCGCCGGTGGTTTGGACGAGCTCGGCGACCGTCCCGTCCGGCTCGATCATGACGCGTACGCACACGGTGTTGAGGAAGCAGCCGACCAGCGACTGGGTGACGGCATCGGTACGACCGGCGACTGGCGTACCGATCAGAAAGTCTGTGCGTCCCGTGCAGCGGTGGAGCAGGAGCGCGTAGCAGCTCAGCGCCGCAGAGAAGAGGCTTGTGCCGGACTCGCGTGCGAGGCCGGACAGTCCGCGAACGGTGCCGGGGTCGATCTCGCGCCGGAGGGTGATCATCCCCGCGCCGACACCGTGCCCTGGCCGGTCGGCGGGCAAGGGGAGCTCCGCGACGCCGTCGAGTTCGGCGCGCCAGAAGTCCAGCCCGGCTTGGTCGGTCGTGTGTTGTGCGCGCCGGCGCGCAAAGTCGGAATAGCTGGTGGCCAGTGGCGGAAGGTCTGCTTCATCGGGTGTCCGGCCGTCGATGAGCGCGGCGTAGGTGCGGGTCAGTTCGGCGGAGACGATCGACAGTGAGACTCCATCGACGGCGAGGTGATTGAAGGTGAGGACCAACAAGTGCTCGTCGGGGGCAAACCGGATCAGTCGTACTCGCATCGGTAGGTCGGTGACCAAGTCGAACGGGCGGTCGAGCTCCTCGCGCAGAACGCCTTGGATGGTCTGTTCGACGCTGCCGGTTCCGGTGCCACCGGCACCGTCGTCGAGGTCGGCGAACTCGGCGAACTCGGGCTCGATCCGTGGTAAGGCGCCGTCCTCGTCGCGCCCGGCGACGTGCTGGTGCGGTACTCCAGCAGGGTCGGGGACGATCCGGGTACGCAGCGGTTCGTGGCGGCGGACGACGTGGCCGATCGCGGTCCGCAGGTTGGCGACGTCCAGGCTTCCGTGCAGACGCAGCGCGACCTGGAGGTTGTACTCCGATGTGTCCGGGCGCAGTTGCTGCAGGAACCACAGCCCTCGCTGCTGGGGAGCCAGCGGAGCGGGCTCGCGCGCATCAGCGGACGCGTAGGCGGTCATCGCGTCGCCCCGGCTTGCAGCGGCACGAAGGTAGCGGCGGCCGCACGGAGCGCGGCGTCGATGTCGGCGTCCGTCAGGTCACGATGGGTGACGAAGCGGACGACGCCTGGCACGACCTCGGTCACTCGCACGCCGGCCGCCGACAGCGAGTCGACCAATGTGCCGGCGTCAGCACCGATGTCGAGCGTGACGATGTTGGTCGTTGGTGGTTCATCGAGCAAGTCGGCGGGAAGTACCTGCGCCAGACCTTCCCACAGGTCCCGGGCGCGGCGGTGATCGTCGGCGAGCTCGGCAACGCGGCTCAGCCCGACGAGTCCGGCCGCGGCGAGGTGACCGGCCTGCCGGAAGGTAGAGCCGAGCGTACGGCGAAGCACCCGCGCGTGCTCGACGAATGCCGCAGGTCCGCAGAGCACCGAGCCCATCGGCGCACCGAGTCCCTTGTACAGCGAGATCGACACGGCGCCGCAGCGGGCGACGGCCTCGTCTGCGCCGTAGCCCGAGGCGACGGTGGCGTTGAACAGTCGCGCTCCATCGCAGTACAAGGGCACCCCGGCGGCGTCGCACAGGTCGGCGACGACGTCGATGTCGGAGAGTGACCACGGCCGTCCGCCGCTGGCGCTGTGGGTGTTCTCGATTGCGACAACTGCTGGGCGCGGTGCGTAGGGATCGGTTGCGGCAAGTGCGCTCGCCAGAGCGTGCGGATCGAGCTGGCCATGTCGACCGGGCAGTGGCAGGGTCTGCAAGCCTGCCACCTGGGCGAGCGTATGCGCCTCCCATGCGTGTATGTCGGACGTTGCGTGCGTCAGCACCTGGCGGCCGCTCCGTCCGTCAGCGACGCTGCACAACGTCAGGAGCGCGACCATATTGGCGCTCGTACCGTTGGTGAGGAACACCCCGGCGTCCTTGCCGACGATTTGTGCGGCGGTACGTTCGAGGTCGTCCACTGTCGGGTCCTCGCCGTAGAAGTCGTCGCCGACCTCTGCCGTGACCATCGCTTCGCGCATGCGGTCATCGGCGACAGTGACCGTGTCAGACCTGAAGTCAGCCAACGTTGTGTCTCCTGACATGTGTGACGTGCGTCCGCGGTGGGGTTGCTCCGATTGATGCTCGCGAAGTGCGCGCCACGCCAGTCGTCCTTCGCAGGTCTGTCCGCCGGCGACGGTTCTCCTTCGGGTGTACGTTGTCGCGCCGCGGCGATCGCGAGCGCCGGTCTACGGTCTGCCACGACCTTCCCGTCTCCGAGGAGGAACGATGGACGATTCCGACACCCGCGAATACCAGGTCGTGCTCAACGACGAGGAGCAATACTCCATCTGGCTGGCCGACAAGCCGTTGCCAGCAGGGTGGCACGCCGATGGCACCCGCGGCACGAAGGACGAGTGTCTCGATCACATCGAACAGGTGTGGACCGACATGCGCCCGCTCAGCGTGCGCAGGCGACTCGCGAACGCTTGACCTGGGCGAGAGCAACGATGGGCGAATACAAGCCG
This sequence comes from Solicola gregarius, assembly GCF_025790165.1. GTDB lineage: Bacteria > Actinomycetota > Actinomycetes > Propionibacteriales > Nocardioidaceae > Solicola > Solicola gregarius. Next base: position 2,821,351 of record NZ_CP094970.1, read on the forward strand.
GTTCACGAGCTCGTCGCACAGCGCGCGGCAGAGGCTCCCGACGCGTGCGCCGTGACGGACACCGCGGGCGCTATCACGTACGCGGACCTGGTCGCGCGTGCCGACAGATTGGCGGAGACGCTGATCAGGTCAGGGCTCACCCCCGGCGACACGGTCGCAGTGCAGCTGCGCCGCAGCGGCGCGGCGATCGTCGCGCTGCTTGCGGTGTCGCGAGCAGGGGGCGGAGCCTTGATGCTCGACATCGACGGCCCGCGCCGCTGGCTGGAAGGTTTTGTCGAGATCGCACGCCCGGTCGCCTGGCTCGCACACGACGGTGCGCCCGCACCGCCGTACGCGGGCCCGGTGATATATCTCGGTGGCGACGGTACGGTGACGGAGGTCGCCCCCGACCTCTTCACGACCGGCCCGGAAGGTCCGGCGATCGGGACTCCCTACGTCGGGCCAGAGGATCTGGCGTGCCTGGTGCAGACGTCCGGGACGACCGGGCTGCCGAAACTCGTCCAGGTGCCGCAGCGCACGTGGACGACCGCGGCACGCACTCAGTGTCAGCTGCACGGAATCGACGCTTCCGAACGCGGTGCTTGGCTTTTCCCCGCACACACCAATGTGTCCGTGAGCGTTGTCGTGTGGCCGTTCCTGATCGCCGGAGGCCATCTGTCCGTTCCGCCGGATGACCTGATCGGCGCTCCCGCAGAGCTGGTCGAGTGGATCGCCGCCGAGCGAGTGACGCAGTGCTTTGCCGTGGCGCCACTCGCGGAGGCGTTGGCCAAGCAGGACTGGCCACCGTCGGCGCTGCGGTTACTGCTCACGGGCAGCGACCGAGTGCGCGAGTGGGGCAGGAACGACCTGCCGTTCGAGATCGGCAACTGGTATGGCGCGAACGAGGTCAACATCGTCACGTCATCGGTGGTCCCGTGGGAGCAGCGCATCACCTCGGCGACCGCCGGCCGCGCCGAGCGCGCGGGTCCGCCGCCGATCGGGCGCGTATGGCCCGGCGCCCAGTGGCGGGTCGTCGACCCTGAGGGTGCCGACGTTCCCGAGGGCAGGATCGGCGAACTGCTCGTCGGCGGTGACCAACTGGCAATCGGCTACCACTCGGCGCGCAAGACGGCGGAGAAGTTCACGCCGGACGCCGATGCCGTGTACGCCGGCCAGCGGATCTATCGGACGGGCGATCTCGTGCGGGTGCGTGACGGTGTCTTCGAACACTGTGGGCGTACCGACGAGCAGGTCAAGATCAACGGGGTACGGGTGGAGATGGGCGAGGTGGAGGCCGCCCTGCTCGGCTGCCCCGGCGTGCGGGAAGCGGCGGCGACCGCCGTCGAGACCGGTACCGGACGCCTGCAGCTCGTAGGGTATGTGGTCGCCGAACCTGGCGGCACCGTTGACAGTGCCGGTCTGCGTGGACGGTTGGCGGACCTGCTGCCGGCGCACATGGTCCCGGTCGCGTACGTCCGCCTCGACGCGCTGCCACGCAACCGTGGCGACAAGATCGACCGTCGTGCGCTACCCGCCCCGGAAACGTCTGGAGCGGAGACGTCCGATGCGCTGGGTGGGCGCGTCGCGGCAGTGTTCGCCGGCGTGCTGGAGCGCGAATCGTGCGCGCCGGACGACAACTTCTTCCTGCTCGGTGGCGACTCGATGCGCGCCACCCGAGCGGCACGGACGCTCACCAGCGAGCTCGGCCGAGAGGTGTCGGTCGAGCAGGTGATCATGCACCCGACGCCGCGTGAGCTCAGTGAACTGATCCGCAGCTGAGCGAACCGACCCGCTCGGCCAGTCCGACGGCCGACGACGTCAACCGCTGCCGCCGCCGAGCAGGCGGCGGACACGGTGGACGCGCGCCGGCGGCGTGCGCTACTCGGCCAACAGGAGTTCGAGCGATTCGGGGCACGATACGAATTCCCAGTGACTACCGGGAAGCGTCCGCAGGTCGACATCGGCGACCTCGCGCCACCGTTCGTTCACGGCTTCGTGGGGTGGGACGACATCATCTTCTGACCACGCGAGGGCATCGACCGGGCAGGGAACCGTCTTGCATGCGTCGAACAGCCAGGGACGGTGGACGACGACCTCTTGGCGTAACGCCTTGGCGCCGATCCGAGCCAGTTCGACGGGCACGCCGGGGTTGCCGAGCCGTGATTGCACCTCCTGCACCTCGGCGACGAAGTCGTGCGTGTCGAGGTCGACCTTGTTGAGGCCGCCGTAGAGATCGACGTGCGGCGGGCCCCACGACGATGCGACCAGCTTGCGCGGTGGCCGGTGCCCGTTGTCGACGAGCCAGACGATGGTCTCGAGCGCGAAGGGCACGCCGCCGCAGTGCGCGAAGTAGACCGTCTCGCGGTCGCCGAGCCCCGCGAGGTATCGGCCGAGATCGGCGGCGTACTCGACGTGGGTATCGAACGGCGGTTCGGAGAATCGGTTCTCCCGCCCCGGTGGTTGCAACGGTGCGACCGTACCGGCCTTGATCGAGTCCGGCCAGCCACGGAAGACCGAAGCGCCAGCACCTGCGTAGGGGAAGCACAGCACGAGCGGTGCGCCGTCGTCATCCGGACGTCCGCGGAACAACCACTTCTCGGGGTTTCGTGTGTTGGGCATGACTGAACGTTAGGTTCCGGCGTCGTCAACGCAGGTGCGTCTTTCACGTACGTGTCGCGGCGAAGGACTCGCCGCGCGTGCGTCCGTACCGTCCGACAGGCAATGCCGTTGCAAAGCGCATTCGCGACGTATCGGGAGGTGACGCCGTGACGACCACACCGCTGCTGCCTGTTGGCGTGGTGCAGAAGCAGATGTGGCTGGTGGACCGGTTGGATCCGGGCGCGAGCATCTACAACGAAGATGTTGCGTTCTGGATCGACGGGCCGGTCGACGCCGGTGCTCTCGAAGCGGCGTGGCAACAGATCGCACGCCGCCACGAAGCCATGCGTTATGTTTTCGCAGAGCAGGACGGCGAGCTCTACTTGCGCGTCGAGCCTGACACCGACCTCGTGATGGTCACGGCCAACGCCGCTGACGAGGACAGCGCGCTGCGTTGGGCTGTGGACTTCGTCCAGCACACCTACGACATCACGTCGGCGCCGCCGGTGCGCCTCGGGATGGTCGAGGTGCACGACGACCGTCACCTGCTGGTCATCGGCTTCCACCACGCGATCATCGATGCTGGATCGATCGGGCTGCTGTTCGACGAGCTGCGCGAGCTCTATGTGGCCGTGCGATCCGGTCAACCCGCCGATCTTCGCGAGGTCGGCAAGACGTACCTCGACTTTGTACGCGAAACCCAGAGCGAACAGCGCCAGCAGACCATTGCCCGACTGCAGAGCGAGGTTGTCGCACGGCTCACCGAGGCCGGCGGCGCCCAGAGTGCGGAACTGCCCGGTGACCGCCCGCGGCTGCCGGTGCGCAGTACTCGCGGCAGGGTGACCGACGCGAGGTTCCCTGCCCAGATCGTCCCCCGGCTGCGCACGTTCGCCGCCGAGTACCGCGTGACGACATTCCAGATCCTCCTCGCCGGCATGACGACGCTTCTTCGTCGCTACACCCGCCTAGACGAGATGGTCTTCGGGGTCGGAACCAGTGGCCGCCCAGAGGGTTACGAGAACGCCGTCGGACCGTTCGCTTGTTTCGTTCCCGTGCGGGCGGCAACGCCTGACGGTGCCACGTTCGTCGACCTGCTCGACTCCACGCGCGACATCACCCTCGCGCTGAGCGGAGCGCAGTTCGTTCCGTTCAGCAACGTCGTCAACGAGGTCAGTACTACCCGTGATCCGAGCCGCTCGCCGCTCGTCCAAATCGTGTTCAACGCTCCACCACTGACGTTCCCGCGTGACACGCTTGCCGGCTGCAGCCTGCAGCTCACGCGGCTGCCCCGCACGCGCGCCCGCGTCGACCAACTCGTAAATCTCGAGACGGTCGGCGACGAGATAACGCCAAGCGCCGAATTCGACGACTCGCTGTTCGACGAGGACACCATCGCGACGTTCCTCGGCGAGCTCGGTGTTCTGATCGAAGCCGCGGTACAAGATCCAGACACACGGTTGGACGACCTGCCGATCGACTGGCCGGGCGAGCCGCTCGCGCCCGGCCTCATCGTGGACGAGGGCGAGGACGCTGCCGCCACGGGCACGATCGCCTGGGGCGGTACGTCCTGGGCCGCCCTCGATGACACAGGCATGGTCGGGTCAGTGTCCGGGAGTCCGGTCGTACGTGACGCGAACGGCGGCACGGCGCCGGTAGGCGTCGAAGGCGACCTCGTCGTGGCGGGTCACGCAATCCCCGGGATTCGGGCCCGTCGGACCAGCGGCGGGCAGTTGCGCTGGCGTCGTCCGGGCGACGTGCTCGACGGACGAGGCACGGCCAAGTCACGCGGGTCCCACGTCGAGGGGCATGTCGTCGAGGTATGCCGTGAGCTGCTCGGGAACACCGCCGTCACCGTAGAGGACGACTTCTTCGTCGCCGGAGGGCATTCGATGCTCGCGGCGCGTCTCGTACAACGGATCGGTGACGAGTTCGGCGTCGATGTGCCACTACTGCTCGTGTTCGAACACCCTGTGTTGTTCGACCTGGCCGGCGAGCTGGAGGCGCAGTTCCCCGAGATCGAGCAGGTGCTCGAACGACTCGAAAGCCTCTCGGACGTCGAGGTGGAAGGGCTGTGGGACCAGTTGCCGGGCGACGCGTCCGTCGCTGCCGAGCCGGAATCGGTGACGACTGTTTCCGGGCACGAGCAGCCGTTCTGGATGATGGAGCAGTTCGCCGCGGGCGCTTCGGTGAACACTCTGACACTACGCATCCGCGGCACTGGCCACCTGGACGTCGACGCATTCGAGACCGCACTGAACCGCGTCATCGAACGCGAGGAGATACTGCGCACCAGTTACGTCGCCGACCATGGCATGAACGCGGTGCGCCGCGTCCATGACTCCACCTTGGCGACTGTCACGGCGCGCCGTCTGGGCGCGGAGTCGGCCGAGCGGCTTGTGCGACAGGAGAGCACTACGGGCTTCGACATCACCCAGGCGCCCCTCATGCGATGCACCGTCGTCTTCACCGACGCCGACCGGTTCGAGGTGCTGTTCGCCTTCCACCACCTCGTCATGGACTACTGGGGCGTCACCAAGGTGATGCTGCCGGCGTTGAGTGCCTACTATCGCGAGGCCATCGGCGGTGTTCCGGCCGAGCTGGACGAGCCGCAGGGCTACCGGCAGGCGATGCTGCGCGATGCGGAGTGGCGGGCGACACCGCAGGCACGGGCCGAGCGGGAGTACTGGCGCAAGCAGCTGGACGGGATGACCCCGGCGGAGTTCCCCACCGATCACGAACGCCCGGAGACGATCGACTTTCGCGGGGCAACCCGCACCGCGGCCGCTGATGTCGGACTGGTTCGCGATGTCGAAAGGTATGTGGCCGAACACGGTACGACGTTGTTCGTAGTCGCGGCGGCGGCGGTGGCAGCGACCGCACGGCGTTGGTGTGGTGGCGACGACGTCAGCTTCATGTCGCCGGCGGAGAATCGTCGTCACGACGCCGACGTGAAGGTCATGGGTACCTTCGTGAACCTCGTGACATTGCGCTATCGGTTCGACGCCGACCTGACCTGGCACGACCTGGTCGAGCAGAGCCGGCGATTGGCGGTGGGTGCCTACGCTCACCAGTCAGTCCCGATCAATGCCGCGATGGCCGAGGCCGGCCAGCGCAACGCCGTCGCGAGCGGCCGTGGCAGCTATCTCGTGCTGAACGTGTTCTCCGACGCCACCGGGCTCGACCTCGAAGGCGCGTCGGTCAGCGGCGGCGACATCGTTCAACATGACTCGGCGAGCACCGATCTCGAGCTGTCGGTCATGCATTCATCCGACGGGCTGGGGCTGACGCTGAAGTACCGCAGAAGCCTGTGGGACGCCGACACCGTTGATCGGATCCTCGCCGACGTGCTCGTCATGCTCCGCGAAACGGTGACCGGCGGCGATCGTCTCGTCGTGCGATCAGAACCTGTCGTGGCCGGTGGACGAACCGGTCGAATGTGAGGAGACGCCATGCGTACCGCAGTCCCGCCCCAGTTCAGTGCCGATGACCTGCAGCAGTTGCTGACCATCGAGCTCACGCGGCCGTCCGAGACGCAGGTCGTGCGCGAAGAGGTGTCTGCGGCCGAGCCGATTGATTCGGCGCCGACTCCGCCGACCGGCGGCTCGGATGGCTGGGACTGGGCGCCCGGTCCGGCGACGGCATGACGGCTACGACCACCGCCGAGTCCACGGCGGTGCCCGCGAGGTATCGGCCGTTCCTGCACCTACCCGACGACGTGCAGCCGGGAGGCGACGTCGAGGTCGACTCCGGCGCGGTACTCCTGACCGGTGCGACCGGGTTTCTCGGCAGCGCGCTCCTCGGGGAGCTGCTCACCCGCGAGCCGGATCGCGTCGTCTACTGCATCGTCCGGCCCGGCGCCGCGACGCCGAGTGAGCGATTGCGCAGTTCCCTCGCCGATTTCGGTTTGTGGGACGACACCTGGGGCGACCGTGTCCGCGCGGTCGCCGGCGATCTCGGCGAGCCGGGGGCCGGACTGGACAGCCGTGACGCAACGGTGCTGCGCGACGATGTGTCGCTCATCTATCACAGCGGCGCCTTCGTGAATCTGGCGTTTCCCTTCGAGCACATCGTCGACGTCAACGTCGGCGGCACGGTCGAGATGATGAGGCTCGCCGGTCAGGGTCGTCCGAAGCGGGTCGCGCACATATCGACGCTGTCGACCATCGACATCGAATCCCGGACCGGAGAGGAACTCGCCGATCCAGCGCCACTGGGTGCCTTCGAGGCGATGACGACTGGCTACACACGCAGCAAGTGGGTGTCTGAACGGCTCGTTGAGCAGGCATCCCAGCGCGGTCTTGACGTTCGATGTCTGCGCCTCGGTGCGCTCGCCGGCCATTCGCGCACAGGCGTGTCGAACCCGAACGACTATGCGTGGCTGGTGGTACGTGCGTGCCTGGAGATCGGGGCGGTGCCGTTGCTGCGAGCCCCTACGAGTTGGCTTCCGGTCGACCACGTCGCCCGCGCCTCGATCGCGCTGTCGACGATGCCGACGCAGGAGTATCTTCCGTACCAAGTGCTGCCGGCCGGACAGGTCACGTACGCGCAGATCTTCAGTTGGCTCCGCCGCGCCGGCTACCACCTGGCGACCCTGAGCTTCTCGCGATGGCGCGACCGGCTGCGCGAGCGCGCCGAGCACAGTTCCTCGGCGGTTCAAGCCATCGCATCGGTGATCCCGCGGGATGGATTGCCGGGGGAGGCGCAGCCGGACCTGCACTCGCCACGTACCGAGCGGGTGCTCAGTCAGCAGGGAGCGTCGACACCGACGCTCACCGAGGACACGTTCCGTGTCTTCCTCGACGCCGGGCAGCGGCGCGGGGAGATCCCAGCATGACAAGACGACAGGCGGGAACGACATGACCGAGACGAGCACCCGCGGCGCCCCATCGGCGAGCACGGCCGACGACTACGATCACGTGGCGCCGTACTATGACACGCTCACCGCCGCGCTGCCGGAGACGAACGAGACGGTCGACTTCATCGCCGACCATGCTGGCAGTGGCCGCGTGCTCGAACTCGGCGTCGGCACTGGACGCGTCGCCTGTCCGCTCTCGCTGCGGGGCTACGACGTCACTGGGCTGGACAACTCCGCAGGTATGCTCGCGCGACTGCGGAGCCGCAGCGACGGCGCGAAGGTCGACATTGCGCTCGGCAGCTTCACCGATCCCCCGGTCGATGGCGAGTTCAGCCTCGTCTATGCGGTGTTCAACACGCTGTTCTGCGTTATCAGCCAGAATGAGCAGCTTCGCGCAATCGAACAGGCCGCCGAGCGTCTCACCCCCGACGGCACGCTGATCGTCGAAACCGACCTACCCGATCTCGCCCGGTCGGACAGCTCTGGACGTACGCTCAACACCGGCGGCGTCGAGCGAAACCGGGTCTTCATCGAGGCGGCCATGCACGATGCCGCCACCCAGCGAATTCGTACCCAGACGATCATCGTTTCCGAGCAAGGCATCCAGATGTTCCCGCTGATGATGCGCTACTTCTGGCCTAGCGAACTGGACCTCATGGCGAAGCTGGCGGGTCTCCGGCTGGAGGCGCGTTACGGTGACTGGCGCCGCGGCCCCTACTCTCGCGACAGCTCGCGGCAGATCAGCGTCTACCGCCGCGCCGACAAGCCCGAGCGGTGATCCGACACCCGGTGCTCGTACGCCGGTGAGCGGCCGTCGCCGATCGCCGTGCGGCTATGGGGTGTCAACCCCGGTGGCGATCAGAGCGTCGGGATCGACGACCACGTCATCGCGCCTCTGGACGGTGACGACGCAGGTGCCGTCGGCGCATCCTTCCAGTTGCACGGTCGCCCCGATGCCGGTTCGGGCAGGAGAGGGACCGTCGGCGCCGACCGTCGGCCGTACGTTGAACACTACTGACGGGTCGCTCGTGGGCAACGTGTGATCGCAGAACTGTGCGTCGATCACCGCGACGGCGATCTGCGGAACCGCCGGTAGGTGTTCACCACCCTGTGAGTGCAAGGCGAGCAGTTCGGCGGGTACGGCGTGCTTCTCTGCCCAGGCGATATCGTCGCGCAGCCCTGCCGGCCCCGAGGAGTCGGTGAACGGAACGAGCAGGGTGGAGGCGAGCGGAGCGACGAGCGTGTCGGTGCCTTCGTAGCGCCCGTCGACCAGCAGCGCGCCGAGCGTACTGCCGGTACTTCGAGCGCAGTCGCCCCAGTACGAGGCCCGCGAGGTCGAGACCGGTGCGTTCCGCTTCCCGGCGCAGCGCGGCGTGCTGCCCGGCCGTGAGGAGACGACTCTCGGTCACGGTCGAATGGTCGGTGGCGGGTCGGTCGACCTGCTTCGGCAGCCGTCCCCGCCAGGTCGAGATCAGCTCGGTTGCGGCCGTTCCCGTGCCTCGGTCGCGCTGGGCGCGGGCGAGGTCTCCGAAGCCGAGCACTGCATCCGGAGCGAGCGTTGGGTCAGAGCCGGTGCCGGATTCAGCTCCGGCCGTGCCGTAGGTTGCGGCGAGCCCGGCGACCACGAGTCGTGCCGAAACGGCATCCGCGATCGCGTCGTGGAAGCACAGGTTCAGGGTTCGTACGGCGCCATGCTCGACGAGCAGGGTCCGAAACAGGGGACCCGTGCTGAGATCGAAGGGGCGCGCCGCCCACTCGCGTACTTCGTCGGCAACCGACTCATCTCCACAGACGGACTCGTCGAAGTCGAGGTCGACGTGCGGATCGACGATTTGCATGGAGTCGACACCGCGGAGGTCGAACCGGGTGCGTAGCAGCTCGTGTCGCGTGGCGACGGAGTCCAGTGCAGCGAGCAACTCGCCGACGTCGAGATTCCCTTCGATGTCGACGCTGACGACGTTTCCGGGAGAGGTGACGCCCGCGACGACCTGTTCGGCAATGCACAGCGCGGCCTGCGCAAAGGTCGCAGGTGCCGATCGGACGGTGGAATCGTCGGGGTCGCTGGTGTGCAGTGCATCGTCCAGCGCCTGCGCCCACGCGCGGACGGTCGGCACCGAGAACAGCTCCCATACAGGCAGGTCGACACCGAAGTCCGAGCGGATGCGCGCGACGATCTCCATCGCGAGCAGGGAGTGACCACCGAGGTCGAAGAACCCCTGGTCGAGCTCGACCTCGGCTGCACCGAGCACCTCGCTCCACAGTTGAGCGATCCGCCGTTGCAGTTCGGTTCGCGAGTCAGCGTCGGCTTCTGCCGCTGGGACGGACGAACCGGTTTCGGCGCGGGCGGCGTCGGCCACTGCCGTGCGGTCGGGCTTGCCGTTGTTCGTGAGCGGGATCGTCTCCAGGGCCTCGAAACGCGTCGGCACCATCGAGGCGGGCAGCTCTGTTGCGAGGCGGTTGCGCAAACCAGCAAGGTCGCCGACGACGTAAGCGACGAGTTCGGTGTTGCCGCCGGAGTCCGGTTCGGCGGCGGCGACACATTGCCGGATGCCCGGCTGACGCTGCACAGCGGCCTCGACCTCACCGAGCTCGACGCGGAACCCGCGGATCTTGACCTGCGTGTCGGCACGTCCGGCGAAGATTGCTCCACCGTCGTTGTCGACACGCACCAGGTCGCCGCTGAGATAGCAACGCGCTCCTGGTTCTTCTGCGTATGGGTCGGGCCGGAACCGCTCGGCAGTCAGGCGGGCGCGGCCGTGGTATCCCGCGGCGACCATCGATCCGCCGATAGCGAGCTCTGCGACCGTGTTCAACGGCAGGACGTCGAGGTACTCGCCAACGGGGTAGTAGGTGGTCCCCGTGCTCGGGAGACCGAGCGGCCGGTAACTCGGGTCGGTCACCGGGTGGTACGAACACAGCACGGTGGTCTCCGTCGGCCCGTAGCCCTGGTACAGCGCGGAGCAGCGATCCACCAGGGTCGCGGCCAGTCCGTGGCTCATCGCCTCGCCGCCGGTGATGGCACGCACGGGGCGGCGCCCGTCAGTGCCGAGGCCGGCGAGGGCAATCATCTGCAGCAACGAGGGCGTCGCGTAGATCGTGTCTACCTCGTGTTCCTCGATCGCCTCGAGCAACACCGATGGTTCCCGCTGCCGGCTACCGCCGGGCGGCAACACGACGGTCGCACCGTTGGCCAGGGCGGTGAAGATGTCGATGATCATCATGTCGAACGCGAGGCTCGCGACCGCGAGCACTGTGTTTCCGGCGCCCACGCTCGGTTCCTCGCTCGCGACTACTTCGGCCAGCTGCGCCATCTGTGCCTGCTGCACCATCACGCCCTTCGGTTCGCCCGTTGAGCCGGAGGTGTAGATGACGTATGCGATGTCGCCGAGGGTGGGCGCCATGCCGTCGGCGCCGTCGTACAGTGCGGCATCGGCGGCGAGTTCGTCGAGCAGTGCCTTGTCGCCCTGGTACCCGATCGTGAGTTCGCGGGCGGCGGTGTGGTCGGTGACCAACAGGGACGGGGACGCGTCGGCTATCGTCCGGCGAAGTCGGGGAGTCGGATGCTCGGGCTCACACGGCACGATCGCCCGGCCGCTGGTGAAGGCGCCCAGCACGAGCGCGAGCACCTCGGGACTGCGCTCCGCGCAGATGGCGACCCACCCACCGGTCGGTACGCGTTCGTCCAGGAGCGCGGCGTAGCGCTCGGCGCGGGTGGCGAGCATTCGGAACGTCCATGGCTTGCCGGTCCAGCACACGGCGGTGTTTTCGGCATGTTCGGCGGCATATCGTGCGAACCGCGTCGGCAGATCGACCGCTACCCGTTGGTCCTGCTCGACGGCGAACATGTCGGTTGACGTGGTAGTCATCGGAGCAACTCCCCGCATTTCTCGATCTGATGGGTCAACAGGCGTCCTGGAAGTCCGGTGCGTCTCACTCGCCGAGGCGAACGGGCAGCTGCTGCAGCTGGCGGAACAGCGGCGTGGGCATCCAACGCAACTGCTCCGGCTCAACGGTGAGCGCCATGTGTGGGAACCGGTTGAAGACGGCCGGCAGAGCGATGCGGGCCTCGGCCAGCGACAGGAGCGCTCCGACGCAGCGATGGATGCCGGCTCCGAATCCGAGGTGTGGGTTGTCGCTGCGTGTCACGTCGAAGACGTCGGCGTCGCGGTAGCGGCGCGGGTCCCGGTTGCCGGCCTGCAGCAACCCCGCGACGACCTCGCCGGCGGGCACGGTACGACCGCTGTAGGTCACGTCCTCCAGAGCCACTGCGAGGGTCACACCGAGCGGGGATTCGAAACGCATCGCCTCGTCCACGGCGAGCGGCCACAGCGAGGGATCGTTCTCGAGTAGCCGGCGCTGCTCAGGGTGGGTGAGCAGGAGCATCAAACCGCTGGTCAGAAGGCCGATCGTCGTCTCGTGTCCGGCAATGAGCAGGTGGAAGGTGATCCCGACGACCTCCTCCTCGCTGAGCACGTCGTCCTCGTCGAGGGCCTTGACCAGCACGGTCATCAAGTCGTCGCCCGGATCGGCGCGCTTCATGGTGATGAGGCTCTTGCAGTACTCCGCGAGGTTGCGCTGAGACTCGCGCAGCGAATCGGTGGATGTACCGCCTGCGCCGCTCTGCACGAGTCCGTCCATCCAGCGGCGGAAGTTGAGCCGGTCGCTGTTCGGGATGCCCATGACACGGCACAAGACGGTCAGCGGCAGGGCGACCCCGAACGCGTGGACGAGATCGACCTCCGAACGTCCTTCCATGCCGTCGAGCAGCCGGTCGACGAGCTCGGAGATCCACCCCTCGAATTCCTTGACTCGCCGGTTGGTGAACGTCGCCTGAACCGTCTTACGCATGCGCGTATGGTCCGGGGGATCGACCGAGAGCAGGTTCTTGTTCGTGAGGAGGTCTGTGCCGCCGGTGTACTCGATGACACCCGCGGGCGCGTTGCGCAGATCTCGGCTCAGCCGGGGATCGGTGAGCGATTCCTTGATGTCCTCGTAGCGCGACAGGGTCCACATGTCGAAGCCGTGCGGCGAACGGGCACGAGACACCGGCTCCTCGTCGCGCAGACGCGCATACACCGGGTATGGGTCCTCGACGAACGCGTGCGTGAACAGCGGATGTCGCTCGACTGTCGTGGTCATGGCTGTCCTTTGCGTACTGGCAGTGGTCAGGACGACGCACCCGGCAGCGACGTCGTGCAGGTCGTGCGTTTCGGCGCCCAACCGATCGTCAGGAACATCGCCGCGGTCGTATCGATGCACGAGTGCCGACCGAGCTGGATGCTGCCACTGCCGTGTACGTCGACGGTGCTGGCGCCGAGCCTGCTTGCCGTCCGCCGGGCGCCCGTGTGCGGGGCCAGCGGGTCGTCGTCCGCGCTGAGGACGAGCACCGGCACGCCGTGCGGGTTGCTCCATGAACCGGTGAGCCGCTCCGTGGCTTCGGTCGGCCAGGCGTAGCACTTGAACTCCGCGTAGCCGTAGCGACCGCCGATCAGGGGCGCGACGTGTTTCGAGCGGCGCAGCTGGTCGTCGAAACGCGCGGGGTCGTCCGGAAAGGTTCGGTCGAGACAGGTCTGTGAGTAGAACTCGGCGAATGCGCGGTCGTCACCCTGCTTCAACGGCACCATCGGTACCGCCTGCTCTTCTGCGCCGGCGAGGTTCTTCGCAAGGTCCGGCCACTGCTGCGGGAAGAGCATCGCGCCCGACACGAGGTCGACGAGCGCGCCGTCGGTGAGCACATCCCAGCGTCCGGGGTGGCTGAGTCGGTTCTTGCGAGTTTTGTCGAGCAACGCGGTGAAGGCGCGGCGCGGGTGTCCGTCGCCGAAGGTACACAGCTCCTCATTCGACTTGCACCAGGCGAAGAAGGTGCTCATCGTTTCTTCGGTGGCGACCGACTGATCGATGTCAAAGGCGAATGGACGCTCGATGTACTGCGGAGTGTCGAAGGGCGAATCGAGCACGAGCGCGGCGACTCTGTCCGGGAACAGGGCGAGGTAGTTCTCGGCCAACGTCGACCCGCCGGCAGCCGTCACGAGCCGCAGTTGGCGCTCGCCCAGGGCGGCGCGTACACGGTCGAGATCACGTGCTGAAGTCGTGCTGCTCAGGTGAGGCAGCAGGCGCCCGCTCCGCTGTTGGCACTTGGAGGCGAGACCGGTCGCCTCCTTGATGCGCTGCTCGCGGTCGGCAGTGGTCTGCGCTGCCGACAGCGGCGCCTCGATGCGTCGCTCCTCCGCGTACGTCACGCACGAGACGAGCGGCGAACTGTGCCCCACACCGCGTGTGTCGAGCCCGATGACGTCGTGGAACCGGTTGATTTCGGCGAAAGCCTGCGGGAACTGTTGGACGAAATCTGTGCCGCCACCGTTCTGCGTGCCAGCGTTGACGACGACCGAACCGCGGTTGAGGCCACTCGTTGCTGGCTTGCGGGTCAGCGCGATGTGGATGGATGGACCCGACGGTTTGGAGTAGTCGATCGGCACCGGCAGCATCGCGCACTGGTATCCGCCATCCCCGCAGGCTCGCCAGTCGATCGCTTCGTGCTCGGCGTTCGTGGCGCTCGACGAGCTGCGGGTGCCCACCATCAAGAAGGATGCGACCAGCACGAGGGCGACCACCGCGATCTCGAGTGGCTTGCGTCCATGTACCGCAATCAATGTTCCTGCTCCTTCTCCTTGGTGCCGTCACCGTCCGTTGGATCGTCGGGCGGGCCTTGGTGATCCGAGTATGTCGGCGGGCGGGTCGGAGGCGAGAGGGAGAAACAGGTTTGGAACAGGTCCTCGTGTATTGGGCCGGAGGACACGCGAGACTTGCTGCCGACCGGATCGGATGTGTGCGGAGGTGTTGACGATCGCGACGATCGCTCGAACGGAGCCGGCTCCCGACCCGCCCTTGGTCGACGGGTGGAATCGTAGTGGCGTGTCCGGTCTCGGTGCGCCGATCATCGACATCGATTGGCTGTCGACCCTGTACGTCTGGCTCGACAACACGCTTTACGTTGCGCCGGATGGCACGCATGTGGGCGACTATGAGCTGTCGTCCGGTACCAACCAGCTGACTCCGCCGCGGTTGTTCACCGATGCGTTGCGTGCATTCGGGCCCAGACAGTACTGGGAGATGAACACCTACAGCGGTCCACTCGGGGATGATCAGTTGCGTGACGCGGTGGCGACGTACGAGAACAGCGTGAACGGTTGGAGCATCGGGCGCGACAATGTTGTCGTCACCTACGGAGCCCACGAGGGTGTGCAGATCGCGTTGCGTTCGCTGCCGCCGTCGGGACGGCGAGCACTCGTGCTCGGGCCGCAGGTACCGCTGATCTTCCAAGCGTTGCTGCAGCAGGGATTCAGCTTTCGCGAGCTCTGGGGCGAGCAGCAACACGAACTCGTACCGTCGACCGACCGGGTCCTGGACACGATTGCGGCATGCCATCCGGACGTCGTCGTCCTCACGTCGCCGAACAACCCCACCGGTGATACGTACGCACCAGACGAACTCGACGCGATCGGAGCGGCGGTGATCGACCGCGGAGGTCACCTCGTCGTGGACAAGATCCTGTCCGACAGTTGTCTTCCCGGCAGCTCGATGGTCGACGGAACCTCGCACCAGATGGGGGAATGGATCGTCGGGGGCCGGTGCCTGGTGGTCGACAGCTTGTCGAAGCGGCGCGCCATCAGTGGATTGCGGACGGGCTACCTGCTCGCCGCTGAAGACGTGGTGGCGCGGCATTCGATGATCGAGATCGGGGGCTGTCCTCCGCTGTTGCTCGCCGCCGCTGCTGCCGACGACCTGACGACCTCTGCGCGTATTCATGCCGGCGCACACAACGCCGGGTACGCGGGACTCGATGCGCACGACGTCGCACACGGCGATGATCTGCAGCGCATGCGCTCAACGGTTGAGCACAACTTCGAGTTCGCCCGTGATGCCTTGGGTTCGCACTGGGCGTGGGATTCGAAACGTCCGGGTTGTTTCAACTGCGTGGTGGGAATTCACGTCGATCCGGCACTTGGCGACGACCGGGAACGCTGCGAGATGCTGTTCACCGAGGCGGTGTCGTGCTATCCGCTGAGTACGTTCGCGGCCGACCCGCGCCTCGTCGCCGGACGAACGGCGGGGTTGCTCGAGTTGCGGCTCACCTGTGCCGCGGAGTCAGTGTCGTTTGCCGAGACGATTGCGCGGACCAAGCGCGCTCTCGACTCCTCTGGACACCACGCGTAGCGGGCGTCGTCACCGCATCCGCCTTGCCGTGCAGGACAATCGCGGCATCAAGCAGTTCCCGTGGCCAGGTGCGGGCACCCGTCCGCAGCTGACCTGGCCGTTGAGTCGGAGCCGGTTGAGTCGTCGCCGAGACCGGGCGTCGCTACGTACTCGTGCATCTTCGATACCGCGCTCCAGAGGGGCTCGAACGGCATGCGAAGGCGTCCGGCGAGGTAGTCGGACCCGGCAGAGCCGCCGGTGCCGTCGGTGTGAACGCCGATCATGCGGTTCACGAGCTCGAGGTGCATCACCTTCCACCGCCAGGCATTGCGGGACAGGTCGAGCATGGCGAGAACGATCTTCGCGAGGTCGGGGTGCTCGCGATGTCCGGGATACAGCAGCCCGGGCAGCGTGACCTGCTCCCGGTCGCAGGCGGCGAGCAGCGCCTCGAGCAACGGCGAGCGGCCGCCGACGCCGATGCGCCGGTCGAACTGGCGGAACTGCCGCGACTGTGCACCGGAGGCGTGTCCGAGCTCACCGCGAAACGATGCGAACCGGCCGGGAGGCATCGTCGCGAGCACATCGAGGTTCGACGCCATCACCTCGAGGACCGTCGCGCAGCGCTGCGCGCACTCCTCTGCGTCGAGATAGCGCACCTGTTCGACGGCGGTGGTCGCTTCGTCCAGGTCGAGCAGAACCTGGTTGAGCCACAGCTCACTGGTCTGGTGGGTGACGATGAAGAAGTGTTCGCAGGTGCGGGTCAGTGTCACCACGTCAGGCGTGCGCGGCCGCTGCAAACCGAGCAACTCGTCGACGTTGATGTAGTCGGCGTAGGTGAGATCGTCGCTCACGTTGTCCCCTCGCTTCGTGCGTCTCGCGGGTCGCCCCACTCATGACACGCCTGGATGATCGCTTGCACACCTTCGACGAGCAGCTCACGGTCGCCGGCCATCGAGATGCGGATGAGATCACGCGCGATCGGGTCGCCGTCGACGGCGAACGCCGCCGCCGGTGCAACGCCGACTCCGCGCTCGGCGAGCAGCCGGTCGGAGAACTGCTGTGCGCGCAGTCCCGACCTATCGATGTTGAGCAACGCGTACCAGCCTCCTGCCGGCGGAACGTCGATGAGTCCCGCTGCGACGAGCTCCGGCATGATCGCGTCCCTGGAAGCCTGCACCTGCGCAACGTTCTCGCGTACGGCCTCGTGCTCGTTCAGCGCAGCGAGTGCTCCACGCTGCGCAGGCGTCGGTGGAGCGATGATCGTCGCTTCCTGAACCTTGCGTAACAGCGCTGCGAACCTGTCGTTCGGCGCGACCACGTACCCGACGCGGCACCCGGTCATGGCGTGGCTCTTGGAGAAGGTGAACGCCGAGAACACCCGCCGCTCGTCCGGGTCCGTGTCTGCCTCGAGCGTCGCGAGCGGCGTGTGCTTCCCGTCGTAGACGAAGTCCTCGTACGCTTCGTCGCTGATCACGATCCAGTTGCGTTCGGTCGCGAGTGTGAGCAGGTCTCGCCGGTCGCGGTCGTCGGCGACAGCACCGGTCGGGTTGGCCGGGGAGTTGACGACGATGACGCGGGTCTGCGGTGTGGCGCTCTTCGCGATCGCGTCGACGTCCAGTCCGTAGTGCTCACCGAGCGGATAGGCGAGCGTCTCGTAGCTGTTCACGGCGCCTTGCTGGCGATAGATGGGCCAATGCACCTGAGGAATCAACCACGCAGCGCCGGGCGTGTGTACCGCTTTACCCACCGCCGAGAGACCCTGGCACGAGCCCGGTGCGACGAACACCTGGTCCGGCGAAACGTCGAGCCCCTGTCGTACGAGCTTGGCGGTCAGAGCATCACGGAGCTCAGGGGAGCCCTCAGCACTGGTGTACGCGGTGTCACCGGAGACGATCGCATCCGTCATCGCATCGACGACCGACGGCGGCATGCCATAGGCGGGTTCGCCCACATGCAGTGCGTTGACCTCCCGGCCGTGGGTGAGCGTCCATCGCTGGGATGCCCGAAACACCTTGTGCAGGACGGATTCCGGGACGACCTCCATCGGGAAGGACCCCGAAGGGCACGGGTCGGGCGCGCCGACCGCCCTACGCTCTGTCAGCTCGGTCATGGGTTTGTCCTCTCCTCGGATGGGTTGTCACGCACTACGGCCACCGTCGATCGTGACCAGGGCGCCGGTGACCCAGCCCGATACGTGCGGGTCGAGCAGCGTGCACACGTAGCCCGCGACGTCGTCCGGCTGCCCAAAACGTCCCATCGGAGTCGTGCGGAGCAAACCCTCGCGCAGGGCGGCGGTGTCCTTCTCGTCCAGACCGAGGTCGGCGTACATCGGGGTGTCGACGGCGCCTGGGACGACGGCGTTGACCCGTACGCCTGGGGCGAGTTCGTGTGCGAGCGAGCGGGTGAGACTGTTCGCGGCAGCCTTGCTCGCGCCGTACAGGGCGCGATCCGGCATCGCGACGACACCTCCGATCGATGTCACCGTGACCACGCTGCCGTCGGCCGCCCGCAATGCTGGGAGCAGCACCTGAATGAGCGCAGCCGGTGCCCTGACATTCACGGCGAGCATGCGGTCCAGATCTTCGAGATCGGCGCTGTCGATCGACGCGAAGCGGGCGAGCCCGGCGCAGTTGACCAGCCCGTCAAGTCGGCCGGAGTGTTGTTCGAGCACTGCGCTCAGACGCCGGGGGGTAGCGGGATCGGTCACATCGGCGACCACCGGCACGACGAGTCCACCACCGGCGTCGGCGAACTCGGCTGCGAGCGCCGACAATTCGTCCCCGCGACGAGCGACGGCCAGGACCGTGGCGCCCGCTGTGGCGAGCCGGCACGCAACGGCGCGGCCGATGCCGGAACTCGCGCCGGTCACTGCCACGGTGGCGCCGCGTGCCCAGCTGCCCATATCTTACTGCGCCTTCCGGTAGGGGACGGACTCACCGTCGCGTCCCGTTCGACAGAGCGCAGCCGATCTGTCGCGGATGCTTCCATGTCAGTCGCCGTTTCTTCCCGGAATCCTTCGACCGCGTTGCCTGCCACGCGCATGCGGGCGAGAGTTCGAGCGATGGCGGGCCGGCGAGAGAGGGAGGTCGAGGTGAACGGCGGTGATGTGGTGCGCGACGTGATCCACTATCGCGTCGGACATTGGGTACGACGAACCCCTGACAGTCCGGCGATAGTCGATGGTGACACGGTGCTGAGCTACGCCGAACTGGATGCGCGAGCGGCGTCGGTGGCGGCTCGGCTCGCCAGCGACGGGGTCGCCATCGAGGACAGTGTTGCGGTCCAGATACCGCGTGGCCACCGCGCTGCGGTCGCGTTCTTGGGTGTCCTCAAGGCAGGCGCCCGGTATGTGCCGGTCGACCCCTCCTATCCACCGGATAGGCAACGGTTCATGTGCGATGACTCCGACAGCGCGCGCACCGTCACTGAGGAGTATGTGGACGCGGCGGTCGCCGAACCCGCTCCGGAGCCGCGGCACGAGGTCGTCGGATCCAACGCGGCGTACGCGGTCTACACCTCGGGTTCGACCGGCTCCCCCAAAGGGGTGATCGTCGAGCATCGCAACGTATGCGCCTTCCTCGATGAGCCGCGCCTCGGCGTGCGACCGGGAGAGACGGTCGCACAGAACGTGTCGATCAGCTTCGACGTCGCGACCTTCGAGATCTGGGGTGCACTCTGTAACGGCGCCTGTCTGGTGATACTGGCAGGTGGTCGTTCGATTGCCGAGCTGGCCGCTGACATCCGCCGTGTGCGTCCCGATTGGATGTTCCTCACCGCCGGCGTGTTCCATCTGATGGTCGACCACGACCTCGATGCCCTTGCCTCCGTGGGCACGCTGCAGGCCGGTGGGGACGTGCTCGCCCCATCGCAATGGATGCGCGCATCGGCCGCAACGCGTCGCGGCCTGTTCAACGCCTACGGTCCGTCGGAAACCACGGTGTACTCCGCCTTGTATCGCGCCGACCCGAGCGAGCAGTTGGGTACGTCGGTCCCGATCGGCTTTCCTCCCGTCGGTGAGCGCCTCGCGCTCGGCGGAGGCGGGGACCCTCAGCAGGGCACCGGCGAGATCCTCATCGGTGGTGCCGGTGTCTCGCGCGGATACCACCGGCGTCCACGACTGACCGCGGAGCGGTTCGTTCCCGATCCCGATTCGCCGTACGCCGGAGCGCGACGTTATCGCTCCGGTGACCTCGGCAGCGTCGACGCCGACGGCGCTTATCGAATGCACGGCAGAATCGACCGCCAGGTCAAGGTGCGCGGCTACCGCATCGAGCTCGCCGAGATCGAGTCGGTGCTCTGCGCTCACCCGGATGTCCGGCAGGCCGCCGCCGTGACCTTCGACGTCGGAGCCGAGAAGCGCCTCGGATTGTTCGCCTCGCCGTCACGTCCCGGTGCGGTGTCCTCGACCGAGCTCCGCAGCTGGCTGCGCGATGCGTTGCCCGCGTACATGATCCCGGCTCACGTCCAGGTCATCGATGACATCCCGCTCGACGGTAACGGGAAGGTGCACCGGGCGGCCTTGCCGTCGCCGTGGACCCGTCGTGTCGACGTGACCGGGCTCGGGCCGCCAGCACGCCCGAGCTCCGCGCTCGAGCAGCAACTGTGCGAGCTGTGGGCCGACACCCTTCAGATCGACGAGGTCGGAGTGGACGACAACTACTTCCTTCTCGGCGGCGACTCGCTGCGCAGCATCTCGCTGCTCGCGAACCTCACGGAGTTGGGTTTCGCGGTGACGGCGGACGAGTTCGTCGCGCACCAGAGCGTCGGCGAACTCGCCGGTCTGCTCGGCGCAGGCGCGGACCAGGAGACGGCGGCATCGTGACTCAGCTTTCCGGCCGAGCGCCCGACGACGCGCTGCGTGTCTACGAGCTGCCCCAGTTCGTGCGGCTGCGTAGCGGGGTGGTGGCAGTCTGCTTTCCGCTGATGAAGCTCCTCGTCGCGCGGCACATCATCGATCACGCGCTCGCCACGGGCATGATCCGGCCGGGCACGCGGGTACTCGAGACGACGTCGGGCACGTTCGGACTCGGACTCGCGCAGGTGTGCGCAATGCGCGGGATACCGCTGACCTTGGTGACCGATCCCGTCGCCGACGAGTCCTTCCGGAACAAGCTCGAAGCGCTCGGCGCCGACATCGACATCGTCGAGCATCCCGCTCCCGAAGGTGGGTACCAGCGCTCTCGGCTCGACCGGCTCGATCAGTTGCGCCGTAACGAATCCGACGCGTTCGTGCCCGAGCAGTACGCGAACCCGCAGAATCCAGCCGCGTACGGTTCGGTGGCAGAGCTGATCACCGAGCACGTCGGACGCGTCGACCATCTGATCGGCTGCGTCGGCTCCGGGGGGATCGATGTGCGGAATCTCTGCGGGTCTGCGTCGCCCCCAGAGGACCCTCGAGGTCGTGGGCGTCGATACCCACGGCAGTGTTCTGTTCGGTATGCAGGACCGGCCACGGGTGTTGCGTGGCCTCGGCAACAGCCTGATGCCGCCGAACGTCGCGCACGATGCGTTCACGTCCGTGCACTGGGTCAATGCCGCCGAGGCGACCACGGCGACCCGTCGTCTGCTGCGCGAAGAGGCGCTGTTTCGCGGCCCGACCAGCGGAGCGTCGTACCTTGTCGCCGAGTGGGTGAAGCTGCAGCATCCCAACGACACTGTCGTTGCCATCATGGCGGACGAGGGCGAGCGCTACCTCGACACCGTGTACAACCCCGGCTGGCGCCGCGAACACGACTGCGTGCTCAAACACCTACCAGCCACTCCCGCCGAGGTGGCGAGCCCGGCCGAAGCGCAAGAACTCGGCACCTGGAGCCGGATCGACTGGACGGGTGCGTGGCCGGAGGTCGCCGCATGACGAGCGGGGCACGCAGAGGTGGTCGAGGGCTTGTCAGCCGTCGATCGTTCCGCATGACCGGCTCCGACGTGGAGGGCAGGGCGACATGACGCGTCTCGTGGCGGCGTTCGTGGAGAGCAACACGACCGGCCATGGTGAGGAGTTGCTACACGTTGCGCGGCAGCTCGATCTCGAGCCTGTGCTGCTCGCGCGTGACCCTGGCCGTTACCCGTTCGCCGCTGGAATCGCCCGGACCCTGTCGGCCGACACAGCAGATCCGGGCGCGGTGCTCGCGGTGCTGCGTGACCTACCCGGCCGGATCGCACTCGTCACCTCGGCGTCCGATCGGTTCGTCGAGACGGCGGCAAGGGTCGCGGCCGCGTTGCACTTGCGAGGTCCGGATCCCGAGGCGGTCGCCGGCTGCAACGACAAGGCGCGCCAGCGTGAGGTCCTGGCCGCGGCCGGCGTAGCGGTGCCGCAGTGGATGGTCGCGGGGGACGCAGCGTCGGCGGCTGCCTGTGCAGAGCACATCGGCGGGCCGCTTGTCGTGAAGCCGGTGACCGGCAGCGGCTCGGTGGGGGTTCGGTTGTGCACGACGGCAGACGAGGTCGCAGCGCACGCCGGCCGGCTGCTCGCCGGGGCGGTGGACGAGCGTGGCGAGGCGATGCCCGGCGCAGTTCTTGTCGAGCAGGTCGTGCCCGGCCGTGAACTCTCGGTGGAGATCCTCGGTGGCGAGGTAGCCGGTGTCACAGAGACACGCCTTGGCGCACCGCCGTACTTCATCGAGGTCGGGCACGAGCACCCGGCACGCCTCACCACCAGCGAGACCGAACGTGTCACGGGTCTCGCCCTTGCCGCCGTCCGGGCACTTGGTCTCGCCGACCAGAACGCACACGTCGAGTTGCGGGTCACCGCCGACGCCGCATGGATCATCGAGGTCAACCCGCGCCTGCCAGGTGGGCGCATCACGACGCTCGTGCGCGTCGCGACCGACGTGGACATGCTCGCGGCGCATCTGCGGACACTGCTGGGTGAACCGCTTGTCTCCACGCCCGGTCGGCGTAGCGGTGCGGCCATTGGCTTCGCAGTCAATCCGCCCGAGGGAACCCGCCCTGACCTCGACGAGGTCCGGGCCTGTCCCGGAGTTGTGGATGTCGCCTACGATCGCTTCCGCGCTGGCACTGGCGCGTACGGCGACTTCCGAGATCGTGCAGGCTGGGTGATCGCCGAGGGTGCCGACGCCGGTGAGGCTGCCGAGCGGGTGGAGTCCGCGCTGGAAGTGCTCACCGGTGCCGCGCGCGGGTGTCTCGCGTGACGGGGCGGCTGACCAGCACGCTTCTGCCCGAGGCGCAGGCGATCGTGCAACAGCCAGGTGTCGAAAAGGCGCTCGCGGGCGAGTTGCGTACCGCGATGGATGTCGACCGGGCACACCTGATCATGCTCGTCGAGCGCGCCATCGTGCCCGCTCCTGCCGGCGTGGCCGTGCTGGACGCCATTGACAAGCTGGATGCAAGCGACCTGGCCGACCTGCACGAACGTCCCGCGCCGCGCGGGTGGTACCTGATGTACGAGGGCTATCTCTGCGAGCAACTCGATCTCGAGGTGGCCGGCTGGCTTCCAACGGCGCGATCGCGCAACGACCTGTCCGCGACGCTCGCGGCGATGTCGCTGCGGCGGGCGTTGGCCATGCTCGGCACTACGCTGGTGCGACTGCAACTCACACTGCTGCGTCAGGCCCGCGCGCACCTGCACACCGTGATGCCCGGGTTCACGCACGGTCAGCCGGCGCTGCCCATCACGTACGCGCACTACCTCGCCGCCGTGGCCGGCGAGCTCGGACGCACATTGCGGCATCTGCTACTGGCGATCGACGACCTCGACGAGTGCCCGCTCGGGGCGGGTGCCATGGGCGGCACTTCTATTCCCATCGACGCGCAGCGTACCGCTGAACTGCTCGGCTTCACCCGCCCGTCGTCGAACTCCCTTGCCGCCGTTGCCTCACGCGACACAGCGCTTCGGCTCTGCGCGGACGCCACCGGCATCGCCGATCTGCTCAGTCGGGTAGCCACGGATCTGCACGGGTGGATCAGTGCGCCAGAGCCACTGCTTCGGTTGCCTGACTCCTTGGTCGGACAGAGCTCGATGATGCCCCAGAAGCGCAATGCGTACGTGCTCGAACACGTCCAGGGCCGTGCCGCCGCTGCGCTCGGTGCCTTCACAGCAATGTCTGCTGGTACGCAGAAGTCGCCGTTCACCAACTCCATCGCGGTGCACACGGAGGCGACGCGCTATGTCGAGGAGGCGGTACGAGTCACGACCGAGTCGGTCACCTTGTTGCGACTGGTTGTGTCGAACGCGATCCCCGACCGCGAGGCGATGCTCGCGCGGGCTGAGTCCGGCATGACCGAGGCGACGGAGATCGCCAATCAGCTGGCGTTCGCCGACGGCCGAGGTTTCCGGGCCGCCCACGAGATCGTCGGTGCGGCGGCGCGCCGTGCGGTTCAAGCAGGCGTCTCGCTGCGCGACGTTGTCGGCGCCGACAGTGGGACCGCGCTCGACACGCTGGACGTGACGTCGGTTGCCGAATCGAACTGCTACGGAGGCGGACCGGCCCCGCAGACCGTTCAGCACGACCTGGCCGATCTCACCGGCTCATTGTTGGCCGCCCGCCGCAACCTGCGTGCGGCCAGCGGCAGGTGGGAGTCCACCCACATCCGCATCGCGCGGGCCGTCGACGAACTGCGCCAGGAGCATGCGTGACGATCAGTGACGCGGCAGCGGACCGATGGCTCACCTGCCCAGTACCTCGCCGGGCTGCGCGGGCGCGACTCTTCTGCCTGCCGCATGCGGGCGCCGGAGCGTCGGCGTACGACGGCTGGCCGGACATGCTCGCCGAACACACCGACGTCGAGGTGCTGCCGGTGCGCCCGCCCGGCCGCGAGTCGCGACTCGCTGAGCGGCCACGCCTCGACTCGTCGGAACTCACCGACGCGATTGAGCGACGACTGGACCGACCGTATGCCCTCTTCGGGCACAGCGTCGGCGCCCGTCTCGCCTTCGAGGTCGTTCGCGAGCTGCGTCGGCGCGGCCGGCCCCGTCCGGTGCTGTTGTGCGTATCCGGATGCCCCGCGCCACAGCTTCCAGTCGAGTCGCCGGAAGACTCGAGCCTGTGTGACGACGCGTTCCTCGAACGCGTCGCAGGCATTGGTGGCATGCCCGCGCATGTGCTGGCCGACCCAGAACTGCGTGAACTCGTGCTGCCCGCATTGCGAGCCGACTTCGACTATGTCGACTCGTACCGCTACGAGCCGGAGCCGCCACTCCCCGTACTACTGCACGCTTTCGGCGGAGACGACGACCCGGAGGCCGGACCCGGCAAGGTCCAGGCATGGCGCAGCCAGTCCATCGGGCCGTTTCGCTGCACAATCCTCCGCGGCGATCACTTCTTCGTCACGGAGCACCGCGACGAGGTGATTCGGCAGGTCGCGGGGTCGTTGGAAGGCGCCCTCGAGACCTCCCTCGGCCTCGCCTCCGAGGCCGGCTCGGCATTCGAGGCTCACCGAGCATGACAGGAGCGCCGCTGTGTCTTTGGGCAGGAACGCTCGTCGGGCATGACCTGATGACGAGGCTGTGCGCAGCGGCCGACGCGGGGTACGCGTCGATGTCGGCATCACCGGCCGAACTGGCGGCGGCCGTCGGAGCCGACGGCGGCCGCGCTGTGCGTGCAGCCCTCGATGACACCGGATTGACGCTCGCGTGCCTGGACCCGGTCGTCACCTGGGTCCCGGGCGCCGTAGCCGCCCATCCCGCACACAGAGCGCACGCGCTCGTCACAGTGCAGACGTGCCTGGAGCTCGCGGAGCGTTTCGGGATCCCATTACTGAACGCCGTCGACGTCACCTGGCGCCCGCTCGGTCACGGGGCATGGGACGGATTCGCCGCCCTTGCTGCCGCTGCCGCGACCCGAGGCATGTCGGTCGCCGTCGAGCCGCAGGTCTACTCGGGGGTGCCGGACGTCGGGAGCGCCATGGACTTGTGTTCGTACGCCGGCACCGGCACGGCACTGCTCGTCGACCTGTGGCACCTCAATCGCATGCACCCGCCGGCCGATCTCACGGGGCCGTCGATCGCAGCGGTCCAGGTCGCCGACGGCCCGCGCCATGCCGCATCCGACCCGGTCGCCGAAAGCATCACGGCGCGGCTAGCGCCCGGGGCCGGGCAGTTCGATCTCGTCAATCAGCTGCGTACGCTGCGTGTTCGCGCGGACGTCCCGATCGGGCCGGAACTGTTCGGTCCCGCGGTACCGGACGCGGCCGTCGCAGCACATCTTGCCGAAGCGCTGACGACCACCCGTGCGGTGCTCGCCGACGTGGTACGCGCGCAGGTCACGCCCAGATGATTGTTGGTTCGTCACCGCCGGTCGAGGTCGCGATCGCGGTGGCATGCTCCTCGGCCGCCTTCCTCTCCGTTGGCGTGAGCCGGTCGAACGGCTCGATCGTCACCTCGGCCGACGAGCTGCGGTAGCGCCACATGCCTGCGACTTCGCCGTTGACCAGGAGTGCGCCCGGGCCGGACAACGCTTTGAACACCTTCTGGCGACGCGTGGAGTCGGGCACGAGCAACGCGCGGTCGGCTTGGCGTAGGTAGGGGTCGTTGGGCGGCACCAACGCCGCTCCCTTCGGAGGGCTTGCCGTACGCAGGCGGTCGAGCAGGGATTCGGGAAGATCGCACCTCTTCGAGCCGATCTTCACCTTGACGAGGTCGCCATCGAGGTCGTTCCAGACTCTGGTGATGCCGGTGGTGCCGGCCTCCTGCCAGTCCCGGTAGAGCGTCTTGGTGATCGGCCCGTTGACCCTGAAGAACGTCTCGAGGAACCTCTTGTGTGGGTTCTCGACACTTTGCTGCTTCACTTTCGGACGTGGGTAGAAGATCGTGGCACGGCCTTCCGACGGGCCGATGACGACCTGCGCCTGCCGCACCGCGGCTCGGAACATCCCGTCTGGCACGTGTACGGCATCGCACCTCGGGCAGTACGACGACAGGGATGGCGACACTTCGTCGGCGACCTGTCGGCTGGCGTCGCCCTTGGGTGTCTTGCCCTGCACGATTCTCCCGAGCGCGGCGGCGACCTCATCGACCGCTTCGACGAACGCCGCTCCGCCATCGTCGGACTCGAGCGGAGCGAGGGCATCGCGCACCAGGTCCAGTTGATCGGCGCTGTGCGCATGCGGCGCCCCGCGTACTGACCACATGCACACAGCGGGGCCGCTCGGAGTGATCGCGTCCGCAATGGCCGTGTTGTCGAGGCTTGTGGTGCGCTGGGAGAGCGCCTGCTCGCCGTTGGACTGACGACTACCTTGCAAGCCGAGGAGGAGCAGATCGTCGAGAACGTCGTCCTCTGCGTGCCCACCCAGGCCGTGTCCGCTCCAGCGGTACCCGAGCCAGCGGTCCCTGTCCACGATGGCTGTATTGCTCATGCGGCCGAGCCTACGGGGAGTCCGAATGTGCGGCTTGTAGGACGTCGCTGGCGATGCGCAGTATGTCCTCGACGTAGTCGACGAGGTAGAAGTGGTCGCCGGGGAACGTACGCATCGCGAATCCGCCGGTGGTCACGTC
This sequence comes from Solicola gregarius, assembly GCF_025790165.1. Lineage (GTDB taxonomy): Bacteria > Actinomycetota > Actinomycetes > Propionibacteriales > Nocardioidaceae > Solicola > Solicola gregarius. The sequence continues at coordinate 2,848,425 of NZ_CP094970.1, forward strand.
CGCCCACTCGTGCATATCGGATGTCGGAGCGATTGAGTCGGATTCGCCGGCCAGGGCAATGACGGGGACGTCGAGGCTTCCGTTGGCGGCAGGGTCGACATAGGCGGCACTGATCGTGAGGTCGGCGCGGATGGCAGGTGTGAACAGTTTGCGCAGTTCCGGGAGGTCGAGGACCTCGGTCTCGGTGCCGCCCCATTCAGCGAGTGCCTGCCACATCTGGTCATCGGGCAGTTCATGCACCGTGCTCGTGACGGGCACCGTGGGGGCGACGTGCGCGGACACGATGAGTCCACACAGGGTGGCGCCGGCACCACTGACTCGCCGGGCGGTCTCGAACGCGACAGAGGCGCCCATACTGTGGCCGAACAGTACAACTGGCGTGTCGCCGGGTCCCTCGGCGACGTCCGCGAGGAGTTCCGTCGCGAGCGCATCAGCGATCTGTTCGACACTCTCCGCGAACGGCTCGGCGAGGCGTTCGTGCCGGCCGGGGTATTGGACGGGCACCAACGCGACCCCGTCGGGGACCGCTGACGACCATGGCCGAAAGTATGTGGCGCTGCCGCCGGAGTGCGGACAGCAGACGATGCGTGGCGTACCCGGCGCAGGTGGATCGCCGTGCTGCCAGCGTCTCTTGGGCGGTGCGGTCGGAGCCGTGGCGCTGTGGATCACCCCTCGAGTCTCGGTGTCTTCGTGACGCCCGGTCGAACAACCTTGCACGGATCATTCACGGGTCATTCGTCAGGCTGGCTGCGGTGCGTATGAATCGGGACCATTGGGTGGTGATCACCGGACTCGACTTCGATCTCACCGACCCGCAGACCTTTCGGCCCGGGGAACACGGCCATCTCGTCGAACTGTGGGAATCGTTGCGGGCCCGCGATCACGTGTTCTGGCAGCCGTTCGAAGACACCGGGTTCTGGTCGGTCATCTCGTATGCCGACGTCCGCGCGACCTACCGTGATCGGGAGAACTTCACGTCTGAGCGCGGCAGCATTCTCGACACCCTGCTCGCCGGCGGTGATTCCGCTGGTGGACGCATGCTCGCGGTAACCGACGGCGCACGACACCGGGCGCTTCGTAAGGCGATGAGCCGGTTCTTCACGCCGCGGCATCTCGAGTCGGTCGAGCGGTCGATCGCGCGACGCACGGCACGCGTCGTCGACGAGGCGGTGGAACGATGCACCGTCGACTTCGCGACCGATGTCGGCGACCGTCTCCCTATCGAGGCGGTCTGTGACCTGATGGGGGTGCCGGAGTCAGATCGACCGCAACTACTCACCTACACCAAGGCGGCTCTGTCGTCCGATGACGAGGACAGCTCCGAACTCGACGCGATCAGTGCGCGGAGCGAGTTGCTGCTCTACCTCGCCGACCTGGTGGCCGCGCGGCGCACCGACCCTGGCGATGACCTCGTCAGTGTGCTGACGAGCGCCGAGGTCGACGGTGAGCCGTTGGACGACGACGATCTCGCGCTCAACTGCTACTCCTTGATCCTCGGCGGCGACGAGTCGACGCGCGTGTCTGCCGGTACCGGCGCTCTCGCCTTCGCGCGCTGCCCTGCGCAGTGGACCAAGCTACGCGAGTCCCGCAACGTGTCGCCGAACCTGCTGCCCACAGCCATCGAGGAGGTGCTGCGCTGGAGTACGCCGTCGATGCACTTCGCCCGAACCGCGACGGCCGATGTGCAGATCGGCGAGCACACCATCCGCCGCGGCGAGGTCGTCGCATTGTGGAACAGCGCCGCCAACCTCGATCCGGAGTGGTTCGAACAGCCCGGGCGTTTCGACATCGACCGCCCCGCGCGCGACCACCTCACCTTCGGCCAGGGCAGGCACTACTGCGTCGGCGCGATCATGGCTCGCATCGAGTTGCGCTGCCTGTTCGACGCATTATGCGAGCGTGTCGTCCGGATCGAGGAGGCTGCGGCACCGCGACAGGTCTTCTCGAACTTCCTGTTCGGCTACAGCAGCCTGCCACTTCGTCTACACAGAGCCTGAGGTAACAGCGGCGCTCCACACCCAGAGCCTGCCGGCACCCGCCCGTCTCGCATCAGGTGCGGCCGCCGGCCAAGGCGGCGAGACCGGCCGGTGTTGCCGCCTCGAAGGCGTCGCGCAGCGGCAGTCGTACGCCGGTGCGTTTTGCGACCGTGCTGATCAGCCGAGTGAACTTGATCGAGTCCCCGCCGAGACTGAAGAAGTCGTCGCCGGGTCGGACGGCGTCGACTGCCGGCAGGTTCTCGACGAACAGTTCACGCACGATGTCTTCGAGGTCGCCGGACAGGTCGCCGAGCCGACCCGAGCGGTCGCTCGGATCGGCGGCCTCGGCCGGGTGGTCATGCCCGGGGGAATCCGTCGGTGTGGGCAGTCGGGCTCGGTCGATCTTGCCGTGCGCAGTGGTCGGTAGGGTTTCGAGCACGATCAGGCGGTTCGGCAGCATGTGCCGGGGCAGCTTGTCGGGGAGATCGCGCTGCAGATCCTGAAGGCGGGAGCCGGCGGCGAGTGTCACCCAGCCGATGATGCTGTCGCTGCCCGGCTCAAGCTGGCGCACCCCGACGGCCGCCGTGCACACCGCCGGGTGCGCGGCGATAGTTGCTTCGACCTCGCCTAGCTCGATCCGGAAGCCGCGCAGCTTGATCTGGGCATCGCGGCGCCCGACGAACTCGAAGTGCCCCTCCGGGCGGCGTACACCCAGATCGCCGGTGAGATAGACCCGCTCGCCGGACGTCCCGTTCGGGTCGGGGCGGAAACGGGCGGCCGTTTGCCGCGGTCGGCCGAGGTACGCGCGCGCGATGCCGTGGCCGCCGACTCTGATCTCACCGACCCGGCCGCTGTCGACGCAGCTGAGCTCGTCGTCCACGACGTCGACGCGCGTCTCATCGAAGGCGGTGCCGATGTCGGCGCGGCGGCCGCCGCGCAAGGGTTCGCTCATCGTTGCGCCGACCGTTGTCTCGGTTGGGCCGTAGCCGTTGATGAGTGTACGTTCGGGTGCCCACGCATCGACGATGCCCTGGGTGCAGGTGTCTCCGGTCGAGACGACGGTTCCGCCGCGGAGCACGTCGCTCGATGGGTTCAGAGCACCGAGTGCCACGGGGGGGCAAGGTCGCGTGCGTGATGCGGCGGTCGGTGAGCGTGTTCGAGAGAGGCTCGCCGGGCAGCAGCTCTTCGGCCGGGGTGAGGTGCAGTGTTGCGCCGTGCAAGAGCGCCAGGGTGATGTCCCAGAACGCGGCGTCGAAGCTAGGCGACGCCCACTGCAGCACCTGGTCGCCCTCGCCGGTGCCGATCGTGCGGGATTGGGTCGTGGCGAGTGCGCGCATACCGTCGTGCGTTACTGCAACGCCTTTCGGCTCCCCGGTCGAGCCGGAAGTGTAGATCAGGTAGGCGAGGTTGTCCACGCGAAGGGGCGAGAGTCGTTCGGCGTCTGTGAGTACGTCGTCGGCCACCCCAGGCGCGCTCGCGTCGGCAATGACGAGGTCGTCGACGTCGAGGTCCCAAGGCGACCGGCCGGTGTGTAGCAGGAGCGTGGGCTCGGCGTCGGCGATCATGAACCCGATCCGCATGGCCGGGTAGGACGGGTCCAGCGCCAGGTAGGCCGCGCCCGACTGCAGGATTCCGAGAAGCCCGACCAGCCAGTCGCTCGAGTCACGGTCTGCGACGACCGCGACGATCGATTCCGGTCCGATGCCGCGCTCGATCAGGCGACGCGCGACTCGGCGTGACGCCCGTGCGAGTTGGCGGTACGTGAGTGCGCGGTCCGGCGCCACCACCGCCGGTGTACGGGCGTGCCGAGCGACGACGTCCTCGAAGAGGTTGACGGCGGTCGCGGCACGCTCGTCGTCAACGCCTGGCCGCTCGGCATCGACCTGTCTGACCAGTCCGGCGGCGGTAGGTGTGACGAGCTCACCGGCCGTGGTCACGCCGGCTCCAGCAGGTAGCCGCGACCCCACACGGTGACGATGGAGAGCTTGAGCGGTTTGATACGCCTCCGCAGACGCAGGATGCGCAGGTCGAGTGCGTTGCGGTGGTCGTCGCACTCCTCGCCCCAGGCGCGCTCGATGAGCTGATCGCGGGAGGCGACTCGCTGGAAATTGTCGACGAGGACGTGCATGATCGCCGCCTCGGTGTCGGCCAGCGGTAACCGGGCGGCGTGCGTACACAGCACGTTGTCCGGACTGATTGCTGGGATCTGTTCGTTGCGGGCGCGTTGAATCAGGCTTTCGACGCGAGCGTCTACGTCGCCTTGTTTCAGAGGCGGGCGCACCCAGTCCTCGAGGGGGTCAATACATTCCGGTGCTTCTGCATTGGATTCCGCCACCCACAGCACCGGGGTGCGGTTACTCAGGAAGCGATCGCGCTCGCAATATTGCAGCGGCCATCGAAGGAACTGGATGTCGTCGCCCGGTGGACGTCGCCGCCGGCTCTGCGGGACGTCGGTGGACGAAGCCGGCGTGGCGCGGTTCACCGCGGGACGTGAGATAAGGGGGTGAGTACGGTTCGTGGCGCTCAGCGGCGCATCGGTGATCCTCAATGTTCGATCCTCCCTCGGCATGCGTAACCGGCGGTCGTTGTCCCGAGGCCACGTCGCCGGATGGCCGAATTCTTGCCGCTCGGGCACGGGCTAAAACATGGTTCGCCAAGGTTGCGAGGGGTTGGACGCCGCACCCGCCATGCGCTAAACGCGGGCGTACTAACATGACGCGGCCGCGGGCTGAACGGGTCTTTCTCGCCTCTGTCGCCGTTGCCCGATCGCCTTGCCATTATCGCATTTCGGTGTACTGAGCGTTACACGTCGGCGCTCTTCGGCGGAAGTCTCGCACAACGGCGAAGCCGCATACCCGGTCGTTTCGCCTCATGACATCGATCCGTGCATTTTCCTTGGATGACTGCGCGCGGTACGTACCCGTGATCGCCGGCCGCCCCCGACGACTCAGGTGATCTCGTCGTCGCGTCCGGCGGCCGACAGACTCGCGACAGGCTGCCCCACAAGCGATGCACTCCATGGTGAATTCGCATCGTCAAGGATCCGCGCGGCGTTCGCGCGCAAACCGACCGCAGAGAGTAGCGACGACGGCATGCGTACTGGATCGGAACCGTGCATGGCCGCGATTGACGCATTGGCGGCCCCAGAACGTGGGTCCATAGCCCCGGCCGGCCGGGGTCGGCACGTGGTGAGCACGAGCGGTCGCCACGTCGTGGCGGCGACGGCCGCCGTCCTCGACATCGCAGGCACGATGAGTCCGCCGGCGGCGTTCGCGAACGGCCTGGATTCGTACGCCCGCACTCACCTCGTCGACACCGTGGTCCGGCCCGGGGCCGCCGTACGCGAGGTGGTCGCCGATGTCGTCGCGGACGTACGCCGGGCAGTCGGCCGGTCCGATGCCGACGTGCGCGACGTTGCGCAAGTACTCGAGCGGTGGAGCGACGAGGACCGCAAGGTTGCACCGCTGAGGACCCTGCAGGGGCTGATCTGCCAGCAGGGCTTTGCCGCCGGCGAGTTGACCGGGACAGTCTTCCCGGACGTCCCCCCAGCGCTTGCCCGCTGGCGTGCGGCGGGGGTACCGCTGTACGTGTACTCCTCTTGTCCAGTGCGGGTCCAACGGCTGTGGTTTGCGCACTGCGTCGAGGCCGACCTCGCGTCGGCGTTCACCGCGCACTTCGACACGCGCAACACCGGCGCGAAGACCCAGGCCGCCGCCTACGTGCGCATCGCCGAGGCGCTCGATTCAGCCGCGGAGAAGCTGGTGTTCCTGTCGGACACCTGCGCCGAGCTGGACGCCGCACGTACGGCGGGGTGGTCGACTATCGGCGTGCGTCGCCGCGGTGAGGTGCACATTGAGCTCGGCGACCATCCGAGTATCAACAGCCTCGACGGGCTCGACCTCGCGGCCGACCGCAGCGGATGAGCTCGCCGGTACGCGTGAGGTCGGCGAGGTTGGTCAGGTTCACTACGAAGCGCCGCCGACGGGTACGTCGGGCGGGGAGCTCGCGCTCTCGCAGCAGCTGTCATCGGACTGCTCGTGCGGCGAGAGGCTCGCGGCAGGTGCGGGTCGGAGGCCAGAGCACGACCCGCATCAGCGGCGGCGTGGACCTGTAGCGGACTCGCGTACGGTCGCGATCCGGGCTTAGGCTGTCCTTTCCACCTCCGCCGCGAAAGGAAGCGACGTCGATGGCACGAGTCTCCTCGCATGATCGGCGAGATCAGCTCGTCGAGGCCGCGATCCGGGTCGCTACGCGCGAGGGGGTCGGTGCTGTGACGACGCGTACGGTCGCCGCCGAGGCGGGGGCGACTCCGGGCATCGTGCACTACGTCTATCGGTCGATGACCGATCTGTTGCGCGACATGGTGAAGGCGATCGCCGACGAGCAGATTCATCGGGTGACGTCGGTGCAGGTCGAGGGTTCCAGCGTGCGCGAGTGCCTCGAGCGCGCGTTCGAGGCACTCTGGACGACGCTCGAGTCCGAGCCCGATGTACACCTGCTCACGTACGAGGTGACCGACTACGCCTTACGGCACGAGGAGCTCGGCGACCTTGCCGGCTGGCAGTACCGCTGCTACTTCGACGCCGCGGCGACCGCCCTCGAGTCAGTGGCGAAGGCGGCGAGTGTCGAGTGGGTGGTGCCGGCCGAGTCGTTGGCGCGGCTGATCGTGGCGGTCAACGACGGTGTCTCCCTCGCCTGGCTCGTCGACCGCGACACCGATCGTGCCCGGGGGACGTACGGCCAGGTCATCGATCACCTGGTCGAGGTGGCACGGCCCGTCTGAGCCGGTGTCAGCCGAGCGCGAGGCCGATGCCGAGACCGATCCCGTACGCGAGTGCGGTGAGCCCTGTGTCTCGCAGTGTCGGGATGAGCGCCATCCCGGTCGCACCGCGTACGACGGGCAGCGACGCGCGTACGCCAGGTGCGAGCGCGACCAGGGCGAGCAGCGTCCACGGGGTCGCGGCGACGAGCCAGCCGATCACGGCGAGCGCGACGACCTGCAGCGCTACGAAGAGCATCCGGGTGCCGCGGTCGCCCATCACGACGGCGAGGGTGCGCTTGTCCGACTCCCGGTCGGTGGGGATGTCGCGGAGGTTGTTCGCGACCAGGATCGCGCAGATCAGCGCGCCGAGCCCGACGGCGGCGGCGACGCTCGGCCAGGTGACCTCCTCGACCTGCACGTAGGTCGTGCCGATGACCGCGACCAGGCCGAAGAACACGAACACGCTCACCTCGCCGAGCGCGCGGTAGCCGTAGGGCGTCGACCCGCCGGTGTAGAACCAGGCGGCGGCGATCGCGGCAGCGCCGATCAGCAGCAGCCACCAGCCCGTCGCGGCGGCGAGCACCAGACCGGCGGCAGCGCCGACCGCGAAGCAGCCGAACGCGGCGGCCTTGACCGACCCGGCCGTTGCCACGCGCGAGCCGACGAGCCGAAGGGGGCCGACGCGTTCGTCGTCGGTGCCGCGGATGCCGTCGGAGTAGTCGTTGGCGAAGTTCACGCCGATCTGCAGGAGCAGCGCGAGCACGAGGCACAGCACGGCCCGCCACCACACGACGGAGTCGGCGAACGCGGCTGCGCCGGTGCCGGCGACCACTGGCGAGATGGCAGCGGGAAGCGTACGCGGGCGGGCGCCCTCGATCCATTGCGATGCGGTAGCCACGAGCGGCAATTCTGGCAGCACGCGGCCCCGGGGCGTACGTCGGGATCGGCCCGTCCGTTGTGTGCATGGGCCAGGGACAGCGCACGGGACCGGCCTTGCCTACGCTTGCGTCGATGAGCGAGCCGAGCCTGCGCCCCGTGACCGGCGCACCGCATGAGGTGATCCCGCTGCTGCGGGACTGGCTCGCGGCGCCCGGGTCGGTCGAACCGCTCGTCGTTGCGACATCCGGCTCGACGGGGCAGCCGAAAGGCGTCCGGCTCTCCCGGGAAGCAGTCTCGGCGTCGGCGGCGGCCACGCACGCGCGGCTCGGTGGTCCTGGTCAGTGGCTGCTCGATCTGCCGGCCACGTACGTCGCCGGGGTGCAGGTGCTCGTGCGCTCGCTGATCGCGGGGTACGAGCCGGTCGTCGCAGGCGACCACGGCTCGTTCGGCGCCGCGGTAGACGCACTGTCGGCCGACCGGCGCTACGTCTCCCTCGTACCAACGCAGCTCCATCGGCTCGTGCAGTCGGGCGACGTCGAGATACTCCGCTCGTTCGATGCCGTGCTGCTCGGTGGCGCCGCGTCGTCGCCAGCGCTGGTCGATGCGGCACGTGCCGCTGGCGTACGCGTCGTACGTACGTACGGGATGAGCGAGACCAGCGGCGGGTGCGTGTACGACGGCATGCCCCTCGACGGCGTGCGGGTACGTATCGGCGACGACCGGCGGGTGCAGTTGGCCGGCCCGATGCTCTTCGACGGGTATGCAGGCGATGCCGATGCGACCGCGGAGGTCCTGCAGGACGGGTGGTTCGCGACCTCCGACCTCGGCGAGCTCGACTCCGACGGCCGGCTCCGCATCATCGGCAGGGTCGACGACGTCGTGGTCAGCGGGGGCGTGAACGTACCGCTTCCCGCGGTCACCGAGGCGTTGCGGGCGTACGACGGTGTGCGCGATGCGATGGCGATCGGCGTCGACGACGCCGAGTGGGGTACGCGCGTGGTGGCGTGCGTGGTCTCGGGCGCGGGGGCCGACCTGGCGTCTTTGCGGGATGCGCTCGTCGCGGCTGGCCTGCCGCGCACCTGGGCACCGCGCCAGCTGGTGCCGCTCGATGCTTTGCCGCTGCTGCCCAACGGCAAGGTGGACCGGGTGGCCCTGCGCGAGCTGGCGGCCGGGTGACCGACGAGAGAATCTGCAGTTGACCGCGAATCGCGGGCCAACTGCAGATTCTCTCGTCCTCGACGCTGCTCACCCGCGCCAACCGCCCCGGCGCAGCATCCGGACCAGCTGGTCGGCGACTCGGTCCTGCAATCGGCGTACCGCGTACGAGCTGAAGATCAGCACCCGCGGTCCGTCGATGGTGATCTCGTTGATGCGGGCGAGATCCGACTCCCACTGCACGATCCGCATATGCGGGATGCCATGGATCTCGCATGCAGTGTCGTACGCCTTCCATTCGACGTCGAGGTAGTAGCGGCCGTCCTCGCGCTTGACCTTCGCCTGTCTTGTTGGCTCGGGGAGGTGGAGCGCACTGCGCAGGTTGTCGAAGTCCCGCTCGGGCAGCGACTGGATGCCCCCGGCGGCGTCGAGGATGGACTCCACTATGAGCGCCCGATGGCGGCATGCGCCTCGGCGTTCCAGCGCCTCGCGGAAGTGTCGCGGTGTGGCCAACCGCTGCTGAACGACGGCGAGCACAAATGCTCGTGCCCGCTTCTCCGCGGGGTGCGGGGTCCAGCTCGCCTCGTCGATCGCGGCGCGCGCCGGCCGGTGCCGAACGGGTTGCCGGAGTGGATGTACATCGCGCTCGTCCAGGTACTCCGACCAGTGGACGTTGACACTCGCGTACGGCGGGACGCGGGCACCCATCGGTTGGACCACTCGCGGCAACTCGGCATCGGACTGGAGTCCGGTGAACCCATCGCAACGCAACGCGGTGATGCCGCCGAGCACCGACCCACGCGCGCAGGCGAGTAGTGCCACCCAACGCTGCTGGGCGATCGAGAGCGGGCCGTTGTGCAGCACGACGACTCCGCGCGCCGGCCGGTGCCAGCGACCGGCTCGGACCTCACGCGCGACCCGATGTCGACCGAACAGTGACACCGCTTGCCACGTCGCGAGCACGCCGTCCTGGTCCGTCACAGTCGACTCCGACACGGTCCGTACGAACTCAGCACGCGCCTCGGACATGCGGCACAGCGTGGCGGATTTCGGAACGCTCGGATAGCGGGCACACGCAATCTGTGGACAATCTGCCGGGCGGTGACGAGAGAATCTGCAGTTGGCTCGCGATCCGCGGGCAAGTGCAGATTCTCTCGTCACCCCGCGTACGCTGCGCCGGGTGGAGACCGTCACCTACTCGATCCCGATGCGGACCCGGTTTCGTGGCATCACGACCCGCGAGGGGATGTTGCTGCGTGGGGATGCCGGGTGGGCGGAGTTCAGCCCGTTCTGGGACTACGACGCGGCCGAGTCGCGCCCGTGGCTCGACGCTGCGCTCGACTCCGCCGAGCGCCCCTGGCCAGCGCCGGTACGCGACCGGATTCCTGTCAACTGCACGGTTCCCGCGGTCGATGCCGAGCGTGCGTACGCGATCGCGAGCGGCGACCACGGGTGTCGTACGGCCAAGGTCAAGGTGGCCGAGCCGGGCCAGACGCTTGCCGACGACGTCGCCCGGGTCGAAGCAGTACGCGACGCGCTCGGGCCGGATGCCCGGATCCGGGTCGACGCCAACGGGGCATGGGATGTCGACGAGGCGGCCGTCGCGATCGGAGCACTCGACCGCGCTGCCAACGGGCTCGAGTACGTCGAGCAGCCCAGCGCCGCGGTCGAGGATCTCGCGGCAGTACGCAAGCGCGTCGACGTACCGATAGCCGCCGATGAGTCGATCCGGCGAGCGGCGGACCCGATGCGCGTCAAGCGCCTCGACGCCGCCGACGTCGCCGTGCTGAAGGTGCAGCCGCTCGGAGGCGTCCGCGCGTGCCTGCGGATCGCCGAGGAGATCGGCCTTCCCGTCGTGGTGTCCAGCGCCCTCGAGACCAGCATCGGCATCGCCGCCGGCGTCGCTCTCGCTGCCGCACTTCCCGAGCTGCCGTACGCCTGCGGTCTCGCCACGACTCGCCTGCTCACCCGCGACACGGTCGACGACCCGCTCGCGCCGCGCGACGGCGCACTGCCGGTCGTACGCCCGGACCCGCGCACAGACCTGGCAGATGTACGCGCCGACGACGAGACGGCCGCGCGATGGGACGAGCGGTTGACGCGTGTGCGGACCGCGGCCGACGGCCCTTGATCCCCCGACAAACAAATCGACATTTGTTATGCCAGGGCATAACAAATGTCGATTTGCTGGTGCGGCGGAGGGTGACTACTTCTGCCAGCCGATGTCCTCGGCGTGCGGCAGCATGAAGCCCGCGAGTCCGCCGTTGTTGCTGGCGCCGGCGTAGTTCGCCAGATCCTCCTTGGCGGCGTCCATCTTCGGGCCCGCGTACAGCGGGAACATCCCGACCAGGGCCAGCGACTTCTTCTCGGCCTCGTTCATGATCTCGACCGCCTTCGCCGGGTCCTTCTCGGCCGCGACGGCCTTCAGCCCCTTGTCGATCTCCGGCGAGCCGAGCCCCGAGTAGTTGCTCTCCGAGTCGCTGCACATGAGCTGGCAGGCCCACACCCAGCCGTACGGGTCGCTGCTCACCCAGCCCATCTTGATGACGTCGTAGTCGCCGTCGGTGAGCGCCTTGGAGAAGTCGGCGGCCGGCCGGTTGTCGATGTTCATCTTCAGGCCGATCTCCTTGGCCATCTGCTGCTGCGCACGCGCCGTCGCCTCGGCGACGGGGTCGTCGCCGAAGTTGACGTACGTGAACTCGGCGACCTGGCCGTCCTTCTCCCGGTACCCGTCGTCACCCTCGACCCAGCCGGCATCGTCGAGGATCTGCTTGGCCGCCTCGGGGTCGTACTCGCCGAGCTCGCCGAGGTTGTCCTCGTACCCCTCCTGCCACGGGAAGATGTTCGCCGAACCCGGAGGCTCCTCCTCCCAGTCGAGACCCTGGAAGGCGATCTCGATGAGCTGCTCGCGATCGGTACCGCGTACGAAGGCTTCGCGGGCGGCATCGTCCTTGAACAGAGCGCTGTCCTGGCCGAAGGAGTAGACGGCGGTGGCCTTGTCGTAGTTGCGCCGGATCACTGCACCATCGACGTCGCGGAGCTGCTCGAGGGCATCACCGCTGTTGATCTCGACATCGTCGATCTGGCCGTTCCGGAAGGCGTTGACCGCTGCTGTCGGCTCCATCTGGTTGTACGTGACGGTGTCGAGCTTCGGCTCCGGGCCCCACCACTTCGGGTTCGGCTTCAGGGTGAGAGTGTCCTTGGTCAGCTCGTCGACGATGTACGGCCCGGACAACAGATCGTTGTCCATGTTGTTGATCCAGCCGCTCTTGTAGTACTCCGGATCGCTGTTCTTCGGGTGCAGGAGCTGGGGGAACGCCAGCTGATAGGGGTACGAAGGTGTCTTCCAGGTCACGATGACCTCGTTGTCCTTCTCGCCCTTCTCCACGCTCTTGATCGTGTCGTAGCCGACCGTCGACGCGGGGTTGTAGCGGCTGTCGCCGCTGTTGGTGATCCAGGTGGTCTTGAACGAGCGCCAGTCGATCGGGGTGCCGTCGTTCCACTTCGCATCCGGGTTGACGGTGTACTTGATCGTCTGCGGATCGTCGCTGACCTGCTCCACCGACTCGAGGTAGTTCGGGTTGGGCGACGGGGTGCCCTTCTCGTCGTAGTCCCACAGCATCGGCTGCGTCCACATCATGATCTCGGCCGTCGCGACGCTGTTCCCGTCGACGTTCATGCCGTTGAAGTTCGGCCCGAGGTTGTCGATCGGCAGCGTCAGGGAGCCGCCGTCCTTGATGTTGTCCCGCGGCTGCGGGTTGTTGTACGCAACGCCCTGTTCCGGCATCGGAAGCGGGCTGGCGTTGACGGGTACGCCCGCCTGCGACAGTTCGTCGACCTTCTGCGTGTCGTCGTCATCTCCGCCACCGCAGGCCGCGACGGTCAGCAACGCAGCGGTGCTGGCCACCGCGAGCGTCTGCTTCAATCTCATAACCCCTCCTGGGATTGTCGAATTTCTACGCCGTACGCCGAAGCGTCGGCCTACGTCGGGAAGTGGCACGCGCGCAATTGGTCGACCACCCCCTCGCCGAGGAGTGCGGGATCGTCGGTCTCGCAGTGCTGGCGATCCTTCTCGGACAGATCTCGGTACACCGGGCACCGCGTACGGAACCTGCAGCCTTCGATGTGCCGCGTAGCGCTCGGCAGGTCACCGGTGAGCAGGGTGCGCTCGCGTTCCCGTTCGACCTTCGGGTCGGGGATGGGAACCGCCGACAGCAGTGCCGCGGTGTACGGATGCTGCGGCTGGGTGAAGACCCGCTCGATCTCGCCGAGCTCGACCACTCGGCCGAGGTACATCACCGCGACCCGGTCGGCGATGTGGCGAACCACCGACAGGTCATGCGCGACGAAGAGGTACGAGAGCCCGAGCTTGGCCTGCAGGTCTTCGAGCAGGTTCATCACGCCGGCCTGGATCGAGACGTCGAGCGCCGAGACCGGCTCGTCAAGCACGATCAGCTCCGGTTCGACGGCGAGCGCTCTTCCGATGCCGATGCGTTGGCGCTGTCCGCCGGAGAACTGCTCGGGGAACCGGTCGACATGGTCGGGGTTGAGACCGACCAGGTCCATCAACTCGCCGATGCGGTCGTTGATCCGCTTGCGGTTCCAGCCTTGCGCCCGCAGCGGCTCGGCGAGGATGTCGTACACCGTCATCCGCGGGTCGAGCGACGCCATCGGGTCCTGGAACACGATCTGCAGCTCGCCACGCAGCTTGTGTCGATCCGTTCGGCGCTTCATCGCGCCGACGTCGCTGCCCATCACGACGATGCGGCCGCTCTGGGGCGCCTTCAGCTGCATGATCTCCAGCAGCGTCGTCGACTTGCCGCACCCCGACTCGCCAACGAGAGCGAGCGTCTCGCCGCGCCTGATGTCGAACGTGACGCCGTCGACGGCGCGTACGGTGCCGGCCTTGCGGCGCAGCATGCCGCTGGTCAGGGCGAAATGCTTCTTCAGGTCCTCGACCTCGAGCACGCTCGGGCGCTCCGAACGCGGTGCGTCGCCGACGACCGACTCCGGGGCCTCCGGCACCGGGAACACGTCGGTCGGACTCAGCCCACGGGCGACGATCTCCCCGGCGCGTACGCACGCAACGACGTGGTCTTCGGGCTCCTGGTGGGCGAGCAGCGTGGGTTCTTCGGTGCGGCAACGATCCTCGGCCATCGGGCACCGCGGCGCGAACGGACACCCGGGTGGCAGATCGACGAGCGCCGGTGGGTTGCCCTCGATCGGTACGAGTCGCTCCGCCTTGCCCTGGTCGGGGCGGGGCACGGCACCCAGCAGCCCCATGGTGTAAGGCATCTGCGGTCGATAGAAGATGTCGTCGACGGTGCCGCGCTCGACCGGGCGACCGGCGTACATGATCATCACGTCGTCGGCCATGCCTGCGACGACGCCGAGGTCGTGCGTGATCATCACCACGGCGGCGCCGGTCTCGCGCTGGGCGGTCTTGAGCACGTCGAGGATCTGCGCCTGGATCGTCACGTCGAGTGCGGTCGTCGGCTCGTCGGCGATGATCACCTTCGGGTCGTTGGCCATCGCGATCGCAATCATCACCCGTTGGCGCATGCCGCCGGAGAACTCGTGCGGGTACGACTTCAGGCGCTCGGCGGGGCGCGGGATGCCGACCAGGTCGAGCAGCTCGATCGAGCGTTCGTGCACCTGAGCCCGGTTGAGATCCTGATGAACGTCGAGCGCCTCGGCGATCTGCTCACCGATGGTGAAGACGGGTGTCAATGCCGAGAGCGGGTCCTGGAAGATCATCGCGATGTCGCGACCGCGGATGTTCGACATCTCGGCGTCATTGAGGCCGACCAGCTCGCGGTCACCGAGCATGATCGAGCCACGGACTGCGGCCGAGGTGGGCAGAAGCCCCATGATGGCAAGGGATGTGACCGACTTACCCGATCCGGACTCCCCGGCGATCGCGAGCGTACGCCCCGGCTGCAGGTCGTATGAGACTCCGCGCACTGCCTGCACCTTGCCGGCCTCGCTGGCGAAGTCGACCTGGAGGTCACGCACGCTCAACACGGTGCCGTCGGGTGCACCGAACTTCGGTGCGGCACTAAGCGGTTCGGCGGTCATGCCTTACCTCCTGACTCCGACGACGGATCGAGCGCGTCTCGGAGCCCGTCGCCGATCATCGTCATCGCGAAGCACAGCGCGACCAGGAGACCTGCCGGAATCAGGAACATCCACGGCGCTGTCTCGAGCGTTTTCGACCCGCTGTCGATCAGCACGCCGAGCGAGGTGTCGGGTGGGTTGATGCCGAAGCCGACGAACGACAGCGCGGTCTCCAGCTCGACCGCGTACACGACACCGAGCACTGTATGTATGATCAGGATCGAGCCCAGGTTGGGGATCAGGTGACGGCGCAGGATGGTGAACGAGTCGACCCCCATGAACTTCGCGGCCGAGACGTACTCGCGTTCGCGCAGCGACAGGGCGACCGAGCGGATGACCCGGGCGTACCCGACCCAGCCGAGCAGCATCAGTGCAAGAGTCAGCCACAGCCAGCCGTTCGTGCCCGACGCGCTCGACGTCACGATCGCGATGACCAGGAACGCCGGGATGACCAGCAGCATGTCGAGGATCCAGGTGCCGACCTTCTCGATCCAGCCCCCGAAGTACGCGACCGCGGTTCCGACGAGCGCGGCGATGACCGTGATGCCGATCGAGGCGATGAAGCCGATCATCAGGGAGCGACCAAGACCGCGGATGCACAGCGCGTACAGGTCGCCGCCGGCGTTGTCGGTGCCGAACCAGTGCTCGCCCGACGGCGCCTCCTTGAGTGCCAGGAAGTCGAGCTCCTCGTAGTCGTACTTGGCGAACATCGGCCCGATCAGCGTGAACGCGACCAACAGCAGCAGCATGACGAGCCCGACTACTGCGGGCTTGTTGCGCATGTACCGACGTACGAGCAGGCGGCCCTTGGAGGTACGCCGGATCGCGACGCGCTCTTCGGCCTCGATGGTGGCAACGGTCGGTGTGGTCATCGCAGGCCCTCCTAACTGATCCGGATCCGTGGATCGAGCATGGCGATCGCGAGATCGGCGAGCAGCAGCCCGACGCAGGTGGCGACACCGCCGAGGAACGCGACCGCGACCGTGCCGTTGATGTCGTTCTTGCTCAACGTGTCGATGAAGTAGTAGCCGGCGCCGTTGATGGAGAAGATCTTCTCGACGAACACCGAGCCGGTGACGATCGTCGTGATGCTCAGCGCGACACCCATCGCCGTCGGGATCAGCGAGGTGCGCAGCGCGTGGCGGCGGATGGCGACGTTCTTGCGCAGGCCCTTCGCCCGCGCCGTACGCACGTAGTCGTCGTTGATCGTGTCGAGCAGATACGTCCGCTGGGTGAAGTGGTACGAGACGTAACCCGCGAGCGTCAGAGTGAGCGTCGGTAGTGCGATGTAGCGGAAGAAGTCGAGGAACCCGCCTTCGATCGGTCCGGTGACATACAACGGGTTCATGCCGGTCGACTCGTGGAACCGTAGGTACACGAGGGCGACCAGGAGCCCGATGACGAATGTGGGAGTGACGAGGAACAGCACGCTGATCGCGTTGGCTGTGCGGTCGAACAGGCTGTACTTGCGGATCGCGGTCGCGACGCCGACGGAGATGCCGATCACGATCGCGAGGATGGTCGCGATCGTCACCAGCTCGAGGCTGATCAACGCGCGATGCCAGAGCACCTCGTTGATCGGCTCACCTTGCGGACTCTTACCGAAGTCGAGGTGCAGGACGATTCCCTTGACCCACTCGCCGTAGCGCTCGATCAGGGGCGTCTGGTCGTTGATGTTCGCGTAGTCCAGGGACTTGTCGATCGAAGCGTCCGAGGGCTGCGGGCGCATGGCGAGGTAGTTCGAACGTGGGTCGAGGAACCACGACGCCAGGAAGTACGTCGCACTCGTCGCCACAAACAGCATGGCCACGTAGCTGACCAGGCGTCGTCCGATGAATTTCAGCACAGACCTATCCCCGATATGCCGCTTGAGGTTCGCGTCGGTGGGTCCGGCCCCTGTGGACGTCAACGGCCCTACGCGCGTACTACTGCAGCTTGGACGATAACGCGTGGTCGGGTTACGAAACTATCCGGCGCGAGTCACGATTTCACAACGGCCGTTGGGGAGTAGGCTCGCGCGTGTGTCCCGGATGCCCCCCGTTGAGCCCGCTGTGACTCAGATCACCGACTACGGAAACCGGTCGCGATGAGCGCCGCGACGGCGGTCGCACACGTTGTCGTCGACGAGCTCGTCCGCTTCGGCGTACGCGACGCCGTGGTGTCTCCCGGGTCGCGTTCCGCGCCGCTGGCGTACGCGTTGCACGAGGCCGACCGGGCCGGTCGGCTGCGGCTGCACGTACGTGTGGACGAGCGCAGCGCCGGCTTTCTCTCGGTCGGACTGGCGAAGGGCTCGCACCGCCCGGTCCCCGTCGTGACGACCTCCGGCACGGCGGTCGCGAACCTTCACCCCGCGGTGCTCGAGGCGGCGCACTCGCGCGTACCGCTGATCGTGGTGAGCGCCGACCGTCCCGCAGAGCTGCGGGACACCGGCGCGAACCAGACGACCGACCAGGTGAAGCTGTTCGGCGACGCAGTGGTGCGATATGCCGAGATCCCGGCGGCCGACGTCATTCCGGCGAGCTCGGCCGACTGGCGCTCGGTCGCCTCGCGTACGTTCGCCGCCGGCCGCTCGGGGCCGGTGCATCTCAACGTCTGCCTGCGCGAGCCGCTTGCCGCGCCGTCCGTCGAGGTGCCGCCGGGTCGGCCGGGCGACGTGCCCTGGACCGCGGCGTCGGCTCCGGCGCGACCCGAGCCCGTGGCGCTGGACGTCGGCCCGCGCACGGTCGTCGTCGCCGGCGACGATGCCGGGCCGCCGGCGCGGGTGCTCGCACAGGACGCCGGCTGGCCACTGTTCGCGGAGCCGACCTCGGGCTCGCGTACGGGGACACGCCCGATCGCCACATATCGGCTGCTGCTCGGCCGGTCGAGCCTCGCCGAGCGGATCGAGCGCGTCGTCGTGTACGGCCACCCCACATTGTCGCGGCCGGTGACCGGGCTTCTCGACCGCGCCGACGTCGAGGTGGTGGTGGTCGCGCCGCACGACGCACCGGTCGTACGCGGAGCGGCGCGGGTGGTCGAGGCGGTCGAGGCGCCGGAGCCCGCGGGCGACGGCTGGCTGGAGGAGTGGACCGCGGCCGACGCAGAGATACGCGCCCGGCTCGATGGGCTGCTGTCCGAGCTGCCCGGCCTCACCCCGTGGGCGGTGGCGCGGGCCGTCTCGCAAGCGGTGCCGCCGGAGGGGTTGCTGGTCGTGGGTTCGTCGAGTCCCGTCCGCGACCTCGACCTGATGGCGCGCGCGTACCCGGTCGGCGAGCGCCGGATGGTGATGGCGAACCGCGGCCTGGCCGGTATCGACGGCACGATCTCGACCGCGATCGGTGCGGCACTGGGGCGCAGGTCGTCGCGTTCGCTCGCGTACGTGGGCGACCTGACGTTCCTCCATGACAGCAACGGCCTGCTGCTCGGGCCCGACGAACCGCGTCCCGACCTGACCATCGTGGTGGCCAACGATGACGGCGGCAGCATCTTCGCGACCCTGGAGCAAGGGGCCGAGGAGTACGCCGACGCGTTCGAGCGGATCTTCGGCACGCCGACCGGTGTCGACCTCGGCGTGCTGTGCGCGTCGATGGGTGTCGCGCACCAGAAGGTCGACTCGAACGATGCGCTGGTCGACGCGCTGGCCCGCATACCCGACGGCATCGAGGTGGTGGAGGCGGTGATCGGCCGTGGTGACCGGCGGGTCCTCGACGGCCGGATCCGTGGGCTCGTGGACTAGCTCGTGGGATTACGCTCTAGTCGAGTACACCGCCCCGAGGAGGGCCCGATGGCCGACCGATTCGACTATGTGGTTGTTGGTGCAGGTAGTGCGGGAGCGGTCGTCGCCGCACGGCTGAGCGAGGACCCGGGCGTACGGGTGCTGCTGCTCGAGGCCGGTGGGGAGGACGACGCCGACGAGATCCGCGTCCCGGCGATGTTCACGACCCTGTTCAAGACCCGATGGGACTGGAACTACGCGACCGCCGAACAGAAGCAGCTCAACGCACGACGGGCGTACTGGCCGCGGATGAAGGCGCTCGGCGGCTGTTCGTCGATGAACGCGATGATCTACATCCGCGGAAACGCGGCCGACTACGACGAATGGCGGGACGGCTACGGCGCCGTCGGCTGGGGATACGACGACGTGCTGCCGTACTTCATCCGCGCCGAGGGCAATACCCGGCTCGGTCACCCGTTTCACGGCACCGAGGGCCCGTTGCACGTCGAGGACCGGCGCTACACTCACGAGCTGAGTCATGCCTGGGTCGACTCCGCCGTTGCCGCCGGCATGAAGGGCACCGACGACTTCAACGGAGCGAGCCAGGAAGGCGTCGGCCTGTACCAGGTGACCTGCAAGAACGGTTCCCGGTGGTCGGTCGCCGACGCCTACCTGCGACCGGCGCTCGACCGGCCGAACCTCGTCGTGCGTACCCAGGCCCGCGCCGCGGCGGTCGAGTTCGCGCGTACCCGCGCCGTCGGGGTGCGGTATCGCCACGAGGGCGAGGAACACGCGGCGTACGCCGACGCCGAGGTGATCCTCAGTGGCGGTTCGATCAACTCGCCGCAGCTGCTGATGCTGTCCGGCATCGGTCCGGGCGCGCACCTGCGCGAGCTCGGTATCGACGTGGTCGCGGACGTACCCGGCGTCGGGCAGAACCTCCACGACCACCCGGCAACCCCGCTGATCTGGCACACCAAGGACACAACGGACATCGTCGATTTCGCGAACGTCAGCGGGCTGCTCCAGGCCAAGCTGCGCGGCGCGGGTCCACTCACGTCGAACATCGGTGAGGCCGGTGCGTTCTTCCGCAGCCGACCGGATCTCGACGCGCCGGACCTGCAGGTGCACATGGCGCCGACGGGCTTCTACGACAACGGCCTGCACGAGCCGGTTTCGCGCAAGGTGACCGCCGCGTCCACGCTCGTCCGGGTCGCGAGCCGGGGGACGCTGCGACTCCGCTCGACCAACCCCGACTGGCATCCGGCGCTCGACCCGGCGTACTTCGACGACCCGGCTGACCTCGACGCGCAGGTCGCCGGCCTGCGTCGGCTGGTCGAGATCGCGACGCACGCGCCGTTCGCCGAATACCTTGCGCAGCCGTTCTTCCCGGCGACGTCCGAGCCGTCCGACGACGACCTGCGCGAGCTCGTACGCACGCAGACGCAGACGCTCTACCACCCGGTCGGCACCTGCGCGATGGGCTCAGGTGAGGATGCAGTCGTCGACCCGGAGCTGCGCGTCCGTGGTGTGGAGGGTCTCCGTGTCGTCGACGCGTCGGTGATGCCGGTCGTGCCGCGCGGCAACACGAATGCACCAACGATCATGATCGGCGAGCGGGCCGCCGACCTGTTGAAGGAGAGCTCATGACTTCGAGGTTCGAGTCCCTCGACCCGGCCACCGGCGATGTCGTCGGCACTCATCCGGTCGACGGGCAGGCCGAGGTCGATCGGGCCGTCGGCGCGGCGTTCGAGGCGGCGACGTGGTGGTCGGCGCTCGGCTTTCATGAGCGCCAGGAGCATCTCGACCGCTGGAAGGGCGTACTCGCGCGGCGCCTCGGCCAGCTCGCGGCGCTCATGCACGACGAGACGGGCAAGCCGTACGCCGACGCGCAGCTCGAGGCCGGGCTCGCCATTGACCACCTGGGCTGGGCGGCCAAGCATGCGCAGAAGGTACTCGGGCGTCGGCGCGTGTCGCCGGGCCTGCTGATGGCCAACCATGCGGCGTACGTGGAGTATCAGCCACTCGGGGTCGTCGGTGTCATCGGTCCGTGGAACTACCCGGCGTTCACGCCGATGGGGTCGATCGCGTACGCCCTGGCCGCAGGCAACGCCGTGGTGTTCAAGCCGAGCGAGTTCACGCCCGGAGTCGGGCGCTGGCTAGCCGACTCGTTCGCCGAGGCGGTGCCCGGCCACCCCGTGCTGCAGGTCGTCACCGGGTTCGGTGAGACCGGTGCCGCGCTGTGTCGCTCCGGTGTCAACAAGGTGGCGTTCACGGGCTCGACCGCTACCGGCAAGCGGGTCATGGCCGCCTGTGCGGAGAGTCTGACGCCGGTCGTGATCGAGGCCGGCGGCAAGGACGTCCTGGTCGTCGACGAGGACGCCGACCTCGATGCGGCTGCGGATGCCGCCGTGTGGGGGGCGATGTCGAACGCCGGACAGACCTGCACGGGCGTCGAGCGCGTGTACGTGCACGAACGGGTGCACGACGAGTTCGTCGCCGGCGTACTCGCGCGGGCGCGGGAGGTACGCGCGGAGCCGGGCGGCCAGATCGGTCCGATCACGATGCCGTCGCAGCTGGACGTCATCCGCGACCACATCGACGACGCGACGCAGCGAGGCGGGCAGGCGCTGCTCGGCGGTCCGGATGCCGTCGGCGAGGCGTACGTGCAGCCGACCGTGCTCGTCGACGTACCGGAGGACTCGCGCGCCGTGACGGACGAGACGTTCGGGCCGACGGTGACGATTGCCAAGGTCGCGTCGATGGACGAGGCGGTGAGCCGGGCGAACGCCTCGCGTTACGCCCTGGGCGCGACGGTGTTCTCGCGGCGCCGCGGGGTCGAACTGGCGCGACGGATTAGGTCGGGGATGGCGTCGGTGAACTCCGTGATCTCGTTCGCGGCGATCCCCTCGCTGCCGTTCGGCGGCGTCGGAGACTCGGGCTTCGGACGCATCCACGGGCCGGACGGCCTCCGCGAGTTCGCGAACCCCAAGTCCGTTGCCGTGCAGCGGTTCAAGGCCCCGCTGACGCTGACGACGTTCACGCGTACCGCCAAGGACGACTCGCTGTTCGCCCAGCTGATCACGATGCTGCACGGGCGTACGCCCACCCTCCCCAAACGCTGAGGGCAGAGTTCTGGCCGCGCCGCCCCCGTGAGCCGCACGTTCCGGCCCCAAAATCGGCGAGAACGGGGCTGAAAGGTGAGGCCCACGGGGGCTGTCGCCTGCCTCGGTGGGTCAGATATCGGCGGTCTCGGGCTCGTCGGTGCCGGCTCGACCGCGGATCGGCAGTGTGTCGAACGCCTTCGGCGGATCCCGCCACAGCTCCGGTGCCTCACCGCGGCGTGCGGACTCGATCGCGCGCCATACCCGGTCGGGCGAGCACGGCATGTCGATATGGCGTACGCCGAGGTGGCTGACCGCGTCGACGACGGCGTTCTGCACGGCCGGGGTGGATCCGACGGATGCCGATTCGCCGATGCCCTTGGCGCCGAGCGGATTCATCGGCGTCGGCGTCTCGGTGTTCGACACCTCGAGCGGAGGGACGTCCGCCGCGGTCGGCAGCGCATAGTCGGCGAACGTCGACGTCAGCGGCGTGCCGTCCTCGTCGTACACGAACTCCTCCCAGAGCGCCTGCGCGACACCCTGCGCGGCGCCGCCGTGCTGCTGGCCCTGGACGAGCAGCGGATTGAGCACCCGGCCGCAGTCGTCGACGGCGATATGGCGAACCGGCGTGACCTGCCCAGTCTCGGTGTCGACCTCCACGACCGAGACGTGTGCCCCGAACGGGAATGTCGCGCCGTCGGGGGCGAAGTCGTAGCCGGACCGCAGCGGCGTCTGGTGCTCGGCGGCGTACGTCGCGACCTCCGCCCAGCGCAGCGATACGTTGGGCACGCCGGCGATGGTGAACGCGCCGTCGTCGTCCAGCTGCACGTCTGCGGACGACGCCTCGAGCATCGAGGCGGCGATGCCACGGGCCTGTTCGAGCACCGCGTCGGCCGCGCCGAGCACCGCGTTGCCGCCGAGCTGCAAGGATCGTGAGCCGCCCGTACCGCTGCCGCGCGGCACTCGGGCGGTGTCTGACTGGACGTACGCGACCGACTCGATCGGAATGCCCAGCCGCTCGGCGACGAGCATCGAGAACGCCGTCGCGTGCCCCTGGCCGTGCGCCGACGTACCCGCCATCGCCGTCACCGTCGCATCGGGATGTACCTCGACGAAGCCGTACTCGCCCGAGCCGCCGCCGGTGACCTCCGCGTAGAGCGCAATGCCGACGCCGAGCTGACGCACGTCGCCGTCGGTGCGGCGGCGCTGTTGCTCCGTGAGCAGCTCGTCGTATCCCGCGATGCGCAGCGCCTCGCGAAGCGGCAGATCGTAGTCGCCGTTGTCGTACGTCGCTCCGGTACGCGTCGTGTACGGGAACGCGTCGGGCGGGATCACGTTGCGGCGGCGCAGCTCGACCGGGTCGATGCCGAGCTCGTCGGCGGCGATGTCGATGATCCGCTCCAGCAGGGCGGCCGACTCGGGACGCCCCGCGCCGCGGAACGCGCCGACCGGTGTGGTGTTGGTCATCGCCGCGATCGCGGAGTAGCTGATCGCCGGGATCTCGTAGACGCCTTGTGCCATGGTACGAGTCGGCCCGAGCGCCAGTGCGCCACCGAAGCCGGCGTACGCGCCGCAGTCGCCGACGACGCGCCAGCGCATGCCGGTGAACGTGCCGTCGCGCCGGAGTCCGAGCTCGGCGTACTGCACCTGGTCGCGGCCGTGCATCGAGAGCATCGCCTCGCTGCGCGTCTCGGTCCATTTCACGGGACGGCCGAGGCGACGCGCGGCGGCGATCACGGTGACGTGCTCGGCGATCACGGCGGGCTTGCCGCCGAACGCGCCGCCGACATGCGGGGCGACCACGCGTACGGCATCGGGGTCGAGACCGAACGTCTTCGCGATCATCGACCGGCTCAGATGCGGCATCTGGGTCGACACGTGCACCGTCAGCCGCTCGTCGCCCGGCTCGACGAGAACCGCGTTGCCCTCGATGGGGGCGACCGCGACCCGCTGGTTCTCGACCCGCGCGCGCACGACGTGGTCGGCGTCGGCCAGCACATCGACGGCGGGATCGTCTTGCACACCGGCGGCGATATTGCTGCCGAGCTCCTCGAACTGCAGCGGAGAGCCGTCGGCCACCGCCGACTCCGGGTCGGTGACGACCGGGAGCGGCTCGAGGTCGGCGTCGACGAGCTCCAGCGCGTCGGCGGCCGCGGCCACTGACTCTGCCACGACGAGGGCGATGGTGTCGCCGACGAAGCGAACGCGGTCGGTTGCGAGCGGGGCTCGGCTGCACGCCTCGTTGACCGGCGAGAAGCCGGCGAAGGGCGCCAGGTCGAGGTCGGCGGCGGTGTAGACCGCGACGACGCCCGGCAGCTCGCGCGCCTCGGCGGTGTCGATGGAGGCGATCCGTGCATGGGCGTACGTCGAGCGGACGAACGCCGCATGCAGGACGCCGGCCGGTTGGCCGTTGTCTACGAAGGTCGCGCGGCCGCGTACGAGATCGGGATCCTCGACACGCCGCACTGATGTTCCAAGAATCGATCCGGGCACGTGAGTGACCTTACGACCCCCCGCCAACCGCGAGGACGTCAGTGCTGCCGCGTGGAGACGTCAGTCGTGCCGGCCGGTCACCGCGACCGAGACACCCAGGCCGATCATCGAGAACCCTCCGACGGCCTGCACTGCCTCACTCCGCCGCGGAGACCGTGCGAACCACTCGCGTACGCCGCTCGCGACGACCGCCCAGACGCTGTCGCTCATCAACGCGACCACGGCCGCGAGCAGGCCGAGCAGCAGCATCTGCAGTGGTACGTGGCCCGACGACCGATCGACGAACTGGGGGAGTACGGACGCGAAGATGATGAACCCCTTCGGGTTCGCGACCGCGACCAGGAACCCTTCGCGCAGCGAGCGCCATGTGCTCTGGGTTTCGGCGAACTGGTGCTCAGCGGTCAGCGCCGAGACGGCGGACCGCTTGCGAATTGCGCGGATGCCGAGCCAGACGAGGTATGCGGCGCCCGCGTACTTGACGATCGTGAACACGGTGATCGACTCGGCGACCAGCTGGCCGAGGCCGAGGGCAACCAGGATGGCGAGGGCGAACATGCCGAATGCGTTGCCAACCACCGAGGCCAGCGCGGTGCGCCGGCCGTACGCGAGCGCACGACCGACGACGAACATCACGCTCGGCCCGGGGATCGCGATCAGGATGAATGCCGCGATGCCGAATGCCAGGAACTGGTCGACTGCCATCTGTCGATGATCGCATGGCGGCGTCGACCCGAGCCATGCGTTATCGGCTCACGGGCGCGATGCTCACGGTCAGGCGATCGCCGGGAGCACGTGCAGTGTGATCATCGGCGCAAGGTCGTCGTGCTCGTCGGCTCGGCCGGGATCGAGCCAGCGGATCTCCGCGATCTCGCGCGCCGCCCTCGGCTCGGGATGGTCGACCTCGGCCGCGAACACGGTCGACTCGAGCCGCGTATCGGGCTCGTTCGCCGCCGGCGCGTGCCAATGGCCGAGGGGAACAAGGGCCGCGGGGTCGATGGAGATGCCCACCTCCTCGGCGGTTTCGCGTACGACCGCCTCCGCGGGCGTCTCGCCGGGCTCGAGCTTGCCGCCCGGCAACATGAACCGGTCGGTGCCTCGCTTGCGGACCGTGAGGAGCCGGCCGCTCGCGTCGCGGATGCAGATCGCCGCCACGATGATCAGATCGGCCACCTGTCAGAATCCTTCGCCCTCGGAGCGCACGAGCACATCGTACGCAGCCGTGAGTACCCCGATCGCGAGCGTACGAGCGGCGAGAACCCCAGGGCGGGCACGTGCCGCGACGAGAACCCCAGGGCGGGCACGTGTCGCGACGAGAACCCCAGGGCGGGCACGTGCCGCGGCGAGAACCCCGGGGTGAGGAGGATCGGGATCCACGTTCGAGCGTGCACTGAACGAGAAGGTCAGCGGCGCAGACCCGAGATGTGGTCCGAGACTGCGAAGTCGCCACGAGTGGAGTCGCGACGAGTCGCAGTGTCGGATCACATCTCGTAGATCGGCCAGCAAACCGCGCAAGTGCAATTGGTGCGGGAGCGACGGGTCGGCGGTGCGGGAGTGACGGGTCGGCGGTGCAGCACGACGACTCTGCGGTGCGGGAGTGACGGCTGGGCGGTGCGGGTGTGACGACTCGGCGGTCAGCGGGCAGCATAGGGGCCGACGGACGTTATCCGTACGGCAGCGGCGCCGATCGAGTCCGACTCCGCCAGGTCGACGATCGCGCCGATACCCCAGTCGCGGTGCCCTTCGGGGTCGTCGAAGGTCTGGCGTACATCCCAGTGCCCCGCAGACTCGGCGATGGTGAGCAGCGCCGGGCCTCGCGCGTCCGGGCCAGTGCCGACGCGGTCGTACTCCTCGAAGTACTCGGCCATCGCGTCGGCCCACGCGTCGGCATCCCAGCCCGCATCGGCATCGAGGTCCCCGAGCTCGTCGTAGCGTCGTAGCGCCGCCAGCTCGATACGTCGGAACATCGCATTGCGTACGAGCACCCGGAACGCGCGCTTGTTGCCGGTGACCGCTGCCGGCTCGTCGTCGACCATCTCGGGGCGCACCTCGACCCCCGACTCGCCGGCGGCGAGCTTCTCCCACTCGTCGAGCAGGCTGGAGTCGGTCTGGCGTACGAGTTCGCCCAGCCACTCGGTGATGTCGCTCAGCTCCTCGGTGCGTACGGAGTCGGGAACCGTGTGGAGCAGGGCCTTGTACGCATCGGAGAGGTAGCGCAGCACCATGCCTTCGGAGCGCGCGAGCCGGTAGAACGCGACGTACTCACCGAACGTCATCGCGCGCTCGAACATGTCTCGCGCCACCGTCTTCGGCCGTAGCTCGTGATCGGCGATCCACGGGTGCCCCGTGCGGTAGTGCTCGTACGCCACCTCGAGCAGGTCGCGCAGGGGCTGCGGATGTTCGACGTCCTCGAGCAGTTCCATGCGCTCCTCGTACTCGATGCCCTCGGACTTCATCTCCGCGACCGCCTCGCCGCGCGCCATCGACCGCTGCGCCGAGATGACGGGTCGGGGGTTCTCGAGCGTCGACTCGATCACCGACAGCACGTCGAGCGCGTACGTGGGGCTCTCGGAGTCGAGCACATCGAGAGCCGCGACCGCGAACGTCGACAGCGGCTGGTTGAGCGCGAAGTTCTCTTGCAGGTCGACGGTCAGGCGTACGCGACGGCCGTCGGCGTCCGGCTCGTCGAGGCGTTCGACGACGCCGCCGGCCACGAGCGCGCGGTAGATGCCGATCGCCTCTCGGATGAGACGGTTCTGCGTGCGGCGATCCTCATCGTTGTCGCGCAGGAGGTGATGCATCGCCTCGAACGCATCGCCCGGTCGTGCGACGACGTTGAGCAACATCGAGTGGCTGACCCGCATCCGCGAGACCAACGGCTCGGGTTGCGATCCGACGAGGCGCTCGAAGGTGCCCTCGCCCCAGGAGACGAACCCCTGCGGTGGCTTCTTGCGCACGACCTTGCGACGCTTCTTCGGGTCGTCGCCGGCCTTCGCGAGCGACTTGTGGTTCTCGACCTCGTGCTCGGGCGCCTGTACGACAACCGTGCCGACCGTGTCGTACCCGGCTCTGCCCGCCCGGCCGGCGATCTGCTGGAACTCACGTACGTTGAGCTGTCGCTGTCGGATCCCGTCGTACTTGGAGAGGCCGCTGAACACGACCGTGCGGATGGGCACGTTGATGCCGACGCCGAGGGTGTCGGTGCCGCACACCACCTTCAGCAGACCCGCCTGCGTGAGGGTCTCGACCAGCCGGCGATAGCGGGGAAGCATTCCCGCGTGGTGCACGCCGATGCCCATACGTACAAGGCGAGAGAGCGTCTTGCCGAAGCCTGAGCGGAACTTGAAGTCGCCGATCTTGGTGGCGATCGCGTCCTTCTCCTCACGCGTGCAAACGCGGATGCTGCTCAGCGCCTGCGCGCGCCTCGAGCGCCGCCGCCTGGGTGAAGTGCACGACGTACGCGGGCGCCTGATGTGTCTCGAGCAGCTCCTCGAGGGTCTCGTGCATCGGCGTGACCACGTACTCGAAGTTCAACGGCACCGGACGCTCGGCGGAGGAGACCGTGGACGTGGCTCGCCCGGTACGCCGGCGGAGGTCGCGCTCGAAGCGGGTGGTGTCGCCGAGGGTTGCCGACATCAGCAGGAACTGTGCCCGCGGCATCTCGATCAGCGGCACCTGCCATGCCCAGCCGCGGTCGGGCTCCGCGTAGAAGTGGAACTCGTCCATGACGACGAGCCCGAGGTCGGAGGCGGCGCCTTCACGGAGAGCCCTGTTGGCAAGGACCTCCGCGGTCGCGGTCAGGATCGGCGCGTCGGGGTTGACCGAGGCGTCACCCGTCAGCATGCCGACGTTGTCGGCACCGAACATCTCGCACAGGGCGAAGAACTTCTCGGACACGAGCGCCTTGATCGGTGCCGTGTAGATGCTTCGGCGGCCCTCGGCGAGTGCCGCGAACTGCGCGCCGGCAGCGACCAGGCTCTTGCCCGACCCGGTCGGGGTCGCCAGGATCACGTTCGAGCCGGAGACCATCTCGATCAGCGCCTCGTCCTGCGCGGCGTACAGCTCGATGCCCTGATCGCCCGCCCACGTGCCGAACGCCTCGTACAGTGCGTCGGCATCGGCAGAGTCGGGCAGATGGTCGATGAGGCGCATGGTGCCGCAATGGTGACACGCGTCCCATTCGGCCCACGCGTCGCGTACGAACAGGGCTCGACGTGTACGCTTTACCTCGACTGGGCACGCATTCGGCGAGCCCTCGGTCGTCTGCTTGAGCGCCCGACCTACGCGGCGCCCCTACCTTTCTCGAGTCTCTTGCGATCGGTCCTGCAACCGCGGCCACCTGAGCCCAAGGACTTCCCTTGACTTTGCAACACAGCACCATGCCCATTTCCGAGTCCGGATCGCCCGGATTCGCCGACCTCGGCGTACGCGACGAGATCGTCTCCGCGCTGACGGCGCAAGGCATCGAGTCCGCGTTCCCGATCCAGGCCGCGACCCTTCCGGACTCCCTCGCCGGACGTGACGTCCTGGGCCGCGGGCGTACCGGGAGTGGCAAGACCATCGCCTTCGCGATACCGACCCTGAGCACGCTCGCCGGATCGGGACGTCGCCGCCGTCCTGGCACGCCCCGGGCGCTGGTGCTCGTCCCCACCCGCGAGCTCGCGGCACAGGTTGCGGCGGCCGTCGTACCACTCGCGACGAGCCTCGGGCTTCGGTCGATGACCGTGTACGGCGGTGTCAGCCAGGGCCCGCAGGTCTCCAAGCTCAAGGCGGGCGTCGATGTCTGCATCGCGACGCCGGGCCGGCTTGAGGACCTCATCGGCCAGGGTCACTGCCGACTCTCCGAGGTCGAGGTGACCGTGCTCGACGAGGCGGACCACATGGCCGACCTCGGCTTCCTCCCCGCCGTCAAGCGCCTTCTCGACCAGACACCGCGGTCGGCGCAGCGGCTGCTGTTCTCCGCGACCCTCGACAACGGCATCCAGACACTGGTCAAGCGGTACCTGACGAACCCGGTGACCCATTCGGTCGACAGCGAGACGTCGCACGTACCCGAGATGGAGCACCACGCGTTCGTCGTCGACCGCAACCACAAGTCGGAGGTCGTCCGCAAGCTGGTTGCCGGTCGTGGCCGGACGCTCGCGTTCACGCGTACCAAACACGGCGCCCGCGCCCTTGCCCGCAAGCTGACGGCGGCCGGCATCCCGGCCGTCGACCTGCACGGAAACCTCAGCCAGGGTGCGCGTCAGCGCAACCTCGAGGCGTTCGGGTCGGGGACCGCGCGGGTACTCGTTGCCACCGATATCGCCGCTCGCGGCATCCATGTCGATGACGTGTCGCTCGTCGTCCACGTCGATCCGCCCAGTGAGCACAAGGCCTATCTGCACCGCTCCGGGCGTACGGCACGCGCCGGCGCCAAGGGCCGTGTCGTCACGGTCGTCACGCACGACCAGCGTCGCGACGTACGCCAGCTGATGCGGCGGGCCTCCATCGACCCGGTCGTCGTCTCCGTCGTACCCGACTCGGCCGACATCGTCGAGCTCACCGGTCCCCCGGCCGACCAGGTCGATCCGGCGACGGTGGCAGTGCGGGTGCCGTCGGGTTCCAACGGCGGTGGGCGTAACCGCAACCGCGGCAACCGACGTCGCAGGTCGAGCCAGCGCAGCGGTTCACGGCGCGGCTAATACCGCCTGCGTCTGTGTCACCTGTGCGACGAGCCGTGTCGATCACGATGCCGAGCCGGCGGGCGTACGGCATCGCGTCGACGAGTCCTGCAACCTCAGACATGACTCCTCCTGTCTACCGCAGCGAAACCGAGCCGAGAAGCCCAGGGTGAACAGGACTCGAGAAGGCCAACAAAGGTGCACAGGGTACGAAGGCCACCGAAGGAAACCTGAGATGTGGATCGAAAGTGCGCTACCGCGGCGAGCAACCGCAAGCTCGCGCGCACTTTCGTTTCACATCTCGTAGAGATGGTCGCTGTTCCGCGGTACAGGCGTTGGTTGACGCTCGCTTGTGAGTGACCCTCTCTACGAGATGCGGGCCGACAGTGCACCCGAGCCGACCACGCGACCGTTGTCACTACGGCACTCTCGGCCCACATCTCGGGTCCCCTCGGTGCCCTTCTTACTCAGTGCACCTACGCTTCGCTTCTCGAGCATTGTTCAACCGGGGCTGCTCGCCGCTTGCCACGTTACGCCGGAGGTAATGGCGCGGGAGAGCGCACGCGTCGACCCTTGAGGCATGTCCACGACCTACGATTTCCGGGTGACCATCGAACGTACGGAGTCCGCGATCGGGCCGCTGCTGCGCGAATGGCGTAACCGCCGCAGCATCAGCCAGCTCGACCTGTCGATCGAGGCCGACATCTCGTCTCGCCACCTGAGCTTCCTCGAGACCGGTCGGTCGAAGCCGAGCCGCGACATGGTGCTGCGGCTGGCCGAGCGTCTCGACATCCCGCTGCGCGAGCGCAACCAGCTGCTCCTCGCCGCCGGGTTCGCTCCGGCGTACTCGACGCTCGATCTCGACGACGACGAGATGCGGCCGATCCGGGTGGCGATCGACCGCGTGCTGGGTGGGTACGCCCCGTTCCCGGCGCTGGTCGTCGACCGTGGCTGGCACCTCGTGGCGTCCAACGATGCCGTCCCGATGTTGCTTACCGGACTGCCCGATGAGCTCCTTGCGCCGCCCGTCAACGTGCTGCGTGCGAGCCTGCATCCGGACGGGCTCGCACCTCGTATCGCCAACCTCGCCGAGTGGCGTGGGCACATCCTGGAGCGCCTCGCGCGCGAGATCGCGGTCACCGCCTCCGACGAGCTGCGCGAGCTGTACGACGAGCTCGCGTCGTACCCGGGTGGGCTCGAACCCGGCACAGCGGAGGGACGTGTGGCGGTGCCCCTCCGCCTGCGTACGCCCGATGGCGAGCTGGCGTTCATCAGCACGGTCACCACGTTCGGCACTGCGGTCGATGTGACGCTCGCGGAGCTGAGCATCGAGGCGTTCCTGCCCGCGAACCAGGAGACGGCCGACGCGCTGCGGAATTAGACAGGTGAGACGATTCCGTTCATGACGGAGTCTGGCTTTCACCGGTACGTAGCGCTGGGGGATTCGTTCACCGAGGGGGTCGGCGACCCGGATCCGGCGCGTCCGAACGGGTTGCGCGGCTGGGCCGACCGCACGGCGGAGCAGCTCGCTACGAAGACACCGGACCTCGGGTACGCGAACCTCGCCGTCCGCGGCCGGCTGCTGCGGCCGATCCTCGCCGAGCAGCTCGAGCCGGCCGTCGCCCTCGAACCTGACCTGGTCACGATCAACGCCGGGGCGAACGACATCCTGCGGCCCAAGGTCGACATCGACGGCCTGATGGCGAAGTACGACGTCGCGATCGGCAAGCTGGTCGCCACCGGTGCGCGCGTGCTCGTGTGGACGGGTTTCGACCTCGGCTGGGCGCCGGTGTTCGGCAAGCTGCGCGGCAGAGTGGCGATCTACAACGAGCACGTACGAGAGATCGCCGATCGCCATGACGCGACGATCGTCGACTTCTGGCGGCTGTCCGAGTACCGCGACCCGCGACTCTGGGACATCGACCGGATGCACATGTCACCCGCAGGCCATCAGCGCATGGCGATCGAGGTGCTCGACACCCTCGGCATCGAGCACGACCTCGTACCCGTCGACCTCGGCGAGCGTCCCCTCCTCAGCAAGAAGGAGCAGCGCGACGCCGACCTCGAGTGGGCGAAGGCGTATGCGATGCCGTGGGTGCAGCGGCGCCTCAAGGGGACGTCATCGGGCGACGGGATCGCCGCGAAGCGTCCGACGCTGGAGCCGATCTCGCCGCAGGGCTGAGGCTCGGGCAGGAGTTCGCGGACTTTCGGGTGTTCCGGCAGCGCCACGACACCTGAAAGTCCGCGAACTTCGCAGGACGTCAGCCGCCGAGTGCGTCGCGTACGGGGATCAGCTTGGCCTGGCTCTCGGCGAGCTCGGCCTCTGGATCAGAGTCTGCGACGATGCCGCAGCCCGCGTACAACCGCACCCGTTCGCCGTCGACGCTCGCCGAGCGAAGCGCTATGCCCCACTCGCCGTCGCCGTTGCCGTCGATCCATCCGACCGGTCCGGCATAACGCCCGCGGTCCATGCCCTCGATCTGCGCGATCAGGTCGACCGCCGTCGCGGTCGGCGTGCCGCCGACGGCCGCCGAGGGGTGCAGTGCCGCGGCGAGTCCGAGGGACGATGTGGAGTCGTCGATCACGCCCGCGACATCGGTCGCGAGGTGCATGACGTTCGGCAGGTGCAGCACGAACGGCGACTCGGGGACGTTCATGCTCGAGCAGTGCGGCGCGAGCGACTCTGCGACCGACCGCACCGCGT
The DNA here is from genome assembly GCF_025790165.1 of Solicola gregarius. Classification (GTDB taxonomy): domain Bacteria; phylum Actinomycetota; class Actinomycetes; order Propionibacteriales; family Nocardioidaceae; genus Solicola; species Solicola gregarius. Next base: position 2,880,969 of record NZ_CP094970.1, read on the forward strand.
ACTCGTGCTCCTCGAGGTCCTTGCTCGACCGCGCGAGCGATGCGGCGAGCGCGAGGTCGTGCGCGTCATCGCCGGTACGCCGAATGGTGCCGGCGAGAACTCGCGAGGTCACCAGGCCACGCTCGCGGCGTACGAGCATCTCGGGCGTTGCGCCGAACAGTCCGTCGACATGGAACGTCCAGCACGCGGCGTACCGGTCGGCAAGGCGCTGCAGCGGCCAACGTACGTCAAGCGGGGTTGGCGTCTCGGCAACCAGGTCGCGGGCCAGCACGACCTTGTCGAGATCGCCGGCCTGGATGCGGCGGACGGCGTCGGCGATGACGAGCTCCCATTCGGCACCGGACATCGCACCGTCGGCGAAGACCACGTCGGCCGGACGTGCCGCCGTGTGCGTACGCAGCCCGGGCGGGGTTGCGAGCGAACCGGAGCTGATCGTCGTGACCCAGTGCGCGTCGCCGCGCCGGCCGACGATCACGCTCGGCACGACAAGCGTCGAGTCGCCGGGCGAGTCGGAGAACGCGAAGGAGCCGAACGCGACCAGACCGGAGCCCGGGACGCGTACCTCGTCGCGTACGACCGCACGGGTGGCGAGGTCGCGCCACCACGCGTCGGCGTCGGCGAAGCGGCTCGCGCCCGATGCGGTGATCGCGGTTGCGTGCCCCCACCCGACGATGCCGTCGGTGTGGTGCACCCAGGCGAGCGAGCCGTCGCGGGGGAGCAGCGAGAGGAGGGAGCCGGGGTCGTCGATCGGAACGCTCCGCACGACGAGTGGGCTCGCATGCGGGGTCGATCCGGCAAGGTCGGTCACGGGATCAGAGTACGACCCGGTAGGTCTGTGGCGGGCGTCACCGTGCGAGGCTGGCCGAGTGAGCCGAGCGGATCTGGACAAGCGGCCCGACGAGGTCGCATCGATGTTCGACGACGTCGCGCGCCGCTACGACCTGACGAACGACGTACTCACCTTCGGCCTGGACCGACGCTGGCGCGCACGGGTGGTCCGCGCGATCGCGCCGCGGCCCGGCGAACGGATCCTCGACCTCGCGGCCGGCACGGGTACGTCGAGCGACCCGCTCGACCAGGCGGGCTCGCGGGTTGTCGCCTGCGACTTCTCCGTCGGGATGCTGCGCGTCGGCAAGCGCCGGCGCCCGGGCCTGTCGTTCGTCGCGGGCGACGCGCTCGCGTTGCCGTTCGCCGACGCCAGCTTCGATGCCGTCACCATCTCGTTCGGCCTGCGCAACGTCGTCGGCGTCGACAACGCGCTGGCCGAGATGGCGCGGGTGACCAAGCCGGGTGGCCGCCTGGTGGTCTGCGAGTTCAGCGACCCGACGTGGGCGCCGTTCCGTCGGGTCTACCAGGAGTACCTGATGCGCGCCCTGCCGCCGGTCGCGCGCGCCGTCTCGTCGAACCCGGACTCGTACGTCTACCTGGCGGAGTCGATCCGCGCCTGGCCCGACCAAGCGGCACTCGCCGCCCGGATCGGCTCCTGCGGCTGGAGCGCCGTCAAGTGGCAGAACCTCACCGGCGGCATCGTCGCCCTCCACCACGCCACCCGCTGAGGATCGGCGCGCCGGCAGGACTCCGGCTGTTCGAGGGTACACACATAGGTGTATGATGGTGTAATGACCCGGACGAACATCGACCTCGACGACGACCTGGTGGACACCGTGATGGCGCGTTATCGCCTGGAGTCGAAGAAGAGCGCCGTCGAGTTCGCCCTGCGCCAGCTGGTCATCGAGCCGATGGATCGGCACGAGGTACTCGCAATGCAGGGTACTGGCTTCGAGTTCACCAACGAGGAGATCGAAGGCGACTGGAACACCGTCGAATGATCGTCGATACGTCGGTCTGGATCGAGTATCTGCGTCGCGGAGACTCTCGTGCCGGCGAGCGGTTGGCCGCCTCCATTCGCGAGGGCGCTCGGATCGTGGTGCCCGAGACGGTGCTGATGGAACTGCTCAGTGGTCCGACGGACGAGCATGTCGCGACCCAACGTCGACGAATGCTCGAAGCTTTCGAGGTGGTCGCCTTCGCGCCGCTCGTCGACAGCGTGCGGGCGGCCGGGCTCCAGCGGGCGTGCCGTCGGGCCGGCGAGACTGTGCGCAACCTCGGTGACTGCCAGATCGCGGCGGTCGCCCTGCGACTGGATGTCGCGGTAATGCACCGCGACGCCGACTTCGAGGTGCTAGCCAGGCATGCCGGGCTTCGGACTGTTGCGCTCTGACTCCCGAGATGCCCACGGCGATCTCTCTGCCGCAACCCGCAGGCGTCGCTCGACCCCCATTTACGCAACGCTTGCGTACGCTAAATCCCCAGGTCAGACGGCGATTTGCCGAGTGCACCCCCGGTTAGCGCGCGGCCTGAGTCCGTCCTAGACTGCACCTACCTATCACCCTTAGTGAAGACATTCACTAACAGCGTCGTTAGCGAGAGGGGCGGATGTGGCACGGCGGTGCCCGCACAGCATGACTCTTCAAATCCCCGCCGGCCTGGTTCTTGACCAGAGGGCGTCCGCATGAATATCTACGTCCCGATCCTGGTGATCGGCGCCCTCGGCTTCGGGTTCGCGTTGTTCTCGCTCGCCGCGAGCGCGCTTGCCGGGCCGAAGCGCTACAACCGGGCGAAGTACGACTCCTACGAGTGCGGGATCCAGCCCACGCCGCAGCCCGTCGGTGGCGGTCGGGTCTCGATCAAGTACTTCATCACGGCGATGCTGTTCATCGTCTTCGACATCGAAATCGTCTTCCTGTACCCGTTCGCGGTCGCCTTCGACGCGCTCGACTGGTTCGCGCTCATTGCGATGGTGCTGTTCCTCATCGACGTGTCGATCGCCTACGCGTACGCGTGGAAGCGCGGCGGATTGGAGTGGGACTGATATGGGCATCGAGGAGAAGCTCCCGAGCGGCATCCTGCTGTCGACGGTCGAGGGCCTTGCCGGCTACTTCCGCAAGGCCTCGTTGTGGCCGGCGACGTTCGGACTCGCCTGCTGCGCGATCGAGATGATGACCAGCGGTGCGCCGCGATACGACCTCTCCCGCTTCGGCATGGAGGTCTTCCGGCCGTCGCCGCGACAGGCCGACCTGATGATCGTCGCCGGTCGCGTCAGCAACAAAATGGCGCCGGTCCTCCGCCAGATCTACGACCAGATGGCGGCACCGAAGTGGGTGCTCGCGATGGGCGTCTGCGCCAGCTCGGGCGGCATGTTCAACAACTACGCGATCGTGCAGGGCGTCGACCACGTCGTACCCGTCGATATGTACCTCCCCGGCTGCCCACCGCGCCCGGAGATGCTGATCGACGCGATCCTGAAGCTGCATGACGACATCCAGCACACCAAGCTCGGCGCCCACCGTGAGGCCGAGGTCAAGGAGCAGGAGGAGGCCGCGCTCACCGCGCTGCCGACGTCGCAGATGAAGGGGCTCCTGCGGTGAGTGAGAACGACGATCGCAAGGAGCCCGAGGTCGGCACGACCCCGCACGCCGACGACCAGCCCACGAAGGCCGAGCAGGACCTCCCCGAAAACACCCTTCCCGCGCCGAGCGACGCCACCCAGCTCGAGGTCGTCGACGTACGCGAGGGCATGTTCGGCGTACGCGGCTCCGGCGACACGTCCGGATACGGCGGCCTCACCCGCCCCGTCGCGATGCCGGGTGCGTCCCAGCGTCCGTACGGCGGCTGGTTCGACGACGTCGCCGATCAGCTCGATCGCGTCGCCGAAGGCGATACCGCGGTCGAGAAGGTTGTCATCGACCGCGACGAGATGACGGTCTTCGTACGCCGCGAGGACATCCTCGGCGTGGTGCAGGCGCTGCGCGACGACCCCGACCTGAGGTTCGAGCTGTGCAGCGGCATCTCCGGCGTGCACTACCCGCATGAGAAGGGGCGCGAGCTGCACGTCGTCTACCACCTGCTGTCGATGACCCACAAGCGGCGCATCCGCCTCGAGGTGGCCGCGCCCGACGACGACCCCCATGTCCCGTCGGTCGTGAGCGTCTACCCGACCGCCGACTGGCACGAGCGCGAGACGTACGACTTCTTCGGCGTGATCTTCGACGGCCATCCGTCGCTCACCCGGATCCTGATGCCCGACGACTGGCCGGGTCACCCGCAGCGCAAGGACTACCCGCTCGGCGGCGTCCCCGTCGAGTACAAGGGCGCAACCATTCCGCCACCTGATCAGCGGAGGGCCTACAACTGATGTCAGACCAGATGACTGACCCGTACGCAAGCACCCAAGACACCACCGGCGGCCCGGTCTTCACCGTCACCGGCCAGGACTGGGACTCCGTCGTCAAGGGCATCGACCTCGGCGAGGAACGCATCGTCGTCAACATGGGTCCGCAGCACCCGTCGACGCACGGCGTGCTGCGCCTCATCCTCGAGCTCGACGGCGAACAGGTGACCGAGGCCCGGTGCGGCATCGGCTACCTGCACACCGGCATCGAGAAGAACATGGAGTTCCGCAACTGGACGCAGGGCGTCACGTTCTGCACCCGGATGGACTACCTGTCACCGCTGTACAACGAGGCGGCGTACGTCATGGGCGTCGAGAAGCTGCTCGGCATCACCGATGACATCACCGAGAAGGCTCGGGTGATGCGGGTGCTGCTGATGGAGATCAACCGGATCTCGTCGCATCTGGTCGCGATCGCCACCGGCGGCATGGAGCTCGGCGCGCTGACGGTCATGACGATCGGCTTCCGCGAGCGTGAGCTGTGCCTCGACGTGCTCGAGCTGATCACCGGCCTGCGCATGAACCACGCGTTCTTCCGTCCGGGCGGCGTCGCCCAGGACCTGCCCGACGGCTCGATCGAGGAGGTCCGCGACTTCGTCAAGCTGATGAAGAAGCGCCTCCCCGAGTACGCCGACCTCTGTAACCAGAACCCCATCTTCAAGGGACGGCTGGTCGACGTCGGCTATCTCGACCTGGCCGGCTGTCTCGCGCTCGGCCTCACCGGTCCGCCGCTGCGGGCCACCGGGTACGACTGGGACCTCCGCCGCGACATGCCGTACTGGGGCTACGACGAGTTCGACTTCGACGTCGTCACCTGGGACACCTCCGACTCGTACGGACGGTTCCGGATCCGACTCGAGGAGATGTGGCAGTCGCTGCGCATCATCGAGCAGGCGCTCGACCGCCTCGAGGGCCTCGAGGGTGCCCCGGTCATGATCGGCGACAAGAAGATCGCGTGGCCCGCACAGCTTGCGATCGGTGCCGACGGTATGGGCAACTCGCTGGAGCACATCCGGCACATCATGGGTGAGTCCATGGAGGCGCTGATCCACCACTTCAAGCTGGTGACCGAGGGCTTCCGAGTGCCGGCCGGGCAGGCGTACGGCAGTGTCGAGTCGCCGCGCGGGGAGCTCTCCTGCCACGTCGTGTCCGACGGCGGCACACGCCCGTTCCGCGCGCACTTCCGCGATCCGTCGTTCGTCAATCTGCAAGGCACCTCGGTGATGTCCGAGGGCGGCATGGTCGCCGACGTCATCGTCGCGGTTGCGAGCATCGACCCGGTCATGGGAGGGGTTGACAGGTGACGGAGCGAGTGAGCAACGAGCGCGACCGACAGGACCGTCCGGACAGCGCCGCCGAGCTCGACTCCGGCGTACGCGCCGAGCTGCAGCAGATCGCCGACCGCTATCCGCAGTCGCGTTCCGCGCTGCTGCCGATGCTGCATCTCGTGCAGTCGGTCCAGGGCAAGGTGACGCCCGAGGGCATCGAGCTGTGCTCCGAGTTGCTCGACATCAGCGCCGCCGAGGTTTCTGGTGTGGCGACCTTCTACACGATGTACAAGCGGCGTCCCGTCGGCGACTACCACGTGGGCGTGTGCACCAACACGCTGTGCGCGGTGATGGGCGGCGACCTGATCTTCGACCGGCTCAAGGATCACCTCGACGTCGGCAACGACGAGACCACTGCGGATGGCAAGATCACGCTCGAGCACGTCGAGTGCAATGCGGCCTGCGACTACGCCCCGGTGATGATGGTCAACTGGGAGTTCATGGACAACCAGACTCCCGAGTCCGCCGTCGAGGCGGTCGACAAGCTGCGAAACGGCGACGACGTCCACTCGACCCGCGGGCCGCGCATCTGCACGTGGCGGGAGGCCGAGCGGGTGCTCGCCGGTTTCCCCGACGACCTCGCCGACGAGGGGCCGGCCGCCGGGCCCGCCTCGCTCGCCGGGCTCGAGATCGCGCGCGAGAACGACTGGGCGGCACCCGGTGCCGGTGCTCGACCGACAGAGCGCCCCGAGCAGGCGACGGCCAGTACGGCAGAGGGCGCGGTCGAACAGGCCGACACCCGCCGTGCGGAGGCCGAAACGAAGGGAGATGTCGACAAGTGACCGACACACTCACTCCCGTCCTTTCCGACAACTGGGACGCCGACCGTCCGTGGACCCTCGACGGCTACGGCCGGTACGACGCGCTGCAGCAGGCGCTCGCCATGGATCCCGACGACCTGATCCAGCTGGTGAAGGACTCCGGTCTTCGTGGCCGCGGCGGTGCGGGGTTCCCGACGGGCATGAAGTGGGGCTTCATCCCGCAGGGTGACGGCAAGCCGCACTATCTGGTCGTCAACGCCGACGAGTCCGAGCCGGGCACGTGCAAGGACATCCCGCTGATGATGGCGTCGCCGCACACCCTGATCGAGGGTGTGGTGATCTCGGCGTACGCGATCCGCGCGAAGAAGGCGTTCGTGTACGTGCGCGGTGAGGTGCTGCATGTCGTACGCAGGCTCCAGCGCGCGGTACAGGAGGCGTACCTCGCCGGCTACCTCGGCAACGACATCCTCGGCAGCGGTGTCGACGTCGAGGTGGTCATCCACGCCGGCGCGGGCGCGTACATCTGCGGTGAAGAGACCGCACTGCTCGACTCGCTCGAGGGACGCCGGGGTCAACCCCGGCTGCGACCGCCGTTCCCCGCGGTCGCCGGCCTGTACGCGTGCCCGACCGTGATCAACAACGTCGAGTCGATCGCCTCGGTGCCGAGCATCGTGACCAACGGCGTCGACTGGTTCGGGTCCATGGGCACGGAGAAGTCGAAGGGCATGACGCTCTACTCGCTCTCGGGCCACGTCAAGCGTCCGGGCCAGTACGAGGCGCCGCTCGGCATCACGCTGCGCGAGCTGCTCGACCTGGCCGGCGGCATGCGCGCGGGCAGCGAGCTGAAGTTCTGGACCCCCGGCGGGTCGTCGACGCCGATCCTGACCGCCGAGCACCTCGATGTCCCGCTCGACTACGAGGGTGTCGGTGGGGCCGGTTCGATGCTCGGCACGAAGGCGCTGCAGATGTTCGACCAGACGACGTCGGTCGTACGCTGCGCGCTGCGCTGGACGGAGTTCTACAAGCACGAGTCGTGCGGCAAATGCACACCGTGCCGCGAGGGCACGTTCTGGCTGGTGCAGGTGCTGGAGCGCCTCGAGGCCGGTAAGGGCACCGCCGACGACATCGACCTGTTGGTCGACCAGTGCGACAACATCGTGGGCCGCGCGTTCTGCGCCCTCGGCGACGGCGCGGCAGCACCCATCACGTCGGGCATCCAGTACTTCCGCGAGGAGTTCGAGGCCGGCCTCCACACGCCGGCCTGGGAGCTGTTCCCGTACCAGGCGTCGACGCTGTACGCGCAGCCGGAAGGAGCGTCGGCATGACCGTCACGAGCGACAAGTCCGCGGTCGAGCAGGCCGAGGAGCTCGTCACACTGACGATCGACGACGTCGAGGTCAGCGTACCCAAGGGCACCTTGCTCATCCGTGCCGCCGAGCTGATCGGGGTCGAGATCCCCCGGTTCTGCGACCACCCGCTGCTCGACCCGGTCGGCGCGTGCCGGCAGTGCCTCGTCGAGGTGACCGACGCGGGCAACGGACGCGCGATGCCGAAGCCGCAGGCGTCCTGCACGATCCCGGTCGCCCCGGGCATGGTCGTCAAGACCCAGGTGACGTCGCCGGTCGCCGACAAGGCGCAGCACGGAATCATGGAGTTCCTGCTGATCAACCATCCGCTCGACTGCCCGGTGTGCGACAAGGGCGGCGAGTGCCCGCTGCAGAACCAAGCGCTGAGCCACGGTTACGGCGAGTCGCGGTTCACCGAGACCAAACGCACGTTTCCCAAGCCCATCAACGTCTCTCAGCAGGTGCTGCTCGATCGCGAGCGCTGCGTGCTGTGCGCCCGGTGTACGCGCTTCTCCGAGCAGATCGCCGGCGACCCGTTCATCGCCCTGCTCGAGCGCGGCGCACTGCAGCAGGTCGGCATCTACGAGAACGAGCCGTTCGAGTCGTACTTCTCCGGCAACACCATCCAGATCTGCCCGGTCGGCGCGCTCACCAGCGCGGCGTACCGCTTCCGGTCGCGGCCGTTCGACCTCGTGTCGACACCGTCGGTCGCCGAGCACGACGCCTGCGGGTCGGCGATCCGCGTCGACCACCGCCGCGGCAAGGTGATGCGCCGCCTCGCCGGTGATGACCCCGAGGTCAACGAGGAGTGGATCACCGACAAGGACCGCTTCGCGTTCACGTACGCCCGCCAGCCCGATCGGCTGGTACGCCCGCTCGTACGCGACGAGGAGACCGGAGAGCTGGAGCCGGCATCCTGGCCGGCTGCGTTCGCGGCCGCGGCGCGGGGGCTGCAGCGGGCCGCCGGCAAGGTAGGTGTGCTCACGGGCGGACGCCTCACCGCCGAAGACGCCTACAGCTACGCGAAGTTCGCCCGTGCCGTGCTCGGCACGAACGACATCGACTTCCGGGCGCGGCCGCACAGCGATGAGGAGGCCGCGTTCCTCGCGTCGACGATCGCTGCGACGCCGCTGGGCGTCACGTTCGGTGATCTCGAGCGCGCCACCACCGTCGTACTCGCGGGGTTCGAGCCCGAGGACGAGGCGGGCACGGTCTTCCTTCGCTTGCGCAAGGGTGCGCGCAACAACGACGTCCGGGTGTTCGCGGTCGCCAGCCACACGACGCGTTCGCTGACCAAGATGAACGGCACGCTGCTTCGTACGAGTCCCGGCGACGAGGCACGGGCACTCGACGAGGTTGCATCGAACGCCGATGTCGCTCTCGACGGTGGCGGCATCATCCTGGTAGGCGAGCGCCTGGCGCAGACGCCCGGCGCGCTCACGGCCGCGCTCGCCCTGAGCCGCAAGACGGGTGCGCGGCTCGCGTGGATCCCGCGTCGCGCCGGTGAGCGGCCCGCGCTCGATGCCGGCTGCCTGCCGACGCTGCTGCCCGGCGGACGTCCGGTCGAGAACGCCGAGGCCCGCGCCGACGTCGCCGCCGCGTGGGGAGTCTCCTCCCTGCCCGCAGCGGCCGGTCGCGATGCCGACGGCATCCTGTCCGCCGCGCACGACGGCGATCTCGCCGCGTTGGTCGTCGGTGGCGTCGAGGTCGACGATCTCCCCGATCCCCAGGCCGCCGCCGAGACGTTCGCCGCCACGGGCTTCGTCGTCAGCCTCGAGGTACGTGAGAGCGTCGTCACCGAGTATGCGGACGTCGTTCTGCCGGTTGCCCCCGCCGTCGAGAAGTCCGGCACGTACGTCAACTGGGAGGGCCGCCAGCGTCCGTTCGGCACCGTGCTCGAGGAGCCCAACTCGCTGACCGACACCCGGGTGCTCGCGGGCATCGCCGAGGAGTTCGGCGACGGACTCGGCTTCCGTACGGTCGAGCAGGCAGGTGTCGAGCTGGCCGAGGTGGGTCGCTGGGACGGCGACCGCGCCTCCGAGCCCGAGACCGCGGCGGAGAGCGTGGCCGAGCCCGCCGAGGGCGAGGTCGTCCTCGACACCTGGCGGCTGATGATCGACGACGGTCGCGGCCAGGACGGCGACGAGTACTTCAAGGCGACGGCGCGTAAGCCGGTGTTGCGACTGAACGACGCGACGCTCGCGTCGGCCGGGCTCGCCGAGGGCGACGAGGCCGTGCTCAGCACACCCGACGGCGCGATCGCACTCCATACCGAGCTTGCCGACCTACCCGACGGCGTCGTGTGGGCGCCGGCCAACTCCGACGGCCTGAACGTACGCCGGGTGCTCGGCGTCGGTGCGGGCGATGTCGTCCGGATCGAGCGCAGCGCCGACGAGGCGCGGGTGGCCCAAACCATCGAGAGCGAGGGCGACGAGGCATGAGTGACCTCATCGGTGACGAGAGCTTCTGGGTCGTCCTACTCAAGGCGGTCCTGGTCTTCGTCGTCCTGGTGGTCTTCACCCTGTTCAACATCTGGTTCGAGCGGCGTCTCGTGGCCAAGATGCAGCACCGGATCGGCCCGAACGTGCACGGGCCCTTCGGCCTGCTGCAGAGCCTCGCCGACGGCATCAAGCTGGCGCTGAAGGAGGACATCACTCCGACGGCGGCCGACAAGTTCGTCTACTTCCTCGCCCCCGTGCTCGCCACCGGCCCGGCGTTCCTGACCTGGGCGGTCATCCCGTTCGGCCCCGAGGTGACGATCCCGTTCACCGACACCCAGACCCCGCTGCAGCTGACCGACCTGCCGGTGGCCGTGCTGTACGTCCTGGCCGTCGCCTCGGTCGGCATCTACGGCATCGTGCTCGCGGGCTGGTCGTCCGGCTCGACGTACGCGCTGCTGGGTGCTCTCCGCAGCTCGGCGCAGATGATCTCGTACGAGGTCGCGATGGGCCTGAGCCTCGTCTCGGTGTTCATGTACGCCGGGTCGATGTCGACCTCGGAGATCGTCGCCGCACAGGCCGAAGACATGTGGTTCGGGCTGCCGCTGATCCCGTCGTTCCTGATCTTCGTGATCGCGATGGTCGGCGAGACCAACCGCGCGCCGTTCGACCTCCCCGAGGCCGAGGGCGAACTCGTCGGCGGCTTCCACACCGAGTACTCCTCGCTGAAGTTCGCGCTGTTCTTCCTCGCCGAGTACATCAACATGGTCACCGTCTCCGCGATGGCGACGACGATGTTCCTGGGCGGCTGGCGTGCACCGTGGCCGATCTCGCTGTGGGACGGCGCCAACGAGGGCTACTGGCCGGTGCTGTGGTTCCTCGGCAAGGTGCTGCTCTTCATCTGCCTGTTCGTGTGGCTGCGCGGCACGCTCCCGCGGATGCGTTACGACCAGTTCATGCGCTTCGGCTGGAAGATCCTCATTCCGGTGTCGCTGGTGTGGGTCACGGCCGTCGCGGTCGTACGCCGCATCCGTCTCGACGGTGGCATGGACACTCGTACCGCCATGATCATCGGCGGTATCGTGCTCGCCGCGCTCGTCGTGGTGATGATGCTTCCCGAGCGCAAGCGTGCCGAGCCCGCAGAGGAGCCGGAGTTCGACGCGTTCGCCGGCGGCTACCCCGTACCCCCGCCGCGAGGCCAGGAGCTGACGTCGCAGGCCAGCAAGCGAAACGAGGAGCTCGTGGCCTCTCGGACCACGGACTCCACCGAGGAGGAAAGCAATGGCTGACTCTCGGCCCCGCCTGAAGGAACAGCTGTGGGACCCGATCGCCGGCTTCGGCGTCACGTTCCGCACCATGTTCCGCAAGACGGTCACGGAGCAGTACCCGTTCGAGAAGAAGCCGACGGCTCCGCGGTTCCACGGTCGGCACCAGCTCAACCGCTGGCCCGACGGTCTCGAGAAGTGCATCGGCTGCGAGCTGTGCGCCTGGGCGTGCCCGGCCGACGCGATCTACGTCGAGGGTGCGTCCAACGGCGACGACGATGAGCGCTTCTCGCCGGGTGAGCGGTACGGCCAGGTCTACCAGATCAACTATCTGCGGTGCATTCTGTGCGGGTTGTGCATCGAGGCCTGTCCGACACGTGCGCTCACGATGACCAACGAGTACGAGCTCGCCGACAACTCCCGCGAGAAGCTGATCTACGAGAAGCAGGATCTCCTCGCGCCGCTGCTGCCCGGCATGGAGCAGCCACCCCACGGCATGCGGCTCGGCGACGACGATGACGACTACTACCGCAACGCCACCCAGGACCCCGTCGCGACGGGCGCCGACGCGGAGGGCGACGAGTGAACGCCTGGGAGGAGTTCGCCTTCTGGGCGATGGGCACGGTCATGGTGGCGTCCGCGCTCGGCATGGTGCTGGCGCGCAAGGCGGTCCACTGCGCGCTGTTCCTCGCGACGATCATGATCACGTTGGCGATCATGTACGCCGCGCAGGGCGCGCCGTTCCTGTTCGCCGTGCAGATCATCGTCTACACGGGCGCGATCCTGATGCTGTTCCTGTTCGTGCTGATGCTGGTCGGCGTCGACTCGTCCGACTCGATCGTCGAGACGATCAAGGGGCAGCGGCTGCTGGCGGCGTTCGTCGGCATCGTGTTCGGCGTCGTGTTCGCGGTCGCGGTTTCCCAGACGGCCGTCGGCACCGTCGTCGGCACTGACGCGGCCAACGAAGACGGCAACGTCTACGGCGTCGCGAAGTACCTCTTCTCCGACTACATGTACGCGTTCGAGCTCACGGGGGCGCTGCTCACGGCCGCCGTGCTCGCCGCGATGGTGCTCGCGCACCGCGAGCGCCTCGAACGCAAGCAGTCGCAGCGCGAGATGGCGCAACAGCGGATGGCCGACTACGCCGACAGCGGCAAGCACCCCGGCCCGTTGCCGACGCCGGGTGTCTTCGCGCGACACAACGCCAACGACACTCCCGCGCTGCTCCCTGACGGGTCCATCTCCGAGCTGTCGATCTCGCGCACGCTCCGGGCCCGCGGGACCGTCAAGGGTGCCTTGGCCGACGACGTGAACGAGACGATCCGCATGCTCGACCCAGAGGCGCCGCGCGACGACGTACCCGACGGCACTGGCGACGACAACGACGGGGAGGAGCCGACCGCATGAGCCCGAACTGGTTCCTCACCTTGTCGGCACTGCTGTTCACGATCGGTGCCGTTGGGGTGCTCGTACGCCGCAACGCGATCGTCGTGTTCATGTGTGTCGAGCTGATGCTGAACGCCTGCAACCTCGCATTCGTGACGTTCTCGCGCGTCCACGGGACGCTCGAGGGACAGGTTGCCGCGTTCTTCGTGATGGTGGTCGCCGCGGCAGAGGTCGTCGTCGGTCTGGCCATCATCGTCGCCATCTACCGGTCTCGTCGCTCGGCATCGGTCGACGACGTCAGCCTGCTGAAGTACTAAGGGAGATCTACGTTGATTGATCTCGTAGCAAGTTCCGAGCATGCCGGTGCGATCGCACCGGCTTCGGCAGACGGGGCGTTCTCCCTGCTCTGGTTGCTCATCGCGCTGCCGCTGGCGAGTGCCGTGGTGCTGTTGCTGGTCGGGCGCCGAGGCGACAAATGGGGCCACCTCCTCGGCTGCGCGGCGCCGCTGGGCTCGTTCGCCATCGGCGTGATCACGTTCATCGGTCTGCTCGGCCGCGACGAGTCGGACCGTACGATCTCCCAGAACCTCTGGACCTGGATCGAGGTCGGCGGCTTCCACGTCGACATGGAGATCCTGTACGACCCGCTGTCGGCCGTGTTCGTGCTGCTCATCACCGGTGTGGGCTCGCTGATCCACATCTACTCGGTCGGCTACATGGCCGACGACGATCGGCGGCGGCGGTTCTTCGCGTACCTCAACCTGTTCATCGCGGCGATGCTCACGCTCGTGCTCGCCAGTGACTACCTGGTGCTGTTCCTCGGCTGGGAAGGCGTCGGCCTCGCCTCGTACCTGCTGATCGGGTTCTGGCAGCACAAGAACTCCGCAGCGGTCGCGGCGAAGAAGGCGTTCGTCGTCAACCGTGTCGGCGACCTCGGCATGTCACTCGCGATCATGCTGATGTTCGCGCAGTTCGGCACGACGTCGATCGTCGGTGTCTCGGGCGTCGCGAGCGAGGCGTCGAGCGCGGCGGCAACCGCGCTCGGCCTGCTGCTCCTGCTCGGCGCGTGCGGTAAGTCCGCGCAGGTCCCGTTGCAGAGCTGGTTGCTCGATGCGATGGAGGGTCCGACGCCGGTTTCGGCGCTGATCCACGCGGCGACCATGGTGACCGCGGGCGTCTACCTGATCGTCCGGTCGAACTTCATCTTCAACGAGTCCGAGGCCGCACGTACGGCCGTCGTCACCGTCGGCCTCGTCACGCTGCTGTTCGGTGCGATCATCGGTTGCGCCAAGGACGACATCAAGAAGGCCTTGGCCGGCTCGACCATGAGCCAGATCGGATACATGACGCTTGCCGCGGGTCTCGGCCCGGCCGGCTACGCGTTCGCGATCTTCCACCTGCTGACGCACGGCTTCTTCAAGGCCAACATGTTCCTCGGCGCCGGCTCTGTCATGCACGGTATGAACGACGACGTCGACATGCGGCACTATGGTGCGCTGCAACGCGCGATGCCGATCACGTTCCTGACGTTCGCCGCGGGCTACCTCGCGATCATCGGGTTCCCCGGCTTCTCCGGCTTCTTCTCCAAGGACAAGATCATCGAGGCCGCGTTCGCCGACAACATCTGGGTCGGGCTCGGTGCGGTGCTCGGCGCCGGGATCACCGCGTTCTACATGACCCGGCTGATGATCATGACGTTCGTGTCGCAGAAGCGGTGGCGCGAAGGCGTGCACCCGCACGAGTCGCCGCGGGTCATGACGGTCCCGCTGATGGTGCTCGCGGCCCTGTCGGCGTTCGGCGGCGTGCTGCTGCTCGGCGGCTGGATCACCGACTGGCTCGAACCCGTCGTCGGACATGAGGAGCACCATCTCGACGTACCCGTGTGGGTGCTGACGGTGTTCGTACTCGCGGTCGTGGCGGTCGGTGTCGTGATCGCGTACTTCCGCTACCTGCGTGAGACGGTGCCCGACGTGGCTCCGACCAAGGTGTCGGTGTTCACCAAGGCCGCTCGCGCCGACCTGTACGGCGACGCCTTCAACGAGGCGGTCTTCATGCGACCGGGGCAGTACCTCACCCGGGCGCTGGTCTTCGTCGACGGTCGAGGCATCGACGGTGCCGTCAACGGCATCGCCGGACTGACCGGACGGGCGGCGAACGCGGTTCGCCGGATGCAGAACGGATACGTGCGGTCGTACGCACTCGCAACCTTTGGAGGGGCGCTCCTCGTGGTGCTCGCAATGCTGGCGGTGAACTTGACATGAGTTTCCCCTGGCTGACAGTTCTGGCCGCGCTGCCGATCGTCGGGGCGCTCGTCCTCGTGGCGTTGCCGCGTGGGCGTACGGCGCTGGTCAAGCAGACGGCGATCGGGTTCACCCTCGTCACCTTGGTGCTCGCCATCGCGATGGCGACGCAGTACTCCCCCGACGACGGCGGCTACCAGCTGACCGAGCAGCACGAGTGGATCAGTGTGTTCGGCGCGTACTACGCCCTCGGCGTCAACGGCATCGGCCTCACGCTGATCCTGATGACGGTGATCCTGACACCGATCGTCGTGCTCGCGTCCTGGAAAGACGGCGACACCGGGCGCTGGAGCCCGAACGCCTTCTTCGCTTGGATGCTCGCGCTCGAGGGTCTCGCGATCGGCGTGTTCGCGGCGATGGACGTGTTCTTGTTCTACGTCCTGTTCGAGGCGACCCTGATCCCGATCTACTTCCTGATCGGCGGCTTCGGCGGCGTCAAGCGTTCGTACGCCGCGATCAAGTTCCTGCTGTTCTCGCTCGTCGGTGGGCTGCTGATGCTCGCGTCGGTCGTCGGTCTGTACGTCGTGTCTGCCGAGGAGGGCGACCCGAGCTACCTGATCACCGACCTGATGAACGTCGACATGAGCGAGACGACGGGTCGCTGGCTGTTCCTCGGCTTCATGATCGCGTTCGCGATCAAGGCGCCGATGTGGCCGCTGCACACCTGGCTGCCCGACGCGGCGGCGGCGGGTACGCCCGGTACGTCGGTGCTGCTGGTCAGCATCCTCGACAAGATCGGCACGTTCGGCATGATCCGGTTCTGCCTCGGGCTGTTCCCCGAGGCGTCCGACTGGGCCAGTCCGGTCGTGATCGTGCTGGCGTTGATCAGCATCATCTACGGGGCGCTGCTCGCGATCGGCCAGGACGACATCCGCCGGCTCATCGCGTACACGTCCGTGTCGCACTTCGGCTTCATCGTGCTCGGCATCTTCGTCCTGACCAGCCAGTCGGCGTCGGGCGCGGCCCTGTACATGTTCAACCACGGTCTTTCGACGGCCGCGTTGTTCCTGGTCACCGGCATCATGATCAGCCGGCGCGGTTCGGCCCGCATCTCCGACTTCGGCGGTGTCCAGAAGATCGCGCCGCTGCTCGCTGGCGTGTTCCTGATCGCCGGGCTGTCCAGCCTTTCGTTGCCGGGTCTGTCGCCGTTCGTGAGCGAGTTCCTCGTCCTCGCCGGCACCTTCACACATTCGATCGCCGCGGCCGTCGTCGCGACGCTCGGTATCGTGCTCGCGGCGCTGTACATCCTGCTGATGTACCAGCGCACGATGACCGGTCCGCTGCGTGACGACAACGCCGGAGTGACCGACCTGCGGCCGCGCGAGCTGGCCGCCCTGGCACCCGCCGTGGTGCTCATCATCGGCCTCGGGTTCTTCCCCCAGCCGCTGCTCGACGTGATCAACCCCGCCGTGTCCGACACCCTCGAGCACGTCGGCGTCCATGATCCGGAGCCCGACCACCCGGCGGCCACATCGGCCGAGGAGGCACAGCAGTGAACATCGTCGCCGCGCCGGACATCTCGGCTCCGTCGATCGAGTACTCCGTCATCTACCCGGTCCTGATCGTGTTCGGGGCCGCGTTCATCGGCGTACTCATCGAGGCGTTCGCGCCGCGCAAGTCGCGTTACCTGGCGCAGCTCGTCGTCACGCTCGTCGGACTCCTCGCGGCGTTCGGCGGCACCATCTTCGTTGCTCGGGGTCTCGACGAGTCGTCGAGCGGTGCCGCGACCGCCCGCGGCGAGGTCGCCGCGGAGGGTGCGCTCGCGATCGACGGTCCCACCGTGTTCATCTGGGGCCTCGTCCTCATCCTCGCCTTCATCAGCATGCTGCTGTTCGCGGAGCGGCGACTCGAGGGCGGGCTGACCGCGTTCGCAGGTCAGGCCGCGTCGATACCCGGCACCGAAGCCGAGCGCGAGGATGTCGGCAAGCGGGTCGAGCAGACCGAGATCTTCCCGCTCGCGCTGTTCGCCATCGGCGGCATGATGGTGTTCCCGGCGTCGAACGACCTGATCACAATGTTCATCGCGCTCGAGGTGCTGTCGCTGCCGCTGTACGTGCTGTGTGGCATGGCCCGTCGCCGCCGCCTGCTCTCGCAGGAGGCCGCGATGAAGTACTTCCTGCTGGGCGCGTTCGCGTCGGCGTTCTTCCTCTACGGGATCGCGCTCACGTACGGCTATGCGGGCAGCCTGACGATGGGCGGCATCGCGGATGCGGTCGACAACCGCGCGGGTGGCCACAACCTGCTGCTGGCGGGCATCGGGCTGCTGGCGGTCGGCATGTTGTTCAAGGTCTCGGCGGCGCCGTTCCACGCGTGGACGCCCGATGTCTACCAGGGCGCGCCTTCGGCCGTGACCGGGTTCATGGCGGCGTGTACGAAGGTCGCCGCGTTCGGTGCGCTGCTGCGGATCTTCTTCGTCGCGTTCGGCGATGCTCAGTGGGACTGGCGGCCGATGATCTGGATCATCGCCGGGCTCACCATGGTCGTCGGCTCACTGGTCGCGATCGCGCAGACCGACATCAAGCGGATGCTCGCGTACTCCTCGGTCGCGCACGCGGGCTTCCTGCTGGTCGGCGTCGCCGGAGCGGTTGGTGTCACGGCCGACTACACCGGCATCACCAGCATCGAGGGCGTGCTGTTCTACCTGGCCACCTACGGCTTCCCGACGATCGGCGCGTTCGCGATCGTCACCCTCGTACGCGACGCGGGCGGCGAGGCCACCCACCTGTCGCGGTGGGCGGGACTCGGCAAGGAGTCGCCGCTGCTCGCCTGCATGTTCGCGTTCTTCCTGCTCGCGTTCGCGGGCATCCCGCTCACCAGCGGGTTCATGGGCAAGTGGGCCGTGTTCGGCGCCGCGTGGGCAGGCGACGCGTGGGTGCTGGTCGTCATCGGTGTGCTGATGAGCGCGGTGGCCGCGTTCTTCTACGTACGCGTGATCGTGCTGATGTTCTTCCAAGAGCCGACGGGGGAGGGCCCGACTGTTGCCGTACCCAGCTACCTGACCTCGGTCGTGCTCGCCGTGACCGTTGCTGTCACAATCGTGTTGGGCATCGTGCCAGGTCCGGTGCTCGAACTCGCCCAGAACGCGGGCGCGTTCGTACGCTAACGCGATTCTCGAGGAGCCAGTCGCCGTGTCTTCGTCCACGTTTGGCGTGACCTTGAGCGATGACGCCTTCGAGTCGCAGGTACGCGAGCGACTCGACGCCGTTGAGCGAAGCCTGTCCGACGCGGTCGACAGCGACGAGGCGTTCGTCGCCGAGGCCGCCACGCACCTGCTGCGTGCGGGCGGCAAGCGGTTCCGGCCGCTGCTCGTGCTGCTCACCGCCGAGTTCGGTGATCCGAGTGCGGCCGACATCGTGCCGGCCGCACTCGTCGTCGAGCTGACCCACCTGGCGACGCTGTACCACGACGACGTGATGGACGAGGCCGCGCTCCGGCGCGGCGCGCAGAGCGCGAACGCGCGCTGGGACAACTCCATCGCCATCCTCACCGGCGACTACCTGTTCGCGCGGGCGTCGCATATCGTCGCCGACCTCGGACCCGAGGCCGTCCGTATCCAGGCAGATACGTTCTCCCGCCTCGTGCAGGGCCAGATCCGCGAGACGACGGGCCCACGGGCGGGCGAGGACCCGCTCTCCCACTACCTTTCCGTCGTCGCCGACAAGACCGGCGCGCTGATCGCCACGTCGGCACGCTTCGGCGCGATGATGGCCGGTGCGCCCACCTCGGTGCAGGACCGCCTGACCGAGTTCGGCGAGCGGATCGGTTCGGCGTTCCAGCTCAGCGACGACATCATCGACGTCGCGAGCGACGCGCACGACTCCGGAAAGACACCCGGCACCGACCTGCGCGAGGGTGTGCCGACGCTGCCCACCCTGATCGCGCTCTCGTCGGATGCGCCGGACGATGCGCGGCTACGCGAGCTGCTCTCAGGCCCGATCAGCAACGACGACGACCACGCCGAGGCGTTGGCGCTGCTGCGCGAGCACCCGGCGCTCGACGACGCCCGGGCCTTCGTACGACGCTGGTCCGACGACGCCCGGGCGCTGCTCACCGATCTGCCACCCGGCATCGCGCGTGATGCGCTCGAGTCGCTCTGCGACACCGTCGTCACCCGTATCGGCTGAGCGCTGCCTCAGCGACCGATGCGCTGGTTGTCGATGCGGTACGTGCAGATGACCGACGGCCGCGGGAAACGGTCGGTGTGCGGCCAGGTCGACGTCGGCTCCTCGAACGTCGCGCCGTCCGACTCGCCCGGGTGCTGCACCGCGGCGAACACCGTCAGGCCGTCCTGCGATACGAGCGGACCGCACATCTCTGCCGCGACGGGCACCGTCAGGAACTGGCGTACGTTGCCGCGCTCCCGCCCGCGCGTCGGCACCGCGAACATGCCGTCGTTGGAGCCGAGGACGTTCCCGTCGGTCGAGATCCACAGGTTGCCCGCCGGGTCGAACGCGACGTTGTCGGGGCAGGAGATCGGGCTCACCTGCTCCTTCGGGAAACCACCGAAGTACGTCTCGGGAGCCTCCGGGTCTCCACACACCAGGAACAGGTTCCAGCGGAACGCCGTCGCGCCCGCGTCGTTGCCCCGCTCGACCCACTCCAGCACGTACCCGTTGCGGTTGCCCGAAGCGCTGGTCAGGGGTGCGTCGAGCGACTCGCGCACCATCGACGAGTCGAGCGGGTTCGCCTCGTCGACGGGATGGTCGGCGCCGCGGGCCGAGTTGTTGGTGAGCGCCGCGTACACGCGACCGGTGACCGGGTTGCGCTCGATGTCCTCGGGCCGATCCATCTTCGTCGGCGACACGGTGTCCGCGGCGAGCCGGGTGTCGATCAGTACGTCGGCGACGCTCATGCCATCGACGTACGACTCGGTCGCCGACGTGAGAGCGATCCACTCGCCGGTGCCGTCGTACTCATCGTCGTCGAGCCCGTCGCCGGTGAACTTCGCGACGTACAGGGTGCCGTCCTCGAGCAGACCGACGTTGTGCTCATGTGCCTTCGGCCCGTTGCCCTTACGGAACTTCTGCCGCGAGACGAACTTGTAGATGTAGTCGCCCCGCTCGTCGTCGCCGAGGTAGACGACGACCCGGCCGTCCTCGCTCAGCGAGGTCGTCGCACCTTCGTGCTTGAACCGCCCGAGCATCGTGAGCTTGCGTGGCTTCGCGTTCGGGCGGTGCGGGTCGATCTCGACGACGTAGCCGTGACGGTACGGCTCGTTCGGCTCCGTCGTGAGATCGAACCGGTCGTCGACGCCACTCCAGCCACGGCCTTCCCCGGTGAGGCCGTAACGGGCGTAGCTGTCGGCGTACGCCGGGTCGAGATCCCCGGACGCGTCGAAGTAGCCGTTGAAGTTCTCCTCGCCCGACAGGAACGTGCCCCACGGGGTCATCCCGCCCGAGCAGTTGCCGAACGTGCCGTGCACCGTACGTCCCTTACGGTCGGCTCGCGTACGCAGCCGCTTGTCACCTGCGGCGGGGCCCGTGAGGCGCATCGGCGTCTCGGCCGTGATGCGACGGTTGAGCTTTGTCTTGCCGACGGCGCGCTGCTTCCAGGCGCCGTCGCGCCGGCCGCGCTCGATCTCGAGGATGCTGAACCCGTGCGCGGCCATCTCGATCCGCTTCTGGGTCGCGTCGTCGTACCAGTCGGTCGGGAACATCAGCTCCGGGTCGGTGTACTCGTTGTTGACGCCGAGGATGGCCCGATTCTTCTTGCCCTCGATCGGCAGCACTCCCACGTAGTCGCAGTTGTATCCGAACTGCTGTGCCTGGGCATGCGGCGTCTGCTTGTAGACGTTGAAGCGCGGCGCGTCCGGCGTGATCCGGTCACCCCACGAGACGATGACGTCGTAGTCGTACCCCGCAGGAACGGTCACGTTGTCGCGTACGTTCGGCTGCACCGGACGGAAGGCCAGCTCGGCCGCGGGCGCGCGCCGCTTGCCCGCGGCCTCACCGGCTGCCGCGGCGGGTCCGGCGAGCGTGGCACCGAGGCCGACGGTCACCGATGCGGCGGCTCCACCCATGAGCAAGGACCTGCGCGCGACCACCGAGGTGAGGACCTGCGACATGTGCTGGTTGTCGGAGGTGTTCGGGATCGGCTTGTCGCATGCGTCGCCACAGCGATAGTGACAGGTCATGGCGCTTCGGGACCCGTGCGGTCCGGTCTGGTTGATCAGCGGCAGAAGACGTCGCGGCATCGCATTCGCTCCAGGGTGCGAGGGGGGAGTTGTCTTGCGCTCGCGACGCTAGGCAGCCAAGGCGTGGTTCAGGTGACGTACGGGTGAACGATCGGCGATCAGCGCGGCAACGGGGCTATTGTGCCCGCGCCTTCGCTGCCTTCCGCAGCAACCGTTGCCGGTTCGAGATGCCCTCGACCGTGATGATCGCGAGCGCCGTCCAGACGAGTGCGAAGCCGACCCAGCGGGCGGACGTCATCGCCTCATGGAACACGAAGATCCCCAACAGGAACTGCAACGTGGGCGTCACGTACTGCAGCAGACCGAGCATCGTCATCGTCACGCGGTTCGCGGCCCCCGCGAACAGCAGCAGCGGGATGGCCGTCAGCACGCCGGCCATGACCAGCAGCAAGGCGTTGCCGATGCCGCGGTGTCCGAACGAGCCCGTGCCCTCCACGTCGAGGAAGGCGAGGTACGCCAGCGCCAGGGGTGCGAGCACCAGGGTCTCGAGGCCGAGTCCCTCGAGTGCGCCGACGCCGACCTTCTTCTTCAGCAACCCGTACGTAGCGAACGAGAACGCGAGGCACAGCGAGATGTACGGGGGCCGGCCGTAGTCGATCCCGAGCTCGATGACGGCCCCGAATGCGAGAGCGAGCGCGCACCATTGCAGCGTACGAAGCCGCTCGCCGAGCAGCACGACGCCCATCAGGATGGTGACGAGCGGGTTGATGAAGTAGCCGAGCGAGGTCTCGACGACGTGCCCGCTGTTGACGCCGTAGATGTACACGCCCCAGTTCGCCGCGATGAACACCGCGGCCAGCGACAGCAAGCCGAGCCGGCGCGGCGAGCGTACGACCTCGCGAAGGCTGCGCCACTTGCGAAGGACGGTGAGCACGGCAGCGACCAGGGCAAGCGACCAGATCACGCGGTGCGACAGGATCTCCACCGGGCCCGCCGGCTCGAGGAGCGGGAAGTACAGCGGGAAGAATCCCCAGATCGTGTACGCGGCGGCGCCGAACACGAATCCGCGGCGCGCCTCGTCCACGGGCAGAGCTTTCACCAGGTGAGCCTAGACCCGGTGACTGTCGGGCTCGGCGTCAGTCCGGCAGGCGGTCGGCGAAGCTGCGCGCGAGTACGTCTCCGCAGGTCAGCAGGGCTGTCGTGTCTCGGGTCGCGCGGGTGATGACGAAGGCTCCTTCGAGTGCGCACACCAGTGCCGTCGTCAGCTCGGCGGCGACTTCGGAGCCGACGCCGCGGTCGACGAAGTACGCGGTGCCGTACTCCTGCCAGGAGGTGAACACCTCGGATGTCGCCTCCCGCAACGGCTCGTTCGTGCTCGCCACCTCGAGCGCGACGGTCGCGATCGGACACGCGTCGGCGAAGTCGGAGTCCTCGAGATGGGAGGCCGCGAGTGCGAAGTAGGTACGGATGCCGGTGAGCAGGTCGGGTGCGTCGTCGAAGGCGAGCGGAAGCACGGCGGCGTACTCGGCGCCGGACGTGCGGATCGCCTCGGCGCTGACCTGTTCTTTGCCGCCAGGAAAGTGATGGTAGATCGACCCGAACGGTGCCCCGGCGCGCTCGACGATCTGCTTCACCCCGGTCGCGGTGTAGCCCTGCCGACGCAGTAGCTCCGCGGTGCTTGCGACGATCCGGTTGCGGGTCGTGGTTGCCATCATCGCCTCCTTGCGACCATACTAGAGCGATCATTCTAGAGCGATCACTCTAATGGGGGTTCTGAGATGCCGACGACGGATGTGCCGGCCGGTACGATCGAGTACGACGACACCGGAGGCAGTGGTCCGGTCATCGTCTTCCTGCACGGGCTGTTCATGAGCGGGACGACCTGGCGCGAGGTCGTTCCCCGACTCCGCGACGACTATCGGTGCATCACCCCGACGCTGCCCCTCGGGTCGCACCGCATCGCGATGAAGCCGGACGCCGATCTCACGATGCACGGCCAGACGCACCTGGTGGCCGACTTCCTCGAGGCGCTCGACCTCCGCGACGTCACGTTGGTCTCGATCGACTGGGGTGGCGGGCTCTTCCTGACCGCCGAGGGGCGCGACGACCGCGTTGCGCGGTTGGTGATCTGTCCGAGCGAGGCGTACGACAACTTCCCGCCCGGGCTCTCCGGGAAGGTGGCGATGCTTGCCTGCAGGCTGCCCGGGGGAGTCGGCCTCGGGCTGCGCCAGCTTCGAGTCTCCTGGCTACGCAACTCACCCCTGATGTTCGGTGCGCTGGTCAAGAAGGGTGTGAACGACGAGGTCGCCCACGACTGGACCGCGCCGGGCCTCGCGTCCGCCGACGTACGCCGCGACGTGCGCAAGTACGGTGGCCACCCGCCACCCAAGGCCGAGCTGATCGCGGCGACCGAGAGGCTCGCGGACTTCGCCGGACCGACGCTGGTCGTCTGGGCGCCGGAGGGCAAGATGATGCCGCCGGAGCACGGCCCGCGACTCGCGGAGTTGATCCCGGACTCCCGCTACGTCGAGATCGCCGACGCGCACACAATGGTCAACGAGGACCAGCCGGACGAGTTCACCCGCCACCTCCGCGAGTTCCTCCGCGACACCGACCCGCACGCTGAGGAGAGGATCCCGGCCCGCTGAGGAGTGGATCCCGGCCCGGTGAGGAGTCGATCCCGGCCCGGTGAGGAGTGGATCCCGGCCCGGTGAGGAGTGGATCCCGGCCCGGTGAGGAGAGACTTCCTCTCCTCAGCGTTGCTAGCTGACCTTCCAGGTGTCGGGGCCGCTGATCAACGACTGCAGGTCACCCTCGCCGTTCATCTCCGTCGCCGACGTGACCTGCTCGCGCGCGAGGTCGTCGTACGTCGGCCGCTCGACCTGACGGAAGATGCCGACCGGCGCGCGGTTGAGGTGTCCCGCGTCGGTCAGCCGGGACAGCGCGAAGGCCAGGCTCGGGTCGTCGGCGTGCGCGTCATGGACGACCAGCTTTGCGACGTCCGCATCGTCGGCGACGTCGGCGACCTGGAGCGCCCCGGTCGCGCCGTCGCGGATGAGACCGTGCTCGCCGTTCGGCCCGAACCGTACGGGCTGACCGTGCTCGAGCGGGATCACCGCGTGGTCCTTGGTCTCGGCACCCTTGATGGTGTCGAACGCGTTGTCGTTGAAGATCGGGCAGTTCTGGTAGATCTCCACCAGCGACGTGCCGCGGTGTGCGGCGGCCTCGCGAAGTACGCCGGTCAGGTGGGCACGATCGGAGTCGATCGTGCGCGCTACGAACGTCGCCTCGGCGCCCAGCGCCACCGACACGGGGTTGAACGGTGTGTCGAGCGACCCGTGCGGCGTCGACTTGGTGACCTTTCCGATCTCCGACGTGGGCGAGTACTGACCCTTGGTCAGGCCGTAGATCCTGTTGTTGAACAGCAGGATCGTCATGTTCACGTTGCGTCGCAACGCGTGGATGAGGTGGTTGCCGCCGATCGACAGCGCGTCGCCGTCGCCGGTGACGACCCACACCGAAAGGTCCGGCCGGGTCGATGCGAGGCCGGTCGCGATCGCGGGCGCGCGCCCGTGGATCGAGTGCATACCGTACGTGTCGAGGTAGTACGGGAACCGCGACGAGCACCCGATGCCCGAGACGAACACGATGTTCTCGCGCTTGAGCCCGAGCTCGGGCAGGAACCCCTGTACGGCCGCGAGTACGACGTAGTCGCCGCACCCGGGGCACCAGCGGACCTCCTGGTCCGAGCCGAAGTCCTTGCGGGTCTGCTTGTCGTCCGTCGTTGGTACGGACGTCAGCCCGTCGCGCGCCAACGAAGGCGTGGGCAGGTCGACGGCGGTCATCGGGTCGCCTCCTCGTCGATGGAGTCCGCGGTCGCGCGGATCACGTCGGACAGCTCGGCCGCTCCGAACGGCAGGCCACGTACCTGGTTGTAGCCAACGGCGTCGACGAGGTACTCGGCGCGAAGCAGCATCCGCAGCTGGCCGAGGTTCATCTCGGGCACCAGCACCTTGTCGTACCGGCGTAGTACATCGCCGAGGTCCGACGGGAACGGGTTGAGATGTCGAAGGTGCGCCTGGGCAACGCGATAGCCCGCCTGCCGCGCACGCCGGATGCCTGCGCCGATCGGGCCGTACGACGAGCCCCACCCGATCACGAGGAGCCGTGCGTCGCCGGTCGGGTCGTCGACGTCGGTCGGGCCGACGGTGTCGGCCACCCGGTGCACCTTGGCGTCGCGGAACGTCACCATGCGGTGGTGGTTGTCGGGGTCGTACGAGATGTCACCCGTGCGATCGGCCTTCTCGAGGCCGCCGACGCGGTGCTCGAGCCCGGCAACGCCCGGTGGCGCCCACGGCCGCGCGAGGGTGTCGGGGTCGCGAAGGTACGGCAGAAACTCCTCCGAGCCGTCGTCGTTCGTGTGGTTGGGGCCGGTGACGAAGTTCGGCTGGATCTTCGGCAGGCTTGCGATGTCGGGGATGGCCCACGGCTCCGAACCGTTGGCGATGTAGCCGTCGGACAGCAGCATCACCGGCGTCCGGTAGGTCACCGCGATGCGCGTCGCCTCGAGTACCGCGTCGAAGCAGTCGGACGGCGACCGGGGTGCCACGATCGGGATCGGCGCCTCGCCGTTGCGCCCGAACATGGCCTGCAGGAGGTCGGCCTGCTCGGTCTTCGTCGGCAGCCCGGTCGACGGACCGCCGCGCTGTACGTCGATCACCAGCAGCGGCAGCTCCAGCATCACCGCGAGCCCGATGGTCTCGGACTTCAGCGCCACTCCCGGCCCGGACGTCGTCGTCACCCCGAGCGCACCGCCGAACGACGCTCCGAGGGCCGCGCCGATCGAGGCGATCTCGTCCTCCGCCTGGAACGTCGTCACGCCGAAGTTCTTGTGCTTGCTGACCTCGTGCAAGATGTCCGACGCCGGCGTGATCGGGTAAGCGCCGAGGAAGACCTCCAGCCCGGTCTGTACGCCTGCCGCCACGATTCCGTACGAGAGCGCCGCGTTGCCGGTGATGTTGCGGTACGTGCCCGATGGCAGGGCGGCCGGCTTCACCTCGTACGAGACGGCGAATGCCTCGGTCGTCTCGCCGTAGTTCCAGCCGCTGCGGAACGCGGTGATGTTCGCGTCGCGGATGTCCGGCTTGGACGCGAACCGCTGCTCGAGGAACTCGATCGTGCCGTCGGTCGGCCGGCCGTACATCCACGAGAGCAGCCCGAGCGCGAACATGTTCTTTGCCCGGGCAGCGTCCTTGCGTGACAACCCGAACGCCTCGATCGCCTCCACGGTGATCGCGGTCAGGTCGACGGTGTGCAGGTTGTACGACTCCAGGCTGCCGTCCTCGAGCGGGTTCGCGTCGTAGCCCGCCCGCGCGAGGTTGCGCTTGCCGAAGTCGTGGTTGTCGATGATGAGGGTGCCGCCGTCGGCGAGGTCGCCGACGTTGGCCTTGAGCGCTGCGGGGTTCATCGCGACCAGTACGTCCGGTCGGTCGCCCGGGGTGAGGATGTCGTGATCGGCGAAATGCAGCTGGAACGACGAGACGCCCGCCTGCGTACCCGCGGGTGCACGGATCTCGGCCGGGAAGTTCGGCAGAGTCGAGAGATCGTTGCCGAACGCGGCCGTCTCTTGGGTGAATCGATCCCCCGTCAGCTGCATCCCGTCTCCGGAATCACCGGCGAACCGGATCACGACGCGATCCAGCTGTTGTACCTGCTTCGACACTGAGGGTGTTCCCTTCTACGGAGGCCTCCGCCACCCTCGATCGTACGCCGACGCGACTGTCCGGCTACGCGTCCCACCATGTGAGCGCGCCGGTGGCGGAACTCATCGCGTACGTCGGTGTCCGGATCGTCGACCGACGCCAAGCGCCCGCCGAGGTACGGATTCCCGCCAATAGAGTCGCCGCTATTGGCGGGAATCCGTACCTCGGCGGCTACCGGCGTGTCAGCGGTAGTTGACGAACTGCGTCGCGAAGTCGAGATCGGCGTCCTTGACCAGCGCGATGACGCCCTGGAGGTCGTCGCGCTTCTTGCTGGTCACCCGCAGCTCGTCACCCTGGACCTGCGTCTTCACGCCCTTCAGACCCTCGTCCCGGATGAGCTTCGCGATCTTCTTGGCCTGGTCCTGGGTCAGGCCGTCCTTGAGCGTGCAGGAGATCTTCGACTCCTTGCCCGACTGCCGCGGCTCGCCCTCGTCGAGTGCCTTCAGCGATACGCCGCGCTTGACGAACTTGTCCTTGAGTACGTCGAGGGCAGCCAGGGCACGCTCATCGGCGTTCGCGGTGATCTCGATGCCGAGCTCGCCGCTTCGCTCGACGGCCGCGCCGGTGTTCTTGAAGTCGAATCGGGTCGCGAGTTCGCGGGCGGCCTGGTTGATCGCGTTGTCGACCTCTTGCTTGTCGACCTTGCTGACGATGTCGAACGATGACTCGCTGGCCATGCTTGCCCTCCGGGTGGGATGCGGGTTTCGTCGGGGTGAGTGTCCTGCGCTATTGTTTCTCCCCGTTGCTCCGTTGTGCATCGGGGGATGGCTCGGCCACCTCGCACGAGGCAGCGCACCCCGGCAGGTTGCCCGAGCGGCCAAAGGGAGCTGACTGTAAATCAGCCGGCATTGCCTACGCAGGTTCGAATCCTGCACCTGCCACCGAAGAAGGCCCGGACCCCTGCGGTCCGGGCCTTCGTACGACCTCCGCGGGCGCGGAATCACGCCAACTGTGCGAAGGTTGCACCTGCCATGAGAGCTGCTTTCATCACCGAGTACGGCGACCCGTCCGTCATCCAGGTCGCAGACGCGCCCGAGCCAGTGGTGGGGATGGACACCGTCCTCGTCGAGGTGCACGCCGCCGGCGTCAACCCGGTCGACTGGAAGGTCGTCGCGGGCGGGATGCGCGGCGCGTACCCCCATCACCTCCCGCTGATCCCCGGCTGGGACGTCGCCGGGATCGTGTCGGCGGTCGGTCCCGCGGTCACGACCGTCGAGCCGGGTGATCGGGTGCTCGCGTACGACCGCGAGGACCACGTGCAGCTCGGCACCTTCGCGCAGCGCACCTCCGTACCCGAGCGTGCGATCACGAGGATTCCACCCGGCATGAGCATCGCCGAGGCCGCGGCGCTCCCGCTCGCGGGCCTGACCGCCGAGCAGGTGCTGACGGCCGCCGAGGTCGGCGAGGGCGACTCGGTGCTCGTCCATGCCGCCGCCGGGGGCGTCGGCACGTTCACCACCCAGCTCGCCCGGCTGCGCGGAGCGAGCGTCATCGGCACGGCGAGCCCCGGCAACCACGACCACCTGCGCGAGCGTGGGGTCACGCCGGTCGCGTACGGCGACGGGCTCGTCGACGGCGTACGAGCGCTCGCGCCGCGTGGTGTCGACGTGGTGATCGACCTGGTCGGCGGAGACACGCTGGCGAGCTCGTACGACCTGCTGGCCGACGGCGGCCGGGTGGCCTCGATCGCCGACCCGCAGGTGCTGCAGCGGGGCGGCCGGTACGTCTTCGTCCGGCCCGATGCCGCAATGCTCGCCCGGCTCGCGGAGCTGGTCTCGTCCGGCGAGCTCGTCGTCGACATCGCGGCGACCTACCCGCTGGAGGACGCGGCCGGTGCCCTCGAGGCGAGTAGGTCCGGTCACACCCGCGGCAAGGTCGTCATCACGATGCTCTGACGGTCGTCACGACGCGAGCTCGCGCGGCGCACCGCCGTCGACCGCGTCGGAGAGCAAGCCCGGCAAGCGGTCGAGTACGTACGGCAGGCTCAACGGCGTCGTGAAGTAGATCGCCCCGGCGAGGGTGCCGTCGGTGTACACCGCGCGGCCCTCCTCGACGGGTGCGAGGTTCATGAACGTCGCCTCGTCCTCAAGCGCGTCGATGTCGGACGCCTTCTCGGTCGCCCACAGGAGCACGTCCGCGTCGCTCACCACGTCGATCTTCTCGGCAGGGATATAGCTCTGCTCCTCGCCGCGCGCGTACTCCTCGAGATATCCCGGGATGGTGAGGCCGAGCGAGGTGAGGAACTGGGTGCTGAGGCCGGGTGGGTAGGCGATGTAGCTGCCGTCGGAGACGGCGTTCTGCAGGAACACCACCGATTTGTCCTGGAGCTCGGGGTGCTTGCGTGCCTCGGACTTGAACCGGGCGTCGATGTCCTCGATCAGCCGGTCGGCCTCGGGCCGGAGTCCGAGTGCGTCGCCGATCAGCCGGGTCTGAACCGGCCAGGGCGAGAAGTAGTCCGAGGCGCCCGGGGGCGCGGCCACCGTCGGCGCGAGCTCGGACAGCTTGTCGTAGTCGGCGTTGGTGACGCCGGAGTTGGTGCCGATGATCAGGTCGGGGCGCAGCGAGGCGATCTTCTCGAAGTCCATGCCGTCGGTGGCGCTGAGCACGGTCGGCTCCGCGCCACCGAGCGCGTCCTGTGCCCACGGCCACACGGCGTACGGCTGCTCGCCGTACCACTCCGTCGTGGCGATCGGGGTGTGCCCGAGCGCGAGAACAGTGTCCTGCTCGGTGAGACCGACGACGACGATGCGTTCGGGCCGGCTCTCGACGGTCGTCGTTCCGTACGCGTGATCGGCCGTCGCGGGAAACCGCCCGCGGATGCTCCCGGACCCGCTGGACGTCGGCTCGTCATCGTCGGTCCCGCATGCCGACAGGATCAGGGCCGCGCCGCCGAGCAGGACGGTACGGCGACCGATGTGATGAGCCATGACGCCTCCGGTGAGTTTAGGTGTGCCTAACCTACTTGGAGGTCATCGGTCACCGCTCGTCGGCGTACGTCTCTAGCGCGTTGGCGTACGCCGGACGGGTCGTCGCCAGCGCGCGTACGGCGGTGCGGACGGCTTCGGTCGGGTGTCCGGCGTCTCGTTGCGCGAGTGCGGAGAATCCCTGTGCGGCGGGGGCGTACGTCGCATCGAAGGTGTGGCTCTCGAGCACAGCGACGGCCTCGGACGCGCGGCCGACGATGCGTAGCGAGCTGGCGAGCTGGATGACGGCCTGCTGGCGCCGCGCATCGTCGAGCTCGCCTCGCAGCGCCCGCTCGTAGAGCCCGATCGCGGTGGCCTCGTCCCCGCAGAAGTCGTGGGCCGACGCCAGCTCGAATGCCGCGCGCGGCTCATCCGGACGCTCCGCGACGAGCGCGGCTATCCGCTCACCGACGGTGTCCTCGTCGACGCCGCCGGCGGTGGTCCACACGGCGGCAACGCGTTCGTCCCACTCGTCGTCGGCGTTATGGGGCAGTGCGGCCGGCGTGCCCTGATGGAATCGCACCTGCCAAGCCCCGGCGACGCGCTGCCAGATCGACGAGCGCCGAGCGTCGCGCGTACCGGAGCTGGCGTACGTGACGAGAACGGTGTCGTCTGCGATCCAGGTCGCAGCGAAGTCGCTCGTGCTGGCAGCAGGTGCGTCGTCGGTGTCGCCGGCCAGCTCCTCGATGATCTCGGCGCGGCTCCACGATCGGCCAGACGCGCCGATCTCGGTGAAGTCAGGGTGCAGCAGGGCTTCGACCGCGACGCGGTCGGCGCGTACCGCGGGGTCCAACAGAAGTCGCTCGGCGTCTATCGCTGCGTCGAGGGTGTTCGGCATGCGCTCGGTCACGGGCATCGATGCTGTCACAGGCCGACCGGGGCCCGCGGATCGTCTCGCCGCGCTCGACGGATTCCGTTGCGAAGGATCCGGTGCGAGGATGTGGATGTGCGGAGCGCGGAGTTCTGGGACCTGATCGACGTCCTCGGCGGCACGGCCGACGAGGAGTCGGTCGCGCGCCTCGGTGAGCGGCTCGGGGGGCTCCCGGCGCGGACGGTCGAGGCGTTCGGGACCGCGCTCGACGAGCGCATCGACGTACTCGCGGAGTCACCCGCCATCCCGGAGGAACTGCGGTACTCCGAGACCGCCGAGTGGTTCGCGGCCGCGATCATCGCCGCCGGGCGGCCCGCGTACGAGAAGGCCCGCCGGGCGCATGCTCCGTTCGATGCCGACGACTGGGGTTTCGAGGAGGCCGAGGACCTCCTTGTCGTGGGCGAGAACATCCTCGAGCCGGTAGAGATCGAGCTGGACGGCGTACAGGTCGAGTGGCTGAGCGCGCAGCGTCCGGACGAGGTCGGCGACCCGCTCGACGCGATCGATGCCGCTGACCCGCTCGACGCGATCGACCCGCCCGCCGAGGTCGACGCGCTCGACGCCGACTGGGATGTCGGCGTTGGTACGGACCCGCAGGTGGCGTCCGCGGTCGCCGACCTCACCCAGGCGCGGACCTGGCGGTCGTGGTTCTGTACGCAGTCGACTCGGGCGGGTGTCGTCTGCGTATCGGTCGAGGACGACGCCGAGACCGGGCTGAACGAGTCGGGTCGGCCCGCGGCCAGGGAGTACCGCTATGCCGTGCCCGTCGAGCGGCTGCTCGCCGCGGCCGATCGACGAGCGGAGATGCGCGCCGTGCTCGTCGAGGCGTGGACGGCCGTCGCCGACAGCGTCGGCTGGAAGGCCCCACCGCCCGACCCCGGCCGACGCTGAGTCGCAGGTTCCCGGCGACGGTGCCACGATCCCAGGTCAAACCTCCCGCCGAGGTACGCGTTCCTGCCGATCCCGGGGTGGCGTAACGGCGGGAAGGCGTACCTCGGCGCAGGGGCAGCGCTCTCCCGCTCCCAGGTGGACGTCTCAGCGCAGGTTGCGCTCGGCGACCTTGGTGAAACGGCGGTTCAGGTACGTCATCGCCACGTTGTACGCCGGTGCGAACTTGCGCTGCCACCAGTGGCCGAACGCGATGTCGCGGGACGTGTAGACGATGTGCCGGCGCGACCGCATTCCGCGGATGATCGCCTCGGCGGCCTGCTCGGGCGTCACCGCGTGCCGCTGGAAGCGCTCGATGAGCCGATGCATCTCCGGCGCGTCGCGGTCGACACCCACGATGTCGACGGTGCCGACCAGGGGGTGTCGACGGCCCCCGGGCACACCAGCGTCACGTCGATCCCGTGTCGGGCGAGATCGAAGCGCAGCACCTCGGACACGCCGCGGAGCCCGAACTTCGCCGCGCTGTACGCCGCGTGCCACGGAAGGCCCAACAGCCCCGCTGCGGATGAGACGTTGACGAGCTGGCCTCCTCGCCCGGCATCGATCATCGGCGGTACGAAGCACTCCATGACATGGATCGGTCCCATCAGGTCGATGTCGACCGTGCGCCGCCAATGGTGGTGCTGGAGACGGTCGATGGTGCCCCAGGTCGAGATGCCCGCGATGTTCATCACGACGTCCATCGGCCCGTGCGCGTCGTGGATCTCGCCCGCGAGCGTACGCACGGCTTCGAAGTCCGCGACGTCGGCCGGCTTCGCGAACGCGACCCGCCCGCCGGCATCGCGTACGTCGGCGACGACCCGGTCGAGCCGGGTGCCGTCGAGGTCGGTGAGGAACAGCTCGGCCCCGTCCGCGGCGGCCGCAAGGGCGGTCGCGCGTCCGATGCCGCTCGCGGCGCCGGTCAGGAAGACCCTGCGCCCGTGCATGGAGGTGAGAGGCATGGAGGTTCCGCTCCCGGAGATCGATTGGGACAAATGTACTATTTCAATGTTACCGCCCCGTAGCGAGGTCGGAAACGTGGTCGACACCTCCCGTCCACACGATAGAGAATGGAGCGGCGGCAGCCGATTTCCGGATTGCCGGTCGCACTGTGTACCATCGACCGTCGGCTCGCCCCTTTAGCTCAGTCGGCAGAGCGTCTCCATGGTAAGGAGAAGGTCTACGGTTCGATTCCGTAAAGGGGCTCTGGGTTGGATGGCCTCCTCGCTCGAGGCAGGTCACCCTCCCCATGGCGGGGTAGCTCAGTTGGTCAGAGCGCACGGCTCATAATCGTGAGGTCGCGGGTTCGAGCCCCGCCCCCGCTACGTAACAAGCCGACCGGCAGCAGGCGCCACACGGCGCCGACCAGCAGTACGACCGACAGAGGACACTCCAGTGGCCAGCAAGAGTTCAGACGTCCGCCCCAAGATCACCTTGGCTTGCACCGTGTGCAAGGAGCGGAACTACATCACCAAGAAGAACCGCCGTAACGATCCGGACCGGATGGACCTCAAGAAGTACTGCCCGCGTTGCAAAGAGCACACCGAGCACCGCGAGACCCGCTGACCCGTCGGCGCACCACGGCACCCCCACGTACGCACGTGGAGGGTGCCGTTTCGCGTACCGATAGCCTCCTCCCATGGCCCTGGACCCCGACCTCGCCGGGCGCACCTTCGCGCCGACCGCGCCGTACGACGTGAGCCGACACGAGATCGCGGAGTTCGCTGCGGCGGTGGGCTACCCGCCCGATGCCGATGAGGCGCCGCCGACCTTCCCGATCGTGATCGCGTTCCGGGCGATGACGGCTCTGATGGCCGATCCCGAGGTCGGCATCGAGCTGCGCAACGTCGTACACGCCGATCAGCGGTTCGTCTCGGAGCGGGCGATCCGTGCGGGTGACGTGCTGACCGCGCAGCTGCAGATCGAGAAGCTACGGCACATGGCGGGCACCGACATCGTCACAACCCGCAGCGACATCACGACGGTCGAGGGTGAGCACGTGTGCTCGGCGTACGCGACGCTCGCTCACAAGGGATGAGTACATGAGCCTCGAACCAGGGAGCGAGCTCGGCCCGCTCGCGTACCCGATCACCCGCGCCGATCTCGTGCGGTACGCGGGGGCGAGCGGCGACTTCAACCCGATCCACTGGTCCGATCGGGTCGCGATGTCGGTGGGGCTTCCGGGCGTGCTCGCGCACGGCATGTACACGATGGCGCTGGCCGGTCGCGCCGTCGAGTCCTGGCTCGACGACGGCCAGCAGGTGGTGGAGTTCGCGGTGCGGTTCACCAAGCCGGTCCTCGTGCCCGATGACGAGGCCGGTACGCAGATCGAGGTGTCCGGACTCGTCAAGGACGTCACCGACGGACGCACGCGCATCGACCTCACGGTCCGGTGTGGCGAGGAGAAGGTGCTCGGGATGGCGAGGGCGTTCGTTGCGTGAGCGAAGCGACGTCCCGCTCGCACCGCTGACGACCCTGCGTCTCGGCGGGCCGGCTCGTCGACTCCTCGAGGTCGCGTCGGAGGCCGAGCTCCTCGCCGCCGTACGCGATGCCGACGCTGCGGGCGAGCCCGTGCTCGTCCTCGGCGGGGGCAGCAATGTGCTGATCGCCGACGACGGCTTCGCCGGCACGGTCGTCCTGGTCCGGGCGCGCGGCGTCGACGTCGAGGCAGACGCGTGCAGCGGTGCGATGGTGACGCTCGCGGCCGGCGAGCCGTGGGACCCGTTCGTGGAGCGGGCGGTTCGAGAGCACTGGGTCGGCATCGAGGCGCTGTCGGGCATCCCCGGCCTCGCGGGTGCGGTCCCGATCCAGAACGTCGGTGCGTACGGCCAGGAGGTTTCCCAGACGATCGCCGGCGTACGTTCGTACGATCGCGTCGAGGACCGGGTGCGGACGTTCGCGGCGGCCGACTGCGACTTCGCGTACCGGATGAGCAGGTTCAAGCGCGAGCCGGGCCGGTTCGTCGTGGTGTCCGTGACGTTCCAGTTCGCGCTCGGCGAGCTGTCCGCACCCGTCGCGTACGCCGAGCTTGCCCGCCGCCTCGGCGTCGAGCAGGGCGAGCGGGCGAAGGCCGCCGACGTACGCGAGGCCGTCCTTGCGCTG
The DNA here is from genome assembly GCF_025790165.1 of Solicola gregarius. GTDB lineage: Bacteria > Actinomycetota > Actinomycetes > Propionibacteriales > Nocardioidaceae > Solicola > Solicola gregarius. The sequence goes on from NZ_CP094970.1 coordinate 2,915,782, forward strand.
CGGCGGGGCAAGGGGATGGTGCTCGACGAGCACGACCACGACACGTGGAGCGCAGGGTCGTTCTTCACCAACCCGATCCTGACCGCCGACGAGGCGGCAGAGCTTCCCGACGATGCTCCGCGTTTCGCGCAGCCCGACGGCACCGTCAAGACCAGCGCGGCCTGGCTGATCGACCACGCGGGCTTCGAGAAGGGCTACGCGCGGGGCGCGGCGGCCCTGTCCACGAAACATGTGCTCGCGCTGACCAACCGGGGCGGTGCGAGCGCCGCCGAGCTGGTCGATCTCGCACGTGAGGTACGCGACGGCGTGCGCGCCGCGTACGGCATCACGCTGCGCAACGAGCCGGTCGTCGTCGGGGCGAGTATCTGAGCCGAGGCATCCAGATCGTGGGTTTGGGCGTCCTTGGCATGGTGTGTGCGTGAGATCGATGGGAGACATGACACGGCTCGGTGCCGCGGTGGCGGCGGTTCTGGTGACGATTGCGGCATGCGCGCCGCAGTCGGACTCGACCGCGGGCGAACCGACCGAGGATCCGGCGGCGTCGGAGGAGGCCGCGGACGTCCAGGAGTTCGTCGGCCGCCCCGATCTGCCGGCGCCGATGATCGACGTCACCGGTGACACGTCGAAGGCCGCCCCGGGTCTGGTCTTCCTGGCGCCGAAGGGCGCGGACGACCCGATGCACGGCCCGACTATCGTCGACTCCGATGGAGACCCGGTGTGGATCAACCCGGTCGGAGACCGCTGGACGTACGACTTCCGGATGCAGCATTACCAGGGCAAGCCGGTGCTCACGTGGTGGCAGGGCAAGCACCTGGCCGGCGGCTACGGTCGTGGCGAGTACGTCCTGATGGACACGTCGTACAACGAGATCGCAACCGTCACGACTCCGGGCCTCGGAGCCGACTTCCACAACATGACGCTGACCTCGCACGGCACGGCGCTGATGACGAGCTTCCCGATCGTACGCCGCGACCTGCGCGACATCGGCGGTCCGAAGAACGGCTACGTCGCCAACTGCGTGGTGCAGGAGGTCGACGTCAAGACCGGCAAGGTGCGGTTCCGCTGGAACATGCTCGACCACGTGCCGCTCACCGAGACGATCGAGGATCCCGAGCACAACCCGGAGGAGCCGGGTACGAAGCAGGCGCCGCTCGACCCGTACCACGTGAACTCCGTCAACGAGGACGGCAAGGACGGTCTGCTCGTCTCGGCGCGCAACACCAGCGCCCTCTACCGGATCGATGAGTCGACCGGGAAGGTCGACTGGACACTCGGCGGGTCCGGGAGCGACTTCGAGATGACCGGCAACTCCGAGTTCGCGTACCAGCACGACGCGCAGCGACAGCCCGACGGCACCATCACGCTGTTCGACAACGAGGCCTGGCCGCAGGTCGGTGACGAGTCGCGCGGACTGCGGCTGGCGCTCGACGAGAAGCACCACACGGCACGCGTGGTCGAGGAGTACCTGCCGCCCGACGACCGGTTGTCGTCGAGTCAGGGCAACATGCAGGTGCTTCCCGGCGGGCACGTGGTCATCGGCTGGGGCTCCGAGGAGTACTACTCCGAGTACACCCACGGCGGCAAGCTGCTGTACGACGCGGCAGTCGACGGTCAGAGCTACCGGGTGCACCGCAGCCAGTGGCACGCGACGCCGACGGAGCCGCCGAAGGTGGTCTACGAGGACGGCACCGCGTACGCGAGCTGGAACGGCGCGACGGAGGTCGCCTCGTGGCGGTTCGTCGCGGGTAGTGACAAGGCGAGCGCGCGTGTGGTGGCGACCGTGCCGCGGGACGGGTTCGAGACGTCGGTCGACATGCCCGACCGGCCGTACGTCGCCGCACAGGCGCTCGACGCGAAGGGCAAGGTGCTCGCGACCGCCGAGCCCGGCCTCTGGCCGTAGCCTCCCTGACCGCCCCGTGGGCATGACGTTCGGGCGGAGACACACGGCGTGTTGCCGCCCGAACGTCATGCCCACGGTGGGGGCCGGGTGTCGGGTGGTCAGGCGCCGAACCACGCCTGGGCGTCCAGGCGGTACGCGTGCGCGCCGACCACGGTGCGCAGGTCTGTCTCCATCGCGCGTAGTCGCTCCGCGCCGAGCGTGCGTACCCAGCTCGCGCGCAACTCGTCGAAGATCTCCGCCGAGCGCCGCAGCACGTCGATGCCGTCGTCGGTGAGCACGACCAGCTTGCGGCGGGCGTCGTGCTCGTCGGCGGTACGCGCGACGTACCCGAGCCGCTCGAGCCCGTCGATCGTCTTGCCGGCCGCCTGCTTGGAGACACCCAGTCGCCGCCCGACCTCGCTCGCCGTCGCGCCGTCGACCCCGATCGCCTGCATCGCGAATCCGTGGACCGGGCGCGCGTCCGGGTGTCCCTGCTCGCGCAGCCGGGCATGGAGCTCGTCGATCAGGGTGCGGAAGCCACCGAACAACAGCAGCGGCAGCTCGTACCCGGGATTGTCAGGTCGGCTTGGCATATCCGACAACCAGGTTTACTATTTGGACAACCATGTTGACCAATCTACCGCAAGGGGGACTCATGACCTTTCCCATCCACACGATCGACTCCGCGCCGGAGCGGGCACGGCGCCGGATGGGCGCCATCGAGGGCGCGTTCGGCTACCTGCCGGCGGGTGTCGGCCTGATGGCGACCTCGCCGGAGGTGCTCGACGCGTTCAGCGCGGCCAACGCGCAGTTCGAGCGCGCGACGCTCGACCCGGTCTCCCGCGAGGTCGCCGTGATGACGATCGTGGCCCGGTACGAGTGCCACCTGTGCGTGGCGATGCATTCGGCACGGCTCGAGCGCCTCGACGCGCCCCAGGCACTGATCGCGGCGCTGCGCGAGCGTCGGCCGCTCGACGACGAGCGGTACGAGGCGCTGCGTACGTTCACGCTCGCGGCCATCGACGGTCGCGGCGTGGTCGACGAGGCGACCTTCGCGCAGTTTTGGCGCGCGGGGTACGACGAGCAGAACGCGCTCGAGATCGTCCTCGCGATCGGTGTGTACACGATCAGCGCGTTCGCCAACCGGATGACCGGAGCCCCGCTCGACGAGCAGCTCGCGTCGTACGCCTGGACCGCCTGAGCCCCCGTGGGCCGCACGTTCTGGAGCGACACGCCGGCGTGTCCCCGCACAAGCGTGCGGCCCACAGGGCGGGGGCGTCAGTCTGCGGGCGGTTCCGGGTCGGGCGTACGCAGCCAGGCGTCGATGCCCTTGAGCCCCGACTCGACGACGTCGCTCGGCGCCCGCGCCGAGCGCAGGGACATGCGCGCGAGCTCCGCGAGCTCGTCGTCGGTGAACGACTGCGCGGCCCGCAGGATCGAGTACTGAGCCGCGAGCCGCGACCCGAACAGCAGCGGGTCGTCGGCGCTGATCCCGAGCTGTGCGCCGGCCGCGACCAGCTCGCGTACCGGCACCTCCTGGTAGGTGTCGTACACGCCGAGCGAGACGTTCGACGCGGGGCACACCTCGAGCGGGATGCCCGCCGTCGCGATCCGTTTGAGCAGCCGGGGATCTTCGATGCTGCGTACGCCGTGGCCGAGTCGGTCGGCATGCAGGTGCGTGAGGCACGCGTCGATGTTGGCCGGGCCACGCAGCTCGCCGCCGTGTGGCAGGCTCGCGAGGCCGGCGTGGCGGGCGATCGCGAACGCCCGCTCGAAGTCGGCGGTCGTTCCTCGCCGCTCGTCGTTGGACAGCCCGAACCCGATCACGCCGCGGCCCGCGTACTGCGCCGCCAGCCGCGCGAGCGTACGCGCGTCGAGCGGATGCTTCGTGCGGTTGGCCGCGATGATCACGCCGATGCCGATCCCGGCCGTTCGCTCTGCCTCGCGCGCCGCGTCGAGCACCAGGTCGGTGAACGCCGTGATGCCGCCGAACAGCCCCGCATAGCCCGACGGGTCGACCTGGATCTCCATCCAGACCGACCCGTCGTCGCGGTCGTCCTCGGCGGCCTCGCGCAGCAGCCGGCGTACGTCGCCCTCCGTACGCAGCACCGAACGCGCAACGTCGTACAGCCGCTGGAACCGGAACCAGCCCTTCTCGTCGGCCGCGCTCAGCTGCGGCGGCCAGTCTTCGACCAGCGCGGTGGGCAGCCGGACGCCGTCGCGCTCGGCGAGCTCCACCAGCGTGGTGTGCCGCATCGAGCCGGTGAAGTGCAGGTGCAGGTGAGCCTTCGGAAGGGTCGCGACCGGTCGCAAGGCGTCAGGCCGTGCCGAGCAGCTTCTGGATGCGGGACACGCCCTCCACCAGATCGTCGTCGGACAGCGCGTACGACAGCCGCAGGTAGCCCGGCGTACCGAACGCCTCCCCGGGTACGACGGCGACCTCCACCTGCTCGAGGATCGCGGCCGCCAGCTCGACCGACGTCGTCGGCGTGATCTCGCCGACCGGACGGCCGAGAGCAGCCTTCACGGAGGGGTACGCGTAGAACGCGCCGGTCGGTGTCGGGCAGGTGAACCCGTCGATCGCGTTGAGCATCTCGACGATCGTGCGCCTCCGCCGGTCGAACGCCGCCCGCATCTCGTCGACCGCCGACAGGTCGCCGGTCAGAGCAGCGATCGCGGCCCGCTGCGAGACGTTCGCGACGTTGGAGGTGGCGTGCGACTGCAGGCTCGTCGCGGCCTTGATCACGTCGCGCGGGCCGATCGCCCAGCCGACCCGCCAACCGGTCATCGCGTACGTCTTGGCGACGCCGTTCAGCACCACGCACGTGTCGGCGAGCTCCGGCACCACCACCGGCATCGACGCGGACTCGACCCCGTCGTACGTCAGGTGCTCGTAGATCTCGTCGGTGACGACCCAGAGGCCATGCTCGACCGCCCAGCGGCCGATCGCCTCGACCTGCTCGCGCGGATAGACCGCGCCGGTCGGGTTGGACGGCGAGCAGAACAGCAGCACCTTCGTACGCTCGGTGCGGGCGGCCTCGAGCTGCTCGACGGTCACGAGATAGTCCTGCGTCTCGTCGGCGACGACGTCGACGGGTACGCCGCCCGCGAGCCGGATCGACTCGGGGTACGTCGTCCAGTACGGCGTCGGCAGCAGCACCTCGTCGCCCGGGTCGAGCAGCGTCGCGAACGTCTCGTACACCGCCTGCTTGCCGCCGTTGGTCACCAACACCTGTGCGGCCTCGACCTCGTACCCGGAGTCGCGGGCGGTCTTGGCAACGATCGCGTCCTTGAGCGCGGGCAGGCCGCCGGCGGGCGAGTAGCGGTGGTTGGCCGGGTCATGACACGCGGCAGCGGCGGCGTCGACGATGTAGGCGGGCGTCGGGAAGTCGGGCTCGCCGGCGCCGAACCCGATCACCGGACGGCCGGCGGCCTTGAGCGCCTTGGCCTTGGCGTCGACCGCGAGCGTCGCGGACTCGGTGATGCCGCCGATGCGAGCTGACACCCGGTGTTCGATGGTGGTGGGGGAAGGGGCCGACTGAGTCATGTGCCTATCGTTGCACCGCGCCGACGCGCGCGCTACGCGGTATCCGCCGTCGGTGCTGTCGCGCTCCGCGAAGCGTCGTGCACCGCCTCGGTTCGACTGCGAACGGCGGCTCCCGTACACTCGTCTCGCGGTGGATTTCCACGCTAGGTCGTCATGCCCTCACCCCTTCAGGTGATGTACAGCCGCGACCGCGCGGGCGATTCGCTTTAGGGCAGTAGCTCAACTGGCAGAGCATCGGTCTCCAAAACCGAAGGTTGGGGGTTCAAGTCCCTCCTGCCCTGCGAAAGGTCCCGGCCACCCGGTCGGGCGTACGAGATGAGTCGACGAGTGGTAGGTGGAATGTGGTGAGCGAGACACGCGCCTCGACCCCGAGTGGGAAGAGCGGCGGGCGTACGTCGCCGGCCACGTTCTATCGGCAGGTCGTCGCCGAGCTGCGCAAGGTCGTCTGGCCGACGCAGAACCAGGTCGTGACGTACTTCTTCGTCGTGCTCGTCTTCGTACTCGTGATGATGGCGATCGTCGCCGGGCTGGACTTCGCGTTCGGCAAGGCGATGTTCGCAGTGTTCGCCTGACCCCCGGGTCGGCCGTAGCGAAGGTGGCGTAACCAACCGTGTCCCAGCCGTACAACGAGCCCGAGCTCGAGCAGCCTGTCGAGGACGTCGCACCCGAGGGTGAGTCCGACCTCGAGCAGGACGTCGAGGTCGACGAGGTCGAGATCGGGCTGGACGCTGCCCTCGAGGCGACCGAGACCGCCGGTGAGCCCGGCGAGCAGGCGTACGACCCCGCGGTCGAGGCCGAGGCGTCCGACGCCGACGTTGCCGATCCCGAGGCCGATGCTCTCGTCGAGGACGCGGCAGGCGAGCCCGAGGCAGCAGGCGAGGCCGGTGCCGATGAGGCGGAGGCGGCCGACGAGGCCGCGCCCGCGGCAGCGCCCGACCCGCTCGACGAGTTCCGCCAGGAGCTACGCAGCAAGCCGGGCGACTGGTTCGTCGTGCACACGTACTCCGGCATGGAGAACCGCGTCAAGGCGAACCTCGAGAACCGCGTGACCTCCCTGAACATGGAGGACTTCATCTTCGAGGTCATCGTGCCGACCGAAGAGGTCGCCGAGATCAAGAACGGCCAGCGCAAGATGGTCAAGCGCACCGTTCTCCCCGGCTACGTCCTCGTGCGCATGGACCTCAACGACGAGTCGTGGGGCGCCGTACGCCACACGCCGTCGGTCACCGGCTTCGTGGGGCACTCCCACCAGCCGGTGCCGCTGAGCCTGGCCGAGGTCGAGAACATGCTCGCCCCGACCATCGAGCCGGAGGCCGAGCCCGAGGCCGCGGCCGGAGCCGGCTCCGAGCAGCAGGCGAAGACCCCGAAGGTCGAGTTCACCGACTTCGTGGTCGGCGACTCCGTCATGGTGGTCGACGGCCCGTTCGCGACGCTGCACGCAACGATCACCGAGATCAACGTCGACGCCGCCCGGGTCAAGGCCCTGGTGGAGATCTTCGGCCGGGAGACGCCGGTCGAGCTCAGCTTCTCCCAGATCCAACGGGTCTGAGACGCCGACGTACGCAACACCGAAAACCGAGACAAGGACCCCACCATGCCCCCCAAGAAGAAGATCGCCGCACTGGTCAAGGTGCAGCTCCAGGCCGGCTCCGCCACCCCGGCGCCGCCGGTCGGCACCGCGCTCGGCCCGCACGGCGTCAACATCATGGAGTTCTGCAAGGCGTACAACGCCCAGACCGAATCCATGCGCGGCAACGTCGTCCCCGTCGAGATCACGATCTACGAGGACCGCTCGTTCGACTTCATCACCAAGACGCCGCCGGCGGCGGAGTTGATCAAGAAGGCGGCCGGACTCGCCAAGGGCTCGTCGGTCCCGCACAAGGACAAGGTCGGCAAGATCACCCGCGACCAGGTCCGCGAGATCGCGAGCACCAAGCTCCCCGACCTCAACGCCAACGACGTCGACGGCGCGATGAAGATCGTCGAGGGCACCGCCCGCTCGATGGGCGTCACCGTCGACGGCTGACCCCGCACCGTCGGGAGTCGAAGCACACAACGCAACAACCGAACCGTGGTAGGGCGCACGCTGGCCCGCACACCACACCTGGTACGCCGCGCAGGCGGCGATGAGAGAGAGAAGAAGCCAGTGGCACAGCGCAGCAAGTCGTACAACGCGATCGCCAAGAAGATCGACAGCGACGCCCTCTACAGCCCCGTCGACGCGGTGAAGCTCGCCAAGGAGTCGGGCAGCATCAACAAGTTCGACGCGACCATCGACGTCTCGATGCGTCTCGGTGTCGACCCGCGCAAGGCCGACCAGATGGTGCGCGGCACCGTCAACCTCCCCAACGGCACCGGCAAGACCTCGAGGGTCCTGGTCTTCGCCACCGGCGCCAATGCGGAAGCCGCCCGTGAGGCCGGCGCCGACTTCGTCGGCGACGACGACATGGTCGAGAAGGTCAGCGGCGGTTGGCTCGACTTCGACGCGGTCGTCGCGACGCCCGACATGATGGGCAAGGTCGGCCGTCTCGGTCGCGTCCTCGGTCCGCGCGGCCTGATGCCGAACCCGAAGACGGGCACCGTCACGACCGACGTGAGCAAGGCCGTCGGCGACATCAAGGGCGGCAAGATCGAGTTCCGCGTCGATCGGCACGCCAACCTGCACTTCATCATCGGCAAGGCGTCGTTCTCCGAGCAGCAGCTCGCCGAGAACTACGCCGCCGCGCTCGACGAGGTGCTGCGACTCAAGCCGGCCAGCTCGAAGGGCCGCTACCTGCGCAAGGTGACGCTCTCGACCACGATGGGCCCGGGCATCCCGGTCGACCCGAACCGCACGCGCTCGGTCGCCGACGAGGACTGACCCGGCAGATAGCGTTCGCGTACGTAGCACCAAAGGGGGAGGGCTGCGGCGGAACCGTTGGGTACGCTGGACCGTCATACGGACGCGAAACGATCACCGATGCTCAGGGGCAATCCGATGAAGGTACGCAAGACTCTGGTCGCGCTTGGCGCGGCCGCAACACTCTCCCTCACGGCGTGCGGCAACGCCGAGGACGTCGTCGGCGTTGACTCGTCGGTTGGCGGTGACTCCGCCGCGGCGCAGGCGTCCGGCGCCCTGACGCAGGACACCTTCGCCTCCTCGGTCTCCGACGCCCAGAGCAAGGCCCAGACGGCGCATCTGGAGATGGACATCGAGGCGTCGGGCATGGAGATCAGCGGGTCGGGCGACATGGCGATGGACCCCGAGTCCGACGACCCCAAGGACTCCAAGATGGCGATGACGATGGAGATGCCGATGATCGGCGATCTCGAGATGCGCCTCGTCGACGGCATTGCGTACGTCAACATGGGCTCGTACACGCAGGACAAGTTCGCCACGTTCGACCTGACCGACGACAGCAACCCTCTCGGCACGTCGCTCGACGAGATCACCAAGCAGGCCGACCCGAACGCCATGGTCAAGCAGCTCTCCGGTTCCCTCAAGGACTTCGAGAAGACCGACGAGACCGAGGAGATCGACGGCGTCGAGGCGACGAAGTACGAGCTGACGATGGACGGCTCCGAGCTCGGCGGCATGATGCAGCAGGCCGAGGGCAGCTCGCTGAGTGGTGGCAGCGTCGATATGCCGAAGAAGGTCGTCGCGTACGTCTGGATCGGTGACGACGACCTCCTCCGCAAGATGACGATGGACCTCGACTCGGGTTCCATGCCGATGAGCATGGAGATGACGTTCACCAAGTGGGGCGAGCCCGTCGAGGTCGAGGCGCCGCCCGCGGACGAGACCATCGACGGCTCGGAGCTCGACCTCGGCACCACGATGTGACGATGGCCCGAACGTCTCGGATCGACGCGACCGGCGCGCCAGTCGTCGCGGGTAGCGTCGGCCTGCTGCTCGGCTGGCTGGTCAGCGGCATCGCGTACGCGAGCGGGCCGCTGCCCGACGCGCTGTGCGCGCTGGTGTGGCTGCTGGTGGCGGGCGGCATCGCGTACTGGCTCTATCAGCGGATGACCGGGCCGTACGCCGACTGGACCGACGACAAGCTGGTCAACACGCGCCTCGGCAGGTGGATCGTGACGGTCGCCGCGCTGCTCGCGCTGGTGACGGTCATCCGCATCATCACCGGCATCGGCAACGACGACGACCTCGGCCTGATGCTCTGGGGCTTCCAGCCGCTCTAGCCGCCCGCCCGGTGAGCCGCCCGCCCCGTGAGCCGCCCGCTCGTGCGGCGACACGCCGGCGTTTCCCACAAGAGCGTGCGGCCCACGGGGCGCTCAGTCCCAGCGGCGGCCGGGAGGCCAGGTCCGCCACCACGCCGGCTTCTCGGTCGTCCAGGTTTGCCGACCCATCGAGTGCGCACGCTCGAAACCCAGCCGGAGCCGTTGCCGGGTTTCAGGACGCTCGCTGCGGCTGAGCTGGGCCGAGCCGATACGCACCACCGCCGACCCGTGGTTCTCCAGCGCTTCTTCGCGGACGTTGTCGGCATTGTGTACGCCGATGTCGCGGTGGTCGCCGCCATCGGACTCGATCACGAGACCCGAGTCGGGATCGAGCAGGTCGGGGATCCCAAGCAGCTTCTCGCGTTGGTCGAACACCGGCACGTTGACGTGCCAGGTCTCGATGCCGAGAGTCTCGGTCGCGAGGACGCGGGTACGCGTCTCCCAGGGGCTTGCCGATCTGGTGCTCAAGTGAGCGAGTGCCCATCGAGCCTGAACCCGACCCCGAGTCTTCACGTGCGCGTCGAAGACGGCTCGTACGTTCCCGGCCGCTGTCCGGGCTTGCTCGATGATCGTGCTCGTCGCCATTTCGACCGCCACCAGGGCCTCGATGCGGTTCGGTGCGTCCAGCATGTCGTCGTAGGCCGCGCGGGCGATGGTCGCGACGACGACGTCGTCGAGGTCAACCACCTCGCCGGGGACCCAACGCCTCTCGCGCGGTCGTGTGCCTGGCTGGCGGCGCAGCCGAGCGCCAGGGCCGCACAAGAACGTCACCGGCAAATCCTTGCCGTACCGTTCGCCGTCGCAATAGGCCTGGCCCTGCAGCCATCGCGATGCCCACCCGGTCAGCACGCAGCCGTCGGTCATCAACCCGAGGGCGTCGGCGATTCGGGTGGCGGGCTGGTCGATGGAGATTCCCGCAGGGCGACGCAGCCCGCGAAAGGGGGTCTCGTACTGCTCGCCCCGAAGAGCCCACGCGGTAACACCGTCGTCGCGAAGCCTGGACGTGCGTCGGGTCAGCTGGGGGACGTACGAAATGTCGCGCATACTGGCAATGTGCCGCCGCGGAACTCGATCGGCGCGCGTATCCACAGGCACGCACAGCCCAATCTGCTGAGCCCCACGCTCGTGCGGCGACACGCGGGCGTGTCGCACAACAGCGTGCGGCTCACGGATTTGGCGTGAGCGCTGCCCACCCGATATGCTGGCCGCTGCCGAAGACCGCTGGTCATGACGAAGGTCCCATTCAGGTGGGCGGCCCGCGCAGGACACTGAATCGCAAGACGTCTCGTACGTCTTTCGCCCCGTGCGCCTGCGCCGGGGCTTCTTTCCTGTCCGGGCCCCTCGTACGCCAGCTCATTCGGCGCAACCGACGAATGAGAAGGAGACCCATGGCGCGCCAGGACAAGGCAGCCGCGGTCGCCGAGCTCGCTGAGGAGTTCCGCAGCAGCAACGGTGCCGTGCTGACCGAGTACCGCGGTCTCACCGTGAAGCAGCTGCAGGATCTGCGGCGCTCGCTCGGTGAGGACGTCAGCTACGCCGTGGTGAAGAACACCCTGACCAAGATCGCGGCCCGCGAAGCCGGCGTCGATGCCTTCGACGACCTGCTCACCGGACCCTCGGCCATCGCCTTCATCAAGGGCGACCCGGTCGAGGCCGCGAAGGGTCTGCGTGACTTCGCCAAGGCGAACCAACCTCTCGTGATCAAGGGTGGCGTGCTCGACGGCAAGTCGCTCGATGCCGATGAGATCAAGAAGCTGGCCGACCTCGAAGTCGCGCGAGGTCCTCCTCGCCAAGCTCGCAGGTGACATGAAGGCCAGCCTCAGCCAGGCCGCCGCGCTCTTCAACGCCCCGTTGGCCCAAGCGGCCCGCGCGGTCGGAGCGCTGCAGACCAAGGCCGAGTCCGACCCGTCCGTGATCGCCGGCGCGGGCGAGGCCCAGTCCGAGGAGCCCGCCGCCGCGCCGGCCGACGACGCCGCCGAGGCCGAGTCGAAGGACTGACCGCACCACCCTCACGTACCAAGCACCACCACCCCAGGAAGGAACCGCCACCATGGCGAAACTGAGCACCGACGAGCTGCTGGACACGTTCAAGGAGATGACCCTCCTCGAGCTCAGCGAGTTCGTGAAGCAGTTCGAGGACACGTTCGACGTCACCGCAGCCGCGCCCGTCGCGGCCGTTGCCGCCGCCCCGGCCGCCGGAGGCAATGCCGCCGACGAGGCCGCTGCCGAGCAGGACGAGTTCGACGTGGTCCTCGAGGCCGCCGGCGACAAGAAGATCCAGGTCATCAAGGAGGTCCGCGGACTCACCAGCCTCGGCCTCAAGGAGGCCAAGGACCTCGTCGAGGGCGCGCCGAAGGCCATCGTCGAGAAGGTCAACAAGGAGGCCGCCGAGAAGGCCAAGGAGGCCCTCGAGGGCGCCGGGGCCACCGTCTCGGTCAAGTGACATCGCACGGGCTGCTCGCAGCCTGAGGACGGGCGGCCAGCCATTGCGGCTGGCCGCCCGTTTCGCGTACCTACGTGCCCCCCGCAACGGTGCGGTAACACCACGACACCGGGGGTTGTAACCCCGGGTTACCGTCAGGTAGCATCCACGCTTGATTAGGATGCGCGTCACACGCCATCCGGGAGTAGCCGCAGAGATCGACGTGTCGGCAAGGGCGCGAGACACAAGTTCGTGACGGGCCGCGTGGCCCGAGCACAAAGAAAACCCAGGGGTGCGGACGCCGCAGTGCGGCGGCCGCACCGTGCAGGCAAGGAGGCACGTGCGTGGGTGTAGCAGTGCAGGTCGAAGGGCTCACGAAGTCCTTCGGCAACCAGCTCATCTGGGGCGATGTCACCCTCACGCTGCCACCCGGCGAGATCTCGGTGATCCTCGGGCCGTCGGGCACCGGTAAGTCCGTTTTCCTGAAGACCCTGATCGGTTTGCTCAAGCCCGACCGGGGCTCGGTGGTCATCGAGGGCACCGACGTCGCCACCTGCAAGGAGAAGGAGCTCTACGAGATCCGCAAGCTGTTCGGCGTGCTGTTCCAGGACGGCGCGATGTTCGGCTCGATGAACCTCTACGACAACGTCGCCTTCCCGCTGCGCGAGCACACCAAGAAGCCCGAGTCCGAGATCCGTCAGATCGTGATGGAGAAGATGGAGATGGTCGGCCTGGTCGGGGCCGAGACCAAGCTCCCCGGTGAGATCTCCGGCGGTATGCGCAAGCGCGCCGGCATCGCCCGCGGCCTGGTGCTCGAGCCCGAGATCATCCTGTTCGACGAGCCCGACTCCGGCCTCGATCCCGTACGTACCGCGCTGATCAGCCAGCTGATCATCGATCTCAACTCGCAGATCGACGCGACGTTCCTGATCGTCACCCACGACATCAACACCGCGCGTACCGTGCCCGACAACATCGGCATGCTCTATCACCAGCACCTCGCGATGTTCGGTCACCGCGAGATGCTGCTGTCCAGCGACCAGCCCGCCGTACGCCAGTTCCTGAACGCGCAGAAGGCCGGCCCGATCGGCATGACCGAGGAGAAGGACGAGGACGAGCTCGCCCAAGAGGCGCACTACGAGATGCCGCCGCTCCCGCCGATCCCGATGCAGGTGATGCCGTCCGACGGCAGGCCGCGCCGCGGGCAGCGTCCTCCCGGCGAATGGTGCCGGCAGAACGGTGTCACACCGCCTCCGGGCTCGTTCCGCCAGACGATGTCGATGGCGCCCGGTGGTGCTGCGTGAGCTCAGTGCCCCGGCCACCAACGCACACCCTGTTGCGCGACGCCCGGACGGGCGCCTCGCTGCGTTCTCGTCGGTCGAAGGTGGATCGGCACCGACTTCCCTTCTCGGCCTTGCGATGCATCCCGCCGGACGCCGCTCTCGACGGGCAGCGTTGATGGCCGGGGCACTAAACGCCGTCGCGAGGCCCATCGGGGTCGCGGGCAGCCTCTTCGCCTTCGGGCTCGATGTCATCGTCTCGATCTTTCGTCGCCCGTTCCAGCTGCGCGAGTTCCTGAACCAAGCGTGGTTCATCGCGTCGGTCACGATCTTCCCGACCGCCCTGGTCGCGATCCCGTTCGGTGCGGTGATCGCGCTGCAGACGGGCTCGCTGATCAGCCAGTTCGGCGCCCAGTCGTTCACCGGCTCCGCAGCGGTGATCGCGATCGTACGCAACGCCGGGCCGATCGCCACGGCCCTGATGGTCGCCGGCGCCGGTGGCTCGGCGATCGCCGCCGACCTCGGAGCGCGCAAGATCCGCGAGGAGCTCGACGCGATGCAGGTGCTGGGCATCGACCCGATCCAGCGCCTGGTCGTACCCCGGGTGCTCGCCTGCATGCTGGTCGCAGTCTTCCTCAACGGCCTGGTCAGCATCGTCGGCGTGATCGGCGGGTACGCGTTCAACGTCATCCTGCAAGGGGGTACGCCCGGCGCGTACCTCGCCTCGTTCACTGCGCTGGCCCAGTTACCCGATCTCTGGCAAGGGATGGCGAAGGCGCTCGTCTTCGGTCTGGTCGCCGCGGTCGTCGCTGCCTACAAGGGCATGAACGCGAAGGGCGGACCGAAGGGTGTCGGTGACGCCGTGAACGAAGCCGTGGTGATCACGTTCATGTTGCTGTTCGTGATCAACTTCTTCATGTCTGCCATGTACTTCCAGATCGTGCCCGAGAAGGCGATATAGCCATGGCAGATCTGCGTACTCTCTATCAGCGCCCGCTCGGCGGGGTCGACGACCTCGGGCGCCAGCTCGCGTTCTACATCCGCGCGCTGATCTGGGTGCCGCGGGCGCTCGTGCGCTACCCGAAGGAGATCCTGCGGCTGCTGACCGAGGTCACCTTCGGTTCGGGCGGCCTCGCCGTCATCGGCGGCACGATCGGCGTCATCACCGCGATGTCGTTCTTCACCGGCACCGAGGTCGGCCTGCAGGGGTTCACGGCGCTCGACCAGTTGGGTACGTCCGCGTTCACCGGGTTCATCTCGGCGTACTTCAACACCCGCGAGATCGCGCCGCTCGTCGCCGGTATCGCGCTCGCCGCCACGGTCGGCTGCGGCTACACCGCTCAGCTCGGCGCGATGCGGATCAGCGAGGAGGTCGACGCCCTCGAGGTGATGGCCATCCCGTCGCTGCCGTACCTCGTCACGACGCGGGTGATCGCCGGGCTCGGCGCGATCATCCCGCTGTACATCGTCGGACTGCTCGCGTCGTACTTCGCGACCAGGTTCGTGGTCACCGTCGCGTACGGGCAGAGTCCCGGCACGTACGACCACTATTTCGACCTGTTCTTACCTCCCGGTGACGTGCTGTGGTCGTTCTTCAAGGTGCTCATCTTCGCCGTCGTGGTGATCATGATCCACTGCTTCTACGGCTACTACGCCACGGGTGGCCCGGCCGGTGTCGGTGTCGCCGTCGGCCACGCCGTACGTACCTCGATCGTTGCGATCAACGTCGTCGACCTGCTGCTGTCGATGGCGATCTGGGGTACGACGACGACGGTTCGATTGGCGGGTTAGCGCGATGGCCCGTACCCCTGTGCTCGAACGCACCTCGACTGTGCGCACGCTCGGCATCGCCTTCATCGTGCTGATGCTGATCGTGCTGTGGATCACGTGGGGAATCTTCAACAAGTCGTTCCGCGACACGGTCGAGGTGTCGATGCTCGCGCCGTCGTCCGGCCTGCAGCTCTCCGAGGGCGGCGACGTGAAGATGCGCGGCGTACTCGTCGGCGAGGTCGAGTCGATCGAGCTCGCATCCGACGGCGAGGGCGCGCAGATCTCACTCGATCTCGATCCCGACAAGGTCGACAAGATCCCGGCGGACGTCGCGGCGCTCATCGTCCCGAAGACGCTCTTCGGGCAGAAGTACGTCGACCTGCAGATTCCCGAGGGTGCGGTGACAACGCCGATCGCCCAGGGAGACGTCATCTCGCAGGCGAAGGTGCCCGCCGAGGTCGAGACGCTGCTCAACGACCTGTACCCGCTGCTGCGTGCGGTCAAGCCGGCCGACCTGTCGAAGACGCTCAACGCGCTCGCGACGGCGCTCGACGGGCGCGGTGAGGAGATCGGCGAGAACCTCGAGAACCTCAACGACTACCTGGGCAAGCTGAACACCGTCTCGCCCGAGCTGGTCGACGACATCGTCAAGCTCGGCGACGTCTCCGAAACGTACGCCGACGCCATGCCCGATATCGGCACGCTGCTGCGCAACGCGGTCGAGACGGGCGACACGATCGTCGAGAAGCAGGATCAGCTGGCCGAGGTGTTCTCCGCGGTGAGTGACTTCTCCGACGTCGGCCGCAGCTTCTTCTCGTACAACGGCACCGGGCTGATCCGGCTCAATCACCAGGCGCGGCCGACGATGTCGCTGCTGGCGGAGTACTCGCCGATCGCGCCGTGCGTCACCAAGGGTGCGGCGAAGATCCTGCCGCGGCTGAACCAGGCGCTGCGCGGCAACACCCTGCATGGCCGAGTGATGTACCCGGTCAAGCAGCCCACTCCGTACACCGGCAGCGAGACGCCGATCCTGCCGCCGATGAGCGACCAGTCGTCGCTGCTCGCGCCGAACTGCCTCTCGGCGCCGGACTCCCCGTACGGCAACGGCAACCCGTCGCCGGGCGCGCCGTTCGAGCTGCTGCAGAAGTTCGGCATCGACAACGACCACAACAAGTACCCCAGCCTCGGCCGGCCGGCTCCCGTCGTGGGAGGTGTCCGCTGATGCGCAAGGGTCTCGACCGCCAGAGCGCGGGCTCGCTCGCGAAGCTGCTGGTGTTCATCCTGGTGACGACGCTGGCGACGGCCGTGCTCGCGATCACGATCGGCAACATCTCGTTCGAGAGCCGCGAGACATACAAGGCCGAGTTCAGCGATACGACGAGCCTGATCAAGGGCGACGACGTTCGCATCGCGGGCGTACGCGTCGGCACGGTCGAGAGCGTCGATCTGGGCGACGACAACCAGAGCTCGATCGTGACGATGGCGGTCGACGACAGTACGACGCTTCCGCAGTCGACCGAGGCGACGATCAAGTACCGCAACCTGATCGGCCAGCGCTACATCTCGCTCGAGCAGGGCTCGAAGGGCTCCACCGAGCCGATGGAGTCCGGCGACATGATCCCGCTCGACCAGACCACGGAGGCGCTCGATCTGTCGGCGCTGTTCAACGGGTTCAAGCCGCTGTTCCAGGGCTTGTCGCCGGAGGACACCAACAAGCTCGCGAACGAGCTGGTCCAGGTGCTGCAGGGCGAGTCCGGCACGATCGAGACGCTGCTGTCGCGTACGGCATCGGTGTCGCAGACGTTCGCCAACCGCGACAAGCTGATCGGCAGCGTCATCACCAACTTCAACGACCTGCTCGACACGCTCAACAACCGCGACGAGGAGCTCGACGACACCATCGTCACCGTGCAGAAGTTCATGAGCGGGCTGAACGACGACCGCGGCGCGATCACGACGGCGCTCGACTCGATCGACGATCTGACGACGGAGACCGCATCGCTGGTCACCGACGTACGTCCCGCGCTGACGACCGACATCAAACAGCTGCGTGAGCTGTCGACCCGCCTCGACCAACCGGCCCTGCGCCACGAGCTCGACGACATCATCAAGATCCTGCCGATCAAGGCGACGAAGCTGGGTCTGACGGGCGACTTCGGGCCACTGGGTGGCGTTGTCCCCTGCGAGATCCGGAGTGACATCACTATTCCGGCGATTCCAGGAATTTCGGGCTATGAACGGCCGAGGAACATTTTCAGCGGGGTCGTCGTAAATAACCCGAAGTTCTCCGGCAGGTGCGACTGATGAAGCCGTTCCGGGAACGCAACCTCGTGGTCGTCGGCCTCGT
This sequence comes from Solicola gregarius, assembly GCF_025790165.1. Classification (GTDB taxonomy): domain Bacteria; phylum Actinomycetota; class Actinomycetes; order Propionibacteriales; family Nocardioidaceae; genus Solicola; species Solicola gregarius. Next base: position 2,933,245 of record NZ_CP094970.1, read on the forward strand.
CTCGATCGCCGTCATCGCGGTGATGATGCTCGCCGCATTCCGAGCCGACTCCCTGCCGCTGATCGGCGGCGGTAACACCTACTACGCGGAGTTCAGCGAGGCCGGCGGTCTGCGCGCGGGCGACGACGTGCGCGTCGCGGGCATCAAGGTCGGCGAGGTCAAGGACATCACCCTCGAAGGCGATACCGTTCGGGTCGCGATGCTCGTCGAGGACGGCGTCGACCTCGGGTCGGAGTCGCTCGCGGCGATCAAGGTGAAGACCGTGCTCGGCGCGATGATGGTGTCGATCGAGTCCGACGGCGATGACACCATGGGGGCCGGAGACGAGATCCCGGTCGACCGCACGACTCCGCCTTATGACGTGGTGCAAGCATTTTCCGACCTGTCGACGACGACGCAGGAGATCGACACCAAGCAGTTGGGCAAGTCCTTCGACACCCTCGCCGACGTGATGGACGACGTGCCCGACGACTTGCGGGGCACGCTCGATGGCGTTTCGCGGCTGTCGAAGAACCTCGCGGCGCGGGACCAGCAGATCAATACGTTGCTGAAGAACGTCGATGATCTATCCGGGACGCTCGCCGACCGCAACGAGGAGCTGATCACGCTCTTCGAGGACAGCAGCACGCTCTTCCGAGCTCTTTCGTCACGGCGCCAGGCCATCCATGACATCCTCGTCTCCACCCGCAAGCTTGCGGACGAGATGGGCACCCTCGTGGACGATACACGCGGAGATCTGAAGCCCGCGCTGGACCATCTTCGCGGAGTGGTGCAGGTATTGCAGAACAACCATGATCAGATCGATCGAGCACTCGATGCCCTTCCCAAGTACTACACAACCCTGGCAGGTCAATCAGGCAACGGCCCGTGGCTTGACTCCTGGGCAGAGGGCCTGGGCATCATTCTGCAGACGGGAGAGGGAGCGTCATGGTGACACGTGGACGCTTGACTCTGCTGTTCGGCGCTCTATTAGTGGCGATAGCGATAATCGCAGGTCTCCTGTTAGTGGTACGCCCTGGCGACGGCCGTACGCACTTGACTGTTGATTTTGACCGGACAGTATCGCTTTACGAGGGCGCAGACGTCCGGATCCTCGGAGTACCGGTTGGAAGCGTCGACTCCGTCGATCCGATGGGCGAGAAGGTACGAGTTGAATTGTCCTGGGACTCGGACTACCAGGTTCCGGCGGATGCAAAGGCCGTGATCGTCTCGCCGGCGATCGTCGGTGACCGCTATATCCAGCTGACACCCGCGTACAAGTCTGGACCGGAGATGAAGGACGACACGGTCCTCGACGCGTCCCGCACCGCCATTCCAGTGGAGCTCGATCAGGTCTACGACTCGCTCGATCAGCTGGCGACCGCTTTAGGACCCGAAGGCGCGAACAAGGACGGTTCACTGGACCGGCTCCTGAGCAGTAGCGCGACGGCGTTCGACGGCCAGGGAAAGAAGTTTCACCGCACCCTGAAGGACCTATCGAAGCTCACCGGGACACTCGACGACAACAAGGACGAGCTGTTCGGGAGCATGACGCAACTCGAGCGTTTCGTCGGCGCCCTCGCGGATAATGACAACGCCGTCCGCGAGTTCAACAGCAGCCTGGCCGAGGTGTCCAGCATGCTGTCCGGCGAACGCGAAGACCTGGCCGGCGCCCTTCGTGCGCTGGGCGGATCGCTTGACAAGATCCGCTCCTACGTGCGGGAAAATCGTGGCTCTCTGAAGAGCAATGTCAACGCGCTCGTCGATGTTACTGATCAGCTCGTTGATCAACGACGCAATCTCGCAAGGATCTTTGACACTGCGCCGACAGCGCTCAGTAACCAGGTTCTCGCGTACGATCCGTCTGTCGGCGCGCTGGACGCGCGAACGAACATGTCTCCTCGCGTCGGTGTCGCCACATCTGGCTACAAGGACGGCCTCGTAACACCTGCTAACACGGGCTTCTGGTCTGCAGCGGTCAATGCAGCATGCGGCTTCCTTGCTCGGAATCCGGGCGGGATCTCATCCAGCATTCCGGGCTACCCTGAGAAACGACAATGCGTGTCAAGGATGTCGGCTGTGTCGAGCCACCTTCTGCTTACGCGAGGCCTCCCGCCAGGCGAGCAAGGCGACTACCTGCGAACGCCGATGATGGAGCGCTCGGACGCGTCAGCGGGTGTAGCGCAACTTCTGACGATTGGGTCCGCTGAATGACACTGTCAAACACAGTTCGTGGACTTGTACTTGGCCTCGGCGTAGGCCTAATTGTGTCGAGTTGCGGCTTCAGCTCGGTGTATGACGTGCCTCTGCCGGGTGGCGCAGACGTCGGCGCTAACCCTACAACTCTCGAGCTCGAGTTCCGAGATGTTCTTGATCTGGTTCCGCAGAGTGCCGTCAAGGTCGACGATGTGACCGTCGGTAAGGTCACGGATATCGAGATGAAGGATTGGGATGCGATCGTCACCATCGAGATGCGCAACTCAGTCGAGCTGCCATCGAACGCAACGGCAGAGATTCGGCAAACAAGCATCTTAGGCGAGAAGTTCGTGTCCCTTGAGTCCTCCGATCAGCCGGCGCGTGACAAACTCGAGTCCGGCGATACCATACCACTTTCTCGGACCGGTCGTAATCCGGAAATCGAGGAGGTACTTGGCGCACTCTCGATGGTGCTGAACGGGGGCGGCGTTGCTCAACTGCAGACAATCACGAGAGAAATGAACCGCATTTTCGATGGCCGTGAAGACGAGGTCAAGTCGGTTCTTCGGCGCCTGAGCAAGTTTATGGGCGATATCGACCGGCAGAAACCCGAGTTGGTGTCCGCGCTGCGCAAGGTCGACCGCCTTGGTAGGAACGCAAATGACCAGACAGATGCGATCGAGTCAGCTCTTGACGATATACCGGAGGCCGTTCGAGTGCTCGACGATCAGCGAGACGCATTCGTCCGAATGCTCGGCAAACTCGACCGTTTCAGTAATGTCGGGACGGCGGTGATTCGCAGGTCGAAAGCGGACACGATCGCGAACTTGCAGGACCTCGCGCCCCTGCTGCGGAACCTGAACCGTAGTGGCGATTCCCTGGTGAAGTCGTTGCGGCTGCTCCTGACGGCGCCGTTCCCAGATTCACTCGTCGGTGAAACTCCTAGGGAGGCCCGCGCGTACGACAACGGCGCGTTCATCAACGCTAGCTTGACATTCAATCCGGAGTTTGAGATCGCGATCGATGATATGTCACCAGCGGAGCGGAGTCGGTTTGTCAGGTCCTTGGACTGCGGTGAGTACTTGCTCGCGCCAACCGCTGGGTGCATGCAGTCACGGACGGCCCCGAGTGCGCCTGATGCGGCTGACGGCCTTGGCCGACTGCTGTTGGATGGGGGTGCCGCAGAGTGATCACGCAGGCGACAAGGGTTCGGCTCCTCATCTTCGCGGTTATTACTTTGGTCGGGATCGCGTACGTCGGAGCGCGCTACGCGCAGGTTGATCGATTGTTCGTCGATCGCACCTACGACGTGACGGTCGACCTATCGGAGTCTGGCGGGATCTTTGTCGGTGCGGACGTGTCCTATCGCGGCGTCAGTGTAGGCAGGGTGAGCGAGCTAGAACTGTCCGAGACAGGAGTCCACACCACCCTGAGTATTGATGACTCTCACGAAAACATCCCGAGCGATCTCGAAGCGGTCGTGGCCGACAAGTCGGCTGTGGGCGAGCAGTACGTTGATTTGCAACCACGAACGGACTCGGAGCCGTACCTTGCGGATGGGTCCGTCATCGAGCAGGCGGACACGAGTACGCCGATCTCGACGCAGGACTTGCTCGCGAACGTGTCCAGTTTTGTCGGGTCGGTGAATACTCGCGATCTCCGCACGGTGGTGCATGAGCTCGGCGTGGGGTTCGACGGCACCGGGCAGGACATCAGCAAGATCATCGACACCTCGAACTCGTTCATCGAGACCGCAAATGACGAGTTTGGAGTGACGGCTCAACTGATCCGCGATGGCTCGACGGTGCTCGACGGTCAGCTCGCGGTCGGAAGCAGCATCCGCTCCTTCAGCCGAGACCTCGCCGACTTCTCCGATGCGCTTCGTGATTCCGATCCGGACCTGCGGTCGGTGCTTGAGGACGCTCCTGAGAGCGCGGACGAGATCAGTGCGCTGCTCGACGAGAACAAGAAGAGCATCGGCGAGCTGATCGGAAATTTCCAGAGCCTGAACCGACTCGTAGTGACGCGGCTACCTGGGCTTCGAGGTGTACTCGTACTTGCACCGTACGCAGTTGAGAACGGCTTCAGTGTGTTGTCGAAGGACAGAAACGGAAAGTACGAGATCCGGCTCGCAATGGCCGTCAGCTCGAAGCCGCCCTATTGCAAGAGTGGCTACCTCTCGGGCGCTGACGTACCAGACCCGTCCGACACTAGCCCCGGCAAATTGGTTGGCCGCGTCTGCAACGAGCCCGCGTCGAAGACGAATGCGCGAGGGGTACAGAACGCCGCGTCTACGCGTACTGCCCCCGTTGCCGGTGTGTACGACGAGGTGACCGGAGAATTCAGCACCGACGTACCCGACGGTCTTTACCGGACCGCGCCGTCGACCGACGACGCGCCACCCTCGGACTCGTGGACGAACCTGCTGATGGCACCATCGGTTACTCAATGAGCGAAGAAGACAACGCCGAGGTCGAGACGTCAGGAGACGAGCCGACATCCGGCGAAACCGATGAGCGCGCTCGAGGGTCCGCACTCCCGGTCGCGATTGCGCTGCTGGTGGTCGCAGCCGTCGCAGCCGGCGTGGGGATTTGGCTGATCACGGCGCCACCCGAGACACCGGAGGAGGCGAACGACTCCCGGCGGCAGGATGCGATCGTGTCCGCCGAGCGGTTCGCGAACGTCCTCACCAGCTACGACGCGACGAAGGACACCGACGCCTACGCCGACGAGTTGACCGACCTCCTCGCCGACGGCACGGACAGTCCCTGCTGGTCGACCGTGGCCGGGTTCGTCCCCGCCGTCGCCGACGAAGCGACGGCTCAAGCCGCCGAGCAGCGCAAGCAGTTGTACGAGGGTGAGGTACGCGAGCGCGCCGTCGAGACCGTCGACCCGGACTCGGCCCGGGTGATTCTCGCCGTCGACTTCGCGACCTCGGCGGAGATGAAGGGTAAGCGGGTGCCTTTGTTGGCTCAGCCGCTGCGTTTCCGGGTCGATCTCGAGGCGGACGGTGACGACTGGCTGGTATCGAACTGCACTTTGGTCGCGGCCGGTGCCGGCGAAGACGACGGAGGTGACCAGTGATGGCACCGAACCCACCGGGGAGCGGTCGCCGTCGGATCGCCGGCGACGCCGCTCGACGACGCCGCGACACTGCGGGTGAGCCCGACGCCGAGGCAGTTGAGGAAGCAACAGGGGCCGCCACGACCTCGCCAGAGAGCGAGGAGTCTCCCGCGGAAAGCAGCACCGAAGCCGACGCCGGTCCCGCCACCACAATGGATGCGGCGACTGAGGCTCCAGCCGAAGTACGCAAGCGCAGCCGTCTCCTTGCTCCTCCACCGCGGGAGTCAGGGTGGTGGCTGGGCGCGCTGGCCGTCGTCACGATCGCCGCCCTGGTGTTCGTCGCAGTAGTGGGCTTCCGCTATCTCGGCGAGAGAAGCGACGACCAGGCGTTCGTCGACGGTCGCGACGATGCCACCTCGGCCGCCGCGACGTCGGCCGAGACGATCCTCAGCTACAGCTACCAGAGCCTGGACGACGATCGTGCTGCAGCCGAGAAGGCGATGACCGACGACTTCGCCAAGGAGTACGGCGAGCTGTACACGAAGCCGTACTGCGAAGCGTTCCCCGTGCAGGGCGATTGCACCGTCGAGGGCAGCTTCCCGCAGGTCGTCGAGCGCAACAAGCAGCAGACCGAAGCGTCGGCGGTCGATGTCGCCCCGATGGAATGCGGCGACGAATGCAGCGACACGAAGGCTTCCGTGCTCATGTTCATCGACCAGACGAGCACCTCCAACGGTGATCAGCAGGACCCGATCGGGAACCGCGCCGTGTTCAGCATGGTCAAGCAGAACGGCGACTGGCTCGTCGACGGCATCCGCTACGTCTAGTCCGGCCGGGTAGGAGTTCGCGGACTTTTCGGTGCTGGGTACGCCGTGCACCACCGAAAAGTCCGCGAACTCCGCCTCGCGGCGCGGGCTCGCTGACGCCACGACCACGTACGAGGGCTGGCGTACACCCAACCCGCCGGGGTACGGTGCTTGACGTGCGGTTCGCAACCGGGCATAGTCGCGGGTTGCGTTCTTCCCGTTCTGGGTCTAGACTGCTTATTTGCGCTGCCTGCATCCTGCCTTGGTCCCCTTGACTGGGGCGTTGTGGCCTGCGCGGAATCCGAAACGGATTCCCAGCCGGATGAGCTTCATCGAGACCAGCGAGCCCTCGGAAGGACCCCCTCTTGGCCGCCTCGCGCACTGCCGCACCTGCAACGACCAACCCTCGCATCTCATTCGCCAAGATCAAGGAACCTATGGAGGTTCCTGGCCTGCTCGAGATGCAAACCGACAGCTTCTCCTGGCTCGTCGGTGACGACGACTGGAAGGCCGGCGTCGATGCCGCGCTAGCTTCCGGGCGTACAGACGTATCCACCAAGTCCGGCCTCGAGGAGATCTTCGAGGAGATCTCTCCGATCGAGGACTTCTCCGGCACGATGTCGCTCTCGTTCCGCGACCACCGCTTCGAGCCGCCCAAGAACTCCGTCGAGGAGTGCAAGGACCGCGACGTCACGTACGCCGCGCCGCTGTTCGTGACCGCTGAGTTCATGAACAACGAGACCGGCGAGATCAAGTCGCAGACCGTCTTCATGGGCGACTTCCCGCTGATGACCGACAAGGGCACCTTCGTCGTCAACGGCACCGAGCGTGTCGTCGTGTCCCAGCTCGTCCGCTCGCCGGGCGTCTACTTCGAGCGCACGCCCGACAAGACCAGCGACAAGGACGTCTACACCGCCAAGGTGATCCCGTCGCGTGGTGCGTGGCTGGAGTTCGAGGTCGACAAGCGCGATCTCGTCGGCGTACGCCTCGACCGCAAGCGCAAGCAGAACGTCACCGTCCTGCTCAAGGCGCTCGGCTGGACCGAGGCGCAGATCCTCGAGGAGTTCGGCCAGTACGAGTCGATCCGCGCGACCCTCGAGAAGGACCACACGGCCGGCCAGGACGACGCGCTGCTCGACATCTACCGCAAGCTGCGCCCGGGCGAGCCGCCCACGCGTGAAGCTGCGCAGACGCTGCTCGACAACTACTACTTCAACCCGAAGCGCTACGACCTCGCCAAGGTCGGCCGCTACAAGATCAACAAGAAGCTCGGCACTGTCGAGGCCTTCGACCAGCAGACGCTGACCATCGACGACATCGTCGCCACGATCCGCTACATCGTCGCGCTGCACGCCGGCGAGACAGAGCTCGAGGCCGCCGGCGGCACTGCGTACGTCGAGGCCGACGACATCGACCACTTCGGCAACCGCCGCATCCGTACGGTCGGCGAGCTGATCCAGAACCAGCTCCGCACCGGCCTCGCCCGGATGGAGCGGGTCGTACGCGAGCGGATGACGACCCAGGACGTCGAGGCGATCACGCCCCAGACCCTGATCAACATCCGGCCCGTCGTCGCGGCGCTGAAGGAGTTCTTCGGCACCTCGCAGCAGTCGCAGTTCATGGACCAGAACAACCCGCTCGCCGGCCTGACGCACAAGCGTCGTCTCTCGGCGCTCGGCCCGGGCGGACTGTCCCGTGAGCGCGCGGGCTATGAGGTTCGCGACGTCCACCCGTCGCACTACGGCCGCATGTGCCCGATCGAGACGCCGGAAGGCCCGAACATCGGCCTGATCGGCTCGCTCGCGACGTTCGGCCGGATCAACCCGTTCGGCTTCGTCGAGACGCCGTACCGCAAGGTCAAGAACGGCAAGGTCAGCGACAACATCGATTACCTCACGGCAAGTGAGGAGGACCGGTTCGTCATCGCGCAGGCCAACTCGCCGCTCACCGAGAAGAGCACCTTCGCCGACGACCGCGTCCTCGTACGCGAGCGCGGCGGCGAGGCCGAGCTGGTGCCCGCCGACGAGGTCGACTACATGGACGTCTCGCCGCGCCAGATGGTGTCGGTCGGTACGGCGCTCATCCCGTTCCTCGAGCACGACGACGCCAACCGCGCGCTGATGGGCTCCAACATGCAGCGCCAGGCGGTCCCGCTCGTACGCAACGACGCACCGCTCGTCGGCACCGGCATGGAGTACCGCGCCGCCGTCGACGCCGGCGACGTCACCGTGGCCAGGAAGCCCGGCGCCGTCACCGAGGTGTGCTCCGACTACGTCGAGGTGATGAACGACGACGGTACGAACCAGACGTACCGGCTGGCGAAGTTCCGTCGCTCCAACCAGGGCACGTGCATCAACCAGCGTCCGCTCGTCTCCGAGGGCGACCGGGTCGAGGTCGGCACCCCGCTGGCCGACGGCCCGTGCACCGACGAGGCCGAGATGGCGCTCGGCACCAACCTGCTGGTCGCGTTCATGCCGTGGCAGGGCCACAACTACGAGGACGCGATCATCCTCTCCCAGCGTGTGGTCCAGGACGACCTCCTCACCTCGATCCACATCGAGGAGCACGAGGTCGACGCCCGCGACACCAAGCTCGGGCCGGAGGAGATCACCCGCGACATCCCGAACGTCAGCGAGGAGATGCTCGCCGATCTCGACGAGCGCGGCATCATCCGCATCGGCGCCGAGGTCGGCAACGGCGACATCCTCGTCGGCAAGGTCACCCCGAAGGGCGAGACCGAGCTGACCCCCGAGGAGCGGCTGCTGCGCGCGATCTTCGGCGAGAAGGCGCGCGAGGTTCGCGACACGTCGCTGAAGGTTCCGCACGGCGAGTCCGGCACCGTCATCGGTGTTCGCGTCTTCGACCGCGAGGAGGGCGACGAGCTGCCCCCGGGCGTCAACCAACTGGTCCGCGTGTACGTCGCGCAGAAGCGCAAGATCTCCGACGGCGACAAGCTCGCCGGACGCCACGGCAACAAGGGCGTCATCTCGAAGATCCTGCCCGTCGAGGACATGCCGTTCATGCCCGACGGCACCCCCGTCGACATCGTGCTCAACCCGCTCGGTGTTCCCGGCCGGATGAACGTCGGCCAGGTGCTCGAGACACATCTCGGCTGGGTGGCGAAGGCCGGCTGGGAGGTCGAAGGCAACTCGCAGGAGTGGCAGAAGCGGCTCAAGCGGATCGGCGCCGACACGGCCGAGCCCGACAGCAACCTCGCGACGCCCGTCTTCGACGGTGCCCGCGAGGACGAGATCCAGGGCCTGCTGGCATCGACTCGACCCAACCGCGACGGCGACCGCATGGTCGGCCCCGACGGCAAGGCGACCTTGTTCGACGGGCGCAGCGGCGACCAGTTCCCCGACCCGGTATCGGTCGGCTACATGTACATGCTCAAGCTGCACCACCTCGTCGACGACAAGATCCACGCCCGCTCGACCGGCCCGTACTCGATGATCACCCAGCAGCCGCTCGGTGGTAAGGCGCAGTTCGGTGGTCAGCGGTTCGGCGAGATGGAGGTGTGGGCGCTCGAGGCGTACGGCGCGGCGTTCGCGCTGCAGGAGCTGCTCACCATCAAGTCCGACGACATCCTCGGCCGCGTCAAGGTGTACGAGGCGATCGTCAAGGGCGAGAACGTTCCCGAGCCAGGGATCCCCGAGTCGTTCAAGGTCCTCGTCAAGGAGATGCAGTCACTGTGTCTCAACGTCGAGGTGCTCTCGAGCGACGGCACCGCGGTCGAGCTCCGCGACGCCGAAGAAGACGTCTTCCGGGCAGCCGAGGAGCTGGGCATCGACCTTTCGCGTCGAGAGCCCAGCAGCGTCGAGGAAGTGTGAGCGGTGGGGCCTATGAGCGAGCTGGTAGGCCCCAACCCTCGGCTTCTGACCTTGCGTAGTTTCAGTAACAACATTGAGGATGCGAAGACAACGTGCAGGACGTGAACTTCTTCGACCAACTGCAGATCGGCCTTGCGACTGCAGAGGACATTCGTACCTGGTCCCACGGCGAGGTGAAGAAGCCGGAGACCATCAACTACCGCACGCTCAAGCCCGAGCGCGACGGCCTCTTCTGCGAGAAGATCTTCGGCCCGACCCGCGACTGGGAGTGCTACTGCGGTAAGTACAAGCGGGTCCGCTTCAAGGGCATCATCTGCGAGCGCTGTGGCGTCGAGGTCACCCGCTCGAAGGTACGCCGCGAGCGGATGGGCCACATCGAGCTCGCCGCGCCCGTGACCCACATCTGGTACTTCAAGGGTGTGCCGTCGCGGCTCGGCTACCTGCTCGATCTCGCTCCGAAGGACCTCGAGAAGGTCATCTACTTCGCCGCGTACATGATCACCCAGGTCGACGAGGACGCGCGCCACCGCGACCTGTCCTCGCTCGAGGCCAAGATCGACGTCGAGCGCAAGGGCATGGAGTCCAAGCGCGACAACGACATCGAGCAGCGGATGGCCAAGCTCGAGGAAGACCTCGCCGCCCTCGAGGCCGAGGGTGCCAAGGCCGACCAGCGTCGCAAGGTCAAGGACGCCGCCGAGCGCGAGGCCAAGCAGATCCGCGACCGCGCGCAGCGCGAGATCGACCGTCTCGACGAGGTCTGGGATCGCTTCAAGAACCTCAAGGTCCAAGACCTCGAGGGCGACGAGATCCTCTACCGCGAGATGACGTACCGGTTCGGCAAGTACTTCGAGGGCTACATGGGCGCCGCGGCGATCCAGAAGCGTCTCGAGACGTTCGACCTGAACGCCGAGGCCGACTCGCTGCGCGAGACGATCAACACCGGCAAGGGCCAGCGCAAGACCCGCGCCCTGAAGCGGCTCAAGGTCGTCTCGGCGTTCCTCGCCAACAACAACGACCCCAAGGGCATGGTGCTCGACGCCGTTCCGGTGATCCCGCCGGAGCTGCGCCCGATGGTCCAGCTCGACGGTGGCCGGTTCGCGACGTCCGACCTGAACGACCTGTACCGCCGGGTCATCAACCGCAACAACCGGTTGAAGCGGCTGCTCGACCTCGGCGCACCCGAGATCATCGTCAACAACGAGAAGCGGATGCTGCAGGAGGCCGTCGACTCGCTGTTCGACAACGGCCGCCGCGGTCGCCCCGTCACCGGGCCGGGCAACCGTCCGCTGAAGTCGATCTCCGACATGCTCAAGGGCAAGCAGGGTCGCTTCCGGCAGAACCTCCTCGGTAAGCGCGTCGACTACTCCGGCCGCTCGGTCATCGTCGTCGGCCCGCAGCTCAAGCTGCACCAGTGCGGTCTGCCCAAGCAGATGGCGATCGAGCTGTTCAAGCCGTTCGTGATGAAGCGCCTCGTCGACCTGAACCACGCGCAGAACATCAAGAGCGCCAAGCGGATGGTCGAGCGCGGCGTACGCGCCGAGGTCTGGGACGTCCTCGAAGAGGTCATCGCCGAGCACCCGGTGCTGCTGAACCGCGCACCGACGCTGCACCGGCTCGGCATCCAGGCGTTCGAGCCGCAGCTGATCGAGGGCAAGGCCATCCAGATCCACCCGCTCGTCTGCTCGGCGTTCAACGCCGACTTCGACGGCGACCAGATGGCCGTGCACCTGCCGCTGTCCGCGGAGGCGCAGGCCGAGGCCCGCATCCTGATGCTGTCGACCAACAACATCCTGAAGCCGGCCGACGGTCGCCCGGTGACGATGCCGACGCAGGACATGATCATCGGCATCTTCTTCCTCACGTTCGCGCGTGAGGACCAGCCGGGTGAGGGCCGCGCATTCGGCTCGATCGCCGAGGCGATCATGGCGTTCGACCACAAGGAGATCAGCCTCCAGTCGCCGATCAAGCTCCGCTTCCGCGACGGCGAGACGCGCGAGACGACCCTCGGCCGGGCGCTGTTCAACGAGGCGCTGCCGGAGGACTACCCGTACGTCGACTACGAGGTCGGCAAGAAGCAGCTCGGCGTGATCGTCAACGACCTCGCGGAGCGGTACTCCAAGGTCGACGTCGCGAACGCGCTCGACAACCTCAAGGACACCGGGTTCCACTGGGCCACCCGCTCCGGTGTGACCATCTCCATCGAGGACGTCGTCACGCCGCCGCGCAAGCAGGAGATCCTCGCGACGTACGAGGACCAGGCCGTGAAGGTGCAGAAGCAGTTCGGCCGCGGCCTGATCACCGATGACGAGCGCCGCCAGGAGCTCATCGAGATCTGGACGCAGGCGACCAACGAGGTCGCCGCCGAGATGGAGGGCACCTTCGACAAGGAGAACCCCATCTACATGATGGTGCACTCCGGAGCCCGCGGAAACATGATGCAGGTACGCCAGATCGCCGCCATGCGTGGACTCGTCGCCAACCCGAAGGGCGAGATCATCCCGCGGCCGATCAAGGCGAACTTCCGCGAGGGCCTGTCGGTCGTCGAGTACTTCATCGCGACCCACGGCGCCCGCAAGGGTCTCGCGGACACCGCGCTGCGTACCGCCGACTCGGGCTACCTGACCCGTCGACTCGTCGACGTCAGCCAGGACGTCATCATCCGCGAGGACGACTGCGGTACCGAGCGGGGCCTGCCGAAGGTCATCGGTCAGCGCCTCGACGACGGCCGCGTCATCGCGACCGAGAACGTCGAGACGTCGGTGTACTCGCGTACCGCCGCGACCGACATCGCCCACTCCGAGACCGGCGAGGTGCTGGTCAAGGCCGGTGGCGACATCGGTGACGTGCAGATCGCCGAGCTGGTCGACGCCGGTGTGGATCAGATCAAGGTCCGCTCCGTGCTGACCTGCGAGGCACGTACCGGAACGTGTGCCAAGTGCTACGGCCGCTCGCTGGCGACCGGCAAGCTCGTCGACCTCGGTGAGGCCGTCGGCATCGTCGCCGCCCAGTCGATCGGCGAGCCGGGTACGCAGTTGACCATGCGTACCTTCCACACCGGCGGCGTCGCCGGTGACGACATCACGCACGGTCTGCCGCGCGTCGTCGAGCTGTTCGAGGCCCGCCAGCCCAAGGGCCGCGCGCCGATCACCGAGTCGGCCGGGCGGATCGAGATCGACGAGACCGACAAGGGTCGCAAGATCCTGGTCACGCCCGACGACGGCACGGATGTCCAGGAGTACCCGGTCACCAAGCGTGCCCGGCTCCTGGTCGGCGACGGCGACCATGTCGAGGTGGGCCAGCAGCTCACGCACGGTACGCCCGACCCGCAGGAGGTTCTGCGGATCCTCGGCGTACGCAAGGCGCAGGAGCACCTCGTGGACGAGGTCCAGGAGGTCTACCGCAGCCAGGGCGTGTCGATCCACGACAAGCACATCGAGATCATCGTCCGGCAGATGCTGCGCCGGGTCACGGTCATCGAGCAGGGCGACACGAACCTGCTGCCCGGGGACCTGCACGACCGGGTGCGCTTCGAGGAGGAGAACCGTCGGGTCGTATCCGAGAGCGGTTCGCCCGCGTCGGGCCGTCCGGTGCTGATGGGCATCACGAAGGCGTCGCTCGCGACCGACTCGTGGCTGTCCGCGGCGTCGTTCCAGGAGACGACTCGGGTGCTCACCGATGCGGCGATCCACGGCAAGTCCGACTCGCTGCGCGGTCTGAAGGAGAACGTCATCATCGGCAAGCTGATCCCGGCGGGCACCGGCCTCGAGCGGTACCGCAACATCCGGGTCGAGCCGACCGAGGAGGCGCGCGCCGCGGCGTACTCCGTCAGCGGTTACGAGTCGTACGACTACGACTTCGGTCAGAGCACCGGGCAGTCCGTCGCTCTGGACGACTTCGACTTCGGTTCGTACCAGAACTGACACGCTGTCCGCGTAAGTGGCGGCCGCTCCCGTGAGGGGGTGGCCGCCACTTCGCATGCCGCCGATGCGTCAATCCCGCGCGCGGAATCGGGCGGGGTAAGGTCCGCGCGGCGGTCTAGTCGAGCACCGTGAACACCATCGTCCGCGTGAACTCTCGCCCGTACGCGTCCGTCGCCGTCACCTCGGCACGGTGCGTACCCTCATCGAGCGTCGTGGACAGCTCGAGCCGCCACAGGTGCATGGTCCGGTCGGCGACGCTGCCGCCGTTGACGAGTTGCTGGGCGACCGCGTGCGGGTCCGACCACTGCGGACCGACCCGCTGGTCCTCGCCCTGCATCGGTTGCGTACGCACGGCCTCGTCCGCGGGCTCTCCGTCGATGCTCACCTCGACCGTCGAGCCGGTCGAGCCCATCCAGAAGTTCGTCGTCAACCAGCTGCCTTCCTGCAGGTCGGCGCGGGTGATGCGGCGCAGGTCGCCGAGCTCGGGTGCCTCGCCCTGCTTGTCGTCGTTCCACTTGCTCCGCGCGACGTACCACTTGCGGTACGTCGGCGAGTTGACGCTCAGTTGCAGCTGGTAGTCGTCCTCCTTGCCGGTGACGGTGTAGCGCTCCTCGAACGAGCTGCCGTCGACGTCGAGCGTCAGGATTCCCGGCCGCCCGCCGTCGCGGCCGACCGATACCGGGTAGCCCTCGGGCGTCAGCTCGCCGGAGTACCAGTCGCCCGCGATCGCGCCGGCGACGATGTGCGGGAACGGCAGGCCGTCGATGCCGAAGATGTCCTTCCAGCCCTTGACCAGGTCGCCCGTCACCATGTTCTCGATCGAATGCGTGTGCCCCGCCACCGCGACGGCCTCGCGGCCCTCGAGCAGGTCGTAAACCTTGCGTAACTGGTCGGTCTGATGGATCGGGCTGCCCTCGTCGGCGAACGTCAGCAGCGGGATGTGGCTCGCCACGACGACGAGCTTGTCGTTCGGCACAGTCGCGAGGTCGCGCTCCAGCCAGGCGAGCTGCTCCTTGCCGAGCCGGCCGTTGTACGCGGGGTCGCTCTTCGGGTTCTCGCACTCGGGATGGTTGCCGTCGCCGTTGTCGACGTCGGGCGTGCACGGGTAGCGAACGGTGTTGAGCGCCACCACGTGTGCGTCGCCTACGTCGTACGAGAAGTACGTCGGGGCGAGCTGCTCGCGGAAGGTGTCGAAGGAGTGGTCGGCCGTCGGCGAGTCGTAATCGAGGTCGTGGTTGCCGGGCAGGAACCGCACCGGCCCGTTGAGGTGCTCGACGAGCCCGCGTACGTCCGGGTAGAGCGAGAGGTCGTCGCCAACGACGTCGCCGATGAACAGCGAACCGCATCCGGCGTAGTCGGTGCGGTTCGACAGGTCGGTGATGGCGCCGTCGCGCGCGTACCCGATCTCGGTCTTGTCGTACGGCTGCAGGTCGCCGGCGATGACGCAGCTCTGCTCGGCCGCGGCGGTGTCTTCGCTCGGCGTGAGCGGGAAGTTGACGGCGCCCGGCAGCGGGCCGGTGGGCTTGATCCCGCCGTACTTCAGTTTCGGAGAGCCCTCGGGGAGATGCGTGTAGTGGAACTGTGCGACGTTCGACTCGTCGACCGGCACCTGGTACCCGGCCGGCTGAGTGATGAACACGGTCATGTTGTCGTACGCGGGTAGTTCGTATCGTCCCTGCCGGTCGGTGGTGACGACGTCACGGCCGTTCGACACGGTGACACCGGCGAGGCCGCGCTCGGGGGAGTCGCTGCTGCTGTCGTGGTCGCGGTCGACGAAGACGCGGCCGGAGAGGGTGTTGTCGTTCGAGGCTGCGCCGGGCTGGCGTACGACCTCGACGTGGCCGCGGTACGCGCTGGCGTCCCAGGTCTCGGGGGCGGCAGCGTGCGCGGTCGGCGAGGACGACGGGCCGGCGGTGGAGAGGGCGGCGACAGCGATGGCGCCGGATGCGATGAGTGCGAGGCTGGTTCGACTTCGGTGCGGAGCGGACATGTTCGGGTGACCTCCCGGTTGCGAAGTGCCGCGGCCGGGTTTCGGCCGCTACGCAGGTGATTCCCGGGAGGGCTGAACGTGCGGCGAGGCTTGGTGGAACTGTCGGTGACCGCTCGGTGG
This sequence comes from Solicola gregarius, assembly GCF_025790165.1. Taxonomy (GTDB): domain Bacteria; phylum Actinomycetota; class Actinomycetes; order Propionibacteriales; family Nocardioidaceae; genus Solicola; species Solicola gregarius. The sequence continues at coordinate 2,949,149 of NZ_CP094970.1, forward strand.
CGTGTGCGGGAGCGACGGCTCGGCGGTGCGGGAGCGACGGCTCGGCGCGTCAACTCCGACGACTCGGCGGTGCGGGAGCGACGACTCAGCGGTGCGGGAGCGACGACTCAGCGTCCCCGTCGGCGCGGAACAGCCAGCGCAGCCGTGGCTCGAACAGCGGGCGGAAGCCCTCGGACACCGCGCGGGTCATCAGCAGGTTCGCGAGTACGAGCGCGGCAAGGGCGGCGATCCCGATGCCGATGGACCCGTGGTCGCCCAGGTACGAGAACGCGCCGTAGTACGACAGCGCCAGCACCACGAATCCGTGCAGCAGGTAGCAGTACAGCGTGCGCTGCCCCATCGTCGAGTACCACGCCCGCCTGTGCGGTACGAGCGCGAGCACGGCGGCCGCGAGCACGAACCCGATCGCGAGCAACGCGCCGCGGGTCGCGATCCCGTCCAGCGCACCGGCATCGAGCGGCGACTCCGAGTACGCGTCGCGCCAGTACAACCACGACATCGTCCAGTGCTCGGGCTCCTGCACGCAGGCGTACGCCGCCGCGCCCAGCACCGCGAGCGCGCCGATGCGCACGCGCAGATCGCGGAGCCGTTCGAAGTGCTCGCGGCGCAGTTGCATGCCCACGACGTAGAACGGCAGGTAGCCGATGATCTGCGGGATGGCGAGAACGTCACTCACGGGTGCGAGCCCGCCGACCAGCGAGCATCCGATCGCCACCGGGATCGGCCAGCGGACCGCTCGCCAGATCGGCGTGGTCAGCCGCCACACGAACAGCGCCGCGATGAACCACGTGAGCCACTCCGGCTCGAGCACGTGCAGGCTCAGCGGCTCATCGGCGAGCCACGCCTCGAACGCCTCGAGGCCGATCTCCACCAGCAGGTACGGCACGACGAGCGTGCCCACCATGCGGCGCACCTCGCGCGGCGTACCGCTGTAACGGCGCCCCAGGTAGCCGGAGATGAGGATGAACACCGGCATGTGGAAGAGGTAGATCCAGCGGTACGCGGCGCGTGCTTCGTCGAGCGCGAGCAGCGCCGTCAGGAAGTGGCCGACGACCACGAGCAGCATCACCCAGTACCGCGCGTTGTCGAGGAACGGGTCTCGGGCCGTCGCCGCTCGGGGACGTGCGACGTCGGTCGACGGGGCCGTAACACTCATAGGGGATCGCGGTATGTCCTCTTCTCGCTCGTGTGGTCGCTCCCCACCGTGCCAGTTACCGATTCGTTACTCAAAGCCGAGTAGCGTGACGGCGTGAGTGAGGAATCCCACCCCGTACGACGCCAGCGCGTCGCCGCGTACGCGCGGGTGATCCGCGACGGCGCGGTGCTGCTGACCCGGATCTCGCGCCGCGGCCACCCTGCCGGGGCATGGACCCTGCCCGGCGGCGGCGTCGACCACGGCGAGAGCCCGCGCGACGCGCTGGTCCGCGAGGTGTACGAGGAGACCGGGCTACGCGCCGAGGTCGGCGCCCTGCTCGACGTACACGACACGCACTTCACCGGCATGGCGCCGACGGGGACGCTCGAGGACTATCACGGCATCCACCTGGTCTTCGCCGCGACGGTGCCCGACGACGAGCCGCTACGGGTGACCGAGACCGACGGTACGACCGACGCCGTGCGCTGGGTCCGGCTGGCCGACGTCGCCGATCAACCCGTGCTCGAGGTGGTCGGCTTCGCGCTCGGCTTGTCGGACCCGTCCTTGTCGGGCTCGTCGCCCTCGGACCCGCCCGACTTGTCACGCTTGTAGCCCGGCGTCGGACCCGGCGGCGAGTTCGAGCCGTCGGAGAACAGCAGCTCGATGTAGTTGCCTCGGCCCGTCGCAACGGCCGTCACGGCGACGGCCGGACCCGAACCGTCGTTACGCGGCGTGTACGTGATGCTGCGCTCGTTGCGGTCCTCGACCTCGTCGATCTTGGGCGTCGTGGCCTCGTCGGCGAACGCGCGTACGTACGCGCGGGCGATCCGCTCTGTGTCCGCGCCGTCCTTGACGGCCAGCATCGCTACCTTGGGCGTCGCGCTGCTGAGGATGACCTCCGTGTTCGGGCGGATCTTCCACTCGGGAGTGAGGATCCAGTCGCCCGGCATCGCCGGTCGTTCGCGCTTCATCGTCGGCCACTTGGGCTCGGACTGTTCGTCGGGAGACGAGTCCTCGCCGTCCTCGGACTCGCCCTCGTCGGTCGGGTCGCCGCCCTCGTCGCCGGTGTCCGCGTCCTCATCGTCGGCGGAATCGGACGATTCGTCGCTCGCATCGCTGACGCCGGTCTTGCCCTGCGCGTTCTTGGCTCGTTCCTGCGCGATCGCGTCCCGCTGTGCCTGCTGCGCGTCGATCGCGTTCTGCTCCTCACGCGCCTGTGAGTCGGGGGGGTTCGCCGTCGCCGTGGTCGGCAGGCTTCGCCACCTGCTCGAGCGTCAGCACCATGACCGGCCGGAGCAGGGAACCCGCCGCCGCGAGGCGGGAGCCGTGGTCGCCCGGGTACACGGTCAGCTCGACGGCGACGTGCTCGTCATCGTCGGTCGTACCCCGGGCCGCGAGCCGGCAGCCGACGTACACGCCGTTGTCGACCGCGCAGTAGTCGCGCCAGTGGTCGGCGTCGATCTCGCTGCCCTCCAAGGCGTCGGCGAGCTCCGAGATGGTGGCGTGGACCACCTCGGAGGGGTCGTCGTCGACGCGGAGCATCGCGGTGGTGAAGTCCGGCGGCGTCGGCTCCTCCGGGTCGCGGGTCTCCGGGTTGGTCTCGTCGTCGTGTTCGTCTGTGAACGCGTTGGCCCGGCCGTCTGCGGCGTCGATGACACTCTCGACGTCGACCCGGCGCTGCCGGATCAGCGGACCGACCTGCACCGCGCCGTCCGGGACCTCGATGCCGAACGAGATCGGCGTGCCGGACGCGGCCTCGTGGCGTACGACCTCGTCGGGTTCGACCGCGACATGCTTGGTGGGAGTGTCAGAGGCGTCGGTGTCCGACCCGGACGTACACGCCGTCGCGACCGTGAGCAGGGCACACGTCGCGATGCCGGTGACGACACGTCTCATGACTACCCTTCGGCCGGGAGAGGACAACTCAGCGGCGGCCGATCCGCGACGCTCGGACGAGGACGCAGTGAAGTCGGCCAACGTAACGTAGGTTACCGGTGCGCGAACGGCGGACGCGATGCGTGACGGTGGGGTTCCCATCACAATCGGACAACCTTGGCCGCACGAGCGTCGCACCGGCGCCGATGGCCACTGCGCGGACGCGTATCTCACGCCCCCGGCCCGCCCCCTAGTCTGTCCTGCGAGGCAGCCCGATGGCGGGCGGTGAAGGGGTGGGACTTGCGATGACGGTGGTGGAGACGGCGACCGGCGACGTCGTCGCGGCGCTGCGCCGAAACGGTGTCGGCGACGTCGACGACTCGAGCCTGGCGCGGGCGTTGTACAGCAGCGACGCGTCGCTGTACCGGGTCACTCCGCGCGTCGTCGTACGTCCGCGGGCGATCGAGGAGGTGCTCGCAACCGTCGCCGCGTGCTCCGAGACCGGCACACCTCTCACCGCACGCGGCGCGGGTACGTCGATCGCGGGCAACGCGGTCGGTACGGGGGTGGTGCTCGACTTCCGCAGACACCTCGGCGCGGTCGAGCACATCGACCCCGAGGCGCGTACCGCCGTCGTACAACCCGGCACGGTGCACGCCGCACTGCAGAAGGCTGCCGCACCGCACGGCCTGCGCTTCGGGCCCGACCCGTCGACACACACCCGCTGCACCATCGGCGGGATGATCGGCAACAACGCGTGCGGCTCCCGCGCGCTCGGGTACGGCCGGATGGCCGACAACGTCGCCGCGCTCGACGTCGTCACGATCAACGGCGAGCGCCTCGACCTCGTCCGCGGAGCGCGTACGTCGTCGCCGACCCTCGACGCGCTCGGCGACGTGGTCAGCGACGGCCTGTCCACGATCCGCACCGAGTTCGGCCTGTTCGGACGACAGGTCTCGGGCTACAGCCTCGAGCACCTGCTGCCCGAGAACGACTTCGACATCGCGACCTTCATGACCGGCACGGAAGGCACCCTGGCGATCCAGCTCGGCGCCACCGTCGACCTGGTACGCGACGCACCGCACCGCGTACTCGTCGTGCTCGGATATCCGTCGATGGCGCACGCCGCGGATGCCGTACCCGCGCTGCTGCCGTTCGGCCCCATCGCCTGCGAGGGCCTCGACTCGCGCATCGTCGACGTCGTACGCGCACAGCGCGGCGCGCATGCCGTGCCCGAGCTGCCCGACGGCCAGGGTTGGCTGTTCGTCGAGCTCGCCGGGGAGGAGCCGGCCGAGCTCGCGTCGATCGCCGACCAGGTGTCGCGCGCGTCGGACGCCGTCGCCAGCCGCACCGTCGAGGCCGCGGGCGAGCGCGCGGCCCTGTGGCGGATCCGCGAGGAGGGCGCCGGGCTCGCCGCGCGTACGCTCGACCGCCCAGCGCTGTCGGGTTGGGAGGACGCCGCCGTTCCACCCGACAAGCTCGGCGGCTACCTCCGCGAGTTCGAGGCGTTGCTCGCGGACCACGATCTGCAGGGCATCCCGTACGGCCACTTCGGCGACGGATGCGTGCACATCCGGATCGACTTCCCGATCGACGAGCCGGGCGGTACGACCGTGTTCCGCGGGTTCCTCGAGGAGGCCGCCGACCTGGTCGCACGCCATGGCGGCACGCTGTCCGGCGAGCACGGCGACGGCCGCGCGCGCTCCGAGCTGTTGCCGCGGATGTACTCCGCCGACGCGATCGGCCTGTTCGAGCGGGTCAAGGCGGTCTTCGACCCCGACGACCTGCTCAACCCCGGCGTCCTCGTACGCCCGCGCGCGCTCGACGCCGACCTGCGAATCTCCGGGCGCGGGGCCGTACGTGATCGACTCGCGCTGAAGCTGATTCACGACGGCGGTGACTTCGGCGCGGCGGTCCATCGGTGTACGGGGGTCGGCAAGTGCATCGCGGACTCCACCGGCACCGGGGGCGTGATGTGCCCGTCGTACCTCGCGACCCGCGACGAGAAGGACTCGACCCGCGGCCGCGCGCGCGTACTGCAGGAGATGGTCGACGGTCGCACCGTGACGAAGGGGTGGAAGTCGCCCGAGGTGCACGAGGCGCTCGACCTGTGCCTGTCCTGCAAGGGTTGCGTCAACGACTGCCCGACCGGCATCGACATGGCCACGTACAAGGCCGAGGTGCTGCACCAGACGTACCGCGGGCGACTGCGGCCCCGTAGCCACTACCTGCTCGGCTGGCTGCCGCGGTGGGCGCGGCTGTCGGCGCCGATCGCCTGGCTCACGAACCTGATGCTGATGACACCGGGCCTGCGCTCGGTCGCCCGCTGGGTCGCCGGGGTCGACCAGCGTCGCAGCCTGCCGCGGTTCGCGACCACGACCTTGCGCCGCTGGGCGAAGCGCCGCGGCGTACGCGGGCCCGGCCGGCACGGCGACGTCGTGATCTGGGCCGACTCGTTCACCGACTACTTCTCGACCGACGCGGGCAAGGCCGCGATGAGCGTGCTCGAGGACGCCGGCTACTCGGTGCGCGTACTCGACAAGTCCGCTTGCTGCGGGCTGACCTGGATCTCCACCGGACAGCTCGATGCGGCCCGAAAACTGGTGGGCAACACGATCGGGGTGCTGCACGAGGTCGTCGCGTCGGGTACGCCGGTCGTCGGGCTGGAGCCGTCGTGTCTCGCGGTGCTCCGCTCCGATGCGCTCGAGCTGGTCGACGATCCTCGCGCGCAGGAGGTCGCCGAGGGCGTCCTCACCCTCGCCGAGCTGCTCGAGCGTACGGACGACTGGACTCCGCCCGACCTGTCCGGCACCGAGATCGTGGCTCAACCGCACTGCCACCACGCGTCCGTGCTCGGCTGGCGAGCCGACGCGGCCCTGCTCGAACGGTCGGGCGCCACCGTGAGCAGGATGGGTGGCTGCTGCGGTCTCGCCGGCAACTTCGGCGTCGAGAAGGGGCACTACGAGGTTTCGGTCGCCGTCGCGGAGCACCAGCTGCTGCCGGCAGTACGCGCGGCGGGCCCCGACACTGTCGTCCTCGCCGATGGGTTCTCCTGCCGTACGCAGCTCGACGACCTCGCAGGCGTACGCGCGAAGCACCTGGCCGAGCTGCTCGCCGAGCAGCGGTGAGGGCCGCCGTCGGCCCCCGTTTTGACCGGGATACCGGGAGCCGGTAGTCTTGTCCGATGTGCCTGGGCTTCCCAGGCCATCTAGTGTGCCAAGACGCCGTCAAAGTACGGCGGGCACGACACGCCCGAGTGCGGGGGTCGGGGCGCAAGCCGCTCACCCCACCTGGGCACGTGCATGACCCAGCAGCCCGCCAGAGAAGGAAGTATGTAGTGCCCACGATCCAGCAGCTGGTCCGCAAGGGCCGTCAGGACAAGGTGGCTAAGCAGAAGACACCGGCCCTGAAGGGTTCGCCACAGCGTCGCGGCGTATGTACGCGCGTGTACACGACGACGCCGAAGAAGCCGAACTCCGCGCTGCGCAAGGTGGCACGCGTCAAGCTCTCGAGCGGCATCGAGGTCACCGCGTACATCCCGGGTGTCGGCCACAACCTGCAGGAGCACTCGATCGTGCTCGTGCGTGGCGGTCGCGTCAAGGACCTCCCCGGTGTGCGTTACAAGATCATCCGCGGCTCGCTCGACACCCAGGGTGTGAAGAACCGCAAGCAGGCTCGCAGCCGTTACGGCGCGAAGAAGGAGAAGAGCTGATGCCGCGCAAGGGCCCCGCACCGAAGCGACCGATCGAGATCGACCCGGTCTACAGCAGCCCGCTGGTCACCCAGCTGGTCAACAAGGTGCTCGAGGACGGCAAGAAGCAGGTCGCGCAGCGCATCGTGTACGCGGCGCTGGAGGGCACCCGCGAGAAGACCGGCACCGACCCGGTCGTCACGCTCAAGCGCGCGCTCGACAACGTCAAGCCGAGCCTCGAGGTCCGCAGCCGCCGCGTCGGCGGCGCGACGTACCAGGTTCCCGTCGAGGTACGCGCCGGCCGCCCGACGACGCTGGCCCTGCGCTGGATCGTCAAGTACTCCAGCGAGCGCCGCGAGAAGACCATGTCCGAGCGGCTCATGAACGAGCTCCTCGACGCCTCGAACGGTCTGGGTGGCAGCGTGAAGAAGCGCGAAGACACCCACAAGATGGCCGAGGCCAACAAGGCATTCGCTCACTACCGCTGGTGAGCACCCCACACATCAGCACTGCGTACGACGCAGACATTCATCAGTAAGGGAAGAAACTCCAGGTGGCCATAGACATCACCACCGATCTGACCCAGGTGCGCAACCTCGGCATCATGGCTCATATCGACGCGGGCAAGACCACGACGACCGAGCGGATCTTGTTCTACACCGGCATCACCTACAAGATCGGTGAGGTCCACGATGGCGCGGCCACGATGGACTGGATGGAGCAGGAGCAGGAGCGCGGCATCACGATCACGTCCGCCGCGACGACTGCGTGGTGGAACAAGACGCAGATCAACCTGATCGACACCCCCGGTCACGTCGACTTCACCGTTGAGGTCGAGCGCAACCTGCGCGTCCTCGACGGTGCGGTCGCGGTCTTCGACGGTGTCGCAGGAGTCGAGCCACAGAGCCAGACCGTATGGCGCCAGGCGAACAAGTACGGCGTACCCCGGATGTGCTTCATCAACAAGATGGACCGCACCGGTGCCGACTTCTACTTCTGCGTCGACACCATCGTCGAGCGGCTGAACTCCACGCCGCTGGTCATGCAGCTCCCGATCGGTGCCGAGGCCGACTTCATCGGCGTCATCGACCTGGTGCAGATGCGCGCACTCACCTGGCGCGGCGAGACCGGCAAGGGCGAGGAGTACGAGGTCGAGGAGATCCCGGCCGACCTCGCCGAGAAGGCCGCCGAGTACCGCGAGAAGTTCATCGAGACGCTCGCCGACGCCGACGACGAGATCATGGAGATGTACCTCGAGGGCGAGGAGCCCACGGTCGAGCAGCTCAAGGTCGCGGTACGTCGGGCGACGATCGCCGACAAGCTGAACCCGATCCTGTGCGGCACCGCGTTCAAGAACAAGGGCGTGCAGCCGCTGCTCGACGCGATCGTCGACTACCTGCCGTCCCCGATCGACGTCGGCGCCATCCACGGCCACGACGTCAAGGACGAAGAGGTCGTCGTCGACCGCGAGCCGAAGGAGAGCGAGCCGTTCTCCGCGCTCGCGTTCAAGATCGCGTCCGACCAGCACCTCGGCAAGCTCACCTACATCCGGGTCTACTCGGGCCGACTCGACACCGGTACGCAGGTCTACAACCCGACCAAGGGCAAGAAGGAACGCATCGGCAAGATCTACCAGATGCACTCCAACAAGCGCGAGGAGATCGCGAGCGTCGGAGCTGGCCAGATCGTCGCGGTGATGGGCCTGAAGGACACCACGACCGGCGAGACGCTGTGCGACCAGGCCAACCCGGTCGTGCTCGAGTCGATGACGTTCCCGGCCCCGGTGATCCAGGTCGCCATCGAGCCGAAGTCGAAGGCCGACCAGCAGAAGCTCGGCACCGCGATCCAGCGGCTGCACGAGGAGGATCCCACCTTCACGGTGCACACCGACGACGAGACCGGCCAGACCATCATCGCCGGCATGGGCGAGCTGCACCTCGACGTGTTCGTCGACCGGATGCGTCGTGAGTTCAAGGTCGAGGCCAATGTCGGCAAGCCGCAGGTCGCGTACCGCGAGACGCTCAAGCGCAAGGTCGAGAAGGTCGGCTACACCCACAAGAAGCAGACCGGTGGGTCCGGCCAGTTCGCGAAGGTGCTCATCAACGTCGAGCCGACCGGTGCCGTGGTCGGTGGCGAGGGCGGCTACGAGTTCGCCAACGAGATCACCGGCGGTCGTATCCCCAAGGAGTACATCCCGTCGGTAGACGAGGGTGCGCAGGAGGCCATGGAGTTCGGCGTCCTCGCCGGATACCCCATGGTCGACGTCAAGGTGACGCTGACCGACGGTCAGTACCACGACGTCGACTCGTCCGAGCTCGCGTTCAAGATCGCCGGTTCCATGGCGTTCAAGGAGGCGGCGCGAAAGGCTGACCCGGTGATTCTCGAGCCGATGTTCGCGGTCGAGGTCACCACCCCCGAAACCTATCTCGGGGACGTCATCGGCGATATCAATTCGCGTCGAGGACAGGTTCATCAGATGAGCGAACGGCACGGCGACCGGGTGGTCGAAGCGTTGGTTCCGCTATCTGAGATGTTCGGGTACGTTGGCGACCTGAGGTCGAAGACCTCGGGGCAGGCGTCGTACTCGATGGAGTTCGACTCATACGCCGAGGTTCCCAGGAACGTCGCGGAAGAGATCATCAAGAAGGCCCGGGGCGAGTGATCTCCGACCTGTAATAGGGTCGGTGCGCGCTCAACCGCACGGCGTACGACATTCAATCGAGGAGGAGCCCCAGTGGCTAAGGCGAAGTTCGAGCGGACTAAGCCGCACATGAACATCGGCACCATCGGTCACATCGACCATGGGAAGACGACTCTGACGGCGGCGATCACCAAGGTACTGCACCAGAAGTACCCGGATCTGAACGATGACTACGCGTTCGATTCGATCGACAAGGCGCCCGAAGAGAAGCAGCGCGGCATCACGATCTCGATCGCGCACGTCGAGTACCAGACCGAGAACCGCCACTACGCGCACGTCGACTGCCCGGGGCACGCCGACTACGTGAAGAACATGATCACTGGTGCGGCGCAGATGGACGGTGCGATCCTGGTCGTCGCCGCGACCGATGGGCCGATGCCGCAGACGCGTGAGCACGTGCTGCTCGCCCGCCAGGTCGGCGTTCCCGCGATGGTCGTCGCCCTGAACAAGTGCGACATGGTCGACGACGAGGAGATCCTGGAGCTCGTCGAGCTCGAGGTCCGCGAGCTGCTCTCCGAGCAGGAGTTCGACGGTGACAACGTCCCGGTCGTCAAGGTCTCCGCGTACCAGGCGCTGCAGGGTGACGAGAAGTGGGCCGACGCGATCATCGAGCTGATGGACGCGGTCGACTCCTACATCCCGCAGCCCGAGCGCGAGACCGAGAAGCCGTTCCTGATGCCGGTCGAGGATGTCTTCACCATCACCGGGCGCGGCACGGTCGTCACCGGCCGGATCGAGCGCGGTGTCGTCAAGGTGAACGAGACCGTCGACATCGTCGGTATCCGCGAGGATAAGCAGACGACGACGGTCACGGGCATCGAGATGTTCCGCAAGCTTCTCGACGAGGGCCAGGCGGGCGAGAACGTCGGCCTGCTCCTGCGCGGTACGAAGCGCGAGGACGTCGAGCGCGGCATGGTCGTCATCAAGCCGGGTTCGACCACTCCGCACACGGAGTTCGAGGGCCAGGTCTACATCCTGTCCAAGGACGAGGGCGGCCGTCACACGCCGTTCTTCAACAACTACCGGCCGCAGTTCTACTTCCGTACGACGGACGTCACCGGCGTTGTCACGCTGCCCGAGGGCACCGAGATGGTCATGCCCGGCGACAACACCGAGATGTCGGTAGAGCTGATCCAGCCGATCGCCATGGAGGAGGGCCTGCGCTTCGCCATTCGCGAGGGCGGTCGTACCGTCGGCGCCGGCCGGGTCACCAAGATCAACAAGTGATCTAGCGACCAAACCAAGGGCCCCGAAATCCGCTCCGCGGGTTTCGGGGCCCTTGTCTATGGTGCGTCGAACCCGCCGAGGTACGGATTCCTGCCAATAGAAGTGGCCCTAGTGGCAGGACGACGTACCTCGGCGAGTAGTTCAGCCAGATTGGGCTGTGGATAACCGCTTTCGCAGGTCGAGTTGCGCCATTGTTCTCCCATGCCGGTGATCAAGGACATTCCACCCGAGCTCAAGACCGAGCCCGTACTCGAAGCCGATGCGCGCGCTTTTGGATTGACGACGAAGTTGCTCCAGCGCTCCGGATTCCGTCACGTGCACCGTGGCGTCTTCGTCTGGCGCGGACTGGAGGACTCTCCCGAACTGCAGTACGACGCCGCGCAACTCACGATGGACCGGATCGCGCTCGCGTCTCACCAGACCGCCGCGCAACTGCACGGTCTTCCGGTGCCAGGGCCCAAGACACCGCACTTCTGGCTTCCGGAAGGCGAGAAGGGCCGAGACACCCGTGGCCTCCATGTGCACTGGTACAAAGTCGGCCAGGTACCGGCGTACACGATGGTCGACAACCGTAGAGCAACAACGATCGGCAAGACGTTCGTCGACCTGGCGACACAGCTCGGGTTGTTCGACCTTGTGGCTTATGGTGACGCTGCCATCAAGCGACCGGGCGTCACGATCGACCTCCTTCGCCAGCTGTCCCTCGAGCGTGGGCGCCGCCACATTCGCAAGGCGCGCCAGGCCGTCGATCTCATCCGTGACCGCGTGGACTCTCCGCCCGAGACGCACCTGCGCCTGCTCATGCTGCTTGCAGGGCTGCCCGAGCCGAAGGTGAACCTCAAGGCGTACGACGCGGCCGGCGAATGGATCGCGACGCCGGATCTGAGCTACCCGGAGGTGAAGCTCGCGATCGAGTACGACGGCAGCCATCACGGCCGGCGACGTAAGCAATGGAAGCGCGACGTCGATCGCAACGCGATCTACCTCGACAACGGTTGGATCGTCATCGTCGTACTGGCGGAGCACCTGTACCAACGCCCCCATCTGCTCCTCGACCGAATCGTCGGTCACCTGCGCGATCGTGGCCTCCCCGATCTGCCCGACGTGCTCAGTGGGGCATGGGAGCCGTACCTGCGTGAGATCCGCAATTGAACTGGCGTTTCGCGCGGGCTTAGCCGCCGAGGTACGTCGTCCGGCCACCAGACGGCGCCCTATTGGCACGAGTTCGTACCTCGGCGGGATCGGCGAGCCCAATGCCGCGCGGGGAGCAAGCGAAAGCCCACCGCTCCGGAGGGAAAGAGGGAGCGGTGGGCCTTCACGGGCCCCTACGCCGGAGTGGGTGGCGCAGGGGTGGCTGTGCGGATCAGTTCGCGGTGTACACCAGCGCACCGTCCTTCGTCTTGATCCGGAGCTGGGCGCCGTCGATCTCGTAACCGACCGAGCCGTCGAGAACTTCCCGAACGCTGCGATCGACGGCCTTCTTCGACGCAGCGCAGTTGGCCGAGGAGCCCGCCGAGTCGCCAGTGACCTGGATCGCGTCGCTCGAAACGTCGACCTCGGCGGTTTCGGTGCTGCAACCGGTCGAGACGGCGAGCTCGTCAGAACCGTCGTACGACAGCGTCGCCGGCCTGCCTTGTGGCGCGCTCGACACGACGTCGCCCGAGACGATCGAGTCGAGCTGCCACCGCGTACCCGCCAGCGACTTGTCGTCGATCGACTCGACCGCGAGCGCGACGTCGCTCTCACCGTTGTCGAGGTTCAGCCGATCGCCGTCGATGCTGACCTGCGGACCGGAGTCGAGGAACGACTCGAGCCACGCATCGGATCCGGCCCGGCCGGGGCAGAAGGCCATCGTCTGGCCCATCGACGAGGAGACGAGTACGTCGTCGCTCATGTCGTAACGCCCGTTGAACGTGTTGCAGCCCGCCGATGCGGAGTACGTGCCCTTCTCGAACGAGATCTCGACGTCGGCCTTCTTGGGCAGGCCACTGGACTCGGCGTCGTCGAGTACGTAGGTGTTGCCCGCCACCGTGACCGGATCGGGCAACGAGGCGCCGAACCCGGCCGCGGAGTCCGCACCCGCAACGTCGGTCGCGGGATCGTCGGCCCACGGCTGGCCGACGGCCAGCCCGACCGCGCCGGCGACGACCGCAACGCTCGCGATCGGCGTCGCGACCTGGCTGCGGACGCGACGCCGCTGTGCGCTGGTGAGCGCCTGGGTCACATCGCCCGTGGGCTCGACGGCGTCGCCGGCCTGGCGGTAGAGGTCCTTCAGCTGCGTGTTCATTCGGCTACCTCGACTGATTCGGCGGTGAGCAGATGCGGTGCGGTTTCGCGGAGCTTGGCGAGCGCCGCGTGTGACTGACTCTTGACAGTGCCCGTGGAGCAGCCGAGCAGGCGCGCCGTCTCGGCCTCGGAGAGGTCTTCGTAGTAACGGAAGTACAGCGTTGCGCGTTGTCGCGCGGTCAGGGTCTGCAGCGCCCGGCCGAGTGCGGACTTCGCGACGACCGCGGACTCTATGTCGTGACCGGACTGGCGCTCGGGCACCTCATCGGTGGCGTACTCGGAGATCTTCTGTCGCCGGCGCCAGCGGGACCGGACGAGGTTCAGCATCACCTGGCGCACGTACGCATCCGGATTGCCGTCCGGATGGATGCGGTGCCACTTTGCGGCTGTCTTCACCATCGCCTCTTGTAGTAGATCCTCGGCCGCGTTGTCGTTGCCGGTCAGGAAGAAGGCGGTCCTGGACAGGTCGGAACGCCGCGCCGCGAAGAACTCGCGGAACCCGTCGTAGCGATCTGTCATCTGCCTTCCCTCCGGTGACTCACCCCCCTAGTACGCACGAGTGCCGAGAATGGTTGGCCGTCGTCGGCATCCGCGAGAACAGACATTGGCGGGGCCGCCGCCGGGCCCACGAGACGGGCGCGATCACGCCGAATCCGGGGAGCAGTACGCCGGTGCGGGCGAGCCCGGGAGAGGTGCCGGACACCTCGATTTGGCATCGGCCGGTGAAGTCTGTCAGACTGTTGCGGTTGCTCCGGTGGAGTTGCCGGGGTGAGCGCTGCGTGCAGTGCCTCGCCGTACCAGGAGACTCCATCCGGCTCGATGCAGTTCAGGTCGGGCCCAACTACCTAACTCGAGAAGTGTGTGCCGTCGTGTGCCTTGCAGCCACCGCGACACGCCCGACCTCGGGGGTCGGAAGACCCGCGCTGTCGGAGTCGGGCGGTTGCCGGAGCGCGAGGCACGGCTCACCCGAGGCGTGACGAGACCAAACCTGGCACGACGCTAGGCCCGGCACCAAGAAAGGGACGAAGCGAGCGCTATGGCGGGACAGAAGATCCGCATCAGGCTCAAGGCCTATGACCACGAGGTGATTGACACCTCGGCGCGGAAGATCGTGGACACCGTGACGCGGACCGGCGCGACCATCGCCGGGCCGGTGCCGTTGCCGACCGAGAAGAACGTTTTCTGTGTCATTCGTTCGCCGCACAAGTACAAGGACAGCCGCGAGCACTTCGAGATGCGTACGCACAAGCGACTCATCGACATCATCGACCCGACGCCCAAGACCGTCGACTCGCTGATGCGGCTCGACCTGCCCGCCGGCGTCGACATCGAGATCAAGCTCTGAGGACCGAACACCCATGAGCAAGCAGCTGAGTAACCAGAAGGCAGACGTACGCGGTCTGCTCGGGCGCAAGGTCGGCATGACGCAGACCTGGGACGCCGACAACCGCGTCGTACCCGTCACCGTGATCGCCGCCGACACCAACGTCGTCACACAGATCCGCAAGGCCGAGACCGACGGCTACACCGCCGTGCAGATCGGTTTCGGCGAGATCGACGGCCGCAAGGTGAGCAAGCCGCGCGCGGGCCAGTTCGAGAAGGCAGGCGTCACGCCTCGTCGTACCGTCGCCGAGATTCGTACCGGCGCGATCGACGGCTTCGAGGTCGGGCAGCAGATCAGCCCCGACATCTTCGCCGTCGGTGACATCGTCGATGTCACCGGTACGAGCAAGGGCAAGGGATACGCCGGCGTGATGAAGCGACACGGCTTCTCCGGCGTCGGCGCGTCCCACGGCGCTCACCGCAACCACCGCAAGCCGGGCTCGATCGGTGGCTGTGCCACCCCGGGTCGCGTCTTCAAGGGATTGCGGATGGCCGGCCGGATGGGCAACGATCGCGTCACCGTGCAGAGCCTTTCGATCCACGCGGTCGACACCGACAAGGGCCTCATCCTGATCAAGGGCGCCGTGCCCGGAGCCAAGGGCTCGACGGTCATGATCCGCTCGGCCGCCAAGAAGGGAGCCTGATCATGAGCATCGTCAAGGTCGATCTCCCCGCAGAGATCTTCGACTCACCTGTGAACGTACCGTTGATCCACCAGGTCGTCGTGGCGCAGCAGGCGGCCGCCCGCCAGGGCTCGCACGCCACCAAGACCCGCGGCGAAGTCCGCGGCGGTGGCGCCAAGCCGTACCGCCAGAAGGGCACCGGCCGGGCCCGCCAGGGCTCGACCCGCGCGCCGCAGTTCGCCGGCGGTGGCGTCGTGCACGGCCCGACGCCGCGGTCGTACGCCCAGCGCACGCCGAAGAAGATGAAGGCCGCCGCACTGCGTGGTGCGCTCTCCGACCGCGCCCGCAACGAGCGGGTGCACGTCGTCGACGCGCTCGTCTCCGGTGAGACCCCGTCGACGAAGGCGGCGCTCGCCGCCGTTCGCGAGGTCACCGAGCGGACGCACGTACTCGTCGTCCACGCCCGCGACGACGAGCTCACGGTGAAGAGCCTGCGCAACGCACCGTCGATCCACCTGCTGCCGTCCGACCAGCTGAACACCTACGACGTGCTTCGCAACGACGACATCGTGTTCACCAAGGCGGCCTACGACGCGTTCATCGAGCGCGTGGCACCTGCGAAGGAGGCTGCCAAGTGAGCACGCTGCACGGCGACCCGCGCGACGTACTCCTCGCGCCGGTCGTGAGCGAGAAGAGCTACGGCCTGCTCGACGAGAACAAGTACACGTTCGTCGTCGCGCCGGACGCCAACAAGACGCAGATCAAGATCGCCGTCGAGAAGATCTTCGACGTCAAGGTCACCGGCGTGAACACGCTCAACCGCCCCGGCAAGCGCCGCCGTACCCGCACCGGGTGGGGCAAGCGTCCCGACACCAAGCGCGCGGTCGTCAGCGTGGCCGAGGGCCAGAGCATCGACATCTTCTCCGGACCGGGCGCCTGAGGGACACGAGGACGACATCATGGCTATTCGCAAGTACAAGCCGACCACCCCGGGCCGTCGCGGCTCGTCGGTCGCCGACTTCGCCGAGATCACCCGCACGACTCCCGAGAAGTCGCTGACCCGCCCACTGCCGAAGAAGGGCGGCCGCAACAACCAGGGCCGCATCACCACCCGGCACCAGGGCGGCGGTCACAAGCGTGCGTACCGCGTCATCGACTTCCGTCGCTACGACAAGGACGGCGTGCCGGCGAAGGTCGCACATATCGAGTACGACCCCAACCGCACCGCGCGCATCGCGCTGCTGCACTACGTCGACGGCGAGAAGCGCTACATCATCGCGCCGCAGGGCCTCGCGCAGGGCGCGACGGTCGAGGCCGGTGTGAAGGCCGACATCAAGCCGGGCAACAACCTACCGCTGCGCAACATCCCGGTCGGCACGATCGTGCACGCGATCGAGATGCGCCCCGGCGGCGGAGCCAAGCTCGGTCGCTCCGCGGGTGCCGCAGTCCAGCTGGTCGCCAAGGAAGGTAACCGCGCGCAGCTGCGGCTGCCGTCGGGCGAGATGCGCTACGTCGACGTACGTTGCCGCGCCAGCATCGGCGAGGTCGGCAACGCCGAGCAGTCCAACATCAACCTGGGCAAGGCCGGCCGCAACCGCTGGAAGGGCAAGCGCCCGAGCGTGCGCGGCGTCGTGATGAACCCGATCGACCACCCACACGGTGGTGGCGAGGGTCGTACGTCCGGTGGCCGGCACCCAGTGTCGCCGTGGGGCAAGCCCGAGGGCCGTACGCGCAAGCGCAAGGCCAGCGACAAGTTGATCGTCCGCCGCCGCAAGACCGGCAAGCGCTGAGACCGGAAGAGACGAGAAAGCAATGCCACGCAGCCTCAAGAAGGGCCCGTTCGTCGACGACCATCTGGTCAAGAAGGTCGACGCGCAGAACGAGCAGGGCAGCAAGAACGTGATCAAGACGTGGTCGCGTCGCTCGATGATCGTGCCGTCAATGATCGGCCACACGATCGCCGTGCACGACGGCCGCAAGCACGTCCCGGTGTTCGTGACCGAGGCGATGGTCGGGCACAAGCTCGGCGAGTTCGCCCCGACGCGTACGTTCCGCGGGCACGAGAAGGACGACCGAAAGGCGCGTAGACGATGAGCACCATGGAGCGCGGACGCGTGAGCGCTCGGCGAGACAGCCTCCTGGGCGACCAGGACGGCGCGTTCGCCGTCGCGCGATTCGTCCGAGTCACGCCGATGAAGGCCCGCCGGGTCGTCGACCTCGTGCGCGGCATGCCCGTTGACGAGGCGCTCGGTGTCCTGCAGTTCGCACCGCAGGCGGCCGCCGAGAACGTCCGCAAGCTGCTCGAGAGCGCCGTGGCAAACGCCGAGGTCGGTGAGGGTCTCGACGTTTCGACGCTCGTCGTCAGCAAGGCGTTCGTCGACGAGGGCCCGACGCTCAAGCGTTGGCGCCCGCGCGCACAGGGGCGGGCGTACCGCATCCGTAAGCGCACCAGCCACATCACGATCGTCGTCCAGCCCGAGGACGTCGTCGCAGACAACACCGCCGGAAGCAAGGGGAGGACCCGCTAGTGGGACAGAAGGTCAACCCGCACGGGTTCCGTCTCGGAGTATCGACGGACCACAAGAGCCGCTGGTACGCCGACAAGCTCTACGCGAGTTACGTCGGTGAGGACGTCAAGATCCGCAAGCTGCTGACCGTCGGCATGGACCGTGCCGGCATCAGCAAGGTCGAGATCGAGCGCACCCGCGACCGCGTACGCGTCGACATCCACACCGCCCGGCCGGGCATCGTCATCGGCCGTCGCGGCGCGGAGGCCGACCGCATCCGCGGTGAGCTGGAGAAGCTGACGGGCAAGCAGGTGCAGCTGAACATCCTCGAGGTCAAGAACCCCGAGACCGATGCGCAGCTCGTCGCCCAGGGCGTTGCAGAGCAGCTGTCCGGCCGTGTCCAGTTCCGTCGCGCGATGCGCAAGGCGCTGCAGACGACCATGCGAAGCGGCGCCAAGGGTGTCCGCATCCAGTGCTCCGGTCGACTCGGCGGTGCCGAGATGTCGCGGCAGGAGTTCTACCGCGAGGGCCGGGTGCCCCTGCACACGCTGCGCGCCGACGTCGACTACGGCTTCTACGAGGCACGTACGACCTTCGGCCGCATCGGCGTGAAGGTCTGGATCTACAAGGGCGAGGTCGCCGGCACCCGCGCCGAGCGTGAGGCGCAGGCCGCCGCGCGCGCCGCAGCGCCGAGTGGCCGTGGCCGCCCGTCGCGTGGGCGGCGTCCGAGCCGTCGCGGTGGCGATGAGCGTCGCGGTGGAGACGATCGCGGCGCCGCGCAGAAGACCAGTGCGCCTGCGGCCGACGCTGCCGCCGCCGCTCCCGCGGCCGAGAGCGCACCGACCGGACAGGAGAGCTGAACCATGCTGATCCCCAAGCGGGTCAAGCACCGCAAGCAGCACCACCCGACGCGGCGTGGTGTCGCCAAGGGCGGCACGTCGCTGGCGTTCGGCGACTACGGCATCCAGGCCACCGAGGGCAGTTACGTGACCAACCGGCAGATCGAGTCGGCACGTATTGCGATGACCCGGCACATCAAGCGTGGCGGCAAGGTGTGGATCAACATCTACCCCGACCGTCCGTTGACCAAGAAGCCCGCCGAGACCCGCATGGGTTCCGGTAAGGGCTCGCCCGAGTGGTGGGTCGCGAACGTCAAGCCCGGACGCGTGATGTTCGAGCTGTCCGGGGTCTCCGAAGACGTCGCGCGCGAGGCGCTGCGCCGCGCGATGCACAAGCTTCCGATGAAGTGCAAGTTCGTGAGCCGTGAGGCAGGTGACATCTGATGGCAACGTCCACACCGGCCACCGAGCTGCGTACGTTGAACGCAGACGATCTCGCCGAGAAGCTCGCCGAGCACAAGGCCGAGCTGTTCAACCTGCGGTTCCAGGCAGCGACCGGCCAGCTTGAGAGCCACGGTCGGCTGCGTACGGTGCGGCGCGACATCGCCCGCATCTACACGGTGATCCGCGAGCGCGAGCTCGGCATCATCGAGGCCGACGAGCCGACCGACGAGAGCGAGGGTGCGGCATGAGCGACCAGCAGACCGAAGTTGAGAAGGACACCGTGGTAGAAGCAAAGGGCCGTAGCGCACGCAAGGTGCGCGAGGGACTCGTCGTGAGCGACAAGATGGACAAGACCGTCGTCGTCGACGTCGAGGACCGTGTGAAGCACCCGCTGTACGGCAAGGTCTTGCGCCAGAACACCAAGCTCAAGGCCCACGACGAGACCAACCAGTGCGGCACCGGTGACCGCGTCCGCATCATGGAGACGCGTCCGCTGTCGGCCACCAAGCGTTGGCGCGTCGTCGAGGTTCTTGAGAAGGCGAAGTAAAGATGTACGCGGTGTTGAAGGGCCTCTCGAGGACCGAGACGACCATTCAACACAGCGTCGAGGTCCTCGAGAAGGCCAAGTAACTAATCGTTCCGCAAGGCTCACCCGGACGAGCCGGTTGAGAACCAGTGAGACAACAGGAGATATCCGATGATCCAGCAGGAGTCGCGGCTCAAGGTCGCCGACAACACCGGTGCCAAGGAAATCTTGTGCATCCGCGTGCTCGGCGGCTCCGGCCGCCGCTACGCCGGGATCGGCGACACCGTCGTTGCCACCGTCAAGGATGCGATCCCGGGCGGCAACGTGAAGAAGGGTGACGTCGTGAAGGCAGTCGTCGTGCGCACCGCCAAGGAGCGGCGTCGTCCCGACGGTTCGTACATCCGGTTCGACGAGAACGCCGCCGTCATCCTCAAGAGCGAGGGCGGCGAGCCGCGCGGTACGCGCATCTTCGGCCCGGTCGGGCGCGAGCTGCGCGACAAGCGCTTCATGAGAATCATCTCGCTGGCACCGGAGGTGCTCTGATGGCCAAGAAGAACGCCAGCCTGAACATCAAGAAGGGCGACCAGGTCCGCGTCGTCGCCGGCAAGGACAAGGGCGTCGAGGGCAAGGTCATCGCCGTCATCCCCGAGCGTGACCGCGTGATCGTCGAGGGCGCCAACCGCATCAAGCGGCACACCAAGGTGCAGCAGCAGGGTGGCCGCGCCGGCAATACCGGCGGGATCATCACCCAGGAGGCGGCGATCCACGTCTCGAACGTCATGCTCCTGGTCGACCACGACGGCGAGAAGACGACGTCGCGGGTGGGCTTCCGCCGCGAGGACGTCACCAAGACGCGCCCCGACGGTTCGACGTACGAGGCGCAGCGCAGTGTCCGGGTCGCGAAGCGCACCGGCGAGGAGATCTGATGAGCACCACCACCGAGACGGCCCCGGCGCCGCGGCTTCGCGCGCGATACCGCGAGGAGATCGTTCCCGCGCTGCGCGAGCAGTTCGGCTACGACAACATCATGCAGGTCCCGGGCCTGACCAAGATCGTCGTCAACATGGGTGTCGGCGAGGCTGCCCGCGACTCGAAGCTGATCGACGGCGCGGTCAACGATCTCGCCCTGATCGCCGGCCAGAAGCCGGCGATCACGAAGGCGCGCAAGTCGATCGCGCAGTTCAAGCTGCGTGAGGGCATGCCGATCGGTGCGCACGTGACCCTGCGCGGCGCCCGCATGTGGGAGTTCCTCGACCGGCTGCTGTCCGTTGCGTTGCCCCGCATCCGCGACTTCCGCGGCCTGTCGCCGCGGCAGTTCGACGGTCGTGGCAACTACACCTTCGGGATGACCGAGCAGGTCATGTTCTACGAGATCGACCAGGACAAGATCGATCGAAGCCGCGGCATGGACATCACCGTCGTGACGACCGCGACCAACAACGACGAGGGCCGGGCGCTGCTGAAGCAGCTCGGCTTCCCCTTCAAGGAGAACTGATGGCCAAGACAGGACTGCGAGTCAAGGCGTCGCGCAAGCCGAAGTTCGCGGTGCGCGCGTACACCCGCTGCCAGCGGTGCGGCCGGCCCCAGGCCGTGTACCGCAAGTTCGGCCTGTGCCGCGTGTGCCTTCGTGAGATGGCGCACCGCGGCGAGCTCCCCGGCGTCACCAAGAGCAGCTGGTAACCACCACCGAGACTGAACGCCGCAGGTCGCAACCGCGAAACCGTGGCGGGAAAGATTCACACCATGACGATGACCGATCCGATCGCGGACATGCTCGCGCGTGTACGCAACGGCAACCAGGCCTTCCACGACGACGTGCGCATGCCGTACAGCAAGCTCAAGGTCGGCGTAGCGGAGATCCTGCAGCAGGAGGGTTACATCACCTCCTACGAGATCGACGAGCCCGCTGAGGGCGTCGTCGGCAAGTCGCTGACCGTGACGCTGAAGTATGGCCCGCACCGCGAGCGCTCGATCTCGGGCATCCGCCGCATCAGCAAGCCGGGCCTTCGGGTGTACGCGAAGGCGAACAGCCTGCCCAAGGTTCTCGGAGGCCTCGGCGTCGCGATCATCTCGACCAGCCAGGGCCTGCTGACGGACCGCCAGGCGAATCAGAAGAAGGTAGGCGGGGAAGTCCTCGCCTACGTCTGGTAAGGCCGGAGCGAGGAGGAACGTAATGTCACGCATTGGCAAGTTGCCCGTCGTCGTGCCCGCCGGAGTCGAGGTCACCATCGACGGCCAGGACGTCACGGTGAAGGGCCCGAAGGGCTCGCTCAACCACACGGTTGCCACACCGATCACGGTCAAGCTCGGCGACGACGGTGTCGAGGTGTCGCGCCCGAACGAGGAGCGCGAGAGCAAGGCGCTGCACGGCCTGTCCCGCACGCTGATCCAGAACATGGTCACCGGTGTCACCGACGGCTATGAGAAGAAGCTCGAGATCGTCGGCGTCGGTTACCGCGTACTCGCGAAGGGCCCGTCTGCGGTCGAGCTGAACCTCGGCTACAGCCACCCGGTCAACTTCGAGGCACCCGACGGCATCACGATCGCGGTCGAGTCCGCGACGAGGTTCTCGGTGCAGGGCATCGACAAGCAGGCCGTCGGCGAGGTCGCCGCGAAGATCCGTAAGCTCCGTAAGCCCGAGCCGTACAAGGGCAAGGGTGTCCGTTACGCCGGCGAGCACGTCCGCCGCAAGGTCGGAAAGGCTGGTAAGTAGGAATGGCCATTGCTCTGAAGCATCGCCGCAACCTCGCGACGCGTACCGCGTCGAAGGCACGCCGACAGGTGCGCGGTCGCAAGAAGCTCACCGGAAGCACCGAGCGTCCGCGTCTCGTCGTGACCCGCTCGAGCCGGCACATCGTCGCTCAGGTCGTCAACGACCTCGAGGGTCGTACGCTTGCCTCGGCATCCTCGATGGAGGCCGACCTGCGTGGGCTCGACGGCGACAAGACCGCGAAGGCACACAAGGTCGGCGAGCTTGTCGCCGACCGGGCGAAGGCCGCCGGCGTCGAGACCGTCGTCTTCGACCGGGCGGGAAACAAGTACCAAGGTCGCGTAGCGGCTCTGGCCGACGGCGCCCGCGAGGGCGGCCTGGCCTTCTGATGAGGACACAGATTATGAGGAGTTCGAAATGAGCGGATCGCAGCGCCGCAGCGGTGGCGGCGGTGACCGTCGAGGCCGCGACCGGTCGGCGGACAAGACCGCCTACATCGAGAAGGTCGTCGGTATCAACCGCGTCGCCAAGGTCGTGAAGGGCGGTCGCCGGTTCAGCTTCACCGCGCTCGTGGTCGTCGGAGACGGCGACGGCATGGTCGGTGTCGGCTACGGCAAGGCCAAGGAAGTGCCGACCGCTATCGCGAAGGGTGTCGAGGAGGCCAAGAAGAGCTTCTTCCGCGTCCCGCGCATCCAAGGCACCATCCCGCACCCAGTACAGGGTGAGAAGGCGGCCGGCGTCGTGCTGCTGCGTCCGGCCTCGCCCGGTACCGGAGTCATCGCCGGTGGGCCGGTGCGCGCCGTGCTCGAGGCCGCGGGCGTACACGACGTGCTGAGCAAGTCGCTCGGGTCGGCGAATGCGATCAACATCGTGCACGCGACCGTCGAGGCGCTCCGCATGCTCGAGTCGCCGGAGTCGGTTGCCGCGCGTCGTGGCCTGCCCGTCGAAGATGTCGCTCCGAGCGCGCTGCTGAAGGCACGCGCGGAGGTGACGTCCTGATGGGATCGGTCAAGGTACGCCAGGTGCGCTCGACGATCGGGCGCAAGAAGAACCAGCGCGAGACCCTGCGTACGCTCGGTCTCAAGCGCATCGGAGACGAGGTCGTCCGCGAGGATCGCCCCGAGGTCCGGGGCATGCTTGCGACCGTGACGCACCTCGTCGATGTCGAGGAGGTCGACTGACATGGCGCTCAAGCTCCACCACCTGCGCCCTGCGCCGGGAGCCAAGACGGCGAAGACCCGGGTAGGACGCGGCGAGGCCAGCAAGGGCAAGACCGCGGGCCGCGGCACCAAGGGCACGAAGGCCCGCAACCAGGTGCCCGCGACGTTCGAGGGTGGCCAGACGCCGCTGCACATGCGGCTGCCGAAGATGAAGGGCTTCAAGAGCCCGTTCAAGGTCGAGTTCCAGGTCGTCAACCTCGACCGGCTCTCGGCCCTCTACCCCGACGGCGGAGCGGTCGGAGTCGATGACCTCGCCGCCAAGGGTGCCGTACGCTCAGGGCGTCCGGTCAAGGTCCTCGGCACCGGCGACATCGAGGTTGCGGTGCAGATCAGTGCACACGCGTTCTCGGCGTCTGCACGGCAAAAGATCGAGGCCGCTGGGGGCACGGTCACCCAGCTGTGACCGGCATGATGGAATTGACGGAGAGGCGTGTCTTCGCGGGCGGCTGCGAGTGACACGCCTTTTCGCAATGACTTCTCGGCCGAACGCGATCCGGATCCTCCGGGTCGCCCGTGACAAGCGCCCCGACGGGGTACGTGGGAGGACTTGGTGCTAGGCGCCTTCGTCAACGCGTTCAAGACGCCCGACCTGCGACGCAAGTTGCTGTTCGTGCTGTTCATCATCGTGTTGTTCCGGCTCGGCTCGACTCTCCCCGCGCCGGGCGTGGACGTCGCGAATGTCGAGGCCTGCTTCACCAGCGCCTCCGAGGGCAACCAGGCCGGCCTCTTCACCCTGATCAACGTCTTCTCCGGCGGTGCACTGCTGCAGTTGACGGTCTTTGCGCTCGGCATCATGCCCTACATCACGGCGAGCATCATCCTGCAGCTGCTGACCGTCGTCATCCCGCGGCTGGAGGCCCTGAAGAAGGAGGGGCAGTCCGGCCAGGCGAAGATCACCCAGTACACCCGGTACCTCACGCTCGGCCTCGCGGTCCTGCAGGGCACCGGCATCGTCGCGCTCGCGCGTTCGGGCAACCTGTTCGGCAGCTCCTGTGACCTACCGCTGCTGCACGACCCCGACAGCATCGTGCAGTTCCTGATCACGGTGCTCACGATGGTCGCCGGCACCTCGGTGATCATGTGGTTCGGCGAGCTGATCACCGACCGCGGCATCGGCAACGGCATGTCGATCATGATCTTCACCCAGGTCGTCGCGACGTTCCCGGGTGCGATGTGGACGATCCGCCAGCAGAGCGGCTGGCGTACGTTCGCGATCGTCATCGTGATCGGCCTCGCGGTCGTCGCCGCGGTGATCTTCATCGAACAGGCGCAGCGACGCATTCCGGTGCAGTACGCGCGCCGGATGGTCGGGCGCCGCATGTTCGGCGGCTCCTCGACGTACATCCCGCTGAAGGTCAACCAGGCCGGCATCATCCCGGTCATCTTCGCCTCCAGCCTGATGTACATCCCCGCGCTCATGTCGCAGTTCAACCAGGACGCACCATGGTCGGGGTGGGTCAACAGCCACTTCGTCAAGGGTGACCACCCGCTCTACATGGCGACCTATTTCGCGCTCATCATCTTCTTCACGTACTTCTATGTGTCGATCACCTTCAACCCCAAGGAGGTGTCCGACAACATGAAGAAGTACGGCGGCTTCATCCCCGGGATCCGGGCGGGCAAGCCGACGGAGGAGTACTTGGGGTACGTCCTGTCCCGTATCACGCTGCCGGGTGCGCTCTACCTCGGCCTGATCTCGATGATCCCGCTGATCGCGTTCGTACTGATCAACGCGAACCAGAACTTCCCGTTCGGCGGTACGACGATCCTGATCATCGTCGGTGTCGGGCTCGACACCGTCAAGCAGATCGAGAGCCAGCTGCAGCAGCGCAACTATGAAGGGTTCCTTCGCTGATGCGTATGTTGTTGATGGGCCCGCCCGGCGCCGGCAAGGGCACGCAGGCCGTCCGGTTGTCCGCGATGTTGTCCGTGCCGCAGATCTCGACGGGCGACATCTTCCGCGCGAACGTGTCCGAGGGCACCGAGCTCGGCAAGACGGCGCAGTCGTACATGGACGCCGGCGAGTACGTACCCGACGAGGTCACGAACGCGATGGTGCGCGACCGGCTGAACCAGGACGACGCGCGTCGCGGATTCCTGCTCGACGGCTACCCGCGCACGCTCGACCAGGTGCGTACGCTCGACGACATCCTCGCCGAGCAGCACGGCGAGCTCGATGCCGTGCTCGAGCTGTCCGTCGACTCCGAGGAGCTCATCGGGCGGTTGCTCAAGCGCGCGCAGGAGTCGGGGCGCGCCGACGACACCGAGGACGTCATCCGGCACCGCCAGGAGGTGTACGTCGAGCAGACGGCGCCGCTGGTGGCGACGTACGAGCAGCGCGGGCTGCTGGTACGCGTCGACGGCATGGGTGACGTCGACGAGGTCGGTGTCCGCATCACCGCCGCGCTCGCGGAGCGGGGCATCACGGCACCGAGCGAAACCGCGGTGTCCGACGAAGGCGCCTGACCAGGTCGTGTCTCCCTATACCTCGCCGGCTCGCGTGCCTCCGCATCCCGCCTGGCTGCGTTACGGTCGCTCTCAGGAGAATCCAACTACAGCTTCGCTCCCGCGCCTTGCCAGATCGGGCGCGGAGCCCCGCTCGCTGATCGACGAGGCACAAGGAGACACGACCTAGTGGGCCTGCTCGACCGGGGCATCGAGATCAAGCGTCCCGAGCAGATCGAGCGCATGCGCGAGGCGGGCATCGTCACGCGTGAGGCGCTCGACCTCGTGCGTGACCATGTACGTCCGGGCGTGACGACCGGAGAGCTCGACGAGATCGCCGAGACGCACATCCGCTCGCGCGGTGCCGTGCCCAACTTCAAGGGATATCACGGCTTTCCCGGCACGATCTGCACGTCCGTCAACGACATCGTCGTCCACGGCATCCCGGGCGATCGGGAGCTGCGCCGGGGCGACATCATCTCGATCGACTGTGGTGCGATCGTCGACGGCTGGCACGGCGATGCGGCGATCACCGTCGCCGTCGGGCCGGTGCCCGACGAGGTGCTCGAGATGATGGCCGTCTGCGAGGAGTCGATGTGGCGCGGCATCGCCGCCGCTCGGCTCGGCGGGCGGGTCACCGACATCGGTCACTCGATCGAGACGTACGTGCGCGAGCGCGGCTCGTACGGGATCGTGGAGGACTACGTCGGCCACGGAATCGGGTCGGCGATGCATCAGCCGCCGAACGTACCGAACTACGGCAAACCCGGGCGCGGGCCGAAGCTGGTCACGGGGCTCGTACTCGCGGTCGAGCCGATGATCACCCAGGGAACGATCGACACCCGGGTGCTCCCCGACGAGTGGACGGTCGAGACGGTCGACGGGTCCTGGTCGGCCCACTACGAGAACACCTTCACGCTCACCGACGCCGGCACCTGGGTGCTCACCGAGCTCGACGGCGGCAAGGCGAAGCTGTCCGACCTCGGCATCCCCTACGGCGGACGGTGAGGAGAGAGAGTTCTGGCCCCGTGAGGAGAGGATCCCCGCCCGGTGAGGAGTGGATCCCGCCGGTGAGGAGTGGATCCCGGCCCGGGACGCCGGCCCGAAATCTCTCGCCGCAGGGCCGCAAGTCTCTCCTCACGGGGCCAGAACCCTCTCCTCACCGTGCGTAGTACCTGGCGCGGCGCGGTTGCCCTCTCGACCCAACTCGGGTAGATGTTGCGCCCGTGCCCGCCGAAGGGTGGTCACGTGACACTCGCGTCGGTAGGGTGTCGGATTGTCAACAAAACTACGAACCTTGTACGACGGCCGCGTGAACGCGTCGGTCGACTCGACTGAGGGAGTGGGCGATGGCCTCCACCGGACCGGACGAAGCGACGGGGAATGCGCAGGAAGACGTGCCCCCGGGCGTCCTCAAGCGCGCCGTTGCCGCCTCTGCGATGGGCAACGCGACCGAGTGGTTCGACTACGGTGTATACGCCTACGTTGCTACCGAGATCGGCGCCAACTTCTTCCCGGGCGACCATGAGAACCTTGGCGCGTTGCTCGGTTTCGCCGTTTCCTTTGTGTTGCGCCCGATCGGCGGGATCGTCTGGGGTCCGCTCGGCGACAAGCTCGGTCGATCGACCGTGCTCGCGACGACGATCCTGTTGATGAGCTCCGCGACGTTCTGTGTCGGCCTCGTACCGAGTTACGACACGATCGGTATCTGGGCACCGATCATCCTGATTCTGCTCCGAATCGTCCAAGGGTTCTCCACCGGCGGCGAGTACGGAGGCGCGGCGACGTTCATGGCGGAGTACTCGCCGGACAAGCGGCGGGGGTTCTGGGGCAGCTTCCTCGAGTTCGGAACCCTTGCGGGGTTCTCGGCAGGATTGATCGTTGTCGGTGGCCTGCGCCTCTGGATCGGCGACGACGCTATGGAGGACTGGGGATGGCGTATCCCCTTCTTCATCGCTGGTCCGCTCGGAGCGATCGGCCTCTATCTACGGATCAAGATGGAGGACACCCCGGTCTTCCGCGACCTCGAGGAGAAGGGCGAGGTCGAGCACGAGGCAACCGGCGCCCTGAAGGACCTGCTGGCGCAGTACTGGAAG
Source organism: Solicola gregarius (assembly GCF_025790165.1). GTDB lineage: Bacteria > Actinomycetota > Actinomycetes > Propionibacteriales > Nocardioidaceae > Solicola > Solicola gregarius. Next base: position 2,976,857 of record NZ_CP094970.1, read on the forward strand.
CCGATTCTCCAGCTCTTCGGGCTGGTCATCGCGCTCAACGTCGCGAACTACACATTGCTGGCGTACATGCCGACCTATCTCCCGGACACCATCGGCATGGACAAAGGCAAGGCCGAGTTCATGGTGCTCATCGGGCAACTCTGCATGATGCTGGTCATCCCCTTCGCAGGGTCCCTTTCCGACCGGATCGGACGAAAGCCATGCTGGTGGTACTCGCTGGTCGGGCTGTTCGTTCTCGCGCTCCCGATGTTCTGGCTGATGGCCCAGAACCTGGCACTCGCGATCGTTGGGTTCACGGTGCTGGGTGTCGTGTACGTACTGCAACTCGGCACCATCTCGGCGACGTTCCCGGCAATGTTCCCGACGCACGTGCGCTATGCGGGTATGGCGATCTCGTACAACGTCGCGACGGCCGCGTTCGGAGGCACAGCCCCACTGGTGAATGAGGCCCTCATCGATGCGACCGGAAACTCCTATATCCCGGCGTTCTACATGATGGGTGCATGTGTCATCGGGATGATCGGGCTGTACTACGTCGTTGAGACGAAGGGCGCGTCTCTCCAGGGACGAGGCGTACCCGGGGTCCCGGCGACGCCGCCCGGGCCACTCCCTGGCGACCGCACCGCCGACGCCTGACCGTCAAGCAGGCAACAAGGAGGGCCCCCGCCGCATGGCGGGGGCCCTCTTCTGCTCGTACGAGCGAAGCGTCAGCCGACGACGGCGTCGACCGCCTCGCCCCAGAGGCCGGCGGCCTCGTCGACGTTCGCGGTCTCGACCACGAGCGCCGGGATGAACCGGACGACCTGACCCCAGGCGCCGCAGGTGAGCAGCAGCAGTCCGCGCTTGGCGGCCTCCTGCTGCGCGGCCGCAGCGGTCGCGCCGTCGGGGTTGCCGTCGGCGTCACGGAACTCGTTGCCGAGCATCAGCCCGAGCCCGCGTACGTCGGTGATCTGGTCGTGCTTGGCCGCGACCGCGGACAGCGCCGAGCGCAGCTCGTCGCCGCGGTCGGCGGCGTTCTGCACGAGCTTCTCCTCCTCGATCACGTCGAGGGTGGCGAGGGCGGCGGCGCAGGCGACGGCGTTCGCGCCGTACGTGCCGCCCTGCGAGCCCGGCCACGCCTTCGCCATCAGCTCCGGAGACGCCGCGATCGCCGACAGGGGGAAACCGGACGCGATGCCCTTGGCCGTGACGAGCACATCGGGCTTGGCGTTGAAGTGGTCGAGGCCCCAGAACTTGCCCGTGCGGCCCCAGCCGGTCTGCACCTCGTCGAGGACGAGCAGGATGCCGTGCTTGTCGGCGCGCTCGCGCAGGCCGGCGAGGAAGCGCTCGTTGGCAGGTACGTAGCCGCCCTCGCCGAGGACCGGCTCGACCAGGAACGCCGCGGTGTCCTGCGGCGACGACATGGTCTGCAGGGTGTAGTCGAGCTGCTTGAGCGCGAAGTCGGTCGCCTCGTCCTGCGTCCAGCCGAAGTGGGTCGGGTCGGGGAACGGCGAGACGTGCACGCCGGACATCAGCGGGCTGAAGCCCGCGCGGAACTTCGTACCCGACGTCGTGAGCGACGCGGCGGCGACCGTACGCCCGTGGAAGCCGCCATGGAAGACGATGATGTTCGGGCGGCCGGTGGCCTGCCGGGTCAGGCGGAGCGCGGCTTCGATCGCTTCGGAGCCGGAGTTGGAGAAGAACACCCGCTCGAGCCCGGACGGGAGCACCTCGCTGAGCCGCTCGGTGAGCGTGAGCAGCGGCCGGTGCATCACCGTGGTGTACTGCGCATGGATCACCTTCGCGACCTGTTCCTGCGCGGCCGCGACGACGCGCGGATGGCAGTGCCCGGTGCTGGTGACTCCGATACCGGCGGTGAAGTCGAGAAAGCGGCGTCCGTCCTCGTCGAAAAGGTGGACGCCCTCGCCGCGCTCGACGACGACGCCGGTCGCTTGCTTGAGTATCTGGGACAGTTCGGCCACGGACGCTCCTCTGCTAGGCGGGTCGACGCTGATGCGCGGTGTGCAGTGGTCGATCCCGGTGGTTGGTTGCTGGTCGGGGACGCTGGTAGATTGTCGACAATCAGCGTAACAGGGCTGCGCGCTCGCGGGAATCCCGCGGCCGTAACGTTGCGCCAAGACGCCTCGAACCCCCGGGAGAGTGACCATGACCGACAACGACGCCCGCAGCACGACCGCCGGCTCCGCCGAGGCGGTGATCGCATCCGTGCCGAAGCAGCTGTACGTAGGGGGTGAGTGGCGTGCGGCGCAGGGCGGCGCAACGTTCGACGTACTCGACCCGTCCACGGGTGATGTGCTGTGTGCCGTGGCCGATGCGACGCCGGCCGACGGTCGCGCCGCGCTGGACGCCGCCGTCGGAGCGCAGGCGTCGTTCGCCGCGGTCCCGCCGCGCCAGCGCGCCGACATGCTCACCAAGGCGTTCGACCTCCTGCACGAGCGCATCGACGACCTCGCCCGGCTGATGACCCTCGAGATGGGCAAGCCTCTTGCCGAGGCGAAGGGTGAGATCGCCTACGCCGCGGAGTTCTTCCGGCATTTCGCCGCGGAGGCCGTACGTATCGACGGCGGCTACCAGACGGCACCTGCGGGTGGGTCCCGGTTCCTGGTCGCCAAACAGCCGGTCGGCCCGTGCCTGCTGATCACGCCGTGGAACTTCCCGATGGCGATGGGTACGCGCAAGCTCGGCCCCGCGATCGCGGCCGGTTGTACGTCGGTGATCAAGCCCGCGCACCAGACCCCGTTGTCGATGCTGGCCCTGGTCGACATCCTCCGCGAGGCCGGCGTACCCGACGGCGTCGTCAACGTCGTGCAGACCAGCGACCCCAACGGCGTGATGGAGCCGCTGATCCGCTCCGGTGAGGCCCGCAAGCTGTCGTTCACCGGTTCGACTAAGGTCGGCCGGATCCTGCTCGAGCAGTGCGCCGACAAGGTCCTTCGTACGTCGATGGAGCTCGGTGGCAATGCGCCGTTCGTCGTGTTCGAGGACGCCGACCTCGACGAGGCGGTCGAGGGCGCGGTCGCCGCGAAGATGCGCAACATGGGCGAGGCGTGCACCGCCGCCAACCGGATCTACGTACACGAGAGCGTGATCGAGGAGTTCGGCGACAAGCTTGCGAAGGCGATGGCCGCGATGCCGGTCGGGCGCGGACTCGACGACGGTACGCGTGTGGGTCCGTTGATCGACGACGCGGCGCTGCGCAAGGTCTCCGAGCTGGTCGAGGACGCCGTTGAGCGGGGCGCGAGCGTGCTCACCGGTGGCGAGCCCGGGCAGGGCGCCGGATACTTCTACCCGCCGACGGTGCTCACCGGCGTACCCGAGACGGCCACGATGGCGAGCGAGGAGATCTTCGGCCCGGTCGCGCCGCTCACGTCGTTCTCCACCGAGGACGAGGCGATCGCGGCCGCCAACAACACCGAGTACGGCCTGGTTTCGTACGTCTACACCAACGACCTGCGGCGCTCGCTGCGCGTCGCGGAGGCGCTCGAGACCGGCATGGTCGGGCTCAACCAGGGCGTCGTGTCGAACCCCGCAGCGCCGTTCGGCGGCGTGAAGATGTCGGGTCTCGGCCGCGAGGGCGGGTCGACGGGCATCGACGAGTTCCTCGAGATCAAGTACATCGGCATCACCACCTGACCCATCACGGTGAGGAGAGGATTCTGGCCCCGCGAGGAGAGGGTTCGGCCCGCTTTCGGGGCCAGAAGTCTCTCGCGGGAGGGCCAGAATCCTCTCCTCACTGTGGGTGGTGTGGAATGTGCGGCGTGACCGATCTCGACCGCACCGCCCACGACCGGACCAGGCTCCCGCTCGACGTACGCTCTGCGACCCGTGACGCCGCCACCGGCGCCGCGACGCAGAGCCCGCCGCAGCCGGTCGTCCCGGTACGCCCGCCCGCCGGTGCGCCGAATGTCGTGATCGTGCTGGTCGATGACATGGGCTTCGGCGCGTCGAGTGCGTACGGCGGGCCGTGTGAGATGCCGACGGCCGAGCGTCTCGCCGGGGGCGGCTTGCGCTACAGCCGCTTCCACGTGACCGCACTGTGCTCGCCGACCCGGCAGGCCCTGATGACGGGACGCAACCATCACTCGGTCGGCATGGGCGTCACCTCGGAGATGGCGACCCCGCAGGCCGGGTACACCGGCTACCGGCCGCCGAGCGCCGCGACCATCGCGCAGACCCTGTCCGGCAACGGCTACAGCACGGCTGCGTTCGGCAAGTGGCACCAGACGCCGCCTGCCGAGGTGAATCCGTCAGGTCCCTTCACCCGTTGGCCGACGGGCGAGGGGTTCGATGCGTTCTACGGGTTCATGGCATGCGAGATGAACCACTGGTACCCGCAGCTGTACGACGGCACCACACCGGTCGAGACCGACCGCACGCCCGAAGACGGCTACCACCTGTCCGAGGACCTCGTCGACCACGCGATCGACTGGGTCAACACCCACCAGTCGCTCACGCCCGACAAGCCGTTCTTCACCTACCTCGCGTTGGGCGCGACCCATGCGCCGTTCCACGTCGCACCGGAGTGGACACGCAAGTATGCCGGCCGGTTCGCCGCCGGCTGGGATGCGCAACGCGAGCAGACCCTCGTACGCCAGAAGGAGCTGCGCCTCGTACCCGAGTCCGCCGAGCTCGCGCCATGGGCCGCCGGCGTACCGCACTGGGACGAGCTCGATGAGGCGGAGCGGCGCGTTGCCGCGCGGTTCATGGAGACGTACGCCGGATTCGCCGAGCACGCCGACGCACAGGTCGGCCGGTTCGTCGATGCTCTGGAAGGCGTGGGCGTACTCGAAGACACCTTGTTCGTCTACCTCCTGGGCGACAACGGCGCCTCGGGCGAGGGCGGCATCGAGGGCACGTTCCGCGAGCACCTGGTGGGTCATGGCCTCGCCGACGACACGGCGTACATGGACGCTCATCTCGACCAGCTCGGCGACCCTTCGACGTACCCGATCTACCCGGTCGGCTGGGCGCTAGCGATGAACACGCCGTACCAGTGGACGAAGCAGGTCGCCTCGCACTACGGCGGTACGCGCGACGGGATGATCGTGCACTGGGGGAGCGGGATCGAGGCGCGTGGCGAGATCAGACACCAGTGGCACCACGTGATCGACGTACTTCCGACGGTGCTCGACGCGGCGGGAGTTCCGCAACCGGCGTACGTCAACGGCTTTGCCCAGCAGCCGATCGAGGGCGTCAGCATGCGCTACTCGTTCGACGACCCGAGCGCGCCCGACCGGCGTACGACGCAGTACTTCGAGATGGTCGGCAACCGCGGTATCTACCACGAGGGTTGGACTGCGGTGACCCGCCACGGTGTGCCGTGGCAGATGGTGCCCGAGGGCGACCGGCCGTTCGACGACGACGTGTGGGAGCTGTACGACACGACGACCGACTGGACGCAGGCGTACGACCTCGCCGCCGACCGCCCCGACAAACTGCGCGAGCTCCAGGAGCTGTTCGTCGTCGAGGCCGAGCGGTACAACGTGTTCCCGCTTGACGATCGGGTGACCGAACGAGAGAACCCGCAGATCGCCGGGCGCCTCGACCTGCACCACGGGCGTACGTCGATCGCCCTGGGTGCTGGCGCTGGTCGACTGTCGGAGGACGCAGCGCCGAACGTCAAGAACCGCTCGCATGCGGTCATCGTCGACCTCGAGTGTGGGGACTCGCCCGACGGTGTGCTGGTCGCTCAGGGCGGGCGCTTCGGCGGGTGGTCGCTGTACTGCCGCGGCGGCCTCCTCACGTACGCGTACAACTGCTACGGCCGCGATCGGACTCTCGTGCGTGCGACCAAGCCGTTGACGTCGGGGCAGCACGAGGTCGCGATGCGGTTCGCGTACGACGGCGGGCCGCCCGGGAGCGGAGGAGTCGTACGCCTGGAGATCGACGGCGAGGTCGTCGGCGAGGGGCGGGTCGAGCGCACGACCGCGTACTACTTCAGCTTCGACGAGACGCTCAACGTCGGTGTCGACCGCGGTACGCCGGTTTCCGAGGAGTACGCGCCGGGCACCAACGCGTTCACCGACACGATCCATCGCGTGCGGTTCGACCTCGACGCCGACGGCGCCGGGCCCACCAACGCCGAGCGCATGCGGACGCGCCTCGCCCACCACTAATCACGATGAGTTGAAGGGTTCCTCACGCCGACCGAGGATGCGCCGAATCTCAGCCACATCGCGCGGAAGGGCATCGGTGAGGGCGCGCCAGACGATGCGGTAGTCGATGAACCCGTACTCGTGTGCAACGACATTCCGCATTCGTTTCATCTTCAGCCATTCGACCTCTGGGTTGATTGCGATGAAGTCGGCGTCGAGGCGGGAGACTGCTTCTCCGATCCGGTGCAGCAATGCCTCGGCGACCAGCTGTGTCTGCCGGTGGTCGTGAAAGTTCTGCTCCCCCAGCGAGATCACGTACGCGTCGATCTCATCGGCGAAGGTGAGCATGTCGGTGAGAATGCGCTCCGTCCGGTTGTCGGGGTGCGAGCCGGTCGGTGCACCCGAGACGTTCATACGGCCACGGGTCGGTCGATCTGATCGACGCCGACTGCGCCGTCTGAGATGACATCGACGCGGATCCCGAGTATGGCCTCTAGATCCTCGGTGAATCCGATCTGGTCGTACAGGCTCGCCTCGTCGGAGAAGTGGACCAAGAGGTCCAGGTCCGACGATGTGGTGTCTGCGCCCGTCGCGGACGACCCGAAGACCCGGACGTTGCTCGCGTGGTGCCGCGCGGCGATGGCCAGGATCTGCTCGCGCATCTGTGCGAGCAGCACGGAGGGACGCACTCGAGTTGCTGTCTCGATTCGCGCGAGAGTGGTCGGGCTCGGGGTGAGCCTGCCGGATTCGTATGCCGAGATATTGGGCTGGGCGATTCCGGTCAGGTCGGCGAGCCGGCGCTGAGACAGGCCAGCACGGAGCCGCAACTGTCGTACGTCCATGGACCCATGATATCAGCGTTTATATGGCCAGCTCTAACGCGCGCGCCGCTCACTCCTCGCCGCGGGGTACGACGGTCGACAGCCTCTCGACGGCGTCGTCCATGTGCGCGACGAGCAGCCGGTCGACGAGCGCCGGATCGTCCGCTGCGAAGGCATCGGCGATCGCCTGGTGCTCGGGTACGCGAATGTCCGGTGCGGGGTACGTGCTGCCGAGCGCGTTGATGCACATGCGGGTCTCGGTCAGCAGCGTGTCGTGCATCCGCGACAGGCGTGGACTATGCGCGCCGGCAACCAGACAGTCGTGGAAGTCGAGGTCCGATTCGCCAACCTGGTCTGAGCGTTCGCGATCGGAGGCGGCCGACATCCGGTCGGCGATCTTGCGCAGGTCGCCGGCGGTCTTGGTCGGGTCGTGGTCGAACACCTGCGCCGCCGCGGCCCGCTCGACCGCACTACGCGCGACGTACATATCGCGTACGTCGGCCTCGGTCATCTCGACCACGAACAACCCGCGGTTGGGGATCGAGACCAGGAGTCCTTCCTGGGTGAGTCGCTGCATCCCTTCGCGCAGCGGACCCCGGCTCACGCCGAGCTCGCGGGCGAGCTCTGCCTCGCCGAGCTGGGCTCCCGCGGGGAGCTCGCCGCCCCGGATGGCATCGCGCAGCTTGGCTGCGATGATGCTCGGCGTCGATTCGCGTACGACGGGCTCGAGATGGCGGCGGGTAGACGGCACGGCGGCTCCTATCGGTTCGACGAATCGGCGGTCACCGTCGGAACAGCGTCCCGAGGCCGTCGAGCGGGGGTACGTCGCCGATCAGGTCGAGGCCCTTCCACACCGTTACCTGGTTGGCGGTCAGCACGACCTTCCCGGCGGCCTCTTCGAGGTCGTCGAGCCACGCGAGCGAGTGCATCGCGGTGTCGGGTACGAGCACGGCCTCCGCCTCGGGTACGTCCGCCGCGTGGATCATCGAGACCACGGCGTCCTTGCCGAGCGTACCCACCTCGGCGGCGGTGATGATGCCGTTGCTCCGCATGGTGAGGACGTCGGTGCCGCCCTTGCGCATGAAGTCGACGAAGTGGGTCGCGACGTCCTCGGGGTACGAAGCGGCGACCGCGACCTTGGTGAGGCCGAGGTGCGCGATGGCATCGGCGAACGCGATCGACGTCGACGACACCGGTACGTCGAGCTCGGCGGCGATGCCGTCGACCTGCTCGTGCGCGCCGTCCCAACCGAACACGAAGCTGCCCGACGTACAAGCCCACATGACCGCGTCCGGCTCGTACTGCGAGAGGGCCTTGGCGCCCTCGGCGAGCCGCGGTGCACTGCCGAGGTCGAGCAGCGCGTCGACGCGGTGTGCGTCCTCACCGACGGAGGTGTGGACCAGCGGTAGCCGGACGGCGCCGTCGAGACGCTGCTCCAGCGCGGGGTAGTCGTCCTCGGCGCTATAGCCTGGGTACAGCAGCCCGATCGTCGGACGGTTCTTCATAGGTGCTCCTCGTGACGGCGTCGATGCGATGTGTGACCATCACCTTTCGTCGAGGTCACAATACGATGCAGATTGTTGACAATGCTACTGCTCCTCGTTAGTTTCCAAGAAATCCGCAACCGTTCTCGGATCGCACGACGAAGGGCTCGCATGTACCGCACCGGACCAACGACACGACGTCACCGAATCGGAGTCGCCGCGATCGGAGCCTTGCTCTCCGTCGGCCTGGTGGCCGCGTGCGGTGGTGAGACCGACGACTCCGGCGATCGAGGTGCCAGTGGCGATACCGACAAGAACGCCACCCTGGAGTCGCTGAAGGACAACGGCACCATCACCGTCGGTATCGCCGGCGAGGAGCCCTACAGCTACACCGACGAGGACGGTGAGCTCACCGGTGCCACGATCGCGTTGCACAAGAAGATCTGGGGCGACCTCGGCATCGACAACGTCGAGGCCGAGCAGGTGGAGTGGGACGCCCTGATCCCGGGTCTGAACGCCGGCCGGTACGACGCGATCAGCGCCGGCATGTCGATCCTGCCCGACCGCTGCGAGCAGGCTGACTTCGGTGACCCGGAGATCATGTACACCACCGCCTTGATGGTCCCGGAGGGCAACCCCGAAGACCTGCACGACATGCAGGACATCAAGGACTCCGACGTGTCGTTCTCGGCCATGAACGGTGCCATCGAGCAGGGCTACGCCGACACGATGGGGATCAAAACGATCACCGTCCAGACCCCGGAGGACGGGATGGAGGCCGTGGAGACTGGTCGCGCCGACGTCTACGCGCTGACCGGCATCTCGCTGCGTGCCCTGGCCGAGAAGAACCCCGATGCCAACGTCGAGGTGACCGATCCGTTCACCGCCGTCGTCGACGGCAAGCTTCAGGTCGGCGCCGGCGCCACGGTGTTCCGCAAGGACAGCGACGATCTGCGCGAGGCGTACAACAAGGAGCTCGCCAAGATCGTCGGCGACAAGCAGTCCTTCGAGGACGTCGTCGGCGAGTTCGGCTTCACCGAGGCCGAGCGTCCGAAGGGCGACGTGGACACCGAGATGCTCTGCGCCGGCGACCTGCCGGACGCCGAGTGACTCTGACGGCCGGGCGCCGCCTTGTCTGAGATTCTCGATGCCCTGAGCGACTACGGGCCACAGATCCGAGACGGCCTCTCGGTCACCTTGCAGCTCTCGCTGGGCGGCGCGGTTCTTGCGTTCATCGTTGCGGTGATCCTCGGTCTCGCCGCGATCTCCGGACACGCGGTACCGCGGACGATCTCCCGCATCATCGTGGAGTTCTTCCGCGGCACCTCGCTCGTGGTGCAGCTGTTCTTCATCTACTACGTGTTCCCTGGGTTCGGCCTGGAGCTCGATGCAATTACCTGTGGCGTGATCGCGCTCGGGCTGAACTACGGGGCGTACGGGTCCGAGGTAGTCCGCGGTTCACTCAATGCTGTGCCCAAGGGGCAATGGGAGACAGCCACGGCGCTCTCGATGCCGTGGGTGACCAAGGTCCGCCGGATCATCTGGCCGCAGGCGTGGGCGCTGATGCTGCCCGGCCTGAACAACCTGATGATCATGCTGATCAAGGGGACCGCGATCGCGTTCCTCATCGGGCTGCACGACCTGACGTACGCGACCAACGAGATGCGTAAGGATGGCGTCGAGGTAATGGCGGCGTACACCATCGGGTTTGTCATCTACTACCTGATCTCGCTCGTGTTCTACGGCCTGCTGCGGGTGTTGGAGCGTCGAGCACAGCGCCGGCTCGGGATCACGGTCACGACCAGCGATCCGGCCCAAACGGCTGGCGCGGCAGCAACTGCAGGGGCGGTGGCCTGATGAACTGGCACTGGGATATCGCCGGGGACGCGTTCCCCGTCATGCTGGAGGCCTTCCTCAAGACCACTCTGCTGGTCACGGTGGTGGGCTCGCTGCTGGCCGCCGTCCTCGGATTGGTCTGGGCGATGGGGCAGCGCGAGCTGCCGGGGCCGGCGAGCAAGCTCCTCGGCTGGGTGCTCGGTGTCATCCGGATGACGCCGCTGCCGCTTCAGCTGCTCTTCGTCGTCGCGTTGTTCGCGTACCAATTCGACGGATACCAGCGTTTCGACAGCATCGACTCCACAACGATCCTGACCATCATCGGAATCCTCGTCTTTGGGATTCACTACTCGACGTACATGGCGGAGTCGTACCGCGCCGGTATCGAGTCGATCCCGAAGGGGCAGTGGGAGGCCGCAACGGCTCTCTCCTTGCCATTGGGCCGTACGTGGCGGGCGGTGATGATCCCGCAGGCCGTCCGGGCCACGTTGCCGTCGTTGGGCAACTGGGCCATCGCGATGTTCAAGGACACGCCGTTCCTGCTCGCGATCTCCGTACCGGAGATGGTCGCGGAGGCCAGACGTATCGGTGGTGCGCAATTCTCGTACACCGAAGCCTTCACCATCGCCGGTCTGATCTTCCTGGCGGCGAGCTATCCGACCGCCATCCTGATGCGCAAATTGGAGAAGAAGCTTGCCTACTGAGAACGCATCACCGCGAATCGTGTTCGAGGACGTGCTGAAGCAGTTCGGCAAGAACACCGTCCTGAACAACCTCAACTTCTCCGTGGAACAGGGGGAGAGGGTCACCCTGATCGGCCCGAGTGGGTCCGGCAAGACGACGATCCTTCGGTTGCTGATGACGCTGGAGGACCTCACCGGCGGCTACATCTATGTCGACGGCGACCCGCTCTCGTACGCCAAGCGGGACGGCAAGCGGGTCAAGCTGCGGCCGAAGGAGATCAGCCGGATCCGGCGCCGGATCGGGATGGTCTTCCAGCAGTTCAACCTGTTTCCGAACATGTCGGTGCTCGACAACGTCATCGAGGCACCGGTGCACGTACTCGGCATTGACAAGGACGAGGCCCGAGAAAAGGCGGAGAAGCGACTGGAGCAGGTCGGCCTCGGCGACAAGACGAACGCCCATCCGACTCAGCTCTCGGGCGGACAGCAACAGCGGGTCGCGATCGCGCGTGCACTGGCGATGGAGCCGGAGATCCTGCTGCTGGACGAGGTCACCTCGGCCCTCGACCCGGAACTGGTCAAGGACGTCCTCGGGGTACTCCGCGACCTTGCGGACACCACCGACATCACCATGCTGATCGTGACGCACGAGATGCAGTTCGCCCGAGACGTCTCGAACCGCGTACTGATGTTCGACCAGGGGCACATCATCGAGGAGGCGAAGCCCGACGTGATGTTCACCGACCCGACGCATCGACGTACTCGGGAGTTCCTCGAGGCGATCCTCTAGGAGTTCGCGCGATTCTCAGATGCTGTGCAGATTGTTGACAATCTGTTCGGTCGGTCGCTAGTTTGCCGGAACGGTCAGCCTGCGCACATCAATGACGCTGTGCGCGCTGACCGTTCTTCGCGCCCGTCGCCATGATTGGACCGAGCCACATGACGCACGACCCATCCAGACGCCGGCTGCTGCGCGGAATCGGTGCAGCGACCGTCGGCGTCCCGCTACTGGGCTGGTCGACCGGCTGTACGTTCACCGAACCCGGTACCGGCGCCCCGAAGGGCAGCGTGCTGGACCGCGGCCGCGACCAGGGCTACCTCAAGGTGGCGATCTTCAACGAGCCGCCGTACACCAAGCTCGAGGTCGACGGCACCGTCACCGGCGCCGAGCCAGACGTACTCCGTGCGGTGCTCAAGAGGCTCGGCATCGACGACATCGACGGCGTACGCATCGAGTACGACGCGATGATCCCGGCGCTCAAGTCTGGCCAGGTCGACGTGATCGCCGCGGGGCTGTTCATGAAGCAGTCAAGGTGTTCCGAGGTTGCGTACACAGAGCCGGTGATCGTGTCGACCGAGTCGTTCGCGGTGCCGCCGGGCAACCCGGACAAGGTCACCACCATCCAGGACGTACTCGACAACCCGAAGCTGAAGATCGCGGTGCTACCGGGAGGCTTCGAGGAGGGCATCCTGATTTCCGCCAAGGTGCCCGAGTCGCAGCGGGTGATCGTCCGCGACAACGTCACGGGCGTCGAGGCGCTGGAGGCGGGCCGCGCCGACGCGTTCCTGCTTCCGACGCTGTCGCTGGAGGGCCTGGCGAAGGACAACGACAGCTTCGAGGTCACCGATCCGGTCGAGGACGCCCCGGCCACCGGCTCCGGTGCGGCGTTCGAGCAGTCGCAGACCGACGACGTCGCCGAGTACAACGACGAGCTCGCGAAGTTCAAGCAGACAAGCGATTTCGACGAGCTGATGGACAAGTGGGGGTTCGACGCCGACGCGGCGCGCAACGCCACCACCGAAGAACTCTGCAAGGCAGAGGGGTGACCGCCGATGTCTGATGTCCTCGAATACCAAAGCCTGCTCTGGGACGGCCTCTGGACCACCGTCGTCGCATCGTTCTTCGGGATCCTGCTGACGATTGTGGTCGCGTTCGTGGTCGGCATGATGCGGCTGTCGAAGACCCGATGGCTGCGCGCTCCGTCGTACGTCTTCGTGGAGTTCTTCCGCGGTACGTCGATCCTCGTGCAGCTGTTCTGGGTGGTGTACGCGCTTCCCTTCCTGGGCGTGCGGTTCACCGACAACCTCGTTGCAGGCATCGTCGTGCTCGGGCTGAACGAGGGGGCGTACGCCTCGGAGGTCGTACGTGGTGCGATCGCGTCGCGGCCGCGCGGCCAGACCGAGGCCGGGATCGCTCTCGGGCTCACGCCCGGGCAGCGAATGCGTCGCATCCTCATCCCGCAGTCGATCCCGGTGATGCTGCCGTCGTTCGGCAACGTCGCCGTCGACCTGCTGAAGGCAACCCCGCTGCTGTACTTCATCACCGTCACGGAGTTCACCGCGGACGGCCTGGCGATTCGCACCGAGACCCAGGAGACGACCGCGGTCATGCTTTCGCTGCTCGTCGTCTACTTCGTCCTGTCGATGATCCTGGCACTTCTCACGCGGTTGCTGGAGAACAGATTCGCCCTGGAACGTCGTACGCACCCGCTCCTGCGGCCGCTCGTCGGGAGTGCCTCATGAACGAATCGATGATCCTCGCCGCCGACGAGCTCTGGGACAACGGGTACGCGGCCGACATCTTCCCCGAGCTCCTCGACGCGTTCTGGCTGACGATCCGGTTGACCCTCGTCGGTATGGCGATCGCGCTGGTGCTCGGGCTGATCGTTGCGGTGGTCCGTTACCCGCGGATACCCGTGCTGTCCCGGCTGTTCGACTTCTACGTGCTCTTCATCCGGGGCACGCCGCTGCTGGTGCAGATCTTCGCGGTCTACTTCATCCTGCCCGACTACGGCATCACGCTGTCGGGCTTCGTGACCGGCGTACTCGTGCTCGGCATCAACTACAGCGCGTACACCGCGGAGGTCTATCGCGCTGGGATCGAGGCGTTGCCGAAGGGGCAATGGGAGGCGGCGACGGCGCTGAACCTTCCGCGAGGGCGCACGTGGACCAAGATCGTGCTGCCGCAGTCGATCGCGCCGACCATCCCGGTGCTCGGCAACTACCTGATCCAGATGTTCAAGGACACCGCGTTGCTGTACGCGATCGGCAGTCCCGAGGTGATGACCGTGGCGCGCCAGATCGGCCAGACGAACGGCGAGTTCCTGGAGCCGTTGACCATCGCCGGGATCATGTACCTGGTGATCAGCTACATCTCTTCGCTGGGGATCAAGCGACTGGAGCGTCACTATGCGCTGGCCGCCTGACCTGCCCGCCCCCGTACGTACCGAGAGGAACCCCCGATGATCACCTTCGAGAACGTCAGCAAGAGTTGGGGCGACAACCACGTCCTGCGCTCGCTCAACTTCGAGGTCACCGCCGGTGAGAAGGTATCGATCATCGGGCCGTCGGGATCCGGTAAGACGACGATCCTGCGCGTCCTGATGACGCTGGAGACTCCGGACGACGGACTGGTCACGATCGAGGGCGACACGTTGTGGGATGCGCGCGACGGCAAGAAGCCCAAGGAGACCAAGCAGATGCGGGCCGTACGTAGCAAGGTCGGCATGGTCTTCCAGTCCTTCAACCTGTTCCCGCACATGACGGCGTTCGAGAACCTCATCGAGGCGCCGATCCGCGTACTCGGCATGAGCAAGGACGAGGCGGGGGAGCGTGCGCGCGGGCTGCTCGAGCAGGTGGGCCTGAGCGATCACGCCGACCACAAGCCGCCGAAGCTGTCGGGCGGCCAGCAGCAGCGCGTCGCCATCGCGCGTGCAATGGCGATGCGACCGTCGATCCTGCTGTTCGACGAGCCGACGTCGGCGCTCGACCCCGAGCTGATCGGCGACGTGTTGGCGGTCATCCGCGATCTCGCGAACGACACCGATATGACGATGCTGATGGTCACCCACGAGATGCGGTTCGCCGAGGAGATCTCCGACCGGGTCGTGATGTTCGACTCCGGTGCCGCGGTGGAGACCGGCCCGCCCGAGCAGGTGCTGAAGAACCCGACACACGAGCGTACGCAGCGCTTCCTGCACGCGGTGCTCGACCACTGAACTACCCGCCGAGGTACGGATTCCCGCCAATAGAGCACCCCCATTTGGCGGGAATCCGTACCTCGGCGGCCCTGCGCCCTGCGCTACGCGCTCAGCAGTCGCATGGCAGCGAGCGCGTACGTGCGGGCGGCCACCACGAGTTCGTCGAGGCCGACCGACTCGTCGGGCTGATGCGCCTGCGTGCCCACGGATCCGGGCCCCAGTACGACGACCGGCGTCCCGTACGCCCGGGCGATGAAGCCGCCATCGCAGGCGGCCGTCCACCCGGCGAGCGGCAGACCCGGGCCCCCGGCCGCGCCGAGAGCGCCGTCGACCGCCGCCACGAACCCATGCTCGGCGGGCGTCTCGAAGCCCGGCATCTCCATGGTCATTGCGATCTCGACACCGAGGCCACGCGAGTCGAGGCCCAGCGCGGCGATGCGTTCGCGCGTCGCCGCGAGCACCGGCGCCCCCTCCTCCGTCGGCAGCAGCCGTCGGTCGACCATCAGGTGACATTCGGCAGGCACGGTCGACGTACCGAGCCCACCGTCGACGCGCCCGACGTTCCACGTCGGTGGACCTACCAGCGGGTGGGAGTCGCCCGCGGCCAGCTCGTGGTGCCACGCCTCGAGGTCGGCAACGATCGCCGCCGCACCGTAGATCGCGTTGACGCCGTCGGCCGGGTTGCCCGAATGCGCCGCATGACCGGACACCGCGATCTCGATGTACGAGTCGCCACGGGCGGCGATGATCGGCTGCAGGTCGGTCGGCTCGGCGACGATGCAGCCGCCGTAGCCTGCGCCACCGCCTCGCTCGATGTAGCGGCGGACGCCCTTGCCGGTCTCCTCCTCGTCCATGACGGCGGCGAGCTCGACCGGGCCGGCGAGCGAGATGCCGGCCGTACGAAGGGCCGCCATCGCGACCACGGAGGCGGCCAGACCGCCCTTCATGTCGGTCGACCCGCGCCCGTACAGCCGCCCGTCGCGCACCTCGCCACCGACCGGATCGAGCGTCCAGCCGTCGCCGACCGGCACCACGTCGGTGTGCCCGAGCAGCAGCAGGCCCGGCTCGGACCCGCCCGCAAGCGTCGCCGACACGTTCGGCCGGCCCGGCTCGACCTCGTCGACCTCGACCGACAGCCCACGCGTACGACACGCATCGGCAAGCACAGCTGCGGTCTCGGCCTCACCGCCGGGCGGATTCTGACCCGGTGCAGCGACGAGTGCGCTCGTCAGTGCGGCGACCTCGCCGACGGTGATCCGGTCGAGCACCTCGCGCTCGGCCGGCGTCAGGTCGCCCGTCACCGAGCCACCTTGTCGCTGTTCGACGGTCGCGCTCGTCGACCCGCTCGTTCCTCGCTCTCTCCTTGCCGCTCGATCGCGCGACGCAGACGGCGTACGCCCTCCCGCGTACGCTCCGCATCGGTCGTCGCGAAGCACAGCCGCAGCGCGTCCGAGAAGTGGCCCTCCGGCGAGAACGCCGGACCCGGAATGTACGCGACGCCCTCCGCCAACGCGGTCTCGAAGAGCTCCTGGGTATCGACGCCGTTGGAGAGCGTCACCCACAGGAAGAACCCGCCCTCGGGATCGGTCCAGCGGGCGATGTCGCCGAGGTGCTCCTGAAGTGCGTCCTGCATCGCGTGCTTGCGCTTGCGGTACTGCTCGCGCTGGGTCGCCAGGTGCTTCTCGAGATGCCCGCCCTCGAGGAAGCCGGACACGAGCCGCTGCGCAGGCAGGTTGGTGCACGTGTCCATCGCCTGCTTGGCGTTGATCAGCAGCGACTGCAGCTCTGGCGCGGTGTCGACCCAGCCGACCCGCAGGCCAGGCGCGATGATCTTGGAGAACGTACGTACGGAGAACACCAGCGGATCGCCCTCGCCGACCTCGCGCAGCGTCGGCAGGTCGTCGCCCTCGAAGCGCAGCATCCCGTACGGGTCGTCGTCGATGACGACGGCGCCCCACGTACGAGCAAGCTCGAGCAGCTGGTGACGGCGCTCGAGCGACATCGTCGAACCGGACGGGTTCTGGAACGTCGGCACCGTGTAGATCGCCTTGGGTGTGCGTCCGGCGCGCTCGGCGATCGCTGGCAGAGCGTCGACCACCATGCCGTCGTCGTCGACGGGCACCTCGGCCAGCTCCGCGCCGTACGACAGTGCCGTCGCGCTGCCGTTGGTGTACGTCGGGCCCTCGACGACGACGAGATCGCCCGGGTCGACGAACAGCTTGCACGCGAGGTCGAGCCCCTGCATGCCGCCGGCCGTGATCGTCAGCCGGTCTTCCGTCGTCTCGTCGCTCGTACCCTTCAGCGTCGCGAGCAACGCCTCGCGCAGGGGCGGGTCGCCCTCGGTCGCGGCGTATCCGTACGCGTCGGCGGCGTCCGGCGCGAGAGCGGTCTCGGTGATACCGGCCAGGATCTGCGACGGTACGGCGTCGTCGGCCGGGCTCCCCATCGCGAACCGCACGATGTCGTGGGTCTGCTGCTGCAGCAGCGAGGTGCTCGAGTCGATCACCGACCCGACGAGCTGATCGGCGCGCGCGGCGAGCGGGAGATTCGTGGCGGTCATGCGATCACTTCCTGACGGTGAGTTCGTGCGGCAGGTCGGTCAGGTGCTCGACACCGTCGCCGGAGACGACGATCGGCTCGGACAGCTCGTAACCCCAGCCGTCCATCCAGATTCCCAGGATGACGTGGAAGGCCATCCCGGCTTCAAGCACGGTGGGGTCACCGGCGCGCAGGCTCACGGTGCGCTCGCCCCAGTCGGGCGGGTAGCCGATGCCGATCGAGTAGCCGATTCGCGATTCTTTGACCAGGCCCTGCCGGTTGAGGATGTCGTTGACGCTCGCGTGTACGTCGGCGACGACGACGCCCGGCTTGATCGCCTCGCACCCGGCGGCGAGCGCCTCGTCGACGGCGTTCGCGGTGTCTGTCAGCAGCGGCGGCGGATCGCCGAGGTGGATGGTGCGCGCGAGTGGTGCGTGGTAGCGACCGAACGCGCCCGCGAGCTCGATCGTCGTTGCCTCGCCGGAGACGAACGGTTGCTCGCTCCAGGTCAGATGCGGAGTGCCTGCGGCCGCCCCGGTGGGGAGCATCGGCGGGATCGCGGGGTAGTCGCCGCCGTGCTCGGCCGTGCCTCGCGCCTGCGCCGCGACGATGTCGCCCGCCACGTCACACTGGCGGCGACCCGGCCACACCGACTCCAGGGCCGCTTGCATCGTCGCCTCGGCGATCTGGCCGGCGATGCGCAGCTGGGCGATCTCGTGTTCGGACTTCACCAGACGTACCCAGTTGACCAGCTCCCCGCTGTCGACGACGCGGGCGCCGTCGAGGCCCTCGACGAGCGAGACGTACGCGCGTGCGGAGAAGAAGTGCGAGTCGCACTCCGCGCCGATGACGGCATCGGGGCCTGCCGGGAGTACGCCACGCGCGCGAGCCGTCTCGGTGATCCAGCCGAACGGATGGATGTCCGGGCGGTGGACGAGCGTCTCGGGGTAGCCGACGATGTGCTCGTCGAGCAGGTTGCAGGTGTGCCGCGCGCCGGCGGCGTCCATCGCCCGCGCGAAGAGCGTCGGCGGCCCGTCGGCCGGCAGGACCAGGCACTGCGGCGTGTAGAACGACCAGGCGTTGTAACCGGTCAGGTAGAACAGGTTCGCCGGGTCGGTCACGACCAGTGCAGACAGCGACCTCCTCTCCATCGATGCGCGTACGCGGCGCAGCCGCTCCGCGTACTCGGCGTCACTGGCCATGCTGGCCATCTCGGGCGAGCGAGTCATCGGGTCCTCCCTTCGATTGTGAGTGGCGCATCCGAATGCACCGCAATTTGAGATTTCCGGCCCCTCGACACGGTGGCCGAACGGTCAGCTGTGCAGCAGCGCCTGCCCCTGGCCGATCGCGTTCTTGCCAATGGCCCGCAGTGCGGCCCACATCGTCGCCTGGTTGGCGGTCACGATCGGCTTGCCGAGCTCGCGCTCGAGCGGCGCGATGACGTCGTACGTCGGCAGGTTGGTGCACGAGACCACGATGGCGTCGGCTTCGGGCCGATCTGCCTGCCGGATCAGTCGCTTCGTGCGCGCGTACCCGACCTCCCAGATCTTCTCGTGCAGGCCCAGGCAGGCCTTGCCGACGACGTCGATCTCGGCCTCGTTGAGGTACTCGTCGAGCAGGGCGGTCATCGGCTCGTCGTACGGCGTGGCGATCGAGACCTGCTTGGCGCCGAGGTGGCTGATCGCCTGCAGCACGGCGCCGGAGGTCGTGAGTGCCTTTGCCGCGCCGGCGGTCTCCATCGACGACACCAGGCTGTTCTCGCCGAGGATGCCGTTCGCGAAGCTGCCCGAGGTGCAGCCGTACGCGACGACGGCCGGCTCGATCACGGACAGGTCGGCCACGCACTGGGCGATCGCGGTCGGGTCACCGATCAGCATCGCCATCTCGACGGTGACCGGCAGCGGTACGAAGGCCTCCCGGGTGAAGTGCAGCGTGACCCCTTTCGGAGTCCAGCGCCACATCTCGCCGTCCAGTGCCATGTCGTGGGGCACGACGATGCCGACGCGCAGCGGCATCGAGGGACCGACGAGGTCGTCGACCTCGACGGGCGCGTCCGCGGCTTCGTTGCCGGCGGGGATCGAGGTCGTCATGCGGAAATGATGCACTAGCGAAGGGATTGTTGACAATCCTACGGGCCGCTTCCTAGGCTCCCTGCGTGAATCCACTTGCCGCCCGACCCGTCATCGCCGTGCTCACCGCGCCCGGGGTCGACAACCCTGCGGGCATCGAAACGATCGAGGCGCGCGCCGACGTGCGCTATACGTACGCCGACGGGCTGGCCGATGCGGTCGCCGGTGCGGACGCGTTGCTGCTGTGGGACTTCTTCTCGACGGCGGTACGCGACGCGTGGCCGCGGGCCGACTCGCTGCGCTGGATCCACATCGCGGCGGCGGGCCTCGACAAGCTGCTGTTCGACGAGCTGCGTGAGTCCGAGGTGGTCGTCACCAATGCGCGGGGCGTGTTCGACCGGCCGATCGCGGAGTTCGTGCTCGCGTCGATCCTCGCGCGGGCCAAGGGCCTGCACGTCAGCCACGACCACCAGCTCGAGCGTCGCTGGGAGCACCGCGAGACGCGTACGCTCGTCGGCGAGAAGGCGCTGGTGGTCGGCACCGGAGCGATCGGTCGCGAGTCCGCCCGCCTGCTGGCCGCCGTCGGCATGGAGGTACGCGGCGCCGGGCGTACGGCCCGCAGCGGAGACCCGGACTTCGGCGAGGTCGTCGAGAGCGCCTCGCTCGCCGAGCAGGTCGGCTGGGCCGACCACGTCGTCGTCGCGGCGCCACTCACGGAGCAGACGCGCGGGCTCGTCGGCGCGGACGTCATCGATGCGATGCAGCCGTCCGCGCATCTGGTCAACATCGGGCGCGGCGAGATCGTCGACGAAGATGCCCTGCTTGCGGCGCTGAGCTCCGGCGGCATCGCGGCCGCGTCGCTCGACGTGTTCTGCCATGAGCCGCTCCCCGACGACAGCCCGATGTGGACCACGCCGGGAGTCGTCGTCTCGCCGCACATGTCGGGTGACGTGCTCGGCTGGCGTGAGACGCTCGCCCGGCAGTTCGTCGACAACGCGCGCCGGTTCCTCGACGGGGAACCGCTGGCTAACGTCGTCGACAAGCGTCTCGGTTTCGTGCCTGCCGACACCTCAAGGAGCCCCCGTGCCTGATCCGAACCTCTGGTCCGTGTCCGAGCTGACCGCCGCGTACCGCTCGCGAGAGGTCTCGCCCGTCGAGGCGACGCAGGCGGCGCTCGACGCGATCGCCGCGCACGACGGCGACGTGAACGCGTTCGTACGCGTCGAGGACGAGTACGCGCTGGAGTCGGCGCGTGCCTCGGAGAAGCGGTGGGCCGCCGGGGAGCCGGTCGGTGCGGCGGACGGCGTACCGACCTCCATCAAGGACATCTTCCTCACCCGCGACTGGCCGACCCTGCGCGGCAGCGCGCTGATCGACGAGGGCGGGCCGTGGCCGGAGGACGCGCCGGCCGTCGCGCGGCTTCGCGAGTCGGGTGCGGTCTTCCTGGGCAAGACGACGACACCGGAGTTCGCCTGGAAGGGTGTCACCGACTCGCCTCGCTTCGGCGCAACCGGCAACCCGTGGGGCGCCGGCCTCACCGCCGGCGGTTCGAGCGGCGGCAGCGCGTCGGCCGTCGGTCTCGGCATGGGGACGTGGTCGGTCGGCACCGACGGCGGGGGCTCCGTACGGATCCCGGCGGCGTTCACGGGCACGGTGGCGATCAAGCCGACGTACGGCCTCATCCCGCTGTATCCGGCGAGCCCGTTCGGCACCCTCGCGCACGCGGGGCCGATGACCCGCTCGGTGACCGACACGGCCGCGATGCTCGACATCATCACCGGCTTCGACGCGCGCGACTGGTCGGCGATGCCGACGCCGACGACGTCGTTCCTCGACGGTCTCGACGACGGTGTCGCCGGGATGCGGATCGCGTACTCGCCGAACCTCGGATTCGTGCGGAACGACCCCGAGGTCGACGCTGCGGTACGAGCGGCGGTGGCGGCGCTCGCGGACGCCGGTGCCGTGGTCGAGGAGGTCGATCCCGGGTTCGACGACCCGGTCGAGGCGTTCGAGGTGCTGTGGTTCAGCGGCGCAGCGAAGGTGATCGAGCCGTACGGCGACGGCGCGCTCGAGCGCATCGACCCGGGGCTGCGCGAAGGTGTCGAGCGAGGCCGGCAGCTGTCGGCCGGCGACTACCTCGACGCGACCGCGGTACGAATGGCGCTCGGCAAGCGGATGAGCGAGTTCCACGAGGCGTACGACGTGCTGCTGACACCGACGATGCCGATCGCGGCCTTCGAGACCGGCCGCGACGCGCCGGCGGGCTCAGCCTCGTCGGCGTGGACGAGCTGGACGCCGTACACGTACCCGTTCAACCTGACCCAGCAGCCCGCGCTGAGCGTGCCCTGCGGCTTCACGTCCGCTGGGCTGCCCGTCGGCCTGCACGTCGTCGGCCCGCGCCACGCCGATGCCCGGGTGCTCCGTGTCGGCCGGGCGTACGAGCGCGCGGGCGACTGGTCGAGCGTGGTGCCCGCCCTGCTGCAGACCTGACCCCCGCCGCAACGAATAGACATTTGTTACGCCAGGGCATGACAAATGTCTATTTGTCCGGCGGACCTTGCCACTCCCCGACGGAAGGACCCAGATGACCCGCTACCTGACCGTGAGCCTGGACAAGCGCGGGGTGCAGTGCACCGCGAAGCTGCTCGACGACGAGGCGCCGCGTACGGCCGGCGCCGTGTGGGACGCGCTGCCGCAGTCGGGGCAGGTGTACCACGGCAAATACGCGCGCAACGAGATCTACAACCTGGTGGCGCCGTTCGCCGAGACCGCCCCCGGGCCGGAGAACACCACGATCACGCCGATTCCCGGTGACCTGTGCTACTTCGACTTCACCGGTGGGCAGCTCAGCAACCCGGCGTACGGGTACGCCGACGGCGGGGCGGAGGACGACACCAGCGGGGTGATCGACCTCGCGGTGTTCTACGGGCGCAACAACCTGCTGATCAACGGCGACCAGGGCTGGGTGCCGGGCAACGTGTTCGGCACGATCGTCGAGGGCTTCGAGGAGTTCGCGCTCGCCTGCCAGGACATCTGGATGGGCGGCGCCCGCGGCGAGAGCCTCACCTTCGCGCGTAAGGAGTGACGCGCCCCTTACATTGACACCGACACGGGGTGAGGTTCTGGCGCCTTGCGCGGCGAACGTACGCTTTGCGTGGCGAATCTGCCATGCACAGTGCATGTTTACCATGTGAACATGGTAAACGGACCTCGCGGGCCCCCGATTTGGGATTCATCCACAGCCTGCCGTAAGATGACACGTCGGCCCAAGGTTGGCTCTTGTCATGATGCCCCGCGGCTGCCGCTCGATACCCCTCATGGTCCGTGCGGAGGGGTACGCGTGCGCCAACCGGCCGGATCAGTAGCGGACGAACAGATTGCGGAGGCTATGCCGAAGAAGGAAGGTGTCATCGAGATCGAGGGCTCGGTCATCGAGGCGCTCCCGAACGCCATGTTCCGGGTTGAGCTGAGCAACGGGCACAAGGTTCTCGCGCACATCAGCGGCAAGATGCGCCAGCACTACATCCGGATCCTCCCCGAGGATCGCGTGGTGGTGGAGCTCTCGCCATACGACCTCACGCGAGGTCGCATCGTCTACCGCTACAAGTAGCAGCCCGCATTCCGAATCAAGCCAACCCACGACCAAAGAGAGCTCGATGAAGGTTCAGCCGAGCGTCAAGAAGATCTGTGACAAGTGCAAGGTGATCCGGCGTCACGGCCGGGTCATGGTCATCTGCGAGAACCCCCGCCACAAGCAGCGTCAGGGCTGACCGCAGGCACGACAGCAGGCTTCGGCACCAACAACTGAAGAAGAGCGTGATCGCTCGCGTCGCCCCAGCAGCACCGGGTCGACGTGCCACCCCCGGAAGCGATGGCCGGGGCCCTCTCTACGAGGCCTCCTCACTTCGAGGACGCTGAAGAGACGCAGGGACGCGACACGTCGGACACCGTCGCCCAATGGAAGGAACACCGCCACATGGCACGCCTCCTCGGGGTCGATCTTCCGCGCGAGAAGCGCGTCGAGATCGGGCTCACGTACATCTTCGGCATCGGCCGAACGCGCGCCCAGCAGACGCTCGTCGCAACCGGCATCAGCCCGGCCATGCGCGTGCACGAGCTCGGCGACGACGAGCTGATGAAGCTCCGCGACTACATCGAAGAGAACTTCCAGATCGAGGGTGACCTGCGCCGCGAGGTCGCCGCAGACATCCGCCGCAAGGTCGAGATCGGAAGCTACCAGGGTCGCCGTCACCGCTCGGGTCTGCCCGTACGCGGCCAGCGCACCAAGACCAATGCGCGTACCCGCAAGGGCCCCAAGCGCACCGTTGCCGGCAAGAAGAAGGTAGGTAGGTAATGCCTCCGCGTCCGTCCGGCGCCAAGAAGGTGCGCCGTAAGGAAAAGAAGAACGTCGCCGTGGGCGAGGCCCACATCAAGAGCACGTTCAACAACACCATCGTCACGATCACCGACCCGTCCGGTGCGGTGATCTCGTGGGCCAGCGCCGGCACCGTCGGCTTCAAGGGCTCCCGCAAGTCCACTCCGTACGCCGCGCAGATGGCCGCCGAGGCGGCGGGTCGTCGTGCGATGGAGCACGGGATGAAGAAGATCGACGTCTTCGTGAAGGGCCCGGGTTCGGGCCGCGAGACGGCCATCCGGTCACTGGGTGCCGTCGGCCTCGAGGTCGGCACCATCCAGGACGTCACCCCCAGCCCGCACAACGGATGCCGGCCGCCCAAGCGGCGACGCGTCTGATCCGGCCAAGAAGAGGAGCACCGAACTCACATGGCCCGTTACACCGGACCCATCACCAAGAAGTCCCGTCGTTTTGGCGTTGACCTCGTCGGTGGCGATCAGGCGTTCGAGCGTCGCCCCTACCCGCCCGGCATGCATGGCCGCGGCCGGGTCAAGGAGAGCGAGTACCGCAACCAGCTGATCGAGAAGCAGAAGGCGCGCTTCACCTACGGCGTGCTCGAGAAGCAGTTCCGCAAGTACTACGAGGAGGCAAACCGTCGTCCGGGCAAGACCGGTGACAACCTGCTGCAGATCCTCGAGTGCCGGCTCGACAACGTCGTCTACCGCGCCGGGTTCGCCCGTACGCGGCGTCACGCCCGTCAGCTCGTCGTGCACGGACACTTCGTGGTCAATGGCCAGAAGGTCGACGTGCCGTCGTACCAGGTGACGGCCAAGGACATCGTCGACGTACGCACGAAGTCGCATGAGATGACACCGTTCATCATCGCGCGTGAGACGCACGGTGAGCGGCTTGTCCCCGGCTGGATGGACGCGCTGCCCGACAAGATGCGCATCCTCGTCCACCAGTTGCCCGTACGCGAGCAGATCGAGGTGCCCGTCCAGGAGCAGCTCATCGTGGAGTACTACTCCAAGATCTGATCGGTTCGCGCACCACTACAGATCAGTCAACACCGAACCGCGCGCGTCAAATAGTGGGCCGCGCGGAAAGGAACGCACCATGCTCATCGCCCAACGCCCCACCCTCGCAGAAGACGTCATCGACGACTACCGCTCCCGGTTCGTCATCGAGCCGCTCGAGCCCGGCTTCGGCTACACGCTCGGCAACTCGCTGCGCCGTACGCTGCTGTCGTCGATCCCCGGCGCCTCGATCACGTCGATCAAGATCGACGGTGTGCTGCACGAGTTCTCGACCGTCCCCGGCGTGACCGAGGACGTCACCGAGGTCATCCTCAACCTCAAAGACCTCGTCGTCTCCTCCGAGCACGACGAGCCGGTCGTGATGTACCTGCGCAAGCAGGGCCCCGGCGACGTCACCGCCGCCGACATCGCGCCCCCGGCCGGTGTCGAGGTGCACAACCCCGAGCTGAAGATCGCCTCGCTCAACGACAAGGGCAAGCTCGAGATGGAGCTCGTCGTCGAGCGCGGCCGCGGCTACATCTCCGCGGTCCAGAACAAGACCGGCGACGAAGAGATCGGCCGGATGCCGGTCGACTCCATCTACTCGCCGGTGCTGAAGGTGTCGTACAAGGTCGAGGCGACCCGAGTCGAGCAGCGCACCGACTTCGACAAGCTGATCGTCGACGTCGAGACGAAGCGATCGATGCGTCCGCGCGACGCGATCGCGTCGGCGGGCAAGACGCTCGTGGAGCTGTTCGGCCTCGCCCGCGAGCTCAACGTCGAGGCGGAGGGCATCGACATCGGCCCGTCGCCGGTCGACGAGCAGCTCGCCGCCGACCTCGCCCTGCCGGTCGAGGACCTTCAGCTGACCGTGCGCTCGTACAACTGCCTCAAGCGCGAGGGCATCCATACGGTCGGCGAGCTGATCTCGCGCAGCGAGCAGGACCTCCTCGACATCCGCAACTTCGGTTCGAAGTCGATCGACGAGGTCAAGGCGAAGCTGGTCGAGATGGGCCTCGCGCTCAAGGACAGCCCGGCCGGGTTCGACCCCGCCGCCGCGCTGTCGTCGTACGACGACGACGAGTCGTTCGCCGAGGACGAGCAGTACTAGGCCAACAGCCGTTCAGCAACTATATCCAAGGTTCCACAGGAGACAACGATGCCCACCCCCACCAAGGGACCGCGCCTCGGCGGTAGTCCGGCGCACCAGCGGTTGATGCTGGCCAACCTCGCGACGAGCCTGTTCGAGCACGGTCAGATCACCACCACCGAGGCCAAGGCGAGGCGGCTGCGTCCGTACGCGGAGAAGCTGATCAGCAAGGCCCGCGTCGACACGCTGCACAACCGGCGCCAGGTGCTCAAGGTCATCCGCGACAAGTCCGTCGTGCACGAGCTGTTCACCGAGATCGGCCCGGGCTACGCGTCGCGGCCGGGCGGCTACACCCGGATCACCAAGGTCGGCCCGCGTAAGGGCGACAATGCCCCGATGGCCGTGATCGAGCTGGTCGAGTCGGTCGACTTCTCCGGGCGCGCGCAGACGGTCGAGGCGCCGGCAGCGGCGGCTCCGGTCGAGGCCGCAGCCGACGCCGAGCCGGTCGCGGACGACGAGACCGCGACGGAGGTGCCGGTGGTCGAGGCCGCCGACAACGCACCCGATGCCGCCGACGACGCGACCACGGACGCCGAGGTCGACAGCGACGACACGGATTCAGCCGACGGAGACGCCGACAAGGCCTGATCCGCGAGAACCGCCGACAACGGCGCCCATCCCGAGCGGGGTGGGCGCCGTTGTCGTATCGATACCTCGACCCGTACAACCACGGACGCGTATCGTGCGTCGTTTCATCCAAAGCCAGGTCATCGGGGGCCGTGACACAACGGGGAGAAAGCACATGTCAGTCACGAGAATTGCGCTGGTCGGGATTGCCGCGATCGCATTAGCGGGCTCGGTCGCCGCACCCGCCGACGCGGACGTCGCCGTCGTCAAGGACAAGCGAGGCGATGTGTCGGGTCAGGTCGACATCCGCTCGGTGCGCGTCGACAACACCGGCAAGTGGATCGACATCCGCAGCCACCATCGCAACCTCACGTACGGCCCGCACGCGCCGGGGCTTGGCGCCAGTCTGTTCATCGACACCAACGGCAAGCGCAAGGGTCCGGAGTTCATCATCGGCGGCCCGGTCGGCTCCGACGGCGACTACCACCTGAGCAAGCTCCGTGGCTGGAACCACTTCGGCCGCTCGCTCGGCTGCAAAATGACGTACCGCGTCAACTACAAGCGCGACGTCGTCCGGTTCGCCGCGAAGAGACCGTGCCTTGCCCGAGCGTACGACCGTCCGGTCAACGCCATCCGGGTGTCGGTGCGGATCTCGCAGGAGAACCGGCACGGTCCGGGGACGCTCACCGATTGGGCACCGCGGTTCCACCGGTTCCATCCGCCGGTCGGACGCGCCTGACCGTGCCGTGGAGCGCCTCGGGGCGCCGCCCGAGCACGAAATCCTGCCAATGTGGCCATTCCCCTGAAACCCGCGCCGGGATGTGGCGTCGTAGAGGAGTGACCACATTGGGGGGTCGAACCATTGGAGGAACGACATGGTACGTAAACGCAGCGCGCTCGCCGTCATCGCGGCGATCGCACTGGCAGCATCCGTATCGGCGCCGGCAGGTGCCGACACGGGGGTGTTCAAGGATAAGAAGGGGGACATCAAGGGTGGCTTGGACATCCACTCGGTGCGCGTCGACAACGACGGGCCGCGAGTGGGCGTTCGGTCGACCCACCGAAACCTGAAGTACGGCCCGAAGGTGCGCGGCGGGAGCGCGGCGGCGTTCATCGACATCGCCGCGAAGCGCAAGGGCCCGGAGTTCATCATCGCGGGACCGGTCGGCTCCGACGGTGACTACCACATCAGCAAGGTGCGGCGCTGGAAGATGGTGGGCGACCCGCTCGCCTGCAAGGGGCTCCGCTTCCACGTCAACTACAAGCGGGACGTGGTGACCTTCTCGGCTCCGCGTCGGTGCCTGGATCGCGCGTACGACCACAAGGTCGGCAAGATCCGCGCCGCGGTGCGCGCATCGCAGAACCGTGCGCACGGCCAGCCGAAGAACGACTGGTGGCCGAAGCGCCGCCACCTCTCGCAGGCGGTTGCCGCCAACTGAGGTCGATTCTGTGGCGTTCGCACACCCGGGTGTGCGAACGCCACGGAACTCCCGGTGAACCTCGGGGTGCATCGGCGCATCCCACCGGTGAGGGGTCCGTTCCTGGCTGTACAGGGGAGGTCAGGAACGGACCGCTCTGTCATGTCAGGACGACCGCGCCTCCAGCACCCGGAAGCCCTTCGCGCTGGTGATCCGCTCGGTCGGATAGCCCCGCTCGATCAGCCACCGTTGGAGCGAGTCCGAGCCGAGGTTCTTGCCGACGACGAGTCGCGCGACGCCGCCGTCCGACAGCCGGGCGAGCCAGGTCAGCAGCAGTTCGTGCAGCGCCGGCTTGCCGATCCGGATCGGCGGGTTCGACCAGATCTCGTCGTACGTCGTGGCCGGCGCCTCATCAGGGGCGTACGCCAGCACCCGCTCGCGTACGCCGAGCCGGTCGGCGTTGCGGCGTACCAGGTCGAGGGCGCGCTCGTTCGTGTCAACCGCGTGCACGACCACGTCGGAGCATTCGCGGGCGATCGCGCACGCGACGGGTCCCCAGCCACACCCAAGGTCGAGCACCGTGCGCGCCGTACGCGGCGGATCGCAGGTGTCGAGGAGAACGGCGGTCGCCTTGTCGAGACCGTCGCGCGCGAACACGCCCCGTGCGGTGGTGAACGTGTATTCGCGACCCCAGATGTGCGCGTTGACGTCGCGTCGTACGTCGCCGGCCGCGGGCTGCGCGCTGAAATAGTGATCGCCCACGGCGCCAGCGTAGTGGCCATGACGTTTGGGTGGGGAAGCTCGGCGTGTCGCCTCGCAAACGTCATGCCCACGGGGCAGCGGGGTCAGGACGTGGGCTCGTCGCGGCGACGGCGGGTCTCGTACGTACGTGCGGCGAGGCGATCGTCCGCGGGGTAGACGACCTCCTCGAGGGTGAGCCCGTGCGCAGGCATCACCGTGACGTATGGGCTGCGGACCTGCGCGTCGAGGATCTCCGCGACCCACTCGGCGTCGCGTCGGCCCTCGCCGACCGAGACGAGACCGCCGACGAGCGAACGAACCATCGAGTGGCAGAAGGCATCGGCCTCGACCGTCACGTCGAGCTGCGCGCCGCGGCGTACGGTGTCGAGCCGCAACAACGTGCGCACGGTGGTGGCGCCGGCCCGCCGCTTGCAGAACGCGGCGAAGTCACGCTCGCCGAGCAGCAACCGTCCGGCCCGTTGCATCGCGTCGGCGTCGAGCGTACGCCGGCGGGCGACGACGTAGCGGCGCTCCAGCGGGTCGGGCCCGGACGGGTCGTCGCAGAGGCGGTACACGTAGCGCCGGTGGAGTGCGCCGAAGCGCGCGTCGAACCCCTCCGGAGCCGGTCGCGCGTCGCCTACCCGGATGTCGCTCGGCAGCACCCGAGCGAGGCGATGCAGCAGCCGCGCCGGCTCGATCTCGTACCGATCGGCGACGTCGACGTGGACGACCTGACCGCGAGCGTGGACGCCTGCGTCGGTACGCCCGGCGCAGACCGTCGTCGGTGGAGCGGGCAGTCGCAGAACCTTGCCCAGCGCGTCCTCGAGGGTCGCCTGCACCGTCCGAAGCCCGGGCTGGGTCGCCCAGCCGTGGAAGTCCGTGCCCTCGTACCCGAGGTCGATTCGCCAACGGCGCAACCGGTCCCGCTCGTCCGTTGCTCTCTCCTCGCCGCTGGGGTGTTTTTGGTCGCGCTCGTCGAGCCGCTCGTCCGTTGCTCTCTTCTCGCCGCTGGGGTGTTTTTGGTCGCGCTCGTCGAGCCGCTCGTCCCTCGCTCTCTCCTCGCCGCTCCGGTGCACGCCGACACCGTATCTGTTGGGTTACGGTGCTATCGGAGGTATCCGATGGCCACGGTACGTACGTCGGCGCGAGCCGCAGGGTTGGCCGCCGCGGTTGTCGCGCTCATCGCCTCGGCCTGCCAGGCCGACGAGGCACCCGACAGCGGCGCGACGCGCGCCGCAGCGCCGGGCTCCCACCCGACCCGCGTCATGCTGACGGTGGCGACGCATCCGCGTACGTCGCAGGCATTCTCCTGGCGTACGGGGAAGTCCACGAAACGCGGCGTGGTCCAGCTCCGCCGCGTCGGCCGCCCGAAGGTGCGCGTCGTCCGGGCGAACGGCAGCCGCACGGTCACCTTCCCCGACTGGCAGTACACCTCGCGCCACCACCGCACCGTCGTGCACGGCCTGCGACCCGACACGCGCTACCGCTACCGGGTCGGCAGACCAGGGGCATGGACCGGCTGGCGTACGTTCCGCACGGCGCACGGGCCGCACCAACCCTGGATGTTCGCGTACTTCGGCGACTCGCAGAAGAACGTCGGCGGCGCGTGGAACCGCGCGGCCGACCGCGCACTCCGGCATCGCCCCGGCGTCGACCTGATGCTGCACGCCGGCGACCTCGTCGACGAGCCGACCGACGACCGACAGTGGACCGACTGGTTCCGCGCACTCGCGCCGTACCGGCGTACGACGAGCTCGCTACCGGCCGTCGGCAACCACGAGCTGCGCGACGACCCGCAGCTGCGGCAGTTCCGCGCACTGTTCCGACTGCCCCGCAACGGACCGCGCCGGACCGCGTACAGCGTCGACTACCAGGGCGTGCGGTTCATCGTGCTCGACGCCAACAACACCTCCGACGGCGCACAGCGCCGGTACCTCGCGCGCAAGCTCCGCAAGGCGGGTCACCGCTGGACCGTCGTGCTGTTCCACAAGCCGATCTTCGCCGGCGCCGTCGGCCGAGACAGCAACCCCCAGCGCAAGGCCTGGCTGAGGACGCTCGAGCGGCGCGGCGCCGATCTGGTCCTGCAGGGGCACGATCACGTGTACGCGCGCGGCTATCTCCGTCGTGGTGCCCCGCACGAGGCCGGCGAGCGCAAGCGACCGATGTACGCCGACTCGGTATCGGGAGGAAAGTACTATCCGCTCGACCGTGGTCGTAACGACTGGACCCGACACGGAGCCAAGCGGGTCGAAGCCGAGCAGGACGTCTCGACGTACCAGCTGATCCGGATCACCCGCGGTGCGCTCACGTACCGCTCGGTCGTCGTCGCGACGGGCGACGGCACCGACGAGCACGTCGGCGACGTCATCGACCGATTCCGGCTGAAGCGGTAGACACGACCTAGCACCAGCGGTAGCGATAGGCGGGATTGCCCCGTGGCACCACGTCACGGTCGCGCAGTAGTACGGATATCCGGCCGCCACGCTTGCGGCAGGCACGCTTGAACGCGCGGCGGCCGTTGTCGGTGTACTCGATCTCGATGACCCGGCGCCCGTACGTACGCGTGTACCGGCCGCACTCGCGATAGACCTCGCACTCCTCCGCCACGGCGAAGTCGAAGCCGACCCTGCGCGACTGCCGGCGGCTCAGCTGCGGCGTGTTCTTCTGCGCGATCGCCAACCCGTTGTGGTGGGCGAGCCGAGTCAGCCGGCGGGCGAGCGCGACGTTGTCGCGGCGGGTCAGGAGCCGCCGCGAGCGTGTCCACGAGTCGAGGTTGTCGGGTTCGACGGCATCGAAGCCGGTACGTGCGCAGCCGGCGTACCAACGCTTCTGCGCGCGTGCGATCGCGCGCCGCTTCGACGTGGCCGAGGTGTCGAGCAGGACCTCGCCCGGCCAGCCGGGATCGTGCACCAACTGACCGCGCCGGTTGCGCAAGAGCAGGCGCGGATGGTGGCGTTTCCACCAGCGCAGCGATCCGGGCTGCGTCTGGAACGAGTTGACGTAGCAGATGTTGTAGCGGCCCTTGGCCGGGAGGGCCGAACGGTCGCGGGTGACGATGTCGACGCCCTTCGCGGGTCGGTACGCGCCGCCGAGCTGGTAGTCGGCCCGCCCGTTGACCGGCGGCTTGTGTACGCCGGCGGTCGCGGGCGACACGAGCGAGAACGCGAGCAGGGCGGCCAACGGCGGGACGACGGATCTCAGCAACGTGCGCACCTCGCCATCCTGCCAGGCGAGCCGAACCTGATGCTCGCGTCGCCCCTACAGGGCCGTGAGGGAGTGCACTCTCATCGAGCGGCGGAGCTTGCTCGCCGATCGCTTGGTCGCCTTCCAGGTACGCTGCGGCGAGCGGACCGCGAAAACGACTCGCGAGTCTCCGTGGACGCGGACGTGCTGCCGCTTGCCGTGCTTGCGATACGTGTATTCCAGCACGGTCCGCTTACCCTTGCTGGACGGCACCTTGCTGCCTTTGCCGAGGCGGATCAACGTGAACCCCGGCTTGCTCCGTGCCTTGAAGTACCGCTTGGTCATCTTGGCCCTGGTGCCGGGGCGGTACGTCGCGGACAGCGTCAGCCTGGCGCCCGGGGCCGCGCGTTTGAAGACGCAGACCTTCTTGCCTTCGTGGCTCCTGCGAAAGCCACGCATCTTCTTGATCGCGACCCGCATCGTCGTCGAGCCGATATCTATCACCGGTGGGCCGTCGGGATCGACGGGCTCCTCGGGTGGGTTCGCCTGGTGCGAGCACCGGACGTGCTTCGGCACGGGAAGGTTCGAGTCGGCGGCGCTTGCACTCGCCGCGCCCGCGTACGCGGTGCTCCCGGCGACCAGGCAGGTCGCGGCGACGGCTACGGGCAGCTGGGTACGACGCATGATCGGTCTCCTGATCGGGGACGGCTCGCGACGAGCATAGGGTCGGGTGGGGTCACGAACGCGCGGCGTGGGTATCCGCCGGAATTCGGTCGCCTCGCGGCCGGCCATGCCGGACACTGGTCTCTCGTGGGACATATCGATCTGGCCGGCATCCGCTACGAGCTGCCCGATGGTCGGGTGCTGCTCGACGACGTGTCGCTTCGGGTCGGCGACGGCGCCAAGATCGCGTTGGTCGGGGCCAACGGCGCGGGCAAGACGACGCTGCTCCGGATCGTCACCGCCGAGCTCGCGCCGCACGCCGGTGCCGTGACGCGTACCGGCGGACTCGGCGTGATGCGACAGCTGGTCGGCGAGGGGAGCGAGACTGTACGTGATCTGCTGCTCTCGGTCGCGCCTCCGCGCGTACGTGCGGCGACCGCAGCCGTCGACGCGGTCGAGCTGGAGCTGATGGAGCGAGACGACGAGGCGACGCAGCTGCGGTACGCCACCGCCCTAGCGGAGTTCGCCGACGCGGGCGGGTACGACATCGAGGTGCTGTGGGACACCTGCTGCACGGCGGCACTCGGCGTTCCGTACGACCGCGCGAAGTGGCGCTCGCTCACGACGCTGTCGGGCGGCGAGCAGAAGCGGCTCGTGCTCGAGGCGCTGCTGCGCGGACCCGACGAGGTGCTGCTGCTCGACGAGCCGGACAACTTCCTCGACGTACCCGGCAAGCGCTGGCTCGAAGAGCGCATCAACGCATCCGCCAAGACGGTGCTGTACGTGAGCCACGACCGCGAGCTGTTGAGCAACACCGCGACCCGGGTGGCGACGATCGAGCTCGGCGCCGCGGGCAACACGCTGTGGGTGCATCCCGGGGGCTTCGGCACGTATCACGATGCGCGCGCGGCCCGGTTCGAGCGGCTCGAGGAGCTGCGGCGACGCTGGGACGAGGAGCATACGAAGCTCCGTGAGCTGGTGGTGATGTACAAGCAGAAGGCGGCGTACAACTCCGATATGGCCGCGCGCTATCAGGCCGCTCAGACCCGGTTGCGCAAGTTCGAGGAGGCCGGGCCCCCCGAAGCGATCCCGCGTGAGCAGAAGGTCTCGATGCGGCTGACCGGTGGGCGTACGGGCAAGCGCGCCGTGATCTGCGAGGGACTTGAACTCACCGGGCTGATGAAGCCGTTCGACCTCGAGGTCTGGTACGGCGAGCGGGTCGCCGTGCTCGGGTCGAACGGCTCCGGCAAGTCGCACTTCCTGCGGCTCCTCGCAGCCGGTGGCTCCGACCCCGACGTCGAGCATCGCCCGGTCGGCGAGGTGGCGATCGAGCCGGTACGCCACCAGGGACGCGCACGGCTCGGCGCGCGCGTACGACCGGGGTGGTTCGTGCAGACGCACGCCCATCCCGAGCTGTTGGGACGGACGCTGCTCGAGGTCCTGCATCGCGGTGATGCCCGTCGCGACGGCATGGGGCGCGAGCTCGCATCGCGCAAGCTCGACCGTTACGAGCTGGCGGGAGCCGCCGAGCAGCGCTTCGAGGCGCTGTCGGGCGGGCAGCAGGCGCGGTTCCAGATCCTGCTGCTGGAGCTGTCGGGCGCGACGCTGCTGCTGCTCGACGAGCCGACCGACAACCTCGATGTCCAGTCGGCCGAGGCGCTCGAGGAGGGCCTCGACCAGTTCGACGGCACGGTGCTGGCGGTGACCCACGACCGCTGGTTCGCGCGCGGGTTCGACCGCTACCTGGTGTTCGGTGCCGACGGCTCGGTGTACGAGAGCGACGAACCGGTATGGGACGAGGCTCGGGTCGAGCGCGCCCGCCCCTGAGCATGACGTTTCGGACGGCCCACATCGTTTTGGGACAACCGAAACGTCATGCTCACCGGGGCGATCAGGCCGCGCCGATCAGGTCGTCGGGCGCCAGCACCCGCACGGCCTCGTCGTTCGCGAGGTGGAGCGGATGCGCTCGTACGTCGTGTGCGCGGGCTGTTGCCGCGATGCCCGCGCCCCAGGCCCGGTCGGCGTCGGTCAGCACGTCATGCCCAGGCCGCGACAGCAGCATCGCGACGGCGGCCCCGGCGCCGAGGATGTCCAGCTCGCGGCCGCAGACCTCGATCAGCGAGTCGAGGTTCGGTGCCGTCGGGTAGGTCGGCAGCTCGGCGACCTGCACGATGTGCGGCACCATCGCGCCGTCGGGCTCGAGGAAGGTCACCCACAGCGTGCGGTCGGAGAACCCGAGCTCGCCCATCAAGGTGCGCCAGCGTGCGTGCAGGTCACGAGGGGTGCGGATCGGAGGTAGCTGGTCGGGCCGGGGGTGGTGGTTGTCGTTCATGCCGTCAGCGTGCCGCGCGGTACGTCGATGGTGTCGGTCGTCCACAGTCGGCCCTCGATCGCCTGTGGATGCTCAGTCGTCATCGACCGACGAAGACGTGCGTACGCCCGCTTCGGCGGCGGGCTCGTGCCGGTAGGCGTAGGCGTCCAGGGCGAGCCGGCGCAGCTCGCGGGTGTCGGCGGCCAGCGCCGAGCCGTCGAGCGAGGTTGCCACGAGTCGCATCGGGATCCGCCAGGTGCCGCCGTCGTCGGACCCTACGTACTCGCCGATCGGCTGCAGCGAGCCACCGACACGTTCGTAGATGCCGATCCTCCGCAACTGCACCTCTCGGTCGCCCGGCTCGGTGGGTGGCTCGTCGGGTTGCGCGACGTCCCAAACGAGTCGGCAGAAGCCACGGTCGGTGGCGTAGCCGGTCACGTACCGCCACAGCACCTCACCCAGCTCGTGACCGCGTTGTGAGCCGTCGATGAGGAGCTGCCGCACGACGACGGTGCTGGTATCGGCAACTGCGCGGATCAGTGCGAGGCCGACGGGGACATCGTCGTGCAACAGCGCGAGCGCGTCGTCGGCATTCTCGCCGTCCGCCAACAGCCTGCTCCACGCGGTGCGTTGGTCGGCGGGACAGCCGGCTTCGTAGATCGCCCGCAGCACTCGAGTCTGGTCGCCGTCCAACGAACTCGCCGGCACCAGCTCGTACGTCATGCAGCCTCCTCGAGGTCGTACACGCGCCCCCGTGGTTCTCGCAGCGTACGCCGCACACACGCTGTGACCGCGGGTAGGCTCCTGCGCGGCGACTCGTGGTCCGTGCCTGCGTCAGGGTGACTCCAGCGCCGCGGACAGCCGGCCGAGCAGGTCGGCGAGCCGGGCACACTGCGCGTCGCTCAGACCGGCGAGCAGTTCGCGCTCTCGGTCGAGGTGGTCGGCAATGAGGTCGTCGACGAGCTGGACGCCACGCGGAGTGAGGGTGACGAGTCGGCCACGAGCATCGCCCGCCGCAACCGCGCGCTCGACGAGCGCCCGCCGCTCGAGCCGGTCGATCCGCTTGGTCACGGCTCCGGTCGTCACCAGCATCGCGCGGCTCAGCTCGCCGGGCGTCAACGTGTACGGGGAGCCCGCACGGCGCAGTGCCGCCAGCACGTCGAAGTCGCCGTTGCCGAGCTGCGCTGCGGCGAAGGGCGGCCGGAGGAGGCCGTCGATCGTCTCCGCAAGACGGCCGATCCGCCCGATCACCAGCATCGGATCGGGGTCGAGATCGGGGCGTTCGGCGCGCCACTGGTCCACGATCCTCGCAACCGCGTCGTCGTCCACCCCTTGACTATACCTTCCAGGGAAACTAAATTATCTTCCATGGAAGATACGACTGTGGTGACGATGTACTTCGACCCGTCCTGCCCGTTCGCGTGGATCACCTCACGCTGGTTGCTCGAGGTCGAACGGCAGCGGTCGATCGAGCTGGAGCTGCGGATCATGAGCCTGTCGGTGCTCAACGAGCATCGGGAGCTGGAGGCGTGGTACCGCGAGTTCAACGACCGTGCGTGGGGTCCGGCGCGGGTGTTCGCCGCCGTCTCCGAGCGGCACGACGCGGGCGTGAGTCGTGAGCTGTACACCGCGTTCGGTCGCCGGTGGCACGTCGAGCGCAGCCGCGATGTCGACGCTGCGCTGGCCGCGGCGCTCGCCGAGACGGACCTGCCGGGCGAGCTCGCCGCGGCGGCGCACGACTCGTCGCTCGACGCGGTGGTGCGCAAGCGCCACGCCGAGGGGCAGGACGCGGTCGGCGAGGAGGCCGGAACACCGGTCGTCGTGCTCGACGGGCACGCATTCTTCGGTCCCGTGCTCACGGGCATCCCGCGTGGCGACGACGCGCTCGCGATGTTCGACGGTCTGCGTACGCTCATCGCCTCGCCGCACTTCAGCGAGCTCAAGCGGCACCGAGACGACAATGCGCTCGCCGTCGCCTGAGTCGACCTCTACCGCCGTCGTGGCGATGACCAGGTCGCAGCTCGCGAGCGCCGTCGGCGACGGCAGCTTCTACGTCGCGTCGGCCCTGTTCTTCGCACACGTCGTCGGGCTGTCCGCTGCCCAACTTGGCGCCGCGCTCACCGTCTCGTGGACCATCGGATTCCTGCTGACGACACCGATCGGGCAGCTCGGCGATCGGGTCGGTCTCCGCGGCAGCGCGGTCGTATTGTCGCTGCTCACCGGTCTCGCGCTGCTGTTGTTCGTGCTCGCGCCGTCGACGGTCGTACTGGTCGTGGCGATGTCGTTGTACGCGGTGGCGCAGAGCGCGGCGTCGGCGATACGCCAGGCCCTGCTGGTGCGGCTCGTGTCGCCGGCCGAGCGCGTCGTCGTACGTGCGCGCCTGCAGTCGATCGTCAACGGAGGCATCGCGTTCGGTGCCGGCCTCGGCGGCCTCGCGCTCTACGTCGGAGCGACGTGGGCGTACGTGGGTGTCATCGCGATCGATGCTGTTGCGTTCGGGTGCAGCGCGTTGCTCCTGCTGCGCCTGCCGAGCGTGGCGCCCGCGCGTGCGAACGCGACGACGCGTGGTGCCGTGCTCCGCGACCGTCCGTACGTCGTCGCGGCCGGTCTCAACGCGGTGCTCTATCTGTACATGCCGATGCTGAGCGTTGCGCTTCCCCTGTACATCGCGCACAGTACGGGTGCTCCGGGCTGGATGGTTGCGGTGCTGTTCGTGGCCAACACGCTCGGCGTACTCGCCCTGCAGGTGCCCGCCGCTCGCCGCGTGTCCGACCTTGCCGGAGCCGTCGCGAGCGTACGTCGGGCCGGACTGTTGCTGCTCGCGGCCTGCCTCGCGTTCTGGGCGGCCGCTGCGCCGTCGTCGGCCGTGCTCGCCGGACTCGTGCTCCTGCTCGGTATCGCGTTGCAGGTCGTCGGTGAGGTATTCCTCGCGGCCGGTTCCTGGGAGATCGGGTTCGGACTCGCCGACCCCGATCGGCCCGGCCAGTGGCAGGGGCTCTACGGCTGCGGGGTGCCGGTCGCGCGTGCGCTCGGGCCGCTGGCGCTCGCGGCCCTCGTACTCGGTTGGTCGGGGCCAGGGTGGCTGGTGCTCGGCGCGGTCTTCGTCGTGGTCTCGCTCGCGCTGTCCCCGGTCGTCGCGTGGGGCCAGCGACGCTTGGCCGCCGACGCAGACGACCACCCGGTCTCGGTCACTGGTGGGCGAGTACGTTGACCACGCGACCGTTCGGGTCGCGGACGAAGAAGCGGCGAACGCCCCACTCCTCGTCCTGTAAGGGATGCACGATCTCCGCACCGCTCTCGAGGACGGCCGTGTAGGCGGCGTCCACGTCGTCGACCTCGACGCTCATATCGGGTACGACGGGCCCGCTCTCGTCGTGGGTCATGAACGTGACCTGCGCCGTCGGATTGGACGGGGACGCGAGCGTCATGACCCAGCCGAGGTTCATGACCTCCTCGAATCCCAACAGGCCGTAGAACTCCCGGCTCTCGGTCATTGCATCCGAACGGATATCGGGCATCACGCGGCGGACGGACATCGGAGGCCTCCTGCTGCTGTCGGCGATCACGTCGGAACGCTATCGCCGGGCTGGGGCGCGCGCTTGTACGAATCGGATGGGCCCGGGTCAGGCTCCGCCGCTCGACGAGGACGCCGCCGCGGTCGCGCGGCGCCGCATGATGAACGAGACCCAGAGCAGGAAGACCTGCTCGGCCTGCGGGATCGCCGGATCGACGTCGAGCGTCGGACGGTTGCTCCAGAAACTCGCCTTGCCGCCTGTGCCGACCTCCGACCCGTCGCGGAGTACGCGAAATCCGCTGTGCAGGAACCCCATCGGCTCGATGCGGTACGTGCGCGCGCCGGTCCGAATGTCCCATGCCTGCCGCAACACGGAGGGGCGCGATGCGACCAGCCGCGGTTCGGGCTCGCCGGCGAGCCCGGCGACCAGTTCGCCGTGCTGCTTGCGGAACGTCCACTGCCGGCCGTCGATCTGTGCCTCGGCCCGTTCGCGCATCGACGCCGGGCGGACCGAAGCCACCTCGCGACCGTCCCCGGTGATCGGTACAACGCCCGCCGAACGGCGTCCCCATTCGAGTGTCGGCACCTACATCCCGCCGCCGGCGGCGAACCCACCGTCGAACGCACTCGGGCTCGGTCCCATCGTGGAGGCACCGGGGCCGGCGGTGTGCTTGGCGCCGCGGTGTTTCGCGCCGACGAGCCAGAGCAGGAACACCTCGTGCTCGACCGGGATGCCGATCGAGATCTCGACCGCGGCGCGTGCCGGCCGGCCGCCCGACGCGGTGCCGATCTCGCTCCCGTCGCGGCGTACCACGTAGCGGCGAGCGCCCGAGCGTTCGACGTCGTACGCGACGTCGGCGGTCTGGATCCGCCACGACCTGCGGCCCTTGCGGACGGCCTGCAGCGTAGGCTTCTCCGCGCCGCTGCGTTCGGCCCAGAGCGCGCCACGAGCGGCGTAGAACAGCCACCTCGCACCGCCGATCTCGACCTGCGCGTCGTCGCGCTGGGCCGCCGGGCTCAGGGTCGCGACGGTGGAACCGTCACGTACGACGGGTCTCGTGCCCGCCTTGGTTGGTCCCCACGTGGTCATGAACTCACCTCGGAAACAATTGTGGCGGGTCTTCGACGGCATCGCCACTGCGATACCGCCGAGAAACCCGCCACGTCGACGCTTGGCTCAGCTCACGCCCAGCGCTGCTCGCGAGGGGTGAAGTCGAGCGTACGGTCGCCGGTGTAGATCTGCTTCGGTCGCGCGATCTTCTGGTCCTTGTCGTCGACCAGCTCGAGCCATTGGGCCAGCCACCCGGCCGTACGCGGGATCGCGAACAGCACGGTGAACATCTCCGGCGGAAACTGCAGCGCCTCGTAGATCAGACCCGAGTAGAAGTCGACGTTCGGGTAGAGCTTGCGGGAGACGAAGTACTCGTCCTCGAGCGCGATCTTCTCCAGCTCGACGGCGATCTCGAGGAGCGGGTTGACGCCCGTGACCGCGAAGACGTCGTCGCAGGCCTTCTTGATGATGGTGGCCCGCGGGTCGTAGTTCTTGTAGACGCGGTGGCCGAAGCCCATCAGGCGCTCCTTGCCCTCCTTCACGCCCTCGATGAACTCCGGCACCTTGTCCTTGCTGCCGATCCGACGCAGCATCCGCAGCACCGCCTCGTTCGCCCCGCCGTGCAGCGGGCCGTAGAGAGCGGCGATGCCCGCCGAGACGGCGGAGTACGGGTCGACCTGGCTCGAGCCGACCGAGCGGACGGCGTTGGCCGAGCAGTTCTGCTCGTGGTCGGCGTGCAGGATGAACAGCACCTCGAGCGCCTTCACGAGCCGCTCGTCGGCGACGAACTTCGGCTCGCTCATCTTGAACAGCATGGCGAGGAAGTTCTCGGCGTACCCGAGCTCGTTGTCGGGGTAGATGTACGGCTTGCCCTGCGCATGCCGGAATGCCCACGCTCCGAGAGTGGGCATCTTCGCGATCATGCGCACGATCTGCAGGTGGCGCGCCTCGGTGTCGAAGATGTTGCGCGCCTCGGGATAGAACGTCGACAGTCCTCCGACGCCCGACAGCAGCATGCCCATCGGGTGTGCGTCGTAGCGGAACGCCTGCATGAGGTCTTTGACGTTCTCGTGCACGAAGGTGTGGAACGTGATCTCGTGCTGCCACGTCTCGTACTCGTTCTTCGTGGGGAGCTCGCCGTGGATCAGCAGGTACGCGACCTCGAGGAAGTTCGACTTCTCGGCGAGCTGCTCGATCGGGTATCCGCGGTACTCGAGGATGCCCTTGTCGCCGTCGATGTAGGTGACGGCACTACGACACGATGCGGTGTTGGTGAAGCCGGGGTCGTAGACGGCCACTCCGGGTTCGTCGCCTTCGGTCTTGATCTTGCCGAGGTCGGACGCCCGGATGGCGCCGTCGGTGATGGGAATTTCGTACTCCGTGCCCGTCCTGTTGTCGCGGACGGTCAACGAGGAGCCGGCAGCGGTGCCAGCGGAGGCAGTGTCTTGTGACACGACGGCTCTCCTAGGGGTCTCAGGGCCCGCGGTCGCAGGCCGGAACGCCCCGACCGACAAGTCCGCGGTTGCGCAACCCAGCTCAGGACGTCTTGCGTCTTAGATTCTTTAGTGGAGTCCAACCTAAACCCGATCGGATGGTGGGACGATGGGGGGTGCGCGTACGCGCACGAGGGGCTGCGGCCGCGTACGTACGACGGGCCGACCGACGCGCTCTGCATGGCAAGCGGCTGCATTGCACGGCGAATTCGGCATGCACGGTGACTGTTTACCATGTTTACATGGTAAACATCCGTCGACCGCTCCCCGTTTTGACCGCCTCCAGCCTCGGGAGGTACCCTGAGTGGTCGTTGTGCTCATCGCCGACGAACTCCCGCCTGCGGCAATCCGGTTGACTGGCCGATGCGCTCTGGGTGGGCCAGACAGACTCATCGATTCGAAACGAAGGTCAACCACCGTGCCTACGTACAGCCCGAAGCCTGGCGACGTCCAGCGTGAGTGGCGCGTCATCGACGCCGAAGACGTCGTGCTCGGCAAGCTCGCCGTCCAGGCTGCGACGCTGCTACGCGGCAAGCACAAGCCGACGTTCGCGCCGCATCTCGATACCGGCGACTTCGTCGTCATCGTGAACGCGGACAAGGTCGCACTGTCGGGCAACAAGCGCGCCGACAAGGTGGCGTACCGGCACAGCGGTTTCCCGGGCGGGCTGAAGTCGGCATCGGTCGGCGACCTGCTCGAGAAGGACTCGCGGAAGGTCGTCGAGAAGGCGGTCTGGGGCATGCTGCCGAAGAACCGTCTCGGCCGCGCCCTGATGAAGAAGCTCAAGGTGTACGGCGGCCCGGAGCATCCGCACAAGGCGCAGCAGCCGCAGCCGTACGAGATCACCCAGATCGCTCAGTAGAGCCCGACCCGTAAGTCCGAGTGAGGAACCCCGTGGCAGACACGACATCGCAGACCGCCGCCGAGACAGAGGCCGAGGCCGTCGAGTACACCACCGACGACCGCGGTGTGGCGTACAGCTCCGAGAGCGCGGCGTCGGCCGATGCTCCCCTTCGCCCGGCGACGATCGCCCCGGCGGCGGCGACCGGTCGGCGCAAGCAGGCGATCGCGCGCGTTCGCATCGTCCCCGGTAGCGGTCAGTGGTCGGTCAACGGTCGCGACCTCGCCGGCTACTTCCCGAACAAGCTGCACCAGCAGATCGTCAACGAGCCGTTCGTGCTCGCCGAGCTCTCCGACCGGTTCGACGTGATCGCCCGCGTGAGCGGCGGCGGCATCACCGGCCAGGCGGGTGCGCTGCGCCTCGGTGTTGCTCGCGCGCTCAACTCGGTCGACGCCGACGCGAACCGTCCGACGCTGAAGAAGGCCGGCCTGCTGACCCGTGACGCGCGCGTCAAGGAACGCAAGAAGGCCGGTCTGAAGAAGGCCCGCAAGGCGCCGCAGTACAGCAAGCGCTGATTCCCGGCGGCATCGTGGGCCGGTTGTTCGGCACCGATGGGGTTCGCGGGGTCGCCAACCGCGATCTGACCGCCGAGGTCGCGGTCGACCTCGCGGTGGCGGCGGCGCATGTGCTCGGCGAGGCAGGTGCGTTCGCCGACCAGCGGCCGGTCGCGGTCATCGGCACCGATTCCCGCGCCTCCGGTGAGTTCTTGGAGTCCGCGGTCGTCGCGGGCCTTGCTTCTGCCGGTGTCGACGTCCATCGGATCGGCATCCTGCCGACGCCCGGCGTCGCGTACCTCACCGCGGCGCTCGAGGCCGATATCGGCGTGATGATCTCGGCCAGCCACAACCCGATGCCCGACAACGGCATCAAGTTCCTCACCCGTGGCGGTCACAAGCTCGACGACTCCGTCGAGGACGCGATCGAGCGGCGCCTCCGTGAGCCGTGGGACCGCCCGACCGGGGCTCGGGTCGGGCGAGTCGGCCTCAGCGACACGGCGCGCGCGACGTACGTCCGCCACCTGATCGGTACGGCCGACGTCTGGCTCGACGGGCTCACGATCGTGGTCGACTGCGCCAACGGTGCCGCCAGCCAGGTAGCGCCCGAGGTGCTCCGTGCGTGCGGGGCGGACGTGATCGCCATCAACGCTGCGCCCAACGGCATCAACATCAACGACGGCTGCGGTTCGACGCACATGGAGCAGCTGCTGGCCGCGGTCGTCGAGCATGGTGCGGCCGCGGGCTTCGCGTTCGACGGTGACGCCGACCGGTGCCTGGCGGTCGACGCCGAGGGCAACCTCGTCGACGGCGACCAGATCCTGGCGATCCTGGCGCTCGCCAGGCACGACGACGGTGAACTCGTCGACGACACCGTCGTCGGCACGGTGATGACCAACCTCGGGTTCGTGCAGGCGATGACCGCCGCCGGCATCGAGGTCGTACAGACCGCCGTCGGCGATCGCTACATCCTGGAGGCCATGCGGTCGCGCGGGTTCAACCTGGGCGGCGAGCAGTCCGGTCACGTGATCATGTCCGACCACGCGACGACGGGTGACGGCGTGCTGACCGCGCTCCAGCTCGCCGTACGCATGGCGCGTACCGGCAGCTCGCTCGGTGAGCTCGCGGGCGCCATGACCCGACTCCCGCAGGTGCTGGTCAACGTCGACGGCGTCGACAAGACCCGTACCCAGATCGAACCCCGCCTCGTCGCCGCGGTCGCCGCGGCCGAGGAGCGCCTCGGTGCGGACGGTCGCGTACTCCTGCGGCCGTCGGGCACCGAGCCGGTCGTACGCGTGATGGTCGAGGCCACCTCGCGGGAGACGGCGGAGGGTGTCGCGGGCGAGCTGGCGGGCGTCGTACGCGAGACGCTCTCGCTGTAGTGGTTGGTCAAATAGACATTTGTTATGCCAGGGCATGACAAATGTCTATTTGAGGTCGCGCGGATCGGGTCGCTGGAGGCCCGGGTACGGTGGCGGCCATGCCGACCCCCGACTTCATTCTCGCGCTGCGCGAGAAGATCGGCCATGCGCCGCTGTGGCTTCCCGGAGTGACCGCGGTCGTCCTCGACGGCACCCGGGTGCTGCTGGTACGCCGCGCCGACAGCGGTGAGTGGACACCCGTCACCGGGATCGTCGACCCGGAGGAGCAGCCGGCCCGTGCTGCGATCCGCGAAGTGCTCGAGGAGACCGGTGTCGTCGCCGAGGCCGAACGCATCGCGGGCGTGGGCGTGGCCCCGTTGCGCGCACATGCGAACGGCGACCTCGCCGCGTACCTCGACCTGACGTTCCGGTGCCGTTACGTCGCGGGAGAGGCGCAGGTCGGCGACGACGAGTCGGTCGAGGTCGGCTGGTTCGAGCGCGACGCGCTGCCGTCGATGCGCGACGAGTTCCACGAGCGCATCGC
This sequence comes from Solicola gregarius, assembly GCF_025790165.1. Taxonomy (GTDB): domain Bacteria; phylum Actinomycetota; class Actinomycetes; order Propionibacteriales; family Nocardioidaceae; genus Solicola; species Solicola gregarius. Next base: position 3,021,124 of record NZ_CP094970.1, read on the forward strand.
CGCCGCACTCGACGACGTGCCCGCTGCGCACTTCGTACGCTGACCGTCGACAAACCGGGTGCGGCGGCGCGTACCCATCCGTACGCTGACGCGCGTGACGATCGAGACCGTCGACCTGTTCGACGACACCGCGTTGCGCGAGGCCCACGACGTGACCCTTGCCGACGCCGCCGCCCGGCCGTACGCGACGCCGTGGACCTGGCAGGAGTACCGCACCGCGGCACGGACGCCCGATCCGTGGTCGGTGCTGCGCATGCTCGGTGCTCGTGCCGCAGACGGCGTGTTGGTCGGCGTCGCCGAGGCGTGGTTTCCCCAGCGCGACAACACCACGATGGTGTGGGCCGACCTGAGCATCCTGCCGTCGCGCGCGGACGACGTCGGTGTTGCCGCGCTCCTGGACGCGTTCCACGATCTGGCACGCAGGCACGGCCGGTCGGCCGTTCACGTCATGGCGGGCGTGAGTCGTGACGAACGGACGAGCCCGAAGAGCCGTGCGCTGGAGTCGGCGGGCTACGGCCTCCTGCTGACGAACGCGCACCGCATCCTCGAGCTCCCGATCGATGTCGATGAGATGGGCTCTCTGAGCGACGCGGTTGCAGCGCGGCACGCCGCGTACCGGATCATCGCGTGGCACGGCACCTGCCCCGAGCAATGGATCGACGAGTACGCGGACCTGCGTGCCCGCATCCTGCTCGACGCACCCGACGGCGGAGCCGGTTTCGAGCGTGAGGACTACGACGCCGAGCGGGTGCGACACGAGGAGGCCGAGCTCGAGGCACAGGAACGCGTGCTGTACACCGCGATCGCCATCGCGCCCGACGGCGCTGTGGCCGGGCACAGCCAGCTCGTCGTCCCGGGCACCGACGAGGCGAACGCGTTCCAGTGGGACACCCTGGTGCTCGCCGCGCATCGCGGCCATCGACTCGGCATTGCCCTCAAGGCGCGCAACCTGGGCGAGGCCGCCGACGCGTTCGGGCCGCGTACCGTGCTGCACACGTTCAACGCCGAGGAGAACGCACCGATGATCGCCGTCAACGAGCGGCTCGGGTTTCGGCTGGTTGACTACCTGGGTGAGTTCCGGATCGAGCTCTGACTCGCCCCGGTCGTCAGGCGAGCGGATCGAGCGTACGAAGGCCCGGGAACCGGGCGAAAGCACGATCGAGCGTCACGAACGTCGCCCCGTGCTCCATCGCGATCGCCGCGAGGTACGCGTCGGGCACGTCGTTACCCCGCAGTCGGTGTGTCGTGACCAGCTCGCCAAAGATCGACCAATGCCGCGCGCCGGGTCGAACGGCACTGACGGCGGGGGCGTCGAGCAGGGCGTTGCCGAACCGGACGCAGTCCTCCGGCGTGGACGGGTCGGCGAAGATCCGCCGTTGGGTGACGATCCGCGTCATCGCCGCCAGTACGAACTCGGTGACTCCGATCGGCTCGGTGCCGTTGACCCGATCGCTCAGCCAGGTCTCGATCCGCCCGGATTCGGTGGATCGGATCGCGTGGACGCAGATGTTGACGTCAAGGAAGAGCACGGGTGTCGCGTTCGTCGTCGCCCAGTAGCTCCGCCATCTGGTCCTTGTCGTAGAGGTCGACCCCCGGTCGCAGGCCCGGCGGGTCGTACTCGAAATGCGGCAGCTCGTAGCGCTCGCCGGTCTGCCGTGTCTCGTACTCGTCGATCAGCCTTCGCAACGCATCCTCCAGCACCGACCCGATGGTGCGATGGCTGCGCGCGGCGATGAGCTTCGCCTCGGCGAGGAGATGCTCGTCGATATTGACCGTCGTACGCATGGATGCATCATATCATCACGCCACTGTCATCATGATGCGGATGCTCGGTCGGCGCAGTACGTACGCGGGCCGCGGTCGGCATACGCTCGGGCGCCGCCGCTCGACCGATTCCCGAGGACCCCATGAGACGTACGCTCGTCACCGCCGCACTCGCCATCGCACTCGTCGCACCCGTTGCTGCACCCGCGCAGAGCGCACCCGACGATCCGCACGTCGCGACCCAGGAGTCCCTGGACGCACTGCGCAGCGACTGGACCGCACCCGGAGGTGTCGTCGTGGCGGGAGATCGCGACGACGAGTGGACGGTCAGCAGCGGCACCGCTGCCATCGGACAGGATCGGCCGATCACGGCGACCGACAAGTTCCGCGTCGGGAGTCTGACCAAGACGTTCACCGCGTCGATCGTGTTGCAGCTTGTCGACGAGGGCGAGGTCGATCTCGACGAGCCGATCGAGACCTACCTTCCGGGCGTCGTTCAGGGCGCGAACGACGGCACCGAGATCACCGTCCGCAACCTGCTGCAGCACACCAGTGGCATTCCCGACTACCTGCAGATCGAGCGGATGCTCGACCCGCGCAACCAGTTCCGTCCGCACACGCTGGCCGAGATCGCGTCGTGGGGTCTGGAGAAGCCGTCGGAGTTCGAGCCGGGCACGGAGTACCGATACTCGAATACCAACTACATCGTCGCCGGAATGCTGATCGAGAAGGTCACGGGCAGGTCGTACGACCAGGAGCTGAACGACCGCATCATCGGGCCGCTCGGCCTCACTGACACGTACCTGCCGGAACCGCAGCACAAGCAGCTCGTCGGACCGCAGGTGCGCGGATACTTCGGCCAGCAGTTCGCGTACCTCGATGTCACAGAGCTGATCGAGCCGTCGATGGGACTCAGCGGCGGGGGGATCGTCTCCACCGGCGCCGATGTGGCGGCGTTCATGCAGGCTCTCGCGGACGGCACGGTGGTACCGCGACCCCTCCTGCCCGAGATGCGTACGCCGAACGACCTGCCGGGAAGCGCGCCGAAGTACGGCCTCGGCGTCGACGAGTTCGAGTTGCCGTGCGGCGGCGTCGCGTACGGGCACTACGGCATCTGGCCCGGCTACCAGACGATCGCGGCGGCGACCGACGACGGCAGGCACGCGTTCGTCGGGATGAACGTGCTCAACTTCGCAGACGGCAGTGCGGGCATGAGCGGACGCGAGATCCTCGGCCGTGCGAACACCATGGTCACCGCGCTCTGCGACAACGGGTGATCGTCGGCTCACTCCCCGCGGAGCGTGTGCAGCGAGTCCGCCAGGCGGTCGCGCTGATTCTGCAGATCCGCCAGCCGACCCTCGACAACCGCCAGCCGCTCGGCGTACGTCTCAACGGCGTCGCCGGGTTCGTCGCAGTCGTTGAGGTCTCGCAGCCTCAGACAAGGCTCGAGTCGTTTGATCCCCTCGATCGTCAGCCCGCGACCGAGGAGCGCCGTGATGTTGCCTACGCGCTGCACGGCCGACTCGTCGTACTCGCGCCAACCGGCGGGGCTTCGAACCGTGGAGATCAGCCCGCATTGCTCGTAGTAGCGCAGGGACCGCCGGCTCGCGCCGGTCCGTTCGGCGAGCTGTCCGATCCGCATCCGCATCCTCCGACTTGCACTTGACACCCGTGTCAGTACCTAGCGTCGACACCATGGAGATTCATTCCGAAGAACGGCCGGCACGCACCGCCCTCGTGACCGGGGGCGGGTCGGGCATCGGTCGCGCGACGGCGTTCGCCCTGGCCACGGTCGGTTTGGACGTACTCGTCACCGGGCGCAGACCGGATCCGATCTCAGAGACGGCGTCAACGCATGCCAATATCCGTGCGTTCACCGCGGATGCGGCGTCCGCCGCCGACGTCGACGAAGCCGTACGCATCGCCGCCGAGCGGCACGGCCGGATCGACGTCGTCGTGAACAACGCCGGAACAATGCACCCGGGCGGCCTCGACGAGTTCGTACGCGCGGACGCGGTCGAGATGTGGGAGACGAACGTGCTCGGGCCGACTCTCGTCGCGCGAGCGGCCCTGGAACACCTTCGTGCGACCTGGGGCGTGATCGTCAACGTGTCGAGCACCTTCGGCGCGAAGCCGGCGCCGTACATCGGGCAGTACGGTGCGACCAAGGCGGCACTCGAGCAGCTGACGCGAAGCTGGGCGCTCGAGCTCGCCGGTGACGGTATCCGCGTCAACGCCGTCGCTCCGGGCCCGACGGAGAGCGATGCCCTCGCGGCCAGCGGGATGTCGGAGGCCACCATCGAACAGGTGAAGGCGACCGAGCGCGAGCGCATCCCGCTCGGTCGCCGCGGTTCCCCCGACGACATCGCGGCGATCGTGGTCGCCCTGTGCGATCCGTCCGCTGCCTGGGTCACCGGTCAGGTGATCGGCGTGGACGGTGGGTTCGCGCTCGCCTGAACCCGATCACAGCTTGCGCAGCCGTACCCACCGCACCGAGTGGTCGGAGTCCTTGCGGAGCACGAGCGTCGCACGGCCGCGGGTCGGTGCGATGTTCTGCTTCAGGTTGGGCCCGTTGATCGTGTCCCACAGCGTCTCGGCCCGCTCGATCGCCTGGTTGTGGTCGAGCCCTGCGTACCGCACGAAGTACGACGCGGGGTCGCGGAACGCCGTCTCGCGCAGGCGCAGGAACCGGTTGACGTACCACTGCCGGATGTCGCGGTGGGACGCGTCGACGTAGATCGAGAAGTCGAAGAAGTCGCTGATCGCCAGCCCTGGGCGTCCGTCTCCGCGCATCCGTGCGGGCTGCAGCACGTTGAGGCCCTCGACGATCACGATGTCGGGGTGGTCGAGCGTCACGACGTCGTCGGTCACGTCGTACTTCAGGTGTGAGTACAGCGGCGCCTCGATCACCTCGCGGCCGGACTTGACGTTCATCACGAACCGCAACAGGGCCTTGCGGTCGTACGACTCGGGGAAGCCCTTGCGTTCGAGCAGCTCGCGTCGACGCAGCTCGGCGTTCGGCAACAGGAACCCGTCGGTGGTGACGAGGTCGACCCTTGCCTTCGGGGCCGTGTGCGAGAGCAGCTCGCGGAGCAGCCGCGCCGTCGTGGACTTGCCGACGGCGACCGACCCGGCGAGTCCGATGACGTACGGCGTGCGCTGGGGCTGCGGTCGATCGAGAAAGCGCTCGGTAGCGGCGTGCAGCTCGTGCGCGAGTCGTACCCGCATCAGGATCAGCTTGGTCAGCGCGAGGTACACCTCGCGTACCTCGTCGAGGTCGAGCTCGTCGCCGAGTCCGCGAACCGCGTCGATCTCCTTCTCCGACAGCGGTTGCGACGTTCCGTCGGCGAGCCGGGACCAGTCGGATCGGTCGAGCTCGACGTACGGGGACGTGTCGTGCCGGGACATCGAGGGGTCCGCCATGGCGACCATTGTCCCGTGCCCCCGTGGCGTGCGGCGCAGCGCATCGGAGAGAGACGCCACTGGGTAGGCTGTCGGGCATGTGTGGAATCGTCGGGTACGCGGGTTCGCGGTCTGCCCAAGACGTCGTCGTCGGCGGGTTGCGCAGGCTCGAGTACCGCGGGTACGACTCCGCGGGGGTCGCGCTCGTCACGCCCGGCGGCCTGGTCTCGCGCAAGCGCGCAGGGAAGCTGACAAATCTCGACAAGCTGCTCGCAGAGGCACCGCTGCCGACCGCGCACACGGGCATCGGGCACACCCGTTGGGCGACCCACGGTGCCCCGAACGACCTGAACGCGCACCCCCACCTCGACTCGTCGGGACGGTTCGCGGTCGTACACAACGGCATCATCGAGAACTTCGCCGAGTTACGTGCCGAGCTGGAGGCGAAGGGCCGTGAGTTCGCCTCCGAGACCGACACCGAGACCGTCGCCCACCTGCTTGCCGAGGAGATCGGACCGGCGGGCGACGACCTCGCCGAGGCGGTACGCGCGGTCGCTCGCCGACTCGAGGGGGCGTTCACGCTGGTGATCGCCGATGGCGAGCAGCCGGGCCTCGTGGTCGGGGCGCGCCGCAACTCACCGCTCGTCGCTGGACGCGGTGACGGTGAGAACTTCCTCGCCTCCGACGTCGCCGCGTTCATCGACTACACCCGCGAGGCCGTCGAGCTCGGCCAGGATCAGGTCGTCGCGATCACCGCCGACGCGATCTCGGTCACCGACTTCTCCGGTGAGTCGGTCGAGCCGAGCACGTACCACGTCGACTGGGATGCCTCTGCCGCCGAGAAGGGCGGCTTCGACTGGTTCATGCTCAAGGAGATCGACGAACAGCCGCAGGCGGTCGCCGACACGTTGCTCGGCCGGTACGCCGCCGACGGCAGCCTGCAGCTCGACGAGATGCGGTTGTCCGACGACGAGCTGCGCGATATCGACAAGGTGATCATCATCGCGTGCGGCACGGCGTTCTATGCCGGTCTGGTCGCGAAGTACGCGATCGAGCACTGGACCCGCGTGCCCTGCGAGGTCGAGCTGGCGTCGGAGTTCCGGTATCGCGATCCGATCGTCGACCGCTCGACTCTGGTCGTCGCCATCAGCCAGTCCGGCGAGACGATGGACACGCTGATGGCGATCCGCCACGCTCGTACGCAGCGCGCCAACGTCCTCGCGATCTGCAACACCAACGGCTCGACCATCCCGCGGGAGTCCGACGCGGTGATCTACACCCACGCGGGCCCGGAGATCGCGGTCGCGTCGACGAAGGGCTTCCTGTCTCAGGTGGTCGCGTGCTACCTGCTCGGGCTGTATCTCGCGCAGGTACGCGGTGCGAAGTTCGGCGACGAGATCACCGCGATCATGCACGAGCTGGAGAGCCTCCCGGCGGCGATCCGGCGCGTCCTCGACGACGGCGAGCAGGTACGCGAGCTTGCTCGCGAGCTGGTCGACAAGCGGTCCGTGCTGTTCCTCGGCCGGCATGCGGGCTACCCGGTCGCGCTCGAGGGGGCGTTGAAGCTCAAGGAGCTCGCGTACATCCATGCCGAGGGTTTCGCCGCGGGTGAGCTCAAACACGGGCCGATCGCCCTGATCGAGGACGACCTTCCGGTGTTCGTGATCGTCCCGCCGCGCGGTCGCGACCAGCTGAACGAGAAGGTCATCAGCAACGTGCAGGAGATCCGCGCCCGCGGGGCACGCACGATCGTGCTGGCCGAGGACGGTGACGAGCATGTCGTCCCGTATGCCGACCACCTGATCCGGCTGCCGCGCGTACCGACGCTGATGCAGCCGCTCGTGGCGACCGTGCCGCTGCAGCTGTTCGCGTGTGAGCTCGCCGATCGGCTCGGTCACGACGTCGACCAGCCGCGCAACCTGGCCAAGTCGGTCACCGTCGAGTGAGCGCGCCCGTGCGTACGCCCGTTCGCTCGAGCTCCCGCCCGCTGGGCCGGACGTTCGAGCGCGACACGCCGGGCGTTTCCCACTCGAACGTCCGGCCCACGGGGCGGGAGAGCCCATGATCGTCGGGATCGGCATCGACGTGGTCGAGATCGAGCGCTTCGCCGAGACGCTGCGCCGCTCGCCCGCGGTGGTCGAGCGGCTCTTCCTGCCGGCCGAGGCGGAGCTGGCGCCGGGCTCGCTCGCGGGGAGGTTCGCGGCCAAGGAGGCGCTCGCAAAGGCGCTCGGCGCTCCCGCCGGACTCCACTGGGTCGACGTCGAGACGTACGTCGAGAACTCCGGACAGCCACGGCTCGCGATGCGCGGCACGGTGCTCGCGCGGGCAACGGAGCTCGGCGTCGTCAGCTCGCACGTGTCGATCTCCCATGACGGCGGGATCGCGTCGTCGGTCGTCGTTCTGGAGGGGCGAGGAGAGAGCGAGGAACGAGCGGGTCGACGAGCGCGACCATCAAGTCTGGAGGGGCGAGGAGAGAGCGAGGAACGAGCGGGTCGACGAGCGCGACCATCAGGTCGGGAGGGCTGATGCGGTACGCGCACACGGTCGAGTCGGTACGCCGCGCAGAGGCGGCCCTGATGGCGACGCTGCCTGCCGGCGCTCTCATGCAACGCGCCGCCGCCGGGCTGGCAGCCGTGTGCATCGACGTGCTCGGATCGGTGTACGGCGCCCGAGTCGTTGTCCTGGTCGGCTCCGGCGACAACGGTGGCGATGCGCTGTACGCGGCCGCACGGCTCGCCTCTCGCGGGGCCGCGGTCGAGCTCGTCGTCCTCAAACCCGAGGCCGCGCACCCCGACGGACTCGCGGCCGCGCTCCGGGCCGGCGCCCGACGTACCGACAAGCCCGCATGGGACGGTGTCGACCTGCTGGTCGACGGGGTCGTCGGCATCGGGGGGCGACCCGGCTTGCGCGACCCGGCGCGCACGCTGATCGAGGACGCGCGGGCCGCAGGCACGTACGTCGTCGCGGTCGACGTACCGAGCGGTGTCGACGTCGACGGTGCGACGCTGCCCGAACCGCACGTCACGGCCGATATCACGGTGACGTTCGGCACCCACAAACCCGCGCTGCTGGCCGCGCCGGCGGTACGGGCAGCCGGTTGGGTCCAGCTCGTCGACATCGGCCTCGTGCCGTACCTCGACGAGGCCGGGCTCGAGTCCGTCGAGTCGGCCGACGTACGCGCCGCGTACCCGTTGCCGTCGGGAGAGTCGCACAAGTACACCCGCGGCGTCGTCGGTGTCGACGCGGGATCCGACCGCTACGCCGGCGCGGCCGAGCTGTGCGTTCGCGGTGCGCAGGCGGGTCCGGCGGGCATGGTTCGCTTCGGCGGGCCGGACTCCGTCGCGGCCGAGATCGTCGCCCGTCGGCCGGAGGCGGTGGCGGGGCGCGGACGTGTGCAGGCCTGGGTCGTCGGGTCCGGTACTGCCGACCGTGCCGATTCGGCGCTGCGGGCCGCCGCGGCCGACGAGGTGCCGGTCGTCGTCGATGCCGACGCGCTCGCGTACTGGCGGCCCGGCATGGTTCGCGGCGCGCTGCTCACACCGCACGCGGGTGAGCTCGCGCGAATGCTCGACGTCGAGCGCTCGGTCGTCGAGGCCGCGCCGCTCGCGTACGCCCGGCAAGCAGCCGAGCGGCTCGACGCGACCGTGCTGCTCAAGGGCAGCAACACCCTGATCGCCGAACGCGATCGACCGACCCGGGTCGTTTCGACGGGTACGCCCTGGCTCGCGACGGCCGGTGCGGGCGACGTACTCGCGGGACTCGCCGGCTCGCTGCTCGCCGCCGGACTTCCTGCTCGCGACGCCGGGTCCCTGGCCGCCTGGCTGCACGGTGCGGCGAGCCGGCGCGCCGCCGAGTACGGTCGGCCGATCACGGCCGGAGACGTCGCGGGGGCGATTCCGGCCGCAACCGCGGCCGTCCTGTCCGCACCCGCCACCCCCGCCCCGTGGGCATGACGTTTCAGCCCGATTCCTCGCGAGACAAGGGCAGAAACGTCATGCCCACGGGGCGGGAGCGCGGGCAGTGTGCGGTACGCAAAGGCGCACCTGAGAGAATCGACCGCGATGTCACGCCACGATCCGGCCGCTGAGGCCGTCGTCGATCTCGACGCGTACGCCCACAACCTCTCCGTCCTCGGTGAGGCGGCGCGTGGTGCGCGCATGATGGCGGTGCTCAAGGCCGACGCATACGGGCACGGGCTGGTGGAGTGTGCGCGTACCGCGCGCGCCAACAGCGTCTCGTGGCTCGGCGTGACGACGATCGCGGAGGCGCTCGAGCTGCGCGAGGTCGCCGACGAGGGCCGCATCCTGTGCTGGCTGTACCCGCCGGGCGCCGACTTCGCCTCCGCCGTCGAGCATGACATCGACCTCGCTGCATCGTCGGCGGCGCAGCTCGGCGAGATCGTCGCCGCGGCGGCCGGACGCCGCGCGCGCGTCCACCTCAAGGTCGATACGGGCATGTCGCGCAACGGCGCGCTCGGCGCCGACTGGTCGCATCTGGTGACGGCGGCGGCCACGGCCCAGCGCAAGGGCGCGATCGAGGTGGTCGGCGTGTGGTCCCACCTGGCGTGTGCGGACGAGCCCACGCACCCGTCCGTCGCCGCCCAGGAGCAGGTGTTCCGCGAGGCGGTCGTCGAGCTCGCCTCCGCCGGCATCGAGCCGGAGCTGCGACACCTCGCCAACTCGGCCGCAACACTCACCCGGCCCAGCGCACACTTCGACCTCGTACGCGTCGGAATCGCCAGCTACGGCCTGACGCCGGCACCCAATGTCGCGTCTTCGAGCGAGTACGGCCTGCGGCCGGCGATGACCCTGCGCGCCCGGCTCGCACACGTCAAGCGGGTGCCCGCCGGATCGGGCGTCTCGTACGGCCACACCCACGTCACGTCGGCCGACACGACCCTCGGCCTCGTTCCGGTCGGTTACGGCGACGGCGTGCTCCGCGCGCTGTCCAACCGGGCGTCCGTGTGGTGCGCAGGCGACCGGCGTCCGATCGTCGGCCGGGTCTGCATGGACCAGTTCATGATCGACCTCGGCGACACGGAGATCGAGGTCGGCGAACCAGTGACCCTGTTCGGCGCCGGCGCGGAGGGCGACCCGACGGCACAAGACTGGGCGGACGCCGCCGACACCATTTCGTACGAGGTCGTCACCCGCATCGGCGGTCGCATCGAGCGCCGCCATCTCGGAGCAAGAGCATGAACCTACTGACCAAACGAACGCTCGGCATCTCCGCGGCGCTCGTGGGAGTAGCCGCGGCAGGCGTCGCGGCCGAGCTCGTCGGCCGTCGTCGGCAGTCGCGGCGACTCGAGGCGGGGGAGGAGATCCCCTTCGGGTCCCTGCACTCAGAACCCCAACCGGTCGTCGCGAGCGACGGCGTACGCCTGCACGTCGAGGTCGATGAACCCGATGTGCCGGTCGACCCGGCGGTGCCCGATGGTTCGCGTCTGCGGGGCTCGCAAGCTCACTCCTTGCCCCTCACGGTCGTCTTCGCGCACGGCTGGGTCCTCGACCTCGACAGCTGGCACTTCCAGCGCGCGGCTCTCCGGGGACGAGTACGGATGGTGTTCTACGACCAGCGCTCGCACGGCCGGTCACAACGTTCAACCCGCAAGGGCTCGAACTTCGACCAGCTCGGCCGCGACCTGCGCGACATCATCGAGGCGACCACGCCCGACGGCCCGGTGATTCTCGTCGGGCACTCGATGGGCGGAATGACGATAATGTCGCTCGCCGAGCAGTTCCCCGACCTCGTACGCGAGCGGGTCGCCGGCGTACTCCTGTGCGGTACGAGCGCGGGTGGGTTGCTCCCGCCGGGCACGCCGCTGCGGCGCGCACAGCCCGTCGTCGAGAACCTCGCGGTCGCGATCACGCCCATGCTCGCGGTGGGTCGCCGGCTCGGCAGCAACCGGTCGTCGCGGCGCTTCACCGTCGGCCCGGATGCTCCGGTCGAGTACGCCGAGATGACCGCGCAGATGCTGCGGCGTACGCACACGCACGTACTCCTCGACTTCCTGCCCAACTTCGGCCGGCTCGACGCGTACGAGGCACTCGCCGCGCTGCCGGGCGAGGCGACCGTCGTCGTCAGCGGCACGCACGACCAGATCACGCCGCACAAGCACAGCCAGCGCATCGTCGACCGGCTCCCGGGTGCGCGGCTCGTCGTCGCCGACCGCGCCGGGCACATGGTGCAGCTGGAGCGCCACGAGCTGGTCACGGCGGTGCTCGAGGACCTCATCGAGCAGGCCGTCGAGACGCAGCAGGAGACGGCATGACCGCGCTCAACCGGCACGCGCTGAACGTACTCGACGCAACCCCTGATGACGCCGAGGCAGTGCTCGCGGTGATCCGGCTGTCGTTCGGCGCGCGGCCGGTCCTCGACCCGCCGTCGACTGCCGGCGACGAGACGATCGAGTCGGTCGCGGCCGCGCTCGAGGAGTCCGGTGGCCTGCTCGTCGAGCGGCGTGGCAAGCCGATCGGGGCGATGCTGTTCGACGAGTCGCGGCCGCGGATGCTCGGCTTCCGCCGGGTGAGCGTCGATCCCGATCACCAGGACCGCGGTGTCGCGTCGGCAATGGTCGGCGTCGCCGAAGACACCGCCGAGGAACGCGGCTGCGACGGAATCTGGCTCAGCGTACGAGAGGAGCTGCCCGACAACGTCGAGTTCTGGACCCGTCGCCGCTACATCCCGATGCGGCGCAACGCCGAGATGATGGAGTTCGGGAAGACATTGTGGCTGGGCCGCGAGCTCCCGACCGCGCAGTCGACGCGGTCGTTCGGCGAGGCACTTGCGACGTTGCTGCAGCCGGGCGATGTGCTGCTGATGTCCGGCGAGCTCGGCGCCGGGAAGACGACGCTGACGCAGGGCATCGGTGCGGGGCTGGACATCCGCGGCCCCGTGACGTCGCCGACGTTCGTCATCTCCCGCAAGCATCCCAACCTCGGCGACGGCCCGCCGCTACAGCACGTCGACGCGTACCGCATCGGTGACTCCGCGGAGCTGGACGATCTCGACCTCGACATGGCCACCGAGTCGTCGGTCACCGTCGTCGAGTGGGGCGAGGGCAAGGCCGAACAGCTCGCCGACTCGTGGCTCGAGGTACGTCTCGAGCGCCGCAAGGGCACGGTGCTCGATCCGCTCGGCACGATCGTGCCCGAGGACTCCGGTGAGGACATGCGGGTCGTCACGGTCAAGCCGCATGGCAAGCGCTGGGTGTGGGAGCCGCTGCGCTCGACGCTGCTCGCCTGACCGGCGCGTTTGCGATCGGGGACGCCCGGCTCTCGTGCGGTTTGCGAGCGGGGACGCCCAGATCGCTACCTAGTGGATCGGGGACGCCCAGATCGCGATGCGTTGCGAGCGGGGACGCCCAGGTCGCGAAGGTTGCGATCGGGGACGCCCAGATCGCTAGCCGACCCCGCCGCTCCCGTACGCTGAGCGCGTGCTGCTCCTCGCGTTCGACACCGCCTCGCCGGCGATCACCGTCGCCCTGCACGATGGCAACGATGTCCTCGCGGCGACCGACTCGGTCGATGCCATGCGACACGGCGAGCTGCTCGCGCCCGGCATCCAACGCGTACTGGCAGAGGCGGGGGCCGATCGCCGCGACCTCACCGACGTCGCTGTCGGCGTCGGGCCGGGGCCGTACACCGGACTGCGGGTAGGCGTCGTCACCGCGCGTACGCTCGCGGCGGCGCTGTCGGTCGCCTTGCACAGCGTGTGTTCGCTCGACATCATCGCTGCGGCGGTGCCCGCGGGCAGCCCGTTCGTGGTCGCGACCGACGCTCGCCGCAAGGAGGTCTACTGGGCGCGCTACGACGCGACCGGGGCGCGGGTCACCGGCCCCGACGTCGCTCGGCCGGACGCGCTCGACCACCCGACCGCCATGCCTGCGTACGGTCGCGGGGCGAAGCTGTACGCCGACGCGCTGCCGTACGCCGGCGGCCCGCTCGACCCCGACGCGCGCGTGCTCGCCGAGGCCGTCGCGCACGATCGCGTCCGCGAGGTCGACCCGGAGCCGATGTACCTCCGTCGCCCCGATGCGACGCCGCCGGGGAGCGTAAACGAGCGACCGGATGATCGCTCGCGCCACCGGCACCGACCTGGCCGCGCTCGTCGAGATCGAGCGCCTGTGCTTCGGCGCCGACGCGTGGTCTGAGACGCTCGTACGCGCCGAGCTCGATGCACTATCGCGGTCGGTCCTGGTCGCCCGCGAGGAGAGCGTCGTCGTGGGGTACGCGAGCGTGATGGCGACCGGCGATCTCGCCGACCTGCAACGCGTCGCGGTACGACCGGATCGCCGTGGCCGCGGGTACGGTCGGCGGCTGCTCGACGAGGCGATGCGGGTCGCGACGCTCGGTGGTGCCGACCGGATATTGCTCGAGGTGGCCGCCGACAACGGCCCCGCGATCGCCCTGTACCGCGCGGCGGGTTTCGAGGAGCTCGACCGACGCGTTGGGTACTACGGCGCCGGGCGTGACGCGCTCGTCCTCCGGGTCGACCTCGACGCCCGCTGACTCGAGAGTTCCGCAGTCGAGTCAGGCGTCAGCCCCCGTGGGCCTCCCGTTTCAGCCGCAGAAATCGTTCCGGCAGGGCCGAAACGCGCGGCTCACGGGGCGGGAGTTCGCGCCGACCTCTGGCGAACAGGTCAATTGTCCGGTACTTTTGTCCCACTTTTTGTTACCCGGAGGTAACCCATGCGTACGACTCGTCTGCTCGGATCCCTCACCCTCGCCGGGGCAATGCTGGTTGCCGCCGGGGTCACCTCCACCGGGCCCACGTCGGCCGAACCGTCGGCCCCCGTGAGTCGGTCACCTCACGGGCCGAGGTACGACATCGTGGTGACCAAGGACGTCCCGATCACGATGCCCGACGGTCGGGTGCTGCGCGCCAATATCCACGCACCCGCCGACCCCGAGACGGGAAAGCCGGCGTCGGGGCCGTTCCCGGTCATCGTCGGACAGACCCCGTACGGCAAGTCCGGCGACCAGGGCTCACCGGGCTACAGCGGGCTCAACCCGTACCTCGTCAAGCGCGGCTACATCGGCGTCGTCGTCGACGTCGCCGGCACCGGTGGCTCCGAGGGACAGTCGCAGCTGTTCGGGAAGTCCGAGGCGCGCGACGGGCGCGAGGTCGTCGAGTGGGCCGCCGACCTGCCGCACAGCAACGGCAAGGTGGGGCTGCTCGGCATCTCCTACCTCGCCATCGACCAGCTCTTCACCGCCGGCGCGGTCGGCCGGCACTCGCCGTTGAAGGCGATCTTCCCGATGGCGGCGTCGATCGACCCGTACCGTGACCTGTTCACCAGCGGCGGCGTCGTGAACCTCGAGTCATCGCTCGGCCTGATCGCCGCGTACTTCGGCGTGCGGACGACAACGCCGTTCTCCGAGCGGCCGAAGAACCCGCTCGATGCGCTGCGGCTCAGCCTGCAGCATGCGCTCGCGGGCATTCCGTTCGAGCTCAAGACCGGGCTCGACGTGCTGCTCCAGGGCGATCGCGTCTACGACGGCTCGTACTGGCACGAGCGGGCACCCGAGCGGGTGCTGCGCCGGATCGTACGAAACAACGTCGCGGTCTACCTCGTCGGCGGGCAGTGGGACGTGTTCCAGCGGGGCGAGCCGCTGCTCTACAGCGGACTGCAGAACGCCGCGGCCGGGCGACCGGTGACAGCGCCGATGGCGCCGGGACAGAAGGCGGATCCGAGGTTCCAGCTGCTCACCGGACCGTGGACGCACGCGAATCCGGGAGCGGGTGCGCGCCTCAACCGCCTTCAGCTGCGCTGGTTCGACCGTTGGCTCAAGGGACGCAAGACCGGAATCCTCGACACCCGCAAGCCCCTCCATGTGATCGAGCCGGGCGGGAAGACGTACGACGCCGCGCGCTATCCGCTCACGGGCGCGCCCACGAAGAGGCTGTACCTCGAGCCCGATGGTGCGCTCGGAGGCAAGCCGGCGCCGGCGGACGGCGGTGGCGACCACGTCGTGTTCACCGGGCTGTCGCCGTTGTGTACGCGCTCGACCGACCAGTGGGCGGCCGGCGCGCTCGGCGACCTGCTCGCGGGAACGCCGTTCGACTGCACGAAGCAGCGCTTCCCGCCGGGCCCGGAGCCGGGCGAGGTGGCGTACGCGACCAGGCCGCTGAAGAAGGCGACCACGCTCGCGGGACCGATCGGGGTGACGCTGCGCGCGCGGTCGACCCGGCCCGAGACGATGTTCGTCGTACGACTCGACGACGTCGCGCCGGATGGCACGGTCACGGAGCTCACCGGCGGCGCACAGCTGGGATCGCAGCGCGCGCTCGACCGTAGGCGCAGCTGGCGCTCCGACAAGCGTGCCGGGTACGCGCTGCCGTACCACCCGATGACGCGCGCGGCGCAGCGTCCGGTCACTCCCGGCAAGGTGACGCGCTACGACATCGAGGTCCGCCCGGCGTTCCTGACGGTGCCGGCGGGTCATCGGCTCCGCATGACGATCGGCACCGGCGACCTGCCCCACCTGCTCCCGCCGCCGTTGCGCCTACCGCAGCTGCTCCTCGGTGTGTACGACGTGCGCCACGAGGCAGGGGCGCAGTCCTGGGTCGACCTGCCGATCCGGCGCTAGTTCCGGAGGGCACGGTCGAGGCGGTCTCGGAGCGTCTCGCAGTGACGGCGGAAGTCGTCCGGCTCGTCGATGCCGAAGTCGACACCCATCGACAGCACGACGGCGGCCAGCCACTGGTAGGAGTGTCCCCATACGAGCGCCCGACAACGCTCGGGGCCGAGCGACTCGAGCTCGACCTCTTGGGTCAGTAGGCGATCGGCGACCGTCGAGGGACTGGCATCGAACCGGAGTACCGTTCGGATCGGCGGAGTCGAGTCGAGCTGGTGGATCGCGGCGGAGTCGTCGGGGATCTCCCGTGGCTCGAACGTCGTCGCCCGCTCGAGGCCCGACATCCGGTCGATCCGAAACGTACGCCAGTCGTCGCGCTCGATGTCCCACGTGAGCAGGGACGAACGCGACTTGTGCACGACGATGCGGTACGGCTCCACGCGGCGAACGCCGCGCTCGCCCTCGGATTCGTACTCGAAGGCGATCTCGGCATGGGCGTACGCCGCATCGGCGAGCTCGTCGAGCGGCGAAGCCTCACGCATAGTCGCAGGCTACGCTGCCGGGATGCGCGATCTCACGTACCCGTCGGTGATCCGGACGGCCAAGGTGGCGTTCCGGCTGCTCGGGCTGAAGTTCCAGATGACCGGCACCGAGCACGTTCCGCGCACCGGCGGCGCGATCCTGGCGATGAACCACGTCAGCTATGTCGACTTCATCTTCGGCGGTCTCGCGGCGCATCCCAGCAAGCGGCTGGTGCGGTTCATGGCGAAGCGCGAGGTGTTCGACCACCGGATCGCCGGGCCGGTCATGCGGTCGATGCACCACATCTCCGTCGACCGGGCCGACGGGATCGCGTCGTACCGCGAGGGTGTCGAGTACGCGCGGCGCGGCGAGATCGTCGGCGTCTTCCCCGAAGCGACGATCAGCCGCTCGATGGAGCTCAAGGAGTTCAAGACCGGCGCGGTACGAATGGCCGCCGAGGCGGGCGTGCCGGTGCTCCCGATGGTGCTCTGGGGCACGCAGCTGATCATGACCAAGGACCATCCACGCGACCTGTCCCGCGGCAAGACCCTCGCGTTGCACGTCGGTGAGCCGATCGTGCCCGACGCCGACGACCCGGTCGGCGAGACCGCGCGCGTACGTGAGGCGATGAGCGCCCTGCTGGACAACGCGATCCGTGCGTACCCGGTCGCGCCCGAGGGCCAATGGTGGGCTCCCGCGGCGTACGGAGGCACCGCGCCGACACCGGCAGAGGCGCAGCGGCTCGACCGGGAGGAGAAGCGCCGGCGCGCGGAACGCAAGGCGGCTTCGGCGACCTGACGATGCGTCTGGCCCGGGTCACAGATAGTGACATCCGCGCCGGCCACGGTTAGGGTCCTGCTCGACCGGCTACACGCCTCGAGGAGGACCCATGTCAGAGTCCAACCCGATCGGTCGCGCCGCGACGTACCGCACCTTCGACGAGGTGCAGGAGACGTTGAGTCCGGCCGAGCAACGCTTCGAGCGCGGCCGCCGCACGATCGGTCTGATCGCCGGCCCCCTCGTGGGGATCGTCGTGTACCTCCTGTGCGCGCCGCTGGACGCGCCGCAGCAGCGCCTCGCCGGCATCCTCAGCTTCGTCATCATCTACTGGATCTCCGAGGCGATTCCGATCCCGGTGACGTCGATGCTCGCGATGTGCCTGATCGTGGTGACGAACGTCGCGCCGGCGGACGACGTCTTCGCGCTGTTCGGGAACTCGACGCTCTTCGTGTTCATCGGCGGGTTCATCATCGCGGAGTCGATGCGCAAACACGGGCTCGACCGGCGATTCGCGTTCGCGATGCTGAAGCTGCCGTGGGTCGGCGACTCGACCGTTCGCATCATCGTCGTGTTCGGCGTCATCACCGCGTTGTTGAGCGGATTCGTGTCGAATACGGCGACCGCCGCGATGATGATGCCGATCGCTGCCGGCATGGTCGGGTTCCTGGCCAACCTCCTCGTCACCCAGTCGGGCGAGCATGCGGATCCCAACCGCTTGCGCTTCGCGACCGCGCTGATGCTCATGACCGCGTACGGCGCGAGCGTGGGCGGACTGCTCACGCCGGTCGGCAGCCCGCCGAACCTGATCGGCCGCGAGTTCATCGAGCAGAACACCGACGAGTCGATCCCGTTCTTCACCTGGATGGTGCTCGCGTTCCCGCTGGTCGTCCTGATGTTCCTTGCGCTGTGCTTCCTGCTCGTCCGGTTGAACAAGCCCGAGGCCAAGCGGATCGAAGGCGTCGAGCAGTACGTACGCGACGAACACGCGAAGCTCGGCACGATGGGCGCCGGCGGGCGCAACACCCTGATCGCGTTCGGTGTCGCGGTCGCCTTGTGGGTGTTCCCCGGCGTGGTCGCGTTGTTCACCGGCGGCGAGGGCGAGTTCTACGACGAGGTCGCCGCGCACCTCGACGAGGGTGCGGTCGCGATCATCGCCGCCAGTCTGTTGTTCGTGCTGCCGATCGACTGGTCGCGACGCAAGTTCACCATCACCTGGAACGACGCCGCCCGCATCGACTGGGGAACGATCCTGCTGTTCGGCTCGGGAATCGCGCTCGGCGGGCTGCTCGGCTCGACCGGGCTCGCGAAGACGATGGGTGACGAGATCAGCGACCTACTGGGAGTTTCGTCCCTGCTCGGCCTGACGATCCTCGCGACGGTGATCGCCGTGGTCATCAGCGAGACGACGAGCAACACGGCCAGCGTCGGCGTCGTCGTACCGATCATCATCCCGCTCGCCGACGCAGCCGGCGTCAACCCGGTGATCCCTGCCCTGGCCGCGGTCTTCGGTGCCTCGTTCGGCTTTATGCTGCCGGTGTCGACGCCGCCGAACGCGATCGTCTACGGCACCGGCATGGTGCCGATCACCAAGATGGTGCGCTCGGGCATCGTGTTCGACCTGGTCGGCATCGTGATCATCGTCGCGGGCGTGATGGGCATGGCGACCCTGCTCGACCTCGGCTGACCCGGGGACTTCGCCCCGCGGATTACCATGGGCCCATGGTAATCCGCGCCGCTACCCAGCAAACTTGGTACGTAGCGGCGCAGTTTGCTATGGGCCCATGGTAATCCGCGGGGTAAAGTGAGCCGGTGCGATTTCTTCCGGAGCCGTCCGACCAGCTGAGCGATCCGGCCGAGCTGTTGCCGGCGTACCTCGACTTCTACCGTTCGACCCTGCTGGCCAAGCTCGACGGGCTGTCCGACGACGACCTACGCCGCAGCATCCTGCCGTCGGGCTGGACGCCGCTGGAGCTGCTCAAGCACCTTACGTACGTTGAGCGGCGCTGGCTGGTGTGGGGATTCGAGGCAGAGCCGGTCGACGCGCCGTGGGGTGACCACGACCCCGACACCGAACGCTGGCACGTCGACGCCGACGAGACCCTTCACGGGTTACGCGCCGAGTTCCTCGACCAGTGCGAACGTTCCCGGTCGATCGTCGCCGCTGCCGACCTCGGCGACCGGGCGAGTGTCGGTGGGCGATTCGCAACCGTCGACGAGGCGCCGTACCTGAGCTGGATCCTGTTCCATCTCGTGCAGGAGTACGCCCGCCACGTCGGTCACCTCGACGTCGTACGCGAGCTGCTGGACGGCTCGACGGGGGAGTGAGTCTCTTCACCAGAGGCATTGCTGCGCATCACCAGGCGTACCGAGACGACGAGTGCGAGGCCGGTCGCCACCACGAACGGCACCAGCCAGTCGGCGGGCGCGTTCGTCGGTTTCGCCGCCAGGACGAACACGTCCCAAGCGGGTCCGAGGCTGTCGGAAACGGTGGCAGGCGGACTGAGCATGACGCCCAGGTAACCCGCGGCCACGAGCGCCGGGGCCACGATCCAGGCGAGCACAACCGCTGCCGGCCACGCGAGCAGCCGTACGTAGGGGCGGACGCCGATCACCACCAGCCCGAATGCCAGCAGCGCCGCACCCGCGTACCCGATCGCCTTCGACACGAGTTCGGATTGGCTGTACGGGTCGATGCTGAACACCACGTAGCTCAGCCATGGCGATAACGCGCCGGCGAGCCCGCACAGTGCGATGCCTAGCGGAACCCGTCCGAAGTATCCGCCGGCACCGAACAGCCAACCGAGCAGGGTCGCGCCGGACGCAGTTGCCATCAACGCGGCGAGCACCGAGGCATCGCCGTCGTTGCCGAGTTCGGCGTTGCCCAGGACCGAGGTCGACCAGATGCCGGCGACGAGCACGGCGCACGCGAGGCCGGCGAACGACGCGGCGAGCGTCGTAGCCGATCGTCCGTCCGAGAGCAACGTGAGCAGGCCTGCGCAAGCACCGCCGCCGACGCCGCCGAGTACGAGAAGCGCGAGCTGGTCGGTCAGCAGCGGTAGCGCGACCATCTGGTCTGCGACAGAGTACGCGTCGGCACCGGTGACGTCATCGGCGGCACCGCCGATCAGCCACGGCAGGTAGCCGACGATCCACCAGACGAGTGCCGACGCGGGCGCGATGACCGGTACTGGAACAACGGGTTTGCGCATTGTCTCCCTCTCGTACGGAGCCTTCGCGATCAGCCTGCGGCAATGCGCCCGTCCGCGTCATGAGTACCGGCACTCAGCTCAAGGTGCGTAGGTCGTGTACGAGAAGCGGTGCGCGGGATCGTTGATCGAGTCGAGCGCGGCCAGGTCCGCTGCGGTCGGCTCCCAGGCGCCGGCGCGTACGTTCGCGTCGACCTGTTCCGGTCGGGTCGCGCCCGCGATCACGCTCCCCACGGTCGGCTGCGCGGCCAACCCGCCGATCGCGACGTCGAGGATGCCGATGCCGCGCTCGTTCGCGTACGCCTCGAGCGCCTCGACGCGGTCGAAATCGGCGCTGTCGAGCCGGTGGCTCTGCCGCTCGAGCCCGAGCCGCGAACCCGTCGGGGCGGCCTCACCGCGGCCGTACTTGCCCGTGAGGAGCCCGTACGCGAGCGGGAAGTACGGCAGCACGCTCACGCCGATCTGCTCGGCGGCGGGTACGAGTTCGAGCTCGGCCGTGCGGTTGTACAGCGAGTACTCGTTCTGCGCCGAGATGAACCGCTGTGCGCCGGCCGTACGTGCGGCCCAGTCGGCGTCGATCAGCTGCCACGCGGTGAAGTTGGAGCAACCGAGATAGCGGACCTTGCCCTCCGCGACGAAGTCGCTCATGGCCTCGAGCGTCTCCTCGATCGGCGTCACGAGATCGGGTGTGTGCAGCTGGTAGAGATCGATGTGGTCGGTGCCGAGTCGGCGCAGGCTCGCCTCGACGGCGCGGCGTGCGTACCGGCGCGATGCGCGCGCGCCCCAGTCGGGCCCGTTGGCGCCCTGCATGTCCATGCCGAACTTCGTCGCCACCACGACATCGTCGCGGCGGGAGCCGAGCGCCTTGCCGAGCATGGTCTCGCTCTGGCCGATCCCGTACGTGTCGGCGGTGTCGAACAGCGTGATGCCTGCGTCGATCGCCGCGTCGACGACGGCGTTCGTCTGTGCCTGGTCGATCCGGTCGCCGAACGCGTTGCATCCGACACCGACCACCGACACCATCAGGCCACTGTCGCCCAGCGGGCGGTAACGCATCTCAGTCATGCGCCGAGCCTATGCGGCCGGTGCAGGTACGACGCGCACCCGGTACTCGAGTGAGCCAGCACACCATTGACCTGAACCAAAGTTGAGTTTCTAGGTTGGGCGCGAACCATCCATCCAGCACGAGAGCGGAGACATACATGCCGGAGCAGACGATCCTCGTCACGGGCGCGACCGGAACCATGGGCGGAGCGGTCGCCCGCCAGCTCGCCGGTACGGGTACCCGGGTACGAGCGTTGGTGCGCGATCCCGATACCGCGACGCTTCCCGAGGGTGTCACAACCGTGCAGGGTGACCTGTCGAAGCCCGGTGGGCTCGAGCCGGCACTGGTCGGCGTCGACGCGGTCTTCCTGATGTGGCCGTTCCTGCGCTCTGCCGGCGCGGGCGACGTACTCGACGTGATTGCCCGACATGCCCGGCGAGTCGTCTACCTGTCGGCCAAGGGCGCGCGGCCCGATGTCGTCGACGACGACAATCCGATCCTGCGCTTCCACGGAGAGCTCGAGACGGCGGTGGAGCGGAGCGGTCTCGAGTGGGTGATGCTGCGACCGGCCAGCTTCGCCAGCAACACATTGGGCTGGGGGCCGCAGTTCCGTACGGGCGTCGTACGTGCGCCGTTCGCGTCGCAACCGCGCGCGATGGTCCACGAGGCAGACGTCGCCGCGGTCGCCGTGCGTGCCTTGCTGGATGACGACCTCGTCGGCACCCGGCCGGTGCTGACCGGACCCGAGTCGCTGACGACCGCCGAACAGGTTTCGGTGATCGCCGAGCAGTTGGGTGTCGCCGTGCGGTACGAGGAGATCGCGACGGAGGTCGCCGCGTCGAACGCCCGCGCGGCCGGGATACCGGACGACCTGGTCAACGCATTGTTCTCGACCGACCGGGAGTTCGAGCCGCAGGACACGACCTCCGACGTCGAGGCGATCACCGGACGTCGATCGAGATCGTTGCGAGATTGGGCCCGCGACCACGCCGAGGTGTTCGTCGGCTGATCGGCGTCAGGCCGCCTCGGACGTAGTGGCCACGCGCCGGCGCATCGCCCTTCGTACCAGCAGGACCGCCGCCGCGACCGGGATGGCGAGAACCAATGCGAACGGCAGGACGGCGCCGATGACCGTCGCGAGGCCGGTCCACGCCTTCTGCAGACCCGACCAGCCGGCGCCCAGGCCAGCCAGGAAGCCCGCCTCATCCTCGTCGACGGGCTTGGGCTTCGGCGCCGATGCTGCCGGTCGGATCGACACGTCGACGGTGGCGGTGGTCGTACGCTCCTCGAGCGACTTCTGCTGCGCCTGCAACGACTCCAGGTCGGCCTCGCGCTCGCCGAGGACGGACTCCAGCCGGATCACGTCGCCGAGGCGCTCCGCGCGGCCGAGCAGTAGGCGGATGCGGCGCAGGCTCGACTTCGCGTTCTCGACCCGGCTGTCGACGTCGACGACCTTCTCGGTGACGTCCTGCGCCGACTGCTCGCGCGAGACGACGCTGCCGGCGCCCGCCGACGAGGCCATCGCTTCGTCGAACGAGTCGGTGGGGACGACCAGCTGAAGGTGCACCCGTGCGAGGTCGCCGTCGTTGCCCGTCGTCGATTGCTCGTCTGCCACATATCCGCCGACGCCCTCGATCTCGTCGATCACCGAGTCGCGCGCGGCGGCGACGTCCTTGCTGGTCAGGTCGAGGCTGCCGCGGCGTTCGATCGCGCGG
The DNA here is from genome assembly GCF_025790165.1 of Solicola gregarius. Taxonomy (GTDB): domain Bacteria; phylum Actinomycetota; class Actinomycetes; order Propionibacteriales; family Nocardioidaceae; genus Solicola; species Solicola gregarius. The sequence goes on from NZ_CP094970.1 coordinate 3,044,138, forward strand.
TCCTCGAGTGCGATCGTCGAGACGTCGTTCGACGCCCCATCGGCGCCGGCATCGGCGTCTCGGGCAGCGGACTCGTCGGAACCGCGCTCCTGCTGGGCGCCGCCCTCGAGGGCCGAGTCGCCGGCCGCGCTCGAACCGCCGTCGCCGTCCTCGCTGCTCGAGCATGCCGCGAGCCCGAACAGTGCCGCGCACACCAGCGCGGCGGCGCGTACCACTACCTGTCGATGAACCCTGCCCGCCATGACCGCTCCCCAATCGGATCGTTCGATTGTGAATCGGACGCACGGGGTCGGTGGTCGGTTCCGGTGAGTCGAGCGCCACATGGCGTGCCGGAACGCTGCGTACGGTGCGCTCGTTCGTCCAGGCGTTGGGTACGCGAGCAAGGAGTGGGATGTCCGACCGTTCGAGGCGCTACGACATCGCGTTGGTCGTCGTACGCGTGGTGCTCGGCCTCGTGTTCGTCATGCACGGCTGGCAGAAGTACGACACGTACACGATCGACGGTGTCGAGTCGATGTTCGACGGGATGGGCGTGCCGTTCGCGTACCCTTCCGCAGTCGCTGTGACGATGCTCGAGCTGGCAGGTGGGGTGGCGCTCGTCATCGGCGTTCTCACCCGACCGATCGCCGTGCTGTTCGCGCTGAACATGGCCGGTGCGCTCTACTTCGCGCACTGGGACGCCGGGTTCTATGCGACCAACGGCGGCTACGAGCTGGTGCTCGTGCTCGGCGTGCTGAGCGCGATGTTCGCGACCGTCGGCGCAGGGCGGTACAGCGTCGACCGCTGGCTCGAGAACGGTCGTACGCGAGTCTCCTCGATGGCCGGGTGACGTCCGGCGTGGTCACCGGAACCGCGGCGTGCCGGCGAGTCGTCCACCGTCGATCGTGAGGACGCTGCCCGTGACGAACTCCGAGTCGTCGCCGCACAACCACAACGTGGCGGCAGCGACCTCGTCCGGCCGTCCGATGCGTCCCACGGGTACTGCCGCGGCGACCCCCGCTTGTGCATCCGCACCTGCGCGCTCGAGCTGCTCGGTGAGGATCGGGCCTGGCGCGAGCGCGTTCACCCGTATCCCCTCGGCGGCGTAGTCGAGGGCGGCGGTCTTCGTCATGCCGATCATCGCGTGCTTCGCAGTGACGTAGTCGGCGAGGCCGCTCACCGCCTGCAGGCAGGCGGTCGAAGCGATGTTCACGATGGAGCCGCCGCCGCTGTCGAGCATCGCGCGGATCTCGTACGTCAGCGACAGGAACAGGCCCCGCACTCCGACCGCGAGCGCGGTGTCGAACTCTTCGGTCGTCAGCTCGGCGAGTGGTCTCGGTCGGCCGGTGTGCGCCGCGGCAGCATTCGCGGCGAAGTCCAGGCGTCCGTACGTACGCATCGTGGTGTCGAGGAGTTGCGCGACGGCGTCGTCGGCCGCGACATCGGTCGGCACGACGAGTGCCTTTCCGCCACGGCCCTCGATCTCGTCGCGGACGCCCTCGAGCGCGTGCACGTCGCGCGCGGCGAGGACGACACCGGCGCCCGCCGCGGCGAACGCCCGCGCGGTTTCCGCGCCGATCCCCTTGCTGGCGCCGGTCACCAGCGCGACGCGGCCCGCCAGTTCGGGCGCGCTCACTGAGGAGGCGCCATGATCGGCGACAGGTGCATACTCGCGAGCTGCCACCGGCCGGCGTCGCGTACGAGCACGTGCGTGGACCGGAACCGACCGTTGTTCGCCTGCCCGTGGTACGCCGCCTCCTGGTCGTGCACTCCGACCACGACCGCAGTGTCGGCGTAGACCCGGGCCGTGGTGTCGACCCAGTTCAACGACGACGTCACGAGGTCGCCGTTGCGGTAGCGGTCGAGCCACTGCGTCCGGTCGAGGATGAATCCCAGCGGGCCGACCAGCAGGAAGTCGTCGACCACCATGCCTGCCAACGTGTCGACGTCCGCAGCCTGTTCGGCCGCCGCCCAACGCTGCCCGAAATCCTCTATGTCGCCTATGTCGCTCATCTCGGCTCCCCGTCACGACAAGGACGCATGCGGATCATGCGTCGCCTCGTGAACTATTATCCGGTGTAACCGAATTCGCCGTTCTTCGCAACCCTCAGGCGCCCGTGGACCCGTCGGCCAGCTCGCGCAGGATGTCGAGATGCCCGTTGTGGCGCGCGGTCTCCTCGACCAGGTGGTTGAGGATCCAGCGCAGGTTCGGATGGAAGTCGCGCAGGGCCTCGACGCTGAGGGTGTCGAGGTCGACGTCGGCGACGAGTTCGTCGCAGCGCTTCGTCTGCTCGCGATAGGCGGCGATCACCTCGTCGGCGGTCATCGACAGGGCCTCGGTCATCTCGCCGTCGGGGTCCTCCTCGGTCCAGGGGCCGAGGTCTTCACCGCCCAGGAACCTCGTCTCGATCCAGTCGAACTCGACCCAGCGCAGGTGGTTGAGCAGCGATGCGGGATTCGTCAGTGGCGACGTCGGCACCGGTGCGGCCACGACGAGCTCGTCGCTGAGGCCCGCGACCTTCTCGATTGCCGTCTCGCGGACGTACGCGAGCATGGTCTGCAGGATGGAGCGCTCGTCGAGCGCCGGCGGAGTGTCGGTACGTGTCATGCGCCCACCATGTCGCACAGGCCGTGTCTCCGCATACCCCGTCGGCCCGCGTGCCTCCGCATCCCGACCGGCTGCGTTGCGGTCACTCGAAGGAGGACCGGCTACATCATCGCTCCCGCGCCTTGCCGGATCGGGCGCGGACACCCGCTCGCTGATCGAAGCGGCATGCGGAGACACGACCTACGCCGCGCGGCGTACAGCACATATTGCGGTGCACAATGACATGGTGAGCGAACCGAAGGTGTTGGGCATCGAGTCGTCGTGCGACGAAACGGGCGTCGGCATCGTCTGCGGTACGGAGCTGCTGGCGAACGCCGTCGCGAGCAGCGTCGAGGAGCACGTGCGCTTCGGCGGGGTCGTGCCCGAGGTCGCGAGCCGCGCGCACCTGCAGGCGATGGTGCCGATGCTGGAGAAGGCGCAGGCCGACGCGGGCATCGGCATCGAGGAGGTCGACGCGATCGCCGTGACGAGTGGGCCCGGGCTGACCGGCGCCCTGCTGGTCGGGATCGCTTCCGCGAAGGCACTCGCGCTCGCGTACGACAAGCCGCTGTACGGCGTGAACCATCTCGTCGGGCATGTCGCCGTCGACCAGCTCGAGCACGGGCGCCTCCCGACGCCGTGTGTCGCGTTGCTGGTGAGCGGCGGACACACCTCGCTGCTGCTGGTCAACGACATCGCCACCGACGTACGCCTGCTCGGCGAGACGATGGACGACGCGGCAGGGGAGGCGTACGACAAGGTCGCCCGCCTGATCGGCCTCCCGTACCCCGGTGGCCCGCACATCGACAAGGCGGCGGCAGACGGCGATCCGAAGGCGATCGCGTTCCCGCGCGGGTTGACCGCGCCGAAGGACCGCGAGCGGTACCGGTTCGACTTCTCCTTCTCCGGCTTGAAGAGCGCGGTCGCGAGGTGGGTCGAGGCACGTGAGGGTTCGCCCGACGGCCTTCCGGTCGCCGATATCTGCGCGTCGTTCCAGGAGTCGGTGTGCGACGTACTCACCGCGAAGACGATCGACGCGTGCCTTGCCAACGGCGTCGAGCACCTGGTCATCGGCGGTGGCGTCGCGGCGAACGGCCGGCTGCGGGCGCTTGCGGAGGAGCGTGCCTCCGCCGCCGGCATCGAGGTGCGCGTACCGCGCCCGGCGCTGTGCACCGACAACGGCGCGATGATCGCTGCGCTCGGTGCCGAGGTCGTACGTCGGGGTCTGCGGCCGTCGGCGCTCGACATCGCCGCCGACTCGTCGATGCCGGTCACGACCGTCGTCGCGTAGTCGTCCCCTAGTCGTCCCGTACTTCCCGCCGAGGTACGGATTCCCGCCACATGGGTCGCCCCTATTGGCAGGACGCCGTACCTCGGCGGTTGTGGCCGGGCCGTCTCGGTCTCGTTCGTTGCTACCATCGACGAACAGGACCGAGACCGAAAGAGTGAACCGATGCTGCAGCTGCTCTGGGTGATGGCGCAGTCCGTCACGCTGACGCTCGGCGTCGCGCTCGGTCCGTTGCTGCCGCAGTCTCCGATCCAGGTCCTCGTCCTCGTGCTCGTCGGCGCGGCGGTGCTCGCCCTGCTGGCGCCCTGGATCCTGATCAGTCTCCTGCGGCGGCTGTCGCTGAGGCCACAGTGCCCACCGCCGCGGTCGAGTCGAGCCGACTCTCTCGGTCACCGGGTGCCGGGTGCACCGGGCACCCCCGGCTGTGCGTTCGCGCGCGCCCCGTCCGTCGCCGCTCTCGCCATCGCCTGAGCGACGTCTCCCTCTGCTGCGTTCGCAGCCGTGCTGCCGATGCTTCATGTCGGTACGCCGCGTACGAGTTCGTCGCTCCCGCTGGCGCCCGTTGCCCACGCCCGGTGCCGTACTGCGACCAGGTGAATCTCGACCGGCACACGCCCGGTCGGCACTGATCGCCCTGCTCCGCGACGCGCCCGGGCTCGTACGACCACAGGGGTAGCGCCGTCGTTGCGCGGCCGCTCCCACCAGCGCACAGACTTTGAGGGACCGAAACTCATGAACATCTATGACTTCCCACCGATCGAGGCATTGATCACGGCCGCCTACTGGTTGGTCACCAACCTGAGCGATCTCCTGCAACCGCTGGTCGGAGCACCGAGCGCGGCGGTCGCGATCGTCCTGATGACCGTCGCCGTACGTACCCTGCTGATCCCCGTCGGCAGATCGCAGGTCAAGGCCGGCATCACGCGGCGGCGTCTCGCTCCCAAGATCGCAGAGCTGCGTCGTCGGCACGCAAAGAAGCCCGAGCGGTTGCAACGCGAGATCACGGAGCTCTACGCGAAGGAGAAGGCATCGCCGCTCGCCGGTTGCCTCCCGGTGCTTGCGCAGATGCCCATCCTGATGGCCGTGTACGGCTTGTTCGTTCACCAGACGATCAACGACCATCCCAACGAGCTTCTCGGGCACACGCTGCTGGGGGTTCCGTTGGACGTGGGACTCGTCGGCCAGCTCAACGCCGGTGCCGTGACCTGGGTATCCGGAGGCGTGTTCATCGCCATCGTCGTCGTTGTCGCCGTCGTCGCGCAGGCATCGCGGCGGATGCTCATGCCGCCGCAGACTCCGGAGGAGACCGATCCGCAGCCCGGAGTCCCCGATCTCAGCGGACTCACCCGAGCACTGAGCTTCATGCCGTTCATGACCGCGGTCATCGCCGCGTTCGTACCGCTCGCCGCCGGGCTCTACCTGATGACCACGACTGCGTGGACGCTCGCGGAGAGAGTCGTGCTGAACCGGCTCCTCGGAGTCGCGCGTCTCGATGCGACCTGAAGGCCGGCGCGCACTCCGCGCCGAGGTACGGGCTCCCGCCCCATGGCGGCCTCTGATCGGCCGGAATCCGTACCTCGGCGGGTGGTGGCGGGCCCGGTCGAGCGATGCGAGTACGTGCGGCATGCTGGATGGCCTATGACGTCCTTGCGTATGCGTACCGCAGCCGTGGTCGCGACGCTCGCCCTCGCGGCGACCGCGTGCTCCGGCGACGGCGGGTCCGACGAGTCGAGCGCCCAACCGTCCGACGGCGAGTCCGGCGAGCCGACCAGTTCGCCGAGCACACCGCCGGGCGACGACGCCGAGCCGACGGGCTGGGGGCCGACCACCGCCGAGCTCGGCCGGGCGCGCTCGTACGTCGACGACCTGAGCGTCGACGAGCTCGCCGGCCAGCTGGTGATCGCCACGTACGACGGCACGGAGGCCCCGGTCGACCTCGTACGCGACCTGCACCTCGGCGGGGTGATCGCGATGGAGCCGAACATCGAGTCGGTCGACCAGATCACGCACGTCAACGACACCCTGCAGCGCGAGTCCGGGCGCGACTTTCCCCTGTGGCTGAGCGTCGACCAGGAGGGCGGCATCGTCAACCGGCTGAACGACACGATGACGCCGTTCCCGACCTACATGACGTACGGCGCCGCCGACCGGCCGAAGGTCACGACGCGGGCGGCGCGGGCATCGGGCGAGGAGCTTCGCAGCGCCGGTTTCACGGCGGTGTACTCGCCCGACGCCGACGTCACCGCCGGGCCGCAGGACCCGACGATCGGCAGCCGGTCCGCCGGTAGCCGTCCGCCGCTCGTGTCCCGGACCGTGCAGGCATCGGTGCGCGGGTACGAACGGGCAGGCATCGCGTCAGTGATCAAGCACTTCCCCGGCCATGGCGCGCTGACCACCGACTCCCATGAGGCGCTGCCGACACAGCAAGAACCGCTGCGCCGCGTACGAAAGCGCGACTACCGGCCGTTCGTCGACGCGATCGACGCCGGCGCGCCGGCGGTGATGATCGGGCACGTCGACATCCCTGCGCTCGACGACGGCGTACCGGCCTCCCTGTCGCGCAAGGTGATCACCGGCGAGCTCCGCAAACGCCTCGGGTTCGATGGCGTGGTGCTCACCGATGCCATGAACATGGGCGCGATCGTCGACGAGTACGGCGCCGCCGAGGCCGCGGTCATGACCGTGCAGGCCGGCAGCGACCTGGTGCTGATGCCCGCCGACACCGAGGCGGCGGTCGGTGCGATCGCCGCGGCCATCGAGTCGGGGGAGATCCCGGAGAAGCAGGCGCGCGACTCGGCGGCGCGGACGATCGCGCTGCTGCTGCACGAGGATGCCCAGCCGAAGCCCGATGCCGGCCCGGGCGAGCACGTACGCGACTCGCTCGCCGCGTCGAAGGCTGCGGTGACGGTCGTCGACGGTCCGTGCAAGGGTCCGCTGGTCGACGGAGCCGTACAGCCGGTGGGCGACGAGGACGCGGTTGCCGCGTTCACCGCCGCCGCCGAGAAGGCGGGCTTGACGGTCGGCGGCGGACCCACCCTGACGTTCATCGGTTGGGGTGGCTCGTCGGGCAGCGGCGACATCGTCGTCACGACCGACACCCCGTACGCACTCGGCGACAGCACCGCGAGCACGGCGAAGATCGCCCTCTACGGCGAGACACCGCAGGCGATGCAGGCTCTGGTGCACGTACTGCAAGGCAAGGCGGCGGCTCCCGGACGACTCCCGGTGCCGGTCGAAGGCGTGCAACGCCGAGGCTGCTGACCTCGCGTACGCGCGCCCCGTGGGCATGACGTACGAGTGGCGACACGCCGGCGTGTCGCGCCCGAACGTCATGCCCACGGGGTGGGTGAGGCGACGGCGGTCAGCGGGGTTGTGACAGCAGCGCGATCATGTCGCCGACCTCGCCGAGGTGCTGCAGCTTGTCGGGGTTGATCTGGTTGCGGAGAGCGGTGACGGCGTCGTCTCCGATGTCGAGGGTCAGTACGCCCAGCACCAGGTCGTCGCCCGTACGTAGGATCATCGCCGGCTGACCGTTGGCGCGCGTACGGTCCAGGCGAACGTCGAGCCGCTTCCCCTGACGCAGCAGCCCGAACAGGAACCTCGCCACGGCGCCGCTGCCCGTCACGGGGACGCGCACGGCAGGCGCCTTGCCGCCGCCGTCGCCGTAGAACGTGGCGTCTTCGGCGAGCAGCTGCTCCAGCGACTCCAGCTCACCACGTTCGATGGCGGCGAAGAACGCGTTGGCCAGCTCATCCTGCCGCTCGGCCGGCGCCAGCTGCGGCTGTTCCGCCTCGAGGTGTCGCTTGGCGCGGACGAGCAGCTGGCGGCAGTTCGCCTCCGACTTGTCCACGATCGCAGCGATCTCGGCGTAGTCGTACGCGAACACCTCGCGCAGCAGGAAGACCGCGCGCTCCACCGGCGACAGCTTCTCGAGCACCACGAGGAACGCCGCCGTGACGGTCTCCCCGAGCTCGATCCGATGCGCGGGATCTGCGTCGTCGTCGAGGATCGGCTCGGGCAGCCACGGACCCACGTACGACTCGCGGCGTGCCCGCGCCGAGCGAAGCGTGTCGATGGCGACGCGGGTCGTCACCGTCGTCGCGTACGCCTCGGGGTTGTCCAGCGCGGTGCCGTCGGTGATCGACCGGTGTATGCGCAGGAACGCGTCCTGGACGACGTCCTCGGCTTCGCTGACGCTGCCGAGCATCCGGTACGCGATCGAGAACATCAAGGGGCGCAGCTCGTCGTGCTCGAGCGCGAGATCGGTCATACCTCCAGAAAAGCACAGCCGACCTGTCACAGGGCCCCTGGATCTCCCGTCGAACGGGGAAACATCATCGAAGGAGAACATCATGCGAGTCTTCGTAGCCGGCGCAACCGGCGCCGTCGGCCGTCCGCTGATCCGGATGCTCGTCGACGAGGGTCACGACGTGGTCGGCACCACGGGTACGCCGGCCAACGTGGATGCGGTCACCGATCTCGGCGCGACCGCGGTCGTCATGGACGGCCTCGACCCTGAGAGCGTACGCAGAGCCGTGGTCGAGAGCAGGCCGGACGTCGTCATCCATCAGCTCACCGCGCTGAAGGCGATCACGGGCAACATGCGCAAGTTCGACGCCGACTTCGCCGTCACCAACCGGCTCCGCGCCGAGACGACCGACAGCCTGCTCGCGGCCGCACGGGAAAGTGGCGTGAAGCGGTTCATCGCCCAGAGCTTCACCGGATGGACCAATCCGAAGGACCGTACGGGCCTCGCGACCGAGGACGAGCCGCTCGACCCGCATCCGACGAAGCACTCGCGCAACACGCTCGCCGGAATCGCGCACCTGGAGAAGGTGGTGCCGGCGGAGCCGGGTATGACGGGCATCGTGCTGCGGTACGGCTTCCTGTACGGGCCGGGCACGGGCCTGAACCGCGGTGGTGACATGTCGGAGCTGATCCGCGAGGGCAAGTTCCCGATCGTCGGCGGTGGCGGAGGGGTCTGGCCGATGGTGCACGTCGAGGATGCTGCGCTGGCGGCCGCTCGTGCGGTCGAGCACGGCGACGCCGGCCTCTACAACGTGGTCGACGACGATCCGGCGCTGGTGCGCGACTGGCTGCCCGCACTCGCCGCGGAGCTCGGGGCCAAGCCGCCGATGCGACTGCCCCGGTGGCTCGGCCGGGTGGTCGCAGGCGAGCACGCGGTCTCGTTGATGACCAGCATGCGCGGGTCGTCGAACGCGAAGGCCAAGCGCGAGCTCGGCTGGGAGCTGAAGTACCCGTCGTGGCGCGAAGGCTTCAAGCACGGCATCGGGTGACTCTCTGGCAGGGGATAGTCAACGCAACGGAAATCGTGTTTGCTGACTGTGGCGTACGACACGATCGACCGTTATCGAGAGGGAGCCCAATGAAAAGAGCGTCGATGAATATCCGCGTTGTTCTTGGCGCGCCCATTGCCGCGGGGCTCGTCGCGGCGGCGCTGGCCGCGTTGCCGGCGAACGCGGCGCCGTCCGACGAGGACGCGCCGCGCAGCATCTCCTACCAGCGCTTCGACGACAGCGACGAGTTCCTCGAGGGGAAGTTCAAGGACGTCCACCTGCGCGGCGACCGCCTCGCGCTCGGGCGGCACACCAAGCGCTCGACGACCTACCGCGACCCGTTCGGCTCGAAGCAGATCCGTCGCTACGACGTGGGCAGCTGGACGTCGCCGGTCGTACGCCTCGGGTTCGGCGCGACACAGGCGGTGCCGTCCTGGAACGCGAAGACGCCGACGGGCAGCTGGGTGGAGACCCGCTTCCGCGGTCGCCATGCGGACGGCAGCTGGACGAAGTGGTACGTGATGGGTCGCTGGACCAGCGGAATGAACTTCAAGCGCGGCGACATCCACCGCACCTCGGTCGACGGACAGGGCGACGCCGACGGCACAGTCTGGACCGACACCTTCGCGGCCGAGGACGGCAAGGAGGTCGAGGCGTACCAGCTGCGCGTACGCCTGATGAGCCCACATGACGTTCGGAAGAAGAAAGTGCCGAGCGTCAGCGCCGTCGGCGCGATGGCGTCGGAGGACGCGGGCGACCCGGGGCCGACGAGCGAGCCGACCCTCGACCACGCGGTCGAGCTCGATGTACCGCAGTTCTCGCAGAACATCCACAAGGGCGAGTACCCCGAGTTCGGTGGCGGTGGGCAGGTCTGGTGCTCGCCGACGTCGACGACGATGGTGCAGTACTCGTGGGGCAAGAAGTATCACGTGAAGAAGCGGGAGCTCCGCGACATCGACGCGCCCAAAGGTGACCCGCAGGTCGACTACGCGGCGATGAACGCGTGGGACTACGCGTACGACGGGGCGGGCAACTGGCCGTTCAACGCGGCGTACGCCTCGACGTTTGGTCTCGACACGTTCGTCACCCGGCTGCGCTCGCTCGCCGAGGTCGAGCGGTTCGTCGACGCCGGCATCCCGGTCGTCGTCTCGCTCGCGTTCACCGAGGAGGAGATGCCGGAGGCGGGTTACAGCACCGACGGTCACCTGATGGTCGTACGCGGCTTCACCGAGGACGGCGACCCGATCCTGAACGACCCGGCGTCGGACACCAACGAGGGCGTACGCAACGTCTACACGCGCGAGAACTTCGAGAACGTGTGGCAGAAGTCGTCCGAGGGTGTCGTGTACATCTACCACCCGAAGAACGTCGACCTCCCCGAGAACGTCGAGGGCGCGCCCGCCAACTGGTAGCCACAACCGCGCTGGGCATGACGTTCGCGCGCGACACGCCGGCGTGTCGCGCGCAAACGTCATGCCCAGCGGGCGGGTGGGGGCACCCGCCGGACCAGGTACGCGCGGCCGGCGCCGTCGACCCGCGTCATCACGACCGTCGCCGGGTTCGCGCCCCGCAGCTTGAGCCGCGTGACCAGCCGCTCGGGCACGATGTCGACGCCGCGCTTCTTGATCGTGAGCGGGCCGATGTCGCGTGCCCGCAGGGTCGCTCGCAGCTGCTTCTCCCGGTACGGCAGCTCGTCGAGCACCTCGTACGCCGTCGCGAACGGCGTACCGACGAGACGGTCGCTGCCGACGTACGCGATGTGCGGATCGAGCAGCCGGCCATCGACCAGGGCGGCTACCGCGGTCACGAGATGGGCTCGGATGACCGCGTCGTCCGGTTCGTAGAGGTACCGGCCGGGGGGAGCCGTCGCGGCGCCGCCGGGATCATCCGACTCGGTCAGGGTCGCCGCGGCCGGCAGCACCGTAGCCCGTCGTCGGGCCGTCGCGAGCGGTGCACCCCACAGGCATGCCTCCACGAGGTCGCCTCCGTCGCTGACCCACTCGGCCTCGACACCGGCGGGCACGAGGTCGTGGTCGATGCCGGGGGCGACCTTCGCCGCGGCGGATCCGTGCAGCAACGTTGTGACGAAGTCCCAGTCGGGTGAGCTCTGCCGCGGATCGAACGTACGGCCGCGCGCGCCGCGTCGTCCGGGATCGACGAACGCGATGCCGACGCCTGCGTGATCGACGCCGGTCGCGTCGGCCTCGATGACGCTGCCCGGCAGGCCGAGCGCCGCAAGGTTGGCCGCGGCGAGCCGCGCTCGAAGCGGGTCGATGTCGACTCCGTCGGCGGCGACCCCGGCGCGGGCGAGCGCGATCAGGTCGCCACCGATGCCGCAACCGAGGTCGACCGCCGAGGCGATCTCGTGCCGTCGTACGCGCTGTGCTCGGTGCCGCGCGACCGGCGCGCGGGTCGCCTGCTCGAGTGCGTCGGAGGTGAAGTACATCCGCTCCGCGTCCGGGCCGAACTTCGCGGCCGCCTTGCGCCGCAGGCGTACCTGCTGGATCGCCGCGGCGACGAGGTCGGCGTCCTGCGTCCGTCGCAGACGGCTGCCCAACGCGAGATCGGACTCGGTGTCCGGCGCGGCGGCGGCCTCGTCCAACAGCGTCCGGCCGGCCGGTGTCAGCAACCGCTCGAACACGTCGACTCGCACAGGGAGCATCCTCGCATCGCGGGCCGCTGGCACTCGGCTTGACCGAGTGCTAGATTCTGCATTAGCACTCTCACCTTGAGGGTGCTAACGGTCTCACCGGCGTACGACCCCCGCGACGGCGTATGCCCTGGCCAGCAGTTTCAGTCTGTACACGTGCGAAAAGGAAGGTCGACACAGTGTCGGTCAGCATCAAGCCGCTCGAAGACCGGATCGTCGTCAAGGCGCTCGAGGCCGAGCAGACCACCGCGTCGGGTCTGGTCATCCCGGACACCGCCAAGGAGAAGCCCCAGGAGGGCGAGGTGCTCTCGACCGGTCCCGGCCGCGTCGATGACAACGGCAACCGCGTTCCGCTCGATGTCGCCGTCGGCGACAAGGTCATCTTCAGCAAGTACGGAGGCACCGAGGTCAAGTACGGCGGCGAGGAGTACCTCATCCTCTCCGCCCGTGACGTCCTCGCCGTCGTCGAGAAGTAATCCCGACCGCCCAGTCCGCCGTGCCCTTCCGGGTGACGGCGTACTGGGCGGCGCTGTCTAGGAGAAGAAATGCCAAAGATTCTTGAGTTCGACGAGAACGCTCGTCGTGCACTCGAGCGGGGAGTCGACTCCCTCGCCAACACCGTCAAGGTGACGCTCGGCCCGAAGGGCCGCTACGTCGTCCTCGACAAGAAGTGGGGCGCGCCCACGATCACCAACGACGGCGTGACCGTCGCACGCGAGGTCGACCTCGACGACCCGTTCGAGAACCTCGGCGCACAGCTGGCCAAGGAGGTCGCGACCAAGACCAACGACATCGCCGGCGACGGTACGACCACGGCGACCGTCCTCGCGCAGGCGATGGTCCACGAGGGCCTCCGTGCCGTTGCCGCCGGTGCAAACCCGGTGGCGCTCAAGCGCGGCATCGACAAGGCCGTCGAGTCGGTCGTCGCGAAGCTGGCCGAGGCCGCCCGCGACGTCGACGACAAGCAGGACATGACGCACGTCGCCACCATCTCGGCGCGCGACGAGCGCATCGGTGAGCTGATCGCCGAGGCGTTCGACAAGGTCGGCAAGGACGGCGTCATCACCGTCGAGGAGTCCAACACGCTCGGCACCGACCTCGAGTTCACCGAGGGCATGCAGTTCGACAAGGGCTACATCTCGCCGTACATGGTGACCGACCAGGAGCGGATGGAGGCCGTCCTCGACGACCCGTACATCCTCCTGCACCAGGGCAAGATCTCCTCGGTGCAAGACCTGCTTCCGCTGCTGGAGAAGGTCATCCAGGCGGGCAAGCCGCTGTTCATCATCGCCGAGGACATCGAGGGCGAAGCGCTCTCGACCCTGGTCGTGAACAAGATCCGCGGCACGTTCGTCTCGACGGCCGTCAAGGCGCCCGCGTTCGGTGACCGCCGGAAGTCGATGCTGCAGGACATCGCGGTCCTGACCGGCGGTCAGGTCATCGCACCCGAGGTCGGGCTGAAGCTCGACCAGGTCGGCCTGGAGGTTCTCGGCCACGCCCGTCGTGTCGTCGTGACCAAGGACGCCACGACGATCGTCGACGGCGGCGGCGAGCAGCCCGACGTCGACGGCCGCGTGAACCAGATCAAGGCCGAGATCGAGGCCAGCGACTCCGACTGGGACCGCGAGAAGCTCCAGGAGCGTCTCGCGAAGCTGGCCGGCGGCGTCTGCGTCATTCAGGTCGGCGCCGCGACCGAGGTCGAGCTGAAGGAGAAGAAGCACCGCATCGAGGACGCCGTGTCCGCGACGCGGGCGGCCATCGAGGAGGGCATCGTCGCCGGCGGCGGTTCCGCCCTCGTACACGCGGTCGCAGCCATCGACGACCTCGACGTGACCGGTGACGAGAAGGCCGGCGCCGCCATCGTGCGTCGCGCGGCCGACCAGCCGCTGCGCTGGATCGCCGAGAACGGTGGCGAGTCCGGCGAGGTGATCGTCTCGAAGGTACGCGAGGCCGGCGTCGGCAACGGCTACAACGCCGCGACCGGCGAGTACGGCGATCTCGTCGCACAGGGCGTGCTCGATCCCGTGAAGGTGACGCGCAGCGCGCTCGCCAACGCGGCCTCGATCGCCGCGATGCTGCTGACGACGGAGACGCTCGTCGTCGACAAGCCCGACGACGAGGACGAGGGCTGACCGTCCCCGGCCTCTGAAACGCGAAAGCCCGGCGGACATCGGGCGTGCCGATGTCCGCCGGGCTTCGTCATCACCGCGGTTTGCGTCTCGACCCGTCGGTGACGACTTCGTGCGTCTCAACTCCCCAGCGAGACAAGGTAAGGCTAACCTATCTGCCGCGCGGGTCGCAAGGCCGATCTCGCCAAGACACTGGCAACGGGTCCGGTTTCGTGCCACTGTTGACCCGCACACCGCGCGTACGCGCGGGAGGGAGTTATCGACGCCGGGGGCAATGGCTGCTGATGGTGACCAGCGATGATGTCGATCTGTCGCGCATTGTGACGCGTGCACGACGCGACGACGCGACCTTGAACCTCCTGATGAGGGAGGTGCGACGGGTCTCGATCCGCTACTGCAGGGCCCGGCTCGGCACGTACCCGGGAGGCCGCCAGCTCGCCGAAGACGTCGCTCAGGAGATCTGCGTCGCCGTCCTGCAGGCGCTACCCACCTACGACGAGCGGGGCGTGCCGTTCGAGGCCTTCGTCTACGCGATCGGCTCCCGCAAGGTGGCCGACGCGCAGCGCTCCCTGAGCCGCTCCCGACTCGTACTCGTCGACGAGATGCCCGACGAGGTCGACGAGGCTCCCGGTCCCGAGCAGCGCGCGGTCCGCTCGCGCGAGTTCGACGAGGCGGTCGACCTGATGGCCGATCTTCCCGACAACCTCCGCGAGGTACTCCTGCTGCGGGTCGCGCTCGGGCTGAGCGCGGAGCGTACTGGCGATACCCTCGGGATGAGCCCAGGAGCAGTACGCGTCGCGCAGCATCGCGCACTGAAGAAACTCCGGTCGATGTGTGATCGGACGACAGCGACGTCGGGAGGTGTACGAGCATGACCAGCGATGTGCTCGACCTCGACGACATCGCCGCCGACGATGCGCTGATCGAATCGATCCGGTACGGCGCCGTCCGCGACGACCTTCCCGACGGCGACCCCGCCGTCGACGTACTGCTCGCCGTCCGCGACGGCGCACAGGCGCCCGCCGCCGCTCGCTCCGTCGCCGGTCGTACGCGCCGCGCGATCGCCACCCGGGTCGTCTCGCATCGGCGGGCGATCGCCGTGTCCGCCATCGCCGGCATCGCCGTGACCACCGGCGTCGGCGCCGCAGTGGCCGGCGACCCGACGGCCGCCTTCAAGTACGTGTTCGACCGCGGCGTCGAGATCGGTAGCCGATTCGGCACCCCCGGAGGCAACTCCAGCGCCGCCGGCGACGTCGTCGGGCGGCCGCACGCCGTCGGGATGAGCACACCTCCCGTCCGACAAGGCGCCGCAGCGGCGCCGCTCGGAGAGTCGCGCGAGGACACCTCCGTCGGCTTCGTCAGAGACCCCGACTACTGGCTGGTGCCGACTCCCCGCGGCCTCGAGGAGTTCGTCGACGGCGAGAGCGACTCGTCGGGCGACGACGAGATCGCCACGACCGGGGGAACCACCACCACCGAGGTCGGACCCGGCGAGTCGCCCGGCTCGGACGAACCCGTCGTCACCACCGCCGAGACACAGGATCCGGAGTCCGACGGGCCCGGCCCGTCGGACGGCCCGACGACGACCATGATCGTGCCGCCGACCGAGGGCACGACGGACCCGACCACGTCGCCGCCGACGGAAACGGCCATCACGCCGCCCCCGACGGAAACGACCATCACGCCGCCCCCGACCGAGACGACCCCGCCGCCGACGGAGACGACCACACCCCCACCGAGCGAGACCACGTCGCCACCGACCGACACGACGTCGCCGCCGTCGTCGGCCCCGACCACGTCGTCGTCGAGCGAGTCCCCGACGCCCTGACGCCCACCGACGGGTCGCGCTCACCGCTCCGCTCGTCCCTCGCTACGCGGCACGCCGCTCGGCGTTGTCTGGTCGCGCTCACCGCTCCGCTCGTCCCTCGCTATGCGCCTCGCCGCTCGGCGTTGTCTGGTCGCGCTCACCGCTCCGCTCGTCCCTCGCTACGCGGCACGCCGCTCGGCGTTGTTGGTCGCGCTCACCGCTCCGCTCGTCCCTCGCTATGCGCCTCGCCGCTCGGCGTTGTCTGGTCGCGCTCACCGCTCCGCTCGTCCCTCGCTATGCGCCTCGCCGCTCGGCGTTGTTGGTCGCGCTCACCGCTCCGCTCGTCCCTCGCTACGCGCCTCGCCGCTCGGCGTTGTTGGTCGCGCTCACCGCTCCGCTCGTCCCTCGCTACGCGCCTCGCCGCTCGGCGTTGTTGGTCGCGCTCACCGCTCCGCTCGTCCCTCGCTACGCGCCTCGCCGCTCCGAGTACGATTGTGTTTTGGCACCCACAACCGGAAGGTCGCATGGACGTCAACGCCGCAGGAGTACCCGATAAGTTCGCACCGCTCGGCCTCACCTTCGACGACGTACTACTGCTGCCCGGCGAGACCGACGTCGTGCCGAACGAGGTCGACACCACCGCCCGCCTGACCCGCGAGATCAGCCTGCGAGTGCCCCTCGTCTCCAGCGCAATGGACACCGTCACCGAAGCCCGGATGGCCATCGCGATGGCCCGGCAGGGCGGGATCGGCGTCCTCCACCGCAACCTGTCGGTCGCCGACCAGGCATACCAGGTCGACCTCGTCAAACGCACCCAGACCGGCATGGTCCCCAACCCCGTCACGATCGGCCCCGACGCCACCCTCGAAGACCTCGACCGGCGCTGCGGCGAGTACCGCGTGTCCGGGCTCCCCGTCATCGACGCGGACAACCGCCTGATCGGCATCATCACCAACCGCGACCTGAGGTTCACTCCTGTGGCGCAGTGGGCGACCACCAAGGTCAACGAGGTGATGACGCCGATGCCACTGTTCACCGCGCCCGTCGGCATCGGCCGCGAAGACGCGACCGCCCTACTGCGCAAGCACAAGCGTGAACGGCTGCCCATCGTCGACGACGAAGGCCGGCTGGCCGGCCTGATCACCGTCAAGGACTTCGTGAAGTCCGAGCAGTTCCCGAACGCGTCCAAGGACGGCTCCGGCCGGCTGCTCGTCGGTGCAGCGATCGGCTACTTCGGCGACGCGTGGGAACGCGCGACGACGCTGGTCGAGGCCGGCGTCGACGTCCTCGTCGCCGACACCGCACACGGGCACGTACGCCTGCTGCTCGACATGATGCGCCGATTGAAGTCCGACCCCGCGACCAAGCACGTGCAGCTCGTCGGCGGCAACGTCGCCACCCGCGCAGGCGCGCAGGCATTCGTCGAGGCCGGCGCCGATGCGGTCAAGGTCGGCGTCGGTCCCGGCTCGATCTGCACCACACGGGTCGTCACGGGCGTCGGCGTACCCCAGGTCACCGCGGTGTACGAAGCGGCGCGGGCGTGCCGCGAGGCGGGCGTACCCGTGATCGCCGACGGCGGCCTGCAGTACTCCGGCGACATCGCGAAGGCGATCGTCGCCGGCGCCGACTCCGTCATGGTCGGCTCGATGCTCGCCGGCTGCGAGGAAAGCCCTGGCGACCTCATCTT
Source organism: Solicola gregarius (assembly GCF_025790165.1). Lineage (GTDB taxonomy): Bacteria > Actinomycetota > Actinomycetes > Propionibacteriales > Nocardioidaceae > Solicola > Solicola gregarius. Next base: position 3,061,562 of record NZ_CP094970.1, read on the forward strand.
CGTCAACGGCAAGCAGTTCAAGACGTACCGCGGCATGGGCTCCCTCGGCGCGATGTCGTCGCGCGGCCAGCAGTCGTACTCCAAGGACCGCTACTTCCAGGCCGAGGTCGACAGCGACGACAAGCTGGTTCCCGAGGGCATCGAGGGTCGCGTCGCCTATCGCGGACCGCTCGAAGCGGTCGCCCACCAGCTCGTCGGCGGGCTCCGCCAGTCGATGTTCTACGTCGGCGCGCGCACGATCGCAGACATGCAGGACCGCGGTCGGTTCGTACGCATCACCTCGGCAAGCCTCAAGGAGAGCCATCCGCACGACATCCAGATGACCGTCGAGGCGCCGAACTACAGCGGCTGACCGGCCGCGCCGAGACACACAACGGCCCGTACGGGCTCGCGTCTCGCGGACGTCTAGGCTGATCCGCATGGACATCGACATCGGGCGGGCCAAGCGCGGCCGCCGCGCGTACTCCTTCGACGACGTCGCGATCGTGCCGAGTCGGCGCACACGCGACCCGGAGGAGGTGTCCGTTGCCTGGCAGATCGACGCGTACCGCTTCGAGCTGCCGATCGTGGCCGCACCGATGGACTCGGTGATGTCACCGGAGACGGTCATCGCGCTCGGTCGTCACGGCGGTCTCGGCGTACTCGACCTCGAAGGGCTGTGGACCAGGTACGACGATCCCGAAACCCTCCTCGACGAGGTCGCGCGCCTCGACGGTGAGCGGGCGACGGCCCGGCTTCAGGAGATCTACCGCGAGCCGATCAAGCCGGAGCTGATCACCGCCCGGCTGAAGCAGATCCGGGAGGCCGGCGTCACCGTCGCCGGTGCCCTGTCGCCGCAGCGTACGAAGCAGTTCGCGCAGAGTGTCGTCGACGCGGGTGTCGACCTGTTCGTCATCCGCGGTACGACCGTCTCGGCCGAGCACGTCTCGGGGCAGACCGAGCCGCTGAACCTCAAGGAGTTCATCTACGAGCTCGACGTACCCGTCATCGTCGGCGGGTGCGCGACGCACCAGGCCGCCCTGCACCTGATGCGTACGGGTGCGGCCGGCGTACTCGTCGGCTTCGGCGGCGGCGCTGCGCACACGACCCGCAAGGTCCTCGGTGTCGCCGTGCCCATGGCCACCGCGGTCTCCGACGTGGCGGCGGCGCGGCGCGACTACCTCGACGAGTCCGGCGGCAGGTACGTGCACGTGATCGCCGACGGCTCCATCGGACGCAGCGGCGACGTGGCCAAGGCCGTGGCGTGTGGCGCCGACTCCGTCATGGTCGGCTCGCCGTTCGCGCGCGCCACCGAGGCGCCGGGCCGCGGGTTCCACTGGGGTGCCGAGGCATGGCATCCCGACCTTCCCCGCGGCGAGCGGGTCGACATCGGCTCCGTGGGGTCGCTCGAGTCGGTGCTGTTCGGGCCGTCGACCGTCCCCGACGGCACGATGAACCTGATCGGCGCGCTCCGCCGGGCGATGGCGACGACCGGCTACACCGACCTCAAGGAGTTCCAGCGAGTCGAGGTCGTCGTCGAGTGAGCGGCCCACCGGACGGCCCGACGCCCCGCCCGCTCGTGGTTGCCGCGGCGCAGGCGGAGTCCGTCCCGGGCGATGTCGCCGCCAACGCTCGTACCGCGGCTGCCTACGTACGCGAGGCCGCCGACCGCGGAGCACGCGTACTCGTGCTGCCGGAGCTGTTCCTGTCCGGGTACGACATGCGCACCATCGGTGAGCGGCCGGAGCAGTGCGATGTCACTGCCGACGCACTTGCTGACGCGCGACTCGAGACATTGCGCTCCGCCGTCGCAGACACCGGACTCGTCGCGCTGGTCGGCGCCTCGGTACGCCGCGGCGACCGCCGTACGATCTCGCTGCTCGCGATCGACGAGGCCGTCCGGGTCGTCTACGACAAGCAGCACGTGTGCGGAGACGAGGCTGACCACTTCGTTGCGGGTGACGCGCGCTCGGTCCTGACGGTCGACGGCTGGCCGCTCGGGTTGGCGGTCTGTTACGACGGCTGCTTCCCCGAACACGCCCGCGCAGCGGCCGACGACGGTGCGCTCGCATACGTCGCGTCGGTCGCGTACGTCAGGGGCAGCGAGCATCGACGGGACCTGTACTACCGAGCGCGTGCCGTCGAGAACGGGATGTACGCGGTCGTCAGCGGGTTGACCGGACGCTGCGGCGAAGGTGAGTACGGCGGCGGAACCTCCGTCATCGACCCCGAGGGGCGCGTACTCGAACGCGTCCACGGTGGTGCGACCGGCCTTGCCGTCACGACGCTCGACGCAGCGGCGCTCGAGGCAACGCGGGCAGAGCACACGATGTACGCCGACCACCGCGCGTCGCTCGGCCCGCTCGTCCGACACTGACGCACCGAGCACGCACGTCCTGCAACGATGTGACCTCGGTCGCGGCGGGTCGCGTACCTGCTGAGGATAGGCTAACCTCGGTTCGTTCACCCCACCGTCCGACGAGGGAACCGATGACACCTCCGCACGTACGCGCAACACTCGGCGCGGCCGCCTGTCTCCCGCTGCTCCTCGGCGCGGTGGCGTGTGCCACCGACAGCGAGGTCGAAGGCTCGGGTGGCGAGAACGGCGCGATCGACGTGACGGCGAGCGATGACTCGTGCTCGCTCAGCCGCACCGATCTCGACGCCGGTCCGAACACCTTCAACGTGACCAACGACGGCAGCCGCGTCACCGAGTTCTACGTGTACGCCGAGGGCGACCGGATCATGGGCGAGGTCGAGAACATCGGCCCCGGTCTCTCTCGCAAGCTCGTCGTCGACCTCCCCGCCGACGGGTACGAGGGTGCCTGCAAGCCGGGCATGGTCGGCGACGGCATCCGCGCGGACATCGACGTCAGCGGCGAGCCCGCCAAGGATCTGTCCGACTCGGCCGAGCTGAAGCAGGCGGCCGACAGCTACGAGCGGTACGTGCAGTCGCAGACCGGCGCCTTGGTCGAGAAGACCGACGACTTCGTCGCGGCCGTGAAGGCGGGCGACGTCGACAAGGCCAAGGCGCTCTTCCCGGTCGCGCGTACGTACTGGGAGCGCATCGAGCCGGTAGCCGAGAAGTTCGGCGACCTCGATCCCGCGGTCGACGAGCGCGAGCCGGATGTCGAGCCAGGCAGCGAGTTCACGGGTTACCACCGCATCGAGAAGCAGCTGTGGGTTGCCGGAGACACCAAGGGCATGGGCCCGATCGCCGACCAGCTACAAACCGACATCGACGAGATCGTCCGGCTCGCGGCGGAGTCGCCGCTGACGGCGCTCGAGCTCGCGCAGGGCTCGAAGAACCTGCTCGACGAGGTCGCCACCGGCAAGATCACCGGCGAGGAGGACGAGTTCTCGCACACCGACCTGTGGGACTTCAAGGCGAACATCGAGGGCTCGAAGGCGGCGATCGCGGCCATCCGGCCGGTGCTCGAGGAGCAGGATCCCGACCTGGTCGCACTGCTGGACGAGCGCACCGCCGCGCTCGAGACGGAGCTGAACCAATACCAGAACGCCGACGGAACCTGGAAGTCGTACGACGAGCTGTCGAAGGCGCAGATCAAGCGGCTGTCCGACGCCGTCGCCGCGGTGAGCGAGCCGATCAGCCAGGTTGCGGGAGTCGTCAGCGAGAGCGTTTGAGCGGCGAGCTGAAGGGCTGAGGCAGAGATGGGCGCGAGCGACGACGATCGCGAGGGCGGAGCGGTTGCCCCGACCGGCATTCGGCGGCGTACGTTGTTCGGCGCCGCCGGAGCCGGGGCCCTCGCGGTCGGTGCCGGCGCGGGCTATCTCGCGCGCGGCTCGGCAGATGCGGCCGAGCATCCGGTTGCCGATCCCGACGCCGTGCCCGTCGACTTCGCCGGCGAGCACCAGGCCGGGGTCACCACGCCTGCCCAAGATCGGCTCCACTTCGCCGCGTTCGACGTGATCACGGACAGCCGCGACGACCTGGTCTCGCTCCTGCAGGACTGGACGGACGCCGCGCGCGACATGACGGCCGGCAACGAGGTCGGCAAGTTCGGGGCGGTTGCGGGGCCGCCGGTCGTACCTCCGGAGGACACCGGTGAGGCGCTCGGGTTGCCGGCATCCCAGCTGACGTTGACGATCGGCTTCGGTCGTACGTTGTTCGCCAAGGACGGCAAGGACCGCTTCGGCCTCGCCGATCGGCGTCCCGAGCAGCTCGTCGACCTGCCGCACTTCTCCGGTGACCGGCTCGAGCCGGCCATCTGCGGCGGCGACATCGCGATCCAAGCCTGCGCGAACGACCCGCAGGTGGCGGTGCACGCGATCCGCAACCTCGCGCGCATCGCGTTCGGTCGCGCATCGGTGCGCTACTCCCAGCTCGGCTTCGGGCGTACGTCGTCGACATCGGAGGCGCAGGTGACGCCCCGGAACCTGTTCGGGTTCAAGGACGGCACCGCGAACATCAAGCTGGAGGACACCGACACCGTCGAAGACTTCGTGTGGGCACGATCGGGCGACGGCCCGACCTGGATGGACGGCGGCACGTACCTCGTCACCCGCAAGATCGCGATGCGGATCGAGACCTGGGACCGCGAGTCGCTGGAGGGCCAGCAGGGGATCATCGGTCGCGCAAAGGGGTCGGGCGGTCCCATGTCTGGCGGCGACGAGTTCGAGCCGCTCGACTTCGCCGCCAACAGTCGTGACGGCGAACCAATGATCGGCGAACAGTCGCACGTACGGCTCGCGCACCCGGACTTCAACGGCGGCGCCAAGCTGTTGCGGCGCGGCTACAACTTCGTCGACGGCAGCGACCAGCTCGGCCGGCTGGCCGCTGGGTTGTTCTTCATCTGCTACCAGCGCGACCCGCGAGAGCAGTTCGTCCGCATCCAGAACAACCTCGCCGGCCTGACCGCCGACCTGATGAACGAGTACATCGTGCACATCGGCTCCGGGATCTTCGCCTGCCCACCCGGCGTGGGCAGCACTGGCTACTGGGGAGAATCGCTCTTCACCTGAACGCGAAGCGACGAGAACGCCAGGGTGAACGAGGATCGGGATCTACGTACGAGCGTGCACTGAACGAAAAGGTCACCGAGGCAAACCCGAGATGTCGTCCGAAACCGCGGAGTCGCCACTGGGAAGTCTCCACGAGTCGCGGTTTCGGATCACATCTCGTGGATCGATCACCAAACCGCGCACGTGAATCGGTGCAGCACTGACTCGGCGGTGCGGGATGATGACCCATGAGCGGAGGGACAGAACGTGACATCGGCCGTGTCACATTTGTTACCGCGGGGTAGCGCGGACGAAACCGGCTGCATAGGCTGGGGGCATGTCCGCCGACTCCCCGCAGCCCGACATCGACGCCGTCGCCGATCCGGAGCACGACGCCCGCGCCTCGTACGCGGTCGACCCGGCCCGCGCCCGGCTGCTCACCGGGTCGATCCGGGCGAGCGGGTCCCAGCACCGGCGCACGTACTCGCCGCTCACCGGCCAGGTGGTCGCGGACGTCCCTGTCTCGGAGCCGGCCGATGTCGATGTCGCGTTCGAGCGGGCGCGCGCCGCACAACGGTCGTGGGCAGAGACCGACTTGGCCCTGCGCTCGCGGCTGCTGCTCGACCTGCACGATCTGGTGCTCGACCGCCAGCGCGAGATCCTCGACCTGATCCAGTACGAGTCGGGCAAGGCGCGCAAGCACGCGTTCGACGAGGTGCTGCACGTGGCGTTGACCGCGCGCTACTACGGTCGTACGCTCAAGCGCCACCTGCGAAGCCGTAAGCATCCGGGTGTGTACCCCATCCTTACGCGGGCCGAGGTCAACCGCATCCCGAAGGGGGTCGTCGGCCTCATCTCGCCGTGGAACTACCCGTACACGTTGGCGCTCTCCGACGGCATCCCGGCGATCGCCGCTGGCAACGCCGTCGTGCACAAGCCCGACAGCCAGACACCGCTCACCGCGCTCGCCGGCATCGAGCTGTTCCGCGAGGCCGGCCTACCGGCCGACCTCTGGCAGCCCGTGTACGGCTCGGGCCGGGTCATCGGCACCGCGATCGTCGACCGCGCCGACTACGTCTGCTTCACCGGCTCGACCGCAACGGGTCGTACGGTCGGTGCCCGCGCCGCCGAGCGGGTGATCGGCTGCTCGCTCGAGCTCGGCGGCAAGAACCCGATGCTCGTCCTCGCCGATGCCGACCTCGACCGAGCGGCCGAGGGCGCCGTACGCGCAGCGTTCTCCTCGTCCGGCCAGCTGTGCGTCTCGACTGAGCGGATGTTCGTCTCCGATGCGATCTACGACCGGTTCGTCGAGCGCTTCGTCGCCCGCGTACGCGCCATGCGGCTGTCGCCGGAGCTGAGGTTCGACGCAGACATGGGCGCGCTGATCAGCGAAGACCAGCTGCGCACGGTCGACGAACATGTCCAGGATGCGGTCGCCAAGGGCGCGACCGTTCTCGCCGGCGGTCGCGCGCGCCCCGATGTGGGCCCGTTGTTCTACGAACCGACGGTGCTCGAGGGCGTGACCCCGCAGATGCGCTGCTTCGCCGACGAGACGTTCGGACCCGTCGTGTCGCTGTACCGGTTCGGCAGCGAGGCCGATGCGGTCGCCCGCGCCAACGACGGTACTTACGGCCTGAACGCCAGCATCTACACCCGCGACGTCACCCGGGCGCGTACGCTCGCGCGGCGGCTGCGCTGCGGCACCGTGAACATCAACGAGGGGTTCGCGGCGACCTTCGCCAGTCCCGACACTCCGATGGGTGGCATGCGCGAGTCAGGCCTCGGGCGTCGCCAGGGCGTGGAAGGCATCCACCGCTACACCGAACCGCAGGCCGTCGCAGACCAACGGTTGTTGCCGCTCGCGAGCCCTCGGTTCGTGTCCGAGGAGCGGTACGCGAAGCTGATGACCGGAGCGCTGCGAATCCTGAAGCGGACGCGCCGCGCATGACGACCGAAGACACCCGGGCGGGATTCGACTACGACGTCCTCGTCGTCGGGTCGGGCTTCGGCGGCAGTGTGACGGCGCTTCGCCTTACGGAGAAGGGCTATCGCGTCGGCGTGCTCGAGGCGGGCGCCCGGTTCTTCGACGACGACTTCGCCGAGACCTCGTTCGACAAGAGGCGGTTCCTGTTCGCGCCGGCCGTCGGCTGGTACGGCATCCAGCGCATCGACGTGCTGCGCGACGTGCTCATCCTGTCCGGCGCGGGTGTTGGCGGCGGGTCGTTGGTGTACGCGAACACGCTGTACGAACCGCTCGACGCGTTCTACCGCGACCGGCAGTGGGCCGACATCACCGACTGGAAGTCCGAGCTGGCGCCGTTCTACGACCAGGCCAAGCGGATGCTCGGCGTCACCACGTACCCACATCTCACGCCGAGCGACGAGGTCATGCGTGACGTCGCCGGCGAGATGGGTGTCGGCGACACGTTCCATCCGACGCCCGTCGGGGTGTTCATGGGTACGCCGGGCGAGGCCGCCGACGACCCGTACTTCGGCGGCGCGGGCCCGGTGCGCAACGGCTGCCTCAACTGTGGCGAGTGCATGACGGGCTGCCGCCACAACGCCAAGAACACCCTGGTCAAGAACTACCTGTACCTCGCCGAGCAGGCCGGCGCGCAGATCCATCCGCTGACGACGGTACGCACGGTGCGCCCGCTCGCATCCGGCTACGCGATCGACACCCGGCGTACCGACAAGCGGTTCGGTGGCGGCGAGCGTACGTTCACGGCGGAGCAGGTGGTGTTCGCGGCGAGCTCGCTGGGCACGCAGCGGCTGCTGCATCGGATGCGCGACGAGGGGTTGCTGCCGGACATCTCCGAGCGGCTCGGCACCCTCACGCGTACGAACTCCGAGTCGATCCTCGGCGCGATCGGCGACAAGTCCTCCACGACCGACTACACCCAGGGCGTCGCGATCACCTCGTCGTTCCATCCCGACGAGACGACCCACATCGAGCCGGTCCGGTACGGCAAGGGCTCCAACATCATGTCGCTCCTGCAGACGGTGCTGACCGACGGCGACGGTGACCGACCGCGCTGGCGGACGTGGCTGAGCGAGCTGTGGGGGCAGCGCCGCGAGGTGCGCAACCTGTACGACCTCAAGCACTGGTCCGAGCGGGTGATCATCGCGCTGGTCATGCAGTCCGTCGACAACTCGATCACCACGTACACGAAACGCTCGCGGTTGACCGGCAGACGTAGGCTGACGTCCAAGCAGGGGCACGGGGCGCCGAACCCGAGCTGGATCCCGCTGGGCAACGAAGCCGTACGCAGGATCGCGCGTCGGCTCGGCGGCACGCCGGGCGGCACGATCGGTGAGCCGTTCAACATCCCGCTGACGGCGCACTTCATCGGTGGGTGTGCGATCGGGGCGTCGCCGGCGAGCGGTGTCGTCGACGCGTACCAGCGCCTCTACGGCTACGCCGGCCTGCATGTGGTCGACGGCTCGGCGATCAGCGCGAACCTCGGCGTCAACCCGTCGCTCACCATCACCGCACAGGCGGAGCGAGCGATGTCGTTCTGGCCGAACCACGGCGAGACCGACCCGCGCCCCGCGCTGGGGCACGCGTACCGCCGGGTCGATGCGGTGGAGCCGAAGTCACCCGTGGTGCCCGACGACGCGCCCGCGGCGCTGCGGCTGCCGATCGTGGGAGTCTCGTAGGCCGCGTTCGCCTCGGTTCAGTTCGACCTGGGCACTCGCTCGGGGTGAGGTCGGTTCCCGTCGATGTGCGTTTACCATGTAAACATGGTAAACGTGCGCCTTGCATGGCAGATTCACGATGCAAAGTGCACGTTTACCATGCTTACATGGTAAACGTACGTCGGCCGTGGCGAAAATGCCGTGCGGAGCGGAGGTTTGCCGTGCAAGGCGCTCGCCGCCCGATGGGCAGTCCGGAACCACGGAAGGGATTCCGGGACGCCCTCGGGCGCAAGGCCCAATCACGAGGGAGCGACAACTGGGCCTTGCGCGGTGTACCGAGAGCGGCCCACCGGACCCGATCAGGAGGGAGCCGTGACCGGGTCTACACAACACAACGACGCCGAACGAAGGGGGTTACGGCCGTTGTACGCAACGTTTGCGATCACTTTTCAATTAGCCGTCTCGCGTGGCGTCGGCGGCGTCGCGGCCCGGCTCACCGGGCCCGCTCGGTCGATGCACTGACCGATAGACTCCGCTCGTGCGCGACCTCCCAGAACATGACCTCGTCCTCGTCGTCGACTTCGGAGCGCAGTACGCCCAGCTGATCGCGAGACGCGTACGCGAGGCGCGCGTGTACTCCGAGATCGTGCCGCACACGATGCCGGTCGAGGAGATGCTCGCTCGCGAGCCGAAGGCGATCATCTTGTCCGGCGGTCCCGAGTCGGTGTACGAGGAAGGCGCGCCGCGGCTCGACCCGGCGCTGTTCGAGCGCGACGTGCCGGTCTTCGGCATCTGCTACGGGTTCATGGCGATGGCCGCCGCCCTCGGCGGGGAGGTCGCCAACACGGGCAAGCGCGAGTACGGGCGTACCGACGTCACCGTGACCCAGCCCGGCACCCTGCTCGCCGGCCTTCCGCAGCAGCTGCGCTCGTGGATGTCGCACGGAGACGAGGTGACCGCGCCGCCGGCGGGCTTCACGGTCAACGCGACGTCACCACGCGCAACCGTCGCGGCGTTCGAGGACGTCGCACGCCAGCGCGCAGGCGTGCAATGGCACCCCGAGGTGATGCACTCCGAGCACGGTCAGGAGATCCTCGAACACTTCCTGGTCGACATCGCGGGCTGCCGGCAGACCTGGACGATGGTCAACATCGTCGACGAGCAGGTCGAGCGCATCCGCGAGCAGGTCGGCGACAAGCGGGCCATCTGCGCGCTGTCGGGCGGCGTCGACTCGTCGGTCGCCGCGGCGCTCGTCCAACGTGCGATCGGCGACCAGCTCACCTGCGTGTTCGTCGACCACGGCCTGTTGCGCAAGGGCGAGGCGGAGCAGGTCGAGCGCGACTACGTCGCGGCGACCGACGTACGCCTCAGGGTGGTCGACGTGAGCGAGCAGTTCCTCGGGGCCCTGGCGGGCGTGACCGAGCCAGAGGAGAAGCGCAAGATCATCGGGCGTGAGTTCATTCGTACGTTCGAGGCCGCCGAGCGTGAGGTGATCGCCGAGACCGTCGGCGAACCTGTGGAGTTCCTGGTCCAGGGCACGCTGTACCCGGACGTCGTGGAGTCCGGTGGGGGCGAGGGCGCCGCCAACATCAAGAGCCACCACAACGTCGGGGGGTTGCCGGACGACCTTCAGTTCACCCTCGTCGAGCCACTGCGCACCCTGTTCAAGGACGAGGTACGTCAGGTCGGTGAGCAGCTCGGTCTCCCGCCCGAGATGGTGTGGCGGCACCCGTTCCCGGGTCCCGGGCTGGCCATCCGGATCATCGGCTCGGTCGACGCCGACCGGCTGCGGATCCTCCGTGACGCCGACGCGATCGTGCGCGAGGAGATCGCGGCCGCCGGCCTCGAGCGCGACATCTGGCAGTTCCCGGTCGTGCTCCTCGCCGACGTACGCTCCGTCGGCGTTCAGGGCGACGGGCGTACGTACGGGCATCCCATCGTGCTGCGCCCGGTTACCAGCGAGGACGCGATGACCGCCGACTGGGGACGTCTGCCGTACGACCTGCTCGAGCGGATCTCGACCCGGATCACCAACGAGGTATCGGAGGTCAACCGGGTCACGCTCGACATCACCAGCAAGCCGCCCGGCACGATCGAGTGGGAATAGGCCGAGTCTGGACTTCGGCGGCGAGAAGCCGCGTCATTGCATAGTCTGCTGTGGTCGGACGTCTATCTCGAGGGGCAGAACACCGGATGTCGTACAACGTGCCGCCGCCGTCGAGCAGGCCGGTGTGGCCGATCGTGCTCGCGTGCCTCGTTCTGGTGGTCGGGATCGCCGTCGCCGCCGTCTTCGTCGGCATCAATCTCGGCGAGGACGACGACACGGCCTCGGGCTCGGTATCGGTCAGCGCGAGCGGCGACGGTGAGAGCGACGAGCCGGCGGCCGGTCCGCCGAGCACGGTGGAGACCGTGACGGAGACCCCGAAGGACGAGCAGCCGGAGAAGTCGGCCGAGCCGCGCGAGACCCAACGCCCGCCGAAGGCGGTCGACGTACCGAGCGAGGTCGACTGCGGCGGCGACACCGCGGTGTTGGGCACCCGTACGCCCACCTTCGCGGCGGCGATCTGTCGCACAGGGCCGGGCACGTACGTCTATCGCGGCAAGTCCGACGGCGTCGCCGACGGCATCGTCTTGCAGGCGCAGCGCAACGCCGCTGGTGACTGGTTCGCGACCAACAAGGGCTACGCGTACATCATTGACGCCGATACCGGGCGGCTCACCATTCGCAACGGTGCCAGCGAGGTCGTCGACAGCGAGAACGCGATCCAGTTCAGCACGCGCTGACCGTTCGGGCGTCCGCTGGCGTTCTGTCACGCTTTCGGGCCGGCGCGCGTCGAGACTCCCGAGAGGTACGAAAGGGGGCCGCACACCGCCGCGCGGACGCCGGGATCGGCGACTCGTCTCGTCGCGAGGGAATCCTCGGGGCTCGTTGGCGGTTGCAACCACAATGTGACGACCACGAAGACAGCCGTCGGGCTGAGATCCGAACGCGGGCCGATCCTGCTCGCGGTGATGATCTCGATGGGCCTGATCGCGATCGACACCACGATCATCGCGACCGCCGTGCCCGCGATCGTACGAGACGTGGGTGGGTTCTCCCAGTTCCCGTGGTTGTTCAGCATCTTCCTCCTCGCGCAGGCCGTCTCCGTGCCGATCTACGGCAAGCTCGCCGACATGGTCGGGCGCAAGCCGGTCATGCTGATCGGCATCGCGGTGTTCGTCCTCGGCTCCCTGCTGTGCGGGGCGGCGTGGAGCATGCCGGTGCTCATCGCATCGCGGGCGATCCAGGGCCTCGGCGCCGGCGCCGTCGCGCCGATGGCGATGACGATCGTCGGCGATCTCTACTCGGTCGAGGAGCGCGCGCGGGTCCAGGGCTACCTGGGCAGTGTCTGGGGCATCGCGTCGATCGTCGGACCGACGCTCGGCGGGGTGTTCTCCGACTACGCGTCGTGGCGCTGGATCTTCTTCGTGAACCTGCCGATCGGCGCGATCGCGGCGGCGATGCTGTGGCGCCGATTCGAGGAGCGGGTCGAGCGGCGCCAGCATCGCATCGACTTCACCGGCGCCGCGCTGCTGGCCGCGGGGTTCTCCCTGCTGATCCTCGCGTTGCTCGAGGGCGGCTCGCGGTGGGGATGGACATCGGGAATCACGCTGACCGTGATCGCCGTCGGCGTCGCGCTGCTGATCGCGTTCGGCTTCGCCGAGCGCCGCGCTGCCGAACCCGTGCTGCCTCCGTGGGTCTTCACCCGCCGCGTCCTCGTCGGCGGCAACCTGGGGTCACTGCTGGTCGGCGCGCTGCTGATCGGCCTGACGTCGTACGTACCGACATACGCGCAGGGGGTGCTGAGCACCAGTGCCCTCGTCGCCGGCCTCGCCGTCGGCGCGATGTCGATGGGCTGGCCGCTGTCGTCGGCCTTCGCCGGGCGTGTGTACATGCGAGTGGGCTTCCGCAACACGGCCTTCATCGGCTGCTTGTCGGTGCTCCTCGGCACCTCGCTGATGCTGACCCTGGACGGCGACAGCTCGATCTGGTCGGTCGCGGCGTTCTGCTTCATCATCGGCGCGGGCCTCGGGTTCGTCGCCAGCCCCACCCTGGTTGCGGTGCAGTCGGTCGTGGGTTGGGAGCGCCGCGGCGTCGTGACCGGGGCGAACGTGTTCGCGCGGTCGGTCGGCAGCGCGGTCGGCGTCGCCGCGTTCGGCGCGATCGCGAACGCGACGATCGGGCGCCGCCTCGACGATGCGCCGGCGTCCGCGAACGGCGAGCTGCCGGAGACCGCCGACGACGTACTCAACTCGCTCGACTCCGGAGCGAGCGACGCCGTGAAGGCGTTCGTGCGCGATTCGCTCGAGCTCGCCTCGCACCATGTGTTCGTCGGCATCGTCGGCGTCGCGGTGTTGCTCGCGGTGAGTATCGCGTTGATCCCGCGGCGGGTCGACGCGCCCTGATCGGAATGGCCGACCTTGCCACGGTCGCAGGGTGAAGTTCCCGCCGAGGTACGGATTCCCGCCCATGGCGGGCCGCTCATTGGCCAGAATCCGTACCTCGGCGCACGCGGCCGCTCACGCGCACGCGGGGCTACCCGTGCCACGACCTCCAGAGCGCGGCGTACGAGCCGTCGCGCTCGACCAGCTCGTCATGGCTGCCGATCTCGCTGATCAGGCCGTCCTCGACGACGGCGACCCGATCGGCGTCGTGTGCGGTGTAGAGCCGGTGCGCGATCGCGATGACCGTACGACCGTGCAGCACCGCCGCGAGCGAACGCTCGAGGTGGCGCGCCGAGCGCGGGTCGATCAGCGACGTCGCCTCGTCGAGTACGAGCGTGTGCGGGTCGGCCAGCACGAGCCGGGCGAGCGCGAGCTGCTGCGCCTGTGCATCGGTGAGTGCGTGACCGCCCGAACCGACGACCGTGTCGAGCCCGTCGGGAAGGGCGTCCGCCCAGTCGAGAGCGTCGACGGCGTCCAGCGCCGTACGCAACGTGGCATCACCGTCGGCACCGGTGTCGTCGAGTACGAGCGCGAGGTTCTCGCGCAGCGTACCGGCGAACACGTGGTGCTCCTGCGTGACGAGTGCGACCTGGCCGCGCAAGTCGTCGAGCGGCAGGTCGGTCAGTCCGACATCGCCGACGGTCACCCTCCCGCCCGACGGCGGGTGGATGCCGGCCAACAGTCGCCCGAGCGTCGACTTGCCGGCGCCCGACGGCCCGACCATCGCCAGGCGCTCGCCCGGCCGGAGCGCCAGGTCGACCCCGTGCAGCACCTCGCGTCCTTCGATGTAGGAGAAGCGCACCTCGTCGACGTCCAGGCGGTCGTTCGCCGGCACTTCGCCCGACGGCGAGCGGTCGTCGGGCACCAGCGTGACGCCGAGTAGCCGGGCCAGCGAGGCGCTGCCGACCTGCAGCTCGTCCATCCAGCCGAGCAGCCGGTCGACCGGGTCGATCAGGAACTGCACGTACAGCGTCGCCGCGGTGACATCGCCGAGCGAGGCGTGCCCCTGGCTGTGCAGCCAGCCGCCGATGACCAGCGTCGAAACGGTCGGCACGAGATAGCCCATCTCGGCGGCAGGGAAGAACACCGTGCGCAGCCACAGCGTGTAGCTCTCGGCCGCGTACGACTCGGCGATGTCGGCGTCGATGCGCTTGCGGCGGCGGTCCTGCACGCCGAGGGTCTCGATGGTGCGTGCACCCTCGGTCGTCTCCGCGAGCGTCGCGTTGATCGAGGCGTACGACGCGTTCTCGCGCAGGTAGCCGTCCTTGGCCCGGCGAAGGTACCAGCGGGTGCCGACCCACAGGATCGGTACGCCGAGCAGGCAGGGGATCGCCACCCAAAGCCCGACCAGCAACGACGCGACGATCGTGAACACGACCGTCACGAGCGCGATGATCGTCTCGGGCACGGCGTATCGCACCGACCAGCTCAGGCTCTCGACGTCGCGCGATGTCCGGGTGAGCAGGTCTCCGGTGCCCGCCCGCTCGACCACGCCGAGCGGAAGCCCGAGGGAGTTCTTCACGAAGTCCTCGCGGAGCCGGGCGAGGAGGTTCTCGCCGAACCGCGTCGACGCGAACCTCGCGTACCTCGTCAGTACGGTCTGCAGAGCGAGAGCACTGCCGATGATCAGCGCGATCTTGTCGATGTGGTCGACGGTGGTGCCGTTCTCGACCGCCTCGACGAGGTCGCCGATCATCCGGGGTACGACGAGCCCGACCATCGCCGCGAGCGCGTGCAGCCCGATGACGAGCGACAGCTCGCGTGGATGGTCGCGGGCGACCTGGCGGGCGTACTGACGCACGGTGCGCCGGTCTGCGACCGGCAGGATCTCATTCATCCTCGCCCCTTGTCACGACGCGTCGGTACGCGGGCACCGACTCCAGCAGCTCGCGGTGCGTGCCGGTGGCGACGACCCTGCCTTCGGCGAGGAACGCGACGGTGTCGACCTCGTCGAGCAGTAGCGGGCTGGCCGTGACGACGACCGTCGTACGCCCGACGCGCTGCTTGCGTAGTCGCTTGGCGATGCGCGCCTCGGTGTGCGCGTCGACAGCGGACGTCGGCTCGACCAGAATCAGCACGCCGGGGTCGGCCAGCAGCGCACGCGTCAGCACCATCCGCTGGCGTTGGCCGCCGGAGAACGACCTGCCGCGTTCGTCGATCTCCGCGTCGAGCCCTTCGGGCAACGCCTCGAGTACGTCCTCGGCCGACGCCGTGTGGATGGCTCGCATGATCTCGTCTGTTTCTCGGCGCCCGGACACGTCGAGCTCGTCGCGCAGACGCCCACTGAACAAGGTGCTCGCGGCGGTGTTCACCATCACCCGCTCGCGTACCGTCTGCCGGCGCAGGTCGGACAACGCGACGCCGTCGAGTGCCGCATCGCTTGCCTGGTAGTAGCCGAGCCGATCGGCGAGTGCGGCCGAGGAGGCGGGGTCGTCACAGACGATCGCGACGAGGTCGCCCTCCTCGGCGACGAAACCCGACTGCGGGTCGGAGACCGAGTTGCCGGGCGGCTCCTCCTCTGGGCGGTCCGGATCGGTGAGCTCGGGGGTGAGCGACAGGATGCGTATGACCCGGCCGGCGGCGACGTTCGCCCGGATCATCTTGTTGGCGAACTCGGTTGCCGTACGCAGCGGGATCATCAGGAAGGTCGCGTACCCGTAGAACGCAACGAGCTCGCCCGGCGTGATCGTGCCCTCCATCGCGAACCGTGCGCCCAGCCAGACGACGAACACGACGAAGATGCCGGGCAGCAGCACCTGCAGGGCATCGAGCACGGACTGCAACCTGCCCACGTGCACGCCGGCGTCGCGTACGCGCTGCGATTCGGTGACGTAGCGCCGGTGGAAGACCTCTTCGCCACCGATGCCACGCAGCACCCGAAGCCCACCGACGATGTCTGCGCCGCGGTTGTTCAGCTCGCCCTGCAGCTCGCGGGCGTACATGTTGCGGCGCTGCAGCGGGCTGAGCAGGGGGCCGAGTGCGAGCAGCAGCAGCGGTACGCCGATGAGCACGATCAGGCCGAGCGTCACGGAGCTGCTGAGCAACAGTGCCGCGACCACGAAGAAGGCGACGACCGAACCCGATGCGCGGCCGAGTACGTCGCAGGAGTTGCCGATGTTGGCGATGTCGTTCGCGCCGACACTGACCACCTCGCCGGTCGTGACCCGCTTGCGTAACGTCGAGCCGAGCTCCGTGGTCTTGTTGCTGGTGAGCTGGACCGTGCGGTACGCGGCGTCCAGCCACATCTGTACGGAGGCGCGGTGCCGCATGATGCCCGAGGCCGCCTGGACGACGCCGATCACGAGCAGCGCACCGGCCCAGTACGTGAGCCGTGACATGTCGTCGGACGCGATGCCCTGGTCGATCGCTCGGCCGATGATCGCCGGCATCAGCGCCTGGGCGACCATCCAGGCGATGCCCATGCTCACGGCGAGCGTGAGCGTGCGCCCCTGGTTGCGAATGACCCAGAGCAGGTAACGGACCGACGAGCGAAGGTCGGGCGTTCCTGGGTCGGCGAGGGGCAGGGTCTTCATAGCCGAACCAGCGTAGGTTTGCGGGCATGTCGGGCGCGACAGGTTTTCGGGCGTTCGGTACGTCGTGAGGTTTGGCCGGGGAGGCCCGCACTCGGTGCGGATACTGATTGACTGACGGTCATGACAGCTGGAACACCGGTGGTCATCGCTCATCGAGGAGCGAGCGGCTACCGTCCCGAGAACACGATCGCCGCGATCGACCTTGCCGTCGAGCTCGGCGCCGAGTGGATCGAGCTCGACCTGGTCAGCACGGCCGACGGGGTTCTCGTGATCCGACACGAGAACGAGATCTCGTCGACGACCGACGTCGCCTCGCGAGCCGGCTTCGCTTCGCGGCGTACGACCCGCGAGGTCGACGGAGAGGCGCTGACCGGGTGGTTCACCGAGGACCTCACCCTCGACGAGCTCAAGTCGTTGCGCGCGACGGAGCGCCGACCCGACCTCCGGCCGGCGAGTGCCCGCCACGACGGCCGGTACGACGTGCCGACCCTCGAGGACGTGTTGGCGTACGTCGGGATCGCCAACGCGGAACGTTCGACGCCGATCGGTGTCTATCTGGAGCTCAAGCACCCGACGTACTTCGCCGACCGGGGCCTCGATCTGGTCGGTCCGCTGGTGGCCGACCTCGACCGGCACGGCCTGCTCGTCGACGGTGCGCCGGTGTGGTTGGAGTCGATGGAGACGGGTGTCCTCCGCGATCTCGCCGGCAGGGTCGGCTGCACGCTCACGCAGCTGATGGCCAGCGGCGAACAACCGTACGACCTGACCGCCGCCGGCGACCCCCGTACGTACCGAGACCTGTGTACGCCCGCCGGCCTGGCCGAGATCGCGACGTACGCGCAGCGGATCGGTCCGAGCAAGGGCCAGGTCATTCCGCGGGGCGCCGACCGGCGGCTCCGGGCGCCGACCAGCCTGACCGCCGACGCGCACGCGGCCGGGCTGGAGGTGCACGTGTGGACGCTGCGCAACGAGAACGTGTACCTGCCCAAGGAACTGCGGCGGGGGACTTCGGGCCACGAGATGGGAGAAGCGGCCGCCGAGTATGCGGCGTTCTTCGACGCGGGTGTCGACGGCGTGTTCACCGACTTCGTCGACACCGCGCTTGCCGCTAGGTCGTGTTGGCAAACCTCGCGTCGATGAGGGAGCGGGACTCCGCGCCCGGTCTGTCCCCCAGCCGCAAGGCGGCTGGGAGGTGCCCCCATTCGCGCGGGAGCGAAGTTGTAGTTGGATGCTCCTTCGAGCGACCCGTAACGTAGCCAGTCCCCCAGCCGCTTCGCGGCCGGGAGGTGCCCCCAGGGATGCGGAGGCACGCGAGCCGGCGCGGGGTTTGCCAACACGGCCTGGTACCGGGTGGGCTACTCGGACGGGATGAGCACCCAGGCGATCAGGTAGACGATGATCATCGACCCGAGGCCGAAGATGGTCGCGATGACGGTGATCAGTCGTACGACGTTGGCGTCGACGTTGACGTACTCCGCGACCGCGCCGCACACACCGCCGATCCAACGGTCGTCCGAGCGAACGAGGCGCTTGCGGGGCTTGTCGAGGTCACTCATTGCGGGCCTTCCTACGGTGCGAAGCGATGGTGGACAACACGATGCCGACGATGCCGCCGACGATCAGGATCACGGGCACGGCGATCAGGATCTCGCCGCGGTCGGCGTTCCCCTGGTCCCAGGCGACCCACAACCCGCCACCGATCAGCGTCGCGAGGCCGAGGACGAGGGACAGGGGGTCGAGCGGATGGCGTTTCATGAGCGGCGAGGAGCGGACGAGCGAGCGTGGTAATCATTCATGAGCGGGTCACCCTGATCTCTCCGGTTGTCTGTTCGAGGTCGAGATGGAGCACCGGATCGGAGTCGGCCGGGTCGATGTAGTGCAGCGAGACCGGTGCGCCGTCGCTGGAGCGGCCGAGGATCTTGAGGCTGCCGGCATCCGTCTGGGCATCGACGTCGAGGTTCAGCCCGTCCGGTACGACGATCTCCATGCTCCCGACACCTTGGTCGAGCTTGACCGTGCGTCCGTCCAGCGACTCGAGATCGGATATCTCGGTCAGGTCGAGAACGAAGTTGCCGATGCCCTGTTCGTACGAGTCATCGATGTCTGATGCCAACGCCGGGTCGTGCCGTTCATCCCCGACCGTGTAGGTGGGAAGTACCGTCGTCAGCAGCATGAGCAACGCGAGCGGGATGCCCAGGTTCGCGAGCGGCCTGCCGTTGCCGTAGAACGTACCGACGAGCATCCCCGCGCCCACGACGAGCAGGGCGGCGAGCGGGTAGTACGGCCAGTCGAACGACTCGGAGTCGATCGCCATGCAGGCGACGACGATGACCGCGACTGCCGTGGTGAGCCCGAACAGACGCCCGCTGTCGCGCCGCGGGTTACGCGGTCGCTTCTCATCGTCCGGCGGGTCCGCGTTCGGCGGACCCGTTGGCGGCGATGAGCCGAGCGGCTGGGTCGCAGCGTCGTTGTCGGTCGTCGTCTCGACGGCGACGCCCGAAGCCTCCGCATCGACCGCCTTGGCGGCCGACCGGCGCTTGTTGTACGGCACCACGACGAAGATGTAGAACAGCGCGAGTGCGGCGAGAGAGACCGGGATGCTCGCGTCGACGAACGTGAAGCCCGACCCGAGCATGCTGGCCACGGCGATCGCGGCCGCAAGGAACAGGCCGATCCGTCGCACCTGCTCGCGGTCGACCGACTCGGGGAGATGCTGGTCAACGAGGCTCTCGTCCTCGTCGTCCTCCGGAACGAGCAGCCACGCGGCGACGTACACGATGACGCCGGCGAACCCGACGAACGCCAAGGAGGCCACCACGACGCGGACGACAACGGGGTCGATGTTCAGATAGCGTGCGGCGCCCGAGCACACGCCGGCGACCATGCGGTCGTCCGCATTGCGGCGCATGGACGCGAGGGTGCGGACCCGGCGTGGGTCGAACTCCGAAGCGTCGTCGGCAGATTGGTCGCTCATGGCATCCATCGTGGCCCGCGAAGGCGTCCCGCACCATCGGGGTCGACCCTGAATCGCCCGGGTGGGAGCCGACATGGGGTCAGGGTCCGACCTGGGACAGTCCCGATGGCGCGCAGGCACGCGCGCGTGTGACGATCGGTTCCATGACATCGACGGCGGCGGACGCGGCCGGCGGGTACGAGTACCGCCGCGCGTACCGTCCTGCCGACTCGCGGATGATCGGCGGCGTCGCCGAGGGCTTGGCCGCACACTTCGGTGTCAACGTGTTCTGGGTACGTCTCGCGTTCGTGGTCGCGACGTGGTTCAACGGTGTCGGCATCCTCGCGTACGGCCTGCTCTGGTGGTTGCTGCCGATCGACCCGGACACCGAAGACCCCGATACGCCGGCCGGCATCCGCGCCGCGACCCGCCGCGGACTACGTACGCCGAGCGGCAGAGGACCGCAGGCGCTCAGCGACCCCGTCCAGACGATCGCGTTGCTCGCCCTGGGCCTCGGTGTGCTGCTGCTGACCCAGGCCGTCGGGTGGGGGCTCGGCACGAGCGCCCTGATCCCGGTGCTCGTGGCGGTCGTCGGAGTCGCGCTCGTCTGGCGGCAGGTCGACCAGACCCGGTGGAACCGCTGGGTCACCCAGCCGACCGGGTGGGCGGCGGTGGCGCGTCTCTCGCTGGGCCTCGCGCTCGTTTCGGCCGCCGTCATCTTCGCGGTCGGGCAGCGCAGCGGCATGGATGCGCTGCTCGATGTGTCGGCGGTTCTGCTGATCGCGGTGATCGGCATCGCGTTGCTCGTCGGACCGTGGATCTACCGGCTCACCCGGGAACTCGGCGCCGAACGTACCGAGCGCGCGCGTACGCAGGAGCGGGCCGATGTCGCTGCGCACCTGCACGACTCGGTGCTGCAGACCCTCGCGATCCTGCAGAAGAACTCTGACAACCCACGCATGGTGGCCACCCTTGCCCGTCGGCAGGAACGCGAGCTGCGCGAGTGGTTGTACGGATCTCGACGCCCACCGGAGACGACCCTACGTGGCGCGCTCGACGCCGCCGCGTCACAGGTCGAGGACGACCACGGTGTACCGGTCGAGGTCGTCGGCGTCGGTGACCTCGCCCTGAACCCGCACGGTGAGGCGCTCGTACGCGCTGCCGGCGAGGCCATCGTGAACGCCGCCAAGCACTCCGGTGCGGAGGCGATCGACGTGTACGCCGAGGTCGGAGGCGACGACGTCGCGGTGTTCGTACGCGATCGCGGCGCGGGATTCGACCCGGACGGTGTCGGGACATCGGAGGCGGGGACGAAGATGGGTATCCGCGAGTCGATCGTCGCCCGGATGGAACGACACGGGGGCACGGCCGAGATTCGAAGCGCGCCCGGTGACGGAACCGAAGTGAGGCTGTCGATGCCCCGGCATCGACTCGATGAAGGAGAAGAATCGTGACGACACCCGCTAGGCCGAGACAGCCTGAGCTCCGGGTAGTGCTGGTCGACGATCACGCGCTGTTCCGCACGGGCGTACGTGCCGAGATCGACGGGTCGGTGGATGTCGTCGGGGAGGCCGAGGACGTCGACAGCGCGGTCGCGTCGATCGTCGAGCACCGACCCGATGTGGTGCTGCTCGACGTGCACCTGCCCGGTGGGGGCGGCACCCAGGTCATCGCCAAGGTGCATCGGACGCTGCCGGAGATGAGGTTCCTGGCGCTGTCCGTCAGCGACGCGGCCGAGGACGTCATCGGCGTGATCCGGGCCGGCGCCCGTGGCTACGTCACGAAGAGCATCGCCGGCAAGGAGCTGGTCGAGGCCATCGGCAGGGTTGCCGACGGCGATGCGGTGTTCTCGCCGCGGCTGGCCGGATTCGTACTCGACGCGTTCGCCGGCACCATCGAGGTCGCGCAGGTCGACGAGGACCTCGACCGGCTGACCGAGCGGGAGCGCGAGGTGATGCGGCTGATCGCGCGCGGGTACGCGTACAAGGAGGTCGCGAAGGAGCTGTTCATCTCGATCAAGACGGTTGAGACGCATGTCTCGAGCGTGCTCCGCAAGCTGCAGCTGTCGTCGCGCCACGAGCTGACCCGGTGGGCCAGCGACCGCCGCCTGATCTGAGCCGTACCCACGCGCGCGCCCCGTGGGCCGCGCATTTCAGCCCCGATTTCTGTGATTCGGGGGCTGAAAGGTGCGGCCCACGGGGGTGGCGGGTAAGGATGGGGACCATGGGTACGAATGACGCAGCCATGGGCCCCGACCATCCGTACGTCGTGGTGCTGTTCGGCGCGACCGGTGATCTCGCGCAACGCAAGCTGCTGCCCGGGCTGCTGAAGCTCGACTGCTCCGGCTTGATCCCGGGCCTGCAGGTCGTCGCCTGCTCGCTCGACAAGCACGACGACGACTCGTTTCGTTCGTTCGCGCGCAAGGCGTGCGAGGAGTACGGGAGCCTCGAGGTCACCGACGAGGTGTGGGACGACTTCGCGAGCCGGATCCGGTACGTGTCGCAGGACTCCGGCTCGCACTATCTCGCCCTTGCCGTCTCCGCGGCGGAGTCCGAGCTCGGGTCTGAGCCGCGGCGTCTGCACTACCTGAGCGTGCCGCCGAAGGCGGCTCTGGCGGTCGTGGCGACCCTCGACGAGGCCGGCCTCGTACCCCGCTCGCGGATCATCATGGAGAAGCCGTTCGGCACCGATCTGCGCAGCGCGATCGCGCTCAACGCGACGCTGCACCAGACCTTCGACGAGCAGCAGATCTTCCGCATCGACCACTTCCTCGGCAAGGAGCCGGCGCAGAACATCCTGGCGTTCCGGTTCGCCAACGGCCTGTTCGAGCCGATCTGGAACCGCAACTTCATCGACCACGTGCAGATCGACGTACCCGAGACGCTCGGCATCGGCACTCGGATCGGCTTCTACGAGGCGACCGGCGCGTACCGGGACATGGTCGTCACGCATCTGTTCCAGATCCTTGCGTTCATGGCGATGGAGCCGCCGACCGCGCTCGAGCCCGACTCGATCAGCGACGAGAAGTACAAGGTGTTCCGGTCGATGACGCCGATCGACCCGGCCAACGTCGTACGCGGGCAGTACTCCGGCTACCGCGAGGAGGACGGCGCGGCGGCCGACTCGGAGACGGAGACGTTCATCGCG
Source organism: Solicola gregarius (assembly GCF_025790165.1). Taxonomy (GTDB): domain Bacteria; phylum Actinomycetota; class Actinomycetes; order Propionibacteriales; family Nocardioidaceae; genus Solicola; species Solicola gregarius. The sequence goes on from NZ_CP094970.1 coordinate 3,084,260, forward strand.
TTGAAGGCCGAGATCGACAACTGGCGCTGGGCGGGCGTGCCGTTCTTCCTGCGGACCGGCAAGCAGCTGGCCGAAGGACAGCGGATCATCTCGATCGCGTTCCAGGAGCCGCCGAAGAGCATGTTCCCGGCCGGTTCGGGCGTCGGGGCGCAGGGGCCGGACCACCTGACGTTCGACCTCGCCGACGCGTCCAAGATGTCGTTGTCGTTCTATGGCAAACGACCGGGACCCGGCATGAAGCTGGACAAGCTGAGCCTGCAGTTCGCCATGCAGGACACCACGTACGCGGGCGACGTGCTCGAGGCGTACGAGCGGCTCATCCTGGACGCCATGCGTGGCGACCGCACGTTGTTCACCAGCGCCGAGGGCATCGAGCGACTCTGGGAGATCTCCGAGCCGCTGCTCGACAATCCGCCGCCGGTACGGTCGTACCCGCCGGGATCGTGGGGCCCGAACGCGATCCATCAGCTGGTCGCGCCGAATGCGTGGCGACTGCCGTTCGAGCGCGCCTGGCGTGAGGCGGGCGCCTGACCGAGACGCCGAGAATCGGTCGCGCGGGGGAGTCGCGGTCGCCGCGAACCTGCCAGACTCTTGCGTGTGAGCGACGTTCGTGGCTGGCAGCGGCGGCTCTCGCCGCTGTTGGACCCTGCCATCACGCTCGCGGTCCTGATCGTCTCGATGGTGCCGCTGCTACAGGGCTACGAGGACTCCGACGACCCGGTGCCCGGCTGGGCGTACGTGCTCGTACTCGCGCTGTGCCTGCCGCTTCTCGTACGCCGGCGTTGGCCGTTGGCGGTCGTGATCTGGTGCGGTTCACTTACCGTCGTGTACGGCGTCTCCTCGCTGCCGGACCCGAACGTGCCGTACGCCGGGCTCGTCGCCGTCTACACCGTGACTGCACACACCGACCGGGTGCTTGCGATCGTCACGGCGGTCGTGTCGGCCTTCTCGATCACGCTGTCGATGGTGATCGACTGGTCGCACGTCGATGCCGAGGACCTCACGGTCAACTATCTGATCTTCGCGACGGCATGGCTGCTCGGCGACGGCGCGCGCCGGCGACGCGATCGCGCAGCCGAGCTGGAGCAGCGCGCCGCCGACCTCGAGCGTACGCGCGCGGCCCAGGCACTCGCGGCAGCGGAGGCGGAGCGAAACCGGATCGCCCGCGACATGCATGATGTCGTCGCCCATCACCTCTCGATGATGGTGGTGCAGGCGGAGGCGGGTCCGGTCGCGATCGAGGGCGACCCGCGGCGCGCGGAGGAGGCGTTCGACGCGATCAGCTCCGCGGGCAAGGAGGCGCTAGTCGAGATGAGGCGACTGCTCGGGGTTCTGAAGTCCGAGGAGGCTGCGCCGCTCGCCCCGCAGCGTGGTGTCGCCTCGATCGAGCAGCTCGTCGACCGCGTTCGTGCGGCGGGGATCGACGTGCGCGTCCGTTGCCACGTCGGGGATGAGCCGATCCCAACAGCAGTTGACGTCTCGGCGTACCGCATTGCGCAGGAGGCACTGACGAACTCCGTGCGGCATGGTCATCCGGACAGAGTCGACGTCACCGTCGAGCGGGGTGACGGGGCGCTGACGATCGAAGTCGTGGACGACGGTATCGGGGGCGTCGCCGAGCCCGGCGGGCATGGGCTGATCGCGATGCGCGAGCGTGTCGGGCTGGTCGGCGGCCAGGTCGAGGCGGGGCCCTGTGCCGACGGCGGCTGGTCGGTCCGGGCGACGATGCCGCTCGACGCCGGGGAGCCCCGATGACGGTGCGGGTACTTCTTGCCGACGACCAGGCACTCGTACGCTCCGGCTTCCGGATGATCCTCGAGGCGCAGTCCGATATCGACGTGGTCGACGAGGCGGGCGATGGCAACGAGGCCGTCGATTTGGTGGCGCGTTACGAACCCGATCTGGTGCTGATGGACATCCGGATGCCGCGCCTCGACGGCATTGCAGCGACGCGGGCGATCGTACGTGCGCACCCGAGGACGCGAGTGCTCGTGCTCACGACGTTCGACCTCGACGAGTACGTCTACAACGCACTGCTGGCGGGTGCGAGCGGCTTCCTGCTCAAGGACGTCGGGCGAGACGAGCTGGTCTCTGCAGTTCGCGTCGTCGCCGACGGCGACGCATTGCTCGCGCCGTCGGTCACTCGCCGGCTGTTGAACGACTTCGTGCACGGCCGCAGCGTGCTGCCGTCGGAGCAGACAGGCGTCGCGGCGCCCGACGTACTGACCGCGCGCGAGCGCGACACGCTCGATCTACTGGCACAGGGGCTCTCGAACGCGCAGATCGCCGAACGCCTCGTCGTCAGCGACCACACCGTCAAGACCCATGTGGGCAACGTGTTTCACAAGCTCGGCCTGCGCGACCGTGTCCATGCGGTGATCTACGCGTACGAGCGGGGCATCGTCAAGCCGGGAGCGAGCTGACCCACGGGTCACGGAACCGGCGTCGTGGTGCCCGATTCCCAGTCGGTACGTAGGATTGCGTACCCGACTGCGTCATAGGTCGCATCCGCGGACGGCCAGCCCTCTCGGTAGTACGCCTCCCGAACGAAGCCGCAGCGCTCGAACGTACGACGCATGGCGAGGTTGTCGACGCGCGCGGTGCCCTCGAACCGACGTGCGGTCGCGATCTCGTTGAAGACCCACGCGGTGGCTGCCCGCAGGGCGCCGGTGCCGAGCCCATGGCCGCGTTCGTCGTTGGCGAGCCGGAGGTCGAGGATCGGGGTGTCGTCGGTCAGGTCCGCGAACCCGCACAGGCCGATGCGGCGTCCGGCGTACTCCAGCCAGAACGTCCGGTCGCTCTCGCTGGTGTACGCGCCGGCGTCCCATGCCTGGTGGATCTGCTCGACAGTCGGTCGTGGACGCGCGTGAAATGGCCAAGGGCCCTTGTGCACAAGGAACTCGGTGAGTGCGTCGCGGTCACCTGCGTCGAGCTCGGTGAGGGTGATGTGCACGGTGCGATGGTACCGGTCTCCCCCACACGGGGGAGACCGAATTTGAGCCGCGTAGGCGATCCCACCGCGGCCGCGGATTCCTAGCGTGGTGGTGAGCCTTCGACCTGGGAGCTACCGATGATCATCCGCAAGCTGACGAGAGTCTGCATCAACCACCGGAAGTCCGTGCTCGTTGCCTGGATCGCGATCCTGTTCGCCGGGTTCGCGATGGCGCCGAGCGTGTTCGGCAACCTGACGTCGGACGCCGGAGAGGTACGCGACAGCGAGTCGGCCAGAGCCGACGCCGCGATCGCGAAGGCCGCGCCGAGCGGAGACGAGTTCTTCGCGGTGGTCGACGGTGTCGACGTCGACGATCCCGCGGTGCGGGAGGACGTCACGCGTACGGCAGCCGCGGTGACGGCACTACCGGGCGTCGCTGCTGTTCGTACGCCGTGGAGCGGAGGCGACGAGCCGGATCGCACTGCGATCGCCGAGGACGGCAAGGCGCTCGCGCTCGCCGTCGAGTTCGGCCCGAACGTGGACGACCCGCCGATGGACGACGCCACCGAGCTGGTCGAGTCGATCGACGCGCCGAACGTGCTCGTCGGCGGCGGTGACCTGCTCGACGACGAGATGGACGAGCAGGCCGCGAGCGACCTCGCGAAGGCAGAGGTCATCTCGATGCCGCTGGTGCTGATCCTGCTGGTCGTCGTGATGGGCGGGCTGATCGCCGCGGGCCTGCCGGTGCTGATCTCGATCATCGGGGTCGCCACGACCTTCGGCGCGTTGTCGCTGGTCAGCCTGGTCACCGACGTCTCGGTCTACTCGATCAACATCGTCACGATGCTCGGCCTCGGGATCGCGATCGACTATGCGCTGCTGGTGGTATATCGATTCCGTGAGGAGCGGCGTACGTGTCCGGACGTGGCGTCGGCGCTCGAGGAGACGATGGCGACGGCGGGGCGTACGGTCGCGTTCTCCGGGCTCACGGTCTCCGCATCGCTTGCTGGGCTGTTGGTCTTCCCCGACGCGTTCCTGCGCTCCGCGGGCATCGCCGGGATGCTGGTCGTGCTGTTCGTGCTCGCGGCCTCGCTCACGCTGCTGCCGGCGATCGTCGCGATGGTCGGTCACCGGGTACGCCCGGCGAGGCCGACGTCGAGCGATCGGGGCTTCTTCGTCGCCGTCACGGGTGCTGTCTCGCGTAGACCGATCGTCATCTCGGTGACTGTGGCGGCCCTCCTTCTGATCGCCGCGGCGCCGTTCCTCGGAGCGCGGTTCGCGCAGCCGGACGGCCGGTCGCTGCCGGGGTCGTCGCCGAGCCGACAGCTGGAGTCGATCGTCGAGAGCCGGTTCGACGAGGCCGCGAAGGCCGATCCGATCACGGTGGTCGCCGATCGTACGATCGGGCCGGGCGACCTCGACGCGTACATCTCGACGCTGCGGGCCACGGAGTACGTGCATGCGGTGGCCGTACGCGACGGCGTGCCGGGGTTGACGGTGATCGATGTTGTGCCCGAGGGCGACAGCCAGGGCGAAACGGCTCAGCATCTCGTCGACGACCTCCGAGGCACCGATGCGCCGGTGCCCGTGCGGGTCACGGGTGACGCGGCCGAGATCGTCGACTATCGCGCGGCATTGGTCGAGCGGGCGCCGTATGCACTGGGGATCGTCGTGGTCGCGACGTTCGTGCTGCTGTTCCTGTTCACGGGCTCGATCGTCATCCCGGCCAAGGCGCTCGTGATGAACACGCTCAGCCTGGGCGCGAGCTTCGGCGCGATCGTGTGGGTCTTCCAGGACGGCAACCTGGGCTGGCTCTTCGGCACCGATGCGCTCGGCGGCCTGAGTCTGACGACGCCGGCCTTGATGTTGGCGATCGCGTTCGGGTTGTCGATGGACTACGAGGTCTTCCTGCTCGGGCGCATCGCGGAGGTGTGGCGGCGTACGGGCGACAACGACCGCGCGATCCGTGAGGGCCTGCAGCACACCGGGCGCATCGTCACCGCGGCGGCGGTGCTGATGGCGGTGGTATTCGCGGGGTTCGTCGCGGGCGGGTTCTCCCCGGTCAAGCAGGTCGGCGTCGGACTGATGCTGGCGGTGCTCGTCGACGCGACGCTGGTGCGGATGCTGCTGATGCCGGCCGTGATGACGCTGATGGGACGGGCGAACTGGTGGGCACCGCCGTTCCTGCGCCGGCTGCACGACCGGATCGGTCTGCGTGAGTCGGCCGGCGCGCCGTTCGTACCCACCGACACGGACTCGGGAAGCGGGCCGGCGGGCGCGAGGGGACTCGCCGGCTCGCGGGGCTGACCGTGTGATGAAGAGTTTGGTGCGAATTGCACGTCTTGGGCGCCGTCCGGTGGTGCAATTCGCACCAAACTTTGTGCAGGCTCAGCGGTCGGACCAGCGGGCCTCGAGCAGCCGGGTCGCCTCGGGAAGGGAGAGGCCGAGGCGGCGGGCCAGCGCGGCGTACTCGGCGGCGGCGTCCTGTGCGCCGGAACCGTCGGTCTGGCCGAGCAGGGTGCTGGTGACGAACGTGCCCTTGCGGCCGTGTGTCTCGATCACCCCGCCCGCCTCGAGCTCGCGGTACGCCCGCGCGACGGTGTTGTTGGACAGGCCGAGATCCGTGGCGAGCTGGCGTACGGTCGGCAGCTTCTGCCCGGCCTTGAGCTCGCCCGACGCGACGTGCGCGGCGATCTGCCGGCGCACCTGTTCGTACGGCGCTTCGGCGATGGAGGTGTCGACGACGATGAGGTTCATGAGGTTGGCTCCAGCGTACGGGCGAAGTACCACTCGGGAGCGGGTGCGTCTCTGTCCTCGCGGTTGACGCGTGTGACGTACATGCCCAGGCCGATCGCCCCGACCGCGTACATCGGGGCCACGCTCAGCGCCCAGGGGAAGCCGTCGACAGTGAGGTAGGCGTAGGTGCAGAGTGCCGACGCAACGAGGCCGATGATCACGAACTGGCATACGAGCAGCGAGCGAATCGCGAACGAGAGCAACAACTCACGGGCGACGTGGAGATCTTCGTCGACGACGGGCGACGCGTGCACGGTACGCCTCAACAGCAGGCAGATCCCGCCGACGGCGATCGCCCACAGCGCCGCGAGCGCCCCGCACACGATCGCCGCCTCGTCGTCGAAACGGCCCGTCAACCACCCGACGGCGACGGCCGCGAGCGCCACCGGCGCAGTCAGGACATGGCAGGCCAGGACTGCGTGCTCCCACCCGCGAACGTAGGTGCGAAGCGTGCGTGGCGTGACGGGCGCCGAGCGGCGTACCGAAGTGCTCGCGCATGCCGAGCGGACCGTTGCGTACGTCGAACCGACCGTGTGACCGATGAACACGGCAACGGCGCCGTACATCGGTGCGCCGAACTCGTTGATGATCGGCACGTCGAGGAACCCGAACACGAGTGGCGCGGTGAAGCAGATCGCAATCTGCGTCGTCACCGCTGCCCATCGCAGACGTCGGGCGACTTGGCGTTGAAGCCACTGCGTGCCGTCATCGGTCAACGCCATGCCTGCGGGCGGGGTGAGTCGATCGACGAGCTTCATCGCTTGGCGATCGGCGCGCTTCCACTCGATGATCGTGAACGGCAGAGCGATCAGGAACGCGCCCCCGCAGAAGATGAGCCAATGCCAGGTCTCGCTCATGCCGTGCTCCCCGTCGTACGCGCGAAGTGCCAGACCGGGTCGGGCAGCTGCCGCCAGCGGCGGTAACAGAGGAAGGCGCCGACGACCAGGGCGACCGGGCCGTATGCCGCGACCAGCTCGCCTCCGCTCGGCATCGGGCCGAGCGCGAAGGCGACCGCGGTGACGTACGCCAGCGGGGCCGAGAGCCAGAGTGCCTTGTGTAGTTGCTGGATCGCCGAGGCAGTGACGTACTCGCGTACGACGAGGCGCCGGCTATCGTCGAGCGGGGGAGTCTGGGCGAGTACCCAGCGCTGTGCGAGCAGGCACGCGACTCCGATCGACAGCCAAGCCCAGACCACATAGACCGCGTACATCACCCAACCGGGTTCGTCCATGCGGGCGGCATCGACGGAAAGTGGCACGGCTGCTGCCGCGAGTGTGCCGAGAAGCGTCGCTTGCGCCGTGCGCTCGAACGGGGACAGGTAGGTGGCGGCATCGCGCGGCGCGAGCGTCGCCACCCGGTGTGCGGCACGCGGAGTCCGGGCGGCTCCGGTCGCGGCGTACGTCTCGCCGATCATGAATCCAAGGAAGAGCGCGATGCCCCATGCAGCCGGTCGCGCCGCGTCGGACAGCCGATCGGACACGTACATCGGATGGAAGGCGATGGTCACCAGCACATAGACGATCGCCGCGGCGCGGAAGCCCGCACGCCGACGCCAATAGAGCTCATCGAAGATCGCGTGCCGCGCGCCGGGGTCGAGCCTCAGGTCGGCGGGTGGTCGCAGTCCGCTGACTTCCTCACCGGTCTTGGCGGCCAGGTTCGTCCAGAAGAACCAGATGCAGGCGAGGCCGATCGCCGACATGAGAACGGTGTACACCAGCCACTGCAACACCATGACCATCGCGCACCTCCGAACGTTTGTACTGAACATTGTATCATCTGTCTCAGTACAAACGCAAGAGTCCAACGCGATCAAGAGGCGGGAGGAAACACCCCCGCACGATGCAGCCGCCCCGGCAGGTCCCGACCGAGCACGCCGCGCAACCACTCGGCGACGCTGATCACCGCGTCGATGTCCACGCCGCTCTCTACACCCTCGCGGTCGAGCAGATACACGAGGTCCTCGGTGGCGATGTCGCCCGTCGCGTCCGGCGCGAATGGGCACCCGCCGATGCCCGCCACGGAGGCATCGAGTGTCGATACTTCAGACTCCAACGCTGCATACGCATTCGCGTAGCCGGTGTTGCGGGTGTTGTGCAGATGGAGACCGAGCGGACGATCGAGGTCGGCAGCTCCGCGAAGCAGCCGATGCACCTGGCGGGGCACGCCGACGCCGATGGTGTCCGCGAATACGATCTCGTCCGCTTCGCGTATTTCGCCCGCGTACGCGAGAACCTCGCCCGGGTCGACCTCGCCCTCGAACGGGCAGCCGAACGACGCGGCGAGCGTCACCGTTACCCGACGCCCGTCGTCGTGCGCTCGCCGAATGATCCGCTTCGTCGCTTCGACCGAGTCGGCGACCGGGCAACCCTGGTTGCGCTCGTTGAACGTCTCGCTGACGCAGAAGGCCGCGTGTACCTCGGGCACGTCCGTCGCGGCGAGTCGTTCGTACCCACGCTCGTTGAGTACGAGGGCCGCACGCGTCACCGGCGACGGAGCCTCGGCGAGTGCTACTACCTTCTCGGGATCGGCCATCTGCGGTACGCGCCGCGCGCTGACGAAGCTGGCAACCTCGATGCGGGGCACGCCCGTCGACGCCAATCGCGTCACCAGCTCGGCTCGTACCGTCGGGTCGAGCACCTCGGGCTCGTTCTGCAACCCGTCGCGCGGTCCGACCTCGCAGATGTCGACCCGCATCAGATCGCCCCGACGGACTCGAGCGACTTCCGCTCGTCGTCGTCCAGGCCGAGCAGGCCGCCGTACACCTCGTCGTTGTGCTCGCCCAGTTCCGGGCCCACCCACCGCAGCCGACCCGGCGACGATGACAGCTTCGGCGCGACGTTCTGCATCGACACGTCGCCGAGTTGCCGGTGTGTCATGGTGGCGATCGCTTCCCGGGCCGCGAAGTGGGGATCCGCGAGCATGTCCTCGGCCGTGTAGATCAGACCGGCGGGTACGCCCGCCGCATTCAGCCGCTCGAGTGCGTCCGACGCCGGCAGCGTCCTGGTCCACTCGCCGATCAGCCGGTCCAGGTCGTGTTGGTGCTCGCCGCGCCCGCGGTGTGTCGCGTACGGTCCCTCGGCCGCGAGCTCGGGCCTCTCCATGGCCTCGCAAAGACGGGTGAACACCGTGTCGCGGTTCGCGCCGATGATGATCTGCGAGTCGTCGGCGGTCGGGTACGCGTTGCTGGGCGCGATGCCGGGAAGGATCGACCCCGTGCGTTCGCGGCGTACGCCGGCGTGCTGCCACTCGGGTACGAGCCACTCCATCAGCGCGAAGACCGCCTCGTAGATCGCCGTGTCGACGACCTGCCCGCGCCCGGAACTCTGGCGCTCGAGCAGTGCCATGACCGTGCCGTACGCGGAGAACGTCCCGGCGAGCGAGTCGCCCAGCGAGATGCCGACCCGGCTCGGCGGGCGGTCGGGTTCGCCGCTGACGTACCGCACACCGCCCATCGCCTCGCCGACGGAGCCGAACCCGGCCCGGCTCGCGTAGGGCCCGGTCTGGCCGTAACCGGTCACCCGGACGAGGATGAGACCCGGATTCAACCGGGCGAGCTCGTCGTACCCGAGTCCCCAGCGTTCGAGCGTGCCCGGCCGGAAGTTCTCGACGAGCACATCCGCGGACGCGACCAGTCTGCGCATGACGGCCTGCCCGTCGGTGCTGCGCAGGTTGCAGGTGACCGACTTCTTGTTGCGGGCGATCACCGGCCACGCGAGCGAAACACCGTCGGCGCTCGTACCCCAATCCCGCATGGGGTCTCCGCCATCGGGGTCCTCCACCTTGATCACCTCGGCGCCGAAGTCCCCGAGCAGCTGGCCACAGAACGGACCCGCGATCAGCGAGCCCGCCTCGATGACGCGATATCCGTCGAGTGGGCCGTTCCGTTCGGTCAAGGTGTGTCCTCCGTAATGGTCTCGTTGGTCTCGCGGTCGACCGCGAAATGTGCTCCGCGAAGGTGAGCGGTCATGACCGCTTCCGCCCACACGCCGTCGCGCGCCGAGATGGCCCGCACCAGCTCGCGGTGCTGGGCGAAGCTGCGCGCCGTCTCCGCCTCGTCGTACTGGTGAAACGTGTGGCGCACGAGAGCTATCGCGATCACGCCGTCGAGAATGCTCGGTAGCAGCGCGTTGTCGGACGCTCGATGGATCGCTGAGTGAAACTGCAGATTCAGCTGGGTGATCTCGTCGCTCGCGTCGATTCGCCCCGCCGCGGCCGCCTCCATCGCGTCACACAACGCGATGAGGTGTGCAGTGTCGGCCGTGCCGAGCTCGGCGGCGCGACGGGCGGCGAAGCCCTCGAGGAGGGCGCGCAGCTCGAAGATGTCGTCGAGGTCGGACTGCGCGTACCCGGTGACGCGTGCGCCACGGTTGGGGGTGAGCTCGACGAGTCCATCACCGTGCAGGCGCCGGAGCGCATCGCGTACGGGGGTGCGGCTGGTGCCGAGCAAGTCGGCGAGTGGCCCCTCCCGCAGCCGGTCGCCCTCGCCGAACTCGCCGGTAAGAATCTGCCGGCGTAGCTGGTCGTACACCATCGAGACCGTGTCGTTCACGGGCGCACCTCCTGCATGCTCGGCGCCGTTGCCAGCGCCTCGGGCGTGACGTACTTCCCGGTGTCGGCGTGTCCCGTATCGCGGTTGGGGAGGAGCAGGGAGCCGATCACGCAGATCGCGAGGTTGAGCCCGAGTCCGATGAGCCCGCCGGGGATTCCGTGCCAGCCGTCGGAGCCCGCGATCGTCAGGATGCCTGCGAGCAGGGCGCCGGTCGCCATGCCGGCGAACACCGGCCAGGCCGACAGCCGCCGCCAGTAAAGGCCGAGGATGAACGCCGGTGCGAGCTGTGCGATCAGCTCCATCTTGAGCACGAAGATGTCGTACAGCGTGCTCGGCGGATTCCACGCCAGCAACAGAAGGACGCCGATGGCGAGGACGCCGACCACCTTGCCCACGAGCACCTGGCGCCGCTCGCTGGTGTCCGGGCCGATGTGGCGCGCGTAGATGTCCTTGGAGATCAGCGAGGAGAAGCTCAGCAACGCCGAGTCTGCGGTCGACACGATCGCCGCCACGACTCCGCCGAAGAACAGGATCATGATGATGTAGAAGAAGACATTGATATCCGCGACCTGGTTGGCCATCTTGCCGACGAGCTGCTCGGACTCGCCTTCGGACATCCCCGGGATCAGCTGGATGCCGATGATGCCGATCACGAAGACGACGCCGGTAGTGACCAGTGGCATCCAGGCCATGCCGGCCAGCGACCGTTTCAGCGTACGTTCGCTGCGCGCGGCGTAGATCCGCTGGATCGCGTGCGGGTACATCGCCGCGCCGAAGCCGATCAGGACGATCATCGACAACCAGTTCAGGGACACGTCGAACTCGGGCACACCTACCTTGGCGGGATCGGTCTCACGCAGGTGCTCGGTGACGCTGCCCAGGTCGCCGCCGACCAGGTAGAGCGCGCCGAAGAGCAATGCGAAGATGCCGATCAGTAGGGCGATGCCCTGCATCACGTCGGTCAGCGCGACAGCACGCATGCCGCCGACCCACGAGTAGACGAGCATGACCACGACGAAGGCGAGCACCGAGGCCTGGTACGGGACGGTGTCGCCGGTGAGCCCGGACGTTGCCTGGCCCATCGCGACGAGCTGCTCCAACAGGTAGTTGCCGAGACCCCACAGCATCAGTCCCGTCGCGAGGATCGCCGTCGGAGTCGAGTTGAACCGGTGCCGGATCCAGTCGACCGGAGTCACGAAACCCTCGCGCTTGGCGACGACGTAGAGGCGCGGTGCGAAAAGCAGGTAGACCGCGATGATGCCGGTCATGAACGGTACGGACTGCCACCAGGAGAACCCGCTTCGGTACGCAGTGGGCGCGTAGCCGACCACGGCGTTGCCGCTGTATTGGGTGGCGTAAAGGGTGAAGAACAGCGCGACGAACCCGAGGCCCCCGCCCGCGAGGTAGTAGCCGCGCATGCTCTTGCCCGCGCCGGGGCGGTCGCGGCCGGCGAAGTAGCCGATGGCCAGCATCACCACGGCGTACGCGATCAGGACGACGACGCCGTCGGTGCCGGCGAATGCGAGGTCGTTCATCGGGCGTCCTCCTCGAACTCTGCCGCGGCCTCGGCAGGCTCGGCGAGCGACCACCAGCGCAGGCAAGCGACGCAGAGAATGGCCGACAGCGCGACGGCGGCGACCACGCAGACCAGCAACCACAGGGGCACACCGAGCACGATCGGGTCGATGGTGCCTTCGGGCAGGTAGAGCGGTACGCCGATGAGCACGGTCGCCGTGACGGCGACCCAGAGCGCGGGCATCCGGATGGGCTCACGCGGTTCCACGCGCGGCCGGGACGTACGAGTTGCCATCTCTCCTCCAAGGTCCCCGTGTGAGCCAGAACACGCCAGATCGTACACAATCAACGCGGCGACGGGAACCTCTTCCACGAGAGTTCCGAACCGTCTCTGAGATTGTGTACACAATCGGGCAGGCGTCGTCTCCCGCCACCGCGTACGCGGGAGCCGCCCGAGCGTTGTCGGTCGCGGAACGTAGGCTGAGGGGCGATATGAGTCTTCCGTTCCCGGTTCCTTCTCAGTCGTCCGCCGCGCCCACGGAGACGACGGGTAGCGCGCCAGACGCCGGTCCGCCCGATCCGCCTCGCAAACGTCGAGGTCCGACCGCCGAGCAGCTGCTCGAGGGGCTCAACGACTCGCAGCGCAAGGCCGTCATGCACGAGGGCGGCCCGCTGCTCGTGGTCGCGGGCGCCGGCTCTGGCAAGACCCGGGTCCTCACCCGGCGCATCGCCTGGCTGATCGGGCAGCGCAACGCGCATCCCGGCTCGATCCTCGCGATCACCTTCACCAACAAGGCCGCCGCCGAGATGCGTGAGCGGGTGGCCACGCTCGTGGGTGGGCGCGCGAAGGTGATGTGGGTCTCGACGTTCCACTCCGCCTGCGTGCGCATCCTGCGCAAGGACGCCACGAAGTTCGGGTTCACGTCGTCGTTCTCGATCTACGACGCCGCCGACTCACGCCGGTTGATGACGCTGGTGTGCCGCGACATGGAGCTCGACCCGAAGCGTCATACGCCGCGGGCGATCCTGAACTGGATGTCGAACGCCAAGAACGAGCTCGTCGACCACGAGACGGCGGCATCGCGCGCCGGTAACGACACCGAGCGGGTCTACGCCGAGGCGTACGCCACGTACCAGCGCCGGCTCACCGACGCCAACGCGATGGACTTCGACGACCTGATCATGAACACCGTCAACCTGTTCCGGGCGTTCCCCGACGTACGCGAACAGTACCGGCGGCGCTTCACCCATGTGCTCGTCGACGAGTACCAGGACACCAACCACGCGCAGTACGCCCTCGTCCGCGAGCTGTGCGACGACCCGGAGTCCGACCTGCTCGTCGTCGGTGACTCCGACCAGTCGATCTACGCGTTCCGGGGCGCGAACATCCGCAACATCCTCGAAGTTCGAGGCCGACTTCCCGACGGCGACCACGATCCTGCTCGAGCAGAACTACCGCTCGACGCAGACGATCCTCGACGCGGCCAACGCCGTGATCTCGCGCAACGAGTCGCGCAAGCCGAAGAACCTCTGGTCCGAAGAGGGTCGAGGCGAGCGGATCGTCGGGTACGTCGCCGACGACGAGCACGCCGAGGCGCAGTTCGTGGCCGACGAGGTCGACCGGCTGACCGACGACGGCCTGGCCCGCCCAGGTGACGTCGCGGTCTTCTACCGCACGAACGCACAAAGCCGGGTGTTCGAGGAGGTGTTCATCCGTACGGGCATGCCGTACAAGGTCGTCGGCGGTGTCCGGTTCTACGAGCGCAAGGAGATCAAGGACGCCCTCGCGTACCTCCGGGTGCTCGTCAACCCGTCGGACGCCGTTTCGATGCGCCGCATCCTGAACACCCCCAAGCGGGGCATCGGAGACCGTGCCGAGGCATGTGTGGGCGCCTTCGCCGATCGGGAGCGCATCACGTTCTGGGAGGCGCTGCAACGAGCCGAGGAGGCGCCGGGCCTGGCCACCCGCTCGCTGAACTCCATCGAGAAGTTCGCCGGGATCATCCGTGAGGTCCAGGGTCTCGTCGGGGCGGGCGAGCCGGCCGACGTCGTGCTCGAGGCCGTCCTCTCGCGCAGCGGCTACCTCGCCGAGATCGAGAACAGCACCGACCCGCAGGACGAGACCCGGGTCGAGAACCTCGCCGAGCTGGTCGCGGTGGCGCGGGAGTTCGTCGCCGACGCCGCCCTGGTGAGCGACACCGAGCCCATCGACGAGGGCGACCAGACATTCGAGCCCGGCTCGCTCGACGCGTTCCTCGAGCGGGTGGCGCTGGTCGCCGACGCCGACTCCGTCCCCGACTCGCCGGACGGCGACGACTCCGGCGTCGTCACGCTGATGACGCTGCACACGGCCAAGGGCCTGGAGTTCCCCATCGTGTTCCTCACCGGCCTCGAAGACGCTGTGTTCCCGCACCAGCGCTCGATCGGCGAGCCGAAGGAGCTGGAGGAGGAGCGGCGGCTCGCGTACGTCGGCGTGACCCGCGCCGAACGTCGGCTGTACGTCAGCCGCGCTGTCGTCCGGTCCGCATGGGGTGCGCCCGCGCACAACCCGCCGTCCCGGTTCATCTCCGAGCTGCCGACCGACCTCGTCGACTGGCGGCGTACCGAGGCGGACACCACGCGCTGGGAGGGTGGTGCCGTCACGACGCGCCGGACGGCGCCGATGCGCAGCGCGTCCCTCTCGTCCGCCGGGCGCAAGCAGCGGGCGGTCCCGAGCCTGTCGCCGGGAGACCGGGTCACGCACGACACTTTCGGGCTCGGCACGGTCGTCGCAATGGACGGCGAGGGCGACAAGCAGGTCGCCTCGATCGACTTCGGTTCCGAGGGCGTCAAGCGACTGTTGATGCGGTACGCACCGGTCGAGAAGCTCTGAGTCTCCGCCTATCCCCGAGATTTGGGATGCAACTGCTGATCCGCGGCCGGCAAACCGACCGTTACATCCCAGATCTCGGCGCTACGGGTTGACGCCGTGGTCCTGCAGGGCGGTGTACGGGTCGACCGGATCGCCGCCTCCGGGGCGTACCTCGAGGTGCAGGTGGGGCCCGGTCACGTTGCCGGTAGCGCCGACGGTGCCGATCTGGTCACCCGGCGAGACCGCTTGGCCCGAGCTCACGCTGATCGACGTCTGGTGGCAGAACCAGATCTCGGTGCCGTCGTCGAGGGTCAGCACGGTCTTGTTGCCGTACGCGCCGTCGTAGCCGGTCGAGGTGATCGTGCCCGAGCTGACGGCGACGATCGGCGTACCCGACGGCGCGGCGAAGTCGAGCCCGGTGTGGACCGTCGACCAGTACTGACTGGTCTCGCCGAACGTCGCCGTCAGCGTGTAGCCGGCGACGGGCAGCACCCACTGGCCGTCGGCGGTGGCCCGGGCCGACAGCTCCGCGCCCTCCTCGGCGGCTTTCTCGCGCTCTGCCTCGAGGCGTTCCTCGCGCTTCTTCTGCTCCTCGAGCAGCTCGTCGGCGTGGTCCTCGGACTTGGACGCGAGTTGCTTCAGCGCGGCCTCGCGCTGGCGGGCCTGCGTCTCGGCCTGCTTCGTCAGCGTCTCCCGGCTGACACTGCGGCTCACCTCGGGCGAGTTCGCGCGGGCGTACGTCGGCTGTGGAACCGCCATGCCGGAGGACAGCGATGACGGCTCGGCGGTGAACGTGTCGCCGAGCGGGTCGGACGTCGTGTGCACGACACCGATGCCGGCGGCGACGAGCGCTGCAACGCCGAGGATGGCGGGTACGGGTACGCGGCGGAGCAGTGGGCTCCTGCGCGACTTGGGCGCTCGGTGAGAGCGCCTCGACGACGCCTCCGCGCTCACGGGGTCGTCGCCGCTACCCCCGGGAGGCGACGGTAAAGCGGACGACACAGATGGAACCTCGTGGTAGCGGACACGGAGTTGCCGACGCTACCAGTCGGTTCTGCGAAACCAAGAACGCGCGAGATGTGCCGATCGTCACGGCGTCACACCGTGCTCCTCGAGCACGGTGTAGGGGTCGACGCCGTCGTCGCTGCCGCCCGGATGGACCTCGAGGTGGAGGTGCGGGCCGGTGACGTTGCCGGTCGATCCGACGGTGCCCATCGGATCGCCGGGATCGACGGTGTCGCCGACCTCGACGCTCTGATCGGTCTGGTGGCAGTACCAGAGCTCGGTGCCGTCGTCGAGCGTCAGGATGGTGCGGTTGCCGTACGCCGGGTCGTACGCCGTGTCGGTGATCGTGCCATGGGCAACGGCGACGAGGGGCGTACCCGACGCCGCGGCGAAGTCGAGACCGGTGTGATACCCCGACGACCAGTAGGGGCCGGCCTCGCCGAACGTCGCGGTGATCCGGTAGCCCGCGAGCGGGAGCACCCATTGGGTCGCCTTGAGCTTCTTCGCCTGCTGCTGGGTCTTTGCCGCCAGCTCCTGGAGCGCCTGGCGACGCTGTACGGCCTGCTGCTCGGCCTGCTCCTCGAGCAGCTCGCGGTCGGCGTCACGGCTCGGGTCGAAGGCGCCGACGTTCGGATCGCGTGACGTCAGCGATCCTGCGGCGGCGACGTCGCCGCTCAGCGCGGGGTACTGGCGGCCGGAATCCGAGTCGCTGCCGGTTGCGGGCCCCAATGTCACCGCACCGACGCCGGCGATCACCAACGCCGTCGCGCCCGCGGCGATCGGCATCGAGAAGGCCGGTAGGGTGCGCTTCTTAGCCGTCGGTGCGGCGTGGGAGCGCTGCTTGTACGCGCGCTTGCCCCCCGTTGGTTTGGGGGCGCGGTGCGATGTGCGGGAGGCGCGTGATGGCGCGGCCTTGCGCTTCGGTGCGCGGCGCGACGGCACGAAACGAACCTCCGGATTGCGGGCAAGACTCGCCAGAGAATAACGGAAACGATACTGCGGGGGAAGCCCGGGCGTCCGCGGGTTGCGGATCGGGCCCGCCCCACGGCCCAGATTACCCTTGACTCAGCGTCATCACCCGAACGCGTTCTGCGATCTCATCGGGGTGGGTACGCGCCACCCAGTGCCCGGCATCGACCTCGTGCAGCGTGAGGTCGTCGACGAACTGCGGGAGCCGGTGGTAGAGCGCAGGTATCAAGAAGTCGTCGTGGATCGGCAGGATCACCTGGACGGGCACGGAGGTGCTGGCCGGTCGTTGGTGTCGCATCCGACCAATGGCATTCGCGCGATAGAGGCCGACGCCGTTGGCGCCGTCCTCGGCGAAGGTGGCGGGCCAATGCGGGTCGTCGCCGAGGCGCTGGGAGCGGTTGAGCGTCTCCTGCAGCCGGCCGCCGAACCGGCGGAAGACCCACTCGGGTACGAGCGGCACGTGGAACGCCGCGATGTACCAGGAATGGGCCGCCTGGCGGAGTGCGTCACGGGAGTGACCGGTCGTACGCGCCGTTCGCATGAAGTCGCCGAAGTGGTCGAGTGACGGCCCGCTGATCGACGTGAAGGAGGCGATGCGGCCACGCAGGCGGTCGTCGGTGGCCTCGCTGGTCACCGCGTCCCACAGCTGTACGGAGCCCCAGTCGTGCCCGATGAGGTGCACCGCGCCGCTCGGCGCGTGCGCGTCGAGGACGGCGACGAGGTCGTCGACGAGCCGGCTCGTCCGGTAGCCACTGCGATCGCGTGGCGCCGTCGACGCTCCGGCGCCGCGTACGTCGTACGTGACGACGAAGTGGTCGCTGCAGAGCCGCTCGGCGAGGGGGTCCCACATCTGTTGTGTGTCGGGGAATCCGTGCACCATGACGAGCGTCGGGCCTGAGGCGTTTCCGCCCGTACGGACGGCGAGGCCGACCTCGCCCGACCTGACGGTGTGCTCTGCCATTGCTCTCCTTGGGTCGCGGCGGTGACGTACCCGAATGTCGTGGGCGAATCCGACGGGACTAAAGTCCACAACGCCTACGGAGCATATTCCCCGGTCGTGTGGCCACGACAACTCTCCCCGAGCATCCGGTCAGTCGCCAGCTTTAAGGACGGACAGCACAGTGGATTTGATGGAGTACCAGGCGAAGGAGCTCTTCGCCAAGCACGAGGTGCCAGTGACGCTCGGCGTCGTGGCCGAGACGCCCGCCGACGCGAGGGCGGCGGCCGAGCAGCTGGGCGGCGCCGTCGTCGTCAAGGCTCAGGTCAAGGCCGGCGGCCGCGGTAAGGCCGGCGGCGTCAAGCTGGCGAAGACCCCCGACGAGGCCGAGGCCCGTGCCGGAGACATCCTCGGGATGCAGATCAAGGGCCTGACCGTCAACCGCGTGTTGATCGCTCCCGCCGCGCAGATCGCCGAGGAGTACTACTTCTCCTTCCTCCTCGACAGGTCCAACCGCTCGTACCTCTGCATCGCGAGCGTCGAGGGTGGCGTCGAGATCGAGGAGGTCGCGAAGACCAACCCCGACGCCGTCAAGCAGATCTCGATCGACGCCGGCACCGGTGTCGACGAGGCGAAGGCCCGCGAGATCGTCGCCGAGGCCGCGTTCCCGGCCGAGCTGACCGACCAGGCCGTCGTCATGGTGCAGAAGCTCTGGGACGTGTTCACCCGTGAGGATGCGACGCTCGTCGAGGTCAACCCGCTGGCCCGGCTCGAGGGCGACGTGCTCGAGGCACTCGACGGCAAGGTCTCGCTCGACGAGAACGCCGACTTCCGCCACGAGGGCCACGCCGCGTTCGAGGACAAGGCCGCCGCCGACCCGCTCGAGGCGAAGGCGAAGGCGAAGGGTCTCAACTACGTGAAGCTCGACGGTGAGGTCGGCATCATCGGCAACGGCGCCGGCCTCGTGATGTCGACGCTCGATGTCGTCGCGTACGCGGGTGAGAGGCACGCGGGCGTCAAGCCCGCCAACTTCCTCGACATCGGCGGTGGTGCGTCGGCCGAGGTCATGGCGAACGGCCTCGACGTGATTCTGAACGACCCGCAGGTCAATGCGGTCTTCGTCAATGTTTTCGGCGGCATCACCGCATGCGATGCGGTCGCCAACGGAATCGTCGGCGCGCTCGACCTGCTCGGCGACGAGGCGACCAAGCCGCTTGTCGTACGACTGGACGGCAACAACGTCGAGGAGGGGCGCCGGATCCTGACCGAGCGCAGTCACCCCCTCGTGACGATGGTGGACACGATGGACGGCGCCGCGGACCGCGCGGCCGAGCTGGCGAGCCGCTGAGGAGGCAGAGATGTCAATCTTTCTGAACAACGACTCCAAGGTCATCGTCCAGGGCATCACCGGGAGCGAGGGCTCGAAGCACACGGCGCGGATGCTCGCCGCCGGTACCCAGGTCGTGGGCGGCGTGAACGCCCGCAAGGCCGGCACCACGGTGCAGCACGGCGACGTCGAGCTGCCCGTGTTCGGCACGGTGCAGGAGGCCATGGACAAGACCGGCGCCAACGTGTCGGTCGTGTTCGTCCCGCCGGCGTTCACCAAGGACGCCGTGATCGAGGCCATCGACGCCGAGATGCCGCTGCTGGTGATCATCACCGAGGGTGTCCCCGTGCAGGACTCCGCGGAGTTCTGGGCGTACGCCAGCGAGCCGGGCCGCAAGACCCGGATCGTCGGTCCGAACTGCCCGGGCGTCATCACGCCGGGCGAGGCGCTCGCCGGGATCACCCCGGCGAACATCACCGGCTCGGGCCCGATCGGGCTCGTCTCGAAGTCGGGCACGCTGACGTACCAGATGATGTTCGAGCTGAACGACTTCGGCTTCTCGACGGCCCTCGGCATCGGCGGCGACCCGATCATCGGCACGACGCACATCGACGCCCTCGAGGCGTTCGAAGCCGATCCGGAGACCAAGGCGATCGTGATGATCGGCGAGATCGGCGGCGACGCCGAGGAGCGGGCCGCCGACTACATCAAGGCGAACGTCTCCAAGCCGGTCGTCGGGTACGTCGCGGGCTTCACCGCACCCGAGGGCAAGACGATGGGCCACGCGGGAGCGATCGTGTCGGGCTCGTCCGGCACCGCCGCCGCGAAGAAGGAGGCCCTCGAGGCCGCCGGCGTGAAGGTCGGCAAGACGCCGTCGGAGACCGCCGAGCTGATGCGGGAGATCCTGAAGAGCCTCGGCTGACAGACAGCCTGAACGGCGCATTGTCGCGGGTCGCGCCCGCGGCAATGCGCCTTTCGTATATACAGGCGCGGCGGAGGGAGCGTCGATTGGCATCGGACGGAGATCGTCAGAAGCGGGCCCGTGACGACGACCGGGATCGAGTCGTCGCCGCGCTCGACGATGCGTACGTCGACGGCCAGATCGATGCCGACGAACGCGAGGCGCGGATCGCCGCGACGCTGAGTGCACGTACGCTCGCGGAGCTCGACGCGGTGCTCGCCGATCTCCAGGTCGAGAACGTCCTGCCGGAGCCCGAGCCGTCGAGCTCGAGGGCCCCGGTCATCGCGGCGGTTGCCGCCGTCGCCGTGCTCGGCTTCATCGGCTGGCAGATCGTCGGCGACGGCCCGGAGCCGCCCGACTCGTCTATCGGGTCCGTGAGCGAGGCGGAGTCGGCGGTCACCGGCGAGGACGTGGTGATGTGGAGCGACGTCGAGAATGAGCTGAGCGCCGCGGCTCCTTCGGGCAAAGGCATCCGCGTGCCGGAGATCCAGGGGTGGTCGGGTAGCGAGGAAGACATCAGGGCGCTGATCGACGCATATCGAGAGAAGCGTGGGGATTACGTCGTCGAGGCGTCGTTCCGTCCGGAGTACGCCACCTTGAGCGAACCCCTCGGTGGCGCGGATCCGACCAGCCAGGTTTGGTCGTACTACCCCCATGACCCGATGTTGCGTTCATCGGCTGCCGCGTCTGATGGTGTACGTGATCGGGTTCTGGTCGACCTGCGCGACCTCAACCTGGACCAGCTGTTCGCGAACTTCGAGTACGCGTTGACCGAGTTGAATGTCGAGGACGCGCAACTCCTCTACATCAGCGTGAACGAGTGGAACGGCGCTCCGCAGATCCAGATCTACGTCAGGGCGAAGAGGTACTCGAACGAGGTCGGGTACTTGAACACGACGCTGGAGGGTGAGAGAACCAGCGTGGTCGCGCACGACGGAGCCTGAGGTAACTCCGTCCCGAGTGGCGCAGATCGGTTGTTCACAACGCCGGTCGACAACAAACATGCGCCTCTCGCGGTGTCCGGGTAGCGCGCACGCCACCCCGGGGTGTAGCCAGCCCTACCCCAGATCGGGCCCTCGGCAGATGTTGACGCGCGCGCCGCGCAAATAGCGTCAGGGGTGTTCGGGAGACCCGCTCCGGACGGGGGGCGGAGCGGGACGTACGGACGAACATCCACCCACCTGCACCCTCTGAGGAGACCCATGTTCGCGTGGATCGGACGCCGCGTCGTCCACCATCCATGGCTCACGATCCTGGTCTGGATCGTCGGAGCCGTCACGGTCGCGTCGTTGGCGCCGTCGCTGGACACGACCCAGGACCAAGCCGACTTCCTGCCGCCTGCGTACGAGTCGGTCAAGGCGGCAGAGATCGCCGACACGTCGTTCCCGAGCGACAGCGACCCGGCCGCGATCTTGGTGTTCAAGCGTGCCGACGGCGGCAAGCTCACCGCTGCCGACCAGAAGCAGATCACCTCGATGGTCGACGACCTCGACGCCAACGACTACGGCGATGTGAAGCAGATCGTCACGGGCCCGGAGCAGGTCGCGCCGGACGGCACCATCATGCTGGCCAATGTCGTACCGACCAGCGACTCCGACTCGGTCATCTTCGGCGAGACGATGGCCGACTCCGTACGCGACCTGCGCGCCGATTCTGCGGAGCTGCTCGCCGACTCCGATCTCCAGATGGGCGTCACCGGAGATGCCGCGTCGAGCCTCGACGAGCTCGAGGCGACGGGGGATGTCGACCAGATGATCATGCTGGCCACGCTCGGCCTGATCGTGGTGTTGCTGTTGGCGATCTTCCGCAGCCCGATCATAGCGATCCTTCCGATCGCCTCGATCGTCGTCGCGATGGTTGCGTCCACGGGCCTCATCGGGTGGGCGAGTGATCGGTTCGACCTGCAGGTCGATACGAGCATTCAGCAGCTGTTGATCATCGTGCTGTTCGGTGTCGGCGCCGACTACTTCCTGTTCCTGATGTTCCGGTTCCGCGAGCGGCTACGCGCCGGCTCTGAGCCGAAGCAGGCGATGATCGAGGCCGTGGCCAGGGTCGGCGAGGCCATCACGTCGGCCGCCGCAGTCGTGATCATCGCGTTCATGGCGCTCGCGCTCTCCACGCTCGGCCAGCTGCAGGCGTGGGGGCCGGCGCTCGCGATCGCCGTAGGAGTCACCCTCGCGGCCGGCCTGACCCTCGTACCGGCTGTGGTGTCACTGCTCGGTACGAAGGTCTTCTGGCCGTCGAGGTCGTGGCAGCGCGTGCCCAAGGAGCGGGTCGCGGGCAGGCTCGGCGCGCTCGTCGCGCGCCGGCCGAAGGGGGTCGCGGCGGTCGCCGGTCTGATGATGGCCGTGCTCGCGATGCTCTCGGCGGGCTTCGTCGCCGAGTTCGACCAGTCCGACTCCGGCCCGCAGGACACCGAGTCCGCGAAGGCGCTCGACGATCTGGAGTCCGGCTTCGCCGCCGGGCGTACGCGACCGACCGACATCCTCGTCAAGTCCGACGATGGTGGATCGCTGGATCCGGCCTCCGTCGAGACCATGGGTCAGAGGCTCGCGGAAGTCGACGGTGTCGGCGACGTGTCGCCGGCGGAGATCAGCCCGGACGGCTCTGCCGCGCATCTGTCCGTCGTACTCGACGACGCACCCGAGTCCGGCGCTGCGAGGGACCTCGTCCGCGGCGACCTGCGCGACGTCGTCCACGACTCCGCACCGGACGGGTCCGAGGCGTACGTCGGCGGGCTCACGTCGGTTCTCGTCGACATCGAGGACGCGGTCAATGTCGACTACAGGGTGGTGTTCCCCGTCGCCGCCGTCTGCATCCTCGTCGTACTCGCGCTGATGCTGCGTAGCGTGGTCGCGCCGTGGTACCTGATGGCGTCCGTTGCCCTTGGGTTCCTGGCCTCACTCGGCTCGACGGTGTTCGTCTTCCAGGAGCTGAAGGGCGAGAGCGGGCTGCTGTTCAGCCTGCCGCTGATGATGTACCTGTTCGTGGTCGCGATCGGCACCGACTACAACATCCTGATGGTCGCCCGACTACGGGAGGAAGCCCGCCAGGGGTACGAGCCGCGCGCCGCAGCGAGCCTCGCGGTCAGGCACACCGCCCCGACGATCGCCGCGGCAGGGCTCATCCTGGCCGGTACGTTCGGTGTCCTGCTCCTCGCCGAGAACGTCACGCTGCAGCAGATGGGCTTCGGCATCTCGATCGGCATCCTGATCGTGGCGTTCGTGATGGCGATGTTCCTGACGCCCGCGCTGACGGCCCTCGTCGGCCACAAGGCGTGGTGGCCGGGCCATCAGGACCGCGGTCCGCAGCGTGAGCCCGCCCCGGAATCCACCTACGTGGGCGCCCGGTAGCGTCACCATCACAATGGGCAAGCTGTGGCATCTCGGCAGGGCGCGCGCCGTACGGTCGGCGCGCGTCCTGCCGTTCCTCGCCGTCGAGACGGGCGCATCGCTCATCTCCCTCGCCTGGCTCTTCGTGCTGATCATCATGGCGTTGGCGACCGTGCCGGGTTGGCTCGCACTGCCGTGGGGCGTCGGCGTGCTGCGGCGGCATGCCGATGTGGCTCGCCGCCGCGTCGGGCGGTTCTCCGGGCGAGCGATCGACTCGGCGTACGTGCCCCTCACCGGTAACTGGTTCGCTCGCGCGCAGGTCGCGTTCCAGGACCGCGCGACGTACCGCGATCTACTGTGGCTCGTCGTGCACGGCCTCCCTGGGTTCGTCATCGGGCTGGTCGGCGTGGTTCTGCCGCTCTCGGCGCTCAGCGACATCATCGTGCCCGCGTACTGGTGGGTCTTGCCGGCGGACGAGCCGGCCGCGCCGGTGTTCGAGGTGACGAGCTGGCCGCTCGCGTTCGCCACCATGGTTTTCGGCATCGCACTCATGGCGGTCGCGATCCTGGTGCTCCCGGCCCTTGCTGCAATGCGCGTGTGGTGGACGAGCAGGATGCTGCAGCCCAATCAGCAGGCGCTGCTGACCCGGCGCGTCTCCGAGCTGACCGAGAGCCGCGCATCGGCGCTCGAGGCGCACGGTTCGGAGCTGCGACGGATCGAACGCGATCTGCACGACGGCACCCAGAACAAGCTGGTCGGCGTCGTCATGCATCTCGGTATCGTCGAGCGCTCGCTCGGGCGTAGCCCCGACCAGGTACGCCCGGTGTTGCTGAAGGCGCAGGAGGCCGCGGAGACGGCCCTCGCGGAACTGCGTGACGTCGTACGCAACATCTACCCGCCGGTCCTGGACGAACGAGGTCTCGGGGGAGCGCTGGCCGCGGCCGTCGCTCGCTGCCCCGTCGACACCACGCTGACCACCGAGGGGCTGCGGCGGGCACCGATCGCGGTCGAGTCGGCCGCGTACTTCGTCGTCTCGGAGGCGCTGACCAATATCGCGAAGCACAGCCGAGCGATGCGGGCGTGGGTCACGGTTGCGACCGTCGACGACAGGGCCGGGGATCGCGTCGTGATCGAGGTCCACGACGATGGGGTCGGCGGTGCGACCGACGACGGCGGCACCGGACTGCCGGGCATCCGACGCCGGGTCGAAGCATTCGAGGGAGTTTTCGAGATGACCAGTCCCGACGGCGGTCCGACGACGCTGCATGTGGAGATCCCATGCGGGTAGTGATCGCCGAGGACGACGCGCTGCTGCGTCAGGGCCTCACCCTGCTGTTGTCGAACGAGGGCATCGAGGTCGCGTACGCGGCGGACAACGCGGACGACGTGCTCGCCCGGCTGCCCGAGCTCTCCCCGGACGTGGCCCTGCTCGACGTACGCCTCCCGCCGACGTTCAGCGACGAGGGCCTCAGGGCCGCCGTGGAAGCGCGGCGGATGATGCCCGAGCTGGCGATCCTCGTGCTTTCGGCGTACGTCGAGGACAGCTACGCCGCCGACCTTCTTGCCGGCGGAGCCGCGGGCATCGGCTACCTGCTCAAGGAGCGCGTCGGGAAGGTCGACAAGTTCCTCGATGCGCTGCGACGGGTCGTCGACGGCGGCACGGTCATGGATCCCGAGGTCGTCTCGCAGCTGATGGTGCGGCGGCGCACCGACGATCCGCTGCATGCGCTCACGCCGCGCGAGCGCGAGGTCCTCGCACTGATGGCGGAGGGGCACGCGAACGCGCGCATCGCCGAGCTGATGTACGTCTCGGAGACCGCGGTCGGCAAGCACATCGGCAACATCTTCGCCAAGCTCGGGCTGTCACCGGCCGAGTCCGGGCACCGGCGGGTGCTCGCCGTACTCGCCTACCTGCGGGCGCACTGAGGCGACGTCAGCCCGCCGAGGTGGCGAGGTCGGCGGGCAGCGATACCAAGTTCACTTGGTATCGCTGCACCTCCCTAGGCGTTGGTGCCTGGGGAAGTGAGCTAAACCAAGTGAACTTGGTATCGCTGCACCCGGCCGTCGGTCACTCGGCGGGCGTACGGAGCCGCGCACCCGCCCGCGCGACGAGGCGGTCGAAGTCGGCCGGTCGCATGTCGTACTTGTCGAGCGGGGCGAACGTCACCTGCGCCACGCGCCCGCCCGCGCGTACCAGGCCGAGGCGGTAGTCGACCGTGTGCTTGTCGTCGACCTCGAACGTGAGTCGCCAGGTGTTGCCGGTGATGCCCTTGGAGGCGATCCGCTTGCCATCGTGAACCTTCGCCGTGAGGTCGTCCTCCTCACACTTGCCGATGCGCCCGATGGCGTCGCGCATGAAGGCGACGGCCGCCTTCTGGTTCTTGAAGTCTCCGACCGTCTGGGAGATGCCGAAGGGCGACTGCGCGTCGGAGAGCGCCGGCTCCTCGGGTATGACGAAGGTACGCGCCTGCGCGCTGT
Organism: Solicola gregarius; assembly: GCF_025790165.1. Taxonomy (GTDB): domain Bacteria; phylum Actinomycetota; class Actinomycetes; order Propionibacteriales; family Nocardioidaceae; genus Solicola; species Solicola gregarius. The sequence continues at coordinate 3,109,912 of NZ_CP094970.1, forward strand.
CGATCGTCTTGCCCTTGAACTCGGCCTTGTCACAGGCGGTCGCGGACGGGTTCGGATTCGCACCCTCCGGGTCCGTACCGACCCACATCTTGTCGACGTTCTTGACCGGAGGCAGGTCGACGACGCCGAGGAACTCCGGCGCAGTGCTGGTGGCCGGCGGCAGCGACGGCCGGACCTTGCCGGGCTTGGCGCAGCCGCGGTCGTCGTCGTCGCACAGCGGCGCGAGCGACTCGTCGACAGCGCGGGAGAACTTGTCGACGTTTGCCCCGCGGTTGCCCTTCGCGGAGTGCACGAGTGTCGTCGTCACCAGCTCCGAATGGGTGACGCCGATGGTGTACGTGCGCGTCGGATCGTCCCAGCGGCGCATCTGCATCATCACGGTCTCGCGGCCGTCGTGACGCAGGGTGTACGACCGCATCAGCTGCAGACGGGGAACGGAGCAGTCGGCGTACCAGCTCACGGTGCGGCGGTATCCGGCCTCGGCGCTCTTCTCGTCGCGAGAGACCTCCAGCGACTGCACGGCGTACTGGCCTGAGTCGTCGTCCGGCGCGAACGTACGCACCCAGCCTCCGGCCGCGCGAGGATCGGCGAACCGCTGCGGCGTACACGTCGACAGGTTGTCGCGCTGCCTCATCCCGCTGCTCGTGTCGGTGGCCTTCCACGGCTTTCCGTCGATGTCACGCAGCTGGGAGTCGTCGAGCATGTCGTCGTCGGCCATGGGCAGCTCGTCGGGGTCGGCGAGCTGGCGCGCGTGTGGACCGGCGGCGTCGGCGGCGTTGTCGAGCGGGCCGCCCTGAGTGACGACGACCCCGGCACCGACGACCGCGAGCACACCGGCGGCGATCACTCCGACCGTACGACGGCGCCCACGCCGCTGGGCGCGGCGGCGGGCCAGGGAGGGGCGCTCGAAGGGCACTCCGTCGGTCACGGCCCGCAGGTCGCGCAGGCGCGCCTCGATCGACGGGCGGTCGGTGCCGAGCCGGCGCTCGAGTGCGGCACCGGCGGTGTCCGTCGCCGACGCGACGGACTCCTCCGTGACGCCGACCTCCCGGGCCGCGTCGTCGGGGCCGAGCTCACCGATGGTCTGGAGCACCAGCAGACGCCGGGCGTTGGCGGGGAGCTCGTGCAGGGCGTCGAGCAGCTCCTGGTCCTGGCCGTCGGAGTGCTTGCGCCGGCGCAGGTGCGGGCGGCGATGCAGCACCGACTGGCGCCAGGCCTCCGAGCGCACGAACGCGAGCGGGTCGCGCGAGCGCACCTTCGACCATCCCTGCCACGCCCTGGAATACGCGTCCTTGACCGAGGTCGTGGCGATACCGAGATCACCGGACAGCGCGTACACCTGGTGGAGTACGTACTGGCGGGTGGAGTCGTAGAACGAGTCGAACTCCTCGACGCGGGTCATCCACCCCTCCTTCGAGTGCACAGGGACGCCGTGTGATTACTGAACGTTTCGTGTTGCTGCACGCGGAGCAACCCATACGACCGTAGAGGATGCGCCATGCCCACCCAACCGTGGGCGACGTTGCCTCCGACACACCGGCGTGTTGGCAGAGACCTGGCGGGATTCGCCGGGGACGATGGAGCGGTGAGGAGACAGCGACGGACGAACGCGACCGGTAGCGCGCTGCGATGACGACCGTACGAGAGCGGGCGGAGGCTGCAGCGGCCCTGGCGCCCGAGGTGCCGCGTCGCCCGCCGGTCCTTTCGGGGGTGCTCGCCGCCGGCGCCGTCCAGCTCGGCGGGGTGGTGCTGTGCGTCGGTCTCGCCGTCGTGGTGTGGCTCGCCTCGGGTGCCGGTTCGATCTCGGCGGCGATGCAGATCGGTGCGGGGTTCTGGCTGGCGGGCCATGGTAGTGCCGTGTCGGTCGGCGGCATCGCGATCACGGTCGTACCGCTCGGCGTACCGCTGCTCGCCGGTGTCGCCGTCGCGTACGCGGCCTACCGTCTCGGGCCGGAGTCGATCACCCAGCGTGAGGTCGGCACCCTGATGCTGAGCGCCGCCGCGACGTACGGCCTCGCGCTGGCTGTGACGGCCCTCGTGGCGTCCTCGCCTTCCGCGTCGTTCTCGGCGGTACGCGCCGGGCTGGGCGGATTCGCGCTCGCGGGGCTGTCCGCGTTCGTCGGTGCCATGTGCGTGGACGGTCGGCTGCGCGAGGTGTGGGAGTCAGCGCCGGGGTTCGTGCGCGGTGTCGTCTTGGGCGCCGGGTCGGCGTGCGGGGCATTGTTCGGTGCCGCTGTCGTGCTGCTCGCGTACCGGCTGATCGTGGGGTTCGGCGAGGTACACGACTCGTTCTCGCGGCTCGCCCCGGGCACGATCGGCGGCGCGGCGATCGTGCTCGTGTGTGTGCTACTCCTCCCGAACCTCCTGCTGCTGGCCGTCAGCGTGCTGCTCGGGCCCGGGTTCGCGTTCGGCACGGACACGTCGGTGACTGTCGTCGATGTGCGGCTCGGTGAGCTGCCGATCTTCCCGGTGACCGCCGCGCTGCCCGATTCCGGTACGCCGCCCGGCTGGGTGGCGGCACTCATGGTCGTACCGCTGCTGGCCGGCCTGGTGGGCGGTGTCGTCGCCGGTCGAGCGTTCGACGATGCGTCGATCTACGACGCGATGGTGCGTGGCGCCACGGCGGGTGGCGCCGCCGGCCTGCTCGTCGGTCTCGTGGTCATGTGTGCGGGCGGCGCCGTCGGTCCGGGGCGGATGGCCGACGTGGGCGCCGCGATGTGGTGCATGCCGGTCGCCGTCGTCGCTCTGACGGTGGGCGGCGCACTGGGCGGTGCGCTGGGGCACTATCGTGAGCAGCGGTCGTAGCGCCCAACAGAAAGTGCCTTCGTGCCCGTGTCATTTGGTCCTGTCGTGGACCGACCAGCGCGCGTCGTAGTCCTGGTCTCCGGAGCCGGCACCAACCTCCAGGCGCTCCTCGACGCGAGCCGCGGGTCGGCGTACGGCTGTGAGGTCGTCGCCGTCGGCTCCGATCGGCCCGGCGTACACGGGCTGGAGCGGGCCGAGAGCGCGGGCATACCGACGTTCGTGGAGTCGCTGCGCGATCATCCGCACCGCGAGAGCTGGGACGCTGCCCTCGCCAAAGCGGTCGCGGCGTACGAACCCGATCTCGTCGTCCTCGCGGGGTTCATGCGGTTGACCGGTCGCGCCTTCCTGGCCGCGCACGGCGGGCGTACGGTCAACACCCACCCCGCACTGTCGCCGTCGTTTCCGGGCATGCACGGCCCGCGCGACGCACTCGCGTACGGCGTGCGGGTCACTGGCGCAACGCTGTTCATCGTCGACGAGGGCGTCGACACCGGGCCGATCGTCGCGCAGGTCGCCGTGCCGGTCGAGTTCGACGATGACGAGGCGACGCTGCACGAACGCATCAAGGTCGCCGAGCGGGCAATGCTCGTCGACACCGTGGGCCGGATGGCCCGCGAGGGGTACGTCATCGACAACAGATTGGTTCGGTTCGCAACGTGAGCACGACAACAGACGATGGTCGCCGGCCGCTGCGGCGCGCCCTGATCTCGGTGTACGACAAGACCGGACTCGAGGAGCTCGCGAAGGCATTGCACGACGCGGGAGTCGCGCTGGTCTCGACCGGTTCGACGGCCGGTCGGATCGCCGACGCGGGTGTTCCCGTCACCAAGGTCGAGGACCTCACCGGGTTTCCCGAGTGCCTCGACGGGCGGGTGAAGACGCTGCACCCGAAGGTGCACGCGGGCATCCTGGCCGACCGGCGGCGAGAGGACCACGAGCGGCAGCTCGCCGACCTCGGCATCGAGCCGTTCGACCTCGTCGTCAGCAACCTCTACCCGTTCGTCGAGACGGTGAGGTCGGGCGCGGAGCCCGACGAGGTGGTCGAGCAGATCGACATCGGTGGGCCGTCGATGGTGCGCGCGGCCGCCAAGAACCATCCGTCGGTCGCGATCGTGGTGTCACCCGACCGGTACGCGGACGTGGTGACGGCCGCCACGAGCGGCGGGTTCACCTTCGAAGAGCGCAAGCGGCTCGCGGCCGAGGCGTTCGCACACACCGCTTCGTACGACGTGGCGGTCGCGTCGTGGTTCGCGAACCAGTACGCGCCGGACGGCGCGGGATTCCCGGCGTGGACCGGCGCGACGTGGGAGCGTCAGGCGGTGCTCCGGTACGGCGAGAACCCCCATCAGGGCGCGGCGCTGTACCGGCACTGGCGTGGTGGCCTTGCGGCGGCCAAGCAGCTGCACGGCAAGGAGATGTCGTACAACAACTACGTCGATGCCGATGCCGCCCGGCGGGCAGCAGCGACGTTCGAGCAACCCGCCGTCGCGGTGATCAAGCACGCGAACCCGTGCGGCATCGCGGTCGGCGTCGACGTCGCCGAGGCGCATCGTCGTGCGCACGCCTGCGATCCGGTGTCGGCGTACGGCGGCGTGATCGCCGTCAACGCGCCGGTTTCGGTCGCGATGGCCGAGCAGGTCGCGGAGGTCTTCACCGAGGTCGTCGTCGCGCCCGCGTACGAGCCCGGTGCGCTCGAGATCCTCGGCCGGAAGAAGAACATCCGGCTGCTCGAGGTGCCGGCCGACGAGTTCCCCGACCCGGTGGAGTTCCGGGGTATCAGCGGTGGTGTGCTGATGCAGCAGGTCGACCACGTCAATGCCCCTGGCGACGACCCGGGCACCTGGACCCTCGCGGCCGGCGATCCGGCGCCCGATGACGTACTCGCCGATCTGGCGTTCGCCTGGCGGGCGTCCCGTTCGGTGAAGTCGAACGCGATCCTGCTCGCCCGCGGCGGCGCCGCCGTCGGGGTCGGGATGGGTCAGGTCAATCGGGTCGACTCGTGCCGGTTGGCCGTCGAGCGGGCCGGTGCCGACCGAGCGCGTGGCTCGGTTGCGGCGTCGGACGCGTTCTTCCCGTTCCCCGACGGCCCGCAGGTGCTGGCGGAGGCGGGCGTACGCGCGATCGTGCAGCCGGGCGGCTCCGTACGCGACGACGAGGTCGTCGAGTACGTCCGCTCCGCCGGCGTGACGATGTACTTCACCGGAACGCGGCACTTCTTCCACTGAGATCCGCGCGTCCTGTGCGCTCAGCGGGCGGTGCGGCGGGCTGTGAACGCGACCGCCGGGTGGCGCATCGTGAACCGCCCGCCCGCAGCGTCGATCGCCGCGCCGACGCCGTCCAGCACGGCGGACAGGGTCTCGGGCGAGAACGTCGCCGCGGCCCCTGAGGTCGGCAGGAAGTCGAGATACTCGTCGCGGGTCGTCTCCTGCTCCCGGACGTAGTTCCACGTCTCGGGCTCGGCGAAGTCGCCGGTACGGCGAACTCCCTCGACGGCCTTGTCGACCATGGCTGTGTACGCGCTCCCCGCGGCGTTCGCGCGGTGCAGCATCGGCATCTCGGGTACGAACCGGCGATAGACGGCGGCGAACTCCTCGGCGAGATCCGTCGGTGGCTCGAAGGAGTTCCAGAAGATGGCGAGGCGACCGTGCGGACGAAGCACCTCGGCGGCCTTCGCCGCACCGGCGACCGGGTCGATCCAGTGCCAGGTCTGGCCCGATACCACCGCGTCGAAGGTTCGTCCGGCCGGGTCCCACTGCTCGAATGCGGCGACCTCAGCATCGAGGCCGCGCTCACGGGCGTACGCCGCCATGCGTTCGTCGACGTCGACTCCGAGCACTGCGCACCCGGCGCGCTGAAGCTGTCGCGACGCGATGCCGGTGCCACACCCGACATCGAGCACGTCGATGCCCGGCCTCTCGGCGACGATTCGCTTGATCAGGCCCGGCGGATAGCTCGGCCGCGTGCGGTCGTACCGCTGCGGATCGGTGCCGAACGACTCGGCCATGTCCCGTGCCTGGTGGGGTTGCCGCGGTGTCTCCGCGGGTTCCTTCGACGGTAGAGTGGGCATGCGCCCACCATAATGGGCGCATGCCCACTCGGGCAACGGCACCGAGCCGCACGAGACCGGAGGAGAGACCGATGCCGACCGGTGTCGCAATCCGGGATCCGCGCCAGCAGCTGTTCGACGCTGCCGAGCGCATTCTGCTGCGCGACGGCATCAATGCGCTGACCAGTCGCGCGGTCACGGCTGAGGCCGGCTGTGCCAAGGGCGTACTCCACCGGCACTTCGCCGACTTCGACGGATTTCTCGCGGAGCTCGTACTCGACCGCGTCCGCCGCGTCGGCGACCAGGCCGACCGCCTGCTCGAGTCGGTGGGCCGTGGGGCCGTCGTCGACAACGTCGGTGATGCGCTGACCGAGGTGTTCGAGTCCGTTGCCGTGTCGATCGTCGGTCTCATCACCACCCGCGACGCACTTCGTGACCGCCTGCGCGAGGCCGGACAGTCCGGCGTACCCGTCCTGGGGCAGGCGACGGTGATGCTCTCCGGCTACCTCGCCGCGGAGCGCGACCGCGGCCGCATCGCCGCGGACGCCGACGTCGATGCGATCGCCCTCGCGCTGATCGGCTCGGCGCACATGCACTATGCGGGTAGGGCGAGTGGGCGCCCGAATCCTCGGGAGGTTCGCCGGCTCGTGACATCGCTGCTCGGCGGCAGCCTGCTCGAAACTCGTTGACGTCGGCAGGCCCGCCTGGCACCGTTGAACCATGCTCACCTGTCGATGTTGAGTCACTGAAGCTCGCCCGGGCGGCACCCGATGAGGGCCGTCCCGCATGCCCTTGCAGTACGCGCGCTCGCGTACTTCTCAGTGCGCGACCTGATCCCGCTGTACGCGGTGTACGCGCTGCTGTTCGCCGACCACGGACTGTCGACGGGTGAGATCTCGTCGCTGTTCGTGATCTGGTCGGTGACGGCGTTCGCGGCCGAGGTGCCATCGGGTGCGTGGGCGGACACGGTGCCGCGCCGGCGGCTCCTCGCGCTCAGTTCGTTGATCTATGCCGCCGGGTTCGCGACCTGGATCGTCGCGCCCGGGTACGCGGGATTCGCCACCGGTTTCGTGCTCTGGGCATTGAGTGGCGCGCTGATGTCGGGGACGTACGAGGCGTACCTGTACGACGAGCTCGCCGCACTCGGGGCGGCCACGTCGTACCCGCGGCTGCTCGGCTTCGCCCACTCGCTTGCGATGGTCTGCAACCTCGTCGCGACGATCTCAGCAGCGCCGCTGATGGCGCTCGGCGGATACGCCTTCGTGGGATGGGTGAGCGTCGCTGTCGCGCTGGTGCAGTTCGGCGTCGCGTTGACCCTTCCGGCGGCACCGCGCGTGGCATCCGCGCGGGGCAGGTCCGACGAGGGCGTCGGGCGGAGGTACGTGCACATGCTGGTCTCCGGCCTTCGGGAGGTACGTCGCGTGCGTACGGTCCGCAACGGGGTCCTCCTGGTTGCCCTGCTGCTCGGCACGACCGCGTACGACGAGTACTTCCCGCTCGTCGCCCTCAACAAGGGGACCGAACCGGCGGGCGTGCCGATCCTGATCGCGCTCGTCGTCGCCGGTCAGGCCATCGGTACCGCGCTCGCGGGACGTACGGCCCGGATCGGCGCGAGGACGATGGCCGTGCTCGTCGCGATCGCGGGCGGGCTGCTGGTGACCGGTGCGCTGATCGCGCAGCCGCTCGCGTTCGTCGCGATCGGCATCGGGTACGGCGCGGTGAACAACGCGATCATCGTTGCCGAGGCGCGGCTGCAGGACGCGATCGAGGGCAGTGCGCGGGCGACCGTGACGTCGGTAGCGGGACTGTCCAGCGAGCTCGCGGCGGTCGCGATCTTCGCCACCTTCGGTGCGTTGTCGACGCGCCTGAGCGAGTCGGCGAGCTTCGGGGTGGTGTGTGGGTTGGTGGTCGTGGTCGCCGCCGTGACGCCGCAGTGGCTGCCGCGCCCGCCCACGTACGTACCCGAACGCGTCGAGGAGGCGTGACCGCCGGGCTCAGCCGGCCGCCGCGTTGGCGCCGAGCCGACCGAGGATGCTGGTGCGTTCGTCCTTGTCGAGGAGGTCGGCCACAATCAGCGAGCGCAGCGTGCGGAACAGGATCGTCGCTTCTTCCTGGGTGGTGTGGCGTTCGCTGAGGCGGTCGAGAGCGTGGCCGGCAACGAGCGCGATCGCCGAGGTCGCGATCCGCTCGGGGTGGCGGGCACCCAGCCTGGTCAGGAGGCTGGCGGCGACGTCCTCGAGCGACTCCAGCATCCGGATCATGGTGGGGCGCAGCTGCGGGTCACGGGCTGCGGCAAGCAGGATCGAGAGCTGCGTGGTGACGAGCTCGGTCGGCCGGGCGGCGAGGATCTGCGCGATCAGGTCGACCGGGTCCGGCGGCACCGTGCCGATCGACTCGGCGGCGGTCGTCAGGCCTTCGAGCTCGGTGATCCAGTTCTCCAGGTGCCGCAACAGCGCCTCGCGTACGAGCTCGTCGATCGACGAGAAGTAGTACGTCGTACTCGCGGTCGGCAGACCGGCCCGGGCCGCAACGGCGCGATGGGTCACCCCGCGCGTACCCGACTCGGCGAACAGCTCGATCGCCGCATCGAGGAGCGCGTCTCGTCGTTCGCGGCTGCGCTCCTGGCTCAACCGTGCACGGATGGGCATCGCGTCAGCTCCTGGACGTGTGGCGTTTACCCCGCGATTGCCCATTCAACCACCTGCGAGTGCCGTCGCGACCCTGGATCGCCCCAACACGGCCACGAGCTCGGGCGAGCGTCTTGGGCACACGTGATCTGTGGTCTGGCAGACTTCCATCCGTGACGGCACAGATCCTGGACGGTAAGGCGACCGCGGCAGCCATCAAGGACGAGCTGCGCGCCCGGGTGACGAAGCTGGCCGAGCGCGGTGTCGTGCCCGGGCTCGGCACGATCCTGGTCGGCGACGACCCCGCGAGCCAGCAGTACGTCGCGGGCAAGCATCGCGACTGCGCACAGGTCGGCATCGAGTCGATCCGGGTCGACCTGCCCGCCACTGCGGCGCAGGCCGACGTCGAGGCCGCGGTCGCGCGGCTGAACGCCGATCCGACCTGTCACGGCTACATCGTGCAGCTGCCGCTGCCGAAGGGCCTCGACGAGAACCGCGTACTCGGACTCGTCGACCCGGTCAAGGACGCCGACGGACTGCACCCGACGAACCTCGGCTGGCTGGTGCTCGGCAAGCCGGCGCCGCTGCCCTGTACGCCGCGCGGCATCGTCGAGCTGCTGCGTCGGCACGGTGTCGAGATTGCCGGCGCCGAGGTGTGTGTGATCGGGCGCGGCATCACCGTCGGGCGTCCGATGGGTCTGTTGCTCACGCGGAGGAGCGAGAACGCGACCGTGACCCTGTGCCACACCGGCACCCACGACCTGACCTCCCACGTACGCCGCGCCGACATCGTCATCGCGGCCGCGGGCGTGCCTGGGATCGTCGCGGCAGACATGGTCAAGCCCGGTGCGGCGCTGCTCGACGTGGGCGTGAGCCGCGACGCATCCGGCATCGTCGGAGACGTCGACCCCGCGGCGAGCGAGGTCGCCGGTTGGATCTCGCCCAATCCCGGTGGCGTCGGCCCGATGACGCGGGCACTGCTGCTGACGAACGTCGTCGAGGCCGCCGAGCGAGCCGCCGAGTGATGCGGATCGTGTCGCGTCACCTGCCACTGGGCACCGCGGTCTACGTACTCGCGGTCGTGGTCGTCGCGGCCGGTCTCGCGGTCCTGGCCGCCGGTCCGTGGCGCGTCGGAATGTCGATGTGCGGAGGGGCGTTTGCCGCTGCGGCGGTCGCGCGGATCGCGATCCCCGAACGCACGGTCGGCCTGCTGCGCGTACGCCGGCGGGTGATCGACGTGCTGTGGATGGGCGCACTCGCGGGCCTGATCATCACGCTGGCGATCGTGATCCCGTCGCAGCCGTCCCCGTAACGCTGAGGAGAGAGTTCTGGCCCTGTGAGGAGAGAGTACGTAGTCGATCGCGACCGACGACGCAGTCTCTCCTCACAGGGCCAGAACTCTCTCCTCAGCGTCAGATCAAGCCGAGCGAGGCGACGGCGTCGCGCTCGTCGGTGAGCTCCTGCACGGTCGCGTCGATGCGACCGCGGGAGAACTCGTTGATCTCGAGGCCCTGGACGATCTCGTAGGAGCCGTCCTTCGTCGTCACCGGGAACGACGACACGATGCCCTCGGGCACGTCGTACGAGCCGTCCGACGCGACCGCCATCGAGAGCCAGTCGCCGTCGGCACTGCCCCGCAGCCAGTCGCGGGCGGCGTCGATCGTCGCCGAGGCGGCGCTGGCGGCCGAGGAGGACCCGCGCGCCTCGATGATCGCGGCACCGCGCTTGGCCACGGTCGGGATGAAGTCGTTCTCGACCCATGCCTGGTCGTCGACGACCTCGGCGGCGTTACGTCCGCCGACCTCGGCGTGGAAGATGTCGGGGTACTGCGTTGCGGAGTGGTTCCCCCAGATCGTCAGCTTCTTGATGTCCGTGACGGCGGCACCGGTCTTCGCGGCGAGCTGGGAGATCGCCCGGTTGTGGTCGAGCCGGGTGAGCGCGGAGAACCGCTCCTGCGGGATGTCCGGCGCGTTGCGCATGGCGATCAGCGCGTTGGTGTTCGCCGGGTTGCCGGTCACGCCGACGCGTACGTCGGATGCGGCGCTCGCGTTGAGCGCCTTGCCCTGTGCGGTGAAGATGGCGCCGTTGGCCTCCAGCAGGTCGCCGCGCTCCATGCCCTTCGAGCGCGGGCGGGCGCCGACGAGCAGCGCGAGGTTGGCGCCGTCGAACGCGACGTTCGCGTCGTCGCTGGTCTCGACGCCGGCGAGGAGCGGGAACGCGCAGTCGTCGAGCTCCATCACGACGCCCTCGAGAGCCTTCAGCGCCGGCGTGATCTCGAGCAGCCGCAGCTGAACGGGAGTGTCGGGTCCGAGCAGGGCTCCGCTGGCGATGCGGAACAGCAGGCTGTAGCCGATCTGGCCGGCCGCGCCGGTCACGGCAACCTTGACAGGGGTGTTGCTCACGTCGGTCTCCTCGCGATGTCAGGCGCACCTCTCGTACGCTCGATCGACGCTAGCAACACGGCTCGGGCGCCGGTCCGCCCGGTCGCCCGTCGGGTGGCTGGGTACCGTACGTGACCATGAGCCAGCCTTCGGAGCAGAACCCCGGCGCGATGATCTTCGACCAGACCCAGATCGGCCGTGGACTCAAACCTCTTGCCCAGCACGGATTCGTCGTCATCGAGAACGGTTCGATCACGCTGTACGACAGCAAGCAGCAGCCGATTCACGGCGGTCCCCTGTCGGAGACGACGGCGAAGAAGGTTCCCATGACGGGAGGTAAGTCGTTGTCGGTGAACATCGCGGGCGAGAAGTTCAACGTCTCACCCGGTTGGGGCGACCTGAGCGGCCGGTTCGCCCTGAACCGCTCGATCAACTCGGCCGTGAAGGCGCTGAAGTACCTGATCGACAACGACGGCCGGATGCCGGACCCGGCGTAGGCGGTTTCGTCGACCGACGCGGCCGCCGATGTTCCTCCGCGCTTCGGCGCGTCGCAGTTCCTATGCTGGCAAGGTGACCCAGAGCGTTGAGCTGCTGCTGGACGACGATGCGGACGCGGGCGTACGCGGGGAGTGGTCGGCACTGCAGAAGGCCGGTCTGCCGAGCCAGGGCGCGAACCCCGCCGACACCAACCGGCCGCATGTGACCCTCTGGGCCGGCGATGCGCTGGACCCGTCGGACGAGGGAGCGCTGGCAGAGCTGGCGTCGGGGCTGCCGATGCCGCTGCGACTGGGCGCATTGGCGTGCTTCGGGCGACGCCGGTTCGTGCTCGTCCGCTTCGTGGTCACGTCCGTGCCGCTGCTGATGCTGCAGGCGAGCGTTGCGCGTGTTTGTGGGGTGGACCCGCGCTCGACGCTCGCCCCCGGTCAGTGGACGCCGCACGTCACCCTTGCGCGACGGCTCACGGCGGCGGAGGTCGGCCGGGCAGTCGACGCTCTCGGACGCGCGCCGGAGCGCGCCGCCGAGGCGATCGGTTGGCGACGCTGGGACGGCGACGCACGCCGCGAGTGGCCGCTCCCGACCCGCTCGTTATCGTGAGGCCGTGAACTCTCCCGATCGGGGCTCGTTGCGCGTCGTACGCGCCGCCGCGGTCGCGCTGTGTGTCGTCGGCCTTTCGCTCGTCGGTCACCTCTCTGCCGGAGGGAGCGTTCCCGGCCCGGAGATCCTGCTCGGGTCGTCGCTCGTGGTGGCCGCGTACGCCGCGGCGCTGACCCGCAACCGACTCGGTCGCCTCGAGCTGGTCGGTGTGCTCGGTGCCGGACAGCTGCTGCTGCATACCGCGTTCATGACGTCAGGTGGGCATTCGGGTGGCCTCACGATGCTTGCCGCGCACGCATTCGCGGCCGTCGTCATCGCGCTCGTGTTGGCCCGCGGTGAGGACGCAGCATGGGCGCTCTGGTGTTGGTTGCGGCCGCGACTCGTCATGCCGGCCAGCGACCTGGAGCCGCCGGTGTCCCGCGAGGAATGCCTCGCGGCGACCGCTGCGACCCGCGTACGACTCACCTGGATCGGCACGTCGCTGACGTGGCGGGGTCCTCCGGCGCTGACCCGCGACCGCTGATCATCGCCACGCGCGTACCCCTCGGGCACGCGTGCGCGTACACCCCTGCACGAAGAGGACCATCACATGCACATCATCGTGCGCCGCGTCGCGGCGCCGCTCATCATCACCGTCGGCGCGATCGCGCTCGGCACCGTGCCCGCCTCCGCGCATGTCGAGGTGACTCCGTCGACGACCGTCGCCGGCGAGTACGCCCTGCTCACGTTCTCGGTGCCGCACGGATGCGACGGCTCGGCCACCACCGAGATCGCGATCGACATCCCGAAGGGCATCGACGTCGTGACCCCGACGATCAACGACGGCTGGACGATCAAGAAGCAGACCGAGCCCGTACCGGGGGAGGGCACCGAGAACGACCGCGTCTCGCGGGTCACGTACACGGCGAAGACGCCGCTGCAGGACGGCTACCGGGATGCGTTCGAGCTGTCCATGCCGCTGCCGACCGAGGCCGACACGACGCTGCGGTTCCCGACCCTGCAGACCTGTGAGAAGGGTGCGACGAACTGGAACGAGGTCGCGAAGGACGGCCAGGACGAGGAGGATCTCGAGGCACCCGCTCCGTCGTTCACGCTGACCGCAGCGGAGGCGGACTCGGCCGAGCAGGCGTCGACCGACGCTACGCCGACCGACGCGTCGGCCGCTCCGGAGGAGACGTCGGACGACTCCTCCGACGGCTTGTCCTGGACCGCCCTCGGGGTGGGCGTCGCCGGCCTGGCGGTGGGCGGGGTCGCGCTCGTCCGCTCGCGTACCCGCACCTGAGGCCCCGCTGGGCATGACGCTTGAGCGCGACACGCCGGGCGTGTCGCACCCGAACGTCATGCCCAGCGGGCCGGGGGGACTGCGATGTGAGCGGGGGACTGCGATGTGAGCGAGTTCATGGGCGAGGATCGGAACGATCGGCTCCGCGAATGCATTGAAACCACGGTGACCACCACGACCTTGAGCCCACCGCAGACGGGTACGCCGCGCACTCCCCGCGTCGCGTACGCGATCGTCGCGCTCGCGCTCGGTGGGTTCGCGATCGGCACGACCGAGTTCGTGACGATGGGGCTGCTGCCCGATATCGCCTCCGGGATCGATGAGTCCATCCCGAGTACGGGTCACATCATCTCCGCGTACGCGCTCGGCGTGTTCATCGGTGCGCCGCTGATCGTGTCGGTAGCGGCGACCCTGCCGCGCAAGGCGCTCGCGATCGGGCTGGTACTCGCGCTCGGCGTCGGAAACCTGCTGACGGCGCTCGCGCAGAGCTACCCGATGCTGATGGCCGCACGGTTCGTCGCAGGGCTGCCGCACGGCGCGTACTTCGGAGTTGCGTCGCTGATCGCCGCCTCGCTCGTTCCGGCCGACAAGCGCGGCCGGGCGGTCAGCTCAGTGATGCTCGGCCTCGCGGTCGCGAACGTCGCCGGGGTGCCGGCGGCGACCTGGCTCGGCCAGACCCTCGGCTGGCGCACCGCGTACGTCGCCGTCGTGGTGATCACCATCGCCACGGCGCTACTCGTCCTTGCGTACGTGCCGCACAGTCCGCGCGACCGAGGCGCCCGCATTCGTACGGAGCTGTCGGCACTGAGGCGCCCGCAGGTGTGGCTGACGCTGGCGATCGGCACCGTCGGCTTCGGCGGCATGTTCGCCATGTACAGCTACATCGCGCCGGTGGTCACCGACGTCGCACACCAAGGCAAGTCGTTCATCCCCGCCGTGTTGTTCGCGTTCGGCCTCGGCGGCATCGCCGGCACGGCGCTCGGCGGACGGCTGGCCGACTGGGCGATCCTGCGTTCCCTGATGGGTGCATTGGTCGCGACCGGCGTACTGCTCGCGGTGTTCACCCAGGTTGCGTCCCATGCGCCGGCCCTGGTCGCGACGGTGTTCCTCGTGTCGATGACCGCTTCGACGCTGGTGGTCTGCTTACAGATGCGCCTGATGGAGGTCGCCGGCCATGCGGCGATGCTGGGCGCAGCGCTCAACCACTCCTCGCTCAACGCCGCGAACGCGCTCGGCGCGTGGCTCGGCGGGGTGGTCATCACCAGCGGGTACGGCTACACAGCGCCGAGTGCGGTCGGGGCAGTGCTCGCGGTCGCCGGTCTCGCCATCCTCGCGACGTCCGGTCTGCTGTATCGGAACGAGCGACTGGCGATCTCGCTGTCGCACTGAGGTGGGTGGTGTCACTCGGCGCTCGGAAGGGCGGCCCGCAGCGCGCCGAGGAGTCGAGGAAGCTCTCGCACCAAGACGTTCCAGACGATGCGCTCGTTGACCGCCTGGTACGTGTGTGCCAGGCGATTGCGCATGCCGATGATCGCATCCGCGTCCGGAATCTGACTGCGCGTTCGTGGTGACATCGCTCCGAGCGCGGTGGCCACGTCGATGACTACCGAGCGAGCGGCACGCCGCGGGATGTCGTCGGTCGGGTCGAAGAAGGCAGTCTCGCCAAGTGCCACTATGCGGTCCGCGGTCGCTACGAACCCGGCCACATCGTCGACGAGCTCGGCATCGCCCCGTCTCAAACCGCGACCGCCTCGTTCCGCGCCCCGTTCAGAATGCGTGAGTCACCGTAGTCGTCGACGACGTCGACGCGGACGCCGAGCACACGCTCGAGCTCGTCGGCCATCCGTACCAGGTCGAGTAGCGTTGCGTCGGCGTCGAACTCGACGAGCAGGTCCAGGTCGCTCTCGGCCGTGTCGTCTCCGCGTGCCGTCGAGCCGAACACCCGGGGCCTGCGCGCTCGGTGACTTGAGACGATGTCGATCACGGCATCGCGATGGAGATCCAGCGCTTGCGATGGCTTGACTCTGCACGCGTCGAGCAGGCGCTGCACAGTCGCGGAACGAGCGTCGACGAGACCGCGTTCGATAGCAGAGATGTTCGGTTGACGTACGCCGCTGCGCTCGGCCAGTTCGGCCTGCGTGAGGCCCGCCGCCACCCGGGCAGTGCGCACGCGCGCTCCGTTCACGCTCATGACCTCAGTATAGCGAGAACATATATTCCTCGGAGCTCCCGAACGGCATTGTTGCCTCCGGGCTCACTCCCCGACGCGGTAGTCGGCGAGCAACGTGCCCGACGGCGTCCGCTCGGCGCGGACCAGCTCGAGCGGCCGGTTCGACGGCCCGTCCTCGAACAGGCGTCGACCGACGCCCGCGATCGTCGGCGAGATGACGAGCCGCAGCTCGTCGACATCGCCGGTGCGCAGCAGCGACTGTGCCAGCGTGAGGCTGCCGTGCACACCGATGTCGCCGCCCGGACGTCGCCGCAGATCGGCGATCGACGCTGCGAGCGGGGCGTCCAGCACGGTCGAGTTGCTCCAGGAGAGGTCCAGGTCGGAGGACGTCACGACGTACTTCGGCACGGAGTTGATGAAGCTCGCGAACGGCTCGAAGTCGGAGTCGGGCCAGTCGCTCGACCACTCGTCGTACATCGTGCGCCCGAGCAGAACGGCATCCTGGGTCTCGATCACGCGACGCAGATTGGCGAGCATCATCTCGTCGAAGTCGTGTACGAAGTCGCTCGGTGACTCCGCGACACCGTCGACCGACAACAGTGTGTAGACGACTACCTTGCGCATGGGTCCGACTCCTCGAATGCTGGTTCGCAGGGACAGACGAACCACGTACCGGGAAATCATCGGCCGCGGCGGCTCGGCCCGTCTGGCGCGGTTGCGCGCGGCGTGGTGTGATCATGGCGTGTCTCAGCTCTTCATCGGTGGCCAGTGGGGCCACGCAGCAGACGGAAATACTCGGGAGATCCGCTGTCCGGCCGACGGTACGCACGTACGTACCGTGCCGGAGGCGAGCGCAACGGACGCGCAACGTGCGGTGGCGGCGGCACGTACCGCGTTCGATGACGGCGCCTGGGTCAACGGCTCGTCCCTCGAACGGTCGCGCATCCTGTACCGCGTCGCCGACCTCCTCGCCCGCGACAAGGACAGCGTCGCCGAGCTCGAGTCGCGCGACACGGGCAAGCGACTGGTCGAGAGCGAGTACGACGTCGACGACATCGAGGCGGTCTTCCGTCACTACGCCGGCCTCGCCGGTGCCGAGGCGGGCCGGGTCGTCGACACCGGCCAGCCGAACGTCTCGAGCCGGGTCGTGCACGAACCGGTCGGCGTGTGCTCCCTGATCACGCCGTGGAACTACCCGCTCCTGCAGACGGCCTGGAAGGTCGCGCCGGCGCTCGCGGCGGGCAACACGTTCGTGCTGAAGCCGAGCGAGCTGACCCCGTCGACCGGGATCTGGCTGATGAAGGCACTCACCGAGGCGGGCGTACCGGCGGGTGTCGTCAACCTGGTGCTCGGCTCCGGTGCCGACGTCGGGCCGACGCTCACCGGAGACCCGCGCGTCGACCTGGTGTCGTTCACCGGCGGGCTCGTCACCGGGCGATCGATCATGGCCGCGGCGGCGCCGACGGTGAAGAAGGTCGCGCTCGAGCTCGGTGGCAAGAACCCGAACGTCGTGTTCGCCGACGCCGACCGCGAGACCGCGCTCGACTACGCGCTCACCGCGGTGTTCCTGCACTCGGGCCAGGTGTGCTCGGCCGGTGCGCGCCTGATCGTCGAGGAGTCGATCCATGACGAGTTCGTCGACGAGCTCGTACGCCGTGCGGGCAACATCCGGCTCGGCGGACCGTTCGACGAGAGCGCCGAGACCGGGCCGCTGATCTCCGTTGCACATCGCGACAAGGTCGAGGCGTACGTGGCGGCGGGCATCGAGGAGGGCGCGAGGCTGCGCTGCGGCGGACGCCGGCCCGAGGACCCCGCTCTGGCCGACGGGTTCTACTACCTTCCGACGATCCTCGACGACTGCACGGCCGCGATGTCGGTGACGCAGGACGAGTCGTTCGGGCCCGTTCTTACCGTCGAGACGTTCCGGTCCGAGGACGAGGCCGTTTCGATCGCGAACGACAGCATCTACGGCCTCGCGGGCGCGGTCTGGACGAGCGACGCCGGCCGCGCCGAACGCGTCGCTCGCGGGTTGCGGATGGGCACCGTGTGGATCAACGACTTCCATCCGTACGTACCCCAAGCCGAGTGGGGCGGCTACAAGCAGTCCGGCTTCGGGCGTGAGCTCGGTATCGCCGGGCTCGAGGAGTACCGCGAGACCAAGCACATCTGGCACAACATCGATCCGAAGCCCGTGCAATGGTTCGCCAACCACAGCGGGCAGGGAGGCCCAGCGTGACCAAGGACATCGGAACGGCCAGACCGCAGCGAGGAACGAGCGAGGACCGAGCGTGACCAAAGATGCATTCGACATCGTGATCGTGGGCGGTGGCTCGGCCGGCTCGGCGCTCGCCAACCGGCTCAGCGGCGACTCGTCGGTCAGCGTGCTGGTACTGGAGGCGGGACGAAGCGACTTCAAGCTCGATCCCCTGATCCACATGCCGGCGGCGCTGCCGTACCCGATCGGCAACCGGCTCTACGACTGGAAGTACGAGTCGGAGCCCGAGCCGTACATGGGTGGGCGCCGCGTCTACCACGCACGCGGCAAGGTGCTCGGCGGGTCGAGCAGCATCAACGGGATGATCTTCCAGCGGGGCAACCCGATGGACCTCGAACGCTGGGCGGCCGACCCCGGCATGGAGTCGTGGGACTACGCGCACTGTCTGCCGTACTTCAAGCGGATGGAGAACTGCCTGGCCGGCGCCGATGCCTGGCGCGGCGGTAGCGGGCCGCTGGTGTTGGAGCGCGGGCCGGCGACGAACCCGTTGTTCGGCGCGTTCCTCGAGGCCACCGAGCAGGCCGGTTACCCGCGCACCGATGACGTCAACGGCTACCGGCAGGAGGGGTTCGCCCCGTTCGACCGCAACGTCCATCGCGGTCGCCGGTTGAGTGCGGCGCGCGCGTACCTCCATCCCGTGATGGGTCGCAAGAACCTCACGGTGGAGACGCTCGCCCACGTCACGGGTCTGCGGTTCGACGGCAAGCGCGTCGTCGGCGTCGACTACGTGCGCGGCGGCCGGCTGCACCGCTCGGTGACCGCCGGCGAGGTGATCCTGTGCGGCGGCGCGATCAACACGCCGCAGATCCTGCAGCTCGCCGGTATTGGACCCGCAGAGCATCTGCGCTCGGTCGGCATCGACCCGCTCGTCGACCTGCCCGGTGTCGGCTCCAATCTGCAGGACCACCTCGAGGTCTACATGCAGTACGCGAGCAAGCAGCCGGTATCGATAGCGCCATGGCTCAAGCACCGGCACAAGCCACGCGTTGCGTTGGAGTGGCTTGCGCGTCGCGGTGTCGGCGCGAGCAACCACTTCGAGGCCGGCGGGTTCATCCGCAGCAACGACCGGGTCGACTACCCCAACCAGATGTTCCACTTCCTGCCGATCGCGATCAGGTACGACGGGTCGCGACCGGCGGCCGAGCACGGGTACCAGGTGCACATCGGGCCGATGTACTCGGACTGTCGCGGTGACGTACTGGTCAAGAGCGCCAACCCGTACGAGAAGCCGGCGCTGCGGTTCAACTACCTGTCGACCGAGACCGACCGTCGCGAGTGGACCGAGATGGTGCGTGCGGCGCGGCGGATCCTGAACCAGCCTGCCTTGGACCCGTTCAACGACGGGGAGATCTCTCCCGGGTCAGACGTCGAGACCGACGAAGAGATCCTGGACTGGGTCGCGCGCGACGCCGAGACGTGCCTCCACCCGTCGTGCACCGCGAAGATGGGCACCGACGAGCTGAGCGTTCTCGACCCGAACACCATGCGGGTCAACGGTGTCGACGGGTTGCGCGTCGTCGACGGGTCTGCGATGCCGTACATCACCAACGGCAACATCTACGCGCCGATCATGATGCTCGCCGAGAAGGCGGCCGACCTGATCGCGGGAAATACGCCGCTCGAGCCGCTCGATGTCCCGTACTACCGCTATCGTGACGAGTCACCGCTGTACCCACCGGGGGACCCACGCAACGAGATGCCGACTGCCGGCAGGAGGGAGCCCCCGCGATGAGCGTTACCGAGCGCGCCGAGGTGACCAGGGAACCCGACGAGCCGGAGGTACGCCCGAACTGGCCGGTGCTGGTCGGATCGTCGATCTGCATCATCGCCATCGCGCTCTGGGCGATCATCGACCCCGAGTCGGCTGCCGTCAGACTCGGCGACCTACTCACCTGGGTGACGGAGTCGTTCGGATGGTTCTACGTCCTGATCGCCACCGTGTTCGTGGTCTTCGTCGTGCTGCTCGCATTCTCGAGATACGGCAAGGTCAAGCTCGGCCCGGAGCATTCGACGCCCGACTTCGGGATGTTCTCCTGGGCGTCGATGCTGTTCGCCGCGGGCATCGGCACCGACATCATGTTCTTCGCCGTCTCGGAGCCGGTCACGCAGTACCTCGCTCCTCCGACCGCCGAACCCGAGTCGGTCGACGCCGCACGCGAAGCGACGGTGTGGACGCTGTTCCACTACGGCATCACCGGCTGGGGCATGTACGCGCTGATGGGCATCGCCCTCGCGTACTTCGCGTTCCGGATGAACCTCCCGCTGAGCATTCGCTCCGCGGTCTATCCGATCTTCGGTAAGCGCATCTACGGTCCGCTCGGCGACGGCATCGACCTCGCCGCCGTGATCGCGACGATCTTCGGCATCGCCGTGTCGCTCGGAATCGGCGTCGCCCAGATCAACTACGGGCTCGATGAGCTGTTCGGGATCGAGCAGGGCAAGGCGGCCCAGATCGGTTTGGTCGTCGTGGCGGTCGTCGCGGCGTCGGCGTCGGCCGTATCCGGCGTCGACAAGGGCATCAAGTTCCTGTCGCAGCTCAACGTGATCCTCGCACTCGGGCTCGCGTTCTTCATCGTCGTCACCGGGCGTACGCAGTTTCTGCTGAATGCCCTCGTCGAGAACACCGGCGACTTCGTCAGCAAGTTCCCGGGCATGACGATGGAGACGTTCGCGCAGGACCCGCAGCCGGAGTGGATGAGCCTGTGGACGCTGTTCTTCTGGGCATGGTGGATCGCGTGGGCGTCCTTCGTCGGGATGTTCCTCGCCCGGATCTCGCGCGGGCGTACGATCCGCCAGTTCGTCACCGGCACGATGATCATCCCGTTCACGTACATCCTGATGTGGGTGTCCATCTATGGCAACGCCGCGCTCGACAGGGTTCGTGGCGGCGACGCCGATTTCGGTGCCGCGACCGCTGCCGATCCCGCGAGCGGGCTCTGGGAGCTGCTACGGGACTATCCGTGGTTCCCGTTCATCGCCGGCGTGGCGATCATCGTCGGGCTGTTGTTCTACGTGACGTCTGCGGACTCCGGTGCCTTGGTGATGGGCAACCTGACGACGTTCCGGCGTACGCCGCGGTCCGACGCCCCACCATGGCTGCGGATCTTCTGGGCCTCCATCACCGGGCTCCTCACCATCGCGATGCTCGGTGTGGGAGACAACGGGATCATCGCGTTGCAGAACGCGACCGTGGTGATGGGGCTGCCGTTCGCGTTCGTGATGGTGCTGCTGATGTTCGGGCTGTACAAGGCACTGCGGGTCGAGGGGCACCGTGAGGACAGTCGCGCCGCGATCCTGCCGGCGCAGCTGTCGGGCCGCGTTCACCACGACGGAGCGCCCGGATCGAAGGTCGGCCGCTTCTGGCAGGAGCGGCTGCGGCGGGCGATGACGTTCGCCGACACGGCAGAGGTCTCGACCTTCCTCAGTGACACTGCGCTACCGGCCATGCGTGAAGTACGCGAGGAGCTCGCGGAGCACGGGGTCGAGGCCACCTGTCACACGGCCGGCGACAGCGAGTCGCCGACGCATGTCGAGCTCGAGGTCGAGCTCAGTGCGGACGACCAGACGTTCCGCTACCGGCTCGTTCCACTGCAGGCGGAGCTGCCCGCGTACCGGACGAACGGCGACGGCGAGCGGACGTACTCACGCGTCGAGGTGCATCTCGGCGAGGGCGGCCAGGGCTATGACGTGATGGGCTACAGCCATATGCAGCTGATCGACGACATGCTCGACCAGTACGAGCGCCACCTGGAGTTCCTCCGCCTCGGCCAGTAACGGTGAGGAGAGAGTTCTGGCCCGGTGAGGAGAGGATCCCGGCCCCGCCGCGCGGCCGGAACTCTCTCCTCACCGGGCCAGAACTCTCTCCTCACCGTGGTCAGACGGCCGCGTCGAGGCCCTTCTGCTTCAGCAGCTCACGCTGGTTGGGGTTGACCGACGGGCGGAACGGCATCTCGACGACCTCGGCGCGGACGGGCTCACCCGGCGTCTCGGCGTACTCGTCGGGGAGATGGATCCACAGCTCCGTGCCGAGCTCGGTCAGCGACATCGGTACGTGCCCCATCGCGATGTTGGTGCCAAGCTCGGGGGAGTACCACGGCGAGGTGACGTACCCGATCGGCTCGCCGCCCTCGATCGCGCTGATCAGCCAGAAGTCCGGCGCGTAGTCGTCGATCGGCTTGCCGGCGAGCTTCATCCCCACGAGCTTGTGCGTGAACGGCGGGTCGCCGGCCTCGAGCCGGTCGCGTGCGGCCTCCAGAGCGGCCTTGCCGATGTAGTCGGCGGCCTTCTTGCGCGGCACCTGGTACGCGAGGTTGACTTGGAACGGCAGGGTCTCGAAGTCCATGTCCTGGCCCCACGAGAGGATTCCCGCCGCGATCCGACGATGATGCGACGGCGCGACGACCTTGAGGTTGTGTCGCTCGCCCGCCTCGAGGACGGCGGTCCACATCTGCTCGGCGTACTGCGTCGCGTCGCGCAGGTAGATCTCGTAGCCCTTCTCGCCGGTGAACCCGGTCTGCGAGATGATCACGTCGCAGCCACCGACGGCCGATGCCATCAGGCCGTACGACGGGATGTCTCGCGCGGCCGGACCGACGAGGTCGACCATCAGGTCGACCGACTTCGGCCCCTGGATCTGCACGGGCGATACGTCGATCTCGGCGATGTCGACGTCGAATCGCCTTCCCACGTTGACACCCTGCAGCCAGAGCATCAGGTCGGTGTCGGACAGGCTGAACCAGAACTCGTCCTCGGCGATGCGCAGCAGCACCGGGTCGTTGAGGATTCCGCCTTCCTCGTTGCACAGGATGACGTACCGCGCGCGCATGGGCGGGATCTTCGTCGCGTCGCGGGTGATGACGTAGTTGACGAAGGCCTCGGCGTCGGGACCCTTCACCTGGATCTGTCGCTCGACGGCGACGTTCCACAGCGTCACATCGTTGACGAGCGCGTCGTACTCGGCCATCATGCCGCCCTCTTCGCGGGGTACGTACCCACGAGGGTGGTACATGCGGTTGTACACCGACGCACGCCAGCAACCCGCCTGCATGGACAGCTCCCAATAGGGGGATTTGCGTACGCGCGTGTCGATCAGGGTCTCGACCGGCGTCGGCCCGGACTGCCGAAGGTTGATGGGTACGCGCCGGTCGCTCTGGTCGACCGAGGGGACGTTGTAGTTCATGGGGCTTTCTCCCGACGCTCTTGGGAACTCGCCGGACCACGACGTCCGGAGAGCCGATGTGCACTTCATTGGGAACGGGTCCGTGTCGCTGGCTTTATGTTCTAGATTATGGAACTCGATTCCCATATTATGAGTGTAGAGTTGAAGAGGCATCGGGAGCAAGGGCTTCGCCTCTTTGTCCGACCAGCGTGTCGCAAGGGAAGAGATCGACCATGCGGAACAGATCGGAAGCCGCGTTCGTACGCGAGCTGCTGGAGTCGGCGAGGTACGAGATCCTGCCGACCAAGTCCATCTCGGAACAGGTCCTCCAACACGTGCCCCTGGGGCGAACCCTCACCGTGACCGCATCGATGAGTCTTGGCCTCGGTGCGACCGTCGATGTGGCTGAATCCCTGCAGCGGATGGGATATCGCGCCGTGCCGCATCTCGCAGCGCGGATGATCGGGAGCCGAGCGGAGCTCGAGGAGATCGTCGCTCGGCTCGTCGCCGCCGGCATCGACAGCGTGTTCGTCCCGGCTGGCGACGCGACGCCGCCCACCGGACCGTACGCGTCCTCGCTCGACCTGCTCCGCGACCTCTCCGCGATGGCCGCGCCGTTCCGACACGTCGGCATCGCGGGCTACCCCGAGTCGCATCCGACGATTCACGACGACATCACCATCCAGGCGATGTGGGACAAACGTGACTACGCGACCCATGTCGTGAGCAACCTGTGCTTCGACCCCGCCGTGCTGACGTCGTGGGTGCATCGGATCCGTACCCGTGGCACGACGATGCCGCTACTGATCGGGATGCCGGGCCGGGTCGAACGCGCCAAGCTGCTGTCGATGGCGGGCAAGATCGGCGTCGGTGAGTCGACCCGGTTCCTCGCCAAGAACAAGTCGACGTTCGCGCGCATCGCTACGCCCGGCGGTTACAACCCGCAGCGTTTCATCGAGCGGATCACGCCGCTGATCGCACAGCCGCAGGCGAACGTCGAGGGCCTGCACATCTTCACGTTCAACCAGGTCGCCGCGACGGAGCAGTGGCGGCGACAGTGGGCGGCGCGCCTGGAGGGCCTCGCGGTCGCCCGCTGAGCCGCCCTGGGCATGACGTTTCGGCCGCTGTTGTCGCGAAAGAATGGCCTGAAACGTCATGCCCACGGGGGCGGGTGGGTCAGCTCGGGACGTTCTTGCGCAGGCGACGTGAGAGCACCTTGGCGAGCATGTCCGACTCGGCCACCAGCAGCTCGCCGTAGCGGCGATGCTCCTCCGCGAGGCGAAGCGACGGCCCGGAGATGCCGATCGCCGCGTGCACAGTGCCGTCGGGCCCGCGTACGGGAGCCGCGACGGCGTCGAGACCCTCCTCGAACTCCCCATGCGTCACGGCGTACCCGAGCTCGCGCACACCGCGCAGATCGCGATCGAGTGCGGCCCGCGACGTGAGCGTGTTCTGCGTACGTCCCTGCAGGCGTCCGCGCGGCATCGGCAGCGCCTCGAACGCGTACATCACCTTGCCGAGTGCGGACGTGTGCGGCGGCACCTCGACATCGACCCAGTTCGTCGCGCCGAGGACGAACGTCGAGTCGACCTGGGCGACATGCACGACCGTGTCGCCGCTGGGCACGCCGAGATTGACCGTTTCGCCGGTCTCCTCGCCGACCCGCTCGAGCGCGGGCTCCGCGGCCGCCGCGAGCGACTCGACCCGGTCGAAGCGCGCCGCGTACTGCGCGAACAGCACGCCACCGCGGAACCGGCCGTCCTTGTCGCGCTCGAGCAGGCCGTTGCGCTCGAGGGCCTGCAGCAGGCGTGAAACCGTCGACCGCGCGAGATCGGTCATCTCGACGACCTGCGTGTACGTGACAGGCTCCTCCGAGCGAACGACGAGCGACAGCACTTCCGCCGCGCGATCGATCGACTGGGTGCCGTGACTCATGCAATGCCTTCTCGGTCGGGTACGCCCCTCGCTCGCGTGCCCGGGGCGGGCATGCCGCAGCGCCGGGACGGGTCGGGTGTGCGTACCAATGGTACGCGCGTACGTTCGCTCGTCCGCGCGCCCCGCCGGTCGGTACGTCTGGTCACGTCCCTCGCTACGCGACTCCCCGCTCAGTCGAACACGACGACGCGGGAACCATCGAGCAGCAACCGCGTCTCGGTGTGCCAGCGCACGGCGCGCGCGAGCACGTTCGACTCCACGTCGCGGCCGGCCTGCACGAGCTCGTCCGGCGTCATGCGGTGGTGCACGCGGGTCACTCCCTGCTCGATGATCGGGCCTTCGTCGAGGTCGGCCGTGACGTAGTGCGCCGTGGCGCCGATCAGCTTCACCCCGCGGTCATGCGCCTGGTGGTACGGCTTCGCGCCCTTGAAGCTGGGGAGGAACGAGTGGTGGATGTTGATGATCCGCCCGGACAGCCGCTTGCAGACGTCGTCCGACAGCACCTGCATGTACCGCGCCAGTACCACCAGGTCGATGTCGAGTTCGTCGATCAGCTCCAGCAGCGCCGCCTCCGCCTCGTACTTGTTGTCGGCGCCGACCGGTATGTGGTGGAACGGCACGTCGTACGTCGCGGTGAGCCGCTCGAAGTCGCGGTGGTTCGACACGACCGCCGGGATCTCGATGTTGAGCGCGCCGGCCTGGTGGCGGAACAACAGGTCGTTCAGGCAGTGGCCGATCCGCGACACGAGTACGAGCGTGCGATAGGGCTCGTCCGCGGGAAAGAGGTTCCAGGTCATCTGGTACGTGGTCGCGACGCCGGTGAAGCTGTCGCGGAGCTGCTCCAATGCAGCGTGCTCGACCTCGAAGTGCACGCGCATGAAGAAGGACCCGGCCATCCGGTCGTCGAACTGCTGGGAGTCGATGATGTTCGCGCCGTGCTGGACGAGGAATCCGGTGACGGCGTGCACGAGGCCCGGCCGGTCGGTACATGACAGTACGAGGACGTAGCTGGGCACAGGAGCGGGAGCGGCTGCCATGGGAAGACTCCTTACGAAATTGTTGAGCATTCTGCACTAGGGTTTCGGTATGAGCAACAACAATGCTGGCGCGCCGTCGCGTCCGAGTGCGGTCCAGTCGGTCGACCGGGCGATCAGTGTCCTCGAGGTGCTCGCGCACGCCGGCCAGGCCGGCGTCACCGAGATCGCAGCGGAGCTCGGCGTACACAAGTCGACGGCGTTCCGGCTGGTGTCGGCGCTCGAGGCGCGCGAGCTCGTCGAGCAGGACTCCGACCGAGGGAAGTACCGGCTCGGACTCGGCATCCTGCGCCTCGCGGGAGCGACGACGGCACGCCTCGACGTCGTACAGGAGGCTCGGCCCAAGGCGCGAACGCTCGCGATCGAAACGGGCGAGACCGTCAACATCGCCGTACTGAGCGAGGGCGCGGCGCTGTACCTCGACCAGGTCGCGGGCTCGTCTTCGGTGCAGTCGTCGCACAACTGGGTCGGCCAGCGCATCCCGCTGCACGCCACGTCGAACGGAAAGACGCTGCTGTCGGGGCTCACAGACGACCAGATCCGCCGGGAGACCGGACGGAAGCTCGCCGCGTACACGCCGAAGACG
This sequence comes from Solicola gregarius, assembly GCF_025790165.1. Taxonomy (GTDB): domain Bacteria; phylum Actinomycetota; class Actinomycetes; order Propionibacteriales; family Nocardioidaceae; genus Solicola; species Solicola gregarius. Next base: position 3,136,306 of record NZ_CP094970.1, read on the forward strand.
GTCACCGACCACACGACCCTGCTCGCCGAGGTCGCGGAGGTACGCGCGGACGGCTACTCGGTCGTCTCCGACGAGCTCGAGATCGGGCTCACCGCTGTCGCCGCGCCACTTCGCAACGCACACGGCGATGTCGTCGCCTCCCTTTCGGTCTCGGGGCCGACCTTCCGCTTCGACGCGGACAAGGTCGACGCGGCCCGCAAGCACGTGGTCGCGGCCGCCGAGGAGATCTCCGCCCGCCTCGGCTGGCGCCTCTCGCCGGGAAGTGCTTGACAGGGGATTCGGAGGGGAGCGACGATTCGGGGAGAGTGTTTCGCATAACGCTCCGAGTTGCGTAGTATGAAACAAGTCGCTTCGTAGGAAGGTCGCACATGGCCACCGTTCCCGCCTCCGCGAGGGTCGTCGTCATCGGCGCCGGCATCGTCGGCAACAGCCTCGTCCACCATCTCGCCCGGCTCGGCTGGCGCGACATCGTGCAGATCGACAAGGGCCCGCTTCCCAACCCCGGCGGGTCGACGGGGCACGCCTCGAACTTCATCTTCCCGGTCGACCACTCCCGCGAGATCACCGATCTGACCCTCGACAGCGTGCGCCAGTACCAGGAGCTCGGCGTGTTCACCGAGTCCGGCGGGTACGAGGTCGCGCGCACCGAGGAGCGGATGCAGGAGCTCCGTCGCCGAATGTCGTCGGCCCAGGCGTGGGGCATCCCATCCGAGCTCGTCTCACCGGCCGAGGTGGTCGAGAAGGTGCCGTACCTCGACCCATCGGTCATCGTCGGCGCGTTCTGGACGCCGAGCGTCGGTGTCGTCGACTCCGTACGCGCCGGGACCCTCATGCGTGAGAACGCGCAGGAGCTCGGCGCCGTGCAGGTCGTCTCGACCGTCGAGGTGACGGGCATCGACACCGAGGCGGGTGAGATCGCCCGCGTACGTACGAGCGGCGGCGACATCGAGACCTCAACGGTCGTTGTCGCCTGCGGCGTGTGGAGTCCGAAGCTCGCCGCGATGGCAGGTGCATCGATCCCCCTCACCCCCGCCGTGCACCAGATGATCAGCGTCGGGCCCGTACCGCAGCTGGCCGAGAGGTCCGGTGAGATCTCCTTCCCGATCGTCCGCGACATGGACACGTTCTGCTACGAGCGTCAGCATGGCAGCGACCTCGAGGTCGGGTCGTACGCGCACCGACCGATCCTGCACGACGCGGAGACGATCCCCTCGATCGAGCAGGCGAAACTGTCGCCGACCGAGCTGCCGTTCACCGCCGAGGACTTCGACCCGCAGCTCGAGCAGGCGCTGGAACTCATGCCCGAGGTGCTCGGAAACCCCGAGGTCGAAATCAGATACGCGATCAACGGCCTGCTGTCGTTGACACCTGACGGTGCACCCATCCTCGGTGAGAGCCCTGAGGTACGCGGACTCTGGTCGGCAGCAGCGGTCTGGGTCAAGGAGGGGCCAGGGGTCGGGCGCCTGCTCGCCGAGTGGATGACCGACGGCAACCCCGAGTACGACGCGCACGGCACCGACATCGCGCGCTTCTACCCGCATCAGCGCACCCGCGCCCACGTCAAGGCGCGTACCGGCGAGGCATTCAACAAGACGTACGGCATCGTGCACCCGTCGGAGCAGTGGGAGAGCGACCGCAAGGTACGACTCTCGCCGATGCACCAGAGCGAGCGAGAGCTCGGAGCGATGTTCTTCGAGGCCGTCGGATGGGAGCGCCCGCACTGGTACGAGTCGAACGCCGGCCTGCTGAGCGAGTACGGCGATGCCGTGATGCCGCGGGCGGCCGAGTGGGACGCGCGCTGGTGGTCGCCGATCATCAACGCCGAGCATCTCGCGATGCGCGAACGCGCAGGCATGGTTGACCTTTCGGCATTCGCCATCTTCGACGTCGTCGGCACGGGCGCACTCGACGCTGTGCAACGCATCGCGCTCGCCCAGATGGACGTCGTGCCCGGACGTGTCGTCTACACCCCGATTCTCGACGAGCGCGGCGGCATTCGCTCCGACCTGACCATCATGCGCCTGGCCGACGACCACTTCCGAGTCGTCACCGGTGGCGCTCCCGGCATGGTCGACCTCAAGTGGTTCCGCGACCACGCGGGCGAGGCCGCGCAGGTCGTCGACCGCACCTCTGCCTACACGACGATCGGACTCTGGGGTCCGCGTGCGCGCGACATCCTGGGCGAGCTGACCGACGCCGACATCAGCCACGAGGGGTTCCGGTTCGGCCGCTGCCACACGATCGAGGTCGGCTCCCTGTCGGTGCTCGCGTCGCGCATCTCGTACGTCGGCGAGCTGGGCTGGGAGCTGTACGTACCGATCGAGTCGGGCGCGAAGCTGTGGGACACCGTGCATCAAGCGGGTCAGCCCCATGGCCTCGTACCGGTGGGCATCGGCGTCTACACCGCGACTGGCCGCATGGAGAAGGGCTATCGCGCGCACGGCGCCGAGCTCGACACCGAGCGCAACCTCGCCGAGGCGGGCATGCTGCGCCCGAAGGTCAAGGAGGCCGACTTCATCGGCCGGGAGGCGTACGTCAAGCAGCGTTCGGAGGACCCGGTCTCGGTGCTGTGCTCGCTCACCGTCGACGACCACACGTCCGCGGACGGTACGAAGCGGTACATGCTCGGCGGTGAGCCGATCCTGAGTGCTGACGGCGAGTCGCTCATCGACGGGCACGGCCACCGCGCGTACGTCACCTCGGCCGCGTCGGCACCGTCGATCGGCAAGCACATCCTGATGGCGTACCTGCCGCCCGACCGCGCGGTCGTCGGGGAGTCGCTCTCGGTCGAGTACCTCGGCGAGCGCTATCCGGTGACCGTCGCGGCGAACGACGCCACCCCGCTGTTCGATCCCGACAACGACCGCATCCGGAGCTGACGATGGTGAATGTCTTGGTGTGTGTGAAGCGCGTGCCCGACACTGCCGGCTCGATCGCCCTCACCGCCGACGAGCAGTCCGTCGACGCGAACCAGCTCGGGCACACCGTCAGCGCGCACGAGGAGTGTGCGATCGAGCTGGCGGTCCAGACCGCGCAGGCGACCGACGGCGCGGCGAGCGTACTCACGCTCGGATCCGATGATGCCGTCGAGCAGCTCCGCGACGCTCTCGCGGTCGGATGCGCGGACGCAACGCTGATCGAGGCCGATGCATCGACGTACGGCCCGGCCGATGTGGCCGCGGCGATCGCCGCGGTCGTCTCCGAACGTTCGGCAGCGGGTACGACGTACGACCTGATCCTGCTCGGCAACGACGCTGCCGACACGGGCGACTTCCAGGTCGGCGTACGCCTCGCCTACGCGCTCGAAAGGCCAGTACTGACTGGCATCTCGACGATCGAGATCGTCGATGACACGGTAGTCGCGCGCGGCGCGGGGCCCGCCGGCACGGAGGTGTTCGAGCTGCCGATGCCGGCAGTCGTCGCAGTGCAGGAGGGTGGCGTCGAGCCGCGCTATCCGTCCATCCCCGGCCGGATGAAGGCGAAGCGGGCGCCGATCGAGACGATCACGCCAACGGGCGAGCCGGTCGGAAATGCGCGCGTACGCCTGAAGCTGCCGCCGGAGCAGCCGAGCGCGGTGGAGGTCCTCGGGCAAGGCCCGGAGGCGGCACCGGCACTCGTCGACATCCTGACCGAGATCGGAGTGGTCACGCGATGATCCTCGTCCTTGTCGAAACCGAGGCAGACGGCGTCACGCTGACGTCGCGGGAGGCGCTGACCTTCGCTCGGGAGCTGTCGACGCGCACCGGCGATGCCGCCGTCGAGGCGGTGGTTGTCGGCCCGCTCGGCAACGAGCGTGAGGCCGTCGTTCGCGAGCTCGGTGCGCAGGGAGTCTCGCGGGTCCATCACGCCGACTCCGACCGGCTCGGTTCGTACGCCGCGGCCGCGTGGGCGGCTGCGGTGGCCGAGGTCGCGCCGGCGAGTGGCCTCGTGGTCGCGTCGGGCACGCCCCGTGGCAACGAGGTCTTGGCCCACGTATCCGTCCGACTCGATGTAGTCATGGCCGCGAACGTCGTGTCGGTCAGCGACTCCGACCCGCTCGTCGTGGCTCGGCAGGTGCTCGGCGGGTCGGCGCTCGAGGAGATGCGGCTCGCCGGCGACATCGCGGTGCTGTCCGTCGCCGGTCACGCCGTCGAGCCCGCCGCGGCCGCGTCACCGACCGAGCCCGACATCGTCGCGTACGAGCCCGAACTGGCCGATCGCGATCTGGTCGGTCGGGTCGTACGTACCGAACAGGCCGAGGGCGATGACACCTCGGCGCTCACCAGTGCTCGGGTCGTGGTCGGGGCAGGGCGAGGAGCGGGCTCTGCAGACGGCTTCGGCGACCTGCTCGAGCTCGTCGACCTGCTCGACGGTGCGCTCGGCGTCTCGCGGGTCGTGACCAGTCTCGGCTGGCGACCGCACCACGAACAGGTGGGCCAGACGGGCAGCCGGATCGCGCCCGACGTCTACATCGCGTGCGGGATCAGCGGCGCAATCCAACACTGGGCCGGATGCCAGAGCGCGAAGACGATCGTGGCGATCAACAGCGACGAGGACGCGCCCATGGTGACTCGCGCTGACTACGCGATCGTGGGCGATCTGCACGAGATCGTACCCGCAATCAACGACGAGATTCGTCGGCGTACGACGTGAGGTCGGCGCTCGCATAACGACTCCGTTGCCATTCGCCTCGGGCAACCCGATTCGGGGGTTGTGCGTCGTAGGATTCGGGCGGTACGACGACTCGGGTCGGTGCCGCTCCACGTCATCACATCCCGCATAGGAGTCCCATGCCCAAGAACCGCCTTGTCCTCGGTGTGGTGCCGGTCGCGGCCGCCGCCCTTGCCGCCGGCCTGCTCGCGCCCGCGTCGAACGCCGACGCCCCCCCAGCTACCGAACGCGAGCATCAAGGCGACCGACTATCGCGTCTCGTCGGGTGAGCAGTTCGTTGTCAAGGGCCGGGTCACGCTCGGATACGGCCGTGACAAGATGCCCGCGCCGCCGTCCAGGGTCCGGGTGCAGGCCAAGCTGCACGGCAAGTGGACCAACCTGTCGGGAGCGCAGGTGACGAGCAACGACAACGGTCGCTACCGCGTCCGAGTCATCCTCGGTATGGACGGCAGGCGTTCACTGCGCGTGCACGTCAAGACGCCGGACTTCCGCAAGTGGATCAACAGCCGGGTGATCAGGGTACGCGTGAGCTGATCCGCGAAGAGTCTCACGCCGACCCGCGAGGAACTCCTCGCGGGTCGGTTGGTTTCGGGAGTTTTCAGCCCCAGCTCTTCCGGATCTGGCGCATGTCGTACACCTGGCGGCTCTGTGCCGAGATCATGTCGATGGCCAGCTGCCGGATGAACAGGTCACTGCCCCGCGACGCGACGTCCTCGGCCATCCTGATCGCGCCCTTGTGGTGCGGAATCATCAGGCGCAGGAACGCGCGGTCGAAGGGACGTCCGTCCGACCTCCGCAGGCCGGCGATCTCCTGACGGGTCGCCATCCCCATCTGCTCGAGCATCTCCGGATCGTCCAGCAGCCGTTGGTAGCTCTCTTCGGCGTCGGTCACCGGGAGGTCTTCGCGCCCCTGCCAGCCCTGCATCGAGATGATGTCGAGGTTCTGCTCCGTACGAATCCGGTCGGCGATGGTGCGCACGCGTTCGTCACCGGCCCGTTGCGGCGCGAGCCGCGACATGACGATCGCCTGGTAGTGATGCGGGATCATCATCATGACGAACTCCCGGTCCGCGGCATTCGCCTGCTCCGCGCTCGCCGAGGCCGTCAGGACCCGCTGGACGAGAGGTGACCGCGGCGCCACGGCATCCGATCGCTCGCCCGGCGCCTGCGGCAGGATCACCGGCGCGTCGGCGCCGGTCGTACGCCCGTCATCGGATGCCGCGGTCGCTCCCGGCGCGACGAGTGTCGCCATGACCACTGTGCCGATGCACGCGGAGGCCATCGCCAGCGCTCGTACGGAGGTGGTGTTGATCATCTGGCTCAGCCCTTCTGCCCGACCCGTACGCCGTCACTCCGGGTACTGATACTGGGTCTGACCGTTGAAGACGTCCCATTCGACCCGCTTCGCGCTCCGCAGCCCGCGGACGTTCAACACGTCGAGGCCCTCGGTGATGTCGCTGGAGTAGACGTACCCGTTGTAGTAGTACGCGGACCACGACCCACCGACCTCGAGCGTGTCGTCGGAGATCGGGCCGCGCTCCCAGTACCCGATCTCCCTCGGCTTGGACGAGTCGGTGAAGTCCCAAATGGAGACGCCGCCCTGGTACCACGACTGCACCATGACGTCACGGCCCTTCACCGGGATCAGTGCGCCGTTGTGTGCCACACAGTTCTCGGTGTCCTGCTGGTAGCGAGGGATCTTGAAGTAGCTGCGGAACGCCAGCTCCCGCTTCTTGCCCGCTCCGGTGACGTCGTAGATCGCGTCGGCACCGTGCTTCGGCCCGGTCTCCTCGTTGCAGACGGGGGCGCCTCCGCCGCCGAGCTCATCGGTGAAGACCACCTTCGTCGCATGGTTGCTGAACGTCGCCGAGTGGTAGAACGCGAAGTTCTCGTCCTGGATCCGGTCGATCACCTTCGGGTGAACGGGGTCGGCGATGTTCATCAGGATGCCGTCGCCCATGCAGGCACCGGCGGCGATATTGCGGTCCGGGTACGCCGTGATGTCGTGGCAGCCGCTCGTGCCCGGTCCGCCTCCACCGGGGAAGAGCCGGGGAGTCGACACCACGGACGCGGAACCGGGGTCGTCGAGGGGTACGTCGATGACCGAGATCGAGTCGTGCGGAGGCTTGCAGTTGGTGAAACCCTTCGACGGACCGTACGACGAGACGTACAGGTAGATCGACTCGCCCGCGTCGTCGGGGATCATCGTGTGCGTGTGCGACCCGCACGACGTACGTACCGCGCCGACGTACTCCGGTGCGCTCGGATCACTGATGTCGAAGATCCGCATGCCCTCCCAGACGCGCTCGTCGGTCGGGCTCGCCGACTCGCTGTTGCAGGTGTTGTTCGTACGCTCGTAGTCGACCGACAAGAAGAGCAGGTTGCCGTCGGGGCTCACCGATACGTCGCCCTGGCCACCCGGGCACAACACCTGGCTGACGATCTGCGGCTTCCTCGGCTTGGCGATGTCGAAGATCGTGAAGCCGGAGTAGTTGCCGCCGTAGGCGTAGTCGCCGTGGAACGCGATATCGCTGTTGAAGTCGCTGAGGGGACTCCGCTTGGGGACGTGCCCGACCCGGTTGACGTTCTTGCTGTGCGAGACCTCGCCGGCCTTGAGAGCCTCATCGTCGTCGGCCGGCGCCGGGGCCGACAGCGCCGTGAGCGCTGCGACGACGACGGCAGTTGCGGCGCCGATGACGAGCGCGCGCGGCGGCAGACTGTCGCGGAATCCTGCGAGACGCATATTCATATGTCCACTCCCAAAGTGACCTCCCCAATACTTTGCGTAACCAGCGCCGGATGTCAACGGGGCGGCGGCGCATCTGGGTCATCGGCTTCCTGCGGCGAACCGCCGCGTTTTTGCTCGCGTCCGGCCCGAAACGGGTGCTAATCTCGCGGTCGCCGTCTGTCGAACTCCGGTCACCGAACGTGTTGGTCACCGGAGAATCGCCGAGTACGCAAGGAACCGCGATGCCGCAGTACGAACTCGGGACCGCCAGCCGACGCCGCCTGCCCCGGTGGCGTCGGGCGACGTACGTGCTGATGGCGGTGTTCGCGCTCGCCGCCACCCTCGTCGTCCCGGCGATCGACCCTCCGGCGGCGCACGCCCAGACCGATACGTCCTGTGATTTCGCGAACTCTGGCACCGGTACCTACGCGGACACCCTGTGCTGGTTCGACCTGTCCGACGTCGACTGGCAGGACGCCCAGAACGGCCAGGACTTCGAGGTGTCGATCCCGGGCGGTTACACGCTCGCGTTCACTCTGACGGCGGACGGCGGTGAGGCCACCTCGTCGGCGTTCCCCACGTACTCGGATGCGTATCTCGGCAACAACGGTTTCTACACGGGCGTCTCGGGGGAGCCGGCGTTCTATCAGCAGGACAACGCCACCGACACCGATCTCGAGCTGTCCGACATCGAGCTGACGAGCAGTTCCGGTGAGGTCGTCGACGGCTACGCCCTGGTCGGTGCCGACGCGGAGTCGACCGACGCCGACGAGTCGATCACCTGGAACTCGAGCGACCCCATCACCTCACTGACGGCAACTCGCACCGGTACCGGTCTCGGGAATGCCTGTGGGGGTGGCTTCACCGGCATCGGCACGAAAGAGGTGACGTGCACCGGCCAGGGCACCTCGACCAAGACCGGTACGGCGATCGTCTCGTCCACCAACCCGTCAACGTTCTCGCAGCACATGCAGGGCGGCGGCCTGCAAGCCGTCTCGTTCGGTGTGCTGATCTCGGCCGTCACGCTGAACAAGGCCGTCGACGGTCGATTCAGCGGCGACAGCGCCGACATCTCGATCCAGGACTCCTCCGGCGCGACCATCGGGTCGGACTCGACCGGGCCGACCGGCGACTCGGCGTCTGTCGACGTGCCCGTCGTCGTGGATGCCGAAGGAAGCACCTTCACGCTCGGCGAGACCACGAACGCGAATCTCGACAACTACGTGACGGACTGGTCGTGTACGCGCAACGGCGAGGTCGACACCTCGCTGCCGACCGGACGAATAGGTACCAGCGCCGATGTCGATGTCGGCGTCGGTGACGACATCGAATGTACGATCACCAACTCGGCCAGACCGGTCTCGATCGCGATCGACAAGCAGGCCGGTGACCCCGTCGACGTCAACGGCAACGGCATCACCGACGCCGGTGACCAGATCTCGTACGACTTCACGGTCACGAACACCGGCGACCTGCCGCTCGACACCGTCGAAGTCACCGACGACACGGTCGGATCGGTGACCTGCGAGGCGACCGAGCTCGCTGCGGGTGCAAGCACGAACTGCACGGCCGACCAGGCGTACACGATCACCGACGCCGACGAGTCGAACGGCAGCGTCGACAACACCGCCACCGCCAGTGGCCACGTCGAGACGACCAACGACACAGTCACGTCGGACCCCGACAGCACATCTACCCCGGTCGAGGGGCCGAACCCCGAGCTGACGCTGACGAAGTCCGGCTCCCCGTCGAATCCCGATGACTTCGAGGCGGGCCAGCAGATCACTTACGTGTTCTTCGTGCGCAACACCGGCAACGTGACGGTGTCCGACGTCGACGTGTCAGAGGTCAGCTTCAGCGGCAGCGGTGAGATGTCGGACATCACCTGTCCCGCCGGCATCCTTGCACCGGGTGGGCAGATGCCTTGCACGGCCACGTACACGCTCACCCAGGAGGACGTCGACGCGGGAGAGATCGACAACACAGCTGTCGCGGACGGCACCGATCCCGATGGCGGACCCGTCGAGAGCAACGAGGACGACTTCGCAATACCCGCGGACCCGGCGCCCGGCATCGACCTGGAGAAGTCCGTCGATCCGGAGACGGTGTCCGGACCCGGCGAGGAGGTGACGTACTCGTTCGTCGTCACCAATACCGGCAACGTCACGTTGTCCGATCCGGAGCTCACCGAGACCGCGTTCTCGGGTACGGGGCCGCCGCCGCAGGTCGACTGCCCGACGGTCAACTTCCTTCCGGGCCAGGCAGTGACGTGCACCGCGACATACACCGCGACGGCGGCCGACGCCAATGCCGGCGAGGTCGACAACACTGCGACGGCGACGGCCACGCCCGCTAACGGAGAGCCGCCGGTCTCCGACCCGGCTTCCGCGGAGTTCACGATCCCGGCCCACCCGGAGCTCTCGCTGACCAAGACCGTCGACCCGACCGTCGTCGACGAGGCCGGCGACAACGTCACGTACAGCTTCGAGGTCGAGAACACCGGCAACGTGACGGTCACCGACGTCTCGGTCGACGACGTCTACTTCGGTGGCTCCGACCCGCTTGGTGACATCACCTGTCCGACCGATCCGCTGCCCGCGGGCGAGACGATGACCTGCACAGCCGACTACTCGGTCACCCAGGACGACGTCGACTCCCCGGCAATACTGAACGTCGCCCGTGCGTCTGGGCAGCCTCCGACCGGCGACCGGGTCCGGTCGAACACCGACCGTGCGCTGATCCGGACGGATCGCGATCCGCAGATCGCGATGGAGAAGGCCGCCTCGCCTGCGACGTACGACGCGCCGGGCGACACCATCACCTACACCTTCGAGGTGACGAACACCGGCAACGTGTCGCTGTCCGATCCGACGATCGACGAGTCGCAGTTCACGGGCTCCGGCGAGGATCCGTTCGTGGTGTGTCCGACGCCGGTGATCCTCGCACCGGGTCAGTCGACGGAGTGCACGGCGACGTACGAGACGACCCAGGCAGACGTCGACCGCGGCAGCATCGAGAACACCGCGACCGCGACAGCAGATCCGCCGTTCCGGATGGACCCGCCTGTCTCCGACCCGGACAACGCGGTGGTGACTGCCGACCAGTCGCCCGAACTGGCGTTGAACAAGACGGTCCGGCCGACCACCGTCGAGCAGTCCGGCGACCAGGTCAGGTACGCGTTCATCGTCGAGAACACCGGCAACGTGACCGTCAACGGCATCGAGATCGCCGAGACCGCGTTCACCGGCAGCGGCCAGCTGTCCGGCGTCCAGTGTCCCGCCGGCTTCCTCGAACCCGGTGACGTCATGCCGTGTACGGCGACGTACGACGTGACCCAGGCCGACGTCGATCAGGGATCGGTCGACAACACCGCCGTCGCTCAGGGCACGGCGGACGGAGGGCCGGTCGAGTCCAACGAGGACGATGCGACCGTGACGATCGCGGCCGACCCGGCGCTGACGCTGGTCAAGTCCGCCGACAACACCGACGAGCTGACCGCCGGGGAGACGATCGACTACTCGTTCGTGGTGACCAACACCGGCAACGTCACGATGGCCGACGTCGGCGTCGACGAGGTCGCGTTCGACGGGTCGGGCGAGCTGTCCGATATCGAGTGCCCGCCAGGTGCTGCTTCGGTCGCGCCGGGCGACCAGGTCACGTGCACGGCGACGTACGAGGTGACGCAGGCCGACGTCGACCGCGGCGAGCTGGAGAACACCGCGATCGCGAACGGCACACCACCTACTGGTGATCCCGTCGACTCCAACGAGGACTCCGCGACGATCCCGGCCGATCACGAGCCGGGCCTCACGCTGGACAAGTCGGCCGACAATACCGACGAGCTGACCGCGGGCGAGACGATCGACTACTCGTTCGTGGTGACGAACACCGGGAATGTGACCGAGAACGAAGTCGAGGTGGAAGAGCTCTCGTTCGACGGCTCCGGCGAGCTGTCCGAGCTCGACTGCGTGCCGCCCTCCGGTGCGACCCTGGTACCTGGCGAGTCGATGGAGTGCACGGCGACGTACGAGGTGACGCAGGCCGACGTGGATCGTGGCGCGCTCGACAACACCGCGATCGCGCACGGTACGACGCCGAGCGACGAGCCGGTCGACTCCAACGAGGACTCCGTGCAGATTCCGAGCGACAGGGAGCCGAGCCTGGAGCTGGAGAAGACTGCGGACAAGGACGAGATCACCGAGGTGGGCCAGCCGGTCACGTACACCTTCGCGGTCACCAACACGGGCAACGTGACGTTGAGCGATGTCGGCGTGGACGAGGTCGAGTTCGATGGTTCGGGCGAGATGTCCGACATCGTGTGCGCACCTGGCACGGAGTCCTTGGCCCCCGGTGCCTCGGCGACCTGCACGGCGACGTACGAGGTGACGCAGGCCGACGTCGACCGTGGCCGGCTGGACAACACCGCGGTCGCGCACGGTACGCCCCCGAGCGATGACCCGGTCGACTCCAACGAGGACTCCGTGACGATCCCGAGCAACCAGCAGCCGGGCCTGAAGCTGGAGAAGTCCTCCGATACTGACCTGGCAAGCAAGCCCGGTCAGCTCGTGACGTACACATTCGCGATCACCAACACCGGCAATGTGACGCTCAGCGACACCGCGGTGAACGAGGGATCGTTCAACGGACATGGCGAGATGAGCACGGCGACGTGCCCGCCGGCCGCCCAGGAGCTCGCTCCCGGCGACACCGTCGAGTGCACGGCGACGTACCAGGTGGTCGGTGACGATCTGACCGGTGAGCCGCTGCGCAACACGGCGACGGCAACGGGCGGCGACCCGAGCGGCGACCCGGTCGACTCCAACCCGGACAACGAGAGCATTCCGACGAAGAAGGCACACGGTCCGCAGCCGGGCATCGACATCGTGAAGACGTCCGACACCGACAAGGTCACCGAGGCGGGCCAGGTGGTCACGTACTCGTTCAAGATCACCAACACCGGCGACGTGCCGCTGCAGCGTCCGACGGTCAACGAGGAGTCGTTCAACGGGCACGGCGCGATGAGCCCGGTGACATGCCCGCCTGGGTCTCGCGTGCTCAGCCCGGGCGAGACGGTCGTCTGCACCGCGACATACGCCGTCGTGGAGGACGACCTGACCGGTGAGCCGCTGACCAACTCCGCGACCGTCACGGCCACGGACCCCGACGACGACCCGATCATCTCCGGCATCGACGACGAGACGGTCGCGACCGTGGACGACGATGACGACGATCTGCCCGACACGGGTGCGATGATCGGATGGGGCGCAATCGCCCTGGCAATCGCCTGTCTCGTCGCCGGTGGGGTGTTGATCGCCGCCGGCCGCTCCAGGCGGAAGGACTGATTCGCGAACGAGGGGCCTGATGACGCGACCGGCGACGCGCACGCGGCGGCGAAAGTGGTTGATGGCGACGGGAATCGTGCTCGTCCTGGCCGGTGTCGCAGGGCTCGGCTATGTCGCGTGGGAGTACATCGGCACGAACATCGTGGCGCGACAGACGCAGCAGAACCAGCTCGACGACCTACACGAGCGCTGGCAGTCCGGTGAAGCGGCCGGGTCGGGCGAGGCGAGCGCCGTGCTGCGGATTCCACGCTTCGGCGACGACTTCGAGGTGCCGATCATCGAGGGCGTCTCCGACGACGATCTGTCTGCCGGAGTCGGCCACCAGCCGGGCACTGCCGGGCCCGGCGAGCGCGGCAACTTCGTGCTCGCCGGTCACCGGGTGACGCGTGGGGAGCCGTTCGCGGACTTCCCCGAGCTGCGTGCCGGCGACCGTGTGGAGATCGAGACCCGCACCCGTACGTACGAATATCGACTCGACATGGACGGCGACGAGCTCGAGGTCGACTTCTCGGAGGGCTGGGTGATGGAGTCGCGGCCGGACTATCCCGCTGTGGCGGACTCCCGCCGGCTGATCACGCTCGTCACGTGCGCGGAGCTGTTCCACACGGACGGGCGACTCGTAGCCTTCGGTCACCTGGTCGACACGCGGCCGACGGAGCGTACGACGGCCACCACTGCACCGTCATAGCGGCGCGGAGCGCTATCCGAGCAGCTGGTACTCGTTCACGTCCGCATAGGTGCCGTCGGACAGTCGCTCGGCCCGATGCCGGGTGCCGACGAAGTCGAAGCCGGCGTTGCGCGCAACGGCGTTGCTGGGTCCGTTCTCCGTCGCAGCGAACAGCTCGAGGCGACGCCGGCCGACGCCGCCTTGCTCGATGGGAGTGAGCGCGTGGCGTACGGCGAGCCGCGTGGCCTCGGACACCATGCCGCGTCCGCGTGCAGAGGGGTGCATCCAGTAGCCGATCTCGCCGGTCTCCGTACGCGCGTTCATCCGCAGTACCGCGATGTTGCCGGCAAGCTCGTCGGTGTCGGGATCCGCAATGCACCAGGCCGCCATCGAGCCCGTCGCGGCCTGCCAGGACGCCGCAGCGAGGTACGTACGCGCGTCCGCCTCGGTGTACGGATCGGGCAACAGCGGGATCCACAACCGGGTCGTGGCGTCGGAGCACGCCTCGACCATCCGGGGAACATCGGTGTCCTTGAACGGCCGCAGCCGCACCTTCTCGCCCTCGATGACCGGCGAGCGCCACCAGGGCGTACGGGGGGTGCCGTCGGCGTCGGGACGGATCGAACCCGTCCAGGCGTCGAGGGCGCGACCGCGCTCCCACAGGAAGTCTGGTGCGGTCCCGTGCAGCGTGAACCCGGTCGCCCATGCGGTACGTAGCGACGCGACGTTGCCGACATGTGCGCGCCAGTGCACGACTTCGATGCCGCCGCGCTCGAACGCCCAGCGCAACGCGAGCCGGATGGCGCGCGCCATGACACCGCGCCCGCGTGCCGCCGGGTGCAGCCCGAAGCCGACGTCCGCGACGCCGACGCCGCGTACGTCGATGTTGCCGCCGAAGCGCGCCACTCCGTCGTCGCCGAGGTACTCGATCGCCCAGCCGCGGTGGTGATGGCGCTCCCAGCCCGGGCCCACGATCTCGTCGACGAAGTGCCGCGCGTTGCTCGCGTCGTACGGGTCGGGAATGGTCGTCCAGCGGATGAACTCCGGGTCACGGGCCATCTCGACCATCGGGCTGATATCGGACTCGCGATGCGCGCGCAGTGTCACGACGCCGTCGGTCAGCACGGGCACGTCGTCGGGGAACCTCATGCCCTTCATCGTTGCAGCGTCGAATGCGACGGGCAACGGAATTCCGTCACGCGTGGTGCTGCTGGTCGAGGCGGAAAGGATGGGCGGGGTAGACGCCGAGGATCGTGACGTCGGTGGTGAAGAACGCGAGCTCCTCGAGCGCGAGGGCGAGCGGCCGGTCGTCGGGGTGGGCCTCCACGTCGGCGAGGAACTGCGTCGCGAAGAACAGCCCGCCGACCATGTAGCTCTCCAGCTTCGTCATGTTCACGCCGTTGGTGGCGAAGCCGCCCAGAGCCTTGTACAGGGCGGCCGGCACGTTGCGTACGTTGAAGACGAACGTCGTCACCGTCGGGCCGTCGCCTTGCGGGGCGGGTCGCGGCTCGGCGCTGAGGATGATGAAGCGGGTCGTGTTGTGCGCTTCGTCCTCGACCCGCGTACGCAGGGTCTTCAGGCCGTAGATCTCACCTGCGAGCGAGGTCGCGAGGCACGCCTTGGTGGGATCGTCCCACTCGGCGATCTCGCGCGCGGAGCCGGCAGTGTCACCGGCGATCATGGGTGCGAGCCCGAGATCGCGGATCACCTGCCGGCACTGACCGAGCGCGTGTTGGTGGCTGTAGACCGACCGGATGGTGTCTTCGGTGGCCGCAGGCACGCACATCAGGTCGAAATGGATCGGCAGGTAGTACTCGCCGATGATGTGCAGCCCGGACGTCGGCAGCGCATGGTGGATGTCGGCGACGCGGCCGGCGCTGGAGTTGTCGATCGGGATCATCGCGAGCTCGGCGCTGCCCTCGCCGACGGCGGCGAACGCGTCCTCGAACGACGCACAGGGCATCGGCTCCCAGTCGGGAAAGACGTCGCGGCACGCGATATCGGAGTTGGCGCCGGGCTCACCTTGGTACGCGATCTTGCTCACTGCCCCATCATGGCGTGGCTCGCGTACGCGTCGACCGCGGGTCTGTCTTGTGGGCGGGTAGCCGCGCTTGGGTCTATGTGGCATAGCACCAGTCCTATTGGACCGATGCCACATAGACCCCAAGAGGCGCGGCAGGACCTGTGGACGAAACCGGCGCGAGACGTCAGCCGTCGCGTCGCGCCCCGGCGGCCGGCGCGACCATGAACGTACGCGGTTCGGCGAACTCCGCATGGGCGAACATCGCCCGCACCCGCTCGCCGACCGCTTCGGCGCGGTCGGCGGGTACGAGTGCGATCGCGCTGCCTCCGAAGCCGCCACCCGTCATGCGGGCACCGAGCGCTCCCGCCTCGAGGCTGGCATCGACGGCGATGTCGAGCTCGGGCGCGCTCACCTCGAAGTCGTCGCGTAGTGAGGCGTGCGATGCCGTGAACAGGGTCGCGAGCTGGTTCCACTGCCGCTCGCGCAATGCGCGTACCGCAGACCGGGTACGCGCGGTCTCGGTGATGACGTGGCGTACGCGCGCCTTGATCACCGGATCCTCGATCCGCAGTACCGCGTCGAGTCCCGCATCGGCCAGGTGCTTCAACCCGAGCTGCTCGGCCGCAGTGTCGCATTCGGCCCGCCGCTTCGCGTACTCCCCGTCCGCGAGCGAGTGCGATGCTCGGGTGTCGATCACGAGCAGCCGCAGCCCGTCTGCCGTCCAGTCCGCCGGCACCGGGTCGACCTTCGGCGGCGTAGCGGCCGTGTCGATGAACAGCGCGTGTCCCTCGGCTCCGCACATCGCGGCGAGCTGGTCCATCGACCCACTAGGTACGCCGACGTAGTCGTTCTCCGCGCGCTGCGCGAGCAGGGCCACCTCGACGGGCGGAACGTCGACGCCGATCGAGCCGAGCAGCGCCGCCGCGACGCCGCACTCGATCGCGGCCGATGATGACAACCCTGCACCCGTTGGCACATCGGAGCTGATCACCACGTCGGCACCGGGCACCGGATGGCCGGCCTCGCGCAGCGACCAGACGACACCGGCGACGTACGCGCCCCAGTCGGTCACCTCGCCGGGCTCGACGTCGGCGCCGAACTCGATCGAGTGCTCGGCGAGGTCGGACCATGCGCGTACGCGCCCGTCGTCGCGGAGTCTCGCCTTCACGTCGGTGCGACGGTCGATCGCGATCGGCAGCACGGGTCCGCCGTTGTAGTCCAGATGCTCACCGATCAGGTTGACCCTCCCGGGTGCTGACCAGCGGCCGACGGGTGGCGCGTCCATGTGCACAGTCTCCACTAGTGCCCCGAATCAGAGGTGCGGCGTCGACAGGCGTCGTCTGAGTGGATGCTCCGCAAGGCCGACGAGGAAAGTCATAGTAGATCCTATTTCCGACGAGGAGAACGCTGCGGAGCGCCGCTGAGGCGGCGAAGGGCGCGTCGCACTTCTGATTCGGGGCACTAGGCTGTTGACGTGGACGCGGGAGGTCGTACGTGAGCGACGTACTGCTCAACGTCGGGTTGATCTTCTGCTTCATCGTGATCGGCGGGCTGTTCGCCGCCGCCGAGATCGCACTCGTGTCGTTGCGCGAAGGGCAGGTCCGCACCCTCGCCGATCGTGGCAGGCGCGGCGCGGCCGTCGCCAGGCTGGCCTCGGAGCCCAACCGGTTCCTGTCGGCGGTGCAGATCGGCGTGACGCTCGCGGGCTTCCTCTCTGCGGCGTTCGGCGGTGCGACGCTCGCGGACGACCTCGCGCCGACCTTCGTCGACTGGGGGATGAGCGAGGGCGTCGCGTCGGCGGTCGCACTCGTGCTGATCACGATCGTCATCTCGTACTTCTCCATCGTGCTGAGCGAGCTCGTCGCGAAGCGGCTGGCGCTGCAACGCACCGTGCCGGTCGCACTCGCGCTCGCGCCGTCGGTCGATCGGATCGCGCGCATCTCCAAGCCGGTGATCTGGCTGCTGTCGGTGTCGACGGACGCGGTCGTACGCCTGCTCGGTGGCGACCCGACGGCGGCGCGCGAGGAGATGACAGAGGAAGAGCTACGGCTGCTCGTACGCAGCCAGACCAGCCTGTCGGATGAGGAGCGGCAGATCGTCGATGATGTGTTCTCCGCTGGTGACCGTCAGGTCCGCGAGGTGATGCTGCCGCGTACCGAGGTCGACTTCATGGACGGCACAATGCCTGTGTACAAGGCGATCAAGCATGTGGCGAGTCAGGCGCACTCGCGCTATCCGGTGATCGGCGAGACACCCGATGACGTGCTTGGGTTCATCCACGTACGCGACCTGATGGACCCGTACCTGGAAGGCCGGTCGTCGGTGCACGTGGCCGACCTCGCCCGCGACGTACCGATGGTTCCCGGCACCCTGAACGTGCTGGCCGCGATGAGCAACATGCGCAGTCTCGGTGCCCATCTCGCGATCGTGATCGACGAGTACGGCGGCACCGACGGCATCGTGACCCTCGAGGACCTCGTCGAGGAGCTGATCGGCGATATCCGCGACGAGTACGACGCCGAGGGCCAGGTGACCGAGCGGCTCACCGGCGGCGACGTCGAGGTCGACGGGCTGCTGAACCTCGACGACTTCGCCGAGGAGACGGGCATCGAGCTCCCCGAGGGCCCGTACGAGACCGTCGCCGGCTACCTGATCGCCGTGCTGGGGCGGGTGCCGACGGTCGACGACGAATGCGAGTTCGAGGGCTACCGGCTCCGGGTGTCGGAGATGGACGGCCGTCGGGTCGCCCGGATCCACGTCAGCCGCGCGTAGTCCTGCGGAACCGCGGCAGCTCAGCGGCCCGCGGTCTCCTGCCAGCTGCTGCCGCCGTCGGTCGACACGTACATCCGTGAGCCCTCCGAGATGTACAACGTCGCCTCGTCGTCGCCGGTCACGGATTGCAGCAGATGCATCGCGTCCGTGCCGTCGCCCGGCAGCCCGTCGTTCGATGGGCGCATCTGCGACCAGTCGAGCCCGGCGCTGATCACCGGCCCGCTTGGGCGGTACGTCGGGGGCGCGTCGCCGCCCCAGTCGACCTGCGCCAGGAGAGCGCCGTCGCTGCGTACGACGGCCCAGTCGACTGTTGCCTCCGGGATCCGGCCGTTGCCGCCGAGGGCGGGCAACCGTTGCCATGTCGCTCCGTCGTCGCGGGAGACGTGTACTGCGACGAACGGGAGGACAGTCGCACCATCCGCACCCTCGACGATGGCGATCGTGTCGGGTTCGGCCGAGTCGGCGATCATGAAGATGCCGCCAGCCCGACGGGGTAGCGGATGCTGGCCCCAGGTCTGACCGCCGTCATCGGACCAGACCGCGCGCCAAGTCGCCGAATTGCCTTCGGAGTATGCGATCCCGACGAGCCGCCCATCCGGTTGTTCGACGAGCCCGTGCGTGTCGGGAGGGGCGTCGATCGGGTGTTCGGTTGCCGCCTCGGCGTCGATCGCGATGCCGCCGTACCGCGGGACGACTTCGCCGTCGCCGACGGGACCGACACGCTCCGTTCTTTCGAGCGGCCTGAGTTCGCCCTCCGCCGAGAGGAGGAAGGATTCGTTGTGGGGCTGAACGGAGAAGGACCCGTTCGGCAAGGCGGCGATCTGAGCGTATGCGTCGTAGTTCTCGAACTCTTCGTACTCGGCCGTTCGAAAGCCGTCCTCTGTGACGGCAACGACCGTGCGCTCGTGTCGACAGCGGTCGTTGGAGCACAGGTGCCACACGCTGGCACGAACGTCTGGGTCGTCCTCGGACACCGCAAAGCTGTAGAGCTGCGCCTCCTCGTCGTTGACAACCTGCTCGGGCGTCAGGTCGTCCAGCTTCAGCGACTTCGGCGGCGTCGGCGACGGTGCCGGTTCGGGGCGGTCATCCGAGCCGCGGTCGATGCCGACCACGCCGAGCACGACGATCACCGCGGCGGCGAGCACGGCGGAGCCGACGACGCGCACGTGCGAGCGCCGCCGGCGTACCGCACCCCGCCGAATCAGTGCATCGACGTCGCTCGGACGCGCCGACTCGCGGGCGTACGCCGCGTACGACTCATCGAGTAGGTCATCGAGGTCAGGCATGGGGAGCCTCCTCCCGTACGTCCAGCAGCTCGGCCAGGGCGGCACGTCCTCGCCGGAGGCGCGACTTGACGGTGTTGGGTGATACCCCGAGATTTCGGGCGACTTCGTCGACGGGCAGGTCGGCGAGGTGATGGAGCGCGACGGCTTCGCGCTGCGCGGACGGCAGCCGTCGCAGCGCGTCGAGTACCGCGACCCGGTCGGGAGACAGCTCGGACGCCGAGACCGGCGGCAGCTCGCGCATCAGCAACCGCTGACCCAGGACGCGCCGCCGGTGCCGCGTCCGGCTCAGGTTCACCGCAGTCGTCCGTAGCCATGCCTCGGGGTTGTCGACCCGGACGAAGCGCGCTGCGTGCTGCGCGGCGCGTACGAACGCCTCCTGCACGACGTCCTCGGCCTCCGCGAGGTCTCCGCAGACCGCGAACAGCTGGCCGACCAGTCGTCGGTACGACGCGCCGTGCACCTCGCGCAGATGACGTTCCGCCTGGTCGTCCATGACCCTCCCCGGGCTCTCATTGGACACGACCAGCGACGCCGGCGCGAGGTTGCATCGCGGCGGACGATCCTCCAGATGTGGGCCGTTCGGGCCCGTTTCCGGGCGCGAAACGGGCCGCAACGGCCCAAATCGCGAGGACGCGGCGGGCGTGTCGGGCCGCCCTGGCAGAATGCCGCCATGCCCGATGATCTCGCCCCGTCGTCGCGTGCCGAGCGGCCACGCGTGCTGTCCGGCATCCAGCCGACCGCCGACTCGTTCCACTTCGGCAACTACCTCGGTGCGCTGCGCCAGTGGATCGCGCTGCAAGACGAGTACGACGCGTACTACTGCATCGTCGACCTGCACGCGATCACCATGGAGCACGACCCCGACACGTTGCGCGAGCGGACGTACCGATCGGCCGCGCAGCTGATCGCGCTCGGCATCGACGTGTCGAAGTCGGCGTTGTTCGTGCAGAGCCACGTGCCCGAGCACGCCCAGCTCGCCTGGGTGCTGAGCTGCATCACCGGGTTCGGCGAGGCGAGCCGGATGACGCAGTTCAAGGACAAGTCCGCCAAGGGCGGCACCGAGCGCGCCACGGTCGGACTTTTCACGTACCCCGTGCTGCAGGCGGCCGACATCCTGCTCTACAACGCCGACCGGGTACCCGTCGGCGAAGACCAGCGCCAGCATCTCGAGCTCACCCGTGACCTCGCCGGACGGTTCAACCACCGCTTCGGCGACACGTTCCGGCTGCCCGCGCCGCACATCGTCGCGCAGACGGCCAAGATCGTCGACCTGCAAGACCCCACCATCAAGATGAGCAAGTCGGCGTCCTCACCGGCGGGCATCGTCGACCTGCTCGACGACCCGAAGAGGTCGGCGAAGAAGATCCGCTCGGCCGTCACCGACTCCGGCACCGAGATCCGCTTCGACGAGGAGAACAAACCCGGCGTCTCCAACCTGCTCACCATCTACTCCACGCTCACCGGTCGCGCCGTCGCCGACCTCGAGCAGGCGTACGCCGACAAGGGCTACGGCCACCTCAAGGTCGACCTCGCCGACATCGTCGTCGACGCCGTTACGCCGATCCGCGAGCGTACGAGCGAGCTGCTCGCCGACCGTGCGGAGCTCGACCGGATGCTCGCCGCCGGCGCCAGGAAGGCCCGTGACGTCGCCGCGGACACCCTCGCCGAGGTCTACCGGCGTGTCGGGTTCGTCGGTCGCGTCCGATAGCGCCGCGTCGACCAGGGCAGCGGGATCACCCGAGCCAACGGGGCGCTATCGGATACCTCCGGGAGCGCGCTAGTCTCTGCTTCCATGCCGACCATCGGAGTGGCAATCGCGGTGCCCGACCCGTACGGAAGTGAGCTGCGTGCCCATCGCGCGTCGTTCGGTGACCCGCTCGCCGAGACGGTCCCGTCGCACGTCACGCTGCTGCCGCCCACCGAGGTCGAGCGCGACGAGATCGACACCGTCGTCGACCGACTCGACCGGATCGCGTCGAAGCATCCGCCGTTCACGATGCGCCTGCACGGCACCGGTACGTTCCGCCCGGTCTCGCCGGTGGTGTTCGTGACCGTCAGCGAGGGCATCTCGCCGACCGAGGTACTCGCCGCGTCCGTACGCGGCGAGCTGCTCCAGGGGAAGCTGGAGTTCCCGTACCACCCCCACATCACCGTCGCCCACCACCTCGACGAGAGCTCCCTCGACAACGCCTTCGAGGCGCTGCGCGACTACGAGTGCCGCTTCGATGTGACATCGTTCGCTCTGTACGTACACGATGGATCTGCCGGATGGACGCCGTCTCGGGTGTTCGACCTCGTCGGAGGAGCCGTACATGAGCGAAGCAGGGGCACCCCCTGAGCGGGCCAAACCGAAGCTGATCGACCGGCTGAAAGCGCGGATCGCCGACGCGCGGAGCCGGCGGCCGTGGTTCGACCACGTGATGTCGACCCAGGAGCATTACACGCGCGTTCACGGCAACCTGCTGTCGGGCGCCGCGACGTACTTCGGGTTCCTGTCCTTCTTCCCGATCCTGGCGCTCGGCTTCGCGGTGATCGGCAAGGTCTCCGAGTATTACCCCGACGCCCAGGATTCGATGATCGACGCGATCGAGTCGGTCTTTCCCGGGATCGTCAGCGAGAACGGTGCCGACGGCACGATCAGTCTCGAGCAGATCGAGAACTCCGCGGGAGCTGTCGGCCTGATCGGTGTCGTCGCCTTGCTCTACTCCGGTCTCGGCTGGTTGTCGGGGTTGCGAGAGGGGCTGGTCGCGGCGTTCGAGGTGCCGGCGACCGAGAAGTACAACTTCGTCGTGGGCAAGCTCGTCGACCTGCTCACCCTTGCGGTGATCGGCTTCGTACTGATCCTCTCCGTCGGCGTCGCGGGTGCCGCTACGGGGTTCGCCGACGCCATCCTCGATTTCATCCCGATGGGAGCGGCCGGCGGCGCGGTGTTGTGGTGCGTGACCGTGATCGTGGGTATCGCGGCGAGCACGCTGTTGTTCTTCGCCATCTACCGGCTGTTGCCCGATCCCGACCTGCCACGGCGCGCACTCCTGCAGGGCGCGGTGCTGGGTGCGGTCGGCTTCGAGGTGCTCAAGTCGATCGTCGTGCCGATCATGGGCAGCCTGGGAGGCTCACCGTTCGCGGCGCTCGCGTTGGCGATCACGCTGGTCGTCTGGATCAACTACTTCTCGCGACTCACGGTCTACGGAGCGGCGTGGGCGTACACCGCGCCCGCGACAGTGGCTCATCAGCGTGCGGTGCAGCGGCAGGCGTACACCCGGCCGGCCGCGACGGTCGTCGACGAGCGGGGCCTCGACGACCCCGTCATGGCGCGCACGACGGGGGAGCGGATCGTCGCGGCGGCGAGACCCGTCGCCGTGCTGGGGCTGTTCGCTGTCGGGATACGCGAGCTGATCAGACGGTCGGGTGACTGACCTCCAGGCCCCGTGGGCATGACGTTTCGGCCCCAGAATCGTTCTGTGGCGGGCCGAAACGTCATGCTCACGGGGGCTGGCGGGAGGCGCGTCACGGCTGAGGGAGGATGAGCGGGTGAGTACAGACCTGCCTCGCCGCTCCGACATCGAGTCCGCCGCCGTACGCCTGACCGGCAAGATCCGCCGGACGCCGCTGCTCGCCGTTCACGGCGAAGAGCTCGGCGTCGGCGCGCGCGTCCTCCTCAAGCTGGAGCTGACGCAGCACACCGGCTCGTTCAAGGCGCGTGGTGCGCTCAACTCGGTCCTGACCCTCCCCGAGGGCACCCGCGGCGTCGTCGCCGCATCCGGCGGCAACCACGCCGGTGCGCTCGCCTGGGCGGCCTCGCTCGCCGGGCTCGATGCCGACCTGTTCGTGCCCGCGTCGTCACCGACGGAGAAGATCGACCGCATCCGCGACTACGGCGCGACGGCGCATGTCGTCGACGGCTACTACCCCGACGCGTACGAAGCGGCGCTGGAATGGTCCGATGACCGCCCGGTCGCGTACGTACACGCGTACGACCGGTTCAGCACGGTGTGCGGCGCCGGCTCGGTCGGACTCGAGATCGAGGAGCAGGCGTCCGACGCCGACCTCGCGCTCGTCGCCTGCGGCGGGGGCGGGCTGTACGCGGGCACGGCACTCGCCCTGCGCGGACGCACCCGGGTCGTACCCGTCGAGCCCGAGAAGTGCGCGAACCTGCACGCCGGGTTGGCCGCGGGAGAGCCCGTCGCGATCGAGGTCGGCGGTGTCGCGGCCGACTCGCTGGGCGCGGCGACGATCGGCTCGTACGCCTACGAGACCGCCGCGGAGCTCGACACCGAGCCGGTGCTGGTGAGTGATCACTCGATCACCAAGGCGCGCCGATGGTTGTGGCAACGCTGCCGCGTACTCGCCGAGCCGGGCGCGGCAACGCCACTCGCCGCCCTGATGACCGGCGCGGTGACGGTCCACCCGGGCGACACGGTGGTCGTGGTGATCAGTGGCGGCAACAACCCCGAGGTGCCCTAGGCTTCAGACCTCGTCGCGCTCGGGACCCTGACCGCGGCGGAAGATCTTGTTGCCCAGCCATACGACCGGATCGTACTTCCGGTCGACCACGCGCTCCTTCATCGGGATGATCGCGTTGTCGGTGATCTTGATGCCCTCGGGGCAGACCTCCGTGCAGCACTTGGTGATGTTGCACATGCCGAGTCCCGCAGCCTCCTGGGCGAGGTTGCGCCGGTCGTTGGTGTCCAGCGGATGCATGTCGAGCTCGGCATACCGCAGGAAGAACCGCGGGCCCGCGTACGCCGGCTTGTTCTCCTCGTGGTCGCGTACGACGTGGCAGACGTCCTGGCACAGGAAACACTCGATGCACTTGCGGAACTCCTGGCCCCGCTCGACATCCTCCTGCATCATCCGGCGCTTGCCGTCGGCGTCGGGCTCTGCCGGCGCGAACGCGGGCACCTCGCGTGCCTTCTCGTAGTTGAACGACACGTCGGTGACGAGGTCGCGGATCACCGGGAACGTACGCATGGGGGTGATCGTGATCGTCTCGTCGGGTTCGAAGTCCGACAGCCGGGTCATGCACATCAGCCGCGGCCGACCGTTGATCTCTGCGCTGCACGAACCGCACTTGCCTGCCTTGCAGTTCCAGCGGATCGCGAGGTCGCCTGCCTGCGTCGCCTGCAGCCGGTGCAGCACGTCGAGGATGACCTCGCCCTCCTCGGCGTCGACGACATAGTCGTCGAGCTCGCCGCCGGAGGAGTCTCCGCGCCATACGCGCAGCTTCAGGTCGTAGCTCATGCATCGCTCCTATCGCGCTCGTCGACCCGCTCACTCCGCGGACACCGCTCGTGCCTCGCGGCGGCCGCTCCGGTCGCTCTCTCCTCGCCGCTCATCAGTCGAACAGCTCCTTCAGGTCGTCGGGCATCACCGGCAGCGGTTGGCGCGCAAGGCCGACGGACTCACCGTCGTACGTCAGCACGAGATTGATCTGAGCCCACTCGTCGGAGGCCATCGGAAAGTCCTCGCGGGTGTGGCCGCCACGCGACTCCTCGCGCTCGAGCGCCGCCGTCGCGACGCATTCGGACACGATCAGCATGTTGGCAAGGTCGATCGCGAGGTGCCAGCCGGGGTTGTACTGGCGGTTGCCCTCCACCGACAGGTGCTCGGCGCGGGCCTTCAGCTCCTCCAGCTCCGTCAGGGAGGTCACCAGCTCCTCGCGCTTGCGGATGATGCCGACGAGGCGGTGCATCACGTCTTGCAGGTCCTTCTGGATCGTGTACGGGTTCTCGCCGCCCTCCTCCGCGAACGGAGCGAGAGCGGCGTCAGCCGCCGCCGTCGCGGTCGAGTCGGGCACAGCGGCCCGTTCGTTCGAGTGCTTCGCGGCGTTCTCGGCGGCGCACTCGCCGGCCCGTCGGCCGAACACGAGCAGATCCGAGAGGGAGTTGCCGCCGAGGCGGTTCGACCCGTGCATGCCGCCCGAGACCTCTCCCGCGGCGTAGAGGCCGTCGACCGAGCTCTGCTGGGTGTCGGGGTCGACCTCGACACCGCCCATCACGTAGTGGCAGGTCGGCCCGATCTCCATCGCCTCCTGGGTGATGTCGACACCGGCGAGCTCCTTGAACTGGTGATACATCGACGGGAGCCGGCGGCGGATGAACTCGGGGTCGCGGCGAGACGCGATGTCGAGGTAGACGCCGCCGTGCTCCGTGCCCCGGCCGGCCTTGACCTCGGAGTTGATCGCTCGGGCGACCTCGTCGCGCGGCAGCAGCTCGGGGGGCCGGCGGTTGTTCTTCTTGTCTTCGTACCAGCCGTCGGCCTCCTCGACCGAATCGGCGGTCTCGGCCTTGAAGAAGTCGGGGATGTAGTTGAACATGAAGCGCTCGCCGTCGGAGTTCTTCAAGATGCCGCCGTCGCCGCGTACCGACTCGGTGACCAGCAACCCGCGTACCGACATCGGCCACACCATGCCGGTCGGGTGGAACTGCACGAACTCCATGTTGATCAGCGACGCACCCGCACGCATCGCGAGCGCGTGCCCGTCGCCGGTGTACTCCCAGGAGTTGCTCGTCACCTGGAAGGAGCGGCCGATGCCGCCCGTCGCGAGT
The DNA here is from genome assembly GCF_025790165.1 of Solicola gregarius. Lineage (GTDB taxonomy): Bacteria > Actinomycetota > Actinomycetes > Propionibacteriales > Nocardioidaceae > Solicola > Solicola gregarius. The sequence goes on from NZ_CP094970.1 coordinate 3,162,322, forward strand.
ACGACGCTCGGCGCGTTGAACACGACGAAGCGGCCCGTCTCGCGCCAGTAGCCGACCGCGCCCACGATGCGGTCGTCGGCCTTGCACAGCTCGGTGACCGTGAACTCCATGAACACGTCGATGCCGAGCGCGACGGCGCGCTGCTGCAGCGTGCGGATCATCTCGAGGCCCGTACGGTCACCGACGTGCGCGAGCCGGGCGTACCGGTGGCCGCCGAAGTCGCGCTGCGAGATCAGTCCGTCGGGCGTGCGGTCGAACAGCGCGCCCCACTCCTCGAGCTCGAGTACGCGGTCGGGGGCCTCCTGGGCATGTACCTGTGCCATGCGCCAGTTGTTCAGCATCTTGCCGCCGCGCATGGTGTCGCGGAAGTGCACCTTCCAGTTGTCGTCGGGCCACAGGTTGCCCATCGCGGCAGCGGCGCCGCCCTCGGCCATGACGGTGTGCGCCTTGCCGAGCAGCGACTTGCACACGATCGCTACCCGTGCGCCCGCATCGTGCGCGGCGATGGCGGCGCGGAGTCCGGCTCCACCGGCGCCGATCACGACGACGTCGTAGTCATGGGTCTCGAACCCGGGTCCCGACGCCTCCGCCTCGGCGTCGAGGCGGTTGCCGGTCATGGGATGTCTTGTTTCGTCGGCCATGCCTTGCGTCTGCTCCATCTCGTAAGGGGATGCGTGCGCTAGTTCAGGATCCGCGGGTCGGAGAACCAGTCGGCGGAGACCGCCATGATGTACGCGTCTGTTGCGATGACCGTGAACAGCGAGATCATCGCGAAGCGGCCGTGCCGGGTGTTGAGCTTCGACACGAACGTCCAGTAGCGGTAACGGATCGGATGCTTGGAGAAGCTTCGTAGGCGCCCGCCGACGATGTGGCGGCATGCGTGGCACGACAGCGTGTAGCAGCCGAGCATGGCCACGTTGACGATGATGATCAGCGTGCCGAGCCCGATCCCGAATCCTCCGTCGACACCGTGGAACGCGAGGACCATGTCGTAGACGTTGATCAGCAGTACGAGTGCGGCCAGGTAGAAGAAGTACCGGTGCGCGTTCATGATGATCAGCGGGAACCGTGTCTCGCCGGTGTACTTCGCGTGCGGCTCGGCGACCGCGCAGGCCGTCGGCGACTGCCACAGCGACCGGTAGCCCGCCTTGCGGTAGTAGTAGCAGGTGACCCGGAACCCGCCCACGATGAACAGCGTGATGATTCCGAGCGGGATGATCGACGGGAAGTCTCCGAACGGAGTGCCGAAGTGGCTCGATCCCTCGACGCAGGAGTTGCTCAGGCAGGGCGAGTACAGCGGCGTCAGGTAATGCGAGTCATCGACCCAGTACCACTGGTTCATGAAGACGCGCACCGTCGCGTACACGATGAAGAAGACCAGGATCGCGCCGATGCCGAGAGGCGGGAGCCACCATCGGTCCGGTCGTAGGGTCTTGGCGTTGATCCGAGCCCGGCCAGGACTTCCCACCCCAGTCGCCATGCAGTCGACTCCTCGATTCTTGTGACGGTGTTGTCCCGAGTTCGCTGACCGCAGTCTGCACCTAATCGGCCGCGAGCGGAAGGGACATCGCGGCCACGTTTCGGATCCCTCGCGGGGGTACGCGCGTCTCAGAACCCCCGCGTACGTTCCAAGACGGGGACGCGGGTCAACGGACGGGGAGCAGCTCGAGATCGTCGCCCAGCTGCTGCGGCGGCAACCCGGCGAGGTGGTCGATCAGGTCGCGTTTGAAGGCGATCGCGGTCTGCGGAAGGATGTCGGCCCGCCGATGCGCGAGCGCGATCGTACGCTCGAGCCGCGGCCGCTCGAGAAGGGTCGCGCGAAGCTTGGGCCGCGTCGCCAGCACCATGCTCGGCACGACTGCGACCCCGAGCCCGGCCTCGACGAACCGGAGTACGGCGTTCATCTCGCCGCCCTCGACCGAGAAGGTCGGCTCGAAGCCGGCAGCGTTGCACGCGCTCATCGTCGCCTCGCGCAGGTCGTAGCCCTCGCGGAACATCACCATCGGCCGATCTCGCAGCTCGGCGACCGACATCCGTGCCGGAGTTGCGCGCTCGTCTGCCGGGCTGGCGAGCACGAGGCTCTCGCGCAGGATCGGCGTCGTCTCGAGATCGCGCTCGTCATCTTGGAGAGGCACGATCACCATCGCGAGGTCGAGCTGCCCGCGGACGAGGGAACGGGTCAGGTCGCGCGAGCCTCCCTCCTCGACCGCGACGTCGATGCCGGGGTAACGGTCGCGGAACCGGCGGAGCGCGTCGGCGAGCAGCCCGTCGCACAGGGACGGCGTCGCGCCGAGCCGGATCCGACCGCGCTGCATGCCGGCGACCTCCTGCACGGCGCGACCGGCGTTCTCGACGTCGATCACGATCCGGCGGGCGTGGGGGAGGAGGGCCTCGCCGGCCGCGGTCAGGGAGACGCCGCCGCGGTCGCGTACGAACAATGCGCTGCCGAGGGAGTTCTCGAGCACCCGGATCTGCTTCGACAGGGTGGGTTGGGCGACGCCCATCGCGTCGGCGGCGCGAGTGAAGTTGCGCACACGCGCGACCGTCACGAAGTACGTGAGCTGCTGAATCTGCATGCCTCAGCGTACTTTCATAGCCGTTGGCTATGAAAGCGGACCTAAGTTTGACTTGGCGCGCTCTGCGCGGCTGGGCATACGGTGGTTCTCGTGGTGACCAAGACTCTGACTCCGACGCAACGTCGGTCGGCGGCGTGGCGCTCGACCGTCGCGCTGAAGGCATCGATGGCGGTCTCCGGCCTGATCATGCTGGTGTACCTGCTCGTCCACATGTACGGAAACCTGAAGTTCTTCCAGGGCAAGGACGCGTTCGACGGCTACCTGCACGGTCTCCGCGACATGTTCTACCCGTACCTGCCGCATGACGGCGTGCTCTGGATCATGCGCGTCGTGCTGCTCGCGGCCGTCCTCGTGCACGTCTACGCCGCGGTCACGCTGTGGCGACGCGCTCGGATCTCGACCGTTCGTACGGCGAGCGGCCAGCGTTACCAGAGCACCCAGAACCGCCGCGGCGTGCAGCGTTCGTACGCGTCGTTCACCATGCGCTGGGGCGGCGTCGTGCTGGTGCTGTTCATCATCGCCCACGTCCTGCAGATGATGCCGAACTACATCTCGCCCGGTGGCGCGTCCGACAGCAAGTACGAGCGGGCCGTCAACGGCTTCGAGCTGTGGTGGGTCGTGCTGCCGTACACCATCGCGCTGCTCGCGGTCGGATTGCATCTGCGGCACGGGTTCTGGAGCGCGCTCGCGACGCTGGGCGCCAACACCCACCCTGCCCGCCGGCGTCGGTTCAACATCTACGCCACCGTCCTGGCGGCCCTCATCACCGTCGGCTTCCTGACCGTTCCCTTCGCCGTCTTCTTCTTCGGAGCTGGTAGCTGATGACCGACTACGACCTCTACGTCGAGGGCGAGCAGATCGCCGACATGACGGCGCCGTCGGGCCCGATCAGCGAACGTTGGGACTTCCGCAAGTTCAATGCCCGGCTGGTCAACCCGGCCAACCGCCGCAAGCTCTCGGTCATTGTGGTGGGCACCGGCCTCGCCGGCGCATCCGCCGCGGCGACTCTCGGCGAGGCGGGCTACAACGTCAAGAGCTTCTGCTACCAGGACAGCCCGCGGCGCGCGCACTCGATCGCGGCGCAGGGTGGCATCAACGCGGCGAAGAACTACCGCAACGACGGCGACAGCATCTACCGGCTCTTCTACGACACGGTCAAGGGTGGCGACTTCCGCTCGCGCGAGTCGAACGTCTACCGGCTCGCCCAGGTGAGCGTCGAGATCATCGACCAGTGCGTCGCGCAGGGTGTTCCGTTCGCCCGCGAGTACGGCGGTCTGCTCGACAACCGCTCGTTCGGCGGCGTGCAGGTCTCGCGTACGTTCTACGCGCGCGGTCAGACCGGGCAGCAGCTGCTGATCGGCGCGTACCAGGCGTTGGAGCGTCAGATCGCTGCCGGCACGGTGGAGATGAACACCCGGCACGAGATGCTCGAGCTGATCGTCGTCGACGGCAAGGCGCGCGGCATCATCGTGCGCGACATGACGACCGGCGAGATCGAGACGCATTTCGCCGACGCGGTCGTACTCGCATCGGGCGGCTACGGCAACGTGTTCTTCCTGTCCACCAACGCGATGGGCTGCAACGTCACGGCCACGTGGCGGGCGCATCGCAAGGGTGCGCTGTTCGCCAACCCCTGCTACACGCAGATCCACCCGACCTGCATCCCCGTCAGCGGTCACCATCAGAGCAAGCTCACGCTGATGAGCGAGTCGCTCCGCAACGACGGCCGGATCTGGGTGCCGACGAAGGGTGGCGACGAACGCAACCCTCGCGACATCCCCGAGGACGAGCGCGACTACTACCTCGAGCGGCAGTACCCGGCGTTCGGAAACCTCGTACCGCGCGACATCGCCTCCCGCGCCGCGAAGTACGTATGCGACGAGGGCCGCGGCGTCGGCCCGGGCGGTCTCGGCGTCTACCTCGACTTCGCCGACGCCATCAAGCGGCTGGGACGCGAGACCGTCGAAGCCAAGTACGGCAACCTCTTCGACATGTACCAGCAGATCACCGGTGAGAACCCGTACGAGGTGCCGATGCGGATCTATCCCGCGGTGCATTACACGATGGGCGGGCTGTGGGTCGACTACGACCTGCAGAGCTCGATCCCGGGTCTGTTCGTGACCGGTGAGGCCAACTTCTCCGACCACGGTGCGAACCGGCTCGGTGCGAGCGCACTGATGCAAGGGCTCGCCGACGGGTACTTCGTACTCCCCGCGACGATCAACGACTACCTCGCGAACGGCCCGTTCGACGACATCGACGAGTCGCATCCCGCCGCGCAGGAGGCCGCCGAGTCCGTTCGCAGCCGGATCGACACGCTGCTGTCGATCAACGGCGAGCGTACGGTCGACTCATTCCACCGCGACCTCGGCAACATCATGTGGGAGTACTGCGGGATGGAGCGTACGGAAGGTGGCCTCCTCAAGGCCATCGAGCTGATCCGTGAGCTCAAGGAGGAGTTCTGGAGCAACGTCAAGGTCACGGGCCAGAACGAGGAGCTGAACCAGACCCTCGAGCGCGCCGGCCGCGTCGCCGACTTCTTCGAGCTGGGTGAGCTGATGTGCATCGACGCCCTCCACCGGGCGGAGTCGTGCGGCGGCCACTTCCGTGCCGAGAGCCAGACCGAGGACGGCGAGGCGCTGCGCGACGACGACAACTTCGCGTACGTCGGCGCGTGGGAGTACGGCGACGGCGGCAAGCCCGTCCTCCGCAAAGAAGACCTGCACTACGAGTACGTCGAGATGAAGCAGCGGAGCTACAAGTGAAGATCACACTTCGCGTCTGGCGGCAGCAGAACGCCGACGACAAGGGCACGATGGTCACGTACCACGTCGACGACGTGTCGCCGGACATGTCGTTCCTCGAGATGCTCGACGTGCTCAACGAGCAGCTCACCCTGGCCGGTGACGACCCGATCGCCTTCGATCACGACTGTCGTGAGGGCATCTGCGGGATGTGTGGCGTCGTCATCAACGGCATCGCGCACGGGCCTGAGAACACCACCACGTGCCAGCTGCACATGCGCAGCTTCAACGACGGCGACGTGATCGACGTCGAGCCGTGGCGGGCGCAGCCGTTCACGGTGGTCAAGGACCTCGTCGTCGACCGCAGCGCGTTCGACCGCATCATCCAGGCGGGCGGTTACATCAGCGCTCCGACCGGCGCGGCGCCAGACGCACACGCGGTTCCCGTGCCGAAGAAGTCGGCCGACCACGCGTTCGACGCCGCCACCTGCATCGGCTGCGGCGCGTGCGTCGCCGCGTGCCCGAACGGCTCGGCGATGCTGTTCACGGCGGCGAAGGTCACGCATCTCGGCCTGCTGCCCCAGGGCCAGCCCGAGCGCGACTCCCGGGTGGTCGGCATGGTCGCCCAGCACGACGCCGAGGGCTTCGGCGGGTGTACGCAGATCGGCGAGTGCACCGCGGTGTGCCCGAAGGGCATCGACATCTCCGACATCTCGCGGCTCAACCGCGACCTTCTCGGCGCGCTCGCGAAGGGCGACCACTGACGCGACATCGCCGTGTCCTCGGGCACGCGCGGTCAGGCCGGCTCGCCGACGTGGAGGACCGTCAGGGTCTGCGCGTCCGGAGCCGCCGCGTCCTCGACCCGCACGTGCGTACTGAACTCGATGGTCTCCCAGCGTTGTGGGTCGATGCCCGCGCAGGCGAGATGGACGTCGCCGCCGGCGATCACCTTGTCGACGTGACTGTCCAGGTGGGTCGCGACCTCGATGAGGTCGGCGGTACGCGGAATCGGCTGCGTACGGATCCGCGCCGCGGTGACAGCCGACGCAGCCGTGTCACCGGCAGCGAACGCCGCCGGTAGCCAGGTGCCGACCGTCGGACGTCCGAAGTCACGCACGATCCCGTCGAACCCGCCGCCGCGCCAGAGAAACTCGCTCGCGGCCTGGGCGTCGTGCCAGACGTAGAACGGTGCGTACTGATTGTGCTGTGATCCGTGCACGCCCGCCTCACGAATGCAGTAGGCCTTGCATGACAGGCCGGCGCGATCGTCGAGGAGACGACCGTTCGAGCTGACTCGACGGCGGACGATGCCCATGTCGTAGTCGGTCGGCAGGTCGATCGGGTAGCGCATCATCAACTGGGGTGCGTGTGTCGTCAACTCGGTTCCTCCGGACTGTTGTGCAGTGCATTCTGTTCGACGTGTTCGTGCCATCGGACCGGTGCCTGGGGGGAGTACGGCTCGACGGCGAGGTGCTCCATCGGCGAGTGCGGCGCGGCGCCGTGCCAGTGTTCTTCGCCGGGTTCGGTCCAGACGGCGTCGCCCGGCCGGATCATCTCGAGGTCCCCGGCGCGCGTTGCGACGTAGCCCGTTCCGTCGGTGCACACGAGCAGTTGGCCGCCGGGGTGGGCATGCCAAGCCGTACGACTGCCAGTCTCGAAGCGCACGATGTAAGCGTTGAGGGCCGACCCGTCTCCCGGCCATAGGTGCCGGGCGAGCACCGGCCCGCTGAAGCGCTCGTCGGCGCCGTGCGCGGCGAACGCTTCGTCGAGTCGTTTCATCGGGACGTCTCCAGCCGCGCAGCGGCGAGCAGCGCCGCCGCGCCGTCGATCGCCCGACCGAACGGAGCGTCGGTGCCTGCCGCGCGCGCGAGGACGTACCCGCCCTGCACGATCGCGAGGATCGTGTCGGCCAGCGCGTCGGGATCGGTGTCCGGAGCGAACTCGCCGTCGTCGATCCCGGCGCGAACGACAGCGGACATCGTCGTACGTACGTGATCGAACGTCTCCCGAACGATGCGATGCAGCCGGTCGGAGTCGAGAACGTCCGGATCGCCGGTCATGCGCCCCACGGGGCATCCGCGCATGACGTCGCGCTGGCGCGTGAGGTACGTGATGAGTCGGTCGGTGGCCGGTGCGCCTGTGTTGAGGATTCGATCCGCCGCGGCGACGAGCTGCGCCGCCGATTCGTCGAGCGCCTCGGCGGCCAGATCCTCCTTGCCGGCGAAGTGGTGGTACATGCTCCCCTGGCCGACGCCGGACTCGGTCAGGATCGCCCCCGGGCTCGTCGCCGCGTAGCCGCGTTCCCACAACAGGGTGCGGGTCGTCTCGACCAGGCGGGCTCGTGTCGTTGGCGCCATATCGTACATACTAGTAGTTACAGAACGTGGGTCAACCCTGATCGATCGCGATTGTGGACCTGCGGCCTGACACCGGGTCCTGGGGGATAGCCTCGGTACGTGCCCACCCCCGACGCGATCGCGAAGGCGGTCGACGACCTGAGCGACGAGCTGCGTGACCTGCGGCGTGATCTGCACGCGCATCCGGAGCTCGCGTGGCACGAGGAGCGTACGACCGACGCCGTGGTGTCGATGCTCGAGAAGGGCGGCGTCGCGTACGAGCGGCTCAACGGCAGCGGCGTCGTCGCGGAGGTCGGATCACCGGGCCGCCCGATCGTCGCGTTGCGCGGCGACATGGACGGCCTGCCCCTCGAAGACACCACCACCGACCCGTGGCGGTCACGTACGCCGGGCGTGGCACACGCGTGCGGCCACGACGTACACACCAGCGCCCTGGTGGGCGCTGCGCTGGCACTGAGCTCGGTGCACGCAGAGTCGCCGTTGCCGGTACGCGCGCGGCTACTGTTCCAGCCCGCCGAGGAGATCATGCCCGGCGGCGCGCACAAGGTCATCGACGCCGACGCGCTCGAGGGTGTCGACCGGATCTTCGCCGTGCACTGCGACCCCTCCGTCGACGTCGGCCAGGTCGGGTTGCGCGACGGCGCGATCACCGGCGCATGCGACTCGATCAGGGTTCGGCTGAGCGGACGCGGCGGGCACACGTCCCGCCCGCACCTGACCCAGGACCTCACGTACGCCTTGGCGGCGCTGCTGACCCAACTGCCGGCGGCTCTCTCGCGCCGGCTCGACCCGCGTGCCGGCGCCAGCATGGTGTGGGGAGTCATCCAGGCCGGTAACGCGCTGAACGTCATCCCGTCGAGCGGCGAGATCGCGGGCACGCTGCGGATGCTCGACGCCGCGGCGTGGCACGAGGCCGAACACCTCGTCCGCACGCTCATCCGCGACCTCATCGCACCGTACGGCGTGAGCGCCGACGTGACGTACGTTCGCGGGGTGCCGCCGGTGGTGAACGACACCGCCTGCACCTCTGCCCTACGCCGCGCGGTCGAGTCGACGCTCGGCGCCGGGGCCGTCGCGGCGGCGGGCCAGAGCCTCGGCGGCGAGGACTTCGCGTGGTACCTCGAGCGCGTTCCCGGTGCGATGGGCCGGCTCGGAACCCGTACGCCCGGCGGGCCGACGTACGACCTGCATCAAGGCAGCCTTCGGGTGGACGAGCGGGCGGTCGACATCGGTGCCAAGCTGCTGGCGACCGTCGCCGTCGACACCGCGTGACACCCGGCAACCCCGGAGGGTGAGCCCGGCACATTCCGGCGAGATCACGAGTCGGTATCGAGTTAGGCCAGAGTCGGCCGTTCCGGCATTCGAGACCGGCAGGATGACTAGACTGCGGTGCGCGCAGCGCTCGCTGCCCACGAAATCTCTCTAGGAGGCCCGGTGAAGACGACGGGACGAATCGCGGCTCTCGCCGCAATCTCGGTTCTTGTGCTCGCAGGATGCGGCGACCGACCCGACGACGACAACGACAACGGGTCGAGCGACCAGGCGAGCGAGAGCAGCGAGCCGACCGAGAGCAACCCCGACTTCAAGGCGTGCATGGTCTCCGACTCCGGAGGGTTCGACGACAAGTCGTTCAACCAGACGTCGTACAAGGGTCTCACCGATGCGGTCGACCAGCTCGGCATCGAGAAGGCCGAGCTCGAGTCGCAGACCGACAGCGACTACCCCGACAACCTGAAGGCGATGGTCGGCGAGGACTGCAACGCCATCGTCACGGTCGGCTTCAAGCTCGCCGCGGCGACTGATGCATCGGCGAAGCAGAACCCGAAGATCGACTACGCGATCGTCGACAGCGTGCCCGAGAAGCCGCTCCCGAACGTCCGCGGCCTCGCGTTCGACACCGCGCAGTCCAGCTTCCTGGCCGGCTACCTCGCGGCGGGCTCGACCGAGACCGGCAGCGTCGGTACGTTCGGCGGCATCGAGATTCCGACCGTCACGATCTTCATGGACGGGTACTGGGAAGGCGTGCAGTACTACAACGAGCAGAACGACACCGACGTGAAGGTGCTCGGCTGGGACGAAGAGTCGCAGAAGGGCACGTTCACCCAGGACTTCGAGAACAAGTCGAAGGGTCAGAACTCCGCGCAGTCGCTGATCGCGCAGGGCGCCGACGTGATCTTCCCGGTCGCGGGACCCGCTGGCCTCGGCGGACTCCAGGCCGCGAAGGACTCCGGCGGCGACGTCAAGGCGATCTGGGTCGACACCGATGGCTGCGTCAGCGCCGAGGAGTACTGCGACGTGCTGCTGGGTAGCGTCGTCAAGGGTATGGACGTTGCGGTGACGGACGCGATCGCCGACTCGGTCCACGACGAGTTCGACAACAAGACGTACGTCGGCACGCTGGAGAACGACGGCACCGATCTCACCCTCGGGTCCGACCTCGAGGGCGACATCGACCAGGACCTGAAGGACCAGCTCGAGCAGGTCAAGGAAGACATCATCAGCGGCAAGATCGAGATCACCTCTCCGTCGTCGCCGAAGTAGTACCGTTCCGCCGCGGAAGGGGTAGCAGGGTGCTGCCTCTTCCGTGGCGGTCGTTTAGTGTCCTAGCGGAGAACCTGACTCAGGACACTGAGTAGGAGCGCAAAGGTGCAACTCGAGATACGCGGCCTGACCAAGCGGTTCGGGTCGCTCACGGCGAACGACCACATCGACCTGAGCGTCGAGCCCGGTGAGATCCACTGCCTGCTCGGCGAGAACGGCGCGGGCAAGTCGACGCTGATGAACATGCTCTACGGGCTGCTCGAACCCGACGAGGGCGAGATCCTCGCCGACGGGGAGCCGCTCACAATCCGCAGCCCCGGCGATGCCATCGACGCGGGCATCGGCATGGTGCACCAGCACTTCATGCTCGTCCCCGTGTTCACGGTCGCCGAGAACATCATGCTCGGCCACGAGCAGACCGGCCTGCCGGGCGTACTCAGCCGTCGCAAGGCCGCGGTGCTCGTCGGCGACCTGTCCGAGCGGTACGGGTTGAGCGTCGACCCCGATGCCAAGGTCGCGGACGTGTCGGTCGGCGTGCAGCAGCGGGTCGAGATCCTGAAGGCGCTGATCAAGGACGCCGAGGTGTTGATCCTCGACGAGCCGACCGCCGTACTCACTCCGCAGGAGACCGACGAGCTGTTCACGATCATGCGCCAGCTACGCGACAGCGGCACGTCGATCGTGTTCATCACCCACAAGCTCAGGGAGGTCCGCGCGATCGCCGATCGCATCACGGTGATCCGGCGCGGCAAGGTCGTGGCGACCGCCGAGCCGTCGGCGTCGGAGTCCGAGCTCGCCGAGCTGATGGTCGGCCGCGAGGTGAGCCTGACCGTCGACCGGTCCGCCTCCGTCGACATCGGCGACCCGGTGCTCGAGGTGCGCGACCTGACCATCATCGACGAGCGCGGCCATACCGCCGTCGACCACGTCTCGCTCGACGTACGCGCGGGGGAGGTGCTCGGTCTCGCCGGCGTGCAGGGCAACGGGCAGACCGAGTTCGTCGCGGCGCTGCTCGGACTCACCGAGCCCGCGACGGGCACGGTCGCGCTGTCCGGCACCGATATCGGCGGGTACGGCCCGGCGAGAAGCCTGCGCGCGGGCATCGGGTTCGTGCCCGAGGACCGCAAGCACGACGGGTTCGTCGAGTCGTTCACGGTCGCGGAGAACCTCGTTCTCGACCTCTACCGGCACGACGAGTTCTCGGCCGGTCTCCAGCTGCGATGGGACAAGATCTACGAGAACGCCGACCACCGGATCGCCGAGTTCGACATCCGTACCCAGGGTTCGACGGAGCACGTGGGCTCGCTGTCCGGCGGCAACCAGCAGAAGGTCGTGCTCGCCCGCGAGCTGTCCCGGCCGCTGCGGCTGCTCGTCGCGTCGCAGCCGACCCGGGGACTGGATGTCGGGTCCATCGAGTTCGTGCACAAGCGCATCATGGCCGAGCGGGAGAACGGCACGGCCGTGCTCATCGTCTCCACGGAGCTGGACGAGATCGTCGGCCTGTCCGACCGGGTCGCGGTGATGTACGGCGGCCGGGTCGCGGGGATCGTGCCGCCCGACACGCCACGCGAGGAGCTCGGCCTGCTGATGGCCGGAGTGACACCGGAGGGTGCTCGACATGTCTGAGCAAGAGACCGCCGAGCCGTCGCGGCCGAAGCAGCAAGCGCGGCCGTCCGTCGTCAGCGAGTGGATCCCCACGGTCTGGCTGACGTTCCTCTCGATCGTCCTCGCGCTCGTCGTCGGGGCCGTGCTCATCGTCGTCAGCAGCGACGAGGTCATCTCGTCGCTGGACTACTTCTTCTCGTACCCGTGGGACACGATCTCGGCGGCCGGCGAGGCCATCGTCGACTCCTACTGGGCGCTGCTGGACGGCTCGTTCGGCTCGGGCAATGCGATCGCGTCGACGCTCGAACGCGCGGCCCCGCTGGCGTGCGCGGGCCTCGGCGTCACGCTCGCGTTCCGGGTCGGCCTGTTCAACATCGGTGCCCAGGGCCAGATCATCTCCGGCTCGATCTGCGCCGCGTACGTCGGCTTCACCTGGGACCTCCCGCCCGTGCTGCACCTGATCGTCGCGCTGTTCGCCGGTCTGCTCGGTGGCGCGATCTGGGGCGGCATCGTGGGTGTGCTCAAGTCGCAGACCGGTGCGCACGAGGTGATCGTCACGATCATGCTCAACTACGTGGCCCTCGCGATCCTGCGCTGGCTGCTGACGCTGAACGACTTCCAGGTTCCCGGTTCGAACAACCCCAAGAGCCCGGTCGTCGACGGCTCCGCGTCCTTCCCCGACTTCCTCGGCGTGCACTCGGGCGTGTTCGTCGCGCTGCTCGCGGCCGTCGGTGTGTGGTGGCTGCTGTCGCGATCCACTCTCGGCTTCGAGATGCGCGCCGTCGGTGCCAACCCGGCCGCGTCGCGTACGGCCGGGATGAGCGTCGCGCGGGCGTACACGTTGGCCATGGTGATCGCCGGTCTGCTCGCCGGTCTGGCGGGCACGCAGCAGGTGCTCGGTCACGACGACCCGCTGACGGACGGCATCGCCGGCTCACTCGGCTTCGACGCGATCACGGTGTCCCTGCTCGGGCGCGCGACTCCGAGCGGCACGGTATTGGCGGCGGTCCTGTTCGGGGCCCTCAGCACGGGCGGGCGGCAGATGCAGGCATCGACGGGTACGCCACTCGACCTGACGACCGTCCTGCAGGCGATGATCGTGCTGTTCGTCGCGGCGCCCGCGCTCGTACGATCCGTGTTCCGCGTACGCGCCGCCGAGGGCGGCGGCGCCGTGCTGGCGAAGGGGTGGAACGCATGAGCGTCGATCAGACCGTCGCGGAGCCCGCCGAGGCGCCGGTGAGCCCGGCCGAACGAAGTCGTACCCGGCGCATCACGACGATCCTGGCGATCGCGACGGCGCTGTTGCTGTTGATGTGGTGGAAGACCGAGAGCGGAGACTTCACCTTCCTGCTGCAGCCGACATCGTCGGACACCGACGAGATCTCGGTGTCCACCGACGGCAAGCGGCTCGTGATGTACTGCACGATCATCGCGATCGTGGGTCTGGTGTTGTTCGCGGCGAAACTGGCGCGCCGGGGTGCCCTGTTCGGGGCACTGATGGCGCTGGTCGGCGTCGCGTTCATCGTCGGCTTCTGCGCCTGGGCGTACTCCGGCCAGGACACCCCGAGCCCGCTGCCGATGACGAACCCGCTCGAGGGCACGGTCCAGTACGCAACGCCGCTCGTGCTCGGCGCGCTGTGCGGCGCGATGTGCGAGCGCGCCGGTGTGATCAATGTCGGGATCGAGGCGCAGTTCCTCGCCGGCGCGTTCTTCGCGTCCGTCTCGGCCTCGCTCGCGTACAGCGCCTGGATGGGCCTGGTCGGCGGCATCGGTGCCGGGATCGCGATCGGGGCCCTGCTCGCGCTGTTCGCCATCCGCTACCTGGTGAACCAGGTCGTACTCGGAGTCGTGCTCGTCGTCTTCGCGACCGGCATCACCGGGTTCTTGCTCGACCAGATCCCCAGCGACCAGGTGGAGCTGCTGAACAGCCCGCCGATCCTTGCGACGTGGGAGATCCCCGGTCTGTCGGAGCTGCCGGTCGTCGGCGCGGCGCTGTTCGCCCAGAACTGGCTCGTCTACATCATGTACCTCAGCGTGCCGGTCGCCTGGTTCCTGCTGTTCCAGACCCGTTGGGGCCTGCGCGTACGCGCGGTCGGCGAGCACCCGACCGCGGCCGACACGGTCGGCATCAAGGTGCGCGGCAGGCGGTGGCAGGCGGTACTGGTCGGCGGCATCTTCGCCGGGTTGGGCGGTGCGTTCTACACCGTCGGCTCGACGGGTGCGTTCGACAAGGACGTGTCCGCTGGCACCGGCTTCATCGCGCTCGCGGCGCTCATCATGGGCCGCTGGCATCCGGTCGGTGCGGCGCTCGCGGCGCTGTTCTTCGGCTTCGTCTCGCAGCTGCAGACCCAGCTGCAGATCCTCGCGAAGCTGCCGACCGAGCTGCTCGCGATGACGCCGTACCTCGCGACGATCATCGTCGTCGCCGGGTTCGTCGGCCGGGCCATTCCGCCCGCGGCCGACGGAGAACCGTACGTTAAGTCCTGACATGACCACTCGCGATGACATCGACTGGCCGGCCTTGCGGTCGGCCGCGGCGGAGGCGATGACGCGGGCGTACGCGCCGTACTCGCAGTTCCCCGTTGGAGCCGCCGCACTCGTCGACGACGGTCGCGTGGTCGTCGGCTGCAACGTCGAGAACGCCGCGTACGGTGTCACGCTCTGCGCGGAGTGTGGGTTGGTCTCGGATCTGGCGGTCGGCGGCGGCGGGCGGCTCGTCGCGTTCACCTGCTGCGGCGGCGACGGCCGACGCCTGATGCCGTGCGGCCGCTGCCGGCAGCTGCTGTGGGAGCATGGCGGGCCCGAGCTGCTCGTCGACACGCCGGCCGGCGTACTGACGATGGATGCCGTGCTGCCGCAGGCGTTCGGCGCGGACGATCTCGAGTCGAGGGAGGGCCGATGACCGAGCGGCACGATGCCGTCACGATCATCGCGGCGAAGCGCGACCGCGGTGAGCTGAGCGACGACCAGATCGACTGGGTCGTCGACGCGTACACCCGAAGCGTCGTCGCCGACGAACAGATGTCGGCGCTCGCGATGGCGATCCTGCTCAACGGCATGGGCCGGCGTGAGATCGCTCGCTGGACGGCCGCGATGATCGCGTCGGGCGAGCGGATGGACTTCGCAGGGCTCTCGCGACCGACCGCGGACAAGCACTCCACCGGCGGCGTCGGCGACAAGATCACGCTGCCCCTCGCGCCCCTGGTCGCGTCCTACGGGGTTGCGGTGCCGCAGCTGTCGGGGCGCGGCCTCGGTCACACCGGTGGCACGCTCGACAAGCTGGAGTCGATCCCCGGCTGGCGGGCCGACCTGTCCAACGACGCGATGCTGGCCCAGCTCGAGGACGTCGGTGCCGTGATCTGCGCGGCCGGCTCCGGCCTCGCACCGGCGGACAAGAAGCTGTACGCACTTCGCGACGTGACCGGCACGGTGGAGTCGATCCCGATGATCGCCAGCTCGATCATGAGCAAGAAGATCGCCGAGGGCACCGGCTCGCTCGTACTCGACGTCAAGGTGGGCTCGGGTGCGTTCATGAAGTCGTACGACGACGCGCGCGAGCTGGCCGAGACGATGGTCGCGCTCGGCACCGATGCGGGTGTACGTACGACCGCACTGCTCACCGACATGGCGACTCCGCTCGGCATGACCGCAGGCAACGCCGTCGAGGTACGCGAGTCGGTCGAGGTGCTCGCCGGGGGAGGCCCCGGCGACGTCGTCGAGCTGACCGTCGCCCTCGCCCGAGAGATGCTCGCGGCGGTCGGCCGCGACGACGTCGACCCCGCCGACGCGCTGCGCGACGGGCGCGCCATGGACGTGTGGCGGCGGATGATCGCGGCGCAGGGCGGCGACCCGGACGCGGAACTGCCCCGTGCTCGGGAGACGCAGGTCGTTACGGCGCCGAGCGACGGTGTGCTCGCACGGCTCGACGCGTTCGACGTCGGCGTGTGTGCCTGGCGCCTCGGCGCAGGCCGGGCACGTGCAGGCGAATCCGTGCAGGCGGCCGCGGGCGTCGAGCTGCACGCCAAACCGGGTGATGCCGTGGCGGCCGGGCAGCCGCTGCTGACCCTGCACACCGACACCCCGGAACGGTTCGACCGCGCCCTGGAAGCGGTCGACGGCGCGTACGACATCGCCGAGCCGGGGGCGGACGTGCAGCGCGGAGACATCGTCCTCGACCACATACGGTGAGGAGAGAGTTTTGGCCCTGCGAGGAGAGACTTCTGGCCGCGGACCGCGGCCAGAAGTCTCTCCTCGCAGGGCCAAAACTCTCTCCTCACCGTGCAGTAGACGTACTGTCCTGCGCGGCCTCGCCGCTGCGGCCCTCCTCCCCCTCACCGGCTGCTTCGGTGACGACTGGGACTCCTTTCCTGACACGACCCTGACCCTTGCGACCGGCAACGCCGGTGGCGTGTTCGCGAGATACGGCGACGCGCTCGGCGCCGTACTCGCGAGCCGGCTCGGCGTCGAGGTCGAGATCTCGCAGACCGACGCGTCCGTCGAGAACCTCCGCCTCGTCGCGGATGCCCGCGCGGACATCGCGATGACCCTCGGTGACACCGCGGCCGATGCGATCCGTGGCCGCGGCGTGTACGACGAACCGCTCGATGTCGTCGCCGTGGCGCGTACGTACGACAGCTTCGTGCACCTGGTCGTACGCGCCGAGTCCCCGATCCAGACGGTTGCCGACCTGCGCGGCAAACGGGTAGGCGTCGGCCGCCATGACTCCGGCACCCGGCTGGTCGCCGTTCGCATCCTGCGCGAGAACGCCGTCCCGCTCGACGCCGTCCAGATTTCGACCCGTCACCTGCAGGACGACGCCGAAGCCCTCGTCGACGACCGGCTGGACGCCTTCTTCTTCGTCAGCGGTCTGCCCAACGAGGCGATCGCGACGCTGAGCGAACGCATCCCGATCCGGCTCATCGGCCTGGAGAAGACGGTCGAGGCGATGATCCGCAGCTATGAGTCCGAGTACGTCGCGGGCCCGATACCGGCGTCGACGTACCGTCTGACGACGGCGACCGAGACGGTGAGCGTCAAGAACTACATCGTCGCCGACCCTGCCATGCCCGACGACCTCGCGTACGCGGTGACGCGGGTGATGTTCGAGGCACAGGACGCGATCGATGCCCGCGCTGCCGGTGTGGGACAGCCGAACCTGGCGGCCGGCATCTTCACGAGTCCGCTCGACCTGCACCCGGGGGCGCTGCGGTACTTCCGGGAGCAGCGGCCCGACGTTTGAATGCCACCTGCACCTCGAGTCCACCTCCGTCCGGGCTCGAGACGTCGAAGCGTCCGCCGACATCCTCGACGCGGGCACGTACGATCGCGAGACCGAGCCCGGTGCCCGCGACGTTCTGGTGGGTGCGGCCGCGGAAGAACCTCGCACCGACCTTCCCCACGTCGTCGGGCATCAGCCCGGGGCCGCGATCGCGGACAGCGACGACGACCTCGTCGCCGATCGTGCGTACAGCGACGTCAACGGGGGAGTCCGGGGCGAACTTCGCCGCGTTGTCCAACAGCGCGTCGAGCACGAGGTCGACGGTGTCCGCGGTCGTGTACGCGAAGCACTCCCGCGGTGCGTCCAGAGCGAGACCGTCGATGGCCGGCGCCCACATCTCACAACGGTGGCGGGTACGCCCCGCGACGTCGACCGGCTCCGGCGTCACCTGCCTGGCGCCGACCTGGCTCAGGTCGAGTAGCGACTCGACGATCGAGTTCAGGCGGTCGGTCTCCTCGATCGCCATCTCCGCCTCGTCGCCGTCGCTCGGGTCCGCCCGCAGGTTCTCGACTCGCAGGCGGAGTGCGGTGAGCGGATTTCCCAGCTGGTGCGAGGCATCGGCGATCAGTTCCCGCTGCTGACGTTGCGATGTCTCGACGTTGTCGGCCATCTGGTTGAACGATCGGGCGAGGTGGCGCAGCTCCGGTGGACCGGTCGTGGACGGAACTCGGGTGCCGAGGTCGCCGTGTGCGAGTCTTCTCGCCGCGACGTCGAGATCGCCTACCGGACGCAGGATCCAGCGCACGAACGGGCCGACGAGCCCGCCGGCGGCGACCGCCAGTACCGCGAGTCCGGCGATCGCCAGCCACGCGAGTCGTGTCGAAACAGCGGATCGGATCGAGTCGGTCGGAGCGATCATCACCACGGCGCCGAGTACGTGCGCGTCGCGCCCGACGGGCGATCCGACGACGAACGACGGACCATGCCACGGCCACACCGTCTCGGGCTGCGGCGACCCGCTCCCGGACAGCGCTCGGTCCAGTACGTCGGCGACGCGTCCCTCGTCGACGTCGATGGTCACCTGTGACGCCGCGACGACCTGACGATTTGCGTCGGTGACGAGCACCTCGCCGCCGTACACCTCGACGTAACGGCGCAGGTCGGCGGTCAGCCGTCCGAACCGGCCAGTCTCCAGGGACTCCTGGGCGAGCACGGCGAACCGTGTCACGTCGGTCAGCCGCGCCGTGAACGAGTCCTGCGTGCGGTCCTCCGCGTACGCGCTGACGAGCGGTGCCATCAGGGCGACCAGCAGCAGGCTGAGCAGTACGCCCGCAACCACCACGAGACGCCGCCGCATCTCAGTGCCTGCTACGCGTCCAGTACGCCGGCGAGCCTGTAGCCCGCTCCGCGTACCGTCTCGATGAGGGTCGGCTCGCCCAGCTTGGCGCGAAGAGTGGCGACGTGGACGTCGATCGTGCGCGACGCTCCGACCCACGACGTCGCCCAGATCGTCTCCATGATCGCCTCGCGCGTCACCAGGTCACCATTACTTCGTACGAGCAGGTGCAGAAGATCGAACTCCTTACGTGCAAGGGAGATCGGCTGCTCGTCGACGTACGCCCGACGCGCACCCGCATCGATGCGGATGCGGCCGAACTCGTCGACGTCCGCCGCGGGATGCTTGTCGAAGCGGCGCATGACGGCGTCGATCCGCGCGACCAGCTCGGCGAGCCGGTACGGCTTCGTCACATAGTCGTCGACACCGGAGCGCAGTGCCGCGACCACCATCGACTCCTCACGGCGGGCCGTGACCGCGATGATCGGGACCTCACTGGTCATCCGGATCTGGCGGCAGAGCGCCAGGCCGTCCTGATCGGGCAGCCCCATGTCGAGCAGGATCAGGTCGATGCCCTCGAGTCGGCCCAGCGCCTCCGCGGCCGTGGCGGCGCGGTCGACTCGCAGGTTCGCCCGGTGCAGCGCGGGCCTCAGCGCCGCGACCACCCGGTCGTCGTCCTCGACCAGCAGGATGTGCATGACGCGCCAGCCTAACGGCTACGGTCTTGGCGGCGACGAATGTCAAGCCTCTGTAAAGACTTGACCGCGGCCCGTTGTTATGACCCAGGTCACGTCAATACGTTACCCGGCATGCCTGCACCAACAGCGACCGACGGCGATGCCGAGCGGCACCCGCAAGGAGTCGACGACGGGGCCGTCGACGCCAAGCCGGTTGACACGGCGGCGTTGGCCACCGAGTTCGACGAGGAGCGCCCGGCACGCCGTCTCTCGGTGCGCCTGGATCTGTTCGTCAACCTGTGGTGCTTTCTGGTCTCGATCTTCGTGCTGCGGCAGGTGTTCTCGCCACTCGACCTCGGCAACCAGTACTACCTGGTGTACTTCCTCGCGCTCACGCTGCCGCTGGTGTTCCTCTGCTACCGCGCGCGGGCGTCACGCAAGCCGAAGGACGGCGCCGAGGCCGTGGCACTCGCCGCGCGCAAGGACGATCCGGGCATCCTCGACTGGGTGCTGGCGATCGTCGCGCTCGTCGTCGGGCTCTATCCCGTGTTGCCCATCCCGGAGACGGCAAACGGTTTCGGCGGGTTCGAGGGATTCCTCGACCGGCAGGGTTCGTTGCTCACGTACGACGTGGTCGCCGGCGTGATTCTGATGGTGCTGGTGTTGGAGGCGACCCGGCGTACGACCGGTCTCGTGCTGCCGATCGTATGTGTGGTGTTCTTCTGCTACGCGTACTACGGCGGGTATCTGCCGATCGAGTGGTCGATCTCCCATATCGGCCTCGACATCGAGCAGATCGTCAACGCCCTGTACAACGAGGCGAGCGGGTTCTTCGGCGTACCTCTGGACGTCGCCGCGACGTACATCGTGCTGTTCACGATCTACGGTGCCGTGCTCGACCGGATGGGCGCGGGCCGGTTCTTCGTGGAGTTCGCATTCTCGCTGTTTCGCAAGTCGGGTACGGCGCCCGGGCGTACGGTCGCGACGTCCGGCTTCCTGCTCGGTACGGTTTCGGGCTCGGGCACGGCCACGGCGGTGACGCTCGGCTCGTTCGCGTGGCCGATCCTCAAGCGGGCGGGCTATCCACGCGAGTCCGCCGGTGGCATGCTCGCCGCGTCGGGCATCGGTGCGATCCTCTCGCCGCCGACCATGGGCGCCGCGGCGTTCATCATCGCGGAGTACCTCGGGGTCTCGTACTTCTCGGTGCTCGGCTGGGCGATCATTCCGACGCTGCTGTACTACCTCGGCATCTTCCTCGCCGTCGAGATCGACGCCAGGCGGTTCGGTGCGCGCCGGGTCGAGCTGGCGATCGGCAGCCCGCTGCGGCTGTTGCTCCGGTCCGGGTACCACTTCATCAGCCTCGGGGTGATCGTGTTCTTCCTCGCCAACGACATCCCGCCGTTCCGCGCCGTCGTGTACGCAACGGGCGTCGCGGCCCTGTTCGGGCTGGCGGAGGCCGTCCTGTCCCGCCGACCCGTCGTGAGCGGCATCGACGAGGACGAGGACCTGGATGCCGACCCACTGCCCCTGAAGCAGTCGTTGCTCTCGTACGTCTCGCGGCTCTACGCGGCGCTGTCCGCGGGAGTACGTACCAGCCTGCCTGTCGTCGCGGTGTGCGCCGCCGCCGGGATCATCACCTCCGTCATCGCCAAGACCGGGCTCGGCCAGACGCTGGCCGACATGCTGGTCGACGCGGCCGAGGTGCTCGCGCCGAACGACTCCGCGATGATCGTGCTGACGGCATTGTTCTCGGCCATCGCGATCCTGATCCTCGGCCTCGCCGTACCGGTGACGGCATCCTTCATCCTGAGCTGGGTGATCATCGGGCCGGCGCTGATCGGCCTCGGCATCGGGTCGCCCGAGGTCGCGATGTTCATCTTCTACTACGCAGTGCTTTCGGAGGTGTCGCCGCCGACGGCACTCGCCGCGGTCGCGTCGTCGGCAATCACCGGCGGCCGGGTGATTCCGACCATGATGCAGGCGTGCAAGTACACATTGCCCGCATTCCTTGCCCCGCTGGCGTTCGTGGCAACAGACAACGGTCGGCTGCTCCTCGCTCGGGGTGACGCCGTTGACATCGGATGGGCGTTCGTTGCCTGTGGGTTGGCGGTCGGCGCACTCGCGGTGGCGACGAGTGGCTGGATGTTCGGACCGACCGGCCTCATCGAGCGAGTCCTGTGCCTGCCGGCCGCCCTGCTGCTGCTCTACCTCGAGCCGATCTCCATCGCGATCGGTGTCGCCCTGCTCGTCGTCGCCGCGGCGTACCACCTTGCCGTACGCGGGCGGGGCGGCGGCGATCGTACGCAACCCGATCCAGCAACAACCTGAAGCCGAAAACCCCCGCATAAGGAGACGCGACAATGAAGCGAACGATTCGGATGACCGCGCTCGGTCTGGCAGCGGTCATGGCGCTGAGCGCATGTGGCGGTCAGCGCGATGACGACGACGCCGGGTCCGACGCCGACGAGGACAGCTGCGATCCCGGTTCCGGACGGGTCAATATCGCGACCGGGAACTCGACGGGCGTGTACTTCGTCATGGGCGGTGGTTTCGCCGAGCTGATCAATGACGAGACCGATCTGCAGGCAACCTCGGCCGAGACCGGCGCGTCCGTGCAGAACATCGAGCAGGTCGTCGCCGGCGACTACGACATCGGCTTCTCGCTCGCGGACTCGGCGGCCGATGCGATCAACGGGGACGGCGACTTCGGGAGCCCGCAGGACATCTCGACGCTCGGCCGCATCTACCCGAACTACACCCAGGTCGTCGTACGCAAGGACGCCGGGATCGACTCGATCGCCGACTTCGAGGGCAAGGCGATCTCGACCGGGTCACCGCAGTCGGGCACCGAGGTGATCGCGAACCGGTTGATCGAGGCGTCCGGCCTCGAGGTCGACGACGTGAAGGCGCAGCGGCTCGACCTCACGCAGACGATCGACGGGATGAAGGACGGCAGCATCGACGGGTTCGTATGGTCCGGCGGGCTGCCGACGCCGGCACTCACCGACCTGTTCACGTCGATGGGCGACGAGATGGAGTTCGTGGATCCCACGCCGCTGCTGCCGAAGCTGAAGCAGGTCAACGAGGTGTACACGGAGGGCTCGGTGCCTGCTGCGACGTATGGGCTCGACAAGGACGTGCCCTCGATCGTGGTGCCGAACGTGCTGGTGGTCCGCAATGACATGCCCGACAACCTCGCGTGTGGTCTGACCGACCTGCTGTACAGCGAGACCGACGAGCTGGTCGACGTACACCCGTCGGCGAAGGACATCAAGGTCGAGACCGCGACCGACACGGGACCGATCCCGGTCCACCCGGGGTCGCAGCGCGCCCTCGACGAGCTCTCCCAGTAACGCTGAGGAGAGGATCCCGACCCGCTGAGGAGAGGATCCGGGCCCGCCGAGGAGAGGATCCGTGCCCGCCGAGGAGAGGATCCGTGCCCGCCGAGGAGAGGATCCCGACCCGGGCGCCGGGCCGGAAGTCTCTCCTCGCCGGGCCGGAAGTCTCTCCTCACCGGGCCAGAACCCTCTCCTCACCGTTGAGATAGGTTCGGGGCATGCGCGTACTCACTGGCAGGGAAGAGGTTGCGGCGGCCGCGGGCGAGGAGCTCGGCGTCAGTGACTGGCTGCGGATCACCCAGGAGCGCATCGACGCGTTCGCCGACGCGACGGGTGACCATCAATGGATCCACGTCGATCCCGAGCGGGCCGCATCGGGCCCGTTCGGGAAGACGATCGCGCATGGGTACCTGACCCTCTCGTTGGTGCCGTTCTTCGGGTCCGAGGTGTTCGCGTTCGGCGGCGACGGCGCGAAGCTGAACTACGGCACGAACAAGGTTCGTTTTCCGGCGCCGGTACCGGTCGGCTCCCGGATCCGCGCGCGGATCGAGCTCGCCCAGGTCAGCGAGATACCCGCCGGCCAGCAGTGCGTCGTGAAGTACACGGTGGAGCTCGAGGGCTCCGAGAAGCCGGCCTGCATCGCGGAGACCGTCGTCTTGTTGCTCGACCGGGCCTGACGGAGATGCCGATGGATGAGAAGCTCGTACGCGCGGCGCCGAAGGCGCTGTTGCACGACCACCTCGACGGCGGACTGCGCCCGCAGACCGTGCTCGAGCTCGCCACGGAGGTACGCCACCCGCTGCCCGCCGACGACGTGGAGTCCCTCGGGCAGTGGTTCCGCGACGCGGCCGACTCGGGATCGCTCGAACGCTACCTGGAGACGTTCGACCACACGGTCGCCGTGATGCAGCGCGCCGACCAGCTCGAGCGCGTGGCGCGCGAGTGCGTCGAAGACCTCGCCGCCGACGGAGTCGTGTACGCGGAGGTGCGGTGGGCGCCGGAGCAGCATCTCGCCGAAGGGCTCACGGCACCCGAGGCAATCGATGCGGTGCAGGGCGGCTTCGACCGCGGCATGGCCGAGGCCGCCGAGAACGGTCACCCGATCGTCGTACGTCAGCTGTTGACGGCGATGCGGCATCAGGCCCGCTCGCGGGAGATCGCCGAGCTCGCCGTCGCGTACCGAGACGCCGGGGTCGCCGGCTTCGACATCGCCGGCGCCGAGGCGGGCTTCCCGCCGACCCGCCACCTCGACGCGTTCGAGTACCTGCAGCGGGAGAACGCGCACTTCACGATTCACGCGGGCGAGGCCTTCGGGCTGCCGTCGATCTGGGAGGCGATCCAGTGGTGCGGCGCCGACCGCTTGGGCCACGGCGTACGCATCATCGACGACATCGCCCTCGCCGACCCCGCCGGTCCGCGGCTCGGTCGGCTCGCGGCGTACGTGCGTGACAACCGGATCCCACTCGAGATGTGCCCGACCTCGAACCTCCAGACCGGTGCGGCGTCCTCGATCGCAGACCATCCGATCGGACCGCTGACCGAGCTGCGGTTCCGGGTGACCGTCAACACCGACAACCGGCTGATGAGCGGCACGTCGATGACGCGGGAGATGCTGCTCCTCGGTGACGCCTTCGGGTACGGGCCGTCGGACCTGTTGTGGTTCACGGTCAACGCGATGAAGAGTGCGTTCCTGCCGTTCGACGAGCGACTGCGGATCATCAACGACGTGATCAAGCCCGGCTACGCTGCGTTGACCTAGCCACCACGCTGCGCGAACGCGCCGACTACGCAGGGCAGTTGGCCGACCGACCGCTTGTCGTACGTCTAAACTGTGGCGTCGGTCACACTGGTGCCGAGGCGTCGGCGACCGTGCTACCTTCCACCCCGATCAGGTCAACGTAGGCGCGAGGTGCGGCATGGAAGGACGCCATTCGGCGGCGGACCGTGGTACGTCGCGCCGTGTGGGGCCCGGTCCGCTGGTTCTGGGCGCTGCGGTGATCGCGTTCGTGGTGGCCGTCGGACTCGTCATCCGGTGGCAGACCGCAGGCGGAGGTGACGCGGCGGCGTCGGCCGACTCCTGTGGCGAGACCGTCGCGATCGCCGCGAGTCCCGACATCGCCGATGTCGTCGACGAGGTCGTGGCGTCGAGCGACGACGGCTGTGGGACGTACGAGGTCGAGGCCAGCTCGGCGGCAGACGTCGCGAAGGCGCTGACGTCCGGTGAGGGCATGCCCGACGCCTGGATCCCGGACTCCACGGTCGAGGTCGACCGGGTTGCGGGGGTCGCGGCCACCGCGCCGGTCGTGCTCGAGGCGTCGCTCGCATCGTCACCTGTCGTTGTCGTGGGCTCGGAACCGGCCGAGTCGAGCTGGCGCGACGTACTGGCGGCCGATGACCTCTCGCTGGGAGATCCGACCTCGAGTACGCCCGCCGTCATGGCGTTGATCGCGGCGCGGGCGGAGGCCCAGGCGGCCGGGGCTAGCGACGACGAGCTCAAACAGGACTTGGTGTCGGTCGCGCAGTCGGGTGCGAGCAGCTCCGACGGTTCAACGGCCGCCGACCAGGTCACCAAGCTGGCATCGGACGGAGGCACCGCAGTGGCCTCCGAGCAGTCGGTGCTCGCCAACCGGTCCGGCGCGGCGAAGAACCTGCGGATGTCCGTGCCGGACAGCGGCACCCTGTCGCTCGACTACCCGCTCGTACTGTCTGCGTCGTCCGAGCGTCGCGACTCCACGTCGGCGGGGGTCGACGCACTGTCCATCATGCTCACGTCGGCACAGGCACAGGACGCGTTCGCGAAGGCCGGGTTCCGGTCACCGGAGGGTGCGCCGGTCGACGACGGCGTCGGCGACGTGAAGAGCTCACCGATGCCCCGGACCGACGAGGTCGCCTCGCTGCTCAGCGCCTGGACGCTGTTGTCGCGCCCGAGCCGTACGCTCGCCGTCATCGACGTCTCGGGTTCGATGCAGTACGCCGCCGGCGACAGCAGTCGGATGGCGCTCACGGTCGACGCCGCGAATGCCGGTCGAGAGCTCTTTCCCGACGGCAGTGCGATGGGGCTGTGGGCGTTCTCCGTTGGACTCGGCGAGAACGGTAAGGACTATCTGCCGCTCGTGCCTGTTCGTCGCCTCGACGCCGCGGTCGGAGGGAGCAGCCAGCGCGACGTTCTGGAGAAGGCGACCGCGGGCCTGATCGGGCGGACCGGCGGCGGCACCGGGCTCTACGACTCGATCCTGGCCGCGTACCGCGCCGCGCAGGAGGGGTACGACCCCAAGGCGGTCAACAGCGTCGTGCTGCTGACCGACGGCGAGAACGAGGACCCCGGCAGTATCGGCCTCGACAAGCTGCTCGACACGCTCGAGAGCGAAGCCGACCCCGACCGTCCGGTCGTCATCGTCACGATCGGGATCACCGAGGACGCCGACGTGTCGGCCCTCGAGGCGATCGCGCACGAGACGGGCGGCACGAGCCACGTCGCCGTCGACCCCGATGACATCGCCAACGTGTTCGTCGAGGCGCTCGCCAACCGCGGCTAGGACGGCAGGTCGCGCAGCCGGCGCTCCGCACGCAGTGGGGTCATCGGCGCGCAGCCCATCTGCTCGGCGGCGCGTACGACCGAGGGCTCCGCGCGCAGCAGCGCCCAACCGCGGCGAACGAGCACCCGAGGCGGCTTGCGCCGCTCGCGCAGATCTCGCGCGAGGCGCAGGACGAACGTCACGATGCGGTGGTGACGCACGCAGATCGCGTCGGCCAGCAGACCGCGAGAGCGACAGCCCTCGACGACGTACGGAGCGAAGATCCCCTCGGCGATGAACACCTCGGCGCCGCCAACTCGTACCTCACGGTGTCCGACCCGCGCGTTGGCGGCGATCTCGTACACGGGAGCGTCGACGTGGCCCTCGCGGCACAGCCGCTCGATCGCGTCGCAGGCCTGCTCGACGTCCCAGGAGCGAGGGTCGTCCCAGTCGACGAGGCCGGGACCGACCATCGGCAGGCCGGGTGCGTCGCCGTCGCGGTAGAAGTCGTCGAGCCGGAGCACGGGCCAGCCGAGCCGGTGCGCGAGCCGTGACTTGCCGGATCCGGACGGACCGGCGAGGACGACGACCCGCGCTCGGGGGCGCGCCGTCACTCCCGTACGAGCAGCAGCGGCCGCATGGCCTGCCGCGCACGGTGGATGCGCGACTTGGCCGTGCCGACCGGGATGTCGAGGGCGCGTGCGATCTCGGCGTAGTCGATCTCTCCGATATCGCGCATCACGAGCGCCTCGACCAGATCGGGCTGGTTGCGTTCGAGGGTCTCGAGCGCCTCCAGCAGGTCGAGGCGGCTGCCGGCGATCACGCTGGTCGTACGCGGGTCGGCGTACGTCGGCATCTCGTCGACGGGGCGCTCCGCGGCGCGGCGCTTCAGCGAACGGTACGTCTGCCGCGCGGCGTTGCTCGCGACGACGTGCAGCCAGGTGGTGAACTTACTGCGTCCCTCGTAGCCCCCGATCTTCGTCGCGATCTTCATCAGCACGTCCTGGCAGGCCTCTTCGGCATCCTGCTGGACCGGGAGGATGCGCTGACACAGGCGCATGACCCGCGGCTGTACGGCCGCGAGTAGCTGGTTGAGCGCAACCTGGTCACCCGCCGACGCGCGGCGGGCGAGGTCGTCGAGATCGACGGTCTGCTCGGTCGTCATAGGGAGCATTGTTGCCCACCGGCGGCGCCGGGTACAGACCACCCTGCACCCCGGCGACGGCCGTACCGACAGAATGGCCCCATGTCCCTGCCTCATCGACTCGGTCGACTGCGGCGAATCTCTCGCATCGGATCGGGCGGGTTCGCCACGGTCTGGCTGTACTCCGACCCCGACCTGCAGTCGTACGTCGCGGTCAAGGCGCTGGCCGACAACTGGGCCGCGCGTACCGACATCAGGGACCGGTTCCTCGAGGAGGCGCGCATCCTGCGCCGCGCCGACTCCGACCACATCGTGCGGGTGTACGACATCGGCGAGACCGACGACGGTACGCCGTACTTCGTGATGAACTACGCCGATCGGGGGACCGTCGCCGGGCTGCTGAACTCACCGTCGCGTGACCTCGCGCTGATCGCCGACCTCGTCTCGCAGGCCGGCGCGGGGCTGCGCCGGCTGCACTCGATGGGCATTCTGCATCGCGACGTGAAGCCGCAGAACCTCCTCCTCGCCGGCGACCACACGGGCTCGTCCCGGCTGATGGTCGCCGACCTCGGCGTCGCGAAGGCGATGCTGCACGCGAGCGGCATCACCCAGGTCGTCGGTACGCCGGCGTACATGGCGCCGGAGCAGGCCGACCCCACCCGCGGCGTCGACAACCGCTGCGACGTCCACGCGCTCGGTGCGGTGGCGTACCACCTCGTGACCGGGCGGCCGGTGCGTACGGGCGGTGTCGAGGCGCTGTTCTCACCCGAGCCGATCCGGCCGCCGACCACCCTGGTGCGCGACCTGCCCGTGTCGCTCGACCAGGTCGTACTCCGGGCCGTCGCGCCCGATCCGGCCCACCGCTGGCCGGACGTCGACTCGTTCAGCACCGCGTTCGTCGAGGCTGCGTCGCGTACGCACACCCGGATGTACGAACCGCCGCGGATCGAGTCGCAGGTGTGGCACCCGGACTTCCCGTCGCCGGTGAGCCCGCCACCGCTGACCCCGCAGAGTCCCGTCCCGCCGTCGCCGCAGAGTCCCGTGCCGCCGTCGTCCGGTCGGCCAACGCCTCCGCCACGGTCGTCCGTACGCCGCAGCCTCTTCGCCGTGCTCGCCGCCCTTGTCGTGGTCGCGGTCGTGGTCGGCGCGGTGCTCGTGCTGCAGGAGCTCAGCGACGACGATCCGGCAGCCGGGCCGGACATCGAGCTCGCCGGCGGCTGGAGCGATGCGAAGGAGGTCGGCGAGTCGACCTGGTCGTACACCAGCGACGAGGCCGACCTCGAGCTGGTCGTCAGCACCGCGGCCTCGGAGGAGTCGGTAGACGACGCGGCCAAGGAGTACATGAACAGCATCGAGTCCGACGGCTACACCCAGGAGGCGAGCAAGGAGCTCACCACCGAGGAGCAGCTCGGTGACTGGCAGGTCGGCTGGGACCTCGAGTACTCCAAGGGCGACCGCTATTACTGGCGTTGGTACTTCGGCAACACGAGCCCCGAAACGGCCGGCTGGGTCGAAATCAACGGCCCGGAGTCGAACATCACGAGCGCCGACCAGCGGGAGAACGCCGAGGCGCTGCTCAAGGCCGTGCGCGAAGAGGTCGTCGTCGGCACGGAATAGGTCAGCGCGATGGTCGTCGAGACATCAAGGCCACGACCAGCACCATCGCGATACCCGCCGCGATCGCGCCCCACCAGAGGATGTCGCTCATCGCGGTGGCCGACGCGTCGCGTACCGCGGTCGCCACGCCGTCGCGGTATGCGGCCGGCACCTGGTCGAGCACGGAGACGCCGGCGCCGGAGCCGACGGCCTCGCCGAGCTCGCGTGCCGAGTCGGCCGGAACGCCCGACCCTGCCAGCGCGTCGGAGGTCGCGTCGACACCGCTGTTGTAGAAGAGCACGCCGAGTACGGCGACTCCGGCGGCCACGCCGACCTGTCGCATGGTGCTCACCACGCCCGTCGCCATTCCGGCACGCGCCGGCTCGACGGCGTCGAGCGCCGCCTGGGTCAGGCACGCGCTCAGGACGCCCGCACCGGACCCGGCGATGATGAACCCGGGTACGAACACAGTCCATTCCGATGAACCGTCGACCTGCGCCATCCAGGCCATCCCGATCGTCACCAGCAGCAGTCCGCCCGAGACGGTCCACACGGCACGCACGCGGTCGACCAGTCGTGCGGCGAGCGGGGCTGCGACGAAGGACGCAACCGTGAAGGCCAGGAACCTCAGCCCGGCGTCGAACGGCTCGTACGCGAAGGTGTTCACGAAGTACAGCCCGAGGTACGTGGTCGATGCGATCACGGTGGCGCTGACGGCGAGCGCCGCGAGGCTGACGCCGGCGTACGAACGGCTGCGGAAGAGCGCGAGGTCGAGCATCGGCTCGGCCGTACGTACCTCGCAGACCAGGAACGCGATGCACGCGATCGCCGAACCCACGAACAGCGCGAGGATCGGTGCAGACGTCCAGCCGTCGGCATGGCCCCTGATCAGTCCGAGCAGCAGGGTGAGCAGCGTGATCGTCAGCAGCGTGGTGCCGGGCCAGTCGGCGCGTCGCGGGTGCTCTGCGCGCGACTCGGGCAGGATTCGCGCGCCCGCGATCAGGGCGATCACGCCGACCGGGACGTTCACCAGGAAGATCCAGCGCCAGCCCGCGGCGTCGACCAGCAGGCCTCCGACCAGGGGGCCGATCGCGGTCGCGGCGCCGAGGGTCGCACCGAACACGCCGACGGCGGCCGCACGCGCCTTCGGCTCACGGAACGTGTCGCCGATGATCGGGATCGCGGTGCCGAACAGCATCGCGCCGCCGATGCCCTGCAGTGCCCGGGTGAGGTCGAGCGCGAGCGCGTTGCCCGCGAGCGCACAGGCGAGCGATCCGACCGTGAAGACCACCATTCCGGCGAGGAACACGCGGCGACGCCCGATCCGGTCGCCGATGGTGGCCGACGTCAGCAGCAGGCAGGCCAGCGAGAGCGCGTACGCGTCGACGACCCACTGCAGGTCGGCCAGGCTCGCGTCGAGGCTCTGCTGCATGTCGCCGAGCGCGACGGCCACGACCGTCACGTCGAGCAGCAGCATGAAGATCGCCGTGCACACGATGGCAAGGGTCCAGCCGCGTCGGGTGCGCGGGCGCCCGGCCGTCACCGAGGTCGTGGTGGTCATGAGGTCCCCCAGGTTCGAATTGGGCTACACTCGTAGCCCAATAGAGATGAGTTAACACCTGTAGCGCAACACCTGTCAACCCAATTGGACGGATCTGTGCCGAAACCCAGCCCCACCCGACGGCCCTCCGCTCGCAGGGGCGAAGGCGAGAAGCTCCGCAACGAGATCCTCGACGTGACGGCGCGGCTGCTCGAGGAGTCCGGCGACGCCCGTACGCTCTCGCTGCGGGCGATCGCCCGCGAGGTCGGTGTCGCGGCGACGTCGATCTACCTGCACTTCGACTCACTCGACGCTGCCACTGTCGCGGTGAAGGACCAGAAGTACGGCGAGCTGCGGGAGGCGCTGTTGGCTGCCGACGAAGGTGCGCGCGACGACCCGCGGAGCCGGCTCCGCGCGGCGACCCGGGCGTACGTCGACTTCGCCCTCGAGCGTCCGGGGACCTACAGGGTGCTGTTCTCGACCAACCTCAACCTTCCACCGGCAGGCGACGGCGGGTTCGTCGGCGAGAGCGCGTTCGGGGTT
This sequence comes from Solicola gregarius, assembly GCF_025790165.1. Classification (GTDB taxonomy): domain Bacteria; phylum Actinomycetota; class Actinomycetes; order Propionibacteriales; family Nocardioidaceae; genus Solicola; species Solicola gregarius. Next base: position 3,193,052 of record NZ_CP094970.1, read on the forward strand.
GCCGTCGAGGTGCTACGCGAGTCCGGCAAGACAGACGAGGAGGCGCACATGGCGGCCACCCAGCTGTGGTGCCTGATGCACGGCATGGTCACCCTCCGCGCGGACCATCCGAACTTCCACTGGCCGTCCCTCGACGAGCAGATCGACGACCTCCTCGACCGGATGCTGCTCGCGTAGCCCCCACCCAGCCACCGTGAGCATGACGTTTCGGCCCCGGAATCGGCTTTGAGGGCCGAAACGTCATGCTCACCGGGGGGCTGCAGGCGGGTGCGGGTGCTCAGTCCAGGTCCGCCCAGAAGTCGCACTGGTGCACTTCGGCGAACGCGGTCGGCGCGACGCGCTCGCCCGACAGCCCTTGGACGGTCTCGCGGTGGTCGAAGGGCCGCCACCGCGGCAGGCCGTGGCCGTTCGGGTTTCCGCTCCGGGCGAATCGTCCCCAGTAGCCGAGCAGCACCGGCGTCAGGCGTTCGTCACCCGGCGTCGCCCAGCCGATGTCGAACAGGTACGGCAGCTCGGACCCGTGGTACGCCGCGAACGGGATCCCGCCGAACTCCACTCCGGAGTCCTGTGTCACCTCGTACGCGTACACCGGTGTGGTCCTCGCGGCGGCGCGCGCTGTGTCCAGGGTTGGGCACGCACCGATCCGCTTGCCCCAGTCGGTGAGCACCGCTGCCAAGGCGAAGGCCGGGCGGTCGTAGTCGGCGGCCGGGTAGCGGTCGAGCACCGATGGCGCCCGCGCGCCGAACGTGTCGCGTACGAGGTCTTCGTACGCCCGGTCGGTCAGTACCTTGTCGCCGCCCTGGAGGTCGTACGCGGACGCGACGAACGACCTCATCTCGTCGCGGACGCTGCCGATCACCATCGGGGTGTCGGCGGCAGCGCCGTTGCGAAGGGCCGTGCCGGGCTGGATCGGCAGGAACCGGGTGCCCGCGACCGGACCCCAGGGATCGTCGGCCACCGTCCCGGTCACCGACCGCACCGGAGGCAGGCTGCGCACCATGCGCCGCACGGGTACGTCGCGCAGACATCGGCCGACGTCTTGCGCAGCGGCACAGTCGACGTTGCGGATCGCGCGTGCTCCCTTGTCGTCGGCGGCCCGTTTGGTCGTGACGGTGTTCGTACAAGCGCCGCTCATCACCACGGCGCGGTCGAACAGGCCGCGGGAGCGCCGCGACGCGAGGTGTGCGCACACGCTGCGGGCCCCGGCCGACTGGCCGATCAGGGTGACCGCACGCCGGTCTCCATCGAACGCCTCGGCGTTGCGGCGCACCCATCGCAGCGCCGCGGCCTGGTCCTGCAGCCCGTAGTTGCCGGAGGTCGCCCCTCGCGCATCGAGCGACGGCGAGGAGAGGAAGCCGAGTGCGCCGAGCCGGTAGTTCGGCGTCACCACGACGGCGCCCGCGGCCTCTGCGAGGCGCGCCGCGTCGTACTCCGCGCTCGACCCAGAGGTGAGCCCGCCACCGTAGAGCCAGACGATCACGGGCATCCGCTCGTGGCGGCGTGCGTGAGAGGGCCGGGTGACATCGAGGTACAGGCAGTCCTCCCGTCCGACGAGGCGGGTATCGCCGTTCTGGTCGGTGTCCAGCTGTGCGCACGCGTCCGCGGGCTCGGTCGCATCTCGTACGCCGTGCCAGTGCTGTGGCCGGCGCGGCGCCGTCCAGCGTCGGTCGCCGACCGGAGGTGCTGCGAAGGGCACTCCCTTGAAGCGGACGACCCCGTCGGCGGCTTCACCGCGGAGCCAGCCCTGGTGTACGCGCGTCACGGTGTCGGGAGTTGCGGCACTCGGCGGGGAAGCCCCGGAGGTTCCTGCTGTCCATGGCAGGAAGGTGGCGATGACGGCGAGAGCGGCGGCTGTGGCAAGAGTTCGAATCGACATACGCATACGTTGGCGCGACAAGGAGGTGCGCGTCGTCCGCCGGTTGGCGGCATCTCCCGTACTGCGCTCGGCGTACGAGCCCACGCGTCGATCCGCGCGACCTCTCAGCCGGGAAGGTCGGCGATACGGGTCGACAGCTTCCGCAGCGTGGCCAGCTCGGATGGGCTGAGGTGGTCGAGGAAGCGGGAGCGTACCGATCCGACGTGGAGTGGGGCTGCGCCCTCGAGTACGGCGAACCCGGCGTCGGTCAGCGCCAGGATGCAGCCCCGCGCATCATCGGGGTCGGGCTCCTTGGAGATGAGCCCGCGCCTCTCCATCCGGGTCGCGTGATGGGACAGGCGGCTACGCGACCACTCGGCCTTGGCGGCGAGATCCTTCAGTCCCCAGCGGCGGTTCGGCTTCTCCGACAGGGTGCTCAGGACCTCGTAGTCGGCGGGCGAGAGTCCAGAGTCGCGCGTGAGATCTCGCCCGATGCGTGCCGGTAGGACGGTCAGCAGCCGCCGGAACGCGCGCCACGCTGCTTCCTCGTCGTCGGTCAACCACGGTGTGTCCACGCGGTCAACCGTACAGCTTGTTGACGTGTCATAGAAACTCGGTAGGGTCAGTGACATGTCAACGACCTTCAGAGATCCCATGCGCGTCCTCGTCATCGTGGCCAGCACCAGGCCGGGCCGGCTCGGCACGGCGATCGCCGACTGGTTCGTACGCGTCACCAAGGCCGACGCGGAGCACGGCGGGATCGCCGTCGACGTCGCCCACCTCGCGGAGCTCGACCTACCGCTGCTGGACGAACCCGAGCATCCGTCCGAAGGCGCGTACGTGCACGAGCACACCCGCCGCTGGAGTCAGCGGGTGGCCGCGGCCGACGCGTTCGTCATGATCACGCCCGAGTACAACTACGGAATGCCGGGGTCGCTGAAGAACGCGCTCGACTTCCTCTACCACGAGTGGGCATGGAAGCCTGTGGCATTCGTCAGCTACGGCAACACGTCGGCCGGCACGCGCTCGGTGCAGATGACCAAACAGGTCGTCACGACCCTGCGGATGATGCCCATTGGTGCGACCGTCGCATTGCGCATCGCCGACAGTACGAGCGACGGCCAGGTGGTCGAGTCCATGCAGATCGAGGAGACCGCACGAGGCGTGCTCGCCGAGCTGACCAGGGTGGCTGACGCGATGCACCCGCTGCGAGCGGACGCCGAGTCAGTCGGCGGACCGATCGACGGGTTGACCGTCGACCTGGCTCGCCCGGGCGACCTCGCGGAGGTGCTCGTACTCCAGCGCTGTTGCTGGGTCGAGGAGGCGCTCGCGAACGACACCCTCGACCTGGCACCGCTGCACGAGACGCTCGACGAGCTCCGGGAGTCGAGCAAGCAGTGGCGCCTGTGGTGCGTACGTCGGCACGGCCGGCTCATCGCGGCAGTCCGGGCGCGTGCGCACGGAGCGACGTGGATGATCGGTCGGCTGATGGTCGCGCCCGACTATGTCGGCAAGGGGATCGGCTCGTGGCTGCTCGAGTACGCCGAGCAGATGGCACCCGCCGAGGCCACCCAGTTCGCACTGTTCACCGGCCAGCGCAGCGAGCGCAACATCGGGCTGTACGAGCGCGCCGGGTACGCACTCACGTCGGCCGAGTCGATGCCGCCGCACAGCGTGTACCTCACGAAGCAGCGGGCGCTCGTCGGCTGATCCGAGCGTCCTCTCGGAGTCAGACGCCGATGGGGTGCCAGACGGTCTTCGTCTCCAGGAACGCCGTCATGCGTGTGATTCCCGGCTCGGTGCTCCAGTCGGTCTCGGACGGGCGTACGACCCGCTTGAGGTTGTCGGCCGACGCCTCTTCGAGCTCGGCGGCGAGCGTCTCGTCGGTGACGCCCGCGAGGTCGATCGCGTTGACGTCCCGGTGGGAGGCGAGCCACGGTGCGATCTCGGTCGCGTCGCCGGTGAGCACGTTGACGACGCCGCCCGGCAGGTCGGAGGTCGCGAGCACTTCCGACAGCGTGATGGCGGGCAGCGGTCGCTCGTACGAGGACACGACCACGACGGTGTTGCCGGAGACGATCGCGGGGGCGATGACACTGACCAGCCCGAGCAGTGACGAGTCCTGCGGTGCAACGACGGCCACGACACCGGTCGGCTCGGGGGTCGACAGGTTGAAGTGCGGCGTCGACACGGGGTTCGCATTGCCGACGACCTGGGTGAGCTTGTCCGACCACCCGGCGTACCAGACCCAGCGGTCGATTGCGGCGTCGACGGCGCGCGCGGCCTGGGCGGCGGTGAGGCCTTCGGATGCCTTGACCTCGCTGATGAACTGGTCGCGGCGGCCCTCGAGCATCTCGGCTGTGCGGTAGAGGATCTGCCCGCGGTTGTACGGGGTGCGCGTCGACCAGCCGCCGAACGCCTTGCGCGCCGCGCCGACCGCATCGCGGGCGTCCTTGCGCGATGCTTGCGCCGCGTTGGCGAGGAATCGTCCCTTGGCGTCGAGCGCTTCGTACGTACGCCCCGACTCCGAGCGCGGGAACGCGCCGCCGATGTAGAGCTTGTACGTCTTGCGTACGTCGAGCCTGGCCATCAGTTGCTCTCCTCGGTGAGGTACGCGGCGAGGCCGGGCTTGCCGCCCTCGCGGCCGTACCCGGACTCCTTGTAGCCGCCGAACGGGCTGGCCGGGTCGAACTTGTTGAACGTGTTGGCCCAGACCACGCCCGCGCGCAGCTGGTTGGCGATCGACAGGATCCGCGACCCCTTCTCGGTCCAGACGCCCGCGGACAGCCCGTAGGGCGTGTTGTTGGCCTTCTCGACCGCCTCGGCCGGCGTACGGAACGTCAGCACCGACAGCACGGGCCCGAAGATCTCCTCGCGCGCGATGCGGTGCGCCTGCGTCACGCCGGTGAAGATCGTCGGCGCGAACCAGAACCCGTTTGCCGGAAGCTCGCACGGCGGTGACCAGCGCTCGGCGCCCTCGGCATCGCCGATGGCGGACAGCTCGCGAATCCGGGCGAGCTGCTCAGCGGAGTTGATCGCGCCGATGTCTGTGTTCTTGTCGAGCGGGTCGCCGACCCGCAACGTGGTCATGCGTCGCTTCAGCCGGTCGAGCAGCTCGTCGTACACCGACTCCTGGACCAGCAGCCGCGAGCCCGCGCAGCACACGTGGCCCTGGTTGAAGAAGATGCCGTTGACGATGCCGTCGACGGCCTGGTCTACGGGTGCGTCGTCGAAGACGATGTTCGCGGCCTTGCCGCCCAGCTCCAACGTCACCTTCTTACGCGTGCCCGCGACCGAACGCGCGATGGCCTTGCCCACGTCGGTCGACCCGGTGAAGGCGACCTTGTCGACATCCGGATGCTCGACGATCGCCTGCCCGGTCGCCCCCGCCCCGGTCACGATGTTGACGACGCCGGGCGGCAGGTCGGCCTGCTGGCACACCTCGGCGAACAGCAACGCCGTCAGGGGAGTGGTTTCGGCCGGCTTGAGTACGACGGTGTTGCCGGCGGCCAGCGCGGGCGCGATCTTCCACGCCAGCATCATCAGCGGGAAGTTCCACGGGATGATCTGTCCCGCCACGCCGTGCGCCTTCGGGTTGGTTCCGAGGCCCGCGTACGCGAGCTTGTCGGCCCACCCGGCGTAGTAGAAGAACCACTGCGCGACGAGCGGGATGTCGGCGTCGCGGGACTCCTTGATCGGCTTGCCGTTGTCGAGCGACTCGAGCACCGCGAACTCGCGGGCACGCTCGGCGATGATGCGCGCGATCCGGTAGAGGTACTTCGCGCGTTCGGCGCCGGGCATCCGCGACCACACCCGGGTGTACGCGCGACGCGCTGCCGCGACGGCGCGGTCGACGTCCTCGGCGTTGGCCTCGGTGACCTCGGCGAGTACCTCCTCGGTCGCCGGGCTGATCGTCTTGAAGGACGCGGCCGAAGCGCCCTCGACGAACTCGCCGCCGATGAACAGCCCGTACGAGCTCCTGATGTCGACGACCGAGCGCGACTGCGGCGCCGGTGCGTACTCGAAGATCGGTTTGTCTGCCATCACAATGCTCCCCAATTGCCCTCAGTCGAGCGTGACGTAGTCGGGGCCGGAGTAGTGGCCCGTGAGCATCCGCTGGCGCTGCATGAGCAGGTCGTTCAGCAGGCTGGACGCGCCGAACCTGAACCAGTCGGGCGTCAACCAGTCGGGCCCGGCGATCTCGTTGACCACGACGAGGTACTTGATCGCGTCCTTGGTCGTACGAATGCCGCCCGCCGGCTTCACGCCGACCTGTCGTCCGGTCGCGGACCGGAAGTCGCGTACCGCCTCCAGCATCACCAGCGTCACCGGCAGGGTCGCGGCCGGCTGCACCTTGCCGGTGCTGGTCTTGATGAAGTCCGCTCCCGCCATCATGGCGAGCCACGACGCGCGCCGGACGTTGTCGTACGTCTGCAGCTCGCCGGTCTCGAAGATCACCTTCAAATGCGCGTGCGTGCCGTCGGCGCGCTCGCACGCGGCCTTGACCGCGACGATGTCGTCGTACACCCGCTGGTAATCGCCCGCCAGGAAGGCGCCCCGGTCGATCACCATGTCGATCTCGTCTGCGCCCGCCTCGACGGCCGTACGCGTGTCGTCGAGGCGGATCGACAGCGCGGCGCGGCCCGACGGGAACGCGGTCGCGACGCTTGCGACGTTGACGCCCGAGTCGCCGAGCGTCTGCTTGGCGACCGGTACGAGATCGGGGTAGACGCACACCGCGGCGGCGCGCGGACAGCTGCCGTCGGTCGGATCGGGTCGCATCGCCTTGTTCGACAGGGCGCGCACCTTGCCCGGGGTGTCCGCGCCCTCGAGCGTCGTCAGGTCGACCATCGAGATCGCCAGGTCGATCGCGTACTGCTTGGACGTCGTCTTGATCGACCGCCGCGAGAGGTCCGCGACACGCTCTTCGGCGCCGACCTGGTCGACGCCCGGCAACCCGGCCAGGAAACGTCGCAGCGAGTCGGCCGACCTGGTCGCCTCGTCAATCGTGGTGCTCACTCGGCAAGTCTAGGCCGTGGCCCGTTCCGTCACCGCCGCCACCGTGAGCCGCACGTTCCGGAGGCGACACGCGGGCGTTTCCCACCCGAACGTGCGGCTCACGGTGCGTTCGCTATCGTGCATCGGGCAGAATGGCCAGGTGGTTTCCGAGCAGTCGACCCTCGTCGAGCGATTCAAGCCAACCATCGGTCGGTGGTGGGGCATCATCGGGCTCGCCATGGTCGCGTTCGTCGTCGTGGCCGTGGTCTCGAGCGGGTCCGACGCGGCAACGCTTGCCGTCGCCCTCGGCATCGCGCTCCTCGGCTGGGCGACGTACGCCGCGCTCGTGCGACCGACGGTGCACGCGTACGAGGATCACCTGCTGCTGCGCAACGCGGTCACCGACCTGCGCCTCCCGTGGCGCCAGATCACCGACGTGGACGTACGCCAGACCCTGTGCGTGTACACCGGCATCGACAAGCACCACGGCATCGCGGTCGGCAAGAGCGCGCGCTACCTGATGCGTGGTGAGAAGCGGGCGCAGTCGCTGATGGCCACTCCGCAGGAGGAGAAGTTCGCGTCGAGGCCGACGATGACCGGCTCCGATGTGACCGGCATGCACTACGCCGACTACGTCACGGTTCGCATCGAGGCGCTGGCCAGGCAGCAGACCGACAAGGGCGGACTCGAGCGGGTCGAGCGGCACTGGGCCTGGCCGACGGTTCTCGTCGGCGCGGCGATGGTGGTCGTGTTCGTGGTCCTGGTCGTCGCCGCCAACCTCTGACGGGCGATCACACCTCGAGCAGGGCCGCGACGTCGGCACGTATCGCGTCGAGCCGGCCCGCGGCGGCAATCCTGGCGGCGGCGACACCCTCGACCGCGCCGGCCTCCGGCTGCACCACCGCCTCCAGATAGCACTTCAGCTTGGGCTCCGTGCCGGACGGGCGTACGACGACCCGCGCGTCCGCGGCCAGGACGAACCGGAGGCCGTTCGTGGGAGGCAGGCCGCCGTCCGGCCGGCTCAGGTCGTCGATCCGCTCGACGGCGAGGCCACCCAGCACGGCCGGGGGATCGCCGCGCAGGCGCTCCATCGCCTTGGCGATCAGGCCAAGGTCCGAGACGCGTACGGAGACCTGCCCCGTTGCGTGTACGCCGTGCTCGGCGGCGATCTCGTCGAGCCGGTCGAGCAGCGTACGTCCGTCGGCCTTCAGCCCGGCAGCCAGCTCGAGCACGCGTACGAGGGCCGAGATGCCGTCCTTGTCTCGGGCGATCTGCGGTGCGACCGCGTACCCGAGCGCTTCCTCATAGCCGTACGCGAGGCCGGGCACCCGCCCGATCCACTTGAAACCGGTGAGCGTCTCGGCGTACGGCTGGTCGTGCGCCGCGGCGAGCCGACGAAGCAGCGTCGACGACACGATCGTGGTGGCGTACGTGCCCGCGATGCCCTTGCGTAGCGCGGCATCGGCAAGCAGCGCGCCGGTCTCGTCGCCGCTGAGCATCCGCCACCCGTGCAGGTCGGGTACGCCGACGGCGCAGCGGTCTGCGTCGGGATCGTTCGCGATCACCACGTCGGCGTCGACCGCGCGGGCGAGCGCGAGTGCGAGGTCCATCGCGCCGGGCTCCTCGGGGTTGGGGAACGCCACGGTGGGGAACTCCGGGTCGGGCGCCGCCTGCTCGGCCACCGAGTGCAGCGCGGGGAAGCCCGCCGCGTCGACGACCTGGCGTACGACGGCGTCGCCGACGCCATGCATCGCGGTGTAGGCACAGGTGAGCTCGCGCGGGCTGTCGACCAGCGCCGCGACGGCTGCGACGTACGCGTCTCGGACGGCGTCGTCGAGGTGCGGGTAGCCGGTGTCGCGCGGCAACCGGTCGACGCGTCCGACGGCCGCGATCGCGGCGGCGATGTCGGAGTCGGACGGCGGCACGATCTGGCTGCCGTCACCGAGGTACACCTTGTAGCCGTTGTCTCGTGGCGGGTTGTGCGACGCCGTGACCATGACACCGGCGGAACAGTCCAGGTGGCGGATCGCGAACGCGAGCACCGGAGTCGGCAGTGGCTCGGGCAGCAGGTACGCGCGTACCCCGGCCGCGTGCATGATCTCCGCGGTGTCTCGGGCGAAGACCTCCGAGTTGTGCCGGGCGTCGTAGCCGACGACGACGCTCGGATCCGTCCCGCCGTCGCGGTTCAGGTACGCGGCGAGGCCGGACGCGGCTTGCGCGACGACGACGCGGTTCATGCGGTTCGGGCCGGCACCGAGCTCGCCGCGCAGTCCGGCGGTGCCGAACTCCAGGCGCCCGGCGAACCGGTCGGCGAGGTCGGCGAGAGCGGCGTCGTCGGACCGGGCGGCATCGACCAGCGCGGTGAGCTCGGCGCGAGTCGCCGGGTCGGGGTCCTGGTCGATCCAGGTGGCCGCGGCGTCGGACAGTGCATCGTAGGACGGCATGGGTGAAACCCTAACGACCCGCGCGTGCACTCGCGGACGGATAGGAAGCGGAACGCTCAGATACGCGGCAGAACGTCCGCCAGCAGCGCGCCCATACGCGCGGCGGCCGCATTGCCCGCCTCGAGGACCTCGGCGTGGTCGAGCGGTGCGCTGCCGACGCCCGCGGCGAGGTTGGTCACCAGCGACATGCCGAGCACCTCCATCCCGGCCTCGCGCGCCGCGATCGCCTCGAGAGTCGTCGACATGCCCACCAGGCTCGCACCGAGCCGGCCGGCCATCTCGACCTCGGCCGGAGTCTCGTAGTGCGGGCCGGGGAACTGCGCGTACACGCCTTCGGCAAGCGACGGGTCGGTCTCCCGGCACAGATCGCGCAGGCGCCGCGCGTACAGGTCGGTGAGGTCGACGAAGTTCGCGCCGACGATCGGAGACGTCGCGGTCAGGTTGATGTGGTCGCGGATGAGTACGGGTGTGCCCGGAGTCCAGCTCGGGTCGAGTCCGCCGCATCCGTTGGTGAGGACGATCGCCCGGCAACCGGCGGCCGCGGCGGTACGTACGCCGTGCACGACCGAGGAGACGCCGCGCCCCTCGTACAGATGGGTGCGGCCGAGGAAGACGAGCACGCGTCGGTCGCCCATCGGGATGGATCGGACGGTACCGCCGTGACCCGCGACCGCGGGCGCGGCGAAGCCGGGGAGATCGGCGGTCGGCAGCTCGTGCTCCGCCGCACCGAGCGCATCGGCGGCGGGCAGCCAGCCCGATCCCATCACGAGGGCGACATCGTGCTCGGCGCCGGTGATCTCGCGTAGTCGGTCGGCAGCAGAGCGGGCGGTCGCGTACGGGTCGGCGGGGGTGTGTGGAACGGTCACGGGCGGCAAGCCTAAACCCGCACGACGCGCGCCGCCCCACGCGGTCACCGACGGCGAATGCGAACGGTGCGGTGCACCTTCGACGCGTGTTGCCAACGCGTGAACGTCAGGCGGTGCTTCCGGACGGCCGGCCGCGGCAGCGTGATGGTCGCCCGGCCACCACCGAGCCGACGCCTCGCGAGAACCGTGCCATTCCCCCTCTGGACGCGCACCACTGTGGGCTGATGCGCGTTCCGACGTTCTGATTTAGGCTTGGCTTACCTAAATAGAACTGGGATGATCAGGTGTTGCCGTGCCTGGCCACGATCAGGGTGGACCACGGCCACGTCGAGGAGGAGAGCGATGACCGCAGCGGTCGAGACGATGAAGCTGTCGCAGCTGGTGCGCGCCGGATCGCGCGCCGAGCACACGGCGGCGGAGTCGTCGGACTTCGTCGCGCGGCTGTTGGACGGACGAGCCGGGCGAGACGAGTACGCCGCGTACGTACGTCGGCTCGCCGAGGTGTACGACGCGCTCGAGTCCGTCGGCCGTGCCCATGCCGACGATCCGATGGTCGGGGTGGTCGTCGATCCGCTCCTCGAGCGCGGTGATGCCCTGGCGGCGGATCTCGCTCACTGGGTCGGCCCGGATTGGCGCGCGACACCGCTGGACAGCCCGGCGACGGCTGCATACGTCGACCGGATCCGTACTGCGACGGCGGAATGGGGCGGGCTGTACATCGCGCACCACTACACGCGCTATCTCGGAGACCTGTCCGGAGGCCAGGCGATCGGGCGGGTCGTCGCCCGCACGTACGACCTGCCGAGCGGTGTCGGCACCGCGTTCTACGCGTTCTCGGGAATCCCGAAACCCAAGCCCTACAAGGATGCGTACCGCACTCGGCTCGACGCACTGCGCCTCAGTGAGGTCGACAAGCAGCGGATCGTCGGCGAGGTCAAGCGCGCGTTCCGGCTGAACGAAGCGATCTTCGCCGAACTGGCAGCCCGCTGAGGGTCGGTCGCCAAGCCTTGCGGATCCGCACCTTTTGATCCGTTACGGCGCCGTCGGCTGAGGTACGTGGGTGGTGACGGACGCCGTGACGGACCAAGAGCTAGGCGCCGCGGTGATTGCCGTTCGCTCCTGCAACATTGGAGCCCGGGCCCTTCGGCAGAGGCTTTCGGTTCCGTGCACTTTCATCTGTGGAGCCGGCGGGCGGCCTCGGCGATCGAGCCGGTGATCGACGGGTAGACAGTGAACGACTGCGCGACCTGGTCGACCGTGAGGCGGCAGTTGACCGCAATCGAAACGGCGTGGATCAGCTCGCTGGCCTGCCGTCCGACGACCACACCGCCGATCACGATGCCCGTGCCGGGAAGGCAGAACAGCTTCACGAAGCCGTCGCGTATGCCCTGCATCTTCGCTCGCGGGTTGCCGCCGAGCTGGATCGTCTGCGTACGCGCCTCGATGGTGCCGCCGTCGATGTCCTGCTGGGTGTAGCCGACGGTTGCGATCTCGGGCGAGGTGAACACGTTGCTCGCGACCTCACGCAGGTCGAGCGGGGAGACCGCGTCGCCGAGCGCATGCGACATCGCGATCCGGCCCTGCATGGCTGCGACAGATGCGAGCATGAGGACGCCGGTGCAGTCGCCGGCCGCATACACCCCGCGGCCGGTCGTACGCGACACCTTGTCGACGGTGACGAAGCCGGCGTCGTCGACATCGACGCCGGCCGTGTCGAGGCCGATGTCGGACGAGTTGGGGATCGACCCGATCGCGAGCAAGCAATGCGATCCGTCGACGATTCGGCCATCGGTCAGCGTGACGCGTACGCCATCGCCGATCCGCTCGACCTGCTGCATCCGCGAGCGCGACATGACCTCCATGCCGCGCCGGGTGAAGACCTCTTCGAGCACGAGCGCCGCGTCGGCGTCCTCGCCGGGCAGTACCCGGTCGCGGCTCGAGACGAGTACGACCTCGCTGCCGAGCGCCTTGTACGCGCCCGCGAACTCCGCGCCGGTGACGCCGGAGCCGACGACGATCAGTCGCTCGGGAAGGGCGTCGAGATCGTAGACCTGCTCCCAGGTGAGGATCCGCTCGCCGTCGGGCAACGCGCTCGGGGATACCCGCGGATGCGCGCCGGTCGCCACCAGCACGACATCGGCAGCGAGCGTCTCGGTGCCTCCGTCGGCGAGCTCGGCCACGACCTTGTCGGGTCCGTCGAGCCGACCGGTGCCGTCGAGTACGCGGACGGACTCGCGTTCGAGCCGGCGCTCGATGTCGCCGGACTGTGCCTGCGCGAGGGCCTTGACCCGGGTGTTGACGCGGCCGAGGTCGACAGTGACCGGACCGTCGTCGGACGCATCCACGCCGAGCTGTACGCCGAGCTCACCCGCGCCCTCGACCTCGGCCATCAGCTCGGAGGTCGCGATCAGGGTCTTGCTCGGAACGCAGTCGGTGAGAACCGTCGAGCCGCCGATGCCGTCACGGTCGACGATCGTGACCTCTGCCCCCAGCTGGGCGGCCACCAGAGCCGATTCGTAGCCGCCCGGTCCGCCTCCGATGATCACCACATGAGTCACCCGCCCATTCTCGCATCGAGGGCCTGCTGCAAGGCCCGGCCACCGTCCGTGACCGAACTACACGTCGGTTCTTCAGCGCAAGGGCTTCCCAATTCGCCTACAGCATGCACACAATCGACTGCAGGGAGTAGTCACATCAGTAACATCCGCCACATCTGGCGCAGGAGGGGATTCGATGAGCCGTCTCGGGACGGTCATGCTGGGCGTGCTTGCCGCGATCGCGGCGACACTCGCACCGACGGGTACGAACGCGAGCCCGGCAGCACGCACCACCGACGGACAACACACGCAGGTCGACGCGCTCCACGTACCGCGGGCGGCCGGTGACCGAAGCGCCGACGGGCAGGTCGCGCGGCTCGCACCGACGACGACCGACGACTACGCGATGGTCGCCGTGACCTGGGCGGCCGATGCCCGCGTGCGGGGCCTGCAGGTGCGCATACGTACGCGCGGATCCGACGGGTGGAGCGGCTGGCAGCACCTCGAGGTCGATAGCGACGCACCGACGGGCGGCGCAGTGGCGGGTACCGTCCCGCTGTGGGTCGGCGATGCCGACGGCGTCGCCGTGCAGGTGAGTGCGGACGGCCGGCTGCCCGCCGACGTACGCGTCGTCACGATCGACCCCGCGGGCGTACCGGCCTCGCGCGCCGCCCGGCTGCCCTCGGCAGGTGGCCCCGTCGGCAAGCCGCGCTTCCCCCGACGCCCTCCGATCGTCACCCGAAAGGGCTGGAACGCAGACCCCGACCTCGGAGACAAGTGCTTCGCACCGATCTACGGGAAGACGACCAAAGCGGCGTTCGTCCACCACACAGTGGGTACGAACAACTACTCGCCGGCCGACAGCGCCGCGATCGTGCAGGGCATCCAGGCGTACCACACGCAGGGACGCGGCTGGTGCGACATCGGCTACAACTTCCTCGTCGACCGGTTCGGTCGCATCTTCGAGGGTCGCAAGGGTGGCATGAACCGACCCGTCCGCGGGGCGCACTCGGGTGACTTCAACACCGACTCGATGGGCGTGTCGATGATGGGCAACTTCGATACGGCACGGCTGTCGAAGCGGTTGAAGAATGCGGTCGTGCGGCTCGTCGGGTGGCGACTCGGCACCAACTACGTTTCGCCGCGCGGACGAACGACGATGCAGGGCAAGCGCCTCAACCGGATCTCGGGTCACCGCGACGTGATGTCGACCGCGTGCCCCGGCAAGCACGGGTACGCCTGGCTGCCGCGACTCCGAAAGCGGGTGGGTACGTACCTGTCGCGCTTCGAGTCCGGGATCCGCGACTCGTTCGCCCGCCGGCGGACCGGCCCCGTGTTCATCGGTGAGCGGCGCCTCAAAGGCGGTCGGCAGACCGTCTTCACGCGCGGCCGGGGGTACTCGACCGCCAAGGCCGGTCCGCACTACGTACCGCGCAGCCCGCTGCTCGCCGGATACCGCGAGCGTGGCGGGCCGGGTGGAGCGCTCGGCTTCCCGGTGAGCAACTACCGGAAGACGAAGGTCAGCGGCCTCCATCGGGTCGCGACCGAGAAGGGCCGGCTGTTCGAGAACCGCGCCGACAAGGTGTACGCGCTCACCGGCGCGATCGAGCGCGCGTACCTGCGGCGCGGTGGTGTCTCGGGCAGGCTCGGCACACCGCGCTCCGACTCCGTGCCGACGCGCCGCGGCGCCAAGGCACGGTTCGCGAACGGCAGCATGCACTACGACAAGCGGACCAAGAAGGTCACCGTGAAGGTCTGGTGAGGGGGTTGATCGACTTGCGGGCATCTGCTTCGCGTCTGCGTGCTCCCGTTGCCGTGGTGGTTCCGTTGCTGGTCACCGTGCCGTTGTTCGTGGCTGCCGGTCCCAGTGCCGCCGAAGCGGATGACGACAGTGGCGAGGGCTGGGCAGTGGCGGCCGATCCGCCGGCGGCCGTACGTACCTCCGAACGGGCCGCCGTCAGGATCGAGGGGCGCGGCTACGGGCACGGCATCGGCATGTCGCAGTACGGCGCGCAAGGCGCGGCCCGCAAGGGACTGTCGTACCGGCAGATCGTGCGGTTCTACTACCCGAACACGAAGCTCGCGGTCAATCGCGGGTTCCTCCGGGTGCTGCTGACCGCAGACACCACCGACACGGTCATCGTGCGGCGGGCGCGTGGACTGACAGTGCGCGACTCCGCAGACAACAAGGCGTTCAAGCTGCCCGCACGCAAGGGCGTACGCGAGTGGCGGATCGTCCCTGCCGTCGGCAAACCGGCCAAGTCGGCGGTGCAGTACCGCGACTCCAACGGCTGGCACCGCTGGCGGGTGCCGGGTCGGCGGCTGCTGCGCGGAGACGGCACGTTCCGCCGGCCTGGTCCGCTGCGGCTCATCATGCCCGACGGGTCGACGCAGGCGTACCGAGGTGCATTGCGGTCGGCATCGCCGAGCCCGTCGAGCCACACGCGCGACACCGTCAACGTGCTGCGCCTGCAGAACTATCTCAAGGGCGTCGTGCCGGTAGAGATGCCGTCGTACTGGTCGCAGCCGGCACTGCGCGCGCAGGCGGTCGCGGCGCGGTCGTACGCACTGAACCTCAAACGCCGTGACGGTCACGCTCACTACGACGTGTGCGACACGACGAGCTGCCAGGTATACGGCGGCTACCGGGTCGAGACCGACGCGACGAACGCGGCCGTGAAGGCGACGTCGGGAGAGACCGTCGAGTACAAGGGCAAGCCCGCGCTCACGATGTTCTCCTCGTCGTCCGGTGGCTGGACGGCATGGGGTGGGCTGCCCTACCTGCGCGCCCACCGCGACCGGTACGACCGCTGGGCCGGAAACCCTATGCGCAGCTGGAAGGCACGCGTGTCGAGATCGACGCTCGAGCGGGCGTACCCGGCGCTGGGTCGGCTGAAGGCGGTGCGAGTGGTCAAGCGGAACGGCCACGGTGCCTGGAACGGCCGCGCGCAGCGGGTGGCGCTCCGAGGCACCGGCACGACGGTGCGGCTCAGCGGCAGCGACTTCCGCTCGCTGCTCGGCCTGCGCTCCGACTGGGTCCGCATCAAGCGGTGAGGAGAGGATCCCGGCCCGGTGAGGAGAGGAACCCGGCCCGGTGAGGAGAGGAACCCGGCCCGGTGAGGAGGGGAACCCGGCCCGGTGAGGAGAGGATCCCGGCCCTGAGCCGGCCAGAATCCGCTCGCGAAGGGGCCGGAAGTCTCTCCTCACCGGGCCAGAACTCTCTCCTCACCGTTCTCAGGAAAGGACGAGGAGGAGGTCGCCGCCCTCGGCCTGCCTGCTGGAGTCGATGGCGAGGCGCTCGACCGTGCCCGCGGTCGACGCGGTGATCGTGGCCTCCATCTTCATCGCCTCGATCGTCGCGACGGCCTGACCGGCATCGACGGTGTCTCCGACGGCGACGGTGGGCGTCACCACGCCGGCGAACGGCACGGCCACCTGCTTCGGGTTCGACCCGTCCGCCTTCTCGGCCGAGACGACGTCGACGGCGATCGCGCGATCGCGCACGGTAACCGGCCGGAGCTGGCCATTCAGCGTGCACATGACCGTACGCAGCCCGCGCTCGTCCGCGTCGCTGATCGCCTGCAGACCAAGGATGAGCGTCTTGCCCTCCTCGATCTCGACCTCCGAGTCATGGTCGGTGTCGAGCCCGTACCAGAAGGCGGTGCTCGGCACGACCGACAGGTCACCGTACTCGTCGCGGGCGCGCAGGCAGTCGTCCGTCGGTCCGGGGAAGAGCAGCCGGTTCAGCGTCCCCTGCCGGTCGGTCTTGAGGCCGCCGCGCTCGTCGGCCGAGAGCTCGGCGGCCGGGGCCTTATGGGTACGCCCCGCGAGCGCGCGCGTACGGAACGGCTCCGGCCAGCCGCCGGGAGGGACGCCGAGGTCGCCGGACAGGAAGCCGATCACGGAGTCGGGCACGTCGAAGCGACCGGGGTCGGCGGCGAACTCCTCGGGATCCGCGCCCACGGCCACGAGATGCAGCGCCAGGTCGCCGACGACCTTGCTCGACGGCGTCACCTTGACGATGTTGCCGAGGATGTCGTTCGCCGCGGCGTACATGTCCTCGATCTGCTCGAACTTCTCGCCGAGGCCGAGCGCGATCGCCTGCTGGCGCAGGTTCGACAGCTGCCCGCCCGGGATCTCATGCGTATAGACACGTCCGGTCGGCGCGGGCAGCGCCGACTCGAACGGCGCGTACAGGCGCCGGGTGGCTTCCCAGTACGGCTCGAGGTCGTTGATCGCGTCGAGGTCGAGGCCGGTCTCGCGGGGTGCGTGGTTGGTGCTCGCGACCAGCGCCGACAACGGGGGCTGGCTCGTCGTGCCCGACACTGCGGCGTTCGTGGCGTCCACGGCGTCGACGCCCGCATCGATGGCCGCGAGCAGGGTCGCGAGCTGTCCACCCGCGGTGTCATGCGTGTGCAGGTGAACGGGCAGGTCGAAACGGCTGCGCAGTGCCTCTACCAGCGTTCGGGCCGCGGGTGCGCGCAGCAGCCCCGCCATGTCCTTGATCGCGATGACATGGGCGCCCGCGTCCACGATGCGCTCGGCCAGCCCGAGGTAGTAGTCGAGCGTGTACAGCGACTCGCGCGGATCGCTCAGATCGCCCGTGTAGCAAAGCGCGACCTCGGCGACCGCAGTGTCGGTCGCGCGTACGGCCTCGATCGCGGGTCGCATCTGCTCGACGTCGTTGAGCGCATCGAAGATGCGGAACACGTCGATGCCAGTCTGTGTCGCCTCGCTGACGAACGCATCCGTGACCTCGGTCGGGTAGGGCGTGTAGCCGACCGTGTTGCGGCCGCGCAGCAGCATCTGCAGGCAGATGTTCGGGACTGCCTCGCGTAGCTGGGCGAGTCGGTCCCACGGATCCTCGTGCAGGAACCGCAGCGCGACGTCGTACGTCGCGCCGCCCCACGCCTCGAGCGACCACAGCTGCGACGTCGTGCGGGCGACGTGGGGTGCGACGCCGAGCAGGTCGGCCGTGCGTACTCGGGTGGCAAGCAACGACTGGTGCGCATCTCGGAAGGTCGTATCCGTGACCGCGACATTCTCCTGTGTACGCAGGAGTCTCGCGAACTCGACAGGACCGACGTCGCGCAGCAGCTGGCGGGTGCCGGGCGGAGGCGCCGTCGACAGGTCGCACTCGGGAAGCTTGCTGACCGGGTCGATGCTAACCGGTCGCGCGCCGTGCGGCCGGTTGACCGTCACGTCGGCGAGGTACCGCAGGAGCCGGGTACCGCGGTCGGCCGAGTGCACCTGCGTGAGCAGCTGCGGGTTGTTGTCGATGAACGACGTCGACAGCTTGCCGGCCTTGAAGTCGGGGTTGCCCAGCAGCGCGAGCAGGAACGAGATGTTCGTGGCGACGCCACGGATCCGGAACTCCGCGATCGCCCGCTCCGCGCGCTCGACGGCGGAAGGGAAGTCGCGCCCGCGGCACGTCAGCTTGGTCAGCATCGAGTCGAAATGCGCGCTGACCTCGGCCCCGGTGTACGTCGTGCCGCCGTCGAGTCGCACACCTGCGCCGCCGGGGGAGCGGTACGTCGTGATGCGTCCCGTGTCGGGGCGGAAACCGTTCGCGGGGTCCTCGGTGGTGATGCGGCACTGCAGCGCGGCGCCGCGTACTCGGATGGAGTCTTGGGTGAGCCCGAGATCGGCGAGCGTCTCGCCGGAGGCGATTCGCATCTGCGCCTGGACGAGGTCGACGTCGGTGACCTCCTCGGTGACGGTGTGCTCGACCTGGATGCGCGGGTTCATCTCGATGAACACGTACGAGCCGTCGGGAGCGACCAGGAACTCCACCGTGCCGGCGCAGGTGTAGCCGATCGCCGTCGCGAACCGCACCGCGTCGGCGCAGATGTTCGCTCGCAGGTGGGGGTCGAGGTGCGGTGCGGGCGCGATCTCGACGACCTTCTGGTGCCGTCGCTGCACCGAGCAGTCGCGCTCGTACAGATGCACGACCTCGCCGGTGCCGTCGGCGAGGATCTGCACCTCGATGTGGCGCGGGTCGACGACCGCCTGTTCGATGAAGACGGTCGAGTCGCCGAACGCGCCCTCGGCCTCGCGCATTGCGGCCTCGATCGAGGGTCGAAGCTCGGGTGCGGTGTCGACGCGTCGCATACCGCGTCCGCCGCCGCCCGCGACGGCCTTGACGAACAGCGGGTACGAAAGCGCGTCGGCGGCCGCGACGAGCTCGTCGACGTCGGTGCTCGGCGGCACGGAGCCGAGGGTGGGTACGCCGGCCTCCTTCGCGGCGGCGATCGCGCGCGCCTTGTTGCCGGTCAGCCGCAGCACGTCGACGCTCGGCCCGATGAACGTGATGCCGGCGTCTGCGCAGGCTTGCGCCAGGGCGGGGTTCTCGCTCAGGAAGCCGTAGCCCGGGTAGACCGCATCGGCGCCCGCCGCGACGGCGGTCGCGACGATGCCGTCGGGATCGAGGTACGCGCGTACGGCGTGTCCGCGCTCGCCGATCTGGTAGGCCTCGTCGGCCTTCAGCCGGTGCTCGGACCCACGGTCCTCGTACGGGAAGACGGCGACGGTGCGCGCGTCCAGCTCGTACGCGGCCCGGAACGCGCGAATGGCGATCTCGCCGCGGTTGGCGACCAGCACCTTGGAGAACATGCGCCGAGGCTATCTCGGAAGGTCCGGTACCCGGGATGATCGGTCTCGCTCACCGGGATGCCCCTTCGCTGACGGCTCGGTGGTGCGGGAGCGACGGCTCAGCCGCGGCGGCTCTTCAGCCGGCCGAGCAGGTCCGGCTCGAGCGCGCCGTACCCGGTGCTCGCCCACGGCTCGATCTCGAGTGCGAAGTAGTGCCGCGGTCGCCCGTCGTACGGGAAGTCGAGCACGTCATCGGGCATCCGCCCCGCGTCGATGGTGTCGGCGCACGTCGCGCACGCCGGTACGTCGACGCCTGCGGCCGCCCCGCGCCAGCTCACGGTGCGGGTCGAGTCGCCGTGCAGTGGGTTGAGATAGCAGGGGCGCGTGGGCTCCCACTCCCGGCCGGCGACGGCGGCGTCGAGTGCCGAGTCGCCCCGGGCCGCGAGCACGATGACGCCGACGGTGTCGGCAGAGGAGTGCGGGCCGTCGAGCATGCGCCGGGCGATCGTGTGGTGCTCGACGGCCTGCTGCCACGCGTCGTCGGCTCGCAGCGACGTGGACTCCTCGATGCGTGCTCCGAGTGCCGTCAGGGCACGCCGCGCCCTCTTCTCCCGACGCCGACGTTCGGTGGCAAGGGTCGCACCGAGGTTCGGCACCGGGACCTCGAACCGGCTCGCCGAGCCGCTCGAACCACTCGGATCACCCGACCTGCGCCGGCGTGCCAGCAGTGCGACGCCGGCGGCGACCAGTGCGAGCACGACCACGACGCCGATGCCCATCGTGATGCCGGCGCCGGAGTCCTCGGTCGTCGAGTCGGTGCCCTGGCCTGACGTCGTCGTACCGGTGTCGGGCGCCGGCGTATTCTCCCCGGCCGCCTCGGTTCCTTGCTCACGGTTGCCGTTGTGCTGGCCGTCGCGGTCAGGCTTGTTGAGCCGCTTGTACACAGTGCGCGCATCGCCCCCGGCGACGAGCCGGGCGGTGTCGACGACCTGGTCGGCCACGCCGTTCGGGTGGCGGAGCTTCGCCGACTCCGTTGCATAGAAGGGATCCGGTGCACGGCCGAAGGCGTACGCGGCGACCTGGAGGTTTCCGGTGCCCTCGATGCCGATGTACGTGCCATGCGGGTCGACGTGCTTGCGCATCGAGGCGAACAGCTGCTCGACGTTCCCGTGGAATCGAGGATGGTCGGCGGGGACCTTGATCAGGGCGACATGGATCGGTGGCCGGTGCTCGGCGACGGCCTTCTCGATGAGTCGCTCGACCCGCGGCGAGAACTTCGAGCGAAGCCCCGGCGAGATCCAGACGCCGTCGCGTCCGAGCTCACGCTCGATCTTGTGCAGGCTCTTGTCATTGATCCTCAACGATGCCTCGCCGATGGGCTCTGGGCGTTGGGACCTACGTTGCTGATCTGTTTGGACGACATCGAAGCGTTTCGTTCAATCCTTGATCTCATGTGTGCGCGGCCACGAGACCGATGCGCTGGGACGAGTGCGGTGATCGTATCGGATCGCTGCCGACGCGCCCCTCGTCCCTCACTCCTCACGACTCCCGCAGCCGGCCGAGCAGATCGGCGTCGAGCGATCCATAGCCCGTGTCGCTCCAGGGCGGCAGGTCGAGCGAGAAGTAGTGCTGGGGTACACCCTCGCTGACGAAGTCGAGGATGTCGTCGGGTGTGCGCCCTCCGTCAAGGGAGTCCGCGCACGCCGCGCACGCGGGTACGTCGACGCCGTTGTCGCCTCCCCACTGGGCGGTACGCACCGCGGCGCCGTGGAGGGGATTGAAATAGCACGGGGTGACCGCGGTCCATTCGTCGCCGTCGAGTGCGGCATCGAGTGCGGAAGCGCCGCGCTCGGCGAGCACGATCGCTCCGACGATGTCGGCCGGAGCCGACGATCGGTCGAGGATCCGCCGCGCCTGCCCGTAATGGTCGAGTGCCGCCTGCCAGGCGTGGCTGGCGCCACTCATCGGTGCGTCGTCGATCCGCTCGCCTAGATGCAGTACGTCGTCGTTCGCACGTTTGTGCAGACGCTGTTCTTCGGCCGCACGGATGGTCGACATGACATTCGTCGGAAGGGCGAAGCCGTCCTTCGCGCGGCGCTGCTTTCGTACGAGCAGCCCGATACCGATCGCCACGACGACTGCGGCGACCACGAGCCCGGCGACGAGGCCGACGCCCAGTCCGGAGTCGTCGGACGACTGCGTGCCTCCGGGGACCGATCCCGACTCCTCCAACCGGTTGTACACCTCGAGGGCAGTGCCGTTCTCGATCAGGCCGATGGTGTCGACGACCTGGTCGGTCAGATCGTCGGGATGTCTCGCCTCGGCCGCCCACGCGGCGTACATGGCGTCGTCGTCGCCTCCGATCGAAGTCGCTGTGACGGCCGGCTTCTCGTAGTTCTCCAACCCCAGGAACGTGCCCTGAATGCCCGTGTCGTTGCTGACGATGGTGAACATCGCCTCGACATCGCCATGCAGCATCGGGTCGTCGTACGGGACCTCCACGAGGGCGACGTACACGTCTTCCTTCGCGTCGTCGACGGCGTGCTCGATCCGGTCCTCGTCGGCTCGGGAGACGCTCGAGCGAAGGTCGGGCGAGACCCACACCCCGTCGTCCTGCAGCGCGTTCTCGATGCGCTTCAGCGGTACGTCGTCGTCGGCAGTCATGCCGGTCTCCGCAACGGGATCGCGATCCAGACGATGAACAACAAGGCGAGGTACGCACCGGCAGCGAACAGCACGCCGGCGGCGAACCCGCCGCCGGGTCCACCCCAGAAGTCGGAGCCTTCCACGAGCGGTTCCTCCGGTTGCTGTGCGACCGCCGAGGCATAGCGTTCGAGCGCGACGTGATCACGGCCGAGCAGCGTGTCGGTGTCGATGTAGGCGAATCCGACACCGCGGCTCGTCTCGCTCGCGCTCAGGCGTTCGTCGACGATGGCGTACAGGCCGTCCTCGCCGATGTGGTCGGCGATGATGTCGACGGCGTTGTAGTTCTGGTAGTAGCCGGCGCTGGTCGTGTCCGTCATGTACGCCAGGTAGAACGGCTGGTCGGCCGACTCGACCGCCTGCTGGATGTCGGCGAACTGGCGATCGGTGAGCCGGTGACGGAGCTCGGGTGCGACGTAGAACGAGTCCTGTTCGAGCCCTTCCATCGCGGCCGCGAGCCGGTCACCGGGCTCGATGTCGGCGGCGGACGCCTTGTCAGTCGGGCGGTTCGTCAGGACGACGGCGGCGATCGCGGCAGCGACGAGCCCGGCAATGGCGGCGATTCCCCACGCCAGTGGCCACGACAGCTTCATCGCATCGACTCCAACACGAGGTCGCCGAGGTCGTCGGCAACGCTTCCGAATCCAGTCCGGGCCCACACGTCGTCGCGCTCGTAGTACGGACGTTTGCGGCGCCCGTCGGGTACGACCAGCACGTCCGGCGTGCGCCCCGACTCCTGCTTTTGCTCGCACGCGACGCACACCGGGACGCGCAGCTCCGCGTCGCCGAACTGCCAGCCGACTTGCGTCGCGCTCTCGCCGTGCAGAGGGTTGAAGTAGCAGCATCGGTACGCTTCGGAGTCCGCCGACTCGCACGCGCGGACGACGTCACGGCGCCCAGACCGCGCGAGAACCAGGGCGCCGACGACGTCGGCGAGGTCGTCGCTGTCGCGGACATGTTCGGAGGCGTCGCGTGCCAACATCGCCTGCTGGGCGTACTCGGGATGAGGTACGTCGGCGGGGGCGCGCGCCAGGTCCTGGACGAGCTCGGTGAGCTCGTGTCCGGCGCGGGTGCGTACGTCGTCGATGCTGATCTCGACGGCCTGCGCGCGCGGCTTCGACTGCTTCGGGTCGCGTCGCCGTCGTGGCCACGCGTTCCGCAACGTCTGTTGCCCGACGAGCAGGACGAGCAGGCCGATCGTCGTCGCCGCCATCCACACGAAACCCGTGCGTGAGTCCGGCGCAGGGCCCACGAGCTCGGCCGTGGAAACGTACGCGTGCGGGATCTGTGCGAGCTCCTCGACCTCGTCACCGGACATCGTGGCGTACGAGTCGGCCCCCGACTCCGGGGGCGGATCGTCGGCCGAGCGCAGTGCGATCTCCGCGGCGACGGGCGGCGAGAGAGCCCGGATTCTGTCGCCATGTGTGTCGGTCAGGCGCTCGTTCACGAGCCGTGAGTTGTCCGACGACATCAGCGACAACGTCGTGCCGTCGACGTCGACGCCCCACGCCTCCACCTCCAAGGTTCCGTCCGAGGTCTGCACGACGTACAGACCCGGTCGACGGAGTTGGTTGTGCAACACCTGAATGAGATAGCCCGACGGATCGTCCGTCTGCTCCTTGACTTCTTGCGGTACGTTCACGAGCGCGACGTAAGTGTCGAACGGTAGGCCTGCCGCCAGCTCGGCGAGTCGCCGCTTCGCGCCCGCGGTATCGCCGGCGCCCATCCTCTCGTGGACGAGGATCGGATCGTCCTCGAGCGTGTCGACGATCTCGCCGACGGTACCGGCGTAGTCGTCCGCGCCGGCGGGTGCGGCCATGGCGAGACAGCCGACCGCGCACAACGCGGCCACTAGGGCGCGTCCCACAAACCTGCGTCGATCAGGGAGCGGGTCTCCGCGCCCGATCCGGCAAGGCGCGGGAGCGCTGGCGTAGCCCGTCCCTACTTCGAGCGACCGCAACGAAGCTGGGCGGGATGCGGAGGCACGCGAGCCGGCGGGGGTTTGCGGGACACGCCCTAGGGCCCGAGACAACGAATGCAAGCCCGCGTCAGCCCTTGATCTCGCAGATCGCGCTTCCCGCCGTGACCGTCGCGCCCGGGTCCGCGTCGAGCCCGGTGATCGTGCCCGACTTGTGGGCGTTCAGCGGCTGCTCCATCTTCATTGCCTCGAGCACGATCACGAGATCGCCCTCGGCGACCTGCTGGCCCTCCTCGACCGCGACCTTGACGATCGTGCCCTGCATGGGGGACGTGAGCGCATCCCCACTGGCGGCCGCGCCGGCCTTCTTCGAGCCTCCGCGTTTCGGCTTCCGCGTCGCACCTGCACTCGACGCGACCGCGCCGAGCCCGCCGGGGAGAACGACCTCGAAGTCGCTTCCCGCCGACCTCGACGGTGATCCGCTCGCGCTCCTGCTCCTCGACCGGCTCGGTCGCGCCGTCGTACGGCGGGATCTGGTTGTCGAAGTCGGTCTCGATCCAGCTCGTGTACACGCCGAACGACGTCCCGTCGCCGACGTACGCGGGATCGTCGACCACCGTGCGGTGGAACGGCACGACGGTGGGCATCCCGTCGACGACGAACTCGTCGAGCGCGCGTCGCGAGCGGGCGAGAGCGTCGTCGCGACTGCGTCCGGTGACGATCAGCTTCGCGACCAGCGAGTCGAACGACCCGGGGATCGTCTCGCCCTCGACGTACCCGGCGTCGACGCGTACGCCCGGGCCGGACGGCGGGCGCCAGGCCGTGAGGGTGCCGGGTGCGGGCAGGAAGCCCCGGCCGGCGTCCTCGGCGTTGATGCGGAACTCGATCGAGTGTCCGACGATCTCGGGATCGTCGTACCCGAGCTCCTCGCCGGCGGCGATGCGGAACATCTCGCGGACGAGATCGAGGCCGGTGACCTCCTCGCTGACCGGATGCTCGACCTGCAGCCGGGTATTGACCTCGAGGAACGAGATGGTGCCGTCCTGGCCGACCAGGAACTCGCACGTACCCGCACCGACGTACCCCGCCTCGCGCAGGATCGCCTTGCTGGACTCGTAAAGCGTGGCCAGCTGGTCGTCGGTCAGGAACGGCGCGGGCGCCTCCTCGACGAGCTTCTGGTGGCGGCGCTGCAGCGAGCAGTCGCGGGTCGACACGACGACGACGTTGCCGTGCTTGTCGGCCAGGCACTGTGTCTCCACGTGTCGTGGACGGTCGAGGTAGCGCTCGACGAAGCACTCGCCGCGCCCGAAGGCCGAGACGGCCTCGCGTACGGCCGACTCGTACAGCTCGGCGACCTCCTCACGGTTGCGGGCGACCTTGAGCCCGCGTCCGCCGCCGCCGAACGCGGCCTTGATCGCGATGGGCAGCCCGTGCTCGTCGGCGAACGCGACCACCTCGTCGGCGCTCTCGACCGGATCCTTGGTGCCGGGTACGAGCGGCGCTCCGACCCGTTGCGCGATGTGTCGTGCCTGCACCTTGTCGCCGAGCGCCGTGATCGCCTCGGGCGGCGGGCCGATCCAGGTGAGTCCGGCCTCGCCGACGGCCGTGGCGAAGTCGGCGTTCTCGGCCAGGAAGCCATAGCCGGGGTGCACGCTGTCGGCGCCGCTGCGGGTGGCGACCGCGATGATCTTGTCGATCGACAGGTACGAGTCGCCGGGCGTCGCGCCGTCCAGGGAGTATGCCTCGTCGGCCATCCGTACGAAGACCGCGTCGCGGTCGGGCTCGGCGTAGACGGCGACGCTCGCGATGCCGGCGTCTTTGCACGCGCGGATGACCCGGACGGCGATCTCGCCGCGGTTCGCGACCAGAACCTTGGTCAGCGGGCGGTCACCTTGGTGCTTGCTCACGGCGCGACTCTCCTAGCGCTTCGAGGGTTTGCGACCAGCTGAGTCTATGGCGCGCGGCCGGATCCGTGGTGTGAGGCTTCTCGCATGCGTCGAGGTACGGATGCCGGCCCATGGGACGCTCGCCATGGGCGCGAATCCGTACCTCGACGACTACTGCCGGGCCGGCACGGTCGAAGGGCGGATGTTGTGGTTCAGATGGAAGACGTTGTCGGGGTCGTACGCGTCCTTGACCGCGACCAGCTGCGCCCACTGCCCGTCGGAGTAGGCGCGATGGACCGAGTCGGCGGTGTCCTCGCTCAGCGCGTTGACGTACGCGCCGCTCGCATACGGCTCGAGTGCTGCGGCGAACGTCCGTGCACCGGCGATCTCGGTGGCGTCGTCGGCGGCATCCATCCACCGCGCGGCGGTCACCAGCTCGTACGCCGTGTCGCGGTAGCTGAATGCGGTGGCGTCCGACGGTACGTCGGCGATCGCGCCGCCGTACGCCTGCAGCGAGGCACTGGCCCGGAATCCGTCTGCTGCCGCCGCGTCGAGCAGCGCATCGATCGCGTCGTCGCCGAGCTCGCGGAAGTAGTGACCCTTCCAGTAACGCCGCAGCGTATGGCGGCCCACCGTGTCATCGCGGGTCTGCAGCTCGACGTACGACTGGTGCTCGACCCGTTCGTCGACCGCGCTGCCCAGCGCACGTAGCTGCGGCAGGAGCCGCTCGCCCTCGTCCGCATCGCCGACCCAGACGTACCCGATGCAGATGGTGTCGTGGGAGATCGCGGCCTTGAACGTCGCCGCTCTCGGCGCGGTCGCGTTGAGGTCGCGCCAGCCGCGGAGCGCATCGCGGGCACTCGCGAGGGGGTAGTCGAGCTCGACGGTCATCGCACTGGTGCCGGTGTCGTGCAGCTCGAACTCGAAGTCGGTGACCACACCGAAGTTGCCGCCTCCTCCCCGCAGTGCCCAGTACAGGTCCGGGTGGCTGTCGGCACTCGCGACGACCACCTCCGCGTCGGCGGTGACGACCTCGAACGAGCGCACGTTGTCGCACGAGAGTCCGTACGTGCGGGCGAGCCATCCCATGCCGCCGCCGAGTGTCAGCCCGCCCACCCCGGTGTGCGACACGTTGCCCGCGGTCGTCGCCAGCCCGTACGGCTGGGTGGCGCGGTCGAGTGCGCCGAGCAGCGCGCCGCCTCGTACGCGAGCGAGCCGGGCGTCCGGGTCCACGCGAACCTCGGCGAGCGGGGTCAGGTCGATCATCAGACCGCCCTCGGGCACGGCGTGGCCGACGATGCCGTGGCCGCCGCAGCGTACGCCCACGTCGAGGTCGTGCTCTCTCGCCGTACGCATCGCGGCCACGACGTCACGTACGCTCGCGCACCTCGCGATCATCGCGGGCCGCTTGTCGACCATGGCGTTCCACACGGTGCGTGCGTCGTCGTAGTCCTTGTCACCCGGGCGTACCACCTGGCCGTCGAGGTCGTCAGTTCTCAGCATCGTTGCTCCCCATAACTGTTCGATCCATGAACTGTAGTGGACGGCGGCAGCCACGGCGAGAGATTACGCCGTCGCGAGGGCGGCAGTCGGTGCCAGCCGTGCCGCACGGGAGGCCGGGAACGCACCCGCGAGTGCGCCGACGAGCACCGGACCGCCGTTCCCACTTCGGCCCGACCGGTCTGGTCAGCGCCTGGCCACGCGGACCATCGCGGCGCCGAGGCCGAGCAGCACGATCCCGCCGACGCCGAGGGCGACCGCCAGCCACGGACCGTCGGTGTCATCGGTGCCGGCCGCCGTCTGCTCGATGTCGTCGGACGACCCGGTGGGGTCGTCCGTTGTGCTGTCGTCCGACTCGGACTCGCCGATCTGGGGCTCTCCGCCGTCGTACTCCGGCACGTTCGACGTCTTGCCCTCGACGTCGACACCGAGCGTGAACGGGATCTCGTAGCTGGCCTTGGAGTCCTCGTCTCGGGCGACGCTCACGGAGATGTAGTACTTGCCGGCGATCGACGCTGCCGACTGTGCGTCGACGAACGACTGCCGGTTGTTGTAGCCGATGGGGTACGAGTGGCCGTAGAGGTCGGTGGTGCTCGAGGACGAGAGGATGGACTGCTGGGCACTGTGGAAGGCCGAGCTCGCGGTAGCACGAGACGGCGAGTAGATCCACAACGTGGGCGCCGGGCCGTACGAGCCGATCGCATCCGCCAATGCCTTGTCCGGCTTCGGGAAGTCGACCGCCGCGTTGACCCGCTGACCCCAGTCCGCGTCGATCTCGAACAGCTGCGCCTCACCGGGCACGAGAGTGCCGGAGTAAGCGCCCGGTTCGACCTCGACGGCATTGCCGAAAGTGTTGCCGCCGACGATGTCGGTGGGGTTGCTCATCGACGGCTTCTTCTCCGCGCGTTCCTCGAGGCGGCCCGGGAGGGCCTTGGCGTTCGTCGCCGGCGCCTCCTCGATCGCGCGGATCTCGACCGGAACGTCGGAGTTCTTCGCGAACCCACCGTTGGGCGCCCCGCGCTGCACCATGATCGTGAGCTCGCCGGCGTTGACGCACTCGTCCTCGAACTCGTTGAACCCCGGCGCAGCCACGGCGGCGACGACGAACGGTCGGTACGTCGCCGGCCCTTGGCCCTGTGCGAACCCGCATTCGGTCTGACCGGCGTACACCCGCAGGTGGAGGGCGTCCTCGCCGGTGGGGTTGGCGATCGTTGCCGAGACGTGGATCGTCGACTTCGGCACGGTGCGCTTGAACCGGTACCAGCGCTGACCGGTGTCGCTCTTCGGACCTCCGAGCGTGTCGAGCCAGTCGCCCGCGGTGATTTCGGCCGCCTGGTCTCGGCCCGGTCCACCGGTGACCGGCGTGCCGATCGCCTCGTACGGCTTCGCCGCGCGCTCGGAGACCGTCGAGAGCGCATCGGTGAGACCGTCGGCGTCGTCGGCGTCGTAGTAGGTGCCGTTGCCCTTGGCGGCGATACAGGAGAGCGCCTTCCGCGCCTTGCCGGACACGTCCAGGCCGACGACGTCGATGCGCATGTCGATGCCGTCCTCGGCGAGCTCGGCCGCGACCTTGCACGGGTTCGGTTTGCAGGTGGGCTCGCCGTCCGAGACGAGGACGATCGTCCGCTTGCCCTCGGAGCCGAGGTCCTTCGCGGCCTGCTCGAGCGCGTACCCGATCGGAGTCTCGCCGAACGGGCGGTACGAGGCGACGGCGTCGTGGAGCTCGTCGCGGTTGTCCGTGCCGATGTCGACGACGCGCTGGGAGTCGGTGCAGGCACCGGCCTGGTTGCGGAACTCCACCTCGGCCCCGTACACGCGGAGTCCGACCGGCGCGTCGCTCGGCAGGTCGTCGACGACGGTGTTCAGCGAGTCCTTGGCGGCGTCGATCTTGGTCGTACCGCCGCTGGCCGGCTCGGCCATCGATCCGGAGGAGTCGAGGACGAGCATCATCTCGCCGCGGTCGCTCTCGGGTGCCGTCGCCGTCGCGGCCGGCGCCGATGCGGCCCACAGGCAGGGCACCATTGCGACCAGAACGGCCGCCATCATGATCACTACCCGACGTACGTGGCGTGAGACGCCCATCCCGACTCCAATGTTTGCGATTGCAAAGACGCGCACCATCGTGTCCGCGGCGACCCCCATTGTCAAGTCGCCCGCGAACCCGTGCGCAGTGACTCCGCTGCGCGTGGATTAGCATTGGCGAGCCTTGCCTAACTAACCCGAGGTGACCCATGTCCATGATGAAGCGATTCCGTCCGGTCGCGGCGGTTGCCGCTCTCGCCGGCCTGTTGGTGCTGAGCGCCTGCGGGAGCTCCGACGACGGTGACTCCGACTCCGCGCCGCCCGACGGCTCGGCGGCGTACCCGGTCACCATCGAGCACGCGCTCGGCACGACCACGATCGACAGCGAGCCGACCCGGGTGGTCACGTGGGGCTTCGGCAGCACCGACGCGGCGCTTGCCCTCGGGGTCGTCCCCGTCGCGATTCCGCAGCAGACGTACGGCGGCGACGACGACGGCGTACTGCCGTGGATCAAGGAGAAGCTCGCCGACATGGACGCCGAGACGCCGACGATGCTGACGAACCAGCAGGGTTCCGACGAGATCCCGCTCGAGGAGATCGCCGCCGCGAACCCGGACGTGATCCTCGCGAACTACTCCGGCCTCACCCAGGCCGACTACGACACGCTGAGCGACCTCGCGCCCACCGTTGCGTACCCGGACCAGCCGTGGGCGACACCATGGCGCGACGTCGTACGCACGGTGGGCACGGCGCTCGGTAAGAAGCCCGAAGCCGAGAAGCTGATCACCGACACCGAGCGGGTCGTCGCAGACAAGGCGGCCGAGCATCCCGAGCTGAAGGGCAAGACGGTCGCTGCGGTATGGGACACAGGCGATGCGTTCTACGTCTACAAGCCCGCCGACCCGCGCGTGGAGTTCCTGACCGACCTCGGTCTGAAGAGCGCGCCGAGCGTCGACGAGCTGAGTACCGACGAGTCGACGTTCTACTACACGATGAGCTACGAGGAGCTCGACAAGCTGACCAGCGACATCCTGCTTTCGTACGCCGACTCCGACGACGCCGCGCAGACGTTCCTCGACGCGCCGTACGCGCAAGGAATGGAGCAGGTGAAGAGCGGGCACGTTGCCTCGATGACCGGCCCCGAACCAGTCGCGGCCGTGTCGCCGCCGACCGTGCTGTCGCTCACCTGGGGCATCGACGACTACCTCACGGAGCTGTCGAAGGCCGCCGCCGGCAATTGAGCCGACCCGGCGCGGTCGGGCGTCGCGCCGCGGCGCACTAGGGTGTGATCCCATGACCGCTGCGAACGCGGAGTCGAACCGCCGCGCCCAAGCCGAGATGTACGGGGAGCCTCTCGGCGACCTCATCGGCCGGTGCGCGACCGTACTCGGGCTCACCCAGGCCAAGGTCGCGAAGCTGCTGGGCATCTCGGCGCCGATGCTGTCGCAGTTGATCAACGCGCACCGGATCAAGATCGGCAATCCGGCCGCCGTGCATCGGCTGCAGGCGATGTACGCGGTCGCTCAGCGGGTCGTCGACGGTGAGGTCGCCGTCGACGACGCCGTTCGCGAGCTCGAGGCCGACCACGGCGCCGAGGGTGTCGTCACCCAGACGACGACCGTGACCGACGCCGCGGTCGCGGTGCGCGCCGTGTTCCGTACGGCCGGCTCCGCCGACGACTTCGTCGCGGCAGCCGACCTCCTGCGCGCCTCCCATCCGGCCATCGCCTCGCTGCTCGAGACGTACGGCGGGGCCCGGCATGGGTGAGGTGTTCGCCGGTCGGTACGAGTTCGTCGAGCCGATCGCCCACGGTGGCATGGGCACCGTGTGGATCGTCTGGGATATCCGCGACCGTGTCCATCGCGCCGCGAAGCTGCTGCGGCAGGCCGATGCCGGATCGCTGATCCGGTTCGTACGCGAGCAGTCGGTACGCATCGACCACGACCATCTCGTGACCCCGCGCGGCTGGTCCGCGGAGGACGACCGGGTGCTGTTCACGATGGACCTCGTACGCGGTGGCTCCGTGCACGACCTGCTCGGCGACTACGGCGCGCTCCCTGCGGCGTGGTCTGCGACGTTGTTCGACCAGCTGTTGCTGGCGCTCGAGGCGGTGCACGGTGCGGGGCTCGTCCATCGCGACGTCAAACCGGCGAACCTGCTGCTCGAGCCCACCGGCGCCGGACGCCCGCATCTGCGGCTCGGTGACTTCGGCGTCGCCGTCGCGTTGAACGAGCCGCGGCTCACCCAGGCGGCGACCGTGCTGGGTACGCCGGGCTATCGGGCACCCGAGCAGATGGCGGGCGCCGACCCGCATCCGACGCAAGACATCTGGGCGGCGGGCATCGTGCTGGCCGAGATGCTGACGGGGCGTCGCCCGCCGCTCGATGCCGCGGCGTTGCCGCCCACCCCGCCGCCGGGCGTCGACCGGACGCTGTGGCAGCTGGCGTGTGTGATGGCCGAGCCGGATCCCGAGCGTCGGCCGCCATCGGCGGCAGAAGTACGTGGCGTACTCGCGACGACGGGCCTCGTTGCCGCGCCCGACGGCGCTCCGGACAGTGCCGATGCGGAGATCGAGGTGCTCGAACAGGTCGAGGTCCCCGGCGCGGTCGCATCGCCCGACGTACGCTCGACGCCGACGGCCGAGCCGAGCGCGGCGGCGGGCGCGCCCGAGGACATGCCGGGATGGGCGGCGGGCCGGAGCACCCCGGAGCCCGCGAAATCGGAGAGCCCGCCACCGAAGGCGCGGCCGGAACCGAGCGAACCCGGCGCCGCACCGCGCTCCGATCCCGTGCGCCGGCCGCGATCGCGGGCGGCGGTACTCGGCTGGATCGCGATCGTGATCGGCATTGCCCTGGTCGCGGCGGCCGGGTGGTTGCTGATCCGGTGATCCGAGCGCGCCGCTGCGGAGTCGGTGTGGGATCGATGGACTAGGTATCCACCGATCCCACACCGACGCCGCCGAGCGGGCCTCAGCGCAGACGGGGCCGTCGCGCCAGCGCGACCGCGGTGACGCCGCCGGCGATGACCACCAGGCCGACGCCGCCGAGCAGCAGGGCGAGCATCGGAACCTCGCCGCTGGAGTCGGAGCTCGACGCGAGGTCGGTGTCGTCGCCACTGACACCCGCGCCCGCGACGTCGTCGTCACCGGCGACGGCCTCCTCGAACGATGTGTACGTGGTGTCGGCGGCCGGTGTGTTGAGGCCGTCGGACACCTCGTACTCCGGGGCGCCGTTGCCTGCCTCACCGAAGCGCTTGACCGTCAGCTCGTAGGGGATCAGGACGCCGTCCTTCATCAGGCTGAGATTGACCTCGACATACCGGTATCCGGGGAGGTCGGAGCCTGAGATGTCGGAGTCCGAGGAGTCGCGGTTCAGATACCGGACGTCTGGCGTCATCGCGCCCGTACGCCACGCGTTGTCGTCCTCGAGCCACATGTTGCCGAGCGGCGTGGTCGTCCAGTCCGACGGCTCGTCGAGCGACGTGGTGACCGAGGCCTTCGAGCGCATGGCCGTGTAGATCTCGGGCGCGAAGCCGCTGAACGCTCCGGAGTTCTCCAGCGCCGCCTTCGGCAGCTTCGCGTCGATCTGCACCTGGAGCCGCTGACCCCAGTCGACCGGGATCGCGAACACCTGGGTCTCATCCGTCTGGATGTCGAGGTCGTACGTCCCGTCCTCGAGCACCGGGGCGTTCGCGAGGCTGGTACCGGGTACGACGTCGTCCGACGCCTTGCCCGGCTCGAGCTTCGACCAGCGGGGCTGCTCGGCCGGCGGCGGGAGCTCGTCGTTCGCGTCGCCGCCGGCGAGCGGCGGCTCCTCGTACGCGATGATCTCGAACGGGCTGTGCGGGGGAGTCCAGAGTCGACCCCTCGATCTCGAGCGTGTAGAAGTCGGCGTTCTTGCACTCGGACATGTCCTGCTCGCCTGCGGTCGAGACGCTGCCGGCGAGCAGCGGCCGATCCGCGCCGATGCTGTTGGCGAACGACGTTCCGTGGCCGCACGTCACGTCGGAGTTCTCGGCCTTCAGCATCATGATGACGCCGTTGCCGAGGCTGCCGGAGGCCGTACGCGCGGTCGTTCCGACGTGCAGGATGGAGCGCGGGTCGCGTCGCTCGAAGCGGTAGAACTTCGAGTCTCCTTCGCGCGGCAGCTTGTCGAGGTACTGCCGACCGGTCTCGATCGTCGGTGCGTCGCCCGGCCGATCGGATCCGTCCACCGGCTCACCGGTGAGGTCGAACGGGCGGAACGCGCGGGTCGAGACGGTGTCGATGCTGCGGGTCAGCGACTCGGCGTCGTCCGCGTCGTAGTACGACCCGTTGCCGGCCTTCGCGATGCAGGCCAGCTTCTTGCGGGTCTTGGCGTCGACCGAGAGACCGACCACGTCGATGCGCAGGTCGATGCCGTCCTTGCTGAGCTGGCGAGCGACCTTGCACGGATTGGGTTTGCAGGTCGGTTCGCCGTCGGAGACGAGCACGATGGTGCGCTTGCCCTCCGAGCCGAGATCCTTCGCGGCCTCCTGCAGCGCGTACCCGATGGGCGTCTCGCCGAGCGGCTTGTAGTCGTCGACGGCGGTGTGCAGTTCGTCGCGGTTGCCGGTGCCGGGGGAGACGACCTCCTGCGAGTCCGTGCAGGCCTTGGGGCCGTCGCTGACCTCCGCTCCGTATACCCGCAGGCCGACCTGGGCGGAATCGGGTAGGTCGTCGACGACCGTGTCGAGAGACTCCTTGGCCACCTCAATCTTGGTGCCGCCCTTCGCGGGCTCCTTCATCGAGCCGGAGGAGTCGAGCACGAGCTGCATGCGGTAGTCGCCCGCGTCATCGGGCGCGTCGTCGGCAGTATCGTCGGCATGGGCCGGCGTGACGGTCACGGCCAGGCCGATCAGGCCCGCGGCGAACGCGGCGACGCCGCGTCGTAGCTGAAGCATTGGTTTTACCCTCCATCGCGTTTGCGATTGCAAATCTAGGAGTGGGACGCCAGCGCTGTCAAATCCGTTCTTTGTCGTTCGCGAACTCCGGTGGTGGCTCGGCGTAGTTAATGACTGTTAACATCGCGGCATGTCGAATGCCTTCAGCCTCAGCCGCGAGCACGAGGAGTTCCGTCAGGTCGTCGCTGCGTTCGCGAACGCCGAGGTCGCCCCGCACATCGCCGCCTGGGACCGCGAACACCACTTCCCGGTCGACGTCGTGCAAAAGATGGGCGAGCTCGGGCTGTTCGGGCTGACTGCCCCGGAGGAGTACGGCGGTGCGGGCGGCGACTTCACCAGCCTCTGCGTCGCGATCGAGGAGCTCGGGCGGGTCGACCAGTCGATCGGCATCACCCTCGAGGCCGGCGTCGGACTCGGCATCAACCCGATCCTCACGTTCGGCTCCGACACGCAGAAGAAGCGCTGGCTGCCCGACCTCGTCGCCGGGCGTACGCTCGCCGGCTTCGGCCTCACCGAGCCGGGCTCCGGGTCCGATGCCGGCGCGACCAAGACGAAGGCCGAGTTGGTCGACGGACACTGGATCGTCAACGGGGCAAAGCAGTTCATCACCAACTCCGGGTCGCCGGTCACGTCTGTGGTGACGGTGACGGCGCGTACGGGCGAGCGGCCGGACGGTCGCCCGGAGATCTCCACGATCCTGCTCCCGTCCGACACGCCCGGATTCACCGCGGAGCCCGCGTACGACAAGCTGGGCTGGCACTGCTCGGACACCCACCCGCTCACGTTCGACGACGCTCGCGTACCCGAAGACCACCTGCTCGGCGAGCGCGGCCGCGGATTCGCGCAGTTCCTCGCCACCCTCGACGACGGCCGGGTCGCGATCGCCGCCCTCGCCGTCGGCTGCATCCAGGCCTGCCTCGACATGTGTGTCGATTATGCGGGGGAGCGTACGACGTTCGGTGTGCCGATCGGCTCGAAGCAGGGAGTCGCGTTCCAGGTCTCCGACCTCGCCGTGATGGCCGACGCGGCCCGCGGTCTCACGTACAAGGCGGCCGCGATGAAGGACGCCGGTGCCCCGATGAAGGAGTTCAAGCAGGCCGCCGCGATCGCCAAGCTGTACGCGACGGAGTCGGCCGTCACCGCGACCCGGATCGGCACCCAGGTGTTCGGCGGGTACGGCTTCATGGAGGAGTACCCGATCGCGCGCTTCTACCGTGACGCAAAGATCCTGGAGATCGGCGAAGGGACGTCCGAGGTCCAGCGGATGTTGATCGCACGCAACCTCGGGCTGCCGGTCGAGTAGATGTCCTCCAGATTTGGTCCCGAACGGCCCGTTTTGCGCGGCGAAACGGGCCGTTCGGGACCAAATCGCGAGGATCAGACGGCTGCCCGCGCGGGTACGCGGCGGAATGCGACCGTGAGCACGATCGCCACGACGATGCCGATCAGCGGCGGGATACCGACGTCGAGCTCACCCGACAGCCACGCAAGGAACCCCGCAACCGCGTACGCCGCGATGTTCGGCCAATGCACGGCGGGCGGGTTGCCCGTCATGCCGCCGCGCCAACGGCACCAGAAGTCGGCGATGATCACGCCGCCGAGTGGCGGGATGAACGTGCCGAGCACGCCGAGGTAGTCGACCAGGTGGTTCTGTACGCCGGTCAACGCGAGCAGCGTGCCGATGATCGAGCCGCCGATGATGAACGGCGTCTTGCGCGGCTTCTCGAACATCTCCGCGCCCGCGACGCCGAACGCGTACGCCGTGTCGGCGTTGCTCTTCCAGAGGTTGCCGAACAGCAGCACGAGTCCCCAGCCGACCAGCCCGAGCTCGTACAGCACGAGCACGAAGTCGCCCTCGCCGAACGTGATCGCGCCGATCGCGCCGAAGAAGATCATCAGCCCGTTGCCGACCAGGAAGCCGATCACGCAAGCCCAGACCGCCTGCATACCGGTACGTCCGAACCTGGTCCAGTTGGGCGCCTGGGTACCCGCCGAGACGAATGTGCCGACGACGGTCGTGATCGCCACGGCGAACGACATCGACGTACTCGGCTCGACCGAGGTCAAGCCGTCGAACCCACCGACCTCGTCGAGCGAACGGGCGAGCACCCACACCGCGAGCGCGAGGATCAGCGGCGTCGAGACCAGCGAGACCCAGTACATGCCGCGGTATCCGTAGCAAGCCGTCACGCACATCAAGACGCTCGTCGCGATCATCACCGACGCCTTCGCGCCGTACGAGTCCCAGTCGGCCGCCTGAGCCGTGAGGTCGCCGATGGTGCCGACGATCACGCCGTACCAGCCGATCTGGGTGCCCCCGAGCAGGAGCGACGCGAGCTTGGAGCCGCGGTTGCCGAAGCTGAACCGGGCCATCACGACCGTCGTCAGTCCGGTACGCGCACCGACGTACCCCATCGCGGCGACGTACGCCCCGAGGATCGCCGAGCCGGCCAGGATGACGAGCATCAGCTTCCAGAACGAGAACGCCGTGCCCAGCTCGGCGCCCGCGAGCATGGTCGGAGTGAAGATCGTGAAGCCGAGCAGGACGACGGCGAGCGAGAAGAACGACTTGCGCGCGCCCGGCGGCACCGACGTCACCGGGTAGTCCGGGTCGATGGGCTCCGCCGTCTCGTCCTCGCCGACCGCGTGGCGGCTCATGACGTCTCCCCGATGTCCTCGAGCCACAGCTGCGGACGCTCATCGAGCATCCGCTTCATCAGGTCGATGCAGGCCGGGTCGTCCACCACGTCCACGACGACTCCGCGGCTGCGCAGCCAGACCTCCGACGCCTCGAACGCGCGGTTCTCTCCGACCACGATTCGCGGGATGTCGTACAACACGGCGGTTCCGGCGCACATGAAGCAGGGCGACAGGGTGGTGTACAGCGTGGACTCGCGGTACGTACTCGCCGGCAACCGCCCGGCCCGTTCGATGCAGTCGGTCTCGCCGTGGCGGATCGCGCTGTCCATCTGCACGCGCCGATTGCGACCGACCGCGAGCACCTCGCCGTTGCGTACGAGGGCCGCGCCGATCGGCACACCGCCCTCCCCCCAACCGATCTGCGCCTGCTCGATCGCGAGATCGAGGAACCGTCGGTCGGCGTCGTCCATGGCTGTCTCCTCGTGGTCGTCCGGCCACTGTGGCCGGGGTCACTCGATCCGACCAGAGCCCGGCACGGCCGACAAGGGACAACCTGTCAGGTCACCGGCGTCGGCTCTATGACGAACTGTCCCCGCGCGAGACGATGGGCGCATGCTGCCGACACTGCGTGAGGTCCTCGCGATGCCCGCGTTCCGCGAGGCCGACGTGGAAGTGCTCACCGGCGACCCCGATGCCGTCTCGGTGCGGTGGGTGCATTCGTCCGAGGTGTACGAGATGGGCGGGCTGCTGTCGGGCGGCGAGGTGCTGCTGACCACCGGGCTCGGCCTCCATGGGCGCTCCGCCGCGCAGCTCACCGCGTACGTCGACCAGCTCGCCGATGCCGGCTGTGTGGCGCTTGCACTCGAGATCGGGCGGTCGTTCTTCGAGGTGCCGGTCGAGTTCGTCGACGCCGCGCGCCGACGCGGGCTGGTGCTCGTCGCGCTGGGCGCGATCGTCCCGTTCGAGCGGATGGTCGAGGACTTCCACGACCTCCTGATCCGCCGCAAGGTCGGCTCACCACGCGCCGGCGAGCCGGTCTGGCAGGAGCTGCTCGGGCTGGTGGTCGCTGGTCAGGGCATGACATCCCTGCTCAACGCGGTCTCGCGGCTCGCCGGGTGTGAGGTCGAGTTCGTCGACACCGACGGCCAGGTGGTCGAGCGCAGCCGCATCGTGACCGGTCAGGGGCGGGGAGAACGGACGGTTGCGGAGGTACGCGGGCCGACCGGTCCACTCGGTCGCCTGGTGCTTGCCGCGCGACCAACGCAACGGCGCACGGCGGTCGCCGAGCGCGCCGCTGTCGCGGTGGCCCTCGAACTCGGCCGCCACCCCGACCACGGCGCCAGGCCGTCGCTCGCGCACGCGGTGATCACCGATCTGGCGAACGGCCTGCTCACCTCCGAGGGCGACCTGGTCGAGCGGCTCTCGGCGGCGGGCTGGGTCGCGACCGACGAACACGTGCTCGTCGCCGCGGTCGACGTCGACGGACGAACGCCGGTACGAGATGCGGTGCCGGTCGTACAGGAGGCGGTGCAGTCGGTTCTCGGCAACTGCCTGGTCGGTTCGGCGGGCCATCACGTGATCGTGCTCGCGCACGGGTGGCGGCACGCGCTGCCCGCGCGAGTGCGCGCGTCGTTCGCCGAGGCGTACGACGCGATGCGCGTGGCGGAGACCGGCCAAGCCCTTCGTACGCTGGGAGTCGCCGCGCCCGTTGCCGAGTTCGCCGACGTCGCGGGAGCCGTCGCGCAGGCGCGCGACGTCGTACAGGTCGCGCGGCGCTTCGGCACCCGCAGTGGTGTTCTGTTGGCGCGCGACGTCGGGACCCAGCGGCTCCTCGGGTCGGTCGACTCGGCTGCGTTGTCGTCGTTCATCACCGAGCAGCTGGGGCCGTTGATCGCGTTCGACGCACAGCACTCGGCCGACCTCGTACGCACGCTCGATGCGCACCTAGCCAATGGCGGCAGCAAGACGCGTACCGCGCTCGCGCTCGGCATCCGGCGGCAGTCGCTGTACGCGCGCCTGGAACGGATCGCGAAGCTACTCGGTGCCGACCTCGACGACCCTGCGCAGACGACGAGCCTCGGTCTCGCCCTGACGGCCTGGCGGATGCGTACAGGGCTCGACCCGCAGGCCGCCTTCGACCGACCCCACTGATCGCCGAGCCGTCACTCCCGCAGCGCCGAGTTGTCACTCCCGCACGCCGATAGCGACGGGTCAGCGGTCGGAGCGCCAGTCGGACTCGAGCAGGCCCAGCTGCACCTCGTCGTGGAACGCGCCGTCGTGGAAGACGACCTCGCGGCGGCGGCCCTCCTCGCGGAACCCCGCCTTCGCGTACGCCGCGAGGGCGCGGGCGTTGAAGGCGTACGTCTGCAGGCCGATGCGGTGCAGGCCCATCTCGGCGAACCCGTACCGCACCATCAGCCGCACCGCCTCGGTGCCGTAGCCGTGACCCACGTGCTCGGGCCCGAGCACGATCGCGAGCGTGCCGGCCCGGTTCTTCGCATCCGCGCCGAAGATCGTGACGTGCCCGAGCAGGGTGCCCTCGTCGCGGCGTACGACGCTGAACCCCGTCGATGAGTAGTCGTCGTTGGAGCTCCAGCGCCGGAAGGTGTCGTCCATCGACTCGGCCGGTCGCGGACGACGTCCTGCTGCAGCACTGCGAGCGCTGGGTCCGCCCACCACGTCTCGAGGTGTGCCAGGTCGTCGGGTCGCAGCGCGCGCAGCCGTACGCGGTTGCCTTCGAGCAGCCCGCGGGCGTACGCGGTCGCGTCATCGACGGATGTCCAGTCAGCCATGGGCCCATGGTGCCGCGTCGTGGCCCGCTACTTCGGCTGCTCCCACCGGACACCGTCGAAGCGCCCGAAATCGTTGTCGTACGTCACCACCGTGGCGCCGTGTTCCCGGGCAATCGCAGCAATGTGCGCGTCGTTCACCAGATTGCCACCGGTGCCCGTGGATTCCAGCAGCGGACGCAGAGCCGCGAGGTGATTCGGTGCGGGCTCGAGCGCGACTGCCGGTGGGCGAGCGAGCCAGCCGTCGACAATGTCGATGGCCGTTGCTGGCGAGAGGGGGTTCGTCTGAATGGATGGGTGGGTGCTGAGCCGGACGAATGCGATCAGCACGATCCAGCAGAACCCGATCGTCTCGGTCTCTTTGAGCGTGCGCGACAGCCAGCGATTAGCTTGCTCGTGTCTGGCCGACGTCTCGTCGACGGCATACAGCAAGACGTTGGCGTCGACGACCTTCACTTGCCGAGCCGCATCTTGCGGATGATCTCCGCGTCCTCGAGCTCGCCTGCGAGCTGGGTTGCCTTGGTCAGATCGACGCGGGCCCCAAGCGGGTGTGTTGGAACCTCGTAGTCGTCGCCACCGGTCTCGCCCGCGAGTCCTCGGCGCAGGGCGTCGTTGACCGCGGCCTTGAAAGACATCTTGCGTTCGCGCATTGCCCGCGTGACCAGAGCCTCGACATCGGGATCGAGGGTTATCGTCGTGCGCATGCCTGCATCATAGCATCACTTCTTGCGATGCTATGATGCATGCCACAGCTGCCGCCACTCGATGCCGAACTCCGCAAGCATGTGCCGCAGGGTCGGGAGCGAGATGCCGACAACATTGTGCGGATCGCCCTCGACACCCTCGATGAACGGCCCGCCGAGACCGTCGATGGTGAACGATCCGGCGACGTTGAGGGGTTCTCCGGTCGCGACGTACGCGTCGATCAGGGCGTCGTCGAAGTCGCCGAAGTACACCGTCGTCGCCGCATCGCGTACGACCTCACGGTCGTTGTGGATCACGCAGTGCCCGGTGTGCAAGACGCCGGAGCCCCCACGCATCCGCCGCAGCCGGGCGCGTGCGTCGTCGGCGTCGCGCGGCTTGCCATGCACCTCCCCGTCGAGATCGAGCACGGAGTCGCAGCCGATGACGACGGCATCCGTGCCGACCCGATCGGCGACCACTCGGGCCTTGTACGCCGCGAGTGCCGACGCAAGGCGTACTGGATCGGTTTCGGTCACGGTCGACTCGTCGAAGCCCGAGACGACCACCTCTGGCTCGACACCTGCCGAGCGTAGCGTTGCAAGCCGGGCGGGCGACTGGGACGCGAGTACGAGGCGGATCGACATGCCGCACAGTGTGCCGTGTCGCGAACGGTCAGCCGTCGGCGCGCTCGAACGGCACGCCGTTCTCGAGCAGCTTCAGTGCTCGGTCGACCCGTGCGACCATCTCCGATGTCAGCATCGGCGGAGGCTCGGTGAGATCGGAGCCATCTCGCCCGTACGCACCCGCCAGCATCGCCCCGAGGACACAGCCCGTGAACACCTGAACGCGCTCGTCGCCTCGTTCGCAACCGACGCGCTCCGCGACGGCGTCCGCCAGGACCGACATCGTGTCGACCATCCGTTCCACGATGCGCGCCCGCAGCTCGGGTACGCCGAAGATCAACCGGTGACGCATCGCCTCCAGCTCGGACTCCTCCGCGGGCAGCTGCTGGAGGACTTCGCGGATGGCGACTCGCACGGCCTGCAGCGGGGTCAGCTCCGCGGGCTGGTCGAGGAACGACGCCATCAGGATCGGGTCTATCCGGTCGTAGATGACCGGCTCCTCCTTGGTCGGGAAGTAACGGAAGTAGGTGCTCGGTGACACCTCTGCGGCCTCGGCGATCTGCTCCACGGTCGTCGCGTCGTACCCCTGCTCGGTGAACAACCGCAGCGCCTCGCGCTGGATCGCGTCGCGCGTACGCGCCTTCTTCCGCTCGCGGAGTCCGACGGGACGCTCGGGATGCGGTGAGGTCATGCGTCAATTGTCGCCTCTTCGCGCTGTTCGATGTCGTCGGCCTGCTTCGGGAGGAGCGAAACGGCAAGCACGGCGCCGACGACTCCGACTCCGGCGCACACCCACAGCATCGCCGACATCCCGTCGACGAACGCGTGGTGGATAGAGTCGAGCAGGGCATCCGAGCCGGTCGCGTCGGCGACTCGTACGCCCGCCTCCGCGCTGTCCTTGGTCGCCGTCGCCGCATCGACCGGAAGTCCGCCGACGTCGACGTTCGACCGGTACGTCGCGTTGAGCACGGCGCCCAGCATCGCGACGCCGAAGGTGCCGGCGACCTGCCGCATCGCCTGCGTGACGGCCGACCCGACGCCGCTCTTGCGCTGGTCGAGCGCGCCGAGCGCGATGTCCATCGACGGCGCCATCGTTGCGCCGAATCCCACCCCGAGGATGGCGAGCCAGGTGAGCGTGAACGTCACTCCCGTACCGACCTCGGTCGTCGAGCCGATCAGCAGGGCGATGGTGGTGAGCACAAAGCCAGAGCCGACGACCACCTTCGCGCCGAATGCGGGACGGAGCCGGTCGGCGACCTGCACGCCGACGAGCAGTCCACCGATCATCGGCAGCAGCCGAAGCCCCGTCTGCATGGCGTCCGTGCCGTTGACCGCCGAGAAGTACTGCGGGAGTACGAACATCGCGCCCATCATGGTGAAGGTTGCCAGCGTTGCGAGCGTCGAGCCCCACAAGAACCCTGGTGACCTGAACAGTGCGAGGTCGACCAGCGGGTGCGCCGTTGTGCGCTGCCACCAGGCAAATGCAATGAGGAGCGCAAGTCCCGCCGTCACGGGGACGAGTGCGCCCGTAGACGTCCAGCCGTCGTCGCCGGCTTCGACGAGACCGTACGTGAGCGCGACGAGCCCCGCGCTGGACAACGCGATCCCCGGGATGTCGAGGCGCGTGCCCCGCTCGCCCTGGATCGACGGCAGCCACAGCGCGAGTGCGACCAGCCCGACGACGACGAGCGGAACGTTGATCAGGAAGACTGAACCCCACCAGAAGTTGTCGAGCAGCCAGCCGCCGACGACCGGGCCGAGCGGGATTCCGAGCGACATCGCCGTGGCCCAGATGGCGATCGCGCGACCGCGCTCGGCGCCCTGGAACATCCGGGTCAGCATGGAGGCGGACAGCGGAACCATCAGCGCAGCGCCGACCCCGAGCAAGGCACGGGCCGCAATCAGCTGGGCGGCCGAGTCTGCGTACGCGCAGGCGATCGACGCGACGCCGAAGAGGGCGAGACCCGTGAGCAGCCAGCGCCGCGGGCCGAGCTTGTCGCCGAGCAGCCCGGCGGGGAGCAACGCGGCCGCGAGGACGAGGGTGTACGCGTTCGAGAACCACTGAAGCTGGCTCGTCGACGCGTCGAGCTCGACCGCCAGCGTGGGCATCGCGACGTTCATGACCGTCAGGTCGAGGCCGAAGGTGAGCAGCGCGATCGCGAGCGCGCCGAGTGCCCACCACCGTCGCGGGTACGATTCCTGCATGTCACTGCCTTTCAAGAGTTGATCTGAAATGAGAGTAACTGTCAGAATATCGAGACGCAAGCAGGTACGTCCGTGAGACCGGGGGGACGCACGGGCGTACCTGTGGGGCCGTTTCGGGCCAGGAAAGCGTCGAGGTACGTCGTCCTGCCGATAGGCCGTACGCCTATCGGCAGGACGACGTACCTCGACGGGTCGGCCCAGCCGGGTCGGCCCAGCCGGATCGGCCCAGCCGGGTCAGGTGAGGTGCGGTTGGTGGGGCCAGCCGATCAGCGGGGGAAGGCGGAGCGGCGCCAGCCATCCGGACCGGGGCTCAGCACCGGACGTACGGCATACGCCGGATCGCCCCACCTCGACCGGGCCTTCGGCTCCCTCTCGGGCTCGCCCCCGGCGTTCGTACGCGCGGCGACGACCGCGATCACGGCGGCCAGCTCCTCCTCGGACGGCTCGCCCTGGACCACGCGCAGCACGGGCCGCTCCGCTCCCTCGCTCACAGCGGAATGTTCCCGTGCTTCTTCGGCGGCAGCGTCTCGCGCTTCGTGCGCAACAGCCGCAGCGCACGGACGATCTCGACCCGCGTCTCGTGCGGCGAGATCACCGCGTCGACGTAGCCGCGCTCGGCCGCGATGTACGGGTTCGCCAGCGTGTCCTCGTACTCCTCGATCAGCTCCGCCCGACGGGCATCCGGATCGGATGCCCCCGCCAGCTCGTTGCGGTACAGGATGTTCACCGCCCCCTGCGCACCCATCACGGCGATCTGCGCGGTCGGCCAGGCGAGGTTCATGTCGGCCCCGAGGTGCTTCGACCCCATGACGTCGTACGCGCCGCCGTACGCCTTGCGGGTGATGACCGTGACCAGCGGAACCGTCGCCTCGGCGTACGCGTAGATCAGCTTCGCGCCGCGCCGGATGATGCCGTTCCACTCCTGGTCCGTGCCGGGCAGGAAGCCGGGAACGTCCACGAACGTCAGGACAGGGATGTTGAACGCGTCGCAGGTGCGTACGAACCGCGCGGCCTTCTCGGACGCGTCGATGTCGAGCGTGCCGGCGAACTGCATCGGTTGGTTCGCCACCACGCCGACGCTGCGGCCCTCGACCCGGCCGAAGCCGATCACCAGGTTCGGCGCGAACAGCGGCTGCACCTCGAGGAAGTCACCGTCGTCGAGAACCGTCTCGATCGCGGTGTGCATGTCGTACGGCTGGTTGGGCGAGTCCGGAACGAGCGTGTCGAGCGAGCGGTCGACGTCGGAGAACTCCAGCTCGGAGGCGTCGTCGTACGCGGGTGCTTCCTCCAGATTGTTCTGTGGGAGGAAGCTCAGCAGCGCCTTGACGTACTCGATGGCGTCTTCCTCGTCGGAGCCCATGTAGTGCGCGTTGCCGCTCTTGGTGTTGTGCGTACGCGCGCCCCCGAGCTCCTCCATCGTGACGTCCTCACCGGTGACCGTCTTGATCACGTCGGGACCGGTGATGAACATGTTCGAGGTCT
The DNA here is from genome assembly GCF_025790165.1 of Solicola gregarius. GTDB lineage: Bacteria > Actinomycetota > Actinomycetes > Propionibacteriales > Nocardioidaceae > Solicola > Solicola gregarius. Next base: position 3,237,715 of record NZ_CP094970.1, read on the forward strand.
GGTCGACCATCACCGTGAAGTCGGTGACGGCCGGCGAGTAGACGTGGCCGCCCGCGCAGGCGCCCATGATCAACGAGATCTGCGGTATGACGCCCGATGCGTGCACGTTGCGCCGAAAGATCTCGCCGTACAGGCCGAGCGAGACGACACCTTCCTGGATCCGCGCGCCGGCGCCTTCGTTGATGCCGACGATGGGGCAGCCGGTCTTCATGGCGAGGTCCATGACCTTGGTGATCTTCTCCCCGTACACCTCGCCGAGGCTGCCGCCGAAGACCGTGAAGTCCTGCGCGAAGACGCAGATCTGGCGGCCGTCGACAGTGCCGTAGCCGGTGACGACCCCGTCGCCGTACGGGCGCCGGGACTCCAGGCCGAATGCCGTGCTGCGATGCCGGGCGAGCTCGTCGATCTCGACGAACGAGCCCTCGTCGAGCAGCATCTCGACGCGTTCGCGGGCCGTGAGCTTGCCGCGGGAGTGCTGCTTCTCGATCGCCCGTTGCGATCCGGCATGCACCGCCTCGTCGAGCCGACGGTCGAGGTCGGAGAGCTTTCCGGCGGTGGTGTGGACGTCCACCGAGTCCGGTGGCGCCTCGAACTGATCGGCCGGCGACTGGTGCGCACTGGGTTCGGTCACGAGCCTCAGAGTAACGGCGATCGGCGTTTACGGATGTGGGAGGCTCATCACATGAGCAGGTACGACGACCTGGAGCGACCGCCTCTGAACCAGGCGGTGCTGGCGTCCGCACTCGTCGGACCGGGTACGTGGTGGCGATCCGTGACCGTACTCCAGGACACCACCAGCACCAACGCGGATCTCGCCGACCGCGCTCGCGACGACGCACCCGAGGGCAGTGCCCTGGTCGCCGACCACCAGCGCGGCGGGCGGGGCAGGCTCGACCGCGGCTGGGAGTTCCCGCCGCGATCGGGGCTGGCGCTGTCGATGCTGGTACGTCCCGACGCGGTGCCCGCGGCCCGTTGGCCGTGGCTGCCGCTGCTCACCGGCATCGCGGTGCACGAGGCGGTGACCGATGCGACCGATGTCGAGACGTCGCTCAAGTGGCCCAACGACGTTCTCGTCGGTGAGCGCAAGCTCGCGGGGATCCTGGTCGAGCGGGTCGAGACGCCGACGGGGCCGGCCGCGGTCGTCGGCGTCGGCCTGAACGTCTCGCTCGCCGAGGACGAGCTTCCCGTGCCGACCGCGACGTCACTGGCGATCGAAGGCGCGCGTACGACCGACCGGTCGGTGCTCGTGCGGTCGCTGATGCGCACGTTCGAGCCGCTCTACCGAGCATGGGCCGCGGCCGAGGGCGACCCGACGGCGGGCATGCTCGACTCGTACGTACGTCGGTGCTCGACGGTGGGCCGGTCGGTCGACGTGCACCTTCCCGACGGGTCGACGCTGTCCGGCGTGGCCGAGGCGGTCGACTCCGACGGCCGGCTGGTCGTCGGAGTCGGCGGCACGCGTCGAGCCCTCAGCGCGGGCGACGTCGTCCACGTACGCCCGCAGCCCTGACGCCCCGTGGGCATGACGTTCCGGCGCGACACGCCCGGCGTGTCGCGCCCGAACGTCATGCCCACGGGGCGCAGAGGCAGGTGCTCAGCCGAGGTAGCCCTCGACCTGGTCCGCGGGCCGCGCGCTCGCCGCATCCGGGTCGCTGCCGGCATCGCGGAGGGCGCGACGCTGGCGGAGCAGGTCCCAGCAGCGGTCGAGCTCGGTCTCGACGGCTCGGAGCCGGTCGAGCTCGTCGTCGCGGTCGATATCACCGCGCTGGCGTCGCTCGCGCAGCTGGTGTTCCTCGGCGATCAGGTCGTCGATGTGGGAGATGACGTCCTTGTCCTGTGCCATCGTGGGCTCCTCGCTGTGCGCGGACGGTCGGTCCGTTGTTCAGCGTACGCGCGATCGGAACGCGGGCGTACGCGCCAGAACGTGACAAGATCAGGGCAACAGATGCGTACCGGGTCGTGGAGGCAAGGAACAGATGGCGCTGTCGAAGAAGCTGCTGGTCGAGGGCGAGCGCGAGGTGCTCACGCTGCGCACGCATGTCAAGACGATGATCCTGTCGGTCGTCCTGCTGATCGTGCTCTGTGCGGCCGGGGGCTTTCTGGTCGCGATCGTTCCCGACGGCGATCAGCAGCAGTGGGTGCGCATCGCGGTGATCGTGATCGTGCTCGTACTGATCGTGTGGTGGGGTGTGATACCGCTGGTCAAGTGGGCGACGTCGACGTACAGCATCACCAACCGCCGGCTCGTCTACCAGCACGGGTTCATCGCGCGGAAGGGGCGTGACGTTCCGCTGACCCGCGTCAACCACGTCACGTTCGACAAGGGCGTCATCGACCGCATCTTCCGCTGCGGCACACTGACCGTGTACGACGCGAGCGAACAGCCCGGGATGGTGCTCAAGGACGTGCCGCACGTCGAAGACGTGCACCGGACACTCAACGAGCTCGTCTTCGACGCGCACGAGGGTCCGCACGACGAGGACAACCGCCCGGGGGGAGCAGATGACCGGACCGAGCGCTGATCGGCCGGACGCGTCGTCGGAGACAGCGCCCCCGAACGTCGGCCTCGAGGCGTCGATCCTCGGCGGCGAGCCGCACCTGACCAGCATCGACGTCGCAGCCCGCGCGGGCGTCGACGTCGAGGACGCGCGGCGGCTCTGGCGCGCGCTCGGCTTCCCGTACGTCGAGGACACCAACCCGATGTTCGTCGACGCCGACCTGACCGCCGTTCGGCTGGTCAAGGGCGCGGTCGACAGCGGACTCGTCGGCGTCGACACCGTCGTACGTCTCACCCGTGCGCTCGGCAGCACGATGTCGCGCCTCGCCGACTGGCAGGTGTCGACCCTGCTCGACGAGCTCGGTGAGCCGGACGAGTCCGGCGAGCAGCCGTACGCCGCGGAGCTGTCCGAGACGAACGTACGTGCGGCGGTCGACATCGCCGACCAGGTCGGCCCGGCGTTCGAGCAGCTGCTCGTGTATGCGTGGCGGCGGCACCTGGCCGCCGCCGTCGTACGCGCGGAGGCCCCGACATCGGACGCCGATGACGAGACGAAGGCGATGGCCACAATCGGGTTCGCCGACCTGGTCAGCTTCACCCAGTTGTCCAACGGCCTTGACGACAAGAGCCTCGCGGGCCTCGTCGAACGGTTCGAGAGCGACTGCACCGACATCGTCACCGCGGGTGGCGGCCGCGCCGTGAAGACGCTCGGCGACGCCGTGTTGTTCATGGTCGACGAGACGTCGGTCGCGGTCGAGATCGCCCTGAAGCTGGTCGAGGAGATCGGCCGCAGCAAGGACATGCCCGACCTGCGGGTCGGCCTCGCGACGGGATCGGTGATCACCCGTCTCGGCGATGTGTTCGGCCCACCGGTCAACCTCGCGGCGAGGCTCACGACCGTGGCACGGCGCAACCGCGTCATCGTCGACCACGCGACGGCAGGGACGCTCGGCGACGACTACGAGACCCGGGTACTGCCCGCGCGGCCGATGCACGGCTTCGGCAACGTCGAGCCCGTTACGGTGCGCCGGCGATGGACGTACCGCGGCGGCTGAGGCTCACGCGGCAACGCGCTCCTCGGCGAACACGTGGGTGCGGTACGCCCAGAAGCGGAACACCGTGCCGAGCACCAGCCCGAACCCGTTCGCGGCGATGTTGTCGGCGAGCGGCGACGTGAAGCCGAAGAGATAGTGCGACACGCCTAGGCAGGCGACGGAGATGCCCATGCCGATCACGTTGAAGATCACGAAGAGCACGACCTCGCGATGCTGCTTGTCCTGGGAGCGGCCCCGCCAGGTCCAGTGTCGGTTGCCGACGTACGTCACCAGCATCGCGACCGTGACCGAGATGATCTTGGCCGTCAGGGGCTTGTGCTCGAGGAGGCCGGGCTCACCGGCGTACCGGAGCAGGTTGAAGATGCCGACGTCGGTGATGTAGCCGGCCAGGCCGACGAGACCGAAAACGACGATCTCCGAGCGCAGCCCGGTCGGCTTCGGCGGGGCGAGGGTGGAGGTCCCGGACACGGGATCGACACTACCGGACGGGGCCCAAGGGCCTGTGCAGGTGCTCGCTCGCGACCGTCGGGGTGTACGACCGGACTGCGGCGCGCGTTCGCACCCGCCGCGCACTAGGGTGGCGGCGATGAGCGAACCCACCAATCCCACCGACGCTCCGACCCTCGCCGTGATCGGCGGCGGGCAGCTGGCGCGGATGATGCAGCAGGCGGCGGTCGGCCTCGGAGTGCCGATCCGGCTGCTGGCCGAGGGGCCCGGCGTCAGCGCCGCGCAGGTGGTCCGCGATCCGCTTGTCGGCGACTACCGCGACCTTGCGACGCTGCGCGAGGTGGCGGCCGACTGCGCGGTGGTGACGTTCGACCACGAGCACGTGCCTCCCGAGCATCTGCGCGCGCTCGACGCCGAGGGACACGCGTGCCGGCCCGGGCCGCACGCCTTGCTGTACGCACAGGACAAGTACGAGATGCGCGCTCGGCTCACCGAGCTCGGTGCTCCGTGTCCGCGCTGGGCGCTCGTCGACGACGTCGCCGACGTCGAGAAGTTCGCGGCGGTGGGCGACGGCCTCCCGGTCGTGCTGAAGACGACCCGCGGCGGTTACGACGGCAAGGGCGTCTGGTTCGTACGTACACCCGAGGATGCGGCAGAGGCGTTCGCGTCGGGCGCACGAATCCTGGCCGAGGAACGCGTCGACTTCGTCCGCGAGCTGTCCGCACTGGTTGCCCGCTCGCCGTCGGGACAGGTGGCCGCGTACCCGATCGTGGAGTCCCGGCAGCGCGACGGCATCTGCCACGAGGTGATCGCGCCGGCACCGGCGATCGACCACAACCTCGCCGTCGAGGCGCAGCAGCTGGCGATCCGGATCGCCAGCGAGCTCGATGTCGTCGGCATCCTCGCGGTCGAGATGTTCGAGACCAGCGCGGGCGTACTCGTCAACGAGCTCGCGATGCGCCCGCACAACACCGGGCACTGGAGCATCGACGGCGCGATCACGAGCCAGTTCGAGAACCACCTGCGCGCGGTGCTCGACCTGCCGTTGGGTGATCCGGCGCCACGGTCGCGGTGGTCGGTGATGGTCAACATCCTGGGCGGCACGGTCGGCCGGCTGTACGACGGCTACCCGCATGTGATGGCGCGCGACTCGCGCATCCGCGTGCACCTGTACGGCAAGTCGGTACGACCCGGCCGCAAGGTCGGCCACGTCACGGCGTACGGCGACGACCTCGAGGACGTACTGACGCGCGCCAGACACGCGGCCGGCTGGTTTGCCGGCGAGATCGAGGAGGACGCATGACTGTTCGAGAGGCCACAGGCCCCCTGGGCATGACGTTTGGGTGCAAGACGCCGGCGTGTCGCCGCGCAAACGTCATGCCCACGGGGGCGGGCCGCGGGCCGAGCGCGGTCGGCCGATGAACGCCCGGGTCGGCATCGTGATGGGGTCCGACTCCGACTGGCCGACGATGCGAGCGGCCGCCGATGCGCTGGCGGAGTTCGAGGTCGCGTACGAGGCCGACGTCGTCTCGGCGCACCGGATGCCTGACGAGATGCTCGCGTACGGTCGCGACGCACACACGCGCGGCATCGGGGCGATCATCGCCGGCGCCGGTGGAGCAGCGCACCTGCCGGGCATGCTCGCCGCGGTCACGCCGCTGCCCGTCATCGGGGTGCCAGTGCCGTTGAAGTATCTCGACGGCATGGACTCCCTGTTGTCGATCGTGCAGATGCCGGCGGGCGTACCGGTTGCGACGGTCGCGATCGGCAACGCGCGCAACGCCGGCCTGCTCGCCGTACGCATCCTCGCGGCCGGCGATGAGACGTTGCGCGACCGGATGCTCGCGTTCCAGCGCGACCTGGCCGACGCTGCGCGCGCCAAGGGCGCCAGCGTGCGCGGCGACTAATACCGTCGAGCGGATTAAATGCGCCGAGATCGAAACTCGGTGTTACATTCTCTGGATGCATGTACAGTCCGTAATTGAGTCCTTACTCTCGGAGAGTAATTCACGTTAAGCGAAGTTGTTGAAACAAAAATTGCGCAGTTTAGACGCGTAGTTTGAATTCGGGACGGGTTTGCCTCTTTTGCTCCGAGACCCGGTTGCGCAGGGCGACGATTCTCCGGTCGTAACCCCGCACCGGAGGTCCCCCGTTGAGATCCACACCCTCCAGCCGCCGCATCCACGGTCGCTTCCTACACGTCCTGCTCGGCCTCGCGTTGCTGCTGGGCCTCACGGCCATCACACCCGCGTACGCGAGCGCATCGGCGAGCCACGCCCGCCAGGTCGGTGAGAGCGCACTCGCGCGCCCGGACGCGAAGTCCGTCGCGACGTGCGCAAAGAAGGGCGCGTATCTCGCGCAGTACTACCGCGGCCGACACCTGAAGGGAAAGCCGGTCAAGGCGCGGTGCGAGAAGCGGGTCGACGCGACGTATCCGAGGGGTAAAGGACCGAAGGGCGTCAACGTCGGCCCGAACAACTTCTCCGTGAAGTGGACGACCATCGACCACACGAAGGCACGGCGGTACGACTTCCGGGCGGTCGCCGACAACTGGATCTCGATCCGCGTCGACGGCAAACAGGTCGACGGTACGCACCAGGCGGGCAGGTACGTCAGCGGCGTGCGCTCGCTCCGTAAGGGCAAGCACACGGTCCAGTTCCGCTACACCAAGCTGGGCGGTGCGGGCTACGTGCGGGGCGAGTACGTCAGGGCGCCGGACAAGAAGGCGCCGCGTACGCCGCGCTCGCTGAGGGCGAAGGCGGGCGACTCGTCCGTCGCTCTGCGCTGGAAGGGCAGCAACGAGATCGACCTGCGCGGTTACCTCGTCTACCACGGCAGTAAGAAGCTGGCCGAGGTCAAGGGCACGAGGTTCACCGACACGAAAGCCGAGAACGGCAAGGACTACACGTACCGGGTCCGGTCGATCGACTACCGCGGCAACCAGTCCGGTCGCAGCAACGCGGACACGGCGACGCCGAAGGACGAGACGGCTCCCGCGATGCCGCAGGGGCTCGCCGCCGTAGAAGGTGACGGCAAGGTCGACCTGAGCTGGGAGGAGGACTCCGGGTCGGACGTTGAGAAGTACCTCATCTACCGCGACGACATAGAGATCGACACGGTGACGGGCGGCCAGACCTCGTACCTCGACGCCGATGTCGTCAATGGCACCACCTACAGGTACGAGATCGTGGCAGTCGACGAGGCCGGCAACCCGTCCGAGCGGTCCGCGCCGAAAGACGCGACGCCGGAGGACAGGACGGCACCACAGATACCGGACGGTCTGACGGCGAACGAGGCGAACGACGCGGTTGTACTGGACTGGAACGACAATCCCGATGACACAGTGCATTACGACGTGTACAGAGCCGACAATGCGAACGTAGACACCACCGGAACACCGATCAGCCCGGAGGACCTGGCTGAGTCGACTTTCACGGACACCGACGTCGAGGTCGACTCGATGTACTACTACCGCGTGGTCGCGGTCGACGGCAACGGCAATCGATCGGAGCCGTCGGAGATCGCCAGCATCACCGTCGGCGACCAGGAGGCGCCACTCGCGCCGACCGAGCTCGCCGCGACCGCGGGTGACGGCCAGGTCGACCTGGAGTGGGCCGCCAGCGCGTCGGACGACGTTGCGGGCTACCGGATCTACCGTGCGACGACGCCGACCGTCGACATCGCGCCAGCGAATCTCATCGACGGCCTCGGCAACGTCGCCGAGTACAGCGACCAGGACGTCGAGAACGACACGACGTACTACTACGCCGTCGTCACCGTCGACCAGGCCGGCAACGCATCGCCCTCGAGCGAGATCGCGTCGGCAACACCGACCGATACGACGGCGCCCGGCGCACCGGCCGGCCTCGCCGCGACCGGCGGCGACGGGCTCGTCGAGCTCGCCTGGGACGCGAGTGCGGATTCGGACGTCACCGGTTACCGGGTCTACCGTGGCGACACGGCCGATGTGGCGACAGGTGTCGGCGCGACTCCGATCTCGGGGGACACGCCGCTCGCGACGCTGGCGTACACGGACACGGACGTGGATAACGACTCCACGTACTTCTACGTGGTCGTCGCGGTCGACGGCCATGGCAACGTCTCGGCGGCGTCCGACGCCGCGAGTGCGACGCCTTCGGACACCACGCCGCCGGGCGCGCCGACCGGACTGGTCGCTACCCCCGGTGACGGTGAGGTCGCGCTCGACTGGGACGACAGCGCCGACGCTGACTTCGACCACTTCGCGGTCTACCGCACCACGGATGTCAACGCCCTGGTCGACGACGATCCGATCGCCGAGCCGGAGACGTCGGAGTACGCGGATACGGACGTGGAGAACGGGACGACGTACCACTACACCGTCGTCGCCGTCGACACGCACGGCAACACGTCGCCGGAGTCGGACAGCGTCGACGCGACTCCGGTGGACGAGTCCGCTCCGGCGTTGCCGAGCGGTCTTTCCGCGACGGCGTCCGCTAGTGCGATCGACCTTGCCTGGGACGAGAACGGGGAGTCGGATCTCGCGGGATACAACGTGTTCCGCGCCGAGGTTCCCGAGGTGCCGACCGATGGTGATCCGCTCAACGACGGGCTGCTGACCGAGCCTGCGTTCAGTGACGACGCGGCGAGCACCGGTACGCAGTACTTCTACGTGGTCGTCGCCGTCGATGACGACGGCAACGTGTCGGCGCCGTCCGAGGCCGCCGACGCGACCATCGCGGCCCCGGAGCCGGTGCACGAGAAGTACAGCTTCACCACCACGGCCGACACCGCTGTTCCGGCCGGCTACACCAAGAACGACGGCTCGGCCTGGACCGACCCCGCCGGGATCGGCTGGGTGACCGAGGCGAGCCTCGACGCGGAGGAGCACGAGCCGCTCGACCTGACCAAGAACACCCGCGTACGCAACGCGCGCCAGGGTGTCAGCGAACTGCAACGACGGCTGATCCACATGCATTACGGAGATGTGGAGACTCCCGACACCACCACCACGCAGACGGCCGGCGCATTCGAGCGGTCGGTCCCCGACGGCTGGTACCAGGTCAAGGTCTCGGTCGGCGACCAGCCGGGCGGCCCCGGCTACGACAGCCAGCACACGATCAACGTCGAGGGCGAGACAGCGATCGACGGGTTCCAGGGCAGTGCCGCCAAGGAGTTCGAGACCGGGACCGCCACGGTGGAGGTGACCGACGGTCGGCTGACCGTCGACGCCATCGGCGGCACCAACACCAAGCTGAACTATCTGGAGCTGGACGCCACCGACGAGCCCGACACCGAAGCTCCGGCGGCCCCGACGGGCGTGAGCGCGACGGCCGGTGACGCACAGATCGACGTGACGTGGGACGAGAGCGGCGAGGAGGATCTGGCCGGCTACAACGTCTACCGCGGCGAGTCGGCCGACGTCTCGACCGACGGAGACCCGATGAACACCGAGCTGCTCACCGCACTGTCGTTCCGCGACGACACGGCCGAGCCGGGCACGGAGTACTTCTACGTGGTCACCGCGCTCGACGACTCGGGCAACGAGTCGGACGCGTCCGAACCGTCAGCGGGCGCAACAGTCCCCGCGGGTGCGGAGGTGCACGACAAGTTCAGCTTCACCACATCCGCGGACACCGATGTGCCCGACGGGTACACGAAGAACGATGGTTCGCCGTGGACCGATGCGGCCGGCCTCGGCTGGGTCGAGGAGGAGAGCCTCGACAGCGCGGACCACACGCCGCTGGACCTCACCAGAAACACCCGCATCCGCCCTCGGGCCAGCATCGGCGCGTTGCAGAACCGCCTGATCCACCTGCACTACGGCGACATCGTGCCGGCGAGTACGAACGGCGAGCCGACGCCGGGTGCATTCGAGCTGGCCGTGCCGGACGGCTGGTACGAGGTCAAGGCGAGTGTCGGGGATCAGCCGGGCGGTGCCAAGGCCGGCTGCCCTGAGCCCTGCTACGACAGCGTGCACCGGGTCAACGTCGAGGGCCAGACGGCGATCAGTGACTTCCAGGCGACGGCGGACAGCGAGTTCAAGATCGGTACGACGATCGTCGAGGTGACCGACGGGCGACTGACGGTCGACTCCATCGGCGGCAACAACACCAAGCTGAACTACCTCGAGGTCGACAGCACCGACGAGCCGGCCGAGCCGGACGTACATCAGAAGGTGCGGTTCGCCGACCAGGCGAGTACGCCGCCCGCCGGATACCTGAAGGACTTCGGGCAGGCGTACGGCGAACGCACGGGCGAGGACCAGGGCGCCGGCCTGTCGTACGGTTGGCTCGAGCTCGGCACCGATGATCCGGTGAGCCTGGTCGGGAACGGGCGTAACCGGTTGACCGATCCGACTCCTCCACCTTCCGGAACACCCGAGCTGCGCGCCGGGCTGATGCACATGCAGCTGCCCGAGAACGCGACGAACGGCGTTGATACGCCGGGCGACTGGGCGATGGCGGTTCCCGACGGCACGTACGACGTCGAGGTGTCGGTCGGTGACGCCGGCACCGCGGTCGACAGCGAGCACTGGCTCAACCTCGAAGGCCAGAACGCGATCGCGGCGTTCGTGCCGACGGGCGGCGCCGGATCGGCGACGCACCACACGACTGCGGAGCGCACGGTCACGGTCTCGGACGGTGAGCTGACCGTGTCACCCGAGGGCGGAACGAACACCAAGATCAACTGGGTGACGATCGACAGCGTTCCCGGCTCGAGTGACCGGCCGTCCGTTCGCGCGACGACGCCTGCGAACCTTGCGACCGATGTCGATCCGAAGTCGACGAGCGTCGTGAGCGACCTCGACCTCGTCGATGGCGGCGTCGAGCCCGACACGTTGGACGGTGGCACGGTCACCCTCACCAAGGTGGCGGACGACAGTGCGATGGACGGCACCGCGTACACCAGCGGTGGGGCCGACACGATCGGCTTCGCGCCGGCGGCCGAGCTGGAGGCGGACACGCTCTACCGCTTCGAGGTCACCGACGGCGTCGAGGATGTCGACGGGAACGCGTTCCTGCCGTACTCGATGGTGTTCGAGACGGGCACGTCCGAGACCGGCGGCGGGCCGGTCGCGTTCGACAAGTCCGACTCCGGTGCCCCGCGGGGTGCGCAGTACACGTCGGTCGTCAAGGGCCCGGACGGCAAGCTGTACGCCGGTTCGATCACCGGCGAGATCTACCGCTTCGACATCGAATCCGATGGCACGCTCGCGAACCGGCAGACGATCAACACCGTTAAGAACTACTCGAATGCTGCAGCGAGCGGCGACACGTACCAGAAGGGCACGCGTTCGGTCATCGGGCTCGCCTTCGACCCATCGTCGACGGCGGACAACCTGATCCTCTGGATCAGCGACAACGCTCCGTACCTCGGTGCGAGCAATGTGCCGGACTCGTCGGGACGGATCGCGAAGCTCACCGGGACGAACCTGGAGAACTACACCGCGGTCTTGGAGCACCTGCCGAGATCGGTCAAGGACCACGAGACGAACTCGCTCGCCTTCGGTCCCGACGGTGCGCTGTACTTCAACCAGGGCGCGAACAACGCGATGGGAGCGCCCGACGGCGCGTGGGCCAACCGGTCGGAGCGGCTGCTGTCTGCGGCCGTGCTCCGGTTGGACACCTCCAAGCTGCCGTCCGACCTGCCGCTCGACGTGGGCACGGGCGACGCCGGTGACTACGATCCGTTCGCGACGAGCGCGCCGCTGACGATCTACGGGCACGGCGTACGCAACGCGTACGACCTGGTGTGGCACAGCAACGGGCACCTGTACGTACCCACCAATGGTTCTGCCGCTGGTGGCAACGTGCCGACCGTGCCGGACCCGTTGCCGGCCGTTTGCGCCCAGCGTCCGGACGGCGGCTACACCGGCCCGAAGGTCGCGGGTGTCGACAACAACCCCGCCGAGACCGACTACGTCTTCGATATCAAGAAGGGGCAGTACTACGGACATCCGAACCCGTCGCGTTGCGAGTACGTGCTGAACAACGGCAACCCGACGGCCGGCGCGGACCCGTTCGAGAACAGCAAGTACCCCGTCGGTACGCAGCCTGACCCGAACTACGCGCTGTCCGACGTGTACGACGCCGGGAGTCACGCGAGTGCGAACGGGGTCATCGAGTACGAGGGCGGTGCGTTCGGCGGTGCGCTCGACGGCAAGCTGCTCTACGTCCGTTACAGCGACGGCCAGGACATCGTGACGTTCGACGTCGGCGCGAACGGAAAGCTCACGAACCGGACGGTCGGACGCACCGGGCTGACCGGGTTCAACCAGCCGCTCGACCTGACCGAGGACGTCACGACGGGCAACCTCTACGTCACCGAGCTCAGCGGCAACAGCGGGATCGTGCTGCTGAAGCCGCAGGGCGGCGGGGGCGGGCCCGTGGGCAACGCGACCGACCGGCTGGTCTTCAGCGGGCCGACCGGCTCGACCAGTGACCCGCTCGACGCGGTGGTCGACAACGACGGCTCGGACGATCTGGTCGTCACGGGCGCGACGCTCGGCGGGGCCAACGCGAACCAGTTCGCACTCGGTTCGTCGACCTTCCCGCAGACCGTCGAGCCGGGGGCGTCGCTCGATCTCGCGGTGACGTTCAAACCGACGAGCGTCGGCGTCAAGTCGGCGAACCTCGTACTGGCGACGAACGCCGGTCCGAAGACCGTGCGGCTTCGCGGTCTCGCCGCGGCCGGTCTCGGTGGCGGGAACGAGCCGTCGCTGCAACGCGTCATGGACACGCTGGAGATCCCGGTCGACGTCGGTGACCCGGATCCGAGCAACGCCGCGATGCCCAGCACACAAGGCATGATCGGCGACGAGGTGCCGGCGCAGCTGTTCAAGAAGGCGGCTTTCGACACACCCATCACCGTCACGCCGGTCGCGGCGTACGGCCCGCAGAACGACGATCCGGCGATCCACGTCGGCTGGTACGAGGCAAGCAGCGCTTCCGGCCTGCACGAGCAGTTCGACGTTGCGGCCGGCGACGCGCAAGGGTTGATGATCGACCCGGATGGTACGACGACCGGGATCGACCCGGGTGAGGATGCCTCGTTCGGGTTCTACTCCGAGTGGCCGTACTTCGACGGGCGCAAGGCGTACACCGAGGATGCCTTGAACACCTGGGACTCCACGCTGCCGCACCACGTACGGGTGTACCCGTACAAGAACTCCGACGGCACGGTCGAGCCCGACACGTACGTCGTGGCGACGGAGGAGGTACCGGGATCGAACTTCGACGGCCAGGACATCGTGCTCGTCGTGACGAACGTCGAGCCGTACGTACCCGAGGCGTCCGACGCCGTGCTGAAGACGACCAACCTGGACGGCGTGCCGTACGACGACCGGCTCGCGTTCAGCCGGATCCAGAGTCCGGCCGACGGCAACCAGAAGACGCATGATGTCTCGACGGTACGCATCTCGAACACGGGCACGGAATCCATGCAGGTAACGGATCTGAACGTCGTTGGAAACTTCGAGATTGCCGACGCGCCGGGCGTGCCGTTCGACATTCCGGCCGGCGGCCACGAGGACGTATCGGTGAGGTTCACTGCCACTGGCGGCAACGTCCACACCGGCTCGCTGACGATCAACTCGAACGCCGGCACGAACGGTGTCGAGTCCGTTGCACTCGCCGGCTTCTGGCAGAGCCAGAGTGAGGGTGGGCAGGAGCCGAGCGTCGCCGAGATGGCCCAGGTCTTCGGCTACACGACGACCATCCCGACCAATCTCAACGGTGACGGCCTCGTCCAGGCAGTCGGCGACGAGGTCCTGTCGCCCTACTGGCGCCGGGCGAACACCGGAGCTCCCGTGCGGGTACGCCAGCTCGCGGCGTACCACACGTACGGCAACGGGGCGTCGTTCCAGTGGACCGAGCAGAGCGGCGCCAGGCACGGGGTCACGAACTTCGACACCCCGTACAGCCAGTCGATCCTGCCGCCCCGCAGCGGCGGATGGCCGGTTTCGTTCACTCCCGGGCAGGCGGTCTTCGGCTTCGCCGTCGACGGCGAGTCGAGCGACGATACGAAGAACAACCAGTCCGCCGACGAGGCGAACGGGTGCCCCGGCCCGTGTGGTCACCACGTTCGGATCTTCCCGGTCAAGGACCGGGAGGGCGACGTCGTGCCCAACTCGTACCTGCTGACGATGGACTATTCGGGCATCAACTACGACTACAACGACAACGTCTACCTGATCGAGAACATCACACCGACGAAGCTGCCCACGCCCAAGGGTGTCTCGGCGCTCGCCGAGGACGGCAAGGTCACGCTGACGTGGTCCCCGATCGATCAAGAAGGCGTGGGCTATCGGGTCTGGCGTTCGACCACGCCGGACGTGCCGGTCGACGATGCGCATCGGGTCAGCGGCACCGACCCGTTGACGGAGTCGGAGCTCGTCGACGAGGACGTCACGAACGGCACGACGTACTACTACGTGGTGCGCGCGGTGGTCCAGGGCGTGTCGAACTCCGACTCGACACAACCGGTCGCGGCGACGCCGAACGACGCCGGCGCGTTCGTGGAGAAGGTCAACTTCCAGAACCAGTCGGCACCGCTTCCCGCGGGGTACCTGAAGGACTTCGGGCAGTCGTACGGTGCTCGGACCGGCGCCGATCAGGGCAGCGGCCTGTCGTACGGCTGGATCACCGAGGACGGCGGTCAACCCGTCGACCTGTCGGTCGGTGGCACGACCGGCCCGGGCAACGGGCGCGACCGCAATGCCGAGGACGACCAGCGGCTCGACACGTTGATGCACATGCAAGGCGACGACGTACCGGACTTCAACGGCACGCCGATCGCCGGGAAGTGGGAGGTCGCGGTGCCCGACGGCACGTACGCCGTGACGGTCGCGGTCGGTGATCCCAACAACAACACGGATCCGGAGATCCACACCATCAACGTCGAGGGTACGAACGCGATCAGCGGCTTCGTACCGTCCGGCTCGGCCGGGTCGGCGTCGCACCACGAGACGGCAACGGTCGAGGTGGAGGTCGAGGACGGGCGGCTGACCGTCGATGCGCTCGGCGGCACCAACACGAAGGTCAACTACGTCGACATCGCCGCCACCAACTGACCTCAGCGGAGGAGGAAGTAGGCGCCGACGGCGGCTGGGATGGCGCCGGCGAGCAGCCACCACGAGACAGGCGAGACCTTGTGGATGATCCGTGTGCCGAACATCACGAGTACGCCGACGATGAGTCCCATGACCCAGAGGCCCCAGGCGTTGCCGGGCTTGTCGCGGTCCAGCATCAGCCACGCCGAGTACGACAGCGATGCGGCCAAGGCGAAGCCGAACGCGCCGAGCATGCCGGACGCGACCCACTGCTGGACCTTGGTGATGTGCACCTGACCAGTGTCGCCGGTGACGGCCGATCGTCGGTGCGCGGGTGGTCAGGTGAGGGCGCCGGTGTCGGGACTGCGTCGCGTCAGGCAGTACGCGGCACCTGCCGGGTCGCGCATCGTCGTCCACAGCGGATAATCCGCGACGAGCGTCGCGCCGAGCGCCAGGTGCCGCGCCACCTCGTCCGGCACCGAGTCGCATGCCAGGTCAACGTGTGTGCTCGTCGCGCCGTACGCCGGTACGTCGAGTCGCTGCAAGAGGATCCGCAAGGCCTGCTCGGGCTGGCGTACCAGATAGTCGAACTCGGGTCGTGCGCCGTGACGAACGGGCCAGCCGAGCAGCGACTCGAGAAACGCCACCTCGGTCTCATGGGCACCCGGTGAGATGTCGACAGAGACCTGGTCGAGGATGCTGCGGTGCCCGCCCGGCCAGGAAAGCGGCGCCGGTCTACGCCGCGGCGGGCCGGCGCCGGTGACACCGAATGCGAGCCCTCCCGGTGACGTCAGCCGGGCCATCGAGTCGGACGCGTCGATCCGGGTGGCGCCGAGCGAAGCAGCCCGCTGCACCGCAACGGCCGGGTCGTCGACGTGCACGATCAGGCGTACCTCGCGGTCGTCGCGATCGAGCCACACGTACGGGTCCGCGTTCTGCGGCCGCAGCGGTACGTATCCGGCGGAGCCGTCGGGTGTCGAGCCGGTGACCGCGGACCAGAACCGCACCGCATCCGCGTGCGGCGAGGAAACGACGGCGGTCAGCCAGCGCACCCGCGTACGTTCGTCCACGACGCCCGCCGTTCGGCTCAGACGACGCCGAGCGCGAGTACCGCATCGGCGACGGGTACGAAGCCGGCGATGTTCGCCCCCGCCACGTAGTCGCCAGGCAGGCCGTACTGGTCGGCCGTCGCTGCGCACCGTTCGTGGATGCCGATCATGATGTCGGTCAGGCGCGCCTCGGTGAACTCCTCGCTCCACGCGTCGCGGCTCGCGTTCTGCTGCATCTCCAGCGCCGACGTCGCGACACCGCCGGCGTTCGCCGCCTTGCCCGGCCCGAACAGCACGTCGGCCGCCTGCAGCATCCGCACCGCCTCGGGCGTCGTCGGCATGTTCGCGCCCTCCGCGACCGCGACGAGGCCCGCGTCCAGAAGGGACTTCACGTCGCGTGGCTCGAGCTCGTTCTGGGTCGCGCAGGGGAGTGCGACCGTCGCGCCGACCTCCCAGACCGGCCCGCCGTCGACGTACGTTGCTCCGCCGCCGCGGCGCTCGGCGTACACCTGGATCCGGAGCCGCTCGACCTCCTTGACCTGCCGCAGCAGCTCGACGTCGATGCCGCTCTCGTCGACGACATATCCGGACGAGTCGGAGCAGGCGACGACGGTGGCGCCGAGCTGGTGCGCCTTCTGGATCGCGTACGTCGCGACGTTGCCGGAGCCGGAGACGACGACGCGCTGACCGTCCATGCTCGCCCCGCGCGTCTTGAGCATCTCGTCGGCGAACAGCACCGTGCCGAACCCGGTCGCCTCCGTGCGTACCAGCGAACCTCCCCACCCGACACCCTTGCCGGTCAGCACCCCCGACTCGTACCGGTTGGTGATGCGCTTGTACTGCCCGAACAGGTAGCCGATCTCGCGGCCGCCGACGCCGATGTCGCCGGCGGGTACGTCGGTGTACTCGCCGATGTGGCGGTAGAGCTCGGTCATGAACGACTGGCAGAACCGCATGACCTCGCCATCACTGCGGTCACGCGGGTCGAAGTCGGAGCCGCCCTTGCCGCCGCCGATCGGCAGACCCGTCAGCGAGTTCTTGAAGACCTGCTCGAATCCGAGGAACTTCACGATGCCGAGGTTCACCGACGGATGAAAGCGCAGCCCACCCTTGAACGGCCCGAGTGCGGAGTTGAACTCGACCCGGAAGGCGCGGTTGATCTGCACGCGTCCCTCGTCGTCGACCCACGGGACGCGGAAGATGATCTGCCGCTCGGGCTCGCACAGCCGGGCGAGGACGGCCGCCTCGGCGTACTCGGGGTGGCGTTCGAGCACCGGCCCCAGGCTCTCGAAGACCTCGAGCGCAGCCTGGTGGAACTCGGGCTCCGCCGGGTTGCGGCGGAGCACGTCCTCGTAGATCGGCTCGAGCTGTGACTTCATCCAGGTCCCTTCGAGAAAGAGCGGCCTTCGGCGGCGCTCAGTAGAGCTTCTCGGCGTACTGCGCGCCGTAGTAGCGCTCCAGTTCGTCGATCGAGTCGTTCGGGCGCTCCAGTCGCTTCGCGATCTGTGCGCGGCTCGGTACCGCTTCGGGATCCCAGGACGAGGGGTCCCACAGCTTCGAGCGCAGGAATGCCTTGGAGCAGTGGAAGAACACCTGTTCGACGCTCACCTCGAGCACCAGGTGCGGGCGATGCCCGCGTACGACCAGGTCGTCGAAGTACGGCGCCTCGCGCAGCAGCCGGGCGCGGCCGTTGACGCGCAACGTGTCGCCACGTCCGGGCACGACGAACAGGATGCCGACGTGTGGGTTGGCGAGCACGTTCTGGAACCCGTCGACGCGCTTGTTTCCCGGTCGGTCGGGGATCGCGATGGTCGTCGGATCGAGCACCCTGACGGACCCGGCCGGGTCGCCCTTGGGCGAGGCGTCGCAGGTGCCGTCCGGGGCGGACGTCGCGATGACGCAGAACGGCGAGTTGGCGATCCAGTCCTCGTGAACGGTGCCGAGTCGTGGCTGCACCTTGTCGCGTACGCGCGGCAGCGGCTCGCCATGGAGCTCGCGCAGCTCCTCGTACGTCGTGACCTCGATCGTGTGCTCGGGCATGGGCTCAGCGTAGGTGCGCACCGCACCCACGCGCGCGCCGGTGTGGTGAGAGCCACGGCGACGCCCAGGTTAATCACCAGTAACATCGACCTGGATTCGGTGTTGGAGTAGAGAAGAGGGTCCTGCCGTGAGTCAACCGATGTTCGCGCTGTCCGAGGAGCAACAGGCGATCCGCCAGGCCGTGCGCGCGGTGTGTGACGCGAAGGTGGCGCCGGCGGCCGCCGATGTCGACGCGTCGGCGCGGTTCCCGCAGGAGGCGTACGACGCGCTCGTCGCATCGGACTTCCACGCGGCGCACATCCCCGAGGAGTACGGCGGCGCGGGCGCAGACGCGCTCGCAACGGCGATCGTGATCGAGGAGGTCGCCCGGGCGTGCGCCTCGTCGTCGCTGATCCCGGCCGTGAACAAGCTCGGCACGATGCCGTTGCTGCTGTCGGCGTCGGACGAGGTCAAGGCGGCGTACCTCCCGAAGGTCGCCACGGGCGAGGCGATGTTCTCGTACTGTCTGTCCGAGCCCGAGGCGGGCAGCGATGCGGCGAGCATGAAGACCCGGGCGCTACGCGACGGCGACGGGTACGTGCTCAACGGTGTGAAGCGCTGGATCACCAACGCGGGCGTGTCCGACTTCTACACGGTGATGGCGGTGACCGAGCCCGGCCAAGGCGCCCGGGGCATCTCGGCGTTCGTCGTCGAGAAGTCCGACGAGGGCGTGAGCTTCGGGGCGCCGGAGAAGAAGCTCGGCATCAAGGGGTCACCCACGCGGGAGGTCTACCTCGACAACGTACGCGTGCCCGCGGACCGGATGATCGGAGACGAAGGCTCGGGCTTCGCGACCGCGATGCGCACGCTCGACCACACCCGGGTCACCATCGCCGCACAGGCGGTCGGCATCGCGCAGGGTGCCTTGGACTACGCGCTCGGGTACGTGCAGGAGCGACAGCAGTTCGGCAAGCAGATCGCGCAGTTCCAAGGACTGCAGTTCATGATCGCCGACATGGGGATGAAGGTCGAGGCGGCGCGGCAGCTGACGTACGCGGCGGCGGGACGTTCGGAGCGAGGCGACTCCGACCTCACGTTCTTCGGCGCGGCGGCGAAGGCGTACGCGTCCGACGTCGCGATGGAGGTCACGACCGACGCGGTGCAGCTGCTCGGCGGGTACGGCTTCACCGGCGACTACCCGGTCGAGCGGATGATGCGCGACGCGAAGATCACCCAGATCTACGAGGGCACCAACCAGGTCCAGCGGATCGTGATGGCCCGCCAGCTGCTCGCGGGCGTCCAGTCGCACCTCTGACGTGCGCTGAGACGTCGTCGGCGCAGGGGGCGCAGTGGTCTAGGCTGGTAGCAGGGAGGCGATCGCGATGGGCAAGTACGACGAGCTTCCCGAGCCGATCCGACTCGAGGACACCGTCGCCGAGTCGGACACGCGCGACGTACCCGACCCAGAGGCGGGGCGTGACACCGACCGCGACTGGCTGGTCCGCTATGGCCTCGGCGGGCTGTTCTGAGCTCGACCTACGCAACGGTCGGCGACGTCGACATCGAGACCGAGATCCAACGCTCGCGTTTCCTGTGCCGCCTGCGGCGGGTGGAGAGCGAGGCCGCAGCCCGTGCCGTGGTCGACCAGGCGCGTACCGAGCAATGGCAGGCCAACCATCACTGCTCCGCGTTCGTCATCGGCGCGGACGGCTCGCCGCACCGCAGTAGTGATGACGGCGAGCCGGCGGGTACGGCTGGGCGGCCGATGCTCGAGGTGTTGACGCATGCCGGTGTCACCGATGTGGTTGCGGTCGTCACGCGCTACTTCGGCGGTACGAAGCTCGGCACCGGCGGCCTCGCCCGCGCATACTCGGGTGCGGTCGCACTCGCGCTCGACAAGGCGCCGCGGGTACGCCGGAACCTCATGCGGGTATGCGTGCTGAGCATCTCGCATGCAGACGCTGGGCGGGTCGAGCACGCGCTTCGGGGTGACGGGATCGCCGTGCTCGACGTCGCGTACGACACGGCGGTGCTGCTGACGGTGGCGGTGCCCGACGGCGAGGAGAGCGCCCTGCGCAGTCGGCTGGGCGCCCTCGGCGTCGGAGACGACGCGCTGCGCGTCGGTGAGACCCGTTGGCATGACGTACCCCCACCATGAGCCGCGCGTTTGTGCCCCGATCGTTCGATTTGCGGGGCCGAAACGTGCGGCCCAGCGGGCGGGACGAGAGACACGGTTTCGTCACGATTGGTGGCCCCGCCGTCCGCCCGAGTTGCGGGGTCGTCGGCCTGCGGTGACGATGAGGCGGCGAGCGGCCGCCTCCGGCCGCTCCTCGTCTGAGGGGTACCCATGCAACGTCGCATATCTCCGCGCCCGTCCCGGCGCCGCTCCGTCGGTCGCCGGCTCGGCGTCACCGCCGCATTCGTCGCGCTCGTGGTCGCGCCGCTGTCGTACGCGTCGGCGAACCCGCCCGCCCCCGACGACGACCTGTGGTCGCCCGTCGACGCCCGACCGCTGGTATCCGACGACCTGACCCCGCGGGTGGAGCCGACCGAGTACGAGGCGTTCACCCTCGACGGTGACGCGATGGAGGCCCAGCTCGACGCGGCGCCGTCGGCCCGCAGCGGGTCCGGCCAGATCGTGTCTGTGCCGGCGCCCAACGGTGAGCTCGTGGACTTCGCGATCGCCGAGTCGCCGGTGCTGCAGTCCCGACTCGCCGCGAAGCATCCCGAGATCCGGACGTACGCCGGTCGCGGGGTCACCGACCCGTCGGCGACGATCCGGCTCGACCTGACACCGACGGGGTTCCACGCCTCCGTACGCGGCGCTTCGAACCAGGGCGCCTGGTACGTCGACCCGGCGTACAACAAGCCGGTTACGGGCAAGGCGAGCAACCTGTACCTCAGCTACCTGGGATCCGACCTACCCAAACCCGACGACGGCTTCTCCGAGACCGACGTCGAGGGTGTCGCGCAGCGGCTCGCTCCCGCACCGCGCAGTCGGGCCGCCGGCGAGGTCGAGATGCGCACGTACCGGCTCGCGTTGGTCAACGACCCGTCGTACGCCCGCTACTTCGGCACCGAGAACGTCCTTGCCGAGAAGACGACGCTGATCAACCGCGTCAACCACGTCTACAACGACGACCTCGCCATCCGGCTCGTGCTCGCCAACGGCTCCGACAAGCTGAACCTCGACACGATGGCGAAGGCGACCAAGCCCAACGGTCCCTGTGGGTCGCAGCGGTGCTTCCACCCGGTCGATCTGGAGACCTGTGGCGGTGGCACGCTCGATCGCAACGGTGTCGTCATCGGTCAGCTGATCGGCGCGCGCAACTACGACGTCGGCCATATCGCGCTCGGGGTGAGCGGCGGCGGCGTCGCCGGCCTCGGAGTCGTCGGCGGCCCGGGCAAGGCCGTCGGATGCACCGGTCTGCCGACGCCCGAAGGCGACTACTACGCGGTCGACTACGTCGCACACGAGATGGGGCACCAGTTCGGCGGCAACCACACGTTCGACGGCGCCAACGGCGCATGCTCCGGCGGCAACCGCAACCCCGGCACGTCGGTCGAGCCGGGCAGCGGCTCGTCGGTGATGGCGTACGCGGGCATCTGCGGCGGCGACGATCTCCAGCCGCACTCCGACCCGTACTTCTCGCAGCGCTCCATCCAGGAGGCGACCGCGTACGTGTCGAGCAAACGCCGCAAGCTGAGCGAGATCCAGACCGTCTCGCTCCGCGACTTCGACGCGGCAGACGATGCGTTCAAGCTCCGCACGAGCGAGGGTACGACCGCGAAGATCAAGCATGGTAAGGGCTTCACGGTCGCGAAGGTCCAGGCCGCGCTGACGAAGAAGCTGGGTGCCAAGTCGGTGAAGGTCACCGGCTGGGGCGACGGTCTCGTCAAGTTCGGTGATAAGGGCTTCTCGGTCGTGTTCCAGGGCAGCCGGGCCGGGAAGAACCAGCAGGAGCTGGAGGTCGTCCCAACGGGTGGCGACGTCTCCGGTCTCGTCGGGGAGACGCAGCACGGTGGTCCGAACGGCAACCACGGTGCCGTGAGCGCGACCGGCAACGACGCCCCGAGCGTCGACGCGCCTGCGGACAAGCGGCTTCCGGTGCAGACACCGTTCACGCTGGAGGCATCCGGTTCCGACGATCAGGACGCGCTCACGTACTCGTGGGAGCAGAACGACCGCGGCAAGGCGAGTGGCGTGGCGCTCTTCAAGCCGAAGAAGCTGGCGGGTCCGCTGTTCCGGATCTTCGGCAGGTACGCGAACGTGACGCCCGCCGGCACTCTGCAGTACGAGTCGCCGGGCCAGAACCACACCAGCGACGACCCGACGCGTACGTTCCCCGATATCAAGCAGGTGCTCGCGGGCAATACGAACGCCGGGTCGGGCAAATGCGCAGAGTCGAAGGGGCGCCGCAAGACGGCGTGCTACTCCGAGTGGCTACCGACGGCCGACTTCGTGGGGCGCAAGGGTGACCGGAAACTCCACTTCCGCGTCACCGCGCGCGACCACTTCGCCGAAGGCGGCGGCACCGCGCACGACGACGTGACGCTGACCGTCGCGCCGAAGGCCGGTCCGCTGTTCGTGACGTCGTTCGGGGAGCCCGGCGAGGCGGTACGCGGCACGCGTACGCAGCCGGTCGGCTGGCTGGTCAACGGTACGAACCGCCCGGCGTTGGCGCCTCGCGTACGAATCACGTTGTCGACCGACGGCGGCAAGACGTTCGACACGGTGCTCGCCGAGTCGACGAAGAACGACGGGACCGCGAACGTCACCTGGCCGAACGTCGATACGAAGAACGCGCGGATCAAGGTCGAGGCGGTCGGCAACTACTTCTTCGCCGTCAACGGCGCGGACTTCGAGATCTCGGCCGTCCAGTAATCACGCTGAGGAGAGGATTCCGGCCCGGCGACGAGAGACTTCTGGCCGTACTGCGGGCCGGGATTCTCTCCTCACCGGGCCGGGATTCTCTCCTCACCGGGCCGGGATCCTCTCCTCACCGGGCCGGGATCCTCTCCTCACCGGGCCGGGATCCACTCCTCACCGTGGTCTCAGAAGCCCTTGGGGAGGCCGGTCTCGGTGCAGATGTCGTCGCCGATGGACTCGGTGTCGTCGTCGGCGATCAGCTCGAACAGCTTCTTCGAGCGCTCCTCGTCCCACGTATTTGCGTCGGCGCCGGTGATCGGGACGGTGCAGTTCAGCCCGTCACCACTCATCGCGCCGCCGAGCGACCAGGCGAACCGGCCGAGCGAGATCGGGCCGACGTTCTTGCCGATGGTCAGCGAGTCGGCGGCGCTGGACGAGAGCTTGAAGTAGCGCACGGGATTCAGGAACGTCCACGGCGACTTCGCCTTGTCGGAGATGTTGCCGAGCACCTGGCGCTGATTCTGTACCCGTTGCAGATCGGACGTGGCGAATGCCTTACGTACCCGGGAGAACGCGAGCGCGTCGGCACCATCGACGTCCTGGCACCCCTTCTCGAAGTGCGCGCCGGAGTCCTTGTCGTCGATCTTCTGATCGGTGCAGATCTCGATCCCGCCGAGGGCGTCGACGATGTCGGCGAACCCGCCGAAGCCGATCTCGACGTAGTCGTCGACGCGGATGCCGGTGTTCTGTTCGATCGTCTCGACGAGCTTGTCGGCGCCGCCGATGGCGTACGCCCCGTTGATCTGCTGCTCGCCCTCGCCCGGAACGTCGACCATCGAGTCACGCGGGATCGAGATCAGCGCGGTGGGTCCGGAACCGACGTGCATCAGCAGCATCGTGTCGGTGCGCTGACCGCCGACGCTTCCGGTGCTGAGGTCCTTCTTCTCCTCATCGCTGAGACCTTCGCGGCTGTCGGACCCGACCAGCAGGTACGTGGTGCCCGGCTGGTCACCGGGACGGTCGCCGTCGGGCTCGGCGTCGACCTTCTCGATCTTCGACCAGGCCCACAAGGGCACGGCGATCATGAACACGATCCACACCAGGACGACGATCAGGATGATGTTGCGGACCGGATGTTTCCACCGCCGCGGCGGCTTCGGCGGGCGCTCCCGCGGCGGCTGCTGCGCGTCGCCCGATCCGGGAGGCGGGAGGTTCGGCGGCGGTAGCGGCTCGGTGCCGCCCGCGGGAGGTTGCTGGGGGTACTGCTGCTGCGCGCCCATCGCCTGGGTGGCGTCACCACCGGGTGGCTGAGCCGGTGGCTGCGACCCCGGAGCATCCACGGCCTGGGTCGCGTCAGGGTCCGGCGGCCGCTGCGGCTGGCCGGACGGCTGCTGTGATTGGCCGTCGTACAACCAGCTGTAGGCGTCGTCGGACGACGATCCGTCCGAGTTGGGGCGTTCAGGCATGACCGTGACGGTACCGGAACGAGCAAGTGTTATGGCGCACGGCGCGGCGTGCCGACCCGGTTCCACCGGTCAACTGTGCTTAACCTTTTTGGCAACTCGTGTCTTCCCCAACGAGAGGAATCGATGACTCTCGACCCCACACGAGTCGGCGACACCGTACGCGCGCGTGTCGATACCGACTCTGCCCGCATTCGGTTCCGCCGCGCCGTCGGCCTGGTGCTGATGACCTTGGTGCTGCCCGGGTCGGCTCAGCTGGTGGCCGGCAATCGCAGGATCGGTCGGATCGCACTGTGGACGTCGGCAGTGGTGTTCGTCACTGCGGGGGCGTTCCTCGTCGCGACGTGGCGCGACCGTGGGGTCGGCCTGTCGCTGCTCACCAACACCGAAGTGCTGTACGTCGTACGCGGTGTACTCGTCGTACTCGCGATCGGTTGGGCGGCGTTGTTCGTCAACGCCTGGCTGCTCGGCTATCCGCCCGATCTGCGCCGTGGGCAGCGCCTCGCGATGGTCGGGGTCAGCTCGTCACTGTGCATCGTCACCGCCGGTACGCTCCTCGCCGCCGCGCACATCGTCGCGGTGCAGCGCGACTTCATCACCCACGTCTTCGGCAGCACGGCGGTTTCCGAGCCCGAGAAGGGTCGCTACAACGTGCTGCTGCTCGGCGGCGACTCCGGATCCGACCGGGTCGGCCTGCGCCCGGACTCGCTCACCGTCGCAAGCATCGACGCGGAGACCGGACGTACGGTCCTCGTCTCGCTGCCGCGAAACCTCGAGCATGCGCCCTTTCCGGACGGTACGGCGATGGACAAGCGCTTCCCGCACGGCTTCAACCGCGACGGTGGCTACCTGAACAGCATCAACACCTGGGCCACGGAGCACGAGGAGCTCTTCGGCGACTCCGACAACCCCGGCATCGAGGCGACGAAGCAGGCGGTCGAGGCGACGACCGGACTGAAGATCAACTACTACGCGATGGTCAACCTGCAGGGCTTCCAAGACCTCGTCGACGCGGTCGGCGGACTCACCGTCGACGTGCCCGAGGAGCTCCCGATCGGCGGTGTCGGTGGGCCCGTCACCGGCCACATCCAGCCCGGCAAGCAGGAGCTGGACGGGTTCCATGCGCTCTGGTTCGCGCGCAGCCGCGCGACGTCCGACGACTACTCCCGGATGGCCCGGCAGAAGTGTGTGATGAGCGCCATGCTCGACCAGCTCAGCCCGCAGAAGGTGCTGACGAATGTCGATGACATCGCCGACTCGAGCAAACGGCTGCTGAGCACCGACGTTCCGGGCAAGGATCTCGACACGTTCGTCGACCTTGCCTTGAAGGCGAAGGGGCAGAAGATGTCGACCGTCTCGGTCGTACCGCCGAAGATCGACACCTCGGATCCGGACTTCGGCGAGATACGCAGTATGGTCGACCAGGCGATCGACAAGGCCGAAGGAAAGGCCGACTCGGGCGATCGTGAGAAGGGCAAGAACTCCGGCGACCCGCAGTACAAGGCCAACGAGGCCAACGACCTGTCGTCGGTCTGCTGAGGTCTGCGTCCCGGAGGGTCGAGCGGATGAGTACGCGCGTCGTCGCGGTCGTCGTCACCTGGAACCGGCGCGACCTGCTGGTCGAGGCGCTCGACGCGCTCCGGAAGCAGTCGGCCCCGGTCAGCGCGCTCGTCGTCGTCGACAACGCCTCGACCGACGAAACGCCGGCCACCCTGCGCACGTACGACGATCTCGACGTCGTCACGCTCGCCGAGAACACCGGGGGAGCGGGCGGGTTCGCGGCCGGCATCGAACGGGCGCTCGATGCTCATGCTCCCGACCTGATCTGGCTGATGGATGACGACACGGTCGCCACCCCGACCGCGTCGGAGCGGCTGCTCGACGTGTACGCGAGCGCCGACCCGACGCCGGTGGTGCTCGCGAGCCGCGTCGTGTGGACCGACGGCCGCGACCACCCCATGAACACCCCGCGCCGTAAGCCGCGGGCGAGCGCGGACGAGGTACGCCGCGCGGCGGCCGTCGACGCGATCCCGGTGCGCTCGGCGTCGTTCGTCTCGATCATGTGCGACGCCGACACGGTCCGTGAGCGCGGGCTGCCGATCGCCGACTACTTCCTGTGGAACGACGACTTCGAGTACTCAACCCGGCTGCTGCGCGGGCGTACCGGCCTGTACTGCCCGGACAGCGTGGTCGTGCACAAGACCAAGGCGTTCGGGTCGACCGACGCCGACCCGGGCTCGCGCTTCTACTACGAGGTGCGCAACAAGACCTGGCTGTTCACCCGCAGCCGGGGCCTCGCGCCGCTGGAGAAGGCGGTCTACGGCGGGTCGACCGCACGCCGGTGGATACGCACGATCGCCGCCTCGAGCGACCGACGGACCCTGTGGAGGGGACTGGGCCGCGGGCTGCGCGACGGGATACGCTCCGGTCCGCGAAGCAACGAAGTCGTGCTCCGAAACGTCCGCACGACAGACGGATCCAACGGAAACGACCGCCTGCCCCCGACCGACGGAGACTTCCCGACCTCATGAGTCCCGTGCCCTTCTCGTTGCTGCTCCCCGTGTACGGCGGCGACGACCCGAGATTCCTGCGCACGGCCTTCACCAGCGCGGTCAACGAGCAGAGCCGGCCGCCCAACGACGTCGTCCTCATCCAGGACGGCCCGGTCGGCTCGCAGCTCGCCGCAGAGATCGTGCGCATCGTCGCCGACAGCCCGGTGCCCGTGAAGCACATCCCGCTGGTCGAGAACGTCGGCCTCGGCCCCGCGCTCGACCGCGGCCTCGACGCCTGCGGCCACGGCGTCGTGGCGCGGATGGACGCCGACGACATCTGCGTGCCGCATCGGTTCGCGACGCAGCTCCCCTTGATCGAGGCCGGCGCCGACATCGTCGGGTCGGGTCTGATGGAGTTCGTCGACGACGTCGACCACGTGGTGGAGACCCGCGTACCACCCATCGGCGAAGAGCAGATCCGCGCGACCGCGCGGTTCCGCGACCCGTTCAACCATCCGACCGTCGTCTACCGTCGCGACGCCGTGCTCGCAGCGGGCGGTTATCAGGACATGCCGCTGATGGAGGACTACCTGCTGTTCGCGCGCATGCTGTCGAACGGCGCGATGCCCGTCAACGTGGTCGAGCCGCTCGTCTACTACCGTGTCGGGGCCGGTGCGTACGCCCGGCGCGGTGGCGTGGAGCAGCTTCGGGCCGAGCTGGAGCTGCAGCGCAGGTTCCGGGCCGAGCGCATCACGACCCGTTCCGAATACGTCCGCAACGTGGTCGTACGCGGCGGGTACCGGCTCGTTCCGGAGCGGATGCGGCGGGCGGCGTACCGACGCATCATCGCTCGCGGTGGTGGGCAGCGATCCGGCGATGCGACGAGCCGGCCGGACGATTCGGCTCCGGCGTGATCGGATCGTTAGACTGTCGGGCGCCGGCGGCATGCAGCCACGGCCTCGTCCTTGGCACCGAATCTCAATCGAAAAGGTGGAGTACGCAACGTGAACGCTGATCTTGTGGTGGTCGGATCCGGGCTCTTCGGACTGACCATCGCCGAACGCTGCGCGAACGAGCTCGGGCTCAAGGTGCTGATGCTCGACCGTCGCTACCACATCGGTGGCAACGCGTACAGCGAACCTGACCCCGACACCGGGATCGAGGTGCACAAGTACGGCGCGCACCTGTTCCACACCTCCAACAAGCGGGTGTGGGAGTACGTCAACCGGTTCACGTCGTTCACCAGCTACCAGCACCGTGTGTTCACCATCTTCAAGGGCCGCGTCTTCCCGATGCCGGTCAACCTCGCCACGATCTGCGAGTACTTCGGCAAGGCGATGAGCCCCGACGAGGCGCGCGCGCTGGTCGCGGAGCAGGCCGCCGAGATCGACGGCGCCACCGCCGAGAGCTTCGAGGACAAGGGCATCTCGCTGGTCGGGCGGCCGCTGTACGAGGCGTTCTTCCGCGGCTACACGCTCAAGCAGTGGCAGACCGACCCGAAGGAGCTCCCCGGTGCGACGCTGACCCGGCTGCCGGTGCGCTACAACTTCGACAACCGCTACTTCAACGACACCTACGAGGGCCTGCCGAGCGAGGGCTACACCGCCTGGCTGACCCGGATGGCGGATCACCCGAACATCGAGGTCAAGCTGGACACCGACTTCTTCGACCTGCGCTCCGACATCGTCGGCAACGTTCCCGTCGTCTACACCGGTCCGGTCGACCAGTACTTCGAGTACGCCGCGGGCGACCTGTCGTGGCGCACCATCGACTTCGACTACGAGGTCAAGCCGGTCGGCGACTTCCAGGGCACGCCGGTGATGAACTACGCCGACGAGGACGTCCCCTACACCCGGATCATCGAGCCGCGCCATTTCCACCCCGAGCGCGACTACCCGAAAGACAAGACCGTGATCATGCGCGAGTTCTCGCGGTTCGCGGTCAAGGGCGACGAGCCGTACTACCCGATCAACACCGCCGAAGACCGCGAGAAGCTGCTCAAGTACCGCGAGCTCGCGAATGCCGAGACGCAGGTGCTGTTCGGCGGACGGCTCGGTACGTACAAATATCTCGACATGCACATGGCGATCGGCTCGGCGCTTTCCATGTTCGACAACTTGGTACGTCCGTACTTCGCGGAGGGCGCGACCTTCGAAAGCGGAGGAGTAGAGGCATGACGCAGACCGAGGCGCCCGCAGAGGCGCCCCAGACAGTTACCAGGGTGCTGCAGCGCGTCGTGTTCCCGGCCGACCGCGACCTCGACGTGATGCCGCTGTACGTCGACTACAGCGCCGGCATGCTGATGACAGCGGATGAGCCGGGAAGTTCGCGTGCGGCCGCAAAGGAGTCGGCGGCGCCGGCGTTCGATGCGATGCAGTCGACACGCCGCCCCGAGAACGTCCTCGGTCGGCACCGGATGCGCATCGCGGCCGATCAGCGCGCGTCGTTCGGCACGTACTTCAACGGCTTCGCGGCCAGCTACTGGCGCATGTGGTCGGTGTTGTCCGAGGTCGTGCTGCGCGTGCGCGTACGCGGCGATGCCGCCGTGATCGTGTACCGCTCCACGCCCGACGGTCGTTCGCAGCGGGTCGACTCCGCGAACACCGACGACGACCCGAGTGGCGAGTTCGCGTTCCGGCTACCGCTCAAGCCGTTCGCGGATGGCGGTTGGTACTGGTTCGACGTGTTCGCAGGCGGCGACGACGCGATCCTCGAGGAGGCCGCCTGGTGCGCGGACGTCCCGGTCGAGCGGGCCCGCCAGGGCACCGTGACGATCGGCATCACGACGTACAACCGGCCCGACTCGTGCGTCGAGCTGCTCGGCCAGCTGGCGAACGACAAGGACGTCATGGAGCGCATCGACGAGCTCATCGTCGTCGACCAGGGCAACCAGAAGGTCGCCGACGAGGCGCTCTTCGGTGAGGTCGCGGCCGCGCTCGGCACGAAGCTGCGGATGATCGACCAGGGCAACATCGGCGGCTCGGGCGGCTTCGCGCGCGCGCAGTACGAGACCGCCAAGGCCGGTGTGAGCGACTACGTACTCCTGCTCGACGACGACATCGTCGCGGAGACCGAGAGCGTCCTGCGCTCGCTCGTGTTCGGCGACCTGTGCACCAACCCGACCATCGTCGGCGGCCACATGTTCAGCCTCTACAAGCGCTCGCAGCTGCACAGCTTCGGCGAGAAGGTCAACCTGTACCACTTCTGGTGGGGACCGGCGCCGCACGTACACCCCGAGCACGACTTCTCTGCGCACGGGCTGCGTAGCACGGGGTGGATGCATCGCCGCGTCGACGTCGACTTCAACGGCTGGTGGATGTGTCTGATCCCGCGCACGGTGATCGACGAGATCGGTCTCGGGTTGCCGCTGTTCATCAAGTGGGACGACTCCGAGTACGGCATTCGCGCCCGCGAGGCCGGCTTCCAGACCGTCACGATGCCCGGTGTCGCCGTCTGGCATGTGCCGTGGACCGATAAGAACGACGCGCTCGACTGGCAGGCGTACTACCACCAGCGCAACCGCACGGTCGCGGCGCTGCTGCACTCGCCGTACGACCGCAGCGGGAGCGTGATCCGGCAGAGCTTCCGGCACCAGATCAAACACCTGTTGTCGATGCAGTACTCCACCGCCGACCTCCGGCTCGATGCGCTCGAGGACATCCTCCGCGGCCCCGAGCACCTGCACGCCGAGATCGGGACCAAGCTGGCGGAAGTACGCGCGAAGCGAAGCTCGCACGCCGATGCGCAGATGGCGCCGCATCCCGACCGCTTCCCGCGCGTCCGGCTGCGCAAGCCGCCGAAGCGCGGCCGCAGCGCGGGCGACATCAGCGGCATGATGGGCAAGGTCGTCGCCGCGGGTATGTCCGGCATCAAGCAGTTCCGCCCGACGCGCGCGGAAGCGGAGTTCAACCCCGAAGCACAGATCGCGGCAGCAGACGCGAAGTGGTGGCGGCTCGCACAGTTCGACTCCGCCGTCGTATCGACGACCGACGGCACGTCGGCGTCGTGGTACAGGCGCGACCGCGACACGTTCAAACGGCTCCTCACCCGCACGGTCAGCCTGCACGAGCGGATGCACCGCGAGTGGCCGCAGCTCGTCCGCCAGTACCGCGCGGCGATGGACGACCTCACCGGCTGGGAGGCGTGGGAGCGTACGTTCGCCGACGCCGAGGCCAATGCGACGCTGCCGAGTAGCGCCGCCAACGGGACGCCGCCCGCCAGCGAGCCAGGAGAAAGCACGAGTACCTCGTCATGACGATGGCGCCTGAGCGCGCGGACGACCATCCGCACGGTCCGTTACGACCTCCTGGCGAGGCGAGCGGCCTTCTCGGGGTTTTCCGCCGGCGCTACCTGCTGAAGCTGCTCGTCCAGAAGGAGCTGAAGAACCGCTACCAGGTCAGCCTGCTCGGGCTGCTCTGGAGCTACATCAAGCCGGGCTTCCGGTTCGTGATGTACCTCGTCGTGATCGGCGTCGGCCTGAAGATGGGTCGGGAGGTCGAGAACTTCCCGCTGCACATCCTGTGCGGGCTGATCATCGTGCACATGGCGACCGAGTCGATGAACTCCGGCACGAAGTCGATCACCAGCAACCGCCAGCTCGTGAGCAAGATGAACGTACCGCGCGAGATGCTGCCGATGACGTCGCTGCTGGTCTCGTCGTACCACACCCTTCCGCAGTACGTGATCCTGATCATCGCCTGCATCTTCACCGGCTGGACCGTTTCCGTGACGGGCACCGTCGCGGTGCTGCTCGGATTCGCGATCATCTGGCTCTTCGGGCTCGCGTACTCGATGATCGCGGGCGCTCTGAACGTCGTGTACCGCGACTTCAACAACTTCTCCCAGACGCTGTCTCAGATGGTCATGTGGTTCACGCCGATGATCTACGCGTGGACCCACGTCACCGAGCTCGGCCCGGCCGTGAGCGTGCCGTACCAGTTCAACCCGATCGCGATGTCGGTGATGCTGACCCAGCGCGGATTCTGGTACGAGACGATCGAGGACCGTCCCCCTGGCACGTTGCCCGACGACCTGTTGCTCAAGGGCGGCATCATGCTCGTCGCGATGGTCGTCCTCGTCGTCATCGCCCAGCGGGTGTTCGCGCGCCTCGAGGGCCGATTCGCGGAGTACATGTGATGGCACAGTCGGTGGTCGTCGACCAGGTTTCGAAGAAGTTCAGCCTGCACAACGCGCGTACGCTCAAGCAGCGATTCGTCGCGGCGCGCAAGGGCGTCGCGATCAACGAGTCGTTCATGGCGATCGACGACGTGTCGTTCGACGTGCAGGAGGGCCAGTCGATCGGCCTGATGGGCCTCAACGGCTCCGGCAAGTCGACGATGCTGCGGCTCATCAACGGGGTGCTCCGCCCCGACTCGGGTGAGGTGCTCGTACGCGGGCGCGTTGCCGGGCTGATCGAGATCTCGGCCGGGTTCCAGAAGCAGCTGTCGGGGCGGGAGAACATCTACCTCAACGCTGCACTCAACGGCATGAGCGAGGCGGAGACGAAGGGGAAGTTCGACGAGATCCTCGACTTCGCGCAGATCGACAAGTTCCTCGACACGCCTGTGCAGCACTACTCGTCGGGGATGAAGGCGCGACTCGGCTTCGCGGTCGCGATCGCCGCAGACTCCGACGTGTTCATCATCGACGAGGTGCTGGCCGTCGGCGACCCGCCGTTCAAGAAGAAGTGCATGAAGCGCATCCACGAGATCCGGAGCGAGGGCCGGACCGTGTTGTTCGTGAGCCACAACACCAACCAGGTACGTAAGCTGTGCGATCGCGCGATCGTGCTCGAACGCGGTCGGCTGGTCTTCGACGGTTCGGTCGACGAGGCCGCGAAGCGCCTGCACTACGACGCCGACGACGACCTCGACCCCGACGGCTCCGCCGACTTCTGAACGCTCAGCGTCCGTGGAGCGCGTCGACGACGGTGACGTGCTCGTCGGTCTTCAGGGCGTCCAGCCGGTCGTCACGCGGGTGCGCAACGAGGACGACCGAACCGTCGGCGGCCAGCGCACCGAGCAGGATCTCGACGGTGTCGGCGTCGGCCGTCGGGCCGCCGGTGAGTACGCGGGGCGGTGCCGTCGCGCGCCATCCGGCGGCGCGGCGTTCGGCCGCCGCGACACAGTCGTCGTGGTTCCACTCGTCGCCGGAGACGACCACCGCGGCGGTCTGCTTGCCCGGCGGGTCGTACGCGGCGAAGTGGTCGCCGTGGCCGAGCACCTCGGCGTTGTAGTCGATCACGCCCGGCGGGAGCGGACCCGCGAACCGTGCGCCGAGCGGGCGCAATGAGAGCGCAACCACCTCGTCGGCGGACGGCAGCGTGGCGTCCAGCGCCTCTGGGCCGACGACCGCGACGTCGTACGCGGTGTCGGTCGGGCTCAGGTGGACGACACACCCGACCTCCCACGCGGCCAGCATCCATACGGCGCGCTCCCAGTGCGGCGGCAGGTCGATCGCAACCGTCGACGCGGGGCCGGCGGCGAGGGAGTCTTGCAGCATGTTCGCCGTCTTCGCCACCCAGTTGGCCGTGGTCGCTCGGCTCAGCTCGACACGTTCGCCCGTTGCGAGGTCGTAGAACGTCAGCAGGGGCCGGGCGGGATCGCGCGCGACCGCATCGGCGAGGAGGTTCGGGATGGTCACGTGGCCGAGCCTAGAGGTGGTCCCGTTCGTGTCCGCTGTGGGCCGCTACGGGTCGACACCTTGTGGTCCGTTACGGCTCTACCGCTTGAGCAAGTGCCCAATGACGGACGCCGTAACAGACCACAAGCCGAGCGCCGCGGTCGTTGCCCATCGTTTCTGCAGCATTGGTGCTCGTTCGAGTGCGGCAGAGGCTTCCGGTGACCGTTGTTGGGCGCCGATAGAACGGGTGGTGCGCCCATGCACCCGCGTACGCCGGCGATACGATGATCGCAATGCGCGCCATCATCATCGCCGGGGGCTTTGGTTCGCGGCTGAGACCGCTGACGACCCGCCACCCCAAGCACGTACTACCGGTTGCCGGTGTGCCGTTCCTGATGCACCAGATAAGCAAGCTCGCCGATGCCGACATCACCGAGGTCGTGCTGGCCGCGTCGTACCGTGCCGACCAGTTCGAGCCGATCGTGACTGCGGCGAAGGGGATCGGCGTCACCGTCCGGGTCGAGACCGAGGACCACCCGCTCGGCACCGGGGGCGCGATCCGGCATGCCGCCGAGTCGATGGCGATGCGTCCCGACGAGGGGGTCGTGGTACTCAACGGCGACCAGCTCTCGGGCCACAGCATCGCCTTGCAGGCAGAGGAGTTCGCGGCTGCCCGCGCCGACGTGAGCCTGCACCTCGTCGAGGTCGCCGACCCGCGGGCGTACGGCTGCGTGCCCACCGATGACGCGGGACGCGTCACTGCCTTCTTGGAGAAGTCGCCCGATCCGGTCACGAACCAGATCAATGCGGGCTGCTACGTGTTCCGCCGTTCGGTGATCGATGCGATCCCGGCCGGCGCCGAGGTCTCGGTCGAGCGCGAGACGTTTCCCGAGCTGCTGCGTTCCGGTGCTGCGATCATCGGGCATGTCGAGGATCGCTACTGGCTCGACGTCGGTACGCCGGAGGCCCTCGT
Organism: Solicola gregarius; assembly: GCF_025790165.1. GTDB lineage: Bacteria > Actinomycetota > Actinomycetes > Propionibacteriales > Nocardioidaceae > Solicola > Solicola gregarius. Next base: position 3,272,233 of record NZ_CP094970.1, read on the forward strand.
GCAGGCCTCGCGCGACATCGTGACCGGCGCCGTGCGCACGCCCGCTTACCCGTACACGCCCTCCGAGCGATACGTCGAGAGCGGTGCAGAGGTGCATTCGAGGGCATCGGTGCGTGGTGGCTCCGCGGTGTCGCGTGGCGCGCGGCTCGGCGCGAACGCGCGGGTCGACGGCAGCGTCGTGATGGGTGGCGCCGTGATCGCCGACGGTGCCGCCGTCATCGACTCGGTGGTGGGCCCGGGCGCACGTGTCGGCATGCGTACGACCCTGCGGGGGACCGCGCTCGGCGACGATGCGATGGTCGGAGCCGACTGCGAGCTCACCGCGGGTGCCCGCGTGGCGTGTGGCGCGACCATCCCCGACGGCGCGATTCGCTTCAGCAGCGGCTGATCAACCGTCGAGCGACGCGCCCGCGGCGTGGTCGGTGCCGTAGGCGCGGTCGAGGATGCGCAGTCGCTCCCGGAGCGCGCCGAAGGCGACGAGGGTCGCCTCTCGAGAGGCGCCGTCGGCGGGCGTGATGACGACCCGGCCGCCGTCGACGGCCACCCGGAGCACCGTGTCGTCGGTGGCACCGAGCGCCACGGCGATCACGTCGTCGTCGAGGGCGACGAAACCTCGGGGCCGCGCTGTACCGGCCCCGACCGCCTGGCGCACCGCTTCGTTCGCGCCGAGTCCGAACAGGTCGCCCTGCTCGTCGCGGATCAGCGCCGCGGCCCCCGGTCCGGCGTCGTCGCAGAAGTACGCAGGCGACAGCCCGCGTACGACGGCGACGGGAAGGCGGGCGACCTTGCCGGTCACGAGGTCGGCCGCGGCCGCGATCTCATCGGCTATCGCCGGGGCGGTCACCTGGAGCTCGTTGCCGTGCGGGTCGCGCACGCCGGCGTACGACCGGAGGGGCCAGAGCCCGGCACACCCGATCGCCATATCGGCCTGGCCGATCCGCCACGCGCGCCCGGCGGTGTCGGTCACGACGACGCCGAGCCGGCCGGTAGTCCGGGGGTAGCGGCGCGTCAGCGCGGTACGCAACACCGCCGCGTCCGCGTCGGGGTCGGTCGGGAGGGTGACGGCAGTGCCCTGATCGGTATTCGAGGCGTCGACCCCGGCGGCCGCCATGGTGAGCCCGTGCTTCGTACGGACGATCCGGGTTGCACCACGGCGGGCGACGACCCGTTCGGTCGAATCGTCGACGAGTGCCTCGCGGTCGGTCGTCGTCACCAGGCCGGCCGCCTTGCTCACCGCCTTGCTGGTGACCACGACCACGTCGTACGCACCGAGCGGACCGTCGAGCCGGGCCGAGATCAGTTCGGCCAGGTCATCGCCGGGTCGGACCTCCGGCATGCCCCGGACGGGCACGATCTCCAGCGGGGCCGGATCATCCGGGTCGGGCGCGGCGTTCATCGCGCCAGCTCGGCGGCGAGGTCGAGGGTGTCTTGGGCCATCGTGGCCGTTGCGTCTGCGTCGGACATCAGCAGCGGGACCGCGCGACACGCGATCTGGGCGTCCGAGAGCTCATCGGCCGCCGCGCGATCGCGCTCGTCGACCAGCCAGCCGTCGACGACCCCGCCGTTGCTGCGGGCCCCGTAGTGCCGCGCGACCCCCGACGCGCTGACCTCGATGCCGAGGCCACCGAGTAGCTGATCGGCCATACCGCGTACGGCGGCTCCTCCCACGATCGGCGAGACGCCGACGACGGGACCCGTGGCGGCACGTACGGCCTCGCGGATACCCGGCACCTCGAGGATCGTGCCGATCGATACGATCGGATTCGACGGCGGGACGATCACGGCGTCGGCCGCGGTGATCGCATCGAGGACGTCCGGTCCGGGTTTCGACTGCTCGACGCCCACCTCCACGACCCCGCGCACGGGTACGGATGCACGCATGTGTACCCAGTACTCCTGGAAATGCACCGCTCGCCGGCCGCTCGCCGCCGACTCGTCGTCGATCACGATATGCGTCTCTACGCGATCGTCGCTCATCGGCAGCAACCGGACGCCGGGCTGCCAACGTACGCACAGCGCCTCGGTGACCTGGGTCAGCGTGTACCCGGCGCCGAGCATCTGGGTCCGAACGACGTGCGTGGCGAGATCGCGGTCGCCAAGGCCGAACCAGGTGGGTTCGACGCCGTACGCCGCGAGCTCCTCCTTGGCGTGCCAGGTCTCGTCGGCTCGACCCCAACCACGTTCGACGTCGATGCCGCCTCCGAGTGTGTACATCAAGCTGTCGAGGTCGGGGCAGACCTTGAGGCCGAAGAGCCAGACGTCGTCGGCCGTGTTGCCGATGACGGTGAGGTCGTCGCCCGGGCGGAGTATCGAGCGAAGTCCGGTCAGGAATCGGGCGCCGCCGATCCCACCGGAGAGTGCGGTGAGGTGCATGGAACTCATTGTGCGGCACCGGATCCGACTGCCGCCCCCAGAGGCCTTGCGGAAGGGCATCGCCGCGGTCGCGTACCCGGCCATCCCGCCGCCTGCGTTCACGGTGACTCGCGGAGGTCCAGTCCGGATTCGCTCCCGCACATCGGCAACCGAGCGCCCGGGACCGTTCCCTATCCAGCGCCCCTCTCCGCATCACCCCTGACCTATGGCAGGCTAGGTCCGGACCTAAACACCTGGTGTGGGGAGAAACAGTGGTTACCGAATCCACCAAGAAGCTCCGTGAGCTCTTGGCGTTCGTCTTGCTCGGCGTCGTAGCGGCGCTCGTGCTGGTGTCGTTGTCGTTGCTCTTCAAGGACTTCGGGCCCGGCGTCGAGTTCAGCTTGAAGGCCGCCATCGTGCAGGGCGACCTCGTCAACCCGGTTTACGTACTCCTCGTCGTGGCGGCCGTTCTTCTCGTCACGCACCTAGGTGAGCCGACCAAGCAGGCACGCACGATCACGATCGCTGCGCTGGCGCTGCTCGGCGTGATGGGCCTGCTCGGGCTCATCACCTGGATCGCGAGCCTCGGCGTCGAGGACCGTGCGCTGGAGAGCATCCTCGGCGGGCTTGGCGGCCTCGCAGGGGCGGAGAAGGTCGGCGGCACTTTCGCCATGATCGTCCTGCTCGCCTTCGTCGGTGCCGCGATCTACTTCTGCCTGGTCACCCTCCAGGCGCTGCCGTCGACGCCGAAGCCCCAGCAGCAGTGGGCGGGTGCTCAGCAGGGCCAGTGGGGTGGCCAACCGCAGGCCGGCGCTTGGGGCGGTCAGGCGCCGCCGCAGCAGTGGGACGGTCAGGCCCAGCCGCAGCAGTGGGACGGTCAGGCGCAGCCGCAGCAGTGGGATGGTCAGGCGCAGCCGCAGCAGTGGGATGGTCAGGCGCAGCCGCAGCAGTGGGACGGTCAGGCGCAGCCGCAGGACGCAGCCGGCTCCTCGTGGGGTCAGCCGCAGGAGGCGGCACCGGGTCAGTTCGGTCAGCCTGCGTGGGGTCAGCCGCAGCAGCCGGATCCGCAGCAGCAGTCGTGGGGTCAGCCGCAGGAGAACCCTCCGGGGCAGTGGGACGGTCAGAGTGAGCCGCCGCAGCCTGCGTGGGGTCAGCCGCAGCAGCCGGATCCGCAGCAGCCGTCGTGGGGTCAGCCGCAGGAGAATCCTCCGGGGCAGTGGGACGGTCAGAGTGAGCCGCCGCAGCCTGCGTGGGGTCAGCCGCAGCAGCCGGATCCCCAGCAGCCGTCGTGGGGTCAGCCGCAGGAGAATCCTCCGGGGCAGTGGGACGGTCAGAGTGAGCCGCCACAGCCTGCGTGGGGTCAGCCGCAGCAGCCGGATCCCCAGCAGCAGCCGTCGTGGGGTCAGCCGCAGGAGAATCCTCCGGGGCAGTGGGACGGTCAGAGTGAGCCGCCACAGCCTGCGTGGGGTCAGCCGCAGCAGCCGGATCCCCAGCAGCAGCCGTCGTGGGGTCAGCCGCAGGAGAATCCTCCGGGGCAGTGGGACGGTCAGAGTGAGCCGCCGCAGCCTGCGTGGGGTCAGCCGCAGCAGCCGGATCCCCAGCAGCAGCCGTCGTGGGGTCAGCCGCAGGAGAATCCTCCGGGGCAGTGGGACGGTCAGAGTGAGCCGCCGCAGCCTGCGTGGGGTCAGCCGCAGCAGCCGGATCCCCAGCAGCAGCCGTCGTGGGGTCAGCCGCAGGAGAACCCTCCGGGGCAGTGGGACGGTCAGCTGCGCCCCGAGGAGCAGACGACGCAGGCGTGGAGTCCAGCGCAGGACAGCGCCGAGGACTCCTCCTGGGGGCAGCCTCCCGCGTCGAGCAACGACGAGACGAGCGTATTCGACCCGGCCGCCGATGAGTCGACGGACAGCGAGTCGTCCGAGACCGACGAAGGCACCGAGTCCAACGATCGTCCGGGCTGGTGGAACCCGAGTTCCTGAGACCGGATCGGTAGCCTCGACGCTGCGCCCGCACGGTTCCCGTGCGGGCGCGTGTCGTGTTCGGGCCTGCGTATAGCAGGCCGCGGCTTGACTTTCGCGTATTGCAGGCATGTAATTTCATACGTGTCGTTACTTCTTGCTCTCGGGTACGGGGAAGCGACGCACACCAACGGGGTCTAGCAAGGGGTCAAGGAGGCGAGACCATGGCAGAGCCAGAGCTGCTCCCGGTTGACGCCGAAGAAGAGTTGAGTTGGCAGGAGCGCGCTTTGTGCGCGCAGACGGATCCGGAGGCGTTCTTCCCGGAGAAGGGTGGGTCGACACGCGAGGCGAAGCGTGTCTGCACCACGTGCGAGGTACGCGACGAGTGCCTCGAGTACGCCCTTCTCCATGACGAGCGATTCGGCATCTGGGGAGGGCTTTCGGAGCGGGAACGCCGGAAGCTGAAACGCAGGGCGGTGTAGAGACCGGGGGGTTGCCGGGGCGCCGCACGGCGCTGGGTCGCGATCTGCGGCGGCTGCGTGCGGTCGGTGGGTGCGTGTCCGTCGATGGCGGGCCGTGTCTCCGATGACTGAGAACGCGCGGTTTGTGCGCACGCCTTAGAGTGGTCCGCGCCCCAGGCCGTGTTGGCCTACCGCCGACCCCGAAGGTATGCATGACCGCAGTTTTCGAGGACGAGCACCCGCCCGACCAGGCGTGGCTCTCGAATCCCCCCGACCGTCGCTGCGGTACTCGTCACGCACAACGGCGCCCGCTGGCTTCCTCAGACGCTCGCCGCGCTCGGCGCCCAGACGTTCCACGCGGGCAGCGGAATCGCGGTCGACGTCGACTCCAAGGACGATACGCCGGCGCTGCTGTCGGGGACGTTCCACGAGTCGTTGATCGTGCGTGTCGCCTCCGGCACCGGTTTCGGCGATGCCGTACGCGCGGGCCTCGACGCGCTGCCACGCACCGAGTGGATCTGGCTGCTTCACGACGACTGTGCGCCGGCCCCCGATGCACTCGAGCGGCTGCTCGACGACGCGCTCTCCACCGGAGCCGACGTCGTCGGCCCCAAGCTCCGGGAGTGGCCGACGCTTCGGCGGCTTCTGGAGGTCGGCGTCTCGATCACGGGCACGGGCCATCGCGAGACCGGACTCGAGCGCGGCGAACCCGACCAGGGCCAGCACGACCGCGCACGCGACGTACTCGCGGTCAGCAGCGCGGGAATGCTCGTGCGACGCGACCTGTGGGACGCCCTCGGCGGCCTCGATCCCGAGCTTCCGCTGTACTTCGACGATGTCGACTTCGGCTGGCGCGTCGCCCGACACGGCGGTCGTACGCGCGTCGTTCCGCGGTCGGTCATGTTCCACGCCGAGGCGAGCGCCCGGTCGCAACGTCCGACGGCGCGGCGGGTTCACCCGAGCCCGCGCCGCGACGCGCGCGAGGGCGCCCTGTACACCCTGCTGAGCAACGCGAGCCTGCCGGGATTCTGCTGGCAGTCCGTGCGCCTGTTCGTTGGTTCGTTGCTGCGCGTGATCGGTCTGGTCCTGGTCAAGGCTCCCGGCGACGCTCGTCAGGAGCTCGCCGCCCTGTTCTCGGTCTACGTACGCCCATGGCGGATCCTCGCCGCGCGCCGACGCCGGGCCGCGACCTCGACCGTCGCACCCGGCGACGTACGTCACCTGCTGCCGGCGTGGACGATCCCGTACCGGCATGGCATCGACGAGGTCGGCGACGTGCTGTGGGGATTCGCGAGAACGCCCGACGCGGAGTCGTCCGGTCGTCGTGCGATGGTCGTCGAGTACTCCCATGTCGCCGACCTCGATGACGAGGCCGAACCCGACCGGGGGCTCGTCGCCTTTGCGCGACGCCATCCATGGGCGTGTGTCGTCGCGGCCCTGACGGTCGTCTCGCTGGTCGCCTGTTGGGGCCTGATCGGTGGCGGATCCCTTTCGGGGGGTGCGCTGCTTCCGGCACCCGAAACGACCGGCGCGTGGTGGAGCACCTTCGCCGCGTCCTGGCACGACGTCGGTCTCGGCAGCGACGCGTTCGGCCCGCCGTATGCGTTCGTGCTCGCCGCGTTGTCCGTGGTGACGTTCGGCCATCCCGGACTCGTCGTCGACGTGGTCGTGATCGGCGCCGTCCCGCTGGCGGCGCTCACCGCCCACCGTCTGGCGCGACGGTTCCTGTCGTCCGGCCGGCTCCAGATCGCGTGGGCACTCGCGTACGCATTCGCCGTCGTCGCCTCCGGCGCACTCGGACAGGGGCGCTTCGGCACGCTGCTCGGTCTCGTCCTGGCGCCGGTCGTCGTCAACTCGTCCATCTCGCTCGTGCAGCGCTCGTCGCTGCGTCGTGGCTGGCAGGAGGGCCTTCGGGTCGGGCTGTGGCTGAGCCTGCTCACTGCATTCGTGCCGATCGCGTACGCGTTGACCATCGGTGGGCTCGTGATCGCCGTCGGCCTGCGCGGCCGCGGGCGTGAGTGGCTGTCGCTGGGCCTGGCCGCGGTCGTGCCGTTCGGCGTCCTCGGTCCCTGGATGTGGGAGCGTGCGCTCGACCCGGGCCTGTGGTGGTGGGAGGCCGGGCTCGCCGACGGCGGGTTCGGCTCCTTGGAGCCCACCGTTCTCGACATCGCGCTCGGCCAGGCCGGTGGGCCGTACGCCGCGCCCGCGCTGTTCGGGGTGGGACTGCTCGCCGTCGGACTGGCCGCGCTGATCCCCGCGCGGAGACGGCAAGCGGTGTTGTGGGCGTGGCTCGTCGCGTTGATCTGTCTCGCGTTCGCCGTCATCGGTGCGGGTACGACCTTCGAGGTGCCCGGTATCTCGGGGGAGACGTCGGCATGGGTCGGTTTCGCCACGGTCTGCTGGCTCACAGCCCTCGCCGCCGGTGGCGCGATCGCGCTCGACGGTCTGGGGGCGGGTGAGGGGCGCGCGCTGGGTCGTACGCTCGGGGTCGCCGGACTCGTGGTCGGGCTGTCCGCGCCGGTGCTGATGGCCGGTTGGTGGGTGCTGCACGCCGACGGCGGCGCGGTCGGTCGGGGTGACCCGAGTGACCTGCCGGCGTACCTCGCGGCCGACGCGGAGCGGACGGGCGGATCGGTTGTCGTACTCGACACCGCAGACGGCGCGGCGTTGACGTACTCCGTACACACCGACGACGGGCCGCGACTCGGCGATGAGTCGGTCATGCCCGCCACCGACGCGAATCCGGACTTCGCCACCCTCGTCTCGGCGCTGGCCTCCGACCCGACCGCCGACGACGTCGAGGAGCTGGCGGGCTATGGGGTCCATGCGGTCTATGCCAGGCCACCCGTCGACGAGTCGGTGACGGTCGCCTTCGACTCCGCGCCAGGCATCACCCCGTCGGGGAGCAGTGTGCCCGGCTCACGCGTGTGGATGCTCGAGTCGCCGGCCGATCCTCCCGAGGGCGACGGCAACGCGCTGCGGCCGTGGATCGTCGCCGCCGAGCTGACCGTCCTGGTCGTGGTCCTCGTGGTCGCGACACCCGGCAGGCGCAGCAGGAGGCGGGCATGAATGAGTGGCGAGACCGAATCGTGGAGGTTGCGCCATGAGTAGACGGATCGAGACGCCGCGGCCGACAGGAGGCGGCGGCGCACGTACGACCGTGCTGCTCGCGGCAGTGGTCGTGCTGGTCGTGGCGGCGTTGCTTGCGGTCGCCGCCACTCGTACGAGCGGCGACGACGTGGCGCCGGCCGCGACCGAAGGCATTGCCGGCACCGCTCCGATCTCGGCCGTCGGGAGGGCCTGCGCGACGTTCGGCACAGCGAAGACGACGCCGCCCGCGCTCGACGTCGGAAGCACGACTCTGCAGTCCGACGACGCGTCGGGCGACGGGTCCAGTACCGCTGCGACGTCTCCCGATGGGAAGGACGTGTCGGCGTTGAAGCTCGACGGCCCGGGTACGTGGGCGGACGCGTCGGTTCCCGGGGGGAAGGCATCCGCCGTCATCGTGGACGCCCGCGGCGGTCTCGCGCCGTACAGCAGCGCGTTCGCCACGACCCGGCCGCCCGGTGCGCTCGGGTCGGGCCTCGCCGTTCAGGGCTGCCCGTCCGCCCATGCGGAGTCGTGGTTCGTGGGCGCGGGTAGCACCGCCGAGCATGCGTCGACTTTGGTGCTGACGAACCCAGGAGAGGTCGAGGCGGTCGTAGACGTCGCGATGTACGGCACCGACGGGGAGGTCAGCGTCGTCGGGGGTGCTGGAATCGTCGTCGAGCCCGGCGACACGACGCGACTGCCGCTCGAGCGGTTGGGCACGGGCGAGGACGAGCTGGCGCTGTCGGTGCAGACGAGTCGCGGGACGGTGTCGGCGTCGGTGCTCGACGCCACCGGCGAGATCGCCGCCCACCGGGGCTCCGATTACCTGCCGTCGGCCGCCGCTCCGTCGACCGACTCCGTCGTCGCGGGCGTACCGGCTGGGGCCGACGGCCGTGAGCTGGTCATCGCCAATCCCGGCGACCGTGCCGCGAACGTGTCGATCAGCGTGCTGGGCAAGGACGGCGAGTTCACGCCGAGTGGGTTCGAGAGCGCGTCGGTCGGCGCGGGTGCGGTCAAGAAGCTGGCCCTGCCCGACCAGGTCGACAAGGCGGCGATGTCGGTCCGCCTCGAGTCGGAGGTTCCGGTCACGGGAGCCGTTCGTGCGCTGTCGTCGGACGACGTCGCGTACGCCTCGTCAGCCGATCCCTTCAGCGGTCCGGTCGCCGTTCCCGTGGCGATCGACGACACGTCGGTGGAGGTCGCCGCGTCGTCGGCGGAGCTGCAGGGCACGACTGCGCTGCAGGTACGCGCGTACGACGCCGGCGGCAAGTCGGTCGGCAAGGCCGACCTCGAGCTGGAGGCCGGCCGGACGACGGTGTTCGACCCCGTCGACGAGACCGGCGCTTCCGACGCCGCGTACGTCACCCTCGCCTCGTCCGGGCAGGGCGCACGCGCCGCCGCGACGTTCGCCGACGGCGAAGACTGGAGCACCGTGCCGCTGACCGAGCTGCCGTCGACGGTCGTCCGCCCCGCGGTCGGATCGCGGGGGCTGCGCTGACCGACGGGTCGGCGGTGCAGGAGCGTCGGGTCAGCGGGGTGGGTCGAGGTCGTCGGGGTCGACTCCCCACAGCACCGCCAGCTCCTCGATGAGCGTGTCGAGCAGCAAGTCGGCGAGATCGGTGGCGTCCTCGCTGTGGGTGAGCAGTGGCCGGCGGAACACCACCACCCGGGCACGGGTATCGGGTCCCTCCGGCACGCTGCTTGCGTACGGAACGTGGCGTACCCACTCCTCGGGAAGCAGCGGATGGTCCTCGACGGCGAACTCGACCGCGTCGACCCGCTCGGGAAATCGAGTGCGCAACCGGTCGACGACGGCGAGGACGAGGTCGTCGAATTCTTCGGCGGGTGACCGCTGGGCCGGCACGCCGTCGGGTGCCAACGGACCCGGTAACGCGAGCGGACCGCGCGTCCCTCGCCCGCGGCGATCGCGCCGTCGACCCGATCGCGCGGGTGCGTGCGTTGCTTTCGGCCTCATCGCGGTGAGCCTAACGACAGCCGCGCGGGACGGACAGGTACCGTCTGCCTCGTGAGTCCAGTCCGCCGTTGTTCGCGTACTGCCTGCGCGCGACAAGCGATCGCCACGTTGACGTACGTGTACTCGGATCAGACGGCGGTGCTCGGCCCGCTCGCGACCTACGCCGAGCCGCACAGCTACGACCTGTGCGAGTTCCACTCCGAGCGGCTGTCCGCGCCGCGCGGCTGGGAGGTGCTTCGGCTCGCTCCCGATCCCGATGCGATGCAGCCGTCGCACGACGACCTGGAGGCACTCGCCGACGCCGTGCGCGAGGCAGCGCGGCCGGTCGAGGCGCCCGAGCCGCAGGGAGACGGCGTCGAGGTCGGCCGCCGCGGCCACCTCCGGGTGCTGCGCTCGAACCAGCCGTGACGCCGCCGACCAGCGCGCGAGTCGACGCCGTCCTCAAGGCGTACGACGTCCGCGGCGCGACACCTGACCCGCTCGATCCGGAGCTGGCGGCCGCGTACGCGACGGCGTTCGCCGAGCACGTCGATCCGGGTGCCGAGCGCCCGATCGTGCTGGGTCGCGACCTGCGTACCTCATCGGAGCCGATCGCCGCCGCGGTCGCGGACGCGCTGACGGCCGCCGGCTGGAACGTCGTCGACGTCGGTGTCTGCTCGACGGACCTGCTGTACTTCGGATCCGGAGAGCATGACACGCCGGGCATCATGATCACCGCGAGCCACAATCCCGCACGCGACAACGGCATGAAGTTCTGTCGGCGCGGCGCGCGGCCGATCGGCCGAGATGACGGGCTGGCCGAGGTCGCCGAGCGGGCGAAGGCGCTGCTCGCCGGCGAGACCATACGAATCGGGCCCCGCGGCGTACGCACGCCGACGGACCTGTCCGGGCAGTACGCCGACCGTCTCGTCGGGCTGGCTCCCGTGCATGGTCGACGGCTGAGGGTCGTCGTCGATGCCGCGAACGCGGTAGCCGGGGTGACCACTCCCGTGGTCTTCGAGTTGCTGCCGGTCGATCTCGTGCCCCTCTACTTCGAGCCCGACGGGACGTTCCCCCACCACGAGCCGAACCCGCTCGCGCCCGAGAACCTCGTCGACCTGCAGGCGGCCGTGCGCACGCACGGAGCCGACCTCGGTCTCGCGTTCGACGGCGACGCCGACCGATGCTTCGTCGTCGACGAGACCGGTGCGGTGGTCAGTGGATCGGCGATCGCCTGTCTGATCGCGTCACGGGTGCTGCGAGACCATCCGGGGGCGACGATCCTGCACAACCTGATCTGCTCGCGGTCCGTGCCCGAGACGATCACCGCGAACGGCGGCGTCCCCGTACGCACGCCGGTCGGGCATTCGCTGATCAAGGCCGAGATGGCGCGCACCGGCGCGCGCTTCGGCGGCGAGCACTCGGGACACTTCTACTTCGCCGACTTCTTCCTCGCAGATTCGGGCATGCTCGCCGCGTTGCACGTGCTCGGCGCGCTGGCCTCCGCGGACGTACCGCTATCGGAGCTGCTCGCGCCGTACGACCTGTACTCGGCGTCGGGCGAGGTCAACAGCACGGTCGCCGACCCGGTCGCCGCGATGCGTCGGGTCGTCGATGCGTACGACGGCACCGACGAGATCGAGGTCGACCGCCTGGACGGCGTCACGGTCGGCCATCCCGGCTGGTGGTTCAACGTACGTGCCTCGAACACCGAGCCGGTCGTGAGGCTCAACGTGGAGGCGCTCGACCACGCGTCGATGGAGGCACTGCGCGACGAGGTCCTGAACCTGATCCGCCGCGCGTGACATCCGCCCCGTGGGCATGACGTTCGGGTCGTGACACGCCGGCGTGTCGCACCGAAACGTCATGCCCACGGGGCGGGCACCCGGCTGGAAGGCGCCGGCGGTGGCATCCTGGGGGCGTGATGAACCTGGACGCGTCGCTACTGGAGATCCTCGTCTGCCCGGTCTGTCGGTCCCGGCTGGCCGTCGACGAGGAGGCGTCGGCGCTCGTGTGTGCGGCATGTCCGCAGACGTACGAGGTGCGCGACGGCATCCCCGTGCTGACGGTCGCCGACGACGCCCCGAACTCCTGAGGCGTAAGGTCGTGCCTCCTCATACCCCGCCGGCTCGCGTGCCTCCGCATCCCGCCTGGCGGCGTTACGGTCGCTCGCAGGAGAAGCCAACTACAACTTCGCTCCCGCGCCTTGCCAGATCGGGCGCGTAGACCCGCTCGCTGGTCGGCGCGGCACAAGGAGGCACGACCTAATGTTCGACGACAGCCGTCTCGACGACGCCGAGGTGCTCAGTGCGGCCGACCAACGGCTGAGGTTCCTGGCCGAGGCCGGCGCGCGCGTACGCGCAGAGGTGCAGCTGTCGGCGGAGTCCATCGAGTCCCTAGCAGAGCAAGGGATGCCGCGGGCCGTCGTCGCGGCGGGCAAGGGTGCGCGGCTGCTTCGCGCCGTACTCGAGTCGGCCTGCCCGGTACCCTTCGTCGCCTGGCCGGGCCCCGGCCTGCCGGGCTGGACCGGGCCGCTCGACACGGTCGTCGTACTCGCCCAGGCGACCGGCGACGCGGGTGCCGCGACGGCCGTCGCAGAGGCCCGCAGGCGAGGCTCGACGCTGATCCTCACCTCGATCCGCGGCTCGCAGATCGAGGAGCTCGCCGCCGGTCCGCACTCGACGGTGCTGACCACCCAGAGCGACGACTCGCTCGCCGGTGCGGTCGTACTTCTCCAGGCCATGGCGCGGTTGCGGCTGGGTCCGGCGGTCGACGGCGAGGAGGTCGCGCTGGCGCTCGACGGCGTCGCATCGCGCTGCTCGCCCTTCGTCGACTCCGCAACCAATCCGGCGAAGCTGCTCGCGCTGTCGCTCGCTGACGGGACGCCGCTGCTGTGGGGCGGCTCCGCGCTCGCGGCGCGTGCGGCGAGGAGGATCGCCGAGGCGATCCGCCGCGAGACCGGGAGGCCGGCGTTCGCGGCGGACGTCGACCACCTGCTGCCCGTGCTCGAGCGCACGCCGCCGAAGGACGTGTTCGCCGATCCTTTCGAGTCCGGCGACTCGTCGGTTCGCGCGAGCGTGCTGGTCGTCGACGACGGCTCCGACGATGCATCCGTGATCGCCGAGCGCGTACGACTCGTCGAGGAGGCCGAGCGCTGCGACGTACCGGTCGAGTCCGTGAGCGAGACCCAAGGGTCCGAGCTTGCGCGCTACGCGTCGGCCCTCGGACTCGGTACGTACCTCGCCGCCTACCTCGGCATAGCCCTCTCCGACGCCTGAGGAGGTCGCGACCGCTACGCTGGCACACATGGAATTCAACGTTGCCGACCTGAGTCTTGCCGAGTACGGCCGCACTGAGATCACCCTCGCCGAGCACGAGATGCCCGGGCTGATGGCGATGCGCGAGCGCTACAGCGGGTCTGCGCCCCTCGCCGGCGCTCGGATCGCCGGCTCACTGCACATGACGGTTCAGACCGCCGTACTGATCGAGACGCTCGTCGACCTCGGTGCCGAGGTCCGCTGGGCGAGCTGCAACATCTTCTCCACCCAGGACCACGCGGCGGCGGCCGTCGTCGTCGGCCGCGACGGCACGCCGGACGCGCCCGCCGGAGTTCCGGTCTTCGCATGGAAGGGCGAGTCGCTCGCCGAGTACTGGGACTGCGCGGAGAAGATCATGACGTGGCCCGAGGGTCGCGACGCGAACATGATCCTCGACGACGGCGGCGACGCGACGATGCTCGTCCACCTCGGCAAGGAGTACGAGGACCAAGGCGTCGTACCACCGCCCGAGAGCACCGACAACGCCGAGCTGCGCGAGGTCCTGAAGGTCTTGGGTCGTTCCCTCCAGGAAGACCCGAAGAAGTGGACCCGCATCGCCGAGAAGATCCAGGGTGTGACCGAGGAGACGACGACCGGCGTCCACCGCCTGTACGAGCGCTCGCGCGACAACACGCTGCTGTTCACCGCGATCAATGTGAACGACTCGGTGACCAAGTCGAAGTTCGACAACAAGTACGGCTGTCGCCACTCGCTCGTCGATGGCATCAACCGGGCGACCGACGTGCTGATCGGCGGCAAGGTCGCCGTGATCTGCGGCTACGGCGATGTCGGCAAGGGCTGCGCCGAGTCCCTTCGGGGGCAGGGCGCTCGCGTGATCGTGACCGAGATCGACCCTATCTGCGCACTGCAGGCGGCGATGGACGGATACCAGGTCGCACGCCTCGACGACGTCGTCGGCGACGCCGACATCATCGTCACCGCGACCGGCTGCAAGGACGTCGTCACCGCCGACCACATCGCGGCGATGAAGCACCAGGCGATCCTCGGCAACATCGGCCACTTCGACAACGAGATCGACATGGCCGGCCTGGCCGAGACCCCGGGCGTCGAGCGCAAGCAGGTGAAGCCGCAGGTCGACGTCTGGACGTACTCCGACGGCAAGTCCGTCATCGTCCTTTCCGAGGGCAGGCTGCTCAACCTGGGCAACGCGACGGGTCACCCGTCGTTCGTCATGTCGAACTCCTTCACGAACCAGGTGCTGGCGCAGATCGAGATCTTCACCAAGGCAGACAGCTACCCGATCGGCGTGCACGTGCTTCCCAAGCACCTCGACGAGGAGGTGGCACGGCTGCACCTCGAGTCGTTGGGCGTCGACCTGACCGAGCTGACGAAGGATCAGGCGCACTACCTCGGGATCGATGTTGCCGGCCCGTACAAGTCGGAGCTCTACCGATACTGACCGGCAAGGGAGACGTGTGGACACCACGACCGACAAGGTGAGCGGCGGCGGGCGGGTTCTCGTCATCGACGACGACACCGCGCTGTCGGAGATGCTCACGATCGTCCTGGAGAACGAGGGCTTCGAGCCGGTCGTCTGCAGTACGGGCGATGGTGCGCTGCCCGCGTTCCGTGAGCACAAGCCCGACATCGTCCTGCTCGACCTGATGCTCCCGGGCATCGGCGGCATCGATGTGTGTCGGGCGATCCGTGCGGAGTCGGGTGTCCCGATCGTGATGCTCACCGCCAAGAGCGACACCGTCGATATCGTCCTCGGCCTCGAAGTCGGGTGCCGACGACTACGTCGTGAAGCCGTTCAAGCCCAAGGAGCTCATCGCCCGCATCCGCGCGCGGATGCGCCGGTTCGAGGAGGCGCCGCCGGAGACCTTGACGATCGGCGACCTGTCGATCGACGTCGCGGGCCACCGCGTCACGCGAAGCGACGAGGAGCTCTCGCTGACGCCGCTCGAGTTCGACCTGCTGCTGTGTCTCGCGCGCAAGCCGTGGCAGGTCTTCACTCGGGAGGTGCTGCTCGAGCAGGTGTGGGGCTACCGCCACGCCGCGGACACGCGGCTGGTGAACGTCCATGTCCAGCGGCTGCGCTCGAAGATCGAGCATGACCCCGAGCACCCGCAGATCGTTCTCACGGTACGTGGGGTGGGATACAAGGCGGGGTCGTGATGGACAGCGGCCGACGGACATGAGCGGCGAGGAAGGCAGCGATCGGAGTGGCCGGCGCGAGGAACGAGCGCCGTCCGCGACGAGAGCGGACGACCGAGCGCGACCGGCAGGGATGAGCGGCGAGGAAGGCAGCGATCGGAGTGGCCGGCGCGAGGAACGAGCGCCGTCCGCGACGAGAGCGGACGACCGGCCGAAGCCGATGCCGGGCGGGGTACGCGAGTCGCCGGCGGATGATGGACGTGGCGCCGATAGGGCGCCCCCTGCGGACGGCGGGCGCTCACCGAGGCCGAGCGGTGAGCCCGCGGCGCGAGCAACGGTGGCGAGCGGCTATCTGTCGGGCGAGTCGGTTGGCCGCCTGCGTACGCACGCGGTCGCGCTGCTCCGCCGGGTCTTCGTCGTTGTCACCCGGCCGTTCGTGCTCGCGGTACGGGTGTGGCGGCGGTCCGTGCAGGCCCGTGTCGTCATCGGCACCCTGGTGCTCTGCTCGATCGTGATCGGGCTCGTCGGCTGGGTGCTGATTCGTCAGGTCGCCGAGGGACTCGTCGACAACCGGCGCGAGGCGGCGGTGTCGGTCGCCGAGGAGGGCTTCTCGACCGCGCAGGAGAACATCAGCGCGAGCCCGACGCAGGGCGCGTTCGACGAGTCGCAGATGCTCGGCGAGCTTTACGACGTCCTCGTCACGCAGGGCGGGTCGGCGCGCGCGTACGAGGTGGTGCTGGAGGGGCCGCTGCCGTCCGCAGACGACGGTGGCGCCGGCGAGACGGGCATGCGCTCGTTGTCGGAGCTCGAGAAGGGCAGCATCCCGGAGGATCTGAAGGTACGTGTCGCCGCGGGAGACAATGCCGACGCGGACAGTCCGCCGAAGATCTACTGGACGTACACCGACCTGTCGCTGAGCGAGGATGGCGACGACGTCCCCGCCATCGCCATCGGCAGGGTCGTGCAGATGCCGGGCAACGGCAACCGGTACTCGCTCTACTACCTGTTCTCGATGGAGGAGCAGGACGACACCCTGCACCAGATCACCAGCGCGATGATCTATGCCGGCATCGCCCTCGTCCTGCTGGTGGCCGGTGTGGCGTGGATCGTGACCCGGCAGGTCGTGACGCCGGTTCGCCTGGCCCGCCGCATCGCGGAGCGGCTCGCGGCTGGGCGGCTGGAGGAGCGCATGCATGTGCGCGGCGAGGACGACATCGCCCGCCTGGGCGTGTCCTTCAACCAGATGGCGAGCAGCCTGCAGAAACAGATCCGCCAGCTCGAGGAGCTGTCGCGGGTGCAGCACCGGTTCGTCTCGGACGTCTCCCACGAGCTTCGTACGCCGCTGACGACGGTGCGTATGGCCGCCGACGTGCTCCACGACGCGCGGCAGACCTTCGATCCGATGACGGCGCGTTCGGCCGAGTTGCTGCAGAACGAGCTGGACCGGTTCGAGGCGCTGCTGGCCGACCTGCTCGAGATCAGCAGGTTCGATGCCGGCGCCGCACGTCTGGAGCTGGAGCGGGTCGACCTGGCGGAGGTCGCCGACCGCGTGGCCGACTACTACCGAGGCTTCGCCGAGCGCCATGGCGTGACCTTGACCGTACGCGCGCAGTCTCGGCCGGTGGAGGTGGAGGCCGACGTGCGGCGGATCGAGCGGGTCGTACGCAATCTGGTCGCGAACGCGATCCACTACAGCCGGTCCGAGCAGGTCGACCTGCTGGTGGCCGGATCCACGGCGAGTGCGGCGCTCGCCGTACGCGACTACGGAATCGGCCTGCGCCCGGGCGAGGCGCAGCTGGTGTTCAACAGGTTCTGGCGGGCCGATCCCTCGCGCGTGCGTACCAGCGGCGGCACCGGCCTGGGGCTGGCGATCTCGCTCGAGGACGCGACCCTGCACGGAGGGTGGCTACAGGCCTGGGGCGAGCCCGACCGGGGAGCGCAGTTCCGGCTGACCCTGCCGAG
Organism: Solicola gregarius; assembly: GCF_025790165.1. GTDB lineage: Bacteria > Actinomycetota > Actinomycetes > Propionibacteriales > Nocardioidaceae > Solicola > Solicola gregarius. The sequence goes on from NZ_CP094970.1 coordinate 3,289,442, forward strand.
GCACGCGGGCGAGGACGTCGAGCGGTCCCCGCTGCCCCTCGTACCCGCTGACGCCGGTACGACCCGGCGGCGGATGACCCAGGTGGGGGTGGACGACTGATGGCGCGACGCGTACTCATGGCAACCGTCGCCGCGGCCGCGTTGGCGGTCGCCGGCTGTGCGTCGATCCCCGACACCGGCACCGTGCACACCGCGGACTCGACGACCGACAAGGCCGTCGACTCGCTCTACACGCCGCCCGGCCCGCAGCCGGGCGCGTCGCCGGAGGAGCTGATCGGCCAGTTCCTGGACGCGATGAGGGCCAAGCCGGTGACGAGCGAGGTCGCGCGGGAGTTCCTCACCGAGAAGGCAGCCGACAGCTGGGACCCCGACCAGGAGACGATCGTCTACAACTCCGAGACGCAGCAGGAGATGAGCGGAGACCGCGTCGAGCTGGTCCTCGACACCTACGCGTCCCTCGGCCGGCGAGGTGGGTTCACCCCGACGTTCGGTGACGACCGTGCGCTCGACCTCAAGTTCGAGAAGGAGGACGGGCAGTGGCGGATCGCCGACCCGCCCGACGCGTACCTCCTCGACGAGAGTCAGTTCGAGGGCAACTATCTGCCGCTCTCGCTCTACTTCATCAACGACTCGCACCGATCGGCCGTACCCGATCCGGTCTATCTGCCCGAGGGTGACCAGCTCGCGACCAGTGCGATCGACGGGCTGCTCCAGGGTCCGTCCGACGCGCTCGGCGAGGCGGCGACGACGTTCATTCCGCAGGACACCGAGCTGGAGGTGTCGGTCCGGGTCGGTGACGGCGGGATCGCCGAAGTCAGGCTCGCAGGCGATCTGGAAGACCTCGATGCCGACTCCCGAAAGCTGATGTCCGCACAGATCGTGCTCACCCTGCGGCAGGTGCCCGGTGTCGAGGGCGTACGGATCCTGGTCGACGACGTGCCGTACGAGGTGTCCGGCGTCGACGAGGTACAGCCGACCAACGCGTGGGACCAGTACGACCCGTCGGTTTCGTCCGAGCCGAGCGATCTCTTCGCCATGCACAACGGTCGGCTGGTCGTCATCCAGGACGACGAGGTGCACGAGTTCGCGGGGCCGTGGGAGGGCACGCGGGCCGATATCGACGATTTCGCGGTCAACGGCGACGAGGACCGGATCGCGGTCGTCGAAGAGGGGCGGACGACGGCCTCGGTCGGGTCGCTCGCGATCAACGCCGCCGACCGCAAGACCGTGTTGGTCGGCGACCATCTGCTCGCTCCGCGCTGGGACCCCCTGGACTGGCTCTGGTTGGTCGATGCGCGCAAGGAGTCGACGAGCATCGCGGTGTGGCACGAGGGCGGCGAGCTGCGGTCGATCCCGATCGGCGAACTGGACGGGATGCGCGTCACGAGCATCTCGATCTCGCCCGACGGCACCCGTTTCGCCGCGATCGCCTTGCCGCCCGGAGCGAAGGACGGTCGCGACGCCGCCGCGTACGTGGGCTACATCCGGCGCTCCAGCAAGGACAACAGGCCGGTCGAGGTCGAGGGTGTGCATCGGGTGCGGCTCGACTCGAGCAATCTCAAGAACCTGCGATCGGTGGCCTGGCGGGACGCGACCCACCTCGTGCTGCTTGCCGACCGTGGCGCCCTGAGCCGCCAGCCATACGTCGTCGCGATCGACGGCTCGAGCATCTCCGGGGGCGTGTCCGTCGATCAGCCGTCGTTGCCGGAGGTCGGGGCGGTGTCCGTGGCGGCGTCCGGACGGATCAGTGACCCGATCTACGTTGCCGACGACGACGGCGGCGTCTGGAAGCTGGACAGCACGCAACGTTGGTCGAAGATCAGCGACGAGAAGATCTGGACGCCGCACTACGCCGGCTGACGATCCACCGGGCCGTCCACAGCCCCGCGCGGTCGGGCGACGCCGGCGCGTACGCCGCGGCACGCTGACGGTGTGACCGATCTGCGCACACTCTCGGCCGCCGCGGCCGACCTCGTCGTCGGCATGCGCTGTGCGGGTTGCGGGCTGCCCGGCCTCCAGCTCTGCCAGACCTGCCGGCAGGCCCTTCGCCCACGGGCACGGTCGTGCTGGCCGGACCCGTGCCCGCCCGAGCTGCTGACTCCGACGCCGGTCCCGCCGTGGTGCGCGGCCGCGTACGCCGGCGTCGTACGTGCGGTGTTGCTGGAGTACAAGGAACGTGGCCGCGACGGCCTCGCAGAGCCGCTCGCAGGGCTGCTGGTGGCGGCGCTGCGGGGGCTGTTCGCCACCGAGGCGTCGCCCGGTGGGTGGACGCTCGTCCCGATGGCGTCGCGCCGCGCGACCGTACGCTCGCGCGGCTACGACGGCGTACTCCTGCTCTCGCGGATCGCGGCCCGGCGCCTCCGCGGGTCGGGCCACGACGTGCTCGTGACGCGTTCGCTTCGACACCGACGACGGGTCGCGGACCAGGCGGGCCTCAATGCCACGCAGCGCCGGGAGAACCTCGACGGCGCCCTGCGCAGCGTCGTCGGACGCTGGAGTAGGCGGCGGGCCGTCGTGGTCGTCGACGACGTCGTTACGACCGGTGCGACGGCCGCGGCCGCGGTGAGCGCACTCCGCGACTCCGGCGCGCCGGTGGTCGGCGCGGCGGTTCTGGCCGCCACGCCGAGACGCCCGGGCCGGGTCTCCCTGTCCGCTGCCGGAGAAGTAGACACGACCTACCGAAACGCTCCGCGGCGGGTTACCGTTCAGAACATGTGAAACGTGTAGCCACTCGAGGAGGTCCCCGTGGAGATCGTGGTCAAGGGTCGGCATATCGAGGTCAGCGAGCGCTTTCGGGAGCACGTACACGAGAAGCTTGCGCGCATCGAGAAGTTCGAACAGCGCCAGCGGTTGAGCAGGATCGAGGTCCAGATCGATCTGGAGCGTAACCCGCGGCTGCACGACCGTGCCGCACGCGTCGAGATGACCGTACGCTCGCGCGGCCCCGTGATCAGGGCGGAGGCCTGCGCCGAGGACAAGATGACGGCGCTCGACATGGCGATCGACAAGCTGGAGTCGCGACTTCGCAAGGCCGCCGACCGGCGGCGGATCCACCACGGCAGCAGGCGGCCGGAATCGGTCGCCGAGGCCACCGCCGGTGGAGACCTGGTCGAGTCCAGCCTGGTGAGCGCGGTCAACGGCAACTCAGCGGTCGCGGCGGAGGCGGAGACCGTTCGCCGGGCCGGACCGATCGAGGTCGTCGGCGAGGGCCCGCTCGTCGTACGCGAGAAGACCCACGACGCGCGTCCGATGACCCTCGACCAGGCGCTGTACGAGATGGAGATGGTGGGGCACGACTTCTACCTCTTCATCGACAAGGACAGCGCCCAGCCGAGCGTCGTCTACCGGCGCCACGGCTACGACTACGGCGTCATCCACCTCTCGCCGTCCCATGACATGATCTAGTGTCCTGCGTTTGAAATGGCTTTACGGAAGGCGTCGTCCAGGTGGATGCATCCGCAAGGCCGAGAAGGAAGGTCATAGTGGGCCCTATTTCCGACGACGAGAACGCCGCGGGGCGCCGCCTGGGCGGCGAAAGACGTCAAGGTATTTCAAACGCAGGGCGCTAGTGTCCTGCGTTGACATTGCCCGTCGTGAGCGGCGTCCGGTGGGATGGCTCGCAAGGACGAGGAGGAAGGCGATGCAGGTACATCGTCGACCGACGAGGACGCAGCGAGGCGCCCGTCCGGGCGTCGCGCAACAGGGTGAACGTCGACGGACGGGGCACTAGGTGAGTTCAGACGGCGAGGCGACCGGCGACCCGGTCGCCTCGGGCGCGACTCGTGTGCTCGTGGTCGACGACCAGGAGCTGTTCCGGCGCGGGTTGATGCTCGTGCTCGCGGGCGAGGACGACCTCGAGGTCGTCGGCGACGCGGCCGATGGCCCGACCGCCCTCGGGATGGTCGTCGAGCGTACCCCCGATGTCGTGTTGCTCGACGTACGGATGCCGGGGATGTCGGGCCTCGAGACGTGTGCCGCGGCGCGTACGATCGCGCCGCAGACGCGGATCATCATGCTCACGTCGAGCGACGACGAGTCCGACCTGTATGCCTCGGTCAAGGCGGGCGCATCGGGCTATCTGCTCAAGGATGCCTCGATCGACCAGGTCGCCGAGGCCGTACGCCTGGTCGCGGACGGGCAGTCGCTGATCAACCCGGCCATGGCGGCGAAGCTACTCGAGGAGTTCAAGCTGATCTCCCAACAGCGGCCGGAGGAACCTCCGGGACCACGCTTGACCGGGCGCGAGCTCGAGGTGCTCAAGGAGGTCGCGCGGGGGTTGAACAACCGCCAGATCGCCACCGAGCTGTTCATCAGCGAGCACACCGTGAAGAACCACATCCGTAACATCCTGGAGAAGCTGCAGCTGCACTCGCGGGTCGAGGCCGTGATGTACGCGGTGCGCCAGAAGCTGCTCGACGTCTAGCGTTACCTTACCCCGAGCGCATATCAAAGTTCCCGCCGAGGTACGGATTCCGGCCAGTAGGCAGGCCGCTATTGGCCGGAATCCGTACCTCGGCGGGAAGTACGCGTACGAGGTTGTCGGCGGCGACCGATAGCGTCTGACGCGATGTCAGACCTCACCTTCACCCGGCTGCAGGCGCGGCGTGTCGCCCTCGGTGCACTCGGTTTCGCCCGGCAGCGACCCGAGTCCGCGAGTGCACGCCATGCGAACGCCGTCAGCGAGCGCCTCGGCCTGTTCCAGATCGACTCCATCAACGTCCTCGCCCGGGCGCACTACATGCCGCTCTTCTCGCGGATCGGCGCGTACGACCCCGAGATCCTGCACCGGATGTTCGGGCGTGCACCGCGGCGGATGTTCGAGTACTGGGCGCACGAGGCATCGCTGGTACGCAGCGAGCTGTATCCGTCGCTGCGGTTCCGGATGCGCGACGGCGCGCGGATGTGGGGCTCGATGCGCCGGGTCGCCGACGAGCGACCCGATCTGGTCGCGTGGGTGCTGCACGAGGTGGCCGAGCGCGGGCCCCTCACCGCGCGTGAGATCGAGCACGATGCCGTACGTGCCCGCGACGGCTGGGGATGGAACTGGTCGGTCGTGAAGACGGCGCTCGAGTACCTCTTCTACAAGGGTGAGGTCACCTCGGCGCGACGCAACTCCGCGTTCGAGCGCGTGTACGACCTTCCCGAGCGGGTGCTGCCGCGAGACGTGCTCGACCTGGCCGAGCCCGACCGCGACGAGGCGCACCGCACGCTCGTACGCGTATCTGCGCGGGCGCTCGGCATCGCGACGGAGCAGTGCCTGCGCGACTACTTCCGGCTCGCGGCCGAGCCGACGCGCGACGCGGTCGCCGAGCTGGTCGATGCCGGCGAGCTACTGCCGGCGCGCATCGACGGCTGGTCGCGTCCGGCCTACCTGCATGCGGAGGCGAGCCGGCCGCGCCGCATCCGGGCCCGGGCGCTGGTGAGCCCGTTCGATCCGCTGGTGTTCGAGCGGCGCCGCACCGAGGAGCTGTTCGGCTTCCGCTATCGCATCGAGATCTACGTACCCGAGGCGAAGCGTGTCCATGGCTACTACGTGCTGCCGTTCCTGCTCGGCGACTCGCTCGTCGCCCGGGTCGACCTCAAGGCCGATCGCGCAACGGGGAGGCTGCTGGTCAAGGGCGCGTACGCCGAGGACCACGCGCCGCCCGAGACGGCGGCCGAGCTCGCCGCCGAGCTACGCCTGATGGCCGACTGGCTCGGCCTGTCCGATGTGGTCATCGCCGCGCGTGGCGATCTCGCTCCTGCCCTCACCCGAATGTTTACCATGTAAACATGGTAAACATCCGCCTTGCACGGCGAATTCGCCGTGCAAAGTGCACCTTTACCATGTAAACATGGTAAAGGTAGATCCGCAGGCCACGGGAGTTCGGCCCATCGCGGCCGAGTCGCTACCATGGCTGGGTTAGCCGTTCCGTCGTACATCCATGCCCAGACCCAGGAGTCCGCACCCGTGCCGAAAGTGCTCGACAAGATCCTACGGATGGGCGAGGGCAAGATCCTTCGCCATCTCCAGTCGATCGCCAACCAGGTCAACGACCTGGAGCCCGACTTCGAGGCGATGAGCGACGACGAGCTGCAGGCCATGACGGAGGAGTTCAAGCAGCGCCTCGACGACGGGCAGACCCTCGACGACATCATGCCGGAGGCGTTCGCCACCGTACGTGAGGCCGCGCGCCGAATCCTCGGCCAGCGCCACTTCGACGTCCAGATCATGGGCGGCGCCGCGCTCCACCTGGGCAACATCGCCGAGATGAAGACCGGCGAGGGCAAGACCCTCGTCGCGACCCTGCCGGTCTACCTCAACGGGCTCGCCGGCAAGGGCGTCCACATCGTGACCGTCAACGACTACCTGGCGAAGTACCACGCCGAGTGGATGGGCCGCGTCTACCACTTCCTGGGCCTCACCGTCGGCACCGTCGTGCCGAGCCTGTCGTCGGAGGAGCGCCGCGAGGCGTACGCCGCCGACATCACGTACGGCACCAACAACGAATTCGGCTTCGACTACCTGCGCGACAACATGGCGCAATCGCTCGAAGACTGCGTCCAGCGCGGCCACAGCTACGCGATCGTCGACGAGGTCGACTCGATCCTGATCGACGAGGCGCGCACCCCGCTGATCATCTCCGGGCCGACGCAGGACGAGGTGAAGTGGTACGGCGAGTTCGCGAAGCTCGTCCGCACGATGCGCCCCGACGTCGACTACGAGTTCGACGAGAAGAAGCGCACCGTCTCGGTCCTCGAGGGCGGTATCGAGAAGACCGAGGACCATCTCGGCATCGAGAACCTCTACGACTCCGTCAACACGCCGCTGATCAGCTTCCTGAACAACGCGATCAAGGCCAAGGAGCTGTTCAAGAACGACAAGGACTACGTCGTGATCGACGGCGACGTACTGATCGTCGACGAGCACACCGGGCGCATCCTCGAGGGCCGTCGCTACAACGAGGGCCTGCACCAGGCGATCGAGGCCAAGGAGGGTGTGCGCATCCGCGAGGAGTACCAGACTCTGGCCACGATCACCCTGCAGAACTACTTCCGCCTGTACGAGAAGCTCGCCGGCATGACGGGTACGGCGATGACCGAGGCGTCGGAGTTCGACAAGATCTACAAGCTCGGCGTCGTACCGATCCCGACCAACAAGCCGGTCGCTCGCGTCGACAACGCCGACCTCGTCTACCGCACCGAGGACGCGAAGTACGACGCGGTCGCCGACGACATCGCCGAACGCCACTCCAACGGTCAGCCGGTGCTCGTCGGCACGGCGAGCGTCGAGAAGAGCGAGGTGCTGTCGAAGCTGCTGAAGCGGCGTCGCATCCCGCACGAGGTGCTGAACGCGAAGCAGCACGAGCGCGAGGCTGCGATCGTCGCGCTCGCCGGGCACAAGGGCGCGGTGACAGTCGCGACCAACATGGCCGGCCGCGGCACCGACATCATGCTCGGCGGCAACGTCGAGTTCCTCGCCGACGCCGAGCTTCGGAAGAAGGGCCTCGACCCGCTCGAGAACTCCGAGGAGTACGAGGCGGAGTGGCCGACCATGGTCGAGAAGATCGAGCACCAGGTGAAGGCAGAGCACGACGAGGTCGCCAAGGCCGGCGGGCTTGCCGTGATCGGCACCGAACGGCACGAGTCGCGGCGTATCGACAACCAGCTGCGCGGTCGTTCCGGACGCCAGGGCGACCCCGGTCTGTCGCAGTTCTACCTGTCCCTCGAGGACCACCTGATGCGGCTGTTCAAGTCCGATCTGGTCGACTGGGTCCTCACCACGATGAAGATCCCCGACGACGTCCCCATCGAGAACAAGCGCGTCACCGGCGCGATCGCGTCGGCGCAGGCGCAGGTCGAGTCGCAGAACTTCGAGACTCGCAAGAACATCCTCAAGTACGACGACGTGATGAGCCGTCAGCGCGACGTCATCTACGCCGAGCGTCGCCGGGTGCTCGAGGGCGAGGACCTCCAGGAGTGGATCCGCTCGATGGTCACCGGCGTCGTCGAGGCGTACGTGGACGGCGCGACCGAGGGCTTCCCGGAGGAGTGGGACCTCGAGAAGCTCTGGACGGCGCTCGAGACGCTGTACCCCGTGAGCCAGACGGTGGGAGCGCTCGAGGAGGAGCACGGCGGTCGGCCCGGCCTGACCCGCGACCTGCTCGCCGAGGTGCTCGCCGCCGACGCGATCGCGGCGTACGAGAAGCGCGAGGCGGAGCTCGGCTCGGAGGTCATGCGCGAGCTCGAGCGACGCGTCATCCTCAGCGTGCTCGACCGCAAGTGGCGCGAGCACCTGTACGAGATGGACTACCTGCGCGAGGGCATCGGCCTGCGTGCGTACTCGCAGCGCGACCCGCTGGTCGAGTACCAGCGCGAGGGCTACGACCTGTTCAAGGCGATGATGGAGGGCATCCAGGAGGAGTCCGTCGGGTTCCTGTTCAACGTCGAGGTTCAGGTCGACGAAGAGTCCGGTGCGGACGACGACGAGTCCGGTCCGCGCATCTCGGCGAAGGGCCTCGCCGCCCAGCGCGAGCAGCGTCTCGCGTACTCGGCGCCCACCGCCGACGGTGACGCCGAGCCCGAGGTGAAGGTCGAGGACTCCGATGACGACCAGGGGCAGCGGCAGAACCGCTCGCAGCAGAAGAAGGCGCAGCAGAAGAAGAAGGCCCAGCGCAACGCGCGCAAGAAGAATCGCTAGCCGACCGCCCCGTGAGCATGACGTTCGAGCTGCGACACGCCGGTTGGCGTCGCTCGAACGTCATGCTCAGCGCGGGCTAGCCCCAGTTCATCGCGGAGCACATCCAGCGACCGTCGACCCGGTCGAGGCGTAGTGCGAGCGCCCGCGACCTGTTGCCCTGGACGATCCGGGCGCTGATTTCGGCGCACGCATCGGCGGGTTGCTCGACATGCACCGACGCCACCCGGGTCGACAGCGGCCCGGCAGGGGCGCCGTGCGCGGAGGCGCCGCCGAGCGACTCCAGCCGGTCGACGAGGTCGCCGTACACCGACTCGGTTGCCAGCCGCAGCATCTGGCTCGCCGGCCTTGCGCCGTCGATGATCTCGACGAGTGCTTGCACGATCCGGCGCGACCTCGCCTCCATCTGGGTGTGGGGGCGTCCTGCCGTGGGGCGGGTGGCGGGTCGGCGCGGCCCCGCACCCGGCGACGTCAGCCGGGGCAGCACCGGTGCGGGCGGCGTACGCGGCGGTGCGGGTGGTCGCTGGACGCGGAGTTCGATCGCGGTTGTCGACGCGCTCATGGCTTTCTCTCCCGATCGTCGGTTGGCTGTACGAGGCGGGTCCCGGGAAGTAGCAGGTCGGGGTCCGAGCCGATGGCGCCGCGGTTGGCGGCGTACCAGCGTCGGCACGCGTGTGCGATGGCGCCGTCGTCGGCGCCGGCCGGCAGGCGAGCGGCCGCGAGCCGCCACAGGGTGTCCCCTCGACGTACGACCACGGTCATGTCGGGCGATGCGGCCGTGTTGGCCTGGGCCGCGGGCCGGTCGGGGAGGCGTAGCCCGACGATGCGCGGCGGCGGGGCAGTGCCGTCGTCGGCATCCGCCGCAACGGGGACGAGCGTGACGGCGCCGCCGACGGCCAGGCCGAGCACGCGGCTCCACGTACGCGGCGTGATCCGCACGGCGATCCGGGCCGGCCAGGAGCGGGTTCCGGTTGCGGCCGCGAGCACCGTGACGGCAGTGGCGAGCGAGAGCCATCCGCACCCGCAGAAGGCGGCCACCTCGGCGAGCTGGACCACCAGGGTCTCGAACTCGCGGGGCCCGGGGTCCGGCCGGATCGCCAAGGCAGGGGCGAGCACGCAGGCCGCGCCGGCGAGCGCGACGGCCGTGGTCGCGCCCAGGGCGAGGCGGCTGCTCGCTGCCATGCGTGCTCCTAGTTCATGACGTTTGACTACGTTTGCTTACGAATACGTGCGGTACACGTTCTTAGCGGTCCGGCGGTCCGGCGTCAAGCGGCGATCCACAGGCCGCTTGGGTGCAGTACGGTTCCGAGGTGCGGTGGGACGATCTGTTCGAGGCACTCGAGTCCGAGTCCGTGGCCCTGCAGCGCGAGACGCGTGATGCCGACATCGCAGACCGCACCCGCAGCGCTCGGGCGCAGACCTCGTGGCTGATGCGCTGCCGGGGTGTCGACCTGTCCCTGCGGGTGCATGGTGCGGGCGTCGTCCGCGGGACGGGCGTGACCGTGACTCCTGCGTGGCTGCTGCTCCGCGACGGCGGACCGTCCGACCTGGTCGTGAGTACGTCCGCGGTGACGGCGGTGTCCGGGCTCTCCGACTCGGTCACCGAGCTCGGGCTGAGCAGCGAGCGGATGGGCTGGACGCACGCCTGGCGGGTGCTGAGCCGCGACCGCAGCGATGTCCGGATCACGTGCACCGACGCGACAGTCGTCGGCGGTGTCGCCGAGACCGTTGGACGTGACTATGTCGCGTTGCGGCCGTACGACGCGGGCCGTCCCAGCGGTGCCGCGGCCGTCGCCGTTCCGTACGCGGCGATCGCCACGGTGGCGTGCCCGCGCTGAACGCCCGTGCTCCGGGAGGCGTCAGCGCGGCTCGGGATCGCCGTCGCCGAACGGGTGCGCGTCGATGTACGACCTGGTCGCGGTGTACTGCTCGCTGATGTAGCTCTCGAGCGCTTCGGCCTCGACCCGCCACTGGCCGCGCCCGCCGATGCGGATCGCCGGCAGCTCGCCCCGCCGCACCAGCGCGTACGTCTGCCGGTCGGAGATGTTGAGGACCTCGGCGACGTCGGCGAGCGTCAGGAAGCGCGGCGAATCGGATCCGAGGGGCATGAGCGTCAGTCTGCCAGGCGGCACCGTCGACGACGCGGGCGTACGCGTGCCCTGTGGACAACGACTGGCGGATTTCGCGATTTGGTGCACACTGTCTTTCCATGCCAGCGGACAGAACCGTGCCAGCCCCGACCTCACCGACCGAGACGGCGGCGCCTCCCGCTACCCGGCTGCGCCGTCCACGGTGGTCGGATCCGCGGCTGCTCGTCGGGTTGTTGCTCGTCTGCGGGTCGATCGTCATCGGTGCGCGGGTGATGGCGGCGGCCGACGACACGACCGCCGTGTGGTCGGTCGCGACCGACCATCGGGCGGGTACGCCGGTCGACGCGTCCGACCTGCGCCCCGTCGACGTACGACTCGGCGACGGCGCCGAACGCTACGTCGCCGCCGACGAGTCGGTCGCGTCGGGACGCGTCTGGAGCCGAGACGTCCACGCCGGTGAGCTGCTCGGAGTCGCCGCCACCCGGCCGGTCGACGTACGCGAGGTCGCGCAGCTGCCGCTCATCGTGTCCGCCGGGTCCCTGCCCAGCGACCTCGCGACCGGCGACCGGGTGGACGTGTGGGTGAGCAGCGGCCCGGAGTCGGCAGAGTCTGGTCGCGCGGAGCTGGTGCTGGACGGGATGCGCGTGCTCTCGGTCGTCGCCGCACCGGCGTCGATGGGTGGCGACATGAGCGGATACCGGGTGCTGCTTGCGCTCGAGCATGACCGTCCCGACCGGCTGGGCCCGGCGCTCGGTGCGATCGGCGCCGGAGAGGTGACCCTCGTCCGCGAGGTCGTGGGAGAGATGTCGTGACACTGTCCGTACTGATCGCGGCCGGCGGTGCGTCGTGGGAGTCCGATGCGGTGCACGTACTCGAGCATGCAGCCACCGTGACCCACGTACGCCGCTGCGTCGACGTACTCGACCTGGTTGCGACGGCGGCATCCGGGCAGGCACACGCCGCCCTGCTCTCGGTCGACCTGCCGGGCCTCGACACCGACGTCGTGCACAGGCTGGTCGAGGCGCGGGTGACGCCGGTCGGCTTCGCCGAGTCCGGCGACGGCCCGGTCGAGGCGCGCTTCGAGGCCATCGGCGTCCGCACCTGCGCCGACACCGGCGGTCTCGATCGGATCGACGATCTGGTGATCGCCGCGACGGCGTTGCCAGAAAGCGTCGAGCCGGTCGACGCGGGCGCGTTCGAGCGGGTCGATCGCGGGACTGGCCGGATGGTCACCGTCTGGGGCCCGACCGGCGCGCCCGGCCGAAGCACGGTGGCGCTCGGGCTCGCCGCCGAGTCGGCCGATACGGGGACGCCGACGCTGCTCGTCGACGCCGATACGTATGGCGGCTCGGTCGCGCAGATGCTCGCGGTGCTCGATGAGGTGAGCGGCATCCTGGCCGCCGCGCGTAGTGCCGACACGGGCTCGCTCGACCTCGCGGATCTGACCCGACACGTGCGCCAGGTGGGCCCGACGCTTCGGGTCCTGACCGGGATGGGTCGGGCGGATCGGTGGCCACAGCTGCGCGTCGGCTCGTTCGACCGGATCCTCGAGGTCGCCCGCGAGATGGCTCCCGTCGTCATCGTCGACGTCGGGTTCTGCCTCGAGTCCGATGAGGAGCTCGCGTACGACACCACCGCTCCACGGCGCAACGCGGCCACCCTCCGCGCACTCGAGCGGTCGGACTCCGTCGTGGCCGTCGGCGCCGCCGACCCGCTCGGTCTGACCCGGCTCACCCGCGGGGTGCACGAGCTGCGCGACCGAGTGCCCGACCTCGACGTACAGATCGTCGTCAACCGGATGCGCGACTCGCTCGGATGGGGACGCGAGCAGATCGCGTCGACGATCGAGCGGTTCACCGGCTCGGTGCCCGTCGCGTTCCTCCCTCACGACCAGGTCGCCGTCGACCGCGCCTGGGTCGACGGTCGTACGCTGCTCGAGGGTCGCGACTCCGCGCTTCGCCGGGCGCTCGGCGACGTCGCGTCCGCCGTGCTCGGCACGGCTGCCGTGCGCCCACGCGCGATGGCGCGGCGGCGCCGCTGAACGAGCGGCGTGGCCCGCGTACGACGATGCGGCGCCCGCCCGGTGAGTGATGGCAAGATGAGAGCCCGCCTCTCTCGCAAGGAGCCCGATGCCTGACCGTCTTGACCCGGTCGCCGCGATGCTGCTGGCCGAGGAGACGACCACAGCGCCGCGACACGTCGCGACGCTCGCCGTCCTCGAGGGCGACAGCGGCCTCGACTACGACCGGCTCGTCTCCGTCGTCAACGAGCGCATCGCGTTGGTGCCTCGCTATCGGCAACGCGTCCTGCGACTACCGGGCAACGTCGGGGCTCCCGTGTGGGCCGACGACGACTTCGACCTCAGCTTCCACGTACGTCGGTCGGCCCTTCCGAAGCCGGGCACGATGGCGTCGTTGCGCGAGCTCGTCGCCCGCCTGATCGCGCGCCCGCTCGACCTCGACCGGCCACTGTGGGAGGCATACCTCGTCGAGGGTGTCGGCGACGACCGTGTCGCGCTGTTGATCAAGTCGCACCAGGCGCTCGTCGACGGCTCCGAGACCGTCGACCTGGCGCAGGTGCTCCTCGAGGAGACGGCCTACGACCGTGAGGTGCCCGCGGACGACTGGCGTCCGCGACCGGCGCCCAACGCGCTGAGGCTCGCGGGGGAGTCGATCGTCGAGACGATCACGGATCCGCGCCGGATCCTCGGCACGGGTGTGTCGCTCGCGGGAAAGGTCGTCGCGCGCCTTCCCGTACTCGGCAACCACCGTGTCGACCCGCATTCCGTGCTGTCGGCCGACCCGAGCCAGCAGCGCCGGTTCGCAACCGTACACACGCAACTCGACGACTACCGTACGGTGCGCGACGCGCACGGGGGCACCGTCAACGACGTCGTGCTCAGCGCGATCGCAGGCGGCCTGCGCGCCTGGCTGCTCACCCGCGCCGAGCCCGTGTCCGCGGCCACCCGCTTCCGGGCGCTCGTCCCGATGTCTGTCGTCGGCGATGACGGCGACGACGATGCCCCCACGTCGCTCGGCAGTGCGGTGCGCGGGCATCTGCTCTCGCTGCCCGTCGGCGAGGGCAACCCGGTCGTGCGCCTGCACCAGGTGTCGTACGCCCTGAAGGCGCATCGGGAGACGGGGCTCGCCGTTGCGGCGAGCCAGCTCGCGTCGCTTCCGGGTTTCGCTCCCACGACGTTCCACGCCGTCGGGTCCCGGGTCGCCGACACGCAGCCGAAGCGGTCGTTCCACCTTGCGGTGACCAACGTTCCGGGGCCGCAGGAGCCGATGTACATGGCGGGCGCACGCGTCCTCGAAGTCGTATCCCGCGCTCCCGCTGACGGCCGAGCGGGCGCTGTCGATCGGCGTCACGTCGTACGACGGTGCCGTGTTCTACGGCATCGTCACCGATCGCGACGCGATACCCGACGCCGATGTGCTCGCGCAGTGCATCGAGGAGGCGCTGGCCGAGCTCGTCGAGTCCGCCGCGTCGAGTCACACGCGTGCGCCACGCGGGCGAGCGCGGCCGAAGGGGCGCGACCGCCGATGACGCGCGTGTTCGTACCGGCGAGTCCGGCCGACCTTCGCACGCTCGCCGCGGGTGGCGCCATCGCGCCCGGTTCCGCGTACGCGGCGACTCGGTCGCTTGCCGACGAGTACCCCGACGCGGACGACGAGGAGCTCGTGTTCGCGGCGATGATGGCGGCGGCCGAAGACTGCACGCACGAGCCGGCGATCGTGGTCGCGGCCGACCTGGAGGCGGCGGAGACATCGACGCCCGGAGCGGTCGAGCTCGCGAACGACCTGCTGCTCGACCGGGTGGCGGCCTTCCACGTCGGCTCGCCGTCCAACGGCGAACTCGGCTGGTACGCCACGCAGGAGCTCGACGACCTGATCGCGCAGCTCGGCTGACGCCGTGCCCTCGTGGGCGAATGCGTACATGTGGAACTGCCTAGACCGAGGTGACATGCTGGGCCCATGGATGCAAGTACGCGAGTGCCCTACCCAGCGAACGAACCGGTTCTTACGTACGCGCCCGGCAACCCCGAGCGCGTCGAGCTCGAGGAGACCCTCAAGGACCTCCAGTCCGAGCAGTACGAGCTGACGAACACCATCGGCGGCACGCAGGTGATGGGCGGCGGGCGCCGGATCAAGTCCGTGCAGCCGCATGCGCACCGGCACGTGCTCGGCGTGATGAAGAACGCCAACGCGGCCGACGCGCGGCAGGCGATCGCGGCCGCGGCGGAGGCGGCGCCCGGCTGGCGCGCCATGCCGTTCGACGACCGGGTCGCGATCATCCTGCGGGCCGCCGAGCTCGCTGCCGGGCCGTGGCGCCAGACCCTCAACGCAGCAACGATGTTGGGGCAGGGCAAGACCGTCCAGCAGGCAGAGATAGACGCCGCCTGCGAGCTGATCGACTTCTGGCGCTTCAACGCGTACTTCGCCCGCCAGATCATGGACGAGCAGCCGCTCGCCAATGCCCCGGGTGTGTGGAACCGGCTCGACCACCGTCCGCTCGAGGGCTTCGTGTACGCGATCACGCCGTTCAACTTCACCGCCATCGCCGGCAACCTGCCGACCGCACCTGCACTGATGGGCAACACCGTCATCTGGAAGCCCTCGCCGACGCAGGGGCTCGCGGCCCACCTGACGATGCGGCTGCTCGAGGAGGCCGGCATGCCCCCGGGCGTCATCAACCTGCTCACCGGTGACGGCACGGGCGTCTCGCCGACGCTGCTGAAGGATCCGAACCTCGCGGGCATCCACTTCACGGGATCGACCAAGACCTTCCAGTACCTCTGGGGCGAGGTCGGCAAGAACATCGCCGGCTACAAGTCGTACCCCCGCATCGTCGGTGAGACGGGCGGGAAGGACTTCATCGTCGCCCACCCCAGCGCCGACGTCGACGTGCTGTGCACGGCAATGGTGCGGGGCGCGTTCGAGTACCAGGGGCAGAAGTGTTCGGCCGCCTCGCGTGCGTACGTCCCGCGCAGCCTGTGGCCGGCGTTGAAGAAGAAGCTCGCGGCCACCACCGAGTCGATCACGATGGGGCCGGTCACCGACCTGTCCAACTTCATGGGCGCGGTCATCGACGATCGTGCGTTCGCCAAGCACAAGGCGGCGATCGACCGCGCCAAGCGACGCAACAACGTACGCATCGTCGCGGGCGGCACGTACGACGACTCCGAGGGCTACTTCGTACGCCCGACGGTGCTCGAAGTGCTCCGACGCCAATGACGAGATGTTCACCAAGGAGTACTTCGGTCCGATCCTCGCGGTGCACGTGTACCCGGACGCACGGTACGACGAGATGGTCGACCAGATGGAGTCGATCGCTCCGTACGCCCTGACCGGCGCGGTGCTCGCGAAGGACCGCGAGGCGGTCGTGAAGGCCGACGAGAAGCTGCGCTTCGCGGCCGGCAACTTCTACATCAACGACAAGCCGACGGGGTCGATCGTCGGCCAGCAGCCGTTCGGCGGTGCGCGCGCGTCGGGTACGAACGACAAGGCCGGCTCGGCGCAGAACCTGATGCGCTGGACGTCCACCCGGTCGATCAAGGAGACGTTCGACGCCCCGACCGACTACACCTACCCCCACCAACGGTGAGGAGAGGATTCTGGCCCGGTGAGGAGAGGATCCCGACCCGGCAGCCGGGTCGGGATCCTCTCCTCACCGGGCCAGAATCCTCTCCTCACCGTTCAGGCGAGGTAGTCGGCGGCGGCCGTCTCCTCGATGCGCAGGGCGGCCGCGATCGCCTTCGCGACCTCCGGCTCGATCTTGCGGCCGACGAACGGCACTTTCACGCGTACGTCGCCTGTCACCCGCAGCGTGCTGGTGTCCGTGCCGGCGAGCACGCTGGTGCCCTGCATGGACGCGGGCTGGCCCTTGATGCGCACCGACACCTCGGCGTGCCGCGTACCATCGGCGAGCGGTGGCGCCCAGCGCTCGACCTGCTGGATCTCGACGGTCTTGCCGAGGAACGCCTTGACGGCGTCCGGAACCTCGGCGGGCATGACTCGCTCGACGGTGATCGTGGCGGCGTCGCCGTCGGGCTCGACGCTCACGTCGTACGACTGCGCGTACGCCAGCTCGCACACGCGCTCGCGCCACGAGGCGTCGCACAGCATCGCGAAAACGGTGTCGGGTCCGGCCGCGTACTCGAGGGTCTCGTCCAGCTGCATGGGCACATCATGCAGCACGCGCGTACGGGCACGACCGTCGGCGCCCGGTCCGAATGGTGCGATTGTCGACAATTCCGCGAGCCCGGCTGCCGAACTCCGACGCCGGGCGTTAGTGTCGTCATATCGCACAACGGCGTGCGGTACGAAACGCTGCTGGAGGCTTCCCTGCCATGGGTGACGACGTGGTTTCCGCCGATGAGTTGACGACGCTGGTAGAGCGCTACTACCAGCACGTACCCGCGGACGAGCTCGCTGACCGGTCCATCGATGCCCGCCGGGCCGCCGTCGAGAGCCAGCTCCGACTGGCCACCGACCGGCCGCAGGGCACCTGCCGGGTCCGTGCATTCACCCCGACCGTCGAACAGCACGGCTGGGACGCCGGCGGCCACGTGGTGGTCGAGATCGTCGCCGTCGACATGCCGTTCCTGGTCGACTCGGTGACGTCGTTCCTCACCCGGAGCGACTACGGCATCGACCTGGTGATCCACCCGCAGTTCGTCGTACGCCGCGACATCACCGGTGCGCTCACCGAGGTCGAGGTCGACACCGACGAGCTGGAGGAGATCGACGACTCCGACCCGACCCGGATGCGCGAGTCGTGGATGCACCTCGAGCTCGACGAGATCTCCGACCCGGGTGCGATGGAGCTCATCGAGGAGGGCCTGCAGCGGACGCTGCGCGACGTCGCGGAGATCGTCGAGGACTGGCAGAAGATGGAGTCCCGCGCACGCCAGATCGTCGACGGGTTCGAAACGTCGCGGCCCCCGATCGAGCAGGCCGAGGTGGCGCAGGCGGCACAGCTGCTGAGCTGGCTTGCCGACGGGCACTTCACGTTCATGGGCTATCGCGAGTACGACCTCGTGCAGGTCGACGGCGTCGACGGGCTGCGGCCGGTCGCGGGCAGCGGGCTGGGCATCCTGCGGTCCGACACCGACGCGCTCGGCGGCGTCAAGGAGCTGCCCGAGGCCGCGGCGGCGAAGGCGCGCGACAAGACCCTGCTGATCATCACCAAGGCCAACTCCCGTTCCACGGTGCACCGGCCGGTCTATCTCGACTACATCGGCGTGAAGACGTTCGACAAGGCGGGCGCCGTCATCGGCGAGCGCCGCTTCCTCGGGCTGTTCACGTCGTCGGCGTACACCGAGAGCGTGACCCGGGTGCCCGTGCTCAAGGACAAGGTGAAGGGCGTCCTGAAGCGGCTCGGGTTCGACACCGCGAGCCACAGCGGCAAGGCCCTGATCGACCTGCTGGAGACGTACCCACGCGACGAGCTGTTCCAGACGCCGCTCGACGACCTCGTGCCGATCGCGAATGCCGTACTCCACCTGCAGGAGCGTCGCCAGCTGCGGCTCTTCCTGCGCCGCGACGACTACGGTCGCTTCCTGTCGTGCCTCATCTACCTTCCGCGCGACCGCTACATGACGCAGGTACGCCAACGCCTCGAGCGGATCCTCGCGAGCGCCGTCGGTGGCGAGCCGACCGTCGACTTCACCGCCCGGGTCACCGAGTCGGTGCTGGCGCGGCTCCACTACGTCGTACGCCCGGAGCGGGGACACGAGATCGGCGAGCTCGACCGGGTCGCCCTCGAGCAGCGGTTGGCCGACGCGACGCGGTCGTGGGACGACGACTTCCGCCGCGCGATCGACGACGTGATAGGCGACGCCGCAACCACCGAGATCCTGCACACCTACGGCGACGCGTTCCCGGAGGCGTACAAGGAGGACTTCGGCGCCCGGACGGCCGTCGGCGACCTCCGCCGGTTGAAGTCCCTCACCACGCCGGGTGAGGTGGCGCTCGAGTACTACGCGCCCGGGGGAGCAGACGGCGGCGAGGGACGCCTCAAGATCTACCGATGCGGCGCACCGTTGTCGTTGTCGGATGTGCTCCCGCTGTTCCAGGCGCTCGGTGTCGACGTCATCGACGAGCGGCCGTACCAGATCCACGCACGGAGCACCGAGTCGTGGATCTACGATTTCGGCCTGCGTACGCGGGGCGGCGTGACCAAGGCCGACCTCGAGCTGTTCCAGGACGCGTTCCTGGCCTGCTGGGGCAAGGACGCCGAGGCCGACGGCTTCAACCGACTGGTGCTGGCCGCGGGGCTGACCTGGCGCCAGGTTGTGATCCTGCGTGCGTACGCGACCTACCTGCGGCAGGCCAATGCGCCGTTCAGCCAGACCTACATCGAGCAGTCGTTGCTCGGTAACGTCGAGATCGCCCGGCTGCTGGTCGAGCTGTTCGAGGCGCGCTTCGCGGTCGACCCGGGCAAGTCCGGTACTGCGGCGGTCGCGCCCGACGACCCGGACCGCAGGACGCGCATCGAGCAGGTCGAGAAGGAGATCGAGAGTGCGCTCGACGCGGTCGTGACCCTCGACGAGGACCGAATCCTTCGCGGCTATCGCAACCTCATCCGGGCGACGCTGCGGACCAACTTCTACCGCACGGGCGATGACGGCCGGGCCCGCCCGTTCGTCTCGCTCAAGCTGGAGCCGACCGAGATCGACGACCTTCCCGAGCCGCGCCCGAAGTACGAGATCTTCTGCTACTCGCCCCGCGTGGAGGGCGTCCATCTGCGCTTCGGCAAGGTCGCGCGCGGAGGACTCCGCTGGTCCGACCGCCGCGAGGACTTCCGTACCGAGGTGCTCGGTCTGGTGAAGGCGCAGATGGTCAAGAACACCGTGATCGTGCCGGTGGGTTCGAAGGGTGGCTTCTACTGCAAGGATCTGCCCGATCCCGCCGCCGACCGCGACGCCTGGCTCGCCGAAGGCAAGGCGTGCTACACGACGTTCATCTCGAGCATGCTCGACGTCACCGACAACCGGGTCGACGGCGTTGCCGTGCCCCCGCCGGACGTCGTGCGCTGGGACAGCGACGACTCGTACCTCGTCGTCGCGGCCGACAAGGGCACAGCAACGTTCTCCGACCTCGCCAACGAGATCTCCGCCTCGTACGACTACTGGCTCGGCGACGCGTTCGCGTCGGGCGGGTCGGTCGGCTACGACCACAAGGGCATGGGCATCACCGCCAAGGGCGCGTGGGAGTCGGTGCGCAGGCACTTCCGCGAGATGGGGATCGACTGCCAGCGCGAGGACTTCACCTGTGTCGGCATCGGCGACATGTCCGGTGACGTGTTCGGCAACGGCATGCTGCTCTCCGAGCACACCCGGCTGGTTGCGGCGTTCGACCACCGGCACATCTTCGTCGACCCGAACCCCGATTCCGCCACGACGTACGCCGAGCGACGTCGCCTCTACCACCTACCGCGCTCGTCGTGGGCCGACTACGACGCCTCGCTGATCTCCGACGGCGGTGGGGTGTTCTCGCGTACGTTGAAGTCGATCCCGCTGACCGCGCAGATGCGCGCGGCGCTCGGGATCGACGACGACGTGACCAAGCTGTCGCCCGCACAGCTGCAGAGCGCCATCCTGCGCGCACCGGTCGACCTGTTGTGGAACGGCGGCATCGGCACGTACGTCAAGGCGACCAGCGAGACGAACGACGACGTGGGCGACAAGGCGAACAACGCGATTCGCGTCAACGGTGCGCAGCTGCGCAGCAAGTGCGTCGGTGAGGGCGGAAACCTCGGCCTCACCCAGCTCGGTCGGATCGAGTACGCCCTGAACGGCGGGCGCATCAACACCGACTTCATCGACAACTCGGCGGGCGTCGACACCTCCGACCGCGAGGTGAACATCAAGATCCTGCTCGACGGTGTCGTACGTGCCGGCGGGCTCACCCGCGAGGGCCGCAACGACCTGCTGCCGACGATGACCGACGAGGTCGGCGATCTCGTGCTGCGCGACAACTACGAGCAGAATGTCGCGCTCGCGAACGCCGCCGCCGGAGCCGCGAGCCTGCTGCACGTGCACGCCGACTGGATCGGCCAGCTCGAGCGCGACGGGCTGCTCGACCGTGAGCTGGAGTTCCTGCCGTCGGACGAGGAGATGGCCAACCGCCGCTCCAACGGCAAGGGTCTGACCTCTCCCGAGCTGTCGGTGCTGCTCGCGTACACCAAGATCGTGCTCGCCGACCGGCTGATCGAGTCCGACATCGCCGACGACGCGTTCTTCCGCGGGCGGCTGTTCAGCTACTTCCCGACCGAGGTCAAGCACGAGTACCGCAAGGCGATGGCAGACCACCCGCTGCGGCGCGAGATCATCGTGACGGCGATCGTCAACGACCTGATCAACAACGCCGGAATCACGTTCTACCACCGCCTCGCGACCGAGACCGGCGTGTCGGTGGCGGCGCTCGCCCGCGCACACGCGATCGCCGCCGAGATCTACGGCGTCGACGGCATCCAGGCCGAGATCGACGAGCTCGACAACGTCATCCCCGCGGAGATGCAGACCCGGATGCGCCTCATCCTGCGAACGCTCACCGAGCGCACCTCGCGCTGGATGGTCAACCATCGCAGGCAGGTCGATGCCGAGGCGGCCGTCGACTACTTCGGCACCGACGTACAACGGCTGCTGCGCGAGATGCCGAACCTCCTCGTCGGACGCGAGCTGGACATCATGCGTGAGCGGGCGGAGCGGCTCACCGAGGCGGGCGTGCCCGATGCCCTGGCGAACCGCGTCGCATCCGTCGAACCCGCGTACGCGGCTCTCGGCAACGTCGTCACGGCGAAGTCGCACGACGTTTCCGCCGCGGACGTTGCGCGCGTCCACTTCCAGCTCGGTGACTCCCTCGGCCTCGACCGGCTGCTGCGTCGCATCTCGTCGCTCCCGCGCGACGATCGCTGGCAGACGATGGCGCGTGCCGCGCTGCGCGACGACCTGTACGGCGTGCACCACGACCTCACCGGGCGCGTACTCCGCGACACGCCGGCCGACCTGAGCGCGGCCGAGCGGGTCAAGGCATGGATCGAGCAGGAGACCGGCACCCTCGATCGCATCGAGGGCATGCTCGAGGACATCTGGGGCGAGGAGACACCCGACCTGGCGCGGTTGTCGGTCGGCATGCGGGTCGTGCGGTCGCTGCTCGGCTGAGCGCTCCCTAACGCCGCTCGAGGACGTCGGCAACGTTGCGTACGGTGAATGCGTCGATGAGCTCGTCGCTGACTCCTGCGTCGCGCATCCGTGGCAGGAACGACCGCGCGAGGTGGGTGTAGCCGACGCCGCCATTGGCGAGCAGCGAGCTTCGCAGGCAGACGTCGTGCGACAGCAGTACCCGGTCGGCGTAGCCCGCCTCGACGAGGTTGCGAACGAAACGGACCCGTTTGGCCTGCTCGTACTCCGACGTGTAGATGCCGAGCATGTCGAACTGCACGTACGCGCCGCGTTCGGCCAGCGCGACGTGGTACGCGGCGTCCGGTACCGAGTCGCAGTGGCCGACGATGACCCGCCGCGGGTCGACACCTTCATGCTCGAAGATGTCGAGCTGGGCATGGCCGACCGGCCACCGGGCAGCGTGGGTGGTGATCGCGACGCCGGTGCGGAGCTGGGCGCGGGCGGCCGCTCTGAGACACCTCTCCTCCAGGGCGCTCACGTACCACTTGTCGCACCCGACCTCACCGATGATCCCGGCACGAACATCGGTGCCGTCCACCCCGACCTCGATGTCGTGAACGATGACCTCGCTGAGCCCGCTGATGCTCGTGCGGTCGATCTCGTGCGGGGGCAGATACGGGTCGCGGTAGTAGCCCGACCCCATGACGACTGCGACGCCCGATCGTTCAGCGACCGTACGCAACGCCTGTGGGTCGCGGCCGAGCCCGCCGCTCGTGGTTTCGACGACGGACGCACCGCCTTCGCGTCTGAACTCCTCGAGCTCGAGTGCCATCAGGTCCGGGTCGTTGAGCAGCCCGTCGCCGCGGTACTCCGGCATCAGGTTGATGAACACGTGCTCGTGGGGAAGTGTGAAGCCGAGCTCGGAAGCGTCGATCGGGCCCGACACCGTCTCAATCACGTGCGTGTCACTCCTCTGCGTGGCAGGCCGTCAACGTACCAAGCACGTCTGCGGACAGTGGCGAGATGTCCGCGCCGAGGGTGCTCAACCAAGACCGAACGGACCCGCTCGTACAGGCGCGCTCGCCTGCTCCGATAGGGTCGCGCGCATGGGAGTGGGGATCAGCGTCGACCGGCTGACCATGCGGTACGGCGACCTGGTCGCCGTCGACGAGGTCACCTTCGACGTACGCCCCGGCGAGTTCTTCGGACTGCTCGGTCCCAACGGTGCTGGCAAGACCACGACGCTCGAGATGATCGAGGGACTGCGCAAGCCGGTGGGCGGCAGTGTCACCGTCGACGGCACCGCACCGTCCGGGCGCGATCCCGCGCTCCTGCGGCGGATGGGCGTCCAGCTACAGGCATCGTCGTTCTTCGAGCGGTTGACCGCGCGCGAACAGCTCGACACGTTTCGCCGGTTGTACGGCGTGGACGCCGAGCGCGTCGATGCGATGCTCGACCACGTCGGACTGGCCGACAAGGCCGACGTACGCACGGAAGACCTCTCGGGCGGTCAGAAGCAGCGGTTGTCCATTGCTTGCGCCCTGGTGCACGACCCGGACGTCGTCTTCCTCGACGAGCCGACCGCGGCACTGGACCCGCAGGCGCGTCGCAACCTGTGGGACCTGTTGCAGGGACTCAACGACTCGGGTCGCACCGTCGTCCTGACGACCCACTACATGGACGAGGCCGAGGAGCTGTGTGACCGGGTGGCGATCATCGACCACGGCCGCATCCTCGAGCTCGACACACCGGCGGCCCTGATCCGCAGCCTCGAGGCGCCGGTGCAGATCAGCCTCGTCCACGACTCGCTGCCTCGCGAACAGCTCGAGTCGCTGCCAGGGGTCGACCACGTCGGCCACGACGACGGGGCGCTGACGATCACGACGGCCGAACCCGCGGCCGTGCTCACCTGGCTCGCCGAGCGGGACGCACTCGACGGCCTGTCGGTCAAGGGCGCAACCCTCGAGGACGTCTTCCTCGACCGCACGGGCCGGGAGTACCGCGCATGAGCGGCGAGGGCGCAGCGGGCGGAGTGGACACCGCGAGGGACGACTTGTCTCCGTGTAGGGAGCGAGTAACGAGCGGCGAGGTCATCGGATGACGGGATTCGTCAGCCTGGCCACCGCGATGGCCAAGGGCTTCATCCGCGATCGGATGGCGATGTTCTTCGCGATCCTGTTTCCGTTGATGTTCCTCGTGCTGTTCGCCGGGTTGTTCAACGACGAGGGAGATGCGCCGAAGAGCTCGGTCATCCAGGTCGGCGATGTCGCGCTGCTCGATGACGCTCCGAAGCAGGCGAAGGAGTCGTACGACGAGGTGCTGGACATCTCGAAGTCCGACGACCTCGACGCGGCGATCGCCGACGTACGCGAGGGCGATGCCGACGCGGTGATCACCCAGCAGGGCGACACGATCCATGTCGACTACACCGCCGCCGACCAGGTCGGCGCTGCGACGCTGCAGGGCGTACTCCAGTCGATCGTGCAGAGCGCGAACGTACAAGCGACCGGTGAGCCGCCGACGTTCAACATGGAGACCGACCAGGTCGAGGACGAGTCGCTGACGACGGTCCAGTACATGACCCCCGGCCTGCTGGGGTGGGCGATCGCCATGGGAGCGACGTTCGGCGCGGCCGCGAACCTCGTGGTGTGGCGCAAGAACGGCATGTTGCGCCGACTTCGGCTCGCGCCGATCCCCACCTCGTCGATCGTGCTCTCGCGGGTGGTGGTGAGCATCGGGATCGCCGCGCTGCAGACCGTCATCTTCGTCTCGATCGCGAGCGCGTTCTTCGGGCTGCAGATGACGGGTGGCGCGTGGCTGTCGATTCCGTTGCTCGTCTGCGGCACGCTGTCGTTCATGGCGATCGGCCTGCTTGCCGGTTCGGTCTCGAAGACCGAGGAGGGCGCGACGGGCCTGGCGAACTTCGTCATCTTGCCGATGGCGTTCCTGTCGGGGTCGTTCTTCCCGCTCGACGAGGCGCCGGGCTGGCTGCAGGCGGTGAGCCAGGCGTTCCCGCTCAAGCACCTGAACGACGGGATGCTGGATGTGATGGTCCGCGGCGAGGGGGTCGCCGCGATCGTGGGTCCGTGCGCGTTCCTGCTGGCGATCGCGGCAGTACTCACCGCGATCTCGGCGCGGCTGTTCCGATGGGACGCCACGTAGGGTTCCGCCCCGGTTTGGGTCTATGTGGCATCGGTGGATACCTATTGGACCGATGCCACATAGACCCCACGTCGGGCGCCCACGGTGGGTCACACTCGGACGGGATCAGGCGCCGGTTCCTCGACCGAGTCACCCTCGTGGATCCCGAACCGTTCGTGGAACCGGCGCAGCGGTTTCGGCGCCCACCAGGTTGCCCGGCCGGTGAGCCGCATCGTGGCCGGCAGCAGCGCACCGCGGATCAGGGTCGCGTCGATGAGTACGGCGAGCGGCAGGCCGATTCCGAACGCCTTCATGAACGTGATGTCGGAGACCAGGAAGCCGAGGAAGACCAGTGAGATCAACACCGCCGCGGCCGTGACGATCCGCCCGACCTTCTCGAGGCCGAGCGCGACGGCACCGATGCTGTCGCCGCTGCGGTCGTACTCCTCCTTGATCCGCGACAGCAGGAACACCTGGTAGTCCATCGCCAGCCCGAAGGCCACCGCGAACAACATCACCGGCACCGTCGCGACCAATGCACCGGTCACCGTGAACCCGCCGAGCAGACCGGACAGGTGTCCGTCCTGGAAGATCCACACCAGCGCACCGAACGTCGCGGTGAGGCTCAACATGCTCAACGCCATTGCGATAAAGGGGAGTAGCGCGCTTCCAGTGAGCAGGAACAACAGCACGACCACCGAGATCGCCAGCGCCGCGCCCGCGACCGGCAACCGGTCGACCAGGGAGACCGTGACGTCGTGGTTGACCGCCGCCGCTCCTCCGACGTACGCCGTGCTCGGTGCGGGCACGTCGCGTACGTCCACGACGAGGTCGTCGAGCGCGTCCTGGTTGCCGGTCGACGGGACGACCGAGAGGTATGCCGCATCGCCGGACCGGAAACGCTCGCTGCCAGGACCGGGCTCCGCCGCGACGGCGCCGTCGACGTACGCGCCACCGGCGCCGTCGACCCGGGCGACGTCGTCGAGCTGCGACAGAGCGGCAGCGTAGCCGTCGAGATCGTCGCCGGCACCGGGTACGACGACACTCAGCGCGTTCTGCTCACCCGACTCGAAGTCGGTACGAATGGTGTCGGCGACCTGTCGCGAGCTCGCCGACTCGGGCATGGTGCGCTCATCGGCGGAGCTGAGTTTCAAGCCGAGGAAGGGCGCGCCGAGCGCGAGCAGGGCAACGACGACGACCGTGGCGATCGGTATCGGCCGACGCATCACGAAGGACGCGAGGCGGTGCCAGGCGCCGTCCTCGACACTCCGCTCCGTTCGCGACCGCCCGAAGCGGCGCTTCGCTACCCGGGGACCCGCGACCGCGAGCAGGGCCGGCAGGATCGTCAGCGATGTCAGCGCCGACAGCAGCGCGACGGCGATGCCCGCGTACGCCATGGAGCGCAGCGCAACCGGCGGGAACCACAGCAGCGTCGAGAGTGCGATCGCGACGGTGACCGAGGAGAACGCGACGGTCTTGCCGGCCGAGCGGACGGTGTTGCGCAACGCATCCGGAATCTCTCGGCCGCCGTCGATCTCCTCGCGGAACCGACTGACGATGAGCAGGCTGTAGTCGATCGCGAGCCCGAGTCCGAGCAGCGTCACGACATTCACCGCGATCACCGACACGTCGGCGACGCTCGCGAGCACCCACATCACTCCGAGGGTGAGCATCAACGTTGCGAACGCGACGATCAGCGGCAGGGTGGCGGCGACGACGCTGCCGAAGACGAGCAGGAGAGCGACGAGGGCGATCGGGAACGCGATCGCCTCGCCGATGGTCGCGTCGTGCGTGGACTGCTCGCTCATCTCGTGCTGCAGCATCGCGTACCCGCCGACCTCGATGTCGAGGGAGCCGTGTTCGCCCTCGTACCGCGGCGCGAGGTCGCCGATTCGTTTGTCGACCTCGGTGTCGTCGCCCGTGACGGTCGCCAGTACGAGCGCTTGGTCTCCGTCGGTGCTTCGCAACTGGTCGGGCTGTCCCGCGGTCCAGTACGACGTGACACCCTCGACGTACGGTTCCGCGGTGAGTTGCTCGACGAGCTCACTCGCTTCCGTTGCGGTCGTGTCGTCATCCACCGAGTCGGGAGAGTCGACGAGCAGTACGAGGTTCGACGGTCCCTGGCCGAAGTCCTCTCGCAGGATGTCCGCGGCGGTGGCGGAGTCCGCCCCGGGGTCGTCGAACCCGCCGCCCTTGAGCTTGTCGAACAATGTGGCGCTCGACGCGCCCGCCGCGAGCGCGACGATGAGCGCGATGACGAGAACCCTGCGCCGTCGTTGCAGCATCAGGTCGGATAGTCGTCCCAGCACGATATGTGTCCTCCGTATCCGGCCGGACCACGTCGTCCGGCGTTACAGACAAGACCCCCGCCGCGGGCTCGGGTGTGACATCTGTACGTGACCGAGACGCACCTCACAGCGGGGCGGACGTGCAGCTCGGCGTGGGCAGAGCACGGGTACGCGTCGTACAAGGCGCACTGACCGGCCGACGATCGACAGCGAGCCGGCATGCGCGCGACGGGGCGTCAGAGGTTGACGCCGCGCAGCTTGTCGGGATTGATGATGCCGTAGATCTCCTGGATGTGCTCGCCATCGGGTGCCAGCTCGACGAGCATGATGCCGTAGCTCTCGCCGTCCCCGGAGATGAGCACGCCTGGATCGCCGTTGACCTCGACCTGGCGGTACTCCAGCCCCGTGAAGTCCCCGCGCTCGACCAATCCGGCGATGAGCCGCCCGACCTTGTCGCGGCCGCTGACGACCTGTCGTGCCGCGCGTACGACGCCTCCACCGTCGGTCCACAGCGTGACGTCGGGCGCGAGCACCTCGAGCAGCGCATCGAGATTGCCGCCGAGCGTGGCCGCCATGAACCGTTCGGTGGCCGCCTTGCGAAGCTGAGGGTCGGCGTCGAACCGCGGTCGTCCGGCACGTACGTGCCCGCGGGCGCGATGGGCGAGCTGGCGTACGGCGGCGGGCTTGCGATCGAGGATGCGGCCGATCTCCGCGTAGTCGTAGCCGAATGTCTCGCGCAGGATGAACACCGCGCGCTCCAGCGGGCCGAGCGTCTCGAGCACGACGAGCAGCGCCATCGAGATGTCGTCGGCGCGTACCGCCGGATCCGCTGCGTCGGGTTCCGCTTCTTCGACGAGCGGCTCGGGCAGCCACGGGCCGACGTACGTCTCCCGCCGCCGTTGCGCTCGACCCAGCCTGCGCAGTGACTCGTTGACGGTCGTGCGGATCAGGTACGCACGCGGGTTCTCGACCTCGTCGCGCGACGAGGATGCCCAGGAGAGCCAGACCTCCTGCAGGACGTCCTCTGTGTCGGCGACGGAGCCGAGCATGCGGTATGCCACCTGGAACAGCGTCTGGCGGTGCTCGGTGAAGGCTACGGTCTCGGCGTCGAGATCCACCGGGTCGGATGGCATGGCGTTTGGTCCTCTCGCTCGTCGGCTGACACAAGGTAGACCCCGCACGACCGACGAATGTGACATCGACGGTACGTCGTTCGGTCAACTTCTCGGTTCACCCTCGCGACGCCGCGGTAGCGCGGTGCGCGCGAGCCACATCGCGACGACGAGCAGAGCGACGCCCACCAGCCCGTCCAGCCAGTAGTGGTTGGCCGTCACGACCACGACGAACAACGTCACGCCCGGGTGCAGCACCGCGAGCCAGCGCCACCGCGTACGCGTGCTGACCACGATGCCGACCGCGACGAGCACGGCCCACGCGACGTGCAGGCTCGGCATGGCGGCGAACTGGTTCGCGACGCCGGTGTGCGGCGAACCCGAGTACACGCTGAAGCCGAACAGCTGGCCGGTGTCGACCATGCCGAGCCGCGGGAGCATCCGTGGTGGGGCGAGCGGGTAAAGCAGGTGGCCGACGAGCGCGGCGCCGGTGAGCAGCACCAGCGAGCGTCGTACCCAGGTGTAGTAGGCCGGTCGACGCCACAGCATCCACACCAGGAACCCGATCGTGACGGGGAAGTGCGCGACCGCGTAGTAGCCGTTCGCGAAGTCGACGCCGGTCGGCCACACCTGCAGCAGGTGCGCCTGGATGGCGTGCTCGTCGGGGAGCCGCAGGAGCCGCTCGACGCTCCATACACTCGCCGCGTTGTCGAACGCGGTTCGGACGTTCTGGGCCGCCAGGATGCGGCCCAGGTTGTAGATCGCGAACAGACCGACGAGCCAGCCGAGCTCGTAGAGCAGGCGGCGCTGTCGCTGGGGTGCGGGTGCGGTGGACACAACCGATACGCTGCCCGCGATCCGGTCGAGTGCGCCTCCCGCGTACGAACGAGCGGGCTCCCCCTGGGGTGTGGCGTCGCGTACGTGCGCTGAGATGTCGCCCATTGCCCCTCCCGTCTGAGTGTGTACTCATCAAGAGGGGTGAGACGGGGGGTTTTGTGACACTACTCAGAGTGACGGCTGGCCTTGGATGTTTACCATGTTTACATGGTAAACGTACGCTCTGCTTGGCGAATTCGCCGTGCAAGGCGTACCTTTACCATGTTCACATGGTAAAGGTACAGCCCGGCACGCCTAACGCACGGGCACCAGCCCGATCGACGTCTGCCGGATCGTGCTGCCGTCCGCGTCGCTGCCGGTGACGCGCAGAGACAGGGCGCCGTCCGCGCGCATCGCGCGGGCCGGAGCACTCGCCCGGTACGCCGCGTCGCCCACGCGCCGTAACCGCAGCCGGTGCCAGCGCTTCCCGTCGTCCGACGACCACCACAGTCGCGCCCGAGCCATCCGCTCCGTCGCATCGGCGGTCTCGATGTGTCCGAACGAGAGATCGAGCGGCAGCCGCCTGGCCGTATCGGCATACCCACGGTCGTCCACCCGCGGGCCGTAGTCGACCGACAGCAGCGACGGGCTCGTCTGCCCGACATGCGTCGGATCGTCCGGTGGCGCAGAGCGGAACGTCCAGGTCGTATGAGATTCCGGTGCAGCTCCGACGGTGTCGGGTTCGAGTGTCCAGTCGTGTGTGAGACGGAATCGGCGAGCATCCGACGGAACCTCGAAGCGGCCGAAGGGACCGTCGTTTCGCCCGAGAACCTTCCCGCGTGCGTTGCGCAGCACGACCTTCGACTTCTCGTACGTCGCGCCCGCCACCTTGCCCGAGTGCTCACCGTCGCCGATGCCGACCTCGGCGATCAGCCGGTCCGTGGTCCGGGATGCGAGGACCGGGGCAACGTGCATGGCGGACGCGTACTCGCGCTCGAGTCGTGCACCGGGTGCGTACGACTGCGTCGCGCCGCACAGCGGCTTCATCGCGTCACCAGGCATGTCGATGCAGTCCTTCCACGCGACATCGGGGTCGGCCGTGACGAGGTCGACCTCGTCGGCCGGTAGATCGACCGCTCGCAGATGCGTGATGCCGACACCGCTTCTGGTGTTGATGAAGGTGCGATCGACCTCGGCCTCGCCCGGCGTACGATCGGCGTGGAAGTCGCTCTTGACCCGCGCCAGCCGGCGTACGTCTCGTCGGGTCAGCCGCATGTCGGTCGTGTCCGGCAGCCGCCGGCCCGCGAGGTCGAGCTCGTACGCGTCGGGTGCCGAGCGCGGAACCCGCCCGCTCGGCTCCAGCCTCCAGCGCACATCGGTGTCGAATCGACCCTGGTCCACGAAGGATGACGGCTCTACGAACACCAGGCCGCGGTCGATCTCGCGGGGGTCGAAGAACCCGAGCTCGGTGAACCCGCGAGAGTCGGCGTGCCGCGATGCGACGAGCGTCGACTGCTCGACCCGGGTGGGTTGGCCGACCACACGCGGCGGGCGCAGTCGCTTCGCGTCGCGAGCGTCGATCGTGTAGTCGGTGTCGCTGTCGACCACGAGTTCGGGCGTGCCGGCGAGGCTGTACGACACCCGGCCGTTCGCCGTCGGAGTCGCGATCCGGCCGAACCCCATGTAGTGGCCCGGGTCGACGCGTGCGTAGCCCTCGCCGTTCTCGTCGAGTGCAACCCGGTAGTAGCGGCCCGTGTCGGCGTTGAACAAGGAGACGGACGACTCGGCCATCGGATGGGTCTGCGCGGCCTCGGGCCGGTACGGGTCGCCCTTGCGGTCGAGCACCGTGATGTTCAGGTCGTATCGCTCGCGCTCGTCGTACGCGCCGAACGGCAGCCGCAGGAGGCTCTCGCCGCCGGCGACGAACGACATTCCGCCCTGCCACTGGCCGTCGGGGAGCAACCCGGGGTCGAACGTCACGGTCGTCGTCGCGCTGCCACCGGCGGGGACGGTGAGGGTCGCCGGACTCGCCGTGACCGCACGTTCCGGCGCGGCCCGGCCGTCGGTGTCGGACTCCGTGTCTTCGATGGAGACCGTCACCGGCCCGTCGCCCGGGTTGGACAGCGTCACCGCCCGCTCGCGGACGTCCTCGTCCGGATACCTGACGTACGCGAAGTCGAGCGACGCAGTATCCGACCTCAGCGTCGCCGCGGTCGCGCGCTCGAGGTTGATCCGGCCGCCGCCGTCGGTCCACGACGTCTGGCCGTCCCGATGGTCGGCGGTCGACACGATCCGTGCCTTGACCTGGGCGGCCGTCCATGTCGGATGCTGCTGCCTGAGCAACGCGGCAGCGCCGGCGACGATCGGCGTCGCTTGAGAGGTGCCTGACATCGGCACGTACAGGTCTCCGTCGCGGGCGCCGGCCTTCGCGCCGAGGATGTCGACGCCGGGTGCCGTGACGTCGGGCTTCAGCCGGTACGTCGCGCGCGTCGGCCCTTCGCTGGAGAACCGGGCCTGGCCGTCGTTCTCCCGGGCCGCTCCGACGGTGAGCGCCGACTTCGCAGACCCCGGCGAGCCGATCGTGTACGGATCGGACCCGACCCCGCCGCGGTTGCCGGCCGCGGCGACGAAGAGGGTGTCCGACTCGGTCGTCAGCCGGTCGAGCGACTGGGCGACCGCGTCGTCGCCGTCGGTCGGCGGGCTGCTGAGGCTCAGGTTCGCAACGTCGGCGCCTTGGCCCGCTGCCCACTCCATCCCCTCGATCACCCAGGACTCCTGGCCGAACCCGTCATCGGCGAGCACCTTTGCGTTGAGCACGTCTGCACCCGCGGCGATGCCCTGCCGAGCGCCGTCCGACCCTGCGCCGTTGCCGGCGACGAGCGACGCCACATGCGTACCGTGGCCGTTCACGTCGGCAGGCCCGGCGCTTCCGGTGAAGTCGGCCTCGGCGACGACCTTGTCCGTGAGAGCAGGGTGGCCCGAGTCGACGCCGGTGTCGAGAACCGCAACGGACATCCCGTCGCCGTCGAGCCCGGACTCCCACGCGGCCGGCGCACGTACCTGCTCGAGGTAGCCGTCCAGGGCAGCGGCCTCGACCTGGCCGTCGAGCCAGATCTTCGCCGCGCCGTCGAGTCGCGCTCGCGTCGTACGCGGACTCGTCGGGTCGACGCCCGCCAGATCTTCGCCAAGCCGGGCAGCATCGGCCTTGTCGAGTTCGGCGGCAGCGGCGTCGACGCTGTCGAGCCGAGCAGTGGTACGCAGCGGCGATGCGTCGGCAAGTGACCGGACTCCGTCTGCACGGCGCACGATCAGGGGGAGGTCATTGCGGTCGTCGTCGCCGTACCCCATCCGGAGCAGGGCCGTGACGTCGAACAGGGCCGGGTCGAGTACGCGCGGAACGAGGTCGGCGACATCGTTCGGTACGACGCTCACCTCGTTGCCGGCACGCTGGATCGAGAACCCGGCGGCCCCGTCGCCGGCAGGTTGGACCGTCACGGTCGGCCTTCCGCGGACAGGGGCGCCGACCGTTACCTGGTCGCCCGTGACCAGGGTGACGGTCGCGGTCCCTTCGGCCGCCGGGGCGGGCGTGCGCGCGGTAGGCGGTTCGGCCGCGGAGACGCCGGTGGCCGGGGCAAGCGGAGCCAGGAGCGCGGCTACGGCGATCGCTGTCAGGACGCGGGGGGAGCTGTGCATGAACGTGTTCTACCTGCTCGGGACCTGTCCGCACCATCGGCTAGCGTGGCCGGTGCCAGACATGTCGTGAATCGGCCGGGGGTCGCAGGTGCTCGAGCACGTGGGTGTCTCGCCCGAAGACGAGTCGACCTATCGCGCGCTGCTGCGCCGCCCGCAGTGCACGGTCCGCGAGTTGGCCGAGCAGGTGGACCGGCCGCCCGACCTCGTACGCCGCTCGGCTCGCCGCCTCGAGGAGTTGGGGCTGCTGAGCCGTACCCCGGATCATCCTGCTCGCCTTGTCCCCACTCGTCCGGACCTCGCGGTCGACGTGCTCGTCGCGGCGCGACGGGCCGACCTCGACCGCGCCCAGGCGGGCGCTCGTGAGCTGCTCGACGAGATGAGCCTCCCCGACCAGTACCGGCCGGAGAGTCTGCTCGAGGTGCTCACCGGCCAGGACGCGATCGCGGCCCGGTTCGCCCAGCTCGTCCGGGCGACCGAGCGCGAGCTTCTCGTACTGGACCGGCCGCCGTACGCGTCCGGCGCCGGCGACTCGGAGCCGCGGGTGCTCGGTCTCCTCGGCGACGGAGTGACCGTGCACGGAATCTACTCACCCGACTCGTTGCAGATTCCCGGTGCGGTCGAGGGCGCGTACAGCGCCGCAGATGCGGGCGAACGATCCCGCATCCATCCGGCCGTGCCGATGAAGCTCGCAATCGCCGATCGCTCGGTCGCGCTGCTTCCGCTGGTGGTCGACCGCATGGTCGACAGTGCTCTCGTCGTACACCGGAGCGCGTTGCTCGACGCGCTTGTGCAGATGTTCTTCCTGCTCTGGGACCAAGGCGTTCCGGTCGTCGGCGACTCCGACGCATCGGACCTCGATCGGCGGCTGCTCACCATGCTCGCGGCAGGCATGAAGGACGACACCATCGCTCGGCATCTCGACATCAGTAGTCGGACGGTCGGACGGAGAGTGGCCGAGCTGATGGACCGCATCGGAGCGAAGACCAGGTTCGAGGCCGGCGTACACGCTCAGCGTCGCGGACTGCTGGCCGACTGACGACTGGCCCGCGTACGTTCGCGAAGGATCACCCAGGCATGCGCAGCGGCGACCGCGGCCGCGGTCAGTACGAGCGCGACGCCCGCCTGTCCGCCGTAGGCGACGTCCGGCTTCACGTCGGGCGTTGCCGGCTTGGTCACGACCATCAACGCGAGCAGGAGGCCGATCGCGGCGATCGATCCGAGAAGGCCAACGCTCTCGTCGATGCGCACGAAGCCCGCGATCGCGAGTAGTCCGACAAGCCCGATCAGGAGCAGGACGCCCAACGTCGAAGCGCCGCTGTTGTCCTGGCCGAGGATCTCCCAGATGGATCCGTACGACCAGCTCAGGCCGGAATCCTTGTCGACGGCCCGGTCGTACATGGGCAGAAAGCTCACCACGAGAAGTGCCACGCCGAGCGCGGCGTAGATGCGGGAGAAGCCGCCGAACGTCTCCGCCTGCCGGCGGTGTCCCGCGAGCTCCTCCACCCGTCGACGGAGTCGATCGAGCTCTTGGCGGTCGGTTGTCTGGTCGCGGTCATCCATCGCACAGTCCTTCGTCGGTCGGGTCGTAGCGGCCTCCGGTCGTCGCCGCGCCAACAGAAGTGACGCCCAGGTCGCCACTATGGTTCGTCAACCGGGTCACTGCTCGGATAACGTACAGACAAAACGAGACCGACCAGGAGCGCCCGTGGCCAGGAAGACCGTAGTCAAGATCACCGACGACCTCGACGGCACCGAACTGCCGGATGGCGAGGGTGAGTCGGTGCGGTTCGCGCTCGACGGCGCCGAGTACGAGCTGGATCTCTCCGCGGCGAATGCGCAGGGTCTGCGCGACGCGATCACGCCGTACATCGAGTCGGGCCGGCGTACGGGTGGTCGGCGACGCTCCGGTGGACACACTCGCCAGGTCAGCACCGAGGTCGACACCCGTGCCGTACGTGCGTGGGCGAACGCCAAGGGGATCAAGGTATCGAGCCGCGGGCGCGTCCCGCAGGACGTCATCGACCAGTACCGCAACGCCGGGAACTGACGGTCGGCGCACGACGCCCGGACTCGGCCGCGTGGACCTGTCCGACTCGTTGGCCCGGTGGTGCCCCGTGCGCATCGTCACTGTCGACCCAGCGCAGACACCGACCCGCTCGGCGGATCCGGCCGGGACCGATCCGGGACTCCCAGCCGGGTCAGATATCGGACCGTGACGGTTCCGGCCACCGCGAGGGCCACCGCGATCGCGTATCCGACCCATGCGCGCCAGGTCGGCGTCATGCCTTGCCAGAACCACTCCCACACCGACTCCAGCAGCTCTGGATCGTCGGCGTACCTGATCTCACTGCTCAGCAGGCCGAGCAATGCACCGGGCGCGTACGCGAACCACGAGATCAAGATCGCGAGTGGCCAGACCGCCAGTCGCTGCACGGGGCGGGCACCGATCACCACGAGAGCGGCGGCGAGGACGCCGACCCAGACCCATCCCACGGCTTCGACGGCCGACGTCACCGTGCCCGCCGAGCCGTCGGAGCCGTCGAGGATCGCGTCCAACGGCCGGCGTACGACGCCCCAGTACCAGCTCGTGCCGAGACCGGCGAGCACGCTCAGCGTCAGGCCGAACCAAACGGCGCCCCTGACGGCGACGACGCCGAGCCCCCAGCCGGCCAGTGAGCCGAGAACACATGCGCCCATGAGCACGGTCAGAACCCCGCCGTCCGGGGTCTCCGCGGAGTCGTCGGCCAGTTGGAGGGCGACGTACGACTGAAGCAGCATCACCGCCACGGACGCCGCGAGCCCGACGAGTGTGGCAACCATCGCCTGTCGGCTCTGAACGCCGCCGAGGATCCGAGCCAGCCCGGCGGCGAGCCCTCCGATCAGTCCGAAGTCGAAGAGCATCCGAGTGCCGTACTCGTACAGGGGCAGCGCCATGGCGCCGTCGG
The DNA here is from genome assembly GCF_025790165.1 of Solicola gregarius. GTDB lineage: Bacteria > Actinomycetota > Actinomycetes > Propionibacteriales > Nocardioidaceae > Solicola > Solicola gregarius. The sequence goes on from NZ_CP094970.1 coordinate 3,325,335, forward strand.
TCTCCAACAGGTACGTCACGTCCGAACCGTTCAGGCCGGTCAGGATCCACGGCAGATAGCCGACGATCCACCAGGCGGCGGCCGCGATTGCGGCGATGGCGACCGTTGGCACCGCGAGGCCGCGTTGCATTCGTTCGACCGAGATGACCATTGAAGGGCTCCGCTCCTGCTCGGTTTCGCCTCGTGCGGAAGACGATGCCGGACGTGCCTGTCGGATCGCTGTCGCCTCACTGCCATCGGCCCGGTCGCCCCGGGTTGTGTCGTGCTACTTGTCCACAGGTGTTGAGGAGGTCTAGCCAGATCGGCCGAGTTGCGGCACTATCCCGTGTCACGAACTCATCGAGGAGATGAACGTGTCGCCGGCAACAGACACCGTGGCCCTTGCCGAGCAGGTGCGCGATCGGGTACGCGAGCGTGGCATCGACCCCGTCCGCGAGACGCACACCGTACGACGGATCGCCGAGCAGGTGGCCGAGGAGTACGACCGGCGCAGCCTCACCGGCAGTGTCGCGCCGATCGAGAACGTCACGGCGCTCGTCGGCGAGATGGTGTCGCGGGTGTCCGGGTTCGGTGTGCTCCAGAGGTATCTCGACGACCCGAGCGTCGAGGAGGTCTGGATCAACGAGCCGTCGCGTGTGTTCATCGCGCGTCATGGTCGGTCGGAGCTGACGACGACGATCCTGACCGCAGACGACGTGCGCGACCTGGTCGAGCGAATGCTCAAGTCGAGCGGGCGGCGCCTCGACGTGAGCCAGCCGTTCGTCGATGCCATGCTGCCCGGCGGCCATCGGCTGCACGTCGTACGCGACGGGATCGCGCGTGGCTACGACGCCGTCAACATAAGGAAGTTCATCGCGCGGGCGTACTCGCTCGACGACCTCGTCGCCTTGGGCTCGTTGACCGTGCCGGTGGCGGCGTTCCTCGACGCGAGCGTACGTGCGGGTCTGAACGTCATCGTGTCCGGCGGCACCCAGTCGGGGAAGACGACGCTGCTCAACTGTCTGTCGGCGTCGATTCCGGGGTCGCAGCGCGTCATCACGTGCGAGGAGGTGTTCGAGCTGCGGTTCGGGCATCCCGACACCGTTGCCATGCAGACCCGGCAGTCCGGGTTGGAGGGCACGGGCGAGATTCCCCTTCGTACGTTGGTGAAGGAGGCACTTCGGATGCGCCCGTCGCGGATCCTCGTCGGCGAGGTGCGCTCGGCGGAATGCCTCGACCTATTGCTCGCGTTGAACGCCGGTCTTCCCGGCATGGCAAGCCTGCACGCGAACTCCGCCCGCCAGGCGCTCGTCAAGATGTGCACGCTGCCGCTGCTCGCCGCCGAGAACATCGGGGCGCGGTTCGTCGTACCCACCGTCGCATCGTCGGTCGACCTCGTCGTCCATGTGGCGATCGATGCGCACGGTCAGCGCCGTGTTGACGAGATCGTTGCCGTCACCGGCCGGGTCGAGAACGACCTGATCGAGTCCGAGGCAGTGTTCACGACCAACGACGGCCAGCTGCGCCGCATGTCGGGTGTTCCGCCCAGGCCGGAGCGGTACGCGCACGCGGGCATCGATCTCGATCACCTCCTCGCGACCGCGGAGATCTGACGTGGGGGTGGTGATCGGCCTGCTGTTCGGTCTCGGGCTGCTGCTGGTCTGGACGGCGATCTCCGATCCCGAGCCAGAGCACCAGCGACGCCCGCGCACCCCGGGCCTCGCCAGGCTGCTTCGCGGTGCCGGCGTCGAAGGAGTGACTCCCGTCGGCGTGATGCTGTTGTGCACCGCCTGCTCGGTTGTGGTCGGCTTCGTGATCCTGCTCGTGTCGCAGACCTGGGCCGTCGCCGTCGTGTTCGCGGCGATGGCCGCGTACCTGCCGATCGCCGTGCTGCGCGCGCGACAGGCCCGACGCCGCCGAGAGCGCCGCGAGGTATGGCCAGAGGTGGTCGACAACCTCGGGTCAGCCGTGCGCGCAGGGCTCTCGCTGCCCGAAGCGCTTGTCGAGCTCGGCGAACGCGGGCCCGTGCCATTACGCGACCCGTTCGAGAAGTTCGCCCTGGACTACCAAGCCAGCGGGCGGTTCAACGCGTCCCTCGATCTGCTCAAGGAGCGGCTCGCCGACCCCGTCGGAGACCGCGTCGTCGAAGGCCTTCGCATCGCGAGAGACGTCGGGGGAGGCGATCTCGGCGCAATGCTTCGCACGCTGTCCTCCTTCCTGCGTGACGACCTGCGCACCCGGGGCGAGCTCGAGTCTCGACAGTCCTGGACGGTGAATGGTGCGCGGCTGGCCGTGGCGGCGCCCTGGTGCATCCTGCTGCTGATGTCGTTCCAGCAAGACGTCGTCTCGCGCTTCTCCACCGGGGCGGGTCTCGTCGTGCTCGGAGTCGGAGCGAGTACCTGCGTTGTCGCGTACCGGCTGATGATCAGGCTCGGGCGGCTGCCGGACGAACGACGCACCCTCGCATGAGCGCCACCGTGCTCGGCGCACTGCTCGGCCTCTCGACCGCGGCCGGCGTCTGGGTCGTGGTCGCGTACGCGTTGTCGCGTCGACGCCCGGCTCTGGCCGATCGCGTCGACCCGTACTTGCGTGACCTTCCCGAGGCCCCGCGGATGGCGACGGAGCCGGCGCCGTCCAGTCGACCCACGGCCGTCGGGTGGGCGATCTTCGGCCCATCCGTCCGACGCATCGCAGGCGGCGTCGAGCGCGTACTCGGCGGCGGTGCGACGATCCGGCGTCAGCTCGACCGCGTCGGGTCGGCGCTCACGCTCGAGCAGTTCCGTGTCCAGCAGGCGCTCTGGGGACTCGGCGCGTTCGCGGCCACCGCGGGCATCGGGGTGCTGTGGTCGGTGCGCACCGCCGTGTCTCCGCTGGCGTTGCTGTTGCTGTGTGCCATCGCATTCGCGGCAGGTGTCGTCGCCAGAGACCAGGCTCTGGGCCGTTCGGTCCGGCATCGCGAACGACGCATGGTCGAGGAGTTCCCGACGGTCACCGACCTGCTCGCCCTGTCGGTGGCTGCGGGGGAGGGGCCGGTCGCTGCGCTGGAACGATGTGTCGCGGTGAGCCAGGGGGAGCTGTCCGACGAGCTGCGTCGAGTCCTCGCCGAGATCCACACCGGGACCCGGATCTCCCGTGCGCTTGACGATCTGAGCGCTCGGACGGGTGTTCCCAGCGTCGCCCGGTTCGCAGAGGCCCTTGCCGTTGCGATCGATCGAGGCACACCGCTCGTCGACGTCTTGCACGCCCAGGCCGCCGACGTACGCGAGGCGAGCAGGCACGCAATGATCGAAGACGGTGCGCGTCGCGAGGTCGCGATGATGGCGCCGGTGGTCTTCCTGATCCTGCCGGTCACGGTGCTCTTCGCGTTCTTCCCCGGTCTCGTCGTTCTGCAGCTGACGTCGCCGTGAACAGTCGTACCGTGCACACCGAACCTCTTATCCACAGTCGGCGGGCTTCGAGTGGCGTACGTCACAAAGTACTGGCATGGTTCCGCCATGCATTTCGTCTATCGGCAATGGATCCGAGTCAGCACGGCACATCCTCGCGACGAGCGAGGAGACGTACCGGGGTGGGTGATGATCACGTTGATGACGGCCGCGCTCGTGGCCGCGATCCTCGCCGTCGCGAGACCCGGTCTGCAGGGCATGCTGCAGTCGGCGCTCGACCGCGTCTCCGGCTCCGCCTGACGTCGCCGTCGCGAGACAGGGGCTCTGCGGTCGCCGACTTCTGCATGGTGATGGTGGTGCTGGTACCCCTCGTCCTCGGGATCCTCCAGGTCGGCCTCGTACTGCACGTACGCAACACCCTCACGTCGGCGGCATCGGAGGCGGCACGTCAGGCGGCGACCGTCGACGGCACGTCGTCGACCGCCGAGCAGCGCGCGCACGACCTCATCGATGACACCGTCGGCGCCGAGTACGCGACGTCGATCGACGCGGCACCGACCAGCGTCGACGGATACCCCGGTGTCGAGGTGCGGATCGAGGCGTCGGTACCCGCTCTCGGGCTGTTCGGGCCGGGCGTGCAGCTTGCGGTCGAGGGCCACGCCGTCCAGGAGCGTCCGTCGTGACCCGCGACGATCGCGGCAGCGCGCTGATCGAGTTCGTCTGGCTCGGGTTGCTGCTGCTGGTGCCCCTCGTCTACCTCGTGCTCACGGCGTCCGATGTCCAACGCGCCGCGTACGGTGCGAGTACGGCCAGTCGAGCGGCCGGGCGAGCCTTCGTGCTGGCGCCCGACACTGCGGCGGCGTACGACCGAGCCGAGCGCGCGGCGCGTACGGCCTTGGCCGACCAGGGCATCGTGGAGGCGAGCGTCGATGTTGAGTGCGCTCCGAGCGCACAGAGCTGCCTGACACCGGGTAGCGCAGTGACGGTAGTGGTGACTGTGAGACAGCAGCTCCCACTCGCACCCGATGTCTTCGGCGGCGCGGCGCCGGCGATAACGGTAGATGCCCGGCACACCGAGCCGTACGGCACGTTTCGCGAGGACCGCTCGTGAGGCGGCGGACCGATCGCGGCCAGGTCGGCGTGATGATCATCGGGTTCTTCGCGCTCGCCAGCATCCTGATGGCGGTCGTCGTCGACGTCTCGTCTGCGTACCTGCGACGCACCGCGATGAACAACATCGCAGACGGTGCGGCACTGGCGGCCGCAGACGCGGTGCAAGGCGAGCAGGTCTACGCGTCGGGGCTCGGTGAGGAAGCGCCGATCGATGCGGTCGTCGCCGGCGAGTACGTCTCTGCGTACCTCGCCGACTGCGGAGCGATCGCCGACTACCCCGGGCTGCGCTGGCGGGTCGAGCAGGACGGTGACCAGATCCGCGTTCGGGTCAGCGCACCGCTCGATCTTCCGCTGCGTGTCGCGGGGTGGGGTGACGGGGTGACGGTGGCCGGTGAGGCGTCCGTACTCGTACGAGTATCCTGACCAACGAGCAACGCCGCGGTCGCGCGGCGAGCCAGATCTCCAAGCTGTTCAGACGAAAGGCGCGCGCATGTCGGACTCGGACGCCGACGAGCGCACCCACCCGGAGGACGACGGGCGTCGAGCCGCGATACCCGGGTTCGGGCCACGTCGCGACGGCGAGACGCCGGCCGCGCCGTCCGCAGACCGGTCGCCGCGTACCCTGCGCAACGTCCTGTTCGTACTCGGCGGCGTCGCCGCTGTCGTCATCGTCGTGATCATCGTGTTGATCCTGGTGTTCTTCACGGTGATCGACGACGCCGTGAAGGACGTCGAGAGCAAGCGTAACGAGACCGCGATCACGACCGAGCAGTTCCAGTCGGTGAAGATCGGCGCCCGCGAGGAGACCGTTCGCGACGAGTTCGGCGAACCCGAGGAGGAGTCGACGGGCGACGGCGCTGCGGGTACGACATGCCTTTACTACAACGAGAAGGATGCCGGGTTCGTCGCCGGTGACCGCTTCATGTTCTGCTTCGTCGAGGGACGCCTGGAACGCAAGTCTCGCGACTGAGCGCGGTTCGCTACGTCGCGGGCGCCGACATCAGGATCGCGTTCTGGTTGCGGTCGAGACCGGGCAACGTGATCGTCGATCCGCCGCAGTGCGGAGCGAACACGAACGACACCTTCCGGCCGCGCGGCTTCCACACGCGTTCGAGGCCGGACTCCGGCGACCAACGCATCAGGTCGTCCGCCGTGCCGTCCTTGCTCGCCGGGCGTAGGTAGTACGTCGCCCCGCCGCACCAGGTCGACGAGCCGGACATCGCGGCCCCGAGCTTGGCGACCTCGCCGTCGGGCCCGCGCGCGTACGCGGTGCCGATCTCGACTCGGTGTCGGTTGCGAATCTGCAACCAGAGTTGGGATTCACCGCCCGGGACGATCTCCCAGCCGACACACCGCTTGGCCGCACCGACGACCTGGGCGGTGCCGTTCTTGACCGCCTTGAGGGTCATGCAGGGCTTCGACCGGTTGTCGAAGCTGGTGTATCCGAGCGCGTCGGGCGTGAGCCTCAGCTGGGTGAAGCCCTCCTTGAGCGGCTTGGCACAGGTCAGCTGTTCGCCATCGAGCGAGCCGAGGTCGAGCCGGGCGAGGCAGTAGTGGTCGTTCGGTCCGGTGGGGTACGCGAGCGCACCGTCGTACATGGAGATCGACCCCGCGGCGGCTGGCGGTGGGGCCGAGCCCACCTGCCCGACCATCCGCCGCTCACCGGTGCGCAGGTCGTACACGGCGAGCTTGCCGGACTTGGCGCCACGCGCGGTCAGGCTCGGGCCCGCGTACACGACCGCCCACGGCCACTGCATCTCGAGCGCCTGCACGCGTCCCTTACCGGCCCTGAACCGAAGGGTCTTGCCCGGTCCGGTGATCGTGACGCGCTTGCCGAGCGTGTCGGCGACACCGGTCCACCCGCGTGTTGCCGCCGCGGCGCCGTCGGCCCGCAGCTTTCGTACGCTCCAGTCGAGCCCGGCGGTCTCGGCCTCGGCCGCGTCGGGTGCCTCGTCGGTACCCGTCCCCGAGCCTCCCGATTCGGGCCCGTCGTCGGTACTCGTACCGGTGCTTGGACTCGCGCCGCTGCCGGTCGGGGTCTCGTCGTCGGCGGCTTCGTCGTCGCCTCCTGACGAACAGGCCGCGACCAGGCAGAGCGCGGCGATCGCGATGGTCGATCTCGCCCGCGGCATCAGACCCCGATGTTCTGCTGGGGATGGGCCTTGTTCGCGAGGTAGCTCATGTACGCGCGGTGGTACTGCAGCCGTGCCACGTACGGTGCGCTGGAGTTGAAGCGCCGCGGGTTCCACGGTTCGAACAGACCGATCGTCGCTGGGTTCTTGCCGCGGTTGTTGTAGCCGCGTCCGACCTGGAAGTGTCCACCGCCGGAGTAGCCGTGGAGGTAGTCGAAGTACCTCGCGTCGAGCACGGGGTGCATCACGATCGGGGCACGGTACTTGGCGTAGTGGCGCTTGTTGAGGCTGAGCCACTTCTTGTAGCCGTAGCCGCTGATGTCCAAGACGATGTACTTGCCGGCGTACTTCTTCTTGTCGAAGCCGGTGTACTTGTTGACGGCGGCGACCATGTTCCAGATCCCGCTGCCGCTCGTGGTGGTGCCGAGCCGTCGGGCCCACAGCGACTGCGGCCTGACGCTGCCCTTGCCGTGCCAACCCCAAGCGATCAGTTGCATGGTGGTGGGACCGCACCAGTACGAGCGTCGCTGTTCACGTACGTGATGCCAGTTGAGCACGTAGTAGCGCTTCGGGTACGTCAGCTTGCGCTCGGTCGTTGCGGCGCGTGCCTCGGGGTGCCGGGCGAAGTAGCCCGCCGGGTACGCCGTGCCTTCGAGCTCGTGCCGAAGCTCCACCACCTTGCTGGTCGCAGCGGCGGCACGTCGTAGCTCCGCACGGTCGGCCGCGGCCTGCGCCTGCGGTGCCATCCGGGCGCCCGCGCGCAGGGAGTCGAGCAGGTCCGCGTCGCCGGTCTGGCGACCTCCCGTCCGCATCGCAGTCGACTCTCGCGAGACGAGATCGCGCCGGAGCTCGGCTGCAGTACGGGTAGTCCACCCGTAGTTGAGGCAGTAGCGCTGCGACTCGAACGTCGCGCAGCGGATCTTGGCGGACGCGAGCGCTCGTGCGCTCGCCGACGGGGCGAGCCGTGCGCCGGAGCTTCCGGCCGCGACCACGCGGTCTATCTCGCGTTGCATGGCGGGGGTGATCGTCGTCGGCGGCACGCTGCCGGGCGAGCTCGTACGTGCGTTGGTGGGTGGCCAGTTGTCGGACGGATCGGACGGGGTTTCTTGGTCGGCGGCCGATACCGGCGCCGACAGCACGGTTGCGCTGAGCAGGGCGACGGCTGCCGCGCTCACCGAGAAGCGCATATTCATCGCAGTACCTACATTCCAGGGGGCGGTTCTCCTCGAAGCCTCACCCCGGGGCGGCGACGTGTCAACCACTTGAGTCCCATCAGTCACATGAACACCAGTCGACACGCCGTGACACGCCGAGAATTTCATCGGTGTAATTCGTTCTGGGCGGGGGAACCGACGTCGCAGGGCGTACGTCGAAGGCACGGAGCGTGATCATGCAGACGATGTCCTCGGCGCAACGCCGGCATCGCAGACCCGTGCTGTGGCTGCTCGTCGGCCTGATGGTCGTGGCGACCGTTGCCCTGATCGACGTGGCGACCTCGGGGTCACCAGGCCGTCGCCGTGGTACGCCGGCGAGCCTCGGCTGCGGCCGGGGAGCGCGTACTCGCCGTCGCGTGGTCCTACCCGTACGACGGCGCTACCCGGCTGTTCCGCGACACCGGCTCACTGGGTGCCATGACGGTGGATGACGTACGCGCCCAGATCGAGCGCGACCTGCCACCGGCCTCGGTGTCCGGTCTTCTGCAGCGACCCGAAGGGATACGACGAGGACGTACCCGACGACTCGTGACCGCAGTGCGCATCGCCCGACCCCGGCGCAGGGCAGTGCGTCCCACGATCGGCCACACGGGGTACTGTCGCAGGGTGGCCGGTACCGATTTCGACACCCAGATCAAGCAGCTCGACGCGACCCTGCGCTCGATCGAGAACGTTCTCGACCTCGACGGCATGCGCGGCGAGATCGCCGATCTGCAGGAGCAGGTCGGTGCACCGGATCTCTGGGACGACCAGGCCAACGCGCAGCGAGTGACGGGCCGGCTGTCCGTGCTCCAGGCAGAGCTCGAGCGTACGACCGGGCTGCGTCAGCGACTCGACGACCTCGGCGTGCTCGTGGAGCTCGCGCAGGAGGAGTCCGACGCCGACACGTTGGCCGAGGCGGAGGCCGATCTCAGGCGCATCCACAAGGCGATCGAAGCACTCGAGGTACGTACCCTGCTGTCCGGCGAGTACGACTCCCGCGAGGCGCTCATCTCCGTACGTTCCGGCGCCGGCGGCGTCGATGCCGCCGACTTCGCCGAGATGCTGATGCGCATGTACGTCCGCTGGGCCGAGCGACACAAGTACCCGACCGAGGTGTACGACACGTCGTACGCCGAGGAGGCCGGCATCAAGTCGGCGACGTTCGCGGTCAAGGCGCCGTACGCGTACGGCACGCTGTCGGTCGAGTCGGGCACGCACCGCCTGGTACGCATCTCGCCGTTCGACAACCAGGGCCGGCGACAGACGTCGTTCGCGGCGATCGAGGTCGTTCCGGTGCTCGAGCAGACCGACGAGATCGACATACCCGAGGACGAGATCAAGGTCGACGTCTACCGCTCGTCGGGTCCCGGCGGGCAGAGCGTCAACACCACCGACTCCGCCGTGAGGTTGACGCACATCCCGACCGGCATCGTGGTGAGCTGCCAGAACGAGAAGAGCCAGCTACAGAACAAGGCGACCGCGATGGTCATCCTGAAGGCCAAGCTGCTCGCCGTACGCAAGGCCGAGGAGCGTGCCACGCTGGACGAGCTACGCGGCGACGTCGCGGCCTCGTGGGGCGACCAGATGCGCAACTACGTGCTGCATCCGTACCAGATGGTCAAGGATCTTCGTACCGAGTACGAGACCGGCAACACCAGCGCGGTCTTCGACGGCGAGATCGACGACTTCATAGAGGCGGGCATCCGCTGGCGGCGCAGCCACGAGACCGCCACCGCGGCGTCCTGACGCACGCGGCAGGCGCGTACGGCCGTCACCGCTACGTGGCAGACCGCGCCGCTGGGTAGCAAGTTTGCTGGGTAGCGGCGCGGATTACCATGGGCCCATGGTAATCCGCGGGGCAAAGTAGCGGTCAGATCTGGGCGAGGTCGGGCTCGATGGCGGCCGCGACCCGATAGAGCCGGGCGTCGAGTCCGTGCGGCGCCATGAGCTGTAGTCCGACCGGTAGACCGGTGTCCGATCCCACCCCGCACGGCATGGACATCGCCGGTACACCCGCGAGGTTCGCCTCGACCGTCCACCAGTCCGTACGCGGGATGGCGAGCGGGTCGTCAACACCACGCCTGCCCAGTGGTGGGGCGACGAGAGGCATGGTCGGGCTCACCAGCACATCGCAGGACTCGAAGCAGTGACCGACATCGCGCGCCACCATCTCGCGTACCGAGAACGCCTCGCGTAGCTGGTCGGAGCCGCCGAGCGTCCGCGCGATCTCCAGCCGCTGCGCCGCCTCGTCGCCGAGCTCCCCGAGCATGGCATGGCTCTCGAGCACGATCAGCGCCTCTGCCGACGAGATGGCGTAGTACGTCGGCAGCGCTTCGCCCGTGCGGGCGAGCTGGACGTGCCGAAGCCGTGCGCCGTGCGCGACCAGCGCCTCGCAGGCGCGTACGAACTGGGCGCAGATCTCGGGGGAGTTGCGATCGCCGGACATCTGCTCGACGACGCCGATCGTCAGGTCGGCAAGCATCGGGGCGATCCGCCCGGCCTCGGCCGCGGCGGCGAGCTGGGGGGTCGACCCGGCGAGGACGTCGTGCAGCAGTGCCGCGTCGGCGACGGTACGCGCGAGCGGCCCGACCGTATCGAGGCTCGGAGCGAACGGCACGACGCCATCGAGCGGAACGCCGCCGTGGCTCGGCTTCACCCCGACGACCCCGCACTGTGCAGCCGGCTCGCGGATGGAGCCGCCGGTGTCGGTGCCGAGTGCCAGCACGTCGTACGCGGCCGCCGCGGCCGCCGACCCCCCGCTCGAGCCGCCGGGACTGCGTTCGGTGTCCCAGGGGTTGAGCGTCGGACCCCATGCCGAGCTCTCCGTCGACGCACCCATCGCGAACTCGTCGAGGTTCGTCGTGCCGATGACCACCGCGCCCGCTTCGCGCAACCGGCGTACCACCTCGGCATCACGATGCGCCGGCCGCTCGGCGCGCCGAGTCGCCGAACCGCACCCCCACGGCGCACCGCGTACGGCGATGTTGTCCTTCACCGCGACCGGTCGGCCGCTCAGCGGGCCGGGAACTGCCGGCGCGCCGGGTGCCGCGTCGTCGAGGTGTACGAACGAGTTCAGCTCCGAGTCACGTGCCGCAATGCCGGACAGCGACGACCGCACGGCATCCGGCACGGCTGCCATCAGGCCGTCGCGAATCGCCCGAGCACCCGCGGGTGCACGCCTTCGAGATGGTCGGCGAACATGCGTTGGTACGCGAGCTCCTCGCGGCTACGCGGTGCGGGCAGCCCCGCGACGCGTACCGCCTGCCAGTCGCGGTCGGCCGCGACACGGTACGCCTCGCGCTGCATCACATCGGCCATGCCGCTGCCGTCGCCGAACTGCTCCTTCGGCCGCCACAGGATGTCGTCGGGCAGCCAGCCGGCGAACGCCTCGCGCAGCAGCGCCTTCTCCTGACCGCGCTCGCGCGGCAGCTTCCACTCGATCGGGATGCGCTGGGCGAGGTACACCAGGCTGCGGTCGAGGAACGGCACCCGCGCCTCGAGGCCATGCGCCATCGTGACCCGGTCGCAGCGCTGCAGGTTGAGGTTGTGCAGGCCCTCGACGCTGCGGATCAGCTCCTCGGCGAGCTGTTCGTGGTCGATCGCGCGCAGATGGTCGTACCCGGCGAAGAGCTCGTCGGCACCTTCGCCGGTGAGCACGACCTTGACCGTCGTGGACGCGAGCTCGGAGAGCAGGTAGTTGGGCACTCCACTGCGTACCAAAGAGGGCTCGTACGACTCCATGCAGCCGACGACATCGGGGAGCACCGCGACGACCTCGTCGGGGCCGAACACGCGCTCGTGGTGCTCGAGGCCGAGGTGGTCGGCGACGCGGCGTGCCGCGGCGAGATCCGTGCTGTCCTTCGTACCCGCGGCGAACGAGTGGATCGGCCCGCGCGACGGGTCGGCGTAGCGGGCCATGACCGCGGCGACGAGGCTGGAGTCGAGCCCACCGGAGAGGAACACGCCGACCGGTACGTCACCCATCATCCGGTACCGCACCGAGTCGACGAACGACGAGCGGATCGCGGCGATGGCGTCATCGCGCGACTCCACCGGCGCGACATCCGTACGCAGGTCGCGGAAACGGGCAAGGCCCGACTCGGGCGACCAGCGGAAGCCCGGCGGGAACTCCTCGACGTGCGGGCGCGTCTGCGGGTCGAACGCACCCAGCTCGGAGGCGAACGCCGTCATGGAGCCGTCGCGTACCCAGTACAACGGCTTGACGCCGAGCGGGTCGCGCGCCGCGAGCACCGTGCCGTCGGCATGCGCGACGACGAAGGCGAACATGCCTCGTAGCTCCGCCAGGTCGTCGTCCGAGCCGCTCCTCGCCGCTGCGAGCGCTGCCTCACTGTCCGAACGGGTCCGGAACGCGTACCCGGCGTCCTCGCGGAGATCACTGTGGTTGTAGATCTCGCCGTTCGCGACCACCCAGTGCCCGTCGTCGGAGCCGAGCGGCTGGTCGCCGTCGGCAAGGTCGACGATCGCGAGCCGGGTATGGCCGAGCCAGGTGTCACCGACGGTACGCGAGCCGTAGCCGTCGGGGCCCCGGTGGCGGACCCGGTCGAGCATCTGGTGGCCGAGCTCCGCATGGGTGGTGACGGGGTCGTGGATCGCGACAATGCCGCACACGAAAGTTCCTCGATTCGTAGGGGGTTCGCCCTCATTCTACGAAGCCGACACGACGACGGCCGTGTCGGCCGGGCTCGTCTGGCGTGCCGACGTACACTCGGTTGCTGGCCAGCCCCGCCGCGCGGCGGGACATCCCATGACGCCTATCACCTGGCCGCGAGAGATCCGTGATCCGCTTCGACAACGTCACCAAGGCCTACCCCGGCCAGCAACGCGCTGCCCTCGAGGCAGTCGACGTCGAGGTCGACAAGGGCGAGTTCGTGTTCCTGGTCGGGGCATCCGGCTCGGGCAAGTCGACCTTCCTACGGCTCATCCTGCGCGAGGCCAGCCCGACCTCCGGGCGCGTGTACGTCGCGGGCAAGGAGATCAACCGGCTCGCGAGCTGGAAGGTGCCTCGGCTTCGACGCGACCTCGGCACCGTGTTCCAGGACTTCCGGCTGCTTCCGAACAAGACGGTGTTCGAGAACGTCGCCTTCGCTCTCCAGGTCATCGGCAAGTCCAAGAGCGAGATCAGGCGACTCGTACCCGAGACGCTCGAGCTCGTCGGGCTCGAGAACAAGACGGAGCGCCTGCCCGATGAGCTTTCCGGAGGCGAGCAGCAGCGCGTGGCGGTCGCTCGTGCGTTCGTGAATCGCCCGATGATCCTGATCGCGGACGAGCCGACCGGAAACCTCGACCCGACGACCTCCGTCGGCATCATGAAGCTACTCGACCGCATCAACCGCACCGGCACGACCGTGCTGATGGCGACCCACGATGCGGGCATCGTCGACCAGATGCGCAAGCGCGTCATCGAGCTCGACGACGGCAAGGTGATCCGCGACCAGGCGCGCGGCGTCTACGGCACCCAGAACTGATCCGCGGGGAGTTATGGCGTTCACACAGGTCTTCTCTGAGCTCGGCACCAACCTGAGGCGCAATGTCTCGATGTCGGTGTCGCTCATCGTCACCATGACGGTGTCACTGCTACTCGCCTCGCTGGGCCTGCTCCTCCAGCAGCAGGCAGACCACACCGAGGAGCGGTTCGGCAACGAGCTCCAGGTGCAGGTCGTGCTGTGCACGGAGAACTCGCGCAGCTCGAACTGCCTCGGCGGTGCCGCGACCGACGAGCAGGCCGACGCCGTGAAGAAAGCGCTCGACGACAACCCGGCGGTCGAGTCGGTCGAGTTCCGCAGCTCGGAGGAGTTCCTCGACATCCTGCGCGAGACGTACAAGCAGGGCGACGAGATCGACGACGAGATCCTCGAGGGTCTCAACGCGAAGGACTTTCCCGCGTCGTACTTCGTCACGATGAACGACCCGGATGATCACAAGGAGGTCGAGAGCCAGGTCGAAGGGATGAACGGCGTCGCGTCGACCGAGAACCTCCGCGATCTGCTCGGCCCGCTGTTCTCGATCCTCGACTACATCAGGTGGGCCGCGATCGGCGTCGCGCTGCTGCTCGTCATCGCCGCCGTGCTCCAGGTGTCGAACACGATCCGGATGACGGTGTACGCCCGGCGCCGCGAGATCGGCATCATGCGGTTGGTCGGCGCATCGACCTGGCATATCCAGATGCCGTTCATCCTGGAGAGCCTCGTCGCCGCTCTCGTGTCCGCGGCCCTTGCCTGTGCGGGACTCGCCGCGTTCATGAAGTTCATCGTGTACGCCCAAGCACGCGAGAAGCTCAGCGAGATGACGTTGTGGGTCGACTGGTCCGACGCCGGCACCGTCGCGCTCTATACGCTCGGGTTCGCAATCCTGCTCGCGCTGATTCCGACACTCTTCATGACCCGCAAATACCTCAAAGTTTGAGGTGCGTGCGTTAGCGTCGCTCTTGCGTGTCCGCGGCCCCGTGCCGCGTACCCGTGAACAAGTTCGTCGAAGGCCCATCAGCAGCAGAAAAGAGAGCAGACAGCGAAAGCGAAGGCAACACTGTGTTACGACACTTCCCCCATGGTCGTACACAGTGCCCGGGAGACGATCCGAATTCGTCGTCACCCAGCACTGTGCCCTCGACATCCGCGCGACGTACCCGGCTCGCGACGGCGGCGCTCCTCGTGACCGTCCTCGCTTGTTCGACCCTGACGGCGGCCTCGGCCGACGAGAAGGGCGACCTCAAGAACAAGCGCGGTGAGGTCAGCCAAGACATCAACCAGGCCGAGGCCTCGCTCGACGAGTCCAGCGAGCGCCTGGTCAACGCCAGCAACGCGTACGAGGCCGCCAAGGTGAAGCTCGGTACTGCGCGCGACACGCTCGCGACCACCCAGGGCCAGCTGCAGACGGCGCGCGCGTACGACGAGACGATGCAGGCCCGGCTCGCAGACGCCGAGCAGGACCTCGAGACCGCCAAGTCCGCATTGCAGGGCGGCCGCGATCGCGTCGACGACGCGACCGAGAAGGCGCAGCAGTTCCTGATCGAGCAGGCGTCATCGGGCGATCCCAGCCTGCGCGCGCTCAGCTCACTGCTCAAGGGCGAGACCTCGAGCTCGTTCGGCGTCCGGATGGACTACACGAGCGCGGTCAACGAAGCACAGAGCGCAACGCTGGAAGACCTCGACGCGTCTGAAGTGATCCTCCAGGTCCAGCGCGACGAGGTGCAGGACGCGCGCGACCGGGTCGCGGAGGAGCGGGCCGAAGCCGCCCGCAACCTGGAGCTGAAGAAGAAGCTCGAACTCGAGGCGAAGCAGAACGAGGCCGACGTCGAACAGCTCGTCGGCAAGACCGACGCCGCCCGCGCGGACGCCGAGGACGCCAAGGACGCGGACCTCGCGCAGCTGAACCAGCTGGAGGACGAGCGCGACCGGATCGGCGCCATGCTGCGCAAGATCGCCGAGCGCGAACGCCAGGAGGCGCTCGAGGAACAGCAGCAGCAACAACAGCAACAGCAGCAGCAGCAGAACAACGGTGGAAGCAACGGTGGCTCCAACAACGGTGGCTCCAACAACGGTGGCTCCAACAACGGCGGCGGCGGACCGTCCCCGACGTTCGATCTGGACTACCCGATCAGGAACACCTACATCACGTCGCCGTACGGGATGCGGTTCCACCCGATCCTGCATTACTACAAGCTGCACGACGGCACCGACTTCGGCGCCACTTGCGGTACGCCCGTACACGCGTCCGAGGACGGCACGGTCACGTCGGCGTACTACAACGAGGGGTACGGCAACCGGATCATCATGAACCACGGCATCCACCGCGGGGTCAGCGTGGCCACGTCGTACAACCACATGACCAGCTTCTCGGTCGGCGTCGGCCAGCACGTACTGAAGGGCCAGGTCATCGGCTACTCGGGCACGACCGGCTACTCGACCGGCTGCCACATGCACTTCATGGTGTACGTCAACGGTGCGACGACCAACCCGATGAACTGGCTGTGAGACTCGCATCCCCACCGTGAGCCGCACGTTCTCGCGGGAAACGCCGGCGTGTCTCCGCACAAACGTGCGGCCCACGGGGGTTTGGGGCGGGTTTGCGACAATGGGTGGATGGCGAAGGAGAGCGGGCGCAAGGTGGTCGCGCAGAACCGCAAGGCGAGGCACGACTTCCACATCGAGGACACCTTCGAGGCGGGTCTGGTACTCACCGGCACCGAGGTGAAGTCGCTGCGGGCCGGGCGGGCGTCGCTCACCGACGGCTTCGCCGATTTCGACGACGGCGAGATGTGGCTCCTGGGCGTCCACATCCCCGAGTACACCCAGGGCACCTGGACCAACCACACCGTACGACGCAAGCGAAAGCTGCTGCTGCACCGCTCCGAGATCGACAAGATCGAGCGCCGGGTCAGCGAGCGGGGCCTCACCGTCATTCCGCTGTCGTTGTACTTCCTCGACGGTCGCGCGAAGGTCGAGATCGCGCTCGCACGCGGTAAGAAGTCGTACGACAAGCGCCACGCGATCGCCGAACGCGACCAGAACCGGCAGGCGCAGCAGGAGGTCGGCCGCCGGATCAAGGGTCTTCGTTGATCGACCCGGCCGACGACGTCGCGCACGTACGCGCCTGGGTCGATGCGCTCGGCCTTCCCGGGCTCTTCGACGCGCATGTGCATTTCATGCCGGCGGCCATCATGGACCGGGTCTGGGCTCACTTCGACGAGCGGGGCCCGCTGATCGGGCGGCCGTGGCCGATCAGGTACCGCGGCTCCGACGACGAGCGCCTCGCCACCCTGCGGTCGTTCGGTGTTCGCCGCTTCTCCGCGCTCCCGTACGCGCACAAGCCCGGTGTTGCGGATTTCCTGAACGGCTGGGCGCGTGACTTCGCCGAGCGGCATGACGAGGTTCTCTGGTCGGCGACGTTCTATCCCGAGCCATCGGCCGGCTCGTACGTCGAAGGCCTGATCGAGGATGGTGCCGAGATCTTCAAGGTGCACGTCCAGGTCGGCGACTTCGATCCCCGAGATGCGCTGCTCGACCCGGTGTGGGCCGCGCTCGCCGACAGCGAGACGCCCGTTGTCGTGCACGCCGGATCCGGTCCGGTGGCCGGACGGCACACGGGAGCGGGGCCGATCGGCGAGGTGCTCTCCCGGCATCCACGACTTCCGATGGTCGTCGCGCACATGGGTGCGCCCGAGTACGCCGACTTCCTTGTGCTCGCGGAGAAGTACGAGCGCGTCCGGCTCGACACCACGATGGCGTTCACGGACTTCTTCGACGCCGAAGCGCCGTACCCTGCCGACCTGCTGCCGCGCCTGCATGACCTCGAGCCACGCGTGCTGCTGGGGTCGGACTTCCCGAACATCCCGTACTCCTACGCGCATCAGCTCGAGGCGCTCGAGCGCCTCGGGCTCGGTGACGACTGGCTGCGGTCGGTGTGCTGGCAGAACGCCGTCGAGCTGTTCGGGCTGCGCCGGTAGTCAGGCCTCGTACGTCGCGGCGGCCGCGCGAGCGACCTCGCGCATCTCGGTACGCAGATCGGACGGCGCGAGCACCTCGACGTCGCCGGCGAACGCGAGCAGGGTGCCGATGGCAGCCCGGCGTATCCGGAAGGTGCATCGCATCAGCACCGAGTCGGGCCCCGACTCGTCCGTGTCGATCGTCGTTCCGCTCACCAGCATGGGTTGGCACGCCCGGCGCACCTGACGCTCCTCGGCACGGCTGCAGCGGAACTCGAGCGTGATGTTGTCCTCGCCCGGCCGCTCGAACCTCTCCCGCATCCGCTCCCACTCGGCATCGAGGTCGAAACCCGCCGGTCGTTCGAAGGTCGCGTCGAGCACCGAGAGGGACGTCACCCGCCCGACGCGGTAGGTCTTGGTCGAGCCGCGATGGTGTGCGAGCAGATACCACCGTCCGCCGTTCTCGATCAGCCCGTAAGGGTCGACCGTGCGCTGCTTCGCACGAGCATCCGAAGCGCCGCGGTACGACATTCGTACCCGCTGGTTTCGTACCGCTGCCATCCGCAGCGTCGGCAGGTGACGTGAGTCGTCCGGATCGACGAACCATCGCCGGCGGTCGACATGCACGACATCGCGAAGGTCACGCGCGCGTTCGAGCGTGCGATCGGGAGCGGTCGAGGCGAGCTTGTCGAGCGTCTGCCGCACCTGGCTGCCGAGCCCGAGGTCGGAGAGCGTGTCGAGGCCGGTGTACGCGAACAACACCTGTGCCTCGTCGTCGGTCAGCGCGCTGACATCGGCCCGGAACCCTTCGAGCAAGGAGAATCCGCCGTTGCGCCCCCGCTCCGCGTACACCGGCACGCCGGCGGCCGACAACGCCTCGATGTCGCGCATCACCGTACGCGCACTCACCTCGAGATGGTCGGCGAGCTCGCGCGCGGACATCGACGCGCGACCGCGGAGCAGCAGCATGATCGACAGCAACCGGTCGGCCTTCATGCTCACAATCTTCGCAGAAATATATGACACAAGACGTCATGTATTGCGTGAATGGTGGTTCCTGTCGACGTCAAGGCGGCGTCAGTACGGGAGGAGAACCAGATGAACACCGACCCACGAGGCACCCTGCGGGACGCGGTCGACCAGGCCGGCGCCCTCGTCGCGGCAACGACGGACGACGCACTCGCCAGGTCGACCCCATGCGACGAGTTCGACGTACGCGCGCTGCTCAACCACATGGACGGTGTGCTACGCCGGATCGCCCATGTCCTGGACGGCGGAGCGCCGTTCGACGTACCGAGCAGCGTCGACGGGTTCGCGGACGACGACCGCGACACGGTGTGGAAGGACGATGCGGCGACACTCGGACAGCGACTCGACGACGACTCCGTCCTCGACCGGATGGTCACCGTGCCGTTCGGGACCATGCCCGGGAGGGCGGCCATCGCGGTGTACGTCAACGAGCTGACGACCCATGCATGGGACCTCGCCAGCGCGATCGGCCGTCCTGATCTGCTCGAGGACGCACTCGCCACGTACGCATTGGAGGTCATTCAGGACGCGCTGCCCGAGGAGCCGCGAGGCGGGCCGATCCCGTTCGGGCCGGTCGTCGCGGTCGGCCCCGACGCAGCTGCGTACGAAAGGCTCGCCGGGTGGCTCGGCCGGGATCCGGCCTGGCGGGCCTAGCGGAATAGCGCATGCGCCGGGGTGGTTGGACCAGGTACGCTGGAACGGCTGCCCCGGCAGCATTGACAACTCAAGAGGGGCTGATCGGTTTCGACTTCGGTCGTACGGATCAGATGAAGCGGGCCGAGAATCCAAGGTCATCTCGTAAACGTTCCTTGGAAACCACAAGTGCCAATTCAAAGCGCACTGACTTCGCTCTCGCCGCCTGAGGCGGCCTAGCGAAGGGTCAGCCTGGGAGTGCCTCCGTCCCAGTCACTGGCCTCATTAAGGAGGCTTGCTGCACCTACCCGGTCGCGGGGTAGGTGCGGGACTTTTTCGCGACTGAGCCTGTCGGCGGCGTGTCTGCTCGAATGCCGAGGCTGAGAAAAGCGTCATGCAGACTGCGCCCGGAGAAGACCTGATGCTGCGCCGAAGGACGCGGGTTCGATTCCCGCCAGCTCCACGATCGATCGGTACCGGTGTGCTCGCGAGGGCGCGAGCCGGTATCGATCGTTGTCTGTCTGGGGGTGCGACCCCCAGGCCCCGCCCGGGGCTTCGCCCCCGGACCCCCAAAGTGGGCCGGTGTGCGACGGGATCCCGCCAGCTCCACGATCGATCGGTACCGGTGTGCTCGCGAGGGCGCGAGCCGGTATCGGTCGTTGTCTGTCTGGGGGTGCGACCCCCAGGCCCCGCCCGGGGGCTTCGCCCCCGGACCCCCAAGTGGGCCGGTTTGCGACGGAATCCCGCCAGCTCCACGTGGGATCGTTTGTAAGGGATGCGTGTTCCTCGTTCGTGTTTCGCGTAGGAAATGCGTCTACTTGGTTTCGTTTGGGTGTGCCGTGTGTACGTCCTCGATGAGGACATATCCGGTGACCTTCTTGTTGGTCGTGGTATCGATGAAGTACCAGATGCGGCCGCCGCCAGGAAACTTGTACTGGTACCGGTCGTACTCCTCGCCCTGGTATGTGCCCCGAGCGAGGTCAGCCTTCAACCGGTAGACCCGCTTGCCGTCTTCCAGCGCGGGTTCGACGCAGAGGTGCTCCCACGCGTCCACAATCGCATTGCGGTAGGTGGCGAGGCCGTCCTTCCAGCCCTTCTCTGCCTGCCGGGTGATGAGGACTATCCCGTACTCCGCCCGTTTCAGTGGACGGCGGACGAGGTCGTCCTCTCGTCGGGCCTTGCCGCGCGTCACGAGGCGCGAGGATCCGGGACGACGCTGCCTTCAGGGAGGTACTCCAGGTTGTCAGGTCGACTCTGGAGGCCAAGGGAGTACGCGATCGCGGTCTCTCGCCAGTTCGCTACCTCCACGCCGAGCCGGTCGAAACGGCCCACCGATGCGCATGCTCGGGCGGTTCGCAGGAAGTCATCGACGAACCGCTGCCGCGCAGGAGCGTCGAGGAACTCCATCCACGGGAACGACTCCTGGAGGGACCCTGCGAGACGTTCAACAACGTCCTTATCGAGAAGGGTGGCGCCGATCAAGTGCGCGAGCGCCCCAACCATCTCGCGCTCTTGCGAGGCGTCCTGGTCCTTCGATAGCCGCAGTGCTTCGCCCCCACGCCGCGTCAGCACGACATCGCCTTCGTTCAGGCGGTCGATCACGTCGTTGGGGTTGCGGAGAAGTTCAGACAGCGTGGCGGTGCTCATGCCACAAGTATGCAGAACTAGTTCAGAACTATCAACGCCTGGTCGCCCCGGGGGATTCTTGCGGCCCCAGCGAGGGATCGAAGCCTCTGACCCCCAGGACGTTATGTGTAGTCGCAGGTCAGCAGGAGTGCCGCGTTCCCGTACGACGACTCAGGATCGATCGGTACCGGTGTGCTCGCGAGGGCGCGAGCGGGTATCGATCGTTGTTTGTCTGGGGGTGCGACCCCCAGGTCCCGCCCCCGGAGTCCTGCCACGCGGGCGAGAGTGCCGATGGAGTCGTGAAATTCTGTTGCGGTTGAAGCAGGGTGATCGCAATCCTGTCGCGTGTGGACTCCTGGGAGATCGCGGGTGAGCCGCCGCTGCGACTCGAACTCGTCGAGATGCGCCATGCCGAGGCTATGGAGCGGTTCGAGCTCGCGAACCGTGAGTTCTTCGCCCGGCACGTGAGCGACCGTGGCGACGACTACTTCGAGCAGTTCGAGCAGCGACTGGCGAGTCTGGTGGACGAGAACCGTTCTGCGCGCAGCCTGTGTTTCGTCCTCGTCGGCTCCGCCGGTGAGGTGGCGGGGCGGATCAATCTGTATGACATCGATCGGCCCGAGGTCACCGAGCTGGGCTTCAGAGTGGCCGAGCGTGTCCAGGGCAACGGCGTGGCCAGCCGCGCGGTGTTGGCCGCCCTGGGGGTGGCCGGCGCGCGTGGGGTGAGGCAGGTCGTCGCACGCGCATCGACGATGAACATCGCATCCCAACACGTGCTGGAGAACTGCGGATTCTCGGGCACCGGCCAGATCGAGCCACCCGCAGACTCATCGAAGGCCTTTGTCGGCTACCGCAGAACACTCTGACCGCCACCCGCCCACGGAAGGTGCCGGTCTCGCGGCCCCACGTACGACTGTGCGCCGCGTCCCGATGACGGGGAGGCGGCGCACAGTCGTGTCTGTGTCGGGCTACTTCACGTCGTAGCGGTCGAGGTCCATGACCTTTGCCCAAGCGCGTACGAAGTCCGTGACGAACTTCTGCTTCGCGTCGTCGCTGGCGTACACCTCGGCGAGGGCACGCAGCTCGGAGTTGGCCCCGAACACCAGGTCGGCCCGGCTGCCGGTCCACACCTTCTCGCCCGTTGCGTCGTCGAAGGCCTCGTACGTCGCCGACGTCTCGGAGTCGGCGTCGACCGGCTTCCAGGTGTAGCTCATGTCGAGCAGGTTCACGAAGAAGTCGTTCGTCAGGGCGCCGGGCGTCTTGGTGAGTACACCCAGCTCGCTGCCCTGGTGGTTCGCGCCGAGCACCCGAAGGCCACCGACCAGAACGGTCATCTCGGGTGCGCTCAGGGTGAGCAGGTTCGCCTTGTCGACGAGCATGAACTCGGCCGGGAGCGGGGCCGCCTTGCCGATGTAGCTGCGGAAGCCGTCAGCCGCCGGCTCGAGGTACGAGAACGACTCCTCGTCGGTCTGCTCCTCGGTCGCGTCGCCGCGACCCGGCGTGAACGGCACCTCGACGTCGAGCCCAGCGGCCTTGGCCGCCTGCTCGACACCGACCACGCCGCCCAGGACGACGAGGTCGGCGAACGACACCCGCGTGCCGTCGGTACGCCCTGCGTTGAACTCCGCCTGGACCGCCTCGAGCGTACGGATCACGCTCGCGAGCTGGTCCGGCTCGTTGACCTCCCAGCCGCTCTGCGGGGCGAGACGGATCCGGCCGCCATTGGCGCCGCCACGCTTGTCGCTCCCGCGGAACGACGAGGCCGCCGCCCATGCGGTCGACACGAGCTGCGAGACGCTGAGACCCGAGTCGGCGATCCGCTGCTTGAGATCGGCGACCTCCGCGGGGCCGACCGGCTCGTAGTCGGGCGCGGCGATCGGGTCCTGCCACAGCAGCTCCTCGGCGGGAACCTCCGGGCCGAGGTAGCGCTGGATCGGACCCATGTCGCGGTGGGTCAGCTTGTACCAGGCGCGAGCGAAGGCATCGGCGAACTCGTCCGGGTTGTCCATGAAGCGCCGTGCGATGGGCTCGTAGATCGGGTCGAACCGCAGCGAGAGATCCGTGGTGAGCATCGTCGGGCGGTGCTTCTTGGCCGGGTCGTGCGCATCCGGGATGGTCTCCTCGGCATCCTTGGCGACCCACTGGTACGCACCCGCAGGGCTCTTGGTGAGCTCCCACTCGTACCCGAACAGGATGTTGAAGAAGCCCATGTCCCACTCGGTCGGCTTGTCGGTCCAGGTGACCTCCAGGCCGCTGCCGAGCTGGTCGGCGCCGACGCCGGTGCCGTACCCGTTGTGCCAGCCGAGGCCTTGCGCCTCCAGCGGCGCGCCCTCGGGTGCGAGGCCCTGCTTGTCATCGGGATTCGCGCCGTGGGTCTTGCCGAACGTGTGACCGCCCGCGATGAGCGCAAGAGTCTCCTCGTCGTTCATCGCCATCCGGCCGAAGGTCTCGCGGATGTCGCGGGCCGCGGCCACGGGGTCCGGCTTACCCTCCGGACCTTCCGGGTTGACGTAGATGAGGCCCATGTGGGTCGCACCGAGCGGCCGCTCGAGGTCGCGCTGGTCGCTCAGGATCCGCTTGTCACTGCCGAGCCACTCGGTCTCGGAGCCCCAGTAGATGTCCTCCTCGGGCTCCCACACGTCCTCGCGACCACCGGCGAAGCCGAAGGTCTTCAGACCCATCGACTCGAGGGCGACGTTGCCGGTGAGGACCATCAGGTCCGCCCACGAGATCTGCTTGCCGTACTTCTTCTTCACCGGCCAGAGCAGCCGCCGCGCCTTGTCGAGGCCGACGTTGTCGGGCCAGCTGTTCAGCGGTGCGAATCGCTGTTGGCCGGAGCCGGCTCCGCCTCGACCGTCGTTGACGCGGTACGTACCGGCGCTGTGCCACGCCATCCGGATCATCAGCGGCCCGTAGTTCCCGAAGTCGGCGGGCCACCACGGCTGCGACGCCGTGAGCAGCTCGGCGATGTCCCTCTTCACCTCCGCCAGGTCGAGCGACTCGAACTCCGCGGCGTAGTC
This sequence comes from Solicola gregarius, assembly GCF_025790165.1. Lineage (GTDB taxonomy): Bacteria > Actinomycetota > Actinomycetes > Propionibacteriales > Nocardioidaceae > Solicola > Solicola gregarius. The sequence continues at coordinate 3,348,891 of NZ_CP094970.1, forward strand.
GAAGTCGTCGTCCATCGGATCGCCGACATCGGGGTTCTTGGCGAGTAGCTTCAGGTTCAGGCGGTTCGGCCACCACACGTTGTTCGCGCCGCCGTGGGTCGGATGCGGCAGATTGGCGCCGTGCGCGACCGGGCAGCCGCCGGTGGACTGCTCGTTGGTGGTTTCCGGGCTGTTCTCGGACATGTATTCCCTTCCGGGGAGCGACGGATCGGCTCGGCTACGCGTCGCGCGCCGAACACTCGGGACAAAGACCCCAGTAGATGACCTCGGCCTCGTCGATCGAGAAGCCGTGGTCATCGGCCGGGGCCAGACAGGGTGCAACACCGGTGGCGCAGTCGACGTCGGCGATGGCACCGCACGAACGACAGACGACGTGGTGATGGTTGTCGCCGACGCGCGACTCGTACCGTGCCACGGATCTCGACGGCTGGATGCGGCGTACGAGACCGGTCGTCGTGAGCGTGTGGAGCGAGTCGTAGACCGCCTGGTGCGAGACCGTCGGAACATCCCGGCGGACCGCATCGAGGATCGAGTCGGTATCTGCGTGCGGGAGCGCGTGCACTGCCCGCAGCACCGCGAGCCGGGGCCTGGTCACGCGCAGGGTGACCCCGCGCAGCAGCTGCTCCAGCTCGTCGTCGGTCGACACGTGCCGCAGTCTTCCATCTTTTCTTGAATCATTCAAGAAAAGATCTCGGGGGATCAGGTGAGGTGGTCGAAGTCCCCGCGCACCCACGCCGCGTGTCGGTCCGCCGAGCGGCGTACGACCGCCCGCGCGTCCGTGGGTACGACGTTGTCGAAGTTGGAGTACAGCCGGTCGAACGCGAACTGCTCCACGTGATCGGCTATCCGCTCCACCACTGCTGCCGACAGCGGGATGCGGTTCGGGTAGCTGCGCATGAAGCTGACCGATGTTCGGTCCGGGTTCGCGAAGATCGTGTCGCCGGCGAGGAGTACGCCGCGGTCGTCGGCTCCGTGTGCCCAGTGCACGACCGCACTGCCCGGGAAGTGACCGCCCGGCTGGCTCAGCGTGACACCGGGAAGAATCGGCTCGGTGCCGGCCCAGGTCCGGATCACGGGGTCGGGTCGCGCTACCCAATGCGCATCGGACTCGGAGACCAGCACCGGGGCATCGTTGAGCGCACGGCTCCACTCCACCTGCACACCGAACATGTGCGGATGACTGGCAACGATCGCGACGACATCGCCGAGCTCGCGTACGCGCGCCACAGCGGCGTCGTCGACGTATCCGGTCGGATCGAACAGTACGTTGCCGGCAGGCGAGCGGATCAGCTTCGTCATCTGGCCGATGCCCGCCTTCGGGCTGCTGGTGATGCCGTACAGATCCGGCTCGAGCTCGGTCACGTCGGTCGTGTAGCCGGAGTCGGCGAGCTCCTTCAGCGTCGTCCAGTGCTGACCGTCCGCCGGCACCCATTGGCGTTCGTCGGCGCAGATCGCGCAGACGTCGACCTTCTCCGCATGCTCCACCGCGCAGGTCGCGCAGATCCAGAAACTCATGTTTCCCCCTCGGGCTCGGTGACGCTGAAGGCAGGCAGCGATCCACGATATCCCGTCGGCCGCGAGTGGCGCAGATTCGCTGCTCACACCGCTTGCGAGCAACGAACCTGCGCCACTCGTGACGAGGTGCGACCGGGAGGCGGGTCAGCGGCGCGTACGGAGGTAGTCGCTCACGACGTACTCGCCCAGGCGCCCGACCTCCGGGGTGAACACCCGGCCGCCGTTGCGCCTCGCGACGGCATCGACGAAGCGGGCGAGTCCGGGGTCGTCTCCCAGCAGGAAGAAGTTCAACGTCGCACCGACCCGCGTCATCGCGTCGACCTCGGCGATCGTCGCGCGTACAGTCTCGGCCGTCGTCGGCCACGCGAACGCCGGGTACCCATCGGCCTCGAGGTGTGCGGTCGGCTCGCCGTCGGTGATTACCAGCACGACCGGTTCCGCCTCCGGATAGCGGAGGATGTGCCGGCGCGCGAGTGCCAGCGCATGTTGAAGGTTCGTACCCTGCTCCCACCCGGGCTCGACCTCCGCCAGCTCGGTCGGCGCGAGGGTACGCGCTGTCCGGGAGAAGCCGATCACCTGCAGCGCATCGGTCCGAAATCGCGTGTCGATCAGATGGGTGAGGGCGATCGCGGTCTGCTTCATCGGCGCCCAGCGGCCCTCGTGCACCATCGAGAACGACAGGTCGACGCACAGCGCCACCGCGGCCTGCGTACGCCGCTCGGTCTCCGCGACGGCGAAGTCCTCCGCCGCGAGGGCGACTCCGCGGCCCCGGCCGCCACCCGCCGAGGCGGTACGCAGCGCCGCATTGTGCAACGTACGTACGGCGTCTATGGGCCGCTCGTCTCCGAACTCCCAGGGCAAGGTCGCCCCCGTCCGCTCGTCGGCCGAACCAGGGCGTACGTCGTCGTGGTGGCCGACCCCCGAAGCGTCCAGACCGTTGAAGATCCGGCGAAGAGCCGACTCGCCGAGCCGGCGCATCGCCTTCGGGGTCAGGCTCGGGCCGTCGGCGTCGCGGGTGAGGTAGCCCTGCCGCTCGAGCTCGCGCTCGAGGTCGCGCAGCGCGTCGAGGTCGCGAGCGGCCGACGGCGGCAGCTGCCGTTCGAGCGCGTCGACGTCCACATCGTCGAGCGTGGCGCCGGGATAGTCCTGCGCGAGCTGCGCCTCGAGCCGCTCGATGTCGGCGAGATCCGCGACCGCGCCGACGGCGTCGCCGTAGCCGAGCGGAGTCTCGCCCCCGATCTGGTCGGTGCCCGAGTCGCGCATCATGCCCGGACGCAGGGCGCCGAGGTTGTCCTGGAGCTGGCGGAGCTCGCTCTCCAGGCCGACGTCGTCGCCGAGCGACTCCTGCATCAGTCGCTCGAGCTCGTCGCGCTGCTCCGGCGTGAGGGAACGCATCATCCGGTCGGCAGCGGCCTGTCGCCGAGCCAGCATGTCGATCAGGTCGTCGGTGTCGCGCGGCCCCTCCGGAAAGAACTCACCGTGCTTGTCCATGAACTCGCGGAAGTCGACGGTGGTGTCCTCGCCACTGGCGTGCTTCGCGAGCAGTGCGTTGAGGTCCGCGATCATGTCGCGGACACGGTCCATCGACCCCGGATCCGCGCCGCTCAGCGCCGAACGCATTCCGGCGAACTGCGCATCCAGCACCTCGCGCCGCAGCATCGCGCGGATCTGCTCGTACGTCTGCGCGGCTTCGGGCGAGCGCCATTCGTACGACGAGAGGTCCTGTACCGCGCTCGCGACGTCGTCGGGAAGGTCGTCGAGCGTCATCTTCGCGAGCTCGGCGGCGGAATCGTCGTGGCGCGACAGCTCGTCGCGTTCGGCGGCAAGCGCCTGGTCGAGCGCGGCGCGTACGCGGTCGAGGGTGCCCGCGACGTTGCCCCGCCGGCGTAGCTCGTCACGGCGCTCGCGCAGCCGACGGCGCAGTTCGTCGAGCCCGGTGCGGCCCGATGCTCCGCGCCGCAGCAGGCGGTCGATCGCCTCGCGTACGCTCGCGCCCTCCATCACGTCGCGTCCGACCTCGTCGACGCTCTCACGTACGTCGAACGGCGGCTGCAGGGGGTCGCCGCCGCCGTGCCAGGTGCCGTAGCGGTACTGCCGTGGTCGGCGACCGTTCATACCTGGACTCCCGCGCTCGCTCGGCCGCTCATGTCCCTTGGTCGCGCTCGGTCGTCCGCTCGCGCCGCGGACGGCTCTCGTCCCTCGGGCCGGCCGCTTCGCTCGCTACCTCGCTCGCCGCTCATGTCCCTTGGTCGCGCTCGGTCGTCCGCTCGCGCCGCGGACGGCTCTGGTCCCTCGGGCCGGCCGCTTCGCTCGCTACCTCGCTCGCTGCTCATGTGCCGTACACCGCGCGTCCGTCGACCTCGTCCTTGGACAACCGTCGGGTCAGGTACAGGCCCTCCAGCACGAACTCGATCGCGGCGGCCGCCTGGCCCGGAGACACGGTGTCCTCCTCGACGCCGAGGCCGCTCAGGACTGCCGCGAGACCGTGTACGGACCCCATCTGCTCGAGAAGGTCGGCCGCGGGTACGAGCGCGCCCGTCTCGACGACACCGCCCTCGGCGAAGTGGTCGACGAACGCGGCGAGGTCGATCGTTGCGAGCCGGTCGCGGAACGTGTCGGCGACGGCCACCCGGAGCAGGTGCCACAGCACCTCGTCCTCTCGACCCTCCTCACCCATCTCGAACTCGACCTTGCCGAGCAGCGTCGGGAGTATCTCCGGTAGGTCGCCGACCCGCGCGACCGGCTGCACCTCTCCCGTGAGGGCCGCCCGGCGCAGTGCGGAGGCGGCAGCACCCTCGGCGGCCGCGATGGCGAACCGAGCGGAAACGCCCGAGCGCTGGTCGATCTGGTTCGAGCCACGCATCTCGTACGCGAGCCGCGCGGTCACCTCGATCAGATGCCGCGGTACTGCGGCGACGAGCTCGGCCTCCTGCGCGATCAGCGCGACCTCGTCGTCGAGATCCTCGAGGTAGTGCGTGCGAATCTCCGCGCCGAAGCGGTCCTTGAGAGGCGTGATGATGCGGCCGCGGTTCGTGTAGTCCTCGGGGTTGGCCGAGGCGACCACCAGCACGTCGAGCGGCAGCCGGAGGTTGTAGCCGCGGACCTGCAGATCGCGTTCCTCGAGCACGTTGAAGAGACCCACCTGGATGCGTTCCGCGAGGTCGGGGAGCTCGTTGATTCCGAAGATGCCGCGGTTGGACCGGGGGAGGAGGCCGTAGTGGATCGTCTCGGGGTCACCGAGGCTGTGCCCCTCGGCGAGCTTGACCGGGTCGATGTCACCGATCAGGTCGCCGACGCTGGTATCGGGCGTCGCGAGCTTCTCGGTATAGCGCTCGTCGCGATGCCGCCAGGCGATCGGCAGCTCGTCGCCGTGCTCCTCGATCATCGCGCGGGACGCTCGGGTCAACGGCGCGTACGGGTGCTCGCCGAGCGGGGAGCCGTCGATGACCGGGGTCCACTCGTCGAGCAGCGTGACGAGCGTACGCATCAGCCGGGTCTTGCCCTGACCGCGTTCGCCCAGCAGGACGACGTCGTGGCCGGCGAGTAGGGCCCGCTCGAGCGCCGGAACCACGGTGTCGTCGAAGCCGACGATGCCGTCGAACGTTCGGTCGCCCGAACGCAGCCTGGTGAGGAGGTTGGCACGGATCTCGGCCTTGACGTCGCGGAGCTCGTGGCCCGAGGCGCGCAGCTCGCCGATGGTCTTGATGTCGGGCTCAGAGGTCGCCATGGAAACGAATCTACGACGCACCTGGTTGCACGGCCATCGCTTGGTGTCGCGGTACGCCGGCACAGATGCGACAGTGGAACATGGTCGTCCCGATAGCGGCGCCGTCGATCGCCGCAGCGCTCGTGCTCACGCTCTGCCCAACCGCCGGCAACCCGTCGGAGGGGCAACGTCCGGCGGCGCCTGCCCGACCCGCCCTCCAGGTCACCGCGGTCGTCCGTAACCTCGACATCGCGTGGGACCTCACCTTCCTGCCGTCGAAGGCGATGCTCTACACCGAGCGCGACCGCGAACGCATCTGGTGGCGTGGGTCATCCGGCCGGGCACGGGTGGTCGCGCGTACGCCGAAGGGTGTGTGGCACGGAGGCGAGACCGGACTGATGTCGATCGAGGCCAGTCCGAGGTTCGCCGAGAACCGCACGTTCTACACCTGCCACGGCCATCGACGCGGCGGTACGCAGGACGTCCGCGTGGTCGTCTGGCGTCTGAACAAGCGCGCCACCAAGGCCCGCCAGGTACGTCCCCTCGTCACCGGCCTTCCGTCGACGTCGGGACGACACGGCGGCTGCCAGCTTGCGTTCGGCCGGCACGGCCGGCTGTACATCGGCACCGGGGACGCCGCGACTGGGACCAACCCGCAGAACCTGAAGTCCGGCGGCGGGAAGGTCCTCCGCGTCAACGCACGGACGGGCAAGGGCGTCGCGAGCAACCCGTTCGCCGGGGCCGACAACGCGATGAAGCGTCGCGTCTACACGTACGGTCACCGCAACGTCCAGGGCCTCGCCCGGCGTCCGGGAGCGGGGATGTGGTCAGTCGAACACGGTACGTACCGCAACGACGAGGTCAACCGTCTCCGCAACGGTGGCGACTACGGCTACAACCCGGTGCCGGGCTACAACGAGTCGGTTCCGATGACCGACAACGGACTTCCGGGCAGACAGATCTCGGCGCGGTGGCGTTCGGGTAACCCGACGATCGCGCCCTCCGGTGCGGCCTGGATGCGCGGCAAGCGCTGGGGCAAGTGGCAAGGTGCGCTGGCGATGTCCGTGCTCGGTGCCGAGCAGCTGCGCATCCTGCGCTTCAACGGCAAGGGAAAGCTCGTCGGTCAGGCCGTGCCCAAGCGTCTGCGGGGCACGTACGGCCGGCTGCGTGCCGCCGTACTCGGGCCCGGGAACTCGCTGTACGTGACGACGGCGAACGGCGGCGGCAAGGACCGTATCCTGCGCATCCGGCCGCGGGGTTGAGACGCACCTCCCGCCGAGGTACGTCGTCCTGCCAATAGCGGGGTCGCGGATCGGCGGGACGCCGTACCTCGGCGGGAGGTCGCCCGGCGATAAGGTGACGTCGCCCGCGTGACGTTCGGCCGTGGGCTCCCGACTCCATTCACCTGAGGAGAAGCATGCAGCGATTCAACGACCGCGTCGCGATCGTCACGGGTGCCGCGCGGGGCATCGGAGCCGCGACGGCGAAGCGTTTCGCGAGTGAGGGCGCCAACGTCGCCGTCATCGACCTCGACGAGTCGGCAGCGGCAGCGACGGCGGAGTCGCTCGGTGCGGCGAAGGCGATCGGCATCGGTGCCGACGTTTCCGACGAGGACTCTGTCGCGGCGGCCGTCGAGCGCGTCGTCGCCGAGCTCGGTGGCGCGCACATCCTCGTCAACAACGCGGGCGTCACCCGCGACAACCTGCTGTTCAAGATGAGCGCGGCCGACTGGGACACCGTGATGAGCGTCCATCTCCGCGGTGCGTTCCTGATGAGCCGGGCCGCGCAGCAGGTCTTCGTCGCGCAGAAGTACGGCAAGATCGTCAACCTGTCGAGCGTTTCGGCGCTCGGCAACCGCGGCCAGGCCAACTACTCGACCGCCAAGATGGGCGTCCAGGGCCTCACACGCACGCTCGCGATCGAGCTCGGCCCGTTCGGCATCAACGTCAACGCCGTCGCTCCGGGCTTCATCGTCACCGACATGACCGACGAAACCGCCCGCCGGGTCGGCGTCGATCCGGAGACGTTCCGTGAGGCGGCGGCCGCGGAGACGCCAGTTCGTCGGGTCGGTCAACCCGACGACATCGCCACAGCAGTGACGTTTCTCGCGAGCGACGAAGCGTCCTTCGTCGCAGGTCAGACGCTATACGTCGACGGTGGACGCAAGTTGTAGACGCACCAGGGCCGGCCGCAGGTTGCCTTCCCCGCTTGAGATTTCCACCACGCAGAGTGGTCGGTGTTTGCATTTTGCGGTCGGTCCCGCATATCGTTCTGCGGGTCACGGATCCGTCACGAGCGGCCGTGGCAGATAACTGCATAGCACGCCTGGTTATGCCGAATCCTGCCACCGAGGCGTGTGCTCCTATCGGACCTACTGACGTACCGCGGCAGGAGCGGGGGACCCACCTACCGCTTGGATCTACCAGCCAGGCTCGGGGTGTAGTCGCTCGCAGAGCGACGGGGCACCTTTTCCGCCCTAACCCGACAGCTCACCTCGCAGGCATGGAAAGGGACCCCTCTTATGCTCGCGAGTACTCCACTGCGGCGTTTTGCCGCGCTGCCTGTCACTCTTCTTCTCGCTGGCGCGACCGTCGTCGCGACCCCGCACACCGCGGATGCCGCCTCTCCTGACGCGGCCCGCTCCAACCACAAGATCCAGAAGGCGATGAAGGTCGCCAAGCGCCAGCTCGGCGACCCGTACGTCTACGGCGCGACTGGCCCGGGCTCGTTCGACTGCTCCGGTCTTACGTCGTACGCCTACCACAAGGCCGGCATCCGGCTCCCGCGTACGTCCGACAGCCAGGCGCGTGCCGCGCGTTCGGTCTCCCGGAAGAACCTTCGCCGCGGCGACCTGATCTTCTTCCACAGCGGCGGCAACGTCTACCACGTCGGCATCTTCTGGGGTGCGCCCAACGGCAAGCGTCTGATCCTGCACGCGCCGCGCCCTGGCCAGAGGGTCAGCTTCTCCCGTCTGTGGACCAATTCCTGGTTCGCCGGCCGGGTCGGCCCGAAGCACAGTGCGCCGAAGATCAACGGCTTCAACAAGCGCCAGGGCAAGTCCGTCGCGCAGAAGCCCAAGACCGTCGGCACGATCTCGTCCTGACCCGACACGTAACCTCGATGCGGGGCCCTTACCGAGTTCGGTGAGGGCCCTGCGCCACACTTATGCCCATGATCACAGCCACCAAGCCCGGTCGTACGCGTCTGCGCGCGTCGATCGCTCTGTTCGCCGGCCTCGCCCTCCTTCTCGGCGGCTGCAGCGGCGGCGACGACTCCTCGTCGCCCGACGACACCTCGCAGGAGCGTGACGGCGGCTCGGCAACGGCCGTGTCGCCGCTGACCGGCCTGCCGGCCAAGCACGCGCCCGACAAGCCGGTCATGGTCGTCAAGGTCGACAACACCAGCTCGGCACGGCCTCAGGCCGGTCTCGACGGCGCTGACCTCGTCGTCGAGGAGCTCGTCGAGGGCGGGATGACCCGACTGGCCGCGTTCTTCTACAGCGAGCACCCCAAGGACGTCGGCCCCGTACGCTCCATGCGCGACAGCGACGTCGGGATCGTCTCGCCGACGGGCGGCAAGCTGCTCGCGTCGGGTGGAGCCCCGGGTACGACCGACCGCATCGACGAGGCCGGCATCGACGTCCTCACCGAGGGCGACGCCGGATTCTCCCGAGACGGCTCGCGCACCGCGCCGTACAACCTGATGGTCAACCTCGCGGATGCGGCCGATGGTCTCGAGGCGGGCGACGCGCCCGATCCCTACCTGCCGTTCGACGACAAGGCGGTGAAGCGCGGCAAGGCGGTCGACTCGTTCAGCGTGAGCTTCTCGGGCAGCAGCACGACCAGCTGGGATCCCACCAAGGGCGGATGGGTCCGCGCGAACGGCCCGGTCTCGCCCAATGACGACTTCGTCGCCAAGAACGTACTCGTGCTCAACGTCGAGGTTGGCGACGCCGGTTACCTCGACCCGGGCGGCAACCCGGTGCCGGAAACCAAGTTCGTCGGTGACGGCAAGGCGCAGCTGTTCTCGGGCGGCAAGGTGGTCACGGGTACGTGGTCGAAGGATGACCTCGACTCGAACATCGACCTGCAGACCCGGAAGGGCGACCCGCTCAAGGTGCCGGCCGGCGAGACCTTCATCGAACTCGTACCCCGGGGCGCGGGCTCGGTCCGGATCGGCTGACCCGCGCGGCAGCCCTCACGGCCTGTGCATGCGGTAGATCGACACGTCGTCGTTGCGGTACACCAGATCCGCGTACCTCGCGAGCCGCGGTGAGACTTCGGTCGCCCGGACGTCTGCGAAGATCCAGCGCGCATCGTACGTCGACCACAGCGTCTGCGCGACGGAGGCGTCGGGGTCGCGGATCATGGCCATGCTCAGGCCGAACCGATCGGGATACGGCGGGGGTCGACGCTTGTACGAGAGCCCTTCGCGGTCGGTTGGCCCCCGGTCTGCCTCCGTGTACGCCCAGCCGCCCAGGACCATCGGCAGGTCGCTCAGTGCGTTGACCCAGAACGCGGTGGCCTGGCACTCGTGTTCGTAACGCGTCGGTACGCAGTACACGTTCGTGACGACGCTGCCGTCGTCCGCGTGCTTGCGCAGCCAGAGCCCGGCGTCCTGCTCGGCCTCTGTGACCAACCGCGGTAGGTCCCGGTCCTCGTACGGAAGCGGCTCGTCGGCGACGGCATGGCCGACGGGCGTACGCAGGTCGTCGACGGCCGCCGGCGCGCCCGCGGCGAGGGTGAAGACGAGGGCGAGGGTGACGAGTGGAACCGCCGCGCGATTGGTCGTCCTGGCAGCAAGGCGCCATCCGACCACGCACGCGGCGAAGACGGCGAGGGCTAACCCGTAGGGAAGGAACCGATCGAACGGGCCGGTCGCGCGATCGCTCACGTCGACCTCCGGCCACTGCAGCACCCAGGCGCCGACCGCCAGGCCCGCGATGCCGACGGTCAGCAACGGCCCCGCCAGGTCACGTGCACGCAGAGGTACGACGACGCGCACGGCCACGACGACGCTCGTGATCATCGCGAGCACGATGACGATCCGCCAGAAGTACCGCTGGCTGTAGCCCGGCTGTTGCACGAGCCACGACGCACACCAGCCCGCGAAGACGACCGCGGACGACCACCAGATACCGATGTCGGCGCGCGTACGCCGGTATGCGATCCCCAACAGGCCGAGCAGCCGCGGAAGCTGCGTCCAGACGTACAGCCCGAACACGCCGGTCCCGACGAGGAACACACCGTCGTTGTCGTCGACCGCCACCTTCATCGCCGGGTCGAGCTGCAGAGTGTCGAACGCGACGACGGCGGATCCCGACGAACCTCCCAGCAGCTTGAACGACGACGCACCGATCATGACGAGAGCGACGACCACGAGCGCAACCGTCGCCATGGGGAGTCGACGGGTTCGCACGTACTGCACCAGGGCGACGGCGACGAGGGCCGCGATCGCGATCGGTAGGTTGCTGGGCTTTGTCCCGACGGACAACGCCATCAGAAGCACGACCAGGGCCCACGTACCCCGCCCTCCGACGCCGCGGAGCAGCTCGATGATGGCGCCGCTGAGTCCGAGCATCACCACCAGTCCGAGTACGCCCGACGGGCTCACGGCCATGAACCCGCTGGTGATGGCGAGCTGCCGCGGCTCACCGAGGAGGAGGACCACTGGGACGCCGGCGACGAACAGTGCACCGGCCGGGCCGACCCACCAGTACCGTCCGGCCGTACCGTCGTCACCCATCAGCCGCCGGGCGAAGGCCGCGGCCGCGAGCACCATGGTCACACCGAGGACGACGAACCACAGGACGAACGTGACGGTCATCGAAGGGACGCCGCTCAGCTGGGCCGTTGTCGCCGCGTCGGCGTTCGCGAACCAGTGGTAGCGCATGGCCTCGCCCACGACCTGGGGCTGTTGCACGTCGAGCGTGTGCTCCAGCTGGTTCACCAGACTCTGCTGGAACCACAGGTCCGGATGGACGCGGGTGTCGCCGGAACCGGGCAGCGGTCGCATGCGCAGCTCGGTGACATAGAAGTAGCCGACGGCGACCACGCACACCAGAGCGGTCGCACAGTGCCAGGCCAACGGCGTGCGGTGCGCGAGGCTCCGGTGTGGTCGCCAGCAGCGTCGTAAGGACGGCACGGCGAGGAAGGCGACGAGCGCCGTGACCGGCCACCACCACGTGAGCGTCGCGTCACCGATGAGGACCGCGGGCACCCATGCGAGGAGCAGCAGGGCGATCCCCGTGACGTTCCCGAAACCGATCTCTTCGGCAAGGCTCGACGGCGCAGCGAGCGCCCGCCACACCAAGACCCCGGGCACGGTCGTCGACGCGACCCAGGTGAGCAGGTAGACGAACGCCGGGACCGCGTCGACCCCGACCGCGACCGGGACGGCCACGACGGCCGCGGCCACGGTGAGCCAGCAACCGGCGACCAACGCCCGCGCGGCAAGACCCATCGGCGCGTCGCGCTCCGGGCCCACGTCCGGGTTCCGGTACGTCTGCGAGAGGCCGGACGCGGACACGTGTCAGGCGTCGTCAGGGTCGTCGACGGCGGCATCGCCGCGGGCGGCCGCGAACGGGTCGCTCGCCGCCCCGATCTGGCGCAGGCCCGTGAGCACCGACAGGATCACCACCTGGACGTTCGCGCTGGCCCGCTCGGCGTCCTCGGCGTCGGCGACGAAGGCGCCCGCGGTACGCATCGCGCCGAAGAACACGTGCGCGAACGTCTCGCGGAGGTCGTCGTCGACGTCGGCGTCCTTGAGCAGATCGGCGACGATCTTCTGGACCAGGCCGTACGTCGAGCCGTGCTCGGCCTCCTGGACGCGTTCGGGGCCGAGTGCGACGGGCGCCTCCTGCATCACGAGCCGCCGGTACGCCGGCTCCTGGCAGACCTCGAGGAACGAGAGCAGGCCCGCCTGCGCGCGTGCCCACGGGTCCTTCTCCTTGCGAATGGCTCGGGCGATGTACTTCGAGGCGTCCTTCTGGGCACGTTCGAAGACGTCCTCGAACAGGTCGAGCTTGCCGCCGTAGTGGTGGTACAGCGCTCCCTTGGTCACCCGAGCGGCCCGCACGATCTCGTCCAGCGACGTCCCCGCGTACCCGCGCTCGGTGAAGAGCCGGGTGGCGTTCTCCAGCAACGCCTTGCGGGTCGAGGAGGAGTACTCCTGCCGCCGCGGGGTGGCGCGGGCAGCGGCGCGCAGCACCTTGCGGGGAGTCATGCGCGCCAGCATACGTCGGGTGGCCGGTCTCACATACCAACGGTTTGCTTGGGCCGGCGGTATGCAACATACTGACGGTACGTACCGACGGTATGAGAAAGGAGCAGACCATGACCTGGGATGCATACCACCGTCGCAATGACGCACTCCGAACGATCGCGAGCGCCGCCGACCGGCGCCGCGACGGGGTGCTGCCGTGGGGGGAGTACGAAACGGACCTGGTCTTCGACTCGGCCGATGACCTGCTACTCGCGCTGCAGATGCGCTGGACTACCCGCCTGCGCGCGTACATCCACTTGGAACTGGACGAGCAGCCGCTCGATCTCGAAGCGGCGGCCGCGCGAGCCTGGCGGCTCGCCGCCGCGGACCTCCCGGGCATCCGGGCGATCCTGGATGCACATGAGGCGAGGCCTGCGCTCGCGCCCGCACGTACCAAGGAGCTCGCGTTCCTCGCGAGCGCCGCCGGCCTGTCCGACGTGGACAGCGCCGAAGCCGAACTACTCGGTCGTCGGATCAAGGCGAGCGGCCAGTCCATCACCATCGATCGACAGGGAGCGCGCAGCCGCCGACCCCGGCTCCTGCGCCGCCTCCGGGAGGCCGTCGCCGCCTGACGTTCCACGACCCGGCCCCGTCCGGCGCGCTGCCTCCCTCCGCGCGCCGGGCGGGGCCGCCCTGTCTGCGGACGCGCGGATTACCATGGGCCCATGGTAATCCGCGCCACTACCCAGCAAACTTGCTACCGATCGGCGTGGTTTCCCATGGGCCCGTGGTAATCCGCCGTCGGCGGAACCCGAGATTGTGGTGCGCGACCCGATGCGGAAAGATCGAGGGGTGACAGCGCCACCGAGCATCTCGTACTCGATCACCATCCGCCTCGAAGTGCCCGCCGGGGGATCGGCGGTCGGTCAGCTGACCGGCGTCGTCGAGCAAGCCGGCGGAATGATCACCGCACTCGACGTCACTGGCTCGGGCACCGACCGGCTCCGCATCGACGTCACCTGTGCCGCCTCCGACACCGACCACGCGCAGGAGATCGTGCGCGCGATCGAGCGCGTGCCCGATGTCGAGGTACACAAGGTCTCCGACCGTACGTTCCTCATGCACCTCGGCGGCACGATCCAGATGGAGGGCAAGCACCCCATACGCAACCGCGACGACCTGTCGATGGTCTACACGCCGGGAGTCGCCCGCGTCTGCGAGGCCATCGCCGCCAAGCCCGAGGACGCGCGTCGGCTGACGGTCAAGCGCAACTCGGTCGCCGTCGTGACCGATGGCTCGGCAGTGCTCGGCCTCGGCAACATCGGACCCGCCGCCGCCCTTCCGGTGATGGAGGGCAAAGCGGCGCTGTTCAAGCGGTTCGGCGGCATCGACGCCTGGCCGCTGTGTCTCGATACCCAAGACACCGACGAGATCGTACGAACGGTGGCGGCGATCTCACCCGGCTTCGCCGGCATCAACCTCGAAGACATCTCCGCCCCGCGCTGCTTCGAGATCGAGCGGCGGCTGCGCGAGCAGCTCGACATCCCGGTGTTCCACGACGACCAGCACGGCACGGCGATCGTCGTACTCGCGTCGCTGCGCAATGCGTTACGCGTCGTCGGCAAGAAGCTGGATTCCGTCCGGGCCGTGATGTCCGGCGCCGGTGCCGCCGGAAGCGCGATCCTACGGCTGCTGCTCGACGCGGGTCTTCGCGACGTCACGGTCGTCGACGTCGACGGCGTGATCCACCGCGGTCGCGCCGGTATGGACTCGTCCCTGCAGTGGATCGCGGAGCACACCAACCCCGACGGGCGTACGGGAACGCTGCAGGACGTCCTCGCCGGAGCCGACGTGTTCATCGGCGTGAGCGCGCCGAACCTCCTCGACGCCGACGACGTCGCGTCGATGTCCGACGACGCGATCGTGTTCGCGCTCGCCAACCCGACTCCCGAGGTCGACCCGGCGATCGCTCGCCAACACGCGAAGGTGGTCGCGACCGGGCGCTCGGACTACCCGAACCAGATCAACAACGTGCTCGCGTTCCCCGGTGTGTTCCGGGGCCTGCTCGACGCGCACTGCACGGCGGTGTATCCGTCGGTCCTCCTGGCCGCCGCCGATGCGATCGCGAGCAGCGTGCACGACGACGAGCTGAACGCCAACTACGTGATACCGAGCGTCTTCCATGCCGAGGTGCACCAGCGGGTCGCCCTGGCCGTACGCGAGGCGTGCGAGCGTACAGAGGGCACGGTGGGTCAGGACGATGCGGAGTCGCCCGGGCCGGCCAGCTGATCGAGCTCGTCGCCCATCGCCTCGGCGATTGCCTCGGCGAGCTCGCGCCTGAACACCGAGAGCACCGCCTGGCCGGCGACGGGCATCAGTACGGAGATGACCCGCAGGATCGCGTCCCACTGCTCGTCGGGCATGTCCTTCTCGACGAACGGCTGCCAGATCTGCTCGCGTACGTCCTCGACGAACAGGTTGGCGACGGCGCGTAGGTGCTCCGACATCACGGGGAGCATGGACAGAACCGTGTCGGGCTGCAGGCCGATCGCGATCGCCTGCGTACCGGCGCGGACGACCGTCGGCTGCCGCAGCAGGAGCTGGTCGTCGTCGCGGCGCTCGGCGAGCTCGAGCTCCACGAGGCGGTCGATCAGGTTCTCGTCGCGCTCGAGCCCGGACAACGCGAGCAGGGTGGCGACGCTGACGATCTCGGGTTCCTCGACCGTACGCAGCGGGGCGTCGATCACCTCGAGCAGGTCGAGCGCGTGCCCGGCGGTGTCGTCGGGGCGCGCGAGCAGCGTCTTCTCGACGGCAGCGAGCGTATAACCGCGGTCGACGAGCTCGCGTACGAGCTGGAGGCGGCGGGCGTGTACCTCGCCGTAGTAGCCCGTACGTCCTTCGAGCCGCGGTGGCGGGATCAGGCCGCGGCTCGCGTACGCACGCACGTTGCGCACGGTCATGCCGACCCGGGTCGCGAGCTCGTCGATCGTGACCTCCGGCTCGCCGGACCGGCCGGGGGATCCCTCGTTGGCGGTCGTCATGGTGCCCATCCTTCCAGCCGCCCGCATCGTCACGGCTAGGGCGGCCCGCTGGCGCGGGAGGTGACACCATATGCACATGGACGACGCGATGAGCGGAGGAGCCGAGCCGCTTCCCGACGGGGCAGGAACTCCCAGCGGCGGGCTCGCCGGCCAGCTGCTCGTCGCGACGCCGGCGCTGGTCGACGGGCACTTCCGGAGATCCGTCGTCCTCGTACTCGATCACGACGACGACGGTGCCCTGGGCGTGATCTTGAACCGGCGTACGACCATCGAGGTCGACGACGTGCTCCCGGGCTGGTCGAGCACCGTCACCGCACCCGGCGGCGTGTACGAAGGTGGTCCGGTCGCCACCGACTCGGCGTTGGCCGTCGGCCTCCTCGCGGTCGATCCCGAGGACGAGCCCATCGGCTGGCGCAAGATGTTCGGCCGGGTCGGACTCGTCGACCTCGACGCGCCGTCGTCCGTGATCGAGGACGCGCTCGCAGGGATGCGGATCTACGCGGGGTACGCGGGTTGGGGCGATGGTCAGCTCGAGGCGGAGATCGAGGATGGCTCGTGGCTCGTACTCGCGGCGGCCGACGGCGACCTGCTGCACGCGTCCCCGGACACGCTCTGGCGCGATGTGCTCCGGCGCCAGGGCAGCGAGCTCCGGCTGCTGTCGACCTACCCCGAAGACCCGACGCTGAACTGACCGGCACGACGTACGTCTTAGAGGTTCCGCGGATGGGGATCGCTGGACTCGCGTGCCTGGGCATCCCGACCGGCGCCGTTCTCGGCACTCGAAGCACTATCCAGTGCGCCTTCGCTCCTCCGCCTTGCCGGACCGGGCGCCCAGAGCCGCTCCTATCCAGCGCCCCTATCCGCGGAACCTCTTAGCGGAACCTCTTACACTTGTCGGGTGGGTATCTCATTGAGTCCGGGCACGCAGACGGTTGACGACTCTCGTACCAAGCCGAAGACCGACGACGGCGACCACGAGCGGTTCTCGCACTACGTCGCCAAGGACAAGCTCACTGATGCGATGGTCAACGGCACGCCCGTCGTCGCACTCTGCGGCAAGGTATGGGTTCCCAGCCGCGACCCGCAGCGGTATCCGGTATGCCCGGAGTGCAAGGAGCTCTGGGACTCGTTCAAGCCCGGCGACGAGGGCGACGACTCCGACGACTGACGTTCGGCGTGTCGCCTGCACCGGGACGGTTTCCGGCCGGCGAACGCGCGGTGACCTGCGCGGGTTCGTGTGGCGGGTGATCCGACCGTCGCGTAGTGTGCCCTCTCAGACAATCGGTGGGCCTCGGGTTCGCCGCCGATCAGTAGACAATCGAGGGGATTCCAAGTGTCTGTTCTTCGTCGCTGTGTGCAAACGGCCGTCGGGCTATCCGTCGGCGGGCTTGCGCTGGGCACGCTCGTTGCACCGGGTGTTGCGTCCGCAGCTCCGGCCGGTGTCGGCGCGAACGTGAGCGCCGCCGAGGCCTGTGCGCCCGGCCAGGGCGTGCTGTCATCGCGATCCGATGGTTATGTACGTGATCCGGGCCCGTCGCAGGCCGAGGTGCGCGCGTACGAGGACCAGTTCGACGCGGCCTTCGACGCCCTGTCGCCCGCTGAGCGTTCCTCCGCCGCGGGCGAGGGCAAGACCGTCACGATTCCCGTGCACGTGCACGCGATCCAGACGTCGAAGAACACGGTCAAGGCGCCGCGCAAGCGGATCAAGCAGCAGATCCGGATCATGAACCGTGCCTACAAGGGCAACCAGAGCAAGGCGTCGGCGAAGACGAAGTTCCGGTTCAGGCTGAAGAGCGTCGACCGCACTGTCAACAAGCGCTGGTACACCGCAGCGCTCGGTGACCGGGCCGCGAACAAGATGAAGCGCAAGCTGCACAAGGGCGGGTCGCGTGCGCTGAACCTCTACCTGTCCGCTCCGGAGATCAACGGTGGCACGCTGTTCGGCTGGGCGACGTTCCCCGCCGACCTCAAGCGTCAGCCGAAGATCGATGGTGTCGTGATCAACTACGGCAGCATGATGAACGGCAAGTACACGGGTTACAACAAGGGCGACACCGCGGTGCACGAGGCCGGTCACTGGCTCGGTCTCTACCACACGTTCCAGGGCGGTTGCAGCAAGCTCAACGACCGCGTGAAGGACACCCCGCGTGAGGCCACGCCGAACTACGAGTGCCCGAAGTCGCGCAACACCTGCAAGGCGCCGGGCAAGGATCCGATCCACAACTTCATGGATTACTCGTACGACAAGTGCATGACGCAGTTCACGTTCGGGCAGAGCAAGCGCATGAACCGTCAGTGGGCGGCGTTCCGCGCTCGATGAACCATGCGTCCCAACTGCCTCCGGCATATCCCGAGCGGGCAGCATGGGGCACCGCGCAGAAGCTGCGCGCATGGCAGGCAGCCGCAATAGAGCGGTACCGCGTAACCCGGGGTCGCGACTTTCTCACGGTCGCGACCCCGGGCGCGGGTAAGACGACGTTCGCTCTGCGCATCGCCGCCGAGCTCCTCGAGCGGCGCGTCGTCGAGCGCCTCGTCGTCGTTGCCCCGACCGATCACCTGAAGACCCAATGGGCCGAGGCGAGTGCCCGGGTGGGCATCTCCCTCGACCCGTCGTTCTCCGGACGCAGCGGCAAGCTGTCCGGCGACTACAACGGCATCGCGCTCACGTACGCCGGTGTCGCGGCCAACCCCGTTGCGTACCGAGTGCGCACCGAGCGCTTCAAGACGCTCGTCATCCTCGACGAGATCCACCATGCCGGCGACGCCCTGTCGTGGGGCGAGGCAGTGCAGGAGGCGTTCGAGCCCGCCACCCGACGGCTCGCTCTGACCGGCACGCCGTTTCGGTCCGACACCAACCCCATCCCGTTCGTCGAGTACGAGCGGCTCGAAGACGGCGTATCGCGCAGCACTGCCGACTACTCGTACGGGTACGCGGATGCGCTCGCCGACGGTGTGGTGCGGCCGGTGCTGTTCATGGCGTACTCCGGCGACATGCAGTGGCGCACCAGCGCCGGCGACGAGGTCAGTGCGCGGCTGGGGGAGCCGCTCACCAAGGACATCACGGCGCAGGCGTTGCGTACCGCGTTGGATCCGAAGGGGGCATGGATTCCGGCGGTCCTGCAGGCGGCCGACCGGCGTCTGTCGGAGGTACGCCGGCACGTCGACGACGCCGCCGGGCTCGTGATCGCGACCGATCAGGAGTCGGCGCGGGCGTACGCGAAGGTCCTGCGATCGATCACGGGCGAGGCGCCGACGCTCGTGCTGTCCGACGAGCCGAAGTCGAGCGAGCGGATAGCGACGTTCGCGGAGTCCGACGACCGTTGGATGGTGGCGGTCCGGATGGTCTCCGAGGGCGTCGACGTGCCGCGGCTCGCGGTCGGTGTCTACGCGACGACCGCGTCGACGCCGTTGTACTTCGCCCAGGCGATCGGTCGGTTCGTACGCACACGTCGCCGGGGCGAGACCGCGACGGTGTTCCTGCCGAGCGTGCCCGGCCTGCTGCGGCTCGCGTCGGAGCTGGAGCGCGAGCGAGACCACGTACTCGGGCGGCCGGTGCGCGATGACGACGACATCTTCGCCGCCGAGGAGCGGCTGATCGCGCAGGCCCAGCAGGGTGCCGACGAGGCAACGGAGTCGGGTGACTTCGAGGCGCTGGGCAGTGACGCGGAGTTCGACCACGTGTTGTTCGACGGCGCCGCGTTCGGACACGAGGGCAACGTCGCGGTCGGCAGCGACGAGGAGATGGACTTCCTCGGCATCCCCGGTGTGCTTGAGCCCGACCAGGTACGTGAGCTGCTGCGGCATCGGCAGAACGAGCGGTTGACCGAGCAGCGTCGACGCGAGCGGGGCCAGGGGGCGCAGACACGTCCCGCACATGCCGGTGAGCGTGACCGCGGCGAGCACACGAGCACCAGCCCCGCAGCCCATCCACCCACTCACCAGCGCATCGCGGTGCTTCGGCGGGAGCTGAACGGGCTCGTCGCCGCATGGCATCACCGCACCGGGCAACCGCACGGGGTCACCCACAACCAGCTGCGCAGCGAGTGCGGCGGACCCCCTGCCGCGCAGGCGACCGCGGAGCAGCTGTCCGCGCGCATCGACAAGCTGCGCGAGTGGGCTGCCCGGCGCACGTGACGACCGCCCGCTTTGCGATCGGGGACGCCCAGCTCTACTAGGTAGCGATCTGGGCGTCCCCGGTCGCAACGGTTCGAGGTCTGGGCGTCCCCCGGTCGCAACGCGGAAGCGGTAACGTTCGGATATGGAACGCTGGCGTCCGGTACGCAACGACCAGGTCGAACCAGCCCACGAAGGCATCGATGGCCGCTGAGATCTCCCAGACCCTCGACCGCGGGCTCCGCCTGCTCGACGCGGTCGCGGTCGAGCCGGCGGGATATTCGATCGGCGACCTCGCGGATCGCCTCGAGCTGAACCGCACCGTGGTCTATCGACTCGTCGCGACCCTCGAGTTGCACGGACTCGTTCATCGCGATCGTTCCGGGCGGGTCACGGCGGGCCTCGGGCTGATCCCCCTCGGCCAGGCCGTACGTCCCGTGCTGCAGGCCCGCGCCACGCCGGTGCTGCGCGCACTCGCCGACGAGGTCGGTGCGACGGCGCACCTGACCGTCGCGGAGGGCGAGGAGGCCACCGCGATCGCGGTGGTCGAGCCGCGCTGGTCCGACTTCCATGTCGCGTACCGCGTCGGCGCCCGGCACGACGTACGCGATGCGGCCGCGGGTCGTGCGATCCTGCTCGGTCGGTCGTTGACGGTCGGGACGCCGGCGGGCACGTCGTACGTTGCGAGCGCGGGTGAGCTGCAGCCCGGCGCCAGGGGCGTCGCCGCACCCGTGTGCGGGGTCGAAGGTCTCGACGCGTCGATCGGGATCGTCAGCCTGCACGAGGTCGACATTGACGAGATCGGACCGCTGGTCGTACGCGCGGCCGCCGCGATCGCCCGCGCACTGGAGTAGAGCCCCCGGTGGGCATGTCGTTCGCGCGGCGACACGCCGGCGATTCCCGCGCAAACGTCATCCGCACGGGACCCGGGCTCAGTGGTGCGCGGCGTCGACGAGCGGTGCGACGCGGCGGCGAAGCTGCGTCGCGAGCGCGATCACCGTCGAGGTGCGCTCGACGCTCGGGAAGTCGACGACGGAGTCGATCACCCGCTGGAGGTCGGCGTTGGACCGCGCGACGACCCGGCACCACAGATCACCCGCACCGGTGATCGTGCACGCCTCGATCACCTCGGGGATGTCCGCGAGATGACGCGAGACCCGTTCGTGGCCGGCGTCCTGGCGGATCTCGAGCGTCAGGAACGCCGTCACCGGATACCCGAGCCGCTCGGGGTCGATCGTCGGCGACCAGTTGTCGATCACCCCGCGCTGCGCGAGCCGGTCGAGTCGCGACTGCACCGTGGCGCGCGCGACGCCGAGCCGCCGGGAAGCCTCGAGTACGCCGATCCGCGGCTCGTCGAGGAACAGCGCGATGATCCTGGCATCGAGCACATCGATCGGTTGACTCATGACGAGATTCTAGACAATGTGTGCATTCAGGCGGAGCGACCTTGCACATTCTGTGTGGTGATCGCATGCTCGTCGCATGACTGACACCACCGAGCCGACGCTCACACCCGACGAACGAGAGGCCGACCTCTCCCTCGAACAGCTCAAGCAGCTCGTCGGTCTTGTCGAGTACGACGAGGCCTCCGACCCGTTCCCCGTCACCGGCTGGGACGCCATCGTGTTCATCGTCGGGAACGCGACCCAGGTCGCGCACTACTACCAGTACGCGTTCGGGATGGACCTCGTCGCGTACAGCGGGCCGGAGACCGGCTCGCGCGACCGCAAGGCGTACGTGCTGCGCAGCGGCTCGTGCCGGTTCGTGATCGAGGGCGGCGTACGTCCCGACAGTCCGCTGCTCGACCATCACCGCAAGCACGGTGACGGCGTCGGTGACATCGCGCTCGAGGTGCCCGACGTCGACAAGTGCATCGATCATGCACGCAAGCAGGGAGCGACCGTACTCGAAGAACCGCACGACGTCAGCGACGAGCACGGCACCGTGCGGATGGCGGCGATCGCTGCGTACGGCGACACGCGGCACTCGCTGATCGACCGCTCGGGCTACGACGGTCCGTACCTGCCCGGTTTCGAGGGGCGTACGACGTCGGTGAAGCGCGCGGCGGACGCGCCTAAGCGGCTGTTCCAGGCGGTCGACCATGTCGTCGGCAACGTCGAGCTCGGCAAGATGGACGAGTGGGTCGCCTTCTACAACAGAGTCATGGGCTTCGTGAACATGGCGGAGTTCATCGGCGACGACATCGCGACCGACTACTCGGCGCTGATGAGCAAGGTGGTCTCGAACGGTAACCACCGGGTGAAGTTCCCGCTGAACGAGCCGGCCATCGCCAAGAAGAAGAGTCAGATCGACGAGTTCCTGGAGTTCTACGACGGTCCCGGCGCGCAGCACATCGCGCTCGCGACCAACGACATCCTCTCGACGGTCGACCACATGCGGGCCAACGGAGTCGAGTTCCTGGACACGCCCGACTCGTACTACCAGGACGACGAGCTGCGCGAGCGGATCGGCAAGGTGCGCGTACCCGTCGAGCAGCTGCAGTCGCGCGGCATCCTGGTCGACCGTGACGAGGACGGCTACCTGCTGCAGATCTTCACCAAGCCGATCGGCGACCGTCCGACGGTGTTCTACGAGCTGATCGAGCGGCATGGGTCGCTCGGCTTCGGCAAGGGCAACTTCAAGGCGCTGTTCGAGGCGATCGAGCGCGAACAGGAGCGCCGCGGCAACCTCTGAAAGAACGGTGAGGAGAGAGTTCTGGCCCTGTGAGGAGAGGATTCCGGCCCTTCCGCGGGTGCAGAACTCTCTCGCGGAAGGGCCGGAATCCTCTCCTCACCGTGGTTTGCGGGCTCGGAAGCGTACGACGTGGTTGCGACCGGAGTAGCGCACCTGCTCGATGTCGAGTCCGGCGTTCTCGACCGCCGGCTCGAACGCTCCGCGGGGGATGAGGCGGTGCGGTGAGCCGTCGATGCGGTGTGTCCATGCGGATACCGGGGTGTCGGTGAGGTCGTACCCGACGAACATCCCTCCCGGGCGGAGTACGCGGGCAACCTCGTCGACGGCGGCCTCCCACGCGATCACGTGATGCAGCATCAGGAAGCTGACGACGGCGTCGTACGTCGCGTCGGCGAACGGCATCCGCGTCACGTCGGCCTGGCGGACTGCAACGTTGGAGTATCGGGCCAGGCGTACGCGTGCGACGTCGACCATCGCGGGGTCGACGTCGGTCATCATGAGCCGGACGTCGGGGTTCGTACGCGCGAGCGCCTCGGCCATGCCGCCGCCCCCGCCACCGATCTCGAGTACGTCGCCGTGGAAGGTCGCGCCGAGCGTGGTCCAGGGAACGAGCCGGCGCGCGACCTTCTGCCACACGCCGCTACGGCAGAAGGAGCGTTCGGGCCTGGACATCGCGGGCATTCGCCAAGTGTGCCACCGCATCGTGCCGTACCCCGCTCGAACGGCTCGGTGCCCGCGTAGGGTGTGGCCATGCTTGGTCTGGTGCGTGGGGTCGGACTCGTCGTCTCGGTGGGGCTGCTGGGCACGGCGGGAGCCGCCGCGCAGGCGCCCGAGCACGGCGCTGCGGGTATCGGAGACCCGTACTTCCCGACGTCCGGAAACGGCGGCTACCGGGTTCAGCACTACGACATCACGGCCGGGTACGTGGCCAAGACCCGTAGGCTGCGTGGCGACACCACCATCAAGGCGCGCGCGACGCAGGACCTGTCGCGACTCAACCTCGACCTGTTGCTGCGGGCATCGGAGGTCCGCGTCGACGGCCACCGCGCGAAGTTCCGGCAAACCCGACACGAGCTGATCGTCACGCCACGACACACGGTCCCGGACGGCACGCGCTTCACGGTGCGGGTGCGCTACGCCGGCCGCCCCGGCACCATCGAGTACGCCGACGAGCGGCCGTTCATCGCATCGAAGTCCGGGGCGCTCGCGGTCGGCCAGCCCAATATCGCCGCATGGTGGTTCCCGAGCAACGACCACCCGTCCGACAAGGCGCGGTTCGATATCGCGTTGCGGGTCGCCGAGGGCAGGCAGACCGTCAGCAACGGACGCCTGGTGAGTGCGAAGACCCGCAACGGTCGCACGACCTGGCGATGGCACGCCGGCAAGCCGATGGCCACGTACCTCGCGTTCGCCGGATGGGGCGGCTTCGCGATCGAGCGGGGGCACACCCGCTCGGGCCGCCCGTACCTCTACGCGTACGACAAGCGACTCGGGACCGGCATCCTCGAGACCGCCAAGCGCTCGCTGCATGCGACGGGCCCCGTCACCGGCTTTCTCTCGAAGCGCTGGGGTCGCTATCCGTACCGGCAGATCGGCGGCGTCGTGACCGCCGCACCACTGGGGTATGCGCTGGAGAACCAGACCCGGCCGGTGTACGACCGGGTGTTCTTCGCGGGCGTCAACCGCGGTGTGGTCGTGCACGAGATGGCACATCAGTGGTTCGGCGATGCGATCGCGCTGAAGCGATGGCGGGACATCTGGCTCAACGAGGGCTACGCGACGTACTCCGAGTGGATCTGGGCCGCCCAGCACGGCGGCCGTACGCCGGCGCAGCAGTTCGACGACCTGTACGACCTCCCCGCAACGGACCACTTCTGGTCGCTGCCGATCGGGAACCCCGGCGCGCACAACATCTTCGCCGGCCCGATCTACACCCGGGGGGCCATGGCGTTGCACGCGCTTCGCCGCGAGATAGGCTCGGAGGCGTTCTTCGACGTAAGTCGCCGATGGGTCCACCGCAATGCGGACGGAGTCGGAAGTACCAACGAGTACCGACGGCTCGCCGAGGAGGTCAGCGGCAAAGATCTCGGGCCGCTCTTCTCGTCGTGGTTGGGGCCCGGTAAGCCGGAGGTGTGACCATGTCCGATCGGGCCGCTGCCGTACTGTCCGCCCTGGCCGAGCGTCTGCCGGGCGATTGCGTGATAACCGATCCCGATCTGATGGAGTCGTATCGCGTCGACCGGGCGATGTTCTGTGCAGCGGGCACTCCGCTCGCGGTCGTCCTTCCGCGCGAGACCGCGCAGGTCAGCGCGGTGCTCGAGGTCGCTTCCGAGCATGCCGTGCCCGTCGTACCGCAGGGTGCGCGGTCCGGTCTGTCCGGCGCCGCGAACGCCATCGAGGGGTGCCTCGTCGTCGGGCTCGAGCGGATGGCCGAGGTTCGTCACATCGACGTCGCCAACAGGTACGTCGTCACGCAGCCCGGCGTGATGAACGCCGAGCTCTCGCGGGCGGTCGAGGCGGAGGGCCTGTTCTACCCGCCCGACCCGAGCAGCTGGGAGTTCTGCTCCATCGGCGGCAACCTCTCGACCAACTCGGGCGGGCTGTGCTGCGTGAAGTACGGCGTCACCACCGACTACGTGCTCGGGCTCGAGGTGGTCCTCGCATCCGGCGAGGTGCTGCGTACCGGCCGGCGTACGGTCAAGGGCGTCGCCGGGTACGACCTGACCAAGCTGTTCGTCGGGTCCGAGGGCACCTTGGGCATCATCACCGAGGCGACGCTCAGCCTGCGCCCTGCCGCGCAACGCCCGGAGACCCTCGCCGCCACCTTCGACGACGCGGAACGCGCTGCCGAGGGGGTCTCGGCGGTGGTCGGCTGCGGCATCGTGCCGAGCCTGTTGGAGTTCATGGACCGGACGAGCGTGCAGGCGGTCAACGACGCGTTCAAGCTCGGTTTCGATCCCGAGGTCGGTGCGGTGGTCATCGCCCAGTCGGACGCGGGCGGCAGCCATGGCCGCGAGGAGGTCGACCACATCGCGAAGGTGCTCGCCGACAGCGGCGCCACCCAGGTGGTCGTGGCCGACGACCCGGCCGAGGGCGAGCTGTTGCTGAAGGCGCGGCGCGAGGTGCTCACGGCGTTCGAGCGCCTGGGTACGACGCTGATCGACGACGTGTGCGTACCCCGCGATGCCCTTGGCGCGTTGGTGAAGGGCATCGACGCGATCGCGGCCGAGCACGATCTGGTGATCGGCGTCGTCGGCCACGCGGGCGATGGCAACTTCCATCCGACGGTGGTGTTCGACGGCCAGGACGAAGACGAGTCGAGGCGGGCCAAGCAGGCGTTCGACGACGTGATGACGCTCGGTCTGGACCTCGGCGGCACGATCACCGGCGAGCACGGCGTCGGCGTACTGAAGCGTGACCTGCTCGCCCGGGAGGTGGGCGACCTCGGGATGCGCGTACACCGCGACATCAAGCACGCCCTCGACCCGCACGACATCCTCAATCCGGGCAAGGTCTTCTGAGCGATCTGCCCCGTGGGCATGACGTTCGGGTGGCGCCAAGCGGCGTGTCGCCACCCGAACGGCATGCTCACCGGGGCTGTCGGCTCGGTTCAGTACGCGGCCGTGAAGCGCATCCGGCGATGGCGCGGCCGCTCGACCTCGTCGATCAGCGCGACCGCGAGGTCTTCCATCGAGATCCGGGACGCTCCGGTCGAGTCGACGACGAGCTCGTCGATCCCGAGGCGGAACCTGCCCGTCCGCGTTCCCGGCGACAGCGACGCCGCGGGACTCAGGTAGGTCCAGTCCGCCCGTTGCGCGGCCCGGCATGCCGCCAGCTGGTCGGCGCACGCGTTGGCGATCGGCCGGCCGGCCGGATGCAGGTACCGCGGGTCGTCCACGACCGTGCGGCCGCCGGTCTCCGGGATCACGAGGCTGCCGGCGCCGCCGACGATGACCACCCGGCCCCGGCTGGCGGCGACGCCGTCCAGCAGCACCGTCGCCACCTCCGCGAGCTCGGACTCGCGCCCGTGCGGCGGCCGGGTCGCTCCGACGATCACGTCATGGTCGTACGCGAGCGCGGCGACCGCCTCACGGTCGGTGGCGTCGGCGACGAGGGGGACGGTGTCATCGGGCACCTCCGCCACCTGCTCGGACCGGCGTACGACCGCGCTCACCTCGTGCTCGCGTGCCGTGGCCTCCGCGACGATGCGGCGCCCCATGTTGCCGAGGGCCCCGAAGACGGCGATGCGCATGTCAGCTCCTCCGTGCGGCGAGTTCGCGGTCGGGCGTACGCGGTGCGTGCGGCCGACTCGGTATCTGTGCGGTTATCAGGGCCGCGAGCACGATCAGTGCGCCGAGCGCCTGAACGGGCGCGAGCCCCTGTCCCAGCGCGATCCAGCCGAGCGCGGTCGCGACGACCGGACTCAGCAGCGAGAGGAACGAAACGCCGATCGCCGGCAGCTCCCGGATGCCGCGGAACCACAGTGCGTACGCGAGCGCCGACCCGATGATGGTGAGGTAGGCGTAGCCGAGGATGTTCTCCGCGGTGAGCGATGCCGGCGGCGGGCCCTCCACGACCAGCGCGACGGGTAGCAGCACGAGGCCACCGGCGACCAGCTGCCAGCCGGTGGTGGCGAGCACGGGGGCCGGTGACGTCCATCGCTTGCTGAGCACGATCCCGGTCGCCATCGTCGCGGCGCCGGCGAGCGCCGCGAGCACGCCGAGAGTGTCGAGGCGGGCGTCGGATCGCAGCACCAGCAGGCTGACTCCCGCGACGCCCGCGACCCCCGCCATCGCCGAGCGTAGCGAGAGCCGCTGGCCGAGTACGGCCGCCGACAGGCCTACGACGATCAGCGGCTGGATGGCGCCGACCGTGGCCGCGACGCCGCCGGGGAGGCGGTACGCGGCGACGAACAACAGCGCGAAGAAGGCCCCGATATTGAGGAACCCGAGCACCAACGAGCGCCACCACCACGAACCCGACGGCAGCGTGCGGGTGATCGCGACCAGGAGCAGCCCGGCCGGGAGCGCGCGGATCAGAGCGGCGAGCAGTGGGCGGTCGGGTGGGAGGTACTCCGTGGTGACGAAGTACGTCGTACCCCACACCGACGGCGTCAGCGCCGTGATGAGAACGACGGCCCATCGGTTGCTTAGCATTAAGCGAAACTATCTCACTGCTAAGCGAAACGCAATCGACATTCGGGCGTCGATACGGGCTGTTGCGTTGTGAGCAGCGTTCGAGGTGGGGTCGGAGGGACTTCTGTCCGTCCGCGAGTGGCGCAGGTGCGTTGCTCAGGCAGCGTTACAAACAACGGACTTGCGCCACTCGCGAGGCTACGGGCACCCACGGCGGGCCTCGAGCGATCCGTCATTTTGCAACAGCCTCGATAGGCTGAGGGGGTGGCAGACCAGGTCGATCGCGTACTCGAGCAGTGGGCCGCGATGCGTCCGGAGCTCGACGCTTCGCCGATGGGCGTGATCGGGCGGCTCTCGCGGCTCTCGCGGCTGATCGACGTACGCCTGCGCGAGACGTTCCGTACGCACGGACTCGACGGGGCGTCCTTCGACGTGCTCGCCACCCTGCGGCGGAGCAACTCCGAGCATCGGCTCACGCCGGCGGCCCTCATGCGTGCGTCGATGATCACCTCGGGCGCCGTCACGCAGCGGCTCGACCGGCTCGAGGCCAAGGGGCTCGTGGCGCGTGCGCCGCACGAGACCGACGGCCGCGGTGTGTACGTGACGCTGACCGACGAGGGCCGGGCGCTGGTCGACGAGACCCTGCCCGACCACCTCGCCACCGAGGCGGGCATCCTCGCCGCGCTCGGCGGCGACGAGCAGGCCGCCCTTGCCGACTCCCTGCGCACGCTGCTCGAGTCGCTCGGCGACGGGGTCGACTGATGGGTCGGGGGATTCCGCTACGCACGCGAGTGTTCACCGGGCTCACCGGCCGGCTCGGTACGCCGATCGACTCGATGGACCCGGCCGACCTGCCGGCGCTGCGTCGCCGCCGCGCCCGCGTACAACGATCGCGACTGGCCAGGCTGGTCGTCGGCCGACCGGCAGCGGGTTGCGAGATCGCCGACCGGACCGTTTCCTTCGGCGCGAATGCGTTGCGGATGCGCGTCTATCGGCCTGCGGGCGCCACCGGGTCGCTGCCGGGTGTCGTCGCCTTCCACGGCGGCGGCTTCGTGCTCGGTGACCCCGAGCAGGCGGAGTGGCTGTGCAGCCAGGTCGCCGTTCGCACGCGGGCCGTGGTCGTCTCGGCCGAGTATCGCCTCGCGCCGGAGCACCCGTACCCGGCCGCGATCGACGACGCGTGGTCGGCGACCCGCTGGGCGTACGACAATGCGGACGAGCTCGACATCGACCGCGACCGGTTCGCGATCATGGGCGAGAGCGCGGGCGGCACGCTCGCCGCGGTGGTCGCCATCAAGGCGCGCGACGCGGGCGGACCCCGGCTGCGGGCACAGGCGCTGCTCTATCCCGCCGTCGAGATGACCGAGACGTTCGACTCCGAACGTCGCAATGCGGCCGGCCCGATCGTCACCTCCGCTCAGCTGAAGGGCTTCTCGAGGATGTACCTCGCCGGTGCCGACGGCAGCGACCCGCTCGCCTCGCCACTGCGTACGCCCGACCTCGCCGGCGTCGCGCCCGCACTCATCCAGACCGCCGAGTACGACCCCTTGCGCGACAACGGCAGCCGGTACGCCGCGGCGCTCCGCCACGCCGGCGTGCCTGTGCGGTACACGTGCTATCGGGGCGCGGTGCACGGCTACCTCAACATGCCCGGCGTCGTCCCCGCTGCACAGCAGGCGATCGGCGAGGTCGAACGCGAGCTCCGCAGGTTGCTGCAGTGAGCCGTCTGCGCGGTGGCGTCGGTGTGGGATCGGTGGATACCTATTCCATCGATCCCACACCGACTCCGCAGCCGCGCGCTCGGAGCAGCGGATCAGCAACCATCCGGCGGCCGCGACCAGGGCGATGACGCACCCGCGAACTCCGCGTGAACGCCGGCGAGCGCCGACGCGAGCGACCTCCGCCTGTGGGAAGGTAGGGCGCTGTCGTGAGTACTGGAGGAGACAATGGACGATCAGGGCACTACGGTCGGTCGCCGCACCCTGCTTGGCGGCGCCGCCGCGGCTAGCGCGCTCACTGCCGCCGGATTCGCGGGCGCACCGACGTTCGCCGCGAAGCCCAACCGCCGGACGCTCACCGTCCTCGGCACGACCGACCTGCACGGCAACGTGTACAACTGGGACTACTACCGCGACGCGCCGTACGATGACGCCGACGGCAACGACGTCGGGCTCGCCAAGATCGCCACCCTCGTCGAGGCTTTGCGCCACAAGCGGGGCGCGAAGCGCACGCTGCTGCTCGACAACGGCGACACCATCCAGGGCACCCCGCTGGCGTATTACTACGCCCGCATCAAGCCGATCACCGATGGCGCGAAGCATCCGATGGCGACCGCGATGAACCTGATGCGATTCGACGCCTCGGTCGTCGGCAACCACGAGTTCAACTACGGCATCCCGACGCTGCGTGCGTACGAACAGCAGATCCGGTTCCCGCTGTTGGGCGCGAACGTGCACAACTGGGACGACGGGCGGCCGGCGCTCACGCCGTACGTGATCCGGCGCGTCGACCTCGGCTTCCATCGACCGGTCAAGATCGGAATCCTCGGACTCACCACACCGGGTAGCGCGATCTGGGACAAGGCGAACGTCGAGGGCAAGCTGGAGTTCACCGGCATCGTCGAGCAGGCCAGGCTGTGGGTACCGGTCGTACGCCGTGCGGGCGCCGACGTGGTGATCGTGCTGTCTCACTCGGGCATGGACCTCTCGTCGTCGTACGGCGACGCGCTGCCGTACCCGGAGAACACCTCCGAGCGGCTCGCGAAGGTGGTGCCCGGCATCGACATGGTGCTGTGCGGTCACACCCATGTCGACATTCCCGAGCGCATCGTGAAGAACAAACGAACCGACAACAAGGTCCTTCTGACGCAGCCGATGCGATGGGGCATGCGGCTGGCCGTCGCCGACCTCGAGATCGAGCGGAAAGGCAACCGGTTCGAGGTCGTACGCCGCAACGCGCGAACCCTGAACGCCAACACGGTCAAGGCGGACAAGCGCATCACCAAGCGACTCCGCAAGCCGCACCAGAAGGTCATCGCGTACGTCAACTCCGTCATCGGCACCGCGGCCGAAGCCATGTCGGCCGCGACCTCGCGGTACGAGGACTCCGCGGCAATGGACTTCATCAACCTCGTCCAGGCACAGGCGGTGAAGGCGGCGTTGGCCGGTACGCCGGACGAGGCGCTGCCGGTGCTGAGCATCGCGGCGCCGTTCAACCGGGAGGCGGCCATCCCGGCCGGCGACGTGTCCGTACGCGACGTCGCGGGGCTTTACATCTTCGACAACACGCTGATGGCGATCAAGCTCACCGGCGCTCAGGTCAAGGACTACCTGGAGAAGTCGGTCGAGTACTTCAAGCCGGTCGACGGCACAGGTCCGTTCCCGCCAGATGATGTGACGAACGCCCCGACCGATGCCGCGCCGGACGGCACACCCGACTATAACTACGACATCATGGGCGGGCTCGATGCCGCGCTCACGTACGACATCGACCTCGGCAAGGAGGTCGGGTCGCGCATCACCGGTCTCGCGTACGACGGTCAGCCGCTCGACGATGCGGGGGAGTACGTGATCGCGATCAACAACTATCGACAGTCCGGTGGTGGCGGCTTCCCGCACATGGCCGACGCGCCGGTGGTCTACAACGCGCAGGTCGAGATCCGGCAGCTGATCATCGACTGGGTGACCGAGCAGGGCGAGATCGACCCCGCGTCGTTCTTCACCACCGACTGGCGGCTCACGTACAACGGCGAGCCGATCCAGATCCAACGCTGAGGAGAGGATTCTGGCCCCGTGAGGAGAGATTGCGTGCACGGTGCCACCGTGCACGCAATCTCTCCTCACGGGGCCAGAATCCTCTCCTCAGCGTTTAGCATGAATGCATGCGGATGCCTCTCGTACGTACCCATTGGCTGCGCGAGATCGCCGCGCTCGATCCGGCGGTCGACTACGAGCGGATCGCCGCGATCACGGCCAGGCACGAGTTCCCCTGGGATCTCCAACAGGCATTGAGCTTCGCGCTGTTTCGCACGTACGCCGTGCCGAGCATCGGACGGCTCCTGTATGAGACGGGCGAGTTCACCGAACGAACGCAGCGGCGCCACGACGACACCGCTCTGCTGCTCGACGAGATGAGCGAGCACGGCCTGGAGTCGCCCGGCGGGCGGCGCGCCATCCGCAGGGTCAACCGCATGCACGGCGGGTACGACATAGCGGACGACGACATGCGGTACGTGCTGGCGACCTTCGTGGTGACGCCCGTGCGATGGATCGAGTCGTACGGCTGGCGCCGTCTGCGGCCCGCCGAGATCGAGGCCGCGACCGCGTACTACCGCCGACTCGGCACCTTGATGGGCATCCGTGACGTGCCCGAGACGTATGAAGGTTTCGCGGACCTGCTCGACACCTACGAGCGGCGGCACTTCGCGTACGACGAGGGCGCCCGTCGCGTCGCCGACGCGACGCTCGCCCTGCTCTGCTCGTTCTATCCGCGGCCGCTTCGCCGAGCGGTGCGGGTGTTCGCGCTGAGCATGATGGACGACCACCTACTTCAGGCGTTCGACTACACGCCGCCCCGGCGCAGTGTCGTACGCGCGTCGCGCGGCGCCCTCCGGCTTCGCGGGCGCGCCGAACGGTTCCTACCCGCGCGTCGCAAGCCCAAGCAGACAAGGGATCTGCGCATCATCCGCAGCTACCCCAACGGCTTCGACGTCGACCACCTCGGCACATTCCCGACCGGGTGCCCGGTGCCACACACCGGATCAGGAAGCGCGGAACCGGCTCGGTGACAGGAAGCCTGCCTCCGGATGTGAGTCGAGTCCGAGCGCCTGGTCGACTGCGATCGAGGCGTACGCCGGCGACATCTTGAAGCCTGCGCCGGAGCAGCCGGTCGCGAGGAAGATCCGGCTGCTTCCGGGCTGCGCGCCGACCAACGGCACACGGTCGGTCGTATAGAGGTCGGGGTACGCGTCGGACCGCACGATGTCTGGAATCAGTCCGGGGAAGAACGCCTGGACAGTCTCACGCGTCTCCGCGACCTCCGCGTGGGTCAGCTCCCGGAACAGGTCCGATGCGTCCTCGGCCGGCTGCGAGCGGCCGTCGAGCGTCGCCTTCACGGTGGAGCCGTCGATCGAGGGCGCACCGTACATCGACATGCTCTCGGAGATGCGGATGAAGATCGGGAAACGCTCGGGCGCGAACTCCTCGGGTTCGCGCGCATGGAACCAGGTCAGGTAGATCCGCGCGGGATACACCTGCTCGCGCAGGTGCGTAGGCAGCAGATCGCCGCTCCACCCGCCGCCCGCGACAACGACACGATCGAACGTCCAGGAACGCTCGCCGTCGGACACCGCGACGCCATCGACCGACTCGCGAATCGTGCGGATCCGGCAGTCGCGTACGACCTCCGCTCCCCGCTGCTGTGCAGTGTGGATGGCGCCGAGGACGGCGGAGTCCGTACGCAGGTATCCGGCGTTCGGGTCATAGACCGCGACATCCCCGTCGTCGACGGCGTGTTGCGGGAATTGCCTGCCGATCTCCGAGCTGTCGAGGATCTCGTGCTCGGTACCGTTCGCACGTGCTGACTCGAGAAGGGCCGGAATGTACGACCCGTCGGCCGCGCCGATGGAGAGGCCGCCGACCCGATGCAGGATCGGCATGCCTGCGTCGGTCTCGAGCTCCCGCCACAAGGTGCGGGCGCGGGTGAGTACCGGGTGGTACGGATGTGGGTCGCGGTACGTCATTCGGAACAACCGCGTGTCTCCGCCGACCGCGCTGCGCGAGTGGGCCGGAGATGCAGCCTCGAAGCCGACGACCGACGACGAGACAAGGCTGGCCCGCCAGAGGGCCATGCTGCCGACCGATCCGAGGCCGATGACGGCGACGCGTGCGTCCGTTGTCATCACAGCACCCTTTCCAAGAACTGCTGCGTGCGCCGCTTCTTCGGATTGGAGAGCACCTCACGGGCGTCGCCGCGTTCGGCGATCCTCCCGGCGCTCATGAACAGCAACGAGTTGGCCACCTCGCGGGCGAACCCCATCTCATGGGTTGCGACCATCATGGTCATGCCCTTCTCGGCGAGCTGCTGCATGACGCCCAGCACCTCGCCGACGAGCTCGGGGTCCAATGCGCTCGTCGGCTCGTCGAAGAGCATCACGCTCGGCTCCATCGCGAGCGCCCGGGCGATCGCGACGCGCTGCTGTTGCCCACCACTCATCGCGGCCGGGTAGTGGCTCTCATGCCCCTCGAGGCCGACCTGTGCGAGCAAGGAGCGGGCACGCTCGGTCGCAGCCTTCCGCTTCACTCCCTTGACGAGCACGAGTCCGGACATGACGTTCTGCAGGGCAGTCATGTTCGGGAACAGGTTGAACTGCTGGAACACCATTCCGATCTGCGTACGCTGCGCTGCCACCTTCTTCTTGCTCAGCGGACGGTACTGGGTCGGTGTCTCCTCGAACCCCAGATCCTCGCCGTTGACGCGAAGTACGCCGGAGTCGATCTGCTCGAGGCCGTCGATGCAGCGCAGCAGCGTCGACTTGCCCGAGCCACTCGGCCCGATCAGGCAGCAGATCTCGCCTGCCTGGATGGACACGTCGACGTCCTGCAGCACCGTGCGATGGCCGAACGACTTGACCAGCTCCCGAGCGTACACGGTGCCGCGACCGCCGTCTGGCGGACTGGTCTCGGCCGCCTGCGTCTCGCTGTTCGGGCTGATCGTCTCGTTCATCGTGCCTCACCTACGCTCGCCATTGCCGCGTCGAGCTGACCGGGCGTTGCCTTGCGGGTCGACTTCGAGTAATGGCGTTCGATCACGGACTGCGGATAGCTCAGCGCGAGTGTGATGATCAGGTACCAAAGGCAGGCAACGATGAGCAGCGGGATCGTCTCGTAGTTGCGCGCATAGATCAGTTGCACGCTCTGCAGGAGATCCGCGACGCCGAGGACGCTGACCAGCGACGTTTCCTTGAACATGCCGATCAGCTGGTTGCCCGTCGCGGGAATGATCGTTGGCATCGCCTGCGGAATGATGACCTTGCGCATCCGCGTCCACTCGCTCATGCCCAGCGAGTCAGCGGCCTCGAGCTGCCCCTTCGGGACGGCGTTGAACCCACCCCGGATGATCTCGGCCATGTACGCCGCCTGGTTCAGCGTGAGCCCGACGCATGCTGCCGTCGTCGCGCTCATCACGGCGTTCACGTCGACCTCGCGCCCGAAATCGGTGAACGGGATCCCGATCCTGATATCGGGATAGAGCGCCGCCACGTTGAACCAGAAGATCAGCTGGACGAGTACCGGCGTACCGCGGAAGAACGTGATGTACGCGTTCGCCAGCAGTCGTACCGGCATCACCGAGGAGGCGCGGAGGATCGCGATGAACAGTCCCAGCAAGGTGCCGAGGAACATCGTGATGAACGTCAGCGTGATCGTCAGCAGCAGGCCGTCGATCACCGACTTCTCGGTGAAGTACTCGGCGACGACGTCCCACTTGTAGTTGGGGTTGTTGGCGAGGGTGTACGCGAGGCTGAGGAAGAGGATCACGCATGCCGCCCACATGACGTACTCGACCCAGCTCCGGCGCCGTACGCGCGGCTTGGTGATGGCGTCCATGACGATCAGCCCGTCAACTGAGGATCTTGGACGTGTCCATTGCACCCGCTTCGAGGCCCCACCTACTCAAAGCCTCCTCATACGTACCGTCGTCCATCATCGACTGCACGGCCCCATGGATCGCCTCGGTAAGGGGAGACTTCTTGTCGAGGCCGATCGCGACGATGTCGTTGCCGACCTTCTTCTGGTACTGCGGTTCCAGCAGGTCGAACTGATCGGGCTGCTGCTTAGCCGCCCACGCGAGGGACGAGGTGTCGTAGAAGACCGTCTCGAGGCGTCCCGACGCGAGCTGAGTCAGCGCATCCTGGACGTTCGGCAAGGTCGTGGCGTCCACATCGTCCATGCCGGCGGCATTGCACTCCTTGGAGATCTCGGGCAGGTAGATCTCGGCCTGGGTAGTGCCGGTCATCACCGCGACCTTGTGGCCACACAGGGTCGACGGATCCTCGAAGGTGAAGTCCTCGGGGTTGTCCTTGGCGGTGATCAGCGATGAGCCGGCCTCCCAGTAGGTGATCATGTCGAGCACCTTGAGCCGTTCAGGCGTCGGCGACATGTTCGTGGTGGTGAAGTCGTACCGCCCGCCCTGCAGTCCCGGGATGATCGTCTCGAACGAGACGTCCTTGATATCCACGTCGAGCCCGAGCTTGGTCCCGATGAGGTTCGCGATGTCGACGTTGTAGCCGATCGGCTGCTTGTCGCCCTCGGAGAGGAAGGACGTCGGCGGGTAGCTGAGATCCATGGCGACCGTGATCGCACCCGCGTCCTTGACGTCGTCGGGCACCAGCTTCTCGGCTGCCGGGTCCGCCTCGACACCCTTGGTGATGTCGGACTCCTGCTCGGTGGTCGTGGACGTTCCCCCGGCGTCCGAGTGATCCGAGCACGCGGCGAGGGAGAGTACGAGCGCAGTGCCGGCCAGCGCGGCCCCAGCACAATGACGAATGTTCATGGTGTTCTCCTGTACGTCCGAGTCGGCCCCCGTGCTGGACCCGGATCAGTTGGCGTGCTTGCTCTCGG
This sequence comes from Solicola gregarius, assembly GCF_025790165.1. Taxonomy (GTDB): domain Bacteria; phylum Actinomycetota; class Actinomycetes; order Propionibacteriales; family Nocardioidaceae; genus Solicola; species Solicola gregarius. The sequence continues at coordinate 3,384,916 of NZ_CP094970.1, forward strand.
TCAGGTGGTGAGCGGCGCTGCTCAGGTGCGTAGCGATGATGTCGGCGAGGCGTTGTGGATCCTCGGCCTCGAGTGCGGTGATGAACTGCTCGTGATCGCGTACCAGCTCGTCGCCGGCCGGGCGGGCGATCTCCAGCCAATGCGCGCAGGTGAGCGCCTCGGCATAGAGGATCGAATATGCGTCGCTGAGGCGGGAATTGCCCGCCCCGTCGACCAGCCGGCGATGGAACGAGAGGTCGACCTCGGAGACGAGTCGGTAGTCGCGCGCCCGCACTGCGTTGTCCAGATCGGTGAGTGTCTCGCGCAGTCCGGTGACGACCTCGGCGACTCGATCGGATCCCGACGCGACGATCGCCTGTGCCGCGAACGTCTCGATGGCGCGGCGAGCGTCGTAGATCTCGGCGATGTCGCCATCGGTGAACCGGGCGACGCGTACGCCCCGATTGCGGCTCGATACCAGCAGCCGCTCGCGTACGAGCTGCTGCAGCGCCTCGCGTACCGGGGAGCGGGAGACGCCCAATTGGTTGGCAAGGGCCACCTCGCTGAGCTGCTCGCCCGGCTCGAGCGTGCCCTTGACGATCAGCTGACGTAGGTCGTCGCTGATGCGTTCGGGCACGGACTTCATCTCTAGGGACTTCAGGCTCGAGATCCGGTTCACGTGTGCCTCCTGGCTGAGATTGCGGAGACTGTAATCCTGCACACCGCCCACAGTCAACAGGCGACTGCACATTGTCGACAGTCGGCAACTTTTGGGTTAGTGTCGGTCCACCGCCACGAGGCGAGCCCCGAATCATTGCGAAGGAGACGGCCATGACGGAATTCCGGCCGAAGTACATTTCGTTCGACTGCTACGGCACCCTCATCGACTGGCAGCTGACTCCGGTCACCCGCGAGCTGGTGGGCGACCAGCTCTCCGAGGAGCAGTGGCCGACCTTCCTGGCGAGGTTCAGCAAGTACCGCTACGACCAAGTCATGGGTACGTACTACCCGTACCGCCAGGTGCTGCAGGACGCGTTCGACCGGGTCTGCGCACGCTGGGACATCAAGTCCTCGCCGGATGCCGGTGAGCGTCTCGGCGAGGCCGTGCTGAACTTCGGCGCACACGACGACGTGCCGAAGCCGCTTGCGACCATGGCGGAGCACTTCCCCCTGGTGATCCTGTCGAACGCCGACAATGCGTTCCTCGAGGTGTCGGCGGCCAAGCTGGGCGCGCCGTTCCATGCCGTGCTCACAGCCGAGCAGGCCGGCGTCTACAAGCCGCGCTTCCAAGCGTTCGAGTACATGATGGACACACTGAACGCGTCACCCGCGGACTTCCTGCACATCGCCTCGCACACGCTGTACGACATGGTTCCGGCGTACCATCTCGGCTTCTCGAACCTGGTCCTCCTCGACCGTGGCTTCGACCCGCTGGTGCCGGTCTACGACTACACCAAGGTCGACTCGCTCGACGAGGTCAACAAGCTGCTCGGCATCGCGTAGGCGGGACGGCACTTTGAAGCTGACGTCCTACTGGTACGACACCGCCGAACCGTCCGGCGATTACCGTCGCACCCCGGTGCCCGAGACCGCCGACGTGGCGATCGTCGGCGGCGGTCTGACCGGCCTGTCGGCGGCCGTTGAGCTCGCCCGGCATGGTGCCAAGGTGGTCGTTCTCGAGGCCGAGACTCTCGGGTGGGGAGCTTCCGGGCGCAACGGTGGCATGGCCACCACCGGACTCGCTATCGGCATGGGCACGGCAATCTCGCGTTACGGTCGTGAACGCGCCGTCGCCATGCACCTGGAGTACGACCGAGCGATCAGCACCATCGAGGACCTCGTCGACGAATTCGCGATCGACTGCGACTTCGAGCGGTCGGGCAAGCTGGCGCTCGCCTGCAACCAGCGGGACCTCGACGGTCTACGTGCCGCCCAGGACGAGATCAACCGGATTGCGGAGCTTCCCGACGTCACGGTGCTCGACGGGGCGGACCTCGGGGCCGAGATCGCGTCGCCGTTCTACGTCGGAGGCATGGTCGATCCGCGAGGTGCGGGTCTACATGTCGGGAAGTTCGTGCACGGGCTCGCCGGCGCCGCGGCACAGAGCGGCGCGTACCTGTGCGAGAAGGCGGGTGTGGCGTCGATGACGCCACACGGCGCTCAGACGGTGCTGCAGACCACCCGGGGCTCGGTACGCGCCGCGGAGGTGCTGATCGCGACCAGCGGCTACACCGGCAAACTCACGCCGTGGTTGCGCCGCCGGGTTCTGCCGGTCGGCAGCTTCATCGTCGTGACGGAGCCGCTCGGTCCCGAGCTCGCCGCTGAGCTGCTGCCGACCCGCCGGATGGCGTCCGACAGCAAGATGCTCACGTACTACTTCCGGATGACGCCCGACAACCGGCTGTTGTTCGGTGGGCGAGCGAGGTTCGCACTCTCCAACCCCGACTCGGATCTACGTAGCGCGAAGGTGCTGAGGAAGGCGATGACGACGGTGTTTCCCGCGTTGCGCTCGGCGCGGATCGACTACACCTGGGGCGGCCTCGTCGACATCACCCTCGACCAGATGGTGCACACCGGGATGACCAAGGGCGCGCACTACTCGCTGGGCTACAGCGGGCACGGGGTGCAGATGGCGACTCACATGGGACGCGAGATGGGGCTCTACCTTGCGGGTAAGTCCGAGTCGTACCCGTGGGCCGGAGACAAGTTCCCTGCAGTCCCGGGCAATCTCGGGTCGCCGTGGTTCCTGCCGATCGTCGGCGCCGGCGCGCACGTCGTCGACGGCTGGAACAGGTTGACCGGCGGACGCCGATGACGTCGACGGTCTCACCACATGCGGCCGAGCAGCGCCGGGCTCCCGCACTCCCTGGTGGGGCGTTCGTCGAGGGACGCTGGGTGCCGGCGGGCGACGAGGCCGTCCTCGACCCCGAGGACGGCGCCGTCGTCGGCTACGCCGCTCGTACGAGCCCAGCGGACGTCGCCCGCGCCATCGGTCATCTGAGCAACGCGCGTGCGGAATGGCCCGTACGCGAGCGGCAGGCGGCGCTCCGGCGAGCCGCGGCCGGGGTCGCCGAGCGGCGAGACGAGTTCGCGGCCCTGATCGCGGCCGAGGGCATCAAGACCGTCACCGAGGCGCGCGGCGAGGTCGATCGGTGCATCGAGACCCTGACCCTCTCGGCGACCGTTGCCGACGCGCTCATCGGCGAGACCATCCCGTTCGACTCGAGTCCGCGTGGAGCGGGCAAGATCGGTTGGTACACGCGCGAGCCGCTCGGCGTCGTTGGCGCGATCACGCCGTTCAACGATCCGCTCAACCTCGTTGCGCACAAGGTCGGTCCGGCGTTGCTTGCGGGCAACGGCGTCATCCTGAAGCCGTCAGAGCACACCCCACTGACCGCGCTGACCCTGACCGAGGTGCTGCTGAGCGCAGGGGTCCCGGCTGACCGGATCGCCGTCGTGTGTGGCGACTACGAGGTCGGCAACGCGCTCGTCTCCGATTCACGGCTCGCCGCGGTTTCGTTCACCGGCGGCCCGCACACCGCCGAGGCGATCACTCGGTCGGCCGGTATCAAGAAGCTGCTGATGGAGCTCGGCGGCAACAACCCGACGATCGTGTGCGAGGACGCCGACGTCGACCGCGCAGTCAGCGCCGTGGTCGACGGTGCGTTCGGAGCGGCCGGCCAGAACTGTCTATCCGTGCAGCGGGTGTACGTGCACTCGCGTGTGCACGACACCTTCCTGCGCCGTGTCGTCGCCGGGACCGGTGCGCTGAAGGTCGGCGCCAAGACTGCGCCCGACACCGACATCGGACCCATGATCAGCGAGGCGGCCGCGCGTCGGGTCGAAGGACAGGTCGAATACGCCGTGCGCCAAGGCGCCACGGTGTGGACGGGCGCGGTACGACGAGGGTCCTTCTACGAGCCGACGGTGCTGACCGACGTACCGACTGGGTCGACCTTGCTGACCAAGGAGATCTTCGGCCCGGTTGTCGTCGTCGAGCCCTTCGAGTCGTACGCCGACGCCGTGACGAACGCGAACTCGACGGGGGACGCACTGCATGCGGGCGTGTTCACTGAATCGGTACATACGGCGAAGCGGCTGTCTGGTGAGCTGCGCGCTGGGTGCGTACTCGTCAACGAGACGAGCGACTTCCGGATCGATGCGATGCCGTTCGGCGGCTTCGGAACCTCCGGCATCGGACGCGAGGGCGTCCGCTTCGCGGTTCGCGAGCTGTCCGCGCCGAGGAGCGTCATCCTCGCCGGCTGACACCACCGCGACCAATGCAGCCTGCCCCGCCTAGCGGCAGGCTAGAACGCCGTATAGCCGCCGTCGACCGGCAGCACGGCGCCGGTGATGTACGAAGACTCGCGGGAGGCGAGGAACAGGATCGCCTCGGCGACCTCGTCGGATGTGGCGAGACGCTGGAGAGGGATCGCGGACTCCCGCTCGCGGCGGTAGGCGTCGGGATCGGCCCTGCGCTGGATGGACGCCTCGATGATCGGCGTGGCCGTGAGGCCGGGTGCCACGACGTTGACCCGGATGTTGCGCGGCGCCCACTCGATCGCGGCTCCCTTCGCGAGCATGATGAGTCCGCCCTTCGCCGCGGAGTAGAGGACCTCCTCGGGTTTGCCGACGATGCCCAATCGTGAGCCTACGCAGACGATGGAGCCTCCCGACTTTGGCACCAGGGGAGCGAAGTGCTTCATGACGAGGAACGCGCTGAGCAGGTTGCTGTGCAGCACGTCGCGGGCGTCCTCGTACGGCATCTCGGTCAATGCGCTGCTGCGCTGCAGCCCGTGGTTGATCACGATCGCGTCGACGCCGGCGAAGGAGGCTTTCGCCTTGTCCGCAAGGGCCGATACGAACGCTTCATCGTTGAGATCGCCGGGTACGTAAAGATCGGACGCGCCCGCAGACTCCAGGACGTTGCGCCTGCCGGTGAGCACCAGTCGGGCGCCCTCGTTGCGGAAGCGCGCGCTGACGGCCTCGCCGATGCCGCTAGTCGCGCCGGTGACGAGGGCGGTGGTGTTCTCGAGTCTCATGGTCGTTCTCCGAGCGGGCGATCGTCGTTGTGGGTAGGGGATGTCAGCCGAGCAGGCCGCGCGCCGCGACCGGCCAGCGTTCGACGCTGGCGCCCTGTGCGTCGGTCACCACAAGTTCCTCGAAGCTGTTGACCACCGGGCACACGTGGTTCGGTACGACCGGCAGCACCGTGCCCACGGTCGGCTGGGACTGCTCTGGCGGCACCTGCAGATAGCCGTGGTACTCGTTGAGGCGGGACAGAACCGCCGGATCGCCCGCGACGCCTCCGTAGCCACGCTGCGGGTTGCCCTCGCGGCCGAGGGCCTTGGTACCGACGTCCATGATCGCCTGACCCGGCACCTGCGTGCTCACCACCGTCGAGGCGACGAACAGGGCGATCTGATCGTCAGTGCACGCGCCGAGACGTACGTTGTCGCGGTCGCAGAAGACGTACTCGCCCGGGCGGACCTCCGTGATGACCTCGCTCGTGGAGTACTCGACCGTCGGAGTGGAGCCGGCGCTCACCACCTCCGCGGTGACACCGACGCCGGCCAGGGCTCGTACGGCGGCGGTGAGCTCCTGGTCTTGGTCCTTGGCTGCGCCGACTCGGTCCTCCGGTCTCGAACCGCCGTGACCCGGGTATGTGTAGATCCCGACCGGTACGAGGCCGCGGGCTCGGGCGTGCGCCGCCAGCCTTCCCGCTTGCTCGGCCGTGGTGCCGGAACGCCGGGCTCCGCAGTCGACCTCGACGACGATCTGCAGGCGGTCCGGCGCGTCTCCCATGGCGTCGGCGAGGGCATCGACGGACTCGAAGGAGTCGACGCCGACTCGCAGCCCGACTCGCTCGGCGAGCCGGCGGATCCGCCGGCCCTTCGTACCGGCGGGCCAGACGGGGTACGCGAGGAAGATGTCGTCGAAGCCGGCCGCGGCGAACACTTCGGCCTCGCCAACGGTGCCCGCGGTGATCCCGGCGGCGCCGGCGGCGAGTTGCAGGCGGCCGATCTCGAGGCACTTGTGCGTCTTGACGTGCGGACGTAGGTGTTGATGGCGTTCGTCGGCAAGCGCCTGCATCCGTTCGATGTTGCGCTGCATCGTCTCCCGGACGACGATCGGCGACGGGGTGTCGAGTTCGTCACCGAGTAGCCCGTCGAGGGCCTGCTGCAGGCTGTGCATCGGAACTCCTTGGCTGAATAGCGAGGCCACGCGGGCTGCGTACGTGGGCGGTTATGCGCGGCCGCAGACCAGGCGGATCTCCGCCGGGCTGTTCCGCGGCAGTGCGGCAACGCCGATCGCCGAGCGCGCCTGGACTGCCAGCGGCCGCGCCACGTCGACATCGAGGTCGAGGCCGAGGACGCCATCGTCCATCAGCCCGCCGTCGCAGTACGGCAGCTGCCCGGAGACGTAGATGGCGGAGTCGGCCGTCCGGTAGGCGGCGTGCTTCGGGTCCGCGGACAAGGGTGGCAGCGAGTGGCCGAGCGCGATCAGCCGGTCATTCGCCGACTCGACGGCGTACGCCATGAAGGCCGCCTTCCCCTCGGTGATTAATCTCGCCGACAGTATGGTGCCGACAGGCGATTGTCAACAATGTGCCCACCGTATCGATCGGTGCCTCGCCGGAGGCTCAGCGCAGCGTGACCCCGGCGGCCGCGAACTCCTGCTCGACGCGCGGGAGGTTCGCATCGGCGACAGCCGCGGTCAGCGGGCGCAAGACCGTCACCGAGAAGCCCTCGCGGGCGCCGTCGAGCGCGGTCGCGCGGACGCAGTAGTCGGTGGCGATGCCGCAGACGTCGAACGTCGTGACGTCGCGATCTCGTAGCCAGGTGGCGAGATCGAGGCCGTCGGCGTCCTTGCCCTCGAAGCCGGAGTACGCCGCTTCGTACTCGCCTTTGCGGAAGATGTCGACGAACATCGACTCGTCGATCGGCTCGTGGAACTCCTCGCCCTGTGTGCCGACGACACAGTGCGGCGGCCAGGAGTCGACGAAGTCGGGATCGTCGCTGAAGTGGTCGCCGGGATCGATGTGGTGATCCTTGGTCGCGATCACGAGGTCGTACGCGCCGCTCTCGACCGTGTCGCGGATCGCCGTGGCGACCGCGCTGCCGCCGTCGACACCCATCGATCCGCCTTCACAGAAGTCGTTCTGGACGTCGACGACGATGAGCGTCCTGGTCATCGTCCCTCCCGGAGATAGGTGGTCTCGATTGCGGGTTCGCCGTGCGACAGCTGCCGGGCGTGTGGGGGGAGCTCCTCGACGCTCGTACGCCTTCGCTGTCGTGCCGATTCCAAGGATTCGTCGAAGACGCGTTCACCCGAACGTACGAGCGGGACGAGCAGCTCGCGACCGTCCCGCGGTGCTGCATGCTCACCGATGCCGATGACCTCCTGCGTCGCGACGCCGGCAGCGCCGATCCGCCGCCACGCGTACTTGCGGCCGCCGACCGACAGCTTGTCCTTGCTCTTCTTCGCGACACCGATCAGATCGCCGTCGGCTCCGCGTGCGACGAGCTTGTAGACGAACCCGCACGTGGGGTGACCGGAGCCGGTGACCAGCGATGTGCCGACGCCGTACCCGTCTGCGGGTGCGGCGGCGAGCGCCGCGATCGCATGCTCGTCGAGGTCGCTGGTGACGATGACCCGCGTCTTCGTGGCGCCGAGGGAATCCAGCTGCTTGCGCACCTGCGCTGCGAGCTGCGGCAGGTCGCCCGAGTCGATGCGTACGGCGCCGAGCTCGGTTCCCGCGACATCGACGGCGGCGCGTACGGCCGTCTCGATGTCGTAGGTGTCGACCAGCAGTGTCGTGCCCCGACCGAGCGACGCGACCTGGGAGGCGAAGGCGTCCCGCTCGTCGTCGTGGAGCAGCGTGAACGCGTGCGCGCTCGTGCCTGCCGTGGGAATACCGTGTACGCGGCCCGCCTCGAGGTTCGAGGTCGCATCGAAGCCCGCGATGTACGCTGCGCGCGCCGACGCCACCGCCGCCCGCTCATGCGTACGCCGCGAGCCCATCTCGATGCACGGGCGGCCTCCCGCGGCGGTGATCATCCGCGACGCGGCGGACGCGATCGCACTGTCGTGGTTGAGGATCGAGAGCGCGAGGGTCTCCAGCACGACCGCCTCGCCGAACGTCCCCTCGACGATCAGCAGCGGCGACCCGGGAAAGAATGCCTCACCCTCGGGGTAGCCCCAGATGTCGCCGGTGAAGCGGTAGTCGGCCAGCCAGTCGAGGGTCGAGCCGTCGACGATGTGGTGCTCCGCGAGATGCCCGAGTGCGGCATCGTCGAAGCGGAACTCGGCGATCGCGTCGAGCAGCCGACCCGTGCCGGCGACGATCCCGTAGCGGCGGCCGTCGGGCAGGCGACGCGGGAACATCTCGAACACGGCGCGCCGGGTGGCCGTGCCGTCGCGCAAGGACGCCTGCAGCATGGTGAGCTCGTACTGGTCGGTGAGCAACGCTGTGGTCACCCGCCAAGCGTACGGCGGTATGTCGGCAGGAGACGCGGAGGTCCGTCCGGGGCGCTCGTGGCTTCGCGAGTGGCGCAGATCCGTTGGCCGCGGGGCGTTTCAGCAACAGATGTGCGCCACTCGCGGGCGAACGGAAGCCCAGGAGGCGAGGCGGGAACCCGCCAGACGACAAGCTCACTCGTAGATTCAATCGATCAGTACGTCAGAAAGATTCAATTGGACCTATCGTGCTCCGCTCGCCAAGATGTTGCGCCAACGGAGGTGCAGATGAGCAGCGAGGCGTTCCTGCGGGACTTCCACCACGTCGCGACTATCGGCGCGACCGCGCATGACGGTGTCGAGCGGCAGGCCGCGACCGCCGACGACGGCCGGACGCGTACGTGGTTCGCCGGCTGGATGCGTGACGCCGGCCGCCCGGTCGCGGTTGACGGCATCGGCAACATGTTCGGGTTGTACGAGTGGAATCCCGGCGCATCGTACGTCGTGGTGGGCTCGCATCTCGACAGCCAGCCCCTCGCCGGACGGTTCGATGGTGCATACGGCGTGCTCGCGGCGATGCACGCGGCGGAGCGCATCGACGAGCGGCTCGCAGGCGCCATACCCGCATACAACCTCGCGGTCGTGAACTGGTTCAACGAGGAGGGCAGCCGGTTCCAGCCGAGCATCATGGGCAGCTCGGTCTACACCGGGCTCTTCGACCGCGACGCGATGCTCGACGTCACCGATCCCGACGGCGTGACCGTACGAAAGGCGCTGGCCGACATCGGGTTCCTCGGCACCGACGAAGCGCCGTCGGCCGCCAGCTACGCAGAGATCCACATCGAGCAGGGTCGCCGACTGGAGCGCGAGAGCATCGACATCGGCCTGGTCGAGAGCAGCTGGTACACCCAGAAGCTCGATATCGACGTGCTCGGCGAGCAGTCACACACGGGCGCGACCGCGATGGCCGACCGTCATGATGCGCTCGTCGCCGCGTCCAGGATCGTCCTGATGGTGCACGACGTCACCGAGGACTTCGAACCCGAGACCCTCGTTTCATCGGTCGGGCAGCTGTTCGTGGAGCCGAACTCACCGATCGTGGTCGCCCGTCGCGTGCACCTCGTCGCCGACCTACGCTCCGGCGACCCGGAGACGGTCAATGCCGCGCGTGCGGCTCTCGTGCGTCAGGTCGAGGAGCTCGCTCGGGCAAGCAGCCTGACGATCAACGTACGCGACTTCGACATCCGCCCGATCCGCTACTTCCGCGAGGACGGTATCGCGCTGGCCGCCCGTGTGACCGACCGTCTCGGTTACTCCTCGCGCCGGCTACCGACCATGGCCGGCCACGACTCGGTCGCACTGAACACCGCGGTGCCCGCGGTGATGCTGTTCATCCCGAGCGTCGACGGCGTCTCGCACTGCGAGCGGGAGTTCTCGACCGACGCCGCGATGGTCCGGGGCGTCGACGTACTGACCGACGTCGCGTACGAGCTCGTGCACGGCGCATTGGCGGGTGACGACGAGCGATGACCGACCTTCATCTACTCGACGCCACGGCAGCACTGGGCCTGTTCCGGGCAAAGGAACTGTCGCCGGTCGAGCTGATGCGCGCGGTGATCGAGCGGCATGAACACGTCGGCGCACCGATCAACGCGTACACCGAAACGATGTTCGACGAAGCACTCGACGCCGCACGCGACGCCGAGGCGCGTTACCAGCAAGGCGTCGAGCGGCCAGGCCTCCTTGGACTTCCGGTTGCCACCAAGGAGAAGCACATGCTCGCCGGGCGTAGCCTCTCGCAGGGGCTGACGTTTCGGCGCGACGACGTCAGCGATGTGACGCACCCCGTCGTCGAGCGCATCCGACGCGCAGGCGGCATCGTGCACGCGCGTACGACCTCACCCGAGTACAGCTGTGCGACCGTCACGCACAGCCCGCTGTGGGGAGTCACCCGCAACCCGTGGAACCTCGACTACTCGCCGGGCGGCTCGTCCGGCGGGTCGGGCGCAGCGCTGGCCGCGGGGTTCACGCCGCTGGCCACTGCGTCCGACATCGCCGGGTCGACGCGCGTACCTGCCGCCTTCACCGGCACGGTCGGCTACAAGGCGCCGTACGGGCGCATCCCGGGCGTGCGGCCCTTGTCGGCAGACCCGTACCGCGGCGACGGGCCGATGGCACGGACGATCGCCGATGCCGCACTCCTCGCGAACGTCATGCTGGGTCGCGATCCGGACGACCACAGCTCGATCTGGCCCGACATCACGATCCCGGTACGCGCAGACGTCGCCGACCTGCGTATCGCGCTGTGCATGCGCCTCGGTGACTACCGGGTCACCACCGAGGTCGAGCAGCACACGTACGCTGTCGCGCGCGCCCTCGCCGACGCCGGGGCGGTCGTCGAGGACGTCGAGCTGCCGTGGAGCTCCCGTGCGATCGCGGAGACCGCCTTCACGCACTTCGGCCACATCCTCGGCCCGGCGATGGAGGACGAGACCGCGGGTCATGAGGCGGAGCTCGCGGAGTACACCCGACGGTTCATCGCCGACGCGCGTGCGGCCGCGGAACGCAACAGGTTCGTCGACGGCCTTCGTGCCGAGACGCGCCTGCAGTCCGAGCTCGCGACGGCGATGCGCGGGTTCGATGCGTTGATCTGTCCGACGTCGTGTACGCCTGCCCTGGCTGCCGACGGCGACTACCTGGACGGCATCGACATCGACGGCGTTCATCTCGAGCACTACTGGGAGTCGCACCTGACATTGCCGTTCAACATCGCCAACCGGTGTCCCGTGCTCGCCGTCCCGAGCGGCGTCGCGTCGACCGGTGTACCGACCGGCGTGCAGATCGTCGGCCACCCGTACGACGACGCGAGCGTGTTTCGTGTGGGTGCCGCGTTGGAGCAGTTTCGACCACGGGGGAACAACCATCCCGACATCGAATCCTTGAGGTGAGTCGATGAGTCAGAGATCGTTCCGGACGTTGTTCGTGGTGATCTGCGTCATCACGTTCGTACCGGTGATGTTTCCGGTCTTCGAGATCGCCAACCGGGCCACGCCCATCGTCGCCGGACTCCCGTTCGGCTTCTTCTGGGTCGTGCTCTGGGTCGTGATCATCGCGATCTGCGTCGCGCTGCTCTATCGCGTCGATCCCGACAACCGAGGCACGGAGGAGGACTGATCATGGACGATTGGCAGTTCGCAATGGTGATCATGATCGCCTACCTCGCGATCGCGCTCGTGATCGGTGTACTGGCAGGAAAGGGGCGCGGCGGCTCGCTGTCCGAGTTCGTCGTGGCCGACCGCTCGCTCGGCTTCGTCGTGACGGCTTTCCTGATGGGCGGCGCCGTGTTCAGCGCCTTCTCGTTCCTCGGTGCCCCGGGATGGGCGTACGCCCAGGGCGCACCGGCGTACTACATCATCGTGTACACGGCGTTCGGCATCCTGCCGTGGTACATCATCGGCCCGAAGGTCGGCAGCATCGGCCGAAAGCTCAACCTGTACACGATGTCCGGTTTCTTCTACGCGCGGTATCCGAACAAGGCCGTACCAGTGCTCGTCACCGTCATCGCGCTGCTCGGGTTCATCCAGTATCTCGCCACCCAGATGAAGGGGATGGCGTACGTCTTCAACGTCATGACCGACGACGCCGTGCCGTTCAAGCTCGGTGCACTGATCGCCTACGGCATCGTCGTCATCTATGTCGCGACCGGTGGCCTGCGAGCAGCCGCCTGGTCTGACGTGTTCCAAGGTGCGCTGATGGTCATCGTGGCATGGGTTGTGGGGATCGCGGTCGTACGCGAGCTGCACGACAGCAGCGGGTCGATGTTCGAGAGGATCGCCGCGGACAACCCCGGCTTCCTGGAGATCGGCCACGACGGTTCGACGATGTCGACGATGGCGTACACCACCACGATCCTGGTGTCCCTGATCGGCCTGCTGATGTGGCCGCACCTGTTCTCCAAGTCGTACTCGTCGAGGCCGCGAACCATCAAGCAGACCGTGATCGTGTACCCGATCTTCGCGCTGTTCCTGGTGCCCTTGTTGCTGGCGGGCTTCGCCGCTGTCGGCGTGATCGAGTCGGGCACCGTACTTCCGGACGAGATCCTTCCGTACATGATCACGACGGTGCTCGACATGCCCGGATGGATGTACGGACTGGTGGGCGCAGGCGCACTCGCGGCGGCGATGTCGTCGGCCGATGCGATCACGCACAGCGCTGCACTCGAAGTTCACCGACGGCCTCGTCCGCAAGGTCAAGGACGACATCTCCGAGCGAACGACGTTGCTGATCATGCGCTCGGCCGTCGTGGTGATCGGCGCGGGGGCGTACCTCATCGCGATCTACGGCGGGCAGGGGCTCATCGATCTGCTCCTCGGCGCATACGGGTCGATCGTGCAGTTCGCGCCGGGCGTCTACTGCGCGCTGTACTGGCGGCGGGCGACGGCATCCGGGGTGTTCGCGGGACTCCTCGTCGGCGCCGCGCTGAACTACTTCTTCCAGTACGGCCCGGACACCACGCCGTTCGACATCAATCCCGGCATCATCGGTCTGATCGCGAACATCGTCGTGATGGTTGCGGTGTCGTATGCGACGCCCGCACACGAGGACGAGGAGGTGGAGGAGTACGTCGCGGCGCGCTGACCGCTCAGGTCTCGCCGTACAGCGTGCGGCAGACCTCCTCGAACGCAAGCGCGCGACGGGTCGGGCGTACGTCGCTCGGGCGCACCAGCATCAACTCGATCGGCGGTAGCTCGTCGGCGATCTGGATCGGCACGACGCTGTCGCCGGTGTACGTGAGGTCATGCTGGAGGCGCTGGTTGAGCAGCGCGTAGCCGTGGCCACGGGCGACGAACGAGCGCACCGTCTCGTACCCGACGAGGCGGTGGCGCACGTTCGGCGTGACGCCGACGAGCCGGAACAGGCTCTCGTAGTACTCCCTACTGTGCGGGAGATCGAGCAGGATCAGCGGATCGTCCTCGAGCGCTCGGAGGTGCACAGGCCGTTCGGGTCGCCTCGCGAGGCGGTGCTCGCGCGAGACGATCACGTGCGGCGGGATGCGCTGAAGCGCCTGGGCGGTGAATCCGCGGGCGAGGCCGAGGCCGTACGTCAGTGCGATCTCGCATCGCCCGGATCGCAATGCATCCTGCTGGTCGGCGAGGTCGGACTCGTGGATCGTCACCTCGAGGCCGGGGTAGCGGCGCTCGAGCTCATCGAGGATGAGCGGTAGCCGTACGGATGCGAGGGGGCCGAACACACCGACCGAGAGCACGCCGACGGGCGACTTCGCGAGTCCCTGCGCAGCCTCGTACAGGGAGTCGGCGTGCTCGAGGAAGACCGTGAGATCGCGGACGAACTGCGCGCCGGCGGCGGTCAGGCGGAGCGCGCGGGTGCCTTGCCGCATGAACAGCTGCACTCCGAGCGCCTTCTCGAGCTGGGACATCGCCGTCGAGAGCGCGGACTGCGTGATCATCAACTCGCGGGCGGCAGCGGTCATGCTGTCCGCCTCCGCGACCGCGGCGAAGTAGCGCAACTGGGTCAACGTGAACGGCGTCATGGACCGACGATAGGCGTACGCGGCGACGTGGGTGCGGGCTTGCCTTGCCTTTCGCATGTAGCGTTCGTCGGGACGAGGACGCGATGAGTTGGGATGGGTTGATGCCGACCGGGCTGAGATACGTCGTGCCGCTTGCGGCGGCCGCCGTTGTCATGACTGCGTGTGCGTCGGACGATGACGACCCGCGTACGTCGGAGCAGGACGCCGTCGAGATCGTCAGCGCGTACGCGGCCGGGACGTCCGGCGAGAAGGGCGTCCGGACGCTCGTCGACCAGACCGGGCCGGCGCTCGGTGGGGAGCCTGACCTCAGCGGTGGAGACGGTGCCTCGCCGTTGGCCGCGGTAGCCGCGGCCGAGGCCGACGGGCGCACTGTTGGCGTGGCGCCGACGTCCGCGCTGACACTGCAGCCGCAGTTGTCGGATGTCGGGTACGACGGCATCGACGACTTCGAGCCGGTGCTGATGACGTCGACCCAGCCTGTCGTGCTTTCCGTCGACAAGGACGCTCCGTACGACAGACTGCGCGACCTCGTCGCGATCTCCAAGGAGCTGACGACCAAGGTGGCCAGCACCGGACGTCAGACCCCACAGGGGATCGACGCCTTGCTGTTCGCCGAGAAGTCCGGTGCGGACCTCGTACAGAAGCGCTTCGACGACGACCGACTGGCCGTGCGGGCGGTGGCTGGCGGCAAGGCCGACGTCGCGGTCACGACGGCGGCCGCGGCGATCCCGAAGGAGCGTGCCGGCGATATCAGGGTGCTCGGGGCGTTCGTCGATCGGCCAGTCGAGGCGTTCCCCAACGCGCCGACGATGCCCAGCAAGGGGTACGACATCGCGTTCGGGGTCGACAACATCGTGGTCACGCCCGCCGGCACGAGCGCAGAACGGGTCGGTACGTTGCGCGACGCGTTCACGGAGGCGGCGGACTCCGACGCGTACCAGGAGTTCCTTGCAGCGAACGGGTACGCGCCGCAGAACCTGTCCGGACGGAAGCTGGCGGCGTACGTCGACAAGCAGCACGCCCAGTACGAGAAGGCGGTCGCCGACCTCGGCCTCGCTTCGGGCTGAGAGCTAGGCTGCCGTCACGACTCGACCGGCCCGGACGATCGTGCGCTCGGCGGGATGGGTGACCACCGCTTCGGCCGGCGTGTCCGCCGGCACCGCGACCAGGTCGGCGGGCGCGCCGGGCACGATTCCTCGATCGTCGAAGCCGAGGAGCCGACGTCCGCCGAGGGTGACCGCCTCCAGCGCGAGCTCGATGTCGGCGTCGCGGCGGAACGTACTCCGGTAGGCGAGGTGCATTGCCCGTTCGAGCATGTCGCCGCTTCCGTAGGGACCCCATAGGTCGCGGATGCCGTCGTGACCGCAGGCGACGTTCGCGCCGGCCGCACGAAGCGTCTTCACGGGGGGCACGGGGAAGCTGTAGACGGCTCCGGTCACGATCGAGACGCCCGCCTCGGCGATGCGCTCGACGATCGAATCCCGATGCTGGTCGGTCAGGTCGCCGAACGCGTACGCGTGACTGACGGCGACCCGTCCGGCGAGGGACAGGGCCTTCGTACGCTCGGCGATCAGCTCGAGTTCCCACGCACCGAGCGTGCCGCCGTCGTGGAGATGGATGTCGAGCGAGAGACCATGCCGCTCGGCGATCCCGAACACGATGTCGAGGTGGCGTACGGGATCCCCGTCCATTCCGGCGGGGTCGATGCCACCGATCGCCTCGACGCCGGCGCCGGCCGCAGCGGAGAGCAGCGCCTCGGTCCCTGGCGTCGCAAGGACGCCGTGCTGCGGGAAGGCGACCTGGTGTACGGAGACCGTCCCGACTCGAGTGGCGGCCTCGCGTACGGCCTCGATGCCGCGCAGGCCGACATCCGGGTCGACGTCGGTGTGCGTGCGCGCGTGGGTCGTGCCGTACGAGGCCATCTGCTGCAGGAGGGCGGCGATCCGGTCAACCGAGGGGATGCCGAGCTCGCGCCTGCGGTCACGATCGTTGGCGATTCGCTCCGCGAGGGCGTCTCCGGCCGAGTGCGGAACCCACCGCCCGCCGAACAGTGTCTTGTCGAGATGGCAGTGAGCCTCGACGAAGCTCGGCATCAGCACCTGACCGGTGAGGTCGAGCGTCTCGGCGTCAGCAGCTGGATCCAGCTCGCCGACAGCATCGATCACACCATCGCGGATCAGCACATCCGCGGTGGAGTCGTGTCCCCACACGTACGCGCCGTGAGCAAAGAGGGTCGCCATCGCCGAAGCGTAGCGCTACGCGAGCAGCCGCAGCAGTCGCTCGACCTCAGCGGCCACCGCGTCCCGGCCGGGGCCGAGGTACTTGCGCGGGTCCACCAGCCCTTCGTCGTTGAGCGCCGTGCGTACGGCTGCGGTCAGCTGCTTGTTCAGCTGGGTCGCGATGTTGATCTTGCGCATGCCGTGTCGTACGGCCGAGACGAGGCCGTCGTCGGGCACCCCTGACGAGCCATGCAGCACGAGCGGAACCTCAACTGCGGCGGCGATCCGGGCGATCAGGTCGTCATCGAGCTCGGCATCGCGGGTCAGCATGGCATGCGACGAGCCGACGGCAACGGCAAGCGAGTCGACACCGGTCGCCCCGACGTACGCCGCGGCGTCGGCAGGGTCGGTACGTGCTCCCGGCGCGTGTACGCCGTCCTTGCCGCCAACCTCGCCCAGCTCCGCCTCGACCCACACCTCGCGCTCGTGGCAGTACGCGGCGACCTCTCGCGTCGCGGCTACGTTGTCGTCGTGAGCGAGTGCCGAGGCGTCGAACATCACCGATGGGACGCCGAGTCGTACGGCGTCCTCGACGAGCTCCGGCGACGTCGCATGGTCGAGGTGTACCGAGACGAGCGTCGAGCTCGCCTCGGCAATCGCCAAGCATGCTTGAACGATGGGTGCGAGGGCACGGTGAAAGCGCGCGGTGTTCTCCGATACCTGCAGCACGACCGGGCGAGCTGCGGCCTCCGCGCCGGCGACGATCCCCTCCGCGTGCTCGAGCTGGATCACGTTGAACGCGCCCAAGCCGCTCGGGGCCGCCGCGCGCTCGAAGTTCGGCCATCGACACGAGGGTCATCCGGGTGGTCCCTTCTCGAGAGGGTGCACGCGCACCTTCGCGCGCAGGCGGTCGCGGGTCGCCAGGTCGACCTCGCCCGCGGCCGGGGCGACGACGGCGGCGGCGGAGGTCGAAACTGCGTCCGTGAGCAGCGTCGACCAGTCGAGCTGCCCGCGCGCGAGGCCTGCGATCATCGCGGCGGCCGCGGCATCGCCGGCACCCGTCGGGTTGCCCTCGAGCCGGTCGCCGCACACCGCCTGCAAACAGCGGTCGGCAAGGATCGCGGCCATGCCGTCCTCACCTCGGGTCGCGACGACGGCGCGTACGCCGGACTCCACCAGCGAACGGCAGGCCGAGAGCCAGTCATCCGACCCGCCGGCGAGCACGCGCGCCTCGTCGGCGTTGGGCATCAGCACGACTCCGGGCACCTTTGCGGCACGGCGCAAGGGCTCGCCGTCGCAGTCGACGACCACGGGTACGCCGGCGTCGATCGCCAACTGTGCAAGGCGTGCCGGGAGCCGCGGATCGGTGCCGCGGGGAAGACTGCCAGACACGACAAGGCCGTGCGCATTCGCTAGCCGCGATTCGGTACGTCGCATCAGCTCGGCCTCGGCGCCGTCGGAAAGAGTGGCTCCCGGTTCCCAGAACGACGTCGCCTGCTCCGCATGGACGACGAGCGTGCGACGTACGTGGGGGAGTGCCTCGACCAGGTCGTGCGCGATGCCGTCGCGATCGAGCGCGGCCGTGAACGCTGCGTCGCCGAACCCCAATACGCACACGGGTTCACCAAGCTGGTCGAGCACCCGGCCGACGTTGATGCCCTTGCCCCCCGCGCGCTCGCGTACCTCGGCAACGCGGTGGACGTCGCCGAGCGTGACCCGGGGCACGGCGTACGTGACGTCGTACGCGGGGTTGGGTGTGACCGTCAGGATCATCGGCCGGTGCTCAACCACTCGCCTCGTCTGAGCACTCGCCGCAGGGACAGGTGGTCGTCGGTGACGAGGACGTCGGCGTACCGACCGGGAAGCAACGCGCCGCAGGCGTCGGCGAGGCCGACCGCGCGGGCGGGTGTCGAGCTCGCCGCGCGTACCGCATCGACCAGCGGAATACCGACCTCGTTGACGCAGCGCGCGACGTTCTCGATCAGTCTGCTGGTGCCGCCCGCGATCGACCCGAACTCGCCGTCGCCGTCGACGAGCCGAGCGAGACCTTCGCGTACGCCGACGCGCTGGCCGCCGAGGTCGTATTCGCCGTCGGCCATGCCGGCTGCGGCCATCGCGTCGGTGACGAGCGCGACCTGCCCGCCGGCGACCGCGAATGCCAGCCGGACGAACCCGGCATCGACGTGCCGTCCGTCGGCGATCAGCTCGATGACGGCGACGCGCTGTGACGCGGCCACGAGTGACGCTCCGACGGGACCCCCCGCACGATGGTGGAACGGTGGCATGCCGTTGGCGAGATGTGTCACGACACCCGTGCCCTCCAGCCCGGCAAGGGCTGACGCGAACGTGTCGTAGTCGGCGTCGCTGTGCCCGAGCGCGACGACGACACCGCGGCCGCGGAGCACCTCGGCCGTGCGGTCGTAACCAGGTCGCTCCGGAGCGATCGTCATCATCGCCACGGTGTCATCGGCAGCGTCGAGGATCCGCGTGGCGACGTCCGGGTTCGGGTCGACGATCAGCGCGGGATCCTGTGCACCACAGCGTGCCTCGGACAGGAACGGGCCCTCGAGGTGCACGCCCGCGACGACGCCGGCGCGTACGAGTGGCGCGAGTGCGGTGACCTGTTCGACGAGGTCGTCGGGCGAGGCGGTCACCAGGCTGGCCATCACGCTGGTCGTGCCGTTCCGGTGGTGGTGCTCGGCCGCCGTCGTCGCCTCGGCCGGATCGGACGTCGTGAACACCGCGCCACCCCCGCCGTGGCAGTGGATGTCGACCAGACCCGGCAGAAGCGTCCCCGACGGCTCGGGGAGTGCGTCGTCGGGATGGTCCGCACGCCACGCGGATACCCGGGAGACGGAGCCGATCCGGTCGCCGTCGACCTCGACGACGCCGTCGTCGAGCACGGCATCCGGCGTGACGACCCGGCCTCGCAGCAGTTCGCTCATGTCATCGGCTCACAGCTCATGCCTCATTGTCGGTCGAACCGACTCGGGCCAGCAGGGCAACCCCGACGATCCCGGCTCGCGCACCGAACGCACCCGTCATCACGTCGGGTACGCCGACCACCCGGGTGCGCGCCGCGATCGCATCGTGCACGGCCGTGGTGAGAACGTCGCCCGCTCCGGACAGTCCGCCGCCCAGCACGACCCGACTCGGGCTCACCGCATGCGTCACGTGGGTGAGGCCGTCGGCGAGCGCGGCGATCGCCTCCGACCAGACGTCGGACGCGATCGGATCGCTGCCGCGCCGCGCGATGACGTCCTCCGCGGGTACGCGAGGGGAGCCGGTGCGTTCGGCGTACGCCTGCTCGATCGCGGAGGCGGACGCGATCGTCTCCAGGCAGCCGCGGCCGCCGCAGCCGCACGGCCGATCGCCCGTCCGGCTGGGTGTGTGTCCGAGTTCGCCGGCCTGGCTCGCGCCGCCGCGTACGAGCCGACCGCCGACGACGAGGGCGGCCGCGATGCCGGTGCCGATCGAGACGAAGCACACGTCGTCGACGCCGCGGCCGGCGCCTTGGCGCCACTCCGCCCAACCGGCAAGCGTCACGTCGTGATCGATGGCAACGGGGATCTTCCAGCGCGTTCGAAGCGGCTCGGCGATCTGCAGGTCGCGCCAGCCGACGTTGCCGGACATCACCCCCACACCGCGCGTACGGTCGACGATTCCCGGGAGACCGACGGCGGCACGGGTGACGCGATCGCGGTCGTCGGCGGGAAGGGATGCGATCAGGCCGCTTCCTGCGTCGGTGATCGCGTCGAGGGCGGCGACCCCATGGGGCGTCGGCACCCGTGAGGTCGCGACGACGCGGTCGTCGCCGTCGACGATCTCCGACTTGATCGTCGTGCCGCCCACGTCGATCGCGAGGACGAGGTCGCGGGCGTCTGAAGTCACGGTTCGAGGATGATAGAGCGCGTCAGGTTGCGTGGATTGTCAGGGTCGAGCCCGGCGTCGGCGGCGCGTACGACGCAGAGCCGCTGCAGGCGTACGAGGTCGACCATCGGGTCGACGTCATCGTGTTCGAGGTGCGCGCCGGTGGCGGCGACGTCGCGGGCGAAGTTGGGCACGAGCGGGCCGAGCGCCCAGACGACCCGACCAGGTGCGCTGATGCTGATCGGGCCGTGCCGGTACTCCGTGGCGGGGTAAGCCTCGGTCCATGCCTGGCACGACTCGCGCATCTTGAGCGCGCACTCCTCGGCGACGGCGGCGCCGAGACCCATGCCGACGAAGGTGAACTGCTCGGCATTGCGGAGGGCGCCCGGCGCCGGGTCGGCGGCGAGCGCGCGCTCCGCTTGCGCGATGACCGGGGCGAGGTCCTCGCCCAGATGCCACCGCAGGATCGCGAGCGTGGTGGTCGCGAACCTCGTCTGTACGACCGACCGCTCGTCGACGTCGTCGATCAGGATCGGGTCGGCCAGCTCGAGCACGGGCGTACCCGGGCTCGAGGAGATCACCGTCGTGCGTGCGTCACCGTCGTACGCGCGCAGCGCCTCGAGCACCTCGGTCGTCGTACCCGAGCGGGTGATCGCGATGACGCGGTCGTACCCCCGAGCGAGGCGCGCCTCGCTCGCCGGCCACGCGTCGGTCAGCCCCTGACCGGTCGACTCGCGCAGGGAGGCGTACGCACGCGCCATGTAGAGCGACGTACCGCAGCCGATCACGGCGACTCGCTCGCCGGGCTCGGGCAGCAGGTCGGCGTACTTGCGGGCGACCTCGGCGGCACGCCGCCAGTCGTCGGGCTGGGTCGCGATCTCGGACTCGAGGTAGGTCTCTGGCACGGCCCAACTGTGCGACAGGGTGCGCGAGTCTGTCAATACAGGGCGTAAAGTGCGCATACTTGATCAGGTGGTCTGATCGGCTCGCTCACCGCTCCCGGGTAAACCGCGCCGCTACGTACCACGTTTCCTGGGTAGCGGCGCGGATTACCATGGGCCCATGGTAATCCGCGAGGCATGGTCGGGAAATTGGTCTACCGAGCGGCCGGAGACGATTGCATAACGGCCCCTTGACGCGCTCGGCCGACGCGAGCAGAATCCTCCCCAGCCTGCGAGATTGTGCTCGTATGCACGTTGATTCAATCGAACTCGCGCAAGTGCGCGGGTGGCGGAAGGACAAGCACGTGACCCGAGGACTCAAGCGTTCCGGTCGGCTGTTGGCGGGTGGGCTCGCGCTCGCCCTGGTGGCGGCCGGCTGCGGATTCGGCGGCGACGACGAAGGCGGCGACGACTCGGGCGACGGCACCACCATCTCATTCCTCGCGCCGTCCTACAGCGACAACACCAAGCCGCTGTGGGAAGGCATCATCAAGGACTTCGAGGCCGAGAACCCCGACATCAACGTGGATCTCGAGATCCAGTCGTGGGACAACATCAACGACGTCGTACGCACCAAGCTGCAGTCCGAGGACACCACCCCCGACCTCCTGAACATCGACGCGTACGCGAGCTTCGCCAACGACGACCTGCTGTACGAGGCCGACGACGTGCTCTCACCCGAGACCGCCGACGACATCGAGCCGGCGTTCGCCGAGAACGCGTCCCTCGACGGCACGATGTACGGCATCCCGCTGTTCGCCTCCACCCGCGCGCTGTTCTACAACAAGGACCTCTTCAAGCAGGCCGGCATCAAGGCCCCGCCGAAGACCTGGGACGAGCTGATGGACGCCAGCGAGAAGGTGTCCAAGCTCGACGGTGTCGTCGGCGGCTACGGTATGCCGCTCGGCAACGAGGAGGCCCAGGCCGAGACGTCGATCTGGACGTTCGGCGCCGGCGGCTCCTGGGGTGACACCGACGAGCTGACGATCGACACCGACGAGAACGTCGCCGGTGTCGAGCAGATGAAGAAGATGATCGACGCCGGCGTCACCCAGGACGATCCGGGCGCGACCGACCGTACGCCGATGCTGAACGTCTTCATGCAGGGCAAGATCGGCATGGCCGAGGGGCTGCCGCCGATCGTCGGCCAGATCGAGGCCGACTATCCCGATCTGGACTACGGGATCGCGCCGATCCCGACCGAGGACGGCGACTCCGTCACCCTCGGCGTCGCCGACCACCTGATGGCGTTCGAGAAGGACGGCTCCAAGCAGGACGCCATCCGTACGTTCCTCGACTACTTCTACTCGTCGAAGGTGTATGCCAACTTCGTGAAGACCGAGGGCTTCATCCCGATCACGAAGTCGGCCGGCGAGGAGCTTTCCGACGATCCGGCCATCAAGCCCTTCCTGGAGACGCTGTCGGACGCGAAGTTCTACCCGAGCAACAACCCGGGCTGGCCGGCGGCGCAGGGCGCGATGCAGCAGCAGATCGGCACCATCGGCCAGGGCGCCGACCCCGCCGAGGTGCTG
The DNA here is from genome assembly GCF_025790165.1 of Solicola gregarius. GTDB lineage: Bacteria > Actinomycetota > Actinomycetes > Propionibacteriales > Nocardioidaceae > Solicola > Solicola gregarius. The sequence continues at coordinate 3,407,468 of NZ_CP094970.1, forward strand.
GGCAAGATCGCCGAGGCGGCCGAAAGCGGCTCCTAGGCCACCACGACATCACCCGAGGAGGTGGCCATGGCGCGCCGCCGCGCGGGCCGGGTCCACGGCAGTGTTGCGGCACTGCCGTGGATCGGCCCGGCCATAGTGCTGATCGCCGCGATCGTCCTGTTCCCGGCCGGGTTCATGATCTGGACCTCGACGCGCGACCTGTCGCCGTACGGGATCGACCGCGGCGACGCCGGGTTCGAGAACTACTCGAACCTGTTCGCGATCGACGGGCTCGCCCGGATCCTCGTCAACACGGGCATCTGGGTGGTCGCCGTCGTCGCGATCACCGTCGTGCTGTCGATGGCGTTGGCGCAGTTCCTGAACAAGCAGTTCCCGGGCCGGCGGATCATCCGGCTCGCGGTACTCGTGCCGTGGGCCGCGTCGGTCGTCATGACATCGACCGTCGTCTACTACATGCTCGATCCCAACGTCGGCGTCGCGAACCGCTTCTTCACCGACATCGGGCTGCTCGACGAGGGGTACGGCTTCACCAAGAACCCGATACCGGCGTTCATCGTGTCGATCGTCGTCGCGGTGTTCGTGTCGATCCCGTTCACGACGTACACCTTGCTCGCAGGGTTGCAGGGCATCCCGAGTGAGATGCTCGACGCCGCCGACGTCGACGGTGCGAGCGCATGGCAGCGCTACCGCGACGTGATCCTTCCGCAGCTGCGACCCGCTCTGGCCGTCGCGGTGATCATCAACATCATCAACGTGTTCAACTCGCTGCCGATCCTCTGGGTGCTCACCGGCAGCATCGCCGGCAACAAGGCAGACACCACGACGACGCTGACGTTCAAGCTGATCCGTACGAGCCAGCAGGTCGACACCGCGGCGGCGATGAGCGTGTTCAACTTCCTCCTGATCATCGTCATCATCGCGGTCTACCTCAAGGTCGCCCGACCCATGAGGGAGCAGTGATGGCGACGACGACCGTCCCCGACTCCGACGCCGCACGTACCTCGGACTCGCCGCCGACGACGCAACCGCGCGGCAAGCCGCGCCGGTGGGGCCTGACCGCCATCGGCGCCGTGCTCGCGGTCGTCTTCCTGGTGCCCTACATCGTGATGGTTGTCGGCTCGTTCAAGAGTCGGCCCGAGGTGCTGCGCGTACCCGCGACGTACCTGCCCCAGGAGTGGCATCCGGAGAACTACGTCGACATGTGGTCGACTCCCGAGACGCCGCTGCCGTACAACCTCGTCAGCACGATCGTCATCACGCTGTGCGCAACGCTGCTGGTACTCGCGGTCGCGGTGCCGGCGGCGTACCACACCGCGCGGCGCAGGTTCCCGGGCCGGATGGCGTTCCTGCTGCTCGTACTCGCGACCCAGATGCTGCAACCCACCGTGCTCGCGGCGGGCCTGTTGCGGGAGTTCCTCGAGTTCGGCATCCAGGACACCTGGCTCGCGATGATCCTCGTCAACGGCGCGTTCAACCTGTCGTTCGCCGTGTGGATCCTGCACAGCTTCTTCTCCTCCGTGCCGGAGGAGGTGGAGGAGGCCGCGGCGCTCGACGGCCTCAGCAGGTTCCAGATCCTTCGCAAGATCACCCTGCCGCTCGTCTGGCCAGGCATCGTCACCGCGACCATCTTCACCGTTGTGGCGTGCTGGAACGAGTTCGCCGCCAGCCTGGTGATCCTGACGACCGACGAGAACCAGCCGCTGTCGGTCGCACTGACGAAGTTCGTCGGGCAGTACGAGACCGCATGGCAGTACGTGTTCGGCATCTCGATCGTGAGCATCGTCCCGGTGGTGATCCTGTTCGCGCTGATCGAACGCCGACTCGTCGCCGGTCTCACGGCCGGGAGCGTGAAGTGAGCGCGAAGGTTCGGAGATGACTGACTCGGACGGTGTCGGCAGGGCCGAGCGCTGGCGACGGCTGCTCGACCTCGTCGCCCAGCGCGGCCGGCTCGGTGTCGAGGAGGCGGCGCGCGAGCTCGAGGTCTCCGCCGCGACCATCCGGCGCGACTTCGCGGCGCTCGCCGACCAGCAGTTCGCTACACGTACGCACGGTGGGATCGTCGCGACGTCGGTCGCGTACGACCTGCCGGCGCAGTATCGCGCGACGTCGACGCCCCCGCACAAACAGCGCGTGGCGGCCGCAGCGGCCGCGCTGGTCACGCCCGGCAGTGTGGTCGGCCTCAACGGCGGTACGACGACGACGGCGGCCGCACGCGCCCTGTCGACGCGTGCGGCGCTCGTGACCCAGAGCGAGGACGACCAGGTCACCCTCGTCACCAATGCGCTCAACATCGCGACCGAGATGGTGTTGCGCCCGCACCTGCGTACCGTGTGCGTCGGGGGCGTCGCGCGGGCCGAGTCGTACGAGCTGTACGGGCCGTACGCGTCCCGCGTACTCGACAAGCTGCGCTTCGATCTGCTGCTGCTCGGAGTCGACGCGCTCACGGTCGACGGCGGTGCGCAGTGCCGGCACCTCGGCGAGTCGGGCATCAATGCCGAGATGGTCTCGCGTGCGCACCAGGTCGTGGTCGTGACTACCAACGAGAAGCTCACGCGTACCGCGCTGGCCGAGATCTGCCCGATCACCGCGATCGACCGGCTCGTCACCGACGACGGCGCCGATGCCGAAGCCGTCAAGGCGATTCGCGCGGCGGGTGTCACCGTCGACCTCGTGTAGCGCCGTGCGCCGAAGTACGGATCCGCGCCCATGGCGGGCGTCCCATTGGCTGGAATTCGTACCTCGGCGACCTCAGCGGCGCGTACGGTACCTGCAGCACGGGGGAGTGCTGACGTCCGAACGCGACTGAGACACAATGGAGAGGTGACCAGTAGTCCAGCACCCGTTGAGATCGAGCAGCCGGAGAGCGATGAGCTCACCGAGCTCGACCCTCCGTGGATGACGATCGTCTGGAACGACCCGGTCAACCTGATGTCGTACGTCGCGTTCGTGTTCCGCACGTACTTCGGCTACAGCCAGGAGAAGGCGAACACATTGATGCTCCAGGTACACAACAACGGCAAGGCCGTCGTCTCCTCGGGATCGCGTGAGGAGATGGAGCGGCACGTCAACGCGATGCACGACTACGGCCTCTGGGCAACGTTGCAGAGGGATCAGAAGTGAAGCCGTTCCGGCGGCGTAGGCGCGGTGGCGTCTACGCGGAGTTCGACGTGCACGAGGCCGAGATGCTCGCCAACCTCGAGGCGCAGCTGATCGAGCTGGTCAGCGACCGCACCGGCACCGGCGAGGCGTCGGCCGACCCGTTGTTCGCGCAGCTCGACGTCGACGGGCCGAGGTCCGCGCCCGATGACCCCGTGCTCGCCCGGCTGTTCCCCGATGCGTACGGCGACGACGAGGAGAGCGCGGCAGAGTTCCGGCGCTTCACCGAGCCCGCGCTCGCGGCCAGCAAGATCGACAACGCGACGACGGTCATGCAGACCCTGTTGGCCGGTGGGCTGCAGCTCGACGGCTCCGAGCAGAGCGCGACGTCGATCGAGGTCGAGCTCGACGCCGACGGCGTGCAGGCCTGGCTGCGCTCGCTGACCGACGTACGTCTGTCGGTCGCGGTACGCCTCGGCCTCGACGACGAGGGCATGCACGCGGACGCCGACGACGAGGGGGCGGCGCTGATGGCCGACATCTACGACTGGCTGGGCTACGTCCAGGAGTCGCTCGTGCAGGCGCTCGGCTGATGCCGGGGCGAGCAGCGCCGTCGTACTGGAGCCGCCTGGCGGGTACGTACGACGAGGAGGCCGACCATGGCCTGCGGCCCGCAGACGTACGCGAGGCATGGCGCAAGCGCATGGTCGAGTGGCTGCCCGACGCACGCAGCGACGTCGCCGATCTCGGCTGCGGCACGGGATCACTGTCGCTGCTCGCGGCCGAGCTGGGTCATCGGGTGACCGGCGTCGACTTCGCCGACGCGATGATCGAGCGGGCTCAGGAGAAGGCGTACGACGCGGGTGTGAAGGTGCGGTTCGTCGTGGGCGATGCGGCGACGCCGCCGCTGGTCCCCGGGTCGATCGACGTCGTGCTCGTGCGGCATGTGCTGTGGGCGCTGCCCGACCCCGCGGCAGCGGTCGTGCGGTGGTACGACGCCCTGCGACCGGGCGGTCGGTTCGTCCTGGTCGAGGGCTCGTGGTCGACGGGTGCCGGCCTGGAGTCGGGCGCCGTCGTCGACCTGCTCGCGCCGCATGCGGGCGATGTCGTGGCCGAGCGCCTCGACGACCCCGCCCTGTGGGGCGAAGAGATCGACGACGAGCGGTACGTCGTGCGCGCTGTGCGTACCTGAACTTGGGGTCTATGTGGCATCGGTTGATACCTATTGGACCGATGCCACATAGACCCGAGTTCGCACGGCTACGCCGGGCGGCGTACGCAGACCGCGCCGCCCTGCGCCCGGCGGCGCAGCGACGGTCGCGCCCCGTGTGCGATGTGCGCGGGCTCCGAAATGCGGAGGATCGAAAGCGTTCGATCCACACCGCACAAGGAGAACGTCATGAACGACATCATCGCAACCGGCACCACCGTGCTCGCCGAGAACGACCACTGGGACGGTCCCGGCCCGTGGTGGCCGATATTTCCGATCCTCTGGCTGCTCGTCATCGCCGGGATCGTGTTCGCGGTCACCCGTTTCGGCCGTCGCGGCTGGCACGGCGGCACGCACTCGGGCGAGGCCCGGCTCGGGGAGCGGTACGCATCCGGCGAGATCGGCGAGGATGAGTACCGCGAGCGCCTCGCCGTACTCCGCGAGAACCGCAAGTAGGGACCGACGAGGTGCCCGCCCGGACCTCCCGGCCCCGTGAGCCGCACGTTCCAGCCCCAGAATCCGCGAAGTAGGGGCCGAACCGTGCGGCTCACGGGGCGGGTGCGGCGGTACGACCCGCGGGTCTCAGGATGCGGACGAGACCGTCTCGCGATCGACCCCCGCCTAGGCTCGACACGTGCTCACCATCGACCAGGCGACGTACGACGCGATCGTCGCGCATGCGCGACGCGACCACCCCGACGAGGCGTGCGGGGTCGTTGCCGGTGCCGTCGGCTCAGACCTGCCGACCCGGCACGTACCCATGCTGAATGCCGCGATGTCGCCGACGTTCTACGAGTTCGACTCGACCGACCTGCTCAAGCTCTACCGTGAGATGGACGACCGCGACGAGGAGCCGGTGGTGATCTACCACTCGCACACCGCCACCGAGGCGTATCCGTCACGCACTGACACCGACCTCGCGCAGGAGCCGGGCGCTCACTACGTACTGGTGTCGACCGAGGAGTGCGGCAACGGCGACGGGCCGACCCCGTTCCGTTCGTACCGCATCGTCGACGGTCAGGTGACCGAGGAGGACGTGACCGTCGTCGCTGCCTACGGAGAGGCTGTCGAGGAATCACCCCGCGACACGAGTCGTTGAAGCCTACGTCTGCAAACTGCGAGGAGAACTCATGGCCATCGAGGTCCGCGTGCCCACCATTCTGCGCAACTACACCGGCGGCGAGAAAGTCGTGTCCGGCGAGGGCGCGACCCTGACCGAGCTCATCGACAACGTCGAGAGCAACCACAGCGGTATCAAGGATCGCCTCATCGAGGACGACAAGCTGCGCCGGTTCGTCAACGTCTACGTCAACGACGAGGACGTCCGTTTCAGCGGTGGCCTCGACAGCGAGCTGTCCGATGGTGACGTCGTGGTGATCCTCCCGGCCGTCGCGGGCGGCTGACCCGCGCAATGCGGTACGACTCGCTCGTCGACTCGGTCGGCAACACGCCGCTCGTCGGGCTGCCGCAGCTGTCGCCGTCGCCGGACGTACGTCTGTGGGCGAAGCTCGAAGATCGCAACCCGACCGGATCGATCAAGGATCGTGCGGCGCTGTCGATGCTGGTGCGCGCCGAGAAGGACGGCACACTGCGGCCGGGATGCACCATTCTCGAGCCGACGTCGGGCAACACCGGCATCTCGCTGGCCATGGTCGCGAAGCTGCGGGGCTACCGGATGGTGTGCGTGATGCCGGAGAACACCTCCGCGGAGCGCCGCCAGCTGCTGGCGATGTGGGGCGCCGAGATCATCTCGTCGCCGGCCGCGGGCGGGTCGAACGAGGCCGTACGCGTCGCCAAACAGGTGGCCGCCGAGCACCCCGATTGGGTGATGCTCTACCAGTACGGCAACCGCGCCAACGCCGACGCGCACTACGAAGGCACGGCACCCGAGGTGCTCGCCGATCTGCCGACCATCACCCACTTCGTCGCCGGTCTCGGTACGACCGGCACGCTGATGGGCGCGGGCCGGTTCTTTCGCGAGCAGCGGCCCGACGTACGCATCGTCGCCGCCGAGCCGCGCTACGGCGAGCTGGTTTACGGGCTTCGCAACCTCGACGAGGGGTTCGTGCCCGAGCTGTACGACGCGTCGCTGATCGATGCGCGCTTCTCGGTGGGCCCGCGCGATGCTGTTCGCCGCGTACGCGAGCTGCTCGACACCGAGGGAATCTTCGCCGGTATCTCGACGGGCGCGATCCTGCACGCGGCCCTGGCGCAGGCGGCGAAGTCGCTGAAGGCGGGCGAACGCGCCGACATCGCCTTCGTCGTCGCCGACGGCGGCTGGAAGTACCTCTCGACCGGCGCGTACGAGGGAACCATCGACCAGGCCGAGGAGCGGCTCGAGGGTCAGCTCTGGGCCTGACCGGTCATTCGAACCCGGCGCGGGCGGCTCGCGCTGCGGTAAGGTCGGATGAAGGTGGTGATCGCATGAGCGGGTTCGGCGGCAACGGCAGTTGGGTACCCACGCACAACAAGCAGGGCGCGAAGGCCTTCATCGCCGGGCGGAAGAATGAGGCCGAGCGCCGCGAGGCGCAGCGTGAGCGCGAGCGGTATTTCTTCGCCGACGTCCGGCGGTGGGTACGCTCCCGGTTCACCCGCCGTTCCTGAGCGGGCGGTGGCAGGCATGCCGTTTTCCGGCGACTGGGTACGCACCCACGACGAGCGGAGCGCGATGCTGTTCCTGGCCGACCGAAGACTGGAGGCTGAGCGCCGCGACGCGCGTCGCCGTCGGCGGCAGAGGCGCTTCGCCGAGCTCCGGTTCCGCGTACGCCTGCGGTTCCTCCGCTACTGACGCGACTGCAGGTTCCATGCCGCGACGATCGCGTCCTCGATCTCGCCCGCATCGCCATCGCGTACATCGGCGACGACCATCATGTGCTTCTCGTATCGCCGCGGGACGCTGAACGTCTCGGGCGACTGACGGAGCAGCAGGTCGCGTACGTCGAACTCCGCGCGGATCACGAGATACCGCTCGTCCAGCTCACGAGCGATGAGCCGACCTCGGAGCCGCCATTCCCGGCGCCCGTCGTTCGTACGAGCGCTCACGCCGTCGAGCGCGGACCCGATCCGATCGACGTCATCGAGGTCCATGGGAGCAGCGTGACACGAACCCGAACCGCTTGCCCTTCGACCGGCCGCAGGGGCCGGCTGTCAGGACGCGTGGGTCGCGAACGCCGCGCAGACCGCGGTCCGGAAGACCGTACGCAACCGATGGAACGCGGCCGGCTTGGTGTCCGGCGTGATCTGTGCGTTCACCGACACCACGGCGGATGTACGGCCGTTCTTCGATGCGGCCATGAACTGCGTGTAGCCGGCCGTGTTGCCCGTGTGCCCGTAGACCGTTCCGCACGGCGTTCGGTAACGGAACACCGCGAGGCCCGCGGTGTTCGTGCCGGGACCCGGTGGCTCCGAGTGGCCGCGACGGAACGTGAACTGCTCGCTCTGCGTCTCGCCGTCGAACAGTGCGCGCCCGACGTACCCGCGGATGAACCGGTTCTGGTCGCGCGGCGTCGAGACCATACCGCCCGATGCCCAGGCGTAGCCTGCGGCGAACACACTCGTGACGTCGACGAGCGCACCGTCATCTCTGTCGTAGCCGTGGATCCGGGGGCGTCGCAGGAAGGTGCCGCGCGGCAGGCTGGTGTTGTGCAGCCGCAGCGGTCGAAGGACGCGCCTGGCGAGGACGGACTCGTACGACCGCCCGGTGGCGTCCTCGACCATCAGCGCCGCGACGACGTTGTCGGAGTTCGAGTAGCCGAACCGCGAACCCGGCCGGAACTCGAGCGGTTTGTGCGCGGCGAACCCGAGCAGCCGGCGGTGTCCGGGCGCCTTGTCGAGGTGGGCGAGCAGGTACGTCCGGAACTTCTTGGTGGCGCTGAAGTCCGGCAGGCCGCTGGTGTGGTGGAGCGCCTGCCGGAGCGTGACCCGGCGCCATGCCCGCGGCGCCCAGGGCAGCCGCTCCCCGATCGTGTCGCCGAGCTTGAGCACGCCGCGTTCGACGAGCGACAGTACGACGGCGCCGCTGTACGCCTTCGCGGTGCTGGCGATGCGCATGTGCATACCGCGGGTGATCGGCCTGCCCGTCGTGACGTCGGCGACCCCTGCTCGGAAGGCCCGGCTGTGCCCACCCTTCTGCACCAGCACGAACGCGCCCTCGGGGGCATTCGGACCATCCATCAGCCGATCGAGTGCGTGGCGGACCCGGTCGTCCGGAGCTCGGCCGGTGCCGGCGTCGACGTCGGCGGCCGTGCCGCCGAGCAGTGCCGCGGCGAGAGCGGCGGCCACTGCGGTTCGAGCTGTGCGTCTCATCCGAGTCACCGATTCTTCGTCGCCGAGTTCCCGGTGGTCGGGCAGAGCCGCACGGCGCGATTCCGGCAGCGTAACGCGCGTGGGCTTTACACCGCAGGCGTTCGGCCACCTCGGCCAGACCGGTCGTCGCTATCGGCGCATCAGCACGACGTCGCCGTGGGTGCCGTAGCCGAGCACTCGCTTGCCCCACGGAGTGCCGTCGAACGTCAGCATCCACTCGCCGTCGCCGCGGGCGGGCGAGAAGACCTGTGGATGCGGGATGTTCGTGCCGTACGTCGCGTCGAGCACGCCGACTCGCCGCATGCTGAGGTCGTACGCCGGATAGTCGCGTGCGTGCCCATCGCTGGCGAGCACCCGCCACTGGCCGTCGAGTCGGGCGATGATCGGACCCTCGCACTGATCGTGGTCGGTGTCGGCGCCGACGAGGGTGAGGTCGCCGTCGTACGCGCCGCCGGGGGCCGAGGCGGCGAGCGCCGGATGGAAGCGGAACGGCGCCTGCGACGGGCTCTCGACGTACGCGATGCGCCAGCGGCCGTCGATGCGGGTGAGTGAGGGATCCCATGCGCTGTGCCGCGTGGGGAGCGCGAGCGGTGTCGTGTCGAGCACGTGGACGCCCTCGAGGACGTCGAGTCCCGTGACGGCGTGACGTACGTGCACGCCTCGGCTCGGCGTGAAGTCGCCCCAGCTGCTCACGACGACGATGCAGCGGTCGCCGTCGACGACGATCTGGCCGGCGTGGTCGCCGAGCAACAGCCCGTCGCGACCCGTGTAGAGATGCGCCACCTGCGTCATCTCCTCGGGTCGGTCGAGGTCGATCGCGAACACGCCCCAATGCGCCTGCTGGAAGAAGCCCATGCCGGCACAGGTCATGGTCACGTACATCCGGCCGTCGCGTACGTACGGTGTGCCGTCGACATGCTGCACCAGATGCGGATCGCGTACGCCCGTCATGCCGAACGGGCCGGCACGTACGTCGCGCACCGTGACCGCCTCCGGGCCGGTGGTGCCCCAGGTGTACGCGAGGTGGCCGAGCGTCGCGGGCTCTCGCAGGTCGACGAGCGCGGAGACCTCGCTCCGTGCGGTGACGATCGGGCGCCACCCGCGTCCGGAGTCGACGACGCCGGTGACCTGGTTCTCGCAGAGTACGAACGCGACGCGATGCACCGTGCCGCTGCGCACGCGCCGGGACCTGAGACGGTGCCGGATGCCGTCAACGGTTGCGACGATGCGTACCCGCCCCCGGCGTGGCTCGTAGTCGACCACGACACCGTCACCGTCGTGCGCGGTGAGGCCGACCGTGACGGGCGCGGCTGCCTCCTCGAGGGTGACCTCGATCGCGGCGTACGGAGCCGTGGGGCCGCTACGGGAGCGGTGCAGGTGGTCGAGCCGGCCCCCCCTGGTCGACGCGCTGCTCGAAGCCGGGGGAGACGATCGCGAACGGACGGAAGCGCGCGTACTCGGCAAATCCGGGCCGGCGCGGGGCGTCGTTCGCGGTCGTCGCGACGTCGAAGGTGGCCATTGCCTAGGTCGTGTCTCCTCGTGCCGCGTCGATGAGTGAGCGGGTCTCCGTGCCCGGTCCGGCAAGGCGCGGGAGCGAAGCTGTAGTTGATTCTCCTTCGAGCGACCGTAACGCAGCCGGGCGGGATGCGGAGGCACGCGAACCGGCGGGGTACGAGGAGACACGGCCTAGCCAGCCTATCGACCGCGGGATAATCTTCGACGCGTGCGGCAGATCGTGGTGTTTTCGGGGAGCGCTCACCAGGCGTTGGCAACGCGCATCTGCGACGTGCTCGATGTCGAGCTGTCGCCGGCGCCGGTGACGAGGTTCAGCAACGACTGCCTCCAGGTGCAGTTGCAGGCAAACTGCCGGCAGCGAGACGTGTACGTCGTGCAGCCGCTCGTACCCCCGACGCAGGAGCACCTGATGGAGCTGCTGCTGATGCTGGACGCCGCTCGAGGCGCGTCCGCCGCCCAGGTGACGGCGGTCATCCCGCACTTCGCGTACGCGCGCTCGGACAAGAAGGACGCATCCCGGATCTCGATCGGTGGGCGGCTCGTCGCCGACCTGCTGGTCGCCGCCGGAGCGGACCGGGTGCTCACGATGACGCTGCATGCGCCGCAGGTGCACGGGTTCTTCTCGGTGCCGGTCGACCATCTGACGGCGATCGGTGAGCTGGCCGCCCACTTCCGTGGCCACGACCTGAGCGACACGGTCGTCGTCTCGCCGGACTTCGGCAACGCGAAGACGGCGACCCAGTTCGCGCGCCTCCTCGGGGTCGACGTCGCCGCCGGCAACAAGCGCCGGCTCGCCGACGACCGGGTGGTCGTCGACTCGATCGTCGGCGACGTGACCGGCAAGCGTGCCATCATCCTCGACGACGAGATCGCAACGGGAGGCTCGATCGTGCAGCTGCTGGAGAGCCTCGCGCAGCAGGGGTGCACCGGAGCTTCGGTTGCCACGACCCACGGCCTGTTCACCGGACCGGCGGTCGAACGGCTGCGCGGACATCCGGCGATCGCGGAGATCGTCACCACCGATACGGTGCCGCCTCCTCCGGTGGACTGGCCGGAGCTTTCCGTACGCTCGGTCGCGCCGCTGTTCGCCGAGGCGATCGCACGCATCCATGCCGGCGAGTCGGTCAGCAGCCTGTTCGACGGCGTCGACCCGACCCACGGCCCGCCTCAACCCAAGCTTCCTTTCGGTGCCCGCGACTGACCTGATGGCGGCGGCCGTCGCCGCGCTGGCCGATACCTGGGGACCCGTGCGTCTGCTGCCGGTCGCGGAGCTCGGCGGCAGCACCCGATCGGACGTGTGGCGGGTACGCGTACGCGCCCAGCGTGCGTTGCCGAACGCGCCGCGCACGCTGGTGGTGAAGCGATACAACGGCGACAACCCGGCGCCATGGGCGCGGGAGGTGAGCGGTCTCGAGGCGGCCGACGATCCCGCGATCGCGCCCCGCATCCACGGCACGCTCTCCGACCCGAAGGTCGTGGTGCTCGAGGACCTCGGCAAGGCATCGAGCGTCGCCGACGCCTTGTCGGGCCGCAGCCCGAGCAACGCGGCGCGCGCGGTGTACGCGTGGACCGACACGATGGCGCGCCTGCACGTGCGTACCCGTGATCGTGGGGCCGAGTTCGCCGAGCGACTCGGCAGCCGTGCGCCGCACGCCCCGGCGCACGCCGTACCCGCGATGCTCGACACCGCCGCCACGACGTTGGAGGGTCAGCTCGGCTCGCTCGGCCTGACTCCGCCATCGGGATCGCTCGACCTGCTGCGTGGCCTCGGAGAGACGCTCGGTACCAACGGTCGTGCGGCGTTGAGCCCGGCGGACGCGTGCCCAGACAACAACGTCCGTCGCCGCCACGGCCTCGCGCTGATCGACTTCGAGGCCTCGGAGTACCGCCACATCGCATGGGACATCGCCTACCTGCTGGTGCCGTGGCCGTCGTGCTGGAGCTCGTGGCGACTGCCGGATCGCGTCGCGACCGCGGCGTTCGAGCGCTATCGCCGGCACGTCTCGCGGGCGCTGCCGTACGTCGGCACCGACGAGTTCATGCACGACGTACGCCTCGCCGTGCTCGGCTGGACGATCGCGACGACGCCGTGGTTCCTGCCGCGCGCGCTGGCCGGTGGCACGCAGCTGTCGGTACGTCCGGCGCCGAGCCGGCGCGCGATGATCCTGCACCGGCTGTCGCTGTCGACGCGACTCGGCGGGCCCGGACCGCTGATCAAGCTCGCGTACGTACTCGAGCAGGATCTTCGGCGGCGGTGGGGTGACGAGCCGCTCGCGCTCGCGCCGGCGTTCTGGGGACACGCCACGCGCTGACCGAACGCCGCCCCGCCCCGTGGGCATGACGTTTCAGCCCCATTCTTCGCGATTCCTGGGTCGAAACGTCATGCCCACGGGGGCTTTCCGCCCAGAGCGGAACCTCTTGTCGTACGCCCGTACGCGCCGCGACGATGTGTCGATGAACGACACCGTCGCGGTCCTCTCGGACATCCATGGCGTGCTCCCCGTGCTCGACGCCGTACTCGCCGAGCCGGCCGTCGCCGCGGCCGGCCGGTTAGTCGTGACCGGCGACCACGCCGCCGGGCCCCAACCCGTCGAGGTGCTCGATCGGCTCGCCTCGCTCGGCGATCGGGTCACGCTCGTCCGCGGCAACGGCGACCGGGACCTCGTGACGTACGCCCGCGGTGGCGATGCCGGGATCAACGATCCGATCGCACGGTGGGCGGCCGAGCAGCTGGAGCGGCGACACGTCGACCTGCTGGACGCGCTGCCCCATCCGGTCGTCCAGCACGTCGACGGTTTCGGCGAGGTGCTGTTCTGCCACGGCACGCCCCGTGACGACAACGAGGTGGTGCTCGTCGACACCCGCATGGCGCGCTGGGAGGAGGCGTTCGGCGACCTGCCCGCGGACGTACGCACCGTCGTCTGCGGGCATACCCACATGCCGTTCGTCCGCCTGGTCGACCGCCGGATGGTCGTCAACCCGGGCAGCATCGGCATGCCGTACGGCAGCGTCGGCGGGCACTGGGCGTTGCTCGACCACGGCGCGGTCACCCTGCACCGCACGCCGATCGACGTCGACGCCGTGTGCGACCGGATCGTCGCAGAGTCAACCTATCCGGACCGACGCGCGTGGGTCGACGAGTACGTACGGGGCAGCAACAGCGACGCCGACGCCATCGCGGCATTCGGACCCCGCGACGGCCGCTAGGGCGAGCCGTACGCCGGCGATTTGCGATCGGGGACGCCCCGATCGCTTCCTAGTAGATCTGGGCGTCCCCGGTCTCATTCGGTTCGAGAGCTGGGCGTCCCCGATCGCAACCCGCGTTAGCGATACCCCGCCACATTCGCGGGCCTGCCGGTGTCCTGCACCTCGACGACGTACGCCCAGGCGTTCGGTCGCGAGCCATCGACGTCGGTGAGGTCGTACGTACGCGCAAGCTCGCCGCTCGAAACACTGCGACCGGAGTACCGCGCCCGATCGGCGTCCGCCGCCAACGCGGCGACGCCGCGGGCCACGTACGTCGGTGACTCCGAGATCGCGAAGTGGGGCTCCTTCGCGACGGCGTCATGCCAGGTGTCGTCGGTGACCCCGTAGATCTGCAGCATCATCTCCGAGCGCAGCCACCCGGGAGTGACCGCGACCGCGGTGCCCTCGTACGGCTTCAGCTCCTCGCTCTGCGCAAGGGTCAGGCGCTGCACGGCCGCCTTCACGAGGTCGTAGTACATACCGACGCCGTCGCGGTAGCGGGTGTTGTACTCGAACGTCCCATCGGTCATCTCGATGACGAGCCCACCCGGTCGTTCGATCATCAGTCCGAGCGCATGATGGCTGGTGATCGCGTGCGTGTCGATTCCCATACGCAGCATCCGCAGCCCGCCGGACAGGTCGTGCTCCCAGACCTTCTTGCCGAACTGCGCATACCGGTCGCCGCCGAAGATGTCGTTGACGAGTACGTCGAGACGTCCGTGCTCGTCGCGGATGCGTTGTACGAGCGCCTCGACCTCGGTCGGCTCGAGGTGGTCGACGCGGAGCGCGACGCCGTCACCGCCGGCGGTAGCCATCCGCTCACCGGTCTCCTCGATCATCTCCGGCCGTTCGATCTCCGACGGCCCGTCGACCCTGCTGCTGCGCCCCGTCGCATAGACGTACGCGCCTGCGCGTGCCAGCTCCACCGCGATCGCCCGTCCCGCGCCGCGAGTGGCGCCGGCAACCAGTGCGACCCGTCCGGACAATGGTCGTTCGTCGTTCATCTCGTTCCCTTCCCTTCGTTCGTTTCGGACGCGGCTGTCGTCCATCCGCTCAGCAACGCGTCCAGGTCGTCCTCGAGGCGCGCGACCAGCGAGCCCTCCGGGTGCACCGACCAGCTCAGGCAGCCACCCTCCATCGCGGTGAAGACCAGCCGGGCGAGCTGTTCGGGCGGCGGGCAGCCGGCGAGCGCACCCGCCTCGATGGCGTCGGCCGCGTGAACGCTCAGATGCCTGCGCACGTGGCTCCACCCGACATCGAGCAGTGCGCGCTGCGCATCGTTCTGCAGGTCGACCGCAAGCGTGGCCAGCTGCATCGCTGCGGTGGCCGCGTGGTCGAGATCGGCGTAGCCGTGCAGCGCGACCGCCCGGAACCGCTCGAGCGGTGTCGCGCGCCCCGCCGCGACCTCGGTGAGCTGCGCGTCCATCGACGAGACCCAACGTTGCGACAGTCGCAGGAACAGGGCCTCCTTCGACCCGAACCGCTTGATCAAGGTCGCCGCCGACACGCCCGCCTCGGCCGCGGCCTTCGCGAGCGTGAACGCGGCCGGACCCTGCGCCAGCAGGATGCGGTCGGCGGCAGCGAGCAGCTGCTCGTCGCCGGTCGCGATCGGTCGGGCCATCCAGTTAGTAAACCATGATTTACTAATGGTGCCAACCATCGGCGAGACCAGACTCACGTGTGTCCTGAGCCGCTTTGGGTTTCCCATTGTCCGCGGTGGTCCTTACTCTCATACGGTGGCTGACGCACCCATCGGCATCTTCGACTCCGGATTCGGCGGTCTCACCGTCGCCCGCGCGGTCCTGGACCAACTCCCGCACGAGCCGATCCTCTATCTCGGCGATACCGCGCGGCAGCCGTACGGCACCAAGACCATCGGCGAGGTCCGCTCGTACGCGTTGGAATGCCTCGACCATCTCGTCGAGCAGGGCGTGAAGGCGCTCGTGATCGCCTGCAACTCGGCGAGCGCGGCGATGCTCCGCGACGCGAGGGAGCGGTACCCCGTACCCGTCGTCGAGGTGATCTTTCCTGCGACCCGACGGGCCGTCGCCGCGTCGCGCAACGGGCGTATCGGCGTCATCTGCACCGCCGCGACCAAGTCCTCGATGGCGTACGAGGACGCGTTCGCCGCAGCGCCCCACGTCACGCTGATGACCCAGGCATGCCCGCAGTTCGTGCCGTTCGTCGAGCAGGGCGTGACGAGCGGGCCCGACCTGACCGCCGCGGCACACACCTATCTCGACCCTCTGGTCGACGCGGGCGTCGACACGCTCGTGCTCGGCTGCACCCACTACCCGCTGCTCACCGGCGTGCTGTCGTACGTGCTCGGCGACGGCGTCACGCTGGTGTCGAGCGCGGAGGAGACGGCGAAGGACGTGTACGCACTGCTCGCGAGCCGCGGCCTCGAGCGCGACCCGGGGCTTCCCGGGCCGCGACACCATTTCCTGACCACGGGTGAGCCGGCCGAGTTCCGCGACGTCGGGCGTCGCTTCCTGGGCCCCGAGCTCGAGTCGGTCGACCAGTTCGCCTGGGCGGCGGTGTGACGTGGCGCTGACCCTGACCATCGTCGGTTGTGCCGGCTCGTTCCCGAGCGCCGAGTCGCCGGCGAGCTGCTACCTGTTGCAGGCGCCGTACCAGGGGCGCACCTACTCGGTCGTGATGGACCTCGGCAACGGCGCACTCGGCCCGTTGCAGCGCTACGTCGATCCGCTCGCGGTCGACGCCGTCGTCCTGTCGCATCTGCATGCCGACCACTGCCTCGACATGTGTGGCTACTACGTGATGCGCAAGTACCATCCCGACGGCGAGCTGCCCCGCATCCCGGTCTATGGGCCGAGCGGCACGGCCACGCACCTCGCCCGCGCGTACGACCTGCCGATGCCGGTGGGCATGACCGAGCAGTTCGCGTTCGCCGACTGGCATGCCGGCGGCGGGGTCGAGCTGGGCCCGTTCCGGATCACACCGTCGCGCATGTCGCATCCCGTCGAGGCGTACGCCCTGCGGGTGGAGGCCGGTGGACGTGCGCTGGTGTACTCCGGCGACACAGGGCCGACCGACGCGCTCGTCGAGCTGGCCGACGGCGCCGACGCGTTGCTCTGCGAGGCGTCGTTCATCGAGTCCCGCGAGAACCCACCCGGCATCCACCTCACCGGCAAGGAGGCCGGTGAGCACGCTGCCCGGGCGAACGTCGGCCGGCTGCTCGTCACCCATATCCCGACCTGGACCGACCGCGAGACCGTCGCCGCCGAGGCGAAGCGCGCGTACGAGGGCCCGGTCGACCTGGTCGAGGCGGGCGACCGCTACACCATCTGAGCCGCCGCCGAGTCGCGGGAATGTCGCGCGGATCGGCGGGCGCGCCGGTTCGTGGTCCGGACACCGTCCAGGGCGCGGCGGGGTGGCCGATATGGTCGCCCGTATGACTCGCCCAGACGGACGCCGACCCGACCAGCTCCGACCTGTCACCATCACCCGCAACTGGCTCGACCACGCCGCCGGCTCGGTGCTCGTGGAGTTCGGCCGTACGCGCGTACTGTGCGCCGCGAGCGCATCGGTGGGCGTACCGCGGTGGCGCAAGGACAGCGGGCTCGGCTGGGTCACGGCGGAGTACGCGATGCTGCCGAGCTCGACCCACACCCGCTCCGACCGTGAGTCGGTCAAGGGCCGCATCGGCGGGCGTACGCACGAAATCTCGCGGTTGATCGGGCGCTCGTTGCGCGCGGCGATCGACTACAAGGCGCTGGGCGAGAACACCATCGTGCTCGACTGCGACGTACTGCAGGCCGACGGCGGCACGCGTACGGCGGCCATCACCGGCGCGTACGTCGCGCTCGCCGATGCCGTTGCGCACCTGCGGGCGAAGGGCGTCCTGTCCGGTGAGCCGTTGCCGCGGTCGGTCGCGGCCGTTTCGGTGGGCATCGTCGACGGCGAACCCTGCCTCGATCTCCCGTACGAGGAGGACGTCCGTGCCGACACCGACATGAACGTCGTGATGACCGGCGACGGCGCGTTCGTCGAGATCCAGGGGACGGCCGAGGAGGCCCCGTTCGATCGGTCCGAGCTCGACGCGCTGCTCTCCCTCGCAGAGAAGGGATGCGCCGACCTGACGGCGATCCAGCAGGAGTCCCTCGCGTGAGCCACAAGGTCGTGCTCGCCAGCCACAACCCCGGCAAGCTGGTCGAGCTGCGCCGGATCTTCGAGCCGCACGTACGCGGTGTCGTGGTGCTCGGGCTCGACGACGTCGGGGTGAGCGACGAGCCGGCCGAGACCGAGCCGACCTTCGAGGGCAATGCGCTGATCAAGGCCCGTGCCGCCCGCGATGCGACGCAGCTGCCCTCGCTCGCCGACGACTCAGGTATCTGTGTGGACGCGCTCAACGGCATGCCCGGCGTACTCTCCGCCCGCTGGTCTGGACCCGCGAAGGACAACGCGGCCAACAATGCCTTGCTGCTCGCGCAGCTGGACGAGGTGCCCGACGAGCGGCGCGGCGCACAGTTCCGCTGTGTCGTCGCGCTGTGCCTGCCCGACGGCCGCGAGTTCGTCCAAGAGGGTGTGATGCCCGGGCGGGTGTTACGTACCGAGCAGGGGTCCGGCGGCTTCGGCTACGACCCGGTGTTCGCTGCCGACGGGTACGACCGTGACGGCGCGGGCAACGACGTTTCGACCGCGGAGCTGACCTCGGCGGACAAGGACGCCATCAGCCACCGCGGCAAGGCCCTCCGGGCGATCGCGCCGGTGGTCGCCGAGCACCTCTGACGCGGGACGGTCAGCGCGCCGCGAAGTCGTGCTGTCGCCACGCTTCGTAGACGGCGACCGCGGCAGCATTGGTGATGTTCATCGAGCGCCGACCCTCCAGCATCGGGATGCGCACCTGGTCCGTCAGGTAGGAGCCCGCGAGCACGTCGGCGGGCAGGCCGGTCGGTTCGGGGCCGAACATCAGCACGTCTCCGCGCACGTACTCGACGTCGGCGTACGACCGGCTCGCTCCCGTCGTGAACGCGTACACGTGCGGCGCATCGAGCGTCGCGAGTGCGGTGCCGAGATCCGGATGCACCGTGACCGACGCGAGATCGTGGTAGTCGAGGCCGGCGCGGCGCAGCTTCGCCTCCGACATGTCGAAACCGAGCGGCTCGACGAGGTGCAGCTCGCAGCCGGTGCCCGCCGAGAGTCGGATCGCGTTGCCCGTGTTGCCGGGGATGCGCGGCTCGTAGAACAGGATTCGGAACATGGCACGACAACGCTAGCCGATGGCGGCGTCGGTCGATGGACGATGTCGGTGCAGGCGCGCACACTCGTACACATGGAGCCGCGGATGGAGTTCGCCGACGCGCCGGTCGAGGGCGCGCTGTGCGGCGTCATCGACTCGATGGTCGGTTACCGCATGTCCGGTCAGTCTCCGTCACTGCACCGTGGTGTGCCGTCGCCGTCGCTCACCTTCATCGTCAACCTCGACACCCCGATCGTCGCGGGTACGCACGCGGGGGCACATGACGACGGCACGGCGAAGCCGTACGACAACATCCTCGGTGGATTCCACCTGCACGCGGCGTACTTGTTCGAGCCCGATCGGCAGGCCGGTGTCCAGCTGGCGATCAACCCGATGCACGCCCGCGAGATCCTCGGCGTACCCGCCGCCGAGCTCGATGACATCGCTAACGATGCGGCGTCCGTGCTCGGCGACGGCTTGCTCCGGCTACGCGAGCGGGTCGGCAACGAGCCCAGCTGGCCGGCACGGTTCGATGCGCTGCGTACGTATGTGCGCGACCGAGCGAGCGCAGCGCCGTCGTTTGCCGCGCCGCGTACGGAGGTCGCGGCCGCGTGGCGCTGGATGATCGAGCGCCGTGGCCGCGGCCGGATGGACGACCTGTCCCGGTATGTGTACCTGAGCGGACGCCAGCTGACGAAGCTGTTCCACGCCGAGCTGGGCGTGACTCCCAAGGCCGTCAATCGGCTGATCCGCTTCCACTACGCGCGCTACGCCATCCAGGAGCAGTCCGTTGCCGGGTGCCTGAGCCTCACCGACGTCGCGCACGTCACGGGCTACTACGACCACGCTCATCTGACACGTGAGTTCCGGGCGTTCATGGGCTGCAGCCCGACCGACTGGCTCGCCGAGGAGTTCCAAAACATCCAAGCCGGAGGTCACCATCAGGCCGCAGACTTGGAGCCATGAGCAACCAGACACCAGCACCGACAGTTTGGCCGGCGTTCCAGGCGCGCGATGCGCACGCGTTGATCGACTTCCTGGTCGACGTGGTCGGCTTCGAGAAGACCGCCGTGTATGAGGACGGCGACACCGTCGCGCACGCACAGCTCGACTGGCCCGAGGGCGGCGGCATCATGATGGGCTCGCACAAGCCCGGCGGCGAGTGGTCGCGTGAGCCCGGCACGTTCGGCGCGTACGTCGTGACCGACCGCGTCGACGAGCTCTATGAGCGGATCAAGGGTGCCGGAGCGACGATCACCCGCGAGCTCGCCGACCAGGACTACGGCAATCGCGAGTTCTCGATCGCCGATCCCGAAGGCAACCTCTGGTCGTTCGGGCCGTACCGCGGCGAACCCCGCTCCCGCTGAGGAGAGGATTCTGGCCCTGTGAGGAGAGGATTCTGGCCCTGTGAGGAGAGGATTCCGGCCGCGCAACACGGTCAGAATCCTCTCCTGACAGGGCCAGAACTCTCTCCTCACCGTGGTGTCGATTTCGGGGTACGTCGTTCGTATAGGGGGTGACGGGCCGGCAACCGGCCGCGCTCACGACCCGGGAGGTACCCCCGATGGGCAAGATCATCGTGATCGAACACGTCACCCTGGACGGCGTCATGCAGGCGCCGGGCCGCTGTGACGAAGACACCAGCGGCGGCTTCGCGCACGGCGGCTGGGGCGCCGCCGGCCAGGACCATGTCATGGCGGAGACGATGGCCGAGGGGATGGCGAATCCCGGCCCGCTCCTGCTCGGCCGTCGCACGTACGAGGACTTCGCGGCGTACTGGCCGAAGCAGGACGACAACCCGTACACAGTGGTGCTGAACGAGACTCAGAAGTATGTCGTCTCGTCCACGCTGAGCGACCCTCTGCCGTGGGCGAACTCGTCCGTGGTCGCTGGCGACGTCGGACACGAGGTTGCGCGGCTCAAGCGAGAGACGGACGCCGACATCGGCGTACTCGGCAGCGGCGCGCTCGTCGAGACGCTGGCCGTACATGATCTCGTCGACTCGTACGTGCTGCTGATCCACCCGATGGCACTCGGCAGCGGGCGCCGGCTGTTCGCAGACGGCTGCCCGCGACGCGAGTTCGGCCTGACGAGCTCGGTCACGACCACGACGGGCGTGATCATCGCGACGTACGATCGAGCGACGAACGGAGCGTGACGATGAGGGAGTACCTGCTCAGCATCTACCAGCCCGACGGTCCGACTCCGCCTCCGGAGTCGCTCGAGCCGATCATGGCCGAGCTCGGCGCGATCAACGACGAGCTGAAGGCCTCGGGGGCGTGGGTCTTCGACCTCGGACTGCATCCACCGGACACCGCGACGGTCGTCCGCGACCACGACGGCGATGCGCTCGTCACCGACGGGCCGTACGTCGAAGGCAAGGAGCACGTCGGCGGGTTCACGGTCGTCCGCGCGCCCGACCTCGACGCCGCGATGGAGTGGGCGCGCCGCATCTCCGCCGCGACGACGCTGCCGATCGAGGTACGCCCCGTGGCGGGCGGCTGACCGGCGTTGGTCGCCGATGCGATCGATCGCGCCTTCCGCGAGGATTACGGTCGCGCGGTCTCCGTCCTGGCGCGACACTTCGGTGACCTCGACGTCGCAGAGGAGGCGGTACAGGACGCGTTCGCTGCAGCAGTGCAGCGGTGGCCCGAGTCGGGGATACCGCCGAGCCCGGCGGGCTGGATCATCACGACGGCGCGCAACCGCGGGATCGATCGGTTGCGCCGCGAGGCCGCGCGAGACGACAAGTACGCGCAGGCGGCGCTGCTGCAGGCAGCGGCGGATCCGCTGGAGGAGGGCGCCGTGCCCGACGAGCGGTTGCGGCTGATCTTCACCTGTTGTCATCCCGCGCTCCGGATCGAGGCCCGAGTCGCGCTCACCTTGCGCCTGTTGGGCGGACTCACGACGCCCGAGATCGCGCGCGCCTTCGTGGTGCCCGAGACGACGATGGCGCAGCGGATCGTGCGTGCCAAACGCAAGATTCGGGACGCCGGCATTCCGTATCGGGTGCCGCGCGACGCCGACCTGCCCGATCGGGTACGCGCCGTGCTCGCGGTGGTGTACCTGGTCTTCAACGAGGGACATACGGCGAGCGTTGGCGGCGAGCTGGTACGTACGGAGCTGTGCGCGGAGGCGATCCGGCTCGGCCGTCAGCTGGCCGCCCTGATGCCGGACGAGCCGGAGGCCGTCGGACTGCTCGCCCTGATGTTGCTGCTCGACTCGAGGCGCGACGCGCGTACGACCGACGCCGGGTCGTTCGTCGGCCTGGCCGACCAGGACCGGTCCCGATGGGATTCCGCCGAGATCGCGGAGGGGCAGGCACTCGTACGCAGGTGTTTACGGGCGAATCGTCCGGGCAGCTATCAGATTCAGGCGGCGATCAACGCCGTGCATGTCGACGCGGCGAGTGTCGACGACACTGATTGGCGGCAGATCCGGACGCTGTACGACCAGCTCACGGTGTTCGACCCGGGCCCGGTCGTCGCGCTCAACCGGGCGGTCGCGGTCGCGGAGGTGTCGGGACCTCAGGAGGCACTTGACCTGGTCGACGGACTCGGCCTCGACGGCTACCACATATTCCACGCGGTGCGCGCGGATCTGCTGCAGCGTCTGGGGCGCCACGAGGAGGCCCGCGTCGCGTACGACGCGGCGATCGCTCGTACCGACAACGACGCCGAACGCGCGTACCTGCTCGGTCGTCGTGACCTGCTCACGTGAGGTCAGGCCCCGTGCCGGCGGCACTCGCCGGGGAACAGCCGTGCGGCCTCCCGGGCGAGGGCCGCACGGGCCCATGACTGCTGTGCGCGGCTCTTCTGGACCAGCAGTCTGGCGGCGAGTCCGTCGGTCAGGGCGAGCAGTGCGTACGCTTCGGCCCGCGAGTCGGTCGACGGGTCGACCTCGCCACACAGCTTGCCGTTCTCGAGCGCCCGCTCGGCGCGCGCCTGATGCTCGGCGAGCGCCGCCCGGTATCCCGGTTGAAGCGCCGCGTTCTCGAGCGCCGCTCCGGCGAACGCATGAACGAGCTGAACCTCGTCCGCACGCTTCTTGGTGAGGGGCAGGAACTGGTCGAGGGCGTCGAGAAGCATCTGCTCGATTCGCTCGTGTCGGCGCTCGGCGCGTACGACCGCCGCGTCGACGCGAGCGAGGACG
The DNA here is from genome assembly GCF_025790165.1 of Solicola gregarius. Classification (GTDB taxonomy): domain Bacteria; phylum Actinomycetota; class Actinomycetes; order Propionibacteriales; family Nocardioidaceae; genus Solicola; species Solicola gregarius. The sequence goes on from NZ_CP094970.1 coordinate 3,430,195, forward strand.
TCTTCGCACACCGTGCGGTAGGTGTCGAGCAGTAGCTCCTCCTTCGAGGAGTAGTAGTGCTGCACGAGGCCGACCGAGATGTCGGCCGACTGGGCGACGCCGGCGATGGTGATGTGGCTCAGCCCGACCTCGAGCATCAGCCGCTTCACAGCGCCGACGATCTGCGCGCGGCGTGCTGCGTGATCGGCCGTCCTCACCATGGCGCGAGTGTACCGGCTTGTCAGGACCAAAACCATATGCTCATACTGTTTTCACGACGATATGACCGTACGGTTTTGAGACCGACATGGATGGGGGACGCAGTGAGACACAAGCTTCTGGCGGCAGGCGTGACCGCCGTTATGCTCGGGTCGTGGGCGATGCCGGCACAGGCGGCCGACGAGGCAGACACGGCGCGGTTCGACCGGGTCGACGACTATCTGGACGCGTACGCAGACCAGAACGACATCCCGGGCGTGGTTGCGGCGGTGATCGGACCCGACGGAACCGAGCACGAGTACGCGTACGGAACCGACGGAGACGGCGACGAGGTCGACACGGAGACGCCATTCCTGATCGGCTCGGTGGCGAAGACGATGACCGCGACGATCGTCATGCAGCTCGAGAGCAAGGGGAAGCTCGCCCTGAGCGACCACGTGAGTGAGCACATCGACTTCCTTCCCGAAGGTGATCCGACGATCGAGCAGTTGCTCACGCACACCGCCGGTTTCACCGGCGCTGACGGCATCGCGGTGGCCGACCGGTACGACAACGAGCCCGGGGCGATCCGGCGGGCGGTGGAGTCGCTCGAGCACTCCGGCACGGTTGGCGAGTACGCATATACATCCGCCGACTTCCTGGTGCTCGGCGCCATCGTCGAGTCCGTAACTGGCCGCCCGTACGAGGAGGTCCTCGAGTCCGACCTGTTGGAACCGCTCGGGATGACGAGGTCCTCGGCGAGCGCCGAAGCCGCGGCGGAGCTGCCTCCCGGCCACCGGCTGTGGTGGGGACGGGCGGCCGGGTACGACCCGCCGTTCGACGAGTCCGGTACCCCGTACGCCAGCGTCATCTCGACGCTCGCCGACGTCGAGACGTACGCGACCGCACAGCTGCGCGGCGAAGCAATCTCATCGGACATCCGCGAGAACATGCAGCGACCGCGGGTCGAGTCGAGCGACGACCACTATGGGCTCGGCTGGTCCGTTACGGACGACGACGGCGAGCGGATCGTGCATCACACCGGCGCGACGCCCGGGTTCTTCGTACACGTACTGCTGGTGCCCGACCGGCAGTCGGCCGTCGTCATCCTGACGAACGTGTACAGCGAGGCGGCTGCGCCCTCTCTGGCCGCCGGAGCGGAGGACGTCTGGCGGATCGTCGACGGTGACAGCCGGACGCCTGCAGGTAGCGATCCGGTGCTCGGCGCGATGCCGTGGGTGCTGAGCGGGATCGCGCTGTTCGGACTCGCCCTCGCCGTGCTCTCGCTGTGGCGACCCGTCCGACGTCGCGGGCGCATCATCGCCGCCGCGGTGTCGCTGGTCGTCGTTGTCGGGTTGTGGCTGCTGCCGGGACTCGTCGGCTACGATCTCCGCGCCCTGCGGATCTGGGCGCCCGATGCCGCCTGGAGCCTGATCGCGGCGCTCGCCTTGTGGGCGATTGCGGCGATCGGCTGGCTACTGCCGAGGTTCGTACGAGGTGCCGAAGGAGGGACTCGAACCCTCACACCCGAAGGCACAGGAACCTAAATCCTGCGTGTCTGCCAATTCCACCACTTCGGCGCACCGTGCAGTCTACGTCCCCGGATGTCTCGCCGAGGTATGGATTTCGTGCCCATGAGCTCGCGCTCATCGCCGGGAATCCGTACTTCGGTGGATTCGGACGGCGCTCACAGCCCCAGGTCGCGCTTGAGCTTCGCGACATGGCCCGTCGCGCGTACGTTGTACTGCGCGAGCTCGACCTTGCCGTCCTCGCCGACCACGAACGTCGAGCGGATGACGCCCTCGACCACCTTGCCGTACAGCTTCTTCTCGCCGTACGCGCGATACGCCGTCAGCACTTCCTTGTCGGGATCGGAGAGCAGCCCGATCGTGAGGCCGTCGCGCTCGCGGAACGACGCCAGCTTCTCGGGCGCGTCGGGCGAGATGCCGAGAACCGTGTAGCCGTGCGACTCCAGGGAGTCCAGTGATTCGGTGAAGTCGCATGCCTGTTTCGAGCAGCCCGGTGTCATCGCCGCGGGGTAGAAGTAGACGATCACCTTACGGCCACGCAGCGACGAGAGCGACACGGAGCCGCCCGTGTCGTCGGGGAGCGTGAAGTCGGGCGCCTGGTCGCCCGGCTGCAGTCGGTTCGAGTCCGGCATGACTATTTTCCCTTGGTCGTACGGGTGAGACGACGTCCATCTTCGCGTACGGGTAACGTGTGGCGCGCAGTACGTACGCACATGGTGCCCGATCGACCGAGGAGACTCATCGTGGCAAGCAAGGCGGACGCGGCGTCCCCCGACGAACTCGTCGCCGAGATCGAGGAGACGCGCGAGCGACTCGCTCAGACCGTCGACACGTTGATCGACCGCACGAACCCCAAGAACATCGCACGCCGCAACCTCGAGAGCGTCAAGTCGCAGTTCGTCGACGCCAACGGCTCGCCGCGGCTGGAGACGATCGTGCCCGTCGTGGGCGGCATCGTCGGCTTCGTCGGTCTCATCCTGGTGATACGCAAGGCCGTTGGCTGACCAATGCCTGACAAGCTTCCGATCCGGATGCTGCATGACCGACTGCTCGTGTCCGTCGACAGCGACTCCGGCGAGCGGCGGTCGTCGGCCGGCATCGTGATTCCGGCCACCGCGACGATGGGTCGCCGCCTGTCGTGGGCGCGGGTCGAGGCGACCGGTCCGAACGTACGATCGGTGCAGGCCGGCGACCGGGTGCTCTTCGACCCCGAGGACCGCGCCGAGGTCGAGGTGCGGGGCGACGACTACATCCTCCTACGCGAGCGCGACCTCAATGCGGTCGCCGCCGAGCGCATCGAGGACGGCCAGACCGGCCTCTACCTTTAGCGCCCGGGGCCGACGACGATGGCGCGACGAGACGGCTCCTTGTCCGCGTGGATGACGCGGCTGACCGACCGCGCCGACGACCGCCAGCTCGTACGCCCCATGGCGATGAGCGAACGATGGGGCATCCTGCGCGGGCGCGCGCCGATGATCGTGCGGCTCGCGCTCGGAACGTCGCTTGCGTGGCTCGTGGCCACCGAGCTCATCGGCCACGTCCAACCGTTCTTCGCGCCGGTGGCGGCGGCGCTGACGATCGCCGCCGGACTCGGCCAGCGTCGCAGCGTCGTCGTCGAACTCGTCGTCGGTGTCTCCGTCGGCATCCTGGCGGGTGAAGTCCTGATCACCTGGATGGGCAGGGGCGCGTGGCAGATCGCCGTGGTCGTCGCACTCGCCGTGTCGGTGGCTTCGCTGCTTGGCCTGAAGGGGATGGCGCTGATGCAGTCGGCGACGTCGGCGATCCTGATCGCCGCCGTCCTCCCTGCGGCGGCGACCGGCAACCCGGCCGTCGCGCGGTTCTTGGATGCGTTGGTCGGTGGCGTCATCGGGCTGGCCATGACCGCGATCGTTCCGACGAACCCGCTGCGCGACCTCGATCGCGAGATCCAGTCCGTTCTCGGCGGGCTCGCGTCGATCCTCGACCAGGTCGCGGAGTCGATGCGCTTGCGCGACGCCGGTGTCGCGTGGACCGCCCTGCAGGAGACACGCGCGCTCCAGCCCACCCTTGAAGGACTCGCGAGCACGAGCGCCTCTGCGACCGAGGTGTCGCGGATATCGCCGCTTCGCTGGAGCCAGCGCGAGCACGTACGTCTCTATACGAGCACCGTCCATGACATCGACAACGCGGTACGAGATGCGCGCGTACTCGCGCGGCGGGTCACGTCGATGTTGCGGCACGGCGAGGATCCGCCGGATGGCATGGACGACGCGGTCGCCGCACTGGCCGATGCCGTGCGCATCTTCGGCGGCGATCTCCAGGAGTACGAACGCTTCGACGAGGCGAAGGACAAGCTGGTCGCGGCGGCGCGCTCCGCGACAGAGGCGTTGTCGGGTTCGGGCACGCTGAACGCCTCCGCCGTGGTCGCCCAGATCCGTTCGCTGGCTGCCGATCTGCTGTTCGCGTCGGGTTGGTCCGCCGCCGACGTCGACTCGTGGCTACAGCTGGACGACTGAGCCGGGTAGCGACGGACGAGCGCGACCACATCCGCTGGGAGCGTCACATCGCCCGGCCGTCCAGGACGAGCGACCAGCACAGCGCCGCGAATGCGAGGGTCGAGGTCCAGGCGCGAACCGTGTTCCAGGTACGCCAGCGCGCCTCGTTGAACGCGCGACGTACCCCCGCGAGGTCGGGGATCGTGTCGGGGTCGCCCGCGGCCTTCAGCGCGTCGTTGAGCGGGAGGTTCACTGCGAACGTGGTCACGAACGCGACCAGGTAGAGCGCGAGTGCGGCGAGTGTCCACGGCAGGGCATCGCGCCCGATCTGCGTACCTGCCGCGACGGCCGAGGAGATCAGGGCACCCATGAACCCGAATCCGAGGAACCACGGATTGAGGATCGCGCGGTCCATCGCCTGGAACGCCGCGACGAACGTACGGTCGTCGGTCGTCGCCAGCCCTCGCATGACGGTGTGGGCGTACAGACCGAACACTCCCGCGGTGAGCCCCGTCGCGAGGGTCGCGATGATGAGCACGGCGGTACGGATGGCATCCATGGTTCTCCAAGGTCGGGCTTCGTGTTGGCCCCTATTCCATCGCGGGGAGCCCCGGGCCGCCATCGGCGAGGCACGCGTACGCATAAGCGCTCGTCTCACGCATGCGCGACGGCGCGGGTGATCCGGTGGGGATACGATTGAGGGCGCACGGATCGTGCACGGACTCTGGGAGGTGACGGCTCATGCGAACCGAGCCTCCTAGTTATCGAACCAGCCCCGTCCATTAGTTGGTTGAGTTCTGAGCCGCGCCGAGTCCTGTCCTTCAGTTGACTCCGCGGCCCACCCACGTACGTTGCGAGGTGTCCGCCATGTCCGATCGCCGATTCGCAGGCCTGTTCCCATTTCCCCGCCGGTCGTCCCGGTCGGCGACGTCCCTGCTCGAGCACGAACCCGAGGACGATGACACGACGGTGCCGAGTGCGGTGGAGGAGAGCGTCATCGACGCCGCGATCTACCGGCACGGCGACCGCGTGGCTTCGCCGTCGACGCTCGCGGAGACGTTCGAGGCGTTGGGCGACGACGAACCGAGCACGTTCGCGTGGATCGGGCTGTATCGGCCCGACGAACGTCAGCTCGCTGCGGTGGCCGACCAGTTCGGCCTGCATGAGCTGGCGCTCGAGGACGCGATCGTCGCGCATCAGCGTCCGAAGGTGGAGCGGTACGACCAGACGCTGTTCGTCGTACTCCGAGCCGCACGCTACGTCGACGCGACCGAGGATGTGGAGTTCGGCGAGCTGCACTGCTTCATCGGGCCGAACTTCGTGGTGACGGTCCGGCACAGCGAGGCGCCGAACCTCGGCGCGGTGCGGCGACGGATGGAGAGCAACGCCGACCTACTCGAACGTGGCCCGGAGGCCGTGCTCTACGCGATCCTCGACAAGGTGGTCGACGGATACTCGCCGGTCGTCGCGGGCCTGGAGAACGACATCGACGAGATCGAGACCGAGGTGTTCGGCGGCGACCCGAAGGTGTCGCGGCGCATCTACGAGCTCTCGCGCGAGGTGATCGAGTTCCAGCGCGCCACCCATCCGCTGCGCGACATCCTCACCCGCCTGAGCGCCGGATTCACCCGCTACCAGGTCGATGCCGAGCTGCAGCGCTACCTGCGCGACGTACGCGACCACGTCGAGGTCGTGATCGAGCGCGTCGACGAGTTCCGCCAACTGCTTCGCGACATCCTCACCGTCAACGCCACCCTCGTGGCGCAACAGCAGAACGAGGAGATGAAGGCGCTCACGGAGTCGGGTCAGGCGCAGAACGAGGAGGTCAAGCGCATCTCCGCGTGGGCGGCGATCCTGTTCGCGCCGACGCTGATCGGCACCGTGTACGGGATGAACTTCGACCACATGCCGGAGACCCACTGGCAGCTCGGCTACCCGCTCGCGATCCTGCTGATGGCGCTCACCTGCGGCTGTCTGTTCTGGGCTTTCAAACGTCGCGGGTGGCTGTAGAAACCGCACCGCCGGGCGTACGCTGGAGCGCACTGGAACAGTCGTGTCAGTGAGGTGCTCATGGATCGATCCGTCGTCATTCGCAAGCTCTACCAGCCCGGCGATCTCGGCTGGGTCGTGATGACCCACGGCGAGACGTACGCGAAGGAGTACGGCTGGACGGCGGAGTTCGAGCAGCTGGTCGCGCGCATCATCGGCGAGTACGCGGCGGGCCGCGACTCCGCACGCGAAGCGGCGTGGATCGCCGAGGTCGACGGTGACCGCGCCGGCTGCATCGGCTGTTTCGCCGGAGAGCAACCGGACCTCGCCGTTCTGCGGGTGCTCCTGGTGCAGCCGCACGCGCGCGGCCTCGGGGTGGGGGCGCGGCTCGTCGAGGAGTGTGTCGGGTTCGCCCGGCTCGTCGGCTATCGCCGCATGACCCTGTGGACGGTCGGCATGCTGTCATCGGCGCGGCGGCTCTATCAGGCGGCCGGGTTCCGGCTCATCGACGAACGGCCGGAGCACAGGTTCGGCCATGACGTCGTCGGCCAGAACTGGGAGCTCGACCTCGATGGTTGACCCGTTGACATTTAAATGTCAACGGGTAGCATCACAACGTATGCGGACGACGATCAGGATGGATGACGAGCTGCTGGCGCAGGCCAAGGCGCTTGCCGCGCGTTCGCGCCGGAGCCTGAACTCGGTGATGGAGGACGCCGTCCGCGAGATGCTCGCGCGACATGAGGAGCGTGCGGACGCACCGATCGATCTGCCCACGTTCGAGGGAAACGGGCTTCTTCCCGGCGTCGATCTCGATAACACCGCCGGGCTGTACGACCTGATGGACGCCGATGAGGCTTCTTGACGTCAATGTCTTGGTCAACGCGCACCGTGAGGACGCGCCCGACCACGTCGACCATCACAACTGGCTGGCGGAGGCACTGGCAGGTGGCGAGCCGATCGGCATCACGACCCAGGTGCTCGCGGGATTCGTCCGTGTCGTCACCCATCGAAGGGTCTTCGATCCGCCCACTCCGTTGCCAGTCGCGCTCGAGTTCGCGTCGCGGCTTCGAGCCCACCCCGGCTGCGTGCCGATCGAACCCGGCCGACGGCATTGGGAGGTATTCGCGGGGCTCTGCCAGCAGTCGGACGCGCGTGGGAACCTGATAACGGATGCACAGCTTGCAGCGACCGCGATCGAGTCCGGGTGCGAGCTGGTCAGCTCCGACCGCGACTTCGCGCGATTCCCAGGTCTGCGATGGCGCCGCCCGCTGGACTGACTGCTGAAGGCCGACGACTGAGCAGGTCGCGAAGCCGCGCGCGGGCGCGTCCATGGTGCGACGATGGGATCGGACGAAGGAGAACCGATGACCGCACTGCTCAACCCCTACCTGAACTTCCGCACCGAGGCTCGCGCCGCGATGGACTTCTACCAGTCCGTGTTCGGCGGCGACCTCGATGTCAGTACGTACGGCGACTTCCAAGCCAGTGATGACCCGGCCGAGAAGGACAAGGTCATGCACTCGCAGCTGACGACGCCGACCGGCTTCACGCTGATGGCGTCCGATCTACCGGCGGCGATGCCGTACGAGGCGGGCAACAACTTCTCCGTCTCGCTCAGCGGCGGCACCGGCGACGAAGCCGAGCTGCGCGGCTACTGGGACAAGCTGGTCGAGGGCGGCACGGTCACGATGCCGCTCGACCGCGCGCCGTGGGGAGACTCGTTCGGCATCTGCACCGACAGGTTCGGCGTCGGCTGGTTGATGAACATCGCCGGTACGCCCGGGGAGTGACGCCGATCCACGACGATGCAACCGTCGCCCGTCGCGTCGTGGTGCACGGTCGTGTGCAGGGCGTGTTCTTCCGCGACACGTGCCGCCGCGAGGCGACCCGCCTCGGCGTCGCGGGGTACATACGCAACGAGCCCGACGGCACGGTGTCGGCCGAGTTCGAGGGCGCTCCCGTTGCGGTCGACGCGATGATCGCCTGGATGAGGCAGGGTCCGCGGCACGCGGTGGTCGACCGTGCAGACGTCGAGGAGATCTCGCCGAGCGGTCGCGAGGGTTTCCGCGTGGCGTGAGCGGACGGTACGCCTCGGCCATACTGATCGGATGCTGCTGATGAAGCCGTCGTGCGAATGCTGCGACGTCGACCTTGGACCCGACTCGCTGGTCGCGTGGGTCTGCAGCTTCGAGTGCACGTGGTGCAGCGCGTGTGTCGAGCGGTGCCTGAGTGGCGGCTGTCCGAACTGCGGCGGCGAGCTCACTCGGCGCCCGACGCGTGCCGTGGCGCAGCTCGTTGAGCACCCGGCGTCCGACGTACGGGTGCATCAGCCGGGGCTCCACAAGCCGACGACGGCCGCAGAGGCATGAGCGACCTGGACACGGTGATCCGTGCACCGCGGGTTGTCGTCGGCGGGCGCGAGGTCGCGGCGTCGGTCGGTATCCGCGACGGGTCGATCGTCGCGCTCGCGGAGTCCGACGCAGACCTGCGTACGCCGGAGGTCGTCGAACTCGGCCCCGATGAGGTGCTGTTGCCGGGCGTCGTCGACACACATGTGCACGTCAACGATCCCGGCCGCACCGAATGGGAGGGCTTCGTGTCGGCGACCCGCGCCGCGGCCGTGGGCGGAGTGACGACGATCGTGGACATGCCACTGAACAGCATCCCGCCGACCGTCGACGTCGACGCGTTGACGGTCAAGCGAGACGTCGCAGGCCCGCGGGCGTACGTCGATGTCGGCTTCTGGGGTGGCGCGATCCCCGGCAACGTGCGCGATCTGCGCGCCTTGCATGACGCGGGTGTGTTCGGGTTCAAGTGCTTCCTCGTGGATTCGGGCGTCGACGAGTTCCCCGCGCTCGACGACGCGGCGCTTGCACTGGCGATGAACGAGATCGCGGCCTTCGACGGTCTGTTCATCGTCCATGCGGAGGATGCGCACACCATCGACGGTGCGACAGGGCCCGAGGGCCGCGACTACCGTCGCTTCCTCGAATCGCGGCCGGGCGAGGCGGAGACCGTCGCGATCGCACGGGTGATCGACCTGGCGCGTACGACCGGTTGTCGCGTCCACATCGTGCATGTCTCGAGCGCCGATGCGCTCCCCGAGATTGCGACGGCACGACGCGCCGGCGTACACATCACTGCCGAGACGTGCCCGCATTACCTGACGTTCGGCGCCGAGGAAGTCCCCGCGGGTGGCACGCAGTTCAAGTGCTGCCCGCCGATACGCGAACGGGACAACCGCGAACGGCTCTGGGAAGGGCTACGTGACGGGTCACTGGACACGGTCGTGACCGACCACTCGCCGTCGACGGTCGAGCTCAAGCACCTCGACACCGGCGACTTCGGTACCGCGTGGGGCGGGATCTCGTCCCTGCAGCTCGGACTGCCGGCCGTGTGGTCCGGCGCCCGCGAGCGAGGCTTCGACCTGGCCGAGGTCGTCAGTTGGATGTGTGCGGGACCCGCACGACAGGTCGGGTTGCGACGCAAGGGAAGGATCGCGGTCGGCTACGACGCCGACCTGTGCGTGTTCGCTCCCGACGAGGACTTCGTGGTCGACGCGGTGCGCCTACAGCACAAGAACCCGGTCACGCCGTACGCCGGTCGTACGCTGACCGGAGTCGTACGCGAGACCTGGCTTCGTGGAGGCCGCGTCGACATCGCGGCCGATCCGCGTGGCCGCCTGTTGAAGCGAGGAGACGCATGAGCGAGCGAGCGGCGGCGACGTACTACGTACCAACGGGAGGTCACCCGGCGCAGACGGAGCTGACCACCGACCGAGCCGTGTTCACCGAGGCGTACGCCGTACTGCCGCGCGACACGATGCGCGACATCGTCACCAGTCGGTTGCCGTTCTGGGAGCAGACCCGCTGTTGGATCCTCGCGCGGCCCTTATCGGGTTTCGCGGAGACGTTCGCGCAGTACGTCGTCGAGGTCGCACCGGGCGGGGGGAGTGAGCGGCCGGAGCCGGATCCTGCTGCCGAGGCGGTGCTGTTCGTCGTAGCCGGCTCGGTGCGGGTGAGCGTCGATGGCACGACTCACGAGCTCGAGCCTGGTGGCTACGCGTACCTCCCGCCCGGTGCCGACTGGACCCTGCACAACTCTGGAGAGGGCAACACGACGTTCCACTGGATCCGCAAGGCGTACGCGCGGGTCGACGGCATTGAGCCTCCGTCCGCATTCGTCATCAACGAGTCGAACGTTGTCCCCGACGAGATGCCAGGCACACAAGGGAGATGGAGCACGCAGCGCTTCGTCGACCCGGTCGATATGCGACACGACATGCACGTCAACATCGTCAACTTCGAGCCCGGGGGAGTGATCCCGTTCCCCGAGACGCATGTGATGGAGCATGGCCTGTACGTACTCGAGGGCAAGGCCGTCTACCTGCTCAACAAGGACTGGGTCGAGGTGCAGGCAGGCGACTTCATGTGGCTACGAGCGTTCTGTCCGCAGGCCTGCTATGCCGGCGGCCCCGGACGATTCCGCTACCTGCTCTACAAGGACGTCAACCGGCACGTGCCGCTCAGTCCAGCGCCGAACGTCCCTCGCTGAATTCACTGCACGAGTCAAGTGTGTGCGTAACGTGGCCGGCACTACACCGACCCGGCGTGCTCGGTCGGACAGTGCCCGGTGCCCGTCCTCGAGATTCCCGACGGAGTGGTTCGGTGAAGATCCGACCGGACCTCGGTCAGTCGATGCCTTCGACGATGCGGAAGTCGCGCTCGACGCCGTCGGAGAGCGCGACCAGCGCCTCCCGGTAGGCCGCGCTCGCGTGCGCCGCGACGGCCTGTTCGAAGCTGTCGAACTCGACCAGGACGGTGCGCTCGGCGATTCCGGCGTCATGCGCCACGACCGGACCGCCACGGACGAGGGTCCGACCGCCCCCGGCCTTGACCGCGGGAGCGGCCAGCTTGTTGTAAGCAGCCAGCTTCTCAGGGTCTGAAATGGTGCGGTAAACGCTGACCCAGTAGCCCTTGGGCATGGAACCTCCAGTGTTGGGATGAGTGCATCTGACTTGCCGGTTGGTCTCGTTCTTCGCGCCTGACGGATCGGAGCCGGCTCGGTTCGAACACAAGGAGAGCCGGTAGTTGGCCGGTGGACCGGCTCGCCGAGCTCCCGGGCTGAGCTCATCGGTTGGTCCCGGTCCTCATGGGGAGGAAGTCGGCGAAGCGAGGCGCGCCGGGCTCGTGCGGCACGCGCGTGGCGCGCGCAGCGAAGCTGATGGCGTGATACCACCCGCACAGCAGGAGCAGATCGAGCAGCTGGGGCTCGTCGAAGACCGATACGAGCCGTGCCCACAGCGCGTCATCGATGTCGGAATGCTCGTGCAGTGCGTCGACGGCGAGGATGAGCAGCCGTTCCCGCTCGGACGTCCAGCACTCGTCACCGGGGCCGCCGTGCACCAGGGATGCCGTCTGCTCGCGGGTGAGCCCGACACGTTCGGCGAACACCATCGTGTGCACGCCCCACTCGTACTCGCTGCCGCACAGCGCGCATGTCCGGTCGATGGCGATCTCGCGCTCCCTCATGGTCAGGGTCAGCGCTCGGCCCAGCTCGTAGCGCCCCCATCCGTGCATGGCGCTGGCCATCGGGAGGTTTCTGGCGAGCATCCGGAACAGCCCGATCGGCGACGCGTCCCCGGGCATCATGCGCGCGAGCAGCGCGCCGGCCTGGTCGGCGTACGGCGGTTCCAGCAGGGCTATTCGCGACATGGGTACTCCCGTTGAGTCTGTTGCTAAATTAGAAACAACGAAAATGTATACTCGCATTTCGAATAACGAAACGCAAGGAGCGTCATGTCAACACCGCGCCCAGGAGCACCGGTTCGTGGATCGACGACCGGCCGTCCGATCATGGCCGTGATGGATCTCTTCGGCCGTCGGTGGGCGCTGCGAATTCTCTGGGAGCTGCGCGCGGGTCCGCTCGGTGCACGTGCGCTGCTGGCACGGTGTGCAGGCCTGTCGTCCAGTGTCCTCTACCAGCGGCTTCGCGAATTGACGTCAAGTGGGATCGTCGCCCGCTCAGCCGATGGCTATGAGCTCACTCGGCTGGGGGCGGCACTCGGTCATGCCCTCCAACCGCTCGACGAATGGGCGATCACCTGGGCGCAGACGCTCGAGCAGAACGATCAGACTCCTGTGGAGCCATGAAGGTCGCGGGCCGCCAGTTCTTTGCCCACGCGTACGATCAGGGATGCGTGTCCGAGCGCGTCAGGGTCCACGGCTGGTGACGGAACGCCAGGGTGTCGACCGTGCCGTCGAGGTGTTGCTACAACGTGCCGGAATCTTCCACTGGGCATGGGCGTCATGCTCGCCGTCGACGCGGCGCTCGCGAGCACGCTCGGCGTACTCGGCTGGCTGTGAGAGCAGTATGTGCGTAGCCACTGCTCGACCGATGGACTTTCGTCCTCGGTCTCGTCTGCACAGGCAACCACACGTTTCGGCCGACCAGTAGACGGAGCACTGCATGCGCAGAATCGTTGTTTCAATGTGGACCACGCTCGACGGATATGTGGCCGGACCACAGGACCAGATGGACTGGCTGTCGCCGGACGACCAGATGATGCAGTACGAGATCTCCCTCGTGACCGACGCCGAGGCGCTACTGCTCGGCCGGATCACCCACGGGGACTTCGCCGGGGCCTGGCCCGCGATGGCTCGCGACGAGAGTCAGCCACCCGAACGCCGTGCCTACGCGCAGCGGGTGGACGACATGCCCAAGCTCGTCGTTTCCCGATCCGGGAGGACCGCAGACTGGGGCAACACCTCGCGCATCGAGTCGCTCGATGCGGCCACGGTGACGGACCTCAAGAACGACGGCGACGGCGATCTCGTCATCTATGGCAGTCTCGGCGTGATCGACGCGCTACGAGAACTGGACATGATCGACGAGTACCACCTGCTCGTGCATCCGACGGCTATCGGCGAGGGAAAAGCCCTGTTCGGCGGGCCCACTCGTCTGCGCCTGCGCTCCGCCGAGACGTTTCCCTCGGGCGTCGTCCTGATGCGTTTCGGCCGGGCCTAGGAGCCACGCATCGGCGCGCGGTGCCGGTCGGCCCGACGACCCGGTCGCCGACAGCATCCTGCCGAGTGGTCACACCGCTCAGACCAGCTCGCCGCGCTTCCTGCTGAGGTACGCGCGCTCGGCGGAGTTCTGGGTGGAGTCGATGGCGGCGTCGTACGACTCCTTCGCCTCGGCGGTCCTGCCGAGCCGGCGGAGCAGGTCGGCGCGGGTGGCGTGCCACGCGTGGTAGCCCACGAGCGGCAGGCGGTCGACCAGGGTGAGGCCGACCTCCGGGCCGTCCAGCTCCGAGACCGCGACGGCGCGGTTGAGTGCCACGATCGGCGACGGGTCGAGCTGAGTCAGCTGGTCGTACAGCGCGACGAGCTGCGACCAGTCGGTATCCGGTGCGCTGGGAGCGTCGGTGTGGACGGCGTTGATCGCGGCGAGTAGCTGATAACGGCCGGGTCGGTTGATCGCGAGGCACTCGCGTACGAGGTGGTGGCCCTCCGCGATCAGTGCGTGGTCCCAGCCGGCGCGATCCTGCTCGGCGAGCGGGACCAGCTGCCCATTCCGCACCCGGGCCTCGCGCCTGGCCTCCGTGAGTACCAGCAGCCCGAGTAGCCCGGCCGCCTCCGGCTCGCCGGGGAGCAGCTCGCGGAGGACCCGGGTCAGTCGGATGGCCTCGCCGGTGAGCTCGGCGCGCACCGGGTCGCCGTCGCCGGTGGCGAGGTAGCCCTCGTTGAAGACGAGGAACAGTACGGTCAGCACACCTCCGAGCCGGTCGGGGAGGTCGGCGGCCTCCGGCACCCGGTAGGGCACGTTCGCGGCCGCGATCTTCTTCTTCGCACGCGTGATCCGCTGCCCCATGGTCGTCTCGGCCACGAGGAACGCCTGCGCGATCTCGGTCACGGTCAGCCCACCCAGGAGGCGGAGCGTCAGCGCGACTCGTGCCTCCGGCGCGAGCGCGGGGTGGCAGCAGGTGAACAGCAGCCGCAACCGGTCGTCCTCGACCGGTCCGGTGGGTTCGTGAGGTGTGTCGTCGTATGACATGTAGGCCGCCTGGTGCTTCGCATCGCGCTGCTTCTCGCGGCGGATCCGGTCGATCGCGCGGTTGCCCGCAGTGGTGGTGAGCCAGCCTCCGGGGTTGGGCGGTGTTCCGGACTCCGGCCACTTCTCCAGCGCGGCCACGAGCGCCTCGCCCGCCGCCTCCTCGGCGATGTCGATGTCACCGAAGCGGCGGACGAGCGAGGCGATCACGCGGCCGTACTCTTCACGGAAGACCCGCTCGACGGCCGCCGACTCGCTGCGCATCGATCGGTCGTCGCCCGGGCCGGCTCAGGCAATGCCGTCGAACGGGCGGACCTCGACCTTGCCCCGGCACGCCTTGGACGCCTTGGCGGCGAGCCCGAGCGCCACATCGAGATCGGGCGCGTCGACGACCCAGAAGCCGCCGATGACCTCCTTGGTCTCGAGGTACGGGCCGTCGGTCACCAGCGGCGCCTCACCCCGGCCATCGACGACGGTCGCCGTCGTTGCCGCCTGGAGCCCGCCGCCGAAGACCCAATAGCCGTCGGCGTGCAGCTGGTCGTTGAAGGCGCCGGTCGCGGCGAACGCCGCCTCCATCTCCTCTTCGGAGCCGTAGTTGCCGAACTCGCTCATTTCGGCGGGGCCGTGCACGGCCATCAGGTAGTGCGTCATCTGACTTCTCCTCAGTCCGGGCGGTCCCGGTGACCGCCTTGTACTCCCACCACGAACGGCACTCCGCCGATACGACATCCGCCACCGTCGAGGCTAGCTGCCGTTCGGCGCGCTGTCGCGGATCGCACCGCCTCCGTCCCGGCGCTGTTCACCGCGCATCGGAGCGTCAAAACATTTCTTTCTCGGAACCTGTCGGATCCGTGCCCGCCCGTTCGTGGACGGGGTATGAGCGGGTCGCACCGTGCGGCCCGCCGAGGAAACGGAGCTCGAGATGTCCACCACCACCAGCACCCAGGTCCCCACTCGTACGACCCCCAGCGCGCCGGCCGCGGCGGCAGGTCGGCAGCCGGTTTGGAAGCACGGAGTCGCCTCTGCCGCCATCGCCTCGGTCGCGACGACCGTCCTGGCGGCGATCGCGTCGGCCTCCGGCGTCTCGTTCGCCGACAGCACGGGCACGAGCATCCCGATCGCCGCGTTCGCACAGCTGACGCTGGTCTTCTCGCTCGTCGGCGTCGGCATGGCCGCCGTCATGGCGCGCAAGGCGCGTCGGCCGCGGACGACGTTCGTGCGGACGTCCGTCGCTCTGACCGCACTGTCCTTCGTCCCGGATCTCACGTTCGGGTTCGACGGCGGTTCCGCCGCCACCCTGATCATGCTGCACACGGTCGCCGCGGCGATCGTGGTACCGACCCTGGCGGGGCGGCTCGCACGTACGCGATGATCGGGCTCGAACGGTGCCGATGCCCTCGCTCCGCCGCGTTCGTGGCGGAGCTGAAGGCCGTGGTTCACCGGCTCGGGGGAAGGACGCTAATCGCGACTCATCATCGCGAGTGCTTCCTTCTCGAGGTCGACGTAGGGCTCGCCCGAGACGTCGACGATCACTTGGTCGATCGTAGCGCCTTCCAGGGCCCAGGGCCTGTCGAACGGGTAGTCCGAGGTCACCGGGGCGCCGCCGTCGCGGCCGACGTTCAACCCTCTCCGCACAGGTTGAACTTGCCGTTCTGAATCATGACGTCATCGAGCTCGGCGACCAGCGTGTCGCCGATGAACATCGCGAGCGAGCCCGTCGTCGCTCCGGGAGTCTGGGACTGTTTCGTGAACTCGACGCCGACGACGCAGCTCCCCTGCGGCAGCGCCTCGTCGCAGGCGAGCAGCTGCTCCTTCTCGCCGAGATAGTTGTACACGTATCGGAGCCTGCCCTCCTTGAGGTAGAGCGCGTGCCCGCCGAAGTGGTGGCCATGTGCGAACACGACGCCGCCTGCGTCGGTGTTCTTGATGTCGAGGGAGGCAGCGATCTTGAACGATCGTCCTCGTACGTTGACCGCGACCGCCTCGGGCACCTCGAGGGTGCCCGGGAAGTAGACGTACTGGTCGCGGGGCGCGCTCATCTGTGGTCGCGGCGTCGTCAGGACGTCGATCGCGGTGCGGTCCTCGAGCGGAAGGCCGTGGTACTGCCCGGCCTCGAAGTGCCATAGCGCCTTGAGCTCCTCGAGGAGGGCCGGGTGCTCGTCGGCGACGTCGTGGCACTCCGAGCGGTCCTCGTCGACGTGGTACAGCGCCCACTTGTCTTCGGAGAAGTGACTCCAGTCGGACGGAGCGCCGGCGTGGAGTGCCTCTGCCTTCCAGCCGTCGCGCCAGATCGCCCTCGTCCCGAGCATCACGTAGAACTGGCTGGGCTTCTGGGTCTTCGCTGTGGCGTCGTCGAAGCTGTACTTGAAGCTGGTGCCCTCCAGGGCCCATTGCGTGTAACCCTTGACGACCTCCGGTGGTTCGACGTCCAGGCACTCGTACACGGTGGGGACGATGTCACTGCAATGCGCGTACTGATGACGGACCTCGCCTCGCGCCTTCATCCCAGCCGGCCAATGCACGACCATCGGGTCGGCGACGCCGCCCTCCCACGTGTGTCGCTTGAACATCTTGCAGGGCGTGTTGAACGCGAACGCCCACCCTGTCGAGTAGTGGTTGTACGTCTCGGGCGAGCCGAGCGCGTCGAGGAACGTCAGGTTCTCGTCCATGTCGTCCATGACGCTGTTGAAGAACTTGTTCTCGTTGACCGATCCGTTCGGACCGCCCTCACCCGACGCGCCGTTGTCCGAGATCCACACGATCAAGGTGTTGTGGAGTTCGCCGGTCTTCTCGAGGTAGTCGATCAGCCGTCCGAGCTCGTGGTCGGTGTAGCTGGAGTATCCGGCGTACACCTCGGCCATTCGGACCATCAACTGCTTCTCGCCCTCGGAAAGGGAGTCCCACGGACGGACGAGGTCGAACGGGGACTGCTCCTTGCCGTCCACGCTCGTCACTCCGGCCATCGGGTTGATCTGCGACAGCTCGGTGTTCTCCGGGAGGATCCCCAGCTGCTTCTGGTTGGCGAGGATCTGCTCGCGGATCTTCTCGTAGCCCTCGTCGAAGACGCCGTGGTACTTGTCCGCCCACTCCTTGGGAGCATGATGCGGAGCATGGTTCGCACCAGGGCAGAAGTACATGAAGAACGGCCGCTCGGGAGCGACCTGCTTCGCATCGCCGATCATCCCGATCGCTCGGTCGACGAGGTCCTTGGACAGGTGGTACTTGTCGCCCAGGCCCTCGGCCCACTCCTCGGCGTCCTTCGGCGGGTCATAGGGCTGGTCCGCGAACTGCTGATCCTGGACGAGATCCGGGTACCAGTCGTTGGTCTCGCCGCCGAGGAACCCGTAGTAGCGCTCGAAGCCGCGGCCGGTCGGCCAGTTGCGCTTCGAGGAGGCCATGTTCGTCTCGTCTTCTGGACAGCAGTGCCACTTGCCCAGCATGTACGTGTTGTAACCGCGCTCGCCGAGGACCTCGGCGATGGTGGCGGTCTCGAACGGAATGTGCCCGTTCGATCCGGGGAACCCCGTCGTCGCCTCGGCGATGCACGCCATTCCGACCGTGGTGTGGTTCCGGCCGGTCAACATCGAGGCGCGGGTCGGCGAGCAGATCGCCGTCGTATGGAACTGGGAGTAGCGCAGGCCGTCGTCCGCGAGTCGCTGCAGGGTCGGCATCTCGATCGGCCCGCCGAACGGCGAAAGCGCACCTAAGCCCGTGTCGTCCCACACGACGAAGATGACGTTCGGTGCGCCGTCGGGCGCCGTGGGCTGCTCGTACGGCTCCCAGTCAGGTACCGAGTCGCGAATGTCGAGGTTGATGACACCCTTGAACGGTCTGGTCATGATGTGCTCCCGTCGGTCGTGCCCGGCCCGACAACTCGGGCCCCGTCACCCAGCTCTGCTTGCGACGAAGCGCCGTGCAACGCTCAGGCTGATGTCCGCACCGTCCTGGGCACCCCGCGTCGTTCACCCATCCCCATGGCTTCCTCGTTCGCACCTGCTGGCGCGGCGTTGTACGCAAGGCACTGTTGGATTCTGCAATGGGCGACGGCCGAAGGCATCATCCCCACAAGACGAGTTGCCGCGTTCCTGCCGGGCGGTTGCGGTTGGGACATCACCCCCTGCCCGAGTACGTGGGCGGTGAACCTCGACGTCTCGATGCAGCGCGGCACTCGGCGGCACTCGTACGCGCCGCCTCCCTGCGCCGGCTACGGCCGGTGGAGCCTGCCCTTCTCGCGGATGCCGCTGCCGTCGAACCAGTACACCTGGAGCCGGTTCTTCGGCCACTTGTGAACCCGGGTGCGCCCATTGCCGCAGTTGCCGGAGTCGAACCATGCTCGCTCACGGAAGACCCGCCAGCCGGTCTTGGTGCGCTTGAGGAAGCGCAGCTTCGTACGACAGAGCACCGACCCGTCGGATGTGGAGCGGTACACCGCGGTTCCGCTTAGCCTGCCCGCGTCGTTGCGCTTGATCCGCAGCTGAGTGCGCATGTAGAACCCCAGCGTGTTGTCGCGCTTGCCCTGCCAGTGACCGGTGATATGCCAGCGCTTTGCGGTCGCGTCGCCGGCCGTCTCAGCCCGATCCTGGGACGGATCGGCGCCGTGCGCCGCGGTCGTCGTGACGGAGAACGTAAGTGCCGCCACCAAGGCGACCGTGACACCTCTGAGCATCGCAGCCCTCTCTGTTGTGTGCCGGACGGTATCAGTGTCCGGGTCCATCGCTACCGGATCCACCGCACGCTCGCTCACGTCGAGATCGCCCCGGCGACCATGCGGTCCGTCCGCGAGTATCGTCCAGACGTGGACACCACCTCCTCGCCTCGCGTCCTCGTGATCGGGCTCGATCCGTACCGCGTGCCCGGGCCATGGGACCCCGCCCCGGTGGCCGAGGGGATCCAGGCGGGCCTGGCGAAGTTCGCCGCACATGGTGTCGGAGTCGAGACCTGCCTGGTCGGTCTCGACGGAAGCGACGATGTGCAAGCGGTCGTCGGCGACGCGCTGCAGGCCCATGCGTGGGAGTGCGTCACCGTCGGCGGTGGACTTCGACACTCCGACGATCAGGTCGAACTACTCGAGCAGGTAGTCAACCTGGTTCGGCGACACGCACCCGATGCGGCCATCGCGTTCAACAGCACCCCCGCAACCACCTACGAGGCAGCTGCCCGGTGGATCAGGTGACGTCAGCGGCAAGTCACCTGGCCTGCGGCCCGAGGGGCCAGTGTGGTGCGGCATCAGGGACTCGAACCCCGAACCCACTGGTGTTCGTAGGCGCTGACCTGCCACACGTGAACTGATCACTGGTTGTCGATGAGCAGCTCGTGTAGGTCGATCGCGGTCGGGTTGGTTTCGCCAACGCGGACAGCGGCCTGCACTTTGCTGGATGCGTCGTCGTCGCGTGGCTCGAGATAGTGCACGCCGTCGCAGCGCAGCGTACGAACCGACGCCGGCTCGACGGCGATGACCGAACCGCACGGGGCAGGCAGCGTGACGGCAGCCGTGTCACCCACGCTACAAACCGGGACGCTGAGATGAACTTCTGATCGGCCACTGCCGCGCTGCTCGAGCGGGCGCCATCACGGCGTCCGGGGCCGTGCCCTCAAGGGCCGGGCACGTCCTCCTCAGGGCGGAGGGTCGCCCAGATGCGCGCCAGGTCCCGTAGGTCGTCATCGTTTAGCCGGTCGAAGAAGAGGCGACGCAGGTCCGCATGCTGCTGTCGCCATGCCTTGCGCAGGACAGTCCGGCCTTCTGGAGTCAGCACTGCAACGAAACCGCGCTTGTCCGCGGCAGCCTGCTTACGCTCGATGAGGCCGCGGCGTTCAAGCCTGTCCGCAAGGCGAGTGAAACCACCGGTCGACATCAGGCGCTGCCTGGCGAGATCCGACATGCGCATGCCGTGACGGCCGGCGCGGCCGAGCAATGCCAGGACGCTGTACTCCGCCATGCTGACGTTCAACGGGTCCAGTCCAGCCTCGACCTCGGTCCATAAGCGGTCGTGCGTGTAGAGAAAGCCCTGCCACGCCTCCTGCTCCAGTTCGGTCAAGCGCGGTGCAGTCATTTGCGCCAGCCTACCGCAACGCGTGTCTGCACAGACAGCAGGAATATTTGTCTGCGCAGGCAGAGTTATCCTGGATGACGGCACAGATGTCGTCTCGAGCCCGAAGAGGAGAACACAATGACTGAGAACGAACGACCTGAATCGGGGCCGATGGGCGATCGTGTGAGGTACGACGAGCCGAATCCGGGCGTGGCTCGGGCGACGCTGACCCGTTCGGAGAACGGGAACATGCAGGACGTGCGGCTCTTCTATCAACTCGACGCGGCGTACAGGCGGGCAGCAGCCGACGACTCGGTACTTGTGTTCGTGATCGCTGCAGAAGGCGATGATTTCTCGCTCGGCCACGACGTCGAGGCGTTGTTCAGCATTGAAGGCATGGACCAGGTCACGCTGGAGGGCGGATTCGGGCGCGACGGCGTAGCGGGCGACCTGGCGTGGGAGACGGAGGTTTTCCTCGAGCTGCACTGGCGTTGGCGCAACTTCCCGAAGCCAGTCGTTGCCGCCGTCCAGGGTCGGGTTTTCGCGGGCGGCATGATGACGATGTGGCCCGCCGACCTGATCGTGGCTAGCGAGGACACGACCTTCGCCGACCCGGTGACCGGGTTCGGCATCAGTCACGTCGAGTTGTTCATGCATCCGTGGGAGCTCGGCGCCCGCAGGGCCAAGGAATTCCTCTTCACCGGGGAGACGATGACGGCGACGGAAGCGAAGCAGATCGGCATGGTCACTCGCGTCGTCGCGCGCGATGAACTGGAGCCCGCCACGCTCACCCTCGCCGCGCGCATCGCAGCCCGTCCCGCTTTTGGCCTTCGAATGGCCAAGAAGTCCGTGAACCAAACGCTGGACATTCAGGGGCAGTGGAACGCGCTCCAGGCGGCGTTCGCGGTGCACACGCTCGGACACGCGCACAGCCGCATCGCGCACGACGGCGCGTACATCGACCCCGCTGGATTCGCCCTCACCCGCGAGATCTGGGGCCTGCCTGACACCGAGGTGTGATCTCGGCCGTCCCGACCGTTCCGCGCCCGGTTCCGGTTCCCCAAACGAAAGGAGACAGAACATGTATGACACCGACGTCACCCTCCCCGGCCATGTGGCCGATTCCAGGGAGCGGCCCGCGTTCGAGATAGGACAGATGACGTTTGTCGAGATCACCGCCGACCCGGTCACGGGCAGCACGCCGACAGGGCAACGGCGGTCCCGCGACACGATCGAGCAGGCCCGAGTCGCAGACCAGGTTGGACTCGACCTCTTCGCTGTGGGTGAGCATCACCGCACCGACTTCGTCGGGTCGGCCCCGGCGATGGTTCTGGCGGCTGCTGCCGAGGCGACCGAGAAGATCCGCCTGACCAGCTCGGTCACCGTGCTCGGCTCGGACGATCCGGTCCGGGTATGGGAGCAGTTCGCCACGCTCGACCAGTTTTCCGGTGGGCGTGCCGAGATTATCGCCGGCCGCGGCTCCTACACCGAGTCGTTCCCGCTATTCGGCTACGAGCTGGCCGACTACGCCGACCTCTTCCGGGAGAAGCTCGATCTCCTGCTCCAGATCCGCGCACGAAACCCCATCAGTTGGCAGGGTAGATTCCGACCCGACCTCGACAACGCCGACATCGGACCGCGTGCGGTCCAGGACCTGCTACCGATCTGGGTCGGCGTCGGCGGCACCCAGGCCTCAGCGATCAGCACAGGACGGCTGGGCCTTCCCATGGCCCTTGCGCTGCTTCTAGGCCCGCTCACTCTCCATGAGCAGACCGTCGACTTGTACCGGCAGGCTGCCGAGCAGGAAGGTCACGACCCGGCGACGCTGCGGACCAGTATCAACCTGCACGGCTACGTCGCCCGCACCAGCCGGAGAGCACGGGATGTGATGTATCCGTATTTCGCCCAGGGGATGATGGACAACAACCACCAGCGCGGCCGTGGTTTTGCCATGCCGCGGGCGGCGTTCGACGCTCAGACCTCTCCGGCCGCCGGCCTCGTCGTCGGCAGTCCCCAGGAGGTGATCGACAAGCTGCTCGCCTACCACGACATCTACGGCCTGGATCGAGCCTTGATCCAGGTTGGATTCGGCGGCATGCCACAGAACGAGGTGCTGGAGGCGCTCGATCTGCTCGGCACCGAGGTCGCCCCGGTGGTCCGCCGGGAAGTCGCGGCACGGAAGGGAGATCCGGCATGACGAGCAAACTCGATTATGCGCCGACAACCTCAACTGGCGAGCAGGTTACGGCCACGCCCCGACGTGCACTGCGCGTCGCCGTGGTCAATGGCAGCCCCAGTGAGAAATCCAAGACGATGGGACTCGTCGACGTGGTGCTGCAGACCCTTGCCCGCATGCTCGCCGACGAAGCCGTAGCTATCGAGCAGGCGCGTGTCGATGTCTACCGCCTCGGCCCTACCTTCACCGGCGCCCTCGAACGCGAGGGCATCGCGTCCGACGTCGAAGACGCTCTACGACGGGTTGAGCAGGCCGACCTGCTGATCGCCGCGACCCCTGTGTTCCGCGGGTCCTACGCAGGCCTGTTCAAGCACTTCTTCGACCTCGTCGACCAGTACGCGCTCGCGAACAAGCCCGTGCTCCTCGCGGCCACGGGGGGAGGTGAGCACCATGCGCTGGTCCTCGAGCACGCGCTGCGCCCGTTGTTCGGGTTCTTCCAAGCGTTGACCGTGCCGGTCGCCGTCTTTGCCTCCTCCAGTGATTTCGACGGTACGACCCTGCTCACCCCACGGGTCTACGGTCGCATCGAGATGGCGATCACCGATGTCATCGGGCTGCTCGTTACCCGAGCCACAGCCAGCTGACACGGGCCAACCAAGCTTCGACGGGACCGCCCTATCGCCGGAGAAGACTCGCACGAACGCAGTCACGGTCTCCGGAGCCCTGATCGTCGCTCTGTTCCGGCCACACCGACCGTCGACGTCTGCATCCCGGGCCGGCCGGAACACAACCCGCCGGCACGGGCGGTCAGACACGGCACCCAAGAAGAGATGCTGATACCAAGACAATCCTGATATGCGGAAGCGAAGGTGTAAAGCGCCGACAGCGCGACGGCGCCGTGAGGGACGCAACCGCTGAGACCCAACTCAGCGCGAACCCACCTGCCAGTGAAGACCTGGAGCTGTTCATCGACTCCGGTCAGACCGGCGAGGCCGCCAGTTTGACCAAAGGGTGAGTACAGCATGGTCTGCGGCCTTGGAGGGCCTGTGTGGTGCGGCATCAGGGACTCGAACCCCGAACCCACTGATTTGCCTCAGGACGATTTGACGTTGGTGGACGATCGCGATACTCGCTCAACCATGGGCGTATTGCTGTTTACGAGTGTTGGTGATAGGTGGCTGTTTTCGGCAGATTTGCGGGCACTAAGCGGGCACCATGGTCTCGGACCATGTGAGAACGCCACCCCCGGCAGACTTCGATTTCGGGGGTGGCGTTCTGTTCGGCGCTGGTGCGGTCGGTGCGGTCGAAAGGATAGGGAACCGCTCTCGCACCATCGTTCCGGTTCCGGCGGGTGAGCGACTTCATGGAGTCCCCGTGCGGGCCGGTGGCGTTGACGCCGGCTAGGAGCTCGACTTTTCGGCGATGCAGAATCGGGCGATCTGCCAGGAGTCGAGTGGTACGTCGGTGATGTAGATGAACGTGTCGGCGAGCTTGGTATCGAACGTTGACTCGACCTGCACGCGGTCGCCGATCCTCACGTCGGTGTCGGCGGGCAGCGTGACGTCGTATCGGCTGACGGTCCACTGTGCGCCCCCGGCGTCGAACTCGGCCGGTGTGGCGTACTGCGGGCGGACCAGCATCGGGCCGGTGTAGCGGTCGGCGAAGATGGGCGTCTCCTCGCCGATCTCGTCGTCCCACTCGGTCTCGCCGGTGTCGTAGCTGACCGTGCCGGTATCGGAGAGCATGTCCCCGATCCGGCCACGGAGCAACTCCACGTTGGGGCGCATCACATAGCCCGCTTGCGGTACTGGTGGAGTACGGCGAGCTCGGGCAACGTCCACCCTGAGAACGTGCCGTGACGGATCGTCAGCTCACCGATCGACTCCTCGACGGTGCCGGTTGGGTTGACGACCAGACGCGCGCACGAGGACACGATGACGGCCGCGAGGTCGACGCTGGGCGCATCGGTGGACGCGTCGAATCCCTTGCCGCGCACGTAGGCACGGACCATGGCGCGGACGGCCGGGAGGTGCTTGGCGGCCAGGCCGAGCGCCGCCGCGTCACCGGTACGACCGATGAACGCGACGACGTCGCCGGGTAGCGGCTCGGCCATGGTCAGCTCGAGCTCGAACTGGACTCGTCGTCCTCGGTGAGCTTGACGAGGGCCAGCGGGTGAGTGAACGCGAACGCCACACGCATGGTTGCCTTCACGCCGACGCGATCGGACGAGAAGTACGCCGACTTGTCGACTTCCAGCCTCGTGTTGTCGCGGACGACGAACTGCACGAACCGGGAGTCGATGCCCCAGATGGTGCCCGCGGTGAGCTGGCTCGACACGACGAGGGGGACGCCGAGGATGCGGCGCTGGCCCGGCTCGGTCGCCGACGCACCCAGGAGCGGCTCGTTGCTGCCGGTCGCCTTCTTCACCTGCGCCAGCGTGAGCGCGTCGGCGGCACTGGCGATGAAGAAGTTCAGGCTGCCGCCCTGAGCCTCGGCCTTGGAGATGGCCTCGGCGAACGGGTCCGTGTTGGTCCAGCCGCCACCGACCACCGAGGTCGTGAGCGACCCGAGACCGGCCGGTCCGTTGCTGGTCGTGTTGGCGAAGAACGCCGCATCGACCTTGCGCGAGATGTCGCGGGCGAGACCTTCACCGACCACCTGCTGAGCCGCGGGGCTCGAGTCCTCGGCGAGCTCGCGGCTGATGATGGTCAGTCCGGCCACCTTCGACGGGGTGACCTCGAGCTCGTCCATGGTGGCGTCGTCCGGGGTGATCTCTGCACCCTCGGCGACCCATGCGGCGCTCGGGTCCTCGGTGACGAGGGGCACGCGGTACGAGGTCGAGGAGACGTTGACGACGGTCCCGGTCTGAGCGGCGACCGATCCGTCGAGGACGGGCTGGACGACGAGCGCGCCGATCTGCTCCGGGAGCAGGCCGCCTACGTCGTCTGTCGATGTGTACATGGCCATGGTGGTTATTCCTCCGCTAACGATGATCACGAGTCCTCCGGGATTCGGGGACTTCGGATGCCGCGGGCGGTCAACGCCTCACACGGTCTCGCTCTAGCGAGGGGAGCCGGGACGATGCCTGCACCTGTCCCGACTCCCCCATGATACCCGACAGGGGTACCTAGCTGCGGATCACGCTCGCCCAGGTGGTCGACGTGTCGGACCCGCCACGGTTGCCGAGCCCGACGTCCCCGCCGTACGCGGGCTGTGCCAGGTGCGGTTTCGCCTCCACGAGCTCGGCCACTGCGGCGTCGACCTTCTCGCGGTCCACGTTGCCGTCGTCGTCGAGCAGTGTCTCGGAGAACGGGAGGTCGGATCCGTCGTGGAGCTTGCCGGGTCCGGCCGCGAGTCGGCCGACTTCGGCGGCTTGCAGAGCACTGATGCGCTCGAGCAGGGCGTCACGTTCGGCACGGGCCTCGTTGCGCTCCACGCGGTAGCGTGCGGCCTCGGGGTTGCCCCTGCGACCCTCGGTCTCCTCGGCGGTCTGCTCGTCGCTCTCGGGCGGGTCCTGCGGCGTCTCGGTGGCTTCGGTGGTCTCGGTGCTGGTGTCAGTGGTCATCATGGGGTTTCCTTTCGTCGTTGGCGATGGCCGCCATCTGGTCGGCCGAGATGATGAATCCGCTCACCCGGTGCCGGGTGACGCCGAGCGGTTGCCCGTCGACGTCCTCGGTCAGGGTCTGGATCGGGTGGTACTCGCGGGCGTGAC
Source organism: Solicola gregarius (assembly GCF_025790165.1). Classification (GTDB taxonomy): domain Bacteria; phylum Actinomycetota; class Actinomycetes; order Propionibacteriales; family Nocardioidaceae; genus Solicola; species Solicola gregarius. The sequence continues at coordinate 3,456,336 of NZ_CP094970.1, forward strand.
GTCGCCATGCCTCGGTCCAGGTGTCGTCGGTCGGGCTGGTCATGCGGTCACCGGGACGGGTTCGCACTGGCATCCGGGATGCCGGTGGAACGGGGTGCCGCCTGGGTAGACGTACCCGTCCTTGTAGAGCCACTGGCACAACGGACACGGATCGGCGTCGAGGCCACGGCGGTAGCCTCCGACGCCGTGCTCGGCGTACGCGCGTACGACGCCTTGCTGCATGGCGTTGACGGGTTCGGAGCGGGCCACCCGTACGACGCGAGGCTCGAGGGACTCCGGGTCGTCCAGGGCCTCGCTCAGCGTCGTGACCGCCTTCGTGAGGCGCTGGACCTCGGCTACGTCGTCGGGCAGGCTCAGGCCGAGCGGTGAGGCGTCAATGCCCATGAGGCGAAGCTGTCGAGCGGCGTACAGGTCGGCCACGACGGTGCCGCCCCGGTTCACCCGGATGAACAGGCGGGCAAGCTGTGTCTGCCAGGCCATGTCTGACAGTGCGCCCGCGATCCACTGCGCCAACAGTGCGACGCCCGCGCGTTCGGCCATCGTCGCGAGGCTGTCGGCGTACTGCTGGAACAGCACGCCCTCGGCACTCGGCGGAACCTGCTCGGTCGGGGCCGTCATGACGTCACGACCTGACCGAGGTCGACCCCGAGCGCGTCGACCGACTCGACCCGGCGGGCCTGCCGAATCTCGGTGATCTCGTCCTCGCTGTACCCGAGCTTGCGCAGCGCGTACGACGCGGGCAGCACACCGGCCTGCACCAGCTTGACCGCGGCGTCGGCCTCCTGAGCAACCGAGCGGGTCGCGGCGTCGGCCCAGCGCACGCGGACGTCGACCGAGCTCGGAGACACCTTGTCGCGCACGGCGACGGCCAGCCTGCCCACCTGCTCCCAGCTACGGCCGAACGCCTGCTGGCGGGCCTCGGCACGTGCGGTGAGTGCGGCCTCGGATGCGCGGATGCTGTCTGCGCTGGTTGGATTGTCGCCCTGCTGGCCGAGCATGTGCGGCGGCAGTCCCGTGACGGCCGATATCTCCTGCACGAGGGTGCGGATCATCGTCTCGTATCCCGCGAGGTCGGCTCCGGGAAGTTGTCCGAAACGAGCCTCGTGCGACTCGCTCACCATCGCCCGATCGCCCTCTGGAATGGGATTCACGGACTCGCCGGTCTCCTCGTCGAGCTCAAGCTCGATTCCTGTCGCGAATCTTCGAGGCCGTGCGGTGTATTCGCTTGCCACAAGGGCATCGGTCGAAACCTTGACCAGTGCGTCGGTCAGTGAGAGTACATCGGCCATCTCCGAGCGGCCCTCGTCGAGGATCCCCGAACTGTTGACGAACGGCACGACGGGCACCTGACCGAGCGGGTTGTCGAGGGTCTCCACGACGCGTAGGCCGCCAGTCGTCGCGCCGCGGGTGTTCGCCCGGAGCCGGGTCACCCGATGCGGCTCGAACAACGACGCCTCGGTCGTGCTGTCGGTGTTCCACCGCTTGAGCGCGGCGACAGGCTGACGGGTGCCGGGGTCGAGCAGGACGGTTACCTGCTTCGCCGACTCCGCGGAGATGTTCGGAGAGCCGTCCGGGTTGCCCCAGCACAGGATGTAACTCGTCCCGGTCGCGAGCGCCTCGCGATGCACTGCCCCCGAGGTCTGATCGGCATCGTTCGCAAGCCAGGCCGGCCATACCTCGGCACCGTCGAAACCCACGATGCGGAGACGTTCGGCCACGGCCTCCACGAGCAGACGCGGCACGTTCACCGAGACGCGGTGCAGGCGATCACCCAGGGCAGTCTTGGCTTCGGGGCTCAGGAATGAGAGCGGCTGTAGGCCGTTGTAGTACGCCTCGAGTGCGGCGTACGTCGACTGCGGGGCGTCCAGCTTCTTGATCAGGGTGTCGAGCAACTTGTCGGTCATGGGTTCTCCATTCAGGCCGCGAACGAACGCGACCGCTTGCGGGGCTTGCGACCGAGCCAGACGGCTCGGCTGTGACACATCAGGGCAGCCGCAGCGCAGTCGATCTTCTTTGCGTGGCGGGACCTTGACGTCTTGTCGATACGGAAACCGCGGGTGTCCTCTCGCAGGACCGCGGCGGCGATATGGGCGGCGAGCGTGCCGTCGCCGGAATGGGTGAGCTGTCCCTCGATGCACGCGTTGTAGAAGTCGCCCGTGGCAGCGGTGATGCGCGACGGTGACCACGGGAACTCGACGACGGGCAGCCGCTCCGCCTCGAGGACTTGCAGGGTGCGGTTGTACCGGAACGGATCGGCCACGATCTCGGCGACGTCCCAGCGCTGGCAGGCGTCTCGTATGGTCTGCTCGACCTCGAGCACCGGGACGCGCCACTCGGGATCGTCGGCAGGCTTGGCCCACACCTTCACGACGTCGAGATGCGGCGTCGGGGAGACCGTCGCGACCACGAGCGCGGTCGAGTCCTCGCTGAACGACCCGTCCAAGCTCACGACGACCCGCGAGCCGTCCGGGATGACCTCGCCCGTGCCGAGTCCGTCCCAGACGTGCGGCGGTAGGAAACTCCCGTCGACGTCGGCAGGCAGTTGGCACAGCCGAGCACGTCGGAACGTGGCCTCGCGCGTCTTGGGCGGCAGTAGCGCCGTCATGGCGTCCTCGTGCAGGAAGTCACCAAGCGCCGGGTTGCTCAGGGTCCAGCAGTGGCGGCAGTCGACCGGATGGTCCTCGAACCCGGCGGCCGACCACTCACGGAAGATGAGGGAACGGTCCTCGGGATGCTCCGCGGCGTACTCGCGCAGGCTCAGCAGCACTTGGTCGTCGAGGTTCGGGCCAGGGGTGCCAATCGCGACCAGCACCGACCGTTCCCGCTTACCCTGCGCGAGCTGGACGACCTCGAACATGTCGCGGGAGACCACGCCGGCCTCGTCGACAATGGCGAGCACGTAGTCGAGTCCCTCGAGCGCGGCCGGCGTCGCGGGCAGCACCTGGAACGTGGAGTCGGTCAGCGGCAGTACGAGCTTGTCCCGGTAGACGTGGCAGCGGCTCGAGAGATCCTCGGACAGCTCGACCATCCGGCGAGCAGCAGAGAACGCGAGGCCGGCCTGTCGTTCGTCCACGGCGACCACAACGACGTTGGCGCCCTCACCCCAGGTGAACAGGCAGTGCAGGCCGAACGCCGCGTTGAGTGTCGTCTTGCCGGACCCGCGCGGCAGCATCTCGCCGACCGTGCGCGCCCCGGAGTCGAGCACGTCGGCGGCAATGTCGACCTGCCAGTCGCGCAGGTGGAGCTTCCCGCGCGCCCCGGTGCCCTTCGGGACTCGCAGGAACTTGTCAGCGAACGCGAGGAACCGCTCGGACTCGACCGCACTCCGAGGTCGAAACGGCAGCGGCACGAGCTCGTTCTCGAGCTTGCCCTTGTTCCCGGACCTCACGAGTCCGCCCCGTGGTCGGGCTCGGAAGTCAGGCGGTCAGGCTCAGGTGGTAGGGACCTACCACCTGCTCGCTGGTCGGCTATGACAGTCGGATGCGACACGCCGACCACCGGGGCGATCGCACGCGTACTCATGCCCGCCTCGGTCGGGGAAGGTTGAAGGCTCAAGTTCATTTGCCCCTGCGCCTTGCCCCGCGGTCCCTGACCCTTTCCGGCGGGGCGCTCCCCCTGGTCCTCACGAGCCCGCTGAGAGCCAGGACGCGACGATCCACGAGCGACGTTGCAGTCGTTGCACACGACCTCGTAGTCCTCGAGCCTCGGTGGCTTGCCGGCGTAGTGCCGACGCCACGCCTCGGGCAGGTGGTCGAGCGTCAGGTTGTCTGGACTCCCACAATCGAGGCAGAACGGCTGAAGCCTGCGAGCACGACGACTGAGCCGGTCGAACGCTGACGTGTACCCACGCTCTCGAGCCGAGCCGCGTCGTACCTCAGAGGGCAGCGGACCAGCGCAGTCAGGGCAGCGGGTATCCGACGTCGGAACGCCGCAGTCGAGGCAGGGTTTCATGCTGTTTCCTCTCCTGCCTGCCACTCCGGACTGCCACTGCCACCTATAAGAGGGGTGGCAGTGGTGGCAGTGTCACCGGGTTTGACGGCAGTCGTGGCAGTCGTGGCAGTCGTGCAGGTCAGGTCAGGGTTTCCGTCTGGCAGTGGATGGCAGTCCTCCGAACGGACGAGTTCGTGGAACGGGCGCTGTTTCGTGCCGGTGTTGGTCACGTGTCCGGCGTCTCGCAGCTCGGCTATGGCTCGGTAGTACGTGCGCTCTGGGAGTCCTGACGCCTTCATCAGCGGCGACGTGTGCGCGCCGTCGGGGAAGGTGTGGCGCAGCGTGTCGAGCAGGGTCAGTTGGGACTCGGTGGTCTTGCTCGTGTCGATACCGTCGGACCCGACCAGCACGAGGGAGCCGTCGATGGACGACGTACGCAGGTGCACGGTCACGCCGTCGGGTCCGTCCTTCATCTTCGTGTTGGTCAGCTCGAGGTTGTCCTCGTCGCGCTTGGCGTGCCATACGAAGTCGGCGTCGTCCTCGATACCGGAGTAGCCGCGGGTGTCGTTGTCGCCCTTGTCGGTGTGCGCGAGTGCGAGAGCCGATCCTTCGTTGGTGGCGCGCTTGATCCGGTCGAGGTTGTCGACGACCGCGCCCATCTCCGAGCTGTTGCCGTCAGCCGCGCCAGCGACTCGGCGCAGGGTGTCGACGATGACGAGGCCGTAGCCTCCCTGCTCGATGTGCGCGAGCAGGTGGTCGAACGCCGGGCCGGGTCGGTGGAGGTTCAGTGCTGAGCGGCGAGAGACGAACCACTCGTCGTCGACCTTCACGTTGTTGGCCCGCTCCCAGGCGGCGACGCGTGAGGCGATGCCGTACGCGCCCTCACCCGCGATGTACAGGACGGGTACGCGCTCGGCGTACCGGCCCTGCCATAGCTGACCCGTGGCGAGGCAGAGCGCCCAGTCGAGCGCTACGAACGACTTGTACGTGCCGTCACGGCCGCGGAGGATCCCGTACGAGTGGCGCGGGATGACGCCCTCGATGAGCGGCTCGGCCTGCGGCAGGTCGTTGAGCTCGCTGCGGGTCAGGAACTCGTCGTCGAACTTGGCCACGTCCTCGTCGGGGTCGTAGTCGTCGACGGGCGGGCGGTTGTTCAGGATCAGGTACCGGGTGGCGCGAGCGGTGGTGTCGTGCCGCGCCTCGGACTGTAGGCCTGTGTACGTGTCGAGGCCGATCAGAAAGTCGTTGATCGCGGGGACAGCCTCGTCGGGGATTCCGAGGTTGGCTGGGATGCCGTAGCCGTCGGGCGTGTCGGGCAGTTCGTCGCGCTTCCATGCATCCTCGACCTGCTCCATCTGCTCGGGCGTGACGGTGATCTGGGCATCGTTGAGGGTGTCGCGCAGCCAGCGGGCGAGCTGATGCGGCTCTGGCGGAATGACGCCGTCGTTCTGAACCCGGACTTCGCAGAGGACACACCAGGGATGGTCGCGGTTCGCGTGCTTGCCGATGTGGTCGTCGGTCGCGTCAGCGACCACCTGGCGGATGAGCGCACCCCTCGTCTCGGATGCGGTCGTCTCTCGGGACCCCCGCCAGTCGTCGGGATTCTTGAACGGTGGGTACGGCTGCCGAGCGGGTAGCGGATACTTGACGTCGATCACCTACGCAACCTCCTCGTCGGTGACGCCGAACACGGCGACGGCGAACAGGTCGCGGAGCAACTCGTCCTGGTCGAGTCCGTACCTCTCGATGAACGCGGCGTGATTCGAGCACGCGAGCGCGATCGCGTCGCACTCGGTGGTACCGACCGCATTGAACGCGGCGGCACGACGGCGGTAGTACGAAATCGTGCCGTGAGCCAGCGCGTCCATGATCACTCTGCGCTGAAAGTTCGCCACGTACGCGTCGCGATCCTCACCCCCTCGCGAAGTCGCCATGTCACGCGGACGCCTTGTCGTCGAACTGAGCGTCGATCCACGCGATGACGTCGACCTCGCGGTAGACGACGCGCCGGCCGAGCTTGGCGGACTTCGGGCCGGTGCCCTGATGCCGCCAGAACCGCAGGGTGGCCTCGGGGATGCCGGTCAGATCGCTGACCTCAGAGACTCGAAGTAGCTTCGTCATGCTCACAACCTCCTGGTGTGGATAAGCACACCATAACAGTACACACCAACAACGCGTGAACCAACACGCCGAGATGGTGTATGTTGTGACTATGACTGATGAGCGATTGAACGAGGCGGTAGGCGCTAACATTCGGAGGCTGCGCCAGGCGGTCAACATGTCGCAGACCGAACTCGCCCGCCACGTCGACGAGAGCTTCCGACAGCAGACGATCCTCAAGATCGAGAAGGGCTCGCGTCCGCTGAAGCTGACCGAGGCGGTCGCGATCGCGGAAGCTCTCTCGGTCAGCGTCGAGTACCTGTATCAGCCGGACGTCGAGCCTGCCGAGAAGGTGAGCCAGGTCCTGCGGCAGCTCATCGACACTGCCGAGAGCGCCCGCGCCAGCATCGCGAGCTTGGAGTATCTGCGGCGCTCGCTCGCCTTCTTGGTCGAGAAGCACGCCGGGGAGCTGCCCGCGCAACTGCGTGAGCACGCTGACGATTGGGCCGGCGACAGCCTCGCGAGCGATGTAGCCGCTCGGGGAGTCCGCGACTTCGAGGACAGTCCGATCGGGCGCGGCGGCATCACAGCCGTGCACACCGATCCACGTGCGGCATGGGGAGAGAGCGCCGATGAGGAGTAGGCAATATGGGTAGGCCACCGCTTCCGGTCGGCACCTTCGGGTCGATCTCCATCCGCGAGCTCGGTCCGAAGCGGCACCGCGCACGGGCACGCTTCCGCGACTACGACGGGCGGGTCCGGTACGTCGTGCGGTTCGGTACGTCGAAGACCGCAGCGACGAACGCGTTGAAGGGCGCCCTTGCCGATCGGTCCTCCGCGCCCGTCGACGGCGAGATCAGGGGCGAGACGAAGGTCTGCGCCGTGATCGACATCTGGCTCGAGAAGGTCGAGGTGTCCGACCGATCGAAATCGACGAAGGCCCGTTATCGGACGATCGCTGAGACGTTCGTGCGTGACGGTCTCGGCGAACTCCGGGTTCGCGAACTCAACGTGCCGGCGGTCAACCGCTTCATCGGCTCCGTACGCGCCAACCATGGAGCGCCCACGGCGAAGGGTGCGAAGACGGTGGTCTCCGGCCTCGTCAAGCTCGCGATGGCGTACGGAGCCTTGAGCGTGAACCCGGTCCGCGACTCCGACTCGATCCCGGTCCCGACTACTCCAGCGCGTGCCCTGACGCGGGATGAGGCGAAACGTCTCACGAAGATGATCAGCGCCGACGAGGACGCGATCGCCTACGATCTCGTCGACCTCTGCGTCTTCATGCTCGGCACGGGTACGCGGATCGGTGAGGCGTGCGGCCTCCGCGAGCCGCAAGTGGACCTCGACGCGGGCACGATCGAGGTCAACGCCACGGTCACCGACTTCGGGCTCGAGGAGCGGACCAAGACCGCGAGCTCGTGGCGGGTGATCGCCGTACCGCTCGGCATCGTCACGATGCTGCGCCGACGGATCGAGGAGCCGAAGATCAACACCGACGTCGTACTGTTCCCGTCGCCACTCGGCAGGATCAGGGACACGTCGAACACCGCAGGCGACCTACGGCGCGTCTTCGATCGGGCGGGCTTCGAGTGGGTCTCGTCGCACACGTTCCGCAAGACCGTTGCGACCCGGCTCGACGAGGCAGGGATGACGGCGCGGCAGATAGCCGATCACCTGGGTCACGCCCAGGTCAGCATGACTCAGGACGTGTATATGGGGCGTCGGGCGGCGAACGCGGCCGCTGCTCGGGCGTTGGAGTAAGCGGGCACTAAACGGGCACTCGCGAACCCTGGGAACGCAAAAGCCCCCGGAATACCGGGGGCAGCGTGCGGCATCAGGGACTCGAACCCCGAACCCACTGATTAAGAGTCAGTTGCTCTGCCAATTGAGCTAATGCCGCAAGAGCAGAGTTACTGTATCAGCGTCGGCCGCCATCCCCGAAATCGAGGTCAACCGTGGGCCTCGAGCAAGGCCATCGCGGCGTTGTGGCCGCCGATCCCGCTGACTGCGCCACCACGCTGTGCGCCGCTGCCGCAGAGCAGCAGTCGGGGGTGGTCGGTTGCGACGCCCCATCGCGACGCGGGGTCGTCGGCCGACCGGTCCTCGCGCCACGGCCAGCTGAGGTCACCGTGGAAGATGTGTCCGCCCGGCATCTCCAACGCGGCCTGTACGTCTTGTGGCGTCTTGGCCTCGATGCAGGGATCGCCGTTCTCGTCGCGGGCGAGCACCGACTCGATCGGCTCGTCGAGATGGGCGTCGAGCGCGGTGAGTGCGGCGTGGACGGCACCCGATCGGGCCGACTCGACGTCGGGCTCGAACACCTCGGGCGGCATGTGGAGACCGAAGTACGTCAGCGTGTGCGCGCCGGCCGCGGCGAGTTCCGGCGACAGGATCGACGGATCGGTCAGCGTGTGGCAGTACAGCTCGCCCGGTGGGTTCCTCGGCGCAACACCGCCGGCGGCCTCGTCGTACGCCTGCTGGAGCTGCGCGTACGACTCCCCGACGTGCAGGGTGCCGGCGAACGCGAGCGCGGGGTCCACGCCCGATCGAAGCCGCGGCAACCGGTCGACGAGCAGATTGAGCTTGAGCTGGGCACCCCGTGGCTCGGCGGACGGCCGCACGCCGCGGAGCCGATCGAGCACCGCCGGCGCAATCCCGCCGAGCACCCAGTCACATTCGAGCGTCGCGTCCCCAACGGCCACGGACGCGCCGTTCTCGGATAGCTCGACGCTCGTCACCGGATGCCCCGTCACGAGTCGGGCACCGGCCTCGCGAGCGACCCGGGCGAGCTCGGCGGTCACCGCGCCCATCCCGCCGACCGGGACCCTCCACTCGCCGGTTCCGTTGCCGACGAGGTGGTACAGGAAGCAGCGGTTCTGGATGAGCGTCGGGTCGCTCAACGAGGCGAAGGTCCCGATCAGGGCGTCCGTTGCAACGACCCCGCGTACGAGGTCGTCGTCGAAGCGGTTCTCGATGGCATGGCCGAGTGGCTCTTCGACCAGGTCTCGCCACACCGCTGCGTCGACCCGCGTACGTACGTCGGAGGCTGCGGGCAGGGGTTCGAGCAGGGTGGGCGCCACGGCCTGTGCGAAGTCGCCGACCTCGGCGTAGAAGCGCCGCCACGCGTCGTACTCGCGATCGGATCCGGTCACCGTACGAAACGAGTCGGCCGTCACCGGACCCTCGTCCTGCTCGACGTAGAGCCCACCGGCGCGACCATCGACGAGCGTCGGCGTGAACGAGGCGGTCGGACGGGAGCGGAGGTCGAGGTTCAGCCCGAGCTCGGCGATCAGCTCGTCCGGCATGACGCTCACGAGGTACGAGTAGCGCGACAACCGAGCGTCGACCCCGGGGAAGGGACGCTCGCTGACGGCAGCCCCGCCGACGTGATCGGACCGCTCGAGCACGACGACGTCGAGTCCCGCTCGCGAGAGGTACGCCGCGGCCACGAGGGCATTGTGTCCGCCGCCGACGATCGCCACATCGCAGTGTCGGGGGAGCTGCGTCTCAGGTGCCATCCGGGCAGGGTATCTGGCGCGGCGCATCGTGGAGTCGGTGTGCGATCGGTGGATACCTATTCCACCGGTGCCACACCGACGTCGGAAAGGCGGCCGTCAGCGTGGCGCGTGCGTGCCCCAACCGAGGGTGCGGGTCACCGCCTCGTTCCAGTTGTGCGCCTCGCCCGCGCGATGCGTCGGGTCCATCGCCGGGCGCCAGAGCGCGGCGCGATGCCAGTTGCGACGCAGCACAGCAAGGTCGGCCCAATAGCCGACGGCGAGCCCCGCGACGTACGCAGCGCCGAGCGACACCGTCTCGGACACGAGCGGACGCTCCACCGGCACATCGAGCACATCGGCGATGAACTGCATCAGCAGATGGTTCGCGGTCATCCCGCCGTCGACGCGCAGCGACCGCAACGAGATGTGCGACGCCTTGATCGCCTCGACGACCTCCCATGTCTGCCAACCGGTGGCCTCGAGGACCGCCCGCGCGAGATGTCCCTTCTCGACGTACGACGTGAGGCCGACGATCACCCCGCGCGCATCGGGCCGCCATCGTGGTGCGAAGAGCCCCGAGAACGCGGGCACGATGTAGCAGCCGCCGTTGTCGTCGACCGTACGCGCGAGCGTCTCGATCTGCGGTGCCGACGGGATCATCTCGAGGGCGTCGCGTAGCCACTGCACGAGCGATCCCGTCATCGCGATCGAGCCCTCCAACGCGTACCGCGCACCGCCGTCGCCGTCGACGTACGCGACGGTCGGGATCAGCCCGTCGGAGGAGTCGATGATCCGGTCGCCGGTGTTGACGAGCAGGAACGCACCGGTGCCGTACGTGCATTTCGCCTCCCCGCTCGCGAAGCACGTCTGCCCGAACAGCGCAGCCTGCTGGTCGCCGATCGCGCCACCGATGCGTACGCCGGGCAGCACGGCGGAGCAGCGGCCGTACACCTGCGAGTTCGGGCGGATCTCGGGCAGCATCTGCTCGGGGATGTCGAGTACGTCGAGGAGTCGCTGGTCCCACTCGAGCGTGCGCAGGTTCATCATCATCGTGCGACTCGCGTTGGTGACGTCGGTGACGTGCACGCCGCCGTCGGGGCCGCCGGTCAGCTTCCAGACCAGCCAGCTCTCCATCGTGCCGAACATCGCACGTCCGGTACGGGCGCGTTCCTCCAGCCGCGGCACGTTGTCGAGCAGCCACCGCAGCCGAGGACCTGAGAAGTACGCCGACGGGTGTAGGCCGGCGAGCTCGCGGAACAGGTTGACGTGTCCCGCCGCCTCGATCTGCTCGACGATCGAGTCGGTACGGGTGTCCTGCCAGGTGATGGCGGGAGCGAGCGTACGGCCGGTGTGTGGATCCCACACCACGGTCGTCTCACGCTGGTTGGCGATGCCGAGGGCGGCAACGTCGTCGAGGGACGCATCCGCGTCTCGTAAGGCGTTCGGCACGATCTTCTCGACGATCCGCCAGATCTCGTCGGCGTCGTGTTGGACCCACCCCGGCCGCGGGTACGTGTGGTGGTGCTCGCGCTGGGCGACGGCGAGCATTCGGCCGTCATGGTCGAACAGCAGGCAGCGGGTGGACGTCGTGCCCTGGTCGATCGCGGCGATGACCGATCCGCTCATCGCGCCTGGCCGATCGCGCGCGTGATCGTGCGAGCCATCGCGTTGAGGTGCCGCGAGAGCGTCGCATCGGGGGCGCCGTTCGAGTCGAAGAGGCGATCGACGGGGCCGACCAGCTCGAGCGCGGCAACTCCGAGCCCGGCCGGTCCGCGAAGCGGCACGGCGACACCGCCGGTGCCCGGCCGGTACTCCCCGCGGTCTCCCGCGATGCCGGCCTCGCGTACGCGGGCGACCTCGCGTTCGAGCCGAGTGGAGGTCACGAGCGTCCGCCGGGTGAACCGGTCCATGCTGCGCTGGTCCTGCGGGGGCAGGCCAGGCGCGAACGCGAGCAACGCCTTGCCCGCCGCCGTCGCGTGCAGTGGCAGCTCCTCGCCGATCCGCAGATCCTGCGGACTGTTGTCCGGGCGGAACACGTGATGGATCACCTCGGCGCCATCGGCCGTCGGTACCGCGATGATCGTCTCGAGGTGGGTGAGAGCGGCGAGCGAGTCCGTCCAGCCCATCGCGATCGAGCGCAGGTCGTGCGGATCGATGCGGGCCTGTTCGAGCATGTCGAACGCCCGACCGAGGCTGTAGCGGCGGGACTCGCGATCCTGTCGTACGAAGTCGCCGGCCTGCAGAGTACGTACGATGCCGTGCGCGGTCGGCTTCGCCAGCCCCAACATGGTCGCGATCTCATGCAATGCGAGCGGCCTGCCCGTACGGCCCAGGACGGTCAGCACCGCCATCGCGCGCTCGACCGACTGCACGTTCCCGGGCATCGGATTACCTCCTAGCGTTCGACATGGTCGAACGCTACACGTTGACCTGTGTCACATCGAGGCCATACCGTCGCGGCAGTCGCGCAGGCAACCGGGATTCCGACGGCGCGGCATTGGCGAGGCCGCCGGATCGGCGACCGTGAAGACGAAATGCAGGGAGTTCATGTCTCTAGGCGAAGTGTTCGTGAGTGAAGTGATCGGCACCGGCATGCTCACGCTGCTCGGTGTCGGTGTCGTAGCCAACGTCCTGCTCGGCAAGACGAAGGGCAGAGGCGTCGGCGGTGACTGGCTGCTGGTCAACATCGGCTGGGGTCTCGCGGTCATGGCCGGCGTCTTCGCCGCGTACAAGTCGGGCGCCCACCTGAACCCCGCCGTGACGTTCGGGATCATGTCGTCCGGCGCCGATACGTACGGCGGCGTGGCCGATGTCGATGTCGACTTCGGATCGACGATCGTCTACCTCTGTGGCGAGATGGTCGGCGCGTTCCTCGGCGCCGTCTTGGCATGGGCCGCGTACAAGCAGCACTATGACGACCCGGACGCGGAGCCGGCAGCGAAGCTCGGCACGTTCTCGACCGGGCCGGAGATTCGCAACTACGCCTGGAACTTCGTGACCGAGGTGATCGCGACCTTCGTGCTCGTCTACATCATCGTGAGCCTCGGCCCAGGAGACTCTCCCGCCGAGCTCGGCGCGTTGTACGTCGCCCTGCTCGTCGTCGGTATCGGTGCCTCGCTCGGCGGGCCCACCGGATACGCCATCAACCCCGCCCGCGACCTGGGCCCACGGATTGCGCACTTCCTCCTGCCCATCAAGGGCAAGGGGGGTAGCGACTGGTCATACGCGTGGGTGCCGATCGCCGGCCCGATCGTGGGAGGCGTGATCGCGGGACTCCTCTCGCAGGTCACCTTCTGATCGCGCCCCAACACCACACAGACCAGTCGCAGCACAGGAGGAGACACCATGGCTGACTTCGTCGGCTCGATCGACCAGGGCACCACGAGCACCCGATTCATGATCTTCGACCACGGCGGCAACGAGGTCGCCCGCCACCAGCTCGAGCACGAGCAGATCCTGCCGCAGGCCGGCTGGGTGGAGCACAACCCGGTCGAGATCTGGGAGCGGTCGTCGGCGGTGATCCAGACCGCTCTCGGCAAGGCCGGACTGACCTCGAACGACCTCGCCGCCTTCGGCATCACCAACCAACGCGAGACCACCGTCGTCTGGGACCGCAACACCGGGCGTCCGTACTACAACGCGATCGTCTGGCAGGACACCCGAACCGACCGCATCGCTTCCGCGCTCGAGCGCGAGGGCAAGGGCGACGTCATCCGGCAGAAGGCCGGCCTGCCGCCCGCGACGTACTTCTCGGGCGGCAAGATCCAGTGGATCTTCGAGAACGTCGACGGGGTACGCGCGGCCGCCGAGCGCGGCGATGCGCTGTTCGGCAACACCGACTCGTGGCTGCTCTGGCATCTGACCGGCGGTACGAACGGCGGCGTGCACGTGACCGACGTGACGAACGCGAGTCGCACCATGCTGATGAACCTCGAGACGCTCGACTGGGACGAAGAGCTGCTCGGGTTCTTCGACATCCCGCGCCAGATGCTGCCGACGATCAAGCCGTCGTCCTCACCCGAGCCGTACGGCATGACGCTGCGACACGGGCCGGTGGCCGGTGAGGTGCCGCTGACCGGCGCGCTCGGCGACCAGCAGGCGGCAACGGTCGGCCAGGTCTGCTTCAGCCCGGGCGAGGCGAAGAACACGTACGGCACCGGCAACTTCATGCTGCTGAACACCGGCACCGAGATCGTCCGCTCGCAGAACGGCCTGCTGACCACGCCGTGCTACAAGTTCGGCGACGAGCCGGCCGTCTACGCGCTCGAGGGCTCGATCGCGGTGACGGGCTCGGCGGTTCAGTGGCTACGCGACCAGCTCGGCATCATCAGCGGCGCGGCCCAGTCCGAGTCGCTCGCCCGGCAGGTCGAGGACAACGGCGGCGTGTACTTCGTGCCGGCCTTCTCCGGACTGTTCGCGCCGTACTGGCGCTCGGATGCACGCGGCGCGATCGTCGGCCTCTCCCGGTTCAACACCAACGCGCATCTCGCCCGGGCGACCCTCGAGAGCATCTGCTACCAGAGCCGCGACGTTTCCGACGCGATGACCGCCGACTCCGGCGTGGAGCTCGAGACGCTCAAGGTCGACGGTGGGGTGACGGCCAACGACCTGTGCATGCAGATCCAGGCCGACATCCTCGGCGTACCCGTCAGCAGGCCGGTCGTTGCCGAGACGACCGCCCTCGGTTCCGCGTACGCGGCAGGCCTCGCGGTCGGGTTCTGGCAGAACACCGAGGAGCTGCGGCAGAACTGGAACGAGTCGCAGCGGTGGGAACCGGCGTGGACTGACGAGCAGCGGGAGGAAGGCCACGCGCGCTGGAAGAAGGCGGTCACGCGTACGCTCGACTGGGTGGACGTCGAGTGAGTTCGTCACACTGATCCATCAGCAATGACGGGGAGCCGTAGATGAAGCCGATCGCCCTCTCACCAGACCAGCGCGCAGAGGCACTGCGACGCATGGCCGACGAGACGCTCGACATCCTCGTGATCGGCGGCGGCGTCGTGGGCGCTGGGAGCGCCCTCGACGCCGCGACCCGCGGCCTCTCGGTCGGACTCGTTGAGGCGCGCGACTTCGCATCCGGTACGTCGAGCCGTTCGAGCAAGCTGATCCACGGTGGCCTGCGGTACCTCGAGATGCTCGACTTCCGGCTCGTCGCGGAGGCACTGCAGGAGCGCGGCCTGCTGATCCAGACGATCGCGCCGCATCTGATCCGTCCGGTTCCGTTCGTCTACCCGCTCAAGGGTCGGGTGTGGGAGCGGCTCTACGCAGGTTCGGGGGTCGCGCTGTACGACACGCTCGGTCTGCTGTCCGGGCGTTCGCGAGGCGTTCCGCACCATCGGCATCTGACCCGGCGCGGCGCGCGCAGGATCGTGCCGTCGTTGCGCAAGGACGCCCTCATCGGCGCACTGCAGTACTACGACGCGCAGGTCGACGACGCGCGGCTCACCATGTTCCTGGCGCGCACCGCGGCCGCGTACGGTGCCGCGGTCGTCAGCCGGACCCGCGTCGTTTCGCTGCTGCGCGAGGGCGAGCGGGTGACCGGCGCGCGCGTCATCGACCTCGAGTCGGGCGAGGAGTTCGAGATCCGCGCGCGTCAGGTGGTCAACGCCACGGGGGTCTGGACCGACGAGACGCAGTCGCTCGCCAACGAGCGCGGGCAGTTCCACGTACGCGCGAGCAAGGGCATCCACCTCGTGGTGCCACGCGATCGCATTCGCTCCGAGTCCGGTCTGATCCTGCGCACGGAGAAGTCGGTGCTCTTCGTCATCCCGTGGGGTCGGCACTGGATCATCGGCACGACCGACACCGACTGGACGTTGAGCAAGGACCATCCGGCGGCCAGCCAGAGCGACATCGACTATCTGCTCGAGCACGTGAACGCGGTGCTCGAGGTGCCGTTGACGCGCGCCGACGTCGAGGGTGTCTACGCGGGTCTGCGGCCGCTGCTGGAGGGCGAGTCCGACGCGACGTCGAAGCTGTCGCGCGAGCACGCCGTGGCGCACAGCGTCCCCGGTCTGGTCGTCATTGCGGGCGGCAAGTTCACGACGTACCGCGTGATGGCCAAGGACGCCGTCGACGAAGCAGTGCACGGGTTGTCGCAGGTGCTCGATCGTCGGGTGCCCGACTCGTGCACCGAGACGATTCCACTGCTCGGTGCGGACGGTTTCGACGCGTGGTGGAACCAGCGGCACAAGCTCTCGCGCAGCAGCGAGCTGCACGAGGCGCGTATCGAGCACCTGCTCGGGCGATACGGCTCGCTGATCGGCGAGCTGCTCGCGCTGGTCGCCGACGACGCGTCGCTGGGCAAGCCGATCGGCGGTGCCGACGACTACTTGCGCGCCGAGGTCGTGTACGCCGTCACGCACGAGGGAGCACGGCATCTCGACGACGTGCTGACCCGGCGTACGCGGGTCTCGATCGAGACGTTCGACCGAGGTACGAGCTGCGCGGCCGAGGTCGCCGAGCTGATGGCGGGCGTGCTCGGATGGGACGACGCCCAGCGCGACCGCGAGGTCGAGCACTACGTGAAGCGCGTCGAGGCCGAGCGGGAGAGCCAGGAGATGCCCGACGACGAGACCGCCGACGCCGCCCGGATGGGCGCACCCGACGTCGTACCGGTCTCGACGGGCTGAGTTTTCTCCGCATCACCCGCGTGAAACGTTCGACTTCGGTCGAGCGTTGGATCCGTAGGATCCGGTGCGGAAGTGGGGGACTCTGGTGGATGACACGCCGTCAGCCGTACGCGGCGTGCTCGCGCTGGCAGGTCTGGGCTTGTCGGCCTTCACGTTCAACACCACGGAGAGTCTTCCGGTCGGGCTGCTCGACCTGATCACCTGCCGACCCACGCGGTCCGGAGCGCGGCGACGATCTCGCGACGGGTTCGGGCGTCGATCCGCGACCCGGTTGCGAGCGTGAGCGGCACGGGCGACAGCGTCGGGAGGTGGGTGACCGGCGCGATGCCCGGTCCGTGGTTCGAGGTGCTCGGCAGCGCGGTGACACCGACGCCGTCGCGTACGGCTGTGAGCAGGCTCGTCAGGTCGATGCACTCCCGGGTGACGACGCGTTGCGCTCCGCTCGCGTCGAGCATGCGGTCGCGTACGACGCACGGAGCGGAGAACGCGACGACGTCGTTCGGATCCGGTGACTTGTCCGTAGCGGCGAACCACGTGAGCGGCACATCGCCGACGTCGATCGTGGTGCTACCGAGAGGGCCGAACCCGATCGCGACGTCGGCCCTGTGCTCGTGGACGAACTCGCGTAACCGTGCGCTGCGGTGGAAGCGGAGACCGATCGGCGTTCGGGGATGTTTCGCGGACAGCACGTCGACGACGGCGCTCAGCATCGGTTCAGACACCTGCTCTGTCGAAGCGATCACGATCGCGTCGTCGTCGGCGCCGGCAAGGCGGTCGACCGCGTCGTCATGTGCCGCCACCAGGCGGTACGCCTCGCGGAGCACATCCTCGCCTCGCGTCGTGAACGCGATGTTGCGGCCCTGCCTGGTGACGATCGCGAAACCGAGCTGGCTCTCGAGGCGACGGATATGACCGCTGACCGCCGCCTGCGAGAGATGCAGGGAATCTGCCGCCCGACGCACGCCGGCGAAGGAAGCCACCGCGACCAGGCTGCGTAGGCACGTCACATCGAGATTCGGCACACCGCCATCGTCGTCAGTCCGATCCGCCACGGCAAGATCGTTCACGATTCGTGATCGGTCCAGCACGGCCGCTCCGGTGGGCGCGATGGTCGCGGATATGAAGCAGCATGCCGATTCGACCCTGTCCGTCACCACGGTGATCCTGTATGCCTCGGGCTATCCGTTCGGTGCGCTCACGCTCGGGTACCTGAGCCCGTTCCTGCTCATCCTGCTGCGTTTCGCGCTGTCGGCGATCCTGCTGTGGGCGGTGGTGGCGTTCCGGCGTACGCCGATGCCCCGGGCCGGTTCGCTCGCACCCTGCGTCGTTGCCGGGGTCCTCGTACAGGGAGTGCAGTTCCTGGGGCTCTACTGGGGCATGTCGCACGGCGTCAGCCCGGGGATCGCGGCCCTCGTCATCGCGATGAACCCCGTCGCCACCGCGATCATCGGCCGCTTCTTCCTCGGTCATCGGGAGGACGTCTGGGGGCTGGTCGCGCTGGCCGCGGCCGTTGCGGGGATTCTGCTGGCGACCTTGCCCACGGTGCTGGCGGATCCCGCGATCGGCATCGGAATCGTCACCACGTTGATGGGGCTGGCCGGCCTGTCGGTCGGGTCGATCCTGCAGAGCCGGATCCGCGGCGGGGTCGACCCGATCGTGTTCACAGCGATCGGTGTGACCGCGTCACTGCCGCTGGCCGCTGTCGCCTGCCTCACCACGGACGCACGTCTCGAGCACCCGCTGCGGGCCGGTCTCCTGCTCGCCGTCGTCGTGGTCGTCAGCGCCGTCGGGACCACGCTGTACGCCGCGTGTGTTCGTCGCATGGGCCCTCGTACGGCGGCGATCCTGTTCGCGGTCATCCCCGCCCTTGCATCCGTGTTCGCCTGGGCGATCAACGACGATCCGATCGCCGGGCCGACCTTCATCGCACTCCTGCTCGGTGCGCTCGCGTGTACCGCCCAGGCTCGGTCGCGTCGTTCTGGTGGGCAGCCTCGTGCGATGAGCATGGCCACCGACGCTTGAGCGGTCAGGCGACCACAGAGCGGGTCGCCGAGCAGCTACGAAACGGCCCCGGGCGTACCTGCCCGGGGCCGTTCGAATGGGGTGAGTGACGGGGCTTGAACCCGCGACCCTCGGCACCACAAGCCGATGCTCTACCAGCTGAGCTACACCCACCACGCACACGCGGCATCCACCGCGTGCGGCCCCAGAGAGTGTAGCCGGTCAGTCCTGATCGGCGCCGCGCAGGGACCCACCGTGTTCGGCGGCGAGGCCGCGTGCCGTCTCGCTGTCGGGGCCCGGCTGAGGTACGAACACCGCCGACCGGTAGTAGCGCAGTTCCTCGATGCTCTCCTGGATGTCGGCGAGTGCCCGATGGTTGCCCGACTTCTCCGGCGCGGCGTAGTAGACGCGCGGGTACCAGCGGCGCGAGAGCTCCTTGATCGACGAGACGTCGACGATCCGGTAGTGGAGGTACGCCTCGAGCTCGGGCATGTCTCGGACGAGGAACGCCCGGTCGGTGCCGACGGAGTTGCCGGCGAGCGGTGCCTTGCGCGGCTCGCTCACGTGCTCGCGTACGCAGGTGAGCACGGCGTCCTCGGCGTCGGCAAGGGTCATGCCGCCGTCGAGCTCCTCGAGGAGGCCCGAGTCGGTGTGCATCGACGTGACGAAGTCGTTCATCTGCTCCAGCGCGGCCTGGGGCGGCTTGACGATGACGTCGATGCCGTCTCCCACCACATTCAGCTCGAAGTCGGTGACGAGCACCGCCACCTCGATCAGGGCGTCGTGCACCAGGTCGAGGCCGGTCATCTCGCAGTCGATCCACACCAGCTTGTCATCCACGGCCAGCCACCCTAGCCCCCATGCGCGTCATCTACCGCATCGTCGGCCTTTCGCTGGGGAGCCGGTGGGCGCATCAGGCCGCTGCGATCGAGCGCGTACGCGATCAGCACGATGACGAACAGCCCAACGCAGCCTGCGATCGTCGAGGCGACCGGCGCACCCGCGTAGATCAGCACCGCGCCGGCAAGGGCGAGCGCCGGGATGCTCCACAGCACCAGCGCTCGAAGCGCGCTGACGGGGCGCGCGACGTGGCGCCGACCTGACCGAGACATCCGTTTCTCCCCGCTATGGTGGCCCAATCGTAATGCCAGGCACGGACGAAGGAGGCGGAACCGTTGGGCACCACACCGTCGGATCGTCGCGAGCGCGCCGAGCAGATGCGTCAGGACCGCGAGCGCGGCGAACGGCGACGCCGCAACCTGATCACCGGCGGGATCGTCGGCGCCGTCGTGTTCCTCGTCGCCGTGGCAGCGGTCGCGATCAGTACCTCTGCCGACGACGACGGCCCGGACGCCGAGGCGAGCGACTTCCCCACGGATGCGATCGTGTACGACCAGGAGTCGGCAACAGGGGAGTCGTCGAGCGACGACCCGGTCGACGTCGTGGTCTACGAAGACTTCCAGTGTCCGCACTGTGCCGCGTTCGACATCGAGACTCGCGACGTCGTGACGGAGTACGTCGAGGACGGCACCATCCGCGTCGCGTACGAGCCGCTCAACTACCTCGACCAGGCGATGGGCGGTGCGACCGAGTACTCGCTGCGGGCTGCGAACGCGGCGACCTGCGTGTACGAGAGCGGGGGCGGCACGGCGTTCCACGAGTTCGCCGCGCTGCTGTTCGACAATCAGCTGGCCGAGGGAAGCGCCGGCTTCACCGATCGGCAGCTGGCCGCGTACGCCAAGCAGGCCGGGGTGGACGATCTCGGGTCCTGCCTGTCGAAGGTGCCCCACCAGCAGCAGATCGAGGAGCGTACCCGCACCTTCGCGACCTCGAGGGTCGGCGAGAACGGTACGCCGACCGTCCTCGTCGACGGCGAACGGTTGGCGAGCAACAGCGCCGAGGCGCTCCAGTCGGCGATCGAGGACGCCGCGTAGTCGCCATTCGACCGGCGCCCGGTATCCTGGGCCGCGGTCACGCAGCGTCCGCACCTCGGGGAACCATCGACGGGTGGCGTGCGTTGGCCGTGAGAACCCTGCCCCGCCCGCACCGTAGTGCCGAACGCGCCTCGTACGAGAAGGCTGCGTGCTGAGGAGAGAAGACCTTGAGCAGCAAGAACCAGCGCCCGGACCGCCGCGCCCGCGCCGAGCAGATGCGCAAAGAGCGCGAACGCGCCGCGAAGCGCCGCCGCAACGGCATCACCATCGGCATCGTCGTCGTTGTCGTCGCGCTCATCGCGGTCGCCGGCTTCGGCATCTACCAGGCGACCGAAGACGACGCTGAGGCCGGATCGACCCCGAGTGGCGCGACGAGTGACGGCGGGTTCGTCGTCGACCAGAAGGCGCTTACCGGCGAGTCGTCGGGCGACGCGCCGGTCGACGTCGTCCTGTACGAGGACTTCCAGTGCCCCGGGTGCAAGGCGTTCGAGACGTCGACCCGGTCGATCGTCGACCAGTACATCAAGGACGGCACGATCAACGTCGAGTACCGGCCGCTGAACTTCATCGACGGCAACATGGGCGGCCAGACGGAGTACTCGCTGAAGTCCGCGAACGCCGCCATCTGCGTGTACGAGGAGGCCGGCGCGAAGGCCTTCTACGAACTGCACACGCAGCTGTTCGACAACCAGATGGAAGAGGGCGGCCCGGGCTTCACCGACCAGCAGTACGAGGACTTCGCGGGCGAGGTCGGCGCCGACGGTGTGGGCTCGTGCATCTCCGATATGCCGTACGGGGACTTCGTCAAGGACACCACCAAGGCCTTCCTCAAGGAGGGCTACAGCAGCACGCCGACGATCCTGGTCGACGGCGAGGCGCTCAAGGGAGAGTCCGAGGGCACGCTGCCGACGCCGGACGCGTTCAAGGCGGCGATCGACAAGGCCGCTCAGTCGTGAGCCTCGGGTGGTGACCCTCCGGCGAGGGTCGCTACCTGCGTTGTGAGTGCGGCTACTGTGTGCGCCATGCGCAGTCGTCACCTCAGCCTGGTTGTCAACAGATCGCCAGAACACGTGTCTGCATTCGCGTCCGACCCCGAGAACCTCCCGAAGTGGGCGGCGGGATTGGCGCAGAGCGACGTCACGAGGGACGGCGACTCGCTCCTCGCCGACTCCCCGATGGGGCGCGTCCGCTTCACCTTCGTGCCACCGAACGACCACGGCGTACTCGACCACGACGTGACCTTGCCGTCGGGGGAGACCGTGAACAACCCGTTCCGGGTCATCGCGCATCCCGAGGGGTCCGAGTTGATCTTCACCCTTCGGGACCGCGACCGGACAAACGAGGAGTTCGATCGCGACACCGACATGGTGCGTGCGGATCTGGAACGTCTGAAAGCGCTGCTCGAGCGGTGACGCCGGCGTTCAGCCGATTCGTTCGGTGATGGCTGCGCCGAGCGACGTGGTCGTACCGGCGCCGCCGAGATCGGGCGTGACGACGTCGGCTGAGCGCTCGGCGAGCACCGACTCGATGGAGTCCAGGATCGACTGACCGGCAGCGGCGTGCCCGAGGTGCTCCAACATCATTGCGGCGCTCCAGATCTGTCCGACGGGGTTCGCGACGCCCTTGCCGGCGATGTCCGGTGCCGAACCGTGCACCGGCTCGAACAGGCTGGGGTGCGCCCGCTCGGGGTTGATGTTCGCGCTGGGGGCCACCCCGATGGTGCCGGTGCATGCGGGGCCGAGATCCGAGAGGATGTCGCCGAACAGGTTGCTGGCGACGACGACGTCGAAGTGGCCGGGGCGCAGTACGAAGTTCGCCGCGAGGATGTCGATGTGGAACTGGTCGCGGTCGACGTCGGGATAGCGGGCGCCGATCTCGGCAACCCGCTCGTCCCAGTACGGCATGGAGATCGAGATGCCGTTGCTCTTGGTCGCCGAGGTCAGATGCTTCGCCTCGCGGCGTTGCGCGAGCTCGAAGGCGTACGTCACAACGCGGTCGACACCCACGCGGGTCATGACGGTCTCCTGTACGACGAACTCGCGGTCGGTGCCCTCGAACATCCTGCCGCCGATGCTGGAGTACTCACCCTCGGTGTTCTCGCGTACGACGACGAAGTCGATGTCTCCGGGCTCGCGCCCGGCGAGCGGACTCGGCACTCCCGGCAGTAGCCGGCACGGGCGCAGGTTGACGTACTGGTCGAAGCCTCGCCTGAACTGCAGGAGGCTGCCCCACAAGGAGACGTGGTCGGGTACGACGTCCGGCCAGCCGACCGCGCCGAACAGGATGGCGTCGAAGCCCTCGAGCACGTCGTACCAGTCCGACGGGAGCATCTCGCCGTGCTTCTCGTAGTACTCGGCGGACGCGAAGTCGAACTCGGTGAAGTCGACCGAGACGTCATGCGTACGCGCGGCCGCCTCGACCGCGCGGAGGCCCTCGGGCATGACCTCCTTGCCGATGCCGTCGCCGGGAATGACTGCGATGGAGTGGGTCGTCATACGTCTCCTCGTGGTGTCGGTGAGTGCGACGGTACGTCGTCAGAGTTCGGCGTGATGACAGGCCACCGATTGTCCCGCCGGGGTCATCCTCGTCTCCGGTACGAGCCGCGAGCAGATCTCGGTCGCCTTCGTGCAGCGGGTATGGAAGTGGCATCCCGGCGGCGGGCTCATCGGGCTGGGCAGGTCACCGGTCAGCACGATGCGCTCCCGCGTACGCTCCGCCCGCGGATCGGGTAGCGGAATCGACGACAGCAGGGCTTGCGTGTACGGATGGCGCGGCGTGGCGTACACCTCGTCGGCGGGTCCGCTCTCGACGATCCTGCCGAGGTACATCACGCCTACCTGGTGGCTCAGGTGTCGCACGACCGACAGATCGTGCGAGATGAACAGGTACGTCAGCCCGAGCGTGTCCTGCAGATCGCAGAGCAGGTTCAGGACCCCGGCCTGGACGCTCACGTCGAGCGCGCTCACCGGCTCGTCCAAGACGATGACGTCCGGCTCGACAGCGAGTGCGCGGGCAATGCCGACGCGCTGTCGCTGCCCACCCGACAGCTCGTGTGGATAGCGCCCCGCCCATTCGGGGTTCAGGCCGACCTGCTCGAGCAAAGCGCGTACGCGCTCGTCCCGCTTGCCCGCATGCAGACCGTGGATGGTGAGCGGTTCGCGAACGATGGAGCGGATCGACATCCGAGGGTTGAGGGACGCGAACGGATCCTGGAACACCGTCTGGACCTTGCGGCGAACGTCGCGCAGTTGTCCGCCACGCAGCCGGGTGATCTCGTCGTCGCCGACCATCACCGTGCCGTCATCGGGCTCGTTCAGACGCGCGGCACAGCGTCCCAACGTGCTCTTGCCGCAACCGGTCTCACCGACGAGTCCGTACGTCGTCCCCGCGGGGACCCTGATGCTGACGCCCGAGACCGCTTGCACGGATCCACTTCGGCGTCCGAGTACGCCGCGGCGTACCGCGTACGTCTTGATCAGGTCGGTGAGTTCGAGGGTCTTCATCGCAGCAGTCCGTTCTGGAGCTCGCTCGCACGTACGCAGTAGGACGCGTGACCGGCCGACATCGTGGTCATCGGTGGAACGGACGTGGTGCACGCGTCGACGGTGTGTGCGCAGCGCGGCGCGAATCGGCAGCCCGGAGGGAGCGCGGTGGAGTCCGGCGGCTGGCCGTCGATCTGGAACAGACGCTGGCGGGCACCTGCCGAGTTCAGCCCGGGCAATGACGCCAGCAGGCCCGCGGTGTACGGGTGTGCGGTCTCGTAGAAGAGCGAGTCGACATCCGCGACCTCGACCTGGCGGCCGGCGTACATCACCAGCACCCGGTCCGCCACACCGGCAACGACTCCCAGGTCATGGGTGATCAGGATGATCGCGGTGCCCGTACGTTCGCGAATCCGGCGGAACACGTCGAGCACCTGCGCCTGCACCGTGACGTCGAGTGCGGTCGTCGGCTCGTCGGCGATCAGCAGCGCGGGGTCGTTGATGATGCTCATCGCGATCATGGCTCGTTGCCGCATGCCGCCGGAGAACTCATGTGGGTACTGGTCCATGCGTTCCTGTGGCGCCGGAATGCCGACGACGTCGAGCGTCTCGATCGCGCGCTCGCGCATGGCAGACCGGGAGAGATCCGTGCGGTGCGCACGGATCGCCTCGAGCAGCTGGTCGCCCACCGTGTGCACGGGATTCAACGCGGTGAGCGCGTCCTGGAACACCATGGCGATGTCGTTGCCGCGCAGCGTACGCATGGACTCGTCCGAGCGGTCGAGGAGCTCCTGTCCGCGGAACCGCACCGACCCCGTGACGTTCGCGCCACGCGGCAGCAGACCGAGGACGGCGAGGGAGGCCATGCTCTTGCCGGAACCGGACTCTCCGACGATCCCCAGCGTCTCGCCCGGCGTGACGGTGAAGCCGAGACCGTCGACGGTCACGGCCTCGGTCGCGCCGTGCCCGTACGTGACGCGCAGGTCGTCGACGGTCAGGAGTGGGTCGGTCAGATCTGATGTCATAGGTTCTTGCCTTGCGGGTCGAGTGCGTCGCGGAGGCCGTCGCCGACGAAGTTGACCGCGAGCACGGTCGTCAGAATGAGCAGGCCGGGGAAGTAGAGCAGGTACGCCTCGGGCGTGCCGACCAGACCGGAGGCGGTGCTCAACAAGGAACCCCAGCTCGACGACGGCGGCTGCACGCCGAATCCGAGAAAGCTCAGAGTCGACTCGATGATGATCGCCGTCGCGACCGTGAGCGACATGTTGACCGCGATGATGCCCGCGAGATTTGGCAGGATGTGGCGTACGACGATGCGCGGCGGGGAGGCACCGATGGATCGGGCGGCGTCGACGAACTCCCGCTCGCGCAGGCTGAGCACCTGCGATCGCGCGATCCGTGCGACGTACGTCCAGCCGATCGCCGCGAGCACCATGACGATCGCCGGCGTCGACTGGCCCAATGCCTCCAGGGCGAGAGCGAGGATGGCGATCGCGGGAACGATCAGGAACAGATCGGTGATGCGCATGACGAGCTCGTCGACGACCCCGCCTGCGTACCCGGCGATGGTGCCGACCAGGGTGCCGAACGCCGTCGACAGCATCGCGACCGCGAGCCCGACAGCGAGCGAGACCCGCCCTGCGTACAGCAGCTCGCTCAGGTAGTCGCGGCCCAGCTCGTCGGTCCCGAACCAGTGCGCGGCCGACGGAGGCGTCGGACCGAGAGTGAGGTCCTGCGCGCCACGGGGCGACGGCGCCACCACGTCGGCGCCGAACGTCGCGATCGCGAGCACGATCAGTACGAGCAGGCCGAGAACGGCGAGTCGGTGGCGCGCGAAGCGGCGTACGAATGCCTTCCGGGTAGACGTCTCGGCCGATGCCGTCCCGTTGGGAGTCGCGGTCATCGCAGTCTCACTCTCGGATCGAGTACGGCGTAGCTGAGATCGGCGATGAGGTTGCAGGCGACGACCGCTACCGCGACGATCATCATCCAGGGGATGAGGACGTACACGTCGCCGGCTTGGAGCGAGTCCAAGAACAGTCGACCCATGCCCGGGATCGAGAAGATCTGCTCGGTGACGACCAGTCCGCCGAACAGCAGGGCGGCGTCGAGCGCGACCACGGTGACGAACGGTGCGAGCGCGTTGCGGGCCGCGTGGTTCCAGATGATTCGTCGACGACGGACGCCCTTGGCGCGCGCCGTTCGGATGTAGTCGCTCGAAAGGCTGTCGAGCATCGCCGCTCGCCCGTACCGGCTCCAGCTCGCCACCAGGGCGATGGTCAGCGTGAGCACCGGGAGCACGAGGTGGCGCACGTAGTCGAGGTTGAACCCGGACTCGCCGGGGGAGTGCAGCCCGATGAAGTACAGGAACGGCTCATCGGTGTCCACGTACTGCATCGGGCCGACGGCGAGCAGCTGGATCAGGATCAACCCGAACCAGAACGCCGGCATCGCGACACCGATGTACGAAAGGCCGGTGAGCAGATGATCGCCCCACGAGTACCGGTGGACGGCGGAGAAGACGGCGATCGAACCGGCAACGAGGACACCGCACAGCAGCGCCCATGCGATCAGTTGCGTGGTCGGCCACAGCGCGTCCGCGATCATCGGGCGGACGTCGCCGCTCGTCCGCGTACTGACGCCCCAGTTGCCGGTCACGAACTCCTTGAGCCACAGGGCGTACTGCTCGGGAACCGGCTTGTCCAGCCCGAGCCGTTCGGTCTCGCGCTGAACGAGGCCGGGGTCACGCGACTGTCGCAGCTTCGCCAGCGGGTCGAACGCCGCGCGGACGGCCCAGAACAGGACGAAGGACGCGACGAGCACGACCGGCACGGAGTAGACGAGGCGGCGCAGTACGTACCCGATCATGGCGTTCGCCTCGTTCTCGGCCTCGGGAGCTCACTGTTCGGCAAGACCCCACGCCTCCAGGTTCCAGAACGGTCCCTCCGCGGGGTTGATGCTGACCGTACCGCCGACCTTCTCGTTCCAGAGCAGGATGTTCGGGATGCCCACGATGGGGATCGATGCGGCCGAGTCGGCGATGACCTTGTCGGCGGCCTTGGTCGTTTCGATGCGCTTGTCGACGTCGAGCTCGGTCTCGGTCTCGTCGAGCAGGGGGTCGAGCTCGTCGATGGACACGCGACCGAAGTTGATGCCGGAGTAGCCGTTGGTCTTGGTGGGGATGTTCGCCGAGCCGAAGGGTTGGTCGAGCGTCGGCTCCGGGAAGTAGTCGACCAACGTCCACAGGCCCATCTGGAAGTCACCTGCCGGCGCGACCTTGGTGAACAGGTCGGCGGGGGTGGTCGTCTCAATGCTCACGTCGAAGCCGGCGTCGGCGAACTGCTGCTGCAGGATCTGCAGCATCAGGTCGCGTCGCTTGTTACCCGCGAGCGAGTGGATGACGAACGACGCCTGGCGGCCGTCCTTCTCCCAGATGCCGTCGCTGCCCTTCGACCAGCCGTCTTCCTCCATCAGCGATGCGGCCTCGTCCAGGTCCAGCTCGTACTGGTCGAAGGAGTCGCTTGCGTACGCGGAAACCAGCGGGGAGAGGAAGCTCTGCGCAGGATCCTCGACATCGACGGCGCCGTAGATCCGATCGACGAGGGCGTCGCGGTCGATGGAGTACGTGGCGGCGCGCCGGACGGCTTCGGAGTCGAACGGGAACGCGTCGTTGTTGATCCAGAGCGCCTCGAGGTTGCCGCTCTGCGGGTCGACCTGCGAGTTGATCCCGGGGAGCCCGGCCTCGATCTGACTCATCGCGTTCAGCTGCGGGGTCGGGTACAGCGCGTCGACCTGACCGCTCTTGAGCGCCTGGAACGCGGCCGCAGTGTCCGGGATGAAGGTGAACGTCACCTTGTCGAGGTGCGGCTTGTCGCCCCAGTAGTTCTCGTTCGGAACGAGCGTGACGCTCGTACCGCGCTTCCAGGACTCGATGATCCACGGCCCGCCGCTGAACGAGTAGCCGTCGCGCATCGTGGCGGTGCGGTCCTTGCCCTCGAGCAGGTGTGCGGGGAGTACGCCGTAGGTGTTGCTGAAGAGCATTCGCCAGTTCGCGTACTGCTGGTCGAGGTGGACGACCGCCGTCTTGGGATCGGGCGTGGCCACCTCGGTGATCGTGTCGTAGCCGCTCTTGTCGAAGATGTTGTCGCCGTCGCGGATCTGCTCGGCGGTGTACGCGAAGTCCGTCGAGGTGATGGGTTCGCCGTCGGACCACACCGCGTCGGGGTTGATCGAGTAGGTGATCGTCATGCCCTTGTCGGTCGACTCCACCTCGGGCTCGCCGGTCAGCAGGTCCGACGGCACGGCAACCCAGTCGTCACCGTCCTTGCGGATGTCGAAGGTCACCGGGATGGTCGGGCGCCGCATGAGCCAGTCGCCCCAGATGGACCCGGCGCAGGTCGAGAGCCAGTCCGCGCAGGCGGGCTCCTGCTCGGCCCCGATCACCACCTCACCGCCATCGCGTACGGGCACGTCGGCGACCGGGTCCTGGCTGTTGGCGGTCGAGCCGCCACCGGTGCATCCGAGAGTGCCCAGCAGGACCAGGCCGAGCACCGCGGCGAGCAGTCGACTGCGGTTCGTGTTGCGGGTCGTGGACATCGTGGCCTCCAGTTAGCCCCCGCGCCGAAGCGGTGAATGAACGGGAGCATAAATCCGCGGCGCTACGTTTGCAATAGGTATGGGCAATTAGATAGTCAATAAGACTGACTTGGTCTCCAGTGCCGTCAGGACGGCGGCGATCAGCCGCGTGCGATCCGGCAGGCTCGCGACGTCGATCCACTCCTCGGGCGTGTGCGCGCCATCGCCGACGGCGCCGAGCCCGTCGAGGGTGGGTACCCCGAGGGCAGCGGTGAAGTTCCCGTCGGACGCCCCGCCAACCGATCGGCGCTCCACGGCGGGCAGTCCCGCGGCCGCTGCCGCTTCTCGGGCGATGGCGTACAGACCCCGGCTCGCGGAGTCTTCGAGGGGAGGGCGGTTGATGCCGCCGTCCAGTCGGATCCGCACGTGCGCGTTGCGGCTCGACATCGTACGAAGGGCGTCGTCGACGCGGCGGAGCTCCTCGATGCTGCCGGCGCGTACGTCGATCCCGACTCGGGCATCCGCCGGCACGGTGTTCGTCGTCGTACCGGCGCGTGCGGTCGTCGGCGTGACGGTAGTGCCGCGGGCCGGATCTGCCAGCTCGCAGACGTGGGTGACCACGTGCGCGAGCTCGACGAGTGCGTTGTGCCCGCGCTCGGGCTCGAGTCCGGCATGGGCCTCGCGCCCCTCGAGTCGAACCTCGTAGATGCCTCCGCCCTTGCGCGAAGTCTTGAGCGCGCCGTCGAGGCTGGGTTCCGGGACGAGCGTCGCCCGGGCATTCGCTGCCGCCTCCTCGATCAGTGGCCGCGAGGTGGGGGAGCCGATCTCCTCGTCGCCGGTGATGACCAGGGAGATCGCGGCGGGGTTCTCGACCTGCTCGAGCGCCTCGAAAGCCATCACGATGCCGGACTTCATGTCGAACACACCCGGCCCGTACGCGCGTCCGTCCTCGATCCTGAACGGCCGGGAGTCGATCGTGCCCGCGGCGAAGACCGTGTCGGCATGCATCAGGAGGAGTACCGACGGTTCAGCCGCCGGCCAGTACAGATGCGGGACACCGTCGCGGGTGATCGTGTCTGGTTCTCGCCTGAGCGCCGCAGTACCCCACTCGCGCAGCGGCTCGTAACACGCGAGCAGTCGGTCGGCGTCTGCCGACGGCGTCTCGACCGTCACCAGGTGTTCCACGCGCTCCAGTACTCGCGTCAGCGACGGCGGGCTCATGCGCGCCTCACCCGAGCCCAGAACGTACGAAGTGCGGCGACGGTGTCATCGGGATTCTCCTCGGCCAGGTAGTGGTCGGCGTCGATGGCGTGCCCATCGACGACGGCGGCGTACTCGCTCCAGACCGCGGTGACGTCGAACGAGCGTCCGACGTAGCTGCTTGCGCCCCAGAGGGCGAGCAATGGCGCCGAGACGACGCGTCCCGCCGTACGATCCGCGCGGTCGTGGTCGAGGTCGGTGGTCGCTGCGGCGCGGTAGTCCGCACAGGTCGCCGCGATGCCACCCGGGGCTCGCATCGACCGCACGTACTGCCCGAACGTGTCGTCGTCGATCACCGGACCGCGAACGTTGCGTCCGGCGAACCGGCTGCGCATCCAGGCCTCGGTGTCGGCGGCGATCAGTGACTCGGGCAGCGGGCTGGGTCTGGTCAGGAAGAACCAGTGGAAGTACGTCTCGGCCATCGACCGGTCTACGTGGGTGAACATGTGCAGGGTCGGGACGATGTCGAGCACCGCGATGCTGCGTACGCGCTGCGGATGGTCGAGTGCCAGCCGATGCGCTACCCGGCCGCCGCGGTCGTGCCCGACGACGTCGGCCGTATCGATGCCGAGCGCGTCCAGCACGCCGATCTGGTCCTGTGCCATCGCGCGCTTGCTGTACGTCCGGTGCTCGGGATCGTCGTGGGGTCGGCCGGACTGCCCGTACCCGCGCAGGTCCGCCGTGACGACCGTGTGGTCCCGGGCCAGCTCGAACAGCACGCGATCCCACATCCGTTGCGTCTCCGGGTATCCGTGCAGCAACAGGACCGCTGGCCCCGTGCCCGCGACGCGCGCGGCGATCGTCACGCCGTCGTTGCTGACCCGGATCTCCTCGACGTCTGGGGCCGATGGCATCAAAGTCCTCCTCGGGTGAGATGTATAGACTATGACATTGACTACGCAGTTCGGCTAGAGTCCGGATCGCCGGCCGTCGTGCGCGACCGCTGCCGGCCGTACTGACCGACGATGGAGGGAATGCTCGATGGCCCAGCCCGGGCGCAAGCAGCGACGAGCGCGCGACAGCCTCAGCCGCGAGGTCATCCTGGACGCCGCCGAGGCGGTTGCCGTACGGGACGGTCTCGAGGGGCTCACGTTCCAGGCGATCGGGCGCGAGCTGGACGCGCACCCGACCTCGGTCTACCGGCACTTCCGCGACAAGGACGAGCTGGTGCTCGAGCTGATCGACTCGCTGCGGTCGCGGTCGTACGGGGGCGAGCTGGTGCCGTCCGACGACTGGCGCGACGACCTGCGCCGGGCGGCGCGTCATGTGCACGAGCACTACCTGCGCTACCCGGCGTTCGCGCAGCAGATGGCGGCGCGCACGACGCGGCGACCGCGTGAGTTCGCCAACGTCGACTTCATCCTGGGGGCACTCCTGCGAGCGGGCCTGAGCCCGGAGACCGCGGCGAGGTGTGCGCGCGCCTACGGCAACATGACCCGGGCGATGTGTGGCATGGAGGCCGCGCTTCTGGACCTTCCGGAGACGACGCGCATCGCGGACGAGACGTCCTGGCAGGTCGAGTATCGCCAGCTCGCGAGCGACGACTACCCGAACATCGCGGCGGTCGGTGATCACCTCGCGAGCATCGGCGACCCGCGGATCTTCGGCGTCGCCGTCGAGCTGATGCTCGATGGCATCGAGGCGATGGTCGCGCGCGACGAGCCGGGCGAGGCGCCGCCCGAGGCCTGACCGCGTTCGCCGCGACCCGTTGACGCGGGCCGGCCCCGGTGCCACCCTGTTAGTCATGAGCGTTGACTATAAACCTTGCGTGGCACTCGGCCGTTGGCACGGCGTCCGTGGGAGGAGCGAGTGAGCCGCGACTGGCGGTCCTGGTTCGCCGGGCCGCAGCTCGCGACCGTACGACCCGCAGCCGGCGACGCTGGCCTGAGCCTCGTCGTGGAAGAGGGCAGCGACGGGTCGTACGGCAGGATCTGGGACGCCGCGTCGGAGGTGCCCGGCGAGCCGCTGCCGTTCGCGGTCGGGCTCGGTGCCGTGCTATCTCCGGATGGGCGCTGGGTCGTCGACCTCGACGACAACGGCGGGTCCGAGGTCGGCTTCCTGCAGGCGATGCCCGTCGGGTCGGGCGAGCCGGTACGGCTCGCACCCGAGCGCGCCGCGTACGTGCTCCGGGGGCTCGAGTTCAGCGCGGATGCGACCCGGCTCGCCGCGACCGTGGTCGATGACGACGGATACCACCTGCTGGTGATCCCGGCGGCACCGTGGGGGAGCGCTCGTACGCTCTTCTCGTCGCCGAACGAGGCCTGGTACGGCCACCTCTCCGCCGACGGCTCGCTCGCGTGCATCGACACGACCGACCACTGTCCGGGGGTACGCCGGCCGGCGGTGACGGTGCTCGAGACCCGGGACGGCCGCGAGGTGGCGGTGCTCGACGACCTGCCGGCCGGTCCGATCAGGGCCGTGCGGTTCTCCGGCCGGAGCGGCGACCCGCGGGTGCTGATCTCGACGGAGCGCTCGGGCTTCGCGCGCCCGGCGATCTGGAACCCGCTCACCGGTGACCGGGTCGACATCGATCTCCCGGCGCTGAGCGGCGAGGTGATGGCGCTCGACTGGCACGCTGACTCGGGCAGCATCCTCGCGGTTCATGTCGACGACGGCGTACAGCGCCTGTTGCTCCTGGCAGACGACGGGTCGGCGGTGTCGGTGCTCGGCGACGGCGACGGGAGCTACGTGAACCCTGACGTCGCAAATGTCTATCCCACCTACTCCGGTTCGTACTTCACGCCCGACGGAGAGGTACGGGTCGTCGGGTCACGATGGGACCTGCCGCTGCACGTTCGTACGCACCGGGCGGGCCGAGGCGCGCAGGTTCTGCTCCCACCGGCGGCGGTGCCCGCTGGGCGCCGACTCACGTCCTCGATGATCGAGAGCGAGGACGGCACCCGGATCCAGCTCTGGTGGGCGCGGCCCGATGCGGAGCCCCGCGGCACCGTGCTCGAGGTCCACGGCGGCCCGAACCTCGTCGCCGTCGATGGCTTCAACCCGTCGGCACAGGCGTGGCTCGATGCCGGGTTCGCGTACGCCTCGTTGAACTATCGAGGCTCGGTGTGCTTCGGGCGTACGTTCCGGGAGGGCTTCTGGGCCGTCGGGGGCGATCGCGAGATCGAGGACATCGAGTCCGCCGTGTGCTGGCTGCGCGGGCAGGGACTCGCCACACCGGACTCCACGTTCATCACGGGCGCGTCGTACGGCGGGCACCTGACCCTGCTCTCGATCGCCCGGCTTCCCACGATGTTCGCCGGAGGACTCGCCCATGTCGCGATGGCGGACTGGCGGACGGCGTACGACGACATGAACCCGGCACTGCGCTCGGCGTGGACCGGCTTCCTCGGCGGGGCGCCCGACGAGGTCCCGGACATCCTCGCGCGCTACTCGGCGATCAACCTCGTCGACCGGGTGACCGCCTCCGCCTGGCTTTACCAAGGTGCACGGGACACCCGGACGCCTGCGGCGCAGGCACAGCGCTATGCCGATGCGCTGCGCGCGAGCGGCGGCGACGTCGTCATCGACTGGTTCGATGCGGGCCACGAGCCGACCGGACTCGGTGCGCTCGAGCACGGTCAGGCGCGGATGCTCCACTTCGTGGAGCGGACGCTCGCCGGACTTCGGTGGGACGCCGCCACGCAAGAGACACCGACGGGCTGACGTCCGGCGGCCGGCGTCATCCGGTCACCCATGGCCGGAGCTTCTCGGGATTTCGTACGACCCAGATGTGCTTGACCCGGTCGTCTGCAATGTCGAAGGCGAACACCGTCACGGTCTCGTCGGCCTGCCGGGCGACGATGCCTGCCTGGCCGTTGACCGTGCGCTCCACGAAGGTCATGGTGCTGGGCGTGCGGTGCGCGATCTCGACCCAGGCGCGCGCGACCTGCTCGCCGCCCTCGATGGGCTGCAGGAAGCTGGTGGCCATGCCGCCGCTGTCGGCGATCGCCGTGGCGTTGGGGTCGAGGAGTCCGATGAGGGCGTCGATGTCCTTGTTCTCCCATGCCCGCTTGAACTCGCGGACGATCTCGGCCTGCTGGGCCGGTGGAGTCGCACCGTGCGACGTGCGGATGCGACGCCGCGCGGACGAGGCGAGCTGGCGGCACGCCGCCGGCGTGCGGCCGACGATCTCGGCCACCTCTGCGTAGGGGTAGCGGAAGACGTCGTGGAGGATGAAGGCGACCCGCTCGGCCGGGGTCATCGAGTCGAGTACGACGAGGAACGCCATGTTGACCGACTCGTCGAGGGTGATCCGGTCCGCTGGGTCGCCGGTGCTGTCACTCGCCGGCCCACAGATCCACTCGCTACGTTTCGGCAGCGGCTCGGGGATCCATTCACCGACGTAGCTCTCGCGTCTCGCCCGTGCCGAGCCGAGCAGGTTGAGGCAGATTCGGCTGGCGACCCTGGTCAGCCAGGCGCCGGGGACCTCGATGGCCGCCTGCTGTTGCCGGGACATGGCGTACCAACGGGCGTACGTCTCCTGCACGGCGTCCTCGGCATCGGCGAGCGAGCCGAGAAGCCGGTAGGCGAGGTTGAGCAGCTGGCGCCGCTCGCTCATGATCACGCCCAGGCCAGGATCGGCCGGGTCGTGCCCCGGGCCCCATTCGGTGGTCATCGTGTCATCAGCCTCTCGGTCGCATCTGCCCTCACAACCTTGACAAGACAACGCACCCGAACGTGAGGTCGGCGCCTCGCCTGACGTTCTGGCGAGGTGCGTTGTCGTACCGGTGAGAGCAACCCACCACTCGGCGACCTGCCACCCACAAGCCAGGAGGCACCATGACAAGCACGGTTCCGCCAACACTGTTCACCGAACCGGCACCCGACGAGCGCCTGAAGCGAGCGGCGACCGCGCTCGAGGAGGCGAACTTCGGCGTGGAGATCCTCGATGACGCTGCCGGGGCGCGTGCCCGCGTCGAGCACCTGATCCCCGAGGGCGCCACTGTGTTCACCGGGGCCAGCGAGACGCTCCGCCTGTCCGGCATCGACGAGGACATCAACGGCAGCGGGCGATACGAGTCGGTCAAGGCACGAAGCTCCTCCATGGACCGCGCGACCCAGGTGGCCGAGATCTGGCGGATGATCGCGTGCCCAGACGTCATCGTGGGCAGCGTCCACGCGGTCACCGAGACCGGCTCCCTGGTGACAGCCTCGGCCAGCGGCAGCCAGCTGCCGGGCTACGCCGGCGCCGCTGCCCGGGCGATCTGGGTCGTCGGAGCACAGAAGGTGGTGCCCGACCTGAGCACCGCGCTGAGCCGGGTCGAAAACCACTGCCTCCCGCTGGAGAACGAACGTGCGATGCAGGCGTACGGGGTGCCCAGTGCGCTCAATCGCATGCTCATCCTCAATGCAGAGCCACACCCCGGGCGTGGCACCGTCCTGCTGCTCCGCGAAGCGATCGGGTTCTGACCGACACCACCAGAGGCGACCGGGCCGAGATCGGCCAACGGCCGTCGACCAGAGAAGGACTGCCATGGAAACACCACTAGGACCACGACTCATCGGAGAGACGGAGAAGTCACTCAACGCCGTTCTGCGACGCCTGCTCGCCGGCACCGACCTCAGCGAACCACAGTGGGTGACACTCCGCCTCTCGGGACTGCTCGACGGCACGGTGGATGCCGCCGGTCTGGCGGACGCCGCGCGCGACCGGGCCCAGTTCACTGGCGCAGACGACCATGTCGCCGCACTGACCGCGCGCGGACTGCTCGACGAAGGCGTTCTCACCGACGCCGGGCGCGAGCTCCTCGACCGGATGCAGGCTCGGATCACCGAGGCGACCCGGCCCGTCTGGGAAGGCCTTCCCGAGGACGACGTGGCGGCCACCACGCGAGTGCTCAACCAGGTCGCCGCTCGTGCCCGCGCGTTGCTGACCGAGCTCTGAGTCCACATCACAAGTTTCCGGCCGACAACAGGTCGGCCGGCCGATTCCGGAAGGAAGACGTCACCATGAACGACCTCCAGGCCATCGCAGACCGCGCCGAGATCCAGGCGCTGCAAGCGGAGTTCACCGATGCCGCCATGATGCACGACGTTGATCGCCTGATGTCGCTGTACACCACTGACGCCGTTTACCGAATCCCCGAAGTCGACATCGAGCTCGTGGGATGGGAGGCGATCCGATCCGGCAACGAGCAGCTGGCCGAAAACTGGGAGTTCTTCGTGCAGAACACCCACCCGGGCTCGATCCAGGTCGACGGCGACACCGCGACCGGTCGCGCCCTGGTCTTCGAGCTCGGACGTCAACGGGACGGCCGGTCGGTCGTCAACCACGCGCTCTTCCACGACCGCTACCGACGCACGCCTGACGGGTGGAGGTTCAGCGAGCGCGTCTACGAGGTCCGCTACTTCGACACCAACCCGCTCACGGGCTCCCCTGAGGTCGCCTGGGACACCGACTACCAGCCCGGCGAGGAGAGCGCACCCGCCCGGTAGGCGGCCCCTCCGTCGGCCCGTTCCCGGCATGCCCACGTTCACCGGGAGCCGGCTTCCACAATGCTCGCCCGACCGGGGCGGCATGGGCTGCGGCGGAGCATTACCTGCCGGATATGATCCCAGAGCGGGCAGCGACGGGCTGGTGTCCCATCGCTTCAGACGTACCCGCGATAATGGGCGCGCCCGGCAGGATTCGAACCTGCGACCGGTGGATTAGAAGTCCACTGCTCTATCCAGCTGAGCTACGGGCGCTGGCGTACGAAGCCTAGCCGCTGCACCGGGCAGCGGCCGATGGCGGCACGTGGAGGCGGGGCGACATTGGCGACGAAGAAGCAGAAGCGCGAGCGCCTCGCGCGTGCAGAGGCGGAGCGACGCGAGCACGAGCAGTTCGAGAAGCGCAGGCGTACGGTCCGCACGGTGGTCATCGCCGTCGCCGCCGTCGCGGCCGTCGCCGTCGTCGTGTTCCTGATCAGCTGGCTGAACAAGGACGAGCCCGTCGTCACGCCCGACGGTGTGACGGCGCAGGGCGGCGTTCTGTATCCCGCGGCGAACCAAGCATCGGGTGACGCCGTCGAAGTGGTCGTGTACGAGGATCCATTGTGCCCGCACTGCCGGGACTTCGAGACCGAGCACGGCGAGTTCCTGCAGGAGGCGGCCGATCGAGGCGACATCACCTTGGAGTATCGCCCGATCGCACTGATCAGCGACGACTCCGTTGCGCCGGTGAACGCGATGGCGTGCGTACTCGACGGGGCCGGTCGCAAGGTGTTCGTCGACTTCCATGACCGGATGTTCGCGGGGAGTACGCCGACGCCGGGCTGGCGGACATCGCCGTCGAGTCGGGCACCGACAACAGGGCGGTCGCCGACTGCATCGACGACGGTACGCACGACGGCTGGGTCGACAAGGTGACGTCCGACGCCTCCGACGACGGCGTCGAGTTCACGCCCACGGTCCGCATCGACGGCGAGACCGTCGACGTCGACGATCTCGACGACATCGAGTCGCTCGTCGAGAAGGCGGCCGCGTGAGCAGTTCGCAGCCACGGCCCGACTCTCCCGGTCGACCCGGCACCCGGGCCGGCGAGCTCGACGACCCGCTCCACCAGTCGGGCCGAACGCTGCTCACCGTACTGATGTGCGCGGCCGCCGCGGTCGGGCTCGTCGGCGGCATCGTCTACCTCACCCAGAAGGGTGGGGCGGATGTCGAGAGCGTCGCGCTTGCGCTTCTCTACGCCGCCTTACCCGTCCCGGTGCTCGTCGGCGTCTACCTTTGGCTCGACAGCTATGAGCCCGAGCCCCGCCGCTACCTCGGCTCGGCGTTCGTGTGGGGCGCGTTCGGTGCCGTCACGATCGTGCTCCTGGTCCAGGTGCCCATCGAGAAGGTGTGGGAGCCGTCGATGCACACGTCGGCGGTCTACCTCGCGCCCCTGCTCGAGGAACCTGCGAAGGGCGTCTTCCTGCTGTTCACGCTGCTTCGCCGACGCCGCGTCATCGACGGCATGGTCGACGGGTTCGTGTACGCGGGCGTCGCGGCGCTCGGCTTCGCCTTCACCGAGAACGTCCTCTACTACACGTCGGCGTACATGGCCGCATCCGAGGTCGACATCCCGGGCACCCTCGGCGCTACCGGAACCTTCTTCGGCAGAGGGTTGATGACGCCGTTCATGCACCCGATCTTCACCAGCCTCTTCGGCGTCGGGCTCGCGATGGCGACGCTCGCTCGCAAGCCCATTGCGCGGGTGGTCTTCCCCGTCATCGGTATCGGCGCCGGAATGCTCGCGCACGGCAGCTGGAACGCCGCCGCGTCCACGGGCGAGCCCGGGCTGCTCCTGGTCGCGTACGTCGGCATGCTGACGCTCCTCGGCGGGCTGATCACCTGGGCGATGATCGCGCGCCGAAACGAGGGTCGCCTGCTGTGGGAGGCGCTGACCGACATGGCGCGGCGCCGCGGTTGGCTGCACGTGGACGAGGTGCCGTATCTCGCCCGCCTCGGGTTGCGCTCGCGCGCTCGCGCGTACGCCAAGCGCGCGTCCGGCGACGATGCGGCGCATGCGGTGCGGCGCTACCAGAAGCTGGCGTGCGAGACGGCATTCCTGTACGACGGCGTGATGCGCGGACGCCCGAAGTACCACGCAGTCGAGCGCGTCGATGCGATGCGCGCGGCGATGACGCTGGTACGACCGCGGATCGTGCTGCCGCCACCGGTTCGGATCGTCAAGCGGCTGCCGCGCGCGGTTCGCAGCCCGGCGTGGGGCTACCCGCCTCCGGCGTGGCACCAGCCGCCTCCGACGACCTGGCAGGCACCACAGCAGGTGACATCCCCGCCGTACCCGCCTCCACCGGCGCCGTACCGCCCGCCGGGCCCGCCTCGGCGCAGGTGACGCGCCGGCCATCCGGCGCCGATTCGAGGCGACAGAAGCGGGTCGGCGTGTGACCCTTGTGACGCGTGTTGTAGTCCCGACTTAGGTCCACCATGCCGATCTCTACTACAGTGAACGTACTAATGCTGGGTGCGCCAGACACACGCGTTGGTCGTGATGGAGGCGAAGGATGCGGAGCGAGGTAGCGGTGCGGTCGTCGCCTGAGCTGCTCGCTGCCCTGGTACGGCTGCGCGAAGCGGTCGGTTCGGCCTCCCTGGGTCTCGAGACCGACGACGCCGTCACCCTCCGTGAGCTCCGCTCGACGACCGTCGACCAGCTCGAGGACTACATCCTTCCGCGCCTCGTACAACTCGACGCACCACTGCTCACGGTGGTCGGTGGCTCGACCGGTGCAGGCAAGTCCACGCTGGTCAACTCGATCGTCGGCCAGGCCGTCTCGGAGGTCGGGGTGCTCCGGCCGACGACGAAGTCGCCCGTGCTGGTGCACCATCCCCTCGACGCGGAGTGGTTCGCGCCCGAGCGCATCCTTCCCGACCTGGAGCGTACGTCCAGCCCGTCGGCGGGCCCGGGCGCGATGCATCTCGTCGCGACCGAGCTGCTCCCGCGCGGCATCGCCATCCTCGACGCACCCGACGTCGACTCGGTCGACCGCGAGAACCGCGCCCTCGCCGGGCAGCTTCTCGCGGCCGCCGACCTGTGGCTCTTCGTGACGTCGGCGGCCCGCTACGCCGACCAGGTGCCGTGGGAGTTCCTGCAGGGCGCCGGCAAACGTGGCGCGTCGGTCGCCGTCGTACTCGACCGCACCCTGCCCGACGCGGCTCTGGAGGTACGCGGCCACCTCGCCCGGATGATGAGTGCCCGCGGCCTGCGCGACTCGCCGCTGTTCATCGTCCCGGAGACCGACCTCGACGAAGACGGGCTCCTCACCCGGGGCGTCATCGGCGAGGTCCGCCGGTGGATGCACGACCTCGCCTCCGACGACACGGCTCGTACGTCGGTCATCTCGCAGACGCTCGACGGCGCGATCCGGCAGACCGTCTTCAGCTCGCACGAGATCGCCGACGCCGTTGCGGCGCAGGAGGAGGCGGCCGGGGAGCTGCGTACGCAGGTCGAGCGCGGCTACCGGCAGGCCGAGGCAGACGTCATGCGGGCGGTCTCCGATGGCTCGCTGCTGACCGGCGAGGTCGGCGCGCGCTGGCAGTCGTTCGTCGGCACCGGTGAGTTCATGCGTTCGCTCGAGGAGAAGGTCGGCCGCATTCGCGAGCGCATGGTCAACTCCTTCCGCGGCCGTCGCAGTGCGGCGATCGACGTCAGCGAGGCCGTCGAGCAGACGCTCGGCACCGTACTCGTCCAGTACGCCGAGCAGGCCGCCGAGCGGGTCGACCGCTCATGGGCCGCGTCGACTGCGGGCCACGCCCTGCTGGAGAACGCCGACGTCGCGCTCGACCGTGCCACGCCGGAGTTTCGCTCCCGCGCGGCATGGGCCGCTCGCGAATGGCAGGAGTGGACCCGATCGCTCGTACGTGCCGAGGCCGCGGAGAAGCGGCTCAGCGGGGGTTTCCTCGCTCTCGGTGTCGACGGCGTCGCGGCCGCACTCGCGATGGTGGTGTTCACCCAGCAGGCAACGACGACCGATCCGACCACCGCAGCGGCGCGCCAGCTGCTCGACTCGATCCTCGGCGAGCAGACGGTCACGACTCTCGCGAAGACCGCGGAGTCGGAGTTGCACCGCCGAGTGCGTACGCTGTTCGCCGACGAGCAGCGTCGGCACCTCGACGTACTCGCCGCCAACGCCCCACGCCGGGGCGCGTACGACGCCCTGCGTGGTGCGGCCCGCGGGGTGGACGATGCCCGGATGAATCCAGGAAGGGAACGCCTTTGAGCGCGGGTGAGGTTCTCGCGAACGAACGTGCCGACGTGTCGGTACGCGTGTCGGGACTGTCGCGGGCCGTCGATGCGAGCCGTGGGCGGCTCGACGACGAGCTGCTCGACCCGGCCAACACCGTCGTCGAACACGCCAACGCGCGCTTGCGGCTGTCGAGTGAGCACACGATCGTGGCGCTTGCCGGAGCGACCGGTTCGGGCAAGTCGTCGCTGTTCAACAAGCTCAGCGATCTGGAGATCGCGGGCGTCGGCGTCAAGCGCCCGACGACGTCGTGGGCACTCGCGTGCGCCTGGGGCCCCGAGGGTGCGTCCGACATCCTCGACTGGATCGGCATTCCCGCGCGCCAGCAGGTGTCGCGGATGAGCATGCTCGACACCTCGAGCGACGACACCAACCTGCGCGGTCTCGTACTCCTCGATCTGCCCGACCACGACTCGACCGAGGTCGCCCACCACCTCGAGGTCGACCGCTTGGTCGAGTACGCCGATCTGCTGGTGTGGGTGCTCGATCCCCAGAAGTACGCCGACGCGGCGATCCACGAGCGTTACCTGAAGCCGTACGCCACGCACAGCGACGTGATGATCGTCGTGCTCAACCAGATCGATCTGATTCCTGCGGACAAGCGTGACGCGGCGGTCGCCGACGTACGCCGGCTGCTGGTGAACGACGGGGTTCCCGACCCCATCGTGCTCACCACGTCGACCGTCACCGGCCAGGGACTCGACGACCTGCGGCGCATGCTGGTGAAGCGCATCCGCGAGAAGCAGGCGGCGCGCGGGCGGATCGGCGCCGACGTACGCCCGGTGGCCGAACAGCTCGCGGCGGTGAGCGGCACGGTCGAGACTCCGGTCATCGGGGAGAGCGAGCGGGCGGCGTTCCGCGATGGCCTCGCCGACAGCGTCGGGGTCCCTTCGGTGGTCGAGCTGGTGCGCTCGATCGCGGTCGAGCGCGGCGCGCGAATGACGAGCTGGCCGCTCATGCGGTTGGTCACGCGGCCACGCACCGATCCCGGTCATCGCATCGGCGGCGACGGCGACATGTCATCCGCGGCGTTGGTGCACGCGTCCATGCCCGAGCTGCGGGCACAGCGCGGCCACGCCGATTCCGCCGTACGCGAGCTCGCAGAGAACACCACGAGCACCCTCACCCAGCCGTGGGTGCGGGCGGTGCGCTCCGCCACGACCGGCCGGAGCGGTGAGATCGTGGACGCCGTCGACCACGCGGTCGAGTCGGCCGACCTGGGTCTGACGAAGCCCCCGCTCTGGATGCGCATCGTGAACATCGTGCAGTGGCTGTTGCTGCTCGGGGTCGTCGTCGGGCTCGCGTGGTGGATCGCCGTCACGGTCTCCGACGGCACGGGCCTGCCCGACCCCGAGGTCGGTGGCGTGTCGGTTCCGCTGATCGTGGCCGGCGGCGCGCTCGTCGTGGGCATCGTGCTCGGGATCGTTTCGAGGATCGCCGTCGGCACGTCCGCAAAGCGCCGGGCGCGCGAGGCCGATGCGGCGCTACGTCAGTCGATCGCCCGGGTCGCCGATGAGCAGATCATCGCTCCGGTCGACAAGGAGCTGCACGCCTACGACGCAACCCGAGCAGGCCTGCGCGCG
The DNA here is from genome assembly GCF_025790165.1 of Solicola gregarius. Lineage (GTDB taxonomy): Bacteria > Actinomycetota > Actinomycetes > Propionibacteriales > Nocardioidaceae > Solicola > Solicola gregarius. The sequence continues at coordinate 3,498,054 of NZ_CP094970.1, forward strand.
GCGCTGGACGGCCGCGGCTAGCTTCTACAGCGGGGCGCGCCTGCGTCGCGCCGGGATTCCTCCACAGCGGGACGTGATCCGGGACGATATCCACATCGGCTCGCGTACGCACGCACCTGCGCCCTTCGGACCCGCACAGTGGTGACGAGAGCCCGCGGCGGTCGCGGGCGGGTGAGCACTGGGAGGCAGGCCATGCAGGATGCGCAGGTCACGATCACCGGTTACGTCGGTACCGACGTCGAGTTCCGGCCCGGCAACGGCAACGACCGGGCGATGTTCCGACTCGGTTCGACGTCGCGATTCCGCGATCGTGATGGCGAGTGGCGAGATCGCGAAACGGTGTGGATGACCGTAAAGGCCTGGCGCACCCTCGCACAGAACATCGCGGCTTCGGTGCAGCGCGGTGAGCCGGTCATCGTGACCGGCAGGATGCAGGCGGAGAAGTGGGCGGACGACGGCGGCCAGCATTACCGCGACGTTCTGGTCGCGACGACCGTCGCGCACGACCTGAACCGCGGTACGACGGCGTTCCGGCGCAACGAGCGACCCGCGGGGAAGCCGGTCTTCGCCGCAGCCGCACCGGTTGCCGCGACTCCGGCGGGCGAACACCCGCGCGACGGTGAGCATGCAGATCGGCACGGCGGGATGCCCGAGCCAGCACCGGCCTGAGGCATCCGTGGGCCGTCCCCTACGCTTGGACATCATGGCCGAGTACATCTTCACGCTTCGTAATGTCCGCAAGGCCCACGGCGACAAGGTCGTCCTCGACAACGTCACGCTCTCGTTCCTGCGCGGGGCGAAGATCGGCGTGGTCGGGCCCAATGGCACCGGCAAGTCGACCCTGCTGAAGATCATGGCGGGGCTGGAGCACCCGAACAACGGCGACGCGATCCTCGATCCGGGGGCGACGGTCGGCATCCTGTTGCAGGAGCCGCCGCTCACGGAGGGCAAGACGGTGCTCGAGAACGTCGAAGAGGCCGTCGTCGACGTCAAGAGCAAGCTCGATCGCTTCAACGCGATCAGCGCGGAGCTCGCCGATCCCGACGCCGACTACGACACGCTGCTTGCCGAGATGGGCAATCTGCAGACCGATCTCGACCATGCCAACGCGTGGGATCTCGATTCGCGTCTCGACCAGGCCATGGACGCGCTGCGCTGTCCGCCGCCGGACGAGCTGGTAGACCATCTGTCGGGCGGTGAGCGCCGTCGCGTCGCGCTGTGCAAGCTGCTGCTGGAGCAGCCCGACCTGCTGCTGCTCGACGAGCCGACCAACCATCTCGACGCCGAGAGCGTGCAGTGGCTCGAGCAGCACCTCGCGAACTACCCGGGCGCGGTGCTCGCGATCACCCACGACCGGTACTTCCTCGACAACGTCGCCGAGTGGATCCTCGAGCTCGACCGCGGCAAGACCCATCCCTATGAGGGCAACTACTCCACGTACCTCGAGACGAAGCGGGACCGTCTCGTCGTCGAGGGCAAGAAGGACGCCAAGCGCGCCCGGATCCTCGAGCAGGAGCTGCAGTGGGTGCGGTCCAACGCCAAGGCGCGCCAGACCAAGAACCAGGCGCGCCTCCGGCGGTACGAGGAGCTCGCCGCCGAGGCCGAGCGCAACCGCAAGCTCGACTTCGAGGAGATCAACATCCCCGCCGGTCCGCGGCTGGGCGATGTCGTCCTCGAGGCATCCGATCTGCACAAGAGCTTCGGCGACCGGGAGCTGTTCGACGGCCTGTCCTTCAACCTGCCGCGAGCGGGCATCGTCGGCGTCGTCGGCCCGAACGGCGTCGGCAAGTCGACGCTGTTCCGGATGATCGTCGGTCAGGAGAAGCCCGATTCCGGCAGCCTCGACGTCGGCAAGACGGTCTCGATCTCCTACGTCGACCAGAGTCGCGGCGGCATCGCCCCCGACAAGAACGTCTGGCAGGTCGTCTCCGACGAGCTCGACTTCATCAAGGTGGCGAACTACGAGGTGCCGAGCCGGGCGTACGTCGCGTCGTTCGGCTTCAAGGGCTCCGACCAGCAGAAGCCGGCAGGTGTCCTCTCGGGCGGTGAGCGCAACCGGCTGAACCTCGCACTCACGCTGAAGATGGGCGGCAACCTGCTGCTGCTCGACGAGCCCACCAACGATCTCGACGTCGAGACCCTGCAGTCGTTGGAGGACGCGCTACTCGAGTTCCCGGGTTGCGCGGTCGTCGTATCGCACGACCGGTGGTTCCTCGATCGGGTCGCCACCCACATCCTGGCGTGGGAGGGCACCGACGACGATCCGGCGCGGTGGTTCTGGTACGAGGGCAACTTCGCCGACTACGAGCAGAACAAGGTCGAGCGCCTCGGAGTCGAGGCAGCGCGCCCCCATCGGGTCACGCACCGCCGCCTGACCCGCCCCTGACGCTGACGAGAGAGTTTTTGGCCCACTGACGAGAGATTGCGTACCCGGTGCCACCGGGTACGCAATCTCTCGTCAGTGGGCCAAAACTCTCTCGTCAGCGTTTAGAAGGGCTTGCCGTGAAGCTCGCGCCGGATCGCGTCGAACGCGCGTCCGATCGCGGCGAAGTCGTCCGGTGAGACCGCGTCCACCAGGTACTCGCGCACGCCGCGTACGTGGGTGTGGGCCGCCTCCTCGAGGCGGCTGAGGCCTGCGGTGGTCAGCTGCGCCAGTACGCCGCGGCCGTCGTCGGGGCTTGCCTCCCGGGCGACGAGCCCGGCGTTCTGCAGGCGCGCGATCGTATGGGTCGTGCGACTGCGCGACTGCGCGACCGAGGCGGCCAGCTCGGCCATTCGCATCCGGCGACTCGGCGCCTCCGAGAGCCGGACCAGGATCTCGTACTCCGGCATCGACAGGTTGTGGCTCTCGCGCAGATCGCGGTCGAGCCGCTCGAAGAGCACGGTCGAACCACCGAGGAAGGCGCGCCAATCGCGCTGTTGATCGTCGTCCAGCCAGTGCGTATCCGAGGTGCTCGGTGCCTGCGTCATGCGTACATGGTACCGCTAGTTGACGGCTCAACTAATGAGCGCTACAGTAGAAACCGTTGAAGCGTAAACTAATTTCCTCAAGGAGACGCCACATGGCCGAGTTCACCGCCGGAACCTGGAAGATCGACACGACCCATTCGGAGGTCGGGTTCACCGTTCGCCACCTGATGAGCAAGGTGCGCGGCAAGTTCGAGACGTTCGAGGGCGAGATCGTCACCGACTCCACCGGGCTCGCTTCGAGCGCGACCGCGACCGTCGAGCTGTCGTCGGTCAACACCGGCACCGAGGATCGCGACAACCACCTGCGTTCCAGCGACTTCTTCTCCGTCGACGAGACGCCGACGATGACGTTCCAGTCGACCGGTATCCGCGACAAGGGCGAGACCTACGTCGCGCTGGGCGACCTCACGATCCGCGGCGTCACCAAGCCGGTCGAGCTCGACGTCGAGGTGCTCGGCGAGGGCGGCGACCCGTGGGGCGGCACGCGTCTCGGCCTCGAGGCGACGACAACGATCAGCCGCAAGGAGTTCGGGATCGACTTCAACATCCCCGTCTCCGGCGACAAGCTGATGATCGGCGACAAGGTGACGATCCAGCTCACCGTCGAGGCCGTGCTGCAGGCCTGATCCGGGCCGGCTATCGCGCGCCGGCCATGCGTACGGCGAGCTCCGCGTAACGCTCGGCTATGTCGGGGGCCGAGCGGGACCCGTCGTCGCGAAACCAGCGCGAGACGTCGATACCCAGGGACAGCAGGGCCACTGCCGTCCCTGGGACGTCGTCTTCTTCGAGGTCGAACGATCGGTCGCGCACGCCGGCGAGCAGTACGCCGCGCAGCACGTCGTCGATCTCGCGGCGCATCGCCGCGACCTCCTGGTAGTGCTCGGGTGACAGCGAGTCGAGCTCGTACTGCACGATGCGAGCGCGCGTGTGGTGCTCCGCGTGCCACCAGGTGAACGCGCGTACGTACGCCGCAAGTCGATCGACGGGGGAGTCGATCCCCTCGACTGCGTCGCGCACGGCGGCGAGCGCGCCCTCGTGGCCGAGCCGGCTCACCTCGTAGAGCACCTGTTCCTTCGAGGCGTGGTGCACGTAGAGCGCGGCCGGGCTCATTCCCGCACGGGCCGCGATGTCGCGGGTCGTCGTCGCATGGAACCCGCGTTCGGCGAACGCCTCGACGGCTGCGTCGATCAATCGGTCGCGTGAGGTGGTCCGTGAAGTGATCTCCGCCATCATCACGCCCGTCTGCCGTTGACATGTCCTGCCCGGACGTTAGATCCTGAGCAAGCGCTTAGTCAAGGCGCATGCGTCGGGTCAGGTCAGCGTCGAGTCAGGGGACGGCAAGGTCATGCAGAGATACATCTTCGGCGACGATCACGAGGCGTTCCGGGCGTCCTGCCGCGAGTTCCTCGACCGGCACGCGCGCCCGTACGTCGACGAGCACCTGGAGGCGCGCGCGATCCCGCGCGAGTTCTGGCTCGAGGCGGGCAAGCAGGGCCTGCTCGGCCTCGAGGTCCCCGAGGAGTACGGCGGGGCGGGCGCGGGCGACTACCGCTTCAACGCCGTCCTCGCCGAAGAGCTGAGCAAGGTCAACGCCGCGCTGTCGTCGTGCGTCGGCATCCACGCCGACATCGTGGCTCCCTACCTCGTCGACCTGTGCACCGACGAGCAGAAGCAGCGCTGGCTGCCCGGGTTCTGCTCGGGCGAGATCCTCACCGCGATCGCGATGACCGAACCGTCCGGCGGCTCCGACCTCGCGGCGCTCAAGACGACCGCGGTACGCGACGGCGACGGCTGGCTGATCAACGGGTCCAAGACCTTCATCACCAACGGCTACTCCGCCGACCTGATCGTGGTCGCCGCGCGTACGAGCCCGGAGAAGAAGGCCAAGGGCATCACGTTGTTCGCGATCGAGGCCGGCATGAGCGGCGAGGAAGGTAGCGAGCGGAGTGGTGGCCGCGAGGGACGAGTGGCCGCCGCGGAGGGAGCGGACGACCGAGCGCGATGGACGGGAACGAACGGCTTCTCGCGCGGTCGCAAGCTGGACAAGGTCGGCCAGACCGAGTCCGACACCGCCGAGCTGTTCTTCGAAGACGTACGCGTCGGCCCCGAACAGGTCATCGGCGAGGTCGACCGCGGGTTCGTGTCCATGATGGAGCGGCTGCCGCAGGAGCGGCTCGGTGCGGGCGTGTCCAACATCGCCCACGCCGCGCAGATCCTTCGCGAGACCGTCGAGTACGCCAAGGAGCGCAAGGCGTTCGGCCAGTCGATCGGTGCGTTCCAGCACAACAAGTTCCTGCTCGCCGAGCTGGTCACCAAGATCGAGGTCGCCCAGGCCTTCATCGACCAGTGCGTCGAGGCGCACCGGCGGCGCGAGCTCAGCGCGACCGACGCCGCGAAGGCGAAGTGGTGGTCCGCCGAGGTGCAGAACGACGTGCTCGACAGCTGCGTCCAGCTGCACGGCGGCTACGGTTTCATGAACGAGTACCGCGTCGCCCGCGCCTGGCGCGACGCCCGCGTCACCAAGATCTGGGCCGGTTCGAACGAGATCATGAAGGAGCTCATCGGCCGCGAGCTCGGCTTCTGACGTACGACGTGGCAGCGCCACAGGAAAGGTTGGTCACCGCCCATGCCCGAAGCAGTCATCGTCTCCATCGCACGCTCGCCGATCGGCCGAGCGAACAAGGGATCGCTGAAGGACATGCGTCCCGACGACCTCTCCGCCGCGATGATCACGGCCGCGCTGGAGAAGGTTCCCGAGCTCGACCCGCATGAGGTCGAAGACCTGATGCTCGGTTGCGGGCTGCCCGGCGGCGAGCAAGGCTTCAACATGGCCCGCATCGTCGCCGTCCAGCTCGGACTCGACGACGTGCCGGGTACGACGATCACTCGCTACTGCTCGTCGAGCCTGCAGACGACGCGCATGGCGTACCACGCCATCAAGGCCGGCGAGGGCGACGTGTTCATCTCTGCCGGTGTCGAGGCCGTGAGCCGGTTCGCGAAGGGCAACAGCGACTACATCCCGGAGCAGGAGACGAGGAACCCGCTGTTCACCGACGCGCTCGCTCGTACGAAGCGCTTCGCCGAGGGCGGCCAGACCTGGCGTGACCCGCGCGAGAACGGCGACCTACCCGACGCGTACATCGCTATGGGGCAGACCGCGGAGAACCTCGCCCAGCGCGAGGGGATCACCCGCGCGGAACAGGACGAGTTCGGCGTGCGCAGCCAGAACCTCGCAGAGAAGGCGATCGCGGACGGGTTCTGGCAGCGCGACATCACCCCGGTGACCCTGCCCGACGGCACCGTGGTCGACGCCGACGACGGTCCCCGGCCCGGCGTGACGCTGGAGAAGGTGTCCGAGCTGAAGCCGGTGTTCCGGCCCGACGGCACGGTGACCGCGGGCAACTGCTGCCCGCTCAACGACGGCGCGGCGGCGGTGGTCGTGATGAGCGATACGCGGGCCGCCGAGCTCGGCCTGACTCCGCTCGCGCGGATCGTCTCGACCGGCGTCACGGCACTGTCCCCGGAGATCATGGGGTTCGGGCCGGTCGAGGCGTCGAAGCAGGCGCTCGCCCGTGCCGGTATGACGATCGACGACATCGACCTGGTCGAGATCAACGAGGCCTTCGCGGCGCAGGTCATCCCGTCCGCACGCGCGTTGGACATCGACATCGACAAGCTCAACGTCAACGGCGGCGCGATCGCCGTCGGTCACCCGTTCGGGATGACCGGCGCTCGGATCACGAGCACGCTGATCAACTCGCTCGGGTTCCACGACAAGCAGATCGGGCTCGAGACGATGTGTGTCGGTGGCGGGCAGGGCATGGCGATGGTGCTGGAGCGGCTCTCGTGACGGATGCGCGCTTCGAAGGCCGGGTCGCGTTGGTGACCGGTGCGAGCCGCGGCATCGGGTTCGCGATCGCGCGGCGGCTCGTCGACGAGGGTGCCCGCGTATGCCTCACCGCTCGCAAGCCCGAGCCCCTCGCAGAGGCCGTCGAGTCGCTCGGCGGTTCCGACCATGCGATCGGCATCGCGGGCAAGGCCGATGACGCCGATCACCAGGGCGACGCCGTCGAGCAGACGATCGAGGCGTACGGCCGACTCGACCATCTGGTGAACAACACCGGCATCAATCCCGCGTACGGGCCGATGATCGACCTCGACCTCGGCGCCGCCGCCAAGATCTTCCAGGTCAACGTGCTCGCTGCGCTCGCGTGGACCCAACAGGCGTACGCGCGGTGGATGCGCGAGCACGGTGGTTCGGTCGTCAACGTCGCCTCGGTTGCCGGGTTGAAGCCCGCGCCCGGCATGGGGGCGTACGGCGCTTCCAAACGCGCGTTGCTGCACGTGACCGAAGAGCTCGGCGTGGAGCTGGCACCGGGCGTACGGGTCAACTCGGTCGCGCCGGCGGTGGTCAAGACCGACTTCGCCAAGCTGCTCTACGAGGGCAAGGAGGCCGACGTGAGCGCGGGCTACCCGATGCGACGTCTCGGTGACCCGGGCGATATCGCCTCCGCGGTGGCGTTCCTGCTCTCCGACGACGCCTCCTGGATCACCGGCCAGAACATCGTTCTGGACGGCGGCATGACCCTCACCGGCGGCGTCTGAGGTTCTCGCCGAGGTACGGATTCCCGCCACCTGGCCCGGCCTCTATTGGCAGGACGTCGTACCTCGGCGCGGCTGGCGAGAACTCGCTCGCGTCATCCGTCTGCTCACGTCATCGTTGGGCCATGCCTCAGCCGATTCTGTGCACCGACCGATTGCGCCTCGTACCCCTCGCGGACCGTCATCTGGAGCTCGAGGTCGGCCTCGACTCCGACGCGGAGGTGCTGCGCTACATCTTCGGTCGTGCGCGTACGCGCGACGAGGTCGTGGAGTCTCATGCGGAGCGGATGGCCCTCGGTCGGAATGTCGACGGACTCGGGTTCTGGATCGCGTACCGTTCGTCGGGCGGCGTACCCGAACGGCCGCCCCGAGACGAAGGCGCCGCTGAGTTCGTCGGCCTGATGATGCTCCCGCCCGCACACGGCCCCGACCAACCGGACGATCCCAGCGTTGCCGAGCTCGGCTACCGCATCGCCCGCCGGCATTGGCGCCAGGGCTTCGCGAGTGAGGCGTCGCGCGCACTGCTGCGCCACGCGTTCGAGACGGTCGGGCAGGCGCGGGTGATCGCCCAGACCATGAACGTCAACGTCGCGTCGCGCGGGGTCATGGAGAGCCTCGGCATGCGCTACGTACGAACCTTCGAAGGCACCTGGGACGAACCGATCCCGGAGCCGGACCAGCGCGAGGTCGAGTACGAGCTGACGCGCGCGATGTGGGAGGTGCAGAATCCGGCGTAGCCTGAGCGCATGGGCACCGTCACGGTCCGCTACATCGTGCACGACGTCGATGCGGCGGTCGCGTTCTACCGAGACCGACTCGGGTTCGCCGAGGTGATGCACCCCGCGCCCTCGTTCGCGATGCTCGCGTACGACGACCTCCGGCTCGCGCTCAGCGCACCGAGCGGGCGCGGCGGCGGTGGACAGGCGATGTCCGACGGCACCGTCCCCGAGCCCGGCGGTTGGAACAGATTCTCGCTGCCCGTCGACGACCTCGATAGCGTGGTCTCGGGCCTGGATGCCGCAGGAGTGCATCGGCGGAGCGAGATCATCGAGGGCGTAGCCGGGCGGCAGGTACTCGTCGACGACCCGAGCGGCAATCCGGTCGAGCTGTTCGAGGCGACCGACACGACGCCCTGAAGTTCAGTCGCGCAGCTCCGCGAGGATCGCATCGGTGAGCACTGGCCAGGCCTCGGCGGCCCATGGTCCGAAGTCGCGGTCGGTGAGGACGACGCACGCGGCTCCCGCGCGCGGGTCGACCCAGAGGAAGGTGCCCGATTGTCCGAAGTGCCCGAACGTCTCGGGTGAGCTCGAGGCGCCCGTCCAGTGCGGATCCTTGCCGTCACGCAGCTCGAACCCGAGGCCCCAGTCGTTGGGCCGCTGCCGTCCGAAGCCCGGCAGGACGCCGTCCAGGCCGGAGAACTCGACGGTCGTCGCGGCCCCGAACGTACTGGCGTCGACGAGCGTCGGACGTTGCAGCTCCGTCGCGAACCGGATCAGGTCGGTGAGGCTCGAGCGCGCACCCGCGGCGGGCGATCCATCCAGCGCCGTCGACGTCATGGCCAACGGGTCGAGTACGGCTTCGCGCAGGTAGTCCGCGAACTCGATCTCGGACCGCTCGGTGAGGGTACGGGCGAGTGCCTCGAACCCGGTGTTGGAGTAGATCCGCCGGTCGCCGGGTGCGGCACGCACCTCCGGCGAGTCGAAGTCGAGCCCGGAGGCGTGTGCGAGCAGATGTCGGATCGTCGCACCGGGCGGGCCGGCCGGATCGTCCAGCTCGAACGCGCCCTCCTCGAGTGCCACCAACATCGCGTACGCCGTGAGGAGCTTCGTCACCGACGCCAGCTCGTAGACGCGATCCGCGTCTCCGCGGGTCCCGCGTACCTCGCCGTCACGGGTGACCACGGCGGCGGACACGTGGTCGGCGGGCCATCGGTCGATCTGCTGCAGGCTTCTCACGCCCGCACCCTAAGCGACAGCAGGATTGTGGCGATCGTCGCATCCACGGGTCGCGGATCTCTGGGAGGATCGGTACGTGAGGCAGGTTTACCGATGTCCATTGCGCTGGGCGGATATGGACGCGCTCGGCCACGTCAACAACGTCCGCTACGTCGACTACCTGCAGGAGGCCCGCGTCGACCTGCTGCGGCTGCACGGACGCTCCGCCCTCGGGGAGGAGCTGGCCGAGGGGATCGTCGTCGTCCAGCACGACATCGAGTTCCTGGCGCCGCTGGCGTACCGGATCGAACCCGTGACGATCGAGACGTGGGTGACCGAGATCCGCGCCGCGACCTTCACGCTCGCGTACGAGATCTTCGACGAGGACGGCGGCGGGCGCCGGGTGTATTCGCGGGCGACGACGAGGCTCTCGCCGTTCGTGTTCGCCGCCGAGCGGCCGCGCCGACTGACTGCCGACGAGAAGGAGCTGCTCGGCCGGTTCCTCGAGGAGGAGACGGCCGATGACTGAACCGCATCGCTACACGTGCTGCGTTCGCTGGTCCGACGTCGATGCGTACGGTCATGTCAACAACGTCATGTACTTCGAGTACTTCCAGGAAGCGCGGATCATGGCGATGGCCGAGGCCGTGGCCGCCGACGAGCAGCTGGGGTTCGTGGTCGCCCGCACGGTGGTCGACTACCGCCGCCCCGTGTTGTTTCGCGCGGAGCCGTATGTGATCGAGACGCGTGCGACCCACATCGGTACGTCGTCGTTCGATCTCGAGGCCGTTATCGTCGACGGCACCGAGGCCCTCGCGCGCTCGCGTACGACGGTGGTGGCCTTCGACTCGGCGACCCAGCGGTCCCGACCCCTGCGTCCGATCGAGCGCGAAGGCGTTACGAGGATTCTGTCATCGAGTTGACCATGAACATTGCCGCGTGGTTCACGTACTCCCAGAACTGCGTGTCGAGCTCGGGCGGCAGCGCGACCTCGTCGAGCGCCGCACGGAAATGCACCAGCCAACGGTCCTTGGCCTCCGGGGTCACGGCGAACGGAGCGTGCCGCATCCGCAGCCGGGGATGACCGCGCTCCTGCGAGTAGGTCGTCGGGCCGCCCCAGTACTGCTCGAGGAACATCCGAAACCGCCGGTTGGCCGGGCCGAGGTCTTCCTCGGGGTAGAGCGGCCGCAGGATCGGGTCGGTCGCGACGCCCTCGTAGAAGCGGTCGACGATGCGCTTGAAGGTGTCATGGCCGCCGACCGCGTCGTAGAAGGTCTGCCCGGCCTCGGGTGCGCTACTCACGTACTCATTCTCGCGTACCCGCAGCAGCGCCCGTCCGCCGGTCTCCGCGTCGAGACCGGCGCACCGCTACTCCCAGGTCCACTCGTCGAGCAGCCCGGTGAGGTACGAGTCGTAGTCGTCGGCATCGTCGGTCTGGTACGAGATGGCGATGGTGTACGCCTTCTGGTCGACGATCGAGAGGTACGCCTCCTGCGTCACGTCGATGTCCTGAGCATTGGACCCGGCGAACCGGACACCGATCGCGTCCTCGCCGTCGATCGTGATGTCGTCGAGCTCCGTGGTCTCGGCGTCGGTGAGGCCAGACGCGACGTTCTGCTGCCACTGGTCGCGCAGGTCGTCGAGCTTCATCTCGCTCGGCAGCTCGTCGACCTCGACCAGCACGTTCGTATGCGGCTTGTCGATGTCGTCCTCCTCGCCGACGAAGGTATCGATGCCCGCGGACGTCTGCTCCGACGCCAGGTCGCCGGTCAGGTCGTGCCAGTCCTCCGGGAGCGGGTACGTGTAGCCGTCACCCTTCACCGACTCTGACGAGGCCTCGAACGCGTCGTCGGACTCGCTGTCGTCATCGTCGCCGACGACGGCACCGAGGACCAACAGGCCGCCGACGACGACCACGACGATCGCAACGGCGACGCCGATGATCAACGGCAGTCGTGACCGGCGCTTCGGTGGTTCGCCCGGCGGTTGTCCGTACGGGGGCTGCTGGCCGTAGGGCGGCTGGTTCGGCGGTTGTCCGTACGGGGGCTGCTGGCCGTACGGAGGTTGGCCCGGCGGTTGTCCGTACGGGGGCTGCTGGCCGTAGGGCGGCTGGTTCGGCGGCTGGCCGTACGGCGGCTGCTGGCCGGCCGGCTGCCCACCGGATGGCGGCCACTCACCACCGGTTGGGGGCTGGCTGGTCATACGGAGTATCTCCTCGAGCGTCGGCACGGCTTGCATCGCGCACTGTACCGGCGCCGTCGGTCCCGAATGCGGAGCGGGGCCGCGATCGCCGCGTCAGCGTCCGCACCGGCGGCACACCGGGCGCGTACGCAGGAAGTAGACGCCTGCCGCGACCGCCATCCCGCATCCCCAGACGAAGTACGCGGGCACGGCGAACCAGAAGAAGATCTCCGGAAGGTCGAGCCCGCCGCTCGGCGGGAACGGGTTCCGGCCCTGCAGTCGCTCGGCGACCATGATCACCAGCATGGAGCCGAAGTACACGACGATGGCGGCCGAGACCGCGGCACCGGGGCCGAGCACGAGCCACCGCGGGATGCGACGGCCGGACACGATCGGAACCCAGCGCGGCCACGTACGACCCCACCCGTGCACGAGTGCGAGGGGGAGCACCGACCCGGCGAGCAGGAAGCCCCCCCTCGAACGCGATCGCCGCGGGCCCGCTGGACAACGGATTCTCGCCGAAGCCGACGGCGGCCTGCGCGAGCACGCGCACGACACACCCGCCCACGGCCACGTACGCCGCGACGAACGCCCACATGGGCGTCTCGGCGAGCGGACCCGACCATGCGTCCGTACGCCCGCAGCGCCGGCACGCGCCACGTACGTCGTGGATGTAGGCGAGACTCGCGAGCAGTAGGAGTACGCCCGACCCGATGCACACCAGCCGGCTGGCCATGCCGACGGGAAGGAACTCGAGCCCGATGCCCGGAAAGATCGTCGCCATCACGTCGAGCAGGAACAGCGCGCCGGCCGCGACGAGGGCGACGCCGATCGCGGGCGCGGCGACGAGGAGCACGCGGCGGGCGATCGGGCCGCGCGGTCGGTATACCAGTCCTGCCGCCGCGACCGCTCCGGCAAGCGGCAGCGCGACGCCCGCCCAGCCGGTGAAGCCGACCAGGTCCGACTCGATGTCGCCGGGCGCCATGTCGCCGGGGAAGCCCATCAGTTGCCAGCCCGTCCGTACCGCCGTGTAGACGGTCAACAGGACGAACGCGATGGGTGCGGTGCGGTCGAGCCAGGAGGCAGGCTCGGCCGACACGGGAGGATTCGGATGCGTGAGCATGCGAACGATCCTGCCGCCGCGATGTGCGCCACGAATCCCTCGCGCGAGCGAGCGTTGCTACCGCTCGGGGCTTGGATCCTCGGGCTCGTCGGCCAGATCGCTCGGACGGCGGTCGTCCTGGATGTGCAGCACCCGTTGGGGGAGAGGAATCTCGATGCCGAGCGCGTCGAAGCGGTCCTTGACCAGCTCGCGCATCTCCCGCGCGACGCCCCACTGCTTCAGGGGCGCGGTCTTGAGCACGACCCGAAGCACGATCGCGTCGGGATCCCACCGCTCGACACCCCAGACCTCCGGCTCCTCGAGCACGTAGCCACCCCATTCAGGGTCCTGCCACAGTGCCTTCGCGACGTCGTGCAGCACCTCGCGTACCTGGGTGAGGTCTTCGGTGTACGACACGCGTACGTCGAGCACGGTGCGGGCCCAGTTCTGGCTGGAGTTGCCGACGCGGTTGATCTGTCCGTTCCGTACGTACCAGACGGTGCCGTTGATATCGCGCACGCGCGTGACCCGGAGGCTGACCGCCTCGACCGTGCCGACCGCGTCGCCGAGGTCGACCTCGTCGCCGACGCCGTACTGGTCCTCGAACATCATGAACGTGCCGGAGACGAAGTCGGCGACCAGGTTCTGCGCGCCGAATGCGACTGCCAGGCCGAGGACGCCGGCGCTCGCGATGAGCGGTGCGATGTTGTAGCCCAGCTCCGAGATGATCATCACGGTCATCACCGCGAACACGATCCCGGTGACCATGCTCTTCAGCACCGACCCGAGGGTGCGGGTGCGTTGCTCGCGGCGTTCCGAGACCTTCGCCGCGGCCGGAGCGCCGCCGTTCTTCACCCGCTGGAACAGGCTCGTCGACTTGCCCTGCGCCGCGCGCTCGGTGAAGCGCTCGATCAGCCGGTGCAGGACCCAGCGGACGAGCAACGAGACGATGATCAGCGTCGCGATCGACAGCGGCTTCGCGAGCAGCCAGTTCGCGACCTCCGCGGCCGTGTCGTTGTTCGTCCAGCCGTGGACGACTCGGCAGACCGTCGTGGCGTCGTCGCCGGTCCAGCAGTTTGCGGCGTCGTCGGCGGCTAGTACCCCGTCCATCAACGTTGCCCGTCGTGAGCGGCGTACGGCGGGATGCCTCGCAAGGCCGAGAAGGGAAGGCGATGTCGGTCCATCTTCGACCGACGAGAACGCCGCGAGGCGGCCGTCCGGGCGTCGCGCAACAGGGCGGACGCTGATGGACGGGGTACTAGGAGGTTGGCTGGCACGCTCCGACCGTACGAGAAGGCGGCGGATCACTCAATCCGAGACGCTGTGACGACGCCCATGATCACCGAGTCGTGGCGCTCACCGCGTACGATCCGTGCGTCTCGGAGCCGGCCCTCCTCGGCCATCCCGAGCGACCTCGCGGCCCGGACCATCCGCTCGTTGCCCGACCACGTCACGAGGTCGATGCGGTGCACGGCGTCCTGCTCGGCGAGCCAGCCGACCCACAGTCGCAGCGCCGACGTGCCCAGGCCACGGCTCCAGTACGCGGGGTCGTAGATCACGATGCCGATCCGAACCCACCCCGACGTGGGATCCTCCCAGTGCCACGAGACGCTCCCGATCGCCTGGCCGTCCACGCAGATCGCGAGGCGCTTGGGCAGACCGGTCGACGGGTCGCGCTGCCAGGGGTCTTCGGCGAGCTTGGTCGCCATCGAGTCGCGCGCCGAAGCCGAGGGCGCCGGGAAGTACGGCCCGTCCCACTGTTTCCACTCGGCGTCCGGATGGATCCAGCCGACCACGGAGTCGATGTGGTCGCGCTGCCACGACTCGATGCTCAGCGATCCGTCCGACAGCAGGTCGGATCGTGCGTGCCTTCCCATTACGGCGCAACCGGCGGACGGTTCCACGGCCGGCCGTCGACCGAGGTCGCCGCCTCGATCTGTGCGGACAACGCGAGCAGTACGTGCTCCGCACCCGGCCGGCCGGCCAGCATCGTCCCGATCGGCAGGCCCTCGGTCGACCATGCGGTCGGCACCGACACCGCGGGCATGCCGGTGACGTTCCACATCGACGTGAACGGCGTGTACGCCTTCTGCGCCTCGAAGTCCGCCGCCGGATCGTTGTCGTCGCGCAATCCACCGACGAGCGCGGGCAGCTGCGCGAGCGTCGGGGTCAGCACGGCGTCGTACGGAGCGAGGGCGCCGATCGCCTTGGCGGCGATCTGGTTCATGCGCAGCAGGGCGTTGGCGAGCTCCATACCCGAGGTCTTGGCGCCGCGCTCGCGGAGCCAGCGGCTCAGCGGACGCAGGCGTGCCTGCCGCTCCTCCGGCACCGGGAACATCGACGCGCTGACCGCCCAGATCGTCTCGAAGACCGACACGACAGCACCCGAGAACGGCGCGTCGATGTCCTCGACGGTGTGGCCGAGGCCCTCGAGTGTCTCGCTGAGCTGGTCGTACGCGAACAGGACCTGCGGGTCGACCTCGGTCTCGGCGATGACCGGCGTCGCGAACCGGGCGATGCGCAGGGCGCCGGGGTCATGGTCGCATCGGGCGAGGTAGGTGTCGCTCGGCGCGAGGCGCTCGGCCCACAGCGGGTCGCTGGCCGCGGGGCCGGCCATCACGTCGAGCATGGCGGCGGCGTCGCGTACGGTCTGTGCGATCGGCCCGGCCGTCGACAGGCCGGTGATGTCGCCGTACCTCGGCGCGCCGCTGATCCGGCCTCGGCTCGGCTTCAATCCGAAGAGTCCGCACACACTGGCCGGGATGCGGATCGACCCACCGCCGTCCGATCCCTGCGCGAGCGGAACGAGCCCGGCCGAGACTGCCGCCGCGGCGCCGCCGGACGACCCGCCGGCGCTGCGCTCGAGGTCGTACGGCGTGCGCGCGGGTGGTGCGACGTCGGGCTCGGTGTAACACGGGCTGCCGAACTCGGGGGTGTTCGTCTTGCCGAGCCCGATCAGCCCGGCGGACTCGATGTTGGCAACGACCTGGTCGGAGACCTTCGGTACGAAGTCCTCCATGGCCGCCGACCCGAAGGTCGTCCGGACGCCCGCCGTGAGGTTGAGGTCCTTGAACGCCGTGGGCACTCCGGTGAGGGGAGTACGCCGGTCGTCGTCGTTCTCCGCGAGCGCCGCGGCGGCCTCGCGGGCTCGGGAGCGCGCCTGATCGGCCGTCACGGTCACGAAGGCGCCGAAGGTGTCCGAGTGCTCGTCGATGCGGGCGAGGAAGTGCTCCACCACCTCGACCGGGTCGGTTTCCCCGGCGGCGTACGCCGCGGCGATCTCCAGCGCGGTCAGCTCGTGGATCTCGGACATGCGCCCCAGGGTACGACCCGGGGTACGCAACGTCGGCGAGCGCGGCGACCGGGACGCGGCTCCGGCACCACGCGGCCGCTCGCTAGAGTGCTCTCATGCAGACTCGTAAGCGCTTTGCGGCCCGGACGGCCGCAGCCGTGATCGTCCCGGTGCTCCTCGTCCTCGCCACGGCGGGTCAGGCGTCGGCCGATATGCCGTCGACGTGGGAGAACTCCGAGTCGTACTCCACGATGGACGTGCTGCTGATCTTCGTCGGCATCCCGCTGTTGCTGTTCGTGGGGATCGCGACCTTCGGCTGGTTGACGCACACGAAGAAGGCGCACACGTACCCGATCCGCCGCGAGACCGACGGCGGCGTCATCGCCGCCCGTGCGGCGAGCGATGGGCAGCAGGAGATCTCGGGTCACTGAGGTTCGCGGCCGCGTGCCTGCGCGCCGCCGCGTTGCGATCCGGGCGTCCCCGGTCGCCACCTATGCGATCTGGGCGTGCCCGGTCGCAACGGTTCGAGGTCTGGGCGTCCCCGGTCGCCACCTATGCGATCTGGGCGTCCCCGGTCGCAACGGTTCGAGGTCTGGGCGTCCCCGGTCGCAAACCGGCCGTACGTCAGCCGCGCGCGTCACGCTCCTGCGCCCGTAGTGCCCGCGCCATGTCGTCGCGGCCCTCGCCGACGAGGCGCTTGGCGGCCGGGTTCGCCGCGGTCGACGCCAGCCACTCGTCGACCCGGGAGAGCCGGTCGGCCGACGGGATCGCCCGCGGGAACAGGTAGACGAGCGCGATCGTCGCGAGCTGCGTGCCTTTCGCCTCCCACGCCGTCTCGGCCATCTCGAGGTAGCGCTCGACGTACGGTTCCAGCACCGACTCCTGCCCGGCGACCTGGAACGACGCGGCGATGCTGCGCTGCGTCTCGTTCGGGACGTCGTCGCGTACGACCGCGGCATCCCATGCGGCCCGTTTCGCGGCGGCATCGGGGCGCTGGGTGCGTGCGCCCGCGGCGTGCTCCTGCCCGGAGATGGTGTTGTCGCGGGTGAGCTCGGCGTCGATCTCGGCGTCGCCGTAGGCACCGGTGCGGGCGAGCCCGCTCACCAGGCTCCAGCGCAGGTCGGCGTCGACAGTGAGCCCGGCCGGTGCGACCGATCCGTCGAGCAGGCCGCGGAGGTACGCGATCGCCTCGGGAGAGCGTGTCGCGCCCGCGTACGCGCGGGCGAACGCCAGCTGGTGGTCACTGCCCGCCTCGGCCGAGTCCAGGAGTTTGCGTACGCCCCGCTCCCAGCGATCGGCGACGTCGTCGCGATGGTCGGGCGCGCTGTACAGCGTGACGGCGGTGCGCGCCTGATTGAGCAGGGTGCCGACCGCGGTGAGGTCGGTCTCGGTCGCGATGCCGCCGAGCACCAGTGTCACGAACGCGGACGCGGACATCTCGGCGTCGCGGGTCATGTCCCACGCCGCGCCCCAGCACAGCGCGCGCGGCAGCGACTCGGTGAAGTCCGCGATGCCGTTCACGACGGTCGCGAGCGAGCGCTCGTCGAGGCGGATCTTCGCGTACGTGAGGTCGCCGTCGTTCAACAGCACGAGGTCGGGTCGACGTACGCCGACGAGCGCGTCGACCGGTGTCGAGGCACCCGCGATGTCGATCTCGACGGAGTCGCGGCGCTCCAGGCCGCGATCGGTTCGGTCGTACAGCCCGACTCCGACCCGGTGCCGCCGAAGCGTCGGGAAGTCCGGATGTGCCGACTGATCGACCGCGAACGACGTGAACCGTCCCTCGTCGTCGGCCTCGAACGAGGCCCGCAGCGTGTTGACGCCGGACGCCTGCAGCCACTCGGCGACCCACGGTCCGAGCTCGCGCCCGGACGACTCCTCCAGGGCGCTCAGCAGGTCGCTCAGCTCCGAGTTGCCGTACGCGTGCCGCTCGAAGTACGTACGCAGACCCGCGACGAACTCCTTCTCGCCGACCCAGGCGACCAGCTGTCGCAGCGCGGACGCGCCCTTGGCGTACGTGATGCCGTCGAAGTTCACCTCGACGGCCTCGAGGTCGTAGTTGTCGGCGGCGATCGGGTGCGTCGACGGCAGCTGGTCCTGCCGGTACGCCCATGCCTTGCGCGCATTGGCGAAGCCGGTCCACGCCTCGGTGAACCTTGTCGCCTTCACGTTGGCGTCGTGTGACGCCCACTCGGCGAACGACTCGTTCAGCCACAGGTCGTCCCACCAGCGCATCGTGACGAGATCGCCGAACCACATGTGCGCCATCTCGTGCAGGATCGTGTTGGACCGCGACTCGTACGCGGACTCGGTCTGGCGGCTGCGGAAGATGTACTCGTCGCGGTACGTCACCGCGCCGGCGTTCTCCATCGCGCCCATGTTGTACTCCGGCACGAAGGCCTGGTCGTACGTGCCGGCGAACGGGTAGCCCATCTGGAACTGCTGCTCGAAGAAGCCGAACCCCTGCTTCGTCACGGTGAAGATGTCGTCGGTATCGAAGTACTCCGCCAATGACCGGCGCGCGAACAGCCGGAGCGGGACCTCGCCGTAGTCGCCGGCGTACGTGTCGTGCCACACGTCGTACTCGCCGGCGATCAACGCGGTGATGTAGGTCGAGATCCGCTGCGTGGGGTCGAAGCGCCACACGGCGACCCCGGAGCGTACCGACTCCGGCTCGGGCGTCGACGTGTTGGAGACGACCTGCCAGTGGTCGGGCGCGGTCACCTGGAACTCGAAGGTCGCCTTCAGGTCGGGCTGCTCGAACGTCGTGAAGACCCGGCGCGCGTCGGGCACCTCGAACTGCGTGTAGAGGTACACCCGGTCGTCGGCCGGGTCGACGAACCGGTGCAGACCCTCGCCGGTACGCGAGTAGGGCAGCGTCGCCGTGACCACGAGCTCGTTCTCCGCCTGCAGGCCGGACAGCTCGATGCGACTGTCGCGATACACCGCGACGGGATCGAGCTGGGTGCCGTTCAAGACGATATCGGGCACTGACGCGCCGACCAGGTCGGCGAACGTCGAGTCGTCCCGCGAGCGGAATCGCAGCGTCGTCTTCGACATGAACTCGGTCTCGGAGTACGTCAGGTCGAGCTCGACGCGGTACGACTCCACCTCGAGCGACGCTGCTCGAATGCGGGCTTCTTCACGGGTCAGGTTGGTTCCGGGCATGGTCGAATCCTGCCACGCGCCCGGTCGCATCTCGGCGTCGCGGCGGCACACCCTGTCGCAAATCCCGCTCAGAGGGCAGGATCGGCATATGCGGACTGCGCAGCGGATCCCGTTCGCGATGTCGCCGCGCTCGAGCGTCGGCATCGAGTGGGAGCTCGCGCTCGTCGACGCCGACAGCGGCGACCTGCGCCAGGTCGCGCAGACGGTGCTCGACACGGTGCGTACCGGAGGTGAGGAGCATCCAC
Organism: Solicola gregarius; assembly: GCF_025790165.1. GTDB lineage: Bacteria > Actinomycetota > Actinomycetes > Propionibacteriales > Nocardioidaceae > Solicola > Solicola gregarius. Next base: position 3,517,548 of record NZ_CP094970.1, read on the forward strand.
ACATCCGTCAGGAGCTGTTGCTGAACACCGTCGAGGTGGTCACCTCGCCGTGCAAGACGGTACGTGCCGCCGGCGACGACCTGTGCCGGAGCATCGAGGAGCTGCGTGCGGTGACCGATCCGCTGCGGGTGGAGCTGATGTGTGCGGGCACGCATCCGTTCGCGCAGTGGGCGCGCCAGCAGGTGACCGACAAGGAGCGGTACGCGACGCTGATCGACCGTACGCAGTGGTGGGGCCGGCAGATGCTGATCTACGGCGTCCACGTGCATGTCGGTATCGAGGACCGCGACAAGGCGCTGCCGATCATGCGGGCGCTGCTCACGTACTTCGGGCATCTGCAGTCGATGTCGGCGTCGTCGCCGTTCTGGGGCGGCAGCGAGACGGGGTACGCGTCGAACCGCGCGCTGATGTTCCAGCAGCTGCCGACGGCGGGACTGCCGTTCCAGTTCCGGGAGTGGCACGAGTTCGAGCACTACGTCGACGACATGCTGCACACCGGAGTCATCGACGACCTGACCGAGGTGCGGTGGGACGTACGCCCGTCGCCGCGCTTCGGCACCCTCGAGGTCCGCATCTGCGACGGCATCCCGACCCTCGCGGAGCTGCTCAGCCTGTCCGCGTTCACGCATTGCCTGGTGGAGTACTTCTCGCGCGAGCTCGATGCCGGTCGCGAGCTGCCGACGATCCCGCCGTGGTTCGCGCAGGAGAACAAGTGGCGTGCGGCCCGGTACGGCATGGACGCGATCCTGATCCTGGACGACAAGGGCGAGGAGGACCTGATCGTCGACGACACCCATCGCCTGCTGGACGTACTCGAGCCGGTCGCGGACGACCTCGGCTGCGCGGAGGAGCTCGACGGCGTTCGTACCCTGATCGAGGTCGGCGCCTCGTACGAGCGCCAGCGTGCGGTCGCGCGCGCCAACGACGGCGCCCTCGACGCGGTCGTCGCCTCGCTCGTCGCGGAGATGCGCGCGGGGCACCCGCTCGGCGGACGCTGAGCGCCGACCGCGGTCCCACCGTCTCGCCGAGGTACGTCGTCCTGCCACATGAGCCGGCTGATGTGGCAGGACGACGTACCTCGGCGAGAGGGGTCGGGCAGGAATCGGATGCGGGCCCGGAATAGGCGGCGCCGCATCGCGCGTTGTAGTTGAAGAAGCAACCTGTCGCGAGTGGAGGACGAGAGTGAGCAAGAAGACCGTTGACCTGTGGTTCGACCCGGTGTGCCCGTGGGCGTGGATGACCTCGCGCTGGATGCTTGAGGTGGAACGGGTACGGCCGGTGGAGACGCAGTTCCACGTCATGAGTCTCTCGCTGCTCAACGACGGCCGCGACGACCTCGACGAGTGGTACGCCGCGCAGATCCCCAAGTGGTGGGGCCCGGTGCGGGTCTGCATCGCGGCCGCCGAGGCGCACGGCGAAGAGGTGCTCCGCGATCTCTACACCGCGCTCGGTACGCGCCACCACGTCCAGGGCCGCGAGCTCGACCACGACACGATCGTCGAGGCGCTCGAGGAGGTCGGCCTGCCCGCGGACCTCGTCGACGCGATGGACAGCACCGCGTACGACGAGGCGCTGTCGAAGTCGCATCACGCCGGCATGGACCAGGTCGGCATGGACGTCGGTACGCCGGTCATCTCGACCGAGGGTGTGGCGTTCTTCGGTCCTGTCGTCACGCCGGCGCCGAAGGGTGAGGCCGCCGGCCGTCTCTGGGACGGGGTCGTGCTCGTCGCCGGCACCGACGGCTTCTTCGAGCTGAAGCGCACCCGCGACCGCGACCCGATCTTCGACTGATGGTGCTCAATCCGCAGGCCGCCGCCGACGTGGCGGACGCAACGGCCGGGCCGCATATTTCGGATCCCGGCGCCGACATCGACGGGTTCCGCCGCGAGATGGCGACCGAGGCGCTGACCGAGGAGCGGCGCGAGGTCGCGTACGTCCGAGACGTCGACGCTGACGGCGTGCCGTGCCGCGTCTTCCGGCCCGAGCCGGGTGCGCCGGTGCTGCTCTATGCCCACGGTGGCGGATGGGTGTTGGGCGACCTCGACACCCACGACCGATGGGGTCGTGAGCTGGCCGTGCGTACCGGCTGGGCGGTCGTCGCGGTGCACTACCGCCGGTCGCCGGAGCATCCCTATCCGCTGCCGCTCGACGACGTCGAGACGGCCCTGCACTGGGTACGCGCCAACGCCGACGAGCACGCGCTGGACGCCTCACGCATCGTCGGTGTCGGCGACTCCTCGGGTGCGAATCTTGTCGCCGGTCTGTCCGTACGCGAGCCCGGCGCGTTCGCGTACCAGGTGCTCGCCTACCCGCCGCTCGACCCTGCGTGCCGTGCAGACTCCTTCCGTACCGAGGACATCGCGGTGCTCTCGGCCGCCGAGATGCGCTGGTTCTGGGACGCGTACCTGCCGACGGACGACCTGCGCTCGATCCCCGAGGCGGCACCGGCGTACGCGGAGGATCTCTCGCGGATGCCGCCGACGCTACTGATCACTGCCGAGCACGACGTGCTGCGCGACGAGGGCGAGCAGTTCGCGGCCCGTCTCGCCGCGGCGGGCGTCGGCGTCGCCGCGCAGCGGCATCTCGGCGTCGTGCACGGGTTCTGGCGGCGGCCATGGGACTACGATCCGGCCGATGCCGCGCTCGACGAGCTCACCGGCCTGCTCGCCCGTCTGCGCACCTGACCGCCCGCTGGGCATGACGTTCGGTCGCGACACGCCGGCGTGTCGCAGCCCGAACGTCGGGCCCACGGCGGGGCGGGACCGTCGAGCCTGCCAGAATTCGCCCATGCGCGTACACATCGGCTCCGACCACGCGGGATTCGAGCTCAAGGCACGCCTGGTCGAACACCTGACGGCAGCCGGCCACGACGTGACCGACCACGGCGCGGACGCGTACGACGCGGACGACGACTACCCGCCGTTCTGCTTCGCGGCCGGTGAGGCCGTCGTCGCCGACCCCGGGAGCCTTGGCGTCGTGATCGGCGGCTCTGGCAACGGCGAGCAGATCGCTGCGAACAAGGTCCGCGGCGTGCGGGCGGCATTGGTGTGGAACGACGAGACCGCCGCTCTCGCCCGTGCGCACAACGACGCCAACGTCGTGTCCGTCGGCGGCCGGATGCACGATGCCGACGTGGCGATCCGCCTCGTCGAGACGTTCTTGGCGACGCCGTTCTCCGAGGAGGAGCGGCACAACCGTCGCATCCAGCTGCTCGCCGAGTACGAGAACGGTCGCTGAGGAGACAGGACGCGTGCCCGAGGGTCATACGCTGCACCGGCTCGCGAACGCGCTGGACGATGCGTTCGTCGGCAGCCGGGTGCGCGTGTCGAGTCCGCAGGGCCGCTTCGCGGAGTCGGCCGGACTGCTCGACGGCGCCGAGGTGGTGGGTTGCGAGGCGTACGGCAAGCACCTGTTCGTCGACTTCGATGCCGACCGTGTCATCCACGTCCATCTCGGCCTGATCGGCACGTTCGACCTCGGCTCGGGTCCGGGCGGCCTACCCCGCGGGGAGGTGCGCCTCCGCATCGCGTCGCCGCACGCGTACGCCGACCTGCGCGGCCCGACGGCGTGCGAGCTGTGGACCTGCGACCAGGTCGAGGCGCTGACCGGAAGGCTCGGCCCTGATCCGTTGCGCGACGACGCCGACCCCGATCGCGCGTGGCGGCGGATCGGCCGCTCCCGGGCGCCGCTCGCGACGCTGCTGATGGATCAGAGTGTCATCGCGGGAGTCGGCAACGTGTACCGCGCCGAGCTGCTGTTCCGGCATCGGCTCGACCCGTTCATGGAGGGCCGGCTGCTGCGGCGCCGCGAGTGGCAGGACATCTGGGACGACCTCTGTGCTCTGATGGGCGAGGGCGTCAAGACCGGCCGGATCGACACCGTCCGACCCGAGCACGAGCCGGAAGCGATGGGGCGCGAGCCGCGGGTCGACGACCACGGCGGCGAGGTGTACGTCTACCGGCGGACCGGCGCGCCATGTCACGTCTGCGGTACGCGCGTACGCCGCGAGGTGCATGCCTCCCGGAACCTGTTCTGGTGCCCGCGCTGCCAGCGCCGATCGCGCCGCAGACCGAAGTAGTGCTTTCGGGCTAGATCGCCCGATCACGCTCCCGGGGCGCTGCCGGGCGACTAGTCTCTCTGCTATGGCCGCGTATCCTGCCCGTACTGTGCTCTGGGCAAGTCCTTCAGCGATACGCTCTCGCATCCAGCAGTCGGTGGCGGCCAATCCGCGTCGCCAGTCGTTGGTGCTACTGGCCCTCTGCGCGGTCAATCTGGTGCTGACCGTCGCGGCACTCTACAACTACGACTTCTTCCCGCTCATCGTCTACGTCGTGCCGATGCTCTTCGCCAGCGTCATGCTGCAGTTCCGACCGTTCGCCCTGACAGTGCTGCTCCAGGTCTGCTGCGTTGCCGTGGTCATGGCATCTCTGGAGCAGACGCCGACCCGCGCCGTTGTGTGTGTCGTACTCGCGGCGATCGCCGCGATGCTGCTGACGGTGTCCGCCCGGGTCAAGGTGGGTCTGCCCGGATCGCTCGGCGAGTCGATGATCATCGACCTGCGCGACCGGTTGCTCGCCCAAGGTGAGCTACCCGCACTTCCGGCGAGCTGGTACGCGCAGTCCGCGCTCCGGTCCGCCGACGGCGCCCAGTTCGCCGGTGACTTCATGGTCGCGTCGCGTGCACCGGGCTCGGATCAGCTCGAGGTCGTCATGGTCGACGTGTCGGGTAAGGGCCTCAGCGCCGGTACGCGGGCACTACAGCTGTCCGGTGCTTTCGGTGGACTGCTCGGCGCGCTGCCGGCCGACGAGTTCCTCGGCGCGGCGAACGGCTATCTCCTGCGACAGGACTGGATCGAGGGCTTCGCGACCGCCGCGCACATGGTGATCGATCTCGAGACCGGCAACTTCGAGGTGCGAACGGCCGGTCATCCGCCGGGTCTGCAGTGGATCGCCGGGTCGAAGACGTGGATATCGCTTCCATCGGACGGTCCCGCGCTGGGTCTGATCGAGGACGCCCGGTTCAAGGCCGCGACCGGGTCGATCGGCTCGGGTGACGCGTTGCTGCTCTACACCGACGGGCTCGTCGAGTCGCCGTCGCAGGACTACCGGTTGGGCATCGACAAGCTGATCAACGAGGCCGAGCGGATGCTCGCGAGCGGCATCGACAACGGAGCCAGCCGGCTCCTGTCCCGCATCGGCACCACGCACGACGACCGCGCGCTGCTCGTACTCCACCGGCGATAGGGAGCTACGCAGGGCGCTTGGGTGCTCGCGCCCCGGCCGATGCGTAATCGGCCAGGAACGCGTCCACCCTCCGACGCTCGGCGCAGGCGGTCGTGATCTCCACGGACGCGGCGAGCGCGTTGCGGCGCGACCGTTCTGCGGCGTCGAAGACGGTGAGGCCGTGCACGATCGAGCTCGTGACTCCGCGCACCAGGCGAGCGGGAAGGAACGCCGGCCCGCGCCGCTCGCCGTTGGTACGTACGACCATGTGGCCCCACCGCCTCCGGATTCGACCGTCGAGTGGAGGACTCGACAGGTACGACGTTATGCGCGGCAGTCGACGTGCCCGTCACGCGCGCGTGACGTTCGTGTGAACGCGCGGCGCGCTGTGCCTCGGCGCTCGAGGGACGTACGTGGTCCCACCAGGTGAGAGGCGGTGCCGGTACCGCCACCTCGGGCATCGGTGCCTGCTATACCTGTCTGCCGGATCAGGGAGGCGGGACTTCAGCGTTGCGACAGGTGCTACTCGCGGGCTTGGCGCTCGGACTTGCCGCGACGCTGGTGACCCGGTGCGCGGGTGACGACGACTTCTGCGAGCTCGCGTCCGGCGATGGCCTGGCCGCCGGCGGGGTGAAGGCGGGCCGCGCGTACGCCGACGAGCGAGCCGACTATCGCGATCGTCTGGACCGGGCGGCCGAGAGCGCACCGGGTGCGATCGCGGACGACGTCGACACGATCCGAGACGCCATGAGCCGAGCTCGCAACCCGTCGCGGGTGTCGACGCGGCAGGTGGACGAAGCGTTCGCGGACATCGACGACTGGACGGCCGCGAACTGCTGAGTCGGCTCAGCGGCGTACTGGCCCACACCCACAGCGCACCTGGATCTCCCTACAGTGGGGCCGTGGACCTGAACGACTATCAGCGGGCAGCGCTGCGAACGGCCGCGCCGAGAGACAAACGGAACGAGCTGTTCCAGCTTCTGCTCGGGCTAGTCGGCGAGACGGGTGAGATCGCCGAGAAGGCCAAGAAGATCGTGCGCGACAAGGACAGCGACTTCTCCCAGTGGGACATCGACGATCTCGAGAAGGAACTCGGTGACACGCTGTGGTACGTCGCCGTCCTCGCGGACTACTTCGATATCTCGCTCGACAATGTCGCTCAGCGCAACATCGACAAGCTCGCCGGCCGTCACGACCGAGCGACGATCGGCGGCAGCGGCGACGACCGTTAGGTTTCCAAGCCTGCTCGATGCTCTGGCGCGGTTCACCGACGTTGACCGGCCGACCCGGTCAGAGGCGGGTGCAGGTTCCGTCCGGCTGGGCTGTCATCATTGGGGCCGCGTCCGTCCGAATCGATTGGGAGAGCCTCGTGGACTGGACTCTGGAAGTGGTGATCCTGCCCGTCCGTGACATCGAGCGTTCCGTCGCGTTCTACCGCGATCAGATCGGCTTCGATCTCGACCACCACACCGTCAATGAGCACATCAACGTGGCTCAGCTCACGCCGCGCGGCTCGGGTTGCTCGATCGTCGTCGGCAGCCTGCCATCGCAGCGTGAGATGGAGCCCGGCTCGATGAGGAACCTCCAGCTGTGCGTCGCCGATGCGACCGCCGCCCGAGCCGAGCTCGTCTCGAGGGGAGTCGACGCGAGCGAGGTCACCTCGTTCGGTGATCAGGACGGGACGACCTTCTTCGGATTCTCCGACCCCGACGGCAACACCTGGGCCGTCCAGGAGCTCAAGGTACGAGCGGAGAAGCCGCTCATCCCGGTCGACGCGCGAGGCCGGTTCGGCGCCGACCTGGACCTCACCGACGACGATTTCGCCTCGACCGACGACGGTCGTATCGGGCCTGCGCACTAGCGCACGACGTACGAAAACCCCAGGTCGGAGGATTTGCCTCCTGGCCTGGGGTTTCGTGGTGTGGAGCGGGTGACCGGGATCGAACCGGCACCACCAGCTTGGAAGGCTGGGGCTCTACCATTGAGCTACACCCGCGCGTTGCAATGCGCGCCCATCATGCCATGCAGCGCGGCGACCGATCCATTCGACCCGCGCACCGAACGTCAGCGTGTGCGCGGGTCGCTCGCGTACGTCGCGGGAGGTGTGCCGACCACGCGGGTGAACACCCGGGTGAGGTGCGCCTGGTCGCTGAACCCGAGCTCGGCGGCGAGGCCGGCCCAGTCGACGTCGTCGCCGTCGTGCACGGCTTGGGCGGCGTCGAGCAGCCGGAAGCGCTGGATCACCCACTTCGGGCCGATGCCGACGTACTCGGTGAACAGTCGTTGCATCGTACGCAGGCTCATGCCCGCGTGCGCGGCGAGCAGATCGGCACGCGTGAGGGAGGGTGTTCGCTCGGCGTAGGCCACCAGTGCCGTTGCCTCGTCGGCCGCGGGATCCGGCCGCGCGTTTCTGCCCTCGAGGTAGTCCTCGAGCGCGGCGCGCATGACCTGAGTATCCGAGGTCTCGAGAATCGCACGAGCGACCGGGCGGTCGTCGGTGCCGAAAAGGTCGCCAGCGGGCACGACGCGACCGGCGAGTGCGCCGACACTCGACCCGAGCAGCGGGCGAAAGCCACCGGCCTGGAACGCGACTCCGAGCACGTGTCCGTCGCCGCGCAGCGTACGAGCGAACGGGTCGCGGTTGATGCCGTGCACCAACAAGCGTCCGTCTTCGGCCGCGACGTGGATACGTGGCTGCGGCACGACCTGTTGCTCGTGTGGGTCGGGTGCGTGCCACCACACCAGCCAGAGGTAGTCGACGAACGGGGCGAGCGACGTACGCGGGTGCAGTCGCTCGACCTCGAACGTCGCCTCGGCCGCCTTCGGGCGGAGGATCGCCTGCGGCATGCCTCGGGGTTGGTCGCGCACGAGGTCGAGAATAGTTCGGCACGGTGACGCGATTGTTCAAGCCCGCGGCCGGACCCCGGCAATACGTTCGGGGCATGACGTACGCACACGAGGCAACGAGCAGATTCACGGTTGCGGCATGGTCGGAGGCCGCGTTCGTCGATATCGACGGAGAGGGCACGACCATGGGCGACGCCTACTACCCGAGTAGGGGCCTCAGCAAGGCGGACGTCACGTATTCGTACGCAGGGGAGATCGAGGGCACGAGCACGGTCGCGTACCTCATCTCGTACAAGGCGGGCGCGGCGCCGCTCTCCGGATTCGAGCGCTTCGAGGGAACCATCGGGGGACACGACGGGTCGTGCGTGCTGCGCCATACCGGCTCGCACACGGGCGAGGGAGTCGAGGCGCGAGTCGAGGTCGTGCCCGGTATGGGCACGGGAGGCCTCGTCGACCTGCGCGGCGAGGCGCAGCTTCGCATCGCGGGGCACAGCGACGACGGGTACGAGCTGGTGCTCACGTACGACCTCTGAGCGCCTGGCACGCAGCGACGCCGCGGCTGAGTCAGTCGATCAGGACGACCTCGCGGTCGCGTGAGTGCGGCTCCGACGGATCGCCGTCGATGCGTAGGTCCGCGCGCTCGCGCGTACCGTCGGCGGCGAACATCGCCACCTCCTGCACCGCCCAGCGTTCCCAATGGGGCCGGTAGGTCTCGCCGTCGCGGTCGATCCCGCGCGCCATGCGCACGTCGCGGGGCGCGTCGACCCAGGCGAGCATGGTCAGGAAGGGCGCGCAGGCGAGCGCGCCCGATCCGACACCCTCCACGATGAGCGCGTCCGTCGCCGGGACGTCGTGGCGCTCCGCCCACTCGCCGCGCTCCCAGTCCCATCGGTGGTACGCGGCGGGACCGCGGTCGCGCAGCGGGCGCAGGACGCCGTCGACCAGGAGACCGGGCGCGTCGGCCAGACCGTCCCATCCTGGGTAGATGTCGTCGAGGTGCACGACCGGGATCGGGGTGCCCGTACGGTCCGCGGCATTCGCGAGACGGGCGGCGAGCGAGGTCTTGCCGGACCCGCTGGGTCCGTCGACGGCGAGGACGCGGGTTCGTCCGGTGACGGGCGTACGACGGCGGAGCGCGGCGATGAGATCGTTGAGGGGGCGGATCGTCACCCGCGCAAGTCTGTCCCATCCTCGCCGAGGTACGCCGTCCGGCCACAAGAGCCATTGCTGGTGGCCGGAAGCCGTACCTCGGCGAGCGCGGCCCGGCGTACGTGCCGGTTCGCCCGTGAATTGCCCGGTCGACTAGACTCGACCGGGCGCTAGTGTGCGTCGACCGGGATGTGGCGCAGGTTGGTAGCGCGTCCGCTTTGGGAGCGGAAGGTCGCAGGTTCAAATCCTGTCATCCCGACGTTCATCGATGCAGATTCAAGAGGAGCCACCCAGCGTGAAGAGCGCCACCGAGACCCTGAGCCCGACCAGGGTCAAGCTGACCGTCGAGGTGCCCTTCGAGGAGCTCAAGCCGAGCCTCGACGCGGCGTACAAGCAGATCGGTCAGCAGATCAACATCCCCGGTTTCCGTCGGGGCAAGGTCCCACCGCAGATCGTCGATCAGCGGGTGGGCCGCGAATCGGTCCTCAACGAGGCCGTCAACGATGCGCTCCCCGGCCTGTACGGCAAGGCGCTCGAGGAGCACGAGCTGCAGCCGCTGGGCCAGCCGGAGGTCGACCTCACCAAGCTGGAGTACGGCGAGACGCTCGAGTTCACCGCAGAGCTCGACGTACGACCCGAGATCGAGCTCCCGACCTACGACGACCTCTCGGTGACCGTCGAGGACGCCGAGGTGTCCGACGACGACGTCCAGGAGCAGATCGACGGCCTGCGTGAGCGGTTCGCGACCTATCAGACCGTCGAGCGTGCGGTCGCCGACGGCGACTACGTCACGATCGACCTCTCGGCGTCCAAGGACGGCGAGAAGATCGAGGCCGCGCAGGCCGAGGGCATGTCGTACCAGGTCGGCACGGGCGAGATGCTCGACGGCCTCGACGAGGCGCTGACCGGACTCTCCGCCGGCGAGTCGGCGACCTTCGACACCGAGCTGGTCGGCGGCGAGCTCAAGGGTCAGGACGTCCAGGTCGAGGTCTCCGTCACGGAGGTCAAGGAGCAGGAGCTTCCCGAGTTCGACGACGAGTTCGCGCAGGAGGCGTCGCAGTTCGACACCGCCGACGAGCTGCGCGCCGACCTGCACGAGCGGGTCGTACGCGGCAAGCGAATGGAGCAGGCGAGCGAGGCGCGCGACCTGGTGCTCGAGGAGCTGCTGGAGCGAGTCGACATCCCGCTCCCGGAGGGTGTCGTCGAGGAGGAGATCAACGGCCGCCGCGAGCAGATCACCGAGCAGCTCACGTACGCCGGGATCACCATGGACGACTACCTCGAGTCGGAGGAGCAGACCGCCGACGAGTTCGAGGCGGACCTCGAGAAGCGCGTCCGCGACGCGCTCGCCGCGCAGTTCCTGCTCGACGAGATCTCCAGGAAGGCCGAGATCGGCATCGAGGAGTCCGAGCTGACCGAGCACATCCTGCGGCGCGCGCAGCAGTCCGGGGCCGACCCGCAGCAGTACGCGCAGCACATGATGGAGCACAACCACGTGCCCCAGATGGTCAGCGAGGTCATCCGCGGCAAGGCGCTCGCACAGATCGTCGAGGACGCCACCGTCACCGACAAGTCCGGCAACGCCGTCGATCTCAAGCGTCTGCAGGCCGACGGCACGCTCGCCGACGATGACGACGACGAGACCGCCGAAACCGCCGATGACGAAGAGCCGTCGGTCGACGCCGCGGCCAGCATCTGAGCCATCGCCGAATGTGACGCGCGTCGCGTAGGCGTGCGCTCACCTTCGGATACCGGCAGTATGTGGCCATGCCTCGCACGACCCATACGGCCGCCCTCGCGCTCGGGTACGCCGATCGCCTGGTCGTGTCGACGGCACGCGACGTGCACCGTGCCGTAGCGCGGCGCGCGTTCGGGGCGACGCGTCGCATCGGTGGGTCGCTTCCCGAGGCCGTCCACGATCGGGTCGCCGACCTCGCGTACGCGGGGGTGTCGCTCGGCGTACGTGGGTCGGGTCGGTTGCTCGAACGGGCGGCGGACCGCGGCATCGGTGCATCGCTCGAGGCCAGTACGACCGGCCGGTACGTCGTCTCGGCCGTCAACGCGCTCGTCGGGTCGGAGCTCGCCGAACGCGGCGACCGGCACGCCATCGAGATGGCCGTGCGAGTCGGCGGCCGTGACGTCGAGATCGAGGCCGAGTCGCTGCGCGCCGCGTACCCGCGCGCGACCGACCGGATCGCGATCTTCCTGCACGGGCTCGGCGAGAACGACGACTCGTGGCGGCTCGCGGAGCGGGCCGGCAGCGGCACGTACCCGTCTCGGGTCGAGGACGACACCGACTACACGCCGGTGCTCATCCGCTACAACACAGGTCTGAACGTGTCCGCCAACGGCGAGCTCCTGTCCGCGCTCGTCACGCGGCTGATCGATGCCTGGCCGGTCGCGGTCTCCCGGCTCGCGTTCGTCGGGCATTCGATGGGTGGGCTCGTCGCGCGTTCGGCCGGCAGCCATGGCGTCGCCGGAGGTACGGACTGGCCGCGACTCGTCCGACAGGTCGTCTGCCTCGGTACGCCCCATCTCGGGGCCCCGCTCGAGAAGGCCGTACATCTCGGGTCCCGTGCGCTGAGTGTCGTGCCCGAGACGGCGCCGTTCGGACGCATTCTCGATACCCGCTCGCCCGGAATCGTCGATCTCCGGCACGGCTACATCAGCCGCGAGGAGTGGTCCGGTCAGGACCTCACCCGGCGCTGGGGGCTCGACCGCCTGGCCGCAGCCCCGCTCCCGTACGCCGACTACCACTTCGTCGCCGCGACGATCGGGAACGCGCCCGGCCAGCCGGCAAGCAGGCTGTTCGGCGACCTGTTCGTCCGGCTGCCGTCCGCGCACGGGCGAAGTGCACGCGGAGGGTCGGTCGTACCCGGAGCACTGACCGATCATGTCGGCGGAGCCGACCATTTCGCACTGCTCAACTATCCCGAGGTCGCCGAGTGCCTCGTCGCCTGGTTCGACGAGTCGCGATCGTCGCTGCCCGCCGTACCCGCCGTACCGCCCACCACTGGAGGAGACCCATGACCGAGACGATCAGCGATGTGCTCGAGCTGAGTACGGACATCGACGCACCCGTCGACCGGGTCTGGCCGATCGTGTCGAATCTCAAGCGGATGGGGGAGTGGAGCCCTCAGTGTCGCAAGATGGTGGTGTTCGGCGAGGTACGCCAGGGCGCCCGGACGCTCAACCTGAACCGCAAGGGGATGCTGGTGTGGCCGACGAGCGCCAAGGTGGTGGCGTTGGCGCCGAAGGAGCGGATCGCGTTCCGGGTCAGCGAGAACAAGACGGTGTGGTCGTACACGGTGGAATCGACCGAGTCGGGTACGCGGGTGACCGAGCGACGCGAGGCGCCGAACGGGACGACGGGGTTCTCGCAGCTCTTCGTCCGGCTCTTCCTCGGCGGCAACGCCGGTCTCGAGAAGGACCTCATCCGTGGCATGGAGACGACCCTCGCGCGGATCAAGACCGAGGCCGAGCGCGGCTGACTCCTCGACATTTGGGCCCGAACGTCCCGTTCTGAACGACGAAACGGTGCGTTACGGACCAAATCTCGTGGAGGGAGAGCACCTAGACTCTTCGCCATGGCGAAGACGGTAGCGGAGCAGTTGGTCAAGCAGCTTCAAGATTCCGGCGTGCGACGGATCTACGGGATCGTCGGCGACAGTCTCAACCCGGTCGTCGACGCCGTACGCCGCACGGGCGGATCCGCCAAGGGCGGGATCGACTGGGTGCACACCCGACACGAGGAAGCCGCGGCTTTCGCGGCGGCGGCCGAGGCGCAGCTGACCGGCGAGCTCGCGGTCTGTGCGGGGTCGTGTGGCCCGGGCAACCTGCACCTGATCAACGGCCTGTACGACGCGCACCGCTCCGGCGCGCCCGTGCTCGCGATCGCGTCGCACATCCCCAGCTCGCAGATCGGCATGGGCTACTTCCAGGAGACACATCCGGAGCGGTTGTTCTTCGAGTGCTCGCACTACACCGAGCTGATCGGCCGTGCCGAACAAGCGCCACGGATCATCCAAGCCGCGATGCAGCACGCGATCACCCAGCGCGGGGTCTCGGTCGCGGTCCTGCCGGGCGACGTCGCGCAGCTCGACGCGAACGCCGACGCGCCCGCGTTGGTCGTACCTCGCCGCGCCTCGCTGCGGCCGCATCCGGACGACGTCACCGATCTCGCGGCCGCGATCAACAGGGCACGGTCGGTGGCGGTCTTCGCCGGCGCGGGTGTCGAGGGCGCGCACGACGAGGTCATCGAGCTCGCCGGCAAGATCGGCGCGCCGATCGGGCACTCGCTGCGGGGCAAGGAGTGGATCCAGTACGACAACCCGTACGACGTCGGCATGACGGGCCTGCTCGGGTACGGCGCGGCGCATGCCGGAATGCACGGTGCCGACCTGCTGCTCATGCTGGGCACCGACTTCCCCTACGACCAGTTCCTGCCCGATGACGTCTCCACGGCGCAGGTCGACCGTGCACCCGAACGACTGGGCCGGCGTACGAGCCTCGACCTGGCCGTCAACGCCGACGTGTTGCCGACGATGGAGGCGTTGCTGCCGCTCGTCGACCAGAAGCAGAACCGTTCGTTCCTCGACACGATGTTGAAGAAGCACGACGACCTGATGCACAAGGTCGTCGGCGCGTACACCAAGAAGGTCGAGGACAAGACGCCGATCCACCCGGAGTACGCCGCGTCGGTGCTCGATCGCGTGGCGGCCGAGGATGCCGTGTTCACCGCAGACACCGGCATGTGCAACGTGTGGGTGGCCCGGTACCTCAACCCGAACGGGCGGCGCCGGTTCCTCAGCTCTGCGCTGCACGGGTCGATGGCGAACGCTCTCCCGCACGCCATCGGCGCGGCGACGGCGCAACCCGGACGGCAGGTGGTCTCCGTGTCCGGCGACGGCGGGCTGTCGATGCTGCTCGGCGAGCTGGTGACGCTGGCGATGTACGACCTGCCCGTCAAGGTGGTGCTGTTCAACAACTCCACGCTCGGCATGGTCAAGCTGGAGATGCTCGTCGACGGGCTGCCCGACTACGGCGTCGACGTACCTGAGACCAACTACGCCGCCGTCGCGGCCGCACTCGGCATCTGGTCGCGACGAGTCGAGCGCCCGGCCGACATCGAGGGTGCGCTCAGCGATGCGCTCGCCCACGAGGGTCCCGCGCTCGTCGACCTCGTCACCGACCCGCTGGCACTGTCGATCCCGCCGATGATCAAGGGCGAGCAGATCTCCGGGTTCGCGCTCGCGGTCTCGAAGATGGTCATGAACGGCGGCGTCGGCGAGGCCGTCGCGATGGCGCGATCGAACATCCGCAACATCCCGCGACCGTAGCCCCTGCGCAAACGCGGACGCGGGTCGGCGCCGGATCCGCTACGCTCACCAGATCGCTCTTCAGATCAACTCAGAACGCACCGCCGATGGCGTCATCGACCGCTCGTTCACGGTCGGGGACGTCCCTGGCGTGCTCTGGTCGCCGACGTCTCCAGCACCCGGCGCGGCACTGGTGCTCCTGGGCCACGGTGGGGGTCTGCACAAGCGCTCCGCCGGTCTGGTGTCGAGGGCTCAGGCGTTGGTCACCCGCTACGGCTTCCACGCCGCCGCTATCGACGCACCGGGCCACGGTGAGCGGCCACGCTCCACGACCGACCAGCAGTGGGTCGACTCGATGCTCGCCGCGCGGGCGGCAGGCGAGTCGCTCGCGCCGTCCATCACGGCCTACAACGGCTCGCTGGCCGAGCGGGCCGTGCCCGAATGGCAGGCGACGATCGACGCTCTCCAGACGCTCCCCGAGATCGGCACCACGAGCAGCATCGGGTATTCCGGCATGACACTCGCAAGCGCGATCGGTATACCGCTCGTCGCGACCGACTCGCGGATCACGGCAGCGATCTTCGGTGGCGTGTTCGTGTACGACGCGATCCTCGATGCCGCGCGCAAGATCACGGTTCCCCTCGAGTTCCTGCTGCCGTGGGACGACCCCGAGATCGATCGCGACTCCGGTCTCGCCGTGTTCGACGCATTCGGGTCCGCAGAGAAGACCTTGCTCGCGTTCCCCGGCAGCCACTTCCGCGTACCGGCAGGGCGGCTCGACACGCGGTTCTTCCCACGTGAGCTGGCGTCCGACCGGCCCGAGGCATGAACCCGTCCGCGGCCGTACGTGCGCCCTGAGCGAACAACCCCCGGTCCCGCGTGGTTCCGTCGCCCGCCTTCGCTAGGGTCGATTGCGTGAACACGACGCAGAACGACTCGCACGCGAGCCCCCGTATGGCAGGTGAGGCCGCCAACCTCGGCCTCGACGACCACATCTACCAGCGCCTGCTCAAGGAGCGCATCGTCTTCCTCGGCGCCGAGGTACGTGACCAGAACGCCAACGCGATCTGTGCGCAGATGCTGCTGCTCAATGCAGAGGATCCCAAGACCGACATCCGGCTGTACATCAACTCGCCCGGCGGTTCCGTCGACTCCGGCATGGCGATCTACGACACCATGCAGTTCATCTCCAACGATGTCGTCACGGTCGGCATGGGCCTCGCCGCCTCGATGGGGCAGTTCCTGCTTGCCGCCGGCACGAAGGGCAAGCGGTACGCGCTCCCGCACGCGCGGATCATGATGCACCAGCCGTCGGGAGGCCTCGGTGGCTCGGCGTCCGACATCAAGATCCAGGCCGAGCAGAGCCTGCTGCTCAAGAAGCAGCTGAACGAGCTCCAGTCCCAGCACACCGGCCAGTCGGTCGAGCAGATCGAGACCGACTCCGACCGCGACCGCTGGTTCACCGCCGAGCAGGCGCTCGATTACGGCTTCATCGACCATGTGGTCCAGCAGGCGGGCGACGTGGCGGGAGGTGCCAACGAATGACCGCCGCCGACATCCGAACCCTCGCATCCGCTTCTACCCCAGGACCAGCGATGAACGACATGCCTCTGCACCAGCAGACCGCACCGAACATGAACTACTACATCCCACAGTGGGAAGAGCGCACGTCGTACGGCTTCCGCCGGATCGACCCGTACGCCAAGCTGTTCGAGGACCGCATCGTCTTCCTCGGCACGCCGATCAGCGACGAGGTGTCCAACGCCGTGATGGCGCAGCTGCTGTGCCTGCAGTCGATGGACCCCGACCGCGACATCCAGATCTACATCAACAGCCCGGGCGGGTCGTTCACCGCGTTGACCGCGATCTACGACACGATGCGCTACCTCAAGCCCGACATCCAGACGGTGTGCCTCGGCCAGGCGGCGTCGGCGGCGGCGATCCTGCTCGCGGCCGGCACGCCCGGCAAGCGGATGGCGCTGCCGAACAGCCGGATCCTGATCCACCAGCCCTACACCGAGGGCACGTACGGCCAGAGCTCCGACCTCGAGATCCAGGCCAACGAGATCATCCGGATGCGCGAGCTGCTCGAGCAGATGATCGCCGACAACTCCGGCAAGCCGGTCGAGGAGGTCAGCCGCGACGTCGAGCGCGACAAGATCCTGACGGCCGAGCAGGCGGTCGAGTACGGCCTGGTCGACCAGGTGCTCGGCACGCTGAAGACGCCCGCGGTCTGATCGAGAAGGCGTTCAGCCCGCAGTGTCCGCGCTCTCGCGTACGCTGCGGGCAGCACCTCCAGGGCGTGTACGGGACACGCGCTAGAAACCTGACGTTTGACCCGGGAGCGGGTAACGTCGAGCCAGAAGCCCCGCGCGCCACTCGTGCGCGGGAAATCGATCGGAAGGACGCGGCGACGTGGCACGCATCGGTGACGGCGGAGACCTGCTGAAGTGCTCGTTCTGTGGCAAGAGCCAGAAGCAGGTCAAGAAGCTGATCGCCGGGCCCGGCGTCTACATCTGCGACGAATGCATCGACCTCTGCAACGAGATCATCGAAGAGGAGCTGTCCGAGGGCGCGGAGGCGGGCCTCGAGGAGCTGCCCAAGCCGCGCGAGATCTATGAGTTCCTGAACGGCTACGTGATCGGTCAGGATTCCGCGAAGAAGTCGCTCTCGGTCGCCGTCTACAACCACTACAAGCGGGTGCAGGCCGGTGTCGCCGCCGGTCGTCACACCCGCGACGAAGGCGTCGAGCTGCAGAAGTCCAACATCTTGCTGATCGGCCCCACTGGCTGCGGCAAGACGTACCTCGCGCAGACGCTCGCGCGGATGCTCAACGTGCCGTTCGCCATCGCCGACGCCACCGCGCTCACCGAGGCCGGGTACGTCGGTGAGGACGTCGAGAACATCCTGCTCAAGCTCATCCAGGCCGCCGACTACGACGTCAAGAAGGCCGAGAAGGGCATCATCTACATCGACGAGGTCGACAAGATCGCCCGCAAGAGCGAGAACCCGTCGATCACCCGCGATGTCTCCGGCGAGGGCGTGCAGCAGGCGCTGCTGAAGATCCTGGAGGGCACGACCGCGTCGGTGCCTCCGCAGGGCGGCCGCAAGCACCCGCACCAGGAGTTCATCCAGATCGACACGACGAACGTCCTGTTCATCGTCGGCGGCGCGTTCGCAGGGCTCGAGCAGCTGATCGAGCAGCGCAGCGGCAAGATGTCGCTCGGTTTCAACGTCGACGTCGAGGAGCTCGTGAAGACCGAGCCCGCCAAGATCTTCTCCCAGGTGATGCCCGAGGACCTCCTCAAGTTCGGGCTCATCCCGGAGTTCATCGGCCGCCTCCCGGTGATCGCCACGGTCGACCAGCTCGATCAGGAGGCGCTCGTCGAGATCCTCACCGAGCCGCGCAACGCGCTCACCAAGCAGTACGCCAAGCTGTTCGAGATCGACAACGTCGAGCTGGAGTTCACCGAGGACGCCGTCGAGGCGATGGCCGACCTCGCGCTGCTGCGCGGCACGGGTGCACGCGGGCTGCGGGCGATCATCGAAGAGGTGCTGCTGAACGTCATGTACGACGTGCCGAGCCGCGACGACGTCGCGAAGGTCGTCGTCACCCGCGAGACCGTCGAAGACAACGTCAACCCCACGCTCGTACATCATGAGCCCGCCGAGCGTCGCGAGAAGGCGTCCTAAGGGTCGTGCCCTACGACGTGACACTGCTCGGCGCGACTGGCTTCGCGGGCGGGCTGACGGCGAAGTATCTCGCTGCGCATGCACCCGACGACATCCGGTGGGCGATCGCCGGCCGCAACCCGGGCGCGTTGGAGTCGTTGCAGTCCGAGCTCGCGAAGGTCGGCAGCGCGCCCGACGTCGTACCCGTCGACATCTCCGACGCGGCATCGGTACGCTCCGCGGCCGAGCAGACCAGGGTCCTCGCCACGACGGTCGGCCCGTACGTGGAGCATGGCGAACCCGTCGTCGCCGCATGCGCGGAGGCGGGCACGACGTACTGCGACCTGACCGGCGAGTCGGAGTTCGTCGACCGGATGTGGCTGCGCTATGACGCCCTCGCCCGGCGTACGGGCGCCCGGCTGGTGCACGCCTGCGGGTACGACTCCGTGCCGCACGACCTCGGCGTGCTGTACACCGTCTCCCAGCTCCCCGACGACGTGCCGATCACCGTGCGCGGTTACGTGACCGCGTCCGCGGGCTTCTCCGGCGGTACGTACCACTCGGCGATCCGCGGCATGTCGCGCGTACGCCGGTCGGCCGGTCTGGGCGACGAGCGACGCAAGCGGGAGGCTCGGCCCGCCGACCGACGCGTACGCGCCCTCCCATCGCGACCCGCACGCGGTCCCGGTGGGCGCGGGTGGGCGTTGCCGATGCCGACGATCGACCCGGCCATCGTCCGTCGGTCTGCGCGGGCGCTGGACGCGTACGGGCCCGACTTCCGCTACGGGCAGTACGCGTTGTTCAAGCGGCTCGCCATGGCGGCGGGCACGACCGCGGGCCTCGGTGGGCTGCTCGTCGCGTCCCAGGTCCCGCCGCTACGCGACGCGTTGCTGCGTTTCAAGCAACCGGGCGACGGGCCGAGCGAGGAGCAGCGGTCGCGGTCATGGTTCCGGATCCAGTTCGTCGCCGAGGCCGATGGCGTGTCGATCGAGACCCAGGTGTCGGGCGGCGATCCCGGCTACGACGAGACCGCACGCATCCTCGGTGAGTCGGCGCTGTGCCTCGCGCTCGACGATCTGCCCGAACGCTCCGGGCAGCTGACGACGGCGGTCGCGATGGGCGAGCACCTGCTGCGCCGCCTCGACTTCGCCGAAACCCTCGACCCTGCTCGCTGAGCAGGATTCCGTCCTCCGCGAGCCTGGGGTTGCGTACGCAGGGGCGCATGTATATTGCCGTGTGGCGCATCCGCACGCGGGGGCACGAGCATGGCGTGGGTGCGATGGGGTAGTGACCGTTTCGCAAGCCGGAGGCGCTCCGGCCAAACGCCGAAGAGGGGCACCACCGTGTCACAGCGACGCGCCGGTACTCGTACGTCCCGCCATATCGTCGCCGTCGCGTCGGCGACGGCGCTGATCGCTGGCCTTGCCGGAGCGACGCCGCTCACGGCCGCCGCCTCCTCCGACCCCACCTTCGACGACGCCAACGGATTCCGTGCCGGCGACTACGTCGTCGTCATGGCAGGAGAGCCGGCGGCGGCGTACGCGGGTGGTGCCGACGGATACCGCCGGACCGCCGCGCGTGGCCGGCAGACGTACGACTCGTCGACCCGCGCCGCGGAGCGCTACACCGCCCACCTGCGCGACCGGCAGGACGAGGCGGTCGCGTCCGTCGGCGCCGACGCGTTCTACAACTACACGACCGCGCTCAACGGCTTCGCCGCAGAGCTGACCGCCGATCAGGCGGCCCAGCTCGCCCATCGCTCGGACGTGCTCGCCGTCGTCAAGGACGACATCCGCAAGCTCGACACCTGGCACACGCCCGACCTGCTCAAGCTGAGCGGATCGGGTGGTGTCTGGCGCCGGCTCGGGGGAGGGAGCGCGAAGGACGGAGCCGGCAAGGGCACGGTCATCGGGATCGTCGACAGCGGGGTCGACTCCGACAGCGCGTCGTTCGCCGCGACCGGCGGTCACGTCTCGGATCGGTGGAACGGCGTCTGCGCCGAGAGTGAGGACGACGACCCGGGCGCCGACTTCGAGTGCAACGACAAGCTGATCGGCGGCCGCTACTTCCACGAGGGCTACGGCGAGGTGTACGACGGCGAGTTCCTCTCGCCCGAAGACCTCGGCGGCCACGGCAGCCACACGGCATCGACGGCGGCCGGCAACAGCGGCGTCGCGGCATCTTCCGGCGGCATCGACTTCGGCGAGATCTCCGGCATGGCGCCGGCCGCGAAGGTCGCGTCGTACAAGGTGTGCTGGGAAGAAGAGGATCCCGAGGCCGGCGGGTGCACGGGCAGCGACTCCGTCGCGGCGGTCGACGCCGCGGTCAAGGACGGCGTCGACGCCATCAACTACTCGATCTCGGGCGCGCTCGACAACCCGGTCGACCCGGTCGAGCTCGCGTTCATGTACGCCGCCGACGCCGGTGTATTCGTCTCGACCTCTGCCGGCAACAGCGGTCCGGACATCACGACCGTCGCGCATCCGAGCCCGTGGCTCACGACCGTCGCCAACGCCACGCACTACCTCTACGAGGGCACCCTCGAAGTTCGGCAACGGACACGCGTACGTCGGTGCCTCGGTCAGCACCCAGGACGTACCTGAGGCGCCGGTCGTGACGTCTCGATCGGCGAAGGCGTCCGATGCGAGCGACGAGGACGCGGCGCTCTGCCTGCCCGACACGCTCGATACGGCCGCGGCGGAGGGCAAGATCGTGGTCTGCGATCGAGGCGAGAACGCCCGCGTCGAGAAGAGCCAGGTCGTGGCCGATGCGGGCGGCGTCGGCGCCGTCATCACGAACGTGCCCGGCAGTGCCGACGACACCGTCGCCGACATGCACCCGATCCCGACGATCCACCTACGCGCGGAGTTCCGCGACGACGTGTACGCCGACGCGGCTCGCGACGGCGCGGCGGCCGCGATCCAGGCCCGCGTGAACAAGGGCACGACGACCACGCCGCCGCCGGCGATCAACAGCGGCTCGAGCCGAGGGCCGTCGCTGGCCGCCGAAGGCGACCTGCTGAAGCCCGATATCGCCGCGCCGGGCACCGACGTACTCGCGGCGGTTGCGCCGGAACGCAACAACGACGAGGACTTCGCGCTCTACACCGGCACGTCGATGTCGTCGCCGCACATCGCCGGGCTGGCGTTGCTGTTCAAGCAGAAGTACCCGGACTGGTCGCCGATGGAGATCAAGTCGGCGATGATGACCACCGCGCGGGACCTCAACGGCGACCGCAGCCCGTTCAGCCAGGGCGCCGGGTTCGTGACGCCGCGACGGTTCTTCGATCCCGGCCTCGTCCTCGACAGCGACTTCGACGACTGGACCGCGTACCTCGCCGGTCAGGGTGTCACGTACGCCGATGGCACACCGATCTCGGACACTAGGCGCAAGGCGTCCAATACCAATACGCCGTCGATCGCGATCAACAACTTCGCCGGTCGCGAGGCGGTCACCCGTACGGTCACGAACGTCGACGACTCCGCCTCGACGTACACCGTGGACACCCGTGGCCTGAAGGGCATCAAGGTCACGGCAACGCCGGCGTCGTTCACCATCGCACCCGGCGCGACGCAGCGCGTACGCCTGAAGTTCGAGCGTAGGAAGGCGGCGTTGGGCGCGTACGTGAGCGGCAACGTCGTGTTCGCGGACGGCTCACATCGGGTTCGGGTGCCCGTCGTCGCCAAGCCGTCTGCACTGCAGGCACCGGATTCGGTACGCGTCGCGACGAGCACGTTGGTCACGACGGTCGCCGGCGTACGCGGCACGCTCGCGCCGCGGGTTCGTGGCCTCGTGCCGGCGCGTGACACCGCCGGCGAGGCGGAGAGCACCGAGCGGGGAGACTTCGACCCGAACGACGAGCGCAACTACGTGCAGACCATCACCGCAACCGAGGCCACGAAGGCGATGCGATTTGAGACGATCCCGGACTTTGCGGCCGACGACCTGGACCTTTACGTGTACGGCCCCGACGGCAAGCCGGTCGCCGAGTCGGCCACCGGCGGGTCCGACGAGTCGGCGACCGTCGCCAAACCGAAGGCGGGCAAGTACTACGTGTTCGTGCAGGCGTGGTCGACGCACGGCGACGCGGCCAAGACGTCGTTCACGCTGCGCTCGTACAACGTCGGCTCTCAGGCGAACGGCAACCTGGCGATCAGGCCGAAGAAGCAGCAGGTGGGCCTCGCCGAGACGAGTTCCTGGCGGTTGCGTGCGGCGAAGCTGGCCAAGGGCACCTCGTACCTCGGCGTGATCGACTGGCAGAAGGCCGGGGCGAGCGAGGCGCTCGCCAAGACGTACGTCACCGCCCAACGCTGAGGAGAGGATTCTGGCCCTGTGAGGAGAGAAATCCGGCCCGGCAGCCGGGCCGGATTTCTCTCCTCACAGGGCCAGAATCCTCTCCTCAGCGTTACTGGGCGAGGGTGGCCTCGACCGCCAGGCTCTCCGCGGACTCGTCGGCCTCCGTCGTCAGCGTGCCTGTGACCCGACCCGCCGCGCGTACGTCGTCGAGGGTCCGGCCGAGCAGGTCGAGCCGCTCCTTCGGACCGCGTACGGTCACGGCGGTCACCTCGGTCTTCATGCCGACCTTCGCGTTCGACTTCGCGCCGCGCAGGCCGGCGAGCACCTCGCCGGCGGCCGCCAGCGCATCGGGGTTGTGGGGTACGACGGCCACGTCGTCCTCCGGATGCGGCCAGCGCGCACGGTGGATCGAGCCCCGCTGCCACCACGACCACACCTCTTCGGTGACGTACGGCAGGAACGGCGCGAGCAGCCGCAGCTGGACCGAGAGCGCGATCGCCAGCGCAGCCTTGGCGGAGGCCGTCTCCTCGTCGGACCCGCGACCGTACGCACGCTCCTTGACCAGCTCGAGGTAGTCGTCGCAGAAGGTCCAGAAGAACCGCTCCGCCGACTCCAGTGCCGCGGTGTAGTCATAGCGCTCGAGCGCGTCCGTCGCCTCCTCGACGATCTGGCGAAGCCGGCGCAGCATCGCGAGGTCGAGCGGTTCGGTGACCAGTCGTGGATCGGCGTCCTCTAATGTCGCGCCGATACCGAACGTGTCGGTGGCGAGCACGAACCGGCTCGCATTGAGCACCTTCATCGCCAGTCGGCGCCCGACCTTCATCTGCTGCTCGTCGAACGGCGAGTCTGCGCCCGGCCGCGCCATCGCGGCACGCCAGCGCACGGCGTCGGAGCCGAACTTGTCGAGGATCTCGTTGGGCACGACCACGTTGCCCTTCGACTTGCTCATCTTCTTGCGGTCGGGGTCGACGACGAAGCCCGAGATCGCGGCGTACGCCCAGGGCGCGCAGTCGTGCTCGAGGTGGGAGCGGACGACCGTCGAGAACAGCCAGGTACGGATGATGTCGTGCGCCTGTGGGCGCAGGTCCATCGGGAACGTACGCGCGAAGAGGTCCTCGTCGTGCACCCAGCCGCAGGCGATCTGCGGCGACAGGGACGACGTCGCCCAGGTGTCGAGGATGTCCGGGTCGCCGACGAAGCCGCCGGGCTCGCCTCGCTGTGCCTCGTCGAAGCCCTTCGGAGCCTGCGACGCGGGGTCGATCGGCAGCTCGGACTCGTCGGGCACGATCGGGTTGTCGTAGTCGAGCTCGCCCGCGTCGTCGAGGCGGAACCACACCGGGATCGCGACACCGTAGAACCGCTGCCGGGATACCAGCCAGTCGCCGTTGAGGCCGTCGATCCAGTTGGTGTAGCGGTGCTTCATGTACTCCGGGACCCAGCCGATGTCGGAGCCGCGCGCGACGAGATGGCCGCGGAGCTCGGGGTCTCGGCCGCCGTTCTTGATGTACCACTGACGGGTCGAGACGATCTCGAGCGGCTTCTCGCCCCGCTCGTAGAAGTTGGCCATCCGCTCGGTGGGCTTGGGTTCGCCGTCGAGGTCACCGCTCTCGCGCAGCGCCGCGACCATCGCCTCGCGGGCCGAGAACACCGTCTTGCCGGCGAGCTCCTCGTACCGCGTGCGACCGGTCTCGCTCTCGATCCAGTCGGGGGTGTCGCGCAGCAGCCTGCCGTCACGACCGATGATCGTGCGGTTGGGCAGGTCGAGCTCTCGCCACCACTGCACGTCGGTGAGATCGCCGAACGTACAGCACATGGCGATGCCGGCGCCCTTGTCCATCTCGGCGGCGTGGTGGGCGACGACCGGGACCTCGACATCGAACAGTGGCGATCGCACCGTACTGCCGAGGATGCCCTGGTAGCGCTCGTCCTCCGGGTGCGCGATGAGCGCGACACACGCGGCGACGAGCTCCGGACGCGTCGTCTCGACGTAGAGCGGGCCGTCGGCGCCGTGGTACGCGATGCGGTGGAAGGCGCCAGGGTATTCGCGCGCCTCGACCTCGGCCTGGGCGACGGCCGTCTGGAAGGTGACGTCCCACAGGGTCGGTGCGTCCTGCTGGTACGCCTCGTTACGCGACAGATTGCGCAGGAACGCCCGCTGCGATGTCGCCCGGGCCGTGTCGCCGACGGTCGTGTACGTCTGGGACCAGTCGACCGAGAGCCCGAGCGTGCGCCAGAGGTCCTCGAAGACCTTCTCGTCCTCGATCACCAGCCGGTTGCACAGCTCGATGAAGTTGCGCCGGCTGATCGGGACCTGCCGCTTCGGGTCGGGCTTCTCCGGCGGCGTGAACTCGGGGTCGTACGCCAACGACGGGTCGCATCGCACGCCGTAGTAGTTCTGTACGCGGCGCTCGGTGGGGAGCCCGTTGTCGTCCCACCCCATCGGGTAGAAGACCTCGCGACCGCGCATCCGCTGGAACCGCGCGATCGCGTCGGTGTGGGTGTAGGAGAACACGTGCCCGACGTGCAGCGACCCGGACACCGTCGGTGGAGGGGTGTCGATCGAGTAGATCTCGGTACGCTGCTTGCTGCGATCGAACGCATACGTGCCCTGCTCGGCCCAGGCCTTCGACCACTTGGCCTCGAGGCCCTCAAGAGCGGGCTTTTCGGGAACACTCGTCATAGCCCACCATCCTAGGGTTTCGCCCCCGGCGCGCGCAGTCCGGTTGTCTCTACGGAGCCGACGCGCGAGTTTTGCCACGCCGACACATGGAGGCGGTGATGGCGTGGGCCGACTCGCCGTGAGGCGGGGCGTGTCGGCGGACAAGCCACGCGTGTCAGCTCCGTTTGGTGTTCGCCGCCCGCGGTATATCGGTGGATTTGTCGGTGGGACCCGCGATGATAGGGGTGTGACTGATACCTCCGTCGGCGTACGCCCTCTCGTCGGCCGCAGCGGTGAGCTCACTCGGCTCGCCGGTCTCACGGGTGTTTCCGGCGGCGGCGCGCGCGGCGGAGCCGTTCTGCTGGCCGGCGACGCCGGCGTGGGCAAGACCCGGCTCCTCGGCGAGCTCGTCGAGCGCGCCCGTGACGCCGACCGCTGCGTACTCGTCGGGCACTGCCTCGACTTCGGCGACAGCGCACTGCCGTACCTTCCGTTCACCGAGGTGTTC
Source organism: Solicola gregarius (assembly GCF_025790165.1). Classification (GTDB taxonomy): domain Bacteria; phylum Actinomycetota; class Actinomycetes; order Propionibacteriales; family Nocardioidaceae; genus Solicola; species Solicola gregarius. The sequence goes on from NZ_CP094970.1 coordinate 3,543,219, forward strand.
GGCGAGCTCGCCGCGAGCGAGCCCGAGGTGATCGCCGAGCTCGCCGAGGAGCTGCCCGCCGTACGCCGGCTGCTGCCGCATCAGCGGGTGATGACCGGCGAGCACGAGGACGTCACCCATCTCGACCGCAGCGAGCTGTTCGAGGCGGTCTATCGGGCGCTCGACCGCCTCGCCGCGGCGCGCCCCCTGCTGGTCGTGGTCGAAGACGTGCACTGGGCCGACTCGTCGACCCGCGAGCTGCTCACCTTCCTGTTCACGCGCACGTTCGCAGCGCCGGTCGCGATCGTCGCGTCGTACCGCAGCGACGATCTGCACCGGCGCCATCCGCTCCGCCGGCTGGTCGCCGAATGGTCGCGCCTCGCCGGCGTCACCCGGTTCAACCTCACGGGTCTCGGCGACGCCGACGTGCGCTCGCTCGTCCGTACGCTGCACCCCGACCCGATGCCCGAGTCGGACGTCAACACCATCATCGCCAGAGCCGAGGGCAACGCGTTCTTCACCGAAGAGCTCGTCGGTGCCGCCGAGTTCGGCCGCGGCACGATGCCCGACGACCTTGCGGAGCTGATGCTGATCCGCCTCGACCGCCTCGACGACGATGCGCGTACGGCGGTGCGCGCATCGGCCGGGGCGGGCAGGCGCGTCTCGTACGCCTTGCTCTCGCGGGTGACCGACCTGGAGCCCGAGCGGCTCGACGTCGCGCTTCGCCAGGCGGTCGAGCACAACGTGCTCGTGCAGGCGGGCGACGGATACGCGTTCCGGCATGCCCTGCTCGGCGAGGCCGTCTACGAAGACCTGCTTCCGGGCGAGCGCGTACGCCTGCACGCCCGGTACGCGGAGGCGCTGCGAAGCCGCGAGGTCGGCGGCACGGCGGCCGACCTCGCCCGCCACGCGCGAGCGGCCCACGACGTCGAGACCGCCCTGCGCGCCAGCATCGAGGCGGGCGACGACGCCATGTCGGTCGGTGGGCCGGAGGAGGCCGCTCAGCACTACGAGACCGCGCTCGAGCTCCTCGCGCACCTCGACGAGTCCACCCTCGACTCCGCGCTCGACGTCGACCCGGTCGACCTGACGGTCAAGGCGGGCGACGCGATCACGGTGGCCGGCAGCCCGCATCGCGCGGTCGGGGTCGTACGCGAGCAGCTGCTCCAACGCGACTCCACCCTCGAGGAGTCCGACCGCGTGCGCTTGCTCGTCGCGCTGGTGCGGGCGGCGTTCGTCAGCGAGACCGATGTCGACGTCCTGCCGTTGACCACCGAGGCGCTGTCCCTCGTGTCGACGGAGCCGACGCCGCTGCGGGCGCAGGTGCTCGGAGTCCATGCCCTCGCCAACGTCGAGCGTCAGCGCGATGACGAGGCGGTTCGCTGGGCCGAGGAGGCGATCCGGATCGGCAACGAGCTTGGCCTACCGCAGGTCGTTGCCGATGCTCGGACGACGATCGGACGACTCGATGCGCGCATCGGCGACCCCGAGAGCTCGAAGCGCACGTTGCGCAGTGTGATCGAGCATGCCCGCGAGACCGACAACCTGGTCGGCGAGATGAAGGGGCTGCACCAGCTGGGCAGCGTGCACCATGAGGCGGGTGAGTTCGACGACGCGCTCGCCACGTACATCGCCGCGTACGAGACCGCGCGCGACGCGGGTCGGCCGTGGGCTCCGTACGGATTCGACGGGCGGGTGCTGGCGGCGCTCACGGCGTACATCGCGGGCGACTGGGACCACGTCAAGCGGATCACGGACGTGCGCGGCGAGTCGCCGCCACCGCTCGCCGAGGCGAATCTCGCGGCGATCGGCATGCTCGTGGCGGCGGGGCGCGGCCACGCCAAGGCGCTCGACCTCTCGCCGAGCATCCGGCCCTGGTGGTTCCGCGACGGCATGATCGCCGTGCAGTGCGGTGGTGCCGAGATCGACCTCCAAGGGGACCGCGGCGACGTCGATGCCGCGATCGAGACGTACGAGGACATCGCGAAGGCGGTCACCAGCCTGCAGTGGGTCTGGTTCCCCGCGCGGGTCCGGCTGAGCGCCCTCCTGCTCGGTCAGCTCGCGAACCACGCCTCCGGCATGCCGGAGGGCGAGCGGCAGAAGACGGACAGTCGCATCGACCAGCTGATCGCCTCGGCCGACGACGTGATGCGCGAGTCGCGAGAGCGGCGGCGGCCGATGGGCCCCGAAGGTATGGCGTGGCACGCGCGGGTGCAGGCCGAGGCGTTGCGACTGCGCTGGCTGCTCGGAGTCGACCCGCCAGCCGAGGACGAGCTCGTGGCGTCCTGGGAAGCCGCGGTCGCGTCGTTCGAGGAGTTCGGGCATGTCTTCGAGCTGGCCCGCTCGCGTACCCGGCTGGCGTCGGTGCTCCGTGCCGTCGGGCGGCGTACGGATGCCCGCCAGCTTGCCGACGCCGCCCGTGACGTCGCGACCGCGCTGCGGGCCGAACCGCTGCTCGTCGAGCTCCGCGCGATCGGGTCGACCGGACACCGCGGGCCGTCGACAGACGTCACGCTGACGCCCCGCGAGCAGGAGATCCTCGCGCTCGTCGCGCAGGGCCGCAGCAATGCCGAGATCGGGCGTCAGCTCTACATCAGCGCCAAGACCGTGAGCGTGCACGTGTCGAACATCCTGTCCAAGCTCGGCGCGAGCAGCCGCACCGAGGCGGCGGCACTCGCGCGTACGCAGGGCCTACTGCCCTGACGGTCCCGCGCGCCCGCGACGCCGGCCGGCGCCTGCGATACTTGCGGCGATGAGACCCACGTACGCCGACGTCGAGCACGCGTTGCTCGGCCGCTGGCCGGAGACCAAGCTCGAGCCCTCGCTCACCCGGATCCAGGCGCTGTGCGATCTGCTCGGTGATCCGCAACGCTCGTACCCGGTCATCCAGCTCACCGGTACGAACGGCAAGACCTCGACGAGCCGGATGATCGACAGCCTGCTGCGGGCACTCGACCTGCGCACCGGCCGGTTCACCAGCCCGCATCTGGAGTCGATGCGCGAGCGGATCTGTATCGACGGTGAGCCGCTCAGCGAAGACCTGTTCGTCGACGCGTTCGCCGACGTCGCCGCGTACGCACAGGTGATCGACGACTCCTCCGAGCACCCGCTCTCGTTCTTCGAGATGATCGTCGCGATGGCGTACGCCGGGTTCGCGGATGCGCCCGTGGAGGTCGCCATCGTGGAGGTCGGCATGGGCGGCACCTGGGACGCGACGAGCGTCGCCGACGCCCAGGTCGCCGTGGTGACGCCGATCGACGTCGACCACAGCCGGTATCTCGGTGACACTGCCGGCGAGATCGCCGTCGAGAAGGCCGGAATCATCAAGCCGCGTACGCACGCGGTGCTCGCCGACCAGACCGCCGAGGCGGCCGATGTGCTGCTGGAGCGCGTGGCCTCGGTCGGCGCAACGGTCGTGCGCGAGGGCGTCGACTTCGGCGTCACCGACCGGACGGTCGCGGTCGGCGGCCAGCTGTTGACCATCGCGGGCGTGGCGCGTACGTACGACGAGATCTTCCTGCCCCTGCACGGCGCGTACCAGGCGCACAACGCCGCCTGTGCGGTCGCCGCGGTGGAGGGGTTCCTCGGGGGCAAGGAGCTCGATCCGCAGCTCGTCCGCGAGGCGTTCGAGGCATCGACGTCTCCGGGCCGGCTCGAGGTGCTACGCCGTAGCCCGACGGTGCTGCTCGACGCCGCGCACAATCCGCATGGTGTTCGGGCGACCGTCGAGGCCGTGCAGGAGTCGTTCGCGCTGAGCCCGTTGATCGGCGTCGTCGGCGTGATGGCCGACAAGGACGTCGACGAGATCCTCGATGTGCTCGAGCCCGCTCTGGCGCAGATCGTGTGCACGCAGAACACCACTGACCGGGCGATGCCGGCCACCGAGCTGGGCGATATCGCGGAGGGCATCTTCGGTGCCGATCGCGTGCAGGTGGTGCCTCGGCTCGACGATGCGATCGACCGGGGGGTCGAGCTGGCCGAGTTCGGCGGCGTACTCATCACCGGATCGGTCGTGACGGCCGGACAGGCGCGGCTGCTGCTCGGCGGCGGCACGGAGGATGTCGCCTGATGCGAGGCATGTGTGCGGCGATGCTGTTCTTCGAGGCGATCGTTCTCGGCCTCGCGACGCCGGTGATGATCGCGGTCGAGGACGTCGACACCGGTGTCGCCCTCGCGGTCGGTCTCGGCCTGGCGGTGCTCGCGCTGCTGATCGCCGGCATGCTGCGCTGGCCGTGGGCGTACAACCTCGGGCATGCGCTGCAGGTGGCCGCCATCGCGCTCGGGGTGCTGGTCCCGATCATGTACTTCGTCGGCGCGATGTTCGCGGCATTGTGGGCGGGCGCGTTCCTGCTGGGTCGCAAGATCGAAGCCGACAAGACCGCGAGAGCCGCGTAGACCCCACAAGAAAGCCGAGGAGCGGTTAGGTTAGGCTCGCCTTCATGATTCGTTCTCGTGTTGTGCGTGGCCTCGCGCTCACCGTCGCCGGCGTCCTCGTTTCAGCCCTCACCGGATGTGGCTCCTCCGACTCCGACGCGTCCGGCTCCTCGGGACCGGCCGTCGAGATCGAGCACCAGTACGGCACGACCGAGATCGGCGACGCACCCGAGAGGATCGTTTCGCTCGACCAGCAGTGGACCGATGCGTTCCTCGCTCTCGGTGTGGAGCCGATCGGATACCGCGACGACCCACTGATGCCCGACAGCGGGCCACCGTGGTGGGACGACGAGCGCTCCGGCGAGCCGATCGCGGTCGAGCAGGGGATCCCGGTCGAGCAGATCGCGGCGCTCGAACCCGACCTGATCGTCGGCACGTACTCCATCACCGACCAGCAGACGTACGACCAGCTGTCCGCGATCGCTCCGACGATCGCCTCCGAGTCGGCGACCCAGGTGCAGAGCTGGTCGGAGGTCACCACGACGGCCGGCAAGATCCTCGACGAGCCAGAGAAGGCCGAGGACGTGGTCGCGTCGGTGGAATCCGACATCGAACGCACGGCGCACGACCTGCCCGGGCTCGAGAACAAGACGTTCGTCCTCGCGCAGTACGTGGTCGGCGACGGGATGTACGTCGTGACCGACCCCGATGACGGCTCCAGCAAGCTGTTCGAGGACCTCGGCATGCAGCTCCTTCCCGCGGCCGTGTCGGAGGGCGAGAAGTCCGATCTGGCGCGTGCCCAGGTGAGTACGGAGCGCGTCGACCTGTTGGACGCCGACTTCCTGGCATTCCTGGTCAACGGCGGCGACGAGAGCGATCTCGACGACATACCGGGGTTCGACAAGCTGCCGTCGGTACGCGCCGGCTCGGCGGCGGTGCTCGACTACGGCACGGTCGTCGGCGTGAACACGCCGACCCCGCTGTCGATCCCGTACGTGCTCGACGAGCTCCATCCCTATCTAGGTCGCGTCTGACGACTCCTCGCCGGCTCGCGTGCCTGCGCATCCCGACCGGCGGCGTTACGGATCGCTCGAGGGAGGACCGGCCCCATCGTCGCTCCCGTGCCTTGCCGGATCGGGCGCGCAGCCCCCGCTCCCTTGTCGACGCGGAATCGTCAGACGCGACCTAGAGCAGGCCGCGAAGTGGTCGGCGCGGCGTACCGTCTAATCTTTCGGCCATGTCAGAACGCACACTCGTCCTGCTCAAGCCCGACGCCGTACGCCGTGGACTCGTCGGCGAGCTCATCGGCCGCTACGAGACGAAGGGGTTGTCGATCATTGCGATGGATCTGCGCACGATCGACGGCGAACTCGCCGACCGGCACTATGCGGAGCACGTCGAGCGCGACTTCTACCCGCCACTTCGCGCGTTCGTGACCTCGGGCCCGATGCTCGCGATGGTGCTCGAGGGTGACGCGGCGATCGATGTCGTACGCACCCTCAACGGCGCGACCGACGGGCGCAAGGCGGCACCGGGTTCGATCCGCGGCGACCTCAGCCTGTCGAACCGCGAGAACCTCGTACACGGCTCCGACTCCGCCGACTCCGCCAAGCGCGAGATCGCCCTCTGGTTCCCCGACCTCTGAACGGTGAGGAGAGGATTCTGGCCCGGTGAGGAGAGAATCCGAGCCGCCTGATCGGGTACGAGATTCTCTCCCCACCGGGCCAGAACTCTCTCCTCACCGTCAGTGGCCGCGGAAGGCCTCCTCGAGCCACCACGACGGCTGCTCGGTGGTGACCTTTGCGTCGATCAGCAGAGGTGAGGTACGCGGGCCCGCGAGCCAGTCGGCGACCGGGTCGAGATCGGCCGCCCGGCTGACGGTGAGCGCCTCGTACCCGTACCCGCGCGCGATCGCGGCGAGGTCGGTGTCGGGGAACCGCACCGTTTCGAGGTCGGCGCCCGACGGACCGAAGTGGTGTACCTCGGCGCCGTACGCCGCATCGTCGTACGCGATGACGACCATCGGCAGCCGGAGCCGTACGACCGTCTCGAGCTCCGCGGCCGACATCAGGAGACCGCCGTCGCCGACGGCGGCGACCGGCAACCGGTCGGGTTGTGCGAGTGCGGCGCCGATCGCGGTCGCCAGGCCGAGGCCGATCGACTGGTATGCCTGGGTGAAACAGAACCCGCGCTCGTCCGGCACCCGCAGGAACATGCTCGGATACCCCATGAAGTTGCCCGAGTCGACTCCGACGACCCGCTCGGCCGGCAGCATTGCGTCGAGGGCCGCGGTGAGCGTACGCGGGTCGATCCGCTCGTCCGTGCCGCTGTCGTCGTACGCGGTGTGCAGCCAGTCGCCTCGCTCGGCGAGTGCGGCGCCGACGTCGTCGCTCCGGTAGCCGTCGCGCGGCGGGCCGGCCAGCTGCTCGCTCACGGTTGCGGCGGTCGCCGCGACGTCACCGACGACGCCGAGTCCGATCTCGCGGTGGGCGCCCAGCGCGTCGGGGTCGTCGTCGACCTGGACCAGGAACGCGTCGTCGCCGATCAGCCGCCCGTGCCGGGTGGTCCACATGTTCAGCGCGGTACCCCAGCCGACCACCAGATCGGCGCCGGTGATCAGCTCGGCGGCGAGCGGCGACGCGAAGCCACCGGAGACGTCGAGTGCCCAAGGATGGTTGCGGAAAAGGCCCTTCGCGACGGCCGATGTCGCGAGAAGCGCGCCACACGCCTCTGCCAGCGACTCGAGGGCCGTACGCGCCGCGTCGCTGCGCGCGCCCCGACCCGCGATGAAGACCGGACGCTCCGCCCGCTGGAGCGCATCGGCGAGCCGGCGTACGTCCGCGGCGTCGGGCGCAACGGGCGCGGGCGCGGACGGTAGCGGAGGGGCAGGCCGGTCTGGTGCCGCCTCGGTTTGTACGCCGAGCGGCAGATTGAGCAGCACGGTGCGTCGCTCGTGCAGCGCGGTGGCGACGGCGCGTACGGCCGTGTCTGCGGCCGTCGCGGCATCGTCGATGCGCATCGACCGCGCGCCGACCGCTGCGGCGAGCGCTGGCTGGTCGACGTAGAAGTTCGACCGGGGAGCCGTCGCCTCCGCCGCCACCACGACGAGCGGCGTGCGACTCTTCGCGGCCTCGGTGATGCCGGTCAGCGCATTCGTCAGACCGCAGCCCTGGTGGACGGTCACCGCCGCCACCTGGCCGCTCGTCCGGGCGTACGCGTCGGCCATCGTTGCGGCGCCGCCCTCGTGGCGCGCGGCAACGAAGGTCGCCCCGCCGGCCACGATCGCGTTCGTCACCGCGAAGTTGCCCGAGCCGACTACCCCGAACGCCTGCTCGACCCCTGCTGCGGCCAATGCCCGCCCGACGGCCTCGGCGACGTCCATCAGCGTTCGACGAGTGCGACGACGCGGGCCGGGGAACCCGAGCCCGTCACGATCGGCAGCGGTCCGGCGATCACGATCGCGCCGGTCGCCGGTAGGTGCGCGAGGTTCTGCAGCTGCGTCAGCCCGTACTTGTCGTTGCCCATGAGCATCGAGTGGCACGGGAACATCGGATCGAAGCCGGCCGCCGCTCCGGCGTCGGTACCCACCGTTTCGACGCCCATGCCGACGACCGGCGACTCGTCGGCGACCCAGCGCGCCGCCTCGACCGACAGCCCGGGTGTGTGCGGACCGGACGCGTCGGCGTTCGTCATCTGCTCCTGGGAGTGTGCGCGAGCGTCCCAGCCCGTACGCACGAGCAGCCAACCGCCGTCGGGCAGGTCTCCATGCTTGTCCTCCCAGGCGCGGATGTGGTCGAGCTCGACCAGGAAGTCGGGGTCGGCGGCGGCCTCCGCCGTGAAGTCGAGTACGGCCGCCGGACCGATCAGCCGCCGCACCGGAACGGACGCGACGTCATCGAGATCCTTGCCGCTCACCCAGTGGTTCGGTGCGTCGAAGTGGGTGCCGGTGTGCTCGCCGGTACGGAAGTTGTTCCAGTACCACGCCGGGCCCCGGTCGTCGTACCGACTGATCTCGTCGAGCTCGAAGTTGGCCGTCTGGCCGAACTCCGCGGGCAGTTCGAGTACGGGGGTCTGTGCCGACAGGGGAGCGGTGAGGTCGACCACCTCGACGGCTCCCGACTGAAGTGCGGCACTCAGATCGGACAGGACGGACATGTTTCCTCCTACGAGGCGGGGCCGACGGGCAGTCGGCCGGTGGACAGACTAGCGAGGGCGTACGGTCACAGCGACTGTTCGGCGGACACGGGCACGGTGGGACGTTCCTTGACCTGGGCGCCGTCGGGACCCTCGAACGTACGCCCCCAACCGGTCGCCACCGAGAACACCATGATCGCCGTGAGCAGCAGCGGGTAAAGGCATCCGATGAAGATCGACGCAGGCGCCAGGCCGGGCATCCCGTCGACCCCCTCGGTGAGATCGCTGCTGATGAACAGGAACGCGCTGAGTGCGGGAAGCACACAGGCGATGCCCATCCCGAAGCAGTCCATCACGTTCGCCCGGCGGTACGGATGGAGCCCGACGCTGGAGCCGATGCGGTCGACGACCGGCCCGAACGTGACGATCGACGGACCGACGACGCCGGCGAACAGCATCGTCACGATCGACTGGCCGCCGCCGATCGCCACCTCTGCGCCGGCCGGCGTGCTGGCGAACTTCGACGCCGAGATCTTGCGGATGATCACCTCGAGGACGCCGGCGGCCTGGAGTACGCCGAGCATGCCGAAGACCATCAGGCTCAGCCCGATGAGGGGAAGCATGTCCGCGACCCCGGCGATGAGGAACCCCTCCGCGACGCCATCATTCGCGGACATGATGTCGCCGGGCGACAACAGGTCCGCGAGGAGCGCCGTGACCGTACCGCCGATCAGGCCGACCGTGATCGCGAGGTAGAGGTCGCGCTTCCAGAACGCAACGACGAACAGCGCCACGATCGGGATCAGCATCACCAGGCCACGAGGCGATGCGTCCGCGGCGGTCTGCGCGTCACCCGAGCCACCGGAGAGGAAGACCGTGCCGATCAGCAAGTACAGGACGAGGCTGGCGACCGCCGCGGTGAGCGCGTACTTCGCCCGTGCCGCGACGACACCGCCGACGTCGGCGACACCCGAGCGGGTACGAAAGCGCTGCGTGGTCGCCGAGACGATCGACGTGTCGGAGATCGGCGCGAGATTGTCTCCGAACAGCGCCCCGGACAGGATCGCGCCGGCGAGCAGCGCCGGCTCGGCGTCCAGCGCGGCGCCGGCCGGGTAGAAGATCGGGAACGCCGTGAACATGGTGCCCAGGGAGGTGCCGGTCGACATCGACATCGCACATGCCGCCACGAACACGATCGCCGGGAACGCCCCGCCGCCCACGCCGAGTTCCGAGGCCATCCAGACGAACCCCTCCGACACGCCGGTTGCCTCCACCAGGGAGGCGAGCGGGCCGACGATGAACAGGATCAAGGTCACCGTGATGGCGATGGGCGTAGCGATGCCGCCGATCACGCTGTCCCAGAACTGCCCGTAGTCCTTCGCAAGGAGCGCTGCGAGCATCAGCCCGACGAGCGCAGACATCGTTAAGGCGTTCATATCGAACGCGTTGAGGAACACGAAGTGCACAGTGGCGCCGATGAGGAAGACCAAGGGCGCGATGAACGCGCCGCTGATGCCGATCCTGAACCTCAGCTCGGTGGTGGAACTCATATCTGACTCCGTTGGTCGTGTGGATCCCCCGGGTTACGTCCCCTCAGGTGGTGCGTTCCTCCTACGTACGTGGGTGTGCGGCAGGTGCTCCGCCCGACACATTCGGTGGTCCAACAGGCTCGGTCGTCCAGGAGTCTCAGTTCTCCAGGAGAAACAGCCGGCGCCCGGCCCTTGCCTCGAAGCGGAAGTAGCGGTCCGCGCGCAGGTCGTCGACGGTCGTACGCGCGCGGTTGACGATGGCGACGAGGCGTTCCATCGACTCGACCTCGGCGAGGATGAAGAACGCGTACTGCAGCGAACCCGGCTGGCCGACCAGGAAGTAGTCGTCGTCGAACGACGCGATCACCTCCAGCCCCATCGCGCGCCAGTCGTCCAGGAGAGCGCGCAAGGCCGGCAGTGCCTGCTCCTCGCGTTCCTGGTCGCTCGCCGCATACCACGTCTCGCGGCAGGCGCCGAAGAACATGACTCGTATCGGGTACTCGAGCGCGGGTGGGTCGTACACGGTGGTCTCCTCAGCGGGACCGGCGGTAGTCGGAGATGGCCTGCAGCGCCGCCTCGATGTCGGACGTGTCGTTGTAGTAGTGCAGCGAGATGCGCAGTACGTCACCGCGCGGGCTGCACACGATCCGGCGAGCCTTCAGGTACGCGCTCAGTGCATCAGGATCGTCGTCGCGCAGGGCGACCTGCGGCCCGCGACGCTCGTCGTCGGCCGGTGAGGCGAGCACCTCGCCCGAAGCCATCAGCTCGCTGCCGAGCTGGGAGCTCAGGTCGGTGACGTGTGCGCGTACCGCCTTGGCGTCGAGCCCCGCGAGCTGCCGCAGGCCGGCGACGGCGCCGTACGCCGACGGAACGGACGGCGTACCGGCCTCGAACCGGCGGGCGTCGGTCGGGTAGTCGAGGTTGCGCGGGTCGAACTCGAATGGGTCGCGGCGCCCGAACCACCCCGTCGCCGGCGGGTCGACCGGATCGGTGAGCCCACCACGGACGTAGAGGAACGCGATGCCAGAGATGCCGAGCAGGTACTTGAGCGCTCCGCAGACGAGGTAGTCGCAGTCGAGCTCGGCAACGGATACCGGCTCGACTCCGAGCCCCTGGTACGCGTCGACGAAGACCTTCGCACCCGCTGCATGGGCAGCCTCGGCGGCGTCCTTGACCTCGAAGCGGAACCCGTTGCGGTACGAGACCAGGGGCACCGAGACCAGCCCGGTGTCGCCGTCGATCACGGCCGCGAAGTCGTCGGTGCCGACCCGGCCATCGTGTTCGGCCGCGAACGTGACGTCGGCCCCGCGCTCGCGTTGGGCGAGCCAGACGTGGGCGACGGACGGGAACTCGAGGTCGGTCGTGACGAGCCGCGGGCGGGTACTCCAGTCCTGCGTCGATGCCACCTGGTACGCGCCGGCCGACGCCGAGGGCAGCACGGCGATCTCTTCGGGCGACGCGCCGATCAGGTGGGCGAACATCGTGCGTGCCCGCTCGACCTCGCCCATCCATAGATCCCACGGCGCACCGTACTCGCGGATGGTGTGCTGGAACTCGAACAGCGCGGAGCTGAGCTGGTCGGACAACGCGCCCTGGCTGCAGCTCGCGAGGTGCACGGTGTCCTCGAACGCGGGGAAGTGGCGTCGGAACTCGGCGGGACTCAGGTGATCCATCGGTTTCGTGTCCTTGTTCGTCAGTAGCTTGGTGGCGTGATCGCGAGCGTGAACCGGGTCGGCTCGGCCGTGTCATTGAGGTACCGATGCGGCAGGCGGGAGTCGAAGTAGCACGAGTCGCCGAGACCGAGCCGGTGCGTCTGGCCGCTCACCTCGACGACGAGCGAGCCGGCCGTCACCACGACGCATTCCTCGGACGGGTGCGCCCACGGTTCGTCCGAGGAGCTCGCGCCGGGCTGCAGTACGCCCTCGAGCACCTCGATCCGGCCCGAGCCGGGAGACAGCCGCGTGTACGTCAGCCCGCCGTGCGGCGAACGGATCGTCATCCGGGCGTCGGCCCGGATGATCGCGACGTCGTCGGCTTCGGCCGCCGCGAAGAAGTCGAAGAGCGGCGTGTTCAGGACCTTGGCGATCACTCGAAGCGTCTGCAGGCTCGGATCGGTGATGCCGCGCTCGACCTGGCTGATCATGCCCGCCGACAGACCGGCGCGCGACGCGAGCTCGCGTACGGACAGCCCCCGCTCCTCGCGGGTACGTCGGATCCGCTCACCGACGGCGGGGCCGGCGCCCGTTGCGTCGTCAGCCATTGCGACCTCCCTCGGTGAACGGCGTTCAGTGTGGATGAACGAGGGAAGCGTATGCGCGTACGTATCGCATTGTCAACGGTCGTCAAGAACGCGCAATGGGCGTATTGGGCGAGCGCGGCGCTTCGCCCGCAGTCGCTGCGTGCTCACCGACCCGAGTGGCCGGCGTCCCAGGACCGAACGAGCGCGAGGAAGTCGCCGGGGCGCTCCATCGACGGCAGGTGCGCGACGTCCGGCCAGTCGACGCGGCGCGCGCCCGATACGCCGGTGTGCACGCGATCCGCGGCCGCATGGATCGCGTCGAGGTCGAGCGCGCCGGTGAGCACCAGCGTGGGTGCGCGTACCTCCGCGAGGCGGTCGAGGGCCGGTGGGTCGAGCTCGCGTTCGTCGACGTCGTCCCAGTCGGCGGTCAGCTCGAAGGCCAGTCGCTGCATCCGGCGGACGAGCTCGCGCACCCGCGGGTCGACCCGGTCGCCGTCGCGATGAGGGCCGTCGACCCACCAGCGGACATTGGCATCGGCCGCGGCATCGACGTCATCACCCTCGAGCGCGGCGTCCTCGGCATCGATGAACTCCTGCAGGTCGGGCGTGACGTCCGGGATGAGTGATCCGCCCGGCGCGCTGAGCAGCAGCGAGCGTACGAGCGCCGGGCGCGTCAGCGCGACCTCGACGGCGACTCCCGCACCGAACGAAGCGGCGACGATATCGCATACGTCTATCTCTGCCTCGGCGAGGGTCTCGAGGACGTCGCCGACCGGGTCGAGGTCGCTCGTGGGGCGGGCCACGGACTCGCCGTACCCACGCAGGTCGAGTCGCAGGACATCGCGGTCCGCGGTGAGACCCGCCCACTGGGGGTCCCACATCCGCCGGTCGGCGATGCCTGCATGGATGAGTACGAGGGGGGTACTGCCGCGTGGCCCGGCGCGGTCGTACGCGATGCCGGTAGCGGTCGAGGTTGTCATTGCGCACAACCAACCATCAGGGCGTCCTCAAGACAACCCGATATCCCGCCGAGGTACGTCGTCCTGCCAATAGGGACACCCGAATCGGCGGGACGACGTACCTCGGCGGGAGGGGTGGTTGTCAGCGGCGACGACTCCTGGCTGGCGATGCCGCCCGCTCCACACGAGTACCACGGCACCGAGGCCATCGCCGAGTTCCTGCGGGTCAGCATCGCCGGGCGCGCCGACCGCCGGATCGAGCTCAGACCGACCCGGGCGAACGGCCAACCCGCGTACACGTGCTACCTGGAGTCGCCGGACGGCACGGCGATGGACCCGTCCGGGGTCATCGTGCTCACCCTTGCGGCCGGCCGGATCCGGGGTATCACCCGATTCCTCGATCCCACGCTGCCGGTGATCTTCGCCGGCTGAGCGACCCTGACCGCCTCAGCGCCGCTTCTTCGCGGGCAGCGAGCGGGCGTACGCGGCGCCGCGCTCTACCCACGGGGAGAGTTTCCCATCGTCGGTGAGGTGCTCGTGGCGTACTTCCAGCCACCCACGCATTCGTCGGCCGCCCATGACCGCAGCCTCCGCCGGGGTCGACGCGATCAGCGCTTCTGCATCGTCGGGGTCCACCCGAGCCAGGATGTCGTCCGGGCCGATCGCGATCGCCATGTTGCCCCCGAGCAGGAACGCCAGTCCGCCGAACATCCGCTGCTCGGTCACGCCGTTCTCGCCGCCGAGCAGCGCTCGTACTCGGTCTGCGAGGTCCTCGTCGTACGCCATGCGTCGGAGAGTACGCGGCGGCGGGGCACTAGCCCACCAGATCGCCGCCCGAGCGCACCCAGCGGGCGAGGCCCCCCTCGATCCGGGTCGCCTGGCGGCCGGCCTCGAGGAACCACCGCACGGCGCGCGCCGAGGCGAAGCAGTACGGCCCCTCGCAGTACGCGACGATGTCGGCGTCCTCGGGCAGCTCGTCGATGCGTCGGTGCAGGTCGCTCAGTGGCATCGAGATCGCGCCGGGCAGGTGCCCCCGTGCGTACTCGGCGGCCGGGCGTACGTCGATCAGGATCGTGGTGCCGTCGTTGATCCGCCGGTGCAGGTCGTCGACGTTCACCCGTTCCATGGATCCGGGGTACGTGTGCAGGCGGTCGAGCTCGACCCTCAGACCCGACAGCCGCTCCTCGGCGAACGACTCGAACTGGTGCAGGAACATCGACACCGACGGATCTGCGAGCCGGTAGTGCACCCGTACGCCGTCGCGTCGGGTTGTGACGAGCTGGCTCGCCCGCAACTGCTGCAGCTGGGCCGAGGTGTTCTTCACGGGCAGGGTCGCCGCACTCGCCAGCTCCTCGACGGTGTGTTCGCCCTGCTCGAGCAGATCGAGCAGGCGGATGCGGATCGGGTTCGACAGGGCCTTGCCGAGACGGGCCAGCTGCTCGTAGACCTCGTCGTCCCAGTGCAGGTTGTCCGCGTCGAAGCCGGCCGGCTCATCGCCCTGCGCCGACTGGTTCATGGCGATTCCTCCCAACCCGGATTGCATGGACGGCGATCACGACGCCGAGCGCCGCGAGGGCAGCGTAGCCGACTCCCAGGAGGCGGGCCGATCCCAGCGTTTCGGGGCCGCCGGCTGTGACGAGTACGCCCGCGAGCGCCGATCCGAACGTGTTGGAGATGAGTTGGACGGTGTTGATCCCCGCTGCCGCCTTCTGTGCCTCGGCGGGATTCGGGGTGCTTGCCATCGCGGCCGGTATCCACGCCCCGAAGGCCATGCCGATCCCTGATCCGGCGATGAAGAGTGCGACGAACCAGGCGCCGATCCGGACGGCTCCGGCGTCGTCGGCCTGCAGCGCGGCGTACGCGGCCAGGCCGACGGCGAGCGACAGGGGGCCGGCCACTCGAAGGGCGTCGACCGTACGCTCGCGGGTGATGCCGCTGGTCGCGATCTGCGAAGCGCTCCAGCCCCACGACAGCGATGCGCCGAGCAGACCGGCAGCGAGGGGCGACAAGCCACCGAGGCGTTGACCGAACAAGGGCAGGAACGTCTCGGTCGTCGAACCGATGGCGAGGATCGCGAGGCTCAGGTAGATCCACATCAGCGGGCCGCGCCGGTAAGTGACCTCGGGCAGGATTCGTACGGACGCGCGGCGCTCCCGAGCGACGAATCCGAGAACGAACAACACCGCAACGACCATCAGCGCGCCACGGACGGCGCCCGAGTCCACGACGGACGACACGCTGATCGCGGTCGTCGCGAACGCCAGCAGGACCAAGGCACCGACGGCGATCGGGTCACGCGAACCCGATGTGGCGGTCGCGGGAAGCGAGCGTTGTGCAAGCCAGGCGATCCCGACGGCCGCGAGCGCGAGCAGCACGAAGGCGAGCCGCCACTGTCCGAGCTCGGCGAACGCACCGCCGATGATCGGTCCGATGACGTTGCCGACTCCCCACATGGCCGACATCAGACCGAACGCCCGTTTCCACAGGCGTTCGGGCAGCGCCTGCCTCACCACCGCAAAGCCGAGCCCGGCGAGCAGGCCGCCGCCGAGTCCCTGCAGGGTCCGCCCGGCCAGCAGGATCGGCATCGTCGGTGCGGCCGCCGCCGCAACGCTTCCGGCGCCGAACAGCAGCAGTGCGAGGTGGTACGCGCGGCGTGCCCCACGGCCGCTGACCAGCCCGCTGACCAGCATCGAGCTGAACACCGCGGCGATCAGGAAGGTCGTCATCGCCCAGGCGTAGAACTGCCCGCCGCCGATGTCGTCGACGGCGTTCGGGAGCAGGCTGGTGGTCACGTACACGTTGGTGGAGAACAGCGCGACGCCGCCGGCGAAGACGGTCACGGCGGCGCGGTGCTGGCGGTTGAACAGTTCGGCCCACGATCCGGTGCGGTTGCCTGATTCATTGATTGACATGATCTAAGGATCTTTAGAATAAAGGTAATCGTCAAGCAGGAACTCTGTGACGCCCGTCACTCCGGTCCGCGTACGTCGCCGTACAGCTCGCCGAGGTACGGCTTCCCGCCAATGAGAGCGCTTCTATTGGCGGGAAGCCGTACCTCGGCGGGATCGGCGGCGGGTACGTAGGCCCCACACGCAACATGCGTCACGCCCGCCGCGTGCGTGTCGCCCGAGATTCCGGGGGTACGCGGCTTAGCCTGACGGCATGGCCAACAGTCTCATCGGACGGGACATGGCCGTGGACCTCGGTACCGCGAACACGCTCGTGTACGTCCGGGGCCGCGGTGTCATGCTCAACGAGCCGTCCGTCGTCGCGCTCAACGCGCAGACCCGCGAGCTGCTGGCGGTCGGCAGCGAGGCGCGCCGGATGCTCGGGCGTACCCCCGAGGCGATCACCGCCATCCGACCGCTCAAGGACGGCGTGATCGCCGACTTCGAGTCCACCGAGCAGATGCTGCGGATGTTCATCCGGCAGGTGCACCGGCGGCGCTACCTCGCCAAGCCGCGGCTCGTCGTGTGCGTGCCCAGCGGCATCACCTCGGTCGAGCAGCGCGCCGTCAAGGAGGCCGGGTACGAGGCCGGCGCCCGCCGCGTGTACATCGTCGAGGAGCCGATGGCGGCCGCGATCGGGGCCGGGCTGCCCGTACACGAGGCCACCGGCAACATGATCGTCGACGTCGGCGGCGGCACGACCGAGGTAGCGGTCATCTCGCTCGGCGGCATCGTGACGAGCATGTCGATCCGTACGGCCGGCGACGAGCTCGACCAGGCGATCATCTCGTGGTTCAAGAAGGAGTACTCGCTGATGGTCGGCGAGCGCACCGCAGAGGAGATCAAGGTCGCGGTCGGCTCGGCGTTCCCGTTGTCGGAGGAGCCCGAGGCGGAGATCCGCGGCCGCGACATGGTCAGCGGGCTGCCACGTACCGTCTCGGTCTCGAGTGCCGAGGTACGTCAGGCGATGGAGGAGTCGCTGCACGACATCATCGACGCCGTGCGTACGACCCTCGACAAGACGCCCCCCGAGCTCGCGGGCGACATCATGGACCGCGGGCTGGTGCTCACCGGCGGCGGCGCGCTGCTGCGCGGACTCGACGAGCGGCTACGACACGAGACCGGGATGCCGGTCCACGTCGCCGACGATCCGCTCCACTCGGTCGCCATGGGCGCCGGCAAGTGCGTCGAGGAGTTCGAGGCGCTGCAGCAGGTTCTCGTCTCGGAGCCGCGGCGGTAGCCATGCGCAACCACAGAGACGACGAGCGCGCGCGGACGATCCTTGTGCTGCTCGTGCTCGCCTCGATCAGCGTGATCAGCATCGACGCGGGTTCGGGGTCGGACTCCCCGGTCGATCCCGTTCGTACGGCGACCGGCTCCGTCGTGGGCCCCGTGCAGTCCGGGTTCTCCGCGGCGACCCGACCCATGCGCGATCTCGGCGACACCTTCACCTCCGACGAGACGCTGCGCGATGAGAACACCGCACTCGAGAAGGAGAATGCCGAGCTGCGGTCGCGTCTCCGCAGCGCGGGGGCCGACACCGCCCGGGCGAGTGAGCTCGAGCGGGTCAACCGGGTGGCGCGGGAGGCGGGGTTCGAGACCGTCAGCGCGAATGTCGTCGGCTACGAGTCGGCTCAGTCGTTCGGCCGTACCGTGACGATCGACGAGGGCACTGCGTCTGGCATCACCAACGACATGACCGTGCTGAACTCCGACGGACTGGTAGGTCGGGTGGTCGACGCGTCGCCCAACAACGCCACCGTGCTGCTGATCATCGACTCCGACTCCGTTGTCGGCGGGCGTCTCGGTTCGTCGATGGAGCTCGGCTTCCTCACCGGCGACGGCGATCTGTCGGGCGATGCGCGGCTGTCGATGGATGCACTCGACGAGACCGCGAAACCCGAGAAGGGCGACTCCGTCGTCACCTGGGGCTCGCGCAAGGGCGTCCCGTACGTCGCGGGCGTGCCGATCGGCGAGGTGGCAGACGTCGACACCGATCCGCGCAACCAGTCGAGTACGGCGCGCGTCGAGCCGTATGTGGACTTCTCCGCACTCGACGTCGTGACGGTCGTCGTCGGCTCCGGAGCGAGCGACGACAAGACCGAGGCGGCAGGGGAGGAGAGGTAGGTCGTGTCTCGCACCGCCGCCGCTCTCGCGCTGCTCGTGGCCGCGCTGACCCTGCAGGTCGGTCTGTTCCCGCAGCTGTCCATCGCCGGAGTCGTCCCGAACCTCGCGCTGCTCGTGGTGATCGGCGCGGCGATCGTACGCGGACCGCAGTACGCCGCGGTGCTGGGCTTCGCGGCCGGACTCATGGTCGATCTCGCACCGCCGTCCGACCACGTCGCGGGCCGCTGGGCGCTCGCGTTCGTGATCGCCGGTTACCTCGCGGGTCTCGTACGGCGGGATGCGCAGGAGTCTGCGGTTGCGGCGATCGCGACCGTCGCCGGCTGCTCGTTCGTCGCGACATCGCTGTTCGCGCTCAGCGGCCTACTGCTCGGCGACGACGGCGTGACCGTGGAGCGCGTCTTCACGGTCGTACCGCTCGGTGTGCTGTACGACGTGCTCCTCGCACCCGTCGTGCTGCCGCTTGTCATTGCGGCGTTCCGGCGACTCGACCCGCGTCCGATGGAGGCGGTGCGATGAGCGGCGAAGCGAGCGTGCGACCGAACGCGAGGGTCGACCGATGAACAGCGTGCTGCGTGGGCGGCTCATCGTCGTGCACGTGCTGGTGCTGTCGCTGTTCAGCACCCTGTTCGCGCGATTGTGGTACGTCCAGGTCGTGGGTGGCGAGGAGTACCAGGCCAAGGCCGCGAGCAATGCCGTGCGTGATGTCATCGAGCAGCCCCCGCGCGGTTTGATCGTCGACGACATGGGCCGCCCGATCGCGGCGAACCGCACGTCCTGGGTCGTCACGGTCGACCGCGACCTCCTCGACGACGTGTCCGATGGCGAGCGCCGCGACGTACTCGAGCGGCTGGCGAAGCTCATCGACCTTTCGGCTAAGGAGATCGAGGAACGCACCGCACTGTGCGGCACCGACGGCGCCCCGAAGCCGCCGCGCTGCTGGAACGGGTCACCGTACGAGCCGGTGCCGGTTGCGAAGGACGTTCCGCAGGGCACCGCCGTCGCGATCCAGGAGCGGGCCGAGGAGTTTCCGGGCGTCGCTGCCGAGCAGCGAAGCGTGCGCGCGTACCCGAGTCCGTTCGGCATCAACGCCGCGCATGTACTCGGCTACCTCACACCGATCACCGGTGACGAGTACGACGACGCGCGCAACGACGATGTCGACAGCCTCAATGCGTCCTCGGTCGTCGGCCGTTCGGGGCTCGAAAGTACGCCTATGACAAGTACCTGCGGGGGATGCCCGGCACCGACGGCAAGACCGTCGATGCGATGGGCCGAGTCATCGGCGCCGACGAGGGCACACCCGCCAGGCCCGGCGACACGCTCGTCACGAGCCTCGATGCACGCGTACAGGCGGTCGTCGAACGCCAGCTGCACAAGGCGATCATGACCGCACGGCGTACCCACGACGACATCACCGGGCGCAACTTCGAGGCATCGTCGGGCGCGATGATCGTCATGGACCCGAACGACGGTCGTGTCGTCGCGATGGCGAGCTACCCGACGTACGACCCGTCGGTCTGGGTCGACGGCATCGGTGACGACCAGCTCGACCACCTCTACTCGAAGAAGGCCGGCGAACCCTTGCTGTCGCGCCCGACCCAGGCCCAGCTGTCGCCGGGGTCGACGTGGAAGCCGTTCATGACCGCCGGCGCGCTCACCCACGGATTCAGCACCGACACCCGTCTCAACTGCTCGAACTCGTTCCAGGTCGGCAACCAGAACTTCGAGAACTACGAGTCTGAGGCGTACGGGATGATCGGGTTCGACAAGGCGCTCCAGGTGTCCTGCAACACCTTCTTCTACCGAGTGGGCTACGAGCTGTGGTTGCGTGCCGGCGGCGAGTCCAAGGGTGCGGACGCCGATGCGGTGCTGGCCGACATGGCGCGCAAGTTCGGCATCGGCAAGGAGACTGGCATCGACCTGCCCGGCGAGGCCGACGGGCGCGTCGCCGACCCCGCCTGGAAGCAGGCGTACTACGAGGAGATGAAGGGCTACTACTGCAAGCGCGACAAGCGCCTCAGCAAGACCGACCCGAACAGCTTCCAAGCGCTGTACGCGCACGAGTTCTGCCTCGAGGGCAACCAGTACCGCGCGGGTGATGCCGTCAACTTCGTGATCGGTCAGGGTGACACGATCCTGACGCCGATCCAGCTCACCGTTGCCTACTCAACGCTCGCCAACGGCGGCACGGTGTGGAAGCCGCGGGTCGGGAAGGCCGTTGTCGACCCGTCCGGCAGGCTGGTGCGCAAGATCAAGCCGGAGAAGGTGCGCGACGTACCCGTATCAGCGGCGAACCTTCGCTACATCGACCGCGCGTTGCAGGGCACCGCGCGGGTCGGTACGTACGCATGGAAGCTGGAGGGCTTCCCGCTCGACAAGGTGCACATCCGCGCGAAGACCGGCACGGCCGAGGTGCATGGTCGCCAGACGACCGGCTGGCTCGCGACGTACGACAAGAACTACGTCGTGGTCTCCATGATCGAGCAGGGCGGCACCGGCTCGGGGTCATCGGGCGACGCCGTGCGGCACGTGTGGGAGGCGCTCTACGGCGTCAAGGGCGCGAAGGTCGACGGCGATGATGCCGCGATTCCCGGCACCTCGGCGCCGACGAAGCTCCCGGAGTTCCAACCCGACGGGACGATCGTCGCGCCAAGGGGGCAGTGATGCACCGGTCGATGGCCGCCAAGAAGAATCGTGACGACACGATCTGGTCGGGTCTCGACTGGGTGCTGATCGCCGCCGTCGCAGCTCTCACGGTCATCGGGGCACTGCTCGTGTGGTCGGCGACGTCCGGTCGCGATGAGCTCACCGGCGGCGACAGCACGACGTACCTCTCGAAGCAGGCGGTCAACATCGTCGTCGGTGCGGTGCTGGGTGGTCTGGTCGCGGCCACCGACCACCGGTGGTTGCGGGTATGGGCGCCGGCGGTCTACCTCGGCTCCATCATCGGCCTGTTGCTGATCTACGTGCCGTCGATCGGGGCGACGATCAACGGATCGCACTCCTGGCTGCTGATCGGCGGCCTGTCGATCCAGCCCGCGGAGTTCGCGAAGTTCGGCGTCATCGTCGGTATGGCGCTGGTGCTCGCCGAGCGTACGGAGGGCGGCAACCGCGACGGCGTACGCGCCTCGGATCTCGTCCCTGCTCTCGTGATCGCCGCCGTTCCTGCTGCGCTGATCCTCGCGCAGCCGGACCTCGGCACGCTGATGGTGCTGATCGCCGTCGTGTTCGGCGTACTGGTCGTGGCGGGTACCCCGAAGCGCTGGCTCGCCGGGCTGCTCGTGGTCGCCGCAGGGGTGATCGGGGCGGCGATCGTCTCGGGGGTGCTTTCGAGCAGTACCAGCTCGAGCGGTTCTCGGCGTTCACCGATCCCACGCTCGATCCGAGGGGCGCCGGATACAACACGATGCAGGCGCGGATCGCGATCGGCAACGGCGGGATGTTCGGCCAGGGGCTGTTCCACGGCTCGCAGACGCAGTCGGGGTTCGTACCCGAACAGCACACGGACTTCGTGTTCACCGTCGCCGGTGAGGAGCTGGGCCTGGTCGGTGCCGGTGTGGTGATCGCGTTGTTCGCCATCATCTTGTGGCGCGGGCTGCGGATCGCCCGGAACGCACACGACTTCTTCGGCCAGCTCGCCGCGGTCGGCATCGTGGTGTGGTTCGGCTTCCAGTCGTTCCAGAACATCGGGATGTGCCTCGGCATCATGCCGGTGACCGGCGTACCGCTGCCGTTCGTTTCGTCGGGCGGCACGTCACTGTTCGCGTCGATGATGGCGATCGGGCTGTTGCTGAACATCCACCGGCGTACCGAGCAGCGGCACGGGCTCGGCGTGATCGTACGGTCGCGGCTGCAGCGCTCCCGCTTCTGACCTCCGCCCCGCATCGCCGAGTCGTCGGTCCCGCAGTGGTGAGTCGTCGGTCTTGACGTGCAGGATCGACGGCTCGGCGGTGCAACTTCGACGACTCAGCGGGAGATGAAGGTCGACTCGAACACGATGGTCAGCCGTTCGGTCGTCTGCTCGGCCGACCATCCACAGTCGTCGAGCAGCGTTTCGATGACGTCGTTGGAGATGAGTGCGAGCAGCATGTCCGCGCCGGACTCGACGGTCCAGTGCTCCGACAGCGCGTCCTCCTCGGCGATGCGCGTCAGCAGCCGCGTACAGACGCGACGTCGGTCGCGAATCGCTGTTGCCCAGTGTGTCGCGGCACCCTCGTCGTACCTGACCGCGCGGTAGATGGCATCCGACACCGGCAGGATGCGGGGTACGAACGTCGCGAGGAACCGCGCGAACTCGTGTAGTGCCGTTGCGGCATCAGGTGCGTCGTCGATCGGCGCCATCGCCGCCCCGATGTCCTCGACCTCGTTGACGTAGTCGAACAACGCGTTGACCAGCTCGGGCTGCGACGCGAAGTGCAGGTAGACCGCCCGGCGCGACACTCCCGCGCGGTCGGCGACCGACGCCATCGTCATCGACTCGGGTCCGGCCTCCTCGACCAACGTCCGGGCGGCGTCCAGCAGGGCGGTTCGGGTACGCCTGCCGCGCGCGTTGACCGGTTCGGCTCGAGACATCGAGAGCACCTTCTCATCGCTGTGCCGGCGAGTCCAGGAAATAACTTCACGATGTGTGCAGTTGTACGTAAACTACACGAGTTGTGAACTTACTGGAGGGGTCGTGAACACGAGAGATACGCGCACCGAAGAGCCACCCAATCGCTGGTCGGTCGTCGTCGCGATGGGGCTCGTCATCTTCATGGCGACCCTCGACATGAGTGTCGTCAATGTGGCGCTGCCGGTGATCGAGGACGAATACGGCGTCGGTACCGAGGCGAGCCAATGGGTGATCCTCGGCTACCTGCTGCCGCTGATCGCCGTGACCCTGCCGAGCGGGCGCTATCTGGACCGCGCGGGTACGCGGGCGACGATGCTGCTCTCCGTCGGCGGGTTCGCGCTGAGCAGCGTCGCCGTCGGGTTGGCGCCGAGCCTCGGGCTCATCATCGGGGCGCGCGCGGCGCAAGGCGCGTTCGCGGGAGTGCTGTTCGCGCTGCTTCCCGTCGTCGTCACCGGAGCCGTACGGCCGCAGGCTCGGGGCCGCGCGATGGCGGTCGCGATCACGCTCGGCCCGCTGGGCTCCGTTGCCGGCCCGGTCGTCGGAGGCGTCCTCGTCGACACCTGGGGATGGCCCTGGATCTTCTGGGTCAACCTGCCGGTCGCGCTCGCGGTCATGTACGTCGCGGCGACCCGCATGGATGCCGACGGCGGACTCAACAGCCCGGCCCGGTCGCTGTACGTCGAGACCGCGGTCGTCGGTTTCGCCGGCTCCGCGGTCCTGCTCGGGTTGACGTTCGCCGCCGACGGACAGCTCGCGTGGCTCGGACTCACGGTCGTCGCGGGCCCGGCGCTGTTCGCGTGGTACCGCATACCGGGCAGTCGTACGACGATCGGGGCACTGCGCCGAACGACGGTCGCGTACGCCCACCTCGGGCTCGCCGCGGCCGCGACAGCGAACGCCGCGCTGCTCTTCCTGATGCCGTTCTTCACCATGCGGGTGCTGGACATGAGCGCCGCGGAGACCGGGCTCGCCATTCTCGCGTTCCCGGCGGCGACCGCCGTTGTCGGTCCGCTCGCGGGAGTTCTCACCGACGGGTGGGGCGCGGCGCGTACGGCGGCCGTTGGTAGCGCGATTCTCGTCGCCGGGCTCGCATCGCTCGTCCCACTGTCGGCGAGCTGGTCGGCGGCGGACATCGCCTGGCGCCTCGCGGTGACCGGGGCCGGAATGGGCCTGTTCTTCGGGCCCAACATGACGCAGCTGATGGCGGCGGCGCCACCCGAGCTCGTCGGCACGGTCGGCGCGACCAGCAGCTTGGTCCGCGAGCTCGGGTTCTTGCTCGGTCCGACCCTCGTCACCGCCGCGTGGACGCTCGCGGGAGACGGGGCCGCCGGCCTTCGCGTCGCGGCGGTCGTACCGGCGGCGATCGGCGTCGGGGCGATCGGCGCCGCGGTGTTGCTGCTGCGACCCACCCGCTCGGCACAGGTTCCAGAAGAGGCAAGTCAGAAACCAATGGAGGAGATCCGATGACCGATGTCAACGCCACGATCGTCTACTACAGCTCGACCGGAAGCGTGCATGCGCTCGCCGAGGCCGCTGCGGAGGGCGCCGAGAAGGCGGGCGCGCGCGTACGACTGCGCAAGGTCGCCGAGCTGGCACCCGCAGAGGCGATCGCCGAGCATGACCACTGGCAGGCGCACGTCGAGCGTACGAACGACGTCGCCGAGGTGCGCATCGAGGACGTCGAGTGGGCCGATGCCGTGCTGTTTGGTACGCCGACGCGGTACGGCATGGTCGCGAGCCAGCTGAAGCAGTTCATCGACTCGACGGGATCGTCGTGGCGCGAAGGGCGCCTCGCGGACAAGGTCTACGGTGCGTTCGTCTCGACGGCTACGGCGCACGGTGGTCACGAGAGCACCCTGCTGTCGCTGTACACCGTCTTCGCCCATTGGGGCGGCGTGATCGTGCCGCCGGGATACACCGACCCGATCCAGTTCGCGACCGGAAACCCGTACGGCGCCTCGCACCTGGCCGTCCAGGGCGCCGGCCCGGGCGAGGTCGAGCTGGACGCCGCCCGCTACCAGGCACGCCGCGCGGTCGAGACCGCCGCGGCCCTGCGCTCCGGCCGCCGAACCTGACCCCCGATCACCGAGTCGTCGGTCCCGCACCGCCGACCCAGTCAGTCTTGCAGTGCAGGATCGACGACTCAGCGGAGGGGAGGGAGGGTGTCCTCGAACCAGCGCGGCCGGGCGAACGCCAGCCCGATCAGCATCAGCAACGATGCACCGGCGACAGCGACGAGCGGCGCCGTCCACGAGTCGGTCGCGTCATGCAGGAGTCCCACGCCGAACGGGCCGATCGCGGCGAGCAGGTAGCCGACCGACTGCACGAACCCCGACAGTGCCGCGGTGCCCGCCGGTGTGTGCGTACGCAGGCCGATCATCGACAGCACCCACGGGAACGCGCCGCCACCGAGGCCGAGCAGCACAGCCCAGAGCCACGGCACCGTCTCGGCCGCGGCCATGACGCCGATCCAGCCGGCCGCGGAGAGCAGCGCGAAGCCGACCGGCAGCAGCGCCTGGTTGGGCAGCCGCCGCGACAGCTGCGGCAGCAGCAACGCGGTCGGGATGCCGAGGGCCTGCACGAGACCGATCATGACGCCTGCCGTCGCCCGATGGAGCCCGGCGTCGGTGTACGCCTGCGCGAGCCAGCCGAGCACCACGTACGCATTGGACGACTGCACGCCGAAGAAGACGGCCATGGCCCAGGCCATCGGCGAGCGCGCGACGGCTCGGAACGGCACCTTCTTGCGCAGGGTGGTCGATGGATGCACGTCGTGGCCGAGCATGCCGAGCCACGGAAGCAAGCAGACCGCGGCCAGGATTCCCCACGCGAGCAGGCCGGCGCGCCAGCCGCCGGCGTTGTCGGCGATCGGGACGGTCAGTGCCGGCGGCAGTGCGGCGCCGACGAGCAGGGCGGAGGTGTAGACGGCGGTGATCGTGCCGACCCGGTCGGGGAAGTGGCGCTTGACGAGCGGCGGCAGGATGACGTTTCCCGTCGCGGCGCCGGCGAGCGCGAGCGTCGTCGCCAGCATGAACGGCACGGTCGAGTCGACGAACGCGCGTACGACCATGCCGATGGTCAGCGCCGCGAGCGAGGCGGCCGCCGTGCGGTGCAGGCCGAGCGTACGCGCGATGGTGTTTGCGGTCGCGCCGAAGAGCGCGAAGCTCAGGACGGGCAGCGTTGTCAGCAACCCGGCGGTCGCGCCCGACATCGAGAGCGCGGGGATGATCGCGTCGAGTGACACGCCGACGCTGGAGACGACGCTCCGCAGGTTCAGAGCGAGCGCGATGAGGCAGACGAGGGCGAGAAGGCGATGCCCATGGCGCTCGCGACTCGCCGGGGAAGATGCCACGCTCTCATGGTGCACGATGCAACCAGTCGGCGGCGCCCCGGGCGCTGCGTTCGGGATCCGCCGTGCGCGTGTGCGATACTGATATCGGTCGTGAGGTATGGCGTACGCCGGGCCCCACGACTCGGCGATGCCTTGGCCGAGTCGCAACGCTGCGGCTGGCTACGGCGGCGACGAGACTGCACCCGACCGCGACACATTGCCCCGCGAGAGCGTGGCGTGTCGACCGCGGCGGCGCACGTCGCCGAGTGACACCGTGGGTTTCGCCGCGAACGCAAGCTTGCGCTCGGCAGCCACCACGGCCGCGAGCGACCGACACGGTTCCCGTGAGGCGTACGCCCGGGAGCGAAGGAGAGCAGATGCTCGACGAAGACAGCGGCTCGGCCGCATCCACCGGCACCACCACATCGGGAACGGCCGAGGCCCCGAAGCGCCGACGCGCCGTATCCCGGCCAGCGGGACCGCCGGCCGCGACGACGTTCTCTGCCGCTGAACCCCCGGCGGAGCCGAAGCGGACGACGAAGAAGAAGTCGACGAAGAAGGCGACGCCCACGGCCGAGGCCGATGGTGGCGCGGACGAGTCGAACGCCGCTTCCGTCAAGCCCGTCGATGCCCCTGAGGCCGACGCCACGGTTGGCGACGCGGCCGACGACACCGCGAAGAAGGCGACGGCGAAGAAGGCGACCTCGCGCAAGAGGCAGTCGAAGAAGCCGGCCGACGACGCAGACGACTCGGACATGTCGGTCGGCGCCACCGAGGTATCTCGAGCGACCACCGCCTCACCGTTCGCCGCTCCGCTGTTCCAGGCGCCCGACCCCGTGCGCGCGAGGTCGAAGCCCGCGCCCGAGCCCACCGAGGAACCCGCGGCCGCATCCGACCACGCAGACGACGACTCCGATGACGGATCCGACGACTCCGGGGGTACGCGCCGTCGCCGTCGCCGCGGAGGTCGTCGCCGGCGCCGAAGCGACGACGAGGCGCCCGAGGCCGGCGACCAGGACGACGACTCGTCGAAGGCGAAGTCGTCCGGCGAGCAAACCAAGAAGACCGACGACTCCGACGACTCCGACCACGGTGGCTCGTCCGACGACAAGTCCGATGATGGTTCGAGCCGTCGTCGACGCCGTCGGCGCCGGCGCGGTGAAGAGCCGGCGGCCGCCACCGACGACCCCGCGAACACCGTCACGAAGGTACGCGAGCGGCGTAGCGCCGAGGACGAGATCACCAGCGTCTCGGGCTCGACCCGGCTCGAGGCCAAGAAGCAGCGGCGTCGCGAGGGTCGCGAGGCCGGTCGACGCCGTGCACCGATCGTGACCGAGGCCGAGTTCCTCGCCCGGCGTGAGTCGGTCAAGCGCGAGATGGTGATCCGGCAGCGCCCCGACCTCTCGCAGATCGCGGTGCTCGAGGACGACGTTCTCGTGGAGCACTACGTCGCCGCGGCGTCCCAGTCGTCGATGATCGGCAACGTCTACCTCGGCCGGGTGCAGAACGTCCTGCCGAGCATGGAAGCCGCGTTCATCGACATCGGCAAGGGCCGCAACGGCGTGTTGTACGCGGGCGAGGTCGACTGGAAGGCGCTCGGCAACGGCAAGCCGCGCAAGATCGAGGAGGTCCTCAAGTCCGGCCAGACCGTTCTGGTCCAGGTCACCAAGGACCCGATCGGTCACAAGGGCGCTAGGTTGACCAGCCAGGTCAGCCTGGCCGGACGCTTCCTGGTGTACGTACCCGGCGGACAGACGAACGGCATCTCCCGCAAGCTGCCCGACACCGAGCGCAACCGCTTGAAGGGTCTGCTCAAGGAGATCCTTCCCGAGGAGGCCGGCGTCATCATCCGCACGGCCGCCGAGGGCGCGACCGAGGAGCAGCTCCAGCGTGACGTATCGGCATTGACGGCGCGGTGGGACGACATCGAGCAGAAGGCCGAGAAGCAGAACGGCCCGCAACTGCTGTACGGCGAGCCGGATCTGATGATCAAGGTCGTTCGCGACCTGTTCAACGAGGATTTCGCGAAGCTGACCGTCGAGGGCGACGAGGCCTGGGACATGGTCAACGGGTACGTGCAGCACGTCGCGCCCGATCTGTCCGACCGGCTCGAGCACTGGACCTCAGGCGACAAGGATTCCTTCGAGTCGTACCGCATCGACGAGCAGATCTCGAAGGCGGTCGATCGCAAGGTGTGGCTGCCGTCCGGTGGATCGCTGATCATCGACCGCACCGAGGCGATGACCGTCATCGACGTCAACACCGGCAAGTTCACCGGCTCCGGCGGCAACCTCGAGGAGACGGTGACCAAGAACAACCTCGAGGCGGCCGAGGAGATCGTGCGGCAGCTGCGGCTGCGCGATATCGGCGGCATCATCGTGATCGACTTCATCGACATGGTGCTCGAGAACAACCGGGATCTTGTGTTGCGCCGCCTCGTCGAGTGCCTCGGCCGCGACCGTACGCGCCACCAGGTGGCGGAGGTGACCTCGCTCGGACTCGTGCAGATGACCCGAAAGCGCATCGGCACCGGCCTGGTAGAGGCATTCAGCGAGACCTGCGAGCACTGCAACGGCCGTGGTCTCATCATCCACAATGAGCCCGTCGAGCCGCGCAAGCGTTCCGACGACTCCCCGCGGGGTCGTCGTCGGGGTAAGGGGCGCGGCGGCGAGAAGTCTGACGGCGAGAAGTCTGACGGCGAGAAGTCCGGCGGCGACAAGTCCGGCGGCGAGAAGTCCGGCGGCGAGAAGTCCGGCGGCGAGAAGTCCGGCGGCGACAACGCCGACAGGCGCGGCAACGACGAACGCAAGCCGGCATCGAAGACCGGTAAGGGTGGCAACGACAAGCCCAAGGCGGAGTCGACGTCCGGCGAACAGCCGAAGGGCGGCGACGAGCCGAAGGCCGGCGAGCAGCCGACCAGCGGCGCCGACAAGCCGAAGTCCGGTGGCCGCAGGTCGCGGTCGCGTAAGGGCAGCTCGAACGGCGAGTCGAAGTCCGAGGAGACGCCAACCTCCGGCGATGTGTCGACATCCGGTGACGCGACCCCGACCGGTGATTCCGTCGCCGCCGGTGTCGCCGAGGCACCGACCGCGCACTGATGCGCTACCCGTTTTGACGTACGCAAGGGCACATCCGTAGAATTGGTTCTCGGTGTGCCATGGCACGCCCCTGTTCTCGTCGGCTCCCGGGCCGACACCCGAATCATCACCCGAGGAAGTGAGTCGTGTTCGCGATCGTGCGCAGTGGCGGCGGCCAGCAGAAGGTCGCCGTCGGCGATGTCATCGAGATCGACAAGGTTGCGTCAGCCATCGGAGAGTCGGTTGAACTTCCCGCCGTACTCCTCGTCGACGGTGAGACCGTGACGTCCGACTCAACCTCGCTCGACAAGGCCAAGGTGACCGCCGAGGTGGTCGCCGCGACCAAGGGCCCGAAGATCAGCATCGTCAAGTACAAGAACAAGACCGGTTACCGCAAGCGGCAGGGTCACCGTCAGCACTACACCCAGGTCAAGGTCACCGGCATCTCGGCCTGACATCGCGTTACCGATCAACCGATAGCAAGCCGACGAAAGAGCGACCCGACCGAGATCTGCTTTCCGGTACGGGTCGGTGACAATCGACTCAGCACGAAGGACTCAGCTCATGGCACACAAGAAGGGCGCCGCCTCCACCAAGAACGGCCGCGACTCCAACTCCCAGCGGCTCGGTGTGAAGCGATACGGCGGCCAGCAGGTCAACGCCGGCGAGATCATCGTGCGCCAGCGCGGCACGCACTTCCATCCGGGCACGGGTGTCGGGCGCGGTGGTGACGACACGCTGTTCGCGCTGACGGCCGGCGCCGTCGAGTTCGGCAGCCGTCGTGGTCGCCGTGTGATCAACATCGTCCCGTCGGAGCAGTAGGCTTACCTACTTCTCCGATCACGTTGGGGTGGGCCGCGCGGCGGCTCGCCCCTTCTGTCATTTCCGACCGCTGATCAGCCTCAGGAGCAGTCATGGCCGTACCGACCTTCGTCGACACCGTGACGCTGCACGTCAGCGGCGGCGCGGGCGGCAGCGGCATCGCGTCCGTGCATCGAGAGAAGTTCAAGCCGCTCGGCGGACCCGACGGCGGCAACGGCGGGCACGGCGGCGACGTCCTGCTTCGCGTCGACCCGGACGTGACGACGCTGATCGACTACCACCACGAGCCGCACCGGCGGGCCGAGCGCGGCGCGCACGGTCGGGGCGGCAACCGCAATGGCGCCGACGGCAGCTCTCTCGTGCTGGCGGTGCCCGACGGCACGGTCGTACGCGACGCGAGCGGTGAGGTGATCGCCGATCTGGTCGGGCCCGGCACCGAGCTCGTCGTCGCGGCCGCCGGACGCGGCGGTCTCGGCAATGCGGCGCTCGCCTCGTCGAAGCGCAAGGCGCCCGGCTTCGCGCTCAAGGGCGAGCCCGGCGAGGAGCGTACCGTCACCCTCGAGCTCAAGGTCGTCGCCGACATCGGCCTGGTCGGTTTCCCGAGCGCCGGCAAGTCGAGCCTGATCGCGGCTCTCTCGCGCGCCCGCCCGAAGATCGCGGACTACCCGTTCACGACGCTCGTACCGAACCTCGGCGTCGTGGTCGCGGGCTCCACGACGTTCACGGTCGCCGACGTACCCGGGCTGATCGAGGGCGCGAGCGAGGGCCGCGGGCTCGGCCACGACTTCCTCCGGCACATCGAGCGCTGCGCCGCGATCGTGCACGTCATCGACTGCGCGACGCCCGAGCCCGGACGCGACCCCGTCAGCGACCTCGACGTGATCGAAGCGGAGCTGTCGGCGTACGGCGGGCTCGACGACCGGCCACGGATGGTCGCGCTGAACAAGCTGGACGTACCCGATGCTCGCGAGATCGCCGATCTCGTGCGCGCCGATCTCGGCGATCGCGGCTACGAGGTGTACGACGTCTCGGCCTCCAGCCACGAAGGGCTGTCGGGGCTCGCGCATGCGATGGCCGGCATCGTGCGGGTGAGCCGCGACTCGCGACCGGTGGCGGAGCCCACCCGGATCGTGCTTCGGCCGCCGAGCCAGGGCGGCGGCGACGACTTCACCGTCGAGCGGGTCGGCGAGCAGTGGTTCGTACGCGGAGAGAAGCCGGTGCGATGGGTGCATCAGACCGACTTCAGCAACGACGAGGCCGTCGGCTTCCTGGCCGACCGATTGGCGCGGCTCGGGGTCGAGGAGCGGTTGCTGGCGCTGGGTGCAGAGCGCGGCGACGACGTCGTGATCGGGCCCGAGGGCGACGGCGTCGTGTTCGACTTCGACCCGCAGGTCGAGGCGGGTGCCGAGATGCTCGGTCGTCGGGGCGAAGACCACCGGCTCGACCAGCCCACCCGGCGTACGACCAACGAGCGCCGTGAGGCCCTCGCCGCATCGCGCGCACAGGAGGCGCTCGCCCGCGCTGCCCGCGATGAGGAGGCGGCCGAGGAGCGCGACGACTGATGCGCATCGTCGTCAAGGTCGGCTCTTCGTCGCTCAGTACGGCGGGCGACGGGATCGACACCGCTCGCGTGTCGGCGCTGGTCAACGCGCTCGCGGAGGCGCGGTCGCGCGGCGACGAGGTCGTGCTCGTCAGCTCGGGCGCGATCGCATCGGGGATCGCGCCGCTGGGCTTGGGGCAACGGCCACGTGACCTCGCCGCGCAGCAGGCGGCCGCGAGTGTGGGGCAGGGGCTCCTGGTCGCGCACTACACCGAGCGCTTCGCCCGGCACGGGTATGTCGTCGGGCAGGTGTTGCTCACCCTCGACGACGTGACCCGGCGCAGCCACTACCGCAACGCCTATCGGACCTTCGCGAAGTTGCTCGAGCTCGGCGTCGTACCCATCGTCAACGAGAACGACACGGTGGCCACCTCGGAGATCAGGTTCGGTGACAACGACCGGCTTGCGGCGCTCGTCGCACACCTGGTGCACGCCGACCTCCTGGTGCTGTTGTCGGACGTCAACGCGTTGTACGACGGCGACCCGCGCTCGGCCGACGCGACCCCGATCACCGACGTACGAGGCGAGGAGGACCTCGCCCGGGTCGAGCTGCGCCGGCCGAGCGGATCGCGGATCGGTACGGGCGGAATGGTCACGAAGGTCGAGGCGGCGCGCATCGCGACCGGTGCCGGTGTTCCGGTCGTGCTGACCGATGTCACCCACGCGGCCGAGGCCCTGACCGGCGGCGGGGCCGGCACCCGGTTCCACCCGACCGGGCGACGCCGCCCGACACGGTTGCTGTGGCTCGCCCACGCGACGGAGGGCAAGGGCCGCATCACCGTCGACGCGGGCGCGGTACGTGCGCTGCGTGACCGCGGCGCGTCGCTGCTCCCGGCCGGAATCGTTGCGGTTGACGGCGACTTCGTCGCGGGTGACCCCGTCGACCTGGTGGCAACTGAGGGCGGGTTCGAAGGTCCGCAAGGGGGACTCGAGCGTCCGGGAGGAAGCGTCGTCGCAAGAGGAATCGTGAGCTACGACAGCGCGGAGATCCCGCGCCTGATCGGACGATCGACCAGGGAACTCGCCGCCGAGCTGGGGCCTGAGTACGAGCGCGAGGTCATGCACCGCGACGACCTGGTGCTCCTCGATGAGCCGGCGCAGGGCCGCAGGTAACGAATCGGACGCATCGCGTGCGGGCCCGCTTCCGTCGCTTAGGTTGGTGCCATGGATAGTGGCCCCGAGCGGCTTTGGCATGTGACGGTGACGGTGTCGGGTACCCCGCATGAGGCGGATGTCGTACGCGATGCGATGAGCCGACTCGGCGAGCAGCACGCGTTCCTGCACTCGATGCGCTACGCGATGGACCGGGCCGAGATCGCGTACTGGGAGCAGGCGGCCGAGATGCTCGACGCCGCGGCGATGGCGATGCGCGTCTGGAACGAGCACCGCTCGAGCGCCGGGCTGCCTGCGTGGGAGGTTGTCGGCCTCGAGGTGCTGGAGCGCGAGACGTTCCAGACCCGAACACCTGGCAGCACCGGCCCCCCGGTCGGCCTCCACCGCCCGGTGCCAACCCCCTTCCCCTGAACGGTGAGGAGAGAGTTCTGGCCCTGTGAGGAGAGAATCGTGGTCCGGTGACGAGAGGGTTTCGGCCGCTGTTCGGCCGCCGCTCGGCCAGAACTCTCTCGCGATAGGGCCAGAACTCTCTCCTCACCGGGCGGCATATCCTGGTGCGGTGGACGCACGTACGCACGTCGAGACGCGAGCCAGGGCCGCCAAAGCGGTCTCGGCCGACCTCGCCGTAGCGACCCGGGCGGCAAAGGACACCGCACTGCGCGCGATCGCCGACGCCCTGACGCAGCGGGCCGACGAGATCCTCACCGCGAACGCCCGCGACGTGGAGGCCGCCCGCGCGGAAGGTATACCCGAGCACATCATCGACCGGCTCCGGCTCGACGAGGAGCGGGTCGCCGCGATGGCCGACGGCGCCCGCAACGTCGCTGCGCTTCCCGACCCGATCGGTGAGGTCGTACGCGGGTCGACGTTGCCGAACGGCCTGCGGTTGACGCAGGTACGCGTGCCGATGGGCGTGATCGCGATGATCTACGAGGCGCGCCCGAACGTCACGGTCGACGCCGCCGCGATCTGTCTCAAGGCCGGTAGCGCGGTGTTGCTCCGCGGTTCCTCCTCGGCGCGACAGTCGAACACCGCGATCGTCGGCGTCCTGCGTACCGCGATCGAGAGCGCCGGCCTGCCCGCCGACCTGATCTGCCAGATCGACCCGACGGACCGAGAGACGACCGAGCAACTGCTGCGGGCCCGCGGCCTCGTCGACCTGGCGATCCCGCGCGGCGGCGCCGGGCTGATCCAGATGGTGGTCGAGCGCTCGACCGTCCCCGTGATCGAGACGGGGGTCGGCAACTGTCACGTGTACGTCGACGCCGACGCAGACCTCGACAAGGCCCTCGACATCCTGGTCAACGCCAAGACACACCGGACGAGCGTGTGCAACGCGGCAGAGTCGCTGCTCGTGCACAAGGCGGTCGCCGACGTGTTCGTGCCGCGCGCGATCGCCGCGCTCCGCGACGAGGGCGTCACCGTGCATGGCGACTCGGCGTTCCAGGCGGCCTCGGACGCCGTCGTGCCCGCAACCGGCGACGACTGGGCGCGCGAGTACCTCTCGCTCGACCTCTCCGCCGCCGTCGTGGGTTCGCTCGACGACGCGGTACGCCACATCCGTACGTACTCCTCCGGACACACCGAGGCGATCGTCACGGAGTCGATCGACGCTGCGCACCGGTTCTCGATGCTCGTCGACGCCGCGGCCGTCATGGTCAACGCGTCGACACGTTTCACCGACGGCGCGGAGTTCGGGTTCGGCGCCGAGATCGGCATCTCGACGCAGAAGCTGCACGCCCGTGGTCCGATGGGCCTCCCCGAGATGACGACCACCACCTACGTCGTCACCGGGTCAGGTCACGTCCGCTGATCCACGCCCCCTATCGGCCCGGCCTCCTCGAGACGATAGATTGTGCCCATGTCGATTCTCGCCGAAGCCGCCGAGCACGGCCCCGATGTGAACCCGTACGTCGTCGGCGTCGTCGTCCTCGCCATCTTCGTCTTCCTGATGTTGGGTGTGCTGTCGTTCGGCAAGGGCCGCGAACACACCTGATGAACCTGCCCCACGCCTCCGGGCAGCGCCCGCGGATCGGGGTCATGGGCGGTACGTTCGACCCGATCCATCACGGACACCTCGTCGCAGCGAGCGAGGTGCAGGCGTGGTTCGACCTCGACGAGGTCGTGTTCGTACCGACCGGCGAGCCGTGGCAGAAGTCGTCCCGCAAGGTCTCGCCCGCGGAGGACCGCTACCTGATGACGGTCATCGCGACCGCCGCGAACCCGCGCTTCTCGGTCAGCCGGATCGACATCGAGCGCGGCGGGCCCACGTACACGATCGACACGTTGCGCGATCTCGAGGCCGAGTACGGCGACGCGGAGCTGTACTTCATCACCGGTGCCGACGCGCTGGCCGCGATCGTGACGTGGCGCGAGCCGGGGGAGCTGTTCGAGTTCGCGCATTTCGTCGGTTGCACGAGGCCCGGCCACCAGATCGACGAGTCCACGTTGCAGGGGCTGCCCACCGACCGGGTGACGATCGTGGAGATCCCCGCGCTCGCCATCTCGTCGACCGACTGTCGCGCGCGCGTCGAGCGCGATGAGCCGGTGTGGTACCTCGTGCCCGACGGTGTCGTCCAGTACATCGGCAAGTACCGCCTCTACCGACCCGCACCGACGTCCGCCGACCAGGAGAGCGCATGACGGCAACCGATCACGCCCTCGAGCTCGCACGTACGGCCGCGCGGGCCGCCGACGACCGGCTTGCCGAGAACATCATCGCGTTCGACGTCTCCGACCAGCTCGTCATCACCGATGTGTTCCTGATCTGCTCGGCGAAGAACGACCGACAGGTGCGCGCGATCGTCGACGAGGTGGAGGAGCAGCTGCTCGCCGTCGGCGCCAAGCCGGTACGCCGCGAGGGGCAGCGCGAGGGGCGCTGGGTACTCCTCGACTTCGCCGATCTCGTCGTGCACGTCCAGCACGAGGAGGAGCGGGCATTCTACTCGCTGGAGCGGTTGTGGAGCGACTGTCCCGCGATCGACCTCGGGGCGTCGGAGTAGTGGGCCGCCAGCTGATCCTGTGGCGTCACGGGCGCACCGCCTGGAACGCGACCGGCCGCGTGCAGGGGCAGACCGACATACCGCTCGACGAGGTCGGGATGTCGCAGGCGGCGTCGGCCGCCGCGCGGCTCGCGTCGTTGCGCCCCGACCGGATCGTCAGCTCGGACCTGTCGCGCGCGTACGTCACCGCGCAGGCGCTTGCGGCATTCGCAGACCTCGACGTCGAGGTCGACCAGCGGCTTCGCGAGATCAACTTCGGTGCGCGTGAGGGCCTGACGATGCCCGAGGCGAAGGCGGCGTTCCCCACCGAGATGCGCCGCTGGCTCGCGGGCGAGGACATCGCGATGGAGGGTGCCGAGACGTACGCGCAGACGGCTCGTCGAGTGGCGGCGGCGATCCGCGATGCGGTCGACTCCATGGGTGACGAGTCGACCGTCGTGCTCGTCGCGCACGGCGCCGCGATCCGGGTCGGTACCTGCGAGTTCCTCGGCCTCCCGCAGGAGCACTGGCGCTCGCTCGGGGGCTTCAACAACTGCGCGTGGGCGGTGCTGCAGGACGGCCGGCACGGCTGGCGGATCGCCGAGTGGAACGCCGGCCAGCTTCCCGAGCCGGTTCTCTCCGACGAGACCCAGGACGCCAACGCCTAGCCCCGGTGAGCACGACGTTCAGACAGGACACGCCCGGTGTGTCGCGCCCGAACGTCCGGCTCACGGCGGGGGTGCCGGGGCGATTTCGTCTGCGGGCGACGTACGAGATATAGTCGACCCGCATCTGGGGCTATGGCGCAGTTGGTAGCGCGCCTCCATGGCATGGAGGAGGTCAGGGGTTCGAATCCCCTTAGCTCCACGGTTTCAGACGTACGAGCCCGCTCCGCACTCCGCGGTGCGGGCTCGTACGTCTCTTGCCGTCCGTGGCCCTCCGCGTACCAGCCGCGGGCCGCGGCTGTGGCACGATGAGCCCGGCTGGAGGGATGCCGATGACCGAGAAGCGTACGTCCACCACCGCGCTCGCCTCGTGGCGCGACACCGCCACGCGACGCGCGATCACGGACTTCGTGGCGTCGGTCACCGCCGGGCCGAACGCCGTACCCGAGGAGGAGCGCGTTGCGGTCTTCGACAACGACGGCACGCTCTGGACCGAGAAGCCGATGCAGGCGCAGCTGCACTACATCGCCGACGGTTGGCGTGCCGCCGCCGAGGCCGACCCGTCGCTCGCCGACCGCGAGCCCTACCGCTCGGTTGTCGCCGGTGACTTCGGCTGGCTCGGCAAGGCCATCGACAAGCACTACGAGGGTGACGACGGCGATCTCCAGGTGCTCGTCGGCGCGCTGGTCGGACTCGTCGAGGACCTGAGCGTCGAGGCGTACGCCGAAGCGGTGGCGCACTTCTATCACACTGCGAAACACCCAACGCTCGGGCGCCCGTACGCCGATGTGGTGTACCAGCCGATGGTCGAGCTGCTGGGCTATCTCGAGGCCAACGGGTTCACCTGCTACATCGTCTCGGGCGGCGAGCGCGACTTCATGCGCCCGATGACCGAGCACAACTACGGCATCCCGCCCGAGCGGGTCATCGGCTCGGCGTTCGGGCTGTCGTACGACGAGGAGACCGCTCGGGTGAAGTACGCCGCCTCGCTCTCCTTCTTCGACGACGGACCCGAGAAGCCCGTGCGGATCTGGAGCCGCATCGGCCGGCGTCCGATCCTCGCGTGCGGAAACTCCAACGGCGACATGCCGATGCTCGACTTCGCCAGTCGCGGCGCCCGGCCCGGTTTGGCGCTGCTCGTCCATCACGACGACGACAGCGATCGCGGAGACGCCCCGTACGACAAGGGCGCCGAGCGGGCGCTCGCGTCGGCCGGCGACCGCGGCTACACGGTCGTGAGCGTACGAGACGACTGGTCGAGCGTCTTCCCGGCCGGGCACTAGCCATCCGATGAGTGGCCCCATCGGCTCACCGGAGCGAGCGCGGTGGTTCTTCCCGACGCTCGCGCACTACCGCCGGCGGTGGCTCGGGGCCGATGTCGTCGCGGGCCTGTCGGCCGGTGCCGTCGTCGTGCCGCAGGCCATGGCGTACGCGACGATCGCCTCCCTGCCGGTGCAGGTCGGCCTCTACACCTGCATGGTGCCGATGCTCGTGTACGCGATGCTCGGCGGGTCGCGCGCGATGAGCACCTCGACCACCTCGACGATCGCGACGCTGACCGCGACGACCCTCGTGTCCACGGGTGTCGCCGCCGGTTCCGACGACGCGCTCGGCTCGCTGATCACGCTCACGCTGTTATGCGGGCTCTTCCTGCTGATCCTGCGGCTGCTCAGGCTCGGGTCGATCGTGGAGAGCATCAGCACGGCCACCGTCCTCGGCGTTCAGGTGGGTGTCGGCGCGACCGTCGCCGTGGGGCAGCTGGGGACGCTCCTCGGCGTCGACGCCGACCCCAGCGGCCACGGGTTCGTGCGCTCCCTGGCGTCCACGATCGGCGAGTTGTCCGCGGTCAACGGGCCGACGGTGGCTCTGTCGGTGGGGTCCATCGCGACGCTGCTGCTGCTCAATCGCTTCGCGCCCAAGGTGCCGGGTGCGCTCCTTGTCGTGTGCGGTGGCATCCTGCTCTCCGCGTTCACCGGTCTGCAGGACGCGGGTGTGAAGCGCATCGACCAGGTCCCGCAGGGGCTGCCAACGCCCGACCTGCCGCGACTCGAGGACATCGAGCTGCTCGTCCCCGGTGCGCTCGCGATCGCCCTGATGGCGTTCCTCGAGTCGATCGCGGTCTCGCGCGGCATCCGCGACGTACGTGACCCGCAGATCGACAGCAACCGCGAGCTGCTCGCGGTCTCGACGGCGAACATCGCCGGCTCCTTCTTCACGACGCTGCCCGCCGCGGGTGGATTCTCACAGAGCGCGGTGAACAAGGGTGCGGGTGCGAGGAGCCAGCTTGCCCAGCTGGTGACCGTCGTGCTCGCGGTGCTCGTCGCCCTGCTGCTCGGCCCCGTCCTGTCGGAGCTGCCGCAGGCGACACTGGCCTCGCTCGTGTTCGTTGCCGTCGTCGGGCTGATCAAGCTCGGCGACCTGTTCCGGCTGGCGCGAATCAGCCCGGTCGACTTCTGGGTGGCGTCCGCCACGGCGCTGATCGGCGTCACCGCCGGGCTGCTGCCCGCCGTCGCGACGGGTGTCGTCATCACTTTGGGCCTCGTACTGCGCGAGCTGAACACGCCGCGGCTGTCGCTCGAGACCAGGCGCGGTGATGCGATCGCCGTACGAATCCGGCAGGGTTTGTACACCGCGAACGTCTCGGCGTACATGCGTGCCGTAGTCGACCTCGTCGCCGTGCAGGATCCGCCCGTGACGGCTGTCGTTCTCGACCTGCGACGGATGGAGGCGACGACGATCACCGTGCTCGACGCGTTGAGCGACCTCGACCGCGAGCTGGCCGCGGGTGACACCACGCTGTACGTCGCCGCGGTACCGGCCGGCGGGCGGCGGGTCGCCGAACGCGTGCGGTGGTACCAGGACCTGCAGGAGCAGGGTCGCGTGCACGCGACGGTCGACGAGGCCCTCGCCGTCGCGGCTCCCTGAGTAGGTCGTACGCACGAAGGGCCGTTCCCGCTGGGAACGGCCCATCGCGGCTACTTCCTGTCAGTCGCGAGACAGCGCGGCCATGGCCTCGGTCTCGAGGTCGAGGTACTGCTCACCGCTCACGTCCACCGCAACCCCGAGCAGCTTGCCGCCGCTGAACGGGAACGGGTTCGTGTACTGCCGGCTGACCGTGTCGGCGCTGTCGAACCCGACGCAGAGTCCGTCGCCGCAAAGGGTGAACTTGCCCACCTGTGCTCGCATCGGCCCCTCGGCGACCACCTGGTCGTCGACGTAGAGCTTGGTGGTGCCGACCGACTCCCTGTGCTCACCCGCACCCTCGCGGGTGAACTCCATGCCGAGCGCGTGCGGACCCGGGGTCAGCTTCTCGGAGACGAAGGTCTGCTCCGGTGGGATGCCGAGGAAGTTGTATACGTAGTGCAGCTTCCCGTCCTTGATGAACAGCGCGTGCCCTCCGAAGCGAGAACCGTGGGCGAAGAGCACCCCTTGCGCGTCCCCGCCGAGGTCGGCGTCCGCGATGATCTTGTACGACCGGCCGCGTACGTTGACCGCCACCCCCTCCGGGACGGCACTCGTGCCCGGGTAATAGATGTACCGGTCACGCGCTGGCTCCGACGACGGGCGATCGATGGTCAGCTGGTCCATCGCGGTCCGGTCGTCCAACGGCAGCGCGTTGTTGACGTCGGCCTCCTCGAACCAGGCGGCGATCAGCTCCTGGACCTTCTCGGGGTACTGGTCGGCGAGGTTCTTCGACTCCGAGCGGTCCTCATCGACGTGGTAGAGCTCCCACTCGTCCTCGTCGAAGTGGCCCTTGCCGGTGATCGGCGGGTGGGTGGCCGCGACCTTCCAGCCGTCCTGCCATAGGCCGCGGGTACCGATCATGCTGTAGAACTGGCGCTTCTTCTGCGTCGGCGCGTCCGCGCTGTCGAAGCTGTACCGCATCGACACCCCGGCCAGCGGGGCCTGCTCGACCCCGCGGTAGACGTCGGGCATCTCCGCGCCCGCGAGGTCAAGGATGGTCGGCACGATGTCGGTGACGTGGTGGTACTGGTGCCGGATCTCGCCCTTGGCCTTGATCCCCTTCGGCCAGTGGATGACCAGCGGGTCACAGGTGCCGCCGGAGTATTGGCTGTAGCGCTTGAACATCTGGAAAGGTGTGCTGAACGCCGCCGCCCAGCCCGTCGGGTAGTGGTTGTACGCCTCCGGGCCGCCCAGGTCGTCCAGCCGCGTCATATTCTCGGCAAGGTCGTCGGGGTAGTTGTTGAAGAACTTGTTCTCGTTCACGGAACCGTGCGTCGATCCCTCGCCGGAGGCGCCGTTGTCGGCGCAGTAGAAGACGATGGTGTTGTCGAGCTGGCCCGTCTCCTCCAGGTAGTCGATGATCCGGCCGACCTGGGCGTCGGTGTACTCGCTGAAGCCCGCGAACACCTCGGCCATCCGGGCGAACAGCTTCTTCTCATCGTCGCCGAGCTCGTCCCACGGCTTGACGTAGTCGGCCGGGTTGGCGTCCTCCTCGGCCATCGGGTTGAACGGCGTCAGCTCGGTGCCCTCGGGCATGATGCCCTTCTCGACCATCCGGGCCAGGACCCACTCGCGGTAGGCGTCGTACCCGTCGTCGAACCTGCCCTTGTACTTCTCGATGTACTCCTGCGGCGCGTGGTGCGGAGCGTGGTTCGCACCTGGGCAGAACCACATGTACCAGGGCTTCGAGGGGTTGGACGCCTGCTGGTCGCGGATCATCTTGATCCCACGGTCGGCGAGGTCCTTGGACAGGTGGTAGCCCTCTTCGGGCGTGTACGGCTGCTCGATGAAGTGGTTGTCCTCGCACAGGTCGGGATACCACTGATTGGTCTCGCCGCCGAGGAAGCCGTAGAACCGGTCGAAGCCCATCTGCAGCGGCCACTGCTTGCGGCTGCCGCCGGCGGAGTTGTCCTGCTCGGGGACGTTGTGGTCCTTACCGAGCCAGTACGTACTGTAACCGTTGTCCTGCAGGATGTGCCCGACGGTGGCGCAGTCGTCGGGGATGCGCCCGGAGTTACCCGGGAAGCCGTTCGTGGACTCCATCAGCGACGCGATCCCGTTGCGGGTGTGGTTGCGGCCGGTCAGGAGGCAGGAACGGGTGGGGGAACAGAGTGCGGTTGTGTGCCACTGGGTGTACGTCAGCCCGTTGTCGGCCAGCCGCTGCATCGTCGGCATGTTGATCCGGCCGCCGTACGGCGACCAGGACGCCATGCCGGTGTCGTCGTACAACACGACGAGCACGTTCGGTGCGCCCTCCGTCGCGCCCTTGAGCACGTACGGGTCCCAGTCCGGAACCGAGTCGCGGACATCGAGGTTGATGGTCCCTTTGAAGTCTGCGTTGCCTTCCGCCATGAAACCCTGCCTCCGTTGAGTGGACGAAATGCGTCGTGATCGCGCGGCCAACCTATCTCGGGTGTGGGGGAACCGCGACCGAACGACGGGCCGTCGCCGACTCGCACGCGGGCGGAGCATCGGCTCTGTGTTCTAGGCTCGCGTCCATGACGGATGACGCGATCTCCTGGTTGCTCGACTCCGATCCGGCGCTGCGCTGGCAGGTGGAGCGCGACCTGCTGAGCGAACCGCCCGGGGTCTGGGAGGCGACTCGGGCACGAGTCGCGACGGAAGGCTTCGGCGCGCGACTCCTGGCGCTGCAGGATGCCGACGGCCAATGGGCCGGCGGCGCGTACTTCCCGGCGGCCGACTCCGCGGGTGCCGCCGGGGTGGACGACGACGGTCAGCCCTGGACGGCCACGACCTGGTCGCTCAATGCGCTGCGGGAGTGGGGTCTCGACTCGGCCGTGCTGCGCGAGCGGCGCACGGCGGAGCTGCTGGACCGGAACTGTCGCTGGGAGTACGACAATCTGCCGTACTGGGGCGGCGAGGTCGACTGCTGCATCAACGGCTACACGCTTGCGAACGGCCTTTGGTTGGGCGCCGATGTCGACGGACTCGTCGACTGGTTCCTCGAGCATCAGCTGGCCGACGGCGGCTGGAACTGCGCGTGGGAGGACGGGTCGACCCGGTCGTCGTTCCACTCGACGCTGAACGCGCTGGGTGGTCTGCTCGCGTACGACCTCGCGACCGGAGGTACCGACGTGTCGCGCGGCGCCCGACGCGCGGGCGAGGGGTACTTGCTGCAGCGTGACCTGATGCGCCGACTCGAGACCGGCGAGATCGTCGGGCCGTGGGTCGGCCACTTCACGTACCCGTTCCGCTGGGTCTACAGCGCGCTCAACGCCGCCGACTACTTCCGCCGGGCCACATCGTTCGATGGGGTTTCGCCCGACCCGCGGATGGCCGAGGCGATCGAACTCGTCCGGGCCGCCAGGCAACCGGACGGCACCTGGCTGCAGGGCGAGCCGCACGCCGGGCGTGCGTGGTTCGAGGTCGACGCTCCGACGGGCGAACCGTCGCCATGGTTGACGCTGTACGGCACGCGCGTACTGGACTGGTGGGACCAGCAGTTCGCCGACGCGGGCGGGTAGTGCAGCTTGACGACGACGGCGGTCGGTGACGGTCGGGCGCGTGGTCGACCCCATCCCGCGCGCTCGTCCTACTACGCCTTGTCGTAGTCTTGGGCGCAGTACGCCGCCGTCTCGAGAGGTACCGCATGACCAGCTCCGCTCCCGGCCGGACCGACCGCGCCATCGCCTGGTTCCGCGTCGTAGCGATCGCCGAGGCGATCTCGTGGGCGGGACTGCTCACCGGGATGCTGTTCAAGTACGCGCTGACCGAGAACGAGATCGGCGTGCAGATCTTCGGCCCCATCCATGGCGCGATCTTCATCGGGTACGTCGTCATGACCATCACCGTCGGCCTGCGCTGCCGTTGGAGCAAGCCGGTCATCCTGCTCGGCCTGGCGGCGAGCATCCCGCCGTTCGCGACGTACGCCTTCGAGGTCTGGGCCGACCGGTCGGGCCGGCTGCGTGCGCCCGCGCCCACACGCGTCGGATGACGGCTCAGAGGCCGAGCGCCGGCCCCTCCATCGCGGGGCAGGTGTCCATGACGACGTCGAGGCCGGCAGACTGCGCGCGGTCGGCAGCCGACTCGTCGATGACACCGAGCTGCAGCCAGACCGCGCCGATGCCGAGCCGCTCTCGCTCGGCGATCGCGTCGTCGACGACATCACCGACGCGTGAGCTGTTGACGAAGCAGTCGACGACATCGATCGGCCCCGGGACATCGGCGAGCCGCACGTACCCGCGTTCGCCCTCCCATGACTCACCGCGTGGGTTGACCGGCACGATCCGCATCCCCAGCCGGTCGCGGACGAACGCAGCGACTCCGTACGCGACCCGTTCGGTGTTCGCGGACAGTCCGACGACGGCCCAGGTCGCGGGTGTCGTGAGCAGCCGGCGGATGGTAGCCGGATGGTTCGCGTGTGTCATGTATCAACCCTCACACGTACGACTCGCGCACCGAACGCCGGTTCGCGCGTCGGCTGTTCGATAGGGGAGCCCGAGAATGGAAACGCCCATGGCGATCGCCACCGCGGTCACCTTCGTCTGGCTCGGCATGGTCCTCGCCATCTCCTTCCTGGAGACGCCGCTGAAGTTCCGCGCCCCGGGCGTCACGATCCCGATCGGTCTCGGCATTGGCAGGCTGGTGTTCCGCGCCCTCAACGCGGCGGAGACTGCGTTCGCGCTGGTGTTGGCCATCGCGCTCGTGGCAGCGGAGCCGAGCGCGGCCGTAGTGGTTCCCGCGTCGGTAGTCGTGCTGATCCTGGTCGCGCAACTCGCGCTCGTACGGCCGCGTCTCACCAAGCGATCGGATCGAGTTCTGGCGGGCGAGGACGCGCCACGCTCGCACGCGCATCACGCATTCATCGGCCTCGAGTCGGCCAAGGTGATCGCGCTCGTCGTTACGGGCGTCGCGTTGTTGTCGGCCTGAGCGCACGCGGTAATCCGCTGGCCACGCGGCATCGGATCGTCGATGATCGACGTATGTCCGATATGTCGGCCTCCTGAGCGGTGTGCATCCGGCCGGGCCTGACCGGGTCCGGTCTACGATCGTGCCGGCAGGGAGTCGAGACATTGAACGCCACCTACGAACCGAGCGTCACCGAGATCGCGTGCGACGAGTCCGGATGGGCGGGTGAGAACCTGCTCGACGGAAACACCGACGTGTTCGCACACGCCAGCGTACGCATGGCACCCGAGCGCGCCGCGGGTCTCGTCGACGAGGTGCGTCGGCGGATCCAGTCACCCGCCACCGAGTACAAGGCTGGGCATCTGCTTCGCG
Organism: Solicola gregarius; assembly: GCF_025790165.1. GTDB lineage: Bacteria > Actinomycetota > Actinomycetes > Propionibacteriales > Nocardioidaceae > Solicola > Solicola gregarius. Next base: position 3,587,914 of record NZ_CP094970.1, read on the forward strand.
CCAAGCACCGCGATGTCCTGGAGTGGTTCCTGAGCCGGGAAGGGCCGCTCACCGGGTGGGCGAGCGTCTATCTCGTCGACAAGGTCTACCTGGTCGTACGCACGCTCGTCGAGCTGTTGGCCCGGCGCGGGTACGGCACGATCGACGACCCGCACGACGTCGCCCGGACGCTCTACCGCGACGGCGAAGGCGTGCTCGGATCTCGACAATGGGCGCGGCTGCTGGCCGACGCGCAGGCGCTGATCCGGGTGCCCGGACGCGACATCCATCCCGTCGAACCCGTGCTCGACCCGTTGCCGGACGCGATCGTCCGCGCGGGGCTTCGCTGGAGTCACGACGGCTCGGTGTCGATCGTGCACGACCGGCAGAGCACCCTCACCCACGCGCGCCTCGCGCACGTCATGCACGATCCCGACGTCGCCGGTCGGATCGCGTCGATCCGGCTCGTTGCCGCACATTCGGACGCCCGCGTGCAGGTCGCCGACTTCCTCGCCGGAACGGCCAGATCGATCGCGTCCGACGAGCTCAACGGGCGCGGCGACGATGTCCTCAGCACCCTCCTGCGTCCGTACGTCGACCGGGCGTCGATCTGGGCCGACGGACGCAGCTGGTCGCGGATCACGACGTAGCGGCAGCAACCCGCTCGATATCGCCCACGTGGTGGACGCCCTCGTGCGCTGCGTGTCGGACGAACCACAGCGCCGTACGTCGCTCGCCGGGAAGTCGTGATGCCGTCCGAACCCAGCCGTCGGTGCGGACGCGGGCGACCTCGTCGAGGAACCCGTCGACGTCGAGCCGGATCTCGGTGAGCACCGGGAGCAGATCGAGCTCGTTGTGTCGAAAGCGGCGTGTACGAAGGTCGTTGAGCATCGGCTCGAGTGCCGGATCGGCTTCGGTTCGTACGCGATGAAGCCGGATCGTCGAGCTGACGTAGACGTCGCGCAGATGGCACACGTACTCGAGCACCGACCAGGTCTGCGGTTCCGGACGCCGTCGGGGATCGGCGGCGCGCAGTGCCGCAGAGCGTGCCCGGCCGGGCACGCCCCCGATGATCTCGGCGGCCCCTTCGGCGTCCAGCGCGCCGTACGAGAACCCGCACTCCGTGCACTCGTGGTCTTCATCCGGCAGCGGGATCATCGAGCGGTTCATGGGCCAATCCTCCTGTGCACCGATGAGTTCTCGGGCGGCGCCGCGTCTGACCGGCAAGCGTCGTCGACCGCACCGAGAGAATAGTCATGACCAACGCAGCATCGCGCCGGTCGCGGCGAAGCGGCTGCCCGGCGTCGTCGCGCCCGCTTTGGCGCTTCGAGCACGCCGTGCTCGTAGCGGCACCCGACCGGCCCCGGGGGGCGGTCGGGCACCACTACGTCATCGCCGAATTGTTTGGGAGACTCTGATCATGCCTCTTCACCTCACCGGCGCTCCCGACGCCGACCGCCTGCTCGACGAGAATCCGCTCGCGTTGCTGATCGGGATGCTGCTCGACCAGCAGTACCCGATGGAGGCGGCGTTCTCGGGGCCGCAGAAGCTGGTCGGCAGGATCGGCGGCTTCGACGCCGAACGCATCGCGTCGTACGACCCCGAGGAGTTCGCCGCGCTCTGCAGTACGCCACCCGCCGTCCACCGCTACCCGGGTGCGATGGCCAAGCGAATCCAGGCGGTGTGCCGGCTCGTCGTCGAGGAGTACGACGGTGACGCCGCGGGCATCTGGACGGCCGGTGACCCGGACGCGAAGACGGTGCTCAAGCGGCTGAAGGCCCTTCCCGGCTTCGGTGACCAGAAGGCCAGGATCTTCGTCGCCCTGCTCGGCAAGCAGCGTGGCGTCCGCCCGATCGGCTGGCAGGAGGCGGCCGGGGCGTACGCCGACGAGGGCTCCCGCCGCTCGATCGCGGACGTGACCGACGAGCAGACCCTGCATGAGGTGCGCGCTTTCAAGAAGGAGCAGAAGGCGGCGGCGAAGGCCGCCAAGTCCTGACGTCCCGGAGTTCGCGGACTTTTCGGTCTGCGCGAGCCGCCACAACACCGAAAAGTCCGCGAACTCCGTCCGAACGATCAGCGGGTTGCCGGCTTGCGCAGCCACAGCATCGTCAGAGCGACGATGCCGGCGATGCACGGCAGCCACATCGCGGATGCGAGGTAGCTCGGCATCGGCACGTACGACATCGACGCCGACGCCACGAGGGCGAGTGCGAGCACGGTTGTCGCCACCCACCGGGTGTGCCTCCATCCGCGTCGAGTGGCGACGGCGAGCCATGACCAGCAGGCGATCCCGAGTCCCGCGAGTACGTAGAGCGCCGCGGCGGTGGCGCCGGCCTCGGTGTCGACCTCGCCAGCCGTGTAGTCCGGGTACTCCTTCCACATCTCGTCGGTGATGCCGCCGACCGTGGCCTGGTCGACGACCGTGAGGCCGGCGAGCAATGCGCTCAGCGCGAGCCCGACGTACATGGTGGTGGTCGCCCGTCGGGTCGAGTCCGCCGTGGGCGCGATGGACGTGGTCTGCATGGTGATCCCCTCGAGTTGGTAGCGTCGGCGTGGTGAGCCCTTAGACTTAGAACTTGAAACATTGTGTCTCAAAGGAGCGTATTGCTCAAATGGAAAACCCCAGCGCGCGGCCGGGCCCGACCAGGCGGCGCCGCCGACTGTCCGACCAGGAGACCGAGCAGCGGATGCTCGACGCCGCACTCAAGACCGTCAACCGGCTCGGCCTGACCGTCAGCCTCGAACACATCAGCCTCGAGGACGTGATCCGCGAGGCCGGCGTCTCGCGGAGCGCGGTGTATCGGCGCTGGCCGTACAAGGACCTGTTCTTCAGCGATCTGCTGCGGGCGCTCGCACGGGCAGCGGCGCCGGCGCAGGTGCCCGACGCTCGGCCGGCGTTGGGCCACGTACGTGCCGTCGTTCAGGATCGTGGTGACCTGCTGCGGACGCCGGAGGGTCGGCATGCGCTCGCCGTGGAGATGCTGCGCATCGGCAACCTCACGGACCTCGCCGCGATGGCTGAGTCGACCGCATGGCGTACGTACGTGGCCCTGCACGCCACGTACCTCAGCCTCGACGACGGTGAGCTTCGCGACGAGATCGGCGAGAGCCTCGCGGAGTCCGAGCGCGTGCTGGTACGTCGTACCACCGAGAACTTCGGAACCTACCTGGATCTGTTGGGCTACCGCATCCGGCCGGAGCTGGACGCCGACGCCGAGACGGTGGTCGCCGTGACCATGCCGCTCGTCCGGGGAGCGATCATCATGGCGCCGGCGGCTCCGCAGATCACGGCGCGGAAGGTGCACGCGAACCCGTTCGGTGCGGGCGCAGAGGCGGAGTGGTCGCCGGTCGCCGTCGCGATGACGAGCATCGCGCTCACGTACATCGAGCCCGATCCGGCGGTCGAGTGGGACGACGCTCGGGTCGACGAGGTGCGGCGAGCGTTCGAGGCCGCGGACGGGGTTGGCGTGGACGAGTCGCTGGAATAGACTCGGCAGTGCAGTGGTTGAAGGTTCAACAGAGACCACGAACGCGGAGGCGAGAACCATGCAGATCGGCATCTTCAGCGTCGGCGACCTGACGGTGGACCCGACGAACGGCCGTGAACCGACCGAACACGAGCGGATCAAGGCCATGGTCACGATCGCGAAGAAGGCCGAGGAGGTCGGCCTCGATGTCTTCGCGACCGGCGAACACCACAACCCGCCGTTCGTCGCGCCCGCGAACCCGACCGTGCTGCTCGCGCACATCGCCGCGCAGACCGAGCGGCTCATCCTGTCGACGTCGACGACGCTCATCACCACCAACGACCCCGTGCGTCTGGCCGAGGACTACGCGTACCTGCAGCACCTCGCCGACGGTCGCGTCGACCTGATGATGGGGCGGGGCAACACCGCGCCCGTGTACCCGTGGTTCGGCAAGGACATCGCACAGGGCCTGAGCCTGGCGATCGAGAACTACCACCTCCTGCACAAGCTCTGGCGCGAGACCGACGTCGACTGGGAGGGCCGGTTCCGTACGCCGCTCACGGCGTTCACGTCGACGCCGCGGCCGCTCGACGACGTGCCGCCGTTCGTGTGGCACGGCTCGATCCGCAGTCCGGAGATCGCCGAGCAGGCCGCCTTCTACGGAGACGGGTTCTTCGCGAACAACATCTTCTGGCCGAAGGAGCACTACATCCGCCTGATCAACCTGTACCGCGAGCGCTTCGCGCACTACGGGCACGGCACGCCGGAGCAGGCGATCGTCGGGCTCGGCGGCCAGGTGTTCATGCGGAAGAACTCGCAAGATGCCGTCGATGAGTTCCGGCCGTACTTCGACAACGCGCCGGTGTACGGGCACGGGCCGTCGCTCGAGGACTTCACGGCGCAGACCCCGTTGACGGTCGGCAGCCCGCAGGAGGTCATCGAGAAGACGCTGACGTTCCGCGAGTTCTTCGGCGACTACCAGCGCCAGCTGTTCCTGATGGACCATGCGGGACTGCCGCTGAAGACCGTGCTCGAGCAGCTCGACCTGCTCGGCGAGGAGGTCGTACCGGTGCTGCGCGAGGAGTTCGCGAAGCGTACGCCGGCAGGAGTGCCCGACGCCCCGACACACGCCGGCCTGCTGGCGGCACGGGACGCTGAGCAGAAGGAGGCAACGGTATGACCGGCACGAACCCGAAGATCGTCGTCATCTCGGCCGGGCTCGGCCAGCCGTCGACGACGCGGATGCTCGCCGATCGTCTTGCGGAGGCGGCGAAGCGGCGCCTCCGCGAGCTCGGCGCCGGCGCGAGCGTCGACACCTACGAGCTGCGCGGCCTCGCGCACCAGGTCACCGATGCGATGCTGACCGGCTTCGCCGGCCCCGACCTGCAGACGGTGTTGACCGCGGTCGAAGACGCGGACGCGCTGATCGTCGTGACCCCGACCTTCCAAGGCTCGTACGGTGGCCTGTTCAAGTCGTTCATGGACGTCGTCGATGCGGAGGCCCTGATCGGCACGCCCGTCGTCGTGGCCGCCACCGGCGGCTCGGCGCGCCACTCGTTGGTGCTCGACCACGCGTTGCGGCCGCTGTTCACGTACCTGCAGGCGCTCGTCGTGCCGACCGGGGTGTTCGCGGGCCCGGGTGACTGGGGCGACGCCGGCGACGGGTCTCGCGGGCTCGCGGAGCGAGTCGACCAGTCGGCCGGCGAGCTCGCCAGCCTGCTCGCGGGCGCCGGCACCGGCCGCCGCCGCGAGGACGAGTTCGACATGGACACCGACTCGATGCTGGCCGCCTCGCGTCCGTAGAGGCTCAGAACCAGCAGTCGCGTACGATCGGCGCGACCTAACTGCGATTGCTGAGTCTGGAGGACCGATGGCGCGGTCACGTACCGACCACCTCGACGTTCTGGCACCACCCGATGTCGCCCTACGCGCCCTGCACGAGGCGATCGCCTCGATCGCCAAGCCCGAAACGGTTCGGGTGGACGGCTGGGTGGTGACCGGCCGGGTCGGCGTCAGCGCGCGCTCGTGGGGCGATCTGCTGACGGGCACCATCCTGACCGGCCCGGGCGGCACCCGGGTGACGGTCGAGAGCAAGGCCCGGTTGCCGACCCAGCTCGTCGACATGGGCAAGCACCGCAAGAACGTCGATGCGGTGCTGACGCGGCTGAGTGGCCTGACCGGTCCGCCACACTGACCCTCAGCCACTCCGATCGAGTACGAACCCGGCGATCTGTCGCTGATCCTCGGCGTACGACTTCAAGGCGAGCGGGACAGCGGACCCGACGATCGTGTGTACGTACTCATGCACGATCGCGTTGCGTAGGCCGACCGACGGTTTCAGCGTCTCAGCGAGGTCCGTCGTCAGTGCGCCTGCCTCGGCGGCGAGGTCGAAGCTCTCGCGGTAGTCGCCCGGTGACCGCCGGAGAGCCACGGCCGCGACGTGGGAGTTGACGTCCACTGCGAGATCGACGATGCGTGACAACAGGCGCTCGACCGCAGCGCCGACCAGCGGATCACTTGTCAACCGTGCAGCGTCGACGTCGCCGGCGGATTCGAGCGCCGCAAGGGTGTCAGCCATCGCCGACAGCTTGTTTCGGACGACGTCCGCGTCATCGGCCCGCCATCAGCTCGAGATCGCGACGGCGCAGGTATCGCGACTCCATCTCGGTCGTGAGCGCCGCGATCTGGGCAAGTGTGAAGGTGCTCGGCGCGGCCTCGTCGAGGAGGACGCTCTGCGGGCCGAGCGCGCGGGCCTTGGCGACGTCACCGGCGCGCGATGTCCATCAGGTCGACGCCGTCGTAGCGTGTCGCGTCGATGAACGCATTGATGATCGAGACGATGTCCGTGCGCACACCTTGACGGGTTCGAAACGCCAGATCGAGATCGCGCGGTGGCGACAGCGTCGTGTCGCGTACTGCATTCCCGTGTGCCGCCAGTAGCTCTATGCCCAAACGGTCGCAGAGCGCGCCGAGTGACCCGTCGTCCGCCATCGTGCGGAGCCGGGGCCAACGCGTCACCCGGGGTCTGGGCCATCGCGTCTACGATACGGCGCGCGGTGTCGGCGCACCGCCGACGCCACGCCGCGTTGGACGTGCTGCAGAATCGCCGGCATGGACATCATCAGAGTCACGCCCATCGGCACGGTCGTCGGAGGCCGTACCGAGCCGATCGACGACAACTGGGGCGATGTGCGGTCTGTCGTCCGCATCGATTCGGAGCAGTTCGGGGAGGACACCCTCGCCGGGCTCGGCGACTTCTCGCACCTCGAGGTGGTCTACCGGTTCGATCGCGCCGACCCTGCCAAGATCACCACCGGTGCGCGCCATCCGCGAAACCGAGAGGACTGGCCGAAGGTGGGCATCTTCGCCCAGCGAGGCAAGAACCGACCGAATCTCCTCGGGGTCTCGCGATGTCGCATCATCGCGATCGACGGCCACGACATCCACGTCCGCGAGCTGGACGCGATCGACGGCACGCCCGTGCTGGACGTCAAGCCGTACCTGCACGAGTTCGCACCGATCGGCGACGTACGCCAACCCGTGTGGGCGACCGAGCTGATGCGCTCGTACTACGACTAGATGAGTGGGTCCGAATGGTGCCGGTGAAGCGAGCGGCGCATCCGCGCCCGACCCGGCAAGGCGCAGGAGCGATGATGGAGCTGGCCCTCCCTCGAGCGACTGCAACGCAGCCGGTCGGGATGCGGGGCGCCGCGAGTCAGGCAGCATTCGGACTCACTCATCTAGGCCCGGGCCCGCTCGCGCTTCACCAGATCGAGACGCGCTGCTCCGGGTCGAGCCAGAGTGCGTCATCCGCAGTCACCTCGAACGCGTCGTAGAACGCGCCGATGTTGCGGACGACCTCGTTGCAGCGGAACTCCGGCGGCGCATGCGGGTCGATCGTCAGCCGACGGACGACCTCCTCGGGCCGTACCTTGCTCTGCCAGGCCTGCGCCCACGACAGGAAGAACCGCTGGGCCGCGCTCATGCCGTCGACCTCGGGTGGCTCGACGCCGACCTGTGCGATCCGAAACGCCTTGTACGCGATGGACAGACCGCCGAGGTCGCCGATGTTCTCGCCGATGGTGAGCGATCCGTTGACCGTACGGTCGGGCGCGTCGGCCGGTGTCAGCACGTCGTACTGGTCGACCAGTCGCGTCGTACGCTCCTCGAAGGCCGCGCGGTCGTCGTCGGTCCACCAGTTCGCGAGGCGGCCGTCGCCGTCGTAGTGCGAGCCCTGGTCGTCGAAGCCGTGCCCGATCTCGTGTCCGATGACCGCACCGATGGCACCGTAGTTGACCGCGTCGTCAGCGTCGGGATAGAAGAACGGCGGCTGCAGGATCGCGGCCGGGAACACGATCTCGTTCATCGTCGGGTTGTAGTACGCGTTGACCGTCTGCGGCGTCATGAACCACTCGTTGCGGTCGACCGGCTTCGCCAGCTTCGCGAGCTCGTACTCGGTCTGGAACGTCGATACGCGGCGTACGTTGCCCCACAGATGGTCGCGCTCGACGGTCAACGACCCGTAGTCACGCCACTCCAGCGGATGACCGACCTTCGGGGTGAACGAGTCGAGCTTCGCGAGGGCCTTCTTGCGGGTGTCTTCGCCCATCCAGTCCAGCCCGTTGATCGACTCGCGGTACGCCTCGATGAGGTTGCCGATCAGCTCGTCCATCCGGGCGCGTGCCGACGGCGGGTAGTGCCGGTCGACGTAGATCTTGCCGACCGCCTCGCCCATCGACATCTCGACCAGGCCGACACCGCGCTTCCAGCGGTCGCGCAGCTGCGCGGTGCCGCTGAGCGTACGACCGTAGAAGTCGAAGTTCTCCTCGACGAACGAGGTCGGGAGGAACGGCGCGGCCGCATGCACGATGTTCCAGCGGGCCCAGTCGCGCCATTCGTCGAGCCGGTCGTCGCGGAGCAGGGCGGCGAACTCGGTGAAATACGTTGGCTGCGAGACGACGACCTGCTCGATCACGGACGCGTCGAACTCCGAGCCGTCGAGCCAGCCGCCCCAGTCGAAGCCGGGCGACAGGGCGTCAAGGCCGGCCCGATCCATCGGGTTGTACGTACGCTGCGCGTCCCGGCACGCGACGCGATCCCAGTGCGACCCGGCGAGATCGGTCTCGAGTCGCATCACCCGCTCGGCGCGCCCGGCCGCGTCGTCGAGCCCGGCGAGCTCGAGCATCGCGGCGACGTGGCGCACGTACGCCGTGCGTACGTCGGCGAACTGCTCGTCGGTGTAGTACGACTCGTCGGGCAGGCCGAGGCCGCCCTGGACGAGGTGGAGTACGTTGCGCTCCGGGTCGTGGGCGTCGGGAGCGACGTACAGGCCGAACGCACCGCCGACGCCGATCTGCTCGAAGGCGCCGAGGCGGTGGACCAGTGCCGCCACACTGGTGACCGAGTCGACGTCGGCGAGGTCGGACGCGATGGGAGTCCGCCCCGATGCCTCGATCGCCTCCTCGTCCATGAAGCTCGCGTACAGGTCGCCGATCTTGCGCAGCTCGCTGCCGTCGGGCGCCTCGGATGCCCGAGCCTCGTCGAGGATCTCGCGTACGGCCAGCTCCGCCTCGTCACGCAGATCGCTGAACGAACCTGCGACCGGGCGGTCCGGCGGGATCTCCGTGCGGTCCAGCCAGCGCCCGTTGACGTGCCGGAAGAGGTCGTCGGCCGGGCGCACCCCGGAGTCGAGCTCGCTGATGTCGATTCCATTCACGGCAGCCACGCTACGGCAGACCGCCAACCCCGATCACCGAGACGTCGGAGAACGTGATCTGTGGGTCACATCGGTGGACGGCCGCTTGACCGCGATCGGGAGGGAAGAGTTAGGGTTGCCTCATCTAACACCGTTCACGCGAGGAGCACGCATGCCCGGCAGTCGTCGGAGGAATCCGCTCGAGTTCGAGGTAGTCGACGCGAGCTGGGTGACGCGCTCCATGCGCCGGGTCGTGCTCACGAGCGACGAGTTCGACACCTTCCTCGCCCGTGACGGCGGGTTCACCGATCGCTACGTCAAGCTGGTCTTCCTCGACTCCGAGACGACGTACCCGCGACCGCTCGATATGGAGAGCGTCCGCGAGACGCTTCCGCGCGAGGTGTGGCCGGTGCTGCGTACCTACACCGTCCGCTGGATCGACCGCGCCGCGCGGACCATCGCGATCGACTTCGTCGTGCATGGCGATGTCGGCCTCGCAGGCCCGTGGGCGGCCGGCGCGGCGGCAGGCGATCGGATCCATCTCAACGGCCCCGGTGGCGCGTACGCCCCGGCAGCCGAGGCCGACTGGCATCTGGTGGCCGGCGACGATGCCGCCCTCCCGGCGGTGGTGGCCGCGCTCGAAGCGATGCCCGACGGCGCACGGGTACGCGCGTTCGTCGAGGTCGACGGGCCCGAGGACGAGCAGCCCGTCACGTCGGCGGCCGATCTGGACCTGACCTGGCTGCACCGCAACGGCGCCGCGCCGGGGAGCACGACATTGATCCCCGATGCGGTCAAGCAGCTGGCGTGGCCGGCCGGACGCGCTCAGGTGTTCATCCATGGCGAGTCGGGACTGCTGAAGGCGCTTCGTTCCCAGCTGCTCGACGAGCGCGGGGTTGCGAAGGACGATCTGTCGTTCTCGGGCTACTGGCGACGCGGTACGAACGAGGAGGGTTTCCGGGTCTGGAAGGCCGAGCAGGCGAAGGCAGACGTCGCGTGAGCGACTGGTGTTCGCTGTGCGTGAGCGACCAGTGTTCGCTGTGCCCGGGCGGCACTAGGTTAACGCCATGACAACTCCTTGGATTCGTACGCTCGCGGCGCTCGCCGCAACCGTGCTCCTCGCCGCCGGCTGCAGCGGTGACGACGACGGTGACGTCACAGAGACCACCGACGGCGACGCGCGCATCGTCGAGCACGCGTACGGCGAGACGACCGTCGAGGGCACTCCCGAGCGAGTCGTGAGCCTCGGCCTGACCGATGCAGATCCCCTTCTCGCATTGGGAGTCGAGCCGGTTGCGATCCGTCCGGGCTACGGCGTCGACGGCGTCGGGCCGTGGGCGCGCGAGGCCCTCGGCGACGCGTCGCCGGAGGTCCTCGACGCCGAGGAGATCAACGTCGAGCAGGTTGCCGCGCTCGATCCCGATCTCATTGTGGCGATCAGCGCCGATGTCGACGAAGCGACGTACGACAAGCTGTCGAAGCTCGCGCCGACGATCGTGCGGCCGGAGGGCGCGATCAACTACGGCGTCTCCTGGGAGGTCGCGACGACGATGATCGGCAGCGCGGTCGACAAGGCCGACGAGGCACAGACGATCATCGAGGACACCAAGGTCGCCATCAACGACACGCTGCGCGCCAACCCGCACATCGACGGCACGAACGGCGCGATCGTGCGCGCCAACCCCGAGGGTGGGTGGTACATCTACACGCCGGTCGACGCGCGCGGGCAGTTCATGTTCGAGCTGGGCGTGAACCTGCCGCCGAAGCTCGCCAAGCTCGACGACGGCAGCAGCTACTGGGTCGACGTCAGCGCCGAGAAGACCGACGACCTCGAGGCCGACGTACTGGTGGCGATCGGTGACAAGGACGAGCAGAAGCTTTTCAAGGGCAACAAGCTGTTCCAGGATCTCGCCGTCAGCCGGCGCGGGGGAGTTGTCTACGTACCGCCGGAGCCGCTCGGGCAGGCGCTGTCATACACCACCGTGCTGAGTATCCCGTACGCGCTCGACGCGCTCGCGCCGCAGATCTCCGAGGCGCTCGACTGACATGTCCACTGCCACGACGAACCGCGTCCCGGACCGCATCGACACCCACGATGCTCAGCGCCGACGTTCGCGCACTGTACTCATCGGCGGGTTGGTTGCCGCCGTCGCCGTGTTGTTCGTGGTGGCCCTGCTCAGCGTCTTCCTCGGTACGCGGAGTATCTCGCCCGGGCAGATATTCGACACGTTCTTCCAATACGACAGCGAGAACACCGACCATCTCGTCGTTTGGACGCTTCGGGTTCCGCGTACGCTCGCGGGCATCCTGGTCGGTGTGGCGCTCGGTCTCGCCGGTGCCGTGATGCAGGGCGTCGCTCGCAACCCGCTCGCGGACCCCGGCCTGCTCGGCGTCAACGCGGGCGCGGCGCTGGCGGTCGTGTGCGCGATCAGCGTCCTCGGCGTCGGATCCGCGATGGGGTACGTGTGGTTCGCGTTCGTCGGCGCGGCCGTCGTCGCCGTCGCGGTGTACCTGATCGGGTCGCTCGGACGCGAAGGCGCCACACCGGTCAAGCTCGCGCTCGCGGGTGCGGCGATGACGGCCGCACTGCAGTCGATCACGACCGCGATCCTGCTGACCGACGTGGCGACGTTCGACAAGTTCCGGTTCTGGACGGTCGGGTCGCTCTCGGGCCGCAAGCTCGAGCTGGTCGCTCAGATGGCCCCGTTCATCGTCGCGGGCGTCGTTCTCGCGTTGTGCACGGGCAGGTTGCTCAACGCCCTTTCGCTCGGTGACGACGTCGCGCGCGGCCTCGGTCAGCGGGTGGCCCTCGCGCGCGGCCTCTCGGCGGCGGCGGTCGTACTTCTGTGTGGCGCCGCGACCGCTCTCGCCGGGCCGATCACGTTCCTCGGCCTGACCATCCCGCACGTCGCCCGGCTGATCACCGGGCCCGACTATCGCTGGATCCTGCCGTACTCGATGGTGCTCGCGCCGATCCTGCTGCTGGTGTCCGACATCGTCGGCCGCCTGGTCGCGAAGCCGGGCGAGCTCCAGGTCGGCATCGTGATGGCGATCATCGGCGCACCCTTCTTCATCCTCCTCGTCCGCCGACGCAAGCTCGCGGAGCTCTAGGCCGATGAGTACGACATCCGAGGAGACGTACGCGGAGATCGCCGACCAGTCGCCGGTCGTCACGGTCCGGCACGCACGCCAGCGTCGCGCGGCCCGGGTCACGTCCGTGACGGCGGTGCTCGCGGCCGTGTGCTTCGCCGTGTTCTGCGTCTCGCTGTCGGTGGGTGACTACAACATCCCCGTGCCCGATGTGGTCGCGACGTTGTTCGGCGGCGGCGACCAGGCGTCGGAGTTCATCATCAACGAGCTTCGGCTGCCGCGCGCACTGACCGCCGTGCTCACGGGCGCGGCGTTCGGGCTGTCCGGCGCGATCTTCCAGACTCTCGTACGCAACCCGCTCGCGAGCCCCGACCTCATCGGCATCACCCAGGGCGCGAGCGCGTCCGCGGTGATCTGCATCCTCGGCTTCGGCCTCAGCGGGTTCGTCGTGTCGGTCGGGGCCTTCGCAGGGGCGCTCGCGACCGCACTCGTGATCTACCTGCTCGCCTGGCGGGACGGCATCAGCGGCTACCGCTTCGTGCTGATCGGCATCGCGATGGCCGCCATGCTGATGAGCGTCATCTCGTACATGATGACGCGGGCCGAGGTGTACGACGCGCAGCAGGCACTCGTCTGGCTCACCGGAAGCCTCAACGCGAAGACCTGGGCGACCGTGAAGATCATCGCCTGGGCGAGCGCGGTGTTGATGCCGCTTGCGGTGCTTGTCGGCCGCGGTCTCCAGGTGCTGCAGATGGGTGACGACGCCGCGAAGAGCCTCGGCCATCGGGTGGAGCGCTCGCGCCTCTCGCTGATCGTGATCGCCGTCGCGCTCGCGGCCGTCGCGACCGCCGCTGCCGGGCCGGTCGTGTTCGTCGCGTTCGTTGCCGCACCGATCGCGCGCCGCCTCGTCGGCCACAACGGTCTTGCGCTCGTACCCGCCGCGCTCGTCGGCGCGCTCGTGATGCTGGCATCCGACTTCGTGGCGCAGCACGCCTTTCCCGGAACCCAGTTCCCCGTCGGCGTCGTGACAGGTGTCGTCGGCGCCCCTTACCTGCTCTGGCTGCTCGTGACGACGAACCGTGTCGGACGCGGTGGATGAGGAGAGACCGATGACGACCGAGCACACCCTCGAGGCAAGCGATCTGACGCTGGCGTACGACAGCCGGCCGGTCGTGCACGACCTGAGCGTCGCCGTCCCACAGGGCAAGGTGACCGTGATCGTGGGCGCAAACGCTTGTGGCAAGTCGACGCTGCTGCGTGGGTTGGCCAGGCTGCTGTCGCCGATGTCGGGCACGGTCTTCCTCGACGGCAAGAGCATCCACTCGATGCCGACCAAGACCGTCGCGACGATGCTGGGTCTGCTGCCGCAGTCACCGGTGTCACCCGAAGGCATCAAGGTGTCCGACCTGGTCGGCCGCGGCCGTTATCCCCACCAGGGCTGGTTCCGCAGCTGGGGCAAGGAGGACGACGAAGCAGTGGCGCAGGCCCTCCTCGCGACCGACACCTTGGAGCTCGCATCGCGGTCCGTCGACGAGCTGTCGGGCGGCCAGCGGCAGCGGGTGTGGATCGCGATGGCGCTCGCTCAGGACACCGATCTGCTGCTGCTCGACGAACCGACGACGTTCCTCGACGTGAGCCACCAGGTCGAGGTGCTCGACGTCCTCACCGACCTGAACCGACGGCGGGGTACGACGATCGTCATCGTGCTGCACGACCTGAACCTCGCGGCGCGCTACGCCGACCACCTGATCGCGATGAAGGGCGGCCGGATCGTCGGCGAAGGCGAACCCGCCGTCGTCGTGAACGAGGAGACCGTCGAGTCGGTGTTCGGGATGCCGTCGCAGGTGGTTCCGGACCCGGTTTCTGGAACTCCGATGGTCGTTCCGATCGGCCGCCACCACAGCACTCGCCGCGAGGAGGGGCCGACGGGCATCGATACGTCCGCCGCCTCGATCATCGAAGGAGTCGCCCGATGACCCGGGAGCTTTCGTACGTCCAGACGACCCTACGCAGCAGTGAGCAGCTGACACCGCACCTGCGGCGGATCGTGCTGGGGGGCGATGCGCTCTACCGTTGGGAGAGCAGCGGCGTGCCCGACGAGGCAGCGCTCCTCGTGATCCCCGATGCCAGCGGCTCGGTAGACGTACCCGCGGAGCACAACGGGCACGACTACTCCCGCTGCCGCTGGTACACCGTGCGTCGTTTCGACGCCGAGCGCGCCGAGCTCACCATCGACGTCGTCGGCCATGATGTCGGCCTCGCGACCCGGTGGGCGCGCCGGGCGCGTCCCGGCGACGCCATCGGCATCTCGTCGGTCCGCAGCTGGTACGACCGACCCGCCAATGCGCCGTGGCAGCTGCTCCTCGGCGACATCACCGCCGTGCCGGCGATCGGGCGCATCCTCGAGGAGCGGTCCGACGTGATCCCGACCGTGGTCCGCATCGAGATCGCCGACGCCCGCGACGAGGTGCAGCTTCCGGTACGCGACAACGTCAGCGTCGAGTGGATCCACAATGCCGGCGAGAGCCGGCTGGGAGAGCTCGTGCGCACCGCCGACGTGCCGGCCGGTGACGGATACACGTTCGTCGCAGGCGAGGCAGCCGCGACGCGCGACGTACGCCGCCACCTGCGCCACGAGCGCGGGCTCACGCCGGCGAGCTACAGCGTCATCGGCTACTGGACGGCGCGTTCGGAGGACTTCAACCGCCGGCTCGAGCAGTCGGGCATCGATCTCGCGGCCATCTACGAGGCCGGTGAGGCGGCGGGCAAGGACGAGGAAGAGCTTGCCGACGAGGTCGACCGGCAGTTGGTCGCCGCCGGGCTGTGACCGCCGGACCGGTGTCCGCGCCGGCCTCGGGGGGCGCGCTCATCGCGCGCGCGTACCGCCGGGAGTGGCGCCGGGTCGTGGCGGGCGTTGCCGGCCTGTCACTTCATCAGCTGTGCGAGGCGATGGTCCCGGTCGCGATCGGCCTCATCATCGACCAAGCGGTCGTCGCGCGTGACGTGTCGGCACTCGGCATCGGGGTCGCCGGCATGGTCGCGCTGTTCACCGTGCTGATGCTCGCGTACCGCACCGGAGCGCGCGTCCTCTTCTACGCCGTGCAGCGCGAGAGCCATCGGCTCCGCGTTCTGATCGCCGAGCATGTGCTGCACGGGCGGGGTGCACGGATGTCGTTGCGCTCGGGTGAGCTGCTCTCGGTCGCGTCGACCGATGCCGACCTGACCGGCATGACGTTGCGGCTATCGGGGTTCGGCGCAGGCGGGCTCGTCGCGATCGCGACCTCTGCGGTCGTGCTGCTGCGGATCGACGTCGTGCTCGGCGTCGGCGTGCTCGTCGGCGTACCCGCGATCGTCGTACTCCTGCAGGTTCTCGCGCCCTGGATGACGCGCCGATCGGCCGAACAGCAGGCGGCCATCGGGCGTACGACGGCGATGGCTACCGACCTGGTGCGAGGCGTTCGCGTGCTGCACGGCATCGGCGCCGAACGCCAGGCTCTGCGGCGGTACGAGCAGTCCAGTCAAGAGGCACTCGGCGCGGCGCTGTGGGCAGCCCGGTGGCGAGGACTGCTCCTGGGCGTCAGCGAGACCGCGAGCGGGCTGTTCCTCGCAGCCGTCGCGGGCACGGCAGGTTGGTTCGCGCTTGACGGCCGGATCTCCGTCGGGGAGCTCGTGACCGTGATCGGCCTGGCGCAGTTCGTGTCCGAGCCCGTCCGGATGCTCGGCGGCGTAGCCGAGGACATCGCGACCTTTCGCGCGTCGGCCGACCGGGTCGCCGGCGTGCTCCGCTCGCCGCTCGTGGCCGACGACGGTACGCGCGTCGCTCCGAGCGGCCAGGGCGTCACCGTCGAGTCGCTGTCGTACCGGTCCCTGGCCGGCGTCGATCTGACCGTTCGTCCGGGTGAGATGGTCGGCGTCGTCGCACTCGACCCACACGAGGGCGACGCGCTGGTAGACGTACTTGCCGGGCGGGCAGATCCACGTGAGTGCGGGGGAGTCGTCCGCGTCGGCGACGTACCGGTCACCTCCGCGAGCCGCGACAGCGTACGTGCGGCCGTGCTGGTCGAACCGCACGATGTCGCGCTCTTCGAGGGCACGCTCGACGACAACCTGCACCTGGGCCCGGCGGCGGTCGATGCGCCGTCGCTCGACGCCGTGCTCGCCGCGACGAGTGCGGACGACGTGGTCGCGTCGCATCCGGCCGGCCTGGAGCGTGCTCTGTCGGAGCGCGGTTCGGACCTTTCGGGCGGTCAGCGGCAGCGGGTCGCGCTCGCCCGGGCGCTGCTCGCCGACCCGGGTGTGCTCGTGCTGCATGATCCGACGACCGCCGTCGACGCGGTGACGGAGGCGAACGTCGCCGGGGGACTCGCCCGCGTACGCCACGCCGATCAGGACGCGCGGTCGACCGTGGTCGTGACCGCCAGCCCGGCACTGCTCGCGGCGGCCGATCGAGTCGTCGTGATCGACGGCGGCGCCGTCGCTGCCGAAGGGGCACACGACGAGCTGCTCGCCGAGCACGTCTCCTATCGGGCGCGAGTCGCGCGATGAGCGGCGACGAGTCGACGCGGCCGGTGCTGCCGATCGCGGATCGGCGTACGACCTGGCGGGTGGTCGCGCAGGATCTGCGCGCGCGCCCGGGCATCGCGTCCACCACCCTCATCGCGTTCGCACTCTCCAACGTGTGTGGGCTGTTGGCGCCGTGGATCCTCGGCTGGCTGGTCGACGCGGCGATCGACGACGCAGCGCATTCCGACATCGTCAAGGCCGTGGTCGTGCTCGGCGTCGCGGGAGTGGGCGCCGGTGGGTTCCTGCTCGTCGGGTACGTGTACATGGCACGCCTCGGAGAGGGGACGCTGGCGATGCTGCGCGAACGTGTCGTCGCGCGCGCAGTGCGGTTGCCCACATCGGTTCTCGACCGGGCGGGCAGCGGTGACCTGTTGACGAGGGTCGGCGACGACGTCGCGACCGTCACGCAGGCCATCAACAACACCTTGCCGATGGTCGTGGGCGCGGCGCTCGCGACCGGACTCACGGCTGTGTCGATGTTCGGACTGGACTGGCGCCTCGGCCTCGCCGGCCTTGCGTGTGCTCCGATCTACGCGTTCGCCGCCCGCTGGTACGTGCCGCGGGCAGTGCCGTTGTACGAGCGCGAGCGCCTCGCGGTCGGCGAGCGGGCGCAGACCCTGGTCGGCGCGCTCGACGGCAGCGAGACCCTGCGTGCCTACCGTGCCGAGGACCCGATGGTGTCGTCGATCGCGGCGAGGTCCCAGGCCGCGATGGGCCTGCGACTCCGCACCTTTCGGTTGCTCACGACGTTCACCGGGTGGATGAACCGCGCGGAACTCGTCGGGTTGGCCGCCCTCCTCAGCGTCGGCTTCCTACTCGTCGACGATGACGCCGTGTCGGTCGGAGCGGTGACGACCGCGGCGCTGCTGTTCCATCGGCTGTTCGGCCCGATCGGAACGCTGATGGTCACCTTCGACGACGTCCAGGCGGCGGGTGTGAGCCTCGCCCGGCTGGTCGGTGTGATCGAGATGGCGGAGGCAGCCGCACCCGATGCCGGACAGGTGACGGGGTCTCCGTCGGTACGGGTCGAGTCGCTCACGTACCGCTACGACGACGGCCCGGTGATCCTCGACGACGTCTCGCTCGCCGTCGAGCCCGGTGAGCGGCTCGCGCTGGTCGGTGCGAGCGGTGCGGGGAAGACGACACTCGCCTCCGTGATCGCCGGCCGGTTCATGCCCGACGCGGGAGACGTACGCGTCGCGGGGGTCTCGACCCGACAGCTCGGCGAGGCGGGCGCGCGCGAGTGGGTTGCGATGGTGAGCCAGGACGTCCACGTGTTCTACGGACCCCTTCGTGAAGACCTCCGTCTCGCGGCGCCCGATGCCGGCGATGACGACCTCCGAGCGGCTCTCGACTCCGTCGGTGCGCTGTCCTGGGTCGATGCGCTCCCCGACGGGTTGTCGACCGTCGTCGGCGAGAACGCCCATCCCCTGACCGCGGCGCGTGCCCAACAGGTTGCGCTCGCGCGGCTGGTACTTGCCGATCGTCCGATCGTGATCCTCGACGAGGCGACCGCCGAGGCCGGCAGCACGGGCGCCTACGAGCTGGAGTGCGCGGCCGACGGGGTCGTCGCGGGGCGTACGTCCATCGTCGTGGCGCACCGTCTGACGCAGGCCCTCGCCGCCGACCGGGTCGCCGTGCTCGAGGGCGGACGGGTCGTCGAGTTCGGCCCGCCCGCCGAGCTGATCGAGCGCGGGGCTGCGTTCGCCCGGTTGTGGGACGCGTGGCACGCATCGTCGGGTGACGTATCCGTCACCACCCCGTCCTGAGGCCGGCACGACGACGTCGAACGTGTCGCGGGTCAGCGTGCGGCGTCGGGCTCACGGGCGGGGTGGAGCTCCCGTGACCGAACGCAGCTTCGGAGCACGACCGCGAGCATTGCGACGCCCGCCGCGATAGAGGCGGCGTACTCGACAACGGCGACGCCGACTGCACGTGTGGGCTCGAACGAGTCGGGCCCGAACGCGAGTGCGGCAAGCCGCCAGGCGCTCCAACCGAACAGGTGACCCGAGACCACGAATGCGATCACGCGCTTCGCGGCCGCGTGCGCTTGCGGTCGCGCGATCAGGCGCCAGACCGTGAAGGCTCCGAGGAGGGACCACCCCGCCGTGTTGGCGTCCAGCAACCGTGCGTCGGGCCCATCGCGATACGCGGCGGACACGCCCGGGCCCGATCCGGCAGTCGCCCAGAACGCGGTTGCGATACCGACGACAGCGGGGAGCAGGAGTGCGAGGAGTACGACGGACCGCTGCCGCGCCGCGTTCCGAGCCGATGCGGGGGGCGCAGTGGCGACGAATGCGGATGGCCACCGCTCGCGCAGGTAGATCGGCAGTCCGACCGCCAGCCCGAGCGCCATCCCCGCGAACCCGACGTTGAGCAGGATCGACTCCCAACCCGGGATCGAGGCGCTGGACGAGGCGGCGGACTCGTGGGCCGAGTCGTCGAGCGAGGTCGCCGACAGCGCCGCCGCGGCGAGCATGTAGGGAATCATCGGTACGAGCAGACCAGAACCGATCCACGCGAAGAACACCACCGGCCCGGCGGGCAGCAGGTTGCCCCAGGGCTGCGCGATGGCGATGCCGAGCGCCGCGCCCGTTGCCGACATCACGATCGAGGCGACGTTCAGCGTGATCCACTCGCTGGTGCTCATACCTGAGCCGGACGGGCTCCCGTCGGCCAACCCGGCGAAGACCCACACCGCCTTGACGACGAGGTAACAGGACATCGTCGTGGCGGCGGCGTACCCGGCGACGCGCCGGGTCGTTCGCCACCTGGGCGCGACCGGCAGATCGTCCGATGCTCGAGCTGACATGACCGCGATCGTCGTGCACCGCATCCGGTGCGTTCTACCCCCGCGGAGGCCAGACGGGTCCCGCTGCCGAGGGTTTCGCGCGGAAGATGCGCGGATACCTTGATCGACCGCGATAGCGTCAGCGGGTGGCCATGGTCTGGAGTCGTCGCTCCCTCGTTGCGACCGTCATGCATCCCGTGCGGCTGTTGCCGCTCGCCTTCGTTGTCGGGATCGTCGTCGGCGGTCTCATCTTGATGCTGCCGATCTCTCGTACGGGGGACAGCGACGAGGTCGTGATGCCGGCGCTGTTCGCGTCCACGTCGGCCGTGACGGTCACAGGTCTCACCACAGTGGACACCGCCGAGTTCTGGACCCCGTTCGGCCAGGTCGTGTTGATGGTGCTCGTCCAGATCGGCGGGTTCGGCATCATGACCCTCGCAACGGTTCTGGGCCTGTTGGTCGGCGGCCGGCTCGGGCTTCGTACGCGGCTGATGGCGCAGGCCGAGATGCACATCGTCAATCTCGGCGAGGTGTGGCCGCTGCTGCGACGGGTCGCGGTCACGATGTTCTCGTTCGAGATCGTCATCGCGATCGTGCTGGCGATCCGTTTTCGTATCGCGTACTTCGACGACTGGGGTACGTCGGCGTGGTACGCGTCGTTCCACTCGGTGATGGCGTTCAACAACGCCGGCTTCTCGTTGAACAGCGATAGTCTCGTGGGCTACCTCGGCGACGCGTGGTTGATCTTCCCGCTCTGTATCGGCGTCTTCGCGGGCGCGGTCGGCTTCCCGGTCATGGCCGAGCTGTTCAAGAGCTGGCGACGGCCCGCGAAGTGGACGATCCACACCCGGCTCACGGTGTGGGGGTCCATCGCTCTGTTCGTCGCAGGCACCATCGCCTTTCTCGCGCTGGAGTGGAACAACCCGGGGACACTCGGTCCGCACGGCTGGTGGGACAAGGTCGTGACGGGCATCGAGGGGGGCATCATGCCCCGGTCGGGCGGCTTCAACAGCATCGACTACGCCGTTGCCAGGCCCGAGACGCAGGGCGTCACCGACATCATGATGTTCATCGGCGGCGGTAGCGCGAGCACGGCAGGCGGCATCAAGGTCACGACGTTCCTGCTGCTCGCGTACGTGATCCTCGCCGAGCTCCGCGGGGATCCGGACGTGATGATCGGCCATCGCCGGATCGGCACCCAGACGCTACGGCAGGCGGTGGCGATCGCGCTGCTGTCCGTCATGCTCGTCGCCGGCGCGACGCTGTTCGTCCTGCTGGCCACCGACTTCAGCCTCGAGGCGGTCCTGTTCGAGTGTACGTCGGCGTTCGGCACCGTCGGACTGTCGATGGGCATTACCGGAGACCTGCCGTACACGGCTCAGGTCGGGCTTATGCTCTTGATGTTCGTCGGACGTGTGGGCACGATCACGGCGGCCTCTGCACTCACCATGAGGCAGCGCATCCCGCGCTACCGGCTACCGGAGGAGCGGCCGATCATTGGGTAAGAAGGCACAAGCGCCATCGGACGCGCCCGTCATCGTCGTCGGCCTCGGCCGCTTCGGCGCTGCGACCGCCGCATCCCTGATCCGACTCGGCCACGAGGTTCTCGCCGTCGACGAGGATGCCGAGCTGGTGCAGAAGTGGGCGAGCGAGCTGACCCACGCCGTCCAGGTCGACACCACCGACGAGGAGGCCTTGCGCCAGATCGGGGCCGATCAGTTCGAGCGCGCGATCGTCGGCATCGGCAGCGATATCGAGGCCAGCGTGCTGACCGTTCTCACGCTCGTCGAACTCGGCGTGAGCGAGGTGTGGGCCAAGGCGGTGAGCATCAAGCACGGCAAGATCCTCAAGCGGGTCGGTGCGAGTCACGTGGTCTACCCCGAACGCGCCATGGGCGAGCGGGTCGCGCACATGGTCAGCGGCCAGATGATCGACTACATGGAGTTCGACGACGGATTCGCGATCGCGCGTACGCGGGCACCGGAGGAGGCCTACGACAAGACGCTCACCGAGTCGGCGCTGCGCAGCCGGTACGGCGTGACCGTCGTGGGTATCAAGCGGCCGGCGCAGGACTTCACGTACGCGCAGGCCGACACGATGATCCGGCAACGCGACGAGCTGATCGTCTCCGGTTCGACGCACAAGGTGGAGAAGTTCTGCGCGGTCACTGTCGCGTCCTGAGCCGACCCCACCGTGAGCGGGGCGTTCGGGTGCGACACGCCGGCGTGCCGCCACCCGAACGTCCGGCCCACGGGGGCGGGAGACGTCACTGCGGCCAGTCGATGCCGAGCTGACCGGGCCGCTTCACCAGCCGGGTCGTACGCACGCAGTCGCCGCCGACCGTGCAGCGCACGTTCGCCGCGACCTTGTGCCCCTTGGCGGTGAACAGCACTCGGCGGCCGGACTCCCAGCGGGCCGATGCGGTGTCGATCCGCCCGGCGGCCGAGAAGGTGCGTACAACGGCGCCGTCGTCGAGGCTGCGGACCTGCAGCTTGTGCTTGCCGACCTTGGCGAGGAACCGTTTGCCGTTCGGTGACGTGACGAGGGGTCGTCCCTTGTTCCAGCCGGCGAGCAGGGTGGACGTTTCGTCGAAGGCGACCAGCCGGAAGTTGTCCTCGCCGGGCTCGCTGCCCAACAGGACCATGCGATTCGCTCCTGGTTCGGCGAGTACCGCGGTGCTGTCGGTGACGAAGGTGCGCTTGTTCTGCTTCGGTGCGTACCAGTACGTCTCGGCGAGGTTCGTGAGCAGCACGCGGTTCTTCGGGAACGCGACGGCGCGGGTTCCGCCAACCCTCCAGCGGAAGCGGAGCTGCTTGCCCGAAGGAAGCGCTCGTACCCACAGCATCTCCTTTCCGGTGCGTTCGGGTTCGGTGATCGCAAGGCGCTTCCCGTCGTCGCTGACGGTGTATCTGTCGCCGCCGTTGTACGCGGCCTGCGCGACACCGCCCAGCCGCCGGGCCTTGCGGTGTGGACGGATCTGCCACAGGTGTCCGTCGTACATCCCGTATCGGACGGCAAGATAGCCGCCGTCGCCCTTCCCGACGAGGCTGAGACCCTTCGGCCCGCGGACCTTGAACGCTCGCTTTCCGTCGTAGATCCGCCGCCCCTGCATGTACAACGCCTGTGGGCGCTTGCCCTTGTCGAGCGACCCGGGCTGGATCGCGGTGTTCTCCGCCCGGTGCTCCCGCTCGGCCAGTGTGCTCGAGCCGGTCGCGGGCGGCGTGAGCGCCGTGCCGCAGACTGCGAGTGTTCCGATGGCCGCGATGCCGACAATGCGAGTCCTCATACTGCCCCCTTGATTGGCCCCTGATTCATCCACGATCGTAGGTTCGCGGGGCCGGAATGTCGTGCGAACCGAACTATCGAACCAGCGGCAGCGTCACACGGTCACCCGCAGAATCCGGTCGTCTTCCGGTCCGGGGTCGGCGCGACCGTCGGTGTTGCTCGTACTGACCCACAGCGCACCATCGGGAGCTACGGCGACCCCCCGGAGGCGCCCGTACTCGCCATCGAACCACTCGGCCGGCTCGCCGGTACGTCGGCCGGCCAGCGGCACCGAGATGAGCCGCTCGCCTCGGAGTGCCCCGATGTATGCGACGCCGTCCGCGATCGCGACCGCGGCAGGCGAGCACTCCGCCGGAGCCCAGACCTGCAGCGGGTCGGTGAAATCGGAACCGTCCTTGCCCTCGACCTCGGGCCAGCCGTAGTTCTGTCCCCGTTCGATGAGATTCAGCTCGTCGTACGATGCGTCGCCGAACTCCGTTGCCCACAGGCGATCCGCGGCATCGAAGGCGAGACCTTCGATGTTGCGGTGCCCGTACGTCCACACCTCGTTGTCGAAGGGGTTGCCGGGCGCGGGGCGCCCGTCGCGCCGGATGCGGAGGATCTTGCCGCCCAGGTCGTTGGTGTCTTGCGCTCGCTCGGACTCCTCGGCGTCGCCCGTCGACACGTACAGCATGCCGTCGGGGCCGAACGCGAGCCGTCCGCCGTTGTGGTGCGTGCTCACCGGGATGCCCGTCAGCACGGGTGTCGGTCGACCGATGCGATTGCCGCTGACGCGCATGCGTACAACGCGGTTGTCGGAGTCGGTGGAGTGGTACGCGAACAGCGTGCCGGCGTCGTCGGGATCGAGCGCGAGACCGAGCAGGCCGCCCTCGCCGAAGTCCTCGCTCGGGGCGACGTCTGGCACCTCGCCGAGCGGACGGACGCGGCCCCCGGCCGAGATTCGGAGCACCCGCGCGTTGTCGCGTTCGGAGACGAGTGCGTCGCCGCTCGGCTCGAACACGATCGACCACGGCACGTTGAGTCCGCTCGCGATCGTCGAGGCGACCTCGGGAGTGCGGGTTCCGCCGCTCGGCGTGGGACGGCCCGACTCGGTGCCGGGCGTCGTCCGGCGCCGAGGGCCGGTCGCGGGATCCTCCTCGTCCGAGCATGCCGCCATGCCCGTGAGCGCGACGGCGCCGAGCCCGGTGAGGAAACGCCGACGTCCTACCACCCCTCGATGATCGCCGACTTCGCGTACGAGGCCAACCGGCGTGCCGGTGAGCGGAGCGTCCGCGACGGGCGTACGGTATTCGGTGCACCTCGCAACCGACGTGAGAGACCGAAGGGGACAACCTCGTGTTGCTGGCACAGGAATCGCTTCGCCTGGATACCGATTTCTTCGACTACGCGCTCATCGCTCTGTACTTCGTCTTCGTGCTCGGTATCGGCTATGCCGCGAAGCGCCGGGTGTCGACGAGCATCGACTTCTTCCTCTCGGGACGTTCGCTGCCCGCCTGGGTGACCGGGCTCGCCTTCATCTCTGCGAACCTCGGCGCGGTCGAGATCATGGGCATGTCGGCGAACGGCGCGCAGTTCGGCATGGCGACCATGCACTACTTCTGGATCGGCGCCGTGCCGGCGATGCTGTTCCTGGGCGTCGTGATGATGCCGTTCTACTACGGCTCCGGCGTACGAAGCGTGCCGGAGTTCATGCGCCGGCGATTCGGTACCGGCGCCCACCTCGTCAATGCATTGAGCTTCGCTCTCGCGCAGATCCTCATCGCGGGCGTCAACCTCTACCTGCTCGCCACGATCGTCGAGGCCCTGCTCGGTTGGGACCAGTGGGTCTCGCTCGTGGTCGCGGCGTTGGTCGTCTTGAGCTACACCGCACTCGGTGGGTTGTCCGCGGCGATCTACAACGAGGTGCTGCAGTTCTTCATCATCGTGGCGGCCCTGTTGCCGCTGACGATCGTCGCCTTGCACAAGATCGGCGGCTGGGACGGTCTGACCGATGCCGTGTCGGACAGCCCGGGCGGCTCCGAGCAGATGTCGTCCTGGCCGGGCCTCGGTCTCACCGGCTTCGACAGCCCGTTCTGGTCGGTCGTCGGCATCGTGTTCGGACTCGGCTTCGTGCTCAGCTTCGGCTACTGGACGACGAACTTCGTCGAGGTACAGCGCGCGATGGCGTCGAACTCGATCTCGTCCGCGAGGCGTTCGCCGATCATCGGCGCGTACCCGAAGATGTTCATCCCGTTCATCGTCGTGGTGCCGGGCATGATCGCCGCGATCATCGTGCCCGAGATCGCCGACTTCAAGGCCGGCACCTCCAGCGGTGGCGACGTCGACTACAACGACGCGATCCTCTACCTGATGCGCGACCTCCTGCCCAACGGCATGCTCGGCGTCGCGATCGCGGGCCTGATCGCGTCCTTCATGGCGGGCATGGCGGCCAACATCTCGGCATTCAACACCGTCTTCAGCTACGACCTCTGGCAGCAGTACATCGTGCGCAACCAGCGCGACTCGTATTACACCCTGATCGGCCGGCTCGCGACCGTCGCCGCGACGGTACTCGCCATCGGCACGGCCGCGATCGCGTCCAGCTACGACAACCTGATGGACTACCTGCAGACGCTGTTCGGCTTCTTCAACGCGCCGCTGTTCGCGACGTTCATCCTCGGTATGTTCTGGAAGCGGATGAGCGCGGCCGCGGGCTGGAGCGGCCTCGTCTCCGGCACCCTCGCGGCCGTCCTGGTCGGAATCCTCAGCGAGGACATGCTCGGGTCGTTGAGCACCGGTGCACTCGACCTCACCGGCCAGGGTGCGAGCTTCGTCGCGGCCGGCGCGGCCTTCGGCGTCGACATCGTGGTGAGCGTCCTCGTCACGCTCTTCACCCGTCCACGGGCCGAGTCGGAGCTGACCGGCCTGGTCTACTCGTTGACCCCGAAGGAGACCTTGACCGACCCGGACCAGGAGCACCTACCGTGGTACCAGTCGCCGGTGAAGCTGGCGGGCGTCGCGCTAGTGCTCGTGATCATCCTCAACCTGCTGTTCATCTGAGCGTACGAAGGGACTGACCACCATGGCATCGACGCAGTCACGCAGAAGCCGCACCGCCGGCGCATTCGACATCCGGCTGGTCATCGGCGCCCTGATCGGGATCTACGGGATCGTGCTGATCTGCCTCGGACTCTTCAATGCCACCGATGCGGAGCTCGACCGCGCCGACGGCATGAACGTCAACCTGTGGGCGGGCCTCGGCATGCTCGCCCTCTCGATCCTGATGGCCCTGTGGGCCTGGTGGCGTCCCATCGTCATCCCGCCCGAGACCACCACCGACGAACGCTGACGAGAGACTTCCGGCCCACCGAGGAGAGGATCCGTGCCCAACGCAGGGCCGGAATTCTCTCCTCGGTGGGCCGGAAGTCTCTCCTCGGTGGGCCGGAAGTCTCTCCTCAGCGTCGGTGGGGGATGCGATAAGATGCCCCCGTGCAGGTACACGTGCTCCTTCTTACCTAGCCGCACTGATCGAGTCAGACAGTGCGGCAGCCCCTCGTGATCGAGGGGCCTTTGTTTTTCTGAAGAAGGTCTGCATCGAAGGTCGAGTCCCGAACGCCCAGGAGAGAACGCAGTGACTGTCGACGACAGCAACCCGGTGCCACACCGTTACGACAGCGCGCTCGCCGCCGACATCGAGGCGCGCTGGCAGCGGCGTTGGCACGACGACGGCGTCTTCAACTCACCCAACCCCGTCGGTGACCTCGCGGGCGACGGCGATGTCTGGCAGCGCGACAAGTACTTCATCATGGACATGTTCCCGTACCCCTCCGGTGCGGGCCTCCACGTCGGCCATCCGCTCGGCTACATCGCGACCGACGTCATCGGTCGACATCAGCGGATGCTCGGCAAGAACGTCCTGCACGCACTGGGATACGACGCGTTCGGCCTGCCCGCCGAGCAGTACGCCGTGCAGACGGGTGCGCATCCGCGCAAGACGACCGAGCAGAACATCGTCACCATGCGGCGGCAGCTGAACCGGCTCGGCCTCGCGCACGACGAGCGGCGCAGCTTCGCGACGATCGATCCCGAGTTCGTACGCTGGACGCAGTGGATCTTCCTGCAGATCTTCAACTCCTGGTACGACACCGCCGCCGACCGGGCGCGCCCGATCGCCGAGCTCGAGGCCGAGTTCGCATCCGGTGAGCGTGCGACGCCCTCGGGCAGGCCGTGGTCGGAGCACAGCACGGGGGAGCGCCGGGAGGTCCTGGCCGGTCACCGGCTCGCGTACATCGACGAGACCCCGGTCAACTGGTGCCCCGGGCTAGGCACGGTGCTCGCCAACGAAGAGGTCACGTCCGAGGGGCGCAGCGAGCGCGGCAACTTCCCCGTCTACACGCGCAGCCTGCGGCAGTGGAACATGCGCATCACCGCGTACGCCGACCGGCTCATCGACGATCTGGATCGCGTCGACTGGCCCGACCGCGTCAAGCTGATGCAGCGCAACTGGATCGGCCGATCGCACGGCGCTCGGATTCGATTCCCGGTGGAGGAGTCGGCCGACTCGGCACGGTCGATCGAGGTCTTCACCACCCGGCCCGACACCATCTTCGGTACGACGTTCATGGTGCTGTCGCCGGAGCATCCGATGGTCGACGTACTGGTGCCGAACGCATGGCCGGAGGGCACTGTCGCCGGTTGGACGAACGGCTTCGACTCCCCGCGCGCGGCGGTCGACGCGTACCGCACTGCGGCGGCATCGAAGACCGACGCGGAGCGACAGGACGAGAAGCGCGCCAAGACCGGTGTGTTCACGGGGGAGTTCGCCACCAACCCCGCCAACGGCACGGTGATGCCCGTCTTCGTCTCCGACTACGTCCTGATGGGCTACGGCACGGGCGCGGTGATGGGCGTGCCTGGCGAGGACCAGCGCGACTGGGACTTCGCGAAGACGTACGACCTGCCGGTGATCCGGACGGTGCAGCCACCGGACGACTTCGACGGTGAGGCGTACTCCGGCGTCGGAGCGATGATCAACTCGGCGAACGAGTCGGTATCACTCAACGGGCTCGACAAGGACGCCGCGATCGAGGCCATCACCGGCTGGCTCATCGAGCACGGGCATGGCACCGCCACGACGACATATCGGCTGCGCGACTGGCTGTTCAGCCGCCAGCGCTACTGGGGTGAGCCGTTCCCGGTCGTGTACGACGAGCACGAGCAGCCGATCGCGTTGCCCGATTCGCTGCTCCCGGTCGACCTGCCCGAGGTCGACGACTACTCGCCACGCACGTTCGACCCCGACGACGTGACATCCGAGCCGGAGCCCCCGCTTGCGCGCGTACCCGAGTGGGTCAACGTCGAGCTCGATCTGGGCGACGGGCCCAAGACGTACCGGCGCGAGACCAACACGATGCCCAACTGGGCCGGCTCGTCGTGGTACGAGCTGCGCTACACCGACCCGCACAACGCCGACGTGCTGGCCGACCCCGAGAACGAGCGCTACTGGATGGGGCCGCGCCGTGACGGCGACGCCGGGGGAGTCGACCTCTACATCGGCGGCGTCGAGCACGCCGTGCTGCACCTGCTGTACGCGCGGTTCTGGCACAAGGTGCTCTTCGACCTCGGGCACGTGTCGAGCGAGGAGCCGTTCCAGCGGCTGTTCAACCAGGGCTACATCCAGGCGTACGCGTACACCGACGACCGCGGTGTGTACGTGCCCGCGGAAGAGGTGGTCGAGAAGGCGGACGAGCACGACACCACGTACTTCTTCGACGGCGGGTCCGTCAACCGTGAGTACGGCAAGATGGGCAAGAGCCTGAAGAACGTCGTCACGCCCGACGACATGTACGACGAGTTCGGCGCCGATACGTTCCGCGTGTACGAGATGTCGATGGGTCCGCTGGCCGACTCGCGTCCGTGGGAGACCCGGGCCGTGATCGGCTCGCAGCGGTTCCTGCAGCGCGTCTGGCGCCTCGTCGTCGACGAGTCGACGGGCGAGACGATCGCCACCGACACGGCGTCGAACCACGACGGCCTCGACGAAGCGACCCTGCGGGCACTGCACAAGACGATCGACGGCGTGCGTACCGACATGGACCGCATGCACCTGAACACCGTCATCTCCAAGCTGATCGAGTACACCAGCCACCTGACCAAGGCGGGCTGCACCGCGCGGGCGGCGGTCGAGCCGCTCGTGCTGATGCTGGCGCCGATAGCGCCGCACATCTGCGAGGAGCTGTGGTCGCGTCTCGGTCACGGGGGCACCCTCACGTATGAGGCGTACCCGCAGGCCGACCCGGCGTACCTCGTCGAAGACACGGTCATTTGCGTCGTGCAGGTGAAGGGCAAGGTACGCGGGCGGGTCGAGGTCTCCCCGCAGATCGGTGACGACGAGCTGCGGGCGCTTGCGCTGGCGGAGCCGAACGTCGCGAGGTACGTCGACGGCCAGCAGATCCGTAAGGTGATCGTCCGGGCGCCGAGCCTGGTCAACATCGTCGTCTGAGCGCCGACGGGCGAGATTTGACCCGAGGTTGCTCCGAGTGGGATATTGGACGGTGGCGCAGAATGCTGGAGCCTGCCGATCGGTACCGACAGCCGCGCCGCCCCGACCCCACGCTCGTACCGGAGGATGGATCGACCATGGCCAAAGCGCTTCTCGGCTACGTGGGGCAAAGCGACCCCGTGCTCACCAGCGAGAACGCCCGTCTTCGCGTCCGTGTCCGTGACCTCGAGACCGAGGTGATGCGGCTCAAGAACGAGAACGACGCACTCCACGCCAGCATCTCCGAGTCGCTGACGCCCGAAGATCTGCTCGAGCCCGTCTCGCGCTGATCCGACGCCTGCCCCACCGGGCAGTCGCGACACGCGCCGCGGCGTCGCCGCCCGGCCGCGCCTTCGACGTATGGTGCCATCAGGCCACTTCCCCGATGCCGCGCCGACATCCGTCGGCCGAT
This sequence comes from Solicola gregarius, assembly GCF_025790165.1. Taxonomy (GTDB): domain Bacteria; phylum Actinomycetota; class Actinomycetes; order Propionibacteriales; family Nocardioidaceae; genus Solicola; species Solicola gregarius. Next base: position 3,617,716 of record NZ_CP094970.1, read on the forward strand.
AGCATCGCCCTCGTCGTACCGGCCATCTCGAGGAGCCTGCGTTGTATCTGAAGAGCCTGACGCTCCGCGGATTCAAGTCGTTCGCCTCCTCCACCACTCTCCAGCTCGAGCCCGGCATCACGTGTGTCGTGGGCCCGAACGGCTCCGGCAAGTCCAACGTCGTCGACGCGTTGTCGTGGGTCATGGGCGAGCAGGGCGTCAAGTCGTTGCGCGGCGGCAAGATGGAAGACGTCATCTTCGCGGGTACTTCCGGTCGACCGCCCCTTGGGCGCGCGGAGGTCGTGCTCACCATCGACAACGGCGACGGCGCGCTCCCGATCGACTACACCGAGGTCACCATCGCGCGGACGATGTTCCGCAACGGCGGCTCCGAGTACGCGATCAACGGCCAGTCCTGCCGGCTGCTCGACGTGCAGGAGCTGCTGAGCGACTCCGGCATCGGTCGCGAGATGCACGTGATCGTCGGCCAGGGGCAGCTCGACTCGATCCTGCGCGCGACGCCGGAGGAGCGGCGCGGCTTCATCGAAGAGGCCGCGGGCGTGCTCAAGCACCGCAAGCGCAAGGAGAAGGCACTTCGCAAGCTGGACGCGACGGAGGGCAACCTGACGCGTCTCGGCGATCTGCTGAGCGAGATCCGCCGCCAGCTCAAGCCCCTCGGCCGCCAGGCGGAGGTCGCCCGCAAGGCGGCGGTCATCCAGGCCGACGTACGCGACGCGCGGGCACGGCTGCTCGCCGACGAGGTCGTGGCCGCCCGCGAGGAGCTGAAGAGCGAGCTGGCCGACGAGACGGCCATCAAGGAGCGCCGCGCCGCGGCGGAGAAGGCGCTGACGGCGACCCGCAACGACGAGGGCGCGCTCGAAGACCAGTTGCGAGCCGATGCGCCGCGCCTGCAGGCTGCGCAGGACACCTGGTATTCGCTCTCCGGTCTGCGCGAACGGTTCCGCGGCACCGCGAGCCTCGCCACCGAGCGCGTACGCCGCGCCGCCGACGATGCCGAGGACCTGCCCGAGGGTCGCGACCCCGAGCAGATGGAGACCGAGGCGGCGCAGATCCGCGAGCAGGAGAACGCGATCGCGCAGGAGGTGTCGGCCGCAGGTGCCGCCCTCGAGGATGCGATCGAGCGACGTACGACTGCCGAGGAGGCCTACACCACCGAGGAGCGGCGCATCGCCGGCCTCGTACGCGCGGCCGCGGACCGCCGGGAAGGGCTGGCCCGCCTGCACGGTCAGGTGAACGCGGCGAAGAGCCGGGCGCGCGCCGCGGAGGAGGAGATCGGCCGTATCACCCAGAGCCGCGCCGAGGCGGCATCGCGCGCGGAGGTGGCCGAGCACGACTTCGCCGCGTTGGAGACACAGGTCGCCGGCCTCGACGCCGGAGAGAGTGGGCTCGACGCCGAGCACGACTCGGCACAGTCCGAGTTCGACCAGCTCACCTCCGAGCTGACCGACGTACGCGACCGCGCCCAGGTCGCCGAGCGCGACCGCGCCGCGCTGGCGGCGCGTAAGGAGGCGCTCGAGCTGGGTCTGACCCGCAAGGACGGCACCGATGCGCTGCTCGCTGCCGCGGAGCGAGTGGGCGGCATCGGCGGCTCGGTCGCTGCGACGGTGAGTGTTCGACACGGGTACGAGACCGCTGTCGCGTCCGCGCTCGGACCCGTCGCGGACGCCGTGGTCGCCGACGGTCCCGCCACCGCGGCGCGCGCGATCGCGGAGCTCAAACGCAGCGACTCCGGCCGTGCGGGCCTGCTGCTCGGCGGCGCGGCGGCGCCCCGCTCCGACTGGCCCGCTCTCCCCGGCGGCGCCACGTACGCGATCGACGCGCTCGAGGCGCCCGAGGCGCTGCTGCCGGCGTTGCGCGATGCGCTTTCCCAGGTCGCCGTCGTCGACGACCTCGACGCCGCCCGGAGCCTGGTCGAGTCCGCCCCGGACGTCGTCGCCGTCACCCGCGACGGCGACCTGCTGGGCCGGCACTTCGCTGCCGGCGGCTCCTCGTCCACGCCGAGCCTGCTCGAGGTGCAGGCGGCCGTCGACGAGGCCGCGGAGCAGTTGACCGACGCGGGGCACACCGTGGAGCGGCTGACGTTCGAGGTGTCCCGCCTGACCGACCGGCAGGGCGAGGCCCAGCGGCGCGTTGACGTCGCCCTGGCCCGCTTGCACGAGTCCGACGCCGCGATGGCGGCGGTGGCCGAGAAGCTCGGTCAGTTCGGTTCGACAGCGCGGGCGGCGCGGGAAGAAGCCGATCGGCTCGACCGCTCGATCGCGGACGCACAGCAGAACCGCGACGAGCACGTACGCACCCTCGCGACGCTCGAGGAGCGCCTTTCCGACGCGCAGCAGGCTCCCGACGAGGAGCCCGACACGACCGAGCTGGAGTCGCTGGCCGAGCAGGCGAAGGGGGCGCGGGGCGCCGAGACCGAGGGCCGGCTCGCCCTGCGTACGGCCGAGGAGCGTGCCCGCGCCCTGCACGGCCGCGCCGACTCCTTGCTCGCCGCGGCACAGGCGCAGCGCGAGGCCCAGGCGCGTGCCGAACAACGACGCCGACAGCGCATTCGCGAGGCCGAGGTCGCGCGTGCGGTGTTGGTCGCGACCGACGATGCGCTCGGCCGGCTCGACCGGTCGATCGACGCCGCGGCGAACGCTCGCGCCGAGGTGCAGCATGCGCGCTCGGTCCGCGAGGAACAGCTGGCAGGCATACGCACCCGCCTGCGCGAGCTGACCACCGAGCTCGAGCGACTCACCGACTCCGTGCACCGCGACGAGATAGCGCGGGCGGAGCAGCGACTGCGGATCGAGGCCCTCGAGCAGCGTTCGATCGACGAGCTCGGGCTCGACGTCGAGGCGCTGATCGGCGAGTACGGTCCAGAGGTTCCGATACCGGTCCACCCGGAGGGCGAAGCGACGGAAGCCGCCGACGGCGACGAGTCGGCCGAGGACCCGGCGACCGACGACACCGAGCCGGTCGTCGAGACGATGCCGTTCGACCGCGAGCAGCAGCGAAAGCGCCTGCGGTCCGCCGAACGCGCGATGGCTCAGCTGGGCAAGGTCAACCCGCTCGCGCTCGAGGAGTTCTCCGCGCTCGAGGAGCGGCACAAGTTCCTGACCGAGCAGCTCGAAGATCTGCGCAAGACGCGTAAGGACCTCCTCGACATCGTCGCCGACGTCGACACCCGCGTCGAACAGGTCTTCACCGATGCGTGGTACGACACGGCGGCCGCTTTCGAGGGCGTGTTCTCCCGGCTGTTCCCGGGCGGCGAGGGCAAGCTGGTGCTGACCGATCCGTCGGACATGCTCACCACCGGCATCGATGTCGAGGCCAGGCCGGCGGGCAAGAAGGTCAAGCGGCTGTCGCTGCTGTCGGGTGGCGAACGCTCGCTGGTGGCCGTCGCGTTCCTGGTATCGCTGTTCAAGGCACGCCCGAGCCCGTTCTACATCCTCGACGAGGTCGAGGCGGCGCTCGACGACGTCAATCTCGGCCGGCTGCTGGAGATCTACGAGGAGCTGCGCGAGAACTCCCAGCTGGTCGTCATCACGCACCAGAAGCGCACCATGGAGGTCGCCGACGCGCTGTACGGCGTCTCGATGCGCGGCGACGGGGTCTCGGCCGTCATCAGCCAGCGCATCCGCGAGGCACAGGCCGCCTCCTAGTTCCTATTCACGCTGAGGAGAGGATTCTGGCCCCGTGACGAGAGAATCCCGACCCGCTTCGGGCGGCCAGAAACCCCTCGTCACGGGGCCAGAATCCTCTCCTCAGCGTGACGGGGTGGATGACGAGGACCTTCGGCTCGGCGACTTTCCGGCCGTTCGTACGATCACCACTCGGTGGATGGACGAGGACGTCTACGGCCACGTCAACAACGTCACGTACTACTCGTACTTCGACACCGCCGTGAACGGCTACCTGATCGACGCGGCCGGCACCGACATCCGACGCCTCGACGCGGTCGGGATCGTGGCCGAGACGAGCTGTCGGTTCCGACGCGAGCTGCGGTTCCCGGGAGACGTACGTGTCGGCATCGCGGTCGATCGGCTCGGCACCTCCAGCATCGTCTACCGGCTCGCGATCTTTCAGGACCCCGACCCGGCTCCCGCCGCCGTCGGCCGGTTCGTGCACGTGTACGTCGAGTCCGCGTCGCGCTCGGTGACGCCGGTGCCGGACGTCATCCGCCGCGCGGTCGGTCGGCTCTGACGCCGTCGCGTGCGATGCTGGAGACCGCGCCGGGGCTTGCACTCCGGCCGAGGGGAACATCGACGCGGCATGGGGTACCCACGTCGACTTCGTGACGCGTCGTGCCTTGTGCATTGCGGTACTGGAGGTGTCACGACATGTCATTCACTCGAACCCGGCGGCTCACGACGACCGCGCCGGTCGTCGCTGCGGCGCTCGTCGCGAGCGCGAGCGGTGTCGCGCAGCCGGCCGGAACTGCCGCCAAAGGGCCGTCTCGCGCCGCGGCGGGAACCGAGCTGCAGACCCCGCAGGTCGCGGCAGATCCGTGCGACCGGCGTTGGCCCGCGCACTCGACCAAGCCGTCAGCGGGTGCCCACAGCCTCGGGCGTACGGCGCCGACCACCGGTGGTCCCGCGGCGTCGCGCCGGCCGAATATCCTCACCATCATGGTCGACGACATGCGGGCCGACGAGATCCGCGGTCCGTGGATGAAGCACACCCGGAACCTGATCGGCAAGCGCGGCGCGACGTTCCGGAACTCCTTCGCGCCGTACCCGTTGTGCGGCCCGGCCCGCGCGTCGTTCCTGACCGGCAAGTACAGCCACAACCACGGCGTACGCGACAACACGAAGCCCTCCGCGTTCCGTCGCCTCCACGACGGCAACACGGTCGCGACCTGGCTGGACCGCGACGGGTCCAAGGGTGACTACACCACCGCCTTTCTCGGCAAGTACATCAACGGCTACGCCGACCCGACGTACGTGCCGCCCGGGTGGGACCACTGGAACGCGTCGCTCGGCAAGACGACCCAGCAGGCCCGGAGCACCAAGCTCAGCCGCAACGGCCACGGCGTCATCGACCTCGACGGTCAGTTCCAGACGAAGGCGTACGGCGAGCGTGGTGCGCGGTTGGTCTCCCGGTTCGCGAAGCGCAAGAGGCCGTTCTTCATGACGCTCTCGTTCAGTGCCCCGCACGTCGGCGGCCCGCGGGAGCCGGACGACCCGCCCGGGTTGCGTACGCCCGCGCGGCTGCCGAAGAACCGGCATCTCTACGAGGACCGGATCGTCCGCCCGCAAGGCGTACGTGGCGAGCCGTGTAACCGAAGCAAGCCGAGTGCGGTCACCGATCTGCCGCGCATCGGTCCAGCAGTGCAACGCAAGATCGTCGAGCTTCGCCAGCAGCGCGCGCAGTCGCTGGTGACCGTCGATGCCCAGGTTCGCAGGGTCATGGGTGCCCTGCGCCGGTCGGGCGAGCTCTCCAACACGTACGTGATCTTCACGTCCGACAATGGCTTCTTCCTCGGGGAGTTCCGCCAGCGTGCCGGAAAGCGGCTCTCCTACGAGCCGGCCCTTCGCACGCCGACCCTGGTCCGGGGACCCGGCATCTCCCGCGGGGTACGTCCCCGCGCGCCGTTCACGAGCATCGACTTCGCGCCGACGATCGCCGCGATGGCAAGGGTCAAGAAGCACGGCCGGGTAGACGGTGCGTCGCTGCTGTCGGCCGCCAGAAGCGGGGAGTCGAAGTGGCGCCGCGCGATCCTGACCGACGCGGGTCCGTACGAAGGCGAGCCGTGGTATGGCCGCGGAGTTCGCGCACGGGGGCTGATGTACGCGCGCTACCGGGATCCGCGAGTGACGGAGGAGCTGTTCGACATCGCGGCCGATCCACAGCAGAACCACAACGTGGTCGACCGCGAGCGGTATCGAAAGGCGACCAAGCGGATGCGCACGGCGTACCGCGCTCTGCGTGACTGTCGTGGCCGGGAGTGTCGCTGAGTGCGGCGGTGATCCTCGCGTACGAGCGGCCGTGACGCGGATTTACACCCGTTTGGGCCGCTATGAGAGACTGAGCAGGCTGCTCAGGCAGCCTTCCCTTGGGCCGCTCAGGCCCGGACCTCTTGGCATGCGTCGTGGTGACCGCCCGACGCATGCCGCGCGTCGGAACACCAACCGGAGAATGTGCATGCGTCGGAATGGACAACGAGCGGTCTCGCTCGGCGTTACGGCCCTGGCCGTGACGATGACGGGCTCGCTGCTGAGCGATGCCGGCGCCGCCGCGCCCGCCCCGAGCCCGGATCCGACCTCGAGCGGCAAGCTGCTCGAGGGGATGCGCCTCCACGCAAGCAAGACCGTCGGCGTCGACGGCCTGGGCGGCATGGGCTCTCGCCGACCAAACATCGTCTGGATCATGACCGACGACATGCGCCAGGACGAGCTCGGTGACAAGTGGATGCGTCGCACCCGCAAGCTCATCGCTCGCCAGGGCGTGACGTTCCAGAACTCGTTCGCCCCCACGCCTCTGTGCGCGCCGGCGCGGGCGTCGTTCCTGAGCGGAAAGTACGTCCAGAACCATCGCGTCCGCGGCGTCAAGGACCCGTACGGCTTCCGGTCGTTCCGCGATCGCAACACGCTGCCCGTTTGGTTGCGCAAGTCGGGGTACAACACGGCCTACCTCGGCAAGTACATCAACGGCTACGGGCGTCAGAACCGCCGCAACGGCCGTCCGTCGGAGCGGTACGTACCCCCGGGATGGAGCGATTGGCGCGCCTCGCTCGACAACCACGGCACGTACAACTACTACAACACGCACCTGAACCGTAACGGCAAGCGTCAGTCTCTGGCCGGCAAGTACCAGACCACCCAGTACGGCCGCATCGGCTCCAGCATCATCAAGCGGTACGCCGCGCGCAAGAAGCCGTTCTTCTTCAACCTGTCGTTCACCGCTCCGCACCACGGTGGGCCACGCGAGCCCGACGATCGGAAGGGTGTGAAGTCGCCCGCCCGCGCCATCAAGTCGATCGGCAAGTTCGATCGGCAGACCCGTCGCCTGCCCGACCCCGATGGCGAGCCGGGCAACCGGCGCAAGCCCGCGGTCGTGAGCAAGAAGCCGGCGCTCACCAAACGGGCCCGAAACTCGGCGCGCAGTGCGTACCGCCAACGCGCCGAGGCGGGGTCGACCGTCGACCAGCAGGTCAAGCGGCTGATGGGGACGCTCCGCCGCACGGGCGAGCTCGACAACACGTACGTGATCTTCACGTCCGACAACGGTTATCTACTCGGTGAGGCCCGCCGGGTGCAGGGCAAGACGTTGCCGTACGACGCCTCGCTTGCGACGCCGCTGGCGATCCGTGGCCCGGGCATCCCGCGCGGGGGCGTACGCAAGGACCCGTTCACGTCGATCGACTTCGCATCCACGATCGCCGACATGGCGAAGGCGAAGGTACGCGCCAAGGTCGACGGCATGTCGATGCTCGACGTCGCTCGCAAGGGCGATCGCGGATGGCGCCGACCGATCCTCACCAACACCGGCGCGCGGCGAGGCAAGAAGGCGCTCGGCCAGGGCATCCGGGTCAAGGGGTTCCTGTACGCGGAGTACCGCACGAGAGGACGCAAACGCGAGCTGTACGACCTGAACCGCGACCCGCACGAGCTGCACAACCTCGCCGGCAGCAGGCACTACCGGTTCACCGAGAAGCGCCTGCGCAGCGCACTGCATCACCGCTGGCACTGCTCCGGTGCGGCGTGCCGCAAACCGATCAAGAAGTACGTCCGCTAGGTAGCACTCCGCGCGACGTATCGCATATCTGACGTCGTGAGTTGGCAACCTAGCCGGGTCCCTGTACGTCAGTACCTGTGAGAAGTCCAGATCACGGGGGCGCGGCCGCACCGGCACGAGCGGCCTCCGACGCACGACCCGGAGGTGGTTCGGCAGTGTCGATGGTTCGGCGGCGGATTCTGAAGAGCGCGGTGGTGGGTGCACTGCTCCCGGCCGCGACGCTCTCGTCGCTCCTCGTGACCCCCAGCTCGCCCGCCCACGTGCCAACCAAGGAGCGGCAGCCGCTTCCGGACACCCGCGAGCGCGCTAACCCGTGCAACGCTCCGTGGAAGCGCACGCCGGCGCTCGAGTACGACCTCGGCCGGTTGTTCGAGCTCTGGCGTCCCGCCCCTCGCGACGGTGGCGCCACGGCCGGCGGGCAACCGACGGGCAAGGCGCGGCCGGCCCCGGTCGCCGAGCCCGGCCCCTCGGGCGAGCAGCCGAACATCGTCGTGTTCATGGTCGACGACATGCGTGCCGACGAGCTGAACGGCCCGTGGATGCGTCATACCCGCAGCCTGATCAAGGCGCAGGGTGTCGACTTCGTGAACTCGTTCTCGCCCATCCCGTTGTGTGGGCCGGCACGGGCGTCGTTCCTCACGGGCAAGTACTCCCACAACACGGGTGTGCGCACCAACATGTCGCCGAGGTCGTCGTTCGACCAGCTCGATGACAGCAACACGCTTCCGGTATGGCTGCAGAAGGCGGGCTACACGAACGCCTTCCTCGGCAAGTACATCAACGGTTATGCGGAGCCGAGTGCGTCGCGGCCGGGCTCGTACGTGCCACCAGGGTGGGACGAGTGGCGCGCCAGTCTCGGCAACGGCACGTACAACTACCGCAAGACGCGGCTCAGCGACAACGGCAAGGGCACGATCGATCTCACGGGGCGCTATCAGACGTCTGCCTACGGCGAGATGGGGTCCGCGATGGTCTCCGAGCTCGCGGCCAAGAGCGCGCCGTTCTACTTCAACCTCTCTTTCACCGCTCCGCACACCGGCGGTCCGCACGAGCCCGACGATCCGGGCCTCAAGACCCCCGCGCGGCTGGGCTCGATGCGTGGCAAGTACGACGACCGCATCACCACTCCGGGCGGCGTGCCGGGTGAGCCGTGCAATGCCGGTCAGCCGAGTGCGGTGAGCGGTAAGACCCCGATCTCGCCGCGGCAGCAGGGCGCGATCACCGACGTACGTCGGCAGCGTGCGGAGTCTCTCGCGACCGTCGACACCGCCGTCAAGCGCGTGATGGGCGCGCTCGAGGCGAGCGGCGAGCTCGACAACACCTACGTCATCTTCACGTCTGACAACGGGTTCTTCCTTGGTGAGTTCCGTCAGCGCATCGGCAAGAAGCTGCCGTACGAGCCGTCCTTGCGCACACCGACGATAGTCCGTGGGCCGGGCATCGAGCCGGGGATCAAGCGCGAGCAGGCATTCTCGACGATCGACTTCGCGCCGACCATCGCCGATATGGCCGACGCCCGCGTCGGCGCCAACGTCGACGGTGCCTCGATGCTCAAGAGTGCGACAGGTAAGGCGAAGCCGTGGCGTCGTCCGATCCTCACCGACGCCGGCAAGCTGCAGGGCAAGCTGCACTACGGCATCGGCGTGCGCATGCCCGGGGCGTTCTACGGCTCGTACAACGACCGTCGACACACCCGGCAGCTGTTCGACATCTCGGCCGATCCGCACGAGAACAACAACGTCATCGGTGACGCACGCTATCGGCGGGTGAGTAAGACGATGGCTCGGATGCTCGATCGCCTCCGCGACTGCGAGGGCGCCGTGTGCCGTGAACCGTGGAAGACGTCCGAGTGACGGCGCCGCGAGCAGCACGGCCTAGGGTTGGCCGGGTGTTACCACGGTCGAGTGCGCGCCTCGCGGTGCCGGTCGGCGCCGCGTGCGTCGCGGTGCTCGCGGCCGGTCTGCCCTCCTCCGTGGCATCGCCCGCCGGTGACGGAGGGCGTGCCGCCCCGGATGCCTCGACCGGCGACAGCACTACGCCGGCCGCGTTCGCCCGTCGTGGTGGTGCGGCGACTCTGCGCAACCTCTCGGTCGAGAACGTCGCCGACTTCGTCGCCATCCGGTCCCAGCACGCCGGCGCGTACTGGGACGGTCGCACGGACGTCAAGATCGGCGTCGACGGCGACAAGACGTACCCGTATCGGGTCAGTGTCGACAAGGGCGACGGCGCGGCAGAGGTGAGCCGGGCCGGCGGCGCCAAGTGGAAGTGTTCCGGTGTGCACGCGAGCGCGGCCGACGAGGGCAGCGAGACGCTCGTCGTCGTTCCCCGTTCGTGCTTCGACAGCGGCGCCGACAAGGTACGCGCGAAGGCGACCACCCACCCCGAAGGCGGCCCGACGTCGAGCGCGGCGGCCGGGTACGTCTCGCGTACGGAGAAGCCGAACGTCGTCGTGATCATGTCCGACGACATGCGCGACGACGAGTACGGCGGGCCCTGGATGAACCAGACGCGCCGCTGGATCGGCGATGCCGGCGTACGGTTCGAGAACTCCTTCGCCCCGCTCCCGCTGTGCGCGCCGGCGCGCGCGTCATTCCTCACCGGCCAGTACCCCCACAACCACGGGGTGTGGAGCGTGAAGCCGCCGTACGGGTTCAGCGCGTTCCGCGACAAGGACACGCTGCCGGTGTGGCTGCAGCAGGGCGGCTACCGCACGTTCATGCTCGGCAAGTACATCAACGGCTACGGCAAGGGCGACATGCCGGCGCCGGGTGGCGGCTCGTCGGTGCGCTACATTCCGCCGGGCTGGGACGACTGGCGCGCGTCGATCGACAGCAAGGGCACGTACAACTACCGCGGCACGCACCTGAACAACAACGGCCGGATCCAGTCGCTCGCCGGCACGTACCAGACCAACGCGTACAAGCAGATTGCGTCCGCAGAGGTACGCAAGCGGGCGAGATCGGACCATCCGTACTTCATGTACCTCTCGTTCACGGCGCCGCATCACGGTGCGCCGGGGGAGGACGACGACCCGAAAGAGGTCACCGACCTCGAGGGACACGACTACCGGATCAAGACGCCGGCCCGACCGGAGCCGGTCCGCGGCCTCTGGGACGACGACATTCCGCTGGCGCCCGGTGCGGGCGGCGAGTCCGACATGACCGACAAGCCGAAGTTCATGCAGCGCCTTCCGGGCATGAGCCAGAGCGAGCGCGACGGCGTCCGCAACCTTGCGCGTCAGCGGGCCGAGAGCCTCGGCCTGCTCGATCGTGCCGTCGGCCGGGTCGTCCGCCGGCTCAAGGCGGCGCAGGAGCTCGACAACACCTACGTCATCTTCACCTCCGACAACGGCTACTTCCTCGGCGAGCACCGGATGCGGCAGGGCAAGACGCTGCCGTACGAGCCGTCACTGCGCACGCCGACACTGGTACGCGGGCCGGGCATCCCCGCAAGCGAGACGCGCCAGGATCCGTTCCTCTCCACCGACTTCGCGCCCACGATCCTGCGGATGGCCGGGCTGTCGACCGATCGCTCGCCGCCCATCGACGGTCAGTCGATGCTCGACGTCGCGCAGGGCGGCGACCGCGGCTGGTCGCGTGCGATCGTCACCGAGACCGGACCGGCGACCGTACCGACCCTGATGGATCTCGACGGCAATACGTTCGGCAAGGACCCGAACGAAGGGTCGAGGAGCTCGCGGATGCACGGCATCCGCGCACCCGGTTTCCTGTTCACCGAGACGAGTCGACGGGAGCCAGAGCTCTACGACCTGCGCAGCGACCCCGGTGAGGTCGACAGCGTCGTCGACGACAGCCGCTTCAACCAGATCCGCGACGATCTCAATGCGCTGCTCGAGCGACTGCACGCCTGCCTGGGTGCCGAGTGCCGCGTACCGCTGCCGTCGAGCCTGAACGACAACCCCGACGATGATGCGAGTCCGCCGAAGAACGAGTCCGACGACAGTGGTGACCACCACGGTGGCGCGAACGGCAAGCCGAAGGACAAGGACGACGGCAAGCCGAAGGACAAGGACGACGGCAAGCCGAAGAGCAACGGCGACGACAAGCCGGACGGCGATCGCTGAGCGTCCTCGGTTGTCGGCTCGACGGTCACCGCGGGTCCGCTTGTTGGGACGATGTTCGAATGCGGGGGCGTGGGCGGCGATGCTGTGAGATGCTGAGCAAGCGCGTAGCGTACCGGGGCCACGGTCCCGTCGGGGTTTGTTACCAGTCGAGCCGAAAGTCGCCCGGGGTTCGCGGCAGTTGACTCGGGTGAATGCGACGTTCGGGTCGGGTTGGTAACAGTGGGAGCAGTTCGGGGAGTAGTTGTGGTTGTCATAGTTGCGGTGATGGTGGTGATCGTCGCTGGCGCCGGTGCATTGTTCGCCGTCGTGGCGTCGACGCAGTCCGATGAGCCGGGCCTGCGCTCGGGCTTCGGTGCGAAGCTTGCCGAGCGTCTCGGAGTGAGACGCGTCGACGATCGTGGAACGCTCAGATCACTGCGCTCCATGCATGAGCGATCCACGGCACGGCAAGACTGACGGTCGGGCCGACCAGGACGCCCGCCGCCAGGGCGTACGCGCACGCCGCCTCGATGACGTGCGTACGCGGCTGCGCCGACAATCGCTCCAGCCGCAGTTGTGCGGCCGATCCCGCACCGAGTGCGCCGAGTGGCGCCGGTCGATCCGCCAGCTTCACCAGCGCCCGCGCGAGCGGGAGCGTCCCATGCTCGCGGCGTGCCCGGTCGTCGGCGAGCAGTTCGATCATCACCCGACTCTGGTGGAGGGGCGCGTCGCCACGCGGCACCAACGGGAACGCGTGACGCAACGCCGTGAAGGCCTCCAGCACGAGGTCGTGCCGGTTTCGTACGTGCGCGCGTTCATGGGCGAGTACGGCGGCGAGCTCGTCCTCGTCGAGCTCGGCGAGCGTCCCGGACGACACCACGACCCGTGAGTTGCGATGCGCCGGAACGCAGTACGCGATCGGCGTGCGTTCTGCGAGCACCCGCGCCCCGGGTGCGGCGACGTCGGCCCGCGCGAGCACGTCGACGAGCTCGCGTTGCCGGCGCCGGCGTTCGCGGGTCTCGCGTGCCACATTCCACGTCGACCAGCACAGGCGTACGACGACGAACGCCGTGAGCGCCAGCACCAGGAAGTGCGCCACGACGCGCCACCGCACGAGCTCGCCGTCGGGCGGGCTGACCAGCCAGAGCGCCGTCGACAGCCCGGCGCCGAGCACCGCGAGCACGGCCGCGAGCGCCATCGCCTGCCACAGCACGATCGCCGCGCGCGGCACCCGGTACGGCCACCGCATCAGCCCGAGCGCGGCCGGCACGGGATGCGCCAGCAGCAGCCCGATGACGCCCAGCAGGAGTGGAGTCATCTAGGTCGTGTCCTCGTGCTGCGCCTCTATCCGGGCGAGTGCCGTGCGCAGGGCGTCGGCCTCATCGGCCGACACGGTCTCGGCGAAGTGCACGAGCGCCGCCGTCCGGTCGCCGCCCGCACCGTCGAGCACCTCGTTGAGCAGCTCGGCGGTCAGCTCGTCGCGACTGTTCGCGGGCGCGTACAGGTAGGCGCGCCCGCGCTGGGTGCGGACCACCATGTCTTTGCGTGTCAGCCGGTCGAGAACCGTCATCACCGTCGTGTACGCCAGCGGTCGCTCTGCGCTCAGCTGGTCGTGCACGTCGCGCACCGTCAAGCGCTCGCCGGCCGCCCAGAGGCGGTCCATGACCTCGCGTTCGAGCTCTCCGAGTTGTGCCACACCTCGATACTACGACGCGCCGTAGTACCTCGCCGCGCGGGCCCTGCGGGAGGGGTCTATGGTGTGAGTACGACACGTCGTAGTAGATGGGGAGCGTGGCATGGAAGTCCTGGATCTGGCGCGGCTGCAGTTCGGCGCCACCACCGTCTATCACTACCTCTTCGTCCCGCTGACCATCAGCCTCGCGTGCCTCGTCGCGGGTCTGCAGACGGCATGGGTACGTACCGATCACGAGCGCTATCTGAAGCTCACGAAGTTCTTCGGCAAGTTGTTCCTGATCAACTTCGCGATGGGCATCGTGACCGGCATAGTGCAGGAGTTCCAGTTCGGGATGAACTGGAGCGACTACTCCCGCTTCGTCGGCGACATCTTCGGTGCACCGCTCGCACTCGAGGGCCTGCTGGCGTTCTTCCTCGAGTCGACGTTCCTCGGCCTGTGGATCTTCGGTTGGGACCGGCTGCCCAAACGCATCCACCTCGCGTGCATCTGGATCGCCGCGATCGGCACCGTGCTCTCGGCGTACTTCATCCTCGCCGCCAACTCGTTCATGCAGAACCCGGTCGGCTACACGATCGACGAGCAACGCGGCCGAGCCGAGCTGACCGACTTCGTCGCCGTGCTGACCAACAAGGTCGTACTGATCACGCTGCCGCACACGATCTTCGCCGCCTTCATGGTCGGCGGCGCCTTCATCGCGGCGGTTGCGATGTGGCACCTGGTGCGCCGCCCGGACGTCGATAGCGACGCGTTCCGGACGGCACTGAAGGTCGGTGCCATCACCGTGATCGTCGCCGGCATCGGCACCGCCGTCACCGGTGACACCCAGGGCAAGGTGATGACCGAGGTGCAGCCGATGAAGATGGCCGCGGCCGAGGCGCTGTACGAGGACGAGCAGCCCGCGTCGTTCTCGGTGCTCACGATCGGCACGCTGGACGGCTCGGAGGAGGTCTACTCGATCAAGCTGCCACACCTGCTGTCGTTCCTCGGCACCGGCGATCTGAACGGCGAGGTCCGCGGCATCAACTCCCTGCAGCGGGAGTACGAGCAGGCGTACGGACCCGGCGACTACAGCCCGAACATCCCGGTCACCTACTGGACGTTCCGGGCGATGATCACGGCCGGCGGGCTGGCCGCGCTGATCGCGGCGATCATGCTCTGGTCGATCCGGCGCGGTCGTACGCCGACGTCGCGATGGCTGGTGTGGTCGGCGATCGCGCTGCCGTTCCTGCCGATCGCCGCCAACGCGTTCGGGTGGATCTTCACCGAGATGGGACGTCAACCCTGGTTGGTGTTCGGGCTCTTGCCGACCGCCTCGGGGGTTTCTCCGGGTACGACCGGCGCCGAGGTGACGACCTCGCTCATCGGCTTCAGCCTGGTGTACACGGTGCTCGCCGTGATCGAGATCCGGCTGCTGCTGACGTACATCCGTGAAGGGCTCCCTGACGTCACGCCGGTCGAGCCCGCCGACGGCGACGACGCCCCGATGACCTTCGCGTACTGACCGGGACCAACGGAGGAGACTGCAATGGAACTCACCACGATCTGGTTCTGCGCCATCGCGTTCCTCTGGGTCGGCTACCTCGTGCTCGAGGGGTTCGACTTCGGGGTTGGGATATGGATGGCGATCCTCGGCCGCAACGACAACGAGCGCCGCGTCGTACTCAACACGATCGGCCCCGTCTGGGACGGCAACGAGGTATGGGTCATCGTCGCCGGCGGCGCCATGTTCGCCGCGTTCCCGGAGTGGTACGCGACGCTGTTCTCGGGCTTCTACCTGCCCTTGTTCGCCATTCTCGTCGCGCTGATCCTGCGTGCCACCGCGCTGGAGTACCGAGGCAAACGCGACGACCCGGCGTGGCGGCGGCGGTGGGACTGGTGCATCGTCGGCGGCTCGCTCGTACCCGCGGTGCTCTGGGGCGTCGCGCTCGCCAACATCGTCCGCGGCGTCCCGATCGACGCCGACCACGAGTACGTCGGCACGCTGTTCGACCTGCTCAACCCGTACGCGCTGCTCGGCGGGCTCGCGACGCTGACGTTGTTCATGACCCACGGTGCCGTGTTCATCGCGCTGAAGACCACCGGTGACGTGCGGGCGCGGGCCAACCGTGCGGGTATCCGCGTCGGAGCTCTCGCCGTCCTGGTCGGTGGCGCCTTCATGGCCTGGACTGTCGTCGACTCCGATGCGGCACGTACGGCGCCGTTCGCCGTTGCGGCGGCCGTGGCACTCGTACTCGGTCTGCTCGCGGCGATGCGTGAGCGTGACGGCTGGGCGTTCGCCGGCACAGCCGTGACGATCGGGCTGGTGGTGGTGATGCTGTTCGTCGCGTTGTTCCCCGACGTCATGACGTCGTCGCTCGACTCCGCGTACTCGCTCACGACCGACAACGCCTCGGCAACGCCGTACACGCTGCGGATCATGACCTGGTCGGCCGTCGTCTTCGTGCCGCTCGTGCTGCTGTACCAGGGGTGGTCGTACTGGGTGTTCCGCAAGCGCATCGGCACCGAGAACATTCCGGCGTGAGGGGCTTGCGATGAAACCAGCGGGTGGGGCACTTGATCCCGAGCTCGTACGACGGTCGGCCCCGGTGCGCCGCCATCTCGCGGTCGCGGTCGCGCTCGGTACGGTCGCCGCCGGGCTGATCGTCGCGCAGGCGTGGCTCATGTCCGTCGCCGTTGCGCAGGGCTTCGACGGCGACGGCTGGTCGGGTGCGCTCGCTGCCGCGGTACTCGGCGTCGCCGCGTGCTTCGCCGGGAGGGCGCTGATCGGCTGGGGCCACCGGGTCGCCGCCGTGCGCGCGGCTTCGGCGGTCAAGTCGGGCTTGCGGCGCGAGGTCGTCGAGGCGCTGCTGTCGGATCGGTCGCGGCCCGCGTACGAGTCGGGGCACGTGATCGCCCTGCTCGGTCACGGCTTGGACTCGCTCGACGCGTACTTCTCGAAGTACCTGCCACAGCTGGTGCTCGCGCTCACGGTGCCGGCGACCGTCTGCGCGGCGATGCTGTGGGCAGACGTGCTCGCTGCGGTGACCGTGATGGTCACCCTGCCGCTGATCGTGGTGTTCATGGTGCTCGTCGGGTGGCTCACCCGCGATCGCACCGAACGGCGCTGGGAGGCCCTGAAGCGCCTGACCCACCACTTCGCCGATGTGCTCGACGGCCTCACCGTGCTGAAGGTCTTCGGCCGCTCCACGCGGCAGGCCGACGGGTTGCGTACGACGGGCGAGCAGCACCGGGTCGAGACGATGCGGGCGCTGCGGTTGGCGTTCCTGTCGTCGTTCGTACTCGAGCTGTGCGCGACGATCTCGGTCGCCCTGGTCGCCGTCGGAGTGGGGCTGCGGGTGCTCGACGGCGCATTGTCACTGCAGACGGCGTTGTTCGTACTGCTGCTGGCGCCCGAGGCGTTCCTACCCGTACGCCAGGTGGGTGCGCACTTCCACGACAGCGCGGAGGGCGCCACAGCCGCTCGGGACGCCTTCACGCTGCTCGACGGGGTGCCCGGGGGCGGGCGCCCGAACTTGGGGTCCATGTGGCATCGGTCCAATAGGTCTCAACCGATGCCACATAGACCCCAAAGCGGCCCGCACCTCGACCTGCGCGGAATCGGCGTCCGCTACCCCGACCGCGACAGCGACGCACTCCCGCCGACCGATCTGACGGTCGAACCGGGCGAGGTCGTCGCGCTGGTCGGGCCGTCCGGGTGCGGCAAGTCCACGATGCTCGGGGTGCTTCTCGGGTTCGTCCGCGCCGAGTCCGGGGAGATCGTGGTCGACGGCGTGCCCGTACCCGACCCGTCGAGGCTGCGCGGACGCATCGCGTGGGTGCCGCAGCATCCGGCACTCATCGCCGGCACGGTCGCGGACAACGTGCGGCTCACGACAGCAGCGACCGACGTCGACGTACGCCATGCGCTCGACGACGCCGCCGCCTGCACGCTCGCGCTCGACCGGGAGGTCACCGAACGGGGCGCGAACCTGTCGGCGGGCGAGCGCCGGCGGGTTGCGATCGCCCGCGCGCTGCTTCGGGTACGCAACGGCGCCGACATCCTTCTGCTCGACGAGCCGACCGCCGGTCTCGATGCCGACGCCGAACGTACGGTGATCGAGGCGATCCGGCGCGAACACGTCACGACGCTCATGGTCGCTCACCGACCTGCCCTGATCGGCGCCGCAGACCGGGTCGAGCACGTGGGACGCACGGTGGTGCGGGTATGAACCGTCAGCTCACCGTCGGCGCCGTGCTCGGCGTGCTCTCGACCTGGTCCATGATCGGCCTGCTGCTCACGTCGGGCTGGCTGCTCTCGCGTGCGGCCGAGCAGCCACCGGTGCTCTACCTGATGGTCGCCATCGTCGCCGTACGAGCGTTCGGAATCGCCCGCGGCGGGCTACGCTACGCCGAACGCCTCCTCACCCACGACGGCGTGCTGCGGACCCTCACACGGATACGAGCCGATGTGTACGAGCAGATCGAGCGGCGCGCTCCGGCCGGGCTCGGCGACCGTCGGCGCGGCGACCTCGTCTCTCGGGTCGTCGGCGACGTCGACGCCCTGCAGGACTCGATCCTGCGCGTACGCCTGCCGTGGCTCGTCACCGCGACGGCGGCGGCGGGTACGACAGTGCTCGTCGGCATCGTGCTCCCCACGGCCGGACTGGCATTGGCGGTCGCCGTCACAATCGTGGTCGTCGGCGTACCCGCTCTGGTCCGGGCGGCGGGCGAGCGAGTCCAGTCGCAGGTTGCGCCGCTGCGGGGCGATCTGGCTGCCGCGGCAGCGGAGGCCGTGCATGCCGCGCCCGACCTCGTGGCGTACGACGCCACCTCGCTGGTACGCGAGCGGATCGGCGAGATCGACGCACGACTGCGGCGCGCCGAGCGGCGTACCGCATGGCTCGAAGGGCTCGGCTCGGCGCTGGTGTTCGCCGCGCTCGGCATCGCGGTGGCCGCGATGCTCTGGCTCGGTATCCCGGCTGTCGCAGACGGATCACTGACGCCGGTGCTGCTGGCCGTCGTCGCCCTGGCGCCGGTCGCGCTGCTGGATCCGCTCGATGCGATTCCCGCGATGAGCCACACCCGCGCCCGCGTCGCGGGTGCACGGAACCGTCTCGACCAGCTCGGGCGCGCTCCCGTACCCGTCGCCGACCCGCCACAGGGGAGCGGATCGCCCGACGGGTACGGGATCGAGGTGCACGGGCTGTCCGCGGCGTGGCCCGGCGGGCCCGAGGTGCTGCATGCCGTTTCCTTGACGCTCCCGGAGGGTGCGGTCGCCACCGTGACGGGCCCGAGCGGCTGCGGCAAGTCGACGCTCGCCGCGGTCCTGCTGAAGTTCCTGACGCCGACGGCGGGTCAGGTGACGCTCGGCGGCATCGACCTTGCGTCACTGACCGGCGACGAGGTACGCGGCGTGGTCGGAATGCTCGGCCAGGACGAGCACGTCTTCGACACGTCGATCCGCGAGAACCTTCGCATCGCGCGGCCCGACGCGTCCGAAGCGGCGTTGTGGGAGGCGCTCGACCGGGCCGGGCTCGGCCACTTCGTACGCGGGCTGCCGGCGCAGCTGGATACGGCCGTGGGGGAGAACGGTGCGCGGCTGTCGGGCGGCGAGCGGCAGCGTCTCGGGCTTGCGCGGCTGCTGCTCGGCGACCATCGGGTGTTGATCCTGGACGAGCCCACCGAGCAGCTCGACGAGGAGGCGGGCGACGCGCTGCTGGCCGATCTGCTCGCGCTGGCGCCCGAGCGTTCGATCCTGCTGATCACCCACCGTCCGCTCGGGTCGGCAGTGCCGCGCGCCGCAAGGTCTGTACGAATCGGCGAAGCGAGTGCTGAGAAGTCCGCGACTGAGCATGTTCCGGCCCGATGACGTCTAACCCATTCGGACCGATCACGGTGCCGGCATCCAGAGCCGATCGAGTGGCACGACGTACAACCGCTCGTCATATCGGTACGAGCGCGTGCCGAGGTTGACAACGACACCGGCTACGAAGCTCGTGCCCAGCCTGTCCCGAAGCAGCTTGAGCCCGCGGAAGTCCTTGTCGGTCACGGAACCCTTGGCCTTGACCTCGATGCCGGCGATCCTTCCGTCATCGGACTCGACGACAAGATCGACCTCATGTTGGTCCTTCGTCCGGAAATGACTGAGGTCGACGTGCGCCTCTGCCCATCCCGACTGCTTCACCAGCTCGTTGACCGCGAACGTCTCGACCAGATGGCCGAACTCTGTCAGGGTCGACGGGTCGCGTGAAGCGAGTTTGTGAGGTGTGACTCCGAGCAACTGGCCCGCCAGGCCGGTGTCGACCATGTGGAGCTTGGGGGCTTTGCCCACTCTCGCGGACAATGTCCGTCCGAAGGCGTCGATGCGGTGAACCAGGAATACGGACTCGAGCAACGTCACGTAGTCGGCCACCAGTCGGGCGTCCAGTTCGACTCGTCGGGCGATGTCGGTAGCCTGCATGATGCTCGCGGTCCTGGCGGCAAGATGCCGGAGGACGAGTGGTAGCACTCGTCGCTGTCGAACCCTCCTGATCTCGAGGGCGTCGCGATCTATCACCGTGTTGACATAGTCATAGAACCATCGCCGCTTGTCGGCGGCCTCCTTGAGTAGGCGAGGCATCGGGAAGCCGCCGGCGAGCACTGCTTCCTCGTACGCTTCGCGCGACGTTGTCGATGGCTCATGGGACATGAGGTCCCGTGCATCGGACAACAGCATGTCGAGGAAGGTTTCCTTGCGGCCCGTGAGCTCGCCCTGCGACAGCGGCCACAACGTCATGACGTGAGCGCGCCCCGCCAGCGATTGGCTCACTCGGGGGAGCGAGTCATAACGGGTCGATCCGGTGAGGACATATCTGCCCGGTCTGGTGTCTTGATTGAGTTCGGCCTTGATGGCGTCGAGAAGGGGCGGGACGTACTGATACTCATCGATGCACACCGGCCGGCTCGGGCTGGCCGCGAAGTAGCTCGGGTCGTCCGATACCGAGCGCCTGGTCGGCAGGTCATCGAGGTCGGTCACGAGGACGTCGTGGGCCTTAGCGCACGCGGCCAGTAGCGTGCTCTTGCCAACCGTGCGCGGCCCGTTGAGAACCAGTACGGGCACGGAAGCGTGCCGCTGCGTGACGACCGGCCACAGGTGCCGGTCGATCACCCGGCGCTCGCCTTCGACTGTCATGCCACAACCCCCAATGTCAGGATGGTCGAGGCTAATGTATCAGTTTTGTCGCAGCTATTATGCGGGAATAGTCGGTTCGAATATGTCAGGATGGTCGGGTATGAAGCGAAGTGGTTCCGTCGGCTTCCCGATCGCGGGCCGGGAGTCTGGCCGTTGGGGTGCTTTACGTGGCGCACGTCCGCTTCGCATGGGGTCTTCGCCGCGCACAGTGGATGTTTACCATGTAAACATGGTAAACATCCGACGGGCGGGGTGCGTGTGGGCCGGACCGGCCTCACTCCGTCGAGTACGAGCCCTCCCACACCGCGCGCGAACCCGACTCACCGACGCGAACCAGGTGGACGACCGAGCCGACGGCGACCGCAGTCGCGATCAGCCCGATCACGACGCCGACGATCGTCGCCCGCCCGGCCGCAGACGTACGCCCCGCACCGTTGCCGAACTCGACCTGGTCGCCGCCCGGCCCGGACGATGCTCGGGCGCCGACCAGCTCGTTCTGCCGGTCCACGCGTGCGCCGGCGGAGCCGCGCGCGTACCACCGGTGCCACGCCCACTGCACGACGCCGACGACCGCGAGCGCGATCGCCCACCACAGCATCAGCTTGCCGAGCTCCTCGTGCCGCTCGATGAGCGGTGCCTCGCCGCCCAGCCGCTCCTCGAGCCACTCGCCGGCGTTGGTGGTGATCGGCACCATCGCGAGTGCCGCGAGGCAGGCGAGGGGGGTGAGTACGCCGAGCCAGCGTCGGGCACGCGGCCACCACGCCGACAGCACGACACACGCAGCCGCAGCCGGAATCAGCACGATGGTGAGATGCACGAGCAGAACGTGCGCCGGAAGTCCGTTGATCTCGACGGGTCCCATGACCGCTCCTTACGTCGCGACGATCTCGTCGCCGTCGACCTTGACCGACACCTTCGGCAGCGGATCGGGGGCCGGTCCGGACTTGACCTCGCCGGTCGCCGCGTCGTAGATCGAGTCGTGGCACGGGCAGTGCAGGTCGGCGCCGTCCGGCTTCACCGCGCAGCCCTGGTGCGTACACACGGAGCTGAACGCCATGATCGTGCCCTTCTCGGGCTGCGACAGCAGGACCGTCTCGCCGTCGACATCGGCCTGCGCCGACCCGCCGACGGGTACGTCTGCGACCTTGGCGATGGCGGCGCCGGACTTCGGCTTCGGTGAGTCGCTGGTCGTCGAACCACCCGAGCCCGCTCCCGAGTCGTCGTCGGAGTCTCCGCCGCAGGCGGCGAGCACGGCCGCCCCGATGGCACCTCCTCCTACGCCGATGGCGGTGCGCCGGGTGATGGGATGACTGCCGGTCATGTGCCTTCCTCTCCGCTGGGGGACGCCCGTGACTACGTGACACGCCGGTGGATAGTTCAATGGGTAACAAGATCTCCTCGAATCGAACCAGATCGGGGCCGGCGTCGTAGACAGTGGTGGAGGGTGCCCATGCCAGACGCGCAGGCCGAGATGCTGCGGACCCTGCACGACGAGTACGGAGCGGCGCTGTGGGCGTTCGCGCTTCGCGGTACGCGCGGCGACGCCGCCGCGGCCGAGGACGTCGTGCAGGAGACGCTGCTGCGCGCCTGGCGTCACATCGACACCCTCGACCCCGAGCAGGGGTCACCGCGGGCATGGCTGTACTCGGTCGCGCACCGCGTCATGATCGACGGCTGGCGAAAGTCGTCACGGAGGCGAGAGGTGGTCGAGGCAGACGTACCCGAACGCGCGACGCCCGACAACACCGACGGGCTGCTCGACGGGTGGCTCGTCGAGGAGGCACTCGGTCGTCTCAGCGCCGACCACCGCGCCGTACTGCTGGAGTGCTACTACCGCGGCCAGTCGACCCGGGTGGCCGCGGAGCACCTCGGAATCCCGGAAGGCACGGTCAAGTCGCGCACGCACTATGCGCTACGGGCGCTGCGCCTCGTACTCGCCGAGATGGGGGTGACGTCGTGACCACCCCGTACGAGCAGGTGGGCGACCCGTTCGAGCAGTACGACGCGGCGTACGTCCTCGGCGCACTCGCGCCGGGCGACCGTCGCGACTTCGAGCGACACCTGCAGACATGTGACCGGTGCGCACAGTCCGTACGCGAGCTGGCCGGCATGCCGGGCATCATGGCGCACGCGAACCCGCTCGCGGACGAATGGCCCGCACCGCCGCTGCCCGACACGCTGCTGCCCCGGCTGCTGGCGATCCGCGACCACGAACGCCGCCGGCGTACCTGGGCCGTACGCGGGCTCGTCGCGTGCGCGGCAGCGGCGCTCGTCGTCGTGCTGGCGGTCGTCGTCACCGTCTCAGAAGACCCGGACGACGGCGGATCCGGCGGCGCCGCAGGCGTCAACGAGTCGGAGCTGGCGTTCGAGCCCGTCGTCGAGAGCCCCGTCCACGCGAGCGGCGACCTGAACGCCGTCGACTGGGGTACGCGAATCGACATCGACTGCACGTACGACGCGGGCAACGGCTACGAGGAGCGTTCGTACCGGCTGATGGTCGCCGACGAGAGCGGCGTACGCGAACAGGTCGCGGTCTGGAAGGTGCGGCCCGGCCAGGACGTCGCGCTCACCGGCAGTACCGACCTGGCGCCCGCGGAGATCGCCTCGATCGACATCGTCACCGCCGACGGTACGAGCCTGCTGCGCGCAAAACCCTGACGGCGCCGCCGGGTCGACCTCGCCCGAGAACCTCCGCCTGACGTGCCGCCGAGGTACGGATTCCTGCCAATAGCGGCGCGTCTATTGGCGGGAATCCGTACCTCGGCGCAGCGTACGCGGAGCTCACCCGAGGGGCGGGACCGCGGCGAGCTTGTCGGGGTTTCGCACCACGTCGATCGCGGTGATCAGCCCGTTGTCGACCGTGAAGGCCAGGACCGAGAGTCCGTCGGACGCGCGGACCGCTGACCGGGATGGGTCGGGGTCACCGCCCCGGATCACGAGCCCGAGGGCCCCGTTGACGGTGGCGGGCACGAATTCCATCGGGCCAACTGCCTTCGCGCGGGCGAGCATCATCGGAGCGATCCGAGTCGCGTCGCGTACCTCGTGCTCGAGCGTTGCAACCTTGCCGCCGCCGTCGCCGCGTAGCACGACGTTCGGGTCGAGCAGTGCGATCAGCCCGGGGAGGTCGCCGTCCTGGCACGCGGCCGTGAACGCGTGCACGAGCTCACGCTGTTCGGCCTCGGTCGCAGGCGCCTGTGGTCCTTCGTCCTGAACTCGTCGTCGGCCCCGCGACGCGAGTTGGCGTACGGCCGCGGGCGTGCGGCCGACGAGATCGGCGATCTCGGGAAACGGGACGCTGAAGACGTCGTGCAGCACGAACGCGGTGCGCTCGGCGGGAGAGAGCCGTTCCAACACGACGAGCAGGGCCATGCTCACCGACTCGTCCAGCGTGATTCGATCGGCCGGGTCCTGTACGCCGGACTCGACGAGCGGCTCCGGTAACCAGGTACCGACGTAGCGTTCGCGTCGTGCACGCGCGCTGCCGAGGGCGTCCAACGCCAGCCGGCTCACGGTCGTCGTCAGCCAGGCAGTGAGGTCGCGGATACCGGCGGGGTCTTCGACCCCGCGCAGCCGAAGCCACGCCTCCTGTACGCAGTCCTCCGCGTCGACCAACGAACCCGTCATCGTGTACGCGAGCCGCAGCAGCCGGGGGCGGTTGTCCTCGAAGGACCGTGCCAGCTGGTGTTCGGCGTCGCGCATATGTCGCTCCGTGTGTTCCATGCAGTGATGACTGGATGGGCGGTCGAAGTGTGACATCGGCGCCGTCGACCGGGCGGTGATGTCACATTCGGGGCGGCTACGTAGTCCCTAGGTCATCAGCCCGGCAAGCCGGGGATGTTCGCCGATCCCACGGGGAAGAGATCATGACGCTCACCGAGACAAACAAGGACGAAGGCACTCAACCGCCTTCACAACTGGGGATATTCGCCCGCATAGGGGGCTTCGCGCACCGCCGCAGGTGGCTCGCCCTGATCCTGTGGGTCGCGGTTCTCGCCGGCGTATGGGGCTCCGCCACGGCCGTCGGGGACGCGTACAAGGACGAGAACTCGCTTCCCGGCACCGAGTCACAGGCGGCCGCCGACCTGCTGGAGGACCACGGTGCAGGCCGCGCCGGAGACACCATCGACATCGTTTTGCACGACGAGGGCGGCGTGGACGGCGTACAGGACCGCGTCGATCCGATGCTCGCGGAGGTCGCGGACCTTCCCAACGTCGCGGACGTCCAGAGCCCGTACGACAGCCCGACCGCAGTCGCCGACGACGGCACGATCGCCTATGCCACGGTGCAACTGGAGGTCGCGTCGAACGACATGCCGACGGAGGACACCGAGCGCGTCCTGGACGCCGCGCAGGCGATCGAGGGCGACGGGCTCCAGGTCGAGCTGGGCGGTGACGCCGTCAGGCTCCTGGCGGAGAGCGGCACAGGCGCCGGCGAGTCGGTGGGCCTGGTGGCCGCGCTGGTGATCCTGGTGTTGATGTTCGGCACGTTCATCGCCGCCGGACTGCCCATCGTGATCGCCCTCTTCGCGGTCGGCTCGGCGGCCGGCGTCATCGTGCTGGCGTCGCACGTCTTCACGATCGCGTCCTGGACGCCACCGGTCATGTTTCTCGTCGGCCTCGGCGTGGGTATCGACTACGCACTGCTCATCTTCGCCCGCTACCGGGCCGAGCTCGTACGTGGCGTCGCACCCGAACGAGCCACCGTCACGGCCATCGACGCCGCGGGTAGGTCGGTGTTCTTCGCCGGCTGTACCGTCATCCTCGCCCTGCTCGGTCTCACCGCCCTCGGCCTCGGCTCCATCCAAGGCATGGCGCTGTCGGTGGCGCTGACCGTGCTGATGACGATGGTCGCCTCACTGACCCTGCTGCCGGCGCTGCTCGGCATCTTCGGCAACCGCTTCGCCCGCCAGTTCACCATGCGCGCGGAGAAGCGCAGGGCGAAGGGGAAACGGGAGGACGGCGACGGGTGGCGGAAACTCGCGGGGGCAGTGCAGAAGCGCCCGCTGGCCGCGCTGGTTGCCGCGGCGGTGATCCTCGGTGCCCTCGCCTTCCCGGCGCTGAGTATTCGACTCGGATTCAATGACGCTGGCAACGACCCGGCCGACTCCACCAGCCGGCAGGCGTACGACCTGCTCGCCGACGGCTTCGGACCCGGCTTCAACGGTCCGCTGCTGGTCGTGACCGACGGCGGTGACGGCAGCGGTGAAGATGCCGCCGCCGAGGCAGCGCAGACGCTGGGCGAGACAGCGGGCGTCGCAGCCACCACGGATCCGATGCCCACACCGGACGGTGAGGCGGCGACCGTACTCGTCTATCCCGACTCCTCACCGCAGGATGCGGAGACCACGGAGCTCGTCGGCACCCTGCGCGACGACGTGCTGCCGGGGCTGACCGCGGGCAACGGCGCGGAGTACCTCGTCGGCGGGGCGACGGCGGCATCCGAGGACTACGCCGCCAAGCTGGCCGACCGGATGCCGCTGTTCATGACGATCGTCGTCGGGCTCTCGATGGTGCTGCTGATGGCGGTGTTCCGGTCGATCCTCATTCCGGTGAAGGCCGCGCTCCTGAACATCCTCAGCATCGGAGCAGCGCTCGGCGCGATGAAACTGGTCTTCCAGGACGGCATGCTCGGCTTCGAGAGCGGGCCGATCGAGGCGTACGTACCGGTGATGATCTTCGCTATCGTCTTCGGTCTCTCGATGGACTACGAGATCTTCCTGATCTCGCGAATGCACGAGGAATGGGAGAAGGACGAGGGCCGCGACCCTTCGCACGCTGTACGCGAGGGCCTGGCCCACACCGGTGCGGTCATCACGGCGGCAGGGTCGATCATGGTGGTCATCTTCGCGTCCTTCGTACTCAGCGAGCAAAGGCTGTTGCAGCAGACGGGGTTCGCCTTCGCGGTGGCGATCTTCGTCGACGCGGTCATCATCCGCTGCATGGTCGTGCCCGCGGCGATGGAGCTGATGGGTCGCCGCGCCTGGTGGCTGCCGGCACCATTGGCCCGGCTGCTGCCGAAGGTGGAGCTGGAACGGCACGGCGCCTGACCGTGGCGCGCACCCCAGCCCCCGTGAGCCGGACGTTTGAGTGGGACACGCTCGGCGTGTCCTCGCCGAACGTCCGGCTCACGGGGCGGGTCAGGCGTCGATCACGAGATCCTCGAGCGGCGTGGAGCAGCAGAGCAGGATCTTGCCGTCCGCGATCTCGCGGGGACGGATGCCGCCGGCGTGCTGCATGTCGACCCGCCCGGCGAGCATCGTGCTCTTGCACGTACCGCAAACGCCTTCACCGCAAGACGACGGCACGACCACACCCGCGCGGGACACCGCCTCGAGGATCGTCGTCGCGCCGTCACAGGAGACCGTACGCCCGCTGCGGCGGAGCTCGACGGAATGGCCGACCGGGGGGTCGTCGAGAGCCGCAGCGGGCGTACGACTCGGTGGCGCGAGCTCGAAGCTCTCCTCGTGGCAGCGCGCCGGGTCGACGCCCGCGGTACGCAGCATCTCGCGTACGGCGGACATGTACGGCGGCGGTCCGCAGGTGAGGATCTCGCGCTCGTACAGGTCGGGTGCGAGTCGGAGCAGCGTCGGCAGGGTGAGGCGTCCGCGGAGTCCCGGCCAGGCCTCGTCGGGCGCGTCCTCCTCGCAGATCGCGGCGACCGACAGGAACGGCTCGGTTGCCATCGTCTCGAGCTCCCGGCGGAAGACGATGTCGCGGGGGCTCCGCGCGTTGTGTACGAACACCACGTCGGCCGGCTCGCCCCGGTCGTACATCGCGCGGGTCATCGACATCAGCGGAGTGATGCCGCTTCCGGCCGACAGGAACAGATAGCGCGCCGCCGGATGGTTCGCCGTCGAGAACTGCCCGAGCGGGCCTTGTACGTCGATCGTGTCGCCGACAGCGATGTGGTCGTGCAGCCAGTTCGAGACCGGTCCGCCGGGCACCCGCTTGACCGTGATCGTGAACGTGTCGGGGCGGGTCGGCGGCGAGGAGATCGTGTAGCAGCGTTCGGTCGGTCGCCCCCCGACGTGGACGGTGAGGGTCACGTACTGCCCGGGTTGAAACCGGAGCGGGCGCGGCAATGCGAACGTGAAGCTCTTGATGTCATGCGTGATGTCGTCGATCCGCGTACACGCGAGCGGTTGAGCGATCTCGTCGACTCCGACGACGTCCGGGGCGGCGGGGGTCCGCGTCAGCATCTCGGTCATGAGCGCAGGTACTTCCGCGTCTCGTCGATGTACCACGTGCAGAACGAGTCGACCTGATACTCGTTCGGCGCGTACGGGCCCGGCTCGTACACGGGGCTCTTTACCCCCGACTGCGCGCGTACGACGAGCTCGGCGTCCTGTTCGTTCGTACGGCGCCAGACCGCAGTCAGGTTGTCGGCGTCGTAGTCACGGCCCTCGACCGCGTCCTCGTGGACCAGCCAGGTCGTGCGTACGAGGGTGCGCTCGGGGCCGAGCGGGATCGCCATGGACGTGACCGCGTGGTCGGCGAGGAAGTGGAACCACGAGTTCGGCTGGTGGTGCAGGCTCAGCCTGCCCAGGCGGGTGATGTCGAGGTCACCCAGCAGCTTGCGACATGCGGCGCTGCCGTCCAGCGTGTACGACTCGCCCGCGCCGTCGAGCGGCTCGCGTTGGATGCGGAACGCGGACGGCCGCCCGGCGATCTCCTCGATCTCTTCGTACGGCATGCCGCGCTCGGTGCAGGCGGATTCGAGATCGGCCTGCGCCTGAAGGTAGCGGGCATGTGCCGGCATCAGGCGCGGCGGGATCTCGTCCTCGGCGTACCCGTACGTCGGGAAGAACGTGTACATCAGCTCGGGATGCCCGGCCTCGCAGTGGTAGCACTCGCGGTTGTTCTCCATCACCAGCTTCCAGTTGGCGTCCTCGACGGTGTCGAGCTGCGCGGCGACCTTGGTGCGGTGCAGCTGATGCGGCGCGAGGTAGGGGAGCGTACGGCTTGCCACGTCGTCGAAGTCCGATGGTGGATCTGCGGCGAGGCAGATGAAGATCAGCCCGCCGACGACTCGGCAGTGCACGGTCTTCAGCGCGTAACAGGTCTTGTCGAAGTCGGCCGCCTGCTGTCCGGCGTGCAGCAGCCGACCGTCCGTCGCGTACGTCCACTGGTGGTAGCCGCACACCAGGTTGCCGGTCGAGCCGCTGGACTCGCTGAGTACGCGCGAACCGCGGTGCCGGCAGACGTTGTGCAGCGCGCGTACGTCGCCGTCGTCGTCGCGGATGACGAGGATCGGGTAGGGCCCGATGTCGATCGTCAGATAGTCGCCGGGCTCGGGTATCTCGGCCGTACTGGCGACGAACAGCCAATGCCGGGTGAAGATCGCCGAGATGTCGAGATCGAAGACGTCGTCGTCGGCGTAGAAGGGCGCCTCGAGCGCTCTGCCAGGGATTCGGCGCTCCACGAGTCGTTCGAGCGATGGGGCGGGTGTCGTGTCCGCGATCGTGGTCATGACGGTCTCCTCTCGATGTGTTGGTCAGGTGGTGAGGCAGAGACGCAGCGCGTCGTAGATGGCGGCATGGATGTTGCGGCTGGCGACGGCGTCGCCGATGCGGAACAGCTGGTAGGTACCGGCCGGGTTGGTGCGTACGTCCTGAGGTCGCCCGCTCAGCAGCGCATCGTGGTCGACCTCCCCGAGGTTCGTCGACTCGGCGACGAGGTCCATGTACAGCTCGTCGTTGGGGAGCGTGCCGTGCTCGACGACGACGTGGTCGACGATCCGGTCGACCGTGCTGCGGGTGTACTCGTTGCGCAGTGTCGCTGCGAGACGGCCGCCCTCGGCCTTGGCAACGGCGGTCAGCCGGTACGCGAGCGTGACGTCGACGCCGTGCTCGTCGAACGCCGCCAGGTACGCGGGCGAGTTCATACTCCCCACCAGGGGAGCCACGATTCGTTCGGGCGTGACGTACTCGACGTGCGCACCGCCTCGAGCGAGCATCTCCGTCGCGTCGAGGGCGGGCTCGGCGCCGTTGTCGTCGTACACGATGACCATGCCGGCGGGCCTGGCCGCGCCGTCCATGACGTCCCAGGTGTCGAGCACGAGGTCCTGTCCCTCGCCGAGGAACGTCCGGTTGGGGAGCCCGCCGGTCGCGACGATCACCAGGTCCGGACTCTCGGCGCGCACCTGCTCGGCATCCGCGTACACGCCGTACCGGAACTCAACGCCGGCGTGCTTCGCCTCCGCGACGCGCCAGTCGATGATGCCGATGAGGTCGCGTCGGCGGGGCGACGACGACGCGAGCAGCACCTGTCCGCCGGGCACATCGGCCGCTTCGAGGAGTACGACGTGGTGTCCGCGTTCGCCTAGTACGCGGGCCGCTTCCAATCCGGCGGGACCGGCGCCGACGACAACGGCCTTACGTGCTTGGGCTCTGGTCGGCTCGATGACATGCGTCAGCGTCTGCTCGCGGCCGGTGGCCGGGTTGTGGATGCACTTCGCGTCGCCGGACTCGTAGATGGCGTCGAGGCAGTAGTTCGCGCCCACACACGGCCGGATGCGCTCCTCGTCGCCGGACGCGAGCTTCGACACGAGGTACGGATCGGCGAGCTGCGGGCGCGTCATGCCGACCAGGTCGAGCAGTCCGTCGCGGATCGCGTGCCGGGCCGTTGCGACGTCGGAGATGCGTGACGCATGCATGACGGGGACGCTCACGGCGCGCCTGACCTCGCCCGCGAACTCGAGGAACGGTGCGGAGGGCGTACCCATCGACGGGATCACCTTGGCGAGCGTCGCGTCGCTCTCGATCGTCCCCTTGATGATGCTGAGGAAGTCGATGCCGTCGGCGACGTACGACTGGAGCGCCGCGAGTGCTTCGGTGAGCTCGAGGCCGTCGGGTCGGTCCTCGTCCATCGACATTCGAATGCCCACGACGAAGTCGGGCCCGACGGCCGCGCGTACCGCCTGGATCACCCGACGGGGGAAGGCCATCCGGTGCTCGAGCGCGCCGCCCAGCCCGTCGTCTCGCCGGTTCGTCGCCGGCGACAGGAACGCGTCGTGCAGATGGCCGTAGGACTGGATCTCGACTCCGTCGAGTCCGGCGTCGCGACAGCGTGTGGCGGCCTCGGCGTAGTGCCCGACGATCCGGTCGAGGTCCCAGTGCTCGGCGATCTTCGGGAATGCTCGGTGCGCGGGTTCCCGTAGTGCCGACGGGTAGACGACCGGGAGCCAGTCGCCGGCGTAGTTGCTCGTACGCCTGCCCAGGTGGGTGATCTGGGTCATCACGGCGGCGCCGTTCTCGTGCACGTCGTCGGCCAGCCGGCGAAGCCACGGGACGATGTCGTCGCGGTAGAGCTGCAGGTTTCCGAAGGCGGGCGGGCTGTCGGGGGAGACGATCGCGGATCCGCCGATCATGGTGAGGCCGACGCCGCCGCGCGCCTTCTCGCTGTGGTACAGCCGGTAGCGGTCCTTGGGGAGTCCGTCCTCGGCGTACGCGGGCTCGTGCGACGTGCTGACGACACGGTTGCGCAGGGTCAGCGACCTGAGCTGGAACGGCTCGAGCAGCGGATCGATGGCGCGCATGGCATCAGTGTGCGCGCGATGACTCCTGACGAATAGCAAACGTTTGGCAATGAATCCGTGCAAGGCGATTGCACAGTCGCCGCCGGTGCGGTCGACGGCTCGCCACTTCGGCTCGGTTCGTTGTCGGCTCTCCGCGCGTTGTGGCTGGGGAAAGACGCGGGCGACGGAGAAAGTGCCTACGGGTGGCGGTTTGCTTCCGGCAGACCCTTTCGGATGGTCTCGGGCCGTCGGGTCCACTGAGTATGGCAAACGGTCACTTTGCATGGGGTACACCCCATGCAAAGTGACCGTTTGCCATGCCCGCTGGTAACCGTGTGACGACGGAAGTCGGCAGCGTACGCGAGCCGAAGCGGCGGGATGCCGCCCGTATGCGAAAGTCCAGCCGCGAGACAACGCGGCCCGAAAGGTCGCTTCCGCGTCTTTCCCAGCCGAAGCGCACCGGACACCCACCCTCCTACTCCTCCCAGACGATCCCGACGTCCATCAGGCTCGGACGGTTGAATCCCCAGGCGATCTGGAGAGCCTGCGATTGGTCGTTGTGGATCCGGTGGCGCGTGCCGGCCGGGATGTAGAGCCCGGTGCCGGGTCTGCCCCGCAGCTGCTCGTCGCCGATCGTGAAGTCGGCCGAGCCCGTGATCACGTAGTACCACTCGTCGGCGTACGGATGGTGGTGGAGCAGGTGGACTTGTCCCGGGTCGAACCACGCGAGGCCGACCATGAGGTCGGTCGCGCCGGTCAGCTCGCGCGAGAACAGCTCGACCATGCGGCCCTGATCGCGCGGATCGCCCCCGGCGGCGATCCAGGCCTCGGCATTGGGGTCGGACAGGTCGACCATCGGATGCTCGTCGGCCGAGACGACCTGCCCGGTTCGCGTGTCTTCTTCTGACGTGGGTGTTCCGTGCTTGATGTCCATGACGTCAGTGTGAGCCGGGCGAATCCGAACGATAAGCGCACGTTTGACCACGCTTCCGTGCAAAATAGTTGCATGATCGACCGGAGGCTCCATGTGCTCCGTGTCCTCGCCGCACAGGGCACGGTGACAGCGGCCGCGGCCGCCCTCGACTACACGCCGTCGGCCGTGTCGCACCAGCTGCGCAGCCTTGCCCACGACCTCGGCGTCACCCTGCTCGAGCACGACGGGAGGGGCGTACGTCTGACTCCCGCCGCGCGCGTACTGCTCGAGCACACCGACGAGCTCTTCGAGCGGTGGGAGGCGATTCGCGGTGAGCTCGCGGCGGTCGACGAGGAGCGCTCCGGCACGCTGCGACTCTGTGGGTTCTCTACTGCGGCCGCGGCCCTGCTGCCGGAGCTGGCGGTGCGGGTGGTCGAACGCCATCCGCAATGCGCGGTGCACATCATCGAGGCCGACCCCGAGGAGTGCTTCGACCTTCTCGTTGCAGACAAGGCCGATCTCGGTGTCGTGGTTGCCACGTCGTCACTGCCCCCGCGATCCGATCCGCGGTTCGAGCAGCAGTCCTTGTTCGACGACCCGCTCGATCTGCTGGTACCGGTCGGCCATCCGCTCGCGGGGAAGGAGTCGGTCCCGCTGAGCGAGGCGGCCGACGAGCCGTGGATCCTGGACCGCCCCGGCCGACCGCATCGCCAGCTGGTGTTGACGGCCTGTGCTGCGGCGGGGTTCTCGCCTTCGGAGGCGCATCAGTCTGCCGAGTGGGACACGGGAGCCGCGCTCGTCGCCGCGGGTCTCGGCGTGGCGCTCGTGCCGCGTCTCGCGCGGCTGCCGGACGACTACCGGATCGCCCGGGTGCCTCTACGTGGCGATCCCACACCGTCGCGACATGTGCTCACCGGCGTACGCCGTGGCAGTCTCCGTCAACCGATCATCGCCGAGGCCCTCGCGGAGCTGCGCGAGATCGCCGATCGCTCCGGTGCGACCGCGTCCCGATAGCCGATTGGGTCACGATCCAGACAATTGTCGGGAGCGGTATGGGCATCCGGGCAGTTCCGGACCTGAGGGAATGTTAAGTTGCTGGTCGCGACATTGAGGGAGAACGGACACCCTGCGGGCCCCGTTCGGTGTCGTAGCCAAGGGCACCGGTGTCCGAGCCGGTGTCCGATTCCGCCGGAAGGTGTGACCGGACACGTGTCATTGATCGAGTTCGCGGACGTCTACAAGGTCTTCGGACGTCGACCGCAGCGCGCCGTGGAACGTCTCGAGAACGGCGAGGGTCGCGAGAAGCTGCGTGAGGAGGGCCTCACCGCGGCCGTGATCGATGCGTCGTTCAGCGTCGACAGCGGCGAGATCTTCGTCGTGATGGGTCTGTCCGGGTCCGGTAAGTCGACATTGATCCGGATGGCGAACGGCCTCTGGGAGCCGACCGCCGGCACCGTCGAGGTCGCGGGAGAGAACCTCACCAAGCTGAATCCGGCCGGTGTGCGAGAGGTACGCCGCGAGAAGATCAGCATGGTCTTCCAGCATTTTGCGCTATTGCCGCACCGTACGGTCGGCGAGAACGCCGCGTACGGACTGAAGATCCGCGGCATCAACCGGGCCGACCGCGAGCGTAGGGGCGAAGAGGCACTCGAGATGGTCGGCCTCGGCGGTTGGGGCAACTACCTCCCGGGCGAACTCTCGGGCGGCATGCGGCAACGCGTCGGCCTGGCGCGGGCACTCGCGGCGGAGACCGAGGTGATGCTGATGGACGAGGCGTTCAGCGCCCTCGACCCGTTGATCCGCCGCGAGATGCAGGACCAGTTGGTCGAGTTGCAAGACAAGCTGGACAAGACGATCCTGTTCATCACCCACGACCTCAACGAGGCGATGCGTCTCGGCGACCGGATCGCGATGATGCGCGATGGCCGGATCGTCCAGCAGGGCACGGCCGAGGACATCCTGAACGATCCTGCGACCGACTACGTCGCCCAGTTCATCCAAGATGTCGACCGTACGCGCGTACTCACCGCCGAGTCCGTGATGGAGAAGCCCGTGGCTGTTATCGGTCCCGAGCAGGGCCCCCGCGCGGCGCACAAGCTCATTCGCGAGAACCAGCTGTCCGCGGTGATGGTCGTCGACGCGTCTCGGAGGCTGCGGGGTGTGGTCACGGAGTCGGCGGCGGCCGATGGCGTTTCGGCGGGCCGTAACGACCTCACCGGCGTGATGGAGGGGGCGGCGACGGTCCCGCCCGACACGGCTGTAGCGGACCTGTTCGCAGCGTCGGCAGAGGCGACGGCGCCGCTCGCAGTGGTCGATGGTGACCAACGACTTCTCGGCGTGATCGCGCGGGTGACCTTGCTGAGTGCGCTCGGCAGCGTCGCACCCTCCAATGGAGACGCGACTCCTGAGCTTGCTACCGCAGGAGGCGAGGGCTGATGGCAACGGCAGCGGACTGGTGGGACGACCGAGTCGACGGCGTTCCACGGATTCCCGTCGGCGAGTGGGTCGAGGAGGCGAACGACTGGATCACCGAACATTTGGGCGACGCACTCGGCTGGTTCTCGGATCGGGTAGACAGCATCGTCACTGACCTCATCGACCTGCTCACGGCCCCTGAGCCACTGGTCATGGCAGCAGTGTTCGCCCTGCTGGCGTGGCTGGCCCGCGACTGGAAGCTGGGCATCGGCACCTTCCTCGGGATGGCCCTGATCATCTCGATGGAGCAATGGGATAATGCGATGAACACGCTCGCGTTGATCGTCGTCGCCGCGCTGATATGTCTGTTGATCGGCATCCCGCTTGGCATAATGGCCGCGCGCTGGGACGGGTTCAGCAGCGCGATACGGCCGATCTTGGACCTGATGCAGACCATGCCGGCCATGTTCTGGCTGATCCCGGCCGTCGTGCTGTTCAGCATCGGCATCCCCGCGGGCATCGTGGCCACGATCATCTTCGCGCTACCGCCCGGGGTTCGGCTCACCGAGCTCGGCATTCGTCAGGTCGATGCCGAGGTGGTCGAGGCCGGGCACGCGTTCGGTGCCACCCCGCGTCAGATATTGCGGGAGGTGCAGTTGCCGCTTGCTATGCCTACGGTGATGGCCGGCGTCAACCAAGTCATCATGCTGGCGTTGTCGATGGCGGTCATGGCGGGCTTCGTCGGCGCCGGAGGCCTCGGCGGCGAGGTCATCGCCGCGATCACCCAGATCCAGATCGGGCTCGGCTTCGAGGCAGGGTTCTCGGTGGTCATCCTCGCGATCTTCCTCGATCGGGTGACCGCGGCCGCTGGCAACACGAGCCCGGGCCGCGGTCGCATCCGCGAGCTGTACGGTCGCGTCGGCGGTCGGCGAACGGAGCGCGACACCGAGGACGTCGCAGAGGGCGCTGCCGAGCGAGAGGGTGCGCCCGTTTAGGCCCCGTTCACAACAATCGGGTCTCGGCCCACAACGATCGGATGAAGGTACAACGAACCGCCCTCGCGACGAGAGACGATAGCTCGGGGACGGATGATGCCGTGCGGGTGAGCTGCACGAACGAGAAGGGACGACCCATGAAAACGATGAACGTGCGAAGGAGACTCGTCGCGGCCGCGATGGCGCTCGGGCTCGTCACGGCGCTCGCCGCGTGCGGTGATGATGACAGTGATAGCGGCGGCTCAGGCGGCGGCAGCGGCGACAAGGACATCACCGTCGGCATCATCGAAGGGTGGACCGACTACACCTCGATGGGCTACATGTGGAAGAACCTCCTCGAGGCGGACGGCTACAACGTCGAGATCAAGTCGATTCCGGACAACGGTCCGATGTACGCCGCCGTCGCCAAGGGCGACATCGACATGATGGCGTCCGGCTGGCCGGAGGTGACCCAGAAGCAGTACTGGGACCAGTACCAGGATGATCTGGAGGATCTCGACACCTGGTACGACAACGCGAAGCTCACGCTGGCCGTGCCGACCTACACCGACATCGACTCGATCGACGAGCTCGCCGACAATGCCGACATGTTCGACAGTACGATCACCGGCATCGAGGCGGGCGCGGGTCTGACCGGCGTCGTCAAGGACTCCGTGATTCCGGAGTACGGCCTGGACGACTACGAACTGCAAACGTCGTCGACGACCGCGATGCTGGCCGAGCTGAAGAAGGCCACCGACGCCAAGGAAGACCTCCTGGTCACGTTGTGGCGTCCGTTCTGGGCCAACACGGCCTTCCCGGTCAAGGACCTGGAAGACCCGAAGGGTGCGCTCGGCGATCCGGAGGGGCTGCACGTCCTGGCTCGGTCCGGTTTCAGCGACGACTACCCGGAGATCGCCGACATGATCGGCAAGGCCAAGATGGACGACGAGCAGTACGGCTCGCTCGAGGACCTGGTCGCGAACAAGTACGCGGACGACCCGGCTAAGGCCATCGATGAATGGCTGAAGGCCAACCCGGACTGGGCGAAGACCCTTCAGGGCTGACTTCCTCTCACGCAGAAGGGCCCCGGCAAACGCCGGGGCCCTTGTGCTGTTCTGATCGGCAACTCACTGCGTCGTTGGCGCGGCCTGGTGTCGGATCTCCGGTAGCGCCGCGAGTCCCACGGCGACGGCGATCACGCCGACGACCCAGGACGTCCACGACGGTCCGTCGAGATCGGCGAAGCCGATCACCCAGGGGGAGATGAACGTGACGACGCCGAGTACGACATGTGCGGACTCGCCGCTCATCGACGTCGGCATGGCCAGTGACCACAGCGAAGCAATGACGAGCAGGGCACCGAGCACGATCATCGTGGCCATCGCCCCGTCGCTGGTACCTACCCAGATGGTCGCCAGGGCGAGGTAAGCCCCCGCGATGAGCGCGACCCAGTCCTGCCATCGGATCCAGGATTTCATGACAACCTCCAACACCTCAGAGGTCGATCGCCAACCAGTCGACCATTTAGTTTCAACACGCAACGGATATCCGGCTATTCCCCGGTCACCGCGCGTGACCCTCGACAGCGCCGGGCATGCCCCGCTGACGGACCGATAGGCTCTCCGGTTGTGATTGATTCCGCGCTGATCTACGTACTGATCGCCGTTGTCCTGCTGATCCTCGCCGTCGGCGCCCTGCTCTTCGTACGCGGGCGCGGGGGCACGGAGGCGCCGCCGGCCGAGCGGACGGCGCCGCGCGTCGAGGCCCCTCCGGCGAGCGCCGAACCTGCCGTGGTCGAGGAGGAGCCGGCCGCCCCGGAGCTCGAGAAGCCCGAACCAGCGGCTGGGCGGATGCAGCGCCTGCGTGCCCGGCTCGCGCGGTCGCAGGGCTCGCTCGGCCGCGGGCTGCTCGCGCTGATCGCGCGCGACAAGCTCGACGACGACACGTGGGACGAGATCGAAGACACCCTGATCGCCGCGGACGTCGGTGTCGAGCCGACCCAGGAGCTCGTCGAGCACCTTCGCACGCGGCTGCGAGTAGACGGGGTCAACGACCCGGAGCAGGCGCGCGGCATCCTGCGCGAGGAGCTCGTCTCGCTGGTCGACCCGTCGCTCGACCGTACGCTCAACGCCGGCGGCGCCGCCGGAGCGCCGGGCGTCGTGCTCGTGGTCGGCGTCAACGGCACCGGCAAGACGACGACCGTCGGCCGCATCGCGCGGGTTCTCGTAGCCGAGGAGCAGACCGTGCTGCTGGCGGCCGCCGACACGTTCCGGGCCGCCGCCGCCGACCAGCTGCAGACCTGGGGTGAGCGCGTCGGCTGCGAGACGGTACGCGGGCCCGAGGGCGGGGACCCGGCGAGCGTGGCGTTCGAGGCCGTCAAGCGCGGTAGCGACGAGGGCCTCGACACGGTCCTCGTCGACACGGCCGGCCGACTCCACACCAAGTCGGGGTTGATGGACGAGCTCGGCAAGGTCAAGCGGGTCATCGAGAAGCAGGCGCCGGTGTCCGAGGTGCTGCTGGTCATCGACGCGACGACCGGACAGAACGGACTCGTGCAGGCCCGGGTCTTCTCCGAGGTGGTCGACGTGACCGGCGTCGTACTCACCAAGCTCGACGGCACCGCGAAGGGCGGCATCGTGATCGCCGTCCAGCGCGAGCTCGGCGTACCCGTCAAGCTCGTCGGCCTGGGCGAGGGCGCCGACGACCTCGCGCCGTTCGTACCCGAGGACTTCGTCGACGCCCTCCTCGACTAACGCTGAGGAGAGGATCCTGGCCCCGTGAGGAGAGACTTCTGGCCGGGTCGCGCGACCACAATCCTCTCCTCACGGGGCCAGGATCCTCTCCTCACCGTTGGCGGAGGAACTGCTCCAGGATCGGGCCGGCGGTTCCCGATCCCGACTCGCCGTCCTCGACGAACACCGCGACCGCGAGGTCGCCCTGGAACGCGATCATCCATGCGTGCGTGTGCGTCGCGTCGCCGTACTCCGCCGTGCCCGTCTTCGCGCCGATCGGTTTACCCGGTAGGTCGGCGAGGAACGACCCGCTGCCGTCGCGTACGACGCCGAGCATCAGCTCGCGTAGCTGCTTCGCCTCTCCCTTGTCGAGCGGTACGTCGGGCGCTGCCTTCTCGGCCTGATGGCTCGTCACCAGGCTCGGTACGACCGTCTCGCCGCTCTCGACCGACGCTGCGACGACCGCCATCGCCATCGGCGACGCCTGCACCTTGCCCTGGCCGATCATCGATGCGGCGTGCTCGGTCGTCGGGGCATCGGACGGCACCGATCCGAAGTAGCTCGAGAACCCCGTGTCGTGGTCCTCGCCGAGCCCGAGCGACGCCGCCGCGTCGGCCAGCGCATCCTGCGGTACGTCGGCCTGCTCGCCGATCAGCGCCGTGTTGCACGACTGGGCGATGGCCGTACGCATGGGGATCTGCCCGAGCGCCGACGACGGGTAGTCGTCGTAGTTCTTGAACGACTTGCCGTTCACGTCGACCGTCGGGGAGCAGGTCAGCGTGTCGTCGGGGGAGTAGCCGTTGCGCAGCATCGCCAGGCTGGTCACGACCTTGAACGTCGAGCCCGGCGCGTACTGCCCGACGGTGGCGGTGGAGTAGCCCTCGCTGCCCGGCCCGCTGGCCGCCGCGAGGATGTCACCGCTCGACGGCTGGATGGCCACCAGCGCGCTCGGCGACGAGACATCGCTCAGGGCGTCCTCGGCGTCGGCTTGCGCATTGACGTCGAGCGTCGTCTTCAAGGGCTTGCCGGCCGTCGGCTTGGTCGCGTACAGCTTGCGGTCCTTGCCCGACTTACTCACCGCTTCGACGAGCAGGCCCTGCTGTCCGCGCAGCTGCTCGTCGTACCGCTGCTGCAGCCCCGAGAGTCCGGTGATGTCTCCCGGTGCGAGCTCACCGTCCGAATCCTTGATCAGCTCGGCCGTTGCCTCACCGACGGAGCCGAGAATCGGCTCCGCGAAGTCGCTCGTCGGCGCCAGGGACATCGTGTCGGCGATCTGGACAGCGCCCTTGATCCGCTCGTACGCCCCTGCGTCGACGTCGCGGGCGTCGACCTTGCGCAGCACGATCGCCTCGACGAACGCGTCGGGTCCGGCCGCCTTGGCCTCCGCGACGTAGCCGGCGACATCGATGTCGAGCAGCTGCGCGAGCTGCCTGGCCGACCCGGGCACCTGCGGCTTGTCCATGTGCAGCTTGTCGAGCCCCATGCGTACGACCGGGCGCTCCTTGACGATCGGCTGCCTGTTTCGGTCGAGGATCTCGCCGCGATCGGCAGTGTCTCCCGTGAGGCTCAGATGCTCGCCCTGCTTGAGGTCTGGCGCGATGAGCGCGCGATCCCACTCGGGCTGCCACTTGTCGCCGTCGCGTTGCAGCGTCGCCTCGGTCTCGTACGACCACTGCGCATCCGACCCGGACTCTCCCAGCGCCCACGACACGTCGAGTATCGCGGTCGCGGTATCGCCGTCCTCGCTGACGTCGCCGACCGAGACGTCGGGGGTGTAGTCGCCCATGCCGGACATGACGTTCTTGAAGTCCGCCTGCGCGTCGTCGCCCGATGTGCCGGAGAAGGTCAGGCTGCCGACATCGCCGTCGGAGACGGCGGTGGCGAGGCCTTCGGCCGCGGGCTTGGGGTCGGACTCGTCCGAGTCGTCGCTGCAGGCTGCCAGCCCGCCGACACAGGCGAGGAGAGCGCAAGCGACGGCCAGGGCACGTACGCGCGAATCTGAACGAAGCATGGCCGTAGTCAAGCAGGCCGGGCCAAGCGGCGAGACCCGGCCACACAGCGGCGACGCGCCGACACGCGGACGAAACACCGGCCCGGATCCGTCATCTGCCCGAAACATCGGCGGACGAGAACCGAAACGCCGCTACCCGACGATGAGGCCTATGCGCCGATCCGGACAGCGCGGTTCGCCCGGCGTCGATTCGAACTGCACGGAGGTCTCGCCTTCACCGCGCGACCTCTGAAACTGGAGGTTCCATGGATACCGGCCATGCCGCATGGGTACTGACCTCGGCTGCGCTCGTCTTGCTGATGACGCCGGGGCTTGCCTTGTTCTACGGGGGGATGACGCGGGCGAAGTCCGTGCTCAACATGATGATGATGTCGTTCGGCGTGCTCGCCGTCGTCCCCGTGGTGTACGTGCTGTGGGGCTGGTCGATGTCGTACGGCAGTGAGGACGTCGGCGGCCTGTTCGCCAACCCCTTCGAGCTGTTCGGCCTCGAGGGCGTTGCTGACGGCGACTACATCTCGATCGCGTTCCAGGTGACGTTCGCGATCATCACCACGGCACTGATCAGCGGTGCGATCGCCGATCGCGCGAGGTTCTCGACCTGGTTGGTGTTCGCCGCCGTCTGGGTGACGCTCGCGTACTTCCCGCTCGCGCACATGGTGTGGGGCGGCGGCCTGCTCAGTGCCGACGGGCCGTTCGCCGACATAGCGGCGCCGATCGACTACGCGGGCGGCACGGTCGTGCACATCAATGCGGGCGTCGCCGGCCTCGTACTCGCGCTGCTGATCGGTGTACGCAGGGGCTTCGGCAAGGAGCCGATGCGTCCGCACAACCTGCCGCTGACGATGCTGGGAGCCGGCCTGCTGTGGTTCGGCTGGTTCGGCTTCAACGTCGGGTCCTTCGTACCGTCTGCGACGGGCAACGCGTTCGCCGCGAACTTCGTCGGCGAAACCGGCCTGGTCTGGGTCAACACCACGGTGGCGACGTCGGCCGCGATGCTCGGCTGGCTGCTGCTGGAGAAGCTGCGCGACGGCAAGGCGACCAGCCTCGGCGCCGCATCGGGAATCGTCGCAGGACTCGTCGCGATCACCCCGGCGTGCGGCAGCCTGAGCCCGGTCGGCTCGATCGCCCTCGGTCTGGTGGCGGGCGTGCTGTGTGCGTTCGCGGTCGGGCTCAAGTACCGCTTCGGGTACGACGACTCGCTCGACGTCGTCGGAGTGCACCTGGTCGGCGGGCTCGTCGGCACGATAGGCATCGGCTTCCTCGCGCTGGACGGTGGCCTGCTGTACGGCGACGGCGGGCGCCAGCTCGCCGTCCAGGCCATCATCGCGCTGGT
Organism: Solicola gregarius; assembly: GCF_025790165.1. Taxonomy (GTDB): domain Bacteria; phylum Actinomycetota; class Actinomycetes; order Propionibacteriales; family Nocardioidaceae; genus Solicola; species Solicola gregarius. Next base: position 3,659,241 of record NZ_CP094970.1, read on the forward strand.
CGCCGTCGGGTTCTCCGCGGTCGTCACCCTGGTCGTCGGTGGCGCGCTGAAGCTCACCCTGGGCTGGCGCATCGATCCCGACGACGAGGCCGAGGGTATCGACGTGAGCGAGCACGGAGAGTCGGCGTACGACTTCGTCAGCGCCTCGGGGTCGCGGAGCGTGTCAGGTCCGTCGGCTAAGGTGACACAGCGGGCATCCGAAGGAGCGATCGTATGAAGCTCGTGACAGCAGTCATCAAACCGCACAAATGGGAAGACGTACGAGAGGCGCTGGAGACATTCGGCGTCAGCGGTATGACCGTCACAGAAGCCAGCGGCTACGGCCGACAGAAGGGGCACACCGAGGTCTACCGGGGGGCGGAGTACGACGTCGCCCTGGTGCCGAAGTTGCGCGTCGAGATCGCCGTCGAGGACGGCGAGGAGGATGACGTCGTCAACGTCGTGGTGAAGTCCGCCCAGACGGGCAAGATCGGCGACGGCAAGATCTGGGTCTCTCCGCTCGAGTCGGTCGTGCGTGTGCGTACCGGAGAGGTCGACGGAGAGGCGATCTGATCGAGCTGGTCCAGGAGCGTCCCGACCGAGCCGCTGCCCGGGTCGATCGGGCGCTTCGAATGGACGCGCGGTTGCGTGAGCTCTTCGACGCCGCCGCCACGAGCGCCGGGCTGTCGCCCGAGAACGGTTGCGGCCTGGCGCTCGTCGCGGTCGGCGGGTACGGGCGTTCCGAGCTGTCGCCGGCAAGTGACGTCGACGTCGTCCTCCTGCATGATCCGCGGATGCCGTCGGAGACGGTCGCGGCGGCGGCCGAGAAAGTCTGGTACCCGCTGTGGGACGACGGCGTGCTCCTCGACCACGCGGTGCGGAGCACGTCCGCGATGCACGACGCGGCCGTGGTCGACGTACGCACGGCGACGGGCATGCTCGACGCGCGGGGAGTCGCGGGAGACATCTCCTTGGTTCAGTCGCTGCGCTCGTCGGTGCTCGCCGCCTGGCGTCGCGATGCCAGGACGCGGCTGCCGGAGCTACGCGCCGCCTGCAACGCCCGGATCGACCGGGCGGGCTGGCTGGCGCACGCAGCCGTACCCGATCTCAAGGACTCGGGAGGGGGCCTGCGCGACGGGGTCGTGATGCGGGCGTTGGTGTCGACGTGGCTCATCGACGTACCGCGGCACGAGACCGAGCCGCTCCGGCGGTCGTTGCTCGACGTACGCGACGCCCTGCACGAGGTCACGGGGCGTCGTACCGACCGGCTGAGCCGTGACCTGATGCCTGACGTCGCGGCGGCGCTCGAGCTGGAGGCCGATGCTCTCGACCTGCACGTACGCGGCCTCGGCTGGCGTACGGCGCACCTGGCTCAGCTCGCGTGGCGACGCATCGACGGCGTACTCCGGCCGCACGCCAAACGCACCAGGTCGCCTACCGGGCCGAAGATCATCCGCCTCGACCAGGGCGTCGGCCTGCTCGAGGGCGAGGTGGTGCTCACCAGGGACGCGCGGCCGTCGCGTGACCCCGATCTGCCGCTGCGCGCCGCGGTTGCGGCTGCGACGCGGCGCCACATCCTGGCGCCCAGCGTCGCCGCGAGGTGCGCCCGCGACGGTCTCGTCGCGTCGACGCCGTGGCAGCGTACGACGCGCGACCTGATGGTGGGGCTGCTCGCGAGCGGTCCGGAGCTCGTTCCGGTCTGGGAGGAGCTCGACATCGCGGGCGTCGTCGACGGGTGGCTGCCGGAGTGGGGGGCGATCCGGCTGCGCGGTTCGTCATCGCCGGTTCACACGTACACGATCGACCGGCACAGCGTGCAGACGGCGGTCAACGCGTCCGGACTCGTACGCCAGGTGCGTCGACCCGACCTGCTCGTGGTCGCCGCGCTGCTGCACGACATCGGCAAGGGGCAGCGCGGCGACCACAGCGTCGTCGGTGCGCCGATCGCGCGTGACATCGCGTTGCGGTGGGGCTTCTCGGCGACCGACGCCGATCGCGTCGCGACCCTCGTACGCCGCCACCTGCTGCTCCCGACGGCGGCGACCCGACGCGATATCGAGGACCCGGCGACGGCCGAGCGGATCGCCGAGATCATCGGAGATCGCGAGACGCTCGACCTCCTCGCCGCCCTGACCGAGGCCGATGCGACCGCGACCGGGCCGACGGCGTGGACGAGCTGGCGGGCGGGACTCGTACGCGGGCTCGTCCGCAAGACCCACGAGGTGCTCGACGCGAGCACGGTCTCGCCCGACCCGGAGGAGTACTCGGGTTGGGAATTCGACCCGGTCGCCCTCGACGGGCGGCCCGTCGTCGTACGCCGGATCGACCACCACGCCGGTGCGCTGCTGTCCATCGTCGCCCCTGATCGTCCCGGCCTCCTCGCCGAGCTCGCCGCCGGTATGGCACTTGCGGGGCTGCGCGTGCGGTCGGCGCGTACGGGTGGCGACGACGTTGCGTCGACGCTGTGGGAGGTCGCCGGAGACGACGTCGACATCGGCCGCCTCGAGCCGCTGCTGCGCCGGGTGCTGGACGGCCAGGTCGACGTCGCGGACCGGCTCGGGTACGCCGCCGATCCGGACCGGCCCGTACCGGTCGTGACCGTGCTGCGCGACCAGTCGGCGACCTCGAGCCTGGTGGAGGTGCGCGCCGACGACGACCGGGGGCTGCTGTGGGTCTGCTGCCGGGTGATCGCGGGGCAGGGGCACACGATCCGCTCGACGCACGCGACGACCATCGGGCCGCAGGCCGACAACGTGTTCTACGTCGTGGGCGGCGACGGGGAGCCACTCGACGACGAAGCGATGGAGTCGCTCGCCACCGGCCTGCGTACGGCGCTCGGTGGCGGCTGAGCGCGTCACGTGCGACGCTTTGCACCTTGTGCGCGGCACCTGCCTGCCGCGACGAAGGGCGGAAGCGAGATGCGTACGTACTCGATGGTCATCGCCGGTGCTGTCGTTGTGCTGATCTCCGGACTGACCTCGTCGGCCTCCGCCGAGCACTCGAGCGCAGGTGCGCCGACCTGCCAGGGCGAGACCGCGACGATCGTCGTCGAGCACGGCGACGGGTCGACGAGCGGCACCGACGAGCGGGACGTGATCGTCGTGCGACCGCGCTGGCAGGGTCCCGAGGCGAAGGTGCACGCCGGGAAGGGCGACGACGTGATCTGCGGGTTCGGCGACCTGCACGGAGGGCCGGGCGAGGACTCGTTCGCGAACTCGTCGGATTCCTGTGTGCACGGTGGTCTGGGCGATGACCGGTCGTTCGGTGGCCGCGGACAGAACTGCATGGACGGCGGCCGGGGCGCCGACGTCATGCACGGCGATGCCGGGGGCGACGTCTTCTCGGGCGGCCTTGGCGACGACGTGTTCTACGGCGGCCCCGGTCGCGACCAGATCCTCGAGCGCGGCCCGCGCGATATCCGGATCGACCTGGCGCGTGGCGTCGCCAACGGTCGCGGGCACGATCGCCTGTACTCGGTACGCGATGCCGGAGTCGGCCCCGGGCGGAACGTGGTGGTCGGTACGGCGGGCGCAAACCTCATCAGCGCGCTCGGCGACGGCGACAATCGCTTCTACGCGCGAGGGGGTCGCGACCGGGTCTTCGGCGGTAGCGCCACGGATCGCATCTTCACGGGGCCGGGCCGCGACTTCGTCAAGAGCGGCGGCGGTGCGGACGTCGTCAGCGCCGGTCGGGGAGACGACCTGCTCAACGGAGGTCGTGGTGCCGACCGTGGCGACGGAGGCCCCGGCGACGATCGGTGCGTACGCATCGAGCAGCCCAGGCACTGCGAGGCCTGACCCGTCCGCCACTGGAGAGTTCGGTGCGAATTGCACTACGCGGGTGCCGTTCGATGGTGGAGTTCGCACCGAACTCTTCACATGCGCCCGCCCGCACGTACGTCTGCCGTGGGGTACGTACGCCCGAGCCGTTAGGCTGGACAGATGTGTGAGCCGCCGCGGCTCGCCACGACCGATGCGGCACCAGCCGCGCGACCACAAGGACCAACCCGTTGTTCGACACGCTGCAAGACCGGCTGCAGGCCACGTTCAAGAACCTCCGTGGCAAGGGCCGCCTCTCCGAGTCCGATATCGACGCGACCGCGCGCGAGATCAGGATCGCGCTGCTCGAGGCCGACGTCGCCCTCCCCGTGGTCAAGGAGTTCATTGCGGCGGTCAAGGAGCGCGCCCGCGGCGCGGAGGTCAGCCAGGCGCTGAACCCCGCCCAGCAGGTCATCAAGATCGTCAACGAGGAGCTCGTCGGCATCCTCGGCGGTGAGACCCGACGGTTGCAGTTCGCCAAGAGGCCGCCGACGGTCATCATGCTCGCCGGCCTCCAGGGCGCGGGCAAGACCACGCTCGCCGGCAAGCTCGGCCGCTGGCTCAAGGACCAAGGCAACTCTCCGATGCTCGTCGCCTCCGACCTGCAGCGTCCGAACGCCGTCAACCAGCTGCAGATCGTCGGCGAGCAGGCCGGTGTCACGGTGTTCGCGCCGGAGCCGGGCAACGGCGTCGGTGACCCGGTGAAGGTTGCCCGCGACTCGATCGACGAGGCCCGGCGTACGCTCCACGACGTCGTCATCGTCGACACCGCCGGCCGCCTCGGCATCGACGAGGAGCTGATGAAGCAGGCCGCGGACATCCGTGACGCGGTCAACCCCGACGAGACTCTGTTCGTCGTCGACGCGATGATCGGCCAGGACGCCGTCACGACCGCGCAGGCGTTCCTCGACGGCGTCGGCTTCAGCGGAGTCGTCCTCTCCAAGCTCGACGGCGACGCGCGCGGCGGCGCGGCCCTGTCGGTCGCCTCGGTCACCGGCAAGCAGGTGATGTTCGCGTCGAACGGCGAGAAGCTCACCGACTTCGACGTGTTCCACCCCGACCGGATGGCCTCGCGCATCCTCGACCTCGGCGACATGATGACGCTGATCGAGCAGGCCGAGAAGGCGTTCGACGCCGACGAGGCCGCGAAGGCCGCCGCCAAGCTGCAGGGCAAGAGCGGCGACTTCACCCTCGACGACTTCCTGCAGCAGATGCAGGCCGTACGCAAGATGGGCTCGATGTCGAAGATCTTCGGCATGTTGCCCGGTATGGGCCAGTTCAAGGACCAGATCGCCGACTTCGACGAGCGCGAGATCGACCGCATCCAGGCCATCATCTTGTCGATGACCCCCGCCGAGCGGGACAACCCGAAGGTGATCGACGGCTCCCGCCGGGCCCGCATCTCGAAGGGTTCCGGTACGCAGGTCAGCGACGTCAACAGCCTGGTCGACCGGTTCTTCGAGGCCCGCAAGATGATGCAGCAGATGGCCAAGGGCGGCGGCATGCCTGGGATGCCCGGCATGCCGGGCGTCGGCGGGGGCAAGCGCTCCAAGGGGCGCCAGCCGAAGAAGGTCAAGAGCAAGGGGCGCCGCGGGTCCGGCAACCCGGCCAAGCGGGCGGCGGACCAGAAGGCCGCGGCGAACAAGCAGCAGGAGGCGCCCGCAGAGTCACCGTTCGGTCTTCCCGCCGGGGCCGACAAGGACGCCGCGACCGACTTCGAGCTCCCCAAGGAGCTCCGCGACCTGCTCTAGTGGGCGTCGGGCGGCTTGGGTCGATGTGGCATCGGTCCAATAGGATTGGACCGATGCCACATCGACCCCGCGGTACGGTGCCCCCATGCCAGAACGCAACCGCACGCCCGCGCCGCTCGTCGTCGTGATGGGAGTTTCCGCCGTCGGCAAGACCACGGTTGGAGAGAAGCTCGCCGCGCGGTTCGGTGTCGAGTACGCCGATGCCGACGCATTCCACCCGCAGGCGAACATCGACAAGATGAGCGGCGGCGTACCCCTGACCGACGATGACCGCTGGCCGTGGTTGGCGGCGATCGGGAAGTGGCTGGACGAGCGGACGGATCTCGGTGGAGTGGTGAGCTGCTCCGCGCTCAAACGCGCGTACCGTGACGTTCTCGTCGATGCCGCTCCGTCCGTACGCTTCCTCCATCTCGACGGAGACTCGGACGTGATCCGGGCGCGGATCGCGCGCCGCAAGCACCACTTCATGCCGCCGTCGTTGATCGACTCGCAACTCGCCACGCTCGAACCGCTTGAGCCCGATGAGCCCGGCGCCGCGATCGACCTGACGATGACGCCCGACGCGATCGTGGACGAGTTCTTGGACACAACCGGGCGATCGCACTGAGCGACGACCTGCGCCGATCCGATGACCCTGTGTCCGCTGTCCGGCGGAGCGTAATCATGCGTACGCAAAATCATTAAACACGTTGACGATCTTCGGCAACCACGCGTAGCGTCGTTGGCAACTCGAGCCGAGGGGGCGAAGAGTGCACAGGCAGATTGCCGGTGTCCTCACGGGGCGCCGCACCAAGTGGATCGCGCTCGCCATCTGGATCATCGCGTTGATGGTCCTCGGACCACTGGCCGGCAAGTTCACCGGCGTACAGGACAACGAGACGTCGTCCTGGCTGCCGGAGAGCGCCGAGTCGACGAAGGTGCTCGACGAGTTCGACACGTTCGGCGATCCCGACGTCGTACCAGCGGTGATCGTGTACGAGCGGTCCGACGGCATCACGGCCGCGGACCGGCAGGTCGTAGAGGATCAGATGGCCGAGATCGCCGGCATCGAGCATGTGACCGGCGAGCCGGACGGCCCGATTCCGTCCGAGGACGGCCGGGCCCTGCAGGTGATCGCGCCGGTGGACATGGGCGACGGGGGATGGGACACCCTCGGCGAGGTCACACCCGAGATCCGCGAGGTGACGGGCCAGACGGGCGACGGGCTGTCGGCGTACGTCACGGGACCGGCGGGCGTCAGCGGTGACTTCGCGGACGTCTTCGACGGGATGGACGGCACGTTGCTGCTCGCCGCGGTGAGCGTCGCGGTGTTGCTGCTGTTGCTCACGTACCGGAGCCCGGTGCTCTGGCTGCTGCCGGTCGTCACCGCCGGCGTCGCGCTGATCAGTGCGCAAGGCGTGGTCTACCTGCTCGCGAACGCCGACGTGTTCACGGTCAATGCGCAGAGCGCTGGAATCCTTACTGTGTTGGTGTTCGGCGCCGGCACCGACTATGCCCTGCTGCTCGTCGCGCGCTACCGAGAAGAACTCCGTCGACACGAGGACCGCCACGTTGCGATGGCGCTGGCGCTGCATCGCGCCGGTCCGGCGGTGTTCGCCAGCGGTACGACCGTGCTGCTCGGCATGTTGTGCCTGGTGTTCGCGGAGCTCAACTCGACCGCAGGCATGGGGCCGGTGCTCGCCGTCGGAGTCGCGGTCGGGATGCTCGCGATGATGTCGCTGCTGCCGGCGCTGCTCGTGATCTTCGGGCGCTGGGTGTTCTGGCCGCTCATTCCTCGGTACGGATCGCCTGACCACACGGCCGACGGCATCTGGGCCAAGCTCGGGCGCACCATCTCCGTACGCCCGCGCGCCACCTGGATCGGCACCAGCCTGGTCCTCGGCGCGCTTGCTCTGGGCATGACTCAGCTCGACGCCGAGGGCCTCACGAATGAGGAAGCGCTCATCGACCGACCCGAGTCGATCGTCGGCCAAGAGGTCGTCGCGGAGCACTTCCCGGCGGGCGCCGGGCAGCCGGTGTACGTGATCGCGAATGCCGGGCAGGCCGACGCCGTCACCGAGGCCGTTTCGACAACGCCCGGCATCGCCGACGTCTCACCCGGTGGTGAGGCGGCCGGCCGGGTGCTGATCAGCGCCGAGCTCGACGTACCGGGCGACAGCGCGGCGGGGCGCGACGTCGTCGAGGACGTACGTGCCTCCGTGCACGCCGTCGACGGGGCCGACGCGATCGTGGGAGGCGACACGGCGGTCATCCTCGACACGCTCGACGCCGCAGCGAAGGACAACGTGTTGATCATCCCGATCGTGCTGGTCGTCGTCTTCGTCATCCTTGCGGTACTGCTGCGCGCGCTGATCGCGCCTCTGGTGTTGGTCGGCACGGTCGTGCTGTCGTTCGGGGCGTCGATGGGTGTCTGTGCACTGGTGTTCGAGCACGTCTTCGGCTTCGACGGCGCCGACGCAGGCTTCCCGCTGTTCGTCTTCGTGTTCCTTGTCGCGTTGGGGATCGACTACAACATCTTCCTGATGACGGGCGTACGTGAGGAGTCGTTGAAGTACGGCATGCGGCGCGGTGCCTTGATCGGGCTCGCGGCGACCGGGGGTGTCATCACCTCCGCCGGCCTGGTGCTGGCGGGTACGTTCGGCGCGATGCTCACCATGCCGATGGTGTTCATGGTCGAGCTCGGCTTCGCCGTTGCGTTCGGCGTCCTCCTCGACACGATCATCGTCCGGTCGGTGCTCGTCACCGCCCTGAACCTCGACATCGGTCGGCACATGTGGTGGCCGAGCGCATTGGGTGAGAAGGAGGACGTCGAGGAGACGCCGTCCGAGCCGTCCGAGGTCCTCGTCCGCTGACCCCAGGCGCGCTGGCCATGACGTACGAGCGCGACACACCGGCGTGTCGCCGCGCGTACGTCATGCCCAGCGGAGAGTTGCGTGCGGGCTGTGGACAACCCGACAGCTTGAGCGACGGGGCGGCACATTGCAGGTGTGAGAGACATCGGATACGTCCCCGACCTGACCAAGCGCGCGGCGGCGCTGCAGCGCGCGGGTGTCACCAAGTGGGCCCTGCGCGGGCCGGAGTACGAGAGTCCGTACCGCGGATTGCACCGCCCGGCGGGGATCGCGGCGGAGCAGCCGGCGACGCGGGTCGCCGACGCAATCGGGCTGATGACGGGCGGATGCGTGCTGACGGGGTGGGCATCGCGGTGGGTCCAGGGGCAGGCGTACTGCGGCGGCGTTCGCTATGGTGACGACCTCCCGGTGGTGATCCTCTGCGGGCCGGGAACCGATCTGCGTACGCGCCCCGGCATCCGCCCGAGTGACCGGCGCTACCTGCCGGGTGAGGTCGTCGACCTCGAGAGCTTCGCGGTGACGACCATGGCGCGGGCGACGTACGACGACATGCTCGATGCGCCGAACCCGACCGAGGCGCTGGTCGCGGTCGAGATGGCGACGAGCACGGTGATCGACCAGGCGTGCACGTCGCTGGACAACGTACGCGCGGTCTTCGATGCACATGTGAAGACGCGTGGTCGCGCACAGGCACGGTGGGCCCTCGCCCATGCGTCGACGCGGTCGGCGAGCCCGTGGGAGACGCGCACCCGGATGATCGCGACGCATGCCGTCGGGGTCGAGAACTGGCTGATCAACACGCCGATCTTCGATCTGCACGAACGGCTTCTCGGCATCCCCGACCTGCTCGATCCCGACACCGGCCTGGTGATCGAGTCCGACGGCGCCGACCATCGCAAGATCGAGATGCACAACGCCGACAACGTGCGCGGGGAGGGCCTTCGAGACCATGCGCTCGAAGTCGTGCGGATCGGATCCGCCCAACACTCCCGCGAGGAGCGGGCGCGGACCGAGGAGCGGATCAGGAACGGCCGGGATCGTCCGAACCCGAACCGCCCACGGCTCTGGACGACCGAGAAGCCGGCGTGGTGGACGGACTGGCCACCCGGCCGCCGTTGGGACTGAACGCCCGCTGGGCGTGACGTTCGAGTGCGACACTCCGGTGTGTCGCCGCGCGAACGTCACGCCCAGCGGGGCTGTGGCTAGGCGCCGGTATGTACCACCGGCTCGGGCTCGGACCGTGCTGCCGTCATCGCGGTGATCTTCTCGCCCTCGATGTCGACGTTCGGCACGATCCGGTCCAGCCAGCGCGGCATCCACCAGGCCGACTTGCCCATCAGGGCGAGCAGCGACGGCAGGATGACCATGCGCACGATGAACGCATCGAAGAAGACGGCTGCGGCGAGCGCGAAGCCCATCGACTTCGCCGTGACGTCCTCCTCCATCATGAAGGCGCTGAAGACCGAGATCATGATGACCGCGGCCGATACGACCACGCGCGCGCCGTGGTGATAGCCCCTCATCATCGCCTGGAGTGGCGCCTGGCCGTGGACATACTCCTCCCGCATTCGGGTCACGGTGAAGACGGTGTAGTCCATCGCCAGGCCGAACACGAGCCCGATCAGCATGATCGGCATGAAGCTGACGATCGGTCTCGGGTCGTCGATCAGGCCGAACGCGCCTTCTTGGAAGATGACCACCGTCGCCCCGAACGTCGCCGCGACGGACAGCAGGAACCCGAGTGCGGCGGTCAGCGGTATGAGCACCGACCGGAAGACGACGATCAGCAGGATGAACGCCGCGCCCGCCACCAGTGCCATGTACGGCACGATCGAACCGAGCATCACGTCGTCGACGTCGGCATAGATCGCGGTCGTACCGGTGACGCCGTACTCGATGCCGTACTCGGAGCTCAGGCCGTCCTCGGCATCCCGGACCTCCTTGACGAGGTCCTTGGTGTCCTGGTTGTTCGGCCCGGACTTCGGTACGCCTTGGAACACCGCCCCGGCGCCGTCCTTGCTCTCCATCGGGCCGACGACGTAGTCCATGTCGTCGTGCGACTCGAGCTCGGTACGCGTCGCGTCGAGTGCCTCCTTGCGCTGGTCCTCGGGTACGTCGGAGAGGTCTGCGGCAACCTGCAGCACGCCGTTGCTGCCCTCGCCGAATCCGTCGGTGCGGATGTCGTACGCCTTGCGAATCGTGGAGTCCGTCGGCATGCTCTCGTCGCCCGGCAGGCCCAGGCTGAGGTTCAGCGCGGGGATCGACAGCGCACCGAGTACGACGATGCCGAGCACCAGCGTGAGTGCCGGCATCCGCCCGATAAGGCGAGCGACGCGCATGCCGTTCGTGACGGAGGTGTCGTCCTCCGGGTCGTGCTGCGCGACGATCGGCAGCTTCGGCTTGAACAACGCCTTGCCGAACATGCCGAGGATCGCCGGCATCAGCGTCAGCGCCACGATGACCGCGAATGCTGCGGCAAGTGCGCCGCCGAGACCCATGAACGTAAGGAACCTGACTCCGACGATGCTAAGGCCACCGAGCGCGATGATGACGGTGAGGCCGGCGAAGACGACCGCCGATCCGGCGGTGCCGAGTGCGCGCCCGGCCGCCTCCTCACGCGTCGGTGCGACATGCAGCTCGTGCTTGTAGCGCGACACGATGAAGAGCGCATAGTCGATCGACAGCGCGATTCCGATCATCGACGCGAGGAACGTGGTGAAGCTCGGGATCGAGGTGACCGACGTGCCCAGCATGATCATCACCGACGCCATGCCGGTGCCGACGATCGCGGTGATGATGGGTACGAACGCCGCGATCAGCGCACCGAACGCGATGATCATCACGATCAGCGCGACACCCATGCCGATCAACTCGGCGGACCCGCCGGGAGCCTGCTCCTCCATCGCGAGCGAACCGCTCATCTCCACCTGGAGGCCGGCGTCACGGGCGCTGTCGGCGGCGTCGTACGCGGCGTCGCGGTCGGCCTCGGTGACGTCCTGCCACTCGGCGATCGTGAACTCCGTCTCGAGGACCGCGACCGTGTCGGGGCTGTCCTCGTTGAGCACGTTCAGCGGCGCGCCGCTGCAGGTCTGCTGCAGCTGCTCGCCCTCGGCGCCGCCGAGGCAGCCCATCTGCTCCGCGGTGTCGACGGGGTTCTGCAGCGGCTGCTTGTGGTCGACGATGTCGAGCTTGTTCAGGTTCGCGACCAGGTCGTCGACGGCGGCCTTGTTGTCGGGATCGGTGAGCTTCTCACCCTCGGGTGCGGCGATGACATACGTGCCGGTCACCGCGTCGAAGTCGAACTCCTGGGACATGCCCGGGAAGTGCTCGTCCATGATGTCGGTGGCGCGCTCGGACGGCAGGTTGGGCATCGAGAAGTCGTCCTCCATCGGCTGCGAGACCGCAGCCGCGGTGGCGCCGAGCCCGAGGAACACCAGGATCCAGATGGGGAGGACTATCCATTTGCGTCGGAAGGCAAATTTGCCGAACCGATAGAGCAAGACCGACACGGGGACTCCTTGAAAGCGATACGGAAAGTGCGAAAACGTCTGTGGTGGTTGCCAAGTGACCGTCGAAGACCGTGGGTGACGGGTGCGTCACCGCGACGGCGCGAGCGGGTCGCGCGGTAGCGAAGGCTGCCGCTGCGAATGGCGGGACTGAGTCGGCGTTTGGTTGGCCCGAGATCGCTTGACGCACGTCGTGGACATACGTCGATGCGCCGGTATGAGCCCAGCGTCCTGCTTGTACACGTGTTCCCCCCTCAGAGACGCGCTCGTGCGCGAAATCGACGGTACTCTGCGGCCCATCGATCGTCAAACTAGTTAATGATTCCGAACGTGCACACTTTGCGTGTCCGCGTCGTCGACGCAGCGTGCTGATCGCGTCGTGATCACGATGGTCGAACGGCTTGGTTTCGCGCCGGTTTCATGCCGGTTGCACGCGGCCGTCGAGCTGCCGACGAGAACCCTCCGGTCAGAGGCCGACGATCGAGGTGAGGAGCGTACGAAGCTCGACGTCACCGCGCTCGCCGAGCCGCTCGGTCATCCGCGCCTGCACCGTCTCGACCAGCTCGACAGCGTCCGAGAGGCACCAGCGGCCCGACTCGGTGAGGCTCAGGTCGTACGACCGGCGGTCGGACGTGACGCGAGCGCGGCGTACGAGGCCGTTGCGCTCGAGATCGTCGATCGCCCAGAGCACCGTCGGTGCACTGACCCCGAGCACGTCGGCGACGTGCTGCTGCGTGCACGGGCCGTCGCGGTCGATGACCGACATGACGCCGAAGTCGCGTGGCTCGATACCCAGCGGCTTCAGCAGGTCGATCGCGTCGCCGCGCAGCTGGAGGTGCGCGACGCTCACCAGGTAGCCGGTGTGGTCACGCAGCGTCGGGAACGTCGCCAGGGCGTCCTCCGGGACGAGCGTCCGGAGCAGCTCGTTGAGCCGCGCATGGTCCGGCGCGCTCAGATGTGCGGTGAGGATGACCTCGGCGTCGGTCAGCTCGCGCAGGAGCTCCTTCAGCCGAAGCCGTCCGGCGTCGGTGATGGTCAGGGCGTACGCGCGCCGGTCGGCCGGGTTGCGGTCGCGTACGAGGTAGCCCTCCGACTCCAGCGCCTCGGCCAGCTTGACCATGACGGTTCGGTTGGTCTGCATCCGGTCGGCCACGGCACCCTGCGACATCGGCCCGTGGCTGTCGAGGATCGTGAGCACGCCGACGTCGCGCATGTTCGCATCGTCGTCGAGCGAGGTGCGGGCGAAGTCCAGTGTGCGGGCGTACGCGCGCCGCAGCAGGAACCCGGTGAGCGACGACAGCGCGGGCGCACGAGAAGCAATCTCCCGACGCGGCTGAGTCACGCGCCGAGCGTACATGAATCGGGGTCGGCCGATCGTCGTTCCCGGCGACGGTCGACACGGCGATAAGCGGATGACTGTCGCAACCATCGGTCGGTAGGCTCCCGTTTCGTGCTTCTTTCCCTGCTCCGGACCCACCTGCGTCCGTATCGGTCGGCGATCACCGTGATCGTGGTGCTGCAGTTCGTGCAGACGCTCGCGAACCTCTACCTTCCCGGGCTGAACGCGGACATCATCGACAACGGGATCGTCAAGGGCGACACCGACTACATTCTCGAGGTCGGCGGCATGATGCTCGGCGTCACCGTGCTGCAGGTCGTGTGCACGATCGTCGCGGTCTACTTCGGCGCGCGTACGGCGATGGCCCTTGGCCGCGATCTGCGTACGGCCGTGTTCGCGCGGGTGCAGACGTTCGCGGCCCGCGAGGTCGCCGAGTTCGGCGCGCCGACGCTGATCACGCGGTCCACCAATGACGTCCAGCAGGTCCAGATGCTGGTGCTGATGACGTTCACGTTCATGGTGGCCGCGCCGATCATGTGTGTCGGCGGCATCGTGATGGCGCTTCGCCAGGACGTCGAGCTGTCGGGGCTGATCGTCGTCATCATCCCCGTACTCGTGATCAGCGTCGGCCTCGTCATCGCCCGGATGCGACCGCTGTTCCGCACCATGCAGACCCGCCTCGACGGCATCAACCGCGTGCTGCGCGAGCAGATCATGGGCATCCGGGTGATCCGGGCGTTCGTCAAGGAGGAGTACGAGGGCGAGCGCTTCGACGAGGCGAACGTGCTCTACCGCGACGTCGCGATCGCGACCGGCCGGCTGATGGCGCTGATGTTTCCGATCGTGATGCTGGTGATGAACGTGTCGAGCGTCGCTGTCATCTGGTTCGGAGGACACCGGGTCGCGAGCGGCGACCTCCAGGTCGGCACGATGACGGCGTTCCTGGCGTACCTCATCCAGATCCTGATGTCGGTCATGATGGCGACGTTCATGTTCATGCTCGTCCCACGGGCGGAGGTCGCGGCCGAGCGGATCAGCGAGGTGCTCGACACCGAGCCGAGCATCTCGCCGCCGGACGAGCCCGTCGAGCGGACGCTGTCCGGCGGGTACGTCGACATCGTGGATGCGAGCTACGCGTACCCGGGTGCCGAGGAGCCGGTGCTGCACAACGTCGAGTTGATCGCGCGGCCCGGAGAGACCACGGCGATCATCGGGTCGACCGGCAGCGGGAAGTCGACGCTGCTGAGCCTGATCCCGCGACTGTTCGACGCGACCTCCGGCGAGGTCCGGGTCGGGGGAGTCGACGTACGCGACGTACGTCCCGACGACGTCTGGGCGCACATCGGGCTCGTACCCCAGCGCCCGTACCTCTTCACCGGCACGGTCGCCAGCAACCTGCGCTACGGGCGTACGGACGCGACCGACGACGAGCTCTGGGAGGCGCTCGACATCGCGCAGGCACGCGACTTCGTCGAGGCGATGCCGGAGGGTCTCGACGCGCCGATCGCGCAGGGCGGTACGAACGTCTCCGGCGGCCAGCGACAACGCCTGGCGATCGCGCGGGCGATCGTCAAACGCCCGAGCCTGTACCTGTTCGACGACTCCTTCTCCGCGCTCGACTACGCGACCGACGCCGCGCTGAGAAGGGCGCTCGCAAGCATCACGGCCGGGTCTGCGGTGATCGTGGTCGCCCAGCGGGTGAGCACGATTCGCGCTGCCCACCGCATCGTCGTGCTCGAAGAGGGCCGCGTCGTCGGTACGGGGACGCACGGTGAGCTGATGGAGGGCTGCGAGACGTACCGAGAGATCGTGCTGTCGCAGCTGACGGAGGAGGAGGCAGCGTGAGCGGGCGCGATCCGTTGTCGGTGTCGGCGCCGCCGGCGAAGCCGTCGGACTTCCGCGGCTCGACCAAGCGGCTATTGGGGCTGCTCGCGGCCGATCGGGTGCTGCTGGTAGGTGTGCTCGTGCTGGGCGTCGTCAGCGTCGCCCTGAGCGTCGTCGGGCCCAAGATCCTCGGGCACGCGACCGACATCGTGTTCAGCGGCTTCTTCTCCGACCAGCTGCCCGGCGGCGCGACCAAGGAGCAGGCGGTCGAAGGCCTGCGGGAGAGCGGCGACGACCGGGTGGCCGACATGGTCGCCGCGATGGACATCCACCCCGGCGAGGGCATCGACTTCAACGCACTCGGGTGGGTGCTCGTCGGTGTGCTTGCGATCTACGTCGCCGCGTCGGTTTTCGCCTGGGTGCAGGGCAGGCTGGTGACGTTGACCGTGCAGCGTGCCGTCGCCGGCATGCGTACCGACGTCGAGGAGAAGCTCGGTCGGCTCCCGTTGTCGTACTTCGACGGACGTACGCGGGGCGAGATCCTGTCGCGGGTCACCAACGACATCGACAACATCGCGCAGTCGGCGCAACAGACGATGAGCCAGCTGCTCACGTCGCTGATGACGGTCGTCGGAGTCCTCGCGATGATGCTCTACATCTCGCCGCTGCTCGCGCTGATCGCCGTGCTCACGGTGCCGATCGCGTTCCTCGTCACGAGGGCGATCGCGAAGCGCTCCCAACCGCAGTTCATCGCGCAATGGACGGCGACGGGCAAGGTCAACGGGCACGTCGAGGAGACGTACACGGGTCATGACGTCGTCAAGGTCTTCGGTCGGCAGGCCGAGGCGCGCCGGGAGTTCGACGAGCGCAACGACGAGCTGTTCGACGCGAGCTTCAAGGCGCAGTTCATCTCCGGCGTCATCCAGCCCACGATGATGTTCGTCTCCAACCTCAACTACGTTGCCGTCGCCGTCGTCGGCGCGTTGCGGGTGGGCTCGGGCGCGATCAGTGTCGGTGACGTCCAGGCGTTCATCCAGTACTCGCGGCAGTTCACCCAGCCGCTCACCCAGGTGGCGGCGATGGTGAACCTCCTGCAGTCGGGTGTCGCGTCTGCCGAGCGGGTGTTCGAGCTACTCGACGAGGACGAGGAACAGCCCGATGCCGAGGACGCATTGCGACCTGAGCACGTCGACGGCCGGGTCGCCTTCGAGCGAGTGAGCTTCTCGTACGAACCGGACGAGCCGCTGATCGAGGATCTCGACCTGGTCGCCGAGCCCGGTCAGACGGTGGCGATCGTCGGGCCGACGGGCGCGGGCAAGACCACGCTGACGAACCTCATTCTCCGCTTCTACGACATCCAGGCCGGCCGGATCACGCTGGACGGCATCGACATCTCGCGGATCGAACGTTCGGCGCTGCGCGACGACTTCGGCGTGGTGCTGCAGGACACCTGGCTGTTCGGCGGCACGATCCGCGAGAACATCGCGTACGGCGCACACCGTGCGAGCGAGGAGCAAATCCAGGCGGCGGCGGAGGCGGCGCACGTCGACCACTTCGTACGTACGCTTCCCGACGGGTACGACACGGTGATCGACGACGAGGGTACGAACGTGAGTGCCGGACAGCGTCAGCTGCTCACGATCGCTCGGGCGTTCCTCGCCGACCCGGCCATCCTCGTACTCGACGAGGCAACCAGTTCGGTCGACACACGCACGGAAGCCCTTGTGCAGAAGGCGATGGAGAGCCTGCGAGTCGGTCGCACCAGTTTCGTGATCGCCCACCGGCTGTCGACCATCCGCGACGCCGACCGCATCGTGGTGATGGAGCACGGGCACATCGTCGAGCAGGGCACACACGACGAGCTGATCGCGGCCGGCGGTGCGTACGAACGCCTGTACGCCGCGCAGTTCGCGGGCGCGAGCACCTGATACCCAGCGCCCCGTGGGCCGCACGTTTCAGCCGCAGAACCTCACAGATTGGGGCCGAAACGTGCGGCCCACGGGGCGGTCGGGGGTGCGATAGCGTCGGATCCATGAGCGAAGCACTCAAGGTGAGCGGCGTCGTCCTACCCGATGGCCGGCGGCGCGACGTGTACGTACGCGACGGTGCGATCACGTACGAGCCGGTCGACGGAGCACGTGACCTCGGTGAGGGCTGGATCGTGCCCGGTCTGGTCGATGCGCACTGCCACATCGGCATCGATGCGCGCGGCGGCGAGACGGACGCGGCGAGTGCCGAGGAGCACGCGATCGTCAACCGCGACGCGGGGACCCTGCTCGTGCGCGACTGCGGCTCGGTGCACGACACGCACTGGATCGACGACCGCGCCGACCTGCCGCGCGTGGTGCGTTGCGGCCGGCACATCGCGCGTACGCGTCGCTACATCCGCGGCTTCGCGCACGAGATCGAGCCGCCCGAGCTGGTGACGTACGTGCAGCAGGAGGCACGCCGCGGCGACGGCTGGGTGAAGCTGGTCGGCGACTGGATCGACCGGGAGATCGGCGATCTCGCTCCCGCCTGGCCGCGCGTCGCGATCCGCGATGCCATTGCGGCGGCACACGATCTGGGTGCCCGTGTGACGGTGCACGTCTTCGGCGAGCAGGCGCTGCCCGATCTGCTCGATGCCCGGGTCGACTGCATCGAGCACGGCGCCGGGCTCGGCCAGGAGACCATCGCGCAGATGGTCGAGCAACGCACCGCGTACGTGCCGACGGCACTGCAGCTCAACAACTTCCCGGACTTCGCCGCGCAGGCAGCGGCGAAGTTCCCGGCGTACGCCAAGCACATGCGCGACCTGCACGCGCGGCGCAAGGACACCGTGCTCGCCGCGTACGAAGCCGGTGTGCCGATCTACTGCGGCAGCGACGCGGGAGGCGTACGGCCGCACGGCACCGGGCGCGACGAGATCGCCGAGCTCGGCGCGTACGGGATCCCGGCGTTCGACGCACTCGGCGCGGGCTCGTGGCGGGCGCGGGAGTGGCTCGGGTTCGATGGTGCGCTGACCGAAGGGAGCGCTGCCGACTTCCTGGTGGTGCCGCGTGATCCGCTCGCCGACCTGGCGGCGCTGGCCGAGCCGTCGCACATCGTGCTGCGCGGCGCCGTGGTCAGCGCCCGCTGAGCATGACGTACGCGCGGTGACACGCCGGCGAGTCGCGCTCGAACGTCATGCCCACGGGGCGGGGTGCCCGTGGCGGGTCAGATCGGGCGGGAGACGTCCGCGGGTACGTTCGCGACGTACCCCTGGTCGATGAGCGCGACCCGGATGCGCTCGGCGGCGTCGTCGAGGCTCTCGTCGCTCGGACTCGGGTCGACGTGCTCGAAGCTGAAGTCGTGCAGGCTGTAGACGGGCCACACGTGCACGTGCAGGTGCGGCACCTCGAATCCGGCGACCATCAGGCCGATACGGGGGCAGTCCCAGGACGCTTGCTGCGCGTTGCCGATCTTCTTGGCGACCGAGGTGACGTGCGCGAGGAGGTCGTCGTCGGCGTCGATCCAGTGATCGACCGGATCGCGGGGTACGACGAGCGCGTGGCCGTGCGTGATCGGGCCGATCGTCAGGAACGAGACGGCGCGCTCATCCGACCACAGGAAGCGGCCGGGGATCTCGCCGTCGATGATCTTGGTGAACAGCGTGCTCATGCGCTCAGTCTGCCGTACGTACTGGCCACGGCCGTGCCGGGAGCCGCCGGATGTTTACCATGTTTACATGGTAAGCGTCCGCTGTGCATGGAGAATTCGCTATGCAAGGCGAACTTTTACCATGTAAACATGGTAAAGCATCACCGGTGCGGGCGGTTCAGGCGACCAGCGACTCGCCGCCGCCCTCGGCGAGCGCCGACGCGACCGTACGCGCGTTGGCGGCCAGCATCTCGTCGTCGATCGGCGGCAGTACGTCGTCCCAGAACGCCAGCATCGGGCCGCGCCCTTGCATCATCCCGGCCGGTCGGGCCAGGAAGTGGAGGTGGAAGTGCGCGGAACCGTCGCCCCACCGCGAGAAGTGCGTACGCGCGACACCGTCGATCCGCTGCACTGCCGCCGCGAGCCGCTGCACGATGTCGCCGAAGGTGCTCAGCTGCGCGGCGTCCAGCTCGTCAAGCCGTACGTGTGCAATCGGAGCGAGCCCGGCGACGAAGGGCAGTCCGGCTCGCGTCGGGTGCCCGACCTGCCACGCGTCGTCGCGCCAGATCGCCTCGCGGGCGCCGGTCGTGCAGTGGAAGCA
The DNA here is from genome assembly GCF_025790165.1 of Solicola gregarius. Classification (GTDB taxonomy): domain Bacteria; phylum Actinomycetota; class Actinomycetes; order Propionibacteriales; family Nocardioidaceae; genus Solicola; species Solicola gregarius. The sequence continues at coordinate 3,678,529 of NZ_CP094970.1, forward strand.
GTCCGTGGCGTCCTGCTCGCCCTCTCGGGGCGGCTCGGGCACCAGCATCGGCTCGAGGGGTCTCATCCGTACGTCGCCCTCGAAGCCGAAGCGCGGCGACTCGAGCAGCGGTTGCGCCGATACGCTGGTGCCGATCGGGAGGCGGTCGTGGTACGCCGAGCGGGCCGGCGTGCTTGCGTACGTTCGGGTGTCGTCGCTCATGACCAGCACCCTAGGACGCCCACGATTGGATGCGCGCGCGCCGCTCTGGCACAATGAGGGGTCGCATCCGAATCGAGCGGGGACCCTCTCATCCTCGCGCGCCCGGATCCGCCGATCAGGCGGCCCGCACCCCACACGGCGCCTCCTGCTCACCACGTCATTAAAGAACCCGAAGGAGACACCACACTCGTGGCCGTCAAGATTCGTCTCAAGCGGATCGGCAAGATCCGTCAGCCGTACTACCGTGTCGTCGTCGTCGACTCGCGCAAGAAGCGCGACGGACGCGTCATCGAAGAGATCGGCATCTACCACCCGAAGAACGACCCCTCGGTGATCCAGGTCGAGGGCGAGCGGGCGCAGTACTGGCTCGGCGTCGGCGCGCAGCCGTCCGAGGCCGTTCTGGCGCTGCTGAAGCTGACCGGAGACTGGCAGCAGTTCAAGGGTGAGGCCGCACCGGCGCCGCTCAAGGTCGCCGAGCCGAAGAAGAGCAAGGAAGACCTCTTCAACGAGGCGCTGAAGGACGTCGGGGTGGAGCCCAAGGAGGGTGCCGTCACGACGAAGAAGGCGTCGAAGAAGTCGGAGAAGAAGGCCGCCCCGAAGGCTGAGGAGCCCAAGGCCGAGGAGCCCAAGGCCGACGAGCCCAAGGCCGACGAGCCCAAGGCCGACGAGCCCAAGGCTGAGGAGTCGGCCGCTCCCGCGCAGACCGACGAGGGCTGACGCCGGTGATCGCCGAACTCATCGAGCACCTGGTGGGCGGCATCGTCGCGTACCCCGATGACGTCGACGTACGCACCAAGCAGCTGCGTCGCGGCGTGATCTACGAGGTGCGTGTGCACCCGAGCGATCTCGGCAAGGTGATCGGGCGCTCGGGTCGCACCGCGACGGCGATCCGCACGGTCGTCAACGCGGTCGCCGACAAGGGCAGCACCCGCATCGACTTCGTCGACGTGGATCGCCGCCGATAGGCGCTGCAGCGATGGACGTCGTGATCGGCCGCATCGGTCGCGCGCACGGCGTGCGGGGCGAGGTCAGCGTCGACGTACGTACAGACGAGCCGGAGCGCCGGTTCGTCGTCGGCGCGTCGCTGACCGCCGAGCCGTCGGACCGGACGCTCGTCGTACGCACGGTCCGAAGCCATCAGGGCCGGCTGCTCGTCTGCTTCGACGGCGTCGGCGACCGCACCGCTGCCGAGGCACTGCGCGGCGCCATGCTGTCGGTCGAGGTCGACCCGGCGGATGTGCCGGACGACCCCGAGGAGTTCTACGACCACCAGCTCGTCGGGCTCGCGGTGCGTACGGTCGGCGGCTCCGATGTCGGCGCCGTGGCGCAGGTCGTCCACCTGCCTGCGCAGGACGCCCTGGAGATTCGTACGACCGACGGCCGCGAGGTGCTCGTCCCGTTCGTCGAGGCGCTCGTTCCCACCGTCGACGTGACCGACGGCATCGTGGTGGTCGACGACGTACGCGGGCTGCTCGATCCTGACGCGGCAGAGTCGGCCGCGCCCACGGCCGACGCTCGCCCCTCGCTCTCGGCGCCCGGCTCCGAAGCGGAGTAGGCCCGATGCGCATCGACGTGGTGACGATCTTCCCGGACTACCTCAGCCCGCTGTCGGTGTCCCTGGTCGGCAAGGCCCGCGAGAGCGGACTGCTCGACGTACGCGTGCACGACCTGCGCGACTACACCCACGACCGCCATCGCACGGTCGACGACACCCCGTACGGCGGCGGTGCCGGCATGGTGATGCGGCCGGAGCCATGGGGTGAGGCACTGGACGCCGTGACGGCCGATGCCGAGACCATGCCGACGCTCGTCGTACCCGCGGCGTCGGGGCGGCCGTTCGGCCAACGTGATGCCGAGCGGCTTGCCGTCCTGGATCGACTCGTGTTCGCATGCGGGCGCTACGAAGGCATCGACCAGCGCGTGATCGACGATGCCGCCGAGAGGATGCCCGTCGAGGAGCTGTCGCTCGGCGACTTCGTGCTCAACGGCGGCGAAGTCGCGACCCTCGCGATGATCGAGGCGGTCGCCCGGCTGTTGCCCGGGTTCATGGGCAACCCCGAGTCTCTGGTCGAGGAGTCACACTCGGAGTCGGGCCTGCTGGAGTACCCCGTGTACACCAAGCCGGCGAGCTGGCGCGGCCACGACGTACCGGAGGTGCTGCTCTCGGGTAACCACGCCCGGATCGCCGACTGGCGCCACGATCAGTCGCTGTTGCGTACGCAGGAGCGCCGACCCGACCTCCTCGAGTAGCCCGCCCGACTTCGCAGTCTACGTACGTCGGGAGTCCCACCACGCGACCGGCGCGGTCGCCGCGATCAGCACCGCCGACACGATGAACGCCGCCTCGTGGCTCGCGAGCGCGACCACCGCGCCGAGCAGTACCGCGCCGACGCCGGCGCCACCGTCGTACGCCATGTTCCATACGGTGCTGGCGAGACCGCGTCCCTTCGGGCCCGCGCGGTTGAGCATGACCACCAGCGTCTCGTTCTGCACGGCGCCGAAGCCGACGCCGTACGCGAACGCGGCGACGGGAGCCACTGCCTGCGGGCCCGAGCCGGCGAGCACGGCGATGCCGGCCATGCCGACCGCGCCGGAAAGCACGGCGGGCAGCACCATCCGGCCCGGCCCGATCGTGTCCGAGATCGCACCGACTCCCAACCGACCGACATTCACGCCGATCGACATCGCGAGCAACGCCGTGGACGCGGTGAGTGGATGTCCGATGGCCAACGGCAGGAATGTCGACAGCCCACCCAACCCGATCGATACACCGATCATCAGCACGAAGCCCGGTGCCAGGGGAGCGAGCCGGCCCGACGTGTTCGTCTCGGAGGGCTGGTCGTCGGGTGTGCCGCCGCCGCGTACGCCGAGCACGGTCGGCACCGCGGCGAGCGTGAACGCCGTCATTGCCCAGAACACCGGCGCGAACCCGACCTCCTGGGCGACCCAGACGCCGAGCGGCAGGCAGAGGACGCTCGGCAGTCCCGTCGACAGCCCGTACAGCCCGACCCCCTTGCCGATCAGCCGGGCAGGTATGAGGTCCGCCGTGAGCGCGCTGCCCGCGACCACGACCATGCCGAAGCCGACGCCGCGTACGGCCGAGACCGCCAGCACCGGGCCGAGTGCGTTCGACATCAGGTAGGCGGGTGTTGCGATGCCCATCAGCGCGGCGCCGATCGCGAACAGGTTGCGCAGTGACAGCACCCGGAACAGCCAGCCCATGCACAGCTGGCTCGCCACGGTCGCGCCCATCATGACTCCGGTCGTGGCGCCGACGCCGGTGCCGTCGCTGCCGCCCTCCGCGGCCCAGAGAGGCACGACCGAGAGCAGCGTTGCGTAGTTGCCGACGGAGAGGAACGTCGCGACGAGCAGCAGCAGGAAGCTGCGACTCCGCAGCGGACTGCCGCCCGTCGCGGGGCCCGAGACGGAAGAGGTACGCCGGCGCATCAGTCAGTTATAGGTCATGGCGGTGACCGGCCGAGTGCGGTATCACGGGTAGGGACGGCCGCCGATTTCGCGGCGCGTGGCGGGTATGGCAAACTTGGTCGTCGGCGCACCGCCGGTTCTGCTGCCACAGGGGCACGACCATGTGCGATCGCGTCGCCCGTACACCGTCAGTTTCGTGGATGACCTGTGGCACCCGCGAGGAAGAGACTCCGATGACCAACCCGATCGACGCCGTCGCAGCAGAGAACAAGCGCGACGACATTCCCGAGTTCCGCGCCGGCGACACCGTCAAGGTGCACGTGCGCGTCGTCGAGGGCAACCGCTCCCGCATCCAGGTGTTCCAGGGTGTGTGCATCAAGATCCAGGGTTCCGGCGTCGGACGCACCTTCACCGTTCGCAAGGTGAGCTTCGGCGTCGGCGTTGAGCGTACGTTCCCGCTGCACACGCCGGTCGTCGAGAAGATCGAGGTCGCCACGCGAGGCGACGTACGGCGGGCGAAGTTGTACTACCTGCGTAACCTTCGAGGCAAGGCGGCGCGGATTCGCGAGAAGCGCGAGACCACGACCGCGAACTGACCTCGACCCGGATAGGGGCCCATCCGGTGACCGACGACAGCGAGTTCGCAACACCGAGCCGCGCAGACGCGCCCTCGGCGAAGACCGACGCAGCGCGTCCGGCCACCGAGCAGTTCGCCACCTCGGGGCTCGAGGAGAAGTCGCCCACGGCGAAGTCTCCGAAGAAGGCGCGGCCGTTCTGGCAGGAACTCATCATCCTGTGCGTCGTGGCCCTGGTGATCGCGTGGTTCGTCAAGGCGTTCTTCATCCAGTCGTTCTACGTCCCGTCGGAGTCGATGATGCCGACGCTGATCGGACACACGCACGGCAACGCGCCCGACGATCGGCTGCTCGTACAGAAGGTGTCGTACTGGAGTGGCGGGCCCGACCGCGGCGACGTGGTGGTGTTCAAGGACCCCGGCGGCTGGCTGTCGGACGCCGAGACGCCGGACCCGAACGCGTTCCAGCGTGCGATGGAGGTCGTGGGTCTCTACCCGACCGGCGGGCACCTGGTGAAGCGCGTCATCGGCGTGGGCGGTGATCATGTGCAGTGCTGCGACTCGAAGGGCCGCCTGCAGATCAACGGTGAGTCGATCGACGAGCCGTACGTCAAGAACCCCGCCGCGACGAAGGCGCGAGAGTTCGACGTGACCGTGCCCGACGGCAAGCTGTGGGTGATGGGCGACAACCGCGCCCACTCCGCCGATTCGGTCTACCACATGGACGAGAAGGCGGGCGGGTTCGTCGACGAGGATCTCGTCGTCGGCAAGGTGTGGTCCGTCGTGTGGCCGCTCGACCGGTTCGGCGGGCTGCCCGATGTCGGCGACATCGGTGACCTGGACGACTAGACACCACCCGGTCCGGTGGTTCGCGTCTTCGCCGGCCGTGGTCCCGCTATAAGGTCGGGTACGTGAGCTCGCATGATGCCGACGGCGATGACGACGGCGCCGACTCGTCGGCTGACGCGGGGGCCGAGGCGCGGCCCAAGAAGAAGCATCTGCCGTTGTGGCAGGAGACCTTGCTGCTCCTCGGTGTCGCGCTCATCCTGGCGCTGATCGTCAAGACCTTCTTCGTACAGGCCTTCTACATCCCCTCCGGCTCGATGGAGCCGACCTTGATCAAGAACGACCGGATCCTGGTGGAGAAGGTGTCGTACTGGGGAGGCGACATCGACCGCGGTGACGTCGTCGTCTTCGACGATCCCGGCGATTGGCTGGACAACGAGCAGAGCAGCGAGCCGAGCAACGTCGTGCAGAAGGGTCTCGAGCTCGTCGGGCTCTATCCGTCCGGTGGGCATCTGGTCAAACGGGTCATCGGTGTCGGCGGCGACAAGGTGACCTATTGCGGTGGCGCGACCCGGGTGAAGGTCAACGGTCAGCTGATCGACGAACCGTACCTCCCGGGTGGTGGCGAGGGATTCGAGATCCCGAAGGCGAGCAAGCCCGACTGCTCGACGGTCCCCGTCCCCGAGGGCGAGCTGTGGGTCATGGGCGACAATCGGGCGAACTCCGCGGACTCGCGGGCACACACGGGTGGGCCGGGCGGTGGCACCATCAGCGTCGACGAGGTGGTCGGCAAGGACTGGCTGATCGTGTGGCCGTGGGACCGGATCGGAACCGTGAGCGATCATCATGCGTTCGACAACGACGAGTTGGACGAGCTGCAGGCCGACGTACGCTAGGCCAGTGTCCTAGCGCCTTGTGGCAGGGAGGTGTGAGTAGGTGACCGAGCGCCCGCGTGGCGCGACCGTGCGTCGCGATGCCGGACTGTACGGGTACGAGCGCGCGCTGTGGCGTGCCGGACTCACCCCGGTCGCCGGGGTCGACGAGGCGGGACGCGGTGCCTGCGCCGGACCGCTGGTGGCCGCGGCGGCGGTGCTGCCGGAGGGTCGCCGGGGGATCGTGCCCGGGCTCGCCGACTCCAAGCTGCTCACCCCGTTGCAGCGCGACCGCTGCTACGACGAGGTGCTCGCGCGCGCCGTCGACTGGTCGGTGGTCGCGATCGAGTCGACCGAGTGCGACCGGCTCGGAATGCACGTCGCAAACATCGAGGCCCTTCGCCGCGCGCTCGCCCGCCTCGGCGACCGGCCGGAGTACGTGCTCACGGATGGGTTCCCCGTCGACGGGCTCGGCCGGCCCGGGCTCGCGGTGTGGAAGGGCGACCGGGTATCGGCGTCGATCGCGGCGGCCTCGGTGATCGCGAAGGTGACGCGCGACCGGATGATGACCGAGCTGCACGAGCAGTACCCGGCGTACGACTTCGCCACCCACAAGGGCTACATCACGCGGGAGCACGAACGCGCCTTGGGCGCACACGGCGCCTGCCCGCAGCATCGGCGGAGATTCTCCAACGTACGCGCGGTGCTGGGCGATTCGACCGGCGCCGACGGCGGCGTACTGGAGGTTGCGGGAGTGCGGGGAGAGTCATGAGTACCGACGATCTGGAGCGCTACGAGGCCGAGATGGAGCTCGCGTTGTATCGCGAGTACCGCGATGTCGTCGGCATCTTCAAGTACGTCGTGGAGACCGATCGCCGGTTCTACCTGTGCAACGCCGTCGACGTGAAGGTGCGCTCGGAGACCGGCGACGCGTACTTCGAGGTGTCGATGAGCGACGCGTGGGTCTGGGACATCTACCGTCCGGCGCGTTTCGCCAAGCAGGTCAAGGTACTGACGTTCAAGGACGTCAACGTCGAGGAGCTGTCCAAGAGCGATATCGAGCCGCCCAAGCCCTGACGACGGCTTCGAGCCGGGTTTCCTCCACAGGCACCACGAAATCCACAGTTCGGGACCTCACCCCGACCCCGCAACGCCCTCCGCACGCATGCTGCAGGCGGAGGTGATCGCCCGATGGCGACGTACGAGCAGCGTCACTCCCTTGGCGACTACGGCGAACGACTCGCCGCCCGGCACCTGCGCGCGGCCGGCATGGTGATTCTCGACCGAAACTACCGGTGCCGACACGGCGAGATCGACATCGTCGCGCGCGACGGTGACACTCTGGTGGTCTGCGAGGTCAAGACACGGCGCAACCTCGCGTACGGCGCACCGATCGAGGCGGTCACGCCGCAGAAGGCCGCCCGCCTGCGCCGGCTCGCGGCGCACTGGCTCGCCGACTTCGGCATGTCGCCGCCGAGTGTTCGCATCGACGTCATCGGTGTGGTCGTACCCGATCGCGGCGCGCCGCGCGTCGAGTGCATCGCGGGGGTGGCGTAGGCGATGGCAATGGCACGTACGCGCTCGGTCGCGCTCGAGGGAACGCGCGGACATCTGGTCGAGGTCGAGGTCGATATCTCGCCCGGCCTGCCGACGGTCACCGTGGTCGGGCTGCCCGATGCCTCCCTCGGCGAGGCCCGTGCTCGCTGCCGCGCCGCGGTGACGAACTCTCGTCGTACGTGGCCCGACCGCAAGGTGACGATCGGGTTGTCGCCGGCGTCGCTTCCGAAGTTCGGCTCGCACTACGACCTGGGCATCGCGATCGCCGTGCTCGCTGCCGCGAGCGAGGTTCCGCGCGCCATGCTGCACGACACGATGTTCCTCGGCGAGCTCGCACTCGACGGCATGTTGCGGGGCGTGCCCGGCGTCCTGCCGTCTGCTCTCGCGGCGGTCGATGCCGGGTGCAGGCGGATCGTCGTGCCAGAGGTCAACGCGCCCGAGGCGGAGCTGGTCGGCGAGATCGAGGTCTTCGCCGCGAGGTCGCTGCGCCATGTGGTGGCCGTGCTGCGGGACGAGCCGGTCCCGGATGACCCGCCGGTGCCGCCGATGGTCGACTCCCTGTCCGCGTCGTGGTGCGAGCAGGATCGGCTGACGTTGCTCGATATGCGCGACGTCGTCGGTCAGGACGCCGGGCGGATCTCGGTGACCGTCGCGGCCGCCGGCGGGCACCATGTGTTCCTGCACGGTCCGCCCGGCGTCGGCAAGACGATGCTGGCGGAGCGCATGCCGGGTCTCCTGCCCGACCTCGACCGTCGCGAGGCGATGGAGGTGATGGCGGTGCATTCTGTCGCGGGGATCCTCCCGGTGGACTCGCCGCTGGTCCGCCGCCCACCGTTCCTCGACCCGCACCACACCGCGAGCAAGCCCGCCGTGATCGGCGGCGGCGGGCGGGTCGTACGTCCGGGTGCGATGAGCCTCGCCCACCGCGGTGTGCTCTTCCTCGACGAGGCGCCGGAGTTCAACCGCGACGTGATGGAGGCGCTGCGCCAGCCCCTCGAGAGCGGACGGGTCATGATCGCGCGCGCCGCACGTACGGCGGAGTATCCGGCGCGCTTCCAGCTCGTGCTCGCGGCCAATCCCTGTCCCTGTGGGCGCGACGGTACCTCGTCATCCGACCTCTGCACGTGTAGCTCAACCGTCAAGCGGCGCTATCGCGACAAGCTGTCCGCACCGGTACTCGACCGGATCGATGTCCACCGCACCGTCGAGTCGATGTCCGTACGTCAGCTGCACGAGAGCGTCGACGACAAGGTCGACTCGGCGGCGCTCGCTTCCCGGGTCGAGCTGGCCCGGCAGCGCCAGGGTGAGCGCTACTCCGGTACGCCGTGGCGCACCAACGCCGAGGTGCCGGGCGCGGAGCTGCGTGGTCGCTGGCCCATGCACGGCGAGGCCGATGCGCTCGTCGACAAGGCGCTGGCCCGAAGCCGGGTGTCGCCGCGCGCCGCTGACCGCGTCGTGCGGCTGGCCTGGACCGTCGCAGATCTCCGGGGCGTCTCCCGCCCCGGCAGCGCGGAGGCGCGCGCGGCGCTGCAACTGCGCCTCGACGAGCCGATCGACGGACCACTCTTGGAGGTCATCGCGTGAGCGCAACGGATGCCGGCCAGCGGGAGGAATGGCGCGGGCTCGAGGTGACCGAACGGATGCGCCTGAGCCTGATCGTCGAGCCCGGTGACCTCCGCGTGCGAGAGGCCCTCGACAGGTACGGCGCCGCGGCTCTGCTGGCGGCTTGCGTCGGCGGTGATCCGCTCGACGAGGGGGTACCGAAACCCTCCTGGGTACGGCGCGCCACCGAGCTCGACCGGCTGACGCAATCGGCTCTCGACGCGGCGGAGCGTACGGGACTGCGGTGGGTCCAGCCGGGTGACGCAGAGTGGCCGTCCGGTCTCGCGGTGCTCGACAATGCCGAGCCGCTGAGTTCGGTCGGCGGTGCGCCGCTCGGCCTGTGGGCGCGCGGCCCGCTCGACCTCGCCGATGGCGTTGCGCGGTCGGTGGCCATCGTCGGCGCCCGCAATGCGACCACGTACGGCAACCAGGCCGCCGGTGACCTCGCTGCCGAGGTGGCCGTGGAGGACCACACGGTCATCTCTGGCGGCGCGTTCGGGATCGACGTCGCCGCGCATCGTGGCGCGCTCGCCGTGCGTAAACCGACGATCTGCGTCCTCGCCTGCGGCGCCGACGTCGCGTATCCGCGCGCGCACGGCAACATCCTTGCCCGCATTGCAGACGGCGGCCTCGTGCTCAGCGAGCAGGCGCCGGGCGAGACGCCGACACGGGGCCGGTTCCTCACGCGCAACCGCATCATCGCGGCGCTCGCCCAGGGCACGGTCGTGGTCGAGGCGGCCCGACGTAGCGGTGCCCTCAACACCGTGAACTGGGCACAGCGCTGCGGTCGGGTGGCGATGGGTGTGCCAGGGCCGGTCACGAGTCGCGCGTCGGTCGGTGTGCACGACGCGCTGCGGTCCGGTGGGGCCGTGCTCGTGACCCGCAGCGCGGAGGTGCTCGAGGCCATCGGTGCGATCGGGTCGGTCGATGCGACGCTGCCGTGGGTCGCTCCGACCGGCACCGACCGGTTGTCCGTTTCGGCGTTGCGGATCTTCGAGCGGGTGCCCGCCGCGGCAAGTGCGACGACCGACGCGATCGCGTCGGCGGTGCCGTGTCGGCCCGAGGAGGTCCGGCTCGCGCTCGGCGCACTCTCGGCGGCGGGGTTCGTCGTGGCCGAGGGTGACGGGTGGCGGGCGCTTCGTCCCGAGCGGCGAGCCGACTTGTCGTGACGGGGCGGAGGCTGCACAGTGCGAGACATGGCGGGTGACGGAGCGGCGAGGAGAGAGCGAGGGACGAGCGGTTCGACGAGCGCGACGGAGGGTGCTCGGGCGGTGAGGGGAGAGCGAGGGACGAGCGGTTCGACGAGCGCGACGGATGGTGCTCGGGCGGTGAGGGGAGAGCGAGGGACGAGCGGTTCGACGAGCGCGACGGAGGGTGCTCGGGCGGTGAGGGGAGAGCGAGGGACGAGCGGTTCGACGAGCGCGACAGAGGGTGCTCGGGCGGCGAGGGGAGAGCGAGGGACGAGCGGTTCGACGAGCGCGACAGAGGGTGCTCGAGCGGCGAGGGGAGAGCGAGGGACGAGCGGTTCGACGAGCGCGATCGGGGCCGCCCGAAGCGCGCCGGACGATGGCGGCAGCGCGGATGCCGGCGACGCAGGGCCCTACGGAGACATGTGGGCACAGACCCTCGCGGCGTACGAGCGCCATCTGAGCGCCGAGCGCGACCTCACGCCGCATACGATCCGCGCGTACCTCACCGACCTGCGCGGTCTCGCCGAGCATGCGACGCGCCTTCGGATCACCGATCCTGCCGACCTCGATCTGCGCAGCCTGCGTAGCTACCTGGCCGGCATGCAGACCCGGGGACGGGCACGCACGACGCTCGCGCGGCGGGCGACTGCGGTGCGGGTCTTCGGGGCATGGCTCGTACGTACCGGGCGCGCGGCGGATGATCCGGGTGCGTTGTTGGCGAGCCCGAAGGCCCATCGCGAGCTTCCCGCCGTGCTTCGCGAGGACGAGGTACGCGCGCTGCTCGATCGCACCGCCGAGGCGTGCGCGGACGACGGTGCAGTCGGGCACCGCGACCTCGCGGTACTCGAGCTGCTGTACGCGACCGGCATCCGCGTCGGCGAGCTCGTCGGCCTGGACATCGACGACCTCGACGAGGAGCGCCGGGTCGTACGGGTGTTCGGCAAGGGACGTAAGGAGCGCACCGTTCCGTACGGTGCTCCGGCGGCTCGTGCCCTTACGGCGTGGTCCGAGGTCGGGCGCCCCGAGTTGAGGTGTGACGGCAGCGGGCCCGCGTTGTTCCTCGGTGCCCGCGGTCGCCGCATCGACCCGCGCGCGGTCCGTACGCTCGTCCATCGGCGGCTCGAGGCCGTCGAGGGGGCACCCGACCTCGGCCCGCACGGGCTCCGGCACACGGCCGCGACCCACCTGCTGGACGGGGGCGCGGATCTTCGTTCGGTCCAGGAGCTACTCGGTCACGCGTCGCTGGCGACGACCCAGATCTACACCCATGTCAGCACCGAGCGGCTGCGTGCCGCGTACCGCCAGGCTCATCCCCGCGCGTGAATGGTGAGGAGCGGGTTCTGGCCCTGCGAGGAGAGACTCCTCGCAGGGCCAGAATTCTCTCTTCGTGAGGCCCGGATCCTCTCCTCACCGGGCCGGAACTCTCTCCTCACCGTCAGAGCCAGGTCTCGGGGTCGACGGTCGAGCCGTTCACCTCGACCATGAAGTGCAGGTGGCAGGCGGTCGAGTACCCGGTGCTGCCGACGTAGCCCACCACGTCCCCGCGTCGCACGGCCTCGCCCGCCGACACTGCCCAGCTGGTGAGGTGGTTGTACGACGTGGTCACGGCACTGCCGGCAATGTCGCCGTGGTCGACGATCACCCGGTTCCCGTACGCGCTGTCGGCGTAGGTCTGGGTCACGGTTCCGTCCTCGGCCGAACGCACCGGGGTGCCGCAGCCGACGCCGAAGTCGGTGCCGTCGTGCAACTTCCAGATGCCGAGGATCGGGTGCAGGCGCATTCCGTACGGTGACGTGACCGGACCCTCGACGGGCATGGCGAGGCGGCCGTCGCCATCGATCGGACCGATCGGCGTGGCCGGTGCCTCCGGCGGCGGGCCGAACGGTGTCACCAGCCGAACGGCAGACGACGAGGGCAAGAGCTCGAGCGGGTCGGCGTACTCGTCGGCGAGGACGCGACCGAGATGGAGGCATGCGTCCGGGGCGCAGTGGCTGCCCACGTCGAGGAGTGTGCCGATCTGCTCACCCGCGTCGACGGCGTCGCCTCGGGACACGGTCGCGTCGACCGGCTGGTAGGTCGAGTCGGTGTCGCCGTGGTCGATGGTGATCACCCCGACGCCGGCGATGCTCCCGACGAAGGTGACGGTGCCGGGAGCGACGGCGCGTACGTCGTCTCCGGTGGCGCCGGCAAGGTCAACGCCGCGATGCCCGGCACCGTAGTCGTCGACCGGCGGGTCGAACGCCTCGACGACGGCGGGGCGCGGGTCGAGCGGCCACACCCAGCCGGTATCGGCGTGTGCGGGAGGTCCGATGGCCGACAGGGTGAGCGGAACGGTCACAAGGGGGACGAGGAGAGCCTTCATGTCCGCAGCATGCGTGTAATTTCGCGGGTCGTCCGGGGATGAGGGGCCGTGCTGTGGACAAGCCCGAGATCGGCGATTGGCTGTGGACGGAATCCGGCGGGAGTGGAGGCGGCCGGTGCCGAGGCACGAGTCGTGGCGGACAATGCCGACCATGACATCCGTCCGCGACCGAGCGCTCGGTGCGATGTACGGCCTTGCCGTCGGCGACGCGTTGGGGATGCCGACGCAGTCGTTCTCCCGGGCGCAGATCCGGAACCGCTACGGCGCGCGGGTCGACCGGATGTACGCGGGACCACCCGACCAGCCGATCGCGCCGGGACGTGCCGCGGGCTCGGTCACCGACGACACGGAGCAGGCGCTGCTCGTCGCCGACCTGCTCATCGACGGCGACGGCAGCATCGGTTCGGTCGCGCTCGCCGAGGCCCTGGTCGCCTGGCAGGCCGACATGGTCGCGCGCGGGTCTGCGGACCTGCTGGGCCCGTCGACCAACCGAGCCATCGAGGCGGTACGCGCCGGCGTACCGCCCGACGAGGCCGGGCGCACCGGCACCACCAACGGCGCCGCGATGCGCGTCACGCCCGTAGGTATCGCGTACGCCGGCGACGCCCTGATTGCGGCGGTCGCGGACTCCGCCAGGGTCACGCACAACACCTCGCTCGGCATCGCCGGCGCAGCGGCCGTCGCCGCGGCGGTGTCCGCGGGCGTGTCCGGAGCACCGCTCGCCGTCGCGCTCGAGGCCGGAGCCGACGCCGCCGACGAGGCGGAACCCCTCGGGCACTGGGTGGCCGGTGCGCCGGTCGCATCGCGCATCCGATGGGCGCTCGACCTCGCGTCGACATCGCGCGACGTCGTCGAGGACGTGGAGCGCCTGGTCGGCACCTCCGTCGCCGCACAGGAGTCGGTCCCGGCGGCGTTCGCGTTCGCGCGCTGCGGTGACCCCACCGATGCGCTGTGTTGCGCGGCAAGTGTCGGCGGCGACACCGACACGATCGGCGCGATGGCCGGCGCGATGCTGGGAGCCGTTGTCGGTCTCTCCGGACTGCCGGGGGAGTACGTCGACGCGGTACGTACGGCGAACGACCTGCGCATCGAGGAGCGTGTCGACCGCCTACTCGAGATCAGGGAGCGTGGCTGATGGCTCGGCTCGTGCACGCAGGGCAGGCGCTCGTCGACGCCGTCATCGAGGTCGAGCGACTGCCCGAGACCGGCGGTGACGTGATGGCTTCGGCATCCGCGCTGCATGCGGGCGGCGCCGTCAACGTACTCGTCGCGGCTGCCCGCGCCGGCGGCGACGCCGTACACGCGGGCGCGCACGGCACCGGGCCGTTCGGCGATCTCATCCGGGCCGCGTTCGCCCGCGAGCACATCGTCGCAGCGTCGCCGCCGATCGCCGACTCCGACACCGGGCTGTGCGTCGTCCTGGTCGAGCCGTCCGCGGAGCGTACGTTCGTCACGACACAGGGCGCGGAGCGTCGGCTCTCCGTAGACACGCTGCGCGCCGCCGGGGTCGAGGCCGGCGACTACGTGTGCGTCACGGGATACACCCTGCTGCACGAGACCAGCGGTAGGGCGCTGCTCGACTGGCTTCCCGAGATGCCCGCCGACGCACACCTCGTACTCGATCCCGGTGCGTTGTTCGGTGATGTCCCGAGCGCGAGGCGGGCGGCCGTCGTCGAGCGAACGTCACTCTGGACGAGCAACCGGGACGAGGCCGCCGAGCTGTGCGGGCTCGACGATCCGGCAGCGGCGGCGCCGGCCGTGGCGACGCTGCTCGGAGGCGCGGCGGTCGTCGTACGCGACGGTGAACGCGGTTGTGTCGTGCACGCCGACGGCCGCACGACACCCGTACCCGGGTTCCCCGTCCGCGCCATCGACACGAACGGCGCCGGCGACGCCCATATCGGCACGATCGTCGCCGAGCGTTGCCGCGGCACTGACTGGGTCGCCGCGGCTCGCCGCGCCAACGCGGCCGCGGCGATCAAGGTCACCCGGCGCGGGCCGGCGACCGCTCCCACGCGCGCCGAGGTCGACGCGTTCCTGGCCGGGCGATGAGGAGAGTTTGCGGACTTCTCGTTCATACCGTGCGTTGCGGACGCCCGAAAGTCCGCGAACTCCGAGCAGCGTCAGGCGGGCCGCAGCCGCCCCCTGACCGCGTCGAGCTCGGCATCGGTCGCGCCGCCTCCACGGAGGTACGTCCGTACGTCCACGCCCAACGACTCGCCGTCGACCAGCCCGGCGATAATGCCCGCCGGCGTCGTGCCGCGTTCGGCGTAAAGGTGGTCGAAGGCCGACGGGGTGCGCGCTTGGCCGTCGGGCAGACATGACGTCGAGACCAGCTCATCGCTGATCGCGTGGTCCGCCGCGATCTGGCCGACGTGCACATCGGCGAGCGCCAGCGCCAGGATGGCGATGAGGCCCGTACGGTCGCGGCCGGCGGCGCAGTAGAACAGCACGCCGCCGCCATCGGCCCGCGCGATCGCCGAGATCGCCGCCGCGCAGCGCTCGGGCTTACGGCGCATGAACTCCGGGTAGTAGAGCGGGCCGAGGCCGCCGTATCCCTCCGCCTCGAAGTACTCCCACATCTGGGTGTCGGCCGCGTCGTCGATCGGCACTCGCACCGTGGTCACGGAACCGGGCCGCGGAGCGGCGTCGGCGCCCAGCTCGTCGTCGTTGCGCAGGTCGATCACCGTACGCACTCCGTACGCCTCCAGCGCCTCCCACCCGCCGGCGGTGAGCCGCTCGACGTTCTCGGCCCGAACCAGGCCCCGGTACGACGTTCGCGCGCCGTCACCTGTCTCGAGCCCGCCGAGGTCGCGTACGTTGCAGCAGCCGTCCCATGGGAGCACCCGGTCACGCATGCGCGACATCCTCACATGTGCGACCGCACGGCCGGGTCGCGACCCTGACCAATCCGATTGGCGTCGGGGCGTGCGGCTCGCGTAAACTACCTCCAGCACCTCTGTAACGAGGTGACTTCGCGTGTCCGCAAGTCATGTCCAGCCGCAAGGCGCGACATGGGCGCGATCCTGGTCCCCACGACGTCCGTGGGGTGGGTCGCGTGCCGGACACCAGGGCATCGGCAACCCGCCGGTGCGACAACCAGGACGGGCGCCCGCGCCCAGAAGAAGGAGAACGGCCATGGCCGTCGTCACCATGCGACAGCTGCTCGAGAGCGGCGTCCACTTCGGACATCAGACCCGGCGCTGGAACCCGAAGATGAAGCGCTTCATCTTCACCGAGCGCAACGGCATCTACATCATCGACCTGCAGCAGTCGCTCAGCTACATCGACAACGCGTTCCAGTTCATCAAGCAGACCGTCGCGAACGGCGGTGTGATCCTGTTCGTCGGCACCAAGCGTCAGGCGCAGGAAGCGATCGCCGAGCAGGCCACCCGCGTCGGCATGCCGTACGTCAACCAGCGCTGGCTCGGCGGCATGCTCACCAACTTCCAGACGATGCACCAGCGGCTGCAGCGCATGAAGGAGCTCGAGGAGATCGACTTCGACGATGTCGCCGGCTCCGACCGCACGAAGAAGGAACTCCTGCACATGCGGCGGGAGTACGACAAGCTGAACCGCACGCTCGGCGGCATCCGCGACATGGGTCGTACGCCGTCGGCGGTCTGGATCGTCGACACCAAGAAGGAGCATCTCGCCGTCGACGAGGCCAAGAAGCTCAACATCCCGATCATCGCGATCCTCGACACGAACTGCGATCCCGACGACGTCGACTACCCGATCCCGGGCAACGACGACGCGATTCGCTCGGTCACGCTGCTCACCCGCGTCGTTGCGGATGGCGTCGGCGAGGGCCTGATCGAGCGCGGCACCGCGAAGTCGGGCGAGGCTCCCGCCGGCGCGGAGCTCGGTTCGGACGAGCCGCTGGCCGAGTGGGAGCGCGAGCTCGCCACGGGCGCCGCCGCGGACGGTGCGACCGAGTCGGCCGCCGACGCGGACGCCCCGGCGGCCGAGGAGGCCGCGAAGGTCGAGGAAGCCCCGGCAGCCGAGGAAGCCGCCAAGGTCGAGGAGACCCCGGCAGCCGAGGAAGCCGCCAAGGTCGAGGAGACCCCGGCAGCCGAGGAAGCCGCCAAGGTCGAGGAGACCCCGGCAGCCGAGTCGACCGAGGCCACCGCCGACGACGCGAAGGCCTGATTCCCACCCACGAGTGACAGACGAGAAAGAAGACCATGAGCATTACCGCAGCGGATGTGAAGAAGCTCCGTGACGCCACCGGCGCCGGGATGATGGACGCCAAGAAGGCGCTCACCGAGGCCGACGGCGACTTCGACAAGGCGGTCGAGGTGCTACGCATCACTGGTGCGGCGAAGGCCGCCAAGCGCGGTTCGGAGCGCGAGGCCACCAGCGGCCTCGTCGCCGCCTCCGGCAACGCCCTCGTCGAGCTGAACTCCGAGACCGACTTCGTCGCGAAGAACGACCAGTTCGTCGCGCTCGCCGAGACGCTCGCGCAGGCGGCCGACCGCAGCAAGGCCGTCGACGCCGACTCGCTGCGTGCCGTCGAGCTGACGAACGGCACGACGGTCGCCGACGCGATCGGCGAGCTGGCCGCGGTCATCGGCGAGAAGATCGAGCTCGGCCGTGTCGCCGTTTTCGACGGCGACGTTGCGACGTACATGCACCGCCGGGCCAGTGACCTGCCGCCGGCGGTCGGTGTGCTCGTCGAGTACGACGGCTCCGACGAGTCGGCGGCCCGCGGTGTCGCCATGCAGATCGCGGCGATGCGTCCCCAGTTCGTCTCGCGTGACGAGGTGCCCGAGGACGTCGTCGCCAAGGAGCGCGAGATCGCCGAGGCGACCGCCCGTGAGGAGGGCAAGCCGGAGCAGGCGATGCCCAAGATCATCGAGGGTCGGCTCAACGGCTTCTTCAAGGAGGTCGTGCTGCTCGACCAGCCGGCCGTGCAGGACGGCAAGAAGTCGGTCAAGGCGCTGCTCGACGACGCGGGCGTGCAGGTGAAGCGGTTCGCCCGCTTCGAGGTCGGCGCATAGGAGTTACGCGAGCCGCAGACGTACGACAAGCGAACAGCCTAGGAGGCCGGTGACATGGACCAGCACAACTCAGTCGATGCTCCGGCCTCCGGGTCGTTTCGCAGGGTGTTGCTGAAGCTGTCCGGTGAGGTGTTCGGCGGCGGCAAGATCGGCGTCGACCCCGATGTCGTCAACGGCATCGCCCGTCAGATCGCCGAGGTCGCGAGCGAAGGCGTACAGGTGGCGGTCGTCGTCGGCGGCGGCAACTTCTTCCGCGGTGCGGAGCTGTCGCAGCGCGGCATGGATCGTGCGCGGGCCGACTACATGGGCATGCTCGGTACGGTGATGAACTGCCTCGCACTGCAGGACTTCACCGAGAAGCAGGGCGTCGAGACCCGCGTACAGACGGCGATCGCCATGGGGCAGGTCGCCGAGCCGTACATCCCGCGGCGGGCGATCCGCCACCTCGAGAAGGGGCGCGTGGTGATCTTCGGTGCGGGTGCGGGCATGCCGTACTTCTCCACCGACACCGTCTCGGTGCAGCGTGCGCTGGAGATCAAGGCCGACTGCGTGCTGATGTCGAAGAGCGGCGTCGACGGCGTGTACTCCGACGACCCGCGTCGCGACCCCGATGCCACCAAGTTCGACTCGGTGACCTTCGACGAGGCGCTCCGCCTCGGCCTGAAGGTCGTCGACGCGTCGGCGTTCGCGCTGTGTATGGAGAACGACCTGCCGATGATCGTCTTCGGTATGGAGGGCGACGGCAACGTCGCTCGCGTACTCCGCGGCGACAAGATCGGCACCCTCGTTCACGGCTAGTGCATGGCACTAGGGTGTCGGCCCTACGGTCGACGCCCTAGTGTGGTCGGAACCATCGCCTGACAACCACGAGACTGGAGAGAGTCGTGATCGACAAGACCTTGCGCGAGGCAGATGCCGGCATGGACAAGGCGGTGGAGCATGCCCGCGATGAGTTCGCCGCGATCCGCACCGGACGCGCGCACCCGGCGATGTTCGCTCAGATCACCGCCGACTACTACGGCACGCCGACCCCGATCCAGCAGCTCGCCGGGTTCACGGTGCCCGAAGCGCGCGTCATCGTCATCAACCCGTACGACTTCAACGCCAAGGGTGCGATCGAGCGCGCCATCCGCGACTCCGACCTCGGCGTGAACCCGACCGACGACGGCAAGGTCCTGCGGGTGACGATGCCCGAGCTGACCGAGGAACGGCGCAAGGAGTACATCAAGCTCGCCCGCGCCAAGGCCGAGGAAGGTCGGATCTCGGTCCGCAACCAGCGCCGTAACGCCAAGCACACCCTCGACAAGTCCGAGAAGGACGGTGAGATCGGCAAGGACGATCTCACCGGTGCCGAGAAGCGCCTCGACGGCATCACGAAGAAGCACGTCGACAAGATCGACGATCTGCTCAAGAACAAGGAAGCCGAGCTGCTCGAGGTCTGATGAGTCAACCGTCGGAGGCCTCGCCGGCGCCGGAAGCGAAACGGAGCCGCGCAGGCCGGAACGTGCCTGTCTCGATAGCGGTCGGCCTCACGCTGCTGGCGGCCGTCGGCGCATCGCTGTTCTTCGTCAAGGTCGCGTTCCTCGCCATTGTGCTGCTCGCCGCGCTGCTCGCGCTGTGGGAGTTCTCCAACGCGCTGTCGACGAGCGGCGTCCGCGTACCCATCGTCCCGGTCGCCATCGGCGGTTTGGTCATCCTCGTCGGAAGCTACGTCGGAGGTGTCGAGGCGGTGGGCGTCGCGACCGCCCTGACCGTGATCGGCACGCTCATCTGGCGCCTGGTCGAGGGCGCCGACGGCTTCGTACGTGATGTCTCGGCCGGCATCTTCACGATCGCGTACATCCCGGTGCTCGGGGCGTTCGTGCCGCTGATGCTGGCCGAGGACGACGGACCATGGCGGATCGTCGCGTTCATCGTCTGCACGGTCGCGTCCGACACCGGCGGCTTCGTCGCCGGCGTGCTGCTCGGCAAGCACCCGATGGCGCCGACGATCAGCCCGAAGAAGTCGTGGGAGGGGTTCGGCGGATCACTCGTCCTCGGTATGGCTGCCGGTGCGCTCACGGTCCGGTACGGCCTCGACGGCGACTGGTGGGTCGGCATCGTGCTCGGTATCGCGGTCGTCACGATGGCCACGCTCGGCGACCTGAGCGAGTCCCTGGTGAAGCGCGACCTGGGCATCAAGGACATGGGCAACCTGCTGCCCGGCCACGGCGGCATCATGGACCGCCTCGACTCGCTGCTCGTGGTCGCCCCGGTGTGCTGGCTGATCCTGAACCTGCTCGTCGAGGCCTGACGCCCCGCTGGGCCGGACGTTTGCGCGGCGACACGCCGGCGTGTCGCCGCCGAACGTCATGGCCACGGGGAGTGCCGGGTCAGGCGACCAGCCCGCGTACGTACGCCGCCTGGCCCAGATGCTGCAAGCAGTCACCGGTCACGCTGACCAGTCGGGCGCTCGCCGTCACGGGCGGATCCCAGCGCGAGTCGACCACGCGGGCGAGCTCGTCGACCGTCAGCTCCGAGATGTACGCGAGCGTCGCGGCGTGCACGTCGGCGTGGTATGCCACCAGCTCGTCGACCGAGACGGTGACTTGCGCGACCTGGTCCGAGGTGTGCCCGAAGCCGGTGTCCTCGGGCGCGAACGGCAGGCCGAGTCGCTCGTACCATCCAGCTGCCAACACCTGGGTACGCCCGGAGAGGCCGGCCACATGATCGTCCTGGATGCGGGTGAGGTGCCAGAGCAGCCAGGCGATCGAGTTGGCGTCCGGGGCGGGGCGGGCAGTCGCGACGCCGTCGTCGAGGCCGCGGAAGGCGGCCGTCAGCTCGGCGATGCGGGTGAACGAGTCGGTAAGTAGCTCGCGTACGGCGGAGGTGTCGGTGACGGTCATGCCTCCATCATGTCGCGCTCGTTCACGTTTCGACGTACGCGGCAAGGTTCGCAAGAGAGGAGGCGAGCCCGGCGGCGTGGTCCTCCGCCGAGATTCCCGGCGGGACGTTCTCCGCGCGGAACTCCACCCGCGAGCCGTTGCCGGCCTCGGACACCTCCCAGATCATCGTCATCGTGCCCGCGAACGCGGGGTCGTCGGAGACGAAGTCCACGTCCTGCGCCACCCGGCGGCCGGGCGCGAGGTCGACGAACCGGGCCTCGACGACGTCGGTGTCGGCGGTCGCCTTGCCCGGCGCAGCAGTGCCGTCGGCATAGGTGAGGACCATCCGGTACGACCCGCCGACCCGTGCGTCGAACCGCTCGAACCGGCCGGTCATGCCGTCGGGAGGCAGCCACCTGGCGAGCGCTTCGCGATCGACCAGCGCGGCGTAGACGCGGTCGGTGGGGGCGGCTATGTCTCGGGCGGCTCGGTCCGTACGTGCCATCGCACGAGCGTAGCGCTGTGCCTCCGGCCCTTTCAGAGCACGCGGAGCGCGTCGGTCTCGTCGCGCTCGCGTCGCGACAGCGCGTGGAGCACCGCCGCGTCGCCGTGGCGCTCCCTCGCTGCCGCGACGAGGAGGTCGACGGCGACGCCGACTGCGGCGGGCGGTGTACGGAGGGCGCTGTCGATGCTCAGGGCGAGGTCTTCGGTGTGCACGGACAACTCGACGCATCGGGTCGCCAGGTAACTGTCGAGCCGCATCACCTCGCCGGGCCGATGCAGGATCGGTACCGAGCGCGTCGCGGGCTCATCGAGAAGGCGCTCGTGCAGGCGAGCCAACGCTTCGGCGGCCTCGGTTGCCACCGAGTTCGGGCCCGCGAGCGCCGTCGCCTCACTGCGCGCGCGTACGCCGCGGTTCAGACCGGAGTCCGGGTCCGGCGCATCGGTGATTCGCGCGTAGTACGCCACCGCCGACACGTTCGCGGTGCCATCGACGGCGCCGTCGAGGAACCACTCGACCTGCAGCACGCTGCGGGCCAGATGTCCCGCGAGCGCACCGACGGTCATGCCGTCCAGCGTTGACGGCGCGTTCCAGGCTCCGGCGACGCGGGCCTCGGCCAGCAGCTCCACGGCAGTCGTGGCGGCGCACAGGTAGGCGGTACGAACGGTCGACATCGTCGCAGTCTGCCGCATCGCGCCCCGACGCTCCCTCGGTGGTCCGCGGGTCGGATGAGAGGATGGACGCCGTCATGACAGCCCCATCCGAACCCGACCGCGCGTCCGTGCTTCCCGCCGATGGCCCGGCCGATACACCCGCCAAGCCGCTCCCGCTGGTCTTCAGCGCGCCCAAGGGGCGCAAGAAGCCGCCGCGCCATCTTGCCGATCTCGACGCGGCCGCCCGGCGGGAGGCCGTCGAGGCACTCGGCGAGCCCGCGTACCGGGCCAAGCAGCTGAGTAACCACTACTTCTCGCGGCTCGCGGACGACCCCGCGGACATGACCGATCTTCCGGCTACGGCCCGGGACACGTTGGTCGCCGATCTGCTGCCGGACCTGCTCACTCCGGTACGCACACTCGAGGCCGACCAGGGCACCACTCGCAAGACCCTGTGGCGGCTGTTCGACGGCGCGCTCGTCGAGTCGGTGCTGATGCGCTATCCCGACCGTACGACGATGTGTGTCTCGAGCCAGGCCGGCTGCGGCATGGCGTGCCCGTTCTGTGCGACCGGCCAGGGCGGACTCCAGCGCAACATGTCGACCGGCGAGATCATCGAGCAGATCGTCGCAGGTGCGCGGGCGATGCAGCGCGGCGAGGTCCCCGGTGGTCCGGGTCGCGTCTCCAATGTCGTGTTCATGGGCATGGGCGAGCCGATGGCCAACTACAAGGCCGTGATCGGTGCGGTCCGCCGCATGGTCGACCCGAGCCCCGACGGACTCGGCATGTCCGCGCGCGGCATCACCGTCAGCACGGTCGGTCTCGTACCCCGCATCAACCAGCTGACCGAGGAGGGCATCCCGGTCACCCTCGCGCTCAGCCTGCACGCGCCCGACGACGAGCTACGCGACGAGCTGGTGCCGATCAACACCCGCTTCAAGGTGCACGAGACCGTGAACGCCGCATGGGAGTACGCGCAGCGTACGAAGCGCCGGGTCTCGATCGAGTACGCGATGATCAAGGACATCAACGATCAGGCGTGGCGCGCTGACCTGCTCGGCGACGTCCTTCGGTCGTACGGCGACTGGGGCTGGGTGCACGTCAACCTGATCCCGCTCAACCCGACGCCCGGCTCGAAGTGGACAGCGTCGCGGCGCACCGACGAGCGCGAGTTCGTACGCCGGCTGGGGGCCAAGGGAATCTCCACGACCGTGCGCGACACAAGGGGCCAGGAGATCGACGGAGCCTGTGGCCAGCTCGCCGCGGCGGACGCCTGATGCCCGTCCCCGCCGGTACCACCCCCGTGGGCATGACGTTTCTGCCCCGATTTCCGCAGATCGGGGGCAGAAACGTCATGCCCACGGGGCGGGTGGGGCCGGATGCCTGACACGTGGCCCAAGGTTGTCGCCACCGACATGGACGGCACCCTGCTGCGTACCGACGGCTCGCTGTCCGAGCGTACGCGCGCGGCGATCGCGGCCGTCGAGGACGCCGGTGTCGCGGTCGTGTTCGTCACCGCTCGCCCGCCCCGAAGGCTCGACGCCTTCGCCGACGTCATCGGGGCGCACGGCATCGCGTTGTGCGCGAACGGCGCGTTCGTGTACGACGTCGCGCGGCGGATGGTAATCGAGCGCACCACGATCGACCGAGCGACATTGGAGTCGGTCGTCGCCGACCTCCGGGCGGCGATGCCACAGATCGTCTTCGCTGTCGAGCGGGCGGACGGGATGTCGCGCGAGGACGGCTTCGTCAGCACCATCTGGGGCAAGGAGGGAGACGTGGCCGACCGGCTCACCGACCTCGCCTCGATGCCGGTCGGCAAGCTGCTCGGCCGCTGCGACGAGCTGGATCCGACCGACTTCCATGACCGGGTCGCGACCGTGCTCGGTGGCCGCGCGGAGCTCGGCTACTCCGGAGCCGTCGGGCTCGCCGAGATCACCGCCAAGGGCGTCACCAAGGCGTCCGGACTCGCGCGGTGGTGCTCCGAGCACGCCGTCGACGCGAGCGAGGTGTGGGCGTTCGGCGACATGCCGAACGACCTGCCGATGCTCGGCTGGGTCGGCCGCGCGCACGCGGTGGCGAACGCCCACCCGGAGGTCCTCGCCGTGGCGGACGAGGTCGTTCCCGCGAACGACGACGACGGCGTCGCGTACGCCCTCGAGCGGATCACGGCGGGGGAGTCGTGACCTTCCACCATGTCGAGCTCTGGGTCGCCGAGTTCGAGGCGGCGGAGCGGCGATGGCAGTGGCTGCTCGACCGGCTCGGCTGGCCGCGTCTCGACACCTGGCGACGCGGAGCCTCGTGGGGCTCGCCGGCGACCGGCTACCTCGTGATGGAGCAGTCGCCCGACGTACGCGACGTTCCGCACGACCGGATGCGGCCAGGGCTCAACCATCTCGCGTTCTGGGCGGACGACCCCGCGGCCGTCGACGCGTTATGGGCCGCCGCGCCCGAGCACGGCTGGCGGCACCTCTTCGCCGACTCGCACCCGTATGCGGGCGGCGGGCAGCACTACGCGGCGTACCTCGAGGACGGGGACGGCTTCGAGGTGGAAGTCGTGGCGAAGCCGGTCAGTCGTCAGGAGCGTCGATGATCGAGCTCACCCGCGACGCTGACGTCGCCATGATCACCCTGCGCCGCCCGGAGCGACGCAACGCCCTCGACATCGAGCACTGCGACGCGCTCCGCGAGGCCGTCGAAGGTGCCACGGCCGACGGCGTACGCGCCATGGTGGTCACCGGCGAGGGCACCAGCTTCTGCGCGGGCGCCGATCTCGACGGCGTGTACGGCGAGGCGTTCCGCGAGAGCTTGTACGCGGCCCTGCGTGCCACGCTGGACACGCCCGTGCCGGTGATCGCGGCCGTCAACGGTCCGGCGATCGGAGCGGGTACGCAGCTCGCGATCGCCTGCGATCTGCGCATTGCCTCCGATACTGCGGTCTTCGGCGTGCCGACCGCGCGCAACGGGCTCGCCGTCGACGTGTGGACCATGCGCCGCCTCGTCGAGCTCGCTGGCGGGGCCGCCGCGCGCAGGATCATGCTGAGCGGTGAGCTGTTCGATGCGGGTCAGGCCCGGCACTACGGGCTGTGCGACCGCGCCGGCGACGTTGTCGCCGCCGAGGAATGGGCAACGGAGCTCGCATCCCTTGCCCCGTTGGCGCTTGCGTACAACAAGCTGGTGCTCAACTCACCCGATGCCGGCGTGGAGGACGACCGCCTGAGCGCCGCCTTCGACGCGTGCTGGGCGAGCAGTGACATCGAGGAGGCCAGGGCCGCGCGCCAGGAAAAGCGCGCTCCGCTCTTTCGCGGACGCTGACCCGTGCGCCATGATGTGATGTCACCATGACGGAACGCTCGGAACACCCACGGCTCGCTCGCCAAGTCGGCGCGCGGCAGGGTGCCGCCTACAACTATGAGGGCGAGCGGGTGATGCTGCGGCGTGACCTCGTCGGAGCCGTTGACCTACCGAGTGGTGAGCTGCTGGTATGCGACGCGGGCGACTCGACCGACGACTCGGTGTCGGTGCGGGTGTCGCCGGGCAGTTACCGCGTCTACGTCACGTCATTCCGAGGCGAGTACGCCGAGGTACACGAGCCGATCACGGCGACGCTCGCCGTACGACTGCGCGAGACCGGCGGGATCAGCTTCGACCCGCTCGGCAGGCACGCGATCACGCCTCCCGTCGAAGACCCGGACGACCCCGAGGACGACCAGCTGCACTTCGTCGGGGTCGACAGTGGGTTGGTGTGCGCGGTCGACCGAGCCGCATGGTCGACAGGGGCCGGGGTATCGCACGGGCCGATCTCGATCGCGGAGCAGGTGGCGCTGCCCGATGGCTCGCGCGCGGTCGTCTCGTCGAGCGGCCTCGGTGGCGGCGGTTACCCGGTTTTCGGAGGCTTCGACCTGCACGGTGATCTCGCGGTCGTGTACGTGTCGTTCGACCTCGTCTTCGAGGGGGAGCGGGATCCGTCGATGGGCGCAGAGGACGGCGTGCCCACCGCGCGATACTGAGCCCATGGGCTCCGCGACCTTCCTGTACGACGGCGACTGCGCGTTCTGTTCCTCCTGCGCGCGGTTCGTCGAGCGGCACATCGCTCGAGACGTCATGGTGCTGCCCTGGCAGCGTGCCGACCTCGAGTCGCTCGGCGTCACCGCCGAGGCATGCGACGACGCCGTACAGTGGATCGACCCGGACGGTCGGCACAGCGCCGGGCCGGAGGCGATCGCCGACATCATGCGTGCCGGGCGTACGTGGGCCAGGCCGTTCGGCCGGCTACTCGGCCGTCGCGTCATACTGCGCGTTGCCTGGCCCGCGTACCGCTGGGTCTCCGAGCACCGCGACAAGATGCCGGGCGGCACGGCGACCTGCGCGCTGCCGGCCTCGGAGCGGCCCGGTTCGCCCGAGTGATGGGCGAGGATCGCGGCGAAACCCTCAGTTGGGGTCTATGTGGCATAGGTTGAGTCCTATTGGACCGATGCCACATAGACCCCGAGCGACCGGCTCCTCGCGCGGCCAGCGACGTCGGTGCGAGGATGCCGCCATGGGCGCATACGAGCAGACGTACGCACGCAGCATCGACGACCCCGAGGGCTTCTGGCGTGATGCGGCCGGGCTGGTCGACTGGATCAAGCCGCCGAAGCAGATCCTCGACGACTCGCGGCCGCCGTTCTACCGCTGGTATCCCGACGCGACGCTGAACACCTGCTACAACGCTCTCGACCGCCACGTCGTCGCCGGCCGTGCCGACCAGCCGGCGATCGTGCACGACAGTCCGGTCACCGGAGACGTCCGCACGCTCACGTACGCCGAGATGGTCGAGCACGTTGCAGCATTCGCCGGCGCACTGCGCAGGCTCGGTGTCGAGAAGGGCGATCGGGTGCTCATCTACCTGCCGATGGTGCCCGAAGCCGCCATCGCGATGCTCGCGTGTGCACGGATCGGTGCCGTGCATGCCGTCGTGTTCGGTGGCTTCGCACCCGCCGAGCTCGCCGTACGCATCGACGACTCGCGTCCCAAGGTGATCGTCTCCGCCTCGTGCGGTGTCGAACCGGCGCGGGTCGTCGAGTACAAGCCGATGCTCGACGAGGCGATCGAGCTGGCCGAGTCGAAGCCGACCGCCTGCGTGATCCTGCAGCGGCCGCAGCTCGAGGCCGACCTCGTCGAAGGACGCGACCTCACGTACGCCGCCGCGATGGAGATCGGCCGTGCCGACCCGGCGGGCTGCGTCGCGGTTGCCGCGACCGATCCGCTGTACGTGCTACACACGTCCGGTACGACGGGAAAACCGAAGGGCATCGTCCGCGACAACGGCGGACACGCCGTCGCGCTGACCTGGTCGATGGCCAACATCTACGATGTCGGTCCGGGTCACGTGATGTGGGCGGCGTCCGACGTCGGCTGGGTCGTCGGGCACTCCTACATCGTCTACGCGCCGCTGTTCGCCGGCGCCACGACGATCATGTACGAGGGCAAGCCGGTCGGCACGCCCGACGCCGGCGCGTTCTGGCGCGTGATCGCCCAGCATGACGTCGATGTGCTGTTCACGGCGCCGACCGCGTTCCGGGCGATCAAGAAGGTCGATCCCGACGCGTTGCTGCTCGCCGAGCACGACACGTCCAGCCTTCGTACGTTGTTCCTCGCGGGCGAGCGGCTCGACCCCGACACGTACGAGTGGGCGAGCAGGATCCTCGGCGTACCCGTTGTCGACAACTGGTGGCAGACCGAGACCGGTTGGCCGATCGTCGCCAACCCGCGCGGGCTCGAGCCGTTGCCGCTGAAGCCGGGTTCGCCGTCGGTGCGGGTGCCGGGGTACGACGTGCGGATCCTCGACGATCGGGGCGAGGAGGCGCCGGCCGCCACGGAGGGCGCGATCTGCATCAAGCTGCCGCTGCCGCCCGGTACGTTGGCGACATTGTGGGGCGACGACGACCGCTACGTCGCCTCCTACCTGTCGGCGTACGACGGCTACTACCTCTCGGGCGACGGCGGGATGATCGACGAGGACGGCTACGTCTTCGTCATGGGCCGCACCGACGACGTGATCAACGTGGCGGGGCACCGGCTCTCCACGGGGTCGATGGAGGCGGTGCTTGCGGAGCATCCGGCGGTCGCGGAATGCGCGGTGGTCGGGGTGTCCGACCAGCTCAAGGGTCAAGAACCCCGGGGCTATGTGGTGCTCAAGTCGGGCGTCGAAGTCGACGACGAGGTGCTGGCGGCGGAGCTGGTCGCCTCGGTGCGGTCGAAGATCGGGGCCGTCGCGGCGTTCAAGCGCGTGACGGTCGTACCCGCGCTGCCGAAGACCCGGTCGGGCAAGATCCTGCGCCGTTCGATGCGCGACATCGTCGACACCGGGAGTACGAAGGTGCCGTCCACGATCGAGGATCCGACCGTCCTCGACACCCTCACACCCCTCCTACGCTGAGGAGAGAGTTCTGGCCCTGTGACGAGAGATGACGAGCCCCGTGCGAGGGCGCGTCGTCTCTCGTCACAGGGCCAGAACTCTCTCCTCAGCGTCAGCGGACGCCCCACGCGTACGTCTGCTTGCGTAGTTTCAGGTAGACGAAGGTCTCCGTGCGCTGGACGCCGCCGATCGCGCGGATGCGGTTGCTGATGATGTCGAGTAGGGCGTCGTCGCTCTCGCACACGACCTCGGCGAGGAGGTCGAACCCGCCGGCGGTGATCACCACGTAGTCGATCTCCGGCAGAGCAGCGAGCTCGTCGGCGATCGGTTCGATCGGTCCGCTCGCGGTGATGCCGATCATGGCTTGTCTGTCAAAACCCACTTCGAGCGGGTCCGTGACGGCTACGATCTGCATGGCGCCGCTCTCGATGAGGCGCTGGACACGCTGCCGTACGGCCGCCTCGGACAGCCCTACAGCTTTCCCGATCGCGGCATACGGCCGTCGGCCGTCGGTCTGGAGTTGTTCGATGATGCCCTTCGACACCTCGTCGAGGACGACGCCATTGCCCGATTTGCGTTCCGTCATGCGCACATCTTGCCTCACGATCGGTCGACATATGGATTTCGTTGTGAAACCGAAGTGTAACAACCGAATCCCTTGTCGGAGTGGCCTGAGTTTGCGACTATACGTTGAGACGCCGCTCACAAGAACCGTCCAGAGGAGCTAGCTGCTGTGTTCGACAACGGCCACCAGTACATCGCGGGGGAGTTGCGCACCGGCACGGGTGATCGCGACGTCGAGATCGTCAACCCTGCGACCGGAGCCGTCCTCGCGACACCCGATCTCGCGTCGGCCGCAGACGTCGACGCCGCCGTACGCGCGGCCCG
The DNA here is from genome assembly GCF_025790165.1 of Solicola gregarius. Classification (GTDB taxonomy): domain Bacteria; phylum Actinomycetota; class Actinomycetes; order Propionibacteriales; family Nocardioidaceae; genus Solicola; species Solicola gregarius. The sequence continues at coordinate 3,707,409 of NZ_CP094970.1, forward strand.
CGACGGGTACGCGACCTGGTCGCGGGTGACCCCCGCCGAGCGATCCGATGCAATGCACGCGTTCGCGGCCGAGCTCCGGACGCGCAGTGAAGACCTCGCCCGGGCCGAGACGCTGCAGACCGGTAAGCCGATCCGGATGTCACGCGACTTCGACATCGCGGGCAGCATCGACAACGTCGCGTTCTTCGCCGGCACTGCCCGCCACCTCCCCGGGCTCGCGAGCGGTGAGTACTCCGGCGAGCACACGTCCACGATCCGCCGTGAGCCGATCGGGGTCGTCGGCTCCATCGCGCCGTGGAACTACCCGCTGCAGATGGCTGCGTGGAAGGTCCTTCCGGCGATCGCGGCGGGCAACACCATCGTGCTCAAGGCGGCCGAGATCACCCCGTACACCGCGCTGATGTTCGCCGAGGCAGCCACGACGGCGGGCATTCCGGCGGGCGTGATCAACGTCCTGACCGGCACCGGCCCGGTCGCCGGTGAGGCACTCGTCGGCCACCGGGACGTCTCGATGGTGAGCTTCACCGGCTCGACGGCCGTCGGTACGCGCGTGGGCGCGATCGCCGCGGGCGCCGCGAAGCGCGTGCACCTCGAGCTCGGCGGCAAGGCGCCGCTCGTGGTCTTCGACGACGCCGATCTCGATGCGGCGATCCACGGCGCCGTCGCGGGCTCCTGCATCAACACCGGCCAGGACTGCACCGCGGCAACCCGGGCGATCGTGCACGAGTCGCTGTACGACGCGTTCTGTGACGGTGTCGCCGACATCATGGCCTCGATGCGCCTCGGCGATCCGCACGACGACGACACCGACCTCGGACCGCTCTCGTCGCAGCGCCACCTCGAGCGCGTACGTACGCACGTCGAGAAGGCGAAGGCGAACGGCGCGACCGTGCGCTCGGGCTCGCTGCCACGTGGGGCCGAGTACGCGGAGGGCTCGTTCTTCCCGCCCACCTTGGTGACGGGCATCGACCGCGACGCAGCGATCATGCACGACGAGGTGTTCGGTCCCGTCCTGGCGGCGGTGCCGTTCGGCTCCGACGACGAGGCACTCGAGATCGCCAACGACACGCCGTACGGGCTGGCGGCGTCCGCCTGGACGCGTGACCTCAACCGCGCGAACCGCGCGAGCCGCGAGATCCAGGCCGGCTGCGTCTGGATCAACGACCACATCCCGATCATCTCGGAGATGCCGCACGGCGGATACAAGCAGTCGGGCTTCGGCAAGGACATGAGCGCGTACTCGTTCGAGGAGTACACCCAGGTCAAGCACGTGATGGTCGAGAACACCGCGGTGCCCCGCAAGGACTGGCACCGCATCGTGTTCGCCGACCGCTCCGGGGAGACATCGTGAGCGGCCCGAGCAGGCGCACGGTTCTGCGCGGAGCTGGCGCCGCGGCGTTCGGCGTCGGAAGCCTTGCGGTGCTGCTGCTGTTCGATGCGCCGGGTACGCGCATCGAGGCGGGTACGTGCGTGAGCACCGACGTGTCCGACAGCGAGCCGGAGCTGATCATCTCGAACTGGCCCGCCTACATCGACCCGCCGAAGAAGCCCGGCTCGACGTTGAAGACGTTCGAGCAGCGCACCGGCATCAGCGTCACGTACAACGTCGACTACAACGACAACGCGGAGTTCTACGCGAAGGTACGCAACCAGCTGGGCGCCTGCGAGCCGGTCAAGCGGGACATGTTCATGTCGACCGACTGGATGGCGGCCCGGATGGTGAGCTCCGGCTGGATCCAGAAGTTGGACGCCAAACGCGTACCGAACCTGCACGACAACCTGCTGCCGTCGTTGAAGAACCGCAAGTGGGACCCCGACCGTGAGTACTCCGCACCGTGGCAGAGCGGCTTGACCGGCATCGCGTACAACGCGGCGAAGACCAGCGAGGTGCGCTCGATGGAGGAGCTGCTGACCCGCGACGACCTCAAAGGTCGGGTGACGCTGCTGTCCGAGATGTACGACACGATGATCTTCATGCTGATCCGGGTCGGCGCCGATCCGCTCGACTTCGATGACGACGAGTGGGCCGACGCGATCGACAACCTGCGCGAGGTCGTCGACTCCGGGCAGATCCGGGCGTTCACCGGCAACGAGTACCTGCAGGACCTCCAGGCCGGCAACATCGTCGCGTGCGAGGCGTGGTCGGGCGACATCATCCAGGCGCAGTTCGACAACCCGGACATCAAGTTCGTCGTACCGGAGGAGGGGCTGTCGCTGTGGAGCGACAACATGCTCGTCCCCAACAAAGCCGAGCACAAGGCGAACGCCGAGGAGTGGATCGACTACTACTACGAGCCCGAGGTCGCCGCGAGACTCGCCGCCTGGGTCAACTACATCTGCCCGGTGAAGGGTGCGCGCGAGGCGATGGAGAAGGTCGATCCGAGCCTGGTCGACAACGAGTTGATCTTCCCCGACGACGAGATGCTTGCGAACGCCGTCGACCTGATGCCGCTCGATGCCGATCAGACCCGCAGATACGAAGGAGACTGGGCCGATGTCACAGGTGGCTAGCACAAACGGGGACAAGGGCGATCTCCGGCTGGAGACGCTGACGAAGGAGTTCGGCACATTCACGGCCGTCGACGCGATCGATCTCGTCGTACCGCAGGGCCACTTCTTCGCCCTGCTCGGTCCGTCCGGATGCGGCAAGACGACCACGCTGCGGATGGTCGCCGGCCTCGAGACGCCGACGAGCGGCCACATCATGCTCGGCGAGCGCGAGGTGACGTACGAGAAGCCGTATCGTCGTCCGGTCAACACCGTGTTCCAGAACTACGCGCTCTTCCCACACCTCGACATCTTCGAGAACATCGCGTTCGGGCTGCGCCGTCGCAAGGTCAGCGACGTACGCGAGCAGGTCGGCGCGATGCTGAGCCTGGTCGAGCTCGAGTCACAGGCGAAGAAGATGCCGTCGCAGCTGTCGGGCGGTCAGCAGCAGCGCGTCGCGCTCGCGCGGGCGTTGATCAACGAGCCCGAGGTGCTGCTCCTCGACGAGCCGCTCGGAGCACTGGATCTCAAGCTGCGAAGGGCGATGCAGATCGAGCTGAAGCGCATCCAGACCGAGGTCGGCCTCACCTTCGTGCACGTCACACACGATCAGGAGGAGGCCATGACGATGGCCGACACGATCGCGGTGATGAACGCCGGCGTGATCGAGCAGATGGGCCCGCCGTCGGTGCTGTACGACAACCCGGCCACGACGTACGTCGCGAACTTCCTCGGCCAGTCCAACCTCATCGCCGGCGAGATCGTCGGCAACGACGCCGACTCCCTGGTCGTCGAGATGCAGGGTACGAAGGCTTCGATCCCCAGGGATCGCGCGCACACCGACTCCGGCGCGGGATGGGTCGGCATCCGACCCGAGAAGGTGCTGATCTCCGAGATCGACGGTGTGCTCGACGCCCCCGGAAGCCGCATCGCCGGCGGCGTCATCTCCGACGTCAGCTTCGTCGGCGTCAGTACGCAGTATCTCGTCAAGATGCCGTGGGGCCAGGAGCTGATGGTGTTCGAGCAGAACACCGGCCATCGTGGGTTGTTCCAGGTCGGCACGCCGGTCGACCTGTCCTGGCATCCGGAGTACGCATTCCTGCTCGACGCCGACCAGGACGTCGAGGCGGGGCGGCAGCTCGAGGATGCCGCGGTATGACGACCGACGTACGCGAGGCGCGGCAGGCAAGGCCGCGGCGCAGGATCCCCACCGGATACCTGCTGATGATTCCCGGCGTCGCGTGGCTGTTCGTCTTCTTCGTGGTGCCGTTCTACTCGCTGGTCGCGACCAGCCTGTACGACCCCGACGGCTCGGTGCTCGACGGGTACGACATGACGTACCACTTCGCCAACTACGCCGATGCCCTGAGCGAGTACTGGGGCCCGCTCGTCCGATCGCTCGTCTTCGGCGGCATCGCGACGCTGCTCTGCCTGATCATCGGGTACGTGCTGGCGTACGCGATCGCGTTCAAGGCCGGCCGTTGGAAGAACCTCATGCTGGTGCTCGTCATCGCGCCGTTCTTCACCAGCTTCCTGGTGCGCACGCTGTCGTGGAAGCTGATCCTCGCCGACGACGGCTGGGTGGTGAACACCCTGCAGTTCCTGCAGATCGTGGGCGCCGACGGCCGCGTCCTGGCAACGCCCGTCGCGGTCGTCGCCGGGCTGACGTACAACTTCCTGCCGTTCATGGTGCTGCCGTTGTACGCGAGCCTGGAGAAGATCGACGGGCGGCTGATCGAGGCCGCCACCGACCTGTACGCCTCGCCCGTTCGCGGCTTCGCGAAGGTCACCTGGCCGCTGTCGATGCCCGGCGTCGTTGCCGGCACCCTGCTGACGTTCATTCCGGCCACGGGTGACTACATCAACGCCCAGCTACTGGGCAGCCCGAACGAGCGGATGGTCGGCAGCGTGATCCAGAACCTCTTCACCGACGCCGGCGACTACCCGGCCGCGGGTGCCATGTCGGTCACCCTGATGGCGCTGATCGTCGTCATGGTCATCGCGTACGCGCGCCGCTCCGGAGCGGAGGACCTCGTATGACACCGATGCAACGCGTCGGCCGCTGGATCGCCGACCACGTGGTCATGGCGCTCGGCATCATCGTGCTCATCTACACGTTCATCCCGATCGCGATCGTCGTGCTGATGAGCTTCAGCAAGCCGAGCAAGGCGTACGTCTTCAACGGCTTCACGCTCGACAACTGGGCAAACCCCTGCGCGTCCGAGGGCATGTGCTCGGCGGTCGTACGCAGTGTCGAGATCGGCCTGCTCGCGACGATCTCGGCGACGGTGCTCGGCACGTTGATCGCGTTCGCGCTCGTACGCCATCGGTTCGCCGGGCGTACGACGGCCAACGTGCTGATCTTCCTGCCGATGGCCGCACCCGAGATCGTGATGGGCTCGTCGCTGCTCGCACTGTTCGTATCGGCCGGATTCGGCGGCCGGCTCGGCTTCTGGACGATCCTGATCGCCCACATCACGTTCTGCATCTCGTTCGTCGTGGTGACGGTGAAGGCGCGACTGTCGGGCCTCGACGCATCCCTCGAACAGGCGGCGATGGACCTCTACGCCAACGAGCGCGAGACGTTCTGGCGGGTGACGTTCCCGCTGGTCTTCCCCGGCATTCTGGCGGCGGCGTTGCTGAGCTTCTCGCTGTCGTTCGACGACTTCATCATCACCAACCTCAACGCCGGTACGACGACGACCTTCCCGATGTTCGTCTGGGGCTCCGCGCTGCGCGGCGTACCGATGCAGGTCAATGTCGTCGGCACCGTGATGTTCCTCGTGGCGATCATCATCGTGGTGGTGCCCGAGATCTCGCGGCGGCGCAGGGCGAACGCCGCATGAGCGATCTGGCCGAGCGCGTCCGGCGGGCGAAACCGGAGCCGTTCTGGCTCGATGACGACGCGTCCCCGGAGCCGCTGCCTCCACTCGCGCACGACGTAAGTACCGACCTGCTCGTGGTCGGCGGTGGCTACTCCGGCCTGTGGTCGGCGCTGCTCGCGAAGGAACGTCACCCCGACCGCGCCGTGATGCTGGTCGAGGCGGGCACGTGTGGTGGCGAGGCGAGCGGACGCAACGGCGGCTTCTGCGAGGCCAGCCTGACGCACGGGTTCGACAACGGGCTGTCGCGCTGGCCCGACGACCTGCCCGCACTCTTGCGCATGGGACGCGAGAACCTCGACGAGATCGAGGCCGCCGTGTCGCGGTACGGCATCGACTGCAACTTCGAGCGCAACGGCGAGCTCGACGTCGCGACGGATGAGTATCAGGTCGACGAGCTACGCGATGCCGCGGCCGCGATGAGTGCGTACGGTCTGCCGGCCACGTTCGTCGAGCGCGACGATGCCCGGGCGCGTTTCGACTCGCCGGCGGTACTCGCGGCACTGCACGATCCCGATGTCGCGCTGGTCGAACCGGCCCGGCTGGCCTGGGGTCTGCGCTCCGCGTGCCTCGAGGCGGGCGTCGAGATCTTCGAGAGCTCACACGCGTCGGCGATCGACCGCGATGACGCAGGTGTGCGCGTACGTGTGGGCGACCGGACCGTGCAGGCGAGGCGCGTCATCCTGGCGACCAACGCATTTCCACCGCTGCTTCGCCGGCTGCGGTTGATGACGGTGCCGGTCTACGACTACGCGCTGGTGACCGACCCCCTGAGCGATCTGCAGCGCAAGGAGATCGGCTGGGCGGGACGCGAGGGGGTCGGCGACAGCGGCAACCAGTTCCACTACCTCCGACTCACCCGCGACAACCGGATCCTGTTCGGCGGCTACGACGCGATCTACCACTACGGCAACGGGATTCGCCGATCGTACGAACAGCGGCAGGCGACGTTCGAAACGCTGGGCCGGCATTTCGAGGAGTACTTCCCGGCGCTGCAGGGCATCGGCTTCAGTCACCGCTGGGGCGGCGTCATCGACACGTCGACGCAGTTCTGTGCGTTCTACGGCACGGCGTACGACGGCGCGGTCGCGTACGCGCTCGGGTTCACCGGGCTCGGCGTCGGCGCGACCCGGTTCGCCGCGCTCGTCATGCTCGACCTCCTCGACGGAGCGAAGACCGAGCGCACCGAGCTCGAGATGGTGCGCCGGAAGCCACTGCCGTTCCCGCCCGAGCCGGCGCGGTACGCCGGCGTACAGCTGACCCGCTGGTCGCTTGCGAAGGCAGACGCCAACCAGGGCAAGCGAAACGCGTGGCTCAAGCTGACCGATGCGCTGGGGCTCGGCTTCGACTCCTGACGCCGAACCCCCGCGAGCCGCACGTTGTTGCGGGAAACGCCCGGCGTGTCGCACAACAGCGTGCGGCTCAGCTGGTGGCTCGACCTCGCGCGAGGTGAGAGGCTGCGGGCATGGCCACATCGAGTACGCATGCGGAGCTGGCGAAGCGGCACGAGGCGGTGATGCCGTCCTGGCTGTCGCTGTTCTACGAGCGTCCGATCGAGATCGCGAGCGGCGACGGCTGCCGCGTCACCGACGGCGAGGGGCGTACGTACCTCGACTTCTTCGCCGGCATCCTCACCAACATGCTGGGCTACAACGTCCCCGAGGTACGCGACGCGATCAAGGCGCAGGCCGACCGCGGGGTCGTACACACCTCGACGCTGTACCTGATCCGGCAGCAGGTCGACCTCGCCGAGAAGATCGCGTCGCTGTCGGGCATCCCGGACGCGAAGGTGTTCTTCACCGCGTCCGGCACCGAGGCCAACGAGGCGGCGCTGCTGATCGCGACGCAGTACCGCCGCAGCAACCAGGTCATCGCGCTTCGTAACAGCTACCACGGGAGGGCGTTCGCCACCGTCGGCATCACCGGCAACCGCGGTTGGTCGGCCTCGAGCCTGACTCCCGTCAACACGATCTATGCGCAGAGCGGCTATCGGTTCAGGTCGAGCTTCCGTGAGCTGGACGACGCCGCGTACATCGCCGCGTGTGCGGAGGATCTGCGCGAGCTGATGGTGACGAGTACGTCGGGCGACGTCGCGTGCATGATCGCCGAACCCATCCAGGGCGTCGGAGGTTTCGCCACGCCTCCGGACGGGCTGTTCGCGGCGTACAAGGAGATCCTCGACGAGACCGGCATCCTGTTCGTCTCCGACGAGGTACAGACGGGGTGGGGTCGTACCGGTGACCACTTCTGGGGCATCGGCGCGCACGGCGTCACTCCCGACGCGATGACATTCGCGAAGGGGCTCGGTAACGGCGCGTCAATCGGCGGCGTCGTCGCGCGTGGCGAGGTGATGGACTGCCTGCAGGCCAACTCGATCTCGACGTTCGGCGGCAACCCGCTGTCGACGGCGGCCGCGAACGCCACGCTCGACTACGCGCTGTCGCACGACCTGCAGGGCAACGCTGCGCGGGTCGGTGCCGTGCTGATAGAGGGCCTGCGGGCAGCGTGCGCCGACCTCGCGTACGTCGGTGAGGTACGCGGGCGCGGCCTGATGATCGGCATCGAGCTGGTCGCCGCCGATGGTCGTACGCCCGACGTCGCCGCGGCCGCTCGCGTACTCGAGGCCGCCCGCGAGCGTGGTCTGCTGATCGGCAAGGGCGGACTGCACGGCAACTGCCTGCGGATCGCGCCGCCGCTCACGCTCACCGAGTCCGAGGCACGGGAGGGGCTGGCGATGCTGGTGGATGCATTGCGAACGTCCTGACGTCACTTTACCCCGCGCGTACATCAAAGTTCCCGCCGAGGTACGAATTCCTGCCAATAGGGGACCTCCTATTGGCAGGAATCCGTACCTCGGCGGGAAGTGTGAGGCAACCATCGGCGGCCGCCACCGGGTCGGGTAGGGCATGAGCGAGGAGGCTGCATTGGTTGAGGAGCTGGGGAACTCCCGGGCGCGCGCTCGGACGGCGCCGCATCCGGTGCCGTTCGAGGGGTTCGTCGCCGCACGTAGCGACCATCTGCTGCGGACGGCGTACCTCCTCACCCGTGACCATCAGCTCGCCGAAGACCTGGTGCAGACCTCGCTGGCCAAGGCATGGGGATCCTGGAAGCGCATCAAGACCGACCACGAGGCGTACGTACGCCGGATCCTCGTCAACACGTACAACAGCTGGTGGCGGCGCAAGTGGAACGGCGAACGCCCGACGGAGGCGCTGCCAGAGCACAGCGGAGCAAATCCCACCGACTCCGTCGGCGACCGCTTCGACGTCTGGGAGGCCATCGGCCGGCTGCCGAGGCGCCAGCGCGCGACGGTCGTGCTCCGCTTCTACGAGGACCTGACCGAGGCCGAGACCGCCGCGACCCTCGGCTGCACCATCGGCACCGTCAAGAGCCAGACCAGCAAGGCGCTCGCCAAGCTGCGAATCGACCCCGCACTACTCGAGACGTACGCGTCTCGCCGTCACGATGAGGGAGGGCGGCCATGAACCTCGACGACCTGCGCGCCGAGCTCGACGCCCGTGCCAACGACCTCGACCCGCGCTCGACCGGCCGGATGGCTGGCATCCGCGCCAAGATCGCCCAGCGCCGCCGTCGCAAGGCCGGCGCCACCGTCGCCGCGAGCGTGCTCGCCGTCGGCGCGATCGTCGGCGTACCCGTGGTGAGCCACCTGTCGACGGCGCCGGAGCCCGCGAACGGCGGACCGTTCCCCGAGCAGGTCGACGGCGACACGAGGATCGCGTCGGTCATCGGTGACGAGGGCGACAGCACGGTCACGCTGGAGTTCACGCCCGACGACACCGACTTCCTGCTGGACATCGACTGCGACGACGTCGACCCGGGAGTTGCACGTGCTCGGGTCAACGGACGATGGACCAGCGCAATCTGTGGAAGTGCCGCGTCGGGTGTGTCGAGCGGCGAGGTCGGCGGAGTGATCTCGCCCGCGAAAGTCCGGCGGCTGTGGGAGCGAATGGGCGTACGCGCCGGCGAGCCAGTGACGATCACGGTGCGGGCGGCGGACTTAGCGCTCAAGCCAACGCAGTCGACCAAGGGCACCATCGGCGTCGCGGCGTACGCCATGACGGGGGAGCGCCGCAATGTGCTCGGTGTCTCGCTGCCCGAGGAGAAGACGGTGGACGGCGAGACGTACGCGCTGGCCGACGACGGTTACACGGTCGGTCCCACTCGGCCGAAGGGGACGCAGAGGCAGTACGCGCCGGAGTCGGACGGGGCGATGCTCGTGACGTACGGCTCTCCTGACCGCGGGGCACTCACGCGGATAACGATCGATGGCGCGCAGGAGACGACGGGCGGTGTCTCGTCCGAGCTCCTGCCCAGTGGGGGCGCACGTACGCTCAGCGTCCGCAACCTGTCCGACGACAAGTGGGCACGGCTCGTCGTCGCGGCCTACACGCCCGTCGAGGACGATGAGGACACGAAACCCCCGACTCTGTCGATCCCGGACACCACAGATGCGCGTGATCCGCTGATCGCGTCGGACGTCGGCGAGCCGGGCGAGACCGTCTTTCGATCCACCTTCACGCCGAAGGACGCGAACGTGGCCGTCGGTACCGCATGCACCCTCGGCGGGCAAGACAGCGATGACGTCCGGGTGAAGATGACGATGAACGGCCGACACACCCTGTCGGGTGAATGCCAGTCGTTCGACGGCGAGCTGGACCGCGGCGACAGTCCGGAGTCGAATCGTGCCGCCTGGGGTGAGTTCGGCATTGTGGCGGGAGAGCCGGTCGAGGTGGTGATCCGGGCACGCGCCAAGGACGGATCCGACGTCTCGCTCGACGACATCCAGCTCGGCTTCGGCGTGTACGAGCGCAGCGCGCCGCGTACGTCGGTGAACGGCTTCGTGCTGGACGATTGCCGCCGCTGGCGTGGTCGGTGGTACAAGCTCGTCGACTACAAGAGCGTCGATGTCGATGGCGACACCCGCGAGGCCGCGATCCGCGTGCCGGAGACGGGCGTGAACGCGCTGGTCGGGCACGGGTACAGCGGAGGCAACGGCGGCGCGATCCGCGCGGTGATCGACGGGCAACCATTCATGTACGCAAGGCCCAATGGTTCGAGTGACGCCGCTGTCGGGGTCGACCCCATCGGCCGCGGGACCCAAGACGTCGCGATCCGGTCGGGCCGCAACGTCCACGGTGGAAAGCTCGTGATCGCGTACTACCTGCCCGAGGAGTAACGCAAGAATGGTCCTTTGACCGGCTCTTGCCGGTCAAAGGACCATTCGTCCGTCAATCCGTACGCGCCGGCGCCACGAAGGAGCCGTCTCGCGCACCGGCACGTACGAAGCCCTACAGCAGGTCCTGCGCCCGGGTGAGTACGTCGCGCAGGATGCCCTCCATCTCGTCGAAGTGCTGTTGGTCGCAGATCAGCGGGGGAGCGACCTGGATGACGGGGTCGCCGCGGTCGTCGGCGCGGCAGTACAGCCCGCCGTCGAACAGCGCCTTGGAGAGGAAGCCGCGCAGCAGCCGCTCGGACTCCTCGTCGTTGAAGGTCTCCTTGGTCGCCTTGTCCTTGACCAGCTCGATGCCGTAGAAGTACCCGTCGCCGCGTACGTCGCCGACGATGTCGAGGTCGGTCAGCTTCTCCAGCGTCGAGCGGAACGCCGCCTCGTTGCGTCGTACGTTGCCGTTCAGGTCCTCGCGTTCGAAGATGTCGAGGTTGGCCATCGCGACGGCCGTCGAGACCGGGTGACCGCCGAAGGTGTAGCCGTGCGCGAACGAGTTCTGGCCTTCGAGGAACGGCTCCATCAGCTTGTCGCTCGCGATGAGAGCACCGAGCGGCGAGTAGCCCGAGGTGAGGCCCTTCGCGCAGGTGATCATGTCGGGCTGGTAGCCGTAGCGCTCCGCTCCGAACATCTCGCCGAGCCGGCCGTACGCGCAGATGACCTCGTCGGAGATCAGCAGCACGTCGTTCTCGTCGCAGATCTCGCGTACGCGCTGGAAGTACCCGGGCGGCGGCGGGAAGCAGCCGCCGGAGTTCTGCACCGGCTCGAGGATGACCGCGGCGACGGTGTCGGCGCCCTCGAACTCGATCGCCTCCGCGATCCGGTTGGCGGCCCACTGCCCGAAGGCCTCGGGGTCGTCGCCGTGCACCGAGGCGCGGTAGATGTTGGTGTTCGGTACCCGGAACGTGCTCGGTACGAGCGGCTCGAACGGCGCCTTCATCTCCGGGATGCCCGTGATCGACAGCGCGCCCTGCGGGGTGCCGTGGTACGCGACGGCGCGGCTGATCACCTTGTGCTTCGTCGGCTTGCCGGTCAGCTTGAAGTACTGCTTCGCGAGCTTCCACGCGGACTCGACGGCCTCGCCACCGCCGGAGGTGAAGAACACCCGGTTCAGGTCGCCGGGCGCGTACCCTGCGACGCGGTCGGCGAGCTCGATGGCCGGCGGGTGCGCGTACGACCACAGGGGGAAGAACGCCAGCTCGCGGGCCTGCTTCGCAGCGGCCTGCGCGAGCTCCTCGCGACCGTGGCCGGCCTGCACGACGAACAGTCCGGAAAGCGCGTCGAGGTAGCGCTTCCCCGAGGCATCGGTGATGTACGCGCCCTCACCCTTGACGATGATCGGCACGTCGGAGGTGTCGTACGTCGAGTGCCGGGTGAAGTGCATCCACAGGTGGTCCTTCGCCTGCTTCTGCAGTACGTCGGAGTCCGGGCGCGGTGTCTCGGTCATGGTGTCCTCTCAATTCTTGGGCAGCCACGGCCAGTATGACTAACGATCGGGCCAATTCACAAGGGATTCCGTTGGATGACTTCTGAATCGATACGGATTTCGTAGCCGGAACGTATCGGCCTCACTGAACCACGTGCCCGAGCGCGTGCAGCGCGAGCCACAGGTGAACGCGGTCGCGGGTCTCCGACAGCGAGCGACCGGTCAGTGACTCGATCTGGGTCAACCGGTAGCGAACGGTGTTGCGATGCACGAAGAGCCGCTCGGCGGTGTCGTTCACCGATCCGCCGACCTCCAGGAACGTCGTCAGCGTGGTCAGCAGCGGACGGTCGGGCGGGTCCTGCTCGAGCAGCGGCCCGAGCGTCGCCTCGCCGAGCTCTCGGATCGGCAGCTCCGGGTTGGCCGTCAGGAGCCGCTCGAGGCTCAGCGGCGCACCCTGGTGGATGCCCGGACCGCGGGCCAGCGCGTCGCGCGCCTCGAGGAAGCTCCATCGCAGACCGTCCACACCGCTGTAGTAGCCGCCGAGGCCGACGGCTGCGTTGCGGCCGAGCGTACGAAGCGCGTGCAGCACCGTCGGGGCGGAGTCGCGGGTGACTCCCTCGCTGCCGAAGATCAGCGCGAGGTACCGGTCGACCTGCGCCGTGACGACGTGCCCCTCCGGGTCGATGTCGGGGCCGAGCAGCGGCCACGGCAGCGTACGAAGGGCGTGCGGGTCGGCCTCGACGACGCCGAGCAGCACCCGATGCCCGCCGTGGAAGTCGAGCCCGAACGCCTCGAGTCGTCGGGTGGCCTCGGCGTGCGTCAGCGCCGACCGGACGACGTCCTCCATGATCTGGCCGATCTGCTCGCGGCGGCCCTGCTGGACGGCCTGGCGCCGCTGCATCTCGAGCCCGACCAGGCTCACCGCGAACTGCATCAGATCGTCGTTGCGCCTGCTCGCCTGTGTCGCCAGTACCGCCACCTGCCGCCCGTGCGTGGCCACGGGCAGTACGTACGCCTCCTGATGTGCGCCCTCGAACACGTCGACAGTCGTGGGCCGCTGCAGCTGGTGCAGTCGGCGTACGAGCGCGGTCGCGGGCCAGGCGACGCGAACGGGTGCGCTCGCGAGCACGTTCGCCTGCTGGTCGATCACGGCGACATTGCCGCCGACCTGGTGTCGCAGCTCCTCGCAGAATGCGGGGAGTCCGCCGCCGGTCAGCAGGTGCTCGGCGAGGCGTTCGTGGACGGCGAGGAGCCGGCTCAGCTTTCGCGTGTGCGCGTTGACATCGCGATCCGACACCCAGCGGGTGATCGCGATGAACGGCGTCTCGTACGGCACCTCGAGAACCGGGACGCGATGCTCCTCGGCGGCCTTGACGAGCGCCCGCGGTATCCGGTCGTGGCCGAGGCCGACGCCGAAGCCGATGGCGGCCGCACCGACTGCCGCGGCGCACTTGACGAAGTGCGCCTGGTCCTTGGTCGACCGCAGGCGTACGCCGGTGGTCAGCACCAGCTCGTCGCGCTCCATGAACGGCGTCGGATCGACCTGTTCGGTCACCGACGCCCACCGTACGGGTTGGTCCAGCGCGGCCTCGCAGGCGCGGATGCACAGCCCGAATCGCCCCTCGGACATGACGTCCCGGACCGTCGTCATCAAGCCACCGTAGTTCACGCTGTGCACCTGCACAGCGATACGCCGTCATCTTGGACAAATGCCTGTCGTGCGCGCATCCGCGACTCCCTATCTTCTTACGCAACCTCGTACGAGATTCAACGAACGCGCACCGCAAAGGCGACAGGATGACGACACCCGCAGTAGCGATCACCGGTCTGGAGAAGCGATTCGGCGACGTGACGGCGGTCGACGGCGTCGACCTCGAGATCGCATCGGGAGAGTTCTTCTCGATGCTCGGTCCCTCCGGCTCGGGCAAGACCACCGTGCTGCGGACGATCGCGGGATTCGAGACGCCGACGAGCGGCACCATCCGCCTCGACGGCGAGGACGTCACCCCCCTCGCGCCGTTCGAGCGCAACGTCACGACGGTGTTCCAGGACTATGCGCTCTTTCCGCACATGACGGTGGTCGACAACGTCGCGTACGGCCTGCGTGTCCGCGGCATGGCGCGGGCGGAGCGCCGCGAGCGCGCCGCCGAGGCACTGAGTACGGTCGCCCTCTCGGGGTACGAGCAGCGCCGACCGACCCAGCTGTCCGGCGGTCAGCGGCAACGCGTCGCGCTCGCCCGCGCCCTCGTCGTCGACCCTGCCGTGCTGCTGCTCGACGAGCCGCTCGGCGCGCTGGACCTCAAGCTGCGCGAGCAGATGCAGGTCGAGCTCAAGCAGATCCAGCGCGATGTCGGCATCACCTTCATCTTCGTGACGCACGACCAGCAGGAGGCGCTCACGATGAGCGACCGGGTCGCCGTCTTCAACGAGGGCCGCATCCAGCAGATCGGATCGGCGCAGGACGTGTACGAGCGACCGGCATCTGAGTTCGTCGCCGGGTTCGTCGGCACCTCCAACCTGCTCGAGGGCGAGGCGGCACGCAGGATCGTCGGGCGTGACGGCACCTTCGCCGTACGACCCGAGAAGCTCGAGGTCCAACCGGACCTGTCACGGCCGGTCGATGACGGGCTGCTGAGCGCCGACGGCGTACTCACGGAGAACGTGTACGCCGGCGCGACCACGCGGCTCGTCGTCGACCTGGATGTAGGAGCGCGGCTGACCGTTCTCACCCAGAACAACAGCCGCGCGGCACTCGAGGCGACGCGGGGCGACCGCGTCCGGGTCGCCTTCGCCGCGCAGGACTGTCTGGCGCTCACCGGTGAGCGCGGGGCGTAAAGCCACAACCTAAGGAGCCAACAAATGACGAACGGACACGGTCGTAGAAGGAGTTTCCAGGTCGCTGCGCTCGCCAGCGCCGGCGTCCTCGCGCTCGCGCTGAGCGGCTGCGGTACGAGCGGCGGCGACGACGAGTCGATGACGCCGGGCGGCGAGGGCTTCCAGCCGCCAGACGTGCCGATGCAGGAGGAACTCGGCGACGGCGAGGGCGAGGTCAACATCCTGGCGTGGCCGGGGTACGCCGAGGACGGGTCGAACGACCCGAAGGTCGACTGGGTGACCCCGTTCGAGAAGCAGACCGGGTGCAAGGCGAACATCAAGTACTTCGGTACGTCCGACGAGGCGGTCAGCCTGATGGGCACGGGCGACTACGACGTCGTTTCGGCCTCCGGCGACGCATCGTTGCGTCTGATCGCCGCCGGTGACGTCGCGCCGTTCAACACCGAGCTCACGCCGAACTACAAGGACATCGCGCCGTTCCTCAAGGACGGCGACTGGAACTCCGCCAACGAGGTGATGTACGGGATGCCGCACGGTTGGGGCGCGAACCTGCTGATGTACAACACCGACGACGTCAAGCCGGCGCCGACATCGTGGTCGGCGGTCTTCGACGACGCCTCGAAGTACAAGAGCCATGTGACGGCGTACGACTCGCCGATCTACATCGCCGACGCCGCGCTGTACCTGATGAAGCACCAGCCGGACCTCGGCATCGAGAACCCGTACGCGCTCGACCAGGACCAGCTCGACGCGGCCGTCGACCTGCTCAAGGAGCAGAACGCCAGCATCGGCGAGTACTGGTCGGACTACACCAAGGAGGTCAGTGCCTTCAAGTCCGGTACGTCGCAGATCGGCACGACCTGGCAGGTGATCCAGAACATCGCGGAGGTGGATGTGCCGGTCAAGTCCATCCTGCCCGAGGAGGGCTCGACCGGATGGTCCGACACCTGGATGGTCGCCGCCGAGGCCGAGCACCCGAACTGCGCGTACCTGTGGTCGGACTACATCGCCTCGCCCGAGGCGAACGCACAGGTCGCCGAGTACTTCGGTGAAGCGCCGGCGAACCTGAAGGCCTGCGACGAGACCGCGAACAAGGAGCACTGCGACATCTACCACGCGGCCGACGAGGCGTACGCCGACAAGATCCGCTACTGGACGACGCCGATCAAGGAGTGCCTCGACGGGCGTACGGACATCGAGTGCACCGACTACGCCGCGTGGACGACGGCCTGGCAAGAGATCAAGGGCTGAGGCTCCCGTCTCATGGCAACCCCAGGAGCAGCGTTCCTGCATCGGCACCCCCGCCTGCGGTTGGCGGGGGTGCTGGGCGCGCCCCTGCTGTGGCTCGGCGTGGTCTATCTCGGCGCACTCGCGGCCTTGCTGATCACCTCTCTGTGGGTGCAGGACCCGTTCACGACCGAGATCTTCCGGACGTGGACGCTCGACAACTTCCGCCAGCTCGTCACCGAGCCGCTGTACCGCGACGTGCTGGTGCGCACGATCACCATCGCGGCGTCGGTGACGGTGATCGACCTCGCGCTGGCGCTGCCGATCGCGTTCTTCATGGCGAAGGTGGCGCGACCGCGTACGGCCCGGTTGCTGGTGATCGCGTGCCTGATGCCCTTGTGGGCCAGCTATCTGGTCAAGGCGTACGCGTGGCGCCTGCTCGTCCTGGACAACGGTGTCTTCGACGCGACGTTCGGCGTCACCCCGGGCCTCGGACTCTTCGCGGTTGTCCTGACACTTTCGTACCTCTGGCTGCCGTACATGATCCTGCCGATCTATGCGGGTCTGGAACGGTTGCCCGACTCGTTGCTGGAGGCGTCGGAGGATCTCGGGGCCCGGCCGATGCGGACGTTCCTGTCGGTCGTGTGGCCGAGCCTGATCCCGAGCATGATCGCCGGCTCGATCTTCACCTTCTCGCTCAGCCTGGGCGACTACATCACCGTCGACGTGGTCGGGGGAGCATCACAGATGCTCGGCAACCTGGTCGACGAGAACCAGTCGCTGAACCTCCCTTCCGCTGCGGCGATCGCGACGTTCTCGGTCGTCGTGATGGCCATCTACCTCGCCCTGGTACGTCGTACGGGCGCGCTCGAGAAGCTGTGAGGAGACGGTCGTGACGATCTCTGGACGTACCAAGGTGCTGCTGCTCGCGGCGGTCGGGTTCGTGCTCGTCGTGGTGTACGCGCCGCTGGCCGTCGTACTCGTGAGCTCGTTCAATGCGGAGAGCACGTTCGGCTGGCCGCCGTCGAGCTTCACGACGAAGTGGTGGGAGTCGACGTGGCACAACGAGGGCGCGATGGAGGCCGTGCGTACGAGCGCGGAGGTGGGCCTGATGGCGACGGCGGTCGCGCTCGTCCTCGGCACGCTCGCGGCGTTCGCGCTGACCCGGTACGAGTTCTTCGGGCGTGAGTCGATCTCGCTGCTGGTGATCCTGCCGATCGCGTTGCCCGGCATCGTGACCGGGCTGGCGCTGAACAGCGCGTTCACCACGTTCCTGGGCGTCGGTCTGTCGGTCTGGACGGTGGTCCTCGCGCATTCGACGTTCTGCATCGTCGTGGTGTTCAACAACGTCAGCGCACGGCTGCGTCAGCTCGGCGGCAACGTCGAGGAGGCGTCGATGGACCTCGGTGCGTCGCGGTGGACGACGTTCCGGCTGTTGATCTTCCCGTTGCTGCGGGGCGGCCTGCTCGCGGGCGGGCTGTTGGCGTTCGCGCTCAGTTTCGACGAGATCATCGTGACCCGCTTCACCGCCGACGCAGACACGATGACGCTGCCACTGTGGATCCTGAACAACCTGTTCCGTCCGAACCAGACGCCCGTCATCAACGTGGTGGGTAGTGTCCTGATCATCGCCTCGATCATCCCGATCTACCTGTCGCAGAAGCTCTCCGGGACCTCGACCGGCGGGCGGATGTGACACCGTCCGAAAACCCGCACAATCGCAAGGGAACTGAACATGGCCGAGCAAGTCTTCAGCAACTTCATCGACGGCGCCGTCGTGCCGGCCGCAGACGGCGCCACGTACGACGTCGTCGATCCGACCTCGGGAAAGGTCTACGCACAGGCGCCGCTCTCGCGGGCGGAGGACGTCGACCGGGCCGTACGGGCGGCCGAGCGGGCGTTCGGGACCTGGCGTGACACGACTCCCGCGCAGCGGCAGCAGGCGCTGCTCAAGCTGACGGCCGCGGTCGAGGAGCATGCCGACGAGATCGTGGCGGTCGAGAGCAAGGACACGGGCAAGCCACTCGGCCTCACCGCGAGTGAGGAGATCCCGCAGGTCATCGACGCGCTTACCTTCTTCGCCGGCGCGGCGCGCGTACTCGAGGGTCGGTCGGCCGGCGAGTACATGGCCGGCCACACGTCGATGGTCCGGCGCGAGCCGATCGGCGTCGTCGGTCAGGTGACGCCGTGGAACTACCCGCTGCTGATGGGAATCTGGAAGATCGCACCGGCGCTCGCGGCCGGCAACGCGATCGTACTCAAGCCGAGTGACACGACACCGGCCTCGACGTCGTTGCTGGCCCGGCTGGCGGCCGACATCTTCCCGCCCGGCGTGTTCAACGTGATCTGTGGTGACCGCGACACCGGCCGCGCCCTGGTCGCGCACGACGTACCGCAGATGGTGTCGATCACGGGTTCGGTACGCGCGGGCCGCGAGGTCGCCAAGTCGGCCGCCGACGGTCTCAAGAAGCCGCATCTCGAGCTCGGCGGCAAGGCGCCCGTCGTGGTGTTCGACGACGCCGACGTCGAGGCGGCGGCCGCCGCGATCGCCGAGGCCGGCTACTTCAATGCCGGTCAGGACTGCACGGCCGCAACCCGCGTCCTCGCCGGCCCGCGCGTACACGCGGACTTCGTCGCGGCCCTGGCCGAGCACGCGAAGGCCGCGAAGACCGGTATGCCCGACGACGAGGACGTACTCTTCGGACCGGTCAACAACGCCGCGCAGCTCGAGCGGGTGAGCGGGTTCGTCGACCGGTTGCCCGACCACGCCACCGTCGCCGCGGGTGGCGATCGTCCCGGCGGTGAGCTGTCGGACGGCTACTTCTACAACGCGACCGTGCTCGACGACCTGCGTCAGGGCGACGATGCGATCCAGCAGGAGATCTTCGGCCCGGTCATCACCGTGCAGGAGTTCACCGACGAGGACGAGGCGGTGCGTTGGGCCAACGGGGTCGAGTACGGGCTCGCGTCCTCGGTCTGGACCAAGGACCACGGTCGCGCGATGCGGATGGCCAAGCGGCTCGACTTCGGCTGTGTGTGGATCAACACGCACATCCCGCTGGTGGCCGAGATGCCGCACGGCGGGTTCAAGCACTCGGGCTACGGCAAGGATCTGTCGATGTACGGCCTCGAGGACTACACCCGCATCAAGCACGTGATGAGCAACATCGAAGCCTGACCCACGGTGAGGAGAGAATCGCGGCCCGGTGAGGAGAGAATCGCGGCCCGGTGAGGAGAGAATCGCGGCCCGGTGAGGAGAGAATCGCGGCCCTGCGTGGGCACGGATCCTCTCGTCACCGGGCACGGATCCTCTCGTCACCGGGCACGGATCCTCTCGTCACCGTTCGGGGGGCGTCGGGCATGCTGCTCGAGCTCGCGGATCGCGTCGGCGACCGGGCCGGGAGCGTCCTCGTGCAGATAGTGCCCCCCGTCGACGACCCGAACGTCGAGCTCGGCCTGCCGGGGGTGCACGCCGAGGACCGCGGCCGGCCTGACGACAGGGTCGCGTGTTCCCGCGAGGAGGATGGTCGGTCGGGTCAGCGTCCGGCGGCGGTACCGGTTGAGGGCGAGCGGCAGGATGTCGCCGAAGATGAACGCGCGATGGAGCTTCTCGCCCGCTCGTGCGCGGTCCGGGCGGCGCATCAGCTCGGCGTTCTCACGCAGGACGACCGGATCGGCCGTTCGCCCTCGCCCGAGGAGATATCTGGTGAAGGCGGGAACGCGCCGCAACACGGTCCGGCCGATGAACGGCAGCTCGAGCGCGGCCGTGTACCAGTATCGCCAGGCGCTGGGCACGAGCCGGCGGTGCAACGGCCACGGGTGCTGCACGTTGAGCGTCACGACGCCGGTGACCCGGGCAGGTGAGCGCATCGCCAACCAGAGGGCGGCCCATCCGCCCCACTCGTGTCCGCACACGAGCACCTCGGGCAGGTCGAGGTGCTCCAGGACAGCCTCGAGGTCGTTCACCCGGGTACGGGTGTCGTACCCGCGTCGCGGCGCGTCCGAGCAGCCGAATCCGCGTAGGTCCGGCATGATCACGCGATGGTCGCGTGCCAGCAGTGTCGCTACGTCTCGCCAGGCGTACCAGTTCTGTGGGAAGCCGTGCACGAGCATCACCGGCGGACCACTTCCCAGCTCGGCGACATGCAACCGCACACCGTCGATGTCGACCCAGCGATGCTCGGCACCCGGAAGTCTCTGCATCGCGGTCGTCCGTTCGGAATCATGATAGACAGGCACCGAACTAAACTAGCCGAAGGTGGAGAAGATGGTCAAGCCCCGAACTAATCCGTTGGCTGCACGGCCTATCCCACTCGGGAACCTGCTCTCCGCGGCAACCCGGACGCTGGTCGCGCGGCTCGACTCCGGGCTCGCCGACGCGGGGTTCGACGACCTCCGCGCGGCACACGCTCCGGTGTTGCAGGCGATCGACGGCGAGGGGTCACGGATGACCGACCTCGCCGATCGAGCGGCCATGACGAAGCAGGCGATGCGCGAGCTCGTCGTCCATCTGCAGGAGCGGGGCTATGTGGAGGTCGTACGACACCCCGAGGACGGACGCGCGAAGCTGGTGATGCTCACCGGGCGCGGGTGGCGAGCGATCGACGCGGGCGTCGGCATCATCGACACCTTCGACGGGTGGCTCGACGGGGCCATCGGTCAGGGTGAGGTGCAGAAGCTGCGCGTGACGCTGCAACGCATCATCGACCATCACGCTGAGGAGAGGATCCCGGCCCGCTGAGGAGAGGATCCCGGCCCGGCGAGGAGAGAATCCCGGCCCGCTGAGGAGAGAATCCCGGCCCGGCGAGGAGAGGAGCCCGGCCCGGCGATCGGACCCGGATCCTCTCCTCACCGGGCCAAAACTCTCTCCTCAGCGTTGGGGGAGGGCGTTCTGGATCGCGGCGGCGAGGTCGCCGACTTGGGCATCGGTCATCACGAACGCGGGTGACAGCTGGATCGCACCGCCGCCCAGCGGGCGAGCGGAGACTCCCTCGCCGCGCAGGCGAGTCGCGACCGCACCGATCTGGCCCGCATCGACGAGTTGGACGGCCGCGACGGCGCCGACCCCGCTGCGTACCTCCTCGACGGACGGGTGATCAGCAAGCGGCGCGAGCACCTCGTGCAGCGTCCGCTCGAGGCGGGCGGCGTCCTCGACCAGGCCTTCGCTCTCGATGATGTCGAGGTTGGCCATCGCGGCCGCCGCCGACCCGGCATGACCGCCGTACGTGTAGCCGTGGCGCCACCAAACGCCGGCATCGGGGCGGAAGAACGGCTCGCTCACCCGCGGTGCGACGAACAGTGCCCCCATCGGCAGGTAGCCGGACGTGAGCCCCTTGGCGGTCGTCATCAGATCGGGCTCGAGCTCGAAGCGGGAGGAGGCGAACCACGACCCGCCGATGCGTCCGAAGCCGGTGATGACCTCGTCGGCGACGAACAAGATGTCGTGCTCTCGGCAGATCTGGCGTACCTCTGCGAGGTAGCCGTCGGGCGGCGGGAAGATCCCGCCGGCGCCGATGACCGGCTCGCAGAAGAACGCGGCGATCCGGTCGGCGCCGATCCGTTCGATCGCCTCGAGCAGTGCCTTGCCGGAGTCCCAGCCGATCGAGACGGCGTCGTCCATCAGCCGGCCGTAGTCTGCGTGGTTCACGGGAATGCCGGCGAGCGCCGTACCGCCGACGTGCATCCCGTGGTACGCCTTCTCGCGCCCCAGCACGATGCGCTTGTCGGGCCTGCCGAGCTCATGCCAGTATCGGCGGGCGAGCTTGACCGCACTGTCTATCGAGTCGGAGCCGCCCGAGGTGAAGAACACCTTGCTTCCCGGCACGGGCGCGATGGTGGCGAGTCGCTCGGCGAGCTCGACGGTCGTGTCGACGGTATTGTCGCCGAAGGTGGAGTACGCCGCGATCGTGCGAAGTTGCTCCGCAACGGCATCGGCGATCTCCGTACGCCCGTGCCCGACGTTCGCGAACCAGAGGCCGGCGGTCGCGTCGAGGTAGCGCGTGCCTTCGGTGTCCCAGATGTACGCGCCCTCGCCGCGCGCGATGACGAACTCGCCGTCTCGTTCGATCGCCCCCATGTCGGCGAACCCATGCCACAACGCACCCATCGGACCAGTCCTCCTGCTCATCGAAGTCGACGCGGCACACGATATGCCACGCGCTCAGACGAGCCCCGCGTCGTGTACGAGGATCGCGATCTGCACCCGGTTCGTGGCGTCGAGTTTGGTGAACAACCGAGAGATGTGCGCCTTGACCGTCGCGACGCTCATGTGCAGCCCGGTTGCGATCTCGGCGTTGCTCAGCCCACGACCGACCGCAAGCGCCACCTCGAGCTCGCGCTCACTCAGCGCCGACAGCAGCGACTCGCGGGCGGCGTCGGCCTCGTTCGGCGTCTCGTCGGCGATCCGCCGCATCAGGCGAGCCGTCACCTTCGGCGACAACATCGGTTCGCCCTCGTGCACCTTGTGCACGGCATCGACGATCGTCGGCGGCGGGGTGTCCTTGAGCAGGAACCCGCTTGCACCCGCACGAAGTGCGCGGGAGACGTCGTCGTCGGCGTCGAACGTGGTCAATACGATGACCTTCGGTGGCGACGGCTGCTGCTCGATCAGCGCGGTCGCCTCCAGGCCGTCCATGCGCGGCATCCGAATGTCCATCAGTACGACGTCCGGCCGGTGTTCGGCGACGAGCTTCATGCACTCGCGACCGTCGCCGGCCTCCGCGACGACCTCGATGTCGGCCGCGCCGCCGAGGATCATCACCAGGCCGGCGCGTACGAGGGCGTCGTCGTCGACGATGAGCACCTTGATCATGGGGGACACGGTAGCCACGCCCGTACCTCGAACTCACCGTGGCCGTTGATCCGATGCCGCAGCGAGCCGCCGGTCAGCTCGGCGCGCTCGGTGAGCCCGATCAGCCCGAGTCCCGCGCCCGGCGTCGTACCGTCGCGGCCGACCCGCAGCGGATTGCGAATGTCTACCCGGATGCCCGTGTCGTCACGGCTCACCGAGAGCGTGACCTTGGCGTCCGGAGCGTGCTTACGGGCATTCGTGAGACCCTCCTGCACGATCCGGTAGACCGTGCGCCCGGTCGCATCCGGCACCGAGGTGCGTTCGTCCAGACCATTCTCGAAGTCGAGGTTCATCCCGTAGTCGAGCGCGTCCGCCACGAGCTCGGGGACGTCGCCGATCGTCGGTTGCGGGCGGTTCTTCGCGTCTTCGGCATCCTGCCCGCGCAGCACGCCGAGGACGCCGCGCAGCTCGGTGAGCGCCTCGTGCGCGTTGGTCTGGATGACCTCGGCACTACGCGCGATCTCTTCGCGGCCGAGATCGGTGCGGTACGACAGTGCGCCGGCGTGCATCGTGACCAGGGAGATGCGATGCGCCAGTACGTCATGCATCTCGCGGGCGATCCGCGCCCGCTCGTTCGTACGCGCCTGCGCGACGCGTAGCTCCTGCTCCTGCTCGGCCCGGGTCGCGCGCTCGCGCAATGTCCACAGCAGCTCGCGCCGCGAGCCGACGTACATACCGATGGCGACGAGCGCGATCGTGAACACCACGTTGGTCGTGAACGACACCCATGCGGGTTCCGGGCCGCCGACCTGCGTCGGCGCGAGTGCGGTGAAGCTCGCCGAGGCGACGAGGCCGACGATGCTGACCGAGATGATCTGCCCCCAGCGCCGCTGCGTCGCGACCGAGACGGTGGCGAGGCAGGACGCACCGGCCGACGCGCCCGACACGACCATGAAGGCGTTCAGAACGAGCGCGATCGTCAGCGGCCAGCGTCGCCGCAGCTGCATGAGGCCGAGACTCGCGATGCCGAGGAGGAGGTCGGTCCAGAAGAGTGCTCGGTTCTCGTCCCACTCCGGCTTCGCATACACCGACCACGCCAGTGCGCTGATCAGCACCACGAGCGCAATACGCCAGAGGTGCGACCACCAACGCAACCGAGGCTGGTACTCGGGGCCGGCGGACGTCATATCCCCAGCCTATGGCCGTCCGTCGGGCACAACCACGTCTGTGGGGTCAGGGTCACTCATACTTTGGTCTATTCGGAATCATCCGCCGGACCGATGCGGTCGACCGCCCGGGTCCAGCAGGATATTGGTCATGATCACGGTTGAAGGTCTATCGAAGAACTACGGAGAGTTCCGAGCGGTCGATGACGTTTCGTTCGTCTGCAAGCCCGGCTCGGTGACGGGGTTCCTCGGTCCGAACGGCGCCGGCAAGTCGACCACGATGCGCATCATGGTCGGTCTCACGCCGCCGACGCACGGGCACGCAACCGTCGGGGGAGTCGACTACCACGACATTCCGAATCCCGGCACCAAGGTTGGCGTACTGCTCGATGCCTCGGCTCAGCATGCCGGACGCACGGGCCGCGAGATCCTCACGCTCGGCGCGATGACGATGGGGCTGCCGAAGAGCCGCGTCGACGAGATGCTCGAGCTGGTAAGTCTGTCCGACAAGGAGTCGCGTCGCCGGCTCCGCAACTACTCGCTCGGCATGCGCCAGCGACTCGGCATCGCACATGCACTGATGGGTGACCCCGAGGTGCTGATCCTCGACGAGCCGGCGAACGGCCTCGACCCGGCCGGCATCCACTGGATGCGCGGGCTGCTGCGTGACTACGCGAACCGCGGCGGCACGGTACTGCTGTCCTCGCACCTGCTGCACGAGGTCGAGGTGATCGCCGACGAGCTGATCCTGATCGGCAACGGCCGCATCGTCGCTCAGGGTACGAAGTCCGAGCTGCTCCAGACGGCGGGTACGTTCGTCCGCGCGATCGAGCCGGACGCGCTCGCCGCCGCGCTGAGTCAGGCCGGCATCCACGCGACGCCGTCGGGTGACGCGGGGATGCGTACCGATGCCGAGCCCGCCGAGGTCGGCAAGGTGGCCGCGGGTGCCGGTGTGGCACTCCAAGAACTACGTCCCGCCGACGGCGCCGGGCTCGAGGAGATGTTCCTCCAGCTCACCGCCGACAGCCAACGCGAAGGAGCAGAGGCATGAGCGCCGCAACGGTGGAGAACACCGCGCCGATGAAGGCGGGCAACAGGATTCCGCTGACGCGGCTGATCTCGGTCGAGCTCCGCAAGTCGTACGACACGCTCGCGGGTCGATGGCTGCTGATAGCGATCGGCGCGATCACCGCAACCGCTGTGCTGATCTTCTTCCTCACTGCCGACTCGTCCGATCGTACGTACGGGAACTTCGCCGGCGTCACGGCCTCACCGCAGGCGATTCTGCTGCCGGTTCTCGGCGTGTTGCTGATCACCAGCGAGTGGTCGCAGCGAACCGCCCTGGTGACGTTCACGCTCGCTCCCAACCGCGGTCGGGTGCTGATCTCGAAGATCGTTGCGGCGCTGATCCTCGGTGTCGCCGCGGTGCTGATCGCGAACGTGTTCGCATCGATCTTCACGGTCATCGGCGGCGCCAGCGACCCCTGGGGAAGCGGCTCGGAGGTACTCGAGTACGGCTTCGCGAAGTTCGGGCTGTTCCAGTTGATCCAGATCATGTGGGGCGTCGGCTTCGGCCTGCTGCTGCTCAACTCCGCCGCCGCCATCGTGGCGTTCTTCGCGGTGCCGATGGTGATCTCGATCGTCAGCGATCTGTGGAGCGCGATGGAAGACATCGGCCCGTGGGTGGATCTCGGCACCTCTTCGCAGATGCTGTTCGACTCCGACGGCATGTCGTCGGCCGAGTGGCAGCACCTGGTGGTCGGAGTGCTGATCTGGTTGGGCATCCCGATCGTCATCGGCACCATGCGGCTGTTTCGCAGTGAGGTGAAGTAGCCGTCACGAGCTGGGGGATACGAAGGTCCGGGCCGGTCGGGGGACTGCCCGGGCCTTCGCATGTCCGGAGCCCCCGTGAGCCGCACGCTCCTGTGCGACGCGCCCGCGTGTCTCCACCAGAACGTGCGCCTCACGGGGCAGGGCGCGTACTGAGAGACTTGGGGCATGCATACACGGCGTGACGTGATCGTCCTCGGCTCGACCGGATCCGTCGGTACCCAAGCGCTCGAGCTCGTCGCCGCGAACCCCGACCGGTTCCGGATCGTCGGACTTGCAGCCGGCGGAGGCAACCCGGACCTGCTCGCGCGGCAGGTGATCGACGCGGGGGTGCCGGTCGTCGCGGTCGCGCGCACGTCGGCCGTCCAGGACGTCCAGCTCGCGCTGTACGCCGAGGCGCAGCGGCGCGGCTGGTCATCGGGTGACTATGCGCTCCCACGGATCCTCGCCGGGCCCGATGCCGCGGCCGATCTCGCGCGGGAGAGCTGCGACGTCCTCCTCAACGCGATCACCGGATCGGTCGGCCTGCTGCCGACGATCGCGGCGCTGGAGGCAGGTACGACGCTCGCACTCGCCAACAAGGAGTCGCTCATCGTCGGCGGCCCGATCGTGACCGGCCTCGCCAAGCCCGGACAGATCGTGCCGGTCGACTCCGAGCACAGCGCGATCGCGCAGTGTCTGCGCGCCGGCCGCGCCGAGGAGGTACGCCGGCTGGTGCTCACCGCGAGCGGCGGCCCGTTCCGCGGGCGTACGCGCGACGAGCTCGAGACCGTCACGGTCGAGCAGGCCATGCAGCATCCGAACTTCGCGATGGGGCCCGTCATCACGATCAACTCGGCGACACTCGTCAACAAGGGCCTCGAGCTGATCGAGGCGCAGCTGTTGTTCGATGTGCCGATCGAGCGGGTCGACGTCGTGGTGCATCCGCAGCAGCAGATCCACTCGATGGTCGAGTTCGTCGACGGCTCGACGATCGCGCAGGCGTCGCCTCCGACGATGGCGATCCCGATCGCGCTCGGCATGGGCTGGCCCGACCGCGTCGTCGACGCGGGGGAGTCCTGCGACTGGACCCGCGCGAGCACCTGGGAGTTCTTTCCGCTCGACGACGAGGCGTTCCCCGCGGTACGCCTTGCCCGGACCGCGGCCGCGCACGGACGTACCGCCCCGGCCGTCTACAACGCCGCCAACGAGGTGTGCGTCGACGCGTTCGTGGCCGGTGAGATCGCGTTCCCGGCGATCGCCGACACGGTCGCGTCGGTGCTGGGCGAACACATTGCGGCCGACCGCGTACCCTCGGAAGTGGCCCGGTTGAACGTCGAGGACGTGCTGTCTGCCGATGCGTGGGCCCGTGAACGTGCGACCAGGACCGTAACGGAGAGTCGATGATCGTGGGAGAGTGCCCGTGGAGGGACTGATCTACGCCTTGGGCGTGGTGATCTTCATCGTCGGCGTGATCGTGTCGATCGCTCTGCACGAGGTCGGTCACATGCTGCCGGCGAAGAAGTTCGGCATCAAGGTCACACAGTACTTCGTCGGCTTCGGCAAGACGGTCTGGTCGGTACGCCGCGGCGAGACCGAGTACGGGTTCAAGGCGATCCCGCTCGGCGGCTTCGTCAAGATGGTCGGCATGCTTCCGCCGCATCAGGGCGACGACCCGACCACGGTGCGCAAGACCAACACCGGAATGTTCACGCAGCTCATCTCCGACGCACGCAGCAGCGAGTACGAGCACGTCGGTCCGGACGACGAGGATCGGCTGTTCTACCGCAAGCCGTGGTGGCAGAAGCTGATCGTGATGTCGGGTGGACCCCTCGTCAACATCGGCATCGCGCTCGTCCTCTTCACGATCGCGTTCACGCTGATCGGTGCGCAGAAGCCGACGACGACGGTCAACTCCGTCTCCGCCTGCGCGATCCCTGCCGACCGTGACGTGCAGACGTGCCAGCCGGGCGACCCGAAGACGCCGGCCAACGAGGCCGGGCTGGAGCCGGGCGACCAGGTCGTGTCGTTCGACGGCACGGCGGTCACCGACTGGGACCAGCTCACCGAGCTGATCCGCGACAACGGTGGCGACAAGGCCAGCATCGTCATCGACCGCGGTGGCGAGCAGCGCACCAAGTCGGTCGAGACGATCGTCGAGGTGCGGCCGTCGCTTGACGAGCCCGAGCAGTACGAGGAGGTCGGCTTCCTCGGTATCTCGCCGACCACGGAGTACGAGCGGCAGGACCTCGGTTTCGTACTCTCCACGATGGGCGACTACACGAAGGCGACCGGCGAGGCGATCCTGCACCTGCCGCAGAAGATGGTCGAGGTCGCCGATGCGGCGTTCGGCGGTGAGCGCAAGGACGACAGCCCGATGAGCGTCGTCGGTGCGGGCCGGGTCGCTGGTGAGATGGTCACTGTCGACGACACCACGTGGACCGACCGCGCGTTCCGGCTGATCACCCTCATCGCGGCGGTCAACCTGTTCATCGCACTGTTCAACTTCATCCCGCTGCTGCCGCTCGACGGCGGCCATATCGCCGGTGCGCTGTACGAGGCGTTGCGCCGTGGGTTCGCCAAGGTCATCCGCAAACCGGACCCGGGGTACGTCGACGTGGCGAAGATGCTGCCCGTCGCGTACGTCGTCGGAGCACTGCTTCTCGTGATGGGCGTACTGCTCATTTACGCCGATATCGTCAACCCGGTCACCCTCACCTAGGAGGCGTCGTATGTCGTCAGTCGATCTGGGCCTTCCCAGCTCGCCGCCACCGACGCTGGCGAAGCGTCGCCCGTCCCGCAAGATCCGGGTCGGCAAGGTCGAGGTCGGCGGGGATGCGCCGGTCTCCGTGCAGTCGATGACGACGACCGTCACGGCCGACGTCAACTCGACGCTGCAGCAGATCGCCGAGCTCACCGCCGCGGGCTGCGACATCGTACGCGTCGCGTGTCCGAGCCCGGACGACGCCGAGGCGCTGCCGGCGATCGCGCAGAAGTCGCAGATCCCGGTGATCGCCGACATCCACTTCCAACCCAAGTACGTGTACGCCGCGATCGACGCGGGCTGTGCGGCCGTACGCGTCAACCCCGGCAATATCCGCAAGTTCGACGACCAGGTCAAGCAGATCGCGCAGGCCGCGAAGGACGCGGGCGTCTCGCTGCGGATCGGCGTCAACGCCGGGTCGCTCGACAAGCGGCTGCTGGAGAAGTACGGCAAGGCGACGCCCGAGGCGCTGGTCGAGTCGGCCGTGTGGGAGGCGTCGCTGTTCGAGGAGCACGACTTCCACGACTTCAAGATCTCCGTCAAGCACAACGACCCGGTCGTGATGGTGCAGGCGTACGAGATGCTCGCCGAGCGCGGCGACTGGCCGCTGCACCTGGGTGTGACGGAGGCGGGCCCGGCCTTCCAGGGCACCATCAAGTCGGCGGTCGCGTTCGGCTCGCTGCTCTCGCGCGGCATCGGCGACACCATCCGGGTCTCGCTGTCGGCGCCGCCGGTCGAGGAGATCAAGGTCGGCACGCAGATCCTGCAGTCGCTGAACCTCCGGCCCCGCAAGCTGGAGATCGTCTCGTGCCCGTCGTGCGGTCGCGCGCAGGTCGACGTCTACAAGCTCGCCGACGAGGTGACCGCCGGGCTCGAGGGCATGGAGGTGCCGCTGCGGGTCGCCGTCATGGGCTGCGTCGTCAACGGCCCGGGCGAGGCCCGGGAGGCGGATCTCGGTGTCGCGTCCGGCAACGGCAAGGGGCAGATCTTCGTCAAGGGCGAGGTGATCAAGACCGTCCCGGAGAGCCAGATCGTCGAGACGCTGATCGACGAGGCGATGCGCATCGCCGAGGAGATGGAGC
This sequence comes from Solicola gregarius, assembly GCF_025790165.1. GTDB lineage: Bacteria > Actinomycetota > Actinomycetes > Propionibacteriales > Nocardioidaceae > Solicola > Solicola gregarius. The sequence continues at coordinate 3,737,122 of NZ_CP094970.1, forward strand.
CGGTCGAGGGCGGTTCCCCGGCCGTCACGGTCAGCTGAGCGCGTACTGCCCCGGGGTGGGATGTTTACCATGTAAACATGGTAAACATTCGCCTTGCATGGAGAATTCGCCATGCAAGGCGCACCTTTACCATGTAAACATGGTAAAGGTCGGGCGGCTGTGGCAGGATCGGCGGGATGACCGTCGAGCTGAGAACGATGTCCGAGGCCGAGTTCGCCGCCTATCGCGACTACGCGATCGCCGAGTACGCGAAGGACAACGTCCGCGCCGGCACGATGCTCTCCGCCGAGGCACCCGAGGCCGCGAAGCGCCAGTTCGAGGAGTTGCTGCCCGACGGGGCGGCTACCGAGGGCAATCACCTGTTGCTGGCAGAGCACGACGGTGAGCGGGTCGGCATCCTGTGGCTGCAGATCCGCGCGCCGAAGGCGTTCGTGTACGACATCGAGGTCGACGAGCCCGGTCGAGGCCGCGGTCACGGTCGGGCCATCATGCTGGCGGGTCAGGCGTTCGCCCACGAACGCGGCGCCGCCTCGATCGGTCTGCACGTGTTCGCCGATAATTCGGCGGCGGTGCGCCTGTACGAGATGCTCGGTTACGACGTCGTCAGCCAGAAGATGTCGAGGACCCTGCCATGACCGCGTACACGATCCGGGAGGCGACGCGCGACGATGCGCAGGCCCTGCACGAGCTGGGCGCCGCGGTCACGATCCCGACGTACGCACCGATCGCGGGCGAGGAGTACGCGCGCTTCGTCATGGAGACCTGGTGGCGCACCGACTACATCGCGGAGTCGATGGGGCGTACGACGCACTACCTCGCCGAGCGCGACCACGAGATTCTCGGTACGGCGGTCGTCGGCGACCTCGACGGCGAGCCGGTGCTGTGGAAGCTGTACGTGCTGCCGTCCGAACACGGTAGCGGCATCGGCTCCGCCCTCCTCGAGACGGCTATCGGGGGTCTGCCGGACGACGTCGACCGCCTGCTGCTGTCCTACCTCGACGGCAACGAACACGCGGCGGCGTTCTACCGCGCGAAGGGATTCACCTACGTACGCAGCGCGTCGGACGCGGGCGGCGTCACCAACCACTGGATGGGCCTCGCGCTCCCGCGTACCTGAAGCGTGGCGCACTCGGTAGGCTCGGGTCCCATGCGTGTCCTGGTCTCCGGCGGAGCCGGCTACATCGGCTCCCACACCGTCCTGTCCCTTATCGATGCGGGCCACGACGTGATCGTGGTCGACGACTTCTCCAACAGCAAGCCGACCGTGGTCGCCCGTCTCGAAGCGCTCTCCGGCCGCCACATCCCCGTGCATGCGTTCGATCTCACCGATGCCGACAAGACAGAGCACCTGTTCTCGACCGAGGAGATCGACGCCGTCGTCCACTTCGCCGGCCTCAAGGCGGTCGGCGAGAGCGTGGAGAAGCCGCTGGCGTACTACTCCAACAACCTCGACTCGACGTTCTCGCTCGTCCGCGCGATGCAACGGCACGGCGTCGACAAGCTCGTCTTCTCCTCCAGCGCCACCGTGTACGGCACCGACCAGGCCGGTGCCACCGAGGACCGTCCCACCTTCGCCACCAACCCGTACGGCTGGACCAAGGTGATGCAGGAGCAGATCCTGACCGACATCGCGACCGCCGATCCGTCGCTGCGGTTCGCGCTGCTGCGCTACTTCAACCCCGTCGGCGCGCATCCGTCCGGGACGATCGGTGAGGATCCACAGGGCATACCGAACAACCTGATGCCGTTCATCGCCCAGGTCGCGGTCGGCAAGCGCGACAAGCTGAGCGTCTTCGGCGACGACTACGACACCCCCGACGGCACCGGTCAGCGCGACTACATCCACGTCGAGGACCTCGCCGCCGGCCACGTCGCCGCGCTGGAGGAGCTGACCCGCACCGAGAAGCCGGTCAACGTATGGAACCTCGGCTCCGGTCGGCCCACCAGCGTGCTCGAGCTGTTGCACGCGTTCGAGAAGGCGGTGGGTCACCCGCTGCCGTACGAGGTCGTCGAGCGCCGTGCCGGTGACGTCGCCACCTCGTACGCCGACCCGTCGAAGGCGAACGCCGAGCTCGGCTGGGCGACGACGAAGAGCGTCGACGACATGTGCGTCGACGTGTGGCGCTGGCAGTCGCAGAATCCCAACGGCTATCCATCCTGATCGGGAGATCTTGAAGGGGCGCGGTCGGTTGTGCGTACCGTGGAACGAACCCACCCTTCGAAGCTGGGGGAATGATGCCTGAGCGCGCCGACCGCATCGCGCGCATCGTGATCGATCGATACGGTACGACGTTCGCCGCCGAGTCGGGCATCACGTTGCGCGACAAGCCGTCTCCGCTGTGGCGACTGCTCGTCCTGACCGTGTTGCTGTCCGCCCGGATCGACGCAACCCTCGCCGTACGCTCGGCGCGCGAGCTGTCCCGCGCCGGCTGGCGTACGCCCCAGCGGATGCTCGAGACCACCTGGCAGGAACGCGTCGATGCCCTCGGTCGCGGCGGCTACCGCCGGTACGACGAGCGCACCTCGACCCGGCTCGCGGAGCTCGCCACGGACGTACGTGACGAGTGGGGCAGCGACCTTCGGCGGCTCCACGATCACGGTGGCGACGACGCCGAACGCCTGGCGAACCTGCTGCAGCGGTTCAAGGGGGTCGGGCCGACGGGCGCCACGATCTTTCTGCGCGAGGTACAGGCCGTCTGGCCGGGCCTCGTACCGTATGCCGACCCGATCGCCGCGGACGGTGCCGAGCGGCTCGGCCTCCCGCGCGACCCGGTCGCCCTGCGCGGCGTCGCGAACGACGACGAGTTCGGCCGGCTCGTGGCCGGTTGCGTACGTGCCGCCCGGTCGGATGCGATCGTCGACGACGTCACCGCAGCGGCGCACGGCGTCGCGCGCCGGTCCGGCCGGGCGGGATAGGCTTCCGGCACAGACACGACGTCACGAGCGCGGGAGGCATGGCATGCTCGGGACCACCTCCGGAGTGCGCACGCTCGGCCCCGACGATCTGCCGGCCCTGCGCGCGCTCGTGCACGAGGACCCGATCGTCAACCTGTTCGTCGAACACCGCATCGAGGCGACGCAGCTGCAACCGCGCTGGCTCGGCGGTGAGATCTGGGGCTTCCACCGGCACGGTCGCCTGGTATCGGCGTGCCACGTCGCCGCCAACTTCGTCGCGGTTCAGGCGACCGACGAGGCGCTCGACGCGTTCGGCCGTCACGCCGAGACGCTCGGTCGCACCTCGTCGTCGATCGTCGGCCTACAGCACGACGTCGTAGCACTCTGGCAGGCACTCGAACCGTCGTGGGGTCCGGCGCGGTCACTACGGATGGACCAGCCGTTCCTGGTCGCCGACCGTGCCCCGGACGTCGCCCCCGACCCCCGCGTACGCCGCGTGCTGATCGACGAGCTCGAGGTGCTCTACCCCGCGAGTGTCGCGATGTTCACCGAGGAGGTCGGCGAGTCGCCCGAGCTGCATGGCCGGCACTCGTACCGCGCACGGGTTGCGCAGCTGATCAGCCGGGGGTGGGCGTTCGCGATCATCGAGGACGGCGCGGTGCTGTTCAAGGCCGAGGTCGGTGCTGCGACGTCGTACGGGTGCCAGGTGCAGGGCGTCTACGTGCACCCCGACCTGCGCGGTCAAGGGCTCGCGTCGCGGGCGATGGCCAGCGTCGTACGGCTCGCCCGGCGTGACATCGCCCCCGCGGTGTCGCTGTACGTCAACCATCACAATGTCGCCGCACGCAAGGCGTACGAGCGCTCGGGCTTCAGCCAGCGTGAGACGTTCGCGTCCATCCTCTTCTGACGCACCGCCCAGTCGTCGGCTCGGCGGCGCAGGAGCGACGGCTCGGCGTACTCCGAACGCGCGCTCGCGGCCGTGCCGTGGATCATCCACGGCATACGCAGGCGCGACTACTGTGTCGCCCCTCTCGATCGTCATCGAAACCTGCACAAGCCGTACGACCTGGTGTGGCCGACGCACCGGTGACGTCGCGGCGCGCTACCGATACGCTCTGCGGTCATGCTCACCGCTCGGGGGATCACGGTGCTTGCCCCCGCACTCGCCACGCTGGCCGCCTCAGCGCTGGTGCTCTCCGCCTGTACCGGCTCCGACGATCCGCCCGAGAGTGAGTCGACACCGGACGCCGGTGGCACGGCGGCCGCCGAGTCGATCACGATCGCGATGTCCGGCGACGTGTTGGTGCACAACACCGTCTGGGCGTCCGCGCAGAGCGACGCCGCGGCAGAGGGCAAGCCGGGGTTCGACTTCGCACCGATGTTCGCCTCGATGCGACCGGTGATCGGCGGTGCCGACCTTGCGATCTGCCACCTGGAGACACCGGTCGCTCCGGCGAGCGGGCCGTTCGAGAACTACCCGGTGTTCTCGGTCCCGCCGCAGGTGCTGAGCGGGTTGAAGCAGACCGGGTACGACCTCTGTACGACGGCCTCGAACCACAGCGTCGACAAGGGGTTCGAGGGCATCGCGCGAACCATCGACGCGTTCCGGCGCAACGACCTGCCGTGGTCCGGTACGGCGAAGAACGCCGCCGAGTCCCGGCGTACGCCGCTCATCGACGCGAACGGAGTCCAGGTCGCGGTGCTCAGCTACACCTTCGGCACCAACGGCATGCCGGTCGAGAAGCCGTGGTCGGTCAACCTGATCGACACCGACGAGATCGTCGCCGACGCCGCGAAGGCCAAGGACGACGGCGCCGACCTGGTGATGGTCGCTCTGCACGACGGCAAGGAGTACGACGAGGCGCCGACCGAGCACCAGCGCGAGGTCGTCGACGAGATCACGCAGTCGCCCGACATCGACCTGGTGTACGGCCATCACGCACACACCTCCCAGCCGTTCGACGTCGTGAACGGCACGTGGGTCGCGTACGGCCTGGGCAACTTCATCGCCCAGCAGGAGCTGACCCTGCCGGAGACGTATCGAGGTACGACGGCAGAGTTCACCTTCGCCGAGAGCGACGACGGCTGGTCGGTCACCGCGGCGCGCTTCGTACCGACGCAGATCACGATGCCGGGCGAGTACGCCGACACGATGCGGGTGCTCGACGCGAGGGCCGCGCTCGCCGACGCGGAAACGCCGGAGTCACTCAAACCGAAGCTGCGTGAGACGATCGCCGCGGTCAGCGAGGTGTCGTTCGCCCTCGGGGCCCGCAGGGATGGTCTTCGGATGGTGTCGCATTGAGGGAGTGGTCATGGACCGTGACGTGAAGGTACTCGCGCTGCTGCTCGCGGGCATGGGCGCACTGCACTTCGCGCGCCCCGAGCCGTTCGAGCGCATCGTGCCGGCACCGTTGCCGTACAAGCGCGAGTTGGTGTACGCGTCCGGCCTCGCCGAGCTGGCCTGCGCCGCGACTCTCGCCAACCCGCGTACGCGCCGGCTGGGTGGTTGGGCGACCGCAGCGCTGATGGTGGGCGTCTTTCCGGCGAACCTGCAGATGTGCGCATCCGTTGTCCGCAGCGAGAAGGCTCCGCTCTGGTACAAGGCCGGCACGATCGCTCGGCTCCCGCTGCAGGTGCCGTTGGTCAAAACTGCGATGAAAGCGGCCCGCACCGCGCGATAGGCTGAGCCGCGGGCTTCACCAACACGACCTAGCACCGCACATCCACCCGATCCTGCAGGAGTCATCAGTGGTCACTCGCATGTCGAGCCTGTTCGTACGCACGCTGCGCGACGACCCGGCGGACGCCGAGGTGCCGAGCCACAAGCTGCTCGTCCGCGCCGGCTACATCCGCCGCGCCGCGCCGGGTATCTACTCCTGGCTGCCGCTCGGTTACACCGTGCTGCGCAACGTCGAGCGGGTCGTACGCGAGGAGATGAATGCGATCGGCGCGCAGGAGGTGCATTTTCCGGCGCTGCTGCCGAAGGAGCCGTACGAGGCGTCGAACCGCTGGGCGGAGTACGGCGACAACATCTTCCGGTTGAAGGACCGCAAGGACGCCGACTACCTGCTCGCGCCGACCCATGAGGAGGTGTTCACCCTCATGGTCAAGGACCTGTACTCGTCGTACAAGGACCTCCCGGTGTGGCTGTACCAGATCCAGACGAAGTACCGCGACGAGCCGCGCCCCCGCGCAGGCATCCTGCGCGGGCGCGAGTTCGTGATGAAGGACTCCTACTCCTTCGACGTCTGCGACGACGACTTCCTGAAGTCCTACCAGGCGCACCGCGACGCCTACATCAAGATCTTCGACCGGCTCGGGCTCGACTACGTGATCGTCTCGGCGCTGTCGGGCGCGATGGGCGGCTCGGCGAGCGAGGAGTTCCTGGCGACCTCCGAGACCGGCGAAGACACCTACGTACGCTGCACGAGCTGCGACTACGCGGCCAACGTCGAAGCAGTGCACGTGCCGGTGCCCGATCCGCTTCCGTACGACGATGCGCCGGCCGCGCATGCCGAAGTCACCCCGGACACGCCGACGATCGACACCCTCGTCGACCATCTGAACGAGCGGTTCCCGCGCGATGACCGTCCGTGGCACGCGAGCGACACCCTGAAGAACGTCATCGTCACCGTCGTACATCCCGAGGGCAGCCGCGAGCCGCTCGCGATCGGTGTACCGGGCGATCGTGAAGTCGACCTGAAACGCCTCGGGGGAGTGCTCGAGCCGGATGAGGTCGAGGCGTTCACCGAGGCCGACTTCGCGGCGAACCAGAGCCTGGCCAAGGGATACATCGGTCCGGGCGTGCTCGGCAGTGAGAACGCAAGCGGTATCCGCTACCTGCTCGATCCCCGGGTCGTCGACGGCACCCGCTGGGTCACCGGCGCCGACAAACCGGGCAGCCATGTGATCGACCTGGTCGCGGGCCGCGACTTCACCGCCGACGGCACCATCGAGGCCGCCGAGGTACGCGCGGGCGACGTCTGCCCCAACTGCGGCTCGGCGCTCGAGGCGGCGCGTGGCATCGAGATGGGTCACATCTTCCAGCTGGGTCGCAAGTACGCCGACGCGCTCGGCCTGCAGGTGCTGGACGAGAACGGCAAGCTCGTCACGGTCACGATGGGCTCGTACGGCGTCGGGGTTTCGCGAGCGGTCGCGGCCATCATCGAGAACTCCCACGACGACAGCGGCATCATCTGGCCGCGAGAGATCGCACCGGCCCACGTCCACCTGGTGGCGGCCGGCAAGGACGACGCCGTGTTCGCCGCGGCGGATGAGCTCGCGGGCGACCTCGAGGCGGCCGGAACGACCGTGCTGTACGACGACCGGCGCAAGGTGTCGCCCGGGGTGAAGTTCGCCGACGCCGAGCTGATCGGCATCCCCACAATCGTCGTGGTCGGGCGCGGCCTGGCCGACGGCGTCGTGGAGGTGAAGGACCGCCGATCCGGGGAGCGTGTGAACGTCCCGCTGGCGGACGCCGTCGCCCACCTGTCGGCGTAGCCTGTCGGCGTAGGCCCGCTGAGCCGCACGATTCCGCCCCCATCCGCGCGTTTCTGGGGCCGAAAGGTGCGCCTCACGGGGCGTCCGCCATCAGGTGTGGATCGCATCCATTCGGGCGCGCAGGAACCGCGCCTGTTCGTCGTCGACCGCGACCGCGAGCGCCCGCTCGTACGCTGCAGCTGCCTCTGCCGGGTGATTCAGATCGGCGAGCAGCGCACCACGCGCGGCCTGCAGGTACGGGTAGTCGCGGAGCGCCGGCGCGGACTGCAGCGCATCGAGCTCCTCGAGCGCAGCCGCGGGACCCTCGACGTACGAGCGGGCGATCGCGCGGTTGAGGAGGACGACCGGTGTGGGCCAGCGCTCGCACAGGCGGTCGTACAGGCTGATGACCGCCGACCAGTCGGTCTCGGCAAGTGAGGGAGCCTGCGCGTGCAGGCCGGTGATGCCGGCCTGCAGCGCGAACCGGCCGGGCCCGCCTTCGGACGCGACTCCGGCGGTCAGCGCCTCGGTCGCGAGGCGCAGCCCGGCGCGTACGCCGTCGACGTCCCATTTGGTGCGGTCCTGCTCGCCGAGCAGCCGTTCGCCGTCCGGACCGACGCGGGATCCGGCCCGCGCCGCGTTGAGCACGATCAGCGCCAGCAGCCCGCGCGGTTCGGGATCGTCGGGGACCTCGTCGACGAGTGAGCGGGCGAGGATCCACGCCCGCTCGGTCAGGTCGTCGCCTTCGCCGAGTCGCTCGCGTTCGTGTGCCGTCGTCGCGACCAGATGGATCACCTCGAGTGCGCCCGCCATCCGCTCGGGCAGCTCGTCGGGCTCTGGCAGCCGGTACGGCGCCCCGGCGCGGGCGATCTTGTGCTTGGCGCGGGTGATCCGGGCGGCCGCGGTCGGTCTGCGCACGAGCAGCGCCCGGGCTATCGAGTCGGTCGAGACCCCACACACGAGGCGCAGCGTCAACGCCGCCTGGCTGGTGCGGTCGAGGGCCGGGTGGCAGCAGAGGAGGACCAGACGCAACAGGTCGGGGCCGTCGTCGGTTGGCGCGTCGGTGACCAAGCGGGGAAGCGCGCGCCGCTCGACCGCCGCGTGCCGATGGGTGTCGAGGGCGAGTCGGTTGGCGACCCGGACGAGCCAGCCGACCGGGTTGTCGGGTGGGTCGTCGCCCCAGGTCTCGAGCGCTCGCTCGTACGCGCGCTGGGCGCAGTCCTCCGCGAGATCGAGGTCGCCTGCTGTGCGTACGCTCGCGGCGACCACCCGCCCCCACTGCTCACGATGGAGGCGGGCGATCAGCTCGTGGTCGGTCACGCCTCCGAGTGGTCCACGACGGGGCGGATCTCGACCGCGGGCTCCGGGCAGATCTTCGCCAGGGCGATCGCCTGGTCGAGGTCGTCGGCCTCGATCAGGTAGAAGCCACCGAACGCCTCCTTGCTCTCCATGAACGGCCCGTCGCTCACGAGGGGCGCATCGCCGGTGCGTACGGTCGTCGCCGTCGCGGCGAGCCGCAGCTCCTCGCCACCGACGATCTTCGCGCCGGCGGCCTCGACAGCGGCGGCGAACTCCGTGTGCAGCCGCATCCCCTCGGCGTACTCTGCCTCGGTCGCATTGGCCCACTTCGCCTCGTCGCCGAACAACGCGAACATGTATTTCTGTGCCACTGGTGCCTCCAGGTGTGCGGCCCGCTCGGTGCGCGGGCGTTTCCATGATGACGTTCGGAGTCGCCGGAATTCGACAATCGGTACGACGGCAATACTGGCTCGCCAACTGTCCGCACGTTACGAAAGACTGCGGGGCATGGAAATCGATGCGGTGATATTCGACTGGGGTGGCACCCTCACGCCGTGGGCGAAGATCGACTACCGCGACGAGTGGCGTTCGGTCGCCCGTGCAGTCGCGCCCGGCGACGTCGAGTCGGCGTCGTCCGCGCTGCTCGACGCGGCGCAGTCGGTCTGGGCGCGCGCGTGATGAGCACCGCAGTGCGACGTTCGACGACATCTGCACGCTCGCCGGCGTCCCCGCCACAGCCGACGCGGTTGCCGCGTACCGCGCGTTCTGGGAGCCCTCGACCGTCACCGACCCGGACGCCGGTGCGCTCTTCGAGTCGCTTCGTGCGGTCGGCATCAAGGTCGGGGTGCTGTCCAATACCGTCTGGCCGCGCGCCTGGCACGAGCAGATCTTCGCCCGCGACGGCGTGCACCACCTGATCGACGGCGACGTCTACACCTGCGAGATCGACTGGACGAAGCCCGACCCGCGGGCCTTCGAAGCGGCCATGGCCGCCATCGGGGCCGACACCGCCGCGTCCTGCGCATTCGTCGGCGATCGGCTGTTCGACGACATCTGGGGTGCCGCATCCGTCGGCATGCGTACGATCCACGTCCCGCACAGCACCATCCCGGCCGACCAACTCGGCCACGCGGTCGGTGAACCCGATGCCGTTGTGCAGCGTCTGTCTGAGGTAGCAAACGTGGTCGAGCACTGGAATCGGCCGCGCTGAAACCACGATGTGACGGTTGTCGTCCACTGGACCGCCGCACCCTTAGACTCTGGTGGGCCTCGGCGACGTCTCGGGGCGACCGTCGACGGAGGACCCATGAGCGGCGAGGGCGTAGTGGCGGCCGTGAGGGACGAGTGGTCTTCACGAAGTGGGCGAGCGACTAGCGCGAAGGAACGCAGATGAGCAACCAGCAGCCCCCGCCCGGATACGGCGGAGGTAATGACCCGTACGGCCAGCGGCCCGGACCCTACGGTCAGCAGCCGCCTCCACAGGGACAGCCTCCCTACGGCCAGCAGCCCGGACCGTACGGTCAGCAGCCGCCACCGCAAGGCCAGCCGCCGTACGGCCAGCAGCCCGGACCGTACGCCCAGCAGCCGCCTCCACCAGGCCAGCCTCCCTACGGCCAGCAGCCGCCGCAGGGACAGCCCCCGTATGCGCAGCCGGGCCAGTCGTCGCAGTGGGCCCAGCATCAGACGCTGTACGAGCAGATGAGTAGCGGCGACCGGCCCTCAGGGGGCAGCGGCAACAAGCTGATGCTGCTCCTCGGTGGCGCGGGGTTGCTGGTGGTCGTGCTGATCGTCGCCGCGGTCTTCCTGCTCCGCGGTGGCGGAGGTGCAGGTTCGAGCGCCGACGAAGCGCTGGACAACTTCGTGAGCGCGATCAACGACACCGACTGTGATGCGGTCAAGGACGTCACGACCGATGCGTTCCACAAAGAGATGAACATCGAGGACTGCAGCGGCAGCAACTTCTCCGAAGGTATCAGCGGGGGATCCGACGAGGTCGAGGTCGAGGCCGGCGATGTCAAGGAGGACGGCGACGCAGCGACCGGTACGATCACGCTCTCCGGTGGCCCCGAGGGTTCCGAGGACATCAAGATCAAGGTCGCTCTGACGAAGGAGGGCGACGGCTGGCTCGTCGACTCCTTCGCACCCGAACAAGCCTGATTCGACAACGAGGACTGAGCCATGAGCAACCAACAACCGCCTCCGGGCTACGGCAACGGACCCTACGGGCAGCAGCCGCCGTACGGGCAGCAACCCCCACCAGGCGGTCAACCGCCTCAGGGCCAGCCTCCCTATGGCGGCCAGCCACCGCAGTACGGCCAGCAGCCCTACGGTCAGCAACCCCCGCAGCAGTACGGTCAGCAGCCCTACGGTCAGCAACCCCCGCAGCAGTACGGTCAGCAGCCCTACGGTCAGCAACCCCCGCAGCAGTACGGTCAGCAGCCCTACGGTCAGCAGCAGTACGGTCAGCAGCCACCGGGCCAGTACCAGCAGCCCGGCCCCGGCCACAGTGGCGGCGGGAGCAAGACACCGTTCATCATCGGCGGCGTGGCCGTACTCGTCGTGATCGCGCTCGCGGTCGGTGGGTTCTTCCTGCTCTCAGACGACGACGGTGACGGCGGCAGCGACGACACGGCGAACTCCTCAACCGAGGGGTCCGGTGACGGTCCCGCGGCCGAGGAGTCGGGCGGGAGTGCGGAGGACACCGTCAACGAGTTCGTCGGGGCCGTCAAGGACCTCGACTGCGATGCGGTCGTCGACCTGACGAGCAAGAGCTTCCAGACGACGTACGGCACCGCCGAGTGCACATCGGAGAACTTCCAGGCGCAGGGCATGTCGGCCGACATGCTGGAGAAGTTCGAGTTCACCGTGTCCGATGTCCAGGAGAACGGCGACCAGGCGACGGCGACGGTCGAGATGGCCGGCGACGTCATGGGCGACGGCAACGAGGTGACCGTTCCGGTCGACGTCCAGCTCGTTCAAGAGGACGGTGAGTGGAAGATCGACGACTTCACACCCGATACGTCGGCCATGGAGATGCCCGACCTGGAGGACTACCAGTAGGCCGCGGCCGGCCCGGTCACGGTTGCTCGACGCCGGGCAACGCGGTCGAAGGCGCACCCCACTCGACCCCGGCGAGCGCCGACCCGCCGAGCGCCTCGACCGCGAACGACCTCGGCCCGCCGGTCGCGGTCGCGACGACGCCGGCGTACAGCACCGAGCAGCGGTCCTCGAGCTGCTGGCCGAGCCGCTGCGCGTCCGTGTCGGACTCGACGGCGACCGGCAGCTCGTACGCCGCCTCGGCGGCGACCGGTTCGGCGCCGGCGTCGGCGACGTACTGCGTCAGCGCATCCCGGCGGTCGCGATGGTCGGCGTACAGGCCGGTGGCGAGGTCCTGGTAGCGGGTGCCGTAGTCGAGCCGGCCACCGATCACGCCGTACGCGTACACCGCCGCGTGTTCGCCCGCGAGCGCGTCCTGCAGGGCCTCCACGACGGTGCCGGCGCTCACGACCCGCCACCGATCGCCTGGTCGAGCACCTGGACGTGCTGCGCCTCCGATGCCGCGATCGCGGCCAGTACGCGAGCGAACTCGCCCGAGGCGGCCCGGTTGGCGTCGGACGTACGTCGGGTCCTGGCGGCGTCCTCGAGGTCGCGCAATGCCGCCAGCGCCTTGGGCTCGGACGACGGCACCTTGATCCGCGCCCGCCGCTTGGTCGGATCACCACCGAGGATCTCGACATGCACGCGATGGTGGTCGGCGATCGGGGCGAGGGTCGTACGGAGCGAGTGGTGAGCCGCGCGTACGGCGAGGCAGCGTGCGAGCAACCGTTCCTGGTCGGCGAGCGCGGACGCGATGAGCCGGTCGTCCGCCGACTTTGACTGCTCGGGCGACGGCGAGCCGGAGTCGTCGTCGAGCAGGTCGTCGACCGCCCCGCACCCGGCGGCGAGCGTCGCCGCGGCGAGGCCGCCGACCGTGAGGAAGGCGCGGCGGCTCAACCTCCGCGAAACCCGTGCTGTCACTGCACAGACGGTACCCGACGGCTCCGTACGTACGTCGGCGTGATCCGCCCCACTCGCGCCCGGTGTATAGGGTGAGATTTGCGCCCACAACAGAACACCTAGGAGGCAATCGTGAGCAAGGCTCCCGTCCCCGAAGCCCTCGAGCAGGCGCTCGCGACGCGTACCTCCGAGCTGGGGCTCGACCTCGAGGCCGTCGAGCTGACCCCCGCCGGTCGCCGACGCGTCCTGCGGGTCGCGGTCGACCAGGACGGCGGTGTGACGCTCGACGACATCGCGGACGCAACCAAGGAGATCTCCACGATGCTCGACGCGTCGGATCTGATGGGCGAGCAGCCGTACACGCTCGAGGTCACCTCGCGCGGCACCGACCGCCCGCTCACGCTGCCGAGGCACTGGCGGCGCAACGTCGACCGGCTCGTCCGCGTGACGCCCGACGAGGGCGAGGCGTTCGAGGGACGCATCGTCGACGCCGACGAGGCCACCGACGGCGGCGCGCGGGTCAAGACGGCCACCGGTGTGCACGCTCTGGCCTACGATGCCGTGAAGAAGGCTCGGGTCGTCGTCGAGCTGAACCGAAAGGAAGGCTGACGTCGTGGACATCGATATGACGGCGCTTCGTGCGCTCGAGCGAGAAAAGGACCTTTCGCTCGACGTCGTCGTCGGCGCGATCGAGCAGGCGCTGCTGGTCGCGTACCACCGTGAGGAGGGTGCGAATCCCCACGCGCGGGTCGAGCTCGACCGCAAGAGCGGTCACGTCACCGTCTTGGCCGAGGAGCGCGGCCCCGACGGCTCGGTGATCACCGAGTACGACGACACACCCAACGACTTCGGTCGGATCGCCGCGACGACCGCACGGCAAGTGATTCTGCAGCGCCTGCGCGACGCGGAGGACGACCAGCGATTCGGTGAGTTCGCCGAGCGCGAGGGCGACCTCGTCTCGGGCGTGATCCAGCAAGGACGCAACCCCGACGACGTCCTCGTGGATCTCGGGTCGCTGGAAGCCCTGATGCCGGAGGCCGAGCGGGTGCCGGGGGAGCAGTACGAGCACGGCTCTCGGATCAAATGCATCGTGACGAGCGTCCGCAAGGGCATGCGCGGTCCACAGGTGCAGGTGTCGCGTACGCATCCGAACCTCGTGAAGCGGCTGTTCGCGCTCGAGGCGCCCGAGATCGCCGACGGCACCGTCGAGATCAGCGCGATCGCGCGCGAGGCGGGGCACCGCACGAAGCTGGCCGTACGCGCGACCACCGACGGCGTCAACGCGAAGGGTGCCTGCATCGGTCCGATGGGCCAGCGGGTGCGAAACGTCATGAGCGAGCTGCACGGTGAGAAGATCGACATCGTCGACTTCGCCGACGATCCCGAGACGTTCATCGGGCAGGCACTCTCCCCGGCGCAGGTCCAGAGCGTGACGATCGTCGACGCCGTTGCAAAGGCCGCCAGGGTGGTCGTACCCGACTTCCAGCTGTCCCTCGCGATCGGCAAGGAGGGTCAGAACGCCCGGCTCGCCGCGCGGCTGACGGGCTGGCGGATCGACATCCACTCCGATACCGAGGGCCAGGCCCCGGCCACCTGACGCGGAGTCGGTGTGGGATCGGTGGACTAGGTTTCCACCGATCCCGCACCGACTCCGCAAAGGGTGCGCGCGCCCCACAGCGGGAGCCGGTGCGACTTTGCGTGGCCGACCCGCTAGACTGGTCGGCGGTGCGTACCCCTCGATCTCGGATCTCCGGCGGTTCGTCGCGCTCGCAGCCCGTGCGTACGTGCGTCGGTTGCCGGAAACGAGCGGATCGCACCGACCTGATCAGGATCGTCGCGATCACCGACGAGGCAGTTCATCTCCTCGTCCCCGATCTCGATGGTTCGGCAACAGGTCGTGGGGCGCACCTGCATCCCACGATCGAGTGTTTCGAGCAGGCGATGCGTCGCCGTGCATTCGGACGCGCGCTGCGGATCGCGGCGCCGGTCGATGCGGACGCCGTACGTGCCCACCTCGAAGCACGAAACCCTGACAAAGCACCACCGAACGGAAAGCGGAGCAACAGCTCATGAGCCCTCGATGAGTTCCTCGAAATGAGCGTGCACGTCTACTAGCGGTGTGAGACTCCTTTGCGGTGTCTCGGACCGCACCATGAAGGAGAGCAGTGGCTAAGGTCCGAGTCTACGAACTCGCGAAGGAGTTCGGAGTCGAAAGCAAGGTCGTCCTGTCGACGCTGAGTGACATGGGCGAGTTCGTACGTTCGGCGTCGTCGACGGTGGAAGCGCCCGTCGTACGTCGCCTCAATGAGCAATACGGCGAGAAGCTGCACGAGCAGGGCGCCGCAAAGGCCGCGAAGAAGTCCGCGGCCAAGAAGACCACCAAGAAGGCGGCGGCGAAGACCACCGAGTCGACCCCGCCGGCCGATGAGCAGCCCGTCGAGGCCGCGCCAACGGCCGCCGAAGAGACGGCGCCGGCCGACGCCGCGAGCGTCGAGGCGCCGAGCCCGGCCGAGCCGAGCCCCGCCGAGTCGAGCCCGGAGGAACCGCGCCCCGCAGCAGCGAGGCCGCCGGCGCCGACGCCCGGCCCGGCCCGCAAGAAGCCCGCCGCGGCACCCGAGCCGGCGGCGGAAGCTCCGACGGCCGTCCCCGAGCCGGAGGCCGACGAGCCGCCGGAGCCGGAGGATCGCACTCCCGAGGCGCGTCCTGGCGACACTCCGCGTCCGGCTCCCCGACCCGGCCCGAGTGGTCGCGGCGGCGGTTCCGTACGTCCGGGCAACAACCCGTTCTCGTCGACGCACGGCATGCAGCGTCCCGGTCGGCCGTCCCCGGGCAACATGCCTCCCCGGCCGCCGGCTGCACGTGACGGTGCCGGTGGCGGCCGTTCCGACCGCGGTGAGCGCAGTGGTGGCGGTCGTGGCGGCGATCGGCCCAGCGGCATGCCGCGGCCGAACCCCGCGATGATGCCGAAGCAGCCGTCGAAGTCGCTGGGCTCGCCCGGTGGCCCCGGCGGCGGTCGCGGTCGCGGCGGCCCCGGTGGTGCCGGTGGCGGTCGTGGTCGTGGTGGCTCCGGTGGCGGTGGCGGCGCACCGGGCGGTGCCGGTCGTCCCGGCGCGCCCGCGGGCGGTCGTCCGGGCTTCGGTGGTCGCGGCCGCGGTGGTCGCGGTGGCACGCAAGGTGCGTTCGGTCGCCCCGGCGGCCCAGCCCGGCGCGGACGCAAGAGCAAGCGCGCGAAGCGCCAAGAGTTCGACAACATGCAGGCTCCCTCGACCGGGGGCGTGCGGGTCCGCAAGGGCAACGGCGAGACGATCCGGCTGGCGCGCGGTGCGTCACTGACCGACTTCGCAGACAAGGCCGGCATCGATGCGGCATCGCTCGTACAGGTGCTGTTCGGCCTCGGCGAGATGGTGACCGCTACGCAATCGGTCAACGACGAGACGCTGCAGCTGTTGGGCGAGGAGCTCGACTACGACGTGCAGGTCGTCTCGCCCGAAGACGAAGATCGCGAGCTGCTCGAGTCGTTCGACCTGGAGTTCGGCGAGGACACCGGCAGCGACGACGACATGGCGCCCCGACCGCCGGTCGTCACCGTCATGGGTCACGTCGATCACGGTAAGACCAAGCTCCTCGATGCGTTGCGTAACGCCAACGTCGTCGACAAGGAGGCCGGTGGCATCACCCAGCACATCGGTGCCTACCAGGTCGCAACCGAGGTCGACGAGAACGAGCGGCGCATCACCTTCATCGACACGCCGGGTCACGAGGCGTTCACGGCGATGCGTGCACGCGGTGCACAGGCAACCGACATCGCGGTGCTCGTCGTTGCCGCCGACGACGGCGTCATGCCGCAGACGGTCGAGGCGCTCAACCACGCCAAGGCCGCCGGCGTACCGATCGTCGTCGCCGTCAACAAGGTCGACAAGCCGGAGGCGGATCCGAGCAAGGTGCGCGGCCAGCTGACGGAGTACGGTCTCGTGCCCGAGGAGTACGGCGGCGACACGATGTTCGTCGACGTTTCCGCCAAGGGCGGGATCGGCCTCGAGAGCCTGCTCGAGTCGATCGTGCTGACCGCCGATGCGGCACTCGACCTGCGCGCCAACCCCGTCCAGAACGCCGAGGGCACCACGATCGAGGGTCACCTCGACCGCGGTCGTGGCCCGGTCGCGACCGTCCTCGTCCAGCGCGGCACCCTCAGCGTCGGCGACTCGGTCGTGGTCGGCCCGGCGTACGGACGAGTCCGCGCCATGCTCGACGAGCATGGCGAGAACGTCGAGCACGCGACGCCGTCTCGACCGGTCCTCGTCCTCGGCCTCACGGCGGTGCCCGGCGCCGGCGACAACTTCATGGTGGTGGCCGACGACCGGATCGCCCGGCAGATCGCCGAGAAGCGCGAGGCTCGCGAGCGCAATGCCATGCTCGCGCAGCGCACCGGCCGTCGTACGCTCGAGGACTTCATGTCCAGCATGGAGAAGGGCGAGTCCGACGAGTTGCTGCTCATCCTCAAGGGTGACGGCTCCGGATCCGTCGAGGCGCTCGAGGAGGCCCTCAGCAAGATCGACGTCGGCGACGACGTGAAGCTGCGGGTCATCGACCGCGGTGTCGGTGCGATCACCGAGACCAACGTCATGCTCGCGGCGGCGTCGGACGCGATCATCATCGGCTTCAACGTTCGTCCGCAGGGCAAGGCGACCGAGGTTGCCGATCGGGAGGGCGTCGAGATCCGTTACTACTCGGTGATCTACCAGGCCACCGACGAGATCGAGGCAGCGCTCAAGGGCATGCTCAAGCCGGAGTACGAGGAGGCCGCGCTCGGTCAGGCGGAGATCCGCGAGATCTTCCGCTCCTCGAAGATCGGCAACATCGCCGGCTGCATGGTCACCGAGGGCGTCATCCGACGCAATGCCAAGGCACGGCTGCTCCGCGACGGCGCTGTCGTCAAGGACAGCGTCGAGCTCTCGAGCCTGAAGCGGTTCAAGGACGACGCCTCCGAGGTCCGCGAGGGCTTCGAGTGTGGTCTGACGCTGCGCGGGTTCAACGACATCAAGGTCGGCGACATCATCGAGAGCTTCGAGATGCGGGAGATTCCGCGTAACTGACGCTCGCCCGGGCCAAGGCCCCGTGAGACCGACGTTTGGACGCGACACGCTTGGCGTGTCGCGTCCAAACGTCCGGCTCACGGGGGCTCGGTCATTTGGATCCCGTCAGTTCTCGCAGGCCGTGACCGTCTCGAACGCCGTGCAGGTGTCGTCGCCGGTGCCTCCATCGCCGGTGTCGGCACCGTCTCGTCCGTCGAGGTGGTCGTCGCCGGCGCGACCCTCGATGGTGTCTGTACGCGGACCTCCGCGCAGAAGGTTGTCTGCGTCGTTGCCGATCAGCGTCGATGCCGACCAGCCGCCGATCACGTTCTCGAAGCCGAGCAGGTCGATCGTGCCGCGGGCACGTACGAAGCCCTGATCCAGATCGACGACCAGACCGGCCGGGTCATCCCCGCCGAGGAACGATCCGCCGAGATCGAACGTGTCGGCACCCGCGCCACCGACGAGCCGGTTTCCGCGGACGCTGTCGTCGCGATAGTCGAACGCGATGGCGTCGTCGCCTGGGCCGGCATCGACGTCGACCGTGCCGAAGAGTTCCCGAATCCGGTCGTCACCGTCGACCGTACGCACAATGTCGTCGCCGTCGTCCGGGTCAACGTCGTTCGGTCCTGCGTCGCCGCGCAGTACGTCGTCGTACGGGGAACCGGTGATGTTCTCGGTCGCCTCGATGTTGTCGTGACCGTGGCCACCGCTCGACGTTCCCGCGGCCAGGTCGACCCTGACCGCGCCAAGGCCGTAGCGCAGGTAGTTCGTGGTGTCGGACCCTGCACCGCCCAGGATCTCGTCGTCGCCGGCGCCCCCGCGTAGCGTGTCATTGCCGGCACCACCCATGAGCCGCGCGTTCCCACGGGCATTCG
The DNA here is from genome assembly GCF_025790165.1 of Solicola gregarius. Classification (GTDB taxonomy): domain Bacteria; phylum Actinomycetota; class Actinomycetes; order Propionibacteriales; family Nocardioidaceae; genus Solicola; species Solicola gregarius. The sequence continues at coordinate 3,755,741 of NZ_CP094970.1, forward strand.
CGATGTAGTCGTTGCCCGGTCCGCCCCGCAGACTGTCGTCCCCGTTACCGTCCTCGATCGAATCGTCGCCCCCGTGCGTGCTCACCGTGTCGACACCGTCGCCGGGGGCGGCAAAGTCGTCGCCCGGGCCGCCGACGATGCGATCGTCGCCGGGGCCACCGTCGAGGTCGGATCCGCGTCTGCCGACGGCCTCGATGCTGTCGTTGCCGTCGTCGCCGCCGGCTGCACCACCGCGTTCGAGACGGATCTGGTCGTCGCCGGGCCCGCCGCTCAGAGACCATGCGTACCCGGTGGCGGTCAAGGTGTCTGCCCCGCCGCGACCGAACGTCGCCGCAGTCGGCGTCTCCACGACGATCGAGTCGGCGTGGTCGGAGCCGGAAACGCTCTCGATGCCGACCAGCCGGTCCTTGCCCTGCCCGGTCGCTCGGCCCTTGCGGATGTCGACGTGTATGCCGCGTGGGGAGTTGATGAAAGTCGCGTGATCTCCGGTATGGCCGTCCCCGCCGATGATGCGGTCGCTGCCGGGGCCGCCGCCGAGGACGTCGCCGACGTAGAACCAGCCCTCGTCCCAGTGTCGGCCGTCGAGCTGGCCGTCGAGGAGGTCCTTGCCGCGCCCGCCGGCGATCGTGTCGCGGCCCGCGCCGCCGCACACCAGATCGTTTCCGCCCTTGGCATTGATGCGATCGGCTCCGCCACGACCGACGATCACGTCGCGGCCTGTGGTGCCGGTGATCCGGTCCTTGTGGTCCGTGCCGACCATCGTCGCGCGGTGCCCATGACACGATGGCTGCGACGCCGTCGACGATCCGGCAGGCGTACAGAGCACGGCCACGACGAACACGCCCGCGATGGCAGCGGTACGCCGGATGATTGGTTTCGATGCCTGATCCATGATCCCCCGATCGGTTGGCTCGCGGCGCACGTTACCTGCTCGGCGTACGCTCGTCTGCCGAATCGAGGTACGCGTGAATCAGGGCGAGCAGCGTCGTGCGCGCTCGAAACCCCTGTACGTGTCCTTGCCGGGCCGTCCATCGGCGACGCCACGGAAACCATGCGTGCGCAGGTTGACCCGATGCGATGCACGCGACCTCGATTCGCTGATTCGTCGTGGTGGCCGGTAGCGAAAGTCACGGGATCGCAAGGGTCGGTCGGACCTGTTCTGGTCGCCGTTACTGTGCGTTACGGGCGTACGGTGCCGCCAACCTTGCGGCGCCTCGAACGCGGTCGCCACGCCGAACGCGGGGCACTAGAATGGCGGACGGTTCACCTTCGATTCACCACGCTCCCAGAGGACACGCCATGAGTTCGCCGCGCGTACGCAAGATCGCCGACCGCATCAAGGTCGTCGTCGCTGACATGCTCGAGCGCCGTGTCAAGGATCCGCGTCTCGGGTTCGCCACGGTCACCGACGTACGAGTCACCGGCGACTCGCAGCATGCCACGGTTTTCTACTCGGTCCTCGGCGGCGCGGACGAGATCGACGGAACCGCGGCTGCCCTCGCCAGCGCCACCGGCCTGATCCGCTCCGAGGTCGGCAAGCAGCTCGGCATCCGCCATACGCCGTCGATCGAGTTCATCCTCGACGGCGTACCGGAGAACGCCCGCCAGATCGAGGACCTGCTCACCCAGGCGAAGCAGTCCGATGCGGAGGTGGCCCGACGAGCAGCCTCGGCTACGTACGCGGGCGACGCAGACCCGTACAAGAAGCACGACGACGAGACCGACGACGCCTGACCGCGGCGGCGAGACCCCATCATGAGCGACGGCCTCGTCATCGTCGACAAGCCACCGGGCTGGACGTCACACGACGTCGTCGGGCGGGTACGCCGGCTCGCCGGTACCCGCAAGGTCGGCCACGCCGGCACCCTCGACCCGATGGCCACGGGTGTCCTCGTGCTCGGCGTCGACCGCGCGACGCGCCTGCTCGGTCACCTGATGCTGACCGAGAAGGAGTACGCCGCGACGATCCGGCTCGGGGCGTCGACGAACACCGACGATGCCGAGGGCGAGGCCAGTGGCGGAGGCGACGCGACGCACCTGGGCCGCGCCGACGTCGAGTCGGTGCTGCCGAAGCTCCGCGGCACCATCGAGCAGGTCCCGTCGACGGTCTCGGCGATCAAGGTCGACGGCAAACGCGCGTACGCCCGTGCCCGAGCGGGTGAGGCGGTCGAGCTGCAGGCGCGCACCGTGCACATCAACCGGCTCGAGATCGTCGATGCGCGATCTGCACCGCCGTACCTCGACGTCGACGTCGCCGTGGCGTGCTCGAGCGGCACGTACGTCCGCGCGCTCGCCCGCGACATCGGCAGTGTCCTGGGCGTCGGCGCTCATCTGACGGCGCTGCGGCGTACCCGCGTCGGTCCATTCGGACTCGACACCGCGCGTACCCTCGAGGGGCTCGCCGACGACTTCGCCGTGCTCGACATCGGCGCTGCAGCACGGAGCGCATTCGAGGTCGTGACGCTCGACGAGGAGTCCGCTCGGATGGTGCGCCACGGGCGTCCGCTGCACGACACGCGCCTGCCCGGTGAGGCACCCGTCGCGATGTTCGGGCCCGACGGCGCATTCCTCGCCCTCTACGAGCAGCGGGGCGAGATCGCCAAGGCCGTTGCCGTGTTCGGGTGAAGGCGGCACCACGATCTAACGTAGATTTAGCCCATGGCATCGGGTCACGAGTCGCGAAGGCGCGTCGCAGTACGCGCGCTTCGCCAGGCTCTCAAACGCGGGTTGATAGCGATGTTCGTCACCCAGGTGGCGATCATCATCTCCCTGATCGGCATCGACAACTGGCGTAAGCGCATCCGGCCGCGGAAGGTGAAGTTCCCGCGTACGGCGCCGGCGGAGATGCCCGTCGGCGACTCCGCAGCGACCACGTTCACCTACGGCGAAGACCTGTACGCCGACATGCTCGACGCGATCCGCGGCGCGAAGCGACGGATCCTGTTCGAGTCGTACATCTGGAAGGGCGACGAGCTCGGCCGCGAGTTCAAGGATGCGCTGGTCGAGGCGTCCGAACGCGGTGTCGAGGTGTACGTCGTGTACGACGGGTTCGCGAACCTCGTCGTGCCACGGTCGTTCCTGCGGTTCCCGTCCGCGATCCACGTGCTGCGATACCCGTTGTTCCGCCCCGGGCTGCTGATGCTCAACGTCCGCAAGTCCGGGCGCGACCACCGCAAGATCCTCGTCGTCGACGGCGAGACGGCGTACGTCGGCGGCTACAACATCGGCAGCACGTACGCGACCGACTGGCGCGACACCCACATCAAGTTCCACGGGCCGTCGGCGTGGGACTTCGAGAACGCGTTCGTGGACTTCTGGAACATGCAGCGCGCCGACGCCATGCCACTGCTTGCCGACGAGGGAGCGCGTACGTGGGAGCCGCGTATCCGCACGCACCGCAACGTGCCGGGGCTGCTGGTGTTCCCGATCCGCGGTATGTATCTCGAGGCGATCGACCGCGCGCGGGAGCACATCTACATCACCCAGGCGTACTTCATCCCCGACCGCGAGATCCTGCACGCGCTGCTCGCCGCCGCCCGTCGCGGTGTCGACGTCCGTGTGCTCGTACCCGAGACGTCGAACCACGTCGTCGCCGACTGGATGTCGCGGGGCTTCTACTCGACCCTGTTGCGCGGCGGAATCTCCATCTGGCTGTACGAGAACGCGATGGTGCACGCGAAGACCGCGACGATCGACGGCAAGTGGACGACGATCGGCACGGCGAACATCGACCGGCTGAGCCTGACCGGCAACTACGAGATCAATGTCGAGGTCTTCGACGAGGGTCTCGCGGCGCAGATGGAGAAGGTGTTCTTCGCCGACAGCTCCAATGCGCGGCGCCTGCCGATCGAGGAATGGGACCGCCGGGCGATCGCGGCGAAGTTCAGCGAGAGCGTGCTCGCGCCGTTGCGCCCGTTGCTGTAACCGAGGTCACCCCGAAGATAAGAGCCGTCTCATGGATGGCTCATGGCCGTCTCACCCCCGGAACGCATCGTTGTACGCGTAATCGACGAAGCGAAAGGGAAACCCATGAACAAGCTCATCCGAACAGGGATCGTTGGGGTAGCCGCCGCGGTCGGCGCGGGAGCGCTCGTCACGGGCGTCGCGACGAGCTCGAACGCCGACGACAGCGCGTACGCCAAGCGCGACGACGACAACACCTCGGTGGTGTTCGTCGCCGACGACGATGACGACGATGACGACGGCGCACGCGACGTGTCCCGGGACACGAACACGAAGAACTCGAAGAACACCCGCTCGAAGAACTCCAACGGCACCAAGCACTCGCGGAACAGCGCGAAGAGCCGCGACAAGACCAACAGCCGCAAGAGCCGCGTCAGCCGCGACGGCGAGGCGAGCCGTAACGACAAGACTCGCGACTGGACCCGCGACGGTGCGGGTAAGAAGAAGCGCGACTGGAGCGCGAACCACACCAACGACCGCAGCCGCAACGACACCCGCCGCTGACGGCCATCGTTGTCGGGTGGGGGCCCGTCCCCTCGGAGCCCTCACCCGATCTGGTTCGTACGTATGACAGGAGACACTCGATGAGCGACAGCGAATGGGGCTTCGCGCCCGGCGACCAGATCGTGCCGGACCTGATCGCGCAGAAGCTGCTCGGCGGCGGTGAGGCGTACGAGGCGTACCTCGCATTCGACGAGGTGCTTTTCGCGCCCGTGGTCGTCAAGGTGGTGCGGCCCGACCAGGTCGACAACGAGTCGACGCTGCGCGGGCTGCGGCGCGAGATCGCCGCTCTCGACCGGCTCGAGCACCCGGCCGTGGTGCGCTACTTCCACGCCGACGCGGACTACGAGCGGCCGTACGTCGCGCTCGAGAACATCGATGGCCCGCGGCTGTCCTCGCTGATCCGCAAGCACGGTCGACTGCCGGTGCAGCAGCTGCTGCCCCTCGGGCTGGAGATCGCGTCGGCGCTGCACTACCTGCGCGGGCGCGACGTCATCCATCTGGACATCAAGCCGAGCAACGTCATCATGGGCGCACCGGCGCGGCTGATCGACCTGAGCGTTGCGCGCTCGGAACAGGCCGCCGCCGAGCTCACGTACCCGATCGGCACCGACGAGTACATGGCGCCGGAGCAGTGCGACCCGCCGACGTCGGGCACGCCCGGCTTCGCCTCCGACATGTGGGGCCTCGGCACCACGCTGTTCCATGCGGCAGCGGGCTACCGTGCGTTCGACATCGGCTCGACCGATGAGAACGCCTCGGTCGAGGAGCGGTTTCCGCAGCTGGTCGACGATCCGTACGACTTCCCCGACACAGTCGACGGCGCCGTCGCCAAGCTCATCCTGCCCTGTCTCGACCCCGACCCCGCGCAGCGTCCGACGCCGCAGGTGTTCGCCGAGGCGCTCGAACCGCTGATGGCCGCCATGCCCAAGGCGCGCCTCTCCGGCTTCAAGATCTCCCTCCAACGGTGAGGAGAGAGTTCTGGCCCTGTGAGGAGAGAGTTTCGGTGCACCGAAACTCTCTCCTCACAGGGCCAGAACTCTCTCCTCACCGTTGGTCGAGGCGGTAGCCCATCCCGCGGACCGTCACGATCGCGTCGCTGCCCAGCTTCTTGCGCAGGTAGCCGACGTACACGTCGACGACGTTGGAGCCCGGGTCGAAGTCGTAACCCCAGACATGCGACAGCAACTGCTCGCGCGACAGCACCTGGCCCGGGTTGCGCAGGAACACCTCGGCCAGCTTGAACTCCCGCGCCGACAGCTCGACGGGTTCGGCGTCGACGGTCACCTCGCGTGTACGCAGGTCCAGCCGGATCTCGCCGGCGGTCAGCTCGTCCTCCACCGGGGCCGATGCGCTCGTCTGCCGCAGCCGCAGGCGTACGCGGGCGCGCAGCTCGTCGAAGCGGAACGGCTTCGACATGTAGTCGGCCGCTCCGCCCTCGAGCGCGGCGACGGTGTCGGTCACCGAGTCGCGTGCGGTCAGGACGACGACGGGGAGGCTCGCCCGCTCCGACTGCAGCCGCCGCAGCACCTCGTACCCGTCCATCCCGGGCAACCCGATGTCGAGCACGACGAGGTCGAACTCGCCGGTCAGCGCGTAGTCGAGCCCCGTGACGCCGTCCGCGGCGACGGTCGTGGTGAACCCGTCCGCGTTGAGCCCCTTGGCCAGGAAGGACGCGATCCGCGGCTCGTCCTCGACGATCAGTATCCGACTCATGCCTCTCCTCGTACGTGAGCGTCGCCAACGGGTACGACGATCCGCAGCGTGGCCCCGATGGGCGGGTCGTCGAGCTGTACGTACCCGCCGTGCGCCTCGGCGATCGCCGACACGATCGACAGCCCGAGGCCGAAGCCCTCGTCTCGGGTCGTATCGCTGCCGCGGCGGAACCGGTGGAAGATGTGGCCGCGATCCTCCGGCGCGATGCCCGGGCCGGTATCGCGAACCCAGAACTCCGCACGACCGTCGCGCAACCGGGCGCCGATCGCGATCAGGTCGCCGTGCTCGGTGTGGCGCACGGCGTTGTGCGCAAGCTGCAGCAGGGCTTGGGTGATGCGCTGCCCGTCGATACGTACTGAGGCCTCCGGGCAGGCGTCGATCTTCCACGTACGCTCGCCGAGCGCGCGACACTTCTCGAGCACCGTGCCGACGAGTACGTTCAGGTCGACATCGCTCGGCTGGACGAAATCGGGTCGCTGCGACTTCGCGAGCATCAGGATGTCCTCGACCAGCCGGGTCATGCGGGCGATCTCGTCGAGCAGCAGCTCGCGGGTCTGCTCGATCTCCGCGGCATCGCCGGGATCGGCGATCTCGAGGTGTCCCTGCAGGACGGTCAGCGGCGTACGCAGCTCGTGGCCGGCGTCGTCGAGCAGCTGTCGTTGGGTCTGGAACGCCCACTCGATCCGGTCGAGCATGTCGTTGACCGTGCGGGTCAGCTCGGTGAGGTCGTTGTTGCCGCTGACCTCCATCCGCCGCGACAGGTCGCCCTGTGCGATCTGTTGCGCCGTGGTCTGCATCCGGCGTACGGGCCGCAGCAGCCGCCCGGTGAGGACGAACGCGATCAGCGTCACGATCAGCCACGAGATGCCGGCGACGATGCCGAACGTCCGCATCACGTCGTACAGCTCGTCGCGCTGGCGCTCGATCAGGTGCACGACGACGAACGCGCCGCTCTCGTTGTTGTCCGTTGCCGGCTGGACGACGACGATCGCCTTACCGAGCGGGCTGTCGATCGTCGTGGTGCCACCGCCGGTCGCGCTCAGATCTGCAACCGTGCGCTTGAACTCCTCGCGCTCGCCGAACGGCTTGGCCTCGTCGCGAAGGCCGGGACCGCCGAGGTAGCGCCCCTTGTGGCCGGACAGCGTCGCGAAGATCATCTCGTTCGCCTCCGGCACGTTGCGCGACATGAACGTCTCCATCAGCCGGTAGATGCTGGTGAATCGCTTACCCGTCGCCGGATCCTCGCCTCGATCGGCCAGGGTGTTGAACTCCTCGACCTCCTGCTCCATCGACGCGGTGACCTCGCGGTCGAGCCGTCGCATCTCAACGACGTACGCGGAGACCCCGGCGAGTACGAGGGCGAGCGCGGTGAGCAGCGCGACGACGATCGTGATGCGCGCACGCACCGTCAACGTCGTGAACGTGGTCATCGGCCCCTCGAGGATCGGCGATCTGCTGCGACCGTATCGCGTTGCCCGACGATGCGGGCTCAGTCGTCGCCACCGTCGTCGTCCCCGCCATCCCGGTCGTCCCCGTCATCGTCATCGCCGTCGTCATCGTCGTCGAACGTGCCGGGGGAGGGGTGTACCGGTGTCAGGTCGTCGTCTCGATCGTCGCCGCCGTCACCGCCGCCGCTTCCGGGACCCGAGTTGTCATCGCGGTCCCCACCCTTGTCGTCTCGGTCGTCGCCCTTCTTCTTCTCGCCTGGCTTTGCGTCCTTACCGGACCCGCCCGAACGATCGTCGGGTGGCTGCCGGTCGTCGGAGTCGTTGGCCGGGCGTACGACGACGGGGCCGTCGATCTTCGGGTCCGGTCCGTCGGTTGAGACGCCCCGGGCGAGCGCGAACCCACCGACGGCCGCGACCGCGATGATCGCGGCGGCGGCGAGGATCTTGCGTACTGCGGGCATGGATCCAACCTGTCAGGTCAACGTCATTCTCCGATGAGACCCAGATGAGAAGCCTCTCATGTTCGCCGACAACCCAGGCGTGGGAGAGTTGTGACCGCAACCCCCGGCGATTCGAGAGGAGATACGCGCGTGACGGTGTGGCGCTCGATCGAGGACGTCGACCTCGGCGACCGGCCCAGCGTGGTGTCGATCGGAAACTTCGACGGAGTCCACCTCGGACACCGGCACGTGCTGGCCCGCGCACGCGAGGTCGCCGACGGCCTGGCCGACGATGTGGTCGCCGTGACGTTCGACCCGCATCCCATGCAGGTGATCGCGCCGCCGAAGGCGCCCGCGCGGTTGACCAGCATCGACGCGCGCGTACGCCTGCTGGAGGGTGCGGGTGCCGATCAGGTGCTCGTGCTGCCGTTCGACACGGACATGTCGCGGTGGTCTCCCGAGGAGTTCGTCGACCGGGTGATCGTGAAGGCTCTCCGGACGGTCGCCGTCGTGGTCGGCGAGAACTTCCGCTTCGGCGCGAGGGCCTCTGGAGACGTCGCCTTCCTCCGTGAGCAGGGTGCCGCGAAGGGCTTCGCGGTCGAAGGGCTCGCGCTCGACGGAGAATCCCAGCCGTGGTCATCGACGTACATCCGCTCGCTCGTCGCGGCCGGTGACGTCGCCGCCGCGGCCCATGCGCTCGACCGGTATCACGCGGTCGACGGTGTCGTCGTCGAGGGCGACAAGCGGGGACGCGAGCTCGGTTTCCCGACGGCGAACATCCCGGCGTCGAGCTCGGTCGCCGTGCCGGCCGACGGCGTGTACGCGGGCTGGCTGCGCGTCGCCGACGAGACGGATGCGTTGCCGGCGGCGATCAGCGTCGGCACCAACCCGACCTTCGACGGCGCCGACCGCCGGGTCGAGTCGTACGTACTCGACCGCGACGACCTCGAGCTGTACGGCGTGCACGTCGAGGCGATCTTCGCCGATCGCGTACGCGGTCAGGTGACGTTCGATGGACGCGAGGCGTTGATCGAGCAGATGCATCGCGACGTCGCGGACGTACGCCGCCTGCTGGCAGAGGTCACCGCCCCGTAGCTGAGGAGAGAGTTCTGGCCCTGTGAGGAGAGATTACGTGCCCTCGCACGAGGGCACGTAATCTCTCCTCACAGGGCCAGAACTCTCTCCTCAGCTTGTGTGGTTAGTGCAGAAGCTCAGCGAACCGCTTCGCCTCGCGCTTGCCCGCGGTCGCGGCGCCGGTGTCGAACGGCTTGACGCGCGGGGCGGTCCTGCCGGTCAGCTGCCGGTACGTCTCGCCGGCGATGCCCACCATGCCCTTGGCGAACGGATGGAAGCTCATCGCCCGGAGCAGGTCGATCTTCGAGCCGTTCACCCAGGCGACACCGCTGCCGCAGGCGTCATGCCCGATCGACGCGGGGTACATGTTGATGTACGTGGCGCCGTTGCGCTCGGCGCCCAGCCGCAGCGACTTGTTCAGCCGGCGCTCCAGCTTGTCGCCCCATGCGTAGTCGCCGTCGGCGAAGGGAACCGCATCGCAGGTTCCGATCGGCGGCAGGATCCGCACGTACCCGACGACCGCGACCTCGGCGCTCGGCGCGCGTTTGTGGATCGCGCGCACGCTGCGGGCGATGTGGCCGCGGATACGCTTCGCGTCACGGAGCTTGGTGTCGACGCCGTTCTCAGTGAACTTGTTCTTGCAGGGCGAGCCCGTCGGATTCTGGTCGCGTACCTCAGTGCAGTCCGAGATCAGGCTGCCGAACAGGCCGAAGTCGTTGCCGCCCATGCCGAGCGTGACGAGATCGGTGTCCTTGCTCAGCGCGTCGAGCTGGCGCGCGTTCGTGCCCAGCGGGGTCTCCTGCGGCTTCCACAGGTTGCTCGAGCGAGCGCCGCCGCAGCTGACGTCGGTGTACGTCTCGACGTCGAGCTGGGCAGCGAGCAGGGCCGGGTAGTTTCGGGCGGACACGACGCAACCGAGCGGCCGATCCAGACGGATCGGGTGGATCAACGGTCCGGAGGTGAAGGAGTCGCCGAGCGCGACGTAGTCGTCGTAGTGCGCGCGGCGGCTCCCGTCGTCCGGTTGGCCGGCCTGCGCGCTCGTCGTACCGGCGACGGCGGCGAGCAGCCCGACGAGCGCGGCGGCAATGGGCACCCGAAGCATCTGTGATCTCCCTCATGACGGTGGTCGGTGCTCGGAAACTACCAGCGGGTAACCGGGCCCGACAAGATGTACGGGGAAACTTTTTGGGCGGATGTCCAAATTCGGTGATGACGGCGGCCGGACACTTGTCACCCCCCAGCATGACAAGCGACCGCCTGCTCCGAAACTATATGTAAACACGGCACATATGGTTTGTCTACGCATGACGGTTCCGCGTACGCTGACGGCGTGAAAGCCGACGCCCTCCGTGGGCAGATCGACGCGCTGATCCTCGCGAGTGTCGAGGACGAGCCGCTGCACGGCTACGCGATCTCGGAGCGGATCGCCCGCACCAGCGAGGGCGAGCTCGAGATGGCGACCGGCACGCTGTACCCGGCGCTCCGCCGGTTGGAGAAGGCGAAGCTGCTGCGCAGCGAGTGGAGCACCGTCGGCGGCCGCAAGCGGCGTACGTACCGACTCACCGCGGCGGGCCGCCGGTCGCTCAGCGCCGAGCGGGAGTCGTGGCAGCGGCTGTCCGCGGTCGTCGAGGCGGTCCTGCGACCCGCGAAGGGCTAGATACCTATGCCGCCGCTCGGCGCGCTGAGTCGAGGCCCCGCAGTGCGTCGATGCCGGCGAGCGCGAGCAGCGACATCGGTGCCCACGCGACGGTCGCCGTGTACGCCGCACCGACCAGGGTGGGCTCGCCGCCGATGACGAGCATCGCCGCCGACATGACGACGATCAGCGAGCTCGAGACGATCACGCTGGTGAGCGCGAGGCGAAGCACCCAGTCGCGTACGCCGAGGTAGCGGGCGCCGATCCCGCAGCCGACGACCGTGAGCACCGCGAACGCCATGGCGGCGATGCCGATCAGCTCGACGTAGTCGTCGAGTCGATGGAACAGCCACCCGGTGCGGTCGACGGTCTGCCCGTCCGGCAACGAGGCCCAGATGTCCCAGGCGAACGGCTGGGCGATGACCGCGGCAAGCATCCACATCCCGATCCGTCGGCTCTGGCCGGCCGACAGGATCGCCTGGTACTGAGGGACCACCGTGCGCACCGAGCCGAACTCGCGTACCGCTCGCAGCTCCGCCTCGGCTCGGAGCGCGCCGTCGGCCTCGTACGCCTCGGTCGCGTCGACGAGGTGGTCGTGCGCTTCCCGTACGAGGTCGCGCTTCGCATGCCGTGGACCGCGCAGCGCGGCGTCGAGCTCCGAGACGTACGAATCGAGGGCACCCACCGCCCCATCGTCCCTGGCCGGTGTGCAACCGACAACCGGATTCCCCGGATCTCAGGGCGCGAGTCAGGGGCATCTCGGACGGCACGAACGCGAACGCCGAGCGGCCTTCGACTAGTCGGTGATCGTCCAGTACGCCTGCCGGGCGATACCGCGCATTCCCTTGCCGAACGGGTGGTACGAGGCCGCCTTGTTGATGTTGATGTACTGGCCGTTGACCCACGCCCGCTTGCCGTCACATGCGGTATGACCCCGCGAGGCGGGATACATCCCCACGTACTTGGCACCGGCGTCCTTGGCTGCCGTACGCAGCGACGTGTTGAGCGCCCGCTCGATGCTGTTGCCCCAGCGGTAGTCGCCCTTCGCGAAGGGGACGAGCTTGCGGCAGTAGTCGCCGTCGACGGGAAGGATCCGCAAGTAGCCGACCACCACGATGTCGGCCTGTGGTGAGCGTTCGCGGATATCGGCAAGCGCGCGGTCGATGCGAGGGCGTACGCGCTCCGCAGCCCGCTTCTTGACGTCGACCCCGCTCCGCCCGAACCACTTCTTACACGGTGCGCCGTCGGGGTTCTTCTTCGCGAGCTCGGGGCACTTGGCCAGCAGGGATCCGAACAGGCCGAAGTCATTGCCCCCGATGCCGAGTGTGACGAGCTCGGTGTCGGCGCTCAGGGCGTCGAGCTGGGGTGCGTTCTCTCCACCGCTGATGGACTGCGGCTTGCGGAGGTGGGTCGAGCGCGCACCCGAGCAGCTCACGTCGACGTACGAGCCGACGTCGAGGTACTTCGCGAGCCGGGCGGGGTAGTTGTGGGTCGAGCGCAGGCATCCCGCGGGGTCGTCGCGCATCTTCGGAATCAGCGGCCCGGCGGTGTACGAGTCGCCCATGGCGACGTACTCGCCGTACGCGGGCGCCCTCGTCGACGGGCCCGGCCGGTCGGCGGCAGTGCTGGTGGCGGAGAGCGGGACGGTGGCGACCAACAGGCCGACGCCGAGCGCGCCGAGCTTGCGGAGGGACGGACGAATCATGCGGACGGCTCCTTCTCGGGGTCGGCGTCACCATACGCGCCGGCCTGGCCTCTCGTCCCGAAGACGAGAATCTTGTACGCCCAGTATCGGGCGATGGTCGCGAGCAGCAGCCCGACGAGGTTCGCCGAGATGTTGTCGGCCATCACGGACTGCAGATCGAGTACGTACCGCGACGTCGCGAGGCACAGCGACGGGAGGGCCGTGGCCGCGACGTTGACGAGCGCGAACCGGACGAACTCGCCGAACCAGTACGGTGAGTCGCCGGCGTCGAAGACCCACCAGCGGTTGCCGGCGAAGCTGATGATCGTGCCGACGGCCATCGCGATGACGTACGCCTCGATCGGGCGCTCCAGTAGGACCGGCTGTTCGCCGGTGTGCACCAGCAGGTTGAAGACGGCGATGGTGATGCCGGTCGAGAGCAGGCCGATAACCGCGAAGCGGAGCCCCTCTGGAAGCCTCCGGCGGTCTCGGACACCAACATCCACTTCTACCATCGTGGGAAGAGCGTACGCAATGCTCGGCCCGCCCCTCGGCACCGGGATCGTGTCGAGCCTCAGCGCGGCGCGCGCACGACCTCGGGGAGTGTGTAGCCGTCGAGGGGCGTTGCGGTCGCCGCGTTCGGGCCGCGCATACTCGCTACCTTGCCGGCGCCGTCGAACTCGAAGTGGATCTTCTCGCCGTACGACGAGAAGCCCGACGCCTCGACGATGCGCAGGGTGGAGTCGTCGACGACCTCGAGCCGGGCGTTGTCCTCGGCCGGGTCTGCGTCGGTCAGCCGGATCAGGTAGAGCCGCCCGCCGAGCGCAGCGATGTCGAAGACGCCCCACAGCGTCGCGAACCTGCCGGTGAACCGCTCGAGATCCGCGCCGCTGCGATCGGGCTCGGCGGACGCGGCGAGGTCGATCAGCCGTACGCCGGCGTGCGCAAGCGTCTCGGAGGGTCCGTCGATCGCGTTGGTCAGCACCGAAACGGCGATGCGTCCGTCCGGATCGGCGACCGAGGTGGTGATGTGCCCGGGATAGCCGCCGCCATGGCCGACCATGGTCCGATCGCCGACCGTCACGATCGCGAGCCCGTGCGCGTACCGCCGCCCGGCCTTGCCGGTTTCCCACACCGGATGCCGCATTTGTCGCTTCGACTGGTCGCTGAGCAGCCGGTCGTCGCCTGCGAAGTGCGCGGAGAAGTACGTGACGAGGTCGGAAGCCGTTGCGTAGAAGCCGGTTGCCGACGCGAGCGCGCGGGTGTCGACATGCTCGATCGGCACTCGATGGTCGGCGTACGACAGAGCGCTGTATCCGGTGGCGTAGTCGTCGGCGCGCCGAGACTCGAGCTCGGTGCCCGTGTTTCGCAGCCCCAGCCGCTCGATGATCGTCGCGCGCAGGAGCTCGTCATACGACCGACCGCTCGCGGCCTCGAGCACGAGTCCGAGCAGGCCGTACCCGATGTTGGAGTACTTGAAGCGCTCATTGCGCTCGAGGATCGAGGAGTCGGCCGATCGTACGATCGAGCGCAGCTGGTCACGGTCGGGGAACGCCTGCCACAGCTGCCAGAAGTCGCCGTCCGCGCTGTCGCGGACGATACCCGCTGCGTGGGTGAGCAGCTCGCGCAGCGTCGCGTCGGCGAGCGGCGACGAGCCCAGATCGCTCAACCAGTCACCGGCGCGGTCGTCGAGCCGCAACCGGCCCTGCTCCGCTAGCTGGAAGACGGCGGTGCTCGTGAACGTCTTGGAATGGGACGCGATCCGGAACAGCGAGTCGGTCGTCAGCGGTGTCGCGCGCTCGACGTCGGCCGATCCGTGCGCCGTGGACAGCGCTATCGCGTCGTCTATGAACACGGCAGCCTGCACGCCGGGCACCCGCAGGTAGCCTTGCCGGAAGTCGAGCCAGCGGTCGTAGTACGCCATCGCCGCAGCGGCGACGAGCGGATCGGGCACGGTCGGTCGATCGTTCGTCATGGTTCCTCGTGCCGTCGTCGGATCGGGCGGGGCGGCTCAGGCTAGCCCCGTCGTCTCGCGCGCGGCCGATTAGGGCGCGAACGCGCTCGACTGATAACCTGAGAGGTGCCGTAGAACGGCCACGGACATCAGAGTGCCCGGGTGAACAGGCCCCGGCGCGCCGTGCAACGAATCCTCGAAGGGACAATACGTGGCGACGAAGACTGCCAAGAAGAAGGTCAGTGCGTCGGTGATCGAGGCCTCCAAGGCCGAGATCATCAAGGAGTACGCGACGAACGACGGCGACACGGGGTCCCCCGAGGTCCAGGTGGCGCTGCTGACCAAGCGCATCGCGGGCCTGACCGAGCACCTCAAGGAGCACAAGCACGACCACCACAGCCGTCGTGGCCTGCTGCTGCTCGTCGGACAGCGCCGGCGCCTGCTGAACTACCTGCAGAACACCGACATCGAGCGCTACCGCAGCCTGATCGACCGGCTCGGCCTGCGCCGTTGACACCGACGAGAGCGGCCATCCCGAAGGGGCGGCCGCTCTCGCCGTACGTGGCACCATCGCTATAACTGCATAAACCAACACCATGGAGCAGCTGGCTGTTCGTTCGGCCCGCTCGGTCCTCGGTAGTGGCCCTCGGGATGGCGAGCCCACCCCGCAGGCCTCGATCGAAGACCGGCGCAGAGCCCGATGCCAGACCTGACATCGGCGCGAACGCGACGCCGGCCGCGGCAGCACTGCTCCGCGAAACGCACCGATTCGTGTGCAGAGAGGGGTTTCCCGTGGAGGGACCCGACATCACTTTCGCCGAGACCGTTATCGACAACGGTTCGTTCGGCACCCGCAAGATCCGCTTCGAGACCGGTCGGCTGGCCCAGCAGGCCGGCGGAGCGGTCGCCGCGTACCTCGACGACGACACGATGCTGCTGTCGACGACCGCCGCCGGCAAGCACCCCAAGGACCATTTCGACTTCTTCCCGCTGACCGTCGACGTCGAGGAGCGGATGTACGCCGCGGGCCGCATCCCGGGCTCGTTCTTCCGCCGCGAGGGCCGTCCCAGCGAGGACGCGATCCTGACCTGCCGGCTGATCGACCGCCCGCTGCGCCCGACCTTCAAGAAGGGCCTGCGCAACGAGGTCCAGGTCGTCATCACCGTGATGGCGCTGAACCCCGACGTCGCGTACGACGTGCTCGCGATCAACGCCGCTTCGGCGTCGACGCAGATCTCCGGCCTCCCGTTCACCGGCCCCGTCGGTGGCGTCCGCGTCGCTCTCGTCGGTGACCAGTGGGTCGCGTTCCCGACGCACACCGAGCTCGAGGAGTCCGTGTTCGACATGGTCGTCGCGGGCCGTGTCGCCGAGCAGCCCGACGGGTCGAGCGACGTCGCGATCATGATGGTCGAGGCCGAGTCCAACGAGTCGACCTGGGAGCTCGTCCGCGGCGGTGCGACGGCCCCGACCGAGGGCATCGTCGCCGAGGGCCTCGAAGCATCGAAGGTCTTCATCCGCCAGCTCTGCGACGCGCAGGCCGCGCTCGCCGAGAAGGCCGCGAAGCCGGTCCAGGAGTTCCCGATCTTCCTCGAGTACGAGGACGACGCGTTCGACGCCGTCGACAACGCGGTACGCAGCGACCTCGCCCAGGCGCTGACGATCGCCGACAAGCAGGACCGCGAGTCCCGCCTCGACGAGGTCAAGGCGGCCGCCATCGACAAGCTCGGTGCGGAGTTCGAGGGTCGCGAGAAGGAGCTCGGCGCCTCGATCCGGGCGCTCACCAAGACGCTCGTCCGCGAGCGGGTGCTCAGCGAGAAGGTCCGGATCGACGGACGTGGCCTCGCCGACATCCGTACCCTCTCGGCAGAGGTCGGCGTGCTCCCGCGCGTACACGGCTCGGCGCTGTTCGAGCGCGGCGAGACCCAGATCCTCGGCGTCACGACGCTGAACATGCTCGGCCTCGAGCAGAAGCTCGACACGCTGTCGCCGGAGAAGACCCGGCGCTACATGCACAACTACAACTTCCCGCCGTACTCCACCGGTGAGACCGGCCGGGTCGGCTCGCCCAAGCGGCGCGAGGTCGGCCACGGTGCACTCGCCGGCCGTGCGCTGCTGCCGGTGCTGCCCTCACGCGAGGAGTTCCCGTACGCCATCCGGCAGGTCTCCGAGGCGCTGAGCTCCAACGGCTCGACCTCGATGGGTTCGGTCTGTGCATCGACGATGGGTCTGCTCAACGCCGGCGTGCCGCTGCGCGCACCGGTCGCCGGAATCGCGATGGGCCTCATCTCCGGTGAGGTCGACGGCAAGCCCGCGTACGTCACGCTGACCGACATTCTCGGCGCCGAGGACGCGTTCGGCGACATGGACTTCAAGGTCGCCGGCACCCGCGAGTTCGTCACCGCCCTGCAGCTCGACACGAAGCTCGACGGCATCCCCGCCGACGTGCTCGCCGGCGCGCTGAACCAGGCGCACGACGCACGGCTGACCATCCTGGACGTGATGAGCGAGGCCATCGACGGGCCCGACGAGATGTCGGTGTACGCGCCGCGCATCATCACGCTGCGCGTGCCGGTCGACAAGATCGGTGAGGTCATCGGCCCGAAGGGCAAGGTGATCAACCAGATCCAGGACGACACCGGTGCAGAGATCTCGATCGAGGACGACGGCACGATCTACGTCGGCGCCGACAACGGCGAGGCCGCCGAGGCCGCGCGTACCGCGATCAACCAGATCGCGAACCCGACGATGCCCGAGGTCGGCGAGCGCTACCTCGGCACGGTCGTGAAGACGACGAACTTCGGTGCGTTCGTATCCCTGCTGCCCGGCAAGGACGGCTTGCTGCACATCAGCAAGCTGCGCGTGCTGAACAACAACCAGCGCGTCGAGTCCGTCGAGGACGTCGTCTCGGTTGGTCAGAAGGTCCAGGTCGAGATCGGTGAGATCGACGACCGCGGCAAGCTCTCGCTGGTGCCGGTGGTCGAGGATGACAAGTCCGACAACGATGAGAGCGAGTCCGCGAGCGACGAGTGAGTCCTATCGCGCTCGCGCCCGACCAGGCGCCCGGCACCACCCGTACCGTCCTCCGTTCGGACGACGGCGGACTCGTCCGTCGTACCGTCCTTCCGGGCGGGCTGCGCGTGGTGACCGAGGCGATGCCGGGCGTACGCTCCGCGACGATCGGCATGTGGGTCGGCGTCGGGTCTCGCGACGAGACGCCGACCCTCGCCGGTGCGTCGCACTTCCTCGAGCACCTGCTGTTCAAGGGCACGCCGAGCCGGTCCGCGGTCGACATCTCGTCGGCTCTGGAGGCCGTCGGCGGTGAGATGAACGCCTACACCGCCCGCGAGCACACCTGCTACCACGCCCGGGTGATCGACTCGGATCTTCCACTGGCGATCGACGTGCTGTCCGATATGGTGACCGGCTCCCGCCTCGCCGCCGACGACGTCGAGGCGGAGCGCGGGGTGATTCTCGAAGAGATCGCGATGAACGACGACGATCCCGACGATGTGGTGCACAACCTGATCGTCGCCCAGTCGTGGCGCGGGTCGCGGCTGGGTGCACCGGTCGCCGGTGATCCCGCGACGGTGTCCTCGCTGACTCGCCGCCAGATCGCGGGCTACTACCGCCGTCGCTATCGCCCGTCGTCGATCGTCGTCGCGGTCGCCGGCAACGTCGAGCATCGTGCCGTCGTACGCCGCGTGCGCAAGGCGTTCGAGGCGGCCGGCGTACTCGACGACGATGACGCGATGCCCGCGTTGCCACGCCGCGGCGGGCGCGAGGTGCCGTTCAACGGTGGAGTGTCCGTGCTCGAGCGAGCGACCGAGCAGGCCAACGTCGTGCTCGGCCTCGCCGGCCTACGGCGCGGTGACGCCCGGCGGCACGCGCTCGGCGTCCTCAACGCCGCGATGGGTGGCGGTATGTCGTCACGGCTCTTCCAAGAGGTACGCGAGAAGCGCGCACTCGCGTACTCGGTCTACTCGTTCACCAACCAGTACGCCGACGCCGGCATGGTCGGCGTGTACGCCGGATGCGCACCGAGCAAGGTCGACGACGTGCTCGACGTATGCCGTGCCGAACTGGCGAACATCGCCGCGCACGGGCTGACCGCCGACGAGCTGGCGCGAGGCAAGGGGCAGCTCCGCGGCGGCCTCGTGCTCGGACTCGAAGATCCGGCTTCGCGGATGGCGCGCATCGGCAGGGCCGATCTGCTCCACGGTGAGCTCGCCAGCATCGACGGCCTGCTCGCCTCGATCGACGGGGTCACCCTCGACGACGTACGTGACGTGGCGGGCGACCTGCTCGCGACGGAGCCCGCGCTTGCGGTGGTGGGCCCGTTCGACGACCCGTCCCGCTTCGCCTGAGCCGACGGCGCGTGCGAGTCAGGACTGCGGCGGCGTGGCGGACCGCTCGGCCTCGCTCTTGAGGACGCAGAACTCGTTGCCCTCCGGGTCGGCGAGCGTGACCCACCCGCTTCCGGGGCCGTAGATCCCGCGGTGATCGACGACCTCCGTCGCGCCGATGCCGATCAACCGCTCGACCTCTTCGGCCTGCGCGCGGTCTGCGGGGCGTAGGTCGAAGTGGATGCGGTTCTTGATCGATTTCGCTTCGGGTACCTCGATGAAAAGCACCGTGTGACCGGTCTCGGGGTTGCGGATCATACATTCCTCATGGCCCGGCTCGTTGGGATCGTCGGCGATGTCGACGTACCCGAGCACCTGCTTCCACCACTCGGAGAGCTCGTACGCGTTGGCACAGTCGACAGAGGTGTGCGAGATGAACGAAGTCATACGCGTACTCTTCCGTGCGCGTTTGCCGCTTGTCACTCGGGTCCTTCGTCGGGACTGATACACATGACGGATGAGCGAGAACTACCGCCCGATCGAGGAGGGCGTCGAGACCGACCTGCGTGAGCAGCTGACGTACGGCGGCTACCTTCGTCTCGACCGCCTGCTCGATGCGCAGCGCCCGGTATCGGGTCACCACGACGAGATGCTGTTCATCATCCAGCACCAGGTGACAGAGCTCTGGCTGAAGCAGCTGATCCACGAGCTGCGTTCGGCGATGGCACTGATCGCGAAGGACGAGCTGCCGCCGGCGCTCAAGCGGCTCGCCCGCATCAAACACATCCAGAAGCAGCTGTTCGAGCAGTGGTCGGTGCTCGAGACCCTCACTCCTGTCGAGTATGCGCAGTTCCGCGACTCCCTGGGGCACGCATCGGGCTTCCAGTCGCTTCAGTACCGCACGGTCGAGTTCCTGCTCGGCAACAAGACACCCGGCATGACCAAGGTGTTTGCGTACGACCCGGAGGGGTACGCGCAACTGGAGGCCGACCTCGCCGCGCCGAGCCTGTACGAGGAGTTCCTGCGTCATCTTCGGCGCAAGGGGTTCGCCGTACCCGCCGAGGTTGCCGACCGCGACTTCAGCCGGCCCTACGCCGCGCACGAGGGCGTCACCGCTGTCTTCAAGTCGATCTACGACGCACCCGACGAGCACTGGCAGGCGTACGAGACCTGCGAGGAGCTCGTCGACGTCGAGGAGAGCTTCCAGCTCTGGAGGTTCCGGCACTTGAAGACCGTTGAGCGGGTGATCGGCCACAAGCGCGGCACGGGCGGATCGAGCGGAGTCGGGTTCCTCAAGCGAGCGCTCGAGCTGACGTTCTTCCCGGAGCTGTTGGCGGTGCGCACCGAGATCGGCCAGTGAGCCGGTACTACCATGTCGTCGGCCCCAGGAGGTGGCATGACGCTCAGTTATGACGACGCGCTCGCGCGGGACGCCGCTGACCCACTCGGTGGGTATCGCGATGCGTTCCATCGGCACGCCGACCCCGTCGCGTACCTCGACGGAAACTCGTTGGGTCGCCCGCCCAAGGCCACTCTCGACCGGGTGACGCGCGCGATCGACCGCGACTGGGGCGAGCGGCTTATCCGCGGTTGGGAGGAAGGCTGGTCGGAGCGCGCCGAGACCCTCGGCAACCTGCTCGCGTCCGCGTGCCTGGGTGCTGCTCCGGGTCAGACGGTCGTCACAGACTCGACGTCGGTCAACCTGTACAAGGTCGTGTACGCCGCCTGCGACCTCCAAGGCGGGCGCGACGAGATCGTGATCGACGACGGCAACTTCCCGACCGACCGTTACCTGGTCGAGAGCGTCGCTCGCGCGCGTGGCATGTACGTCCGGTGGCTGAGCCCCGACCCCATCGCGGGCGTCACCCATCGCGACCTCTCCGCGGCGCTGAGCCCGCAGACCGCCGTCGTGGTGCTCAGCCACGTCGACTACCGCTCGGGAGCGATCGCCGACCTGCCCGGGCTCACCCGGCTTGCGCACGATGCCGGTGCGCTCGTCGTCTGGGACGTATGCCATTCGGCGGGTGTGCTCCCCATCGACCTCGATCGCTTCGGCGTCGACTTCGCCGTCGGCTGCACCTACAAGTACCTCAACGCAGGACCCGGTGCGCCGGCGTTCCTGTACGTCGCTGCACGGCTGCTGCCCGACGTACGCCAACCCATCCCCGGATGGTGGAGCGCGCGCGATGTGTTCGCCATGGCCGATACGTACGAGCCCGCCCTCGACGCCCGCCGCATGCTGAGCGGTTCGCCCAACATCCTCGGCATGATCGGCGTCGAGGAGGGTGTGCGCCTGGTCGAGCGCGCTGGCATCGACGCGATCCGGGCGAAGGCCGCCGATCTCACCGGTATGTGCGTCGACCTGGTCGATGCGTGGCTCGCTCCGCGCGGTTTCGCGGTCGTATCTCCCCGCGACGCCGCGGCCCGCGGCGGCCACGTCAGCATCCAGGGGCCGGGTGCGCGAAAGCTGCGCGACAAGATGGTCGCCGCCGGTGTCATCCCGGATTTCCGCAACCCCGACACGATCCGGCTCGGCCTGTCGCCGTTGTCGACCTCGTACGCGGAGCTGTGGACCGCCATGGACACCATCCGCTCGATCGTCGGCCGCTGAGCCGTCACTCCTGCCAGGGGTAGAACGGCGGCAGGTCCTGCGAGACGCGCGACTCGAAGTTCGGGTCGCGCTTCTCGCGGAACGCCTGCACTCCTTCGCGGCCGTCGGCCAGGCTCGCGTAGAAGACACCGAGCGAGTCAACGCGGTGCGCCTCGACCGGATGCGGCTGGGCGCTGTTGCGGTACATCATCTGGCGGGTGACCGCGATGCCGACGGCGGACCGGTTGTCGCTAATGCGGTGGGCGAGGGCGTACGCCTCGTCGAGCAGGCGCTCGGGTTCGTGTACTGACCGCAGCAGTCCGCCGTCGTAGGCCTCCTGCGCGTCGAGGATGTCGCCGGTGTACGTCCACTCGAGCGCGCGCTGCATGCCGACCAGACGGGGGAGGAACCACGTCGAGCACGCCTCGGGCACGATCCCGATCCTGGCGAACACGAAGCCGATGCGCGCGTCGGTGGACGCGAGGCGGAAGTCCATCGGCAATGTCATGGTGGCGCCGATGCCGACGGCCGCGCCGTTGATGGCGGCGATCACGGGCTTCGGGCAGTCATAGATCGCGAGCGCGACCTTGCCGCCGGTGTCGCGTACGCCGGACGCGATGGCGGGGTCGTCGAGGCGCTCGCGCATGTCGTCGAGCGTCGGCCGGAGCGTACCGTCGAGGCCGAAGGCGTTGCCGTCGATCGAGAGGTCCATGCCGGCGCAGAACGCCCGCCCCGCGCCCGTCACCACGATGGCACGTACGTCGTCGTTGCGGCCCGCCTCCCCGAAGGCGTCGACCAGCTCACCCGCCATCTCGACCGTGAACGCGTTCAGACTGGCCGGGCGGTCCAGCGTGATCGTCAGGATCCCGTCCTCGACGGCGTACTCGATGGTCTGGTAGCTCACGGACGCGCTCCTCGGCTCGGTGTCTCGGCCGGGCCATCGTAGGTCCGGCGCCGCCATGTCGCCCGCGGGTGCCACTCTCTACGCGACAGATGCCGTACGCGGGTCGGCGTGAGAGGATCGGGCACATGAGTGACGCGCCGACGAAGGTAGGTGTCCTGGGCGCCCGCGGGCGGATGGGATCCCAAGCATGTAAGGCGATCGACGCCGCCGACGGCCTCGAGCTGGTTGCCGGTGTCGATATCCACGACTCGCTGGCGGGCCTGACGGGCGCACACGCCGAGGTGGTTGTCGACTTCACCCGTCCCGATGTCGTGATGGATAACCTGAAGTGGTGCATCGGCCACGGTGTCAGCGCGGTCGTCGGTACGTCGGGTTTCACCGATGAACGCGTCGAGGAGCTCCGCGAGATGGTCGGCGATCGCGACGACGTCACGGTCCTGATCGTGCCGAACTTCTCGATCGGGGCGGTGCTGATGATGCGGTTCGCCGCGCAGGCGGCCCCGTACTTCGAGTCGGCCGAGGTGATCGAGCTCCACCATCCGGAGAAGGTCGACGCGCCGTCGGGCACTGCGCAGCGTACGGCCGAGTTGATCGCGGGAGCCCGCGCGGATGCCGGCTGCGGCGCGATGCCCGACGCTACGGCATCGGATCCTTCGGGTGCGCGCGGCGGAGCGGTCGGGGGCGTACCGGTGCATTCCGTACGCGCCCGTGGCCTCGTCGCCCATCAGGAGGTGCTGCTCGGCGCGCTCGGCGAGACGCTGACGATCCGGCACGACTCGCTCGACCGGGAGTCGTTCATGCCCGGAGTCGTCGCGGGCGTACGCGCGGTGTCGGGTGCCGAAAGAACGCTCACGGGTGTCGTCGTCGGCCTGGAGCACGTACTCGGCTTCTGACCCTCGCTGGGCATGACGTTCGGGTCGCGACACGCCGAGCGCGCCCACCCGAACGTCATGCTCAGCGGGGCGGGATGGTGAACGGCTCCTCGATCAGCTCGGGTGCGCTGCCGCCCACCGGATCGAGGAGCGGCCCTTCGGCACTCGGGCGCCACCGATGCGGCACCGTGCGGAGGCCGACGGGATAGATGCGGACGCCGTCCGGCCCGACGCGAAGGCGCAGATAGCTCTTGAAGTCCTCGACGCGGAGGCCGGCGAACAGCTCGTTGCCGTGCAGGTCGCGACGGACCTGGCACAAGAACAGGTATGTCGCGAGCACGTTCGCCCCGATGATGCCGCACGCAGCCGACCCGACGACCGTTAGCAGCACGCTTGCGACGAAGGCATTGCCGGGCCACGCGACCGCGCCGACCGCGTACGTCGCGACCACCAGAAGGGCAAGGTGCGCGGCACCGTGCGCGACCCCGGCCACCGCACGCCAGCCGTCGTCGCGACGCGGACGAGCCAACCCGAGCGTCGCCGCGCCGACGAGCAGACAACCGAACAACGCAGGTAGCGAGGCCGGAGCGAGCCGAGTATCGGCGAGCGAGTAGCCGAGCAGTCGGTCGAGCGCGCCGTCGCCCGGCTGGGTGGCGGCGAGGAGCCAGAGCAGCACGATGTACACCGGCCCGAGCATCACCGTCAGCGCCGGGTTGCGCCAGGGGAGCTGCCAGAACCGACGCGAGATCCTTCGAGAGTCCGCGGCATCGGGGAACGTCTGCGTACGACGGAACTCCGGCCCCTCGTCGTCCGCCCAGCGACCGAACCGGACCGTCTCCGGCAGGTGATGCGTCGGCGAGAGGTACGCGCCGCCGCCACCGCAGGTGACCAATGCGGCGGGCCCGACCGGAGCGGGCCGGGTGTACCGCGAGTAGTGGTGGCGATCGCCGGAGCAGATCAGCCGCACGGCGTCGGCGCGGTCGCCGAGGGTCTTGCCGAGGAACTGCTCGATCGTGTCGCTGCCGCGGGGGTCGACCCAGGTGGGTTTCGCCGTGCAGATGATGATGTTGTCGTCCTCGCCGACATGCGTTGCCGCTTCGGCGAAGTACGCGAGCTGTGGCGCGTCGATGTAGGTGTCGAACTGGATGTCGGTGCCCCACAGCCACCAGCCGTACGGCAGCCGCACGGCGAAGTAGCTACGCGACTGGACGGTGCGCCATCCGCCGACGAAGGCAGACGTACGACGATGGGGATCGACCATCCGGACCGTGCCCTTGCGTGGGATCGGCAACGGCACGTCGGCGAGCCAGCCCTGGCAGAACGTCCGGAGGAACGCGGTGAGCCCGTCGTACCAGTCGTGGTTTCCCGGCACGGCCAGCATCGCGGGGGAGGCGGGTCCGAGATCGGGAAGCGCGGCGCCGTAGACCGATGCGGTGCGCGCCTCGTAGTTCGACTCCGACGCCACCGGATACGTCTCGTCGCCACCGAGGACGAGGAGGTCGCCGTGCGGCGGCGCTGCCGGATCGCCTCCGGGCAACGGGTCCGCGGCGATGCTGCGCGCCACCGCGTACGTCGCGTCGAACCCGTCGCCGACGTCGGCGGTGTAGTCGATCCAGACCTCCTCGGACGGCAGCGACATGTCGTACATCTCCGCCGGCTGGGCGGCCTCGTTCTCACGCCGGGCGCCGAACGCGCCGAACATCCGCGCCTGCGCCACCTGCGCGCCGACGCGGACGAGCTGCGCGGGATGCAGCCATCGGACGGGTGCGAGCCGCCGCAACCCGTCGCGTCGCCGGTCACGGTTCGCCGCGCTGGGGTCCATGCGGCTGAACGTATCGTGAGTGGCGCAGATCTGCTGCTGGGGAGCGGCGCGCGCAACGAATGTGCGCCACTCGGATGTCAAACTGCTTCTGCTCAGTCGTCGTCGGCGACCAGCGAGGTGTGCAGCCGAATCTGCTTGACGGTCGTCGCGCCCGAGCCGTCCAGGTCGAGCTCGCGATGTGCGCCGTCCGGCGCCCAGCCGGTGCCCTCGACGAACGTACGAAGGTCGTCGTTCGTCGATGCGACCCACCACGTCGCGCGGGTGAACCTGTCGGCGCGAAGCGTATCCGTGCACGCCTGCAACAGCCGCGAACCGTGGCCCTGACGGCGTGCGGCCCCGTCGACGATGAACTCGGCGACCTCGCCGTCGGCGATCGGGTCGGCGTCCGGGTCGCTCGACGGCGCGGTGACGGCGAACCCGCGTACGGCGGCGCGCTCGAGCGCGACGAGCACCCGGTTGCGGGCGTCGCCCGGCTTGTCCATCGACGCCGACCACTTACGGGCGAACTCGTCGGCGTCCAGGGAGTCGATGATCTCCTGCGGGAGCAGCCCGGCGTACAGCTCGCGCCATGCCGCGACCTGGCAGCGGGCGATCGCGGGTGCGTCGTCGGCCCAGGCGACCCGGACGCTGACATCGGCGGTGGGGGAGGACATGCCGCGATTCTGCCGCATCGCCTCGGGGTCGGCTAACGCCGGCCGGCGAGCCGCACGGCCACCGCCGTTGCCGCGAGCAGAGCCCCGGCGCTGGCGAACCCGGCCGCCGGGCTGACCGCGTCGATGAGTACGCCGGCGGTCGATGCGCCGAGCGCGCTGCCGATGTTGTTCGCGGTGTTGACCCACGTACTCGCCTCCGTGCGTTGGTCGGGCGGTGCCAGCTCGTCGGACGCGACATAGGCGACGACGAACAGCGGCGCGATCGCGACTCCCGTGACCGCCATGACGGCACCGAGCGGGAGCAGCCCGGCCGCGGTGCTCGCGATCGACACTCCTGCGGCCAGGTACGCCACGAGCCCGACCAGCTGCGTCGCGCGGCTCCGGCTGTGTCGGCGGCGACCCCACGCAAGACCGCCCGCCACGCTCCCGCAGGCGATCGCCGCCTCGATGTAACCCGCGGCCGCGGGTGTGCCGTGCTCCTGCGCGCGCGCAGCGATGCAGGTGTACGCGATGCTCAATGCCGCAGCGGTCACCAGGATCGTCGCCAGGACCGGGCCGAACCCCCGCGCCCGCAGCGGACCGGCACCGAACCGGGCCCGCCGGACGGACGCCGCGACGGCGCGACGCCGGGCCGGCGGCGCCAACACCATGCCGAGCGTTCCGATCACGAGCAGCGCCCCGGTCGTCACCAGGGCCACCTCGGCGGGTGCGATGGCGAGGGTGAGCCCGACGATCATCGGACCGACGAGGTACAGCGACTCCTCGCACACGGAGTCCAGGCTGTACGCGCGCTCCTTGAGGGTGGTGCCATCGGTGAGTCGACGCCACGTCGCGCGCATCGACGGCCCGAGTGGCGGAGCGGCAAGCCCTGCGACGAGCCCGAGGCAGACGTACGCGATCGGCGATCCGACGTCGGACCGGGCCAGGGCGGCGATCGTGATGAGTGCGGCCGCGCACGCGCCGGCGAGAGGCGGCAGCACGCCGGCCTGGCCTCGGCGGTCCACGATCCGCGCCTTGGACGGCATCGACAACGAGGCGGCGCCGAACGCGGCGACGACGGATCCGGCGGTCGCGAACGACCCGGTGGCGGTCTGGACGGTGAAGATGACAGACAGCGGGAGCAGCCCGTACGCGAGGCGTCCGACGAGCGCGGCGGCGAACGTCGGCAGTGCGTACGGGAGCGCCAGGACGGCGCGATAGCTCGCCGCATCGGTGGTGCGGGACACGAGGGGCTCCAGTGTGACTCGGCCGCGAGCGCGGCAAGTTCGGGTAGGCGACGATGCGGACGACGTCCGCGCGCCGATCCCTAGTCACAGAGCTGGTGCATGCCCCGCAACATATCAGGTACGAGGCAGCGGCCCGCCTGACATCAAGCACGCCCGAGCAGCGCTACCTGAACCGGCGGCTCACGCGACTCAACGGCTCGTAGGCCGGAATGTCCCTTACGGCGGGGTGATCGACCGAGGCTGCACCGGCGTCGACACGATGAACGAACTGGTGGTCTGCCCGTGCACGAGGAACCTGTCGAGTACGTCCTCGAGCGACTCGATGCTGGGCACATGCACCTTCAGCAGGAAGCAGTCCTCGCCGGAGATGCGGTGACACTCGCTCACCTCGGGTGTACGCGCGGCGAGCTCGGCGATCTTGGGGAGCTGGCCCGGACCCGGGCGGATGCGTACCCACGCCGCGACCGGCAGGCCGACCGCGGCCGGATCGATGTCGAGGCGGTAGCCGCGGATCACGCCGGACTCCTCGAGCCGCCGCACCCGCTCGCGTACGGCCGGCGCGGACATGCCGATGCGCCGGGCGAGCTCGGACGTGCTCAGCCGCGGGTCCTCGTCGAGGAGCTCGAGGATGTGTCGGTTGATCCCGTCGACTTCCATCTCAACCCTCGACCTTCCGACTGCAAAGTAGATCTGTCATTGGCGGGCTGAACCCAAGCCGATCGGCCGGCCTGCCTTCATCTGGCCATGGATATCCCGCGATCTGGCTACCAGTATAGATGCATGGCTCGATCGGTCCCGCCGCATGCGTACTTCGTCGGTAGCGCGGTGTTCCACTACCTCGGCCCGGCGTTCGCCGTCCTGCTGTTCGCGAGTGTCGAGCCGCTCGGCGTCGCGTGGCTGCGGATCGCGACGGCGGCCGCGATCTTCGCGGTCTGGCGACGGCCGTGGCGTGCATTCTCCCGGGCGGCGCCGTCGACGCGCCGGACCGTCATCGGGTGGGGTGTCGTGCTCGCGGTGATGAACTCGTCCTTCTACCTCGCGATCGACCGGCTGCCGCTCGGCACGGTCGCGGCGATCGAGTTCCTTCCGGTGATCGCACTCGCGGCGGTGGCCGTGCGTACGCGGCGCAACGGCATCGCCCTCGTGTGCGCCGTCGCCGGTGTCTACCTGCTCACCGATGTCGCGCTCGTCGCCGACCCCGTCGGACTGGTGTTCGCCGGCCTGAACGCGTTGCTGTTCGCGGCGTACATCGTGCTCGCGCATCGTGTCGCGAGCGACGACTCGGTCGCCGGCATCGACGGGCTGGGCATGGCGATGGTCGTCGCGGCCGTCGTCGGACTGCCGATCGGCATCGGTGACGCGGCCGTTGCTCTCGGCACGCCGATGCTGCTCGCTGCCGCGGTGGGCGTCGGCATCTCGTCGTCGGTCATCCCGTACGTGTGCGACCAGCTCGCCATGGCACGGATCGCCCGCGCGACGTACTCGCTGTTGGTCTCGCTGCTGCCGGCGACGGCGACCGTCGTCGGGATCATCGTCTTGGCCCAGGTGCCGGCGCCCGGCGAGGTGCTCGGCGTCGTACTGGTCGTCGGCGGTGTCGCGCTGCATCATGAGCAGAAGTCCCACGGGGAGCCCGTCTCGCCGGACCACGTCAACGTCTGAAAGGACCCAGCAATGTCCAGCAGGATCTTCTCGATTCCGATCGACTGCACCGACGCCGAGGCGTTGGCGGAGTTCTGGGCGGACGTACTCGACTGGCGGGTCAAGGACCGCGGCTGGCAACGCACCGAACACGGGCCGGACGGAGTGACGATCGCGCCGGACGACGGTGGGATCGAGATCGACTTCCGCTGGACCCCGGACGGGCCGCCGAAGGAGAAGAACCGCATGCACTTCGACATCAACCCGACCGATCGCGACCAGGACGCCGAGCTCGGCCGCCTGCTCGCGCTCGGCGCACGGCAGGTCGACGTCGGACAGCGAGATGACTCGACCTGGTTCGTGTTGGCCGACCCGGAGGGCAATGTGTTCTGCCTCTGTCACACCCGCATCGCTCCGTGAGCCCTGTGTAGGCGCAGTGTTGTAGCCCGCGGCGCAGACGTTACGAATGCGCCATGAGACCTAGCATCCGCGAACTGTCGCTGCCCGCGGCCGTCGTCATCTCGGCGGCGGCACTCACCGTGGTTCCGGCATCCGCGTCCGAGACCGTCACCGAGGCAAGTCCGAGTGAAGCCACTCAGGTCGTGGCTCCCGTGCCCGACCTGCAGTGGGGCGCGTGCGAGAACGCCGAGGAGCCCGCGCAGTGCACGACAGCGGACGTACCTCTCGACTACGACGAGCCCGACGGCGAGACGATCACGCTCAGCCTGATCAAGATTCCCGCAACCGATCCCGACAACAGGATCGGCTCGATGTTCTGGAACCCGGGCGGCCCGGGCGGCTCGGCCGTGGACTCGGCATCGATGCTGCCCCAGGCGCTCCCGGAGGAGGTCGCGTCCCGCTTCGACGTCATCGGCATCGACCCGCGCGGAGTCGGTGGCAGCGAGAAGCTCGAGTGTTCCAGGCCCGATGACGTCGAGGAGGTGCCGCGGCCGGACAAGCGCTATCCGGTCGGGGCCGAACAGATCGCGGCGAACCAGGCGTACGACGCGTACCTCGCCAAGATCTGTGCCGCGACGGCCGGGCCGATCATCGACAACATGTCGACGGCCGACACCGCGCGCGACATGGATCTCATCCGACAGGCCGTCGGCGACGAGAAGCTGACGTACTACGGCGTCTCGTACGGGACGTTCCTCGGCGCGGCGTACGCGAACATGTTCCCGGACCGGGTGCGCGCCGTTGTCACGGACAGTGTGGTCGACCCGGTCGAATGGCAGCAGGGTCGCGACGGCAACGGCGCCACGGAACCGATGACGACGCGCTTCGGCAGCGACGAGGGCCTGCAGGACACCTACGAGTACATGCTGGCCAAGTGCGACCAGGCCGGAATCCTCGCGTGCCCGCTGACCGGTAACGCGAAGGCGCGCTTCGAGCGGGTGCTGAAGAGCCTGCGTGACCAACCGATCGCACTTCCGGGCCTGAGCATCTCCGACCAGGAGCTGACGCTGCTCACCCACCAGCTGCTGTACAGCCCGGGCAACTACACCCTGTTGACCGGCATCGTGAAGGCGATCGACTTCCTCCGCTTCCCGTTCCAGCCGCCGGCGGCGCAGAACCGCGGTCAGAACGTCGATTCCGGTCGCGTACACGCGGCGCGACTCGACGCTCGCCAGGAGCTGGTGAAGCTGCTCGGCCAGGCGACGGACGAACTGCGAGAGCAGCCGTTGGGCATTCCGGTCATCGGCGACCTGCTGGATCTGCTGAAGCGCCAGCCGGCGTCGGCGTTCGAGGGAGTCGCGTGCACGGACGGGGAGAACCCGAGCGATCCGGAGGTCTGGACGAGCAATGCCGCCGAGACCGAGAAGGTCGCCCCGATGGGCATCCTCTGGAACTGGTACTCCTCGCCGTGCGCGCAGTGGCCGGGTTCGGACGAGGACGCGTACCACGGCACGTTCGACCACGAGCTGTCGACGCCGCTGCTCGTGCTGAACAACACCCACGATCCGGCGACGTCGCTCGCCTCGGCGCAAGGCCTGCACGAGGAGAGTCCCGGCTCGCGGCTGGTGACCGTCAACGGTGGTGGGCACGGCGTCATCGGGACGAGCGCGTGCGCGACCGAGATCACGGCCGCCTACCTGCTCGACCAGACCCTTCCCGAGGACGACGTCACGTGTGACGCCGACGCGGGTCCGTTCGGACTCGAGCCCTAGAAGGCCGGGTCGGCGTGGCGCGCGCGCCACGGCCGGGTCGTCCGTGGCCGCTGTTAAGGTCGAATCGTGCGGCAATATCTCGACCTCATGCAGCGGGTGCTCGACGACGGGGTCGCCAAGGGCGACCGCACCGGCACCGGTACGCGAAGCGTGTTCGGCCACCAGATGCGCTTCGACCTCGGTGCCGGTTTTCCCTTGGTGACAACGAAGAAGGTGCACGTACGCTCGGTCGTGGCGGAGCTCTTGTGGTTCCTGCGCGGCGACACCAACGTGAAGTGGCTGCACGACCACGGCGTCACCATCTGGGACGAGTGGGCAGACGAGTCCGGCGACCTCGGCCCGATCTACGGCTACCAGTGGCGCTCCTGGCCGGCGCCCGGCGGCCAACACCTCGATCAGTTGGCGCAGGTGATCGAGCAGCTCCGCACCGATCCCGACTCCCGACGCCATCTCGTCAGCGCGTGGAACGTCGCCGATCTCGACGCGATGGCGCTCGCTCCGTGCCACACGCTGTTCCAGTTCTACGTCGCCGAGGGGCGGCTGTCGCTGCAGCTGTACCAGCGCTCCGCCGACGTCTTCCTCGGCGTGCCGTTCAACATCGCGTCGTACGCCCTGCTGACGCAGATGGTCGCCCGGGTAACGGGGTTGGAGGTCGGCGACTTCGTGCACACGCTGGGTGATGCGCACCTGTACGTCAACCACCTCGACCAGGCGCGTATGCAGCTCGAGCGAGAGCCGCGGTCCCTGCCGACGCTGCGGCTCGACCCGTCCGTCACCACCATCGACGGCTTCGACGTCGAGTCGATCTCCGTCGAGGGGTACGACCCGCATCCGGGTATCAAGGCGCCGATTGCCGTATGACAGTCACTCTGCTCGCCGCGGTCGGCGAGAACGGCGTCATCGGCCGCGACGGCGGCCTCCCGTGGCACCTGCCCGGCGACCTCCCGCACGTGAAGCGCACGACGTTCGGCCACGTCGTGGTGATGGGCCGGCGCACGTACGACTCGATCGGCAAGCCGTTGCCCGGGCGTACGACCATCGTGGTGACGCGCAACCCCGACTGGGCGGCGGCGGGTGTCACGGCCTGCGCCGATATCGAGTCCGCGTTGCGCATCGCTGCAGAGTTCGACCCCGAGGTCTATGTGCTCGGTGGCGCCGAGATCTATCGCGTCGCAATGCCGT
Organism: Solicola gregarius; assembly: GCF_025790165.1. GTDB lineage: Bacteria > Actinomycetota > Actinomycetes > Propionibacteriales > Nocardioidaceae > Solicola > Solicola gregarius. Next base: position 3,787,558 of record NZ_CP094970.1, read on the forward strand.
ACGCCGATCGGCTGCTGATCAGCGAGGTGCCTCAGGCGCCCGACGGCGACACCTTCTTCCCGGAGATCGACGCTGAGCTGTGGGCAGAAACCGGCCGCGACCCGCGGGAGGGCTTCGACGTCGTCACGTACGAGCGTCGTCACTGAGTCTGCGGCAGCGATCCGAGCAGCTGACGTAGCTCGCCGGCAGTCGCGTCGGGTACGGCGTCGGATCCGAGCTCTTCAAGGCGAGCCAGCGCAGTGCGCCAATCTGCGTCCGCAGCGAGGCGGTCGCCGAGTTCGCGGTGGGCGATCCCACGAAGTCGGAGCGCGACGATCTCGTTGCTGACGTGGGAGGTCTCACGGAGGATTCGGACGGCGTCATCGAAGCTGGAGATCGCGTCGTCCCAGCGTTTCGCGGCCGACTGCACCTCGCCGAGGGTAACCAGGGTGGTTGCCAATCCACCGGAAGTTTCGTCGTCCTCGACTCGTTCGAGCTCGACCGCGTGTTGTGCCGCGTCGAGTGCCTCCGGAACGCGATCCAGCTCGAGGTAGGTCGTCGCCAGGTTGTTCAGCAAGGTGGCTCTCTCCACCGGGGAGCCTGTGCCCTCGAACTGCTCGAGCGCACGCAGGTACGCATGGGTCGCCTCGTCGAGTCGTCCGAGTTCGTGCAGGGCGATTCCGATGGCTATTTCGGCGTTGAGCCGTCCGTCGCGATGGTCGAGGTCGGCGAAGATGTCTCGTGCCCGCTCGAGGTGGTCGAGCGCCGCCACGGAGTCGGCGAGCAGTTCGCAGCAGCAACCCCAGAGGTAGGTACACGTACCCTCGACCACCGAATCACCGGTCCGGCGCGCGGCGACGGTGGCCGTGGCGAACAGCCCCACCCCCTCGCGCGCCGCGCCGGAGCGTCGCAGATAGGTGTACAGGTATGGCGTGGTCCGCGCGACCGTCTGGTCGTCGCCGTCGGCACTCGCATCGTCGAGCATGGCCCGGATCCCCGGCAAGTGCGCCGTCAACCAGGCGGACGCCTGCTCCGCCGTCGCGAACGCCGGTGGCTCCACGCCGCTTTCCGGTTCGGGGACCGAGTACTCGATGCGTGGCGGTTGCAGTCGGTACCGCGCGTTGCGGACCGAGTGCAGGTACCAGCTCCGCTGGCGGCGCACGGCCGCCAGGCTCACGTCCGCATCGTTGGTTGCGAGCTCGGCGGCGTACGCATGGGGCAGGTCGTGGATCTCGTACCAGCCGAATGCCACCTCGGTGAGCAGGTGTCGATCGGTGAGCCGGTCGAGCAGGCGCTCGGCGGTGCGCCCGTCGATCCCTCCGAGCGCCGCCGCCGCTCCGGTCGCGATCCTGTTATGGGGATGGCGACCCAGGAGCCGGAACATCCGGGCCGTGTCGCGGTCGAGGGCCTCGTAGGACCAGGAGAACACGGCGCGTACGTCGGTGAGGGGGTAATCGGCCCAGTCGGTGAGGGTGGCGAGCCGTTCGTGCTCGTTGCGGAGTCGTTCGTTGACCTCGGCGATGCGGTGGTGCCCGTCGCGCCCGGCGCGTTCGGCGGCGACCGTGAGCGCGACGGGAAGGTGTCCGCACAGGTCGGCGAGCTCGGCGAGCTCGGTCGTGGAGCTGTCGGCTCGGATGCCGAAGCGATCGGCGAGCAGGACGACCGCGTCGTCCGTCGGCATCGGGTCCACGGCGATTCGCTGTGCGCCATCACGGGAGACCAGCCCGCGGAGCTGGCTTCGACTCGTGACGATCGTCGTGGTGGACCCGCCGGCGAGCATCGGACGTACCTGGGTGGCCTCGCGGGCGTTGTCGAGAATGACGAGCGTGCGACGGCCGTTCAGCTCCGTGCGCAACATGGCGCTTCGGCTCTCGGTATCAGCGGGGATCTGTGATCCGGACAGTCCGAGACCGCGGAGCAGGGTGTCGAGCGCTTCGAGTGGTTCCACCGGCGCCCCGGGGCCGTATCCGCGTAGGTCGACGAACAGCTGCCCGTCGGGGAAATGGGCGTGGTTGCGGGACGCCCAGTGCACGGCCAGTGCCGTTTTGCCGACTCCGCCGGGGCCGTGCAGGGCGATCACCGGAGCTTCGCCGTCGGCGAGTATGGAGTCCAAAGCCGTGAGCTGCTCGTGCCGTCCGGTGAAACGGGCGACCGTCGGCGGGAGCTGGCGCGGCGCGGTCGGCTCGGGCTCGGTGTGTGCCGTCTCCTTGGTCAACAGCCCGTGGTGTACGCGTTGGAGTTCGGGGGACGGGTCGACGCCGAGTTCGTCGGCGAGTCGGGTTCGGAGGTCCTCGTAGCGTTCGAGTGCTTCGGCGGTGCGTCCGGCGTCGTCGAGTGCGGTCAGGAGCCGCATCCACAGGGTCTCGCGGAGGGGATGGCGTTCGATCAGGTTGCGCAGCATCGGCAGGTGTGCGGTCGCGTTGCCGTCGGACAGGTCGAGGTCGATGCGGCGTTCGACCGCCTGGAGGTGGCGTTCGGTCAGCTCGGGTACGAGCTGTTGCTCGATCCATTCCGACGGCGCCCCGCCGAACGGGTCGCCGTGCCAGAGCGCGAGTGCCTGGTCGAGCCGGGCGGCCTCGGTGTCTCGGGTGTCTGCGTCGGCGGACTCGGCGATGAGCTGCTCGAAACGCAGCAGGTCGACCGCAGCGGGCGACAGATCGAGGCGATAACCGGACCGTTCGGTCGTCACGACCCGGGTGCCGATTGCCCCGCGCAGCCGGGCGACGTACGTCTGCAGGCTGCCGCGGACGTTTTCGGGTGGGTCTTCTCCCCAGATGCCGCGGGACAGGGCGTCGAGGGACACGGCGCGCCCGGCGGACAGTGCGAGAACGACCAGCAGCGCGCTTACGCGCCGCCCGGACATGGTTGCCCGCTCGCCGTCGAGCAGGGCCTCGATCGTGCCGCTCAACCGGATCTCGACGTCTGTCACGGTTCCTCCGACGACCCCTCGTGTGCTGAATCAGGCTAGTGGTCCAGATCAGGTCCACGTCAATCGGCGGGAAGCTGACGCACCTACCGCGCCCAGGTGCGTACGACGTCCTCAGGTAAGAGCATCGCCGGCGGGCGCGTCGAGGCCGGCCAGTAGGCGGCGAAGATCGTCGCGTTGACCGGACGCCGGTGTCAACACGACGGGGACCGAGTCCTGACCCAGTTCGTCGAGCAGGTCGAGGGCAGTGGTCCAGTCGGTACGGGCAGCATCGATATCTCCCAACTCGCGGGCTGCGGCCCCGCGAAGCTGGAGCGTGACGACCTGCAATGCGAGATTTCCGTACGCAGTGCAGAGTCGAACGGCCTCGCCGAGTGTCTCGATCGCCTCGCTCCACCGTGAGTCTGCGGACTGGGCCTCGCCGAGCGTGATGTAGCACGCGGCGAGATCCTCCTTGAGGTTGTCTTCGTCGTCGGACGCTGCCGCCACGGCACGTAACGCCGCGTCCTTCGCTTCCTGTATTCGTCCGGACTCGAGATAGCCGGTCGCGAGGTTGTTCAATCCCGTCGCCAAGACTCGCTTGTTCGCGCCACGGTCTTCCCGGGTCGCCTCGGTCAGCGTTTCGATGGCTTCGTCGACGCGACCGAGCGTCGCGTAAGTGGCGCCGATCGCGATCTCCGATCCGAGCACGCCGTCCGCGTGCTCGAGTTGTGCGAACAACGCCCGCGCCTCCTCGTAGGCCGACAGGGCTGCCCCCTCGTCGCCGAGATGGGAGAGAAAGTGCCCGAGCTGGTGTCGGCACACGGCCTCGACGAGCCGATCGCCTTCGAGCCGGGCGCATTCGGCAGCGAGGGTGAGCAGCTCGACGGCCTCGCGCGTCGCTCCGATCTGTTTGAGGAACCGCGCGAGCGAGGGCGTCAGACGGGCGACGGCATCGTTGTCGCCGCTTTGGGCAGCGTCGACCAGTAACGATCTGAGGCAGCGTCGGTGTGCGAGGAGCCAGTCGGTGGCGCGCTCGGGCGAGTCGAACCGTGCCGGACTCGTGCCCCGTGCCGGGTCTGCCACGGCGTACGCGATCCACGACGTCGCCCGGGTGCCGATCGCGTTGCGGACCGAGTGGAGGTACCAGCTACGCAGCCGGCCAAGCGCATCGGCACTCTCATCGGGTTTGGCGGCAGCGAGCTCGGCGGCGTAGGCGTGCGACAGGTCGTGCACCTCGTACCAGCCCAGCGAGATCTCGCGCAGGAGGTGCCGGTCGGTGAGGCGGTCGAGGAGTCGCTCGGCGGTGCGGTCGTCGGCGCCGGCAAGGGCGGCGGCGGCTCCGGTGGCGATTCGCGAGTGCGGGTGCCGACCGAGGATCCGGAACATCCGGGCGGTGTCGTCGTCCAACGCCTCGTACGACCAGGAGAAGACCGCGCGTACGTCGGTGAGAGGGGTCGTCGGCCCAACCCGTCAGTGTGCCGAGCCGTTCGTGCTCGTTGCGGAGTCGTTCGTTGACCTCGGCGATGCGGTGGTGCCCGTCGCGCCCGGCGCGTTCGGCGGCGACCGTGAGCGCGACGGGAAGGTGTCCGCACAGGTCGGCGAGCTCGGCGAGCTCGGCGAGCTCGGTCGTGGAGCTGTCGGCTCGGATGCCGAAGCGATCGGCGAGCAGGACGACCGCGTCGTCCGTCGGCATCGGGTCCACGGCGATTCGCTGTGCGCCATCACGGGAGACCAGCCCGCGTAGCTGGCTGCGGCTCGTTACCAAGGTGGTGGTCGAGCCGCCCGCCAGCAGTGGGCGTACCTGGCTTGCTTCGCGGGCGTTGTCGAGGAGCAGCAGTGCCTGCCTGTTGCTGAGCTCGGTGCGCAGCAATGCGCTTCGGCTCTCGGTGTCGGCGGGGATCCGGTTGCCGGGTACGCCCATGCCGCGCAGGAGCGCATCGAGGGCGTCGAGCGGATCGACGGGCTCGCCCGGCCCGTATCCGCGTAGGTCCACGAACAGCTGACCGTCGGGGAAGTGGCCGTGGTTGCGGGACGCCCACTGCACGGCCAGTGCCGTCTTGCCGACCCCGCCCGGGCCGTGCAGGGCGACCAGGGACGAATCCGTCGCCGCCGAGTCCAGTGCAATCAGCTGGTCGGACCGCCCGGTGAATCCGCCGATCGCCGGGGGGAGCTGGCGCGGAGTCGCTGTCGTGGGGGTGGCCGCCGAGTCCTCGATCCGGGGCGGCTCCTTGGTCAACAGCTGCTGGTGTACGCGTTGGAGTTCGGGGGACGGGTCGACGCCGAGTTCGTCGGCGAGTCGGGTTCGGAGGTCCTCGTAGCGTTCGAGTGCTTCGGCGGTGCGTCCGGCGTCGTCGAGTGCGGTCAGGAGCCGCATCCACAGGGTCTCGCGGAGGGGATGGCGTTCGATCAGGTTGCGCAGCATCGGCAGGTGTGCGGTCGCGTTGCCGTCGGACAGGTCGAGGTCGATGCGGCGTTCGACCGCCTGGAGGTGGCGTTCGGTCAGCTCGGGTACGAGCTGTTGCTCGATCCATTCCGACGGCGCCCCGCCGAACGGGTCGCCGTGCCAGAGGGCGAGTGCCTGATCGAGCCGGGCGCTCTCGGTGTCGGGGTCATCGGCCTCGGACGACTCCGTGACGAGACGCTCGAACTGCAGCAGGTCGACGGCGTCGGCAGGTATGTCGAGGCGGTAGCCGGTCTCCTCGGTGGCCACCCGCTCGGCACCGACGACGCGGCGAAGCCGGCCGACGTAGGTCTGCAGGCTGCCGCGTACCCGCTCGGGCGGATCGTCGCCCCAGACCCCGCGAGAAAGGGTGTCGACCGGCACCGACCGACCGGCGGACAACGCGAGCATCACCAACAGCGCACGAACCCGACGTCCCGGAATCGCCACGGGCTCGCCGTCGCGCAGGACCTCGATCGTGCCACTCAACCGGATTCCGACGTCCGCCACAGCGCCTCCGACGACCCCTCGTGCCTGCCAACCTTAGTGGTCTAGACGTCCAGTTCGTCAATGGACAGCGCACTGGAATACCCGTCGCGCGGGCCGCGAGCTTCGCCGTCCGCGTCGCCCCAGCCGTCGTCATCGTCATCGCCGTCGCCGGCGAACTGCTTCGGGCCGGAGGCGAGCAGGCTCCGGGTGAGCGACTCGCGGTCGGAGAGCAGCTCGTCGAGCGCGTCTGACAGGTGTACGTCGCAGGGCTCGGCGTCGACGATGGCCGCGTCGAGCACCGCGCGGCGGATGAGCTCCTTCGCGAACGACGCCGTGACATCCTCGGCGCGCTCGGCCGCCGCACCGAGCGCCTCCGCGCTGAACGCCAACCCCTCGGCGTACAACGCGAACAATTCCCGGCGCGCCCGCTCGTCGGGCAGCGGGATCTCGACCGCGAGGTCGACCCGCCCCGGACGCTGGGCGAGAGCACGCTCGAGGAGGTCGACGCGGTTGGTGGTCAGCAGGAACGTCACATCGGCGTCGCCGTCGAGCCCGTCCAACGCCTCGAGCACCTCGAACAGCGTGGTCTCGGGACCGTCGTCGAGGTCGCGGTCCTGCGCGATCAGATCGCAGTCCTCGAGCACGATGATCGCCGGCTGCATCGCCCGCGCGATCCTGGTCGCCTCGCCGATCAGCGCCAAGGATCCGCCGGCAAGCATGATCGCCGTCGTGCCGTCCGTGCGGGTCAGGAGGTGGCGCACCGTATGTGTCTTGCCGGTGCCGGGCGGCCCGTACAGGAGGATGCCGCGCTTGAGGTGCTGTCCGGCGGCGAGCATGCGGTCGCGATGGTCGCCGAGCTGTACGACGTGGCGTGCCAGCCGTTCGAGGGTGCCGTCGGGCAGGATCACGTCTGCCGCCGCGATGTCGGGACGTCGGTGGAACGTGATGCCGCCGAGGGTCGCCTCGTACTCGTCGCCGGTGAACGTCATCAGCTGCCCGCGCAGCACGCTTCGCTCGATCATCCGGCGGCGGACGTCCTGTAGCAGCCGGGTCACGACCTCGCGGTCCGCCGCGACCACCTCGAGGGTTGCCGTGTCCGCTCCCCACTCGCGGGCGGCGTCTCGCTGCAGGATCGCGACGCGCGCACCGTCGTACGTGAACAGGTGGATTCCGCGGGCGACGACCTGACGTTCGGCGTCCGGCCCGGTCGGCAGGCTCACGTAGTCGACCGCACCGAGGTCCAACCGGCCGATGCCGCCGCGCAGGATCGTCGCGAACGACGCCTCCGGCAGGTCCGGCGGACCGGCGAGGCCGATCACGTCGTGACCGTCGGCGGCGATCGCTGCGATCGCGAGATCGGCGTCGACCAACCGCGGTCGCGAGAGCGACTCCTTGACGACGGGGAGCTCGCGGGCGTCGTGGCCGAGGTGGTCACTGATGCGCTCGGTCAGCGGCGAGACGCGTGGCTCACGGCCGTCGAAGTCTCGTACGACCTGGTCGAGGAATCGTTTGTAGGTGGCGATGAAGTCGTTGGTGTCGGTCACGGGCCAACCCTGCCAGGCGGGTGCCGATCGGTCGCGCGGATTTCACGCGCAGGAGGTTCGGGCTTCCCTCGCAGGCGGGAGGGCGGGCGGGCCCGGTGGCCCGAGGCTGGTGGTAGTCAACCGGACGAGGAGACCAGATGACGACCACCGCCCCGCCCCGGCAGCGGCCGCGTACCACCGGCCGGCCTGTTCCACGCTGGGCAGTGATCGCCGCGCACGTCGCTGCACTCACGCCCGTGCTGTCGTCGCTGTGGCGGCTGCCGCTGATGTTCGGTATCGCGATGGGCATGGACGACGCGTTCATGGACGACATGATGAGCCACCCGCTCTGGGCGCGGGCGGCATACCTGGTCGGCCTCGGCATGCTGTCGGACGGGCTGGCGTTTCTGACGATTGGTCTCGTCCGCCCGTGGGGCGAGGTGTTTCCCCGCTGGGTGCCGGTCCTGTGCGGGCGGCGGATTCCCGTACTCGCGGTGGTCGTGCCCGCGGTCATCGGCGGCCTCGCCGCGACGATGGTGTTCACGGTCGCGGGACCGCTGGGCTGGCCGGGCAACTTCGACGGCGTCGACGGCTGGACCGTCATGATGACCGCGTGCTATGCGCCGTTGGTGTTGTGGGGACCGCTGGTTCTCGCAGTCACCTTCTCGTATTGGCGTCGGCGCCGCGCCTGAGCCACCCCGCCCCGTGAGCGTGACGTTTCAGCCCTGCCGGATCGAACCGGCAGGGCTGAAACGTCACGCTCACGGGGCGGGATTCTTCGAAAAGTCGCGTCATAGCGGTCACCAGCCCGCGTCTCACCGGTGAATCGACCATCTCGGATGAGGAGGCGCCCGATGCGCACCATGACGCGCAGCACCGCTCAGCTCGACCCGAACACTCAGTTCGATGTGAACGACAAGCTCTCGTACCTGCTGATCGGCGGCGGGGCGCTGACCCTGGTCCTCGCCGTCGTTGCGGCGATCACGGTCTAGGACACCGGAGGGTCCGACGTACGGTCCGTGAGCCGACTCGGGTGTTCACGGCCCGTACGCCGACCCTCATGCCCACGGCGGGGAACCGGAGAGCGGCTGAGTACGCTCTCCTCGTGCCAGACCCACAGGTGCCGCCGATCGGCGTGTCCGCGCTCATCCGATTCGCCGGGGAGATCGGAATGCTCGCGGCGCTCGCGTACGTCGGTGCCGTCCTGGCGGACGGCGTCCTGGCGGTCGCGTCGGCGGTCGTCCTGCCGGTTGCCGCTGCAACGGCGTGGGGTGCGTTCGTCGGCCCGCGCGCGAACCGGCGATGGCCGGATCCGGCCCGGCTGCTGCTCGAGCTCGTGCTGTTCGGCGCAGCGTGCGCCGGGCTCGTCGTGTCCGGAGCCTGGCCCTGGGCGGTGGCGCTCGCCGTGGCGTACGCCTTGGGCCTCCCGCACAGGCGGGCCGAGGCGAAAGGTCACAACAGCAGGGCGAGCTGATGCGACTCGGCGACGAGCGTGCCCGCTTCGTCCCAGAGCTCGAAGTTCTCGTCGTGGTAGCCGTCGCGTACGAATCGGGTCGAGTGCCGGCACGCGAGCCATCCGGGTGCAGGCGTCGCGTGGATGTACACCGTGAGCTGGACCGTTGCCGGGTTGAGCTCGCCGATCTCGAGTACGGCCGGCGCATACCCGTCGACCATGAAGGAGAGCGCGTACGGGTCGATTGCCCGGCCGCCCTCCAGCCGCATCCAGAACTCGCCCGACGGAGCGCCCGACGGCTTGCCGAGCGCCCAGCCCGGTGGAGACGCGAGCCGGTACTCCGAGCGCTGCAGGATGCTCATTCCTGCGAAGACGCTGGACGCGTCGGGGTCGAAGCACTCCTCGACAGGTGGCAGCGACGGAGGCTCGACGAACGTCTCGGATCGGCCCGCAGCCCGGTCGCGGTCGACGAAGCTTCCCACGAGATGCGCGATCGGTACGCCGTTCTGCTCGAGCGTCGCCTGCCCCGTCGCGACCGACCTGCCGGCGCGCAGCGTCGACGTGCGGATCTGCGCCTCGCCCGGTGCGCCGGGCTTCAGGAACGACACCGAACAGGTCAACGGATCTGATTGCGGCATCGTCGCGCCGAGCGTACGCAGCAGCAGGGCGGTGAGATAGCCGCCGTTGGGCGTCTTGTTCGCGGTGGTCCACCGGTCGGTGACCTCTGCGCGGAACAGGCCGGGTTCGACCGGCTCGGCGGTCGTGTCGACGTCGAAGGGATGCTCGCTCACCGGACCATCCTGTACGAGCCGCGCAATCTGTCAGCACGCGCCCCTGACCGTGTCGATCCCCTCGCAGAGGCGAGAGGAGCAGCACGGTCAGGGGCGATACCGGGTCTGGCTGAACCGCTCGCCGCGCCCGAACGCGAGGATCTTCGACGGCCGTACGCCGAACACCGGCACCGACCCGCTCTCGACGTTGGGTGCGCTGCCGTCGGGTCGGTGCCGGAACCCGTCATCGTCGACGTCGTAGGGCCAGTCCAGCTCCGCCGCCCACATCTCGGCGAGGCGCGTCAGCCTCGCCCGATCGGTGACTCGTTCGGCCCGGCCCTCCACGACCAGGTCGAGGCCGTGGCGATACGCGTTGTTTCCCGTGGTGAGCACGCAGTGCGGGTTGCGTACGAGGTTGCGTCCCTTCTGCTCCTCGAGCCCGGTGGTGAAGTGCAGCGCGCCATCGAGCCACCTGGCCGGAAGTGGCGTCACGTGGGGGCTGCCGTTGGCCCGCACGGTCGAGATCCAGAAGATCTCGGCCCGCCGAAGGGCGTCCACGACGTCCGCCCACGGCGTCGCCGTGGCACCTGGGCTGCTGAAGTCGGGATGGAGCTCGGGGGTGAGTTCTCTCGTGGTGTTCATGAGGTACCTCGCGGGGTCGTGGGTCGTCGGTCGGTTGCGGGCTGTCGCCGTTACTCGTCGAACATCGAACGCCCCGTCGTGATCAGGTGTTTGAGGCTGTCGTTGATCACGCCGTCCCATCCCCGCGAGCAGGCGTTGAAACACTCCTTGGCCTCCGACAACCCTTCGTGGGTGAAGCGAAGGCGCGTGCCGTCGCCGTCGGGGGCGAGCTCGAACACGACCCGGGTGCCGTCCCACTCCGCGGGGTCGTCGACGAACGTCGTGCGGGACTCGAGGACGTCCCACACGACCCGCTGGCCGGGCACGACCTCGCCGACGCGGAAATGACTCATCAGGGCACTGTCTCGGTAGACGAACTCGTCGCCCTCGTGTTCGGAGTCACCAGTCGTGCTCGGGCTCCAGTATCCGCGGACGTCCGCGATCGCGCGGACGACGTCGTCGACCGGCACGTCGACGGTGTACTCGGTGGTATAGCTGCCCTTCTGCATTGATCTGCCTTCCTGGTCGAAGTGTGTTGTCGCCCCACCGACGAACAGACTCGGCTCAGATCGACAGGTCGCTCAAGCAGAATCGAGCTCGTCGCGTCGGAGCGCCAGGTAGCGGCGTTCGGCCTCGGTCGGTACGAGCAGCAGCGCCTGCTCATACGCCGCCGTGGCCTCGGTGATCCGACCGGCCCGGCGAAGCAGGTCGGCGCGAGTGGCGGGGAGCAGGTAGTAGCCGTCCAGACTGCCGGACCCGGCGAGCTCGTCGACCAGGTCGAGTCCGGCAGCGATGCCCTCCGTCATGGCGACCGCGACCGCGTGGTTCAGCTCCACCACGGGCGACGGCGACAGCGCCGAGAGGCGTTCGTACAGTGCCGCGATCTGCGACCAGTCGGTGTGCTCGGCGTCCGGTGCGGTGGCATGACAGGCGGTGATCGCGGCCTGCACCTGGTAGGGCCCGGAACGCCGCTCGGCCAGCGCCCGGTCGAGTACGGCGACGCCTTCGGTGATCAGGTCGGCGTCCCACCGGGATCGGTCCTGCTGCTCGAGGGTCACCAGAACGCCGTCCTTCGTGCGCGCGCTCCGCCGCGACTCGTTCAGCAGCATCAGCGCCAACAGGCCGCGCGGCTCGGGCTCGGCCGGCATCAGTCGCACGAGGATCCGCGCCTGATGGATCGCCTCCGCTGCCAGGTCGCGGGCGCCGTCGGGCTCGTCGTGGCCCTGGTTGAAGATCAGGTAGAGCACGGCCAACACGGCGTGCAGCCGCTCCGGTAGCTGGTCGGCAGGCGGGACCCGGTAGGGGATGCCCGCATCGGCGATCGTGCGCTTCGCCCGCACCAGGCGCTGCGCCATGGTGGGCTCGGCGACGAGCAGTGCGCGAGCGATCTCTGCGGTGGTCAGCCCCGCCAGCGTACGCAGCGTCAGCGCCACCCTGGCCTCGAACGCCAGCGCCGGATGGCAACAGGTGAAGATCAGCCGCAGCCGGTCGTCGGGGATCTCGTGTGGCGTCGGCTCGGCGCGGTGGCGGGCCAGCACGGCGAGCTCGCGCAGCTTCGCCCGGCCGGTCGCATCGCGCCGCACCCGGTCGGTCGCCCGGTTGCGGGCCACCGTGGTGAGCCACCCGCCCGGCCGGTCTGGAACGCCGTCGCGGGGCCACGCCGACAGTGCGCTCGCGAACGCCTCCTGGGCGCAGTCCTCGGCGAGGTCCCAGTCGCCCGTGACCCTGATCAGGGTCGCGACCACCTGCCCCCAGTCGTCGCGGTACGCCGAGGCGACCGCAGCGCCGACGGGATCCTCGGACTCGGTCATTCCCAGATCGGGCGGATCTCGACGCTGCCCCGCTGGGCGTACGGGTGCCCGGCCGCGATCTCGATCGCTTCGTCCAGGTCGTCGCAGTCGATGGCCGTGATGCCGCCGACGAAATCCTTGGTCTCGACGAAGGGGCCGTCGGAGATCATCGTCTCGCCGTCGCGTACCCGCACCGTCGTCGCCTCGGCGCTCGGTCGCAGCCGCGCGCCGAAGAGCTGCGGGCCACGGCGCTCCAGCCACGCCTGGTACGCCGGATCGGCGCGGATCTCCTCCATGCTCGGCGGCCGCGATTCGTCGTCACAGATGAGCAGGACGTACTTCATGCGAGCCAGTGTGCCGCAAACCGCCGACAGCACCTCCGGATCCGACGAACCGGCGCCGGCAGGCCCGGAATCTCGGCCTTCTCGGGACCGGGCGAAGAAACTTTGCAGAAAGTTGTAACGCTTCCGTAGGGACGGACGATGTATCAATTGTCCCGGTGCTGTCCGGGCCCCCGAGCGGACAGCACCGGGACTGTCAATGTCCGGGCAGGTTCGGGTCCGCACCAGTTCGGGCACAGGCCGCCCCGACCGTCGAGTGCGGACGGTAGCGTGTCCCCATGACCTCCGCGTACGCCTCATCGCAGCGGCCGTTCGGCCGCATCCTGACCGCCATGGTCACGCCGTTTCGTCCCGACGGCGAGCTCGATCTCGACACCGCGAAGAAGCTCGCGAACCACCTCGTCGACAACGGCAACGACGGCCTGGTCGTCAGCGGGACGACCGGCGAGTCGCCGACGACCAACCCCGACGAGGACGGCCGGCTGCTCGCCGCGGTGCTCGAGGCCGTCGGCGACCGGGCGTCGGTTCTCGCGGGTGTCGGTAACAACGACACCCAGGCGTCGGCTCGCCTCGCCCGCCAGGCGAAGGCCGCGGGCGCGCACGGCCTGCTGCTCGTGTCGCCGTACTACAACAAGCCGCCACAGGCCGGCCTCGTCCGACACTTCGCGGCGGTGACCGAGGCGGGCGACGACGTACCAGTGTTGCTGTACGACATCCCCGGCCGCGCCGGCGTACGCATCGCCCACGACACGTACGCGGAGGTCGCGAAGGATCCCCGCATCGTCGGGGTCAAGGACGCTGTCGGCGACCTCGCGAGCGGTGCGTGGGTCATGAGCGAGTGCGGCCTCGCGCTGTACTCCGGCGACGACGCGCTCAACCTCGCCTGGCTCGCGGTCGGCGCTGCCGGCATGGTCTCGACCGTCGGCCACGTCGGCTCCCGCAAGTACGCCGAGATGGCCGACGCCGTCGAGAAGGGCGACCTCGCCACGGCGCGTCGGATCAATGTCGAGATGCTGCCGGTCGTGCAGACGATCATGGACCCGGTCACCCAGGGCGCGATCATGTGCAAGGCCGCGATGGAGCTCACGGGCGTCCTGACCAATCGGGCGGTCCGCTCGCCGCTCGTCGACGCGACCGACGAGCAGGTCGCCACACTGAACACCGTGCTGTCCGACGTCGGGCTGCTGTGACGCTCGCCGTACTCCGCAGCCGTCGACCACGCCCCCGTACGAGGGAGTCCCGATGAGTCACACCCACCCCGAGCTCGGCGCACCGCCGGCGCTCCAGCCCGGCGCCTTGCGCGTCACCCCGCTCGGCGGGCTCGGCGAGATCGGTCGCAACATGACCGTGTTCGAGTACGACGGCAAGCTGCTCGTGGTCGACTGCGGCGTGCTGTTCCCCGAGGATCACCAGCCGGGCGTCGACCTGATCCTGCCGGACTTCGAGTCGATCCGAGACCGGCTCGACGACATCGTCGGCATCGTGTTGACGCATGGCCACGAGGATCACATCGGCGGCGTTCCGTACCTCTTGCGCGAGCGCGGCGACATCCCGGTCATCGGCTCCAAGCTCACGTTGGCGCTGGTCGACTCCAAGCTGCGCGAGCACCGGCTCAAGGACATCCCGCACTACGTCGTCGCGGCCGGTGACATCGAGGGCTTCGCTCCGTTCGAGTGCGAGTTCGTCGCCGTGAACCACTCCATCCCGGACGCATTGGCAGTCGCGATCCGTACGCCCGCCGGAACCGTCGTGCACACGGGCGACTTCAAGATGGACCAGCTGCCGCTCGACGGGCGCATCACCGACCTGCGCGCGTTCGCCCGGCTCGGCGAGGCGGGCGTCGACCTGTTGTTGTCCGACTCGACGAACTCCGACGTGCCCGGGTTCACGACGACCGAGCGCGAGATCACGCCGGTCCTCGACCGGGTGTTCGCCGCGTCGGAGCAGCGGATCATCGTGGCCTGCTTCGCCTCGCACATCCACCGCGTGCAGCAGGTGCTGAACGCCGCCGTCGAGCATGGTCGGAAGGTCGCTTACATCGGCCGCTCGATGGTGCGCAACATGGCGATCGCGCGCGATCTGGGGTACCTGCAGGTGCCCGACGGTGTGCTCGTTGACGGCCGCGCGATCGAGGACTACCGTCCCGACGAGCTCGTCCTGGTCTCGACCGGCTCGCAGGGCGAGCCGATGTCGGCACTTGCGCGGATCGCCAACCGTGACCACGACAAGGTCCGCATCGAGCCCGGCGACACCGTCGTGCTCGCGTCGTCGATGATCCCCGGCAACGAGAACGCCGTGTATCGCGTCATCAACGGACTCACCAGGCTTGGCGCGCGGGTCGTACACAAGGGCAACGCCCTGGTGCACGTCTCGGGACACGCGTCGGCGGGGGAGCTCCTCTACCTCTACAACATCGTGCGACCGGACAACGTGATGCCCGTCCACGGTGAGACGCGGCACCTGCACGCGAACGCCGCGCTCGCGGCCGCCACCGGGGTGCCGGCCGAACGGGTGCTCATCGGCGAGGACGGCATGGTGGTCGACCTTCGCGACGGCGTCGCCCGGATCGTCGGCCAGGTCGACTGCGGCTACGTCTACGTCGACGGTTCGACGGTCGGCGACATCACGGACTCCGAGCTGAAGGACCGCCGGATCCTCGGCGAGGAGGGCTTCATCTCGGTCATCGTCGTGATCGACTCGACGACCGGCAAGATCGTCAGTGGTCCGCAGATCCAGGCCCGCGGGTTCGCCGAGGACGACTCCGTCTTCAACGACATCCGGCCACGCCTGGAGGAGGCCCTCGAGCTCGCCGTCCGCGACGGGGTGCGCGATACGTACCAGCTGCAGCAGACGATTCGCCGCACGATCGGCCGCTGGGTCAGCGGCGCGCATCGGCGTCGCCCGATGATCGTGCCCATCGTGATCGAGGCCTGATCCGCCCGCGAGTGGATCCTCCCGCCGGCTCGAACGGCGTGGCCGGGACGGGACTGCCTGGCGGGGTCAGCGATACCAAGTTCACTTGGTATGGCTGCACTTCGCTAGGTGTCGATGCCTAGGTTCGTGAGCCGTACCTAGTTCACTTGGTATCGCTGAGGCCGACCTACGCACGAACTCTCCTCGGTACGCCGAAACTCTCTCCTCACCGTGACCGGATTCAAACCGATCGCTGTCGGCGGCAGTTGGGACGAATAGATCCAGAGTCCGGACGAGGGGAGTCACATGCACACGCCCAGAGGACGTCGGTCGCCGCACCGGAGGTGGCGCCGGGTTGTCACCGTCGGCGCCGCCGCGATAGCGACGACCGCGCCGATCATCGCCGGACCCGCGCAGGCGAGCCCACCATCGGGGGCACCGGCCGGTCGGCCGGCCGAACGCGATCAGGTCGTCACGCTCGTCACCGGAGACCGGGTGCGGGTCACCGATCGCGGCCGCGGGCAACGGTCGTACGATCTGCTGCCGGGCTCGCCGTCGTACGGCGAGCGACCGATGATCTTCGGCTCTGCCGACTCGATGTACGTCATCCCGCGGATGGACGACGAGGCCCGCGCCCGGCTCGACTTCTCGATGTTCGACGTCACGGCGCTCGCGAAGGAGCGGGGCGACTCCGTCCCGCTCACGGTGCGATTCGAGCGTGGGGCGCGCGCCCACGACGTACCCGGGCTCGACGTCGACCCGTCGGGCGTGCGTCGTACGTCGGGCAACGCGCTCGTCGCCGACGCGACCTACGTACCAGCGGAGGCGGGGTCCGACCCGGCGGAGTGGGCGGGCGTCGCGTCGGTACGTCTGGCGAACGCCCCGGAGCGTACGACAACGGGTGACCGGGCCAAGAAGAAGACCCTCACCGTCCGGCTCAAGGGACGCAACGGCAAGCCGGTGCGGCGCGCCGAAGCGTGGGTTCAGCGAGTCGACCGCGGCAAGGCGTACAGCAATCCCGTCGCGATCAAGAATGGCGTGGCGCGAGTCCGGCTGCCCAAGGGCAGCTACTCCGTGTTCGCGTTTCGGGGCCGATACCTCGTCGGCCGGCCCGACCTTCCCGTCCGGAAGAACCGCGGCCTCAGGCTGAACCTGTCGGATGCGAAGGTCCGTCCCAGTGTGTCCGTGCGGGGAGCGCGGGCCGTCGGCGGAGGCATGGTGCTCAAGCTGGCGCGGCTCTCGGCCAAGGGCCACGAGTTTGCGGTGCTCGGTGACGCGACCAGCCGGTTACAGCCGATGCCGAAGGATCCCGAGCACGGCCGGTTCGGCACCGAGGTCATCGGCTATTTCACCCGGAAGCCGAAGGCTCAGCACCCGAACGTCTTCACGACGGACGTCGCCGATGGGATCCCACGCGACCTGTCGTTCCGCCATGACCGCTCCGACTTCGCCAAGGTGCCGGTACGAGTCCACTCCGACGGAGCGCCGCACGACTTCGCACGGGCGCGTGCGGCCCGTCCGATGGCGCGGTACGACGCCGGGGGATGGGTCCCGAGGCTGATGGGCGGGCTGTCGGTCGGCTCCGGATGGTCATCGCCGATCGATACCCCGGAGCAACGCCGGGTCTGGCTGCAGGCGAGTCCGGACGTCGTGTGGCGACAGGGCGTCGTGATGTATCGCGGCGACGAGGAGGTCGACGTGTCCGTGGCAAAGAGGTACGCCGCAGGTCTCGCCAAGCCGGTTCACTTCCTGCGGGGTCCGACGGGGCCGGGGATCGAACGCGGGTTGAACGGCGCCGGTACGGGTCCGGCGTGCGCGTTGTGCCGCGACGGCAACATCCTCCGCGGGTACCTGCCGCTGGCCAGCAGCGCGGGGACGGGCCAGGACGGGTACAGCGACTCGCGCCGCACGGGTTCGTGGACGCTCCGCGACAGCCGCAAGGTCAGGGATCGCGGTCAATGGGACATCAGCCCGAGGGTCGTCCTGCCCGCGAAGAACAAGCACTACACGCTGCGGGCGACGTCGCGACTGTCTCCACTCGGCTGGCGTCTGTCGACCCGGGTATCCACCTCGTGGGGCTTCACCTCGGGCAAGGGCAAGCGCGTCGTACCGCTGCTGATGCCGAGCTATGTCCCGCCGACCGACCTGGTGGGTCGGGCCGAGCCCGGCGAGGTGACGTACCGCCTGGACGTCGGCAACCTCGGCCCGGTCGACGCACGCGTCGAGGAGGCGTCGGTGCGCTACTCGACGAACGGCGGAAAGTCGTGGCGCAGGGCGGAGCTGGACCGGGTTGACGACAGTGCGTTCCGCGTCTCGTACCGCAATCCCGCGGCGTCGGGGAAGCCGAAGTACGTGAGCCTACAGGTGCGAGCGACCGATGCCGGCGGCCGCACGGTCAAGGAGACGGCCATCCGCGCGTACCGGGTGCGAGGCGCCAACGGGTAGCAGTCTTCGCGCGACCGAGGTATCAGCGGCCCTCTCGTGCGGCTCCTATTTGACAGGGGCTGTACGAGAGGACCGCCATGAGCAGCAACGAACACCATGCGCAAGAGCACCAGCGACTCGACGGGTTCTGTGCCGTTGCACCCGACCCGGCGCTGAAGAGCCGGCTGGGCGAGGAGTTCGAGCGCCTGCGCGAACGCGCCGAGGGCATGCTCGCCCCTCGGCTGCGGATGACCGAGCCGACGCATCCGGGCTTCAACGACGGCATGCTGTTTCCCGGCACCTACTTTCCGGTCGGTACGACGCTCGAGGTCGCCCGTCGGGCGGCGCTCGAACGTGCACCGTTGCGCGGCACCATCAATGTGGTCGTCGTACTGGTCGACTTCACCGACAAGGCGATGGGCGCCGACGTCGACGACCGCTTCGGCGAGCTGTTCTTCTCCGACGAGACACTGCCGCACGGCAGCGTCAAGGAGTACTTCTCCGACGTGTCCGGCGGCCTCGTCACGCTCGCCGGCGAGGTCGTCGGCCCCTACCGCATGCCGAGGACGTTGGCGGCATACGCGGGTGACCAGAACGGTACGCAGGGCACGACGCCCAACGCCCGTACGCTCGCCGACGATGCCGTGACGGCCGCGAACGCCGACGTCGACTTCGCCCCGTACGACAACGACGGCAACGGTTTCGTCGACGCCTTCATCGTGGTGCACGCGGGCAGGGGAGCGGAGCAGACCGGCTCGGCGGAGGACATCTGGTCGCACAAGTGGGTGCTCCCCGACGAACGCGCGGTCGACGGCGCCAAGGTCTTCCCCTACCTCACGATCCCCGAGGACGCGAAGACCGGCGTGTGCGCACATGAGCTCGGGCACCTCGTCTTCGGCTGGCCCGACCTCTACGACACGGACTACTCGTCGGAGGGCGTCGGTGACTGGTGCCTGATGGGCGGCGGTTCATGGGGCCTCGGCGGTGACCTCCCCACTCATCCGTCGGCATGGTGCAAGGCCAACCAGGGTTGGGTCGAGGTCGTCAACCACACCGCGAACACGCAGGTCGACGTCGACGACGTCAAGTCCGGCCGGACGGTGCACCGGCTCTGGAAGGACGGGGCGCAGGGCAACGAGTACTTCCTGATGGAGAACCGGATGCAGCAGGGGTTCGACGAGTCCCTGCCGGGCGAGGGGCTGCTCGTGTGGCACATCGACGACGCCGTCTCGAGCAACCGCGACGAGGACCACTACAAGGTCGGCCTGCTGCAGGCGGACGGGCTGGAGGACCTCGAGCGGGGCACGGACCGCGGCGACGACGGCGACTCCTACCCGGGTGCGTCGCAGAACACCGCGTTCGGCGATGAGACGACGCCGAGCAGCAGGTCGTACGCCGGCTCTGCCACGGGGGTGTCGGTGGCCGAGATCCCCGCTGCCGCAGCGACCGTCCGCGTCCGGGTGACCGTTCGCGGTTCGACGGAACCGCCACGCGACCTCAAGACCTGGCGGGCCGGCGTCGACGAGCGGCTCGACTCGCTGGAGCAGTCCGTGCGCGAGCTCGGGACGACCTGATGACGGCGACCGTCGAGGTTGCGGCGCCACCGGCCGACGTACGTGCAGATCTGGCTCGTCTCGCGACCGCGCTGGACGACACGATTCCGGCGAAGTCGGCTGCGAATGTGTTGATCGCGACGTGGAACCTGCGCGCGTTCGCGGGGGTGACACCGCGCTGGCGGCCCGAACCGAACGACTCGCCACGCCGCGCATGGGACGCCATCGCGTACGTCGCCGAGATCACGTCGCGATTCGACGTCGTGGCGTTGCAGGAGGTACGCCGCGACACGAGTGCCCTCCGGCTACTGCTGCAGATGCTCGGGCCCGACTGGCGGGTGATCGCGTCGGACGTCACCGAAGGAGACGCGGGCAACGGAGAGCGGCTCGCGTACCTCTACGACACGACGCGAGTGCAGGCGTCCGGGCTCGTCGGCGAGATCGTGCTACCGCCGATCGGCGACTCGCTCTCCCGACAGTTCGCGCGTACGCCGTACGTCGCCAGCTTCTCTCGCAGCGAGGTCGAGTTCGTCCTCGCGACGGTGCATGTCATCTGGGGTGACGGCGCGGCCGAGCGCGTGCCCGAGATCGCGGCGTTCGCGAACTGGATGCGCGCCTGGGTCGAGCGCGGCGACGACTGGAACGCGAACGCGCTGGTGCTCGGCGACTTCAACCTCGACCGGCTGGGCAACCCGCTGTTCGACGCGTTCGTGTCGACCGGGCTGTGGCCGCCGAGTGAGCTGGCGGGCATCCCGCGCACGATCTTTCACGACGACGACGCCGACCACTTCTACGACCAGATCGCGTGGTTCGCCGAGCCCGACGGCACGTCGATGCTCGACTCGCTGACCTACACCCATCGCGCAGGGTCATTCGACTTCGTCCCGTTGGTGCTCACGGATCTGACCCGGAGCCAGCTGTCGTGGCGGATGTCCGACCACTATCCGCTCTGGGCGGAGTTCGACGTCGCCTGAGATACCTGCCCTATCCGCGGAACCTCTCAGCCGCACGTTTCGGCCATGCCGGATCGAACCGGCGGGCCGAAAGGTGCGGCTCACCGTGCGGGGGAGGGCGACACGCCCGGGCGCGTCGTACGCGGAAATCGCCGGATCCTCGGCGTGTAACGCGTGGGACTCCTGTGATTTCGGCCTAGGCTGCAGCCATGGCGACCCGCACGTCTTCCCCACCGCGGTCGCGAGGCTCCAAGGCGTCCGCGTCGAAGAGCTCTCGATCCCGGTCGTCCGGTAGCCAGGCACGGAGTACGTCGAGGCAGCGGTCCGCCGCAAAGAAGCGGACCTCGAAATCGCGATCCGGGCCTGGCCTACTTCCACGTCTATTGATGGCCATCGGCCGTGGCATCGCGGCCGTCTGGCTGGCGATCGCCGGTGCCATCGGCGCCATCGCCCGCAGCCTCGGCTCCACGGCCCGAGACCTGTCGCCCGAGCATCGCCGTGACGGTGCCGGGCTCTCCCTGATCGGCCTCGCAGTGATCGTTGCCGCGGCGATCTGGTGGCAGATCCCCGGTCGGGCGGGCGACTTCCTGCGCGACGTCGTCACCGGTGCCGTCGGCATGGGTGCGTGGGCGGTTCCGGTGCTGTTGGCGATCATCGCCTGGCGTACTCTGCGCCACCCCGACAAGAACGGCCCCGCCGGCCGCCAGGTGATCGGCTGGGCGTCGATCGCGGCCGGCGTGCTCGGCATCGTGCACATCAGTCACGGCCTTCCCCGGCCGAGCACCGTCGCCGGCACCGAGGCGATGGACGACGCCGGCGGTGCGATCGGCTACTTCATGTCGGCGCTGCTCGTCGACCTCTTCCGCACCGAGTACGTCGCGATCCCGCTGCTCGCCCTGCTCACCGTGTTCGGGCTGCTGGTGGTCACGGCGACGCCCGTCTACGCCATCCCGCGCCGGCTGGCGGCCGCGCGCGACGCCGTACTCGGCCGGCACCGGGACGACGAGGAGCCGGCAGAGCCGAAGAAGAAGCGCACCCGGCGCAAGGCTGAGACATCGGCGGAGGACACCAGCAAGCCGTACGACACCCCGCTGGTCGAAACCCCGTCGATCGAGGAGCGCAGCGGCTTCGACGATCCGCCGAGCCCCGAGGTCGGTGACGCCGAAGGGCCCGCCGCGACCACGCCGAACGCCGAGCCCGAGACCTCGCCGCCGCCTCCGCACAACCCGCTACCGACCCGCGCCGAGCAGCTGATGCTGTCCGGCGATGTCGTCTACGCGTTGCCCGCCGGCGACGTACTGCGGCAGGGCAGCCCGCACAAGGCGCGGTCGGCCGCCTCCGACGCCGTCGTCGATCGGCTGACCGAGGTTCTCGACCAGTTCAACATCGACGCGAAGGTCACCGGCTACACCCGCGGACCGACCGTCACGCGCTACGAGGTCGAGCTCGGCCCGGCCGTGAAGGTCGAGAAGGTCACCGCGCTGACCAAGAACATCTCGTACGCCGTCGCCTCCAACGAGGTACGCATCCTGTCGCCGATCCCCGGCAAGTCGGCGATCGGCGTCGAGATTCCCAACACCGACAAGGAGACCGTGTCGCTCGGCGACGTGCTCCGCTCGGGCAAGGCGCGCGGCGACCACCATCCGATGGTCGTCGGCCTCGGCAAGGACGTCGAGGGCGGCTTCGTCGTCGCGAACCTCGCCAAGATGCCCCACCTGCTCGTCGCGGGCGCCACCGGATCCGGCAAGTCGAGCTTCATCAACTCGATGATCTCGTCGCTGCTGATGCGCGCGACGCCCGACGAGGTACGCATGATCCTGGTCGATCCCAAGCGGGTCGAGCTGACGGCGTACGAGGGCATCCCGCACCTGATCACGCCGATCATCACCAACCCGAAGAAGGCCGCCGAGGCGTTGCAGTGGGTCGTACGCGAGATGGACATGCGCTACGACGATCTCGCCAACTTCGGGTTCCGCCACATCGACGACTTCAACAAGGCAGTCCGCAACGGCAGCGTCGAGGCGCCACCGGGCAGTGAGCGCAAGCTCGCGCCGTACCCGTACCTCATCGTCGTGGTCGACGAGCTCGCCGACCTGATGATGATCGCGCCGCGCGACGTCGAAGACTCGATCGTGCGCATCACCCAGCTCGCCCGGGCGGCCGGCATTCACCTGGTGCTCGCGACGCAGCGCCCGAGCGTCGACGTGGTGACGGGCCTGATCAAGGCGAACGTACCCAGCCGGCTGGCGTTCGCGACGTCCTCGCTCGCCGACAGCCGGGTCATTCTCGACCAGCCCGGCGCCGAGAAGCTGGTCGGCGGGGGAGACGGGCTGTTCCTGCCGATGGGCGCCAACAAGCCGATGCGTATGCAGGGCGCCTGGATCACCGAGTCGGAGATCGAGTCGATCGGCAAGCACTGCAAGGAGCAGCTGCAGCCCGTCTACCGCGAGGACGTCACCGAGCCGCAGCAGGCGAAGCGTCAGCTCGACGACGACATCGGCGACGACCTCGACCTGGTGATCGCGGCGACCGAGCTGATCGTCTCGACCCAGTTCGGTTCGACGTCGATGCTGCAGCGCAAGCTACGGGTCGGTTTCGCGAAGGCGGGCCGGCTGGTGGACATCCTCGAGTCGCGCGGCATCGTCGGGCCGAGCGAGGGATCGAAGGCGCGCGACGTACTGATCAAACCCGATGACCTCGACGATGTGATCGCCGGCTTGAGGGGAGAGTCGTCATGACCGTTCAACCCGATGCGACCAACGAGCCGATCGAGGTACGCCGCAACGCGGGCCTCCTCGCACTCGTCGCGTTCGGCTCGCTCGCCATGGCGCTCGCGTACGGCTGGCGGGCCTCCGTCGACTCCTCGGCCGTGCTGTGGATCGTCGTCGGCGCGCTGTGCATGATCGGCATCCTGCATCTGGTCGCCTGGATCGACGCGCGTGCGCCCCTCCTGGTCGCCGACACCCACGGCGTACGCCTGCGGGTCGGTCGCGAGTGGCGCGGCCTGCCGTGGGTATCGATCGACCGGGTCGAGCTGGAGCCGCGGCGCGGATTCCTGCGCGACGGCCGGATCGTCGTCGTCTCGGAGACCGAGGACGAGCCGCTGTCGCTGCCGATGGGGCTCGCGACGACCACGCGCGCGGAGGAGGTCGTACGAAGACTGACCGGCCTGGCCAAGGACCGAACCGCCGTGTCCGTGCGGGTGTCGGAAGCCGGGGACGAGCCCGAACCCGACGCCGAGCCGTCGATCTGGGAGTCGTCGGCGGCCGAGTACGCCGCGACGCGCGATGAGTACGAGCCCCCGTCGGTGGCGACCGACGATGAGGACGAGACCCGGTTCAACCCAGCCGGCCCGGTGAACGATCCCGGGCCGGCGGGTCCCCCAACCGAGCCCGCCGATCCCAAGCCGCGGCGCGGTGCGCCGGTTCCCGCGATCCAGGGCGCCGGGCGCGCCGTACGCGCCGACATCACCCGCACGGCGCCCTCGTCGATCGGGATGCTTGCGCTCAAGTCCGATCCGGCGGACCTGCCGGAGGCGCATGAGCTGCGCGGAACACACGGCAGGGTCGGGCTGGTGATCGAGTCGACACCGGTGGTTGAGGAGGAGCCCGAGGCCGAGGTCGTGGTGGTCGAGGAGGAGCCCGAAGTCGAGCCGGAGTTCGATCCGCTGATCGGTCCGACGCTGCGTGAGGCCCGTGAGCGACTCCACCTCAGCGTCGACATGCTCGCCGAACGCACCCGAATCCGCCCGCACGTGATCGAGTCGATCGAGTTCGACGACTTCGCGCCGTGCGGCGGTGACTTCTACGCCCGCGGACACCTGCGCAGCCTGTCGCGGGTGCTCGGCGTCGACGCCGACGAGCTGATCCGGGTGTACGACGACGCGTACGCACAAGCGCCGATCGAGGCGCGCAAGGTGTTCGAGGCCGAGCTCGCGACCGGCCCTCGCCCCTCGATCCGGCTGACGACGGGCGGCCCGAACTGGGCCGCGCTGATCGCCGTGGTGCTGGTGCTCGGCATCGTCTGGGGTGCGGTGCAGTACTTCACCGGCTCCGAGGAGTCCGACGGCTCGTCCGGCGACACGGCGACGGCGAACACGTCCGGTGCGGGCGCCGCCGCCAGCGCCGACAAGGGTGAGCTGAAGAGCTTCGGACCACCGACCCGCAACCGCCTCGTGCTGACCGGGCGTCCGGGCGGCATGACCCAGGTCGTCGTACGCACCTCCGACGGCGCGGTCGCGTGGCGCGGCACGCTCACCGCGGGACAGGACAAGCGCCTCGAGGTGCCCGGCAGGGCGGCCGTGCAGATCAAGCGCGGCGCCGGCGTACGTACCCAGGTCAACGGCGAGGCCGCGGGCGCGATGGACGCGCGCGGGCCGAACAGCGAGGCGACGCTCGGTAAGAAGTAGCGCCGCCAGCACAGAGGTAGACGGCGTACGCGATAATGGCGGTTCCATGTCGAGCGATACCGATCCCACCACCGTTGCGCTGGTCACCCTCGGGTGCGCGCGCAATGAGGTCGACTCCGAGGAGCTCGCCGGCCGGCTCCAGCGCGACGGCTTCCGGCTGGTCGCGGATGCCTCCGACGCCGAGGCGGTCGTCGTCAACACCTGCGGGTTCGTGGAGTCGGCGAAGAAGGACTCCGTCGACACGCTGCTGCAGGCCGCCGAGCTGAAGGGCGACGGGCGCACGAAGTCCGTCGTCGCGGTCGGCTGCATGGCCGAGCGGTACGGCAGTGAGCTCGCCGACTCGCTGTCGGAGGCCGATGCCGTGCTCGGCTTCGACGACTATCCCGACATCGCCGGACGGCTGCGCAGCATCGTCGCGGGGGAGCGGCACGAGCCGCACGTACCCGTCGACCGGCGCACCCTGCTGCCGATCAGCCCGGTCGAGCGCGCCGGCGCCGACGTCGTGGTCCCCGGGCACGCGCCGGCACAGCCCGACCTTCCGGAGGGCCTCGCCCCCGCGTCCGGACCGCGCATCGTACGCACGCGGCTCGACGACTCACCGACCGCGCCGTTGAAGATCGCGTCCGGTTGTGACCGGCGCTGCACGTTCTGCGCCATCCCGGCGTTTCGCGGCTCCTTCGTCTCTCGCCGCCCGTCCGACGTACTCGCGGATGCGCGGTGGCTCGGCGCGAACGGCGCCCGGGAGCTGTTCCTGGTCAGCGAGAACTCCACCTCGTACGGCAAGGATCTCGGCGACCTGCGCCTCCTCGAGACGCTGCTGCCGGAGCTGGCGGCCGTCGAGGGCGTCGAGCGCGTACGCGTCTCGTACCTGCAGCCCGCCGAGACCCGCCCCTCACTCGTCGAGGCGATGACGAGTACGCCCGGAGTCCTGCCGTACTTCGACCTGTCGTTCCAACACGCGTCCGGTCCGCTGCTTCGGCGCATGCGCCGTTTCGGTGACGCCGAGCGCTTCCTCGAGCTGCTTGGCACGATTCGCGACCGGGCGCCCGCGGCGGGCGTACGCAGCAACGTCATCGTCGGCTTCCCGGGCGAGACCGAAGACGATCTCGAGACGCTGTGCGACTTCCTGGTGGAGGCCCGCCTCGATGCGACCGGCGTCTTCGGCTACTCCGACGAGGACGGCACGGAGGCCGCGAGCCTCGACGAGAAGCTCGATCCCGATGAGATCGCCGATCGCGTCGAGCACGTCAGCAGGCTGGTCGAGGAGCTGACCGACCAACGGGCCGCCGACCGGCATGGCGAGTTCGTCTCCGTTCTCGTCGAGTCGGTCGACGGCGACGTCGTCGGACGTGCCGAGCATCAGGGGCCCGAGGTCGACGGTTGTACGCTGCTGCGCGATAGTACGGTCGGCGGCCGTGCACTCGACGTCCAGCCGGGCGCGACGGTGACGGGGCGCGTCGTCGCCAACGACGGGGTAGACCTGATCGCCGACGTAGTGCAGGTGAGCTGATGCCGAACGGTGCGAGCGAGGCCGCCCCGAGCAACTACAACATCGCGAACGCGCTCACGGTGCTGCGCATTCTGATGGTGCCCGTCTTCGGCTGGCTGCTGCTGGTCGACGACGGAGAGAGCACGGGCTACCGGCTTGCGGCTTTTGCGGTGTTCCTGCTCGCGATGCTCACCGACCGCATCGACGGCGACCTCGCGCGCAGCCGCGGTCTGATCACCGACTTCGGCAAGATCGCCGACCCGATCGCCGACAAGGCCCTTACCGGCATGGCATTCGTCGGTTTGTCGATCATCGGCGAGCTGTGGTGGTGGGTCACGATCGTCGTGCTCGTACGCGAGTGGGGCATCACCCTGATGCGTTTCTGGGTCATCAGGCGAGGGGTGATCGCCGCGAGCCGGGGCGGCAAGATCAAGACGGTCCTCCAGACGGTCGCACTCGCGATGTACATCTTCCCGCTGCCCGACTGGGCGCTCTGGCTCGCTCACATCGCGATGGGCGCCACTGTCGCAGTCACCGTCGTTACCGGCCTCGACTACGTCAAGCAGGCGATCTCGCTGCGTCGCGACCGCGAGTCGGACGACCCGGCGTGAGTGGCGCGCGAACCACGAGCACGAGGCCGGCCCGGTGAGCGATCCGCAGCGGGTCGTCGACGCGCTGCGCGGCGCAGGTCTGACGATCGCGACCGCGGAGTCGCTCACTGGTGGCCTGCTGTGCGCCACGCTGGTCGACGTGCCCGGCGCCTCAGAGGTCGTACGGGGCGGCGTCGTCGCGTACGCGGCAGACCTGAAGACCAGCCTGTTGGGCGTCGAAGCGACCCATCTCGAGTCTCATGGCACGGTCGACCGCGGTACCGCCGAGAGGATGGCCCGCGGCACGCGTGAGCGGTGCGGCAGCGACCTCGGCATTGCGACGACCGGGGTCGCGGGGCCGGATCCGAGCGAGGGGAAGCCGGCCGGCACCGTCTTCATCGCGATCGCCGACGAATCGGGCGTCGCGGCCCGTGCGCTCGCTCTCGGCGGCGATCGTGCGCAGATCCGCCGAGGCACCGTCGACGCCGCCCTCGACCTTGTGCTGGAGCGTCTCGGGGAGCGGTGTGGAACCGGGAAGTAATCTCGGGCGTACGGTGTTGTGCAAGATGTTGTGGAATCCTATGGCCCGAACGGAGGTCCGAGAGTGGTTGTGCTCCGAGAACTGATCGGCGACACGCTCCGTACGCATCGCGTCCGGCGCGGCATGACCCTGCGTGAGGTCTCCGCGAAGGCGCGAGTGAGCCTGGGCTACATCTCCGAGGTCGAGCGCGGCCAGAAGGAGCCGAGCTCGGAGCTGCTGGCCGCCCTGTGTGACGCGCTCGAGGTCTCCCTCGCCCGCGTGCTGCGCGACGTGAGCGTCCAGCTCGAGCTCGCCGAGCAGCTGGCGACACTGGTGCCCGACGACGCCGCCAAGCTGTCCGTGCCGGTCAGCGTCGGCTGACCTGCCTGCGGTGCTGACCCCTTCGTCGTGCATGATGATGCGCAGTTGGGTGGTGGAGGGCCATCCATAGATGACGAACAGGGAGTCCCATGACGGTGAAGAAGACCGCCGCGGCCGTGACAGTTGCGATCGGTATGACGGTTGCGGTCGCGGCTTCGTCCGCGTCGTCCGCGACCGACAGTGATGGCGCGGCGTCTCCGGCGGACAAGACTCAGATTGAGCTGAGCAAGTCCGTGGCCAAGACGGCGGCGAACGAGAAGTCCGGCGAGAGCGCGCTTCGGTGCGGCAAGAAGGCGGCTTCGCTCAAGGAGACGAAGAAGCTGAACGTCTACATGCCGCTCAAGAAGGCCCAGCGAATTCTCGGCAGCAAGGGGCGCAAGGTGAGCGGAAACAAGCTGCGCGCATGGAACACCTGCTACGAGGAGTACTCGGACCTGTACTTGCACAACGACAAGCGCAAGGGCAAGTGGTACGTGTACACCGTCAGCGCGCCGATCCGCGGCTAGTACGACACGTTCTGTGGGGCTTCCGGTGTCGCCGGGAGCCCCACAGTCATGTCTGGCAGGACGGGCAGACGTAGATCGAGCGCTCCGTGTCCGGCCCGTCGCCGAGGTAGTCGCGGACGATCGTTGTGCGGCAGCGCCGGCACGGCTCGCCCGCTCGGCCGTACGCCCAGGTCTGCTGACCACGGCGCAGGTTTCCCGTCGTGACGATCGCCGCATGGTCGAGGTTCGCCCGCAGCATGGTGCTGGCAACCTCGACGAGGCGGCCGAGATCGGCGACTGCGCCGGTTGCCCTGCGAGGGTCGACGCCGCGTACGAAGCAGACCTCGCTTCGGTAGATGTTGCCGATGCCCGCCAGATTGGTCTGGTCGAGCAGGGCGAGCCCGATCGCGCGGCCCGGGTCGGCACGAAGGTTGGTCACCGCGCGGTCGGGGTCCCAGTCGGCTCCGAGCAGGTCGGGACCGAGGTGTCCGACGAGGCTTCGCTCCTGCTCGATCGGGACCACATCGAGGGCACCGAGTGAGAATCCGACCGCTTGCCAACGTTCGTTACTCAGAACCGCACGTGCCTGGTGCCACGGACGACGCCATCGGCTCCCGCGAGCGTAGATTTGCCAGGCACCCTCCATCTTCAGGTGGCTGTGCAGGGTGTTGATGCCGATTCGCATCAGAAGATGCTTCCCGCGGCTGACCACTTCCGATACCGTCTCGCCGCTGAGGTCGAGGGTGGCGTACCGCGGAACTCGCAGGTCGCACTCGGTCAGCGCGGTGTCCGCGAACGCGTCATTGAGTCGCTTCGCCGTGCGCCAGACCGCGTCACCCTCGGGCACCGATCACCCTCGCAGCCGCATGCCCCGTGGAGTGGCGTGAAATCCCGCGGCCTTCAACGGCTCGGCCAGGCCGGTGTTCATCGGCCGCTCGCCGTTGACCCGCTCGATGCTGAGGGCGCCGAGTGATCCCCGCGAGACGGCGGCGGCGAGTGCGCGTACCGCGGGCTCGACCCCGTCGGTGAACGTGAGCACGGTACGCCCGCCGCGCTCGAGATAGAGCACGAGCCGCCCGTCGAGCAGCACCACGACGGCGCCGGCCTTGCGCCCCGGCCGGTGGCCCGAGTCGTCGTCGGCGCGCTCCGGCCATGGCAGCGCGGCGCCGTACGGATTCGCCGGATCGGTCGCCGCCAACACCAGTGCGTCACCGGGAGCGGCATCGGTCGGCTCGCGTACGAACGTCCGGAGCCGGTCGACTGCGCCGGTCGTGCCGAACTGTGCGGCACCCAACGACTCGACGAAGTATCCGCGGCGGGATCGGCCGCTCTCCTCGAACGCGCTGAGCACCTTGTAGATGGCACTGAACCCGCCAGGAGTTCGCTCCGCCACCACAGCTCCTCGGGTCACGACGCCGCAGCGCTCGAGCAGCAGCTCCGCATGCGCGTGTGCGCGTAGCGTCGCGTCGGTCTCGGGCGCGGGGAGCAGCGACCAACGCCCGGCGGCTGTGGCCGGGCCGGTGCGGCTGGGCATTCGAGGACGCGCCGCACCGCCGCGCCGTGCAGTACGCGCACGGGGCGGGCGAGTCGTGGATCGGTGTGCCGTACGACCGCCGGACAGCAGCGTCCGCAGCGGAGTGAGCGTGTCGTTGGTGACGCGGCCCGACCAGACGAGATCCCAGAGGGCATCGTGCAGCTCGTCGTCGGGGACGATCTCATCACGGGTGCGTGCGACGGCGTCGGACAGCGCCCGGAAGAAGAATGCGCCGCCGCCCGCGAGCGCCTCCAGCACCGCCGACTCGACGGCGGACTCGGCGTCGACCGGAGTCGGCAAGGTGAGCGGTGCGGTGTCGGCGAGATGCAGCGAGACCCAGCCGTCATTGCCCGGGATCGAGCCCGACCCCGCCCACACGACCTCGCCGGATGACATCAGCTCGTCGAGCATCGCGGGCGTGTAGTCGGCGACGCGGGAACCGAGCACGAGCGGCTCGAGCGCCGACGCTGGTACCGGCGACCCGGCGAGCTGGTCGACGACCGTTGCGACGCCGTCGATACCGCGCAGCCGACCGCCGACGTGTTGCCACACCGGCAGGAACCGCGCGAGCGCGTCGGGTGGAACGGGCTCGATCTCCTTGCGCAGGGCGGCGAGCGAGCGGCGGCGGATGCGTCGGAGTACCTCGGCATCGCACCACTCGCCGCCCTGCAGGTGGGGCCGGAACTCGCCCTCGACGACCCGACCCTCCGTGGCGAGTCGGCGAACGGTGTCGAGTACGACCGCGTCGCCGATGCCGAGTGCGACGGCCACATCGTGTGGCACGAACGGGCCATGCGTTCGTGCGTACCGGCCGACGAGGTCGCCGAGCGGATCGTCGACCGGTGCGACGAACGCCTCGGGCGTGCCGATCGGGACCGGTACGCCGACAGCGTCGCGAAGGCGGGCGATGTCTTCGATGGCGGCGTAGCGCGCCTCCCCGGCGAGGGTGAGCGCGACCGCTCGGCGGCGGTCGACCAGCTCCTGGAGGGCGGCACCGACATCGACTCCGGGCTCGCTTCGGGCGCGTACGTCATCGGCCGACAAGGGCCCGAGGAGCCGGAGCAGGTCGGCGATGCCCTCGACGTCGCGCGCGCGCCGGTCGGGCGCCAGCCGTTGCAGCTCGGACTCGACCTGCGCGATCACGTCGGCGTCGAGCAGCTCGCGCAGCTCTGCCCGACCGAGGAGCTCCGACAGCAGCCGCGAGTCGAGGGCGAGGGCGGCGGCGCGGCGCTCGGCGAGCGGGCTGTCGCCCTCGTACACGAACGAGCCCATGAAGCCGAACAGCAACGCCCGGGCGAACGGTGACGGCTGCGGGGTAGTCGTCTCGGCGACGCGGATGGTGCGGGCCTCGATGCGGCTCATCAGGTCGTGCAGTGCGGGAACGTCATAGACGTCCTGGAGGCACTCACGCACGGCCTCGAGCACGATCGGGAAGCTCGGATACTTGTGTGCCACCTCGAGCAGCTGGGCCGAGCGCTGCCGCTGCTGCCACAACGGCGAACGGCGACCAGGGTCGCGCCGCGGGAGCAGCAGCGCACGAGCCGCGCACTCGCGGAACCGCGCGGCGAACAGCGCCGAGCCGCCGATCTCCGCCGTGACGAGCGACTCGATCTCGTCGGCGTCGAAGCTGAACAGCTCGGCGCCGGGCGGCTCGGCATCCGTCTCGGGCAGTCGGACGATGATGCCGTCGTCGTTGGCCACCACGGCGCCGTCGATGTCGAACCGATCGCGTACGCGAGCGGCGACGGCGAGCGACCAGGGTGCGTGCACCTGCATGCCGTAGGGAGAGTGCAGCACGACCCGCCAGTCGCCGAGCTCGTCGCGGAAGCGTTCGACCAGCAGCTGCCGATCGTGCGGGACGCGTCCGGTCGCGGCTCGCTGCTCCTCGACAAGAGCAGTGAGGTTCGCGATCGCCCAGTCGTCGAGGCCGGCCGCACGGCAGCGCTCCAGCGCCGCCGTAGTGTCTCGTCCCGTCATTGCGCGGAGGAACGAGCCGACGGCGCGCCCCAGCTCGACGGGTCGGCCGAGCGCGTCGCCCTTCCAGAACGGGAGACGCCCGGGCAGGCCGTACGCGGGTGAGACGAGCACGCGGTCATGCGTGATGTCCTCGATCCGCCAGCTCGTCGTGCCGAGGGCGAAGACGTCGCCGACGCGCGACTCGTACACCATCTCCTCGTCGAGCTCACCGACACGCGCCCCGCGCGAGCCGGCCTCGGCGCCGGCGAGGAACACGCCGTAGAGGCCGCGATCGGGGATGGTGCCGCCGGAGGTGACCGCGAGCCGCTGGGCACCCGGGCGCCCCGTGAGCTCGCCGTTGACGCGGTCCCACACGATGCGCGGACGGAGCTCGGCGAACTCGTCGGACGGGTATCGCCCGGCCAGCAGGTCGAGGGTCGCGTCGTACGCGGAGCGGGGCAGGGTGGTGAACGGCGCCGATCGGCGAACCCGGTCGTACCACTCGTCGACGTCGATCGCCTCCAATGCACAGGCGGAGACGGTGTGTTGAGCGAGCACGTCGAGCGGGTTCGACGGAACTGCGAGGGTCTCGATCTCGCCTGCGCGCATGCGCTCGGCGACGACCGTTGCCGAAACCAGGTCGCTGCGGTGGCTGGGAAAGACGACGCCGCGCGACACCTCACCGACCTGGTGACCCGCGCGGCCGACCCGCTGGAGCCCGCTGGCGACCGACGGTGGCGACTCGACCTGGACGACGAGGTCGACCGCACCCATGTCGATGCCCAGCTCGAGGCTGCTGGTCGCGACCACGCAGGGGAGGAGTCCGCTCTTCAGATCGTCCTCGATGGTCGCCCGCTGCTCCTTGCTCACCGAGCCGTGATGCGCCCGGGCGAGCGCCGGCGGCACTCCCTCGCTCGCACCACTCTGCGCCATGATCTGCGCGGGTGGGGAATGGGCCGCATCGACTTCGGCGGTGCCGACTCGCTCGGCATGGATCTCGTTGATCCGCGCGGTCAACCGCTCGGCCGCCCGCCGCGAGTTGGCGAACACGATCGTCGAGCTGTGCGCCGCGATCAGGTCGACGATGCGTTCCTCGATGTGCGGCCAGATCGACGGGCGGGTCGGCGCTTCGTTCGGGCCGGCGTCGGCGGAGGGCGACGTCAGCTCGGTCATGTCCTCGACCGGCACCGTGACGGACAGGTCGAACCGCTTTGCCGTCGGCGGCGCGACCACGCGTACCGGCGCGGCGCCGCCGAGGAAACGCGCGACCTCGTCGTGCGGGCGGACAGTGGCCGAGAGCCCGATGCGCTGTGCGGGCCGGTCGAGCATTGAGTCGAGACGCTCGAGCGACAGGGCGAGGTGTGCGCCGCGCTTCGTGCCGGCGATCGCGTGGATCTCGTCGATGATCACGCAGTCGACGGCGCCGAGCGACTCGCGGGCAGCCGATGTCAGCATCAGGAACAACGACTCGGGGGTCGTGATCAGGATGTCGGGTGGCCGCTGGGTGAGTCTGCGTCGCTCGGTCGGAGGCGTGTCACCGGAGCGCACGCCAACGCGTACGTCGGGTGCGTCGACGCCCAGTCGACGGGCCGTCTGCGCGATGCCGACCAGCGGAGAGCGCAGGTTTCGCTCGACGTCGACGGCAAGCGCCTTGAGCGGCGAGACGTACAGCACCCGGGTGCCGCGGGCGTCGGAGTCGGCGTGGACTCCCAGCCGGTCGAGCGCCCAGAGGAACGCGGCGAGCGTCTTACCGGAACCGGTGGGCGCGACGACAAGCGCATGATCGCCCTCCGAGATCGCCTCCCACGCGCCGACCTGTGCATCGGTCGCCGCCGCGAACGCGCCCGCGAACCAGGCTCGGGTCGGCTCGGAGAACCGGTCGAGTACGTCGGCCATGCCGCCATCTTGACGTACGCCACCGACAGCGTGTCACCACGGATCAGGTTCGGTGCGTTGCCACCGGTGTGGAGGGAATCACCGGCGGCAACGCACCGAAGTCTCTGCTTTCGGCAATCTGTCAGTGGAGTGGTTCGGGCTTCCAGCTCGCTCCGCCGTCGTCGGACCGGGCGAGCGCGCCGCCGGTCGTGGTCGCGTAGCCGGTGCCGTCGTCGTCGAACCGAATCGCCGTGTAGCCGATCTTGTCGCCCCAGGCGCCCTTCTCGCTGAACGGTGCGGACACCGGTGCCGCCGCGCCACCCGCGTCGACCACGTACAGCTGCTCGCCCGCGGATGCAACCGCCGTGTCAGAGTCGACACCGCCGACGGCGCTCAAGTCGGGGAGCTCGCTCCTCAGCGACTTCCAGCTGACGCCGCCGTCGCGGCTCCAGGTGACGGTCGTCAACCCATTGGTCTTGCGGCAGCCAAGCCAGATGGTGTCGTCGGCGCTGCTGCTCTCGAGCGGCTCGGCACACGGCACGGCAGTGCGGACCCAGGTGCCACCGTTGTAGCGCACGAGCGCGCTCCGAGCACTGTTGCGGTCGCTCGCCACGAAGGCGACCTCGTCACCGACGGGCATCGGCGACCGAATCACCTCGTTGCGCCCCACAGGTACGCGCTCGTGAACCCAGTCATCCGCCTGCTCGCTCGACGAGGCCACCGCTGCCCGGCCGTCGGCGCGCGTACCGAACGCCCAGACCCGGCCACCGCCCGGCTCCACATCCTCGACGCTGAACGATCCGGGCAACCTCGCCGGTGTCCAGGTCTCGCCGGCATCGTGGGTGGAGTACAGGGCGTCGGTCCAGGTCCAGGAGTTCGACTCGTCGCTGCCGACCTGGATGCCGGGCTCGGCGGCCGCGGTCGAGGTCGCCGTCCACTTCATCGGCCTGAGTAGCCGGTCTTGGGTCGGTGCGACGCGGTAGTCGGCGTCGCCGGTGGGGTCACCAGTGACGTAGCAGGGCCCGTCCGGGCAGGATCCCTCGCCGAGCAGGCTCAGGTTGCCGGTGGCGCTGACGGCGAAATCGGAGACGGCGACGTCGGTTGCCTCGGTCTCCTGACCGGCAGCCAGCTTCGACTTACCGGCCGTCGCCTTGGATCGCGGCTTCGTGCCGTCGATCTCGGCGCTGCCGCGCTCATTGAGCTGCGTGGGGTGGATGCGCTTCTCGTTCTGGGTATGCGTGCCGTTCGGCTCGTCGGCGACATTGCTCTGCTCGTCGCGCACGCTCGGGACGATGACGGCAGCCACGGCGACCACCGCTGCGGCGCTCGCCACCGCGCCGCCGATGCGGCGGCGACGTACCCGGCGGCGGGCGCCGGACTCGACCCGCGCAAGGATGCTGTCGGCATCGGCGCGCGGCGACGGCACCTGTCGGAGTACGCGACGAAGCCGTTCTTCGTACTCCGAGTCGTCATGGTCAGACATCGTCTCCACCTCGCCTTCGACCCGATGCATCCGCAAATGTCGGAACCAGGGCGCGCAGCTTGGTGATCGCCTTGGACGCCTGGCTCTTCACCGTACCGACGGAGCAGCCCAGGATGGCCGCGACGTCTGCCTCGGTCTTGTCTTCGTAGTAGCGCAGTGCGATCACGGCGCGCTGCCGCGGCGGGAGGGTCAGCAGGGCTTCCCAGAGCTCGCGATCGCGGTGTCGGTCGACGTAACCGTCGTCAGGCAGCGTGTCGGTGATGCGCTCGCGGCGCAGCCGCCGCCAGATGCTGATGTTGCGGTTGACCATGACCCTGCGTACATAACCTTCTGGGTCATCGCGGGACTCGACCCGCGACCAGTGCATGATGGTCCGTTCGAGCGCATCCTGTACGAGATCCGCGGCTGCCTCGTCGCTGCCCGTCAGCATCCGACCGAAGCGCAGGAGATCGGGAAGCCGCGCGCGTACGAATGCGTCGAACGTGGCGTCGACGTCCGACACGTTCGCCCCCACATTCTGGTCTGTCCGACCAGCATGCCACAACGCTTCCATACCGCTACGCAGTCGCGCATCGGTGTACGTCGCGGGCAGCGGCGTCGCGATAGTCATCGGGGGAACCTCACGCCCCGAAAGGACGTGTCACGGCGGGGGATGGTTGCCCCTGTCCGTAGGCGAATCACGCAGTGTGATCGGTTTCTCGACGCACCCAGTTTCTGCCGTCCCGGTGCGGCTCCGTGCGGTCAGCGACTCAGCTCGTCACCGACGATCGACTCGAACCCGGGGAGAGCCGCGGCGTCGATGCCGATCGTCCCCGCACAGTCGGCCGAGACGGCGCGAAACAGCGCGGCACTCTCGACCAACGGCGGCGACACGTGACCGAAGACCTCGAGCGCGACGATCCCGAACAGCCGCGTCCAGACCTGCAGGAAGATCCACTGCACGCTGGCCGGTACCTCGGAGTCGACCCACTCGTCGTGTTCGTCTCGGAACGGGTTCATCGGGTCGTCCATCAGGGCGGCGATCTCCGCGAACTCGGCCTCGCTCGGCACGGCGAACGGTCGCCGGTGCCAGATCTCGACGAACAGGTCGGCGAAGAACTGGCGGAACCGGCCACCCGCGATCGCGCACGCGTCCTGCTCGGGCTCGCTCGGATCGGTGATCTGGGTGACGAAGCACAGCACGAACTCGTCGCGGTGCCGAAGCGACCACTGGCGGTACGCGGTGGCGGCCGCGACGATCCGGGCCTCGGGACTCTCGGCGTGGCGATCGGCCGCCTCGTGCAGTACCTCGACGATCTCGTCGTAGATGGAGGTAGTGACGTTCAGTGTGAGGCCCTCGAGGCTGGAGACGTACCGGTACAGCGCCGGTGCCGTGATGCCCATCTCCTGGGCGATGGCGCGGAGGGAGAGGCCTCCGGGCTCGGACAGCTGCCCGCGCGCCGTACGGACGATCTCGTCCATCGTCGCCTGGCGCTGCCGCTCGCGGCGGGTCAGTCCGGCTTCTGTCATCTTGCTCGAACTCCTTGACAACTCATCGACGGCCCCCTCATAGTAAACAGCGTAAACCGTAAACGCATATAACGCGAGTAACTCACTTTCACAAGGAGAACACATGTTAACTCGGTGGGGAGGCTTCGTCGCCCGACACGCCCGCGCGGTACTGCTCGTCGGCGTGCTCGTCGTCGCTGCCGCCGCCGCGTACGGGGGCGGTGTCTTCGACCATCTCGGGCAAGGCGGCTACAGCTACGACGAATCGGAGAGCACCAAGGCCGCGACGATCGTCGATCGCGACTTCCAGGTCGGTGAGACCGACGTCGCCGTGATCTACTCGAGCGACTCCATGCGGGTCGGCGACCCAGGTTTCCGGGACTCCGTCGAGGGCGTGGTCTCGAGCCTCCCCGATGACGCCGTCGAGTCGGTCACGACGTGGTACGACACGCGTGCACCCGGCATGGTCGCGGACGACGCGCACTCGACGCTCGTGACGATCTCCCTGAACGGTGCCGACGACGACGCGCTGATGGACGCGTACGACGAGGTGGAGCCGCGCCTCGACGCTGCGGGCCTCGATTCACAGGTCGCCGGCCAGATGGCGATCTACGGCGACGTCAACGACACCGTGTCCGAGGACATCGAGCGCGCCGAGATGTTGTCGATGCCGCTGGTGCTCCTGCTCAGCCTGGTGATCTTCGGAAGCGTCGTCGCCGCCCTGTTGCCGGTCGGCATCGGTGCGGTCGCCGTCGTCGGCAGCTTCGGCGTCGTGCGTCTGCTCACTGAGATCACCGATGTCTCGGTGTTCGCGATCAACATCATCACGCTTCTCGGGCTCGGACTCGCGATCGACTACGCCCTGTTCATCGTGAGTCGATTCCGCGAGGAGCGGGACAGTCGGGGGGACGACCGCGATGCCGTCAACGCCGCCGTTGCGGCAACCGTCGCGACGGCCGGGCGTACCGTGATGTTCTCCGGGCTGACCGTGGCTGCGGCGATGTCGTCGCTGCTCGTCTTCCCGCAGGGCTTCCTGCGCTCGATGGCCTTCGGCGGCATCGCGGCCGTTCTGGTTGCCATGGTGGCCTCGCTCACCCTGCTGCCGGCCGTACTCGCCGTGCTCGGGCGCCGGGTCGAGGTCGGCGCGATGCCGTGGCGGCGGCGCCGGGCAGCCTCGCTGACGGGAAGCCATGCGTGGGGACGTTTCGCCCATGCCGTCATGCGCCGCCCCTGGGTCAGCATCGTCGCGGTCACTCTGCTGCTCGCCGGGCTCGCCCTGCCGTTCCTACGCGCCGACTTCGGCAGCGTCGACGAGCGGGTTCTCCCGACGGACTCGTCGGCGCGGATCTCGACCGAGCAGATGGAGGATACGTTCGATGTCCCGGCCGCGACCGCCTCGATCGTGTTGAGTGGCGCCAGCGAGTCGCAGGCGAAGACGTACGTGGGCGAGCTCGCGAACGTCGACGGAGTCGGCGACGTACGCCCTGTCGAGACCGCGCAGGCCGGCGGCGAGACAGTGTCGCTCATCGAGGCGTCGTGGGACTCCGACGGGCAGAGCGAGGCTTCGCAGCAGATCGTCCGTGACCTGCGCGACGTACCCACTCCGGGTGACTCGACGGCATTGATCGGCGGCGAGAGCGCGGAGACCGTCGACCTGCTCGACTCGCTCGCCGACCGCCTTCCGTGGATGGCCGGGATCGTCGTGGCCGTGATGCTGGTGCTGTTGTTCCTCGCGTTCGGGTCAGTGGTGCTGCCGCTCAAGGCGGTCGTCGTCAACATCCTGTCGATCGGTGCATCGTTCGGCGTGGTCACCTGGATCTTCCAGGATGGTCACCTCTCCGATCTGCTCGGCTTCGAGTCGCCCGGCTACCTCGACGCGACGCAGCCGATCCTGATGCTCGCGATCCTGTTCGGGTTGTCGATGGACTACGAGGTGTTCCTGCTATCCCGGGTACGCGAGCAATGGGACGCCACGCATGACAACACGGTCGCGGTCGCACGCGGAGTGCAGAGCACCGGTCGCATCATCACGAGCGCCGCCCTCCTGCTGGCCGTCGTGATCGGTGCGTTCGCCACCTCGGGCATCCTGTTCATGAAGATGATCGGGGTCGGCATGCTCGTTGCGCTGCTGCTGGACGCGACGGTCGTTCGACTCGTGCTCGTGCCGGCCGCGATGAAGGTGATGAACCGCGCCAACTGGTGGGCACCGGGTCCGTTGCTGCGCTGGTGGGAACGGCACGGCATCCGCGAGGCCCCGTCTACGCCGCCGCGCGTCGACGAGGACGAGTTGGCGGGGGCGCGCTGAGCGCGTCTACCCGAGCCGCGTCGGAGTCGGTGTGGGATCGGTGGAATAGGTATCCACCGATCCCACACCGACATCAGGCCGGCGGACCGCAGCCATCGGCGGCGGTACGCACTACGGCAGGTAGTACGTCGGGTTCGGCAGCTTGACCGTATGGTCTGCGTACCCACCGAGCAGGTCGGAGAACTGGTCGCCGAAGTTGGCGACGATCCGATAGCCCTGGTCCTCGACGTGTGCGCGGGTCTGCGCCTTGTACTCGACCCTTGTGCAGTCCTCGGTCGCGCACGTGATGTAGTCGGGCCGGTCGGCCTCGTCCACCCACTTCGTGTAGTAGTTGTCGGCCGAGAACCCGGTGTAGCCCACCTTCTCGAGGTTGCCGATGGTCGCGTCCTCCTGGTCGGCGTTACGGCCGGTGAGCCCGACGATGGTGCAGCCCGCGTCGGCGGCACTGTTCACGAGCTCGACCATCCCGGGCGTAGCGGGGAAGCGCTCGTCCTGCACCCAAACGTCCTGTAGGTCGGGGTCGAAATGGAAGCCCATCGCGGCGTCCTCCATGTCGTACGTCCACAACGTGGTGTCGTCGGCGTCGAGCACGATCGCGGGCTGCTCGCCGTGACGGTCGAGTCGCCCGCAGGTGCGTTCCAGACGCGGCGTCCAGCGGTCGGCGAGCCGCTCGGTCTCAGAGATGTACGACGACGCGTCCTTGTCCGCGATGCCGTCGGTCGCGTTGTAGTACGTGCGAATCGTCGACTTGACCGAGTCGATGTTCGGGATCGCCTCGCCGCTCGCGGACAGTCCGCTCGAGCCGTCTGGCTTCATCGTGAAGCGGCGGTGCGGAGCCAGCCATGGCTCGTGCTTCCCGGGCAGGTTCGGGCTGGGCAGGTAGTACGTCGGGTTCGGCAGCTTCAGGGTCCTGTCCGCGTGGCCACCTTGCAGATCCGACCACTGGTCGCCGACGTTGAGCACGATGTCGTACCCGAGGTCCTTCTCGATGTGCCGGCGGGTGCCGGCCTTGTACTCGACCGTGGTGCAGTCGTCGCTCGCACAGTCGATGTAGTCGGGCTGGTCGCCCGGGTCGACCCACTCGGTGAAGAAGTTGTCCGCGTCGAACGGTGTGTAACCGACCTTGTCGAGGTTGCCGAGCGTGGCCTCCTCCTGGTCGGCGTTGCGGCCGGTGAGGCCGAAGACCGCGTACCCC
This sequence comes from Solicola gregarius, assembly GCF_025790165.1. GTDB lineage: Bacteria > Actinomycetota > Actinomycetes > Propionibacteriales > Nocardioidaceae > Solicola > Solicola gregarius. Next base: position 3,827,424 of record NZ_CP094970.1, read on the forward strand.
ATGTCCTTTGCGTCGTTGACGAAATCCACCATGCCCGGGGTGGCGGGGAAGCGCTCGTCCTGCACCCACACGTCCTGCAGGTCGGGGTCGAAGTTGAAGTGCATCGCCGCGACCTCCATGTCGTAGGTCATCAGCGTCGTGTCGTCGGCGTCGAACACGAGTGCCGGCTTCTCGCCGCGCCGTACCGCCCGCTCGTACGCCCGGTGCAGGTAGCGCTGCTGGTCGCGTTGGATCCGGTGCAGTTCGGAGATGTACGGCGACGACGTCCTATTGGCCGTGCCGTCGCCCGTATCGCCGTAGTAGCTGGCGATCGTCGACTTGACCGAGTCGACGTCGGGGATGCCTTCGCCGCCGACGCGTGCGCCGCTCGACCCGTCGGGTGCCATCACGAAGTGGGTACGCGGTTCGAGCCGCTGATGGCCGGGATCGTGTCGAGGGGTCGCGCTGGATGCGCCGGGGGTGGTGAGCACCAGAGCCACCGTGAGTGTGGCGGTGAGTGCCCCCGTGAACGGATTGCGCAGGGTCGAGAGCTTCATCGGAGGTCCTTTGTAGGTTCGTCGTACAACTTGCTGAAGGTACGCCCGGATGCGTCGCTTGGGAAGGGCGCCGACGTCTGCGTGTCGGACGGCGCGGTCATACTGGCCGGGTGAGGCACAGTGAGTTCTGGAACCGGATGTACGACCACCTCGGTGAGGGCTATGCGCGGGTGTGGGCCGGTGACCAGGTCCTGCGCGAGCTCGACGGGCGTACGGTCGAGCAGGCCCTGGAGTCGGGCGAGCCGCCGAAGGTCGTCTGGCGTGCGGTGTGGTCCGCGCTCGAGCTGCCCGCATCCGAGCGATGACCACACTCGGCAGGGCCGATGCCGCGACGGTCCAGCGCAGAACGATCTCGACGCTCGTCGGAAGCCAGGCACTCGGCGGCATCGGGGTCTCGACAGGTATCGCCGTCACCGCCCTGCTCGCCGAGGACATCCTCGGTTCGGCCGACCTCGCCGGCCTGGCGCAGACGGCTCAGGTGCTCGGTGCCGCAGCGGCGTCGTACGGTATCGCCCGCATCACCGTCGCCCGCGGGCGACGCCCCGGGCTCACGGCCGGCTACTGCGTCGGCGCGCTCGGCGCCGTGCTGTGCTTGGTCGCCGGCGTGGTCGAGTCGTTCCCCGTACTCCTGGCCGGCTCGACGCTGCTCGGGGCGGCGACGGCCGCCAACTCGCAGGCGAGGTTCGCCGCCACCGATCTCGCCGACCCCGCGCATCGCGCGCGTGCGCTGTCGATCGTCGTCTGGGCGACGACCATCGGCGCCGTCGCCGGACCGAACCTCGTCGGACCGGCGGGCGACCTCGCCGAGCTCCTCTCCCTACCGCGGCTGACCGGCGCGTACCTGCTCGGCGCGGTCGGCATCGGCCTCGGCGTACTCCTGGTGAGCACCCGGATGCGCCCGGATCCACTCGTGCTCGCGCGTGAGCTCGAACGGGCTTCGGGTGCGGCGGCGCACAACGTACGCCGCCGGGCGATCGACGCCGTGCGCGAGCATCCCAGGGCCGCGGCGGGCATCGTCGCGGTCGCCGCCGCGCACGCCACGATGGTGAGCGTGATGGTGATGACGCCGTTGCACATGGGGCACGGTGGGGCGGAGCTCGAGGTGATCGGCTTCGTGATCAGCGTGCACATCGTGGGCATGTACGCGTTCTCGCCCGTTGTCGGCTGGCTGACCGATGCGATCGGCGCTCGGCAGGTGCTTCTGGCCGGTGGTGCGCTCCTGTTCGGAGCCGTCGCGCTCGCGGGCACGGCGCACGAGGGCTGGTCACTGGGTCTGACCGCCGGCCTGTTCCTGCTCGGGCTGGGCTGGTCGTTCGCCCTGGTCGCGGGGTCGGCGGTGGTGACGTCCGCGGTCCCACTCGCCGATCGGCCTGCGGTGCAGGGCTTCTCCGACATGACGATGGGCATCGCCGCGGGCGGCGGGGGCGCGCTCGCGGGCGTGGTCGTCGGCGTGTGGGGATTCGCGACGCTCAACGCCGGCGCCGCCGTGATCGTCTGCATCGTGGTGGCGGCGGCGCTCGCCGTACCCCGGCCGGACGTCGACGCTCCGTGACGGTTGGATCGACGCGGCGTTACCCGTAGGATCGCGCGGGTGTCCACGGCCGTCCTGATTCGCGAGCGCGTCCGGCGACGGGTGCCCGCCTGGGCAACGGAGTTCGCGGGTTTCGGCGTTGTCGGCGCGATCGGGTACGCCACCGACCTGATCGTGTTCAACCTGCTGAGCTACCTCGGTGAGCCGGGACTGCTCTCCGACCGGCCGCTGACCGCGAAGCTGATCTCCTCGGCCGTTGCGCTGCTGGTGACGTACGTCGGCAACAAGCACTGGACGTGGCGCGACCGTCCTGCGGAGCGCCGGCACCGCGAGATCGTGCTGTTCGTCACGTTCAACATCATCGGCATGGGCATCGCCCTGGGCAGCCTCGGGATGTCGCACTACGTACTCGGCTTCACCTCGCCGCTCGCCGACAACATCGCGGCCAACATCGTCGGCGTCTCGCTCGGCGGGCTGTTCCGGTTCTGGACGTACCGCACGTACGTCTTCAAGCCGGCTCCCGCGCCCGCCTGACCCGCCCGCTGGGCCGGACGTTCGACCGGCGACACGCCGGCGTGTCGCTGCCGAACGTCCGGCCCACGGGGCGGGGTGCGCGCGGGCCTAGAGTTTGACGTGACCGTACGCACGCCCGCCACCGAGCCGCTCCCCGGAGGACGCCATGCCGCAAGCGAGCTCGGTCCGCCGCAGGATCCGGCTGATCGGGGTCCTGGCCGGCGAGTGGCGGCCCACGTGGCCGCGCATCCGCGCCATGATCCGGTACGTCCTCACGTCGTACGTCGCGCTGGGCGTCGCCCTCTGGCTGTTGCCGGGCGTCCAGTCGTCGGACGTCGGCGCGGTCGCCCTGCTCGCGATCGTGGTCATCGTCGTCGGGGCGGTGCTGCGTACGCTGCTGCTCGCGATGACGGTCGTTCTCGGCTCGTTCGGCCTGCTGATCGCGGGCGTGGTCCTCCAGGTCGTCATCCTCGGGATCGCCCTCGCAGTCACGCCCGGCCTCCAGTCCGACAACGCCGCCGACGTGGTCTTCGCGGCCTGGATCGCCACCGCAGCCGGAGCGATGATCAACTGGCTGTTCGACGCCGGCAGCGAGGACGCGTTCCTCGCCCAGGTCCTCGGGCGCGCAGTGCGACTCTCCGCGGTGGACGGCGAGCAGCCCGATCGACCGGGGCTGCTGATCGTTCAGCTGGACGGCGTCAGCGCGCCGCTGCTGCGACACGCCGTCACCGCCGGGACGATGCCGAACGTATCGCGCTGGCTGCGATCCGGCAGCCACGAGCTGCGCGACTGGCACACCGGCCTTCCCGCGACGACGCCCGCCGGTCAGGCCGTCCTGCTGCATGGCGACACCGAGCACATCCCGTCGTTTCGCTGGTACGAGAAGGACACCGGCAAGATCCTCGTGGCCAACCGACCGGGTGACGCCGCCGAGATCGAGAAGCGGCTCTCCGACGGCCAAGGCCTACTGGCGTACGACGGGGTCAGCGTTTCGAACCTGTTCTCCGGTGATGCGCCGACCCGGCTGCTGACGATGAGCGACGCGCGGCTGCCGTCGGCGAAGCACGGCGTCGCCGCGTACGCCGTCGCGCGCAGCGGGCTCGCGCGGTCCTTGGTCGTGTTCGCCGGCGAGGTCGTCACGGAGTGGTACCAAGGCCGCCGGCAGCGGCTTCGCGACGTGCAGCCGCGCGTACGCCGCGGCGGCGTCTTCGTGCTCCTGCGCGGCGTGACGACGGTGATCCTGCGCGATCTCAACGTGTCGATCGTCGCGGAGCAGATGGCCCGCGGCGCACCGACGATCTATGTCGACTTCGTCGACTACGACGAGGTCGCGCACCACGCCGGCCCCAGCCGCCCGGAGGCCGTCCGCACGCTCGACGGGCTCGACGACGTCATCGGGTTGTTCGAACGGGTCGCGGAGGAGGTCGGGCGTCGGTACGAGATCGTGTTGGTGTCCGATCACGGCCAGGCACAGGGCGCGACGTTCCGTCAGCTGTCGGGGGCGACGCTCGACGACACGGTTGCGGCGCTGGTCGCCTCGACGCCGACCGCCGGTCCCGTACGTACGCCCGCCGAGCCGTGGGGGCCCGTGAACGTGTTGCTGACCGGTGCGGCCAGGTCGGACGACATCGTCGGCGGCGCGACTCGCGGGCTGATGCGGACGAAGGTCGAGCCCGTTCAAGCACCCGGCGACGTCCAGGTCGCCCTGGGACGTGCGAAACAACCGCCGGCAGCGGGCGACCCCGCGGACGTGGTCGTCGTGGTGTCCGGCAGCCTCTCGCACGTCTACCTCACCGACGAGCCCGGCAGGGTCGACCGTGCCCGGATCGAACAACGTCATCCCGAGCTCGTCGGCGGCCTCGCCCGGCACCCGCACGTCGGCGCGGTCATCGTCCGCGACGGCGACGACCTCGTCGCGCTCGGCACCGACGGCTGGCGGGTGCTCGCCGACGACGCGACGACGGGTGGCGAAGGCACTGACCCGCTTGCGGTGTACGGCGACCGCGCAGCGGCCGATCTGCTGGCCCTCGATGGGCGCGAGAACGTCGGTGACCTCGTGCTGCTCGGATGCCACGACCCGAGCCTCGGCGACGTCGCCGCGTTCGAGGAGCTCGTCGGGTCGCACGGAGGTCTTGGCGGCGAGCAGACGTCGGCGCTGTTGATCCATCCGTCGCAGATGCGCGTACCGGTGGCCGACCTGAGCGGCACCGACGTGTTCGAGGCGCTGCGGACACACCAACGTACGCTCGGGCTCCGAGAGGACGAGGCAGGGGAGCCGGGGGCATGAGGGCACCGGTCTCGCTCACCTGGTGGGGGCACGCGACGACGACCATCGAGATCGACGATGTGCGAGTGCTGACCGATCCCGTCCTCACGAGGCGGCTCGGCCACCTCAGCCGCATCCGTGGCACGAAGCCGGCCACGCGAGCGCGTGCGGCCGACATCGTGGCCGTGTCGCACCTGCACGGTGACCACCTGCACGTACCGTCGATGAAGCTCGTCCCGCAGACGGCGCAGGTCGTCGGCCCGCGCGGGTCGCAAGCCGTGCTCGGTGGTGCCGAGTCGCGGGTACGCGAGGTGGTGCCCGGCGACGTCGTGGAGCGCGACGGACTGACGATCCGAGCCGTCCCCGCCGACCACGATCCGCGGCGACACAGCAGGTCGCGGATCAGCGGCCCGGCCCTGGGGTTCATCATCGAGCGCGACGGATGCCGCATCTGGTTCGCGGGAGACACGGCGCTGTTCGAGGGGATGGCGGAGTTCGGGCCGGTCGATCTCGCCGTCGTACCGATCGGCGGGTGGGGGCCGACCCTCGAGCCCGACAAGCACATGGACCCCGAACACGCCGCGCAGGCCGTTCGGCTCGTCGGGGCGCGGTACGCGGTGCCGATGCACTACGGCACGTTCTGGCCGACCGGGCTGCGACACGTGCACCGGCCGAGCTTTCGGCGGCTGTTCATCGAACCCGCCGAGCGGTTCCGGACGGCGGTCGAGGCGATCGGTGCAGAACCACGCGTACTGCAGGTGGGCGAGACGACGCGTTGGCCGACCACGTGAACGACGCGACCACGTTGACGTTCGGCTACCTCGTCGGGATGTTCGGGATCGTCGCATTCGGATCGTTCGTTCCGGTGCTGCCGACCGGAGCGGCGGTGAGCGTCGCTGCCGTCCTGGCCGAGCACAACGTCGCCGAACTCGCGCTCGTCGTGGCGGTGGGTGCGGCAGCCGCGTACGTCGGCGACATCGCGACCTTCGCTGTGCTGTCGCGCGCGGGTGCGTCCCTCGCGCAGCGTGTCGGGTGGCTCAGCCGGGAGCGACCCGCCGAACGGCTGGCGCAGATGCGCGCACAGGTCGAGCAGAACGAGATGCCCGCGCTGATGCTCTCGCGGTTGTTGCCGGCCGGGCGGATTCCGGTGCTGCTGGCGGCCGCGATCGGCGGGTACCCATGGCGGCGGTACGTCTCGGCCGATGTCGGCGCGGTGATCCTCTGGGCGGCTGTGTACGCGGCCATCGGCGTCGTGGGCGGGTCGATCTTCTCGCATCCGTGGGAGGCCGTCGCCGCCGCAATGGCCGGGGTCGTCGCGTTCAGCCTGCTCGCCCACCTGGTGCGTCGGTTCGTGTTGCGATCGTGAATCGCCGTGGCCGTCACCGAACCGTCATGGCCGAGTCGCACCTCGGCCGCTGATTCCTGGCAGGCTCGGCTGCATGGACAACGCCCCCGCGGATCTCGCCGTCATCGGCGGCTCCGGTTTCTACACGTTCCTCGATGATCCCGAAGAGGTCGTGGTCGAGACGCCGTACGGCCGGCCGTCGGCGCCGATCGCGGTCGGCGCTGTCAACGGTCGCCGCGTTGCGTTCCTTCCCCGACACGGTCGCGGTCACGAGTTCCCTGCGCACCGGGTCAACTACCGAGCCAACCTCTGGGCCCTGCGCAGCCTCGGCGTGCGCCAGGTGCTGGCGCCGTGTGCTGTCGGAAGTCTCCAGGCGAGGCTCGGTCCCGGCACGCTCGTCGTACCCGATCAGCTCGTCGACCGTACGACGGCACGCGTCCAGACCTACTACGAGCAAGGCGCCTGCCACGTCGCGTTCGCCGATCCGTACTGCGCGCGGCTCCGTACGTCGCTGCTGTCCGGCCTCGACGCGGTCGACGGAGGTACGATGGTGGTCATCGACGGGCCGCGCTTCTCGACCCGCGCAGAGTCACAGTGGTACGCAGCGCAGGGCTGGTCGCTGGTGAACATGACCGGGCACCCCGAGGCGGTGCTGGCGCGCGAGCTCGCGCTCTGCTACGCCAGCGTCGCACTCGTCACCGACGTCGACGCCGGTATCGACGCGGAGCAGGCGGTGAGCCAGGCGGATGTCTTCGCGGTGTTCGCCGAGCACGTCGACGCGCTGCGCACTGACCTGCGGACGGTCGCGGGATCGGTCGGCACCCAAGGCACCTGCGCATGCTCGACGGCGCTCGACGGCATGGACCTCCCGATGGACCTGCCATGAGGGTGCTCGTCACCGGTGCCGCCGGCTTCATCGGTACGCACGTGGCCTCGGCGCTCGCGGTGGCAGGCCATGACGTCGTCGGGCTGGATGCGCTCGTGCCCCAGGCGCACGGCACCGATGCCATTGCACCTGCCGGCGTGCACATCGCAGACGTACGCGACGGCGCACTGCTCGACTCGTTGCTCGGCGATGTCGACGCGGTGTGCCATCAGGCCGCGATGGTGGGCAATGGCGTCGACGCGCAAGACCTCCCTGCGTACGCGGCACACAACGACCTCGGCACGGCGGAGCTGCTCGCGGCGATGGCTCGTCGGGGCATCGACCGGCTCGTACTCGCCTCGTCGATGGTGGCGTACGGAGATGGGCGCTACACCTGCGAGTACGACGGAAGTGTCGGACCTGCCCCGCGTGCCGTCGACGACCTCGCGGCGGGTTCCTTCGACCCACGGTGCGAGGTGTGTGGTGGACCCGTTCGTTGGCGGCCGATCGACGAGTCGGCGCCGATCCGACCGCGAACGAGCTATGCGGCGTCGAAGGTTGCGCAGGAGCACTACTCCGGCGCCTGGTGCACCCTGCAGTCCGCGCGGTGTATCGCGCTGCGCTACCACAACGTGTACGGCCCGGGCATGCCGGCGGACACGCCGTACTCCGGTGTCGCGGCGATCTTCCGGTCGGCGCTCGAGCGCGGTGAGGCGCCGCGGGTGTTCGAGGACGGCAGGCAGACGCGCGACTTCGTACACGTTCAGGATGTCGCGCGTGCCAACGTGGCGGCGCTCGAGGCCCTCGAGTCGCACGGCGTCGGCGTGACGGCGTACAACGTCTGCTCGGGTACGCCGTTCACGATCGGCGAGATGGCGAGCGTGCTCGCTGACGCCGCGCGCGGACCGGAGCCGGTCGTCACGGGGGAGTACCGCGCATTCGACGTACGCCACGTGGTGGCGTCGCCGGATCGGGCGCGGACCGGTCTGGGGTTCGAGGCGCGCGTACGCCCGGACGTCGGGCTGGTCGAGCTCGCGTCCGCTCGGCTGCGGACCCGCTGATCGTTGCGATCGGGGACGCCCAGATGCGTTAGGTGGCGATCGGGGACGCCCAGGTCGCGTTGCGTTGCGATCGGGGACGCCCAGGTCGCGTTGCGTTGCGATCGGGGACGCCCGGATGCGTTAGGTGGCGATCGGGGACGCCCGGATCGCAACACCGACGAGGACGGTCACGCCGCCGGCAGCCGCACCGTGAAGCGACACCCCGGGCCGTGATTCGCGACCTCGATCGTCCCGCCGTGCGCTTCGACGAGCCCGCGCGCGATGGTGAGCCCGAGCCCTGCGCCGACCGGCTCGGCGCCCTTCGAGTCCGTGCCTCGCGCGCTGCTCCCGCGGTACGCGAGGTCGAAGACATGCGTGAGCTCCGGCTCGGGTATCCCGCCACACTCGTCGGCTACCTGTACGTACACGGATCCGGAGCCAGCGACGGTGGAGACTGCCACCGTTCCTCCCGTCGGCGTATGGCGGATCGCGTTGCCCAGTAGGTTTCTGAGCACGCGCACGAGTTCCGGCTCTCCACCGAGCACGACCGCGTCCGACTCCTGCACACGCAGCCGTACGCCCGCCGCCTCGGCGCTCGCGGCAGCCGACGTCGTTGCCTCACGTACGACCGAACGCACCGGCAGCGCCTCGCGGTCGACTGCGAACGCTCCGGCATGGATGCGCGACATCTCGAAGAGGTCGTCGACCATCCCGGCGAGCCGGGCAGTCTCTCGCCGGATCCGCCGCGCGTACTCCCGTACGTCGTCGGGCTCGCTCACCACGCCGTCGTCGAGCGCCTCGGTCATCGCGATGACGCCGGCCAGCGGGGTTCGCAGGTCGTGGCTGAGCCATACCAGCAGCTCGCGTCGGGAGCGCTCGGCGGCGCGTTCCCGTTCGACCGCCTCGTGCTCCCAGACGCTCTGTCGGGCAAGGGATCTGCCGAACAGGATCGCCGTCGGAACACACACGAGCGTGACCACGATCCAGACCAGGATGCTCTGTCGCAGCTGCGTGGTGAACATGAAGCCGCTCGTCACGACGACGCCCGCGATGATCCCGAGCAGCGGCACCATCGTGATGACGGTCATCGACAGCGCGAGCGTTCGCGATCGGAGCCTGCGTACGACCACCGCGCCGACGAGCGCCACGGTCACCGAGCAGGCGAGCGCGAGAAGCACCGCCTGCATATCCGCCGAGCTCATGTCACCGCCCGCTCGTACCGGTACCCGACGCCGTAGACCGTAGCAATTCGCTCGGGCGCGGTCGGATCGCGTTCTATCTTGTGGCGTAGGCGTTTGACGTGCACCGTCACGGTGGAGTGATCGCCGAACGACCACCCCCAGACCTTGTCCAGCAGGTCGGACCGACTGTACGCATGGCCGGCGTTCGCGAGCAGGAATGACAGCAGGTCGAACTCGCGCACGGTCAGGTGCAGGGGATCGCCTCGCAACGTTGCAGTACGCGCGGCGCGGTCGACGTACAGCTCGCCGTCGAGGAGCGGTGTGTCCTCGGCGGTGTCGGCCGCCGTGCGCCGGAGCACCGACCGGATCCGGAGTACGAGCTCCTTCGGGCTGAACGGCTTCGTCACGTAGTCGTCGGCGCCGAGCTCGAGCCCGGTGATCCGGTCGTCGACCTCGCCGAGCGCCGTGAGCATCACGATCGGCACGTACGGATCGGGCTGTCCGCGTAGCGCCTTGCACACGGTCAGTCCGTCGAGCCCCGGCAGCATGATGTCGAGCACCACGAGATCGGGGGAGTGCTGCTGGGCGGCACGCAGGCCCTCTCGACCGTCGCCCGCGAGCAGCACCTCGTACCCGTCGCGCTCGAGGTAGCGACGGACGACGTCGCGCACGGACTCGTCGTCCTCCACAACCAGAACCGTCATGTCATCACCATCGCGTGAGCAGTAGTATCTGAACAAGTAGACCGGTCGCCGCCTGGCCCGCCAACAGCGGTGTACGCCAGCGGACTGGAAGCAGCGCGGGCAGCATCAGCGCCCAGAGCGTGAACGGCATCCAGATCCGCTCGACCTCCGCCTTGCTCATTCCGGAAAGAGTCGCGATCAGAACGCACAGCAGGGCCGTACATCCCAACACTGCAACGGGGTTGCGCTCGCGTACGCGTCGGAGCCCTGCGGGGATCGCCGCCCAGGTCGCGAGGCCCGCAGTGAACGTCCAGGCGGCGATGTTCGCCCACACCCAGTACCCGTACTGGCGCCTGCTCGCGACGCCGTCGTAGTAGCGCTCGTGCAGCACGGGGTACGCGTCCCACCACGCGAATCCGGCAAGTGTGAACGCTGCGGCGACCGCGAGTGCGCCGGCCAGCGCCCACGGCAGTGCACGTGCCGTGCCCGCGACGACGAGGACCGCGATCGCCAGCGGGCAGAGCAGCACGAGCCCGTACGAGAGGTAGGTGGAGTAGCCGAGCAGCACGCCGGCGACAACCCCGTACGTAGGGACGGCCCTTCGACTTCGGGTCGACGCAATAGCCAACAACGCCAGCCCCCACGCGGCCACCGCAACGAACAACGTGTCACCGGAGACACCCATCCAGACCGCCATCGGGGCGAGCACCAACCATGGCGCGGCACGGCGCGCGAGGGGCTCGCGGCCCAACGCGCGGACGGCGACGAGCGCGGCTACCACGGCGGTCGTCCCGATGGTCATGACGGTCATGCCGATCCAGAACTCGTCGGTGATGCCCACCCGGTCGAGCCCGACGAATGCGAGTAGCGCGCCCGGTGGATGACCCGCGACGTGGATGAACCAGTGATCCGGAGCATCGATCGGGATGCGGTCGATGAATCCCGACAGCGCCTCGCTCACCGATGTGACCCGGCGCGCGTCGTACACGTACTCTCCCCGGCGCATCCACTGTTCGCTCAGGCCATCGGGGCCGTCGACGTACGCGAGGGTGAAGGTCCACAACCAGGTCGCGACCCAGGTGGTGGCGACGAACGCGCGCCACCCGAGGCGATCGATGCGTCCCCACAGCACGAGGACCCCGACTGCGACGACGATGGGGAGGATGCCACGCGGACCGAACTCGGGCACCCAGTTCGCGTGCAGCGGAGGGAAGGGGTCGTACCCGGAGATGCCCACGTGCACGTCGATGTCGGCCGCAGCCGGTACGACGATCGCCGCCACGACCAGCGTCAGCCCGGTGAGCGTAGAGATGACGGCCCACGCGTACGTACGGGTGCGCGTGGTGACCATGGTTCGACGGTAGACGGCAACGGCGCCGAATCCGGCCCACGACCAACCGATGTCACGGGCTTGTCACCGTTCGGCGCTGATCCGCGGCCCTCAGATCCATAGTGTCCAAGGCATGACCGAGTGCGACGTCGTCATCCCGTGCCGCAACGAGGCGCCCGCATTGCCCGAGCTGCTTGCGCGGATGCCCGAGGCGTTCCGGGCGATCGTCGTCGACAACGGGTCGACGGACGACACGGCCGACGCCGCGCGTACGGCGGGGGCGACGGTGGTGACGGAGTCGACGCCGGGGTACGGAGCGGCCGTGCACGCTGGGGTCTGCGCCGCGACGGCCGACTATGTGGCCGTCATCGACGGCGACGGTTCGATGGACCCGAGTGACCTCGCCGACCTGCTCGCGGATGTGCGTGGCGACGTCGCAACGATGGCCGCCGGACGCAGACGGGCCGTCGGCGCAGGCGTTTGGCCGTGGCACGCGCGTGCCGGCACGGCGCTGCTCGCATGGTTGATCCGGCGTCGTACGCGGCTGGCGATCCACGACCTCGCGCCGATGCGAGTGTGTCGCCGTGAAGACCTGGTCACCTTGGGCGTACGCGATCGGCGGTTCGGCTACCCGCTCGAGCTGATGATGCTCGCGGCGCGTGCCGGATGGACGGTACGTGAGCGCGATATCGCATACACCAGGCGGGCACCGGGCACGCGGTCGAAGGTGTCGGGAAGCGTGCGGGGCACCGCGCTCACGATGGTGGACTTCGCAGGCGTACTGCGTCAGGTGGGCCGATGAACGAGCCGACAGTCCTGATCGTCGCGCGCGCTCCCGTACCGGGAAGGGCGAAGACCCGGCTCGCGGCGTACGTGGGCGACGAGACGGCCGCACGCCTCGCGGGTGCGGCGCTTCTCGACACGATCGACGCTGCGGACCGCACGGGCTGGCCGGTCTGCGTGGCGATGACCGGCTCGCTCGCGGACTCTGTGATGAGTGCGGAGATCGAAGAGGCGCTGTCGCCTCATCGACGGATCGGCCAGCGTGGCGGGGGATTCGCCGCTCGGCTAGCGGCCGCGCACTCCGACGCGGATCGCGGTGGGGGAGTCGTACAGATCGGGATGGACACTCCACACGTACGTCCGGAGGTGCTGCGGGCGGCCGGGCGAGCGTTGACGCGACACGATGCCGTCCTCGGCCCGGCACACGACGGTGGGTGGTGGGTGCTCGCGGTACGCGACGCGTCGCACGCGGAGTGCCTGCGCGACGTACCGATGTCGACCGAACACACAGGCGAGCTGACCCGGCAGGCGCTCCGTGCCCGAGGCGCGCGCGTGGCGGACGCGCCGGCGCTGACCGACGTCGACACGTGGGCCGACGCGCTCGAGGTAGGGGCGATCGCGCCGGACACGCGGTTCGGGCGTGCGGTCGCGGGGCTCCGCGACGGTGATGTCGGGTGAGCGCCGCTGCGAAGAGTTCGGTGCGGATTGCACCATCGGGCTCGACCGCCGTAGTGCAATCTGCACCGAACTTCGCGCCGCGGTCTGCGGCCGCTGCGCTCGAGGATGCGTACGCGGGCGAGCCGTGCGAGGTCGTGAGCGAGGACGGCACGATCCATGCGCTCCCCATCCGGCGTTGGCAGGACGACGCGGATGCGGCCGACCATGAGCTGTTCGTCCGACCGTGTCGTGGCGACGTACTCGACGTCGGCTGTGGTCCTGGCAGACTGACGTACGCGGTGGCCGCCGCCGGTGCCCGTACGACGGGCATCGACTTGTCGCGAGAGGCCGTACGGCAGGCACGTGCGCGAGGCGCGAACGCCTTGCTGCACAACGTCTTCGACCACTTGCCCGGACGCTGGGACAGCGTGCTCCTCGCCGACGGCAACATCGGGATCGGCGGCGACCCGGGTCGCGTGCTGCGGCGCTGCTCTGCGCTCGTACGCGACGGTGGGCGAGTGCTCGCCGAGGTCGCCTCGCATGGCGGCGTCGAACGCCACCTGCTCCGGCTACGCGCGGGCGGCGAGCTGAGCGAGGCGTACGCCTGGGCGACGGTAGGCGTCGGCGCGATCGGGACGCTCGCGACGAGCGCCGGGCTGTACGTCGAGAGCGTCGCGTCGGTCGCCGGGCGGACCGTCGCCATGCTCGCACGAGAGGCGTAGCCGATGCGGATACCGAACGTCGACGACTTCTCCCATCGCCTGCGAGGTCCTCAGGTCACCAGCCGGGTTGGCGTCTGGCTCGGCGTGACGATGACGGTCGCGTTCCTCACGGGCCTGTGGAGTCACTTCCAGTACGACACACCGGGATGGTTGACGCTGCCGACCGGGCCGGCGTCGCTGTACCGGGTGACGCAGGGGCTGCACGTCATCGCAGGCACCGCGGCCGTACCGCTGCTGCTCGTCAAGCTGTGGTCGGTGGTCCCTCGGCTGTTCGTACGACCGCCGCGTCCGTCTCGAGCTCGTACTGCACGCGTTGGAGCGTGGCTCGATCGCGCTGCTCGTCGCGTCCGCGTTGTTCCAGCTGGTGTCGGGCACCGTGAACATCTCGCAGTGGTATCCCTGGGGCTTCAGCTTCCGCGCGACGCACTACGCCGTTGCCTGGGTGTTCATCGGTTCTCTCGCGATTCACATCGCGGTCAAGCTGCCCGTCGTGCGCGAGGCGTACCTGGGCGGCTTGACCGAACCCGACGGGCCAGGTCTCAGCCGGCGTGGGTTGCTGCGTACGACGTGGGTGGCCGCGGGGCTCGTTGTCGTGGCGACGGCGGGACAGAGCGTCCCGTTGTTGCGGAAGGTCTCGGTCTTCGCGGTGCGGTCGGGCGATGGTCCGCAGGACGTGCCCGTGAACCGCTCCGCTACCGCGGCCGGGGTCGAGTACGCGGACGCGTCGACCTGGGCGCTCGACGTCGTGTACGACGGTGCGACCCGTCGGTTCACGCGCGACGAGCTCGAACGGTTGCCGCAGGCGACCGAGACGCTGCCGATCGCGTGCGTGGAGGGTTGGAGCGTGTCGGCGTCGTGGGAGGGCGTACCGGTCGCGGACCTGCTCTCGGCCGTCGGTGCGCCGGCCTCGTCCCGCGTGTACGTCTCGTCCCTCCAGACGCGTGGTGCGTTCGGGTCGAGCGAGCTGCCGCCGCAGTTCGCGGCGGACCGACGTACCTTGCTCGCGCTGCGGCTGAACGGTGCGGAGCTCGACCTCGATCACGGCTATCCGTGTCGCATCATCGCGCCGAACCGTCCTGGTGTCATGCAGACCAAATGGGTGAGCCGCCTGGAGGTCTACGCATGAGGGTGTTTCGGATCGTGCTCGGTGCCGCCGGGCTGGTGGCAGTCGGGTTCGGACTCTGGTCGATGCGTGAGTTCGACGTTGCGCAGCTGCGCTCCGCATTCGTCTGGCTGGCGGGCGGCGTCGTCGCGCACGACTTCGTGCTCGCACCGATCGTGGTCGCCCTCGGGGTGGTGGCGGCTCGGGTGGCGCCGGCGCGGGTGCGTACGCCGCTCGTCGTGGCGTTCGTGCTCTGGGGCTCGCTGACGCTGGTCGCGCTGCCCGCCCTGAGCGGTCCTGGCGTACGCGCCGACAACCCGACGCTGCTCGACCGGCCGTACGTGGCGGCGTGGCTGGCGCTCAGCGCGATCGCGGTGGCGTGCGTGCTCGCGTACGCCCTGGTGCGTCGCGACCGGCGCGGTGGCCGCAGTTGAGAGTTCGGTGCGAATTGCACCACCGGACTCGGCCCAGGTAGTGCACAACGCACCAAACTCTGCCGAGCGGCGTGTCGGATGTGCATCGAACAGGCGTTCGGCCTATTCTCGTCCACAGGTCGACGTGATTTCGCCGCTTTTCCACCGCTCCCGGTTTCGGGGCGGACGATGTCGGTGGCGCGATCTAACGTCGTAGATGACCGGCCGCGAACGAGAGATGGGACCACCCAGATGGCTGCAGGAGACCGCGACAAGGCACTCGAGACCGCGATCGCGCAGATCGACAAGACGTACGGCAAGGGCTCGGTCATGCGGCTGGGCGACGGGACGCGGGCGCCCGTCGAGGTGATTCCCACCGGCGCGACCGCGCTCGACGTCGCGCTCGGCATCGGCGGGCTGCCCCGCGGGCGGGTCGTCGAGATCTACGGCCCGGAGTCGTCCGGTAAGACCACGGTTGCGCTGCATGCCGTTGCGAGCGCACAGCGCATGGGCGGGCTCGCCGCGTTCGTCGACGCCGAGCATGCGCTCGACCCCGAGTACGCCAAGGCGCTGGGCGTCGACACCGACGCGCTGCTCGTCTCGCAGCCCGACTCCGGTGAGCAGGCGCTCGAGATCGCCGACATGCTGGTCCGCTCGGGCGCGCTCGACATCATCGTGATCGACTCGGTCGCCGCGCTCGTGCCACGCGCCGAGATCGAGGGCGAGATGGGCGACTCGCACGTCGGCCTGCAGGCGCGGCTGATGAGCCAGGCGCTGCGCAAGATGACCGGTGCGCTGAACGGCGCCGGCACGACCTGCATCTTCATCAACCAGCTTCGCGAGAAGATCGGCGTGATGTTCGGCTCGCCCGAGACGACGACGGGCGGCAAGGCGCTGAAGTTCTACGCCTCGGTGCGCCTCGACGTCCGCCGGATCGAGACGCTCAAGGACGGCACCGACATGGTCGGCAACCGTACTCGTTGCAAGGTCGTGAAGAACAAGATGGCGCCGCCGTTCAAGCAGGCGGAGTTCGACATCATGTACGGCAAGGGCATCAGCCGCGAGGGCAGCCTGATCGACGTCGGGGTCGAGGCGGGGCTCATCCGCAAGTCGGGAGCCTGGTACACCTACGAGGGCGACCAGCTCGGCCAGGGCAAGGAGAACGCCCGCAAGTTCCTGCTCGACAACCCCGACCTCGCCAACGAGATCGAGAAGAAGATCAAGGAGCACTTCGGCGTCGAGGCCGCGGCCGACGAGCCCGCCGTCGAGGAGCCGGTCAACGTCGACTTCTAGCCGATGAGACCCGACCCATCCGACTGGCAGACCCCCGCTGAGCCGCACGTTTCGGCCCCAGAATCGCGCAATGCGCGGCCGAAACGTGCGGCCCAGGGGGGTCGGCGGGGCAGGCGTAAGCGTGAGCCCGAGGATGCCGAGGCGCGCGACCTGGGGCCGGACGCCGATCCGGAGGCCGTCGCGCGCAAGATCCTGCTGCAGCGGCTGACCGAGCAGCCCCGCAGTCGTACGGAGCTGGAGCGCGCCTTGGCCAAACGCGACGTGCCGGCGGACGTCGCGGCTCGGCTGCTCGACCGGTTCGAGGAGATCGGCCTCGTCGACGACGAGGCGTTCGCCCGATCGTGGGTCGAGTCGCGGCAGCGTACCCGCGGGCTCGCCGGCCGGGCCCTCGCCCAGGAGCTGCGCCGCAAGGGCGTCGACGACGAGACCGTACGCGAGACCGTCGACGACATCGATCCCGACGACGAGCGGGAGAACGCGCGGCTGCTCGTACGCAAGAAGCTGCGCTCGGTGCGCTCGCTCGACCGGCAGGTGCAGGTGCGCCGGCTGGCCGGCATGCTTGCCCGCAAGGGCTACTCGTCCGGGCTGGCGTACGCGGTGATCCGCGAGGAGCTGGACGTCGAGCTCGACCCGGACCTGTGAGCCGCCGAATCTCGCGTTTTCCGCCGCGCAGGTGGATGTTTACCATGTATACATGGTAAACATCCACTGTGCGCGGCGAATTTGCCGTGCACGGCGGACGTTCGCCATGCAGAGTACGGCGCTGCGTCATCCGCAGTCGATCGCTGCGCCGCGCGTACGCTCGACGCATGTGGCGGCCGCTCGCGACTACCGTGCTCGGCCTCGCCCTGCTCGCCGGGTGCACGGACGACCCGGAGCCCTCGGCGCGGACGGGCTCGCCGTCCTACGCCACCCCCGGGTCGCCATCCGATGCCACCCCCACCGACCTGGCCAGCGATCCGCCCGCTGAGCGCGCCGAGCCGTTCGATGCGGATGCCGTGCTCGCCGACGTACGCCGCTTCGCGAACCGGATCGGCCCCCGCGAAGCAACCTCGCCGGGCTTCCGGCGTGCGGCCCGGTTCGTTGCCCAACGCCTCCGGTCGCTCGGCTACGACGTCGGCCGTACGCGGGTTCCCGTACCGGCCGGCGACTCGTGGGGGGTTCCGGTCGACGCCGGTACGTCGTACAACGTGATCGCCGACCCACCCGGGTTCGACGCGACGAAGCCGTACCGAATCGTCGGTGCGCACCTCGACTCCGTCGCGGTCTCGCCCGGCGCCGAAGACAATGCCTCGGGCACTTCGGTGCTGCTCGAGCTCGCCAGGATGGCCAGCGAGCAGCCGCCCGACGTACCGACGCGGCTCATCGCGTTCGGTGCCGAGGAACCCCGCGGCGAGTCCGATGACCTGCACCATTTCGGGTCGCGGCAGTACGTCCGGCGGATGTCCGGGCCCGCCCGCCGCAACCTCGACGGCATGGTCGCGCTCGACCGGGTCGGGGTACGGGCGCCGGCGGTGCCGATCTGCACCGGCGGACCGAACGGATCCGGGCTCCGGCGCGAGGTCGAGCGGACCGCCCGAGCGGCGCGCGTCCCGCACGCGACCTGCGACGACAACCGAGCCAGCGACCACTGGTCGTTCGAGAAGGCCGGTCTGCCGGCGATCCGGCTCGGCAGTGTTCCGTACGCGGGTTACCACTCCGCACAGGACCGCCCGCACTACGTCGACGACCGAGAGGTGCGACGCGTCGGTCGGATCATGTGGCGCTGGTTGCGCTCACCCTGACGCGAGCTCGTCGAGAATCCCCTGCGCACGCTCGCCCGACACCCGGCGGGGCGCGAAGTCCGGCCCGATCACGTACGGCACGGGGTTGACGCCCACGACGTCGCCGTCCCACAGCACGATCTCGAGGAAGACTCCTTCCTGGGTCTCCCGCGAGAAGTCCATGTCGAACACGAAGTTCCCCAGCGAGTACGCGACGGCCGAGTCGCCTGTGCGCTCCAGCGGCTGCACCCAGTGCGGATGTCCGCCCGCCACCACGTCCGCCCCTGCGCGTACGAGCGCTGCGGCGACTCGCCGCTGGCTGGGCTCGGGCACGTGCGTGTACTGCGTACCCCAATGTGGCATGGCGATCACCGCGTCCACGCGTCGATCGAGCCGACGAATGTCGCTCGTGATGTCGCGCAGTGCCGCCCGGTCGAGCGGCCCGGTACGCGGCGGCATATCGAGCCGATTGGTGCCTGGCGTCCGTGCCGAGGCCGCGGGCGTCTCGCCGATCGAGTCGGTGGCGTAGAAGCCGATCCGTACCCCGTCGACCTCGACGATCGCGGGTGTACGCGCGGCGGCGCGGTCGACACCGGCACCGACCGACTCGATGCCCATGCCGTCGACGCGCGTCAGGGTCCGCCGCAGCGCGCGCTGACCGTAGTCGCCGAGGTGGTTGTTGGCGAGATCGAGTACGTCGAACCCCGCGAGGCGTAGCCCGCGCTCGACCGACGGATCAGCGGCGAAGGAGTCGCCGCCCTGCGTCGGCGCACCGGCCTTCGACAGCGACGACTCGAGATTGCCGACCGTCACGTCGGCCGCGGAGAGTCTGATGGCGAGTGGGCGGAACACTGCCGCCGGGTCGTCGACCGCGGCCATCCGCTCGCCGACGCGTCGCCCGAGCATGATGTCGCCGACGACCGTCACGGTCGTCACGGATTCGGGAGCGTCGCCGACGTCGGTCCGCAGCGGGTACGCCGCGGGCGCGCGTAACGGGTCGACCCCGCCGACCGGCAGCGCCCGTACCGAGGTGTCCACCGCGCTCGCAGGTACGAGGGCCAGCGAGCCCGGGTCGGCGCGTACGACCCCTATCGCGTCCTGGGCCGACGCGACCGCGCGAACCTCGGCCGCGTCGGTGACGCTTGGCGCGGCGACGACGCTCATTCGACCGCCACGCAGGCCGATCCGCGACCAGCGCGTTGGCCCGTCGGCGACGAGGTTACGCGCGTCCGCCGTGCGTACGTCAGTGACGTCACGACTCGGGTGTACGACGAGCGCGAGCGGCGCACCCCGGCCATCCGCGGTTGCGTCGGTCGACGATCGAGGCGCACGAGTCGTAGCGTCCGAGTCGGCGGCCGGCTCGGAGCCGCCCGTACACGCACCCGCGACCAGGGCAACCAGGACGCTCGCGTACGCAGCGGCGCCACGGCTCATGCGGCCGAGCGTACGCCGACCGCCTGCCGAGGTACGGATTCCCGCCAATGACGCCGCGCTTCCATCGGAGGGAATCCGTACCTCGGCGGGATATTGCGGATCGGGTCAGCCGGCGGGGGCACCGAACCAGGTGGGGAGACTGGCGAGCAGCTCGTGCTGGTCTTCGCCGACCCACACGACGTGGCCGTCCGGTCGCAGCAAGGCCGCGGGTACGTCGAGCTCCTCGCTGACGTCGACGACGTGGTCGACCCGGTCTGCCCAGCCGGAGACCGACAGCCGGCCGGTCTGGTCGAGCAGCAGTCCGCGACCGTCGTGCATCAGCTCGTAGAGGCGCCCGCGTTCCAACCGCAGGTCGCGCATCCGCCGGCCGAGGAGCTCGTGCCCGTCGCCGACGTCGTAACGGAGTCCGGTCGCGATGACCTTCTCGGTCAGGTACCGGTTCACCTCGTCGAAGTCCATCAGCTCCGAGACCAGCCGGCGTACCGCCTGCGGACCGGGGTCCGCGGACATCAGCTCGGCCTGCGCGCGGGTGTTGTCGAGCACCGCGGCGGCAACGGGGTGCCGCTCGGTGTGATAGCTGTCCAGCAGCCCCTCGGGTGCCCAGCCGTTGACCTCGGCGGCCAGCTTCCAGCCGAGGTTGAACGCGTCCTGGATGCCGAGGTTGAGGCCCTGTCCTCCCATCGGCGGATGAATATGCGCGGCGTCGCCGGCCAGGAGCACTCGACCAGTCCGGTAGCGCTCGGCCTGCCGGGTGGCGTCGCCGAATCGAGACAGCCATCGCGGCGAGTGCGCGCCGAAGTCGGTGCCGGCGTATACCCGCAGCTGCCGAGCGACGTCCTCCAGGGTCGGCGGGACTGAACGATCCTCGGTCACGCCGGCGGCCGGGACGACGACGCGGTACATCCCGTCGTCGAGGGGACCGGCTCCGAACGCCTTGTGGGTCTTGCGGACCTCGGCCACCACGGCGTTCACAGTCTCGGTCGGCGCGGTCATCGCGAGCTCGCCCACCAGCCATTCGCGCCGCGTCGGCTCACCCGGGAAGTCGACATCGAGCAGGGTGCGTACCGTGCTGCGGCCGCCGTCGCATCCGACGAGGTATCGCGAACGCAGCTGCGAACCATCGGCGAGGCGTACGGTCACCCCGTCGTCGTCCTGGCTCAGCCCGACCAGCTCGCAACCCCGCCGGATCTCCACGCCGAGCTCGACGGCATGCTCGTCGAGCAGCCGGTCGGTCGTCGTCTGCGCGATGCCGAGGATGTACGGATGTGCGGTGTCCAGCCGCTCGGGTGCAGGCTTGCGGATGCCGGCGAAGAAGCCGCCGAGCGGGTACTGGGTGCCGAGCGCGAGGAAGCGTTCCAGCAGACCGCGTTGGTCCATCACCTCGACGCTGCGCGCGTGCAGCCCCAGCGCCCGGACGATCCTCGTCGGCTCCGCCAGCATCTCGACGACAACCGCCTGCACCCCGTGCAGCCGCAGCTCTGCTGCGAGCATCGTGCCGGTCGGCCCGCCGCCGGCAATGATCACGTCACACATCTCAACCCCCATCGCGTAGGCCCGGCGGACAATCTTGCGGCACGACCCGGGTCTTGCCACAAGCCCCCTCGGACGCTATATGTTGAGAGTGGCGGGGAGTTCCGCAGCAATGTTACTCGTTGGTAGACTTCTGATCATGTCTTCGACGTACGACCTGTACAAGTCGCTCACCAAGTTCCCGCTCGGCGACCGCCTCTTCTCCCTCGGCTTCACTCGGCGCGCACCGTACTTCCGTACGATCAGGCCGCGCGTCGTCGAGCTGCGTCCGCACTACGCCGAGGTGCGGCTCCCGGACCGGAAGGCCGTGCACAACCACATCGGCACGGTGCACGCGATCGCCGTGTGCAACGGGCTCGAGGCCGCGATGGGCATGCTGGCCGAGGCGACGACACCGAAGGGATGGCGCTGGCTGCCCAAGGGCATGGAGGTCTCGTACGTCGCGAAGGCGACCTCCAACCTGGTGTGCGTCGCGGAGTCAAGCCAGGACGACTGGGATGCCGCCCCCGACGTACCGGTGAAGGTGTACGCGAAGCGCGACGACGGCACGGTCGTCGTGGAGGGCGTCATCCACCTCTGGGTCACGGAGAAGCCCGCGACATAGGCGCTTGGCAGAGTTTGGCGCGAATTGCACCAGTGGGAACCGCGTCAGTGGTGCAAATCGCACCGAACTCTTCGCAACGGGTTACGACGCGGCCTCGCCGCGGCGGGTGCGTTTGTCCTCGTACATCGCGCGGTCGGTGCGTTCGATCCACTCGCCGAGCGGCTCGCCGTGCCACTCGGTCACCCCGGCCGACCAGGTGACGTCGGGGTGTACCTGCTCCAACCGGCGCAGTACGGCGTACGCGTCGGCGATCGAGGTGTTCGGCATGTACAGGGCGAACTCGTCGCCACCGTAGCGACCGAGCACGTCGCCATTGCGTACGCCGGTCGTCCATGCCTGCGCGAGGCGGGCGAGGACGGCGTCGCCCGCGCTGTGCCCGATCGTGTCGTTGATCTCCTTGAAACCGTCCAGGTCGAGCATCGCAAGCGACGGCATCGAGGTGCGCCGACGGACCAGGTCGAGGTCGTCCTGGATGTACGCGAGGAATGCGCCGCGCCGCAACAGGCCGGTGAGGGGGTCGAGGTCGGCGAGCTGCTGCATCTTCGACACCAGGAGGTTCGTCATGATCGCGAGCGCGCCGGCGGTCGCCATCATCACCGCGGCCACGAGACCGGACGGCTCGATGTCGCTCACCGACAAGGCGATTGCGTAACACGCCGCCATGAATCCGATGTGCACGAGCGTCGTCACGCGGGTGAAGAAGCAGGCGATGTACACGCCGATCCAGATGTAGCCGATCGTCGTGAGGAGCTGCTCCTGGATCGTTGTCGCGAGCGAGACGAACGTCGAGGTGATAATGCTCGTGATCAGCACGACCAGGTGGAGTACGGGCGCCGGTGTACGCCGACCTGCATGTAAGAGGGCGATTCCGCCGAGTACGCCCGCGGTGCCGACGACCAGGGCGAGCGTGGTCGCAGACTCGGGAGAATAGGGGTAAGCGGCACTCAACAGGCAGAGCGACCCACCGGCGCAACACGCGAGTCCGAGTACTCGGGCCGGCAGGGACGCCCGCCCCGGCGCGGAACGGTGCGTGACCTGCATGTATTCCCTCTCGACGAGGCCCGTCACGCACAGTCTCGCATCGACTCCTGGCAGTTCGTGGAGGTTTCGGGAAGGTCACGGATCGTCACGCGTGACGATCACACAGCGGTGCCGCTTCCCGGCCCGCCGACCGCCGGAACCTCGAGCTGCTTCTTCTCGCCGACGATCCGCTTCTGCACCATTGTTGCGATCCAAGTGAGGATCAGGTTGACCACGATGTAGATCGCGCCGATCACGATCGCGGCCGGCAGTTGGTTGGTGAACTCGATCTTGATCAGGCGGTACGCATCAGTCAGCCCGGGCGCGGTGATCACGTAGCCAAGGCTGGTGTCCTTCAGCGCAACGACCATCTGGCTGATGATCGCCGGCAGCATGATCTTCACGGCCTGCGGGAGAAGCACGATCATCGTGACCTGAGTCTTGCCGAGTCCGATCGCGTACCCTGCCTCGGACTGCCCGTTCGGCACGGCGAGAAGGCCCGCCCGGAACACCTCGGCCAGCACGGCGCCGTTGTAGAGCGTGAGCGCGATGACCACGGACCAGTACGAGCCGAACCCGTCGCCGATGCCGTAGGTGAAGTAGATGAACAGCATGAGCAACAGCACAGGGATGGCGCGGAAGAACTCGACCACTGCCCAGCATGGCCAACGTATCCAAGCGTGCTCTGAGAGCTTGCCGACGCCGAACACGACGCCGACCGCGAGCGCGGCGATGATCGACGACACGGCCATGAGGAGTGTGTCGCGCAGGCCCTGGACGATGATGTCGACATAGGTGGGGGTGACGAACACCTCCCAGTACTGCTCGTAGTCGAGCTGGCCGTAGTCCTGCATGCGCAGGACGAGCCAAGCCAGGAACCCGACGATTACGAGTGCGCCGATGACCGTGTAGATCCGCTGCCGGAGCCGCGCCTTTGGGCCGGGAGCGTCGAAGAGTACGTTGTTCATCGGGCTAGCCTCCACCGTCGTTCGAGTCGGTTGGATCCGAACGACATCACCTCGACGATGATGATGTAGCCGAGCGCGATGACGGCGAAGAGCACGAGGGTGTCCGCCTCGCCGGGCACGAACTTCTTTACGCTCTTGAACCGCGCGGTCGCTTCGACGAGTCCGAATCCGGCGGCGACCGAGGTGTTCTTGGCGAGTGCGATGAAGACGCTGGTGAGTGGCGGCAGCGCGGCACGGGTTGCTTGGGGCAGGATCACCTGCCCCATCGACTGACGGAACGTCAGGCCGATCGAACGGGCAGCCTCGGCCTGTCCGAGCGAGACGGAGTTCACGCCCGCGCGCAAAGCCTCACAGACAAACGCGGAAGTGTAGATCGTGAGCGCAATGCAACCCTTCAGCAGGAAGGGAACGTCGGCCATCAGACCTATTCGCGGCGCACCCTCGACGACGAGGACGAACACCATCAGCAGCGGGATATTGCGAAAGATCGAGACGTACGTGACACCGACTCCGCGTACGACCGGAATGGGGCTGACCCTGGCCGTGACAAGGAAGGTGCCGACGACCATGGAGGCGACGCCCGAGATGACGAGGAGCTGGACGGTGAGCCAGAACGACTTGAGGATGACGTCCCGAGAGTCCCAGATGACGTCCACGCGTTGGCCTCCTCTCTATGGCGTCGGGGTAGATGCACAGGTGCTCCCCGCGGCCGGCAGGTGGCTGGCCACGGGGAGCGGATCGAATCAGCTGGACTTGCAGGCGTCCATCTTCGGCGGGTCTGGCGTCTCGACGCCTGACTCACCGAGGGTTGCCTCGAAGGCCTCGGCCCATTTCCCGTCATCCATCTTCTCCTGGATCACATCGGTGATCCACTGGCACATCTCCGGGCTGTCCTTGGAGTACCCGACGCCGTACCGCTCCTCGGAGAACTCCGGCCCGACCACCTTGAGTTCGTCGGGGTTCTCGGCGACGTAGCCGAGCAGGATCGACCCATCCGTCGTCATCGCGTCGACCGTGCCGTCGAGCACCTGGTCACGGCACTGCGAGTAGGTGTCGAAGCCGCGCGGCTCGGCGCCCTTGACCTCGACCTGGTCGAGCGAGGTGGACCCCGTGACCGAGCAGACCTCCTTGCCCTTAACGTCGTCGACGGACTCGATCTCGTCGTTGTCCTTCTGCACCATCAGCTGCTGGCCGGTGATGTAGTACGGCCCGGCCTGGCCGACGATCGCGCGACGTTCGGGGGTGATCGAGTACGACGCCACAACCAGGTCGACCTCGCCGTCCTGCAGGAACGGCTCGCGATTGTCGGAGATCGTCTCCTTCCACTCGACGTCCTCGGGTTCGATGCCCAGGTCTGCGGCGAGCCACTCGCCCACCTCGATGTCGAAGCCGGTCGGGATGTCCGAGCCGCCCGAGAGGAAGCCGATGCCGGGCTGGTCGATCTTGACTCCGATGGTGACCTTGCCGTCTTCGGCAAGTTGCTTCATCGCGGTTCCGTCGTCAAAGTTGTCGGCGGCGTTCTCGGCGACCTCGGCGTCGGGCGCGTCATCGCCGCTGTCGTCATCGCCGGCGTCGCCACAGGCGCTCACCGCCATGACCATGGATGCGGCCAAGACCGCGAACGTCGTTCGCTTGAGTCTCATCTGGGAGGATCCTCTCAGTGCTTGAGGATCTTGCCGAGGAAGTCCTTGGCGCGATCCGATTGCGGGTTGGTGAAGAACTCGTCCGGGGTGTTCTCCTCGACGATCTGTCCGTCGGCCATGAACGCCACGCGGTTGGCGGCCGTACGCGCGAAGCCCATCTCGTGGGTGACGACGACCATCGTCATGCCGCCCTGTGCGAGGTCGACCATGACGTCGAGGACTTCCTTGATCATCTCGGGGTCGAGCGCCGAGGTGGGCTCGTCGAAGAGCATCACCTTGGGCTCCATCGCGAGCGCGCGGGCGATCGCGACCCGCTGCTGCTGGCCGCCGGACAGCTGCGCGGGGTACTTGCCCGCCTGCTCTTCGATGCCGACGCGGGCGAGGAGCTCGCGGGCGCGCTGCTCGGCCTCGTCCTTCGACTTCTTGCGTACCTTGATCGGGCCGAGCGTGACGTTCTCGAGGATCGACTTGTGCGCGAACAGGTTGAACGCCTGGAAGACCATGCCGACGTCGGCGCGCAGGCCGGCCAGCGCCTTGCCCTCCTCGGGCAGCTTCTCGCCGTCGACGGTGATGGTGCCCTCGTCGATGGTCTCGAGCCGGTTGATGGTGCGGCACAGCGTGGACTTGCCCGAGCCCGACGGCCCGATCACGACGACGACCTCGCCGGGGGTCACGTGCAGGTTGATGTCCTGCAGGACGTGCAGGTCTCCGAACCACTTCTGGACACCGTCCATCGCCACCATGTATTGGGCGTCGGAGGATGTCGCGGGGCTACCCGGCGAATCGGACATGGCAGCAACCTACCGACGCGGCGGTCCAGGTGCCACCGCAGCGCGCCCGGGTAACCCGATCGTGACGTTAACGTGCGTTCACGAGGTGCCGCGGGCGTACGCCCCGGGGGTGACGCCCAGCACCCGCTTGAAGTGCCGGGTGAGGTGCGGCTGGTCGTGGAACCCCACCGCGGTCGCGACCTCGGCGGCGGGCTGGCCCGCCAACAGCAGCCGGCGGGCACGGTCGATCCGGCGCCCGGTCAGGTAGCGATGCGGCGGGAGACCGAACTCCCGGCCGAACGACCGTACGAGATGCGTCGGATGTGCCTGCAGCAGCCGCGACGCCTCGGTGAGGCAGATGCCGTCGGAGATCCGAGTGTCGAGCAGCTCACGAAGCCGCCGCGCCATCTCGGCATCGCGTACGGGGTCCGCCGGCGGCATCCGGCGCAGGTGCTGCTCGACCCGCTCGCGTACCAGCGAGAGCAGCGACTCGGCCTCGAACTCCTCGCCGGGCTCCGCCAGTGCGCGGTGGATGCCCGAGAGCCGCGCGAACAGCGAAGCGTCGATGACTTCCGGCCGGTCGACCGCGCGGCCGATGAGGTCGGTGTCGATCTGGTCGGGCTCGAGATACAGCACCCGCTTCCGGAACTCGCCTCCGGTCGCCGACCGGCCGTTGTGCGGTACGTGCGGCGGCAGCAGTGCCACCGTCGAACCCAGCACGCCGTGCTCGTCGTGATCGAGGTCGTACCGCACGGCACCCGTGTCGACGATGAGCACGGTCCACGTGTCGTGGGTGTGCAGCGGGTAGACGTGGTCGACGAAGCGGGCGTGGAACACCTCCGCGACGCCCGGTACGTCGGGGCGCCACGCGCGTACCTGCTCGCGCGATGCCACGCTAATAACGTACAAGACACGACCCACCCGGCGCGCGCACGATAGCGACATGGAGAAGCGATTCGACACCAAGATCACCGTGATACTGCGCGACGACCTGCAGGCGTGGCAGACCCTGAACGTCACCGCGTTCCTCACCAGCGGGATCGCGGCCGCCAACCCGGAGATCATCGGCGAGCCGTACGAGGACGGTGACGGCAACACGTACTACTCGATGTTCCGCCAGCCGGTCGTCGTCCTCCAAGGTGACAGCGACGCGGTGAAGACCGCGCACGAGCGCTGCCTGCGCCGAGGGCTGCGCACCGCCGTCTACACCTCCGACATGTTCACCACGGGCAACGACGACGACAACCGAGCGGTCGTACGCGCGGTCGATGCCGAGAAGCTCGACCTCGTCGGCATCGCGGTGCACGGTCCCCGTAACGCGGTCGACAAGATCGCCAAGGGCTGCCACATGCATCCCTGACCGGTCGCCGGTCGTACCCTGGTGGGTGCCATGACGACCATCCCCACCGAGCAGCGCACGTACCAGGTGCGTACGTACGGCTGCCAGATGAACGTGCACGACTCCGAGCGACTCTCCGGGCTGCTCGAGGACGCCGGCATGTCGCCGGCCGGCGACGACGCGCAGGCCGACGTCGTCGTGTTCAACACCTGCGCCGTGCGCGAGAACGCCGACAACAAGCTCTACGGCAACCTCGGCCACCTCGCGTCGGTCAAGAGGAAGCACCCCGGCATGCAGATCGCCGTCGGTGGTTGCCTCGCGCAGAAGGACCGCAGCGAGATCACCCGGCGGGCGCCGTGGGTGGACGTCGTCTTCGGTACGCACAACATCGGCTCGCTGCCCGTACTCCTCGAACGAGCGCGGATCCAGGAGGAGAGCCAGGTCGAGATCCTCGAGGCGCTCGAGGTCTTCCCGTCAACGCTGCCCACCAAGCGCGAGTCGGCGTACGCCGCGTGGGTGTCGATCAGCGTTGGCTGCAACAACACCTGCACGTTCTGCATCGTGCCGTCGCTGCGCGGCAAGGAGAAGGACCGCAGGCCGGGGGAGGTCCTTGCCGAGATCGAGGCGCTCGTCGCCGACGGCGTCGTCGAGGTGACGCTGCTCGGGCAGAACGTCAACTCCTACGGCGTGGAGTTCGGCGACCGGTACGCGTTCGGCAAGCTGCTGCGGGCGTGTGGCGACATCGAAGGTCTCGAGCGCGTGCGGTTCACCTCGCCGCACCCGAAGGACTTCACCGACGACGTCATCGCCGCGATGGCCGAGACGCCCAACGTGATGCCGCAGCTGCACATGCCGCTGCAGTCGGGGTCGGACGTCGTGCTCAAGTCGATGCGGCGTTCGTACCGTCGCAAGAAGTACCTCGGCATCCTCGAGCGCGTACGCGAGGCGATGCCCGACGCCGCGATCACGACCGACATCATCGTGGGCTTTCCCGGCGAGACCGACGACGACTTCGAGCAGACGATGGACGTCGTACGCCAGGCGCGGTTCTCCAGCGCGTTCACGTTCCAGTACTCCAAGCGCCCGGGTACGCCGGCCGAGTCCATGGACGGGCAGGTGCCGAAGGACGTCGTGCAGGAGCGGTACGAGCGGCTCGTCGCGCTCGTCAACGACATCGCATGGCGGGAGAACACCGCGCTGGTCGGCCGCCGCGTACCCCTGCTGGTCGCCGAGGGGGAGGGCAAGAAGGATGCCGCGACGCATCGGCTGACCGGCCGCGGTCCCGACAACCGGCTGGTGCACTTCGCTCCCGGCGACGCCGACGTACGACCGGGGGACCTCGTCGAGGTCGAGGTCACGTACGCCGCGCCACACCACCTCGTCGCAGACGGGCGGGTGCTGTCCGTCCGGCGTACGCGGGCCGGCGACGCGTGGGAAGCGCGTACCGCGGATCCGACGCCCGCCTCCGTCGGGCTCGGCATGCCGAGCCTCGGCGTACCCGACCCGCTCCCCGCCGACGACGCTCCCACCTGCCAACCCCGCTGAGGAGAGGATCCCGGCCCGCTGAGGAGAGGATCCCGGCCCGCTGAGGAGAGGATCCCGGCCCGCTGAGGAGAGGATCCCGACCCGCTGACTCGGAAGTTCCGCAGTCGAGTCAGGCGTCAGCCTCCGTGGGCCTCCCGTTTCTGCCCCGTTTCGGCCGATTTCGGGGCCGAAAGGTGCGGCTCACGGGGGCGGGCCGACGGGCCGGGATCCTCTCCTCACCGGGCCAGAACTCTCTCCTCACCGTTCGTCTGCGCGATCGCGTACGACGGTGGGATGATCGAGGCACGTACGCGGCAGGAGGGAGCCCTGCCATGACAGCCGCGAACATCGCCGATCGCGTCGTAGAGATGGCGGTCGCATCCATGGAGTCGTCGTCGATCACGATCGGCGCCCGGCTCGGCTGGTGGTCTGCGCTCGCCGACGCCGGCGACGCAGGCATCGACAGCAACGCCCTCGCGAAGCGCTCGGGCGCTCATCCGCGTTACGTACGCGAGTGGCTGGCGGCGATGGGCGCCGGCGGGTGGCTCGTCGTCACCGACAGCGCGAGTGACGCCGCCGATGCCCGCACGTACGCGCTCGCGCCCGGCGTACGCGAGGTGCTCGTCGATGCCGACAGCGACCTCTATCTCGCGCCGCTGCTGCGACAGGTCAGCGCGGGCCAACTGTCACTGCGCACTCTCGAACGCGTCTTCCAGACCGGCGAGGGTCTCGCGTGGGCCGACCACGACCCCGACATGGTCGTCGCGCAAGGTGAGATGAACCGAAACCCGCTGCGCAAGGACCTGCCGCCGTGGATACGTGAGCACCTCCCCGACACGGCCGCCGCACTCGACGGGGGAGTCTGGGTCGCCGACGTGGGTACCGGGCACGGCTGGGCGTCGATCGGCCTCGCCAGTATGTTCCCGAACGCGACCGTCCACGCCTACGATCTCGACGAGCCGAGCGTCGCCGCTGCGCGTACGAACGTGCACGAGGCCGGACTCGACGGCCACGTCACCGTGTACGCCGACTCGATCGACTCGGCCGAGCCCGGCGCGTACCGCCTCGTCGTGATGGCCGAGATGCTGCACGACGTCCCCGACCCGATCGGCCTGCTCGCCGCCTGCCGCAAGGCGCTCGCCGACGACGGTGTTGTTTTCGTCGCCGACATGCGCGTCGGCGAGTCCTACAGCGCTCCCGCAGACCTCGTCGAGCGGCTGATGTACGGGTTCAGCCTGCTCGTGTGCCTTGCCGACTCGATGACCACACGGCCGTCCGCGGCGACCGGCACCGTGATCCGCCCGTCGATCCTCCAGGAGTACGCGAGGCAGGCGGGGTTCACCGACGTACGCGAGCTTCCGATCGAGCACGACACCTGGCGGTTCTGGGCGTTGCGCGCCTGAGCGCGGCGGCTCTGCTAAAAGCCGCTCGTCATGATCGGTGGCACGTCGCCGGCGGCGAGCGCGTCGAGGACCGCTCGCTCGTGCGGCACCATCGGCTCGGGCAGCGCATCGATCGGCCACCAGCGCATGGCGGCGCTCTTGTGCGGCTCGCGGATCGAGGGTTCACCCGTCCAACGCGTGGTCGCGAAGAAGAAGTCGCAGCGCTGCTCGATCGGTCCACCGCCTCGCAGGGTGCGGTGCACCGTCGTCAACGCAACCAGGTCGTCGGTACGTACCTCCACGCCCGCCTCCTCGTACGCCTCGCGGGCCGCAGCCTCGTGGGCCGACTCCTCGGGCTCGACGTGTCCGGCGAGCAAGGCCCAGTGGCCGTCGCGGAATCCGGTGTTCTGACGCACCTGCAGCAGCACGTCGCCACTACGGCGGAGAGCGACGTATGACGCGGGGATCAGGCTGAACGCAGACACGCGCGCGACCCTACTATCGTCACGGCGTCGCCCGCCCGACTACCGTCGAGGTGTGCCGATTGCGTTCTGCCCTCATCCGCCGCTCCTCGTACCGGCGGTCGCGCAGGGCGCCGCCGATGAGCTCGCGTACCTGCGTACTGCCTGCGACGCGGTCGTACGTGCGCTGGTCGACGGCCGGGGCTCCGACGTGACCGTCGTCGGGTCGGCGCCCGCTTCGGCGAGCTGGGACGCGACCGCCGGGGGGAGCCTCGACGGCTTCGGCGTCGGCGTGCGCGCGGGCGGTGCGTCGACGGTGTTGCCGCTGTCGCTGACGGTCGGAGCATGGCTGCTCGACCGTGCCGGTTGGGAGGGGCCACGTACGTACGTCGCCGTCAGCGGCGACGAGATCGTCGACGTACGCGGATCCGTGCTCGTCATGGCCGACGGCACCGCCAAGCGCACCGAGCAGGCACCGGGTCACATCGATGATCGTGCGCCGACGTACGACAAGGCGATCGCGCAGGCGCTGGCATCCGGCGACGCCGACGCGCTCGCCGCACTCGACACCGCGCTGGGCGTGCAGCTGTGGTCCGGTGGTGTCCCCGCTCTGCGCACGATCGGGCGGAGTGTCGCGGCGAGTTCGTGGCGCGTAGCCGACGCTCGGCTCCGCTACGACGACGCGCCGTACGGCGTCGGCTACTTCGTCGCCGAGTGGGAACTCGGCTAGCACCACCAAAAAACGTACGATCGTGCTATCGTGCTCATATGCCGGTCACCAAAGGCGAGACCACTCGACTCGCGATCCTCGACGAGGCGTTGCAGCTGACGTCGCGTACGGGTGTGACGACGCTGAGCATCGGCGGGCTCGCCCGCGAGACCGGCATGAGCAAGAGTGGCCTGTTCGCGCACTTCAAGTCCAAGGAGTCGCTGCAGGTCCAGGTGGTCGGCCGCGCCCGCGAGCGCTTCGTCGACACCGTCGTACGCCCGGCACTCGCCGCCCCGAGAGGCGAGCGCCGGGTCCGCGCGTTGTTCGACGGGTGGGTGCAATGGGAGCGTGAGGCATTCGACGGCGGCTGCATCTTCGTCACTCTCGCCGCCGAGCTCGACAGTCGTCCCGGGCCGGTCCGTGACACCCTCGTCGACAGCGAGCGCGACTGGCTCGAGCTGATCGCGTCGACGGCGACGACGGCGGTGGCGGAGGGTGACTTCCGCGCCGATCTCGACACCGACCAGTTCGCGTTCGAGGTGCACGGCGTGATGCTCGCGAACCACCATGCCAACCGCCTGATGGGCGACGCCGACGGCGTCGCGCGCGCGTACACCGCGTTCGAGACGATGATCGCGGCCGCGCGCCGCACCGACTGACCACACCGACTAAAGGGGGAAACCCATGGCCGTATCAGCATTCAAGAAAAGCACGATCGTTCGTACTAAATTCGCCGTACTCCGGGCCGGTTTCCGAGCCACCGAGCTGATCGCACCGAGGTACGGCGCCAGGCTCGCGACCTCGCTGTGGTTCAAGACGCCACCGTCGCCGGCACCCTCGCCGCTGCCGCCGGGTGGCTTCGCGTTCGAGGTGACCGCGATGGACGGCGTCGTCCGTGGCACGTACTGGGGTGACGGCCCGGTCGTGTACCTCGTTCACGGTTGGGGCGGCCGCGGCGACCAGTTCGCCGAGTTCGTCGAGCCTCTGCGGTCGACGGGGCATCGCGTCGTGATGTTCGACGCACTCAGTCACGGGCTGTCCGGTCCCGGGCCGTCGGGGGCGGCACATGCACACGGGGTCGAGTTCGGCCGCGCACTCGATGCCGTTGCCGCACGCTTCGGGCCCGCGCGGGCGATCGTCTCGCATTCGATGGGCGCGGTGCCCGCACTGCTCGCCATGCGCGACGGGTGGGTCGGCGCCGATCGACTGGTGATGATCTCGCCGATGGTCGAGCTCGCGACGTACTTCGACCGCTTCGGCGAGCAGGTCGGGTTCGGGCCGCGCATCCGGCGCGGGATGGACGCCGAGACGAAGCGGCGCACCGGATATCCGGTGGATGAGTTCGCCTTGGCCCGGCTCGCGTCCGATCTGGAACCACTGCCGCCGACGCTCGTCATCCACGACCGGCGTGATCGCAGGACGTCGTACGAGCAGAGCGCGGCCATCGTCGAGACGTGGCCCGAAGCGACGCTGATCAGCACCGATGGCCTCGGACACCTGCGGATCCTGCGCGCCGCGGATGTCGTTCATGCGTCGGTGCGGCACGTGCTCGCGGACGTAGCCGACTCCGACAACCGCGCCGACGCGATCGCGTGAGCCCCGTCGTCTACGGCTTGGGCTCGCCGCCTTCGGTTCCCTCGGGCCCGTCGCCGCCGTCGGGAGTGCCGGCTTCGTCGCCGAGCTTGTCGACGCCTTCCTTGGCCTTGTCTGTCGCCTTGTCGATCTTGTCCTCGAAGCGACCGCCGGTGACCTTGTTGACCGCGCCGCCGGCCTTGTCGAGGCCGTCGCCGATCTTGTCACTGTGCTCGGTGGCGAACTCGCCGGCCTTGTCCTTGAGGTCTCCGCTCTTACCGCGGAGCTTGTCGAGCCAACCCATGTTGCCCTCCAGTTGAGTGCGCGGGTATCTGCACCAACAGGCTAGTCGGTTCGCGGCGGTGATGTCGGCACGCGGTCACCGCGTACCGACGACCGACGTGGTCAGCCCTTGGCGTCCTCGCCGCCGGACCCTTCGGAGCCCTCCTGCGACTTGTCGTCGATGAAGTCGCTGGCGGCGTCCTTGCCCGACTCGATCTTGTCGTCGAACTTGCCGCCCGTCACCTTGCTGGCGGCGTCCGCGGCCTTGTCGAGCCCCGCATCGACCTGGTCGCTGTGCTCACTCGCAGCCTCGGTGGCCTTGTTCTTGAACTTGTCGAACATTCCCATTGGTGCCTCATCCCGTTCGGGGAGCCCGAGTGGCCCCGTTCATCACCCCCAACGTAACTGCCAGACTCGGGCATGTGAACAACTCCGGGCGCGTGATCGCGATCGTGGGGCCGACCGCGGCCGGGAAGTCCGACCTGTCGGTCGCGCTCGCCCGACGCATCGGCGGCGACGTCATCAACGCCGACTCGATGCAGCTCTACCGCGGGATGGACATCGGAACGGCCAAGCTCACGGCGGCCGAGCGGGCGGGCGTACCCCACCAGCTGCTCGACGTGCTCGACGTACGCGAACCGGCGACCGTCGCGGAGTTCCAGGGCTGGGCGCGTACCGCGGTCGAGGGCTGCCACCGACGAGGTGTGACGCCGATCCTGGTCGGTGGGTCCGCGCTCTACGTACGCGCCGTGCTCGACGACTTCGAGTTCCCGGGCGCAGACCCGGCCGTACGAGAACGGCTCGAGGCCGAGCTGGCGGCGGTGGGCACCGCCGCGCTGCACGCCACGCTCGCCGAGCACGATCCGGATGCGGCGCGCAACATCCTGCCGAGCAACGGCCGACGCATCGTTCGCGCCCTCGAGGTCATCGAGATCACCGGCAAACCGTTCACGGCGACCCTGCCGAGCCACACCTACGTCTACGACGAGGTGACCGTGATCGGCGTCGACGTACCGCGTGACGTGCTGGCGCAGCGCATCGAGACGCGCGTCGAACGCATGTGGGACGACGGTCTGGTCGACGAGGTACGCCGCCTCGAAGGCTCCGGCCTGCGGGAGGGGCGTACTGCGAGTCGCGCTCTCGGGTACGCACAGGTGCTGGCGTACCTGGCCGACGAGTGCACCGAGGACGAGGCGAAGGACGCGACGATCCGGCGTACGCGCCAATTCGCGCGCCGGCAGGACGCGTGGTTTCGCAAGGACCCGCGGATCCACTGGCTCCCGTACGACGCACCCGACCTACTCGACCGTGCAGCGCGCCTGCTCGACACCCGATAGCGTTACGTCATGACGCATGCGAAGACGGTCGACTGTTCCGGCGGCCTGCTGATCGGACACGACGGCTCGGAGTTCTCCAACGCCGCGCTGTCCTGGACCCTCGACCTCGCCGACAGGCTCGGCACGTCCGTGACAGTTGTGCGTGCCTGGGTGCTGACGACGGCGCCCCGGCCGAAGACCTGGAGCCCGGGTTACATGCCTCCGCTCGTCGACTTCGAGGAGGCGTCGCGGGACAGGCTGCAGGCCGATGTCGCCGACCTGGTGAGCGAACACCCCGACGTAGAGGTCTCGCACCAGGCCGTGCACGGACGCCCGGCGTCGATCCTGGTGGAGGGATCCGAACGCGCCGACATGCTCGTCGTCGGCCCGCGCGGCCTCGGCGGGTTCCGCGGCCTCGTGCTCGGCTCGGTCAGCGAGCAGTGCGTACGCCACGCGAAGTGCCCGGTGGTGGTCGTCCACGGTCGCGGTGAGCAGGAGACTCCGCCCGCGCGGCTCTCGCTCGACGACAATCTCACGCCCGACGACTGACGCCCGCTTTCGTACCCACGAAGCGACCGGCCATGTGACTGCGTGGCAACCCAGAGCACTAGCCACGGCGACGCCCGATGTAGTACGCATGGGGGACGACCGACGCTGGGAGCCGCCATGCCGAAGCACCGCGCACTGTCCGCAGTCATCGCCATCACGACCGCGACTGCGCTCGCGACCGTGTCCGCACCGATCGCACTCGCCGGACCGGATGACCCGTCGGGTCGCGACGCCACGCGTGCGCTCCCGCCGCCGGCGGGGGAGAACCAGTACGTCGCCCGTGGGCGCGGCGGCGCCGTGTCCTCGGTCGACGCGAATGCGACGCGGATCGGCGTCAAGGTGCTCAAGGCCGGTGGTACGGCGACCGATGCAGCCGTCGCGACAGCCGCCGCGCTCGGGGTCACCGAGCCGTACAGCACCGGGATCGGCGGCGGCGGGTACTTCGTGCACTACAACGCGAGGTCCGGCAAGGTGCAGACCATCGACGGACGCGAGACGGCGCCGGCCGCATTCCCGCACGACGCGTTCATCGACCCCGAGACGGGAGAGCCCTATCCGTTCTTTCCCGACCGGGTGACCAGCGGTGTCTCCGTCGGGACGCCGGGCACGCTCGCGACGTGGAAGGCGGCGACCGACCGATGGGGCAAGCGTTCGCTCGCCGGCAACCTGCGTCCCGCCACAAACCTTGCTCGCAAGGGATTCACGGTCGACCAGACGTTCTACGACCAGACGGAGGACAACGCCGAGCGGTTCGCTGCGTTCACGTCGACCTCGGACCTCTACCTTCCGGGCGGCGAACCACCCGCCGTCGGCTCGCGTTTCCGCAACCCCGACCTCGCGCGTACGTACGACAAGATCGCGGCCGAGGGGCCGAAGGCCTTCTACCGCGGGGCGATGGCGCGCGAGATCGCGAGTGCTGTCCAGGATCCGCCGACGACCGGTGAGAGCGACCTGCCGGTGCCACCAGGACACATGACGGTCAAGGACCTCAACAAC
The DNA here is from genome assembly GCF_025790165.1 of Solicola gregarius. Classification (GTDB taxonomy): domain Bacteria; phylum Actinomycetota; class Actinomycetes; order Propionibacteriales; family Nocardioidaceae; genus Solicola; species Solicola gregarius. The sequence goes on from NZ_CP094970.1 coordinate 3,863,546, forward strand.
TACGACGTGCGGTCGCAGCGGCCGACGCATCTGAAGTACCACGGCCTGGACGTCTACGGCATGGCGCCGTCGTCGTCCGGCGGTACGACGGTCGGCGAAGCGCTGAACATCCTCGAAAACTTCCGTCTCGGCAAGGCGCGCACGCCGCGCAGCCTGCACGCGTACCTGGAAGCGTCGGCGACGGCGTTCGCCGACAGAGGCGCGTATGTCGGTGACTCGGCGTTCAACGACGTGCCGACCGACGAGCTCACCAGCCAGAAGTTCGCGGACGGTCGGGCATGCACCATCGATCCCGACCAGGCCGCCGAGAAGCCGGTGCCGGCGGGGGAGATCGACGGCGACCCGTGCGCCACCGATGCGTCTCCCGCGAAGCCCGACGCCGAAGGCCTGTCGACATCGCACCTGTCGGTGGTCGACAAGTGGGGCAACGCGGTCGCGTACACGCTCACGATCGAGCAGACCGGCGGCTCGGGCATCCTCGTGCCGGGCCGGGGGTTCCTGCTGAACAACGAGCTGACCGACTTCTCCGCCGAGTACGAAGCCGACGACCCGAACCGCCCGCAGGCGTACGCGCGGCCGCGCTCGTCGATGTCGCCGACCATCGTGCTCGACGACGGCGAGCTGAAGCTGCTGGTGGGCTCGCCGGGCGGATCGACGATCATCACGACCGTGCTGCAGGTCCTGCTGAACCGGCTGGATCTCGATATGAACCTGCCGCAGGCGGTCGCCGCTCCCCGCGCGTCGCAGCGCAACACCGCCGAGGTGAGCGCCGAGCCGGAGTTCATCGACGCCTATGGCGCTGCTCTCGAGAAGTACGGGCATGTGCTGGTCCCCTCGGGCGACGAGTTCACTCCGGACGCCGAGATCGGTGCCGTCGCGGCGATCGAGGTGCGCCCGAACGGCAACCTCGTCGCGGTTGCGGAGCCGACCCGACGTGGCGGCGGCACGGCCGGAGTCGTGCGTCCGCGCTGATGCGTTCGCACGTCGCGGCGTAGCCTTGCGGCGTGGGTACGTTCGCATGGGCCAAGGGCCACGGCACCGAGAATGACTTCATCGTCCTTCCGGACGCCGACACCCGGATTCACGGCGACCTCGATGCCGACTTCGTGGCGGAGTTGTGCGACCGGCGCCGCGGGGTCGGCGCCGACGGGGTGCTGCGGGTCGTACGCTCCACGGCGCTCGGCATCAACGACGGTTCGACGTGGTTCATGGACTACCGCAACGCCGATGGCACGGTCAGCGAGATGTGCGGCAACGGCGTGCGGGTCTTCGCGGCGTACCTCGTACGCGAGGGGCTGGTCGACCCGGCCGAGCCGGAGCCGGTCAGTACCCGCGACGGCGTGAAGACCGTTGCCTTCGAACCCGACGGCAGATATACGGTCGACATGGGCGTGCCGCGTACGCTCGGCGACACTAAGGTCGCGGTCGGCGAGCGCACCTGGAGCGCGATGCACGTCGAGACCGGCAACCCGCACGCCGTCGCGTTCGTCGACGATCTCGCGGACGCGGGGACACTGGTGGACGAGCCGGCGTACGACCGTGCGGAGTACCCCAACGGCGTCAACATCGAGTTCGTCGTACCCCGCGGTGAGGGCTACGTGGCGATGCGCGTCCACGAGCGGGGATCCGGCGAGACGCGTTCGTGCGGCACGGGGGCCTGCGCGGTCGCCGTCGCCGCCGCCGTACGCGACGGCGCGGCACCCGCTGCGACGAATGCCCCCGCGACGTACCGGATCGACCTGCCGGGCGGGCGACTCGACGTGACCTGGCGCCCCGACGGCCGGCTCCTGATGACCGGTTCCGCGGCGATCGTCGCCGACGGCGAGCTGTCCTGGCACGGCGGGTAGCGTTACCACGACCGCGTGGTGTCCGGGTGGGCTCTGACGTTGTCCGAATACCATGTAAACATGGTAAACGTTCGCTTTGCAACGGTGAATTCGCCATGCAAAGCGAACGTTTACCATGTTTACATGGTAAACCTACGTCAGCGGCCCGGCCCGTACGACGGATCTACCCGCTGCCCCGGGCAATAAGTCACTCGCCTCGCGCGTTGAAGCGTGTAAGGATCAACGCATTCCGAATCGACGAGGTGAGAATGACGGTACGTAACGACGAGCCCATGCGCGACGAGCAGTCCGAGGACGGCCTCGATCTCGAGGAGCGTAACTCGCTGCGCCGGGTCGCCGGGCTCTCGACCGAGCTGGAGGACATCAGCGAGGTCGAGTACCGCCAGCTTCGCCTCGAGCGGGTCGTGCTCGTCGGCGTCTGGACGGAGGGCTCGGCAGATGACGCCGAGAACTCGCTCGCCGAGCTGAAGCTGCTCGCCGAGACGGCGGGCTCCGAGGTGCTCGAGGCCATGATCCAGCGCCGGCAGCGTCCCGATCCGGCGACGTTCATCGGTCGCGGCAAGGTCGATGACCTGCGGATGGCCGTGGAGTCGACCGGCGCCGACACGGTGATCTGCGACGGCGAGCTCGCGCCCAGCCAGCTGCGCAACCTCGAGGACCGAGTCAAGGTCAAGGTCGTCGACCGCACAGCGTTGATCCTCGACATCTTCGCCCAGCACGCCAAGAGCCGCGAGGGCAAGGCCCAGGTCGAGCTCGCGCAGCTGCAGTACATGAAGCAGCGTCTGCGCGGCTGGGGCGGCAGCCTGTCGCGGCAGGCCGGTGGACGCGTCGGCGCCGACGGCGGGGGCATCGGTGGCCGTGGACCCGGTGAGACCAAGATCGAGACCGACCGTCGGCGCATCAACGACAAGATCGCCAAGCTGCGCCGCGAGCTCAAGCACATGGGCAAGACCCGTGAGACCAAGAAGGCTCAGCGCCGCCGAAACGCGATCCCCGCGGTCTCCATCGCCGGCTACACCAACGCCGGCAAGTCCAGCCTGCTCAACCGGCTGACCGATGCGGGAGTGCTCGTCGAGAACGCGCTGTTCGCGACGCTCGACCCGACGACGCGGCGTACCGAGACGTCCGACGGGCGCGTCTACACCTTGTCTGACACGGTCGGCTTCGTACGCCACCTTCCGCACCAGCTGGTGGAGGCGTTCCGGTCGACGCTCGAGGAGGTCGCCGAGTCCGACCTCATCGTCCATGTCGTCGACGGTTCGCAGCCCGACCCGGAGGGTCAGATCGCGGCCGTACGTGAGGTGTTCGCCGAGATCGGTGCGCACGACGTACCCGAGCTGATCGTGGTGAACAAGTCCGACGTCGCCGACCCGCTCGTCGTTTCGCGCGTCCTCGCCCGCGAGCCGCATGCGGTGACCTGCTCGGCACGTACGGGAGAGGGGGTCGACAAGGTGCTCGCGACCCTCGAGGCCGAGCTGCCGCGTCCGTCGGTGACCGTCGACGTCGTGCTGCCGTACGAGCGTGGCGATCTGCTCAATCAGATCCACACGCACGGGGAGATCGACTCCGTCGAGCACACCGCCGACGGCACACACGTCGTCGCGCGGGTCAACAACGACCTCGCGGGCGCCCTGGCGACCTACCGCTGAACCCGGGCCGCGCCGGCCTCACTCGTGGTGCGCGTTCACCTCGGGCCACTGCGGTGAGGGGCCGTCGAGCACCGGCCGATCGCGTCCGCGCAGGTGCTCGTCGAAGAACGCGTTCACGTACGTACGCGTCAGGTCCATCGACCGACGACCGCTGATCGGTCCGGGCTCCATCCCGAGTTGCTCGCGGAGCACCGGGAAGTCGATGAAGGTGAAGTGTCCACCGTCGGTCACGCTGAACCAGTAGCGCGCATCGGTGAACTTGCTCCAGTCCCGCGGCCAGCTCTCATCGCCGCCGTCAGGTGCATGCAGCCGCTCATCGCCGAGCAGCATGAACGGACGGTCGAGCGCGCCGCGTACAGGTGCGAAGAACGTCCCGTCGAGGTTGACGCCGGCGTCGACGCGCCGGTCGTTACTCATCGCTGTTGCGGCGGTGTTGCCCCCGATCGAGTGGCCGGCCATGCCGATGTGGTCGCTGTCGATCGTCCGGGCGTAACGCCACGGAGACCGATCGGACAGCAGGCGGTCGAGGACGAACGACACATCCTCGGATCGACCGCGCGGAATCTTCGCATAATCCTCCGTCGCACACGCCTCGCATGGAAGCAAGCGTCCGCCGGGCATCTCGATGCCGTAGGACTCGTACGCGTGGTCGATCGTGGCCACCACGTACCCGCGGCTCGCGAGGTCCGTCGCGAGACCCGTCATCGAACTACGCGACAGGCTGAAGCCCGGCGACAACACGACGAGGGGCCGTCCACCCGGACGCGGGAGCGCGGGTGCGTCGCGTACGGCTCCGGTATGTACGGTGCGCAAGATCGTGTCCGGGATGTCGTCCGGGATCGGGGCACCCGAGTCGCGTTGAGCGTCGATGTACGCATTCGACTCCGCCGCGGTCATGTATGGGGCTCGGCGCCCGAGCGGCGCGTACGTCGGGTAGAACATGGAAACCATCAGCTCGCGGTCGCCGGACTCGGGAACCCACGGGTCGGGTCGTCCGCTATCGACGAGATGGAAGGCCGTCGATCCGATCGGGAGCGGGCCGCGGGGAGCGGGAAGGGCGAGTTCGCCGGATCGGTCCGCGGTATCCGCGCCCGGAGCGCCGTTCGTGGTCGCCGTCGCTGCCGGTGCAGCGATCAGGCTGGCCGTCATCACCGCACCGGCGGCGTACGTGAGTAGTCGTTGGGTCATGGGTCAACGCTAGGAATGCAGCTGCGTGTGCGAAACCAACCTTCGGAGAGAACTGGACCGGTCGAAAGTCGTGAATCGGCCCTGTCGAAAGTCGAGTGCGGTGAGCGCCGACGATGGCGTACGGTGCGCGAGACGTCGGAGGTGGGGATGGGATCGAATCGGCCCGAGGGCTTTCGGTACGAGGATCGCAAGGACGGAATTGTGGTGTTCCATCGCGACAAGCGGGCGACCGTGCTCCGCGGTGCCCGCGCCGAGCAGTTCAGACGCGACCTCGAGTACGACGATCCGCAGGAGCTGATGGCACGCATCACCGGCAACTACAAGCGCGGCAACGAGCGGATGGGCAAGAACCATCCACGCAACCGGCGCCAGTGACCCAGCCCGGCGTGGCCTGTGGACAGCGCGGTGGGGCGTACTTCGTGGACGGTAACCTCGAGGCGTGACCGAGACCCAGCTGCCCGCCACCACCGACGAGCGCACCGTACGTGGCGTCCTGCACGCGGCCGTCTCTGCGGTCGGAGGCCAAGAGCGGCCGGGCCAGATCGAGATGGCGGAGTCCGTGGCGACGGCGCTCGAGTCGGGGCAGCATCTCCTCGTCCAGGCGGGCACGGGCACCGGGAAGTCACTCGGATACCTCGTACCGAGCATTTTGCACGACAAGCGAGTGGTGGTCGCCACCGCGACGCTGAACCTCCAACACCAGTTGGTCGAACGCGATATTCCTGCGCTCGTCGAAGGCGTCCGCAAGGAGCTCGGCTCGACGCCGTCGTACGCGGTGTTGAAGGGGCGCGCCAACTACGCGTGTCTGCACCGCGTACGCGAGGGCGCGCCCGACGACCAGGGCGAGCTGATCGAGGTGCCGTCCGGTTCCCTCGGCTCGGAGGTCGTCGCGTTGCGCAGCTGGGCAGAGGAGGAGTCAGACGCCAAGCACACCGGCGATCGCGACTCGGCGCCGGCACACACCGACCGCGCGTGGCGGCAGATCGCGGTCTCGGCGCGCGAGTGCCTCGGCGCGAGCCGCTGTGCGTACGCACAGGAGTGCTTCGCCGAGCGGGCGCGTGACCGGGCGATGCAGTCGCAGATCGTCGTCACGAACCATGCACTGTTGGCGATCGACGCCATCGACGGCGTACCCATGCTGCCCGAGTACGACGCTGTCGTCGTCGATGAGGCGCACGAGCTGACCGCGCGGGTGACGCAAGCGGCGACCAAAGAGCTCGGCCCGCCGATGATCGAGCGCGCCGCGCGTCGGGCCCGCAACGCGGTCGACGGCGGTGAGGCCGACGACCTGGAGACGGCCGCCGACGGCCTGTTGGAGGCGATCGCCGAGCTGCAGCCGGGTCGGCTTGACACGATGCCCGCGTCGCTGGCCGATGCGCTCACCGGCGTACGCGATGCGGCACGCGCCTGCTTCTCGGCGATCCCCAAGGAGAGCAAGGACGCCCCGGCCGGCTCGGAAGACGGCGCCGACTCAGTTCGTACCCAGGCGCGGGCGCTCGTCGACGAGGTGCGCCAGATCGCCGAGCGAATGGCCGCGAACATCGAGACCGACGTGCTCTGGATGAGCGAGCGCGATGTGGTGCGCGGCGGCAATGAGCTCTTCATCGCACCGGTCGATGTCGCCGGTGCTCTGCACGACAACCTGTTCGCCGAGAACACTGTGATCCTGACGAGCGCAACTCTCAAGCTGGGCGGGGGATTCGATCCGATCGCGACCTCGCTCGGTCTGGCGTTCGGCGAGGACGACTCGTGGTCGGCGATCGACGTCGGGTCGCCGTTCGACTATGCGCGGCAGGGCATGCTGTACGTCGCGCGGAACCTCCCGCCTCCCGGTCGTGACGGCCTTGGCGACAAGCAGATGGACGAGATCGCCGTACTGGTCGAGGCCGCCGGTGGACGCACGCTCGGGCTGTTCTCGTCGCGCCGGGCCGCGGAGGCCGCGACCGAGGCGGTGCGTGCGCTGCTCCCCGAGACGGAGCTGTGGTGTCAGGGCGAGGCCCAGCTGCCGGAGCTGGCACGGCGCTTCGTCGAAGACCCCGCTGCGTGCCTGTTCGGCACGCTGAGCCTCTGGCAGGGCATCGACCTGCCGGGGGAGACCTGTCAGCTGGTGATCATCGACCGCATTCCGTTCCCGCGTCCGGACGATCCGCTGATGAGCGCGCGGCAGCGCCTCGTCGAGAAGCGCGGCGGCAACGGCTTCATGCAGGTGGCGGCAAGCCACGCCGCGCTGTTACTGGCGCAGGGCACCGGCCGACTGATCCGGCGCAGCACCGACAAGGGGGTGGTCGCGATCCTCGATCCGCGCCTCGCCACCGCGCGCTACGGATCCTTCCTCGCCGCATCCCTGCCGCCCATGTGGCGTACGACCGACCGCGCGACCGTCCTCGGTGCGCTCGAGCGTCTCGACCAGGCCGCCCGCGCCTGACCCTGACGGCCCGCTGGGCAGAAGCCCCGCCGGGCAGAAGCCCCGCTGAGCCGCACGTTTCAGCCCCAGAAATCGCGATTCCAGGGCAGAAAGGTGCGGCCCAGCGGGGCGTTTGAGCGGGCTGTGGACAACGCCGACAGATCTGCCGCCGGGCACGCACACTGCCGGTATGAACGACGTCGGGCAGATCCCTGTTCTCTCCCGCCGGGTCGCTCGCCTGCGCGCCGACGGCATGTCCGCCAAGCAGGTACGCGGTCGGCAGCTCGCGCGGCCGTATCACGGTCTGCGCCGCCCCGAGGCCGTCACTCTCGAGCAGCCGGGCCTCCGCATCGCCGACGCGATCGGGCTGATGACGGCGGAATGTGTGTTGACCGGATGGGCGTCGCGGTGGATCCAGGGTCAGGCGTTCTGCGACGGCGAGCTGTACGGCGAGCAGCTACCGGTCACGATCCTGTGCGGTCCCGGCAGCCGCCTGCGTACCAGACCGGGTATTCGGGTACGGGAGCGGCGGCTGCTGCCGGGTGAGGTGATCGACTTGGATGGCTATGCCGCAACGACCATGGCCCGCGCGACGTACGACGACATGCTCGACGCGCCGAACCCGCTCGAGGCGTTGGTTGCCGTCGAGATGGCCACCAGCACGGTCATCGACCAACCACACACCGCGCTGGACAATGTTCGGGCGACGTTCGCAGCGCACGTGAAGACCCGTGGCCGCAGGCAGGCGCGGTGGGCGCTGGGCCAAGCGTCGACGCGGTCGGCGAGTCCGTGGGAACCGCGGACGCGGATGCTGGCCACCGACGCGGTTGGGACGGAGGACTGGGAGGTGAACATCCCGGTCTTCGACCTGCGCGAGAACCTGCTCGGCGTACCGGATCTACGCGATCCCCAAACCGGATTCGTGATCGAGTCCGACGGCGCCGACCACCGCAGGGTCGAGCGGCACAACGACGACAACGTCCGCGGCGACGTCTTCGAGAATCACGGAATGCCGATCGTACGGATCGGGGCGGCTCAGCATGCTCGAGCCGAGCGGCCAGAGACCATGGAGCGGATCATCGGCTGCCGCGCCCGCGCTGCCGTCGGTGGATCGAGGTTGTGGACGACCGAGAAGCCATCCTGGTGGTGGGACTGGGAGCCGGGCCGACGCTGGGACTGAGCAGCCGCACGCCCCCTGGGCCGCACGTTTCGGCCGCAGAAATCGCGATTCCGGGGCTGAAACGTGCGGCCCAGCGGGGAGGTACGCCCGCGGAGGCGCGGGTCAGTCGCGCGAACGGCGGCGGAACGCGGCGAGCGCGAGCGGGGCGAAGATCGCCGCGAGCGCGATGGACCAGACGACCGACATCAGCACCGGATGTTGCAGCGGCCAGGCGTCGGAGGTGGTCGCAGCCGGGCCGTTGCCCCAGAGCTCGCGGCAGGCCTGCGTCAGTGCGGATACCGGATTCCACTCGGCGACGGGCTGCAGCCAGTCGGGCATCGTCTGCGAGGGTACGAACGTATTGGCGACGAACGTCAGCGGGAACATCACGGTGAACATGAGCCCCTGCACCGACTCGACGGTACGCATCATCGAACCGACCCAGATGCCCAGCCAGATCATCGCGAACCCGAACAACAGCAGCAGCGCAATCGCGATCACGGCATCGACGACACCCTCGCGGATCCGCCAGCCGACCAGCAGACCGGTCGCGCCCATCACCACGATGCCGATGCTTGCGTGGATCAGGCTGGAGATGCTGCGCCCGACGAGCACCGACGACCGCGAGATCGGCAGCGACTTGAACCGGTCGACGATGCCCTTCTGCAGGTCGTTCGTCAGCCCGATCGCGACCGTTGCGGACGAGAAGATCATCGTCTGCACCATGATGCCGGGCAGCAGGAACTCCTTGTAGTCACCGCCGCCGGGGACGTTGATCGCGCCACCGAAGACGTACGCGAACAGCAGCACGAACATCACCGACTGCACGGTGACGTCGAGCAGCATCTCCGGCTGGCGTTTGATGTGGATCAGGTTGCGCCACGTGATCGCGAACGATGCCCGGCTCAGGGACGCTGGCGCGAGCTGTGGGCGGCGTTCGGTCTGGATGGCCGTCATGCCGGCACCTCCTGGGTCTCGGTCTCAGACTCGTCGGCGGTCGGCTCGGCGCGATGGCCCGTCAGATGCAGGAACACGTCGTCGAGGCTCGGCCGCTGCAGCCCGATGTCGTCGATCTCGATCGCGCTCTCCTCGAGGCGAGCGCCGATGCGGGTCATATCGGCCAAGCCGCTGGCCTGCGCAGTCAGGCGTCTGGCGTCCGCCTCGACGTACACCTCGCGGCAGGTGTCGTTCATGATCTTCTCCGCCTCCTCGAGGCGCGACGAGTCCGTGAGCGTCACGACGACCGCAGCCTTGCCGGCTTCGTCCTTGAGCTGGGTCGGCGTACCGTGCGCGATCACCTGCCCCTTGTCGATGACCACGATGTCGTTCGCGAGGTGATCGGCCTCCTCGAGGTACTGCGTCGTGAGCAGCAGCGTCGTGCCCTCGCGTACGAGCTCGCGCAGCACGCCCCACAGGTCCTGACGGCTGTGCGGGTCGAGGCCGGTCGTCGGCTCGTCGAGGAACAGGACCGGCGGCGCGGCGAGCAGACTGACCGCGAGGTCGAGCCTGCGGCGCATGCCGCCCGAGTACGTCTTGATGGTGCGATCGGCGGCGTCGGTGAGGGCGAACCGCTCGAGCAACGTGTCGCTCGTCTCGCGGATGTACCCGCGGGGCAGACCGTACAGCCGGCCGATCAGGCGGAGGTTCTCGCGAGCGGTCAGCAGCTCGTCGACCGTGGCGGCCTGACCGGTCAGGCCCATGCTGCGCCGAACGGCCGACGGCTCCTTGACGATGTCGTGACCCGCGACGCGGCCGGTGCCACTGGTGGGGATGCTGAGCGTGGTGAGCATGCGGACGGTCGTTGTCTTACCGGCGCCGTTGGGACCGAGTAGCCCGAGGACACTGCCTTGTGGAACGACGAAGCTGACGTCGTCGACGGCGGTGTTGTCGCCGAAGCGTTTGACGAGGCCGATGGCCTCGACGGCTGGGTCTGAAGTCATGGGTTCAAGACTAGAATGCGGGTCCGACAAACCCGGACTAGTTTTTCGATGCAACGTTCGAACGCCGCTGTGGTCAGGCAACGAAGCGGTATCCGAGCCCTGGGTCGGTGAGGAAGTGCCGGGGATGCGCGGGGTCGGCCTCGAGCTTGCGGCGCAGCTGCGCGAGGTACACCCGCAGGTAGTTCGTCTCGCGCTGGTACGAGGGTCCCCACACCTCGTGCAGCAGCTCCCGCTGACGTACGAGGCGCCCCTGGCGACGTACGAGCACCTCGACGATCTTCCATTCGGTCGGCGTCAGGTGTACTGCGCTGCCGTCGCGGCTGGCGGTCCGGTCGTCGACGTCGAGCACCAGCCCGTGGGTCTCGATCGGCGGAGTCGCCGCTGGGCGGTTGCCACGCCGGGCCGCGGCGCGTACCCGAGCGAGCAGCTCCTCCATGCCGAACGGCTTCGTCACGTAGTCGTCGGCTCCGGCGTCGAGGGCCTCGACCTTGTCGTCCGACTCGTGGCGGGCCGACAGTACGACGATCGGCACGTCTCCCATCGCGCGGAGTCCCTTGATCACGTCGATGCCCCCGAGGTCGGGGAGTCCGAGATCGAGCAGCACGACATCGGGCATCCGCTCGTCGGCGATCTGCAGCGCCGACCGGCCGTCGCCGGCCGTTTCGACGTCGTAGTCGCGGGCGCGCAGGTTGATCCGCAGCGTTCGCAGGATCGCGGGGTCGTCGTCAACCGCGAGCACGAATGTCATCGGCCACCTCCACCCCTGGGTCGGCAGCTGCCGCCGGGAGCTCGAAGTACGAACGTCAGGCCGCCGCCCGGTGTCTCGTCGGCGGTCAGCGTGCCGCCCATGGCCTCGGCGAGCCCTCGTGCGACCGCGAGACCGAGACCGACACCGTCGCCGCGGGGTACGTCGCCGAGACGCTGGAACGGCGCGAACAGCGCGTCCAGGTCGTCGGGTCGTACGCCCGCGCCGTGGTCGACGATCCGCAGGCACACGCGCGCCCCCGCCGGGAACGCCGACCCGTACACCTCGACCGGCCCGTCGGTGTGGGTCGCGGCGTTCTCGCAGATGTTGGCGAGGACCCGCTCCAACAGGCCGCCGTCGGCGATGGCGCGTGGCAACGAGTCATCGACCTCGATGGCGATCCGGGCCGGATCGGCGAGGCCGTCGACGGCCCGCTCGACCGCGGCGGCGAGGTCGCTCTCGGCCGCGAGCGGGTTGACCGCGCCGGTCTGCAGTCGGCTCATGTCGAGCAGGTTCGCGACCAACCCGCCGAGGCGGTCGGTCGACTCCTCGATGGTCGCCAGCAGCTCCGCCTCGTCGTTCTTCGTCCAGGCGATCTCGTCGTTGCGAAGGCTGGTGACGGCCGCCTTGATTGCGGCCAGCGGGTTGCGCAGGTCGTGCGAGACGGCCGCGAGTAGGGCGGTCCGGGTGCGATTCGCCTCGGCCAGCTCGCGCGTACGGACGGCGTCGTCCGCGGCTCTCATCCGATCCCCGATGACCGCCGCGTGCGCCGCGTACGCGGTGACGAGGCGCCGGTCGGAAGCCGCGAGAGTGCGCCCGCGCAGTACGAGGTAGGTGTCATCGTCGATCGGTACGTCGACGTCCGCGGTCTCCGGGCCTGTCGGTGCGTCTCCGGACGCCACGTCGGTCGTCCACCCGTCACCATCGCGCCGAACGATCGCGGCGCCCTGCATCACGAACACGCGACGTGCCTGGGCGAGCAACTCGTCGAGGTTCTCACCTGCCCGCAGCAGCGAGTGCGATAGCACCGCGAGCGCATCCGCCTCGGCCGCTGCAGTGCGGGCCTGTGCCGTACGCCGCGCGGCGAGGTCGACGACGGACGCGACGGCGACGCCGACGATCATGAAGACCACGATCGCGAGGAGGTTCTCCGGGTCTGCGATCGTCAACGTCCCGGTCGGCGGCGTGAACAGCAGGTTCAGGCACAGCCCGGACAGGACCGCCGCCACCAGAGCGGGCGCGAGACCACCGACGAGCGCGACGGCGACGACCAGCGCCATCAGCAGCATCGACTCGGTAGGCAGGCTGTGCCTGTCGTCGGTCGCGAGCAAGGCTCCGGACAGGACAAGCGGGCCGAGGACGCCGAACGCATACCCGGCGGCCTTGCGACGCGCGCCGAGATCGGACCGGCGCCGCACGGTCGTACCGCGGCGAGCGTGGTCGTGGCTGACGATGTGCACGTCGATGTCGCCGGACTGCGCGATCACGGCTTCACCGACGCCGGGGCGAAGCAGAGCCGAGATCCGCCCGCGACGGCTGGCGCCGATCAGGATCTGCGATGCGTTCTCTCCTCGGGCGAAGTCGAGGATGCCGGCCGCAACGTCGTCATCGGCGACCACGGTGTGGAAGCTGCCGCCGAGCTCCTTCGCTGTCGCGTGGAAGCGCGCGAGCTGGTCCGGAGACGAGCCCATCAGCCCGTCGCGGCGCGCGACGTAGACGGCGAGCCACTCACCGCCGGTCGTACGACTGGCGATGCGTGCCGCACGGCGCAGCAGCGTTGTCGACTCGGGGCCACCGGTCAGTGCGACGACGACTCGTTCCCGCGCCGCCCAGGTCGCGTCGATGCCGTGCGTCTCGCGGTACTGCTCGAGACCCTCGTCGACCCGATCGGCCAGCCACAGCAGGGCGAGCTCGCGCAGAGCCGCAAGATTGCCCTCGCGGAAGTACTGCGACAGGGCGGCGTCGACTCGGTCGGCCGGATAGATGTTTCCGTGGGCCATCCGGCGGCGAATCGCCTGCGGGCTCATGTCGACCAGCTCGATCGCATCCGCACGGCGTACGACGTCGTCGGGCACTGTCTCCTGCTGTCGTACGCCGGTGATCGACTCGACAACGTCGTTGAGCGACTCGAGGTGCTGGATGTTGACCGTCGTGACCACATCGATCCCGGCGTCGAGCAGCGCTTCGACGTCCTGCCAACGCTTCTCGTGCTCGGTCCCCGCCACGTTGGTGTGTGCGAGTTCGTCGACGAGTGCGACGGTGGGTCTGCGGGCGAGTACGGCGGGGAGGTCGAGCTCGTCGTACGAGGACCCGCGGTACCCGATCGCGCGGCGCGGCACCACCTCCAGGTCGCCGATCTCCGCGGCAGTACGCGGCCGGGCGTGCGGCTCGACGTACGCGGCGACGACATCGGTGCCCCTGGCGGCGCGACGGCGTCCCTCGGCGAGCATCGCGAACGTCTTGCCGACGCCCGGTGCCGCGCCGAGGTAGACGCGCAGCCGCCCTCTTCGTGCGGCGGCCGGGCCCGAGTTGGTCACGGTTCCAGTGTCTCTCAGCCGTGATCCGCCGCGTTCTGCACGGCGAGGTTGAGCTCCAGAACGTTCACCTTCGGCTCACCGAGGTACCCGAGAATGCGCCCGTCGGTAGTCGCTTCGAGGAGCAGCTCGACGCGCCCGACGGTGAGTCCGTTGAGTCGAGCCACGCGCGGCACCTGCAGCTCCGCGTACTCGGGGGAGATGTACGGGTCGAGTCCCGAACCGGAGGCCGTGAGCGCATCCGCCGGTACGTCGGCGGGTGCGATGCCCTCGGACTCGGCGACCTCGGTGCGACGACGGTCGATCTGCTTCAACAGATCGGGGTTCGACGGGCCGAGGTTCGACGGCCCGCTGGCGAGCGGGTCGTACGAACCCGCCGATGGACGTGAGTGGAACAGGTTCGGTTCGTTGAACTGCTGCCCGATGATCGCGGAGCCGACGGGCGTGCCGGCGACCTCGACGAGCTGACCGGTTGCGTTGTCGGGGAACGCGGCCCGACCGACCGCCCACACGGCGACGGGGTACGCGATGCCGAGGATGACGGTGAGGACCAGGAAGGCGCGAAGGCCGGTGAGGGTCTGGCGGGCGAGTGCACCGAGGGTTCTTGTGTTCATGACTCCTGCCGAGGTGTCGGTTGCTGTGGTCGTCGTTGTTCGGTTGGCATCGCGCTCACCCGATACCCGGGAGCTGGGACACGAGCAGGTCGATGACCTTGATGCCGACGAACGGCGCCACGAGCCCGCCCAGCCCATAGACGAGCAGGTTGCGACGCAGCACCGAAGCGGCCGCGGCGGCGCGGTACTTCACGCCCTTGAGCGACAGCGGGATCAACCCGACGATCACCAGGGCATTGAAGATCACGGCCGAGAGGATCGCCGACTCCGGCGAGCTCAGATCCATGACGTTGAGCCGGTCGAGGCTCGGGTACGCGACCGCGAACATCGCCGGGATGATCGCGAAGTACTTCGCGACGTCGTTCGCGATCGAGAACGTTGTGAGCGCGCCCCTGGTGATGAGCAGCTGCTTGCCGATCTCCACAACGTCGATCAGCTTCGTCGGGTCGGAGTCGAGGTCGACCATGTTTCCGGCCTCCTTCGCGGCCGACGTACCGGAGTTCATCGCGACACCGACGTCCGCGGCGGCGAGCGCGGGCGCATCGTTCGTGCCGTCGCCGGTCATGGCTACCAGGCGGCCGCCTTCCTGCTCCTTGCCGATCAGCGTCAGCTTGTCCTCCGGCGTCGCCTCTGCGAGGTAGTCGTCGACACCGGCCTCGTCGGCGATCGCCTTCGCGGTCAGCGGGTTGTCGCCGGTGATCATGACCGTACGAATTCCCATCCGGCGCAGCGCGTCGAAGCGTTCGCGCATGCCGGGTTTGACGACGTCCTTCAGTTGGACGACGCCGAGGATCCGAGCGGCCGTGCCGGAGCCGTTCTTGGGCTGAGCAGCGATGACGAGGGGCGTACCGCCCGAGGCGCTGATGTGGTCGACGATCGCGGTCAGTTCCGTGGTCTGCGCGGTGCCGATCCAGTCGCGGATCGCCGATGCCGCGCCCTTGCGGACCTGCAGGCCGTCGGCCAGATCGACACCCGACATCCGGGTCTGCGCGGTGAAGGCGACGAACTCCGCGCCCGCCGGGAGGTCTTCGTCGTCGACGCCTTCGGCCAACGCGAGCTCGACGATCGAACGGCCTTCAGGTGTTTGGTCGGCGAGGCTGGACAGCCGCGCGGCGTCGCGTACCTCGCCTGCATCGACCCCCGTCATCGGTACGAACGCGACCGCCTGCCGGTTTCCGAGCGTGATGGTTCCGGTCTTGTCGAGGAGCAACGTGCCGACGTCGCCGGCGGCCTCGACGGCTCGGCCCGACATCGCGAGCACGTTGACGCGTACGAGTCGGTCCATGCCGGCGATTCCGATCGCCGAGAGCAACGCCCCGATCGTTGTCGGGATCAGGCAGACCAGGAGCGCGACGAGCGTGACGACCGGCTGCGAGGCACCCGCGTAGTCGGCCATCGGGGCGAGCGTCGTGACGGCGAGCAGGAACACGATGGTGAGGCTCGACAGCAGGATCGACAGTGCGATCTCGTTGGGCGTCTTGCGCCGTTCGGCGCCCTCGACGAGGGCGATCATCTTGTCGAGGAACGTCGCGCCGGGTGCGGCGGTGACCTTTACGACGATCTCGTCGGACAGCACCGTCGTACCGCCGGTGACGGCGCACCGGTCTCCGCCCGCCTCCCGGATCACCGGCGCGGACTCTCCGGTGATTGCCGATTCGTCAACGCTGGCGACGCCTTCGACGATGTCACCGTCGCCCGGGATGACCTCGCCTGCACTCACCACGACGAGGTCTCGGACGTGTAGCTGCGTACTCGGGACCCGCTGTTCGCCACCGTGCTCATCGAGCCGCCGGGCGTACGTGTCGGTGCGGGCAGCGCGCAGCGAGTCGGCCTGCGCCTTGCCGCGCCCCTCGGCGACGGCCTCGGCGAGGTTGCCGAACAGCACAGTGAGCCAGAGCCACGCCGCGATGCCAATGGTGAACAGCTCGGGATCGCGTACGGCGAGGAAGGTCGTGGCGTCGGAGCCGATGAGTACGACGAACATGACCGGGTTGCGCCAGAGGTGCCGTGGGTCGAGTTTGGCGAATGCCCGCGGTAGTTGAGCGATGAGTTGCTTCACGGTCATGCCAGAGCCTCCGCGATGGGTCCGAGTGAGAGCGCCGGGAAGTACGTGAGCCCGGTGAGCAGCACGATCACGCCAACGAGGAACCCGGCAAACAGGGGAGTGTGGGTGGGAAGCGTGCCGCGGGTCTCGGGCACCTGGCCTTGACGGGCGAGCGACCCGGCAAGCAGCAGGACGAGCACGATCGGTACGAACCGACCGATCAGCATCGCGAACCCGAGACTGACCTGGAAGAACGTCGACGTCACGGTGATTCCGCCGAATGCGCTGCCGTTGTTGTTGCCGGCGGACGTGTACGCGTAGACCACCTCGGAGAAGCCGTGACCGCCCGGGTTGCCCATCGCGTCCGGCGTGCTGCCGAGGCCGATCGCGATGCCGACGCCGACGAGCACGACGGCCGGCGTCGTCAACGCATACAGGGCGACGTACTTCATCTCCGTGGCGCCGATCTTCTTGCCGAGGAACTCCGGCGTACGGCCGACCATCAGACCCGCGACGAATACCGCGAGAATCGCCATCACGAGGATGCCGTACATGCCGGTGCCGACGCCGCCGGGCGAGACCTCGCCGAGCATCATGTTGGCGAGCACCGTGCCGCCGCCGGTCGGAGTGAGCGAGTCGTGCGCGGAGTTGACCGCGCCGGTCGAGGTGCCGGTCGTCGCTACCGCGAACAGAGACGAGGCCCACGTGCCGAACTGGGTCTCCTTGCCCTCCATCGACGCACCCGCGGCCTGTGCGGCCTGGGAGTGCGTGCCGACCTCCGCCCAGGTGGTGATCGCGAGCGATCCGAACCACAGGACGGTCATCGCGCCGAGTACCGCGTACCCCTGCCGAGGCTTGCCCAGGATCGTGCCGAGCGTGCGGGTCAGTGCGACCGGGATGAGCAGGATGAGGAATATCTCGACCAGGTTGCTGAACGCGTTCGGGTTCTCGAACGGATGCGCGGAGTTGGCGTTGAAGAACCCGCCGCCGTTCGTGCCGAGCTCCTTGATCGCCTCCTGGCTTGCCACGGGGCCGCCGACGATCGTCTGCTGGTGCCCGGTGATGGTGTCGACAACCGTGTCCGAGCCGAAGTCCTGCACCGCACCGGCCGCGACCAGCACCACCGCGGCGACGAACGCGACCGGCAGCAGGATGCGCAGGTTGATGCGCACCAGATCGACCCAGAAGTTGCCGAGCGAGCCACTGCCCTTACGGGTGAACGCGCGGATCAAGGCGACGGCGATCGCGACGCCGACCGCCGCGGACACGAAGTTCTGCACCGCGAGACCCGCCATCTGCGCCGTGAACCCGAGCGTCGACTCGCCCGCGTACGACTGCCAGTTGGTGTTCGTGACGAACGACGCCGCAGTGTTGAACGCCATCTCCCATGGCATGCCGTTCATCCCGCGCGAGTACGGCAACAGTGACTGGCCGACGAGGATCAGGTAGAGCCCGAGCAGGCTGACGGTCGAGAAGCCGACCACGCCGAGGACGTACGCGCGGGTGCTCTGCTCGCTGTCCGGATCGACACCGAGAAGTCGGTAGATCGGGCGCTCGAAACGGGTGTGCGTCCGGCTCGTCAGCGTGTGCGCCATGAAGTCGCCGAGCGGGCGGTACGCCAGGGCCAGCGCCGCGACGAGCGTCAGAATGGTCAGGACGCCGGCGGTCTGGTCGCCGATGTCGGGCGCGCCCATCAGAACCGGTCCGGATGGATCAGGGCGTACAGCAGGTAGCCGACACCGAGCGCGACGATCGTCAGCAAGATCGCGGATTCGATACTCATACCGCCATCAGAACGCCGCATCGGCGGCGATCATGCGATCCTGATGCGACGCTGACACGTCTTGACGCGATCTTGACGCCTCCCCGTCAGGGTGGGGAGCGTTTGGGCGCGCGCGGCCGGTGGGCTCGGCGGTTGGTGCGCTCCGGCGGTTCCGCTTTCATCGTTGCCGTGCGCTGGGCTTCTGCCTTCGCCGTTTCGGTTTTCTGGGGCTTCCCGCCTTCACCGTTCCGTGCGCTTCGCTACCGGCCTTCACCGCTTTCCGTACGCGGCGGTCCAGACCGCATGGCGGCGACGAGGATCCGTATCCCGGTGGGCTCGGCTTGCCGGTCGCCTTTCCCCAGCTATCGCTGCCGCTTTCATCGTTGCCGTGCGCTTCGGTGGCGGCCCGACCTGTTGCGAGGAAGGAATCTGCCTTTGGGTCGTTATCCGTAGCCGAACGCAGATTCTCTCTCGCCGCGGCGGGGCGCCGGCACGCCTCGACGGAAATCGATGTCGTGCCCGGACGGCAGTTGCGGCACCATGGCCGGTGAGCGACGCGAGTAGCGGTCGAGAGCGCACGGGAAGAGCAGATGCCTAATCCGAATCAAGACCCTTCGCCACCAGAGCTCGACGCCGCCGACCAGCGCGTTGCGGATGAGGCCACGCTCTGGTCCGAGCTGATCACCACCATGAGTCAGTACGGCAAGGTCGAGGAGCTCGGCGGCGGTGGAGTCGCGCTCACCCAGCCGGGCGAGCGATCCGCGAGGACGTACGTCGTCACACGCGAACGACTCCGCGTCGTCCTCGTCGTCGACAACGCCCTCCAGTCGCGCACGACCACGGAACCGGCTGACGCGCCACACCTCCCTGCCTGGTTCACCGATGACCTTCGCGAGACCATCGGCGCCGCGGAGGAGCCGTACGCCGAGCCGTACGTCCTGCTGCTCGAAAGCGCGGCGACCTCGCGCCGTCGACGACGCCTACCGCGCCGCCGCGACGGGCGAGCCCACGACCCGATCCGACCACGGCGCGAAGAGGAACCTGGTACGCGCCGGACGGGCGCGGCCACGTCGACGAGAGCCGGAGGTTCACCGGAGGCGACCGGTGACCGTGCCGCAAGGACACGAACGGCCGGCGCGCACTTGGTGGACGAACGGGGTCATGACGCCAACCAAATGCGCGCCGGCCGGTCGGGCCGGCGACGAATCAGGCGCCGCTACATCCGGCGTAGCACCGTCGTGACCTTGCCGAGGATCGTGGCGTCGGTGCCGTCGATCGGGTCGTACGCCTCGTTGTGCGGCAGCAACCAGACCTTGCCGCGCTTGCGCTGGAACGTCTTGACCGTCGCCTCGCCGTCGATCATCGCCGCGACGATCTCGCCGTTCTCGGCGTTCGGCTGCTGGCGTACGACCACATAGTCGCCGTCGCAGATCGCGGCGTCGATCATCGAGTCGCCCTTGACCTCGAGCAGGAACAACGTGCCCTCGCCGACGAGTGTCTTCGGCAGCGGGAAGACCTCCTCGACACGCTCCTCCGCAAGGATCGGCCCACCGGCGGCGATGCGGCCGACGACCGGGACGTACGACGGTTCGGGGCGCTGGTCGCCGAGGCCGGTCTCGTCGAAGCCGAAGTCGGCCGAGTGACCGATCGACCGGCGCGCTGCGACGACGTCGGGAAGCAGTACCTCGAGCGCGCGCGGACGGTTCGGGTCACGCCGCAGGAAGCCCTGTCGCTCGAGGGTGCGCAGCTGGTACGCGACCGACGACGAGCTCGTGAGCCCCACCTCGTTGCCGATCTCGCGAATGCTGGGGGGATAGCCGCGGGCCTCGATCGACTCCCGAATGCACTCCAGGATGCGCCGCTGACGCGGGGTGATGCCCGACGCATCGGCAGGCCCGTCGGGGAGTTCCTTGACGTTGTTCGACTTGGGCATCGGCTCTCACTCCTGCTGGCGTCGGAGGCTGCGGGGTCGGGCATGACATTAGCCCGATCGGGCGGTCCGATCAAACACGTGTTCGAGGCGTGTCGTGGCGGTCGGTGCCTCTCCGCGGTGGCTTGGGTACGCTCGCCCAGACGTTTCTCGAGACCAGGAGCACCGATGCCGATGCTGCGTAGGACCCGCCCGGAACTGCCGTCACACGCACCGCGGTCGGCCGTCGTCACGGGTGCGGCCGGCGGGATCGGCCGGGCCGTCGCCCAGCGGCTCGTCGACCTCGGGTACGCGGTCGTCGTGACCGACGTCGACGCCGGCGCCGCCGAGACGACGTCGAACGAGATCGGTGCCGTCGACGGGTGCGGGTACGACGTCACCGATGAGCACGCGGCAACCGAGATGGCGCGACGGGCGCGCGGCCACGCACCGCTCGGACTATGGGTCTGCAACGCAGGCGTCGGCTTCGACGGCACCGTCGCCGATCAGGACAGCGGCCGCATCCGCTCGCTCGTCGACGTCAACCTGCTCGGTGTTCTCTGGGGTGCGCGCGCGACCGTGGCCGCCATGCGTGAGCAGGCGCGTGACGGGATCAAGGGCGGCGACATCGCCATGACCGCGTCGCTCTCGGCACACGGCCCGGTCCCCGGTCTCTCCGTGTACGCCGCGACCAAGGCGGCGGTGCTGAGTCTCGCGACGTCGATGGACTCCGAGCTCCGCAAGGACAAGATTCGCGTGCACGCGATCTGCCCTGACGGCGCGCAGACCGCGCTGCTCGACTCCATGGCTCCCGACGGACAGGGGCTCAACCTGGTCCGCTCCGGCGGGCGCCTGCTCCACCCGGACGAGGTTGCCGACGCGCTCGTTGCGATGGTCGGCACCCGTCGCGTCTACCGCACGCTGCCCGTACGCCGCGGGCTCGTGATGCGCGCGACGAGTACGTTCCCGGCGGCGCTGATGTCCCTCGAACCCCTTGCCCGCAGGCAGGGTGCGCGCAGCGCGAAGCGCTCGGTCTGAGCACACGAGCATGACCGGCGGTCCGCTGTTCACCGGCATACGACGGCCGTTCGAGCCGCGTACGCACCAGCGGGCCGCACTCGGTGCGGTCGCGTCCGCGGTCGAGAGTGGCGCGCGCCGCTCGTGGGTGGTGCTGCCGCCCGGCTCCGGCAAGACGTACGTCGGACTCGAGGTGATCCGCCAGCGCGGAGTCCCCGCCGTCGTACTCGCGCCGAACACCGCCATCCAGATGCAGTGGCACGCGAGCTGGCGGGCGTACGGCTCGGACATCGAGATCGGCACCGAACGCGATCTCGCCGCGCCGATCACGGCGCTCACGTACCAGTCGCTCGCGTCGTTCGACGGTGAGCGCGACGGGCTCGACGACAACGGCGCGGAGCCGTCACTGGTCGACCGGCTCCACCCGAACGGTCGAGCTCTCGTCGATGCGCTGCGCTCCGCCGGCCCGATCACCATCGTGCTCGACGAGTGCCACCATCTGCTCGAGGTGTGGGGCCGACTTCTCGCCGAGGTGCTCGACCGGCTGCCCGGCGCGTTCGTACTCGGGCTCACCGCCACCCCACCGACGGTGCTCGACAAGCAGCAGCACGCACTTGTCGACGAGCTGTTCGGCAGCATCACGTACGCGGCCTCGATCCCCGCGGCAGTACGCGAGGGAACGCTCGCGCCGTTCGCGGAGCTCGCCCGGGTGACGACACCGACCCCCGCCGAGTCGCAATGGCTTGCCGGGCAGTCGGAACGCTTCACCCGGCTCACGACCGACCTGATGGAGCCCGGGTTCGGATCGGTCGGCCTCCTGCATTGGCTCGACCGCAGGTTCGTCGAGTCCGGTGAGCCGTGGCACGACATCGAGCGGCGCTGGCCCGCGCTGGTCGGTGCCGCGCTGCGGCTGTCGTACGCCGGGCTGCTCTCCGAGGTACACGGCGCGCGACTGCGCGAGGAGCACCGCCACCCGCCGAGTGCCGACGACTGGGTCGTGCTCATCGACGACTGGGCACGCGGGTGCCTGCTCCAGTCCGGCGATGCCGGTGACGCCGACCTCGTCGAACGCATTCGACGTACGTTGCCGGGCATCGGCTACCAGTGGACTCGGCGAGGCATCCGCCGCGGCAGGTCGCCGGTCGACCGCGTCCTTGCGCGCAGCGCGGCTAAGGCCGACGAGTGTGTCGAGATCGTCGCCGCCGAGCGGGCAGTGCTCGGAGAGCACCTGCGGCTGCTGGTCGTGTGCGACCACGAGAAGGCGTCCGCCACGGCGCCGGAGTCGCTGCACGGGGTACTCGACCCGGAGGCCGGCTCGGCCCGGCTGTTGCTGTCTCGGCTCGTATCCGACGATCGCACCCGAGAGCTGAACCCCCTTCTGGTGACGGGTTCTACCGTTGCCGCCGAACCCGCCACTGCGCATCGGCTGGTCGCGTTCGTAGGAGAGCGCGATCCCGAGCTCGCCGACGCTCTGCGGATCGAGGCTTGGGCCGGCGCTCCGGTCGCCGGCATCGTCGGCAGCTGGTCGAGCCGTGCGTGGGTGCGGCTGGTCACTGCGTTCTTCGAGGCGGGGCACGCACAGGTGCTCGTCGGCACTCGGGCGCTGCTCGGCGAAGGGTGGGACGCACGCGGCCTGAACAGCCTGGTCGACCTCTCGTCCGCGACCACGGTCAGCGCCGTCGTGCAGACGCGCGGACGCGCCCTTCGTACCGATCCCGACTGGGCCGACAAGGTTGCGCTGACGTGGAGCGTCGTGTGCGTCACCGAGGACCACCCGCGCGGGGCGACCGACTGGGATCGGTTCGTACGCAAGCATGACGGGTACTTCGGCGTCGACGACGAGGGCGACATCGTCTCCGGCGTCTCACATGTCGACTCGCGGCTGTCGCCGTACGCGCCGCCCGGCGTCGCCGATCTGCCGGCGCTCAATGCGAGCATGCTCGTGCGCGCGGAGTCGAGGGCCGAGATCGCCGAGCGGTGGGCGGTCGGCGCGCCGTACGCCGACGAGGTGGTCCACACGATCCGGGTCCGCGATCGTCGTACGACCGCTGTGACAGAGGGTTCGACGGTCGGGGCGCCGCCGGCACCAGCACTGCTCACCGGCGCCCGCGGGCCGTACCGCGTCTCCGATGGTCGCCGGCCGTGGCTGCACCCGTGGCGCAGTGCCCGCGTCGCCGGCCGTGCAGTCGGCACTACGGCGTACGCGGCCGCCGTCGCCGACGGGCTACTGAGCGCCGAGCTGTGCCCGGCCGGATCCGAGGCGCTGCGTATCGACGTCGAGCCCGACGGCGAGATCCGGCTGCGACTGCACGGTGTCGGCGAGGAGGCGTCGCGGCTCTTCGCGGAGTCTCTCGACGAGGTTCTTGCGCCGCTCGCCGAGCCGCGATACGTAGTGCCGCGCTACGTCCTCGGCGACGCAACCCGGGTGGACGGGTGGCGCCAGCTCGTGCGCGCCCTGAGGCCGGAAGGCGTCGCGTGGCACGCGGTACCGCGCGTGCTCGGTGTCAACGCGAGCCGGGCGCGCGCGTACGAGCGCGGATGGAACGCGTGGGTGAGCGGGGGGCAGGCGCTCTACACCGGCAGCCCGACCGGCGCCGGCATCCTTGCCGCGAACACCGGCATCGACCCGTTCGAGGCCGACACCGTCCTGCGTCCCGCCTGGACCTGACGCCGGGCCCATCCGCATTGTCAGTGGCGGACCATAGGTTGCTGCCATGCAGCTCGATCCGGTCACCATCGTCGGCGATGAGTACGCCCCTGTGGTCGGCGACCAGGGGTGCAGCGACCTGGGGAACATTTGTTCGACGAAAGCGTGGACTTTGTCGGTGGGGTGCCGTACCGTCGTACACGTGTTCGATCGAACGCATGTACGACCGCCGCGACTTCCCCGGAGGCACCGATGAGCACCGCTCAGCTCGGCATCGCCCGACCCGACACCCGCGCCGCGGCCCGTCCGGTGCGACGGCCGACTGACGGTACGCTGCGGCTGACCCGGCGTGGGCGCGTCGTCATCCTCGTGTCCGCGCTGCTGATCGCGTTCGGCGGTTTCGTCGCGTTCGGCCCTTCGGTGATCGCGACCGACGAGTCCGGTCCGAAACCGGCGACCATCACCGTGCATCCGGGCGAGACGCTGTGGGAGATCGCCGGCCGGGTCAATCCCGATGGTGACGTGCGCTCTACCGTCGACGACATCGCCGAGCTGAATGGCGTCTCCGATGCCGGGGAGCTCCAGATGGGCACCGAGCTCGCCGTGCCGAGGTACTGACCGCGGGAGAAGTAGACCTGCGAGGGAGTCGGTGCGCAACCCCGCGGCGCACCGACTCCCCGGAACAACAGCGGGGCCGCCCCGTGGGCCCCTCACAGGTAAGACGTGCTGGCGGCCGATTAGGTTTCATTCTGCGACGAGATTTCCTGCACGCCGGCACTCGAACCGCTCGTTGCCCGCACGATCGGGCCTCGAAGTTCTCCGGCAGGACGCGCGAAATTCGGGCGATCTTCTTGGTTTGGACCCGTAGATTATCCCTATGGGGGTAGTACTCAATGAATATCGTTCGCCGGAGCCGTCTGGCCCGGCCATCGCTCGTTTGCCGCTGTTACGCCGCCTCACTCTCGAGGTCGGCATCGTTGCGGGCCTGTGGATCGCCTATAACCTCGGGCGCCTCCTCGCCTCGCATCACACCTCATCCGCCTTCGACAACTCCGACCTCGTCTGGCACCTCGAACGCTTCTTGCCGCTGCCGAGCGAGGAATGGCTCCAAGACGTCCTGCTGTCGGCGTGGCCCCACGGGGTCGAGCTCGCAAACGTCTACTACATGTCCGTGCACTTCCCGGCGACGCTCGCGTTCCTGCTCTACACGTTCTTCCGCCAGCCGGCCGCGTACCTTTGGGCGCGCCGCAGCTTCGTGTTGGTGACGTCGGCCGCGCTCATCGGGCATCTCACGTTTCCGCTCGCACCGCCACGAATGCGCCCCGACCTCGGTTTCGTCGACACCGGGCAGCTGTTCGGCATCACTCCGTACAGCGAGGTGACCACCGACAGTGTCGCCAACCAGTTCGCGGCGATGCCGAGTCTGCATGTCGGCTGGGCCGTGCTGCTCGCCATCGTGATGATCTCGGTCGGTCGTACGCGATGGCGGTGGCTCTGGGCGATCCATCCGATCATCACCATCCTGGTCGTCACGGTGACGGCGAACCACTACTGGTTCGACGGGCTCGTCGCGATCGCCTTGTTGATCCCGTCGATGATGATCGCCCGCCGCGGCATCGACGCACCGCCGTGGCCGTGGAAGCCGCGCGCCGCAAGCACGGGCCATGGTGGCGAGCGAGACCTAGCTGGCGTCGAGGTCGATCCGCACGGTCACGGGCTCGGACCCGAGCACGGCGATCGATAGGTCGAGCAGCTTTGCGTCGGCACGACGCGCGACGCTCGGGTTCGCCTCGAGAATCATCCGGACCCGGGCCTCGACGTCGTCGTCGGGCAGCACCTCGGCGGTACCGTCGCGCCACGACCCGCCAGCCTTGACGCGTACCCGCGGATCGGCCTGCAGGTTGCGGACGTAGTCGGCCCGCAGGCCGCGTTCGGCGATCACCCAGAAGGTGTCGCCGACGAGTCCGTTGCCCACCGGCGTACGCCGTGGTTCGCCGCTGCGTCGGCCCGTGGTCTCCAACAGGGCGAGGGCACCGGGCGCGAGGCCGCGGTCGATGAGTGCTCGCATCGGCACGTTCACGGCGTACTTCGCGGTCACGGCGTACGCCTGCCGGGCGAGGCGCTTCGTCGACTCGAGTCGGTCGTCCATCGGTCCATCGTCACAGATCGTCGACCGGTCTGCGCATGAACGGCCCGTGAACGGGGCAGGCTCCAGGTCCGAACGCCGCAGCAACGGAGGCAGCATGCTCGATGGGCTCGATCTCACCGTCATCGTGGTCTACCTGGTCGGATCGGCCGGACTCGGCCTCTGGCTGAGTGGCCGGCAGTCGAACATCAAGGGCTACTTCCTCGGTAACCGCGAGCTGCCGTGGTGGGCGGTGACGCTGTCGGTCGTGGCGACCGAGACGAGTGCGCTGACCGTCATCAGTACGCCCGCGATCGCGTACCTCGGCAACCTGTCCTTCCTGCAGGTCGCGATCGGCTACCTGCTCGGACGGATCGTCGTCGCGTTCGTCCTGCTGCCGAAGTACTACGCGGGCGAGATGGTGACCGCGTACGCCTACCTCGGCAAACGGTTCGGCGGCGCGATGCAGAGCACGGCGTCGGTGACGTTCCTGCTGACCCGATTGCTCGCCGACGGGGTACGGATGTACGCGGCGGCCATCCCGCTGAAGTTCATCATGGACGGGCTCGGCGCGGACGTCTCGTACTTCTGGATCATCACCATCCTGTCGCTCGTCACGGTCGCGTACACCTACGTCGGTGGAATCCGCGCCGTCGTCTGGGTCGATGTCATGCAGATGGGCGTGTACCTGGCCGGTGGCATCGTCGCGCTCGCCGTGCTGATGGACAAGACGGGAGGGTTCTGGTCCGATGCGGCCGACGCGAGCAAGACGCAGGTGTTCGACTTCAGCTCCGACATCGTGACGGCGCCGTACGCGTTCGTGACCGCGATCCTCGGCGGGGCGCTGCTGTCGATGGCGTCGCACGGTGTCGACCAGATCGTCGTGCAGCGGTTGCTCGCCTGTCGTACCCGAGCCGACGCCCAGAAGGCCGTGATCGCGAGCGGCCTGATCGTGTTCGTGCAGTTCGGCCTGTTCATGGTCGTCGGGCTGGCGCTCTGGTCGTACTACGACGGCCGGTCGCTGACCGATCTGGGACAGGCGGCGTCGGGCGACGAGCTGTTCCCGACGTTCATCGTCGAGGACCTACCGTCGGGTGTCGCCGGACTCCTGCTCGCCGGGATCCTCGCGGCCGCCATGAGCACGCTCTCGTCCTCGCTGAACGCGTTGTCGTCGTCGACGATCACCGACCTGGTCCAGCGGTTCCGGCGTACGCCGCTCGGCGATGCCGAGGCGCTCAGCGCCAGCCGGATCACCACGCTGGTCTGGGGTCTGGTGTTCATCGTGTTCGGCAACCTGTTCGTCGGTCAGGACACTCCCGTGTTGGAGCTCGGCTTGTCCGTCGCGAGCATCACGTACGGCGGGCTGCTCGGTGCGTTCTTCCTCGGCATCTTCGTGCGGCGGGCGAGCCAGCTCGACGCGATGATCGCGTTCGGCGTCGCCGTTGCGGTGATGGCGTCGATGTTCGTGTACCAGCAGTGGATCATCGAGGAGGGTGAGGTGTTCATCGGCTTCACCTGGTACACGGCGATCGGCGTAGTGATCACGATGGTCCTCGGCTGGCTACTCTCGCGCCTCCACCCAGCGAACGAGCGCGCGGAAGCGGAAGTCCCAGAATGAGATCTGGGACGTAACGGCCGTACCCAGCGGAGCATCGTGCCCTTGGCAGTGCCGTTATGTCCCAGATCTCGTGGGAAACCTCGCTACGACAGTCGCGTCAGACCCGCGACCGGCCGTCGTACCCGCCGCGCGGCGGCCGCAGGCCGAATACCTCGCCGACCGTCGGTGCGACGTCGAGCGTACGCGCCCGGGCACTCGAGGCACCGCGGCGTACGAGCGGCGAGCCGCCGGCGATGAAGAACGGGATCGGTGCCGTCGCCGGATGACCGTGGTTGCCGGGTATCGGGTTCGCGAGCGGGTTCGGGTCGCTGAAACGCCAACCCGACCGGCAGTATGCGACCAGGTCGCCACCCCTCGGACCGAGGCGCAGCGCGTGCGGGTCGTGCAGCGACAGCACACCCGGCACGTCGCGGGCGAGTCTCCGCATGCGTCGAACGGCCTTATCGCGTTGAGGTTTCGGACCGGTCCAGGTGAGCAGGTCGGCTCCGCCGTTGTCGGCGTACGCGACGTTGCCGGCGAGCAGCGAGTCGTCCTTGAACGCGTCGGCGAGCGACACGAAGGAGAACGGGTCCGACCAGTCCATGCTGTGGTCGGCGAGCACGACCAGCACGCTGCGCCGCCATCGACCCGACTCCTTCAGGAAGTCGACGAAGTCGCCGATCAGCCTGTCCGTGCTGGCGAGGGCGAGCCGACGGAGCAGCTTGATGCTTCCGCCCGTGAGGTCGGCGTGCCCGAAGCGGTCGATGTCGCCGAAGTTCGCGAACAGCAGGTGCGGGTCGGCGTCGCGGACCATTGCCCCGAGCGCGGCATGTGTGAAGCCGTCGAGCGCGTGGTCGGTGATCGGCATCAGCGGCTCCGGCTCCCAGCGGTACGTCGCGCGCTCGCCGAACAGGCTGTAGAGGTACTTCTTGCTCAGCACCGTGCCGGTGGTGAGTCCCTTCGTACGAAGGCGTTGCAGCACCGTCGGGAACCGTAGGTCGCTCGCCCGGTCGAGGTCGCGTACCGCACCCTCGTGCGCGTCGTAGAACGAGTTCGCCGGCACGCCCGAGCGGTCGGGGCGTACGCCGGCCATCATCATGGCGTGGTTGGGCAGCGTCTCCATGATCGGCACCGAGCGCGCCTGCGGGTACGAGCGGCCGGCCCGGCGTAGCGCGGCCAGCCGAGGCGTGAGCTCGTCGTCGATCTCGTCGGGACGGCAGCCGTCGATGACGAGTACGTACACCCGCGGGTCGTCGCGTCGCGCGGCCGACGCCCGCGGGCTGCCCGCCGCTCCGGACAACACGACGGAGGCGCCGCCGGCCGCGGAGGCCCGCAGGAACGTGCGGCGGGTCGACATTCTCGTTGTTCCGCTCAGGTCTCAGCCCTCCACCGGCGCGGCCGCCGGACGTACCTTCTGGGATCCGGCCTCGACCGCCCACGACGCCTGATGTTGCGCACGCGTACGTCGGTCGGCGCGGTCGCCGATCTTGTACCAGTCCATCTGCACGCGAGCCGGAGTGACGTCGAGGACGGAGTAGCCGTGGTCGTCGAAGTTCAGGTAGCGCACGTGCCGGTTGAGCGTCTGCAGCGCCGCCTCGACCGCGAGCGAGCCGGTGCGCGGCGGGACCCCGAGGAGGTCGTCGAGGTTGTTGCTGGTCACCGAGCTGCACACCAGCTCGGTCGCGACCGTGTCGCCGAGTGGGTAGATCGCGGCGTTGCGGGGGATGTCGCACGCCCACGAAGAGTGGATGTCGCCGGTGAGGAACACCGTGTCGGTGATCCCGTGGTCGGCGATGTGGCGCAGCAGCCGCAAGCGGTCGGCGGTGTAGCCGTCCCACTGGTCGACGTTGTACGCGATGCCGTCGACGCGCTGTACGGACGCGTCGCCCAGCGTCCGTTCGACCGCCCGCGAGACGTCGGCACTGAGCGGTGGAATCTGCACCGGCGCGATCATCACCGGGTTGCCGATCAGCTTCCACTGCGAGTCGGTCGCGAGACCCTTGCGCAGCCACGACAGCTGGCGCTCGCCGGTGATCGTACGATCCGGGTCGCTCACGCCGCCGAAGACCGGGCTCGACGCCTGCTCATCCCGGTACGAGCGCAGGTCGAGCATCGACAGCTCGGCGAGCCTCCCGAAGCGGAGCCGCCGGTACAGCCGGACACCGTCGCCGAGCGTGGCGCTCCCGTTCATCCTGACCGGCATCCACTCGTCGTACGCCCGCCGCGCGTCGGCTCTGCGGCGACGCCAGTTTCGCTCTGTCGCCGGGTCGTGGTTCTCGGCGCCACCCCGCCAGGCGTCGTTGGCGGTCTCGTGGTCGTCCCACGTGACGATGAACGGCACCTTCGCGTGCAGCGCACCCAGGTCGGGGTCGCGCTTGTACTGTGCGTGCCGCTGCCGGTAGTCGGCGAGGCTCACCATCTCGTGCCGGGGTTGGTGCTTGCGTACGTTGGCGTCGTCCTTGCCGTAGCCGTACTCGCCCGGGCCGTACTCGTACACGTAGTCGCCGAGGTGGATCACCGCGTCGAGATCGTGGCCGGCGAGGTGTCGGTACGCCGCGAAGTAGCCGGCTTGCAGGTTGGCGCACGACACGACGCCGAAGCGGAGCCGCCGGGGCGACGCGTTGTCCGCGGGTGCGGTGCGCGTACGGCCAATGGGGGAGTGAGTGCCGTCGTATGTGAAGCGGTAGAAGTACGTCGTGTCCGGTTTGAGTCCCGACGCGTCGACCTTGACGGTGTGATCCCGCCCCGGCCCGGTACGCGCGGTGCCCCGACCCGCGAGATTGCGGAAACGGCGATCGGTCGCGATCTCCCAACGTACGTTGACACGTGGCCCGTGACCCGATCCAGGCGTCGAGGCGGACGTCGGTGTGACGCGGCTCCAGAGCACGACACTGTGGGGAAGCGGGTCACCCGACGCGATGCCGTGCCGAAAGTGGTCGCGATGAGCGGCGGCCGAACTCGGCGGTAGAGCCGATGTTGCGGCGCCCGCTGATACGGCGGCTCCGGTGGACAGGACGCGACGGCGGGACAGCGTACTCACGAGTAGCATCTAAGCGGGCGCCCGACCGATTGTCCACGTTCTGTCCGTTCATCGGCTGTTGTCCGCGACGTACCTCGGCTCATCCAAGAGCGATCGCAGCGACGCCGCAGACGACGATCGCGGCACCGGCGATCCGCTGCCGCGGGTGCGGCTCACGAAACAGCAGCCATCCGGCGACGCTTGCAAGGGCAATGCTGGTCGCGCGCAGGGCAGCGACGAGCGACACCGGCGCGAGCTGCATCGCCACGAGCACGATCACGTACGAGAAGGGGACGAGCGCGGCAACGACGATGGCGCTGCGGTAGTGCCGGCGCAGGGTCACGGCCAGTGCCGCTCGCTTGCGCACGAGAAGTGGACTCAACACGATGGCCTGCACCGTGCCGGTGACGATGTAGTAGGGGAGCGGCGGCACCTCGAGTGCGTTGACGCTGTGGTCGTCCCAGAGCGTGTACCCGGCGATGAAGCAGCCCGTCATTGCGCCGAACACTGCACCCAGGGCAACGTCGTTGCGGGCGACTCGGCCGTCGCCGAGCGGCCAGGCGATCACACCGACGCCGATGATCGTGACAAGTGCGCCGGCGAGCGCGACACCGGATATCTGTTCTCCCAACAGACCTGCGGCGACGATGATCGTGAGCAGCGGCCCGACCGCTCGCGAGACCGGGTACGCGACGTTCAGGTCACCGACTGCGTACGACTTCTGCAACAGGAGCCCGTAGCCGAGGTGGAAGGCCGCGCTGAGGCACCCCGACCAGAGCCAGGACCAGGCGGGCCGGGCGGGATCGGCGACGAGCCAGATGGCGCCGGCGGGCAGTACGAATGCCGCCGACAAGATGGTGTACGCACCGACGAAGGCGCTACCGGCATCGGAAGCCCGCTTCGCCGCTATGTTCCAGGTCGCATGTGTGACCGCGCCGACGAGGACGAGAACGAGCGGCAGGGTCGACACCGCGACACCGTACCGGGAGCATCGTCGGGCCTGTCACGCACTGGACCGTCGACCAATCCGGGACCGCGGGTGCGACGAACCAGGCACATGAGTGTGCCGATGAGACGACGGATCCTTGGCGCCGGGTGCGCCCTGCTTGCCGCGCTCGCCGGCCTCGGTGCCGGCAGCGCGGTCGCAGCGTTGCTGTCCGGTGCTGCGTCGCCCATCGTCTCGGTCGGCAACGCCGTCATCGATGCGACACCGGGTGCGCTGAAGGACTGGGCCGTCGAGAAGTTCGGCGAGAACGACAAGCTCATCCTCATCGGGAGCGTCACGATCGTCGTCCTGCTGATCGCCGCTGCTATCGGCGTCATCGGCGTCACCCATCGTCGCCTCGCCCTGTTGCTGGCTGGACTTCTTGGGCTCGTCGCGGTCGGAGCCGCCGCGATCGACCGTACGCTGCTGGCCGACTGGTGGGTCGCGGTGATTCCCGGGTTGGTGACGACGCTGGTCGTCGTCGTGATGTTCGCCTGGCTCCTCGCGGCCGTCGATGGACGGCGTACCGGGGAAAGCGTCGGCGAACACGTCGGTGATGCGGGGGGGCATCGACCGCCGGCGGCTGTTGCTGGCCGCGCTCGCGACGGGAGCGATCGCCGCCGGTGGGGGCCTGGTCGCACGCCTGAACTCCGGCCTCGAGGCCGCCGCATCGCGGATGGGTGTGCGCATCCCAAAGCCGACGAGTCCGGCGCCACCGGTGCCGCCCGGCGTGAGCGTTGACGTCGACGACGTGACGCCGTACCTGACGCCCAACGGGGACTTCTACCGCGTCGACACTGCGCTTCAGATCCCAGACGTGCCGGCCGAGAGCTGGCAGCTGCGGGTACACGGAATGGTCGACCAAGAGCTGACGCTCAGCTTCGCCGAGCTGCTCGAGCGCCGTCTCATCGAACGTCGAATCACGCTGACGTGTGTCTCGAACCAGGTGGGCGGCGAGCTTGTGGGTAACGCGACCTGGATCGGTGCACCTCTTCGAGAGCTGCTCGCGGAGGTGGGCGTTGACCCGGCTGCCGATGCCGTGTTGTCGACGAGTGCCGACGACATGACGATCGGAACGCCGCTCGAGGCGCTGACCGACGATCGCGGTGCGATGCTTGCGGTCGCGATGAACGGCGAGCCGCTGCCGCTCGAGCACGGCTTCCCCGTACGCATGATGGTCCCTGGGCTGTACGGCTTCGTGTCGGCGACCAAGTGGGTCGTCGATCTCGAGGTCACCCGGTTCGCCGACATCAGTGCGTACTGGACCGAACGCGACTGGTCGGAGAAGGCGCCGATCAAGACGGCCTCCCGCGTCGACGTACCTCGGTCGTTCCAGACGCTGCCCGCCGACGAGGTTCGGATCGGTGGAGTCGCCTGGTCGCAGACCCGCGGCGTCGACAAGGTCGAGGTACGTATCGACAACGGTGACTGGAACAAGGTCGAGCTAGCGGCCGTGGACAACGTGAACACCTGGCGACAGTGGTCGTGGAAGTGGCAGGACGCGACGCCCGGAACGCACGAGGTGACGGTACGCGCGACGGACGCGACCGGCTACACCCAGACCAGCGACCGCGCCGAGCCGCGCCCCGACGGCTCGACCGGGTGGCACAGCGTCCAGTTCACGGTGGAGTGAGTGATGGTGAGACGGAACCCGGGTCGAGTCGCGGGCGCTGCAGCAGTCCGGTCTCGCTGTCAGGATCGTCGGGTATGGTCCACCACGCCGATGTCGAGGAGTGGGTAGATCATGCGCATCCTGGTGGCGGGCGCCTCGGGCTTCGTGGGGAGACGTCTGTCGCCGGTGCTCGAGGAGAGTGGCCACGAGGTCGTCGCGCTGACCCGGACACCGCAGGAGTACGTCGGAGCCGGTGTCGCGACGTACGGCGACGTGCATCGCGCCAGTTCCCTGCCTGCCGCGCTCGAGGGGTGCAAGGCGGCGTACTACCTCGTGCACTCGTTGGACTCGCCCGACTTCGAGCGTCTGGATGCGACGGCGGCTCGGGATTTCGGTCTTGCGGCGGCCGATGCCGGGGTCGGCCGGATCGTGTATCTGGGCGGCCTCGGTGCCGAGTCCGAGGGACTGTCGGCGCATCTGCGCAGCCGCCGGGAGGTGGAGGGGCTGCTCGGAGCAGGTGGCGTACCGGTGACCACGCTGCGCGCGGGCGTCATCGTCGGTGCTGGCGGGTCCTCGTGGGAGCTGATGCGGCAACTGGTTGCGCGGCTACCCGCGATGGTGACGCCGCGATGGGTCAACACGCGGGCTCAACCGATCGGGCTCGCCGATGTGGTCCGCTATCTCGTCGGCGTACTGGACGAGCGCACCGACGAGTCGAGGACGTACGAGATCGGCGGCCCGGAGGTCCTCGACTACCTGACGATGCTGCGTCGCATCGCCGAGCTCGAGCGCCGGCGGCAGCCGGTCGTCGTACCCGTTCCGCTGCTGTCACCGCGCCTCTCGTCGCTGTGGCTGGCGCTGGTCACCGACGTCGACGTACGCACCGGGCGAAATCTCGTCGACTCGATGGTCAACGAGGTGGTCGTCGAGGACGACTCGATCCGTGCTGTCGTCCCGTTCGAGCCCAAGGACTTCCGGGCAGCGGCACTCGACGCGCTCCCTACGGCCCGCGGCGAGCCAGGGGACTACGAGTGAAGCCGGCACGGCGAGCGTTGCGGCGGATCGGCGACCGGCTGCCCCGGTCGCTGTCGCACGTCGCGTCGACGGTCATCGCCGACGACGCGCGAGGCCGCGCGCGACGCCGACGGGTGGTCGCGGGTACGACGGCCGTCGGTGCCGGGCTGCTCGGTACGGCGCTGTCGGCGCGACCGGGATCGCCACGGTTCTATCGACTCAGCTGGGCGACCGCGGGAGCATGGACGGTCGGCGGGGTGCTGTCAGGTCCCTTGCGCCGCGGCTGGATCGAGCATCGAGACGATCGCCTGCGCCGACCCGTGCTGGTGCCGGTCGCTACCGGTGGCGCCGCGTTCGGCGCCTTCTACGGGTTCGCGCTCGCCGCACAGCGGATACCCGTGCTGCGACGCGCGATCGCCCATGTGCTCCGCCACGCCGACTCGACCGGTGACGCGCGACTGCTGACGATGGTGTGCGCCAACGCGGTTGCCGAGGAGGTGTTCTTCCGCGGTGCCGTCTACCCGTCGGTGGCCGAACACCATCCCGTCGCCGCATCCACCGCTCTCTACACCCTGGCGACCGTTCCGACCCGTAACCCGGCTCTGATCGCGGCTGCCGGGTTCATGGGCGCGCTCTTCGCCCTGCAGCGGCGGGCGTCCGGTGGCGTGCAGGCTCCGGCACTCACCCATCTGACCTGGTCCATTCTGATGGTCCGTTTCATGCCGCCGCTGTTTCGTGACGATCCGCCCGCAACTCCGACGTCCGCCGAACGCTCCGGAAGGTGATCCGATGTCCCGCCTCGCAGACCTCGTCATGTCGCACCGGGCCGTCGTCCTGATCGTGTGGGTGATGATCGCGGTCGCCGGTGCCGCGACTGCGTCACGCACGGTCGACGCGCTCAGCTACGACTTCGGTCTGCCGGGCCAGCCCGCGTACGAGACGAACAGCGACATCCAGCGCATGTTCGGCGGGGGAGGACTCGTCGATCCGCTCGTTCTGTCCGCGCCGGTCGGGGAGGCCGGACGAGGCGACTTCGCCGAAGCCGCCGAGCGCGTTGCGGACTCCGTACCGGGCACCCGCGTTGTCACGTCGGAGAACAGCGATGCCGAAGCCCTGGTCGCCGACGACCGCGCGGTCGCGTTGCTGTACCCGCCCGTCGTCGACGGTCCGGAGCCGTACGCGCGTGCGCTGCCGGCGCTTGAACGAGCGGTCGGGGAGCACCCGGTAGACGGCCGGTCGATGGAGCTGACGGGCACGGTCCTGCTCGCCGAGGACACCGGGAGCGACCGGGGCGTGCTGTTCGAGGTGATCGTCGGCGGTGCCGGAGCGCTGGTCGTCCTCGCGCTCGTGTTCGCGTCCCTGCTCGCGGGACTGCCGCTCCTGGTCGCCGCGGTCTCGATCCTGGCGACCTACCTCGCGCTCCTCGGGCTGACGACATTGACCGACGTCTCGTTCATCGTGCAGTACCTCGTGGCGTTGATCGGGCTCGGTGTCGCGATCGACTACTCGCTGCTCATCGTGATGCGCTGGCGCGAGGAGCGCGCGCACGGCCTGGACAACGACACGGCGGTACGCACCGCGCTGACGACCGCGGGCCGGTCCGTGGTCTTCAGCGGCATCACCGTCGCTGTGTCCCTCGCCGCGCTTGTCGTCACCCCACTGCCGTTCCTGCGTTCGATCGGACTGGGTGGGCTGCTCATTCCGTTGCTCAGCGTCGCGACCGCGGTGACCCTGGTCCCGGTCGTGCTCAGCCGGTTCGGACCGCGGCTGGCCTGGCCGCACCGCAAGGCCAACGACCCGGTCAGCCGGCGCTGGGCCGGCGTCGCTCGATGGGTCGTACGCCGACGCTGGCCGGTCATCGTGGTGACCTCGCTGGGTCTCCTGGCCATGACGGCGCCCGTGCTCGCACTCCATCTCGGGTCCCCGCGACTCGACGCGTACGGCAGCGAGACCTCCGCAGGCCGGGCGACCGAGGAGATCCTCGACGCCGGGATCGCGCCCGGTGTGATGCGACCACATGAGGTCCTCGTGCCCGAGGACCAGGCGCCCTCCGTTGTCAACGGGATGGCTGGGCTCGACGGCGTTGCCGCGGCGACGAGTGTGCGTGATCCCGCCTGGACGCAGGACGGCGAGGTGCTCCTGCAGGTCTACTCCGAGGACGACCCGGCGACCGAATCCGGTGTGGCCTCGCTCGATCGGGTGCGCGACTACGCGGACACGGTCGGCGCGCGAGTCGGCGGCACGCCCGCCGAGGACGCCGACTTCGTGACGGCCGTGTACGGCAACGCGCCGCTCGTACTCGCATTGATCGTGCTCGTCACCTTCGCACTGCTCGCGCGCGCACTGCGGTCGGTCTGGCTGCCCGTCAAGGCGCTGGTGCTGAACGTGTTGTCGACCGGCAGCGCGTACGGGCTCACGGTGCTGATCTGGCAGCAGGGCATCGGAACCGAGGCGGTGTTCGGCGCCGACGCGAGCGGCGCGATCCCGATCTGGGTGCCGGTTGCGGTGTTCGCGTTCCTGTTCGGGCTCTCCATGGACTACGAGGTGTTCATCCTCTCGCGCATGCGCGAGGCGTACGACCAGCACGGCGACACGCCTCGTGCGGTCGTCGACGGCATCGCGCGAACCGGTCGCCTGGTGACCTCTGCCGCGCTCATCCTGTTCCTCGCGTTCGTCGCGCTGTCGACCGTGCCGAGCGTCGAGGTCAAGATCCTGGCGACCGCGCTCGGGCTCGGCATCCTGATCGACGCGCTGGTCGTACGCGCCCTGCTCGCTCCCGCCCTGGTGGCCGTCCTCGGCCGGGCGAACTGGACGATGCCGCGATGGTTGGCTCGCGTCCTCCGCGCGGTGCC
The DNA here is from genome assembly GCF_025790165.1 of Solicola gregarius. Lineage (GTDB taxonomy): Bacteria > Actinomycetota > Actinomycetes > Propionibacteriales > Nocardioidaceae > Solicola > Solicola gregarius. The sequence goes on from NZ_CP094970.1 coordinate 3,900,209, forward strand.
GCCCGAGCAGGCGTCGAGGCAGGTCGACGCCGAGGTCACGCGGCGACGCTGAGCACAGGTCGCGTACGTCCGCGACCAATCCGCAGGCCCCACGGCGCCGAATCCATCCGTACAAGGCGCGCGGCGACAGACCGCGTCGCACCACAACGGAAGGATGGATCATGAAGAACATCCGCAGCGCGTCGTTGGCGTTGGCTACTGCCGCCTCGCTGGCGCTACTCACCACTGCATGCGGCGGAGACGACGACGGCGCCGACGCGTCGTCGGACTCGTCCTCTTCCTCCTCGGACTCCGACTCGGGCAGCAGCGACTCGAGCTCGGACAGCGCTACCGACAGCGGCTCAGACACCCAGATGGACCCGGCGTCCGACCTCGTCGGTCCCGGCTGTGCGGCGTACGCCAAGCAGGTGCCGTCGGGTGCGGGCTCGGTCGAAGGCATGTCGCAGGATCCCGTCGCGGTAGCGGCGAGCAACAACCCATTGCTCAAAACCCTCACGGCCGCGGTATCGGGCAAGGTGAACCCGAAGGTCGACCTGGTCGACACCCTCAACGGTGACGAGTTCACCGTTTTCGCACCAGTCGACGACGCATTCAAGCAGATCGACGCGAAGACCATGAAGACGCTGTCCAGCCCGGCCGGCGCGAAGACGCTGACGTCGATCCTGACGTACCACGTCGTGCCCGGCCAGCTCGCGCCCGACGAGGTCGCGGGCACGCACAAGACCGCTGAAGGCGAGAAGATCAAGGTCGATGGCTCCGGCGACGACATCAGTGTCGGCGATGGCCAGGCCAACGTGATCTGTGGCGGCGTGCAGACCGCGAACGCCACGGTCTACCTGATCGATGCGGTGATGATGCCGCCGTCGATGATGTGACCTTCGCTCCGAAGGTGACGACGGGAACGGGCGGCCACTCCGGGGGCCGCCCGTTCCCGTCGTCTGTCTCAGTCCCGCGGCGGGAGCGGTACGAACCCACTCGTGCGGCGCACGTACGCCGCGTACTCGGGTCGGTCGTCGAGGTGACGCTCCATCAGGGGCTTGCCGGTCCCGCGGGCGAGCAGCCAGGTCATCGCGACCGGCGACAGGAACGCCAGTGCGGCGATCGGCGCCGAACATGCACACAGGTAGATGCCCCACCAGACGCACGCGTCGCCGAAGTAGTTCGGGTGGCGCGTATAGCGCCACAGCCCTGTGTCGAGCACCCGGCCGCGGTTCGCCGGGTCGGCGCGGAAGCGGGCGAGCTGCGCGTCGCCGACCGTCTCGAAGTACATGCCGAGGAGCCACAGCGCCATGCCCGGTACGAGCCACCATCCCGCCTGCGCGGTGCTCGCCTGCGCGAGCATGATCGGCAGCGCAACGACCCACATGCCGACTCCCTGCGGCAGGCAGACCCAGACGGCAGCCGTACGTACGGTTGCGCCGCCATGGCGTTCGAAGAGATCGGCGTAGCGACGGTCCTCGTCCGAGCCGCGGTTCCGTAAGCCCAGGTGCACCGCGAGCCGAAGCCCCCAGACCCCGGGCAGTACGGCGAGGAGGGCCCGCAGCGCGTTGTCGTCGCCGTTCCAGGTGATGGCAAGGCCGGTGACCGCGACTGCCGCAAAGCCCGCGCCCCAGACAGTGTCGATCACCGTGACCCTCCGCGTACGATGCATCCGCCAGAGAACGAACACCATCGCGGCCGCGATGACGGCCGCGGATCCGATCAACGTTGCCGCAACGACCCCGGCGTCACGCATCTGTCGCGGCGATGTCGCTCCGACCGTCCGGCCGGGGGCGTACGGCCAGGATCTGGTCGACGCCCATCCGGTTGTCGGCGAACGCGAGCGACCCACCCGCGAGGTACAGCCGCCAGATCCGCGCCGTGCGTTCGCCGGCGAGCTCCACGACGCTCGACCAGTTGTCCTCGAGGTTTCGCGCCCATGCCCGCGCTGTCAGTACGTAGTGCTCACGCATGCTCATGACGTCGCGGATCTCGAGGCCGGCCCGGCGCATCATCGCGCAGGTCTCGTCGAGAGGCCGCATGTGCATGTCGGGGGCGATGTACGACTCGATGAACGCGCCGCCGCCGGACCGCTGGGTACGGGACATCTGCTGAAGCAGCACCCGGCCCCCGGGTCGCAACGTACGTCGCATCGCCGCGAGGTACCTCGGATACTGCCGTCGCCCGACGTGCTCACCCATCTCGATGGACGCCACGGCGTCGACGCCACGGATCGCGAGATCGCGGTAGTCGCGCACCTCGACCGTGACGCGGTCGCTCAGGCCGAGTCGGTCGATGCGTTCCCGTGCGTACGACGCCTGCTCGCGTGACAGGGTGATGCCGCTTGCCCGTACGCCGTAGCAGGTCGCGGCGTGCACCAGCAGCGAGCCCCACCCGCATCCGACGTCGAGGAGCCGCATTCCGGGCTGCAGACCGAGCTTGCGGCAAACGCGGTCCAGCTTCGCCGACGACGCCTTCGCACTGTCGGCGATCGTCGGCGGGTCTTCGTGGCCGTGCGCCCACAAGCCACACGAGTAGGCCATCGTGTCGTCGAGCAGCGTCTCGTAGAAGTCGTTGCCGAGGTCGTAGTGGTGGTGGATCGCCTCGCGGTCCCGGCGCAGGGAGTGCAGACGCCCGCCCAGTCGCGCTTCCTCGGGTGGGGCGGCGGGTGGTCGTTCGAAGGCTCCGTGTGCCGCGAGTTTCCGCAGCATCGACGTGACCTCGCTCGAGGCGCGTACCAGCGCACCGGGCAGTGCCGGCCTCCCCTCGAGGGCGACCCGGGTGAGTCGCAGCGCATCGGCGAGATCACCTTCGACGTCGAGCGAACCGCTGACGTACGCGCGGGCGAGGCCCAGCTCTCCCGGGTGCCAGACGATGTGCCGAACGGCCTCCGGTGAGTCGAGGACCAAAGTGGCGGGACCGGACCCGTACGCGCTGCCGTCCCACGCTCGGATCCCGACCGGAAGGTCGGCCCCGAGCACGGCGGAGACCGCGCGGTGAACCGTAGGAGCCAGCGAGGTGTCGGTCGTCATGTCGATGTTCCCTTCTCGAGCACGATCTGTTCGACGTCCAACTGACCGGAGCTGAACCCCGCCTCGCAGTACGCCAGATAGAACTCCCACATGCGACAGAACACGTCGTCGAACCCGAGGGCGAGCACCTCCGGTCGTGCCGACGTGAACCGTGCGCGCCACAGGCGCAAGGTCTCGGCATAGTGCGCGCCGAGCGCCCGGCGACGCGTCGGCTCCAGACCGTTGTCGCGCGCATGGTCCTCGATCGCGCGAACCGAGGGGATCAGCCCGCCGGGAAAGATGTACTTGTGGATCCAGCCCCACGAGTGCCGGGTGGCGAGCATGTGGTGGTGATCCATCGTGATCGCCTGAAGGCCGACCTTGCCGCCGGGCGCGAGCCGATCGGCGAGGCAGCGGAAGTAGTCGGGCCAGTAGCGCTCACCGACCGCCTCGATCATCTCGATGCTGACGATCGCGTCGTACCGGCCGCGTACGTCGCGGAAGTCGCACAGGTCGACGTCGATCCGGTCGTCGACGCCCGCCCGCCGCGCCGCGGCTCGTACGTACGCGACCTGCTCCGACGAGAGCGTGACCGTCGTGACGGTCGCGCCACGTTGCGCGGCGCGGATCGCGAGCGAACCCCAACCCGATCCGATCTCGAGCAGCCGGGTGTTCGCGCCCACTCCCGCCGCGTCGAGAATCGCGTCCAGTTTGCGCCGCTGGGCGGTCTCGAGGTCGTCGCCCGGCTCGAAGAGCGCCGACGAGTACGTCATCGTCGAGTCCAAGAACTGCCGGAAGAGCTCGTTCGAAAGGTCGTAGTGGCGAGCGGCATTCACCTGAGCACCGTCGTGGTCCGCGTCCTCCGCGACAGGGACGGGCCGGTCGAAGCGCCGGCGGAAGCGTTGCAGGCCAGCGGGCACGACGTCATGGAGACGCAACGCCAACGCATGCAGCAGGGCGTGCAGATCGTCGGTCGTCCAGGCACCGCTCATCCATCCCTCGCCGAACCCGATCAGTCCGTCCGAGCCCACCCGTGCATAGAACTCCTCCGGCTCGACGAGCCGAAGCGCTGGCGTGCCCGGTGCCGGACGGTGGTCGTCGTCCGTGAGCACCCGCACACCCGCAAGTGCCGCGGCTCTGCGTAGGAGTAGCCGGGCCGCCAGCGCTCGCATCGGGGCATGCGGCGTTGCGGCGACGTCGGGCCAGCGCTCGCGAACGGAGTCGACGTCGCCGTGCACCACCGGGCCGGTGACGGACGGGAGAACGGGGCTCATGAGGTCTCCTCTTGGTGTGCGGGGTTCTGGTCGGGCATTCGTACGCGGCGCAACCACAACCGCAGGCCCTGCCAGCGGATCAAGGCGGCGACGCGCAGCGTCGGGAACGGGTAGCGGAGTGCGAGTCGGGTCAGCGTGCGAGCCCGTGGGCTGTGCCTCGTGCCCGTGAGAGTCGCGACGAACGCAGTCTTGCCGCTGCGTCGCAGGCGTACGCGGATGTTCAAGTGCTCATCGGGCTGTGGGACTCGGAGCTCGTACCTGCCGTCGGCTCCGAGGAACGGCGAGACGAGGAACTGCTTGTCGGTCGCCGCGTGTCCGTTGTCGTCGGGGCCCAACACGTACGTGTGCCGGCCGCCGTAAGTGTTGTGCACCTCGGCGACGACCGCGCGAAGGCCACCGCGTCCGTCGTAGCACCAGAACAACGACAGCGGGTTGAAGACGTAACCGAGGAATGCGGGTGCAGCCAGCATGAGCACCGGTCCTTCGCCCGGCTCGACGCCGTTATGCGCCAGGACCTCGTCGATGTTGGCCCGGATACTTTGCGACCGGTCGCCCACGTGGTCTCGGGAGCGGAAGCGGGCGAACACGCCGAACCCTCGCGCGATCGGCAGCTCATCTACGTCAACGAGCCAGAGGCACAGGCCGTAGCGGAACTGCCGCGGCAGTTGCTCGCGGCGTACGTGCACGGTCGACGCGTCGTAGACGACCGGTGTCGGCGGGATAGGCGAGCTCACCAACGCACCCCCAGACGTGCGGCGGCGCGTACGCCGGAGGCACAACCGTCCTCGTGAAACCCCCACCCCTGCCAGGCCCCGGCGAACTGCAGGCCCGGCGTCATCAGCTCCGGTACGCGGCGTTGCGCGGAGACCGATTCGGGTGTGTACACGGGATGTTCGTAACGGAACCCCTTGAGTACGCGGCTCTCGTCGACCCGGTCGCCGAGCCCGAGCGAGACGAGCAGCCGCGTGCCGTCGTCGTCGGGGAGGTGCTGGAGGCGGGTCATGTCGTACGTGACGCGAGCACCGCCGGTCCCGGCGGCGTCGCAGCCGTCGGCGACGTAGTTCCAGGACGCGGCGGCGCCGCGTGCCCGGGGGAGCGCCGTCGTGTCGGTGTGGAGGACACCGTCGTTGCGGGTGGTCCGGAATGCCCCGAGGATCCGGCGTTCTGCTTCCGAAGGCTCGGCGAGGAGCCCGAGCGCTTGGCCGGCGTGTGTCGCGATCACGGCGTGGTCGTACGCATCGACCTCATCGGCCTCGGTGCGTATCTCCACTCCGCGCGTGTCGCGCCGTACCGTCCGGACGGGCGTGGCGGTGCGTACCGCAGCCACGGTCTTGGCGATGCGGTCGACGTACGTGCGCGAACCGCCGACGACGGTGCGCCAGCGCGGAGAGCCCGACACGGAGAGCATCCCGTGGTTGTCGAGGAAGGCGAACAGGTAGCGCGCCGGGTACGCGTGCGCGTCGTCGGTGCCCGACGACCAGACCGTCGCGACCAGGGGGATGACGAAGTGGTTCGTGACATATGTCGAGAACCCGTGCGCTTGCAAGAACGCGCCGAGCGTCGGGCCGGCGCTGTCGGAGGAGCTCTCGGCGAGAAGTGCGCGCGCTGCGCTGTGGAACCGGCGGATCTCTGTCAGCAGCCGCACGAACCGTGGTCGTACGGCATTGCGGGGTTGTGCGAACACGCCCGATAGCCCTCGCGCGCCGGCGTACTCGAGCCCGCAACCGTCGCAACGGACGCTCATCGACATCTCGGTTGGCTGGGTCCGGACACCGAGCTCGTCGAACAGCCTGGTGAGCAGCGGGTACGTACGCCGGTTGTGCACGATGAACCCGCTGTCCACAGCCACGACCTGTCGTCCGAGTGCGACGTCGTGGGTGTGCGCGTGTCCGCCGAGTCGTTCGTCCGCCTCGTACAGGGTCACGGCGTACCGGTGCTGCAGGAGGTACGCCGTCGTCAGTCCCGCGACGCCGGACCCGACCACCGCGACGCGCGGTCGCTGCTCCCTGCTCATTGCCATCTCGACCTCTCGTACCCTGATCACCACTCCTGTCCGGTGTTCGGAGCCCACGATGTCGGCGGATTGGTCCGTACGCGTGACCAGCAGCGCGAGCGTCGCGACCGACGCCGATCCGGCGACCAATCCGGGCCCGCGGATGCGTCGAACGGGTAGTAGCGCGAGAATTCGTCCGACGAGCGAGGAGAGCCCATGCCGAAGCTTCGGGTTGTGCCCGACGCATCCGGCGAGCCCGGCGATGCGATCGGTACGTTGCTCAACCGTGCGTCCCGCGGAGACGTGGCCGCGTTCGAGCGGATCTACGATGAGCTCGGGGGAGCCGTCCTCGGGATCGCCGTGCGAGTCCTTCGCAATCGTGCGATCGCCGAGGAGGTAGCCCAGGAGGTCTTGGTCGAGGTGTGGAGGCGGGCCGCGCGTTACGAACCGGAGCGCGGATCCGGCAAGAGCTGGATCATGACCATTGCGCACCGGCGCGCGGTCGACCGCGTACGTCACGAGCAGGCGATGGTCAACCGCGATGTCAACGCCGCGACCGCGGCCGGGTCGCGCCCGTTCGACGAGGTGAGCGAGACCGTGGAGACCGGACTCGAGCGCGAGCAGGTCCGGCGCTGCCTCGACGGGCTCACCGACCTGCAACGCGAGTCGGTGGCCCTCGCGTACTACGACGGCTACACCTACCGAGAGGTGTCGCGCCTGCTCGACTCGCCGCTCGGAACCATCAAGACCCGAATGCGCGACGGTCTGGCCCGGCTGCGCGACTGCATGGGGGTGGCGTGATGTCCCACGACATCGATGCGCATACGCTCGCCGTTCCGTACGCGCTCCACGCGCTTCCGGACGACGAGGCCGCGCAGTTCGAGGAGCACCTGTGGCTGTGCTCCTCGTGTCGCGACGAGGTCGACGAGGTACGCGAGGTTGCTGCCCGCCTCGGCGCCGCCGAGTCCATCACGACGCCCGTCGAGCTGCGACGGCGTGTGCTCAGTGAGATCGCCGAAGTACGGCCGCTTCCGCCCGTCATCTCCGAAGGCGAGCCGGCACCGGCCGTCCGGCACGACGGAGCGCGGCGTTGGTGGCCGCGGATCGCGACCGGCGTCGCGGCCGCGCTCCTCGTCGTGGTGGGTGTCATGACCTCGGTCCTGGTCGACCAGTCCCGCGAGCTCGACGACAGCTCGGACCTACGCGCGGAGATCGGTCGCGTCGCGGGCGCACCGGATATGCAGCAGGCGTCCGGCAAGGTCGACGGCGCCCGGGTCATCGCGCTGTCCTCTCGTACGCAGAACACGACGGTTCTGTTCTCTACCGGCATGGAGGCCCCGCCCGACGGCAAGGACTACCAAGCCTGGTTCATCGACGGCGATCGGATGCGCTCGGCCGGAGTCATCGACGAGGACGATGACGGCGTACGCCCGCTGGTCGCTGCCGGCCTCGACGATGCCGCCCAGCTCGGTATCACCGTGGAGCCGGACGGAGGCTCGGAGCAGCCGACGACAAACCCCCTGGTGGTCATGGATCTGGAGTCGTAGCCGGCCCGCACGGATCAGCGGACGGGCGCGTCACCCACCAGGGCGCGACCGACCGCGGCCGCCTCGCCGCGGGTCGACACCTCGAGCTTCGCGAGGATGTTCGACACGTGCACGCTTGCGGTCTTGGTGCTGATGAACAGCCGCTCGCCGATCTGTCCGTTGGTGCAACCGTCGCAGACGAGGCGAAGCACCTCGTGCTCGCGCGGTGTGAGTCCGTTGTCGGTGCCCGGCCGGTCGTCGAACCCGGCGCGGCGACCGAGGTCTTCGACCTGCCCGACGAGGAGTCTTGCGCCCAGCTTCTCGGCCGCGGTGCGTGCATCGTCGAGGGCTGCCGTGGCGGCGGCACGCTCACCGCGCTCGATGTACGCGTTGGCTCGCCGCATCCGCGCGTACGCGGTCACGTAGGCGGGTAGCCACGGGGCTCGTACGACGGCGTCCCACGCAGCGGGGTGCCCGGTGTCGGCGAGCTCGGCCTCGAGGACGGCTCGCCACGATGGTGCCGGGCCCCAATCGCCGATGACGTCGAGTTCGGTGCGCAGTCGCCGCGCGTCGGCAGCGATGTCGGCACCCTCGGTGCGGCGTAGAGCGAGAGCGCGTGCTCCCGTCGCGATGAGTGGAAGGTCGTAGCCCCACAGGCGCCGGGTGTCGTCGAGGCAGGTCGCGACCGCCGCCCATGCGGTGTCCGCGTCGTCGTGTGCGAGCGCGATCTCGGCGGCCGCCCTCGACGTCGGGATCGAGTACTGCGGGTCGACGTCGGCCCGGCCTGCGATGCTGCGGATGTCGGCGAAGGTGCGTTCGGCGTCGTCGATGTCGCCCTGCCAGGTGCGCAGTGACGTACGTAGTGCCGTGAGCTGCCAGAAGTGCCGCATCGGCGGGTTGAGCTCGAGACCGCGCATGATCAGACGGTCGGCGGACTCCCAGCGACCGAGCGCGACGAGGGGTTCGGCGGCGTTGCCGAGGATGATCGCGCCGAGCGTACGCGCGCGCCCGGCCAACTTGGCGTCGTCGATCCCCGCCTTCGCGATGCGTGCGGCCTCCTCATAGCGGCCCAGCAGGCAAAGGGCATCGGAGGCATTCACGTGGTACGAGAGCACTGCCCCCGGCGACGCGGCCGACTGGAGTGCCTTGGCGCGTTCGAGGGTCGCGAGGCCGGTCTCGATCTCGCCGAGCTGTACCTCGGCCGATCCGACCAGGGTCGTCGCCTTGAGCACGATGTCGGTGGCCCCGACTCGCTCGGCGGCCTCGACGGCGCGGATGCGCAGCCGCTTCGCGGCGACGAGGTCGCCCGCCATCAGGTTGCGTGCGCCCATGGTCGACAGCAGCCGTGCCCGGGAGAACTCGTGGCCTTCGGGAGGGAGCGCATCCAACGTCGCCTGCAGCTCGTCGACCGATGTGGGCCGGCCGAGGTCGCTGAGGATGCGGGACCGCTGGAGCACCAGCTCGGTGCGCATGTCTGGGTCGACGTCGTCGCCGAACTCACGCATCGCGGCGTCGCCGAGCGTCAGGGCGCGTTCGAGCTCGCCGGCATGCGTGGCCCTCGACGCGGTTCGGACCAGGAGTGAGGCGTGGTCGGTGCCCGACTCCGTCTCGGGCTCCGGTACGAGGTCCCAGAGCTCGAGCACCCGCTCGAGCGCGAACTGCGCCTCGGGGTACGCGTACTTGTTCGCCGCGTGGTCGGCGGCGTCGAGGTACGCCCGGAACGCGCCGGCGTGGTCGCTCGCCGCGAACAGGTGGTACGCGCGTTCCATCACCGAGGCGGCGGGGTCGGAGTCGATGGGGTTGGCGAGTGCGTCTGCGAAGCGCCGGTGCAGCCGCGCATGCTCACCGGGCAGGGTGTCGTCCTGGACCGCCTCGCACAGGAGCGCATGCCGGAACGCATAACCGTCGCCCTCGACCTTGAGCACGTTCGCCGAGACTGCCTCGCGTAGAGACTCGTCGAGCTCGGACGGTGCCAGGTCGGTTGCCGCGGCGAGCTGCCAGTGCGCCACCCGACCGGTCTGGCCGACGGCCACGACGCGCAGCAGCTCCTGGGTCTGGTCGGACAGCCGCTCGATGCGTACGAGCAGCAGGTCGCGGAGCGAGTCGGGCAGTCCGACGGGTGAGCCGTCGTACTCGGCGCCCGCGAGCTCCTCGACGAAGAACGGAAGGCCTTCGCTGCGTCGGTACACGCGCTCGGTCACGTCGGGGTCGGCCGGGCGACCCCAGATCTCGGCCAGCTGCCGGGCGACGTCGGCCTTGTCGAGGCGGGGGACGAGGACGCGTCGAACGGCGCGCAGGCGGTCGAGCTCGGCAAGGAAGGGTCGCAGGGGATGGGTCCGGCTCATCTCGTCGGTGCGATACGTGAGAACGAGCAGCAACGGCGCGCCCGCGAGCGCGCGGATAGCGAAACGCAACAGGTCGCGGGTCGACCCGTCTGCCCACTGGAGGTCCTCGATCACCACGACGAGCGGATGCTCGGCGGCCGCCCGCTCGAGCACGAAGGTGACGACCTCGAAGAGCCGACCACGGCCGGGGTCGGTCGCCGGGTCGTCGAGCTCGAGCTCGGGGATCAACCGGGAGAGTGCGCCGGCGCCCGCGCCGGCCCAGCGCACCACGCTGTCCGTGCCGAACTCGGCGATCATCGAGCGGATCACGCCGGCGAGCGAGGTGTACGCGAGCCCGTCGCTGCCGAGCTCGACACAGTGACCGGTGTGCAGACGTACGTCGTCGGCGAGCCCGTCGGCGAACTCGGAGACGAGGCGGGTCTTACCGGCACCCGCCTCGCCTCCGACGAGGACGGTCACGGCATGCCCGTCGCGGGTCGCGGCGAGCGCGTCGCGCAGCCCGCCGAGCTCGGCCTCCCGGCCGACCATCGCGGGACTCACTGCCGGCGGCGTCATGCCCGCCATTGTGTCACCGTTGACCCAAGCGCCTGCGGCTCTGTCGGCGTTCACGGGCGGTCACGCCACGCGGCGCACCGCGTGCCTGATGCGGGTGAAGGAGATCCGTGGCCGGGTACGCCGGCCGCTGGGCCTCGGCGTTCGGGCGAGACGGCTTCGGCGGGCGGCCTCGAGATCGCGGGCACGGTACTCGAGCGTCTCGCGGGCCATCATCTCGTTGAGTATCGGCTGGTTGAACGACATTTCGAAGACTCCCTGAGCAACTCGTTCGGACTCCCATAAGAGTCGTCGCTGAGGTAGCCGTCGCACATCGGACAACTGCCCTATCTTGAGTCGCTCCGGGGTACCTTAGGCGCCGTTCTCGCCCGGGTTTCGGGCTAAGACGCCTGAGGGGCCAGTGAACCTGACGCGGGTCAGTGGGCGGGCTCGAGCTCGGGTTCGGGCGCGGCAGACTCGTCGGCGCCGGCCGGCGTCTCCGACTCGTCGGGTACGGCCGCGCTCGGCTCGAGGTGGCGCAGCGTGGCGATCGCCACTGCGGCGAGTACGAAGAACGCGATCGCTCCGATGCCGGCGGCCGTGGTGAGCCCGGCCGTGAAGGCCTCGCGGGCCGAGTCGAGCAGCTCGACGCCAACCGAGCCCGGCAGCTGCTCCGCGACCCTGACGGCCCCCTCGATCCCTTCCCGCGCGGCGGAGTCCGCATCGGCCGGTACGCCCGCAGGCACCGAGATCCGGTCGCGGTACACCGCCGTCCCGATGCTGCCGATCGTCGCGACGCCGAAGGCGATGCCGAACTCTCCGGCCGTCTCGGACAGGGACGACGCCGAGCCGGCCTTCTCCGGCGGCGCGGTGCTGACGATGATGTTCATGCCGAGCGCGCTGGGCAGCGCGATGCCGAGGGAGGCGATGATGAACGCGCCGATGATGATCCAGCCGCTGCCGCTGCTGTCCACCTGGGTGAGAAGGGAGAATCCGAGGCCCGTGATCACCAGGCCGGCCGCCATGACGTACGCGGGCCGGATCTTGCGGATGAGCTGCGGCGCGAGCATCGACGCGATCGCCATCGCGACGTTGATCGGGACGAGTCGAAGGCCCGCCTCGAGCGGCGACAGCCCTTCGACCAGCTGCAGGTACAGCGTGACGAGCAGGAACGAGCCGCCCATGATGGTGCCGGCCACCAGGTTGAGCCCGAGCGTCGCGCTGAACGCACGGTTGGCGAACAGGCCCATGTCGAGCAGCGGGTCACGCAGGCGGCCCTGTCGGCGTACGAATGCCACGGCGAACGCGATACCGATCGCGAGCGCGACGGTCGGCTGCGTGGCGAAGCCGTCCTTGGCGAGCTCTTTGAGCCCGTAGATCGCAGGCAGGATGGCGATCAGGGACAGGCCGACGCTGAACAGGTCGAGGCGACCGGCGTTCGGGTCGCGGTGCTCCGGAAGCAAGGCCGGACCGGCCGCGAGCAGGATCAGCATCACGGGTACGCCGAGCAGGAACGCGGTGCCCCAGGAGAACGACTCCATCAGCACGCCACCGACGAGCGGCCCGACCGTCATGCCGCCCATGAAGCAGCTGAACCAGACGCCGATCGCGGCCCCGCGCTGGTGCTCGTCGTGGAACATGTTCCGGATCAGTGCGAGCGTCGACGGCATCAACGTCGCTCCCGCGATCCCCATCAGGGCGCGGGTGGCGATCAGCATCTCGGCGCTGTTCGAGTACGCCGCGAGGACCGACGCGACGGCGAAGGCAGCGCCGCCGATGAGCAGCAGTCGGCGTCGTCCGATGCGGTCGCCGAGGGTACCCATCGTCACCAGGAAACCGGCGACCATGAAGCCGTAGATGTCCATGATCCACAGCTGTTGGGTGCTGCTCGGGTCGAGATCGGCGCTGAGCTTGGGCAGCGCGAGGTAGAGGACGCTCATATCGAGCGACAGCAGCAGCGTCGGCAGGGCCAGGACGGCGAGGCCGATCCACTCGCGTCGCCCGGCGCGGGCGGCCGGTTCGGTCGTCGTTGTCGTGCTCATCGCTCTTTCCAATCGTGTTCGTCTGTGGTGTCTCACGCCTAGGTCGTACGGGGCGAGCCAGAATCGACATTCGCAGGCAGTTAGAAATTAACACTGGCAAGTTAGAAAATACAACCATTAGATTAGATATTCTGACAACGAGGTTGTACAGTGCGAGTCATGACGAGCAAGCGGAGCTACCACGACGCATGCGGGATGGCGCATGCGCTCAACCTCGTCGGTGAGCGTTGGGCGCTGCTGGTCGTACGCGAGCTGGTGCTCGGGCCCCGACGATTCACCGACCTGCGACAGGCACTGCCGGGCATCAGCGCGAACGTCCTGACCCAGCGGCTCACCGAGCTCGAAGGGTTCGGCGTCGTCGTGCGCAGGCGACTCGACCCGCCCGCCAGTGCGTGGGTCTACGACCTGACCGAGTGGGGCCACCAGTTGGAGCCGGTCATCGGCAAGCTCGGGCAGTGGGGCGCCCGGTCACCATTGCTTCCGCGCGACGCGGCGCTGAGCGTGAACTCGTTCATCTTGTCCCTGCGCAACATGTTCGATCACGCCGCGGCAGACGGCGTGACCCTGCGGGTAGACCTTCGCGTCAGCGGCCAGCCGTTCCATGCGTACGTCTCGGACGGCACGTTCGAAGCCGACGCGGGACCGGCGACCGACCCCGACGTCACCATCGAGGGCGACCAGAACGATCTCGCCTCGGTGGTGTACGACGGGCGCGACCTCGATGAGGCGGTCGACGCAGGCGTCATGCGCTACGCGGGGGAGCGAAAGACACTCGAGCGGTTCCTGGCATTGTTCTCGTTGCCGGCACCGGCACCCGTGCCGGCCAGCGACTGAAGGGATCCCCGATGACCGACGGCAGCCGTACGCTGCGGATCGACAACGCGCTCGTCTTCGATGGCGAGCACGAGAGTCTGAGTGACGGCCCTGTCGTGATCGACAATGGTGTCATCGTCGACGGCTCGGACTCACCCGACACCGAGGCGATCGACGCCCGCGGCGGTGTCGTCGTGCCAGGGCTCATCGACGCGCACTTCCATGCGTACGGCAGCGGGCTCGACGAGATGGTGCTCGAGACCACGCCGCTGAGCTATCTCGCGCTCAAGGGCGCGCACCGGCTGCGACGCGCACTGGGCCGCGGGTTCACGACGGTACGCGACGTGGCCGGTGGCGACCCTGGGCTGGCGAACGCCATCCGCGAGGGCCTGATCGCGGCGCCGCGCTACCACTACACGGGCCCCGCCCTCAGCCAGACGGGCGGGCACGGCGACCCGCGACCCGAGGACTACGACGGCTGCCTGTGCGACGGTCACATGGTCGAGGTCGTCGACGGCGTCGACCCGCTGCGGCGGGCGGTACGCGACCGCTTCCGGCGGGGAGCACATGCGATCAAGATCATGACCTCCGGTGGCGTCATGTCGCCGAGCGACCCGATCCGCAACCCGCAGTACTCCGCCGAGGAGGTGCGGGCCGTCACCGAGGAGGCGGCGCGGCGGGGAAGCTACGTGGTGGCCCACGCGTACTCGCCCGAGGCGATCGTGCACTCGGTCGAGAACGGCGTACGCAGCATCGAGCACGGCAACCTGCTCGATGCGGAGACCGCGAAGGTGATGGCGGTGGGCGAGGCATTCCTCGTACCGACACTGGCGGCGTACGCTGCGATCGAGCGCCGTGGCGCCGATCTCGGACTGACCGGGTTCCAGCTGCAGAAGAACCAGGAGGTGCTGACCTCCGGACAGCGGGCGATCCAGATCGCCCGCGACGCCGGGGTGCGGATCGGCTTCGGCACCGACCTGATGGGCGACCTGGAGTCCGACCAGCTGACCGGCCTGCGACTGCAGCTCGAGGCCGCGGGCGTACTCGACACGCTGCGCTCGGCGACCTCGGTCAACGCGGAGCTGATCGGCCGTGACGACATCGGTCGGATCCGGCCCGGAGCGCGTGGTGACCTCGTGATCCTGGACGGCAACCCGTTCGACGAGCCAGAGGTGCTGTGGGACACCGGCCGGCGCCGCACCGTCGTTCAGGGCGGCCGCGTCATCCAGCCCCGCTGAGCATGACGTTTCGGCCCCAGTTTCGCGAGGAATGGGGCCGAAACGTCATGCTCACGGGGTGGGTCAGGCGCCGGTCTTTCGTGATCGGGCGGTCACCAGCCCCGTCTCGTACGCGAACACGACGAGCTGGGCACGGTCGCGGGCGCCGGTCTTCGTCATCGCCCGGCTGACATGCGTCTTCGCGGTCGTCGGGCTGACCACCATCTTCTCGGCGATCTCGGTATTACTCAGGCCGTGCCCGACGAGGGCGACGACCTCACGCTCGCGGTTAGTGAGCTGCTCGAGTCCGCCGGCGGAGATCGCGTCCGGCGGCCGTGAGACGAACTCGCTGATCAGGGTACGAGTGACGACGGGCGAAAGCAGCGCGTCGCCCTCGGTCGCGACCCGTACCGCCTGCAATACGTCGTCGGGCTCGGAGTCCTTGACGAGGAAACCGCTCGCCCCCGCGCGCAACGCGTCGAACACGTACTCGTCCAGGCCGAAGTTGGTCAGCATCACGACACGTACGTCGCTGAGCGTGGGGTCGGCGACGATCTCGCGGGTCGCCGCGACGCCGTCGAGCACCGGCATCTGGATGTCCATCAGCACGACGTCGGGCCGGTACTTGCGGGCGAGATCCACGCCCTGGCGTCCGTCGCCGGCCTCGCCGAGGACGTCGATGTCGTCCTCGGCGTCGAGCAGCGCCCTCAGGCCCGTGCGGATCAGCGTCTGGTCGTCGACCATCACCACACGGATCATGGGGCCACCGGCACCGGAATCTCAGCACACACCCGGAAGCCACCCTCAGAGCGATTCGTCGCGGACAGCTTTCCACCGAGCGCGGCGACCCGCTCGCGCATGCCGACCAGGCCGAGACCGGGCACCGGGTCGGCGTCGGGAACGCCGCCCCCGTCGTCGGCGATGCTCACCGTGAGCAGGTCCGACTGGTACGCGAGCTCGACGGTCGCCGCCGACGCGTCGGCGTGGCGGGTCACGTTGGTGAGCGCCTCCTGGACGATCCGGTACGCCGCCTTGTCGATGTCGTCGGGTACCGTCCGCGGCTTGCCGGAGATCCGTACCGTCGAGGTGAGCCCGGTCGAGCGGGTGCGCTCGACGAGCGCAGGGATGCGCTCGATACCGCTGCCCGACGTCGCGCTCTCCTCGCGCAGCACCTCCAGCGTCGCGCGCAGCTCGCGGACGGCCTCGGAGCTCGCCTCCTGGATCGCGAGGATCGCGTCCGGCACGTCCTCGCCGCGCTTGCGCGCCAGATGCGCGGCGACGCCGGACTGCACCTTGATCACGGAGATGCTGTGCGTCAGCGAGTCGTGCAGCTCGCGGGCGATGCGTAGCCGCTCCTCCGCGGCACGGCGACGCGCGGCCTCCTCGCGTCCACGCTCGGCGTCGACGGCGCGTTGCTCGGACTCGCGTACGCGGCCCTTCCACTGCCGCATCGCAATCGCGACGACACCGATCGTGACGAACCACTCCGCGATGAAGTATCGCTTCCACCGATGGTCCAACTTCTGCCTGACAGCGCGCATGTAGTGCATCGTAGTCGCCGGATCGGCCTGGTTCGTCCCTCCGAGGTAGCGCATTCCGCGTACTCCCGTCGGTGTACGAGTGCTCCTCCCCGTCGTGTCACACGACGACCCCCAAGACCCCTCTTATGTACGACGACACCGACCGGTGTCCGGGACGAGGATCATCGCATCGACCACGAACCAGGGGGGACGCACCGATGATCGCCACCACCACGTACGCCCGAACTGCTGCCTCCGACCTAGAACGGTCGTTCCACGGCGCTGTGCTGCGCCCGGGAGACGACCGGTACGACGCGGAGAGGTTGTCCTGGTACCGCACCATCGACCCGCGTCCCGCGGTCATCGCGGAGGCCACGAGCCGATCCGATGTCGCCGTCGCGGTTCGGGTCGCCCGTGAGCACGGCCTGCCGCTGACGATCCAGTCCACCGGGCACGGCACCATCAGCCCTGCGGAGGGCATGCTGCTGCGTACGTCGCTGATGGCCGGTGTCGAGATCGACCCCGGGCGACGCCTCGCCCGGGTCGAGCCCGGCGCGTTGTGGTCCGACGTCATCGCGGCCGCCGCACCGTACGGCCTCGCCCCGCTTTCCGGCACCCCGGC
Organism: Solicola gregarius; assembly: GCF_025790165.1. Taxonomy (GTDB): domain Bacteria; phylum Actinomycetota; class Actinomycetes; order Propionibacteriales; family Nocardioidaceae; genus Solicola; species Solicola gregarius. The sequence continues at coordinate 3,917,082 of NZ_CP094970.1, forward strand.
GGTCGGTGTGGTCGGCTACACGCTCGGCGGGGGCGCGGGGTGGCTGTCGCGGACCCACGGCTACGCCGCGGACAGCCTCACCGCGGCCGAGATCGTGACCAGCGACGGCGAGGTGCGGAGGGTCGACGGCGAACGCCATCCGGACCTCTACTGGGCGCTGCGCGGTGGTGGCGGTGCCTTCGCGGCCGTGACGGCGCTGGAGTTCTACCTCTATCCGGTCGGCCAGGTCTGGTCCGGGCTCACGATGTACCCGTTCGACCGGGCCGCGAGCGCGCTCGCGGCCTACCGGGACTGGTCGGCCACGGAGCCCGACGTACTCAACACGTCGGTGACGGCGATGCGGGTACCGCCCATGCCGCAGCTGCCCGAGGAGGTACGTGGGCGGCTGGTGCTCGCCCTGCGCGTGTTCGGCTCCGAGCCGAACGCCGCCGGTCTCGCCGAACCGCTGACGGCGGCCGCAGGGGAGCCGCTGTTCGGCGGATTCGGCGAGCTGACCTTCGCCGACGCCGCACACGCCGCGGGCCCGCCGCCACCACCGATGGCCGCTCGCCAGCACATCGACCTGGTGCGAGAAGTGCCGGATGCACTGCTCGACACGGTGGTCGAGGCGGCGGAGGAGAGCCCGGCGGTGATGGCGATCGAGCTCCGGCACTGGGGCGGCGCGATGGCGCGCTCGGCACCGGGCCATGGGCCGGTCGGTCATCGCGACCTGCCGTACTCGGTGGTCGCGACGGCCGTCGATTCCGATCCCGACTCGGGTGCGGCCGATCAGGTGGCGAGCATTGCCGATCGCGTACGTCCGTACGCAAGCGGTCTCACCTTCCGCAACTTCGAGACCGACCCGGCGCGGATGAGTGCGGCGTACACCGCCGAGGACTACGCGCGGCTGACGCAGATCAAGACGGCCTGGGACCCGGACGGTGTGTTCGGTCCCGAATTCGAGGAGGAACGATGACATCTCAACTGGAGCTGGACGTACGTACGACGCTGGGTGCGGCGACGGGATCGCTGCGGATCGTGCTCGCCGACGCACCCACCGCCCGCCACGCGACCCGGGTGGCCGAGGACCTCGGCTGGCTGCCGGGCTTCGGTCAAGGGCCGCTGACGCTGGTCATTCCCGAGCTCGATGCGAAGTCGGCCGTCGACGTGCTGGCCGAGCTGGCCTGGGCGGGTGTGCTCCCGGTCGCCTTCTCGCTGACCTGACCCCTCGCTAGTACGGCCAGCCGCCGAGCCCGCAGCCGTTCTTGTCGAGAGTCAGGGCGAGGTCCTTGACGCGGTGGTCGCCGCCGATCACGAACGAATAGTGCGCCTTGCGGTTGCCCGGAGTCGGCACGATATAGGTCGGCGGCCCGGAGATCTCGTCGTAGGCGTACCGCTTGTACGCATGGCGGATGCGCTTCGCGAGCGAGCCCAAGTGATCGTTGATCGAGCCCATCCGGATGCCCTCGGGCGTATGCATCGTGTCGGTGCCGGGGAGGTTGACGAGCCCGTGCTTGGGCGAGACGATCACGCCGTTGCCGGGGTTCATCGCTCCCTGCGACGCCTTGAGGTAGTACCACGTGCACTTCCCGATCTTCTCCGGATCACGGAGCAGACCGGTCTTCACGGCCTTCTTCTTCGACATGCCGAGGTGCAGCGACTTGTACGCCTTCGGCCCGATGGTCGACTTGTCGCGCGCCCGGTGATCCGGTTGCTCGGTCTGTGCCGCTGCAACTGCCGGCGGCACGATGACGGATGCCGCCAGACACGTGGCGGCGATTCGTACGAGTCTGGTGGTGCGAGTGTTGGTCACGTCTGCCTCCAAGGGCGTACGCGCCGGGAGATCCACCCCCCGCGCTGGATCTTTCAAGACAGCGAAAACCCTAGCGAGCATTCGGATGCCGTGTGCAACATTCCCGAGAATCGCCGGCCGGGTGACCCGCACCACATGAGTGCCGAGCCCGCAACGGTCTGTGCTCGAAATCACAACCAGATAAGGGGAAAGTCGAAATGGGGAGGTGACCGCGGACGTTACCATAGATGGACACAGTCGATCAGAAATGAGGAGGCAGCCCATGCGTGCTGACGCAGTTGGAACAGGTTCGGTCGTGGTGCGTAAGGGTTACGGTGTGCGGTTCACGCTGAGCGTCGTCGCCTCCATCGCGCTGGCAGTCCTGGTCGTACCGATGCTCTCGGCGGGTCTTCCGTGGGGCTTCACCGCGGGCGCCGTCGCGCTCGCCATCGCCGCCGGAATCGACGCCGCATTCGTGCTCGACCGGATGCTGAACGCACCGGCCCCGGCAGCGGCGACCGGTGGTCGTGAGGCGCTCGATCTCGCTGCCTGACCGCTAGCGCAACTCCCGACGAGGCCGCCACACCAGGTGTGGCGGCCTCGTCGTACGTTCTGGTGTACTTTCGCCAGTCACATTGCTGTTCTAAAACGTTTAGGGGAGGGCGATGCGGGTCTACGTCAGCGCCGACGCCGACGACCGGCAGGCGGGATTCGTCGGTGGCCGCCTCGTCGAGCGAGGAGCCGAGCTGCGCTATCTCGATCGCGATGCCCTGCCGACGTACGCGGGTCTCGACGCGCCCGACCTTCTCGTCCTGCTGGGGTCCGCGCGAAGCGCGTGGGCGGACGACCAGCGCGACGTGGTCGCTTCCGAGGCCGCGCTCGTACGCGACGCGCTCGATGCCGGCACGCCGGCGATGGGCATCTGCTACGGCGGCCAGCTCATCGCGCGCGCACTCGGCGGGACCGTCCAGCGGGCCGAGACGGCCGAGTTCGGCTGGCGCGACGTCGCGAGCATCGACCCCGAGCTGTGCCCCGTCGGCCCGTGGGCTCAGTTCCACGGCGACTCCTTCAAGCCGGCGCCGACGTCTCGCGTGATCGGTACGTCGGCGGCCGGTTGCCAGGGTTTCGTCGATGAGTCGCTGCAGGCCCGAGCCATCGGCTGGCAGTTCCACCCCGAGGTCTCCGGCACGCGTTTCTCGGAGTGGGTGGACGAGCTCGAGGGGTTCTGCGTCGAGCGTGGAGGCGATCCGGACGCACTGCGCCGCGAGGCGGTCGCCTATGCGGACACCGGTCGACTGCGTGCGCACGACCTCACCGATGCGGCGCTCGCCTGGCTCATGATGTAGAGCCGGGAAGCGTTCGGGGCAGCCCGAAGTAGGAGGCGACCGTCGTCTCGAATCGGGTCAGCTCACCGATCCGGTCACCGACGACGTCGACCACGATGAGCGAGGTGAGGTGCAGTCGCCCGGCGGCCGGATCCTGGGTGTAGATGCCCCACGCCGGCTGGGAGTTCGCCCGGACGGGCACCATCCGATCGAATCGGTGCTTGTGCGGACCGATCGCGGTGAAGAAGCGGTGCACCGCGACGGATCCGTGGTACTCGAAGGGCAGCGGCGGCATCCGTACCCAGGCGTCGTCGGTCATCAGGGCGACGATCGCATCGACGTCGAATGCGGTGAAGGCATCGACGACCCGCTCGAGCAGGGCGCCCTCCTCCGGCGTGCCGGGTAACGGGGGTGGCGGCGCTTCGGCGGACCGAGCCGAGTCGACGGACGCGCGTGCCCGCTTGAGGGCTCCGGTGACCGCACTCTCGGTCAGCCCGAGCAGCTCCGCGACCTCCCGCGCCCGGTACCCGAGTACGTCGCGCAGGAGAAGCACTGCTCGTTGGTTCGGTGGCAACAGCTGTACCGCCGTGACGAAGGCGAGCGAGATCGCCTCTCGGGACTCGTAGCGAGCCTCCGGTCCGGGCGTCGGGTCGGCGAGTCCTTCGAGCAAGACGTCGGGGTACGGCTGTAGCCACGGCACCTCGCCCATGCTGGTCGGTTTCGGCGCCGGCACGGGAAGTGCCGCCGATGCGACCGGCCTTCTCGCGGACGACCGCAGTACGTTCAGGCACCGATTCGTGGCGATGCGGTACAGCCACGTGCGAATCGACGATCGACCCTCGAAGCCATCGAGACCGAGCCAGGCCGCGAGCAACGTCTCCTGCAGTGCGTCCTCGGCATCCTGCAGCGAGCCGAGCATGCGATAGCAATGCGCCTGCAGCTCGCCGCGGTGCTTCTGGGTGAGTGCGGTGAACGCGTCGCGATCACCCGCGCGCGCTCGTTCGAGCAGTTCTGCCGTCATTGCCGCCTCCTCTATTCATCCTCCCTGGTACTGACACCGGCGGCCAACGGAACTGGTCGGAATCGGCGCGCCCAGTTTCGGGCGTACGTCGCGTCTGTCCTTTTGCATGCCGCCACTGAGAACGAGCAGACCGGAGTCACCGCTATGGCAATGACAGAGGCAGGGACAGACCCGAGGATGACGACCGCGCAGCGGTGGGTACTCGGCATCACGGCGGTGGCGTCGTTCATGGTCGTCCTCGACGTCATGGTCGTGATGACCGCATTGGACGCGATCCGGACGGACCTCGGCGCATCGCTGGAGGATCTCGAGTGGACGGTCACCGCGTACACGCTGACGTTCGCCGTCCTGCTGATGCCGGCGGCGGCGTTGGGTGAGCGGTTCGGCCGGCGGCGAGTCCTGATCGTCGGGTTGTCCGTGTTCAGCCTCGCGTCGGCGGCCTGTGCGCTCGCTCCCGGCGTAGGCTGGCTCGTCGCCGCCCGGGTGGTGCAGGGCGTCGGCGCGGCCGGCGTGACCCCGGTGGCACTGGCGGTGTTGAGTGCGGCGTTCACCCCGCAGCGGCGAGGGGCCGCGCTGGGCCTGTTCGCCGGCGTGACCGGACTTGCGACCCTTGGCGGCCCCGTCGTCGGCGGAGTCGTCGTCGAGGCCGCATCGTGGCAGTGGATCTTCTGGCTCAACCTGCCGATCGGCGCTGTACTGGTGCCGCTGGCGTGGCGCCGCATCGACGAGGCGTACGGGACGACCCGCCGGCTGGACGTCGTCGGCATGGTCCTGATAGCCGTCGGCTGCTTCGGTGTCGTGTGGGCGCTGGTGCGCGGAAACGCCGCCGGGTGGGACAGCCCGGAGGTGCTCGGCGCGCTCGCCGTAGGCATCGTCGCGGTCGCCGCGTTCGTACGCTGGGAGCTGCGGAGTCCCCAGCCGATGCTGCCGATGCCCTTCTTCGCGCGCCGCGGTTTCGCGGCGGGCAACGCTGCGACGTTCCTGATGTTCGCTGCGATGTTCGGCGCAGTGTTCTTCCTCGCCCAGTTCTTTCAAGCCGCACAGGGAACCGGACCGCTCGGCGCGGGTCTGAGGCTGGCGCCGCTGACCGTGACCCTGTCGGTGGTGGCTCCGCTCGTCGGGCCACAGATCGGCCGCATCGGTGAGCGGTCGTTCGTGACGACCGGCATGGCGGCACTGGCCGTCGGGTTCGGCTGGCTCGGCATCGTCGCGACGCGCGACGCGGCGTACGTCACCCTGGTCGTCCCGCTTGTCGTCGCGGGCGTCGGCGCGTCGATGGTGATCCCGGCGGCGCAGAGCGCAGTACTCGGTGCCGTTCCGGCGTCGGGCACGGGGGCGGCCTCGGGAACGTTCAACATGCTGCGTCAGCTCGGGGGAGCATTCGGTATCGCGGTGACGGCGGCGGTCTTCGCCGGCTACGGCGGTTACGGGTCCGCCGTGGCGTACGGCGACGGGTTCGGTCCGGCGCTCGCAACGGTCGCCGGCATGGCGCTACTCGGGGCATTCGCCGCCGGCGCACTTCCGTCGCGCGATCGCAGGGACGGCGAGGACTACATCCAGCCGCCGAATCCGACGCCTGTGCAGGCAACCTCGGACGGGGCCGGACGATGACCGGCCGTGCGGAACCGAACGGTCCGCTTCGGGTCTGGACGCTCATCCTGGCCTCGATCGGGAGCTTCGTCGCGGCCCTCGACGTGGTCGTCGTCGCCACTGCGTTGCCAGCACTACGGGAGGATCTCGGCGCGAGCCTGTTCGATCTCGAGTGGACGATCAACGCGTACAACCTGGCCTTCGCCTGCCTGATGCTGACGGGTGCGGCGATCGGTGACCGGATCGGTCGCCGGCGCACGTACGCCGCTGGGCTGCTGGTGTTCGCCGCGGCCTCCATCGGTGCGGCGTTGTCGCAGAGCGGCACCGAGCTCATCGTGGCACGGGTGATCCAAGGGGCCGGCGCGGCTGCCGTCCTGCCGCTGACCCTCGCCCTGATCAGCGATGCGTTTCCGTACGAGAAGCGCGGTGCGGCGATCGGGCTCTGGGGTGGGGTCACCGGCTTGGGTGTCTCCTCCGGTCCGGTGTTCGGCGGCGCGATCATCGAGGGCATCTCGTGGCAGTGGATCTTCTGGATCAACGTTCCGATCGGAGCGACCGTGGCGGTGCTGTCGCAGTGGAAGCTGCGGGAGAGCTATGGCCCGCGACCGCAGCTCGACCTGCCGGGACTCGGTCTGGTGGGTCTCGCGATGTTCGGTCTCACGTGGGCGCCGGTCCGCGCGCCGAGAATCGGCTGGGGCAGCGCCGAGGTGATCGGCTCGCTCCTGCTCGGAGTGGCACTGGTCGTGGCGTTCCTGGCGTGGGAGCGGCGGGCGACGTACCCGATGGTCCCGCTGGCGTACTTCCGCTCCCGCGAGTTCACGACGGCGAACGGCGTGATCTTCTTCCAGTTCATGTCGCTCATCGGAGCGGTGTTCCTCCTGACCCAGCTGTTCCAGGTGGGCATGGGCTACGGCCCGTTCGACGCCGGACTGCGTACGTTGGCCTTCTTCGCCACACCGGTGGTCGCGGCTCCGATCGCCGGGCTGCTCGCCGACAGGTTCGGCAACAAGCCGTTCATGGTCATCGGGCTGTCGATGCAGGGTCTCGGGCTGCTCTGGCTCACCGCCCTGGTCGAGCCGGGAGTCGGCTACCCGACTCTCGTCGCACCGCTCGTCTTCGCCGGCGTCGGTACCGCGATGTGCTTCCCGACCGTCGCCAATGCCGTCACCAGCGCCGTTCCGGTCGCCGACACGGGCGTCGCCGCCGGCACCAACAATGCTCTGCGCGAGGTAGGAGGCGTCTTCGGCGTCGCCGTCCTCGCCGCCGTGTTCGCCGACAACGGCGGCGGTTACGCCAGCGCGGCGAACTTCATCGACGGCTTCCAACCGGCGATGTACATCGGTGCGGCAATGGCCGGTGTCGGCGTCGTCTGGGCGGCCCTGGCTCCGTCGAGCTCGGCTGCCGAAGCCGGGCGGCAAGCGCTGGCCCGCCGGGACGCGGGCCTGGTGGGTTCGCGACGATGACTGCCGCTAAGCATTGACCGGTTCTTTCACGATGGGGCGGTCGGCTTGGGGGAGCCAGGTGTTGGTGACGTGGTCGATGACGTGGATGCCGGGGGGTGACTCGATCCGGACGACGGACTCGAGGCTGTCGGCGGGTTCGCCGCCCGCGAGGGCGTTGAAGACGGTCCATTCGCGGCGTTTGCGGAGGGTGCGGACGCTGGTGGCGAAGGCGTCGGGGTCGGTCCAGTGGGAGAACTCGTCGGAGTCGAGGTATTTGAGTTCGACGCAGAGGCCGCCGGGGAGGGTGAGTCGTTCGACGTGGTCGGGGAAGAGGCGTAGTTCCCATTCGAAGGCTTTGACGAAGGTGTAGTCGGGGCCCATCGGATAGATCCAGGGTTCGATGTTGCGGAGGCCGACGTCGAGGTACGCGACCCGGTCGCTCTCCACGAACAGCGGATGGCGCGGCATCGTCACCACCGTCTCGGTGTTGCCGAGCTGCCAGGACAGGTCGGCGAAGGTGGCGGCGCCCTCGCGGGTGAGGACCATGTCGCCGTCCCACTTCATCGAGTACGTGGTGCGTACGTGGGCGAAGGACCAGTTGTAGAAGTAGGCGAGGTTGTGCAGGGAGCGTTCGGGGGTGGCGAGGTGTTCGGGCCCGCAGCGACTCACGGCGAACGGGTACTCCGTCACGGTGAGCCGTTCTGTCAGGCCACGCTCGGCCGCGGTACGTCGCGCCATCTCCGCAGTTCCGTCATCGGACTGGTTGTCGACGACCACCACCTGCCGACATGCGTGCAGCAGCGGTGGTAGCACCCAGGGCATCGACCGAGCTTCGTTCTTCACCCGCAGCACCGCGGTCATACCGGTCTCGAGGTCGCCCCGCTCCCAGGCCCAGTCGACGTCGAAGTCGCCGCGGCCCTCGAGGTTGGTGAATCCCATCAGTCCTCCCGGTGTGACAGCATCCGCCGCGCGCCTCGTCGTACCGATGGCGGGATCTTCGCGCGCTGATCGTGCGGGATCCGATCGACCAGCCGCGCGAGGCGCCCGGCGTTGGGCGCGGCATCGTCCGCGGCAGGGTCGGTGGGCTCGGTCGGCCGGGGTGCGACGGCCGCGCGCCGCGCAGCGATCAGCGAGGAGTTCGCGACCGCCTCGGCCTCCTCGTAGTAGCGGGTGTACGCGTCGCGCAGCTCGTCGAGACCGGCGTACGCCTCCTCTGAATCGCCGTCGGGCTCGGCGAGGGTGCTGAGTCCCACCCACGTCGCGTCAGCGAGCTCGCGAAGCCGGTCCGGCACGTCGACGTCGTCCCAGGTGAGACGTACCCGGCGTAGGGACGGATCGACGAAGTTGTGCACCCGGCGCATGCCATCGGCGGATGCGGACTGCACCCGCTCGATCTCGAGCGCGTCGCCGGTGCGGACGAGCGACGTCGTCCAGTCGTCGAGCAGGTCGTGGTACCGGAGGAAGACCCGATCCGATCCACGCGTCGCCCGCTCGGTGTGCAGCATCATGTTCACCCACGCGGCCGTACCGTGCGCGTTGCTGAGCCGGCCGTTGTAGTACTTCTGCTTGCTGCCCACGACCTCCGTCGGCGGGCGCAGCATCGTCGCGAAGCACGGCGTCGCACCCGCGCGGATCGCGGCGACCCGCCACAGGCCGAGGAACCACGCGAGCCGCGGATCCTTGAGTACCAGCTCGTCCTTCTCGGCGAACTGCTCGCTCAGCCATTCCGTCGCGCGCTGGCGCACGCCCTCGCGAGCCGTCGGCCGCCCGGCCTCGAACCACGCCCGTGGACGGGCATCCGACACCTGCACGTTGCTGCGCTTGAGGAGCTCGTCGTGGAAGTCGACCAGCCACTGCGGCTCGGCGAACCCGCGCGGGTTCGTCTCGTCCGGTACGACCTCGGGCTGCGGCACGTACAGGCCGAGCTCGCGCAGGATGCCCGCCAGCGTGCTCGTCCCGCTGCGACCCGAACCGGCGACGAACACCACTCGGCGGCGGGACTGTGGTTCGGTGTTGTCTCCTTGCCGTTCGGCGTTCTCCGATTCGGCAACCTCGGCCACGAGGCTCGCGGACGAGTCCGCGGTCTCGCTAGACGTGGTGGACAGCATGCGTACGCACGGCTCCTTCGTCGAGGGGGTGGGTTCTCGGGTCCGCCTTCTCCACAACAGGATCCGGCGGTTGGGTACGTGGGGTGCGGGCACGTCGCGCGATCCGCAGCAGCGATGCGATGCGTTCGTGTCGTTCGATGTGTCCGCGGACCAGGGGCAGCAGCGGCTCGACCTGCGTCGACCACGCATCGAGCCCGTCCTGATCGATCGCGGGCGTGAGCGGTTGGTAGCCGAGCCGGGACAGGTCGTCGGCGTAGAGGTCGTTGACGATGCGCGCCGTCGCAGGGTCGTACAACGCGGGGGAGTACGGCAGCAGTGCGCTGTTCTCCCGCTCGACCCGTACCCGTGCGGCCGCCCGCCCGCCGATGTGCGCGCGGAGCTTCGCCACGGTCTCGTCTATGCGCTCGATGTGACCGACATGCGTGAGCGGCGGCGCGAGATCGAGGACGCGCGTCTGCGGCGCCCAGTGTGCGTCTCGTGGGCGTTCGTCGGACGGACGGTCGAGCGCGCGTACGAACGCGCGGAACGCGTCGACCAGATCGGCCGGATCGACCGGGCGCCGCGGAAACCAGTCGGCCGTGCCGTACGCCGCGACGTAGTCGGGCTCGCGCAGCAGCAGCTTCGACTGCCACGCCGACCACAGCCGCGGAGCCGGGTCGCGCACGGTCGTGAACCGCAGCCACGAGTCGTCGCGGGCGATCGCATCGCGCTCGCCGGTGTCCAGCAGGCTCCACTTGAACTTGCCGCGCCAGCGTTCGAGGTCGTGGATCGTCATCGCCGGTGTCACCTGGCCGCTCACCGAGCGATGGAAGTGCTCCGGGCTCAGGCCCGCGACGCGCGACAGGGTCCACAGCATCGAGGTGCAGCCGCTCTTCGGCATCGGCACGTAAAGGATGCGTCGGCGAGGGAGCACGATCGTTCGTCGCTCGGCATGCACGAATTGCGCCTCGCTGGGCATGCGTACGTCCTCTCGCGGTCGGGCTCTTCTGGCGTGCTGTTTCGGGCAGGCCGCAGCCGCCGATGGATCGTACGCAGGCCGGAATGAACAGCGAGTGAAGCGAGGCGTACATCTGGGCGGCATCGACCGATCGAGGCGGAATCTCGTGTCACCATTCGGATGTCGGCACTCCGTCCGTCGACGAAGACCTACGGGATGGTCCATGGTTGATGCGCTACCCGGCCCCGCGGGAACACCGCAGGTGCGCCGGCGTCCCCACCTGAGCGTCGTCGTACCCGCGTACAACGTCGAGCGATATCTCGCCGAGTGTCTCGACAGCATCCTCGCCCAGTCGTACGAGCCGCTCGACGTCGTGATCGTCGACGACGGCTCGACCGACGGGACGGCGACGATCGCCCGGACGTACGCCGATACGTATCCGAACGTTCGGCTGGTGCCGACTCCGAACCACGGCCTCGGCGCCGCCCGCAACCGCGGCGTCGCCGAGTCCGCCGGCGAGCTCATCGCGTTCGCCGACTCCGACGACACGGTCGTCGCGGGTGCGTACGACGAGCTCGTCGGTGCGCTCGAAGCGGTCGGGGTCCGACTTCGCGGTCGGGTCGATGCGGCGGTACGACGGCCGCGCGTACGACGAACCGCGCTGGATGGCGCGGCTACACGAGCGGAACCGCCTCGGCCTGACGGTTGACGACCGCCCGGACATCCTGGGCGACGTGTTCGCCTGGAACAAGGTCTTCCGGCGCAGCTTCTGGGAGCGCGAGTCGCTCGCATTCCCGCAGGGCGTCCGATACGAGGATCAGGTGACGCTCACCCATGCCTACCTGACGGCGCGGTCGTTCGACGTCGTGCGACCGGTCGTCTACAACTGGCGGATTCGCTCCGACGGCTCGGCGATCACCGATGGCCGTAACGATCTCGCCGACCTCGAGGACCGCGTCCGCACCAAGCGGACGGCACTGCAGACCGTTCGTGCGCTCGGCAGCCCGGCGGTGCAGGCAGCGTTCCGCGAGCGGGTACTCCCCGGCGACATGTGGCGCTACTTCGCGCACGTTCCCGGCTGCGGCGACGAGTACTGGGCGACGCTGCATTCGGCCGTCCGGGAGTTCTGGCGCGACGGCGCGCTCCGGCGCAGCCGGCTGACGCCCGCGAACCGGCTCGCCGGCTGGCTGGTCTGCCAGGGAAGGCGTCGCGACGCCGAGGCCGTGATGCGGTACGAGGCGGCGAAGGGGCCCGGCCTGGAGACGGTGGTGGCGAACGACGAGGTGCTCGCGGCGCTGCCGTACTGGGACGATCCGGAGGCGAGCATCCCGCTCGATCTGTACCGACTACGACCGGACGAGCTCGGCTGGGAGTCCGAGCTGACCAGCGTGGTACTCGAGCGTGAGGCGCTCGTACTCCGGGGGCGGGCATGCTTGTCGGGTGCGCACTCCGGTGACGCGCTCGTACGCGTGGTGCTGACGGCGGGCGACGGCACGTCCGTGAAGTCCGCGCGCGCGTCGGCCGACGGATTCGAGGCGCGGTTCGACCTGAGCGCCATGCTCGACGGTTGGCCTCCCGACGTACGCGATGCGCCGCGGGTGTGGCGGTCGAGCGTGCAGTGGGAGACGCACGGCCTGCGCCATGCCGGTCCGTTCACCGACCTCGCGGATGCGATGTGCTCGGACGCCGATGGTGCCCGGTACGAGCCGCGCGCACTCGCCACGACGACGATCGGCGGAGCACACGTCGACGTCGGGTTCGGCCGGTCGGGGCTGCGGGTCGTCGCGCATCCGCTCGGCCACGCGGCCGCCCTGCGTACCGCCTGACCCACCACAGCTCAGTGTTCGTCGGTCGGGGCGCCGAGGGCGATCGAGACCAGCCGCGCCGTATCGCGCGAGCGCTCACCGAGCTCCTTCGCGCGCTCGTCGCTCATCCGGACCTGGGGGACCGAGACTCCGAGTGAGCCGACAACGGAGCCGGTGTGGTCGAAGACCGGTGCCGCGACCGAGCGGATGCCGGGCGTACGCTCCGACGACGAACCGGCCCATCCGCACTCGCGGGCAACGGCGAGCTCAGCGCGCAGCGCATCGGGGTCGGTGATCGTCGCCTCGGTGACCGCCTCGATCGGTGCCTCGAGGCAGCGGTCCTGTGCGGCCGGCGGCAGGAACGCGAGGATCGCCTTCCCCGGCGCGCCGTGCACCAGCTCGATCGGCACGCCGATCTCGGTGTACGTACGCCGCAACTGCTGGTGACTCTCGACCTGGTCGACGACCACCCGTTGGTGGGTGCCGAGCAGCTCGTGCAACCCGACGGTCTCGTGCACCTCGTCGCGCAGCTCGGTCATGTACGGAAGGGCGGCGTCGCGCAATGCGGTCGGCAACGCGCCGCTGCGGGCGAGCTGCATCAGCATCGGGCCGAGCCCGAAGCGTCGGTCGGCGGTCTGGCGTACGAGATGGTTGTGCTGCATCGCGGTCAGCAGGCGGTGCACCGTGCTCGTCGAAAGCCCTGTCATGCGGGCGATCTCGCTTGTACCGAGCTCGGGGTGGCGCCCGTCGAAGCAGCGCAGCACGGTCGCCGCGCGGTCGATCGACTGCACTCCCGAGCGCGTCGCAGCCGCCGCTTCCCCCGATTCGTTCTTCCTCGTTGCCATCGGCCCCTCCGTCGTGACGAGTCACGGTATCGCTCTTGACGTGACCCGGCTCACCTCATTACTCTTCCCGCAATACAGTAAGAGTATCCCATATTACGGGAAGAGTATATGTTGCCACTCGACGGCTTCCGCGTCCTCGATCTGACCCGTTTCCTGTCCGGGCCGTACTGCACGATGGTGCTCGCCGAGCTCGGCGCCGACGTGATCAAGGTCGAGCAGCCCGTCACGGGCGACGACTCCCGCAGGCTCGCGCCGAAGGTCAACGACGAGAGCTATCCGTTCGCCATGCCGAATCGCAGCAAGCGCAGCATCTCCCTCGACCTGAAGGCGGATCGCGGACGAGGGCTCTTCCTCGAGCTCGCCGCATCCGCCGATCTGGTGATCGAGAACTTCCGGCCCGGGGTGGCGACCCGCCTCGGCATCGACTACGACGCGGTACGCGCCGTGCGGCCGGACATCCTGTACTGCTCCATCAGCGGGTTCGGGCAGACCGGCCCGTACCGCGACCGTCCCGGCTTCGACATCATGGCGCAGGGCATGGTCGGCTTCCTGCGGATGACCGGCCAACCCGACGGCCGGCCCGCGAAGGTCGGCGTCGCGATCAACGACATCGCCGCGGGCGCCACCGCCATCTACTCGATCCTCGGCGCCCAGATGATCCGCGAGCGCACCGGCGAAGGCCAGAGCATCGACATCTCACTCGTCGACGCGGGGCTTGCCTGGACCGTGTGGGAGTCGGGCGCCTACTTCGCCGACGGCGAGGAACCCAAGGCGACCGGCACCCGCCACCGACGTTCGACGCCGTACCAGGCGTACCGCACCGCCGACGGGTACGTGACGATCGGCGCCAACAACGACCGGCTCTGGGAACGCCTCGTGACCGGCGTGCTGAAGCGGCCCGACTGGCTGAGCGACGAGCGGTTCGAGTCGCTGCCGGCGCGGATGGCGCACATCGACGAGCTGCAGGACGAGATCGAGGCGATCACCACAACGCTGCCGACCGCGACCTGGATCGACCTGCTCGACCAGGCCGGCGTACCCGGGGGTCCCGTGCTCACGTACGCCGAGGCGCTGGCCGACCCGCACATCAGGGCGCGCGACATGGTCGTCGACGTCGAGCACCCGATCATCGGCCCGATGCGCACGATCGGCCCGCCCACCAAGTACTCCGGCCTCGACACACCCGTCCGCGGCCCGGCGCCGTGGCTGGGGCAGCACACCCGGGAGCTGCTCGCCGAGGCAGGCGTACCCGACGACGAGCTCGACGAGCTGTTTGCCGCCGGAACGATCTACGACGCACACCCAGAGATGAGCAGGAGCTGACGTGTCCGACCACCTCACGATCGAGCGCGACGGGTCTGTCGCGACCCTCACCCTGAACCGAGCGGACAGCCACAACGCGATCTCGCTCGGCATGTACCGCGAGCTTCCCGACCTCGTCGCGGGCGTCGATGCCGACCCCGGCGTCAAGGTGCTCGTCGTCCGTGGCGCCGGCGAGCGGGCGTTCGCCTCGGGCGCGGACATCAGCGAGTTCCAAGAGGTACGCGGCGATGCCGCCAGCGCGAAGGCGTACAACGAGCACGTCGCGGCGGCAGAGCACGCACTCGAGTCGTTCTCGAAGCCGACCGTGGCGATGATCCACGGCTACTGCATCGGCGGCGGGTTCGGCCTCGCGCTGGCCTGCGATCTGCGTTTCGGCGACGAGCGCTCCCGCTTCGCGATCACCCCGGCGAAGCTCGGGCTGGTCTACAGCCTGGAGTCGACCAAGCGCCTCGTCGACCTCGTCGGGCCGGCCCGTACCAAGTGGGTGCTCTACTCCGGGCAGCAGATCCGCGCCGAACGCGCGCTCGCGCTCGGCGTACTCGACGAGCTGTACGACGCGGCCGAGCTCGAGGAGCAGACGTACGAGTTCTGCCGGCTCGTGACGACGCGCGCGCAGTTCAGCGTACGTGCCGCCAAACAGATCGTCGGGCGCATCACGAACGGTCAGGTCGAGGACGACGAGCACACGACGCACCTGCGTAACTCGTCCTTCGATACCGACGACTACGCCGAGGGCGTACGCGCGTTCCTGGCGAAGCGGAGCCCGGAGTTCACGTGGTCATGAGCGGCGAGGGCACAGCGAACGGAGTGGGCGGTGCGAGGCACGAGCGACGCCCGCGGAGTGAGCGAGCAACGAGCGCGATGTCGGGGGTGAGCGGCGAGGGCACAGCGAACGGAGTGGGCGGTGCGAGGCACGAGCGACGCCCGCGGAGTGAGCGAGCAACGAGCGCGATGTCGGGGGTGAGGGGCGAGGGCACAGTTGACGCGAGCGCGGTCGAGCGCGCCCGACGCGCAACGGACGAGGCCGAACCGGAGTTCGGGAAGTTCTTCCTGGCCAGGTTCCTCGACCTCGACATCAGCTACGACGACGAACGGCAGTCCTGCACCGTACGACTGCCGTACGCATCGCACCTGTGCAACCCGCAGGGGTCTGTGCACGGGGGAGTTATCACGACGGCGATGGACATCTCGATGGGGCATCTGTGCCATCGGTACCTCTCCACCGCCGTCACGATCGAGATGCAGCTGCGGTTCTTCCGCCCGCTGACCGGCGACGGCACCTGTGTCGGTGAGCTGCTGCGGCCCGGCCGCAGGATCGTGCACCTCGAGTCCCGCCTGTACGACGACGACAACCGACTCACTGCAGTTGCGACCGGCTCGTGGCACCGTCTCGATGCCGCGCCGGCCGTGAACTAGGAGGCTGGCATGCACCGGATACTCATCGCGGCGTCCGCGACCGTACTCGCGGTCGGACTCACCGCCTGCGCCGCCGGAGGTACCGACAGCGCGTCCACCGACACGAAGGACTATCCGTCCCAGGACCTCGACTGGACGATCGCGTTCGGCCCGGGCGGCGGCAACGACATCATGTCCCGTCAGCTGGTCGACATCATCGAGTCCGAGGACCTGTACCCGGGCAACATCACGGTCGAGAACATGGACGGCGGCAGCGGAGCGAAGGGCTGGGGCCACCTGTACAGCCAGGCGGGCAGCGGCTACGACATCTCGACGACGTCGGGCTCGTTCCTCACCACGCCGTTGCAGGCCGATACCGGCTGGACGTACGAGGACTTCACCCCGGTCGGTCTGACGGCGACCGACGCCGCGGTGTTCCTGGTCGACAGCGACTCGGGCATCAAGACCTGGGACGACTGGGTCAAATACGCGAAGGACAAGGGGAAGGTCGTCGTCGGCGGAATCGGCACCGTGAACGTCGACTACATCGTGCACGCGATGCTGGCGGAGCATGAGGGCTACGAGATCGACTACGTGCCGTACAACGAGGAGGGCCAGGTCCAGACCTCCTTGCTCAGCGGCGCACTCGACGCGGCCGTGTCGAATCCGGCGGAGGTTCTCGGCCAGATCGAGTCGGGCGACATGACGCCGCTGCTGTACACCGGGAACGAGCCGATGAAGGCGCTGCCCGACGTACCGACCGCGGAGTCGATCGGTGTCAAGAACGTCCCCACGATGCCGCGCGGCGTGATCCTGCCTCCCGATGTCCCCGACAGCGTCCGCGACTGGTGGATCGACGCCATGAAGCAGGTCGTGAAGACCGACCAGTGGCAGAAGTACCTCGACCAGAACAACCTGTCGGCCGACGTACGCTGGGGCGACGACTTCGAGACGTACCTCGACGACACGGCGACCGAGCTGGAGACCAAGCTCGAGGACCTGGGCGCGCTGTGACTGCCCGCGCCGTCGACAGGACACCGCGGCTGCCGCGGTGGCTGACGCCGCAGGTCGCGTTCCTCGCCGTGCTCCTCGTGCTGTTCCTCGCGTACACCGAGATGGCGTTCGGGATGGAGTGGCGTACGCCGGCAGGGCGCATCGGCGCCGGGGTCTTCCCTCGCATCGTCGGCAGTCTCGCGATCGTGACGATCGCGATCGCGCTGTACCGCGAGGTCCGGCGGCCCCAACCCGCCGGCGAGCCGGCCACCGAAGGACAGGGGAGCCACCCGGTCGCCACGCTGGCAATGGTGGCCGCCGCGGCGTTCGTGACGTACTGGTTCCTGCTGCTCGGTGCCGTGTTGACCGGTGCGGCGTTCCTGGTCGGCGCGCTCTGGATCCTCGACCCGCGCCATCGCGTACGCGCGGTGGTCCTCGGGATCGCGCTGCCGGTCGCGATGTACCTGCTGTTCCAGACCGGGCTGAACGCCGGACTGCCCGACGGCATCCTGCCGATGCCCTGAGGAGGCGTACCTGATGGACCTCGTCACCCACGGCATCGTCAACATCCTGACGGTGCAGAACGTCCTGATCCTCGGCGCGGGCGTGCTGATCGGCATGGTCGTCGGCGTCATCCCGGGACTCGGGCCGTCTGCCGGGTTGGCGATCCTGCTCCCGCTGACGTTCGGCCTCGACCCGACGAGCGCGATCGTGATGCTCGCCGCCGTGTACTACGGCGCGATGTACGGCGGCACGATCACGTCGGTGCTGATCAACACGCCGGGTGAGTCGGCGACGGTGGCGAGTACGTTCGACGGATACCCCCTGGCGCGCAAGGGCCGTGCGGGTCCGGCGCTGGTGATGGCCGCGATCGCGTCGTTCGTGGCCGGTACGATCGGCGCGATCCTGATGAGCGTCGCCGCGCCCATCACCGCGTCGTTCGCGAGCAGCTTCGGGCCGCCCGAGCTGTTCCTGCTCACGATCGCCGGCCTGCTCACCCTGGTGGTGATCCTGCAGGGCAACAAGCTGCTCGGGCTCCTCTCCGCACTCATCGGGTTCGCCATCGCGACGGTCGGCATCGACATCGGCGGGGGAGAGCAGCGCTATACGTTCGGGTCGACCGAGCTGATCAACGGCATCGACTTCATCCCGGTCGCGATCGGCCTGTTCGGCGTCGGCGAGATCCTTTACACGCTCTGGCAGGGCGGCCACCTCGAACGCCTCGGGTTCTTCGGTGTCGGCAACAGCGGCAAGTCGTTCTGGCCGAACCGTGAGGACTACCGAGAGTCGCGTGGTCCGATGCTCCGCGGCTCCTTCCTCGGCTTCGGAGTCGGCCTCGCTCCGGGTGCCGGCGCGACCGTGGCGTCCCTGATGTCGTACAACCTCGAGAAGTCGATCTCCAAGCATCCCGAGAAGTTCGGCAAGGGTGCGATGCCCGGACTGGTCGGTCCGGAGGCGGCGAACAACGCCGCTTCGGCGGGCGCGATGGTGCCGTTGCTCACCCTCGGCATCCCTGGCTCGGCGTCGACGGCCGTCCTGATCGGCGGCTTCCTGATGTGGGGTCTGCAGCCGGGACCGTTGCTGATGGAGGAGAACCCCGACTTCGCCTGGGGGCTCATCGCCAGCATGTACCTCGGCAACGTGATGCTGTTGGCCGTCAACGTGTTCTGCATACCGGTCTTCGCGAGCATCGCGCGCGTACCGTTCCGAGTGCTCGGCCCCATCGTCATCGTGCTCTGCATCTTCGGCACTTACACGGTCAACTCGAGCATCGTCGAGGTGCAGATCATGCTCGCCTGCGGCGTGTTGGGCTTCTTCATGCGGCGGGTCGGCATGTCGCCTGCCGCCTTGGTGATCGCACTGGTGCTCGGTCCGCTCGCCGAGGAGACGCTCCGGCAGACCATGATCGTCTCGGGTGGCGATCTGAGTATCTTCGTCGAGCGCACCGGGTCGCTGGTACTGCTGATCGCCGTCGCCGTTCTGATCGCGCTGCCGCTACTCGCCCGGCCGATCTCATCCGCAGTACGCGGTGCGGTCGCGCGGGTGGGACACACCAGACGTGCCTCGGAGTCCGGCGACGCCGAGGAGACGACCGACGATCGAGAGGACGCGCACCGGTGAAGGCGGCGGTCGTCGGAGGCGGCATCGTGGGTGCCGCCGTCGCGCGCCGGATCCTCGACGTCGACTCCTCCGCGGAGGTGACCCTGTACGAGAAGGAGGACGCGCTTGCCGCCCACCAGACGGGGCGCAACAGCGGGGTGGTGCACGCGGGGCTGTATTACACGCCGGGCTCGGCGAAGGCGCGGCTGTGCCGTCGCGGAGTCGCGATGCTGCGCGAGTTCTGCTCCGAGCACGGCATCGCGTACGACGAATGCGGCAAGATCCTGGTGGCACTCGACGAGCGACAGCGCTCCAGGCTCGTCGACATCGAGCAACGCGCGAAGGCGAACGGAGTGCCGGGCGTACGCACCATCGGCCCGGACGAGATCCGCGAGCGCGAGCCGAACGTACGCGGCGTGGCCGGCCTGCTCTCACCGACGACGGCGATCACGGACTTCCCGGCGGTCACCCGCGCGCTGGTGGCCGATGCCGCCGCGTTGGGCGCCACGATCAGGCTCGGCGCCCGGGTCGTGTCGCTGCAGCGGGACGCGGGTCGGGTTGTCGTCGGTGCCGAGTCGGACGGCGGTGCCGAGTCCGACACGTACGACGTGGCGGTGCTGTGCGCGGGCGTGCACTCCGATCGCGTGGCGAGCCTGGCCGGTGACACCGCTGAGCCGCAGATCGTGCCGTTCCGCGGCGAGTACTACCTCCTGCGCGACGACCGGCGTGACCTCGTGCGCGGCCTGATCTATCCGGTGCCTGATCCGCGCTATCCCTTCCTGGGCGTGCATCTGACGCCCACCGTCGGCGGCGACGTGATGGTCG
Organism: Solicola gregarius; assembly: GCF_025790165.1. Taxonomy (GTDB): domain Bacteria; phylum Actinomycetota; class Actinomycetes; order Propionibacteriales; family Nocardioidaceae; genus Solicola; species Solicola gregarius. The sequence goes on from NZ_CP094970.1 coordinate 3,936,562, forward strand.
GCCCGAACGCCGTGATGGCCCTCGCGCGCGAGGGGTACGCATGGCGCGACGTGTCGCTTCGCGATCTCGCCGAGATCGCCCGCTCGGAGGCGTTCCGGCGGTTCGCGCGTACGCACTGGCGCACGGGCGTGCGCGAGCTGGCGGGATCACTGAGTCGACGCAGGTTCGTCGCCGCGGCGCGTGCGTACGTGCCGTCGCTGCGCGACACCGATGTCGTGCCCGGGCCGCGGGGCATCCGGGCCCAGGCGCTCGACCCGGACGGTAGTCTCGTCGACGACTTCCGCATCCACCGGCGTGGCTCGGTGGTCGCGATCCGCAACGCGCCGTCGCCGGCGGCCACATCGTGCCTCGCGATCGCCGAGCAGGTCGTCGACGAAGCGCTCGGACGATGACGTGCGACCGACGAACGGAGTATCCATGAACCTCGCGACCGTGTCCGGTGTCTCTGGCGAGGAGGCGGTGGTCGTGGGCGAGCAGGGAGTCGTCCGCGTCGCCGACGTCGTTGCCGACGCGCCGACCACTGTGCTCGCGCTGTTGGAGAGTGGGCGTGCGGACGAGGTCCTCGCCGCCGCTGAGTCGACGCCCGTCGATTCGTACGCGCCGCTCGACTCCGTGCGGTTCACCGCGCCGTACCGGCGGCCGCACAAGATCTGGGGCATCGGGCTGAACTACGTCGACCACGCGGGCGACCTGTCGGAATCGGTACCCGAGGAGCCCGCGTCGTTCATCAAGGCCGACCACACGGTCATCGGCGACGGCGACCCGATCACGATCCCGCGGCAGAGCGAGCGTACGACCGCCGAAGCCGAGCTGGGGCTGGTGATCGGGCGCGAGTGCCGTGACGTCGCCGAGGCGGATGCATTGTCGTACGTCTTCGGGGTGTGCACGATCCTCGACCAGACCGCCGAGGACATCCTGCAGCGCAACCCACGCTTCCTCACCCGATCGAAGAACTTCCCGGGCTTCTTCTCGTTCGGCCCACAGCTCGTGCCGATGAGCTCGCTCGGCGACTTCGCCGACGATCTGGGCGATGTCGAGGTCGCGACCATCCACAACGGTCGGGTGCATCGGCGCAACACCGTTGCGCACATGCGTTACAGCCCTGCGCACCTCGTGGCGTTCCACTCGCAGGTGATGCCGCTGTACCCGGGCGACATCATCTCGACCGGTACGCCGGGCGCCGTGGTCATCGAGTCGGACGATGTCGTCGAGTGCGACATCCCCGGCATCGGCCGCCTCCGCAACCCGGTCGCCTGAGGGTGCGGTTTACCACGGGCCCATGGGAAACCGCGCCACTAGGTAGCAAACTTGCTGGGTAGCGGCGCGGAATCCCATGGGCCCGTGGTAAACCACGCCGCTACCCGGCAACCTGCGTCAGCGCCTCGTGCTCGCGAACAGGTACGCGACCAGCGCCGCGGCCGCGACGAGGAGGCCCGCCGCGCACGCTGCCGCGGTTGCGTACCCGTGCACGACGGCCTCTGTCGGCGCCGTGCCCGACGCGATGGCGTCGGAGGTTGCGCTGACGGCGATGGTGTTGAGGACAGCGGTGCCGAGGGTGCCGCCGAGCCTCGGCCCGGTGTTCGCGACCGCAGACGCGACGCCCATGAGACGGCGGTCGACCCCGCCGATCGCGACGCTGAACGCCGGTGTCGTCGCGCTGCCCATCCCGATGCCGACGAGAATCTCGGCGGGCAGGATCGACGTCAGGTAGCCGCTCGTCGGGCTCAGGTGCCAGAGGAGCAGCAGCCCGACAGCCGCGGTCAGCAGTCCGGGGACGATCAGCATGCCCGGCGAGACCCGGTTCATCAGCTTGCTACCGATGGCGTACGCGCTCGCCGTCACCGCGAGCGTCATCGGCACGAACGCCAGCCCCGCCTCGATGGCGCTGTAGCCGAGCACGACCTGGAAGTGGTACGTCAGCATCAGGAACATCCCGAACGACCCGACGACGCCGGACGCCGTCGCCACGAAGGCCGCGGCCCGCGTACGGTTTGCGATCACCTCGAGCGGCAGCAGCGGATCGGCGATCCGGGTCTGGCGAAACAGGAAGCCCGCGACCAGCGCGATCCCCGCGCTACCCGGTACGACTACCTCGGGGGAGGTCCAGCCGTGCTCGACGGCCTGCGTGCAGGCGAGCGTGACGCCGACCAGGCCGGACGTGACCATGGCAGCGGACGTGAGGTCGAGTCGCTGGCCGCGGCGACCCGGCATCGACGGCAGGTACGCGCGGCCCGCGATCAGCGCGGCGATGGCGACGGGCGCGTTCACGTACAGGCAGAACCGCCAGTCGAGGACCTCGGTCAGCGCGCCGCCGATCAGCAGGCCGATGACCGCGCCGCTGCTCGCGACCGCGCCGAAGACGCCGAACGCCTTCGCGCGCTCGGTCTGGTCGGTGAACGTCATGCCGATCAGGGCCAGCCCGGCCGGCGCCATCAGAGCGGCGAACGCGCCCTGCATGGCGCGCCCGGCGATCAGCATCTCGAGGTTCATCGCCGCTCCGGCGATCGCCGACGACACCGCAAATCCGGCCAGACCGACGAGCAGCGCGCGGGTCGCGCCGATGCGGTCGGAGATACGTCCGGCGACGAGGAGCAGTCCGGCGAGGGGGAGCGTGTACGCGGTGACGACCCAGGCGCGGGCGCCGTCGTCGAAGCCGAGCGCCGTCTGCGCGGTGGGCAGCGCGATGTTCACGATCGTCGCGTCGAGTGCCGACATCAGCTGTGCGACGGCGATGACGACGAGGGCGAGCCACCGGCGGTCTCGGGTCTGTGTGGTGTCCGTCGTGCGGACTGTCTGGGTACTCATGCTCGGCCCTTTCAGTCAATCGGAGGAATCTTCTCCGTTTTCAGAATGCGCTCGTGGTCGGGCACTGTCAACCCATTCGGAGGAATTGCCTCCGGTTTTGGTACGCTGCTCTCGTAGGAGAGGAGCCACGATGGCCAAGACGATGCGTGCCGACGCCCGGCGCAACCGCGACGCGATCCTCGTCGCGGCGCGCGATCTCGTCGTCGAGCGCGGGTCCGGCGTACCCCTCGACGAGGTCGCCCGGGCGGCCGGTGTGGGGATCGGCACGCTGTACCGGCACTTCCCGGAGCGCACGTCGATGCTGCACGAGGTCGCGGTCGACGCACTGACGAAGACCCGCGACGCCGCCAACCGGGCGATGGAGGACGAGGACGACGCCTTCGACGCGCTCGCCCGTTACCTCCGCGAGGCGTTGGAGCTTCGGGTGTCCGCGGTCATGCCGGCGCTGCTCGAGTCCCTCGACCCGGACGACGCCGCGTTGAAGGACGTACGCGACGAGTCGGCGCAACTGGTCGAGTCGCTCATCGACGCGGCCAAGAAGGAAGGTGGCCTCGCCCCCGACCTCTCGTTCGCCGACGTCGCCACCATGCTCGTACGCATCGCCCGGCCACTACCGGGTCCCCTTGGCAGCGAGGTCAACGACGAGCTCTCCCGGCGCCATCTGGAGCTGTTCATCCGTGGCCTGCGCGCCGACCCGGGCCCGGACGCGGGCGAGTTACCCGGTGTCGGGCTCGACCGCGCTGGCCTGCGCGAGTCGAGCGCGGACGAGTGAAGCCGAGCGTATTCAGAGGTGGGCGACCATCCCACCGTCGACCCGGATCTGGCTGCCGGTGACGTACGACGCCGCACCGCTGCACAGGAACGCGGCGATCGCACCGAACTCGGACGGATCGCCATAGCGCCCCGAGGGGATCTTCGCGATGGAGGCGTCGCGCGCCTCTTCGACCGACGTACCCGCACGTTTCGCCGCCGCCTCGTCGAGCGCGGCGACGCGGTCGGTGGCGATGCGCCCGGGGAGCACCATGTTGATGGTGACGCCGTCGGCGGCAACCTCGCCGGCGAGCGTCTTGAGGTACGAGCCGAGCGCGGCGCGACCGAGGTTCGACGCTCCGAGCATCGGGATCGGCTGCTGTACGCCGCTCGAGCCGATCGCGAGAATGCGTCCCCAGCCGGCGGCCCGCATGGCCGGCAGCACCAGCGAGACGAGAGCGACGTGCGGTGCGAGGAGCACGTCGATCGCCGCGCGTGCCGCATCGGAGGTGAGATCGGTCGCGGCGCCCGGTTTCGGGCCGGGACCGTTGAGCACCACGACGTCCGGGTCTCCGTACGCCTCCCGGGTTGCGGCGAGTAGACGCTCCGGCGCGCCCGGCTCGGTGAGGTCGCAGGCGACGCCGACGGCCGCGGGCAGCTGCGCGGCGAGCGCCTCCGCGCGTGCCGCGTCCCTGCCGGTCACGACGACGTTCGCGCCCTCTGCGGCGATCGCGCGGGCGGTGGCGGCGCCGAGCCCGCCCGTCGACGCGAGGACGAGTGCGGTGCGGCCGTTCAATGCGAGATCCATGGCAGGAACCCTACTTGATGGCGTCGAGATGCCTTGCCAGCAAGGGCATCAGCGACTCGGGGAGCGTACGCGCCGGCGGCCGAACCGCCGACTCGGAGATGAGCCCGCGACGACGCAGGCATTCCTTGCGGATCGCCAGCGCGATGCCGGCCTGCTGCTCGAACGTGATCAGCGGCAGGTAGTCGAGCAGCGCCGCCCTGCTCTTCGACGGATCGCTCGGCGACCATGCCTCGACGCACGCGACGAGCGCTTCTGGGTACGAGAAGCCCGTCATCGCCCCGGCCGCTCCGCAGGCGAGCTCGTCGAGCAGGTTGAGGCCGCCGAGCCCGCCGAACACCGGCGCATCGCATCGCGACGTCACCTCGGCAACGGCGACGGGCGTTGGTGGCGACTCCGCCTTGACGGCCGCGATGAACGGCAGCGTCGCGACCTCGCCGAGCACAGCGGTCGGCACGGAGACGCCGCTCGCCACCGGGTAGTCCTGAACGACGACCGGCGCACCGGTCGCCTCGTGCACGGTGCTCAGGTGGGCCTGCAACGTGGCGCGGTCGGGGCTGTTGGCCTGCACCATGACGCCGGCGAGCCGGTCGCCGGCCAGCTCCGTTGCCATCCGCGCCTCGTCGATGACCGGTGCCGTGCCGAGGCTCGTACATCCGACGACGAGCGGCAGCTCGGTCGCGTCGAGCACCGTGTGCAGAACGAGTCGCCGGTCGTCCCACGACAACCGCGCCGCCTCGCCGAAGACGCCGAGCACCGTCAGGCCGCGTGCACCCGCGCCGGCCATGTGCTCGGCCAGGGCGGCCACGCCGTGAGGGTCGACCTCGAGCGCGTCCCCCTGAGAACGGGGTGGCGAGTACGCCCCAGACACCGGGTTGGATGTGCATGGTCTTCGATCCCTCCGCCGTTGGGTCACAGTGCCGCTCGTGCCTCACCCTAGGTCGTGTCTGCTTGTGCCGCGTCGATCAGGGAGCGGGTCTCGGCGCCCGATCCGGCAAGGCGCGGGAGCGAAGCTGTAGTTGGTCTCCTGCGAGCGACCGTAACGCGGCCGGTCGGGATGCGGAGGCACGCGAGCCGGCGGGGTATAAGCAGACACGGCCTGATGAAGGGTCACGAGTACGGATCGGTGAGGAGGGCAGTCGCCTCCTTGACCTCCAACGCAACGCTCCCGCCGGCTGCGGTGAGCGGGTCGTCCAGCGAGTGCCAGTCGGCGCCGTCGGCGCGCCAGCGGACCTGGTAGGTCACGTCGACGCTCGGGCGTACGGTCACGTGCGCGTCGGAGTAGAGGTGCACGATGTCCCTTGCCGGGTACGGTGCGCCCGGGCCGCTGCTCGACTGGGTCGAGCCGTCGCCGTGATGCCAGGTGTACTGGGTCGGAGTCGCCTCGATGTCGACGGAGTAGCCGAGGAGCTCGACAGTACGGGCGAACTGCGGCTCCTCGGTGTAGAAGATGGTCGCGAAGTTGACCAGCGTCGCGCCGTCGGGCGGCTGGACGTGGATCGTCGCCTCCGGCAGACCGATGCGCTTCACCTCGCGCAGCACGATCGCATCGGTGACCTGCGGGCGTACGTAGCCGCCGCCGGGCTCGGCCGGAGTGCCCGAGTAGCAGGCCGTGCCGAGTGGATACCAGTCACCGTCCGGAAGCTCCCGCGCCCAGAGGGTCCACTTGGTCTCGTCGTCGGACTCGCAGGTGTACATGCCGGGGCAGGTCGCCGGTGTCTCGCCGGGATAGTTGATGCCGCACGCCGGCAGCCATTGGTAGTCCATGGCGGGGCCGGTGTCGTCGGTACCGACGTCGATCGTGCCGTCGTCGCTGTCTGTATCCGTGTCGCCATCGATGGTCGTCTCACCGTCGATCAGAACCTCGGGGTCTGTAGGTAGCCCTCCGACATCGATGTCATCTGCAGTGGCGCGTGCCGGTGACGCGATGAGCGCGAGGAGACAAACGAACTCAGCGAACCTCGTCAATGCTTTGTACTCCGAGATCGGTGACCACCCACCTCTCCCCAACGCGGGACACTTCGAACCTGAGCTTGAAGTTGTCCTTTCTGCCTATCTTGGGGTCTTCAGATTCCGAGAGTCGGTACCGCATTCGGCCCGCGGCTACGTCGACAAGCACAGCGACCACATCGTGCTGTTTGACGGCGAGGACGTACGTCGGCGTCCATCCAGCCGACTTCATGAATCCACCGTTTGCGTATGTTCGGTGGAAGAGCGCTTCGTACTTGCTGCATCCGCTGCAGTCCATGGCTGCCGTCGTCAATGCGACAGTGTCGCCCGTATCGGATGCGTAGTTCAGCAGCTCGATGTAGTGCCGGATGAACGCCTCGGCGCCCTTGAGCGTGTCCTTGCGGGCGGCGTCGGGCGGCACCGGCACCTCGACGGCGCGCTCGCCGACATCGCTGGTCGGCGTCTCGGTCGGCAGCGGCGCCGGGTCGTCGTCGGACTCCGCGTCGGAGCATCCCGCCAGTACGCAGCCGAGCAGGGCGATGAGTGCCAGGAACCGTCGTCCGGCCATCGGTCCTCCCAGGGATCGCGGCAGAGAATAGCGAGAACGGTCACGTTGCGTAACCCCGAGCGCAAGATCCTGTGGATAACCGGCGCACAACGGAATCGGTGCCGTCGTCCGCACGTTGAAAGAGGTGAGGGCGCGAGGAGTTGATTCCGATGAGCGCACGTGGCTTCGACAACCCGTTCGGCGACCGGTCGGGTCGGGAACCGGTCTCGGCGCGCAGCCCGCTACGCCTGCGGCTGGTGCTGAGCCTGGTCGGCGCGACCGGGTTTGCGGCGCTGGCCGTCGTCGCACTTATCGTGCAGGGCGCGGTCTGGCTGCCGGTCGTCGCGGTGGCGCTGGCGGCGGTCGGACTCGCCGACGCGGTCGTCATCACGCACCGTCTCGGCGACCGTGGGGACTGACCCGAAAGACTCGCCGCGACACGCCGGACCGGCGCGCGTTTGGGCTTCTGACCTGCGCAAACACCGGCGCCACGAAAAAGTGTCGGACCCGCCTGGGATCGTCTTGCATGAGCCCAGACCGCGGCGTACGGTTACCCCTACATCTAGTACTTACAGGCGTGTAGTTCTCCACATCTAGTTCCACAGGGCGTGAGGGGTTACACACAGAACGAGCCGAGTTATCCCCACTCGCTCCACAGATCAATCCCCAGAAGGAGGGGTGTCATGCACTGTCCGTACTGCCGGAACACCGACACCCGCGTCCTCGACAGTCGGGTCGCCGACGAGGGTTCCGCGATCCGCCGCCGGCGTCAGTGCCAGGAGTGCGGCAAGCGGTTCTCGACCGTCGAGCAGATGCAGCTCACGGTCGTCAAACGGTCGGGTACGACCGAGCCGTTCGACCGCGACAAGGTCGTCGTCGGCGTACGCAAGGCATGCAAGGGCCGTCCGGTGAGCGAGGACGACCTGAAGCGGATCGGTCAGCGGGTCCAAGACGACCTGCGCGAGTCGGGATGCGCCGAGGTGCCGGCACATGAGGTCGGCCTGGCGATCCTGCAGCCACTCAAGGAGCTCGACTCCGTCGCGTACCTCCGGTTCGCGAGCGTCTACAAGCAGTTCGAGTCTCCCGACGACTTCGTCGAGGAGATCGCCTCCCTCATGTCGGAGAACGCCGACGACGAGGCCCAGCGGCTCAGCACATGAGGCGTCGGGGCAGGGCACGCGCAACACGCACCACATCACATCCAACGGGGCAAGAAGGAGAAGGCATGACCGACACGGTGAGCGGATCAACGGGTAGAGCCGCACGGGGCACCTCGAAGGCGGGCAGCGGCCTGCACGTCGAGCGTGTCTTCACCACCGAGGGGGTGCACCCCTACGACGAGGTGACGTGGGAGCGGCGCGACGTCGTGCAGACGAACTGGAAGACCGGTGAGTCGGTGTTCGAGCAGAACGGCGTCGAGTTCCCCGACTTCTGGAGCGTCAACGCGTCGACCATCGTCACCACCAAGTACTTCCGTGGTGCGGTCGGCACCGACCAGCGCGAGCAGAGCCTCAAGCAGCTGCTCGACCGGGTCGTGCTCACGTACGTCAAGGCGGGCAAGGACAACGGCTACTTCGCGACCGACGCCGACGCCGAGGCGTTCGAGCACGAGCTGACCTGGATGCTCCTGCACCAGGTGTTCAGCTTCAACTCACCCGTGTGGTTCAACGTCGGTACGTCCAGCCCGCAACAGGTCTCGGCGTGCTTCATCCTGTCGGTCGACGACTCGATGGACTCGATCCTCAACTGGTACAAGGAAGAGGGCCTGATCTTCAAGGGCGGCTCGGGCGCGGGGCTGAACCTCTCCCGCATCCGCTCGAGCAAGGAGCTGCTGCGCTCCTCGGGCGGTACGGCGAGCGGGCCGGTGTCGTTCATGCGCGGCGCCGACGCGTCGGCGGGCACGATCAAGTCCGGGGGAGCCACCCGACGGGCGGCCAAGATGGTCGTCCTCGACGTCGACCACCCCGACATCGAGGAGTTCGTACACACCAAGCAGCGCGAGGAAGAGAAGATCCGCGTGCTCCGCGACGCCGGGTTCGACATGGACCTCGGCGGGCACGACATCACGTCGGTGCAGTACCAGAACGCCAACAACTCCGTGCGCGTCACCGACGAGTTCATGCGAGCGGTCGAGGAAGGCACCGAGTTCGGACTGCGCGCGCGTACGACCGGCGAGGTGATCGACACCGTCGACGCCAAACAGCTGTTCGCCGACATCTCGCACGCGGCGTGGGCATGTGCCGATCCCGGGATGCAGTACGACGGCACCATCAACGACTGGCACACCACCCCCGAGACCGGGCGGATCACGGCGTCGAACCCGTGCAGCGAGTACATGCACCTCGACAACTCCTCGTGCAACCTCGCCAGCATGAACCTGCTCAAGTTCGTCTCCGACGACGGCAGCTTCGAGGTGGAGAAGTTCGTCAAGGCGGTCGAGCTGGTCATCACCGCGATGGACATCTCGATCTGCTTCGCCGATTTCCCGACCGAGGCCATCGGCGAGACGACCCGGGCGTACCGCCAGCTCGGCATCGGGTACGCGAACCTCGGCGCCCTGCTGATGGCGTCCGGCATCGCGTACGACTCCGACGGCGGCCGCGCGCTCGCCGGGGCGATCACCTCGCTGATGACCGGCACGTCCTACCGCCGCTCGGCCGAGCTCGCCGGGATCGTCGGGGCGTACGACGGGTTCGCACAGAACGCCGAGCCGCACACCCGGGTGATGCGCAAGCACCAGGCGGCCAACGACGAGATCCGCACGATGCATGCGATCGACATCGCCGTGCACCGTGAGGCCTCGAAGCAGTGGGCGCAGAACCTCGAGATCGGCACCGAGAACGGTTGGCGCAACGCGCAGGCCAGCGTGCTCGCGCCGACCGGCACGATCGGGTTCATGATGGACTGCGACACGACCGGCATCGAGCCGGACTTCTCGCTGGTCAAGTTCAAGAAGCTCGTCGGCGGCGGGTCGATGCAGATCGTCAACCGCACGGTGCCGGCGGCGCTGAAGCGGCTCGGCTACACCGAGGAGACCAGCGAGGCGATCGTCGAGTACATCGCCGAGCACGGCCACGTGATCGACGCGCCCGGCCTCAAGCCCGAGCACTACGAGGTGTTCGACTGCGCGATGGGCGAGCGCGCGATCAAGCCGATGGGCCACGTCCGGATGATGGCGGCCGCGCAGCCGTTCCTGTCGGGCGCGATCTCCAAGACCGTCAACCTGCCCGAGGAGTCGACGGTCGACGAGATCGCCGACGTCTACCTGCAGGGCTGGCAGCTCGGCCTCAAGGCGCTCGCGGTCTACCGCGACAACTGCAAGGTCGGCCAGCCGCTGGCCGATGCGAGGGCGAAGTCGAAGACGGCGCCCGCACCGGAGGTGCAGATCGTCGAGCGCCCCGTGCGCAAGCGGCTGCCGAAGTCGCGGCCGTCGCGTACGACGTCGTTCACGGTCGGCGGCGCCGAGGGCTACATGACCTCCGGCTCGTACCCCGACGACGGTCTGGGCGAGGTGTTCCTGAAGCTGGGCAAGCAGGGCTCGACGCTCGCCGGAGTGATGGACGCGTTCTCGATCGCGATCTCGATCTCGCTGCAGTACGGCGTGCCGCTCGAGACGTTCGTCGCCAAGTTCACGAACATGAAGTTCGAGCCGGCCGGTCTCACCGACGACCCGGACGTGCGGATGAGCCAGTCGATCATGGACTACATCTTCCGCCGTCTGGCGCTCGATCACCTGCCGTTCGAGACCCGCTCGGCGATGGGCATCCACTCCGCCGAGGAGCGCCAGCGCCAGCTCGACACCGGTTCGTACGAGGCGACAGACGAGGCACCGGAGGTCGAGTCGCTCTCCGCACCGGACGTCGGTGCTGCGCCGGGGTCCGCGAAGCCGGATGCGGACGTCGTCGCCGAGACGGCGAGGCCCGCCCCGCGTACGGCGCACACGTCGGCCGAGCTGCTCGAGTCGATCACCGGGTCGACGGTCGACGCGCCGCTCTGCTTCACCTGCGGTACGAAGATGCGCCCCTCGGGTAGCTGCTTCGTCTGCGAGGGCTGCGGATCGACCTCCGGCTGCAGCTGAGCCACGACGTCAACAAGTTCGCGGAGTTTTCGTTGGTGTACGGCCGCTGCACCAACGAAAACTCCGCGAACTCTTTGCTCACCGGCAGGTGTAGCGATCCTGCACCGGGACGACGCCGTGGAACGTCTTCGAGTACGGCCGCTTGGAGGCGGCGGTCTCGCGGAACCACACCCGCGTACCACGCACACCCTTGCCCGTCTTGAAGCGGCGGACGGCGACCTCGTGCACGACTCGATCACGGCGTGAGCCGGCCCAGCATGGGCTCGCCGACTTGCCCGTACGCGCCTCGACGTTGGTGACTCGCGAGCCGACCGACTGGCCGCGATAGCGCGTCACGATCAGCGGCACCGCATCGAGATCGTTCGGGCGCGGATCGTTGACCGCGAAGGTCAGTCCGCGGGTGTGCTTGCTGGGCACGCGGAAGACCACCTGGCGCTTGCGCACGAGCTTGTTCCTCCCGACCCAATGCGTGCCGTCACGGCGCAACTGCTGCGGCTGGAACTTGCAGCCCTTGCAGTCCTTCACCTTCAATACAATCGTCGTCTTGTGGACGCGTGCTCCGTCGTTGCTGGCTTCCGCGCTACCGACTGCCGACGTCATTCCCAACGCCATCGCGGCAGCGGCGAGGACTGTCACCGATTTACGCATCTTTCGCGACCCCTGTGTTCGGGTTGAAGTTGCTTACGCCGTGAACGCTAGTCAGGTCTGGGGTCGGGGTGCTTCCGAAACGTGGTGGATGTCCGCTACCGGACATCGCCGGGACTGTCGCGGTACGCGGCGAGCGCGGCGCCGAGTTGGAGCCGGGTCTCGGATCCGATGAGCGTCAGCAGATCGCGGACCCAGCGACGTACGGTGCGCTCGGTGACGCCGAGCGCACGTGCGATCGCGGCATCGGCGTAGCCGGCCAGCAGCATCACGATCAGCTCCGATCGGCGATCGTCGTCCTCGCTCGCCAGGGCGATCGGTACGGGTCGCGCGTTGGCCCAGCATTCCTCGAACACCTCGATCAGCACCTGGACGAGCGCCGGATCCCATACGACGAGGGCAGTCACGTGACCGAGTACGTCGTAAGACCGAAGGGTCGGGATGTAGGCGACGCGCTGGTCGATGATCGCCAGCTTCAGCGGCGCCGGCCCGATACGTACGGGCACCCCCGCCTGTGCGAACTCGCGGAGGTACCAGAGGCGGGCGAGCCCTCGGAACCGCGCCTTGTAGACACCGCGGACGTCGACGCCGCGGGAGAACGCACGCATCTCGGGGTTGTCGGGCTGACTGTCGTCGGGCAGCGGCAGGCCACCAAGGTACGGAGGTCGGTCGAGTACCCAGATGCTCGCCTCTGCCTGCTCCAGGAGCTGGAAATGCACTGCCAGGCAGGTCCGCGCGCCGATGTAGGTTCGGATGCCCGGCCGCTGCGGAGGTCCGCCGTCGCTCGGCGGCCGAGATCGCTCCGGCGACGCCGCGCTCTCGCGCGCGAATCGGTTGCGCAGGTCGGCGACCCAGTTGTCGCGATCCAGCTCCTCGGGACCGGCGATCTCCCACCGATCGCCGTCGGAGCGCGTCACCAGGTCGTCGCGAGCCAGCGCGTCGAGGTGCCGGACGACGTCGCCCGGCGCGAGTCCCGTTCGGACGCCCAGCTCGGCTTCGGTGCCTCGCCCGAGCGCCGCGAGGCAGACCAGTACCAGGTCGTCGTACCCCTCACCCGGATCGGAAGTACTCATTGAGTGGACACTAACCGCCGACAGGGGCCGCTCGGCCGTCGACTCGGTGGGACGTATCGACCGCCGCAGGTCTTGGGTGCGCCGGTCACCCGTCCGGTACCGCGTCGGTGAGCCGGCTGGCGACCTCGGCGACCGCGGCGCGCAGCTCCGGTCCGCCCTCGACCCGAAACGCGATCGGCATTGCCGCCAACCACTCGCCGGCGTACATCGCGGGGTTGCTGGTGCTCCCGGTGAGGACGCAACGTCCGTCGTCGGTGGGTACGAGGCGGCCCATCGGCGGATGTACATAGCGGGCGACCTCGTCGTACGGGGCGTCGAACGCGACCCTGGTCTCGTACTCCCAGCCGACGCCGAGATGCGACTCCAGCAGGTCGGCATGATCGAGGTCGTCGGGCGCCGCGAAGGTCTCGGGGCATTCGGCGACCGACCGCACCCGGTCGATCCGATAGGTACGCACGGCGTCGACACGATGCGAGTGGCAGAGCAGGTACCAACGCCCGTGTCGTACGACCACTGCCCACGGGTCGACCTCCTCCTCCCACTCCTTGCCCGACGGGCTGCGATAGCCGATTCGTACCCGGTGCTGGCGTGCCGATGCAGCGACCAGGGCGCTGGTGGTCTCTCGGTCGGGCCGTGCGACCCCGAGGTCGGGGGTGGCCGCGGCATGTCGGCGCATCGTGTCGGCCTGTCTCCCGACGTTGTCCGGCAGTGCCCGGATGAGCTTGCGGATCGCCGAGCCGACCGGATCGTCGTCGTCGGCCGCGGCGTGGTTGCCGTCGAGGACGGCCATCACGAGACCGAGCGCCTCGGTTGCGCTGAACATCAGCGGCGGGAGCCGGATGCCGCGACCGAGCCGATAGCCGCCGTACCGTCCGCGCTCCGACTCGACCGGGATCTCGGCCTCGCGCAGGATCGCGACGTACCGCCGCGCCGCCCGTTCGGTGACGCCGAGCTTCGCCGCCAGCCGCGTGGCGGTGATGCCCGGCTGGGCCTGCAGCAGCTCCAGCGTACGAAGCGCCCGCGCGGTGGGGCTGGCGACGACGGTCATGGAGACCCACGATATCCGGCATCCGATCGTCCGGTATCCGCCGTACCGTCGAGGACCACACGAAATCGGGAGGAAACGCATGGACATCGTGCTCATCGGCGGCCTGTGGCTCGACGGCTCGGCCTGGGACAAGGTTGCACCGGCGCTCGAGGAGCGCGGTCATCGCCCGCGTCCGCTGACGCTGCCCGGCCAGGGCGACGGGAACGCTTCCGCGACGCTCGACGACCAGATCGCTGCCGTGGTCGCAGCCGTCGATGCAAGTGCCGAGAAGCCAATGGTCGTGGGCCATTCCGCGGCCAGCGGGCTCGCGTGGATCGCGGCCGACCGGCGGCCGGACAAGATCGCCATGTCGGTCATGATCGGTGGGTTCCCGGGCAGCGACGGCGAGACGTACGCGGACTTCTTCCCGGTACGCGACGGCGCGATGCCGTTCCCGGGGTGGGAGCCGTTCGATGGCCCGGACACGGCCGACCTGGACGACGACACCATGGCGGCGGTGCAGTCCCGGATGATCCCGGTGCCGGAGACCGTCTCGCGCGGCATCGTCAGCTTCGTTGACGAGCGCCGTTACGACATGCCGGCCGTACTCGTCTGCCCGGAGTTCGCGCCCGCTGACGTCAAGGAGTGGATCGCCGCGGGCGAGCTGCCCGAGCTGACGAAGGCGCGCGACGTCTCGTACGTCGACCTCGACGCCGGGCACTGGCCGATGTTCAGTGTCCCCGACGAGCTGGCGCGGGTCCTGTCGGAGCTCGCAGCGGACGCCGACGATGGCGCCTGACGTACGTCCGCTCGACGCGTCGACGTGGGAGGCGTTCGCCGAGCTCGTCGAGCGCAACAACGGAGTCTTCGGCGGTTGCTGGTGTGCGGGCTTCCACCCCGAGGGATGCCAGGATCGTGCCACCAACCGTGCGGTCAAGGAGCAGCGCGTACGCGAGGGGCAGGCCCACGCCGCGCTCGTCCTCGATGACGAGGGCCTCGCCCAGGGGTGGTGTCAGTACGGCAGCGCCGACGAGCTGTCCCGGATCAAGCATCGCCGCCGCTACGAGCAGGACGTACCGCCCCGGCCGGACTGGCGGATCACGTGCGTCTTCGTCGACAAGCGCCATCGTGGCCAGGGCATCGCCCGGGCCGCGCTGGACGGTGCACTCGACCAGATCGCCGGCCTCGGCGGCGGGCTGGTCGAGGCGATCTCCGAGGTGACTGTCGGGCGAGACACGCCGGGTCTCTCGCGAGTGGCGCAGATTCGCTGCAAGCGCCGGCCGCTGAGCAACGAACCTGCGCCACTCGCGAACCAACAGTACCGACGAGTTGTATGCAATGCCGCGCAGAAGATCTAGGCTCGTCCGCCCGCGGCCACCTGCGGGCGCAATGACGACCACGCCGCGCGAATATGCGACCGCATGACCGACTCGGCCCAGTCGGGGTCGCGGTCGTCCAACGCCTGTACGAGCTCCTGGTGATGAGAGAGGCTGCGCGCAAGTGCATCGCGCGAGTAGAGCGAGAACGTGCGCGAGACCAGCGGGACGCGGACGACCGATGCGACCAGGCTGCGTAGCCGGGAGTTGCCGGACGCCTCGAGGATCGCGCCGTGGAAGCGGTTGTTCAGGTCGGTGAGCTCGACGAGGTCGGGCCGGCGCTTGGCCGCGACTGTGTCCATGGCGTCGGCGAGCGTGCCGAGCTGCTCGATGTCGGCGAGCCCGGACGTCGCCGCGAGGCTGCATCCCCACGGCTCGAGCAGCGTACGTAACGCGAAGATCTCCTCGAGATCCTCGGTACGCCAGCTCTGTACCTGCACCCCGCGGTTCTGTTGATACAGCACGAGGCCTTCTGCGGCGAGCCGTCGCAGAGCCTCGCGTACGGGAGTGCGGCTGACGCCGATGTCGCCGGCCAGGTCGGTTTCGCGCAGCCAGTGACCCTCGGGCAGGTCGCCCGTGAGGATCCGTTCGCGGATCGTCTCGTACGCGTGCGTGGCGGCCCTGCCGGTCTCGACGCTGGTGGTGTTCTCGGTCATCTCGGCTCAGAGACTAGCAGTTGCGGGACGTTCACCTTGCGTGGCAATTGTATGCAATCTGTTGACGAGCGACCAAGCCGCGGCCTAGTGTCGGAACGACGACGCGGATCTCGCGATCACTTCCTGGCGAGTCGTATACGAAAGTGGGTTTCGTCGGTGACGAGCGAGGACCATCTCCCACTCGACGATCTGCGTGTCGTCGAGCTCGGACAACTGCTGGCGGGCCCGTTCTGCGGCCAGTTGCTCGGTGACTTCGGCGCCCAGGTGATCAAGGTCGAAGACCCGTCGTCCGGCGACCCGATGCGGCAGTGGGGACGGGAGAAGCCGTACGGCCAGTCCCTGTGGTGGCCGGTCGTCGCACGCAACAAGTCGTCCGTGACCGCGAACCTGCGCACTGAGGCCGGCCAGGATCTCGTCCGCCGGTTACTCGCCGACGCAGACGTGCTCATCGAGAACTTCCGTCCCGGCACGCTCGAGCGATGGGGCCTCGCCCCGGAGGTGCTGTGGGAGGTCAACCCCCGGCTGATCGTCACCCGGGTCACCGGGTTCGGACAGGACGGCCCGTACGCGCAGCGCGCCGGATACGGGTCGATCGGCGAGGCGATGGGCGGCATCCGGTACGTCACGGGCGATCCCGACCGCCCGCCCGCGCGTACGGGGGTTTCCCTGGGCGACTCGCTCGCGGCGACGTTCGCCTGTCTCGGCACCCTCGTGGCACTGCACCAGCGTGGCCGCGACGGCCGCGGACAGATCGTCGACTCGGCGATCTACGAGGCGGTGCTCTCGCTGATGGAGTCGATGATTCCCGAGTGGCAGGTCGCCGGCTACCAACGTGAGCGGACGGGCGCGACATTGCCTAACGTCTCGCCGAGCAATGCGTACCCGACCGGTGACGGCGAGATGTTGCTGATCGCCGCCAACCAGGACACCGTGTTCGGTCGGCTCGCCGAGGTGATGGGCAGAGCCGAGCTGGCGTCCGACGAGCGGTACGCGACGCACAGCGCTCGCGGGGCCTACATGGACGAGCTCGACGGACTGATCGCCGCGTGGACATCGACGATCAAGGCCGACGACCTGCTCGAACGCCTCCACGAGGGCGGTGTCCCGGCCGGACGGATCTTCCGGGCGAAGGACATGTTCGCCGATCCACACTTCGCCGCCCGAGACGCGATCGTACGACTTGCCCACCCCGATCTGGGTGAGTTCGCCGTCCACAACGTCGCGCCGAAGCTGTCTGCAACACCCGGCGCCGTACGCCGGCTCGGCCCAGCGCTCGGCCAACACAACAACGAGATCTATCGCGACGTGCTGGGGCTGAGTGACGACGAGCTGTCGTCGCTGCGCTCCGATGGCGTCATCTGAAGGAGAACCAATGACCCACAGGCTTGGCGTCGACGTCGGAGGCACCTTCACCGACGTGCTCCTGATCGACGAGGACACCGGCGCGACGTACCGCGAGAAAACGCCGTCAACGCCCGACGACCAGTCCGTCGGCGTGCTGCGCGGCATCACCAGTGTGTGCGCGGATGCGGGCGTCGACATCGGAGACATCAGATCCGTGCTCCACGGCACCACCGTCGCAACGAACGCGATTCTCGAAGGTAAGGGCGCGCGGGTCGGGCTCGTCACGACGCAGGGCTTTCGGCAGGTGCTTCAGATCGCTCGATCATTCGTCCCGGGCGGACTCGCGGGCTGGATCATCTGGCCCAAGCCGGAGCCGCTGGCCGCGCTCGAGGACACGGTCGAGGTCGCCGAGCGCGTCGGCAGCGAGGGCGAGGTCGTCCGTGCGCTCGACGAGGACGACGTACGTACGCAGTTGCGCAAGCTGAAGGCGCACGACGTCGAGGCGCTGAGCATCAGCCTGCTGAACTCGTACGCCAACCCGACCCACGAGCGGCGAGTCGGCGAGATCGCCGCCGAGGAACTGCCCGGGTTGCAGGTCTCCCTCTCGTCGACCGTGCTTGCCGAGCTGCGCGAGTACGAACGCACCCTCACGACGGTCGCGAACGCCTGCGTACAGCCGCGGGTCGCGCGTTACGTCGAGCATCTCGAGTCGCAGCTCGAGAAGGCCGGCGCCGACGGGAAGCTCTACATACTGCGCAGCGACGGCGGCCTGGTGTCGGCGAAGGCGGCCGAGGAGAATCCCGTGTCGATGCTGATGTCCGGCCCCGCGGGTGGTGTCACGGGCGCGGTGCGCGTCGCCGAGCAGACCGGGTTCGCCGACTTCCTGACCTTCGACATGGGCGGAACGTCGACCGATGTCGCGCTCGTGCAGAACTTCGCACCAAGGGTCGGTCGGGAAACCAGCGTCGGCGATCTCACCGTGCGCGCCACCTCGGTGGACGTACGTACGGTCGGTGCCGGCGGAGGGTCGATCGCGCACGTACCCGAACTGACGCAGGCGCTGCGGGTGGGTCCGCAGTCCGCCGGCGCCGCGCCAGGGCCGGCGGCGTACGGCGCGGGTGGCACCGAGCCGACCGTGACCGATGCCAATGTCGTCCTCGGCTATCTGCCGACCGAGCTCGCGGGCGGTGAGCTGCCCCTCGACCGGGACGCCTCGGTCGCGGCGGTGAAGTCGATCGCGGACGGCACCGGCCTCGGATCGGTCGAGGCGGCCGCACAGGGCATCATCGACATCGTCAACGAGAACATGCTCGGCGCGCTCCGGCTCGTCTCTGTGCAGCAGGGCTTCGACCCGCGCGACTTCGCGTTGATCGCGTATGGCGGTGCAGGGCCGTTGCACGGCAACGCGCTCGGCAAGCTCACCGGAGCGTGGCCGGTCATCATCCCGCCGTCGCCGGGAGTGCTGTGTGCGTTGGGCGATGCGACGACCGGGCTCCGGGACGAGGCCGTTCGCACGCTCGTCCGTACGTTCGGCCAGCTCAGTGACGACAGCCTGAGGCAGATCCTCGACGAACTCTCCGCCGAGGTACGCGCGTCGCTCACCGAGCAGGGCGTACCCGAGTCGGAGCAGCAGGTCACGTACGGCGCCGACCTGCGTTACCACGGGCAGGGCTTCGAGATACCTGTCGACATCGACGTCGCCGCGTTCGACGGCTCGGGAGGCGGGCTCGCCGCGCTGCGGACGGCCTTCGATGCAGAGCACGAGCGACTCTTCTCGTTCCTGCTCGACAACGAGCACGAGCTGGTCACCGTACGCGCGACCGGTAGCGGACCACGACCGACGGTCGCCGAGACGGTGTTGGCGGATGGTGAGGCGGACGCGGTTGGTGCCGCCGTGCGCCGCCAGCCGATCTGGGTCGATGGTGCACAGGTCGAGGCGACGATCTACGAACGCGGCAAGCTCGTGGCCGGCAACGTCGTCGCAGGCCCCGCGGTGATCACTGAGATGGACTCGACGACCCTCGTACTTCCCGACCACGCGGCGACCGTTCACCGCAGCGGCAGCCTGCTGATCCGCCCGATCGACAGCCAGGAGGGCTGACACATGGCACGTTTGATCGAGACGGCGACCGAGCCACTCCGCAAGGTCGACGTCGACCTCGTCACCGTGGACCTGGTGGAGAACGCCCTGCGCAACGCGCGCTACGAGATGGACGAGGTGCTGTTCCGTACCGCGCTGTCGCCCGGCATCCGCGAGCAGCACGACGAGTTCCCGCTGATCGGCGACCCCGAGGGCAAGATGGTCGTCGGCCAGTTCGGGCTGTCGATCCCGGACTTCCTGGAGAACTTCTCCGGCACCATCGAGGAGGGCGACGTACTGCTCACCTCCGACCCATACTCGTGCGGTGCCGCGATCAGCCACGCGAACGACTGGCTCGTGGTGATGCCGATCTTCTTCGAGGGACGGATCGTCGGCTGGTCCTCGATGTTCGGGCACATGTCCGACGTCGGCGGCAAGACACCGGCGTCGATGCCGACGGACGCGCGCACGATCTACGAAGAGGGCGTGGTCATCCCGCCGATCAAGATCTACAAGCAGGGCGTACTCGCTGATGACGCGCTGGCGATCATCCTGAACCAGGTACGTAAGCCCGACTGGAACCGCGCCGACCTCAACGGCCTCGTCGCCGCCTGTCGTACGGCCGGCCGGCGGATCCAGGAGCTGTGCGCGCGGTTCGGTGCCGATACGTACACCTCGACGCTCGAAGCGCTGCTCGACCGCAACTACCGGGCGATGAAGGCGCTGCTGCAGATGGTGTTCAAGGACGGCGAGACGCTGTCGTTCACCGACTACATCTGCGACGACGGCGTCGGGTACGGGCCGTACGAGCTGAAGATGAGCCTGACCCGCACCGGCGACAAGGTGCTGATCGACCTCACCGGCAGCAGCCCGCAGGCGCAGGGGCCGATCAACTACTTCATCAACGAGAACCTGATGCGGATGTTCTTCGGGATCTACATGATCACCGTCGCCGATCCGCAGATCCTGTGGAACGACGGGTTCTATCCGCTGGTCGACGTGAAGATCCCGGAGGAGTCGTTCTGGAAGCCGAAACACCCTGCTGCGTTGAACGGACGCAACCACGGCATCGGTCGCGTCTTCGATCTCTTCGGCGGGCTGCTGGGGCAGACCAACCCCGACCTGCTGAATGCTGCGGGCTTCTCGTCGTCGCCGCACTTCATGTACTCCGGCAACTACACCGACCCGGAGCGCAAGGGGGAGTGGTTCCAGCTGTACTCGATCGGGTTCGGCGGCATCCCCGGCCGCCCGATCGGCGATGGGCCCGACGGACATTCGCTGTGGCCGTCGTTCGTGAACATCCCGTGCGAGTACCTCGAGTCGTACTATCCGATGCGCATCGAGCGTTGGGAGACGATCACCGACACCGGCGGTGCGGGTCTGCACCGCGGCGGTAACGGGGTCGAGGTCGCGTACCGGTTCCTCGAGCCGGGCACCATCGCGATCCACGACGACCGCTGGCTCACGTACCCCTGGGGTGTGAACGGTGGCGCGCCGGGCGCGCGCGGGCGTAAATGGATCGACCGGGCTGACGGCAGCACGGAGATCCTGCCCAGCAAGGTCCATGACGTTCACGTGTATCCCGACGACGTGCTGCATTTCGTCACCTGGGGCGGGGGTGGCTGGGGCGATCCGCTCGAACGCGACCCGGAGCTCGTCGCTCTCGAGGTCCGGCGCGGCCTGGTCAGTGCCGACGGCGCGCGCGAGTACGGCGTGGTCTGCGACCACGCGGGCACGGTGGACGCGGCGGCGACCGAGGAGCTGCGGTCGGCAATGCGCGCGTACCGACCTGACGTACTGCCGACGTTCGACGCCGGGCCGCCGCTCGAGACGATCCTCGAGCGGTGCGAGGCGGAGACCGGACTCCCGGCACCGAAACCGCCGGTGGCACTGTGAGCTGTGATGGCTGACCACGCATCCGGCTTCGCCGGCACGCTGACTCCCGGGGAGCGGCCGGCCGTCTTGGCGATCGACCTGATGGCCGCGTACTTCACGCCGGGTAGTGCCTTCTGCCTGCCGTCGCGGGACTGTCTCGAGTCGGCGGCGCGGGTCGTCGAGGTGGCGCGGGTGGCCGGCGTGCCGGTGATCCACACGAGGGTCGAGTTCGCTCCCGATGCCGTTGACGGCGGCGTCTTCGTGCAGAAGGTGCCGGCCCTGAAGGCGCTCGCGGGCGGGGGCGAGCTCGGGCGGTTCATGCCGGAGGTCGCGCCGCGCACGGGCGAGCTCGTGTTGGTCAAGCAGTATGCGAGCGCGTTCTTCGGCACCACGCTTGCGTCGACGCTGAACGCGATGCGTGTCGACACCGTCGTGATCGTCGGAGTCAGCACGAGCGGTTGCGTACGCGCGAGCGCGGTCGACGCGATCCAGCACGGGTACGTGCCGCTGGTCGTACGCGATGCCGTCGGAGATCGTGGGCCAGAGCCGCACGAGGCCAACCTGTACGACCTGCAGGCCAAGTACGCGGAGGTCATCGCCGAACCGGCCGCGCGCTGCTATCTGAAGGGCGGAGGAACCGGTGCAGATCCTGGAAGTCGCCCCTCGCGATGGGCTTCAGAATGAGTCGACGCAGCTGTCAACCGACGACAAGGTGGAGCTGGTAGCCCGGGCGGTATCCGCGGGCGCCCGGCGGGTTGAGGTCACCAGCTTCGTGCACCCGAAGGCCGTACCACAGCTGGCCGATGCCGAAGACGTGATGGCGCGGGTCGAACGGGTCGAGGGAGTTCGCTACGCCGGGCTGGTGATGAACGAGCGCGGCCTCGACCGTGCCGTCGCGGCCGGTGTCGACGAGGTCGACATCGTGGTGGTCGCGTCCGACACGTTCTGCCAACGCAACCAGAACATGACGACGTGGCAGGCGTGCGACGTCGCCGCCGGCCTCGTCTCGCGTGCCCGGGACGCCGGGCTGTTCACCACGGTGACGATCGGGGCGTCGTTCGGCTGCCCGTTCGAGGGTGATGTGCCCGTCGCCCGGCTACGTGAGGTCGTCCTGCGCGTCGTCGACGCGCGGCCGGACGAGTTGGCGCTGGCCGACACGATCGGCGTCGCGGTGCCGAGCGACATCATCGACCGGGCCGGGTGCGCGATCGAAGTGGCAGGACCGCAGATCGGATCGCGACTGCATCTGCACGACACGCGCAATACGGCGATCGCGAATGCGGTCGCTGCGCTCGAGGTCGGCGTCGAGACGCTGGACGCCAGCATCGGTGGTGCGGGCGGGTGCCCGTTCGCGCCCAACGCCACCGGCAACGTCGCGACCGAGGACCTCGCGTACCTGTTCGGCCGGATGGGCGTCGACACCGGGCTCGACCTGGACTCGCTGATCGACTCCGCGGTCTGGTTGGAGGAGCGCCTCGGGAAGGAGCTCCCGAGCGCGCTCGCTCGCGCGGGTGGGTTTCCACCGGCCTGAGCCAAAGAGTTCGCGGAGTTGTTGGGGTATGAGCGGGTCCGGACCACCGGCAACCCCGCAATCTCCCGGCGACAGCGCACGTCACGTTCGGTCGGCGTCAGCCACCGGACAGCAACCGAGCCCCCTGGCGGCGCGGTCGCGAGTAGCCGCACCTACCTCAGCGATACAGGGAGGGGCGCGTGGAGGCTTGTCCGCCAGGCCCAGGTGCCGGTCGGGCCTTGACGACATTCGCTCATCCCGCTGCACGGAAGGCGTCGTAGCGCTGCGCCAGCCGGTTGCGCTCGGGGTGGTCGCTGCGCCGGATGGGCAGTGTCAGTGGACGGCTATTCATTTTCCTGGAGTCCGTGGCGCAGCATCGGGTTCCCATGACACGTGGATGCGGCTCAGTCCACTCCCTCGCTTGCGGCTAGTCGTCGAAGAGGTACGTGAAACGCCCATCGGGCGCCGCATCGCCCTGTGTGTAGAAGTCCATCACATCGCCGCTGCTGGGCACGTTGTCTGCCACCTTGAACTCCAGATGCAACGTGCCTCGGGCCTTCGGTCCCATCGGTTTACGCGGAATCGTCAGCTGCAGCTCGTTGCCCTCCACGCGATAGTGGACGGCCCGTATCTGCTCCCAGGTGCCGTCGCCGCGTGCCGCTTCGAGTCTGGTCGTGTCGTCACCGATGCCGCGACGGTTGACCGCGAAGTCGTATCCCTTCCAGCCGTTCTCATCGTTGCCGTCGACGTTGAGGTACAGCGTCATCCAGTCCTTGTCGGCGCCGACGATCGGGTCGACTGTCCGCACGTAGAAGGAGACGTTGCGCGCATCGCGTGCGACCTTGACCTCGTCGATGTCGTTGCGCCCGCTGTTGTTTGTGTACGTGACACCGCCGAAGCCGGGGTGTGAACGTGGCTCGGTGTCGCGGACGAAGTCGCGGTACGAGGGGCGTACGGAATCCCATTGCGCGAAGTCACTGTCGACGTCGATTCGGCGTCGTTTGCTCGGCTTCGGAGCAGGGTCCAGGCCCTTGTAGCGACGGATGTAGTCGACGAGTTGCAGGTAGTAGTTGTCGTTGTACCCACCGGCCATCGGCTCGACGTCGCGGCTGAACTCCGTGGTTGCCTGGTCCACGAAGAAGATCGGTCGATCCGCGGGCCGCTCCTTGCCGTCCCAGCCCGGGAAGTCGCCCCCGAGCCGCTGGGCGACCCACTCGTTCCAGCCGGTGACCGCGACGATGCGCGGGTCGACCTGTAGCGCCCGATCCCATTGCTCCGAGAAGTTGTAGCCCCATTTGTACGCACCGGGCGACGTGTCGAGCGCGCCGTCGTGGAAGCTGCGCGACCAGTTGTTGCCCGCGCCGTAGAACGGTTGGTCGCTGAAGGGAAAGTTGTTGTGCACAGCGGCGGCGACGTTCACGATGTCGGGTTTGCCGTCGAGCATGAACACGTCCTGGGGACGTTCGAAGCTGATCCAGGGGAATCCGCCCTTCTTCTTCGGTTCGTTCGGCCACTGGTTGCGCCGCCAGGTGAAGAATTCGCGGATCTCCGGCGAGACTTCGTCGGGGTTGCCGATGATCATCGGCTTTCCGTCGAGTTCGAACCACAGTTGGCGATAACGTCCCGGCTCGTACAGGTCGTCGTACAGCTTCTGGATCGTCGCGCCCGAACTGCTGTTGGTGTAGAAGACGATCTGCGGTACGTCCCACCCCTGTCGGCGGACGTCGTCGAAGACCTCGAGCAGCCGGTCGTACACGTTCTTGTACGTGAACGCGTTCGTGACGTCGAAGTAGAGGAAGTCCACCTTTGCGGCGGCCAACATCTGCGTGTGCTTGCGCAGCACCCAGGCGTCGTCACTGAAGTAGTAGTCGTACAGAGGCTTGCCCCAGTGGTGATGCGCGCCGTAAGGCCCCCATACGGGGTTGTCGGGGTCGTGTACCGCTTCGGGGTGCTCCTCGAGGATCTTGGTGATGTTGTACGGGCCCGACTGCCCGTGTTGGCCGAGCCAGAGGAAGTAGAACAGGCCGACGTACCGGTTCTTACGGGGTCTGGTGACCTCGCCGGGCTCGGAAAGGGATCGACCGAGGTCGTCGGTCGCCGTGAGGAGACCCGGGTCGAAGGTGCCTGGAGGCGACACCGCGCCTTGCGCCATCGGCCCCGCCGCCCGGTGGCCGCCGTCCGCGCCGTCGGCGCCGGTCGCCGCGGACGCGAGTCCCATCGAGGCGACCAGGGCAACGGTCGCGATCGTGGCGCTCCAGCCCTTGCCTGGGCGGCGTCGTACGTCTCGAGAGTGACTTGGCCTGCGTGCGTCCATTGGTCGACGACCTTCGTTTAAAGGTTTCACTCCTGGTGGCGATGACCTTAAGGTGCAGCTCGCACAATCGTCAACGGTCGGGTCCAGCTGTGGTCCGTACCCGTGTGGCCTAAAGCGGCCATGGGGGTTGCGGGTATAGGCAGCTACTGCCAAGGTCGGACTGAAACAATTCAAAATCACGTCGAGTCAGCGGCGCTTGTCGGGCCGCCGAAGGGACACTGCGATGAGGACACGTCGGCTGGGCATCGTCGTCACGCTCGCGCTCACTCTCACCTTCGTCCTCGCCCCGAGCTCATCGGGCGCGACCGCACCGGGCGGCGGCGTACGCGCGTATGCGCTGACGAGCGACCACCTGACCAAACCGCTTGGAATCGACGACCGCGCTCCCTCGTTCGGCTGGAAGCTCAGGTCGACCAAGCGATCGCAGGCGCAGAGCGCGTACCGCGTTCTGGTCGCGTCCAGCAGGTCCGCGCTCGCGCGTGACGACGGGGACATGTGGGACTCCGGCAAGGTGGAGTCATCCGAGTCCTTGCAGGTCACCTACGAAGGCAGCCCCCTCGAATCCCGACACCGCTACTACTGGAAGGTGATGGTCTGGGACGCCTCCGGTGCCGCGGCCGGTTGGAGCGCGCCGAGCTGGTTCGAGACCGGTTTGCTGAATGCCGACGACTGGTCGGCGAAGTGGATCGCGCACGACACCGAGCTCCCGCTTCCGACGTCCAACAACCAGCAGAACGATCCCGCGTCGCTGCGTTCGGACCACACGCTCGGCCAGTCGTTGACCACAGACCGCCCGTTCGACTCAGTCGGCGGCAGCTTCCCGACGTGGAGCACGAACGACTCCGACTTCACGCTGACGCTGCGCCGCGGTGGCCCCGACGGCGAGGTCGTCGCCGAGAAGCGCGAGGCCGACCACCCCGACAACAGCTGGGCAGACCTGAAGCTCGACAGTCCAGCGCCCGCCGGTGACTACTACCTGGAGATGTCCGATCTGGAGGGCACTGCCGGGTGGTGGAGCCACACCGACGACGTCTACTCCGAGGGGCAGGCGTACGCCGACGGCGAGCCCGTCGCGGGTGACCGGACCATCCGTTGGAACCCCACAACTGAGGCGAACGCGGAGCTGACCTCCCAGCTCCGTACGACGTTCGACGCCACCAAGCGGGTGAAGTCGGCGCGGCTGTACTCGACGGCTCTCGGCATCTACGACGTTGCCATCAACGGCCATGAGGTCGCAGACGACCGGTGGGCGCCGGGCTGGACCGACTACGACAAGCGCACCCCGTACCAGACGTACGACGTGACCTCGTTGGTCAAGAAGGGCGCGAACGCACTCGGGGCGCGACTCTCCACCGGCTGGTATGCGGGCAAGATCGCGATCTTCGGTCCGAACCTGTACGGCAAGATCCCCGGCCTGCTCACCCAGCTCGAGATCACGTACACCGATGGCTCCACGCAGCGCGTCGTCTCGGACACCTCGTGGAAGAGCACCGCCGGCCCGGTGACACACGCCGACATCCTGGACGGCGAGGAGTACGACGCGCGCCGAGAGACGCCCGGCTGGGGCAAGGTCGGCTACGACGACGGTGACTGGGCGCCGGTGGTCGAGAAGACCGATGCAGACACGAAGCTCGTCGCGCAGTCCGCTCCGCCGGTTACGGTGACGCAGAAGATGCCGGTCAAGAAGATCACCGAGCCGACACCAGACACGTACGTCCTCGACCTCGGGCAGAACCTCGTCGGCACCGTCAGCCTCTCTCTTCGCGGCATGAAGTCGGGCCAGAAGGTCCGGCTTCGCTATGGCGAGGAGGTGAACCCCGACGGCACGCTGTACACCGAGAACCTGCGTAGCGCGCGAGCGACCGATTACTACACGGCGCGCGGACGCGGAGTGGAGACGTACGAGCCGCGCTACACCTTCCACGGCTTCCGGTACGTCGAGCTGACCGGCCTGCGACACAAGCCGTCCAAGCGCGACTTGGTCGGCAAGGTGCTCGGCACGGACGCGCCGATGTCCGGCAGTTTCGAGACCTCCGACCCGATGCTCAACCAGCTGCAGAGCAACATCGTCTGGTCGCAGCGCGGCAACTTCCTCAGCGTGCCGACCGACTGCCCGCAGCGCGACGAGCGGATGGGCTGGACCGGAGACATCAACGTCTTCGCGCCGACGGCGGCGTTCAACATGGACGTCTCGACGTTCCTCGGTGACAAATGGCTGCAGGACCTCCGCGACGCGCAGCGTCCGGACGGCGCCGTGACCGACGTGGTCCCGTACGTGCCGGTGGTCGGAGCGGGCAACGCCGGCTGGGGCGACGCCGCCGTCACCGTGCCGTACACGGTCTGGCAGGCGTACGGCGACACGTCGGTGATCGAGGAGAGCTACGACTCGATGACAGCCTGGGTGGCGTACCTGAAGAAGAACAGCGACGGGCTCATCCGGCCCGATGCCGGATACGGCGATTGGCTCAACCTCGACGACAACACCCCGCGCGACCTGATCGGCACGGCCTACTTCGCACACGTCACGAAGCAGCTGTCGGAGATGGCCGCAGCGATCGGCGAGGACGACGATGCCGAGACGTACGCGGCGCTCGCCGATGACGTCCGCGACGCGTTCGTCGAGAAGTACGTCGGTGACGACGGCGCGCTGCCAGGTGATGCACAGGCCGGTTATGTACTTGCGCTTTCGTTCGAGCTGATGCCCGACGATCTGGTGGACGTGGCCGCCGACAAGCTGGTCGCGAACCTCGAGCGGCACGACTGGCACCTCGCCACCGGCTTCCTCGGGACGCCTGACCTGCTGCCTGTGCTCACCCGGACCGGCCACACCGATGTGGCCTACCAGCTGATCAATCAGAAGACGTACCCGTCCTGGGGGTACGAGGTCGAGAAGGGCGCGACCACGATCTGGGAGCGCTGGGACTCGATCAAGCCCGACGGCAGCTTCGGCGACGTCAGCATGAACTCGTTCAACCACTATGCGTACGGCGCGGTCGGCAACTGGATGTACCAGACGATCGGCGGCATCCAGCCCGACCCGTCGGCGCCCGGTTACGAGCACTTCACGATCGCGCCGCATCCCGGCGGCGGGCTCGATCACGCAGAGGCGTCGTACGAATCCGGCTACGGCACCATCGGCTCGCAGTGGGCGCGCAGACACGGCCGCCTGATGCTCGAGGTCCGGGTGCCGGTCGGCTCTACGGCGACCGTTCGGATTCCCGCAACGAGCGTCGACGCAGTCACTGAGCGAGGGCGTCCGGTGGCCCAGGCCGAGGGCGTGAGCGACCTGCGCGTCGAGGACGGCACCGTTGTCGGCGAGCTCGGCTCGGGGACGTACCGGTTCACCGTGAAGGAGGACGCATGAAGTGGCAGTCAACCACCTGGACCAGCCGTGCGGTGGTGGCCGCCGCCGCCGGAGCCCTGACCATCGGTCTGGCCGGAGCCGTGGACGCCACGCCGGCCGCCCCGGCGGCAGCGTCATCAAACGAGCCCGCCTGGGATGACGCGACCGGCCGTCTCGACCCCGCCGCGTTCGCCGATCCGCCGTCCACCGACCGGCCGCACGCGTTCTGGTTCTGGAACGGCAAGCTCACCGAGAAGGAGCTGGAGCGTCAGCTCGACGAGATGCAGAGCAACGGGGTGGAGCAGTTCTTCATCCATCCGCGCCAGGGTCTCGGAGGCGAGTTCGGCAAGACGGAGAACGACTACTACCTGTCGAAGGACTACTTCGACAAGGTCGGGTTTGTCCTCGAGGAGGCGCGCAGTCGCGGGATGAAGGCGTGGCTGTACGACGACCTCAACTGGCCTAGCGGCTTCGCCGGCGGGCGTACCGTCCGCGGCGGCATCGTCGACGGGCGCTCGGTCGACGCCGACCTCGGCTACGTTCCTTGGTACCTCGCCCCGACCGCGCATGACGTCGAGGGCGGCACCACGTACGACGAAGACGTTCCCGGAAGTGGCAACGAAGCAACGAACGATGCCGATGGTCCGAAGCCCGAGCTGGTGGCCACGCTCGCCGCCCGTAAGGCGGCCGACGGATCCTGTGTGACCGACGGTGACGCCCGCGGCGTGCGCCTCGACGGTTCGACAACCGTCGAGTTGACCGACCAGATCAAGGACGGGCACCTGACCTGGGAGGCCCCGGACGGCGACTGGTGCCTGGTGCACCTCGTGCAGCGCCCGCTGAAGAACTATCACCCGGACCTCGAGCCGGATGAGCCGTACGTCGACATGCTGAACCCCGATGCGACCGAGAAGTTCATCGACATCACGCACGAGACGTACGCCAAGCGGTTCGGGCCGCAGTTCGGGTCGACGATCCAGGGCATCTTCAACGACGAGCCGGGCTTCTACAACAACTTCCCGGACGGACGCGGCGGTGCCGATTCGCGCGGGTCGATCCCGTGGACCCCAGGATTCCGGGCGTACCTCAGCAAGAACGCTGGGTACGACCTGACGAAGGACCTCCTCGGTGTCTGGTACGACGCCGGAGACGCGACGACGAAGGCGCGCGTCGACTACTACGACGCATTGTCCGATCGCTACAACGAAGCGCACACCGAGCCCCTCGCCGACTGGGCCGAGGACCACGACATCGCGTTGATCTCAAACCCGCTCGTCGAGGAGGACCTCGGCAGCCACAAGCTGATCCAGGGCGGCAGCTGGTTCGAGATGAGCAAGCACTACCAACTGCCCGGCATGGATCTGATCGGCGGACTCAACACGGGCGCGATCACGCCGAAGCTCAACTCGTCGGTCGCCCACATCTTCGGGCGGAAACGCAACCTGGCCGAGACGTTCGGTGCGTTCGGCTGGGACCTCTCGATGGAGGAGATGAAACGCACCGTCAGCTGGGAGGCCGCCGGCGGCGTCGACCTGATCGACAACCACGCCTTCTACTACTCGATCGACGGCAAACGGGCGTCGGAGTCGCCACCGAGCCAGTTCGACCAGAACACGTTCTGGCCCCGGTTCTCGCAGTACGCGAATCTCGTTGGACGGCTCACCGAGCCCGCGCGCGGTGCGAAGCCGGTGAACCCGGTCGGTGTTCTCTACCCGAGCTCGTCGGTGATGGCCGCCGGTACGCCATGGGATGTCCGCGGCTTCGCGGGCAACGGGCCGGCGCTGGGGCCGGTCGACGACTCGTGGAAGGGCACGTCCAACGATCTGCTCGAGGCGCAGCTCGACTTCGACTACCTCGACGAGCTGGCCCTGGCCGGTGACGAGGACCTCGACGTGGACCTGCGCGTACGCAACGGTGCGCTTGCGCTGCGCGATCAGCGCTGGCAGGCCGTCGTGGTGCCTCGTACGTCGGTGCTGTCGCTCGACGCCGTCCGTACTCTGGAGAGGCTCGTTGCCGGCGGTGGCACCGTCGTCGCGGTGGACGGCTTGGCGACGCACGAAGCGTCCGGACGCGACTCCGCACTGCGTACTCGGCTGAAGGCGCTGTTCGGCACCGACCCGTCCGACCCCGTTGCGTCCAAGCGCCGGCACGGACGCAACGGACTGGCGGCGTACCTGCCGGATCGGTCTGGCCTCGCCGACTTGGTTCACGAGCGCGTGACGCCCGGCGTGACGCTCGACAATGCGCCCGACGTCCGGGTGCGCCACGTCAAGCGCAAGGCAGATGACGCGTTCCTGGTCGTGAACCTCTCCGGGAAGGAGGAGCGGACCACGGCGCGCTTCGACGCCTCGGCGACGCCGGAGTTCTGGGATCCCGAGACGGGAACGACCAAGATCGCCCCGGTGTTCAGGCGTAGCGGCGGCCGTACGGTCGTCCCGCTGACGCTCGCCCCGTACGAGGCGCGCTGGGTGACATTCCGGCCGGGAGCGCACCCGCCGGGGAAGGTCGCGCACCTGACGGCGACGAATGCGGTCCCGGGGTCGATCAAGGCCTCCCGCGGTGAACTTCGGGCGACCCTGATCGCGGACAAGCCCGGCGAGGTCTACGCGCGGGGTGAGTTCCGCGGGCACTCCTACGGCGCGGTGACGACGGTCGACGACCCACTGGAGCCACTCGCGCTCGACGGCGACTGGGATTTCCGGTTCGACGACGACTCTGCTGGAGAAACGGTTTCGCGGCCGCTGGGGTCATGGACGGCCCTCGACGCGAAGTACTCAGGCTCCGGTACCTATACGAAGCGGTTCACGGTGCCCGAGGGCTTCCTCGCCAAGGGGCGGCGTGCGCAGCTCGACCTCGGGCGCGTACGCGAGCTCGCCGACGTCACTGTGAACGGCAAGCACGCCGATGCGCTCGACTGGACGCCCTACGTGGTCGACGTCACCGACCTCCTTCGCGAGGGCGAGAACGTCGTCGAGGTGACGGTGACCAACACCCCGTCCAACGAGATCGAGGGACGTGACAACCCGTCCGGGCTCCTCGGCCCGGTCGCGGTGCGACCGCAGCGCGAGGTGAAGCTCGAGCTCGCCGAGGACACGGAGGTGAGATCGATCGACCTCACTTTGGAGCCACGGTCTGCGACGGTTCTGCCGGGACACCCCGTCACGTTCACGGCCACGGTCGACGGAATCGCACCCGCGGATCTCGAGGCGTCGCTGGCGACGATGGTTCCCGACGGATGGAAGGCTGATCCCGCGTCGGTCGACATCTCCGTGCCCTCGAACGGAGCGCAGGTCAGCACCACCGTCGACGTCGTCGTGACACCACCGGCAGACGCTCCCGAAGGCTCGACATCGGTCGACTTCAGGCTGACCGGCGCCGACGGGCGTACGATCACGCGCACCACGACGGTCAAGGTCGCCAATGCGTACGCCGCCTGGGAGTTCGACACCGAAGGCGATACAGAGGGCTGGAGCGCTGAGAACCAGATCGAGGATCTCACCGCGTCAGACGGCGCACTGCGGTTCCGCTCTGTCGGCGGCGACCCGTATCTGGTTGGTCCGAAGGTGTCCGTCCCGTTGACCGACGGCGTCACGGTGGAGATCGTGATGTCATCGTCGGTCGGCGGCAGCGGTCAGCTGTTCTGGGCCACCACGGACGGCGGTTTCGCCGAGGCCCGCAGCGGGCGGTTCACTGTCGAGTCAGGGAAACAGCGGACGTACCGAGTGGAGGTCTCCGGTGAGGACGCGTCGCTGACCAGACTCCGGCTGGACCCGCTCACCAGCACGGGTGATGTCGCGATCGACGCCGTACGCATCGTCCCCTAGACGTCCGGGGCGGGACCTCAGGCACGGCGGGTCGTCGGGACCATCACGCAGGCCTCCGGGTGCGGTGTGGAGCCATCACGCATCCACATCGCACCGCGGAGGTCTTCTGACGCGAACGCGACCGTGTCGCCGGCTGGCTGGGCCCGGCCACGCTCATCGTCGACCGCCGCTGGTCCTACGCCCGCGCAACCGTGAGCTCGGCAAGGCCTTAGCCGGCCGTTGCACAAACGGGCGGGCCCGGGCGTGCTGAGCTCGTCGCCGTCGCCGTCGCCGTCGCCGTCGCCGTCGCCGTTGGAGGCTCGAGGTCGACGCACGGCCGCGGAACCCACCCGAAGTCTCCAAACGCGCGCAGCTAGGTGGCGACGGGCTCCGGCACCGTACGCAGGTCGCGGAGGAGTCGGGCGATGTGTGCACGGCCGGCGGCCTCGGCTACTTCCGCGTCGCCGAGGCGGAGCGAGGCAAGGATGAGGCGGTGCTCGGAGAGCGCCTGCTGCATGCCGCCGGGGGAGCGGTGGGTTCGGTACATCCCCAGCCGGACCTGTCCCTGCAGCAGATCGAGCGAGGAGGAGAGGCGGGAGTTCGCTGCGACGTCGCGGATCGCCGAGTGGAACGCGGAGTCGACCTCGTAGTGGCGCTCGACGTCGTTCGCCTCGACGGCCGAGGCGTGCTGGGTGACGAGCGAGTCGAGTCGATCGGCGTCTGCGTCGGTGAGCAGTGGCGCCGCGAGCCGGCACGCCAGGCCCTCGAGTACCTCGCGTAGCTGGTAGATCTCGACCAGGTCGTCCTCGGCCAGATCGGCCACGATCGCGCCTCGGTTCGGCGTCACGCTGGCCAAGCCCTCGTGGGCGATCCGCGCGATCGCCTCGCGCGCCGGGCTCCGGCTGATGCCGAGTCGCTCGGCCACGACCGGTACGGACAGCCGCGTACCCGGCCGCAGCTCGTGGGCGAGGATCGCGTCGCGCAGCGATACGTACGCGCGCTCGGCGAGTCCGACCTCGGAGTCGGTTCCGATCTGGGTCATGGGCCCACTCCCTTGCTACATGCAATCTCTCCCGATTGAGTTCCAGCCTATCCTGCGAAGCGCTCCCGACGTGTGAGGTAGATCGCCTTGCATGCGGCCCTGTTGCTCATCGACGATACTGTATAAAACAGACAGACTTAAATCTGTAACTTACATGCAAGTTCTGGCATAGTGGCGTGCACGCTCGTCGCCGAACAGGGGGCGGCGACGAGCGGGCCCGCACGGTAAGAGCGTTCAAGGGAGGTTTCATGGCGCAGACCGTCTCGGCCCCGCCGGGTGTACGTACGCTCGCGCAACGCGCAGGTGGGGTCGGCGTGGCATCCAGGAAGGTCGCGCTGGGCACGCTCGGGTTCGTGTTCGCGATCGCCGTGTGGTGGCTTCTCGCAGAGATGGGTGTCGGCAATGGTCGGATACCCCTTCCGTCCAAGGTGGTGACGTCGACTCGGACCATGTTCGCCGAGCAGCAACTGCTGATGGACGTCCGGGTGAGCCTCACTCGGGTCCTGATAGGCGTCGCGATCGGCTGCGGCCTCGCATTACCGGTCGGATACCTCTTGGCGTGGTTCAGGCCGATCCGGGAGACGTTCGAGCCGCTGGTCAACTTCGGCCGTGCGATCCCGCCGATCGCCCTTATCCCATTGGCGATTCCAATCTTCGGTATCGGGGAGTCGGCTCGCATCTCCATCCTGGTGTTCGCCGCGTTCTTCTCGTCGGTGGTCGTGCTGTTCGAGGGAATCTCTAGCATCGACCCAGTACTCGTACGCGCGGCGCGCGCTCTCGGCGCGAACCCGTGGGAGATCTTCGCGAGGGTCGCCGTGCCTGCAGCCGTGCCGCACGTGTTCACGGCCGTACGTGTGGCGATCGGCGTTTCCTGGGCAACGCTGGTGGCTGCAGAGCTGATCGCCGCAGAGCAGGGCATCGGCGCGGCCATCAACGACGCCAAGAACTTCAACCGGATGGCCGACGTGTGCGTCGGGATCATCATGGTCGGCGTCTGTGCCTTGCTGATGGACGGCGTGCTCAAAGCCGCCCAGCGGCAGCTGACCAAGTGGCAGGAGAAGAGCGGATGAGCATCACGATGGATACCCACCCCACGGTAACGTCCGACGCGATCACCTTCGACGGCATCGGCAAGCACTACCAGCGGTCCGGGAATCGCCTCCAGGTCATCGAGGACTGCAGTTTCGAGATCGGTGAGGGCGAGTTCGTCTCGGTCATCGGCCCGTCGGGCTGCGGCAAGACGACCCTGCTCGGCATGGCTGCCGGCTTCACCGCGCCCGACGACGGCAAGGTACGCATCGGCGGCGAGGTCGTACGCGGACCCGATCCGAGTCGTGGCGTGGTGTTCCAGCAGTACGCGGTGTTCCCGTGGCTCACTGTCGCGCAGAACATCGGGTACGGCCTCACCCTCCGTGCAAACCGCAGGTCGCGTAAGCAGCGCCGGGAGATCGTCGCCCACTACGTCGACCTGATGGGCCTGAACGGTTTCGAGGACGTACACCCCAAGGATCTGTCGGGTGGCATGCGTCAGCGGGTGGCGATCGCCCGGGCGTACGCGACCAACCCCAGCGTCCTGCTGATGGACGAGCCGTTCGCCGCACTCGACGCGCAGACCCGCGAGTACATGCAGGAGCTGTTGCACACAACCCAATTGGAGGAGCAGCGGACCGCGCTGTTCATCACCCACAGCGTCGAGGAGGCGATCTTCCTGTCCACCCGGGTCGTCGTCCTCAGGGCCCGGCCGGCGAACGTACGCGCCGTCATCGACATCCCGATCGCCTTCCCACGTACGCCCGACACGCGGCTGTCGAACGCGTTCGTGGACCTGAGGCGCGACATCGAACGGCTGCTGCGCGACGGCACGGCCGAGAGGAGCAGCGAATGACTTCACGACTACGCAAGCGGCTGACCGGCATGGCAACCGTGCTCGCATTGGCAGCCACCATCAGTGCCTGTGCGCTCGAGGACGACGAGGGCTCCGCAACGACCGAGGACGGCGAGACGGTCGTCAAGATCGGCTACCTGCACACGGTCGCCGTCGACACGCACATGTGGCTGGGCATCGAGGAGGGCATCTTCGAGAAGCACGGGCTGAAGATCGACCCGGTGCCGTTCGACACGGGCATCGAGGAGAGCCAGGCGCTCAGCGGCGGGTCGGTCGACGTCGCCATGATGGGCGGCGTCCTGTCGAATTTTCCGGCGACGGGCAGTGGCACGGTGTTCCTTGCCAACGACGTGGAGTTCGACACGGCGCAGCTGTGGGCCGCACCGGACTCGGGGATCGAGTCCGTCGCAGACCTCGAGGGCAAGAAGGTCGCGACCACGGAGGGTACGACCGCCCACGTCTACCTCTACAACGCGATCAAGGAGGCGGGCATCGATCCCGACTCCGTCGACATCTTGAACACCGAGATGCCCGCAGCGGTCAGTGCATTCGTCTCCGGCAACGTACCGGCCGTCGCGCTGTGGGTGCCCTTCGACGAGTCGGTGAAGAAGGACGTCGAGGGCGCGAAGATGATCGACTCCGCGAAGGAGTACTACCCCAAGTCGGCGATCCTCGGCGGCTGGGCCGCGAGCGACGACATGTACGACGGCGACAAGGAAGTACTGGAGAAGCTCACCGCCGCCTGGCTCGAGATCAACGACGAGCTCGTCAACAACACCGACGAGGCGCTCACGACGGTGCACGAGTCCGCGTACGCCGACACCCAGGAGCTCGCCGACACCAAGCGGCAGTTCAGCTTCGCCCGGCTCTACCCCAATGACAAGTGGGCGAAGCTCTGGAAGGACGGCGAGGTGGAGAACTGGATCGGTCAGGCCGAGCAGATCTTCGTCGACGTCGGCGGCATACCGGAGTTCGTGGATCCGAGTGAGTTCGTTGACACCTCGATCTTCCTGGACGCGTACGACGAGTGGAAGGCGGACAGCAAGTGAGCGCAGATGTCAGCGTCCTCGGCCTCGGCACGATGGGTGGTCGGGTCGCGGCTCGAGCGGCCGAGGTCGGGCTCGACGTCGTCGGATACGACCCCGACCCCGCGGCGCGTGAGCGCGCGGCGGCGGCCGGCGTGACGATCGCCGGCTCGGCGGAAGCCTGCGCCGGCGCAGCACCTTTGGTGATCGTGTCCGTTCCGAATCCCGAGCACGTGACCCAATTGGCAACGGGAGCCCTGCAGCACTGTGCAGCGGGCACGACGGTGGCCGACCTGTCGACGATCGACCCGACCACGGCCCGCGACGCGGCTGCGAGCCTGGCGCCGCGCGACGTGGCGTACCTGGACAGCCCGGTGCTAGGACGCCCCGACAAGGTCGGCAACTGGACACTCGTGGTCGGCGGCGAGGCCGATGCGATCACCCGCTTCACGCCGACACTGCTCCAGGTCGCCGCGGCCAAGGTCGTACGGGTGGGCGACACCGGTGCGGGTTCGGTGGTCAAGGTATTGAACAACCTGATGTTCGGGGCCATCAACGCCGTTACCGCGGAGGCGGTGGCGCTGTGCCGCGACAACGGGGTCGATCCGGGTGTGTTCGTCGACACTGTCGCCGACTCCGGGGCCGCCACGGTCTCGAACCTGTTCCGCGAGCTCGCTCCGCGCATCGTGAGCGGCGACGACGACCCGGTGTTCGCGCTCGACCTGCTGGCGAAGGACAACCGACTCGCCACGGAGCTCGCGAAGGCATCGGGTTCTCGTGCCCCCATCGCAGAGACGGTGAGTGCGCTCAACGTTGAGGCGGTACGCCTGGGCTTCGGTGCGCGAGACAGCGGAGCGGTCTATCGCGCGTACGACGGTGAGCGGGCGTGAGCGTGGCCCTGCCCGTCGAACGGGTGCGGGTCTCGGTCCTGCGCGCATCCATCGACGACGCCGTCCCGATGTCCTTCGGTCGGCTCGATGCGCGCCAGACCTGCCTGGTCGAGGTGCTGGCCGGCGGGCTCACAGGAGTCGGTGAGAGCTGGATCAACTATCCGGGTTGGGCTCCCGCGGAACGTCTGGCGACGTTGTCGATGGGCGTGGCTCCGCTGGTGATCGGCGCCGATGCGGCCGATCCCGAGGCGGTGTTGGAGACACTGACCCGCGAGCTGCTACCGATCGGTCGGCAGTGGGGCGCGCCGGGGCCGATCTGGCAGGCGATCAGCGCGATCGACATCGCCTTATGGGATCTTGCCGGGCGCGCTGCCGGGACGCCGGTGTGCGACCTCCTCGCCGGAGGCGCTGCTACGCGGGCATCCGTGCCCGCGTACGCGAGTGGTGTCGGGCCGACAGACGTCGCGTTGCTCTGCGAGAGGGCATTGGAGCAGGGATTCGGCGCGGTCAAGACCAAGATCGGATTCGGCCACGACCGTGACATCGCAACTCTCGGTGAGGCGCGGTCGGTGCTCGGATCGAGCCACGGCTTGTTCGCGGATGCCAACCAGGCTTGGACGATGGACGACGCACTCGCAATGCTCCCGGCCTTGGACGAACACGGTGTCGGATGGCTCGAGGAGCCGCTGGCGGGCAATCACGTCGACGATCTCGAAAAGCTCGCCGCGGCAACGCCTGTCCCCATCGCGACCGGCGAGAATCTCTACGGCCTCGGCGAGTTCGAGACGTACGCGTCGTCTCCCGCGGTCGGCATCCTGCAGCCCGACCTTGCCAAGTCCGGTGGGCTCACGATCGCGCGGCAGGTTGCCCGGGTGGCGGCCGAGAGTGCCACCCGACTCGCGCCGCACTGCTACTCCAGCGCCGTCGGGCTCGTCGCGTCCGCGCATCTCGGTGCTGCCTTCGACGTCGTCGACTGGCTCGAGGTCGACGTACGCGACAACCCTCTGCGCACTGAGCTGCTGAGCACTCCGCTCGGATGGCACGACGGTGCGCTCCCGCCACCACGCGGCCCTGGCCTCGGCATCGAGCTTGACGAGTCGACGGTCCGCCACTTCCGTACCCATGTCGAGGAGATCTCCTGATGAGCGAAGAACCAACGAGCGACGTACTTGCGGCGGTGACCCGTCGTTCCGCTACCGCCGGGCCGGCGTTCGTCCCGGCGGCACGCATCGCCGGTCGTACGTACGAGGGCGAGCCACATGACGTCCCCAACCCGGCGACCGGCGAGACGCTCGCGCGGGTCGGCTGGGCCGATGTCGGCGAGGTCGACGCCGCGGTAGCGGCCGCTCGGGCCGCCGCGGCCGAGTGGGGCGCGACGCCGCCGCGTACGCGGGCAGTGGCACTTCGTGGGATCGCGCAGACTCTGCGCGACAACACCGATGCGCTCGCCGAGCTGATCTCGGCGGAGTCCGGTAAGCGTCTGGCCGAGGCGACGGGGGAGGTCGGCTTCTCGGCGCAGTACTTCGACTGGTTCGCCGATGCCACGACGCAACCGCGCGGCGAGCACTACGTCAACGCCGCGCGCCGGTTCATCGTGCAACGTAAGCCGGTCGGCGTCGTCGCCGCGGTCAGTCCGTGGAACTTCCCGCTGTCCATTCCCGCCCGGAAGGTGGCGCCGGCCCTCGGCGCGGGTTGTCCCGTTGTGCAGAAGGCGTCTGAGCTGACGCCCTTGACGAGCGTGGCGTTCACCGAGCTGGCAGAGCCGCACCTTCCCGAGGGTCTCCTCGGCGTACTCGTCGGGGACGGCGAGAAGCTGACGACGGCATTGATCGACCATCGAGACGTTGCCGCGGTGACCTTCACCGGATCGACACGGGTGGGCGCCGCCGTCGCCGAACGCGCGATGCGCACCATGACGCGGGTGACGATGGAGCTCGGCGGCAAGGCGCCGTTCGTCGTCTGCGCCGACGCCGATCTCGATGTTGCGCTCGAGGCCCTGCTGGTCGCGAAGTTCCGCAACAACGGCGCGTCGTGCATCGCCGCGAACAACGTGTTCATCCACGAGTCCGTCTACGACGAGTTCGTCGGTCGACTGCGTACGCGCGTCGGCGAGATCACGGTCGCCGATCCCGCGGACTCCGCGAGCGGCCTCGGCCCGCTGCTACGTCCCGAGCACGCCGAGCGCATGGACACGCTGCTCGCGCTTGCCGAGGCGGACGGCTGCTCCGTGACGGTCGGTCGCTACGGCCCTTCGCACGGTTGGTACGCCGCGCCGGCGGTCGTCGAAGTTCGTCGTGACACCGCGGTCTGGGACGAGGAGATCTTCGGTCCGATCTGTGCCGTCCGCCCCTTCGCGTCCGAGGACCACGTCGTCGCCGAGGTGCGGTCGTGGCGCATCGGCCTCGGCGGGTACGTCATGTCGGCCGATGCCGAGCATGCGGCGGCATTGGCGTCGCGCCTCGACGTCGGCATCGTCGGCATCAACAACGGCGCACCGAACACCCCCGAGGTGCCGTTCGGCGGCATCGGCTACTCCGGCCTCGGGCGCGAGGGCGGCATCGCCGGCCTGCTGGAGTTCACCGAGGAGCAGACGCTGTCGTTCGCGCGGTAGCGACGGCACGGGTCTCAGCGACCGCGGAGCATCCGCTGTCGTTGCGCGATCGTCTTCTTGAGCTTGGCCCGCCGCCCGCCGTCGAAGGGGAGGTCATCGACGCCGTCGATCCAGGTGTCGACTGCGTCAGCGACATCGACGACAACCCGCCGTGCCGCCCGTTCGGGTAGGCCGAGCTCGACGCCGAGTGCGACGAACCGCTTGGCCGAGACGTTGCCGTCACGCTTGCCCGCGATCGACAGGGCGAGCGTGGTGTCCCCGTACGGGAGCGTGGTCGGCATGTCGTACGCGGGCGACGGCATCCAGCGGCCGCGGATGTCTTGGAGGATCGAGAAGTTCTTCGCATGCGCGTCGCCGTTGCCGCTGACGTACGCGAACGCGAGCTGCGACAGAAGCGTACGCGCCGCCGGGATGGGCGCCTCGCACAACGAGCACAACCTCGTGAAGACCCGCTCGGTCGAGATGCGGTATTTCGCCTCGGGGTGCAGGCCGAGCACCTGGCACCCGTCCTCGACCGCGAGCGCACGCGGCTCGCCATCGTCCATTCGGACGCGGTCGAAGCGGCGTACGACGAGTCCCGGTTCGCCGTCGGCGTCGTGTACGACATCGGCGTCGGCCACCGTGAGCCCGGATCCGCGTGCAGCCGCGAGGAAGAAGTGCTCGTTCTCGACCACGTACGGGTACTCGGGTGGGCTCAGCTTGAGCAGATAGGAACTGCCCGCGGTGGAAACGGGCACGTTGAGCATCGTCAGGCTGGCCTTGTCCTGCACGCCCGGGAGGCCGGTCCTGTCGACGTCGATGTCGAGACCCTCGAGAAGCGTACGGAAGCGGATCTCGGTGAAGTCGTCGACGCGTACGCGTCCGCCTGCCCGTTGTGGTGCGACGCCTTCGGGTACGACCTGGACGTCGCCGATCACGTCGGTGCCCACGGCGAGTACGAGGCTCAGCTCGTCGTCGGCGGACGTCTTGACGCTGCGTCGCAGGGCGGACAGCCGGCGGCCCTCGGGAAGCAGACCCGCGAAGAACGCCGGCACGGCTCCGCTGGCGGTGAGCGTCGGATCCCGAGTCGGGGGCAGCGAAGTGGCGACCGGGGGCCCGCCTCCGGCCAGCCAATCGTCGTCGTAGCGAAACTCGACTCCGCCCGATACGCGTTCGAGGTGAGCCGCGAGCCGGCCGGCCTTGTAGACGTCGGCACGTTGGACCTCCGTGTAGTCGGCCGGTGCTGGGGTGCTTTCCGCACTCGACTCTGACATCACGTCGGCTGGTCTCGACGAAGGCCGTAGAGCCCGGCGAGCTCCGGACCCACGGTCACGGCATCGTTGCGCTGACCACGCTCGAGCGCAAGGTGGAGGCCGAGCACGCGAAGTACGGCGAGCAGCTTGTCGAGTTGCAGCGTGGGTTTGCCTGTCTCGACGGCATGCACGAACCGGGTCGAGCAGCCGGCAAGTTCGGCGAGCTCACTCTGGCGAAGGTCGAGCTCCTCGCGACGTAAGGAGACCATGGCCGCGAGGACGCCAAATTCAGATGCACGATCGTGCGCTGGAGTTCGAGATTTTCGTAGTACGGCCATCGCGGTGATCCTCCAATGCATGTACGAGCATCGTAACATCTCGGGCGTGGGCGCGCCGCGCGATCCGTAGATTCACGTGTCCGTACGTGCATCTCAGGGGCCGTCGAACGGCCACATCGACAACTCGGCAAACCGGGACGCCGGAGCCGATAGGGTCGAGCGTGATGTATGAGCCGGCGCGAGGTACGCGATGCTGAGGCTGCACCGGGCCGAGCGGGCCGACGCGTTGGTACGCGGGCTCGCTGACGTACTCGCGACACCACCGGACGACCCGTTCACACCCGAGGTTGTCGCGGTGCCGTCACAGGGCGTCGAGCGCTGGATAGCGCAGCGGCTCTCGACGGTGCTCGGTACCCAGCCCGGTCGGGGCGACGGCATCTGCGCGAACGTGGGGTTTCCATCGCCGCGCCGGCTGGTCGCCGACGTACTGGCGGGCGTGCTCGACCTCGCGCCGGACGACGACCCCTGGCTCGAGCGCCGGTTGGTGTGGCCACTGCTCGCGGTGATCGACGCGTCCGTGCATGAGCCATGGGCCGCGACACTCGGTCGCCACCTCGGCGCACGCGAGCGCGGCACCGACAACGGTCGCCGGGTCGCCGTCGCGCAGAAGCTCGCCGGGCTCTTCACGGCGTACGGCGCCGACCGCCCAGGGATGGTCCGAGCATGGGTACGCGGCGACGACGCCGACGGCGCGGGCAGTGGTCTGGCGACCGACCTCGCCTGGCAAGCGGAGATCTGGCGTCGGCTCCGAATCCAGCTGGCAGTGGAGAGTCCGGCCGAGCGCCTCGACGACGCGTGCCAGCGGCTGCGGGACGAGCCCGACACCGTCGGACTCCCGCCGCGACTGTCGCTGTTCGGGCCGACGAGGCTCACGACCGAGCAGCTGGACGTACTCGACGCACTCGCCGAGCACCGCGACGTACACCTGTGGCTGCCCCATCCCTCGCACGGACTCTGGCGGCGCCTCGCAGACCGTTCGACGCAACCCGCCGTACGACGCGACGACACGACCGCAGCGCTGCCGCAGCACCCCCTCGTACGCTCCATGGCGCGTGACTCTCGAGAGATGCAGCTGCGGCTCACGCCACACGTGCCGCCCGGCGGCGACGCGTACCTCGGTGACGACGAACCGGCGACCAGCCTGCTGGGCCGGCTGCAGCGCGACATCCACGATGACCGCGCGCCTCAGGGCGGCTATGCGCTCGATGACGCAGACCGATCCATCCAGGTGCACGCCTGCCACGGACGCCAGCGACAGGTAGAGGTGCTCCGCGAGGCGATCCTCGGCCTGCTCGCGGACGATCCAGCTCTCGAGCCACGCGACATCATCGTGATGTGTCCCGATATCGAGAACTGGGCTCCGCTGATCACCGCGACCTTCGGGCTGGCCGAGACCGAGCAGGCGCA
Source organism: Solicola gregarius (assembly GCF_025790165.1). Taxonomy (GTDB): domain Bacteria; phylum Actinomycetota; class Actinomycetes; order Propionibacteriales; family Nocardioidaceae; genus Solicola; species Solicola gregarius. The sequence continues at coordinate 3,978,973 of NZ_CP094970.1, forward strand.
CCCCGGGCAGCAGCTACAGATCCGGCTGGCCGATCGCTCGCTCCGCCAGACGAACCCCGTTCTGTCCGTGATCGCACGCCTTCTCGATCTCGCCGACGGTCGCATGGCGGCGTCCGAGATCCTCGACCTCGCGGCGATGCCGCCGGTACGCAGACGATTCGGGTACGACGACGATGCCCTGGAGCGCATCGGCGACTGGGTGCGACGCTCCGGCGTCCGCTGGGGTTTCGATGCGCAGCACCGCTCGTCGTACGGTCTCGGTGCCTTCAACCAGAACACCTGGCGCAGCGGCCTCGACCGGGTGCTCACCGGCGTCGCGATGGCCGATGACGATCTTCAGCCACTCGGTCTCGCGCTCCCGCTCGATGACGTCGACAGCACCGAGATCGACCTCGCCGGGCGCTTCGCGGAGTTGGTCGATCGCGTTACAGACTTGACCGATCGGCTACACGGCCACCACTCGCTCGAAACCTGGATCGACACCCTGCTCGATGCGGTCGACCTGCTCGCCGATGCGCCACCGGCCGAGCAATGGCAGATCCTGCACGCCCGTCGGCAGCTCACCGACGCGCTGCGGTCCGCAGGCGACTTGGCCACCCGCGTACGCGTGGTGCTGGCCGACGTACGCGCGCTGCTGGCCAGCCGGCTGCGGGGCCGGCCGACCCGCGCCAACTTCCGGACCGGCCACCTGACGATCTGCACCATGGTTCCGATGCGTTCTGTGCCGCACCGCGTCGTGTGCCTACTCGGCCTCGATGACGGTGCGTTCCCGCGTGCCGGGCGCATCGACGGCGACGACGTGCTCGCGCGTACGCCCCTGGTGGGCGAGCGCGACCCACGCTCCGAAGACCGTCAGCTGTTCCTCGACGCCGTGCTCGCAGCACGTGAGCACCTCGTCATCTGCTATACGGGTGCCGACGAGCGCACTGGTGCAGTACGCCCGCCGGCGGTTCCCGTCGGAGAGCTCCTCGACGCGCTCGACCAGACCGTGGACGGCTCGGTTCGCGAGCGGGTGCTCGTCCGCCATCCGTTGCAGCCGTTCGACGTTCGCAACTTCGAGTCCGGCGCATTGGGGCACGACGGCCCGTTCAGCTTCGACGCCGCTGCGTACGCGGGGGCACGGGCGTCGCTTGGCGCGCGAGCGGCGACCGGGGTGTTCCTGCAAGCACCGCTCGATCCTGAGCCACCTGGCGTCGTCGAGCTCGACGAGTTGATTCGGTTCCTCGAGCACCCGGCACGGGCCTTCCTCCGCCAACGGCTCGGGCTGTCCACCTTGCCCGACGTCGATGAAACGGCCGATGCGCTCCCGATCGACGTCGCGCCGTTGGAGAGCTGGGAGATCGGCGACCGGCTGCTCGACGCACGCCTACGAGGAATCGACCGCGGCGCCGCCGTCCGGGCCGAATGGCTGCGTGGCGGCATCCCTCCCGGCCGGCTCGGGCAAGCCAGGCTCGACCCGATCGTGGCGGACGTGGAGAGCCTCGTCACCGCGACGGTCGACCTCCACCGCACGGCGGCCACGACGGTCGAGATCGACGTCGATGTCGGCGAGGTGCGCCTCGTCGGTGCCGTGACCGGCGTCCACCAACGCGAGATCGTGCGCATCGTCTACTCGAAGCTCGGCGCCAAGCACCGTGTCCGCGCGTGGGCACAGCTGCTCGCGCTCGCCGCCGCGCGTCCGGAGCAGCGCTGGACCACAGCGACCGTCGGACGACGCCGCGGGGGAGTCTCGATCGCACGCATCGCCGATCTCGAGCCCGAGACGGCGCGTACGACACTCGCGTCGCTCATCTCCCTGTATGCGCAGGGCCTTCGAGAACCCTTGCCGATTCCACCGAAGACCGCTTGCGCCTACGCCGAACGCCGCCGGAGGGGCGTACGCCCGGAGCCGAGCGCGATCTTCGCCGCGCAGGAGTGGCGGAAGTCGGCCAACAACGCGGAGTTCGGGGAGTTCGACGACGACAGCCATCGGCGGGTCTGGGGCGATGTCGCCATCGACGCACTGCTCGCACAGCCGCCCGTCGACGGCACGTACGACGAACCGCACCGCTTCGGTCAGCTCGCTCGACGGGTATGGGATCCGCTGCTCGCCGCCGAGGAGGTGAGCGAGCAATGACCGACAACTTCGATCTTCTCGGGCCGCTTCCCACCGGCACCACTGTGCTCGAAGCGAGCGCAGGCACGGGCAAGACCCACGCGATCGCGACCCTCGCCGTCCGCTACCTGGCCGCGGGCGTGCCGATCGAGTCGATGATGATGATCACGTTCGGCAGGGCGGCGACCGTCGAGCTACGCGAGCGGGTACGCGAACGTCTCACGTACGCTGCCCACGCCGCCGCGAACGGCGACGCGCACGACCCGCTCGTCGCGCACCTGCTCGATGCCGACCCGGCAGAAGTGGAGCGACGCTGTAGCCGGCTCGCGACTGCGGTCGCCGACTTCGATGCCGCGACGATCGCGACCACGCACGGCTTCTGCCAGCAGATGCTTGCCGGACTCGGTATTGCCGCCGATGTCGACCATGATGTGCGTTTCGCCGAAGACACCGCAGACGTCGTCACCGAGGTCGTACAGGATCTCTACGTACGTGCGTACGGCGCCGTCGACAGCGCGGCCCCCGCATTCACGCTCGGGAAGGCGATCGAGATCGCGAGCGATGCGGTTTGCGACCACAGTTCCCGACTGGAGCCACGCGACGCTGCACCCGACTCGGTCGCCGACCTTCGCCGTCGCATCGCCGAGAGCGCGCGCAGCGGTGTGCAGGATCGCAAGCGTCTGAAACGCCTGATGGACTACGACGATCTCCTCGTGCACCTGCGCGATGCGCTCGTCGACTCCGCGACCGGTAGAGACGCGCAGGATCGCATCCGCTCGCGATACGACGTCGTCCTCGTCGACGAGTTCCAGGACACCGACCCGGTGCAGTGGGAGATCCTCGCGACCACGTTCCACGGTCACCGAACGCTCGTGCTCATCGGGGATCCCAAGCAGGCGATCTATGCCTTCCGGGGCGCCGACGTCACGACGTACCTGGACGCGATCGGCGACGCCGACAGCCAGTCGACCCTCGGCACCAACTGGCGCAGCGATGCGCCGCTCGTACGCGCGCTCGGCAGCGTCATGGGCGAGACCAGCCTCGGTGACGATCGCATCGTCGTGCACGACGTCGATGCCGCGCACCAGGGGCAGAGCATCGCCGGTGAGCGCGCCACCCCGCTACGGTTCCGGCTCGTCACGAGAGACGTTCTCGAGGCCGCCCGCAACGGGCTCATTCCGGTCGCCGCGGTACGCGCCCACGTCGCCGCCGATGTCGCCCAAGACATCGTCGCCGTTTTGGAGTCGGACACCCGTGTGACGGATCGCGACGGCACCGAGCATGCGGTCGGTCCGGGTGACCTCGCCGTGCTCGTGCAGCGCAACGTCGATGGGCAGACCGTGCGAGATGCACTGCAGAGCGCGGGCGTACCCGCCGTGCTGACCGGCACCTCCAGCGTGTTCCTGTCCGATGCGGCGAGCGACTGGCTGACGCTGCTCACCGCGCTCGAGCAACCGCACCGCCCGGGCCTGACCAGAGCCGCGGCGCTGACCCGTTTCGTCGGATGGACACCCGAACGCCTGGCCAGCGACGAGGCCGGCATCGACCGGCTTGCGGGTACGTTGCGCGAGTGGGCCGATACGCTCGCGAGGCGGGGAGTCGCCGCGCTGCTGGAGACGGTGACTTCCACGACCGGGTTCGCAGAACGCCTGCTCCGTCGGGCCGATGGCGAACGCGAGCTCACCGACGTACGCCACATCGGCCAGATCCTGCACGCCGAGGCCGGCCGCGGCGAGGTCGGGGTCAGCGCGCTCGTCGAGTGGCTCCGTGGTCGCATCCGGGAGGCACGCATCGACGTCACCGAGGAGCGCAGCCGACGCCTCGAGTCCGATGCGAACGCCGTGCAGGTCGTCACGGTCCATCGCGCCAAGGGGCTGGAGTTCCCGATCGTGTATGCGCCGTACCTGTGGGACCGGTTCGTCGCGAAGACGCCCGATCCGCTGCGACTGCACGATGGCGGCGCGCGCGTACTCGACGTCGGGGGGTCCGATGACCCCGGGTACGCGGAGCGGCGCAAGGCGCATGCCGAGGAGGACGCCGGCGAATCGCTGCGCCTCGCGTATGTCGCGCTCACTCGGGCCCGAGCGCAGGTCGTCGCCTACTGGGCACCGACGAAGAACACCGAGACAGCACCACTGCACCGGATGCTGTTCGCGAGTAGGGGAATCGACGGGTCGTTGCCCCAGTGGGTCGCGGTGCCGGCCGACTCGGCCGTACGCGCACACCTCATGTCGCTGAGCGAGCGCGCGGCGGGCACGATCGCCGTCGAGGTCGCAACGGGCGAAGGCGATCGGGCGTGGCAACCTCCGAGTGACGCTCCTCCGCCCCTGGCGGTACGCGAGTTCGACCGCACGGTCGACTCGAACTGGGCGCGGATGTCGTACTCGCGGTTGACCGCCGGACTGCACGAGTTCGACGACGGCGCGACGAGTGAGGCCGAAGACCCAGGCACCGTTGACGAACCAGTCGTCGAAGTCGCCTCGGACGCGACCAGAGGCCCGGTGTCGCCGATGGCCGAGCTCCCGGTCGGCGCAGCGTTCGGTACACACGTGCACGGTGTGCTCGAGGAGCTCGACTTCGCCGACACCGACCTACGTACGCGGATCATCGACCTGTCGGCAGACTCCGGTCGCGCGGTCGGCGTCGAGCCTGCCGCACTCGCCGACGCGATGCTCCCGTCCCTGTCGACGCCGCTCGGTCCGCTTGCATCCGGCCTGCGTCTGGTCGACGTCCCGCGAGGCGGTCGCCTCGACGAGCTCGACTTCGAGCTGCCGCTGGCGGGCGGCGACACCTCGACGGCAGATGCGAGCGTGGCATCGATCGCCGGCCTGCTGCGGGAGCACCTGCCGGCCGATGATCCGCTCGCCGCGTACGCGGGCGACCTCGCCGCGCCCCAGCTGGCAGCGCGACGGCTGCGCGGGTTCCTGACCGGCAGTATCGACCTCGTGCTCCGTGTCGGCGCGGCGGAGGGAGCGCCGTGCTACCTCGTGGTCGACTACAAGACCAACTGGATCGGCACCGACGAGACACTGACCGCCTGGCACTACCGTCCCGATGCGCTCGCGGGCGCCATGCGGGCGGCGCACTATCCCTTGCAGGCGCTGCTGTACTCGGTCGCCCTGCATAGGTTCCTGCGCTGGCGCCAGCCCGCGTACGACCCCGATACCCACCTCGGCGGCGTGCTCTACCTGTTCCTGCGCGGAATGTGCGGTCCCGAGACGCCCGTTGTCGACGGCGTCCCGTGCGGAGTCTTCTCGTGGCGCCCTCCTGCGTCGCTCGTCGTGGGTCTCTCGGACCTGCTGGACAGGGGTGCAGGTTGAGCGGCGAGGAGAGACGGACGAAGGAGCGGGTCGACGAGCGCGACCACCTGACACTGACCGTCGGTGACGTCGAGGATGCGTACGACGTGCAGCGGGTGACTCGCAGCGTCGGGGCACTCGCCGAGTTCAACCGGGCCGGGGTTCTCGGCCCGGCCGACGTGCACGTCGCGGAAGCGCTCGGCCGACTGGGCGTCGAGGAGTCGCCGGACGTTCTGCTCGCGATCGCCCTCGCCGTACGCTCCGCGCGCCTCGGTTCGGTATGTCTCGATCTTTCGACGGCGCGCGAAACCACCGTGGTCGAGGGCGTCGCAGTCGACAGCCTGCCCTGGCCGACGCCGCAAGGGTGGGTCGACGCGCTCGGGGCCAGCCCTCTGGTCGCGGTCGGCGCAGATGCCCAAGCAGGTAAGCCGCTTCGGCTGGTCGGCTCGGTGGTGTACCTCGACCGCTACTGGCGCGACGAGCAGATCGTCGCAGCCGCGGTCGACGCCGCGCACGTACGCCCCGCGCCGGAGGTCGACCGCGAACGCCTGCGCGCAGCGGTCGACCGCCTCTTCGGCTCCGGTGACGCCGATCGGCAGCGCCTCGCGGCGATCGTGGCGGCCGGCCGGTGGTTCAGCGTGATCGCCGGCGGTCCCGGCACCGGCAAGACAACAACGGTTGCAAGGCTCCTTGCGCTGCTGTGTGACCAGCCCGGCCCTGCTCCGCGCCTCGCTCTTGCCGCCCCGACCGGCCGGGCCGCGGCACGCTTGCTCGAGGCCGTGACAACGCAGGCGGCGCAGTTCGACTCGGCAGACCGTGACCGCCTGGGCGACCTGCGCGCGTCCACATTGCATCGGCTGCTCGGGTGGAAGCCCGGCTCCCGCACGCGGTTCCGACACGACCGCACCAACCCGCTGCCGTACGACGCCGTGATCGTCGACGAGGCGTCGATGGTGTCGCTGACCATGATGGCGCGGTTGGCCGACGCACTCCGTACGGACGCGCGGCTCGTACTCGTGGGCGATCCCGATCAGCTCGCCTCGGTCGAGGTCGGCGCCGTGCTCGGAGACCTGGTGCGGCGCGAGGCGGCGCCGGGCTCGGTAGAGACGGACACGCACCTCGTCGAAGCCGATCTGGCCGATCTCGACGCCGCCGAACGCCGCGCGGCGCTGACCTCCGGCGTCGTACGGCTGGCGCACGTCTATCGGTTCTCCGGTCAGATCGAGGCGCTGGCCGAGGGAGTACGCCGCGGCGACGCCGATACCGTGCTCGGGCTGCTCGATGACGGCTCCGAGAGTGTCGAGCTGGTCGAGTCTGAAGCGGGCGAGGGCCTGCGTACGGACGTCGTGGGCGCGGGAGCGGCCGTCGTCGAAGCCGCGCGTGCCGGCGACGCGGCGCGTGCCGTCGATGCGCTCGGTGTTCACCGGCTGCTGTGTGCGCACCGCGAGGGCCGTACGGCGTTGCCCGGTGGAGCCTGCGGGCCGAGGATTGGCTGCGCGAGCGGGTGGACGGGTACGCCAGCGACGGGCCCTGGTACGTCGGCCGGCCGTTGCTCGTCACCGCGAACGACTACCGGCTCGGGCTGTTCAACGGTGACACAGGAGTCGTGATCGATGCCGGCGGCGAGGCGCGGGCCGCGTTCCGCCGCGACGGCGAGCTCGACCTGTTGCCGACGAACCGGCTGGCCGACGTGCAGACGATGCACGCGATGTCGGTGCATCGCAGCCAGGGCAGCCAGTTCGATCGGGTGACCCTGATCCTGCCGCCGGTCGATTCGCCGCTGCTCACCCGCGAGCTGCTCTATACCGCGGTCACGCGAGCTAAGGAGCACGTACGCATCGTGGGTACGCGCGATGCGCTCGCGCAGGCGATCGAGCGGCCGGTCGTACGTGCGAGCGGGCTGCGTACCCGCCGCTAGCGAAGTGCCTTGCGTCAGCCGACCACCTGCACGAGCGCTCGGAGACGCGTCGATTTGACCCCGAATCCGGAGGATGGTGCTGGGGCATGCCGGACGAGCAGTGCTCGCCGCCTACGCTGACGCCATGGAATGCACATGGTGATTCGCCGGACCTTCGCCCGTGGTCTGTTGCGGTTGGCGCGATGGAAGACCGTCGGAGCGGTGCCGCGCACCGGAATCCTCGTGGGCGCCCCGCACACCTCGAACTTCGACTGGGTGGCGATGTTGCTGCTGCTGTGGTCCGGCGGCGTGCAACCGCGGGTGCTCATCAAACGGCAACTGTTCCGCGGGCCGCTCGGGTGGCTGCTGAAGGCGACCGGCGGGATCCCGATCGACCGCGACGACGCGGGCGAGGTCGTACGTGAGCTGACCGAGCACGCGGCCACCGACGAGACCTTTGTCATCGTGCTGGCGGCCGAAGGCACGCGGCAGAAGCAGGAGTACTGGAAGTCCGGGTTCTACCGGCTCTCCCGCGACAGTGGCCTGCCGATCTCGCTCGGCTTCATCGATGGCCCGAGTCGCACGATGGGCTTCGGGCCGACGCTCGAGCTCACCGGCGATGTTGCGGCCGACATGGATGTCATCCGCGAGTTCTACGTCGACAAGCGCGGCGTACGTCCCGAGGGACGTACAGAGCCGCGGCTCCGAAACGAGACCAGCAGCCTCTAGCGGCGCGGTCCCGGTCTTTGGCGGTCAGGCGGGCGCTTCCGCGACGTCGGCCGGGTCGTCGTGCTCGGTGGCCGGGTGGCCGTCCTCGTCGAGACCCTTGTCGGCATGGCGAAGCATCGTATGTGCGCTGAGGAGTACGCCGACCGCCGCAAGCACGGCGAGCGAGCCGATGGCGAACGGCACGTGCAGGTTGAAGTGCTCGACCAGCTTGCCCGCCGCGAACGGAGCGAGGCCACCGCCGATGAAGCGCACGAACCCGTATGCCGCCGAGGCGACCGGCCGCTCGACCGGCGACACGATCATCACCGCCTGGGTCGTGAGCGTGTTGTTGATGCCGATGAAGATGCCGGCGATGATGACGGCGCTGACCAGAACCGTGCGTACGTCGGGCCAGATCGCGATGACCGCGAGGTCCACCGCGAAGAGCGTCAGGGCGACGTAGAGCGACGGCCCCGTGCCGAACCTCGTCTGCAACCGGGGCGCAACGGCGACCGAGCAGATCGCAACCAGCAGGCCCCAGCCGAAGAACACGAAGCCGAGCTGGATCGCCGACAGCTCCATCGGGAACGGCGCGTACCCGAGCATCGTGAAGAAGCCCCAGTTGTACAGCAGGGCGGCGATGCTCATCTTCAACAGTCCGTGATGTCGCAGCGCCTTGAGCGGCGCCGACAACGATGTCCGGTGTTCGGGTTTCGGCGTCGCGGGTAGCAGGATGAGCGTTGCAACCAGAGCGAGTGCCATCAACGCCGACACACCGAAGAACGGCCCTCGCCAGCTGATGTCGCCGAGCAGGCCGCCGAGGAGTGGTCCGGCGGCGATGCCGAGACCGAGCGCCGCTTCGTACAGCACGATCGCCCCGGCGAAGCCGCCGTGCGCGGACGCGACGATGACCGCGAGCGAGGTCGCGATGAAGAGCGCGTTGCCGAGTCCCCAACCGGCGCGGAACCCGATGATCCCGCCGATGGATCCGGAGAACCCGGCGAGCGCCGAGAAGGTGACGATGATCGCGAGGCCGGCGATGAGCGTGTGTTTGGCGCCGAGTCGGCTCGAGACCCAGTTCGTCCCGAGCATCGCGATGGCCGTGACGACGAGGTAGCTGGTGAACAGCAGGGTCACTTGGCTTGGAGAAGCGTCGAGCTGCGACGACAGCGCCGGCAGGATCGGATCGACGAGACCGATGCCCATGAAGGAGATGACGCACGCGAATGCGACGGCGTACACCGCCTTGGGCTGGCGGAACATGCTGACCGTGCGGCCGCGCTCGGCCGTGCTGGCTGTCACCGAGGGTCCTCCTTGGGTTGGAACGTTTGTGCGTGCGTGGCGTCGGCAAGTCGCTGCAGCGCGGGTAGTGCGTCGATGAGCAGGTCGAAGTCGTGCGGCTCGAGGGTGCCGAGCATGTCCGCGATCGTGGCTGCGTACTGCCGCCGGCGCTCGTCGACGAGCGCCTCGCCCGCCGGTGTGAGCCCGATGATGACGGCGCGTCCGTCGCTCGGGTCGGGCGTGCGGTTGACGAGGCCCTGCGACTCGAGTCGGCCGACGAGTCCGGTCATCGCCGGCTGGGTGACCGCCTCGTGCTGGGCGAGTGTCGTCAGGCGAAGGGGTCCGAGGCGGTAGAGCGCGCCGAGAGTCGATGCTGCCGTGCGGCTCAGGGTCGAGTCGGGAGTCATCCGACGCCAGGCAAGGAGGAGCGAGTCGAGTACCTCGGTGGCCTCCGCGAGCGCGGCCGGTCGGGACGTACGTTGTGGCACGCAACCATTTGTATCACATGGTTATGTAGTTGCCGGCTTCCTCCGTCGCTCGATCGGCTGACTTGAAACAGCCTTCGTCATGCATGCATAATGCCTGCATGGTTCAACTCACGATCCGCGACGTTCCCGAAGAGGTCAAGGACGCACTCGCAACCGCCGCGAGTGCCCGCAGCCAGTCGCTGCAGGCGTACGCACTAGGTGTGCTCACGCGCGAGGCCAGCTTCATGAACAACGCGGCCGTGATCGTCGAGATCGAGGGTGACGTCGGTCATCTGGTCGGTGATGACGCGCCAAGCGCTGCGGAGGTTCTCGCCCAGGAGCGAGCGCGCCGCGCGTGATAGTCGTCGATGCATCCGCGCTCATCGAGTTGCTGGTTTACGAGGGCAGTCGTGGCCAGCGTGCGCGTGACGTCCTTTCCCGCGACGAGGTGTGGTGTGCCCCCGAGCACTGGAAGGCGGAGGTCTTCTCGGCGGTGCGCGGCCTCATGTTGGGTGGTCAGTTGGGGGAGGTGTACGCGTCGCGGGCAATCACTCGCCTGCCGATGCTTGCCGTTGAGGGGGTCGACCTGAACGGTCTGCTGAACGGCATGTGGCAACTGCGTCATGAGGTCAGCGGCTACGACGCGGCGTACGTCGCGCTCGCGCAGCAGCGCAGGCTGACGCTCGTCACGGCCGATGCGCACCTCGCGCGTGCGGCTGTCCGTCACTGCCGCGTCGAGTCGCTCGAGTGAGGCAACGTAGTGGCGTGCGAGGTTCCCCGGCGCACGCGCCGTAGGCTGGTTGGGTGCCGTTTGCACTTACCCTGATCGACGACATCCGCTGGCGTGGCGATCCCGTCGTCGGTGAGCGCCCACGCGCCCTGATCGGGGCGCTGGTCGACGCCGGCCCGGCCGGTCGCTCGTCCGATGCGCTGATCGACGACGTCTGGGGCGACGAGCCCCCCGCGAATCCCACGAAGGCCCTGCAGGTACAGGTCTCTCGGGTTCGCTCGGCGACCGACCACCGGCTGATCGAACGCTCCGCGACCGGGTACCGGCTCGGGCTCGCTCGTGACGAGGTCGACGTGCTGACGCACGCCGACCTTCGTGCCGCGGCGCGTGCGGCGTACGAGTCGGGCCAGCTCGACAAGGCTCTGGTGACCGCGCAACGGGCGCTCGAGATCGGTCCGGCCGACGATCTTCGTACCCTCGTCGCGCTGGCCCGGAGCCGCGGCGGTGACCACGCGGCCGCCCTCCCGGTACTCGAGGAGCTGGCGGCGGCCAACCCGGCCGACGAAGACGTGCTCGCCTGCCTGCTGCACAGCGAAGCGGCCGTGCGCGGACCCGCCGCCGCACTCGAGCGGTACGAGCAGTATCGCGCGGCGCTCGCCGATCGTCTCGGCACCGATCCGGGTCCGGCGATCCAGGATGTGTATCGCGAGCTGCTGGCGGCGGATCGGCCCGTACGCGACGGCGTTCTGTACGACGGCACCACGCTGCTCGGCCGGGACGGCGACATCCGGGCGCTTCGGGCCCTGATCGCGTCATCGCGGGTCGTCTCCATCGTCGGCGCCGGCGGTCTGGGCAAGACCCGCCTCGCGCACGTGCTCGGCCGTGACGCCGAGCAACCGGTGGTCCACTTCGTCGAGCTGGTGGGCGTGACGGCGCCGGAGGACGTCGTCGGCGAGGTCGGGTCCGTGCTCGGAGTGCGCGATTCGGTCATTGCGCGTCAGTCACTCACGCCCGAGCAGCGCGCAGACGTACGATCGCGGATCGCGCAGCATCTGGCGGCGGCGCCGAGCCTGCTGATCCTCGACAACTGCGAGCACCTGGTCGATGCGGTCGCCGATCTGGTGGCGTTCCTGGTCGCGGCGACCCGCAACGTCCATGTCGTGACGACGACGCGGGCACCGCTGAACATCGCGGCGGAGCGGGTGTACGCACTGAGCGAGCTGCAGCGTGGCGACGCCTCGGAGCTCTTTCGGGAGCGCGCAGTTGCCGCGCGGCCGAACGTCGTGCTGGACGCGGAGACCGTCACCGAGATCGTGATCCGGCTCGACGGCCTGCCGCTCGCGATCGAGCTCGCGGCGGCCAAGGTGCGGGTCATGTCAGTCGAGGACATCGCCCGGCGCCTCGAGAATCGATTCGCGCTCCTCCGCGGCGGCGACCGAACGGCGCCCGACCGCCATCAGACGTTGCTGGCGGTCATCGACTGGTCCTGGAACCTGCTCGACGAACCCGAGCGCCGGGCTCTCCGGTGGCTGTCGCTCTTTCATGACGGGTTCACGTACGAGGCCGCGGAGGCAGTGCTCGGCCCCGCCGCGATGGACAGCGTGGAGAGCCTCGTAGAGCAGTCGCTGCTGTCGGTGCACGACTCCGGGCACAGCGTGCGATACCGAATGCTCGAGACCGTACGGGAGTTCGGCCGGATGCAGCTCATCGACGCGGGCGAGGACGCCGAAGCGAGCCGCGCACAGCGAGCGTGGATGCGCGCGTACGCCGACCGCTACTTCGATCTCCTCTGGGGGAGTGAGCAGGTCGCTGCGATGGATGCGCTGCGGGCAGAGGAGGGCAACCTGGCCGACCTGCTCCGGCAGGCGCTCGCCGAGCCCGACCCCGAGACCGTCGTCGTGCTGTTCTCCACTGCCGCGTCGTTCTGGTCGATCGTCGGCGAGCACGGGCGGATCATCGCCCTCCTCGAAGCGCTCGAGGAAGCGCTGGACGACTGGACGCCGCCGGACGAGCTCGTCGACCAGGCCCGGGTGGCCCTGAGCGTCGCGCTCACGAACGCCGCGATCGCGGTCCCGTCGGCGCACAAGATCGCGCGCGACCTGTTGGCTCGATTGGGATCGGACTCCGAGCGCCCGGCCGTAAGGGCCATCTGCAAAGTGACGCTCGCGTTCGATCCTGCCGATCCCGACGAAACGGTCAAACGGATGGAGGAGCTCTCCGAGAGCCCCGAGGGGTTCGTCGCGATGCAGGCATTGCAGTACCACAGCCACTTCCTCGAGAACGACGGCCACGCGGTCGAGTCGGTCGCGGCCGCGAAGCGTGCGCTGGCCTTGTGGCGGCCCGACGACGGACCGTGGATCGGCGCGATCCTGCGTACGTTCCTCGCCCAGATGCTCAGCCAGCTCGGTGAGTACGACGCGGCCGCCGAGTACGCACGCGCGGCGATCCCGGTGCTTGACCGGCTCGAGTCGATCGACGACGCCATCCAGAGTCGAGCCGTGCTCGCCTGCCAGGCGATGCTGCAGGGGCGGCTCGACGACGCCGAGCAGCTGTTCGTCGAGATCGAGGAGCTCGACGAGCATCGCCCGGGATTCGGCAGCGGCGCGATCCTGGCCATGGGGCGAGCCGAGCTGTTGCTGCTGCGTGGTGACATCGAGGACGGCCTCGCTGCGTACAACGCGGGTATCGAGCGAGTGCAGGCCGTCCGACTCCCCATCCTGGGCGAGGAGTTCGAGGGTCTCGAGCCGTGGATCCTCGCGGCCGAGGCGTCGGCACTCGCCGCGTACGCCCTGCATGGCACGGGTGACGATGGGCGCGACCTCTGGCGGAGGATGCTGGCGAAGGCGGGGCGCGCGGCACGGCCGAGTCGTCGCCACCTGGACTACCCGGTGCTCGGAGTGGTGTTCTTCGGTCTCGGCATGTGGGCGCTGCACCGCAAGGCCTTGCCGCCGCAGGACGCCGTGCGACTGTGCGTCCTCGCCGAGCGGTTCGGCTACAGCCGTCGCGTACCGACCCTGTCGTGGGACAACGCCGTTGCTGCGGCGGAGCGGTTCGCGCCCGGGATGCTTGACGAGCTCGCCGACGAGTACGGAGACCGTCGCGGCCGCGAGCTGCTGACCGATGCCCGTGACCTCATCACCCGCCTGACGCCCGAACCACGCTGAGACGCGCGAAAGTCCCCGCCCCCACGCGACCTCCGCAGTGCAGAAGCCGCGCGTGGGCGGGGAGTTCCTCACGTCCCAGCGTTTACATCTTGCGCTGGTACGTCTTCACCGAGAGCGGGGCGAAGATCGCGATCACGGCCGCGCAGCCGAGCAGTGCCCAGCCGACCTCGGCGGTGACGGCCCCGTCGTTCGCAAGGTCTCGTACCGCGGTCACGACGTGCGAGACCGGGTTGATGTTCACGAACGCCTCCAGCCAGCCCGGCAGGGTGTCGGCCGGTACGAACGCGTTGGACAGGAAGGTCAGCGGGAACAGGATCATCATCGAGATGCCCTGCACGCTCTGCGCCGACCGTCCGATGGTCCCGATGAAGGCGAACGCCCAGGCGAGTGACCAGCCGGCGACGACGACCAGCAGGATCGCCGCGAGTACGCCGATGACCCCGCCTTCGGGCCGGTAGCCCATCGCGATACCGGCCGCGAACGTCAGCGATGCGGCGATCGTGTAACGCAGCAGGTCGGCCACCATCGGGCCGGCGAGCGGCGAGATCCGGGCGATCGGCAGCGACTTGAACCGGTCGAAGACGCCCTTGTCCATGTCCTCGCGCAACTGCACGCCGGTCGCCATACAGGTGGTGAGGGCGGTCTGCGCGAGGATGCCGGGCACCATCAGCGGGAGGTAGCTCGAAACGTCGCCGCTGATCGCGCCGCCGAAGATGTACGCGAACATCGCGGTGAACAGCAGCGGCTGGATCGTGACGTCGAAGAACTGCTCCGGGTTGCGGCGCATCTTCTTCGTCGCCCGCCAGGCCAGCGCGAGTGTCTGGCTGATGGTCTCTCCGAGCGAGATGTGGCGTCGCGTCGCAGCGACGGGATCGGCGAGACGTGATTCTGGTGCGAGGTCGACACCCCCGCGACCGGCCTCGCTCGTCATTAGTTCGGTCATGACGCAACCTCCTCGGTCTGCGTTTCATTCAGGTCTTGGGCGTCGTGCCCGGTGATCGCGAGGAACACCTCGTCGAGGCTGGGCTTCTGTACGCTCACCGATGCGATGGAGACGTTCGCCGAGCGCAGCGCGATGAGGACGTCGCCGGCCTGGTCTGCGGCCTCCATGGCCACGTTGAGCCGGGCGCGCTCCGGGCTGGGAACGGGTTCGACGTCGAGTACCTCGCGTACGACACCGCTCGCGACCGGGATGTCGGTCACGTCGGTGAGAACCAGCTGGAGCGTGGACACTCCGACCGACGACTTGAGCTCGTCGGAGGTGCCCTCGGCGACCTTCTTGCCGCGGTCGATGACCGCGATCCGGTCCGCGAGCTGGTCGGCCTCGTCGAGGTACTGCGACGTGAGCAGCACCGTGCAGCCGTCCTTGACGAGATCGCGGATGGTGTCCCACATCTGGCCACGGGTACGCGGGTCGAGTCCGGTCGTCGGCTCGTCGAGGAAGATCAGCGGCGGGCGGGTGATCAGGCTCGCCGCCAGATCGAGCCGGCGGCGCATGCCGCCGGAGAACTGCGAGATCGGCTTCTTCGCGGCGTCCTGCAGGTCGAACTGCTCCAGCAGGTCTGCTGCCGTACTCCTGGCGGTCGCCGACCGCAGGCCCTGCAGCCGGCCGAAGAGCCAGAGGTTCTCCGTCGCCGTCAGGTCCTCGTCGACCGACGCGTACTGACCTGTCACGCCGAGGAGTTGGCGAATGACGTGCGGCTCCTTCTGCACGTCAACGCCAAACACCTCGGCATGCCCCCCGTCGATGCGCAGCAGCGTTGCCAGCATCGAGAGCATGGTGGTCTTGCCGGCGCCATTGGGTCCCAGGACGCCGAACACCTCGCCGGTACGTACCTCGAGGTCGATCCCGTCGACGGCACGCTGGCCCCCGAACGTCTTGACGAGCCCCTCCGTACGCACCGCGGTGCGGGTTGCCGGGCGGATGGCCCGGGCTGAAGTCATGATGTCTGTGCTCATGCCGATAATCCTGCGGGCGCCCGGTTTCACACCGCCTTCACTCGGGTTTCACGCGGCTTCGCGCCGCCCACAGCGTTGTCCACAGCCGGCGAGTGGTCGCTGTACGTGGCGCCGGGTCGCCGACAGCCTTGGGCGCCATGAGTTCACGCAGACAAGACAACGGTTCGAAACGGCATCGGGGACGGCGGCGTCGTCGGACCGAGGGACGAGCGCTCGCTGCCGCCGCCATCGCTGTTCAGGAGCAGACGGCGGCGGCGGCCCGCGGCGACGCGGCGGGTGCGTTGGCCGCGCTTCGTCGGGGTGGCTGCCCGCCGGAGGCGATCGAGGCGCAGGAGCTGGGCTTCCTCGACCGTCTCGGCGGCGACGTACCCGACTGGCTGGTGGCGCGTTGGGCGTGCGACACGGCCCTCGGGTGGATGCTCGAGCGCCAGGACCACCGCATCGAGTCGGCCGCGTGGGCGGTCGTCGCAACGCACGAGCCACCGCCGCCGGGTACATCGCCGGAAGACATCGTCCGCCGCTTCCAGCTGATCGCCGCGTACGACGCGATCGCCCATCAGCAGGCGCTGTTCGAACTCGGCGGGCTCGCCGACTTCCTCGACGTACGCGCGGAGCCGCCGTTGCTCGAACGGGCTCCCCGGCTACGCGAGTGGTCGGTGCGACGTTGGTCGGTCCTCGAGCAGGTGGACCTGCGCAACGACGTCCTGCGCGTACGCGACGTCGTCACCGGCGACACGTACGACGTGCTGCACCTGGGTGCGGCGAACGGCGTCGGACGCGATGTGCTGCTGCTCGGCCGGGTCGCTCCGGTCGTGGCGCATCCCGGCTGGGTGTTCGTACACCGTC
Organism: Solicola gregarius; assembly: GCF_025790165.1. Lineage (GTDB taxonomy): Bacteria > Actinomycetota > Actinomycetes > Propionibacteriales > Nocardioidaceae > Solicola > Solicola gregarius. The sequence goes on from NZ_CP094970.1 coordinate 3,995,419, forward strand.
CGATGGCCGTCGATCCGGAGACCGCCCGGCGCCTCGTACGCCTCCTGCAATGCGAGAAGGTCGACGAGGACGAGGTCTTCGCGTGCATGGGCGACGCCGTCACGGACGGCCGGATGCCGCCCGCGCCTGGTATGCGCCTACGTACGTGGCTGTGGTCGGACACCCTGCTCGACCCCGGCGACTACGCGGCGGCCGGAATGGTCGACGGCCGGGTCACGACCGTCGACGACCAGGTGCGCAGGTTGGAGGCCGCCCTCCCCGAGCTCGAGTGCGACGACGAGCCGCCACATGGCGACGAGCCGGGCCGGCTGGTCGAGTTGCGCGAGCACGGCGTCGCGGACGACGTGGCGACCGGCGTCATGACCTGCGAGGCGGCCCTGCTGTTCGCCCGGCTGAACAGCGGCGGACACGTCGACGGGGGGCTGGAGGTCGCCGCCGTCAACGCCGCCAGCAACCTCTGGCATCCGCCCATCGTCGACGGAGTGCGCGAGCACGCGACGCCGCCGGACTCTGGCCCGCTGTGGCGCGACGTCGCGGCCTGCTTGGCGGAGCCGTTCCGCTCGCTGTGCCTCGGCTTCGCCGAGACCGCGGACGCGAAGTCGGCGGCCGCGTAGGTCAATCGCGTCGCCCCCCGCTGGGCCCGACGTTCGACGGGGACACGCGGGTGTGTCCCGCCCGAACGTCGTGCCCAGCGGGCGGTGGGACGACTACGGCGTGTCGATCGAGAGCGGCTCCACGCCGGCGTCCTCGAGCGCGGCCGGAAGGTCGCGTACCCAGCCGGCCGGGTCCGCCGATGCGCGCCTGCCGGCGGGTACGTAGACCGTCGCCGTGTCACCCGAGCGGGCGACGCGTACGTCGGCACCGTGTCCGCGCAGCACATCCGTCGCCGCCGCGACGTCTGCGTCGGCGACCCGCACCGCGACCGCGGGGTCGTACACCCGGTCCAGCCTGCTCGCCGCGCCGCGGGCTCGCTCGACGTCCGCCGCCCGTGCGTTCGACTCGGCACGCGGCGCCAGGTCGGCCTGCCGTGCCTGCGTACCGCGTGAGGTGAGGATCGCGTTGTAGAGCAGCCGCGCCGTGCCGTCGGAGAACGCCCGGAAGTTCGGGTCCGACGCGAAGACGGTGACATCACCGCTGCCGACGGGCTCGCTGACCTCGAACGCGGTCTCGCCGAGCTCCTCGGCGCCCTCCTGGTAGCCCGATACGTACCAGTCGTCGGAGTCGGCGGCGGGGTAGGCAGCGACGACGTCCGCGGGATCGCCCGCCGCCATCAGCGGGTCGGAGTCGTACATCACCCAGTCGTCGGAACCAACGCCCTTCGTGAGCGGTGAGTTGCCCGAGACGTTCGTCCGGAACAAGGTGCCCGGTGCCTGCCCGGTGGGCTCCGTCAGCACCGCGGTGGAGAGCCCGAGCTGGGCCGCGAGCTCCGTCCCGCCCTGCCAGCCGATCAGGTGACCGCCCTGGTCGACCCACGTACGTAGGGCGTCCGCACCCTCCGCACCGATCAGGTCGGCCATCCGCTCGGCGTCGGTGTCGGGCACGATGAGCGTGTCGAGCCCCGACAGCGTCGACTCCGAAACCTGCGACGGTCGTACGTCGACGTTCGGAACCTCCCAGTCACGGTCGAGGCGCCAACGCAGCCAGCCGGCGCTCTGCGACGGCCGGAACGGGCTCGAGTCGCGACTCAGAACGCCCACCTCGGGCAGCTTCTGCGGCAGCGGCATCGGCCCCACCTTCTGCCGGGGGAGCGGAGCGAGCGCGGACTGCTGCACCTTCGTGCCGGTGTACCCGCCTTCGAGGTTCGATAGCAGAGCCATGCTCCAGCCGCTCACGTCGTAGAAGTACGGGAACGGCACGTACGTGTTCTCGTTCAGCATCGCCTGCACCCAGTGCTTCTCGGCCTGGTCCATCGGGATCCAGTACGTGCCGCGCTGCATGGTGGCGTCGTCGGGTGTACGCCCGTACTCGGTGAAGTCGGAGACGTGTACCGGTTTGGTGAGGCGGTAGACCTTGACCCCGGCGTCCTGCAGGCGCTGCACGACGACGGCGAGGTCGCGCTTCTTGGCGACCGTGCCGCTGGACAGGAAGTATCCGCAGACGCGCATGCTCGGCACCGGCTGCTGGACCGTGTTGCCGGGGTTGTAGACCTCGTTCGGTTCCAGGCGGCACTGCCTGCCCTGCCGCTCGGCCTGCACGTAGCCCTTGTGCCAGTCGGTGACGATGCTCTTACGGTGCGTCGCACCTGCGTACAGCGACGAGATGCCGGAGAGGTAGTGCTTGTACGTCTGGTCGGGGTACGCCGCGTCCTGACCGACCTCGAACGTCATCCCTGCCGCGCCGAACTGCGTCGTCGGCACGCTGTCGCCGTACCCCTGGAAGAACAGGTCGTATCCGGACTCGTACGTCTCGAAGTCGAGGCCCTCGGCCGTGAACGACGCGGCGTTCGCGGCGCCGTACAGGTTGTTGATCCAGCCGACCGACTGGCTGCTGGTCTCGTGGTAGGTCGGGTCGGTGTTCGGCGGGAAGAAGTACCCGTCGCCGCCCATGCCGTGCTCGTCGATGAACAGCTGCGGTGGGTATTTCCGGAGCAGGTCGAGCTTGGCGTTCGTCTCGGGCTGGGTCTGCGAGAACCAGTCCCGGTTCATGTCGAACGCGTAGCTGTTCTCCCGCGTATCGGCGGTGCGACCGTCGGGGTTCTGGCTCGGGATGAACCCGACCAGGGCGTTGTCGGTGATGCGCTTCGCCACGCAGTCGGTGCGATCGGCGAGCTCGTACATGATCTGCAGTCCCGCGTCGCCCGCGGCGGCCTCGTCGCCGTGCACATTGCCCGTGAGCCAGAGGATCGCCGGCATCCGCTTCTGGATCGCCTTCGCCTGGCCCCGCGGCAGGCTCGGATCGCGCAGTTTCGCTGCGTCGCTCGCGATCTTGCGAAGCCGGGCGGGCTTGACGTTGCCCTTCGTACTGAGCAGGGCGTACTTGAGCGGGGTGCCGGTGGCAGTGCGGCCGGCGGTGCCGCTCACGACCTTGTCGCTGGAGCGGTCGATCACGTTCATGTACTTGTACAGCTGGCGCACGGTCGTCTGATGGCTGCCCAGCTCGAAGCCGAGTGACTCCTGCGGGCTCGGCACATCGCCCGCATACCTCGGCGTCGTGGTGAGTACGCCGCAGGCGGCCTTCCGCGCAGCGTCACCGCTCGGTGGATCTGCCGCACCGGGCGTTGTACCAGCGGCGACGACACCACCTCCGGCGAGCAGCGCCATCGTGGCCACACCGATTCTGATCCGACCCATGGTTCCCTCTCGTTCGGGCCCGATCGACGGGCCGAAAATCGTTTACCTATGGCCGAACCCACGAGAGCCCACGAGTGGACGTCCGAGCCCGAGCAACGTAACGCCACGGCCGACGGGGCGTCAATGCCGGCGATCGCGAAGGGCCGACAGCGTTTCGGCAGTTGGTTGACAGCGATGACGACCACCATCGTCGGTGCAAGCAATGGGCCGAACGGGATGATCAGATGAACACCGAGTACGTCTTCGACACCGCATCCGATCTCGGGCATCAGCAGGTCAGGTATCTGGCGGAGCTGTATGACCACGCGACGGAGGCGTGCCTTGAACGGGCCGGAGCCGGTCGGGGCCTTCGCCGCCTCGAGATCGGCGCAGGAACCGGATCGGTTGCCGCGATGCTCGCGCGGTACGGCGGAGCGGGCAGCAGGGTCGTCGCGGCCGAGATCGAGCCCGAGCAGGTCAGCGATGCGCCCGGCGTGACGGTCGTACGCCACGACATCAACGACGGTGTGCCGGCCGGGGGGCCGTACGAACTGATCCATGGTCGGCTCGTACTGATGCACCTGTCGCGTCGCGTCGAGGTGTTGGCGATGCTCGTCGACGGTCTCGCGCAGGACGGATGGCTGGTCCTCGGCGACCTCGGCGAGCGGCTGCCGCGTGCTCTCGCCGCACCCAGCGACGAGGACGCGGCGCTGTTCGACCGGATCATCACGATCGGCATGACGGTGCTCGCGCCGAGGGTCGGGATGTCCGTGCAGTGGGGAGAGCAGCTTGCGGACCACCTGCGAGGTGCGGGTCTCCTCGACGTCGAGGAGACCCGGGTCTCGCGTACCTGCCGTGGCGGTACGCCGGGGTGTCTGGTGCTCCGTAGCTACATCCTGCAGCTGGCGGAGCCGTTACGCGGCGTGGGCGTCGGTGACGAGGAGATCGCGCGGTTCGTCGAGCTGATGACCGACCCGCAGATGTGTGTCACCTTCTACGAGCTGGTGTACGCCAGCGGCCGCAAGGCATCCGGAACGGGGGAGCAGCGATGACTCAGACGGAGTACATTCTCGGGTCCGACAACACGCTCGGCCGGCGCCAACTCGCGTACCTCGAGGTGCTGTACGACCAGCCGACGAGGCGGGTCCTCGCCGACGTCGAGATCGGCCCGGGGAGCCGCTGTCTCGACGTCGGCTCCGGTGCGGGTTCGACGGCGCGCTGGCTCGCGGAACACGTCGGACCGACGGGCCGAGTCACCGCGGTCGACATCGCTCCCGATCACCTCGTGGGTGTCGGGAACCTCGTGGTCCGACAGCACGACATCAACGACGGCGTACCGGAAGGTGGGCCCTTCGACCTGATCCACGCGCGGCTCGTACTGATGCACCTGTCGCGTCGCGTCGAGCTGCTGTCGATGCTCGTCGACGGTCTCGCACCTGGTGGCTGGATCGTGATCGGTGAGGCACAGGAGTACGGAACGCACCCGGACGAGGTCGTGTCCGCGCCGAACGTCGCCGATGTGGCAGTCTTCAACCGTGTTGTCGACACGACCATCAACGTCGTCGGGCGTGGCGGTGGCATCGACTATGAGTGGGTCAACGGTCTCGGTGGCCGTCTCGTCGACGCCGGGCTCGTCGACGTACGCGGCCTCAAGCACCGGGCGCTGACGTCGGGTGGGATGGCCGGAGGCATGCTCAACGCCAACTATGTGCGGCAGGTGCAGCCGCTCGTCCTCGACGCGGGCGTCACCGAGGCCGACCTGGCGCGGTTCTACGAGCTCTCCCTGGACCCGGCGTTCGTCTCGTGGGCGATGCCGCTCACCTACTTCTCCGGGCGCAAGCCCGGCCCGTGAACCTCGAGATCACGATGATCGGCGGGTTGGCGAGGTTCGTGCCGTAACGGTCATTTCGCGACCCCAGAATCAGCAGTTGTGTCACACATCGAGAGCGACGTTGGCGGCCGACACGTACGTTGATCGCGCGACGCCGCCGCGTACGTCGGAGGTTACGTGCCGACACCGATGCTGAGCGCAACGAGACTTCCTACGGTCAGAGGACGAACCCGTTTCTGACGAGGAGTCACCATGAGAGCTCGAACCTGGGCACACGTCGCCGTCTACAGCGCCATCCTCACCCTTGGCATCGCCGCGACCGCGTCGGCCGACAACGGCCCGCTTCCGGGACGCAACAAGGTGGGGTCGGCGGACATCATCAACGGAGAGGTACACAAGGCCGACATCGCGGGATCGGCGGTAACCGGTGCGAAGGTGCGCGCCAACACCCTCACCGGCTCGGACGTACGCGAATCGAGCCTGGACCTGTCCGGCCAGTGCAAGGACGGGGTGGTGAACGGCTACGCGTACGTGACGCCGACGAGCTCGACGCCGGAGTCATACACCTCCTCCTCGACCTGGATCCGCCGAACCCAGAACTGTGCCGACCAGCCGGTGAAGGTGAAGCGACTGGGCGTTGGCGACTACTACGTGCGCTTCTACGGGTCGACGTCCTACACGGCCCAGGTGACACCGACCTCGAGCGTCAACGTCGTGAGCGTCAACTGGCGGGGAGGCGGCCAGTTCGAGGTCGCGATGCGCGACATCAACGGCATGGCGGTCGAGCATCCGTTCACCATCACGTCCTACTGATCGGAGGGCTCGGCAGCCCGGCCGCGCACGAACCGGTCGGCTGCCGGCACGATCTCCGCAATCGGCTGAATCGAGCCGCTGCGGCGCCTATCGTGAAGCATGGCCGTGCAGGGCACCCTGCACCAGGCAGACGTCTCGACGGGAAGCCACGTCCCTCCCTGGCCGCAGGAGATCCGATTCTGCCGGGCGCCCGACGGTGCCCGACTCGCCTTCGCGATGGCCGGCTCGGGTTACCCGATGGTCACGACGTGCGGATTCATGGGCAATCTCGAGTACGACCCGGGGCATCCCGTGTTCGCCCCGGTCCTGGACGCCTTCAAGGCCCGGTGGGCGTACCTTCGCTACGACGAGCGTGGCGATGGACTTTCCCAAGGCTCCGACCACGACTTCAGCCTGCGTACGCGAGTCAAGGACCTGGAGGCCGTCGTCGACGCGGCGGGTCTCGACCGGTTCGCGCTCTTCGGGGCGTCGTTCGGTGGCCCGCTTGCGATCGCGTACGCCGCACGCCACCCGGACCGCGTGAGCCACCTGATCCTGGCCTCGACCTACGCCCGTGGGCCGGCGTTCGGTGTGGCCGCGGCCCGCGAGGCGGAGGCGTTCGCTCGACTGATCCGAGTCGGATGGGCGAAGGGCGCGCGGGTTCGACACACACTCAGCACGGGTCTGATCCCCGGGGCCACCGCTGAGACTGTCGCGTGGTTCGACGACCACCAGCCCATCCTGACGTCCGGTGAGGCGTTCGCGGTGTCGTACCTGAGCCGGCTCCAGGTCGACGTGTCGGCGCTTCTTCCCCGGGTGATCGCTCCCGCGGTCGTCGTACACACGCGAGACGACATGATGGCCAGCTTCTCCGAGGCCTGCCGGATGACGGCCGAGATGCCTCACGCGCGGCTGATCGCGTACGGCGGTGGGGGACACGTCTTTCCCGAACATTGGCCGCATGCGCATCGGTCGCATGACAGTATCCATGCAATCGCCGACTTCATCTCCACGCCTCCGGCGAAGCTCGGGCCGAAGGCCGAGCCGCTGGCGACCTTGAGCGCCCGCGAGGTCTCCATCCTCGACCTGGCTTCGTACGGACTGTCGAACGAGGCGATGGCGTCGAGGCTCTGCCTGAGCGTGCGTACGATCGAACGCCACATGTCGAACATCTACGCCAAGCTGCAGTTGACGGGGCCCACTGCGCGAACGGCCGCGGTCGGGATGCATCTTCGTCGTCGGCGGTGATCACGCGGCAACCGCCCGGGACATGTCAGGCTCAACGGCCCGGGACATGTCAGGCTAGGGCGATTGGTGTCGAGGCGACTATGAGATCGCTTGAAGGAGTTGCATGCGCCCGACGATCGGGGTGTTCGGAAGCGCGAACCTGGACCATGTCGTGCGGGTACGCAGCGCCCCGCGGCTCGGTGAGACGATCACCGGCCGCTCGTACGAGAAGGTCGTCGGCGGCAAGGGGGCGAACCAGGCGCTCGCCGCGGCCCGCGCGGGCGCCGACGTACGGATGGTCGGAGCGGTCGGCGATGACGATGGCGGTCTGGCCATCCGGTCGGTCCTCAACCGTGGCGGCGTTGATACGTCGGGGCTCGCGACGAAACCCGGCCCGAGTGGCACGGCGCATATCACCGTCGACGAGAACGGCGACAACTCGATCGTCGTCGTGCCCGGTGCGAATGCAGAGGTGCGGTCGCTGACCGATGCCCATCGCGCGGCGCTCGCCGGTTGCGACACGGTTCTGCTGCAGCTCGAGCTACCGATCCGCGCCGTGGTCGAGGCGGCTCGGTACGCCCATGGTGCGGGCGTGCGCGTCGTACTCACGCCGGCTCCGGTGGTGCCGCTGTCCGCCGACCAAGTCGCGCTCGCCGACGTGCTGGTGCTCAACGAGCACGAGTCGGCCGAGCTGTCCGGTGTGGCGGAGCCGCGCGCGGCGGCGCAAGCACTGGTCGTCATGGGCGTCGGGGTTGTCGTCGTCACGTTGGGGGAGCGCGGCAGTCTGTGCGTGGCCGCGGGCGCCGACGAGGTCGTGGAGGAGCCGGCGTTGCCGGTACGGGCCGTCGACACGACGGCGGCCGGTGACACGTTCGCCGGCTGCTTGGCCGTTGCGCTCGCCGAGGGGCAAGACCTGCGTGCGGCGACGCACTGGGCGACCTGTGCGGCCGCCCTGTCCGTGCAGCGGGTAGGCGCATCTCCTTCGATGCCGGACCGCGCTGAGATCGAGCGGCTTGCCGGGTCACGATGACGGCCGGTGCTGCCCGAACTCCCTCGCGGCGCGGGATCCGGCCTCGCCGTTGGGCCTGCTAGCGCTTGCGGTGCTCCGCCAACATCGCAACCGACTTGGAGATCCGACGCTCTCGGGTGGCCGCGGTCTTGGCTCCCTCGATCGACTCCACGTGCCATCGCTTGATGCTGTACGAGAGGGTGTCGAAGAACGCCTGGGCCGTCGGGTTCTCGGCGAGCGCGGCCGCGAGATCGGCCGGCACGGTCACCTCTCGGGGCCGGGTGTCGAGGGTCAGCGTCACGTCGACCTCGTCACCCGCCGCGGCACCGGAGGCCGCGCGGTTCTCGGCGCTGACGCCGACCATGTAACGTCCGCCCATCACTGCAACCGTGTTGCGGTACGTGTGCCCGTTGATCTCGACCACGACGGGCGGCCGCTTGCCGTTGCCGAGCGCCTCGACGGCGTCGTCCGGCACGACGAAGCCCGTCGCGGTCTTCCCCGATTGCTCGAGCTTCACCCGGAATCGGGCTGTCGGTGGTTCGCTTCCTTCGGTCATGGTCACTCCCTGTGTATGCGCCGTCGTATTACAACAGACGAGCAGGAGACGGAGGACTCATCGGCACGGCCAGGTTCCGTCGTGCGGGTTGCCGTTCGCTGGGGTTCCGGCCTTCACCTTCCGTGCGCTGGGCTTCCGCCTTCATCGTTCCCTGCGCTGGGCCTCCGCCTTCACCGTTTCCCGTGCGCTTCCGTGCAGACCGCATGGCGGCGACGAGGATCCGTCTCCGGTGGGCTCGGGTCGCCGGTCGGCTCTCCCCACCATTTCGCTTCTACCTTCTTCGTTTCCGTGCGCTTCGGTTGCCGGCCCGGCCGGTGGCGAGGAAGGAATCTGCGTTTGGGTCGCTATCCGCACCCAAACGCAGATTCTCTTCGCACCGTCCATCCTGCCTAGAACTTTCTCGAACTTTTCTTGAAATCCCTTGTGGATAAGGCCTCTGGGCATCCTGTTCTGTCGGTGGCGGGTGGCAGAATATGTTCTATGAGGGCGGCCACACTCACCGATGATCTCGGGTCCGAGGACGGGCTCGACATCGCGCTGGATGCGCGGCGTCGGATCGCCAAGTCCGAGGCCGCCCAGTACGACGCCCTCCTCGGCTACCTCGCCGACACCGCAGACACGCCGCTCGCGCGGGCCGGTGGTGTCAACGAGTGGACCCGTTACGGCGGGTCGGGCACCCCGTCGGTGTCGGAGTACGCCGCGTGTGAGGTCGGCCCCGCGCTCGGGCTCAGTGCGTCTGGTGGGCGGGACCTGATCGCCGACGCCCTGGACCTCACCTACCGCCTTCCGCAACTGTTCGCCTGCCTCCACCAAGGTTCTGTCGATGCGTGGCGGATCCGGAAAGTCGCCCGCAAGACCCGACGATTCACGATCGCCCAGGCCGCCGACGCCGACCGACGACTCGCAGCTGCGAACGTCGATGGGACGCCGTTGATCGCGCGGGTCGGCATGGGGCGGGTCCAGCAGATCCTCGACCAGATCCGCATCACCGAAGACCCCGACGACCCCGAACACCAACGCAACGAGAACAGTGCTCGGCGGAGTGTGTCGATCTGGCCCGACGACGGGGTTGCCCGCATCTCCGGCACCCTGTCGCTGGACGACGGCAAGAGGCTCGATCAGCGCCTCGACCAGATCGTCGAATCCTTGCGGTTCCTCGGCGACAACCGCCCTCACGACATCCTCCGCTCCGTCGCCCTCGGCATGCTCGACGAACCCGACTCCCTCGACGACCTCTACCACCAGGTCCAGGCAGCCCGCGCCGACCAGACCGACAAGACCAGCGACACCGCGCCGAAGCCGGACCCGGAGCCGGCCGACCAGTCGGCCGACCAGCCCGGTGACGGCGGGTCGCCCGAACGGGCAACTCGGGCCCGCCGCTCCGGCTCGCGGCACACCGTTCTGTACGTCCATTTCGACCGGTGCTGGGGCACCTGGTCGATCGAAGACGTCGGCGCCATCACCCGCTCCGAAGCGCTCGAGATCCTCGGCCACTCCCACGTCACCGTCAAACCCGTCATCGACCTCGAGACCACCATCTCCGCCACCGGGTATGTCGCACCACCACGGCTCAAGGAACAGCTCGCGCTGGCCAACGCGAGTATCTGCAACTTCCCCCACTGCAACCGACCTGCCCGGGTCGCCGACTACGACCACATCATCAACCACGCCGACGGCGGACCGACCGACTCGAGAAACGGCCACCGACTATGTAGGTATCACCACCGCGCAAAGACCTTCACCGCCTGGACCGTGCAATCACCCGCACCCGGGATCTGGCTCTGGCAATCACCCGCCGGACGGTCGTACCTCGTCACCGGCGGCACCACGACGAAGCTCCCCGGCCGCACCACACCGACCGTCCGTAACCGCCGAAAACGGGACGCCGCCTGAATCCCCGTCGCGACAGCACCACCGCGGCGGGGCATCGCCCGCACCCTTCGGCGGGTCGCAACTGTCCGATATGGTGCGCTGCGGAGGGGGCCGACAGATTGCGAGACAACTGATGGTCCTACTGGGAAAGCCGTTCGCGGCCGCGGCTGCGGCGGCAACGGCGCTGACATTGCTGGCTGCGCCCGGCGCCGCGCAGGCAGACGGCGGTGCGAGGGCGGCCGATCGCGTGAGCGTGCTCACGTACAACACGTGCATGAACGACGCGTGCCGGAAGGCGTACCGGCTGGGCGCATCCGGCAAGCGCCTGGCCAAGATCTGGAAGCACGCCGTCAATCGCGACGGCGGCAAGAAGCGCGCCGACGTGGTCGTCTTGCAGGAGACCGACTGGCGTGTCGTCGGCGTCGACGGCGACAAGCTGACCAAGGCGTTTCCCGGCTATCGGATCGCATCCAAACGCGACGGTCGCTGGATCCTCTACAACACCGCGGCACTGACCCGAATCAACGACGGCTACGTGAACGTCGCAGGCGCAGCTGACGAGGAGAAGGCGTTTCCATGGGCGCAGTTCGCGAGCAAGGCGCATCCGCGGAACAAGGTCACCGTCGTCGACGTGCACTTCGCATCGCGATCCGACAAGCCGGAGCAGGCGAAGGAGATCCGCCGGCTGAAGCGAGGGCTCGGCGAGCAGCTTCCACTCGGTACGCGCACGGTGTTCGCGGGTGACTTCAACATCCTCCCGGGTGAACCGAACGCGCGGCTCTTTCGCTCCACCTTCGCGAAGACGGTCGGAGGGCTGACCGACGCGACGCCGAAGCGCAAACGTACCAACACGCTCAAGCCCGCGGATGTGCCCAAGATCCCGTATCGGCCCAGTGCGGGCAAGCCCATCGACCACGTGTACGTGGGCGGCGGCCTCCACGTCGTGAAGGGAGCTCGCTACCGGGACAAGGGCGAGAAGCGAGTGACCAGCAAGCGTGCGGAGCGCAAGCGATGGAACCGCCTGGTGCCGAAGCGACGCTCCGACCACAACGCGGTCTACGCCGTGCTGCGCTGGTGAGGGCCGAGAGCGTCACGCCTACTGCCGCACGGTGAGGAACCGCGACAGCCCGACGAGATCGTCGGTGTTCAGATGGTCCACGCCGCTGTCCGACAGCACCGACCACATCGTCGTACGCGCGCTCCCGCGGGCATCCGGGGTACCCCAGAACCGCAGCCGATAGCCGGCCGAGTGGGCGCGGCGCACGAGCGATCGCAGCTTCGCCTGCTCTGCCGGTGGCATGGGACCTTCACCGGTCCATGAGAAGTGGTTCGCCCAGTTGTCGCTGACGAGCGGCATCAGGCTCGGGCTGAGGTCCGAGCCGAGGTCGCCGAGCCGGCCGTCGTACCCTGCCCACCGCCGACGCTGCTCGCGCATCAGGTCGAGTGGGCGGTTCCCGCTGACGACCACCTCGACCGCGCCATCGCGTACGCGCGGCGCGAACTGCGTGAGGAGGTCGCGGTGCTCGCGGAGCTGGCGGTGCAGCAGCCGGTACGTCTTCGGCCCGTCGCTCTTGAGGTCGACGAGCAACTGCATCGAGTCCTCCCAGCCCGGGTAGACGGCTCCGTCGTTGTCGCGCACGCGCTGCTCGAGCGGGTCGAGGTACAGCGCCTCGAGGGTACGTTTCGGGTCGAGGTCCGCACGCTCGTGCGCGACCAACAACTCCCCGTCGACCAGCCACACGCCGGCCTCGACGCTCGTGAAGCCCTCTGCCAAGGCGTCGCTCAGCGGGCGCTCGTGCTCGTAGTCGTTGTGTGCGTGCGCCTGCGTCAGCGGCGCGACCCGTCCGGCGGACGGGTCTCGGTACTGGGCGGGCAGGTCGAACCCGCGGCGGGCCATCACGTCGCGCAGTACGCCGGGGCGGTCGGTGATGATGCCGTCGACTCCGAGCCGGGTGAAGTGTTCCATCGTGTCGCGGTCGTTGACGGTCCAGGGAATGACCGGCATTCCTGCGTCATGGCTGTCCTCCACCATCGATCGTGTCACGTACGGCTCGAAGTCCGGGTCTCCGATGGCGCCGTCCTGCGGGAAGCCCTGCACCGGCGACAGGGCGTCGGCGCCGAAGCTGTCGACCGCGGCGACGAGATCACCGTCGAAGTCGTCGATGTCGATACCGCCGAGCCATGGTGACGCACCCGGTTCGCCGGTCTGGAGGAAGTCGCGATTGGTGAGCGCGATGATCGGCAGCTCGGGTGCGACGTCGCGCATCATCATCAGGGCGCCCCAGTCGAAGCTCTGGATCGTGACCTGGTCGCTCATCCCCGCCGTGTCGACCTCGTCGGCGACCGTGCGTACGAACTGCGATCGCGGCGCGGTCTCCTCCGGCGCCCCGGCCTCGACCTTCGTCTCGACGTTCAGCATCACGTCGTGCGCTTCGTAGGTGTCAACCAGCTCGAAGACTTCGGCGAGAGTCGGCATCCTCGCGCCGGGCGCCGCCTCCTGGGCAGGGAACTGCGAAAGGGTCTGGCTGCCGCAGTCGAGGGTGCGAACCTGTTCGAGCGTCAGGTCCTTGACGTAGTCGCCGACGTACGGGAATGCGGGGTCACCGGGGTGGGCAGGCGCGGTGTCTCGGCACTTGGCGGAGTTGACGACCCGGTCATGGGTGACGACCGCCTCGCGATCCTCGGTGATCTGCACGTCGAGCTCGAGGGTCGATACGCCAGTACGCAGTGCGCGAGCGAACGCCGGCACGGTGCTCTCGACGGTGAGGGCGACGCCGCCACGGTGCGCCTGGAGGTCGAACTCCGGGGCCGGTCGACCGGACGCCGCCTGGATGTTGGTCGCGGGTCCGAGTGCGACGGCGGTCGATAGGAGGAGGGCCACCGCAGCCAGGCCTGCTGGACGTCGTGCGGACATCGTGGAGCTCCTTGCGTTGGTCGGTGAGACGACTGCCAGCAAAGTTGCGGAGACGTACGCGACGGTGAACGCCGGCCGGACTGATGGCCAACTCCGGTTGAGCAACTGTGCCGACGCAGGGCACTAGAAGGCGTCGGCGAGTAGTGCATCGACGTGGCGGGTCTCGGTGGCGTCGAGCGGTCGGGAGAGATACAGGTCGGCGTGGTAGTAGCCGTCGGCCTCCTTGCCCTCCGGGTCCAGCCCACGCTCGCGTACGCGCGAGATCGCCCACTGACGTTCGTCCTCGTCGGTGAACCGGCGCTGCGGGAACGTTCGCGACATCCTTTCGGTACGCAGCCCATGGCGGGCGAGCGTCGTGGCGATCGGGTGGTAGTCGTACGTACGCAGGCAGAACGCCGCGACCCACACGTCCTTGGGGCAGCTGCGCAGGAGCCGGTCGAACGTGCGCTCGGTGACGTACCCGACGCCGCCGGTCGTCGTGATCAGGTCGACACCGGCAAGCAGCTCGGTGAGTCGACCCGACGGATCATCGGTCTCGAGGTTGTCGGTGACGCCGGCGTCGATCGCGCCGATCTCGACTCCGTACGCAACGGCGTTCGGTGCGACGTCGAGTCCGACGACGCGTGGTGCGGCGCCCTTGGCGCGCTCGGCGATCAGCTTGCGATCGGCCTCGCGCAAGGTCTGCGGCGACTGCGCGGAGGTTGTCGGATCGGTGTAATGCGCGTACAGGTCGCTGAGGCGCAGGTCGGAACGTAGCAGGGTGCCGACGATGCCGTACGAGCTGCATACATCCAGCACGGTCGGCGAAACGTCGCGGATGGGCAGTACGGAGAGCAGGCGGGTGAACGCGTCCGCACCGTACTGGGGAATCACGTATCCGAACGGTTGCAGCGTCGAGAAGTACGCGCGCGGGTCGGGCTGGTCGTAGATCGCGCCGAAGTCGGCCTTCTGCAGTGGGTCGTGGTGAGTCATCGTCCTCCAGAGAGCAGGGGTTCGCTGCTCACTGTAGGTGGGACGCGCAGAACGCATCGGGCGGCTACGGCGCTGAACGGCCCTCCGACTCGATCGCGAGGGTGAGCCTGCGGAGCAGGTCACTGAGCTGTAGGCGCTCGGCCTCGTCGAGCGCCCCCATCAGCTCGACTTCGGTGTTGCCGCGGAGCGTCATCGCCTTCCGCCAGCTCTTGATGCCCTTCGCGGTCGCCTCGACCTCGACCCGGCGGCGATCGCCTTCGACCGTGCGGCGGCGTACGTACCCGGCCTTCTCGAGCGTATCGAGGCGACCGGTCATACCGGCGGGGGAGACACCCGACTTGGTGGCGAGCTCGCTCGGCGATGCGACGCCGGGGGTGTCGCGGATCATCAGGTTGTGCAGGGTGTCGTACTCGAACCACTCGAGGCCGAGCTCGGCAACAGACCCGCGCCCGGCGTGTTTCAGGTAGCGCATGATCCGGCCCATCCGCTCGACGATCGCTTCGACGGTGTCGTCGAACTCGATGTCGATCCAGTGGTCCCGCCAGTGTGCGACATGCCGATCGGCGTCATCCTCGGCGGGTGTCGGGGTACGAGGTTCGGTAGACATACACTCAGGCTACAGGTAATTCGTTGACAAATAATTCGATAGCGAAGTACCGTTGCCAGGTGTCTTCACCTCATCGATCCGGCGTGCGCGATGCGTTAGCAAGCTCGGCGTACCGCTGGCTCGTGCTGGGCGGTGCGATCACTCGGTTCGGCAACGGCATCGCGCCCGTCGCACTCGCCTTCGGCGTGATCGATCTCGGCGGTGACGCGGGCGATCTGGGCACGGTCGTCGCGTTGTACGCCCTCGCCGACGTCGTCACCGTCTTGTTCGGCGGCGTGCTCGGCGATCGGCTCCCGCGTCAGTTCCTGATGGTGGGTACGGCGGCGCTCGCCGCGGCGACCCAGGCGATCGCCGCGGTCTCGCTGATCGGCGGCTGGGCGACGATTCCGCTGCTCGGCCTCCTCGGCATGCTCAACGGTGCGCTCGGTGCGCTCAACGGGCCGAGCTCGATGGCGATCACCAAGCAGACGATCCCGGAGACCTGCCTCCAGGTCGCGGTCGCCTTCCGCCGGACGCTGAACAACACCGCCCAGATCGTCGCGTACGGCTTCGCCGGCGTACTCGTTGCGTGGGTGGGGCCTGGTTGGGCGCTCGCGGTGGACGCGATCACGTTCGGTCTCGGTGCCTTGTGCTATACGCGGATCCGCGTGCCGAGTATCGCTGTCGCGGCTACGCAGTCACTGCTCATCGAGATGCGGGCCGGACTGAAGGAGGTCTTTCGGCATACCTGGCTCTGGTTGCTCACCGCACAGGCCTTTACGTACCACCTCTTCTACGGCGGCGCTCAGGACGTGCTCGGCCCGATCGTGGTGAGCGGCGAGCTCGGCCGGCCGGCTTGGGGGTTCACGCTCGCCGCGATGATGTCCGGATTCCTGGTCGGAGGAGTCGTCACACTCGCGTGGCGACCGCGTCGTCCGCTGTATGTCGGGGTGTGCCTGCTCGGACTGACAGCGGCATTTCCCGCGGCCATGGCGGTGAGCGACTCGATGGCGGTCATCGCGGTCTGTGCCTTCGCGCACGGGTTCGGGCTCGAGATCTTCAGTGTCGGCCTGGATCTGTCGATCCAGCAGAACATCGCCGAGCACATGCTGTCGCGGGTCTACGCGTTCGACATGGCAGGTTCGTTCGTCGCTCGACCCCTCGGCCTGGCACTCACGGGACCCGTCGCGGCGTACTTCGGTCTTCGTACCTGGCTGGGCGTGGTGGCTACCGTGATGGCGGTCAGCGTCGCTGTCGCGCTGTTCTCACCGGCCGTACGCGGGTTGCAGCGTCGGGAGCCGGAACCGGCCGCGCGCGTTCCCGAGGCCCAGCCGGGCTGAGCCGTACGCGTGCCCATCGACCCGTCGCTTCCGTACCGCCGACTCCGCGGTGCGGGAGCGACGCCTGTCGCTAGGCCGTGTCCAGGTGGACCTGTTTCGGCAGTAGCCCGCGGGCGGCCTCGGCGGCGACCGTCGCGAGGTTGCCGCCGGTCGACGCGCGTACGACTGCGCCGAACAGCCCTTCGACGAGCGGGGCGCTCGACAGCGTGACGCGCGCGGCGAGATCGGGGTCGAGCAGTTCATAGGCGGTCTCGGCACTCATCACGGCGCTACCGAGATCGAGCAGTACGAGGATCCCGTCGGCGCCGGCCAGCGACTCGATCGCGGCATGGACCGCGGTCGCGTCCGTGCCGAGCGAACCATCTTCCGCACCTGCCGCGATCTCGATGGGCGGCAGCTCGCCGTGCACCATCTGTGCGGCCAGCGCTACTGCGGCCTCCGCGAGCGGCCTACTGTGCGAGACGACCACGATCCCGACGCTCATGAGAGCGTGTCCCGCGCGGCCTCGAGCAGCATCACGGTGCTGGCAGCGCCCGGATCGACATGCCCCGCGCTGCGCTCGCCCAGGTAGCTCGCCCGGCCCTTGCGCGCGACGAGGCCGGCGGTGTCGTCTCGTGCCTGCGCCGCCGCGTCCGCCGCGGCAGTGAGCCGGTCGCCGATGTCGCCTTCGGCGCCGTCGTACGCCTCGAGGGCGGGCGCCCATGCGTCGTACATCGTCTTGTCGCCGAGCTCCGCCTTGCCGCGGGCCAGGACGCCCTCGACGCCCGCGCGTAGCCCCGCGCCGAGTGTCTCGGCATCGACTTCGCTGACCGTGCCGATCCCGGTGCCCACGCGGAGGAAGAAGGTTCCGTAGAGCGGTCCGCTCGCGCCGCCGACGGCACTGACCAACGTCATGCCCACCTTCTTGAACAGGGCGTCGGCGGCCTCGAACGACTCGGAGTCGAGTACGCCGACGACCTTCTGCATGCCACGATCCATGTTCGTGCCGTGATCGGCGTCGCCGACCGCGGCGTCGAGCTCGGTGAGATACGCGACCTGGTCGTGGATCGTCGCGGCGTACCGACGCAGCCACGCGTCGAGGTCCGAGAGCGTCGCGGGCATCGTCTACGCGCCCCAGCGCAGCCCGGGCGTATTGACCGGTGCGTCCCACAGGCGTACGAGCTCGTCGTCGCACCGCAGCAGGGTGACCGAGCATCCGGCCATCTCCAACGACGTCATGTAGCTGCCGACGAGCGACCGCGCGATCGTGAGGCCGGCCTGGTCGAGCAGCTTCGTGACCTCGTTGAACATCAGGTACTGCTCGATCAACGGCGTGCCGCCCATGCCGTTCACGAACGCGATGACCGAGTCGCCGCGCTGGTGGGGGAGGTCGGCCAGTACGGGCTCGACGAGCATCGCGGCGACGTCACGCGCGGGTGCCAATGGCTTGCGCTCACGGCCGGGCTCACCGTGGATTCCGATGCCGACCTCGATCTCGTCGTCGGCGAGCTCGAACGTCGGCTTCCCGGCGCTCGGCACCGTGCACGACGTGAGGGCGACGCCCATGCTGCGCGCCGACTCGTTGACACGTACGGCGAGCGCGTGCACGTCGTCGAGAGTGCGTCCCTCCTCGGCGGCCGCACCGACGATCTTCTCGAGCAGTACGGTCGCGCCGACTCCGCGGCGGCCGGCCGTGAACGTCGAGTCCTGCACCGCGACGTCGTCGTTCGTCACCACCGAGCGCACCTCGACATCGCCGGCCAGCTCGGCGGCCATGTCGAAGTTCATCACGTCGCCGGTGTAGTTCTTGACGATGTGCAGAACCCCTGCGCCGCCGTCGACGGTCTCTGTCGCGGCCATCATCTGGTCCGGTACGGGCGACGTGAACACCTCGCCGGCACACGCGGCATCGAGCATGCCGACTCCGACGAAGCCACCATGCATGGGCTCGTGACCGGACCCACCGCCCGATACGAGACCGACCTTGCCCGCACGCGGGGTGTCCCGGCGGTACACGATGCGGTTGTCGTGGTCGACACGTACGTGGTCGCGATGTGCCGCCTCGACTCCACGCAGCGACTCGGCGACGACATCGGCGGGATCGTTGATCAGCTTCTTCATGTACGCCATCTGAGCACAGCGCCGGCGCGGATGGGAAGGATTCGCCCGAGTGAGACCCTCAAATCTCGAGGATGGCACGCGCGGCAGCCCGGGCCTCGACGGGGTCGGCGGTGCCCAGTGCGGCCGTGGCCGCCTCCTCGCACGCCTGCATCGTGCTCCTGGACAGTCGACGGCCGACCCCTGCGACCGCGGCGGGAGCCATCGACAGCGAGGTCACTCCCATGCCGACGAGCACCGCCGCCAGGTCCGGGTCTGCTGCCGCCTCGCCACAGACGCCCACCGACCGGTCGGCTCGGCGGCCGGCCTCCGCGGCGATCGAGACCAAGGTGAGGACGGCCGGCTGCCACGGGTCGGTGAGGTGCGCGAGGGAGCCGGCCGTACGATCCGCCGCCATCGTGTACTGGGTCAGGTCGTTGGTGCCGATCGACAGGAAGTCGACGAACTCCAGCAGCCGGCGGGCAAGGATCGCCGCGCTCGGCACCTCGATCATGACGCCGGCCTCGAGCCCCAGCGCGTGCACCTTGTCGGCGAATCCGCGCGCCTCGGCGACCGTTGCGACCATCGGCGCCATCACTCGTGGGGTCGTGCCGGTGGAGCGTGCGGCCGCGCGAATCGCCTCGAGCTGACGGTCCAGCAGGCCTGGGTTCACGCCCGCGAGACGCAGCCCGCGTACGCCGAGCGCGGGGTTGTCCTCGTCGGCTTGGTTGGCGAAAGCGAGCGGTTTGTCGGAGCCGGCGTCGAGGGTACGAATGACCACCGGCCGCTCGGGTCCGAACGCATCGAGCACCTCGGCGTACGCCTCGGTCTGCACCTCGACCGGTGGTTCCACGGACTCGTCGAGGAAGCAGATCTCGGTACGGAACAACCCGACGCCCTCGACCGGCGCCTGCGCGGCGGCGCGGGCGGATACGCCGTCGTGCACGTTGGCGAGCAGGCGTACGCGGTGACCGTCACGGGTTGCGCCGGGGCCCGACCACGACGCGAGCTCCCGACGGAGGCGCTCCTCGGCGGCGGCCTGCTCTCGTGCCGCGGCCTCCGGTGGCGCGACGGTGATCGTGCCGGCCGCGCCGTCGACGAGCACCATGGTGCCGTCCTTCACGCCCATGATCCCCGAGGCGGCAACGACGCAAGGGATTCCGAGCTGTCGAGAGATGATCGCGGTGTGACTCGTCGGGCCGCCCCGCTCGGTGACGAGTGCGACCACGGACGCCGGGTCGAGCCCGGCGGTGTCGGCCGGCGCGAGGTCGACCGCGACGAGCACCGACGGCCGTGCGGGATCCGGTACGCCGGGCTCCGGAGCCCCCACGATCTCGGCCGTGAGGCGCCGCTCGACATCGCGCAGATCGGTGACGCGCTCGGCCATCACGCCGCCGAGCCGGGTGAACGTCGTGACGAACTCCTCGATCGCCGACCCCAACGCGGCCGGCAGGTCGTCCCCGGCCTCGAGGCGCGTACGCACCGCGCTCCTGAGTCCGGAGTCGCGCGCGATGCCCGCAGTCGCGGAGAGTAGGTCGGCCGCGTGACCGCTGCTCGCCGCCGAACGCGCCGCGAGCCGCTGGGCAACGGTGTCGGCGGCGGTCTCGTACGTCGCGACCGCCTCGTCGACGGTGAGGCCGGCGTCGAACGCGGAGATCGCCTCGGCGGGCACATCCTGGTGCACCGCGAGCAGCGGGGCGTACGCAACCCCCGGGACCACCGGTGTGCCGTCGATGACCACGCTCTCGTCGGTCGCCATCCCCGCACGCTACTCGGTGCAGTCGCGAGGGCACAGGCGCATCGTCGGCGTACGTGCCCGATGATGGTCGGACCGTCCGAGCACGAGGAGCACGTATGCCAACGAAGACCGTCACGGTCGGCTCGAGCGTCGGGCTACACGCCCGGCCGGCCGCGATCATCGCCGACGCCGCCGGGGGTCTCGACTCCCCAGTGACGATCGCCAGCCCGGGCGGACAACCGGTCGACGCAAGCTCGTCACTGCTGATCATGACCGTCGGCGCGAAGTTCGGCGACCCGGTCGAGGTGGCCGGCGACGACGAAGCCGCGGTCGGCGCGATCGCCGCGCTCGTCGAGCAGGACCTCGACGCCGACTGAGTACGCGGGCGCCGGCCGCGCCCACGAACTTCCGGATAGCGGTATCGGTGCCGCCTCGCCTACCGCTCGTCGCTGAGAACAGACCGCTCACCGCACCTGTTGTTGTCATTCGAGCACGTTGGGGAATGACATGGGGACAGGAGCAGGTAGCGGCTGTCTCGGGACGACTGGCGAGGAGTCCACGTGCACGATCACATCGACCACGAGCACACCGGTACGAGTGCGGGACCGGCCGTCTCACGAAGAACGCTGTTGGCTGGTACGGGCGCGGCCGCCGCGATCGCGGCCACCGGGGTCCGCGCGGATGCGAGCGCGTCGCCTGCTCGCGCGGCCGGCGGGCTCAAGGTGCACGAGGGCACCGACATCGCGGCGAGCGTCTCACCGGACGGGGCGCACATCGCCTTCGACCTGCTGGGTGTGCTGTGGGTGATTCCCCGGTCGGGCGGGTCTGCGCGTCGGCTGACGAGCGACCTGTACGACATCACCCAGCCGCAGTGGTCACCTGACGCGAGCGAGCTGGTGTTCCAGTCGTACCGTGACGGCGTCTTCAACCTCTGGACGGTACGCCCCGACGGCAGCGGACTACGGCAGTTGACCGAGGGGCCGTACGACCACCGCGAACCCCGATGGTCTCCGGACGGGAGCCGGATCGCCTTCAGCGGTGACGCGTCGGGCAGCTATGGAATCTACGAGCTGGAGGTCGAGACCGGCAATGTCGTGACGGTGGTCGACACCGCCGAGGAGGAGTACGAGCCCGCGTACTCGCCGGACGGCTCGGCGATCGCGTTCGCCGTCGCGAACACCCGTGTCGACGTCGTCGACCGCCGCAGCGGTGCCCGCGAGACCGTGGTGTCGGTCGAGGAACCCGACATCGTCCACCAGCCCGCGTGGACGCCCGACGGTGAGAGGGTCACGTACCACCTGCAGAGCGGCGACACGATGCGGCTGATGATCGGTGAGCAGCCGCTGGTCGGCGACGAGCTGGCGTTCCCGTTCCAGGTCTCGTGGTTGAGCGACGAGGAGTTCGTCTACACCGCTGACGGGCAGATCCGCTCGCGACGGCTGGGTGCCGGTCGGTACGAGACGATCGGGTTCAGCGCCGCCGTACGCCCGAAACGTCCGCGGTACCGGCGCCGTCGCCGCGAATTCGAGGATCGCGCACCGCAGCAGGTCAAGGGGATCGGCAGTCCCGTCATGTCACCCGACGGTCGCAGGGTTGCGTTCCGAGCGCTGAACGACCTGTGGGTGATGCCGCTCGGCGGCCGGCCGGAGCCGCTCACGCGCGACTCCTGGTGGAAGTGCGACCCGGCGTGGTCGCCCGACGGACGCGAGCTCGCGTACTCGACCGACCGCGCCGGCACACTGGACATCTGGGTACGCGACCTGCGTACGGGCAACGATCGGCAGCTGACGAGCCTCGGGGATCGCGCCGCACTCTCGGCAGCGTGGTCGCCCGACGGCACGGAGATCGCGTTCCTCGACCAGGACGGCGCCTTGTGGACGATCGACGTCCGGTCGAAGGAGGTGCAACGGGTATTCCCGGCCACCTTCGAACCAGGACGACCCACGTGGTCGGCAGACGGTCGAGTCATCGCGCTGGCTGCGGTCTCGCCGTACTCGCGGCGATACCGTGAGGGGCAGAGCAAGATCCTGCTCGTCGACCGGCGCTCGGGCAGGGCACGCTACGTCGACGCGATCAAGAACGGCTCCTTGCAGACACGCGGTGACGATGGTCCCGTGTGGTCGCCCGACGGGCGTCGGATGGCGTTCGCCGCCGAGAGCGCGCTGTACGTACTGGAGGTCGGGGCCGACGGTACGCCCGAGGGCTCTGCCCGCAAGGTGAGCGACGAGGTGTGCGACGCGCCGTCCTGGAGCGGCGACTCCAGCACGCTGCTGTACTTGAACAACGGGCGACTCCGCACGGTCGACGCCGATGGTGGCCGTGCGCGTACGGTGCGCGTGCCGCTGACGTGGCGCAATGCTCAGGCCCCGGGTACGTCCGTTGTGCACGCCGGCGTGATGTGGGACGGCGAGAGCGAGTCCGTCCGACGCGACGTCGATATCGTGATCGAGGGCAAACGCATCGTCGCGGTCGAGCCGCACCGCGAGGGCCGGACCGGCACGCTGATCGATGCGAGTGACCGGTTCGTCATGCCTGGGCTGATCGACATGCACAACCACCGTGAGATGGCCGGGTACGCGTACGGTGCACGCCAGGGCCGGATGTGGCTCGCGATGGGCATCACGACGACCAGGTCGCCGGGCAGTCCCGCGTACCACATGGTCGAGGAGCGCGAGTCGATCCAGTCCGGTGCGCGCCTCGGGCCGCGCTACTTCGCGACCGGTGAGGCGATCGACGGGCGCCGGATCTACTACAACTTCATGCGCCCGACGTTCAGCGATCGCCAGCTGGGCAAGGAGTTCGAGCGCGCCGAGGCGCTCGAGTACGACCTGATCAAGTGCTACGTACGCCTGCCGGCGATGTGGCACAAGCGCGCGATCTCGTTCGGTCATCGGATGGGTGTGCCGGTGACGTCGCACTACCACTACCCGGCGATCGCGTTCGGTGGCGACGGCATGGAGCACACCGGCGCGACGAACCGGTTCGGGTTCTCCCGCACGGTCACTCCGCTCGGGAACGGGTACGACGACGTCACCGCGCTGTTCAACGCGTCGCACATGGCACGTACGCCGACGCTCTTCGGATCCTCCGCCCTTTACGGCGAGGATCGTTCGCTGGTGGAGGATCGGCGGACGCAGGCGTTCTACCCACCGTGGCGGGTGTCCGCGCTCACCAGCGACGCGGATGATGCGCGCGACACCGACCAGACCGTCGCGCTCGCGAACCTGCGCCGCCAGGTCGCGCAGGCCCTCGCGATGGTGCGCGGCGGCGGCAACGTCATCGCCGGCACCGACGCACCGATCGACCACGTCGCGATCAGCCTGCACATGAACCTGCGCGCGATGGTGAAGTACGGGTTCACTCCGCGCGCTGCACTCGTGACGGCGACGAGCGCGGCGGGCGACCACCTCAACGAGCCGATCGGCCGGCTGGCGCCGGGTGCGTACGCCGACATCGCGATCGTCGATGGCGACCCGCTCTCCGACATCGCCGATGCGGCCGCCGTTGACCGGGTGATCGTCGCGGGGGTCGAGCACACCGTCGACGAGCTGCTCGAACCGTACGAGTCGGCGCGCACTCGTACGCCGGGCGTCGCGCCGAACCGGGTACGAGAGCCCGTCCCCGAGCCGGCCGAGAACGACCGCTACTGGTGGCATGGCTTGGCGTACGTCGAGCACGCCCGCCAGTCGTGTTGCGCCGGCTGAGTGCGCCGTTGGCTAACGTGGCGCCATGGGATTCGACGTCGACCAGGTACGCAGCCAGTTTCCGGCCCTCGCGGGAGGGATCGCCCACTTCGACGGGCCCGGCGGTTCGCAGACCCCCGAGCCGGTAGCCACCGCGGTCGCAGCGACGCTGCGCTCGTCGATCTCGAACCGAGGCCAGGTGTCGGCCTCCGAGCGCCGGGCCGACGATGTCGTGACGGGCGCGCGGGCGGCGATGGCCGACCTACTCGGTGCAGACGCGAGAGGAGTGGTGTTCGGGCGCAGCATGACGCAGCTGACGTACGACTTCTCGCGTGCGCTCGCGAAGGGCTGGCGGCCGGGCGACGAGGTGGTCGTCACGCGCCTCGACCACGACGCGAACATCCGGCCGTGGGTGCAGGCCGCGGAGTACGCGGGCGCGACCCTGCGTTGGGTCGACTTCGATCCGGGCAGCGGCGAGCTCGACATCGACGGCCTGGCCATGGCCCTGAGCGACAAGACCAGGCTGGTCGCGGTGACCGCGGCATCGAACCTGATCGGTACGCGCCCGGATGTCGCGTCGATCGCCGAGGCCGTGCATGCCGTCGGCGCGCTGCTGTACGTGGACGGCGTCCACTACACGGCACACGTGCACGTTGACATGGCGGCGCTCGGAGCCGATGTGTTCGCGTGCTCGCCGTACAAGTTCCTCGGCCCGCACTGCGGCGTACTGGCAGCGCGGCCCGCGCTGCTCGAGTCGGTGCACCCCGACAAGCTGCTGCCCGCGACCGACGGGGTACCCGAGCGGTTCGAGCTCGGCACGCTGCCGTACGAGCTGCTGGCGGGCACGACGGCCGCGGTCGACTTCCTCGCGAGCCTGGGGGAGGGAGCGACGAGGAGAGCCATGTTGCGCTCGGCGTACGACGCGATCGAGAAGCACGAGGACGCGTTGCGCACCCGGCTCGAGGCCGAGCTCGCCGACCTGCCGGGAGTGACGCTCTACTCACGCGCCGCGCGGCGTACCCCGACATTGCTCTTCACGGTCGACGGGGTCGCGCCGGTCGACGTTCACCGCAGCCTTGCCGAGCGCGACATCAACGCGCCCGCGAGCTCCTTCTACGCGATCGAGGCCGCCCGGCGGCTCGGCCTCGGCGCACCCGGAGCCGTCCGCATCGGTCTCGCCCCGTACACCGACGACGACGAGATCGACCGGCTCGTCGCGGGCGTACGCGACCTCACGGCGCGCTGACCCGGCACCCGGTGGCCGACTCGTCGGCGGCGGTCAGAAGAGGTCCTGGCGGCTGCGCAGGCCGAGCTTGGCGAGGATGCTGCTCACGTGGGTCTTCACCGTCGGCACCTCGATGAACAGCTCCTTGGCGATCTCGGTGTTGGTGAACCGCTGCAGCATGAACCCGAGCACCTCTCGCTCGCGTTCGGTGAGTCCCGACCGTTCGACGGCCGCGCGGAGCCGGTCCGTCTCGTCGCTCGTCTCGGCGCCCAGCAGCCAGGTACGCCGGCCTTCGGCGGTCGTGCGGATCGTGTCGAGCAGCCGGGCCGAGTCCTCCCGCTTGTGCACGAAGCTGTCGGCGCCCGAGAGGAACGACGCCGACGCATCCTCCGCGGAGTTGTACGACGTGTAGATGAGCACCCGTGGCGCGGGTTGGAGCCCCTTCAGCTCGCGGCAGAGCTCGATGCCGCGAAGGTCGCCGTCGAGCCGTAGCGGCAGGATCACCAGATCGGGCGCGAGCTCGCGCGCCGCGGCAAGGGCGCCGCCGACGGTGTCTGCCTCGCCGACGACCTCCATGTCGGGTTGGGCGTCGACGACGGTCTTCAGCCCCAGTCGTACGACCGGGTGATCCTCGACCAGCTGGATCCGGATGCTCACGAATCTCATCCTTGCAGACCGATCTCTCCGTCCGGGCGCGTACGTAGCGTGGGTACGTGTTCGAGACGGAAGGGGCGACAGGGTGACCGCAGTAGACGTCGTGGTGATCGGCGCGGGAACGGTCGGGGCGAGCATCGCGTACGAGGTCGCGCGACGCGGCGCATCGGTGCTCGTGCTCGACGAGGGTGCCGACATCGGCAACGGGTGCTCGTACGCCAACGCTGGTCTGCTCGCGCCGAGCCACGTCGAACCGCTCACGACCCCTGCCAACGTGCGCGCGGGCATGCGGTACACGTTCGCTCCGGACGGGCCCTTCCACGTACATCCCACTCCTCGTCTCGCGCCGTGGTTCGCGCGGTTCGTGAAGGCATCGACCCCGGGGCGTGCCCGTGCGCTCACCGCACGGATGCACGAGCTGGCGGTCCGCGGCACCGAACTGCACGCTGCGTACGCCGAGCGCGGCCTCGACACGGGATACGCGGCCAACGGCGCGATGGACGTCTTCCTCACCGAGAAGGGCTTCGAGCGCGCGTCCGCGGCGCACCGCGAGGGTGCGGGCGTACTGCTGTCCGCGGACGAGGCCCGCGATCGCGAGCCGATGCTCGGCGACGTCGCGGGCGCGATCCTGCGCCCGGACGAGGCGCAGGTCGGCACGCAGCAGTTCGTACGCGCGACGCTCAAGGCCGCGGAGGAGGAGGGGGCGCAGATCCGGTGGTCGACGGCGGCGCAGCTGGCGACCGCCGGCGACCGGATCGTCGGGGTCGACACTGTCGACGGACGCATCACGGCCGGTACGTACGTCGTGGCGGCCGGCCTCGGCACGGCGGCGCTGTGCGCGAGCGTCGGGATTCGGATGCCGATGGAGGGTGCGAAGGGCTATGTCGTCGACATCGAGGTCGACGGCCCGTCGCCGCGGATCCCCCTGTCGTTCCGCGAGTCGAAGGTCGTCGCGACGCCGTACACCGACCGGCTGCGACTGTGCGGCACCCTCGAGCTGGGCGGAGATCCGCTGGCGATCAGCGGCGCGCGGGTCGAGGCGATCCGCGCCGCCGGGCGGCGCGGACTTCCGGGCGTACGCGAGCGGCGCACGATCCAGACCTGGGCCGGGCTGCGTCCGTGCACCGCGGACGGCGTGCCGTCGCTCGGGCGCAGCACCAGTCGTCGCGACCTCGTCGTGGCAGCCGGCCATGGCATGTGGGGGCTGGTCCTGGCGCCCGTGACCGCCGAACTGGTGGCCCGCGGGGTCGTCGAGGGCGCTCCGACGTTGTACGAGCCGGCGTTCGCGCCCGACCGATTCGGCACCGTACGCGTACGATGATGTCAGGGAGGCCCCGATGTTCGTCGTTGCACTGATCGGCCTGGTGCTGGTCGTCGCCGCGGGATGGTACGTCTCACGTCGGCGCGCCGACGTGATGGACTACCACGATCTCGACGAGGTGCGGATCAACCGGCACCGCGAGGGCGGCGTCTAACCAGCCGTGGCCTAGCGGCACCTACGCGACCGCTCGTCGCGGTTCGGCGTCGTCGCACACCTGGCAGCTCGCCAGCGGATGCGACGCGTGTCGGCCGGCGTCGTGGTCGTCGACGACGGCACAGCACGCGGGACACAGCGACTGCCAGCCGTCGCACATGCCGTACGGGCGTTCGCAGAGCTCACACAACGACGACCGTGCATCGTCGACCGTGTCGGCGGCGAGGTCGCCCAAGACCACGGACATCGCAAACTCCTCCATCGCGTACGCCATCAGTGTGAGCCGTCGTGGCCACGATCCCGGTGAGGCACGCCGAGAGGGGTCAGGCGCTGCGTCGACCGGCCGACGCCTTCTTCGTCGCCTTCTTGGCCGTGGACTTCTTGGTGGACGACTTCTTCGTGGTCTTCTTGGTGGCCTTCTTCGTCGAGGCGGCCTTCGTCTCGGGCTTCTCGTCGTCGGACTCGGCGCCGGACGAGGCCCGGTCGACCGACGCCTGCAGGGCAGACATCAGGTCGACGACGTTGTCGCCTGGCTCGTCTCCGGTGGACGCGGCGGGCGTGACCTCGCCGCCTTCGAGCTTCGCGTCGATCATCGACTTGAGCGCGTCGGCGAAGTCGTCGGTGTACTCGGACGGGTCGAAGTCGCCCGACATCGAGGTGACGAGGGAGTTGGCCATCGCCTGCTCCTGCGCGCGGATCGAGACGTCCTGGTCGAGGAAGTCGAAGTCCGCGGCGCGCAGCTCATCGGGCCAGAGCATCGTCGAGAGCACCAGGACGTCCTCGCGTACGCGGAGCGCGGCAAGCTGCTCGCGGGTGCTGATCGTGATCTTCACGATCGCGACCATCTCGCTGTCGTTGAGGGCCTCGCGCAGCAACACGTACGGCTTGAGGCCGGGGGCGCCCTCGGGCTCGAGATAGTACGACTTGTTGAAGTAGACCGGGTCGAGCTGGTCGAGAGGTACGAACTCGAGCACCTCGATCGTGCGCTTCGTCGGCAGCGGCAGCTCGGCGAAGTCGTCGTCGGTCAGCACCACCATCGACCCGTCGTCGAGCTCGTAGCCCTTGGCTATGTCGCCGTACGCGACCTCCTCGCCGTCGGTCTCGGCGACGCGACGGTAGCGGACGCGGGAGCCATCGGTTCGACGTACCTGCTTGAACGACACGTCGTGCTGATGGGTCGCGACGTACATCTTGATCGGGATGTTGACCAGGCCGAACGAGACCGAGCCCTTCCACATCGCACGCATCGAACCACTCCTCTCGGTGGCTATTGTCCCTTGTCGGGCCGCGCATCACCAGAACACCCGCCCGTGCGGCGACACGGCTTGGTCGCCACCGGGTAGACGACCCGTCGTGGCGAAAGTCATCGGTAGTCTGGATCGGGTACCGCTCACGGAGAGGTCACGCAGTGCGAGACCCGTTCTTCGCCACGTTGGCGCTGCCGCTCGCGTCGGTGCCCAGCAGGGGGCCCGACTGGAGCCGCGGCGCGTACCTCGCGGACGTACCGCACTACCGGCTCGAGGACCGGGTTCGGTTCTATGCCAACACCGACCCGCTCGCGGCGTTGCTGCGCACCGACCTGCGGAGCCACGTCGCCATCGACCTCGTCGACGAGTACGTGCGGGCGGTGGCGGTCGAGGTCGTGCCGACGCCGGATGACTGGTCTGCCGTCGCGGGCTACCTCGTGGTCCATCTCGAGGCGACGACCGACGCGCCGGAGATCGCGGCTCTCACTCAGCTCGGCCGGCTCGCGCGCCCGGCCACCGAAGACTCCGAGCGCCTTCTTGGTTCGCTGGCGCAGCGGACGGCGGTCGACACCGACCGTTGGCCACTCGCGCCCATCGCCCGAGCGCCGTCCCTCTGCCTCTCCGGTACGCCGGACGACGACTCGGTCGGCCTCGTACGGTGGCCCGGGAGCACGCCGACACAACGCCGACTGGTCGACCTGGTGACGATGCCGGCGTACGGCCGGCAGGTGCCGACCCCGTTCGAGCTCGACGTGAACCGGCCGACGCCGAGCTATCTGGTTGCCGCATCGGGATCTTCGGTCGCCGCGGTCCGGGTACGTACGGTGCGTGACGATCATGTGGCCGAGATGCGTACCCACTGGCTGGACGCGCTCCTGGTGGAGCTCACGCAGCATGACACCGCTATCGCGCTCGTCGAGCGGGCACGTGACATGGTGCCGGAGTCGTCCGGCGGTGACTGGCGGAAGTTCGAGCAGCGGTTCCGCCGATGGCGCACCGTATCCGCGTGGCAGGCGTCGACCGACCACCCGCTCGAGGCGGCGCTGGCGTCATTCGTGCGCGCCGAGATCCGAACCGACTCGCTCGTCTCCCGGGTCGAGGCCGAGCTGGCCGATCACGCTCGGGCGGCAGTGCTTCGCGCAGACGAGAACCTCAACCGGATCGCGCTGCTGCTCAGCGCGATCGCGATCGTGCTGACGATCGTGCAGATCGTCCGGTAGGCGTCGCTCAGCCGAGGCCGAAGACCACGAGTGCGGCGACGATCGCCAACGCGACCGCAACGGCGACGATCGGAAGTCGCACGCCGAGCGCGACCCCGCGCTCGCTCAGCTCACCGCTGGTGTCGACCGTGACGACGCCCGTCGCCGACACCAGCAACGGAGTCTGGCCCTCGGGCCCATGAGCGAGTACCCGGAAGTCGCGGCCCTGCTCGAGCGCAAGGGCGACCAGCATCCGTACGGCCTCGGTCCGTACCGCCTCGAGGTTCGCGCCCTCGACTCGTCTGATCGCGGGGCCGATGTCGATTCGCGCGGCGTACTCGGCGACGTACACGTGGATGTCGAAGCGCCGCCGCCAGGGATTGAGTCGCACCGTCGCCGTCCTCTACAGGTTGGTCGCGACGGCGGAGGCGGCGTCGAGCCAGGCCCGTCTGGTCCGGGGGTGCAAGGCGTCGAAGTTGATCACACCCGAGTAGAGCGCCGGGTCGTGCGGGACCGCGACGACGTCGCGCACGAGCGGGCGGAAGTCGTTGACGATGCGCTCCATGTTGGCATCGCGACCCGGTGTGCGCTGGGAGACGACCGCGACGGCGGTCTTCGCGAGTGCGGCCGAGTGCTCGTCGCGCTGCGCGAGCGCCTCCAACATGCGCGCGCCCGCCTCGGCGGTGTCCTCGACGTTCGTGCAGGGGACGACGAGCTGATCGGCGTGCGCGATCATCGCCCGCCAGTTGCTCGCGCGCTCACTGTTGCCGCTGTCCATCAGGATCAGCCGGTAGTACTTCGCGGCGATCTCGTGGATGCGGTCGACCTCGTCGCCAGTCATCTCGTGTTCGCCCTCGGTGCTCTGGTCGGACCACAGCACATCGAACTTGTCGGTTGCCTGGTGGTGGACGTACCGCGCGAGCTGTGCGGCCTGAGCACGCGCGCCGAGCAGCTCCTCGTAGCGGGGCAGGAGGTCGAGCACGCTCGAGACGTGTGGTCCGCGGTGCGTACGCCAGGCCGCGGTGCCACGCGTCTCGTTGTTGTCCCAACCGAGCACGCCGGCGCCGCCGAAGCGACCGAACACCGCGGACAGGCAGATCATCGTCGGTGTCTTGTTGGCCGACCCCTTGGGGTTGGCGATCGCGATCGTACGTGGGCCCGGCCAATGCTGGCTCACTCGGCGGACGCTCTCGCGCTGGGTCATCTCGCGCCGGGAGGGGTGGGTGCGCATGCCCATCCGGGTCAGTGCCCCGCGTACGCCCATCTGGGCGGGCCCGACGAGCGGTTGGGCGGCGATGAACGACTTGCGCCGAGCTCGTTGCCGCTCGGCCTCCGAGCCAGGGCCGCCGTTGACGACGTTGGCGGCGGTGATCCAGGGGTTCACGACCTGGCTCGGCTCATCGGGCTCGGGAACGGTCTGGTCGAACGGGTCGCTGCCGTCCTGATCGGCCCACGGGTTCTCGGAGTCCGGCGCGACGCGGCGCTCGTCGACGTCGGCCGGCACCGGGTAGGTTTCGGAGGCGGATGGCGAATCCCCTTCCGTGTCGGGTGCCTCGGCTACGGCACCCGCGTCGCCATCGCTCGGGTAGTCGTCGGCGATCTCTTCCTCGACGACCGCGATCTCGCCGGTGTCGACGTCGTCGACATCCACGGCGTCGCGCGACGGCGGGACCTGCCAACCGTCGCTATCCTCGACACGATCGGCGACCGCGAGGCCGCCGCCGGTGACGCTGTCGGCGCTTTCGGGAGCGTTTCCGTTCCGAGCGGCAACCGCGTACGCGGCCTGTTGACCGATCGATGCGCGCGCCTGCCGGGTGCCGGCGCCGCCGTCGTCAAGTGCGGCGACGTCGCTGACGTGACCGTCGGGATGGACGACGAGCCGGGTGCGTCCGGTGTAGTCCTCGGCGACGGTACGAACCGGTCTGCCGAGCGCGCGGGCGATCCGGCGCGACACCGCATCGATCGCGGCCTCGCGCGGGCTCTGGTCGGGGTCGCGCTCAACGATCTCACCGTTGACCGCGACTCCGGAGTCGTCGATCGTCACGACGACGACCGGGAAGGGAGCGACGTCAGCCTCTCGACCCTCGGACATTGCGTACTCCTTGCAGTCGCAGGAACGGCCAAGGCGCCACGAGTCGCCACACGTACAGAATCACCGACGACGTCTGACCTTATCGGTTCCTCGCCCGATGGGCGAGATCGGCGTCGGGGATTGCCAACTGTCAATGCAGCATGGCGGGGTGGTGGTCCCGATCGGGACCACCACCCCGCCCTCGGCGAGCCCGGCTGCTACTTGGCCTTCGCCTCGCTGTTGGCGAGATAGATCGCCGAGCTCAGCGGCTTGGCGACATCGAGCAGCGTGATCTTCAGCCCTGTAACGGAGATCGACCGCTTCTTCTTCTTGACGACGTTCGGAGTGATCTTGGCGATCCCAGGAATCGTGATCGACTTCTGGTTCTTGATCGCCTTGTTGATCTGCTTCGTGACGTTCTCACCGCCGGCGCGCACACGCAGGACGGAGACGCCGGAGGTCTTCTTGTACTTGCCGTTCTTCTTCGTGACCTTCGCGTACGACTCGATCGCGCCGATCTTGAGGTTGTTGGTGAGCTTCACATCGGCGATGCGTGCCCGCGTGTGCGCGACGGGCGACTTACCGAGGGTTCCGCGAGCCTGCCCGCTCGCCGCACCGATCCGAACCGGTGCTCCCGGCACCTTCAGACCCGCGACGGAGTTGCGCTCCCACTTGCCGTTGGTGCCGGTGCAGCTGAGCTTCTGGTACCCGACGCGGCCGGTGCTCACGACGCCGTCGAGCAGCTCCGAGTGGGCGGCCTCGCCGTATCCTCCGACGCGACCGTGCTTCGGGATGCCCTCGAGCTTCGTACGCGCGTAGCCGACGCGAACGGTCTGGCCCTTCAGCGGACCGCCGGTCAGCACCTTGATCTCGAGCGCGACGCTGTTGTTGCTCGCGACGTTGCTGCCGACCCTCCCGTTGTTGTCCAGGAAGCGAAGCTTCGCCAGGCCGGGGATGAGGAACTCCTGGCCGGGGTTGATGTCGTCGGGATTGAACGGCAACGGGACCTCGATGCCCGCGAGCACCGCCTTGATGCCGAGCAGGTCGACACTGCCCTTCTGGGCGTACTTGCCGTTGGCGTAGCTCGACTCCGAGGTGCCCGTCAGGCCCTCGATCTTGAGCGATCCGATGCCGGAGGCCTTCAGCACGATGGCGCCGACCTTCGTCGTCGACACCGACTTGGCACCGTTCTTCGTCTCAACCGACCGTGCCTTCGTGGTCACCGGCCCGATGCTGAGTTGACCGCCCGGCAGCTCGACCTTCGCCAGATGGTCGCGGTCGGTCTTGCCGGTCTTGCTGGTGCAGGCGATCAGCGACCACGCGGTGCGACCCGAGTCGACGAGATCGCCGTTCTTGTTGTAGACGCGAGTTCCGTACGCAGAGGAGATGAAGTTGAATCGCTTGGCGGACGCGCGGTCCGATGGAGAGGTAGCGCCGGTGGCGCTGGTCGTCGCCGCGGCCAGACCGCCGACGGTGAGGGCGGTGGCTGCGAGCGTCGCAACGACCTTCGAAGTGGCTCTCATTCTGCTCCTTATGCATTCTGACGCGTACCGGTCGGACGCATCTACGTACCGCTCCCTCGTCCTTACACTGGAGCACATTCAACTACGCTCAGTAGTTACTCGCTCGTACTCCGAGATCGTGTCGCGGAAATTTCCGTACATCCCCGACGGCACACCCCGACCAACGAGCGAAGGCGGAGAGCGTCACGGTGTGTAGTCGGGGGTGTCAGGAAAGTTCGGCCGCGAGCTCGCCGGGGCGGACGATCAGCCGTGCGATGGCGGCTTCGAGGTCGGCGCGCGAGACGGTCTCGCCGGTAGCGATCGAATCGAGCAGGAACCCGTCGATCAAGGCGGCGATGCCGACGGCGGCGGTGCCGCCGACCAAAGGTGCAAGGTACGCGCGCAGACCCGACAGCCAGGCACGCGCCGCGACGCGCAGCTCGGGTGAGCGGGCTGCGGCGAGGTAGAGCTCGTACTCGAGCAGCGCGCGGTCGTGGTCGGAGAGGTAGTCGTGGGCGAGGCGGGCCAGGTCGACCGCGAGGTTCGACCCGGTCGCGATCTCCTGCTCCCACTCACGTACCTGCTCGCGGCAGCGGTCGGCGACCCGCTCCAGCGCCTCGGTGGTGAGCGCCTGCTGGGATGGGAAGTAGTACGTCGTCGAACCCAGGGGTACGCCGGCGCGGTCGGCGATCGCGCGGTGGGTCGCCCGCGCGACGCCGACCTCGGCGATCACCTCGAGCGTCGCCTCGAGGATCGCTTCGCGCCGACCGGCGGGATCTCGGGCGGCGCTCAATGTGCTCCGCCCAGGTTGAGCACGACAACGCCGCCGATCACGAGGAGTACGCCGAGGATCTTCGTCGCGCTGAGCGACTCGCCGAGCGCAACGACGCCGATCGCGACGATCGCCGCCGTGCCGAGGCCGGCCCACATCGCGTACGTCACGCCCACGGGGATGTCCTTCACGGTCTGGGCCAGTGCGAAGAAGGAGCCCGCGTACGCCGCGAGGCAGGCGGCGGACGGCCAGAGCCGACTGAACCCGTCGGTCGCGTTGAGCAGGCTCGTGCCGAGCACCTCGAGCGAGATCGCGGCGAGCAGGAACGCGTACGCCATCTGTGTCTCCCTCCACCTCGTACGTCGGATATGTACAAATGTACACATGGCGCTGGGTGCTGTGCCG
This sequence comes from Solicola gregarius, assembly GCF_025790165.1. Classification (GTDB taxonomy): domain Bacteria; phylum Actinomycetota; class Actinomycetes; order Propionibacteriales; family Nocardioidaceae; genus Solicola; species Solicola gregarius. The sequence continues at coordinate 4,029,833 of NZ_CP094970.1, forward strand.
GCCGGTCGGATGCGCAAGGATGGCCGCAACACCGTCGACCGGGGAGTCCGATGTCAGCCAGTGGTGGCACGAAGGCCGTTCTCGCGGCTCTGATCGCGAATCTGTCGATCGCCGTGATGAAGTTCCTCGCATATCTCCTCACCAGCTCGTCGTCGATGCTGGCGGAGTCGATCCACTCCGTCGCAGACTCGGGAAACCAGCTGTTGTTACTGCTCGGGGGCAAGGCGGCGAAGCGGCGGGCCGATGCGAAGCATCCGTTCGGATACGGCCGCGAGCGTTATGTGTACAGCTTCATCGTGGCGATCGTGCTGTTCAGTGTCGGCGGGCTGTTCGCGCTGTACGAGGCGTACCACAAGTGGCAGGACCCGCACGGATTCGACGAGTGGCAGTGGGTGCCGATCGCCGTGCTCCTCGGTGCGATCGTCGCGGAGAGCTTCTCCTTCCGCACCGCGATCCGCGAGACCAACCAGGTGCGTGGCCAGCAGAGCCTCGCCCGGTTCATTCGTACGTCCAAGGCGCCCGAGCTGCCGGTGATCCTGCTCGAGGACCTAGGAGCGCTCGTCGGCCTGGTGTTCGCGTTGTTCGGTGTCTCGATGACCCTGGTGACCGACGACGGTCGATGGGACGCTGCCGGTACGGCCGGGATCGGCGTCCTGCTCGTCGCGATCGCCGTCGTGCTTGCCATCGAGACGAAGTCGCTGCTGCTCGGCGAGAGCGCGACCCGCGCGCACGTCGAGCAGATCGAGGCGGCGGTCGCAACCGGCGGCGAAACGTCGGTCATCCATCTGCGCACCATGCATCTCGGTCCCGACGAGCTCCTGGTCGCGGCGAAGATCGCGGTGACCAGGCAGGAGACCGGCACCGAGATAGCCGAGGCGATCGACGCCGCCGAGCGGCGGATTCGCGATGCCGTACCGATCGCCCGCGTCATCTATCTCGAACCGGACGTTCGCCGCCCCGCGCAACGCTGACCCGCGACCAGGTCCGGTTGCCCTGCCGCTCGGGTGGGCGAGCGCCGACCCGCGCGTACGACGGAGGCGTCGAAGTTCCTCCGAAGAAGTCGCCCTGACCGGGAATACCGCCGGGGCGGATGGGCGTTCGGACACGATGACGACGGCTCGGGTGGCTCTTCAGAATCTCGCCGACGGGGGCAGCTGCCATGGGTCCGATGCGAATCGCGACCGGTCGAGCTCGGGCCGGCCTGTGCCGTCGTGACGAGTGTGGCCGGTCGGTGTGAAGCACGTCACCGAGAAATTCATTTGTCTCATCGAGTCCACCGACGTAGAGTTCCGATGAAACGAAACCGTTCCGTTTCATCCGACCGTGAAGAGGCATCCAGATGACACCCGCGACGAAGACCGACGAGACGCCGAGCGTGGCGAGTCGTCCCCGTGTCGCGGGTGAGCGTGAGGCGCAGATTCTGGACGCGACTCTCGACGTACTGTGCGAGGTCGGGTACGACCGGCTGACAATGGACGCCGTCGCCAACGCCTCGAAGGCCAGCAAGGCAACGCTGTACCGTCGCTGGTCGACCAAGGGCGACCTCGTGGTCGACGCCCTCGTACGCGCGAAGGGCGCGCCATGCGTCGTCAACTCCGACACGGGCAGTCTGCGCGACGACCTGATCGAGTCGACCTGCCACGACACCGGGCTGAGCGACGCGATGACGATGTCGCTGTTCGCGGGCCTGGTCTCGGCCATCCAGCACGACGCAGACTTCGCTGCCGCGTTCCACGAGCGGTTCCTGCGACCGAAGGTCGAGCAGACGATGGTGCTCTTCGAGCGCGCTCGTGACCGGGGTGAGATCGCCGAGGGTGTCGACGCAGACCTGATCAGCTCCGTGCTGCCGGCGGTCGCACTGCACCGCACGTTCATTCTCGGCATACCGACCGACGACTCGATGGTCGAACGGATCGTCGACGAGGTCGTCATGCCTGCCGTCAAGTGCGCACCTCGGGATACGCGCTAACCACCCACCCGTCCACTACGACCTCGCACATCCCAGTGATCGCGCTTTACCACTAGAACCGAACCTTTAGACGAAAAGGAATGTCATGACGACGAGCCTGCAAGAAAAGGGCCCGGGGGCGTCTGACCCAGCCCGGCAACGAAACCTCGGGATCGCGCTGGTGGTCATCCTGACCGCCCAGCTGATGGTCGTGCTCGACAGCACGATCGCCAACATCGCGATTCCCTACATCGCAAACGATCTCGACTTCAGCGACGCTGGCCAGTCGTGGATCATCACCGGCTACACGATCGCGTTCGGCGGCTTGCTGCTGCTCGGTGGCCGCCTCGGTGACCTGTTCGGCCGCCGGCGGGTGTTCATGGGCGGCGTACTGCTGTTCTCGCTCGCATCCTTGCTCGGCGGCATCTCCTCGAACCAGGAGCTGCTGCTGGCGTCGCGTGCGCTGCAGGGAGTCGGTGCGGCCATCGCGAGCCCGACCGCGCTCGCGCTGATCACGACCAACTTCCCGGCCGGCAAGGCACGCAACCGGGCCTTCTCCGCGTACGCCACGATGTCGGGCGTCGGTGCCGCCGTCGGCCTGATCCTCGGTGGATGGTTGACCGAGTACTCCTGGCGCTGGACGTTCCTGATCAACGTGCCGGTCGGCATCGCCGCCGCCGCTCTGGCGCCGATCTACCTCAACGAGAGTGCGCGGCGCCGCGTTGCGCTCGACATCCCGGGTGCGCTCACCGGTACCGGTGGCCTGGTCGGCATCGTGTACGGCCTGACGCGCGCCGCCGAGGAGAGCTGGGGCGACACCTGGACCATCACCTCGCTCGCCGCGGGTGTCGCGCTGCTCGCGGTCTTCATCCAGATCGAGCGGACGGTCAAGGAGCCGTTGCTGCCGTTCCGGATCCTCGCGAACCGCACTCGCGCGGTCAGCTTCCTAGCGATGATGCTGGTGCCGGCGGCGATGTTCGCGATGTTCTACTTCCTCGCCATCGTGGTGCAGGAGGGTATGGGCTACAGCTCGCTCGAAACCGGGTTCGCGTTCCTGCCGTTCAGTGCGGGGCTCATCGTCGCAGCCGCCATCGCATCGAACCTTATGTCGCGCGTCGACCCCCGTTGGCTGGCGGGGGGAGGAACGCTCCTGGGTGCGATCGCGCTGTACGGCTTCTCCCGGATCCCGTACAACGACGGTACGGGTAGCCCGCAGGCCTTGCAGAACATCGGCGTGGACGCCTCGTACGCCACCGACCTGCTTCCGTGGATCATCGTGATGTCCGTCGGCATGGGCTTCGTGTTCGTGCCCCTCACTGTGACGGCGGTGCACGGTGTCGGCAACGAGGACTCGGGCATCGGGGCCGGCGTCCTGAACGCGATGCAGCAGATCGGCGGTGCGCTCGGCCTTGCGACGTTGAGCACGGTCGCGGTCAACGCGACCAAGGACAAGGCCAACGAGATCGCGGCGGGTGCGCAGAAGCTGATGGCGCAGCTGCCGGGCGGCGAAAGCGGGCCGGTGAAGGAGTTCCAGGAAGCCGTCGGCAACGTGGCATTCGCGCACGGCGCGACTCTCGCGTTCGTCGTGGGTGCCGGGATGATGCTGGCAGGCTCGCTGATCACTCTGCTGTTCCTCAACGCCAGCCACGAGGAGATCAACGACAACGAGGGCGAGGCCGAGCCGGTAGCGGTCGCGTAGGCATCGAGTCGAGCGTCGCGCCGCACAGGGGACGGCGCGGGAATCGGGAGCCCGGTCGGCAACTGCCGACCGGGCTCCGGCTTTTTGCGAATCCGTCCGCCGCACGGTTGCGCAGTCATCGAACATGTGTTCGACTAGGGCGATGCGATGGGCGGGCCAGAACATCGATTCCGACGAGTGTGGTGCGCTGCCGGGGCTGGGACGCCTCGACGGCCTGATCAGGAGTGTGACGACGCCGGAGTTCGACGGCGTCACCTTCCACGAGGTGGCCGCGAAGTCGGCGCTCAACCGGGTGCCGGGCGGCTCGCGGATGCCGTTCGGCTGGACCGTCAACCCCTACCGAGGCTGTACGCACGCGTGCGTGTACTGCTATGCGCGCGGCTCCCACGAATGGCTCGACCTCGACGCCGGGCGTGACTTCGACTCGCAGATCGTCGTCAAGACGAACGTGTCGGACGTTCTGCGGAGCGAGCTCGCCCGTCGTTCGTGGAGCCGGGAGCTGGTCGCCCTCGGCACCAACACCGACCCGTACCAGCGCGCGGAGGGCCGCTACCGGTTGATGCCGGGCATCATCGAGGCGCTGGTCGACGCGCGTACGCCGTTCTCGATCCTCACCAAGGGCACCCTGCTGCGCCGCGACCTCCCGCTGCTGGTCGAGGCGGCGCGTACGGTGCCCGTCGGTGTGGGTGTCTCGATCGCGATCGGCGACCCGCAGCTGCATGACCTCGTCGAGCCGGGCACGCCATCGCCGCGGGCCCGGCTCGCGCTCGTCCGGGCGCTCGCCGACGCCGGGCTGCGCTGCGGGGTGATGATCGCGCCCGTGCTTCCGTGGGTCACCGACTCCCGCGCGGCGCTGGAGCGGTTGATCGGCGATATCGCGGATGCCGGCGGCGCGGGTGCGACCGTGCTGCCGCTCCATCTGCGCCACGGCGCTCGCGAGTGGTACTTCGCCTGGCTGGAGCGCCATCGGCCGGGCCTGGTCGGGCGCTACCGGGCGCTCTACGGCGGCGACGCGTACGTGCCCGAGTGGTACGAGCAGCGACTGCGCGCCCGGGTGGTGCCGATCCTGCGCCGGTACGGGCTGGAGTCGGCGTACGGGATGCGCGGCCTCGACGAGGACGACCGCGCCGCCGCCGTCGCCAGCCCGCCGCGCGAGCCGGAGCCGACGCTGTTCTGACGCGGGTCCGTAGCCTGGGCCGATGCCGTACACCTCAGCGTTCCCACCGTTCGCCGTCACCGTCGACATGGTCGTGCTCGCCGACGCCGGCCGGCAGGTGCTGCTGGTCCGTCGCGGCGGGCCGCCGTACGAAGGTTCGCTCGCGCTGCCCGGCGGGTTCGTGGAGATCGACGAGTCGCTCGACGCGGCCGCCCGACGCGAGCTCGCCGAGGAGACCGGTGTCGACATATCGAAGGTGCCCATCGCACAGGTCGGCGCGTACGGCGAGCCCGACCGCGACCCGCGCGGGCGGACCGTGAGCATCGCGTACGTCGCGCTGCTCGACCAGGTCGTCGAGGCGACGGCGGGAGACGATGCCGCGGCGGCCGGCTGGCATCGAGTCGAGGAGCTCGACGAAGCGCGGCTCGCGTTCGACCACGCACGGATACTCGCCGACGCGATGCACCGCTAGGGTCGAACCGCGCCATACACAGGCTCGTCCACAGATCACAGGCGCGCCGTCGCGAGACGTCGGTGGTAGCCCATATCGTCGGTGGCATGGTGGATTGGGCGGCGGCGCTGAGCGACTCGGCGATCGAGGCCGCGGTAGGTACCCCAGCGTTCCAGCGCGGTGCGGCGTACGCGCGCGACGGCCATGTCGGCCACGTCAAGGTCAACCGAAACGTGATCTTCGGGCGGGTTCGCGGCACCGCCGCCGATCCGTACCAGCTGATCGTGGTGGCCGAGCACGACATCTCGGCGACGCGGGTCTCCGCGACGTGCACCTGCCCGGTCGGCGTCAACTGCAAGCACGCCGCGGCCGCGATGATCGCGGCGCGTGACCACGTCGCCCCGCTGCCGGTCACCCGCTCGACGGGTTGGCGGCGCGCACTCGACGACTTCGTCCGGTCGAACGACGCCCCGCTGCCCGACGAGGCGCCGCTGGCGTTGCAGTTCACCGCCACGCGTGACTCGGCCGCCGCGTACGACCCTCGACTCGAGCAGCTGCGTAGGGTCACGATCCGTCCGCTGATGCTGGGCAAGCGCGGGCGTTGGATCCGTGCCGGCATCTCGTGGCGAGACCTGCGCGACCCCTGGCGGCAGACGCCGTGCCGGTCCGATCATGTCGAGCTGCTCCGGCAGGTGTACGCGAGCGCGGGCGACGCGACCCGCTATGCGTACGACCAGGCGGAGCTCGATCTCGGTGACTTCCCGCCCGCGATCTGGAAGCTGCTCGCCGAGGCCCGCGAGATCGGCCTCGACCTCGTCGGCCGCAGCCACGGGCCGGTGGGTCTCCGCGCCGTCGGCGCCGCGGTCTTCCTCGATGTCTCGCGCGGCACGGACCGCGACGTCACGCTCGCGCCCGGCGTGCGCATCGGCGATGAGCGAGTGCCGATCGGTTCGGTCGGGCTGCTCGGCTGGCCGCCCCATGGCCTGTTCCGCGAGACTGGCGGCTCGCTGGAGCTGGTGCCGCTCGCCGAGCCGCCCAGTGAGCACGTCACGCGGCTGCTGGGGGAGACGATCGCCATCCCGGCCGACGAAGTCGACGCGTTCGTGGCCGACTACTACCCCGTGCTCGGTCGTGCCGTCGAGGTCCGGTCCAGCGACGACACCGTCGAGCTGCCCGAGATCGCCGCTCCACGGCTGCGGCTGTCGGCCGCCTTCCGGCCCGGCCACGAGGTGCGGCTCGGCTGGTCGTACGTCTACGCGGCCGACGACGACGAGCGAGCGTACCGGCTCGACGACCCGGCAGACGGGCGCCGCGACCCCGGTGCCGAGCGCGAGCTGCTCGTCCGCGCGACCCGCATCGTCTCGCGCTGGAGCGGCCTGCTCGACAGGTCCGGCATGATCGCGGCGGACGCGGTGCTGCACGGCATGGACACCGCCGCATTCGTCGAGGACGCCCTGCCGGTGCTCGACGCCGAGCCGGTGATCGACGTGGACACGAGCGGCGAGGTCCCGGCCTACGCGGCCGCCGACGGCACGCCGCTCGTTCGTGTCTCGGCGACCGACGACGCCGACGGCACCGACTGGTTCGACCTGCGGGTCACGGTCAGCGTCGGCGGTGAGGATGTCCCGTTCGAGCAGCTGTTCGCCGCGCTCGCCCGCGGCGACTCGCAGCTGATCCTCGACAGCGGTACGTACTTCCGCATCGACGACCCCGGTCTCGATCGCCTCCGGAGGCTGATCGAGGAGGCCCGGTCGCTGCAGGATCGCGACTCCGACGGCCTCCGGATCAGCCCGTTCCAGGTCGGCCTGTGGGAGGAGCTGGTCGAGCTGGGTGTCGTGGGCTCGCAGAGCCGCCGCTGGCAGCGGCGCGTCGACGGCCTGCTCGACCTCGACTCGATCGAGCCGCTCGACGTACCCGCGAGTGTCGACGCCGTGCTGCGCCCGTACCAGCTCGACGGGTTCCGGTGGCTGAGCTTCCTGTACGAGCACCGCCTCGGCGGCATCCTCGCCGACGACATGGGCCTCGGCAAGACGCTTCAGACGCTCGCGATGATCGTGCGCGCCCGCGCGACCGAGCCTGCCGCGGGCCCGTTCCTCGTCGTCGCGCCGACCAGCGTCGTACAGAACTGGGCGCGCGAGTGCGAGCGGTTCACACCGGGTCTGCAGCTGGTCTCCATCACCGAGACCGCTGCCCGTCGCGGTATGCCGCTGCGCGCCGCGGTGGGGCATGCCGACGTCGTCGTCACGTCGTACGCCCTCTTCCGGCTCGAGTACGACGCGTACGACGCGCTCGACTGGTCGGGGCTGGTGCTCGACGAGGCGCAGTTCGTGAAGAACCACCAGGCCAAGACGTACCAGTGCGTACGCCGACTCGCGGCACCGTTCAAGGTCGCGATCACCGGTACGCCGCTGGAGAACAGCCTGATGGACCTGTGGTCGATGCTGTCGATCGTGGCGCCGGGGCTGTTCCCGAACCCGAACCACTTCAAGGAGCGCTTCCGCAACCCGATCGAGCGCGGCAAGGACACCGAGGCCCTCGAGAGCCTGCGCCGCCGGGTGCGCCCGCTGATGCGCCGGCGTACCAAGGAGCTGGTCGCCGCCGATCTGCCCCCGAAGCAGGAGCAGGTCCTCGAGGTGGTGCTGTCGCCGCAGCATCGCCGCCTGTACCAGACGCACCTGCAGCGCGAGCGGCAGAAGATCCTCCGCCTGCTCGACGAGCCGGACGACAACCGCTTCACGATCCTGCGCTCCCTGACACTCCTGCGCCAGCTCAGCCTCGACCCGTACCTGATCGACGATGCCTACGCCGACGTTCGATCCAGCAAGGTCGACGCGCTGATGGAGCAGCTGGGCGAGGTCGTCGACGAGGGCCATCGCGCGCTCGTCTTCAGCCAGTTCACCCGGTTCCTCGGTCGGGTACGCGAGCGGCTCGACGCCGAGGGCATCGCGTACTCCTATCTCGACGGCACCACCCGCGACCGCGCCGCTGCCGTCGACGAGTTCAAGAGCGGTCGGGCGCCGGTGTTCCTGATCAGCCTCAAGGCCGGTGGGTTCGGGCTGAACCTCACCGAGGCCGACTACTGCTTCGTCCTCGACCCCTGGTGGAACCCCGCCGTCGAGGAGCAGGCGGTCGATCGCGCGCATCGCATCGGGCAGACCAGGCGGGTGATGATCTACCGCCTCGTATCGGCCGACACCATCGAGGAGAAGGTGATGGAGCTCAAGGCCCGCAAGCGCGACCTCGTCGCGCGGGTGCTGGACGACACTGCCGGGGAGCTGTCCGCGCCGCTGTCCGCGAACGACATCCGCGGGTTGCTGGGCTGAGCGTCGTTTCTCGAATTGCTGTCGCCGCCCGCCCGAGCAGTTAGGTTGGGTGCTCGGGTTCGCGCAATGGGGCGCCGTTCGCAGATGTAAAATGCAGTTACACGGGACGAGGAGTACGAACGATGGCAGCGTGCGAGCACCTGCAGAGTGCTTCGTCGCCCGACCCACCCGAAGCCCTCGAGTGCCCGGAGTGTGTCGCGGCCGGCAGCAGCTGGGTCGGCCTGCGCCAATGCCTGAGCTGTGGGCAGGTCGGGTGCTGCGACTCGTCGACGCAGCGGCACGCATCCGCGCACTACAACGCGACCGGCCACCCGACGGCCCGCTCGATCGAGCCGGGTGAGTTCTGGCGCTTCTGCTTCATCCACCGGGTCATCGGCTGACCGGAGCCGCCGCCGTACGCGGTGTCGGCGGCATCTGACACAGTGGATGTCCCGCCAGAGGGAGCGGGCAGGCCAGAGCGAACGGAGTGGACCTTTGCGCAAGTTTGGGGGAGCGGCCGCGCTCGCCGTCGGGCTGACCATGTCGATGGCGCCGGTGATTGCGGCCTCGCCAGCACCCGCCGACGACCGACCGGCGACCGTGGTCAAGGCCTCCGCTGCCGACCAGGAGCGCGGGAAGAAATGCGCGACCCGGAAGGAATACAAGCGGATCGACGCCAAGGGCAAGAACGCGTCGACCCTGCGCCAGGTGCGCAAGATCATCGGCTACAACGGCAAGCGACACACGATCTCCCATGCCGAGGGGCACAAGTGGGAGATCCGCAAGTACCGATACTGCGGCAGCGGAACGCTCCACGTGTACGTCAACTACCGCGACAACCGGGCCTACCACAAGGCAGTCTGATCGGATCGCCCGGGCGACGATGACCGATGGGGCCTCCGGGTCCCGCCGGGGCCTATCGACCAGGTAGCGTCGGTACGTACGCCCGCAGCCGTCACGAAGGAGATCCGAATGAGCGATCCGAGCAGCATCGGTATGAGCTGGGCACAGCAGCCATCCGGCGTCATGCCGAAGGATCGCGCCCACCTCCAGGAGCTGATCGAGCAGGCCCTGCGCGAGTGGAGCGACGAGACGCCGGAACGCGACGAGGACGGCGACTTCCCGATTCGCACCGACGAAGCCGAGATCATCCTGCGTCCGTTCGAGGACCAGGCGGTCATGGAGCTGATGTCGCCGGTGTTGGTCGAGATCACGAACCCGCCCGCCGCCGAGGAGCTCGCGAACGAGCTGAACGCCCAGCCCGGTCCGATCAAGTTCATCTACACCCAGGGCGCGATCGTGGCCTTCGCGTACGTCTTCACGATGCCGTGGGTCGCCGACCACCTGAGCATCGCCATCGGCGGACTCTCCGACACCATCGCGAGCCTCGACGAGGGGCTCGACAAACGGGTGTCGGGCGAGTACGTCGTCGAGCGCGACTGAGCGATGCCGATCCATCCGGACCTCCTCGCCATCCTGGCCTGCCCGCACGATCGTGGGCCGCTGGTCGACGTCGACGGTGAGTTCCTCTACAACCCGCGGCTGCACCGGGCGTACCCGATCCGCGACGAGGTGCCGATCCTGCTGGTCGACGAGGCGCGCGACGTCGACGATGCCGAGCACGAGCAGATCCTGCAACGGTGAGGAGAGAGTTCTGGCCCCGTGAGGAGAGGATCCTGGCCCGCGGCCCGGGCCGGAAGTCTCTCCTCACGGGGCCAGAACTCTCTCCTCACCGTGCGTCAGTTGGACTTTCGCATCGCGGAGGTGCCGACCGCGACGCCGATCGCGCACACGATGGCCGCGGCGAGCGTGCCGGCGCCGATCGACTGCGCGTCGAAGGTCCCGTTGAACAGGTCGCGCTCGACGTCGACGATGTACGACAGCGGGTTGACGTTCGACAGCGCTTGTAACCAGCCCGGCGCGCCGTCCAGCGGCAGCATCATTCCGGCCAGCAGGAGCACCGGGAAGAGGAACGTCTGCTGCACGGTCCAGAAGATCCAGTCCTGTCCCTTGGCAGCGAGCGCGAGTGCGTACGACAGCGAGCCCAGCCCGACGCAGAACACCGACAGGATCACCAGCCCGACGATGATCCCGGGTACGTGCAGCTCGAAGCTGAACGGGGTCACGATCGCCACGACGACCACCGCCTGGACGAGCACCGGCACGATCTCCTTGAGCGCCCGGCCGATCAGCAGCGACGGGCGGGACAACGGCGTGACCAGGGTGCGTTCGTGGGAGCCGCTCTGCATCTCGAACAGCAGGTTGGAGCCGGTCATCGACGCGCCGAACAGGCACGACATCGCGACGATGCCGGGTACGAACCACTGCAACGCGTTGGTGCCGAGCCCGGGCACGTTGGTGAGCAGCGGCGCGAACAGGGCCAGGAAAAACAGCGGCTGGATCATCGAGAACACGACCGTGAACGGTTCGCGCAGCAATGGCCGCAGCTCGCGGGTGAAGACGATTCCGGTGTCTCGGACAAGGGTGCTCATGCTGCGATCTCCTCGAGGTCGGTGGTCGAGTCGTTGGTTTCGGATGTCGAGTGGCCCTCACGAAGGCTTCGACCCGTGAGCCCGAGGAAGACGTCGTCGAGCGTCGGGCGCGCCACCTCGCCGGCTTGAACGGCGATGCCGCCGGAGGACAGCTCGCCGATCGCTCTCGCCAGCAGCTCCGGACCGCCCTCGGCGCGTACGTCGACCCGTTCGCCGGTACGCGACACGCGGGCAGGAGCCTCGGCCGCACCGATCCGCTCGGCGGCGACGCCGGCGACCTCGGCGCTCGCGAACCGCAGGGTGACCCGATCGCCGCCGAGGTCTGCCTTCAGCCGCGCGGCGGTGTCGTCGGCGACGACGAGCCCGTGGTCGACGACGACGATGCGCTCGGCGAGCGAGTCGGCCTCGTCGAGATAGTGCGTGGTCAGTACGACGGTCGTACCGAAGCGCTCGCGGAGGCTGACGATGTGCTCCTGCAGGTTCGCGCGGTTCTGCGGGTCGAGTCCGGTCGACGGCTCGTCGAGGAACAGCAGCTCGGGCGCGTGGATCAGACCCATCGCGATGTCGAGTCGTCGCCGCTGGCCGCCGGAAAGCGTTGACACCTTGCGGTCGGCGACCTCTGCGAGGTCGAGCGACTCGATGAGCTCGCCCGCGCGTACCCGTGCGTCTGACCGGGACAGCCCGTACGCGCGCCCCTGCGTGACCAGCTCGTCACGTCCGCGCTGCTGGTGCCCGGCGCCGTTGCCCTGGCCGATGAAACCGATCCGGCGGCGTACGTGGCGCGGATCGCCCGTGACGTCATGACCGGCGACCATCGCCGTTCCCTCGGTCGGCGAGATCAGTGTGGTGAGCATCCGCAACGTGGTCGACTTGCCCGCGCCGTTGGGCCCGAGCAGCGCGACCAGCTCACCGCGTTCGACGGTGAGGTCGAGTCCGCGGACCGCCTCCACGGTCCGCTTGCCCGACGTGAAATGCCTGGTGAGTCCGTGGGTTTCGATCATCCTGGTGCCTGTCGTGGTGTTCATGAGGACTACGCTAGGAATGCTTTAGGTCAGGTAATGTCCGCTTTCGAGGTCATTCTGGAAACATGTCTGGATCAAGTGCACGAATGCTTCGTCTGCTGTCGCTGCTGCAGACCCATCGCTACTGGCAGGGCACCGAGCTGGCCGACCGACTCGAGGTCAGCTCGCGAACGGTCCGCCGCGACGTCGACCGGCTTCGCGAGCTCGGCTATCCCGTTGACGCGAGCCGGGGTTCCGCGGGCGGCTACCAGCTCCAGGCGGGCGCCTCGCTGCCGCCCTTGCTACTCGAGGACGACGAGGCGGTCGCGATCGCCGTCGGGCTGCGTGCCGCGGCCGGCGGAGTCGTTTCGGGCGTCGAGGACGCATCGGTGCGAGCCCTCGCGAAGATCGTTCAGGTGATGCCCAAGCGGCTGCGGCGTCGGGTGGACGCGCTGCAGGAGTACACCGTGCCCGCGCCACTGGCCGGGCCGACGATCGACGCCGTCGCGTTGTCCACGCTGGCACAGGCCTGCCGCGACAGTGAACGGCTGCGGTTCGCGTACACCAGGTACGACGGCGCGGCCGCCGACCGACTGGTCGAGCCACATCGGCTGGTCTCGCTCGGCCGCCGGTGGTACTTGGTCGCGTGGGACCTCGAACGCCACGACTGGCGCAGCTTCCGGGTCGACCGGCTGACGGAACCGGCGCTGCAGGGCGTACCCTTCCGGCCGCGCGAGCTGCCGGCCGCCGACGCCGCGGAGTTCGTCAAGGCCGGCATCGCATCCCGGCCGACGAAATACGACGTGCGCATCCTCGTGCACGCACCGGCCGATCTCGTGCAGCGCACGGTGAGCCGCTGGGGAGAGGTCGAGCCGATCGACGACGCGTCGTGTCGGCTGTCGATGAGCGTCGACCAGCTCGATTGGCCGGCGATGGTCGTCGCCTCGGTGGGCGCCGACTTCGAGATCGAGTCGCCCGACGAGCTGCGCGGGTACGTCCGTGACGTCGCCGAACGATTCGGCCGCGCCGCACGCTGAGTCGGCGTGCCCGGCCGCCGTCAGAACTCGTCGATCGTCGCTTCGTCGGAGCAGATCGAGACGACGACGTAGAACCCACGCTGGACACCGAACTTGTCGCCGACCGAGAGATCCGATGCGTGCTTGCGCTCGACCTTGGACGACTTGCCGAGGTCGAACGTCACCGTCGGTTTCTCCGCCTCGAGGTCGGACTCACCGAACGCCACCGTGCTTCCGCCGGGAAGCTTCGACGTATCCGCGCCGACGGCGATCTCTCCCTTGCCGTCGCCGACACACTCGGGCGCCGATCCGGAGGCTTTGGAATCGGAGCCGGATCCCGCGTCCTGTTCACCTGCGTCGCTCGAGCTGTTGCTGCATCCGGTCAGCAGCACCGTCGCAAACACGACCGCCGTCGCCGTACGTACACCGAGTGTCGTAGTCACCATGGAGCCCGCGCCTACGGACTTCACGCCGTGGGGACGGGGTAGCCCTCGGACGGCTGTACGACGACGAACCCCGGGCCGTGGAACGCGTACTGGACCGCCTCGCCGGATCCGCCGCGGAGCATCGACTTCATGTTCATGCTGTTGGTCAGGTTCGGGACGAGGTTCGCCGACCAGCACACCGCGGCCTGCGTATCGACGTACGTGGGCTGCTGCGAGCAGTCCAGAATCGTGGGTGCCCCGTGCGAGGTCAGCGCGACCATGCCCTGCCCCTGGAGGAGGGTGTTGAACAGGCCGCCCGCCGCGATGCCGGCCCCCCTTCGTACGGTGGACATCCCATTGCAGTGCCGAGTCGAACGCCAGGATCGAGGTGCCGTTGACGCTGATGCCGTCACCTTCGAGCGAGATCAGGAAGACGTCGCTCGCCGTGTCGGCGAAGAAGACCTCGCCCTGTCCGCTGACCCGCATCAGCGGGTTGTCCTCGCTCGTCACGGCGCGCTTGACGAATTTCGTAACGCTGCCGGAGCCCTCGTGGTGGAACTGCACCTGGCCTTGGTAGGCGACCATCGCGCCTTTGGTGGCGAGTACGTCGGGGCCGAGCGTCACCTTCAGCAGCTTCTTGTTCTGCAGGGCGAACCGGTCTGCGGTCTGGACTTCGTTGTGGGCCTGAGAGAAGAGGTCGCTTCGCATGGCGGCAATTATGCGTGCAGCAGGGTCCGGCGATCACGCACCCCCGCTACCGTTGTCGCTGCAGTCGACGATCGGAGCAACGATGCCGGAGACGGATCGAGACGAGCTGGCGCGCCGATGCGCCGAGGAGATGTGGTCGTCCGACCGGGCGAGCCAGCACCTCGGTATGCGGATCCTCGAGGTGAGCGCGGGGCGCGCGGTGCTGTCGATGGCGATCACCGACGTCATGGTCAACGGCCACGACATCTGCCACGGCGGTTACATCGCGACGCTGGCCGACAGCGCGTTCGCGTTCGCGTGCAACAGCTACGACGAGGTGACGGTCGCGTCGGGCTTCGACATCGCGTTCCTGACGCCGGCACACCTCGGCGACGAGCTGTGTGCGGTCGCGGCGGAGCGAACGCGGGCCGGGCGCAGCGGCATCTACGACGTCACCGTGTGGCGCGGACAGCCCGATGACGGCGAGCGGGTTGCCGAGCTGCGTGGCCGTAGCCGGTCGCTCGGCCGCCCCCTATTACGGTGAGGAGAGAGTTCTGGCCCCTTGACGAGAGATTGCAGGTCAGGTGCGACCGACCCGTATTCTCTCGTCAAGGGGCCAGAACTCTCTCCTCACCGTTCAGCGGAAGGGGGGACGCTCGTCGAGGCGCAGCGACTGCCGGCCCGCCCAGCGCCAGAGCCGGGCGGTGGCGTCTCGGTCCTCGTCGGTCACGAGATTGCCCATCACCCGCAGCGCGATCGTCATCAGGAAGTGCGAGCGCATGCCGACCGGCCCCAGCGCAGGGAGGAGCCGCGGCACGGTGATCAAACCCGCAAGCCGACGCGCGATCGAGAAGGCCTCTCCGTAGTGGCGCCGCAGCGTCGCGGGCCAACCCCTTTCGAGGTCGTCACCGGCCGCGAGCATCTCCGAGACCAACCGGCCGGTCTCGAGCCCGTAGTCGATGCCCTCGCCGTTCAGCGGGTTGACGCATCCGGCAGCGTCTCCGATGATCGCCCAGTTCGGGCCGGCGACACCTGAGACGGCGCCCCCCATCGGGAGTAGCGCCGACGTCGGAGCACGGAGGTCGCCGTCGAGTCGCCACTCGGTGCGGCGGCTGCGCGCGTAGAACTGCATCAGTGGCCGCAGGGCGACGTTCGCGGGACGTTTGGACGTCGCGAGCGTGCCGACGCCCAGGTTCACCTCGCCGTCGCCGAGCGGGAAGATCCAGCCGTATCCGGACAGCAGCTCGCCGCTCTCGCCGCGAAGCTCGAGGTGCGACGAGATCCATGGGTCGTCGCTGCGCTCGGACCGGATGTAGCTGCGGGCGGCGACGCCGTACGCGGTCGATCGATGCCATTCGCGGCCGAGCATCCGACCGACCGGCGAACGTACGCCGTCGGCCACGACGAGGCGGCGGCAACGGATGGTCGAGGTCTCCCCGTCGCCGCTGCGGAAGACGACGCCCGTGATCCGCTCACCGTCGCGGAGTACGTCGATCGCGCGCGCGTCGTCGACGGCACGCGCACCGGCCTTCACGGCGCTCGTGCGGATGCGGTCGTCGAGCTCGGTCCGACGCACGGCCGAGCCGTAGTCGGGTAGCGAGCCGCCGGGCCAGGGGAGCAGCAGCTCCTGGCCGAATCCGTTGGCGCGCAGGCCGCGGTTCGTACCGTGGGAGCGGATCCACGGGTCGAGGCCCAACCGGTCGAGCTCGTTGATCGCCCGCGGCGTGAGCCCGTCGCCGCAGGTCTTGTCGCGCGGGAACACGGCGGCGTCGGCGAGCACGACGTCCAACTCGCGGGAGGCGGCCCACGCGGCGGCCGCCGCACCGGATGGTCCGGCGCCGACGACCAGGACGTCGGTGTGGTCGGGAGTGTCGCTCACGCACCAAGTGTCGCAGGCAGCCGCCCCGTCACGCCGTGTCGGGTGTCAGGGTGGCGGTGTCGCCGGGGCAGTCAGGCCGGGACGATCCGGATGATCTCGAGCTCGTCGTTGGAGGACTTGCGAGCGCCTTGGCGGATGATCTCGAGCTCGCGCGCGTTGTCTGCCCGAAGCGTCATGGTGTTGAGCTTCGGATTCTGGCGGATGATCTCGAGTTCGTTGTCCGCGCTCTGGCGGGTGATCTCGAGTTCGTTGTCCGGGCTCTGGCGGGTGATCTCGAGTTCGTTGTCCGGGCTCTGGCGGGTGATCTCGAGTTCGTTGTCCGGGCTCTGGCGGGTGATCTCGAGTTCGTTGTCAGCGCCCTGCCGGATGATCTCGAGCTCGCGCAGAGATTCGGTCTTGACGACGACGTTGGAGGCGGAGTCTGGTTTTGCGGCCGCATCGGCACTGGCCGGGATCAGTGCCGCGGTGGTCACCACGACGACTGCAGCAGCCGCCCCTGCGGTCAGCTTTGTCGCTCTCATGCCTGACATGTATACCCGGTTTGCGCGGAATGTAAACCCACGAAGAGCCGACTGCACGCGAAATCGCGGTGAAGCCACGGGGCCATCGGTAGGTACGCGAAGACGCCACCGCCGCGACCGCGGTGGCGTCGTACGTACGGAGCGAAGCTCAGTCGTCGGGGGAGATCAGGCCGCGCTGGTAGGCCTTGACGAGGCGCCGGGGAACCTGGATCTCACGGCCGCTGACGTTGATCGGGACGAGATCGGCCGGGGTGGTCTTCCACTGCGAGCGTCGCGAACGCGTATTGGATCGGGACATCTTGCGCTTGGGAACAGCCATCGTGAATTCCTTCGAGGTCGACTACACGGTGCCGAGGGTTCGGGGGGGGGCGACCGTGCGAACGGTCCAGGCCAGAGCGCGGTAGACCGGTCGTCCTGGCCGCACCACTTTAGCAGGACCGACGCGCGCGTCCCAATTCGGCGCCTCG
This sequence comes from Solicola gregarius, assembly GCF_025790165.1. Taxonomy (GTDB): domain Bacteria; phylum Actinomycetota; class Actinomycetes; order Propionibacteriales; family Nocardioidaceae; genus Solicola; species Solicola gregarius. Next base: position 4,046,877 of record NZ_CP094970.1, read on the forward strand.
CGGCCACCACGGCCCGTCAACGGTAGCCTCCGCACGTGAGCATGCGCGTCCTCGACCGTGCCCGTGGCGGCGTACGTACGCTCGCGCCGGTCTACTTCGCGTTGGTCATGGCGAGCGGGGCGATCTCGGTCGCGTTGCACGCCGCCGACCGGCAGACGTTGTCGCGCGCCCTGTTCGTCGTCGCGTCCGTTGCGTACCTGGTGCTCCTCGCAATGACGATCTGGCGGGCCGTCGCGTTTCCGCGGCAGGTCGTGGCCGACGCACGTGACCCGCAGCGCGCGTTCGGCTTCTTCACCGTGGTCGCCGGCTCGACGGTCCTGGGCGACCGGCTCGTCGTCGCCGGGCAGGACTGGCTCGCGTACGTCCTGCTGGTGGCCGCGGCAGCGGTCTGGCTGGTCCTCGGCTACCTGGTGCCCTGGATGACGCTGGTGCGCCACGACGGGCCGACGGCGCTACGGCGCGCCGACGGGTCCTGGTTCATCTGGGCGGTGGCGTCGCAGTCGATCGCCGTCCTCGCGGGGACGCTGGAGCCCGGTGCCGACCACGCGCAGCACGGGCTCGCGTTCCTCGCCTTCGTCGCCTGGGCGGTCGGCTGCTTCCTGTATGTGACGGCTGTGGTCCTGGTCGGCCTGCGCCTCGTCCTGTACGAGGTCGAGCCGGCGGACTTCGGACCGGCGTACTGGGTGGCGATGGGAGCCGCCTCGATCACGGTTCTCGCGGGCGTACGCGTGGCGGCGATGCAGACCGATGTCGTCGCCGACGTCGTCCACGACATCGCCACCGGTGCGTCGCTGATGTTCTGGGCGTTCGCGTCCTGGCTGTTCCCGGTGCTCGTCGCGGCGGGTTGGTGGCGACACGGGGTCCACCACGTGCGGCTCACGTACCAACCGGCCCTGTGGAGCATGGTGTTCCCGCTCGGAATGTACGCGCTCGCGAGCATCTCGCTCGGTGACGCGGACGAGCTGTCGTGGATCGCGGCGGTCGGTCGCGCCGAGGTGTGGTTCGCGCTGGCCGTGTGGGTGGTGACGTTCGCCGCGATGTGCGTGCACCTGTATCGAGGTGTTCGTACCCGGCCCGCCCGAACCGCCCCGTGAGCGGGACGTTTGGGCGGCGACACGCTGGTGTGTCGCACTCGAACGTCAGGCTCACGGGGGCTGAGGGCGAGGGTTCAGCCGGCGACCGCGGCGCGGCCGGCCTCCAGCCGGGCGACGGGTACGCGGAACGGTGAGCACGACACGTAGTCGAGGCCGACCTCGTGGAAGAAGTGCACCGACAGCGGGTCGCCACCATGCTCGCCGCACACGCCGAGCTTGAGGTCGGGCTTCGTCGACCGGCCCTCCTCCGCGGCGATGCGTACGAGCCGGCCGACACCGTCGCCGTCGATCGACTCGAACGGCGACACTGTGAACACGCCCTGCTCGAGGTACGCCGCGAAGAACGCCGCCTCGACGTCGTCGCGGGAGAATCCCCAGGTCGTCTGCGTCAGGTCGTTGGTGCCGAACGAGAAGAAGTCGGCCTCGTCGGCGATCCGGAACGACGTCAGCGCCGCGCGCGGCAGCTCGATCATGGTGCCGATCGGGATGTCCAGCTCGACGCCCTCGGTGGCTGCCACCTCGGCGACCACGTGGCCGACCTGCTGGCGGATCAGGTGCAGCTCCATCACCGAGCCGACGAGCGGGATCATGATCTCTGCACGAGGCGTGCCGCCCGCCTTGATCCGTGCGGCCGCCGCCTCGGCGACCGCACGTACCTGCATACCGAACAGCCCTGGTACGACGATGCCGAGGCGTACGCCGCGCAGGCCGAGCATGGGGTTCGACTCGTGGAGGCGCTCGATCGCCTCGAGCAGGCGTACGTCCTCGGGGTCGACGTCGCCGCGCTCGCGTGCCACCGCGACCTTCACCGACAGTGCCGTGCGGTCGGGCAGGAACTCGTGCAGCGGCGGGTCGATCAACCGGATCGTGACCGGGTCGCCGTCCATCGACTCCAGCAGCCGTCCGAAGTCGGAACGCTGCAGGGGCAGCAGGGTGTCGAGCGCGGCCTTCAGCTCCTCGGGCTTGTCGGCCAGGATGACCCGCTCGATCAGCGGGCGGCGTTCGCCGAGGAACATGTGCTCGGTACGGCAAAGGCCGATGCCCTGCGCGCCGAGGGTACGTGCACGGCTCGCGTCGTCTGCCGTGTCTGCGTTCGCGCGTACGCGCAGGCGGCGGACGCGGTCGGCATGACGCAGCAGCCGGTCGACCGCAGGGACGAGCGCCGCGTCGCTGCCGGCCTCGGGCTCGGCCGCGGCGACACCGTCGGTGAGATAGCGCATGACGGGGCTCGGCACGACAGGAACGGAGCCGGCGAACACCTCGCCGGTCGTACCGTCGATGCTGATCGTGTCGCCCTCGGCGAGCGTGACGTCGCCGCATACGATGCGGGCGTTCGCCTCGTCGACCTCGACGCCCTCCGCGCCGACCACGCACGTACGTCCCATGCCGCGCGCGACGACGGCCGCGTGCGACGTCTTGCCGCCGCGACTCGTGAGGATGCCCGCCGCCGCGATCATGCCCTCGAGGTCGTCGGGGTTGGTCTCCTTGCGGACCAGCACCACCGGACCGTCCTTGGCCTTCTCGACGGCGCGTTGTGGATCGAGCACGATCGTGCCGACCGCTGCGCCGGGCGATGCGCCCATCGCGGTGGTCAGGAGCGTACGCTCCGCCGCCGGGTCGAACTGCGAGAACATCAGCTGCGCGAGCTGGTCGCCGCTGACGCGTGACAGCGCCTCGTCCATGGTGATGACGTTCTCGTCGACGAGCTGGGTGGCGATTCGGAACGCCGCGGGAGCCGTACGCTTGCCGACCCTCGTCTGCAGCATCCACAGCGTGCCGCGCTCGACGGTGAACTCGATGTCGCACAGGTCGCGGTAATGCGCCTCGAGCAGCCGGATCACCCGCTGCAGGTCGTCGTACGACGCGGGGTCGAGCTCGTGCATCTCCTCCAGCGACAGCGTGTTGCGGATGCCGGCGACGACGTCCTCACCCTGCGCATCGGGGAGGTAGTCGCCGTACGCACCGGCGGCCCCGCTCGCGGGATCGCGAGTGAACGCGACGCCCGTACCGCTGTCGGCGCCGAGATTGCCGAACACCATCGTGCAGACGTTGACGGCCGTGCCCAGCGAGTCGGGGATGCGCTCGCGGCGGCGGTAGACCCGGGCGCGCGGGGTGTTCCACGACGCGAACACCGCCTCGATGCACGCGGTCAGCTGCTCGGACGGCTGCTGCGGGAACGCCGCTCCCGACTCGGCGGCGATGATCTGCTTGTACGTGTCAACCAGTGCGCGCATGTCGTCGGCGTCGAGGTCGACGTCCTGGGTGACGCCCCGTGCCGTCTTGCGTTCGTCGAGCGCGTCGGAGAACCGCGCGCCGTCGATGTCGAGCACGGTCCGGCCGAACATCTGCAGCAGCCGGCGGTACGAGTCGTACGCGAACCGCTCGTTGTCGCTGGCCTCGGCGAGCCCGAGCACGGAGTCGTCGTTGAGGCCGACGTTCAGGACGGTCTCCATCATCCCGGGCATCGAGAACTTCGCGCCGGAGCGGACGCTGACCAGCAGTGGATCGTGACGGTCGCCGAGCCGCTTGCCGAGCCGGTTCTCCAGGCGCAGCATCGCGCTGCGTACCTGGACCGGAAGCTCGGGCGGTACGTCCCCACGCTCGAGGAACGCACGACACGCCTCGGTCGTGATGGTGAAGCCCGGCGGCACCGGGAGACCCATCCGGGTCATCTCGGCGAGGTTGGCTCCCTTGCCGCCGAGGAGGTCCAACTGGCTCTTGTCGCCGGCCTCGAACGGTTGGACGTACTCGGTCATCGATGCTCCTCAGGTATCGGGGATTCTCGGAGCATAGGACACCCGCGACCTGTCGGTCGCCCGATCTCACCCCGCTGGGCCGCACGTACCGGCCCTGCCGAACCGATCCGGCGCGGCCGAAACGCGCGGCCCAGAGGTCGAGGGCTAGCGACTTGATCTCAACGTAACTAGAGGTTCTACGTTCGGGGCAGACCACGCGACCAAGAGGAGGCAGCATGCAAGCGATCAGGGTGCACGAGTTCGGCGGACCAGAGGCGCTGGTAGCGGAGGAGGTGTCGGATCCCGTGGCCGGCCCGGGACAGGTCGTCGTACGCCTTGCCGCGGCCGACGTCATCTACCTGGACACCCTGCTGCGCAGCGGCTGGGGCGGGGAGTACTTCCCGCTCGAGCCCCCGTACGTACCGGGTGGCGGCGGCGCCGGCGAGGTGACGTCGGTCGGGCCAGGGGTGGACCCGGTGTGGATCGGGCGCCAGGTTGCCCTGCGTGCGTCGGGCGCGTACGCGGAGCAGGCGTTGGCCGACATCGAGAACATAGTCGAGGTACCCGACGGAGTCAGCTCGCAGCAGGCGGCCGCGACGGTCCACGACGGCGTCACCGCGCTGGGTCTCGTACGCGAGGGGCGGATCGCAGCCGGCGAGTGGGTGCTTGTCGCGGCCGCCGCGGGAGGGGCGGGCTCGTTGCTGGTGCAACTGGCGCGTGACGCCGGTGCGCGCGTCGTCGCGGCCGCCAGAGGGGGAGCGAAAGCTCGCTCTCGCGCGCGAGCTCGGCGCAGAGGTCGCGATCGACTACTCCGCGCCGGGATGGGAGGGGCAGGTGCGCGTGGCCACAGGCGGGGCCGGTGCCGTGCTTGCCTTCGACGGCGCCGGTGGCTACCTCGGCAAGGCGGTCTTCGATGCAGTGGCCGACGGGGGCAGGTTCCTCACGTACGGGACATCGAGCGGCGGCTTCGCCGACATCGATCCGCAGGCGGCAGCGCGCCGGGGCGTACGCGTCGTCAACATGTTGGAGGCGGGATCGCCCGGCCCTGCCGAGGTACGGAAGCTGCTTTCCGAGGCGCTTGCGCTCACGGCGCAGGGTCGGATCCGCCCCGTCATCGGTGCGACGTACCCGCTCGAACGCGCCGAGGACGCCCATACGTCCCTCGCGCAGCGCGCGACCGTCGGCAAGTCGCTGCTGCTCACTGCCCGCTCAGCCGCACGAATCGGCCCTGCCGAACCGATCCGGCACGGCCGAAACGTGCGGCCCAGCGGGGGTCACTCCAGCGGCGGGATCTCCGGCGGGTGAGCGGCGGGGGATCGGCGGAGGTCGCGGAGTACGAGCTCGAGCGCGCGCTCGAGCTGGGGGTCTGCACCTGCGACGCGGTCCTGCGGTGTCATGACCACCTCGACGTCGGGGTCGACGCCGTGGTTCTCGACGCCCCAGCCGAAGTCCTCGAACCAGAAGGAGTATCTCGGCTGGGTGACGCTCGTACCGTCGACGAGGCTGTATCGCCCGTCGATGCCGACGACACCGCCCCACGTACGCGTACCGACCACCGGGCCGAGGCCGAGCGAGCGGATCGCCGCGGTGACGATGTCGCCGTCGGAACCCGCGTACATGTCGGTGACCGTCACCATCGGTCCGCGCCGGGCATCGGCCGGGTACGAGGTGGGCCCGATGCCTCGGGCGAGGTCCCAGCCGATGATGCGCCGAGCCAGCTTCTCGACGACCAGCTGCGAGGTGTGGCCGCCGCGGTTGCCGCGTACGTCGACGATGAGGCCGTCGAGCGCGAACTCGGTGCGTAGGTCTCGATGCAGCTCCGCCCAGCCCTCGGAGACCATGTCGGGCACGTGGAGGTAGCCGATCCGCCCGTCGCTGTTGTCGTGCACCCAGCTGCGGCGCCCGGCGACCCAGTCCTGGTAGCGCAGCGGGAACTCGTCGGCGAGGGGTACGACGACGACCTCGCGCCGGTCGCCTCCGTCGCGGGGTGCGATGGTGAGCTCGACCGGTTTGTCGGCGGAGCCGACGAGCCGCGCGCCGGGGCCCGCGACGGCGTCGACCGGCCGGCCGTCGACCGCGACGATCGCGTCACCGGCCGCCACGGCGACCCCGGGCGCAGTCAGCGGTGAGCGCGCGCGACGCCGCGACGACTCACCGGGCACGATGCGCGCGATCCGCCAGGCGCCGTCGGTGAACGCGAGGTCGGCGCCGAGCAGCCCCTGCCGGGCGCTCGCGTCGCCCGAGTCGCTGCGTGGGGTGACGTACGCGTGCGAGGAACCCAGCTCGCCGTGCATCTCCCAGAGCACGTCGACGAGGTCGTCGTGGGTGGCGATGCGTTGGAGGAGTCCTGCGTACTTCTCGCGGACCGCGCCCCAGTCGACGCCGCCCATGTCGGCCCGCCAGTAGTGATCGCGCATCAGGCGCCACGCCTCGTGGTACATCTGCCGCCACTCCGACCGTGGGTCGACCTCGATGCGCACCCGGTCGAGGTCGACCTCGACCCGGTCGGTCGACGACTCGTCGTCGGCCGGGATCTTCCGGTCGGCGGGTACGACGAGCAGCTTGCCCTTGGCGCGTACGACGAGCCGACGACCGTCGCCGCTCGGCTCGGCGGCGTCGGCCGCTTCGGCCAGCACCTGGACCTTGCCGCTATCGAGCGCGAGGTGCTCGAGGCTCGCACGTGCCGGATCGTCGTCCAGACGGGCGCGGTCGTCGCCGAGCTCGCCGGCGAGCGGATGGTTGAGCCAGATCAGACCGCCGCGCACGGAGCGCAGGTTCGCGTAGTTGCCCGCGGCCACCGGAACGGCGGTGACCCGCTCGTGCAGGTGCTCGACGTCGACGGTCGTGGCAGGCGGAGTCTCGGCCTGGTCCGCGTGCTTGTCGTCGTGCTCGGTCGTCGGACGCCCACCCACCCGGGGGTCGAACGGCGACGGCGTATCGGCGGCGAGCGGAACGAGATGCGGCCGGCATCCGTTCGGGAACGACAGGTCGAACACGAACGCGTCGTACACCGGGTCGAGGCTGCGTACGGACAGGAACGCCAGGTGCTTGCCGTCGGTGGTGAAGGCAGGCTCGAAGTCGGTGAACCGCAGCGGGGTGACGTCGATCGGGGCGGCGCGCCGGCCGAGCCGCGCCATCCGGATCTGGCGTAGCGGCTCGGGTCCCGGTGCCGACCAGGCGAGCCACTGCGAGTCGGGGGAGAACGCGAGGCCGGTCATATCGCCCTCGTCGGTGCGGTCGATCTCGGTGACGGCGGCGGCGCGGGCCACCTGTCCCTCCGGGACGTTGGCCGTCAGGAGTCGACCGTCGTGCGAAGCGATCGCGAGCCTGCGCCCGTCGGGTGCGGCGGTCATGGCCAGCACCCTGCCGACGCGGCCGGCCGCCACGAGCACGCGGGGTTCGTCTCCGCCCGTGCCACCGATGACGATCGCGTCGTCGCCGTCGGCATCGGTGACCCAGGCGACGCGGTCGGAGTCGCCGAGCACCACCGGAAGTCGCCGGCGTACGCCCGGGGAGTCGGCCAGCGCGCGTACGGGGCCGTCGCGATGAGTGAGCCAGCTGACCGTTCCGCGCGACTCGATCACCGACGCACGCGCCGTGTGGTCGGGGCGTACGTCGCCGAGGTTCGCGCCCGCCTTCACGGACCGAGGTGCAAGCGCGGAGCGCGCGCCGACGAGGCGTACGTCGACCTGCTGCGGCTCGGAGCCGGTTTCGAGCGAGTCGAGTAGATAGAGCTCGCCGCCGGCGACGTACACGACCTGCCGGCCATCGGTCGTCGCGTGACGCACGTAGAAGTCGTGGTCGGTGTGACGGTGCAACCGCCCGCTCGTCGGCGCGCGCTTGCCGAGGGTCGCGCTGTAGAGCTGGCCGCTGCCCTCGTGGTCGGATACGAAGCCGATGCGCTCCGTGTCGCGCGGCGTCGTCGTCCACAGCGGACTCGCCAGTCCGGACGGCAGGTCCGCGAAGAGCCGGCTGAACGTGCCCGAGTCGTCGCGGTCGAGCCACAGCTGCGGTGCGGTGCCGCCCCGATAGCGCTTCCACCACGCGGCTTCGAGCGTTCCGGTCGTGGCGAGCAGAACACCGCCGTCGGGCCCGAAGGTGAGGTCGTGCGCCCAGCCGTACGGGAGGCGGCGCGACGGGCCGCCGTCGACGGGGACGGCGTGCGCGAACATCCGGTCGCGGGTCGCCTCGCCGCGGGTGCTGACGACGAGCACCTCGTCGTCGGAGAGCCAGCCGCGTACCCAGGTGCCGGCCTGGCCCCAGTACGTGAGGCGGGTCGTCGGACCGCCGTCGACCGGGGCGACGCACACCTCCTTGACTCCGCCGTGGACTGCCGTCCACGCGATGCGCGTGCCGTCGGGCGAGATCCGTGGCGACTGGACCGGGGCGTGGTCGGCGCTGACCCTGTACGCGCGCCCGCCCGTACGCTCGGTGAGCCAGATGTCGTTGTCGGCCACGAAGGCGATCTGTTCGCCGCGGATGTGCGGAAAACGTACGTATGCGTCGGTCACGCCGCCCAACGTAGTCGCCGGCCGCAACCAGCGGAACCGAATTCCCTGACCGCGTCGGGACTTCCGCTCACGTCGTCCGCCGGCGGGCGTCCTTCGCCTCGCGCGTCACGGCCCACACGTCTGCGAGGGGTCCGAGGTGCGCGAGCTTCTCGGGATTGACGACCGAGCGGATCATCTGGATCTGCCCGTCGAGCACGTCGAGCGCCATCGTGCCCACCACCTTGCCGTCGCGATCGCGCAGGATCGCGCCCGGCTGGCCGTTCATCTCACGGGGCTCGATGCTCGCGTCGATCTGGGCGAGCACCGGGAAGTTCGCGGCGAGAACCCGGGCGACGTTATCGGCCCCGATCACGCCCCTGGCGAGCGCGGGAGCCTTGCCGCCGCCGTCACCGACCATCTGCACGTCCGCGGCGAGCAGGTCTCGCAGGCCTTCGACGTCGCCATCGCGGACCGCGTCGAAGAACCGTGCCGCCAGCTCGTCACGCTCGCGGCGGTCGGTCTCGAACCGGGGACGCCCGTCGTCCATATGGCGCCGCGCGCGTACCGCGAGCTGGCGGGCGGCGGCCTCGGACCTCCCGACGGCAGAGGCGATCTCGGTGAAGCCGAGCCCGAACACGTCACGCAGCACGAAGACCGCCCGCTCGAGCGGGCTGAGTCGCTCGAGCAGCAACAGGGCGGCCATCGACACCGAGTCGGCGAGCTCGGCCGAGCGCTCCGGGTCTTCGTACGGATCGCTCCGCAACGGGTCCGTCGGCAGTGGCTCGGGGAGCCACTGCCCCACGTACGTCTCCCGCCGGACGCGCGCCGATCGCAGCACGTCGATCGAGATCCTGGTGACGACCGCCGCGAGGTACGCCTTTGCCGACCGGGGGTGGGCAGGGGCGGACTGGTAGCGAATCCAGGACTCTTGCACCGCGTCCTCTGCTTCGGCCACGCTGCCGAGGATCCGGTACGCGATGCCGAACAGGAGCGGCCGCAGCTCCTCGAAGTCCTCGTCGCGGGTCACCCGAGCTCCTTTGCAAAGCCGGCGCGCCACGAGCCGTACTCGAGCTCCCAGCCGAGCTCTCGCTTGGCCTTCGCGTTGGAGAAGCCGCGCCCCTCGGTCATCGTGCTCACCATCATCTCGCCCACCAGCAGCCGCGCCAGCCACGCCGGGACCCGCCGCGGCGGCTTGGCGCCGGCGCGCTCCGCAAGGTAGGGAAGCCACTCGCTGACCGGTGCAGGCTCGTCGTCGACGATGTTGAACACGCCGTGTGCCTTCTGCTCCATCGCCAGTACGGTAGCGCTCACCGCGTCGTCGACGTGCACCCATGAGAAGTAGCCGGTGCCGCCACCGATGATCGGCACGAGTCGTTTGCGTATGAACCGGACCTGGTCGTCGTGGGCGCCCGCACCGTAGAACCCTCCGTAGCGCAGGACGGCGCCGCCGGAGCGAACGACCACGTCCTCGAGGTGGTTGATCGCTCGCGTCCCTTCGATCACCGCCAGCGGATCCTCCTCGGTCGTTACCCATCCGCCCTCGCGGCCGCCGTTCATACTCGCGTGGCCCTGTGCGACGACGTGGGAGACGCCGGTCGCCTCGGCGGCGGCCAACAGGTGGTCGATGCCCTCGCTGCGCAGCCGGTTGGTGGCGGCGAAGAAGCGATCGGCCTTGCGCGGGTTGAGCGTGCCCGCGTGCGCGGCGGAGAGGCCGGTCATCTGGTTCACGATCGTGTCCGGACGGGCCGCTGCCACCGACTCGCCGACGGCGCCCGCGTCCAGTCCGTCCATCACGACGCCCTCGGCACCCAGCTTCTCCAGCAGCGCCAGCTTGTCTGCGCTCGTCGTCGTCGCCGTCACCTCGTGGCCCCGTGCCACCAGCTGTGGCACGAGGCGCCGTCCGAGTACGCCGGACCCGCCCGCTACGAACACTCTCATGATTGATCACCATCTCTGTCGGAACCGTTCTCTCTGACCCCGAGACGAGACAGCCCGGACGGCCAGTGACATGCGGTGACCAGGGTCACTCGCCCGGGCGTCGCCGCGCCTCCTCGAATCGCGCCGCCGGATCGCCGATGCTGGGCCTGTCGGTGAGCGCACTGTCAGACGTCGTCACTAGAGTCCGCGCGGGAGGTCGAGCCATGAGGTTCATCGCTAGCGCCGACTGGCAGCTCGGCATGGCCGCCGCGTTCCTCGACGACGAGGCGCGCCCGCGCTACACGCAGGCGAGGTTCGACGCGATCACGCGCATCGCCGATCTCGCCGAGCAGCGTGATGCCGCATTCGTCGTCGTCGCGGGCGACGTCTTCGAGTCGAACCATCTCGACCGCGCCGTCATCGCGCGCGCGTTCGAGGCGTTGCGCCGGGTGCCGGTGCCGGTCTACCTCCTGCCCGGCAACCACGACCCGCTCGACGCGAGCTCGATCTACCGCTCGCGCCAGTTCCGCAACGGCTGCCCCTCCCACGTACACGTGCTCGAGTCGACGGCACCGGTCACGGTCGACGGCAGCGATGCCGAGCTCATCGGCGTTCCGTGGTTCACGAAGCGACCCCTGACCGACCTCGTCGCCGACGCGCTTTCCGGCCTCGAGCCGACCGATGCAACGCGCGTCCTGGTCGGGCACGGCCGCACCGAGGCGCTCAACCGCGATCGGCACGACCCCACCGCGGTCGACGAAGACGCGTTACGGTCGGCGGTCGACGACGGCCGCATCACGTTCGCCGTCCTCGGTGACCGGCACGCGACGTACGCCGTCAGTGACGCGATCTGGTATCCCGGCACCCCCGAGGTGACCGCGCGCCGCGAAGCAGATCCCGGCAACGTATTGGTGGTCGATCTCGACGGCTCCGGCCCGACGACCGAGAAGGTCTCGGTGGGGGAGTGGACCTTCACCGAGCACGCCGCGGAGGTCACCCACGACGCCGACATCGAGGCGCTCGAAGCGGCGCTCGACGATCGCTCGGGCAAGCACCGCACCGCGATCTGGCTGCGGCTCAGCGGCACCCTTTCGGTCGCCCAACGCGCGAGGCTCGACGACGTGGTCGAGCGCGCCGCCGATGTGTACGCCGGTGTCGCGCTCGTCGGCGAGCCCGGCGAGCTGGTCGTCGTACCCGATGACCACGACTTCTCCGACCTCGCGTTGGTGGGTGCGTCGCAGTCGGCGGTCGACGACCTCGTACGTGAGGCGCGCTCGCAGGGGCGGGACGCGCGGGTCGCGCAAGATGCGCTCGGGTTGCTCTACCGCCTCACCCGGAGCGGCCGATGAGGATCCACCGCATCGTGCTCGACCACTTTCGCGGAGTCGATGCCGCGGCGATCGAGTTCGACGACGGCGTCACCGTCGTCGAGGGTCCCAACGAGGCCGGCAAGTCGACCATCGCCGAAGCGATCTCGGTGCTGTTCGACCATCGCGACTCCTCGCGCCGGCAGGAGGTTCGGGCGGTCCATCAGATCGGTGCCGACGTCGGGCCGTACGTCGAGGTCGACCTCACGATCGGTGCGTACGACATCAACTACTCGAAGCGGTTCCTCCGTCGGCCGTCGACGTCGCTGCGCATCGGTGCGCCGACGCCGGAGCAGCTCACCGGGCGCGAGGCACACGACCGCATGACCACGATCCTGAAGGAGACGCTCGACGACGCTCTCTGGGGTGCGATGCGCGTCGCACAGGGCGCCTCGCTCGACCAGCCCGATCTCGCCGACGTCGGTGTGCTGCGTGCCGCGCTCGCCGACGGCGAGCCCGTGGGAGGTTCCGACGGCGAGTCCGATCACGACCTGATTGCCCGCGTCGCGACCGAGTACGCGCGCTACTTCACACCGCGCACCGGCCAGCCGACGGGAGAGCTGAGCGCCGCCGTCGACGCGCACGAGTCGGCGCGGGTCGCGCACGACGGGCTCACGGCCGAGCTCGAGTCGGTCGAGGCCGTCGTCCGTCGCCACGAGGCGATCGACGCCGAGCTCGGCAGGCTGGCCGACGAGGAGGCCGACCACGCCGTTCGGCTCACCGAGGTGCAACGCGACGACCAGGCGTTGACCGGACTCCGCGCGGCGTACGACGAGGCCGTCGCGGCGGTCGAGGTAGCGAGCGGGCGACTGCACGATGCGGGTCGGGCAGTCGCGGCGCGCACCGAGCTCATCGAGGAGCTCCGGGAGCGGCAGGCGACGGTGACCCGCCTCGACACGGAGCTCGCCGCCCTCGGAGCCGATGTCGAGGCGCTCGGGCGCGCTGCCGACCAGGCCCGTGATGCCGCACATACGGCGCGGGCAGACGTGCGCGCGGCCGAGGCCGCGCACCGAGCCGCGACCGATGCCGCCCACGTCATCCGACTCGGCCGCGAGGCCGATGACCTCGACGAACGCGTCGGTCGCGCCGAGCGGGCACGCGACGATGCGCTCGCCGCTGAGGCGGTGCTCGCCGGTGTCCAGCTCGACGACGCCGGGTTCGAGCGGCTGACCGGGCTCGACGCCGCGGCACGGGCGGCCCGCGAGCTGCGGCGCGTCGGCGCGTCGACCATCGAGGTCGAGCCGATCGGCGCGACCGACGTACGCGTGCAGGGTGCCGAGCCCGACGCCGACGGTCGACGCGCCGTCCTCGAGCCGACCACGGTCGAGGTGCCCGGAGTCGTTCGGGTGACGGTACGACCCGGGCGTGCCGAGGGCGACCTCGCCGACGACGTCGACCGGGCCGAGGCCGCGCTCACCGCCGCACTCGACGAGGCGGGGGTGGCCGACGTACGGGACGCCCGCGATGCCGTGTGCAGAGCACGCGACGCCGGGGCCACCCGCGAGGTCGCGCGCGCTCGCGTACGCGACGCGCTGGGTGACGCCGACGATCTCGACTCCCTCGTTGCGTCGGCCTCCGCAACCCGCGAGCGCCACCGCGACCTGCTCTCCCGGCACGAGGGCGACCTTCCCGCCACCAGCGCAGCGGCCGACGCAGCCGCCGATACCGCCCGCGGGGCGTCCGACGAGGCGGCGCGCAAGGCCGACGACCTCGACCGGCTGGCGCGCGAGCACGAAGCGGCGGTTTCCGCAGCCAGAGAGGCACACGCCAGGTGCGAGCAGCGGCGCGATGGCGAGCACGCCGAGGTCGAGCGCGTCGGCGTACGCCTCGACCACGCGCGCGCCGAGACGTCCGACGATGCCCTCGGCGCCAAGGTCGACGAGGCGAGGACTGCTCTCGACGCCGCCGCGCACGAACGCGACCGGGCGGGTGCGGCGCTGGACGCCGCCGAGCCCGACGACGTCGCCGCGCGACTGTCCAATGCCGAGGCGGTCACCCGGCGGCTCGGCCGCGCCCGACGCGAGCTCGAGGACGAGCGGCAGCAGCTCACCGGCAGGCTCGACGGCTTCGCATCCCGCGGACTGCACGACCAGCATGACGCGGCCGCCGCTGCCTTCGAGCAGACCGAGGGGGAGCTCGCCCGCGTCGAGCGTCGGGCCGACGCGGCGCGGCTGCTGTACGACACGCTCAGGCAGCACCGCGATACCGCCCGGCGGCGTTACGTCGCGCCCTATCGCGCGGCGATCGAAGCGCTCGGGCGGATCGTCTTCGGCTCCGACCTGAGCGTCGAGATCACCGACGACCTCGCGATCGCCTCGCGTACGCTCGCCGGCCGCACGGTCGCGTTCGACTCGCTGTCCGGTGGTGCGCGGGAGCAGCTGGCCATCCTCGGGCGGCTCGCCGTCGCGTCTCTCGTCGACCCGGTCGAGGGCGCCCCGCTGATCCTCGACGACGCGCTCGGGCACGCCGACCCCGAACGCCTCGACCGGATCGCCGCGGTGCTCAACCGCGCCGGCGAGAGCCACCAGATCATCGTGCTGACCTGCCATCCGGAGCGGTTCCGCTCGGTCGGGTCGGCAGCGACGGTACGACTCGGCACGCTGTCGGCCTGACCGCGACCGTTCGCCGACTCGTGTTCCGAATCGGAGGTCCGGCGGTCGAAAGGCGGGCCTTGGACTTCTGGATAGCACCCTCGTGGGGCAGGCTTTGTACGTGAGCCTCAATGACTATCGCTTCGTCAGCCGGTGGCATGTCGACGCCGACCGCGAAACGGTCTTCGACGCGTTGGCCGACCTTCCGTCGTACCCGATGTGGTGGCCCGAGGTCCGTGTCGTCGAGCCCGTCGACGAACAGAACGCCGCGGTCGTGGCGCGGTCGTTGCTGCCGTACGCGCTGAGGTTCACCCTCACCCGCGTCACCGAGGACCGCGACACCGGCGTCCTGCAGGTCGGCATCGGCGGCGACCTCGTCGGCTGGGCCCGGCTGACCCTGCACGCGGGACACGCGAGCTGCATGTTGCTGTACGAGCAACAGGTGACGGTCACCCGTCGGCTGCTGCGCGCGGCCGCGCCTCTCGCGCGACCGGCGTTGCGCTGGAACCACATGCTGATGATGCGTTCGGGTGAGCGTGGGTTGGCGGCGTACGTGTCGAGGCCGGCGGTGCCGTGAGCTACGCGGGCGTCGACGTGGGGACGAGCGGGCTGAAGCTCGCCGTACTCGACGACGACGGCGAGGTGGCGGTCGAGCGCGCGGTCGGGTACGACGTGGTGGAGCCGCATCCGGGCTGGTGCGAGATCGACCCGTACGACTGGCTGCGCGCGTACGCAGCCGTGTCGGGTGATATCGGCGGCGTCACCGGGTTGGGCGTGACCGGGCAGATGCATGGCGTCGTGCTCACCGATGGCGATGCCGAACCCGTGCGGCCGGCGGTGTTGTGGCTCGACGAGCGAGCGAGCGTGGTTGCCGCCGAGTGGGCGCGCACGGGCGTGCTCGACGCGCTCGGTACGCCGATCGTTCCCGGGTACGCCGGTGCGATCCTGGCCTGGCTCGGCGAGCACGAGCCGGCGACGATGGCGCGTGCCGAGCGGGTGTGGTTCGCCAAGGACTGGGTTCGGGCTCGGCTGTGCGGTGACGCGATGCCGGTCACCGACCGCTCCGATGCCGCGGGTTCCTTGCTGTGGGACCCCGCGACGGAGGAGTGGTCCGCTGCCGCGGCCGAGGTCGTCGGAATCGATCGTGCGCAGCTGCCCGAGGTACGACCGTCCGACGAGATCGTCGGGCAGACCGCCGGCGCGGCAGTCGTCGTCGGCGCTGCCGACACGGCAACCGCGCTGCTCGCGTACCGAGCGATGGCGCCGGATGCGGGCCCCGACACGGTGTACGTCAACGTCGGCACCGGGTGCCAGGTGCTGCGTGCCGACGCCGCCTGGCACCGCCCGGCGTACGAGACGGAGCGGGTGTTCGCCGACGCGGGCTCCGCGTGGTACACGATGCACGCGTTCGACACGCGGTCGATGCCGTCAGCCGACGCCCTCGTCGATGCCATCGCTCGCGCGGTTTCCCGACTCGAGGGCGTACGTGTCGTCGCCGGGGGAGGCAAGGCCCGAGATCCGGCCTTCCGCCGGCTGCTCGCGCGGCGACTGGGACTGCCGCTCGCCTACGCACCGCTGCGAAGTCCGTCGGCTTGCGGGGCCGCGATTCTTGCGGCGCACCCGAATGCGCCTAGGATCGGTCTCCGACGCGGAGCCGTCGAGGTGATGCCGACCGGACCGGGAGGGAGCGCGCGATGAGGCAGTACGTAGCCGTGATGGTGGTGCTCGCATGCGTCCTGTCCGGCTGTGCGTCGGCGCAGGACATCGCGAGCGACGTACCCGACGGTTCCGGGCGCGACGACGGAAAGCCTGCGCGCGGCGACAAGCCCGGGAAAGACAAGGACGACAAGGGCAAGCACGACCACAAGCACAAGAACCACAAGAAGAAGGACAAGCTCGAGGTCAGGCTGCACAACGTCGTCGGTCAGGTTGACCACTTCTCCAGCCCGTCGACGAACATCGGGTGCCAGATCACCGACGACGGCGTCCGTTGCGATATCGAGAAGCGCCGCTACAAGCCACCGCACAAACCGGGCGGCTGCGATCTCGACTTCGGCAATGCGCTCGCGGTCGGGGAGGGCGAGCCGGACTTCGTGTGCGCCGGCGACACCGTACTCGGGGCGCCGACGTTGTTGGCGTACGGAACGGCCACCCGCGTCGGCGACTACGGATGCCAGAGCCGCAAGGCCGGGATGCGTTGCTACAACCTGCGCACGGGGCGCGGGTTCCTGCTCTCGCGCGGGCTCTACGAGTTCTACTGATCGGCGCCCCTGAACTACCCGCGACACGACCTTTGCCGTCATCGGGCGCAGAGCGGCGCAGATGCGGGAGACTGCCGGGGTGAGGCTACGAACCCGACTGCGCCAGCTGACCGTCGTCGACGTCCTGATGATCGTGCTTGCGTTCGTGTCGGTTGGCCTACTCCTGTACGCCGACTACGGCGACGTCGACGAGCAGGAGTATCAGCGGCTCGTGATCGTCGACGTCTCGATCTGCGCCGTCTTCGCGATCGAGTTCCTGTGGCGCTGGCGGCGGGCCGGTTGGAGGCGCAGCTTCTTCTGGCGCAACTGGTTCGAGATCCTCGGCATGATCCCGCTGTCGTACCCGGCGCTTCGCTCGTTCCGGCTGCTGCGGGTCGTGGTCATCGTGGCGCGGCTCGCCCGACTCACGGATCGGACGGCCGGGACACCGTTGAGCGAGCGGCTCCTCTCGAAGGCGCTCTCGCCGGTCGTCGAGCAGATCAAGCACCCGATCACGCTCGCCGTGCTCGAGGAGGTGAGCGAGGTCCTGCGGGCCGGGCAGTACAACCACAACGTCGCGCGGGCGTTGGAGGAGAACCGCGACGAGCTGCGCGCGATGATCCTGGAGAAGATCAAGGCGGACCGCCGGATGGGCCGGTTGTCGATCCTGCCGTTCCACGACCGGGTGATCGAGGCGAGCACCGACACGTCCATGCGGGTGATCCTGGCGGTTCTCGAGGATCCGCGTACCGAGGAGCTGATCGCCGACGTGCTGCGGGAGAACATCCTCCAGATCCGCCACGACGTACGCGAACTCGGTGTTGCGGGGGCGGCCCGCGAGGCCGAGTCGCAATGAGCGCGAGGCGGTCAGCCCACCGCCTTCCTCACGAGCGCGCCGACCTTCTTCTCGTCGGCCGCGGTCAGCTTCGTCACGGCGAACGATGTCGGCCACATCGTGCCGTCGTCGAGGTTCGCCGGGTCGTTGAAGCCGAGGGTCGCGTACCGCGCCTTGAACTTGTCGGCGCTCTGGAAGAAGCAGACGACCTTGCCGTTCTTGGCGTACGCGGGCATCCCGTACCAGGTCTTCGCTTCGAGCTCCGGCGCGGCTTCGGTGACGATCGCGTGGATCCGCTCGGCGATCGCGCGATCCGCGGGTGGCATCTCGGCGATCTTCTCGAGTAGGGCGGTCTCGCCGTCGACCTTCTTGGATCCGCGGCGCTTGGTCGGCCTGAGCTCCTGCGCGCGTTCCTTCATCGCGGCGCGTTCCTCCGCGGTGAAGCCGTCGCTGTCTGTGCCGGTGTTCGTTGCGGACTTGCGGGTGGTGGCCATCGTCATCGCCTTCGGCTTGTGGGTGCGGACAAGATCCAGGTTAGAAAGCCGCGGCGGCGCGCGCTTCTCGAAACCTGATCGATCGCGGACGCAGCCGGTGCGGTCGTCAGCCGTCGGTCGCGAGTACGAGGGGGAACACGGCTTCGGCGCCGGCGAGACGCAGTGCGCGCGACGTCACCGCGAGCGTCCAGCCGGACACGACCCGGTCGTCGACGAGCAGCACCCGCCGCCCGGAGACCGCTCCCGGGTCGGAGAGCGCGAACCGGCTCGCGACAGCCGCGAGCCGCTGCGCGGAGTTCGTCGCGCCCTGGCCCGGCTCGGCGTGGCCCTCGATCGAGAATCGCGCGACAACGGGCCACCCGGTGTACGTCGACATCCCGTCGGCGAGATGGCGGGTCAGCACCGGCCGGGTGAGCGAGTCGATGCCGACGATCGCGTCCGGCCGGGCGCCGTCCGGCCAGTCCCAGTCGTCGAGCGCCGCGACGAGCGCGTGCCGGAGAGGCACGGGCACCTCCTTGTCGGGTGCGCCGTGCGCGAACAGGTCGCGTACGTGCTGCCCGAGGCCGAGGTCGGTCATCCGCGCGACGGCCATTCCCGGCGCGGCCTGCTCGTCGGGCGGGATCTTGCCGCGTAGGTCGACGCCGAGGTTGGTCATCGCGGTCGGCCACATCCGCCGCGGGTCGATGACGACGCCCGCTCGGCCCAACCACTGGCGGGCGGCATCCATCGCCTCGCTCGACACGTCGGTCGACAGCGTCAATGCGCCGCAGTTGTCGCACCGCCCGCACGGCTTCGCTTCGGGATCGTCGAGGGCCTCGCGGAGGAACTCCAGCCGGCATCGGTCGCCGGACTCGTAGTCGAGCATCATCTGCTGCTCACGCTCGCGTGCGTCTGCGACCCGCTGGTAGCGCTCGGCGTCGTACGCCCAGGACTCGCCGGTCGACTCCCAGCCACCGCGCACGCGTCGGACGGCGCCGTCGACGTCGAGCACCTTGAGCAGCATCTCGAGGCGCGTCCGCCGCAGCGGCACGCGGGTCTCGAGGGCAGCGACCGACACCGGGCCGTCGGCCGCGCCGAGCACGTCGAGCGTCTCGCGTACCTGCTCGTCGGGAGGAAACGACAACGACCCGAAGTACGCCCACACCGCGCGGTCCTCCTGGCCGGGCATCAGGACGACGGTCGCGTTCTCGACGGCGCGGCCGGCGCGACCGACCTGCTGGTAGTACGCGATCGGGCTCGGTGGCGCACCGACATGGATGACGAAGCCGAGGTCGGGCTTGTCGAAGCCCATGCCGAGCGCGGAGGTGGCGACGAGCGCCTTGACCCGGTTGTTCAGCAGGTCGTCTTCTGCCGCGAGCCGCTCGGCCTGCTCGGTCTGGCCGGAGTACGCGCGTACGTCGTGGCCGCGCTCGCGCAGGAATGCCGCGACGTCCTGCGTCGCCGCGACGGTCAGGCAGTAGATGATGCCGGAGCCGTCGAGCTCGCCGAGGTGGTCGGCGAGCCAGCCGAGCCGGCTCGCCTGGTCGGGCAGGCGTACGACGCCGAGATGCAACGACTCGCGGTCGAGCGTGCCGCGCAGCACCAGGACGTCGTCGAGAGTGGTGGTGCCGGTGACCGACAGCTGCTCCGCGACGTCGGCGGTGACGCGTTCGTTGGCGGTCGCGGTCGTCGCGAGCACCGGGATGCCGGCCGGCAGGTCGGCGAGCAGCGTCCGGATCCGCCGGTAGTCAGGGCGGAAGTCGTGGCCCCAGTCGGAGATGCAGTGCGCTTCGTCGACGACGAGCAGGCCGGCCGTACGCGCGAGGTCGGGGAGCACGTTGTCGCGAAACGACGGGTTGTTGAGGCGCTCGGGGGAGACCAGCAGGACGTCGACCTCGCCACGGGTGATGGCGTCGTACGTCTGCTGCCAACCCTCCGGGTTGGTGGAGTTGATCGTGACCGCGCGGATGCCGGCCCGCTCCGCCGCGTCGATCTGGTTGCGCATCAGGGCAAGCAGTGGCGAGACGATCACCGTCGGACCGGCGCCCTCGGCGCGGCGCAGCGCGGTGGCGACGAAGTAGACCGCCGACTTGCCCCAGCCGGTGCGCTGCACGACGAGTGCACGCCGGTGGCCGACGGCGAGCGCCTCGATCGCGGTCCACTGGTCGTCGCGCAGCCGGGCGTCGGGGGAGCCCACCAGGTCGCGCAGCACGGACTCCGCGCGCGTACGTACGTCGGCGGGCGGATCGGTCGGCGCGGTCGGCTCACTCATGGTGGCGACCGTACCCAACGGCCCCGACACCGAGCCCACGCCCCGTGAGCCGCACGTTCGAGTGCGACACGCCGGCGTGTCGCCGCTCAAGCGTGCGGCCCAGGGTGGAGGTGGGTGCGACTAGATCTCGCCGCCCTCGCGCCCGCCGGCGGCGACGTTGGCGTACGGGTCGGCGACCTTCGCCTTCTTCTTCTCCGCGGCCTTCGCCGCGGGCCAGATCCGCTCGAACAGCAGCGCGAGCGGCGACGCGGTGAAGATGGAGGAGAAGATGCCGATGCCCAGGCCCAACAGCAGCGCCAACGAGAAGTCCGTCAGCGAAGCGCCACCGAGGAAGGCCAGCGCGCCGAGGATGAACATCGCTCCGAGGCCGGTGTTGATCGTACGCGGCAACGTCTGCAACAACGCATCGCTCGTGACGTCCGACAGCGCTCGGTCCGGTTCCTCCCGCCGTCGCTCTCGGATCCGGTCGAAGACGACGATGGTGTCGTTCACGGACAGGCCGATGATGGACAGGATCGCGGCCAGGAACACGCCGTCGATCGGCTTGTCCCACCAGGCGAAGATGCCGACAACCGCGACCACGTCGTGCACCATCGCGAGCACGGCGGCCAGCGCCCACGTCCAGCGGAACCGGAACGCCAGATAGATCATCTGCGCGGCGACCGCGATGCCGAATGCGATCAGCGCCTTATTGCGGAGCTCCTCGCCGAGGGTCGGCTCGATCGTCGTGGCGCTCTCCTGGACGACGTCCTCGCCGATCGAGGAGATCGCGCCCTCGATCTTCTTCGCGTCGTCGTCGGAGATCTCGTCGGTACGCACGCTGATGTTGGCAATGTCCTGGTCCTCATTGCCCGACTCCTGCACCACGGCCTGCGGGAAGCCCGCGTCCGCGACGGCCTCGCGTGCGTCGTCGACGTCGATCGCCTCGGTCGTCGAGTACTCCAGCACCCGGCCGCCGGTGAACTCCACGCCGAGGTTCATCCCGCGGATCAGCATCCCTCCGATTGCGACGATCACGATCGCCGCCGAGACCGCCAGCCAGGTGGTGCTGCGCTTCATCAGCTTGATGCCGCTGTTGTTCAGCCAGTTGCGGATCTTGCCCTCGCCGCCGATGCCGGTGATGGAGGGGTGGTTGCGCGCCCACGCCCGGCGGACGAGCCAGTCGGTGAGCACCCGGGCGATCAACAGCGCGGAGATCATCGAGGCGATCACACCGAGCGACAGCGTGACGCCGAAGCCCTTGACCGGTCCGGTCGCGAAGAAGAACAACAGCGCGCCGGCAAGCAACGTGGTGACGTTGGAGTCGATGATCGCGCTCCACGCCTTCCGGTAGCCGGTGTCGAGGGCAGGGCCGAGGCCCTCGCCTCGTCGTTTCTCGTACTCCTCTCGCGCGCGTTCGAAGATCAGCACGTTGGCGTCGATCGCCATGCCGATCGAGAGCACGAAGCCCGCAAGACCGGGCAGCGTGAGGGTCGCGCCGAGCATCACCAGCATCGCGTACGAGATCGCTGCGTACGACGCCAGTGCGATGGTCGCCATCAGCCCGACGAGGCGATAGACGAACAGAATGAAGATGCCGGTGATGGCGATGCCGATGATCGCCGCCTCGATGGAGGCGTCGATCGCCTCGTCGCCCAGCGTGGGTCCGACGACGCGCTCCTCGATCGGCTCGATCGGCACCGGCAGCGAGCCGCCCTTGATCAGCGTCGCGAGGTCGTCGGCCTCCTCGTTCGAGAAGTCGCCGGTGATCTGGGTGCTGCCGCCGTTCTGGACGCCGTCCTGCACCTCGGGCGAGGAGATGACCTCGCCGTCGAGCACGATCGCGATCCGCCGCCGCGGATCGCCGAGCTGGTACTGCTGCGCGGCGGTGGTGATCTTCTCCCACTTGTCGCCGCCGCTGCCACTGAAGTCGACCGCGACGACCCAGGCGCTGGTGCCCTCCTGCTCCTGTTGGGCCGAGGCGTCCGTGACGTCGTCGCCGCCGAGCTGCGCAGGGCCGAGCTTGATGATGTCGCCCTGGTCGGTCTTCATGACCTGGGGCTTGGTGGGGTCGATCTGTTCGATCGCCGGGTCGTCGTCGGATCCCTCGCCGGTGCCGGAGTCGCCGCTGCCTTCATCTCCCGACGTTTCGGAGCCGGACTTCTGGTCGTCCTGCTTGCCGTCCCCGTCCTCCGGTGCGACGCGAGCCGAGCCCTGCTGCTCGTCCGGCAGCTTCTCGCCGGGAATGCCGCTGCCGTCGTCGGAGTTGCTGCCGCCGCTGACCTCGCCGCTCTTCTCGAACTGATTGAGCTCCTGCTGGGTGGCGGTACCGGTGACCGGGTGGAACGTCAGCTGTGCGGTGGTGCCGATGACCTCCTTGGCCTGCTCCGGATCCTGCTCGCCGGGCAGCTCGATGATGATCCGGTTCTCACCGGACCGGGTGAGCGTCGGCTCAGAGACACCGAGGGAGTCGACGCGCCCGCGGAGGATCTCCAGCGCCCGGTCGGTGGCCTCGGCGTCGGCCTTGACCGTCTTGGTGTCCTGGGCTTCGTAGGTGAGCTGCGTACCGCCGGACAGGTCGAGGCCGAGCGTGGCGGAGTTGGTGAGAGCGGTGTAGACCGCGATGACGACGATGAGTAACGCCGCGACGGCGCGCCAGAGGGGCGCCTTGGAGCGTGTTGAAGGCAAGGGAGAACTCCGAAGGAGGGAACGGCGCTGCGCCGTTCGGGGGTCAGCGTTGGGTGAGGGCCGCGTCAGCGCGGCGGTGCGCGACCCTGCGGTGTGGTGACGTCGTACGAGTGCCACGGCACCGCAGACACGACGACCGTCGGGGCGGACTCGCTCGGCGCGGCCATCTCCGACTCATCGGGGGTGACGGCCAGCGGGATCCACGGCGTGGCGCGGTGCTGTGGGTGGTCGGACCGGTCGCCCCCGACGCTCACCCGCGTCTTCGTGGGCTGATGGCCGACGATCTTGTCGGAGCCGACCGAGTGCGTCTCGGCCGGTGCGGCCGACGCGGCATGCGTACCGCCGAAGACGCCGGCGATCGAGGCCGCCACAAACGCGGTCACCGCGAGGATGCTCACCAGTGACGACGGCAGGCGCGTGCGCCGCGCAGGGCGCACGCGGACAGCGTCAGGTCGGGTGGGCACCGGCACAGTCTAGAGGAGTGCGCGGGTCGGGTGGAAATGGTGCGTCCCCGCGGTACCGAGAGGGAGGGCCGGTCGGTGACGCACGGCTACACCGAATTGCGCCGAGGGTCAGGAGATCGGTCGTACGGCGTACGAGCCGAGCGACGGCTCGAGTGCGGCGAACGCGACCTCCGCATCGGCAGTGACGGCGGCGGCAATGGACCCGTTGTCGTCGCCGTCGAGCGTCCGCCGGAGGGTCTCGTCGAACAGCAATCGGTGCACACCGGCGAGCAGTGCCGCGGCGACACGTGGCATGACCTCGCCCTGCGCCGCTCCGGTCTCGTCGGCGAGGGCGGATGCCAGCGCACGCTCGCGGTCGTCGTGGAACTCGCGCAGGCGCGCGACGAGTCGCGGGCTGTCAGTGATCATCCGGGCGAACTCGGGGCCCGAGAACCCGACTACCGGATCCTGGGCGTCCGCGGCGGCGAGGTACGTACGCCCCAGGGCGGCCAGCGCCGATTCGCCCGGTCGGCGATCCCGCACCGCGTTCGCGAGCATCGAGACGAAGGTGTCGCCGAGATCGAGCGCGAGGTCCTCCTTGCGCGCGAAGTAGTTCGTCACGGTCATCTTGGCGACCTGCGCGGTCTCCGCGATCTCCGCGATGGTGACCTGGTCGAACCCGCGCTGCAGGAACAGGTGGGTGGCGTGCCGGGAGATGCTCTCGCGGGTCTGGCGCTTCTTACGCTCCCGCAAGCCGGTCGGTTGCGTGGTCATGTGTCGAGCCTACCTGAGATCGACACAAAATTATACTTGACATAAAATTAGAACAGCCCTAGAGTCAACTTTGTCACCGCAGCAGACAACCCGAGAGGACCGTTGGTTGACGACAGCCACCCGCACTCCGCTTCGCGCCGACGACTCGGTGCAGCAGTACCTGAAGAAGATCGGTCGTACGCCGTTGCTGACGGCAGAGCAGGAGGTCGAGCTTGGTCGACGGATAGCAGCCGGCGCGAAGGCGGGCGAACGCCTCGCGGGGAGTGCGGGGCTCGATGAGGCGGCGCGGCCGGCGTTGGAGCGGGTCGTTGCCGATGGCAGGCGCGCGAGCGACCAGATGGTCCAGGCGAACCTGCGGCTCGTCGTCTCGACCGCGAAGCGCTACGCCGCCCGCGGAGGGCTTCCGCTGCTGGACCTCGTCCAGGAGGGCACGATCGGCATGATGCGCGCGGTCGAGAAGTTCGACCACACCCGTGGATTCAAGTTCTCGACGTACGCCACCTGGTGGATCAAACAGGCGATCGGCCGCGCATTGGCCGACCAAGGCCGGGCGATCCGCCTCCCGTCGCAGATGGCCGACGTCGTGAACAAGGTCCTGCGTACCCGTCGAACGATGGCGATGGACCTCGGGCGCGAGCCGACCGTTGCCGAGTTGGCGACGGCGGTCGAGGTTCCGGAGCAGAAGGTCGTCCTCGCGCTCCGGTACGCGAGCGAGCCGGTCTCGTTGCACACGTCGGTCACCGGCGAAGTCGGTGACACGGAGCTGGGCGACCTGCTCGCGGACGACGCGCCCGACACCGCGACCCTCGTTGCGATGTCGGAGCTGCGCGGCTATCTCGACACGGCGCTGACGTCACTCACCGAGCGCGAGGCGGCGGTGATCGTACGACGGTTCGGTCTCGACGACGACCGGCCGCGCACCCTCGAGGAGATCGGTCGTGAGTACGGTCTCAGCCGTGAGCGGATCCGCCAGCTGGAGGCCAAGGGTATGAGCAAGCTGCGCCGGCCCGCCAACACCCGCGTACTCCAAGACCTGCTGAGCTGAGGAGTCGGATGACAGACGTGAAGATCGAGGAAGTTGTCGTGGCCGGGCCCGACGAGGGCCCGTACGCGCTCACCACCGGACCGGACGGTGCGCTGTGGTTCACGCTTGTGCACAGTGCGCAGGTGGGGCGGCTGGTTCCGGGCGAGCGGCCCGAGCTGCACGGGCTCGCCGAGGGCTGTGGTCCGACGATCATCGCCTCCGGCCCGGACGACGGGCTCTGGTTCACCGAGTACCAAGCGCACCGCATCGGTCGGATCACCACCGACGGCAGCATCGACGAGTTCGACCTGCCGACGCGAGACTGCGGGCCGTTCGGCATCGCTGCCGGCCCCGACGGAGCAATGTGGTGCACCGAGACGGCGGCGAACCGCATCGGCCGGATCACGATCGATGGTGATGTCACCGAGTACGAGCTGCCGGTCGCCGGGGCATTTCCGTCGGCGATCGTCGCCGGGCCCGACGATGCCATGTGGTTCACGATGAACCAGGCGAACGCGATCGGGCGGATCGGCATGGACGGGTACGTCGACGTGCACGACCTGCCGACCGCGAACGCCGCTCCGGTCGGCATCGCGGCCGGTCGTGACGACGGCCTGTGGTTTGTCGAGATCGGCGGCGGGCAGATCGGGCGCATCGACATCGCCGGGAAGGTCGAGGAGTACGCACTGCCCGACCGGGCCGCTCGACCGCACGCGATCACGGTCGACGGCGACGGAGCGCTGTGGTTCACCGAGTGGGGAGGCAACCGGATCGGCAGGATGCCAACCGGCGGCGGCATCGAGTCGTACGACCTCCCGACGCCGGACTCGGAGCCGCACGGGATCGCCGTCGGTCCCGATGGCGCGATCTGGGCCGCGCTCGAGATCGGCGTACTCGCCCGGATCGGTCGCGGCTGATCGGGCGGTCGCGACCGAGCGCTCTGCATGTGGAACGTCCGCTCTGCATGGAGAACCAGCCATGCAGAGCGGATGTTTACCATGTTCACATGGTAAACATCCGCGTACGTCGGGAGCCACCCACCCACGAACCTGCGCCGGCACCGACGATGCACCTCGTGCCCGATGGGGCGGGTTGTCGGCGCACTGGCCCGCCAACTCGCTAAGGTGCGGCCCATGACCTCCACGCCTACGGGAGAAGACCCGATCGTTCGTGCGCTCGACGAGCTCGTCCGCGAGGGGCAGATTCCGCCCGAGCGGGCCCGCGCCGCGTACGAGGGCAGCCTCGGACGGCCGGCGGACTCGTCGACCTCGGAGCAGCTCGCGACACCGGCCGACGAGCCCGACCGGCAGCTGCGGCTCGAGAGCGGCGCGATCGCGATCGGCGTCGGGCTGCTCGCCGCGACCGTCGGCATCGCGACCGGGTTCTCACGGCAGGAGTCCGATCTCGACTGGTCCAACTACCTGCTCGGCATCCTCGCCTCGCTCGGCCTGTTGGGCATCGCCGCGGCGGCGCTGGTGCTCGTCAAGGACGACGTACGAAAGGCGAACCTCGCCGCGTGGCCCGGCGCGATCGGCGCCGTCGGCGTCGGCCTGATGATCGGCATCGGACTCGACGACAACCCCGCTACCGGCTATCTCGCCGGTATCGTGACGGCCGGCCTCGCGGCCGGTGGGTACGTCGTCGTACGCCGCGGGGCCTTCGTGATCGCGGCGATCCTCGGACTGCTCGTCCTCTACCTCTCGCTCGTCGACGATGTCGTCAATCTCGACGACACGGAGGGCGACAGCACCGCCCTCACCATCGCCGCCGTGGTGTTGGTGTTCACGGTGGCGATCACGGCGGGCGGGTGGCTGCTTCCGACGCGTGACCTCAGCGGCGTCTTCGTCGGGGCGTTCGCCGTGGTGGCGTACATCTTGCTGTTCATCGGACTGATCGCGGTCGCGGCGTTCCAGCGGGCGTTCGCTCCGCTCGCAACCGACCTCGGCTCGCAGTCGGCCGACGCCCGACCGGATCCCGACCGCTTCAACGACGACATCTACCTGAGCCTGCTGTTCGCGGCGATCCTGGTGGCCGGCTGGGCCGTCTGCGCCGTGCTCAGCGGCCATGTCGGCTACCGGGTGCTGATCCTGCTGATGGTCGCGTCGACCGTACCGCTCGCGGTCGCCGCTCTCGCGGTCGAGCACCCGTCGTGGTGGGGCCTGGGCGCCGGTGTCGTCGGTGCAGTCGCGCTCGGTGTGGTCGGTCTCCGTGCGCTCGGGGTCATCGGCGACATCGGCAGGCGTCCGCCGCTGCGCCCGAGTGGCGGCGCGCCGATCGATCTCGACCGCCCCCACTGACCCATACCCCCGTGAGCCGCACGTATGTGCGGAGACACGCGGGCGTGTCGCACGCGAACGTGCGGCTCACGGGGCGGTGCGAACCGCGGGCCGAACTACGCGAGGGCGCCCATCGGGTCCCACGCGGGGAGGACGGTCGGCGCCGTCGCCAGGGCTTCCTGCAGCTCCGCAGGCAGGGCCGAGCGGCGTACGGCGAGCTCGAAGACGTGCTCGCCGAACCAGTTGTCGTTCATCGTGTAGAAGCCCTTGTCGGCCCGGTCGTTGCCCCAGCTGTTCTCGACCCGCCAGCGTCGCGGTGCGCCGTCGACCAGGTCGACGCCGGTGAACAGCATCGCGTGCGTCATCAGCGAGTCGTGGTACAGCAGCCGATCGGCCTTCTCGAGCGTGCTCTCGGTGCGGTAGACCGCGTCGTAGTCGTAGAGGTTGGCATCCCACATGCCGAGCTCCGAGCTGCACATCTTGTCGGTGTCGCAGCCGAACCAGACCGGCTCACCGCCGGTGATCGCATCGGCCGCGAGCGACTTCATCAGGTCTGCCTCGATGTTGAGGTACGTGACCGGCGGACCGTCGACGACGTTGCCGAGGTGCTCGACGGTGTACGTACGACCGAAGGTGCTGCCGGGCCGCGGGTCGTGCACGACGCAGACGTAATCCTCGAGCGGGATCGTGACGTACCGCTCGGCGAACTCGACGGGCGTCAGCTCGCCGTCGCGATGGAAGCCCTTGTCCTTGTCGGCCCACTGCCAGAGGAACGACGTCGGGGGAGTCCCGAGATGGATACTGAGCAGTCGGTGGATCGAGGCCAGTGCCGACTCCTTGTGCAGCTGCAGCGTGTCCGCGTCGTCGCCCGCCGCCGTACGCGCCCGCAGGTCGCGAGCCGCCCGGCGCAGGATGCCGGAGATGTCGCGGTTCATCGGGGCGGTCTTGCTCGAGGACCAGGTCTCGGGCATCGCGCTCTTCGGCACCAGGCCGTGCTTGCGTACGAGCGCGGTGAACATGTTCCACTGGCCGCCGTCTTCTGCCGGCGTCGCGAGCAGGTGCGCGACCGTACGGTCGTCGACGTCGCGCTCTGCCGTCGCCAGGATCGACTCGAGCCAGTGGTTGGCCTTCTCGAACTTGTCCCAGAACAGCAGGTAGTTCTGGGAGAACTCGAAGTCCTTCACGCCGAGCTTGCTCGCCGCTCCGGCGCGCAGCAGGTTCGTACCGGCGAACAGCCAGCACCGGCCGCTCTGCTTCTGGTCGGTGGCGTCCCAGTCGTCGAGCAGGTTGGAGACCGAGTGGTCGATGCCGGTGACGACTCGGCGATCCAGCGCGACGTCGTTGACGGAGGTCTTGGTGACGGCGTTCTGCATCAACCGCAGCGACGGTTCGGCGTCGAACTCCTTTCCGAGCCGATCGAGCAGGTCGTCGGACAACGCGCGCGTCATGAAAGATCCCTCCGTGGACGGCGGCAGAACAGTGGCGACAGCCTATGCCGAACTACCCGAGATCGGCGACGGCGGTCTCGATCGCGCGGTGGAACGTCGGGTACGCCCAGATCGAGTGCGCGAGGGTGTCGACCGGCACCTCGCCGCGGATCGCGACCGCGAGCGCGCCCAGCACCTCGCCGCCCGACGGGCCGGCGCTGGTTGCGCCGACGAGTACGCCGCGGTCGGCATCGGCGACCAGCTTGATGAAGCCGTCGTTGCCGATCTTGTGGATGTAGCCGCGGCTGCTCGCCGTCAGATCGGTGTAGCCCGTGCTGACGCGAATGCCCTGGTCGCGAGCCTGCGACTCGGTGAGGCCGGCGGCCCCGATCTCCGGGTCGGTGAACGTCACCCGGGGGAGTGCGCGGTAGTCGCCACCCGGTCCGTCTTCGCCGAGGATCGTGCGTACCGCGATGGCCGCTTGGTACATCGACACGTGCGTGAACGCACCCTTGCCGGTGATGTCGCCGATCGCCCAGACGCCATCGGTCACTCGCTGGTACGGATCGACGTCGAGCGACCGTGCCGTCGGGTCGATGCCGACCGTCTCGAGCCCGATGTCGCGGATGTTGGGGGTACGCCCCGCCGCCACGAGCAGTCGCTGCCCGCGTACGACGTCGTCTCCGACGGAGACGGCGAACTGGTCGCCGTCGTGGGACACACCGGAGACGGCGACGCCCACGCGTACGTCGATGCCGTCGCGCTCGAACACGGTCGCCAGCAGCTCGCTCGACTCGGGCTCCTCCGGCCCGAGGATGCGTGGGGCGGCTTCGAGCACGGTGACCTGAGAGCCGAAGCGAGAGAACGCCTGTGCGAGCTCGAGCCCGATCGCGCCGCCTCCGAGGACGATCAGCGACTCGGGCAGCACGTCGGCCTCGAGCACCTCGTGGTTCGTCCAGTACGGCGTGTCCGCGAGCCCGTCGATCGGGGGTACGGCCGCCGACGTCCCGGTGTTGAGCAGGATGCCGCGCCGGGCGACGTACTCGTCATCGCCGACGCGTACCCGCCCGGGCCCGGCGACGACCGCGTCGCCTCGGACGAGCGTGGCGCCCCTGTTGGCCATGCGCTCGGCGGCGACGGTGTCGTCCCAGTCGTCGGTCGCCTCGTCGCGGATCCGGCGCGCGACTATGCGGAAGTCGGGCGCGACGTCGGCCGTGCCGGCGAGTACCGGAACGCGCCTCGCCTCGGCGAGCGCATCGGCGGCGCGGATCAGCATCTTCGAGGGGATGCAACCCCAGTAGGGGCATTCGCCACCCACCAGGCTTCGTTCGACGGCCACCACCTCGAGCCCGGCTTCGGCGAGGCGCCCTGCGGCGTCCTCACCACCCGGTCCGGTGCCGATCACGATCACGTCGCACTCGGTCGTCATGCTCATCTCCCCGCGTTGGAGTCGGTGTGGGATCGGTGGATACCTAGTCCATCAATCCCACACCGATGCCGATCAGTTGCCTCGACCGTACGTGGAACCGCCCACGGACGCACGAGATCGCCGGAGGGACCGGGTTGCGTCGGGCCGGGAGCGCCTCACGGCGCGTGGCCGCTCGCAGCGGCTTCATTTTGGGACCCGGGGCTACCGCGGCCCGACGCAAGGAAGAGCCTAACGCAATACTCCAAGGCGTTCCTGCTTGGCGGCGTGCTGTAACGCCTGCGCGGTCTCGACGAGTCGAGCGGCGCTCAGCGTGGAGTTCGGCGGGTCGTCGGCGAGGTGCGCGCGCCCGACGCCGACGAGCCGGGCGAAGGCCGCGGCGCGGTCGAGGGTGGTCGCGAGGTCGGATCCGACGACGCCGCGG
Source organism: Solicola gregarius (assembly GCF_025790165.1). Taxonomy (GTDB): domain Bacteria; phylum Actinomycetota; class Actinomycetes; order Propionibacteriales; family Nocardioidaceae; genus Solicola; species Solicola gregarius. The sequence goes on from NZ_CP094970.1 coordinate 4,077,352, forward strand.
ATCAGCGTGTCGACGAGCTCGGCGACCTCGACGGGGCCTGGCGGGTCGACGACGCCGGCGATGACCTCCTCGACGGGCGCGAACTGCTTGCCCGCCGTGAACTCACGCGCCGCGACCTCGGGCTCGCGGCGGACCCAGGTACGCAGCACGTACAGGCGCCACAGGCAACCCGCGAGCGAGTCGACGGGTGCGCCTGCCCAGAGCTCCGCGAGCGAGTCGAGGCCTTCGTCGTCGGCCAGGTGGAGCACCCGGTCGACGATCTGCTGGTCGTCGGAGTCGCGCGCGCCACGTACGAGCAGCGCGGCAACGCGCGCACCGGCCTCCAGCCGGTCGGCCGGGTCGGCCTCGCCGGGTTGCGTCTCGAACAGCTCGGGCCCGGGCAGTGCGGGTCGGTCGAAATGACTCACCGGACCAGGTTACGGCGTGCCCATGACGGGATCCGCGCCGTCAACGGGGTTGCGGGTGCTGGCCGGATGGCAGTACGCGGCGCGCGCCGGCGTACTCCCAGTAGTAGCGGTGCTCCTTCAGCGGGACGTACTCGAGCGGGCTCTCCTCGGTGTCGGAGTTGGTCGGCGCGTCGATGACGTACCCGTCTCCGGCGTAGATGCCGACGTGGTGGATGCGAGTCTCGCCGAAGAAGACCAGGTCGCCGGAACGCAGGTCGGACTCCGCGACCGGCGTGCCGATCTCGGCCTGCGGGCCTGCGTCGCGCGGGATCCGGACGCCGTGCACGCCATAGACGGTGTGGGTGAACCCGGAGCAGTCGAACCCGAATGCCGACGTGCCGGCCCAGAGGTACGGGAGGCCGAGGAACTTCTTCGCTGTCCGCACGATGTCTGCACCGGTGGGGGTGGGGATGTCGTCCTCGTCGTGATGGACGGCGACGTCCGCGGCCGGGACCCAGGCCGGCCCGCGCGGGGTCGAGACCTTTACTGCGTCGCCGACGCGACGAAGCTTCGGCAGTCGGGTGTTCATCGAGAGGTCCATCATCGGCGCCCGGCCCGACCGGCCCCGCGACAGTTGCGTCGACGTCGCGGTCACGAGCGCGAACGGGGCTCTGTCGACGGCAGCGCCGTAACGCGGCGCCGGGCGTAGTTGCGTCGCAGGGATCCAACCCGGGTAGCCGAGGTCGTTGCGCGGCGTCGGCTGGCCATGGACGGCGACCTCCACCCAGTCGCCGGAGATCTGCAGGACGGTGACCTCGGCGCCGAACAGCGCCTGGGTCTCGAGATCACCGACGAGCCAGCGCCGCTCGGCCAACGTCATGGTGTCGACCCACCCAGTGATGTCGACCGGGTCGCCGGTCGCCTGCGCGTCAACGGGTCGGGCGGTGTCCGGGGCGACCCACGCCGTTGCCACCGACACGTCGACGTACGCCGTGTCACCCGGCTGCAGCGAGCCCCCGGGTGGTGCATCGGCGGGCGCCGCGCTCGACATGGTGGTGGATGTGGACCCGATCAGTGCGCCTGCCACCACGGTCACGGCGGCGGCGCGAGCAAACGACGTCAGTTGCATCTGAGGCCTCCCGCACGCAGCCTTCCGCACCCGCAGGTGAGGCGCAAGCGCGTTTAGAGCCCCGGTGGCGAAGCGCCATCGCCGCGAAGGCTCAGGTGGAGGCGGGCTGGGGCTTCTTCGTACGCGCACCGAAGAGGAACAGGGCCATCACCGGGACGATGTACGCGAGCCAGACGATGACCTGCAGCCAGGTCGGGTTCGGTTGGAAGTTGATGGTGCCCTTCAGCAGCGTGCCCAGCCAGCCGTCGGGGCGCAGGGTCCCGCTGATGTCGAACGCGAGGTTGTAGAGCCCGGGAAGGAAGTCCGCCTCCTGCAGGTCGTGGAACCCGTACGCGAGTACGCCGGCCGCCACGACGATCAGCAGTGCGCCGGTGATGGTGAAGAACCGCGACAGGTTGATCCGGAGCGCCCCGAGGTAGAAGAGCACGCCGAGGACGGCCGCAACCGCGAGCCCGAGCAGGATGCCGATCAGCGGGACGACGGTGCTCGACGACGTCTGCGCCGCAGCCCAGAAGAACAGCGAGGTCTCCAGCCCCTCGCGTCCGACGGCGAGGAACGCGACGACGGCCAGTGCGAGCGGACCGAGATCCATCGCGTGGTCGAGACGGCCGTGTAGTTCGCCCTTGAGGCCCCGGGCGGCGCGCCGCATCCAGAACACCATCCAGGTCACGAAGGCGACGGCGACGATCGACAGCGTGCCGCCGAGCAGCTCCTGCTGCTCGAAGGTCATCGCGCGCGACGTGAACTGCAGGACGGCACCGACCATGAGCGCGAGCGCGACGGCGGCGCCGACCCCGAGCCAGATCGCCGGCAGCCGGTCGCGGCGGTCGGTCTTGACGAGGTACGCCACCAGGATGCTGACGATCAACGCGGCCTCGAGCCCCTCACGCAGGCCGATCAGGAAGTTCGCCAGGAGCATCGGGCTCTCCTCGACACGGGTTGGTTAGGTGTGCCTAACCAACTTACTCGGTATCGAGCGCCGCGGCGAGGCCGGGTCCGGTGAGGTCGATCTGCCATTGGCGCGCACCGTGGCCGGCGAGCGCAGCGGCGACCGCGTCGGCCGTTGCGGGCTCGGGTGGTTCCCAGGCCACCCGGCGCACCGTGTCGGGCGCGAGGAGGTTCTCCGCCGGGAGGTCGTGGTCCTCGGCGATCTGCGTGACGACCTCGCGGCAGGCGCCGAGGCGGGCCGCTGCGACCGGGAACTTCTCGCTCCACGCCCGAGCCGGCGGCGGACCGTTGTACCGAGCCGCGACCGTCGGCAGGTCGCGGTCGGGCAACGCGAGTGCGGCGCCGACGGCGTCGACCCACTCGTCGAGGTGGCGACGCGCCGACCGGTTCCGCATCACCGGCATCGCGCGCAGCGTCGCCCGATCGCGCGGCTGGGCAGCGGCCATCGCAACGATCGACGAATCGGGAAGCACCCGTCCGGGCGCGATGTCGCGCGAGGCGGCGATCTGGTCACGGGCGTCCCACAGGGAGCGTACGAGCGCGAGCTGGCGTCGCCCGCGCGCACGGTGGATCCCCGACGTACGCCGCCACGGCTCCTCCCTCGGCGCAGGGCCGGTGAAGTCGAGCAGTGCGTCGAACTCCTGCTCGGCCCACTCACGCTTGCCGGACTCGACGAGGCGCCGGTCGATCTCGTCGCGGAGCTCGGACAGCACCTCGACGTCGAGCGCGGCGTACTCGAGCCACGGCTCGGGAAGAGGGCGCTTCGACCAGTCGGCTGCGGAGTGTTCCTTGGCGAGGGTGTAGCCCAGCAGGGTCTGCACGAGCGAGGCGAGACCGACACGGGGGAGGTTGAGCAGCCGACCCGCGAGCTCGGTGTCGAACAGCCGCCGGGGCACGAGCCCGATATCGCGGAGGCAGGGGAGGTCCTGGGTCGCCGCGTGCAGGATCCACTCGGTGTCGCCGACGACGGCATCCAGTGCGGTGAGGTCGTCGAAGGCGATCGGGTCGACGAGATGCGTACCCGAGCCGCGCCTGCGCAGCTGCACGAGGTACGCCCGTGCGGAGTAGCGATAGCCGGATGCGCGCTCGGCATCGAACGCGACCGGCCCTTCGCCCTCACCGATCGCGGCAAGTGTCGAGGAGAATGCGTCGTCGCTGTCGACGACCGGCGGAAGGGGTTCGCGGAGTCGCAGGGGCGGCAGGCTCTCCTCGGGCGGGGAGGCGTCGTCGTGGTCGCCCGGCGCCGAGTGCTCGGAACTCATAGGCGCCTTTCGCCACCCGCGCGGCGGCTCGCGGTGTTCTCCTCGTCGGAAATAGGGCTCACGGTGACCTTCCTCGTCGGCCTTGCAATGCATCCACCCGGACGACGCCCTTCGACAACGAGCCCCGAGGAGGGGGCACCGGTCAAGGAGTCATCCTCTGCGGACCCGGCGGCTCGACAGCATGGCGACGCCGGGCGCAAGGGGTGGTAACCCAGCGACCGTACACAGCAGATCGCCCCAGGCCGTCACGTGGTCGCCGATATCGGAGGTCGGTGTCCAGGACGCCCTGATCTCGAGCTGGGCCGACGAGCCGTCGTCCGCGAGGCCGCCGAAGCCCTCCGATGCGACCGTGGTCACGCTGCCGCTCGGTGCGATCAGGCTCGCCTCGTTGGCTTCGAGCGCTTCGGTGAGCCACGTCCAGCCGACCTCGGCGATCACCGGGTCGCGCAGCATCTCGGGGTCGACGTCGGCGCGTGCGAACGTCACGAGGCGGAACGTACCGTGCCATGCGTCGTTGCCTGAGGGATCGTGCAGCATAACGATGCGACCGGTGCCGATCTCATCGCCCGCGACGACGATGTCGCCCGTCATCGCCGCCGAGTAGGGTGCGATCCGCTGGGGAGCGGGCATTTCCTCGCATCGGATCTCGGGGCGCAGAGGGGCGGCTCGCAACTGCCGGACGGCGCTCTCGAACTCTGGAGGCGGGCCGTCCAGCTCCTTTCCGGCTGCCATGCTGCCAGCCTAGGTCGCCGGAGCCGACCTGGCCGTCCGACTCGCCGTTCTACCTGCGACGATTACCGCGTGTCGTCTCCTGCGCTTTCCGACAGTCCGTTCCTGACCGCCTGCCGGCGGGAGAGACCCGCCCATGTTCCCGTGTGGTTCATGCGCCAGGCCGGCAGGTCGCTGCCCGAGTACCGCGCCGTACGCGAAGGCGTCCCGATGCTCGAGGCGTGTGCCCGGCCCGACCTGATCGTCGAGATAACGATGCAGCCCGTACGCCGCTATGGCGTCGACGCGGCCGTCTTCTTCTCCGACATCGTGGTGCCGTTGAAGGCGATCGGCGTCGACCTCGACATCGTGCCGGGCACCGGCCCCGTGGTCGCGAACCCGATCCGATCCGCTGCCGGGGTCTCTCAACTGCGCGACCTGAGCCCCGACGACGTGACCTACGTCAGCGAGGCGGTCTCGGCGCTCACCGGCGAACTCGGGGCCACGCCGCTGATCGGCTTCGCCGGTGCGCCGTTCACGCTCGCGTCGTACCTCATCGAGGGCGGCCCCTCGCGCGACCACCGGCGTACGAAGGCGCTGATGTACGCCGAGCCGAAGCTGTGGCACGACCTGCTCGGCACGCTCGCGCGGATCGCCGGCGCGTTCCTACGCGTGCAGATCGAGGCCGGCGCGAGCGCGGTCCAGTTGTTCGACTCGTGGGCCGGTGCACTGTCGCCGTCGGACTACCGCGCGTACGTGCAGCCACACTCGGCGGCGGTCCTCGGCGAGGTTGCCGACCTCGGCGTACCGCGGATCCACTTCGGCGTCGGCACTGGCGAGCTGCTCGGCGCGATGGGGGAGGCGGGTGCCGAGGTCGTCGGCGTCGACTGGCGGGTGCCGCTCGACGAGGCGACGCAGCGCATCGGCCCACGACGCGCCGTCCAGGGCAACCTCGATCCGACGCTGCTGTTCGCCCCCACGGACGTCATGACTGACGCGGCGGCGCGGGTACTGGATGCCGGGGCCGCCGCGCCCGGCCACGTCTTCAACCTCGGTCACGGGGTGTTGCCCGAGACCGACCCGGACGCGCTGTCGCGACTCGTCGACTTCGTGCACGCGTACGACCCTGCCGAGACTCGCGCATGAGCGGAGCGGAGCGAACGCGCGTCGTCATCGTCGGGGGCGGTATCGCCGGAGCGGCGGCGGCCGAGGAGCTACGCACGCTGCTGCCCGATGCGGAGCTACTCGTGCTGGAGGCGAGCGAGCGGGTCGGCGGCAAGCTGCACCGGGTCGAGCTGGCCGGCTCCACGATCGACGTGGGCGCCGAAGCGATGCTCGCGCGGCGGCCCGAAGCGCTCGATCTCGCGACCCGGGTAGGGCTGCGGAGCGCCGTCATCCATCCGGCCACCACCAAGGCCGCGTTGTGGACCCGCGGCTCCCTACGACCGATGCCGCCGACCATCATGGGCGTACCGGCCGACCTCGACGCCCTCGCCGAGAGCGGCGTCGTCTCGCGGGTCGGCATGATCCGCGCGACCGTACAGCGCCGACAGACGCCGGTCGCCGACGATGTCTCGGTCGGCGACTACGTGGCGTCCCAGCTGGGCGACGAGGTCTGCGACCGCCTGCTCGAGCCGCTGTTGGGCGGGGTGTACGCCGGGCACGCGCGTTCGCTGTCGTTGCGTGCTGCCGCGCCGCAGATCGCCGCGCTCGCCGAACGCGACGGCTCTCTGGTCGAGGCGGCCGCGCAGGTGTACGGCGAGCGGCCCGCTTCGGGCGGCCAGGTGTTCGCCGGTCTGCGCAGCGGTGTCGGCCAGCTCGTACCCGCGGCGCTGGAGGCGTCGGGCGCGACCGTACGCAGCGGCGCGACCGTACGTGAGCTGCACCGCGTCGAGTCGGGAGGCTGGCACCTCGTCGTCGGTCCGACGACCGGTGTCGAGCGCATCTACGCCGACGCGGTCGTGCTCGCGACGCCCGCGGCGCCGACGGCGCGGCTGCTGTCTGCGCATGCGAGCGTTGCGGCAGCCGAGCTGGGTGCGATCGAGTACGCGAGCATGGCGATCGTCTCGCTGGCCGTACCCCGCTTCGCGATCGGCGGGCTGCCGGACTCGTCGGGCTTCCTGGTGCCCCCGATCGACGGTCGGGCGATCAAGGCGGCGACGATCTCCTCACGCAAATGGGGGTGGCTCGACGAGGCATCGGGCGACCTCGTCGTCCTGCGGGCATCGCTCGGCCGCGCAGGTGAGGCCGAGCTGCTGCAGCGCACCGACGCCGAGCTGGTCGCGCTTGCGGTCGGCGACCTGCACGAGGCGGTCGGGCTGAGCGGTCAACCGGTTGACTCCCATGTGCAGCGCTGGGGTGGGGCATTGCCGCAGTACGCCGTCGGTCACCTCGACCGCGTACGACGCATCGACGATTCGCTGGCCGGTGTGCCCGGTGTCGAGGTGTGCGGTGCCGCGTACGCGGGGGTCGGCATCCCGGCGGTGATCGCGACCGCGCGAGCCGCCGCGGCACGGGCGGCCGACCACCTGGCGAAGCTTTCGGCCGCCGGGGAGAGAATGATGCCATGACCCGCACACCGAACGCCGGCAAGCGCGCCAAGGACATCAACGACACCATCCGCTACACGATGTGGTCGGTGTTTCGGCTGCGTGAGCAGATCGGTGAGGGCGAGCGCTCCTGGCTCGCGCAGCCGGTCGAGGAGCTCTTCGAGCAGCTCGAGCGCAAGGACATCGCGATCCGCGGCACCTACGACGTGAGTGGCCTGCGCGCCGACGCCGACCTGATGATCTGGTGGCACTCTGAGTCGTCCGATGCGTTGCAGGACGCGTACAACGCGTTCCGGGCATCGGGTCTCGGCCGGCGTATGGATCCGGTCTGGTCGCAGCTCGCGGTGCACCGGCCGGCGGAGTTCAACAAGTCGCACGTGCCGGCGTTCATGGCCGACGAGGAGGCGCGCGCGTACCTCTGCGTGTACCCGTTCGTGCGGTCCTACGAGTGGTATCTGCTGCCCGACGAGGACCGCCGCGACATGCTGCGTGAGCACGGCATGCAGGCGCGCGACTATCCCGACGTGCGCGCGAACACGGTGCCGGCGTTCGCGCTCGGCGACTACGAGTGGATCCTCGCGTTCGAGGCCGATGAGCTCCATCGTCTGTCCGATCTGATGCGCGAGCTGCGCGCGAGCCGGGCGCGCCGTCACGTACGCGAGGAGATCCCGTTCTACACGGGGCGTCGCCGCCCGATAGGCGAGATCGTCGCGAGCCTGCCGTAGGTATCATCCGCCACCATGATCTCCCTGCCGAGCACGCCGCAACTGCGCTGGCCGACCACTGATGTCCGGACGTCTTACCTCACCGGAGAACAGGCGGACTGCCTGCTTCGCACGACCGATACCGACTGGTTGGGCGCGGCGAGCGACGACTTCGACGGCTTCGTGGAGGTGCGGCGCGGCATCCGCACCCGATGGGGCGTTCCGTCGACGGTCTACTGGTACACCGCCGGCGAGCACTACCTTGGCACCTTGGTGATCCGGCACGAGCTGACGCCAGAGCTGCATGAGACGGGCGGCCACATCGGCTACCACGTGGTTGCGCCGTGGCGCCGGCAAGGACACGCGACGAGGATGCTTGCGGCGGGACTCTCGCACTGTCGGGAGCTCGGTCTCGACCGGGCACTGCTGACGTGCACGCCCGACAACGAGCCGTCGCGACGGGTGATCCTCGCCAATGGCGGAGTCGCGGACGGTCACGCCGGCGGCGAGGACCGGTTCTGGATCACGATCGGCTCTGGCGACGAGCGCAACTAGCGCAACGAGCCTGCGCCCGCTGACCGGCCACACGTCGAAGCCGCGCGGCGGGCATCAAATCGGATGACAATGTGCATGGGTGCGTCATGCTCCCGGTGGCGGCAGCATGCGAGGTGTCGGCCGCGAGGAGGCCGGCGCACCTGCAGATCTCGGACGTACGAACCGTAGAGCGGTCGACCGCCGCTCGTGACCGAGGAGCACCCGTCATGTCACTGGCCCGCGTCCAGCACATCTCTGTCTCGCTCGACGGTTTCGGCACCGGAGAGGGGCAGACCCGCGAAGCGCCGTTCGGTCACGCGGGCGAACGGCTGCACGAGTGGATGTTCGGCACTCGGACCTGGCACGAACGGGTCGGCGAGCCGGGCGGCAGCGGCGGGGTCGACGATGCCTTCGCGGGGTTGTTCGAGGCCGGTATCGGCGCCGAGATCATGGGATCACACAAGTTCGGACCCACCGGGTGGCAGGACGACCCGGAGTGGACGGGGTGGTGGGGTGCCAACCCGCCGTTCCACACGCCGGTCTTCGTGCTGACCCACCACCCGCGCGAGCCGATCGAGATGGAGGGCGGCACCACCTTCCACTTCCTCGACGCCGCGCCCGACGACGCACTGCGGACGGCTCGTCAGGCCGCGGACGGCAAGGACATACGTCTGGGCGGGGGTCCGACGATGGTCCGCGACTTCCTGGCCGCCGGGCTCGTCGACCACATGCACGTCGTGGTCGTCCCGATCCTGCTCGGCCGGGGCGTACGCCTGTGGGACGGTCTCGAGGGGCTCGAGAGGGACTACCAGGTCGAGGCCACCTCGTCGCCGAGCGGCGTCACCCACCTGACCTTCACGCGTACGAGCGCCTGAGCCGCTGCCCGGCGTGCGAGCGGGCGGCGCAACCACCAATCCGAGCAGACGGGAACGTTTCCGATGTCCACATCACGACTCGATATGTCCATGTCCCTGGACGGATACATCGCCGACTCCAACGACTACCTCGGCGGCGGCGACGACCACCGCTTGCACAACTGGTTCGCTCCGGGCGGCGAGTACGCCGAGCCGGCCGGCGCCGCGGGTGAGCTGATCGCCGAGCTGGGCGAGGCCGGCGCGGTCGTCGCCGGCCGGCGTACCGCCGAGCTGATGGATCATTGGGGTGGTGACCACAACGGGATGCCGATCTTCGTGCCGAGTCACCGTCCCCCCGCCCCGGCAGCGCGCTGGGGGTATCCGCTCGTCACGTACGTGAACGACGGGATCGCGAGTGCGATGAAGCAGGCCAAGGACGCCGCGGGCGACCGTCACGTGCACGTGGTCGGTGGGTACACCGCGCGTACTGCACTCGAGGCGGGCGTACTCGACGAGATCCAGATCCATCTGGTCCCGGTGCTGCTCGGCGACGGTCACGGGTTGTTCGACGTGCTCGGGACGCACATCGAGCTGGACATCGTTCGAGTCATCGACACTCCCGAGGCCACCCACATCCGGTACCGCGTACGGAACTGAGCGCCGTGGTCAGGGACTACTGGTCCGTCGCCGGATCCAGCCGCAACGCGACGCCGTTGATGCAGAAGCGCTGATCGGTCGGGGTCGGATGCCCCTCACCCTCGAACACGTGCCCCAGGTGTGATCCGCACCTCGCGCAGCGCACCTCGACACGCTTCATGCCGAGCGAGGTGTCCTCGATGTACTCCACGCGGTCTTCGGCGAGCGGGGTCCAGAAGGACGGCCAGCCACAGTGGGCATCGAACTTCGTCTCGCTCGAGAACAGCTCGGCGCCACAGGCGCGGCACGCGTACACACCCGTCGTCTCGTCGGTCTCGTACGCGCTGCTGAACGGGCGTTCCGTGCCGGCTTTGCGCAACACGTCGTACTCCTGCGCGCTCAGCTCTGCGTGCCACTCTTCGTCTGTCTTCGTCACGTCGTACGCCATACCTCCAGCGTACGTCGGTACCGTCCGTTCGCGAATGGCGCAAGTTCGTTGCTCAGGCGGCCTGACTGCAACGAATCTGCGCCACTCGCGAGAATACGGGCTACATGCCGTCGACGCCTTCGCCCGCGCCGGCGCTCTGCTCGTCGAGCGTCTCGTGTTCGAGCAGGTGCAGGCACGGCACCTCGAGCTTGCGGCGCGACCGCGAGGTCCAGTCGAGGTGGAAGAACTCCGACACGACATGCGGCTCGGTGAGGATGATCGCCTCGTTGCCGTCGACCTTCTTGATGAGCGACGCGAGCGCACGTACCGGATCGTCGCGGGTGAGCTGGGCGGTTGTCTGCTGCCGGCGCCCCTGCAGCAGCGCGACGCTCGCGTCGAGCTCTGTCTGCGCCGTGTGGTCGATGCTCTCCTGGATCATCTCGACCTCGCTGGAGTCGGGCGAGACGACGGGAACGAGCTCCGGTCCGCCGAGTGCGCCGAGCGAGGTGGTGAGCTGGCCGGCGGCATCCTCGACCGGCATCACCAGGTGATAGCGGACGGGTTCGTCGATTGCCTCGTGGAGTCCGACGATCTGGTCGGCATCGACATCGGTGAGCTGATGTTCGATCAGCAGAGCGACGTTGTACATCGGGTATCCCTTCCTCGCACGGAGGTTCCCCCTACCGTGAACTTTACCCCTGCTTGCCGGCGGATCGGAGCACGTCGGAAAGATCGTACGAGACGACCTCCTCGAGTTGTTCGTAGGTGCACGACTCGGGGTCACGATCGGTCCGCCAGCGCTTGAACTGGGTGGTGTGGCGGAACCTCGTGCCCTCGAGGTGGTCGTAGCCGACCTCGGCCACGAGCCGTGGTTCGAGTGGTACGAACGAGAGGTCCTTGCCGGCGTTCCACCGGCTCTCCCCGCCCGGCCGGCGATCACCTGCGGTGTTCGCGGCGTCGGAGGAATCCTCGCCGGCATAAGCTCCCCAAGGATGCTCAGCCATGGGGGTTCGAATCTTGTCGAGTAACCCGATCATCTCGGCGCGCACCTCGGCGCGGAACGACGCGCTCACGCCGACGTGCTGGAGGGTGCCGCGGTCGTCGTACAGCCCGAGCAGCAGCGAGCCGAGGAGAGGTTTGTCCGGCGTGGACGTCTTGTGCAGCCGATAGCCCGCGACGACGACGTCGGCCGTACGGGTGTGTTTGATCTTCAGCATGCTCCGCTCGCCCGGCGCGTACGTCGAGTCGACCAGCTTGGCGACGACCCCGTCGAGGCCGGCGCCCTCGAACTGGTCGAACCACGCGTTCGCCTCGTCGGCGTCGAGGGTGACCGGCGTGAGGTACACCGGTGGCTCGACGGCGCCGAAGATCTCGGCGAGCCGCTCGCGTCGGCGTGCATAAGGCGTCTGGAGCAGGCTGTCGTCGCCGTCGGCGAGTAGGTCGAATGCGATGTAGGACGCCGGTGTCTCCGTGGCAAGGAGGTTGACCCGTGACTCCGCCGGATGGATGCGGTTGAGGAGGTACTCGAACTCCAGCCGGCCCTCGTGCACGATCACGACCTCGCCGTCGAGGACGCAGCGCTCGGGTAGGGCCGACTCGGCGATCGCGCGAGCGACCTCGGGGAAGTACCGCGTGAGGGGTTTGGTCGAGCGGGCGTACAGCTCGACGGAGTCGCCGTCGCGGAACACGATGCACCGGAAGCCGTCCCACTTCGGCTCGTACGCGTAGCTGCCCGTCGGTATGCGAGCAACCGACTTGGCGAGCATCGGCTTGAGCGGGGGTTCGAGCGGCAGGGTCATGTGGTGCTCCGGTCACGTACGTAACGGGCGAGTAGGACGTCATCCTCGTACAGCAGGTGCTCGAGGCGCAGTCGGCGGTCGACGGCGACCGAGCCGATCGCGATACGTGGTGCACCGTCGGCGGCGAGACGCGGTGCGATGGTCAGGCAGAGCTCGTCGACCACGTCGGCCTCGACGAGCGCGCCGAACAGGGACGGCCCGCCCTCGCACAAGACCCGGTTGAGACCGCGCTCGGACAGCGCCGGGCGGATCGCCGCAAGGTCGACCGTCTGCTCACCTACGACGACGACGTCGCAGTGCTCGCGTACGTGCGCGAGCCGGTCGGCGGGAGCGGCAGCTGAGGTGATCACGATCGTCGGTGCGGCGGTGGAGTCCTTGCGAACGAGGGCCTCGGGCAGGTCGAGCGAGGCGCTGACGACGGCGATCGGCGGCCGCGGCGCGAGTCCGAGCGACTCCCGCAGGGCCCCGTCGACCTCGTCGGGCCGCACCGGCTCGTACCCCTCGTGCCGGGTGGTGCCCGCGCCGACGAGGATCACGTCGGCCAGGCTGCGCAGGATCGCGAAGACGCGCCGGTCGATCTCGGGGGAGATGCCCGCGGACAATCCGCTGGCGCTCGTGGCAGCGCCGTCGACAGTGGACACGAAGTTCGCGCGCACCCACGTACGGCCGTCGGGATAGGCGTACGCCTCGATGAGCCCGTCGCGGTCGGGCACCGGCGAGATGAACGACATGGCCCCGATCCTGCCAGGCCGCACCGCCCGCCGTCCCGGGACCCGCGGGGCGAGGACGTCAGGCGGACAGAGCTCCGGGCACGAGGACCTCCGCGCCGTCGCCTGACGTGCCGGGTGCGGCGACGCGTGTCACGGCGGCGGTACGGCTCGTGACGTCGAGTCGAGCGAAGATGTTGACGAGGTGGGTACGGACAGTGCCCTCGGAGATGCTCATCCTGCGAGCGATCTGTCTGTTGGTGTGGCCGAGCCCGACGAGCTCGAGGAGCTGCCGCTGCCGGGGCGTCAGGGCGGTTTCGACGCGTAGGCGGCGTATCGCTGCGGCACGGTACGCCTCGGCGACGTGCGGGCGCAGCAGGGCGAACAGGAGGCGGTCTCGTTCGTCGAAGCTCGCGCCCGGTCCTCGGAATGCGATCAGCCGTACGGAGCGTCCGGGCCCGTCGGGCGCGCACATCATCATCTCGTGGTCGACACCGTAGGCAGTGTCGATGTACATGCCCGTCGCACGCCATTGCCGGAGCGAGAAGAAGTCCGACAACAGGGTCACGCTGGTGTAGTCGCCGGAGAGGTCGTAGTAGGAGCAGTAGGCCGACCAGTAGTGCCGCCAGAAGGCCTCGTCCTCCGGGTCACGCTGGCCCGGACTCGCATCCACGAACTCGGACTCGTCCAGGCACTGCTTCAGGTAGTGGGTCTCGGTCAGGGTGTCGACGCCGTTGAACGACAGGTCGTCGCATCCGATCAGGTCCTTCAGCCGATGCAGGAACGGCCACGGTAGTCCCGGCCCGGGGTCCTCGTGGACCAGCGTGACCAGCTCGCCGAGGGCGCCGATGTCGTGCTCGCCGAGGTTTGTCGCAGACATGAGCGCTCATTCCGATGGGAGAGGTCCCGTTGCCTCCATCATGCGCCTCATCGGGGCGCCGGACCATACGTAGTTGCGCAGATGGCGGTGGGCCCAAGGACGCGGAACAGTCGGTGTGGTCCAGCGAAGCACCCGATCGGACGGTCCGAGACCGCCGTCAGAGGAAACCAGGAAGCACCATGTTCAAGAAGTCAGCATTTGCCGCCATCGCCATCGCGACGGCCGCGACACTCACGCCGTCGCCGTCGTCGGCGTTCATCCCGAGACCGTACTATCCGGTGTCCGAGCTCGACGAGGCCTCCGCCAAGGCGTTCGATCCTTCGGAGACCGTGTCTCGCATCACCGCCGCCTCTCGGAGCGACGTCGCCCAGCCACGACGCTCTCATCGCGTGACCGTCGTGTTCGACCGCGAGGTGCCGGCCGAGCCGGCGAGCCCGCGCGGGGAGCGCCGGCTCGACCTGAGATGCGCCGTCGCCCGCTGAGCCGATCGGCGTCGACGGGCGCGTGCGGGATCTCAGGCCGGGATCGGCACCAGGTCGACCGCGCCGACCGCGTAGCGGGCGAGTACGACCCGGGCGATCTCCTCATCGACGCCGAGCGGCTCCGAGACCGCGACCGCGCCCGCCTCCAAGGCGAGCTCCGCGGCCCGGTCGGGCAGGAAGCCCGGCGCGAGGAACAGCGAGCCCACGGCGATGTGGCGTCGGCCGTCGGCGCGGAACGCGCGTACGGCCTCACCCGTCGCCGGGGGAGCGGCGGTCGCGAAAGCGGCGACCGCCGGCAGGTTGTGCCGAAGTCCCCACGTACGCGCGGCGCGCTGCATCACCTGGTTCGCGATCGAGTCGCTCGAACCTGCCGCCGCCAGCACCAGCGCGTCCAGCTCACGTACGCGAGCGTCCGCAAGTGCAGCACGCAGCCGCTTGTCGAGTACGTCGAGCAGTGCCGACTCGACGCCGAGTACGTCCGTCGCGTGCACCCGCAGGTCGGTGTGCCGCGCCTGTGCCGCCTCGATCACCGCTGGGATGTCGACGTTCGCGTGGTAGGCGCTGCTGATCAGCAACGGCACGATCACGATCTCGTCGTGCCCCTCGGCGTACAGGCGGTCGATGACATCGCCGACCAACGGATCGGAGAGCTCCAGGAACGCGGGCTCGACTCGTAGATCGGGACGCATGGATGCGACCCGTTCCGTGAGTGCTGTGATCGTGGCGGACGAGCGCGGGTCGCGGCTCCCGTGTGCGAGAGCGACCAGTGCCGGTGCGGTCATGATGCATCCCTCCTCTGCGGATGATCGTCGTGGTTGAGGTTCAGCGACCTCGGGTGTCGGCTCATGCGTGGATCCCGCACTCGGTCTTGGCCAGCCCGGCCCAGCGCCCGCTGCGCAGGTCGGCGCCCTCCTCGACCCGTCGCGTGCAAGGCCAGCACCCGATCGACGGGTAGCCGTCGTACTGCAGCGGGTTGACCAGTACGCCGTTCTCCTGGATGTAGCGGTCGACGTCGTCGCCCGTCCAACGCGCGAGCGGCGACACCTTGACCTTCTCCTTGCCCGGATCCCAGCCGACGACCGGTGTGATCACCCGGTTGTGCGTCTCTTCGCGGCGCAGCCCTGTCGCCCACGCGTCGTACGAGGCGAGTGCATCCTGCAGCGGCTTGACCTTGCGCAGGAAGCAGCAGCGGTCGGGGTCGCGGGCGAACAGGTCCTTGCCCTCGCCGGCGTCCTGCTCGGCGACGGTCTGCTCGGGCTCGACGGTGATCAGGTTGACCGGCATCGTGGCGGCGACCGCGTCGCGCGTACCGATCGTCTCGGCGAAGTGGTAGCCCGTGTCCAGGAAGACGATATCGAGACCCGGCGCGACCTTCGAGGCGATGTCGATCAGGACGGCGTCGGCCATCGAGGACGTCACGCAGAACCGCTCGCCGAACGTAGCGACTGCCCACTCGACGATGACCGAAGCGGGTGCGAGCTCGAGCTCGGCGCCGGCGACCGTCGCGATGTCGCGGAGTTCCGCGGCGCTACGACGGTCGACGTCGACATTGGTGATCGTCATGCCGATGCACCTCCCTGTGGGGTGGTAGTGGGGGAGAGGATGCCGACGAAGCGGAGTCCGAACGCGCGCTGGCACGAACGGCACTCCCACTCGCCGTGCTTCTCTCCGTGGGGGCGGAGGTCCTCGTCGCCGCAGTACGGGCAGTGGAACGGGACGGCGTGACCGCTCATCGCTCGACCTTCGCGCTCGTTGCTCGCTCGCCGCTCATCGCAGCACCGCCTCGTCGGCGCGCCCGACCCACTGCGCGAACACCTCGCCGTCGTTGCGCTCTGCGAGGTACGTACGCGCGAGGCGCTCGATGTAGTCGGCGAGTGCGGCGCCGGTCACCTTGTGTGCTCGTAGCTTGCGGCCGAATCCCGCCTCGAGCCCGAGGGCGCCCCCGAGGTGGACCTGGAAGCCCTCCACCTGCGCGCCGGACTCATCGACGACGAGCTGGCCCTTGAGGCCGATGTCGGCGGTCTGGATGCGGGCGCAGGAGTTGGGGCACCCGTTGACGTTGACGCTGATGGGCGTATCCAGCTCGGGTACGCGCTGCTCGAGCTCGTCGATCAGCTCGGCCGCGCGGTCCTTGGTGTTGATGATCGCGAGCTTGCAGAACTCGATGCCCGTGCAGGCCATCGTGTTGCGCCGCCACGCCGACGGGCGGGCGTACAACCCGAGGCCCTCGAGCGCGGTGATCAGCGGTTCGACCCGGTGCTCGTCGAGGTCGAGGATCAGCAGTTTCTGGTGCGCGGTCGTGCGTACGCGGCCGCTGCCGTGCTGCTCGACGACGTCGGCGACCTTGGCGAGCAGCGAGCCCGACACCCGACCGACGGTGAGTGCGACACCGACGTAGAAGCGGCCGTCCTGCTGCTTGTGGACGCCGACGTGGTCGCCGGGGGTCTGCGGTGCCGGTGCCTCGGGTCCGTCGGGCAGTGGCCGGCCGAGGTACTCGGTCTCCAGCACGTCACGGAACCGCTGCGTGCCCCAGTCGGCGAGTAGGAACTTCAGCCGGGCGCGCGTTCGAAGCCGGCGATAGCCGTAGTCGCGGAAGATGCCGGTGACGCCGGCCCATACCTCCGGGACATCCTCGAGCGGAACCCAGACCCCGAGCCGTTGCGCGAGCATCGGGTTCGTCGAGAGTCCGCCGCCGACCCAGAGGTCGAAGCCGGGCCCGAACTCCGGATGCTCGACGCCGACGAACGCTACGTCGTTGATCTGGGGCACCGTGTCGTGGCTCGGATGCCCGCTGATCGCGGTCTTGAACTTGCGCGGCAGGTTGGAGAACTCCTTGCTGCCGATGTAGCGGCGCTCGATCTCCTCGACCGCCCAGGTGCCGTCGATGATCTCGTCGGCGGCGATGCCCGCGACCGGGCTCCCCAGGATCACCCGGGGGCAGTCGCCGCACGCCTCCTGGGTGGTCAGACCGACGGCCTCGAGCTTGTTCCAGATGGTCGGGACGTCCTCGATGCGTACCCAGTGCAGCTGGATGTTCTGCCGGTCCGTCAGGTCGGCGGTGTCACGCCCGTACGTCGCGGACAGCTCGGCGATCGTGCGGAGCTGGTCGAGGTCGAGCTGCCCGCCGTCGATGCGTACGCGCAGCATGAAGTAGCTGTCCTCGAGCTGCTCGGGCTCGAGCGTCGCGGTCTTGCCGCCGTCGATGCCGGGCTTGCGCTGGGTGTAGATGCCCCACCAGCGGAACCGGCCGCGCAGGTCGACCGGGTCGATCGACTCGAACCCGCCGTGCGCGTAGATGTTCTCGATCCGGGCGCGAACGTTCAGCGCGTCGTCGTCCTTCTTCACCTGCTCGTTGGAGTTGAGCGGCTCGCGGTAGCCGAGGGCCCACTGTCCGCTGCCCTTCTGGGCGCGGCTTGCGCGGGTCGGGCGAACGGGGGCGTCGGTCGTCGTGGTCATGGAGCGCGTCCTTCACGGTGATGGACACGCGGTGCACGGGGCGTTACGGATTCATTCGGCGCTGAACGAACTCACAGCCCGGTGACCGCATGCCCGAGGGAGTTCGGGCGGGTCAGACCGGGCGACACATGCTGCTGCGGACACGACCGAGGTCGACGTGACGCCGAGCCACCAGGTGTGTCGATTCCGCTGCGAGCATGGCAAGAAGTCTCCGCGACGACCGCAGCCCGTGACAAACCCCCGTCTCGCTATGTGAGCGAGATGTCCGTATTCTGAGACAGCGGTCGGGTGGTATCGACGTTTGTGCAGGTCAGCGATTCGGGCGGGTGGTGGCTTGCGATGCCGATCACACCCGACGGCGGCGGGCGGGCGCCTTCACGCGGGTACGGACAGCCGGTCGCGCAGGAATGTGCCGAGGGGCATCGGCTCGCGACCGATCAGGGAGGCGAGGGTCGCGGCGCAGGTCAGGGCGGGGCGAAAATCGGATGCGCCGCCGAACCATGCCGCGTAGCGTTTGCCGTGTCGACACGTTCGGATTCGAGGGGAGTGAGACCAATGGCGGACCACCGACTCGAACCTGCTGTCATCTCGCTCCGCTACCGCGCCTGAGCACGTTGCTGCGTGCCGTAGCGGCACGCACAGAAAGCTCCCTCACATGCCTGATTCCGTCGATCCCGACGACCTACTCACCCGCCTCGGCTGGGACGACCGCTGGGCCGCCATGCTCGGGCCTACCGCCCTTCGACCAGCGCGCGTCACGCGCGTCGACCGCGGGCTGTACGGCGTGCTCGGTGCCGCCGGTCCCGACCGCCACGGCCTCGGCCCCAATCTCCTCGAGGCCGCGGCACACGACCCGCTCGACGGGCCGTGCGTCGGTGACTGGGTGACGCTGCGCGACTGGCCCGACGACCGCGTGACGATCGACGCCGTACTGCCGCGGCGCACGGTGCTCGTACGCGCCCAGGTCGGCGGCACATCGCACGAGCAGGCGCTCGCCGCCAATGTCACCACGACCGCCGTCGTCGCCGGCCTCGACCAGCAGCCGTCCATGACCAAGCTGGAGCGGCTGATCGCGTTGGCCTGGGAGAGCGGCGCGGCTCCCGTCGTACTGCTGACGAAGGCCGATCTCGCCCGCGACGCCGACGATGTGGCCGCCGACCTGATGTCGGTCGCGCCGGGCATCGAGGTGATCTGCTGCAGTGTGCTCGACGGCCGCGGCATCGAGCGCGTACGCGAGCTGGCCGCCGCCGGCACCGTGGCGCTCGTGGGCTCGTCGGGCGCGGGCAAGTCGACGCTGATCAACGAGCTGGTCGGCGCCGACGTACTCGCGACTCGCGACATCCGATCCGACGGTCGTGGCCGGCACACGTCCGTACGCCGCGAGCTCGTCCTGCTTCCGTCCGGTGGCTGCCTGGTCGACACGCCGGGGCTTCGTGGCGTCGGTCTCTCCGACACCGGTGAGGGCTTGGCCGCGACGTTCGCGGACGTGGAAGCGCTGATCGCCCAGTGCCGGTTCACCGACTGCGCGCACGAGACCGAGCCCGACTGCGCCGTGCGCGCCGCGCTCGACGACGGGCGACTCGACGTACGCCGCTACGAGAGCTGGCAGAAGCTGCAGCGCGAGGTGGCCTGGATGGCCCGCCGCAAGGACGCTCGCCTGCGCGCCGACGAGCTCAAGCGCTGGAAGCGTCGTACGAAGGACCAGCGCTCGGCCCGACACCGCTGACGTCGGGGTTCACACGTCCTGGATGCGAGCCCAGCCGTGCTCCTGCTCGACCTCGTACGCGATCTCCAGAAGCGTTCGCTCGTCGCCGTGTCCGGCCGACAGCTGCACGCCGATCGGCAGGCCGGCCTCCGACATCGCCATCGGCAGCGAGATCGCCGGGCCACCCGTCGCGTTGTTCAGCGGTGTGAACGCGACATAGCGCAGCAGCCGGTCGAAGAGCTGCTCGAACGGCTGCGCGGGCGAGAGGTGGCCGAGCTTCGGTGTCGTGTGCGCGAGCGTCGGCGACAGCACGAGGTCGTAGTCGGCGAAGATCGCGGCGTACGTGCGTTCGGAACGCCGAAGCCGGCGGACGACCCCCGGGGTTCGGAGCATGTTCCGGCGGAACGCGGCGGCGAGCCCGCGCGTCAGGTTGTCGGTGTGTGCGCGGTCGAAGTCGCGGGCGAGCGTACGCTTCCCGGTTGCGCTGATGGCCGCCGCGAGCAGGCCCCAGTAGTGCGCGAAGTCGTCGGCGAACTGTTGCCCGACCGGCATCGGCATCTCGACGACGTCGTGTCCCATGGAGGTCAGGCGGCTCGCCGCGGCCGCGACGGCCCAGCGCGTCGCGTCGTCGGTCGGGTGCCCGGTGACGCTCTCGGTGAGCATGCCGACGCGCAGTCGCCGTTGCGAGGGCCCTTCGACCAGGCCGATGCGGGGCAGGCGCGGGCTCGCGTACACCTTCTCGGCGCCGGCGAGGAAGTGCGCGGTGTCGCGAACGGTGCGGGTGACGACGCCCTCGCTGACGATCTTGACGGGAGCGGCGGCCGAGAACGCCTCCGAGAGCGTACGACCGCGGGTCGGCTTGAGCCCGACGAGCCCGCAGGCGGCCGCCGGGATGCGGATCGAGCCGCCGCCGTCGTTCGCGTGGGCGAGCGGCAGGGCGCCCGACGCGACGAGTGCGGCGGAGCCACCCGACGAGGCGCCGGGGGAGTACGCGGTGTTCCACGGGTTGCGCGTCGGCGGCGCGTCCGCGAACTCGGTGGACGCGTTGAAGCCGAACTCCGGCAACCGGCTCTTGCCCAGATTCACCACGCCCTGTGCGAGGAACTGGCGTACGAAGTCGCCGTCGTCGTGCGGCGCGTGCGGGGTGAACGCCGCCGACCCGTGGCCCGTCGGGAGGCCGGCGACGTCGGAGTTGTCCTTGACGATCGTCGGTACGCCCGCGAGCGGGCCGGAACGGGTCTCGACGGCGGACTTGCGGGCGCGCTCGAAGTCGGCCACGACGACCGCGTTGAGCTCGGGGTCGACCCGCTCGACCCGGGCGATGGCGGCCTCGACGGCCTCGAGCGAGCTGATCTCGCCCGTGCGGATGCGCTCGGCAACGCCGACCGCGTCTTCCTCGCCCAGTGCGTCGTCGGTGAATGCGTGGACGTGGGTCGACATCGGCTCTGCCTCTCGCGGGGTGATGGGGCAATGGTTGATCGTACCAACGGGTAACTTCGTCGCTCGGCCCCTACTCGACCGGTACGAGCGGCATCATGTGCGGTAGGCAACCGAAGGAGGTCCGTGATGATTCGTCGTACCGCGGTCGTCGCAGTGGCCGTGACAGCGCTGCTGGCCCTGGGCACGCCGTCTGCGTCCGCCGATGTGCTGGTGCACCAGCCGCCGGCGAAGAAGTGCGTCGGCAAGAAGTTCACGGTCGGGGTCTGGTACCAGTCGTACAGCGGTGGACCGCGCGGTGTGCGGGTCAAGGTGGTCGGCCCGCACGGCAAGACCGTGCTGAAGAAGAGCGTCCGAGCGACGACGAACTGGCGGTACTGGCGGGTCAAAGCCAAGCCGCGTGGCGTGTACCGGACGGTCTACCGGCAGGGACGGCACGGCAAGCCCGCCTGGACGTTGAGGTTCCGTACCCGGGCGCACCGCTGCTGAACCATCGGCTGCTCATGGGGCGAGTCGGTCTGCGACCGTCGCCGCCTCCTGGAGGTGATCGGCGAGCCGACGCGCCTCGTCGGCGGTGAGCTCGCCGCTGCGGTCCTCGAGGGAGATCCACACCGCGGGGAGGATGGTGCCGTCGTCGAACTCGGACGCACCCGCCTCGACGCGTACCGCCCCGGTGCCGTCGCGCGGCACCGCCGGCCAGGTCGCGGCGAGGTGCTCGCGGACCCAGCCCGCGTCGACCGCCGCCCAGCTGTGCTCCGGAGTCTCCTGGCGGGTGCAGAACGCCGGGCAGGGCGTGTCATCGGGCCCGGTCGGTCGCTCGCTCATCGATTCCCCTCGCCGATCGTACGAAAGGCCGCCCTCCGGGACGGAAGACGGCCTGCGCCAGTGCGGCTTGGTGGGCGATACAAGAATTGAACTTGTGACCTCTTCCGTGTCAAGGAAGCGCGCTACCACTGCGCCAATCGCCCGCGTTCCCGTTGCCGGGACCGAGGTGGAGACGGGATTCGAACCCGTGTACACGGCTTTGCAGGCCGTTGCCTCGCCTCTCGGCCACTCCACCAGATAGTGCTTGGGAGGTGGGCCTGCATGACCCGCTCCGAGCGGACGACGGGATTCGAACCCGCGACCCTCACCTTGGCAAGGTGATGCTCTACCACTGAGCCACGTCCGCGCGCTCCCAGGATAGTCCTTGGAGGCGAAACGAAACCTTAGCCGATCCGTCGCGCCGAGACCAAACCGGGGCGGCTTGGGTAGCGTGGCGTCATGCGCGCATGGATCAACGGCCGAGTTCTCGAGCGTACCGACGATCCGGCGGTGAGCATCCTCGACCACGGGATCACCGTCGGCGACGGTGCGTTCGAGACCGTTCAGATCGTCGACGGACAGCCGTTCGCGCTGACCAGGCATCTGGACCGGCTGATCCTGTCGGCGACGGGAATCGGCCTCGCGGCGCCGGACACCGATGCGATCCGCGCCGGTGCAAAGTCGGTCATTGCGGGCCAGGACCTCGCGTACGGGCTGTTGCGGATCACCGTGACCGCGGGCATCGGGCCGCTGGGGTCCGGCCGGTTCGACGGCGAGCAGACGATCATCGTCGCGGCGCAGCCGGTCGAGCGCCCAGGGCCGTCGACAGCGGTGGTGACAGTTCCGTGGCCACGCAACGAGCGCGGCGCGTTGGCGGGGCTCAAGACGACGTCGTACGCCGAGAACGCGCTGTTGCTGTCGCGGGCGCGAGCCGAGGGTGCGTCGGAGGCGATCCTGCCGAACACGCTCGGCGAGCTCTGCGAGGGCACCGGCTGCAACGTGTTCTACGCGCTCGACGGCACGCTGGTCACCCCGACACTCGCCTCCGGCTGCCTGGCCGGCATCACGCGTGCGTTGGTGACCGAGTGGTGCGATGTGGTCGAGCGCGACGACACGATCGACGTGCTGCTCGCCGCCGACGAGGTGTTCGTGACCAGCTCGATCCGCGCCGTACTGCCCGTCCATTCGGTCGATCAGCGCCCGATAGAGGCGCCCGGGCCGATGACCCGCGACGTGCTCGAGACCTGGGAACGCAAGACCGCCGAAGACGTCGACCCGTGATGTCGCGGCCCTCGTGGCGTGCGTTAGGGTAGTCGCTGCTAAGGGCGATTGGCGCAGTGGTAGCGCGCTTCGTTCACACCGAAGAGGTCACTGGTTCGAACCCAGTATCGCCCACCCATGCCGTCACGGCGCTCCGTCCGAGCGCGTTCCACCCTCCCGTACGCCGCGTACCGGCGCGGCGGCCGCAACCATCGCCACCACGACGATGACGACGATCAGAGCGGTCACTGCGATCACCTGCGAGGTGTGACCGGGCAGGCCTACGAGCGCGGCGATCCACGCGCACGCAGAGCCGCAGGAGTACAGCGCGATCCCGCCCGCGTGGAGCGGACGTGAGTCCTGCGTGCCACGAGCCGCCAACTGTGCGAAGGCCAGCCCGAGCAGACCGCACGCGGCTCCCGTGCACAGGTACGCCACCCACATGACGTGGTCGAACATCGGCTCACCCTTCGTCGTGTACGCGGCACGCTATCGCCGCACCTTCGATGCCGCGAGTTCGCGAGACGTCGGCGGAGTGCACGGATACCGGCGATGATTGACGCGGTGGCGGACCGAGCGGCCGTCGACCGCGGGAGGCGTACATGGCGAGGCTCAAGCACCTGGTGACCGGCCCGGTCGGTCGTACGCTCGGATCGCTGTTGTGTGCGCTGATCGTCCTCTACGGCTTCCCGACGGACCTGGCCTTCCATCGCGACGTGGTCGGTCTGCTCGCCGTGGTGGCCGGCGCGATCGGACTCTCCTGGCTCGTCGTGGTCCAGATCCAGCGGATGACGTCGCCGAGCGGGAGGCCGAGTCGCCGGCTGGGCGGCGTCCTCAGTCTGATCGCGATCGCCACCTGCTTCTTCGCGCTGACGTACTTCCTGATCGAGGTCAACGCGCCGGCGGAGTTCGACGGTCTCCTCACCCGCACCGATGCGCTCTACTACTCGGTCGTCACGCTCGGCACGGTCGGGTACGGCGACATCCACGCGGTCGGTCAGATCGCGCGGGTGGCGACGATCGTGCAGGTCGTGTTCAACCTGGTCGTGATCGGCGCCCTGCTGGCAGTGTCGTCGTCGTTGCTCGCCGATCGCCTGCGCCGTGAGTAGCGCAGCCCCCAGTGCAGGACACTAGCTCCGCACCGCCTTGTACGTGAGCGCCGCGACACCGTCGTCGTACGTTGCGGCACTCCGCAGCTCGAGACCGTCGGCGCCGTCGACCTGGTCGTACCAGCACATCCCCTTCGACACCACGGGATAGACGAAGAAGCGGTACTCGTCGACGAGGCCGAGGCGCACGAATGTCTGCGCCAGCGTGGCGCCACCGGAGAGGTGGATGTCGCCGCCGGGTTGTGCGGTCAGGTCGGTGGCGAACGCGCGGATGTCATCGTCGTTGCGCACGCGAACGCCCTCTGTGTTGGTCCAACCGAGATCGCGCGAGTCGGCCGACGAGAACACGTACTTCTGGTACGCGCTCATCCGCCGCGCCATGCTCTGTTGCGGCGCCGACGCCCCGGGCTCGTCGCCGGCGCCCGGCCAGAACGCGGCCATCTCCTCGTACGTCCTCCGTCCGACCAGGATCGTGTCGAACGTCGAGTAGCCCCGGTCGATGGCCCAGTAGTGGTCGTCGCTGACGCCGGTCACCCAGGCGTCGGGGTCATCCAACCGCCCGTTCAGCGTGGTCATCATGGCCAGAATGATCTTGCGCATCTCGTCGCCTCTCGAGCTCCGGAAGGGTGTCGAGAGCCAACGTAGGCGAGCTTTCGGACACGGTCTTGTACAGAACCGACAGTGGTCCGGACCGGCTCCGATCGCCCAGCAGCGCGGGCGTACGACCGATGTATGCGCGAAGCGAGCGGGTCAGATGCGGCTGGTCGTAGTAGCCGAGCTCGTACGCGACATCGGCCGGTCGACCGCCGTCGCGTAGGCGCGTCGCGGCCAGCCGAGCCCGCTCGATCTGGCGGACGCTCGCGTACGTCAGGCCCGTCCTGGCTTGGAAGCGGCGCTGCACGGTGCGCGCTGAGACCGTCGGGCGACCGCCGCGCAACACCTCGTCGACGAGCGGGTCGTGGGCGAGCAGGTCCTCGCCCACGAGGCGGTCGACCAGGGCCTCCGCATTCTCGTAGCTCGGTAGATGCCACGTTGTGCCCTTCCACCAGAACGCTCCGGCCGTCGCCGAGACCAGGTCCAGATCGCCGTTCACGAGCCGATGCACGGGGAGGTCGTGGAGGACGACGCCGAGGCGGAACCGGATACCGAGGAACGTTGCGTCCTGCGGTACGGGCGCCACCGTGCCGAACGTCTCCGGTCCCTGCACCGATACCTCGGTCCGACCTCGCTGCCGGCAGACGACAAGGGACCAATGACACGAGGCGATGGACGTGAACCGGTCGATGTCGCTGCTCGACGTACGCCAGACGCACTCGACGTAGGGAGAGTCGGACGGCCGGACGTCGAAGTCGAGGGGCATGGTTCCTCCGCGGTGCGTCACCACAGCGTATCCGGGTCGACGGTCGGGCCGCCGATTCACAACGCGTGGACACGCGCAAACTCGGGTGCCGATAGCATCGGCACGTCGCTAACGTGGCGGATACGGACCAGCATTCGCCGTCCGCCGAAACCATCCGAAGGAGTACCAGTGTCCGAGCTGAACGTCATCGTGATCGCCGCCGCCGAGCGAGCCGAGCGCACGGTGACGACGGGCACGAAGGCGTGGGAGCTGTTCGCCGACGACGCCGACATCATCGCGGCCCGCGTGGGCGACGACCTGCGCGACCTGTCCTACGAGCTTGCGGACGGCGACCTCGTCGAGGGCATCGCGATCGACAGTCCCGACGGCCTGGACATCCTGCGTCACTCCGCTGCGCACGTGATGGCGCAGGCCGTCCAGGACCTCTACCCGGACGCCAAGCTGGGCATCGGCCCGCCGGTCGAGAACGGGTTCTACTACGACTTCGACGTCGACGAGCCCTTCCACCCCGACGACCTTGCCGCCATCGAGACGAAGATGCGCAAGATCATCAAGGAGGGCCAGAGGTTCGCCCGCCGCGAGATCGCCGACGACGCCGCCCGCGGCGAGCTCGCCGACGAGCCGTACAAGCTCGAGCTGATCGGGCTCAAGAGCAACGCCGGTGAAGCAGCGGAGGGTGCCAGCGTCGAGGTCGGTGAGGGCGGCCTCACGATGTACGACAACCTCAGACGCGACGGCGCCCTCGCGTGGACCGACCTGTGCCGTGGCCCGCACCTGCCGACCACCAAGCGCATCCCGGCGTTCAAGCTGATGCGAGTCGCCGCTGCGTACTGGCGTGGCGACGAGAAGAACGTGCAGCTGCAGCGCATCTACGGCACCGCCTGGCCGAGCAAGGACGCGCTCGCCGACTACCTGCACCGCCTCGAGGAGGCCGAGCGGCGCGACCACCGCAAGCTCGGGCGAGAGCTCGACCTGTTCAGCTTCCCCGACGAGCTGGGCTCCGGGCTGCCGGTGTTCCACCCCAAGGGTGGCGTGCTGAAGCGCGAGATGGAGGACTATGTCCGCCGCCGGCACATCGAAGAGGGCTTCGAGTACGTCGGTACGCCGCACATCACCAAGGAGGGGCTGTTCGAGACCTCCGGGCACCTGTCGCACTTCGACCACGGCATGTACCCGCCGATGGAGCTCGAGGGCGCCAACTACCGCCTCAAGGCGATGAACTGCCCGATGCACAACCTGATCTACCGGTCACGCGGGCGGTCGTACCGCGAGCTGCCGCTGCGGCTGTTCGAGTTCGGCTCCGTCTACCGGTACGAGAAGTCGGGCGTCGTACACGGTCTGACCCGAGTGCGCGGCATGACGCAGGACGACTCGCACTCGTACGTGACCGCCGAGCAGGCGCCCGACGAGATCAAGCATCTGCTCAACTTCGTACTCGGGTTGCTCAAGGACTTCGGGCTCGACGACTTCTACCTCGAGCTGTCGACTCGTGACGACAAGGGCAAGTTCATCGGCTCCGACGACCAGTGGGCGGCCGCGACGAAGGTGCTCGAGGACGTCGCGAAGGAGACCGGCCTCGAGCTCGTCCCCGACCCGGGCGGCGCCGCGTACTACGGCCCGAAGATCTCGGTGCAGTGTCGCGACGCGATCGGGCGGTCGTGGCAGCTGTCGACGATCCAGTACGACTTCAACCAGCCAGAGCGGTTCGGGCTCGAGTACACCGCCGCCGACGGCTCGCACCAGCAGCCGGTGATGATCCACTCCGCCAAGTTCGGGTCGATCGAGCGGTTCATCGGTGTGCTCACCGAGCACTATGCGGGCGCGTTCCCGCCATGGCTCGCGCCCGTGCAGGTCGTCGGCATCCCGATCGCCGAGCGGCACGTCGACTACCTGCATGACGTCGCCGCCAAGCTGCGTACGCGGGGCATCCGCGTCGAGATCGACGAGTCGGACGACCGGATGCAGAAGAAGATCCGCAACGCGCAGCTGCAGAAGGTGCCGTACATGCTGATCGCCGGCGACAAGGATGTCGACGCCGGCGCGGTGTCGTTCCGATACCTCTCCGGAGAGCAGGACAACGGGGTCGCGGTCGACGAGGCGGTCGAGCGGATCGCGACGGCCGTCGAGCAGCGGGCGTCGGCTTGAGCGACGACCAGACATCACCGACCGACGATGCCCCCGAGCCCGATCTGGAGCATCGCGAGGGCATCGGTACGCCCGACCGACTGCAGCGCCTCTGGACGCCGCACCGGATGGCGTACATCAAGGGGGCGTCGGAGGACGGTGCCGACGAGGGCTGCCCGTTCTGCCGCATCCCGAAGCTGCCCGACGACGAGGGCCTGGTCCTCCACCGAGGGCGGGCGACCTACGCGGTGCTCAACCTGCACCCGTACAACCCCGGACACCTGATGGTGCTGCCGTACCGCCACGTCGCCGATCTCGAGGACCTCGACGACGACGAGTCTCGTGAGCTGACGACCCTTACCCAGCAGGCGATCCGGGCGATCAAGCGGGCATCGTCGCCACACGGGTTCAACGTGGGGCTCAACCTCGGTGGCGTCGCCGGAGGCTCGTTGTCCGAGCACCTGCACCAGCACGTCGTACCCCGGTGGTCCGGCGACGCGAACTTCATCACGATCACCGCGCAGACGAAGGTGATCCCGCAGCTACTGTCACAGACCCGCGACATCCTGGTGGAGGCCTGGCCCGATGCTTGAGCGTTTCCGGCAGTTCTTCACCGGCGTCTTCCGCCCGATCGCCGATCTGCTGCTGCGAATGGGCGTCAGCCCCAACACCGTGACGTTCGTCGGCACGCTGGGCGTCTGCGGCGGCGCGCTCGGGTTCTTCCCGCGGGGGGAGCTGCTGATCGGCGTCCTCGTCATCACGGCGTTCGTGTTCTCCGACCTGATCGACGGCTACATGGCCCGCTCGTCGGGCCAGACCAGCGTGTGGGGCTCGTTCCTCGACTCGACCCTCGACCGGGTCGGCGACGCGGCGGTGTTCGGCGGGCTGACGCTCTGGTTCGCCTGGGGCGGCGACGACAAGGTGCTCGCCTGTGTCGCGCTGTGGTGCCTCGTAATGGGTGCGGTCACGTCGTACGCCCGCGCGAAGGCCGAAAGCCTCGGCATGGAGGCGAAGGGGGGCATCGCGGAGCGCTCCGACCGGCTCGTGCTGATCCTCGTCATGACGGGGTTGTCCGACATCTTCGACCTGCAGATCCTGCTGGCGATCGCCCTGTGGGTGCTGGCGGTCGCGAGCGCCGTCACCGTGGTCCAGCGCATGATCATGGTGCGTCGCCAAGCCCTGGCCGGATGAGGACCGACTGGGCGTACCGGCTCGGCTGGACCGTCGCGTGCCGCGTGCCCGAGGCCGCCGTACGCCCGGCGCTCGACGCGGTCGCCGACCAGATCTGGCGTCGACGCGGCAAGGGCGTACGCCGGCTCGAGAGCAACCTCGCGCACGCGGTGGCGCCGTCGATCGCGGCCGACGAGAGGGCGATGCGCGAGCTGTCGCGTCGGGCGATGCGGTCGTACCTGCGCTACTGGGGCGAGGTGTTCCGGCTGTCGCGCTGGACGCGTGACGACATCTTCACGGGCGTCGAGGTCGAGAACTTCCACCTCCTGCGGGACGCTCACGGGGCCGGGCGAGGTGTCGTCGGGGCGCTGCCGCACATGGGCAACTGGGAGCTCGCCGGGGCGTGGTCGTGCGCGATGGGCATCCCGCTGACGGCCGTCGCCGAACGGCTGCAGCCGGAGAGCCTCTACCAGGACTTCGTCGACTTCCGCGAGAGCCTCGGCATGGAGATCGTCCCCATCAACGGCGGCCCGCCGGTCGTACCGCTGCTGGCCGATCGGCTCGACGCGGGCGGCTTCGTCTGCCTGCTCGCCGACCGCGACCTCTCGCGCAACGGGATCGAGGTGCAGCTGCTCGGCGCGCCCGCGCGCGTACCGCAGGGTCCGGCGTTGCTCGCCCGGCGCACCGGGTCGTTGTTGATCCCGATCACCAGCACGTACGACGATGGGCTGATGAGGTTGCGGCTGCACGATCCGGTTCCCGAAGCCGACGTCTCGACAATGATGCAGGGCGTCGCCGACGCGTTCAGCGCGGCGATCCAAGCCCGGCCGGTCGACTGGCACATGTTGCAGAGGGTCTTCGCTGCGGACGTCGAGCGCCGATGAGGGTCGGCATGGTGTGCCCGTATTCGCTCGCCGTGCCCGGCGGAGTTCAGAACCACGTGCAGGACCTCACCGAGTCGTTGCTCGCCTCCGGTCACGAGGTGTCGGTGCTCGCTCCCGCAGACGACGAGAAGCCGATACCTGGTCACGTGACCTCGGCCGGGCGGGCCGTGCCGGTGCGCTACAACGGCGCCGTCGCGCGGCTGGCGTTCGGCCCCGTCGCGATGCGGCGTACGCGACGGTGGATGCGCGAGGGTGACTTCGACGTGCTCCACATCCACGAGCCGACGGTGCCGAGTGTCTCGCTGATCTCGCTCGGGATGTCCACCTGTCCGGTCGTCGCGACGACCCACAACGCCACGCCGAGACTCCGCGCGATGGCGATCTCCGAGCCGGTCCTGCGTCCGGCGCTGGAGAAGATCAGCGCGCGGATCGCGGTGTCCGAGCACGCGAAGCGGTTCATCGACGAGCACACCGGGGGCGAGGCCGTCATCATCCCGAACGGCCTCTACGCGGAGCGGTTCGCCGGGCCGCGGTCGACGGAGCCCGATGTGCGGACGATCGTCTTCCTCGGGCGCTACGACGAGCCGCGGAAGGGCCTGACGGTGCTCGTCGAGGCGCTGGACGCGATCGTCGCCGAGTGCGACCGCGTACGCCTCGTCATCGCGGGTGTCGGTCGCGAGGCAGACGCGCGGGCCCGTCTGCCTCGGCGGCTGGCTGAGCGCGTCCGGTTCGCGGGCCCGATCGATGATCACGAGAAGGCGGCACTGCTCCGCGGCGCCGACCTGTACGTCGCGCCGAACACCGGCGGCGAGAGCTTCGGAATCGTCCTGATCGAGGCGATGGCGGCGGGCGCTCCCGTCGTGGCGAGCGATCTGCCGGCGTTCGCGACCGTGCTCGAGCAGGGGCGTCTCGGGCGTCTGTTCCGCAACGGTGACGCGGCGTCGCTCGCGCGTACGGTGCTCGACGTATTGGCAGACCCCGAGGCCGAGTCGCGCGCGAAGCTCGCGACCGACGCGGTCTGGAAGTACGACTGGAGCGTCGTCACCGGGTCGATCCTGCGCGTGTACGACGCTGTCGTCGGGCGGACGGGCGGTGCACCGTGACCGTGTTGAGCTGGGTCCTGATCGCGATCCTCGTCGTCGGCCTGGTGGCGGTCTTCCTGTCGTGGACCGCCGGACGGCTCGACAGGATGCACATCAGGCTCACCACCGCGCACGCATCGCTCGACCGCCAGCTCATCGACCGCTCGTCGACCGTGCGTGACTTCGCCGTATCGGGCCTCGTCGATCCCGCCGCGACGCTGGTACTCGTGGAGGCCGCCGACAACGCCCGAGCGGCGCCCGGCGACGAGCGCGAGGACTCCGAGGGCGAGCTGTCGCGGTTGCTCCGCACGGTGCTCGGCCCGGCCGATGCGGCCGGTGACGTGTGGGAACGTGCCGACGCGCCACACCGTGAGCTGCTCGCCGACCTGGTCGCCTCGTGTGAGCGGGTCCGGTACGCCCATCGCTTCCACAACGACCTGGTGGAGCGTACGCAGGCGATGCGGCGACGCCCGGTCGTACGCCTGTGCCGGTTGGCGGGAAGGGCGCCGTGGCCGCAGCCGTTCGAGTTCGATGATGCGCCGCCCGACGGCCTGACCCGGCTCGTCGGGCAGGCGGCCTCGGGTCGCGCGGCCTGACCCGAACCACCCGCCCCGTGGGCCGCACGTTGTGGTGGCGACATGCGGGCGTGTCGCGCGCGAACGTGCGGCCCACGGGGGCGGGCCCTCCGCGTACGGATGCCGGCGCCGTGACCGTACGATGGACAGCAGATCGAACTGTCCCGCGAGCACACCGAGGAACACCAGTGACCGTCAACCCCGAGCCCACCCACGCAGTCGGCTCCTCGCGCGTCAAGCGCGGCATGGCCGAGATGCTGAAGGGCGGCGTCATCATGGACGTCGTCGATGCCGAGCAGGCGAAGATCGCCGAGGACGCCGGTGCGGTCGCGGTGATGGCGCTCGAGCGTGTTCCGGCCGACATCCGGTCACAGGGCGGCGTGGCGCGGATGAGCGACCCCGACCTGATCGACGGCATCATCGAGACGGTGTCGATCCCGGTGATGGCCAAGGCGCGCATCGGGCACCTCGTCGAGGCCCAGGTGCTCCAGTCGCTGGGCGTCGACTACGTCGACGAGTCCGAGGTGCTGACGCCGGCCGACTACGCCAACCACATCGACAAGTGGCAGTTCACCGTGCCGTTCGTCTGTGGCGCGACGAACCTCGGCGAGGCGCTGCGGCGCATCACCGAGGGTGCGGCGATGATCCGCTCGAAGGGCGAGGCCGGCACCGGCGACGTATCGAACGCCACCATGCACATGCGCCAGATCCGGGCGGAGATCGGCAAGCTGTCGAGCCTTCCCGAGGACGAGCTGTACGTGGCCGCCAAGGAGCTCCAGGCGCCGTACGAGCTGGTCAAGGACGTCGCTGCCGCGGGCAAGCTTCCGGTGGTGCTGTTCACCGCCGGCGGCATCGCGACGCCTGCCGATGCCGCGATGATGATGCAGCTCGGCGCCGAGGGTGTGTTCGTCGGGTCCGGCATCTTCAAGTCCGGCAACCCCGGGCAGCGTGCCGAGGCGATCGTCAAGGCGACGACGTTCTACGACGACCCCGACGTGATCGCCAAGGTGTCGCGCGGCCTCGGCGAGGCGATGGTCGGCATCAACGTCGACGACATCCCCGAGCCACACCGGCTCGCCGAGCGCGGCTGGTGACGCGGCGCCGGGCATGGGATTTCGCAGCGTTCCGAAGCTGACGGTCGACGACGAGCTGCGCGGCTTCGCGCGGGTCGTCGTACGCGCGGGCACGTACTCGGCGGAGCGCATCCACGCCGAGGTCGTCGAGGCGGTACGTCAGGCGGGCGAGGCCGAGGTCGAGCACCGTGCGTCCACCTTGATCGGCGAGGCGCGGGCAGACCTGGTGGCAGATCAGCAAGCGTGGCCCGAGGTCACGGACTACGACCGGTTGCAGCGCGTGTTCGCCGCGCTGGAGACGGCAGGGCTGCCCGTACTACAGGCGATCGAGGATCACTGGACCGCCAAGGCGGAGCTCGACCGGCGGGCGCAGGACGCAGCGCCATCTCGCGGCATCGTGTGGTTCACCGCGCCCGACGTATGGCACGCCGTCGACCACGGCATGCTCGAGCTGAACGTATGGCATCCCGACTCGGCGAATGTCGCCGAAGGCGACGGGATACTCGACGAGGTGATCGCGGCGCTGGCCGCCGAGGCCCTCGACGGCCACTTCGACGAGGGCCGCATCGAGGTGTCGGCGCACTGGCACCGCCGCCTCGGCGCCTGATCCGGCGCGTTTGCGATCGGGGACGCCCAGGTCTCGCACAGTTTGCGATCGGGGACGCCCAGGTCTCTACCTAGTGGACCGGGGACGCCCCGGTATCGAACCGTTGCGACCGGGGACGCCCCGGTCGCAAACCGGTCCCACCCGCGGGCGAACACCGTCGCCGGAACTACGCTGGACGCGTGACCTCCCGTTCCCGGCTGACCGTCGGCGTGTTCTCCCTGCAAGGTGACGTACGCGAGCACCTGCGGGTCATCGCCGATCTCGGGGCCGAGGCGGTCGCCGTACGCCGGCCGGAGGAGCTCGACCGCTGCGACGGGTTCATCCTGCCGGGCGGGGAGTCGACCACGATGTACAAGCTGGCCCGTACGTTCGACCTGTTCGAGCCGTTGAGCAAGCGCATCGCGGAGGGCATGCCCACCTTCGGCACCTGTGCCGGGATGATCATGCTCGCCGACCGCATCCGGGACGGCATCGAGGGGCAGGAGACCCTCGGCGGGCTCGATGTCACCGTCCGCCGCAACGCGTTCGGCCGCCAGGTCGACTCGTTCGAGACCGACCTCGAAGTTCGACGTGTTCGCGGCGCCGGTGCACGCGGTGTTCATCCGGGCACCCTGGGTCGAGGACGCCGGTCCCGACGTCGACGTGCTCGCCCGCGTACCCACCGGTGACGACGCCGCCGGCGCGATCGTCGCCGTGCGGCAAGGATCGCTGCTGGCGACGTCGTTCCACCCGGAGGTCGCGCACGACGACCGCATCCATCGTTACTTCCTCGACCTGGTACGCGCGGCTGCCTGAAGCCGCCCGGTAAGGTTGAGCAGGCCCGAAGAGCAGAGGGAAGGATCGCGCCATGTCAGGCCACTCCAAGTGGGCGACTACGAAGCACAAGAAGGCCGTGATCGACGCACGGCGCGGCAAGATGTTCGCGAAGCTGATCAAGAACATCGAGGTCGCGGCGCGCACGGGCGGATCCGATCCCGGCGGCAACCCCACCCTGTACGACGCGATCCAGAAGGCGAAGAAGTCGTCGGTCCCCAACGACAACATCGATCGCGCGGTCAAGCGCGGTGGCGGTCTCGACGGCGCGGGCGTCGACTACATGACGATCATGTACGAGGGCTACGGGCCGGCCGGCGTCGCGTTCCTGATCGAGTGCCTCACCGACAACAAGAACCGCGCCGCGATGGAGGTGCGCACCGCGATGACCCGTGGCGGCGGCTCGATGGCCGACCCGGGTTCGGTGTCGTACATGTTCAACCGCAAGGGCGTCGTCATCGTCAACCGTGAGCAGGAGTCGGGCGAGACCAACGAGGACGACATCCTGATGGCCGTCCTCGACGCGGGCGCCGAGGAGGTCAACGACCTGGGCGAGAGCTTCGAGATCATCAGCGAGCCGACCGATCTCGTCCCCGTACGTACGGCGTTGCAGGAGGCCGGCCTCGACTACGAGTCGGCCGAGCAGTCGTTCGTACCGACGGTGACGGTCGAGGTCGATGCCGAGGCCGCCGGCAAGGTGGTGCGGCTGATCGACGCGCTCGAGGACTCCGATGACGTACAGAACGTCTTTGCCAACTTCGACGCCTCCGACGAGGTCATGGCCCAGGTCGGCTGACGGGAGCGACCCATCGAGGCCGTCCGAGATGAGCATGGACGAGGACGCGTGACGGCGACCGCTTGACTCTCCCCCTGGGGGAGGCACCAGAGTCATCGTCATGAGCAACGGACTGCTACCGATCGGCGCCTTCTCCCGGGCGAGCATGCTCTCGATCAAGGCGCTGCGGGCGTACCACGAGTCGGGGCTTCTGGTGCCCGGCCGGGTCGATCCGCACACCGGCTATCGCGCGTACCACTCGGCACAGCTGATCGACGCCGCCGTGATCTACCGGCTGCGCTCGCTCGACCTGCCGCTCGACGAGGTACGCGAGGTGCTGCATGCGCGCGATCCTGACGTGACGGCGAAGGTGCTCGCCGCGCATGAGGACGTGATGCGCGAGCGGCTCACCCGTGTCGAGCGGATCGTGGCCGACCTGCAGGACGGAATCGAGCGGCCGCAGGCGCACACTCCGGTCTTCGTACGCGACGAGCCGCACCAGCACACTCTCGCGGTACGCGGCCGCGTCGCCTGCGACGGGTACGCAGAGTTCCTCGGAGGCGCGTACGCGATGCTCGCCGAGGCCGTTGCCCACGGTGCCGTGACGCCGATCGCCGAGACCGGCGCGCTGTATCCGGCAGAGATCCCGTCCGATGAGCCGGACGACGTCGAGGCGTTCCTGCCCATCGCCGAGCCGGTCGCTCTCGGCCGGGAAGGCGTTGTCAACGCAGAGGTGCCGGCTGCAACGGTGGCCGTGCTCGTGCACGCGGGCGCGTACGACGACATCGACGACTCGTACCGCAAGCTCGGTGCGTGGGTCGCCGACAACGCCGAGCCGTCGGGGCTTCCCGTACGCGAGCGCTACCTCGTCAGCTACGGCGACACCGACGACCCGAGCAGATTCCGGACCGAGATCTGTTGGCCCGTCATCACCACAGAGGAGATCGTGACATGACCGTTCAGCTGGCCGCAGTGACCTTCGACTGCGACGATGCGATGACCGTCGGCAGGTTCTGGGCGGCGGCGCTCGACCGTCCGCTCGACGGCCACTCGACCCGCGACTTCGCCACCATCGGCATGGCCGAAGATCACGCGGTGGGCGGTAGCAACGCGTGGATGTTCGCGCGCGTGCCGGAGTCGAAGGTCGCGAAGAATCGGGTACACATCGACTTCGCCGCCGACGACAGCGAGGCCGAGGTCAACTGGTTGATCGGTCTCGGCGCCAAACGCGTCGATGACAAGCGCGAGTGGAACTTCGCGTGGACGATCATGCAGGACCCGGAGGGCAACGAGTTCTGCGTCGCCCAGACGCCCTGAGCCACGCGGCAACCTTCCGGCAGGCCCGTCGGGTCATCTCCTCCAAGGCCCACGGAAGGCACGACATGTCTCACGCACTCACCGTCCTGCTCGCCGTCGCGACGACGGCGACCAGCGTCGTGCTCACGCCATCCGCTGAAGCGGTAGAGGCCACCGATGACCGGCAGGCCACGACGGTACGCATCCACCCGGGCACGCTTGCGAAAGGTGCGCCGACCTCACAGGCACGCCTGGTCGGCACGACGATCCGCGACGGCAGGTTCCGCAAGCGCGTACGCGTGCTGAAGCCGTACCCGCATGTCTGGATCCACGGGAAGGCACGGAAGGGGTACATCGTCGGTGGGGATCGAAAAGGGTACCGAGCAAGACTCTGGTACGTGCCGCGGAAGGGCTACGCGAAGCGGCTGCAATTCGGCGAACGTGATGCCTACTGGATCTCACCATCGGGTCGGCACGCGTCGGTCGTCAGGTCCGGCCGCAGACGCGACCGGCTCAGCATTCGTACCATCCCGGGCGACAAGACGATCTCCCGCTGGACCGCGCGTCGGATCGACGTGCTCGACATGCGCGGGGCCCGCGCCCTGGTGGACGTGAGCGCGCGCGGGCGCGAATGGGTTTCGTGGCTGCGACCGAAGCCTGACTCGATGTCGACGGTCGTCCGGCGAGCCGGCTGGTGGGCGAGTGCACGCCACAATCGCCTGCTCACCGATGAGCCCGCCGCGAAGGGCGGATTTGCCATGGTTCGCCTCGACAAGCCGACCGAGGTGATCTGGCGGCGAGGCATGCGTGGACTCGCGCCGCGTTCGATCTCGCCGGACGGTCGTTACCTGCAGAGCGACATCTGGAGGTGGCGCGATGGCGTGCCGACGAAGCTGGTCGGCATCGAACTCCGCAGGATGAGCGACGGGAGAGTCGTCAGGCGTTTCCGTGCGAAGCGGCTCGGCTGGAGCTCGGCGTGGACGGGCCCGCACACGTTCGTCGTCGCGGCTGCCGGGCGGTCGAGGACGTCGATGGTCCGTTGCCGGGCGGGAGGTCGATGCGTACGGTTCGGGCGGCTCGTCCGCACTCGTCATGGCGTGTCGCCGGACGTAACGCTCGGCGTAGATCTCGCGACGGGTCGAACGGTCGCCAGTCGTACGTTCGGGCCGCGCGATCGGGCTCGAGGGGTTCCGCTGACGGCTACTTCGTAGTAACACTGGGTGGACGGAGCTGATCGTTACCAACCCGATCCGATAGTAGCCAGCCGTCCTGGTCACGGCCGCGATCGTTGTCGGGCTACTTTCGGCTCGATTGGTAACGGCGGCGATTGGAGCCCAGCGTGACGACCCAACAAGCCCAGGTGAGTCCCGAACAGGCCCGCGAGGTGGCCGAGCAGGCGCGCGAGACCGAGTGGACCCGGCCGAGCTTCGCCAAGGAGCTGTATCTCGGCCGCTTCGACGCGTCCCTCATCCACCCGTACCCGGAGGTGCCGGCCGACGACGCCGAGCGGGGTGAGGCGTTCCTGGTCGAGTTGGAGGACGTCTGCCGTTCGATGGACGGCCTGCGCATCGAGCGGGACTCGGTCGTCCCCGACGAGTACGTGAAGCAGTTCGCGGCCATCGGCGTGTTCGGCATGAAGATCCCCACCGCGTACGGCGGGCTCGGACTCTCGATGTACTACTACGGGCGCGCGCTGATGTTGCTCGGCTCCGTACACCCCAGCATCGGCGCGCTCGTCTCCGCGCACCAGTCGATCGGCGTACCCGAGCCGGTCAAGATGTTCGGCACCGACGAGCAGAAGCGGGAGTTCCTGCCGCGGTGTGCCGCGGGTGCCATCTCGGCGTTCCTCCTGACCGAGCCGGATGTCGGCTCCGACCCGGCCCGGCTGGCCGCGACCGCAACGCCGACCGACGACGGGTACGTGCTCGACGGCGTCAAGCTGTGGACCACCAACGGTGTCGTCGCCGACCTGTTGGTCGTGATGGCGCGGGTGCCCGAGCACGACGGCGAGCGTGGCGGCATCTCGGCGTTCGTTGTCGAGGCCGACTCTCCCGGCATCACGGTCGAGAACCGCAACGTGTTCATGGGCCTGAAGGGCATCGAGAACGGCGTGACCCGGTTCCACGACGTACGCGTACCCGCCGAGAACCGTCTCGGACGCGAGGGCCAGGGCCTCAAGATCGCGCTCACCACGTTGAACGCCGGGCGGCTCTCGATCCCGGCCCTGTGCGCGGCGGCGGGGAAGTGGTCGCTGAAGATCGGGCGCGAGTGGTCGAACGCGCGGGTGCAGTGGGGGCGACCGGTCGGCGAGCACGGCGCCGTTTCCCAGAAGCTGTCGTTCATCGCGGCGACGACGTACGCGATGGAGTCGGTGCTCGACCTGTCGACCCGGCTCGCGGACGCGGGTACGAAGGACATCCGGATCGAAGCGGCGCTCGCGAAGCTGTGGTCGAGCGAGATGGCGTGGCAGGTGGCCGACGAGCTCGTCCAGGTTCGCGGTGGACGCGGGTACGAGACGGCCGACTCGATGGCGGCGCGCGGCGAGCGTGCCGTGCCGGCCGAGCAGATCCTGCGCGATCTGCGGATCAACCGGATCTTCGAGGGCTCCTCGGAGATCATGCGGCTGCTGATCGCCCGCGAGGCGGTCGACGCCCATCTCGCGGCCGCCGGTGACCTGGCATCGGCCGACGCCGACCTACAGGCCAAGGCGAAGGCAGCCGCCAAGGCGAGCGGGTTCTACGCGAAATGGCTGCCGCAGCTGGTCGCGGGCAAGGGCGCGGTGCCGACGTCGTACGGCGAGTTCGGTCGGCTGGCGAAGCACCTTCGCTACGTCGAGCGGTCGTCGCGCAAGCTCGCCCGCAACACGTTCTACGGGATGAGCAGGTGGCAGGCCAAGCTCGAGTACAAGCAGGCCTTCCTCGGACGCATCGTCGACATCGGCGCCGAGCTGTTCGCGATGGCCGCGTCCTGCGCGCGGGCGGAGAACCTGCGGACCGAGCAGCCGGCGCACGCCGACATGGCGTACCAACTGGCCGAGGTCTTCTGTCAGCAGGCGCGGGTAAGGGTCGACGCACTGTTCGACCAGCTGTGGGACAACGCCGACGAGCTTGATGTCAAGCTGGCGAAGTCGGTGCTCTCGGGAGAGGTCACCTGGCTCGAGGACGGCGTCATCGACGGCTCGGAGGGCACCGGGCCGTGGATCTCCGAATGGAGCCCCGGCCCGTCGGCGGCCGAGAACCTCGCCCGCCGCTACCGCTGAGTCGGCCGTTTCGGGGCCGTCGCTGGTTGCAGCGATACCAAGTTCACTTGGTATAGCCCACGACCCCAGGCGTCGACGCCCAGGGAAGTGCAGCGATACCAGGTGAACTTGGTATCGCCGCAACCCACGCCTCCCGGCGCGTCGCCGTGAGCCGGCGTACGCGTCCCGTTAGCCTGTCGAACATGCGTTCGCTGAGCTTTGGCGCGCCCGCGCGTACGGGCGGGGGTGCCTGATGCGCGTGCTCGGCATCGACCCCGGTTTGACCCGCTGCGGCATCGGCGTCGTCGACGGTACGATCGGTCGCCCGCTGTCGATGGTGGAGTTCGGCGTCGCGCGTACGCCCGCCGACGCGCACGTGTCCGCGCGGTTGCTCGCGATCGAGGCCGAGCTCGAGGCGTGGCTCGACCGGCACAGCCCCGACGCGGTCGCGGTCGAGCGGGTGTTCAGCCAGCACAACGTACGTACCGTGATGGGCACGGCGCAGGCCAGCGGCGTCGTCATGGCCGCGGCGGCCCGTCGAGGCCTGCCGGTCGCGTTGCACACGCCGAGCGAGGTGAAGGCCGCCGTGACGGGGAGCGGTCGCGCCGACAAGGCGCAGGTTGCCGCCATGGTCACCCGCCTGCTGCGACTGGGGGCACCGCCGAAGCCGGCCGACGCGGCCGATGCGCTGGCCCTCGCCATCTGCCACGTCTGGCGCGGCCAGGCCGCCTCGCGGCTCGAGGCCGCCGTACTCGCACAGTCCACGAGGAGGACACCGTGATCGCCTTCGTCTCCGGCAGGGTCGCCGCAACCAACCTGACGTCGGTCGTCATCGAGGTGGGTGGGGTAGGCATGCTCGTGCACGCCACGCCGACCACGATCGCGGGCGTGCGCCGCGGTGAGCAGGCGACACTGACGACGTCGATGGTCGTACGCGAGGACTCCCTGACCTTGTACGGCTTCGCCGACGACGAGGAGCGCGACATGTTCGAGCTCGTCCAGACCGCCAACGGCATCGGCCCCAAGGTCGCGCAGGCGATGATCGCGGTGCTCAGCCCCGACGACATCCGTACCGCGGTTGCGAGCGACGACCACAAGACGCTGACCTCGGTGCCGGGCATCGGTGCCAAGGGTGCACAGCGCATCGTGCTCGAGCTCAAGGACCGCGTCGGCCCGGCGGCGTCGGTGGCCGCGACCATGCCCGCATCCGGACACAGCCCCTGGCGCGACCAGGTCCACGAGGCGCTGATCGGCCTCGGCTGGTCGGCCCGCGAGGCCGATAAGGCGGTTGTCGCCGTCGCGCCGATCGCCGATGAGCAGGGCGACACCGTCGACGTACCTGCCCTGCTGCGCGGCGCGTTGCGTACGCTGTCGAAGGCATGACATCGGCGAGCGCTGAGGAGAACATGACGTACGACGCGCACTCCGAAGACCCGCCGCTCGACACGGCACGCGCGCTGGTCCAGCCCGACGCCGAGGGCGACGAGCGTGCGTTCGAGGCGGCGCTGCGGCCGAAGACGCTGGACGAGCTCGTCGGCCAAGATCGCGTACGCGAGCAGCTCACCCTCGTGCTCCATGCGGCCAGGCGTCGCGAGCGTACGCCCGACCACGTACTGCTCTCCGGTCCGCCCGGCCTGGGCAAGACCACGCTCGCGATGATCATCTCGGGCGAGATGTCGGCCCCGCTGCGGGTGACGAGCGGTCCCGCCATCCAGCACGCGGGCGATCTCGCGGCCATTCTGTCGGGCATCAACGAAGGCGATGTGCTCTTCGTCGACGAGATCCATCGCATGTCGAGGCCGGCCGAAGAGCTGCTGTACATGGCGATGGAGGACTTCCGCGTCGATGTCGTCATCGGCAAGGGCCCCGGTGCCACCGCCATCCCGTTGGAGATCCCGCAGTTCACGCTCGTCGGCGCGACCACGCGGGCGGGTCTGCTGCCGGGGCCGCTGCGCGACCGGTTCGGCTTCACGGCCCAGCTCGAGTACTACGAGGCCGCCGAGCTGCATCGCATCGTCCGTCGCTCCGCGCGGCTGCTCGAAGTCGACGTCACCGAGGACGGCGGGCTCGAGATCGCGTCGCGCTCGCGGGGCACGCCCCGGATCGCCAACCGGCTGCTGCGCCGCGTCCGTGACTACGCAGAGGTACGCGCCGACGGCACGGTCGACGAGGACATCGCGCACCGCGCACTCGACCTGTTCGAGGTCGACCGGCTCGGACTCGACCGGCTCGACCGCGCCGTGCTCCACGCGCTGTGCCGCAGCTTCGGCGGGGGACCGGTGGGCGTCTCCACGCTCGCGGTCGCCGTCGCCGAGGAGCGCGAGACGGTCGAGGAGCTTGCCGAGCCGTTCCTGGTACGCATGGGGTTCCTCGCACGGACGCCGCGGGGGCGGGTCGCGACCCCTGCCGCTTGGTCGCATCTGGGTCTCGCCGCGCCGGCGCCGGGTGCGCCGGACACCCTCCCGCTCGACTGAGCGGCGAGCCGCGGAGCGAGGGACGAGCGGAGCGGGGAGCGCGACCGTCGGTACCGAGCGGCGAGTGGGACAGCGGTGCTGACGGGTGCGGGAGGCGCGGCGTACCGTCAGGTAGTGCGGCGTAGGATGCGCGATGGTTCGGCAATCGACCGGCGACAAAACCCGTGAACTCCTGGAGTGACCACCCGTGACGCAAGAAGACCTGTACGCATTGCTCCCGTTCGTACTGCTGGCATTGGTGTTCTGGTTCCTCGTGTTCCGCCCTG
The DNA here is from genome assembly GCF_025790165.1 of Solicola gregarius. Classification (GTDB taxonomy): domain Bacteria; phylum Actinomycetota; class Actinomycetes; order Propionibacteriales; family Nocardioidaceae; genus Solicola; species Solicola gregarius. The sequence continues at coordinate 4,118,865 of NZ_CP094970.1, forward strand.
CACGGAAGCGACAGCGGGAGACCCTGCAAACGCAGTCGAGTCTCGAGGTCGGCGCACGGGTGATGCTCACCAGCGGCATCTTCGGCGACGTCCTCTCTGTCGGTGATTCCGAGCTGGAGATCGAGATCGCCCCAGGCACGGTGATCACCGTGCACCGGCAGGCCATCGGACGGGTGGTCACGCCCGACGACGCGACCGACGATGCGGCCCTCGAGACCCGCGACGCCGACGACTCCGATGCTGACGACGTCGACGATGCCGACGACACTGCCCCGACCGAGCAGAGCGAGCCTGAACTCCCGACCCACGAAGAGAAGTAGTGAGCACTGCGCGACGAGGACGTACGTCTTCGAGGAAGCCTCGCCCCGGGCGCGTACTCGCGATCTTCCTCGCCGTGATCGTCGTGCTCTACGGCGTCGTCGCGATGGTCGGTGACTGGAAGCCTCGCCTCGGCCTCGATCTCCAGGGCGGTACGCGGATCGCCCTCGAGGCGAAGACGTCCAGCGGCGACGTCACGCAGGAGAAGCTCGACGAGGCGCGCGACATCATCGACCAGCGCGTCAACGGCAGCGGTATCTCCGAGGCCGACGTCACGACGCAGGGCGGCGACCAGGTCGTCATCGAGATTCCCGGCGAGAAGCAGGCCGGCATCGTCGATGAGGTCGGCCGCACGGCGCAGCTGCGGTTCAGGCTGGTCTGGGCGACGAGCGACAACGCCCAGCAGCAGCCCGAGAACGGGTCCGGCAACGGGTCCGGCAACGACCAGCAGCTGCCGTTCGAGAAGCCGAGTGACGAGCAGACGAGCTCGGGCAGCGATTCGACCTCCGACAACGGCAAGAACCGCACTGCGCCGACCGACGGCGCGCAGAGTGCCGGTGCCAAGTCCGACGGCGGCGACGACCCCGGTAACGGCGAGTCCGACGACCCGAGCGGCGACCAGTCGAGTGGCGATCAGTCGAGCGGTGACCAGTCCGACGATGGTGGTGATGACAACGACGACGCCGACGACTCCTCGACCGACGTCGACTGGACCGAGCTGTCGCTCGACCAGATGATCTCGGCCGAGACCGAGGGGTTGGACGCGCTCCCACCCGACTATCGACCGGCGATATCCGATCTCAACGATCAGCTTTCGTCCTTCCAGTGCAACGACAAGTCCCTCGGCAAGGTCGACGACGTGGCCGATGAGCCCCTCGTCACCTGCGATCCAGAATCCGGCGAGACCTTCCTGCTCAGTCCGTCGGTCATCCCGGGCACCGACGTCAGCGACGTCAGCGCCGGAGTGCCCCAGAACCAGGTCGACTGGGTCGTCAGCCTCGAGCTCGGCGGCGACGGTCAGAGCACCTTCGATCAGGTCACCGACGCCCTCACCGATCAGTACAACAGCGGCAACTCCGCCGGCAGTCGCTTCGCCATCGTCCTCGACGGTGCCGTTCTGAGCGCGCCGCAGAGCGAAGCCCACATCACCAACGGTCAGTCCCAGATCTCGGGCGACTTCACCCAGGACAGCGCGCAGTCGCTTGCGAACTCCCTCAAGTACGGCGCCTTGCCGCTCACGTTCGGCGTCAACAGCGTCTCCGTGGAGGGTCCGTCGCTCGCCGGCAGCCAGCTCGACGCCGGCCTCACCGCGGGCGCGGTCGGCCTGTTGCTCGTCATCTTGTACAGCCTGTTCTACTACCGCGGACTCGGCCTGGTCGTCATCGCGTCCCTGCTGGTCGCCGCCGCCACGACGTACGCCCTCGTGCTGCTGCTCGCCGCCAGCGCCGGCTTCACTCTGACCCTGCCGGGCATCGCCGGCCTGATCGTCGCGATCGGCATCACGGCCGACTCGTTCGTCGTGTTCTTCGAACGATTACGCGACGAGGTACGCGAGGGGCGGTCTCTACGCGTGGCCGTCGAACGCGGCTGGCGTCGGGCGCGGATGACCATCGTCGCCGCCGACTCGGTGTCGTTCATGGCCGCGCTCGTGTTGTACATCTTCGCGATCGGCGTCGTACGCGGGTTCGCGTTCGCGCTCGGTCTCACCACGCTGATCGACGTGTTCATCGTCTTCTTCTTCACCAAGCCGTTGGTCGCGCTGCTCGCACGTACTCAGTTCTTCGGCCAGGGCCACCGGTTCTCGGGACTCGACCGCAAGCACCTGGGCATCCACGACCGGCCCGTGTCGCAGATGGCGAAACGACCGGCATCCGCGTCGGCGGGAGGTGAGCACTGATGGGTCGCATCTCCACCTTCGGTCAGCACCTGTACGAGGGGCGCATCTCGTTCGACTTCGTCGGTCGGCGCCGCTTGTGGTACGCGATCTCGGTCGTGATCCTGCTCGCGGCGGGGCTCGGATTGTTGACCCGTGGTCTTGACATGGGTATCGAGTTCCGGGGTGGCGTCGAGTTCACGGCCAAGATCGCGCCGACCGACGCGAACGTCGATGCGATGCGCGACGCCGTCGCCGACTCGGGTGTATCCGACGCCGGCGACCCGACGGTCACCACGTCCGGACAGAACGCGATCCGCATCGACACCAAGCCGCTGAGCCAGGACGAGGCGACGAAGGTCGAGGCGTCGCTGCGTGACGCGGGCGCGAGCGACATCAGCCAGAACCTCATCGGCGCGACCTGGGGGCAGCAGGTCGCGCAGAAGGCGGCCATCGGGCTGTTCGTCTTCCTCGGCCTCGTGGTGATCTTCATCTGGGCGTACTTCCGAGAATGGAAGATGTCGGTGTCGGCGATCGTCGCGCTGATCCACGACCTGGTGATCACCGTCGGCGTCTACGCGTGGTCGGGATTCGAGGTCACGCCGGCAACGGTGACCGGGTTGCTCACGATCCTCGGATACTCGCTCTACGACACGGTCGTGGTGTTCGACAAGGTCCGCGAGAACACTCGCGGCTTCGAGCGGACGCACACCCGTACGTACGCCGAGTCGGCCAACCTCGCCGTCAACCAGACCCTCGTACGTTCCATCAACACGTCGATCATGGCGTTGCTGCCGGTCGGTGCACTGCTCGTCGTGGGCGTCGCTGCTCTCGGCAGCGGCCCGCTCAAGGACCTCTCGCTCGCGTTGTTCGTCGGCATGGCCGCCGGTACGTACTCGTCGATCTTCATCGCGACCCCGCTGGCCGTACAGCTCAAGGAGTCCGAGCCGGCCGTACGCGAGCAGGCCAAGAAGGTCGAGCGCAGGCGCGCGCGGGACGCCGTGAGCGCGGCGGCGAGTGACGAGGACGCTAAGGTCGGGTCGACGACGGCGCCGACCCGCGCCGTCACGACGTCAGGCGCGGCGAAGCGCGCGCAACCGAGCCGCGCGCCGCGGTCGAAACGTGGGAGGCGACCCAAGTGAGTGACCGGTCAGTCGAGACCCTGTTGCACGAGCTCGTGCGCGACATTCCCGACTGGCCGGAGCCCGGCGTCACGTTCCGGGACATCACCCCGTTGCTTGCCGACGCGGAGGCCCTGCAGGCGGTCGTCGATGCGCTCACCGAGCTGGGTCGCTCGCTCGCGGGAGGCCCGATCGACCGAGTACTCGGAATAGAGGCCCGCGGGTTCATCCTCGCGGCGCCGGTCGCTCTCGCGCTGGGCGCCGGCTTCGTCCCCGTACGTAAGGCGGGCAAGCTGCCCGGACCGACGTACGCCGTCTCGTACGCGCTGGAGTACGGCGAGGCGACCCTCGAGATGCACAGGGACGCGCTCGCGCCCGGCGACCGGGCCCTGGTGATCGACGACGTGCTGGCGACGGGTGGCACGGTCGCGGCCACCGCGCGGCTCGTCGGCGAGTGTGGCGCGACCCACGTCGGCACCGCGGTGCTGCTGGAGCTCGAGGCATTGCACGGTCGCGATAGGCTCGCGGGCATGCCTGTCGGTGCCCTTCGTCGCCTGTGACGTCGCCGGGTCCCGTACGTCCGACCTCGGAGGCCCGCGGCGAACGCGGAGCAGCCATGAACACGGAGCAACCATGAATGATGGCCAACGCCGGATGGTCGCGGCCGTGATCGTGATCGCGATGCTGCTCGCCGGCATCGCCACCCTGCTGAGTGTCGTGGTGCGCTGACGTACGAACGACCCCCGCTGTCCCCGCTTCGGAGACTTCAGGTGGGCCTTCTCGCCGATCGAACACATTCGGACTCTCCGAAACGGGGACGCCGCCGGGTTGCGCTGGCGTACGGGCATACGATGAGTACGTAGGCCGTACCGCCGCGTAACGCGGCAGCGACGGGCGAGTGGAGGTGTGCATGGCCGACGACGCGAGTTCCGGCACGGAGACGAAGTCGGGCGCGACGGTCCCGACGGTCCGATCGGGGTCGGTGTCCGCGTCGATGCGCGTGCGCAGCCGCCTCGCCAGGCTCGGCAGCCGGTCGACCTCGACGATCCCGGTGCTCGAACCGCTGCTGCACATCGTGCGTACGACCCACCCGAAGGCAGACGTCGGGATCATCGAGCGCGCGTACCTCACCGCCGAGCGCCTGCACGTCGACCAGCGGCGCAAGAGCGGCGACCCGTACATCACGCACCCGCTGGCCGTGACGACGATTCTCGCCGAGCTGGGCATGACGCCGGCGACGCTGTGCGCGGCGCTGTTGCACGACACGGTCGAGGACACCCCGTACGCCATCGACCAGCTGCGCGACGACTTCGGCGACGAGGTCGCCCAGCTCGTCGACGGGGTGACGAAGCTCGACAAGGTCAAGTACGGCGACTCCGCGCAGGCCGAGACGATCCGCAAGATGATCGTCGCGATGAGCCGCGACATCCGGGTGCTCGTCATCAAGCTCGCCGATCGCCTGCACAACATGCGTACGCTGCGCCACCTGCGACAGGACAAGCAGGAGCGCATCGCCCGCGAGACGATCGAGATCTACGCGCCGCTCGCGCACCGCCTCGGCATGAACACCATCAAGTGGGAGCTCGAGGACCTCTCGTTCTCGACCCTGCATCCGAAGGTGTACGACGAGATCGTGCGCCTGGTCGCCGACCGCGCCCCGGCTCGGGAGGAGTTTCTCGCGACGGTGATCAAGCAGGTGCAAGACGACCTGCGCCGGCACAAGATCAAGGCGACCGTGACGGGGCGCCCCAAGCACTACTACTCGATCTACCAGAAGATGATCGTGCGCGGCCGCGAGTTCGCCGACATCTACGACCTGGTCGGCATCCGGATCCTGGTCGACTCCGTACGCGACTGCTACGCCGTGCTGGGCGCGCTGCACGCCCGCTGGAACCCCGTGCCCGGGCGGTTCAAGGACTACGTCGCGATGCCGAAGTTCAACATGTACCAGTCGCTGCACACGACGGTCATCGGCCCGGAGGGTAAGCCGGTCGAGCTGCAGATCCGGTCGTTCTCGATGCACCGGCGCGCGGAGTACGGCGTCGCCGCGCACTGGAAGTACAAGGAGAACTCCGAGGCGGGCCGCGACACCGAGAAGGGCAAGGACAAGAGCGGCAACACCGACCAGGAGGCCGTCACCACGCAAGGCGATATGGCTTGGCTGCGCCAGCTCGTCGACTGGCAGCAGGAGACCGCTGACCCCGGCGACTTCCTCGACTCGCTGCGGTTCGAGATCAATACGGCCGAGGTGTTCGTCTTCACACCGCGCGGCGACGTGATCCAGCTGCCGTCGGCCTCGACGCCGGTCGACTTCGCGTACGCCGTGCACACCGAGGTCGGGCACGCCTGCATCGGTGCCCGGGTCAACGGGCGCCTCGTACCTCTGGAGTCGAAGCTGGAGAACGGTGACGTCGTCGAGGTGTTCACCTCGAAGGCGTCGACCGCGGGCCCGAGCCGGGACTGGCTGGAGTTCGTACAGAGCCCGCGGGCGCGGAACAAGATCAAGCACTGGTTCACCAAGGAGCGCCGCGAAGAGGCGATCGAGCGCGGCAAGGACTCGATCACCCGCGCGATGCGCAAGCAGGGGCTGCCGCTGCAGCGGTTGCTGAACCACGACTCGCTGACGTCAGTTGCCAAGGACCTCCACGTGGCCGACGTGTCGGCGTTGTACGCGGCGGTCGGCGAGGGGCACATCGGCGCACAGAACGTCGTGCACCGAGTCGTCGACCTGCACGGTGGCGCCGAAGGTGTGGCCGAGGACGTCGCCGAGGCCGTTGCGATGCCGGGCGACGCGGATCGACGCCGCAGCGCGAAGCGTGGCGACGCGGGCGTGATCGTACGCGGTGCGACCGACGTACTCGTCAAGCTCGCGCGGTGCTGCACGCCGGTGCCCGGCGACGAGATCGTCGGTTTCGTGACCCGCGGTGATGGCGTGTCCGTGCATCGCGAGGACTGTCCGAACGTACGCAACCTCGAGCGGGAGCCCGCGCGGATGATGGAGGTCGAGTGGGCGCCGACCGCGCAGAGCGTGTTCCTGGTGGCGATCCAGATCGAGGCGCTCGATCGGCCGCGGCTGCTCAGCGACGTGACCCGCGTGTTGTCGGACCACCATGTGAACATCTTGTCGGCGACGCTGTCGACGGGGCGTGACCGGGTGGCGAAGAGCCAGTTCACGTTCGAGATGGGCGATCCGAAGCACCTCGGTCACGTACTCAAGACGGTGCGCGGCGTCGAGGGCGTCTTCGACGTCTACCGCGTCACCCAATAACGGTGAGGAGAGGATTCCGGCCCCTTGACGAGAGATTACGTAGCGATGCCACCGTTACGTAATCTCTCGTCAAGGGGCCGGAATCCTCTCCTCACCGTTCAGGAGAAGTCGGCGAGCGCCTTGCGTGCTTCGGTCAGCCACGACTCCCGCGCGGCGATCGACTCCTCGAGATCGCGTACGCGCTTGTCCTTGCCGGCGTTCTTCGCCTTCTCCAGGTCGGCTTGCATACCGGCGATCGACCGCTCGAGCTGGTCAACCGTGTCGGAGGCCCGAGCGCGCGCTTCGGGATTTGTGTTCTTCCACTCCGCGTCACCGGCGTCGCGGATCGCGGTCTCCACCTTGCGGATCCGCCCCTCGAGCTCACGCATCTGGGCGCGCGGCACCTTGCCGGCGGCGTCCCAGCGGTCGGCGATGTCGCGCCAGCTCGCACGGGCGGCGTCGACATCGCTGATCGGCAACAGCGCCTCGGCGTCCGCGAGGATCTGCCGCTTCACCTCCGCATTCGCCTCGTACTCCGCGTCGAGCTCGCGGTTGGCCGCGTCGCGCGCGCCGAAGAAGACGTCCTGCGCGGCCCGGAACCGCTTCCACAGCCGCTCTTCCGCACCTCGCGGTGCGGATCCGGCGGCCTTCCACTGCTGCATCAGCTCGCGGTACCGACTCGACGTCGGGCCCCACTCGGTCGACTCCTGCAAGGACTCCGCCTCGACACAGAGCTTCTCCTTGGTGCCCTGCGCCTGGTGCCGCTGCTCGTGCTGCTCGGCGAAGTGCGCCTTGCGTCGTCGGGTGTACGCCGTGCGCGCCGACGAGAAGCGGTGCCACAGCGCATCGTCGGTGGAACGGTCGAGCCGCGGCAACGCCTTCCACTGGTCGAGGAGCTCGCGCAATGTGTCGGCGCCCTTGCGCCAGTCGTTGCCGGTCGCGATCGTCTCGGCGCGCTCGGCGATCGCCTCCTTGGCCGTACGCGCCTCGGCCAGCCGCTGTGCCTTGGCCTCCTTGCGCTGCTCGCGTTGCTCCTCGATGCTCGGCGCGAGGGCATCGAGCCTGCGCAGCAGGCCGTCGAGGTCACCGACCGCCTGCGCTTCGGTGATGCTGGTACGTACGGTGGCGACCGCCTTGCCCGCCTCATCGGGTGCGAGTGAACCGCCCGCGATCCGCTTCTCGAGCAGCTCCACCTCGAGCGCGAGCCCGTCGTACCGGCGCGTGTAGAACGCCAGAGCCTCGGTGGGGTTGCCATCGGGCCACTGGCCAACGGCGCGCTCGCCGTCGGCGGTCTTGACGTAGACGGTGCCGTCGGGGCCGACCCGGCCCCACTGACTTGACTCTGTGCTCACGAATCCACCTTGTCGTCTGTGCTGCCGGAAGTCTAGGCCGTGTCTGCTTATGCCGCGTCGACCAGGGAGCGGGTCTCCGCGCCCGATCTGGCAAGGCGCGGGAGCGAGCGTCGTAGTCGGTCCTACTTCGAGTGATCGCAACGCCGCCAGGCGGGATGCGGAGGCACGCGAGCCGACGCGGTATGAGCAGACACGGCCTGGGACGAGCGATCTGGGCGTGGTACGCCGAGAGCGGGAATCGGTTCGCAAGGCGCGGACCGGCTCGCGTAACCTGAGCGGCGTGCTGATCGCATCGTTTCCCGCCGGCCCGTTGCAGGCCAACTGCTATCTGGTCGGCCCGCGCGCCGGGGCCGGCTGCGTCGTGATCGACCCGGGCCAGGACTCCGTCGACGGCATCGTCGGAGTCGCCACCCAGCACGAGCTGACCCCCGAGGCGATCCTGGTCACCCACGGGCACTTCGACCACATGTGGTGCGCGAGCGACATCGCGACCAAGTACGACATCCCGGTCTGGATCCATCCGGCAGACCGGCACCTGCTCGCCGACCCGATGGCGGCGATCTCCAACGAGTCGGCACTGATGCTGCGCCAACAGCTCGGGATGACCGAGGTGCCCGAGTTCACCGAGCCGGCAGACGTACGCCAGGCGACCGACGGTGCGCAGATCGACGCTGCCGGTCTGACGTTCACGGTCGACCACACCCCGGGGCACACGCCGGGCACCGTGGCGTACCGCGTCGCGTACGAGGGCCCCGAGGACGTGTCCGAGCTGATGTTCACCGGCGACTTCCTGTTCGCGGGCTCGATCGGCCGCACCGACCTCAACGGCGGCGACCACGCGGCGATGGTGGGCAGTCTGACGGAGAAGGTGCTCCCGCTCGCCGACGACGTCGTCGTGCTCCCTGGTCACGGGCCGCAGACGACCGTGGGCCGTGAGCGAGCCACCAACCCGTTCCTCGCCGAGCTGGTCGACCGGTGAGCAGGCCGACGCCGCTCAGCGGCTTCCCGGAGCTGCTCCCTGCCGAGCGCAACGCCGAGACGTACGTGATCGACCACCTTCGGCGGACGTTCGAGCTGCATGGGTTCGCCTCGGTCGAGACGCGCGCGGTCGAGCCGCTCGACCGGCTGGCGAAGGGTGGCGAGATCGACAAGGAGGTGTACGTCCTGCGCCGGCTGCACGCCGACGAGGGCGGCGACTCCGGTCTTGGCATGCACTTCGACCTGACCGTGCCGTTCGCGAGGTACGTCCTCGAGCACGCGGGCAAGCTCGAGTTCCCGTTCCGTCGCTACCAGATCCAGAAGGTGTGGCGTGGCGAGCGCCCGCAGGAGGGTCGGTTCCGCGAGTTCACCCAGGCCGACATCGACGTCGTGGCACGCGACGAGCTGCCCTTTCATGCAGACGTCGAGGTCGCGACAGTGATGGCCGAAGCCCTGTCGGGCCTGCCGGTTCCGAACCTGCACCTGCAGGTCAACAACCGGCGCCTGCTCGAGGGCTTCTACGTCGGGCTCGGGCTCACCGACCCGGCGGCGGCGATGCGCGCCGTCGACAAGCTCGACAAGCTGCCTCGAGACAAGGTCGGCGACCTGCTGAGGTCCGATGCCGGCGCGAGCGCCGACCAGGCCGAGGCATGCCTGCGGCTGGCCGAGATCCGTACGCACGACGCGTCGTTCGCAGACCGCGTACGCGAGCTCGGCGTCAAGCACGAGCTGCTCGACCGGGGCATCGACGAGCTGGTGCAGGTGATGGACGCGCTGAGCGGTCTGCCGCTCGAGGGCGTGACCGTCACGGCCGACCTCCGCATCGCCCGCGGCCTCGACTACTACACCGGCACTGTCTTCGAGACCCGGATGGAGGGGTTCGACGGTCTCGGGTCCGTGTGCTCCGGCGGCCGGTACGACGCACTCGCGAGCGACGGCAAGACCACGTACCCGGGCGTCGGCATCTCGCTCGGCATCACCCGGATGCTGGTGCCGCTGATCCATCACGGGGTGCTCACGTCGAGCCGGTCCGTGCCGTCGGCGGTGCTCGTCGCACTTGTCGACGAGGCGTCTCGTCCGCAGAGCAACGCGATCGCGCAACGACTACGCGCCCGGGGCATCCCGACCGAGGTGGCCGCCTCCGCACAGAAGTACGGCAAGCAGATCCGGTACGCCGAGCGGCGCGGCATCCCGTACGTCTTCTTTCCCGGCGATCCAGCACAGCCCGATCAGGTCAAGGACATCCGCTCCGGCGACCAGGTCGACGCCGACGCCGATACCTGGCGTCCGCGCGACGAAGACCTGCGCCCCACCATCGTCACCCCCGAATCCGCTATCGAGGAGCAAGCCAAGTGATCCGTACCCATGACGCCGGAAGCCTGCGTACGAGCGACGTCGGCACGCAGGTCACGCTCGCCGGATGGGTCGCCCGGCGCCGCGACCACGGGGGCGTCGCCTTCATCGACCTGCGCGACGGGAGTGGGGTGGCGCAGGTGGTGATTCGCGAGGAGGAGGTCGCGCACCCGCTTCGCAACGAGTTCTGCCTGAAGGTCACCGGCCAGGTCGAGAAGCGCCCGGACGGCAACGAGAACCCCAACCTGCCGAGCGGCGAGATCGAGGTCATCGCCGACGATGTCGTCGTACTCAGTGAGTCGGCGCCGTTGCCCTTCCCGGTCGAGGAACACGAGAGCACGCCGGTCAACGAGGAGGTACGGCTGCGCTACCGCTACCTCGACCTCCGCCGCGAAGACATGGCCCGCAACCTGCGCCTGCGCGCAGACGTCACGCGGATCATCCGCGAGGTGATGGCCTCGCACGACTTCCACGATGTCGAGACGCCGTACCTCACCCGCTCGACGCCCGAGGGCGCCCGCGACTTCCTGGTGCCGGTACGCCTACAGCCCGGCAGCTGGTACGCCCTGCCGCAGTCGCCGCAGCTGTTCAAGCAGCTGCTGATGGTCGCGGGCATGGAGCGCTACTACCAGATCGCGCGCTGCTTCCGCGACGAGGACTTCCGTGCCGATCGGCAGCCGGAGTTCACCCAGCTCGACGTCGAGATGAGCTTCGTCGAGCCCGACGACGTGCTCGGGCTGACCGAGCAGCTGCTCGTACGCCTCTGGCGTGAGCTCGTCGGGTACGACCTCACCACACCGATCCCGCGCATGACGTACGCCGAGGCGATGCGCCGGTTCGGCATCGACCGGCCGGACCTCCGGTTCGACTGCGAGCTCGTCGACTTCACCGACTACTTCAAGGACACGCCCTTTAGAGTCTTCTCGCCGAAGGGCGACGACTGGCACGTCGGCGCGGTCGTCATGCCGGGCGGCGCATCGCAGCCACGCCGCCAGCTCGACGCGTGGCAGGAGTGGGCGAAATCCCATGGCGCCAAGGGGCTTGCGTACGTGCTCGTGGGCGACGACGGCACTCTCGGCGGACCCGTCGCCAAGAACCTCTCGGATGCCGAACGCGACGGACTCGTCGCGCACGCAGGTGCGAGCCCCGGCGACTGCATCTTCTTCGCCGCCGACCAGCGCGGCTCCGCGCTGGGGCTGCTCGCGTCGGTGCGGCTCGAGGTGGGGGAGCGGTGCGGCCTGATCGACCACGACCGCTGGGAGTTCGTGTGGGTCACCGAGGCGCCGATGTTCGAGCGCACCGACGACGGTTCCTGGACCGCGATCCATCATCCGTTCACGGCGCCGACCCGTGAGTACGCCGACGACTTCCACGATCGCCCGGGCGAGGCGTTGAGCCAGGCGTACGACATCGTGCTGAACGGCAGCGAGATCGGCGGCGGCTCGATCCGTATCCATCGTTCCGAGATGCAGCAGCGGGTGTTCGACACCATCGGGTTGAGCAAGGACGAGGCAGAGAGCCAGTTCGGCTTCCTGCTCGAGGCGTTCGCGTACGGCCCGCCGCCGCACGGCGGTATCGCGCTGGGTCTCGACCGGCTGTGCGCGCTGCTCGCGGGCGCCGACTCGATCCGCGACGTGATCGCGTTCCCGAAGACGGCCTCCGGTGGCGACCCGCTGACCGGTGCGCCGAGCCCGATCACCCCGGCGCAGCGCAAAGAGGCCGGCATTGACGCGCAGCCCGAGCCCAGCTGACGCTGTTCGAGACGTCCGACCTTGCCACGGGACCATAGGGAGGTCCCGCCGAGGTACGCGCTCCTGCCGATCCCGCACCCCGGTATCGGCAGGAGCGCGTACCTCGGCGCAGTAACGGCTCCGGAACGTGGCCGAACCGTTACCGTCGCGAGGCCAAAGCGTGCGCCCACGTCCCTAGCGTTCGACCCAATGGTCTCGGAGGGGACGATCGGGAGGCAGGGTTCATGCGCTTACGAAGAACGGCAGTGGTAGCTGCGACGGCTGCATTGGTCACCGTCGCGGCATGCGGAGGCGGCGACGACGACAGCGGCGACCCGGAAGCCATCGAGGGCGCCGATGAGGCGGGAGCAGCCGGCGGTCAGATGATCGCCGATGCCACGGCGCCGGCGCCCGAGGTGGAGGGTGCGACCGAGGGCGGTACGGCGACGGTGATCGCCGACGTGGCGCCGACGACGCTGGACCCCACGCGGTCGTACTACACCGACTCCACGGCGATCCTCTCTGGACTGGTCACCCGGTCCCTGACGCAGTACCGCTACAACCCCGAGACGAAGGGTCTCGAGCTGGTGCCCGACATGGCGACCGACCTCGGTACACCGAACGAGGACTTCACCGAGTGGACCTTCGAGCTTCGTGACGGGCTGAAGTACGAGGACGGCTCGGACGTGAAGGCCGAGGACGTCGCGTACGCGATCAAGCGCTCGTTCGCGATCGACGAACTGCCCGACGGCCCGACGTACAACACACAGTTCTTCCTCGACGGCGACAAGTACAAGGGCCCGTTCAAGGACGGCGACGACTACAAGGGCGTCGAGGTCGACGGCAACAAGATCACCATCAAGATGCGCCGACCGTTCGGTGACATGCCGTACTACGGCTCGTTCCCGTCGTTCACGGCGATTCCGAAGTCGGCGGACAAGAATCCCGAGCAGTACGGGAACCATCCGTTGTCGACGGGCCCGTACAAGTTCGACGACTACAAGCAGGGTCAGTACCTCAAGCTCACCAAGAACGAGAACTGGGACCCGGCCACCGACACGACCCGGCACCAGTACGTCGACGGCTGGGACTTCCAGTGGGGCCAGGACCAGGCCGCCATGGACCAGACCATGCTCGACGACCAGGGCACGGCGCAGACGACCCTGAGCTACACCAACGTCGCGCCGGCGGTATACCAGCAGGCCAAAGACTCCGGCCGGCTGGTCGAAGGCGTGGCCCCCTGCACGCGTATGTGGTTCCTCGACATGACCAAGATCAAGGACCTGAAGGTGCGCCAGGCGATCGGCTGGGCGTTCCCGTACGAGGGCTACTGGAAGGCCGACGGCCAGGTACCAGGCGTCACGAAGGTCCCGTCGACGACGATCATGGCGCCGGGCAGTGCCGGCCGGGTCGAGTACGAAGCGCTCGAGGGACAGGACGGCAGTACGACCGACGCGGACAAGGCGAAGGCGCTGCTAAAGGAGGCCGGCGCGGAGGGCTTCGAGCTGAGCTGGCCGTACGCCCGCGACGACAAGCAGCAGGTTGCGGCGATGGAGGTCGTCAAGCAGGCGTTCGAGGAGGCGGGCTTCACCGCCAAGCCGTACGCGACCACGACCGATGCCTTCCGTGACGTCTACTCCGACTACGACGCGCCGATCAACATGCGGACGAGCTCCGGCTGGTGCGCCGACTGGCCGTCGGGCAGCGCGTGGTTCCCGGCCCAGTGGGACGGCGAGCTCGTGGGCGTTGCGGGTATGCCGAACCCGTCGAACTTCGACGAGCCCGAGGTCAACAAGGAGATGAACCACATCCTCGACACCATGTCCGGCGAGGAGACGGCGAAGAACCATGCGTGGGGCGATCTCGACAAGCTGATCCAGACGAAGTACTACCCGGCGGTCACGGTGGGCTACGACGGCCTTGCCCTGCTGCACGGCAGCAAGGTGGGCGGAATGTCGATCGACAACGTGCGCGGCGAGCCGAACTTCCCGAACATCTACATCAAGGAGTAGCGAGCCACCCGCAACTTGTGCGGCTAGAAGCGACCGGCCGCGGGATGCCCGACGAGATCGGGCTCCCGCGGCCGGACGTCTTTCGGCCCGTGGCGTTCGCCACAAGCGTAGCCAAACCGTTACCGCGACGAGTCTCAAAGGTGTGCCCCCGTCGTCTATCGTCTCCGACGGCGCGTAATCGAGGTGCCGCCAGAAAGGTGACCCCTGTGGCAATCTCACCCTTGGGGATCGACGACTCCGCCGACCAGGCGGATGCCGATCCGGAGAAGGACCTCTCCGGCGAGGCGATTGCAGGTCGATCCCCGTTCCAGCTCGCGATGGAGCAGCTCCGTCGCGACAAGGTGGCAGTGATCTGCCTCGGTATCGTGATCTTCTTCTACATCGTCGCCATCTTCGCGCCGTGGCTGTGCGATCTGTTCGGGGTCCAGGTCGATCCCGCGTCGACCGCCGAGCGCACCGAGAGCCTCGAGTACGACGGGTACCCGGCAATCGGCCCGCCCCGGCACGGGTTCACGTGGGACCATCCACTCGGCATCGCACCGAGCGTCGCCACCGACAACCTCGCCTCCTGGATCTACGGCTGCCGTACGTCCGTCGTGGTCGCGACCGTCTCGGCGGCCGCCGCAACCTCCATCGGGATCGTGATGGGCCTGCTCGCGGGGTTCGCTCGAGGCGGTTCTGCGACGGTACTGAACTGGATCATCGACTTCTTCCTGTCGCTGCCGTTCATCCTGGTCGCGCTGGCGACCGCGCCGATCATCATCATGCGGTTCGCCGACCAGCCGGAGCTACTCGACGCGGCGAGCCTGATCGCGTTGGTGCTCATCCTGTCGATCTTCGGCTGGATGACGCTGGCCCGGCTGATCCGCGGTGAGGTGCTGTCGCTGCGTGAGCGCGAGTTCATCCAGGCCGCCCGCGTGATCGGGGTGCCGACGCGCACCATCCTGCGGCGCGAGCTACTGCCGAACCTCGTCGCACCGATCGTCGTCTACTTCTCGCTGATGCTGCCCGCGTTCGTGGCGGCCGAGGCCGGGCTCGCGTACCTCGGCATCGGCGTCGTCGGGATGCCCTCCTGGGGACAGACCATCAACTTTGGTTCCGGAGGCGGCTACTTCAATACGTACCCATTGTACTTGTGGGCGCCGATCCTCGGCATCCTCGTCCTCGTCGTGGCGCTGAACCTGCTCGGTGACGCAGTCCGCGACGCTTTCGACCCCAAAACTCGTCGGTGACAGGGATCGCCGAGAGATCAGCATCGACCCAGGAAAGGTGGGAGGAGTTTCGATGCGTTTAAAGAAGACAGCACTGGCGTTGGCCTGTGTGTCGTTGGTAGGTGTCGCGGCCTGTGGAGGCGGCGACGACGACTCGAGTGGTGGTCCTGGCGATCTGGAGGGCTCGGACGAGGCCGGCGCTGCCGGCGGCGAGATCATCGAGGCCAAGGCGCCGGCTCCAGAGGTGGAGGGCGCGACCGAGGGTGGCACCGCGACGGTGATCGCCGACGTCGCTCCGACGACCCTCGACCCGACGCGGGCGTACTACACCGACTCGACGGCGATCCTGTCGAGCCTGGTCACCCGCTCACTGACGCAGTATCGCTACAACCCCGACACCAAGCAGATGGAGCTCGTCCCCGACTTGGCGACCGATACCGGTACGCCGAACGAGGACTTCACCGAGTGGACCTGGACCCTTCGGGACGGTTTGAAGTACGAGGATGGCTCCGAGGTGAAGGCCGAGGACGTCGCGTACGCGATCATGCGGTCGTTCGCGATCGAGGAGCTTCCGGACGGGCCTACGTACAACACGCAGTTCTTCCTGGACGGCGACAAGTACCAGGGCCCGTTCAAGGACGGCACCGACTACAAGGGTGTCGTGGTCGACGGCAACAAGATCACCATCAAGATGGCGAAGCCGTTCGGTGACATGCCGTACTACGCGTCGTTCCCACAGTTCACCGCGATCCCGGAGAGCGCCGACAAGAACCCGGACGAGTACGGCAACCATCCGTTGTCGACCGGTCCGTACAAGTTCGAGGACTACAAGCAGGGCCAGTACCTCAAGCTGTCCAAGAACGAGAACTGGGACCCCGCAACGGACAACACCCGGCACCAGTTCGTCGACGACTGGGACTTCCAGTGGGGCCAGGACCAGGCCGCCATGGACCAGACCATGCTCGACGACCAGGGCACGGCGCAGACGACGTTCAGCTACACCAACGTCGCGCCGGCGGTCTACCAGCAGGCGAAGGACTCCGGTCGCCTGGCCGAGGGCACGTCGCCGTGTACCTACATGTGGTACATCGATATGACCAAGATCAAGGACCTCAAGATCCGGCAGGCGCTGTCCTGGGCGTTCCCGTACGACGGCTTCTGGAAGGCCGACGGCAAGGTTCCCGGCGTCACGATGCGTGAGGCGACCAGCCTGCTGCCCCCGGGCACGGCGGGCCGCAAGGAGTTCGAGAGCCCCGAGGGCCAGGACGGTTACACGACCGACCCGGAGAAGGCGAAGGCACTGCTCAAGGAGGCCGGAGCCGAGGGGTACGAGATCAAGTTCCCGTACGAGCGCGACGACAAGCAGAAGGTCGCCGGTATGGAGGTCATCAAGCAGTCGCTCGAGGAGTCCGGCTTCAAGGTGACGCCGATCGCCTCGACGACCGACGCGATCCGCGACGTCCTCTCGGACTACGACAACGGTGCGAACGTCCAGTACCAGGGCTGGTGCTCGGACTGGCCGTCGGGCAGCTCGTGGTTCCCGGCTCAGTGGGACGGCCGACTGGTCGGTCTCGAAGGACGGCCGAACGTCGCGAACTTCGACGTGCCCGAGATGGACAAGCTGCAGGACAAGATCCTGAAGATGGGTCCGGAAGAGGCGGCTCCCGAGTGGGGCAACTTCGACGAGAAGATGATGACGGAGTACCAGCCGGCCATCCCGATCGGTTACTCGGGAGTGGCGGTGCTGCGCGGCAGCAAGATCGGTGGCATGGCCATCGACAACGTGCGCGGCAACCCGTACTTCTCGAACATCTACGTGAAGCAGTGACGTAGGTCGTCACCTGACCGTTGTCGGGGGCGGCGAACCCGCCCCCGACAACGGTCGACCCGCCGTGCTGCATTGCATGGTCGTCCAAGGAGTCTGCTGTGTTCGGTTACATCGTGCGACGCGTGATCGCGGGCCTGCTGGTGCTGCTCGTGATCTCCTTCGGCGTCTACCTCTTCTTCTACTACGGGCCGACGGATCCGGCCATGGCGTACTGCCCGAAGGCGGGCTGTAGCGGCGAGGACCTCGCGCGCATTCGTGACAACCTCGGCCTCGACGAGCCCGTGCTGCAGCAGTACGGCGAGTACCTCAAGGGCATCTTCGTCGGCCGCGACATCACCAACGGCGCCAACGTGATCCATTGCGGCGCTCCGTGCCTCGGTCGTTCATTCAAGTACAGCGTCATGGTCACGCCGTACCTGTGGGACCTGTTCCCGGCCACCCTGTCGATCGCGCTCGGCTCGGCCGTCGTGTTCCTCACGATCGGTGTGACCATCGGCGTCATCTCCGCTCGCAAGCGCGGCACGGCGCTCGACCGAGGCCTGGTCGGCACGGCGATGCTGGTGACCGCGATGCCGTACTACCTGGTGGCGCTACTCGCATTCCTTTACCTGTTCAGCAGCTGGGGCCTCTTCCCCGAACCCGGGTACTACCCGATCACCGAGGACGGGCCGGTCGCCTGGTTCAAGGGCTTACTGCTTCCGTGGCTCGCACTCGGGTTGTTCACGTCGACTGCGTACGCCCGATATTCGCGCGGCTCGATGATCGAGGCGCTCGGGGAGGACTACGTCCGCACCGCGCGGGCCAAAGGCCTGCGCGACCGTACCGTTGCGCTGAAACACGGGCTGCGCGCCGCCGTCGTACCGGTGGTGACGATCTTCGGTCTCGACTTCGCCGCGATTCTCGCTGGCACCATCTTCACCGAGAAGATCTTCCAGGTTCACGGCCTCGGGCTGCAGGCACTCGAGTCGATCAGGAACCAGGACCTGCCGATCGTGTCGGCGACGGTGCTGTTCGCCGCGGCGTGTGTCGTGCTGATGAACATCCTTGTCGACCTCGCGTACGCCGTTCTCGACCCGAGGGTGCGACTATGACGAGTGAGATCACCGATCCGACGAGGAACTCCACATTGACCGACCCGACCGCAGTAGAGCCCACGCACGCCTCCGACACCCCGTACTTGGTCGTCGAGGACCTGAGCGTCAGCTTCCCGACGCGTGACGGCCTGGTGAAGGCCGTCTCCGGGCTCAGCTACGCCGTCGAGCTCGGCAAGACGCTCGGCATCGTCGGCGAGAGCGGCTCGGGCAAGAGCGTCTCGTCGATGGCCGTGATGGGATTGCACGACCTGAAACGTACCAACATCAGCGGCTCGATCCGTCTCGACGACACCGAGTTGGTCGGCCTGCCGGACTCCCGAATGCGCCAGCTGCGCGGCAACGCTGCGGCGATGATCTTCCAGGACCCGCTGACGTCCCTGCACCCGTTCTTCACGATCGGCGCGCAGATCGTCGAGGCGTACCGCACCCACCACCCTGGTGTCGGCAAGCGGAAGGCGAAAATCAAGGCGATCGAGATGCTCGAGCGGGTCGGCATTCCGCAGCCGAACCGCCGCGTCGACGACTACCCGCATCAGTTCTCCGGCGGTATGCGGCAGCGGGCGATGATCGCGATGTCGCTCGTCAACGACCCGAAGCTGCTGATCGCCGACGAGCCGACCACCGCGCTCGATGTGACGGTGCAGGCGCAGATCCTCGACCTGTTGCAGGAGCTGCAGCGCGACTTCGGCTCGGCGATCATCATGATCACCCACGACCTCGGGGTCATCGCCGAGGTGGCCGACGACGTGCTGGTGATGTACGGCGGCCGCTGCGTCGAGTACGGTGCGTGCCGCGAGATCCTGACGCATCCCGAGATGCCGTACACCTGGGGACTATTGAACAGCGTGCCCGATCTGCGCGGCGACGTGGACGAGGAGCTCAACCCGATCCCGGGCGCGCCCCCGAGCCTGCTGAACCTGCCGACGGGCTGTGCGTTCAACCCACGCTGTGGCTACAAGCACCTCGTACCCGGCGACGTCTGTGAGACCGAGCTGCCGACGCTGGAACCCGGCAGCCATGGCGCGGGCCACCTGAAGCGTTGTCACCTGCGCAACCCTGAGCAGGTGCTTCGCGAGGAGGAGCCCGTGATCACCGATACGGTCGAGGACGCAGCATTGGATGCACACGTGGAAGAGCCTGCCGAGGAGGGCGACGATGAGTGAGGCGCACACCCCGCTGCTCGAGGTAAAGGACCTGGTGAAGTACTTCCCGGTCAAGTCGAGCGGTCTGATCCGGCGCACGATCGGTCAGGTACAGGCCGTCGACGGCATCAACTTCGAACTCGGTGCCGGCGAGTCGCTCGGCCTCGTCGGAGAGTCGGGATGCGGCAAGTCCACGACCGGTCGGGTGCTGACCAAGCTGTACGAGCCGACGAGCGGCCAGATCATGTTCGAGGGCACGGACCTTGCTCCGCTGTCGAGTAAGCAGATGCTCCCGTACCGCAAGGACATCCAGCTGATCTTCCAGGATCCGTACTCCTCGTTGAACCCGCGGCACACGGTCGGCACGATCGTCGCGACGCCGTTGCGGGTGCACAGCGTGGTGCCGGAGAAGAAGATCATGGACCGGGTCAAGGAGCTGCTCGAGGTCGTCGGCCTCAACCCGGAGCACTACAACCGCTACCCGTCGGAGTTCTCCGGCGGCCAGCGCCAGCGCATCGGCATCGCCCGCGCGCTCGCGCTGCAGCCGAAGCTGATGATCGCCGACGAGCCGGTCTCCGCTCTCGACGTGTCGATCCAGGCGCAGGTGATCAACCTTCTGCAGGGGCTGCAGAAGGAGTTCAACATCGCGTTCCTGTTCATCGCGCACGACCTCGCCGTCGTACGACACTTCTGCCCGCGCATCGCGGTGATGTATCTCGGCAAGATCGTCGAGATCGGCGACCGCGAGGACATCTACAACAACCCGCACCACCCGTACACCCAGGCGCTGCTGTCGGCGGTACCCGACGTGAAGCAGGCCGAGGTGGGCGGCCGGCGGGAGCGGATCATGCTCGAGGGCGACGTGCCGAGCCCGATCAACCCACCGTCGGGCTGCCGGTTCCGTACGCGGTGCTGGAAGGCGCAGGACATCTGCGCCCGCGAGGAGCCGCCGCTGCTTCAGATCGGCGGACCGCACCAGGCCGCCTGCCACTTCGCCGCCCCGATGGGCGAGGAGCACGGTACGCCGGTCCGCGCCTCCGCCTGACCACGCTGACGAGAGAGTTCTGGCCCCGTGAGGAGAGAGTTTCGGTCGCTTGCACGACCAGAACTCTCTCCTCACGGGGCCAGAACTCTCTCGTCAGCGTTGTGAAACCGTTACGGATCTGTGGTCCAAGGGGTGTAGTCCACTGGTCTACGCTGTGGCCTGTTCACCTTTACCGTGAGGGTGGCGACGAGGCAACAGGACGGTGTACATGGCGCTCGCGCCGACGGACATGCCCGACGTCACGACGACCGTGGCGACGGACATCCAGGGGCGTTCGCCCGCACAGATTGCGTTCGAACGGCTCCGCCACGACAAGGTGGCCGTCATATCCGCTGCGATCGTGGCGTTCTTCGTGCTGGTCGCGATCTTCGCGCCGTGGATCGCCGACCTGTTCGGCGTCGGCTATCGCACCGAGAGCGGCGCCGAGACGCTCGACGTCACCACCAACTACGGCAAGGTGGGACCACCGGTCCACGGCTTCACCTGGGAGCACCCGCTCGGCGTCGCGCCGAACAGCGGTTACGACCTGCTCGGCGAGTGGCTCTACGGGGCGCGTACCTCGATCGGAGTCGCTGTCCTGGCGACGATCTTCTCGACGATCGTCGGCGTCGTCGTCGGGCTCGTCGCGGGGTTCGCGACCGGCTGGCTCGACCGGGCGATCAACTTCGTGATCGACACCTTCCTCGCGTTTCCGTTCGTGCTGGGTGCGCTCGCCATCGCCCCGCTCATCGGCGCGCGCTGGGCCGATGACGCAGAGAAGCTGAAGGTGGCCAGCTTCGTGTCCGTCGTGTTCGTACTCACGACGTTCGGCTGGATGGTGCTCGCCCGGCTGGTACGCGGCGAGGTGCTGTCGCTGCGCGAGCGCGAGTTCGTGCAGGCGGCCCGAGTGATCGGCGTGCCGCAACGCAAGATCCTGTTCCGCGAGGTACTGCCGAACCTCACCGCTCCGATCATCGTCGCCGTCTCGCTCGGGCTGCCGGCGTATGTCTCCGCCGAGGCCGGCCTGGCGTACCTCGGGATAGGGATGTCTGGCGTTGCGTCGTGGGGTCAGACCATCAATGAGGCATCGGGCTACTTCGGCCCATACCCGCTGTACCTCTGGGCGCCCGTCATCGGCGTCCTGCTGCTCGTGCTGTCGCTCAACCTGCTCGGGGATGCCGTACGCGACGCATTCGACCCGAAGACCAGGCGATGACCGCGATGCGGCCGCCGCCACAACCAAGGATTGGGGATAGACCCATGCGATGGAAGAGATGGATCGCCGCGACCAGTGCGGTCGGCCTGATGGCGCTCGCCGCGTGCGGCGGTAACAGCGACCTCGAGGGCGACTCCGAAGACAGCATCAACAGCCAGTCGTCCGCGGCGACGGGCAAGGACCCCGACGCCGAGGCGCCGGCACCGCCGATCGACGGCGCCGAGGAGGGCGGCACCATGAAGGTGCTGTCGACCGAGGGTATGAACTCGATCCACCCGCAGGACGCGTACTACTACAACACGATGTCGATCACGACCGGGTTGATGTTCCGTACGCTCACGCAGTACGTCTACCGCGACGGGCAGATGGTGCTGGTTCCCGACCTCGCGACCGATCTCGGCCAGCCCAACGAAGACTTCACCGAGTGGACGTTCGAGATCCGCGACGGCGTCCGCTGGGAGAACGGCGACGAGGTCACCGCCGACGACGTCGCGCGCGGCATCAAGGCGTCGTTCGACCGCGACACGTTCACGGCCGGCCCGGCGTACGCCAACACGTACTTCGAGGGCGGCGACACGTACAAGGGCCTCTACTCCGACCCGAAGACCGAGCCCGAGGCGGTCACGGTCGACGGCAACAAGGTCATCATCAAGATGGCCACGCCGTTCGCGGATATGGACTACTTCGGTGCGCTGCCCGCGATGAGCCCGCTGCCGGACACCGACGAGGACCCTGCCGACTACGCGCGGCATCCGATGTCGACCGGACCGTACAAGATCGACTCGTACGACATCGGCAAGAAGATGACGCTGGTGAAGAACGACGAATGGGACCCGAACACCGATCCCGGCCGGCACCAGTACGTCGACGAGTACGACTTCGACCTGCAGATCGGTAGCTCCGCCCAGATCGAGAACCTGATCCTCGGCGACCAGGGCGATGCGCAGGCGACGATCAGCATCGACAACGTCACGCAGGCCAACGCGGCAAAGGCGAAGGAGCAGGACCAGCTGGTCTCGGGTGCGAGCGCGTGCGGCTACTTCCTCAACCCGGACTACCGCAAGGTCACCGACATCAACATCCGCAAGGCGATCGGCCTGGCGTTCCCGTACGAGGACTCCTGGCTGGCCGAGGGCCAGATCATCGGTACGACCCGGGCGCCGGCGACGATGATCTCCGCGCCGAGCGTTCCGGGCCGCATCGACCCGCCGTACGACGTGCTCGACAACTCGGGGCAGGAGACCGACACAGCGGCGGCGAAGAAGCTGCTGGAGAAGGCCGATGCGGTCGGGTACGAGCTCAAGTGGGTCTACACGGGTGACGATCCGATGCTGGTCGACATGAAGGACGCGATGGTGCGGTCGTTCGAGGAGGCCGGCTTCAAGGTCTCGCCGGTCAAGGCGGCCGACGACCAGGAGACGTCGGAGCTGAACCAGGATCCGGACGCGCCGGTCAATCTTCGTCGTACCTCCTGGTGCGCGGACTGGCCGTCGGGTGCGGTGTGGATCCCGCCGATCCTCTCCAAGAAGTACCCGGGTTCGAACTACGCGCACTTCACCGAGCCCGACATCGAGAAGCGCATCGACGAGGTCCAGCAGATGCCGAGCGAGGACCAGCCCGAGGGGTGGGCGCAGCTGGAGAAGGACGCGATGGAGAAGTACTACCCGACCATCCCGATCGGCTACACCGGTGCGGCGCTGCTCGAGGGCTCACGGATCGAGGGCATGCACGTCGACGAGGTGTTCGGCAACCCGACCTGGAAGAGCATGTGGGTCGCGTCTGAGTGACCTTCACCCCGAGGTCTGTGACGCAATGGTCGATCCGTACGCGACAGAGTCGCCGTTACGGCACAGATCTCGGGGGTACGAGCCGATGAGCGAGGAGAGCGATTGTTCAGCTATGTGATCCGCCGGGTGATCGGCGCGGTGCTCGTCATCGTGTTCGCCTCGATGCTGGTGTTCGGGCTGTTCTTCTTCGGTCCGTCCGACCCCGGCCGCGTGTTGTGCAACGCGTCGTCGGGCCGGTGTACGCCGGAGCAGGCCGAGCGCATCAACGAGTCGCTCGGCTTCAACGATCCGGTGCAGGAGCAGTACGTGGTCTGGGCGAAGGGCATCTTCGCCGGGCGTGAGATCGACATCGGCGGTTCGACGATCGAGTGCCCGGCGCCGTGCCTGGGCATCTCGTACCAGACGAAGGAACCCGTCACCGACATCGTGAAGGAGCGGATGCCGGCGACGATCTCGCTCGCGATCGGCGGTGCCGCGGTCTTCCTTCCGCTCGGCGTGCTGCTCGGCGTACTCGCGGCGCGAAAACGGGGTACGGCGACCGACCGGCTGCTGGTTGGGTCGTCGCTGCTGATCAGCTCCGTGCCGTACTACCTGCTCGCGCTGATGGTGTACCTGTACCTCGTGACGCAGTGGGGCTGGTTCGGATCGCCCGAGTACCACCCCATCACCGACAACCCGCTCGCGTGGGCCGGCGGCCTGATGCTGCCGTGGTTGACGCTCGGCATCGCGTCGTCGACTCCGTACGCGAGGTTCAGTCGCGGGTCGATGGTCGAGGCCCTCAGCGAGGACTTCGTACGTACGGCCCGGGCGAAGGGCATGGGTGAACGCACCGTACTCGTCAATCACGCCCTGCACGCCGCGCTGGTACCGGTCGTGACGATCTTCGGGCTCGACATGGCGACGCTGCTCGCGGGCACGGTGTTCACGGAGAAGATCTTCAACATCGACGGTATGGGACGTGAGGCGTTGGAGGCGGTCATCGACGATGATCTCCCGATCATCTCGGCAACGGTGCTGCTCGCGGCGGTGCTCGTGGTGATCGCGAACGTACTCGTCGATCTGGCCTATTCGGTGATCGACCCGAGGGTGCGGCTGTCATGAGCGGTGAGGAGACGGAGCGGCGAGCCGCGCAGCGAGGGACGAGCGGAGCGGGGAGCGCGACCAAAGGCACAGCGAGGTACGAAGGCGTGAACGACGTGACCGCTGCGCCGGGGGACGAGCCGTTCGTCGTCGTCGAGGATCTGACCGTTCGCTTCCCGACGGCCGACGGGCTGGTCAACGCGGTGACCGGACTGTCGTACTCCGTCGAGATGGGCAAGACGCTCGGCGTGGTGGGGGAGTCGGGTTCGGGCAAGTCGGTGTCCAATATGGCGATCCTCGGCCTGCACGATCCGCGGCGTACGCAGATCGACGGGTCGATCCGGGTCGGTGGCACGGAGATCGTCGGGCTCTCTCGCCGGCAGCTGCAGCGGATCCGCGGCAATGACGTGGCGATGATCTTCCAGGACGCGCTCGCGGCGCTGCATCCGTTCCACCGGGTCGGCAGGCAGATCGGCGAGTCGTACGGCGCGCATCACCCGTCGGCGTCGAAGCGCGACGCTCGGCGCCGGGCGATCGAGATGCTCGACCGGGTCGGCATCCCGCAGCCCGACCGGCGCGTCGATGACTATCCGCACCAGTTCTCCGGGGGCATGCGGCAGCGGGCGATGATCGCGATGGCGCTGGTCAACGACCCGAAGGTGCTGATCGCGGACGAGCCGACGACGGCGCTCGACGTGACCGTGCAGGCGCAGATCCTCGACCTGCTGCAGGATCTCCAGCGCGACTTCGGTTCGGCGATCATCATGATCACCCACGACCTCGGCGTCATTGCCGAGATGGCCGACGACGTGCTGGTGATGTACGCCGGGCGCGCGGTCGAGTACGGCACCTGCAAGACGATCCTGTCGGAGCCGCGGATGCCGTACACGTGGGGATTGCTGGAGTCGGTGCCCGATCTGGACAGCGATCCGACCGCGCAGCTTCTGTCGATCCCGGGGCTCCCGCCGAGCATGCTGGCGCCGCCGTCTGGGTGTCCGTTCCACCCGCGGTGCCGCTACACCGATGAGGTGGCAGGCGAGCTGTGCGTACGCGAGCTGCCGGTGCTGGACACGGTCGGCGACGGGCACCTCTCGCGTTGTCACCTGGGCGAGAAGGCGGCCGGGCTGGCCGAGGCGGGTCGGCGCGAGGAGTTGACGTAGCCCGGCGGCCGCGGCCGTCGGCGCCCGCGAGTACGCTCGCGGGCGTGGATTCCGACGGGTTGTTCGACATCCCCGATGCGCCGGAGCTGACGCCGGAGGGCACCGGCAGTCTCAGTGGCGGGAGCCACTCGTCGGCACCTCTGGCCGTACGGATGCGGCCGCGTACGCTCGACGAGCTGATCGGTCAGCAGCAGCTGCTCGGAGCCGGCTCACCGCTGCGCCGGATGATCGACGACGACCAGCCGATGTCGCTGATCCTCTGGGGGCCGCCGGGCACGGGCAAGACCACGATCGGGTCGCTGATCAGCGCGCACACGGATCGCCGTTTCGTCGAGGTCTCGGCCGTCTCGGGCGGCGTCAAGGACGTACGCGAGGCGATCGACGGTGCCAAGCGGCGGCTGGCGCGGGGCGGACGCGAGACGGTGCTGTTCGTCGACGAGGTGCATCGGTTCAGCAAGGCGCAGCAGGACGCTCTGCTGCCCGGAGTCGAGAACCGCTGGGTATCGCTCGTCGCCGCCACCACCGAGAATCCGCACTTCAGCGTTATCTCTCCGTTGCTGTCGCGTTCGCTGCTGCTGACGCTCGAGTCGCTGACCGAAGGCGACATCGGCGCGATGCTCGACCGTGCACTCGAGAGCCCCGAGGGGCTGGCCGGCGGGGTCACGCTCACCGAGGAGGCCCGCGCGCATCTCGTACGCCTGGCCGGCGGCGACGGGCGTCGCGCGCTGACGTACCTCGAGGCCGCGGCCGGAGCCGCCCAAGCGCAGGGGTCCACGACCGTCGACGTCGACGCGGCCGCGGTCGCCGTCGACCGAGCGGCGGTGCGGTACGACCGCCAGGGCGACCAGCACTACGACGTCACGAGCGCGTTCATCAAGTCGATCCGCGGTTCAGACGTCGACGCCGCGCTGCACTATCTCGCCCGAATGGCCGAGGCGGGCGAGGATCCGAAGTTCATCGCCCGGCGGCTGATGATCCTGGCCAGCGAGGACATCGGCATGGCCGACCCGACCGCGCTGCCGACGTCGGTGGCCGCTGCGCAGGCGGTCGCGATGATCGGCTTCCCCGAGGCGCGCATCACGCTGGCGCACGCCGTCATCGC
Organism: Solicola gregarius; assembly: GCF_025790165.1. Classification (GTDB taxonomy): domain Bacteria; phylum Actinomycetota; class Actinomycetes; order Propionibacteriales; family Nocardioidaceae; genus Solicola; species Solicola gregarius. The sequence goes on from NZ_CP094970.1 coordinate 4,145,493, forward strand.
CCTGTCGCTCGCGCCCAAGTCGAACGCCGTCGTACGCGCGATCGGCGCGGCCGGCGACGACGTACGCGCGGGCAAGACCGGTGCGGTGCCACCCGCGCTGCGCGATGCGCACTACGCCGGCGCGAAGAAGCTCGGACACGGACACGACTACAAGTACGCCCATGACGCTCCGCGCGGGATCGCCGCACAGCAGTACGCGCCCGACGACGTCCACGGCGCGGAGTACTACACACCGACCGATCACGGCGCGGAGGCGGCGTACGCCGAGCGGCTCGCGAAGATCCGCGCGATCCTCCGCGGCGACGACCGCTGACTCGGCGGTGCGGGAGCGACGGCTCGGCGGTGCGGGAGCGACGGCTCGGCGGGGCAGGGGGAGGTCTTCGTTGTGGCGGCGCGCGGCGGTAGGGTCGCGTTCATGTCGACGGAGCAGTGGATCGCGCTGTTGGCGGTGGTGGTCGCCGTCCTCGCGCTGGCCGCGACCGCGCTGCTCGCCGCGCAGCTGCGTAGTGTGCGTGCCGACGTACGCCGGATCGCCGGTGCCCCTCCACCCGTCGCCGGCCCGTCGACACAGACGGCGACACCCGTCGAGCAGGCGCCACCGATGACGACCTCGACCGAGATCGAGGTCGCGCGGCCCATACCACTCGCCGACCCGCACCAATCGGTCGACGAGTCGCAGGTCGTCACCCGCGACGGCCGGGTCGTCGTCGTCCCGTCGACGCGGCAGGTCGTCGAAGCCACGATGGGCAAGCCGATGATCCGCGGAGCCGTGCTGAGCCACGGCCTGAAGTACGCCCTGCGCCCCGAGAGCCGCGACCTGTTGCGCGGCATCGTGCGGCGGGAGTACCGCCGGCGCCGCAAGATCCGGCTGCGGGCCGGGCGCCGCGCGGCGCGCGCCGCGACCATCCCGCCGAGGGACGTGCACTCGTGGCTGGGCACGACGGCGACAAACCGGTTGAACGTCGACGACGACGGAGGATCATGAAGGGGAGGACGCTATGGTTTCTGGTCGGCGCGGGTGCGGGTGTCTACACCAGCATCAAGGCGCGTCGGCTCGCGTACCGGCTCACCCCGGCCGGGCTCGCAGACCAGGCGGCGGCGCTCGGCGCCGGTGTGCAGGCCTTCGGTGACGAGGTACGCGCCGGCATGGCCGAGCGGGAGACGCAGATCGCCGAGGAGCTCGGGCTGCCGGCGCCGCGTACCCAGCAGATGATCGAACAGAGAGGCACCACCCGATGAAGACAGCGGAGATCAAGCGCCGCTTCCTCGAGCATTTCGAGAAGCTCGGCCACACGGTCGTTCCGTCGGCCCCGCTGCCCTTCGACGACCCGAACCTGCTGTTCATCAACGCCGGCATGGTGCAGTTCGTGCCGTACCTCAGCGGTCAGCAGACGCCGCCGTGGGAGCGCGCCGTCAGCGTGCAGAAGTGCATCCGCACCCTCGACATCGAGGAGGTCGGCAAGACCTCGCGGCACGTCACGTTCTTCCAGATGAACGGAAACTTCAGCTTCGGCGACTACTTCAAGGCCGGCGCGATCGAGTACGCCTGGTCGCTGCTGACCGGCCCGATCGAGGACGGCGGCCTCGGGCTGGACCCCAACCGCTTGTGGGCGACCACGTTCGAGAACGACGACCCCAACCTGCCCAACGACGACGAGGCGACCGAGCTGTGGCGCCGTTACCTTCCGGCCGAGCGCATCCAGCGCCGGGGGATCGACGACAACTTCTGGTCGATGAGCATCGCCGGGCCGTGCGGGCCGTGCAGTGAGATCTTCTACGACCGCGGCCCGCAGTACGGCGTCGACGGCGGGCCGATCGTCGACGAGGACCGGTTCGTCGAGATCTGGAACCTCGTCTTCATGCAGTTCGACGGCGACCGCGGCCACAAGGAGCCAGGGTTCCAGGTCCTCGGTGAGCTGCCGAACAAGAACATCGACACCGGCATGGGCCTCGAGCGGGTCGCGTCGATCCTGCAGGGCGTCGACAACCTGTACGAGATCGACGAGGTCTTCCCCGTCATCGAGCGTGCGGCGGAGCTGAGCCGGCGTACGTACGGCTGGCACCATGAGGACAACGTCCGGTTCCGGATCGTCGCCGACCACGTACGCAGTGCGCTGATGCTGATGGGCGACGGCGTCACGCCGGGCAACGAGGGCCGCGGGTACGTGCTTCGCCGGCTGATCCGGCGTGCGGTGCGCTCCATGCGGTTGCTCGGGGTCGACGGGCCGACGATGCCCGAACTGCTCCCGGTGAGCATGAACTCGATGAAGGGCGCTTACCCCGAGCTGGAGGCCGACTTCGCACGCATCTCGAAGATCGCGTACGCCGAGGAGGACGCCTTCGCGCAGACCCTCGTGAAGGGCACGGAGATCCTCGACATCGCGGTGTCGAACGCGAAGCAGGCGGGTCATACCCGGCTGGGCGGCGACGAGGCGTTCCAGCTGCACGACACGTACGGCTTCCCGATCGACCTGACCCTCGAGATGGCGTCCGAGCAGGGCCTGTCCGTCGACGAGGACGGGTTCCGGACCCTGATGGCCGAGCAGCGCCGCCGGGCCAAGGCCGACGCGGCAGCGAAGAAGGGCCAGCACGCCGACACGACGGTCTACCGCGGCGCGCTCGAGCGGTTCGGCGAGACCGAGTGGCTCGCGTACGACCAGCTGCGCACGGAGTCGCAGGTGCAGCTGCTCATCGGCGACTCGGGCGAGGTGCCCGAGGTGGGCGAGGGCCAGGTCGCGGAGGTCGTGCTCAGCCGGACCCCGTTCTACGCGGAGTCCGGCGGCCAGAGCGCCGACGGCGGCACCATCACCTGGGACGGCGGACGTGCCGAGGTGATCGACGTGCAACGTCCGATCACCGGCCTGGTCGCCCATCAGGTACGCGTACTCGAGGGTGCGCTTCGTTCGTCGTCGACCATCGAGGCGACGGTCGACGAACAATGGCGCCTCGGGGCGTGCCAGGCGCACTCGGCGACCCACATCATCCACGCGGCGCTGCGGCAGCACCTCGGCCCGACCGCGTTGCAGCGCGGCTCGTACAACCGACCGGGCTTCCTGCGGCTCGACTTCGGCTGGAACTCCTCGCTGAACGAGGAGGAGCTGCATCTACTCGAGGCGACGTCCAACGACGCGTTGCGCCAGGATCTGCCGGTCACGGCCTCGACGATGCCGCTCGCTGCGGCCAAGGAGATGGGCGCGCTCGCGCTGTTCGGCGAGCGCTACCCCGACCTGGTGCGCGTCGTCGAGATCGACGGCCCCTGGTCGCGCGAGCTGTGTGGCGGTACGCATGTCGAGAGCACGTCCCAGATCGGCACCATGGTGCTGACCTCGGAGGGCTCGGTCAGCGCCGGCAGTCGCCGGGTCGAGATGGTGACCGGCCGCGAGGGCTTCGGCTACCTGGCGCGCGAGCGTGACCTCGTGCACCAGCTGTCCGAGATGCTCAAGACGCCGCGCGACGACCTGCCGGGGCGCGTACAAGACATCGTGGAGCGGCTTCGTGCCGCCGAGAAGGAGCTGGAACGGCTCAAGGTCGGTCGGCTGCTGTCGTCGGCGCCGGAGCTCGCGGCCGCCGCCAAGGACGTCGCGGGCGTCGCGTACGTCGGCCATCGCGCACCCGACGGCGCGTCTGCCGGCGACGTACGCAAGCTGGTGCTCGACGTACGCGGTCGCCTCGGCAGCGAGCGCCCGGCCGTCGTGGCGGTCGTCGGATCGGCCAACGGGAAGCCGTCCTGCGTCGTCGCGGTCAACGACCGCGCGCGAGAGCTCGGGTTCTCGGCGAACGACCTGGTGAAGGTGGCCGCGGGGGTGCTCGGTGGGAGCGGCGGCGGCAAGGACGACATCGCGCAAGGCGGGGGAGTCGATGCGTCGAACGCGGATGCCGCGTTGACGGCGCTCGAGCAGGGCGTAGTGCAGCGCGCAGGGCGCTAGCGATGCGGGGAGGTGCACGGCTCGGTGTCGACGTGGGCGACGCCCGGATCGGGGTTGCGGTGAGCGACCCGTCCGGGCTGCTCGCGACGCCCGTCGAGACCGTGGCGGCGGGCGAGCAGGCGATACCGCGGCTCGCCGTGCTCGCGTCCGAGTACGACGCTGTCGAGGTCGTCGTCGGCCTGCCGCGGTCACTGTCCGGAGGGCTCGGGCCGGCGGCACGTAAGGTACGTGCCTATGCTGCGCAACTCGCGGAGGCCGTCGCGCCCACCCCGGTACGTCTCGTCGACGAGAGGATGTCGACGGTGACCGCCGAGCACGCGCTGCGTACGCAAGGAAAACGGGGTAAGAGCAAGCGGGCCGTGATCGATCAGGCGGCCGCGGTCGTCATCTTGCAGTCGGCGCTCGACACCGAGCGCACCAGCGGTTCCGCACCCGGCGAGACCCTGGAGACTGCGTGACCGACTACGAGCCGGAGATCGGCTGGCACACGGCCGCCGACACGGAGGCGGTGCAGGAGGGTACGACCCTGCCGCCGGACGAGGCGCCGCGACCGGCCGGGCATCGCCGCGCGCGGAAGAAGAAGCGCCGCGGGCCGGGCTGCATCCTCGCGCTCGTCATCGTCGTCGTACTCGGCGCGGTCGGCTACTGGGGCGTGCAGAAGGCCGCGTCGTTCCTCGACGACCAGTTCGGGCCGCCGCCGGACTACTCTGGCAACGGCACCGGGACAGTTGTCGTGCATGTCGAGCAAGGTGCCGTCGGGTCCGAGATTGGGCGCACGCTGAAGGAGGAAGGGGTCGTCGCCAGTGTCGATGCCTACCTCGACGCAGCAGACGCGAATCCGGAAGCTCAGTCGATTCAGCCGGGCTATTACGAGCTCGCGCACAAGATGTCCGCCGAGGCGGCTTTGGGTCGGCTGCTCGACGCCGACTTCCGTACGCAGGGTTCGCTGGTGATCCCCGAGGGCCTGCGCTCCGACCAGGTGGTCGCCGCCATCGTCGACGGCACCGACCTCGAGGAGGCCGACGTCGAGAAGGCGTTGAAGCAGACGAACGCGCTCGGCCTACCGGGCTACGCCGACGGCGACCCCGAGGGCTTCCTGTACCCGGCGTCGTACGACCTGCCCGAGAAGCCGACCGCGTCGGGCGTACTCAAGACGATGGTCCAGAAGGCGAAGACGGAGCACCGGAAGCTCGGGCTCGAGTCGAAGGCCGACAAGCTCGGGGTGAGCGCCCGCGATGCGCTGATCGCGGCAAGCCTGGTGGAGCGGGAGGCAAGCCGCGACCAGGACCGCGCGAAGGTCGCGCGGGTCATCTACAACCGTCTCGACGAGGGCATGGCGCTGCAGCTCGACTCGACCGTGCACTACGTCGCCGAACGCAGCGGTGACGTGTTCACGACCGACGAGGAACGCGAGATCGACTCGCCGTATAACACGTACGAGAACACCGGGCTGCCGCCCGGCCCGATCGACTCGCCCGGTGCGGAGGCGATCAAGGCCGCGCTCAACCCGGCCGACGGTGACTGGACGTACTTCGTGACGGTCGACCTCGAGTCCGGGGAGACCCTGTTCGCATCGTCGCTCGACGAGCACAACAAGAACGTCGACAAGCTGCAGGAGTACTGCGAGGGCTCAGACCTGTGCTGAGCGGTACGTCGCGGGGCCGCTGCGCGGTGCTCGGCAAGCCGATCGCGCACTCGCTGTCGCCGGTGATGCATCGGCGGGCGTACGCCGAGCTGGGGCTCGACTGGACGTACGAGGCGGTCGAGGTCGACGAGGCAGGGCTGCCGGAGTTCCTCGACGGGCTCGACGACTCGTGGCGTGGCCTGTCGCTCACGATGCCGTTGAAGCGGGTCGCGGTCGGGCTGGTCGACGAGGTGTCGGACGCCGTGCGCTCGGTGTCGGCGCTCAACACGATCGTGTTCGAGGGCGGCCGGCGGATCGGCGACAACACCGATATCCCGGGCATGCTGGGCGCGTTCGAGGAGCACGGCGTACGAGGCGTGCGTACGGCCGCGGTTGTCGGCGCAGGAGCGACCGCAGCGTCGGCTCTCGCCGCGTTGCGGGCCGATGGGCTGCGCTCGGCGACGCTCGTCGTACGAGAGCCCGCGCGGGCCGAGCCGCTCGCCGAGCTCGCTCGTACGTGGGGCGTCGACGTCTCGATCGCGCGGCTGGACGAACCCCTGCGCGACGCCGACCTCCTCGTCTCGACAGCCCCGTCGGCTGCCATCGAACGGCATGCCGGGCAGTGGTGTATGCGGGTGGGCGCGGTGTTCGACGTGATCTACGACCCCTGGCCCACGGCGTTGGCGTCCGCCGCAACCGTGGCCGGCCTGCCCGTCGTATCGGGGCTCGACCTGCTCGCGCACCAGGCAGCGCTGCAGGTCGAGCTGATGACCGGCCGCACGGTGCCGGCGTCGATCCTCCGCACCGCAGTCCTCCACTCACGCTGAGGAGAGGATCCCGGCCCGCTGAGGAGAGGATCCCGGCCCGCTGAGGAGAGGATCCCGAGCCCGCAGCAGGGCCACAAACTCTCTCGTCACCGGGCCACAACTCTCTCCTCACCGGGCCACAACTCTCTCCTCACCGGGCCGGGATCCTCTCCTCAGCGTTATTCGGCTGGTTTCATACCCCGCGCATTGGCCAGCCGTGCCGCCTGTTCGCGGCTGCTCACGCCGAGCTTGTGCAGCAGGTTCGACACGTGCACGCTGGCCGTCTTCGTGCTGATGAACAGCGAGTCGGCGATCTCGCGATTGGTCCTCCCGGCAACGAGCCCGGCCAGCACCTCGAGCTCACGTGGCGTCAGGTCGGTGTCGGCCCAGTCGTCGGCGGCGCGGCGTTGCGTCGGGGCGCCGATGTCGATGCGTCCCCACCGAGCGAGGTCGGAGATCTCGGCCAGCAGGCAGCGTGCATCGAGCTCGGAGGCGGCGGCGTGGGCACGTCGTACGGCGGCCAGCTGTTCGGCGCCCGTGCCCTTGCCGAGCACCGTTGCCTCGGCCTCGCGCCAGCGGCAGTACGCCGTGGAGAACGGTCGACCGAGCCGCTGCCATGCCGCCGCGGCGTCGGCCCACCTCGCGGGCTCGGCTACGTCGGGAGTACACCGCGCGAGCTCCGCATCGATCGTCGCCGCCACCGCGGCTGCATCGACGGTCGGATGGGAGTCCGCGTCCAGCGGGTTCGGGACGAGCGCCTTGATCCGCGCCGTGAGCGACTCGACGAGCTCACCGATACGCGCGTGCGCCACCTGGCTCGGCGGGGTGCGCTGGCACCGGTCGGCGAGCGCGCGAGTGGCGAGCATGACGAGCGGGCCGGCGAAGCGCTGCTCGTCGCCGTTCCGCACCAGATCGAGTCCGCCGAGCGCACTCTCGTACGCCGCGTCCTCCTCGTGCAGCCACAGCCGGAGCTCGGCGTCGATCTCGTACAGCTCGCGCTGCCACGACTCGGGCGCGCCGAACTCGGCGAGCAGCTCGTGGCACTGGTCGAGGCGAGCGCGCGCCGTGTCGAGGTCACCGCGGGCGAGCGACAGCCGGGTCGCCTGCTCCAGAACGGGGAACGCGCGTACGCCGCGCGACTGCTGGGCCAGCGCCTCCTCGAGCAGAGTTCCCGCCCGGTCGAGCCGCCCCGACCGGATCAGCGACTCGGCGGCGTTGGCGAGCATGAAGCTGCCATCCTGGCGGGCGAGTCCGACCCGGCGCATTGCGGCGTACCCCTCGACGCAGACGTCGACAGCGTCGACGTCGCGGCCCGCGACGCCGAGCACATGGGCGCAGTCGATGTAGGCCAACGCCAGGTCGTCCGGATCTCCGATCTCGGTCGCGATCGTGACCGCCGCGCGCGAGTAGACGATGCCCGTCTCGAAGTCGCCCTGGTACGCGCGCACCGCGCCGAGCGCATTCAGGGCACGGCCCTCCTCTGCGCGCGCATCGATCTCGCGGGCGATCCGGATCGCTTCCTTGCATGCGGCGTCGGCCTCGTCGATGCGGGTCCATGCGATCGCGAGCAGACCGAGGCCGGCGTACACCCGCGCGCGTGCGGGCGACGGTGTCGTGGGCAGCAGGGTGAGCGCTTCGCGGTACGCCGCCTGCGCCTCGTCCACGAGGCCCGCATTGAAGCAGTAGGCCCCCTTGCGTTCGAGGATCGCCGACCGCCGGATCGGGTCGGGCGTCAGCGTCCCGGCCTCGTCGGCAAGGCGCACGGCGCGTGGGCCGTCGCCCGTCAGATGCGCGGCCTGGGATGCGTGGACGAGCAGCTCGACACCGTCGAGCGCCGCGCCGGCGATCATGGAGCGACCCGACGTCAGGCGTACGGCGCGCGTGTAGTGCTCGTCCGCGTCCGCGAACGCGTACACCTGCTCGGCGGCGAGTCCGGCGCGTACGGCAGTGGCGAACGCGACCTCGGGTACGTCCGCCTGCGCCCAGTGGTACGCGATCCGCCCCGCAAGCGACGGGTCGCCGGCATCGGGCATGCCCTGGAGCGCGCGGCCCGTCGAAGCGTGCAGGCTGGTTCTTCGTCCCGGGAGCAGATCGCCTTCGAGCACCTCGCGGAACGTCGGATGGGTGAAGGCGTACGTCGTACCGGTACCGGGCGCGACGATCTGGTTGTCGACGGCGGCGCGCAGCCGTGCCTCGGCGGTGTCGGGCGCGAGGGTCGCAACGGTGGCCAGTACGTCGAGGTCGAACTCCCGGCCGACCACGGCCGCGACCCCGAGCACGTCTTGCGTCGGTCCAGGGAGCCCGGTGATGCGGGCGCTCACCAGATCCCGGAGCGTTGCCGGCAGGTCGGGCGTACGCTCTCGGGCGCACGGCAGCAGCTGCTCGGTGAACAGGGGGTTGCCCGCCGACCGGTCGAAGACGAGGTCGACCAGCTCCCAGGCCGGGGCGGTGCGGTCGTCGCCGATCAGGACGGCTATCTGGTGCGCCGTGTCGTCCCGTCCGAGCCGGCCGAGGCCGAGCCGGTCGACGATCGCCAGCCGTTCCAGATCCGCAAGCCAACCACGCAACGGGTGCGCGCGCGGGAGGTCGTCGGTTCGGACCGACAGCATGACGACGACGTGCTCGTCGCTCAGGTTGCGGGCGAGGTACGCGACCAGATCGAGCGTCGACAGATCGGCCCATTGCAGGTCTTCGATGATCCACAGCAGCGGCCGGGTAGCCGCAAGATCGCCGACCATCGACAGGATCGACTCGAACAACCTCACCTGCCCCGACGGACTCAGGGGCGCGAACGCATCGACCGGCCCACTCGGGACCTGTGCGGGTGCGAGCTGCGTGAACACCGTCGGCCAGCGGTCCGCACAGCGCCGTACGTGGTCGTCGTCGCTGTCGGCGATGAACTGCCGTAGCGCGCCGATGATCGGGACGAACGGCATCGCCTCGCCGCCGACGGGTACGCATCCACCGACGAGGAGAGTCGTGTCGACGCCGGCGGCGAAGCGGCGTAGGAGCGTGGTCTTCCCGACCCCCGCCTCTCCGAGCACGAGCTGAACCGTCGGGGTGCCGTCTGCCGCGCGCGCGAACGCCCCGCCAAGTCGCTCCAACTCGGCGTCCCTGCCCACGATCGGCGTCGTCAACGCGTTCCCGTCGTGCATCGGTTCCGGCGGTGACACCGGCCTCCACCATCGATGATCGACCCTCGAGGGCCATCCGTCAGCGGATTAGGCATACCCGAGGGCCGATCTGAGGTCCTCGACCGATATCGGCGCTCGGTCCGGCGCTCCTACGGTCGATGAAACGCCGGACACGAAACAGGGAAATGCCGGCGCATCGAGAGGGAGACCATGTCGAGAACAACGCTCCGACGGCTCGCCGCCGTCTCGGTCGTCGCCGCGGTGGCGGCCACGACCGTATCCGCATCCATGGCGAACATCGCGCCGGGCACACCGAAGAAGGACGTCCACATCGGGTTGGACAACGACAATGCCGACAACCCGTTCATCCAGCCGCCCGGTGTCGTCGCGAAGCAGCACATGGACAACACCGACGTGCTCTTCGGTCGCGCCAAGGAGGACCTTCTGGTCGGCAAGCTCGGTGGAGACACCGAGATCGGCGGTTCGGGCGCGGACATCCTGGTCGGAGGACCGGAGGGCGGCGTCGCCCCGAACAGCGACGTCCTGCTCGGCGGACCCGGCAACGACATCAATATCTGGGCGCCCGGCGACGGCAGCGATGCGTACGTCGGCGAGGACGGCCGCGACACGATGGTGTTCGCGCCGTTCGTGACGAAGTCGAACGGTGACCTCAAGCTCCAGTGGCACCAGGGCCGCAAGATCCCGCGCGTCGACATCGGTGACAAGCCGCAGTTCCGCTGCGAGATCGTCAAGGTGCCCAAGCGAGAGGAGCTGGGCGCGCAGTTCCTGGTCAGGTTCTTCGCGAACGACACGCTCGCCGTCACCGTCCGGCAGAAGGACGTCGAGAAGCTGCTGTGCCCCGCGGGCCAGGCAAATCGTGCGCGGGTCGCCGACCTGACCCGGAAGCACCCGGCGTTCTACACCGTCCGGCTCAACCGACTCGGTGGCACGCTCGGCGCCATCGTCGCGGCACCGTAGGGAGCCGGTTGCCATGCAGACGTACCGATGCCAGCACTGCGGTCAGGTGCTCGCGGCCTTCGTATCGTTCGCGCCCGGCCTCGCGCTCCCGTTCTCCAACCAGGCCGCTCAGACGCAGGTGCAGGCGCGCCGCGAGCAGCACGCCGAGCGTTGCCCGGCAGCGGGCAAGCGAGGCCGGCGAACCGCGGTCGTCATCGGCGCCAGCATGGCAGGCCTGCTCACGGCGCGGGTCTTGTCCGAGACGTACGACCACGTACGGATCATCGACCGCGACCGGCTTCCGGACGAGATCAGGCCACGTGGCGGGGTGCCGCAGGGTGCCCATACGCACGGCCTGCTCGCTCGTGGACGAGAGGTGCTCGACGAGCTGTTCCCCGGCCTCGTCGAGGATCTCGTCTCGGCGGGCGCGCTCGCCGGCGATCTGCAGGCCGACGTCCGTTGGAACATCGGCGGTGGCGATCTGAAGCGGGGCACCAGTGGACTCGAAGGGATCATGCTCGGCCGCCCGATGCTCGAGCACCACGTGCGCGAGCGCGTTGCGGCGCTGCCCAACGTCACCATCGCGCAGGGTCTGCGGGCAACCGGCCTGACGTGCCGCGGCGGTCGCGTACGCGGCGTGATGGTCGCGAACGGGAGCGCGGAGCGCCCGGTAGCGGCCGAACTCGTCGTGGATGCGTCGGGGCGGACGTCGAGGTTGCCCGACTGGTTGGGCGAGCTCGGATACGAGGAGCCCGAGGTCGAGCGCGTGCAGGTCGACGTGTCGTACACGACGCGCACGTTCGCGCGTACGCCGACCGATCTCGGCGGCCAGAACGGACTCATCGTCGCCGCAACGCCAGAGGCGCCCGTCGGCGCCGCGATGCTCCGGCAGGAGAACGAACGCTGGATCGTCTCGATCGGGGCCTATCACGGCGACGTCGCACCACGCGAGCTACCGGCGTTCGCCGAACGTGCCGCCGAGGTGGATGACGGGCTCGGTGCGACGGTTCGGTCGGCGACTCCGCTCGACGACGGTGCATACTTCCGCTTCCCGGCGAGCGTGCGGCACCGGTACGACGCAATGCGGGCGTTCCCGGACGGGCTGCTCGTCACGGGCGACGCGGTCTGCTCGTTCAACCCGGTGTTCGGGCAAGGGATGACGGTCGCGGCGCTCGAGGCGCTCGCCTTGCGCGACTGCCTGCGCGACACCGGCAGGAGGCGAGGTCTCGCCGACCGGTACTTCGCTGCGATCCGGCCGATCATCGACGGCGCATGGCAGACGTCCGTCAGCGCCGACCAGCAGATCCCCGGAACACCGGGACGCGTACCCCGCGGCGCCCGCCTCATCAACCGGTACGTCGCGCGGTTCCAGCGGGCCGCCCACAGCGACCAGGGGCTCGCCGTCGCGTTCCTTCGCGTGATGAACCTGATGGAGCCCCCGGCGTCGCTGCTGCGGCCTCGCTATCTCGTCAAGGTGATCGCTCGGACGCCCGCGAGCGGCCGAGCCGAGAAGCCACTCCGTGATCCGGCGACCAACCAGCCGGCCGCGCCAACGGATCGTCCCGAGATACGGGCCGTCCGAACCCCCGAGAGGACATCATGACCACCTCCATCGACGCGGGAAGCGCCGCACGCGACGAACTCACCGACTTCCAGGGCGAGCTCATCGGTCCGGGCGACGGCAGCTACCAAGAGGCCCGCGCGGTCTACAACGCGATGATCGACAGGCATCCCGCACTCATCGCAAGGGTCGCGGGGCCCGATGACATCACCCGTGTCCTCCGCTTTGCGCGCGAGCGAGGCATGCTCGTGGCGGTACGCGGCGGCGGGCACAACGGGGCAGGTCTCGGAACCTGTGACGACGGCGTCGTCATCGACCTGGGGGCACTGAGGGAGGTACGTGTCGACGAGGCAGCGCACACAGTGCGAGTCGGTGGCGGCTGCACCTGGGGCGAGGTCGACCAGGCAACGCATGCGTTCGGGCTGGCGACGCCGAGCGGGATCATCTCGACGACCGGCGTCGGCGGGCTCACGCTCGGTGGCGGACTCGGTCACCTCACCCGACGGTGTGGGCTGGCGATCGACAACCTGCTCGAGGCCGAGGTCGTTCTGGCCAACGGCGAGCACGTACGCGCGAACGCCGACGAGCACCCCGACCTGTTCTGGGCGCTTCGGGGCGGCGGCGGGAACTTCGGCGTCGTCACGTCGTTCACGTTCCGGCTCCACGAGGTCGACACGGTCGTTGCGGGGCCGACCTTCTGGGCGGTCGAGCAGACCGAAGAGGTGCTCGCGGCGTACCGGGAGTTCCTGCCGGCCGCGCCGCGCGACCTGAACGGGTTCTTCGCGTTGACGACAGTGCCACCGGTGCCGCCGTTCCCGGACGAGCTCCACCTCCGCAAGGTGTGCGGGGTCGTGTGGTGCCACACGGGCACGGAGGAGCAGGCATCCGCCGACATGGCGCCGCTGCTCGACTCGCTGCCCGAACCGCTGATGCATGGAGCGGCGCCGATGCCGCATCCGGACCTCCAGAGTGCGTTCGACGCACTGTATCCGAAGGGCGACCAGTGGTACTGGCGCGCGGACTTCGTCAAGCAGATCCCCGACCCCGCCGTCGCACTCCACGCGCAGTACGGCGCGCGGCTGCCGACCATGCAGTCGACGATGCATCTCTATCCGGTCGACGGCGCTGCGCACGACGTCGACCCGGGTGCCACCGCATGGAGCTACCGCGACGCGACCTGGGGCACGGTTTACGGCGGCGTCGATCCCGACCCGGCCAAGGTGCCGACCCTGCGGGACTGGACGGTCGGCTACTTCGACGCACTGCACCCGTACTCGGCGGGGGGCGCGTACGTGAACATGATGATGGACGAGGGGCAGGAGCGGGTACGCGCGGCGTACCGAGGCAACTACGACCGCCTGGCGCGGATCAAGGGGGAGTACGACCCCGAGAACGTCTTCCGGGTCAACCAGAACATCAAACCCCGCTGAGGAGAGACTTCTGGCCCTGTGACGAGAGACTACGTACCCCCGGCTGGAGTGCGTAATCTCTCGTCACAGGGCCAAAACTCTCTCCTCAGCGGGAAGGGCAGTGCATGCTGGGGACATGAGCGAACTCGATCGAAGGACCGTCCTGCGGGGGACGATCGCAGGAGCACTCGCCGCGACCAGCGTCGCGGCGCCAACTCGCACCGACGCAGCACCGTTGGCCGCGCGTACGTCCGGCCCGCCGCCCATCGCGGCCAGACGCGACGGGCCGACGGCTGCCGACTGGAAGGCGCTGGAACGCGGACTCAAGGGCAGGTTGCTGCGGCGAGGGGAGAAGGGTTATCGCAAGGCGACCCACCTGTTCGACCCTCGCTTCGACGGCGACCATCCACGCGGCATCGTGCGCGCGGCCAATGCGCACGACGTCAGCGAGGCGCTGCGGTTCGCCCGCAAGTTCGACGTGCCGCTGCGACCGAAGTCGGGCGGCCACTCGTACGTCGGCGCGTCGATGTTCAGCAAGGGCATCGTGATCGACACCGGTGGGATGGACGGAATCGACTACCAGCCCGGGTCGAAGCGCGTCGTCATCGGGGCGGGTGCCGAGCTCGGGCGCCTGCACGACCGGCTCGACCGGCACGGCCGCACCGTCCCGACGGGCACCTGCCCGACGGTCGGCGCTGCCGGGCTCACTCTCGGTGGCGGCATCGGCGCCGAGAGCCGGATGTACGGGCTCACCCAGGACGCCGTCGTCGATATGCAGGTCGTCACCGCCGACGGCAAGATCCGGCACGCCGACGCGCACCATCACAAGGACCTGTTCTGGGCGCTACGCGGCGGCGGAGGCGGCAACTTCGCGATCGTCACGCACCTGACGATGCGTACGTTCGACGCGCACCGGGTGGGGTTCTTCTTCCTGTCGTGGCCCGGGCACGACGCGGTAGCAGTCATACGCGGATGGCAGCAGCGACTGCGGCACATGCCGCGTACCTCCTGGGCGAACGTGCATCTGGACGCCAACAACGGCAGCATCTCGCCGCGCATCGTCGGGCTCTCGCTGACCGGCGACGGCCATCACGAGGCCAAGGCGCTGATCCGGGCCGTCGGACGCAATCCCTCGAGCGTCTCGTACGCGCAGAAGTCGCACCGCGAGGCGATGCACCTGCTCGCGGGCGCGAACGGGCACCAGCGGCAGTCGTTCGTCGCGGGCTCGGACATCATCGGCGCGCCGATGAGGACGCCCGCGCTGCGGGACCTGGTCGGCGTCGTACGCCAACGGTCTCGGCACGGCGGCGGCGCGTCGGCGATCCTGGACCCGCTCAACGGGCGGGCCGGGCGGCCGAAGGTGAGCTCGTCGGCGTTCCCGTGGCGCAATGCACTGGCGTCGCTGCAGTGGTACGTCGGTCTGCCCCATCCGTCGCCGAAGGCGGTCAAGGCCGGCCGTACCTGGATCAAGCACGGCCACCGCGCGGTGGCCGCGCGGTCGGTCGGCGCGTACGTGAACTACCTCGAACCGGGCCGCCCGGTGCGCCGCTACTACGGCAAGCACTGGAAGAAGCTGCGGCGCATCGCCCACAAGTACGATCCACAGGGAGCGTTCCGCTCGCCGTACTCCATCCGGTGAGCGGCTATCCTGCCTGACCGTGACGACCGATCAGCTTTTCGCGGCAGTCGGGATGGCCGCCGTCGCCGCGCTCGGCGCGTGGTGGTCGCCGCGCGTCATCGCCCGGCTGCCCGACCCGGTCGAGGTCGAGGTGCCGTACGCCGAGCTCGCCGGCGGCCCGCGCCTCGCGCTGCGTCTCGCGGCGGCCTCGGCGGTCGTCGCGGGATCGCTCGGCGCCGCGCTCGGGCCGGATCCGTCGCTCCCGGTGTGGTGCTTCCTGAGCGTCGTCGGTGTGGTGCTGTCGTACGTCGACTGGCGGGTGCGGCTGCTGCCGTTCCGGATCGTCGCGCCGTCGTATGCGATCGTCGGCCTGCTGCTGATCGTTGCCGCGGTGGTCACCGGTGACTACGACGCCGCCCGGCGGTCGCTGATCGCCTGGATCGCGACGTACGCGATCTTCACCGGGATGTGGTTCGTCTACCGCCGCGGCATCGGCTACGGAGACGTACGCCTCTCCGGAGTGCTGGCGATGGCCCTGGGCTGGCTCGGCTGGAGCGAGCTGATCGTCGGCATGTACGCCGCGTTCATCCTCGGCGCGCTGATCGGCGGCGGGCTCGCCCTCGCGAAGGTCGTCGATCGCACCGGCTACCCGTTCGGCCCGTTCATGTTCGCCGGCGCCTGGGTCGGCGTCGTCTGCGCTCCGGCGATCACGTCCTGGCTCGGCTGACGCTGAACGTGGGCCGCACGTCTCGGCCCCGGAATGGCCGATTTCGGGGCCGGAACGTGCGGCCCACAGGGCCAGAGTTCTCTCGTCGGGGTGCGTGAAAGACTGAGCGCATGCTTCGTTGGTTGACGGCGGGCGAGTCGCACGGCCCCGGCCTGGTCGCCGTGCTCGAAGGCGTGCCCGCCGGGGTCGAGGTCACGAGTGCCGACATCTCCGCGGCCCTCGCGCGTCGTCGTCTCGGGTACGGCCGGGGCGCCCGGATGAAGTTCGAGGCCGATGAGCTCGAGATCGTGGGCGGCATCCGCCACGGTCGTACGCTCGGCAGCCCGGTCGCCTTGCGCATCGGCAACTCCGAGTGGCCCAAATGGCAGACCGTCATGTCCGCCGACCCGGTCGACGAGGCCGCCCTGGCCGACTCCGCCCGCGGGGCACCGCTCACCCGTCCTCGCCCGGGCCATGCGGATCTCGTCGGCATGCAGAAGTACGACTTCGACGAGGCTCGCCCGATCCTCGAGCGGGCCAGCGCCCGGGAGACGGCGGCCCGCGTCGCGCTCGGCGCGGTCGCGAGCAGGCTGCTCCGACAGGCCGGCGGTGCCACGGTCGTGAGCCACGTGATCGAGTTCGGCTCGGTACGCGCGCCCGCGGGTGTACTGCCGACGATCGACGACGTGGAGCGCCTCGACGCCGACCCCGTACGCTGCCTCGATCCCGACGCGAGTGCGGCGATGGTCGAGGAGGTCGACCGGGCCCACAAGGACGGCGACACCCTCGGCGGCGTGGTCGAGGTCGCCGTCGACGGGCTACCGCCCGGGCTCGGCAGCCACGTGCACTGGGACCGCAAGCTCGACTCGCGCCTCGCGGGCGCACTGATGGGCATCCAGGCGATCAAGGGCGTCGAGGTCGGCGACGGTTTCGAGCTCGCGCGTTCGCGCGGGTCGGAGGCGCACGACGAGATCGTCTCCACCGACGACGGCATCCGTCGGTCGTCGGGTCGCTCCGGCGGCATCGAGGGTGGCATGAGCACGGGCGAGACCCTGCGCGTACGGGCCGCGATGAAGCCGATCGCCACGGTGCCCCGCGCACTTCGTACCGTCGACGTCGAGACCGGCGAGGCGACCAAGGCACATCACCAGCGCTCCGACGTCGCGGCCGTCCCGGCCGCCGGCATCGTCGCGGAGGCGATGGTCGCGCTCGTACTCGGTGACGCGCTGCTGGAGAAGTTCGGCGGCGACGCGATCGGCGAGACCCGCCGCAACCTGGAGGGCTACCTCGCGGAGATGAAGCACCGATGAGCCGTGAATCGGTGCCCAGCCCCCCGCTGGGCCGGACGTTCGAGCGGGACACGCCCGGCGTTTCCCGCGCAAACGTCTTGCCCACGGTGGGTGGCGGGCAATGACTCCGCGCGTCGTCCTCGTCGGCCCGCCCGGTTCCGGCAAGACCACCGTCGCCCGCGAGCTCGCCGACCTGCTGGGCGCCGACGTCCGCGACACCGACGAGGACGTCGAACGTACGCACGACAGCACGATTGCCGATCTGTTCGTCGACCACGGGGAGGCCCACTTCCGCGACGCGGAGGCCGCCGCGGTAAGCACCGCGCTGGCCGAGCACGCCGGGATTCTCGCCCTCGGCGGGGGAGCCGTGCTGCACGCCGGCACCCGTGCCGCGCTCGACGGTCATCGCGTCGTGTTCCTCGACGTCGGCCTGTCCGAGGCCGCGAAGCGGGTCGGCCTCAACACCGCCCGACCCTTGTTGCTCGGCAACGTACGCTCACAGTTGAAGACCTTGATGGACGAGCGGCGTCCGATCTACGCCGAGGTGGCGGCCCACGTTGTTTCGACCGATGCGTTGACGCCGCGTGAAGTCGCCGACGACATCGTCCGCTGGCTCGAGACCGGAGGGAGTACGGCATGACAGCGTCGCAGCCCGAACGCCTGCGGGTCGACTCGGAGCGGCCGTACGACGTCGCCATCGGCGACGGTGCGCTGGACGACCTGCCGGACCTGATCGGTGCCGACGCCCAGCGGGTGGCGATCATCCATCCGACGACGCTCGCGTCCCCGGCGGAGTCGATCCGCAAGCGGCTGATGAACGACACCCGGGAGGCGCACTGCATCGAGGTGCCGGAGGGCGAGACGGCCAAGACCTCCGAGGTGGCGGCGTTCTGCTGGCGCGTGCTCGGCCAGGCCGGATTCACCCGTAGCGACGTCGTCATCGGCCTCGGCGGCGGTTCCACCACCGACCTTGCCGGCTTCGTCGCCGCGACCTGGTTGCGCGGCGTCGGGTACGTCACGGTGCCGACCTCACTGCTCGGCATGGTCGATGCGGCGGTCGGCGGCAAGACCGGGATCAACACCGACGAAGGCAAGAACCTCGTCGGGGCGTTCTACGAGCCCCGCGGTGTCCTGTGCGACACGACGGTGCTCGCGACCCTGCCCGACAACGAGCTGCGCAGCGGCCTCGCCGAGGTGATCAAGTGCGGGTTCATCGCAGACCCGCAGATCCTCGACCTCGTCGAGGACGACCCCGCCGCCGCCCTCGACGCGTCGGGTCCGGTACTCGCCGAGCTGATCGAACGCGCCGTACGAGTGAAGGCCGACGTGGTCGCGGCCGATCTCCGGGAAGACTCGGCCGACGGCGTCGGACGCGAGATGCTGAACTACGGCCACACCCTCGGCCACGCCGTCGAGCGGGTGGAGCAGTTCACGTTCCGGCACGGCGCCGCCGTGGCGATCGGCATGTGCTTCGCCGCGCAGCTCGCCGGTCTGAGCGGGCGCATCGACCGGGCGCTCGTCGACCGGCACCGCAATCTGCTGCAGGTGGTGGGGCTGCCGACGGCATACCGGCCAGGTGTCTGGCCCGAGCTGTACGATGCGATGCGGCTCGACAAGAAGACGCGGGGCGATCGCCTCCGGTTCGTCGTACTCGACGCGCTCGCCGAGCCCGCCATCCTGTCCGGACCCGACCCGGCGCTGCTCACCGCCGCGTACGCAGAGATCTCGAGGTGACGATGCCCGCACAGCACGAACCCCGGCGCGCCAAGCTCGCCAAGCTCCTGCAGGAGCGCGACCTGGGCGCTGCCCTGGTCACCGACCTCGTCAACGTGCGCTACCTGACCGGGTTCACCGGCTCCAACGGCGCGGTGCTCGTGCACGCCGACGCCCGGGCGTCGTTCGTCTCCGACGGTCGCTACACCGACCAGGCCGCGGCCGAGTGCCCCGACGTCGAGCGGCACACCGACCGCGAGCTCGCGGCGACCTTGCTCGCACACGCCGAGCTGCCGCGCGGTACGCGCATCGGCGCCGAGACGCATGCGTTGTCGGTCGACGACTACGCGGCGCTCGCCGCCCTCGTCGACGAGCACGGTCTCGGCGTCGAGTCGCTGCGCCGAGCGGTCGAAGACCTGCGCGTGGTCAAGGACGACACCGAGATCGCCGCGCTCACAGAGGCCTGCGCCATCTCGACCCGTGCACTCGAGGGACTTCTCGACGGCCCGCTCGCCGGGCGTACCGAGACCGAGATCGCCCGCGACCTCGAGTGGCGCATGTACGAACACGGCGCCGAAGCGGTCGGGTTCGACACGATCGTCGCGTCCGGTCCGCACTCCGCGATCCCGCACCACCACCCGACCGACCGCGTCGTCGAGCGCGGTGACCTGCTGAAGATCGACTTCGGCGCGCGGTACGCCGGCTACCACGCCGACTGCACGCGTACCGTCGCGATCGGTCGGGCCGCCGACTGGCAGCGCGAGATCTATGCGGCGGTACGCGCCGCGCAGCAGGCCGGGCTCGACACGCTCGTCGCCGGCAACGCGATCGCCGACGCCGACACGATCCCGCGCGAGGTGCTCGACGAGGCCGGCTACCTCGAGGCGTTCACGACGGGCATCGGGCACGGCGTCGGCCTGGTGATCCACGAGGACCCGTTCATCCGCAAGACGACCGCCGGTACACTTCTTCCTCGCACCCCCATCACGATGGAGCCCGGCATCTACCTGCCCGGCCGCGGGGGAGTCCGGATCGAAGACACCCTCGTCGTCGAGGACGGTGCGCCCACCATCTTGACGACGTACACCAAGGAACTGCAGGAGATCGGCTGAGCATGGCAACGACGAACGACCTGAAGAACGGCATGGTGCTGAACCTCGACGGTCAGCTATGGGCCGTCCTGTGGTTCCAGCACCACAAGCCCGGCAAGGGCGGCGCCGTCGTGCGCACCAAGCTGAAGAACGTGCTGTCGGGCAAGATCGTCGACAAGACGTTCAACGCCGACGTCAAGGTCGACACCGCGAGCGTCGACAAGCGCGATATGCAGTTCCTGTACCACGACGGCGACGCGTACGTGTTCATGGACACCGAGACGTACGAGCAGCTCAACATCTCGCCCGACACCGTTGGCGACGCCGCGAACTTCCTCCTCGACAACCAGGAGGCCGTCGTCTCGGTGCACGAGGGCCAGCCGCTGTTCATCGACCTGCCCGCATCGGTCGAGCTGACCATCGAGTACACCGAGCCCGGCCTGCAGGGCGACCGCTCCAGCGGTGGTACGAAGCCGGCGCGGCTCGAGACCGGTTACGAGACGCAGGTCCCGCTGTTCATCTCGCAGGGCGAGAAGGTCAAGATCGACACGCGCGACGGCAGCTACCTCGGCCGCGTCAGCGCCTAGGGATCTTCATGGCTGCTCGTGCGAAGGCACGTAAGCGCGCGCTCGACGTGCTGTACGAGTGCGAGCTGCGCGGCGTACCGCTCGGCGAGACACTCGCCGGACGCGTCGCCGAGGACGACCCGCCGGTCAACGAGTACACCGTCACGCTCGTCGAAGGTGTCGCCGCCCATCGGGAGCGCCTCGACGCACTGCTCGCGGAGCATGCCGTCGGCTGGACGCTCGAGCGGATGCCCACCGTCGACCGCAACCTGCTGCGCATCGGCGCGTACGAGATCCTCTATGTCGACGATGTGCCCGACGGGGTGGCGGTGAGCGAGGCGGTCGCGCTCGCGAAGGACCTCTCGACCGACGAGTCGCCGGGCTTCGTGAACGGCCTGCTGGCGCAGCTGGTGAAGGTGAAGCCCAGCCTGCCAGCCTGACGTAACGATCGGGCGACACTCAGCTCCCTGCGAGCACAAGCGCGCAATCTTCGGTAAGTTGCCGTACGCACGCGGTCGACGTCCTCTGCGGACTCGACCGGACCTCCGACGACGAGGGAGCCGATGGGCAGCTACTGGGATTTCCTGAGTGACAACCGCTCTACGCTCGTGTTCGACTCCTACCAGCACATGAGCTACGTCGTGCAGTCGCTCGTCGTTGGCCTCATCATCGGCCTCGTCGTTGCCGCATTGTGTTACCGGTCCGTGCGCTGGACCGGCGGCGCAAACGCGGGAAGTGCGATGGCGATGACGCTCCCGGGCTTCGCCCTCTTCGGCCTGTTGTCGGGGATCATCGCTCCCGGTGTCAAGGCCGCGGTCATCGGCCTCGTGTTCTACGGGATGATGCCGATCCTACGGAACGCGGTCGTCGGCCTGCGTGGCGTCGACCCGGCCTTGGTCGAGTCGGCGAAGGGGATGGGCATGTCCCGCACCGCGACGCTGCTGCGGCTCGAGATCCCGATGGCTTGGCCGGTGATCATGACCGGAGTCCGCGTATCCGCCCAGATGATGATGGGCGTCGCGGCGATCGCAGCGTACGTGTCGGGGCCCGGCCTCGGCGGCCAGATCTTCCAAGGGCTCTCGCAACTCGGCGGTGCCAACGCGACCGAAAGGGTTGTGGTCGCGACCGTCCTGATCATCGTCCTGGCGATCATCCTCGACCTTGTTCTCGGGTTCATCGCCCGGCTGACTACCTCAAGGGGCATTCGTGTCTGAGCAAACGGTGACCGAACCGACTCCGGAGCCGCGACCGCATGCGGACGCCGGTGGCGAGCGCATCCGACTGGAGGGTGTGACCAAGCGCTACCGCGGACAGCAAGAGGCCGCGGTCGACGACGTGACGATGGAGATCCCTGCCGGCGAGATCGTGATGCTGGTCGGCCCGTCGGGGTGCGGTAAGACGACGACGATGAAGATGATCAACCGCCTGATCGAGCCGACTGACGGCCGGATCCTGATCGGCGACGAGGACGTCACGCACAAGGATCCCGATGACTTGCGGCGGAGCATCGGGTACGTGATCCAGGGTGCCGGGCTGTTCCCCCACTACACCGTGGGCGACAACATCGGGCTCGTGCCGAAGATGCTGAAATGGGATGCGAAGCGCATCCGGGAGCGCGTTGACGAGATGCTCGACCTCGTCTCGCTCGACCCGGACATGTACCGCAACCGTTATCCGCGGGAGCTGTCCGGCGGCCAGCAGCAGCGCATCGGCGTCGCTCGTGCGCTGGCGGCCGATCCGCCGGTGATGCTGATGGACGAGCCGTTCGGCGCGGTCGACCCGATCACCCGGCAGCGGCTGCAGGACGAGCTGCTGAGCCTGCAAGACGAGCTCCGCAAGACGATCGTCTTCGTCACCCACGATTTCGACGAGGCGGTCAAGATGGGTGACCGTATCGCAATCCTCAACGTCGGCGCGGAGATCGTCCAGTACGACACCCCCGACCAGATCCTCACCAATCCGGCATCGGACTTCGTGGAGAGCTTCATCGGGCACGGGGCGGCGCTCAAGCAGCTCACCCTGACCCGCGTACGCGATGTGGAGCTGCACGACGCGGCGACGACACACGAGGGTGACGACCCGGCCGATGCGGCGCGCAAGGTACGCGAGATCGGGCGTGAGCACGTACTCGTGCTGGATGACCGCGACCGGCCGCAACGATGGCTGTCTCTTCGTGACCTCGAAGTGCCTGGTCGGCTCGACCGCGTCGCTCGCGACAGAGACCTCGACCTCGTATCCGGCCAGTCCACCCTCAACGACGCGCTGGACGTGATGCTGACCTCGAGCCACGGCGTCGTGGTCGTCACGGGTCCACGAAACCGATACGAGGGCGTCGTTCGGGTCGAGACGATCATGGGGGCGATGAGCTCGATCGAGACGACGAGCGCTGGACCGTCGGCCCGCGACACAGCGGAGGAATGATGGCCGCGACCGTCGAGCTCGATATGGAGGGCGCGCAGCGCCCTTCGATACCCGAGCCGGAGAAGTCCGGAAAGCTGCGCTGGGTCATCCAACCCGTGCTTGCCGTCGGGCTGATCATCGGTGTCCTGATCTACACCGAAGTCGGTGACCTGTCGAAGAACGAGCAGGCGTCGTTGGAGGTCGACGCGCTGCTCGACCAGACCGGCGAGCACCTGAAGGTCAGCCTGGTCGCGACGTTCCTGGTGTGCATCATCGCGATACCGTTCGGCATCGCCCTCACCCGAGGCGGGATGCGACGGTACTCGGATCCGATTCTCGCGGTCGCGGGCTTCGGTCAGGCGGCGCCCGTCATCGGGCTGATCGTCATCTCCATCATGATCTTCGGTTTCGACCAGTCATTTCTGGCGGCGGTCGCCGCGCTGACGGTGTACGGAATCCTGCCGATCGTCGCGAACACGGTCGCGGGCCTGAACGGCGTTGATCCCAAGCTCGTCGAAGCGAGTCGCGGAATGGGCATGTCGTCCATGGCCACGCTGCTGCGGGTGGAGATACCCATCGCGTTGCCGGTGATCGTCGCGGGTATGCGTACGGCCCTCGTCCTGATGGTCGGGGCGGCGGCGATGGTCGTACTGATCGGCGCCGGTGGCCTCGGTACGCCGATCGACACGGGCATCAAACGCATGCAGACTCCGGTTCTGATCTGCGGCGCGCTGCTCGTCGCCGCTTTGGCGCTGTTCGTGGATTGGCTCGCGCACCTGATCGAGATGATCGCATCGCCGAAGGGACTTTGATGCCGATGAGGCGGATGTCGTTGCGGGGCCGAATCGGCACCGGCCTGGTCGCCCTGCTCACGCTGGCGGTCGTTGCCGGCTGTGGCCTGAAGCCGGCGAACAGCGGAGTGCTGGAGGCCGAGCCCGGTTCGATCAAGCACTACGACGACCTCGAGGGGGTCAACGTCACCGTCGGGTCGAAGGAGTTCACCGAGCAGCTCGTCTTCGGCAACATGATCGCGACCATCATGACCGCGGCGGGTGCTCAGGTCACCAACCGAAGTGGCACGACCGGCAGCAGCAACGTCCGCCGTGCGCTCATTGACGGCACGTTCGAGATCACCCCGGAGTACACCGGCACGGGTTGGATCACGTACCTGGGCCATGACAAGCCGATCACCGAGAGCGCCGAGGCACAGTGGAAGGCCGTCGACGAAGAGGACCGCGAGAACGGCCTGGTCTGGCTACCGCCTGCGCCGATGAACAACACGTACGCGCTTGCGATGGGGCCCGATGCGAACGAGAAGCTCGGGATCACGAAGTTGTCCGAGCTCCAGTCTCTGCCGCCGGAGGATCTTACGTTCTGTGTCGACACAGAGTTCTTGAGCCGAGACGACGGGCTCAAACCGATGCTCGAGCATTACGGCTTGAAGTTCGCCGACGTCGACGCGACGACCCTCGGAATCGGCCAGATCTATCAGGCCACCGCTCAGGGAGACTGCAACTTCGGCGAGGTGTTCACCACCGACGGTCGGATCGAGGCGCTCGACCTGACCGTGCTGGAGGACGATAAGAAGTTCTTCCCGCTCTACAACATGACCGAGGTCGTCAATGCAGATCTCCTCGAGGACCACCCGGAGATCAAGGAGATATTCGCGCAGGTCAACCCGAAGCTGACGGATGACGTGCTTCGCGAGCTCAACGCGAAGGTCGACGTCGACGGTGAGGACCCGGCGGAGGTCGCCCGCGACTGGCTGGTCGAGGAGGGCTTCGTCAAGATGCCCGACTGAGTCACGGACGTGACACGAAAGCGGGGTTCCGGATCATTCCGGAACCCCGCTTTCGTACCGAATCGTGGCGGCTACTCCGCCTGGCGTACGACGCCCCAGTCGGTGAACTTGCGCGTCAGGTCGTCGGCGTCCTCGTCGTAGATGATCGACAGGTTGCGCAGGTCGTCCTCGCGGATCGAGAGCACCCGGCCGTTGTAGTCGCCGCGCTGTGCCTGGATCGTCGACACGTACCGGGCGAGCGGCGCACCCTCGACGGCGCGGATCTCCTTCAGCCGTTCGAGGTCGATGACCAGCCGCGACGTGCCGTCGGTGGCGCTGTGCTGGCTCTCGTCTGCCTCGGGCAGGAAGTGCTCGATCGGTACGCCGTAGAAGTCGGCCAGCTCGGAGAGCCGTTGTACGGTCACGGCACGGTCGCCGCGTTCGTACGAGCCGATGACGACCGCCTTCCAGCGGCCGCCGGACTTCTGTTCAACGCCCTGAAGCGAGAGCCCTTGCTGCTGACGGATTGCGCGCAGTCGACTCCCTAGCGCCTTGGCGTATTCCATGGATTGCTCAACTTTCATCCCGAGATGATCACTATGAGTTACTGCCTAGAAGTTACCCGCCTGCCAGAGTACCTGCGCGTAGGTCACGAGGGGGAGGAACGACAGAATCGAGTCCGAGGAGTCACCGACCTCAACTACGCACGGTGACAGCAGCCGCCTCGGGTTCGACACTCCGCCGCCCCGGTGCGTCGAGACCGCGTCCGATGGGATACGTTGACCTGCGACAGACATCCTTTAACGACCGTCCTGTGAGGCGGGCAAGGAGGTCAGACGGTGTCATCGCGCACCCCTGAATCGGCTGCCCTGGCGACAGCCCGCACGGTCCTCGACGACCGTGACATCTCCCGCGCACTGACGCGGATCACCCACGAGATTCTCGAACGCAACCGCGACGCGTCCGACCTCGTCATCCTCGGCATCCCGCGCCGTGGCGTTCCGCTCGCCGCACGCGTCGCCGCCCGGATCAACGAGGTCGAGGGCGTCGAGATGCCGTACGGCTCGCTGGACATCACGATGTACCGCGACGACCTGCGGATGCGCCCGGCCCGCGCCCTCGAACACACCGACATCCCGGCCCGCGGCATCGACGGCGCCGTCGTCGTGCTCGTCGACGACGTGCTGTTCAGCGGCCGCACGATCCGTTCCGCGCTCGATGCGCTCAACGACCTCGGCCGGCCGAAGGCGGTGCAGCTCGCCGTGCTCGTCGACCGCGGTCACCGGGAGCTGCCGATCCGCGCCGACTTCGTCGGCAAGAACCTCCCCACGTCGCTCGCCGAGAACGTCCGCGTCCACCTTGCGGAGAGTGACGGCGAGGACGCGGTGATCATTGCGAGCCCGACAGACGGTACGGAGGGTGACGCATGATGCGACACCTGCTCAGCGCCGGCGACCTCAGCCGCGACGACGCCACGGCGGTCCTCGACACCGCCCAGGAGATGCTGTCGATCGCGAGCAGGCCGATCAAGAAGCTGCCCACCCTGCGCGGCCGTACGGTCGTGAACCTGTTCTTCGAGGACTCCACGCGTACGCGCATCTCCTTCGAGGCGGCGGCCAAGCGGTTGTCGGCCGACGTCATCAACTTCTCGGCAAAGGGCTCGAGTGTTTCCAAGGGCGAGAGCCTGAAGGACACCGCGCTCACCCTGCAGGCGATGGGGGCCGATGCCGTCGTCGTGCGTCATCATGGCTCCGGCGCGCCGCACCGGCTCGCGAACGCCGCGTGGATCGACGGCGCGATCGTCAACGCGGGCGACGGTACGCACGAGCACCCGACCCAGGCGTTGCTCGACGCGTTCACGATGCGTCAGCATCTCGGCCCTCTCGACGGGGCGAACATCACGATCGTCGGCGACGTCCTGCACTCGCGTGTTGCGCGGTCCAACGCGCTGTTGCTGGAGACGCTCGGCGCCAACGTCACCCTGGTGGCCCCGCCGACCCTGTTGCCGGTGGGCGTCGCCAGCTGGCCGGTCGACACCGAGTACGACCTCGACGCCGCACTGGAGAAGGCCGACGGGGTGATGATGCTGCGCGTGCAGCGGGAGCGGATGAACGCCGCGTTCTTCCCGAGCGCGCGCGAGTACAGCCGCCGCTACGGCCTCGATGCGCGACGGATGGCGCGCCTGCCCGAGCATGCGATCGTCATGCACCCCGGCCCGATGAACCGCGGCATGGAGATCACCGCCGACGTCGCCGACTCCGACCGTTCGGTGATCGTCGAGCAGGTCACCAACGGAGTGGCGGTGCGCATGGCCGTGCTTTACCTGTTACTGAGCGGGGAACGTCCGGCCGAACCAACCGAGGAGCCACAGGCCTGATGACACGGAGCGGCGAGGAACGAAGCGAGGAACGAGCGTAGTGACAAGCGTGACCAACGAACACAGCCTGATCCGTGGCGCCCGACCCCTCGGTGGCGACCCGTCCGACGTACGCATCCGAGACGGCGTGTTCGTCGAGATCGGCGCCGACCTCGATGCGGGCGACGCGACGGTGGTCGAGGCCAGGGACCTGATCGCACTGCCGGGCCTTGTCGACATCCACACCCATCTGCGCGAGCCCGGCCGCGAGGACGCCGAGACCGTCGAGTCCGGTACGCGAGCGGCCGCGCGCGGCGGGTATACCTGCGTGTTCGCGATGGCCAACACAGATCCGGTCGCCGACACCGCCGGCGTCGTCGAGCAGGTGTGGCGGCTCGGTCGCGAGGCCGGTCACTGCGATGTCCAGCCCATCGGTGCCGTGACGATCGGCCTGGAAGGGGAGCGCCTCGCCGAGCTCGGGGCGATGGCGGAGTCGGCCGCGGCCGTACGGGTGTTCTCCGACGACGGCAAGTGCGTCAGCGACGCCCTGCTGATGCGCCGGGCGCTGGAGTACGTGAAGGCGTTCGACGGCGTGGTGGCCCAGCATGCGCAGGAGCCGCGCCTGACGAAGGACGCTCAGATGAATGAGGGCGACGTCTCCGGGCAGCTCGGCATGACCGGATGGCCCGCGGTCGCCGAGGAGGCGATCATCGCCCGCGACTCGCTGCTCGCGGCGCATGTCGGCTCCCGGCTCCATGTCTGCCACCTGTCGACGCGGGGCTCGGTCGAGCTGGTCCGCTCGGCGAAGGCCAAGGGCTGGAACGTCACGGCGGAGGTCACCCCCCACCACCTGCTGCTGACCGACGAGCTCGCCCGCTCGTACGACCCGATCTACAAGGTCAACCCGCCGCTGCGTACGGCCGACGACGTCGCCGCGGTACGCGAGGGGCTGGCCGACGGCACGATCGACTGCGTCGGCACCGACCACGCACCGCACCCGATGGAGGACAAGGAGTGCGAGTGGAGTGCTGCGGCGTTCGGCATGCTCGGGCTCGAGACCGCCCTCTCGGTGGTGCAGCACACGATGGTCGACACCGGGCTGCTGACCTGGGAGCAGGTGGCCGACCGGATGTCCGCCGCACCCGCACGGATCGGTCGAGTGAGCGTCGAGCACGGCCGCGGCATCGTCGTCGGTGAGCCGGCCAACCTCACGTTGTACGACCCGTCGACGACCCGGGTGATCGATCCGGCAGACACGGCATCGCAGTCGCGCAACAACCCGTACGCCGGGCTGGAGCTCCCGGGCACGGTCGTCGAGACGTACCTCCGCGGTGTGCGGACCCACGAGCACGAGAGGGCGACGGCGTGACAGCTGTGCTGGTACTGGAAGACGGTCGAGTCTTCCGCGGTGATGCGTACGGGGCGATCGGCGAGACGATCGGCGAGGGGGTGTTCGCGACCGGCATGACCGGCTACCAGGAGACGCTGACCGATCCGTCGTACCGGCGCCAGGTCGTGGTGATGACGGCCCCGCACATCGGCAACACCGGCGTCAACGACGAGGACGACGAGTCGGACCGCATCTGGGTCGCCGGATACGTCGTGCGCGACCCCGCGCGCATACACAGCAGCTGGCGGGCGACCGACGACCTGGGGGCCAGGCTCGAGCGCGACGGAGTCGTGGGCATCTCCGGGCTAGATACTCGGGCGCTCACCCGCCACCTGCGCGAGCGGGGTGCGATGCGCGTCGGCATCTCGTCGGCGTCCGGCACGGTCGAGGACCTGCTCGAGCGCGTACGCGAGGCGCCACGGATGGCCGGCGCCGACCTCGCGGGCGAGGTGACGACGGGGGAGTCGTACGTCGTGCCGGCGCAGGGCGAGAAGCGGTTCACGGTGGCGGCGATCGACCTGGGCATCAAGGGCATGACGCCCCGGTTGCTTTCCGAGCGCGGAGTCGAGGTGCACGTGCTGGCCTCGACCGCCTCGATCGACGACGTGCTGGCGATCGAGCCGGACGGCGTCTTCATGTCCAACGGGCCCGGAGACCCGGAGGCGTCCGTCGACGCGGTCGCGCTGCTGCGCGAGGTGCTGACGCGGCGCATCCCGTACTTCGGTATCTGCTTCGGCAACCAGATGTTCGGCCGGGCGCTCGGGTTCGACACCTACAAGCTGAAGTACGGCCATCGAGGCATCAACCAGCCGGTGATCGACAAGACGACCGGTCGGGTCGAGATCACGTCGCAGAACCACGGCTTCGCGGTCGACATGCCGACCGATGCGCCCGTACGCACGGAGTTCGGCACCGCGACGGTGACGCACGTCTCGCTGAACGACGGCGTGGTCGAGGGGCTCGCGCTCACGGATGCGCCGGCGTTCAGCGTGCAGTACCACCCCGAGGCGGCCGCCGGGCCGCACGACTCCGCGTACCTGTTCGACAGGTTTGCCGACCTGATGCGCGAAGCCAAGCAAGGAGCGACGACCTGATGCCACGCCGCACAGACATCTCGTCGGTTCTGGTCATCGGGTCAGGACCCATCGTCATCGGGCAGGCTGCGGAGTTCGACTATTCGGGTACGCAGGCGTGCCGGGTACTCCGCGAGGAGGGCCTGCGAGTCATCCTGGTCAACTCCAACCCGGCGACGATCATGACCGATCCCGAGGTCGCGGACGCGACGTACGTCGAGCCCATCACGCCGGAGTTCGTCGAGAAGGTGATCGCGCACGAGCGTCCCGATGCGCTGCTCGCGACGCTCGGCGGCCAGACCGCGCTCAATTGCGCGATGTCGCTCGACGCCGACGGCGTTCTCGAGAAGTACGGCGTCGAGCTGATCGGCGCGTCGATCGCGGCCATCGAGAAGGGTGAGAACCGCGAGTCGTTCAAGGCCGTCGTCGAGTCGCTGCCGAGCGAGTGGGCGGCGGAGGTCGCGCAGTCGGCGATCTGCCACTCGCTCGCGGAATGCTTCGAGGCGGTCGACGACCTGCAGTACCCGGTCGTCGTACGGCCGTCCTTCACGATGGGCGGCAGCGGCTCCGGCCTGGCGTACGACGAGCACGACCTGCGTCGCATCGCCGGTGCAGGCCTACTGGCCAGCCCCACCACCGAGGTGCTCCTCGAGGAGTCGATCCTCGGCTGGAAGGAGTACGAGCTCGAGGTCATGCGCGATGGCGCCGACAACGTCGTGATCGTGTGTTCGATCGAGAACCTCGACCCGATGGGCGTACACACCGGCGACTCGATCACCGTTGCGCCCTCGATGACGCTGACCGACCGCGAGTACCAGAGGCTGCGCGACATCTCCATCGGCGTGATCCGTGAGGTCGGCGTCGACACGGGCGGCTGCAACATCCAGTTCGCGGTGCATCCCGACAATGGTCGCGTCGTCGTGATCGAGATGAACCCGCGGGTCTCGCGGTCGAGCGCGCTCGCGTCGAAGGCGACCGGGTTCCCGATCGCCAAGATCGCGGCGAAGGTCGCGGTCGGCTACACCCTCGACGAGATCCCGAACGACATCACCCAGGAGACCCCCGCGAGCTTCGAGCCGACGCTCGACTACGTCGTCGTGAAGGTGCCGCGGTTCGCGTTCGAGAAGTTCCCCGCCGCCGACGCCCGGCTGACGACACATATGAAGTCGGTCGGCGAGGCGATGGCGATCGGCCGCAACTTCACCGAGGCACTGAACAAGGCGCTGCGCTCGCTCGAGCGCCCGGACGCACCGTTCTCGTGGGTCGGCGAGCCGGGCGACAAGGCCGACCTGCTCGCCCGCGCGAGGGTGCCGACCGACGGCCGGCTACGCGCGGTGATGGATGCGATTCGGGCCGGAGCGAGTCCCGAGGAGGTAAACGCGGCGACCGCGATCGACCCGTGGTTCGTCGACCAGCTGTTCCTGGTCGACGAGGTCGCGTCGGTCGTACGCGAGGCCGGCGAGCTCTCTCCGGACGTACTCCGGCTGGCGAAGCGGCACGGTCTTTCCGACGCGCAGATCGGCGGCCTGCGCGCGATGCGCGAGGATGTCGTCCGGGGCGTACGTCATGCGCTCGGCATCCGGCCGATCTACAAGACGGTCGACACCTGTGCCGCGGAGTTCGCCGCCCGCACGCCCTACCACTACTCGTCGTACGACGAGGAGACCGAGGTCGAGCCCCGCGAGCGCCCGGCGGTGCTGATCCTGGGCAGCGGCCCGAACCGCATCGGGCAGGGCATCGAGTTCGACTACTCGTGTGTGCACGCGTCGCTCGCGCTCGCCGAGGCGGGTTACGAGACGATCATGGTCAACTGCAACCCGGAGACGGTCTCGACCGACTACGACACCTCCGACCGGCTGTACTTCGAGCCGCTCACGCTCGAGGACGTACTCGAAGTCGTCAACGCGGAGCAGCAGGCCGGTCCGATCGCGGGCGTGATCGTGCAGCTCGGCGGGCAGACGCCGCTCGGGCTGGCGGCCGGGTTGGAGGCGGAGGGGGTGCCGATCGTCGGTACGCCGCCGGGTGCCATCGATCTCGCCGAAGACCGTGGCGCATTCGGTGAGGTGCTTGCCGAGGCAGAGCTCCCCGCTCCGAAGCACGGCACCGCGACGACGTTCCACTCCGCCAAGCGGATCGCCGACGAGATCGGCTATCCGGTGCTCGTACGCCCGTCCTACGTGCTCGGTGGCCGGGGCATGGAGATCGTGTACGACGACGCCGCGCTGGAGGACTACATCACCAGGGCGACCGAGATCTCGCCGGAGCATCCCGTACTGGTCGACCGTTTCCTCGACGACGCGGTCGAGATCGACGTCGACGCGCTCTACGACGGGCAGGAGCTCTACCTCGGCGGCGTGATGGAGCACATCGAGGAGGCGGGCGTGCACTCAGGCGACTCGTCCTGCGCGTTGCCTCCGATCACGCTGGGCTCGTCGGAGATCGAGCGGATCCGTGCGTCGACGGTGGCGATCGCTGCGGGCGTCGGCGTACGCGGGCTGCTCAACGTCCAGTACGCGCTCGCATCCGACGTGCTCTACGTACTCGAGGCGAACCCGCGCGCATCGCGTACCGTGCCGTTCGTCTCGAAGGCGACCGACGTACCGCTCGCGAAGGCGGCCGCCCGGGTGATGCTCGGCGAGTCGATCGCGAGCCTGCGCAGAGACGGCGCGCTTCCGCACCACGACGGCGGGCACGTCGTGCCGCACGGACCGATCGCCGTCAAGGAGGCGGTGATGCCGTTCAACCGGTTCCGCACCCTGGAGGGCAAGACCGTTGACACGGTTCTCGGCCCCGAGATGCGCTCAACCGGCGAGGTGATGGGCATCGACGCCGGCTTCGGCACGGCCTTCGCGAAGGCCCAGGCCGCGGCGCAGGACGGCCTGCCCGTGCGCGGCAAGGTGTTCGTCTCGGTCGCGAACCCCGACAAGCGGCACATGATCTTCCCGGTCAAGCGGCTCGCCGATCTGGGCTTCGAGATCCTGGCGACGAGCGGTACCGCCGAGGTGCTGCAGCGCAACGGCGTCGACGCGACCGTCGTACGCAAGCTGAGCGAGCGTACGGACGGTGACGACGCGCCGACGATCGTCGACCGGATCCACTCGGGTGAGATCGAGCTGATCGTGAACACGCCGCACGGAGTCACGACGGGTGGCAGCCCCCGCATCGACGGGTACGAGATTCGTACCGCCGCGGTGACCGAGAACGTCCCGTGCGTGACGACCGTGCAAGGCCTGGCAGCCGCGGTGCAGGGCGTCGAGGCGCTGCGGGGCTTGGGGATGCCGGTGCGATCGCTGCAGGACTGGGCGAAGATCGTGCGGAAGGGCAACGCGTGACGTCGGGCACCGGAGCTGTGCAGGGGGGTGCTCTCCAGGTGAAGGGCGAGGTCGTGTCGTTGAAGCCGGTCGGCGACTACCTCCACCTGACGATGACCGCTCCGGGTGTCGCGGAGCGCATGCGCCCCGGCAACTTCGTGGCGTTGTCCGTCGGCGGAGAGCAGTCGGCGATGTTGCTGCGCCGGGCGTTCTCGATCTATCGGGCGCAGGCGAGTACACGCGGCGGGACGGTCGAGATCGTTTTTGCCGAGCACGGTAAGGGCACCCGCTGGATGACCCGCCTCGCGCCGAAGGACACGATCGACGTCGTCGGCCCGCTCGGGCGGCCGTTCGCGCTGCCGAAGCAGCCCGTTGCGTGCACATTGGTCGGCGGCGGATACGGCATGGCCCCGATGTTCAGCCTCGCCGAACGGCTACGTGCGCGAGGTTGCTCGGTGCACATGCTGATCGGCGCGGCGAGTGAGTCGCGCCTGTTCGGGGCGCTGGAGGCGAGCCGCGCCGCATCGTCGGTGCGCATCACCACCGAGGACGGTTCGATGGGCCATCGCGGGCGCGTCACCGACGTACTCCCGGACCTGATCGACAAGACCGGCTCCGATGTCGTGTACGCGTGCGGGCCGATGCCGATGCTGCAAGCGGTCTCGGCCGTCGCCGACGAGCACGGGGCGCACAGCCAGTGTGCGGTCGAGGAGACGATGGCGTGCGGCGTGGGAGTGTGTATGACGTGTGTGCTTCCCGTACGCGGTGACGACGGCGTGATCCGGATGGTGCGCTCCTGCGTCGAGGGCCCGGTGTTCCGGGGCGACCGGGTGTTGTGGGACGACGTCGGCACGATTCCGGACGGCACCCTCGGAGCGGCGAACCGCGGCGCGAGGAACGAGCGTAGCGATGCGCGCGACCACGGACGGAGCGCACCGTGAGCCGGGCGTTTGCGCGGGGACACGCCGGCGTGTCGCACCCGAACGTCCGGCCCACAGTGAGGAGGAGGCGAGATGGCTGACCTGACCACGGAACTGGCGGGCGTACGCCTGCCGAACCCGGTCATGACGGCGTCCGGGTGCGCGGCCGCCGGGCAGGAGCTCGGACAGTTCTTCGATGTCACCGAGCTCGGTGCGATCGTGACGAAGTCGATCATGCGGTTTCCGCGCTCGGGCCGCCCCACTCCGCGGATGGTCGAGACCCCGTCCGGAATGCTCAACTCCATCGGACTGCAGGGCCCCGGCATCGACTCGTTTCTGGCGCGCGACCTGCCGTGGCTCGTACAGCGAGGCGCACGACCGTTCGTGTCGATCGCGGGCTCGACGGTCGACGAGTTCGTCGAGCTCACGCGGCGGGTCGTGAACAGCCCGGGAGTGAGCGCCCTCGAGGTCAACATCTCGTGCCCGAACGTCGAGAACCGTGGGCTCGTATTCGCCTGCGACCCGATGCAGGCTGCGCGGGTGATCGAGGCAGTACGCCCGCACGTACCGGAAGGGCTTCCGATGTTCGCGAAGCTCACCCCCGACGTCACGAGCATCGTCGACGTCGCCCGGGCGGTCGCCGACGCGGGCGCGGATGGCGCCACGATGATCAACACCCTGCTCGGCATGGCGATCGACCCCGACACGCTGCGCCCGATCCTCGGCGGCGTGACCGGCGGGCTCAGCGGCCCTGCGATACGCCCGGTCGCCGTACGCGCGGTCTACCAGGTGCACGCGGCATTGCCGGAGTTCCCGGTCATCGGTGTCGGCGGTATTCGTACTGGCGCGGACGCGCTCGAGTTCGTCGCCGCGGGCGCCACGGCTGTTCAGGTGGGCACCGTGATCTTCAACGACCCGTCGGCGCCGATGCGCGTCGTACGCGAGCTGGACAGCGAGCTCGATCGCCTCGGGATCGCGTCGGTGGAGAAAGCGAGAGGTTGCGCGCACGGGGGCGTCGGACAGTGAGCGGGGTCAGGCGCCCGATCCGGCAAGGCGCAGGAGTGAGATTGGAGTGGGTCCTCCCATGAGCGACTGCAACGTAGCCGGTCGGGATGTCTGGG
The DNA here is from genome assembly GCF_025790165.1 of Solicola gregarius. Lineage (GTDB taxonomy): Bacteria > Actinomycetota > Actinomycetes > Propionibacteriales > Nocardioidaceae > Solicola > Solicola gregarius. The sequence continues at coordinate 4,180,244 of NZ_CP094970.1, forward strand.
CTCGCGAGCCCGGCGATTCCCCGTGCGCGCGACCTCTTGGAGGTTGTGCACATGGGTGAGACGTTCGGTGCCCGCCTGCGGGCGGCGATCGAGAAGCGCGGGCGGCTGTGCGTCGGCATCGACCCGCATGCCGCACTGCTGGCCGAGTGGGGGCTCAGTGATGACGCGCGTGGGCTCGAGACGTTCGCGATGACGGCGGTCGACGCGCTCGCCGGTGAGGTCGCCGTGCTGAAGCCGCAGTCGGCGTTCTTCGAGCGGCATGGCGCGGCGGGCATCGCGGTGCTGGAGCGGACCGTACGAGAGGCGCGCGACGCCGGTGCGCTCGTCCTGCTCGATGTGAAGCGCGGCGACATCGGCTCGACGGCGGCGGCGTACGCGGACGCGTACCTGCACCCGGAGTCGCCGATCTCCTGCGATGCGATCACGGTGAGCCCGTACCTCGGGTTCGGGTCGCTCGACCCGTTCCTCGACGCCGCCGACCGCTACGGTCGAGGCGTCTTCGTGCTGGCGCTGACGTCCAACCCCGAGGGCCCGGAGGTGCAGCATGCCCGGGTCGAGGGCGGCACCGTCGCCGGCTCGGTGCTGGCGCAGATCGCGCTCCGAAACGGCGGTGCAGATCCCCTCGGGTCGATCGGCGCGGTTGTCGGCGCGACGATCGGCGACCTGTCGGAGGAGGTGGCCATCAACGGTCCGCTGCTCGTACCCGGTCTCGGCGCCCAGGGTGGTACGCCCGCCGACCTGCGCCGGCTGTTCGGCGACGTGTACGCGAACGTGCTGCCCGCGACGGCGCGGGCAGTGCTCGCGGCAGGGCCGGAGGTGTCGGCGCTGCGCGACGCGGCGCGGCGTACGGCCGTCGAGACCTCTCGGTGACACGCGTCGGCTCACTCTGACGCGTGGGCATCGGCAGGCAGAACCGAGTGCCCTCCGGAAACCTCTCATGGGGCGAGGACTCCGGGGGCGGCAGGCGACGCCGGGGTGGCATGCTGACGGCATGATCGAGTACTTCGAGCGGCCAGCCGGGCTCGGCCCGACCAATGGCTACAGCCACGCAGTCGGTGCAACGGGTCGGTTCGTTGCGGTCTCAGGCCAACTCCCCACAGACGAAGACGGCCACCTGGTCTCGTCGAAGACGCGCGAACAGGCCGATCGAGTCTTTGCGAACCTCGCCACCGCGCTGCGTGCCGCATCGGCCGGTCCGGAGGATCTTTTCACGCTCACCTACTACCTCGTCGATCTCGCGGATCTCCCCGAGGTCCGTGCCGCGCGCGACGAGTTCTTCGGCGACCTCCCGCGTCCAGCATCCTCCCTCGTGCAGGTCGCGGGACTCGTCCTTCCCGATGCTCGGCTGGAGATCGACGCCACGGCGGTCGTCAGCGCGTAGCGGCGTCTCGGCCGTGCCCGGCGTACGAGACGGAATGGTCGCAAAGTGGCTCGATCTCGTGTATCTTGATATCGAGATACTTCTCGACGACAGATCCCCAGCAAGTTAGCCGAACCTGAACTCGCAACCGGACGGTACGCGCGCGAGGATGGACGGCGCGTACGACGCCTGCCGCCGTACGCCCGCGCAGGTACGCGAACAAGGAGAGACGAGTGAGCAGCGCAGACAGCTTCAATGCCAAGGACTCCCTGCAGGTGGGGGACGCCTCGTACCAGATGTACCGCCTCGACGCGGTCCAGGGCGACGGCCTCGACGTCGCCTCGCTCCCGTACAGCCTGAAGGTGCTGCTGGAGAACCTCCTGCGCACCGAGGACGGCGCCAACATCACCGCCGACGACATCCGCGCGGTGGCGAGCTGGGACGCGCAAGCCGACCCCAGCAAGGAGATCCAGTACACCCCGGCGCGCGTCATCATGCAGGACTTCACCGGCGTCCCGTGCGTCGTCGACCTCGCCACGATGCGCGAGGCGATGGCCGACCTCGGCGGTGACGCCGCGAAGATCAACCCGCTCGCTCCGACCGAACTGGTCATCGACCACTCCGTGATCGCCGACGTGTTCGGTACGCCCGAGGCGTTCGAGCGCAACGTCGAGATCGAGTACGAACGCAACCGCGAGCGCTACCAGTTCCTGCGCTGGGGCCAGAGCGCGTTCGACGACTTCCTGGTCGTCCCGCCCGGCACCGGCATCGTGCACCAGGTCAACATCGAGCACCTCGCGCGTACGGTGTTCACCCGCGAGGTCGACGGCGAGACGATCGCGTACCCCGACACCTGCGTCGGCACCGACTCGCACACCACGATGGTCAACGGTCTCGGTGTGGTCGGCTGGGGCGTCGGCGGCATCGAGGCCGAGGCCGCGATGCTCGGCCAGCCCGTGAGCATGCTGATCCCACGCGTCGTCGGCTTCAAGCTGTCCGGCGAGCTGCCCGAGGGCGCTACCGCGACCGACCTCGTCCTCACCATCACCGAGATGCTGCGCGAGCACGGTGTCGTCGGCAAGTTCGTCGAGTTCTACGGGTCCGGCGTCGCCGCCGTGCCGCTCGCGAACCGCGCCACGATCGGCAACATGAGCCCCGAGTACGGCTCCACGATCGCGGTCTTCCCGATCGACGACGAGACCACGAAGTACCTCCGGCTCACCGGCCGCAGCGACGAGCAGATCGCCCTCGTCGAGGCGTACGCGAAGGAGCAGGGTCTCTGGCACGACCCTGACCACGAGCCGCGCTACTCGGAGTACCTCGAGCTCGACCTGTCGACGGTCGTGCCGTCGATCGCCGGCCCGAAGCGACCGCAGGACCGCATCTCGTTGTCCGACGGGAAGCAGTCGTTCCGCGGGGCGTTGCGCAACTACGTCGACCACGAGGCCGAGCCGAACATCGGCGCGTACGACGAGGCGCTGCAGGAGTCGTTCCCGGCATCGGACTCACCGGCCGCGCACGAGGGCGCGCACGGCCAGACCCCCGCCGTCGACTACCTGTCGTGTGCCGCCAAGGACAACGGCCGAGCGAGCAACCCGCAGCTGGTGACGCTGGCCGACGGTACGAAGTTCGAGGTCGACCACGGGGCAGTGACCATCGCCGCGATCACGTCGTGCACCAACACCTCCAACCCGTCGGTGATGATCGGCGCCGCGCTGCTGGCCAAGAACGCCGTCGAGAAGGGTCTCAACCGCAAGCCGTGGGTCAAGACCTCGCTCGCGCCCGGCTCCAAGGTGGTCATGGACTACTACGAGCGCGCCGGCCTCACGCCCTACCTCGACAAGCTCGGCTTCAACCTGGTCGGCTACGGCTGCACCACCTGCATCGGCAACTCCGGTCCGCTGATCCCCGAGGTCAGCAAGGCGGTCAACGATGGCGATCTGGCCGTGGCGTCGGTGCTGTCGGGCAACCGCAACTTCGAGGGCCGGATCAACCCCGACGTGAAGATGAACTACCTCGCGTCGCCGCCGCTCGTCGTCGCGTACGCGCTGGCCGGGTCGATGGACCTCGACCTGTTCAACGACCCGCTGGGGCAGGACACCGACGGCAACGACGTCTACATGAAGGACATCTGGCCGTCGGCGTCGGAGATCGAGGACGTCGTCGCGCACGCGATCGGCTCGGAGATGTTCACCGACGGCTACGCCGACGTGTTCGCCGGTGACGAGCGCTGGACGTCGCTGCCGACGCCGGAGGGCAACACCTTCGACTGGGCCGGCGACTCGACCTACGTACGCAAGGCGCCGTACTTCGACGGCATCGCCCGTGAGCCGGACGCGGTCACAGACGTCAGTGGCGCGCGAGTGCTGCTCAAGCTCGGCGACTCGGTCACGACCGACCACATCTCGCCCGCGGGTGCGATCAAGAAGGACAGCCCGGCCGGCCGCTACCTCACCGAGCACGGCGTCGAGCAGCGGTCGTTCAACTCCTACGGCTCGCGGCGCGGCAACCACGAGGTGATGATCCGCGGCACGTTCGCGAACATCCGGCTGCGCAACCAGCTCGCGCCGGGCACCGAGGGCGGCTTCACGCGCCAGCTGAACGGCGACGGCGAGGTCACGACCGTCTACGACGCTGCGCAGAGCTACGCCGAAGACGGCATCCCGCTCGTCGTTCTCTCCGGCAAGGAGTACGGCTCGGGCTCGTCGCGCGACTGGGCGGCCAAGGGCACCGCGCTGCTGGGCGTACGCGTCGTGATCGCCGAGTCGTACGAGCGTATCCACCGCTCGAACCTGATCGGCATGGGCGTGCTGCCGCTGCAGTACCCCGAGGGGCAGACCGCCGAGTCGCTGGGTCTCACCGGCGAGGAGACGTTCGACTTCTCCGGCGTGACGGCCCTGAACGACGGCATTCCCGAGACCGTGCACGTCACCGCGACGCCCGCGTCCGGCGACCCGATCGAGTTCGACGCCGTCGTACGCATCGACACTCCGGGCGAGGCGGGCTACTACCGCAACGGCGGCATCATGCAGTACGTGCTGCGCAACCTGCTCGCTTCGTGAGTTGATCGAGGGGATCGACGCCGGAACCTTCGCCGTCCTGGCCGTCGCGGTTCTTCTCGGAGCGACGGTGCAGGGCGTCGTCGGCCTCGGCGTCGGCCTGGTGCTGGCGCCGATCGCCGGACTCGTCGACCCGTCGCTGCTGCCGGGCGTGCCGCTATGGGTCGCGCTGGCGATGCCGATGCTCACGCTGTCGCGCGACTGGCCGGACGTCGACTGGTCCGGGCTGCGGTGGGCGGTGCCGTCGCGGTGCGTCGGCACCGCGGCCGGTGTCGTCGTCGTTGCGATGGCGTCGGATCGGATGATCGGCATCGCCGTCGGAGCGATGGTTCTGGTGGCGATCACGCTGAGCGTGCGGACGATCGAGCTGCGGGTCAGCAGGCGGAGCCTTGTCGCCGCGGGTGTCGTCTCGGGCGCCACCGGCACTGCGACGTCGATCGGCGGACCGCCGCTGGCGTTGGTGTATCAGCATCGCGATCCGCCCGTGGTACGCGGAACGCTCGGCGTGTACATGTGGCTCGGTACGGTCTTCTCGCTCGTCGGGCTCGCCGTGTCCGGAGCCCTGGTCGAGCGGGACACCTACCTCGCCCTTGCCTTGGTGCCGTTCGTGGTGGTCGGCTTCGTGGCCGCACTGCTCGTCCGTCGCTACGTACCGACGAGGCAAGTGCGGTTCGCGATGCTGGCCGTCTGCGCGTCGAGCGCGGCGATCCTCCTGGTACGCAGCCTGGCCGGCTGACCGGTTACGCCCTCCACATAGGATGATCGCGTGCCCGACCCGTCCACCCGCGCACGCGACTCGGATCGTGACCGTGCCGTCGCGCAGCTCGACGAGGCGTACGTCGACGGTCAGCTGAGCGATGCCGAGCGATCCCTTCGGGTTTCGCAGGCCCTTGCCGCACGTACGATCGGCGACCTCGACGGGCTCGTCGAAGACCTCCAGGGTGCGGGCTCGCCGGCGACGATCGGTCGGCGGCGCACGATCGCCGTCATCGTCGCGGCGACCGGTGCGACCGTCCTGATCGCCGTCGTGGGAGCGATCACGGCCCTCAGCGGCGGCGACGGCGACGACCGCGCGGCCGTAGCGGAACCGGTCGAGATCCAGCAGCCGTCCAGTGCGCCGACCGCCGAGCCGACGGTCGAGCAGTCGGAGGAGCCGGAACCGGAGACGGCAGCGAAACCGCTGACGCGACAGTACTTCGAGGACTTCCGAGACGCGTATCGCAAGCGCTTCGGTGACACCTTGATCTACGACGCTATGTATTTCGAGGACGGCAACGTCTCGTTCTCGCGGCAACTCTCGCGAGCGCGCAGGGATCTGCTCCAGGACTGGGACTGGTACGCGGCCACGGGGTTCGAGAAGTCGATCTCGCCTCCCGCGCCGAACGTCTGGGAGTACGAGCCGCTCGACCTGTCGTCTGTTGACTACCAGAAGCTGGTGCGTCACGTGGTTCAGGGACGGAAGCACCTCGGTGTGACGCAGCCCGGGCGGTCGGTGAGGGTGTCGATGCCGCTGGACGCCGAATACGAGGAGCAGCTCATCGAGGTGAGCGTGACGAACGAGTACAGCGACCGCGGGTGGCGTTATGTCACACTCGACGGCACCTTGGTCGAAAGTCACCCGTTCGTGGTCGGTGACCAGTGAGCGCGCAGAGTTCGGATGGGAGCGATGGCACCCGCGCCCGCGACGCCGACCGCAACCTCGCGATCGAGCTGATCGACGCGGCGTACAGCGACGGACAGCTGACGACGACCGAGCGTGAGGATCGTTGCGCACGGGTACTGGCCGCGGAGACGCTCGGCCAGCTCCGCGCGCTCACCGGCGACCTGCAGCTGCCTTTGGTCGCGGCGCCACGCCGACGCCGACGCCGGCTTGTGCCGATCGTGATGGCCGGCGTGGTCGCGGTCGGGATCGTCGGCGCGGTCGTCATCGGTACCGGTGACGACCCGGCGACGCCGCCGCAGGAGGTGCCGAGCGCCGCACCGCAGAGATCCGAACCCGAACCGAGGCAGGAGCCGGACCCGCCGAAGGAAAAGCCGAAGGTGCTGCACTACACGCTGACGCCACGCGGTATCGAGAACTTTGTCACGGCGTATCGCAAGCAGTTCGGCACGACCAAGGCACTCGCGTTCGGGTTCGATCGCGACAGCGTCAACGTCGTCCGCAAAGGCCGCAAACCCGCGTTGTGGCGATACGTCGATGATCGGTTCCTCGACTCGGGGTACTCCACCCGCCAGTTCGAGCCCGGCCAGATCGACATCACCGACCTGAACGTGAAGGCGGCGTTCCGGAATCTCGAGCGTATCCAGGACCGCCTCGGCTTCGAGAAGTTCCCGCAGCTGGGCATCAGCGTCGTCATCGCAAGCGGCCAGAAGGGTGCCTGGCTCGTCGCCGGCAAGGAGAGCACGAACCTATCGGAGTGCCAAGGCGACTGGATGACCCTCGACGGAGAGGTGCGGGAGCGGCGTACCGCCTGCCCCGAATCGTGACCTCCGACGAGTCGACGACCAACGCGCCGGCCGCCCGGGTGAAACCCGATCGGAACCACGGGTAGAGTCTCCCGCGGTCCGAACGCGTGACACAACGTAGTGCGCCGCGTACGTACAGACATCGATCGGGGCTTGCTGTGCAACCTCGCGACGTGCCGAGACGTCAGGGAACCTGTGAGAAGACTGCGTGAACTGGTGCCCGGGCGCCGCGCCGCGCGACGGCGCATCGAGTCGCCGCGGCGGCCGGTCGACCCGGCGGTCAGCGTCGTCGTCCCGATCTACAACGTCGAGGACTACCTGCGCGACTGCCTCGACAGCATTCTCCGGCAGGAGTACGCGGACTTCGAGGTCGTTGTCGTCGACGACGGCTCACCCGACGGATCCGCCGCGATCGCTGCGGAGTACGCCGAGCGCGATGCGCGCGTCCGGATCATCGGGCGCCCCAACGGCGGTCTCGGCGCCGCCCGCAACACCGGCATCCGGGAGGCCTCCGGCCGGTACCTGACCTTCGTCGACTCCGACGACGAACTCCCGCCCGGCGCCTTGCGCCGGATGGTGGAGTCCGCCGAGGAGAGCGGATCCGACATGGTCGTCGGGTCACTGCGCCGGTTCAACAGCATCGAACGCTGGAAGCCGCGTTGGGTCGACGACCTGCACGCCAGCGCCAAGACGGGCATCACGATCGACCAGCAGCCAGGTCTCGTACGGAACAACTACACCGTCGCGAAGCTGTATCGGCGCACCTTCTGGGACGACGCGGGCCTGTGGTTCCGCGAGGGCGTCGCGTACGAGGACCAACCGCTCGTCACCCAGCTGTACGTGCGGGCGCGCGGCATCGACGTGGTCAAGGAGTCGGTGTACCGCTATCGGTCTCGCGACGACAGGAGCTCGATCAGCCAGCAGACGGCGACGATCGCCGACCTTCGCGACCGGATCGCCGCCTGGCGGGTCAGTCACGAGGAGTTCTCCGAGCATGCGTCGCCAGTGGTGTACCGAGCCTGGCTCGTGACGCTGTTCGACGCCCACTTCCACTGGTACCTCCGCAGCCCGTCGGTCGCCGACGACACTTACTGGCGCGAGCTGCAGGCCGCGATCGCCGACCTCACCGCCGATGCTCCTCCCGACCTGTGGATGGAGGTCGCGCCCGACCGCCGCGTCGTGCTCGAGCTCGCCCGCCAGGACCGGCGCGATGACGTGGTTGCGTTCTATGAACGCGACGGCGCACGCCCGAACGCGCACCCGGCCGATCCGTACACCGGAGGGCTCCGCTGCCGGCTGCCGTTCGGCGACGACCCGGAGCTTGCCGACTGGCTGTTCGAGCTCTCGCTGCCCGATGTGGTGCTGGAGCATGAGATCCACGCGTTCCGCTGGGTCGAGGGCCTGACCGCGCGGATCCGTGGGTGGAGCTACGTCCGGCAGGTCGATCTCGCGCAGCACGACTCGCGTACCGAGGTCGTGCTGCGCCACGATCCGACGGGCGAGGAGCAGGCCTTCGCGACGACGCGAGACGACCGGCCCGCCTACCCGCCGCCGGTCGAGCACGACCGCATCGACTACGGGGCGGGCGCGTTCGACTGCACGTTCGACCTCTCGGACGCCGCACAGACCTCCCTGCGCGAGGGCGGCCGTTGGGATGCGTTCCTGCGCACGACCACGGGCGACCTGACGGTCGAGATCCCGATCCGGCGGCTGGTCCGCAGCAGCTCAGCGGGCATTGTGCCGGCCGGTGTGCACGCGGCCGGCCACCGGATGATCGTCGACTGGCGGATGGGTGAGCCGCTGTCCTTCGTCGTCGACCGTTACCGCGTCGAAGCCACCGACGTCACGCTCGCCGATGGCCGCCTCGCGGGTACGCTGCGCGGCCCCGACGCCGCGGGTGTCGTCACCGTCGAGCTCGAGGACGACGCCGGCCAACGCGTCTCGGTCGGCGAGGTAGGCGGGGCCGGGGCGGCTGAACGGCCGTTCGAGATCCCGCTACCGCCGATCGACACGGCGGCGATGGACCCGGCCGAGCATGTGACGTGGCGCGTTCGTGCCGAATCCGCCGATGCCGGGCTCGTACCCGTGCTCTACCGCGGCGAACGCCAGTTCGTGTTCGGCACGTCGTGTGCGGGCGTACGCGCGCTCGAGCGCACCCGCAACGGCCTGCTCGCCACCCGTGCGTGGCGGGTGGTCGCCCTCGCCGACTCGGTCCACGTCGACCACGACGGCGTACTGCACGTCGACGGCCGGTTGCACGGTGCCCGCACCGACCAGACGACGATGCGGCTTCGGCTGCGCGGCCGCAAGACCGCCGTCAGCAGCGAGCCGACCGCGCACGCCGACGGCAGCTTCTCACTCTCGATGCCGCTGGAGCACGAGGTGTGGCGGTTCGGTCGGCACGTGCTTCCCGCCACCGCGCACGATGGGTCGTGCATTCTCGTCGACGAGAGCGGGCACGAGGAGACGGTGCCGCTGCTGCTGTCCCAGGAGGTCGGCAGCACGCTTCCGATCCCGGTCGACACCGACCGGCTCGAGGGGCGGATCATCCGAGGCCCGCAGAACCGGCTGCGCGTACACCTCGGTCGCCCGGTACGTGACGCGCGCGGCCGCTATCGACAGCATCGACTCCGTAACGCCCCGCCAGGACGGCAGCTGCGCAAGTCTCTCCTGATCCGCTCGTACTTCGGTGACTCGGCCACCTGCAACGGCGTGGGTGTGCTTCGCGAGCTGCAGCGTCGTGGCGCCGATCTCGACGTCTACTGGGCGGTGCGCGACCACTCCGTCCCCGTGCCCGACGGAGCACATGCGGTGCCGATGAACAGCCGCGAGTGGTACGACCTGCTCGGCTCGTCCGCCTACTACCTCGACAACATGTTCCAGCCGGCATACCACCGCAAGCCGGACGGTCAGGTGCTCATCCAGACGTTCCACGGCTACCCGTTCAAGACCATGGGGCACACCCATTGGAAGCAGACCGGGAGGTCCGCGCAGCAGATCGACTCGTACGTGCGCCGCGCGGCCGACTGGGATCACCTGGTCTCGCCCGCGGCGTACGCGAGCCCGCTGCTGCGCCGCGAGTTCGAGTACGCCGGCGACGTGCTCGAGATCGGATACCCCCGCAACGACGTGCTGCTCGCCGACGACGCCGACTCGCTGCGTGCGGTCGTACGCGAGTCGCTCGGGATCGCACCGCACCAGCGCGCCGTGCTCTACGCTCCGACGTTCCGCGACTACGAGTCTCCCGACGACCACCGGGCCGCGCTCGTCGACCTCCTCGACATCGATGCCGTCGCGTCGGGGCTCGGTGACGACGGCGTACTGCTGGTGCGAGGGCATGCGTTCAACGCACGCGCCGGCGAGCAGGTCATCGGCGGACCGGGGGTCGTCGACGTCACCGACTATCCGGAGGTCTCCGACCTCTACCTCGCCGCCGACGCGGCGATCGTCGACTACTCGTCGCTTCGCTTCGACTTCGCCGTCACCGGCAAGCCGATGGTCTTCCACGTGCCCGACCTCGCGCGCTACCAGGAGACGCGTGGCTGGGTCGTCGACTTCGAGCCGACGGCGCCCGGCCCGCGGGTCGACACCACCGACGAGGTGATCGACCAGCTCCGCGACCTCGACCGGCTGCGCGAGGCGTACCACGACGAGTACGACCGCTTCCGCCGCGACTTCATCGAGCGCGAGGACGGCCGCGCCGCCGCTCGGTTCGTCGATGCCGTGATGGTGCCACGCGGCGACGCGCCGAGTGCGTAGGCCGTCCCGCGCGGTAGCGTTCGCGGGACCAGTCATTCGTGAAGGAGCAGCCTCCCTGCCATGCCAGAGCCGACGCACGATGCCGATCAGCCCCGCGGTCGCCTCGTACTGATCACAGGTACCGGCCGCAGCGGTACGAGCACCGCCTCGGGAACCCTGAGCCATCTCGGCCTGCACGTTCCGGGGCCGTATCTCGGCGCGAACAGGTCGAACCCGAAGGGGTTCTTCGAGTCGCGGTGGGCCGTCCGGTTCCACAAACGACTGCACAAGCGGGCCTGGATCAACGACTTCGACGGTCGACCCGAGGCGGTGGAGCTCGCCCGCGAAGCCATCACACCGGCGATGCGCGATGAGCTGCGTGGATTCCTCGAGGATGTCTCCGGCGAGCATGACCAGGTCGTCGTCAAGGACCCTCGAACCGTTTGGTGCCAGGCACTGTGGGCGGACTGCTCCGCCGACGTCGGCCTGTCGATCCGCTACCTGTCGATGCTCCGTCATCCCGCCGAGGTGCTCGGCAGCCGCACGGAGTACTACGCGGCGGGGGCCGACGACGACCGTCGGCGCTACTACGCGACCAGCAGCCTCGGCCGCTGGATCAACTCGTCCATCGTCAACGAGCGCGAGACGCGCGGCGCGCGGCGTACGTTCGTGCGGTACGTCGACCTGCTCCGCGACTGGCGTACGACGATGAAGAAGGTCGCCGTCGACCTCGGGCTCGAGTACGACAGCGACCTCGACGACATGTCGCCGCATCCCGTCGACGAGTTCATCGACCCCGACCTGCGGCGGGTGCAGGTCACCTGGGACGACGTCGACGTCCCGGCTCCGCTCCGCGAACTCGCGGAGGAGGTCTGGCAGAACCTCGAGGCGCTCGCCGACAGCGACGGAACCGACGAAGGCGCGTCGCGGACCCTCGACGGGCTCGGCGCGAGGTACGCCGCGATGGTGCAGGATGCGAAGGCGATGTCGCACGATGCGACCGAGCAGTCGGTGAACAAGGCGAAGGACACCGCCGTTCGTCAGGAGCGCAAGCGCGTACGCGAGGAGGAGGCCGCCGCTGCCGAGGCGGCCGACCCGGCGGCCGAGCAGTCCGGTGTCGACCGGTTCCGGGCCCGAGCACGCGGCGCACTCGGAGCCGTCGCATCGAAGGTGCGGTCGAAGTGAGCGACCGGATCCTGGTGCTGATCACCGGCACCGGCCGCAGCGGCACGAGCACGATGTCGGGCACGTTGCATCACCTCGGGCTCAGCGTGCCGGGGCCGTACCTCGGTGCGAACCGTTCGAACCCCAAGGGGTTCTTCGAGTCGATGTGGGCGGTGCAGTTCCACAAGCGGATCCACAAACGCGCGCGGGTCAACGACTTCGACGCGCGGCTCGACGCTCTCGATCGCGTACGCGAGGCGACCACCGACGAGTCGATCGCCGAGCTCGACGAATGGCTGGCCGGGCAGGACGCCGAGCAGCTCGTCGTCAAGGATCCGCGCACGGTCTGGCATCAGCGGCTCTGGGCAGATCGCGCGGCACAGGCCGGACGTTCGATCCGCTACGTGTCGATGCTTCGCCATCCGGCCGAGGTGATCGGCAGCCGCGTGACGTACTACCTCAGCCGGGGAAACATCGACCTGAGCGAGCGGGCGTACACGATCAGTAACGTCGGTCGGTGGGTGAGCGCCAGCCTGGTGAACGAGCGTGAGACGCGAGGGGAGCGGCGGGCCTTCGTCCGGTACGCCGACCTGCTCGACGACTGGCGCAGCGTTGCCGGCATGCTGCGAGACGATCTCGGGCTGTCGTACGACACCTCCCTCGATCCGCACACTCCGCATCCGGTCGACGACTTCGTCGAGCCGGAGCTGCGTCGGGTCCGCGTCACCTGGTACGACCTCGACGTACCCGACGAGCTGCAGGCGATCGCCCAGGCGACGTGGGACAACCTCGGGCTGCTGGCCGACAACGCCGGCGCGGCCGAGGACGCATCGGCGGCGCTCGACGTGCTGGCGCAGCGGTACGACCGGTTGCTGGACGACTCGCAGGCGCTCGCGTACGACGCGATCTACGCGGCCGGCGCCGAAGGCCGCGCGGAGGGTGCGCGCACCGCCCGGCGGAAGCTGAAGGAACGCGCTCGCGAGCGTAAGCGCGCCCGCGAACAGGCCGACTGACGCGCGGTTTGCCGGGTAGCGGCGCGGATTACCACGGGTCCATGGTAATCCGCGGCCCGCGGGAGCACCGATACCAATTTGTTGTTTCGAACTACTAGACGACGTCTGTGACGCGCGTTACGTTGTTCCAAACAACAATTGCGTCGATTGGTAGGAGGCGGTCTGCGTGAAGCGGATGCCTGTTTTGGCCGTTGCTGGCCTGCTGGGAGCGTCCATGGCGCTCACCGCATGTGGAAGCGATGATGACGGCGACGGTGGTGGGAGCGGCGGAGGAGAGTCCGTCGGCAAGGTCGGAGTGATCCTGCCCGACACGGAGTCCTCCGTACGTTGGGAGAGCGCCGACCAACCGGCGTTGAAGGCTGCCTTCGAGAAGGCCGGTATCGAGGCGAGCATCCAGAACGCGCAGGGCGACTCGTCGAACATGACAGGTATCGCCGACTCGATGATCGCCGACGGCGTCACCGTGCTCGCGATCGTCAACCTCGACAACGAGTCCGGCGCGGCCATCCAGGAGAAGGCCGAGTCGCAGGGCGTTGCGACGATCGACTACGACCGTCTGACCCTCGGCGGCAGCGCGAGCTACTACGTCTCGTACGACGGGTTCAAGGTCGGCCAGGTGCAGGGCGAAGGCCTGCAGCAGTGCCTGGGCAAGGACACCAAGGCCAACATCGTGTACCTCAACGGCTCGCCGGACGACAGCAACGCGACGTTGTTCGCCAACGGTGCACACGACGTGTTGGACAAGAACTCCAACTACAACGTGGTGGCCGAGCAGGCCGTACCCGCCTGGGACAACACCGAGGCGACCAAGATTTTCGAGCAGATGTGGACCCAGAACAAGGGCAAGATCGACGGCGTCCTCGCCGCGAACGACGGTCTCGCCGGCTCCGTGATCTCGATCCTGGACAAGAACGACGCGGCCGGGAAGGTTCCGGTGACGGGCCAGGACGCCACGGTGCAGGGCCTGCAGGACATCCTCACGGGTGACCAGTGCATGACGGTCTACAAGTCGGCCACCCAGGAGGCCAACGCGCTCGCCGATGTTGCGATCGCGATGGCCAACGGTGACGAGCCGGAGACGAACTCCACGTCGGACGACAGCGAGGGCGACCGCGAGGTCCCGTCGATTCTGCTCGATCCGCTGCTGGTGACGAAGGACAACGTCAAGGCCGTCGTGAAGGACGGTGGCGTCGAGGCTTCCGAACTGTGCAACGGCTTCGAGCAGGAGTGCAAGCAGGCCGGCATCGACTTCTGACGCTGCCCACTGCTTTTCGAGAACACGTGGGCGGCCCGTACTGCACGGGCCGCCCGCACCTCTCACCCACCTGACTCACGAACGTACGGAGAACCACCATGTCGGAACGGCCGGATTCGGCCACGCCGCTGCTCGAGCTGCGCGGCGTCAACAAGAGCTTCGGAGCCGTCGGCGTCCTGCACGACGTCGCTTTCAAGGTGTACCCGGGCCAGGTCACCGCGCTCGTCGGAGACAACGGCGCGGGGAAGTCGACGCTGGTGAAGGCGATCGCCGGGATCCACACGATCGACTCCGGCGAGTACTTCTTCGACGGCCGCCACGTCGAGATCCACGGCCCGCGCAACGCCGCGGCCCTCGGCATCGAGGTCGTCTACCAAGACCTCGCGCTGTGCGACAACCTCGACGTCGTCGAGAACATGTTCCTCGGCCGGGAGCAGCGCCGGGGCGGCCTGATGCTCGACGACGACGCGATGGAGCAGCAGGCGCGCGAGACGCTCGCGTCGCTGTCGGTACGTACGATCAACTCGGTACGCCAGAGCGTCGCCAGCCTCTCCGGAGGGCAGCGCCAGACGGTCGCGATCGCGAAGTCCGTGCTGTGGAACAGCAAGGTCGTGCTGCTGGATGAGCCGACGGCCGCGCTCGGTGTCGCACAGACCCGACAGGTTCTCGACCTCGTCCGCCGTCTCGCCGACAACGGGCACGGTGTCGTCCTCATCTCGCACAACCTGGTCGACGTCTTCGAGGTCGCCGACCGCATCACCGCGTTGTACCTCGGGCGGGTCGCCGCCGACGTACCCGCGGCCGACCTGAACAACAGTCGCGTTGTCGAGCTGATCACGTCCGGACGCTCGGGCGACCTCGGCGTCGCATCGAGCACGACCGCACAGTCGGCATGAAGGGGCGATCCATGACTGTCGACAAGAAGACCGAGCCCGATACGCAGGCCACCACCGAGTCGAGCGCCGCGTTCGCCGGCGATGCCCGCGCGACCACGCTCGGCGGCTCGCTGACCAAGTACGTCGAGCGCGTACGCGGCGGCGACATGGGCGCGTTGCCGGCCATCCTGGGCCTCGTAGTGCTCTTCGTGGTGTTCACCACGCTGCGGCCCGACTCGTTCACCTCCGAGCTCAACATCGCGAACCTGTTGACCCAGGCGGCCGCGATCTGTGTCCTCGCGATGGGGCTCGTCCCCGTGCTCCTGATCGGTGACATCGACCTGTCCGCGGGAGTCGCCGGCGGCACCTCCGCGGGCGTCGCCGCGCTGTTGATCGACCGCGAAGGGTACGCATGGCCGATCTCCGTTGTGGCCGGCATCGCGACCGGAATCCTGATCGGCTTCGTGATCGGCCTGCTCGTCGCCAAGTTGGGCATCCCGTCATTCGTCGTCACGCTTGCGTTCTTCCTCGGCCTGCAGGGCGTGATCCTGAAGCTGATCGGCCAGGGTGGGTCGATCGCGGTACGTGACGGTGTCATCCGCGGGCTGACGATCGACAATATGCCGGTCGTCGCCGGCTGGATCGTCGTCGGCGGCATCCTGGTGGCGTACGCAGCGGGAAGCATCTACACGCATCGCAAGAAGAGCGCCCTCGGGCTACAGCGAGGGCCACTCTCGTTGGTCATCATCAAGCTCGCCGTGATCTCGGTGGTGTTGCTCGGCACGACGGCCTTCCTGAGCGTCGACCGACGCGCCGTAAAGACGCCCGCGACAGATCCGATCCAGGGCATCCCGTACGCCGTCTTCGTCGTGGTGGCCCTGCTGATCGTGCTGTCCTTCGTATTCGGGCGGACCCGGTACGGCCGACACGTCTATGCCGTCGGCGGAAACCGCGAGGCGGCCCGCCGCGCTGGTATCAGCGTCGACCGCGTCCGGGTGTCGGCGTTCATGGTCTGCTCCGGCATGGCGGCAATCAGCGGCATCATCACCGCGTCGTACGACGGCAAGGTCTCGCCGGGCTCCGGCGGCGGCAACGTGCTGCTGTACGCGGTCGGAGCCGCGGTCATCGGCGGCACCAGCCTGTTCGGTGGGCGCGGACTGATCCGCAACGGCGTCATCGGCGGGCTCGTGATCGCGACGATCGCCAACGGGCTCTACCTGCTGAACCAGGCGGCGTACATCAACTTCCTCGTCACCGGTGGCGTGCTGCTGCTCGCGGCGAGTGTCGATGCGATCTCGCGGCGGCGTCGGACCTCGACGGGAACCTGACGTGGCGCTGAAGGGGCGGCCGGGGGCCGGGACGAACCAGGAGGCAGTGCGACGGCACAACCTCGGGACGCTGCTCGGCCACGTGCACCACAACGGGGAGATCTCCCGTGCCGCACTGACGTCGCGAATGCGGCTCAACCGCAGCACCATCGCGGCACTGGTCGCGGAGCTGGAGAGCCTCGGCCTCGTCGAGCAGCGAACCCCTTCCGGTGCCCGCAGTGGTGCCGGACGCCCCTCGCTGGACGTACGCCCGGGCAGGATCGAAGCGTTCGTGCTGGCGACGGAGCTCCGTGTCGACGAGATCACCGTGGCCCGGGTCGGACTTGGCGGCCAGGTCCTGGCCCGGGCCTCGGGTTCCACCCCGGTGTCGCGCGACCCGGAGCAGGTCGCCGACGCGTTGGCGGTCATCCTGACCAAGCTCGCGGCCGAAGCCCCGGCTCGTTCGCGACTGGTCGGCGTGGGCGTCGGCATTCCCGGCGTGGTGAGTGACGACGGCGGGCTCGTCCGCTTCGGGCCGAACCTCGGCTGGACGGACGTCCCGTTCGTACGTCAGCTGGCCGACCGGCTCGACGCCGACGTCGAGATCCGGGCCGGTAACGACGCCGACCTCGGTGTGATGTCGGAGCACATCCGCGGCGCCGCCATCGGACACGACAACGTCGTGTTCCTCTCCGGCGACGTGGGCGTCGGCGGCGGCGTGATCGCGGGTGGTCGAGCGATGCCCGGTGTCGGCGGGTACGCCGGCGAGCTCGGCCACATGAGGATGAACCCGCGCGGGCCCGTGTGCCGCTGCGGCAACCGGGGCTGCTGGGAGACCGAGATCGGCGCGCACGCGGTCGCATCGGCCGTGCGCTTTCCACACGGCGACCTCGCCGGGCTGGCCGCACGCCTCGCGTCGGTACGCCGGCCGAACGACCGGCTGCGTACGGTCGGGCGCAGCCTGGGCGCCGGGCTCGCGAACATCGTGAACATCTTCAACCCCGAGGTCGTCATCCTCGGCGGCGTACTCCGCGACGTGTTCCCGGTCGTACGCGACGACGTGCTGTCGGCCGTTGTCAAGGGTGCGCTCGCGGCGCCCGGTGAGCAGGCGACGATCACCCTGCCCGATCTCGGTGCCGACTCGGTCCTCCTCGGCGCAGCCGAGCTCGCGTTCGAGCCGCTGCTCGAAGATCCGTCGGCAGTGCTCGAACGACGCTGAGGAGCGGCTCGGTGCCCGGCCCTACTTCAGCGGAACGCGGCCGGCAAAGACCTCGTCGAGGGACTGCGTGGCCGCGCCGGTTGCCGCGGCGCGCAGTCCGAGCGTGCTCAGCTGCGCCCGGCAGCCCGGACCGCCGAAGACGTCGGACTCGAGCGCAGCACGTACCCGGGGAAGCAACCAGCGACCGAGCGGTACGAAGTAGCCGCCGAGGACGATCGTCGACGGGTTCAGGGCATTCGCCAGTACCGCCGCACCCGAGGCGAGCCAGTCGGCGACATCGTCGAGACCCTTGCGTACGCGGGGATCCGACTCCGCGCGGGCCGCGATCTGCGCCGCCACACTCACCGGGTCGCCGGTGGGGGTACGCGCATCACCGACGGCGCGTACGGTCGCGGACAGGCCGACGACTGCCTCCCAGCAACCGAGCCGGCCGCACGCGCACCGCCGATTCGGATCACCGATCCGCATGTGTCCGACCTCGCCCGCGTGCCCGAATCCACCGCGTACGACCTCGCCGCCGCTGATGATGCCGCCGCCGATGCCGACCGTGCCGGTCAGATAGACGACATCGGGAACACCCCACGCGGCGCCGTGGCGCACCTCCGCGAGCGCGGCGCAGTTGGCGTCGTTGTCCACGCCTACCGCGACGTCGGGGCCCAGCTGTTCGCGCAGCATCGTCGCGAGCTCGACGGTGTCCCAGCGAAGGTTCGGCGCGTACGTCACCCGCGCCTGGTCTACGTCGACCAGACCGGGTACCGCGGCTGTCACTCCGATCAGGGTGCATCCCTTTGTCGCAAGGCGTTGCGCCGCACCGACCGCGGCTTCGACGACCGTACGCGGCGACACCGTGGAGGCGGGCCGCTGCTCGGAATGCAACGTTCGCCCGGCCAGATCGAGTGCAACCACCGCCACGTAGTCGACGTTGGCCTCGACCCCGAGCGCCGCGTATCCGGAGCCACCCAGCTCGACCGGACGGCTCGGCCGGCCGCGCGTCGGTGCACTGTCGGGCTGCTCGACGACCGCGCCGACGGCCGACAGGGCGCCGACGATCGTGCCGACGGTCGCCTTGGCGAGGCCGGTACGCCGCGCGATCTCGGTACGGCTCAGCGGACCGTCGTCACGTAGCGACCGGAGTACGAGCGCGGTGTTGTGACGCCGAAGCACACCGGCCGCGGCGGGAGAGTCGGCGCCGGCATCGATCACCGCACGCCGTACAGATATTCGAGCGCGAGCTGGTCGAGCCGCTCGAACGCCATGCCACGTTGGGCGTGCGCGTCGGGGTCGAACGAGTCGTTCTCGAGGTCGGCCCAGCCCTCGCGGTCCGCGAGCGTCGGCACCGACAGCTCCGGCACCCGGGCGTCGGCGAGTGCCTGCTGCACCTCGGGATCGGCCCGGAACGCGCGCACCTTGTCGCGCAGGATGAGGTAGTTCGTCATGCACGCCGCGGCCGACACCCAGACGCCGGCATCGTCTTCGGTGCGCGGCGTCTTGTAGTCGAAGTGGAGCGCACCGTCGAACCCGGCGGCCTCGAGGGTGTCGACCACCCAGAACGCGCCGCGTACGTTGCCCGCGCCGAACCGAAGATCCTGGTCGTAGCGCGGGCCGTGCTGGCCGTTCAGGTCGATGTGGAAGAGCTTGCCGTGCCACAGCGCCTGCGCGTACCCGTGTGCGGCGTTGAGGCCGGCCATCTCCTCGTGCCCGATCTCGGGGTTGACGCCGAAGAGCTCGGATCGGTCGAGGCTGCCGATGAACGCGAGTGCGTGCCCGATGGTCGGCAGCAGGATGTCGCCACGGGGTTCGTTGGGCTTGGGCTCGATGGCGAACCGCAGGTCGTACCCACGGTCGTGCACGAACTCTCCGAGGACGTTGAACGCCTCGCGGTAACGCTTCGAGCGCGGCGCGTACGTCCTTCGCGGCGCCGGACTCGGCGCCCTCGCGGCCGCCCCAGCACACGTACACCTCCGCGCCCAGCTCGGCGGCCAGGTCGACGTTGCGCATCACCTTGCGGATCGCGAACCTACGTACGTCACGATCGTTGGAGGTGAAGCCGCCGTCCTTGAACACCGGATGGGTGAACAGGTTGGTGGTCGCGGTCGTGACCGCGAGGCCCGTGTCGGCGAGACCCTTCTTCCAGGTGGCGATCACCCGCTCGCGCTCCGCCTCGTCGACGCCGAACGGGATCACGTCGTTGTCGTGGAAGTTGACGCCGTACGCGCCGATCTCCGCGAGCTTGTGGAGTCCTCGTACGGGGTCGAGGTCGGCCCGGGTCGGCTCACCGAACGGATCGCGTCCGCCGTACGCGACGGTCCAGAGACCGAAGGAGAACTTGTCGTCGGGTGTGGGAGTGGGGATCGGCATCGGGGAGACCTCGCTTCATTCGGGGACGGCTTCGGGCGCGGAGCCCTCAGGACCAGCTGGCGGTTCGGTCACGCAGCCGCGCGTACGCGGCGCGAATGTCGGGTTGTGGCTCGGCGTCGTGTGGCTCGCCCATGTCGACGCCCCAGTCGGGCGGCCGGCTCGCGCCGGACAGCGCCCACGCCGCCTGCCGGGCGGCGCCGAGCGCGACGTACTCGCCGTCGGCGGGTACGACGACCGGCACGCCGAGAATGGCGGGTGCGAGGGCGCGAACGGCCGCGCTGCGCGCTCCGCCTCCGACGAGCAACGCCCGTCGCGGCTCTACGCCCGTCGCGGCGACGAGGGCGTCGATCGCGTCGGCGAGGATGCACAGGAGTCCTTCGACGGACGCCCGCGCGATGTCGGCCGGGGTCGTCTCGCTGGTGAGGCCGTGCATCGTGCCGACCGCGTCCGGGCGGTTGGGCGTACGCTCACCGTCGAGGTAGGGCAGGAACGTCACACCGTGTGCGCCCGCTGGGGCGGACAGCGCCAGCTCCGATAGCGCCGCATGGTCGACGCCGAGCGTGCGTGCGGCGAGGTCGAGGATGCGGGCGGCGTTCAGGGTGCAGGCCAGCGGCAGGAACCGGCCCGTCGCGTCGGCGAACCCGCTCACCATGCCGCTGCCGTCGGCGACCGGCTTGTCGACCACGGCCGACGCGACGCCCGACGTGCCGATCGAGACGGTGACGTCGCCGGGGCGCGAGTCGAGGGCGAGTGCCGCGGCCATGTTGTCGCCGGTGCCCGGTGCGATGACCGCGCCGGCCCGCCGGCCGACGACCTCTGCCGGCCGCGCGATGCGGGGCCGGGTGAAGTCGTGACCGAGCGCGCCGACCGCGAGCTCGGGTAGCCAGGCGTCATCGTGTGGGGAGTAGTAGCCGGTGCCGGAGGCGTCACCACGATCGGTCGTCGCCTCGCCGGGGTGACCGGCGAGGTACCAGGTCAGGTAGTCGTGGGGGAGGAGCACCCGGTCGACGCGGTCGGCGTTGTCGGGCTCGTGGTCGCGGAGCCAACGCAGCTTGGTGATCGTGTACGACGCGACGAAGACCGAGCCGGTGGCGTCGGCGCAGGCCTGTGCTCCGCCCAGCTCGTCGACGAGGGCTTCTGCGGCGGCCGCCGACCGGGTGTCGTTCCACAGCAGCGCGTCGCGTACGGGCAGCCCGTCGGCATCGAGGGTGACCATCCCGTGCTGTTGTCCGCCGACGGCAACGGCCTGTGCCTGGTCGAGCAACGGGCCGGCGGCCTCGTCGAGGGCCTCGATCCAGGTGCGCGGGTCGACCTCGGTGCCGTCGGGATGGGCCGCGGTGCGCGTCGCGACGACCGTGCCGTCGTCGGCGCGGACCAGGACTGCCTTCGTCGACTGGGTGGACGAGTCGATGCCGACAACGAACTCTTCGTCGGGCACGCGGACCTCCTTCGAGCGCGGGCCTCCAGTTTCGTACGAGACCTGAACTAAGTCAATGAGGGGTGGCCATATCGGCCGCCGAGGTACGGATTCGTGCCAATAGCGAGACGCCTATTGGCACGAATCCGTACCTCGGCGCGAAGATGGCCGGGTGACGATCCATTCGGACCACCCGTTCCTGCCGCCCGAGGGCGACCGCGACCCGGTACGCCGGCTGCGCGGACGTACGCCCGCACCCGTCACGGTCTTCGCGACAGAGCACGACGGCTCCCGAGCGGGGCTGACGGTCTCGTCGATGATGATCGCGGACGGCGACCCGGCACACGTGCTCGCCCTCGTCGACGAGGACTCCGACCTGTGGGACGCGCTCGAGCAGACCCGGGTCGCCGCGGTGTCGCTGCTGTCCTGGCGTCATCGCGGGCTCGCCGATGCATTTGCGGGCGTCGGGCCCGCGCCCGGCGGGCCGTTCCGCCTCGGCTCGTGGGAGGACACCACGTGGGGTCCCGTCGTCGCCGACACGGCCGGATGGGCGGGCGTACGCCTGGCCGACGCCGAGCCGCGTCATGCCGGGTGGGCGCTGCTCGTCGATGCCGTGATCGAGCACGTGGAGATTCGCGATGTCGATGACGACGAGTCGATGTCCCATCTGCGTGGGCGATACCGGCGATTCTGAGCGCGAGACATAGGTTTGTCACCAGACGTGGAATCGGAGGCCGCGATGGAGCAGCAGGGCGAGCAGGACGCGTACGTGAAGAAGGGCGCCGAGTACAAGCGCGACATGAACTACATCGACACGCGCATCACCAAGGACGGGCGTGACGGGTACGCGGTCGAGCCCGGCCGCTACCGCCTGGTCGCGGCGCGTGCGTGCCCGTGGGCGAACCGCGCGGTGATCGTACGTCGGCTCCTCGGTCTGGAGGACGCGATCTCGATGGGCCTGTGCGGGCCGACGCACGACAAGCGCAGCTGGACGTTCGACCTCGACCCCGGCGGCGTCGACCCGGTGCTCGGCATCGAACGGCTGCAGCAGGCGTACTTCAAGCGCTTCCCCGACTACCCACGGGGCATCACGGTGCCCGCGATCGTCGACGTGCCGTCCGGCGAGGTCGTGACCAACGAGTTCCAGCAGATGACGCTCGACTTCTCGACCGAGTGGACCGACTACCACCGCGAGGGCGCGCCGGAGCTGTACCCGGAGCGGCTGCGCGCCGAGATCGACGAGATGGCGCACCGCAATCTGACCGAGGTCAACAACGGCGTCTACCGATGCGGCTTCGCCGGCTCGCAGGAGGCGTACGACGAGGCGTTCGGGCGGCTGTTCACCCGGCTCGACTGGCTGTCGGACCACCTGGCGGATCGCCGGTACCTGGTCGGCGACACGATCACCGAGGCAGACGTACGGCTGTTCACGACCCTCGCGCGGTTCGACGCCGTCTACCACGGGCACTTCAAGTGCAACCGGCAGAAGCTGACCGAGCTACCGGTGCTGTGGGCGTACGCGCGCGACCTGTTCCAGACGCCCGGATTCGGCGACACGACCGACTTCGTGCAGATCAAGCAGCACTACTACATCGTGCACGCGGACGTGAACCCGACGCAGATCGTGCCCGTGGGGCCGGACCTGTCCGGCTGGCTGACGCCGTCGGGGCGGGAGGCTCTCGGCGGCCGGCCGTTCGGCGACGGTACGCCGCCCGGGCCGCCGCCCGCGGCGGAGGCCGTGCCGCCGGACCACACGCCCGCCGCTTGGACCTGAGCAGACGGTCGGCTCAGCGACCGTCGAGCGCCGCGGCGATGCGCGCCGCGTACTCGTCGGCCTCGCCGTCGGCGTACTTCGTGCGCGGCCAGAAGAAGCCGCGCAGCCCGTCGCCCTTCGTACGCGGGACGACATGGACGTGCAGGTGCGCGACGCTCTGGCTCACCACGTTGTTGACCGCGACGAACGTGCCTTGGGCGCCGAGACCGCTGGTGATCGCGTCCGCGACGCGCTGCACCTCGGTGAAGAGCGGCTCCAGCAACCCGGACGGCAGCTCGGGCAGGGTGACGACGTGCTCCCGGGGGAGTACGAGCGTGTGGCCCTTGAATACCGGCCGGTGGTCGAGGAATGCGACCGTGTCTCTCCCGTGGTGCACGATAGGTGCCGTGACCTCACCGGAGATGACGTTGCAGAACACGCAGTCGGCCATGCGCCCATCCCACCACGACCCTGCGCGGAGCGGTCGGTGACGCGGCGGTGGACGCAGGAGCGGCTCGCGCGTACGTCGCTGCGTAGGCAGTTTCCGCGAATCCGTGGTCGGGGCCCGGCCGCGGTCGTCGAGGCGTACCGGCGCCTCGGCCCGATCCAGACGCAGGTTCCGCGCGCCGCGCACCTCGCGCTCGCGTCGCGGCTGCCGGGCGTCACGTACGACGCGATCACTGCCGCGTTCGAGTCGTACGACGTCGTCAAGGCGTCGAACCTTCGCGGCACCGTGCACACGTCGACCGCCGAGCAGCACGGCTGGCTCGCGTCGGTGTGCGACCGGCCGCGAGACCTGGCGATCGCCAACCACCTCAAGATCGCGGGCATCACGCCCCGCGACGTCACCGATGAGATCGAGCGGTACGCGCACGGCGAGTGGCGTGAGCGCAAGGACCTGGTCGCGCACATGTGGGACTGGCTCGACGAGCGCGGTGCGGGCCGGAGCAACGGGGCGGCGAGCAACACGATGTCCGACAGCCTGCTCTGGGGCCACGCCCGGCTCGTACGCCGTCCGCGCGACACCGCATGGGAGCGTCGTACGGACGTCTATCACCAGGCGGCGTCAACGGTGCTCGGTGCGGAGCCGGTACGCGCCGAGGAGGCGATCGAGCGGCTCGTGCGCCTGCACCTGTCGGCGTACGGCCCGGCGACCCGACGCGACATCGCTTGGTGGATGGGCAGCACCCTCACGCCGGTCGACGACGCCGTGACCCGCCTCGGAGACGATCTGGTCGCGTACCCATCCGATGACCGCGACCCGTACCTCGATCTGGCAGCGCCCCGCAAGGGCGACGGCTCCGACCCCGGCACGCGGTTGTTGCCGGAGTTCGACGGCCTCGTCCTCGGGTACGCACCGCCGAACCGTGGCCGGTTCGCGCATCCGGACCACCTGGACCGGATATTCGCTCGCGAGAACGGTCTGATGTCGCCGGCCGTCCTTCGGGATGGCCGGATCGTCGCGACCTGGAAGCTCACGGCATCGGGCAAGCGCAATGACATCGTGGTGGCGATGCTGCCCGCGTTCTCACCGGTTCTCGAAGACGAGCTCGCGGGACCGGTCGCCGACGTCGCGGCCGCGCTGGCCATCGAGGTCAGTGACGTACGCATCACACGGGTTTGATCGGGGGCCAGGGGTTGGTATCTTAGTGCTAAGATAACTCATCCGGAGGGCAGCCCATGGACATCCACCCGGCAACCGCGGTGCGCGAACGCGCCATCGACGTGGACGTCATCCTCGGCCTGGTCGCGGATTTCGAGCACGCCCAGCAGAACGAGCGGGTCGACGACTTCGTCGCGTTGTTCGGCGAGAACCCGGTCTGGACGACCGGTCATGGCAAGCGCCTCGACGGACTCGAGGAGATCGCGTCGTTCACCGCGAAGGTGCTCCCCGGCGCGATGAGGGAGGCGACGCAACGCTACGACGTCGCGCGGATCGCGTTCATCGGGCCCGATGTCGCGATCGTCAACGTCGAGCAGACGCCGATCACCCATGATGGCCGGGTGATCGAGGGTGCACCGACCGGACGGCCCTTCTGGGTTCTCGCCCAGGACACCGAGTGGCGCATCGTCGGGGCGCAGAACACCCAGGTCGTCGAGGCCTGACCTCCCCGCGGGCGCGCATCCGAACGGCCGGTCCGGTTAGACTCGAACGCTCAGGACGCAGTTCGCTGCGCCGTGCCCGACGCACCGAACCGAACGGAGGCGCGCCCGATGGGGCTGCTCGAAACGATCGAAGATCCGCGCGATCTTCGAGACCTCGACGACGAGCAGCTCACGTCGCTCGCTGCAGAGATCCGCGAGCGGATCATCGCCTCGGTCGCCGTCAACGGCGGTCATCTCGGCCCCAACCTCGGTGTGGTCGAACTGACCATCGCGATCCACCGGATCTTCCGGTCGCCGAGCGACCGCGTCGTCTTCGACACGGGCCACCAGGCGTACGTGCACAAGATGCTGACGGGCCGCGCCGACCAGTTCGATCGGCTGCGCAAGGAGGGTGGGCTTTCGGGCTACCCGTGCCAGGACGAGTCCGATCACGACATCGTCGAGAACTCCCACGCATCGACGAGCCTCTCGTACGCCGACGGGCTCGCCAAGGCCAACTCGTTGGCCGGTCGCGACGACCACGTGGTTGCGGTGATCGGCGACGGCGCCCTCACCGGGGGGATGGCCTGGGAGGCGCTCAACAACATCGCGGCAGACAACGACCGCCGGCTCGTGGTCGTGGTCAACGACAACGGCCGCTCGTACATGCCGACGGTCGGCGGCCTCGCCAACCACCTCGCGTCGCTGCGGACCAACCCGAAGTACGAACCCGCGCTCGAGGCGATCAGGGACCGCATCAAGGGCACCAAGGTCGTCGGGCCGAAGGCGTACGACACGCTGCATGCGATCAAGAAGGGCCTGAAGGACGCGATCGCCCCCCAGGGGATGTTCGAGGACCTCGGCCTGAAGTACCTCGGACCGATAGACGGCCACGACCAGGAGGCGGTCGAGAACGCCCTCACGCTCGCGAAGAGGTACGGCGGACCGGTCCTCGTCCACGTCCTGACGACGAAGGGCAAGGGGTACGACATCGCGGTCGCCAACGAGGTCGACCAGATGCATCAGGCGCCGTCCGGTGGGTTCGATCCCGAGACCGGTGACGCGACCACCGCCTCACCCGCCTCCTGGACGTCGGTTTTCCGCGACGAGATCGTGCGGCTCGCAGATCACGACCCGCGCATCGTGGCGATCACCGCGGCAATGCTCTACCCCGTGGGGCTCGACGCGTTCGCCGAGAAGTTTCCCGATCGGGTGTTCGACGTCGGCATCGCCGAGCAGCACGCCGTCACCAGTGCGGCCGGCCTCGCGATCGGCGGCATGCACCCCGTCGTCGCCCTCTACTCGACCTTCCTGAACCGCGGCTTCGACCAGCTGCTGCTCGACGTCGCCCTGCACCGCTGTGGCGTCACGTTCGTGCTCGACCGGTCGGGTGTCACCGGTGACGACGGCCCGAGCCACAACGGCATGTGGGACATGTCCTTACTGCAGATCGTGCCTACCCTGCGGCTGGCCGCACCGCGCGACGGCGCCCGCGTACGTGAGTTGCTCGGCGAGGCGGTCGCGGTGTCCGACGCGCCGACGGTCGTGCGCTACCCGAAGGGCGGCGTGTGCGCAGATGTCGAGGCGATCGAGCGCATCGGCGAGGCCGACATCATGCTTCGCGAGGGAGCCGAGGACGTCCTGCTCATCGGCGTCGGCTCGATGGTGGGCATGGCGCTCGACGTCGCCCGGGGGCTCGCGGCCGACGGTGTCGGTGCGACCGTCGTCGACCCGCGCTGGGTCAAGCCGATCGGGCCCGAGATCGTCGACCTCGCACAACGCCATCGGCTCGTCGTGACGATCGAGGACAACGGCCGTTCTGGGGGAGTCGGCGCGATGGTGCGACAGGCCGTCGCCGACGCCGACGTACGCACCCCGGTGCGGGTGCACGGCGTACCACAGGAGTTCCCGGACCACGCGAAACGAGAGGTCATTCTCGAGCGGGTGGGACTGACACCGGAGGCGATCCTCGACGACACGCGGGCCCGGCTCGGGTAATCCCGCGGCCGGAACCCTTGCGCCGCCGTACGCATGCGTTCCGGGTGAACCTGCGTACCGACTGACCGATACGCGCCGTGGCGAGGGTGGGACACTGGAAGCTGCGGGAATGCCTTGGCCCGGTCGCGCGTTGGAGGGATTGCTATGGGATGGATCCGCAACCGCAGTACGCGCCGGCAGACATCGCCGATTCCCGGTCTCGACGAGGGCGAGCGACCGGTGCTTGTGCACGCCCTCGACGGCTTCCTCGGCGCCGGGTCCGGACCGCGAGTGGCGGCCGAGTACATCGGAGGCGACGACGGGATGGTCGTCGAGAGTCTCGACGTCGACGAGTACTACGACTACCGCGCTCGACGCCCGCCGCTGATCTTCGACGAGGACCACTACCGGGAGTACGAGCCCCCGACGCTGGACGTGCGACTCCATCGCGACCAGGTGGGCACGCCGTACCTGATGCTCGCGGGACCGGAGCCCGACTACCGCTGGGAGGCGTTCGCGATCGACGTCGCCGATGTCATCGAGCAGTACGACGTCGGGCTCACCGTCGGCATGGGTGCCGTGCCGATGGGCGTACCGCACACCCGACCGCTCGTTGTCACCCAGCACGCGAACCGCAAGGCGCTGGTCGACCAGCGCAACCTCTGGAACGGGCAGGTCGTCGTGCCCGCGAGCGCGCAGGCGTTGCTCGAGTACCGACTCGGTGAGTGGGGCTTCGACGCCATGGGGTACGTCGTGCACGTGCCGCACTACCTCGCGCAGGTCGACTATCCGGCGGCCTCGATCGCGCTGTTGGAGTCCGTGTCGCGCCGTACCGGCCTGCGCTTCGAACTCGACGAGCTGCGCGCACGACAGGTGGAGGCGATCGCCGACATCGAGGACCAGATCCGCGAGCAGGACGGCGGTGCAGTGCTGGCGAACCTCGAGCAGCAGTACGACGCGTTCAGCCGTGGCGCGAACCAGTCGCTGCTGGCGTCCGACGAAGCGCTGCCTTCCGGCGACGAGCTCGGTCGCCAGTTCGAGCAGTTCCTCGCCCAGGTCGACAAGCGCGACGACGACTGACCGGGCCGTATCGTGCCGCGGGCATGACAGAATGCCCGCGTGCCTGAATCGATCTCCGAGCTCGTCGGCCTGCTCGATCTCGAGCGCCTGGACGAGGACCTGTTCCGGGGCTCGCACCCGTCGTCGAGCGAGATGACCAGGGTCTTCGGCGGCCAGGTGGCCGCGCAGGCCCTGATGGCCGCGTGCTCCAGCATTCCGGCCGGTCGCAACGTGCACTCGCTGCACGCGTACTTCCTGCTCGGCGGTGACCCGTCGGTGCCGATCATCTACGACGTCGACCGGATCCGCGACGGCGGTTCGTTCAGCACCCGACGCGTGTCCGCGCGACAGCACGGCGAGGTCATCTTCTATATGACCGCGTCGTTCCACAAGCAGGAGTCGGGCTACGACCATCAGGACGAGATGCCGGTCGTACCCCCTGTCGAGAAGTCGATCCCGATGATCGACCTGCTCAAGACGCTGAACGAGGACGTCGCCGAGCACTGGAAGCGCGAGTGGGCCGCGATCGACCTGCGCTACGTGGGCGACAACCGCTCCGACGACGACACCACCCGCAAGACGGTTCCCGCGGTGCAGCGTATGTGGTTCCGCGCCAACGGCGACCTGCCGGACGATCCCGTGCTCAATGCGTGCGTGCTGACGTACATCAGCGATCTGAGCCTCCTCGGTACGTCCCTGCTGCCGCACGGTGTGCTGATCGGTTCGCCGCGCATCCAGCCGGCGTCGCTCGACCACGCGGTGTGGTTCCACCGCCCGGTACGTGCCGACGAGTGGCTGCTGTACGACCAGACCTCGCCGTCCGCGACCGGCGCCCGAGGGTTCGCGACCGCGAACATCTATGCGCAGGGTGGCGAGCTCGTCGCGTCGGTAGCGCAGGAGGGCCTGATCCGGCCGATCGAGCCGAGGCGCTGAGCCGCCCGAGGTGCAGTCGGTGTGGGATTGATGGATACCTATTCCACCGATCCCGCACCGACGCCACCGCGGTCGGGGGCTAGAGCGTGGTAACGCGGCCGACGAGATGGGTGATCGGCTTCTTGGAGCCCGTGACTCCGAATGACGTCTCCCGTTCGCCGAGATCGGCACCGAACGACACCGTGCCCGGCAGCAGGATCGGCTTCTTGAACTCCACGTCCACGCGGTACGCGCGCGGCAAGGCAGATCCGAGTGCGGCAAGGCACCGCGCCTTGGTCCACATGCCGTGCGCGATCTGCCGCGGGAAGCCGAGCGCCTTGGCGCTCAGCCGGTAGAGGTGGATGGGGTTGCGGTCGCCGGAGACGGCGCCGTAGCGGCGGCCGAGGTCGCCGCCGAGCCGCCACCGTGCCGTGCCCGCGGGAGCCTCCAGTCCGTCGACCGGGGAGTCTGCGGACGCCGACTCGTCGCGCGCACCGCGGGAAAGGTAGCTGCTGGTCTCCTCCCACACGAGCGTGCCGTCGACGGTCGCCCGCGAGACGAGATCGACGAGCCGTCCACGCGGGTGCGGCCGCAGGTTCGTGGCATGCACGGACATCGCGTACGACTCGCCCACCTCGAGCGGGAAGTACTGGGTGATCGAGTTCGTCAGGTGCACGGCGCCCATCGGGGCGAACGGGAACGACGTGTCGGTCATCAGCATCAGCTGCAGCCCGAACGCCGCCAGATGGGGGTACGTCGCGGGCAGCTCGTTGCGCAGGCCGAATCCGCACACGTCCGCGTACGCGGCGAGGTTGGCGCCGTCGGTGGTGATCTGCTCGCGGGTCAGAGTCACGTCGGGTACGTCGCCGTCTGCGTGGCGTACGCCCGGGAGGTTGCCGACGACGGGAAGCGCGGGAAGAGCGGCCTTCACGTACAGCGGAAGCGTCGCGGGCGCGGCATCGAGGTTGCGAACGGCCATCTCAGGCCCCCAGCAGGCTCTGACCGCACACTCGCACGACATTGCCGCTGACCGACGACGAGCCGGGGTTCGCGTACCACGCAACGGTCTCGGCGACGTCGATCGGCCGTCCGCCCTGCGACATCGAGTTCATCCGGCGGCCGGCCTCACGGATCGCCATCGGGATCGTCTTGACCATCGCCGTCTCGATGAATCCGGGCGCGATCGCGTTCACGGTGATTCCGGTGTCGGCCACCCGGGCCGCGAGCTCCTGCACGAAGCCGATGACGCCCGCCTTCGAGGCGGCGTAGTTCGTCTGGCCGTTGTTGCCGGCGATGCCGGCGATCGACGACACGCCGATGACGCGGCCGTTCGGGCGGATCAGCTGCTGGTCCAGCAGCTCGGCCGTGATGCGCTGCGGCGCGCCGACGTTGACGTCGATGACCGCCTGCCAGTTCTCGGACTTCATGTTGCGCAGGCGCTTGTCGCGCGTGATGCCGGCGTTGTGTACGACGATGTCGACTCCGCCGTGTGCCTCGTCCAGATGGCGCGCGATGCGCTTCGGGGCGTCGGCTGCAGTGATGTCGAGCGTGATGCTCGTGCCGCCGAGCTCGTCGATCAGCTTCTTCAGGTCGCTCGCGAGCGGAGCGACGTCGAGGCCGACGATCGTCGCGCCGTCACGGTGCAGCGTGCGCGCCATCGCCTCGCCGAGCCCGCGCGAGGCCCCGGTGACGAGGGCGACCTTGCCCTCGAGCGGCCGGCGTACGTCGACTGGCTCGGGTGCGTTCTTCGCGAGCGTACCGATACGGATGACCTGACCCGAGACGTACGCGGACTTCGGCGAGAGCAGGAACTCGAGCGTGGACGCCGCGGCATCCTCGGCGCCGGGCGCGACGTAGACGAGCTGGACGGTCGCGCCGCGGCCGACCTCCTTGCCGAGCGACCGCGTGATCCCCTCGAGAGCGCGTTGGGCGATGGCCTCACCATCGGACTCGGCGTTCTCGACGGGGGTTCCGAGCACGACGACTCGTCCGCAGCGCGCCAGACTGCGCAGCACGGGCGTGAAGAACTCCTGGAGCCGCACGAGCTGGTCGGGCGTCCGGATGCCGCTCGCGTCGAAGACGATGCCCTTGTATCGCTTGCCGTCCTCCGCCGCACCGTCCACGGCGACATCGTGCGTGGCGAGCAGGTCGCCGACGTACTTCTCGAGTCGGCCACCCTCGGCCGCGCCGACCAGCACCGTGCCGTCGACGAGCGGTGCGCCGTCGCGCCAGCGCTCGAGGACCGGCGGGTTGGGGATGCCCACATTCTTCGCGATCAGCTGTCCGACCGGGGTGTTGACGAGGGCAAGGTATCGGTCAGTCATCCGCGATGTGTCCTATCTCTCGCATACCGATGGTATCTCGAACGTCGTGCAAACTGTAACTTCAAGTTACGCTCGGAGTCCACACGGTGTGGCGCACACGACGTCGGCGCATCACCGGAGCGGCACCGCGTCGTCACTGACAGACTTGCACAGATGGCTCATCGGCACGAGCCGACGGATGAGGAGTTTCCATGGCTGGCACCAAGGCGAGAGCGGCGACTGCGCCGCGACGGGTCGCGATCATCGGCGGCAACCGAATCCCGTTCGCGCGCTCCAACACGGCGTACGCGAACGCATCGAACCAGGACATGCTGACCGCCGCGATCGACGGTCTTGCCGAGCGGTACGGGCTCGCGGGAGAGCGACTGGGTGAGGTCGTTGCCGGTGCCGTGCTCAAGCACAGCCGCGACTTCAACCTCACCCGCGAGTCGGTCCTCGGGTCCGTGCTGTCGGCCGATACGCCCGCGTACGACATCCAACAGGCGTGTGACACGGGGCTGCAGGCGACGATCCAGGTGGCGAACAAGATTGCGCTGGGCAAGATCGATGTCGGTATCGCGGGTGGATCCGACACCACCTCGGACGCGCCGCTCGCGGTGAACGAGGGCCTGCGGAAGATCCTCCTCGAGGCCAACCGCGCCAAGTCGATGAAGGGCCGGCTCGCCGCACTTGCGAAGGTGCGGCCCGGGCACATCGCGCCGGCGATCCCGCAGAATGCGGAGCCGCGCACGGGCTTGTCGATGGGGGAGAGCGCCGCGCTGACGGCCGTCGAGTGGGACATCACCCGCGCTGAGCAGGACGAGCTGGCCGTCGCCTCGCACCAGCGGCTCGCCGCGGCGTACGAACGCGGCTTCCTCGACGACATGGTGTCGGCGTACCTCGGACTCGACCGCGACCAGAACCTGCGGCCCGACTCGTCCGTCGAGAAGCTGGCGAAGCTCAAGCCGGTGTTCGGCAAGGGTGAGTCGGCGACCATGACGGCCGCGAACTCGACGCCGCTGACCGACGGTTCGTCCGCAGTGCTGCTCGCGTCGGAGGACTACGCGAAGGCGCGCGGCTGGGAGGTCCGCGGCTACCTCACGGACTACGAGACCGCGGCCGTCGACTACGTGCACGGCAAGGAGGGGCTGCTGATGGCACCCGCGTACGCGATGCCGCGGATGCTGGCGCGTGCAGGTCTGTCGTTGCAGGACTTCGACTTCTACGAGATCCACGAGGCGTTCGCCTCGCAGGTGCTCGCGACCCTCAAGGCGTGGGAGGACCCCATCTTCTGCAAGGAGCGGTTGGGTCTCGACGCGCCACTCGGTTCGATCGATCGCGACAAGCTGAATGTCGCCGGATCGTCGCTCGCGGCGGGTCATCCGTTCGCCGCGACCGGTGGCCGGATCGTTGCGACGTTGGCGAAGCTGCTTGCCGAGAAAGGCTCCGGTCGTGGTGTGATCTCGATCTGTGCGGCAGGCGGGCAGGGCGTCACCGCGATCATGGAGCGGTAAGTGGGTTGATCAACTCGAGGGTGACTTTTATGGCTGGGCGAGCCTTTCGGCGGTCGGCGATCCGGTTTGCTCAACGGCTGGTGTACCCGTGAGCCGCACCGCCGTGTTGCCACGTCGGTCCTCACCCGGTTGTGGTCTCCAGGACCATCGGTACCTCGGCGCCTGGCTCGATCACCAGCTCGTCGCCCCGGTGGCGGGTCACCTGACCGTCGGCGTACGTATCGCCGGTCACGGTGAACGTCATCGGTACCTCGTCGTCCCGCAGGGTGGCGAGTGGCGCGTTCATGTTGGCCAGCCAGCGGAGCAGCTTGGTGCCGAGCCTCGTCACGACCCCGGGTCTCCTTGACGCAAGGTTGCGGCGCTCTCCGATGTCCCGGGACACGTCGTACAGCCTCCACGTGCGGGTCTCGTAGCTGTACAGCAACTTCCAGCGACCCGCGCGGATGGTCGACTGTGGACGCTGGTCACGCCCGCCGCCGATCAAGTAGCCGGGTAGGTGCTGGTATCGCGGCCGTTTCACGGTGGCGTTGTGCGCCAGCGCAGGTTTCAGGCTCGTACCGTCGAACGGTATGCCCGCGGGAAGGCTCGTGCGGCCGAGTGCGGCGAGTGTCGGGTACACGTCGGTGCCGTTGATCGGACTCTGGTTGATCCGTCCCCGGTCTACGAGGGCGCGATTGCCGCTCCACGCGATGAACGGAACCCGCACGCCGCCCTCGTCGAGCTCGCCCTTCTGTCCCTTCAGCGGACCGTTGAACGCGCCCAAGGTGGTGCGCCCACCGTTGTCGGAGGTGAAGACGACCACCGTGTTGTCGGCCAGCGGATGACCGGGGTTTCGCGGGTCGGGCGTCGTCTCCAGGTGGTCGACCACCCGGGCCACGCTTTGGTCCAAGCCCTCGAGCAGGGCGGCGTACGACGGCTTCGACGGTGTGGCCCCCGGCGGCTTGGCTCGATACTTGGCGAGCAGGTCGCGGCGCGCCTGGTCGTTGTTGATCGGACTGTGCACGGCGTACTCGCTCATGAAGGTCAGGAACGGCCGGTCGTCGTGGCGGTCGATGAAGTCGATGGTCGCGTCCGTGACCGCATCCGTGACGTGCTTGTCGGTGCCGACGAGCGCATCGACCGAGGTGTCGGGTACACCGTGCGTGTACGGCTTGATGTTCCGGTCGACGTACGCCTGGGTGTAGTCCGAGGCGAACGCATCCAGCTCGGGACCGATCCCGCCGGCGAAGGTGCCGTTCGCGGCGTGGTACCGCTTCGGTGCGGCCGCCCCGGTGCCGCCGATGTTCTCGTCGAACCCGTGCAGCGCGGTGACGTCGGAGCCGGACCGGGTCACGTGGAACTTCCCGGCGTATCCGGTCGCGTATCCGCCGGATCGCAGGGTCTCGGCCACCGTGACTGCCTGTGCCGGCAGGGCGGCGTCGCCGTCGGGGAGCCCTTGGGGAGGGCCGACGAGGCGGGTGTCGTCGCCGCCGCGGTTGAGGTGGCCGACGAGGTAGATGTTGTTCGTCGGCCGCGGCGCGTACAGGCCCGTCATCAGGGCGGCCCGACTCGGTGCGCAGTTCACGCACGCGTAGGCATTGGTGAATGCCACGCCCTGCTTGGCCATCCGGTTGATGTTCCGGGTCTCGTTGAAGTCGCTTCGGTTGCCAAGGTTGGTGCGCCGACCGCTGAGGTCGGACCATCCGACGTCGTCGCCGAGGACGAAGACGATGTTCGGTCGCGGGGTGTTGGAGACAACCGGATCAGCGGCGGCCGAGTGGGCGGGTCGAGGGGCGCCCAGCCCGGCGACAACGAGCGTCGCCGGGAGTACGAACGAGCCGACCGCGGCTGATGTGCGGGTCGAGATCACGAGAATCACCTCGAATGGCTGGCGGTTGCGGGTCATATCGCCGAACGGGGTCCGGCGCAACGGAGAGTAGTCTAATTAGACTTAAATACTAAACTATTAACGTCGCGTGTTTACCCGCGCGCCTGCCGAAGGCGTGATCAGCGGTTGGGTACGCCCGTTGCCATCGCGATCGCGGCCTGCAGGAGGTACTCGCGTACGACGTCGAAGGACACCGACTGCACCTCCGGGAGCCCCGGGCTCGCCTCGCTCACGACCAGCCGCAGGCGGGCGAGCTGGAGTCCACCCAGCGCCTGTGTGTACAGCACGTTCGCCAGCAGCTGTGGGTCGTCGACGCGGAAGTTCCCGCTCGTCGAACCGGCGTCCAGGACATCCACCAGGCATTGCAGCGCGCCGCTGATGGCGCGGCCCAGGCGGAACATCGCACCCTCGGCGACGTCGTTCATCAGTTCGGTGCCCGGCGTGCGTAGCAAGGTGAGCGCGCAGTCGACGAACGCGGGGTACTCCTCGCCGTAGTCGAGGAATGCCCCGCAGATCAGCCGCAATCGCTCCGGAGGCTCCAGCGTCTCGTCGTCGGCCGAGCGCATCCGCGTCTGGATCTCGTCCAGGTACGCGACGAGGGTGAGAGCGAACAGCTCTTCCTTGCCGGTGAAATGGCGATAGATGATGGCGCGGTTGATGCCGACGGCGCGAGCGATGTCTTCGATCTGCGCGTCACGTACGCCGGCCGCGTCGAACAGCGACCTGGTGGCGCGGAGTATCTCGTCGGCGCGCTGCCGGCGTCGTTGTGCCGTCGCACTCATCGGTGCCGTCGACTTGGGCCTCGACCCGCGTGGCTGCGGCTCGGAGGCCGGTCGGGTCGTCGCATCCATCTGCCTCATCCTACGACAGGGTGAACACTCGTTTGCACTCGATGCTCGGGAATGTCGCGGCGTTCTACGATTCACCGTGTGGAGGTGTCGACGTTCGCGGGCGCAACGCGTACTTGGGTCGCCGGCCGTCCGGTTCCGGTCGGCCCGATCCTGTCGAGCCTTCGACGTGGGTCCGGCGACCCGACGTACGCGCTGCACGACGGGCACATCTGGCGTGCGATGCGAACCCCGATCGGGCCGGCCACGCTCGTACTGCCCGCGTCGGCACCGGGCGGTCGCGTTGCCGCGCAGGCCTGGGGCCCGGGCGCCGGTTGGGCGCTCGACCGAGTGCCGAGAATGCTCGGCGACGCCGATGACGTGGACGGATTCGCGCCGCGCCACGACGTTTTGGCCGATGCCTGGCGACGTTTCGAGTTCGTCCGGGTGCCCGCTACCGGCCTGGTGTTCGAGGCCCTGCTGCCCGCCATCCTGGAGCAGAAGGTGACCGGTCACGAGGCGTGGTACGCCTGGCGACGCCTCGTCCGCGAGCACGGCGAACCCGCGCCCGGACCCGGCGAGAGTCTTCGGCTCGCGGTCCCGCCGGCGGCCGAGACCGTACGTCGGATTCCGTCCTGGACCTGGCGACAGCTGTGCGTCGACCACGCGCGCTCCCGCGCGATCGTCACCGTGGCGCAGCGGGCCGACGCACTCGAGCGAACGCTCGACGCATCGGCGGACGCCGCTGAGACCGCCCTTCGGTCGCTGCCCGGCATCGGCGTGTGGACGGCCGCCGAGGTACGCCAGCGGGCACACGGAGATCGCGATGCCGTGAGCTTCGGCGACTACCACCTCAGCGCGCGTGTCGGCACGGTGCTCACCGGCCGCCCGGTCGACGACGCGACCATGGCGGAGGTGCTCGAGGCGTACCGCCCGCACCGCTACCGGGTGCAGCGGCTGGTGGAGCTGGCCGGACCGATGCCGCAGCGGAGACACCCGAGAATGCCGCCGCGCCGGCATCTACCAACTCCCGGCTCACCCGGCGGTCGATGACGGACGCGGCCACGCCGGCCGGTCGAGCCGTAGCCATCCGCGCCGCGGAACGTCGTCTCCGCAGGTGATCGGCACGTTGCCGGCCATTCCGCACGGCGCAGTCGAGCGATTCTCGTACCGCGACACGACGAAGTAGCGCCGGGCGCCGATCAGCCGGCGGGGCCCGCGCACGCGTACGGCGCGCCGGCCGACACGACGCACGTCGAGCCGGGCGATGCGCTTGCGCGTCGCATTGCTGATCAGATCGGCGCGCAGCCACCCGTCGCGGGCGTAGACGGTGATGTTGCGCGACGCGCCGGGCTCCGCCTCGGTGCCGAGTTCGAGCGTGATGTTGCGGTGCCGCCGCTGCAGGTCGGCGGTGCGGAACGGCTCGTACGTGCGCACCGTGTACGTCAGGTCGACACGGTGTCTGTCTCGGACGGCGATCCGGTGCGTGACGCTCGCAATGTCGAGCGGGCCGCGTGTGTCGTCCGGGTCCGACGTGGTCGACCGGGTGACCCGGTCGGGTGCAGCGCCGGGCGCTGCGGGTGCGGGAGCGCCGAGGAGCAACGGGGCGGCGAGCGCGCCGGCGAATGCCACCGCTGTACGCCGGCGGGTTGGTGAGGCGGAGGGGAGACGAGCTGGGCGATGGGGCACGGTGCGCCTTTCGTTCGGTTGGCTTTCGCAGACAGCGTGCAGCGGCGCGCCGAAACCGTGCGAGGATGCGTCCCGGATCTGTGGACAAACCGTGCGTTGTGGACGGAACCGGGACGGAAGCGCGTACGTCCAAGCGGAACCCGAGGGACAAGACGACCAGGAGGTGCGGACATGAGGACGCTCACCGAGGTGCGGCGAACCGCTCGCAAGGCCCTGCTCGCCGGCGCCGCGGCGGCCGCGATGGTTGCCACGGCACTCGTCGTCGGGCTCACGACTCCGGCGTACGCCTGTAGCTGCGTGCAGATCGATCTGCAGACCCAAGCCAAGCAGGGCGACGCGGTCTTCGTGGGTACGCCCGTCGACGTCACCGAGAGCGGCAACAGCGCCGTCTACGAGGTGCGGGTGAGCGACGTCTACGCGGGCACGGCAGATCCGACGACGACGGTGCGGACGGCCGCGGATGGCGCCTCCTGCGGGGTCGACCTGAAGCTCGACCGGCAGTACATGTTCGTCGGAGACCAGAAGCAGCCGCACGGTGAGGTCTCGACCACCATGTGCTCCGGCACGCAGCCGATCTCCGACCAGGCGATCCTCGACGTCGAGAAGGCACTCGGCCCGGCGACGCCATATCGCGACACCTCGGGGACCGGCGGGCGCGACCAAGCCGGAGACGACAAGGCCGACGCCGCATCCGGCGACGACAAGGACACGACCGCCAGCGAGGGCGGTACGAACGGTGAGTCGACCGGCACGGACGGCGGCAGCTCCGGCACCGCCGAGCCGGGCGACGCGCAGCAGGCTTCCGACAGCTCCGACGACGGCGGCAGCTCGACGACGTACGCCGTGGTCGGCGTGGCGCTGGCTCTCGCGGTCGGGGCATCGTTCGCCCTGCCCCAGCTGCGACGCCGCAAGCGCAGCCAGTAGTCCTCGGCACTGCTCCTGGGTCAGGAGGTCCGCGCCCTCCGGTGCACCGCGTCGACGTCGAGTCGGCGCGGTCCGGAGCCTTCCGCGCCGAGCGCGTCGTGCGGGTTGTAGAGCGTGCAGCGGCTGAGGGAGAGACAGCCGCAGCCGATGCAGTCGGTCAGGTCGTCACGGAGCCGCTCGAGCTGTTCGATCCGCTCATCCAGCTTCGTACGCCACGACTGTGAGAGCCGTGCCCACTCGCGGCGGCCCGGTGTCTTGCCGTCCGGCAGCGTGTCGAGTGCATCGCGAATCTCGGCGAGCGGGATACCCACCCGCTGCGAGACGCGGATGAAGGCGACCCGGCGCAGGATGTCTCGCGAGTACCGCCGTTGGTTGCCGCTCGTACGAACGCTGGCGATGAGCTCCTGCCGCTCGTAGAAGTGGAGGGCGGAGACGGCGACACCGCTGCGCGCCGCGACCTGTCCAGGAGTGAGCATCTTCGCGTTCCAAGGTGGCGTCTCCACGTTTCTCCTCCACGGACCTGGCGTCGGACATACCTGAACCCTGATCAAGGTTACCCGGCCGGACCAGGTTCGGCAGGGCGCGCACGGGACGGCTGTCGGTGCCCGGTCGTACCCTCGATGACATGAGACCAGTGACCGAGCTCGCGCGCCAGGTGGCGCCGATGCGTGTGGTGTCCGACTACGAGCCTTCCGGCGACCAGCCGCGCGCGATCGAGCAGCTCTCCGAGCGCATCGGCGCGGACGCCAAGGACTCCGTGCTGCTGGGCGCCACGGGCACCGGCAAGACGGCGACCGTCGCCTGGCTCGCCGAGCGCTTGCAGCGGCCGGTTCTGGTGCTCCAACCCAACAAGACACTCGCCGCCCAGTTCGCGAACGAGCTGCGCGACCTCTTCCCGGACAACGCCGTCGAGTACTTCGTCTCCTACTACGACTACTACCAGCCCGAGGCGTACGTACCGCAGACCGACACCTACATCGAGAAGGACTCGTCGATCAACGACGAGGTCGAGCGACTGCGGCACTCGGCGACGTGGAGCCTGCTGACCCGGCGCGACGTGATCGTGGTCGCGACCGTCTCGTGCATCTACGGGCTGGGTTCGGCCGACGAGTACATCAATCGCATGATCCACCTGGAGGTCGGCGCCGATCGTGACCGCGACGAGCTGCTCCGAACGCTCGTGCAGGCGCAGTACACCCGCAACGACCTCAACACGACGCGCGGCAACTTCCGCGTCCGCGGCGACACCCTGGAGATCTTCCCGGTCTACCAGGAGCTGGCGGTTCGGGTGGAGTTCTTCGGCGACGAGATCGAGCGCCTGATGACCCTGCATCCGCTCACCGGCGAGGTGCTCTCCGACGAGAAGCAGCTGTACGTCGGCGCCGCCACGCACTACGCGGTCGGGCCCGAGGTGATGGAGCGGGCGATCGGGGGGATCGAGCAGGAGCTCGGCGAGCGGCTGAGCGAGCTCGAGGGCCAGGGCAAGCTGCTCGAGGCGCAGCGGCTGCGCATGCGCACCTCGTACGACATCGAGATGATGCGCCAGGTCGGCAGCTGCTCGGGCATCGAGAATTACTCGCTGCACATGGACGGTCGTGAGCGCGGCAGCGCCCCGAACTGCCTGCTCGACTACTTTCCGGAAGACTTCCTGCTCGTCATCGACGAGTCGCATGTGACGGTGCCGCAGATCGGCGGCATGTACGAAGGCGACATGTCCCGCAAGCGGACCCTCGTCGACCACGGGTTCCGACTGCCGAGCGCGATGGACAACCGACCGTTGCGATGGGAGGAGTTCCTGCAGCGCATCGGCCAGACCGTCTACCTGTCGGCGACTCCGGGCCCGTACGAGCTCGAGCAGTCCCACGGCGAGATAGTCGAGCAGATCATTCGGCCGACCGGCCTGGTCGACCCGGAGGTGATCGTGAAGCCGACCAAGGGCCAGATCGACGATCTGATCGGTCAGATCCGCGAGCGGGTCGAGCGCAAGGAGCGGATCCTCGTCACCACGCTGACGAAGAAGATGTCCGAGGACCTCACCGACTACCTCCTCGAGGCCGGCATCCGCACGCGATACCTGCACAGCGAGGTCGACACGCTGCGGCGCGTCGAGCTGCTCCGCGAGCTGCGCATGGGCGAGTACGACGTGCTCGTCGGGATCAACCTGCTGCGCGAGGGCCTCGATCTACCAGAGGTGAGCCTGGTGGCGATCCTCGATGCCGACAAGGAGGGCTTCCTGCGCTCGGGCAGGTCGCTGATCCAGACGATCGGTCGCGCCGCGCGCAACGTCTCGGGTCAGGTGATCATGTACGCCGACCAGATAACCGCCTCGATGGAGCAGGCGCTCGATGAGACGAACCGGCGACGCCAGGTGCAGCAGGACTACAACACCGAGCACGGCATCGACCCGCAGCCGCTGCGCAAACGCATCGGCGACATCACCGACATGCTCGCCCGCGAGGATGCCGAGATCGAGGAGCTCGTCGGCGGGTCCGGCCGATCGCAGTCGCGCGGCAAGGGTGCCGTCCTTACACCGGCGCTCGGGCCGTCGTTCAACCGCGATACGGCGAGCATGCCGGCCGCTGAGCTCGCCGACCTGATCCAGGAGCTCAACGAGCAGATGCACCTCGCGGCCGCCGAGCTGCAGTTCGAGGTAGCCGCCCGGATCCGCGATGAGATCGGCGACCTGAAGAAGGAGCTCCGGTCGATGATCAACGCGGGCGCGTAACGACCGACGAGTGAGCGGTGCAGGAGCGACGGGTCAGCGCACCGTCAGGCGCCAGGGGAGCGACAGTACGCCCGGCACCTCGAGGCCCGCCGCGCGCGCGACACCGACGAGCATCCCTTCGGGCGAGGTCGCGACGGCATCTCCCGGTGACTCACTCGACTCCGAAGGGATCAGCCGTTGCAGCGGCGACACGTGCGGCACCGGCACGGCGCGGGTCCGGTCGGGATCGAGGCCGGCGCGCGTCGCCGCGGCGTCGAGGGCAGTACGTAGCCCGCCGAGCTCGTCGACGAGACCGCGCTCGAGGGCATCGGCGCCGGTCCAGACCCGCCCGCGCGCGAGCGGCTCCAGCACGCCCACGTCCATTCCGCGATCCTCGGCCGCCTTGGTCGTGAAGTCGGCGTACACCTCGTCGAGCCAGTCGTTCACCTTGGCCCATTGCGCATCGTCGAACGTCGTCGTCGGGCTGAACATCGTCGAGTGCACGCCCGACCCGATGGCCTCGCGGGTGACGCCGATGCGCTGGAAGGTGCGCCCGAGCGCAATCTTGCCGCCCAGCACCCCGATCGACCCGGTCAGCGTCGCCGGCAGCGCGACGATCGCATCGCACGGCATCGACACGAAGTACCCGCCCGACGCCGCGACGCCGCCCATCGAGGCCACAACGGGCCGGCCCGTATGTCGAAATGCCTGCACTGCATGCCGGATCGCGTCGGATGCGACATACGAGCCACCCGGACTGTCGACCCGCAGGACGAGCGCCTCGAGCGAGTCGTCCTCGGTTGCGAGCCGGAGGGCCGCGCACACCGACTCGGAGCCGCAAGCGCGTCCGCCGAGTGGGCCGCCCCCATTGCGGCCGGTGGAGATGCCGCCGGTCACCGCGACGACACCGACCTTCGGCCTCCGGCGACGAGCCAGCTGCTCCGCGGGCCGATTGGCACGGTGGCGCGCGTACCGGTGTGCGTAGTGCAGGGTGATCTCGCCGTCGGCGCCCCACTCGCGACGAGCATGCGCGTACGCGTCCGCGCGGTACCCGAGATGGTCGACGAGTCCCCGCTCGAGCGCGATGGGCGCAGGCACCGGCGCGGCGTCCATCGCGGCGGCGAACGAGTCGGCATCGACTCCGCGCCGCCGACTCGCCACCGCGGCAATGCGCTCGACGACGGAGTCGGCGATCCGGCGGGTCATCTCGCGGTTCGACCCGGAGATCTCGTGCGACATGATCATCTCGGCAGCCGTCTTGAACTCGTGCCGCTGACCGAGCTGGGGTTCGGCATCGACCTTGTCGAGTACGCCGCGCAGCGTCATGACCTCGAGGGCGACACCCATCAACGCGACGCCGCCGCTGGGCTGGAGCCAGATCGAGTCGGTGTGCAGGGCGAGATAGTACGGAACGGTTCCGGGGCCGAGCTCACCGAAGCTGGTCGCGGTGGCGACCGTGGGTTTGCCGGAGCGTGCGAAGGCCTCGAGGGCGGCGCCGAGCTCCTCCGCCTGTGCGATCGTCACCGTCTCCGACACCGTGACGATCGCCCCGGCGACCGCTGCGTCGGTCGCGGCGTACCGAAGACCCGCGATCGTCTCGGACAACAACGGCGTGTTGCGGCCGCGCAGTGCGGAGAACGGGTCCGACGGCGGATGGTCGACCAGCCCGCGCGTCAGGTCGACCTCGATCACCAGCGGGGGCCCGGTCCGGTCGAGGAACGGCAGTCGGTCCAGTGCGCGGCGACTCGGCTTCATGGGCCCCAGCCTAGGGGCACGTCGTCGTGGTGGCGGGCGCCCGCGCAGATCGCGTACGCGCGGGTCTCCGGTGGCTGGGGAGGGTGCGGCCTGTAAGAATGACCGGTGGAGGGGAGTATTCCTTCGCTGTTCCGCCGTCAGCTCGGCCACCCGACGTGGTCCGGTGGATCGGGCCGCGCTCCGCGGCGGAAGAGACCTCCGGCAGCATGTTCCGCTTGACCGGAGGTTTGAATCTGTGGATGTCACTACAGCCGAGTGGCTCATCACGGTGGGTGTCACCGTGGCCGTACTCCTGTTCGACGTCGTCATCGTCGCTCGCCGCCCGCACGAGCCGACGATCAAGGAATGCGTCATCGCGCTGTCGGTGTACATCGGCCTGGCGTTGCTCTTCGGCATCTGGGTGACGTCGTTCCACGGGCACGACTACGGCGTCCAGTTCTTCGCGGGCTGGCTCACCGAGTACAGCCTGTCGATCGACAACCTGTTCGTCTTCATCATCATCATGTCGGCCCTGAATGTGCCCCGGAAGTACCAGCAGGAGGCGCTGCTCGTCGGGATCATCCTGGCGCTGATCTTCCGCGGGATCTTCATCGCGCTCGGCAAGGTCGCGATCGACAACTTCTCCTGGGTCTTCTACATCTTCGGCGCGTTCCTCGTGTACACCGCGTACACGTTGGTGAAGAGCTACCGGAGCCACGATGACGAGGAGTACAAGGAGAACCGGCTCATCGTCTTCGCGCGTACGCACCTGAACGCGACCGACGAGTACCACGGGCTCAAGCTGTTCATCAAGCAGAACGGCAAGCGGATGATCACGCCGATGTTCATCGTGATCGTCGCGCTCGGCTCGACCGACATCATGTTCGCGCTCGACTCGATCCCCGCGATCTACGGGCTGACGCAGGAGGCGTACATCGTCTTCACCGCGAACGTGTTCGCCCTGATGGGGCTCCGCCAGCTGTACTTCCTGCTCGGCGACATGCTGCAGAAGCTGGTGTACCTGTCGCTGGGGCTCTCGTTCATCCTCGCCTTCATCGGCGTCAAGCTCGTGCTGCACGCACTGCACGAGAACGAGCTGCCGTTCATCAACGGTGGCGAGCCCCTCGACGTACCCGAGATCGACACCCTGGTCAGTCTCGGCGTGATCATCGTCACGCTTGCCGTGACGGCCGTCGCGAGCCTTCTCAAGTCGCGCAACCAGGCCGAGATCCAGTAGATCGGCGCGTCGTCGGCGGCGGGCAGTCTCTGTCCGCCGCCACCTGACCCAGATGTCAATAACACAGCGTGATTGCGACACGCCGGGCGGACTTGGCCGTGGCGAAAACCTGTCGTAGTGTGTCGGTTGCTACTCGACCGGCACGCCGAATTCCGCCCGGCCGGTCGGGTCCCTACCGTCAACTGCACGACGAGGGCGGAAGTGGGGGAACCACACGTTCCTCGGAGTTGGCCACGCACCACGGTGCAGGTCGACTCCTCGGGGTGAAGTCGCGAAAGCGACGGGGCACCTTCTGGCCCTAACCCGACAGCTCACCTCACAGGCGTCGGAAGGGATCACCCTGTGTCTTCCACTGTTTCGCGCAACCACTCCGGTATGCGCCGCTCAGTCCGCGTCGTTTCGTCCACCCTCGCAGTCGGCGCTCTCGTCGCCGGCACGATGGCCGTGACGACGACTACGGCCGACGCCGCCAAGAACCGCACCTGGAACCGCCTCGCGCAGTGCGAGTCCGGTGGCCGCTGGCACATCAACTCGACGTACGACGGCGGGCTCCAGTTCAGCCCGTCGACCTGGCGCGGCTACGGCGGCGGCAAGTTCGCCCCCTACGCCTACAAGGCGAAGCGCTGGGAGCAGATCGCGATCGCCCAGCGCGTGCTGCGCGGCCAGGGCTGGGGTGCGTGGCCGGCCTGCTCGGCCTCGCTCGGCCTGGACCACTCCGACGCCGTCGCCCCGTGGGAGGGGCGCCCGCGCAAGGTGATCAAGTCGTTCTCGGGCAAGAACCACGGCTCCGCGAACCTCTACCTGCATTCGATGTCCGGCAAGAAGCACAAGGCCTCGGCGTTCACGCCGCTGCGCTGACCTCGCCAACACGCACGCTGGCCTCGTCCCGATCTCGGGGCGGGGCCAGTTTGCGTCAGTGCCGGATGAACCTGCCGGCGCCGGCCAGGTCGGCGCGTCGCGGCGGCGCCATCGGCGCATCCTCGATGTGCTGTGACCGGTCGCCGTCGGGCGCGTGCAGCATCGCGAGCTCGGCGCCCG
The DNA here is from genome assembly GCF_025790165.1 of Solicola gregarius. GTDB lineage: Bacteria > Actinomycetota > Actinomycetes > Propionibacteriales > Nocardioidaceae > Solicola > Solicola gregarius. Next base: position 4,225,098 of record NZ_CP094970.1, read on the forward strand.
CCGGGTTGGTCGCGAAGCCCACGTGGGTGATGCCGCGCGACGTCAGCCCGAAGAAGTAGAGGTCACCCGTCGACGCCTCGGTCGGGTCGAGCCTGGTCGCCGCTTCGATCTGGTCGTACGCGTCGCGCGGCACCGTGACGCCCGCCCTGCGGTGGACGAGATGGACGAATCCGGAGCAGTCGAGTCCCCATCCGCTCGTGCCGCCCCAGACGTACCGCATGCCGACGAACTGCCGTGCCTCCGTCAGCAGCGCCTCGACGTCGCGTACGTCGGTCGGCTCGGGTACGCGTGCGACCGCGGACGTCGGAGCCGTAATGGGGCCGTCCGGTCCGGCCAGTCGCACGACAGCGGGTCCGCGCTCGGTCTCGGGGAGCACGGTGCCGTACGAGAGCTCGCGGTCGTCGGCCGTGACGGTGGGCGTGGTCACGACGGCCAACGGGCCATCGACGGGATCGGTGTCGGACACATGAGCTGCGGGCACCCACCCCGGATAGCCGGCGGGATCCGCCGACGACGGCTGCCAGGGAAGCACCAGCTCGACCCAGCCGGCGCGCTCGGAGACGACGCGCACGGGCTCGCCGTAGAGGGCCTGGGTCTCGGCGCGGCCGTGCAGGGCCGACGGCGGCGCAGCGAGCAGGGCGGCGTTCCAGGCGACCGGGTCGGGTGTCCGGGCGACGATCGCGGCGTCGACGTCGCGCGGCGCGTCGGGTCCTTTCCAGACCGTTGTGACGGGCACTGAGATCACCGTGGTCACGCGTGCACCTCGCGGATACCGAGCCCGGGCTCGCGGGAGAGGATGATCGTCGCGTCGTCGTAGCGCGGCCCGCCGGCGTACGGCGATGCGGCCGCCCACCATGCGGCGTCGAGGTCGTTCACCGCAGTCGTCTCGTACGCCGCGACGAGGCTCGCGGCGGCGCCGATGCCTACGTGGGTCTCCATCATCGAGCCGACCATCGTGCCGACGCCGTGGCTGCGGGCGCCCTCGAGGAGCGTGCGCGCGTTGTGGAGGCCACCGCACTTCGCCAGCTTGACGTTGATCATGTCGACCGCGCGGCGGCGGATCAGCTCGATGAGATCGCGGGTCGTGTGCACGCTCTCGTCGGCCATGATCGGCGTCGCGACGCGATCGGTGACCCAGGCGAGACCGTCGAGGTCGGCGGCGGCGACCGGTTGCTCGATCAGCTCGATCTCGAGGCGAGCGTCCTCGAAGCGCTCCGATGACCGAGACGGCCTCGCGTGGCGTCCACCCCTGGTTGGCATCGAGGCGGATACGCACGTCGGGCCCGGCCGCGTCGCGTACGGCACGCACGCGCTCGACATCGGTCGCTGCATCGGTGCCGACCTTCATCTTGAGCACGCCGAACCCGTCGGCGATCCGCTCGCGAGTCGTGTCGGGCAACTCGGAGGCCTCACCCACCGAAAGCGTCACGTCGGTGGGGACCTCGTGGCGAGTGCCGCCCAGGAGACGGGGGAGCGATACGCCGAGCCGGCGCGCGGCGACATCGTGCAGGGCAACGTCGACCGCCGCCTTGGCGCCGGCATTCGCGACGACCGCGCGCGACACGTCGCGTAGCAGCGGGACGAGGTCGTCGGGATCGCGTCCGGTCAGCACCGCCGCGAGAGGGCCGTCGATACACTCCTTCGCGCTGGCGAGCGACTCGCCGGTCACCTGCCACACCGCCGGTGCCTCGCCGAACCCGCGTACGCCGTCGTCGTCCTCGATCTCGACGACGACGGTGTCGATGGTCTCGGTACGCCGGAGCGCCGTGACGAAAGGTGTGTGCAGCGGGACGCTGAGCCGGTACGTGCGGACGGCGGCGATCATGCCGGCAGCCTAGTGCCCTGCGTTCGAAGTACCTTGACGTCTTTCGCCGCCCAGGCGGCGCCCCGCGGCGTTCTCGTCGTGCAAATAGGACCCACTATGACCTTCCTCCTCGGCCTTGCGGTGCATCCACCTGGACGACGCCTTCCGTAAAGCCGCTTCAACACAGGACACTAGTAGTCCGAGCGCGCCGCCCAGCACTCGGCGGCGACGCGCGCGACCAGCCGGTGCGCCGCGGGATCGTCGAGCTCGGCGCCGGTGAAGATCGACAGGATGAACGGCTCCTCGCCCGCCGGTCGCACGATGCCGACATCGTGGCAGGCCTCGTCGATCCAGCCGGTCTTGTGCGCGATGTACGTACCGGGCGGGAGCCCGGCCGGGATGGCGTCGTTGGTCTCGCACGCCGCGAGGACCCGCTCCACCTCGGCCGTACGTGCGGGCGGCAGCAACCGCCCACCGCACAGCGCCACCAGCACCTGGGCGAGGTCGGCGGCCGTCGCGGTGTTGAAGATCCCTGCGTCACTAGCCGGCTCGTCCTGGATCGGCCGGCGCAACCGGGCCGCCTTCGCGCCCGCCGCGTCGTACACGTCGTTGACCGCGTCGATACCGATGCGTTCGATCAGCAGGTTCGTGGCGAGATTGCTGGACAGCACGATCGAGCGCTCGGTGAGCCACCCGATCGTCGCGCGCTCACCGAGGCGAGCCCACGGCGCCGGATCGTTGTCGTAGTCGGCGGTGTTGCGAAACGATCGCCCGTCGACGGTCGACGCGAACTCCTCGTGCACCGCCAGCTCGTCGTCGAGGTGCAGCCGGCCCTCCTCGGCCGCCCGGTGCACTGCGACGAGCAGTGGCAGCTTGAGCGTGCTTGCCGCCGGATGCTCGTGCCCGGCATCGCGTACGAGCCTGGGGGTGCCGTCGAGCGCGCCCATCCAGACCGAGATGGTCGCGTCGTGCTCGGTTGCGAGCGACGCGCTCGCGTGCTCGGCTCTAGCGATGCCTTCGCTCATAGGTCGGTCGGATCCTTGAAGTAGGTGCGCTGGGCGCGGATGGCGCGGTTCACCAACCAGGTGATGACCCACAGGACGACGCCGACCGCCAGCAGCAGGCCCGCGACCTCGTACTGCTCGCCGTCGCGGTCGGTGTACGGGGTCACGAAGAAGGCGCACGCGATCGCGCCGATGATCGGTAGCGCGGTCGGTGCGCGGAAGTGCTGGCGGTCGAGGGTGTCTCGGCGCAGGACGAGCACGGCGATGTTGACCACGGTGAAGACGCCGAGCAGGAGGAGGGCGGTCGTGCCGCCGAGTACGCTCACGGCGTCGTCGCTCGCGTTCGACACGTAGATGATCAGGCCGAACGCGATCGCGGTGGTGAACAGGATGGACGCCCACGGCGTACGCCGGGTGCGGTGGACCTTGCCCAGGAACGGTGGCAGGACGGCTTGGTTCGCCATGCCGTACAACAGCCTGCTCGCCATCAGCATGTTGATCAGTGCGGAGTTCGCTACGGCGAAGATCGTGATGAACGGGAAGATGTCGTCGATCGGGATGTCCGGTGCGCCGCGCTGGACCACCTCGACCAACGGCGTCGGGCTCTCGGTCAGGACGCCGACCGGTACGACGGCAACGGCACATATCGAGACCAGGATGTAGATGATGCCGGTGATGGTGAGCCCGGTGAGCATGATCTTCGGGAACGTACGCGCCGGATCGTGGGTCTCCTCCGCCATGTTCACGGAGTCCTCGAAGCCGACCATCGCGAAGAACGCGAGCGAGGTCGCGGCGGTCACCGAGAGGAAGACGCTCTTGTCCTCTGCGGTGTCGAACGCAACGACACGTGAGAAGTCGGCGTCGCCGCCGGCCATCGCCCAGAAGCCGACCATGATCACCAGCAGCAGGCCGGACAGCTCGATCATGGTCAGCACGACGTTCGCCTTCACGCTCTCGGCTACGCCGCGGAAGTTCACGGCGGCGACGATCGCCATGAACAGCAGCGCGATCAGCATCAGCACGTTGTCGGAGATGTCGAGGTCGAACCCGACGGCGAAGTTGTCGGCGACGGTCTTCGCCGCCGTCGACGCGGACGTGATGCCCGAGCACATCACGGTGAAGCACACCAGGAACGTGACGAAGTGGAGCCCGAACGCCTTGTGGGTATAGAGGGCCGCGCCGGCAGCTTGTGGGTACTTCGTGACCAGCTCGAGGTACGAGAAGGCCGTGACCATCGCGATCGCGAATGCGACGAGGAACGGCAGCCAGGCCGCGCCACCGACCTCGCCCGCCACCTGACCGGTGAGCGCGTAGACGCCGGTACCGAGGATGTCGCCGACGATGAAGAGCAACAGGAGCTTCGGACCCATGACCCGCCTGAGTTCCGGCTGCTGCTGCTCCGATGCCGCGCTGGTCTCGCTCATCGTGCCTCCCTGATCGGTTGAGAGATACCTTGTACCGTTCCAGGGTCAACGGCAAGCATCACGCCCGGGGGCGCGCGAGGAGACTCACGCCGACCGCCGCCAGCAGGGCGAGCGTGGCGAGTACGCCGACCGCCGCGGCGGTGGCATGCCAGCCACCGTTGGACCAGGCGACGCCGACGCTCGTACCGAACACGCTCGAACCCGCGTAGTACGCGAGGACATAGATCGCGCTCGCGATCGTCGTCGGGCGTTGCGCGAGCCGCGGGACCCAGCCGCTCGCCGCCGAGTGAGCAGCGAAGAACCCGGTGGTGAAGAGCACTGTGCCCACGATGATGGTCGACAGCCGGTCGGGAACGGTGACGGCGAGGCCCGCAGCCATCGCGACGATTGCGCCGCACACGACCGGTGGCCGCCCGAACCTGTCGGCGAGTCTGCCGGCCACAACGGACGCGGCCGTGCCCGACAGGTACGCGAGGAACACCAGTGACACGACGCTGCTCGGCAGGTCGAACGGTGCCGTCTCGAGGCGGAAGGTCAGGTAGTTGTACATCGCGACGAAGCCGCCCATGAGCAGGAACGGCAGCAGGTACAGCAGCGCGAGCGCGGGATTGCGAAGCTGGCGGAGGAGGTCGCGGACGATCGTACGCGCCGACGCATCTCGCGACTCCGACTCCGACGGCGGGAGATTGGTCCAGAACACGAGCAGCGAGGCGACGCACACGAGCCCGATGGCCCCCTGCGAGACCCGCCACCCCAGCAGGTCGTCGACCGTCGCAGACACGAGCCGACCCCCGATCCCGCCGAGTGAGTTGCCGGCGACGTACAGCCCCATCGCGGCACCGACGGCGCGCGGGTTCACCTCGGCACCGACGTGGCCCATCGCGACGCCGATGACTGCCGCCACAGCGATGCCGATCAATGCCCGGGCCCCGACAAGGGTGGTGAAGGTCGGCGCGACCGCGCTCAGGAACACCAGGGCGGAGACGGCGCAGAGTCCGATCCGCATCAGCAGCGTCCGCCCGATGGCCTCCGCGAGCACGCTCATGGGTACGACCGCGAGTGCCAGCGCCCCGGTGGCAGCCGACACGGTGAGGCTCGCCTGGGTCGCCGATACGTCGAACTCGTCGCCGAGCGTCGGCATCAGTGCCTGCGTGCTGTAGAGCGTTCCGAACGCGGCGATGCCGGCAGCGAGCATGGCCGTGTTGAGCTTCCGTAAGCCGACCGAACCCGGCAGATGACCGGTGAAACCGGGTACGGATGCGCTCACCCGCCGACTCTCTCACCCGCGGGGTAGCGCGTCCTCACCGACCGCGGTCACGCCGAGCGAGCACGCACCGATGCAGGTGGCGAACGCCATGGTGGCGGCAGCGCCGTCGACGATCATCAGGGTGAAGCCGATGAAGAACACCGGCCAGGCGCCGAGCCAGGCGACGCAGGTCGCGGCGCGTGCCCAGCGGTGTGCCGTGTGGAACCCGACCTCCGCGACCGCCGTGAACAGCAGCAGAACCCCGCACGCCGTTGCGATGACGGCGTACGGCTGGCCGGACGACGGCTCTGCGAGCGACAGCCGGTAGCCCGCCGCCGCAAGCCCCATGACGGCCAGTACGACGGCGAGGATGCCGTTCAACGCGTGACTGACCCGCGCCGCGGACGGTGCGGACCCAGTCGTTTGTAGGACGGCCATCTCTTGACTATATGCACGATGTCTCGTGTTTACCGTTCGTTCACCGGGCCGGGTGCCTCCGGGGCGTCCCCGCCTCAGCCGACCTTGTCGATGAGGAAGGCCAGGGTGAATCCGAGCGCGGTGATCAGCCCGACGGCGTCACCGCCCTCCTCGTACGCCTCCGGGACCATCGTGTCGGCGAGCATGGTGATGATCGCGCCCGCGGCGAACGCCTGTACGCCGCCGATCAGGACGGGATCGGCCGCATCGAGGACGACGTAACCGAGCAGTGCGGACACGCCCGAGGCGAGGACGATGCCCGCCCACAGGCCCAGGATGGAGCCGGGCGTACGACCGTCGTGGCGCATTCCGGCGGCCGACGACCAGCCTTCGGGGATGTTCGACAAGAACACGGCGGCGACCATTGCGACGCCGACCCCGCCGCCACCGAGGAGGCTCAGCCCGATCGCGGCCGACTCGGGAATGCCGTCGAGAAGCGCGCCGAGCGCGAGTGCAGCGCCGCCACCGGCCGATGCGCTCGGCGTCCCGCTCGAGCACTCGGCCGGCCGCTGGCCTCGCGAGCGCTTCCGGTCGTGCGCCCCGCGGGCCACGAGTATCCGGTCGCCGGCGTAGTACGTGCACGACCCGAGCGCCATGCCGACAACGACAGACGTGGCGCCGCCGGCGTCGTACGCCTCAGCCGTCAGGTCGAATGCGACAGCGCTGATCAGGACGCCCGCACCGAGCGCCATGACGGCGGCGATGACCCGTGGGCTCGCGCGCACGTACAGCCCGAGGAGGGCGCCGACAAGGAGTGCGCCGCCGCCGAAGAGTCCCCAGAACGTCGCCTCGAGCATGTCTCCTCATCCGGCGCCGGTCTACCAGCCGCGCTCGCGCCACTCCGACAGGTGCGGACGCTCGGCGCCGAGGGTGGTGTCGCCTCCGTGGCCGGGATAGACCCAGGTCTCGTCGGGCAGCCGGTCGAACAGCTTCTGCTCGACGGCATCGATGAGCGACGCGAAGGCGTCCGGCGACGTCGTCTTGCCGACGCCGCCCGGGAACAGGCTGTCGCCGGTGAACAGGTGGGGGCCGCCGTCGGGGTCGTCGTACAGCAGCGCGATCGAGCCCGGAGTGTGTCCGGCGAGGTGGATGACCTCGAGCTCGCAGCTGCCGACCGGGATCGTGTCGCCGTCGCCGACCCGCTCCTGCACGGTGACGGGCAGATCGTCGGCGTCCGGCTCGCCCGCGACGGTCGCAGCGCCGGTGGCGTCGACGACCTGCGGCAGGGCCTGCCAGTGGTCCGGATGGCGATGGGTGGTGACGACCCGGCGGAGACCGCCGTCACCGATCACCCGGATCAGCGTGTCGGGCTCGTCCGCCGCGTCGATCATGACCTGCGTGTCGTCGTGGCGGCAGCGCAGCAGGTACGCGTTGTTGGACATCGGTCCGACCGCGACCTTGGTGATGATCAGGTCGGCCAGCTCCTGCGTGTCGGGCGTGCCGCCGACCGTTACGTTCCCGCTGTACGTCACACGTACCTCCAAGGTTGGTTGTCCACGGTAGTCGCGGCGAGCACTAGCGCCACTCGCCGAGCTTCGGGAGCTTGCCGGCCGAGATCGTGAGTGCAGAGCCGTTCGAGCGGCCGGTCACCCAGGCCAGCAGGTCGGTCGTCGGGCCCGAGACCGTGCGCGCGTCGTCGGCCCCGACCCGCAGCTCGACGTCGGTCGCCTCGAGGCTCAGCGGCTCGCCGGCCTGCCTCTCGAGGTCGTGTGCGGCGTCGGGCAGCGTGTTTCGTACCCAGGCGGATGGCCACTCCACGGGCTCGTACCCGACATTCAGGTCGACGTGGTGCAGCTCGATCTCGCCGAGGCGCATCATCGGGATCCACCAGGCCGGCTTCGCGTCGCCGGTGCCCCCGTGGCGTACCTCGGCGAGCCAGCGTCGCTGTGGCAGCACCTCGAGGTCGAGGGCGAGTGCCTTCGCGGTCTTCTCGACGTCCGCGATCAGCTCGTCGGCCGAGCGCGTCGAGCCCGCCTCGATATCCGCCGCACGCTTGTCGCGCGACGCATACATCGGGGTCTCGTCGCCCGTACGTGCCCAGGCGCAGAGGTTCTGCACGGCGCCGGCGTTGCGCGCGACGTGGGTGAGCAGGTGACCGCGCGTCCAGTCGGGCAGTGTGCTCGGCTCACGCATGGCATCGTCGTCGAGCGACCGGATCGCGTCGAGCATCCGGTCGGTCTGCGTACGGAGCAGCGACAGCGTCGCCGCGGGGGCGAGATCGGGTGTCGGCCACGGCAGGCCGGGTGTCGGAAGCGTCATGGACCCTAGATTGTCAGAACTGGGCGACGGCATACCGTGTGGGTCGCGCCACACCACTTTCGTTCGGGCACCGTAAATGCGCCCGAAAGGCGGCTGTCGGTGGGCGATGGGAAGGTTCTGTCAGTGGGCGCCGTTACGCTGAGAGTCGCCCCAGAATCCACTCAGCTGTCGACCAACGGGAGTGTCGTGGCAGACCGCCTCCTCGTTCGCGGAGCACGCGAGCACAACCTCAAGGACGTCTCGATCGAGTTGCCGCGCGACTCGCTCGTCGTGTTCACCGGCCTCTCCGGGTCGGGCAAGTCGTCGCTCGCGTTCGACACCATCTTCGCCGAGGGCCAGCGCCGCTACGTCGAGTCGCTGTCGGCGTACGCGCGCCAGTTCCTCGGCCAGATGGACAAGCCCGACGTCGACTTCATCGAGGGCCTCTCACCGGCGGTCTCGATCGACCAGAAGTCGACGTCACGCAACCCGCGGTCGACCGTCGGCACGATCACGGAGGTCTACGACTACCTCCGCCTGCTGTACGCGCGCGCCGGGCGAGCGCACTGTCCGCAGTGCGGTGAGCCGATCACCCGGCAGACGCCCCAGCAGATCGTCGACCGGATCCTCGCGCTCGAGCAGGGTCTACGGTTCCAGGTGCTGGCACCGGTCATCCGCGGGCGCAAGGGGGAGTACACCGACCTGTTCCGACAGCTCCAGGCGCAGGGCTTCGGGCGCGTACGTGTCGACGGCGAGACGTATCTGCTCACCGAGCCGCCGAAGCTGGCCAAGCAGAAGAAGCACACGATCGACGTCGTCGTCGACCGGCTCGCAGTCAAGGAGAGCGCCCAACGGCGTCTGACCGACTCGGTCGAGACCGCGCTCGCCCTCTCGAGCGGGCTCGTGGTGATCGACTTCGTCGACCTCGACGAGGACGACCCCGGCCGTGAGCGCCGGTTCTCTGAGAAGCTCGCCTGCCCCAACGACCACCCGCTCGAGGTCGACGAGCTCGAGCCGCGGTCCTTCTCGTTCAACGCGCCGTTCGGCGCATGCCCCGACTGCACCGGTCTCGGCACCCGGATGGAGGTCGACCCGGAGCTGGTCGTACCCGATCCGAGCCTCTCCCTCGACGAGGGGGCGATCACCCCGTGGGCTTCCGCGCACGTTGCCGACTACTTCGGGCGCATCATCGGCGCGCTGGCCGACGAGCTCGGCTTCGACACGTCCACGCCGTTCGAGGAGCTGCCGCAGTCCGCGCGCGACGGACTGCTGACCGGCCACCCCACGCAGGTGCATGTCCGATATCGCAACCGTTACGGTCGCGAGCGCTCGTACTACACGACGTTCGAGGGCGTCGTTCCGTACATCATCCGGCGGCACGGTGAGGCCGAGTCCGATACGAGCCGTGAGCGTCTCGAGGGCTACATGCGCGAGGTGCCCTGCCCGACGTGCAAGGGCACCCGCCTGCGGCCGGTGATCCTCGCCGTCACGATGAGCAACCAGACGCACGGCGACAAGAACATCGCCGAGCTCTGTGCGCTGTCGATCGGTGAGGCGGCCGAGTACCTGCGCGATCTCGAGATGACCGAGCGGGAGCGCCAGATCGGCGAGCGGGTGCTGAAGGAGATCCACGAGCGATTGCGGTTCCTGCTCGACGTCGGCCTCGACTACCTCACCCTCGACCGGGCCGCGGGTTCGCTTTCGGGTGGCGAGGCGCAGCGCATCCGGCTGGCGACGCAGATCGGCGCCGGGCTGGTCGGCGTGCTGTACGTACTCGACGAGCCGTCGATCGGGCTGCACCAGCGCGACAACCACCGGCTGATCGAGACCCTCGTACGGCTGCGCGACCTCGGCAACACGCTGATCGTCGTCGAGCACGATGAAGACACCATCCGCACGGCCGACTGGGTCGTCGACATCGGCCCCGGCGCGGGCGAGCATGGCGGCCAGGTGATCGTGTCGGGGACGGTCGACGAGCTGTACTCACACCGCGACTCGCTCACCGGTCAGTACCTCTCCAAGCGGCGCGAGATCCCGATCCCCGATATCCGACGGCCGGTGACGCCCGGCCGCGAGGTCGTCGTACGCGGGGCGCACGAGCACAACCTGCAGGGCATCGACGTCGCGTTCCCGCTCGGGGTGCTGATCGCGGTCACCGGCGTCTCGGGGTCGGGCAAGTCGACACTCGTCAACGACATCCTGTACCGCGCGCTGGCCCGGCACATCTACAACGCACGCGACATCCCCGGTCGCCACCGCACGATCGAGGGTGTCGACGAGGTCGACAAGGTGATTCACGTCGACCAGTCGCCGATCGGGCGTACGCCGCGGTCGAACCCCGCGACGTACACCGGCGTCTGGGACCACGTACGCAAGCTGTTCGCGCAGACGCCGGAGGCGAAGGTGCGGGGCTACCAGCAGGGCAGGTTCTCGTTCAACGTCAAGGGCGGGCGCTGCGAGGCGTGCTCGGGCGACGGCACGATCAAGATCGAGATGAACTTCCTGCCCGACGTGTACGTCCCGTGCGAGGTGTGCCACGGCGCGCGCTACAACCGCGAGACGCTCGAGGTGCACTACAAGGGCAAGTCGGTCGCCGACATCCTCGACATGCCGATCGAGGAGGCGGTCAACTTCTTCGAGGCGATTCCGGCGATCTCGCGGCATCTGAAGACGCTGGTCGACGTCGGGCTCGGCTACGTACGTCTCGGTCAGCCCGCGCCGACCCTTTCCGGCGGAGAGGCGCAACGGGTCAAGCTCGCGTCCGAGCTGCAGAAGCGCTCGACCGGCAGCACCCTCTACGTACTCGACGAGCCCACCACCGGGCTGCACTTCGAGGACATCAACAAGCTGCTCGGCGTACTCGGCCGGCTCGTGGACGCGGGCAACACCGTCGTCGTGATCGAGCACAATCTCGATGTGGTCAAGACCGCGGACTGGATCATCGACATGGGCCCCGACGGCGGCAACCGGGGCGGCGACGTCGTCGCCGAGGGCACGCCCGAGACGATCGCGGCGGCACCGGGCAGCCATACCGGTACGTTCCTCGCGCCGGTGCTCGACGGCCGCGGGGCGTCGGCCGGTGCGGTGCCGGCGGCCGCGGCCGCGGAGCGCGTGGTCGCGAAGCGTACGCCCAAGAAGGCGGCCGCGAAGAAGGCGAACGGCACGTCGGCAGCCCCGAGGAAGGCCGCCAAGAAGGCACCGGTCAAGAAGACAACCGCCACCAAGAAGGCCACCGCGAAGAAGGCCACGAAGCGCTGACGCAGGTTGCTACATAGCGGCGCGGAGTACCATGGGCACGTGGTAGACCGCGCCACTATGTAGCAAGTTTGCTGGGTAGAGGCGCAGTTTCCCATGGGCCCATGGTAATCCGCGGGGCAAGGTCGCCGGACGGACCCGCTACGACCGCAGCCCACCCCGCCACAGTTGATCGCGGCGCGCATGCCGTCGGTCGAGCCGCGTGTCCAGCATCGCCGCCGCCTCGGCGTTGCGGCCGGCCGCGATCAGCGCGGCGATCCGGGTGTCCTCGATCACCTCACGCTGCGCATCGCTGCCGCCGAGCCGCCACGCTGTCGTGGCGATGCCTCCGAGCCGATCCGCCGCCGCGTCGTACGCGCCCTGCCGGAGCGACAGCAGCGCCTCGCACAACGTGCTCGCGACCTCGCGCTGTACCCGGTCGTCGTGCGCCGCGCAACGCTGCCGAAGCCTGCCGAGGCCGTCCTCGTCTCCCGCGGCGCAGAGGCCGAGGGCCGCATGCATCGCCAAGAACGGAGTGTCCGGCTCGAACAGGTCGCGGTCGCTGACCTCGTCGAGCACCGTTCGCGCATCGGGGATCGCGTCCGCGCCGGGCGTCAGCGACCAACGCCACAGCAGCGAGGCGGAGTCCACGAGCGCCCGGCATCCCGTGACTCGCGGGGGTGCGAGCTCGGACTCGAACCGCCGGCGGACGGCGAGGAGGTCGCCGTTCGAGAGCTCGTGCAGTGCGGCGTGCCACGAGAAGTGCGCCAGGTTGTCGGCGTCTGGTCCGGAGGTGTCGATCCAGTCGGTGATCCAGGCGAGGCCGGCATCGTGGTCACCGGTCTCGTAGTGCACGTGTGCACGTGCGTGCACGGAATGGCCGGCGCCCGGGTTCTCGCGCAACGAGCGGCACGCGAGGTCCATCGCCTCGTCGAACCTGCCCTGCTCCTGTCGGACGAATCCGAGCAGGCCGCTGAACCACCAGTCGTCGCCGTACGCCGGAGCCGCGTCCTCGACGATCTGCCACGCCTGGGCCGGCACGGCCGTCACGCCGGAGAACGCGATCGTCGGCACCGCGACCGACAGCAACAGCGCATCGCGTGGGTACGCGCGCACGTGGGCGATGAGCGGATCGGAGTCGCCCTGCAGGTGGGACACGACGGCATGCACATGGCTGCGCTCGCGCTCGGACGAGCGCCGAGCGTGCCGAAGCGCCGACGCGACGCGTGCGGGGAGATTGACGTTGGCGCCGAGCTCGTGGCCCATCAGCGCGAGCGTCGCGTGTCCGAGTGCGAACGTCGGGTCCATCGCGATCGACGCCGCGACCGCCTCGACGCCGCCTCGGCGCACCGCCAGCAGCGCGCGCAGGCCGTCGTTGTAGTGCGTAGCCGCCTCGGGCGACGTCGTCAGGCGCAGCCCGTACAGATCGACCGGCATCGCGGAGCGGGCGGTGAGGGAGGACGTGTCAACCGGCATAAAACTAGACTAACTTAGTAGAGATTGGTTTTCGAGCAACCCGTCCGCTCACGGTACGCCCACGACCGCCGTGGTGCGCGCAGATTTCGCGCTAGCTCGCGCTGCGTAACTCCTTCGCGACCCGCAGTGCGCCGATCGCGGCGTACGTGCCGGTCGCGGCCACCAGCGTGGCGGTCGCCCGACGAGGTACGTCTCCGCGGACCAGGTGGACGACCCCGGCGGCCGTGTCGCTGACGTCGACGACGAGGCCGAGCCGGCGCCACCTCGACTTCGCGTCGTCGTCGCTGAGCAGATATCCGCACCCCAGTGCGAAAGCCCGGCTACCGAACACTCGGGTGAGGTAGGTGACCTCGCCGGACGGCCGGCCGGGCAGACCCGCCGCCTTGGTGTTCGCGCCAGGGGCGGCGTACGCCGCGATGCCCCAGATGATCCGCCCGACCGCCATCGCGGTGACGGCCCCGTCGAGCGCCTTCGTCGATGTCTCACGATCCATGACCCAAGGATGGCAGAAACCGTGACCTGGGCGGGAGAGTGGAGCATCGGCTGGATGTCGTAGGTACCTCGTAGGGTGGGACGCGTGCCAGATCCCGCAACCTATCGACCGGCCCCCGGGTCGATCCCGACGTCACCGGGCGTCTACCGGTTCAGCGACGCCAAGGGTCGGGTCATCTATGTCGGCAAGGCCAAGTCACTGCGCTCGCGGCTCTCGTCGTACTTCGCCGATCCCGCCGGCCTGCATCCGCGTACGCAGACGATGGTTCAGACGGCGGCGAAGGTCGACTGGACGGTCGTCTCGACCGAGGTCGAGGCACTGCAGCTCGAATACACCTGGATCAAGCAGTACGACCCGCGCTTCAACGTCAAGTACCGCGACGACAAATCGTACCCCTGGCTCGCCGTGACGCTGAACGAGAAGTATCCGCGCGTCATGGTGGGGCGAGGCAAGAAGCGCAAGGGCGTTCGGTACTTCGGCCCGTACAGCCATGCGTGGGCGATCCGGGAGACGGTCGACCTGCTGCTTCGGGTGTTCCCGATGCGATCGTGTTCCAACGGCGTGTTCAACCGCAGCAAGCAGATGGGCCGGCCGTGCCTGCTGGGCTACATCGACAAGTGCGCGGCGCCGTGCGTCGACCGGGTGAGTGCGGAGGAACACCGCGCGATCGCGGAGGACTTCACCGCGTTCATGGCCGGCCAGACCGCGCAGTTCGTCAAGCGGCTCGAGCGCGAGATGAAGCAGGCGTCGAACGAGCTGGAGTTCGAGCGGGCCGCTCGGCTGCGCGATGATCTCGGCGCCTTGAAGCAAGCCGTCGAGAAGAACGCGGTCGTCTTCGGCGACGGCACCGATGCCGATGTACTCGCGCTCGCCGAAGACCCGCTCGAGGCCGCAGTGCAGATCTTCTCGGTACGAAACGGACGGATCCGCGGGCAGCGCGGTTGGGTCGCCGACAAGGTCGACGACGCCGAGACGGCCGACCTCGTCGAGCGCGCACTCATCACCTTGTACGACGGCGAGGACGACGAGGCCATACCCAAGGAGGTGCTCGTCCCCGTCCTGCCCGACGATGCCGCCGCCGTACGCGCCTGGCTCGGGGAGCGCAAGGGCACGCAGATCTCGCTGCGGGTGCCCCAGCGCGGCGACAAGCGGGCGTTGATGGAGACCGTCGAGCGCAACGCGAAACAGTCGCTGGTGATGCACAAGACGAAGCGGGCGAGCGATCTGACCACTCGCAGCAAGGCACTCGAGGAGCTACAGGCGGCTCTCGACCTCGAAGACGCACCGCTGCGCATCGAGTGCTACGACGTCTCCAACCTGCAGGGCACCGAGGTGGTCGCCTCGATGGTCGTGTTCGAGGACGGGCTTCCGCGCAAGAACGAGTACCGCCGCTTCGTGATCCGCGGGGTCGACGGGCAGAACGACGTCGCTTCCATGCACGAGACGATCACCCGCCGGTTCAGGCGGCTGCTCGACGAGCAGGCGGCGGCCGGGGCGACCGACGTCGCCGACGCCGGCGACGGCGATGGTTCCCCGAGCCTGCTCGACCCCGAGACCGGGCGGCCGCGCAAGTTCTCGTACAGCCCTTCTCTCGTGGTCGTCGACGGCGGTCCGCCGCAGGTGGCCGCCGCGCAACGCGCCCTCGACGAGCTCGGCATCGACGACATCGCACTCTGCGGTTTGGCGAAGCGGCTCGAGGAGGTGTGGGTGCCCGGCGAGGAGGATCCCGTGATCCTGCCGCGTACGAGCGAGGGCCTGTATCTCCTGCAGCGCATCCGCGACGAGGCGCACAGGTTCGCGATCGGCCACCACCGCCAGCGGCGGTCGAAGTCGATGGTGGAGAGCGCGCTCGATGGCGTACCCGGGCTCGGTGAGGTGCGCCGCAAGGCCCTGCTCAAGCACTTCGGTTCGCTCAAGCGACTCCGCGCGGCAAGTGTCGAGGAGGTCGCCGAGGTGCCAGGATTCGGCGTACGCACGGCGGCGACCGTCGTCGATGCGCTTGCCGGAGATGCCGACAAGGCGAAGGCGATGTCGGTCAACACCGCGACCGGTGAGGTCCTGGAGTAGAGGGGAGCTCAGATGTCCGCAATTCGTGAGGTGCTGCTGGTCACCGGGATGACCGGGGCGGGCCGGAGTACGGCCGCGAAGGTGCTCGAGGACCTCGGCTGGTTCGTGGTCGACAACCTGCCGCCGCAGCTGCTCGAGCAGACGATCGAGCTGCTGGGTCGTGGCGCATCCGATACGCGCCTCGCGGTCGTCGTCGACGCGCGCTCGCGATGGTTCTTCTCCGAGCTGGAGGGTTCGCTGACCGCGCTGCGCGAGGGCGGTCTGCGCCCGTCGATCCTGTTCCTCGACGCGAGCGACGACGTACTCGTACGCCGCCAGGAGGCCGCGCGCCGGCCGCACCCGCTGATGCCCGAAGGCCGCCTGCTCGACGGCATCGAGGCCGAGCGATCGATGCTGCGGGTGCTGCGCGGGCGCGCCGACGTTCTGATCGACACGTCGCACCTCAACGTGCACCAGCTGGCCGCCCGGGTGACGACGGCGTTCGCCGATCCGGAGGTGCAGCCGATCCGCGCGACCGTGGTGTCGTTCGGGTTCAAGTACGGCATCCCCGCCGACGCCGACATGGTCGCCGATATGCGGTTCCTGCCCAATCCGTTCTGGGTGCCCGAGCTGCGCCACCAGACCGGCCTCAACGAGCCGGTACGCGAGTACGTCTACGCCGCGAACGAGGCGATGGAGTTCCTCGACAACTACGAGGCCGTGCTCAAGGGCGTTGCCCGTGGCTTCGTACGCGAGGGCAAGCGTTTCCTGAGTGTCGCGATCGGATGCACCGGCGGCAAGCATCGCAGCGTCGCGATGTCCGAGGCGCTCGCCGAGCGACTGCGTGGCGACGACATGCGCGTGATGGTGGTCCACCGCGACCTGGGCCGCGAATGACCCCGCGGCGGATCCAGCGACCGCCGTGGATCGGGCGTCCCGGTGACCTTCCGTCGGTCGTCGCGCTCGGCGGCGGGCACGGTCTCGCTGCAACTCTTTCGGCCGTTCGGCGGATCACGCCCGACATCACCGCGGTGGCCACGGTCGCCGACAACGGCGGCTCCTCCGGCCGGCTCCGCGACGAGCTCGGCGTACTCCCGCCGGGTGACCTGCGGATGGCGCTCGCGGCGCTGTGTGGTGACGACGAGTGGGGACGTACGTGGGCGGACGTCCTGCAGCACCGCTTCAGCAGCGGCGGTGATCTGCACAACCACGCGGTCGGCAACCTGCTCATCGTGGCGCTGTGGGAGCTGTTGGACGACCACGTCAACGGGCTCGACCTGGTCGGTCAGCTCCTCGGCGCTCAGGGCAGGGTGTTGCCGATGAGCTCGGTGCCGCTCGATATCGAGGCGCTCGTACGCCGTGAGATCGACGGCGAGGAGGAGGTCGGTCGCGTACGCGGGCAGGTCGAGGTGGCCTCGACCGACGCGGAGGTGATCGCGGTGCGCCTCGATCCGCCCGACCCCCCGGCGTGCCCCGAAGCGGTCGATGCCATCCGCTCGGCCGACTGGGTGATCGTCGGCCCCGGCTCGTGGTTCACCAGCGTCATCCCGAACCTCCTCGTACCCGAGATCTTCGATGCGCTGCACGACACGGCCGCGCGCCGCATCGTCGTCCTCAACCTCGCGGCTCAGCCGGGCGAGACCGAAGGGTTCGCACCCGAGACACATCTCGAGGTGCTGACCGCGCATGCGCCAGATCTCCAGATCGACACTGTGGTTGCCGATGCGGCCACCGTCGAGGATCCATCCGGGCTCACGAAGGCGGCCGCGTCGCTCGGCGCGGAGCTGGTCATCGCCGAGGTCGGCGTCGCCGACGGGTCGCCTCGGCACGACCCGCTGCGGCTCGCCGCCGTGCTCGAGGAGGTCATCGGGTAGCCGGCGGGCGGACGCGGTGAACGATTTGCGCATGAGCGGCGACAGGCGGGCGTCCGCGGGCGTAACGTCGGACCCGACATAGAGTTGGTCCGTTGTACTCGGACGACGGAGGTCGCGAAACGCGACGGAAACGGGGCAGGAACGATCTATGGCTATGACTGCACAAGTCAAGGCGGAACTCGCGAGCACGACGATCACGAAGGCCTGTTGCCGGAAGGCCGAGGTGTCGTCGCTGTTGCGTTTCGCGGGGGGACTCCACATCGTCAGCGGCAAGGTCGTCGTCGAGGCCGAGCTCGACACGGGCGCGGCAGCGCGCCGGGTACGTAAGGACATCCAGGAGGTGTACGGGCACGAGAGCGAGCTCGTTGTCGTCAACGGTTCGGGCATCCGCAAGGGCACGACGTACGTCGTCCGGGTCGTCCGCGACGGCGAGGCGCTCGCCCGGCAGACGGGCCTTCTCGACGGCCGGGGAGGCCGGTGCGAGGACTCCCGCCGCAGGTGGTCTCCGGTTCCTCATGCGACTCGGTCGCCGCCTGGCGCGGCTCGTTCCTGGCGCGCGGTTCGCTCACCGAGCCGGGTCGCTCATCGTCGCTCGAGGTGACGTGTCCGGGCCCCGAAGCGGCGTTGGCGCTGTGCGGTGCGTCGCGACGACTGGGCATCGCCGCGAAGGCGCGAGAGGTACGCGGGGTCGACCGGGTCGTCATCCGCGACGGCGAGGCGATCGGCGCGATGCTCACGCGTCTCGGTGCACACGAGACCCTCCTCGGCTGGGAGGAGCGTCGGATGCGCCGCGAGGTACGCGCGACCGCGAACCGACTCGCAAACTTCGACGACGCCAACCTCCGCCGCTCGGCGCGAGCAGCGGTTGCCGCGGGCGCGCGGGTCGAGCGGGCGTTGGAGATCCTCGGCTCCGAGGTACCCGACCACCTCAAGATGGCCGGCGCACTGCGTGTCGAGCACAAGCAGGCGAGCCTCGAGGAGCTCGGGCAGCTGCACGAGCCGCCGTTGACCAAGGACGCGATCGCCGGGCGCATCCGCCGGTTGCTGGCGATGGCCGACAAACGCGCCAAGGAGCAGGGCGTACCCGACACGGAGTCATCGCTCACCGACGAGATGCTGCACGAGGACGCGTAAGCCCACGCCCATAGGTGGCCCAGCCCGCGCGGAAACCCACGAGCGGCAGAGGCTTTGGGTGATCGTTCGTTCGTGAGACTCCGGTGCTGGGTCGGTCAGTCCGGGCGGACCGCGTCCGCGAGGCGGCTGATGTCGTCCGGTGTCACCCGGCAGCAGCCGCCGACGGCGTTCGCACCCGCGGCGAGCCAGCCCTTGGCGAGGTCGGCGTCGAAGGTCGAACGGCCGGTCCAGTGCCGGCCGACCCAGCCCTCGCCGCTGTTCGGGTACGCGAGGACCGGCTTGTCTGTGACGGTTCGGGCGATCGTGATGGCGGCTTCGACATCGGTGGGAGCGCAGCAGTTCACGCCGACCGCGACGATGTCGGGTGACTCGGCGACCACGGCGAACGCCTCCGCGAGCGGCTGGCCAGCCCGCGTCCGCTCGCCGTCGATCGTGTACGTCAGCCAGGCAGGCACACTCCGGCCGGCGATCGCCTGCACGAGCGCCTCGGCCTCGTCGGCGTCCGGCACCGTCTCGAGTGCGAGCACGTCGGCGCCCGCATCGCACAGCACATCGAGACGTGGGGAGTGCCACTCCGCGAGCTCGGCGACGGACAGGCCGTACCGGCCGCGGTACTCCGAGCCGTCCGCGAGCGCGGCGCCGTACGGGCCGGCAGACGCGGCGATCCAGCGCTCCTTTCCGTCGCTCGGCAGGTCTGCGCGGGCCGCGTCGGCGAGCTCGACCGCGCGCCGCATCAGCCGCTCGGCCGCGGCGTGCTCGATGCCGCGAGCGGCGAACCCGTCGAAGCTGGCCTGGTACGTCGCGGTCGTCGCCACCCTGGCGCCCGCGCGGAAGAACGCCCGGTGCGCCGCCGTGATCTCATCGGGGGCGTCGGCCAGCAGCCGCGCCGACCACAGCGCGTCCGACAGGTCGTTCCCGCGCCGCTCGAGCTCGGTCGCGAGGCCACCGTCCAGGACGACGGCCGGTCCGTCGAAGAGGTTCACGTGACGAGCGTACGGCCGGGACGTACACCCGCTCCCGGCTCGGCTCGCCCCACGCCGAGCGGGTAGTCTCGGGCCCGACCCGAAAAGTTCCGCATCGAGGAGCAGACGCCGTGACCGTGCGTGTAGGTATCAATGGATTCGGCCGGATCGGCCGCAACTTCTTCCGGGCCGTCGAGGCGACCGGCGCCGACATAGAGATCGTCGCGTTCAACGACCTGGGCGACGACGAGACGCAGGCCCACCTGCTGAAGTACGACTCGATCCTCGGGCGCTTCGACAAGCCCGTCTCGGTCGTCGAGGGCGGCATCCAGATCGGCGACCAGCTGGTCACCTCGCTCGCCGAGCGCGACCCGGCCAACCTTCCGTGGAAGGACCTCGGCGTCGACGTCGTACTCGAGTCGACCGGTCTGTTCACCGACGCCACGAAGGCGAAGGCGCACCTCGACGGCGGTGCCAAGAAGGTCATCGTCTCCGCGCCGGCGAAGAACGAGGACGCCACCTTCGTGGTTGGCGTCAACGAGAAGTCGTACGACCCGGCGTCGCACCACATCATCTCGAACGCCTCCTGCACCACGAACTGCCTGGCGCCGATGGCCAAGGTGCTCAACGACGGCATCGGTATCGAACGCGGGCTGATGACCACCATCCACGCGTACACCCAGGACCAGAACCTCCAGGACGGCCCGCACAAGGACCTCCGGCGGGCGCGCGCCGCGGCACTCAACGTCATCCCGACCACGACGGGCGCCGCCAAGGCGGTCGGCCTGGTGCTGCCCGAGCTCAAGGGCAAGCTCGACGGCTACTCGCTGCGTGTCCCGGTGCCGACCGGCTCGGTCACCGACCTCACGTTCACCGCGTCGCGGGAGACGAGCATGGAGGAGATCAACCAGATCGTCCGCACCGCCGCCGAGGGCGATCTGTCGGGCATCATCCGCTACACCGAAGACCCGATCGTGAGCTCGGATATCGTCACCGACCCGGCGTCGTGCATCTTCGACGCGAGCCTGACCAAGGTCATCGGTGACCAGGTGAAGGTGTTCGGCTGGTACGACAACGAGTGGGGCTTCTCGAACCGCCTCGTCGACCTCACCGCGCTCGTCGGCGCCTCCCTCTGATCGGCGGGCAGTGCAGACGATCGGCGATCTCGGCGACCTTCGCGGCCGCCGGGTGCTCGTACGCAGCGACCTGAACGTTCCGCTCGACGGCACGTCGATCACCGACGACGGCCGGGTACGCGCGAGCGTTCCGACGATCAGTCGGCTCCGCGACGCCGGTGCGCGGGTGATCGTCACCGCTCACCTCGGGCGTCCGAAGGGCGCGCCGGATCCGGCGTACTCGCTGGCTCCGGTGGCCCGGCGTCTGGGGGAGCTGCTCGGCGGCGACGTCGCGCTCGCGACCGACACCGTCGGCGACTCTGCGCGGCACACCGTCAACCGGCTCGAGGACGGCCAGGTGTGCGTACTCGAGAACGTTCGCTTCAACCCCGGTGAGACCAGCAAGGACGACGCCGAGCGCGCCGCGTTCGCCGGCGAGCTCGCCAGCCTCGCCGACGCCTTCGTGTCCGACGGGTTCGGCGTCGTACACCGCAAGCAGGCAAGCGTCTACGACGTCGCGAAGCTGCTGCCGCACGCCGCCGGCGGACTGGTCGAGCAGGAGACTGAAGTGCTCGAGCGTCTCACCGAGTCGCCGGCGCGCCCGTACGCCGTCGTGCTCGGTGGGTCGAAGGTCTCGGACAAGCTGGGCGTGATCGACAGCCTGCTGGAGAAGGCCGACACGCTCCTGATCGGGGGCGGGATGGTGTTCACGTTCCTCGCCGCCTCCGGCAACGAGGTCGGTACGTCGCTGCTCGAGTCCGACCAGATCGACGCCGTCAAGGGCTACCTGGCCACGGCGAAGGAGCGCGGCGTCGACATCGTGCTGCCGACCGACGTGGTCGTGGCGCCGGCGTTCGCTGCAGACTCACCGGCGACGACGGTCGCCGCCGACGCGATGCCGGCCGACCAGATGGGCCTCGACATCGGACCCGAGTCGGCGGCCGCCTTCGCGGAGGCGATCCGCGGCGCACGTACGGTCTTCTGGAACGGCCCGATGGGCGTCTTCGAGATGGATGCGTTCGCCGAGGGCACCCGGGTCGTCGCCCAGGCGCTGACCGAGGTGAGCGGCCTCTCCGTCGTCGGCGGGGGCGACTCCGCGGCCGCCGTACGCAAGCTCGGCTTCTCCGACGGCCAGTTCGGACACATCTCGACCGGCGGGGGCGCAAGCCTGGAGTTCCTGGAAGGCAAGACACTGCCCGGCCTCGACGTACTGGAGAAGTGACGTGGCACAGAGCCGCACCCCGCTGATGGCGGGCAACTGGAAGTCGAACCTCAACCACCAGGAAGCCGTCGTCCTGGTGCAGAAGCTCGCCTGGACGCTGCAGGACAAGAAGCACGACTTCGCCCGTGCGGAGGTCGCGGTGATCCCGCCCTTCACCGACCTGCGCAGCGTGCAGACCCTAATCGACGGCGACCGGCTGAAGATCACCTACGGCGCACAGGACGTCTCGGTGTACGACGGGGGCGCGTACACCGGCGACATCTCTGCGGGCATGCTGGCCAAGCTCGGCTGCACGTACGTGATCGTCGGGCACTCCGAGCGGCGCGAGTACCACGGCGAGGACGACGCGACGGTCGCGGTCAAGACCCAGAAGACCATCGCCGCCGGGATGACCCCGATCGTCTGTGTCGGGGAGGGCCTGGAGGTACGCCAGGCGGGCGAGCAGGTCGACCACACGCTCGCCCAGGTCGACGGTGCTCTGACGGGGCTGACGCCCGAACAGGTGGCGGGGCTGGTGATCGCGTACGAGCCGGTCTGGGCGATCGGGACGGGCGAGGTCGCAACGCCTGCCGATGCGCAGGAGGTGTGCTCGGCGATTCGGAAGCGACTCGTCGAGACGGCGGCGCCGGAGGCCGCCTCAGCGACGCGTATCCTGTACGGTGGGTCGGTCAAGGCCACCAATATCGCCTCGATCATGGCGCAGCCCGACGTCGACGGCACCCTCGTCGGCGGCGCGAGTCTGAAGGCCGATGAGTTCGCGGCGATCGGACGGTACTACGACATGCCCGACCTGAACATCGACAACACGTAAGGCCACATCCGCTGTGATTCTGCTCTTCGAGATCGTGCTCGCCATATCGAGCCTCGTGATGATCCTGCTCGTGCTGATGCACAAGGGCCGCGGTGGCGGGCTCTCCGACATGTTCGGCGGCGGTGTGTCCAGCGGCCTGGGCGGCTCCTCTGTCGCCGAGCGCAACCTCGACCGCCTCACCGTCGGCACCGCGGTGATCTGGGCGGTCAGCATCGTCGCGCTGGGGTTGCTGCTGAAGGTGTCGGCCTGAGAGATTACGTGACGGGGGTTGTAACGTCGCGGGGGTTGTAACACCGAGCACTGAGAGCCCGACCCGGGAGGACAATTCGTGGGCAGCGGAAGTGCAATACGTGGGACCCGAATCGGGTCGGGACCCATGGGTGAGGACGTGCGCGGCGCGCCCGCCCCACGCTCGCACGTCAACTACTACTGCGGTAACGGACACGCGACGTCGCTGAGCTTCAGCAGCGGCGTCGAGCCACCGGACCGATGGGACTGCTTCGAGTTGCGGGCTTCCCGCGGGTGCGGATGCGGACAACCCGCCGCCGCTCGTACGCATCGAGCCGTACAAGACCCATCTTGCGTACGTCAAGGAGCGCCGCTCCGACGACGAGGCGGCCGCGATCCTCGACGAGGCGCTGTCCGACCTGCGTACGCGCCGCAAGAACGGCGAGGCGATCTACTAGGGCGTTCGCGTTTCGGACCCTTTGCGGGGGTGCCCCGCGCCGCGTACCCCCGCGAAGGATCCGAAACGCGAACGCGTGGGGATCGCACCTGTGGATAGCGGCGCCGTTCGTCCGCCGCGGAGGCATGCTGTGGTGTGTCACGCGCATCCACCATTCCGCCCTCCCTGCGTGGGCGTCCGTTCACCCGACGGCAGGCGATTGCTGCCGGCCTCTCTGCCGACTCCCTACGCGGCTCGCGGTTTCGTACGCTGTTCCGCGGCGTCTACGTCGTCGGTGACGAAGAGCCGACCTTCGCGTCCTATGTCGTCGCCGCATTGTTCGTACTGCCGAGCGACGCGGTCATCTCGCACGTCACGGCGCTGTGGTGGTATGGCGTGCATATCGGGTCGATGTGGCCGCTGCATTTCTCGACGAACACGACACTCAAGACTCGCCACGACGGTGTTCGGCTGCACCGTCGTCGCGGCAAGCTGAGACCCGTCCGTCACGACGAGCGTGAGGTATCCGGTCCGGAGCGTGCGTTCGTAGACTCGGCCACGCTGCTGCCGTTCGTGCTGCTCGTGATGGCCGGCGATGCCTTGATGCACGCGAAGCACACCAGCCTGCAGGCCCTCGGCGAGTACTGCGACGCCAGCCACATCCACGGTGTGGTGCGCGCTCGGCGTACGCTCCCGTTCCTCTCGGAGGGCGCGGAGTCACCGATGGAGACCGTCGTCCGGCTGATGCTGGTGCTTGCGCGGCTACCGATGCCCGAGTGCAACCCGGAGATCTGGCACGCGGGCCGATTCGTCGCTCGGTGCGATCTGGTGTTCCGCGCGTACAAGGTGATCGTCGAGTACGACGGCGAGTGGCACGAACGGAGTCGCAAACAGCGTCAGCGCGACATCGAGCGCCGGGAGGCGCTCGAAGCTCTCGGCTGGACGGTCATCGTCGTGGTCGTCGAGGACCTCAAGGACAAGCGCGAGATCGTCCGCCGCGTGCATCGCGCCATAGTGGCGCACGGATACGCAGGGCCGAAGCCGGTCTTCAACATCATGTGGCAGGGATGGTTCGAGCGCGACTGACCGCGTTCGCGTTTTGGACCCTTAGCGGGGGTGTACGACGAGGTACACCCCCGCCAAGGATCCAAAACGGGGACGGTCAGAGGGCGCTGGCGGCCGCTTCGTCGAGGTGCCAGACGGTTTCGGTCTCGCCGCGTACGCCCGACGCCGGCGACTCGCCGACGCTCGCTCCGGCGGCGACTGACCGTGCCACCGCTTCCGCCTTGCCTGCGCCCGAGACGATGAACCACACGGCCCGTGATCGGTTGAGCGCGGCGTACGTCAGGCTGATCCGCAGCGGCGGCGGCTTGGGGGAGTCCTCGACGGCGACCGCGATCTGATCGTCGACGTGGAGCTGTGGGTAGCCCGGGAACAGCGAGGCGATGTGTCCGTCGGGTCCGAGGCCGAGCAGCAGGACGTCGAACGAGCCCGCTCCGAACTCGCGTACCTCGTTGCCGTACGCTTGCGCGCCCGCGTCGAGGTCGCGGTCGTCGGCCGATGGCATCTCGTGGATGCGCCCCGCGCGGGCGCCGAGGTCGTCGAGAAAGGCCTCGCGGGCCTGCACGGCGTTACGATCGGGCGAGTCGCGGGCGACGAACCGCTCGTCGCCCCACCAGAACTCCACCGATGTCCACTCGACCTCGTCACGTCGCGGCGAGGCGGCGACCGCGCGGTAGAGATCGTTCGCGATCGTGCCGCCGGTCAGGCCGAGGTGGGGTACGCGTCCGGAGCGCTGCACGGCGGAGAGCCGCTCGATGAGCGCCTCCGCGACCGTCGAAGTGAGCGCTGCCGCGTCTCGGTGTCGGACGATCTCGCTCATGCGGACGCCTTTCGCTTCTTCGGCTTCGCGTCACCGGCCGCACGCTCGACGCGTACGAGCACGTGGCGCACGGCCTGTGCGTACACCTCGTCCTCGTCGAGGCGACGGAGGTCCTCCGCCAGGCACTCGGCGACGGTACGGCGGTTCAGCGCGACGGGACGATCGGCCTCACCGGGGATCGTGAACGTGCCCGTCGTACCCGCGTCGCGATGCACCGCGATCTCGCCGCGCGGCGTCTGCAGGCGTACGTCGGTGAGGCCCGGGCCACGCGACGTCGTGTGTGTGATCTCGACGCCGAGCCGGGCTTCGAGCCAGCCGCACATCAGGTCGGCGCTCGGGTTTGCGCGCGCCGCCGACACTCGACCGCCGGTGACCGGGCCGTCGACCTGGTCGACCGCCGCGGCAAGCAGCGCTCGCCACGGCGTCAGCCGGGTCCAGGCCAGGTCGGTGTCACCGGGTGCGTAGTGCCGCGCCGCGGAGACCAGTGCCTTGCGCTTCGACCCACGGACCGCCGCTGCATCGGTGATCCGGCGTTGCGCCAGGCTGCCGATCGCGTCGGCGCTCGGGTTGTCGGGTGCGTCCGTCGGCCACCAGACGACGACGGGGGAGTCGGGCAGCAGCAGCGGCAGGACGGCCGACTCGGCATGGCGTACGAGCTCACCGCTGACCCGCAGCAACAGCGACTCGCCGGGGGAGTCGTCGCCGATCGAGACCCGCGCGTCGAGCTGCGCCGCTCCGCGGGTCGACCGACGGACGAGACCGATCACCCGCGAGGGATGCTCCGACGACACCTCGCCGGCCGCCTTCATCGCGTCGTAGTGCGATGCCTCGTCGGTGACGACGACGAGTGTCATCACCATGTCCATCGCGGGACTACCCGCATTGCGGCGCGCGCGTACGAGCGCGTTCGCGATGTCCGATGAGGTCGTGTCGGTCAGCTCGAACATAGGCCCTCTCATGGTCGCCGCCAGGTACGGCCGTCGCGCGCCAGCATCTCGTCGGCCGACGACGGGCCCCAGGTACCTGACGGGTACTGGTCGGGCTTGCCGTGCTGGTGCCAGAAGTCGATGATCGGGTCGAGGATGCGCCAGGCCAGCTCGACCTCCTCGTGCCGCGGGAACAGCGGCGGATCGCCGAGCAGTACATCGAGGATCAGCCGTTCGTACGCCTCCGGGCTCGACTCGACGAACGCGCCGCCGTACGCGAAGTCCATGTTGACGTCGCGGATCTCCATCGCCGTGCCGGGCACCTTCGCGCCGAAACGCAGGGTCACGCCCTCATCGGGCTGGATGCGCATGACGAGGGCGTTCTGGCCGAGCTCCTCGACCGCGGTCGCCTCGAACGGCAGGTGTGGCGCGCGCTTGAACACCACGGCCACCTCGGTCACCCGCCGGCCGAGCCGCTTGCCTGTGCGCAGGTAGAACGGCACGCCGGCCCAGCGCCGGGTCTCGATATCGAGCCGGATCGCGGCGTACGTCTCCGTCGTCGACCGCGCGGAGATGTCCTTCTCCTCGAGGTAGCCGGCCACCTTCTCGCCGCTCGCCCAGCCGGGGGCGTACTGCCCCCGCACGGTGTGCTCGTCGAGCCGGGCCGGCAGGCGTACCGACGACAGGATCTTCTGCTTCTCGATCCGCAGCGCCCGCGCCGAGAACGAGACGGGCTCCTCCATCGCCACCAGCGCCATCAGCTGCAGCAGGTGGTTCTGGATGACGTCGCGGGCCGCACCGATGCCGTCGTAGTAGCCGGCTCGGCCGCCGATGCCGATGTCTTCGGCCATCGTGATCTGGACGTGGTCGACGTAGTTGGCGTTCCAGACCGGCTCGAACAGCCCGTTGGCGAAGCGGAACGCGAGGATGTTCTGGACGGTCTCCTTGCCGAGATAGTGGTCGATCCGAAAGACCGCCTCGGGCGGGAACACCTCCGAGGCGATCGCATTCAGCTCCTTGGCGCTGGCCAGGTCGTGCCCGAACGGCTTCTCGATCACCACGCGTCGCCACGACTCGTCATGCTGGTCGGCAAGGCCGTGCTTGCTGAGCTGGCCGATGACGGTCGGGAAGAAGCCCGGCGGGATCGACAGGTAGAACGCGTGGTTGCCGCGGGTGCCGCGCTCGGCGTCGAGCTCCTCGACCGTCTCGCGGAGGTGCTCGTACGCCTCGTCGTCGTCGAAGTCGCCGGACACGAACCGGAACCCGGCGGCGAGCTGGTCCCAGACCTCCTGCCGGAACGGCGTACGCGCATGCGCCTTCGCCGAGTCGTAGACGACCTGGGCGAAGTCCTGGTTCTCCCAGTCGCGCCGGGCGAAGCCGACCAGCGAGAAGCCCGGAGGCAGGAGGCCGCGGTTGGCGAGGTCGTAGATGGCGGGTATGAGCTTCTTGCGGGCGAGATCTCCGGTGACGCCGAACATCACCATGCTGCATGGACCGGCGATCTGCGGCAGCCGCCGATCACGCGGGTCGCGCAGCGGATTCGGCTCCACTCAGTGCACCGCCTTCATGATCGCGGCGAGCCCCTGCGCGCGGTCGGTCACGTGCAGGCGGACGACCGGTCTGCCGTGCTCGCTCAGCACCGATGCGTCGCCGACGGCCTGCGCATGGATGAACTCACCGAACGTGAAGTCGCGACCGGGTACGTCGAGATCGTGATCGGGGTCGTCGGTGATCTGCAGGTAGACGCCGGTCGCCGGACCACCCTTGTGGTACTGACCCGTCGAGTGCAGGAAGCGGGGTCCCCAGCCGAATGTCGTCGGACGGCCGGTACGTCGTGCCAGCTCCTCTCGTACGCCCGCCAGCGCGGAGTCGCGATGCCGGTCGAGGTACGCCATCGCCGCGACGTAGCCGTGATCGGGATCGATGCGACCGAGCAGCGCGGTCACCGCCTCAGCGACGGTGGTCGCGTCGCCGAGCAGGTCGGGCGACGCGTACACCTCGACCGAGCCGTCGGTGAACGCAGGTGTGGGCTGCTCGCCTGCACCGTCGAGCAGCCCGCGGGCGGCGGCCTTCGCACTCTCGACGTCGGGTTGGTCGAACGGGTTGATGCCGATGATCCGCCCGGCGACGGCGGTCGCGTACTCCCAGAGCAACATCTGCGCGCCGAGGCCGGCGTCGATGGATGCGCCCCACCCCGACGACGGGGTCACCTTGTCGAACGGGAAGCCGGC
Organism: Solicola gregarius; assembly: GCF_025790165.1. GTDB lineage: Bacteria > Actinomycetota > Actinomycetes > Propionibacteriales > Nocardioidaceae > Solicola > Solicola gregarius. Next base: position 4,253,361 of record NZ_CP094970.1, read on the forward strand.
GCCGATGGAGTACAGGCCCTCGTCGTCGGTGTTGGGGTCGAAGTTGGTGGACCCGACACTTTCGACGACCACGGGCAGGATGCCCTTGCCGTTCTTGCCCGTCGACTCCGCGAGCAGCTGCTCGGCCCAGTCGGCGAAGCCGACGATCGGGGTGTCGACGGAGACGAGGACCACCTTGTCGGTGCCGGCGCGGTTCGCGACCCCCAGCACGGCGCCGAGCCGCAGCGCCGGGTTGTCGACGTCGTCTGACGCGAGCGCCGGGGCGATGGCGGCCGCGTCGTCGAGCAGCCCGCCGATGTCGGCACCGGCGAGCCCGCTGGGTACGAGGCCGAACGCGGTCAGCGCCGAGTAACGACCGCCGACGTCGGGGTTCGCATGGAACACGCGATAGCCGGCGCCCGTCGCCTCGTCGTCGAGCGGAGAGCCCGGATCGGTCACGACGACGATCCGCTCGGCCGGGTCGATGCCGGCGTCGCGGAACGCCGTTTCGTACGCGCGCCGCTGGCTGTCGGTCTCGACCGTGCCGCCCGACTTGCTCGACACCACGACGACCGTGCGCTCGAGCCGGTCGGCGATGGCCGCGCGTACGAAGTCGGGATGCGAGGAGTCGACGACGGTCAGCTCGACACCGTCGGACGCGCAGATCACCTCGGGCGCGAGTGACGAGCCGCCCATGCCGCACAGCACGACGTGGTCGACCCCGCGGGCGCGCAGCTCGTCGCGCAACGCGGTGAGCTCGGCGACCAACGGACGCGACTCCTCGGCAAGCCCGACCCAGGCGAGCCGCTTGGCCGCCTCGGACTCGGCGGCAGAGCCCCAGAGCGAGTGGTCGCGCTCGGCGATCCTGCCGGCGACGCGGTTCTCGACGAGTTCCTCGACGGCGCTCGTGTACGCGGTGACGTCGCGGTAGCCGACGCGTAGTCGAAACGTGCCGTTGGCCTCGACCTCCGCGGCGTTCCAGTCCGCGCCGCTCATCACTTGCCCTTCTCGAGCTCGCTCGCCACCGTCGTCTCGAGCTCCGCCCAGGACTTGTCGAACTTCTCGACGCCTTCGTCCTCGAGCACCTGCACGACCTCGTCGTACGAGATGCCGACCGCGGCGACCCGCTCGAGCACGTCGCGCGACTCGTCGTACGTACCGCTGACGGTGTCGTCGACGAGCACCTTGCCGTGGTCCGCGACCGCCCGGAGGGTGGCTTCCGGCATGGTGTTGACGGTCGGCTTCGCGATCAGGTCGTCGACGTACATCGTGTCGGGGTAGTCGGGGTCCTTGACTCCCGTCGATGCCCACAGTGGGCGCTGGGTGTTGGCGCCGGCGGTGAGCAGCGCCCGGCCACGCTCGGCCGAGAACTCCTGCTGGTAGAGCTCGAATGCAAGTCGCGCGTTCGCGACGGCGGCCTTGCCGCGCAACGCGAGCGCCTCGTCGCTGCCGATCGCCTCCAGCCGCTTGTCGATCTCGGTATCGACGCGGCTGACGAAGAACGATGCGACCGAGTGGATCGTCGAGATATCGAGCCCTGCCTGCTTGGCCCGCTCGACGCCGGAGAGGTACGCGTCGATGACCTCACGATGACGCTGGAGCGCGAAGATCAGCGTGACGTTGATGCTGATGCCGGCCGCGATGCTGGCCTCGATCGCGGCAACGCCCTCGCGGGTCGCCGGGATCTTGACCAGCAGGTTCGGCCGGGCGACCTTGTCGTGCAGCTCCTTGGCGCGACGGATGGTCGCCTCAGTGTCGTGCGCGAGGGCGGGCTCGACCTCGATCGACACCCGGCCGTCGACGCCGCCGGTGCGGTCGAACACCGGCAGCATCAGGTCGCACGCCTCTTGTACGTCGCGCGTCGTCAGCTCGAACACCGCCGTCTCGACGTCGGCGCCCGCGGCCACGAGCTCACGTACCTGCTCGTTGTAGCGCTCGCCGTCGGACAGCGCCTTGGCGAAGATCGTCGGGTTGGTCGTCACGCCGACGACGTTGGAGCCGGCGATCAGCTCGGACAGGTTGCCGCTCTCGATGCGCTCCCGCGAGAGGTCGTCGAGCCAGATCGAGACACCGGCGTCGGACAATGCTTGGAGTCGGTCGTTCATGATTCTCCTTGCCTGGTGGGCGTTCGTGGAGTGCGTACGTGCGGTGTCAGGGCGCATCCGGGTTATCGGCCGGCCCGACGGGACCTGACGGGCGTGCGAACACCGGCACCCCCGCGCCGCCGAGATCCGCGGCGGCCTTGATGCTGTCGCGGGCAGCGTCGGTGACAGCGTCGGCGGTGATGTGGAACTTGTCGAAGAGCGTCGCGTAGTCGGCGGACGCACCGAAATGCTCGATGCCCACGATGCGACCGGCGTCGCCGACCACCTCGCGCCAGCCCTGGGCGATGCCCGCTTCGACGCTGACCCGCGCGCGTACTGCCGGCGGGATCACCTCGTCGCGGTACGACGCCGGCTGCGCGTCGAACCACTCGCGGCACGGCATCGAGACGACCCGCGCGCCGACGCCCTCGGAGCCGAGCCGCTCACGCGCCTCGACGGCGAGCTGCACCTCCGAGCCGGTGGCGACGAGCACGACGTCGGGCCGCCCGCTCGGTGCGTCGAGGAGTACGTAGCCACCCTTCGCGACGCCGTCGACAGTTGCGAACCCGTCTTCGCCGCGCGGGAACACGGGCAGGTTCTGCCGGCTCAGCGCCAGCGCGGACGGACGGTCGGTGTGCTCGAGCACCGCGCGCCAGGCGGCGACGGTCTCGTTGGCGTCGGCCGGCCGGATGACGTCGAGCCCGGGAATCGCCCGCAGCGCTGCGAGATGCTCGATCGGCTGATGCGTGGGGCCGTCCTCGCCGAGGCCGATCGAGTCGTGCGTCCAGACGTACGTGACGGGCAGCTCCATCAGCGCGGCGAGACGTACCGACGGCCTCATGTAGTCGCTGAACACCAGGAACGTTCCGCCGTACGGCCGGGTCAGGCCGCTGAGCACGATGCCGTTGAGCACGGCGCCCATGCCGTGCTCGCGGATGCCGAAGTGCAGGACGCGGCCGTACTCGTCGCCGGAGAACGCCTTGGTCGAGTGCTCGGCCGGCAGGAACGACGGCTGGCCCTTCGGCGTCGTGTTGTTCGAGCCGGCGAGGTCGGCGGAGCCGCCCCACAGCTCGGGCAGCACCGGTGCGGCGGCGGAGAGGAACTCGCCGCTGGCCTTGCGGGTCGCGACGCCCTTCGCGTCGGCCGGGAACGTCGGCAGGTCGCTGTCCCAGCCGTCGGGAAGCGCACGTGACTTGAGCCGGTCGAGCAGCTTCGCGGCATCGGGATTGGCCGCCGCCCAGGCGGCGTACTGCTCGTCCCACTCGGCGCCGGCCCGGCGGCCGCGGTCGAGTGCCTTGCGGGTGTGCTCGATGACGGCCGGCTCGACGTCGAAGGTCTTGTCGGGGTCGAAGCCGAGCACCTCCTTGGTGGCCCGCACCTCGTCGTCGCCGAGTGCCGAGCCGTGCGAGGCGCCGGTGTTCTGCTTGTTGGGCGCCGGCCACGCGATGATGGTGCGCAGCACGATGAAGCTCGGCTTGTCGGTGACCTGCTCGGCGGCACGGTAGGCGTCGTACAGCGCCTCGACGTCCTCCTCGTAGTGGGTGCCGCCGTTGGTCCAGTCGACGGTCTGCACGTGCCAGCCGTACGCCTCGTAACGCTTGCCGACATCCTCGGAGAACGCGACCGCGGTGTCGTCCTCGATCGAGATCCGGTTGTCGTCGTACAGCACCGTGAGGTTGCCCAGCTGCTGGTGCCCGGCGAGCGAGGAGGCCTCGCTCGACACGCCCTCCTCGAGATCGCCGTCGGAGGCGATGACGTACACGCGGTGGTCGAACAGGCTCTCGCCGGGAGCGGCGTCGGGGTCGAGTAGACCGTGCTGTCGGCGGGCGGCCATCGCCATGCCGACCGCGTTGCCGACACCCTGGCCGAGCGGGCCGGTGGTGACCTCGATGCCCTTGGTGTGTGCGTGCTCGGGGTGGCCCGGCGTGAGACTTCCCCAGGTACGCAGCGCGGCGAGGTCCTCGATCCTCGAGGCCGTAGCCGGTCAGGTAGAGCTGGATGTACTGCGTCAGGCTGCTGTGGCCGCAGGACAGCACGAACCGGTCACGCGCGATCCAGTCGGGGTCGGCGGGGTCGTGTCGCATCAGCCGGTTGTAGATCAGGTACGCCGCGGGGGCGAGGCTCATCGCGGTGCCGGGATGGCCGTTGCCGACCTTCTGCACGGCGTCCATCGCGAGAACCCGGATGGTGTCGACTGCCTTGCGATCGAGATCGGTCCATTCGAGTGGATTGTGCCCAGTGGTCACAGCGCTCTGTCCTTCTGGTCGGGTCTATTCTCGCCGGTATCCGTCGCGTGCGGCGTACGCACGGTGTCGAGCGTACTCGGGGTCAGCCGCTCTCTCAGGTCTGCATTGCCAGCGGATCGCCGAGGCGTCCCCGGTGTGTGGCGGTCGCGCGCAAGGTTCTAGAATCGGCGCGTGCGCGTTCGATCTGGACGCGCTGTGCCAGGGCTCGAGTCAGCCGAGTCGCGCTGTCGTTACGAGGTGTCTGTGACTGCCGTCGATCCGCACGCCGTGCCGGTACGCGAGGTCGCTCAGGGGCCCGCTCCCGGCCCGACGGCGCGTGATGTCGTCGGCGCGTACGTCGCACTGACGAAGCCGCGCATCATCGAGTTGCTGCTGCTCACCACGGTGCCGGTGATGTTCCTTGCCGAGCAGGGTGTTCCGGGTCTGTGGATCGTGCTCGCGACGGTTGTCGGCGGCGCGCTGTCCGCCGGCAGCGCGAATGCGCTCAACTGCGTCGTCGACGCCGATATCGACCAGCGGATGCGGCGTACCCGGCGCCGGCCGCTGCCGCGGCACGCGGTCGGTACGCGCGCAGCGCTCGTGTTCGGCCTGGTGCTCGGTGTGGTGTCGACCGTCTGGCTCGGCGTACTCGTCAACTGGTTGTCGTCGGGCTTGGCGCTGGCGGCGAACGTGTTCTACGTCGTCGGCTACAGCATGCTGCTCAAGCGTCGTACCTCGCAGAACATCGTGTGGGGCGGTGCCGCCGGCTGCTTCCCGGCACTGATCGGCTGGACCGCGATCACCGGTGAGCTCGCATGGGCTCCGGTCGTGCTGTTCATGGTGGTGTTCTTCTGGACCCCTCCGCACTTCTGGGCGCTGGCGATCCGCTATCGCGACGACTACGCGGCGGCCGAGGTGCCGATGCTGCCGTCGGTCGCGCCGACAGAGGTCGTCGCCCGCAAGATCGTCGGGTACGCGTGGGCGATGGCGGCGACGTCGCTGCTGCTGTGGCCGGTCACCCCGACGGGCTGGTTCTACCCGGCCGTCGCGATCACGCTGGCGATCGTCTTCCTCGTGGAGGCGCACGATCTGCTGCGCCGCGCGCGTACGAACGACTCGATCGCAACCCTGCAGCCGATGCGGCTGTTCCACTTCTCGAACGCGTACCTCGCGCTGCTGTTCGTCGCGGCCGCGGTCGACCCGTTCCTGCGCTGACCCGACCTCCCAACCCCGCTGGGCCGCACGTTTGGCCCGTGCCGGACCGATCCGGCACGGCCGAAACGTGCGGCCCAGCGCCTTCAGCGGGCGGAGTGACCCTTGACACATAAACATCTATGGTTAAAGGTTTAGGAATTCCTGCTTCCCGAGAGGAGTTCCCGTGACCGTCTCCGCCTCCCGCTCGGCCGCTCCGTACTTCGACATCTCCGACCCCGCGTTCTCCGTGCAGTCCGAGCAGGTACGCGCGGCGCGCGACGCGAGCTGGTACGCCGAGACGAACTACGGGCTCGCGATCCTGCGGTACGAGGAGGTCAACCGGCTGATGAAGGACCGCCGGCTCCGCCAGGGCAGTGCCGCGTGGCCGGCGCACAACGGGGTGACCGAGGGGCCGTTCGCCGACTGGTTCGCGAGCTGGATCCTGAACAAGGAGGGCGACGACCACAAGCGCCTTCGCCGCCTCCTCAACCCGGCGTTCTCGCCGAAGCTGCTGGCGAGCCTCGTCCCACGGTTCCAGGAGCTCGCGAACGAGCTGATCGACGCGTTCCACGACACCGGGCACTGCGACTTCGTTGCCCAGTTCGGCGAGCCGTACGCCGCCCGCGTCATCGCGATCATGCTCGGCATCCCCGAGGAGGAGTGGCCGCGCATCGCCGGCCTGTCGACGACCATCGGGCTCTCGCTCGGCGTCACCATCAAGGACGACCTACCCGAGATCGAGACCGCGCTCGCCGGCCTGTACGAGTACGGCGACGAGCTGATCGAGTCGCGCCGACGCGAGCCGCGCGACGACTTCATGACCCGCCTCGTACAGGCGGAGCGAGACGACGACAAGCTCAGCCATCAGGAGCTGCGCGACACCCTCGCGCTGCTCGTCTTCGGCGGCTACGACACGACCCGCAACCAGCTCGGCCTGGCGATGCAGGCGTTCGTGCGCAACCCCGACCAGTGGCGGCTCCTCGCCGAGCGGCCCGAGCTCGGCAAGGCCGCCGTCGAAGAGGTGATGCGGGTCAACCCGACCGTCACCTGGGTCACGCGTGAGGCGCTCGAGGACTTCACGTTCCAGGACATCGACATCGAGGCGGGTACGACCATCCACCTGTTCTCCGAGTCGGCCGGTACCGACCCGCGGGTCATGGCCGGTGGATTCGACATCACCGCCGAGCGGCCGCCGCACTTCGGCTTCGGTGGGGGAGCGCACCACTGCCTCGGCCACTTCGTCGCGCGCAGCGACATGAGTGAGGCCCTTCCGCTGCTCGCGCGCCGGCTGCTCGAGCCGCGTATCGACGGCGACGCGACCTGGTTGCCGCTCTCCGGAAACACCGGACCCACCCGACTGCCCCTCTCCTTCCAGCAAGGGACGAAGCGATGAAGGTCTCCGTCGACCGGTCGGTCTGCCAGAACCACGGACAGTGCGCGATCGCCGCTCCCGAGGTGTTCGACATCGCCGACGACGGCGAGCTGGTGTACGAGCCCGAGCCGTCCGACGAGTTCGAGGCCGACGTCGAGGACGCCGCCGACGTGTGCCCGGTACAGGCGATCCTGGTCGGGAGCGCCGGATGAGGTCCGCCGAACCGGTCGTCATCGTCGGAGCGGCGATGGCGGGCCTGCGTACCGCCGAGCAGCTGCGCACGGGCGGCTGGGACGGTCCGATCATCGTCATCGGCGACGAACCGCACCTCCCGTACAACCGGCCGCCGCTGTCGAAGGAGGCGTTGTCGCTCTCGGCAGAGCGGCCTATCGGCGAGTGGCACGACACGGTCGCGTTTCGGCTACGCCCGAGCGTCTCGGATGTCCACTGGCGATTGGGCCGCACGGTCGTGGCCGCCGACCTCACGGCGCGTACGGTCAAGCTCGACGACGGAGAGGCGCTCGGGTGGTCGGGTCTCGCCGTGGCGTCGGGCCTCCGGCCGAGACGGCTTCCCGCCGACTGGCCCACCCAAGGCCGCGTCGCCCTTCGTACGCTCGACGATGCGATCGCCCTGCGTGCGGGCCTGCGACCGGGCGTGCGGGTGGTGATCGTCGGGGCGGGCTTCATCGGCTGTGAGGTCGCCGCCTCCGCACGTCGACTCGGCTGCGAGGTGACGGTCGTCGAGCCGCTCGATGCCCCGCTCGTACGCGGGCTGGGCAATGAGGTCGGCACTGCGGTACGTCGCTACCACGAGCGGTCTGGCATTCGGTTCCGAATGGGACGCGGTGTGGTCGGGCTCGCTTCGGAGGGTGAGCGCGTCGCCGGCGTACGCCTGGACGACGGCGAGGAGCTTCCCGCCGACCTGGTCCTGGAGGCGATCGGTGCCGTTCCCAATGTCGAGTGGCTCGAGGGCAACGGGCTCGACCTCGGCGACGGGGTGCTGTGCGATGCAAGCCTTCGCGTCGAGGGGCGCTCAGGCGTCGTCGCCGCCGGCGACGTCGCGCGCTACCCGAACGCGCGGTATGCGATCGGCGCGCAACGTATCGAGCATTGGTCGAATCCGACCGACACGGCCAAGCGAGCGGCATCGACCCTGCTCGCCGACATCGATGGCGCACCACCGACATCGACGCCGTTCGCTCCACTGCCGTCGTTCTGGAGCGACCAGGGTGACCTGCGTCTGCAGAGCTTCGGCTCGACCTGCATCGCCGACGCGGCAACGGTCGTCGACGGAAGACTCGACCCGCTCGATGACGGTGCCGTCGTCGAGTACACGCTCGGCAGCGAACTCGTCGGCGTCCTGCTCATCAACCAACCGCCCAAGACCTTTCGCGCGCACCGAGCTCGCGTGGACGCAGCGTACCTATCCATCGATGGAAGGAACCCCCGATGACGGCCCTCGACGAACACCGGCGGCGCAACGCCGATCCGCAAGCCCGCAAGGCGATTCAAGATGTCATCGCCGCAGAGGGGGTCGAGTACATCTACTACCAGGTGATCTCGCTCGGCGGACGCGTGCTGGCGAAGGTCGTCCCCGCGAAGCATCTCGCCCGCAACCTCGAGCGAGGAGTGCAGATGCACCGCGCCGCGATCGTCGACTTCACCACCACGCGCGAGGGTGAACTGCTCGGCGGCGGTACGCAGGCGCCCGAGTACACCGCCATGCCGGACCTCGACACGTTCGCCGTCCTGCCCTGGGACCGCACGGTCGCGCGCTTCCTGTGCCGCCTGTACGAACCGGAGCACCGCCCGGGCATCGGCGGCTCGGTGTTCGCCTGCGACCCGCGCGGCACCTTCATCCGTGCGCATGAGGAGTTCGAGGCAGCGACCGGTCTCGAGCTGCGTACCGGCTGCGAGCCGGAGATGACGTGGACGGGCCCGGGCCTCGACGTGAAGGTACGCCCAGACGCCAGCCCCGCCTATCAGATGGATCTTCTCGAACGGATGCGCCCGATCTACCAGAGCCTGATCACGTACGCGTCCGACATGGGCCTCGACATGATCGAGGGTGATTACGAGGATCCCGGCCAGCTCGAGCTGAACTGGATGTACGACCGCGCCGACCGTACGGCCGACCGGCTGATGACCTACCGCACGATCTGTCGCCAGGTCGGCCGTGAGCACGGTGTGCAGCCGAGCTTCATGCCGAAGCCGACGACGGGCGCGATGGGCAACGGCTGCCACCACAACCTCAGTCTCTGGGACGGCGACGAGAACATCCTGGCCGAGGCGGGGCGGACGGAGCTGCACCTGACCGATCGTGGACGCCATGCGCTGGGCGGCCTGCTCCGCCACGCCGCGGGCTCGATGGCGGTCATGGGTTCGACCGTCAACAGCTACAAGCGCTACTGGGATGCCGGGCAGTTCGCGCCCACCCAGATCGACTGGGGCATGGACGACAAGACCTGCACCGTGCGTCTCTCGGCGAACGGCCGTCTCGAGTACAAGCTCCCCGACGCGAGCGTGAACCCGTACCTCTCGCACACGTTGCTGCTGGCGTCGATCCGCGACGGTCTCGACGACGGGGTCGATCCCGATGGTGGCGGCTTCGACGCGTTGCCGCTGACGCTGGGTGACGCGGTCACGGCCTTCGCCTCGGCCAAGCCGATGCGCGATGCGTTACCGGCGGCGCTCGCCGATACCTACATCGCGATGAAGTCCGACGAGTGGGCGCGGTTCTGCGGTGCGGTGACCGACTGGGAGTTCGAGATGTACCTGGAGGCCACTCCGTGAGCGAGGGAGCAGAGCGAGGGTCGAGCGAGCACCCGAGCGAACAATCGAGCACCATGACGCCACTTCGCTTGGTGTGCGCCGACCTGCACGCACCGCCGCTGTTCTCGCTGATGCGCGCAGACGGCACGCGTGAGGGGTACGAGCCGGCCGTTGCGCAGTTGATCGCCGACCAGCTCGGTCGCCCCCTTGAATGGGTCCCGCGTCCGTGGGCGGAGATGATCCCGACCGTTCAGGCGGGCGATGCCGACGGCCTGCTGTGCGGACAGGGCATCTCGCCCGAACGACTCGCACTGGTCGACTTCACCCGTCCGTACGCGGTCTTCGACGAGTCGGTGCTCGTACGCGCGGGCGACCCCGCCAGAAGGGCCGGCGATCTTGGCGGCCGGCGGGTGGCGGCGATCGCCGGCAGCGTGAACCTCACGCTGGCAAGGTCGTTCGTCGACGCGGAGGTCGTTGCGTTCGGCGGGGAGTCCGACGATGTGTTCGGCGAGATGATCGGTGCACTCGAGGCCGGCGACGTCGACGCGGTCGTCGACGACGATGTCGCTCTGGTGCCCCTTGCCGACGACCCGCGGTTCGAGATCGCCTTCACGGTCCGTACGCGCAACGCGTGGGGCGTCGCGGTCGCCAAGGATCGCCCGGACCGCCTTGCGCTGCTGGACGATGCGTTGGCGCACGTTGTGGAGTCGGGCGGCCTCGAGGTCGCATGGAAGCAGTGGCTGCCGACGTTGGAGTTTCCGTTCGGGGGTGACACGTGACGCGCCCGTTGGTTGCGGTCGCGGGTCTCCGCGCCCGCTCGATCACCGGCTTGCGACGGCCCGGCATCGGCGTCTCCGAGCGCGTCCTGGATTCGGTGTTCCGGGCCGGCGCCGAGCCGGTCGTACTCCCGCCGATCGCCGCGCTCGACCACTACGCGCTCGGGCCGTACGTCGGTGTCGTGCTTCCCGGCGGCGGAGATCTCGATCCGAGCTGGTACGGCCAGCAGCGCGACGACGCGAGTGAGGACGTCGACCTGATCCACGACCGTTGCGATCTGACGCTCGTACGCGACTGCATCGCGCGGCGGATGCCGCTGCTCGCGATCTGCCGCGGCATGCAGGCGCTGAACGTCGCGTGCGGCGGCACGATCCGCCAGGACATCGGCCCGAGCGACGTACCGCATCGCAACGGCATGCACACCGTGACGCTGACGCCGGGGTCGGCGGTCGCTCGCGCGATGGGGTGCGACGAAGTGGTCGTCTCGTCGTACCACCACCAGTCCTTGGATGCGCTCGGCGACGGGCTGGCCGTCACGGGCCGCGCACCGGACGGATGCGTCGAGACCGTCGAGCACCGCGAGGCACCCGTGCTGGCGGTGCAGTGGCACCCCGAGGACGACGCACACGAGCAGCCGTACGAGCAGGCGCTGTTCGACGCCCTGCTCACCCCGCAGAGCTGGTACGAGACCGCAGGAGCCGTGACATGACCATGACGTACGCCGAGAACCTGGACCGGCTGGGATCCCTCGTGAAGCAGACCGACGCCTTCATCGACGGAGTGTTCACCCCGTCGGTCGAGGGCCGGAGGTTAGACAGCATCTCGCCTCGTGACGGCGCGGTCGTGGCATCGGTCGCCGAGTGCGACCGGGCCGACGTCGACGCGGCCGTACGTGCGGCGCGGGCTGCCTTCGAGGACGGTCGCTGGAGCCGTCGGGCGCCGCGTTCCCGCCGGCGGGTGCTGCAGCGTCTGTCGCGGCTGCTCGAGGAGCATGCCGACGAGCTGGCGTTGCTCGAGAGCGTCGACATGGGCAAACCGGTCAGCGACGCGATCGCCGTCGACCTGCGGGTGAGCGTGCAGACCTTCGACTTCTACGCCGAGGCGATCGACAAGACGTACGACCAGGTGGCGCCGACCGACCCGAGCGTGCACGCCACGATCACGCGCGAACCGCTGGGGGTGGTCGGGGCTGTCGTACCGTGGAACTTCCCGCTGATGCTCACGAGCTGGAAGCTCGGTCCCGCGCTCGCGGCAGGTAACAGCGTCGTCCTCAAGCCGGCGGAGCAGTCGCCGCTCTCGGCATTGCGCCTGGCCGAGCTCGCCGCGGAGGCGGGCCTGCCCGACGGCGTACTCAACGTGGTCCCCGGATACGGCGAGACCGCCGGTGCCGCGATCGGTCGGCACCTGGACGTCGACGCCGTCACGTTCACCGGATCCGGCCCTGTCGGCCGGGAGTTCCTCCGGCACGCGGCCGACAGCAACATCAAGCAGGTGTCGCTGGAGCTCGGCGGAAAGAGCCCGCAGATCGTGATGGCCGACGCCCCGGACACCGTGGATGTCGCGGCGGCGATCGCCGGCGGGATCTTCTTCAACCAGGGCGAGGTGTGTTCGGCGGGCTCACGGCTTCTCGTGCACAGCTCGCGGCGCGACGAGCTCACCGAGGCCGTCGTGCAGGCGGCGCGCGAGCTCGAGCCCGGTGATCCGATCGATCCCGCGGCACGGCTCGGCGCGATGGTCGAGGCGGAGCATCTGGACCGCGTGCTCGCGTACGTCGACAGCGCCGACCAGGAAGGTGCTCGGCGACTGATCGGCGGCGGCCGGCGCCGGGAGGACACGGGCGGCTACTACCTCGAGCCCACGGTGCTCGACGACGTAGCGCCGACCATGCGGGTCGCACAGGAGGAGATCTTCGGTCCCGTGCTCACGATCCTGCCGTTCGACACGATCGAGGAGGCGGTCGCGCTGGCGAACGGCACGCCGTACGGACTCGCCGCCGCGGTGTGGACGAACGACCTCTCGACTGCGCACCTCACGGCGAAGGCGATACGTGCGGGCACGGTCTGGGTGAACTGCTACGACGCGTCCGACGTGACGGTGCCGTTCGGCGGATACGGTGAGTCCGGAATCGGGCGCGACAAGTCGCTGCATGCGCTCGACAAGTACAGCCACCTCAAGACGACCTGGATGCAACTGTGACACCGCCGCTGATTCGAGTCGTCGTACCCCTGGAGATCGTCGGGGCCAGCGACGAGGTGCGCACACTGGTCAACCGGTTCACCGTCTCTGCCCTGAGGCTGCTCGCGAACGCCGGTGCCGAGGTCGGTGTCGTCGACGTGTCGGCCGCGGAGCGGCTCCCGGTCGAATCCGTGTGCGCCGCCGACGGCGTCCTGCTGCTCGGCGGTGGGGACCTCGATCCGGCGCTGTACGGCGGTGACCCGGCGGCCCCGAACCTCTACGGCGTCGACCGTCGTGCCGACGACTACAGCATCGCGGTCGTCCGTGCGGCTCGCCGCCGCGGCGTACCCGTGCTCGGCATCTGTCGCGGCAACCAGGTGATCAACGTGGCGGCCGGAGGCACGCTGTATCCCGATATCGCCGACCCGACACTCCACCACGGCGTCGCGCCCGAGCCGATGTTCCTCGACGAGACGGTGACGTTGGTCGATCGCTCGTGGGTCGGTGACCTATACGGCACCGAGCGCCTGGTCGTCCGCTCCGGGCACCACCAGGCCATCCGCGACGTCGCACCCGGCCTGCGCGCCGTCGCGTGGGCCGGTGACGGCATCGTCGAGGGCGTCCAGGCCGACGATGGCTGGTGCGTCGGCGTCCAGTGGCACCCCGAGGACACCGATGGTCCGGCCGAGGACGCCGAGACGATCATCAAGAGCTTCGTCGGCGTCTGCACCTCACGCTGAGGAGAGGATCCCGGCCCGGTGAGGAGAGGATCCCGGCCCGGTGAGGAGAGGATCCCGGCCCGGTGAGGAGAGGATCCCGGCCCGGTGAGGAGAGGATCCCGGCCCGGTCAGGAGAGGATCCCGGCCCGGTGTGGGGCCAGAATTCTCTCGCGGGAGGGCCAGAACTCTCTCCTCAGCGTAGGGCGAAGAGCCGCCAGCCGACGCCCACGCCGCCGACGGGCAGCGGCTCGGCAGTACGGATCCGAAGTCGCTCCGACGGCGCCACGTCGGGGCTGTTCGACACGATCACCCGGTCGTCGCGGTCGACGAGGGCGAGCTCGGCCGCGCCGCGTCGTACGTGCTCGAACAGCATCGGGTCGAAGGCGGCCATCAGGACGTCGACGCCGCTCGCGCCGACGAACACGTCGTCGACCACGACCGGTGTCGCGAAGGTGAGGATGAACCGGTCGGCGCCCGCGTAGTCGAGGTACGGACCGCGTACCGACGGCCGGCCCGCCTTCGCGCCGACGTACCACTCCATCTCGACGTAGTCGTAGCCGTCGGGGCTGGTCGGCTCGAGGTCGAGCACGAGCCGCGAGTGACCACCCGAACCGTCCGACTGCCACCACTCGAGGTACCGGTCGACGTCGGCGAGCGTGGTCGGCTCGGCTAGGAAACCCGCACCGGTGTAGTGCGGGTGCGAGTCGAGCTCGGCGAAGATCGCCTGTTGCAACGGCTCGAGATCGTGGGCGGAGACGGTGCCGACCGCGTCCCGCCAGAGGGTACGTACGCCGTCGCGGATGCGTCCGGCCGTGGCGAAGACCTCGTCGAGCGTCGCCTCGATGCGGACAGCGCAGTCGCGAGTAGCCGAATCGGTCATGTCGTGAGTCCAATGTGCGCGCGGATGAGTCGACGCATGTTCGCGGTGGCGTGCCCGCGGGCGAGTGAGTACGCGAGCGACTCGTCCTCGTTCTCGATCGCGGCCGCGATGGCGACGTGGTCGGCCGCGACGGCCGCCGGGTCGAGAGGCTCGGGCTCCGGGAGCCACAGCAGGTTCGCGTACTCGGACTGCAGCGACACCTCGCGTCGGGTGAGGCGCTCGGACTGCGAGCCGACCGCGACCTCGATGTGGAACCGGCTGTCGAGGCGTGCGCATTCGGCGACCGGTGCGGTGTCGGCGAGCGCACGGGCCAGTTCGAACATACGCGTCACCGTAGCGCGTTCGGCCCGCCGGGCGGCCAGGCCGGCGCATGCCGCGGAGACGGCGGTGGCCTCGTCGCCGAGATCGCGCAGCTCCGTGCTGCTCAGGCGAGCGAGCTCCTGGGCGAGCCGGTCGGTCGGGTGGCTCCTGGGCCGGCGTACGAAGCTCCCGCCGTTGCGGCCACGCCGCGTCGTGACGTACCCCTGCTCGCGCAGACTCGCCAGCGCCTCGCGAAGGGTGACGGTCGAGACGCCGAACTGAGCGGCGAGCTCGGCCTCCGACGGCAGCTGCTCGCCCTCGGCGACCAGGCCGAGACGGATGGCCTCGGTGATCCGCTGCGCCACGACATCCGCACGACCGCCCTGGCTGATCGGCGTGAACACCGTCAGCCGCGCGGATCCGGACGTCTCGGCGGTCACGCAGGGCCTCTCATTGGCTCGACTCTAGTTCCCGGCCCCGTCGGTGCGGGGTATGCGCGGCCGCGCCGATCCCAGCTCCGCCGGTGCATGGGCGACCACGACGAGAGCCGTGCCCGCGGCGACCAGCACGGCTGCCCCCAGCATGTGGATGCCGACCAGCACCACGGGCAGGTCGGTGAGGTACTGCACGAAGCCGATCGTGCCTTGCGCAAGCTCCGTGCCGAGCAGGAGGTACGCGAGTCGTACCGGTCCGCCGACGGCTCGAACCGCGAACACGCAGCCGACGGTCAACCCCAACAGGACGAACACGGAGTCGGCATGCAGCTGGCTCATCGCTGCCGGGTCGAGCCCGTTGCGGCGGGCATCGAGGTCGCCCGCGTGCGGTCCGCTGCCGGTGACGATCGTGCCCAGGTAGACGGTCACCCACAGCGCCAGGTAGGTCAGGCCCACCAGGTGGCGTACGGGCCCGGGGAGTACGGGTGGCCCGCCGATGTCCGGCGGTCTGCGCACCCAGAGCATCAGCACGGTCGCGGCCGCGCTGAGTCCCATCGACAGCATCATGTGCAGCGCGACGACCCAGGGGTTGAGGTCGGTGAGCACGGTGATGCCACCGATGACTCCCTGGAACGGGATGCCGAGCGCGATCGCTGTCGCGAGCACCAAGGCGTTACGCCGCCGCGGCCGCCAGCGCAGGATCGCGAACCAGGTGGCGATAGCGATCGCGACAAGGACGTACGTCAGCAACCGGTTACCGAACTCGATGATGCCGTAGACACCGAGCTCGGAGTGCGGGGTGAGGGAGTCCTCGGTGCACTGCGGCCAGGTCGGGCAGCCGAGGCCGGAGCCCGTCAGGCGTACGGCGCCTCCGGTGACGACGATGCCGATGTTCGCCACCAGGTTCGCGATCGTGAGCCCGCGTACCAACCCCGCGGTGGGCGTGCGGAACGCCTCGATCAACCTGCGCATCTCACTCCCACCGGAACGTCTTGGCGACGGCGAAGCCGGCGAGCAGGGCCCACGCGACCAGCACCACGAGCGGCTCCGCGCCCGGACCGCCACCGGCGGTCACCGCCCGGATGGCCTCGGAGAGCGCCGCCGAGGGCAGCAGCTCCAGGAACGGCTGCGCCGAGTCGGGATACCGACCGAGCGGTACGACGATCGCTCCGCCGAGCAGCAGCAGTACGTAGATCAGGTTGGCGGCGGCCAGGGTCGCCTCGGCGCGCAGTACGCCGGCGACGAGCAGGCCGAGAGCGCCGAACGCCGCGGTGCCCAAGAGAACCACCAGGACCAGCCACGCGATCGCGAGCACACCGCCGGACGGTTCCCAGCCGAGGAGCAGCGCGGCACCGCCGAGCACGACCAGCTGGATCGCCTCGACGACGAGGACAGCGGCCGTCTTGCCGGCGAGCAGCCCCGCTCGTGGAAGCGGCGTCGAACCGAGCAGCTTGAGCACCTCGTACCGCCGCTCGAAGCCGGTCGCGATCGCCAGCGAGGTGAACGACGTCGACAGGATCGCGAGGGCGAGTACGCCAGGGGCGAGGATGTCGATGCGTGACCCGGTGCCGAGGTCGACGACGTCGCCGGACTCGGTGCCGGCGACGAGGACGAGCAACGGGATGACGAGCGCGAGCAGGATCTGCTCGCCGTTGCGGAGCAGGAGCCGGCTCTCCATCCGCGCCTGCGCGGCGACCATCCGGGGCAGCGGTGCAGCCCCGGGCCGCGGCGTGAGGTCCAAGGTCGCGCCGCTCACCGCAGCTCCTTGCCGGTCAGCTCGAGGAAGACGTCCTCGAGGGTGCGTCGCTCGACGGACAGCCGTTCGGCCATCACACCGTTCGAGGCACACCATGCCGTGAGGGTGGCCAACAGTGCCGGGTCGACCTCGCCCGTGACGACGTACGCGCCGGGCATCGTCTCGACGACCTTGGTCGCCGAGGAGAGTGCGAGCGCGAGCTCACCGACGTCGAGACCGGGCCGTGCCGTGAACCGGATGGTGTTCTCGGCGCCCGACGACGTGAGCTGCGTCGGCGTACCGCTCGCGATGACCCGTCCGTTGTCCACGACGTGGACCTGGTCGGCGAGGCGCTCAGCCTCGTCCATGTAGTGCGTGGTCAGCACCACGGTGACGCCCGCATCGCGCAGGTCGTCGACGAGCTGCCAGGTCGCGCGGCGTGCCTGCGGGTCGAGGCCGGCGGTCGGCTCGTCGAGGAACACCAGCTCCGGTCGCCCGACGATCGCCATGGCGAGTCCGAGCCGTTGGCGTTGGCCGCCGGACATCCGCCGGTACGGCGTGCGCCCGAGGGAGCGGAGGCCGAGTCGCTCTACCAGCGCGTCGACGTCGAGCGGGTACGCGTGCAGCGACGCGACGTGGGCGAGCATCTCGCCGGCGCGGGCGCCAGACCAGGACCCGCCCTGCTGCAGCATGACGCCGACGCGCGGCCGCAGATCGGCGCCGTCGGTGATCGGGTCGAGCCCGAGGACGCGCACGTACCCGCCCTGGGGCCGCCGGTAGCCCTCGCACGTCTCGATGGTGGTGGTCTTCCCGGCGCCGTTGGGTCCGAGAACGGCGGTGACCGTGCCTCGGCCGACGCTCATGGTCAGCCCGTCGACGGCCGAGACATCCCCGTAGCGCATGACGAGGCCGCTGACCTCGACGACGGGGGACTCCACCGGATCAGTCTAATTCTGTGAAGGGATGCACAAGCGGGCGGTCCCGTCCGCGCGCCCGACGACCACCGTGCCTTGCACGGTAAGGATCTGCAGGGCACGATGAATTCGCCGCGCACAGTGACGGTTTACCATGTAAACATGGTAAACGTACGCTGGCGAACGATGCGGGAACGGCCCGACTCGTGTGCGATCGCACACGCGTACTAAGGTCAACCTTGGTTGAACGCGCCGGGTATTAACATCACACTGGTGTTGTGAAATACACGCGTGCCGTCGAGACGTCGCCTGCGGACGACGCTCCGACGCGAGACCGCGTGGTCAAGAGCATCCTCGAGTCCGGCCCGTCGACGGCCGCCGATCTCGCCGAGCGCCTCGAGCTCACTCCCGCCGCCGTACGCCGGCACCTCGACCACCTCCTTTCGGAGGGCACGATCGAGGCGCGTGAGCCGAGGGTCACCGGGCACCGAGGTCGCGGGCGACCGCCGAAGATCTTCGTGATCACCGACGCCGGCCGCGAGGAGTTCGCTCAGCAGTACGACGACCTCGCCGTCCACGCGCTACGGTTCCTCGCCGACTCCGCGGGCGACGAGGCGGTGCTCGAGTTCGCTCGGCGACGCGTCGCCGAGCTCGAGGACCGCTACCGTCCGCTGATCGAGGGCGCGAGCGTCGAGGACCGTCCGCGCGTGCTCGCCGAGGCGCTGACCGCCGATGGTTACGCAGCGTCGGTACGCACGGCGCCGAGTGGCGACCAGGTGTGCCAGCACCATTGTCCGGTGGCGCATGTGGCGGCGGAGTTCCCGCAGCTGTGCGATGCCGAGACCGAGGTGTTCGCCCGGCTGCTGGGCCAGCACGTCCAGCGACTCGCGACCATCGCGCACGGCGACGGCGTGTGCACGACCAATGTTCCCGATCAACCCAGGAATCCCCGGCAACCGATGGCCGTTGCCTCTGGTGGCGGATCAACCACCGATGCATCCGGCCCGCACGACAATGGGAGGACTCCCGCATGACGACAACGTCCAACGAGCGCAACGCGGTCGAGGAAGCCAACCCGGAGCTCGCCGGCCTCGGCCGGTACGAGTTCGGGTGGTCCGACTCCGACGTCGCCGGTGCAGCCGCCAAACGCGGCCTGTCCGAGGCGGTCGTGCGCGACATCTCCGGGAAGAAGGACGAACCCGAGTGGATGCTCGACCTGCGCCTGAAGGGCCTCAAGCTGTTCGATCGCAAGCCGATGCCGCACTGGGGTGCGGACCTCGACACGATCGACTTCGAGAACATCAAGTACTTCGTACGCTCGACGGAGAAGCAGGCCGCGAGCTGGGAAGACCTCCCGGACGACATCAAGAACACCTACGACAAGCTCGGCATCCCCGAGGCGGAGAAGCAGCGCCTCGTGTCGGGCGTCGCCGCGCAGTACGAGTCCGAGGTCGTCTACCACAAGATCCGTGAGGATCTCGAGGAGCAGGGCGTCATCTTCCTCGACACCGACACGGCGCTCAAGGAGCACCCGGAGCTGTTCAAGGAGTACTTCACGACCGTCATCCCGGTCGGCGACAACAAGTTCTCCGCGCTGAACACCTCGGTCTGGTCCGGCGGCTCGTTCATCTACGTGCCGAAGGGTGTCCACGTCGACATCCCGCTGCAGGCGTACTTCCGCATCAACACCGAGAACATGGGTCAGTTCGAGCGGACGCTGATCATCGTCGACGAGGACGCGTACGTCCACTACGTCGAGGGCTGCACCGCGCCGATCTACAAGACCGACTCGCTGCACTCCGCCGTCGTCGAGATCGTCGTGAAGAAGGGCGGCCGCTGCCGCTACACGACGATCCAGAACTGGTCCAACAACGTCTACAACCTCGTCACGAAGCGCGCCACCTGCGAGGAAGGCGCGACCATGGAGTGGGTCGACGGCAACATCGGCTCCAAGGTGACGATGAAGTACCCCGCGATCTACCTGATGGGCGAGCACTCGCGCGGTGAGACGCTGTCGCTCGCGTTCGCGGGCGAGGGCCAGCACCAGGACTCCGGCGCCAAGATGGTGCACTGCGCGCCGCATACGTCGAGCTCGATCATCTCCAAGTCGGTCGCGCGCGGCGGCGGTCGTACGTCGTACCGCGGTCTGCTGCAGGTCCAGGAGGGCGCCGAGCACTCCGCGAGCACGGTCAAGTGCGACGCCCTGCTGGTCGACCAGATCAGCCGATCCGACACCTATCCGTACGTCGACGTGCGAGAGGACGACGTCTCGCTCGGCCACGAGGCAACGGTCTCGAAGGTCAGCGCCGACCAGCTGTTCTACCTGATGAGCCGCGGCCTCGACGAGGACGAGGCGATGGCGATGATCGTCCGCGGTTTCGTGGAGCCGATCGCGCGCGAGCTGCCGATGGAGTACGCCCTCGAGCTGAACCGACTGATCGAGCTGCAAATGGAAGGTGCCGTGGGGTGACTGCCACGACTGATACTGACAACGCCGTCTCCGCAGCGATCGAGACAACCGATCGCATCGCCAGCCATCTGCACCCAACGGGTTCGTTCTCCCTGGACGACCACGCGGTGCCGAACGGTCTCGAGGAGGTCTGGCGGTTCACGCCGCTGAAGCGGCTGAAGGGCCTGCACAACGGGAAGTTCAACCCCGACGGCAAGGTCGTCGCGAGTGTCGACGCCGACGAGCGCGTGCGCATCGAGACGGTCGGGCGCGACGACGCGCGGCTCGGCAGTGTGTACGCGCCGGGTGACCGGATCAGCGCGCAGGCGTGGACCTCGTTCACGGAGGCGACGGTCGTGACCGTGCCCGCCGAGACCGAGGTCGACGAGCCCATCGTGGTGAGCGTGCGGGGCGAGAACGCCGACCAGGCGACGTTCGGGCACATCTTCCTCGATCTCGAGCAGTTCGCCTCCGCGACGATCGTGCTCGACCACTCGGGCAGTGCCCTGCTCGCGGCCAACGTCGAGATACGCATCGGTGACGGTGCCGCACTCACGCTGCTGTCGGTACAGGACTGGGACGACGACGCCGTCCACGTCGCGCACCACCACGCCCTGGTCGGCCGCGACGCGACGTACAAGCATGTTGCGGTGTCGTTCGGCGGTGACGTCGTGCGTCTGAACACCTCGGTCGAGTACGGCAGCACCGGCGGCGACGTCACGTTGCTCGGCCTGTACTTCGCCGACGCCGGCCAGCACCTCGAGCATCGGCTCTTCGTCGACCACAACCGCCCGAACGGGCGCAGCCACGTCGACTACAAGGGCGCGCTCCAGGGCGACAAGGCGCACACGGTGTGGATCGGCGACGTGCTGATCCGCAAGTCGGGTGAGGGCATCGAGACGTACGAGAGCAACGACAACCTGGTGCTCACCGACGGCTGTCGCGCCGACTCCGTGCCGAACCTCGAGATCGAGACCGGCGAGATCGCGGGTGCCGGCCACGCGAGTACGACGGGTCGGTTCGACGACCAGCACCTGTTCTACCTGCAGAGCCGGGGCATCCCGGAAGAGGAGGCCCGTCGTCTGGTCGTGTACGGGTTCTTCAACGACATCATCCGGCGCATCGGTGTGCCGCAGGTCGAGCCGCGGCTGCTGAGCGCGGTCGAGGCCGAGCTGGCGAAGAACATCGGTGTTGCGGCGGTGACGAGCGAGCCACGAGCGTGAAGGCGAGGGTATGAGCTTCACCCGTGCAGCGGCGTTCAACGACGTGCCCAAGGGCGGCGCGATCGGGGTCGAGGTCGGCGGTGTCGACGTCGCCCTGGTGCGCGACGGCGACGACGTGTACGCGATCCACGACGAGTGCTCGCACGCCGAGATCCCGCTCTCGGAGGGCGACGTCGAGGGCTGCGAGATCGAGTGCTGGCTGCACGGCTCACGCTTCGACGCGCGTACCGGCGCGGTGCTGAACCTGCCGGCGACCGAGCCGGTCGCCGTCTATCCGTGTCGCCGCGAGGGCGACGACGTCGAGGTCGACGTCGAGAACCCGCTTCCCGCACCGTGACCACCAACTGAACGAAACATCAGCGAACCTAAGGACTACGAGCTCATGGCCACACTGGACATTCGCGACCTGCACGTCGAGGTCGACACCGAGGACGGACCGAAGGAGATCCTGCGCGGCGTCGACCTGACCGTGAAGTCGGGCGAGACGCACGCGATCATGGGCCCCAACGGCTCCGGTAAGTCGACGCTCGCGTACTCGATCGCCGGTCACCCGAAGTACAAGGTCACCGGCGGTTCCGTCACGCTCGACGGCACCGACGTCCTCGGCATGACCGTCGACCAGCGCGCACGCGCCGGCCTGTTCCTCGCGATGCAGTACCCCGTCGAGATCCCCGGGGTCTCGGTCGCGAACTTCCTGCGGGCCGCCAAGACCGCGGTCGACGGCGAGTCGCCGAAGCTGCGTACCTGGATCAAGGACGTCAACGACGCGCTCGAGGGCCTGAAGCTGGACAAGCAGTTCGCCCAGCGCAGCGTCAACGACGGCTTCTCCGGCGGTGAGAAGAAGCGGCACGAGATCGTGCAGCTCGACCTGCTCAACCCGAAGTTCGCCGTCCTCGACGAGACCGACTCCGGCCTCGACATCGACGCGCTGCGCATCGTGGCCGACGGCGTCAACAAGTTCACGTCCCAGGGCGACCGCGGCCTGCTGCTGATCACGCACTACACGCGGATCCTGCGCTACATCAAGCCCGACTTCGTGCACGTGTTCGTCGCCGGACGCGTCGCCGACGAGGGCGGCCCGGAGCTCGCCGAGCAGCTCGAGGCCGAGGGCTATGACAAGTACGTGCGGGCGGCGACGGTCTGATGGTTGTCGCCGAGTCCAGCGCCGCCGACGTCGGTTACGACATCGACCTGGTGCGCCAGGACTTCCCGGTGCTGGGTCGGCGGCTGGCCGGTGACCGGCCGCTCGTCTACCTCGACAGCGCGAACACGTCGCAGAAGCCGACGGTGGTCATCGACGCGATCGACGACCATTACCGCAACCACAACGCGAACGTCGCGCGGGCGCTGCATCAGCTCGGCGCCGAGGCGACCGAGGCGTACGAGGGCGCCCGCGACAAGGTCGCGGCGTTCATCGGCGCGCGTAGCCGCGACGAGATCATCTTCGCGAAGAACATCTCCGAGGGCCTGAACCTCGTCGCGAACGTCCTCGCCTGGGCCGGTCCGCCCTACGGCGTCGGCGAGGGCGACGAGATCGTCATCACCGAGATGGAGCACCACTCGAACATCGTGCCGTGGCAGCTGCTGGCGCAGCGGCGGGGCGCGACGCTGCGGTGGTTCGGGCTCACCGACGAGGGTCGGCTCGACCTGTCGAACATCGACGATGTGATCACCGAGCGTACGAAGGTCGTCTCGCTCGTGCACGTGTCGAACATGCTGGGCACGATCAACCCCGTCGCCCAGATCGCGCAACGCGCGCACGAGGTCGGTGCACTCGTCGTCGTCGACGCGGCCCAGGCGGTGCCCCAGCTTCCGTACGACGTGCTCTCCACCGGCGCCGACTTCGTCGGCTTCACCGGCCACAAGGCCGTCGGGCCGACCGGCATCGGCGTCCTGTGGGGCCGTCACGACATCCTGGAGCAGCTGCCCCCGTTCCTCGGCGGCGGCGAGATGATCGAGACCGTCACGATGGAGCGGTCGACGTACGCCCCGCCGCCGGCGCGGTTCGAGGCGGGCACCCAGCCGATCGCCGAGGCCGTCGGTCTCGGCGTCGCGGTCGACTATCTCAGCGGCCTCGACATGGGCGCCGTCGCCGCGCACGAACGCCGCATCACCGCGTACGCCTTGGGCCAGCTGGCCGAAGTGAAGGGCCTGCGCGTCATCGGCCCGACCGAGGCCGTCGACCGCGGGGGAGCGATCAGTTTCGAGCTCGACGGGGTGCATCCGCACGACGTGGCGCAGGTACTCGACTCACGCGGCGTCGCGGTGCGGGCGGGCCACCACTGCGCGAAGCCGGCGCACGCGCGGTTCGGTGTGCAGTCGTCCGTACGCGCCTCGCCGTACCTCTACACCACCGAGGCGGAAATCGACGCGCTCGTCGAGGCGTTGGAGTACACCAAGAACTACTTCAAGGTCGGGTGAGCCATGGATCTCGATGTCCTGTACCAGGAGATCATTCTCGATCACTACAAGAACCCGCACGGCAAGGGCCTGCGCGAGCCGTACGAGGCCGAGGTACATCACGTCAACCCGACCTGTGGTGACGAGATCACGATGCGCGTACACCTCGAAGGCGAGCAGGTCGCCGACATCTCCTACGACGCCGAAGGCTGCTCGATCAGCCAGGCGTCGGCCTCGGTGCTCAACGACCTGCTGATCGGCAAGTCGGTCGGCGACGCGATGGGCGTGCTGGACGAGTTCCAGTCGGTGATGCAGGGCCGCGGCCAGGTCGAGCCGGACGAGGAGCGCCTCGAGGACGGCGTCGCGTTCGCGGGCGTGGCGAAGTTTCCGGCGCGGGTAAAGTGTGCACTGTTGTCCTGGATGGCCTTCAAGGACGCTACGGCGCAGGCCGCAGCGGCGAGCGGCGGAGCGAGGGACGAGTGAGCAGCGAGCGCGACAAAGGGCGCTGCCAAAGGGAGGAAGCATGACCGAGAACGCAACCGATCTACCAGAGGTCGATCTGTCCGCGGACACCACGGTCGCGGTCGACGACGTCAACGAGGCCCTCAAGGATGTCGTCGATCCCGAGCTCGGCATCAACATCGTCGACCTCGGCCTCGTGTACGGCATTTCGCTCGACGACGACAACAACGCGTCGATCGACATGACGCTGACCTCCGCGGCCTGCCCGCTGACCGACGTCATCGAGGACCAGACGCGTCAGTCGCTCGAGG
This sequence comes from Solicola gregarius, assembly GCF_025790165.1. Taxonomy (GTDB): domain Bacteria; phylum Actinomycetota; class Actinomycetes; order Propionibacteriales; family Nocardioidaceae; genus Solicola; species Solicola gregarius. The sequence goes on from NZ_CP094970.1 coordinate 4,277,766, forward strand.
GCGTGGTCAATGACTTCCGGATCAACTGGGTCTGGATGCCGCCGTGGGGTCCCGACAAGATCACCGACGACGGCCGCGAGATGCTGCGGGCCCTCGGCTTCAACGTCTAGACGCAGCCCTAGGTGGACTCGCCGCACCGTACGGTGCTCGTGGCGTACGAGCGACTCGACGGCTGGTGCGAGCGCTTCGGTGCGCGGCACGGCGGCTACGTACGCGAGCGGTTCGGCACGCGGGTACGCCTCACGGCGACCGACGGCGCGGAGGCCGAGTTCGGCGATGGCCCGCCGCCCGAGCGGTTCGGGCTCGTCCTGGTACGCCGTGGCGGTTACGCGGTCGGCCTCGTCGAGCACGGGGTGCTCGCAGCGTCGAAGTGCGGCACGCGTTACGTCCAAGGGCGCACCAAGGCGGGCGGCTGGAGTCAGCAGCGGTACGCGCGGCGCCGGTCCAACCAGGCGGACGGGCTCGCCGGGGCGGCCGGTGACGCGATCCGGCGCGTGCTCGGTGACGCCGGTGCGCTGACGGCTTACGGCGGGGGAGACCACCGCCTGGTCGACGCCTCGCTCGACGCGAGTCGCGCCGGTCGCGTCACGCTGGCGGAGCGCTGGCTCGACGTACCCGATCCGCGCCACGCGGTGCTCGTACGTGCCGTCGACCAGGCTCGGTCGGTGCCGATCGAGCTGAACGCACTCGCCTGATCCGGCGGCTCGACACCCGCGCCGGTCACCACGGGGTGATGGCGTCCAGGCCGTCCTTGATGGTGCCGCCCGGATCGTCCACGAAGTCGCTGACACCCTCGCTGACCCCGTCGACGACGCTGTCCAGGCCGCTGTTGTCGTACAACCAGGACGCACCGTCGGCGATCTTGTCGCCGGTCCACTGGGCGGCGTCCCAGATCTCCTCGCGGTACTGGTACACCATGCTGCCGAGCGCAACGACGCCGGCGCCGATCGCGACCGCGGCCAGCGCAGGTGGGAAAGCCGCGCCCATGATGAGCGCGGCCGTGCCGAGTCCGCCGGACACCATGAACGCGCTGTTGCCGACGACGCCGTTGATCTTCTCGTCGGTCGCCAGGGTGTCCCACTGGTCGATCGTGTTGTAGAGGCCGACGCCACCGACGACGACCGCGGCCGGCGACAGGATGCGGCCGGCCCATTTGCTGATCGGCCCGAACCATTTGGAGTTCGCGCCGTACTTTCCGAAGAGGTAGCCGGGCCTGGCCGCGTTGGTCATGTTCTGACCGCGGTAGAAGGCCTTCGCGTCGCCGGGCTTCATCCCGTGGTCCTTCATGATCTGGCGAACCTGGGCGATGATCTCCGGAGAGGTGGTCGCACTGTGCAGACCGCCGGGCCCGAGCTTGAACATGTAGCGCGTGAACGAACGTACCCAGCTCGGCGAGGTCAGCACGAAGTTGCTGGTCGCCGCGATCATCCGCATGGTGTTGAGCGTCGCGATCGTCTGTCCGGTGGCGTGCGCCACCTCCTCGGCCGTCAGGTCGCCCGAGATGAACAGGCTCACCAGCGTCTCGTCCGACGGCCCGTCCTTGAGCAGTCCGCCGGCGAAGTCGGCAGCGTCGTCGAGATCGCCCTCGTACCCCTTGCGCTTGTCCTCGAGCCGCGAACGTAGGCTCGCGCCGGCCGCGTCGATATCGGACTGGCTGGCCTCCTCGATCCCCTCGGGCGTGCACAGCCCGGTCGCGTAGAAGTCGTGGCTCTTGGCCGTTTCGTACTCCGTGTTCAGCTCGTCGATATGGCCGTCGTAGGTGCAGATGGCCATCGCGAAGTGGCGGATCGCCCCACCGGCGAGCAGGGACGCAGAGCCGAGCTCGCCCGAACCGGCCTCCGGGGTCGCGGACGCGTTCGCGACGGGGTCCTTGATGTCGTACTGGGTCTCGTCGGATGCTGCCGCCGAGCGGCCGTCGAGGTTGGACTGCAGCGTGCTGTAGGTCGTCTGCAGGCTCGCGGCGGAGTCACCGGCCTCCTTGCTAGCACCGGAATCGCCGCGGTAGTACTCGAACAGGGACACCTGACGCCAATCCTTCCCTCGCCTGCAGTTAACTGTCCGTAACCATAGGGGGCAACGGGGTCATGGACGCACTGTGACGGCGTGGGGTGGTGATGTGTGGATGAGCGCTATCGGCGCTGGGCGCCGCGGCTCGCGCGCACGGCGTCGGCGAGCAGCCGGCCGTTGCGATGCGCATCGCGAAAGCTCAGCCGCCACCGTGCGGTCTCGTACCCGGCGTCGATGTCATGCCGGCCGAGCCTGCCCTTGGCGAGTCGGCGCGCCTCGTCGGGGTGCAGACCGGTGACGTGCAGGCTCTGCTCGACCAGTGGGCACTCGCGCTGGTGCCGTTGCGCGACATGGAACTCTCCGCGGGGCACCCGATGCCGTGGCCGGACGGCGATGTCGTCCGCGTCGACGGTGTGGAACGGGACGACGTACGTGCGCAGGCCGGGGATCGACCGCAGCACGAGGGCGTGCTCGTGGATCCGGTGTTGCAGCAACAGCCATTCGCCGAAGGCGTACGTGAAAGGCACGAAGAACAGCAAGAAGATGATGACGCCGACGACCGGCCCCGGCGGCCCGATGGCCGCGAGGATCGCGAACGGGCAGCTGATCGCGACCAGGAAGGCCCAGGCGTACAGGGGCCGCATCGGCCGGTGCACGCGCAGCAGCGCGCCGAGCTGGTCTCGTGTTGGCTGGGGCATCGTGGTCAACCGTAGGCCGCCGCCGGGTCATGGCGAAAGCGCAGCCGCGCAGGGGCGTCTCGCTCAGGGCTCGAGCGGGAGTGCGCCGGCGACGCGGTCGAGGATCAGCTCGGACAGCCGCTCGCGGGTGATGGCGGAGATGCGCAGCTGCTGTCCGCCGTCGGGGAAGGCGATGACCCCGATGCCGTTCGCGTGGGCGACCAGCCACGACTCTGCGCCGATCGCGCCGGTCGCGTCGGGGAGGAAGAGCAGCACCTCGACCTGTCGAGCGCTCACGCCCAGCTCGTTGATGACCCAGGTGTTCCAGCGCTCGACAGGGATCCGACCGTTCACCGGTACGCCCGCGTGCGAGACGATGGGCAGGGCCCACTCGGCGAGGCGCTCGACCGCGACACCGTGGGTGCATGCCGTGAAGACGTGCATGCCCTCCGCGTCGACGCTCTCCTCGAATGCCCCGGCGCGCGACTGAACCGTCAGGTAGCGGCCCGTACGAACCCCGCCGTGTGCCGATCGCGCCATCAAGTGCGCATCGCAGAGGCGGCGCACATCGGCCACCAGCTGGAGCGCGTCCGAGGCGCGCAGCCGGATGCCGTCGTCCGTCGCCTCGTCGGAAGGCTCGAGCAGCCCGCGAAGGAACAGGCTCCGCTCACCGAACCGGGCACACTCCCGTACGTTCAGGTTGTTGGCGTCGATCCACGGCTGAAGGCTGAGGTCGGACTCCACCTCGCGATCGATCGCCGCGATCTCCTCGTCCGACAGCAGCTGGAACGTGTACGAGCCGTCGGCGGCGTTCGACAGTGCCGATCGCAGGTACGACACCAGGTGGTCATGCATCGGCGGGCCGGTATCCGTCGAGCGGGCTGGTGATGGCTTCGAGCCGGTCGCGAAGGGTCTGCCGCGATACAGGCGCGATGCGCACGTGGTCGGGGTCCTCGGCGTACATGATCTCCGTCCGGTCGGCGAAGTTGTAGACGCTGAACCGATCGTCGGTCAGGTTGCGCATCGAGCCGTCGTGGCGCCTGGCGATGACGACGCTGACGATCTTGGCCTCCGCCAGGCTTTCGCGTACGTCGTACTGCCAGGTGCGTGCATCGAGACGCCGGCCGGGACCATCCTCGTCGGTCGCCTCGGGGATCGGGGCGAGACTCTGCACCGCAGAGTCGAGGGCGAGCGCGCGTTTCATCGCGCTGAACAGATGCTCGCCTTCGGGTGTGACGGCCTCGGCGAGGACGCGGCGATCCGCGCGCAGGTAGGCGGTGACCCACTGCCGGCCGAACGCCGTGCGCTGGTCGATCGCCAACAGCGCGAGCCACGAGCGCCGCATCCGAAGCACGGTCCGCACGGTCGGCTCCGGTGCCGACACGCTGTCGCCTCCCAACGGCGTGCCGTCGGCGATCGCATTGTCGCTGAACATCCTGCGGGCGGCCTCTTCGACGGCCGCCGACCGCTGGTCGTCGGGTACGTCAGGACCCAGCGACAGCAGGGGAGTGACCCGCTTGGCATCGGGACCGTCGAGGGCGAGGATCTCGGCATCGGTGGCCGTGAACAGCCGCCGGGGACCGAACTGGATGTCCGCGAGCACGTCCTCGGCCCGTCGGCGGTACGCGTCGTACGTCGGATCGGAAATCACGAACCCCTTGGACTCGACACCTGCGCATAGCGACGCGCAGACGCTATCCGATCGTCGATCAGCTCGCGGAGCCGGTTCGTGGTGAGCGGCCGGACGGCCAGCGTCGACGCCGACGACGGGCACGCCAGCAGGGCGATGCGGTCGCTGTAGGCGATGAGCCATTGTTCGGGGTCCCGCTCGCCCCGGTGGTCGGGGAGGAGCACCTCGACGTTCAGGTCGGTGACCTTCGCGTCGGGTAGCTCCACGTACAGGAACTGCGGCCACTCGTGCGTCGCGATCTCCATCATGCCGCCGGTCCGCGGTCCATCGACGGGTACGCACCAGCGGGCGAGCCGGGTGGCGGCATCGTCGTAGTTGCAGGCGCTGAACAGGTGAAAGCCCTGCACCGAGATGTCCTCCTCGAATGCCCCGAGCTCGGGTTGTACGACGACGATCTTGCTGCTGCCGGTGCCATTCTGTGGGCGCACGGCACGGACGTACCCGAGCCCGATGCGTCGCGTGTCGAGTACGACGCGTACCTCCGGCGGCACGTCGAGCACCCGGTCGGCACCGGGCACCGGGTTCGTCTCCCGGAGCAGACCACGAGCCAGCAGGCTGCGTACGCCGAATCGTCCGGCGAGCTCTCGGCTCACGCCGCGGGTGTCGGCGACCCACGGCGTCGGGTGCGGCGTCGCGGCCTCGATGTGCTCGATGGCGACGAGCTCCTCGTCGGTGAGGAGGGTGATCGTGTGGGGCTCGTGCGCTGCTCGCTGCAACAAGTCGCGAAGCCGATGGATCGTCTCGTCGCTCGGCCTCACGTCGATCGTCTCGCGTCGGCGTCGGCGTCGGCGACACGACGGCGTAGGTCGGCGGCCGCGCGGCCGTTGTGCGGCATGCTGACGTACCAGCGTTCGACGTCGAGCGAGCGCGCCCAGAGGTGTCGCGGGAGCGCGTCGGCAGCTGCGATCGTCGGTGTCCACTGCGCGCGCCCCCGCGCGAGGCGGCTCGCGGACGTCGGCGCGATTCCCACGAACGTCACGACGCCGACATATGGCGCCTGCCGGTAGCGTCGGGCGAACGCATCGGTCACATCCGCCGCTCCCTTGGGCCGCCGGTACGACTGCGCATCGATCGACTCGGGGTCGATCGTCGCGTACGGGATCGCGTATCGCGGCGTCAGCGGAATGGTGCTGGACAGCAGCAGGCCGTGTTCGAAGACCTGCTGGCGTACGAACAGTGACTCGGCGAACAACCCGAGGAGCAGCGCGGTCGTCACGACGAACGCCAGCGCCGCGATCGTCGCGGAGCCCACCGGTCCGAACCACAGGCCGAGCCCGATCAGGACGCCGGGCAGTGCGCATGCGGCGACGGCGAGGATCGGGTTGATCGGGTGGTGGCTCGACACCGGCCGGCCCAGCTCCCTCGGGGGATGCACGACGCTCCAATACGGATGTAGGAATTGGCGCTACTTGGATAGATCGAGTGCGAGCAACCACCCGATCAGTTCGCTACCGGAACTGCTCACTCACCACGGCGTCACGGCGTCCCAGCCCTCGCTGATGGCGTCGCCGGCGTCGTCGAGCGCCTCGCCCGCGTCGTCCCACCGGTCGCTCGCCCAGTCCGTCGTCGCATCCCAGCCCTCGGAGATGCGGTCACCGGTCCAGTTCCAGGCGGTCGAGACCGCTGCGGAGATGTCGTCCCAGTTGCGGTAGATCATGATCCCGCACGACACGAGGCCCGCGCCGATGAGAATGCCCGCGCCGACCGGGCCGAGGCTCAGTACGGGGGTGAGCGCGAGCAGGCCACCACCGGACGAGACGAGGCCGGTGACGTCGCCGGTGACCCGAAGCGCCGTGTCCCAGCCGCTCTTGCCCTGGTTGCCGTTCGCCATCAGGTCGTACAGGTCGTACCCGTTCGCGAGAACGCTGAGTACGGCAAGGCCGCCCCCCAGCTTGCCGGTCGCCTTCGCCGCGTTGATCCAGTTCATCCGCGCGACGTTGTAGTCGCCCTCGGCGAACAGCTTCGTGTACTGCAGCAGGCTGATCTCCTCGCGCGACTGCATGTACGTGTTCAGCGACGCAAGCGTCGTCGTGTCGAGGTTGCGACCGATCGCGCCGAGTACGGCTCCCCACTGGTGCTCGGTCCTGGCGAGCTCCGCGGCGACCTCCGTCAGGTCGTTCGAGGCCGCGAACATCGAGAACAGCTTGCGGAACTTGCCCGGCGTCTTCCACAGCTTGCGCGCCTCGTGGAAGTACGAGCGGATCGTGTTCAGGGTGCCGATGTCGATGCCGGGGAACGCATCGACTGCTTGGGCGGGAAGGTACCCGCCGGCGATCATCAGCATGATCGTGTCGTCGGTCGGGCCGCCGTCCATCGCCTTGCCGATCGCGTCGGCGTCGCTGTCGAGCGCCGCGAGAAGCGTCTCCTGCTCACCCCGCAGAGTCGCCTGCAGGCTCGAGTCGGCCGATCGGATCGCGCCGTCGCGGTCCTCCGGCGTCCCGTCCTGGATGGTCCCGTCGACCGTGCACATCGCGACGTCGACGTGGAAGTCGGCCGCCTTGGCCTCGTCGTAGCGACGGTTCAGGTCGTCGATGCCGGTGTTGTACGTCTCGACGGCCTCGGCGTACTGGTTGAGGCATCCGGTGGCGAGGTACGACGCCTTGCGCAGCTCGGTGCTGGATCCCTCCGGCGCTGCCGTCACCGTTCTCGTCGGGCGGTCGATGTAGCCGTCGACGGCCGCGGCCGCGGCCGACGCGCGGCCGGACAGGCTCCCCGTGAGCACGCCGTACGCCGTGCCCTGGCCCGCTGAGTCGGTCGCGTACTGCCGGATATCGGCAGGTTTCGCCGGATGATGCGAGAACAGCGACATGCTTCCTCCTCGTTCGCGGCAGGCAGCGCAACGCTGCGCCGCGAACGTAGGCGGGACCGATGTCGTGCAGGCGCCGTGCGAATGTACGTACGGTTACTCGCGGCGTACGCGTGGGTTGCGGTGTCCTGCGCCGGCAGAGGAAGGGGTTCGCGCGTATCCGACTTTCGCGCTGGTGACCCCCTCACCTCCTAACGTGAGTTTTCGAACTGCAGGTCGTTCGGACGGGGCGACCGAAAGCGATGGAGGAACACCGATGGAAGGCACCAACAACTTCGTACACCTCAATGACCCCGGCAACCTGACCAAGATCGGTACGAGCGGGTATGGCGACGGTGCCGAGGGCGAAGGCGGTTCGACCAAGAACTTCCTGACCCGCGCGGAAGAGGGCGGAAACCAGCTGGTCGGTCGTGCGGGCAACACGGCGCAGACCATTTCGGCCACCACGGCCCTGAGTTCGGCCCACCTCGCGAAGCACCTCGCCGACCAGGCCGTTCGCGCCGTGCTCACCGAGAAGGAAGGCCTGACCGGCGACGAAGAGGCCGAGCAGGGTCAGCAGGGCGCCACCAGCGCGGCCGAGTCGTTCGTGACTGCGGTCAACAAGCCGATCAACATCTGAGCAACGGATCGAAGCGAACGAAGGAGAACATCATGGCCAAGAGCATGTCGCTACACGCGAACTTTGCGGGCATCGAGCAGTACGGTGCCGATGTCGGCTCCCACGGCGCCGAGAACGAGGGCACGAAGGCCACCGCCAAGGCGATGGCGACGCGGGCGTGTGAGGAGCTCGGCTACGGCGCGGGCTCGTCCCAGCACGGCGCGGTCATGCGCAAGCTCGACTCGCTGTTCGACGAGCACATCGCCAACGTCAACCTGCACAAGACGGGCACGTACAACGCGGGCGACACAATGATGGCGGCCGGTCAGCGGATGCAGACGAGGATGAGCCAGACGCAGATCTGATTCCGTCTACCCGTTCCGATCCGTTGCGATAGGAGGTTGCTGTGCCGAACTGGGGAATGAACGCCGACATGTTGTACGGCGCCGGCGGTAATGTCTCCAAGCTCTCGGTGCCTGGAGCCCAGGCCACCAAAGGCATGTTGGAATCTGCCGGTGGAGCCGCCGACGTCGTCCATCATCCGATCATGAGGGGGGCGCTGAACGGCTTCGTCGAGACGTGGGCCACGCCGGCGAACCGTCTGGTGCACAACATCGAGGCGGCCGGCTCTCAAGTTCAGGACGCCGCCGTCACCGGCGACCAGGCCGACCTCGACGCCGATACCGAGCAGCAACCCGTCAAGTCGCTGGTCAGTGAGCACCTGTCTGCGCTCTCGAAGCCGATCAACGACATCGTCTAGCAGTTCGCCCACCGCACGAACGCCCGGTCATCGCGACCGGGCGTTCGTGCGCGTTATGGGCTTGAGCTCTGCGCGTACCGGCCTCACCGTTCCCGCGCATAGTGGCTCTTGGAATGCTCGAGTAGGCCTGCCGACAGGTGCGAGGAATCTGCATTTGGGTGCGTGTAAGGCCAGCAGATTCCTTCGTCGCAACGGTCGGGCCGGCACCGAAGGACATGGGACGGTGACGTTCGAAGCGAAATGGTCGGGAGTCGACCGGCAACGCGAGTCGCGCGGGTACGGATCTCGTCGCCGCCCGTCCGGCGCACGTCGATTCATTCGCTTCCACTTCCACGGTTCCCGGCAGGTTGGCTCTTGGCATGCCGGTGCCCCGCCGCGGTGGTGCATTCGTGGCGGGGATCCTAAGCGGCGTTCCGTTTTCGCCTTGCTTGTACGGTTCGACGGACTTGGCCGGGGAGTTTGGTCGTGGTTCCTCCGGTGACGAGGTACGACCGTCCGGCGGGTGATTGCCAGAGCCAGATGCCGGGTGCGGGACTGGACACAGTCCAGGCGGTGAAGGTCTTCGCCCGGTGGTGATACCTACATAGTCGGTGGCCGTTTCTCGAGTCGGTCAGGCCGCCGTCGGCGTGGTTGAGGATGTGGTCGTAGTCGCCGACCCGGGCCGGACGCGTGCAGTGGGGAAAGGTGCAGGTGCCGGCGTTCATCAGCGCGAGCTGCTCTTTCAACCGCGGTGGTGCGACGTAGCCGGTGGCCGAGATCGTGGTCTCCAGGTCGATCACGGGTTTGACGGTGACGTGGGAGTGGCCGAGGATCTCGAGCGCTTCGGACCTTGTGATGGCGCCGACGTCTTCGAGGGACCAGGTGCCCCAGCACCGGTCGAAATGGACGTACAGAACCGTCTGCCGTGAACTGGAGCGGCGCCCTCGACGTGCCCGTTCGGGCGACCCTCCGTCACCGGGCTGATCGGCTCCGTCGGCCGGCTCCGGCTCCGGGTCCGGCTTCGGCGCGGTGTCGCTGGTCTTGTCGGTCTGGTCGGCGCGGGCCGCCTGGAACTGGTGGTAGAGGTCGTCGAGGCTGTCGGGTTCGTCCAACATGCCCAATGCGACGGATCGGAGGATGTCATAGGTGCGGTTGTCGCCGAGGAACCGCAGCGATTCGACGATCTGGTCGAGGCGTTGGTCGAGCCTCTTGCCGTCGTCCAGCGACAGGGTGCCGGAGATGCGGGCGACACCGTCTTCGGGCCAGATCGACACACTCCGCCGACGCCGGTTTTCGTTGCGTTGGTTCTCGGGGTCGTCGGGGTCTTCGACGATGCGGATCTGGTCCAGGATCTGCTGGACCCGCCCCATGCCGACCCGCGCGATCAACGGCGTCCCATCCACATTCGCGGCCGACAGTCGCCGGTCGGCGTCGCCGGCCTGGGCGATCGTGAATCGTCGGGTCTTGCGGGCGACCTTCCGGATTTGCCACGCATCCACCGAACCGTCGTACAGACACGCGAACAGTTGCGGGAGCCGGTAGGTGAGGTCGAGGGCGTCGGCGATCAGGTCCCGCCCACCGGACGCACTCAAGCCCAGTGCGGGGCCGACCTCACACGCGGCGTATTCCGACACGCTCGGGGTACCCGACCCGCCGTAGCGGGTCCACTCGTTGACACCGCCGGCCCGTGCGAGCGGCGTGTCTGCGGTGTAGGCGAGGTAGCCGAGGAGGGCGTCGTACTGGGCGGCCTCGGTCTGCGCCAGGTGGCGCCGCGCATCCAGCGCGATGTCGAGTCCATCGTGGGACTCGGTGTCGTAGGTGAGTGTGGCCGCCCTCATAGAACCTATTCTGCCACCCGCCACCGACAGAACAGGATGCTCAGAAGGCTTATCCACAAGAGGTTTCGAGAAACGTTCGAGAATGTTCTAGGCCCGGCTAGTGCTGTGTCCATGAACGTTGGCCGGGTTGGTGACACGCCGGTCAGCGTGCGTGGCCGGTGATTGGTTTGCACTGCCTTCACCCGACCTCGACCGGGCCTGGGCCTCGACGAACGCCGCAGGCGTCGCGTCCAGGTTACGGACCTGGCGTGTCACATACCGGGGTGCTGTGTCGTCGTACAGGCGAGAAGCCAAGGTTGAGGTTCGAATGGCGGATGGGGAGCGATGCCAAGCCAACGCAGGGTGGACGACGTCAAGATCAGGCAGCAGGTCGACAAGATCGTCGAAGGAATCCGAACCAAGGACCTCGAGAGCCTGAAACAGCTTTACGCAACGGACGTCGTGTCCTTCGACATCGAACCGCCGCTACAGCATGTGGGGCTGGCGGCAAAGTCGAAGAACTGGGCGACCGCGTTCACGTTCTTCCAGGATGCACGCTATGAAGTTCGCGACCTGACACTCACCGTGGGCGATGACGTGGCTTTCGGGCACTGCTTCGCTCGGCTCAGCGGAACGCTGAAGAACGGGACGGTCACGAACGGTATGTGGGTCCGGGTCACCTACTGCTTCCGCAAGATCGACGGCAACTGGTTGATCACGCACGACCAGGTCTCCGTACCGTTCGACCTGGCGAGCGGCAACGGAGTGACCGACCTCGAACCATGACGAGCACCAAGGCCGTGAAGTTCAGGATGGGGTGCTGGGCGCAAGTCAGCTAAAACAGGCCACCACGTGTCCGGTTCCGTGGTTGTGGATCAAGTAGGCGGAGAGTTTCCGCAGGCTCCAGCGGGCGAAGGGCTGGTCGATTTCTCCGGTCGCGCGATGGCCGGTGCGAAGAGAATCGGCGTTTGGGTGCGAATAGCGACCCAAACGCAGATTCCTTCATCGGCACCGGGCCGGGTCGGGCACGGAAGCGCACGGCAACTACGAAAGCGGCAACGAAATGGTCGGGAAAACCGACCGGCAACCCGAGCCGCCTGGGTACGGATCCTCGTCGCCGCCATGCGGTCTGCACCGCCGCGAACGAATAGCGGTGAAGGCGGCAAGCGCCGCGAACGGAAACGATGAAGGCAGAAGCCCAACGAACGGGAAACGGTGAAGACGGAAAGCCCAGCGCACACGGAAACGCCGAAGGACGCAGGCACTACTCCTCGTCGAGCGCCGTCTGCACCTGCGATGCTCCGCCGCCGCGCGGTACGTACAGCGCGCGGCCGTCGGGCAGGTTCGCGGGCGCGACGTTGTTGAGCACGCGGCCCTCCATCCGGTCGCCCGAGAACATCAAGCCCGGGGTCGAGACGTCGCCGAGCCGCTGCAGCAGCGGCTCGAAGATGGCGCGGCCGAGGCCACCGGTGCGGCGGGCGATGACGAGGTGGAGTCCGAGGTCGCGGCCCTGCGGTACGAACTCGACGTACTCCTGCAACGGGTTGCCCGAGCTCGTCGCGACGAGGTCGAAGTCATCGACGAGGACGACGACCTCGAGCCCCTTCCACCACGTACGGTTGCGCAGCTGCTCGGAGGTGACGTCCGGACCAGGTATGCGCTGGCGGAGCGACCCCGATATCTCGCTGGTCACCTGGCGGGTCTGCTGATCGGATGTCGCGTATGCGAGCAGGTAGTCGTGCGGGATCACGTCGAGCATGGTGCGGCGGTAGTCCACCACGACGAACCCGAGCTGCTCGGGCGTACGCGTTGCCATCATTCCCTTGGCGATGACCTTCAGGATGTTCGTCTTGCCGGTCTCGCCGTCGCCGTACACGAGCAGGTGCGGTGACGAACCGAACGGGTCGATCGCGGCCGGGCCGAGGTTGATCTCAGAGAGCCCGACCGGGATCGCGTTGTCGCCGCTCTGCGGTTTCGGCAGGTCGGAGACCCGTACGAGGCTCGGCAACACCTGCACCTTGGACACCTGCGTGGTCCAGCGCTGCGACACCTGGGCCGCTGCGTGTGCGATGCCCCCGGAGATGTCGTCGGCATCGGGTTCGCCGTCGATACGGGGGAGGGCGGCCTGGAAGATCAGCTCGCCGTCGACGTCGGTGAGGCCGCGGCCGGGCGTGTCCTTCGGGACCTGCTCCATCAGCTTGCGGTCGAACGACGAGTCGAACGAGTCGTTGAGTCGCAGCTCGAGCCGGCCGCCGAACGCCGGCTGCATCCGCATTCGTACCTGCATGCCCTGCGTGACGGCCAAGACGACGTGCACGCCGTAGTTCAGACCCCGCGCGGCGATGTCGCCGATGACGAACTTCGAGCGAGTCGTACTCCTCCCGGAAGGTGCCCCACCCGTCGACGATGAGGAAGACGTCGCCGGGGATCTCCGCGGGAACGCGGCCCTCGGCGCGGGCATTGCGCAGGTCGCGCATCGACGTGAGGTTGTACTGCTTGAAGATCGCCTCGCGCTGGTTGAGGACGCCCATGACGTCGTTGACCGTGCGCTGGATGCGCTCAGGGTCCATCCGGGTGGCCACCGCGGCGACGTGCGGCATGGACTCGAGGCCGGTGAGCAGGCCGCCTCCGTAGTCGATGCAGTAGAACGCCACGTCGTTGGGCGCGTACTTCAGCGCCATCGACGTGATCATGCTGGCGAGCAGCACGCTCTTGCCGGAGGCCGGAGATCCGCTGACGATCAGGTTGCCGCCGCCACCCGCGAAGTTCCAGTCGAGTACGAACTGCCGTTGCTTCGCGGCGTCGTCGACGCGGCCGATCGGCGCGCTCACGGTGGCCACGTCGCCGCGGGTGTCGGTGTCGTACAGCTCGTCGAGGGTCATCACCTTCGGCAGCGGGTCGAGCCACACGGGGCGTACCTGCGGTGCGCCGGAGCGCTCGAGCTGGCGGCAGATGACATCGAGCACCGACTGCTGGCCCGGTGCCGTCGGCGCGTCGTCCTCGTCGGCGTCGTCGTTCGCCGCGGCCGCCTGCTGGGCGATCCAGCTGCCGAGACCGTTGAGCGCGACGTACGGCACGACGGGCACGATCGTCTTCGGTCCCTCGGACGGCGGGGTGTACGCGGACGACACGAGGGCCGCCTTGAATCGTTCGAAGACGGTCGTGTCGACCTTCAGGTAGCCGGATCCGGGTTCGGGCGGCAGGTGGTACGCGTCGGGCACCCCGATCGCGTCGCGGCTCTCGCTCTCGGAGAAGGTCCGCAGACTGATCCGGTACGACAGGTGCGACTCGAGCCCGCGGATCTTGCCCATCTCGAGCTTCTGCGTCGCGAGCAGGAGATGGACGCCGATCGACCGGCCGATCCGCCCGATGGCCACGAACAGCTCGGCGAAGTCGGGCTTGGCGGTGAGCAGCTCGGAGAACTCGTCGATGATGACGAGCAGGTGGGGGAGCGGCTCGAGGTCCGCGCCCGCCTCGATCTGGTCGTGGTATGCGGTGACGTTCGGGAGGTTGCCGGCCTTCTTGAGGATCTCCTGGCGACGCTGCATCTCCCCGAACAGTGCGTCACGCATCCGGTCGACGAGGGTGAGGTCGTCTTGCAGGTTGGTGATCATGCCCGCCATGTGCGGGATGTTCTCCATCGACGCGAAGGTCGCGCCGCCCTTGAAGTCGACGAGCATCAGGGCGAGACGGTCGGGCGGGTGTCCGATGACCAGCGAGCTGACGAGGGTGCGCAGCATCTCCGACTTGCCGGAGCCGGTGGCGCCGACGACCATGCCGTGCGGGCCCATGCCGCCGTGTGCCGACTCCTTCAGGTCGAGCGTCACGGCGTTGCCGTTCTGGCCGACACCGATGGGTACGCGAAGGAGATCGCGCAACGCGCGTGGGCGCCAGGTGACACGCGGCTCCAGCGTCGCGGGGTCGGGCACGCCGAGGATGTCCGGGAGGCCGACCGTCGTACTCAAGGTCTCGTCGACCTCCTCCTCGACCGAGAGGCGCAATGCGGACAGCTGCCGGGAGACGACGTTCGCCAGCGAGGGAGGAGTGATGTCGAGCCGGAACGCCCATGGACGCGAAGCGATGGTGGTGGTCAGGTCGTCGCTGACGACGACGCGGTCGTCGACGTTGCCGGGCTCGGCCCGACGGTGCGGCAGGAGCGAGATGACGTGGACACCGAGATCGGCGAGGCTCACGCTCGAGTCGGACGGCTCGATCGCCTGCTGGGTCAGGAGATCCTCGCCGTCGACGATCACCACGAGCCGCGTCGGCTGGCTGACCTCCTGGCCGCGGCCGCGTTGGTGTCGGTCGAGTCGCGCCTCGAGGTCGGGTTCGAGGAACTCCTGCATCGACGCGATGCTGTTCGAGACCCGACGTGCTGCCAGGTCTCCGTCGAGCGCGGCTGCGTCGTGGGCGTGGGGGAGCCATTTGACCCAGTCCCAGTCGGGCGCCGTGGCGTCGGAGCGTACGACGGCGAGCTCGAGGTCGTTGGGCGAGTGAAACGTGACCAGCTGCGCGACGATGCCCTGCGCCAGCGAGCGGGTGAGCTCCGGACGGCCGAGCACACTGAGGGTTCCGATCGTCGACAGGTCGAGCGTGATCGGCTGGTCGTGCAGCACGGAGTACCGGGTCTGCAGCTCCTTGGCCGCCTCCAGGCAGACCGGGTCGAACTGGTTCAGCGGACCCGTGTCGGCCGACATCGTCAGCGGCGAGGCGAGGGGCTCGTCGCCGGTGCCGACGCGTACGACCAGGAAGTCGGGGTCGGTGGTGCGCCGCTCCCACCGGCGAGCGTCGTCTCGCGCGATGTCGATCAGTGCGCTGAGCGGGGGATGCCGGATGCCCTGCCCGGTGCGCTGGGTCGCGATCGTGTCGCGTACGGAGTGCCGAAGCTGCTCGATGTAGTCGAGATAGCGCTCGCGCGACTCCCGCATCTGCCGGCGGGCACCGCTCTTCTGACCGATGATCATCAGCGCCCCGATGGCAATGGAACCCACCAGGAAGAGCAGGCCGCCGACCGCCATGATCGGGTTGTCGTTGGTCAGCGCGACCGAAAGCGACGCAGTGCCGCTCATGACCGGCATCAGGATCATGCCGGCGCCCATCGTCGACGGCTGGCTCTGCTCGCGGCTGGGCGGTTCCACGATCTCGAGATCGGTGGAGTCGGCGACCGGCGGCTGGTTGCGCGCGGGCCGCTTCACCAGGATCGTCGTCACGTCGCCACCTCGTCATCATCGAAGACTTGTTGAGACTTCACCGATCGCGTGTGGGTTACGACCGGGCCGGACCAACGATATGCTGCCACCGGGTCTTGGCGGCACTACTATCTGCCAGGATCGTAACCGTCTGTGTGGGTGGACACGGGCGCGGAACCGAGTTCGGTCTTTGACACCAAATTTGCGAGGTGAGGGAAGCACGGTGCTGACTGCCTACAGCCGAGTGACAGTCGTGAGCCCCGAACGCACCGTCGACCTCGCGTTGCCCAGTGCGCTTCCGCTGTCCGAGGTCGTGCCCCAGGTGTTGCGGTTCTGCTCACCCAACACCGAGCGTGACCAGCCCACCGCGTGGACGCTTGCGCGCGTCGGCGGCACCCCGATCCCACTCGGGCAGACCCTCTCCGACGCCGGCGTGCTCGACGGCGAGGTGCTCGAGCTTCGGGGCCAGCGGGCGAACGTCAAGCCCGCGGTGGTCGAGGACGTACGCGACGCCGTCGAGGACAGCACCGACGAGGCCGGGGGCGTCTGGTCGCCCACGACCACCGTGACGTACGCACTGCTCGCGGCGGCGGCGCTGTTCACGGCCGTCGGGCTGCTGCAGCTCGCGACGCCGTGGATGGTCACCGGTGACGACGCCGTCGAGATCACCAGCGGCTTCGTCGTGGTGGCGACCCTGCTCGGTGCCACGGCGTGGGCGACGCAGGTCTCGCATCCGTGGGTCGAGCAGATCTGCCTCGCCGTCGCGATGGGATGGGGCTATCTCGTCGGATCCTCGCTTGCGACGACGTCCGACCTCGATCCGGCGTGGGGCTGGATGATCGGCTTCTCGTGCGCCGCTGCGGTCGCCGGCGGCGGACGCATCCTCACACCGTCCGGCATCGCGCACGTCTCGTGGTCGGTGTTCGTCCTCGTCGCCGCTGTCACCGCGGGCGTGCTCACCCTCATCACGTCGATCGACATCCCCCCGCTGCAGGACGTTCGCTCGCTGCCGGTGGTCTTCCTGTTGGTCGTCGGCATCCTGCCGCGGGTGTCGTTGTCCGTCGGCGGGCTCGCGAGCGCCGACTATCGGGTGCGCAACGCCGCGGCCGTGACCAGTGAGCAGCTGCGGGCGCGGTATCGCGAGAGCAACGGCCTGTTGATCGGCGCGCTGATCGGGATCGCGACGGTCGTCGTCTGGGCCGGTTGGTATCTGCAGCAGAGCGACCTGTGGTGGGACCGCTACCTGGTCATCTCGATCGGCCTGGTCGCGATCCTGCGCTCCCGGGTGTTCTCCCGAATCCAGCACCTCGTGCCGCTACGGGTGGCGGGCACCATCGTGCTGGTCCTCGAGTTCGTGGCGTTCTCGCAGGAGTACGACGCGATGCAGACCCTGGCTCGTCATGATTCTCGCTGCCGTCGCGGTCGGCCTGGTCGGCGCGAGCTCGCTGGGCATGTCGGACGTGACCCGGGCGCGCATCAAACGGACATTGAACGTTGTGGAGTTCCTGATCGTCGTAGAGATGATCGTGATGATGTGCGGCGCGATGGGCGTCTTCGAGAAGGTCGGAGGGATGGTGTGAACACGCGATGACGGAGCAGGACACCCCCGACGAGGCGGAGCTGGAGGAGCAGCGCAAGGCGTCGGCCCAGCAGGCCGCCGCGGACCTCGACCGGATGGGCATCGACCCACGGGCCCTCGGCCTCGACACCCCGCCGCCGCGCGATGCCCCCAGCCGTCCGCTGATGGCGCCGGCGGAGGCACCGCGTGCCGAGCAGCGCCCCCCGCTGCCGGCGCAGCCCGCGAGCGTCACGCCGCTGCGGCCGGAGTACGCGTCACAGCCCGCGCCGCCGGCGCCGCAGCCTCCTCCGCCGCGGCCTCCGATGCCGCCACAGAGCCCGCTGGCGTACCCGCCGACACAGCAGCCGCCGGTCGCCGCGCCGCCGATGATGCCGGCGACGGCCAGTCGTCCACGTACGCCGGTCGAGGAGCTCCTCGCGCGCACGGCCGGCGACATCCCGGCGCCGTCGCGTACCGGCGGCTTCCTGCGCACGATGACGGCCGGGCTCGTCACGCCCGACTCCGCCGAGGCGTCCGCTCATGAGCGCGAGCTCGTCGCCGCGTTGCGTACGCGCCAGACCGAACGCCGTGTGGTCGCCTTCTTCGCAGGTAAGGGCGGTGTGGGCACGACCACCGTGGTGGCGGGCGTCGGCACGGCTCTGGCCGCGCTGCGTGAGGAGCACACCGTCGCGGTCGACGTACGCGCGGGCACGGCTTCGCTCGGCCAGATCGTCGGGGTCGACGCCCCCGTGACGGTCCGCCGGTTCCTCAACGACGGCGACGATGCGCGGGTCGCGCAGGCGCCGACCGGGCTGCACGTGCTCGACGGTGTCGGCTGGGAGCAGCGCCTGCGGCGTACCGACGTCTCCTCGGCCGTCGAGCGCCTGGGCGCCGATCACACGTTCACCCTGCTCGACGTCGGCAACGACGCCAGCGAGATCGGACATGCGGCGGTCGCACGCAGCGACCAGACGGTCATCGTCGCGTCCGCGGGGCGTACGGGCGCCGCCGCGCTCGAGGTCGCGACCGCGCGGCTCGCGCACACCGACCCGTTCGCGGTCGAGCGCGCGGTCTACGCGATCGTCTGCCAGCACGACCAGTCGTACCGCCAGGTGCATCGCGAGACAGTACGCCGGCTTGCGATCGACCCGATGCGGGTCGTGGTCGTCCCCCCCGACGAGGTGCTGATGGCCGGCCGCGGCTTCGACCCGTCCGCGGTACGCGCCTCGACCCGCACGGCGATGCTGCGCATCGGCGCGGCCCTTGCACTCTCCGGAGGTCGCCAGTGAGCATGCAGAACGGCTCGCAGCCACCCGTGCCCCCACCGCCCGCGCCGCCGATGGGTGGCACGCCGAACGCCGAGAAGTACGTCCTCGAGGCCGACGCGATGCGGCGCCGCCAGCTGCGCTCGGCGTTGCTACACGGTTCGCGCCGTACGTGGCGCGAGCATCCCCGCGTGTGGCCGGCGATCGTCATCGGCGTCATCGCGGTCGCGGTCGTGCTGGCCGCCATCGCGGTGGTGAGCGCGTACCAGAAGGAGATGGACAAGAAAGAGGAGGAAGAGGAGGAGTCCGGCGCGTTGGCACTGACGCAGTACGTGGCCGGCGACCCGACCAGGTACGTTGTGCGGCGTGCTGACGGCACCCACGACGTACGAGATCTCCTCCGCGCACGTTCGGACGAATCCGAGGTAAGACATTGATGGCCAGCACGAAGACTCCCACCGGCACGTCCAACGGCACCTCCGGCAGGCTGCCGTCGACGCGCGAGCGGCGGCCCGCTCTTGCCGCGCTCGCGGTGCTCCTCATCGTCGGTGGTGCGCTCGCGAGCGCGTGGCTCGCGATGCAGTCCGGCCACCGGGCCGAGTACGTCCAGGTGGGGCGCGAGCTCGGTCAGGGCGCGGAGATCAAGGACGGCGATCTGGAGACCGTCGAGCTTCCCGAAGACTTCGACGGGGGCATCCCCGAGTCAGACAGGGAAGACCTCGTCGGGAAGTTCACCGCTACCCCGTGGACGCCCGGCATGGTCGTGGTCGACTCGATGGTCACCGACGAGAACGAGCTGAACAGCGAGTACTACCAGATCGCGCTGCCGGTCGATCCGGCGCTCGTACCCGAGCTCACGGCGGGTACGAACGTCGTGATCCAGTCGGGCGGCGACACCGCGATCGCGGGAACGGTCGCCGACGATGCGGCGGGTGGCGATGACGAGCTCGGTTCGGGGGACGCCTCAGCGGTGATCAGCGTGCCGACATCGTGCGGTGCGCAGGTGACGAAGGCGAAGCAGGCCGATACCGCGGAGATCCTGGTGGCCGGTAACGCGGACGCACCCGAAGCAAGCAGCACGTGCGGCTGAGCGGGGTCGAGACATGGGACTGATCTCGGTTGCCTCGGCGAAGGGTTCGCCGGGGGCCACGACGACGGCGTTGGTGCTCGGTGCGCTGTGGCCGCGGCCCGTGGCCGTCGCCGAGTGCGACCCCGGCGGCGGCGACATCGCGATGCGGATGCCCGCTGCCGAGGGCGGCGTACTCGACCCCGAGCGCGGGCTGATGAGCCTGGCCGCCGCCGGTCGGAAGTCGTTGCATCCGGACCTCGTACTCCAACACGCGCAGACGATCGCAGGCGGGCTCGAGGTGCTCGTCGGCGTACGCGTACCCGAGCAGGCGGTTGCGCTCAACCAGCAGTGGGCGCAGTTCGGGCCGCTGTTCGCGGGGCTCGAGGGTCGCGACGTGATCGCCGACCTCGGACGTGTCGGTGCGACGACGCCGCAGAACTCCCTGCTGGAGTCGTCGAGCGATGTCGTCCTCGTCGTCGACACCCAACCGAGCGCGGTCGTACACATGCGCGAACGGGCGCGGGCTATCGCGAGCAGGTTCACACCCCCGCGTGGGCCCCGTATCCACGTCGTCGTCGTGGCCGAGGTGAAGCGCCGCCAACCAGTGCGCGAGATAGCGGATGCACTGGAGCGCTCCGATGTGAGCGTTGACGGTGTGCATCACCTCGCCGAGGATCCGAAGGGCGCGTTGTTCTTCGCCGGGCAGATCGAGGGCCGCCCCGACCGCACCAACCTCGTACGCACGGCACGCCCGGTTGTGGCCGAGCTCGCCGCAGCGACGGCTCCGTACTTCCAGCCCGGTGAGGCGTCGATGCAACAGGGAGGTGTCGCATCGTGACCGACCATGATCTCGTACGCCAGCTGCGCGTCCAGGTCGCCGACCGGCTGAACGAGCAGCGCCGCCGCGACCAGGCGACCGGCGTACCGGCGATGTCGGTGGAGGACGAGCGCGAGTACGCGCGCTCGCTGATCGTGCAAGTGCTCGAAGACCATGCCCGCTACGAGATCGCCGAGGGTCGTGCGCCGCTCGCCGCCGACGACGAAGCGGCTGTCGCGTCCGCGATCCACTCCGCGCTGTTCGGCGTCGGCCGGCTGCAGCCGCTGTTGGAGGACGCCGAGGTCGAGAACGTCGACATCAACGGGTGCGACAACGTCTTCGTGCAGTACGGCGACGGTCGAGAGGAGAAGCACCCGCCGGTCGCGGAGAGCGACGAGGAGCTTGTCGAGCTGATCCAGGTGCTCGCCGCCCATACGGGCCTCTCCAGCCGCCCGTTCGACTCGGCCAACCCTCAGCTCGACCTCCGTCTCCCGGATGGCTCGAGGCTGTCGGCGGTGATGAACGTCTGCGCGCGCCCGTCGGTGTCGATCCGTAAGGCACGCCTCGGCCGGGTCTTCCTCGACGAGCTGATCGCCAACGGCACCGTCAGCCCCGATGTCGGCTCGTTCCTCAAGGCCGCGGTGGGCGCGCGCAAGAACATCATGATCGCGGGCGCGACGAACGCGGGCAAGACCACGATGCTGCGCGCCCTCGCCAACGAGATCCCCGACTACGAACGCCTGGTCACCGTCGAGCGCGCGCTGGAGCTGGGCCTCGGCGAGTACGAGGACCTCCACCCGAATGTCGTCTCCTTCGAGGAGCGGCTGCCGAACTCCGAGGGGCTCGGCGGGGTCACGATGGCCGAGCTGGTACGCCGGTCGCTGCGCATGAACCCGTCGCGGGTGATCGTCGGCGAGGTCCTCGGCGACGAGATCGTCACGATGCTGAACGCGATGAGCCAGGGCAACGACGGCTCACTCTCGACGATCCACGCCAACTCTTCGCTCGAGGTCTTCAACCGCATCGGCACGTACGCGATCCAGTCGCGGGAGAAGCTGCCGATCGAGGCGACCAGCCTGCTGGTCGCCGGGGCGCTCGACTTCGTGATCTTCCTGCGTAAGCACAACGACTACACCACCGGTGGCGAGCAGATCCGCGTCGTCGAGAGCATTCGCGAGGTGGTCGGCCACGACGAGCAGGTGCTGTCGAGCGAGGTGTTCGCGCCGGACAACGAGGGCCGCGCGGTGGCGCATGCTCCGATTGCGAGCATCCGCGATCTCGAACAGCATGGCTACCAACCGCTCGTCCACGGGGCCTGGAACTGACCATGTCTGATTACCGGATGGCATTGGCGCTGACCGCCGGCGCACTCGTCGGTCTCGGTGTCGTGGTGCTGGTACTCGCGATGATCGGGCTGCCGAAGCGCGATGTCACGCCGCGCAGCGTGCGCAGCCGCAAGGACGTCGAGCGGCAGACGAAGTTCGCTGTCGCCGGCGTGATCGTGTTCGCGGCGACGCTGGTCGTGACGCAGTGGTTGGTGCTCGCGGCAGTGTTCGGGGCCGTGGTGTTGTTCTGGGACCGCCTGTTCGGCGGTTCGCGGGTCGAGCGGCAGGCCATCGAGCAGGTCGAGGGCCTGGCCACCTGGACGGAGTCGCTGCGCGACACGATCGCGGGAGCCGTGGGCCTCGAGCAGGCGATTCCCGCCACCGCGGTCAACGCTGCGCCGTCGATCCGGCCGTCGCTCAACCTGCTCGTCGACCGGCTACGCGTACGCGAGCCGCTGCCCGACGCGTTGATGAAGTTCGCCGACGACCTCGATGACCCGTCGGCCGACCTCGTGGTCGCCTCGCTGATCCTGAACGCGCGGCTGCGCGGACCGGGCCTGCGGAGCGTACTCACCGCACTGTCGCAGTCCGCCCGCGACGAGCTCGACCTGCGCCGCAGGGTCGAGGGCAGCCGGCGCAGTACGCGCCGCAGCGTGCTGATCGTCGTACTGGTGATCGGGGCGATGTCGGGATTCCTGATCCTGTTCAACCCGGGCTATGTCGAGCCGTACGACACGGCGCAGGGGCAGGTCGTGCTCGCGGTCGTACTCGCGCTCTACGCGCTATCGATCATGTGGCTGCGCCGGCTGGCGGGCGTACGACAGCCGGAGCGCTTCCTCGTGCAGTCGCGCAAGCAGGTCGCCGAGGAGGCCGAGCGATGATCCTGCAGATGGCCGCTGGTGCCCTGATCGGGCTCGGCTTCTTGTTGCTGATCTGGGTGCTCGCCAAGCCCGCTCCGGGCGTCGGCGCGACGCTCGCGCGGCTCGACGCCGGCCGACGATCGCAGCGGTCGGCGACGACGAGCGCAGCGGGCTCGCGGCTCGAGGCACGCATCGACGGCATGCGCGACGGCATCGGCGGGCGCATCGAGGCCGAGGCGCTGGCGCGCGGGATCAACCTCGACGCGACGCGTACGAACCTCGCAGTGATGAACAGGTCGATGGCCAGCCACCTCGGGCTGAAGGTGCTGCTCGCACTCGCCGCACTGGTCTGGTTCCCGATCGTGCTGTCCGCGGTGGGCATCTCCGTCGTCGGGCTACCCGCGATCGGGGTGATCGCGGCGGTGGTGCTCGCGTTCATGCTTCCCGATATGACGCTGCGCCGAGAGGCCGACGCTCGCCGGGCCGACTTCCGGCACGTGATGGGCTCGTTCCTCGACCTGGTCGCCATGAACCTCGCCGGCGGGCGCGGCCTGCCGGAGGCGCTGATGGCGGCGTCGTCGATCGGCGACCACTGGGCGATGGTCCGCATCCGGCAGGCGTTGTCGAACGCCCGGATCATGGGCATGACGCCGTGGGAGGGCATCGCCGACCTGGGCAAGGAGCTCGGCGTCGACGAGCTCCGCGACCTCGCCTCGGCGCTGGCGCTGGCCGGAGACGAGGGCGCGAAGATCCGCACCTCGCTGATGGCGCGTTCCGACAGCATGCGGCGCAAGGAGCTTGTCGAGGTCGAGGGCGCCGCGGGCGAGAGCTCGCAGACGATGCTGCTCGCCCAGCTGCTGATGTGCACGGCATTCCTGATTTTCCTCGCCTATCCAGCGATCCAAGAACTGGGAGGAGCATGACCATGACCCATGTCAACGGAGGAGGTCGCTCATGAGGCTCGTCAGACTACAGATGGACATTGCGCGGATGATGATCGTCCAGGCTCGGGGCTGGGCGGCGCGAGCGCGTCGCGAGGGGCGGAGTGACCTCGGCGCTTCGGCGATCGAGTGGGCGATCATCTCGGCAATCGTCGTTGGCCTCGCGCTCGGCGTGATGTACGCCGTCAGGTCGGTTGTCCAGGACAACACGGACAAGATCGAGGACGGCTCAAACACCTAATGCAGCAGCACATGGGCACGTCGCGTCCGCGCGACGACCGAGGGGTCAGCGCCATCGAGTTCTCGGTCGTCGTGCCCATCGTGCTGCTGCTGATCTTCCTGACCATCCAGGCCGGCTTCTGGATGTACGGCCGCAACAGCGCGCAGAGCGCCGCGCGCGAGGGCGTCTCGTACCTGCGGCTGGCCGGTGAGCACGTCGACCCGGAGTCGTTCAAGCTACAGGCCGAGAAGTACGCGTACGGCTACGCGACGAAGATCGGCGGCCTGGACGGCGTCGAGGTCGACTCCGATATCGATGCGGAAACGGGAAAGGTGACGATGACGGTGTCCGGGTCGATGGACGCGCCCGCGGGTACCTGGACCGTCACCCAGACGGTGACCGCGACGCTGGAGAAGTTCCGTCCCGATGCGGGGTACGGCGATGGCGACTGAGCGCGGTACGGCGAGCCTGGAGCTGGTGATCCTGGCGCCGGTGATGTTCGCGGTGCTGTCGCTGATCCTGGTGTTCGGCCGTTACGCGGAGACCGAGGGCAAGATCGACCAGGCGGCGCGCGACGGTGCCCGGGCGGCGACCGCGCAGAACAGCCGCTCCGAGGCCGAGACGATCGCGCGCAAGGTCGTCGACGAGGCGCTGGAGGACGCACCGGACTCGTGTCGCGACAACGTGGACGTCACGTTCGAGCTCGGGCCGAAGGCGTACGAGCAGGATGCCAGCGACGATCCGTCGGAGGTCTCGTACATCTCGGTGCGCGTGCGCTGCGACGTCGACCTGACCGATCTCGGGCCGCTGCCGCTCGACAGCGCCACCATCGACCAGACCTTCACGAGTCCGCTCGACCGCTATCGAGGGGTGGCCGAATAATGCAACGCCTTTGTCGGCTGGTGCCGACGCGTGACGACCAGAGCGGGTCGATCACACCGTTCGTGCTGATCGTGACGATCGCGCTGTTCATGCTCGCCGGCCTGGTGATCGACGGCGGGCGGCAGATGAACTCGCGCTCCCGCGCGGTCGCGTACGCGCAGGAGGCCTCGCGGGCGGGTGCGACGGCGATCGACCTGACCAGCGACGTCGCGCTCGTCGACGAGGACGACGCCGAGGCCGCGGCGGCGCGGTTCTGCCAGGGGGCGATGGACCGCGACGACGACCTCGTGACCTGCGATGCGGAGCTGGTCAAGAGCGGGAACGAGACCGGCAACGACGTGTACGACGTCCAGGTGCGGACGACGATCGAGACCGAGGGCATCCTGAGCGGGATGTTCAACGTCGACGTGTGGACCGCGAACGGTGTCGCGCGGGCGCGGCCCATCCAGGGCGTGATCGAGCCGCAGTCGGGACAGCAGCTGACCAATGACCCGCCGACCACCGCACCGCCGTCCGGCAACCCGTTCCCGACGGGCGGTCCATCGGAGCCGCCGGACAAGTTGTATCGCTGCGAGGAGCCGTACTTCGACCCGTACGACCAGCACCACATCTGGCACGAGGGTGATAAGCCGCTCAAACCGCCGATCACGGAGAGCGCGCCGACGGCGGACGTGTTCTGCTGGCCGCCTTGGGTCGCGCCCAAGCCCGACAACGGCGATGGCAACGGCGACGGGAACGGCGACGGGAACGGCGACGGGAACGGCGACGGCAACGGCGACGGCAACGGCGACGGCAACGGCGACGGCAACGGCGACGGAGGACCCCACAGGTGAACCAGATCCGGCTCCCGTCCACGGGAGCGTCGCGCGGGCGCGCCGCGGACGTACTGCTGGGGACCCTGGCGCTGCTCGGCACGCTGGTGATCGTCGTCGGCGTCCCGGTCGCGTTGTGGTTGCTCGCCGGGCCGC
The DNA here is from genome assembly GCF_025790165.1 of Solicola gregarius. Lineage (GTDB taxonomy): Bacteria > Actinomycetota > Actinomycetes > Propionibacteriales > Nocardioidaceae > Solicola > Solicola gregarius. The sequence continues at coordinate 4,303,194 of NZ_CP094970.1, forward strand.
CGTGGAAGCCCGAGGTCGACGACTCCCTCGTCGGTGAGGCGTCGGCGCGCGACGTCGTTGCGGTGTTGGCGATCGTGGTGTGGCTCGCCTGGCTGTACTTCTGCGTGTGCCTGGTCGTCGAGGCGTCCGCGGAGGCGCGCGGCGGCCGGCTCGCGCCGCGGCTGCTCGGGGGAGGTGCCGGTACGCAGGCGCTCGCCAGGCGGCTGGTCGCGGCGGTCGTACTGATCGGCGGCGCAACGACCGGTCCGGTGGTCAGCGCGCATGCGATATCCGTTCCGGCCGACCCGGGACCGGTTGCGGAGTTGAGCTCTGCGGGCACGGGCGCGCGGCCGACCGCGCGCGAGTCGGGTCCGGCGAATGAGTTTGTACCCGTCGAGCAGCGGCAGACCGACGGCATTGCGCCGTACTACGACGTGCGACCGCCGGAAGGGCGCAACTACGAGACCCTGTGGGACATCGCCGACCGGTTCCTCGGCAGCGGTACGCGCTACAAGGAGATCCTCGACCTGAACCGAGGCGTCGTCCAGCCCGACGGCGCGACGCTGACCGGCACCGACCTGATCCGAGCAGGGTGGGTGCTCCGCCTACCGACCGACGCCCAGGGCGCGGGCCTGCGCATCGTCGACCACGACCTGGAGTCGCTCGAGCCCGCCGATGCGCCGTCGGAAAGCGACGAGGCCGACGACGCGGGCCCGACCGCGTGGGCGCCGCTGTTCGGCGCGGCCGGGGGCCTACTGGCTGCGGGGTTGGCGGCCGGACTGCGCCGCTATCGAGCGAGCGCGACCATCGGGGCCCTCGTCGGTAGGCGACTCGACCCTCCGCCCAACGGCGACGCGGCCCGCGCGCCCGAGGCGGCCCTGCGCAACGAGGCCGACGAGCCCGCGGCGAGGATGCTGAACCGCGGCCTGCGTGCTTGGACCGCCGGAGCGACGGACGGCGTTCCCCCGATCGCGCAGTGCTCGGTGTCGCCGACCGGGCTCGCGGTGTCCTTCCATGGCACGCCGTCCGCGGCGCCCTCGTACGGATGGAAGACCGCCCGCGACGGACGGGTGTGGACGATCGGCGACGCGGAGGCGGAGCGGCTCGGCGAGGCGTCGCCCGCACCCGCGCCGGGACTCGTGGCGTTCGGCGGTCGCGACGACGGATCGACACTGCTGATGGATCTCGACGCCTTCCGCGGCATCGTGAGCGTCGGCGGGGAGAGCCATCGGGCACGCGCGGTCGCGATGAGCTTTGCGCTCGACACGGCCACCCACGCGTGGGCCGATCGGCGACAGGTGACGATGGTCGGGTTCGCCGACGACGTCACGTCGGTCGCGGACGCCACGATCCGGGTGGTCGACGATCTCGCGCAGGCGATCGCCCCGCTCGAACGAGTGGCGGCCGAGCAGCGACAGGCGTGCTCGCGGGTCGGCGTACGCAGCGTGCACGACGCCCGCTTCACCCACGACGACCCACTGTTGTGGCAGCACCAGCTCGTTGTCTGCTCCGGCGTCCCGACGACCGAGACGTTGGGGGCGCTGCACGAGCTGGCGGCGGACCTTCGTACGTCGATCGCGGTCGTGGTCGTCGGCGACGTGCCGAGTGCCGCCGCGCGGCTCGTTGCCACCGACGACGGGCGCCTGACGTGTGCACCGATCGGACTCGACGTACGCGCCCAGGGCATCGACGTCGCGGCGTACCGCGGGATCGTCGACGTGTACCAGCGCACGCAGTCCGACGAGTCGGGGTCGGACGGGCCGGACGGTCCCGAGGCGCTCGCGCCGGGCGTCGACGTCACCGACGTCGACGGTGCGCAATTCGACCCGTCGGCTCGACAGCCCGTCGAGGTGCGGTTGCTCGGGCCCGTGCGGGTGGACGGCGTCACCGAGATCTCCGAGCCGCGGCGCGACCTGCTGACCGAGATCGCGGCGTTCGTCGCGTTGCAGCCCGGTGGTGTCCATCCCGACACGCTCACGGCGGCGATCTGGCCGCGGGGCGTCCCCGACGCGACGCGCGACGCCGAGCTCGAACGCGTGACGACGTGGTTGGGCGCGGAGCGGTTCGGACTCGTCGACGGGCTCTGGCAGCTGCGCGGCCCGGGCGTACGAGTGGACTGGGACGTGTTCCGTGCGTACGTCGACCATGCCGAGCGGATGCCGCGCGAGGCGGAGCGGGCGTTGGGCGCGGCGCTCGACCTGGTTCGCGGGGAAGCATGGGCGGACCTGCCGACCGGGCGCTACGGCTGGCTCGCGTACGACTCGGCGCAGGTCCAGATCCCGGCGCTGGTCATCCGCACGGCCAGGCGACTGTCGGCGATGCTGGCCGACCGCGGCGACGGCGAGGGCGCGCGCGACGCGCTGCTCCGTGGCCTCGACCTGGCGCCTGCGTCGGAGCAGCTGTGGTGCGACGCGCTACGGCTCGCCGAGCGGTTCGCGTCGCCGCGGGACATCAAGGTCGTGGCCGACGGCATGTATGCCGCCATCGCGCGCCACGGCTCGCCCCGCGGCGCGCGGCCCGAGACCGACGCCCTGGTCGACAAGCTGCTGCCCGGCTATCGCCGCTCCGCCTGAGGTGGTTGACCGCTTGCTGCACGGTTGTTACGGTCAGTCACGTTTGGCTCCGGCGACAGAGGTTCTATTATGAGCAAGATTTTGCTGGGTGTGCTTGCGGGCGCCGCTATTCTGGCAACCGCGACATCCGCCGTAGCAGACAGAATTGTCGGCGGGCCTGACGATAATCGCCTTGTCGGGACGAATAGAGGCGATATGATGAGTGGAGGCAAGGGCGAGGACGTAATGCTGGGTCGGGGCGGCCGAGATCGCATTCGTGGTAACCTCGGCTTCGATGAGCTTTTCGGGGGAAAACGTGCCGACAAGATCGCGGGCGGCAATGGCCTGGACGACCTGTACGGACAGGCGGGTCGAGATCGACTAACCGGCGGTCCGCGACAGGACGACCTGTTTGGCGGACCGGGGCGCGATCGGCTGTTCGGTGGGCGTGACGCTGATACGTTGCGTGGCGGTCCAGGTAATGATTACCTCCGTGCTGGTCCCCGGAAGCACAGCACGTTGTATGGAGGGAAGGGCGACGACAATTTCAGCGTGACCGGCTGGCTCACGGTGAAGGGAGGACCTGGCCGCGAGACCTTTAAGGCATCCCGGCTCAAGACTGCGTCGCAAAGCGCGTTTTATGGTGGCGCTGGGCACGACAAACTCGACTTAAAGCGGTTCAAGGGATTCTTTGTTGGATATATGGACGACGGTCAGCGGGACGTAATTAAGTGTGGACCCGGCCTCGAGGGCATCGACATAGATCGGCATGATGTCGTGCTATACATCAAGGCTTGCAGTGCGCTCTCCTAACGCCTCAGCGGACAGATGCCCGCGATGCGAGCCGCGGCGAACTGTCACCGGGTGATGGTGGTTCCGACTCGCATCGGCTGTGTGGCACGCTGCGCCTCCACAATGGCTGCGTTCGCCGAGGGGTGGTTGCCGTACGCAACCTCACTCGAAATCGATTCGCGAACACCGGCGCCCGCCACGTAGGCTATGCAGTTGGCCGCCACACCCATTCGCGCGGCCGCGCCCACGTACGTACGTTGCCTACCGGAGCCCTGCCATGCTGACCGTCAACGGCCTCGAGCTGCGGGTCGGCGCACGCGTGCTCATGTCGGACGTCGCCTTCCGGGTCGGAGACGGCGACAAGGTCGGGCTGGTCGGCCGCAACGGCGCCGGCAAGACGACGCTCACCCGCGTTCTCGCGGGCGAGGGCCAGCCGACTGGCGGAAGTGTGACCAACACCGGCACCGTCGGCTACCTGCCGCAGGACCCGCGTACGGGCGATCTCGAGGTCTCCGCGCGCGAGCGCATCCTGTCCGCACGCGGCATCGACGACGTCGTACGCAAGCTGCGCAAGGCCGAGGCCGAGATGGCCTCCGACGACGAGCGCGTACGCGACAAGGCCATGCGGCGGTACGAGCGTGCCGACGCGGAGCTGCATGCCGGCGGCGGGTACGCCGCGGAGTCCGAGGCCGCGACGATCGCGGCGAGCCTGGGGCTGCCCGACCGGGTGATGGGCCAGCCGCTCGCAACGCTGTCCGGCGGGCAGCGACGCAGGGTGGAGCTCGCCCGCATCCTGTTCTCCGGCGCCGACACGCTGCTGCTCGACGAGCCGACCAACCACCTCGATGCCGACTCGATCGTGTGGCTGCGCGACTTCCTGAAGTCGCACAACGGTGGTCTGGTGGTGATCAGCCACGACGTCGCGCTGCTCGAGAACACCGTCACCAAGGTGCTGCACCTCGACGCAAACCGCGCCGAGGTCGACGTCTACAACATGGGCTGGAAGCTCTACCTGCGCCAGCGCGAGACCGACGAGCGCCGCCGCAAGCGCGAGCGCGCCAACGCCGAGCGCAAGGCCGGGCAGCTGATGGCCCAGGCCGAGAAGATGCACGCCAAGGCCACGAAGGCGACCGCGGCAAAGAACATGGCGCGCCGCGCCGAGCGGATGCTCTCCGGTCTCGAGGCGGCGCGGGCGGCCGACCGCGTTGCGAACATCAAGTTCCCGTCGCCCGCCGCGTGTGGCAAGACGCCACTGCAGGCGAGCGAGCTGAGCAAGTCGTACGGCTCGCTGGAGATCTTCACCGACGTCGACCTGGCCGTCGACCGGGGCAGCCGGGTCGTTGTGCTCGGCCTCAACGGCGCCGGCAAGACGACCCTGCTGCGCATCCTCGCTGGCATCGACAAGCCCGACACCGGCACGGTTTTGCCCGGCCACGGCCTCAAGATCGGCTACTACGCACAGGAGCACGAGACGCTCGACCTGCGGCGTACGGTGCTCGAGAACATGCAGGCACAAGCGCCCGAGCTGACCGATACACAGGCGCGCAGTGTGCTCGGCTCGTTCCTGTTCACCGGTGACGACTCGCACAAGCCGTCATCGGTGCTGTCCGGTGGCGAGAAGACCCGCCTCGCGCTCGCAACGCTGATCGTCTCGGCGGCGAACGTACTACTCCTCGACGAGCCCACCAACAACCTCGACCCCGCCTCGCGCGACGAGGTCCTCCGCGCGATCCGCACGTACGAAGGCGCGATCGTGCTCGTCACGCACGACGAAGGCGCCGTCGAGGCGCTCGAGCCCGATCGGGTGCTGATCCTGCCGGAAGGCGACGAGGACCTCTGGTCGGCCGACTACGCCGACCTGATCAGCCTGGCCTGATCCGCACGATTTTGGCCCATAGCGCCCGATCGATCGCCATGAACGGGTCGTTTCGCCCGAATCCGGGGAGGGGAGGGTGTGCGTGACCCCATTTCCGGCCATGATGGAAGGGTGCGCCTCACTGCGTACGCACGCACCGACCCCGACGGGAGCATGACGTGACGACCCCAGCTCAGCGGATGCGAGGCCTCGCGGCCCTGGTCGCGCTCGCCGTCCTGATCGCCGGCGTGCCATGGGCGCTGTGGACGTACGCCGGTGGGGCCCCGTGGGACGCGGTGGCCGAGCCCGGCGACTGGCTGAGCAGTGAGCTCGACGACTCGGCGATCGTCTCCATCCTCACGCTGGTGATGTGGGCGGCGTGGGCGTACTTCGTCGTCTGCGTGGCCGTCGAGGTCGTACGCGCGCGCCAGGACCGTCCGGCGCCGAGCGGCGGCGTCGGTGCCCAACCGCTCGCCCGTCGGCTCGTCGCGTCGGTGCTCCTGCTGATCGGTACGGCGACGATCTCGGCACCGGCCGCCACCGCGGCGACCGGCGGCGGCGCGGGTCCGGGAGACGTGCCCGCGGTCCAGCAGAGCGTCCAGGCGGCGTTCGACAAGATCGACGCGGCACAGCAGCGCGTACCTGCCAACGCGCAGGCCGCGACCGGCGTCCCCGGCGGCAGCGCGCTCGCCCAGGAGCTCCCGACCGGAGCGCAGGCACAGACCGGGCTCGCGTACTACGTGCAGCCGCCGCATGCGGGCAACTACGACTGTCTCTGGGACATCGCCGACCGCACCCTCGGTGACCCACTGCGGTGGCGCGAGATCTACCAGCTGAACAAGGGCGTCCTGCAGGAGGACGGCAACCGGCTGATCGACCCCGACCTGATCTACCCCGGCTGGCAGATGCGCCTGCCCGACGACGCGCGTGGCCCCAACGTCATCCGGCCCGACGGACAGCCGGTCGGTCCGTCGCAGGGCGACGACAAGGGCGCGGCCCACCAGGGCCCGGGCACCCAACAGCAGGGTGACACCGGGGCCGACGTCGCATCCGAGGGTGCCACCTCGGCGACCTCGACCCGCCCGACCGGTGGTGAGAACCACTCGACGCTGTACGCCCAGCTCGGCCTCGGCGGCGGCCTGATCGCGGCCGGCCTGCTGTGGGGCCTCCGACGTCAGCGCGGATGGAACGGCGGCGACCCACCGGGGCGTGGCGCACCGTTCGACGAGGAGCACTCGCTGCAGCTTCGCGCCGACCGGCCGTCGGCGTTGTTCGCCGACCGGGCGATGCGGTCGATGGGCACGCACGAATCCGGGGTACGCCCCAGCGTCGCGCGTCTCGGCGCCGACCGGATGAGCGTACGGTTCGACGGCGTGGCGGGCCCACCGGCGAAGGGCTGGCTCCCCGGCGCCGACGCGTACGAGTGGACGACGACTGCGGACGCGCTCACCCGCGAGCACCTCGAGGGCCCGTCCGCGGCGCCACAGTTGGCGTGCATCGGGGTCGACGGTGGCGAGCAGGTGCTGGTCAACCTCGCGGCGGCCGGCGGAGTCGTCGCGGTGAGCGGCGATCGCAGGGTGGCGACCGAGATGGCGCGGTCGATCGTCATCGACCTCGCGACCCATGCCTGGGCCGACGTGATCGAGGTGATCGCGGTCGGGTTCCATGAGGACCTGCTGCCCCTCGGCGGTGGCCGGCTGCGCCAGTTCTCGACGCTCGACGACGCGATCTCGCACGTACGCGGGTCGGTGCAGCACCGGCTCAGTGAGCGCGTGATCGTGTCGGCCGACGAGCCGTCGCGCACACAGCTCGCCATCCTGACCGGGTTCGCCACCGACCGGCAGAACCCGATCGGTGTGTTCTGCTGCGGCGAGGTGGAACGAGCGGGTCTGCGCCTGTCGGCCAATGCCGACGGCGTCGTCGTACCGGCGGGTTGGGGCATGGCGCTCAACGCACAGCGGCTGCCGGCAGCGAGCATTCCGCCCCTGGTCGCGCTGTACGGACAAGAGATCGCGCCGGTCGAGTCGGAGTCGCCCCAGGCGGTACCCGGGTACGACCCCTGGGTCGCCGACCCGGGTGCAGGCGTGGTCGCCGACATTCAGGTGCTCGGCGACCTGCGGGTCGACGCGGTCGGTGAGATCGACGACGAACGCCTCCCGCTCTCGACCGAGATCGTCGTCTGCCTGGCGCTGCACCCGGAGGGCGTGCACCAGCGCGTCCTCGAAGGCATGCTGTGGCCGCGTGGTGCCTCCGACGATGTCGTCTCGGCGGCGCTCGAGACTGCGCAGACGTGGCTGACCGCACCGGGTGGCGCCTCCGCCGTGACCGGCACCGATGGGCGCTGGTTCCTGGACCTGAGCCGGGTGCGGGTCGACTGGCACGTCCTCACGATGTGCAACGTCGACCTCGCACGCAGCGGGCTCGCGTCGGCGGCGGACGGCCTGCGGTACGTGACCGGTGCCCCGCTCGCGGAGCTGCCCGCAGAGCGGTACGCGTGGGTACGCCCGGAGCTGACGCGACGGATGCGAGAGACCGTTGTGTCGATCGCGGAGACGGCGGCTGTCTCGGCGAGCGACCACGGCCGTCCTCGCGAGGCCGTCGACGCGCTGCGTGCAGGCCTGCGCGGCGTACCCGACGCGGAGGTGCTGTGGCGGCGGATGCTGCGCCTCGCGGCGGCGGCAGACACCGACGTTGCCGGCCTCGTCGACGAGATGTTCGCGACGCTCGGACGCTGTGGCTCGCCGCGGGGTCCGGAGGGCAGCACGCTCGCCCTCGTGGACGACCTGCTGCCGAACCGCCCACGCCCGGGAGCCGAGCTCTCCGCCTGACCACGCTGACGAGAGAGTTCTGGCCCCTCGAGGAGAGAGTTCCGGCCCAGCGCTCCGACCAGAAGTCTCTCCTCGGCGGGCCTGGATCCTCTCGTCAGCGTTGGTGGGAATGTAATTGGGATTACGTCGGTTGAAATCCACCGGGAGGTGAGGCCGATGAACCCCGGCACCTGGCGTTCGATGACGAACGATCCGTCCGTTCTGCGACAGCGCGTCGCACCCGGCACGACCCGGCGCATCCTGCAGTACGCGCGCCCGTACCGCGCCCAGATCACGGCGTTCCTGGTGCTCGTCGTGCTCACGGCAGGCCTGACGGTCGCGACACCGCTGCTGTTCAAGTCGATCATCGACGACGGCGTCGTACCCGGTGACACGTCGGTCGTGGTGATCCTGTCGAGCATCGTCGCACTGCTCGCGTTCATCGAGGCGGGGCTCGCGCTCGCGCAGCGGTACTTCTCCGCACGTCTCGGCGAGGGGCTGATCTACGACCTGCGATCTGAGGTCTTCGACCACGTGCAGCGGATGCCGCTCTCGTTCTTCACCCGCAGCCAGACCGGCGCGCTCGTCTCCCGCCTCAACAACGACGTGATCGGTGCACAACGGGCCTTCACCTCGACGCTGTCCGGAGTCGTCTCGAACGTCATCAGCCTCGCGCTGGTCGTCGGTACCATGCTGATCCTGTCGTGGCAGATCACCCTCGTCGCATTCCTGCTCGTACCGATCTTCCTGTTCCCCGCCAAGTGGGCGGGGAAGCGCCTGTCCGGCCTGACCCGGGAGCAGATGGAGGTCAACGCCGACCTCGGCGGCACGATGACCGAGCGCTTCCAGGTCGGCGGCGCGATGACGGTCAAGCTGTTCGGCCGCCCGGACGAGGAGCGCGACGGCTTCGACGGCCAGGCCGCGCGTGTACGCGATCTCGGCGTACGCATCGCGATGACCAGCCGGATCTTCTTCTCCGCAATGACTCTGGTCGCCGCGCTCGCGACCGCACTCGTGTACGGCATCGGCGGTGTGATGGGCATCAACGGTGTCCTCACCGTCGGTACGCTGCTCGCGCTCGCCGCCCTGATGGGCCGGCTGTACGGGCCGCTGACGTCGCTGACCAACGTGCACGTCGACATCATGACGGCGCTGGTCAGCTTCGAGCGGGTCTTCGAGGTGCTCGACCTGCCGCAGACGATCCGCGATGCCGACAATGCCGTCGATCTCCCCGACGACGCACCCGCGAGTGTCGAGCTCGACCAGGTTCATTTCGGCTACGACGACGCCGAGGCGTCGCTCGCCAGCCTCGAAGGGGTTGCCAGGTCGGGGCAGTCGCCGAGCGGCGAGGTCTTGCACGACATCTCGTTTGCCATCGAGCCCGGTGAGATGGTCGCCCTCGTGGGCCACTCGGGTGCCGGCAAGACGACGGTCAGCGCGTTGCTCGCGCGGCTCTACGACGTCGACTCCGGCGCCGTGCTGGTCGGCGGCCGCGACGTACGCCAGCTGCGCCAGGACTCGCTGCGCGACACGATCGGCTACGTCGCCCAGGATCCCTTCATGTTCCACGACACGATTCGCGCCAACCTGCTGTACGCGTCGCCCGACGCGACCGACGACCAGATGCGTGCGGCACTGTCCGATGCGCAGATCCTCGACCTGGTCGACGCCTTGCCCGACGGTCTCGACACAGTCGTCGGCGACCGTGGGCACCGGCTGTCGGGAGGCGAGCGGCAGCGGCTGGCGATCGCCCGGCTGATGCTCAAGGGGCCGCGCGTCGTCGTGCTCGACGAGGCGACGGCACACCTCGACTCCGAGTCGGAGCGTGCCGTGCAGGCAGCCCTCGACCGCGCACTCGCCGGACGTACTTCGCTGGTGATCGCGCACCGGCTCTCGACGGTACGCAACGCCGACTCGATCGTCGTCCTCGACGCCGGTCGCGTGGTCGAGCAGGGCACGCACACGGAGCTGCTCGCCCGCGAGGGTACGTACGCCGAGCTCTACCGCACCCAGTTCGCAACAGAGACCATTGGTGCCGCCGGCTGACCTTGACGCCGTCGTCGATGCCGACTCGGCGTCGCTCGCGAAAGGCGGCATGGCAGGCTGACCCGCATGGACCTTGGACTCGCGGACTCCGTCTTCATCGTCACCGGCGGCTCGCGAGGTCTTGGCCGGGCGACCGCCGAGGTGCTGGTCGCCGAGGGCGCCCGCGTCGTGCTCTCCGGGCGGACCGAGGAGTACGTCGAGAAGGCCGTTCACGAGCTGGGGGAGCAGTGCGTCGGCGTCGTGGCCGACAACGCCGATCCGAAGAGCGCGGAAATGCTCGTCGGCGAGGCACAGCGGTCTTTCGGTCGGCTCGACGGGGCACTGATCAGCGTCGGAGGCCCGATGCGGGGTGCCGTCACGGAGATCTCCGACGACCAGTGGCGAGAGGCCTTCGAGAACGTGTTCGTCGGTGGACTCCGGCTGGCGCGTACGGTCGCCGCGGCCGTCGGCGCCGGCGGGTCGATCGCGTTCGTACTGTCGACGTCGGTACGCGCGCCGCTCGACGGCATGGCGATCTCCAACGGCTTGCGCCCCGGTCTCGCTATGGCCGCGAAGAGCCTCGCCGACGAGCTCGGGCCGCAGGGCATCCGGGTCAACAGCCTGCTCCCGGCCCGGGTCGAGACCGAGCGAGTGCGGTGGATGGACGAGCAGGCCGATGATCCCCAGTGGTCGAAGGACGCGCGCGTACGACGGATCCCGTTACGGCGTTACGGGGTTCCGGAGGAGTTCGGCCGGGTCGCCGCGTTCGTGCTTTCACCGGCTGCCTCGTACGTGTCCGGCGCGGCGGTTCCCGTCGACGGCGGCGCCCTCCGGACGCTCTGAGACGGCCGGTCACGATGCGCGAAGGATCCACCGACAGCTACCGACTCGAGTGGTTGACCAGCTTCCTCGCCGTGGTCGACTTCGGCGGGTTCGCCGCGGCGGCCGAGCACACGTACCGTTCGCAGCCGAGGATCAGCTCCCACGTCGCCGATCTCGAACGCCGCCTCGGTGCGATCCTGTTCGACCGCCGCGAACGGCCCGTACGACTGACCGAGGCCGGAGTCGCGTTTCTCGAGCATGCGCGACGGGCGCTCGCCGACCTCGACGCGGGCGAGGCATCCGTGCAGGCCGTCATCGGCATCCTGCGGGGGCGCGTTGCGCTGGGCTGCTACCCGAGTGCCGGTGCGGCGTTCGTACCCGATCTTCTGCACGCGTTCGCCGAGGCGTACCCACAGGTCAGCGTGACGCTGCGAGAGGGCACTGCGGCCGAGCTGCTCGAGGATCTGCAGACCGGCAATGCCGACCTGGCGATCCGGCCGGCCCTACCGTCGCCGCGTAGCGCCGCGATCCTGCACCATGCCCTGTGGGAGGAGCCGATCGTCGCGGTCGTGCCCGTCGACCATCCGATCGCCGGCCTGGAGTACGTCTCGCTGCGTGAGGTGGCGGAGAACCCGATCATCACCATCGGCGACCTGCGTACCGACCAGGACGACCCGAACGAGATCGTCCGCTCGATGATGGCGGCCGGTGTCACGCCCAACGTCGCGTTCCACACGAACGCGCCGCAGACGCTCGTCGCCCTTGCACGTAAAGGCCTCGGCGTCGGGTTGACGAACCTACTCGCGGCGTCGGTGTGCGACATCGACGGCGTGAGCGTCGTACCGATCCAGGAGTCCGGAAGCAGGCGAGTGGTCGGTGTCTTCTGGGACTCCTCGCACTCGATGCAGCCCGCAACCCGGGCGCTCATCGACGTGATCGCGCAGCTCCCCGTACCCGAAGCGGTGCAGCACTACCAGCGGCGCGCCTGATCCACCGGATTCGGGCCCGTATGGACCGTTTTGGAGTCGGAAACGGTCCATACGGGCCCAGATCTGGGGGCGCGTCAGGCGCCCGCCTGCTGGAGCTCGGCGAGGAACGCGTCGGCGGCATGGCGCTGTGGGATGGGATCGACAGCGCCGAGCGACTTCACCACCTGTGCGGCGGCCGCCGCACCGAACAGCGCGGCGTCGGCAGGCGTACGTCCCTCGACGGTCGCGACCGCGAAACCGGCATCGAACGTGTCACCGGCGCCGGTCGGGTCCTTCGCGCGTACGTGGAGCGCCGGGATCGACACGTACTCGTCCGGGCTGGCGACGATCGCACCCGCGCTGCCCATCTTCAGTACGACGAGCGGTGCGCCGAGCTCGAGCAGCTCCTGGGTGATCGCCTTCGGATCCTCGTACCCGGTCAGCATTCGCCCCTCGTCGAGGTTCGGCAACGCGACCGAGCACAGCGGGATCGTGTAGCGGGCGATGGCGCGTGCGGTCTGCAGTGGCCACAGCCGCGGGCGGATGTTCGGGTCGTACGTAATGGTCGTACCCGCCGCCCGTGCGCGTTCGATCGCCGCGAACACCGTGTCGCTTGCGGTCTGGCTGATCGCCTGGGTGATGCCGGTGACGTGCAGGATCGTCGCCTGCTCGATCCACCCGTGCGGAAGGTCGTCGGGCGCGAGGTGCGAGGCGGCCGAGTTCGTACGCCGGTAGACGAACTCCGTCGCGGCACCGTTGCGCACGATGAAGTAGATCCCGGTCGGCCGCGGCTCGTCGACGATCACCGGCGTCGCATCGACGCCCTCGGAGTGCCACAGGTCCTGCAGCAGGGCGCCGAAGTGGTCGGCTCCCACCCGGGTCAGGTAGCCGCTGCGGCCACCGAGCCGGCTGGCCGCGACCGCGAAGTTGGAGCTGTCGCCTCCGTACCCGAGGCTGAAGAGCGAGCCGGTACGCGGGCCGCCGACCGACTCGGCGTTGAACTCGACCATCGGTTCCCCGAACGACACGATGTCAGGCAAGGCGAGCCCCTCAGATCCGGTTGTACTTGGCCAGGCCGGTCGCGAGCGAGCCGGACTCGAGGATGAGTCGGGTCTGCTCGCGCTCGCGATCCTCGATGTCCTGCGCGCCCGCGAGCGTCTGCTCGACGAGGTCGCGGGGGATGGCGACGACACCGTCGCGGTCGGCGACGATGAGGTCACCGGGGTTGATCGTCACCCCGCCGACGACCACCGGCTCGCCGCTCGCAACGGTCTTGAACCGGCCGAGCGTCGTCGCGGGTGAGGTCGTCCGCGCGAACACGGTGAAGCCGGCGAAGTCGCGGTCGATCTCCTCGACGTCGCGTACGCCGGCATCCAGGATCACGCCCGCCAGACCGTTCGCGACCGCGCCCGCGGTCATCAGGCCGCCCCATGCGGCGACGTCGCGCTCGGCGCCGACGTCGATGACGATCACGTCGCCCTGGGTCGCTGCGTCGATCGCCTCGAGCGCGTGCGTCGGCGGCACCTCCTCCGTCGTCGGGATCTCGCGTACGGTCACGGCCGGCCCGACGATCTTGCGACCGGTCACGAGGTTGATGTCCGAGGACAGGTACCCGTGCGGTCCGAGGCTCTGCAGGGCGTCGCTGACCGAGGCCGTGCTGATCTGCTCGAACGCCGTGATGGTGGCGCTGTCGTACTGTTGCTCGGTCATGTCATCTCCTGGGTGATGTGGTGGCGATGGCTACGCACCGCGGCGACCGCGCGTGCGGCCTCGTCGGTGATGGAGTCGGCGACGAGGTCCGTCACCGGTGTGTTGGGACTGAGGGCTCCGCCGATCCCGACCGCGGCCGCGCCGGCCTCGAGCCAGTCGGCGGCGTTGTCGGGTGTCACACCGCCGGTCGGAATGACGCGGAGTCCGGGGAACGGGGCGAGCAATGCGCGCAGGTGGGCCGGGCCGACGGTGTGGGCGGGGAACAGCTTCACCGCGTCCGCGCCCGCGCGGTTCGCCCGCATCACCTCGCTCGGGCTGAGCACCCCCGGTACGACGGCGATGTCCGTCGGTGCCCAGCGCAGCAGGTCGAGGTCCAGGCCGGGTGAGACGACGAACTGTGCCCCGGCGTCGACCGCAGCCTCCGCGTCCACGCGCGACAGCACGGTGCCCGCGCCGACGAGGACGTCGTCGTACGCGGTGCGTACGCGGGCGATCGCCTGTACGGCGTCGGGCGTCGTGAAGGTGACCTCGACGACCTCGATGCCACCGCGACGCGCCGCGGTGATCGCCGCGATCGCGTCGTCGGCGCTCGGTGCGCGGACCACCATGACGAGCCCCGCGTCGAACAGCCGGGGGAGTACGCCGGGCGCCGTCATGAGGCCGGGCTCTCGGCGGCGTGTACTTCGTCGACCCAGTAGATGCGGGCGATCGCGTTCACCGACTCCGGTCGTACGTCGCGCAGCTCGATGACCTTGCCGTCGACGCCGCTCACCCGGCCGTACTTCTGCAGCTCGAGGGTGTGGAAGCGTTCCGCCGGGAATCCCAGCTGGACGGCGACCCGTACTGGCTGACCGCTCTCGGCCTGCTCCTTCAGATCGGCGTCGACCCTGCTCGGCGCGCGTACGGCGAGGTAGGCGTTCCAGGCGGCGAGCAGCACCGCGACCGTGACCAGGGTGATGACGGCGCGCGAGCGCAGGATCCGGATCAGCAGCGTCATCGGGCCTCCACGCCGTCCTCGACGCCGAGGCGTACGAGCAGCTCGTTGCGCAGGTCGAGGAACGTCGAGTCGACCTGCACGTCGCGCCACGTACGCGGGCGGGGCAGGTCGACGACGATGTTCGCCTCGACGGTCGACGGACGGCCGCCGAGCACGATGATGCGGTCGGCCATGAAGATCGCCTCGTCGACGTCGTGCGTCACGAACAGCACCGTCGTACGGTCCTGCTCCCAGATCCGCAGCACCTCCTGCTGGAGTACGCGCCGGGTCTGCGCGTCGATGCTCGCGAAGGGCTCGTCCATCAGCATCATCGCCGGCTCTGTCGCGAGGACTCGTGCGACACCGGCGCGCTGGCGCATGCCGCCGGACAGCTCGTGCGGGTACTTCGACTCGTTGCCCTCCAGCCCGACCAGCCGCAGCATCTCGCGGGCCCGCGTACGACGCTCCGACCGCGGGACGCCTTGCATCTTCAGGCCGAACGCGACGTTGCCCTCTGCGGTCATCCACGGGAACAGTGCGAAGTCCTGGAACACCACTCCGCGCTCGGGTCCGGGTGCCGTCACCGGCTTCCCCGCCATCTCCACGGTGCCGTCGGTCGCCTGGATGAAGCCCGCGACGACGTTGAGCACGGTCGTCTTGCCGCACCCGCTCGGACCGATCAGGGAGACGAACTCGCCTTCACCGACGTCGAACGTCACGTCGCCGACGGCGGTCGTCGCCTCGCCGGAGTACGGGTCGTCGTACGTCTGCCGGAGGCCCTTGACAGTCAATGCGGTCATCGACCGATCCCTTCGACCATGCCCCACCGTTCGACGGTCTCCTTCTCCGCGGGAGCGAGGACGAGCGCGTCGGTGAGATACCAGAGGATGCCCAGAACGGCCATCCCGACGAATACTTGCGACACGTCGCCCTGCCGACGTGCGTCGAACATCATGAAGCCCACACCGCTGGTTCCGATGATGATCTCGGCCGCGATCAGGGCGCGCCATCCGTACCCGAGCCCGGTGCGGATGCCACTGCAGACACCGGGCAGGGACGCGGGCAGGATCACGTACAGGACGTGCTGCCAGCGAGATGCGCCGAGGCTGGAGGCCGCGCGCTGCACGTTCACCGGCACGGCGTCGATAGCGGCCACGATGCTGATCACGAGCGGGAACGTGACGGTGTAGACGATCACCGAGGTGACCGACGTGAGGCTGAAGCCGAACCACACGATCAGGATCGGCAGCCAGGCGATGTCGCCGATGGCCTGGAAGAACAGCAGCGCCGGCCACAGGAACCTGCGGACGTACCGGTTGAGCCCCACCAGGAACCCGAGCGGGATGCCGACGGCGAGACCGAACGCTGCGCCGACGAGCAACCGCACGACGGAGTCCTGGATGTACGCGGGCAGGATGCCCCGCTCGGTGAGGCTCACCGCCTCGCTCCAGACGTCGCCCGGACCCACGAAGAACGACGAGGGGAACACGCCGAGCCACACGACCACCTGCCAGAGCGCGATCACGACCACGAACGGCCCGAATGTCGCCAGCCCCGGAATGTGGGTGAGTCGGGTGGTCCATGGTCGAGCGCGGTCGGCCATGCCGGTGAGCGATGCGGCCGTCATCCGGCCACCGGGCTCTGTTCGCCCCAGCGCTCGACCGTACGTCGCTCGAGCGGCCGCAGCATCCAACGATCCATCGCGAGCCACAGCACGCCGATCGTGATCATCATCAGCACGATCACCTCCGTCTCGTAGTACTGGCGCGCGAGAAACAGGCTGTAGCCGAGGCCTGTGCTGGTCGCGATCATCTCGGCGGCGATGAGCCCGCGCCAGGCGAAGCCCATCCCGACGCGAACCCCCGTCGCGATGCTGGGCGCGGCACCCGGCAGGTAGATCTCCCACAGCATCCGGCTGCGCCCGGCGCCGAGGCTGCGTGCGGCGCGCAGCAGCGAGGTGTCGATCTGGCGTACGCCGAGCATGGTGTTGTAGACGATCGCGAAGAAGACGGCGTTGAAGACGATGAAGACGACCGCGCGGTTGTTGTAGCCGAGCCACAGGGTGGCGATCGGTACCCAGGCGATTCCGGCCAGCGCAACGGAGAACCGCAGCAGCGGCGAGAAGAACGTCGAGACGCCGCGGCTGACGCCCATCAGGATTCCGAACGGCACTCCGACGACGACGGCGATCGCGGCACCCACCAGGACGCGGGCGAGGCTTGCCGACGCCGCCTTCCACAGCTCGCCGGACCCTGCCGTGTCGGCGAACGCCTCCACGACGCTGCCGACCGAAGGAAACGTCCGCTCCGAGACATTGCCGGCGGGGATCGCGACCAGCCAGATCGCAAGCAGGACGAGGAACGGGCTGACGAACCAGGCGGCGTTCGATGCCCGCCGCCTGGTACGCGCCGACGTCGTCACTGCGGACACTGGTTCGCCTTCGGGTCGTACGTGAAGCCGTCGGTGATCTGAGCCGACTTCGGAATCGGCTTGAGGTCGTCGAAGACCGCGGGCTGGTCCTTGGCGATGCCGGTGATCGTGCTCGGCTCGAAGATCTTGTTGACGTCGAACGTGCCGTCGAGCGCGTCCAGCTCGTCGAGGGTCACCATCGCGTCGTTCAGCGCCGCGTAGTTGCACGCGGAGATGCGCGGGTCGAGCTGGGTGACGTTGTACTTCATCGACTCGCTGGCGATCTCAGGATCGAGGTCCGACAGCCAGCGGCTGGCGACCTCGGCGGCGTCGTCGGGGTTCTTCCGCATCCACTGGTCGGCCTTCGCACGAGCAGTCAGGAAGGACTTGACGACATCCGGGTTCTCCTCGGCCCACGTACGTTCGGCGACGACGTAGCCGAGGAAGCCGATGTAGTCGCCCCCGCGGGCGACGTCGTACGAGCCCTCGACCTGGTCGGTGATCATCATCGGGAAGGGATCCCACACGATCGCGGCGTCGATGCCCGAGGTCTGCAGCCCGACCGCCATGTCCGGTGGCGCGGTGTTGACGATCTTGACGTCGTCGGGCGACATGCCGAGGTCCTCGAGGACGGCGAGCAGGTAGAGGTGGTTGATCGACCCGACCGTGACGCCGATCTTCTTGCCCTTGAGGGTACGAAGGTCGCCTTCCTTGATACCCGATCCGTCGCGGGCCACGACCGCCATCGTCTCGTCGCTGCCGTACTTCGCCGCCGAGCCGGTGTAGTTGCCGAGCAACACGTAGTCGGCGCCCGAGAGCACCGCACCGAGCACCGGCGAGCCGACCTGCGCGATGTCGATCTGGCCGGCGTCGAGGGCATTGAGCTGGTCGGTGCCGGACGCGTACGGCTCGGCGATCTCGACGTTGAGGCCCTCCTTCTCGAAGAAGCCCTGGTCGAGGGCCGCCGGTAGACCGATCTGGTCGATGGCGGCGACCATTCCTGCCGAGACGGTGGTCGAGTCACCGCCGGACGATGAGCCGGCTGGAGCGGGCGATGGATCGCTGCATGCCGTCACCACCAGTCCGATGCTCAGTGCGGCTGCTGCCAAGCCCCCGTATCGACGTCGTGGTGCCATGTTGTGCCTCTCGCGTTTGACCAACATCCCGCCTCGGCAGAGTGATCGAGGCGGTGCGTTGGGATGACGCGAGCGACACTATGGCGCGGCTCACACGGTGCGAAGAGTGACTTGAGGATGGGGGGTATCCGCGAAACGAATACGTCCCGCTAGCTCGCGGCGTCTGCCCCGTCCCTGTCGGTCGCGGGTTCAGCGGGCGTCTCGCGATTGGCGCGGCGCGTACGCGGGTGGGCCTCGGACCACGCGAAGTAGAACCAGCCGAAGACCGCCAGGCCGGCGAAGAAGTACCACTGCATGGCGTAGAAGAAGTGCGGGCCCTGCCCGAGGTCGGGCCGCGGCTCCGGCTCGAGTCCGTCGTCACCGGCGGGGTCCTGGTCGGTGCGATTGACGAAGCCCGGGTAGGCGTCGTACGGGAGTGCGGCCTCCATGCCGGTGCTGGAGACCGCGCGCACCTGCCCGTCGGTGGGCTCGACGGCGCTCGCCTCGGCGGCGCTGTCGACCCGAAGCCATCCGGTGACGGTGACCTTGCCCGACGGGGGCGCGGGGATGTCCACCTCGGCGGAGTTGTTCGGCGACGACATCCAGCCACGGTCGACGATGACCGCGATGCCGGAGTCGGTCACCAGCGGGGTCACGACGTCGACGCCAGGGCCCTCGTCGCGAGTCTGGTACTTCTCGACGACCTCGCGCTCGGTGTCGTAGGTACCGGTGACGGTGACCGGAGTCCACTCGATGTCGTCGGGCACGGAGTCGTCGTCGGAACCGAGCACGTCATCGATCGGCCGGGGCGACTCGTCGAGATGCGCGCTGATGATCTCGTTGTCCGCCTTGCGCTGCTCGTGCCGGTCGTGCTGCCAGTTGCCGAGCCGAACGCACACGCCCGCGAGCAGGATCACGAAGAGCGCGAATCCCAGCCAGCGCAGGCTGAGCACGAAGCGGTACACACCGAAACGGTACGCGCGTCCGGTTGCCGGGATGGCGTGGGGTTCCGTGGGTGCGGCGGGCTAGGGTGGGTGGGACGAGCGCGAAGGAGTGTGCATGACCCAGGAGCTCGCGAAGCCGATGATGCTCGCGGATCAGTACGGCCGCGTCGCGAGCGATCTGCGCGTCTCGCTCACCGACCGCTGCAACCTCCGCTGCCAGTACTGCATGCCGGCGGAGGGCCTCGACTGGCTGCCCAACGACGAGACGCTCACCGATGACGAGGTCGTACGTCTCGTACGAATCGGTGTCGAGCACCTGGGCATCCGCGAGGTCCGGCTGACGGGCGGCGAGCCGCTGCTACGGCGTGGCCTCGCGTCGATCATCGCTCAGCTGACCGCGTTGTCGCCGCGTCCGAGGGTCTCGATCACGACGAACGCACTCGGCCTGAAGCACACGGCCGACAAACTCGCGGCGGCCGGGCTCGACCGGGTGAACGTCAGTCTCGACACCGTCGACCCCGAGACGTTCGCCGAGATCACCCGGCGCGACCGGCTCGATGACGTCATCGCCGGGCTCGAGGCGGCGAAGGCCGCCGGGCTCGAACCGGTGAAGATCAACGCCGTGCTGATGCGCGGGCTCAACGACGAGCAGGCGCCGAAGCTGCTCGCGTGGTGTCTCGAGCGCGGCTACCGGCTGCGGTTCATCGAGCAGATGCCGCTCGACGCGCAGCACCAGTGGAACCGCGAGCAGATGATCACCGCAGACGAGATCTTCGAGATCCTGCGGCCGTTCTACACGCTCACGCCGAGCGGCCGGTCACGCGGATCCGCGCCCGCGGAGGAGTTCGCCGTCGACGGTGGCCCCGCGACCGTCGGCATCATCGCGTCGGTCACCCGTCCGTTCTGCGGCGACTGCGACCGCGTACGCCTGACGGCCGATGGTCAGGTGCGCAACTGTCTGTTCGCCCGCGAGGAGTCGGATCTGCGCAGTGCCCTGCGAGGCGACGCGTCGGACGCCGACATCGCGCAGCGCTGGCGCGACGCGATGTGGATCAAGCGTCCCGGTCACGGCATCGACGACGAGGGGTTCCTGCAGCCGACGCGTCCGATGTCGGCCATCGGCGGCTGAGCCCCCGCCGACTCAGCGGCGAGGGGTGAAGGGCTCGGTGGCCTTCCAGAAGCCCCGGGCCGAAAGGAACGTACGCAGGTGCTCCTCGTGCTCGTCGCAGGCGAGCCAGACCTTGCGCCGATCAGGCGTGTGGATCTTCGGGTTGTTCCACAGCAGCTGATGCCGGGCCGGCGCGGTGCACCCCTTGGCCGAGCAGAGGGGATCGGGCTCGTCGGTCTGTTCGGCACTCACAAGGGCCAGCGTACGTCGACGCGAAAGGCCTGAGAAAAGGGCGATGCCGGACAGCCACGGGGGGAGCCATCCGGCATCTGACAACCTCGACGGGGGAGACGAGGCGTCGCCACCGGACATTACACGAACGTGACCTACTTCGCATCCCCCTGGGTCCCGGATTCGAGACTGCCCGCCGGATCCGGTCGGTACGCCTGCCCGGAGGACGTCGTTCGCTGCGTCGCCGTATTGGCGAGGATGACCGCTACGTACGGGAGCAGCACGGCGGCCACGACGAAACCCCAGCGCAGCGGTCCGCTGGCGATGACCGCGGCAACGAAGCACACGGTGCGGATCCCCATGGAGATCAGGTACCGCATCTGGCGCTTGTGCAGATCGACGCTGCGTCCGGGCTGGGCGCTGGTGATGTTGACCGCTTGGTGCGCGTGCGGATCCATGTCTCCACCGTACGCCGGTGTGCGTGCGTGGGCGAAGATGGAGTCACCCGAACTCAAGGAGACATCATGAGCGACCGTACGTACCGCGTCACGGAGATCGTCGGAACGTCGCCGGACGGCGTCGACCAGGCGATCGAGAACGGCATCTCCCGGGCCGGAGCAACCCTCCGGCACCTCGACTGGTTCGAGGTGCTCGGCGTACGCGGACAGATCTCCGATCGCGAGGTCTCGCACTACCAGGTCACGATGAAGCTCGGTTTCCGTCTCGAGGACGATGAGTGATCCGAATCGGCCTTACCGGGCGGTAGCCGATAGCGTTTGCGAGGCGCCGCCGTCCGGTGCGCCGTACGTACGAACGAGAGGTACGACGTGGCTCGATCGGTACTTGTCACGGGAGGAAACCGGGGCATCGGACGCGCGATCGCGCAACGGTTCGTCGACGCCGGCGACCAGGTCGCCGTCACCTACCGGAGCGGCGAGCCCCCCCACCGGCCTCCTCGGCGTCCGGTGCGACGTCACCGTGCCGGAGCAGGTCGACGAGGCGTTCGCGACCATCGAGGCCGAGCACGGCCCGGTGGAGATCCTGGTCGCCAATGCGGGCATCAACCGAGACACGCTGCTGCTTCGCATGAGCGAGGACGACTGGTCGGACGTGCTGGACACCAACCTCACCGGGTCGTTCCGCGTCGCGAAGCGCGCCGCCAAGGGCATGCTGCGCCTGCGTCGCGGCCGCATCGTGTTCGTCTCCTCGGTCGTCGGCCTGCTGGGGAGTGCGGGGCAGGTGAACTACGCCGCGAGCAAGTCCGGCATGGTCGGCATGGCGCGGTCGATCGCCCGTGAGCTCGGCAGCAGGTCGATCACGGCGAACGTCGTCGCTCCCGGGTTCGTCGAGACCGAGATGACGGCCGAGCTGCCCGAGGAGAAGCGCACTGAGTACAAGGCGGCCATCCCGCTCGGCAGGTACGCCGACGTCGACGAGGTCGCCGGCGTCGTGGAGTTCCTCGCCTCCGACGCGGCGGCGTACGTCACGGGGGCGGTCGTCCCCGTCGACGGCGGCCTCGGCATGGGGCACTAGTGCCCTGTGTACGAAATGATTGGACGTCTTTCGTCGCCCAGGCGGCGCCCCGCGGCGTTCTCGTCGTCGGAAATAGGGCCCACTATGACCGTCCTCCTCGGCCTTGCGGATGCATCCACCTGGACGACGCCTTCCGTCAAACCACTTCGTACACAGGACACTAGACACGGCCTAGGCAGACCCGACCTCAGAAACAGGAGTAGACGTGGGAATCCTCGAAGGCAAGAAGCTGCTCGTCACCGGCGTGACGATGGACAACTCGATCGGCTTCGCGGTCGCGCGTACGGCCCAGAACGAAGGCGCCGAGGTGGTCGTGTCGAACTTCGGCCGGGCGCTCGGCATCACCCGGCGGATCGTCAACCGGCTACCGAAGGAGGCGTCGGTCATCGAGCTCGACGTGACCGACGAGCAGCATCTGGCAGACCTCTCGAACCAGCTGCAGGACTCCCTGGGCGGCCTCGACGGCATCTTCCACTCGATCGCGTACGGCAACCCGGAGACGATCCTCGGTGGCAGGTTCGTCGGCGCGCCGTGGGAGGACGTGTCGCAGGCCGTACAGGTGTCGGCGTACTCGCTGATGTCGCTCGCGAATGCCGCGCGACCGCTGCTCGGGCGGGGGAGCTCGGTGGTCGGCATGACGTTCGACGCGACCGTCGCCTGGCCCGCGTACGACTGGATGGGCGTCGCGAAGGCGGGCCTGGAGTCGTGTGCGCGCTATCTCGCCCGCGACCTCGGCCCCGACGGCATCCGGGTCAACCTGGTCTCCGCCGGCCCGCTCAAGACGCTCGCGGCGAAGGCGATCCCGGGCTTCGAGGACCTCGAGGCCCTGTGGAACGACCGCGCGCCACTCGGCTGGGACGAGAAGGACAACGAGCCGACCGCGCGCGCGGCCGCCGCGCTGCTGAGCGACTACTTCCCGGCGACGACCGGTGAGATCGTGCACGTCGACGGCGGTTATCACGCGATGGGTGCGTAGGCGTGCCACGGCTGATCCTCGTGCGGCACGCCAAGACCGAGCGGACCGCGAGCAGCGACGCCGTTCGCGACCTGACCGAACGCGGGCGCAGCCAGTCCACGGCGCTCGGTGAGGCGCTCGACGGCGACGTACGCGAGCCCGCGGTCGCGCTCGTCTCGACCGCGGTACGTGCGGCGCAGACGTGGGATCTCGCCGCCTCGGTGCTGGCCGCGGAGGTGACCCGACGGTTGTTGGACTCGTTGTACACAGCCGACCCCGATGTGGTTCTCGACGAGGTGCGCGTCCTGGGGGAGGACGTCGAGACCGCGATCGTCGTCGGCCACAACCCGACGATCGCCGACCTCGTGGCGCAGCTCGTCGGCAACCGGGCCGGCGGGGCGTACGACGAGCTGCGCGCGGGGGGCTTCTCACCGGCTACGACGGCGGTCTTCGACGTGGAGCCGCGCTGGTCGGACATCGACTCGACCACGGCGACGCTGGTGCGCTACGTACCGCCGCTCGCGTGACGATCAGCCGCTGACCCCGGCTGCCTCGTCGGCCGCCTCGACCTCCTCGCGGGTGATGCCGAGGAGGTAGATGATCGCGTCGAGGTACGGAACCGAAACTGACGTATCGGCGGCATCCCGGACGACCGGCTTGGCGTTGAACGCGATGCCGAGTCCGGCGGTGGCGAGCATGTCGAGGTCGTTCGCGCCGTCGCCGATCGCCACGGTGTTCGGAAGTGCGATACCGGCATCGTCGGCGAAGCGGCGCAGTGCGATCGCCTTGCCCGCTCGATCGACGACCGCGCCGAGAAGCCGCCCGGTGAGCCGCCCGTCGTCGACCTCGAGACGGTTCGCGGCGTAGTAGTGGATGCCGAGGTCGGCGGCGATACGTTCCACGATCTGGGTGAACCCACCGCTGACCATGGCGAACCGGTAGCCGAGCCGCTTCAGCGTCCGGATCATCGTGCGCGCGCCCGGGGTATAGACGAGCGACTCGTAGACCTGGTCGAGCGCCGATGCGGGCACACCCTCGAGCAGACGTACGCGAGCGCGTAACGAGTCGGCGAAGTCGAGCTCGCCACGCATCGCCGCCGCCGTGACCGCCGCGACCTGGTCGCCGAAGCCCGCATGCTCGGCGAGCATCTCGATCACCTCGCCCTGGATGAGCGTCGAGTCGACGTCCATGACCACGAGGCGTTGGGCATGGCGGTGGATGCCCGTCGGCCGGACGGCGATGTCGACCTGCTGCTGCACCGCCTCCTGCGCGAGCACCATCTGCAGGTGCTCGGGTTCGGAACCGGAGATGTCGAGGTCGATCGCCGTGACGGGGTAGCGCGCCATGCGGACGATCCTGTCGATGTTCGCGCCCGCGTCGGCGATGCGGCCGGCGACACCCGCGACTGCCTCGGGAGACAGCGGCGAGCCGAGCACGGTGACGTGGGTCCGGCCGATCCGCCGAGGCCGGTTGTCGCCCTCGCCCTCGGCGATCTCGACGTCCATGTCGAGCCCGTGAGCGACCGACTCGATGGCGCTGGTGAAGCCGTCGCGGTCGACCGGCTCGGTGAACAGCACGCCGAGCACGAGACGGCCCCGCAGCAGCAGCTGCTCGATGTCGAGTACCTCCGCGTCGAAACCCGCCGTTGCCGCGAAGACCCGCGACGTGACGCCGGGGTGGTCGCGACCGGTGAGGGTGACGAGCAGGGTCGACCCAGCAGGGTCGGGCTTCGGCTTGACCGGTACGTTCATCGCTCCCCGAGAGTAGTGCCCGGCTCGAATGAGCTGCACGCGGCAACGACGGCGTGCCGCGCGGCACGCTGCAGCTCCAGCGTCGTACGCCGCCGGGCCGCTCCGTCGCCGACGCCGAGGGCGCCTCCGTCGTCGGCAAGTGCGAGATCGCAGATCCGCCAGCAACGCACCGCCAGCGCCGACACCCGCTGGGCGCGCTGGTCGAATCCGGGCGGGAGTACGCCGTCGCGCGTGGCGCGGAGATCCGAGAGGGTGTCCGCGATCTCCGGCCGCCAGCGTGCGACATCGAGCTCGGCGAGGACTCGGCCGGTCTCGACGAGCTGCTCGCGGAGCGCGCGCTCGGCATCGGCGACCGAGGTGGACGGCCTCGGTGCCTGTGCGTCGTACGTGGACCAGAACACGCCGCGTCCGACGACCGACGGGACGAACCCGACACCTGCACCGACGACGACGACGGCCTCCGCCGTGTCGAGCGCGGCCTCGTTGAACATCGGCGGACCGGCGAGGCCGGCCGGGTCGCCGGGTACGGGAAGCGCGAGCGCGGCGGCGGTCGCTCCTCGCTTTCGGAGCGCGGCCCAGGCCTGCTCCAGCGGAAGGATGTCGTCCGCGAGCCCGGTGACGTCGTGCGCGGCATCGGCGCCGCGTACGGCCGCTGTCGCATCGTCGATCGGGGCGAAACCGCCGAGCCACGCGTTGAACCACGACGCCCAGCGCGCCGAGCGGGGGAGCGCGGTCATGCCGTTTGGCCGACGCGCCACAAGCAGGTGAGTTGCACCTGACTATTATCCAGCGTGGGCCCGGACGGCCACCCGGACACCCGTGCCACACGCGACGGAAGGAGATCATGGCCTCGGTCATCGAGCTCGTCGACACCACGATCGTGCGCGGCGGACAACGCATCCTCGACTCCGTGACGTGGACGGTCAACGACGACGAACGGTGGGTCGTCCTCGGTGCGAACGGCGCCGGCAAGACCACCGTGCTCCAGGTTGCGGGCGCGCAGATGCACCCGACCAGTGGCATCGCCGGTGTCCTCGGCGAGGTGCTCGGCACGGTCGACGTCTTCGAGCTGCAACCACGGATCGGGCATGCCGGCTCGGCGCTCGCCGAGCGGGTACCCCGCGCGGAGCTGGTACGTGACGTCGTCGTCTCCGCTGCGTACGCGGTGATCGGGCGCTGGCGTGAGGAGTACGACGAGCTCGACCTTGAACGCGCGGTCGCCCTGCTCGACCAGGTCGGCATCGGCCATCTCGCAGACCGCACCTTCGGCACCCTGAGCGAGGGCGAGCGCAAACGTACGCTGATCGCCAGGGCCCTGATGACAGACCCGGAGCTGATGCTGCTCGACGAGCCGGCGGCCGGCCTCGACCTCGGCGCTCGTGAAGACCTCGTCTCGACCCTCGCGGGGTTGGCGGCCGATCCCGCGGCGCCCGCGATCGTACTGGTGTCGCACCATGTCGAGGAGATTCCGCCCGGCTTCACCCACGTCCTCATGCTGCGCCACGGCCGGGTCGTCGCCGCCGGACCGATCGGCTCGACGCTCAACGACGACACGCTGACGTCCACGTTCGAGACGCCGCTGACGATCACGCAGCACTCCGGTAGGTTCGCCGCGCGCCGCGCCTCCTGAGCCCGGACACCGACGCGTCGCGCGGCCCGACCGCCCGCGCGGCGGCACCGGCTTCCACTAGGGTGGCCATCGTGTCCGACTTCTTCGACTGGCTGAGCGAGAACGCGTGGGTGGGTTGGGCCGGAGCGGGGGTACTGCTCGCGATCGCCGAGATGGTGAGCCTCGACCTGGTGCTGCTGATGCTCGCCGTCGGCTGCTTCGCCGGCTCGGTCACCGCCATCGCGGGCGGTCCCGTACTGCTGGCGAGCCTGGTCGCGATTGCGACGTCGGTCGCGATGCTCTACTTCGTGCGGCCGTCGCTCATCCGCCGGTTGCACGGTGGCCCGGAGCTCGCGACCGGTACGGCGGCACTCGTCGGCAAGCACGGCGTCGTCGTCTCGCGCATCGGAACGTCGGGTGGCCGGATCAAGCTCGCCGGCGAGGAGTGGACGGCCCGGTCGTACGACCCGACGATCGAGCTGGAGCCCGGCACGGAGGTAGCGGTGCTCGAGATCGACGGCGCGACCGCAGTGGTATTCCCGCAGGACTAGGACTTCATCGCCCAGAGCAGGGCACATCTCGGATCGGACCCCGAAAGGATCATTGAGTGGAACTCGCAGTTTCCATCTTCCTGGTGTTGATCGCGTTGCTGGTGATCGTGACGCTGGCGAAGACGATCAAGATCATCCCGCAGGCGCGAAGCGGAATCGTCGAGCGCTTCGGCCGATACAAGAAGACACTGACGCCGGGCCTGAACTTCCTCACGCCGTGGATCGAGAAGGTCCGCTACGTCATCGACATGCGTGAGCAGGTCGTGTCGTTCCCGCCGCAGCCGGTCATCACCGAGGACAATCTGGTCGTCTCGATCGACACCGTCATCTACTTCCAGGTCACGAACCCCGTGACCGCGACGTACGAGATCGCGAACTACATCCAGGCGATCGAGCAGCTGACGATGACGACGCTGCGCCAGATCACCGGTGGAATGACGCTCGAGCACGCGCTCACCGGGCGCGACCAGATCAACGGCTCGCTGCGCGGCGTACTCGACGAGGCGACGGGGCGATGGGGCATCCGGGTCAACCGCGTCGAGCTGAAGGGCATCGACCCGCCCCCGTCCATCAAGGACGCGATGGAGAAGCAGATGCGCGCCGAGCGCGACAAGCGCGCGGCGATCCTCACCGCGGAGGGCGGCCGTCAGTCCGCGATCCTCACGGCCGAGGGCGAGAAGCAGAGCTCGATCCTGTCGGCCGAGGGCGACCGCGAGGCCGCGATCCTGCGCGCCCAGGCCGAGCGGGAGGCGTCGATCCTGAAGGCGCAGGGCGAGGGTCAGGCGATCCAGACGGTGTTCCAGGCCATCCACGACGGTTCACCGGACCAGTCGCTGCTCGCGTACCAGTATCTGCAGATGATGCCGAAGATCGCCGAGGGCGACGCCAACAAGGTGTGGATCGTTCCGAGCGAGATCGGCAAGGCCCTCGAGGGGCTCGGGAACGCCGTCGGCGCCATCCCGGATCAGGTCGACGGTCCGAGCAAGCGCATCGACCTCGACGAGCCGATCGCTCCCACGGTCTCCGATGAGCGACTTGCCGCAACCCACGACGCCGTTGCCGAGGCGATCGAGGATGCGCGCAGCGCCGCCGCTCCCGGTGGAGGCGGTTCGTCACGGCAGACTCCGCCCACGCCGCCTCAGCAGAACCCGCCGCCCGGATCGAAGGGGGCCGGTTCGCAGGACCCGCCGGCGACGCCGCCTCCGGGCCGGAAGACGCCGCCCGGACCGCCCTCGGGTGGCCAGCCGCCGACCGGAGGCGGCCCGCAGCGGTAGCCCCGCACCGTGAACCGCACGTTTCAGCCCCAGAATCGCCGATTCTGGGGCTGAAACGTGCGGCCCAGCGGGCGTGGTTGGGGCAGCGTGCGGTCAGTGGCGGTACGTACCGACGGTGATGGCGCGGGCGAGGGTCTTGAACGCGAGGTTGAAGGACACCGCGGCGGGGCTGGTGTCGGAGTCGACGCCGAGGGACTCCTCGGAGACAGCGTGAACGACGTAGAAGTACCGGTGGACCTGGTCTCCCTCGGGCGGTGCGGCGCCCAGGTAGCCCTTGGCGCCGCCGTCATTGCGTACGTGGAACGCGTTGCCGGGCAGGTCGTCACCACCGCCGATGCCTGCCGGCAGATCTGTCGTCGAGGCCGGCACGTCGACGAGTACCCAGTGCCAGAACCCCGAGGGCGTCGGCGCGTCGGGGTCGAAGCAGGTGACCACGAAGCTCTTGGTGGTCTCGGGAAAGTCGGTCCAGTGCAGCTGCGGCGACGTGTTGCCAGCTTTCGCGACCTGTGCGTCAGCAAGGGGTTCACCGTCGGTCACGTCGTCGCTGGTGACCGAGAACGCTTCGACACGGGGAAGCAGGTCGTACGGGTTCGGACTGACGGGACGGTCCAGGCTCATCGATTCTCCCTACGAATGTGCGGCACGTGCACCAGACGCTACCGCTCGTCTTGAAACGTGGGCGAGCCAGTCGGCCGCGCCGGCCGGCCGTGTAGCGTCGGGCTGCAGTGAACGGATCTGCGAACGGTACCGATGTGACGACGACCTCGCATCAACCAGACGAGCAACCGCCGCCGTATCCTGCGGGGCTGCGGCTGGCCGGCAAGCGCGTGGTCGTGGTCGGCGGCGGGCACGTCGCCCAGCGCAGGATTCCCGCGCTACTGGCCTCCGGCGCGATCATCACGGTCGTGTCGCCGGAGGTGACGCCCGCAATCGAAGGGCTCTCCGCCGGCGACGAGATCGTCTGGGAACGCCGCGGGTTCGCCGCCGGCGACCTCGCCGGTGCGTGGTACGCGCTTGCGTTGTCCGACGATGCAGAGACGA
The DNA here is from genome assembly GCF_025790165.1 of Solicola gregarius. Taxonomy (GTDB): domain Bacteria; phylum Actinomycetota; class Actinomycetes; order Propionibacteriales; family Nocardioidaceae; genus Solicola; species Solicola gregarius. The sequence goes on from NZ_CP094970.1 coordinate 4,332,201, forward strand.
ACGCCGCGGTCGTCGCGGAGGCCGACGCACAGCAGACGTTCTGCGTACGCGGTGACGACGCCGTTGCGGGTACGGCCTGGACGCCGGCGACCGGCCGATTCGATGAGCTGACGGTGTCGGTGCTCGCGAACCGTGACCCGCGACGGTCCGCGGGCGTACGCGACGCGCTCATCCACGCGTTGCGCAGCGGCGAGGTCGGGGCCCCGCACTACCGGCGCCGCAGCCCGGGCGTCGTCCTCGTCGGCGGCGGGCCGGGCGATCCCGAGCTGATCACGCTCGCCGGCCGGCGCGCCCTCGCCGAGGCCGACGTCGTGGTCGCCGACCGGCTGGCGCCGCGGGAGCTGCTCTCGGAACTGTCCTCGGACGTCGAGGTTATCGACGCGACCAAGCTGCCGCGCGGCCGGGCCGCCCAGCAGGACGAGATCAACCGGGTGCTCGTCGACCGTGCGCTCGCGGGCAACCGGGTCGTACGCCTCAAGGGCGGCGATCCGTACGTGTTCGGCCGGGGCATGGAGGAGCAGCTCGCGTGCGTACGCGCGGGTGTCGAATGCACGGTCATCCCGGGAATCACCAGCGCCGTCGCCGTCCCGGCCGCGGCCGGCGTACCGGTCACGCATCGCGGCGTCACGCACGCATTCACCGTTGTGTCCGGGCACCTGCCGCCCGGTCATCCGGATTCGCTGGTCGACTGGCATGCGCTCGCGCGTACCGGCGGCAGCGTCGTGTTGTTGATGGCGGTCGACAACCTCGCGGCGATCACGGCGGCGATGACCGACGCCGGTCGATCCGAGGACACGCCCGTCGCCGTGATCCAGGAGGGCGGGATGCCGACCGAGCGCCGGTTGCGATCGACGCTCGGGCAGGTCGGCGTCGCCGTCGCGGAGCAGGGGTTCCGTCCGCCGGCGGTCGTGGTGGTCGGCGACGTCGTCGCGGTCCTGGACGGCGCCGCGGTCGATGGTTGAGCGCGTCGCTCTCGCGGGTGCCGACGACCCAGTGCTGCGCGACTACGTCCGGCTGCGCGACGTACAGGCGCGCAGGTCGCTCGAGGTGGAGCACGGCTTCTTCATCGCCGAGGGCGAGAAGGTCGTACGCCGCGCGCTGGAGTCGGGGCATCGGCCGCGCTCGTTCCTGATGGCGCCACGATGGCTCGAGTCGCTGGCCGACGTACTCGACGACCACGACGTGCCTTGCTACGTGCTGAGCGAGGCCGCGATCGAGCGCGTCACCGGCTTCCACGTGCATCGGGGCGCTCTCGCGTCCCTCGAGCGGCCGGCGCCGCGTGCGGTCGACGACGTGCTCGCGACGGCGCGACGCATCGTCGTGATCGAGGACGTCGTGGACCACACCAACGTCGGTGCGATCTTCCGGTCGGTCGCGGCGCTCGGCTTCGACGCGATCATGCTGTCACCGCGGTGCGCCGACCCGTTGTACCGGCGCTCGATCAAGGTCGCCATGGGGTCGGTGTTCTGGCTGCCGTACGCGCGGCTCGACAAGTGGTACGAGGCGCCGGACCTGCTTGCGCGGCACGGGTTCCAGCGGGTCGCGCTCGCCTTGGACGACGCCGCGACCGATCTGGCTCGGCTGCAGGTCGGAGACAAGGTCGCGTTGCTCGTAGGCTCGGAGGGCCATGGACTCTCGCCGCGCTGGCGTACGACCGCCGACGACGTGGTGATGATCCCGATGGCCGCGGACATCGACTCCCTCAACGTCGCGGCATCGGTCGCCGTGGCCTGCTGGGCGCTTCGCGAAGGCTGAGGCCTCGCCGCTTCACCGGTCCGGTCAGGCGCCGCTGAGGTCGCGCTCGAGCGGCGTACGAAAGCTGGGCACGACGACGGTCGACTCGAGGCGAGGCTCGAGCCGACCCGCTTCGGCCGCGACCGCCGCCTCGGCCTCGGCACCGGCGTCCGCGAGCAGCCGCCAGCGCACACCGCCGTCGGGAGCGATCGCCCAACCGCCCACGACGCGTCCGGCCCACCACACGGTCGGGCCGATGTTGCCGTTGCGGTCGAACAGTGCGTCGCGGTGGTCGCCGAGATACCAGTCGCGGTGCTTCCAGCCCATCGGCGTCGGATCGAGGGCGGGGAGCAGGGCTGCCCGTGGCGCCACTTCCGGCGTCTCGTCGAGGTCGTCGGCGAGCACGACACCGTCGCCCGCGGCGAGCGCGACCTCGACCGTGTCGAGGGCGGCAACCGCTGTGCGGGTGTGGCCGAGCGACCAGCCGGTCCACCACTGCAGGTCGGCGATGGTCGCCGGGCCGAATGCCCGGAGCCACCGTTGCGCGAGCATCGCGCGAGCGGCTGCCGGATCGAGCGGTTCGATGCCGTCCGGCCACCAGTTCGAGGCGGGCTCCCAGCTGTGCGCCCGAGACGTCCAGTCACCGCGCGGCGCGCCGCGGACGATGTGGGCGTACGCCCCGAGCATGGTAAGGACGCGGCTGTTGATGGTGCGCCGAATGTCGTACTTCTTGTCAGACACGGGCAGGATCGCCGTACGCAGCCGCGGTTCGTCGGCCGAGATCTGTGCTGCCGTGGCGGTCCGTCGTACGCCCAGCACCTCGATCGTCGCGCGTTCGAGGTCGGTGAGCCATGCGTCGACGTCACCCTCGATCGCGGGATCCGTCGGCAGCTTCTCGAGATCCTTGACGATGCCCCGGCGCAGCCGGTCGGCAACGGGTAGCGCGGCGCCGTAGTGGACGCACGCGACGACGTCGCCGGGAACGACGAAGAGCGTACGCCGCATGCCCATCAGGCGTACGAGCGAGCGGCGTTCGTAGAGTGCGGCGGATACGTCGGCGAGCTTCGCCTCCGGTGCGCGTGCCAGGACGGAGAGGTAGACCGATGCGGGGTCGCTCGCGTGCAGCGCGAGCAGGCTCGCCGCCGCGTCATCGGGGTCGGTCGCGTGATCGGTTTCGCTGAGCCGGTGGCGCACCTGCAGCCGTCGGCGGCGTTCGTCGTCGGAGATCGTCAGCACGGGGTCAAGAGTTGCATGCGGTGCCGACAGTGCTGCGGCCCTGTGTGGCGATACCAAGTTCACTTGGTATGGCTGCACTGGGCGGGGTGTCGGTGCCTGGGGGAGTGGGCGGAGCCGAGTTCACTTGGTATCGCCCCACCACGCCTATCGCCGCACGCCACCCGGCCGCCTCAGCCCTCCGCGGACGCGGTGTGGCGGCGCGACGCTGGCCAGTCGTCGTCGAACTGGTCGGCTATCTGCGCGGCCTGCTTGAACAGCTTCTTGCGGGCGCGGGCGGAGAGCCGGTCGCCGAAGACCCGGCCGAAGAGGTGGTCGGTCTCGTGCTGGAGGCAGCGCGCGAGCGTACCGCCCTCGCCGACGTACGTCACCGGAGCGCCGGTGTGGTCGACGCCGTCGACGCGCGACCAGTCCGGCCGGGCGCAGGCGGAGTAGCCGCCCGGAAGCGAGAGGCAGCCCTCGTCGTCCTCGTCGAGGCGCCGCTCGCCCGGGTCGGGAAGGGTGAGCACCGGGTTGCAGACAACGCCCTTGACGCGCGCGTCGGAGCCGTCCGTGCAGTCGAAGACGAACAACTTCTGGTCGACGCCGACCTGGTTCGCGGCCAGACCAGCGCCCTCCGCTGCGTACATCGTCGCGAACATATCGGCCACGAGCGTCGCTAGCTCGTCGTCGAACGCGGTGACGTCGCGGAGCTCGTGGTGCATCACGGGCGCACCCCATCGGGTGATCGGGCGGACTGTTCCACCGGTCGGCAGCTCGGACACGCGTGTCTCCTTGACGGTTCGGGCAGACGATGCGGTACGAATCCTAGACGCGGCCCGTCAGCAGTGCGTTGGCGACATCGGGACGTCCGTTCGACTCGGCGATCGACGCGGCGTGCTCCCAGTCGTACCTCACCGAGCGGAACGACAGCTGCCACGTGCCGTCGCGATCGTCGGCGACCGCGTAGCGCGCGTGCGGCGTGCCCGCCTCCATGACGTGCGGGTACGGTCTGTCGTCGTCGTACGCGGGCCAGCCGACGCTTCCCGGGTTGCCGACGAGCGCTCCCGTCGGCAGCCGCATCGATCGTTGGAGATGCGTGTGACCGCAGAGAAGGAGCGGCGTCGCGGCGTACGCGCCGAGTCGTTCGACGACCTCGTCGGTCGTAGCGCGGCGTACGCCGCTCGGCTCGACCGTCTCGAGCAGGTAGACCGTGTCGTTCGTCGGTGAGCCGTGGAACGCCACGACGCCCGGTGCGAGCTCCGACGTGAGGGGAAGCGACGCCAGCCACGTCCGGTGTCGGGCTGAGAGGGACTCGCGCGCAAGACGATCGGAGGCGCCCAGCCGGTCAACGGGCAGCGTCAGGACCTGGCGTTCGTGGTTGCCGCGAACGGTCGGCAGGGCGAGCGGGATGAGCCGATCCGCGGTCTCGCGCGGCTGGACACCGCCGGAGACGATGTCCCCGAGGTTGACGACCAGGTCGACCCCCGCACTCTCGATGTCGGCGAGCACGGCGTCGAGCGCGGGAAGGTTGCCGTGGATGTCGGCGATCGCGGCGATTCTCATCGCCGCACGGTATGCGACGCACTGGCGCAACGCACGCGAGTTTCGGCGGCGTGACGGAGGCCATGTGCAACAGAGTGCAAACGAGAGTTACACTCCTTGGGTGAGCCGCCGTGCGAGGCCCGAAGGAGTCGTCGTGTCAGCAGATCGAGGGATTGTCACCTACCGCCGTGACGCCATGGGGTACGGGCTAGCCGCCCTCAACCGGATCGCCGGGTCGAGGGTGATCGAGCGCCTCGGCATGCGCAAGCCGACCGAGCGGGTCGTGTTCCAGGCCACGAAGACCGGATTCCGTACGCTCGGCGCGGTCAACCGCACGTTCGTCAAGGCGCGCAGCGGCGGTTCGCCGAGCCGGACGAAGGCGGGCCGGCGTACGGGCGTGTTCGACCTGACCCCGACCGACGACCAGCAGATGATCGTCTCGGTGGTCAAGGAGTTCGCCACCGAGGCCGTTCGACCGGCGGCCGACAAGGCCGAAGCCGCGTGCGAGACACCGCACGAGCTGCTGCAGCAGGCCGCCGAGCTCGGCTTGACCCTACTGGAGGTCCCCGACGACCTCGGAGGTCTCGACAACGAGCGCACGACGACGACGGGAGTGCTTGTCGCCGAGTCGCTCGCGCACGGCGACATGGGGCTCGCCGTCGCCTGCCTGGCACCCGCATCGGTGGCGACCGCGCTGTCGCTGTGGGGGAGCGCCGACCAACAGCAGACGTACCTGCCGTCGTTCACGGGCGAGGAGATCCCGTCGGCCGCGCTCGCGATCGCCGAGCCGACGGCGTTGTTCGACCCGCTGCAGCTACGCACGACGGCCAAGCGCACGCCGGGTGGGGGATACACGCTCAACGGCGTGAAGTCCGCGGTCGTACGCGCCGCTGCCGCCGAGCTGTTCGTGATCGCGGCCGACCTGGAGGGCAGCGGGCCGGCACTGTTCATCGTCGAGTCGAACACGTCCGGCCTCGAGGTCGAGGCCGACCCGTCGATGGGTCTGCGCGCCGCGTCCCTCTCGAGGGTGGTCTTCGACGATGTCCGGGTTTCGGAGGACGCGTTGCTCGGCGACACCGAGCAGCACGCGTACCGCGAGTGCATCCGGCTGTCGCGGATCGCGTGGTCTGCCCTCGCCGTCGGTACGGCACAGGCCGTCCTCGACTACGTGACGCCGTACGTCAAGGAGCGCAAGGCGTTCGGCGAGCCGATCGCGTACCGCCAGTCGGTCGCCTTCATGGTCGCCAACATCGGCATCGAGCTCGAGGGCATGCGCCTCGCGACGTATCGCGCGGCCTCTCGCGCGGAGCAGGGGCTCGACAACGCCCGTGAGGTCGCGCTTGCGCGCCGCCTGTGCAGCGAGTACGGCATGAAGATCGGTCAGGACGGTGTGCAGCTCCTCGGCGGGCACGGCTTCGTCAAGGAGCATCCCGTCGAGCGGTGGTACCGAGACCTGCGCGCGGTCGGCGTGATGGAAGGCAGCCTCCTCGTCTGAGAGGGAGAAGCGTGAGGAACGAGTGAGCACGAGCGAGAAGGACTGCGACACATGATCAACCTCGAGACGCCCCGTAAGTTCAAGACCTTCGTCGGCCAGGCACACCAGGTCGCCGCGGAGTTCCTGCGTCCCAACTCCCGCAAGTACGACTCCGCCGAACACGCCTACCCCAAGGAGCTCGATCTCCTCGCCTCGCTCGTCGACGGCATGGACGACTCCGGCAACAGCCAGGGTGCTGGCGCGACGGGCGTACGACGCACCGACAACGGCGACGACGGCGTACGCAACGGCACGAACATGTCGTCGGTGCTGTCGGTCATGGAGATGTGCTGGGGTGACGTCGGGCTGCTGCTCTCGATGCCGCGCCAGGGTCTCGGCAACTCGGCCATCGCGTCTGTTGCCAGCGACGAGCAGCTCGCCCGCTTCGACGGCGTGTGGGCGGCGATGGCGATCACCGAGCCCGGCTGCGGGTCCGACTCGGCCGCCATCACCGCGACCGCGGAGCTCGACGGCGACGAGTACGTGCTCAATGGCGAGAAGATCTTCGTCACGTCCGGCGACCGGGCCGACGCCGTCGTGGTGTGGGCGACCCTCGACCGCACCAAGGGACGCGCGGCGATCAAGTCGTTCGTGGTCATGAAGGACACGCCCGGTATCCGCGTCGAGCGCCTCGAGCACAAGCTCGGCATCCGCGGCTCGGACACCGCGACGATCATCTTGGACAACTGCCGCGTTCCCGCGGAGAACCTCCTCGGCAGTCCCGAGATCGACACCGAGCGCGGGTTCGGCGGTGTCATGCAGACCTTCGACAACACCCGGCCGCTGGTCGCGGGCATGGCAGTCGGCTGCGCGCGCGCCTCGCTCGAGGCGACCCGCGACCTGTTGCAGGAGGCCGGTATCGAGATCGACTACGACCGTCCGGCGCAGCGCCAGTCGGCGGCCGCCGCCGCGTACCTCGCGATGGAGGCCGACTGGGAGGCCGCGTACCTGCTCACGCTGCAGGCCGCCTGGATGGCCGACAACGGAAAGCCGAACTCGCTGCAGGCATCGATGGCGAAGGCCAAGGCCGGCCGCTCCGCCAACGACATCACGCTGCGCTGCGTGGAGCTTGCTGGCACGCTCGGGTACGGCGAGCGCGAGCTGCTGGAGAAGTGGAGCCGCGACTCGAAGATCCTCGACATCTTCGAGGGCACCCAGCAGGTCCAGCAGCTCATCGTCGCGCGACGCCTGCTGGACCTGTCCAGCGCCGAGCTGAAGTAGCGGCGACATCGGATGTACAACGGGTCGTCGACGGCCGTCGGTCGCGACGTATTCGTGCTGTGGGCCTTCCTTGCGGCTAGTCTGTTCGCAACGGCGGTCGCCGCCCGGCGCCAGCGTGTGTGGACCGTTTCGAGGATCAAACCGGAGTTGGCACTGTGAGCGAATTTCCCCTGGCCCGCGATGTCGAGTACGAGATCACTCGGATGCTGCGGCGTTCGAGAGCGCGCAGCATGCGTACGGTCGCCGACGTCCATCCCGACCTCGAGCTCGGGAACTACCTGCTGTTGCTCGCCGTCGATGACGCGGCCGAGCCGAATACCGACGGCGTACGCGCGACCGATCTCGCGGAGTCGTTCGCGGTGCACAAGTCCACCGTCAGTCGCGGGCTCGCGACGCTCGAGCAGCTGGGGCTCGTCGAGCGCGTCCCCGACCCGACAGACGGGCGTGCCCGGTTGGTGCGTCTGACCGACGAGGCCGTGAGCCGCGTGGAGCACGTACGCAAGCGCCGGCACGAGCAGCTGGCGGCCGTTCTCGAGGACTGGCAGCCCGACGACCTGACCACGCTCGCCCGGCTCCTCGACCAGCTCAACAACGCGCTCGACCAGGGCTGAACCCGGCGTGCGGGTTCGCGCCCGCCCGGCGTGTACGGTCTGCTCATGCGTATTGCACGAGGCGTCGCCGCGGTCACGTGTGCCATAGCGATCGCGCTGGCAGCATCGGCGTGCAGCGGCGACGATGACGAGGGTGACGACGAGCCGACGGAGGCGGCCCCGACCGCCGTCGACCGGTTGAGCGACATCCCGGACGCCATCTTGGTGATCAAACCGGGTTCGCAGGGTGCGCCGAAGACGTATCGCACGGCGAAGGTCGACAGCGCGAACCCGTCGGCCAGTGGCAAGGCGGTCGACGTCAACTTCGAGGGCGGCCCGGACCTCTGCAGTATCTTCACCGGCTACGCGACCCACGAGACCGACTCGACGATTGAGGTCACCGTGATCATCGGCGAGCAGGCGGGGTGCACGGGCGACCCGACGAGGCGTACGACGGTGTTGAACGTCGACGAGCCGGTCGGCGACCGCGACATCGTCATCTCGAAGTACTCGCAGGACTCCCTACCGATCGAGAACCCCTCCGCCTAGGAACGGTGAGGAGAGGATTCCGGCCCGTCGAGGAGAGGATTCTGGCCCGTCGAGGAGAGGATTCCGACGCCCGAACTCTCTCGCGGGTGGGCCAGAACTCTCTCCTCACCGGGCCAGAACTCTCTCCTCACCGTAGTTGGGCGAGGAGCTTGCGGACGCGCTTCACCGACACCGGGTGCGCCGTTCCGAGCGACTGCGCGAACAGACTCACCCGCAGCTCCTCGAGCGCCCAGCGGGCGTCGCGTACGCGCGGCGCCGCGAGCTGCTCGGGCCGCATCCCCTCGGTGGCGGCGTAGTAGTCGGCCTCGAGGTCCTGCACGTCGCTCATCGCGGCGGCGTCGGCGACCAGTGCATGGGGCGCCCGACCGAGCCGTGTCGACGCGGCACGCAGGTACCGCGACACGTGCCGCAGCTGGTCGGCGCCCGTCTCGCGTACGAACCCGTCGTAGATGAGCCACGAGACCTGGACGCGGATATCGTCGGCGACCGTGTGCAGCGAGCCCGGTGCGGCATCGAGCTCGCGCATGAGCACCTGCCGGGCCGCCAGTACGTCCGCGACGTCGCGTACCACCGCCGCGCACGCATCGAACGTGTCCGCGCGGACGGCCTCGCGTAGTCGCACGAACGCGTCGGCGTCGTTGACGGGTCCGCCGTGGCGGCCGACGAGAACGTCGATCGCCGCATCGCGGGCGTCTTCGAGCAGGTCCAGTACGGAGCGGTACGGGCTGTCCGCGAGCGTGAGCTTCGTGCGGTTGTCGAACGTCTTCGTGACCGCGGCGACCGGCGACGGCGTCGTGAGTGCGATCAGCCGGGTCACCCCGCGGGTCATGCCGTACGCCTGCTCGTCGGAGTCCTCGACGACGGCGATGCTCACGCTCGCGCCACGGTCGACGAGGGTCGGGTAGCCACGGACCTGGTGCCCATGCCGCTCGACCTCGATGTCCGCGGGAAGGTCACCGAAGTCCCAGTCGGTGATGCCGTCGCGGCTGAGCCGGTCTGCCGCGTCGGTCAGGACGCTCTGCAAGCGGGGACGCAGGTCGTCGCGGAGCTGCGCGAGGTCCTTCCCCTCGCCGACGGTCCGCTCGCCGTCGACGACGCGGAACCGCATCCGTAGGTGGTCGGGCAGCCGATCCGGTGCGAAGTCGTCGGCGGAGATCTCGAGGCCGCCGATCCGTTGCAGGGCATTGGCGAGCACGGTCGGCATCGGGCCGTCCTGCGGTCCGACAGTCGACAGCACTCGTCGTGCCGTGACACCGGCAGGTACGAAGTTGCGGCGAAGACCCTTCGGCAGCGTCCTGATCAGGGCGGCCACCAGCTCCTCGCGATGACCCGGGACCTGCCACCAGAACGCGTCGGCGTCGATCGTGTGCAGCTCCTCGAGCGGTACGTCGACGGTCACGCCATCGCTCGCGGCACCGGGCTCGAACTCGTAGGTGAGCGGCAGGCTGGTCGATTCGGACGTCCACACGTCGGGGAACTGGTCCACCGTCGCGTCGACGTCGGCATCGCTGCGCAACAGCAGCGACTTCTCGAAGTCGAGCAGGTCGGCGTCGCGCTTGCGGCGGCGCTTCCACCAGCTGTCGAAATGTCGCCCGGACACGATCGTGTCGGGTAGGCGCTCGTCGTAGAACGCGAACAGCGTGTCGTCGTCGACCAGCAGGTCGCGGCGACGTACGCGGTCCTCGAGCTCGGAGACGTCCTCGAGCATCCGGCGGTTGCGGTGGAAGAACTGATGACGGGTCGACCACTCGCCCTGTACGAGGGCGTGCCTGATGAACAGCTCGCGCGAAACGGGCGGATCGATCTTGCCGTACGTGACGGGTCGGTCGACGACGATCGGTACGCCGTACAGCGTGACCTTCTCGCGGGCCATGACGGCGCCGCGGCGCTTGGACCAGTGCGGCTCGCTGTACGAACGTTTGACCAGATGCTGTGCGAGCGGCTCGATCCAGTCGGGGTTGATGCGCGCGGCGGTGCGCGCCCAGAGCCGTGACGTCTCGACCAGCTCGGCCGCCATCACCCAGCGCGGCGGCTTCTTGCCGACGGGCGATCCGGGGAAGATCGCGAACCGCGCGTTGCGCGCGCCGACGTACTCGCGGGTGTCGCCTTCGCGAAGGCCGACATGCGACAAGAGTCCCGAGAGCAGCGACTGGTGGATCGCGTCGTCGCTCGGCTCGGCTTCGTTGAGGTTCATGCCGAGCTCGCGTACGGACTGGCGCAGCTGGGTGTGTACGTCCTGCCACTCGCGGATGCGCAGGTAGTGCAGGAACTCCGTGCGGCACATGCGGCGGTACTGGTTGCCGGACAGCTCGCGTCGCTTCTCCCGGAGGTACCGCCACAGGTCGAGGTATGCCGCGAAGTCGGAGTCCGGCGAACCGAACCGCCGATGACTGGCGTCGGCAGCGTCCCGACGCTCCGCCGGTCGCTCGCGCGGGTCCTGGATCGACAGCCCGGCGGCGATGACCAGCACCTCGCGAAGGCACCCGTTGCGATCGGCCTCGACGAGCATCCGCGCGAGGCGAGGGTCGAGCGGCAGCTCGGCAATCGCTCTGCCGACATCGGTGAGCCGCTTGCCTGCCTCGTCGATCGCACCCAGCTCGTGCAGGAGGGCAACCCCGTCGCGTACCGCGCGACGGTCGGGCGGATCGGGGAACGGGAACGCCGACAGCTCGCCCAGGCCGAGCGAGATCATCGACAGAATCACCGATGCGAGACTCGTCCGGAGAATCTCGGGCTCGGTGAACTCGGGTCGAGACTCGTAGTCCTCCTCCGAGTAGAGCCGGATGCAGATGCCGTCGGACGTACGCCCGCAGCGGCCGGCGCGCTGATTCGCGCTGGCCTGCGAGATCGGCTCGATCGGGAGCCGCTGCACCTTCAGGCGCTGGCTGTAGCGGGAGATGCGCGCCGTGCCCGGGTCGATGACGTACTTGATTCCGGGCACGGTCAGCGACGTCTCCGCGACGTTGGTCGCGAGGATGATCCGCCGGCCGGTGTGCGGCTTGAAGACCCGCTGCTGCTCGGCGGTAGACAGCCGCGCATACAGCGGAAGGATCTCGGTGTTGCGGAGCTGCCGCCGCTCCAGCAGATCCGCCGTGTCGCGGATCTCGCGCTCGCCCGAGAGGAAGATCAGGACGTCGCCGGGTGCCTCTGTCGCGAGCTCGTCGACGGCATCGGAGATCGCCTGCAGCTGGTCCGAGTCGTCGCGCTCCGCGAGCGCCCGGTATCGCTTCTCCACCGGGTACGTACGCCCGCTGACCTCGATGATCGGCGCGGGCCCGTCCGGTCCGGAGAACAGCTCCGCGAACCGTTCCGGGTCGATCGTGGCGGACGTGATGATGACCTTGAGGTCCTTGCGCCGGGGGAGTAGCCGGCGGAGGTACCCGAGCAGGAAGTCGATCGACAGGCTGCGCTCGTGTGCCTCGTCGACGATGATCGTGTCGTACCGCCGCAGATCGGGATCTCGGCGGATCTCCGAGAGCAGCAGGCCGTCGGTCATCACCTTCACCGCGGTGTCGCGGCTCGTCCGGTCGGAGAACCGCACGGCGTACCCGATCCCGCCGCCGAGCTCGACCTTGCACTCCTCGGCGATCCGCGCCGCGACGGTACGCGCGGCGATGCGCCGCGGTTGGGTGTGACCGATCGTCCTCCGGCCGCCGCGCCCGAGCGCCAGACAGATCTTCGGCAGCTGGGTGGTCTTGCCCGAGCCCGTCTCGCCGGCGACGATCACGACCTGGTTGGCCTCGATCGCAGACGCGATGTCGTCGCGCCGTGCGCTCACCGGCAGCTCGGCGGGAAACGTGATCGAGGCGGGGTCGAGGCCGCCGCGCGTGACCGTCCGAGACTGGCTGGGTGGGGTGTCCTCAGACAGCGACGGCCTCCACCAGGATCTTGCCGGTCGCGTCGGAGCACGGGCTTACGTAGGTGTGGGCGAAACCGTCGTCGGACTGCACGTTCCCAGCGCGTCCCCCGGTGACCGGGGAACGCGCGGTATAGAGGAACCTGTCCGTTGTCGTGGTCATGATCTCGACAATAGCGAGTACGTCATCGAACGACACCGTCGCAGTAGGGAAGAGGGGCCACCATGCAGCTCGCGAAGTTCGGCCATTCCTGTGTCCGTCTGAGCGAGGCCGGACGGACGCTGGTGATCGACCCGGGTGTGTTCTCCGAGGCGTCCGACGCCCTAGCGGGAATCGACACCGTGCTGATCACCCACGAGCATCCGGACCACGTCGACATCGGCGCCCTCACCGCGGCCGCCGAGGCCAATGCAGACCTGCGGATCTGGGCGCCCGAAAGCGTCGCACAGATGTTGCCGGCGCTATCGGACGTCGTGACGACGGTCGGCGCCGGGGAGGAGTTCGACGCCTCCGGGTTCGGCGTGCGTACGTTCGGCGGACAGCATGCTCTGATCCACAGCAGCGTGCCGGTCGTCGCCAACGTCGGCTACCTGATCGACGAGACGGTCTACCATCCGGGCGACTCGTTCACGGTGCCGACCGCGCCGGTCGACACCGCCCTCGTGCCCATCCACGCGCCATGGTCGCGGGTCGGCGAGGTGCTCGACTTCGAGATCGCGCTTCGTGCGCGGCAGGCGTTCCAGATCCACGACGCCCTGCTCAACGACGACGGCAAGGGCGTCGTGTACGGCCACATCCGCCGTATAGCTGGCGAGTACGGCACGGACTTCCGAGTCCTGGACACAGGGGAGACGGTCGACGTCTCCGGTTGAACCGCGCGCTCGCCAGTACCGGGTGACGGTGTCGATTGGCAGTGCGTACGCGAGCTCGCTAGGGAAGGCCCAGCGGGTCCTTCAGCAGCGCGTACCCGACGAAGGCGACGATGTCGAGGATGGTGTGGGCGATGATCAGCGGCATCACCCGCCCCGTGCGGTAGTACCAGTAACCGAAGATCACCCCCATCACGGCGTTGCCGATGCCGGGCCCGACGCCCTGGTACAGGTGGTACGAGCCCCGTACGAGCGCGCTGGTCGCGAGGGTTGCGGGCAGCTCCCAGCCGAGGTCGCGGAGCCGCGTCATCAGGTAGCCGACGACCACGACCTCCTCGAGCACGGCGTTCTGCATCGCGGAGAGGATCAGCACCGGCACTGTCCACCAGTACTCGTTGAGGGCGCTGGGCACGACGGTCGCCGTCATACCCAGCTCGCGGCCGATGAAGTAGAACGCGAGGCCGGGCAGCCCGATCAGGGCCGCGAGACCGACACCAGCCCCGACGTCGAACCACGGTCGGGTGCGGTCGAGGCCGAGCGTACGCAGCGCCGATCGGCCGTTCGCCGACAGCAGGTAGAGCGCGAGCGCTACCGGCACGAGCGCGAAGGCGATGCCGAGCACCTGGTAGGTGAGGTCGAGGTACTCCCGGGTGCTCTCGGAGGCGTTCAGGGTCGCCGTCTGGTCACGCAGCGGTCCCTCGGTGAGCTTGCCGATCAGGCTGACCACCGCGTACACCGCGGACTGTCCGAGGCTCAGCCCCAGCACGATCCAGATCTCGGCGCGGATTCGCGTACGACTCCGGTCCTCCGCCGCGAGTTCACGCGATCCCGCGTCCGATGCGGCGTCGTCGCGGTCGTTCATCGGGGATCCACTCCCATCTCACTCCCGCTCGCTTGTCGACGTCGAACCTACGCAGCGTAGAGGACCGCACGCCGTCTCCACGGCGTCGCATAGGCTCGCAGACGCCGGTGCTGGAGCGCCGCGAACCCGAGGAGCTGTCGATGAGCCACGTGAGCGAGCGGTCCCGCCCGGTCGCGCCGTCGTTGCTCGACGGAGCGACGGACGACGACGAACGCCGCCGAGCCCTCCGCCGGATGCGTATCGTCGCGGTCTCGCTGCTGATCGCCGCAGCCGTCGTGTACGCGCTGACGCTCGACCGTGACGGCGCGTGGGGATTCGTCAACGCCGCGGCGGAGGCGGCGATGGTTGGCGCGATCGCCGACTGGTTCGCGGTGACCGCGCTGTTCCGGCATCCACTCGGCATCCCGATCCCGCACACGGCGCTGATCCCGAACCGCAAGAACGCACTCGCCAAGAGCCTCGAGGAGTTCGTCGGTGCGAACTTCCTGGTCGAGGACGTCGTACGCGAACGCGTGCGCGACGCGCACGTGGCTCAGCGCGTGGGCGAGTGGCTCGCCGACGAGCGGCACAGCAAACGCCTCGTCGACGAGGCGGCCACGGTGCTCGGAGCAGGGATGGGGCGGATCCGCGACGAGGACGTCGATGCGCTCGTCGGCGACGTGTTGATACCGCAGCTGATCGCGGAGCCGCTGAGTCCCGCCGCGGGCCAGCTGCTGGCCCAGGTCGTCGAGTCGGGATCGCATCACGGTCTGGTCGACCTCGGGCTGGACGAGATCCACCGCTGGCTGCAGGAGAACGAGGAGGTCGTCGAGCGGATGCTCGCCGAGCGCGCGCCGTGGTGGACGCCGCAATGGCTCGACGAGCGGGTCATCCGCCGGTTGCGCATCGAGGTGGTCTCGTGGGTCGCAGACATTCGTGACGATCCCGCCCATCCTGCGCGCAAGGCGTTCGATCGGCTCCTCGCCGATCTCGCGAACGACCTCCAGTCCGATCCGGTGGTCATGGCGAACGCCGAGAGTCTGAAGGAGCGGGTCCTCTCGCAACCGGGCGTACGCGACGCGTCGATCGCGATCTGGAAGGCCCTGCGCGACGCGCTGACAGAGGCGCTCGATGACCCCGACGGGATGCTGCGCCGGCGCGGCCTCGCCGAGGTGCGCGCGTTCGGTAGCCGGCTGGCGAACAATCCCGAGCTCCAGCAGCGAGTCGATGCCTACGCCGAGGACGGCGCGGCGTACCTCGTCGGCAGGTACGGCGCGGAGGTCACCACGATCATCTCGGAGACCGTCGGGCGGTGGGACGGCCGCGACACCGCGAATCGCATCGAGCTGTACGTCGGCCGCGATCTGCAGTTCATCCGGATCAACGGCACGGTGGTGGGTGGCCTCGTCGGGCTGGTGATCCACACCGTTACCGTTCTTGTATGAGCGGCCTCGACCTTCGTGCGGTCGCGTTCGACGTACTGGCCGTTCTGGTGTTCGTCGGCGTCGGCCGCATGCAGCACGACGGTGGCGACGCGTTCGCCGTCGGAGGTGTGCTGCGCACACTGTGGCCGTTCCTGGGTGGCCTGCTGATCGCCGTCGTGGTCGTCTCGGTCGGGTCCGCACGGTACGCGGCGGTCGTGACGGGTGTGGCGGTCGTCGTACTCACGGCGGGTTGCGGGCTGGCCCTTCGGTACGCAAGCGGGCAGGGCATCGCGGTGTCGTTCGCGATCGTCACCGTCGTCGTGCTCGCCGTGCTCATGCTCGGCTGGCGGTCTCTTGCCGCCGTTGTCAGACCCGGGTGACACGCTTGCGGCGTGCACGTATCGCTCGATGACCAGCGGAGTCTCGCCGTGCTGTCGGACGCGCTCGACGTGCTACAACGGCTCGTCGACCCGATCGACGAACCTCAGCTCGTGCTGCCGACACCTTGCGACGAGTTCGACGTACGCCGGCTGCTCGGGCACCTGATCGGGTGGCAGCGCGTGGTCGCGGCATGCGCGGTGGGGGAGGCACCGCCGTTCGCCGACGGCTCACCGACGTACCGGCTCCGACCCGGCCGCGCGGCAGCCGACCTGAGGCACGCGTCGACCGCGCTCGTCGCGTCCCTGGTTCGAGCGACCGTGATCGATCTTCCGTACCGGGGGCCAACCGATCGGAGCATCGTTCTCATCGAGCAGGTCGCCGAGATGGTCATCCACACGTGGGATCTCGCGCGGGCGCTCGGCGAGGAGGCCGTGTTCGACGAACGAACGGTCGCGGTTGCACACCTCGGCCTCACCGAGCTGCTGGGCGAGTCCTTCGCACCGATGGGATTCCGGGCGGCGCATGTCGGCTCAGGGGCACCGGCTGACCTCGACGGCCTGATCGCGCGCAGCGGTCGTCGACCAGTTGACCTAAACCAAACTTGACGTTCTAGGCTTGCGGATGCCGCAGCCACACATCGAGGGGAAACGACAATGAGCATGGAAGTCACCGCGTGGACGTCGATGTACCACGCGATGCACGCGCAGGAGGAGCGACGCCCGTTCTCGCGCGCGACGCTGCGGCGGATCCTCGGGTTCGCACAACCGCACCGGTCCAAGCTGATCGCGTTCTTCGTGGTCAGCACCGTCAGCGCTGCGATGGCCGTGCTCACACCGGTCCTTGCCGGGCGTGTCGTCGACGCGATCACGGCCGGCGACGACGTCTCGGTCGTCGTCACGATCGCGCTCGTGATCGCCCTGCTTGCTGTGGGCGAGGCCGTTTTCGGCATCCTGACCCGCTGGCTCTCGGCGACGATCGGCGAGGGTCTGATCGTCGACCTGCGTACGGCGGTCTTCGACCACGTCCAGCGGATGCCGGTCGCGTTCTTCACCCGGACCCAGACGGGTGCGCTGGTCAGCCGGCTGAACAACGACGTCATCGGCGCGCAGCGGGCCTTCAGCGACACCCTCTCGGGTGTCGTCAGCAACCTGGTCAAGGTGCTGCTGACGTTCGGCGTGATGATCGCCATCTCGTGGCAGATCACCTTGCTCGCGCTCATCATGCTGCCGGTCTTCGTACTCCCGGCGAGGCTGATGGGCCGCCGCCTCGCCGCGTTGGAGCGCGAGGCGGCCAACCACAACGCGGTGATGGGCAGCCGGATGACGGAGCGGTTCTCGGCTCCTGGCGCGACCCTGATCAAGCTCTTCGGGCGTCCGGCGGACGAGTCACGCGAGTTCGCGGTACGCGCCTCACGGGTACGTGACATCGGTGTCCGCACCGCAATGCTGCAGGTCATCTTCGTGACCGCGCTGACGCTGGTCTCGGCGCTCGCGCTCGCGTTGGTCTACGGGCTCGGCGGGTTCTACGCGCTGCGCGGCGATCTCGACGCCGGGGCGGTCGTCACCCTTGCCTTGCTGCTCACCCAGCTGTATGCGCCGCTCACCGCGCTGGCCAGTGCCCGCGTCGAGGTGATGAGTGCGCTGGTCAGCTTCGAGCGGGTCTTCGAGGTGCTCGATCTGGTCCCCCTGATCCGTGACTCCGAGGATGCCGGACCCGTTCCCGACGGTCCGATCGCGGTCGAGTTCGACAGCGTCGGCTTCGCGTATCCGTCCGCGGACAAGGTCTCACTCGCGTCGCTCGAGGAGGTCGCGTCGCTCGACACCCGTGGCGGCGAGACCGTGCTGCACGACGTCAGCTTCACGGTCGAGCCAGGAGAGCTGGTCGCGCTCGTCGGGTCGTCGGGCGCGGGCAAGTCGACCATCGCGCAGCTCGTACCCCGCCTTTACGACGCCGAGGAGGGCAGCGTGCGGTTGTCCGGCGTCGACGTACGCGAGCTGTCGGCCGATTCGCTGCGCGACGCGCTCGGCATGGTGACCCAGGACGGCCACCTGTTCCATGAGTCGCTGCGCGCCAACCTGAAGCTGGCGCACCCGGAAGCCAGCGACGACGACCTGTGGGACGTGCTGCGCAGCGTACGGCTGGACCGCCTCGTCGCCGAGCTGCCCGACCAGCTCGACACCGTCGTGGGGGAACGCGGATACCGGTTCTCCGGCGGCGAGCGGCAGCGCATCACCATCGCGCGGCTGCTTCTCGCCGAGCCGCGGGTGGTCATCCTCGACGAGGCGACGGCCCATCTCGACTCGACGTCGGAGGCCGACGTACAGCATGCGCTGAACGTCGCACTCGAGGGCCGGACGGCCATCGTCATCGCCCACCGGTTGTCGACCGTACGCGCGGCCGACCAGATCCTCGTGATCGAGGCCGGCCGGATCGCCGAGCGCGGTACGCACGCCGACCTGATCGCACTCGGCGGGCGGTACGAGGAGCTCTATCGCACGCAGTTCAGCGAGCAGTCGACGGACGAGGTGACGGTCGGGGCCGCCGGCTGAGGTTTCCGAGCCACCCGCCCCGCTGGGCATGACGTTCGGGTGGGCTTTCGCGGCGTGTCGCGACTCGAACGTCATGCCCACGGGGGTGGACGGTGCCCGTACGCGGTGCTTCGATGGCCGGTATGTCCTCGTCACGTTCGGTCACTGCTCCCACTGTGCGTAGCGTCGTCGCCGCCGCTGCCGCACTTCTCGTCGCTGCGCTGCTCGTCGTAGCGGGTTCTCCGCGGTCCGCGGATGCGCAGCCCGCCACGGCCGACGGCGACGTCACCCCGCTGCAGGTCTCGGGCCCGCCCGAGGAGAGCCTCAACCTGATCGTGCTCGGCGACGGATACACCGCCGACGAGCTGGACGACTACTACGCCGACGTCGACAAGCACCTGAACGTGCTCTGGAGCATCGAGCCGTTCCGCAGCTACCGCAACTACATCAACGTCTACCGGGTCGACGTCGCGTCCGCCGAGTCCGGCATCAGCTGTGACCCCGACGATGGCAACGTGCGCCGCGACACCGCGCTCACCCTCGAGTACGCCGAGCAGTGCCCCGCCGACCCGAACGCCCGCGGCATCACGTTCGGCGAGGGCGGTAGCGAGGCACTGGAGGCGTACGTCGACGAGATCCCTGGCGTCACGCCGCAGAACCGACAGACGCTGACGCTCGCCAACACCGGTACGTACGGCGGAATCGGCGGTCGCAACGCGACGACATCGGGTGGCAACTCGCTGGGCCCGTACATCACGCCACACGAGCTCGGGCATTCCCTCGGTGAGCTGCAGGACGAGTACCCGTACTACGACCGCGGCGTGCCCGGCGATCCGTACACCGACGAGGAGCCCGACTCGGCACACCACACCACCCTGACGAGCGGTCAGCTGCGGAGCCAGCACAAGAAGTGGTGGCGTTGGCTCGGCGAGGAGAGCCTGTCCGGTGGCCGCATCGGCCGTTACGAGAGTGGCATGTACGCCTGCTGCGACATCTGGCGGCCGAGCAGGCACTCGATGATGCGGTGGCTCGCGTACCCGTTCGACCAGGTCAGCCGCGAGGTGATGACGCGCCAGATCTCCGGTCGCCGCGACCTGTCGCAGCTCGCGGCGGATGCGACGCCTGCGGGTGACGTGGCGCCGAACGATGTGCTGTGGGTGGAGACCCCGCATCCCACGTACCACGATCTCGACGTGCGTTGGTCGGTCGGCGGCGAGGACGTCGGCGGCACTGATGGTGCGCGGAACCTCGATCTCTCCGAGCTCGACGTCGAGGCGGGGGAGGAAGTCACGGTCGACGTCTCCGACCCGACCGAGTTCGTGCGCGATCCGGCGCTCCGCGAATCCGCCGCGATGTCGTTCTCGCGCACGTGGACCGTCGGGGAGTCGGCGCCGCCGGCCGATGACGAGCTGGCGTTCTCGGCGTCCACGCCGACCGAGCGGCAGGTCGGTGGCGAGGACGTCGTCTTCGCAGAGACGACGCACCCGGGCGGAGTAGAGCCCGACGTCCGCTGGACCCTCGACGGTGACCCGATCGATGACGCGGATGGCAGCGGCAGTGTCGATCTCGGGTCCCTCGATCTCGCGGCCGGTACGTACGAGCTGACCGCGACGTTGCTCGACGGCGGCGCCCCCGTCGACGAGCGCCGCTGGACCGTCGACAACGTCGCGCCAACCGTCGAGGCCGATCTCTCGCGGCCGTTCAAGCGGATCGGCATCCCGCGCCGCGCGCCGCTGCGGATCTACCGCAACGACCTCACCATGGGACTCGACCCCTCCGACGACCAGGAAGGCTATGTCGTTGCGGAGTTCCGTCTCGACGGCGACGGCTGGCACCACTACTACGGCTGGCCGGATGCGCCCGAAGGCACGCCGTTCCACTTCACGCCGCGAGGGACGACGATCAAGGAGCTCGTGTACGGCGCACTGAGCCCGGGCGGCATGTCGTGGGCGCCGTTCGAGAAGCGCAAGCCCGGGTACGGGCACCATCGAGTCGAGTACCGCGCCGTCGACGCCGCCGGCAACATCGGTGAGGTCACGTCGTTCCGGTTCGTCGTCGTACCGGACGAGAAGCACGCGGCCGAGAGGCCCCGACGCTGACCATGGCGGGATCCCGAGGCTAGGGCATGTCCGCAAACCCCCGTCGGCTCGCGTGCCTCGGCATCACGACCGGCTGCGTTGCGATCGCTCCAGGGAGGATCCAGCTCCATGCTCGCTCCCGCGCCTTGCCGGATCGCGCGCCGAGACCCGCTCCCTGATCGACGCGGATTTGCGGGACACGCCCTAGTGCGTGAGGAGTACCTTGAGCGCGACCAGCACGAGGCCGAGAACGAGGTTGACGGTCATCGCGAGAGCGACCATCCGCCGGACCGCCCCGGTCGAGAGCGCCGACGCCGCAGCCCAGGCGGTCTGCCCGACAACGGCAACTCCCAGCCCGAGCCAGGCGCTGCTCGCGTCCGACAACCCTGCCATCGCACCGATGGCGACCGCCACCGCCGGCGGGACAACGGCTCCGGCGATCGGCCACTCCCGCCCCGCCGCCCGACGAATCGTTGCTCGTCCTGCGCGGCTGAACGCGTGCGTCGTGCCGAACACGTCGCTACGTCGATCCTGGCTTCCGTTCGTTCGCGAGTGGCGCAAGTCCCTTACTGAAGCGCCTTACTAGCAACGGATCTGCGCCACTCGCGAAGGTACGAGCACCCCAGTACTCCTCCGTCGCATCGGTCGGTCTGCACCGACGTACACGGGAATGACGAAAGGCGGGAAGCCGACAAAACGCCCCACTCACGCACCCGCGACCAGCACACCCGCACCTTAGGGTTGGGGACGGGTCGAATCGAGATGTGGCGGTGGTCGAGTGGCGGCAGCGTGGATGCGCCGGCTCCGTGAGCGCGCCGTTGGCGCCGTCGGGGGTGCCCGGCGGGTGAGGGACATCGACCGCGCGAAGCTGAAGGCCGACACGTCGGCCGGTGTCGTGCTCGGGGTGGAGAGCGTTCCGGACGGTCTCGCCAGCGGCATCCTGGCCGGCGTCAACCCGCTCGCGGGTTTGTACGCGTACCTCTTCGGCATGGTCGGTGCGGCCGCATTCACCAGTAGTGCGCTGATGGCGGTGCAGTCCACGGGCGCAATGGCGCTGATCGTCGCCGACACCGACCTCGCCGCGCGCGACGACCCCGACCGGGCGCTGTTCACCCTTGCGGTGTTGACGGGCGTCGTCATGATCGTCGCGGGCCTGGTACGCGGAGGCGCGCTCCTGCGGTTCGTACCGACGGCGGTGATGACGGGGTTCGTCACCGCCGTCGGCATCAACATCGTGCTCGGGCAGCTGAGCAACTTCACCGGGTACGACGCACCGGGCGCGAACCGGGTGCTTCGCGCCGTCAACCTGGTTCTGCATCCGTGGCGGGTGGACGGGTGGACCGTTGTGGTGGGCGCTGTGTCGATCGTCCTGATCGTGCTCTTGCGCCGAACCCGGCTGCGGTCGCTCGGTCTCGTGGTCGCGATCATCATCGGGTCGGCGCTGGCGGCCGTCATCGATGCGGCCGGCGGGTCGATCGCGCTCGTCGGCGACCTGGCGGATCTCCCGCGGGCGTTACCGGCTCCGCGCCTTCCCGTCCCTAGTGAGGCACTCGCCCTGCTGCTGCCCGCCCTGTCGCTCGCCTTCGTCGGTCTGGTCCAGGGCGCCGCGGTGTCGAGCGGTGTGCCGAACCCCGACGGCCGGCCCGCCGATGCGTCGCGCGACTTCATCGGACAGGGTGCGGGAAACGTCGTCGCGGGTCTCTTCCAGGGCATGCCGGTCGGCGGCTCGATGTCGGCATCGGGTCTCGCACAGTCCGCCGGCGCGAGGAGCCGGATGGCGTTGTTCGCTGCCGGAGTCGTCATGGCCGTGGTGATCGTCGCCCTCGGCGGGGTTGTAGGGCATGTGGCGATGCCGGCGCTCGCTGCGTTGCTGATCGTGGTCGGCATCGCGACGATCAAGCCCAGCCAGGTCATGTCGGTGGTGCGTACGGGTCCGTTGCAGACGACCGTGCTCGTGGTGACACTGGTCATGACCCTGGTGATTCCGCTGCAGTACGCGGTGTTGGCCGGCGTCGGCCTCGCGATCGTCCTGCACGTCGCCGAGCAGTCCAACCGGGTGGCGCTTCGCCAGATCGAGGTGGCACCGGACGGCCGGCTGCACGAGTCGGAACCACCCGGCATGCTCGAAGCGGCCAGCGTCGTGGTGCTGCAGCCGTACGGCAGCCTGTTCTTCGCCAGCGCGCCCGTGCTGAGGGGACAGCTGCCCGTCGTCACGGGCAGGAGCCGACCCGCCGTGGTGGTCATCCGCCTGCGCGGCGTCGACCAGCTCGGCCTGTCCATCATCGATGTACTCCGCCAGTACGGGCGCGCACTGCAGGCGCACGGCTGCGTACTGAAGCTCATCGTCGCAAGCGATCGCGTACTCCACCAGCTCCGCACGGAGCGTGTGCTGGGTGAGCTCGGCGAGGACAACGTCTACCGGGGCACCGAGTGGCTGGGCGATGCCGTACGACGCGCACACGCGGATGCGACCGACGAGCTCGCATCGTTCGGCCCTGACCCCGGAACCGAGAAGGGGCACTAGTGCCCTGCGTTCGAAATGGCTTTACGGAAGGCGTCGTCCAGGTGGATGCACCCGCAAGGCCGAGGAGGAAAGTCATAGTGGGCCCTATTTCCGACGACGAGAACGCCGCGGGGCGCCGCCTGGGCGGCGAAGGACGTCAAGGTATTTCGAACGCAGGGCACTAGAGTCGAGGCGGCGAAGGCAGAAGCCAATGTACGCGAACGAGAGGCTGCAGATGACCCAACGGATCGAGGACTACGGCCTGCTCGGCGACCTCCAGACGGCGGCGCTCGTCGGCCGCAACGGCGCGATCGACTGGCTCTGCCTGCCGCGGTTCGACTCGGGCGCGTGCTTCGCCGCCCTGCTCGGTGACGAGGAGTCCGGTACGTGGCGTATCGCGCCCGTCGGCGCGGGCGACTGCACCAGGCGGCGCTACCGGGGTGACACGCTGATCCTCGAGACCGAATGGGAGACACCCGACGGTTCGGTCCGGGTCATCGACTTCATGCCACCCCGCGGCGAGGCCGCCGACATCGTGCGCATCGTCGAAGGCCTGAGCGGTCGAGTCACAGTCGAGTCGACCCTGAAGATCCGGTTCGACTACGGCAGCATCGTTCCGTGGGTACGCCGCAACTCCGGCCAGCTCGAGGCCGTCGCGGGTCCCGACGCCGTGTGGCTGCGGACGCCCGTCGACGTGCGCAGCCACGACCTCGGCTCGTACGCCTCGTTCGAGGTCGCTGCCGGCGACCGGGTCCCGTTCGTGCTGACGTACAAGGAGTCCCACCGTCCGGCACCGCACCACGTCGAACCCGAGCAGGCATTACGCGACACTGAAACGTTCTGGCACGACTGGATCGCGACGGCCGACGTACCCGACCGCTGGTCCGAGCCGGTACGCCGGTCGCTGATCATCCTGAAGGCGTTGACGTACGCGCCGACGGGTGGCGTTCTGGCCGCGGCCACGACCTCCCTGCCCGAGCAGCTCGGCGGACCCCGTAACTGGGACTACCGCTACTGCTGGCTGCGCGACTCGACGTTCACGCTGCGTGCCCTGATCGGCTGCGGGTACGTCGAGGAGGCGAAGGCGTGGCGGGAGTGGTTGCTCCGCGCCGTCGCCGGCGATCCGGCCGATCTGCAGATCATGTACGGCATCGACGGCACCCGCCGACTGCTGGAGTACGAGCTCGACTGGCTCAGCGGCTACGAAGGCTCCCGTCCCGTCCGGGTCGGCAACGCAGCATCGGACCAGCTGCAGCTCGATGTCTGGGGCGAGGTGCTCGCGAGCCTCGACCTCGCCCGCGCTGCCGGGCTGGCACCTGACGACCACGCGTGGGACCTCCAGGTCGCGCTGCTGGAGCACCTCGAGGGCAACTGGCAGCAGGAGGACAACGGCATCTGGGAGGGACGCGGGCCACGGCGCGACTTCGTGCACTCGAAGGTGATGAGCTGGGTCGGTCTCGACCGTGGCGTGCACGCCGTCGAGCACTATGGCCTCGAGGGTCCGGCCGATCGATGGCGTGCCGCTCGCGACGAGATCCACGCGGAAGTGTGCGCTCAGGGGTTCGACGCCGAACGCAACACGTTCACGCAGTTCTACGGGTCGCAGGGGCTCGATGCGGCGCTGCTGCTGTTGCCGCAGACCGGCTTCCTCCCTCCGGACGATCCGCGGGTCGTCGGCACCGTCGACGCCATCGGACGCGAACTGTCACACGACGGCCTGATCCTGCGGTACGACCCGACGGCCGACGGCGGCGTCGACGGCCTGCCGGGCACGGAGGGGACGTTCCTCGCCTGCAGCTTCTGGATGGTCAACGCGCTCCGGCTCATCGGCCGGCACGACGACGCTGTCGAGCTGTTCGAGCGGCTCGTCTCGCTGCGCAGCGATCTGGGCCTGCTGGCCGAGGAGTACGACGTGCCGACCGGCCGGCAGCTCGGCAACACCCCGCAGGCGTACAGCCACGTGGGCATGGTCAACTGTGCCCGCGCGCTCGCCGCCGGATAGGCAGACCCGACCTGAGCGTGATGCACTGGAGGCATGGACGTACGCGCGGTCGCAGACGCCATGCGGGCGATGGACCGGCGCGAGTTCCTGCCGAAGGCACAGCGCCCCTGGGCGGGTGAGGACCGCCCCCTCGCGATCGGCGGCGGACAGACCAACTCCCAGCCGACGACCGTGCTCAACCAGATCGTGCTGCTCGACGTACGCGAGGGGGCTCGGGTCCTCGACGTCGGCGCCGGCTCCGGCTGGACGACCGCGATCGTGGCGTACCTCGTCGGGGCCACGGGGCAGGTGATCGGCGTCGAGATCGACGAGGCCATCGCGGCGTGGGGTGGCGGGAACGTCGCTCGGCGCGGAATGCCGTGGGCGGAGTATCACCGGACGCAGGAGGGGGTGCTGGGCTGGCCGGACGAGGCACCGTACGACCGGATCCTCGTCTCGGCGGAGGCGCGTACGATCCCGCCGCCGCTCGTCGACCAGCTCGGCGATGACGGCACGATGGTGGTCGTCGTGAACGGCGTCATGCTCCGCGTGCGGCGCGAACACGGGTCGGAGCCGACGGTCACCGAGCACGGCCACTACCGCTTCGTCCCGTTGCGCTGACCGACCGCTAGCGGTAGAGCGTCGAGAGGACGACCGCGCGTAACCGTTCGGACTTCTCCGCATTCCACCCGTCCGGCCGCCCGAGCGCTGCCCCGGCCCTCATCAGGAAGGCACGTACCGTGCTCAGGCGTCGCTCCCCGAAGGCGTCACCTAACCAGCCCCTCAGTGCGCCGGTTGCGGCGGTGTGGGCATCGGTGCTCCTTCTCGATCGTGGGTCGGGTTCAGTCTGAGCTGGTTGCGCTGATTCAGGCTGCGCTGACTCAATACGTGACCGGGTCGCGGATGATCGGGCAGGTCATGCAGTGGCCACCGCCGCGGCCTCGCCCGAGCTCGGCGCCGACGATGGTGATCACCTCGACGCCGGCCTTGCGCAGCAACGTGTTGGTGAGCGTGTTGCGGTCGTAGGTGAACACGACACCAGGGGACAGCGCGACGGCGTTGTTGCCGCTGTCCCACTGCTGGCGCTCCGACTGGTACGCGTCGCCGCCGGTCTCGACGACGCGTAGCTCGGGTAGGCCGAGCGACTCGGCGACCACGTCGACGAACGGTGTCGTCTCGTGGTCGGTGATGTTGATGTCCTTGGCGTTGTCGCCGGGTCGCAGCGAGAACGTGTGCACGGCGTCCATGATCGTCGGGAACAGCGTGACGATGTCGCGATCGGCGAACGTGAACACCGTGTCCAGGTGCATTGCGGCGCGTAGCTTGGGCATGCCCGCCACGACGACGCGCTCGGCGGCGCCCTGCTCGAACAGTGCCGACGCGACCTGGGTGATCGCCTGGCGCGACGTACGCTCGCTCATGCCCATCAGCACGACGCCGTTGCCGACGGGCATGATGTCTCCGCCCTCGAAGGTCGCCTGTCCCCAGTCGACGTCGGGGTCGCCCCACCAGACGGTTGCGCCGACGAAGTCCGGGTGGAACTGGTAGATCGCCTTCATCAGCAGGGTTTCGTCATGTCGCGCGGGCCAGTAGAGCGGGTTCAGGGTCACCCCGCCGTACAGCCAGCACGTCGTGTCGCGGGTGTAGAGCGTGTTGGGCAGCGGAGGCATCAGATACTCGCGTACGCCTGCCGACTCGCGGGCGAGGGCGATGTACGCGGGTCTGAAGTCGTCGGGCAGATCGCTGGTGGCGAGGCCACCGATGAGGTACTCCGCGAGCTGCCGGGGGTCCAGCGACTCGAGGAACGCACGAGTGTCGTCGACCAGGCCGAGCCCGACCTCGTTCGCGACGATCTTGCGGTCGAGCAGCCACGCTCTCGCTTCTGGGTCGCGCATGGTCTCGGTCAGCAAGTCATGCAGCTCGACTACCTCGACCCCTCGCGTCGTCAGCTTGTTGACGAAGTCGGCGTGATCGCGTTGGGCGTTCTCGACCCACATGACGTCATCGAAGAGGAGGTCGTCGTTGTTGCTCGGGGTGAGGCGCCGGTGTGCGAGACCGGGCGCGCAGACGAGCACTTTGCGGAGCGTGCCCACCTCCGAGTGGACGCCGTACGCTGCGCTGGGGGCATCGGTCATGGGCAGTTCCTTTCTACAAGGCGGGTCACAGGTCGATGTACCCGGTGGAGAGGCCGATCACGCCGGTCACGCCGCCGGCGACGATGACGGCCAGTAGACCGATCTCGGTCGGTGTGAACAGCCGGCGGCCGGTCTCGCTGCGTGCCTTGATGTACAGCAGCGTCGCCGGGGCGTAGATCACCGTGGAGAGCAGCAGGAACTTCAACCCGGCCGCGTCGAACAGGAACAGGGTGTACGCCGTCGCGGCCCCGGCGAAGATCGTCTCCCTGCGTCTGACGCGCGCGGTCACGTTCTCGTACGCCTCGCCGGTCAGCCCGAGCTTGAGCGCGTATGCGGCGGCGAGGAAGTACGGAACCAGCGCCAGGCTGGTGCAGAGGTCCAGCATGAAGTTCAGCGCGTCGTCGACGACGAGCGTGAGGGCGACCAGCGCCTGGACGCCGAGCGAGGTGATGACGAGCGCGGTGATCGGCGTACCGTTGCCGTCCTCTTGGCCGAGGAACTTCGGGAAGTCCTCGTTTCGTGCCGGGATGTACATCACCTCGGCCGCCATCAGCGTCCACGCGAGGTACGCGCCGAGCACGGAGACGATCACCGCGACGCTGATGAACACCTCGCCCCAGTCGCCCACCACCGACTCGAACAGCCCGACCATCGACGGCTGACGGGTGTCGGCGATCTCCGGCTGCGGCTTCACCGAGTAGCTCGACAACGTGACCAGCGCGAAGAGTGCGAGCACGCTGAGGAACCCGAGGACGGTTGCCCGGCCGACGTCCGAGCGCCGCTTCGCGTATCGCGAATAGACACTCGCACCCTCGATCCCGAGGAACACGAACGTGGTGATGATCATCGTGTTGCGGACCTGCTCGTTGAGGTTGCCGAGATCTCCGTACCCGTACGCCGTCCAGTTGTCGGCGAAGACACCGGTATCGAGGGCGAAGAAGAGCACGACGATGAAGACCAGGATCGGCAGGATCTTGAAGACCGTCACGATCCGGTTGATGACCGCCGCGTCGCGTACGCCGCGGGAGATGAGGTAGTGAAAGAGCCACACGCCGGCCGTCGAGAGGGCCGCCGCGAGCACCGTGTCTCCGTCGCCGAAACCGTCGAAGAAGGTCCCCAATGTCGCGGAGATGAAGACCCAATAGAAGGTGTTACCGGCGACGGCGCTCGCCCAGAATCCGATCGCGGAGTTGAACCCCGCGTAGTCGCCGAACCCGGCTTTGGCATAGATGAATACGCCGGAGTCCAGCTCCGGTTTGCGAATCGCGAGGTTCTGGAAAACGAATGCCAGCATCAACATCCCGGCACCGGCAACGACCCACGCGATCAGGGATCCGAGGATTCCGGTTGCGACGCCGAAGCGTGCCGGTAGGGAGAAGACTCCCGCGCCGACCATCGATCCGACGACCATCGCCGTGAGCGTCGGAAGGGTCAGCTTCTGCGCCGTCGACGCCTCGCCTTCAGTTTCCGTCTCGGCCATCTCCGCTCCCCACGATCATGCCTACCACCGACGCCGAGCCGTCCTCGAGCCATCATCGACTCTCGTGTCGGCGGATAACAAGGTAGTTGCGTCGTTATCCCACCGTTCGGCCACTCTTCCCGAGCGCGCGAAGTTCCGCAATTCGAACGGGTTCTCGTCGTCGGCGCCGGCTCGGCCGGGTGCAGTTCTGCGACTGTTCGCGGCTCGGCCATCGTCGCGCCACGGCGAACACACCGTGCCGCAACCGGCGCGCGGGATCCAGGAGTCATGGAGACTTCACGCCGTACCCTGATCAAGGCCGGTGCCGCTACCGGCGTCGCACTCGGCGTGCCACTCGCGTCCGCCTCCCCAGCCGATGCGCGCAAGCACGCCGCCCGACTTCGCTCCGACCCGTTCACGCTGGGAGTCGCCTGCGGCGACCCCTGGCCCGACGGGTTCGTCATCTGGACCCGGCTCGCGCTCGAACCGCTCGCCGGGGACGGGCTCGGTGGCATGCCGAGCGTTCCGTTCCGCGTCGAATGGGAGGTCGCACGCGACCCGTCCTTCCGTCGCGTCGTACGCCGTGGCTCGCAGCAGGCGCGCCCGGAGTCCGCTCACACCATCCATGTCGAGCTGCACGGCCTGCCCGCCGATCGGGACTACTGGTACCGGTTCCGCTGCGGTCGGTTCGACTCGCGATCCGGCCGGGCGCGTACGGCTCCGCGGCGGGGCACGATGCCGTCGTCGCTCGCGATGTCGTTCGTCTCCTGCTCGCAGTTCGAGCACGGCTACTTCACGGCGTACCGACGGATGGCGGAGGACAACCCGGACCTGGTCCTGCACCTCGGCGACTACCAGTACGAGTACACCGCCGGTGACTATGAGGCACCCGGCGGCAACGTCCGCGACCACGAGGGACCGGAGACGACGACGCTGGAGACGTACCGGCAGCGCCACGCGCAGTACAAGACCGATCCCGACCTGCAGGCGGCGCACGCGGTCGCGCCGTGGCTCGTCGTGTTCGACGACCATGAGCTCGACAACAACTGGGCCGACGAGACGCCGGAGAAGCCCGAGGACGGGTTCCTCGCGCGCCGGGCAGCGGCCTTCCAGGCTTACTACGAGAACATGCCGCTGCGGCGTACGTCGGTGCCGCGGGGCATCGACATGCAGCTGTATCGCCGAGTCGCATGGGGAGAGCTCGCGACGTTCCACATGCTCGACACCCGTCAGTATCGCGACGACCAAGGGTGCGGTGACGGGTATGACACTGACTGCCCTGCGGCCGTCGACCCGTCGCGCTCGCTCACGGGAGCAGCGCAGGAAGCGTGGCTGTTGAACGGCTTCCGCCGGTCGCAGTCCCGCTGGGATCTGCTCGGGCAGCAGGTCTTCTTCGCCCAACGGGACAGCGACGAAGGGCCGCTGAAGACGGTCTCGATGGACGCATGGGACGGGTACGTCGCATCGCGCGACCGCATCACCCAGGGCTGGGTCGACGCGGACGTACGCAATCCGGTGGTGCTGACGGGAGATGTGCACGCCCACTGGGCGAGTGACCTCAAGCTGGACTACGACGATCCGACGACGAGGACGGTGGGGGCCGAGTTGGTGTGTTCGTCGATCACGTCGGGCGGCAGCGGTGCGGACTCCGCATCGGGCTCGCATCCGTGGCTGAAGTGGAACCCGCATCTGAGGTTCCAGAACAACCTCCGCGGGTACGTGCGTACGCAGATCACGCCGACCGAGATGCAGGCCGACTTCCGGTGCCTCCCCGACGTCACGACCGACACGGCCGCGGCGTTCACGCGTGCGTCGTTCGTGATCGCCGATCGCGAGCCGGGCCTGCATCAGACGTACGACAACCCGCCGGCGCAGGCGAAGCGCGACGGTCGGTCGGACCGCGAGATCGGTCGCGACACGATCCGGTGGGAGACCCAGCGCCCCTAGGACTCTCGAATCCGGTGACCTCGCTGCCGCGGACCATACGGGCTCGCGGTAGCGAGGTCATGCTGGGTCGGCCGAGCGTTTCCGCCGCGCTCGGGTGGGAAGGGTGGGGCCGACAGTTGTCAACCGACCTGGGAGGTTCCCATGGATCGACCGACCGAGAGCCGCGGCGGACGGATGAGCCGCCGCGGAGTACTGATGGGCATCGCGCTCGGTGCCACCGCACCAGTCGCGTCCGCACTCACCGGAGGCCCGGCGATGGCCCACCCGCGTGCGTCGGCGGCACGGCGTACCACGAGCAACCGGGCACCCGAGTGCCTGTCCGGACTGATTCAGGAAGGGCGGATGACCTATGCAGATCTCATGGCTGGCTGACGTGCTTCGTGGAGCCGGGCTCGCGGTCGTCGAACAAGGCGACTGGCTCAATCGCAGCGCGGGGTCCGACTTCGAGCCGTTCGGCGTGCTCTGGCACCACACGGCGGCCCTGTCCAGCCCCGAGAATCCGGCGCCCGCCCTCGGCATCTGCATCGACGGGCGGTCTGACCTGCCGGGCCCGCTGTGCCATGCGCACGTCGACTACAACGGCGTGTTCAACGTGATCTCGGCGAACCGCGCGAACCACGCGGGGGAGTGTGGCGGCAGCGGGCCGATTCCGCCCGGTGACGGCAACACGATGATGGTCGGGTGGGAGATCGACTACGCCGGTGACGGCTCGGGCGAGGGCGGTCCCGTCCAGGAGATGACACAGGCGCAGTACGACGCCTCGATCGCGGCGACCGCGGCGGTCATCGCCCAGCTCGGGACCGATGCGGAGCATGTGCGCGGGCATCGCGAGACGAGCACCAGCGGCAAGATCGACCCGTCGTTCATCGACCTGGACGCGATGCGCGCCGACGTCGCCGCGGCGATGGGCTGACTGCGGCGGTTCGCCAGTGGCCGGCTCCGCTCGCGATGGGCGGAGCCGGCTGTTGCCCGTAATCGATTCCCTGTCGAAGCCATGCGGATCCTCGAGCGGGCCCCTTGACGTACTGGGACTCCGGTCCTAGTTTGGCGTGAAATCGATTACTCAGAATCGGAGTCACGCCATGGTCGCCCGCCACGTCACCCGCCGTACCCTCCTGCGCGGCAGCGCGGGCGGCCTCGCCGCCACCACGTTCGCGGGTTCCGCGGCGACGCTGCTCGGCGGATGCAGCGGCGACGATGCCGAAGGAGGCGACCTGACGTTCTGGAACTTCTACGGCCCGGCCGACGACGGCAATCCGCAGAGCAAGTGGTTCGTCGCACTCGTCGACGAGTGGAACGCCAACAACGACGTCAAGATCAAGCTGCACTACCTGCCTCCCGCGGAGTACTTCTCCGGTACGCCGCTGCAGACGGCCTTCCAAGGGGTGAGGGCCCGGACATCTTCATGATCAGTCCGGGCGACTTCCTGCGGTACTACAACGGCGGTGCGCTCGAGGACCTGACATCGCACCTGGGCGATGCCCGCGACGACTTCAAGCCTGGGCTGCTGGACGGCCGCAGCGTCGACGGAGCGGTGTACGGCCTCCCCATGGAGATCGAGCCGCTCGGCCTCTTCTACAGCGAGGCGGCGTACGAGAAGGCGAGGCTGTCGGAGGGCGACGTCCCGCGTACGTGGGACCAGCTGCTCGACGTAGCCGACAAGCTCACCGGCAACGACCGATTCGGCATGCTGTTCGAGACGGTGCCGGGCTACTACCAGAACTTCAACTGGTATCCGTTCCAGTGGATGGGCGGCGGCGCCGTCGTCGACGGCGCCAGCAGCGCCTTCGACTCGGACGCGACCGCCGCCGCGCTCGAGCTCTGGCAACGGGCGGTCGACAGCGGCGTCGCGCCGCGCAAGCCACAAGGAGACGGGGGTTCGGACGGCTCGGCGAACCTCGGCAGCGGGTTCGTCGGGATGCAGCAGACCGGGATCTGGGCGGTGTCGAGCCTCGAGCTCGACTACCCGAAGCTCCCGTACGGCGTCGCGGCCCTGCCGACGCCGGACGGCGGTGAGGCGAGCACCGACATGGGCGGTTGGGCATTCGTAGCGAATGCCAAGGGCAAGGACCCGTCGACGGCGGCGAAGTTCGTGACGTGGGCGCTCGGGTCTACCGACAAGGCGGGCGTCGAGCGGTGCCGCCAGTGGAACACCGTCGTGAAGACGAACCTGCCCGCGCGCAAGTCGGTCGAGCAGGTCGCGTTGCAACGCGGCGCGTTCGAGACCGAGCAGCTGAAGACGTTCGTCGAGGACATCGCCCCGACCGGTGAGTCCGAGCCGCGTTACCCGCCGGAGGTGTACCAGCCGGTGTCCGACGCGATCCAGGCCTGCCAGCTCGACGGCGCCGACCCGGTCGAGGAAGCGGCGAAGGCGGCCGATGCCATCGACACCTTCCTGGAGACGTACGACGGTGCTCCGATCCTCTAGGCAGACCCGACCTGGCAGGGGGCGACGCTCGCCGGGCGCTCCCCGGAGACGGTCGCGCTACCGTCGTCGCGAGGTGGTCGCCGCGTACCTCTTCCTCGCGCCGGACCTGCTCGGACTCCTCGTGTTCGTGGTGCTCCCGATGTGTCTGGCCTTCGGGGTCGCCCTGTTCGAGGTCGACGGCTTCGGCAACTACACGTACGTCGGGTTCGACAACTACGCCCTGATGGCCGACGACGACAAGCTGCTGCAGAGCCTGCGAGTCACGGGCATGTACGTCGTCGCGTTCGTGCCGCTGGCGTTCGTCTCGAGCCTCGGAATCGCGCTGTTGGTCCGCCGGCAGTTCCGTGGCGTCGGCGCCGTACGCGCGGCGTTCTTCCTGCCCAACGTGATCAGCCTCGTCGTCGCCGGACTGATGTGGCAGTTCCTGCTCGTCGACAAGCGCGGCATCGTCGGGAACGTCCTCGGTACCGTCGGCCTCGGCGACGTCTCGCTGCTGGGCGAGCCGTCGCTGGCACTCGCGACCTTCATCGCGATCAGCGTCTGGTTCATGATGGGCTACCAGATGATGGTCTTCCTCGCGGGCCTGAAGGATATTCCGGCCGATCTCGAGGACGCCGCGACCGTCGACGGCGCCGGGGTCTGGCAGCGCTTCCGACACGTCACGTGGCCGCTGTTGCGGCCGACGAGCTTCTTCGTCCTCGTGACGTCCACGGTTGCCGCTGTCACGGGCGTGCAGGCATTCGACCTCGTTTACGTACTGACGAAGGGCGGGCCGGCGAACTCGACGTCGACGATCGTCTACTACATCTACGAGCAGGCGTTCACCTTGAACAACATCGGGTACGCGTCTGCGGTGACAACGCTCGCGGTCGGCATCCTGATGGTCGGAACGGCCCTGATGTTCGCGCTCACCCGAGGAGGCCGGTTCGATGAGGACTAGGCCGCGTCTGCTTATACCCCGCCGGCTCGCGTGTCTCCGCATCCCGCCTGGCGGCGTTACGGTCGCTCGCAGGAGAAGCCAACTACGGCGTCGCTCCCGCGCCTTGCCAGCTCGGGCGCGGAGACCCGCTCCCTTATCGACGCGGCATAAGCAGACACGACCTAGCCGAGTCCCGTACGTCGCGATCCTGGCGTACCTGACCGCGGTCATCGTGGTCGCGCCGCTGCTCTGGACACTGTTCAGCGCGTTCAAACCCGAGAACGAGATCTTCTCGACGGGGTTCCCGTCGGACCTCACGCTCGACAACTTCAGATACGTGTTCACCGACATGGAGCTGCCGCGGTACCTGCTGAACTCCGCGATCGTCTCCGTTGTCGTCACGGCGGTCGCGCTGCTGACCCACTCGATGGCCGCGTACGCGTTGGCGCGGTTGCGGTTCCCGGGCAGGGGAGTGGTGTTCTCGCTGATCATCTCGACCCTGCTGGTGTCGCTGCCGGTGATCCTGGTGCCGTTGTTCCTGGTGGTCAAGGAGCTCGACATGCTGGACAGCTACGCGGGGCTGATCGTGCCGATGATCTTCCACGCGTACGGCATCTTCCTGCTGCGGCAGTTCTACCTGAACATCCCCCGAGAGCTGGAGGAGGCGGCGGACCTCGACGGCTGCGGGTATCTGCGGCGCTACTGGAACGTGGTGCTGCCGCTGAGCCGGCCGGCGCTCGCGTCGCTGGCAGTGCTCTTCTTCCTCGCCAACTGGAACGCGTTCCTGTGGCCGCTCAGCATCACCCAGAACCCCGATCTGCGCGTCACCCAGGTCGGCATCGCCGGGCTGCAGGGTCAGTACTCCTCCAGCTGGAACTACATCCTCGCGGCAGCGGTCGTCGCGGCGATCCCCACGACTGTGGTTTTCCTGCTCGGCCAGCGCCGGCTCGTCGACGCGATGAAGACCTCAGGCATCAAGTAGGACAAGGAGCCATTGGATGGACTACGGATCGTACGGCAGCAGCCTGCGCGACCTGCCCCGACTGCGCAGCTCGCGGCGACGCCGCGCGTCGAGCTGGGACCGCAGCGGCGGAAACGACGACCGGATCACGGTCGAACCCGGTGCGACCGCGCTCCTCGCCGACATCGACGGCGCCGGCTCGATCAACCACATCTGGTGCACGGTGGCCCGTCCGCTGCTCGACGGGCCCGACGACGTCGAGGCCGACTACCTTCGGCGGCTCGTCCTGCGCATCACCTGGGACGACCAGTCGCACCCGAGCGTTCTGGTCCCGCTCGGTGACTTCTTCGGCGTCGGCCACGGACGCACGGTCAACTTCAACTCGGCCCCGCTGCAGATGAGCCCACAGGACGGCCGTGGCTTCAACTGCTGGTTCCACATGCCGTTCGCGTCGGGCGCGCGGATCGAGCT
Source organism: Solicola gregarius (assembly GCF_025790165.1). Classification (GTDB taxonomy): domain Bacteria; phylum Actinomycetota; class Actinomycetes; order Propionibacteriales; family Nocardioidaceae; genus Solicola; species Solicola gregarius. The sequence continues at coordinate 4,367,368 of NZ_CP094970.1, forward strand.
CGTCTCGGAGATGGAGCGGCTTCCGGTCTTCTTCTACTACTACATCGACTACGAGACGTACGACGATTCGCGCGACGACCTGGGCTACTTCCACGCGTCGTTCCATCGGGAGAACCCGACCGACGGCCGGCCGCAGGGTGACGCGACGCTCCGCGAACACCTCGTCGAGGGCGAGAATCTCTCGGGCGACGGCAACTACGTGATCCTCGAGGCCGCGGGCAAGGGACACTTCGTCGGATCGGTGCTGAACATTCGCAACCTCCGCGAGTCGAGCGAGTGGAACTGGTACGGCGAGGGCGACGACATGATCTTCATCGACGGCGAGCCGTTCCCGCCGTCGCTGCATGGCACCGGCACCGAGGACTACTACAACACCGCGTGGTGTCCCGACCAGGCGTACGCGGCGCCCTACCACGGGATCACCCTTCCCGGCGGCGCGAACTGGAGCGGCGAGATCTCCATGTACCGCTTCCACATCGAGGACCCCGTCACGTTCGAGCGCTCCATCCGGGTGACCGTCGAGCACGGCCACGCGAACAAGCGCAGTGATGACGTCTCGTCGGTGGCGTACTGGTACCAGACCCTGCCTGGGGTCCCGCTGCGTCTACCGCCGGTCGACCAGCGCCTGCCGCACCCCTAGCCACGCCCTCGGCGGTTCGTCGGCGGATCGCGCCGGGATGACAGATGATGGGAGCACTCCAGCAGGGAGGCTCAAAATGTCATCGCATCTCGGGGCCTGCCGGCGCTCGGCCGGTGACCCGTGAGCCCGTCGCTGCTGCTCGCGGCCCATGTCGCGGTGTACGCCGCGATCCCGATGCTGTTCGGAGTCCTGCGCCGGCCGTTCCGCGTGATCGCGTTCTACCTCTACATCGGTCTGATCCTGCTCGCGGGTGGGCTGATCGGCTCGGTGTACGTGCTGCCCGTCGCGGGAGGGATCCCGGCCGGCAGCATCCTGTACGCCGCGCTGCTCTTCTCGAGCGTGCTCCTGGTGATCCTCGAGCACGACGCCCGCGTGGTTCGCAACGTGATCAAGGTGGTCATCGGAGTCGAGGCGTTCAAGTTCGTCATGTTCGCGCTGGCCACCTACTCGCTGCGCGACGACCAGGTCGTGAACCCCTTCGACACGGACCCCGCGCTGTTCGACGAGTCGCTCATGGTGACGCTTCTCGGCGGCCTGCTGATCGTCGCCGAGCTGGTGATCCTCACGATCATCCTGGAGCTGCTCAAACGACGAATGAGCAATCCGGTGCTGCTCGCGTCGACGTACGTCGCGATCTTCGTGGCGCTGTTGTGCTTCGACGGGGTGATGCTGCCGTTCATCGCGCTGCAGTCACTGGCCGACATCGGGGAGTTCGTGCAGAGCGGGGTACGCGTCAAGCTGGTGCTCGGACTGTCGTTCGGCATACCGCTCGTCGTGTTCCTCGTGCTCTTCCGGCGGCACCTCGCGGCGTACCGCAAGGCGTCGATCCCGTTGCACGAGCTGCTGATCGGGCCACGCGAGGACCTCGTACGCGAGCTCGAGCGTCAGCGGCTCGCGATTCGTGCGGGGGTGGAACAGTACCGGCATCTGGTCGAGTCGTCCGGCGACGTCGTCATCACCAGCACGGTCGACGGCATGATCACCAGCTGGAACCACGCGGCCGAGCGCCTCTACGGGTATACGCGGGACCGGGCCGTCGGCTCGCCCATGGAGTTGATCGCGGCGCCGGACCAGCTCGACGACCTCACCGAGATCATGCGGGCGGGCTCGCGTGGCACCACGATCAGCGGGCACGAGACCATCCACCGTCGTGACGACGGCACCCGGGTCGAGGTGTCCCTGACGGTCTCGCCGGTGATCGACCACGCCGGCACCACCATCGGGCTGTCCTACATCGGGCGTGACATCGGCGAGCGCCGTCGGATGGAGCGCACCCTCACGTACCAAGCCAGGCACGATGCGCTGACCGGCCTTCCGAACCGCGTCTACCTCGAGGACATGATCGCGGAGCTGGCCCGCACTCGCGTCGCTCCAACGCCGGTGGCGGTGCTGTTCGTCGACATCGACCGGTTCAAGATCGTCAACGACGCCGCCGGGCACCACGTGGGCGACGGGCTGCTGATCGAGGCGGCGGCGCGGCTTCGATCCGGGGTCGGAGTCGGTGAGACGGTCGCGCGCTTCGGCGGCGACGAGTTCGCGCTGCTGTGTCCCGGGCGGGACGAGGAAGGCGCGACCGCGCTCGCAACCCGGCTCCTCGACGCGCTCACCGTGCCGTTCGAGATCGCCGGGCACCGATTCTTCGTCAGCGCGAGCATCGGCATCTCGGTCGACACCACCCCGCACGCGGACGAGCTGCTGCGTCGTTCCGACATGGCGATGTACGCCGCGAAGGATCAGGGCAGCGGCACCTGGCGGGTGTTCGACCAGACGATGGACCAGCGAGCACGGTGGGTCCTCTCGTTGGGCAACGATCTCAGCGACGCGATCGAGTCCGACAGCCTCGAGCTGCACTACCAGCCGGTCATCGACCTCGGAACGGGCCGGATCAGGTCGGTGGAGGCGCTGACCCGATGGCGGCACGATCGGCGCGGCTACGTCGAGCCCGAGGAGTTCGTCTCGGTCGCCGAGGACACCGGCCTGATCACGCCGCTCGACACCTGGGTGATCCATCGGGCGTCCCGCGACGGCGCCCGGCTGTTCGCATCCGGCACGTTGCCGCCCAACGGCCACGTTGCGGTGAATCTGTCCGTGCAGGACATCGCGGACCCCGAGTTCGGGGCGGTTCTGGTGGAGGCGGTCGCGGAGGGGGCCCCCGATTTCGGCATGGACCGGCTGATGATCGAGCTCACCGAGACGGTGCTGATGAACGACGTCGAGCGTACGGCTGCACGCCTACGCGAGCTGACTGCGCTTGGCGTACGTATCGCGATCGACGACTTCGGAACCGGCTACTCGTCGCTCGCCTATCTGCGGCCGTTCCCGACGACGACCCTGAAGATCGACCAGACCTTCGTCGGCGGGATCGCCTCCAACGCCAGTGACTTGGCGATCGTCCGGTCGGTCGTCGAGCTCGCCCACGCGATCGGGCTGGAGACGGTTGCGGAGGGGGTCGAGACGACCGGTCAGCTGGAGCTTCTGCGCGAGATGGGATGCGACGCCGGCCAGGGGTTCCTCTGGGGACCGGCGGTCGCCGTCGACGGCTTGATCGCCGGGTTCACGCCCTCAGGCAGCCTTCCGAGTGGGCTCTGAGGCCGGCGCGGCCGCCCTCATGGTCGTGGTGTCGCGCCCGCCCACCGGAAGGGGAGCGGGCTCACGAGGGGGGTCGTCACGCTCGTCGTTGCGCGCCGCGGCGATGATCGACGTCGCGAGACAAAGCAGGCCGAGGACGAGCGTCAACGCGATCCACACGGTGTTGATCGGCTCGACGAGCGGGTCCGGGCTGTGCGATCCGATCAGCTCGTAAGGTACGACGACGGCGCTCACCATGATGGTGAGGGCGGCACCGAGGGGACGGAGCCAGTCCTGCCGCGATGCGGCGACGGAGTCCTCGCGATCGGCGACCTCGGCGCGGAAGTCGGGAAGCTCGTTCGGCGGCAGCGTCGACAGCCACGCGCGGTGGCGGTCGTTTCGCTCGCGCTGGGCAGCCCGCGTACTGAAATGCACGACGAGCCCGGTGACGAGAAGGACGGCCGCGACGATGACGACCACGACGGCCGCGCCGAGCGGGAGCCCCACGAAGGCGAGTACGGTCACGGCGAGGGAGGTGGCGGTGATGGTGGTCAGGCCGACGCCCAGCGGCGCGTCCTCGAGTCGCTCGTGAATGTTCTGTGCCCGCCCCGCCATGGTGCTACTTCCCTCCGTGTTATTCGAACCCACCTCCTATGGTGAACCTCCGGACGGCGCTTTACGTTCCCGACCCGACGTGATCTCGGTCATGTCGTCGAGCCTCACCCGAGGTAACGCGCGGCCAGATCGTCGGGCATCGGCTCGTAATGGTCGAGCGTGCGGGTGAACGTGCCGGTGCCGTGCGTGGCCGAACGCAGGTCGATCGAGTAGCGCACCAGTTCGGTTGCGGGCACGTGGGCGCGTACGACGGTGCGGTCGTCGTCGTCCTTGTCGGTACCGAGCAGCCGGCCGCGGCGCGACGAGAGGTCGCTCATCACCGCACCGATCAGGTCGTCGGGTATGAAGACCGCGATCTCGTCGTACGGCTCGAGGATGGCCACGCCGGCCGACTCGGCGGCGTCGCGCAGTGCGAGGGCGCCGGCCGTCTGGAACGCGGCGTCCGACGAGTCGACACTGTGCGCCTTGCCGCCGGTCAGCGTCACTCGTACATCGACGAGCGGATGCCCGCTGCGGACGCCCTTGTCCATCTGGGCGCGTACGCCCTTCTCGACGCTCGGGATGAACTGCCGGGGCACGACACCGCCGACGACCGACTCCTGGAACTCGAAGCCGCTGCCGCCGGGCAACGGCTCGACCTCGATCTCGCAGATCGCATACTGGCCGTGCCCGCCGGACTGCTTGACGTGCCGGCCGTGGCCGGTGCTCCGCCGGGCGAACGTCTCCCGCAGAGGGACGCGTACATCGATCTGGTCGACGTTGACGCCGAACCGGTTGCGAAGCCGGTTCAGGCACTCGTCCGCGTGCGACTCACCCATCGACCACAGCACGAGCTGACGAGTCTCGGGGTTGTTCTCGATCCGCAGGGACGGGTCTTCGGCGGCCAACCGGGTGAGCGCCTCCGGCAGCTTGTCGTCATCTGTCTTGGTGGCCGCCTCGAGCGCGACCGGGAGCAGCGGGGTCGGCATGTTCCAGGGCCGCAGCAGCCGCGGCTCGTCCACGTGGGACAGCGTGTCGCCGGTCTCGGCTCTGCTCAGCCTGCCGATCAGCGCGATGTCGCCCGCGACCACCCGCTTGGCCGGCTGCTGATGTTTGCCGAAGGGGTGTCCGAGCGAGCCGACGCGCTCGTCCTCGTCATGCTCGGCGTGGCCGCCGTCGACGCCGAAGAAGGAGGAGAAGTGGCCCGAGACATGGACGGTCTCGTCGCCGTCGAGGGTGCCGGAGAAGACCCGGACCAGGCTGACCCGGCCGACGTACGGGTCGCTGGTCGTCTTGACGACCTCGGCGACGAGGGTGGTGTCCGGGTCGCAGGGCAAGCCGTCGGTCGCGACGCCCGCGGGCGTGAACAGCGAGGGGGTCGGATGCGTCGCGGGTGGCGGGAACCCGCGTACGAGCAGGTCGAGCAGTTCCACGCAACCGATGCCGGAGGCGCACGTCGCGACGACCGGGTAGAACGAACCGCGGGCGACGGCGCGCTCGAGGTCGTCGATCAGGGCGTCCTCGGAGATCTCCTCGCCGCCGAGATAGCGGTCCATCAGGGTCTCGTCCTCGGACTCCTCGATCACCCCCTCGATGAGGGTGCCCCGCAGCTCGGCCTCCACAGCGGCCTGCGGGGCGGCGGGGGAGTCCTCGAGCGGTACGGGGCGCACGCCGACTCCCCGATGGTCGTAGAACCTCCCGCTGAGCAGGCCGACCAGCCCGACCAGGTCGCCGGACTCGGCGACGGGCATGAACAACGGGAGCACCTTCTCGCCGAACGCTGCCTGCGCTTGCGCCAGTACGCCGTCGTAGTCGGCACGTGCATGGTCGAGCTTGGTGATCGCGACGACTCGCGGCATGCCGACGTCCGCGCACTCGCGCCACAGTGCGGTCGTCGCATGGTCGATGCCCTCGTTGGCGGCCACGACGAACAGCGCGCAGTCCGCGGCTCGGAGCCCGGCGCGCAGCTCACCGACGAAATCCGCGTACCCCGGCGTGTCGATCAGGTTGACCTTCGTGCCCTCGTACACCAGCGGTGCGACAGACAACGACATCGACCGGCCGTGCGCGTGCTCGGCCTCGTCGAAGTCGCAGACCGTCGTACCGTCGGCGACACTGCCGGCGCGCGGGATCGCGCCGCCTACTGCGAGCAACGTCTCGACAAGGGTGGTCTTGCCGGAGGAGCTGGGCCCGATCAGGACGACGTTGCGGATCCTGTCGGGCCCGAAGTCGGCTAGGTCGGGGTTGCCGCCACTGGATGTCGTCTTATCGCTCATGGGGCCACGCTGCTCCGATTCATCCCCGAGCACAACCCCCGAATTTCGGGCCGTTTCGGGCGAGGACCGCGAGCGGCCGACCGGCGTCACAAGAACCTCAGAAATGCGAGCGGCCCACATCCGACAAGGGGATGTGGGCCCTGGCATGTGTGTCCGAGGGGGGGACTTGAACCCCCACCCTCTATACGAGGACTAGCACCTCAAGCTAGCGCGTCTGCCTATTCCGCCACCCGGACATGCAGCAGCCCGACCGATGTCGTTGCTGCGATCCCAAACTCTAGCAAACCCGGCTGGGCATCCGCGCATCGAGCAGGCAGGATGGTGGCAACGGTGCGATGCGATGTGGGAGGCGGCTGCCATGGTTGAGGATTCGACGTACGACCCGACTGCGGAGGTCGTCGACATCTGTCGCGAGCTGATCCGCATCGACACGCAGAACTACGGCGACGGCTCCGGCCCGGGTGAGCGGAAGGCGGCCGAGTACGTCGCGCAACTGCTCGACGAGGTCGGCATCGAGTCGGAGATCCACGAGTCCGCGCCCGGCCGCGCGAGCCTGGTCGCGAGGTGGGGCGACCACTCCGGGAGCGAGCCACCGCTGCTCATCCACGGCCACCTCGACGTCGTCCCGGCCGAGGCGCGCGACTGGAGCCAGGATCCGTTCGCGGCCGAGGTCGTCGACGGCTACGTGTACGGCCGCGGTGCGGTCGACATGAAGGACTTCGACGCGATGGTCCTCTCGGTCGTACGCGCTCGCCAGCGTGCCGGCGTGGCGCCCAAGCGCCCGATCGTGCTCGCCTTCACGGCAGACGAAGAGGCGGGCAGCCTCTACGGCGCGCACTGGCTCGTCGACGAGCACGCCGACCTGGTCGCCGACTGCACCGAGGCCATCGGCGAGGTCGGCGGCTTCTCGACCGAGGTCGGCGGCAAGCGGCTGTACGTGATCGAGTCGGGGGAGAAGGGCATCTCCTGGATGCGTCTTCGCGCCGACGGCACAGCGGGCCACGGCTCGATGCGCCAACCCGACAACGCCGTCACGGCGGTCGGCGAAGCGGTCGCGGCGCTCGGCGCGCACGAGTGGCCAGCGGAGCCCGGACCCTCGATCAACCTGCTGCTCGACAAGGTCAGCGAGCTGACCGGCGTCGACCGCGGCGACACCGAGGCGCTGATGGCGGAGTTCGGTCCGGCAGTACGGATGATCGGCGCCGGCATGCGCAACATCACCAACCCGACGATGCTCGACGCCGGGTACAAGGTGAATGTCGTGCCGAGCCACGCCGAGGCGAGGGTCGACGGCCGGTACCTGCCGGGGCAGGGCGAGACGTTCATGCGAGACGTACAACAGATCGTGGGCGACAAGGTACGCGCGGAGCCGGACGTGTTCCAGCCGGCGCTGGAATATGAGTTCACCGGTGACCTCGTCGACGCGATGACGGTGGCGCTCACGTCGGAGGACCCGGAGGCGCACGTGGCGCCGTTCCTGATGTCGGGCGGGACTGATGCGAAAGCCTGGGACCGCCTCGGCATCCGCTCGTACGGCTTCACTCCGCTTCGGCTGCCCGGAGACCTCGACTTCACCGCGTTGTTCCACGGCGTCGACGAGCGCGTACCGACGGACGCGTTGGAGTTCGGCGCCCGGGTGTTCGACCGGCTGGTCGACCTGGCGTGAGTCGCCGGGGCCACGCCTAGCACGGCAATGGTGCGCTGGGCACGGCAAATTCGCCCTGTTCGATGCACGTTTACCATGTTTACATGGTAAACGTGCACATTGCATGGCAGATTTGCCGTGTAGGGCGACTGTTTACCATGTTTACATGGTAAACGTGCGGCCGGGTCAGTAGGTCCGCGCGACGCGGATGATCTTGCGGCGCATGGTGACCCGGCGCCGCCCGTCGGGGAACATCCGCAGCCGCGACAGCTCCCAGCCGCCGTACTCCGCGGCGTCGGTCAGAAGCCGGCGTACGGAAGAGCGCGAGTACTCCCGCGAGACCCAGAAGCGCCTGAACTCGTACTCCATCGGATCACTCCTCGCCATGCTCCGACACGTCGTCGAGCGCCCGGACGATCTCGTCGGGCAGCTCGACGTCGTCCGCGGTCAGCGCGCCCTTGAGCTGTGCGGCCGTACGCGCGCCGAGGATGGCCGAGCTGACGCCCGGACGGTCCCGCACCCACGCGAGCGCGACCTCGGTGGGCGATAGCTGCAGCCCGTCGGCCGCTCGTGCGACGGCCTCGACGATCTGCCGCGACGAAGCGCCCAGGTAGACGCCCACGAAGCGCTCGAAGTGCGGCGAGGCGCCGCGCGAGTCGGCGGGCGTGCCGCTGCGGTACTTCCCGCTGAGCACACCGCGGCCGAGCGGCGACCACGCGAGCAGCCCCATGCCGAGCGCGTCGGCCGCGGGGCCGACCTCCAGCTCGACATCGCGGTTGAGCAGCGAATACTCCACCTGTGTCGACACGAGCGGTGCATGACCGTCGTGCGCACTCTGCAAGGTATGCGCGAGGGCGGTCTGCCATCCCGCGTAGTTCGAGACACCCACGTACGCCGCCCGCCCGGTGCGTACGGCGTGGTCGAGGGCGGAGAGCGTCTCCTCGAGCGGAATCTCGTCGACCCACGTCTGCACCTGCCACAGGTCGAGGTGGTCGACGCCGAGCCGCCGCAGACTCGTGTCGAGCTGGCGGAGGAGCGTGCGACGCGACGTGTCACGGTCACCGTTGCCGGGAGCGACCCCCGCCTTCGACGACAGCACGAGGGAGTCGCGGTCGACGGTCGTGGCCAGCAGCGACCCGATCAGCTCCTCGCTCGCGCCGTCGCCGTACGAGACCGCGGTGTCGACGAGAGTGCCCCCGGCGTCCACGAACGAGGTGAGCTGGTCGCGCGCGTCGTGCTCGTCGGTGTCGCGCCCCCAGGTGAGTGTTCCGAGCCCGATCCGGGAGACCTTGAGTCCGCTCCGCCCGACGTATCGCTGCCGCATGAGACGTCAGGCTAGTCGAGGATCCGTGCCGGCGTCCGGATAGGCTCGCCGCAACCTACTGGGAGGTACGCGATGCGACTGGGTGTCAATGTCGGATACGTCGCCGGACCCGACACTGCCGAGCGGGTCAAGACGGCCGTCGAGGCGGAGCATCTCGGCTACTCCGTTGCCTGGGCGGCCGAGGCGTACGGCTCCGATGCGGTCACCATGGTGAGCTGGATCGGCGCGCGGACCAGCCGGATGGACATCGGCACGGCAATCATGCAGATTCCCGCTCGCACACCGGCGATGACCGCGATGACCGCCGCGACGCTCGACAACCTCTCCGAAGGCCGCTTCCGCCTCGGCATCGGGGTGTCCGGCCCGCAGGTCTCGGAGGGTTGGCACGGGGTTCGGTTCGCCCAGCCGCTCGGACGCACCCGCGAGTACGTCGACATCGTGCGCAAGGCACTTCGCCGAGAGACGGTCGCGTACGACGGCGACCACTACACCCTGCCGCTGCCCGACGGACCCGGCAAGGCGCTGAAGATCATGATCCATCCGCGTCGGGCGGACGTTCCGCTCTACCTCGCGTCGGTTGGTCCGAAGAACCTCGAGCTGACCGGCGAGGTCGCGGACGGCTGGCTGGCGATCTTCTTCGCGCCCGAGCACGCCGACGTCTCTCTCGACCCGTTGCGCGCGGGGCTGGAGCGGTCCGGTCGGGAGCTGGCCGACTTCGACGTCTCGCCGACGGTCCCGGTCGTGGTCGGAGACGATCTCGAGGCGTGTGCCGAGCCGCTTCGGGCGTACACCGCGTTGTACGTCGGAGGCATGGGGAGCCGCAAGCAGAACTTCTACAACGCGCTCGCCCGTCGGATGGGCTTCGAGGACGCCGCGCAACGGATCCAGGACCTCTACCTGGACAAGAAGCAGCGCGACGCAGCGGCGGCGGTGCCGTTCGAGCTCATCGACCAGACCGCGCTCATCGGCCCGCCGGCCCGGATCGCCGATCGCCTGCACGCATACGCGGGCGCCGGCGTGACCACGCTCAACGTCTCTACGTTCGGTGCGACACACGAGGAGCGAGCGGCGACGCTGCGAACCGTGGTGGAGGCGGTTGAGCTCGCAGGGCTGGCGTAGTCCTCGACTTCCTGCTCGGTTCCGCGCCAATTCCGCCGCGATGATGGGACCATTGAGGGGTCACTCACTGAGGAGCTGACCGGGTGCGGGCGATCGTCCAGGATGACTACGGTTCGCCGGATGTTCTCGAACTCCGGGACATCGCCGTGCCGACGATCGTCGACGACGAGGTCCTCGTCCGTGTCCACGCGGCAGGGGTGGATCGGGGCGTCTGGCACCTCGTGACCGGGATGCCGTACCCGATTCGACTGGCCGGATACGGCCTGCGGTCGCCGAAGCGAGCAGTTCCCGGGACGGACCTCGCCGGGGTCGTCGAGGTTGTAGGGAGCGCCGTGACCCGGTTCAGACCGGGTGCTGAGGTGTTCGGCATCGGGATCGGATCGTTCGCTCAGTACGCTCGCGCCGCCGAAGCCTCGCTTGTCACGGTCCCGCGGGACCTGACATTCGAGCAGGCAGCCGCGACTTCGGTGTCCGGCATCGCCGCACTGCAAGGCCTACGCGATCACGCGCACGTCGAATCCGGTCAGCGGGTGCTCGTCATCGGCGCATCTGGCGGGGTCGGAACCTTCGCGGTGCAGCTCGGCAAGGCGCTCGGCGCCGAGGTGACGGGTGTATGTAGCGCGGCGAAGGTGGAGCTCGTTCGCTCGCTCGGCGCGGATGACGTCATCGCCTACGAGGTCGAGGACTTCGCCGACCGGCGCGACGGGTTCGACGCCATCCTCGACATAGGTGGGAACGCGACGTTGACGCGGCTGCGTCGGGCGTTGCGGCCGAAAGGCACGCTCGTCATCGCGGGAGGGGAGACGGGTGGACGATGGCTCGGCGGTACGGATCGTCAACTGCGGGCGATGTTGCTGTCTCGCTTCGTCGGGCAGACCTTGACGACTTTCGTCAGTCGCGAGAACGGTGCCGACATCACTGCCCTCGCCGAGTTCATCGAATCAGGGGCGGTCCGGCCGGCGATCGATCGGACGTTTCCGTTGGAGTTGGCCAGCGATGCCCTCAGGTACGTCGAGCAGGGGCGGGCCCGCGGAAAGGTCGTCTTGAACGTCAGAGCCAGCCCGAGCGCTTGAAGGCGCGCCAGAGTACGAGTACGACGGCGACCATCACGAGCAGGCACAGCCCGTAGCCGTAGCGCCAGCCGAGCTCCGGCATATTCGTGAAGTTCATTCCGTAGACCCCGGCGATCAGCGTCGGCGCCGCGAACATGGCGGCGTACGCGGCGAGCTTGCGCATGTCGTCGTTCTGCTGGACGCTCAACCGCGCCATGTGGGCGTCGAGGGCGTTGTCGAGCAGCTTGTCGATGGAGTCGATCGTGTCAGAGACGCGGACGAGGTGGTCGACGACGTCGCGGAAGAACGGCATGGCGACCGGGCGTACATCGCGGAACCTGCCATCGGTGAAGTTCAGCAACGGGTCGCGCATCGGGATGACGGCGCGGCGGAACTCGAGGATCTCTCGCTTGAGCCGGTAGATGCGATCGGAGTTGGCTGCGCGGGTCGAGGAGAAGACCGCGCTCTCGACCTCGTCGACGTCGACCTCGAGATCGGCGGCGACCTTCTCGTACTGGTCGACGACGGCATCCACGATCGTATAGAACGCGGCTGCCGGGCCCTGGCCGAGCAGCTCGTGCTTGAACTCTGCCGCGTGGCGAACGGCCGCGAGCGCTTGGCCTTTGCCGTGCCGCACGGTCACCAGGTAGTTCGACCCGAGGAAGGCGTTGATCTCGCCGGTGTCGACGGCATCGCTCTCGTCGGTGTACCAGACGGTCTTGAGCACGATGAACAGGTGCCCGCTGTAGGGCTCGATCTTCGGCCGCTGGTGGGCGTGGATCGCGTCCTCGATCGCGAGTGGGTGGAGGTCGAGCGCCTTGCCGATGCGGTCGAACTCCTCCTGGGTCGGGTCGTGGATGCCGACCCAGATGAAGTCGTCGTTCTCGGCCATCGACGTGACGAGATCGTCGAGCTCATCCGACGAGGTCGTCTCGGCAACCCGGCGCCCCTTCCGGTAGACCGCACAGTCGATGATCATGCCGTCATTGTGCCGTGCAACGGCTCGGATCGGCCGCAACCCGTACGCTGGCCGGGTGCCCATCATGATCCTCGTCCGGCACGGACGCACGGAGGCCAATGCACGCGGGGTTCTGGCGGGGAGGAGCAAGGGCGTCCACCTCGACGATGTCGGCCGCGACCAGGCGGCCGCCGTCGCACGCCGACTCGCGAAGGTTCCCCTCGCCGCCGTGGTCACCAGCCCGATGGAGCGTACGCAGCAGACGGCACGCGTGATCGTACGAGCCCAGGATGGCGAGACCGAGCTGCATCGTGACCGGTTCCTCACCGAGTGCGACTACGGCGAGTGGACCGGCCGACCGATCAAGGAGCTCGCTCGCCTGAAGCTGTGGAAGACGGTGCAGAGCCATCCGAGCGCCGTTGTGTTTCCCGGCGGGGAGGCGATGGTCGCCATGCAGTCGCGGGCGGTCGCCGCCGCGCGGGCGTGGGACACCCGGGTCGCGGAGTCGCATGGCCCGAACGCCTGCTTCGCCGTGGTCAGCCACGGTGACGTGATCAAGTCGATCCTCGCGGATGCCACCGGGATGCACCTCGACCAGTTTCAACGCCTCGTCGTAGCGCCCGCGTCGGTCAGCGTCGTCGAGTACGCCGAGCTGCGGCCCGTCGTGCTGCACGTGAACGACAGCGGTTCCGACCTCGGCGGTCTCGTCCGCGCGAAGGCCCGCCGGCGCCGAGCGACGGGCGACGCGACCATCGGCGGCGGCGTCGGTGTGGGATCGGTGGAAACCTAGTCCACCGGTCCCACACCGACGCCACCCGGACGCGGCCGCGCGTGATAGAAGTTAGGCGTGCCGAACTTTTGGAGTGAGGCCGCTCCAACAATCCCCGAGGCCGTGAACACGCGGTGACCGATCCACGGGTCGCCGCGCCCTCCCAGAGCGATCTCCAGCATGCTCGAGACCGCGGGCCGATCCGCGGTCGGATCGCGCTGCTCGGGCCCGCTTTCGTGGCGGCGGTCGCGTACATCGATCCCGGCAACTTCGCCACGAACATCGCGGGCGGTGCCAAGTACGGCCTGCTGCTCGTCTGGGTGATCGTCGCCGCGAACCTGATGGCGATGCTCGTCCAGTACCTCTCGGCCAAGGCCGGCATCGCCACCGGCCGCAACCTTCCCGAGCTGTGCCGCGAGAGCTTCCCGCGCCCGGTCTCGTGGGGCTTGTGGGCCCAGGCCGAGGTAGTGGCGATCGCGACCGACCTCGCGGAATTCGTTGGCGCCGCCATTGCCCTGAACCTGCTGTTCGGCATCGAACCCCTCGCCGCGGGACTGATCACCGCGGTCGTCGCCTTCGGCATCCTCGCGTTGCAGAACCGCGGCTACCGCAAGTTCGAACTGGCGATCGCCGGCTTCCTCGCGATCGTGCTGCTCGGGTTCGCGTACGACCTCGCGCAGGTAGGCATCGACCTGCCGGGCACCGCGGCCGGGCTCGTGCCTCGGTTCGACGGCACCGAGAGCGTCCTGCTCGCCGTCGGCATCCTCGGCGCGACCGTCATGCCGCACGTCGTCTATCTGCACTCGGCGCTCACTCAGGACCGCATCCGCCCCGTGGACGACCGCGAGCGGTTCGCCCTGTTGCGCTTCGTACGCATCGACGTCGTGATCGCGATGGGCGTCGCCGGACTCGTGAACCTGACCATGCTGATCGTCGCGGCGGGGCTCTTCCACGAAGGCGGCCGCAGCTCGATCGACACCATCGAGGACGCCCACGCGGGCTTCGAGACGCTCCTCGGCGGCGGTGCGGCCCTCGCGTTCGCGGTCGCGCTGCTCGCGTCGGGGCTGTCCAGCTCGAGCGTCGGTACGTACGCCGGCCAGGTCGTCATGCAGGGCTTCATCGGACGCCGGATCTCGCTGTTCGTACGCCGAGCGGTCACGATGGTTCCAGCGCTCGTGGTGCTGTCGACGGGCGTCAACACGACCGACGCATTGGTCATCTCCCAAGTGGTGCTGTCATTCGGCATACCGTTCGCACTCGTACCGCTCATCATGCTCACTGCGCGACCGGTCCTCATGGGCGCGCTCACGAACCGCACCCACACCACCGCGGCCGCGAGCGCCGTGGCCTCGCTGATCATCGCGCTCAACGCGTTCCTGCTCTACGACACGCTGCTCGTAGGGTGACCCGGATGAAGAGTCAGCGGCCCACGGCCACCGAGGACTACCTCAAGGTCATCTTCGCCTTGGGCGAATGGGGCCCGGCGCCGTCGTCGGGCGCCACGAGCTCGGTCACGACCTCCGTGGTCGCCGCACGCCTGGGGCTGTCGGCGTCATCGGTCTCCGAGATGGTGCGCAAGCTCGCCGCGCTCGACCTCGTACGTCATGAGCGCTACGGCGCGATCACGCTGACCGCGCAGGGACGTACGGAGGCGCTGCAGGTGCTGCGACGACACCGCCTCATCGAGACCTACCTGGTGCGCGCGCTCGACTACTCATGGGACGAGGTGCACGACGAGGCCGAGGTGCTCGAGCACGCCGTGTCCGCACGGATGATCGAGCGAATGGACGCCGCGCTCGGTCACCCGTGGCGCGACCCGCACGGTGACCCGATCCCGACCGCCGAAGGCGTGATCCATCAGCCGCCGGCCCGTCGGCTCACCGACCTCGCGGAGGAGGAGAGCGGATACCTCGCCCGGATCGCCGACGACGACCCACAGCTGCTCCGGTCGCTCTCCGAACGAGGCCTCGCCCTCGACGACCGAGCCGTACGTCGAGGACGACACCGCCTGGCGGGCGCGACCGAGGTCGAGTTCCATCACCGAGGCCGACGTACGCGCGTCGAGCTCGGCGACGATGCCTTGGCCGCGCTCTGGGTCACCGAGGCTCCGCCGCTTTCCGTGACGTCCGGCGACTGCCCGTACGTCGGCTGCGTCCACCTCGAAGCCGGGTGATCCGTCGAGCGACGGACGATCACCTACTAGGCTCGGTTACATGCTGATCCATCGCTACGACGCGCCGGACCGATTCGTCGCCGGGACGGTCGGATCGCCGGGGGAGCGGACGTTCTTCCTGCAGGCGCGCGAGGGCAACCGGCTCACCTCGGTGACGCTGGAGAAGCAGCAGGTCTCGGTACTCGCCGAGCGGGTCGAGGAGCTCCTTGCGCAGGTCGAGCAGGAGCGCGACGTCGACGTACCCGAGGATCCGGAGACCGACCGGTCACCACTCGACCAGCCGATCGAAGAGGAGTTCCGGGTCGGCACGATGACCCTCGCCTGGGACGAGGCCAGCGGCACCGTGACGATCGAGGCGTTCGCACTGACCGAGACCGAGGACGACGAGGCCAGCGACTGCCTCGTCGTTGGGCTCCTGCCCGCCGCCGCCCTGAGCTTCGCTCGGCGCGCGGAGTCCGTCGTGACCGCCGGCCGCGACCAGTGCCCGTTCTGCGGCGGTCCGATCGACGCCAACGGGCACATCTGCCCGCGGGCCAACGGATTCCGACGGGTGATCCGTGACTGACGTTGCCCAAGACGTCCTCCTCGACGTCCTCGAACACGGCGAGCTCGATCTCACCGGAAGGCTCGTCAACGCCTCCAACGGGACGTTCCTCGCCGACGTCGAGCGCGACGGCGTACGCCTGTCGTGCGTGTACAAGCCAGTACGCGGTGAGCGACCACTGTGGGACTTCCCCGACGGTACGCTCGCGGGGCGCGAGGTGGCGGCGTACCTCATCTCCGAAGCGGCCGGATGGACGCTCGTGCCGCCGACGGTGATGCGCGACGGGCCGTTCGGGGCCGGCATGGCGCAGCTGTGGGTCGACGTCAGCGAGGAGGAGCCGGTCGACGTCGTGGCGCAAGACAGCGTGCCCGCGGGCTGGCTGCACGTTCTCGATGCGTACGACCAGGACGACCGTCCCGTCGCTCTCGTGCACGAAGACACCGTGCGGCTGCGGCGGATGGCCGTCTTCGACATCGTCATCAACAACGCAGACCGTAAGGGCGGCCACGTTCTGCCCGACGGGTCCGGAGGACTGTACGGCTGCGACCACGGAGTCAGCCTGCATGTCGAGCACAAGCTGCGCACGGTCCTGTGGGGCTGGGCCGGCGAGGCCGTGACCGCGGACGAGTGCGAGTCGCTCGCCGCATTGCGCGAGCGGCTCGGTGAGCCCGACCTGCGCTCGCGACTCTGCGAGCTGATCACCGTCGTGGAGTACGACCAGGTGATCGCGCGGATCGACCGGCTGCTTCGCCGGGGCATCCTGCCGTATCCGGGAGGGCGTGGACCGTCGATCCCGTGGCCCGCGTTCTGAGGCTCACCCGTCGCCGCGGCGAAGCACCGGTCTGGACGGATCGTGAACACCGAGGTGCGTCCATTCCGTGGGCCGCGTACGACCTGGCCCCTGCCGACGGCCTAGGCTCGGGCCATGCGAGCTTGGCCGGAACGCGACGTACCAGACCTGTCGGCACTCGGATTCGGCCGCGGCCCCGCACCGGTCGTGCACGACACGGCATCCGGCGGCCGCCTGACGATCGACCCGGCCGACCGAGCACGCATGTACGTCTGCGGGATCACGCCGTACGACGCGACCCATCTCGGCCACGCGGCGACGTACCTCGGGTTCGACCTGCTCCAGCGGGTGTGGCGCGACCACGGCACCCGCGTCACGTACGTCCAGAACGTCACCGACGTCGACGATCCGCTGCTCGAGCGTGCGGCCGAGACGGGCACGACTTGGGAGGCGCTCGCCGAGCGCGAGACGGACCTGTTCCGTGCGGACATGACGGCGCTCGGCGTACTCCCGCCCGACCATTACCTGGGCGCCGTCGAGACGATCGAGCTGGTGGTCGATCTGGTCGCCGACCTTCGCAAGCGCGATGCGGTGTACGACGTCGACGGCGACCTGTACTTCGCGGTTCACGAGGATCCGGCGTTCGGTGACATCTCGGGGCTGGGACGCACCGACATGACCGAGCTCTTCGGCGAGCGCGGCGGCGACCCCGGCCGCGCGGGCAAGCGCGACCCCCTGGACTGTCTGGTCTGGCAGGCTGCTCGCCCGGGCGAACCGGCCTGGGACAGCGAGCTCGGCCGTGGCCGGCCCGGCTGGCACATCGAGTGTGCGTCGATGGCGCTGCAGTATCTGGGCGTCGGGTTCGATGTCCAGGGCGGCGGCTCCGACCTGGTGTTCCCGCACCACGAGATGTCCGCCTCGGAGGCGCAGGTCGCTCGCGACGGGGAGCGGTTCGCCCGCGCGTACGTGCATGCCGGCATGGTCGGCTACGACGGCGCCAAGATGTCGAAGTCGAAGGGCAACCTGGTGCTGGTCTCGTCGCTGCGCGAGCAGGGGACCGACCCGATGGTGATCCGCGCCGCGCTGCTCGGGCACCACTACCGCTCCGACTGGGAGTGGACCGCCGCCGACCTGACGTCCGCGGAGCAGCGAGTCGCCCGATGGCGTACCGCGCTGGCGACGGGCGGCGCCGGCGACGTGCGCAGGCTCGTCGACGATGTACGCACGGCGCTCGCCGACGACCTCGACGCACCGACTGCGCTCGCGGCGGTCGACGCATGGGCGGCTGCGAGTCCTGCCGGATCGCCGGACGCCGACGGCGATGTCTCAGCCGTACGCGCGGTGCTCGACTCCCTGCTCGGACTCCGGGTCTGACCGACCCGCCCCGCAGCGCTACGTCGTCGCCCCGGCGGGCTCGCGGAGCGTGGCGAGGGCATGCGACAGCCGGAGGATCTCGTCGAGCATCGCCTCGGCCGTGTCGTCCATCTCGGGAGTCGGCCGCAGCGCACCGTCTTCGTCGACGTGCTCGCTCAGCGAGATTGCCACGCTCCGGGACGCGGGCATCATCCGCAGCGCGGTCATGACCTGCTTGGTCGCCTCCACCGCGCGCGTACCGGCCGCGAGTACTCCGTACCCGACGAACCCGACGGGCTTGTACGCCCACTCCGCGAACAGGTAGTCGACCGCGTTCTTCAGCGACGCCGGAAGACTGTAGTTGTACTCGGGCAGCACGAACACGAAGGCGTCCGACGAGTCGACGATCGCGCTCCATGCCTGGGTGTGCGGCTTGGTGTACGCCCCGAACGACGGGTGCTGTGGCTCGTCGAGCAGGGGCAGGTCCAATGTGGCGAGGTCGACGGTCTCGACCTCGAAACCGCCATGCGCCGTGGCGCGCTCGGAGAACCACGCCGCGGCGGTCGGGCCGAACCGACCCGGGCGGGTGCTAGCGATGATGATGCTGAGCTTCGGCATCGGAGCCTCCTTGAGTTGATGTGTCAACTCAGAGTGTACGCGATCGACTTGACACGTCAACTCGCGTAGGGTGAGGCCATGTCCGACACAAGCTGGCTGAACGACGAGGAGTCGCGGGCCTGGCGCAGCTACAACCGCATGCGCGGGTTGCTCGACCTCGAGATCGCCCGCGACCTCGCAGCCGACTCCGGCCTCTCGGGCTCGGACTACACCGTCCTCGTCGTCCTCTCCGAAGCCCCGAACCAGCGCGTACGACAGATCGACCTCGCGGCGAGAATGCTGTGGTCGCACAGCCGGGTCTCACACCACCTCGGCCGAATGGAGCGCCGCGGACTCGTCCGCCGGGAGACCCACGCCGACAACGCGCGGGCCGTCGATGCCGTGCTGACACCGGCGGGCCTGGACGCGATCGAGTCCGCGGCACCATGCCACGTACGATCCGTGCGCCGCCATTTCATCGACCAGCTCACCGCCGAGCAGGTCACGGTGCTCGCCGACATCGCCGACACCGTGGTCGACCACCTCACCGTCGCCGCCGACGGCGAGCAGAGCTAGCCGCCGGCCTGCGGGGCTCGCAAGCTCACTCCTCAGCCGTCGCTACCTTCACCGCCGGCCTGCGGGGCTCGCAAGCTCACTCCTCAGCCGTCGCTACCTTCACCGCCGGCCTGCGGGGCTCGCAAGCTCACTCCTCAGCCGTCGCTACCTTCACCGCCGGCCTGCGGGGCTCGCAAGCTCACTCCTCAGCCGTCGCTACCTTCACCGCCGGCCTGCGGGGCTCGCAAGCTCACTCCTCAGCCGTCGGAACCATCGCCCGACCGGCGCTTCAGGTACCGCTCGAACTCCCGCGCTATCGCGTCGCCGGATGCCTCCGGGAGGTCGGTCGTGTCACGCGCCTCCTCCAGCGACTCGACGTACTCCGCGATCTCGCCGTCCTCGCTCGCCAGCTCGTCGACGCCGCGCTCCCACGCCCGCGCCTCCTCCGGCAGGTCGCCTTCGGGGATGGTCAGCTCGAACACATCCTCGAGCCGACCCAGCAAGGCGAGCGTCGCCTTCGGGCACGGAGGCTGACCGACATAGTGCGGCACAGCGGCCCACAACGAGGTGTTCGGGATGCCGGAGCGTGCGCACATGTCGGCGAAGACCCCGTTGATGCCGGTCGGCCCCTCGTAGCGCGACTCCTCCAGATCGAGCCGGTCGAGCAGCCCCGGATCGCTGATCGAACCGGTGACCGGAACGGGCCGGGTATGCGGTGTGTCGGTCAGCAATGCACCGAGCGTCACCACCATCCGTACGCCGAGCCAGTCGGCGATCACCAGCAGCTCCTCGGAGAACTGACGCCACCGCATGTTCGGCTCGATGCCGCGCACGAGCACGATGTCGCGCTCGGACCCGACCGGCCGCGCGACGTACACACGCGTCGTCGGCCAGGTGATGCCCCGCTCGCCCGACTCGGTGATGCCCACGAACGGGCGGTTGACCTGGAAGTCGTAGTAGTCGTCGGGGTCGATCTCCGCGATCTGCTCTGCGTCCCACACGTCGATGAGATGGTCGATGACGCCCGACGCGGACTCGGCCGCGTCGTTCCAACCCTCGAACGCGACGACCATCCACGGATCGGTGAGACCGAGCGGCTCCCTTTGACTCTCCACGCACCAAGGGTAGGTCTTGGCACCGTCAGTCCATCGCGCGAGACCCCAGAACACGTCCCATCTCACGGGCGGAGACGGGTGTCCAGAGTTCGAACGGTCGTCTCGTAGACTCGGAGTGTCCTTTGCGGTCGTGACAGGCCGTGCCCCCTCGCCCCGGAGTTGGTCGTCGCCATGTCTGCCCCCCCTTCGTCCCTACGAACTGCGCTCGCCGAGCGCGTCGTCGTCGCGGACGGGGCAATGGGCACCATGCTCCAGGACTACGACCTCGGCCTCGACGACTTCCAGCAACACGAGGGCTGCAACGAGATCCTCAACGTCACCCGCCCGGACGTCGTACGCGCGATCCACGACGCCTACTACGAGGTCGGCTGCGACTGCGTCGGTACGAACACGTTCGGCGCCAACTTCGGCAACCTCGGCGAGTACGACATCACCGAGCGCACGTACGAGCTGGCGCACGCGGGCGCGGCGATCGCACGCGAGGCGGCCGACGCCTGGTCGACCGACGACCATCCACGCTGGGTACTCGGGTCGCTCGGACCCGGCACGAAGCTACCGACCCTTGGGCATGCGCCGTTCGCGGTGCTGCG
Source organism: Solicola gregarius (assembly GCF_025790165.1). Taxonomy (GTDB): domain Bacteria; phylum Actinomycetota; class Actinomycetes; order Propionibacteriales; family Nocardioidaceae; genus Solicola; species Solicola gregarius. The sequence continues at coordinate 4,388,030 of NZ_CP094970.1, forward strand.
CGACTCGTACGAGGATGCCGCCCGCGGCCTGATCGAGGGGGGTGCCGACGCGATCCTGGTCGAGACGACCCAAGACCTGCTGCAGGCGAAGTCTGCGGTCATCGGCGCCAAGCGCGCGCGTACGGCCACCGGATCGTCGCTGCCGATCATCGTCAACGTCACGGTCGAGACGACCGGCACCATGCTGCTCGGCAGCGAGATCGGTGCGGCGCTCACCGCGCTCGAACCGCTCGGCGTCGACCTGATCGGCCTGAACTGCGCCACCGGGCCCGCCGAGATGAGCGAGCACCTGCGCTACCTCGCACGAACCGCTCGCATCGGGTTGGCATGCATGCCGAACGCCGGCCTTCCGCAGCTCACCAAGGACGGTGCGCACTACCCGCTCACTCCGGCCGAGCTCGCCGACGCGCACGATACGTTCACCCGCGACTACGGTCTCTCCCTCGTCGGCGGCTGCTGCGGTACGACCCCGGAGCATCTGCGCCAGGTCGTCGAGCGCGTACGCGGCCGAGCCGTGACCGAACGCGAGCCCACCTCGGAGCCTGGCACGTCGAGCCTGTACCAGACAGTGCCGTTCCGTCAGGACGCCTCGTACCTCGCGGTCGGCGAGCGTACGAACGCCAACGGGAGCAAGGCGTTCCGCGAGGCCCTGCTGGAAGAACGCTGGGACGACATCGTCGAGATCGCCAAGTCACAGATCCGCGACGGCTCGCACCTGCTGGACCTGTGCGTCGACTACGTCGGGCGCGACGGTGCCGCCGACATGCAGCACATTGCAGCCCGGCTCGCGACCGCGTCGACGCTGCCGATCATGCTCGACTCGACCGAGCCGCCGGTGATCCAGACCGGGCTGGAGCTCCTCGGTGGGCGATGCGTGGTCAACTCCGTCAACCTCGAGGACGGCGACGGCCCCGACAGCCGGTACGCCCGGATGATGCCGCTGATCAAGGAGCACGGCGCCGGCGTCGTCGTGATGTGCATCGACGAGGAGGGGCAGGCGCGTACGGCCGAGCACAAGGTCGCGATCGCCGAGCGCACGATCGACAAGCTGGTCGACGAGTGGGGCCTCGACGAGAGCTCCATCCTCGTTGACACATTGACGTTCACGCTCGGCACCGGGCAGGAGGAGAGTCGTCGCGACGGCATCGAGACGATCGAGGCGATCCGGCTGCTGAAGCAGCGGCGGCCGAACGTACAGACCGTCCTCGGCCTGTCGAACATCTCGTTCGGCCTCAACCCCGCCGCCCGCCAGGTCGTGAACTCGGCCTTCCTGCACGAGTGCCAGGAGGCCGGCCTCGACGCCGCCATCGTGCACGCGAGCAAGATCCTGCCGATGAACCGTATTCCCGACGAGCATCGCGAGATCGCGCTCGACCTCGTGTACGACCGCCGCTCCGAGGGGTACGACCCGCTGCAACGACTCCTCGGCCTGTTCGAGGGCGTGAAGGCCGCGGACGCCCGCGCCTCCCGCGCCGAGGAGCTCGCGGCGCTGCCGCTGTCGGAGCGGCTGCGGCGGCGGATCATCGACGGCGAGTCGAACGGACTTCCCGACGACCTCGACGAGGCGATGGCCGGTGGGCAGACCGCCCTGGCGATCATCAACGACGAGCTCCTCGAGGGCATGAAGGTCGTCGGCGAGCTGTTCGGCAAGGGCGAGATGCAGCTGCCGTTCGTACTGCAGTCGGCCGAGACGATGAAGGCGGCCGTCGCGCACCTCGAGCCGCACATCGAGAAGTCCGAGGATGACGAGGGCAAGGGCACCATCGTGCTCGCGACCGTCAAGGGCGACGTACACGACATCGGCAAGAACCTCGTCGACATCATCCTCACGAACAACGGCTACAACGTGGTCAACATCGGCATCAAGCAGCCGGTCAACTCGATCGTCGAGGCGGCCGAGGCGAACAAGGCCGATGTGATCGGCATGTCCGGGCTGCTCGTCAAGAGCACGGTCGTGATGAAGGAGAATCTCCAGGAGCTCAACTCCCGTGGGCAGGCGGGGCAGTTCCCGGTGCTGCTCGGGGGAGCGGCGTTGACCCGCGGGTACGTCGAGGAGGATCTGGCCGAGGTGTACGAGGGCGATGTGCGCTACGCGCGCGACGCCTTCGAAGGGCTACGCCTGATGGACGCCCTCGTCTCCGTGAAGCGCGGCGTGCCCGGCGCGGAGCTGCCGCCCCTGCGCAAGCGCAAGGTGCGTTCGCGTGCGGCGGCCGCCAGCGCCGAGCCGGTGGAGGTGCCGGAGCGGTCGGACGTGGCCACCGATGTCGACGTGCCGACGCCGCCGTTCTGGGGTGACCGCATCGTGAAGGGTCTGCAGCTGGGCGACTTCTCCGGCTGGCTCGACGAACGGGCGACCTTCATGGGGCAGTGGGGACTCAAGTCGTCTCGCGCGGACGACGGTCCGACGTACGAGGAGCTCGTCGAGTCGGAGGGTCGCCCGCGGCTGCGGATGTGGATGGACCGGATCCAGACCGACGGCATCATGGAGCCCAGCGTCGTCTACGGCTACTGGCCGTGCTTCGCCGAAGGCAACGACCTCGTGGTGCTCGACGCCGACACGCAGTCGGGCGAGGTCGCGCGGTTCTCGTTCCCGCGCCAGCAACGCGGCCGGTTCCTGTGCCTGGCGGACTTCTTCCGGCCGAAGGACTCCGGCGAGATCGACATGGTCGGCTTCCACCTGGTCACGATGGGCGCCCACGTCAGCGAGGTGACGGCCGAGCTGTTCGAGCGCAACGCGTACCGCGACTACCTCGAGCTCCACGGGTTGTCGGTGCAGTTGACGGAGGCCTTGGCGGAGTACTGGCACGCACGCGTACGAGCCGAGCTCGGCATCGGCGGCGACGACGCGGCAGACCTGTCGGGGATCCTCAAGCAGGGCTACCGCGGCGAGCGCTACTCCTTCGGCTACCCGGCCTGCCCGGACCTCGAGGATCGCACCCAGATCGCCCGCCTGCTACGCCCGGAGCGGATCGGCGTCGAACTCTCCGAGGAGCTCCAGCTCCACCCCGAGCAGTCCACCGACGCGATCGTCCTGCACCACCCGGAGGCGTCGTACTTCAACGCGCGGTGACGTTGCCCCGCGGGGCCTGCAGCGATACCAAGTTCACCAGGTATCGCCCACTTGGCTAGGCGTCGACGCCCGGTGAGGTGCAGCGATACCTAGTGAACTTGGTATCGCTGCACCGGATCGAGCGCGATCTGTCCACAGCGGCAACCCGTGGATGGGGTGTATCCACAAGTCAGCATGCGCGGCCGACGAACAACTGTTGAGACACCAACGCTGCCGGTATGAGCGATTCATTCCGAAGTTGGGTAAGCCGCCGAGGCGGATTTTTCAGCCGGGCCGAGGCAAAGGACTGCGGATTCAGCGACAGAGACATCCAGGGCGCCGTACGCAGTGGGCGCTGGATTCGGCTGAGGCGTGGATACTACGCGTACGCCGAGTACGTCGCGGAACTCGACCCGCCCGCACGGCATTGGCTGTTGGCGCGCGCGGTCCTGCACCGGCTCGGTGAGCGGTATGTCGCCGTAGGCGTGACGGCCTGTATCGCGCACGGTATCGACACCTGGGGTGCCGACCTCGCAACTGTGCACGTCGCGAGACTCGACCATCGCTCGTCGATTCGAGAAGCGGGCGTCGCCTTCCATGACATGCCCGTCGATGGCGGCCGCGATGTTGTTTCTGTCGACGGTGTGCCCGTCATCAGGCCGGCTCGCGCCGTTTGGCAGGCGAGTTGCGAGCTCTCGACCGAGGGCGCATTCGTGTGCATGAACTCGGCACAGCACAAACGCTGCGTCGACGAGCCAGAGCTCTACCGCGTAGGCGAGTCGTTCGAACGTTGGCCCGGCTCGCGTACGGCGCGTCTCGCCTTCTGGCTCAGCGATTCCCGTATTGAAACCGTGGGGGAGTCGCGCACGTACTTCCTGTGCTGGGAGTTCCACCTGCCACGGCCGCAACCGCAGTTCGAGGTCTACAACGCGAATGGCCGGTTGATCGCGCGCACGGACTTCGCCTGGGTCGAGGCGCGGCACGTCGCCGAGTTCGATGGCAAGGTGAAGTACCTCAGATACCTGCGGCCGGGCGAGACGGTAAGCGAGGCGATCGTACGAGAGAAGCGCCGAGAGGATCTCGTCCGAGCGGAACGATTCGGCATGTCACGTGTGGTCTGGCTCGACGTCGAGGGCCGCAACAGGCCACGTACCGCGTATGCCCTCCAGGACTCGATCGACCAATCGGCGAGGCTCTACACCCGAAACCGTACGACCATCGTGGCCTGACTTCTGCAGCACAGCGGTCCTGTCATCCGCGCCGCCGGGCCGACCGGTTCCGGCAGCGCGGCCCGCAGCGATACCAAGTTCACCAGGGATCGCCCCACTTCCCTGGGCACCGATGCCTAGGTCCGTACGCGATACCTGGTGAACTTGGTATCGCCGCCCGAGGACGCGCCAGCAGGCCCACCCGCGCAGGCTGAGAGAATCGACCCATGCCCGAAGCCTTCCCTGTCGCCGTCCTGTGGGACCTCGACGGCACGATCGTCGACACCGAACCGCTGTGGATCGATGCCGAGTACGATCTCGCGCGGCGCCACGGCGCGGAGTGGACCAGGGACGACGCGCTGAAGCTCGTCGGCAACGACCTGCTCGCGTCGGGGCGCTACATCCGCGAGCGGATGGGGCTGACGATGACCGCCGAGCAGGTGGTCGACGAGCTCGTCGGCGTGATGGCCGAACGCATGGAAGGTCCGCTCGTCTGGCGCCCCGGTGCCCTGGAACTGCTCGCCGACCTGCGTACGCACAACGTCCCGACGGCGCTCGTGACCATGTCCTACCGCGCGATCGTCGAACCGCTGCTGCGCCGGATTCCCGACGGGAGCTTCGACACGGTCGTCGTCGGCGACGAGGTCAGTGACGGCAAGCCGCACCCGGCGCCGTACCTGACGGCGGCGCGTCTCCTCGGCGTCGACCCGGCCGACTGCGTCGCGATCGAGGATTCACCGACCGGGGCCGCCTCTGCCGCGGCGGCCGGCTGTCGGGTGCTCGCCGTGCCCCATCACGTCGCCGTGCCCGCATCGCCGCGTACGACCCGTCGCGACACCCTCGAGGGGCTCGATGCGCGCCGTCTGCTGACGGCAGCGACCGCCTGACCGCGCGACTACTGCGCAGATCTGCGCGATCGACGCCAGATCGTTGCAGGATTGGGATGCGGTAGCGCCCTGCATCGTCTTTACATGGATATGGCCACTAGTAGGGTGTCCACATTCTGGTATGTCGGGCCTCCAATGACGGGGTCCCGCGGAACGAGAGGTATTGGGCTGTGAAGAAGATCCTGGCCTTGGCCAGCGCGGGCGTGCTGGCGATGTCGCTGGCGGCATGCGGCGGCGACGATGACGACAGCGGTGGCGCGGCCGGGGGAGTCGGCGAGCCATGGACGCTCGGTACGACCGACGTCGTCACGGCCCTCGACCCGGCGGCCGCGTACGACCTCGGATCGTCCACGCTGCACTACGCGATCTATCAGACGCTGCTGACGATCCCCGCCGGTGAGAACACCCCGCAGGGCGACGCCGCCGAGTCCTGTGAGTACAAGGACCCGAAGACGTTCGTCTGCACACTGCGCGATGGGCTGAAGTTCTCCAACGGCGACGAGCTCACGTCGTCCGACGTCAAGTACTCCTTCGACCGCAACCTCAAGATCGCGGACCCGAACGGCGCCTCGACGCTGCTGGCGAGCCTGAAGGACATCGAGACCCCCGACGACAAGACGGTGCAGTTCAACCTGTCGCGTCCGGACACGACCTTCCAGTTCGTGCTCACCCACTCGTCGACCTCGATCGTCGACGAGGACGTCTTTCCGGCAGACGAGATCACCGCCGACGCCGATGTGATCGGCTCCGGCCCGTACGTGATGGACGACTACGAGGCGGGCCAGCAGGCGTCGCTGAAGAAGTCTGAGACGTATCAGGGCGCCAACGAGGGCAAGTCGCCGCTGATCTTCGTCAAGTACTACCCCGAGTCGTCGAACCTCAAGCTGGCGGTCCAGAACGACGAGGTCCAGGTCGCATGGCGCAGCCTGAGCCCGACCGACATCACCGACCTCGAGGGCAACGACAGCGTCGACGTGCTCAAGGGCGAGGGTTCGGAGATCCGTTACTGGACCTGGCAGCTCGGCACGCCGGTCGGCAAGGACAAGGCGATCCGACAGGCGGCCGCGCAGCTCATCGACCGCGACGCAATCTCGGAGCGCGCGTACGAGGGCACGGTCGATCCGCTGTACTCGCCGGTGCCGCCGGGCTTCCCGGGTCAGGTCGACTCGTTCAAGGCCAAGTACGGTGAGCCGAGCGTCGACAAGGCGAAGGCCATCTTGTCGAAGGCCGGCGTCAAGACGCCCGTCGACATCACCCTCGGCTACACGCCGTCGCACTACGGGCCCAACGCGGTCGATGAGGCCACCGAGCTGAAGAGCCAGCTCAACGACAGCGGCCTGTTCAACGCGACGACGAAGAGCGCGGAGTGGGAGCAGTACCAGAACCTCTACAAGGAGAACGCGTACGACCTGTTCATCCTGGGCTGGTTCCCCGACTTCCTCGACGCCGACAACTACCTGTCGCCGTTCTTCGTCGATGGTGGCTTCTACGCAAACAACTACACGAACCCCGAGGTGAACAAGCTGGTCGCGAGCTCGCAGGCAACGGACGACTCCGCTGCCCGCGAGAAGGACTTCGGCAAGATCCAAGACATCGTCGCCGAAGACGTCCCGACGATTCCCTCGTGGGTCGGCAAGAACACCGCCGTCACCCAGCCGGGCATCGAAGGCGTCCAGGAGACCCTGGACCCCGCCTTCATCTTCCGGTTCTGGATGGTTTCGTACAACGGCTGACCCGACCGAGGGGAGGGGAAGTCCGATTCGGGCTTCCCCTCCCCTCGGCCTGTGAGAAGGACGGTGCTCGATGGCGGCCCAGGCCGGTTCGTTACCCCGATACATAGTGCAGCGGCTGCTCCTCATCATCCCGATGGTGTGGATCCTGCTGACCCTCGTCTTCCTGCTGATGCGGGTCGCACCGGGCGACCCGGTGTCGGCGTCGGTCGGTGGCCGGTTGTCGGAGGCCGCGCTCGACGAACGTCGCGCCTCTCTCGGCCTCGACCGACCACTGATCGTCCAGTACTTCGACTACCTCGGCAGCATTCTGCGGCTCGACTTCGGCAAGACGATCACCGACAACCAGCCGATCCTCGACGTCGTCAAGGAGAACGGCGGCGCCACCCTCACGCTCACGGTCTCGGCGATGATCATCGCGCTGGTGGTAGGCATTCCACTCGGCCTGCTGGCCGGCCGGCTACGCGACACCACCAGCGACGCTGTGATCCGGATCTTCGGAATCATCACGTACGCCGCGCCGGTGTTCTACACCGGTCTGCTGGTGCAGATCCTGTTCCTGAATGTCTTCCCGGGCTGGCCGCTGCTCGGCGACAGCGACACGATGACGACGTACAACGTCCCGAGCAAGACCCACATCCTGCTGCTCGACGCGATCATCGCCGGCGACAGCACCGCGGTCGTCGACGTGCTCAAGCACCTGATGCTGCCCGCGGTCACGTTGGCGCTGCTGATCTGCGGCATCTTCATCCGCCTCACCAGGGTCAACGTGCTCCAGACCCTGCAGGCCGACTACGTCGAAGCGGCACGGGCGCGTGGCATCAAGGAGAGCAAGGTCGTACGCGCACACGCGTTCCGTAACGCGCTGGTGCCGGTCGTCACGATCGTCGGTCTGCAGGTCGCGTTGCTGATGTCGGGAGCGGTGCTCACCGAGAAGACGTTCGCCTGGCCGGGCCTGGGCAACCGGCTGATCGACTACATCGAGGGTCGCGACTACATCGCCGTACAAGGAATCATCAGTCTGTTCGCGATCGTCGTCGTCGTGGTGAGCTTGGTGATCGACATCATCAACGCGATGATCGACCCGAGGGTGAGGTACTGACATGGGTATGTGGAGCAGGCTGACCTCGCCGATCCGGCAGACGAGCGGCATGGGCCGGTGGGTACTGCTATCGGGCATCATCATCGTCGCGTTCTTCGTGATCCTGGCGATCTTCGCGAACTGGATCGCGCCGTACGGGTTCGCCCAGAACTCGGCCGACGGCGTCGACTTCCCGCAGAAGGCGCCACCCGGCGGCGACCATCTGATGGGCACCGACGGCTTCGGGTACGACGTGTGGTCACGGGTCATCTTCGGCTCCCGCACCGCCCTGCTGGTCATCGTGCTCGCGGTGCTCGGCTCGCTGGTGCTGGGCCTGATTCTCGGCCTCATCTCCGGGTACGTCGGCGGTTGGCTCGACCGGATCCTGGTGCTCATCATGGACGCGCTGTACGCGTTCCCGTCGCTGCTGTTGGCGATCGTCGTCGGCTTCCTGCTCAGCGAGAAGATTGGTGCAGGTGTTGCCTCGGCCGCGCTGGCGTTGACCGTCGTCTACATGCCCCAATACTTCCGGGTCGTACGAAACAGCACGGTCAGCGCGCGAGAGGCGACGTACGTCGAGGCGGCGAGGGCCATCGGTGCCCCTGGCCGCACAGTGATCACCCGGTACCTGTTCGGCAACGTGATCCAGAGCGTTCCGGTGATCGGCACCCTGAACGCATCGGACGCACTGTCGACGCTCGCGGCGCTCGGCTTCCTCGGGCTCGGCATCCAGCCGAGCGACGGCGCAGACTGGGGCTATGACCTCAGCGCCGCGCTCGAGGATGCCGCGGCCGGCATCTGGTGGACCGGCGTGTTCCCCGGTCTCGCGATCGTGCTGCTGATCGTGGGCCTGACTCTCGTCGGCGAGGGCCTGAACGAGACGATCAACCCGACGCTTCGCAAGCGAAGGCTGAAGAAGATCACCGCAGAGGAGACGGGCAAGTGAGCGATACGACCACCGTCCCCGAACCGGCGCCGAGCGATGCGCCCGGCGATGCCGTGCTGTCGGTACGCGACCTTCGGGTCTGGTACGGCACCGACCGCGGAGCGGCCAAGGCCGTCAACGGCGTGAGCTTCGACATCCACCCGGGCGAGACGCTCGGCCTGGTGGGGGAGTCCGGCTGCGGCAAGACCACCCTCGGACGCGGCCTGCTCGGGCTGCTGCCGCGCGGCGCGTACGTCGATGGCGACGTCACGTTCAAGGGCTCGCGGATGCCGGCGCTCGGCAGCAAGGAGCATGCGGCGCTCCGCGGACGCGAGCTCGGGATGATCTTCCAGGAGCCCATGACCCGGCTCGACCCGCTGATGCGGATCTCGGGCCATTTCTCGGAGGCACTGAAGGCGCACCACCCGGATATGTCCGACGCCGACATCAAGCACGCCTCGCTCGAGGTGCTGCGCGCGCTCGGCATCCCACCGACGCGGTTCCGCTCGTACCCGCACGAGTTCTCCGGCGGCATGCGGCAGCGACTCACGATCGCGCTGGCGCTCGTACTCCGGCCGGCGTTCATCGTCGCCGACGAACCGACGACGGCCCTCGACGTGCTCGTCGAGGCGCAGATCATCCGTATCCTCGCCGAGATACGCCGCGAGTTCGACACCTCGCTGCTGCTGATCACCCACAACCTCGGCATCGTGGCCGAGGCGTGCGACCGCGTGGCGGTGATGTACGCGGGCCGCATCGTCGAGATCGGCAACGCGCGGGCGGTGTTCCGTGACCCGCAGCATCCCTACACCCAGGAGCTGCTGCGCTCGACGATCTCGTTGCAGACGACCGGTCTGAACTTCATCCCCGGCGCACCACCGGACCTGATCGACCCGCCCGCCGGGTGCCTGTTCCATCCACGGTGCCCGCACGCGATGGCGGTGTGCGGTACGCAGTCGCCGGTCCCGTTGGACGTACCACCGAACCAACGGGTCGAGTGCTGGCTGCACGGCCCCGACGACGCAATTCCCGAGGGCGGCCGGGCCCGCCTCGAGCGAGAGGAGCTGAGCCTTGCCGACGAAGCATGAGCAGGCCCTGGATCCACAGAGCGCCGACGGCGCGACCACCTTGGTCACGATGCGCGATGTCGAGGTCTACTTCCGGCTGCAAGGCAGCGGTCTCTCCCGACTGCTCGGCAGCGACACCGGCTCGGTGAAGGCGGTCGACGGGGTCTCCCTCGACATCGCCAAGGGCGAGGTCGTCGGCCTCGTAGGGGAGTCGGGCAGCGGCAAGAGTACGCTCGGCCGCTCGCTGCTCGGCCTGGCGCCGATCACCGGCGGCAGCATCCACTACGGCGACCAGGCGATCGCCGACCTCTCGAACCGCGAGCTCCGGGGGATCCGCCGCGACCTGCAGATGGTCTTCCAGGACCCGAGCGCGGCACTCAACCCGTCGATGGACATCGAGACCGCCGTCGGGCATCCGTTGAAGATCCACAAGATCGCTCGCGGCAACGACCTGCGTGAGCGCGTGGTCGATGCACTCGAGCGCGTCGGGCTGTCGCCGGCAGAGCAGTTCCTGAAGAAGTACCCGGGTGACCTCTCGGGTGGCCAGAAGCAGCGCGCGGTGATCGCGCGGGCGATCATCTTGAACCCCCAGCTGCTGGTCGCCGACGAGCCGATCTCGATGCTCGACATGAGTGTTCGCTCGAAGATCCTGCAGCTGATGCTCGATCTCAAGGCCGATCTCGACCTCACGTACGTCTACATCACCCACGACCTCGCCAGCGCGAAGTTCTTCTGCGACCGGATCGCGATCATGTACCTCGGTCGCATCGTGGAGATCGGCACGACCGACGAGATCTTCAATCACCCGAAGCATCCGTACACGAAGTCACTGGTCGCGGCGATCCCCGATCTCGATCCCGACCGCGCGGTCGACCGGGAGGTGCCACGCGGGGAGATACCCGATGCCGCGAGCCCCCCGCTCGGCTGCGCGTTCCATCCGCGCTGCCCCGCCGCATTCGACAAGTGCGGTTGGGAGAGCCGTGACCTCCGAGCGTTGCTCGAGGCGCACTGGACCAAGGTGCCCGAGGCCGACTTCGAGGCCGAGCGCGCGACGATCGGCGAGGTCGACGCCCTCGACGTCCCCAGCCATACCTCGCACGTGCCCGCAGGCAAGGACCACTCGGGTGTCGATGTCGACGAGGTGCTGACCCGGATCAAGGACTCCGATCCCCAGGAACCCCTCTGGACCGGTGTTTCGGGCCGTGACGTACGCCCGGACGGCGTCGACGTGACGTTCGAGCCGGGACAGGACCCCAAGCTCCGGGCGGCGGGCAGCGTGCAGGTCGCCTGCCACCTCTATCCGGAGTAGGACTCGGTCGGCAGCGGGGGAGGCGTGCCGCCCCACTCGGGACAGTGGGCCTTGTAGTCGCACCAGCCGCAGAGCGCGCTCTTGCGTGGACGCCAGTTGCCCGTCGAGGTCGCGCGAGCGATCGCATCCCATAGTGCGTTGACCTTGCGCTCGGTCGCGAGCAGGTCGGCCTCGTCGGGGGCGTACCGCAGGATCTCGGCGTTGCCCAGGTAGATCAGCTGCAGCAGGGCCGGCACGGTGCCGCGCGTACGCCACAGGACCAGCGCGTAGAACTTCATCTGGAAGAGCGCCTTCGCCTCGAACAGCTCACTCGGCGAGCGCCCGCTCTTGTAGTCGACCACGCGCACCTCGCCGGTCGGTGCGACGTCGAGACGGTCGATGTAGCCGCGGATCAGCAGCTTCGAGTCGAGCAGGTGCTCGACGTACAGCTCGCGCTCGGCCGGCTCGAGCCGGCTGGGGTCCTCGAGGGTGAAATAGGCTTCCAGCAGCGAGCCGCATTCGCCCAGCCAGTCGGCGAGATCGAGTGCGTCGTCGCCCTCGAACATTGTCGCGAGCTCGGGCTCCTGCTCGACCAGCGCCTCCCAGCGGGGCCGCACCAGCTCGACCGCGCGCTCCAGCGTACGAGCGGCGCTCGGCTCGTCGAAGAGGGTCTCGAGCACCGAGTGCACGACCGTGCCGCGAGCGGCAGCAGGGCTCGGCAGCTCCGGCAGCTTGTCGATGACGCGGAACCGGTAGAGCAGCGGGCAGGTCATGAAGTCGGACGCGCGACTGGGGGACAGGCTGCCGACCACGTCGACCCCGTCGACGGGCGTACGCGGCGCGATGCCGTCGGTCGGGTCGTCGCGGAGATCGGACACCATGGCCGACACACTAGGACACCGCACCGACACCGGCGTGCGTACACACCCGAGCGATCCGCAGCGCCGATGCGTTGACCGCTCGCGACCGGAGCTCTCTCTGTCTCTGTGGACAGAGGTCTTACCTCTGCACGGTCACCGCGAAGGGACGCTCCGTCATGCCGACCCCGCTTCTGCTCCGCCTCCGCCGCCGTGCATACGCGCTCACCACGCCACGGCAGGCCGGCCTCCAGCTGACCGAGCACGAGCGCGCCGCTCAGCCCGAGGCGGGACTGCTGTTTCGCGCACGGCCGGGCTTCGTCGGGCTCCCGGCCAGTGCCTACGCGAGCTGACCGGGGCCGAACCGGTAGCGTTGAGGGTACGGACACGGGGCGCCGCCCGTGCCCGCACGACTGGCTCGAGGAGCAGATGAGCGCCCGCCCCGACGACGATCGACCGCAGCGACGACCCGGAACCCTGAGGATCGGGCAGATCGCCGGCGTCGACGTGCTCATCCGGTCGTCGTGGCTACTCGTCGCCGCGCTGATCGCCGTGCTGATGGGCGACCGCATCGACTCGGTCGCGCCGGGTCTCGGCGAGCTGAGGTATCTCGCCGGGTTGGCGTTCGCGGTCCTGCTGTACCTCTCGGTGCTGATGCACGAGATCTCGCACGCATTGGTCGCCAAGGCGTTCGGGATGCAGGTGCGGTCGGTGACCTTGCACTTCCTCGGCGGCGTGACCGAGATCGACGGCGAGTCGGAGACACCCTGGCGCGAGTTCTGCATCTCGATCGCCGGCCCGATCACGTCACTCGGGGTGGCGGCCGGTGCGTGGGGCTTGACGTACGTCGCGCCCGACGGCCTGGTCGGCTTCGCCTGCGAGGCGCTGGCGCTCACCAACCTGATCGTCGGCCTGCTCAACCTCGTGCCCGGCATGCCGCTCGACGGTGGCCGGGTGCTGCGGGCGATCGTCTGGGGCATCACCGGCAACGCCGTCACGGGCACCCTCATCGCCGGCTGGGCCGGCCGGGTCGTGGCGGTACTCGTTCTCGGGTACCCGTCGGTGCTCGCGTACTTCCTCGGTGTCGAGCCGACGATGGTCGACTACCTGTTCGCGGGCGTGATCGCGATCTTCATGTGGACCGGTGCGACGCAGACCATCATGTCGGCGAAGGTTCGCCGCAAGCTGCCCTCGATCAGCGCGCGCGCTCTCGGCCGCCGGGCGCTCACGATCTCCGACGACACACCGCTCAGCGAGGCCGTACGCGCGGCGCGCGACAGCGAGGCCGGCGGGATCGTCGTCCTCGACCGCCGCGGCGAGATCTTCGGTGTCGTCAACGAGGCCGCCGTGCTCGCAACACCCGAGGAGCGGCGGCCGTGGCTCTCGGTCGCGAGCGTCACCCGCCGGATGGAGTCCGGGTTGGCGTTGTCGGCCGATCTTTCGGGCGAGGCCCTCGTACGGGCGATGCAGACCACTCCGGCGCCGGAGTACGTACTGACCGAACCAGACGGATCGGTCTACGGCGTGCTCACCGCAGGCGACGTCGACCGCGCATTCGTACAGGCCTGAGGGGCACAGCGTTGATCGAAGAGACATACTCCGGGGTCCGCCGCGGCCCGCTCGCCGCGGGCGACTGGGTGCGGCTGACCGACAGCAAGGGCCGCAAGCACAACATCTGCCTCGAGGCCGGCGCGTCGTTCTTCACCAACAAGGGCGAGATCAAACACGATGCGTTGATCGGCCGCGAGGAGGGCTTCGTCGTCACCACCCAGGCGGGCGCCGAGTACCTCGTGTTCCGGCCGGTGATGAGCCAGTACGTCGTCTCGATGCCGCGCGGCGCCGCCGTCATCTATCCCAAGGACGCCAGCCAGATCGTGTCGGCGGCCGACATCTACCCGGGCGCCCGGGTCGTCGAGGCGGGCGCCGGCTCGGGCGCGCTCACCTGCCACCTGCTGCGCGCGGTGGGTCCGAACGGCAGCGTCACCTCGTACGAGGTGCGCGACGACTTCGCCGAGATCGCGCGCCGCAACGTCGAGCAGCTGTTCGCCGGCCCACACCCCGCATGGAACCTCGTGGTCGGCAACCTGGCCGAGTCCTCCCACGACGGCGACGTTGACCGGATGATCCTCGATATGGTCGACCCCTGGGAGTACGTCGACCTCGCGGGGCGCGCCTTGGTCTCGGGCGGATTCGTCTGCGCGTACGTCGCAACGACGACCCAGCTGTCGCGGGTCGTCGAGACCTTGCGTGCGCATGGGGAGTTCACGGAGCCGCAGGCCTGGGAGAGTCTGGTACGCGACTGGCACGTCGAGGGCCTCGCGGTACGCCCGGATCACAAGATGCTCGGCCACACGGCGTACCTCGTGACGGCGCGCCGGATGGCGCACGGCGAGCGGGCGCCCTTGAAGAAGCGTCGCCCCGCACCCGGTGCCTACGGGCCCGACTACACCGGTCCGCGGCCGCCCGGTGTGACACCCGAGACATAGCCCGTACCTACCGCCGTCGCGAGCCGACCGGGTACCAATCTCATAACCACATAAAGTCGTACGACCATTGGGGGTCGTGGCGGGTAGGGTCGGATTCGACCGTGGATCGCTTGGAGGTGCCTGATGACTGACCAGGACAACTCTCATCCGCTCGAGGCGGAGCCCGAGATCGCCTACCTGCGCGCCGAGGTCGAGCACCTTCGCCGCCGCCTGTCGTCCGGCGTACAGGGCGGAGGGAGCGCCGAGGCGCGTCTCGCCGAGACCGAGGCGCGGCTCGCGGCGACGACGGCCCAGAACGAGCGGCTCAGCGAGACCCTGCGCGAGGCGCGCGACCAGATCCTGAGCCTCAAGGAGGAGATCGACCGGCTCGCCCAGCCGCCGACGGGCTTCGGCACCTTCCTGCAGTCCAACGACGACGACACCGTCGACGTGTTCACCGGCGGCCGCAAGCTACGGGTCAACGTCAGCCCGACCGTCGAGGTCGAGGACCTGCAGCGCGGCCAGGAGGTCATCCTCAACGAGGCGCTCAATGTCGTGACGGCGCTCGCGTACGAGACGACCGGCGAGGTCGTCATGCTCAAGGAGATCCTGGCCGACGGCGAGCGCGTACTCGTGATCGGCAACGCCGACGAGGAGCGGGTCGCCCGGCTCGCCGACTCGCTGAAGGGTACGAAGCTGCGCGCCGGCGACTCCGTGCTGTTCGACCCGCGCGCGGGGTACGTGTTCGAGCGGGTGCCGAAGACCGAGGTCGAGGAGCTGGTGCTCGAGGAGGTCCCCGATATCGACTACACCAGCATCGGCGGGCTCGCCGGGCAGATCGAGTCGATCCGTGACGCCGTCGAGCTTCCGTACCTGCATCCGGAGATGTTCATCGAGCACGAGCTGAAGCCGCCCAAGGGCGTGCTGCTCTATGGTCCGCCCGGATGCGGCAAGACGCTGATCGCGAAGGCCGTCGCCAGCTCGCTGGCCAAGAAGGTCTCCGACAAGACCGGCGAGGAGGGGCGCAGCTACTTCCTCAACATCAAGGGCCCGGAGCTGCTGAACAAGTACGTCGGCGAGACCGAGCGCCATATCCGGCTGGTGTTCCAGCGGGCGCGCGAGAAGGCCAGCGAGGGCACGCCGGTGATCGTCTTCTTCGACGAGATGGACTCGCTGTTCCGTACGCGTGGCTCGGGTGTCTCCTCGGATGTCGAGAACACCATCGTTCCGCAGCTGCTGAGTGAGATCGACGGCGTCGAGGGCCTCGAGAACGTGCTCGTCATCGGCGCCTCCAACCGCGAGGACATGATCGACCCCGCCATCTTGCGGCCCGGTCGGCTCGACGTGAAGATCAAGATCGAGCGGCCGGACGCCGAGGGCGCACAAGACATCTTCAGCAAGTACCTCACCGCGAGGCTGCCGTTGCACGACGACGATCTCGCCGAGTTCGGCGGCGATCGCGACTCCTGCGTCGCCGGCATGATCCAACGCGCGGTCGAGCGGATGTACGCCGAGTCGGAGGAGAACCGCTTCCTCGAGGTCACGTACGCCAACGGCGACAAGGAGGTCCTGTACTTCAAGGACTTCAACTCCGGCGCGATGATCCAGAACATCGTCGACCGGGCGAAGAAGATGGCGATCAAGGACCTCCTCGACCACGGCCAGCGCGGCCTGCGGGTGCAGCACATGCTCCAGGCCTGCCTCGACGAGTTCCAGGAGAACGAGGACCTTCCGAACACCACGAACCCCGACGACTGGGCACGGATCTCCGGCAAGAAGGGCGAGCGGATCGTGTTCATCCGCACGCTGGTCTCGGGCAAGCAGGGCAGCGAACCCGGCCGCTCGATCGACACGGTCGCCAACACCGGTCAGTACCTGTAGGAGGGCGGCGTGGCCCGCGACGACCGCGATGCGTTCGGTCGCGACCTGGAGGCCGCGTTGCAGGCCCGCGAGTCGGTCGGCTCTGAGTACGACGACGCCTTCGTGGACGCGATCGTCGAGCGCATCGACACCGAGGTCGCGCGGCGGGTGGACGCCGAGGTACGCCGGCGGCACTGGACCCGACGCCCACCGCGCGGATACCCGGTGTCGCTCGCGTACGTCTCGATCGCGCTCGGCATCCCGATCACCGGCATCGCCGGCGCGACCGGCGACGTCGAGGGGATCATCGCCGCCTGGGGCGGCATCGCCGCACTGAACCTCCTCGCCGCGACCCGCGGTCTCGGCCACGACCGGGACCGAGACCGCCGCGCGCGCTGAGTCGTCGAAGTTGCACCGCCGAGTCGGCAGTACGCGAGCGACGACTCACCGCTGCGGGACCGCCGAGTCGGCAGTTGGGCGGCGCAGGGCCAGGGCGACGCCGACGGCGCACACGGCGAGGCCGCCGATCCCGAGCACGGTGAGCGGGTCGCCGAACATCACGTACGCCCACAGCATCGTCGTCGGGGGAGTGAGGTACAGCAGGGTGCTCGCGGTGGTCGCGCCCCGGTGCCGGACGACATACGTGTACGCGCCGTAGCCCCCGAACGTCGAGAGCGCGACCACCCACACGACCGACCACCAGAAGCCCGCCGTCGCCGGGGGAGCGGCGTGCCCGAGAGCACCGGCGACCGTGAAGAACGCGACCGCGCTGACGACGGTCTGCACCGCCAGCGACTCGAGCAACGTACGACTCGGGCGCCAGCGACGCTCCAGGATCGTGCCGGCAGACAACGCGAGCATGCCGCCGAGCACGAGCAGGTACGCGTACGCGGGTGCGTCCCCGTTGCCGAGGTCGTTGGCCACCACCAGGGTCACCCCGGCGATGCCGACGGCCAACCCGAGCCGCTGCTTCGCGCTGGTGTGCTCGCCGAGCAGCCGACCCGCCACCGAGGCCACGACGAGCGGCTGGAGGCTCGCGATCAGCGCCGACGTGCCGGGGGCGACGCCCAGTCCGACGCCGGTCACGGTTCCGCCGAGGTACCCGACCTGCGACAGGAGCCCGACGAGCGCCTGGCGCGGCGTACCCGGGCCGCCGACCCGCGTCCGGGTCAGACGTACGAGTAGCACGACGACCACCGACGCGGCCAGATATCGCCAGGCGAGCAGGGTGTCCGCGCTCGCGTACCGGGTGCCGAGCTCGGCACCGATGAAGCCCGAGCTCCACATCACCACCAGCAGGATCTGCGCCATGCGACCAGGTAACCATACCGGTATGTATACTTTCAGTGTCCTCGACGGACTCAGGCGAAGGGAGCTGCGATGTCCACGACCACGACCGAGCGACTGACACCGGCCGGCGAGCGGATCCTCGCGTCGGCGAGCAAACTGTTCTACGAACACGGCATCAACGCGGTCGGCGTCGACCGCATCGCCGACGAGGCGGGCACGACCAAGAAGACCCTGTACGACAGGTTCGGCTCCAAGGAGGGCCTCACGCTGGCGTATCTGCGCCGTCGGTACGACACCTGGCGGGCCTTCCTCGCCGACTATCTCGACGCGCACCCCGACGCCGGGCACGAGCGGGTCCTGGCGGTCTTCGACGCCATCGAGGCGTGGATGCGGGCGAATACCCGCGGGTGCGGCTTCATCAACGCGTACGCGGAGCTTGCGGGCACCGGTCACAGCGGCCTCGACGTCGTACTGGAGGAGAAGGCCGGCATCCGTGCGCTGTACGTCGGCCTCGTCGGTGAGCTGGGCGTCGACGCACCCGACCGGCTCGGGGGACAGCTGGCCCTGCTGCACGAAGGGGCGATCATCGCGACCACCGCGGGCAACGACCCGGGCGCGATCGCGCTGGCGCGAGAGACCGCGGAGGAGCTCGTACGCAACGCCACCTAAGTGGTACCGATTATGGTACCGTGAGTGGTATGGCCACGAATCTCAGGCTTCGCGCCGACGCCGAGGAAGCGGTACGCAGTCGTGCCGCCGAGACCGGGCAGTCCCAGCAGGAGGTCATTCGTGACGCGGTCGACCGCTATCTGGGATTGGGCGGCTCCGACACACCTCGAACCGATTCCGACTCGATGATCGCCGAGCGCCAGGTTCTGCCCGAGCGTTCAGCTTTCCGAGAGCTGGACCGTGCAGAGCTCCTGCATCTACCGTCCGGCACCGCAGCCCTCGACCTGCTCGACCGCGACGATCGCCTCTGAAATGCGCGTCTACCTCGACTCGAGCGCACTGTTGAAGCGCGTGGTCGCAGAGCAGGAGACGACGGCGCTGCAGCGTACCGTCGGTGCACATCGCAGCGACGGGGACTCGCTGCTTGCGTCGTCGCTCGCTTGGATCGAGGTCTCACGTGCGATACGCAAGGCACTTCCCGCGGCGCCGGCCGCTCGGTTGACGGACGCTGCTCTTTCAGGCGTACTCGAGCGACCGATGACCGCGGACGTTGTCGCCCTGGCAAGACGACTCGATCCGCCGTTGCTGCGGAGCCTCGACGCTATTCACCTCGCGTCCTCAATGCTGCTGGACGCGGACGTGATGGTCACGTACGACGATCGCCTCGCGACGGCGTGCGAGACGCACGGGATCGCCACCGCGGCGCCATCAGACTCGTAGCCTGCGCACCACACCACGGAGCCCGGACGCGACCAGGTCGTCGCGGCCCGTGTCGAGCCCGTACGTCACCTCGTGCCACGGCCCGAGTAGATGCCAGTCGTGTGCCCGCCGGCGTACATCGTCTGCAACCACGTACGCCTCGGCGACACCGGCGGCGAACGCCGAGCCGGCACCGTTCAGTGCCCAGGCGAGATCGATCGCCGGGTCGCCGACGTGCGCATCCGCCCAGTCGATGACACCCGACACCGCATCGTCCGTACGAAGGACGTGCTGAGGTCCGAGATCGCCGTGCACGATGGTCGTACGCGGCGCGTCGCGGACGCGCGACAGCAGGTCGTCCGCCGCCGGATGTAGATCGGCGGGAAGCCGGGGCCGCACCTCCGCGGCGAACCGCGTCAGCAGGGCGTGCAGCTCCCGCCCGGAGGCCGCGGCGTCCCGTACGCCGGTGCCGTCCGCGGCCGTGACGGGCGCATCGTGCAGCGCGCGCAGGAACGCGCCGAGCCGCGCTCCTTCCTCGGCCGTTGAATCCGCGGTCACGGGCTCGCCGGTGACGATGCGATGGCGTACGCACAGCGGTTCGTCGACGAGGACCCCCGGCACCGGGACCTGCAGCGGCAACAGCGCCTCCAGCCGAGGCATCAGCCGGGTCTCGGCTAGCAGCCACTCGCGCACCTCCTCACGACGAGGGAAGCGGTCGACCCACCGCCCCTCGACCAGGTCGACCCGGCAGTCCCAGCCGTCGTCGACGGCGACCCGTTCGGCGAGACGCCCGGCGAGCCACGGACCGATCATCGCGCGCGAGTCGGGTACGAAGGACCACTCGGGATCACGTAGCCGCTCGGACAGCTCCTCCAGCGTCATCCAGGTGCCCCACGCCACCTCCTCGGGTTGCCACCGGATCGGCCCGTCGTAGGTGACCTCGTACTGGAACGACACGTAGCGCGTCTGCTCGTCGCCGTACTCCGCGACTCCGATGCGCCGCAGGGAGGCACCCGTCACGCCGAGCTCCTCGGCAGCCTCGCGCCGGGCCGAGTCGTCGGGCGTCTCGTCGGCCAGGATCACCCCGCCCGCGGCGAAGTCGTACAGGCCGGGGTAGACGTCCTTGGTGTCGGTACGACGGTGCACGTACACCCGCCCCAGCCGGTCGCGTACGACCACGCCGGTAGCACCGTGGCGGAGGTTCTCGCGGCGTACGCGCGAGCGGGGTGCCGTACCTGCCGGCCGGTGCTGGTCGTCGTACAGCTGCGCTACCTCGTCCATGGTCCCCAACCGTAGGAGACCGCGTGCGCACGTATGGTGGCGACATGAGCGGTGAGGGCGCAGCGAACGGAGTCGAAACCGCGAGGCACGAGTGGTGTCGGCGAAGCGAGCAAGCAACGAGCGCGAAGGACTGCAGATGACCGTGCGTCGAGTGATGGGCACCGAGGTCGAGTACGGCATCTCCGTGCAAGGCCAGCCGACTGCGAACCCGATGCTGGCGTCGACCCAGATCGTCAACGCGTACGCGAGCGCGAGCCACCTCGCCCGGCGGGCGCGCTGGGACTTCGAGGAGGAGAACCCGCTGCGCGACGCGCGTGGGTTCGACGTCGGGCGGGACCGGGCCGACCCGTCCCAGCTGACCGACGAGGAGCTCGGCCTCGCGAACGTGATCCTCACCAACGGGGCGCGGCTGTACGTCGACCACGCGCACCCGGAGTACTCCACGCCCGAGTGCACGAACCCGCTCGACGTCGTCAAGTGGGACAAGGCCGGCGAGCAGGTGATGCACCGCGCCGCCGAGCTGGTCGGGCAGATCCCGGGCGCCTCGCCGATCCTGCTGTACAAGAACAACGTCGACAACAAAGGCGCCTCGTACGGCGCGCACGAGAACTACCTGATGCGCCGCGACGTACCGTTCGGGCAGATCGTCGAGAACCTCACGCCGCTGTTCGTCTCCCGCCAGGTCGTGTGCGGTGCGGGACGGGTGGGTCGCCAGCAGGACGGCAGCGAGCACGGCTTCCAGATCAGCCAGCGCGCCGACTACTTCGAGGTACGTGTCGGCCTCGAGACGACCCTCAAGCGGCCCATCATCAACACCCGAGACGAGCCCCACGCCGATCCGGGCAAGTACCGCCGCCTGCACGTCATCATCGGCGACGCCAACCTGTCGGAGATCTCGACCTACCTCAAGGTCGGCATGACCTCGCTGGTGATGCAGATGATCGAGGCGGGCTTCGTACGCTCGCCGGCGCTCGCCGACCCCGTACGCGACCTGCACGCGATCTCGCACGATCCGTCGCTGCAGCACAAGGTCGAGCTCGACGACGGTCGCCGGATGACGGCGGTCGAGCTGCAGTGGGAGTACTTCCAGCAGGCGAGCGCGTTCGTCTCGGCGGGCGAGACCGAAGCGGACGCGCAGACCGTCGACGTCCTTCGGCGCTGGGAGTCGGTGCTCGACCGGCTGGACCGCGATCCGATGGAGTGCCGCGACGAGCTCGACTGGGTCGCGAAGCTCTCACTGCTCGAGTCGTACCGCGAGCGCGACGGCCTCGGATGGGAGCATCCGAAGCTGCATCTCGTCGACCTGCAGTACTCCGATATCCGCCCGGACAAGGGCCTTTACCACCGGCTGGTACGCAACGGGCACATGCAGCGCATCCTCGATGACGATGCGATCGGCACCGCTGTCGAGGAGCCGCCGACCGACACCCGGGCGTACTTCCGCGGGCGCTGCCTGCAGAAGTACCCGAAGGACGTCGCCGCGGCGTCGTGGGACTCCGTCATCTTCGACCTACCCGGGCGCGACTCCCTGCAGCGGATCCCCACGATGGAGCCACTGCGCGGCACGCGCGAGCACGTCGGACGCCTGCTGGACGAGTCGGACACCGCGATCGAGCTGTTCGAGGCGCTCACCGCCCGCTGAACGCGCCGTCGGTACTAAACCGTCGCGCCCCCGCAACCGCTTGTCGGCGATGCGGGCTAGTGTTCATCACATCGGCTCCACGTGGGCCGATCGATGACCCGCAGGCAAGGGAGTTTCGACGTGGCGCGAGACGGTGGACAGCAGCACAAGCAGCCGCGCAAGAGCAGCGAGGCCGAGGAAGAGCCGTCGGTCGAGCCGAGCGACGACGTTGCTGAGCGCAAGGAGAAGCTCGACGACGACGTCGACTCGATCCTCGACGAGATCGATGACGTCCTCGAGGAGAACGCCGAGGAGTTCGTGCGCAGCTTCGTGCAGAAGGGTGGGCAGTGATGCTGCCGACGAGCTTCATGGCGCCGGGCATCTCGTCGTTCAGCGAGTTCCTCTCCGTTGAGGCTCCCCACCTGCTCCCCGGCGCACGCACGGCGACCGGCAACGGCCTCGACGGCCAGGTGCCACACGGCACGACGATCGTCGCGCTCACGTTCCCGGGCGGCGTCATCATGGGCGGCGACCGCCGGGCGACGATGGGCAGCATGATCGCCCAGCGCGACGTCGACAAGGTGTTCGCCGCCGACGAGTACTCCGCGATCGGGTTCGCCGGATCCGCCGGTTTCGGTGTCGAGCTCGTCCGCCTCTTCCAGGTCGAGCTCGAGCACTACGAGAAGATCGAGGGCGCCATCCTCTCCACCGATGGCAAGGCGAACCGCCTCTCCACCCTGGTCCGAGGCCATCTGGCGATGGCGATGCAGGGGCTGGCGGTCGTACCGCTGTTCGCGGGCTACGACGCCCCGACCGACTCGGGACGCATCTTCTCGTACGACCCGACGGGCGGGCGCCATGAGGAGAGCGAGTTCGCGGCGATCGGCTCCGGTTCGGTGTTCGCCCGCGGCTCGATCAAGAAGCTCTACCGCGACGACATGAGCGAGCAGGACGGCGTCACTGCGATCATGCAGGCGCTGTACGACGCGGCCGACGACGACTCCGCCACCGGCGGTCCCGACCTCACGCGTCGGATCTTCCCGGTCGTCGCGGTGGTGACGGCCGACGGCTTCCGGCGCTGGAGCGACGACGACACCGCAGCAATCGCCGACCAGGTGATCGGCGGTCGGATGCAGCGGCCCGACGGTCCCACGGCACCCGTCGTCTGAGCGTACGCACCCCACGAGCACCCGAACGAGAGGACAACCGTGACCGCCGGTTTCTACGTCTCGCCCGAGCAGTTGATGAAGGACCGGGCCGACTACGCCCGCAAAGGCATCTCCCGCGGGCGCAGCGTCGTGGTCGTCCAGTACGCCGACGGCATCCTGTTCTGCGCCGAGAACCCCTCCCAGGCGCTGCACAAGGTCAGCGAGATCTACGACCGCATCGGCTTCGCGGCGGTCGGGCGCTACAACGAGTTCGAGAACCTCCGCATCGCGGGCGTCCGGCTGATGGACATGCGTGGCTACTCCTACGACCGCAGCGACGTGACGGCGCGCGGGCTCGCGAACGCGTACGCGCAGACGCTGGGGACGATCTTCTCCTCGGGCGCCGAGAAGCCGTACGAGGTCGAGCTGTTCGTCGCCGAGGTGGGCGACACCGCCGACGGTGACCAGGTCTACCGGCTGACGTACGACGGCTCGGTCGCCGACGTGCAGGCGCACGCGGTCATGGGCGGTCAGCTCGAGCAGGTCGCCAGCTACCTCGAGGAGCACTACGCCGCCGGTCTCGAGCAGGCCGCGGCCATCCGGCTCGCCGCCGACGCACTCGGCCACGACTCGTCGGAGACCCGCACGGTCGAGGCGACCCAGCTCGAGGTCGCCGTGCTCGACCGCACCCGGCCGCAGCCGCGCAAGTTCAAGCGGCTCACCCACGCGACGGTCGCCGCCGCGCTCGCAGACTCCTGACGTACGACACCGCATGCGAGACGCGTTCGACCTCGACCTGTCGGTCGTCCACCTGAACCACGGCTCGTTCGGCGCCGTCCCGCGTGCGGTCGCTGTGGCACAGCGGCGAGTACGCGAGCGCGCCGAGGCCAATCCGATGCGCTTCCACCGCGTCGAACTGCCCGGTCTGAAGGAGCAGGCGCGAGGCGTCGCGGCTGAGTTCCTCGGCGTCGGCGCCGACGATGTTGCGCTGGTCCGCAACGTGACGCAGGCCGCGGCGACCGTGCTCGCGGCACTGGCCGACGACGGTCGGCTGACCGCCGGCGACGCGATGGTACTCGCCGACCACACGTACGAGTCCGTACGCAACCTCGCCCGGCGAACGTGCCGACGCACCGGTGCCGCGTACGAGTCGGTCGAGTGCGCGGCGGATGCCGACCCGGACGCGATCGTCGCCGCATACCGGCGCGGCCTCGAACGCGCCCACTCGCGCGGGCTGCGGCCCAGCGTGGTCCTGGTCGACCACATCGTGTCGCCGACCGGGGCGGTGATGCCGGTGAGCCGGATCTGTGCGTTGGCCCGCGAGTTCGGCGCGCTCAGCTTCGTCGATGCGGCACACGCCCCGGGCCAGGTCGCCGCACGACCGGCCGAGTCCGGCGCCGACCTCTGGGCCAGCACCTGGCACAAGTGGGGATTCGCGCCACGCGGCACGTCCGCCCTCTGGGCGTCGCCGGCCGTGCGCGAACGGCTCCTCCCGCTCGCCTCCGGAGCACCGGGTGACACGGCTTTCCCGCTGACGTTCGATCGCACCGGCACCGACGACTACACGGGCTGGTGCTGCCTCGCGGATGCCGTTGCGTTCTGGCACGACGCGGGCGGTCCCGACATCGCGCATCGCTCGCGCACGCTGCTCGACACCGGAGCCGCCGTCGTACGCGACGCGCTCGGTGCCGACGACCAGCCGATACCGCCCGACCCGGCGCCGTGCATGCGTCTCGTACCCCTGCCGGCGGGCACCGCGGCGACCGCCGCGGACGCGGCTCGGCTGTATGAGCGGCTCAGCGAGCGCGGGTTCGAGGTGCAGGTCGTCGCGCACGCCGGCCGCGGCTACGTCCGGCTGTCCGCCTCGCTGTACAACGCGCCCGACGACTACGAACGGCTCGCGAAGGCAATGCCCGACGCCCTGCCCTGATTGCATAACGGACGTGTCTACGTACGACACAGATCATCGGCGCACCGCTAGGGTGGAGATGTGGACCGACGAATCTTCGGGTTGGAGAACGAGTACGGGGTCACGTGCACGTTTCGTGGGCAGCGCAGGCTGTCGCCCGACGAGGTGGCGCGGTACCTCTTCCGCCGCGTGGTGTCCTGGGGTCGCAGCAGCAACGTCTTCCTTCGCAACGGCGCCCGGCTCTACCTCGATGTCGGGAGCCACCCGGAGTACGCGACGCCGGAGTGCGACGACGTCGCCGAGCTGATCACGCACGACAAGGCCGGCGAGCGCATCCTCGAGGGGCTACTGATCGACGCGCAGGAGCGACTGCGTGACGACGGCATCATCGGCGACATCTACCTGTTCAAGAACAACACCGACTCCGCCGGCAACTCCTACGGCTGCCACGAGAACTACCTCGTCGGCCGGCAGGGCGAGTTCAACCGGATGGCCGACGTGCTCATCCCGTTCCTGGTCAGCCGGCAGATCATCTGCGGCGCCGGCAAGGTCCAGCAGACCCCGCGGGGTGCGATCTTCTCGGTCAGCCAGCGCGCGGAGCACATCTGGGAGGGCGTCTCCAGCGCGACGACACGGTCGCGGCCCATCATCAACACCCGTGACGAGCCGCACGCCGACGCCGAACGCTTCCGCCGGCTGCACGTGATCGTCGGCGACTCGAACATGAGCGAGACCACCGCGATGCTCAAGGTCGCGACGACCGACCTGGTGCTGCGGATGATCGAGGCCGGCGTGGTCATGCGCGACATGACGCTCGACAACCCGATCCGCGCGATCCGCGAGATCGCACACGATATGACCGGCCGCCGCCGGGTGTCGCTGATGAACGGCCGCGAGCTCTCCGCACTGGAGATCCAGACCGAGTACCTCAACAAGGCCCGCGACTTCGTCGACCGCTACGAGCTGCGAACGCCCACCATCGACCGGGTGCTCGACCTCTGGGAGCGCACCATCAAGGCGGTCGAGTCGACCGACCTGACGCTCGTCGAGCGCGAGATCGACTGGGTGATCAAGTACACCCTGCTCGAGCGGTACCGCGCGTCGCACGGCCTCACCTGGGGCCACCCGCGCATCGCCCAGCTCGACCTGTCGTACCACGACATCCACCGAGACCGCGGGCTGTACTACATGCTCGAGCGCAAGGGCGCGGTCGCCCGGGCGACCCAGGATCTGCGCGTGTTCGAGGCGAAGTCGAGACCGCCGCAGACCACGCGCGCACGACTGCGTGGCGAGTTCATCCGCCGCGCGCAGGAACGCCGCCGCGACTTCACCGTCGACTGGGTGCACCTGAAGCTCAACGACCAGGCCCAGCGCACGGTGCTGTGCAAAGACCCGTTCCGGTCGCAGGACGAGCGCGTACGCAAGCTCATCGACGGAATGTGAAGGAGCGACCTGCGCGAGCCGACGGCACGTCGCCGGGCCACACCGCTAGTCTTTCCGACGCACCCGACGAATTGGAGCCCCATGCGCCGCCTCTGCTTCCTGCTGTCCGTCTGCCTCCTCGTACTGACCGCGTGCGGTGACGACGACGGTGGCTCGGATGGGTCGGGCACGAGCAACTCGGATGAGGTCACCCTCGAAGGTGATTCCGGCAGCGCAACCGTCGAGGGCGCGTACGGCGACGAGCCGAAGGTTACCGTCGACGGCACGTTCGAGGTCTCGGAGACGAGCGTCGAGGTGATGACCGAGGGTGACGGCGCGACCGTGAAGGACACCGACACCGTGAAGGTCGACTACCACGGTGTCGGCGGTACGACGGGCAAGGTGTTCGACAGCTCGTTCCAGAGGGGAGAGCCGATCGAGTTTCCGCTCAATCAGGTCGTACCCGGCTTCTCGAAGGGCATTGCCGGTCAGAAGGTCGGCAGCCGGGTCGCGATCTCGGTAGCACCGGAGGACGGCTACCCCGACGGCACGCCCGATGGAGCGATCAAGGCGGGCGAGTCGCTCGTCTTCGTGGTCGACATCATCGACGTCGTCAAGTAGCCCTGCGCCGGCGCCGTATCCGGCCGGTCGCCTGCTCATGGCTTTCTCAGGACCGGCGGGTAACCTGGCGCCGGTTGACTTTCAGACATCCCCTCACGAATGGTTAGGTTCCTGTGCGTTCGCTGCCCGTACGCCTGCTGGCGCTGATCCTGGCACCGTTACTCGTTCTCACCGCGTGCGGTGGCGACGACGATGACAGCGGGGGCTCCAGCTCGTCCGACGACATCGAGGTGACCGGCGACTTCGGCAAGGCGCCCGAGGTCGACATCCCGGACAAGTACTCCGTCGACGAGTCCGACACCCGCGTGATCAGCGAGGGCGACGGCGCCGAGGTGAAGGCGGGCGACGACGTGCTCGTCCAGCTGGCGGCGTACAACGGCACGACCGGGGCCGACATCTTCAGCATGTTCTCCGGCCAGACGGCCCAGCCGCAGACGATGAAGGTCGACGACAAGGCGAGCCTGATCCCGGGCCTGGCCGACCGCATCGAGGGGCAGACGGTCGGCAGCCGGCTGCTGGTCTCGATCACTCCCGAGGACGGTTTCGGCGAGCAGGGCAACTCGCAGGCGGGTATCGGCCCCGACGACACCGTTGTCGCGCTGGTCGACCTGCTCCCGACCGAAGAGGCACCGAAGGCGACCGGCACGATCGACGATGTCAAGGTCACCGGCTCGTACGGCAGCAAGCCGACGATCGACTTCAAGACGCCGCTGTTCGTCGACAAGACGCAGTCCAAGGTGATCAGCAAGGGCGACGGCGACACCGTCAAGGCCGGCGACACGGTGAAGGTCGACTACCTCGGCGTCAACGGGCGTACCGGCAAGGAGTTCGACACATCGTGGAAGAAGGGCAAGTCCACACCCGTCGACTTCCCCCTCACCGAGGGCCAGCTGATCCCCGGCTTCATCCAGGGCCTCGTCGGGCAGAAGCTCGGCAGCCGCGTAGCGATCGCGATCCCGCGCGACGACGCGTACGGCGCGGGCGGCAACGCACAGGCAGGCATCGAAGGCACCGACACACTGGTGTTCGTGGTCGACCTGCAGAAGCCGCCGGAGCAGCCGAAGGCCACCGGCACCATCAACGACGTCAAGGTCACCGGCAAGGCCGGCGCAAAGCCGAAGGTCACCTTCAAGAAGCCGTTCTACGTCGCGAAGACGGAGTCGAAGGTGCTCAGCCAGGGCAGCGGTACGCCGCTGAAGGCCGGCGACACGGTCAAGGTCAACTACGTCGGCATCAACGGGCGTAGCGGCAAGGAGTTCGACGGCAACTACGGCGGTGACCCGGCGGAGTTCACACTCACGGCGGACAAGCTGATCCCGGGCTTCATCAAGGGCCTCATCGGTCAGAAGCCCGGCAGCCGGGTGCTGATCACGATCCCGCGCGATGACGGCTACGGCCCCAACGGCAACACGCAGGCGGGCATCGAAGGCACCGACACGCTCGTGTTCGTCCTCGACATCGCGAAGAAGTAGGTACGCCCTGCCGGGCGGCCCGTGGTCTCAGCAGACCGCGAGCCGCCCCGCCGCGGCTGCCGAGAGGAACGCCGCGGCATCATCGTCGAGGCCGCGGCCCATCGTCGACAGTCGTACGGGCGACTCGCGTAGCGCGTCGAGCATCCCGTCACACGGCACGTCGACGAGCGTGTGCCGCCCGGCGAGTACGCCCGCCTGCTCGCGTACCCGCTCACCGAACTCGCCGCCCAGCTCCGGCACGGGGATCTCAGCGGGTGCGAGCGCTACCCGGCCGTACGCGGTGAGGCTGTGGTGCGAGACGCCGTAATGCCGCTCGCGACGATCGCCCTCCGAGACCCGCAGCGATCCGATCGGCCGGCCGCCGAGCGTCGCCGTCGCGTTGACGGCCTCGCCGGCGACGACGCCGGAGAACCCCCATCGCGTTCCGGTGCCGAGGTTTCCCGGCCCCTGCGCGACGACCACCAGGTCTGCCCCGACGACATGCCGCGCCGCGAGCAGACCCGAGTGCAGCGTGACCGCCTCGCGGTCGCCGCCGTACGCCTGCCCGACGGTGATGGTCGCCGCCAACCAGCCCGCCTCGCGGAGGCCGTGGACGGTTCGCGAGAACGCGACCGGCAGCGCGCCGCCGTCGGTCATGACGTACGCGATGCGCGGGTCATCCCGTACGGCACGAGCGCCGGCCAGGATGGCCGGTACCGCCGAGTGCAGGTCTGCGACGACGACCGGCATACCGTCGATGCTGTCGGCGTCGCGCAACGCCTCGTGGTCGGGGGAGTCCTGTTCGTCGACGCCGAGCACGGTGGTCTGTGCCGGCGTGTAGCGCGCCTTGACCAGATGCCCCGGCTGGGGCGGCGGATCCGCCGGCAGCCGATCCGGCACGGCGGTCACGAGCGCGTACCCACCGGTGCCGAGACCCTGCAGCAGTGCCGTGGCGTTCAGAATCACCCGGTCGCCGGGCTCGGGAGTGCCGACCGTGTCGGTGTACGCAAGGGCGCGTACCTCCTGGCCATCCATCTGCACCAGCAACTCGCGGGCGCCCGGCCATTCGGCCCGCACCTCGGCTGCCACGCCCTCACGTACCCGGATCATGGCTCGAAGCGTAGGCGGATCGGCGCCGTGACGAGGAGGCGGTGTGAAGCGGGCGCTGCTGGACGTCAACGTTCTCCTCGCTCTACTTGACAGCGACCACGTCGAACACCACCGCGCGCGGTCCTGGCTCACCGCCGAAGTCGACGCCGGATGGGCGTCCTGTGCGATCACGCAGAACGGTTTCGTCCGGATCGTCAGCCATCCGCGATATCCGAAGCCCATCTCACCGCGCGAGGCTCTCGACCGACTCGCGGCCGCGGCCGCGACGGACCACCACGCCTTCTGGACGTGCTCGACCAGCATTCTCGACCCGGCTGCAGTCGACCGGACCCGGCTGCACGGCCCTCGACAGGTGACCGACGCCTACCTTCTTGCCGTCGCCACGGCGAATGGTGGGCGCTTCGTCACCTTCGACAGAGCGATTCCAGCCGGCGCCGTTCCCAACGCAGCCGACGACGCCCTCGTCGTGCTCTGAGGTGGGGGAAGCCGCTTCTGCTCCTGCACCGAGTGCGCGAACGACAGTGCGGCGACGTGTAACGTCGGACCCGCAGGATTCGGCGCGACGATGGGGAGGAACGGCCACGGTGGCAACCACCACACGCAAGAGCGAGCGGTTGATGAACCTCGTGATCGCGTTGCTCGTATCGCGGGGGTTCCTGCCGAAGGATCGCATCCGCGACGCCGTGACCGGCTACCACGGTCAGAGCGCCGAGGCGTTCGACCGGATGTTCGAGCGCGACAAGGACGAGCTCCGCGATATCGGCATCGAGATCGAGGTCGGCTCGAACGAGCGGCTGTTCGAGGACGAGATCGGCTACCGGATCCGGCGCGACGAGTTCGAGCTGCCCGAGATAACCCTCGAGGCGCACGAGGCGGCCGTCGTCGGTCTCGCGGCGCGGGTCTGGCAGCACGCCCGGCTGGCGACCGAGGCCTCGTCGGCCGTCGTCAAGCTCAAGGCCGCGGGCGTACCCGTCGACTCCGACCTGCTCAGCCTGGTCGAGCCGCAGCTCGCCGCGTCCGAGCCCGCGTTCGAACCGTTGTGGGACGCGCTGCTGAGTCGTACGCCCGTCGAGTTCACCTACGGACGCATCGGCCAGCAGAGCACCTGGCGCGAGGTAGAGCCGTGGGGCGTGGTCTCGTGGCACGGCCGCTGGTATCTCGCGGGCTTCGACCGCGGACGCGAGGGTCCGCGGCTGTTCAGGCTGTCGCGGATCATCGGCGACGTCGCGGTCGCCGGCGCACCGGGGGAGTACGACGTACCCGACGACGCCGACGTGCGGGCGATGGCCGGCGCGCTGTTCCCCGCGCCTGCTGACAACGTGGCGCGCGTCCGTGCCCGCGAGGGCACTGCCCTCGGCATGCGCCGCCGCGCCCTGGACACCGACGTCGCCGCAGACGGGTGGTCGCTGCTGACGGTGCCGTACGCCAGCCTCAACTCGCTGGCCGAGGAGGTCGCGTCGTACGGTCCCGACGTCGTCGCCGTCGAACCCGCGGAGCTCGTCTCGCTCGTCGTCGACCGGCTTCGCGGGGTCGAGAAGACCCATGCCGGGGGTGCTGCCCGATGAGCGGGGCCAGAGACCAGGTCACGCGCATGCTCGCACTGGTGCCCTACCTCCGCAGCCACGAGGGCATACCCGTCGAGCAGGTGGCGTCCGACTTCGGGGTCTCGACCTCGCAGATCGTCAACGACCTGAACGTGCTGTGGTTCTGCGGTCTTCCCGACGCCGTGACGGGCGAGATGATCGACGTCGACATGGAGGCGCTGGAGTCCGACGGCGTGGTCTACATCGACAACGCGGAGTTCCTGCCGCGGCCGCTGCGGCTCACCAAGTACGAGGCGCTCTCCCTGATCGTCGCGCTCCGTACGCTGCGTGCGTCGGCGGGTGAGCACGAGCGCGAGGCGATCGAGTCCGCGCTCGCCAAGCTCGAGTCGGCCGCGGGCGACGGCGCCGCGGCGGCCAACACCGTCGAGGTGCATGTCGAAGACGTCGCGGACGACGTCAAGGACACGGTCGCCGAGGCCCTCGCCGGGGGACGCCGGCTGCATCTCGCGTACCTCGTACCGTCCCGCGACGAGCAGACCGAGCGCGACGTCGACCCACTGCGGATGGTGACCGGGGAGGGGCGCCCGTACCTCGAGGCGTGGTGCTACCGAGCCGACGACGTCCGGCTCTTCCGCCTCGACCGGATCACCGACGTCACGGTGCTCGACGAGCCGGTCGCGGAGCACGACATCGCCGTACGCGACCTGTCCGCCGGGCTCTTCCAGCCCGATCCCGACTCTCCACGCGCGGTGATCGACCTGCATCCCGCATCGCACTGGATCGCCGAGTACTACCCGAACGACTCCATCGAGCAGCGCCCCGACGGCGTGCTCCGCGTCGCGATGCGGGTCGGCGACCTCGCGTGGCTGCGGCGGCTGCTGCTGCGGCAGGGCGGCGCGGCGACCGTCGTCGAGCCGGAGTCACTCGCGGCCGACGTCGGGACGCAGGCGCGCGAGGCGCTCGCCTCGTACTGAGATGGCTCCCGGTCAGCCTGCATTCATCGTCTGGACAACTCGGCGCGTATGCTGGACGGTGGCAGCAGTAGCCACGCCCACGGAGTAACGAGGAGATCATGTTCAAGCAGATCGGCCCCACCGAGATCATCTTGATCATCGCGGTGATCGTGTTGCTCTTCGGCGCCAAGAAGCTTCCCGACCTGGCCCGCGGCAGCGGCCGGGCGCTGCGCATCTTCAAGTCCGAGACCAAGGGCTTGATCGATGATGACGACGACGAGTCGAAGAAGAAGGACGACGACGAGGCGACGCCGGAGATCGAGTCCGCGGAGAGCGACCGGGCCACGTACGACATCGATGAGAAGACGGGCAGCGTCGTACCCCGCGATCAGTCCAAGTAGCCCGCCGGAGCGCCCCCGGTGGTTCTAGGCATGCGTCTACCTGGTGGACGCCGAAAGCCCACGCCCGCACCCGACGGCTCGATGCCGCTGCGTGAACATCTGCGCGAGCTGCGCAACCGGCTCGTCAAGGGCGTGCTGGCGATCCTGGTCGGGTCGATCGTCGCGTTCTTCTTCTACGACCAGCTCTTCGACCTGTTGAAAGACCCCTACACCGACGGTGTCGATCAGCTGATCGACGAGGGCCAGGACATCAACGCCGAGCTGACGCTGACCGGTGTGTCCGACGCCTTCACCCTGAACCTGAAGGTGAGCCTGGTCGCCGGCATCGTCGTCTCCTCGCCGGTCTGGCTGTGGCAGATCTGGGCGTTCATCATGCCCGGCCTGCACGAGAACGAGCGCCGCTGGGGCATGGTCTTCGCGGCCGTCGCGGGTCCGCTGTTCGCGATCGGCATCGCGACCGGCTACTACGTGCTCCCCAAGGGCATCGAGATCTTGATCGGCTTCACGCCGACCGACGTCTCCAACCTCACCAGCGTCACCGGCTATCTGAACTTCGTGCTGCGGATGTTGCTGGTGTTCGGTGTCGCGTTCGAGATCCCGCTGTTCGTACTGCTGCTCAACCTCGCCGGAGTGTTGAAGGGGCGCCAACTGGGGGAGTACCGGCCCTGGATCATCCTCGGCGTCTTCGTCTTCGCCGCCGTCGCGACACCGTCGACCGACCCGATCAGCATGCTGTTCCTCGCCATCCCGATGGCGATGCTGTTCCTGATCTCCGAGGTACTCGCCCGGCTGATCGACCGTCGCCGCGGCGTCTCACTCGAGGGCGACTACGACACCTACGACGACGATGAACGGTCCGATCTCGAGATACCGCACGACCCTGACGACGACCGGCCGAGCCGGCTCGACGACTGACGCGTGCGCACCTTCGTGCCGGTGCGCGCGGCGTACGTCCGGCGGCTCCGTGGCCAGGTCATGGCCGGGCCGCGTCCGCAGCACGTGGGCCTGATCATGGACGGCAACCGCCGCTGGGCCCGCCGCGCCGGGCTCGCCAACGTGAGCCTGGGTCACAAGTACGGCGCCGAACGCGCCGAGGAGATGCTCGGCTGGTGTACGCACGTCGGCGTACGGAACGTCACCGTCTACCTCTGCTCGACCGAGAATCTCGCCCGCCGGGACCGCGCCGAGGTCGACTTCCTGATGAACGTCATCGAGACCGGGCTCGCCCGGCGACTGGCCACCCATAACGATCGCTGGCGGGTCCACACCGCGGGCATGCTCGACGCCCTGCCGGACTCCACCGGCCGGGCCCTGAAGGAGGCCGTCGAGGCGACGAGCTCGTACGACACCGGCTTCAACGTCACGCTCGCCGTCGGATACGGCGGTCAGCGCGAGATCGTCGACGCCGCGCGCAGCGTGATGTACGAACGCGCCGCCGCCGGCGACACACCTCGCGAGCTGGCCGACTCGTTACGGGTCGAGGACATCGAGCGACACCTCTACACCGCCGGCCGACCCGACCCGGATCTGATCATCCGCACCAGCGGCGAGCAGCGGCTGTCGAACTTCCTGTCGTGGCAGGGCGCGTACGCACAGCTGTACGTGTGCGAGGCGCCGTGGCCGGCGTTCCGCGAGATCGACTTCCTGCGCGCACTCCGCGATTTCGCCGGCCGGCACCGTCGCGCCGTTTGAACGAACCGTTAGGCTCCCTGCCCATGTCCGTCCATCCGATCCAGCGCATCGACGTGCTGGTCAACCCGACCTCGGGGCAAGGCAAGGGCGCTCGAGTCGCCGCCGAGGCCGTACCGCTACTGCAACGTTCCGGCCTCATCGTCCGGGTACGCCAGGGGCGCGACGCCGACGAGGCCGGCGAGCTCGCGCGTACGGCTGCGCACGAGGCGGACGCGCTCGTGGTGGTGGGCGGTGACGGCCTCGTCCAGCTGGCGGCGGACGCGCTCGCCGGCACCGATACTCCGCTCGGCATCGTCCCCGCAGGCACGGGCAACGACGCGGCGCGTCACCTGTCGATCGACCGCAAGCGCGTTCGCAGCGCCGTCAACACGATCATCGCCGGGCGTACCCGCCGGATCGACCTGGCGCACGCGTTCGGCCGACACATCACGACGGTCATCGCGTCCGGGTTCGACTCCGCGGTCAACGAGCGCGCCAACCGGATGCGCTGGCCGCGCGGCCCGATGCGCTACAACGTGGCCACGGTCGCCGAGCTGATGGGGTTCGAGCCGCTGCGGTTCACCCTCGAGCTCGACGGCGAGGTACGCGAGCTCGAGGCGATGCTGGTGGCGGTCGGCAACGGACCGTCGTTCGGCGGCGGTCTGCGGATCTGCGAGGGGGCCGAGATCGACGACGGGCTCCTCGACGTCGCGATCATCCACCCGATCGGCAAGGCCGAGCTGGTGCGGTCGTACCCGCGGCTGTTCACCGGCAGCCTCGTCAACCACCCGCGCTACGAGCGGATGCAGGTCCGCCGGGTCAGCCTCGCGGCCGCGGGCGTGGTCGCGTACGGCGACGGCGAACGTCTCGGCGCGCTGCCGATGACCGTCGAGGTACGCCCGGGTGCGCTTCGGGTCTTCGCGCCGGTCTCCTGATCTCCATGGGCTATCATGAGCACATGCGTATGCACATAGAGTTGGACGACGACCTGATCGAGAAGGTCGACGACATCGCGGGCCACCGCGGGCGCAGCGCATTCGTCCGCGCCGCGATCGTGCGTGCGGTCGACCAGGAGCTGCGTTGGTCGAGCCTCGAGTCCGCCGCCGGCGCCCTCAGCGGCACCGAGCACGCTTGGGACGGCGACACCGCGGCCTGGGTACGCGAGCAGCGGCGCGCCGACGAGCGTCGGGCCGGTTGACCTGTGCTCCACGTGCTCGACTCGACCGTCCTCATCGACTACCTGCGCGGCCGCCCCGCTGTCGAGCGACTTCGCGGCTTGCGTACGCGCGGCGATGTGCCGGCAACCACCGCGGTCAACGTCGAGGAGATCGTCCGAGGCGTCCGCATGGGCGAGGTCGACGCGACCGACCGGCTCTTCGCCGGCCTGATCGTGTTACCGGTCGATCCAATGGCAGGCCGACGGGCGGGGGCCTGGCGGCGGGAGTTTGCGCGCCAAGGGGTGACCCTCTGGCAGGCGGACTGCCTGATCGCGGCGACCGCCGCCTTCCACAACGCTCGCCTCGTCACCGGGAACCCGAAAGACTTCCCGATGGCCGGCCTCGCCGTCGAGCACTGGCCCGTGGGGGAGTGACGGCGCCGGTCGGGCAACGGCCGATCACCAACCCGCAGGACGTACGCTGGCGGACATGACCTCCCCGGCCGAACGGTACGCACAGTTCCGGGCCGATCAGGCAAGACCCGCACTCACAGACTTCCGCCGGCTCTACGACTTCGACCTCGATGCGTACCAGATCGAGGCGTGCCAGGCACTCGAAGACGGCCACGGCGTGCTCCTCGCGGCGCCCACCGGATCGGGCAAGACCATCCTCGGCGAGTTCGCCGTGCACCTCGCGCTGGAGCAGGGTCGAAAGTGCTTCTACACCACCCCGATCAAGGCGCTTTCGAACCAGAAGTACGCGGATCTGGTCGCGCGACACGGCGAGCGCAACGTCGGGCTGCTGACCGGCGACAACTCCGTCAACGGCGAGGCACCGATCGTCGTCATGACGACCGAGGTGCTGCGGAACATGCTGTACGCCGGCTCGCGAACGCTCGAGGGCCTCGGCTACGTCGTGATGGACGAGGTGCACTACCTTGCCGACCGGTTCCGCGGCGCGGTGTGGGAAGAGGTCATCATCCACCTGCCCGAGTCCGTTTCGGTGGTGTCGCTGTCGGCGACGGTCTCGAACGCCGAGGAGTTCGGTGATTGGCTGAGCGAGGTACGCGGCGACACGGTCACGGTCGTCGAGGAGCGACGCCCGGTGCCGCTCTACCAGCACGTGATGGTCGGGCGACGGATGTTCGACCTGTTCGAGAGCGACGACCAGGCCGACGGCAACGCGACGCGGGTCAACCGCGAGCTCGAGCGCATCGCCCGCGACGAGTGGCGGGCGCGTACGGTCGGCAAGTCGGCGCGTGGCCGCGGCGCGCGTCCCGGCAAGGGCGGCAGCCGTGGGCGCTCGTACGCCGCGAGCCGCCATCGCGGACGGCACTACACACCGAGCCGGGTCGACGTGCTCAACCGGCTCGATGCCGCCGGACTCCTTCCCGCCATCGTGTTCATCTTCAGCAGGGCCGGCTGCGCGGCGGCCGTCCGGCAATGCCTCGCGAGCGGCCTGCGACTCACGACACCGAGCGAGGAGGCCGAGATCCGGGCGTTCGTGGCGGAGCACTGCGCGCACATTCCGCGCGACGACCTGCAGGTGCTCGGCTACCACGACTTCGCCGAGGGCCTCTCCCGCGGCATCGCGAGCCACCATGCGGGGCTGTTGCCGACATTCAAGGAATGCGTCGAGGAGCTGTTCAGCCGTGGGCTCGTCAAGGCGGTGTTCGCCACCGAGACGCTCGCGCTCGGCATCAACATGCCCGCCCGCTCGGTCGTACTCGAGCGGCTCTCGAAGTGGAACGGCGAGACCCACGCAGATGTGACTCCGGGGGAGTACACCCAGCTGACCGGTCGGGCGGGTCGTCGTGGCATCGACGTCGAGGGACACGGAGTCGTGCTCTGGCAGCCCGGGCTCGATCCGCGCCAGGTGGCGGGCCTGGCGTCGAAGCGCACGTACCCGTTGCGGTCGTCCTTCCATCCGTCGTACAACATGGCCGTCAACCTCGTACGCCAGGTCGGCCGGTCCACCACGCGCGAGATGCTGGAGCAGTCGTTCGCGCAGTTCCAGGCCGACCGGGCGGTGGTCGGGCTCGCCCGCAAGGTGCGCAAGGCGGAGGAGGCACTCGAGGGGTACGCCGAGGCCGCGCAGGGCGACGCCGGCGACTTCATCGAGTACGCGCGGCTGCGGCGCCGCATCGGCGAGCTCGAGTCGAAGGGCGCGCGTCGTCGCAAGGCGGTCGCCCGTGAGCAGGCGGTCGACTCGCTGAACTCGCTCAAGCCTGGTGACGTGATCGACGTTCCCGGCGGCCGCTGGGCCGGCCTTGCCGTCGTCGTCGATCCGGGTACGTACTCGGACCCGAGCGGTCCGCGGCCGCTCGTGCTCACCCTCGACCGGCACTCGCGCCGGCTGGCGGCCGGTGATTTCCCCACGCCGGTCGAGCCGCTGCTACGGATGCGGATCCCCAAGTCGTACAACCCGCGCAACCCCGGCTCGCGCCGTGACCTCGCGTCGGCGTTGCGGGCGAAGACGCAGGACGTCGAGGCGCAGGGGCGTTCGCGGCGACGTGAGCCCTCCCCGGCCGATCCCGAGCTCGAAGAGCTGCGCGAGCGGCTGCGCGCCCATCCCTGCCACCAGGCGTCCGACCGCGAGGACCGGGTCCGCTGGGCAGATCGGTATCTCAAGCTCGAGCGGGACACCGCACAGCAGCGCCGCCAGATCGAGACGCGTACGAACACCATTGCGCGGCAGTTCGACCGCGTCTGCGAGGTGCTCGACGAGCTCGGTTATCTCGACGGCGACGCGGTCACGCCCGACGGCGAACGACTGACCCAGCTGTACTCCGAGCTCGACCTGGTGGCCAGCGAGTGCATACGACGCGGCACCTGGGACGACCTGTCGCCCGAGGAGCTCTGCGCGGCGTTGTCGGGACTCACCTACGAGGCGCGCAATCCCGACGCCATCGCGGGCATCCGTTATCCGACCGCGCAGGTGCGTACGGTCGCATCGCGCATGACCGGTATCGCCGCAGACCTGGAGCGGGTCGAGCGCGACCATCGGCTCTCGTTCCTGCGCCGTCCCGACTTCGGGTTCGCGTACGCCGCCTGGCAGTGGGCGAGCGGGCGCCCGCTCGACGAGGTGCTCACCGAGGCGGAGCTGGAGGCCGGCGACTTCGTCCGTGCGGTGAAGCTGGTACTCGATGTCGCCGACCAGGTGGCGAATGCCGCCGGCCCGACCGACCTACGCGACACCGCCCGCGACGCCGCGGGCCTCCTTCGCCGCGGCGTCGTCGCCTACACCTCCCTCACCCAATAACAACGGTGAGGAGAGGATCCCGGCCCCTCGGGGAGAGGATCCCGGCCCGCTGAGGAGAGGATCCGGGCCCCTCGGGGAGAGGATCCCGGCCCGCTGAGGAGAGGATCCGGGCCCCTCGGCGAGAGGATCCCGGCCCGCCGAGGAGAGGATCCGGGCCCCTCGGGGAGAGGATCCCGGCCCGCTGAGGAGAGGATCCGGGCCCCTCGGGGAGAGGATCCCGGCCCGGTGAGGAGGGGATCCTGGCCCGCGTATCCACAGACCGCTCGCTCGCTGTGGACGACGACGGTCGGCATTCGAGTTATCCGCTATTCAATGGGGATGACCGATCTCATCAACAATGGGCAGCCATTCCTCAACACTGAGTGCCGTGACGCTGGGCTATCTCGCAAGCAGCTCCGTCAGGCACATGCCGAGCGGCGCCTTCGGACCATGTTCCGCGGTGTCAGCGTCGATGCGGCCATCCCCGAAACACGAGAGCTCCGAATCGCGGCGATCAGACTTGTCGCGCCACCGTACGCCGTCGTCTGCGACTGTTCGGCATCGTGGATCCACGGCGTCGATACCTTCCGCCCGAGCGAACGGTTCGACCTGGTTCCGTCGCTGGTCGTACCGCACAGTCGTACCCGCGTCGTGCGCTCGAACGCTCGCTGCCGCCAGGCACTCATTCCTACCGCCGACGTCATGGAGATCGACGGCGTTCTCGTCACCGTCCCGGTGCGCACGGCGTCCGATCTCCTGCGGAAGCTCTGGCCGCCGTACGCGCTCGCGGCAGCGGATGGTCTCGCACACGCCGGACTGATCGACCCGCTCGAGCTCTGGCATTACGTAGCGAGGCTGAAGGGGTATCGAGGCATCGTGCAAGCCAGGCGGCTGGCCGATCTCGTCGAACCCGACACCGAGTCGCCGGGAGAGTCCTGGACGCGGTTGCGCCTCGTGGATGCCGGCTTCCCCCGACCCGAACCGCAGTTCGTCGTCACCGACCGCCATGGCCGCGAGATCTACCGTCTCGACCTGGCGTACCCCGAGCAGCAGGTCGCTGTCGAGTACGACGGAATGGAGTTTCACACCGACGATCCCGACTCCGAGCACGATGACGGCCGTCGCCAGGAGCTTCGTGACCGCTGGGGATGGCGTTTCGTGGTCGCCGACCGGAAGTCCATCTTCGGCGACGATGTCGCGTTCGAGCGCGAGGTCGGCGATCTGTTGGGGCGTACGCCGCTGCTGCCGCGTCAGTGGTAGACCGGGATCCTCTCCTCACCGGGCCGGGATCCTCTCCTCAGCGGGCCGGGATCCTCTCCTCAGCGGTAGTGGGCGAGGGCGTCGAGGATGCGCTGTTCGGCTCCGCCGAGTCCCCAGCGAACCGCGAACTCGCGGAACCGCTCCGCCTCGCTGTCGGCGATCGGCCCCAGGGACAGCTCGGGGTCGCCGATCGCTGCATCGCTGGCCACCCGTACGACCTTCGGCGCCACATCGAGGTAGTCGGCTCCCTCGACGATGTTGCGCCGGGCGCGCGGCTTGATGTCAGACCAGCGATCGCCCGCCGCCTCGCGGATCGCATCGAGCGTGCCGTACTCCCGCACCAGCGCGGCGGCCGTCTTGTCGCCGATGCCCGCGATGCCCGGCAGCCCGTCGGACGGATCTCCGCGCAGCACCGCGAAGTCGACGTACTGATGCGGGCGTACGCCGTACTTGCCGACGATCACCTCGTCGGTCACCTGCTCGAGGTTCCCGACGCCTCGCGCGGTGTAGAGCACCCGATGCTTCAGCGCGTCGTCGACCAGCTGGAACAGGTCGCGGTCGCCGGTGACG
The DNA here is from genome assembly GCF_025790165.1 of Solicola gregarius. Lineage (GTDB taxonomy): Bacteria > Actinomycetota > Actinomycetes > Propionibacteriales > Nocardioidaceae > Solicola > Solicola gregarius. The sequence continues at coordinate 4,428,464 of NZ_CP094970.1, forward strand.
ATGTCGACCGGCCCGTCCCAGCGATGGGTGAGGGTCCCGATCACGTCGTCGGCCTCGTTATCCGCCGCTCCGACGACGGCGATACCCAGCAACCCGAGCGCCTCCGCGATCAGCGGTACCTGCGGCGAGAGCAGGTCGGGTGTCTCCTCGACATCGGGGTCGTCCTCGACGACCTCCTCGACTCGGTGGGCCTTGTACGTCGGCAACAGCTCGACCCGCCAGGCCGGGCGCCAGTCGTCGTCCCAGCACGCGGCGATGGCGTCCGGACGGTAGTCGGAGACGAGTCGCGCGACGAAGTCCAACAGCCCGCGTAGCGCATTCACCGGCGTACCGTCGGGAGCGCGGATCGTGTCGGGTATGCCGAAGAACGCGCGAAAGTACAACGACGCGGTGTCGAGCAGCAGCAGACGCTTCGCGGAATCGGCCATGGCCCGATCCTGCCACCGTGGAGCCCTCCGGGCCACGGCGGTAGGGTGCGCGTGTGACATCAGATCTGCGCGGACGACTGCTGCGAGCGGGCGAGGTCGCGGCCGAACGGGGCATCGACACGCTGCTCGTCTCACCGGGTTCCGACCTGCGATACCTCACCGGGTACGACGCCAAGCCGCTCGAGCGGCTCACCTGTCTGGTGCTCCCGACGGACCGACCACCCGCGCTCGTCGTACCCCTGCTCGAGCGTCACGTTGCGGAAGCTTCCGGCGTCGCCGACCTCGGCATCGAGATCGTCACCTGGGAAGAGACCGACGATCCGTACGCACTCGTCGCCGCCCACATCGGCTCCCACGCGCCCACCATCGCGTACGACAACCAGATGTGGGCAGAGAAGGTACTGGCGTTCGCCGACGCGATCCCCGGCGCGAAGCAGACGCTCGCGGGCGAGGTGATCGGTGCGCTGCGGATGCGTAAGAGCGACGCCGAGATCGACCTGCTCCGCGAAGCCGGCGCCGCGATCGACCGCGTGCACGCGCGGATCGGCGAGTGGCTGCGGCCCGGACGCACCGAGCGCGAGGTCGGCGCCGACATCGCAGCGGCGATCATCGACGAGGGACACGCGACCGTCGACTTCGTCATCGTCGGGTCGGGCCCCAACGGCGCGTCGCCGCATCACGAGGTCTCCGATCGGGTCATCGAGGCGAACGAGCCGGTCGTCATCGACATCGGGGGCACCACGGCGGCCGGATACTGCTCCGACTCCACGCGTACGTACGTCACGGGTGCGCAGGCACCGCCGGACTTCCGCGACTACTACGCGGTACTCCTCGAGGCGCAGCGCGCACAGTGCGAGTACGTCCGTCCCGGAGTCACGGCCGCATCGGTCGACAAGGTGGGTCGCGACATCATCGCGGCGGCCGGGTACGGCGACGCGTTCATCCACCGCACGGGTCATGGCATCGGCATGGAGACCCACGAAGACCCGTACATCGTCGACGGCAACGGCCTCGTGCTCGAGGCCGGCATGGCGTTCTCCATCGAACCCGGCATCTACCTCGCCGGCACCCACGGCGCGCGCATCGAAGACATCGTCATCTGTACCCCCGATGGCTCCGAGCGGCTCAACCGACGGCCGCGCGACGTCGGCTACCTGAGCTGACCCGACCGTGGAAGACATCGACCGGCAGATCGTCGAGGCGTTGGCCACCGACGGCCGCGCGTCGTTCACCGATCTCGGCAAGCTCACCGGGCTCTCCACGTCGGCCGTACACCAGCGCGTCAAGCGGCTCGAGCAGCGCGGCGTCATCACCGGCTACCGCGCGATCGTCGACCTTGCGCAGGTCGGACTCCCGCTGTCGGCGTTCATCTCGATCCGCCCGATCGACCCGAGCCAGCCCGACGACTCTCCCGAGCGCCTGCGTGACATCAGGGAGATCGAGTCGTGCTACTCGGTCGCGGGCGAGGAGAGCTACATCCTCAAGGTCCGGGTGAACGCACCGAACGACCTCGAGGAGCTGCTGGCCCGTATTCGTACGGCCGCGAACGTTTCCACCCGGACCACGATCGTCCTCTCCACGCCGTACGAGAATCGCCCCGTCGACCTCTGACATTCTGCCGATCCGATGCCTGTCCGAGTGGTGGACACCCGCCTCCGGTAGAGTCGTGGGGATCGTCTTGAGGAGAAACGACTAGTGACCAGCACCCCGAAGTACGATGTGTACCGGCTGACTGATCCAACTGACACTCAATTCCTGCAGCTACACGACCTCGTCACCACGATGGTCGAGCAGGGCGCTGCACTCGGGTGGGTCGAGCCTCCCAGCGAACGTGAGCTGCGCGAGCTGGTGGCAGATCTGATCCAGGCGGGCGAGATGGACAACGCCTGCCTTGTCGTCGCCGAGACCCTCACGACCGCCGGCGAGCAGCCCCAGGTCGTCGGGTTCGCGTACTGGAACCGGCGCGAGGGCGAGACCGAGGAGCCGCATGCCGACATCGCGAAGGTGGCGGTGTCCGCCGATGCGCGCGGCGGTGGGCTCGGTCGCCGGATGGTCGAGGAGCTGATCTCGTACGGCCGCAAGGTCGGCGTCGAGATCCTGACGCTCGACGTACGCGGCAACAACCACGCCGCGATGCAGCTGTACGAGAGACTCGGCTTCCGCGAGTACGGCCGGATCGAGGATTTCGTCGCGGTCGACAACGAGCGGTGGGACAACGTCTACTTCTCGCTCGACCTGCGCGAGGCCGACGAGGACGACCTCGTACGCCACGGCGACGCACCCCGCGGTCCGGGTGCCTCCCGCCGCCGCGGCTGAACGTCGCCCGTTTGCCTCCGCCCGCATCGGGGTAGAAGTCGAAGACACTTCGACCTTCGCTGCAAGGAGGCTCCCATGGCGGGAATCTATGGCGAGGTCTCGTGGTTCTGCTGTGGAAGCGCGTGGGGCCCTTGTGCCTCTGCCGGCCACGGTGCCTGCGGGACCTGCAACTCAGGCAACTACCAACACGCGTGGCCGAACACCTCCGACGCGTGTTTCGACATCACTCGGCCGGACAGCTGCGGCGCGAGTCTGTCGCGACGTACGTGCGGCTTCGCACACGCGACGACGAACGTCTGCAACGGCTCTCGGGTCGTGACCACGATCGCCGACTGCGGTCCGCAGACCGATCTGTTCTGTGGCGAGCAGGCGTGCTGCGGGGGCGAGTGCGCGAGCAACCGCCTCCTCGACCTCACGCCGGCCGCGTACAGCGCGATCGGCAGCCTCTCGTCCGGGCTCATCCCCGGTCATATCGACGTCGGGTGAGGGGTCGTCATGGCACGCAGGATGGATCGGCGTCGGCTCCTGTCCGGCGCGGTACTCGGCGGGGCCGGCCTGGTCGGCGCGACCGCACTCGGCTCCCTCGCTCCTGAGGCGGCCGGCGCCGGCCGCTCGCAGAAGGTGGACCCCGGCGCACCCGACCCCAACTTCGTCGACGGCCGCATCACCGGTCGCGACGAGCACGTTCTGCGGGTGACGAGCGCCGACGGCACCTTGCACCGGATCCGGCTGACCGGTGGTACGAGCGTATGGAAGCTCCGGCCGACGACGCTCGACCGGATCGACGTCGGCGACGGCCTCTACGCGCGTGGCGTGCGCATGCCCGCCGGCGAGCTGGCGGCCGACTCGATCTGGGTCAACATCGTCAATCTGACGGTGCACGTCACGGCCATCGGAAAACACCAGCTGCGGCTCGACCATCGCGGTAGCAAGGTCGTTGGACATGTCGTCGCGGGCACGAGCGCAGCGGTGTACAACGGCACGCCGGCCGTCTCCGACCTCTCGATGCTTCGCGTCGGCGGACACGCCCGGGTGATCGGCGCGTGGCGCCCGGACACGAACGAGGTCGACATCGCCACGATCTACGCCGCGGCCTAGGGGAGCGGCGCAATGGACCTGCTCTCGACGACGGAGCTCGTCGTCGGCCTCGTGCTCGTGTGGGCGGGTGTCGGCAAAATGGCAGACCCCCACATGGCAGGCCGGGCCCGACGCTCGGCATTGCCCCGGCTGGTCGGTGAGAGCCGAGCCCCGGCCGCGTACCGAGCAACGGGACTGATCGAGCTGGTCGTCGGCGCGGCGCTGCTCCTGCCGCCCTTCTGGTGGCTCGAGGGGGTCGCGTCGACCGTGCTCACGATGGCCTTCCTCGGCTATCTGACGTACGCGCGCCGCTCGGATCCCGAGTCGTCCTGCGGCTGCCTCGGGTCGGCCGAGGCACCGGTCTCGGCACGATCGATCGCGCGCGGCGTCCTCCTCGTCGCGGCGAGCGTCGCGACGGCGCTCGCCGGCGACGGCTGGACGACTCCGATGCGCGAGCGGCCGTGGTCCACCGTCGGACTCGTACTCCTCGGGCTGGCTGTGATCGTGGCGCTCTCGCCCGAGCTCGACCGGCGGTGGCTGCTGCCACTGCGCCGGATGCGCGTACGCCTGACCCATCCGCTCGCGACCGCGCCGAAGCACGTACCGATCGACTCGACCGTGCACCGGGTCATGCGCAGCAGCGCGTACCGCGCCGTCGGGGCGTCCATCCGCTCCGACGTCCTCGAACAGTGGGACGCCGACGGATGGCGGTTCGTCACGTACGCCGCGGTCCGAGACGACACTTCGGTGACCGCGGTGTTCGCCGTGCCGCTGACGAGTGGGCCCGCGGACTCGGTCCGAGTGGCCCTCGTCGACGAGGCGACCGGCGAGACGATCTATCGCGGCGGCGGCGCCGCGCTCGCCGCAACGTGACGTGCGCGGCCCGTACGTCCCCGCTGTACGGACCGCGCAGTCGCTGGCGGCGTCTCAGTTGTTGAGCTCGGCGTGCGCGGTTGCCGAGTACAGACCCCAACTGCTCGCACCGCTCGTGTTCGTGAACTTCACCCGCACGGTGTGCCTGCCCTTGCCGACCTTGCCGCAGAACTGTGCTGCGCCGGACGTATAGCCGCTCGAGTCCCCCGAGCCCATCCAGTACGCGGGAGTTGCAAGCGTGCCGGGCTTGAGCGGGTTGCCGTCCACGGTGACGGTGACGGCCCCGAGCTGGTAGGCGCCGTACAGGTAACCGAACCCGGTAACGGCGACCGAAACGGTGTCCTTGCCCTTCTTCGGGCCTTTGAACGTCATCTTGCCCGGTAGCGACTTGGTTGTACCCGCCGGAATGTCGAAGAAGCCGTCGTAGATGCCGAGGTTGCGGGACGCCTTCGTCGATCCGCCGCTGCAGCTGAACCCGGTCAAGGCCTTCTGAGCGCTCGCCGTTCGTTCGAGGCCCGGTGGTGGTGCGCCGTCGCCGTCGGCGCTGGCGCTGAGGGTGGGTGTGACGAGCGCGGCGGCCATCAGGCCGCCGGCCGCGATCGCGACGCCCGTCGCGAGGGTAGGTGTCTTTCGCATCTTCTTGCTCCCTGTGTGTAGCCACCCGAGTTGGTTGGATTCGTCTACGGGCAGGAGCGATCTCTGCCATTCTTGATACATCGCGATGTCCGGCGAATCCGGACGTATCAAACGAGGCTGCACGCCCTCCTACGGGGCGTGGAAGCAATGGTGTGCAGTCGCCTGGGAGAGCCCATGGCCGCGCCGTCGTCACAGACCTCGGAGGCACGCTGGCAGATCGTTGCCGGCCTGTTCACCCGCTGGTGCGATGGCGACCGTGCGGCCCTCGATGAGCTGGTGCGGACGAGTACGCCCGCGTTGTGGCATCTGGTGCGCGCGTACGGACTCGACAGGCACTCGGCCGAGGACGTCGTGCAGACGACGTGGATGGCGCTCGTACGCAACCGCGACCGGATCGAGGACGCGCAGGCGGTCACGGCGTGGCTCGCGACGACCGCGCGGCGCGAGGCGTGGCGGGTCGCGAAGGATGCGTCGCGCCAGACCGTCACCGATGAGGAGACGGTCGCCGATGCCCTGCCCGCAGGTGTCCCGGTGGACGAACAGGTCCAGGTCGCCGACGAGTCCCGGCGGCTCTGGAACACCGTGCGGCGTCTCTCGCACCGTTGCCAGCGGCTGCTGCGGGTGATCGCGTTCGAGGACCGACCCGACTACCGACGGCTCGCCTCCGAGCTGGAGATGCCGGTCGGCAGTATCGGCCCGACCCGAGGGCGATGCCTCGACAAGCTGCGTGTCCTGCTCGACGAGGAGGCCGGCGTATGAACACCGACGACACGGACCTCTGGGCACGCCTGCGCTTGATGTGGGAGACCGCAGACCCGCTCCCTCCAGGCTTGTCCGATCGGGTGATCGCGGGTATCGCGACGGCCGACCTCGACGCCGAGTACGAGCTGCTACGGCTCGTCGAGCGCTCACGTGGACTCGTCGGTGCGCGCGACGAGTCCACGGCCGACGTGATCAGCCTCCGATCGGGACGGCTCAGTGTCGTCTTGCACGTGAGCCCGGTCGGGAGCACCCACTGCAACCTCGTCGGCTGGGTCGACCCCCCCTCAGCCCGTATCCGTCCAGGTGCTCCAGCGCGACCTGCAGGAGACGGTCGACTCCGACCCGGCCGGCCGGTTCGAGCTGCGCACGCTCGAGGCCGGGCCGACCCGTCTGGTCGTCGTCATCGAGAGCTCCGACGCCGACGGAAGACCACCGTGGTTCGCCACCAACACCTTGGAGCTGTGAGCATGCCCGCCAATCGCCCGAACAAACCCGACCTCCGCTTCGAGTCCCCGCTGCGACGCGTACGAGTACTTGACCCGGCGACCGCGACGCTGGTCGCGGGTAGTCCAATGCCACGCGGCACCGCGTACATCGGCGATCACCTGCTGGTGAACCGGACGTCGAACGACGGCGACCTCCTGCCGCGCTTGGAGTCGATCGCAGCGGCGTACGACTGGCGCCTCGCGGAGCCGAAAGATGCGCGACGGCCCGTGGTACGCCGACTCGCCGACGACGAGCCGCCGATCGGCGCGCGGGTTCTCGAGCTGTCGCCCGTTCCGGGACGCGCGGTACGTCCACCCGATGCGTGGGATCTCCTCCAGGCGGCGCGCGCCGAGCTCGGGCGCGAAGCGGTGCGGTCGGTGGGGCTCGACCATGTGCTGTCGCTCGCGGCCGTCGGAAGCGATCCGTTCCACTCCGGCGACCCGTTCCACAGTGGCGATCCGTTCCACTCCGGCGACCCCTTCCACAGTGGCGACCCGTTCCACAGCGGCGACGCGAGTGCGCTCTCCTCGTACCTCTGGGCCGGCCACGGTGGCCGTCAGCCGGTCGCCCTGACGGCACCGCCGCCCGCAGCGCGGACGGGAACGTCCTATCGGCCGGTGGTCGCGGTTCTCGACACCGGCTGCGGCAGTCACCCGTGGCTCGACCCGGTGGTCAATGGTTCCGTGACGCTCGGCACCCACCCGATCGGCTACACCGACTCGGCGACGGCGCCCGAGGAGCATCCCGACATCGTCGGGCCGCTTGACGGTTCCCTCGACCCGTTGACGGGTCACGGCACGTTCATCGCAGGCCTGATCCACCAGGCATGCCCGCAGGCAGAGATCCTGAGCTGGCGGATCGTGCAGGCGGACGGGATGATCGTAGAGTCCGAGCTCGTCGACTGTCTCACCGATATCGCCGAGCTCGTCCGCCGCAACGCGGTCGGCGAGCCCGATGGTCGGCGAATAGACGTACTGAACCTCTCGATGGGCTACTACCACGAGACGGCCGCCGATGCGCTGTTCGACACCACGCTGTACGCGCTCCTGGAGCTGATGGGGGAGTGCGGCACCGTCGTCACCACCTCCGCCGGGAACGACGCGACGACCCGGCTCCGGTTCCCGGCGGCGTTCGCGCCGTGGACCGACGGCGGAGGCACCCCGCTGCGAACGGACTGTCTACCGGTGCTTTCGGTCGGAGCGCTCAACCCCGACGACACGGACGCCCTGTTCACGAACACCGGCGCCTGGGTATCGGCTATGCGACCCGGTGCCGGGATCGTGAGTACGTTCCCCAAGCTCGACGCAGGGGGCCAGGCCGCCGCGCACACGGTCGTCGACGGGCGGGTTCGCGAGTCGATCGATCTCGACGACTTCGCCAGCGGGTTCGCGGTATGGAGCGGCACCTCCTTCGCCGCCCCGGTGCTCGCCGGGCAGATCGCCGCGCGCATCGCAGAGCTCGCGACCGGCCCCACCTCGACGGTGGACGACTCCATCGCACGTGCGTGGAAGGCCATCACCGACACGACCGCGATCGGACCGTAGCCCTGGCCGCGCTTACGGCATCGCAGCTGTACGGCCGAGCTCGCGACGACGAGACCGCGGGGCGGCTTACGCGTGCTGCCTCGCTGTGCCAGGAGGCCCTGCGACGCTCGCCCGATGACGACCTACGTACGCGCATCATCGTCACTCTTGCGTACCTCGACGCCGAGCGTGGTGACACCGACGGCGGCATCGCCCGGTGTGAGGGAGTGCTGGCCCAACCCGACCACCGCGGCGTCGAGCGCGGGCGCACGCTCGCCCAGCTCGGGCTCCTCCTGATGCGGCGCGGAGACGCCGGTCGCGCGCTGGATGCGTTCCGCACGGCAGTTCCGCTGCTGACGGGCGAGGATGCGTACCTCACCCGGCTGTACCTGAACCGCGGCAACGTATACCTCCAGCGGCTCGACCTCGCGGCCGCAGAAGCCGATTTCGACCGTGCGCGCGACCATGCCCGCAGCGCCGGCGCCCCGCCGATCGCCGCCAAGGCGTTGCACAATCGCGGCTACGCGCGCCTGCTGCGTGGCGAGCTCGTCGGGGCGCTCGACGATATGGGCCGGGCGCGGGAGACCCTGGCGCCGTTGTCGGCGGAGAACCTCGCGGTCTGCGACCAGGACCGAGCCGAGGTACTGCTCGCCGCCGGGTTGATCGACGAGGCCGGCGAGGCGCTGCGCAGCTCGGCCGGAGTGTTCGGGCGCCGCCGGATGCGCCAGCAGCAAGCCGAGTGCGAGCTCATTCTCGCTCGCCTGCAGCTTCTCGTCGGGGACAGGAACGGCGCCGAACGTAGCGCTCGATCCGCCATGCGCAGGTTCGGCGCGCATGGCAGCCACACCTGGGCCCTGCGCGCCGAGGTCACGGTTCATGCCGCCGCGGTCGCCAGCGGTCACGCTGCCCCAGGAACGTCGTCGAGGTGCGAGGAGATCGCCGTCGCGCTCGCCGCCGAAGGCTTCCTCGAGCCCGCGACCCGTGCCCGCCTGGTCGCTGCCCTCGCGGAGTGTCGAGCAGGCTCCATCGACGAGACGACGGCGCTGCTTGCACACGTACGCCTCACCGCGGCGACGTCGATGTCCAACCGGATGCTCTCGGCGCGTGCTCACGCCGAGCTGTCGCTCGCCCGTGGACGCCGATCGAGGGCGCTGGCCCATCTGCGAGGGGCATTGGATCGCCTCGCGGTATGGCAGGCGACGTTCGGCAGTCTCGACCTGCAGGCCGCGTCGGTGATCCACGGCCGCGCGTGCGCGCTGCTCGGGCTCCAGTGCGCGGTCGAGGACGGGTCGCTCGCTACCGTGCTGGAGTGGACCGAGCGGGCACGCTCGCTGGCCGGTCGGGTGCCGGTCGTACGCCCGCCGAGTGACCCCACGGCGGCAGAGCAGCTCGCAGAGCTCCGCGCGCTGCGTACGTCGGCGCATCGCGACAGCGCCCGCGTCGCGTCGCTCGAGACGGCCGTCCGCGAACGGCTGTGGTCGGCCGGTGCGCCAGAGCCCGCGGAGCCGGTGCGCGTAGACGAGCTACGCGAACGACTCCATCGCGACGACGGTACGTACCTCACGTACTTCCATGCGGGCAAGCGCCTCTACGGCCTCGGCGTGACGCCCGGCAGCGAGCGGCTCGTCGACCTCGGACCATTGCCATCGACCAGCGAGCTGCTCGACGGGTTGCCCGCCGACCTGGCAATGGTCGCCACCCGCACGTCGGCGTCGATGCATGCAGTCCTCGTCAGCTCGATCCGGATGCGCCTGGCCCGGATCTCCGAGCGGCTCGTCGGGCCGTTCGCCGACCTCGCCGGCAACGGTCCGGTCGTCCTGTCGGCGACGGGTGAGCTCGCCGACGTACCGTGGTCCATGCTGCCGGGGCTGGCCGGTCGGCCGCTCACGATCGCCCGCTCGGCGACGTCGTGGGTGCGGGCGCCGCGCGAGGTTCGCGTACGCCGCCCGGGCTTCGTCGCGGGCCCGAACGTCGAGCGGGCCACCCACGAGGTACGCCGGGCCAGCAGCTGTTGGAGCGGCCACGAAGAGCTCACCGGCGACGACGCGACCGCCGACGGAGTGCGTGCGCTCGCCGCTCGCGTCGATCTGCTGCACATCGCGGCTCACGGGCGGCACAACGCCCAGAACCCGTTGTTCTCCGCCCTCGAGCTCGCTGACGGGCCGTGGTTCGGGTACGACATCGACCATCTCGCCCGGATCCCCTCGACGATCGTGCTGTCGGCGTGCGAACTCGGACGCTCCGGTGTCAGCGGCGGCAGGGAGACGATCGGGATGACCGTCGCCTGGCTGCACGCCGGCTCGACCTGCGTCATCGCGTCGCCCGCGCCCGTCAACGACGATCTGGCGTGCGAGGTGCTCGCCCGAACACACGCCCGGCTCGCCCGCGGTGCCGCGCCCTCGGCGGCGCTCTCGGCGGCCGTCGCCGAGTTTCCCGACGAGCCGATTCCGCTGCTGTGTTTCGGCGCGGGCTGGTGAGCCGCCTCAAACTGCAACAGGTAATCCGCTTTGCCAGGTTGACATCTGCGGTGTGTGTCGGCAGTCTCTGGGAGGAGAGTCCACCAAGCTGAACGGGGTCTCGGGAAGACGGGGACTTCGGGCGCGAGCCGCTTGCTCCTTACCAGAGCGTGTGTGCTCCGGCCGTGTCGCCGGTTCCGTACTACCGGAGGTGGCGCACGTCAGGAGCCCTGACGCCCAGTAGACAACGGGTGTCGTATCGCATCCAGCGGTTCGGTGTCCGGTCCGAAGGACGCAGGGCTCTTGGCATGCCACGACGACGCCGTGATCGGCTCCCGTACCCTTAGTGCCGTGGTGGACAGCACGGAGCAGGGCAGCCCCGCGCCCGGGCGTACCCGGCCCAGGATCCGACTCGCGATGGCCGTCGTCGCCGGCCTGCTCGTCGCATGCGGGTTCAAGCCGGTCGGCTCGCTGATCCTGTTGCTCATCGGCCTGGTGCTACTGATCGTCGCGCTGCGCGGTGCCACCATCCGACTCGGCGCGTTGCTCGGCCTGGTCTTCGGTCTGGCGCAGTCGGCCCTGCTCTTCTCCTGGGTGCACGTACTCGGCGTGCACGTATGGATCATCCTCACGATCGTCGAGGCGCTGTACTTCCCGATCTTCGCGGTCGGCTTCGTCCTTGTCGCGCGGCTGCGTGCCTGGCCGCTATGGGGGGCATGCGTGTGGGTCGCGGTCGAGTACGCGCGTGGGACCTTCCCGCTCGGCGGGTTCCCGTGGGGCCGCCTCGGCGACGCGACGATCGACACCCCGCTCGAGTCGTACGCCCGCCTGGTCGGCGTTCCCACACTGAGCGGCATCGTCTTCGCGATCGCGGCACTCGCCGTCTACGCGTGGACGCGGCGGTCGAGCCGGGTCGCCGTCGGCGCAGTGGTGGCCGGACTCGCGGCGACCATCGTCGTCGGGTTCGCCCTTCCGGTCGGCACGGCCGACCCGGACAAGAACATCCGGGTCGCGCTGATCCAAGGTGACGTACCCGGCCGCGGCGCCGATGGCGAGACGGAGCAGCGGCAGGTCGTCGACAACCATGTCGACGCGACCCTCGACCTGGCAGCCGACATCCGCTCGGGGGACGAGGAGCAGGTCGACGTCGTGCTGTGGCCCGAGAACGGGTCCGATCTCGACCCGTTCACCGATCCGTCCGTCGGCGCGCAGATCGAACGCGCGGTACGAGCGGTGGGCGTTCCGGTTCTGGTCGGCGCCATCCTCGACGGACCCACCGCCGACACCCGTAAGAACGTCGGAATCGCCTGGGACCCGCAGACCGGCCCCGGTGACACGTACCAGAAGCGACATCTCGTCCCGTACGGCGAGTACGTGCCCCTGCGCTCGTTCGCCCGCAAGATCGACGACCGCGTCGACACCGAGATCCCACGCGACATGCTCCCCGGCGACGACTCCGGCGCGCTCCGCCTCGGCCCCGTCGTCGTGGGCGACATGCTCTGCTTCGACGTCGCGTACCACGACGTGCTGCGTCAGAACATCGACGACGGCGCACAGATGCTCGTGGTGCAGACCAACAACTCGGCGTACATCGAGACCGCACAACCCGACCAGCAGTGGGACATCGCGCGGATGCGAGCCATCGAGTCGGGCCGATACATCGCCGTGCCGTCGATCAACGGAGTCAGCGGCATCGCCGACGCCGACGGCGATGTGCTGGTGCAGGGCGACAAGGACGTCACGCAGATACTCACCGGCAATGTGGAGACCGCAACGGGCATCACACCGGCCATCCGCTTCGGCGGTTGGCTCGAGCTCGTCGCCGGTCTGCTCGGGATCGGCGCCGCAGTCGTGGCCGCCGCCGGACAGCTCCGCGCGCGCCGTCGTACGCCCGGTGAGGGACCAACGACGACGACGGCCGAGCTGGAGGTGCGGCAGTGAGCGAGCGTGAGCGGGCCGCACTCGTCATCGTCCCGACCTACAACGAGGCCGACAACCTCGGCGAGATCGTGCGACGCGTGCGATCGGCCGAGCCGGCCGCCGACATCCTCGTCGTCGACGACGACTCACCGGACGGCACCGGAAAGCTCGCCGACGCGATGGCCGTCGATGACCCGGCCGTCCAGGTGCTTCACCGTGTCGGCAAGCAGGGGCTGGGCGCCGCGTACCTCGCCGGGTTCGGCTGGGGCCTCGAACGCGGCTACCCCTTCCTCGTCGAGATGGACGCCGACGGTTCGCATCCGCCCGAGCGCCTTCCGACCATGCTCGCCACCGCACGCGACGGCGCCGGCCTCGTCATCGGCTCACGGTGGGTACGCGGGGGAGCGGTCCGCAACTGGCCGCTGCACCGGCTGCTGCTGTCGCGCGGGGCGAACACGTACGCCCGGTTCGCCCTGGGGATCCCGGTACGCGACGCGACCGCCGGCTACCGGGTGTTCCGACGCGAGACCCTGCTCGCGATCGACCTCGACTCGGTGTCCTCCCGCGGCTACTGCTTCCAGATCGACCTGACCCTTCGCACCGACGACGCCGGCGTCACCACCCGCGAGGTGCCGATCACCTTCGTCGAGCGCGAACGCGGCGAGTCGAAGATGAGCGGTTCGATCGTCGTGGAGGCGCTGGTACGCGTCACCCTTGGTGGGGATCTCGCGTCGCCTGCGGGCCGCGTACTCGATACTCACCCGACGCGCCACGTAGGCTGGGAGACAACGCCCGATCCGGGAGAGACCATGAAGAACGTGCGCATCCGGTGGGTACCGGCGGTCCTACTGCTGACACCCGTCGTCGAGATCGTCGTGATCGTCCTGGTCGCGAACTGGATCGGCTGGGCCGCGACGATCGCCGCGCTTGCGGCGCTGTCCGTGGTCGGCGTCATCCTGATGCGCCGCTCGGGACGCCAGGCGTGGGCAGAGCTGTCCCGTGACCGTTCGGTCGGCACGGAACCACCGAGCGGTGTCGTCGATCGTGCACTGACGTTCCTCGGCGGACTGATCCTCGTGCCACCGGGCTTCGTCAAGGACCTCGTCGCATTGGTGCTGCTGCTGCCGTTCACCCGCCCGCTGGTCCGAAACCGGATCCAGTCCTGGGCGGTGCGCAAGGGCACGATGTACGTCTCGGCGCCGGGCGACCCGACGATGTCCGCGAGCCGACATGGGCCGACGACCCCGCACGGGCCCGATGTCGTGCGCGGAGAGGTCATCGACGACGACTGAGCGGCCAGCGGCATCGCGGGCACAAAAAGGCCCGGGCCGCGCCGTCGGGGGGGAACGACGCGACCCGGGGGTCTGTGGGGCCTGGCGATCAGGCCGTGCGCTTGCGGCCCTTCGTACGCCGGTGCAGGTGAGCGGGCCCGATCTCGCCACCGCGAAGCAGCTCGAGGCGCTCGGAGAGAATGTCTTCGAGCTCCTTGATCGAACGACGCTCCAAGAGCATGTCCCAGTGCGTACGTGCGGGCTTTTCCTTTTTCGGCTCCGGCTCAGTGCCGTCGCTCAGCCGCCCGATCTGCCCGGTGCGGGGGTCTTCCCACTCGAGCGGAATCTCAGCGTCGTCGGCCATGGTCACGGTGAACCGTGTGCCGTCGGCACGAACGTACTCGACTTCCTGTCGAGGCGCCATCTCGACCCCACGCTCGTCTTCGAAGCTTTGGGTACCGAGTCGCGCTCCACGGAGTGCGCGTTCAGCCATGTGACCCTCCTACGACGGTCCGAATCGTCCTGCCTGCTCTTACCTCATCCAACGTACGGGACTGAAGTGAGATTCCCCTGAGAGGTCCCGAGATGAGTGAGTCAGACCACCTTGGGCTCAAGGTTACCCGCTTCCCGGATCGCGCGTCGAACGTTCAACGGACCCAGGATCGCAAGGCCGATCACGAAGAAGGCGATCAGCGCGAAGATCGCGGGACGGTACGAGTCCGTGAGCTGGTGTACGACGCCGAACAGCAAGGTGCCGAGCCAGCTAGTACCGCGCTCGCATGCCTGGTAGAGCGCGAAGTACTCCGCCTCCCGGCCGCGCGGGATGAGCTGCGAGAACAGCGATCGCGAGAGGGCCTGCGTACCGCCGAGGACGATGCCGATGCCGAGCGCGAGCACCAGGAACAGCGGCGCGTTCCCCGCGGGCAGGAAGTAGCCGATCGAGACGATCGCCATCCAGCCGACCAGCCCGGCCACGATCATGTTCTTGGTTCCCGTTCGTCCGGCCAGGCGGCCGAACAGCAGCGCGCCGCCGAACGCAACGAACTGCACCATCAGGATCGCGCCGATCAGGAAACCGGTCTCGAACCCGAGCGCCTTCTCGCCGTACACCGAGGCCGACGCGATCACGGTCTGGATGCCGTCGTTGAAGAACAGGAAGGCGGCCAGGAACAGCAACGTGCGGGGGTACGCGCGCGCCTCGCGTAGCGTCGTGTACAGCCGCCCGAAGCTGCGCCACATCAGGTCGCGCCGGGCATCGGTCACCCGGGGTGGCCGGTCGCGGAGGCCGCGGAACGGGATGATCGTGAACGCGGCCCACCAAACACCCGCCGACAGCAGGCTGATGCGGACCGCACCCTGGGTGTCCAAGCCGACAGCGTCGTGGGCCGTCACCAGAACGAGGTTCAGGGCAAGCAGCGTGCCGCCGCCGAGGTACCCGAACGCCCACCCGCGCGACGAGACGACGTCGCGCTCGTCCGGTCCGGCGATGTCGACCAGGATCGAGTGGTAGATGCTCAGAGACGCCGCACCCGCGACGCTCGAGATCACCAGCAGCACGGCGCCGAGGTGCCAGTTCGAGCCCGCGATGAAGACCATCGCCGCCGTCGACGCGCTGCCCACCCAGGCGTACGCGCACATCATCCGACGCTTCGACGGGCTGCCGTCGGCGAACGCGCCGACGAGAGGAACGAGAACGGCCGAGAGCAACGTACTGAGCGTGATGATGTAGAACACCAGCGAACCGGGCGAGACCGAGACGCCGGCAACGAGGAGGTCGGTATTGCATGGGTCGTCGGTCGTACCCGGCTCGCCGCAGGCCGCGGTCTCGGCGACGCTCGTGAGGTACGGGGCGAAGAGCACCGCCGTCACGGTCGTGAAGTACGCGGAGTTGGCCCAGTCGTAGAAGTACCACGACCGCCGCTCGTTCACGCCGACACCCACTCGCCACGGCGCACGAGTACGTCGCGCAGCGTGTCGGGACGGTCGGTGACGATGCCGTCGACACCGAGATCGAGCAGCGCCGTCATGGTCGCTGCGTCATCGACGGTCCAGACATGCACGTGGAGTCCCCGGGCGTGGGCGCGTCGTACGAACGACGGCGTCACGATCGTCAGTCTGCCCCGACGACGAGGCACCTGGACGCAGATCGCCCGCTGCAGGCCGCGGCGCCGGAACGGATATCCGAGGCGCAGCGCCGCGACATCCTTCGGGCCGATCGATGTCGCCACCCGCGGCTCGAGCCGCCGGATCCGGGCAAGGCGCGCATCGGAGAACGACGCGAGACACACCCGGTCGAACGCCGCGTGCTCGCGTACGACGTCGAGCGTCGGTACGACCGCGGAGTCGGCCTTGACGTCGATGTTGAACCTCGCGGCAGGGAACTCCGCCAGCAGCGCGGTCAGCTCCGGGATCGGCTCACGGCCGGCGATCCGCGCGTCGCGCACAACCGCCGCCGAGAGCGCGGCGACCGCCCCCGTGCCGTCGGTGACCCGGTCGAGATCGGTGTCGTGGAACGCGAACACCACCCCGTCGCGCGAGGCATGCACGTCCGTCTCCAGGTAGCGATAGCCCAGGTGGACCGCGTTGCGGAACGCCAGCAGGGAGTTCTCCAGACCGAGATTCGGCTGGAGTTTCGCCCCACCGCGGTGTGCGATCGCCTGCGGTCCCGGCCAGTCGAGGTACGGGTGCGTCGACCGCTCGAACCGGGGCACCGCCTCAGTATGCCGCGTGAGCGTGCTCACTATCGGCGTCGGGTCGGGTGTTTCGCCCGACCCGCAGCGCATCGCTGGGCTACCGTGGACCAATGGCGAGCATGACGTGCCCCAAGTGCCAGGGGCAGATGAGTGAGTACCACCGCGCGGGCGCCCAGATCGCCCAGTGCGAGGGGTGCGAGGGCGTGTTCCTCGACCGCGCCGACCTCGGTCTGCTGATCGAGGAGGAGAACGCCTGGCACGAGGCGAAGTCCGGGTACCACACCCAGCCGCTGCCCAAGATCACGCCGACGATGACGGCGCCGCCCAAGTCGACCAAGGCCAAGAGCCGCGCCTTCATCGACACGCTGTTCGGCGCCTGAGCGCGTCCGGGCGGCCGGGCGGCCGGGCCGCGCCGGAGACAAATAGACATTTGTTATGCCTGGGCCTAACAAATGTCTATTTGTCTCGCGCGGTGGCTCGCAAGCTCGCTCCTCAGATGTCGCGGCCTTGGATCGCGACATCTTGCGGGGCTCGCAAGCTCGCTCCTCAGATGTCGCGGCCTTGGATCGCGACATCTTGCGGGGCTCGCAAGCTCGCTCCTCAGATGTCGCGGAACGTCTCGATCTCTGCACCCAGCGCGTTCAGCCGGTCGGCGAGATCCTCGTAGCCGCGGTTGATCACGTACACGTTGCGCAGCACCGACGTGCCCTTCGCGGCGAGCATCGCGAGCAGCACGACCACGGCCGGGCGTAGCGCCGGCGGGCAGATCAGCTCCGCGCCACGCCACCGCGTCGGCCCTTCGATGAGCACCCGGTGCGGGTCGAGCAGCTGAACCTTGGCCCCGAGCTTGTTCAACTCGGTCAGGTAGATCGCGCGGTTCTCGTACACCCAGTCGTGCAGCATCGTCGAACCCGTCGCCGTCGCCGCGATCACGGCGAAGAACGGCAGGTTGTCGATGTTCAGGCCCGGGAACGGCATCGGGTGGATCTTGTCGATCGGCGAGTGCAGCGTCGACGGATGCGTCGTGATGTCGACGAGTCGGGTGTGACCGTTGTCGGCGAGGTACTCCTCGCTGCGGTCGTAGTTGAGGCCCATCTCCTCGAGCAGCGCGAGCTCGATCTCCATGAACTCGATCGGGACCCGGCGTACGGTGATCGTCGACTCGGTGACGATCGCCGCCGCGACCAAGCTCATCGCCTCGATGGGATCCTCGCTCGGCGCGTACTCGACATCGCGGTCGATATGCGGGGAGCCGTGCACCCGCAGCGTGGTGGTGCCGATGCCCTCGACGCGTACGCCGAGCTCCTCCAGGAAGAAGCAGAGATCCTGGACCATGTAGTTGGGGCTCGCGTTACGGATCGTGGTGACGCCGTCGAACCGTGCGGCCGCGAGCAGAGCGTTCTCCGTCACCGTGTCGCCGCGCTCGGTCAGCACGATCGGGCGCTCGGGGCGGGCGTCGACGTTGACGCTCGCGTGGTAGCTGCCCTCGGTGGCCTTCACCTCGAGGCCGAACGGCCGCAGCGCCGTCATGTGCGGCTCGACCGTGCGCGTACCGAGGTCGCAGCCGCCGGCGTACGGCAGCTCGAACGTCTGCTCGCGGTGCATGAGCGGGCCGAGGAACATGATGATGCTGCGCGTACGGCGCGCCGCATCGGCGTCGATCGCCTCGATGTCGAGCTTCGCGGGCGGGATGATCTCGAGATCGTTGGTCTCGTCGATCCAGCGGGTCTTCACGCCGATCGACTGCAGCACCTCGAGGAGCCGGTTGACCTCCTCGATACGCGCGACCTTGCGGAGCACGGTACGGCCTTCGTTGAGCAACGAACCGGCGAGCAGCGCGACGCCGGCGTTCTTGCTCGACTTGACGTCGATCGACCCGGACAGCCGGGTGCCACCGGCGACCCGCAGATGCATCGGCCCGGACGTACCCAGCGACACGATCTCGGAGTCGAGGGCTTCGCCGACTCGCGCGAGCATCTCGAGGCTCATGTTCTGTTGCCCCCGTTCGATCCGGTTGACGGCGCTCTGACTGGTGTTCAGCTCGTGAGCGAGTTCGGCCTGGGTCCAGCCGCGATGCTTGCGTGCATCACGGATCAACTTGCCGATTCGGATCAAGTAGTCATCACTCATGCGCGAGACTCTATCTCATATCTGAGATAATCCACGAACTCGCTCCGGTGTTTCGCATCACGTCTCACGTCCACAGACGCACCATCCTCGATACAGGTTGCCTTGCCGCAGGGTCGAATTGCGAAGATGGCGAGGTGACCCCAACGACACCCGCCCCCAACACCGACTTCGTTGCCGCTATTCCGAAGGCCGAGCTCCACGTACACCTGGTGGGCTCGGCGCCCGTCGAGACCGTGCTCGAGCTCGCCCGCCGCCACCCGGACCAAGGCGTACCGACCGACGAGGCCGCGCTGCGCGCGTTCTACGAGTTCCGCGACTTCGCGCACTTCATCGACGTCTACATCGCCGTGAACTCGCTCGTGCGCACCGCCCTGGACGTCGAGCTGCTGATCGTCGGGGTCGCCGGAGACCTCGCGGCGCAGAACGTCCGGTACGCCGAGCTCACCGTCACGCCCGACAGCCACCTGCAGATGGGCATCGGTCCCGACGATGTCGCGACCGCCCTCGACAACGCCCGGCGTACGGCCGCCGCGGAGCACGGGGTCGCGCTGCAGTGGATCTTCGACATTCCCGGCGAGCTCGGCCTCCCGTCCGGGGAGCGGACCATCGACTGGGTCGAGCGGTACGCACCGACCGACACCATCGGGTTCGGCCTCGGCGGACCCGAGCAGGGCGTCGACCGACCACAGTTCGCGGACGTGTTCGCCCGCGCCCGCGCCGCTGGACTGCACAGCGTCCCGCACGCGGGGGAGACGACCGGACCGCAGACCGTCTGGGACGCGCTGGAGACGCTGCACGCCGAGCGCATCGGGCATGGGATCTCCGCGGCGCAGGATGCGACGCTCGTCGAGCATCTCGCCGCCAACGGCATCCCGCTCGAGGTATGCCCGACGTCCAACCTGCGTACGCGCGCCGTCCCCGATCTGGCCGAGCACCCGTTCATGGCCCTGCGCGACGCCGGCGTCGTCGTGACACTGAACAGCGACGACCCGGGCATGTTCTCGACAACGCTCAACGGTGAGTACACCGTCGCCCGCGACGTCTTCGGCCTCGACAACGCGGCGCTGGCCGACGTCGCGCGTACAGCGGCGCGCGTCTCGTACGCTCCCACGGACGTGCGAACCGCCCTGCTCGCGGAGATCGATTCCGTCGTCGAGGGGTTCGAGCAGGCCTGATCGGGGTATGTCTTTTCGCGAGCCAGCGAGGAGAGTACCCATGAGACGACGTACCTTCGCCCGGGTTGCCGCGGCAGCCATGTTGACGGCGACCATCGCGACGGGGCCTCCCTCGACGGCCGCGCCGGCCGACGAGCTGGTCGCGCTCGGCGACTCGTACTCCTCGGGCACCGGCACCCGCGAGTACTACGACGAGGGGTGCCAGCGCTCGCACTTCGCGTACGCCGAGCAGATCGCACAGCGGCTCGGAGCGACCCTCGATATGCAGGCGTGCTCCGGCGCGACGGTCGCGACCGTGTCCGCCAACCAGCTCGGCACGCTCGACGCCGAGACCGACTACGTCACGTTGACCGTCGGCGGCAACGACGCGGGATTCGTCGACGTACTCCTGGAGTGCGCACAGCCGGGTTGGGCGTCGGACTGCGACGGCGCGGTCGACGGCGCGCAGGCGTACATCCGTGACTCGCTGCCCGGCAGCCTCGATGGCCTGTACGCCCAGATCGCGTCCCTGGCACCGAACGCGACGGTCGTGGTCGGCTCCTACCCGCGGCTGTTCATGGGCGAGGACTGCAACGCGGGTACCTGGTTCAGTCCGGCCGAGCAGGAGCGGTTGAACGCGACCGCCGACCAGCTGGCCGACACGATCGCCGCCCAGGCGTCGGCGCATGGGTTCGGCCTGGCCGACGTACGCCCGGCGTTCGTCGGCCATGCGGTCTGTGACTCGCCGGAGTGGGTCAACGGACTGTCGAACCCGGTGGGGGAGTCGTTCCACCCGAACCGCGACGGCCAGGTCGGATACGCCGACGTGTTCGACGGCGTGCTCTAGCGCGTCACCAGTTCTCGATCGAGTCGGTGAGGATCGCCGCGAGGTCGTCGTCGCGTACGGTGCGCGGCGCGACGGCGAGCAGTCGCTGCTGCTGCATCGCGCCGTCGACGAGCGCGGGGACGTCGCCCTCGGCAAAGCCGACCGCCCCGATGCCGTTGGGGATGCCGATGTCACGCATCAGCCGCGACAGCGCCTGCGGCAGCCGCTCGGCCGGATCGCGCGGCTCCGCGGCGTGCGCGTCGAGCACCTGTGCCGCTCGGAGGTGCTTCCCCGGATCGGTCGCGTACGTGAAGCGGAACGCCGCCGGCGCCGTGAGCGACACGGACTCGCCGTGCGGTACGAGCGCCTCGTCGGCCGGGTAGTTGCGCGGGCGATAGTCGCGTACGCGTCCGGCGATCGGATACGCGCAGGCGTGCGGGATGTGTACCCCCGCATTGCCGAATCCCATGCCGGCGAACGTCGCCGCGAGCATCATGTCCGTGCGTGCCGCCACGTCGCCGCCGTTGAGCACGGCCGTCCGAAGCGACCTGGAGAGCAGGGCGAGCGCCTTCTCGGTCCACGCATCCGAGATCGGGTTAGACCCGCAGTATGCGACGCGGGTCTCGGGGGTGTGCCGGGCGAAGCTGTCGAACGGTTTTGCGGTGTACGACTCCAGCGCATGACACAACACGTCCATGCCGCTGGCGGCGGTCACCTCGGGCGGCATGCTCAGCGTGAGCAGGGGATCGATGACGGCCATCGACGGCCGCAACCGCGGATGGCTGATGCCCGACTTCACCTCGAGGTCGAGGAAGTCCATGATGCAGACCGGCGTCGTCTCCGAGCCCGTACCGGCGGTCGTCGGCACGGCGATGAGCGGCTTGAGCGGCCCGGGCGGCGCCTTGCCCTCGCCGATCGGCTTGTTGACGTACGCGTACAGGTCGGCCGGATACGTCGTCAGCAGGTTGATCGCCTTCGCGGTATCGATCGTCGATCCGCCGCCGACGGCGATGAAGGCGTCCCACGTCGACTCGCGGGCGTACTCGACCGCGGTCTTGATGCTGGCGTCGGTGGGTTCCACGTGGACCTGGTCGTAGATCTCGACACTCAGGCCGGCGGCCTCGGCGGCATCCGCGACCCGCTGGGGCAGACCGGCGGCGGCGATCGCCGGGTCGGTGACGAGGAGAACGCGCTCCGCACCGAGTTGGGCGAGGTCCCAGCCGAGCTCATCGGCCGCACCCGCACCGAACTTGAGGGGCGTGGCACCCCACGTGAAGACGGTCTCGTTGAGGTACTCGGCCACTCTCGCCTCGCCTTCTCGCCGCGATATCGTGCGGCAATGGTACGTACGCTGGCGGCCGGCGCCGTCGTGCAAGACGATCGCGGCCGAGTCCTGCTGGTGCTGCGCGCCCGCGAACCCGAGGCGGGTAGGTGGACCATACCGGGCGGCCATCTCGAGAGCGGCGAGACGCTCGAGGAGTGTGCCCGCCGCGAGGTCTTCGAGGAGACCGGCCTCGAGATCGCCGTGGGCCGCGAGCTCGGTGTCGTGGACATTCCCAACGGCGACGAGGTCATCGAGGCACACGACTTCGCGGCCGAGGCCGTCGGCGGTTCGCTCGTCGCGGGCGACGACGCAGCGGACGCGGGATGGTTCACGATCGAGCAGATGGCAGATCTGCCCCTGACGGTCGACCTGCTCCAGGAGTTCGAGTCGTACGGCGTGATCGCCAGCAGCTAGCTGTCGGAGGCGGTGACCTCACAGTCGGGCCCGGGGAAGATCAGGCGCTCGTGACCTCCCTCGAACTTCACGAGGTACGGCGGGCCACCTTCCTGGCCGTGCACCTCGATGATCTCGCCTTCCTCGTCCGGCGCGCCGACGGTCTTACCGTGGATCCGCAGCCGCTGTCCTGTGCGTGCCTCCATGCATCATCACCTCTGCCTCCTCCAGCCTAAGACGTCGACCGGTACTGCGACAGGGCCTCAGACGGTCGAGGGCTCCGGATCGTGCGGCAACCCCTCGATCAGTTCGTTCAGCTCGGCAAGGGTGACCCTCGACGTACCTTGTGACCCGACGTCTGTCAGGATCGCCGCCGCCCGCAACCAACACGGTCGCGCAGCTGCCGGCCGTCCCTGGTCGCGATGCATGACCCCCAGCTTGCGTAGCGCGTTGGCCTCATTGCTGCGCAGGTGAGCGGCCCGGTATCGCTCGATGGCCTCACCCAGCTGTCGCACAGCGTCGTCGGGGCGCCCGGAGTCGGCCAGCACGTCGGCGAGGTTGTCGAGGGCGACCGCAAGTCGATTGGGGTCGTCGATGGCCCGCAACACATCGACCGACTCGCGGGCGGCGCGTACGGACTCACCCAGTCGGCCGACCTGGCGGTAGAGATCGGACAGGTTGAGCAACCCGGTGCCGAGCTGCAGCCGGTTGTCCGCGTCCCGCGCACGTTCGACGGCGTCCTGCAGCTCCTCGAGCGCGGCGTCACTACGGCCGAGGCTTTGCAGCACGATCGCCACGTTGCCCTGGGCACACAGCTCGCCGCCGAGCTGTCCGGCAGCGGCGTGGAGCTCGCGGGACCGACGGACGCTGTCGAGTGCGGAGATGTTGTCGCCCGCCTCGTACTGGGCCTGCGCGAGACTGTTGGCGCAGTTCGCCTGTCCGGCCCGATCACCCAGCCGTCGTGCGCTCGCCTCGGCGCGCTCGAACAGCGCCGGTCCGTCGCGTCCGATGACCCCTTCGCTCGCGAGGAACGTGCTGAGAAGGGGCGCGAGATGGTGGCCGATCGGGTCGCCGTCGTCAATGCACGCGTGCACGATGGCTTGGAGGTATGCGATGTGGAGGTCGAACCACTCGTACGCCTCGGCTACGGAAGCGAAACTCCGTGGGATCACACCGTCCTCGACCGGCGGCAGCTCGAGATCGAACGGATACGGTCGCCACGCGGCTCGAGCGTTGGCGGCGGAGTGCAGGAACCAGTTGCGTAGCCGATGCTCGGCGGCTGAGCGCGCCTCGGCCGACTCTGTCGTGCGCACGATCTCCGAAGCCAGCTCGCGAATCAGGTCGTGGGTCTCGTAACGGTCGCCGCCGACGTCGGTGAGCAGATGATGGTTCGCGAGGCGATCGAGCATCCGCGTGGCGTCGGACCGCTCGGCGCCGGCCAGCGCACTCGCCGCAGCGACCGGGATTCGCGGTGCCTCCCACAGGCCGAGGAGCCGGAACAGGCGAGCCGTCGGTTCATCGAGAGCCTCGTACGACCAGGCCAGTACCGCGCGTACGTTCGTGGCGGGGTCGTCGTCGTCGGTCGACAACGCGTCCATTACGCCGCGACCTCGGTCGATCTGCCCTCGGAGCTCGGCGATGGTGCTGAGGCTCGAACGGTCTACGCGCTCGGCCGCGACCGCGAGTGCGACCGGCAGGTGCCCACATAGGTCCGCGAGCTCCGCGAGCTCGTCCTCCGAGAGCCGGCCCGTGATCCGGCGGCGTAACAACGCCGTGGACTCCGCGGCGGACATCCGCTCGACTGCCAACCGATGAACGCCGTCGCGAGCGGCCAAGGCACGCACCTGGCTCCGGCTCGTCACGAGCACTGTGCTCTGCCCACCGGGAAGGAGCGGACGCACGGACGCGGCGTCACGAGCGTTGTCGAGTACGACGAGCATCCGCCGGGAGGAGAGCTCCGTGCGCCAGACCGCGGCGCGGTCGTCGACGTCGTACGGAACGTCACTGCCATGCACCCCGATGCCTCGCAGCAGCCTGTCGAGGGCCCATGTCGGGTCGATCGGAGCACCCGGCCCGTAACCCTGGAGGTTGAGGAACAGCTGCCCGTCGGGGAAGTCGCCCTTCACCCGGTGCGCCCAGCGGACCGCGAGCGTGGTCTTGCCGGAGCCCGGCGGACCATGGAGCGCGATCACGCATGGGTCCGCCGCCGCATCGCTGGAGGCGCGCTGCGCGTCAAGGTCGGCGAACAACTCGTCGCGGCCGACGAAGCCGGGCACATCCAGCGGCAGTTGCCGCGGGCACGGACCGGTCGTCGGCGGCTGCGAGGAAGCGACGGCGAGCGGCTCGTCGGTGCGGTTGAGCAGGTCCGCGTACACGGCCCGTAGCTCGGGGGAGGGATCGACGCCGAGCTCCTCGGCCAGCCGTTGACGCAACGACTCGTAGCGCGCCAACGCCTCGGCAGTCCGCCCCGATCGGTCGAGCGCGACCAGAAGCCGCAGCCACAAGGTCTCCCGCAACGGGAAATGCTGAACATGTCGGTTCAGCTCGATGAGTACATCACCCTCGTCGCCCGCCGCCAGGTCGAGGTCCACGCGGCGCTCGACCACCTGCAGGTACCGCTCGGTCCACACCGACACCTCATGGCGCTCGATCCACTCTGACGGGGGCTCGCCGAACGGCTCGCCGTGCCATCGACCGATCGCCTCGGCGAGGGCCGCACGCTCCGCCTCGTCGTCGTCGAGATCGGCTGCCGCCGCGACCGAGTCCGCGAACGCCATCAGGTCCACGGCCCCGCGCGGTACGTCCAGCCTGTATCCGAACGCATCGGTCGATATCGCCTCCTCGCCGACCACCCGCCGCAGCCGACCGACGTATGTCTGCAGGCTGCCGCGTACGCGCTCGGGCGGCTCGTCGTCCCAGATGCCGTTGGCCAACGACTCCACGGACACCGTCTTGCCGGGTGTCAGTGCCAGTAGCGCGAGCAATGCGCGTACCCGGCGACCGGGAATCTCGACCGGCTCGCCGTCGCGTATCGCCTCAACCGCACCGATCAGCCGAACCTCGATCATCTCGGGTCAACCCATCGGCAGCGAGGTGAGCAGCTCCTGCAGTTCGCTGCGGCTCACGTCGAATGTGTCGTCGACACCGGCGTCCTCGAGGAGCCGGAGAGCGCGGTTCCAGCTGGCGCGCGCGTCATCGCGGCGGCCCGCGTCACGGTAGAGACCACCGAGTGTCCGCAACGTAGGGGCCTCGAAGGTGGCCGCGCCAAGACGCCGCACCGCGTGCGCCGACTCCTCGTACGTCAGGATCGCCTCCTTGCCCCTTCCGTCGGCCGCTTGAGCCCCACCGAGGCGATCCAGGGCCGCCGCAAGCGCGCGGACGTTGCCCGACTCCCGCAGCTTCGCGACCGCGGCGGCCGCCGCGTGCCGGGCATCGTCGGTGCGTCCGAGCGCCAGATACACATCGGCTACGTCGGCCAGACCCATCGCGTACGTCAGCGTCAAGCCCTGCTCGCGGGCGTCGTCGATCACCTGCTCATAGGCCGCCACCGCCTCGTCGAGCCGGTCGAGCCTGAACAGCGTGAGCGCGATGTTCGTTTCGGCCTTGAGCACGCCGCTCGGCTCTCCGGCTTGCACGTAGAGGTCGCGCGTCCTGCGGGCACAGGTGAGCGCGTCGTCGTACTCGCGGCGCTCGGAGTGCACCGCACCGCGACAGCTCGCGCATTCGGCCTCGCCCAGCAGGTCACCGGCGGCACGGGCGTTGGCCTCCGCCTGTTCGTACAACCCGCCCGCCGACGCCAGGCCGCTCTGGATGTTCAGGTAGAGGAAGAACTCGATCGCGAGCAGATAGCCGGTGGGATCCCCGGCCGCGTTGGCGTCGCCGATCACGGTCCGCAGGTAGCACGCGTGTCGCGAGAGCCACTCCGAAGCGTCGAGCTCGGACCGGAACTCCTGCGGCCTCACGCCTTCGAGGAGGTCGAGGTGGATCGGCTCCGATCGTGGCGGGCTGATCAGGTACGACGCGTTCCGCGTCGAATGCAGGCACCAGTTCCACAGGCGCTCCATCGCTTCCGCGTTGACCCTCTCCGGCATCGTCGACACGCCCAGCTCGACCGCCAGGTCGCGGAGCAGGTCGTGGCACTCGTACCAGCCCGATCCGAGTGACATCAGCAGGTTCTGGCCGACGAGCCGGTCGAGCCGGCGCTCGGCCTCCCGTAGGTCGATGCCCGCGAGCGCCGCGACAGCGGCCGCCGTGACCTGCGGGTCCTCGTACATGCCGACCGCCCGGAACGCCTGCGCGGTCGGCTCGTCGAGCGCGCGGTACGACGACTCGAGCACGGTGCGCACGTTCGTGAGCGGGTCGTCGTCGCTCGTGCTCAGCGCCGGAAGTCGCTGCTGCCGGTCGCGGAGCTGCGCATTGAGGTCGTCGATTCGGCCGTTACCACTGCGCTCGACCCGTTCGGCGGCCACCGCGAGCGCGATCGGCAGGTGACCGCAGTGCTCGGCGAGCTCCGTGAGATCCGCGCGTGACGGTCCGGGCCCGAGCCGCTCCTCGAGCAACCGGACCGACTCGTCGGGCGACATCCGGCCGACAGCGATCCGCGTGGCGCCGTCGCGGATGACCAGGCTGCGAAGCTGACTACGGGTGGTCACCAGCGTCGTCGTGGCACCGCCTGCGAGCAGCGGGCGTACCTGGGCATCGTCACGGGCATTGTCGAGAACCACGAGAACCCGCCGGTCGGCGAGCGTGGAACGGAGCAGTGCGCTACGTTCGTCGACGTCGGGAGGGATCTCGGTTGCCGCCGCGCCGACGCTGCGCAGCAGCATGTCGAGCGCCCCGCTCGATGTCACGGGCTCGCCCGGGCCGTACCCGCGCAGATTGAGAAACAGCTGCCCGTCGGGGAATCGGTCGAGTCGGTCCTGCGCCCAGCTGGTCGCGACACTGGTCTTTCCCGAACCCGCCGGGCCGTGCAGCGCGATCACACCACCCGTACCCGCGGAACCGGCCGCCACCTGGTCCAGCTCCTGCAGCACGGCGTCCCTGCCGACGAATCCGCGGGGCCCGCCCGGTAGCTGGTGCGGGCGCACGGTGCGCGGCGCGGTCGGCGACGAGTCGCCGGCCTTGGTGAGCAGCGAGGCATGGACCGAGCGCAGCTCGGGTGACGGATCGACGCCCAGATCCTCCGCGAGCTTCTTGCGCACCGACTCGTACCGGTCGAGCGCCTCGGCCGTCCGTCCTGCCGCGTCGAGCGCCGTGAGCAGGCGTACCCAGAGCGTCTCGCGCAGCGGATGGCGCTCCACATTGCGGTTCAGCTCGACGATGCAACTCGCGTAGTCACCTGACCGCAGATCCAGGTCGACCTTGCGCTCGACGGCCTGGAGGTAGCGCTCGGTCCAGGCGGGTACCTCGTGCCGCGCGATCCACTCCGACGGTGGTTCGCCGAACGGAGGGCTCGACCACTGCTCGAGGATCTCGCCGAGTGCCGCGCGCTCCGCCTCGGGCTCGACCTCGGCGGCGGCATCGACGGCATCAACGAACGCGAGCAGGTCGACGGACGCACGGGGTACCTGGAGCACGTACCCGGGGCGCTGGGTCTCGATCAGGCTCTCACCGAGCACCCGGCGCAGCCGGCCGACGTACGTCTGCAGGCTGCCGCGTACGCGCTCGGGAGGTTCGTCGTCCCAGATGCCGCGGGCGAGCGTGTCGACGGCGACTGCCCGACCCGCCGACAGTGCGAGCAGCACCAGCAGGGCACGGACGCGCTTGCCCGGCAATGCGAGCGCCTCGCCGTCACGTACGGCCTCGACTGCGCCGACCAGGCGTATGTGCACCACAAGACCCACCCCTTCGGCCACACGATAGAAGCGATTGGGACAGATGAACAGGAAGTATCACCGGAAGTAAACGTCTAGACGGCGAAGATCCGGCCGAACTCGTGCGCACAAATCGGTTGCTCGCCGCGACGCGACCTGCTGGGCTGTACCCGAGAACCACAGATCGACAGGAGATCCGGATGCGCCCTCGCTTCATGTTCACCCAGCAGGTAATACCCGCCTATGCAGAGGACATGAAGCGTTGTGGCAGCACTGAACCTTGGGATCGTGGCGCATGTCGACGCCGGTAAGACCAGCCTGACCGAGCGGCTGCTGTACGCCGCCGGAGTCATCGATCGCGTTGGGCGGGTCGACGACGGCACCACGCATACCGACACCCTCGCGCTCGAGAAGCAGCGCGGCATCACGATCAGGTCGGCCGTCGTCTCGTTCGAGATCGATGGCCTGACGACCAACCTGATCGACACACCCGGTCACTCCGACTTCGTCGCCGAGGTCGAGCGAGTACTCGGCGTACTCGACGCGGCGGTGCTGGTCGTGTCCGCGGTCGAGGGCGTGCAGGCGCAGACCCGCGTGTTGATGCGGGTGCTCCGGCGACTGCGCATCCCGACCGTGATCTTCGTGAACAAGATCGACCGCACAGGCGCCGCACCATCGAGGGTGCTCGCCGAGATCGCCGATCGGCTGACCCCCGACGTCGTGCCGATGGGCGTGGTGCGCGACGAGGGGACGCCGGGCGCATCGTTTCGTGCCTACGCCACGGACGACGGAGCCGGCGTGGCCGCCCTACTCGACAGCGTGACCCGCTTCGACGACGCGCTACTCGCGGAAGTCGTCGAGGACCCCGACGCGGTGACGGGCGAGCGGATTCGTACCGCGATCGCCATGCAGACGGCCCGATTAGGTGTCTGCCCCGTGTACTTCGGCTCGGCGGTGACCGGTGCCGGGACCGAAGCGCTGCATGCCGGGCTCGCGTCGCTGCACCCGACCGGCGACGACGACGCGGATGCCGATCTGTCGGCGACGGTGTTCAAGATCGAACGCGGACCGGGGGGAGAGAAGCTCGTGTACGTACGCATCCGGGCAGGGACACTCCGCGTACGTGATCGCCTCACCCTGCCGGACGGCACGGAGCAGAAGATCACGGCGATCGACGTGTTCGGTAACGGCACCGCCGAGCGGGCGGGCGCAGCGGGCCAAGGACGCATCGCGCGGGTCACCGGCCTGACCGCTGCACGCGTGGGTCACACCCTCGGTGCAGCATCGGCCGCTTCGCGACACCAGGCGTACTTCTCGCCGCCGTCGCTCGAGACGATCGTCGACCCCTGCCGGGCGGCGGACGCGGGAGCCCTGCACTCGGCACTCACCCAGCTCGCCGAACAGGACCCGCTGATCAACCTGCGCCGCGACGACCGCCGGCGGGAGACGTCGGTATCCCTTTATGGCGAGGTCCAGAAGGAGGTCATCGCCGCGACGCTCGCCGCCGACTACGGCATCGACGTCACGTTTCGAGAGACCACGACGATCTGTGTCGAGCGCCCCAACGGATCGGGTGCCGCCGTCGAGTTCATCGATACCGAACCGAACCCGTTCCTGGCGACCGTCGGCCTGCGCGTCGACCCGGCGCCCGCCGGCACGGGAGTGGAGTTCCGGCTGGGCGTCGAGCTCGGTTCCATGCCGCGCGCCTTCTTCACGGCCGTCGAGCGGTCGGTACGCGAGACGCTCGGGCAAGGGCTGTGCGGCTGGGAGGTCGTCGACTGCGTTGTGACGATGACGTATTCGGGCTACTGGGCGAGGCAGAGCCACGCGCATGGAACGTTCGACGCGAGCATGTCGAGTACTGCAGGTGACTTCCGCCTGCTCACGCCCCTGGTGCTGATCGATGCGCTGAAGATCGCCGGCACCCGCGTAGAGGAGCCGATCCATCGCTTCGAGCTCGAGGTGCCGCGCGACAACCTCGGCGGAGTTCTCGCGACCCTGCCACCGCTCGGCGGGGTCCCGCTCGAGACTCGCCCCGCGGGTTCCTCGTACCTGTTGGTCGGCGACGTGCCGGCCGCGCAGGTGCACCGGCTGCAGCTTCTCGTGCCGACGCTGACCAACGGCGAGGGGATGCTCGACACGGAGTTCGACCACTACCGGCCGGTACGCGGCGATCCGCCGACTCGGCGACGTACGGACGACAACCCGCTCGACCGTCGGGAGTATCTCGCCCGCACCGGACGGTGACGGGGCCGTGTCAGCCGCGCACGCTAGCGTCCCGCCCATGGGACATGACGCGATCTCTACCGACCTGCAGCACTACCTGAGACAGTCGCGCGAGGGCCTCCTGCGGGCGCTCGACGGACTCGGTGAGTACGACGTACGAAAGCCGATGACCCCGAGTGGCACGAACCTGCTCGGCCTGGTCAAACACCTGACCGATGTCGAGGCGAGCTACCTCGGCGCCTGCATCGGCCGCCCCGCTCCCGTGACGCTGCCGTGGGTCGAAGACGGCTCGATCTGGGACGGGGCAGACATGTGGGCGCGGTCCGACGAGTCGCGCGACTACCTGGTCGGGCTCTATCGAGCCGCAGCAGCACATTCCGACGCCTCGATCGAGGAGGTGGATCTCGGCGCTCCCGCGTACGTCGACTGGTGGCGGGAGGGACGGCGCGAGACGACCTTCGGCCACCTGCTCGTACGCGTGGTCGCCGAGACCGCCCAACATGCGGGGCACGCGGACATCCTGCGGGAGAGCATCGACGGGCGCGGCGGCCGCGACCATGACGACGTCGGAGACGACGCGTACTGGGTCGCTTATCTCGCCAAGATCCAGTCGGCCGCCGACGCGTTCCGGTAGGTCCGCTCGCTCATCGGGCGTCGGCGGGGAGCCGGGCCTACCTACGTCCCGGCAGGCCGCCGTCGAGCAGCACGCGAATCCGTCCTGCTGCCTGGTCGGCGACGGAATGGCCGATGGGCCGGGTCACCAGCGACGTCAGCGCGAACATGTCGAGAACGATGCCGACGAACTCCCAGCGAGCTGCGTCCTCGGGTGCCATGCCCTCGGCGTACTCGGCGCGAAACCCTTCGACGTACGCGGGCGGGTACTCGTCGGCGAAGCGCAACATGTTGGCGGCGTCGGCGTAGGGACATCCGGCGTACGCGAACTCCCAGTCGAGCACCGACGCGACCCGCCAGCCGTCAGCGGCGGGCGCCACGAGGATGTTCTTGGGGTTGAAGTCCGAGTGCACCAGTTGGGCATCCGAGTCGACCTCGGTGAGCGCGGGAGCGTGGGCCGCACAGAGCTTCGCCCAGGCGCGACGATGCTCACGGTTCAGCCGTTCGTCAGGCGTCGCGGCCATACACTCGGCGGCGAACTCCGCGAGCTGCTCCGACCACGGTCGCTCCGCGCGTACGTGGAGCGCAGGGTCGGCGAAGAACCCCGGCCGCGAGGCGATCGTCAACGACCCGATCCGCCGAGCGACGCGTGCGACGTCTGAGCCGAGCGTCCGAAGGCCGTCGGCATCGGGGTCGGCCAGCAGATCGTCGAGCATCCGCCCGTCGATGTAGTCGATGACCATGAACGGACGCACGTCGCCGACCGCGGACTCCTGCACGACACGCACCGGCGGAACCGGCGCCAGTTCGGTCCCGCGCTCCATCACGGCCGCCTCGACCCCGGGAGCACCACCACCCAGGCGTACGACCGCCCGGCCGCTCTCGAGAACGAGCGCCCAGGTCTCATGGGAGAAGCCGCCGGCCAGTTTGCGCGAGTCGACGATCGGCTCTCCGAGCGCGGCTTCGACTGCCTCGGTCTCTTCGGGGGTCATGACGCACAGTCTTGCGGACCACGAATGTGCAATCTGAGGGTTGCGCGTTGATCGTCCCACGTGCAACCCTGGAGTTGCACATAGTCGAACTGAGGAGAAGAACATGACGGACGACCGAATCGAACGCGACACGCTCATCGCGGCGCCCCTCGAGCGCGTGTGGGACCTCGTGGCCCGGCCGGGCTGGTGGGCGGCCGACGGGGAACACGAGACCGGCACCATGGCCGTGCCGGGGGAGTCGACGGTCGCCAGGCATTCCGAGTACGGCGACTTCCCGATCCGGGTGGAGAGCGTCGAACCTCAGACGTACGTCGCCTACCGCTGGGCGAGCGCGTTTCCAGGGGAGGAGGTGCGTGCGGAGAACAGCACGCTCGTGGAGTTCACCTTGACCGCCGAGGGCGACCAGACCCGCCTACGCGTGGTCGAGAGTGGCTTCGGCTCGCTGCCGACAACCGAGGAGAACCGCCAGCGGGCGGTCAGTGACAACACCGGCGGCTGGGGGGAATGCCTCGAGTTCGCGCGCAAGCGCACGGAGCACGCGCTCAAATGATGACCACGGGTCGCGACACCGTGGACGACGTCCTCACGGCGCTTGCCGACCCCACCCGCCGACGGCTCCTCGACCTGCTCGCCGAAGCTGGGGAGGCGACTTCGACGACCCTCGCCGCGGGCATGCCCATCTCCAGACAGGCGGTGGTCAAGCACCTCGGGGTGCTGGACGCCGCCGGACTGGTGACCGGCGAGCGGGTCGGGCGCGAGGTGCGGTACACAGTGCGACCGGCCGCGCTCGATGCGACGGCCCGGTGGATGGCGTCCCGCGCGGCCGCCTGGGATCGACGCCTCGCGCGCATCAAGGGGATCGCCGAAGCGGCAGAGGTCGGGTCACGCGAGCAACGGAGAGACTAGAAGGGAAGCAATCATGGACACAACAGCGCTACGCGCGGCGTACGGGCCGCTGCTCGAGGTCGCGGCCGAACCGGACCTCGGCGAGGCGGCGGATGGGGGATGGAACGCCGACCAGGTGCTCGCACACGTGCTCAGTGTCGACGCCGCGGTCACGGCAACGGCCCTCGCGGTCGTATCGGGTAGTCGCCCGACCTTCGACAACCGGACGAGCCTCGACCGGGCGAACCTCAACCGCATCATCGACTCCTACGGCAACCGCGCCCGCCTGGCCGAGCACGTGCGCGCACAGTCGGTCGTCATGTGTGACGTCGCCGACCGGTTGGCAGACGACGACGCGGCCGTCATGGTGCCGGCATTCCTGGTCTCGAACGACGCGGTCGCCGTCGACCAACCGATCACGCTGCGCGCGCTGATCGACGGTCTCGCGGACAGTCACGTACCCGGACACACCCAACAACTGCGCGACCTGCGGCCTCGGGCGTCGGCAGCGGTCTGAGAGGCCCCAGGACTGTCGGGTTCAGCGTTGCCCGGCGGTTGCCTGGGCACGTTCGTAACGCTTGCGTTCTCGACGGCGCAGCGTTGCGGGCAGCGTCAGCAACAGCGCGATCGCAATCCCGATGAGGGCGCCGCCGGTATTGGCGATCAGGTCACGACCATCGGAGACGCGACCCGGGATCTGGTTCTGCGCGGTCTCGATGAACGCCGTCATCGCGAACGAGCCGATGGCGGCCAGCCACCACCCACCCGCACCGAACAGCAGCAGCAGGAACATGCCGACGGGAACGAACAGCGCGATGTTCGCCAGGAACTCCAGCCGGTCGTAGTTGATCGACTCCGCGTACCCGCGCCGATGCAACGCGTCGAGTACGCGCTGGATGAACTGCTGGTCGTCCGGCCCGATGGGTTGCGGTGTCAGCGTCAGCCAGGCAACGAAGACGAGGTACCCGCCGGTGATCAGGCTGAGGAACGGATGGCGATGGAGCATTCGTCCAGTGTGCCGGGTCGGCGCGAACTCCCGCGGTGACGGTCGACACATCGAGCCCACGCGTCACGAACGAACCTACGTCAGCTCGCGCAGCTCGGCCGCGGCATCGGCGATGCAGTCCGCGACGTCGACGGGTTCCGCCGCGGAACGCCACCGCTCGACCCCGACGCCGAAGATCGTCACGGCGGTGTGGGCGGCCAGCGTCGCGGCCGGCTCCGTGACCCCGCGCTCGCGCAGCGCGGCCGTCGTGTTCTCGCGTACCGCGGCGAGCTTCAGCAGCTCCCGCTCCCGCAGGGAGGCGTTCGCCGCGATCACATCTGCGCGGCGAACGGCGTGCTCGCGCCGGTCGGCGAGCACTTCACCCGCCGCGACCATGCCGACGATGGCCGTGTCGAGCGGCGACAGGCCGGCCGCCGCGCCGACGATCGCGTCGTGCACGGTGTCCTGCATCGACTCCGAGCCATCGAAGAGGACCTCCCGTTTGTCGCTGAAGTAGCGAAAGAACGTGCGCTCGGTGACGCCGGCCCGCTCGGCGATCGCGGCGGCCGTCGTCTGCTCGAAGCCGCGCTCGGTGAACAGCTCGATCGCGGCCCGGATCATCCGCCCGCGCGCGTCCGGCTCCCAGCGTCCCATGCTCAGCAGTCTAGTGATGACAGTCCCTGACGTCACGTGCTACCGTCCATGTCAGTAACTGACATCATCGAAGGGATACACCATGCGTTTGTTCGTCACCGGCGCCACCGGATGGATCGGATCGGCCGTGACCGACGAGCTCCTCGCCAACGGACACCAGGTCGTCGGCCTGGCGCGGACGCCAGGGGCCGCCACCGCCCTCGAGGCCAAGGGCGCGACAGCCCAGCAGGGCGACCTCGACGATCCCGCGGGACTTGCGAC
This sequence comes from Solicola gregarius, assembly GCF_025790165.1. Classification (GTDB taxonomy): domain Bacteria; phylum Actinomycetota; class Actinomycetes; order Propionibacteriales; family Nocardioidaceae; genus Solicola; species Solicola gregarius. The sequence goes on from NZ_CP094970.1 coordinate 4,463,160, forward strand.
TGCGGCAACCGCGGCCGACGGCGTCATCCATCTCGCGTACAAGCACGACTTCTCGAACTATGCCGCGGCCGGACGCAGCGAGTATGCGGCGGTCGAGTCGATGCTCGACTCGCTCGCGGGCAGTGGCCGGCCGTTCCTCATCGCCTCCGGCCTCGCAACGGGCACCACCGGCCGTGCGGCGACCGAGGACGACCCGTCGCCGTTCCACGGTCCCGACTCGATGCGCGGCGGGAGCGAGAACCTCGCGCTCGAGTATGCCGACCGCGGCGTACGGTCGGTGAGCCTGCGGTTCGCGGCTTCGGTGCACGGCGCGGGCGACCACGGGTTCATTGCGATGCTTACCGACACGGCGCGGGAGCGCGGCGTCGTCGGCTATGTCGGCGACGGCTCGAATCGGTGGCCGGCGGTGCATCGCTCCGACGCCGCCCTCATGGTGCGCCTCGCCCTCGAGAAGGCTCCGGCCGGCGGGCGCGTGCACGCCGTTGCCGAGGAAGGGCTTTCCATGCGCGACATCTCGGAGGCAATCGGCACCGAGCTGGGTCTGCCGACCACCTCGGTCGATCCGGGTGAGGTCGACGCCCACTTCGGAGGGATGGCGCGCTTCGTGGGCCTCGACATTCCGGCGACGAGTCACCAGACCCGAGCGCTCCTCGGCTGGAGGCCCACCGGCCCGACGCTGTTCGAGGACATCGCCGCCGGCGCGTACGCAAGGGATGCTGCGAGCGAGGTGGCGTAGCCCGCGCTGAGGAGCTGCCGGTCCGGCATGGCACGATCTCGGTTGTGACCAGTAGACCCACCGCCGACCAGCGCTTGCAGGACCTCGCGCGGCTGCGACGGGTCCGCGACCGGATCGATCGCGAGTACGCGCAGCCGCTCGACGTCGAGGCGCTCGCCCGTGGTGCGCACATGTCGGCCGGGCACCTCAGCCGCGAGTTCCGGCGCGCCTACGGCGAGTCGCCGTACAGCTACCTGATGACGCGGCGGATCGAACGCGCGATGACGTTGCTGCGTCGCGGTGACCTCAGCGTCACCGAGATCTGCTTCACCGTCGGGTGCTCGTCGCTGGGTACCTTCAGCACCCGTTTCACCGAGCTCGTCGGCGTACCTCCGAGCGTCTACCGACAAGAAGGTGCGCGCGCCACCGTGGGTATGCCGCCGTGCATCGCGAAGCAGGTGACCAGACCGGTCAGGAATCGAGAAGCACCGGCGGCCCGCCACACATAGCGTGATCGCATGACTTCCATCGAATGCGTCACCCTCGAGGTGACAGATCCAGCAGCGGCCAAGGACTTCTACTCAACCGCCTTCGGGTTGGCGGACCAGGTGCGCCTGCGGCACTCCGACACCCCGACGTCGGGGTTCCGCGGCTTCACGATGTCGCTCGTGGTCTCGCAGCCGTCTACGGCCAACTCCCTCGTCAACTCCGCCCTCGACGCCGGTGCCTCGTCGCTCAAGCCGGCGGCGAAGTCGATGTGGGGATACGGCGGGGCAGTCCAGGCGCCGGACGGGACGATCTGGACGATCGCGAGCTCGGCGAAGAAGGACACCGGTCCGCCGACCCGGCAGATCGACGAGATCGTCCTGCTGCTCGGAGTCGACGACGTGAAGGCGACCAAGCGGTACTACGTCGAGCAGGGACTGGTGGTGGGGCGCAGCTTCGGCAGCAAGTACGTCGAGTTCAAGGGGTCCTCGAACACGATCCAGCTGGCCCTCTACGGCCGCCGCGCACTTGCCAAGCACGCCGGCGTCGCCGCCGACGGCTCGGGATCACACCGGCTCGCGATCGGCACCGACGCAGCCTCCTTCACCGACCCGGACGGGTTCGCGTGGGAGACGCTGACGATGGGGGGCGACGAATGTGCCCCATCGGATGGCAGCGCGCGCTAGCCGATCACGAATCGAGAAGCGCCGATATGCGCAGCACGGCTAGCGTGTGCCGCATGACTCTCACGATCAACGCCAGCTTCCTGCCGCACGACGACCCGGACGCCTCCGTGGCCTTCTATCGCGACTCGCTCGGCTTCGAGGTCCGCAGCGACGTCGGGGCTGGAACGATGCGCTGGATCACCGTCGGGCCGGTCGACCAACCCGACACGTCGATCCTCCTTGCGCCGCCCGCCGCCGACCCGGGCATCACCGACGACGAGCGGCGCGCCATCGCCGAGATGATGGCCAAGGGGACATACGGCTGGATCCTCCTCTCCACCGACGACGTCGATGGCACCTTCGAGCAGCTGGTGGCGGCGGGCGCCGAGGTCGTACAGGAGCCGACCGACCAGCCGTACGGCGTTCGAGACTGCGCCGTCCGCGATCCTGCGGGAAACCACGTACGCATCAACCAGGCACTCTGACGAGACGGAGACCAGACGAGCATGCCCACGAAGGCCGAGACGAAGTCGGTAGCGCGCACCGCCGCAGACAGCCACGACCTGATTCGGGTCTACGGCGCGCGCGAGAACAACCTGCGGGACGTCAGCATCGAGATCCCGAAGCGGCGGCTGACCGTGTTCACCGGGGTGTCCGGCTCCGGTAAGAGCTCGCTGGTGTTCAGCACCATCGCGGCCGAGTCGCAGCGGATGATCAACGAGACGTACAGCGCGTTCATCCAAGGCTTCATGGCGACGATGGCCCGGCCGGACGTCGACGTACTCGAAGGGCTGACGACGGCGATCATCGTCGATCAGGAGCGGATGGGTTCGAACCCGCGCTCGACCGTCGGCACTGCCACCGACGCCAACGCGATGCTCCGCATCCTGTTCAGCCGGCTCGGTGACCCGCACATCGGATCGCCGCAGGCGTACTCCTTCAACGTCGCCTCGATCAGCGGGGCTGGAGCGGTCACGCTCGAACGCGGCGGGACGACGACGAAGGAGCGACGCAGCTTCTCGATCACGGGCGGCATGTGTCCGCGCTGCGAGGGTCGCGGATCGGTCTCGGACTTCGACCTGACCGCGCTGTACGACGACAGCCTGTCGCTCAACGAGGGTGCGCTCACGATCCCCGGCTACAGCATGGACGGCTGGTACGGGCGCATCTTCCGCGGCTGCGGATTCTTCGATCCGGACAAGCCGATCGCGAAGTTCAACAAGCGTGAGCTCAACGCCCTGCTGTACAAGGAACCGACCAGGATCAAGGTCGAAGGCGTCAACGTGACGTACGAGGGCCTGATCCCGAAGATCCAGAAGTCGATGCTGTCGAAGGACCGCGAGGCGATGCAACCCCACGTCCGGGCGTTCGTGGATCGGGCGATCACCTTCGCCACGTGCCCCGAATGCGACGGTACGCGACTCAGCGAAGGGGCGAGATCGTCGAAGATCAAGGGGGTCAACATCGCCGACGTGTGCGCGATGCAGATCAACGACCTTGCGGAGTGGGTCCGCGATCTCGACGAGCCGTCGGTGGCGCCGCTGCTGACCACGCTGGGCGAGACCCTCGATTCGTTCGTGGAGATCGGTCTCGGGTACCTCAGCCTGAACCGCCCGGCCGGCACGCTGTCCGGCGGAGAGGCCCAGCGCACCAAGATGATCCGCCACCTGGGCTCGGCGCTCACCGACGTCACGTACGTCTTCGACGAGCCCACGATCGGCCTGCACCCACACGACATCCAGCGGATGAACAACCTCCTGCTCCGGCTGCGGGACAAGGGCAACACCGTGTTGGTCGTCGAACACAAGCCGGAGACGATCGAGATCGGAGACCATGTCGTCGACCTCGGACCCGGCGCGGGTGCAGCGGGTGGCACCGTGTGCTTCGAGGGAACCGTCGACGGGCTTCGCGCGGGAGGCACCCTCACCGGGAAGCATCTCGACGACCGCGCCAGCCTGAAGGAGTCTGTACGCGAGCCGACCGGTGCGCTGGAGATCCGCGGCGCACGACAGAACAACCTCCAGGGCGTCGACGTCGATGTCCCGACCGGCGTCCTGACCGTCATCACGGGTGTGGCCGGCTCCGGAAAGAGCTCCCTGATCGACGGAAACCTCACCGGCCGCGAAGGCGTGGTCGTCGTCGACCAGACCGCCATCAAGGGATCTCGGCGTTCCAACCCGGCCACGTACACCGGGCTGCTCGACCCGATCCGGAAGGCGTTCGCCAAGGCCAACGGCGTGAAGCCGGCGCTCTTCAGCGCCAACTCCGAGGGCGCCTGCCAGACGTGCAACGGCGCGGGTGTCGTTTACACCGAGCTCGGCGTCATGGAGACCGTGGCCAACACCTGCGAGGTGTGCGAGGGCAAGCGGTTCCAGGCATCGGTGCTGGAATACACCTTCGGTGGCAGGGACATCAGCGAGGTACTCGCGATGTCGGTGGACGAGGCCGCAGAGCTCTTCGGAGAGGGTGAGGCGCGTACGCCCGCCGCACACAAGATCCTGCAGCGGATGGCCGACGTCGGTCTCGGCTACCTGACCCTCGGTCAACCGCTCACCACGCTGTCCGGTGGCGAGCGACAGCGGCTCAAGCTCGCAACCCAGATGGCCGGCAAGGGCGACATCTACATCCTCGACGAACCGACGACCGGCCTCCACCTCGCCGACGTGGAGCAGCTGCTCGCGCTGCTCGACCGGCTCGTCGACTCCGGCAAGTCCGTCATCGTGATCGAGCATCATCAGGCCGTGATGGCACACGCCGACCGGATCATAGACCTCGGCCCAGGCGCCGGCCACGACGGTGGCCGGATCGTCTTCGAGGGCACGCCGGCCGAGCTGGTCGCCACCCGCGGAACGCTCACCGGCGAGCACCTCGCAACGTACGTGGGCGCCTGAGCGAGGTCACACCGGGTCGGGCAGGTCCATCGAGGCGAGTCGAGCAGGACTGCCGGCTAGCCGGTCGTCAACGAGTCGATGAGCTCGTCGATGCTCCCAACCTGCCAGTCGAAGTCGTCGGACGCGCGCAGTGGGTCGCCGACGGGTCGCTCGACGTACGCGGTCCGCATGCCCGCGGCCTGCGCGCCGCGCAGGTCCGAGGCGTGTGCGGCAACCATCAGCGTCCGTTCCGGCGGCGTCGCCGCGGCGACGAACGCCAGTTGATAGACGGACGCCGCGGGCTTGTACGCCTCGGCTGCCTCGGCGGACAGGGCCAGATGCCAACGCAGGTCGGCGTACGCGTTGAGTCGGAGAAGTGCCGCGTGACTGGCGTTCGAGAGCGCGACGACCGGCAGATGCTGCCCGAACCGGGCCAGCGCCGCGGCTGCGTCCGGCCACGCAGGCAACCGCCGGGGCGCTGTGGCCAGGCGCTCGATGACCGCGGGGTCGCGTACGCCTGCGCGGTCGGCAGCGCGGACCGCGGCCTCGCGGTCGACAACGTCGGTGCTCACGTACGAGCGGCGCCCGCTCGCGATGTCGTCCTGCTGCTCCTCGACGTGCTTCTGCCACTCGGTGAGCAACTCCTCGACGGCGCTGTCGTCCGATCCCGGGACGGCCTCCCGCAAGGCCGTGCGAAGCCCGCCGGGTTCGTCGACCATCGTCCCGAGAACGTCGAAAACGGCGACGTCGATCGCGTCGATCGGAGCGGTGCGAGATGAAGTCACGTTCGGAGACTACCGCCGGAGCCTGCACTGCCGCTCACGCCGATATTCAGTGGCCCCATCTTGCAGAGTCGCCGACAATGCGGAGATGACGCCCCAAGAGGATGCAACCGAGCCCGTGACGACGCGCTGGACGAAGGCGACCGTCTATGGCGATATGTGGGTCGACCCTGACGACGACCCGCGCGAGTCCGATCTCGGGGCGGCCGATGAGCGCAGCATCCTGCTCGACTACCTGCGCAGCTACCGCCTGACCCTCGAGATGAAGTGCGCGGGCCTCGATGCCGAGCAGCTTGCCCGGCGATCCGTACCTCCGTCGACGATGTCCCTGCTCGGCCTCGTACGGCACCTGGCCGAGGAGGAGCGTCACCTACGCCGGGTCATGGCCGGCGACGACGCGCCGAAGCTGTACCGCACGGACGACGACCGCGACGGAGACTGGAACGGCGCGGTCGCCGACCCCGCGATAGTCGAGGACGCGTGGCGCCAGTGGCGAACCGAAGTGGACCTCGCCGACGAGGTCGTTGCCGGGATCGCCGACCTCAGCGCCCAGAACGCCGGCGTCTCCGATCTCGGCGCCGATGGCGGCGATCTGCAGCTTCGAGACATCCTGGTGGCACAGATCGCTGAGTACGCACGCCACTGCGGCCACGCCGATCTGCTGCGCGAGCGCATCGACGGCCGCGTCGGCCAGTAGTCCCCGCCAATCTCTACACTCGGCGACGTGTCGCGCCTCATCCACCTCAACGGACCGCCTCGCGTCGGCAAGTCGACGATCGCTCGCCGGTACGCCGACGAGCACGCCGGAACCCTCGCGCTCGATCTCGATGTGCTCGCCGGGCTGATCGGTGGTTGGCGCGACGACTTCTCCGCAGCCCTGGAAGTCGCTCGGAGTCATGGGCGGGCGATGGCCAGACGTCATCTGCGCGACGGGCACGACGTCGTGATCCCGCAGCTCGTGACGGTCTCCGACCGTGGCCCAGGATTCGAGGAAACAGCCAAGGACGCCGGCGCAGCGTACATCGAGGTGGCAATGCTCGTTGACGACGACGAGCATCTCCGGCGTCTCCGGGCCAAGTGCCCCGCGAACGACGTCGAGACACAGATCCAGTCCATCCTGGAGTCTGACGACGGCGACCTCGTGGGTCGGATCCGCCGTCACCTGTCCGAGTACCTCGCGGACCGTGCCGACGCCGTCCGGCTCGACACCACTGGACTCGATCAGGGCGCGACGTACGCTCGCCTGCTGGACGTGCTCGCCGGCTTCGAGCAGCGACCCGCATAGGGCGCGGCAGTTGAATGTCTGGGACGGCAGTCGAGTGTAGGGGAGCAGGCCTCCCTCACCCAAGAAGGAGAGGTTGGCATGGTGACGTTTGGTCAATCGGATGATCTGGAGGGAGCGGAGTTCGTCGAGGTGGACCTTCGGGGTGCTCGCTTCGTCGGCTCGGACCTGTCCGGCGTGGTGATGCGCGGGGTCGAGGTGGACAAAGGGGATATCGACTCACCGTGGCTCTTCGAGGGCGAGCGATTCTGCGTCAACGGCGTGGACGTGATCCCGTTCGTCGAGGCCGAGCTCAACCGCCGTTTTCCCGGACGCGACGAGCGGCACGGCGCAGACCCTGACGGCCTGCGTGGAGCCTGGACGAAGCTCGAGCGTACGTGGGCTGCGACGCTCGATCGGGTCGCGGCGATGCCGCCTGGCACGGTCGACGTGTCGGTGGGCGGCGAGTGGTCGTTCGCGCAGACGCTTCGGCACCTGGTCCTGGCCACGGACATGTGGCTGGGCCAGGCGATCCAGCAGATCGAACAGCCATTTCATCCCATCGGCCTGATCGACGCGGGATCGGCAGACCACGGACCCGGCGAGTCGATCCTCACCAGTGGGGCGCCGTCGTACGACGAGGTCCTCGAGGTCCGAGCCGGAAGGGTCGCGATGGTGCGCGACTTCCTGGCGACCGTCTCGCCCGACGTACTGGCGTCGACACGCCCGAACCCGCACAACTCCGAGTACCAGGAGACCGTCCTCTCCTGTCTCCATACGATCCTGGACGAGGAATGGGAGCATCACCGGTACGCCGTGCGCGACCTCGACGCGATATCGGAAGCCCAGCCGCACTGAGAGCGTGCCGACCGATCACGTGCCGGCCGCCTTGGGGCCGGCGGCACGAAAGAGTGCGACGGTACCGACGATGTCGATGGTCACCTCCGCAAAGTGCTGCCTGAGAGCGTCTTCGAGCCCTTCTGCGTCGTCGTCGCTGTTGTGGAAGATGCCTTTGCCGTTGTAGATCGCCATCAGTCTGCGTCCGGCAGCATTGTGCTGCACCCCGCGTCCGAGGATGGTGCCGCCGAACAGCACACCGCCGGACGCGAGTTTCGCCGCGAGATGGCCGAAGGCGACTCCCTTGTCGGCCCACGAACCAGGCACGCAGTGGAATACGTAGTTGGCACCGATCGAGTCGAAGGGTCCGATGTCGTTCGGCAGGGGGTCGAGCACGTTGGCGACGACGGTACTGGGCGCCGAGTCCGCGAGGCGCGCACTCGCGTTGCTCAGGCTGTTGGTGTTCATGTCCAGGAGCGTGATCGCCGCGTCGGGGTTCGTGTGCGCATTGGCGAGATACCACCCGGTACCGGGGCCGACATCGAGGTGTCGCGCGCCGAGATTCTGGTCGTACAGCTCGACCATCCGGTCCCGATGACACCGCCACACGTACGTACTGGAGATGCGGACGACGAACACGTCGTAGAACCCGAGTACACGCTTGCTGTACACCGCGGCGCCACGGCGTACTTCCTCTGCCTGCTCAGTCATCGTTCACCCTCCGATCGCTGCGTCCGATTCGTCATGCCGACCACGGTGAGTCTTCGCGCTGTCAGTTCACTGCCAGATCGGTCTCGACCGCTCGGATGCTGCGCAACCTTCCCCGGTCGCGTACGAGCGCAAGCCTTTCGCTGACCTACGCCGTAGCAGTCGAACACTGCGCAGCCCTTGAGCTTCGCCGGTTCGTGCAGGCCTCACCCGCGGGCTTGTCGAACGGGAAATCGGGGCAGTTCGCGCAATCCGCGCCCAGGTCCGCACGTCGACCGAGCTCGACGCGCGTGAGGTTTCCCATCGCAACAGCCCTAACGGACCTACCCCTGATCGACCCCACCGGTGAGCATGGCGCTAGGACATCGCGAGCATCGCCGCCGCGACCTCACCGGTGTCCTCGTCGCGAATGGCCGTCGCGGCCCGTTCGAGCACCAGCAGCCGCGCACGGGGGAGCTCGCGTGCGAGCGCCTCGCCGTTGCCGACCGGGAAGAACGGGTCGCGGCGACCATGGACGACCAGCGCCGGAATCGCGAGTGCGGACAGGCGCTCTCGCCAACGCGGGGTGCAGTCGAGCTTGGCGAATACCATGCCCAAATGGTTGGCCATCTGTACTGCCGGCTCGATGCCTGGCGTACGGTCCCACCTGCGCTCGGCGGTCGCGCGCGCGGTGACCGGGTCGTCGCCGAGGATCTCCGCGCCACCGGCGGCGAACTCCGCCACCGCGGCGCGGTCGGACCAGTCGGGCATCGCGCGCGAGAAGAGCCGACCCATCGTCGCCGCGTCATGGTCCGGCAGGTCGTCATCGACCGGCCCTGGAGCGACAGGCCGCGTTCCGACGAGAGTGAGCGCCTCGAACGCGTCCGGGTGATCGAGCGCGGCGACCTGGGCGACCATCCCGCCGACGCCGATACCCGCCAGGTGCGCCGGCCGGTCGTCGAGTTCGCGGGCGAGCGCCGCGGCATCGGCCGCGAGATCGCGCAGCGTGTACGCGGGAGCGTCCGGATCGATAGTGGTCGACTCGCCGGAATCGCGCAGGTCGTACCGCACGACATGGCGCCCGCCGCGCGCGATCGCCTCGCAGAGTGCGTCGGGCCAGGAAAGCATGGTCGTGCCGCCCGCGAGCAGAACGAGTGGCGCCACCCGGTCGCCGAAGGACTCGACGCCGAGGGTCGCTCCGTCGGTCTTGACGGTCGTCATGATGGGGACCTCCATGGCAAAGGGTTGCGGAATCGTGGCACGGGGACGCCGCACCACGTACGCCCGGGATCGGCACTCAGGTAGGGACGACCGGCAGGGCCGAAACTCATCGGCCCAGCGCAGCTGGCAGATCTCCGCCGACCACCTGGTTGCCACCACGCTGACTGCTCGGCGGATCGCCATCGTCGCGCTCTCCGAACTCGGCGCCGACGGCGTCGACCTGCTCGACTGCCGCGGTGCCACGGCCTGGCAGACCGTCTTCCACCTCCACCTGCATGTGGTCCTGCGCTACCGCGATAAGGACAAGGACCGGCCGGAGCTGCCGTACGAGCCCGGTAGTTTCGGGGATGATCTCATTTCCCCATGTACGCCTTCCGCACGATCCGGCGGAATCGACGGAAGCGCCGCTTGGCCGAGGTCCAGTCGAAGGCGAACAATGGATCCGGCGTTCGCCAGTCGTCGCCGTAGTTGACCGCGAGGAGCGCCTCTGGGTGCGCCGGCACGGGGACCCGGTTGGAGCCGCCGACGGCGAACGGCGCCAACGGGATCACATCGTCTGCGGCCACTTCGCCGAAGCAGCACGGGAACACGTAGAGGCGCCCGTCACTGATCCATGCCGGGAACAGATCCAACATCAAGCCGTCGGGGGACGCGGCTTTCGTGTGGATCGTGCGACGTCGGTCCAACTCGAGATCGAGCAGACCGGTCTCAGCCAGCTTCCTGCGCAGCTCAGCCCATTCGTGCGCGGCCGCCTTTGTCGTATCGGCGTGCAGCAGCACGGCGAGGTCGACGTCGTCGTCATGCCAAATGATCCCGTCGTCACGCACCAGTCCGAGCAGTGTTCCCGAATTCGCGAACGCCTGGTAGCCGGCGTCGCGCAACTCGTCGAGAACCCGGCAGACGTGCGACCACAGCTCGTCGGCGGGATGCAGCGCCGGGCGCGCGTTGTATCCGTGGGCGGTCACGGTGACGTCCCCGAGGAGATCCTGCACGCTCGCCCACAGCCGCTCGTACCGGTCGGTCGTACCCCGATTCTCATGCGCCTCACGAAGCCGGGCCAGTCGCCGTACTACCCGAGGGCCGTTCTGGCGAAAGTGCACGTCGAGCAGGATGTCGATCTGCCGCCAACGCAGCTTTCGCTCCGACTTCGGGACGCTCTCGAGCGCAGCCCGCAGCGCCTCGTACTCGGCGTCAGGCCGTGCATCTTCCCGATGTGCCTGCATGACCCGTGCGCGTACGCGATCTGGTACGTCGGCGTACAGCGCAGGCTTTCTCACACCAAAAACGCTAGCAGCCCATACCATCAGCGACGTCGCGCGACCCGGTTCGAGCCGTCCTCAACGGGCAAGCGCGGCAGTTCGTGAGGCAGGAGTTCAAATCCTTGGGAGTCAGTTCCGCCAGGCGACCTCGGCAAAGCTGAACAGCCGCTGCGGCGTCAACCGCAGCCAGGCTTCGGCCCAGTCCAGGCTGCCGCCGTCGTTGCGCAGCTGCGTGATGTCTCGCACCGACTCAGGCGCAGTTGACACGACCTCGACCGGCCCCTCGGCAAGCAGCGCGGCGTGGGTGTCGTGGTCGCCTTCGACGACGGATAGCGCCAGCCACGGCTGTGCGCGCACGTTACGGAGCCGAGCGGCCCCACCGAGCGTAGGAAGCCAGAACGACTCCGCATGAATGGAGAACAGCGTCGGTGCGGCATGTGGACGGCCGTCGGGTCGGGTGGAGGACACGAGCGCGTAGACCCGTCGCTCCAAGTAGCGGGCGAGCTGGGCTCCGGACATCCGCCGCTCCGGCGGGTACGCCTTGCGTAACGTTCGACTAGCCCTGTCGAAGGACTGTTCTTGCAGTTGGCCGAGCCAGGGCGCCGGGTTCGTCGTCACGCGGTCGAACCTAGCGCATGCCGGCATCGGCGAAACCGACGACAGCAGCACGACAAACACGGGGGAGAGCCCCGGACGCACCCAACTCTCGTCACGGCCGAGCATGGGACAGTTTCGCCATGGGTGACTGGCGGACGGATCGCATTGGCTCAGCACGTCGCGGCGAGAACCCAACGGTGTTGGCGCGAATGCCCAGCGGGTTCGCCGTGATCGGAGATGTGCAGTGGCTGCCGGGCTACTGCGTGCTGCTCGCGGACGGCCCCGAGATCGGCGGGTTGTCCGACCTCCCCAGGGACAAGCGACTGGAGTTCCTTGGCAGCATGGCCGAGCTCAGCCGCGCCGTCGAGATCGCGTGCGACGAGCTCTACGACGGGTTCCGCCGAGTCAACGTAGAGATTCTGGGCAACACCGATCCGTATCTTCACGCCCACGTGTGGGCACGGTACGAATGGGAGCCGGCCGAGCTGATCGGAAAACCTGTATGGCTCTACCCGAGCGAACACTGGTCCGATCCAGCAACCGCACTCGGGCCGGACCACGACACCCTACGGGCCGCGATTGTCCGTCACCTCTCGGAGCCTATCTAGACCATCCAGCCGCGAACGCGGTCGTCCGGCGTCGTGGAGTGGTTGGATGGGTACATGAGAAGTGCGGAAGAGCCGACGCCACGCGTCGTCAGCGCGGGCCGCGAGATCGCGGCCAGCGCTCCCGAGATCTTCGAGTTCATCGCCGAGCCGACGAGGCAGCCGCTCTGGGATGGCAACGACAACCTGTCGTCGGCAGAGCCCGGACAACGAGTCCGCTCGGTCGATGATGTCTTCGCGATGACGACGACCAAGGGCAGCGTTCGTGAGAACCACGTCGTCGAGTTCGTTGAGGGCAGGTGCATAGCGTGGAAGCCGGCCGAGCCAGGAAAGGAGCCGCCCGGGCACCTGTGGCGATGGGAGCTGGAGCCGATCGACGCGTCGAGCACTCGGGTCACCCACACGTACGACTGGACCCAGCTGCCGGACGATGACCGGCGCATTTCGCGGGCGAGGGCGACGACGCCCGACAAGCTCCAGGCCTCGGTCGATCGACTGGCGTCAGTCGCCGAGCGCGAAGGGTCCGCCCGCAACGCGTGATACGCGGCACGATCGCGTCCGGCGCACGGAGATCAACGCAGTGCGCGCGAAGGTGGGCACGTGGACGGCGGCGCAAATGATCCGCTTGCCGGACTAGCCGAACTATTGCCGAGTCGGTCGGATGCATTGACGCTCGTCACGCGGTTGGTGCAGGCACGCACCGTCATAGACTGCTCGATCTCCGACCGGCTCGTTCAGGCTCACGTCTGTCGATTTCTCCGCGGCAAGGTCAGCGCATACGCCGCCGAAGTCGACGTGAAGGGTGATCTCGATGCGTTCGTCGGTCTCCTCGAGCTCGGCGTTCACGATCTTGTCGCACGGTCTGACCGTCTTGTAGATGATGATCCGGTCTCGCGTGACGCTGTATGAGTCCCATGTCGCGCCGTCGTGGTTAGAACCCGCTCGAAGTAGGGCAAGACCGCCGAACGCTGCGCCCAGCACGACCGCCGCAGCAATGAGTACCGCCCACAGCCGGCTGCGTGATCGCGTTTCGCTCATCTGCCGATAGTTGCAGAGTCGAACCGGGAGCGCAGGTGCAATGAATGGCCTGCTCCCTCTATCGCCGCCGTGTTTTCAAACCACAGGCGAGGAGTTGCCGGCCGCATCTCGAACAGTCAGCGCCTGGTCTCGTACCTGGTCAGGACCACGCCATCGGGAAACGTCCGGGTCTCCACCAGGTTCAGGTTCACCCAGTTGTCCAGGGCCGTAAAGAACGGTGTGCCGCCGCCCACCAAGACCGGTGCGGTGGCCAGCGCGTACTCGTCGATCAGCCCGGCCCGCATGGCGGCCGCGGCCAATGTGGCGCCGCCGATGTCCATGGGGCCGCCGTCCTCGGCCTTGAGCCGGGCGATCTCAGTGACCGCGTCGCCGGTGACGATGCGGGCGTTCCAGTCGACCGTGCTGGTCGCCGAGGAGAACACGGCCTTCGGCATCTCCCGCCAGCGACCGGCGAACTCGATCTCCGCCGGTGTGACGCCGGGCTGTTGATCGGCGGTCGGCCAGTGGGAGCTCATCGTCTCCCACAGCCTGCGTCCGTACAGCGCCAAGCCCGTCGCCCCGACCCGGTCGGACCACCACTGGAACAGTTCGTCGCTCGGTACGCTCCAGCCGAGGTCGTCGCCTGGCGCGGCAATGTAGCCGTCCAGGCTCAGGTTCATGCCGAAGGTGAGTTTGCGCATGGCGTCAGCCTCCCGTGACTCGGTAGTCGTTGTACGGACGAGCACGGCGCGGAAAAGTCATCGGTCTCGTACTGCCTGACTGGCGGAGCGGCAGGTAGGGGAGCGACGAGTTGCAGCCACGAGCGATCACTCGGGTAGGGGCGGCTTGACTGCACGGGTTGCTATGTAGGCGGGGAGGTGCTGCGCCGTGATGTCTTCGTGGTGCGGCGCTTCTCTCAGGTGGGTGAGGATGAATCCGGCGGCCAGTTGCCCGCCGATCTGTTCGGTCAGTGAGTGGCTGTACTCGATCGGGCCGCTTCCGTAGGCGCGTATCCGGTCGGCCTCTGAGAGGTCGAGCGAGCTGAAGGGGAGCCGGTGACGCACCACCAGCTCCTGCCGGTCAAGCGCCACCTCGTCGAAGATGTAGACGTCCGGGTTCATAAATCCGGTCATGAGTGCCCCGCCAGGGTGTAACACACGAAACGCTCCCTCCCAGACCGGCGTCAGTTCGGGGGAGAACGCGTTCGATACGGGGTTGACGATGACGTCGAAGCTGGCGTCGCCGAAGACACCAAGGTCGCCCATGTCGCCGAGCACCGTGCGAAGCACCAGCCCGTCGCGAGCGGCTACCTCGTCGTCGCGGGCCAGTTGCTGAGGCGAGTTGTCGAACACGGTCACCGTCGCGCCCGCCGCCGCGAGGATGGGGCCCTGCTGGCCCCCGCCGGAAGCGAGGCAGAGCACGCGAACACCGGCCAGATCGGAGGGAAGCCAGTCGCGCGGCGTTGGCTCGTGACCGATGAGGACGACGGACCAGTCACCTTTACGCGCCCGGGCAATGACTTCGGGACCGACCGGCCGAGACCATTCGTTGTTGCTGTCAACGAGACGGTCCCAGGCGAGACGGTTATGTGCAACCGGGTCGAAGTCCTCTGTCACAAGAGGGCACCTTAACGCGCCAGTTCGGGAGTGCCCTCACCAGCAGGTTCGCCGAAGTTGGGTGGGCCGCCCGCGGAAGCGGGTTCTCTCATCTATCTCAGCTCGTCGGATTCAACTGGCGGGAACGCGGGTTGATGAGCCGGGAGTTGGACGCCTTGTTTTCTACACAGTTTTCTGTACAGTTTTTGCCATGACCACCTACGCTGACCTTCACCCCGAGCGGACTCTTTCCGTCACCGCGGCGAACGGACGCGGCGTCGCGGGCTTGGTCAAGGACGCTGAACGCGGTGAGGACACCATCGTCGAGCGCCACGGTCGCGCGGTCGCGGCGGTCATCTCGGTGAAGCACTTCGACGAGCTCCAGCGTTTCCGGGACGACCTGATCGCCGGTTCCCTCATCTTGGCACGCGAACTCTCCGACACCGGCAACCGTACCGATCTCGACGACGCGATCTCGGCGTTTGGGTTCGATCGAGCTGAGCTCGACGCCGACCTCGCCAGCGGCCGCGATTGATCCTGCTGCCACGGACTGGCCTCCGGCCGGCGGCGACGCATGGCTGAGAAGAAGAGGCACCCAGAAGTCCCTGGGTGCGTAGCCCGGCTGACCGACGACGCGGTCGAGGACCTGCGGGCCTTGTTCAAAACCGACCCGCAGATCGTGCGCTGGGCCTTCAAGAAGATGCTCCAGATCGAGCGCGACCCCAGTGCAGGCCATCCCTTACTAGGCAGTCTCATCGGCTACCGCAAGATCATCTTCGGCGATCGGGACTGGCGCGTCGTGTGGCGGGTCGCGCAGGACGAGGCGGGGGACTTCCGAGTCGAGGTCGCAGAGGTCTGGGCGGTCGGGTACCGCAAGGACAGCGAGGTATACGCAGAGATCAACCAGCGTGTCGCTGACGCCGACTCCTCACCCAAGACCAAGGCGCTCACCGAAGTCGTCGAACTCTTCGCCAAGCAGGCACGCGACCTGACGGCGACCCCCGAACCAGAGACGCCTGAGCCGGTCCCGGCCTGGTTGACTAAAGCCCTGCTCCACGTAGTGGGCCTCCCTGCCACGACGGTCAAGGAGTTGAACCTCGAACAAGCCGACAAGGTCTGGAACGACTACACCTCCGGCGCAGGTCCGGAAACGTAGGCGGACTCCGCCACCGCGATCGTTTAACTGGCAGGGACGGGAGTTGATGAGGCGGGAGTAGTCATCGGGGCCGGAGCGCAGACGCTTCGGCGTTAGTGCCTCGCTAGTCTGCGTTCGTGAGTTCCTACGATGCCTTTGCAGATTCGTTCGCCGCCCATGCAGAGGACAGCGCATACAACGCTCACTATGACCGGCCAGCCGTCTTAGGTCTGCTCGGCGACGTGAGCGGTCGCCGAGTCCTAGATGTTGGCTGTGGCTCCGGTCTGTATGCGGAGGAGCTCACACGACGAGGGGCGAAGGTTGTCGCCTTCGACAGCAGCAGCAAGCTTGTGAGTCTTGCGAGACGTCGGGTGAGTAGCCAGGCGGATGTCAGGGTGCACGACCTCGAGGACCCCATTGACTGGCTGGCCGACGGCTCGATCGACCAGGCCATTATGGCGCTGGTACTGCATCATCTCGCTGATCCGGTGTCAGCACTGCGCGAGATCCACCGAACGCTCAAACCGGGCGGGCGACTGGTCGTCTCGACAGCGCATCCGACCGCTGATTGGCAACAGTTGGGCGGCAGCTACTTCACGGACGAGATGCTCGACGACACGTGGAACTCGGGGTGGGAAGTCCGATTCCGACGAGCTCCGCTGACTGTTTGGTGTGCGGAGTTCCGTGAGGCAGGGTTCGTCATCGAACGCCTTGTCGAGCCGTTGCCTGCTGAGTCAATGAGGGAGCGGTTTCCCGAGACCTTCGACAAACTCTCAAACGAGCCCTTCTTCATCGTGTTCGTCCTCCAGAAGTCTCCTGTGGCTGGGCAGTGACACGGCCAGACACGTGGTCCCACCTGCACGGATCGCTTCCACGCCGCGAAGCGGGAGTTACTGCATCTAACGCAACTCCCGAGGGTTCAGTGCCGATAATGTACATTATGTCATTTCTTGGTCTGCGTATCGCACCAGATCAACCATCAGCCGGTCGTCACCCTCGCCCTCCCGCGGCTCGGGCGCCGTATATGCACCTCTCGACCCCTCGGTGCACAGGCGCGTCGACTGTGCAGCCGCTGTCCCGCTGCCCTCGGGTCATCGGTCATCGTTCAAGGCTGCCTCCTCATGCCGCCTGCTCGCCGTCGCCGGCGGGTCCGCCAGTAGCTGACCGGATGGACCAGCCAGTAGCCGTTGATCACGTGGCCATGACCGAACGGCGTGGGTGTGAGCATGCGCTGGTCGTCGGAATTCCACGTCCGGCGCCTGATCCGCTCCCAAGTAGGTCGTCGCCAGTCCCAGGGGACTCCGAGCACCCTCCGCTCTGGATCACCTCGCTTGGATGCGGTGTTCTCCTCCATGCCTTCCCCTCTCTGCGTCGTCCAGCCGACGCCGGTCTGTTTGCCGGTGCTGGACGCGAGTCAGCTTCCGTGTCGATCTCGATGGATTCGCCCGACGGGTCGGGTGGTGGGTGGGTTTCATCTGGGGGCACATGCGACTGCCACTATCCCGCCAACGATCATGTCGATGCCGAGCTGGTAGTAGCGCTCGGGGTTCGGCAAGGTGTGCAGTTCGGTTGCTGCCTTGCGGATGTTGGGAAGCGCGCCGGGCGGGATCGCATCCAGGAGCGCCGCGGCAGCCGCGCCAGGGTCGGTCCGGTGGGTCTTCTGCAACGGCGGCCCGGGTTCGTAATCGACCAGGGCGACGACGGCCTGGACGGCCTGCTGCGTCAAGACGGCACCGTCGTCGGGGCTCAGGCCCGCGTCGCGGGCGCAATCGAGCATGATCTCCAGCGCATTCAGGTAGCTTGGTTGGGGCACCAAACGCTCGACGACCAGACGCCCCATCCATGGATGGGTCCGGAGCACGTCGGTCAGGGTGGTTAGGACGTCCCGCAACCGGTGATCCCACGGGTTGTCCGGCGCGTCGACGAACTCCGCGGCGGCGACCGTCCGTTCGGCCATCGCGTCGAGGAGTGCGTCCTTGTGCTTGAAGTGCCAGTACAGCGCCATCGGCGTGACCGCCAGTTCGCGCCCGAGCCGGCGCATCGACACCGCGGTCAGCCCGTGGGCATCAGCGAGCGCCACTGCCAGATCGAGGATCTGGTCCGTGGTGAGACCGCGGTCGAACTGTGCTGCACGAGTGTCATCGACCATTGACCTGACTATACGGCGTACAGCGAACAATGGCATATACGCCGTATAACATTCTGTCTCCTGGTGGACTCGGCGACTCGGAGCCCGCTGCATCGGACACCATCGTCGGGCTGGCGGCTGGCGCGCTTACGATCGGCCAGCCTCTCGCACTCGGAGAACTCCGAGTGCGACAGGAGCGTCCCCCGGCCGGACTGAACGTCGATCGTCACGCGTCCCCTTCGTCAAGGCCAAGCCCCGCGCGAGAAGAATCCTGTTGCACGACCTCGACGGCAGATGATTGCTTGATCGGCAGCAAACGACAGGACGGAACGAGGCACGCATGTCATTGCCCACACCCACGCTGCCCTCGGCTCGCCTTCGGCTGCGCCCCTTCGACGACACGGATGCGAGCGACCTCTTCGCGCTGCAGAGCAACCCGTACGTACTGCGTTACTGGGACGCGCCGCCGTGGAGCGAACCCCAGCGATCCGAACGGTTCATCGCGGCTTGCCGCCAGATGGCAGCGGACGGCACCGGTGCCAGGCTGGCCGTGGATCATGTCTCCGACGGGGCGTTCATCGGCTGGTGCAGCCTGAGCAACTGGAATCCGGACTACCGAAGCGCTTCACTGGGCTACTGCTTCGACGACGCGGTGTGGGGCAAGGGCTATGCGACGGAAGCCGGGCACGCGTTGCTGCGGTGGGCATTCGACACGATCGACCTGAACCGTGTCCACGCCGCGACCGACACGCGCAACCTCGCATGCGCCCGCGTGCTGGAGAAGCTCGGTTTCCTGCGTGAGGGAACGCTGCGCGAAGACTGCGTCGTCAACGGTGACGTCTCTGACTCGTGGGTATACGGGCTGCTCAAGCGGGAGTGGAGGCCGCTTTAAGGGTTGGAAGGTTTGTGCACGGGCCTGTAGCGTGCGGTTGACCGTGACATCGCCCGAGGAGGTGAGCCCCATGAACGCAGTATCGATGTGGGTGCTCCCCCGCTTGTCATGGTCGGGCGGCTGACGTAGGTCTCGCCGGGAGCGCCTCGCCAACAGGCACTCCCGAAAGGCAATACCTATGGACTCTCCGACGTACGACGTGATCATCGCCGGGTGCGGGCCGACCGGTACGATGCTGGCCGCCGAGCTTCGGCTGCACGATGTGCGGGTACTCCTTCTGGAGCAGGAAGCCGAGCCCGTGTCGTTCGTCCGCATCGTCGGTCTGCACATTCGCAGTCTCGAGCTGATGGCCATGCGCGGACTGCTGGACCGCATGGTCGAACACGGACGACAGCGTCCGGCCGGCGGCTTCTTCGCCGCCATCGCCAAACCTGCACCCGAGGGCCTGGACTCCGCGCACGCCTATCTGCTGGGCATCAAGCATCCGGTCGTCGTTCGCCTGCTCGAAGAGCACGCGATGGAGCTTGGTACGGAGGTCCGGCGTGGCTGTGAAGTGGTCGCTTTCGAGCAGGACGACGACGGGGTGACGGTCGGGCTGGCCGACGGCGAACAACTGCGTTCGCGCTACCTCGTCGGCTGCGACGGCGGGCGCAGTACGGTGCGCAAACTGCTCGGCGTCGGCTTCCCCGGCGAGCCCGCGCGGACCGAGACGCTGATGGGCGAGATGCAAGCGGGTGTGCCGCAGGAGGAGATCGCCGCCAAGGTCGCCGAGGTCGGCGAGACCAACAAGCAATTCTGGCTCCGGCCCTTCGGCAGCGGGGTCTATCAAGTCGTCGTCCCCGCCAAGGGGGTCAGCGATCGCGCGGAACCGCCCACCCTCGAGGACTTCAGACAACAGCTCCGCACCGTCGCCGGCACCGATTTCGGCGTCCACTCCCCCCGCTGGATGTCCCGCTTCGGCGATGCCACCCGGCTGGCCGAGCGTTATCGGGTCGGGCGGGTGCTGCTGGCGGGCGACGCGGCACACGTCCATCCACCCACCGGCGGACAGGGTCTCAACCTGGGCGTTCAGGACGCGTTCAACCTCGGCTGGAAACTTGCCGCACAGATCCGCGGGTGGGCGCCGGAAACGCTGCTGGACACCTACCAGACCGAACGTCATCCGGTCGCCGCGGACGTACTGGACAACACCCGCGCCCAGATGGAACTGCACTCCACCGACCCGGGCCCGCGGGCCGTACGCAGGCTGCTCACCGAACTGATGGACTTCGACGAGGTGAACCGCTATCTGATCGAGAAGATCACCGCGATCGACATCCGCTACGACTTCGGCGAGCCGCACAATCAGCACTGCGGCGAAGGCCCGGACCTGGTCGGCCGCCGACTGCGCGACATCGACGTGAAACAGGGCCACCTCTACGGTCTGCTGCACCGCGGCCGCGGCTTGCTGCTGGATCGCACCGAACGGCTGACCGTCGGCGGCTGGTCCGACCGGGTCGATCACCTTGCGGATCCCACAGCTGCACTGGATGTTCCGTGCGCCCTGGTACGCCCCGACGGGCACGTCGCCTGGATCGGCGACGATCAGCAGGACCTCGACGACCATCTCTCCCGCTGGTTCGGCCCGCCTGCATCACAAACGGCCGGCCCATCTCGTCGGATCGAGGGAAGGACGTCGAATGACGTCGCAGCGGGGAAAGGGTGATGGTCATGCGGGTGTTCATAGCGGGCGGTACGGGCGTTGTCGGTCGCAGACTGGTGCCACAGCTGGTGGCGAGAGGCCACCAGGTGACGGCCACGACCACGAGTCCGGACAAGCTGAACCTGCTGGAGCGGCTCGGCGCCGACGGCGTCGTCATGGACGGCCTCGATGCGATGTCGGTCCGCCGGGCTGTGGCCGGGGCCCGCCCGGACACGATCGTTCACCAGATGACGGCGATCTCGGTCGCGCACGCCGGCAAGGCCGACCTGAAGCACATGGACCGCTGGTTCGCGCCGACCGTTCGCCTGCGCACCGAGGGAATGGACAACCTCCTCGCTGCTGCCGAGGCGGCCGGCGTACCCCACATCGTCGCGCAGAGCTACGCCAACTGGAACGGGATACGAAAGGGCGGGTGGGTCAAGACCGAGGACGACCCGCTCGACCCGATGGAGGGTACGGCCGCACAGGAGGGTATGGCCGCTGTGCGGTACGTCGACGACATGACCGTCAAGGCGGGCGGAGCCGCCCTGCGTTTCGGCGGTCTCTACGGGCCGGGAGCCACCGACGATCAGGTCGAGTTGATCCGCAAGCGGCAGTTCCCGCTCGTCGGTGGCGGCACAGGGTACAGCTCGTGGGTTCATCTCGACGACGCAGCGAGCGCAACCGTACTTGCCGTCGAGCAACAGTCGACCGGCGTCTTCAACATCGTCGACGACGAACCCGCCCCAGCCAGCGAGTGGCTCCCCTACCTCGCACTGTGCGCCGGCGCCAAGCCCCCGATGCGATTCCCGAAGTGGTTGGCGCGGATGCTCGCGGGCGAGGTCGCCGTGCTGATGATGACCGAAGGTCGCGGCTTCTCCAACGCCAAGGCCAAGCGTGAGCTCGGCTGGGAGCTCCGCTACCCGTCGTGGCGGGAGGGGTTCAAGGCCGACCTCACCTGAACCCCTCGGCCCGGGGCCACGACCCGGGTGCCGCCGCTACGGGTAGACGATCTGCTGGACGGCCCAGCCATTGCCGTCCGGGTCCGAGAAGAACACGAAGCGGCCCCATGGAAAGTCGTGGACGTCGCTGACGTCGACGCCGCGTCCGGCGAGTTCGGCATGGGCCGCCTCGATGTCGGTGACGACGAGCTGCATGCCCTGGACTGACCCCGGCTCGACCGGATTCTCGCTCAGGCCGGTGCCGATCGAGATCGAGCATGCGGAGCCGGGCGGCGTCAGCTGTACGAATCGGATGCCACCGCCCACGTCGTGGTCGTGGTCGGCGTTGAATCCGGCGTGCTCGGTGTAGAACGTCTTCGCCCGATCGACATCGGAGACCGGTACGTTGACGAGCTGAAGCTCGAAGTTCATCGCAGAACCCTTTCGGTTGTCATGCTCCAGAGACTATGGCCGGATCCGGACGGAGAGTGTCCTAAACCGATTTCTTGATCTCGTCGCTACAGCCGCCGGTACATGACGTGCAGACCGACCCGGCCGTGCCGGGCGTGCTCGTACGCCTCAGGGACCGTCCCGATGATCTCGAAGCCGAGGTCTTGCCACAGATGGACGGCGGCATCGTTCGTCTCGACCACCGCGTTGAACTGCATCGCTGCATAGCCAAGCTCACGCGCCCACCCGACGACGTACTCACCGAGCGCCCGTCCCACTCCCCTGCCCCGAGCAGCGGAACCGACCATGAAGCTCGCCGTGGCAACGTGCGCACCGGGCCCCGGACGGTTCGCGCCCATGCCGGCCGAACCGAGGACCGCACCGTCCTCCTCGGCCACGACGACGTGGTCGGGCGAGGTCCACACGTCCTTCGCCTGCTCCGATGTCCAGTTCGGGTCGTACGGGTAGGTCTCCTGGGCAGCCGTGATCTCCCGAAAGATCGGCCAGAAGGAGTCCCAGTCGGCGTCGTCATAGTCGCGGATGTGCACAGCGGAACGGTAGCCCAGCGCGACGTGGCGAACTACCGAGTTCGGTCGATCCTCCACGCCGCGAGCGTCTCGAGTACGTCGCGCGGTACCGGCTGCGGCTGCGCATCATCCGTACGGTGTGCATCGTCCTCGACGGAGACGTCGAGCTCGGTAACGGCATCGTGCAGGCGCTCCATCTTCACGTCGAGCTCGTGAGCGGTCGCCGCCGCCGCCCGCAGCTCCGCAAGGATCGACTCGGGCACCTCTCGGTCGTACTTGTAGAAGATCTTGTGCTCGAGGCTTGCCCAGAAGTCCATCGCAATCGTGCGGATCTGGATCTCGACGAACACGTTCTCGACCCGGTCGGACATGAACACGGGGATCTCGACGATCACGTGCAGGCTCTTGTAGCCATTCGGCTTCGGGTGCGCGATGTAGTCCTTGACGTCGACGACGTTAACGTCGCGCTGCCGGGTGAGCATGTCGCTGATCTCGTACGCGTCGGAGATGAAGCTGCACGTGATACGTACGCCGGCGATGTCGAGCAGCGTCTTGCGGATGCCGTCGAAGGTGACCGGCGCCTCCTTGCGGATCGCCTTGCGCACGATGCTCTCGGGGCTCTTCAACCGCGAGGTCACATGCTCGATCGGGTTGTACTCGTGAGCGTACCCGAACTCGTCCTTGAGGATGTTGATCTTCGTCGTCACCTCGTCGAGCCCGAACTTGTACGCCATCATGAAACGGGTGAACTCGCTACGGAGTTCGCTGATGCCGACCAGATCGTTCACGCCTCCGAGTCTGCCAGGCCACTCCACACCCCGCCGACGGGTTGGCCCCATCCGCTAACGTTCAACTGTGGGAAACCCAGGGGGGCTTGTTCGTTCATCCACGCCACACCGCACGCGAGCGATCGCGTGCACGGCGTACGTCGCCGTGTTGGTCGCGTGGGTCTATCTCATCGGCGTACCGACCGACGCGGTGCAGATCTTCGCGTGGCTCTGGTTGGCGACGATCGCGTGGAACATCGACGCACCGTGGCGGTCGCATCTGCAGTTCGTGAAGGACTGGTGGATACCGCTCGTCATCTTGCTGCTCTACCTGTACAGCAGGGGGCTCTCGGACGACCTCCGGACCGTCGTACACATCACCGAGCCGATCAAGTTCGACGAGTGGATCGGCGGCGGCACCACGCCGACCGAGCACCTCCAGTCGGCGCTGTGCGGCAACCCGTGCACGTTCGCGGTCGATCCGCATTGGTACGACGTCGCGCTCACCGCCGTGTACTACTCGCACTTCCTCGTCGCTCCGGCGATCGCGGTCGTGCTCTGGATACACAGCCGAGCGGCCTGGCTGCCGTTCATGCGGCGTTACATCGCGATCAACCTCGGCGCGCTGGTCGTCTACGTCGCCTACCCGATGGCGCCGCCATGGATGGCGTCGGAGCAGGGATACCTCTCGTCGTCCACACCCCGGCTCACCGGCCACGGGTGGTCCGACATCGGGATGGACGGCTTCCACTTCGCGCTGGCCAGCATCGGCAACCCGGTGGCGGCCATGCCCTCGTTGCATGCCGGACTCGCGGCGATGGTCGCGTTCTACGGCGTGCTCCGGCTGCGCAGCCGATGGCGGTGGTTGCTGCTGCTCTACCCGGCCGCGATGTCGTTCATGCTCGTCTACTACGCGGAGCACTACGTCATCGACGTGCTCGCCGGCTACGTACTCGCGGGTGTCGTGCTCGCCGCCTGTTCCGGGTGGGAGCGACGCCGTACGCGACCGGAACCCGTCGACGAGAAGGAGCGAGTGCGGGTCGGCGCGCAGCGTACGCCCATGGAGCTGGAGGACTCGTGACCTCGAGCGACCCCGATGCATTCGCCCGAAGGCTCGCCGCCGAGTCGACCGCCGACGGACCGGCGGGCTGGTTCGAACGGCTGTACGTCGCGGCCGAGGACGGTCGAACGCAAGTGCCGTGGGACCGAGGGGCGCCGCATCCGCTGCTGACCGAGTGGGCGGATCACAACGCGCTTGCCGGCCCGGGGCGGGCAATGGTCGTGGGGTCGGGTCCTGGGTCCGATTCGGAGTTCGTCGCGAGCCTCGGTTTCGACACGGTTGCGTTCGATGTGTCGCCCACGGCGATCGACGCGGCCCGGCGACGTCATCCGGATTCCGAGGTCGACTATGCCGCCGCGGACCTGCTCGACCTGCCGACACCGTGGCTCGATGGCTTCGACCTCGTCGTCGAGAGCATGACCGTGCAGTCCATGCCCGTCGACTTCCATGCGGCCGCGATCGACGCGGTCGCGGGGCTCGTCGCTCTCGGGGGTCGGCTGCTCGTGATCGCTTCCGCCCGTGAGGAGTCGGAGCCCGCGGACGGCCCGCCGTGGCCGCTCACCCGTGCGGAGGTCGAGCGGTTCGCCGATGGTCCCTTGAGCGCCGAGCAGACGGAACTGCATCCGGTTCCGCAGAATCCCAGTGCGCACCGGTGGCTCGCGGTCTTCCGTCGCTGACCGCCCTCGTCACGCTTCGTCGGCCGTCAGCTCTACAAGCGCTCGCTCGGCCGCACGGCGTACGCGCGCGACGCGGTCATCCCTGAGCACGACCATTGCGTCGAAGGCGTCGGCGACGCGGTGTCTGGCGACGACCTTGGCGGCCATCTCACGCACGCGCCATGCGTCGTCCTCGGTCGCGGTCACTATCGAGGGAGTGGCACCGGCGTCGTACACGTGCAGCAACCCACGCACGGCCCACACCCGGGGCCAATAGCCGTTCGGGCCACCCTCGCGACCGGCGAGGACTCCCTCGGCGGCGGGGCCGGCCAGCGCACGTACGAGGTCGGCGTCGACCTCGGCGCGGTCGAGGATCGCCACGCAGCCGGCCACGACTGCGTCGGGGCCCCGGAGTCGGCATTCGGCGAGGATGCTCTGCCGCGGCGTCATGCCCCACGTACGTGCCAAGGAGCCACTCCGGCCGGTCGATAGAATAGGAGAGGCCCGGCGAAGTATGAGTTCGCCGGGCCTCACATCGATCACCGCGTGACGTCGGCGATCACCCGGATCTCCCTCCCCGACCACCAGCCTCGTCACCCGCTGGTCCCGACGGTCGCCCGTCGGCATAGCCAAGAACTTCGATCCTTCGACGCTCTTCCGAAGAAGTGCGTAGGGACTGTTGTATCGCTCACATCCCAACACCGCAAGGGTTCCCCGAAGATTCATCCGAACTTTCTTGCGTCCACATCGTTACCCACAGCTTTCGGGGCGGTTGTCCACCACACGGGCACCACGGTGCACAGGGCCTGTGGATTAACGCGCGTGTCGCTGCCCGCTCTGGGCGCCCCGATGTCTTCTAATGGACGTGGCCCTGCGCGGTATGAGTGCGCAGGGCCCACACAGCTCAACGCGTGCGCCGCAGCCACCACAGCCCGACGAACGGCAGCACGAGCGGTACGTAGCCGTACCCCTGGCCGAAGTCCGACCACACGGTGGCGTCCGGGAACAGGTCCGGGTCGGCGAGGCTCAGCGTGCCGACGGCGAGCACCCCGACCAGCTCCACGACGATCGTCACGAGTGCGAGCCGCCGAGTCGAGTCGCGGCCGAGTCCCAACGCGATCGTCGCGACGATGTAGACGATTCCCGCGAACGCCGACAGCAGGTACGCGACGGGTGCCTCGTCGAAGCGGGTGGCGATCTGGACCAGCGAGCGAGCCGTCGCCGCGAGGGCGAACACCGCGTACACGGCGACGAGGACCCGACCGAATCCGTGCGACGTCGAGTCAGGCATAGCGCCCCGACCACAGGTCGAGCAGCCGCAGGCAGAGCACGGCGACCGTGACCATGCCGATCACCATCACCCCTGTCCCCCATCGGCTCTTGTCCGATACTCCCCACAGCACCGCGACGATCGGCACGACCGCGACCGTCACGAGGTACGCGACGAAGGTGATCCCGTCGATCTCTCGCCCGGTCTGCGCGAGCGCGATGCACCCACCGACCAGCTGCGCGACCAGGAGCACCTCGAGCAGGGCCACCGCGTAGAACAGTGCGTTGTCGAACGACCGCTCACGTAGCGTCAGCAAGCCGGCGTACGCGCCGACGACGAGCGCGAGCGCGCAGAGCCCGTACGCCGTCAGTTCCGTCACGGCGCACAGCCTATGCAGTCGCGACCGGCTCCGCGTCAACGGTCGGGCACCAGCACGACCCGAACGCCGGACGGCGCCCGCGTGGTCCAGACGTCGGTGACCTCAGACAGCGGCCGGACCTGCGTGTCTGCGGCGATGGTGCCGTCGGCGAGCATCGAGAACACGGCCGGGAGGATCTCCGATCTGATCCGGCCGAACGCCTCACGCGGAACGCTGCCGCCCCCTTGGCCCACCAGCTCGATGCCTGCGCTCCGCAAGGTCGCGGCCGGAAGCTCGATGGTGGCCCCGGCCATCTCCCCGATCTGCACGAAGCGTGTCCGGTGGAACCCGGCCGCCAGATCGTCGTTGGCGAGCGTACGAAGGACGTGCTCGGCCGGCTTGCCCCACAAGTAGTCCAGGACGACGTCGAACGGGTGCTCCGCATGGTGGCGCGCGAGCTGCGCCGCGACCGGCTCATCCGCGGGCCCGAGCTCGATCGTGGCATCGGCGCCGAGCTCGGAGATCCGCCCCAAGCGTTCGACGTTGCGTCCGGCAGCAACGACCTTGCCGGCACCGAACCTCCGCTTCGCCAACTGCACCGCGAGCGAACCAGTCACGCCGGTGCCGCCGAGAACCAACACCGACTGCCCCGTCCGAATCTGGCCCGCGTACTCGAGTGCGAACCACGCGGAGGCGGCCGCATTCGGCAGCGCGGCGGCCGACGCATCGTCGACAGAGTCGGGAATCGGCAGGGTCTGCTCAGGATCGACCAGCAGACGCTCGGCCATCGCCCCTCCGGGCGGCGTCGCTCCCGCGAACACCCGACGACCATCGGGCAGGGCCACAACCGCGTCATGCCCGAGCACGCAGGGCAAGGGCAGCCGTCCGCTACCGTAGTGCGACCCCGCGGCGAGCGCGCGCTCGATGTTCTTCACCGCCGCTGCGCGGACGTCGGCGACAACGAGACCGTCGGTGGGCACTGGTTCCTCGGCCTCGGCGTACCGAGGAGGCTGTCCGAGCTCCTCGAGCACTGCAGCCTTCATACGCCCTCCGCATGCGTTGGTTCCCGACGCAACCATAACGCCGCGGCGAGGCGACTAGCAGCGGTCGAGCATCTCCGACAGCGCCGCGACCTCGGCGTCGTCGACGGTCAGGTCGTACACGTACTTGGTATCGATCCACTCGCGCGAGTAGACGCACCACACGTTCTCGTTCTCCGGCTTCCACTCGGCAGGGTCGTCGTCACCTTTGCTCATGTTGCTGCTGGCGCTGACGGCGATCAGCTGAGAGTGGGTGATGTCGTTCGCGAACTCCTCGCGGTGGTCGGTCGTCCAGTCGTTCGCACCGGACTTCCAGGCCTCGGACAACGGCACGATGTGGTCGATGTGGACGTCCGACGGATCCGTGAACGTCTCGCTGTCGTACACGCTGTACCACGAACCGCTCGTCGGGTAGCAGTCGTCACCAACCGACACCCCGGAGCCGTCGCGCTTCAGCACGGTCTCGCGGGTGTCGCAGGTGCCCTCGACCGTGTGCCAGTGCGGGAACAGGTCCCGGTCGTAGTCGTCGCCACTGCCCGGGGTCGTGACCGTGAGCTCCGCGAGGTGCGCGCGCGCCGTCGCCTCGTCGGGCGGGTCGGGCGGGTACGCCGAGGCGCTGGTCGATCCGGAGAGCACCAGAGCGGCGAGGAGTACGAACGACATTGCGAGGAGACCGAGGACGCGGCGCATGTTCATGCCTCTGACCTTCCCCACGCGCGACGGCTGAAACGTACGACCCGATGAACGCAGGGTTGCGGACGACCGAGCCGATCCTGCGGTTTCCGGCACGGCATACGCTGGACGGGTGGCCAATCTCACCGTCGAAGAAGCCCGCGCCCGCGCGGATCTGATCACCGTCCAGGCGTACGACGTCCGGCTCGACCTCGACCAGGGTCCCGAGACGTTCGACTCGCGTACGACCATCCGGTTCGAGTCCGCGGCCGACTGTGAGACGTTCGTCGAGCTCTCGCCGGTCGAGGTGCACGAGCTCACGCTCGACGGCGCGCCCCTCGACCGACAGGCGCACGCCGACGGCAGGCTCCCGTTGCGGCTGACTGCGGGTACGCACGAGCTGATCGCACACACCACGATGGCGTACAGCAACGACGGCGAGGGCATCCACCGGGCCGTCGACCCGGTTGACGGCGAGCCGTACCTCCATGCGATGTCGTTCCTCGACGCCGCGCCACGCATCTTCTGCTGCTTCGACCAGCCCGACCTCAAGGCGCCCTACACCATGGCCGTACGCGCGCCGCTGCACTGGACGGTCGTCGGCAACGCGCGCGCAGAGCGCGATGGCGAAGGCAGGTGGCGCTTCGAGGAGACGAAGCCGCTCTCGACGTACTTCGTGACCCTCGTCGCCGGGCCGTACCACGTGCGTACGCGCGAGCACGACGGCATCCGACTCGGCCTGCTGGCCCGGCAGTCGCTCGCGCCGCATCTCGACAAGGACGCCGACGAGCTGTTCACCGTGACGGCTCAGTGCTTCGACGCCTACCACGAGATGTTCGGCATCCGTTATCCGTTCGGCGACTACTACCAGTGCTTCGTTCCGGAGTTCAACGCCGGCGCGATGGAGAACCCCGGCTGCGTGACGTTCCGCGACGACATGATCTTCCGCTCCCGCGTGACGGGCGCGGAGCGTGGCGGTCGCGCCCGGGTGATCGCGCACGAGATGGCACACCAGTGGTTCGGCGACCTGGTGACGATGCAGTGGTGGGACGACCTCTGGCTGAACGAGTCGTTCGCCGAGTACATGGCGTACCGCGTATGCGACGCGGCCACCGAGTTCACCGACAGCTGGGTCGACTTCGCCGGCGTACGAAAGCCGTGGGGGCTGCTGGCCGACCAGCGGCCGTCGACGCACCCCGTGGCCGGCAACGGCGCCCCCGACGGTGCGAGTGCGCTCGCGGACTTCGATGGCATCTCGTACGCCAAGGGCGCATCGGTGCTCAAGCAGCTCGCCGCCCACCTCGGCGACGAAGTGTTCCTCGGGGGCGTACGCGCGCACCTGACCCGGCACGCCTTCGGCAACGCCACGCTGCACGACCTGTTCGGCGCTTGGCGCGACGCCGGGGCAACGGATCTCGACGAGTGGGCGCGGGCGTGGCTCCGCACGGCGGGTGCGGACGTCATCCGGTTCGACCGGCGAAATATCACCGTCGAGTCACCCGACGGCACGGTACGACCACACACCTTCTCGGTCGGCACCCTCGGCGCAGGTGACGATGTCGTCACGACACAGGTCGCGCTGCGAGGTGGATCGCAGCAGGTCGAGAGCGGCGCCGACGAGCTGATCCTGCTCGACGTCCACGACGAGACGTGGGCCCGCTTCCGGCACGATCCGCAGACCGTGTCCGGGCTCGTCGACGCGTGGCCGCGGATCACCGACCCGGTCACGCGGGCGAGTGTGTGGCTGGGTCTGCGCGACTCGGTCGACGACGCCGACATCGACACCGGCCTTGCCGTGTCGCTCGTCGAGAGCGCGATCCCGCACGAGACCGAGGACATCACCGTGCAAGCCCTTGCCGGTTGGTCTCGGCGATCGCTTCTCGACCGCTACCTCAGCGATCCGCGTACGGCCCGCCAGCGCCTCAGCGGTGCGTACGGGCTGCGCCTCGACTCCGCACCGCCCGGATCGGCCCTCCAGCTCGCCGCGGCGCGTG
Organism: Solicola gregarius; assembly: GCF_025790165.1. Taxonomy (GTDB): domain Bacteria; phylum Actinomycetota; class Actinomycetes; order Propionibacteriales; family Nocardioidaceae; genus Solicola; species Solicola gregarius. Next base: position 4,493,328 of record NZ_CP094970.1, read on the forward strand.
GCTTCGTCACCCTCACCTCGGACGCCGACCTGTTGCAGCGTTGGATCTCCGGTGAGGCCCCGCACGGCCTGGCGATCGACGACGAGCTGCGCTGGACGGTCGTCACCCAGCTCGCCCGGTGGGGCGGCGTCGACGTCGACGCGATCGCGCGCGAGCTCGAGCGCGACCCGTCGAGCTCCGGGCGCATCCACGCGATCCGCGCCCGCGCTGCGCTACCCGATCCCGATGCGAAGACGGCCGCCTGGCACGACCTGACCAACGACACCGGCCTGTCCAACTACGAGATCTACGCGACGGCCGAGGGGTTCTGGTGGCCGGAACAGACCGCCCTGCACGCGCCGTACGTCGAGCGCTACTTCGCGGAGTTCCCGGCAACGCAGGGATTCCGCTCCGGTTGGGTCGTCGGCGAGTCCGCCAGGCTCGCGTTCCCGTCGGTCGCCGTCGAGGCACGTACGCTCACGCTTGCCGACGAGACCCTCACTCGAACCGATCTCCGGCCTGGCCTGCGCCGCAGCATCGCCGACGCCGCCGCCGATCTCGCGGGCGCGCTCGAGGTACGAAAGCGAGCGCGAGACTCGTGATGGCGCGCAGGCCGGGTCCGACCCGGCGAGTCCAGGTGCTCGAGATCGCCGGGTCGAAGACACTACGACACGAAGATCGGCTCGCGACCGAGGAGCCGCTGGAGATGCGTGTCGACGCTCCCGGGATGCCCGTCGAGCGGTTCGGCATCACGATGCGTACGCCCGGGCGCGACTTCGAGCTCACCGCCGGGCTGCTCTTCGCCGAAGGCGTGTACGCGGCCCGCGACGACGTCCGGTCGATCGCGTACTGCACCGACGCAGACCTCAGCGAGGACGAGGAGTTCAACGTCGTCACCCTGCACCTGAACACCACGCCGGCGACCGGCTGGCGGGCGCGTGACGTCTCGTCGGCATGCGGCGTGTGCGGCAAGGAGTCCGTGTCCGACGTTGCCGTCGCGGCGCGCCCGATCCGGTCCGACGTACGTGCCGACCCCGCGCTGATCGCCTCACTCCCCGACCGGCTGCGCGCTGAACAGCAGGTGTTCGCCACGACCGGCGGACTCCACGCCGCCGGGCTCTTCGACACCGGCGGCAAGGCCCTCGTGGTCCGCGAGGACGTCGGCCGCCACAACGCGGTCGACAAGGCGATCGGACACTGCGTTCTCGAACAGATCGACGTCGCCGCGGCGATACTCTGCGTGAGCGGGCGCGTCGCGTACGAGATCGTGCAGAAGGCCGCCGTCGCCGGCATCCCGCTCATCGCCGCCGTCGGCGCGCCGTCGTCGCTTGCCGTCGACGTCGCGAAGGAGGTAGGCATCGGCGTGATCGGGTTCGTACGCGACGGGCGCATGGTGGTCTACAGCCACCCCGAGCGTATTGCCCATGCTGACGTGAGCACTCGGTAGTCGGGTAGATATCGTCCTCGCATGGCTGACGTGGACCCGACCTTCACCGACCTCCCCCTGGAGCGGCTCGCCGACGCTGCGCTGCAGCGCGCGCGGGACTTCGGCGCGAGCCACGCAGACTTCCGGCTCGAGCGGCTCCGTTCGCAGACCGTCGCTCTGCGTGACGGCGCACTGGAGGGCGCGCACGACGGCGAGCAGCTCGGCATGTGCGTGCGAGTCATCGTCGACGGCACGTGGGGCTTCGCATCGACGTTCGAGCTGACCAACACGGCGGCGGTCCGAACGGCCGAGGAGGCCGTCCGTGTCGCGCACGTGTCGGCGCCTGTCAGCCCTGAGCGGGTCGAGCTCGCGCCGGAGCCAACGCACCGCCGCGCGGTCTGGGTGTCGTCGTACGACATCGACCCGCTCGGCGTACCCCTCGACGAGAAGGTCACGCTGCTCGGTGACTGGAGCCGCGACCTCGCCGCGGCGCCGGCGGTCGCACATGTGAGCGCTCATCTCGAGCAGTACGTCGAGAACAAGTTCTATGCCGACCTCTCGGGCACCAGCACGACTCAGCAGCGCGTGCGGCTCCATCCCGAGCTGGAGGTCTACGGCGAGCGCGACGGACGCATCGACGCGATGCGGACGATCGCCCCGCCGGTCGGCCGCGGGTGGGAGTACCTCACCGACGGCCGGTACGACTGGGCCGGCGAGCTCGCGGCACTGCCCGACCAGCTCGCCGAGAAGCTCGCGGCGCCGAGCGTGGAGCCCGGCACGTACGACGTGGTCATCGACCCGACCAACCTGTGGCTCACGATCCACGAGTCGATCGGGCATGCGACCGAACTCGACCGCGCGCTTGGCTACGAGGCGAACTTCGCGGGCACGTCGTTCGCGACGTACGACCAGCTCGGCACCCTGCAGTACGGCTCCCCCGTCATGCACGTGACCGGCGACCGTACCGTCGAGCACGGCCTGTCCACCGTCGGGTACGACGACGACGGAGTCGAGGCCCAGACATGGGACCTCATCCGCGACGGTGTGCTCGTCGGCTACCAGCTCGACCGCGCGATGGCTGGACTCAACGGCTTCGACCGCTCCAACGGCTGCGCGTTCGCCGACTCCCCCGCCCGCGTACCGATCCAGCGGATGGCGAACGTGTCGCTGCAGCCCGCGGCAGACGGCCCCGACACCGACGGGCTGATCGCCGACGTCGAGCGCGGCCTGTACATCGTCGGCGACAAGTCATGGTCGATCGACATGCAGCGCTACAACTTCCAGTTCACCGGCCAGCGGTTCTACCGGATCGAGGACGGCGAGCTGCGCGGTCAGGTTCGCGATGCCGCCTACCAGGCGACGACGACCGACTTCTGGCGCTCGATGTCGGCGGTCGGCGGTCCGCAGACCTGGCGCCTCTGCGGCGCGTTCAACTGCGGCAAGGCACAGCCGGCCCAGGTCGCGGCAGTGAGCCACGGCGCGCCGAGCGCGCTGTTCCGAGACGTATCAATCCTGAACACCCAGGCCGAGTCCGGACGATAGGAAGCACGCGATGGAGACGAACAAGCCGCAGGAGCTCGTCGAGCGCGGGCTCGAGCACTCGACCGCCGACGGGTGTGTCGTCATCGTCGACCGCTCGTCGACCGCGAACCTACGCTGGGCGAACAACAACTTGACGACGAACGGCGTGGCCCGCGACTCGACCGTGACGGTCGTCTCGACGGTCGCGGGCAGTACCGGGGTCGCCGCGGCGTCGCTGTCACGAAGTGCGTCCGCGGTCGACGAGGTGCGCGTGCTTGTCGACCGCGCCGATCGCGCCGCCCGCGATGCAGGGCCAGCCGAGGATGCAGCGCCGTTCGTGCCGGAGACCGTCGACGCCGCCTGGGCCGATGCCCCTGACACCACCTCCATCGAGGTCCTCGAGCCGCTCGCCAACGATCTCGGCGAGGCCTTCGGGCGCGCCCGTTCCGAGGGCAGGCGGCTGTTCGGCTACGCCGAGCACGACGTCACCACGACGTACGTCGGCTCGTCGAGCGGACTGCGCCGGCGACACGTTCAGCCGGGCGGACACATCGGCGTCACGGGCAAAGACGCTGACCAGCGTTCAGCCTGGGTCGGGCAGGCGACCCGCGACTTCGGCGACGTCGACGCGCTCGGGCTCGACGCCGACCTCGAACGCCGACTCGGCTGGGCGCAGCGCAGCGTGAGCCTCGACGCCGGACGCTACGACACGATCCTGCCGCCGACCGCGGTCGCCGACCTGCTGATCTACGCGTACTGGACCGCCGGTGCACGCGACGCTCTCGACGGGCAGACCGCCTTCGCGCGTCCGGGTGGCGGCACCCGGATCGGAGAGCGGCTGAGCGAACGTCCCGTGACGATGTACTCCGACCCGGCCGCGCCCGGTCTCGAGTGCAGTCCGTTCGTGACGGCGCACGCGTCGAGCTCGGATTCGTCGGTGTTCGACAACGGCCTCGCCCTGAGCCGCACCGACTGGATCGCCGATGGCGAGCTTCGCGCACTCCGCCAAACGAGGCACTCCGCCGTGCTCACCGAGCAGCCGGTGACACCGGGCATCGGCAACCTGTTGGTGGACGTCGGAGGTACGAGCACGCAGCCGGAGGCGCTCGCGGCGGGCATGGAGCGCGGGTTGCTGCTCACCTGCCTGTGGTACATCCGCGAGGTCGACGCTCAGAGCCTGCTGCTCACCGGGCTCACCCGCGACGGCGTCTACCTTGTCGAGAACGGCGAGATCACCGGGTCGGTGAACAACTTCCGCTTCAACGAGAGCCCGATCGACCTGCTCGCGCGATTCACCGACGCGAGCGCATCGGCGCCGTCGTTCAGCCGCGAGTGGGGCGACGAGTTTCTGCGTACGTCGACCCCGGCCCTGCGCGTACCGGACTTCAACATGAGCAGCGTCAGTCAAGCCAGCTGAGCGATCACGCCTCGGCCCGAACGCGCCGTGCTAGCGTGACAATTGGATCGTCGTCGGGACCTCGCGGTGCAGTCGGGTGTTGCAACCCAGAGCCGAGGAGGCCGACGTGTCCGGAAACAAGGCAGTTGCGTACCAGGAGCCCGGTGTCGTCGAGGTCATCGACACCGACTATCCGACGTTCGAGCTGAAAGACGGGCCGGGAGTCAATCCCGCCAATGTCGGCCGCAAGGTGCCCCATGGCGCAATCCTGCGTACCGTCACGACGAACATCTGCGGATCCGACCAGCATATGGTTCGTGGGCGTACGACTGCCCCTGCCGGACTCGTGCTCGGCCACGAGATCAGCGGCGAGGTCGTCGAGGTCGGATCGGACGTCGAGTTCACCAAGGTCGGCGACATCGTCTCCGTGCCGTTCAACATCTCCTGCGGACGATGCCGCAACTGCAAGGAGCGCAAGACCGGGATCTGCTTGAACGTCAACCCCGACCGTCCGGGTAGCGCGTATGGGTATGTCGACATGGGCGGCTGGGTCGGTGGACAGGCCGAGTACGTCTTGGTGCCGTATGCGGACTGGAATCTGCTGAGGTTCCCCGACCGCGAGCAGGCACTGGAGAAGATCATGGATCTCACCATGCTCTCCGACATCTTTCCGACCGGCTTCCACGGAGCGGTCACGGCCGGAGTCGAGGTCGGATCGACGGTCTACGTCGCCGGCGCCGGGCCCGTCGGCCTGGCCGCCGCCGCCGGCGCTCAGCTGCTCGGTGCCGCGGTCGTGATCGTCGGTGACATGAACGACGAGCGTCTCGCACAGGCGCGCAGCTTCGGGTGCGAAACCCTCAATGTCGGCGCCGGTGCACCCGAGGACCAGATCGAGCAGCTGCTCGGTGTCCCCGAGGTGGACGCGGCGGTCGATGCCGTCGGCTTCGAGGCTCGCGGCCACGGGGGTGGCGACCACGCAAAGGAGGCACCCGCAACGGTGCTCAACTCGCTGATGACGGTGACGGCCGCCGGTGGGGCGCTCGGCATTCCCGGCCTGTACGTGACCGGCGACCCCGGCGGCGTCGACGAGGCCGCGAAGGTCGGCTCGCTCTCGATCAGCATCGGCACCGGTTGGGCGAAGTCGCTGTCGTTCACGACCGGCCAGTGCCCGGTGATGAAGTACAACCGTCAGCTGATGATGGCGATCCTGCATGACAAGGTCGACATCGCGGGCGCCGTGAACGCGAAGGCGATCACGCTCGACGACGCGCCCCGAGGCTACGCCGAGTTCGATGCGGGCGCAGCGACGAAGTACGTCCTCAACCCGAACGGCTACGTCAAGAGCTGACCGCACGACTACTTCGCGGTGTACCTGCCCATGAGCTTGCCGTGCTTGATCGCGTGCTTGGAGACTGCCCGGAGCGCCCTCTTCAGCGGGGCGCCCCGCCGGAGTCCCGTCGCGTGGTCGAGCGCGTACAGCTTGAACCGGTAGCGATGGGTGCCGCTCGGCGGGCACGGCCCTCCGTACGCGGCGTCACCCCAGGAGTTCTTGGCCTGGACGCCGCCCTTCGGAACCTTGCCGATGCGGCTCCCCCGAGTGGACTTCGCGATGTCGAGGACGACCCAATGCGTCCAGGTGCCGCCGGGCGCATCGGGGTCGTCGACGACGAGCGCCAACTTCTTGGCCCGCTTCGGAATGTGCCGCCACTTCAGCGGCGGCGAGACGTCGGCACCGTCGCAGGTGTACTTCTTGGGGATCTTCGCCCCTTGGTGGAACGCCTTGCTCGTGACGGTGATCTGCTTCGCCCCCTTTGCTTCGGGCGATGCGCTCGGGGCGCTCCCCTGTGCGGAGACGGTGCCGGTCGTGAGCGCCAGTAGCGCGGCCGCGCCGACCGCGGACAAGCGTGCAGTGGTAGACATGGGCGTCAGCGTACTGCTGGTTCGTCTGCTCTGCCGGGGTAGTCGACGCGCGGATCGTACGGCAACCGCGTGTAGCAGAACGTGCCGATGTCGAGATGACTGACGCCGCCGTCGGCCCGGCGCACGACGCGCATCATCTCGGCGTTCTGGTATCCGGACAGCCCGCGGTAGCTGTCGGTGCCCGTCTGCTCGAACCGGAAACCGCCATCGCCCCCCAGCGGGGTCAGCGAGAGCCGCGCGCCGTCGGTCGTCATGCGGAACGGGCTGTTGCCCCAGTGCCACATACCGACCAGCTCGGCGTGTGCCTCGGGTACGGATGTCGTCGCTTCCCACTCGTCGGCGATCACTGGTTCGTGCGCGAGTGTGGTGTCGATCAGCTGCCGCGGCAGCGACTCGAGCTCGATCCCGTAGGCCGTGTTGGCGAGTACGATCGCGCCGACACGCGACTCCGGGTCGACGAACAGCGCCGCGAGGAATCCGGGCATGGAGCCCGTGTGTCCGATCAGCAGCCGCTCGCCCGTGCGCCCCAGTCGCAGACCGAGCCCGTACGCGCCGGCCAGCCGCTCGTCCGGGTCGGCCGAATGCGGTGTCGACATCGCCGTGAGCGCCGACCCCCCGAGCACGTCGGGACGACCGCCCAGCAACAGCGAACCCCATCGAGCGAGATCGTCGGCCGTGCTCCACAGCTGACCGGCCGGCGCCATCGCGCCGGTGTCCTGATGCGGCTCGGCAGTGAGCGTGCCGGTCAACGCGTCGACCGAGTAACCCTGCGCGTGCGGCGCCTCGGGAGCGTACGTGGTGCGGCTCATGCCGAGCGGCCGGAGCAGGCGTTCGTCGACCGCACTCATCCACGGCTGACCGCGACGCACCTCGACGACGCGGGCGAGTACGCCGAACGCGGTGTTGGAGTAGTGATAGCGCTCGGCGACCGGCAGCACTCGGGACGCGTCGGCATTGGCCTTCACCAGCTCGTCGTACGAGCCGCCGCGGCTGCGCTCCCACCAGGGACCCCGCGGCTCCGCGGGGATCCCCGCGCGATGCGAGAGCAGGTCGCGCAGAACTGCGTCGGCGAACGGCCCTTCGGGTACGTGCGCGCCGACTCGGTCGTTGAGGTCGAGCTCACCCTCGTCGCGCAGCTGCAGGATCAGTGCGGCGGTGAGCGTCTTCGTGATCGAGCCGATGCGGTACTGCGTGTCGTGGTCCGGGCGATCGTGCCCACCGGGGCGCACCGATGTGCCGCGCCCCGTCGACCAGACCAGCGAACCGTCACGGACAACACCGGCGACCAACGACGGCACCTTGCCCTCGGCCTGCGCCTCGGCGACGACCGCCTCCAGGTGCGGTCGGGTCGACTCCAGCAACGTCTACTCCTCGAAGGCGTCGGGCGGCGGGCAGGCGCAGACCAGGTTGCGGTCGCCGTACGCCTGGTCGATGCGGGCAACGGGTGGCCAGTACTTGTCCGGGTCGATTCCCGCCGGGAACGCACCGACCATCGGAGCGTACGGCCGCTTCCAGTCGTCGGCGAGGGCGCGGGTCGTATGGGGGGCGTTGCGCAGAGGGCTGTCATCGACCGACCACTCCCCCTTCTCGACGCAAGTGATCTCGCCCCGGATCGCGATCATCGCATCGCAGAACCTGTCGATCTCGGCGAGATCCTCCGACTCGGTCGGTTCGACCATGAGCGTGCCGGCGACCGGGAAGCTCATCGTCGGTGCGTGGAACCCGTAGTCGATCAATCGCTTCGCGACGTCGTCGACGCTGACGCCGCTGGACTTGGTCAGCTCGCGCAGGTCGAGGATGCACTCGTGCGCGACCAGCCCGCCCGGCCCTGTGTAGAGCACCGGGAAGTGTTCGTGGAGCCGCGTCGCGATGTAGTTCGCGGACAGTACTGCCACCGACGTCGCCTCTGCGAGTCCGGGGCCGCCCATCATCGCGACGTACGCCCAGGAGATCGGCAGGATGCCGGCCGAGCCGTACGGCGCCGCGCTCACGGCGCCGAGGCCCTCGCGCCTGCCGTCTCGTGGATCGAGGGAGTGCGATGGCAGGTGGTCGACCAGATGGGCCGCGACCGCGACCGGGCCGACACCTGGCCCACCGCCTCCATGCGGGATGCAGAACGTCTTGTGCAGGTTGAGATGTGAGACGTCGCCGCCGAACTCGCCGGGCTTGGCGTGGCCGAGCAGCGCATTCAGGTTGGCGCCGTCGACGTAGACCTGCCCGCCGTAGGAGTGCACGATGTCGCAGAGCGCGGAGATCTCCGGCTCGTACACGCCGTGGGTCGACGGGTACGTCACCATGATGGCGGCCAACCGATCGGCGTACTGCTCGCACTTGGCGCGCAGATCGTCGAGGTCGACGCTGCCGTGCTCCTCGGCCGCCACCACGACGACCTTCAGGCCGGCCATGACCGCCGACGCCGCGTTCGTGCCGTGTGCCGAGCTCGGGATCAGGCAGACGTCACGCTGCTCGTCGCCACGCGCGCGGTGGTAGTGCCGGATCGCGAGCAGGCCCGCGAGCTCGCCCTGCGAACCCGCGTTGGGCTGCAGCGAGACCGCGGCGTACCCGGTGATCTCCGCCAGCCACGACTCGAGCTCGTCGACGACCTCGAGCAGCCCGGCGGCGTCTCCGGCGGGTACGAAGGGGTGCAGGTCGGCGAAGCCCGGCCAGCTGATCGGCTCCATCTCGGCCGTCGCGTTGAGCTTCATCGTGCAGGAGCCGAGCGGGATCATGCCCCGGTCGAGTGCGTAGTCACGGTCACTCAGCCGCTTGAGGTACCGGAGCAGCTGCGTCTCGCTGCGATGCTCGGAGAACACCGGATGCGTCAGGAACTCGCTCTGGCGAACGAGGTCGGCGGGCACGGCGTCTTCGGTGACCGTGTCGAGGTCGTCGATGCTGCCGGCGTCGTCGGCGGCGAACGCCGACCAGACCTCCTCGACATGCCGCGACGTGGTGACCTCCGAGGTGCTCACCGCAACGGTGTCGGCGTCGACCTGCAGGACGTGGATGCCCGCCGCGCGGGCGGCCGCAACGGCCTGTCGCGCACGCCCGGGTACGCGGGCGGTCACCGTGTCGAAGAACGCGTCGTGCACGACCTCGATGCCCGAACGCCGCAGGCCCTCGGCGATCACCACGGCGTACCGATGCGTGCGCTTGGCGATCTGCCGCAGCCCGTCGGCGCCGTGGTACACGGCGTACATCGAAGCGACGACGGCGAGCAGCACCTGCGCGGTGCAGATGTTCGATGTCGCCCGGTCGCGTCGGATGTGCTGCTCGCGGGTCTGCAGGGCGAGCCGGTACGCGGGACGTCCCTCGGCATCGACCGAGACGCCGACGAGCCGCCCGGGCAGATGGCGCTCGAGTCCTTCGCGTACCGCCATGAAGCCGGCGTGCGGCCCGCCGTAGAACATCGGGACTCCGAAGCGCTGGGCCGAGCCGACGACCACGTCGGCCCCGAGCTCGCCCGGTGCCTCCAGCACGCACAGCGCCAGCGGGTCGGTGACCACGACGGCCAGCCCGCCATGGTCATGCGTCTGCTCGATCGCGCGACGCGGATCGGTGACCGCGCCGTCGGCGCGCGGATAGGCGATCAGTGCGCCGCACACGTCGGTGTCGATCGACTCGGTCGACAGGTCGGCCAGGGTCAGCTCGATGCCCATCGCCTCGGCGCGGGTTCGTACGACCTCGATCGTCTGCGGCAGGCAACCCGTGTCGACGACGAACGGCAGATCGGCCTTCGCGCGAACGGCACGCCGCGCGAGGGTCATCGCCTCGGCCGCGGCAGTCGCCTCGTCGAGCAGCGACGCGTTCGCCGTCGGCAGCCCCGCGAGGTCGGAGATCATGGTCTGGAAGTTCAGCAGCGCCTCGAGCCGTCCCTGGGAGATCTCCGGTTGGTACGGCGTGTAGGCGGTGTACCACGACGGGTCTTCGAGCACGTTGCGCCGGACGACGGCGGGCGTGATCGTCGGGTGGTAGCCGCGGCCCAGCATCGCGACGCCCGGACGGTTGCGCTCGGCCTTCGCCCGCAGCGCGGCGAGCGTCTCGCTCTCGCTCAAGGCGGCGGGCAGGTGGAGCGGCTCGCGGTCGGCGATACTCGCCGGAACGGCCGCCGCCATCAGCGCGTCGAGCGAGGCGTATCCGACGCGATCGAGCATGGTGCGTCGCTGCACCTCGTCCGGTCCGATGTGCCGACGCCGGAACGGCAGCGCGTTGTCGAGTTCGGTGAGTGATTGCCGGTCGGCCATCAGGATCTCCAAGCAGAGGCGTCGATGTGCTTACGCCTCCCCCTCTGTCACGTCGTGATGCGCTCCAGAGTTGCCTGGTACGTGTGGTCCGTGCGGCCTGAGAGGTTCCGGGGAGGAGTTGCCCCTTCGGCGCTGCGCAGACGCGCAGGCTCTCCCACACGTCATCGTCGGCTGCTCCAGGCTATCAGCCGACGCGCTTGGCGCGGCGCCGGGCGGCGAGCTCGTCGCCGGCGTGTTCGGCCGGCAGCTCGTCGGCGCGTTCGCTCGGGAGCTCCGACAGCGAGCCCTCGATCTCGCGCCAGACGCCGCCGATCGCGATGCCGAACACGCCCTGGCCGCCCTGCAGGAGGTCGATGACCTCGTCGGACGAGCGGCATTCGTACACGCTGGCGCCGTCGCTCATCAAGGTGACCTCGGTGAGGTCGTCGGTGCCGCGGTCGCGCAGGTGCGAGACGGCCGTACGGATCTGCTGCAGCGAGACCCCGGCGTCGAGAAGTCGCTTGATGATCTTCAGCAGCAGGATGTCGCGGAACGAGTAGAGGCGTTGCGTGCCGGACCCGCCCGCCGAGCGAACGGTCGGCTCGACCAGACCGGTGCGGGCCCAGTAGTCGAGCTGGCGGTACGTGATGCCCGCCGCGCTGCAGGCGGTCGGACCGCGGAAGCCGGTGTCGTCGGGCATCGGCGACAGATCGTCGTCGAACAGCAGACCCTGGTCGCCAGCTTCCTTGATCGCCTGCGCCTCGCGGGCTGCGTCGACCTTGTGTGTCGCCTCGTCGCCGTGGTTGCTCACGTACTCGCCTTCCGAAACCACAGATCACCGCTGTGGAGTTACAGCGCCGATGTTCCTCATTCAAGGTAGGCCGCTCGACCGGGTCGGTCAACGACCTCCTGCTCGTCCGGGCGTGTCGCCCGAACGCAACCCTCAACCTCAAGTTGAGGGTCAGGCTGCCGCGTCAGGACTCCTTCTCGAAGTCCTCCGGGCTGATCTGGTCGAGGAACTCACGGAACTTCTCGACCTCTGCCTCCTCCTCATCCGGTACGTTCACCGACGACTCGTCCAGGACGTCTTCGGCGCATACGATCCGGGAGCCGGTACGCAGCGCGAGCGCGATCGCATCGGAGGGTCGCGCGTCGACCTCGAGCCCGGACGAGAGCGCGAGCACGGCGTAGAACGTGTTCTCGGTGACCTCGGTGATGCGTACCTCGTCGAGCTCCTGCTCGAGCGCGCCGAGCAGGTCACGCATCAGATCGTGGGTCATCGGCCGGGGAGGCACGACTCCCTGCTGGGCGAATGCGATGGCGGTCGCCTCGACCGCACCGATCCAGATCGGGAGGTATCGCGCTCCCTCCACCTCACGCAGGAGGACCAGCGGCGTGTTGGACGGCATCTCCACGCGTACACCGACGACATCGAGCTCTCGCACGCTTCTCACCCTACTCTTGCCCGCGAACGGACACACGCGCTAATCGCGCTTCTGCAACCCGTGCTTGACGAGTGTCGTGTGGAGTCGTACGGACAGCGCCGCCAGCTCGCGGATGGTCTCCTCGGCGCGCGCTGTCGCGCTCGGATCGCCGGGGCGCTGTTGGGTCGAGACGATCTGCTCGAACAGACCGACCTCGCGGTCGGCCGCGGTCTTGAAGGCACGCAGGTGTCGGGGCTCGACTCCGTACGCGGCGAGCTCACCGACGGTCTTGGCGACCGCGACATCGACACCGTCGTAATGCTGATGGCTCGCCCGCGGGCGCATCAGGCCGAACTGCTCCATCGCATCGAGCAGGTCGGTGCCGATCTCGGCCGCCTCGAGCAGCTCGGCACGCGAGAGTCGGATCTCGTGTCGGCTCGGGCGGAACGAGTCGCCCGTCGGGTAGCCGTCATCGGACAGCACCACCTTCGGCACCGTCGGCGTGCCGACGTCCTCCGAACCCGACTGCGGTGTGAGGCCGCGATCCATCGCCTCGAGGTTCTTGCGGATCTCGCGCAGGGGGTAGAACCTGTCGCGCTGCATCGTCAGGACGTACCGCAGTCGCTCGACGTCGGCGGTCGAGAACTTGCGATACCCGGATGGGGTGCGTTCGGGTTCTACGAGACCCTCGGACTCGAGATAACGGATCTTGGAGACCGTGATGTCGGGAAAATCCGAACGCAGCTCCTGCAGCACGTCGCCGATGCTCATCCGATCGCGGGACGGCACCGCCTGAGTCACTGCCGGGTACCGCCCTGGGTGCTCGGGTAGTACACCAGCCGGTATTTGCCGATCTGCACCTCGTCGCCACCGGACAACAGCACCTCGTCGATGCGGTCGCGGTTGACGTACGTGCCGTTCAGGCTGCCGACGTCGGTGACCGTGAAGCCGCCGCCCTGCACGCGCGAGAAGACCGCGTGCCGACGCGAGACCGTGACGTCGTCGAGGAAGATGTCGCTGTCCGGGTGACGACCGGCCGTCACCTGGTCGGTGTCGAGCAGGAACCGCGAGCCCGCACTCGGCCCGCGCTGAACCAGCAGCAACGCACTGCCGCCGGGCAACGCCTCGAGCGCGGTCGCATCCTCCTCGGTGAGCTCGCCGGGCTTGCTCTCGAGATCCGCCCCCGCCTGTGGGATCGGAATCGTCGACGTGACCTCACTTGGGGACTCTGGCTCGCCAGACTCGTCCCGGCTTCCGCTGATATCAGCCATGGCGATCTCCTCCCGCTCCGGACTCTCAAGCCTCACTTGAGGTTGATACCTAGAACCTATCACTCGCCGAGTTGTGCTTCGTAGGCCTGCGCGTCCATCAATCCGTCGAGCTCGGCGCCCTCGGCGAGGCGCACCTTGAACAGCCAGCCCTCGCCGTACGCATCGCTGTTGACGAGCTCGGGACTACTCTCCAATGCCTCGTTGCGCGTCACGACCTCGCCGGCCACCGGAGCGAACAGATCGCTGACGGACTTCGTCGACTCCAGCTCTCCGATGACCGACCCCGGCTCCACCTGCTCGCCGGTCGCCGGCAGCGATACGTAAACGATGTCGCCGAGCTCGCCTTGCGCGTAGTCGGTGATGCCGATCGTCGCGGTGTCGCCGTCCACTCGTACCCACTCGTGGTCAGAGCTGTACTTGAGGTCGTCGGGGGTCACGGAGTCTCCTTCGGTGCGCGGCTCACGATGCCGGTTGAGCGTACTCGGGTTCGCGTGGGTCGGACAACGCGGTGATGTCGATCGAGGCAACCTCTTCGACCTCTGCCTGGCCCCCGACCAGCTCGACCTCGTCGATGAGGCCGCCGCGGAAGCCGACCGCATCTTGCAACGTGTCGGAATCGCCGATCACGTCGAGTACGAGCGGCCTGGTGAGCTCGCGCCCGTCGACCCGGATACCGCGGTCGGAGTCGACGAAGTACGACTGCGCGATGATGCGGACGACCCCGTTGATCTGGATGGCCTCGGCGCCCGCGTCGCGAAGCTCCTCGACGGCGTTCAGCAGCGTGGACGCGCCGACGGCGTTCTCCTCGTCGGTGATCGTGATCCGGACCCCGGGGCCCGTGACGGGGACGGTTCCGGACAGCACGGACAGCCGCTCGGCCTCCTTGGCGGCGGCCTCGCGCGCGGCCTTCGTACGGTTGGTCGACGACTCCAACCGGTCGCGGGTCGCGTTCAGCTCCTGCAGGTCGGCAGAGACGCGCTCGTGCGCCGCGTCGAGCGAGTCGAGCAGCTGGACGAGGTCGCCGCGACGGTATCCGGCGAAGTCCTCATCCTCGCGTACCGACTGGACCTGCATCACGGCCGCGAACCCGAGGACGCCGAGCAGCACGGCGACAACGATCTGCGCCCGCGCGGGTCGAGCCTTGAGCGCGCGCCACAACCGGACTCGACCGGTCGTCGGCTCATCGGAACCGGAGTTCGACTCAGGCATGGAAGACATGCCTCCGAACCGCGGCGGCGTTGGCGAAGATCCGAATGCCGAGGACCACGATGACGCCCGTCGACAGCTGTCCGCCGACGCCGAGCTGGTCGCCGAGGTAGACGATGAGTCCGGCGATCAACACGTTGGAGACGAACGAGACGACGAAGACCTTGTCGTCGAACTTGCCATCGAGGTACGCCCGGAACGCGCCGAACACGGCGTCGAGCGCGGCGACGACGGCGATCGGAAGATAGGGCTGCAGGCCGGACGGAACTGTCGGCTCGAAGACAAGCCCGAGCACTACGCCGACGACGAGGCCCGCGATCGCGATCATTGGTTGTCCCCTTTGACCTGTGCATGACGTACCGTGAGGCGGCCCTTCGGCGCTGCCGGAAGCGACAGGTCCGGCTCGCTGCTGACCTCGAACTGCATACCGTAGTTGTTGGCGAGCGACGACCACACGGACCCCGCCTGCGTGTCGAGGAAGCGTGCCGCAAGCGTGTCCATGTTGCCGATCGCCTCGACGGTGTAGGGCGCGGACAACGAGCGGTAGTTCACGGTGATCGCCTCGCCCGCGGTCCGGATCGACGTCAGGGTCGTGATGCGCTGGCCGTTGACGGCGACCGCCTCGGCGCCGGCGTTCCACAGCCCGTTGACCAACAGCTGCATATCCGTGTCGCGGATGCGCCCCTGCGGTTGCGACTCGTAGTCGTCGGCGTTGTCGACGAGGACAGTGGCGCCTGGCCCGGTCACGGCAACCATGCCGACCGAGATCTGCTCGTTCACGACGCGCTCGTCGTGCTCGGGGTCGGAAGCGCCCGCTTGGAGCGCCTCCACGTCGTCACGTGCACCGTCGACGGAGTCCTGCAGCTCGGCGACCGACGACTCCCGCTCGTGGATCTGGTCGACCAACGCCTCGCGTTCGACCTCCGCCTGCGGCCGACGGTCGTACGTCTGGATCGCCGCGAGCGTGATCAGCAGCGCGAACACCGCCAGCGCGGCGACGGACGCGACCCGCTGTGCTCCCGGCTTCTGCGGTGGCTCGTCTTCGCGGCGCTCGGCCGCGACGTAGTAGTCGTCGTCGATCGAGTGCTCGACGAGCTCCTGCAGGAGGTTCATCGAGTCGCCGGGCCGACCGAGTACGTTCATCACCGACGCCCTAGCTCGCTTGGCTCGGCGGACTCGTCGAGATCAGCTTGCGCACCTGCCAGGCGTACAGCAGGCCGGCCCACCAGTAGAGCCCCACGCCCCAGATCGTGAACGCCCAGCCGAACACGTCGGCCAGGTCGGCGATCGTGCCCGAGTCGTCGCCGAGCAGCAGCAGCGGGAACGCGTACAGCAGGCAGGCCGTCGCCGCCTTGCCGAGGAAGTGCACCGGGAGCGAGCTGTAGCCGCGCGTACGCAGGAACGGGACCAGGCTGAACAAGAAGATGTCTCGGAGCGGCAGCAGGACCGCCAACCACAGTGGAATGATGTCTCGCCAGGTGAGTCCGACGACGACCGCGAGGATGTACAGCCGGTCGGCGACCGGGTCGAGGATCGCTCCGAGCTTGGACATCTGGCCCAGCGTGCGCGCGAGCTTGCCGTCGAGATAGTCGGTGAAGCCGGAGATCATCAGCACGAGCAGCGCCCACTCGTCCTCCTCCGGCCCGAGCACCAGCCAGAGGAACAGTGGCACGCCGAGAAGCCGCAGGAAGCTCAGCAGGTTCGGGACGGTGAACACCCGCGCAGAGGTCGCATCGCCGTGGGCAGTGCTCACAGGTCTCCTCGGCATTGGGTGGGTAACGGCTCGCGTTGCGGGACCAGCGTAACTGGGCGCTCTCTTGTGTCGGTGCGGGTACTGAGAGACTGTGGCCACAGCACAGCGATAACTTCATCGCACCTGACCTTGGGAGGATTGAGTGGCTGACTACACCCTGCCCGATCTGCCGTACGACTATGGCGCACTCGAGCCGCACATCTCCGGCACGATCATGGAATTGCACCACGACAAGCACCACCAGACGTACGTAACGGGCGCGAACACCGCACTGGAGAAGCTCGCCGAGGCACGCGACGTCCAGGAGTTCGGCACCGTCAACCTTCTCGAGAAGAACCTCGCGTTCAACCTCGCCGGGCACGTGAACCACTCGGTCTTCTGGCCGAACATGTCGCCCGACGGCGGCGACAAGCCCGACGGCGAGCTGGGCGCAGCGATCGACGACCAGTTCGGGTCGTTCGACGGGTTCCGCGGGCAGTTCGAGGCCAGCGCGCTCGGCATCCAGGGCTCCGGCTGGTCCATCCTCGCGTGGGACTCCCTCGGTCAGAAGCTGCTCATCTGCCAGCTGTACGACCACCAGGGCAACCTGCCCGTGGGTCTGACGCCGCTGCTGATGCTCGACATGTGGGAGCACGCGTTCTACCTGCAGTACAAGAACGTGAAGGCCTACTACGTGAAGGCATGGTGGAACGTCGTCAACTGGGCCGACGTCACCGACCGCTTCGGCACCGCCCGCAGCGTGCACAACATCACCAAGGGCTGACCGCCCCGGTACGCACACAGCCTGCCCCGCCTGACGGCCGGGCAGGCTGTCGCGTGTCTGCCCGTCAGCGGTCGTGTTCGTTCAGCGAGGCGAGGTAAGCGTTGTACTCGTCCAACGCGGCGTCGCCTCGCCGGTCGAAACGCTTCGACTCGCGCTGGTCGCTGCGCAACCACTGTACGAACAGGGCCACCATCACGATCAACAGTGGCAGCTCACCCATCGCCCACGAGACGCTCCCGCCGAGGTTCTGGTCCGCGAGCAGGTCGGTCTGGTACGGGCGATCCAGGCTCGTCCAGTACGACTCCGCGAGAACCGTGGCCGACGACATGATCGTGACGGAGAAGAACGCATGGAACGGCATCGAGACGAGCAACACCGCGAACCTACCGAGCGGCGGCACCCGCCGCGCCGACGGATCGACGCCCACGATCACGTAGTAGAAGAGGAATCCCACGGCCAGGAAGTGCAGCTCCATCAGCGCGTGTCCCGTGTGTGTCTCCATCATCAACGTGAAGAGTCCGGAGAAGTACAGGACGTACAGGCTGCCGACGAACAGGGCCGCGGCGAAGACCGGGTGCGTGATGAACACCGCCGCGCGGGAGTGGATCGCGTTCGCCAGCAGCTGCCGCGGACCGATCTCGCCCGGCTCGCGTGGCCCGGGCAGGGTTCGCAGTGCGAGCGTGATCGGCGCCGCGAGCACCAAGAAGATCGGCGCGACCATCGCCAGGAGCATGTGCGACACCATGTGGGCGCTGAACAACACATGCGCGTACGCGCCCAGGCCGCCGAATGTCGCCCAGGCGATGACCGCGAGGCCGACGAACCACGACACCGTGCGGCCGACCGGCCACGCGTCACCCCGGCGTCGCATCACCAGCAGACCCGCGATGTACAGCGCGGCACCGAGCGAGACGACGACGAGCCCGACGCCGTTGGGGCTGAAGCTCCACAGCAGTCGGCCGACCGTCGGTGCGGCGGGCATCGGCTCGCCGAGCAGCTCGGTCACCGGATCGGTGTAAAGGTCGTCGGGCACCGGCGGTGGCGTACGCGAGAGGGCGACGGCGAGCCCGATCGTCGCGAACATCACCAGCAGCTCGACGGCTGCAAGACCCATGAACGTACGTCCGACGCGGCCGCTCCGCTCGAGACGCGGTATCACCCATCGGCGGTGGCTGAGGCCGAACGCGCCCATGGCCAGCAGGGCCAACACCTTCGCGAGCAGCAGGTTGCCATACTCGGTCGTGAACACCTGATGGAGCTTCTCGATCCGGACACTCGCGTTCACGACGCCCGACAGACCGACGATTGCGATGCACCATGCAGCTAAGGCCGAATAGCGACGGACGGCGGCGGGCAGACGCTTGCTTCCCAGCGTCGCGACCCAGCCGAGGGCGAGCAGACCGCCCACCCACAGGGATGCGCCCGCGACGTGCAGCAGCAGGCTCGCGACCGCCAGCATGTGTGAGCCCGATGATGCGGAGTGGCCGGTGAGCACCGGGGGTACGAGCGCCAGCAGCGCGAGACCCAGTACGGCGGTGACCGCAGGAACGCCCAGCACCCAACGCGCGAGCACGGCGACCGCGATCGCCAGCACGCATTGGACGAGGAACGCTCGACCGCTGTCGGTGTCGAGGAGGTACGAGCTGATCTCTGCGTACGTCAGGTCGCCGACCGGCACGGCGAAGATGTCGGAGATCGAGAACGCGAGCTCGACGACGATGGCGGCCGCCCAGACCCATGCGGCCCGCGACGCATGGCGTACTGCCTGCGCGGCGTGTCCCTGGGCTCCCCCGCTCGGCGCAGGCAGCAGGAATGCCGCGGCGAGCAGACACCCCACGACCGCGAAGCCGGCGAGATCGGCGACGACCCGGCTGATCGGAAGACCCCAACCGGTGAGCGCGCCGGGGTCGGCGATCGTGTCCGGCACCTTCTCGGGAGCAGCGTGGCCGTACACCATCGCGAGGTAGAACACGGCGCCGGTGAGCAACGCGGCGGCAACGGACCACCGGACGACACCGCCGCGCGCGACCACGCGATCCCTAAGCACGGCGGCGGATCCGGGGCCAGATCAGCAGGCCGACGGCGACCACGACGGCCGCGCCGCCGATGGCCAGATGGGTGGCATGTCGCTCGGCGAACGACTCGTCGTCCGACTCCTGCTTCCCGCCGACCTGCTTGCCACTCGTCACCTCGTACGTCAGCTCGCCGGTGATCGGATGGCCGTCGGCCGAGATGACCCGATACGCGATCGTGTACGTGCCCGCGAGGTTCGCGGTGTCGATCGACTGGCTGACCTCCGTGCCGTCGACAGTCGGCGCCTTCGAGGCGAGCGGCGCGCCGTCGGGAGCCGTCACCTGAAGCTGTGCCGGCGTCGAGACGTCCTCGTTGAAGGTGAGCGACACCGTCGTCGGCTCCGAGTCGAGGGCCGCTCCGTCCTTCGGGTCCGACCGCACCAGGGTCGCGTGCGCGAACGCAGGACCGGCCGTCTGGATGAGTACGAGGAAGAGCGCCGCGATGACCGCGGCAGGCAGCCTGAGAGACATTGTGGATCCAGCCTAAGACGTCAGTGCCCGGCCCGACATGTCGGCCTACGGGACCGGCTGGCGCTCGGCTCCACGCGTACCGCACACTGGCGCCATGACGACGTACGCCAAGGACATGTCGACGCCCGCCGAGGACTTCATCGCACTCGACGAGTCGTGGAGCACGCACAACTACCATCCGCTTCCGGTCGTCATCGCCGAGGCGAACGGGCCGTGGGTCACCGACGTCGACGGCAACCGCTATCTCGACTTCCTCTCCGGCTACTCCGCACTGAACTTCGGCCACCGTCACCCGGCCGTCGTGACCGCCGCGGTCGAGCAGCTCGGCAGGGTGACCCTGACGTCTCGCGCGTTCCATCACGACCAGTTCGGACTGTTCTGCAAGGAGCTCGCCGAGCTGACGGGCACCGACATGGTGCTCACCATGAACTCCGGCGCAGAGGCGGTGGAGTCCGCCATCAAGGTCGCGCGCAAGTGGGCGTACCAGGTCAAGGGCGTTCCCGCGGAGACCGCGGAGGTCGTGGTGGCGACATCGAACTTCCACGGTCGTACGACGACGATCGTGTCGTTCTCCGATGACGAGACCGCCCGCGCCGATTTCGGACCGTTCACGCCGGGCTTCGTCCAGGTCCCCTACGGCGACGCCGACGCACTGCGCGACGCGGTCAACGACCGTACGGCCGCGTTGTTGCTGGAGCCGATCCAGGGCGAGGCGGGCGTCATCACTCCCCCGCCGGGCTACTTCGCCGAAGCGCGCCGGATCGCCGACGACGCGGGTGCCTTGCTGATCGCCGACGAGATCCAGTCCGGGCTCGCCCGCACGGGCACCCTGCTCGCGCTCGACCACGAAGGCGTACGTGCCGACCTGTACACGCTCGGCAAGGCGCTCGGCGGCGGCATCCTCCCGCTGTCTGCGGTCGTCGGACGCGGCGACGTCCTCGGCGTACTGCGGCCCGGCGAGCACGGCTCGACGTTCGGCGGCAACCCGCTCGCATGCGCTGTCGGCCGAGCCGTGATCGCCCTGCTTCGCACCGGCGAGTTCCAGGAACGCTCGGCGACCCTCGGACTGCACCTGCACCAGCGTCTCGGCGCGCTCGTCGGCAACGGTGTGACAGAGGTACGCGGCCGTGGTCTGTGGGCAGGCGTCGACATCGCCGCCGGTGGCTTGTCCGGGCGCGACGCGTCGGAGACGCTGGCCAAGCAGGGGGTCCTGTGCAAGGAGACGCACGGAAGCACGCTGCGCATCGCTCCTCCCCTGGTGATCGAGCGCGACGAGCTCGACCGAGGCATCGACGCGATCGCCGCCGTCGTTCGACGCTGAACGTAGATGTTCGTTTTTGATCACCTGATGGAGTAACGTGCGGTCATGTTTGCCGCCGAACGACAGCGCGTGATCCTCGACCACGTACGCGAGCGGGGCGCCGTGTCGATCAAGGACCTCGCCGCGCTGGTCGGGTCGTCCGAGGTGACCGTGCGGCGCGACCTGAAGCAGCTCGAGGCGGCCGGCGAGCTTCGCCGCGAGCATGGTGGCGCGGTCCCGGCAGCGGAGCAGCCACCGCGCGAGCCCACGTACGCGGAGAAGTCCCGGACCGCCTCTCGGCAGAAGTCGGCGATCGCCCGCCTCGCCGCCGGCTTCGTACAGGATGGCGACGCGATCGTCATCGGCGCCGGGACCACCACGATGGCCCTCGCCGAGCAGTTGCGAACCCGCAATGAGCTCACGGTGATGACCAACTCTCTCCTGGTGGCACAGGCGTTTGCCGATTCGCCCCGGATTGAGGTCGTCCTGACCGGCGGGATGCTCCGCGGGTCGATCTTCGCCGTCGTCGGCAGCGCCGCCGAGCGCGCGCTGTCCGGTCTGCACGCGGACCGCACCTTCCTGTCCGGCAACGGCCTGACCGCACGTAACGGGCTGTCGACTCCGAACCAGATGGTGGCCGGTGTCGACCGGGCCCTGGCGGAGGCCGGCAACGAGGTGTGCGTCCTCGCCGACCACACCAAGATCGGCCGCAACTCGGTGATCCAGACCGTGCCCACCGAGCAGATCGACGCGCTGGTCACCGATGCCTTGGCATCGGGTGACGAGCTCGACCTGTTCCGGACCGCCGGCGCTCGGGTGCATGTCGCAACCTGATCGTTATCCGTCGTTTTAGACGGCTCGTTGACAACTTCTGATCGTTCGTGAATGATTCTGTGATCCAGGTCTCACGAGGAGGTTGTCGCATGACCACCATCCATCCCGTCCGTACGTTCGCCGCCGTCGCTTGTACCGCGGCTCTGGTGGTCGCGGGCTGCACGAAGTCCGAGGACTCGGGCGCGTCCGACACCCCTGCCGACCCCGAGGCGGGCGCCCAGAAGGTCAAGGCGGCCGGCACGAACGGGCCCGAGTGCACGCTCGACAAGTACGGGGCGGAGAAGCTGGACCTGGCCGATGCGACGGTCGGGTTCTCGCAGTCGGAGAAGGAGGACAACCCCTTCCGCATCGCCGAGACCGAGTCGATCACGACCTCCGCCGAGGAGGCCGGCGTCAAGGACTTCATCAAGACCAATGCGCAGACCCAGCTGTCGAAGCAGATCTCGGACATCCAGGGGATGATCTCGCAGGGCGTCGACGTACTCATCGTCGCGCCGCTGAACTCCGACGGTCTCGAACCGGCGCTCAATGCGGCCAAGGACAAGGGCATCCCCGTCCTCACCGTCGACCGCAAGCTCAATGCTGCGCCGTGTGACGACTACATCTCGTTCCTCGGCTCCGACTTCACCGAGCAGGGCAAGCGCGCGGCGGACCAGGTCATCGAGTCCACCGACGGCAAGGCCAACGTCGCGATTCTGCTCGGGGCCTCCGGCAACAACGTGACCACCGAGCGTACGAAGGGCTTCGTCGACCAGGTCGAGGCCGAGGCCCCCGACATCGAGATCGTCGCGCAGCAGACCGGCGAGTTCGCGCGTGACAAGGGCCAGCAGGTGACCGAGCAGCTGCTGCAGTCGAACCCCGAGATCGACACCATCTATGCCGAGAACGACGAGATGGGCCTCGGCGCTCTTGCCGCCATCCGAGCTGCCGGCAAGCAGCCGGGCGAAGACGTCAAGATCTTCTCGGTCGACGGCACCCGGAACGCCGTGCTCGAGCTGACGAAGGGCACGTACAACGGCGTCATCGAGTCCAACCCGCGCTTCGGGCCGCTCGCGTTCGACACGCTGGAGAAGTTCTACGCCGGCGACCCGGTCACCGACGAGATCGTGATCGAGGACCGTGAGTACAACCCCGACAATGCCGAGGAGCTTCTGGACTCGGCGTACTGATGCAGCCAGTCCTGCAGGCGCGGGCGGTCGGCAAGCAGTTCGCCGGTGTCACCGCGCTCGACGGCGTGGACTTCGAGCTCGAGCCCGGCGAGAGCCATGCCCTGGTGGGCGAGAACGGCGCCGGCAAGTCGACCCTGATCAAGGTGCTGACAGGTGTGTACCGCCCGGACTCCGGCTCGGTCGCCGTCGAGGGCGCGGAGGTCCAGTTCGCCCGCCCCGTCGATGCACAGCGGGCCGGGATCAGCACGATCTACCAAGAGGTCAACCTGATCCCGCAGCTGTCGGCCGCGCGCAACATCTACCTCGGTCGCGAGCCCAAGACCCGGCTCCGACTGGTCGACTACGCCGCGATGAACGCCAAGGCCGCCGACCTACTGACCGAGTACGGCATCGCGGTCGACGTACGCAGGCCGCTGCGTGAGCTCGGGCTCGGCGCCCAGCAGATGGTCGCCCTCGCGCGCGCCGTCAGCATCAACGCCCGGGTCGTCATCATGGATGAGCCGACGTCCTCGCTCGAACCCCGGGAGGTCGACACCCTCTTCGACGTCGTGCACCAGCTGCGCGCCAACGGCATCGCCGTGGTGTACGTCAGCCACCGCATGGACGAGCTGTACCAGGTGTGCGAGCGGGTCAGCGTGCTGCGTGACGGCCGACTAGTCCACACCGGCGCACTCGCCGATCTCACCAGGCTCGAGCTCGTCTCGAAGATGCTCGGCCGGTCGATGGACGAGCTGCGCTCCGGTGGTCTCACCAAGCTGCACACCGAGCGGGCGGCCTCGCAGACCCCGAGGCTCACGGCGACCGGACTCCGCCGCCGGCACCGGCTCGACGGCGTGGACGTGGACGCACGTCCCGGTGAGGTCGTCGGACTCGGCGGTCTGCTCGGCTCGGGACGCACCGAGACACTCAAGGCGATCGCCGGGGCGATGCCGCTCGACGACGGCGCCGTCGAGATCGACGGCACACCGGTACGCTCCGGCTCCGTAGGCGCCGCGATCCGCTCCGGCATCGTGATGTTGCCCGAGGACCGCAAGGCCGAAGGGATCATCCCGCATCTGTCCGTACGCGAGAACATCGTCCTCGCCGCGCTCCCCCGCCTGTCGACTGCCGGCTTCGTCTCGAAGCGCAAGCAACGACGCGTCGTCGAGGTGATGATGGAGCGCCTGCAGATCAAGGCGTCGAGCCCGGAGCAGCCCGTCTCCGAGCTCTCGGGCGGCAACCAGCAGAAGGTCATGGTCGCGCGCTGGCTCGCGATGAGTCCGACGGTTCTGCTGCTCGACGAGCCGACCCGCGGGATCGACGTCGGGGCCAAGGCCGAGGTGCAGGCCCTGATCGACGAGCTCGCGACCGAGGGTCTTGCCATCATGCTCGTCTCGTCCGAAATCGAGGAGGTCGTCGAGGGCGCGAGCCGCGTCGTCGTACTCAAGGACGGCGGCGTCGTCACCGAGCTCGTCGGCCAGGACGTCTCCGAGAAGGCTCTCCTCGCCTCGCTGGCGCAGGCCGCGGAGGTAGGCCCATGACGGCTGTCGCCCAGGCTCGGCGCGCGCCCGCGACCGCAGACGTCGCGGCGTTCGCCCGTGACTACGGCGTGTACGCGGCCCTGGTGATCGTCCTTGCGTACAACGCCCTCTTCACCGACGGCTTCCTGACCGGCGACAACCTCCGGGTGCAGCTGATCCAGGTGGTCCCCGTGCTGCTCGTCGCGCTCGGCATGGCGATGGTGATCGGTACGGAGGGCATCGATCTTTCGGTCGGTGCGGTGATGTCACTCGCCGCCGCGGCGTTGCCCCTCTACCTCGGCTACGGGTTCGTGCCGGCGGTGCTGGCCGCTGTGCTGTGCGGCGTGGTCGTCGGTCTCGTGAACGGCTCGATGGTCGCGTTCGTCGGTCTGCAACCGATCGTCGCAACGCTGGCCCTGATGATCGCCGGACGCGGCGTCGCGCTCGTCATGTCCGACGAGCAGATGCGGACCGTCGACAATCCGCAGATGCTGTCACTCGGCATCGACTCGATCGCCGGGATCCCTTACACCGTTGTCGTCGCGGCAGTGATCACCGTGGCCATGACCGTCCTCGTCTCGCGCACCACGTACGGCCGACAGCTCGTCGCCATCGGCGGCAACCGGCGGGCAGCGGAGCTGGCCGGGCTCCCCGTCCGCCGGATCCTCGTCACCACGTACGTCGTGTGCGCGGTGCTGGCCGCAATCGCGGGCATCATCGTCACGGCCCGATCGGGCGCGAGCGTGCCGTCGACCATCGGCAACCTGATCGAGCTGTCCGCGATCACGGCCGTCGTGATCGGCGGAACTCCCCTGTCCGGCGGACAGGTGCGGATCGTCGGCACGGTCGCCGGAGCCCTGCTCCTGCAGGTGATCATCGCAACCCTCAGCCAGCACAACGTGCCGCCGTCGTACTCCCAGATCGTGCAGGCCCTGATCATCGTCTTGGCGATCTACATCCAGCGAGGTCGGTCGACGTGAGCCTAACGATCGATCGCACAGAGCGGCGCCGTCAGCGGTTCGCCTCGATCGCCCAGAAACAAGGGGCGTTCGTCGTACTCGCGATCCTGCTGATCGTCGGCACCTTCAGCTTCGACACGTTCGCCACCCGATACAGCCTGACCAACATCGTCGTCGGCTCGTCGTTCCTCGCGATCGTCGCCCTCGGGATGACGTTCGTGATCCTGACCGGCGGCATCGATCTGTCCGTCGGCTCCGTGTTCGCACTCGGCGGCGTGCTTGCCGCGTACGGCTCCGAGTACGGCTTCATCGGTGCACTGCTGCTGCCCGTCGTGGTGTGCGGTGCGATCGGTGCACTGCAGGGCTTCTTCATCGCATACGGGCGAATGGCGCCGTTCATCGTCACGCTCGCCGGTCTGCTCGGCGTACGTGGTGTCGTCTTCGCCATCACCGACGAGGGATCCGTGACTCCGGACGTCGAGTCGGACGCGTTCATCAGCCTCGGCCAGGACGGCCCTCTCGGGTT
Organism: Solicola gregarius; assembly: GCF_025790165.1. GTDB lineage: Bacteria > Actinomycetota > Actinomycetes > Propionibacteriales > Nocardioidaceae > Solicola > Solicola gregarius. The sequence goes on from NZ_CP094970.1 coordinate 4,519,037, forward strand.
CACCTGGTCGGTCGTGCTGATGTTGGTCGCGTACGCGATAGCCGCGGTCGTACTCCATCGAACCAGCGCCGGTCAGTCCGCGCTGGCGATCGGCGGCAGCGAGGATGCCGCCAACCTGATGGGGCTACCCGTCCCCCGCATCAAGCTGACGGTGTACCTGATGTCCGGCTTGCTGGCCGGACTCGCCGGGGCGCTCAACGCCGCCCGCTCGTCGTCAGGTGTGACGACCGTCGGAGTCGGCATGGAGCTGGAGGCGATCGCCGCGGTCGTGATCGGCGGAACTCTGCTCACCGGCGGCCGTGGTGGCGTCGCCGGCACGCTCGCCGGTGTGCTGCTGCTCGGCGTGATCCAGAAGTACATCAACCTGATCGGCGACCTCAGCTCGTCGTACCAGAACGTCGTGAGCGGCCTGTTCCTGCTCGCCGTCGTCGTCGTGCAGACGACCCTCTCCCGTAACCGAGGTCCATAACCGGCAACACATTGGAGTCCCTGATGAACCGCCTCCGCACATGCGTGATCGCAGGCGCTTCGGCCACGCTGGCCGCCGCCCTGCTCTCGGTAGCGCCGTCCCCCGCCAGTCCCGAGAGCAGCGCGGCTTGGGAACCCAAGGATCCCGACCTCACGACGCCGTGGACGAGCGATGTCAGCCCGGACAACGCACTTCCGGAGTACCCGCGTCCGCAGCTGCGGCGCGACGAGTGGAAGAACCTCAACGGCCTATGGGAGTTCGCGGCTGCCGCTGAGGGCGACGCGCCCCCGGTCGGAGAGCAACTCGACGAACGGGTCCTCGTGCCGTACCCGATCGAGTCGGCGCTCTCCGGCATCAAGCGCCACGAGGACCGGATGTTCTATCGGCGGACGTTCTCCGTGCCGCGCAAGTGGCAGGTCACCCGACGACACGGCAACCGGCTGCTGCTCCACTTCGGTGCCGTCGACTACGACGCGAGGGTGTGGATCAACGGTGAGCTCGCGACCGAGCACCGCGGCGGCTACGACCACTTCACGGTTGACGCCACCGACCACCTGCGCGCCGGCGCACGCCAGGAGGTCATCGTCGGCGTCACCGACGTCACCGACGGGCTGAAGCAGCCCGTCGGCAAGCAGCGCATCCCGGCGATCGAGAATCCCGGCGGGATCTTCTACACGCCGGCATCCGGCATCTGGCAGACCGTGTGGATGGAGCCCGTACGCGCGGCGCACGTCGAGAACGTCACGGCGACGACCCGCAGGAACCTGCGCCAGGTCGACGTCAGGGTCGACGCCGAGGCGGCTTCGAAGCACACCGTACGCCTGCAGGCCCGGCGCAGAGGACGAGTTGTCGCGACCGCCACGGGCAGGCCCGGTGAGCCGATTCGGCTGACCATCAGGCGGCCGGACCTATGGTCTCCGGACCACCCGAACCTGTACGACCTCAGGGTCTCCTTGCATGAGCGGTCCGGACGTCGTGTCGATACCGTCGACTCGTACTTCGGGATGCGTACCGTCGACACGGTCCTCGGTAAGGACGGCAAACGGCACATCGTCTTGAACGGCGAGCCGACCTTCGTCAACTCGACGCTCGACCAGGGCTACTGGCCGGACGGCATCTACACGGCGCCGACCGACGAAGGTCTCGCATTCGATCTCAAGGCGCACAAGCGACTGGGCTTCAATGCCGTACGCAAGCACATCAAGGTCGAGCCGGATCGCTGGTACTACTGGGCCGACCGCCTCGGCCTGATGGTGTGGCAGGACATGCCGGCATTGCAGAACGGTCGTACACCCGATCCCGACCAGGCCGCGCGCGACCAGTTCGAGGACGAGCTGCACACGATGCTCGACCAGCACGGCGGTTGGACCTCGATCATCGGCTGGGTGCCGTTCAACGAGGGATGGGGCGAGTGGAACCGCGAGGAGACCGGGCGCATCGCCGACTCCGTCAAGGCCGCTGATCCCACCCGCCTGGTGAACGCGCACAGCGGCGTGAACTGCTGCGACTCGGAGGGCGACTCCGGCCGCGGCGACATCATCGACTGGCACCAGTACACCGGTCCGGCTGCGCCGTCCCCCACGGCAGACCGTGCGGCGATCGACGGTGAGCACGGTGGCTACGGGCTGGTCGTCGACGACCACCTGTGGCCGGGCGAGCCGGGCGCGTACCAGATGGCGGAGTCCAAGCAGGAGCTGACCGATCTGTACGTCGAGAACCAGACCCGAATGCTGGAGCTCAGCCGCAAGTGCGGATTGTCCGGCGGCATCTACACCCAGATCACCGATGTCGAGACCGAGGTCAACGGGTTCTTCACCTACGACCGCAAGGTCAGCAAGATGTTCCGCGACCCGGTGCGCGAGATCAACGAGAAGCTGTCGCACTCCGGGAACCTCGGCCAGACTCCCCCGGATCCCGACGACGGCACGCCCGGCCTCGAAGGCATCCATCGCTGGACGCTCGACGACGGCTCCGGTACGACGGCGGCCGACTCGGTCGGCGACGCCGACCTCGCCGTGGCGGACGGCGCCACCTGGACCGAGGGCAAGTCCGGTCAAGCGCTCGACCTAGGCGGCACCGGGTACGCCGAGACCGACTCGCCGGTCATCGACACCGAGGGCGGCTTCTCGGTCTCCGCGTGGGTCCGGCTCGACGAGACGGGCGGCGGCTTCCAGACCGCCGTCAGCCAGGACGGTGACAGCTCGTCGGCGTTCTTCCTGCAGTACGACGGCGGCGCCAACAAGTTCGCATTCAGCACGCTCGGGGGTCGCGCGTACGCCGGGCAAGAGGCCGAGCCCGGTCGTTGGTACCACCTCGTGGGCGTGCGCGATGCCGCAACAGGCACGTACACGCTGTATGTCGACGGACAGCAGCAGGGCCAGATCTCACAGTGCCTCGGCGATCCGTCCTCCGGTCCGCTCGCGGTGGGAAGGGCGAAGTTCAACGGCGAGAACGTCGACTTCCTCGGCGGAGCCGTCGACGATGTTCGGGTGTACGACCGACCGCTCGGTGACGGTGAGGTGACGGACCTGTATGAAGGAGGAGGCGCGCACCATTGACGTGAGACTCCCGGTGGGGTGAAGTCAGACCATGACGACGCAGCCGGGCAATGGTGAGCACTCGTTCGTGATCGTTGGTGGCGGCCTCGCGGGGGCGAAGGCCGCCGAGACCCTCCGCGACGAGGGCTTCGACGAACGAATCGTGCTGCTGTGCGACGAGAGCGAGCTCCCGTACGAGCGACCGCCCTTGTCCAAGGGCTACCTCCTCGGCAATGACGCGCGCGAGTCCGCGTACGTCCACGAAGCCAACTGGTATCGGGAGAACAATGTCGACCTTCGGCTCGCGACACGGGTGCGCAGGATCGACCGGTTCGCCTCCGAGGTGGTGCTCGCAGACGCCGAGCGCGTGCACTACGACCGGTTGCTGCTGGCCACCGGTTCGGAACCGCGCCGCCTCGACGTACCAGGGGCCGACCTCGACGGCGTGCTCTATCTGCGGAACCTCGCCGACTCCGACGCGATCAAGCGGGTCATCGAGGCGGGCGGGCCGATCGTGGTCGTGGGTGCCGGATGGATCGGCTTGGAGGTCGCCGCCGCGGCACGCGAGCACGACGTCGAGGTCACGGTGCTGGAGGTTGCCGACCTCCCGTTGCAGCAGGCGCTCGGTGATGACGAGGTTGCGCGGGTGTTCGCGGACCTCCATCGCGAGCACGGTGTCGACCTCCGCCTAGGCACCGGTATCACCTCGATCGAAGGCGCGGACGGCCGGGTCGACTCGGTGACGACGAGCGACGGTTCGTCCGTCCGGGCCGCCGCAGTCGTCGTCGGCATCGGCGTGGCCCCGCGTACCGGGCTCGCCGAGGACGCCGGCCTGGTCGTCGACAACGGCGTGCACGTGGATCCACATCTGTTCTCGTCCGATCCCGTGATCCTCGCTGCGGGCGACGTCGCGGCCATCGAGCATCCGGTGCTCCACGAGCGCATCAGGGTCGAGCACTGGGCCAATGCGCTCGTCACCGGACCGCATGCGGCGCGCTCCATGCTCGGCCACGACGTCGTCTTCGAGGAGCTCCCGTACTTCTTCACCGACCAGTACGACCTCGGCATGGAGTACGTGGGGTACGCGCCGCCGGATGCGGTCGACTCTGTCGTGCTCCGCGGCGACGTCGCGGGACGCGCGTTCTACGCGTTCTGGCTCGCTGCGGGGAAGGTCGTCGCGGGCATGCACGTGAACCTGTGGGACGACGGGATCGATCCGGTGAAGGCCTTGATCCTCGACGGTGGCGCGGTGGACACCGCGAAGCTCGCCGACACCGCCGTGCCGCTCGGCGAGGCTCTCGTACGCCGGGCGGGTTGACAGGGCAGGCAACCAACCTGCACGTTCCGACGTCTTCTCGGTTACAGCGCGCACCGGGGTCAGTCCCAGCGCGTACTCACTAGGGGGCAACACCATGACAAATCTCCGCAGGATCGCTGTGTCCGGACTCGCCGTCTTGGCGCTCGCCGCACCGCTTCTCGTCTCCGGACCTGCCAACGCCGACTACGAAGCGAGCCTCACCATCCATGCCACCGACACGACGGTCCACTCGGGCCAGCAGTTCCGTGTCCACGGCAAGTTCCTGTTCGGCAGCGGCGCGCCCATCAAGCATCGGATGGTCCGCGTCCAGACCAAGAGCCCCGACGGCCACTGGTCCAACATCAAGGGCGCGAAGCTGCGCACGAACAGCGAGGGGCGTTACCGGATCCGGGTGATCCTGTCGCGCAAGGGCGTACGGACGCTTCGGGTCAAGGCGCACGGCCCCGGCCCGACCACCAGCCCGATGTGGAGCAAGGCGATCAAGGTTCGCGTCCGCTGACGCATGCTGCGGTCCCGGGGTCGTCAGGTCAGACCCTGGGACCGCACAGGGTCACACGCGAGTAGTCGGGAGATGAGGATTCGTCCATGAAACCTCTCAGAGCCGCGTGTTCGGTTGCCGTCTCTTGCATCCTGCTCGCCGCAACCGTCGCGACCGCGCCGACGTCGTCGGCGAAGGACGGATCCTTCTACGACATCCCCGCCACGCTGCCGAAGGCCAACGGCGCGATCATCAAGAGTGAACCGTCGAAGCTGGTCAACTACGGGCTGCCGGCACTCGCGACGTCGCAGCGGGTCATGTACAAGTCGACCGACCGCCAGGGCGACCCGATGGCGGTCACCGGGCAGGTGTTGACGCCGAGGCACCCGTGGATCGGGCTGGGCGAACGCCCCATCGTCGCGTACGCGATCGGCACGCACGGCCTCGGCGACCAGTGCGCCCCCTCGCGGACCTTCCCCAGAGGGCAGGACATCGAGGGGCTGCTCGTACGCGCGCTGCTGATCCGCGGCTACGGCGTCGTGGTCACCGACTACGAGGGCCTCGGCACGACCGATCCACACACGTACATGGTGCGTAAGTCGCAGGCACACGCCGTTCTCGACTCGGTGCGAGCCGCGCAGCGTCTCCCCGACTCCGGGCTGCCGGAAGCAGGACCGGTCGCCATCGCGGGCTACTCGCAGGGTGGCGGCGCTTCGGCGTCCGCGGCCGAGCTGGCCCACACGTACGCCCCCGAGCTGAACGTCCGCGGCGCGTACGCCGGTGCCGTACCCGCCGACCTGGCCGCTGTCGGCCGTTACCTCGACGGTGCACAGCACGCCGGGTTCGCGATGTACGCGGCGCGCTCGCTCGCACTGGAGTACGACGTGAATGTGAAGAAGTACCTCAACAAGCGCGGGCGTGCCGTACTCCGCGATGTTGCCGAGCAGTGCACGGCCGAGTCGATCTCGAAGTACGCGGGCACGAAGACGAAGACGCTCACGAAGAGCGGCCAGACCCTGGCGCAGCTCCTTGACCGCCAACCGTTCCGCAGGATCGTGAAGCAGCAGCGGATCGGCCGGCGCATCCCGCAGATGCCGATGCTCATCACCCACAGCCCGGCAGACGACGTGATCCCGTACAAGGTCGGTAAGCGGCTTGCGAAGGGCTACTGCTCGAAGGGCGTGCACGTGCGGTTCAAGGAGCTCGCACCGACCGATCACGGCACCGGCGGGGCTACGGGATTCCCCGACGTCCTTGCGTTCCTGGAGGAGCGCTTCCTCGGGCTACCACCGTCGGACAACTGCGCATAACCGGTGTGACGGACTCGCCGCGCTCACACCCCGTTGCACCCTCCGCACTCCCTGGTACTCCCGGCTAAGGTCGTACCAAGGCAACCAGGAGGGTGCGACGGATGAGCGGAGAGTCCGAACAGGGTCTATCGATCTTTGAGTGGGTCGATGATCCTCGGTTCCCGACCGTTCGACGGTTCGGCTACGACACGGTCGCGGTCGACGCATACGTACGTTCGCATGCGGAAGACTCCGGCAAAGTCCGGTCGGACGCCGACGCGGTCCGCGACGAGTGCTCCTCGCTGCGCGCCGAGATCCGGCGCCTGATCGCCGACCTGAACGACGCGGGCGTACCCACCGAGTCCGCACTCGCCGGACAGGTCGCCGAGAAGCTCATCGATGCCGACACCCGCGCGAAGCAGATTCTTGCCGAGGGTGACGGGGCCGCCGAGCAGATCCGGCGTGATGCCCGAGCCGAGGCCGACGAGCTGCGTGCGAAGGCGACTGCCGAGGTCGCGGCGATCCGCGAGGAGCGCCTGGCGGAGGTCGAGCGCGACCGGCCGCAGGCGACCGAAGACGCCGCCGAGGAGAGAGCGACCGCGCGAGCGGCCGCCGAGGAGATCGTCGGCCGTGCCCGCAAGGAGGCCGACGAGCGGCGCCGGGCCACGGGCCAGGAGGCGTCCGAACTGCGCGCGGCAGCGACCAAGGAGTCCGACGAGGCAAGGGCGACGGCCGATGCCGAGCTTGCCGAGGCGCGGCGTGACATCGAGGCGGCGCGGGCCGTCCATGAGCGCGAGGCCCGCGAGGTTCACGCAACCACACGTAAGCGTGCGCAGGAGCTCGCCGAGCAGGCCGAGACGCGCGTACGAGAGGTCGAGAACCGCGTCCGCGACGCGTCGACCGGCGCCCGCGAGCACCTCGATGCGAGCCGGGCCGAGTCCGATCGCCTGCTACGCCGTACGCGGAGGCTCGCCGAGCAGCACATCTCCGAGGCGCGCAGCGTCGCCACGGAGAACTCCGTCGCCGCGGTCACCGAGCTGGAGCGCCGTTCGGCGCGGCTCGAAGCCGAGATCGAGCGGCTCCAGCGACGCGAGGACGGGATGCGTACGCGCATCGCCGAACTCCGCTCGATGGCGGCCGATCTCAGCGGTATCGAGGATGACGATCCCGAATCTGCGCAATGACGGTCGGCATCGGGCCCGGCGTCGGGGGTCCGTGACCCGGTAGCACGGTGTCGACCTCGAGATCGGCGAGTTCGTTCAGGCTGGCGAGGGCCTGGCTCGGATCGTGATGGAAGAACTCCGGCAGCAGCTGCGGACCTTGCACCCGCGAGGTCGCGTGCTCGGTGGTGATGGCATCGCCGGCGACGAGTACGCGCTCGGCCTCGAAGTAGTACGCGGTGTGGCCGGTCGTGTGCCCGGTGACGACGATCGGTCGCGGCGATCCGGGGAGCGTACGCGCGGTCGCCTCGTCGATCGGCTCCGCGGACGGGACACCGAGGCCGGCCCGGCCGCGCATCAGGCCGACTATCTGCACGCTCCAGGTGAGGACGCCTGGACGGGTGAGGTTTCGGACGATGTCGGGTGGTCCGGCCTGCTCGAGGAACTCCCGCCGGATGTGCGCGGCTTCTCGTTCACTGGAGTACACCGGGGTTCCGTACCTGGTAGCGAGCCACGGGAGCCCGCCGATATGGTCGACGTGTCCGTGCGTGACGAGCGCTGCGGCGATCTCGTCCGGGCCGTGCCCGAGCTCGCGGATCGAGCGCTCGAGCAGGTCCCGCTGGCCGACGTACCCGGCGTCGATCAGCAGTAGCCCGTCGGGCCCGTCGTAGATGACCCAGTTGACGTGCCGGGTGCTGACCAGATGGAGCGAGTCGCTCGCCTGCGTGATCTCCATGTCGGGACGTTACCGCGGCCGGTCACGCTGCGTAATGGGTCTTGTGCCGACTACCCCAGGTAGTGGCATGATCGTGCGACGGCCGGGCAACCGGCAAACGGGGAACGAAACGACTCGGAGTTTCGGAGGAGCACATGACGACCACACACCAGAGCGACCCGGTGACATCGGAGCTACCGATCTACCAAGGGCTGCTGAACGAACTCGATCCCGACGCCCGCGCAACGGTCATCGAGCAACAGGGCGAGGGCCACACGACCAGCGCGCCGGCGCTCGATGACGGGCATCAGCACATAGCGAGACACAGCTGAGCCTGCCGAAGAAGCGCCTGGCCGACTATCACCGCAAGCGTGACTTCACGCGTACGCCCGAGCCGGCCGGCGGCGTACCCGCGGCAGATCCCGACAGACCGCGCTTCGTCGTGCAGCGACACCGCGCGACGCGGCTGCACTACGACCTGCGGTTCGAGATCGACGGCGTGCTGGTCAGCTGGGCGGTGCCGAAGGGTCCGACGCTCGACCCCGATGCGAAACGGATGGCCGTCCACGTCGAGGACCATCCGATCGAGTATCTCGACTTCGAGGGCGTTATCCCGTCGGGCGAGTACGGCGGCGGTGACGTGATCGTCTGGGACATCGGCACCTGGGAGCCCCACGCGACCGACGATCCCGCCGCGGCGGTCGCGGCCGGCGACTTCCATGCCGACCTGTACGGCAGCAAGCTGCAGGGCCGGCTCATCCTCGTCCGACGGGGCGAAGCGGGCGACCGGGAGCAGTGGCTGCTCCTCCACAAGCACGACGACCACGCGGTCGCGGGATGGGATCCCGAGGCACACCCGCGGTCGGTGCTGTCGGGGCGTACGAACGACGAGGTGCAGCGAGATCCCGACCGGTTGTGGCGATCCGACCTGCCGGCCGCCCGCGCCACGATCTCGGTGCGTACGCCCGATCCGACCGACGACGAGCTGGCCGCCCTCAACGACATCGGCCCGAACGGCACGTGGCGCATCTTCGGCCACGACCTGCGAGTCGCCAACCTCGACCGGGTCATGTTCGCGGCCCGCAACGGCGAGAATCCCGTGACCAAGCGCGAGCTGGTCTCGTACGCCGCGCGCATCGCCCCGACGGTCGGCGCGTACGTCGCGGATCGGCCGCTGCTCCTCCACCGGTTCCCCCAGGGTGCCGACGAGAACGGCAGCTGGCAGCGAAAGCTGCCCGCCCACACGCCCGACTGGCTGCCGCGCTGGCAGGATCAACGCACGGACCAACCGACGACGTACCTCGTCGGCGACGACCCGGCCGCGTTGGTGTGGGCCGCGAACGCGGGAGCGCTGGAGTGGCACGCGTGGACCTCACTCGCCGGTGCACCTGACCAGCCGACGCACGCGCTGATCGAGATCGTTCCCGAGCACGACGACGCGTGGGAGGACGTACGCTCGCTCGCCCTCCTGCACCGTACGGCGCTCGAGCATCTCGGCGTCACAGGCTTCCCGAAGCTCGCGGGCGGGTCGAGCATCGAGATCTGGGTGCCGGTCGATCCCGGGCCGGGGTTCGACGAGGTACGCGACTGGGTGCGGCGGCTCGCGGACACGATCGAGCACGTACAGGCCGGCCTGGAGGCGCGCGTAGAGCACACCGCGAACGGCCCGGACCGAACCGTCCCCGTGCCGTACAGCCCGCTGGCTCTCGCGGGCGCGCCCGTGTCAGCGCCAGTCACCTGGAACGAGCTCGACGACGCCCCCGCGCGGCCCGATGCGTTCACGGTCCGGAGCGTGTTCGACCGACTCGCCGAACGCGGCGACCCGTTCCTGCCGATGCTGTCGACGCACCAGTCGCTGCCCGACTTCCGCTAGCCGCTCAGGCGAGGATGCGGGCCTTCTGCGCCTCGAACTCCGCGTCCGAGAGCACGCCCTGCTCCTTCAGCGCGGCGAGCTCCTTGATCTGCTCGATCTTGACATCCATGTCCGATGCCGCCGGCGCGGCGGCCGGCGCCGGTTGCGCGGGCGGTGCTGGCTGCTCGTACGCGCGCTGGGCGTCCTGCTGGGCCCAGCGGCCGGCCTGCCGGCGCGAGACGCGGTTGGACACGGCCGTCGCGGTGCCGGCAATAGCGGCGGTTCGTGCGACTCCTCGGAGAAGACCTGGCATGGCGCTTCCTCTCTGCTTCAGGACGACTGGGTTTCGGCGGCGTCGACGGCGTCGAGCAGCGCCTGCACGGGGATGCGCCCGCTCGCGACCATCTGGGCACCACCTCGGCGAAGGGCTGCTGCGAGCGGGGCCGCCCAGAGGTTCTCGTACACGAGGATCCCGGCGGAGCTGCCGGGCTCGAGGATGGTGGTCGCCTCTTCGATATCGCCTTCGTCAAGTAGGCCGGAGGACGCGCCCTCGAACTCGGCGACCTCGAATCCTTCAACCGAACCGTCGACGGCCTTGGTGACGAAGACCAGATCGAGGATCCGGATGATGCCACGGTCGACGAGATCGACCAGGAGCGGGAGCCCCTCCCCTGTCATCTTGCTTCCGGGGAACTCCAGGACCAGATAGTCCACGGGCCCCATCAGGTCGTCCGCACCGGCTGTGTCGCGCTCGGGTTGCTCCGCCATCGTGTCTCCTCGCAAACGGCTCCGTCGACAAGTTGTAGCGATCCTACCCGCGAGTCGTTGCGGGCGCCTCGTCCTGCCGCGACGATGGGTGCGTGACCCTGCAGTCGGAGGCCGAAGAGCTCTACGCGTTGCCGCTCGAGCATTTCACGGAGCGCCGCAACGAGCGAGCCAAGGAGGTTCGCGCAAGCGGCGACCGAGAATTGGCCGCTCGGATTCGAAAGCTGCCCAAGCCGCGCCGGTCGGCCTGGGTGCTGAACATGCTCGTACGCCGCCTGCCCGACGATGTCGACCGGCTCGTCGAGCTCGGAGCGCAGATTCGTACGTCCCGCGAGAACGCGAACCGCGATGAGCTACGCGCCCTGGATCAGCAGCGGCGCGAGCTGACCGGGGAGCTCACCCGACAGTCGCGCACGATCGCCGCCGAGCTCGGCCACGATGTCAACGATCCGCTCGCGGCAGAGATCGAGAACACGCTGCGGGCCGCCATGGCCGACCCCGTCGGCGGCGCCGCCGTACGTACGGGGCTGTTGGTCGACGGCTTCGGGTCCACCGGGTTCGAGCCGGTCGATCTCGACGTCGTTGTCGCCGTACCGGATGCGGTGTCGGTGCCCGAGTCGCCGCAGCCGGTGCAGGGTCCCCCGCAACTGCGCCTCGTACGAGAGCCGACGAAACCCACCAAGAACTCGCGGGCCCGGGCGAAGGCCCCGGATCCGGCCGCCCGCGAACGCCGACGGGCCGCGGAAGCGCTCGAGGTTGCGCGGGAGGCAGTGGCCGAAGCCGACAAGACTCGGTTGAAGGCAAGCCAGGCCTACACCGAAGCGGTGAACGGCCGAGAGGAACTGGAGCACGAACGCACCGCGCTCCAGGAGCGACTGCGCACCGTCGATCGGGAGCTGGCCCGCGCACACCGCACCGAAGACAAGGCGCAGCGCGAACACGAACGCGCCGAGCGGGACTACTCCGCAGCGCAACGAGAGCTCGAGCGAGCGTAGCGCTGTCGGTAGGCACTGCGAGGATCGTGCAGTGAACTTCGGCGTCTACCCTGACCTGCTGCGCCGCGACGGTGTCGCACGCACGCTTCTCGCCGCGCTGTCGTCGCGGACGGCCGTCATCATGCAGGCCATCCCGGTGTCGTTCCTGGTGAAGGACCTGACGGGTACGTTCGCGTGGTCCGGTGTCGTCCTGGGCGCGTACTCGATCGGGGCAGCGATCGGCACGCCCCTGTGGAGCCGACGCGCCGATCGTACGAGCGCCCGCAACGTGTTGACCCTGACCGGCGTCGGCTGGGGCTTGTGCGTGGTGCTGATGGCCTTCGCCGGGCAGCTCTGGTTCGGGTCGGTACTGATCCTCGCCCTGGCGAGCGGGCTCCTGCAGCCGCCGACCGGGCCGATGCTGCGCACCGCCTGGCCGCGGCTCGTCGCCACCCGCGAGCTTCGCACCGCGTACTCCCTCGACGCGACTGCCCAGGAGCTGATGTTCATGGTCGGTCCGCTCGCGGGAGCCACCTTGGTCGGCGTCGCCAGTCCGGCAACTGCCCTGGTGTTGTCGGGGGTCGTCACGATCGCCGGCACGGCATGGTTCGCGCGCCAGCCCGTGATCGACCGGCCAGGTCGCCCGGTCGGCGATCGCCTCGGCGTGATGGAGACCGTGCTGGTACGCGAGCGGCTGCTGATCCTGATCGCGTTCTGCTGTGCAGTCGTCGGGCTGGCATCGGTCTCACTCGGCATCGTCGCGTTCGCCGAACACGAGCACTGGCGGCTGTTGTCCGGACTCCTCGAGCTCATCTGGGCCGTCGGTAGCTTCATGGGTGGCCTGGTCGCCGGCGCGCTGCCCGGGCGCCGACGCAGCCACGCGTGGAGACGTGCCGCGATCGCAGCGGTCATCTTCGCCGGCTGCGGGTTCGCCACGTCTTCGCCGTGGCTGTTGGCGTTCGGGCTCTTCGCGGCCGGCTCGATGATCGCCCCCGTGATGGCGTCCGCCTCCGAGCGCCTCGGTGCGCTCACGACCGAGGCCGCGCGCGCCGAGGTCTTCGGCTGGATGGCCACTGCGGGCACGGTCGGCATGGCAGTGGGGTCCGCTCTTGCCGGTTCCGTCGTCGAGTGGGCCGGGGTGCCCTGGGTGTTCGGGCTGGCCGCCCTGATGCTGGCACTGGCGGCCGTCGCGCTGTTGCCCATCCCGCCTCTCGAGCCGGACGACCTCACCACGCCGGGCTCATCGGTGGATTCGCGAGCGCCCGCGTCCTGATCGGGAGATGCTTGCCCCATGGAGCGAGGACGAACCGCGCGCGTCATCCGTCGCTCTGCGGCCACTGCCCTGTGGCTCCTGCAGCGACTGCTGTTCGTCGTCGTGGTGCTGCTTGTCGGGTGGGTCGCGTACGAGGTGCTGGTGGTGCCCGTCGTCGACGACGACGACCAGATCGCGGGGTTCCTCGCCTTGTGGCTCGTGCTGGCGTACGTCCTGTTGCCACGCTTACAGCGGATCCTGGCGAAGATCTACGTACCGGACTATTTCGTCGGCCGCACCCGCACGAGCGAAGGCCTGCTCGGCGACCCCGTCAATCTCGCGGTGATGGGCTCGACCTCCGAGCTGACCGAGGCGATGCTTGCTGCCGGCTGGACCCGCGCCGACGATCTCACCTGGCGCACCGGCCTGCGCCTCGCCACGTGTGCGGTCCTGCGCCGTCCCTATCCGGCGGCGCCCGTGAGCCCGTTGTTCGTTTTTCGGCGCAAGCAGGATCTCGCGTTCGAGCAGGCGATCGGCGACAAGGTGTCGCGTCGACACCACGTCCGGTTATGGAGGTGTCCCGACGGCTGGTTCATGCCGGGCGGCCTGCGCGTCGAGTGGATCGCCGCCGGCACGTACGACCGCAGCGTCGGCCTGTCCCTGTTCACCCTGCAGGTCACGCACAAGATCGGCGAGGACATCGACCTCGAACGCGATCACATCTTGGCGACGCTCGACGACTCGGCGGTGCCGCACTCGGTGCACTGGGTGCAGGACTACTTCTCCGGCTATCGAGCCCGCAACGGCGGCGGCGATGCGATCAGCACCGACGGAAACCTCCCGGTCATCCATCTCGAGCGCCCCTAGCGCTTCGCGAAGACCTCGTCGCGTACGGAGTCTAGACCGCTGAGCAACGCGCCGCGCAGCACCGGATCGTCGGCGACCTCACCGACCACGACGTGCGGCTGGTTCGGGCACATCCCGGCGATCGCGGCCTCGACCCGCTTGGCCAGTTCGGCACCGCCTGCCCGGCCGACATCGCCGGAGAGCACGCACATGCCCGGGTCCAGCACGACGCAGACACCCGCGAGACCGACGGCGATGCGTCCGGCCAGCTCGTCGAGGAACGCGGGGCCACGGTCCCGGTCGGCCAGGGCCTTCTCGACGCAGGCGACCGAATCGGAGCCGCGCAGCCCATGCGCGCGCGCCAGCTGGCGTACTCCATCGGCACCGACCAACGACTGGAAGCCGGACTTGCGGGGGTTGGTCACGCCCTTCGGGAGCGGCCCGCCCGGCACCGGCAGGTAGCCGATCTCGCCGGCACCGCCTCCGGCGCCGCGGTACAGGCGACCGTTCACGACGACACCGACGCCGACGCCGCGGCCGATCCAGGCGAGTACGACGTCGTCGATGCCCTTGGCGGCACCCGCCGAACGTTCGGCGATCGCGGCGAGGTTGACGTCGTTCTCGATCTGCACAGGTCGCCGGAACCCGCGGCGCAGCGCTTCGAGCACGCCTGCTCGCCAGTCCGGGAGGTCATACGCGAACCGCACGTCGCCGGTGCTGGGATCGACCATGCCCGGGGTCCCGATCGACAGGCAGCGCACCCTCGACATCGGTACTCCTGCGCGACGCGCGGCCTTCGTGACGGCACCGCGTACCAGTGAGATCGGGTCGGACGTGCCATGGGGATCCACCGACAAGCGCGCCAGCACCGCACCGGTGATGTCGACGACGCCGGCCGTTGTCTCCTGCGGCCCGATGTGCAGCCCGGCGACGTACCCACTAGACGGTACGAGCGCGTACAGAGCGGCACTCGGCCCGCGCGTACCCTCCTGCGAGCCGACCACCTGGACCAGCCCGCGCGCCTCGAGCCGGGCCAGCAACTGAGCCGCCGTCACCTTCGAAAGGCCCGTGAACTCGGCCAGCCGAGTCTTCGTCACCGGACCCGCCGAGAGCATCAGGTCGACGGCCGTGCGATCGTTCAGCTCACCGATCAGTCGTGGTGTCCCGGGCCGTTGCGCCATCGTTTCGAGTTCCTCCAGTGCGTTGCCGGAATTGTTTCAGCAAAGATTCTTAACAGTTAACGAACGAGCGTCTTCGCTGGTCACGCACCGACTTCCCGTCGTACCGCATTAGTTGCCATGGCCGCTTACTGTAAAGAATGCTTACAGTATGCCATGACCACCTCACCACGACGCCTACTGGCGGCCATTCTCGCCCTCCTGTTGCTGTGTGCAGCAGGCGGACTCGCGGCGGGCGCAGCGGCGGCACCACGAGCAGACCGAACAGACCGCGCGGCGGCCGAACTGCCGAAGCACTTCCTGACCGGCTACTGGCACAACTTCGTCAACCAGGCCGGAGCCGTACGCCTCGGCGACGTACCCGATGAGTACGACGTGGTCGCGGTGGCATTCGGCGAGGCGACCACTACGCCGGGCGAGGTCACCTTCGGTGTCGACCCGGATCTGTCGAGCGCACTCGGCGGATACACCGACGAGGATCTGAAGTCCGACGTGGACGCGCTTCAACAGCGCGGCAAGCGCGTGATCCTCTCAGTCGGCGGCGAGCTCGGCCAGGTGCAGGTCGGAGACGAGGCGGCCGCGAACACCTTCGCCGACAGCGTCTACGCCGCGATGCAGGAGTACGGCTTCGACGGCGTCGACATCGACCTCGAGAACGGTCTGCAGCCCGAGTTCATGGCGCAAGCCCTGCGAAGCCTGCATGAGAAGGCCGGGCAGGACCTGATCATCACCCTCGCACCGCAGACGGTCGACATGCAGTCGACACAGGGCTCGTACTTCCAGCTGGCGTTGAAGATCCAGGACATCCTGACGGTCGTCAACATGCAGTACTACAACTCCGGAAGCATGCTCGGCTGCGACGGGAAGGTGTACGCGCAGGGCTCTGTCGACTTCCTGACCTCGCTCGCCTGCATCCAGCTCGAGAACGGCCTGCGGCCGGACCAGGTCGCGCTCGGCCTACCCGCCGGGGCCGGAGCCGCGGGCGGCGGTGTCGTCGAGCCGTCCGTGGTCACGAACGCACTCGACTGCCTCGCCACCGGTGCGAACTGCGGCGCCTTCACGCCGCCGCGTACGTATCCCAATATCCGCGGGGCCATGACGTGGTCGATCAACTGGGACATCGCGAACGGCGGGAACTTCGCCGGCACCGTTGGCCCGCATCTCGACACTCTTCCCTGACCGTCCCACCAACAGGTTCGGAGGACCTCATGCAGAACTCGAACAGATCCGGCCGACTGACCGCCACGACCGTCGCGATGGTGTTCCTGCTCCTGGCGAGCGCGCTCACCGGGTCGGCGTCGGCCGACTCCGATAAGGCTGGGCGCGCGTACGAGCAGGCGGCAGCGACGGACAAGGTGATGGGCTACTTCACCGAGTGGGGCGTGTACGACCGCGACTTCCACGTGAAGAACCTCGAGACGAGCGGGTCGGCAGACAAGCTGACGCACATCAACTACGCGTTCGGCAACGTCACGAACGGCAAGTGCGCGATCGGCGACAGCTATGCCGACTACGACCGGGCGTACACCGCCGAGGAGAGCGTGG
Source organism: Solicola gregarius (assembly GCF_025790165.1). Lineage (GTDB taxonomy): Bacteria > Actinomycetota > Actinomycetes > Propionibacteriales > Nocardioidaceae > Solicola > Solicola gregarius. Next base: position 4,535,415 of record NZ_CP094970.1, read on the forward strand.
ACGGCGAGGCGGACACCTGGGACCAGGGTGCGCTTCGCGGCAACTTCAACCAGTTACGCAAGCTCAAGGAGCTGCACCCGGATCTCAAAATCATCTGGTCGTTCGGTGGTTGGAGCTGGTCGGGTGGATTCACCCAGGCCGCGGCCGATCCACAAGCGTTCGCCGAGTCCTGTTACCAGCTCGTGCACGATCCGCGCTGGGACGGTGTCTTCGACGGAATCGACATCGACTGGGAGTATCCGAACGCCTGTGGACTCAGCTGCGACGAGAGCGGTCCGGACGCGTTCAAGAACCTGATGTCGGCGGTACGTGACCGCTTCGGCGACGAGTTGGTCACGGCGGCAATCACCGCGGACGCCTCCGACGGCGGCAAGATCGAAGCCGCCGACTACGCGGGAGCCGCGCAGTATGTCGACTGGTACAACGTGATGACGTACGACTTCTTCGGGGCGTTCGACAGCGACGGGCCGACCGCGCCGCACTCGCCGCTGACGTCGTACGACGGCATCCCCACCGAGGGGTTCGACACCGATGCCGCGATCTCGAAGCTCACCGATCTCGGTGTCCCGACGGAGAAGCTGCTGCTGGGCATCGGCTTCTACGGCCGAGGCTGGACCGGCGTGACCCAGGACGAGCCCGGCGGCTCCGCAACCGGCCCTGCACCGGGCACGTACGAGGCCGGCATCGAGGACTACAAGGTGCTCAAGACGACGTGCCCGGCGACCGGCGAGGTAGCCGGCACCGCGTACGCCCATTGCGGCACCGACTGGTGGAGCTACGACACTCCCCAGACCATCGCCGGAAAGATGGCGTACGCCAAGGAGCACGGCCTCGGCGGTGCGTTCTTCTGGGAGGCCAGCGGCGACACCGCCGACGGCGAACTCATCACGTCAATCGCGAAGGGACTGTCCTGACATGCTGACCCGAAGAACCCTGCTCCGCTCCGTACCGGCTGCCGCAGCGGCGACCGCGTTCGCCGGCTCGCAATGGCAGGCCGCCGCCGGCACACCCGTGCGGCGAGCGAGCCAGGCGGGCCTGGCACTGCGCTTCGTGAACAACACCGGCGCGTACGACAACGGCTCGATCCACTTCTACATCGTGGGCACCGACCTCGGCACCGGGCAGCAGGTCCGGATCACGCCCGAAGGAGCGATGCAGCCGGTGTCGCTGTCCGACAACGGTCCCGACGGGTACGCCGACTACTCGATCCCCTTCGCCGGCGGAGACACCGCGTCGACACTGCCGGGTGACATGTCCGGACGGATCTACTTCTCGCTCGGCGACAAGCTGAAGTTCAAGGTCAACGAGGGCAACGCACTCGCCTACCCTGCCGGCTGGGTGAGCACCGACCCGAACTACAACGTGCTGCACGACTGCGTCGAGTTCACGTACAAGGGCGGACGGATCTACTGCAACACCACGATGGTCGACATGTTCAGCGTGCCGTTGTCGATCGCGCTCACCGGTGAGCAGTCGCCGACGACGGGGACGCTGGTCGACGGTGGCCGCGCGAACATCTTCGCCGCTCTCCGCGACCACCCCGACTTCGGCCGGCTCGTGATCGATGACCGGCGCGTCATCGCACCGGGTCACGGCCTCGAGGCGGGTCTCTTCTCGCCGAGCTACTTCGACGCGTACGTCGGCGACGTGTGGGGTGCGTACCAGTCGAAGCCGCTGACGGTGCATGCCAACAACTTGGTCTTCACGGGCCAGGTCAATGGCGACCAGTTCGTCTTCGACGGTGGTGTCGCTCCGTTCGCTCGCCCGTCGACACGGGACGTGCTGTTCTGCGACGGCGCGCTCGCGGCACCCAACGACGGCATCACCGGCCCGGTCGCCGCGGTGCTCGGAGCCGCGCTGAACCGGACGACGCTGCTCGACAGCGCGGATCAGCCGACGACCGACCCCGCCGGCTTCTATCAGGCAGCGACGACACACCTCTACTCCAAGGTGATGCACGAGAACACCGTGGACGGTAAGGCGTACGGCTTCCCCTTCGACGACGTCGGCGGCTTCGCGTCGTACGTCGAGGACAACGCGACGGAGATGGCCGTGACGCTGACACCGTTCTAGATGCGGGCCCAGGCTCCCACCAGTACGGGCGGCTTGAAGATCGCACAGCCGTCCGCGAGACTCGTCGCGCAGCGCTCCTCGAGCGTGTCGATGTCGATCTCCTCTGGCTCCGCAACGCCGGTACGCACGATCACCGGCAGGAGCGTACGCACGGTCGCTGCGGCGAGCCGGGCGCCCGCTGGGTCGTCCGGCGCGAAGTACGACTGCAGGCCGACGACGGTCGGATCCGTGAGTCCGGCAGCGCGCATGATCGGCTCCAGTCGCGCCCCAAGGCTTGCGTCCAGGTTCGACCGGCCGAACGCCTCCGTGATCCAGCCGACGACGCGCTCGCTCAGCGGAACGGAGGGGATCGAGCCCGCAGCTCGCATCTCGTACTCCATCGCGACGATCAGTCCGCCCTTTCGGACCAACGCCGCGTAGCGGCGCAGAACCTCTGCCGGGTGCGGCGTGTACAGCAGGACGAGCCGCCCGACAACGGCGTCGAAGCGATCGGCGATCTCGACCGTGTGCAGGTCGTCGCGCAGGAACGTGACGTTCGAGATGTCGCGGGTCTCGAGCCGCCGCGCTGCCCAGCGCAGTGCCGATGCGGACTGGTCGACGCCGAGCACCGAGCCCGACGACCCCACCATGTCGGCAACCTCGAACGCGACATCGCCGGCGCCCGTTCCCAGGTCCAGGACCCGCATGCCCCGTTCGATTCCGGCCTGTTCGAGCACCATGCGAGTCGCCGGAGCGAGCATGCTTGCCTGGTGCTCGAAGTCGGCGCAACTCCTCGTCCTCGTGTCCGAGTAGATACGTCTGCGTGGTTGTCATGGTGTGCTCCGCGTGGTGTGGAGATACGTGTGGAGGCTGTCAGTCTGAGCCGCTCACGGCAGTTCTCCATGGAGAAGATCTGCAGGCACCATGGAGATCTGGTCCGCGTCGTTCGACCGGAAACGGGACGGTCGGTGCCGGTTTGATGGGAGAATGCGGCCAGTGATGACTCCCGGGCGGTGGCCCCATGTTCCGGTTCGCAGACTGCGAGATGGACGTGCCGCGGTTCGAGTTGCGCCGTGCCGGCAAGGTCGTGCACGTGGAGCCGCAGGTGTTAACCGTGCTCGCCTGCCTCATCGAGCACCGAGACCGGGTGGTGCCGAAGACTGAGCTGCTGGACGAGGTCTGGGGAGACCGGTACGTCTCCGACTCGACGTTGACGAGCCGCATCCGGGCCGCCCGGAATGCGATCGGGGACGACGGCCACAGCCAACGGATCGTCGTCACCGTGCACGGAGTCGGCTACCGGTTCGCGGCCGAGGTCGACGACACCGACCATGAGGCCTCCGTCGTCGCGGACGACCCGCGGCAGCGACCGGCGCAGCAGATTCGGTACTGCTCCTCCCCCGACGGCCACCGTGTCGCGTACGCGATCTCCGGTACGGGGCCGCCGCTGGTCAAGGCAGCGAACTGGCTCACTCACCTCGACCTGGAGTGGGAGAGCCCGATCTGGTCGCACTGGCTCGACGCGTTCTCCAGGAGCCACCAGCTGGTCCGCTACGACGAGCGCGGATGCGGTCTTTCCGACTGGGAGGTCCCCGAGTTCGGCCTCGATGACTGGGTGGACGATCTCGAAGCGGTCGTTGACGCCGTGGGGCTGGATCGGTTCCCCCTCCTCGGCATCTCGCAGGGAGGAGCCGTCGCCGTCGCGTACGCGGTGCGCCACCCCCAGCGGGTCAGTCGTCTGGTGCTGTTCGGCGCGTACAGTCGCGGACGCCTCGTGCGGGCGCGCACCGACGAGGAACGCGAAGAGGCAGCGCTCGACCTGCAGCTCGGCAGGATCGGCTGGCGCCACGATGACCCGACGTTCCGGCAGGTCTTCGCCGGTCAGTTTCTGCCCGACGCGAACCGCGCGACCTGGGACGCGTTCAACGACCTGCAGCGCGCGACGACATCGACCGAGAACGTCGTCAGGTTCCTCGAGGTGTTCGCCCGGATCGACGTGTCCGATCTGGCGTCGCAGATCGGGTGCCCGACCCTTGTCCTCCACTCCCGCAACGACCTGCGGGTGCCAACGTCACAGGCCCGCGAGCTGGCGGCGCTCATCCCGGACAGCCGGCTCAGGTTCCTCGACAGTCGTAACCACATCCTGATGGCGGACGAGGCGGCATGGCCCGCGTTCCGAGCGGAGGTGGAGCGATTTCTCAAGCCGGCAGCGTTGTCGAAGTGAACGCAGGCTTACCGGCCTGTAAGGAGGTACTCACTTCGACCTCACACCAGGTTCATGGCCGCGGGCAACGGTGCTGTCATGAGGATTCGTTGGGGACTGGTCGTCGTGGGTCTGTTGCTTCCGCTGTTCACCGCTGCACCTCCGACGGGCGCCGCTGAGGCGAAGCCCTCGGGCAAGCAGACGTTGATGCTCGCCAACGCGAACGTCCGCGAGGGTGCTCGGTCCCGCCCGCGGGCCGACCTCCAGGTGGCCCGCGACCGTGACGCGTTCGTCCGCCGCCTGATGGCGCGTGCGTCACACGTACCCGGCGTGGTCCTCCTGCAGGAGACGTATGGCAGTGCCCGCGAATACGTACGCGCGCTGAACCGCGACCCGCGCGCGAAACGCGCGGGTGCGAAGTATCGGCTAGCGGTGCGGCCAGACCTTCGCTCAGGTCAGCGCCGGTGCGGACCGACGAAGCGTGCTCCGCACCAACGGGTCCAGACCTCGACCATCATCGTCAACCGAGCAAAGGTGCAGCGCGTGGTACGACGCGGCACCGTCGCGGGCTGGGGCCGGTGGGAGCGGCCGGACGATCGAACGCAGACGGTCGACAACTGTGCGTACCAGCCCTGGGTCCTGCTGCGCATGCGCAGCGGAGGTTTGGTCCGGATCGCGGGCGCGCACCTTGCACCGTTGAACGTGCCGCTCAAGACGCGTGCCCTGCGTCGGTTGGCGAACCGACTCGAGGCGCTGCAGCAGAACACGCCGCGCGCACAGCTCGTCATCGCGGGCGATCTGAACATGACACGACAGCCTCGTAGCGCAGGTGTGCGCGAGCAGGTGGGCGGGAAGGTCCGCGCGGCGCACCGGCTGCTCGAACGTCGTGGCTTGCGTGACGCGAATCGGGTGGCACACCCCCGAGGACGAAACGGAGTGATCGGATACGTCCGCCGGGTCGACTTCATCTACACCACCACCGGCGTCGCCGATGCGTCCTTCGATCGGTGCTATCGCGGTTACCGCGGTGGAAGCGCGTGCCCTCCGTCGGCACGGGTCTTCAAGGCCCACACCCAGTTCGCTCCCTGCCAGTGGCAGGCCGACTCCGGCAACCGGCGCGCCGGGTGCTCGAAGCGCAAGTACCGCCGCTACTACTCGGACCACTCGATGCTCACGGCCCGACTTCGCTGGTGACGTGCCCGGCGTTCGCTACTTGTACGCGATCGCTGCGCTTGCCGGACCGGTGAGGGGCAGAACCTCGACCTCGCGGAAGCCTGCCTCGCGGCACCACCCGGCGAAATCGGCGCCGGTGAAGTCGAACGCGTCGCCGAACTCGATCAGCATGTTGAGTGACATCATCAGGCCGAATGCGTTCTCGCGTCGGGCGTCATCGATCACGTTCTCGATCACGATGTAGGCACCGCCGTCCGGGAGCGCCTCGTACGCCGTCCGGATCAGCTGCCGTTTCCGCTCGAGGTTCCAGTCGTGGAGGATCATGCCCATCGTGATCACGTCGGCCTGCGGTAGCGGGTCGGCGAAGAAGTCGCCGGAAGCGACACCGATGCGGTCGTTCAGGCCGGCTGCCTTGACCGCCCGCTCGGCAATCGGCGCGACGACCGGCAGGTCGAAGGTCGTCAGACGCAGGTGTGGGTGGTGGCTCGCGAGTACGGCACACAGCTGCCCGGTTGCGCCGCCTGCGTCGCAGACGGTCTGATAGCGGGAGAAGTCGAACTTCTCGGCGAGCGCGTGGAAGTTGCCGAGCGAGATGCCCGTCATCGCCTCCATGAACTGCTCGAGGCGCGCGGGGTCGGCGTAGAGCTCCTCGAACAGCGGCGTGCCGGTGTGCTTCACCTCGTTCTGCGGGTCTCCCGTCTTCAGCGCCGCTGTCAGGTCACCCCAGAAGCCGTAGAGCCGTGCATTGGACATCTCGAGGATGCCGCCTGTGTACGTGGGGCTTCGCTTGTCGAGGAAGGCGGCGGTCTCGGCCGTGTTGCGGTAGCGGCCGTCGCTTCCTTCCCCGTCGCGTTCGAGGAACTCGAGCGCGACGAGCGCGTCGAGGAAGTCGTGAATCCCGCGCGGATGAAGGCCGAGCGCGGTGCGGATCGCCTCGGCGGTCATCGACTCGTCGCCGAGCTCTGTGAACAGCTCGAGCTCGACCGCCGAGAGCAGCGTCTTCGACGGCCAGAACCCCATCCCCACCTGCATGACGCGGGATGGGTCGAGTTGCGTCTGGGCCATTTGTTTCTCCATTTCTCCGTTACTCGTCAGCGAGGACGACGGCCAACGGCTCGCCTCTTAGCAGCAGCCGCCACTGACCGCAGCGGCAGGATTGGTAGGTCAGGTGACCGGCGCTGGTCACGTGCCGCGACCGAGTCCGCCAGATGTGCTCGTGGGTGCCCACCGGGCCACGCTAGGAACTCGGCGGGGTGGCTCCCAGAGCCAGATTCGGACCGATCGGGTTGGGCCGGTTGCGGGAACGTCACGACGGATCGGCCTGGCACCCGTCAAGAACCGCGCCTAGTGTGGTGTGGGATGAACGGGCAGCGCCCGGCGCCGCGCGGCGTGGAACTCCACCTCACCCTCGATGAGGGCGGCGGTCTCACGCAGCAGATCTACGACCAGATCCGCCGCGCGATCCTGAACGGACGACTCCCGGGGGACGCGCGAATGTCGTCCAGCCGCGAGCTTGCGCGGTCTCTCGGGGTCGCCCGCAACACCGTCGCCGCAGCATTCGACCATCTCGTCGCCGAGGGCTATCTCCAGGCGCGCCCCGGGGTCGGCACCTTTGTCAGTGCTGAAGCCGACCGCGCTGCCCTGTCCCCGGACCGGACAGCCTCCCCGCTGACGCCGGTGCCGCTGTGGCGGAACGGAGCCTTCGAGGTGCCCGTTCTCAACAGGGACCCACCGGCGTACGACTTCCGTACCGGCATGCCCGACGACGCGCGGTTCCCCTACCCTGCATGGCGCCGACACGTCGACGCCGTCGTCCGCCGATCCAGTCGCGCCGCTGAGTACGCCGACCCCTCGGGCCCGGGCGTACTGCGCGCGGCAATCGCGCGCCATCTGGGCGTCTCGCGTGGGCTGAACATCGTCGCGGACGACCTGGTCGTCACCAACGGCGTGCAGCAGGCCGTCGCGCTCCTCGCGCAGGTCCTGGTCGAGCCCGGCGACGTGGTCGCCGTCGAGGACCCCGGCTACCCACTGGCCCGACGGGCGTTCGAGGCTGCTCGCGCCACCGTCGTGCCCGTGCCTGTGGACGAGCAGGGCATCGTCGTGGACCGGCTGCCTCCGCAGGCGGCCGCCGTCTACGTCACCCCGGCCCACCAGTACCCGCTGGGCGTCCGGATGAGCCTTGCCCGACGTACAGCGCTGCTGGAATGGGCGCGGGAGGCGGACGCCGCGATCATCGAGGACGACTACGACACCGACTTCCGGTACGGCGCACGGCCGATCGACCCGCTGCACGTCCTCGACCACGCCGACCGCGTGGTCTACGTCGGGTCCTTCTCCAAATCGATCCTGCCCACGTTGCGGGTCGGGTACTGCTCGGCCCCGCCGGCCCTCCTCGATGCGCTGCGCCGGGCGCGATTCGTCGCCGATTGGCACGGACCGACCGCTACCCAGCTGGCGTTGGCGAGCTTCATCGACGAGGGTCGCCTCGCAGCCCACATCCGGCGAATGCGACGCGAGTACGAACGCAGGCACGACCGGATCACGACCGTCCTCGACAGCGACTTCCGCCCGCATCTACGGCCGATCCCGACGGCCGCGGGCCTCCACCTCGCCGCGTGGTGCGAGGACGCCAGCCACGACACGATCGCCGGGTGGCAGGCGGCCTGCGAGACGGAAGGGGTCAGGTTCCAGTCCATCGGCGACTTCGCACTGGGAACGGTGGACCCCGGCATCATGCTGGGGTTCGGCCGGATCCCCTTCGACCGCATCGACGACGGCCTTCACCGGCTGCGCGCGGCGATCGGGTCGGGCTGACAGGAGCCGTCGTCGCGACCAGCATCCTGTCACCCCTCCTACGTCGGGCTGACAGGATTTGAACCTGCGACCCCGTGACCCCCAGTCACGTGCGCTACCAAACTGCGCCACAGCCCGATGGCCCGTCGCTCGACGGACCGAGAGAACAGTACCGCAGCGCCGAAGTCGCGCGTACGACGGATCGCCCGTTCCTCAAGCGGCGTAGCGGAAGAGGTCCAGGTCGAGAGGCGTCGTCGTGCCCTCGGTGACGTGGTAGAAGCGTGCCCGCGGGGATCGCCACACCCATACGCCGGGCATGGGTGAGATGACGGTCCAGCCGCCGAAGGTCTTCGCTCGGTGGTGGTGCTTGCACAATCGGTGACCATTGCGCGAATCGGTCGGCCCGCGGGCGTGGTAGTCGACGATGTGGTCGTACTCGCCGCGCCATGCGGAGCTCGTGCAGTGCGGGAACGTGCAGTAGCCCTCGTTCGCCAGGGCCGTCTGCTCCTTGAGCCGTGGCGGCGCGACATAACCCGTGTACGTGAGGTTCTCGGCGAGATCGATGACCGGCTTCACCGTGACCCGCGAATGGCCGACCAGGTCGACCGCCTCAGTGCGTGTGATCGGGCCGTGGCCGTCGAGCGACCAGGTGCCGCTGGCCGCATCGAGATGGACGTACAGCACGGTCGCCGGAAGCCGCGTGGAGCGTTGAGGCACCGTGCCCGGGCCGTCCGTGTCGTCGGAAGTGTCTGCGTCGACGGGAGTGTCCGCATTGTCTGGAGTGTCCGGATCGGTCGCGCACTGGCGGCGCAGGCGCTGGACCTGGTCGAAGAGGTCGGCAACCTGGTCGTGGTCGGCGAGCATGGTCAGCGCGATCGAGCGGCGTACGTCCTTCGGCCGGCGGTCTTCGCCGTCGGCGTCGTCGACCTCGCCCAGCCAGCCGGCGATCTCGTCGACGCGGGCGTACAGGCGCTGCGCGGCGCCACTGGCGAGCGTGCCGGAGATCTCGTCAACCCCGATAGGGCCGCGGCTGATACGCACGGAACGGTTCGCGAGGTTGTACGCAGCCTCGTCGTCGGCCTGCTCGGCGTCGTCCTTGCAGGCGATCTGGTCGATCACCTTGCGGACGCGCGAGCGCGACATCCGGGCCAGAACGGGTGCGCCGTCGCTCGCCGCGCGGGCAAGGCGCTCGTCGACCCGGCCGGCGGTCTCGAGATCGAGCTCGCGGGTGCCGGAGGCGACCCGGCGTACCCTCCACGACTCGACGTCGCCGTTGCGGAGGCAGCCGAAGAGCAGCGGCAGCCGATGGCGCAGGTCGAGCATGTCGGCGACCAGGCTGGCAGCGGACTGGTTCGCCAGACCGAGCGCGGCGGCGACCTCGCACACCGCGAACTCCGGGATGTCGGGTGTGCCGTCGCCGCCGTACGGATGTACGCGCTCCGCACCGGCGAGCCGAAGCACATTGGGATCGGCCGCGCTCTCGTCGAGGAAGTCCAACAGGTAGAGGTACTGCTCGGCCTCCAGGGACGCGAGCGAACGCTTGACACGATCGCACGCTCCAGCGCGTCGTCGTCGGCGAAGCCGGGGAGCGCTAGAACAGCCATGCGAAAAGCGTCTCACGTGCCACTGACAGTGGAGGTGCAGATCGTACCGATCGGAGCCGTCCGGAGTTAACGAATAGGTCACGGTCGCGATCGAGTGTCCGCGCTCCTCCGCAACGGTCGTCCACGGCGCGGACGGAGCCGGTCGTACGCAAGAATGGCCCCATGTCATCGGCCCCTGATCCGAGCTGGCCCGTCGTCGTGCTCGCAGCCATTTCGCTGGTCGACGCGATCATCTGCGTCCGCCCGGTCCCGTTCGTCGCCGAGTGCCTGGAGGCGGTCCGCTTCCCACGGCGCTACTGGGGATTCCTCACGCCGATCAAGCTCGCCGCCGCGGCCGGGCTCGTGCTCGGACTCTGGATCCCTACCTGGCGCTGGTGACCTGCATCGCACTCGTGGTGTACTTCGTCATCGCGATCACCATGCACGTACGCGCGCGCGACTTCACGTCCCGGCTGTTCGTCAACGCGTCCGGGATGCTGGTCCTGTCCCTCGCGGTCGGCTACGTCTGTCTCTGATCGGCGCGGTCAGCGGGACCGGCGCTTACGCGGCCGCTGCTGGATGTGTACGGGCGAGCCCGCGAAGCCGTAGTCCTTGCGCAACCGGCGCTCGACGAACCGCAGGTACTGGTCCTCGAGCTTGCCCGAGGTGAACAGCACGAACTCCGGCGGCGCCGTCGAGCTCTGCGTACCGAACATGATCTTCGGCTGCTTGCCGCCGCGCACCGGATGCGGATGCTCGGCGACGAGCCGGCCGAGGAACGCATTCAGGGCGCCCGTCGGTACGCGGGTCTCCCAGCCCTCGAGCGCGGTGTCGAGCGCCCGCGCGAGCCGGTCGACGTGCCAGCCGGTGCGCGCGGCGATGTTGATGCGTGGTGCCCACTGCACGCGCACGAGCTCGCGCTCGATCTCCTTGTCGAGGTAGTAGCGGCGCTCCTCGTCGACGAGGTCCCACTTGTTGAAGGCGATCACCGGGGCCCGGCCGGCGTCGGCGACGGTCGAGATGATCCGGGTGTCCTGCTCGCTCAGCGGCTGGCTGGCGTCGATCAGCACGACGGCGACCTCGGCGCGGTCGATCGCGGTGTTGGTACGCAGGCTCGCGTAGTACTCGTGCCCTGACGCCTCCTTGACGCGGCGGCGAATGCCCGCCGTGTCGATGAACTGCCAGGTCCGCCCGGCGAACTCGACCATCTCGTCGACGGGGTCGACGGTCGTACCGGCGACGTCGTCGACGACCGACCGCACCGAGCCCGCCAGCTGGTTCAGCAGGCTCGACTTGCCGACGTTCGGCTTGCCGACGAGCGCGATCCGGCGCGGGCCGGTGTGCTCCTCGAAGTCCTCCGCCGGCGCCTCGGGAAGCGCGTCGAGGACCACATCGAGCAGGTCGCCGCTCCCCCGCCCGTGCAGCGCCGAGACGGGCTGGGGCTCCCCCAGGCCGAGGCTCCACAGCGCCGCGGCCTCGGCCTCGGCGCGCTGGTCGTCGACCTTGTTCGCGGCCAGCACGACCGGCCGTCCGGACCGCAGCAGGATGCGTACGACGGCCTCGTCGGCGTCGGTGATGCCGACCGTGGCGTCCACGACGAACAACACCGCGTCGGCCGCCTGCACGGCGATCTCGGCCTGTTCGGCGATCCGCTCGGCGAAGCCCTGCGCATCGGGATTCCAGCCGCCGGTGTCGACGACGGTGAACGTGCGGCCGTTCCAGACCGCGTCGTACGACACCCGGTCGCGGGTGACTCCGGGTGTGTCCTCGACGACGGCCGCGCGGCGGCCGAGCATCCGGTTGACGAGCGTCGACTTGCCGACGTTCGGACGGCCGACGACCGCGAGCACGGGCGGGCTGGTGGTCAACTGTCCTCCTGGGGATCGTCGGCAAGGCCGACCATGTCGGCCTCCCTGGCTTCCTCGTCGGCTGCGGAGCCGGGAAGCCGTTGGCCGGAGACCTCGAGCGCGTGCTCGAGGTTCGCGATGAGCTCGCGTTGGAGGGAACGCGTCAGACCCTCGACGGATTCCCGCCGGCGCGGCCAGGCAACGGCCTCGACCGCGATCGGTTCGCCGTAGACGACGTCGATCCGGCGCCCGCGCGGCGGGAGGTCCGAGACCGACTCGCCGTACGCACGCGTGCCGAGCAGCGCGACCGGTACGACCGGTGCGCCGGTGACGAGCGCGAGGTACGCGAGGCCGCGCTTCAGCTTCCGCAGCTCACCGTTGCCGCGCGTGCCCTCCGGCCACATCGCGACGACCCGGTCGTCGCGCAGCGCTCGTACCGCAAGCCGGATGGCGCGTACGTCGATGGTGCCGCGCTCGACCGGAATCTGCCCGATCGAGCGCAGCAGCAGCCCGATCTGCCCGACGAACATCTCGTGCTTGACCAGCGCGTGGATCGTACGCGGGGCGACACCGACCATCAGCGGCCCGTCGAGCCAGCCGATGTGGTTGCAGGCGAGCAATGCCCGCCCGGTGCGGGGTACGCGGTGCTCGTGGTGCACATGGACGTCCCACCGCCGGGTGATCACGGCCCGACCCGGCTTGCGGACCACCGCCTGCGCGCGGTGTGGGAGCGGGCGCAGGTCACCGGTCCGGGGTGGCTCGGCGTGCTCCAGGGTCCTCACCGCTCTTTGGCCAGCCGAACGATCTGGTCGATGACGTCCTCGAGGCTCAGCTCCGTGGTGTCGACGATCTGCGCGCCGTCGGCGCGGCGCAAGGGCGATGCCGTACGCGAGGAGTCGATCGAGTCGCGGCGTTCGAGATCGGCCCTCGTCGCCGATACGTCGCCGCCGCCGAGCTCGGCCGTACGCCGGCTCGCCCGCGCCTCGGCGTCGGCGACCAGGTAGACCTTGACCGCGGCGTCGGGCGCGACCACCGAGGCGATATCGCGTCCCTCGACGACGATCCCGCGCGATCCGGCGATGATGGCCCGCTGCTCCGCGACCAACTGCTCGCGAACTGCCGGGACGGCTGCCACCGCACTCACGGCGGCCGTCACGTGCGGGCCGCGGATCGGTCCGGAGACGTCGGCGCCGTTGGCGCGGATGGTCGGGTCCGACGGGTCGGAGCCGATCTCGAGTACGACCTGCTTCGCGGCCGCGGCGACCGCGTCGGCATCGTCGACATGCACGCCGGCCTCGAGAAGGGCCCAGGTGACCGCGCGGTACATCGCACCCGTGTCGAGGTAGTCGAGGCCGAGCCGCTCTGCGACGCCCCGCGCCGTACTCGACTTTCCCGATCCCGACGGCCCGTCGACCGCGACGACCAACGTGTCTTCCCTCACCGGTGTGCCCTCCAACCGCGCTCGCCCAATGCATCGATCAGCGTGTCGACGCGATCGCTGGCCACGACGACCTCAACCAGGCCGACGGGGCGCGCGGGATCGTGGTCGATGCGCAGATCCTCGATGTTCACGCCCGATTCTCCCGCATCACCGAACAAACGTGCCAACTCGCCCGGACGGTCGGGCAGATGCACGTACACGGTGCTCTCCGCGGGCAGCTCGGCGCCGTGCTTTCCGGGGATCAGATCCGTGCCGTGTACGCCCCGCTCGAGCACCTTCACGATCTCGTCCGGCGAGCTCTCCAGGCCGGTGAGCAGGGTGTCGATATCGGCACGTACGGACCGCAGGATCCGGCCGAGATGGCTCGCGTTTCCGCCGAGGATCTGCCGCCACAGACGCGGATCTCCGCCGGCGATACGGGTGACGTCGCGCAAACCCTGCCCCGAGAGCGCCAGATGCGTCTCCGGTCCGCCGTTGAGCTGGGCCGCCGCCAGCACCGCCATCACATGCGGCAGATGGGATACGCGCGCGACGGCCGCGTCGTGCTCGTCGGGCGACAGCTCGATCACGGTCGCGCCGCACGTCGTCGCGAGCACGCGTGCCTGCTCGACCGCCGTCGGGTCGGCGTCGGGTGACGGCGTGACCGCCCAGGCCCGGCCGTCGAACAGCTGCTCCGACGCGGCGACCGGGCCCGACCGCTCGCTGCCCGCCATCGGATGCCCGCCGACGTACCTCGCCGCGTCGGCGCCGGCCTGTGCGCGGACGACCGCGAGCGGGCCGGCCTTGATGCTCGACAGGTCGGTGACGACCGCCTCGGGCCACTCGCGCAGCGCATCGACGACGGCGGGACCGACGTGGTCGGGTGGCACCGCGATCACCACCATCGCCACCGACGTCGGCTTCTCCCCCGAGCCGGCGCCCCGCGACTCGGCGACCTCGACGTGCGATCGGCGCAGGTCGTCGAGATAGACCTCGACCTCGCGGCGCCGGAGCGCGAGACCCGTGGACGTGCCCATCAGGCCGCAGCCGACGACGAGGACAGGACCAGCGAGGGAGGGATTCACAGCCCTACGCTATCGAGCAGCCCACCGAGCTCGTCGGCCGACAGGTCACGCAGGTCGCCGGGCTTCAGCGAGCCGAGGCGTACGTCGCCGATCGCGACGCGGCTGAGCCGGCGCACCGGATGGCCGACCTCGGCGAGCATCCGGCGCACGATCCGGTTGCGGCCCTCGTGGATCGTCAGCCGGACGAGCGAGCGGTCGTCGTGGACCTGGGTGATCTTGAACGCGTCGGCCGCGATGGGACCGTCGTCGAGGTCGACTCCCGTACGCAGCCGGGTCGCCGTCTTGTTCTGCACTCGTCCGTCGACCTCGGCGACATACACCTTCGCGATCTCGTACGACGGATGTGCCATCCGGTGCGCGAACTCGCCGTCGTTGGTGAGCAACAGCAGACCCTCCGTGTCGGCGTCGAGTCGGCCGACGTGGAACAACCGCTCCGCGCGGGACTCGACGTACGCCGCGAGCGTCGGCCTGCCCCGGGGGTCCGACATCGCGCTGACCACGCCGAGCGGCTTGTTCAGCACGACGTACGCGTTCGCCGACGCGGGAGGCAGCCGCTTGCCGTCGACCCGGATGACGGCCGTGGCGGGGTCGACGCGGATGCCCATCTGGATCACGATCTCGCCGTCGACCTCGACGCGCCCCTGCGCGATCAGGGTCTCACTGTGCCGCCGGCTGGCGATGCCCGCTTGGGCGAGCACCTTCTGCAGGCGGACGGGCTCGGCGTTCACTCGGCCGGGTCCTGAGCGGGCTCGGCCGGTGCAGCCTCGGACCCGGCGCCCGACTCGTCGTCATCGAGGTCCTCCGGAAGATACGGCGCGAGATCGGGCAGGTCGTCGAGGGAGTCGAGACCCATCCGCTCCAGGAAGTAGGACGTCGTGCGGTAGAGGATCGCGCCACTCTCCTCCTCAGTGCCGGCCTCCTCGACGAGGCCACGGGTCACGAGCGTGCGCATGACACCGTCGACGTTGACACTGCGGATCGCCGACACCCGTGCGCGGCTGATCGGCTGCCGGTACGCGACGACGGCCATCGTCTCGAGTGCTGCCTGGGTGAGGCGCGCCTGCTGACCGTCGAGCACGAACCGCTCGACGGCCGGCGCGAGCGCCTCCCGGGTGTAGTAGCGCCAGCCGCCCGCGACGCGGCGCAGCTCGAACCCGTGGCCTCGCTCGTCGTACGTCGCGGCGAGCCGCTCGAGCGCGGCCTCGACATCGGCGGGCGGGTGGCCGACGGCCTGCGCCAGGGTCAGGTGGTCGAACGGCTCGTCGGCGACCATCAGCACCGCCTCGAGCGCCGGCTCCAACGGCAGCAGCTCGAGTTCGAGCTCCAGCTCCGGGTCGCGGTCTCCGGGCGTCTGCTCAGTCATCGTCGCCCTCCTCGGCAGGCTGGTCGTCCTCGTCGTCCTCGTCGAACTCGTCGCTGACCTCGACCTCGCCCTCGCCGGAACCGGTCCAGCGTACGTGCAGCTCGCCCAGCGGCGTCACCTGCTCGAACGCGACCATCTCCTCGCGGAAGAGCTCCAGCAGGGACAGGAACCGCGCCACCTTCGTCAGGGTGTCGGGCGCGTCCGCGGTCAGCGCGCGAAAGGTCGCGCTGCCGCTGCGGCGAAGCCGATCCGCGATCACGGCGGCCTGCTCGCGTACGCTCACGTGCGGCGCATGCAGATGCGCCAGCGACAGCACCGGCACCGGCTTCGGCTCCATCGCCTTCGCCGCGAGCTGGGCCAGCTCCTCGACGCCGACGGAGATCAGCACCTCCGGCAGCAGGTTCGCGAACCTCGGCTCGAGGCTCACCGAACGCGGATGCCGGAGCTGCTCGGTGCTCAGGCGCTCGGCCATCGACGCCGCGACCTCCTTGAACGCGCGGTACTGCAACAGCCTCGCGAACAGCAGATCGCGCGCCTCCAGCAGCGCGAGATCGTCCTCGTCCTCCACCTCGGCCTGCGGCAGCAGCCGAGCGGCCTTCAGGTCGACCAGCGTCGCCGCGACCAGCAGGAACTGAGTCGTCTCCTCGAGCTGGTCGGTCTCCATCGCCTTGACGTACGCGATGAACTCGTTGGTCACCGCCGACAGCGCGACCTCGGTGATGTCGAGCTGGTGCTTGCCGATCAGACCGAGCAACAGGTCGAACGGGCCCTCGAAGACGTCGAGATGGACCGAGAACTCCGCCGTCGAAGACTCGGTCACTTCTTCCTCAGACGGCGGACGAGCTCGCTGTCGTCGCCGTTCTCGTCGAGATCGGCCAGCGCAAGGGCGAGCGCCTCCCGGACGAGGCGGCCGCGGTCGACGCCCTGCCCGAGGCGGCGACGCAGCGACAACCGCGCATGCTCGATCTCGAGCAGCTCGTCGGCCGTGACGTAGACCGTCATCTTCTCGTCATGCTTGACCCGGCCGCTGCCGCGGGTCGAGCGTTCGGGGACGGGCGGGGGCTCGGGCGCGGGCTGCGGGTCCGGTTCCTCGACCGGACCCGTCGGCCGGAACAGCTCGTCGGCCCCGGGAAGCCTTACTCGACGTGACACCGTGCCAGTACCTCCCGAGCCAGCTGACGGTACGAGTCGGCGGCCGACGACGCCGACGCGTACGTCGTGATCGGCTCGCCGGCGACGGTCGAGTCGGAGAACTTGACCGTACGGCGGATGACCGTGTGGAAGACGGTCTCGCCCCACCCGTCGACGAGCGTCTGCAACACCTCGCGGCCGTGCAGTGTGCGGCTGTCGTACATCGTGCCGAGCAGTCCGATGATCTGCAGGTCGAAGTTCGTCCGCTCGCGCACCTTGTCGATGGTCTCCTTGAGCAGCGCGACGCCGCGCAGCGCGAAGTACTCGCATTCGAGCGGGATGATCACGCCGTTCGCGGCGGTGAGCGCGTTGACCGTCAGCAGGCCGAGGGACGGCTGGCAGTCGATCAGGATGACGTCGTACTCGCGGCGCAGCGGATGCAGCACCCGGGCCAGCGTCTGCTCGCGGCCCACCTCGGTGACCAGGCGCATCTCGGCGCCCGACAGGTCGATGTTGGACGGGATCAGGTCGACGCCGTCGACGGACGTCTTCTGGATCACCTCGGCCACGTCCTGCTCGCGGTCCATCAGCAGGTTGTAGATGCTCGAGTCGAGCTCGTACGCGTTGACACCGAGGCCGACGGTGAGCGAACCCTGCGGGTCGAAGTCGACGAGCAGCACCTTGCGGCCGGTCTCCGCGAGCGCCGCGCCGAGGCTGATCGCGGTGGTCGTCTTGCCGACACCGCCCTTCTGGTTGCACAGGGCGATCACCTGCGCAGGCCGGCCGTCGGGCGGAGTCGGTTTCGGGAGCGTCGGCATGGGCCGCCCGGTCGGACCCAGCGTCGTGGACTCCTCGACGGGCACCGCGCTACCGGACAGGTCACCACCCGCGTCGTTCACATCAGCCTCGATCCGTCGACTTCTCGACAAGACGCCAGTATCTCGCAGGACTCTATGCAATACCGGGAGTGGGGACAAACCCAGGTGGTGTGTCTTCGCGGTATTCACCCCCGAGCCCGAGGGTGTGCGGTCGCGTACACCTCCCGCAGCTTGTCGACCGTGACGAGCGTGTAGATCTGCGTCGTGGTCACCGACGCATGCCCGAGGAGCTCCTGTACGACGCGCACGTCGGCACCGCCGTCGAGCAGGTGTGTCGCGAACGAGTGCCGCAATGTATGCGGCGACACCTCCGCCGTCACCCCTGCCCGATCGGCGGCCTTCGTGAGCACCGCCCATGCGCTCTGCCGAGACAGGCGCCCGCCGCGCGCGTTCAGGAACACCGCACCCGCCGCGCCGCCGGGCCGCGACAGCTCCGCGCGAGCCGTCGCGAGGTATCGCCGGATCGCGTCCAGCGCGTACGTTCCCACCGGTACGATCCGCTGCTTGCTGCCCTTGCCACGCAGCAGCACTGCGCCCTCCTCGAGATCGAGGTCGTCGACGTCCAGCCCCACGGCCTCCGAGATCCGGGCACCCGTGCCGTACAGCATCTCCAGCAGGGCGCGGTCTCGCAGCGCGAGCGCGGTGCCCGGCGCCCCCGCCGCCTCGAGGATCGCTTCGATGTCGGAGAGCGGCAGCGCCTTCGGGAGCCGGCGCGGCGCGCTCGGCGGCTTGACCCCGGCGGACGCATCCGCGCTGACGAGACCCTCGCGCAATGCGAACCGGTGGAAGCCGCGAGCCGCGATGAGCGTACGCGCGGCGCTCCCGGCGTTCAGCGGCTTGTGCTCCGCGTCGCCCTCGCGCAGGTACATCAGGAACTCGGAGAGGTCGTTCTCGGAGATGGCTTCGGGGTCGTCGATCCCGCGACCACGGAGGAACGACACATATCGACGCAGGTCGCGCCGGTACGACGACAAGGTGTTGGCGGCCAGGCCGCGCTCGACGCCCAGGTGACTCAGATAGTCACCGATGGCCCGGTCGAGGGCGTTGGTGTGCGACGTCGCGATCGTCTCCTTCGGCCGAAGCCTAAGCGAGGACCTTCTCGATCGCGACGTAGTCGCGACCGTGGGCCCGGGCAACCGGCTCGTTCGTCAACGAGCCGTCGTAGGTGTTCAACCCGAGAGCCAGTGCATCGTCGTCGTGCAGTGCGGCTCGCCAGCCCTTGTCGGCGAGCGCCATCGTGTAGGGCAGGGTGACGTTCGTCAGCGCGTACGTCGAGGTGTGTGGCACCGCGCCCGGCATGTTCGCCACGCAGTAGAAGACCGAGTCGTGGACTCGGTAGGTCGGCGCGTCGTGTGTCGTGGGACGGGAGTCCTCGAAGCAGCCGCCCTGGTCGATGGAGATGTCGACCAGCACGCTGCCGGGCTGCATCCGCGACACGAGCTCGTTGCTGATCAGCGTCGGCGCCTTGGCGCCGGGCACGAGCACCGCCCCGATCACGAGGTCGGCGTCGAGGACGGCCCGCTCGATCTCATACGCGTTGGAGGCGACCGTCTGCAAGTGGCCCTGGTAGATGCGGTCGGCGGAGCGGAGCGTGTCGACGTTCAGGTCGAGCAGCAGGACCTCGGCCTGCATGCCCAGTGCGAT
This sequence comes from Solicola gregarius, assembly GCF_025790165.1. Classification (GTDB taxonomy): domain Bacteria; phylum Actinomycetota; class Actinomycetes; order Propionibacteriales; family Nocardioidaceae; genus Solicola; species Solicola gregarius. The sequence continues at coordinate 4,554,587 of NZ_CP094970.1, forward strand.
CGCGGCGGCGTTCATGCCCGACACGCCTGCGCCGATCACCACGACCTTCGCGGCATACACGCCGGAGACGCCGCCCATCAGCACGCCGCGCCCGCCGCCCTGTCGCATCAGGTGGTACGCGCCCGCCTGGGGTGCGAGGCGGCCGGCGACCTCGCTCATCGGGGCGAGCAGCGGAAGCGCCCGGTCGGGGGTCTGCACGGTCTCGTACGCGATGCCGGTGACCCGTCGCTCCAGCAGCGCATCGGTGCACTCGGCGGACGCCGCGAGATGCAGGTAGGTGAACAGCACCTGGTCCGCCCGCATCCGGTGGTGCTCGCTCTCGACCGGCTCCTTGACCTTCAGGATCAGGTCGCCGGTCTCCCACACGGCGTCGGGGCCGTCGAGGATCCGCGCTCCTGCGGCCGCGAAGTCGTCGTCGGGGATCGCCGAACCGATACCCGCCTGGGTCTCGACGTACACCTCATGGCCCGAACGAACCAGCTCGTGGACGCCGGAGGGAGTCAGCGCAACCCGGAACTCGTTGTTCTTGACTTCCCTGGGCACGCCAACCTTCATGCGCGGAACTCCTACTCGAATCGGCGATGACTCGCAACGCGCCGAGTGTAGCCGTCGAGGATCGCGGGGTCCGCGTTTCGCCTACGTCATCTCGAGCCGGTGCGCGCCGCGAGCACTCCGGCGACCGCCATCGCATCGGCGATCTCGCCGGCGAGCGCCGCGTGTACGACGTCATCCAGCGGCGCCCACACCCGGGTCATATGCGCCTCCTCGTGCACTCGGGTGTGCCGGTCGGCCGCGGGTACGGCCGACAGCCCGGTGGCGAGGTAGACGTACCAGTGCTCGTCGGAGAAGCCCGGCGAGGAGTAGAGCCGCAGCAGTGGGGTCCACTCGGCGGCGACGAGGTCTGCCTCTTCCGCGAGCTCGCGCGCGGCCGCGTCGACAGGATCCTCGCCGTCGCGATCGAGTACGCCGGCAGGCAGCTCCACCAGCCGCGACCGCGGCGGGTGCCGATACTGCTCGAGCAGCAACACCCTGCCCTCGTCGTCGAGCGCGACGACGCCGACAGCACCCTTGTGCCGTACGTACACCCGCTCGAACGACTCACCGTCGGGAGCCGCGACCGTGTCGAGTGACAGCGAGAGGAACGGATGCTGGTACTCGTCTCGCGACGCGAGCACCGGCCATGCCTCGGCGCGATCGGCGATCGGCTCCCCGTCGCCGAACAGACGCCCCGGCAGACTCGGATGTGGCGCCCGCTCGGTCACCCCACCGACACCTCGGGGCCGTCGACCGGGAGACGAAGCTCGCGCTGCCGGTCGATCGCGGCGGCGACAAGCCCTTCGAAGAGGGGGTGCGCACGGGTCGGCCGGGACAACAGCTCCGGGTGCGCCTGCGTCGCCACGAAGTACGGGTGCAGGTCGGTCGGCAGCTCGACGAACTCGACCAGCGAGCCGTCGGGCGACGTGCCCGAGATGACGAGACCGGCTGCCTCCAACCGGTCGCGGTAGGAGTTGTTGACCTCGTACCGATGCCGGTGACGCTCCTCGACGAGCGTACGGCCGTACAGCTTGGCGACCAGCGAGCCGTCGACGAGCTGGGCCGGGTAGAGGCCGAGCCGCATGGTGCCACCGAGATCGCCCTCGCCGGACACGATCTGCTTCTGCTCCTCCATCGTCGCGATCACCGGGTTGGCGGTGTCGGCGTCGAACTCGGTCGAGTCGGCACCGTCGAGGCCGGCCGCGTCGCGCGCGTACTCGATCGCCATGCACTGCAGGCCGAGACACAGCCCGAGGGTCGGGATGTTCTGCTCGCGGGCGTACCTGATCGCGCCGACCTTGCCCTCGATGCCGCGTACGCCGAACCCGCCGGGAATGCAGATTGCATCGGCGTCGCGCAGCTGCGCCGCGGCGCCGTCGGCGGTCGCGCACTCATCGGACGGGACCCACTGCAGGTTGACCTTGGAGTCGTTCGCGAAACCACCGGACCGCAGTGCCTCCGCAACCGAGAGGTACGCATCGGGCAGGTCGACGTACTTGCCGACGAGCGCAACCGTGACCTCCTCCGCCGGATGGTGCACGCGCCGCAGCAGCTCGTTCCACTGCGTCCAGTCGACGTCGCGGAACGGCAGGTTCAGGCGACGCACGACGTACGCGTCGAGGCCCTCGGCGTGCAGCACCTTCGGGATGTCGTAGATCGACGCGGCGTCGCTCGCGGTGACGACGGCGTCCTTGTCGACGTCGCACATCAGGGAGATCTTGTGTTTCACGCTGGTCGGGATCGGCCGGTCGGAGCGGCAGACGATCGCGTCCGGCTGGATGCCGATCGAGCGGAGCTCGGCGACCGAGTGCTGTGTCGGCTTGGTCTTCAGCTCCCCCGACGGCCCGATGAACGGGACCAGCGAGACGTGCAGGAAGAACACGTTGTCGCGCCCGACGTCGTGGCGGACCTGGCGCGAGGCCTCCAGGAACGGCAGCGACTCGATATCGCCGACCGTGCCACCGATCTCGTGGATGACGACATCGACATCGTCGCCGCCCATCCGGACCATGCGGTCCTTGATCTCGTTGGTGATGTGCGGGATCACCTGAACGGTGTCGCCGAGGTAGTCGCCGCGGCGCTCCTTCGCGATCACCTCGGAGTACACCTGCCCGGTCGTGACGTTCGCGTGACCGGAGAGGTTCTCGTCGAGGAACCGCTCGTAGTGCCCGATGTCGAGGTCGGTCTCGGTGCCGTCATCGGTCACGAAGACCTCTCCGTGCTGGAAAGGGTTCATCGTCCCGGGGTCGACGTTGAGGTACGGGTCGAGCTTCTGCATCGTCACGCGAAGCCCTCGCGACTTGAGGAGACGCCCGAGACTCGAGGCGGTCAGCCCCTTGCCGAGCGAGGAGGCGACGCCGCCGGTGACGAACACGTGCTTGGTTCGGTTGTCCACGGGATTCCAGCCTACCAATCGCGACCGGCCCGGTCGATGCGGTCCAACATTGGGTGTTTCGCGATGAACTCCGAGAAGCTCGTCCGCTCGCTCGCGTACGTCAGACCGACGACCGCCGCGAGCCCGGCCCATCGTACGAGCGGTGGGGTGTCACGTACGACCGCGGCCCCGATCGCGGCGCCGAGGGCGTTGGAGCCGCAGTCGCCCAGCATCGTCCGCCCGCGCAGGTCGTCGCCGATTCCGGCCGTGATCACGCCGCCGATCGAGCCGCCGCTGGGCAGCGCGGCTGCGGGCAGCGCCGCCTTGTACGCGCGCCCCGGACGCAGATCGAGCAGGTTCACGATGTTCGCCGCTCCCGCGACCAGCGCGCCGTCGCGGAGCAGCGAGACGGTGGAACGCGTGGGCGAGGACTCACCGCGGGCGATCAGCACGCCGGCGGCGGAGACCACGCCGAGCTTGACGACACCGCTGGTGACGACGCCACCGCGCAGCGCGCTCAGGTGGCCTCGCACACCCTTCGTCGCGCTGTCGCCGTAGAGGTCGTCGTACGCACCGACGGCGCCGATCGCGCTCAGCCCGGCGGCCGTGCCGAACCGCCTCTGCGCGACGGACCCGGCGACGAGACCGACGACCGCGGACGGTCCGCCCAGCAGCGAGACGGTCTTGCCGGCGAAGTTGGTCCGCTGCCAACGCTCCCTCCCGCCGATCGGATTGGCGGCGATCCAGCGTCCGGCCGCGCCGGCGGCGGATGCGGCGACGGAGTGCGAACGAAGCCAGGCGCGGGCGCCCGACCCCGTGCCTGGCATCAGTTATTCCCCGGCATCGCCTGGGCGGCACCGTCCTCGGCGCCATAGTGGCCGGACTTGCCGCCCGCCTCACGCTGCAACGCAAGCGCCGTGACGATCTGACCCGCCGCTACGTTGACCGCGTCGACGGTCGAGACGGTCTCGCCGACGTCGTTGCTTCGTACGTACGCGACGACGCCGCCATCGGCCGCCGAGGCCGGCGGGCCGGCGACGACGGCACCGGAGCTCGCCGCGTCGGCGGCCGAGGCCACGGTAGAGACGAGCTCGTCCTGGTTGTCCTCCATGTCGTCGGCACCTGGGACCACGAACAACGCGAGCGAGGCGCGACCGGTCGGCTCAGCAGAGGTCTCGACGAAGCCGGCCTCCTTGTACGCCGACGCGATCGTGCCCGAGGTCGAGTCGAACTTGGTGTCGGAGCCGTCGCCGAGGTACGCCCGTGCGAGCGCCGTGCCGAGCAGCTGATAGCTCGACATGCCGCTGGTGTCGGGAGCGCCGTTCTGGCCGTCGAGCGACTGTCGTGCGACGCCCTCGGCGAACTGCTGCTCACTCGGGTCGATCATCTTGTCCGAGACGTTCACGGTGGTCGTCACACTGCCGCCGGCGGCCTCGATCTCGTCGGTCAGCCCCTTGGCAGCGTCGTCGTCGGCGCCCGGCAGCACGAACAGGGCAACCGTCCGGTCCTGCAGCGCACCGGACAGCAGATCCGAGCCGACCTGCTGGGCGAACGCGTCCTGGAACCCGCGTACGTCGTCGGCCTCGTCCAGCTGCTCGCGCAGGTCCGCCTTGTCCTGGCGGTCCTTGTCGGCCTCCGAGGCGAGCTGCTCGCTGAACGGCTCGTCCAGCGGCCCGGCACCCAGCGCGACACCGGCAGCAAGGGCCAGGAAGATCGCGATGATGGAGATCAGGTGATAGCGGAAGTCGATCACAGGTCATGTCTCCTTATGCCGCGTCGATCAGGGAGCGGGTCTCCGCGCCCGACCTGTCCCCCAGCCGCAAGGCGGCTGGGAGGTGCCCCCATTCGCGCGGGAGCGAAGTTGTCGTTGGATGCTCCTTCGAGCGACCGCAACGCAGCCCAGGCGGGATGCGGAGGCACGCGAGCCGGCGGGGTATGAGGAGACATCGCCTAGAGGGTTTCCTGTATCCAGTAGGTGAAGTCGTCCCAGCGCGCCTGCAGCACGTCCAGCCACTCCTGACCGGCCGGCGTTGCCGCGATCGACACGGCGATCGCCAGCAGGCCGGCCGCCAGCAGGAGCAGCAGCTGCCACATTCGGATCCGCGTATGGTGCAGGCGACTGACGCCCTTCGCGTCGATCAGCTTCGGGCCGAGCCGCAGCCGCGTGAGGAAGGTGCTCGCCATACCCGAACGTCCCTTGTCGAGGAACTCGACGAGCGTCGCGTGCGTGCCGACGGCGACGATCAGCTCGGCGCTCTTGGCGTCGGCGAGCAGCATCGCGACGTCTTCACTGGTGCCGGTCGCCGGGAACGGCGTGCCCTCGAGCCCCAGCTTCTCCAGCCGGGCAAAGCCGGGTGCGCGCCCGTCTCGGTACGCATGGACGACCAGCTCGGCGCCGCACTTGAGGGTCTCGTCGGACACCGAATCCATGTCTCCGACGATCATGTCCGGGGTGTAGCCGGCCTCGACCAGGGCGTCCGCACCGCCGTCGACACCGACGAGTACCGGGTGGTACTCGCGGATGTAGGACTTCAGGATCGCGAGATCCTGGCGGTAGTCGTAGCCGCGTACGACGACGAGCGCGTGTCTGCGCGCGAACGACGTACGCACCTCCGGAACGCCGACCCCGTCGAGCAGCAGCTCGCGCTCGCGCTTGAGGAACTCCATCGTGTTCGCGGTGAAGGCCTCGAGCTGGGTGGACAGGCCCTCCTTCGCGCTCTCCATCAGCTCGTCGACGCGGGCGCGGTCGAGCACGATGCCCTTGCCGACCGGCTCTGAGTCGCGGTAGACGATGCCCTCGTCGACGCGGGCGGTGTCACCCTCGGACAACGCCGTGAAGACCTCGTCGCCGACGTTGTCGACCAGCGGGACGCCGGCGTCGGCGATGATGCCAGGGCCGAGGTTCGGGTAGCTACCCGTGCAGGACTGCGCGACGTTCACCACGGCGGAGACCTTCGCGTCGATGAGCGCCTCGGCGCTCACCTTGTCGAGGTCCGCGTGGTCGATCACGGCGATGTCGCCGGGGCGCAGTCGTTTGGTCAGGTTCTTCGTCCGCCGGTCGAGGCGTACGGGACCCGTCACGCCCGGCAGGGCGTCGGTCCGGTTGCGTCGCAGCGAGAGTTTCATCGCCTGCCATCGTGCCACGCGGGCGCGACCAATCCCGGTAGCGATCAGTGCCGTGTCTGTGTGGCGAGATCGAGCAGCTCGCGGGCGTGTGCCTCGGCGGTCGCCGAGCCCTCCAGACCGGCGAGCATCCGCGACAGCTCCTCGACCCGGGCGTCGGCATCGAGCATGCTGATCCCGCTCGTCGTGACCGTGCCGTCGTCGGACTTGACGACCCGGTAGTGGCGGTCGGCGAAGGCCGCGACCTGCGGCAGGTGCGTCACCGCGATGACCTGGGCACTGCGGGCCAGTCGGGCGAGGCGGCGACCGACCTCGACGGCAGCCTTGCCGCCGATGCCCGCGTCGACCTCGTCGAACACCAGCGTCGGCACGGTCGAGGTGTCGGCGAGCACCACCTCGAGGGCGAGCATCACCCGCGACAGCTCTCCCCCGCTGGCGCCCTTGTTGAGAGGCAGCGCGGGCGACCCGCGATTGGCCGCGAAGCCGATCTCGACGGAGTCGAGCCCATGGGGCGTGAGGTCGGCCGCCGACGGCTCGCCCGGGCCGTCGACGCTCACCTCGACGTGCGCGTGCGGCATCGCGAGCTCGGTCAGCTCCGCATCCACCAGCTTGGTGAGCCGCTCGGCGGCTTCTCCTCTCGCGGCGCGCAGGCGTACACCGAGGTCGAGCAGGCGGGCGGTCAGCTCGTCGCGCTCGGTGGACAGGCCGTCGATGCGATCGTCGTCACCGTCGAGCTCGCCGCTGCGCTTGCGGGCGTCGTCCGCCCACCCGAGCACGTCGTCGACGGTGGTGCCGTACTTGCGCAGGAGCGCCGTGATCGCGGCGCGCCGCGACTGTACGCCGTCGAGCCGCACCGGATCGGCCTCGACCGAGTCGGCGTACGCACCGAGCTCCGCGGACGTGTCGGCGATCAGGTAGCCGATCTCGGCGACCCTCGACGCGAGGCGTTCCAGCTCCGTGTCGTGCCCGGCGGCGGCGTCGAGCGCCGACTGTGCACCCGCAACGAGGCCGGCGGCGTCCGCGCCCGGCTCGGCGGACTCGGCGTCGCCGGTCAGGCGTACGTGCGCGGCGTGCGCGGATGTCACCAGCGCCTCGGCATTGGCGAGGCGGTCCTCCTCGGCCACCAGCGCGTCCAGCTCGCCGGCCTCGGGCGCGACCTCGTCGATCTCGGTGAGGCCGAACCGGAGCAGATCGAGCTCGCGGGCGCGTTCTTGCGCATTCGTGGTGAGCTCGGCGATCTCCCTCTCGACCGCCCGCAGCCGCTCGTACGCGGGAGTGAACTCGGTGAGCAGGTCGGCGACCGCCGCGCCGGCGAATTGGTCGAGCGCACCGCGTTGTGCATCGGTGCGCAGCAGCCGGTTCTGGTCGGACTGCCCGTGCACCGCCACCGCGCGCTCGCTGATCGCGCCGAGCACCGACGCCGGAACCGACGCACCACCGACGAACGCACGGGAACGGCCCTCCGCCGAGACGGTGCGGCCGACGATCAGGCTGCCCTCCTCGACCTCGCCGCCGGCCTCGAGGGCGGCGTCGGCGATGCCCTCGATTGCTGAGGTGTCGAGTCGCGCCTCGACCCGGCTGCGTTTTGCGCCCTGGCGCACCAGCGTGCTCTCGGCCCGGCGGCCCCGGAGCAGGTTGAGGGCGCTCACGACCATCGTCTTGCCGGCCCCCGTCTCGCCGGTGATCACCGTCAGGCCGGGGTCGAGATCGAGCGCGGCCTCGTCGATGACACCCAGCGAGCTCAGCCTGATCTCCTCCCACATCAGGCGTCTCCCGGCCCGGAGACGCTGCGGCCACGCCAGCCGGCGACCGGCAGCTCGAACTTGCGCACCAGCCGATCCGTGAAGCTCGCGCGATGCATCCGCGCAAGGCGTACGGGATGCCGGCCACGGCGTACCTCGACCCGGGCGCCGGGCGGCAGCTCGAATGTACGGCGGCCGTCGCACCACAGCACGCCCGAGCCGAGAGTGCCGGCAAGGACCTCGATCGCGAGGGTGGCGTCGGGCGAGATCGCCATCGGGCGGGCGAACAGCGCGTGCGCGCTGATCGGCACCATCACGATCGCCTCGACGTCGGGCCACAGGATGGGGCCGCCCGCACTGAAGCTGTAGGCGGTCGAGCCGGTAGGCGTCGCGCAGATGACCCCGTCGCAGCCCCATCGCGACAGCGGCCGTCCGTCGACCTCGGCGACGACCTCCAGCATCCGCTCGCGGGCCGCCTTCTCGACCGACGCCTCGTTCAGCGCCCACGTATGTGCGACGCGATCGCCGTTGACCGTGACGTCCACGTCGAGCGTGAGGCGCTCCTCCACGGTGTACTCGCGGGCGACGACATGGTCGACGGTGATGTCGAGATCGTCGACATCGGACTCGGCCAGGAACCCGACGTGGCCGAGGTTGACCCCGAGCAGGGGCGTCTCCGCGGACCGAGCGAGCTCGGTGCCGCGCAGGATGGTGCCGTCGCCGCCGAAGACGACCACGAGCTCGCAGTCGCTCGCGGCCTTGTCGTCTGCCGGACACGACTCGACGTCGCCGAGCCCGTACCGCTCCAGGTAGGACCGCTCGTCGTCGAGGACGCGGGTGCGGATGCCCGCCTCGCGAATGCGGCGGACGAACGCCGCCGCGACCTCACCGGCCGCCGCACGCCCGGTGTGCGACACGACGAGCACGCGGCGAACGTCGTCTCCTCCGGTTGTCGTCACTAGGTCACCTTCTCACCGTCGGGTCCGCCGGCAACGACCGCCGCGGCGTGCTCGGGGTCCGCCGGATCGGCATCGCGACGCAGCCAGCAGAAGTACTCGACGTTACCCGCCGGGCCGGGCAGTGGGCTCGCGGCGAGGCCGCGGGTGCCCCAGCCGAGCTCTGCGGCCCGGCCGCAGACCGACAGGATCGCCTCCACCCGCAATGCGGGTTCGCGTACGACGCCGTTCTTGCCGAGCCGGCCCTTCCCCACCTCGAACTGCGGCTTGACCATCAGCACCTGGTCGCCGCCGTCGGTGGACACGGCGGACAACGCCGGGAGGACGACCGTCAGCGAGATGAAGGACAGATCGGAGGTGACGAGGTCGACGGCGCCCCCGATCTGCTCCGTGCTCAGGTGCCGCACGTTCGTCCGGTCGTGCACCTCGACACGCGGATCGTTGCGCAATGACCACGCGAGCTGGCCGTAGCCGACGTCGACGGCCACCACCGATGCCGCACCGCGACGAAGCAGCACATCGGTGAAGCCACCGGTCGACGCGCCGGCGTCGAGACAGCGGCGCCCCTCGACCTCGAGTCCGTCCGGCCCGAACTCGTCGAGTGCGCCGATGAGCTTGTGCGCGCCGCGCGACGCGTACGACGGCGTCTCGTCGCGCTCGCGTACGACGATCGCCTGGTCCGTCGAGACACCGGTGGCCGGCTTCTGTGCGATCAGGCCGCCAACGGTGACCGCGCCGTCGGCGATGAGCGTGCTCGCCTCTTCGCGGGAACGTGCGAGACCGCGGCGTACGAGCTCGGCGTCGAGTCGGAGTCGCTTGGTCACTGGCCCGGAACGGATCCGTTCTCCGTGCCCGCTTCGGTCAGCGAGTCGCGGAGCTCGTCGTGCACGGACTCGTAAATGCCGGCATGGGAGCCGACCGGCTCGTTCTCGAGTCCGCGGAGCCGCTCCATCGCCGCATCGACGCGTGCATGGCCGGTGCGCGTCGGCTCTTCCTCCTGAGGCGCGGTCATGAGTCTCCCGTTTCGTCGTGTCGCTGCATCATCGCACGAAGCGCTCGACCAACGCGGCCGCGCCGGTCAGGTCGGCCACGTCTCCGTCGGCTGCCCAGCACGCCGCGAGCGTCGCTCGCAGCGCACAGGTCGCGTCCGCGTACCGCGCATCGTCGGGTGCACCCGCGAGCTCGATGCGGTCATCCGTGACGCGGGCGCGGATCCCGCCGCACACCTGCCACGCCTCCTCGCGTTCGACCGCCGGCTGAGGCTCGGTGAGCGCCCGCAGATCGGGCCCGACGTACGTCGGCCGCAGCATCGGTGGCGCCGCGGCCACGTCGGCGATGTCACTGACACCCGTGAGCACGCACAGGCTGTCTGCGCCGACCCGGTTGGCCCCTTCGATATCGGTGTCGAGACGGTCGCCGACGACGATCGGTCGGGAGCCACCGACCCGCAGCAGGGTCTCGTCGAACAGCGCGGGCTCTGGCTTGCCCGCCACGAGTGGACGCGCACCGGTTGCCGCCGCGAGGGCGGCAACGAACGCGCCGTTGCCCGGCGCCAGTCCCCGGGGAGTCGGCACGGAGAGGTCGGCGTTGCTCGCGAACCACGGGATGCCCGCGCCGATCGCGTACGCCCCTTCGGCGAGCTGACGCCAGTCGAGCCGTGGGCTGAAGCCCTGCACGACCGCCGCCGGGCCGTCGGCCGCGCTCGCCGTGACCACGAGTCCGCGCTCGAGCAGCGCATCGTGCAGGCCCTCCCCGCCGATGAGCAGCACGGTCGCGCGATGCGGCACTCGTTCGGCGACCAGCCGCGACACTGCCTGCGCGGAGGTGACGACATCGGACGCGTCCGCGTCGATGCCGATCCCGACGAGGCGCGCCGCCACCGCGGCCGGGGTGCGCGAGGCGTTGTTCGTGATGTACGCGAGGCGTGCATCGTCGCGGAGCGCGCGGAGGATCTCCGGCGCGTGCGGTACGGCGCCCTCTCCGACGTACACCACTCCGTCGAGGTCGAGCATGACGACGTCGTAGGCGGACACCAGCGCCGATGTGCATGCGGCAAGCGACTCCACCGGTCGCGCGCGCTCACCCGCGGCTGTGGTCATCGGCTTCTCCTCCCAATGCATAGGATGCAGCGGTGACATCTTGGCAGGCAGGTCCGACGCGCGACATCATGCGGGTCGGCCCATTCCGCGGAGTCACCTATGCCGAGCGTGCCGGAGCCCTTGCCGACCTCACGTTCACGCCGCCGACCTCGTGGTCGAGCCTGCCGGCGGACCTGCTCGGCACGATCGACCAACATCACATCCTGCACCTGCTGGCCCCGGCGTTCGCGGGTCAGCCGGAGGAGGGCGCAGAACGAGCGCGTACGACCCTCACCGACTGGCTCGCGGACGGCGTCCTGCGTGCCGATGACGAGCCGGCAATGTACGTGTACTCCCAACCCGGCGACGGTGCGGACGTACTCGCGGTGATCGCGGTCGTCGATCTGCTGCCCGGCGGAGACGGACCGTTCCTCGACCATGAGGAGGTCATCGCCTCCCATGTCGATACCCAGGAGACGCTCGAGCGCACGACCCGTGCACAGGTCGAGCCGATCCTGGCGCTGCATCGCGACGCGCCGTCGCTGCTCGGCGTGCTGACAGACGTGACGGTCCGGCCGCCGGACCTGACGATCCCGGAGCCGACGGGCGGCGCTCATCGGCTGTGGCGGGTCGTCGAACCCGCCACCCAGGCGCGCATCGTCCGGGCGATACCCGACGAACCCGCGCTCATCGCCGACGGACATCACCGACATGCCGCGTGGTCACGGCTCGCGGAACGGTCGAGGTCGGGGCCGGCCGGCCGGGCCCTCGCGCTGCTCTCGGATGCTCGGCAGCCGGGGATCCGCCTCGGTGCGATCCACCGCGTCCTCTCGGGTCTCGAGCTGGACCGGGTCATCGGTTCACCGGCAGTGCGGTGCGTGGCGCTGGCGGGTCGATCCGACGCCCTCGCGTACCTCGACGACGGACCGACGGCGGGATGCGTGCTGCACTCTGGCGGCGAGTTCTACGCCGTCACACCGGCCCTGCCGAACGCCGCCTGCGCGGCACCGGAGCTTGCCGTCTGCCACCTGCACAGCGGCTGGCTCGCGCGCTGGGACGTGCCCGAGGGCGACGTCGGTTACGTACACGGGCTCGACGAGGCGATCGCGCTGACGGCGACCGCGGGGGTCGCCGTCCTCCTGCCAGCGCCGAGTATCGACGCTGTCATCGCGGCGGCCCACGACCAGCGTCCACTCCCGCGCAAGGCGACGTCATTCGGCCCGAAGCCGCTGATCGGCACCGTGTTCCGGACGTGGGACGACTCATGACGCCCGCTCGACGGTGCGACATGCGGACAGCTCGATCTCGATCCTGCTGACCGGAGCACCCGCGACTCGCCTGAAGCGACGGCGCAGCTCACCTTCGATCACCACGACGTCGTCGGGCCCGAGCCGGGCAAGCGCACGCTGCAGCCGCGTCGTCCAGGCGACACACTCGAACGCGTCCACGGTGATCCGACTTCGGCGACGGGCGCGCTTGCTTCGTCGCACGATGACTCGCATCGTGCTGAGCGTGTCACCGCTCGGGAGCGTACGTTCGACCGGCTCACGAGCCACGCGGCCACAGAGCCGGACGGCGTTCTCGTAGGGGATATCTGCTGGTTCCATCGGGCCTCCTCACCTTGAGGATGCCGCCCCGACGACGCACCTGTTCGCTACGCCGAAGAGGCTGTGGAAAACGCCCTGAACCACGCTCAGCTGTGGAGGGTTTCGAGCCTTTCCTCCGCGTCGGTCGCACGATTTCCGTCGACCGCGACGGTCCGGTGGAACCACTCGATCGCCTCTTGGGTCCTACCGAGCTCCAGGAGCACGTCCGCGTAGGCGTACCGGAGCCGCGCGACCCATGGGTCGCGCGAGGACGAGTGCAGGGACTCCCGTTCCAGCGCTCGCGCGGCGGCCTCCGCTTGGCCGAGGTCGCGGCGGGCGCCCGCGACCACGATGGCCAGTTCGGCGACGCCGGCCGGATCCAGCTTCTCGCGCGCCTGTGGCGAGTCGAGCTCCAGCGCGCGTTCCGGGCGCCCGAGCGCGCGCTCGCAGTCCGCGAGCATCGGCAGGTAGTCGACGTGGCCGTTCATCCGACGCGCGGCACGCAGATCCCGCAGCGCCTCCGCGTACTCACCCGCCGCGTACGCCGTCTCGCCACACGCCTCCCGAACGACCGCGATCCGGGACGCCTTCTCCCGAGCGGCGAGTGCGTGCCGGTACGCCAGCGCCGGGTCCTCCTCGATCAGCAGGCCCGCCATCGCCAGGTGCCGGGCCACCAGATCGGCCGTACGCTCCGGCAGGCTCTGCAGCGAGCGCCGCACGTGCCGATCCACGGAACGGGCCGTCACCTCATCGGGAATCTCGGGGGTGTCCACGGGGCAATCCTTCCACGAAAGCACGCGCACCCTCCACGAGGGCACACAAAAAAGCAGTGGGGCCGCCCGAAGGCGGCCCCACTGTCAAAGTAATGTCCGGCGACGTCCTACTCTCCCACACAGTCTCCCGTGCAGTACCATCGGCGCTGAAGGGCTTAACTTCCGGGTTCGGAATGTAACCGGGTGTTTCCCCTTCGCCATGGTCGCCGAAACTCTATGGAGATATCCCGACCATATCTCAGGAACCTCACAGTGGACGCGCAAAAATCTAGTGTAAACAAGCCCTCGGCCTATTAGTACCGGTCGGCTACGTGCATTACTGCCTTCGACCTCCGGCCTATCAACCCAGTGGTCTGCTGGGGGCCTTACCTGGTAAACCAGTGGGAAACCTCATCTTGAAACGTGCTTCCCGCTTAGATGCTTTCAGCGGTTATCACTTCCGAACGTAGCTAACCAGCGGTGCTCTTGGCAGAACAACTGGCACACCAGAGGTTCGTCCATCCCGGTCCTCTCGTACTAGGGACAGCCTTTCTCAAGTTTCCTACGCGCGCGGCGGATAGGGACCGAACTGTCTCACGACGTTCTAAACCCAGCTCGCGTGCCGCTTTAATGGGCGAACAGCCCAACCCTTGGGACCTACTCCGGCCCCAGGATGCGACGAGCCGACATCGAGGTGCCAAACCATCCCGTCGATATGGACTCTTGGGGAAGATCAGCCTGTTATCCCCGGGGTACCTTTTATCCGTTGAGCGACGCCGCTTCCACTTGCCGGCGCCGGGTCACTAGTCCCGACTTTCGTCCCTGCTCGAGATGTCTCTCTCACAGTCAAGCTCCCTTGTGCACTTACACTCGAAACCTGATTGCCAACCAGGCTGAGGGAACCTTTGGGCGCCTCCGTTACACTTTAGGAGGCAACCGCCCCAGTTAAACTACCCACCAGGCACTGTCCCTGATCCGGATAACGGACCTAGGTTAGATATCTAGTACAATCAGAGTGGTATTTCAACGTTGACTCCACACGAACTGGCGTCCATGCTTCGCAGTCTCCCACCTATCCTACACAAATTGAACCAAACACCAATACCAAGTTGTAGTAAAGGTCCCGGGGTCTTTCCGTCCTGCCGCGCGTAACGAGCATCTTTACTCGTATTGCAATTTCGCCGAGTCCATGGTTGAGACAGCGCCCAAGTCGTTACGCCATTCGTGCAGGTCGGAACTTACCCGACAAGGAATTTCGCTACCTTAGGATGGTTATAGTTACCACCGCCGTTTACTGGCGCTTAAGTTCTGTGCTTCGCTGTTGCCAGCTAACACGTCCCCTTAACGTTCCAGCACCGGGCAGGCGTCAGTCCGTATACATCGAATTTCTTCTTCGCACGGACCTGTGTTTTTAATAAACAGTCGCTTGGGCCTGGTCTCTGCGGCCATCATCGCTTCCGGGAGCAAGTCCCATCACGAATCCGGCCCCCCTTCTCCCGAAGTTACGGGGGCATTTTGCCGAGTTCCTTAACCATGGTTCACTCGATCACCTTAGTATTCTCTACCTGACCACCTGAGTCGGTTTAGGGTACGGGCGGCTCTGAAACTCGCTAGAGGCTTTTCTCGGCAACATAGGATCACTCACTTCGTCTAATACGACTCGGCGTCGGTTCTCAGGCGCATGAGCCGCGGATTTACCTACGACTCGCCCTACAACCTTGCCCGTGCTCTACCATCGGCACGGTTGAGTTACCTTCTTGCGTCACCCCATCGCTTGCCTACTACCAGTTCGGGTCGTGCGCTCCTCCGCCTCGCTCCGAAGAGCTCCGCGGATTTGGGCACTTAGCATCACTGGGTTCAGCATGGTCGCGTCAGCGCCGGTACGGGAATATCAACCCGTTGTCCATCGACTACGCCTGTCGGCCTCGCCTTAGGTCCCGACTTACCCAGGGAAGATTAGCTTGACCCTGGAACCCTTGGTCATTCGGTGGAAGAGTTTCTCACTCTTCTTTCGCTACTCATGCCTGCATTCTCACTCGTGTAGCGTCCACGGCTAGGTCACCCTGCCGCTTCACTCGCCACACGACGCTCCCCTACCCGTCCACGCACCTGGACCACGAAGGCCTAGTTCACGCGTAGACGCCATGGCTTCGGCGGATTGCTTGAGCCCCGCTAAATTGTCGGCGCGGAGTTACTTGACCAGTGAGCTATTACGCACTCTTTCAAGGGTGGCTGCTTCTAAGCCAACCTCCTGGTTGTCTGTGCGACTCCACATCCTTTTCCACTTAGCAATCGCTTAGGGGCCTTAGCCGATGGTCTGGGCTGTTTCCCTCTCGACTACGGAGCTTATCCCCCGCAGTCTCACTGCCGCGCTTGACTTTCCGGCATTCGGAGTTTGGTTGACTTCAGTAAGCTGGTGAGCCCCCTAGGCCATCCAGTGCTCTACCTCCGGAAAGGAACACGCGACGCTGCACCTAAATGCATTTCGGGGAGAACCAGCTATCACGGAGTTTGATTGGCCTTTCACCCCTATCCACAGGTCATCCCCCAGGTTTTTAACCCTGGTGGGTTCGGTCCTTCACGCGGTCTTACCCGCGCTTCAACCTGCCCATGGATAGATCACTCCGCTTCGGGTCTAGGACATGCGACTCAATCGCCCTGTTCGGACTCGCTTTCGCTACGGCTTCCCCTCATGGGTTAACCTCGCCACATATCACTAACTCGCAGGCTCATTCTTCAAAAGGCACGCTGTCACGATTCACAAGGAACCGCTCCAACGGATTGTAAGCACATGGTTTCAGGTACTATTTCACTCCCCTCCCGGGGTACTTTTCACCTTTCCCTCACGGTACTAGTCCGCTATCGGTCATCGAGGAGTATTTAGGCTTAACGGGTGGTCCCGCCAGATTCACACGAAATTTCAGGGGTTCCGTGTTACTCGGGGTATCACATAAGAGCCGTATGCTTACGTCTACGGGGGTATCACCCGCTACGCCGGGACTTTCCAGTCCGCTTCGACTTCACATACGGTTTATGACTCTTCGGTGATTCGGCAGAATCACCAATGTGGCCCCACAACCCCGCGCAGGCAACGCCTGCCGGCTATCACACCTGCGCGGTTTAGCCTGTTCCGATTTCGCTCGCCACTACTATCGGAATCACTTTTGTTTTCTCTTCCTGTGGGTACTGAGATGTTTCACTTCCCCACGTTCCCTCCGTGCATCCTATGTGTTCAGATGACGGTAACTGGACATGACTCCAGCTGGGTTTCCCCATTCGGAAATCCCCGGATCACAGCTCGGTTGCCAACTTCCCGGGGCTTATCGCAGGCTCCTACGTCCTTCTTCGGCTCTCGATGCCTAGGCATCCACCATGTGCTCTTAGTAGCTTGTTGTTACTACTAGATGCTCGCGTCCACTGTGAAGTTCTCAAGATACGGGCGGTCCCACACGCATGCCACGCAGAGTCTGCGTGGTGATGTGTGGTCCAGAGGGAGTTTTACTGCCTGATCCCTCAGGACCCAACAGTGTGCCTGGCTCGAACCGGACGTCGCAGTGGAGGTTCCTGCCCTTGCGGGTGTACTAACCACGGCTCCGTTCGACCGAGCCAAATAATCGACGTTCCACTAGTGAGCTGCGCCGCACCAGGACATTCGCCTGGTAAACGGTGCCGTGGACGATTCGACTCGAGGTCGATCGCCAGTTGCTCCTTAGAAAGGAGGTGATCCAGCCGCACCTTCCGGTACGGCTACCTTGTTACGACTTCGTCCCAATCGCCAGCCCCACCTTCGACGGCTCCCTCCACAAGGGTTGGGCCACCGGCTTCGGGTGTTGCCGACTTTCATGACGTGACGGGCGGTGTGTACAAGGCCCGGGAACGTATTCACCGCAGCGTTGCTGATCTGCGATTACTAGCGACTCCGACTTCATGGGGTCGAGTTGCAGACCCCAATCCGAACTGAGACCGGCTTTTTGGGATTCGCTCCACCTTGCGGATTCGCAGCCCATTGTACCGGCCATTGTAGCATGCTTGAAGCCCTGGACATAAGGGGCATGATGACTTGACCTCATCCCCACCTTCCTCCGAGTTGACCCCGGCAGTCTCCTATGAGTCCCCACCATTACGTGCTGGCAACATAGGACGAGGGTTGCGCTCGTTGCGGGACTTAACCCAACATCTCACGACACGAGCTGACGACAGCCATGCACCACCTGTATAGGGCCCTTACGGACCTCATATCTCTATGAGTTTTCCCTATATGTCAAACCCAGGTAAGGTTCTTCGCGTTGCATCGAATTAATCAGCATGCTCCGCCGCTTGTGCGGGCCCCCGTCAATTCCTTTGAGTTTTAGCCTTGCGGCCGTACTCCCCAGGCGGGGCGCTTAATGCGTTAGCTGCGGCACGGAACTCGTGGAAATGAGCCCCACACCTAGCGCCCAACGTTTACGGCATGGACTACCAGGGTATCTAATCCTGTTCGCTCCCCATGCTTTCGCTCCTCAGCGTCAGAATAGGCCCAGAGAACCGCCTTCGCCACCGGTGTTCCTCCTGATATCTGCGCATTCCACCGCTACACCAGGAATTCCGTTCTCCCCTGCCTACCTCTAGTCTGCCCGTATCGGAAGCACGAACAGGGTTAAGCCCTGAGTTTTCACTTCCGACGTGACAAACCGCCTACGAGCCCTTTACGCCCAATAATTCCGGACAACGCTCGCACCCTACGTATTACCGCGGCTGCTGGCACGTAGTTGGCCGGTGCTTCTTCTGCAGGTACCGTCACTTTCGCTTCGTCCCTGCTGAAAGAGGTTTACAACCCGAAGGCCGTCATCCCTCACGCGGCGTTGCTGGATCAGGCTTTCGCCCATTGTCCAATATTCCCCACTGCTGCCTCCCGTAGGAGTCTGGGCCGTGTCTCAGTCCCAGTGTGGCCGGTCACCCTCTCAGGCCGGCTACCCGTCGTCGCCTTGGTGAGCCATTACCTCACCAACAAGCTGATAGGCCGCGAGCTCATCCTTCACCGCCGGAGCTTTCAACCACCGAAGATGCCATCGGTGGTGGTATCCGGTATTAGCCCCAGTTTCCCGGGGTTATCCCAATGTGAAGGGCAGATTGCTCACGTGTTACTCACCCGTTCGCCGCTCGTGTACTCCCGAAGGAGCCTTACCGCTCGACTTGCATGTGTTAAGCACGCCGCCAGCGTTCGTCCTGAGCCAGGATCAAACTCTCCGTTGAAGACTTGCCATCACCGCCGAAGCGATGACGAAAATCTACGGTTTGTTGATGCCTGACAAATTACTTGCTGACAAATAATTTTGTCTGGAATCGATCCATCGATCATTGAGCCGAAGCTCGCCGATCGACGGGGTATAACTGACTAAATCGTCGACTTTTGGCACACTGTTGAGTTCTCAAGGATCAGACGCACACCTTCGCGTAGACCTTGCGGTCATCCGCTCCGGGGCAACTCGTCTAACTTACCGGATCGCCCTGACCCGGTCAAATCCGGGGCTGGCTGCTCCGTCCCCGCCCATGAGGCAGCGACCGCGACGACTCCGAGTCGTAACTCGAAGGCCTCGGTCGAGGCTTCCTTTGGGGGGAGTCACCCGAGCCGGCCACCCGACCTTCCGGCCTTGTGTCCCGCCGCTCTCGGCGACAGACAGAACATTACGCACACGTGCACAGGGGGTCAAATCGGGGTCCCCTTGACCCGTCGGAACACCGCGTTTTCGCAGGTCAGCGCGTTGCGCTGTTTGCACGGCACGGTTTCGTGAGTGGTGCGGCCACCTGCTGCCACCGCTCAGTGCGCCTCTACTCCGGCGACGGATCGCTTCCCCTTGCGCAGTACTCCGTACCGCTCATGGAGCAGGCCGGCCTTTGCGAGTGGCAGATCGGGATCGGTCACTCGTTCGTTGTTCACGTACGCGCCGCCGTCGCGGACTGCGCGGCGCCCTGCCGAGAGGCTCTCGACGAGCTCGGTCCGGACAAGCGCATCGAGCACGGTGTCGTCGGCCGCCATCGGGACGAGACCGGCTTCGCTCAGAGCGGCCCGCAGTGTCGACTCCGGAAGGGCGGCGAGCTCGCCTCGCCCGAACAATGCGGCCGAGGCCTGCTCCGCGGCGTCGGTCTCGGCGTCGCCGTGCACGATGCGCGTCACCTCGGATGCGAGTCGTCGCTGTGCCGCCCGGGCGCCGGGCCGCTCGCTGTGCTCGGTCATCAGGGCATCGACCTCGTCGACGCCGAGAAACGTGAACTGCTTGAGGTACTCGCCCACCTTCACGTCCTCCGCCTGGATCCACGACTGGTAGAACGCGTACGGCGAGGTCAGCTCCGGGTCGATCCAGACAGTGCCGGACTCGGTCTTGCCGAACTTCGTGCCATCGGCCTTCGTGATCAACGGAGTTGCCATCGCGTGCACCCGGTCGCCATCGGCCCGACGGACCAGCTCGACGCCGGCGGTGATGTTGCCCCACTGATCGCTACCTCCGGTCTGCAGTACGCAGCCGTACCGACGATGGAGCTCGAGGTAGTCCAACGACTGCAGTAGTACGTAGCTGAACTCGGTGTAGCTGATGCCCGACTCGACACGAGTGCTGACCACCTGGCGGTCGAGCATCCGGTTCACCGGGAAGTGCTTGCCGACATCGCGCAGGAAGTCGAGTACGTTGATCTCCTGGGTCCAGTCGAGGTTGTTCACCACCGTCGCCGCGTGCTCACCGTCGAGGTCGACGTAGCGCGACACCTGGTCGCGGATGCGTTGCACCCACTCGGCGACGACCTCCTTCGGGTTCATCACGCGCTCGCCGGTCTCCTTCGGATCGCCGATGAGGCCCGTGGAGCCACCGACGAGGATCAGCGGACGGTGTCCGGCGAGCTGAAGGCGCCGCGCGGTCAACAACTGCAGCAGATTGCCGATGTGGAGGCTGGGCGCCGACGGGTCGAAGCCCACATAGAACGCGATCGACCCGCCCGACAGCTCGGTACGAAGCGCGTCACGCTCCGTCGAGTGCGCGATCAGCCCGCGCGCGTCGAGATCGTCGAGTACGTGTGTCACGTGCGTCTCCTCCGGAGTCGTCTGGTATCCACCCGATTGTCCCCTACGCCGGCGCACGCGGGCTGCGGCGGTACGCCGAGACGGACGGCTCGCCATCGAGCCAGAACCGCCACGGCACGTCCGCCGCGAGGCGTACGCCGACCCGGTGCCCCGTCCCAACTCGCGCCGAGTCGACGGTCGCGCCCGGACGGAGGCGTACGGGACCATCCCCGATGAGGTCCGCGCCGTATTGCTCACTACTGAGTCCGAGCGCCTGAGCGAGACAGCCGGGTCCGCGGGCGAGTGCGCGCTCGGCGACGCGCGGCCCGCGGCGCTCGCGGGCGAGATCGTGGCCCTCGACGACCCGGCCGGCACGCAAGAGGACGGCACTCGCACGCCCGTCGACGCCGGTGACGACGTTGCAGCACCAGTGGATGCCGTACGAGCGATAGGTGTAGAGATGGCCCGCGACCCCGAACATCACCGCGTTGCGACCGGTCGGGCCGCGATACGCATGCGAGGCGGGGTCCGCCTCGCCGAGGTAGGCCTCCACCTCCGTCAGCACGATCGCGACCGTGCCGTCCTGGGTCGTATGGCGGAGCGTCCACCCGAGCAGGTCGGGTGCGACCTCGTCGGCAGGTCGCGTCAGCCGCTCACGTACCTGCGCCTCACTCATCACGAACCAGAGTCTCCCGCAGCCGCCGACACCGTCGCGAGCACGGGCCGAGTCGACCGGTCGTGGCGTCCCTCGTCGCAACCGGGAATCGTCGTGGATAGACTCGTGCTCGGCCACGCCCGCGACCTAATGGACGCCGCACTGTGACGCACAAAGCCTTTCTCCACGTAGGCCCACCGAAGACGGGAACCACGTACCTGCAGAGCCTTCTGCACCGCAACCGGCAAGTGCTCCGGGGTCGGGGTCTGCTCGTCGTGCGGCGTACGAAACAGCACTACGACGCCGCGAGCGAGATCACGCAACGCAAGGCTGCACGCGCCTCCAAGGTGCCCACCGGCGTGTGGGCGTCACTGGTCAAGGACGCGCTCCACTTCGAGGGTGACGCGGTGCTGTCCCACGAGCGCTACTCGCTTGCGACGACAGAGCAGAACGAGCGCATCCGCGACGACCTCGCCGGACGCGAGCTGCACGTCATCTTCACGCTGCGCGACCTCACCGGCGTCGTCTCCGCCGACTGGCAGGAGTCGGTGAAGAACGGCTCTGCCGGTACCTGGCCGGCGTTCTGCAAGTCGGTCGTCGACGACGATGCCCGGCTGCTGCGCAAACGTACGCGCGCATTGCGCAGCCTGCGGTCGTGGGCGAAGGTCCTGCCACCCGAGCAGATCCACGTCGTGACGGTGCCGCCGTCCGGCTCACCGCGGGAGCTGCTGTGGGAGCGCTTCTGCTCGGTCCTCGGTGTCGACCCCGAAGGTACGTCGACGACACAGCCGCGGGGCAACCAGTCGATGGGTCAGGTCGAGGTCGAGCTGCTTCGCAGGGTGAACGAGCTGCCGGAGTCGGAGCTGTCCGTGCACGACCGCCGGCCCGAGCTCAAGCACTTCCTGGCAGAAGAGGCCCTGAACCAGCGCTCCGGAAAGACCCGGGTGTCGATCGACCGCGCGACGTTCGACACGGCGCGCCGCGAGTCGCGTGCCATCGCCCGGCAGGTCAGCAAGCTCGGCTTCGACGTGGTCGGCGACCTCGATGACCTCACCAGTGCGAAGTTCAAGGAACCACCGCCGGATGCGAACGAGGTCGCCGACGCCGAGCTCCTCGACGCGGCGATCGACGCGATCGCAGCGCTTGCACGGCGGTCGGCCCGACGCGGTCGCAAGATCGCCCAGCTGGAGGCCGCCGCGAAGGACGAGGGTCTGATCCAGAAGGTTGCGCGCAAGGCGAAGTCGTAGGTCAGGCGCGCAGGCGCGCCACCGCGTCGGCCAGCTCGTCGAGCTGCTCCCCCACCCGGACCGGTGCGGTACCGCCGCGGCCGTCACGGGAGGCGATCGATCCTTCGACGCTCAGCACCTCGCGTACGCCGGGCGTCAGGTGCGGTGAGATCTCTGCCAGGTCGGCGTCGGTGAGGTCCCACAGCTCCTTGTCGGCCGCCTCGCACGCGCGTACGCACGCACCGGACAGCTCGTGCGCCTCGCGGAACGGGACCCCTTCGCGTACGAGCCACTCGGCGACGTCCGTCGCGAGCGAGAACCCCTGCGGTGCAAGTGCCTCCATGCGTTCGGTGTTGAAGCGCAGGGTCGCGATCATTCCCGCGAACGCCGGCAGCAGGACCTTGAGCGTCTCGATCGAGTCGACCGCCGGCTCCTTGTCCTCCTGCAGGTCGCGGTTGTACGCGAGTGGCAGCGCCTTGAGCGTCGTGAGCAGCCCGCTCAGGTTGCCGACGAGCCGGCCGGCCTTGCCGCGCGCCAGCTCGGCGATGTCGGGGTTCTTCTTCTGCGGCATGATGCTCGACCCGGTCGAGTACGCGTCGTGGAGTACGACGAAGTCGAACTCCTTCGTCGCCCAGATGATGACCTCCTCGGCCAGCCGCGACACGTCGATGCCGATCATCGCCGTGACGAAGCCGAACTCCGCCGCGAAGTCGCGCGCGGCCGTGCCGTCGATGGAGTTGGCGCTCGACCCGTCGAAGCCGAGATCGGCCGCAACCCGCTCGGGGTCGAGCCCGAGGGAGGAACCCGCAAGCGCCCCCGAGCCGTACGGCGAGTCAGTCGCCAGCCGCGCATCCCAGTCGCGCAGCCGCTGCACATCGCGTACGAGCGGCCACGCGTGCGCCAGCAGGTGGTGCGACAGCAGCACGGGCTGTGCGTGCTGCAGGTGCGTACGCCCCGGCATCGCGACGCCGAGATGGGTACGGGCGTGGCTAGCGAGCGCCTCGACGACGTCGAGCACGAGGCCCGAGATCGTCCGTGCCTGGTCGCGAAGGTACATCTTGAACAGCGTCGCCACCTGGTCGTTGCGCGACCGTCCGGCGCGCAGCCGGCCGCCGAGCTCGGAGCCGAGTCGCTCCAGCAGACCGCGCTCGAGTGCGCTGTGCACGTCCTCGTCACCGTCGGCGGCGGTGAACGCGCCCGAGTCGACGTCCGCGGCGAGTGCGTCGAGGCCGGCAAGCATCGCCGTGAGGTCGTCGTCGCTCAGCAGGCCCGCCCGGGCGAGCACTCGGGCATGCGCGCGCGAGCCGGCCAGGTCGTACGGCGCGAGCCGCCAGTCGAAATCCGTCGACTTCGACAGCGCGGCGAGCTCGGGTGATGGCCCGCCCTCGAACCGCGCGCCCCACAGTTTCTGATCGCTCATCATGAGTCCCTCGCGGTAGGTCCGGCGTGCTGCGGGTCTGCGGCCACGGCCGCCAGAGCCGTGAACCGGCGGGCGACGTCCTCGCCGCCGTCGGGTTCGCGGGTGATGACCAGCACCGTGTCGTCGCCCGCGATCGTGCCGAGCAGGTCGTCGCCCTCGGCATGGTCGATCGCCGACGCGAAGAACTGCGCCGCGCCGGGCGGCGTGCGGAGCACGACGAGGTTCGCGGACGCATCGGCCGAGACCAGCAGCTCGTGCGCGAGCCGGGCCAACCGCGACTGCGCCGCGTGGCTCAGGGTGCCCGCGATGTGCGTACGATCGCCGCCCTCCCCCGGCACGGCGTACACGAGCGCTCCCGTCTCGTCGCGCACCTTGACGGCGTCGAGCTCGACGAGGTCGCGCGACAGCGTGGTCTGGGTGACGTCGACGCCCTCCGCTGCGAGCAGATCGGCCAGGTGTGCCTGCGACCTGACCTGCTGGCGCCCGAGCAGATCGACGACCAGCTGCTGGCGAGCACCCTTGGTCGACGGGATCGTCATCCGCGCTCCCCCTCGGCCAGCAGCCAGGTGAGCAGCGCCTTCTGGGCGTGCAGCCGGTTCTCGGCCTCGTCCCAGATGACGCTCTGCGTGCCGTCGAGGACGTCCGCGTCTATCTCGTAGCCTCGGTACGCGGGTAGGTCGTGCAGCACGATCGCGTCGGAGGCCGCGAGCCGCATCGTCTCCTTCGTGATCGCGTACGGCCGCAGCGTCTGGATACGCTCGGACTGCTCGTCACTGTCTTGTCGCGCTCGTCGACCCGCTCGTCCCTCGCTCTCTCCTCGCCGCTCCACCTCCTGGCCCATCGAGACCCAGGTGTCGGTCGCGACGACGTCGGCTCCCGAGACCGCCTTCGCGATGTCATCGGTGACGAGCACCGACCCATCGGTCGCGTCCGCGATCCGCTCGGCGGCGGCGACGACGTCGGCGCGGGGCGACAGTGACTCCGGACACCCGATGCGTACGTTGAGCCCGGCCGTTGCACCGGCCAGCAGGTGCGAGTGCGCCATGTTGTTGGCGCCGTCGCCGACGTACGCGAGGGTCAGGCCGGCCAGTCGGCCCTTGTGCTGACGCACCACTTGCAGGTCTGCCAGCAGCTGGCACGGGTGGAAGTCGTCGCTCAGCGCATTCACCACGGGTACGGACGCGACCGCGGCCATGTCGTCGAGGTCGGACTGCGCGAACGTGCGCCACACGATCGCGTCGGTCATGCGATCGAGCACGCGCGCGGTGTCTGCGACCGGCTCGCCCCGCCCGCGCTGCGTCGCGCCCGCGTCCAGGACGACCGCGTTGCCACCGAGCTCGGCGATGCCGACGGCGAACGAGACGCGCGTACGCGTGGAGGGCTTGTCGAACAACACCGCCACCGACCGCGGGCCGTCGAGCGGGCGACGGTGGAAGCGGTCGTTACGGAACGCGTCGGCGAGGTCGAGGATCGCGGTCTGCTCGGCGGGCGTGATGTCGTCGTCACGCAGGAAGTGCCTCATAGGGGTGTCTCTTTCAGGACGGCGGCGAGGATCGCGACGGCCCGATCGGCCTGCTCCTCTGTGAGGACGAACGGGGGCGCGAGCCGTAGTCGCGCGGGCCCGCAGGCGTTGAGGATGAGCCCCGCGGCGAGGGAGCGGTCGTGCACTGCTGCGGCGATCTCGGTGTCGAGGCCGATCCCGATCAGCAGGCCGCGGCCGGACACATCGCGTACGTGGGGCAGGCCGGATACGGCGTCTCGCAGCCGCCGGCCGAGCGTTGCCGCATGGTCGAGGAGGGCGTCCTTCTCGATGGTGTCGAGGACCGCGAGTGCCGCGGCCGTCGCGAGCGGGTTGCCGCCGAACGTCGTGCCATGGTTGCCGGGCTGCAGCAGCGATCCGGCCGCGCCGACACCGATGCACGCACCGATCGGCACGCCGCCGCCCAAACCCTTGGCGACGGTGATCACGTCCGGCGTGATGCCCGATGCCTGGTAGCCGAACCAGTCACCCGTGCGCCCGACCCCCGTCTGCACCTCGTCGAGCCAGAGCAACGCACCGTGCTCGGTGGTGAGTGAACGCGCGGTGGCAAGGTAGCCGTCGGGCGGGACGATCGCGCCGGCCTCCCCCTGCATCGACTCGAGAACGACGGCGGCCGTTTCGTCGTCGACGGCGGCCGCGAGTGCGTCGAGGTCGCCGTACGGTACGAACTCGACGTCGCCCGGAAGCGGCTCGAACGGCTCGCGGTACGCGGGCTTCCAGGTCAGCGCGAGCGCTCCCATCGAGCGGCCGTGGAACCCGTCGCGGGCCGCGACGATCTTCGTACGCCCGGTGCGGCGGGTCAGCTTGAACGCCGCCTCGTTGGCCTCCGTGCCGGAGTTGGTGAAGAACACCTGGCCTTCCGCGCCGACGAGTCCGAGCAGCCGCTCGGCGAGCTCGACCTGCGAAGGGGTGGTGAAGAAGTTGGAGACGTGCACGAGCTTCGTCGCTTGGTCGGCGATCGCGGTCACGAGTGCCGGGTGGTTGTGCCCGAGCACGTTCACCGCGATGCCGCCGAGCAGGTCGAGGTACTCGTTGCCGTCGGCGTCCCACACCCGCGCGCCGTCGCCGCGCTCGAGCACCAGCTTGGGCGGGCCGAACGTATTCATCAGGCTCGCGGCGTATCGCTGCGTCCAGCTCGCACTCTCGGTCACGATTGGCTCCTTATCGACGCGCGTACCTTCGTCTCGATCTCGGGCAACACCTGCGTGCCCACGCCGTCATCGGTGAAGATCTCCAGCAGGACCGCGTGCAGCTCCCGCCCGTCCACGACGGTCGCGCCGGAGACACCGCCCCGAACCGCCGCCAGGCAGGCCCCCATCTTCGGAACCATGCCGCTCGCGAGGGTCGGCATCAGGTTCGAGAGCGCGTCGACGCCGATCTTTGCGATGACGTCGTCGCTGTCGGGCCAGTCGGCGAAGAGGCCCTCGACGTCGGTCAGCACCATCAGCTTGTCGGCGCCGAGTGCGACCGCGAGCGCGGCGGCGGCAGTGTCTGCGTTCACGTTGTGCACCACACCATCCGTATCGGGTGCGACCGACGAGACGACCGGGATGCGGCCGGCGTCGATCAGGTCGAGCACGGCCTCCGGACGTACTTCCGCGACCTCGCCCACGAGCCCGAGGTCGACCTCCTCGCCGTCGACCATGGTGTTGGTGCGCTCTGCGGTGAACAGTCCGGCGTCCTCACCCGAGAGGCCGACGGCCATGGCGCCGTGCTGGTTGAGGAGTCCGACGAGCTCGCGGCCGACCTGGCCGACCAGGACCATGCGTACGACATCCATCGCCTCGGGCGTCGTGACGCGCAAGCCGCCGCGGAACTCCGACTCGATGCCGAGCCGGTCGAGCATCGAGCTGATCTGCGGCCCACCGCCGTGCACGACGACGGGCCGGAAGCCGGCGTAGCGGAGGAAGACGATGTCTTCGGCGAACGCTTGTTTCAGCTCATCGTCGGTCATGGCGTTGCCGCCGTACTTCACCACGACCGTCTTCCCGTGGTACCGCTTCATCCACGGCAGCGCCTCTGCCAGCGTCGCGGCCTTGTCGGTCGCGCGCTTCCACGACTCGCGTACTTGTTCGTTCGGCACTGTGTCGTCCGGGTTGTCGGTATCCATCGCTCAGCTCGAGTAGGCGGAGTTCTCATGCACGTACGCGTGCGTGAGGTCGTTGGTCCAGATCGTCGCGGATTCGGTGCCCGCCTTGAGGTCGATCTCGACGGTCACCTGCCGCTCGCCCATGTCGACCTTGTCCGGCGGCTCACCCGGTCCGCTCGAGGTGCAGACCCACACGCCGTTGAGAGCGACGTCGAGGTCTGCGGGGTCGAAGGCCGCGGCCGTCGTACCGATCGAGGCGAGCACCCGGCCCCAGTTGGGGTCGTTGCCGAACACCGCGCACTTGAACAGGTTGCTGCGCGCGACCGACCTGCCCACCTCGAGCGCGTCCGCCTCACTCGCGGCGTTGCGTACATCGATGGTGATCTCGTGGTCGGCGCCCTCGGCGTCGCCGAGCAGCTGCATGGCGAGATCGTGGCACACCGCGCGTACAGCCTCGGCGAACTCGACCGGGTCGGGGCGTACGCCACTCGCGCCGCTCGCCATCAGCAGCACGGTGTCGTTCGTCGACTGGCAGCCGTCGGAGTCGAGCCGGTCGAACGTCGGCGCGGTCGCCGAACGCAGGGCGCGGTCGAGCTCGGCCGCCGTGACCTCGGCGTCGGTGGTCAGGAACACCAGCATGGTGGCGAGCTGGGGCGCGAGCATGCCGGCGCCCTTCGCGATGCCGCCGACGGTGTAGCCGGTGCCGGTCGCGACCGCGTTCTTCGGGTGCGAGTCGGTGGTCATGATCGCCCGGGCCGCGGCCGCGCCGCCGTCCGTGCCGAGCTTCCGTGCCGCCTCGGCCGCGCCGGCGAGTACGTGGTCGCGGTCGTTGAGCATGCCGATGAGACCGGTCGAGCAGACCTGGACGTCGACCGCGCCGACCCCGAGCTCGGTCGCGACCGTCTCCGCGGTCGCGTGGGTGATCGCGAATCCGTCGGGCCCGGTGTAGCAGTTGGCGCCGCCGGAGTTGACGACGACGGCACGCGCGGTGCCTCCTCGGATCGCCTGCTCGCTCCACAGCACCGGGTTCGCCTTGCAGCGATTGGACGTGAACACCGCCGCCGCGGCGTCGAGCGGTCCGTCGTTGACGATCACGGCCATGTCGGGAGCCCCGGTGGACTTGAGTCCGGCGGCGACGCCGGCCGCGCGGAATCCCTGCGGAGTTGTCACAGTCATCTCGTCACCTTCACGCTGGGTCCTCGTCCGTCGCCTGCCGTGGTCTCGCCGCTCACGGTGCCAGCCCCACCGTCGTCAGGCCCGCCTGCTCCGGAAGGCCGAGGGCGATGTTCATCGACTGGATCGCACCTCCGGCGGTCCCCTTCGCGAGGTTATCCTCCGCCGAGATCGCGACGAGCCGGCCGACGCGGTCGTCGACGGTCGCCTGGACGTGCACGGCGTTGGCACCGATCGTCGCCTGCGTCTGCGGCCAGGTGCCTTCGGGCAGCAGGTGCACGAACGGCTCGCTCGCGTACGCCTTCTCGTACGCGGTGCGTACGTCGGCCGCCGTCACCCCGTCGGCTATGGGCGCGGTGCAGGTGGCGAGGATGCCGCGCGCGGTCGGTGCGAGCACGGGCGTGAACGACACGCGTGGTGCCGCCGCGCCGGTCGCGCGGAGGTTCTGCTCGATCTCGGGCGTGTGGCGGTGCACTCCCCCGACACCGTACGAGCTGAGCTGGCCCATCACCTCCGAGCCGAGTAGGTGCGCCTTGAGGCCGCGGCCCGCACCGGACGTGCCCGTTGCGGCGACGACGGTGATGTCGTCGGTGACCAGTCCCGCGCTCACGGCCGGCAGCAGGGCGAGCGTCGACGCCGTCGGGAAGCACCCGGGGACGGCGATGCGGGTGGCGTTCTGCAGCTTCGCCCGCTGGCCCGGGAGCTCGGGTAGGCCGTAGGGCCAGGTGCCGGCATGGTCGCCGCCGTAGAACGACGCCCATTCGTCGGCGTCGTCGAGGCGGAAGTCGGCGCCGCAGTCGATCACGAGCGTCTCGTCGCTCAGCGTCGCGGCGATCTCGGCCGACGCGCCGTGTGGCAACGCGAGGAACACGACATCGTGCCCGGCAAGGGTCTCGGCATCCGTCGGGGCGAGTACGCGGTCGGCGAGCGGAACCAGGTGTGGCTGGTGCGCACCCAGCGGCGTACCGGCGTTTCCGGCAGCGGTGACCGCGCCGATCTCGACGTGCGGATGCCCGAGCAGCAGGCGGAGCAGTTCGCCGCCCGCGTACCCGCTCGCTCCGGCGACGGCTACGGTGGTGGTAGAGGTCGTCACCTGCATTATTATGCAGAGTGTTGCAGGTTTATGCAAGCGCGCGGAGACGGATCTTTAGACGTGGCGCCGCGGCGGACCGGGACCGATCTTTAGACCTCGTGCCGCGGTGGCGGGGACGGAACTTTAGACCGTACGCCCGTATGCGAGCCGCTATGTCTCAAGATCGGTGGCTTTCCACAGGCAACGGTCGACGATCGACCGGCAACGGAGTCGCGGCTGCATCTTGTGGGTGTGACCCTCCTTCTCGACCCACCTCACCCCACCGTCCTCGAACAGCTTGGCGTGCTCACCACCGCGCAGGCCGAGTCGCTGTACAGCCGCTCGACGGTGCGTCGCAACATCGCCGGTTCGCGCTGGTCGCGGCCGGTCCGCGGCGTCGTCGTCGTGCACAACGGACCGCTGACGCCCGACCAGCGCGACTGGGTCGCCTTGCTGTCGTGTCCTCGTGGCTCCGCACTCGCGGGGCAGACCGCCCTGCGTTGGGATGGATTCGACGGCTTCGACGAACCGCAACCGCACGTCGTACTTCGCGAAGGAAATCGGCGCCCGCTCAATACCGACGTGGTCCCCCATTTCAGCACCATGCTCGAAGAACGAGATGTCCACCCACTGCTCCGACCGCGACGTACGCGAGTCGCGCGGAGCCTGGTCGACTTCGCCGCCTGGCAGGACAACCGGCGACGGGCACGCGCCATAGTGCTGAGCGGAGTTCAGCAGCGGCTCACCAACACGCACAATCTCCGCGACGCGCTGTCGCGACGCGGACCGTGCCGGCACCGTGCCCTGATCGTCCAGAGCATTCTCGACGCCGCGGGCGGGATCCAGTCGTTGCCGGAACGCGACTTCGACCTCATCCGTATCGATCGCGGACTCCCACCGCCCACGCGCCAGGCGGTCGCCCGGCGCAATGACGGGAAGTACTACCTGGACGTCGAGTGGCTCGAGTACGACACGGCGTGCGAGATTCACGGGATTCCGCATCTTCGCGTACCACAGTGGGATGCCGATCTCCTGCGCGCCAATGAGATCACGATCGTCGGCCCGAGGTTGATCATGTTCTCGTCGTACGCCGTACGCCATGAGCAGACCATCGTCGGCGACCAGCTCGAGCGAATGCTGGGTCGCGGTGGCTGGTCGCGTTGAGCCGGGCGGTCTGCCGTGCCGAGCCGGACCGATCTTTAGACGCTCCACCCGTATGTCGACCGTCAGGTCTAAGGATCCGTCACCGCTAGTCCGTCGGGCTCGCCGACCGCCACGTCTAAAGATCCGTCTTCACTGGCGCGGGTCGGTGCGCGCGCAGACGGATCTTTAGACGCAACGCCCGTATATCAACCGCGCCGTCTAAAGATCCGTCCGCCGAGGACCGCTACCGCTACGCCCGCTGCACGGCGCCGTGGTCGGCGGCCGCGGCGGCAACGGCCGCGTCCCGCGCGACGGCGGTCTCCGCCTCGGTGAGCGTACGGTCGGGGGCGCGGAACCGCAGCGCGTACGCGAGCGACTTGCTCCCTGCCGGTACGGGTTCGCCGGTGTACACGTCGAACAGCCGCACCGACTCCAGCAGGTCGCCGGCCCCGCGGCGCAACGCCTCCGCGACCGCGGCACTCGGCACGGCGACGTCGACGATCAACGCGACGTCCTCCTTCGCCACCGGGTAGTGCGACAGCGGCTCGGGGCGTACGACCTCTGTCGCCGCGGCGAGGAGCACGTCGAGGTCGATCTCTACCGCGGCCGCCCGCTCCGGCAGGTCGTACGCGCGCACGACCCGTGGGTGCAGCTCGCCCGCGTGGCCGATCGTCTCCCCACCGACACGGATCGCCGCACATCTGCCGGGGTGCCACGGTACGTACGCGTCGCCGGTCACCTCGATGTCGACCGCGAGGACCCGGGCGATCTGTCGTACGAGCGCGATGGCATCGGCCCAGGTCGCCGGCCGGGCGTCGCCCCACCAGCCCGCGGGTGAGCGATCACCCGTCAGCACGGCACCGAGATGCAACGGCTGCGCAGGCAGCGCGGCGTCGAGCTCGCGGATCTCGTCGGCGGACGGTCGCCGCGACACCGGCAGGATCGGCGCCGCCCGAGCGGCCTCGCCCGGCAGGAACACCGGCGCCAGCTCGTACAGCGCAAGGTCCGGCTGACCGCGGCCGGCATTGCGCGAAGCGGCGCGCAGCAGCAGCGGAAGTAGCGACGTGGTGAGTCCGGGCTCCTCCGTGGAGAGCGGGTTCTCGAGCTCGACGATGCGGCGGCGCGGATCGTCGGCGGCGAGGCCGAGCCTGTCCCAGTCGGCCGGACCCACGAACGGGAACGTCTTGACCTCGACGTAGCCGGCACCGGACGCTGCCCGGCCGACCCGACGACGCAGCCGTTGCTTCGCGGTGAGGCCACGCCCGGCCGGCGCGACCGGCAGCACCGACGGCACCTGGTCGTACCCGACGACTCGGATGACCTCCTCGACGAGGTCGTACGGGTCGGTCAGGTCGTAGCGCCAGGTCGGTGGCACGACGTGCAGGAGTCCGGTGTCGCCCTCGACCGCACAGCCGTTGGCGACCAGCGCGTCCACGACGGCCGAGCGGCCGATCTCGACTCCGGTCACCCGCTCGGGGAGGTCTTCGGGCAGCTCGATCACCGGCGGCTCGGGCACCGAGCCGACGACGGTGAGTC
Source organism: Solicola gregarius (assembly GCF_025790165.1). Taxonomy (GTDB): domain Bacteria; phylum Actinomycetota; class Actinomycetes; order Propionibacteriales; family Nocardioidaceae; genus Solicola; species Solicola gregarius. Next base: position 4,586,616 of record NZ_CP094970.1, read on the forward strand.
CGTCGTCGATGGTGCCGCCGCCGTGCTCGACCAGCAGCTCGGCGACCCGCTGCGCCGCCCGGGCACCGAGCGCCGGATCGACGCCGCGCTCGAAGCGTTTCGACGCCTCCGACGGCAGCTTGTGCGTCCGGGCGGTGTGCGCGATGCCGGTCGGCTCGAAGTACGCCGCCTCGATCACAATGTCGGTCGTCTCGGCGTGCAGCTCGGTGTTCTCGCCGCCCATGACGCCGGCGAGCCCGATCGGGCCGGAGTCGTCGGTGATGAGCAGGTCGGTCGCCGCGAGCGTACGCGCGACGCCGTCGAGCGTGGTGAGCTTGTCGCCTTCCTTCGCGCGGCGTACGACGATCGGGCCGGACAGCCGCTGCCCGTCGTAGCCGTGAATCGGCTGGCCGAGCTCGAGCATCACGTAGTTGGTGATGTCGACCGCGAGCGAGATGGGCCGCATGCCGGCCGCCTGGACGCGGCGGGCGATCCAGCTCGGCGTCGGCCGGCCCGGGTCGAAGCCGCTGACGGTACGTACCGAGAAGACGGGGCACGCATCGGGAGCCTCGACCACGACCGGGTACGCCTCCCCTTCGCCCGCGACCGCGATCGCGGCCGGATCGTCGAACCGCACCTCGTACGCGATCGCCGCGTCGCGCGCGACACCGCGCAGCGACAGCGCGTACGCACGGTCGGGGTTGACCTCGAGATCGAGCACCACGTCGTCGAGGCCGAGCAGGGCGATGGCGTCATCGCCCACCTGCCCCGCATCGGCTTCGAGCACCATGATGCCGTCGTGGTCGTCGCCGAGTCCGAGCTCGCGCGCCGAGCAGATCATGCCGTCGGAGACGTGCCCGTACGTCTTGCGAGCGGAGATCTCGAAACCCCCGGGCAGCACGGCTCCCGGTAGCACGGCGACGATCAGGTCGCCCTCGGCGAAGTTGTGCGCGCCGCAGACAATGCCGCGCGGCTCGTCCTCGCCGACGTCGACCTGGCACCACCGGACGGTCTTGCCGTTCTTGTGCTCCTCCGACTCGAACGACAGCACCCGCCCGACGACGAGCGGGCCGCGCACGTCGGAGGCGACGATCTCCTCGAGCTTGAGGTCGAAGGAGGTGAGCCGCGCAGCGAGTGCCTCGGCCGTCAGGCCGTCCGGCAGCGCGACGTACTCACGCAGCCAAGAGATGGGGACGCGCATCAGACCTCGATTCCGAAGGGGCGGGGGAAGCGGACGTCCCCGTCGAACAGGTCGCGGATGTCGGCGACACCGTGGCGGACCATCAGTGAGCGGTCGATGCCCATGCCGAACGCGAAACCGGTGTAGCGCTTAGGGTCGACGCCGCACGCGACCAGCACGCGCGGGTTGACGACTCCGCAGCCGCCCCACTCGATCCAGCCCTCGCCCCGGCACGTACGACACGTCGCGCGTGCGTCGGGCTCGTCGTCGCAGACGAAGCAGCGCAGGTCGAACTCCGCGCTCGGCTCGGTGAACGGGAAGTACGACGGGCGGAAGCGGGTCACGCTGACCGCGCCGAAGATGGACCGGGCGAAGTGGTCGAGCGTGCCCTTCAGATGTCCCATCGTGATGCCCTCGTCGACGGCGAGTCCCTCGACCTGATGGAACACCGGCGTGTGGGTCGCGTCCAGCTCGTCGGTACGGAACACCCTGCCCGGCGACACGACGTACAGCGGCGGCTCCCGGGTGAGCATCGCGCGCGCCTGCACCGGAGAGGTGTGCGTACGAAGCACCTTGGCGTCCGACGAAGGCGCGACCCAGAACGTGTCCTGGAGCGTACGCGCGGGGTGATCGGGCCCGAGGTTGAGCGCATCGAAGTTCAGCCACTCGGCCTCGACCTGCGGCCCCTCGGCGACCTCCCATCCCATGGCGACGAACACGTCCGCGATCCGCTCGTCGAGTGTGGTCACGGGATGCCTGGCCCCCACCGGGTCACGGTCGTACGCAAGCGTGACGTCGACGGCCTCGTCGACGAGCATCCGCGCCTCGGCCTCGATCTCCAACGCTTCGGTACGCGCGGCGAGCTCGGTCGAGACGGCCTTGCGCGCGGCGCCGATCCGCTGCCCGGCCGACTTGCGCTCCGCCGCCGGCATCGACCCGATCGACCGGTTCGCGAGTGCGAGCGGAGATCGGTCACCGGCGTGCTCCAGCCGCACCTGTTTGAGATCCTCGAGCGATCCTGCGCCCGCGATCGCCGTCAGCGCGGCGTCACGAAGCTCCTCGATCGTGCGGTCGTCGTCGGACATGCGGGCCTTCCATCGGCGGGTGGGTTCGCTGCCTGAGTCTAGAAACTCCGAGACACGCACCGCCACCGGGTTACTGCTCGTCCGGTCGCCTGCCTATTGCGCGTCGAGTATCTCGGGCTGGTTGACGGGCAGCCACACCGTGACCCGCGCTCCGCCACCGTCGGCGTCGCCGATGCCGACCTCACCATGGTGGCCCTCGACGATGCCCCGGACGATGTACAGACCGAGCCCGCTGCCGCCGCGCTCGCCGGACTTCCAGAAGCGGGTGAAGATGCGCGACCGCATCTCCGGCGGGATGCCCGGACCGTCGTCCTCGACCACGAGCACGGCACCGTCGCGATCGTCACGGGGCCGGCGCACGCTGATCCGCGCGGCGCCGCGGCCATGCCGCATCGCGTTCTCGACCACGTTCGTCACCAGCTGCGCGACGCGGTCCGGATCGGCCCAGATGGTCGCGACGTCGCCCTCCTCGTCGACGGCCAGCGGTTGACCGGTGCCCGCCGAGATACTGTCGAGTACGCCCTGCACCGTCTCTGCCAGCCGGATCGGCCGCGGCCGCAGCGTCAGCCGGCCCGAGTCGATTCGGGCGGCATCGAGCAGCTCGGTGATCAGCCGGCTCAGCCGGTTCGCGTCGTTGTCGATCGTCTCCAGCATCAGCTTGCGCTGATCGTCGCTGAACCGGTCCCACTTGCGCAGCAAGGTGGCGGTGAATCCCTTGACGCCGGTGAGCGGAGACCGCAGCTCGTGCGCGACCGTCGCGACCAGGTCGGAGCGGGTTCGGTCCTTCGCCGCACGGGCGCGGCCGTTGCGGATGCACATCACGACCCGCTGCACGGCGCCGCGCGGGCGCAGACGCTCCAGCGTGGCGGTGACCAGCAGCTCCGTGCCGTCGGGGGTGTACCAGCTACCCTCCGCGATGCGCGTACGGTTCGCGAACCCCTCGTACGGGCGGTGACACGCGTACCAGCTGTTGCCCTGCTTGTCGTCGAGTACGAGCACATCCGCGAGGTGCTTGCCGACCAGGTCGGACCGCGAGCTGCCCAGCAGCCGCTCGAGCGTGGTGTTGACCTCCGAGACGACGCCGTCGGCAGCTGCGACGAGGACACCGTCGGGCAGCGCGTCGAGCTCCATGACCGCACGCTAGTGCACTTGCTGCGCGCGTGCCGACGTATAGAGGCACACCGCCGCCGCGGTCGCGAGGTTCAGGCTCTCCGCGCGGCCGTAGATCGGCACCGACACGACGTCGTCGGCCAACGCACGGACCTCATCGGGAAGACCCCACGCCTCGTTGCCGAACAGCCATGCGGTCGGTCGCCGCAGTGCTCCCGACCGGTCGAGCGCGAACAGGTCGGACGACCCCGACCCGTCGGCCGCAAGCACCTGGACTCCCTGCGCGCGTACGTCGGCGACGAGCCGCACCAGGTCCGCGTCGACACCGATGCCGACGTGGAAGATGCTGCCGACGCTCGCGCGTACCGCCTTCGCGTTGTACGGGTCGACGCTGTGACCGCCGAAGAGTACGGCGTCGGCGCCGGCCGCGTCGGCGCAACGGATCACCGTCCCCGCGTTGCCCGGGTCGCGTACGTCGGCGCAGATCGCCGTCAGGCGCGGCGAACGTGCGGTGATCTCTGCGACGGGTTCGTCGACGAACCGGCAATGCGCGACGATCCCCTGCGGGTGGACCGTGTCGGACAGTGCCGCGATCACGCCGTCGTCGACCACCGTGCACGGAGTCGCGTCGGCCGCCAGGTAGCGGTCGTACGCCGCGGCCGTCGCGAACACCTCGAGCACCGTGCCGGGCCGGCCGAGCGACTCGCGTACGGCCCGCGGTCCCTCGGCCAGGAACTCGCGCCGCTGCTGGCGATACGTTCTGGTGCCGAGTCGCCGGAGCCGCTTGACCCGACCCGTGGTCGGTGTCAGCGGCTCCGGTGTTGGCGGCTCGGCGTCAGGCCGCCGCGTCATCCTTCTTCGCGTTGACGTCGCTCGGGAGGTGCTGCTTGGCGACCTCGACGAGCGCCTCGAACGCGGCCGGCTCGTTGACGGCGAGCTCGGCGAGGTTCTTCCGGTCGACCTCGACGCCCGCCTCGCGCAGGCCCTGGATGAACCGGTTGTACGTCAGGCCGTGCGCCCGAGATGCGGCGTTGATGCGCTGGATCCACAGCCGGCGAAAGTCGCCCTTGCGAGCGCGACGGTCGCGGTAGCTGTAAACGAAGGAGTGGGTGACCTGCTCCTTCGCCTTGCGGTAGAGCCTGGAGCGCTGACCGCGGTATCCGGACGCGCGCTCCAGGGTTACCCGGCGCTTCTTCGCTGCGTTGACTGACCGCTTGACGCGTGCCATCTGATTACTCCTTGTCGGTCTCTTCGCCTCGGTACGTGATCGGCGGCGTGGCAACGCCGCGTGCGATCACTTGCCAAGGAGCTTCTTCACGCGCGGCGCGTCGGCCTTCGAGATGGGCTGGTTCGCATCCTCACGCCGGGCAGCGCCGCTGCCGGACTTCTGCTGCAGGTGCGTACGACGGCGACCGTGCGCGTGCATCAGCTTGCCGGTGCCGGTCACCTTGACGCGCTTCTTGATGCCCGAGTTGGGCTTCATCTTGGGCATTTCATACCTCTACGTCGGGGTCGATGTTCTCGGAGCGCCGGCGTGGCTTGGCCGGCGCAACGTGTTGGTGCTCTTCGCGGTGGACGCGGTCGTACTCCTTCTCGGCCTCCCGCTCCGCCTCGCGTTCGGAGGCCGCGCGGGCCTTCTCTTCCTTGGCCTCCTTGCGGGCCTCGGCCTTCTTCTTGTGCGGTGCGAGGACCATCGTCATGTTGCGGCCGTCCTGCCGGGGCGCCGCCTCGACGAAGCCGAGCTCGTCGACGTCCTCGGACAGTCGCTGCAGCAGCCGGAACCCGAGCTCGGGTCGGTGCTGCTCGCGGCCACGGAACATGATGGTGATCTTGACCTTGTCGCCCTGCCGAAGGAACCGGACGACGTGACCCTTTTTGGTGTCGTAGTCGTGCTGGTCGATCTTCGGCCGCAGCTTCATCTCTTTGATGATGGTGTTCGTCTGGTTGCGGCGGGACTCGCGGGCCTTCTGCGCTGCCTCGTACTTGAACTTTCCGTAGTCCATGAGGCGGCAGACCGGCGGCCGGGCGGTGGGCGCCACTTCGACCAGATCGAGATCTGATTCCTGGGCCAACCGCAACGCGTCGTCGATACGTACGATGCCGACCTGCTCGCCGTTGGGGCCGACGAGACGGACTTCGGCTACACGAATCCTGTCATTGACGCGCAACTCGTTGCTGATGGGTCCTCCTGGTGTCCGATGAGTCTGGAGACCGCGGAGACCACCGAGGAGCGTGGCGGGCGCCGTGCGTACGGTTGCCTGCAACGATCCGACCGAACCCGACGACCTGGACGGTCGATGCGGGTGGGAGGTGGGCTCCACTTGAGGTTCGTACTGCGGACAGCGCGAACCGGTCGCGGTCAAGAGTAGCAGCGCGGTCGCACGAGCGCACAATCGCGGCTCAGGTGCGGTCGACCCACACGTAACCGGCGTCGGTTCGGGTCAGCACCGAGCCGTCGGCGCTGTGGGTCAGGTCGGCGTCGGTCACCACGGTACGCACCGGGCCGGCGATGTCGAGCACGACTGCGGCAGCACCCTCGGAGCGCGCCGCCTGCGCCGCCTGGGCGAACGGTACGGGCACGGGTCGAGCGTCGGGGTCCCAGCGTCGCAGTGCCTCCAGGCCGGTGAACGCGAGGAGCGCGTTGCGGCCGTCGCGTCCGGTCATCAGCACGGCGGCCATCTCGGCCTGTTTGTCAGATCCGTCCGCCGCCCGCTCCCCCGCGAGAACGGCGACGACGGGTACGAGCACCCGGCTGCGGGTGAGTGCGGTGAGCACCGGACGCAGGTCGCGGTCGGCCTCGTACGACGCGAGCGCATCGACGACGGCGGCGTCCGTCGAGCCGTCGTCGTCGGGAAACGCGGGACCAGGCCATGTCTGCCGATCCGCCGCCGGCTCGCGTGATCCCGCATCCGACCTGGCCACGTTACGGTCGTTCATAGGAGGATCCACTCCAATCTCACTCCCGCGCCTTGCCAGGTCGGCGCGGATATCCCGCTCACTGATCGACGCCGGATCGGCAGACACGACCTGGCGAGCGGCACAGGTGCACGGTATCTGTCGCCGGTGTGCACGAGTGAGGCAGACTGGAGACATGGGTTCCTCATCGCTCGAATGGCTGCCGTGGACGATCCTGTTGTCGGCCATCGGCGCGTTCGCGACCTGGCGTGCGTACAAGAACGGTGACCGCTCGGCGATCATCCGCCGGCTCGGCTGGACGCTGCTGCCGTGGGGCCTCTACTTCATGGGACTCATGCGGTTCACCGTGCGCGTGTTCGACGCCGTGGCCGACTGGGCCACCACGTTCGCGTTCAGCCCCCTCGCGTGGCTCGGCGTCGGGCTGTCGTTCGTCTCCGTGCTGATGATCGGCGGCGGCGCGTTCCTCACCGGTCGACGCAAGCGCCGCGGCGGCTCGCCCGAGCCCGTCGACGACAAGGCACGCAAGCAGGTCAAGGCCAAGAAGTCCGCGCCGGTCGACGAGGAAGCCGACGACATCGAAGCGATCCTGCGGCGGCACGGCATCGAGTGAGCCGGGCGATCCAGCGTGTACGTTGAGCGCGCCTCGTCGATCGAGTCGGCGGTCGTCTGGTCGGTCGGTGGCGAGCCGGCCGGCGGGCGCGTGCTGCCCGACGGCTGCATGGACCTGCTGTGGCTCGACGACGAGCTGGTGATCGCCGGTCCCGACACTCGGGCGTACGTCTCGCGGTCGTCCGCGCGTCGAAGCGTCGTCGGGATCCGTCTGGCCGCCGGCGTACTGCCGAGGGCGCTCAGCGTACCGGCCGATGAGCTGCGCGACCGGCGCGCGCGTCTCGCGGAGGTCTGGGGCGTACGAGAGGCGCGCCGGCTCAGGGCACAGATGGCCGCGGCTCCCGATGTCGCCGCGGAGCTCGAGCGGATCGTCGGCGCCCGCCTCGAGGAGAGTGCTCCCGATCCGGTCATGGCGTACGTCGACGCGCTCGCGCGCCGCGGGATGCCGGTCCCGGCGGTCGCCCGCGCGATCTCGCTGAGCGAGCGGCAGCTGCGGCGTCGTACCCATGCGGCGTTCGGCTACGGCGTGAAGATGCTCGCGCGCATCCATCGCTTCCAGACCGCTATCGCGCTCGCGCGCGATGGCGTACCGGTCGCCGACGCCGCCGTGCGCTCGGGCTACGCCGACCAGCCGCACCTGGCCCGCGAGGTGCGTACGCTCGCGGGCGCGCCGCTATCGGCGTTGCTCACGTGAGCCAGGCGAACAGGTCGACCGAGTTGCCGTCGGGGTCCTCGATGGTGGCGTAACGCTGTCCCCAGGCCGCATCCCACGGCTCGTGCAACCCGGTGTATCCGTCGGCCACGAACTCCTCGTAGGTGCTGTCCACCGCGGCCGCATCCGCGCACTTGAACGCGAGGCCGATACGACCACCTCCATGTGACGCCTCGAAGTCGGGGAGGAAGCTGCGGATCGTCTCGACGGTGTCCCAGGCGATACGGATACCGCCAGGCAGTGTCGCCTCCACATGCTGCTGCGACTCGGCATCGTCGGCGAACTCGAGGCCGAGGCGCCGGTAGAACGCGAGCGAGCGGGTCAGGTCGTCGGCGATCAGGCCGATCATGTCGAGTTGTGGTGTCGTCATGCGATCAACGTACGGATCGGGCTTGCCGCCCGTCTTGAAGGTTTCGGCCACACGTGACCGGCCAAACCCGCCGAGGTACGGCGTCCTGCCAATAGGACCCCCTCCTATTGGCAGGACGCCGTACCTCGGCGGGACGTCGGTCAGGTGTGGTCGTCGATCTCGGCACGCAGCCGGCGTACGGCGGGCGCTACTCCACTGAGCGCAGGAATCGGCGCAGCTCGCGGTTGACCTCGTCCGGGGCCTCCACGGGAATGGCGTGACCCGGACCGGTGAGGATGACGAGCTCGGAACCGGGGATCGCGGCGGCCAGCGCCTCGCCGATCGCGACCGGAGCCCGGACGTCGTGGTCGGCGTACAGCAGCAGGGTTGGCACGTCGATCTCCGGCAGCACGTGACGCTGGTCGGCGTGACTGGCGCGTGCCATGGCGCGGAAACCGATGGGATGGAACGCGCGGATGCTGTCGAGGGCCGGAGCAACGAGGTCCGGGTCTGCCGATGGAGAGAAGACGGACGGGGCCATCGCGGCCACGAACTCGTCGGGATCGAGCTCCGATGCGGACAAGGAGCGTGCCAGCCGTTGGTCGGCCATCTTGGCGCCGAGCGAGCCGACCCAGCCCGCGTAGCCGCCCACCAGCGTGAGCGACGACGCGACCCGGCGGTGCCGGTGGTACGCCGCCAGTAGGAGGGCGGCACCGAAGGACAGGCCGACCAGGTGCGCCCTCTCGATGCGCTGTGCCTCGAGGAACGCGGCCAGGCTGTCGGCGTACCCGTCGATGCCGAAGTCCTCGGGAGGGTCCGCGGACCCTCCTGCCCCGGGTGGGTTCCAGGCGATCACGGTGAACTCGTCGCTGAGCGCTTCGAGCTGACCGGCCCAGGTTGCGCGGGCGTCGCCGACGAAGCCGGGCACCAGGACGACCGCCGGCCCGGTCCCGGCACGCTCGAAATCGATGCCCAGGCCGTTCACCTCGACCCGCATACGCTCACCCCGGATCCAGCGCCGGATCATCCGGCACGTGCTTCCCGGCGACCGGAGTGCGCAGCGGGCGGTAGGTTTCCCGATAAGCCCGGGGCCCGGCAAAGGGCGCCGCAGAGTGGGACAGCCAGGACGGCAGCCCGGCCAGCTTGGACATCCGGTCGGTGGCAGCCTGCACGTGCTCAACGCGCGGCCGTCGTACCGTCTCCCAGGCTTCCCCGACCACGGACCAGTCATCGTGCCTCGCCAGCAGGTCGGCCAGCACGATCGCGTCCTCCAGCGCCATCCCCGCGCCTTCGGCCCAGACCGGGCCGGTTGCGTGCGCGGCGTCACCGATCAACACGACTCCATCGGCGTGCCAGGTCGCGATCCTGACCTCCTCGACGGGCGAGTGGTACGGCGGTGAGTCGGCCGACAACGCCTGACGGATCGACGTGGTGACCGGCTCGGGAAAGCGGGCGTACGCGTCCGCCAGCCAAGCCGCCTCGTCGCCGGCGTCACCACCGCGGCTGCTCGAGGCGTACCCGTAGACGCGCCCCGGAGAGACCGGGATGAGCAGGAATGCGTGCCCATGCCCGGTCCAGGCGGTCCAGCAGTCGATCCCGGGGTCATCGACCACGAACCGCCAACTGGCGTTCGTCATCGCTGATCGGCGCGGCGCTGTGTCGGTCACCGACGACCGCAATGTCGAGTGCACGCCGTCCGCCGCTACCACGAGGTTCACAACCTCCTCGGTGCCGTCGGACAGCGAAACCCGGACGCGACCGTCCGGCTGCCGGTCCAGCGAAGTGGCGTCGAGCCCCCAATCGATCGCGACACCCGCCGAGAGGGCGTCCAACACCTCAGCGTGGGGGGCACACACCGACGGCGCCACCCGCGACCAGAACTTCGCCTCATCGACCGCGAACAGCAGCCTGCCGCCCGAAGTGCGGTACTCGCGCCGGGCGACGGGTACTCCCGCCGCAAGCACACCTGCCACAGCACCGAGGTGTCGCAGGCCCGCGACAGCGTTGCCCGGGAGGTTGAGGGCCAACCCATCGTCGGTCCGGTGCCGGCGACGTTCGACGATCCGGCACTCGATCCCACGCCCGGCCAGGGCGCGAGCGGTCGCCAGCCCCGCGACGCCCGCGCCCACGACGAGTACCCTCCGGTCCGTCGACGCCCGCATCAGGTGGCTACCTTAATCCGTGGGCATGGGCGATCGCCGGTTCATCAGCGAATCCTCTGGAGTCGCCGGGGTCCGGCGACGGTCGCCGTGGCTTGGCAGGCCGTCTCTCGCGGTGGCGGAGCCACAAGCACATCATCAGTGCGGTGCTGCCGAGATAGAAGCCGTGCAGGACCCAGATCGGCCCGACCGGCAGGGACACGACGTAGATCGTGTGCACCAGGTTGCCGACGTTGGCGACTGCCAGGTTGCCCACACTGTAGGAGTTGAGGTCGCGGGTCCGGACGGCCTTGACCAACATCGGCAGGTAACTCGTCACGAAGAGTACGGTCGAGACGGTGCCCGCGACGGCAGCGGCGGTGTGCAGGGACATGGTCAGCGCCTGAACGAGCCGTCACGAAAGCCGACCGGGCCGAGGTCGAAGCCGTCCCGCTCGAGGGCCGATCGGGTCAGTGCATTGATGGGGTGGCTGGTTTGCCGCCGGGAGGAGGCACCGACAAGCCGACGGAACAGCCGGGCACCCCGGGCCGGGCCGTTGCCGTCGATCGTCGGTCGCATGTTCGTCCTTCCGTGGAATGCGCGTGCGCTTGGTGGCGGGTCAGAGGTTCTTGATCTTGACGACGGTGCCGCTGAGGCCCACGACGTACGCCGTGTTGCCCACCAGCTCCAGCGACGTCGGCCGATCGAGCACGATCTCGGACCCGTTGGCATCTCGAACCGGGACGAGGTGCCCGTGCCGGGAGACCTTGACCAGCCGCCCCGTGTCGGGCGAGGCAGGCGATCCCTCAGCCATGCCGTCCCAATGGCCCTGGGACAGTGCGTAGAGACCCGCGCGCCGGCTGAACTCCACGTCGACGAGCAGGCTGGCACCCCGTGCGAGGTCGATGGCGCCACCCCATCGGCGCACGAAGGCGACGACCTTGCCGTCATCCGGGTCGTGCGGCAGGGGTCCTGCCTGCGCTGCCAGCACGACGGATCCGATGGTCTCCAACCCGGTCGGGACGACGTTGCCGAACGCCCGAACCTCGGCGATGTCGCCATGGAGCCCGACGTGAAGGACGCGGTTGTGGTGTCCGTCGGTGACCAGGAACCCGCGCCCGTGGCGTTGCAGGGCGTATTGCACCCCGGTGGTGATGAAGAAGTCCGTGGCCGGAGGATGTTCGACCGACCATTGACCGATGTCGGCGATCACCTTGACGTTGCGGTGGCGGCCGAGCCGGTAGATGCCGACGGTCGCGTCGCCAATGGGTCCACCGCCGACGATGTCCCCGCCGACCATCGTGACGAGCACGTAGGCGGTGCGGCCGATGAACTCCACGTCCATGGCCCCACCGACGCCCAACACCTGCGGCGGCAGCCCGTCGGCATACGTGCTGGTGGCGCCGGTCCTCCGGTCGACACGCAGCACGCTGCCGGCATTGGGGTCGGTCACGTACAGCGCACCGTCGGGGCCGATCGTGCTGCCCGAAGCCAGCCCGCTGCCGAACTCCGCCAGTGGGGTGACGACCGGTCCCTCCGCCGTTCGCTTCGCCACCGTCTGCTTCGTCGCATCCCCTCCGGCGCTCGCAGGTGTGGCCGAGGGCGCCAGCATTGCGAGGAGTGCTGCCGCGAAGACGATCGTTCTGAGTCTCATGACGTGCTCCCCAGCGGGATGTTCTGGTTGATGTGGAAGAAGTTGGTCGGGTCGTACTTGCGCTTCAGCGCGACCAGCCGGTCGTAGTTCTCGCCGTACGTCGCGACGAGGCGGGCGGCGTCGCCGTCGCCCATCATGAAGTTCACGTAGCCACCGTTGTTGGTGTGCTGGTGGATGGCCGACCAGTAGCGCTTCGCCCACGCACTCAGCTCATCGGCAAGGGCCGGGTCCTCGTCCACGGCGACGATGACCATCGTCCAGGTGGCCGAGCGCTCGTTCCATGCCGTTTCGGTCGGGCCGACCCGGTGGACGGCGCCGTTGATGGGATACAGGTGCATCATCGACAGGGCGCCGACCATGTCGCTGCTCTGGGCGATGTGTTCCTCGATGGCTGCGTCGGTGAGTTCGTGGACGTACTCACCACGCCAGTACCACTGCAGGCCCGGCCGGAGCAGCGGGTCGAACAGCCCCTGCATGGCTGGGAAAGGCATCTCGTCCATCCAGTTGAACATCGGCTCCGGGAGACGGTCGAGCAGCCGAGCCATGACCTCGGCGCCCCGATCGGCCGGGCCGTTGAACGACGAGATGACCGCGCAGGCTAGTTCACCGTGGTGTTCGGCGGGGAACGGTTCCGTGGCGGGGACCTTCTTGATCCCGACGAAGCTGCCGAGCTCTTCGGGGGCCTCGGCGAGGAACTCGCGGTACGTGCGCATGACCTGCGCCGTGTGTTCGTGGCCCCAGAACACCGGACCTGCGAAGACCTGGCCAACTGGGTGGGCCTGGAACAGGAAGCTGGTGACCACGCCGAAGTTGCCACCGCCACCGCGCAGGCCCCAGAACAGGTCGGCGTGGCTGGTCGGGCTCGCCGTGACCAGCCGGCCGTCGGCCAGGACGACGTCGGCCTCGAGGAGGTTGTCGATGGTCAGGCCGTGCTGACGCGAGAGATACCCCATGCCGCCGCCGAGAGTGAGCCCGGCGACGCCGGTGGTCGAGACGATGCCGAAGGGCACCGCGAGGCCGTACGCATGGGTGGCGTGGTCGACATCGCCGGTGGTGCAGCCGGCGGCAACGCGCACGGTGCCGTGCTCGACGTCGACGCGGACGCCGCGCATCCGAGACAGGTCGATGACCAGTCCGTCGTTCACGCTGCCCAAACCGGGCCCGTTGTGTCCTCCGCCGCGGATCGCGACCTCCAGGCCGGCCTCACGTGCGTAGCCGACACAGGTGACCACGTCGGCGGCGTCCAGGCACTGCGCGACAAGCAGTGGTCGCTTGTCGATCATCCCGTTGTAGAGCGCCCGGGCTTCGGCGTACGTCGGGTCGTCGCGGTCGATGACCCGTCCGCGCACGCGCTGCCCCAAGTCGCTGATGATGTCGACCGTCATGATGACTCCTTGTGAATGCCCCTCCCATCGAGGAGCCGGTGATCGACCGTAGGAGTGCAGCGGGTCCGAACTGAATGACCGCTCGTCCGGCACTGTTGTCTGTATGTCCGCGAAGTGCGAGATTCATGTCAGTACGTCCGGAACGGTTGTCCGGACGTCCGGGAGGCGGCCATGGATGTGCTCTCCGACGTGCTCTTGTCGGTGCGGCTGACCGGCGCGGTGTTCTTCGACGTCGATGCCAGGTCCCCCTTCGTCACGGAGTCGCCCAGCGTCGCCTCCCTCGACCGCGAGGTGCTGTCGGGAGCCGAGCAGGTCATCGCGTTCCACGTGGTCACCCAGGGCAGCTGCTGGGCGGAGATCATCGACGGTGGCGAGCCCCCGGTCGCGTTGCAGGCCGGCGACATGGTGGCCTTCCCGGCGGGCGACGCCAACGTGATGGCCTCCGCACCCGGCATGCGCGGCATCCCCGACCCCTCGCTCTACCGCCGTCCACCCGACAGAACCCTGCCGTTCTCGCTGCGCATGAGCCAGGAGTCGACGGCCGATCGCACCCGGTTCGTCTGCGGGTTCCTGGGCTGCGACACCCGGCCGTTCAACCCGCTGCTCGACTCGCTGCCCCGCATCGTCCACTCACCCGTCTCCGCACAGAGTCGGCAATGGGTTGCCAGCCTGATCGACGCCGCGGTGCAGACAAGTGGCGGCGAGGCCGGCTCTGGCCGCGAAGCCATGCTGGCCAAGCTTGCAGAGCTGATGTTCGTCGAGGCGCTCCGCAGCCATCTGGCCGAGCTCGGCGATGACGAACGGGGCTGGCTCGCCGGGGTGCGCCACCCACAGGTCGGTGCCGCGCTGCGGCTGATGCACGGGCGAGCCGCCGCCCCATGGACGATGGAGCGTCTCGCCCACGAGGTAGGCATGTCACGGTCCTCGTTCGCCGAGCAGTTCACCACGTACGTCGGCATCCCACCGATGCAGTACCTGGCGCGGTGGCGGCTCCAGCTCGCCGCCCGACTGCTGGAGTCCGGCACCCTGAGCGTCGCCCAGGCGGCCACGGCCGTGGGCTACCAGTCAGAAGCCGCGTTCAACCGCGCGTTCAAACGGGAGGTCGGCGAAGCCCCTGGTGCGTGGCGACGAGGCCAGGGGCGTTACCTCCACCCGCCCCTCGCTCCGTGACGCCACCCGGACGAACTCTCCAGAACGGGAACGCGGCTCGGGTTAGCTGTGGTCGGCGATCTCGGCACGCAGCCGGCGTACGGCGGCGCGGGCGCGGGTGCCGTCGGCGGCCTGGATCGCCATCACCGAGACCGCCTCGCCGTCGGTGGTGTCGATCACCGCCCAGGGAGCGTCGCGACCGAGCTCGATCGAGATCACCTCGGCCCACACCAGATCGTGGCGGCGGTAGCCGTTCAGGATGTGCAGCCCGGTGTTGTCGGTACGTACCCGCGTACGACCGATGCCGTGGAGCACCGCGAGGGCCCCGATGAACACCGACAGCAGCGTCACCAGCTGCGGCGGGCTGATGCTGGCGCGCACCTCGTCCGGGAGGGCGGCCGCGATCACCACGAACATCACCGCGAAGCAGCCGACCGCGACGTACGCGATGATCCGTGCCCCGATCGGCCGGTACGTCACGACGACCTCACAACCGGCACGCGAGGATATCCGTGACCAGGGTGCCGCGGGCTCCGAGCGCCCAGAGCTCGTCCATCACCTTCTGGGCGGCGTCGCGCCGGACCATCGACCGGACCGCGACCCACCCTTCTCGATGAAGCGGCGACACCGTCGGTGACTCGATACCGGGCGTCAGCGCAACCGCGCGCTCGACGTGCTCGGTGCGGATGTCGTAGTCCATCATCACGTACGCGCGTGCGACGAGAACGCCCTGCAGCCGCCGCTCGAACACGTCGTACGCGGAGGTCTCGTTTGCGTTGTTGGGTCGAATGAGCACCGCCTCCGACTCGAGGATCGGATCACCGATCACCTCGAGGCCCGCCTGCCGCAGCGTGCTGCCCGTCTCGACCACATCGGCGATCGCGTCGGCGACACCGAGTCGGATCGCGGACTCGACAGCGCCGTCGAGGCGTACGACATGGGTGTCGATGCCGCGCTCGGACAGGTACGCGCGCACCACCGTCGCGTAGGACGTCGCGATGCGACGACCGTCGAAATCGGAGACCTCGCTCATCGTCCCCGCAGGCACGGCGAACCGGAAGCTGGACCGCCCGAACCCCAACCCCTTGACCTCGTCGGCGTCGGCACCGGAGTCGAGCAGCAGATCGCGACCGGTGATGCCCACGTCGAGCGTGCCCTCGCCGACATACACGGCGATGTCACGCGGCCGCAGGTAGAAGAACTCGACGTCGTTGTCGACATCGCGGATCACCAGGTCGCGGCTGCTGCGCCGCTGGTGGTAGCCGGCCTCGGCCAGCATCGCGACGGCGGCCTCGGCCAGCGCCCCCTTGTTCGGGACGGCGATCTTCAACATCGGGGGTCCGTTCGATCGGAGAGGTTCACAGGTGTTCGTACACGTCGTCGAGGCTGAGTCCGAGGCTCAGCATGAGCACCTGGGTGTGGTACAGCAGCTGGCTGATCTCCTCGGCGGCCCGCTCGCGCGACTCGTGCTCTGCGGCCATCCATGACTCGGCCGCCTCCTCGACGAGCTTCTTGCCGATCGTATGGACGCCCGCATCGAGGGCCGCGACCGTACCTGAACCCGGGGGCCTCGTCTCGGCGCGCTCGGTGAGCTCGGCGAACAGACCGTCGAACGTCTTCACCCGGGTAACACTAGTGGTCGGTCGGGTTCAGTGGTCGCGAAGCCCCCGCAGGGTGAGCAGCGTTGCGACAGCCGCCTCCGCCGCCTCGCGGCCCTTGTCCTCCGAGCTGTCGGGCAACCCCGCGCGGTCGAGCGCCTGCTGCTCGTCGTCGCAGGTGAGCAGCCCGAACCCGATGGGTACTCCGGTGTCGAGCGCGACCCTGCTCAGGCCGTCGGTCGTCGCCGCGCTGACGTACTCGAAGTGCGGTGTGCCGCCGCGAATGACCACACCGAGTGCGATCACCGCATCGCGTCCGAGGCGGGCGAGCTGACGGGCGACGACCGGCAGCTCGAACGAGCCGGGCACGCGTACCACCTCCGGCTCGGCGATGCCCATCTCTCCGAGTGCGCTCGTCGCACCGGCGAGCAGGCCATCCATCACCTGGTCATGCCAGGACGCGGCGACCACGCTGATGCGCAGCCTCGACGCGTCCAGCCCGCTCAGATCGGGCGCACCCGCACCACTCATCGCTGTGCCTTCCTCGCGTTCGATCGTTCGCTTGCTCTGCGGGCGACACTCGTTCCTCGCGCCGACCGCGCCACTCGCTCACTACTCACCGCTGGTCTCCTGCCGCGAGGTCGGGAAGGTCGTGGCCCATGCGCTCGGCCTTCGTCTGGAGGTACCGCAGGTTGTGCTCCGTCGGCTTGATGGCGAGCGGGACGCGCTCGTCGACGGCCACACCGTACGACACCAGGGCGGTGATCTTGTCGGGGTTGTTCGTCAGCAGGCGTACCGACGAGACGCCGAGGTCGCGCAGGATCTGCGCCCCCGTGCCGTAGTCGCGGCCGTCGGCGGGCAGGCCGAGCTCGAGGTTGGCCTCGATCGTGTCGTGTCCGAGGTCCTGCAGGGCGTATGCACGGAGCTTGTGCAGCAGGCCGATCCCCCTGCCCTCGTGCCCCCGCAGATACACGACGACGCCGCGACCGGCGGCCATCGCGGCGGCCATCGACGCCTGCAGCTGCGGACCGCAGTCGCACCGCTGCGACCCGAACGTGTCACCTGTCAGGCACTCGGAGTGCACGCGGGTGAGTACGCCCGCGCCGTCGCCGATGTCGCCGTAGACGAGCGCCAGATGCTCGGTGTCGTCGATCTCGTTGCGATAGCCGTACACCTCGAACGTGCCGAACTCGGTCGGCAGCTGGGTCTGCGTCTCGCGTATGACCTGCGACTCGTGCCGCCGACGATACGTGATGAGGTCCTCGATCGAGACCATCGCCAAACCGTGCTCGTCGGCGAATGCCCGCAACGCCTCCGCCCGCATCATCGTGCCGTCGTCGTGCACGATCTCGGCGATGACACCGGCCGGCGTCAGACCCGCGAGACGGGCCAGATCGACCGCCGCCTCGGTATGTCCGGCGCGCGCGAGGACGCCGCCCTCGTGATAGCGAAGCGGCAGGATATGGCCGGGCTGGACCAGCTCGAACGGCTCCGTCGCGGAGTCGGCGAGCACGCGCACGGTCTTCGTACGATCGGCAGCCGAGATGCCGGTGGTGATGCCGTCGCGGGCGTCGACCGAGATCGTGTACGCGGTGCGCATCCGCTCGCGGTTGTGCGGTGTCATCAGCGGGATCGCCAACCGGTCGAGGGTCGCTCCCGTGATCGGAGCGCACACCAGCCCGCTGGTGTGGCGGACCAGGAACGCCATCAGCTCCGGCGTCGCCTTGCTCGCCGCGAAGATCAGGTCGCCCTCGTTCTCGCGGTTCTCGTCATCGACCACCACGACGGCACGACCGGCGCCGACCTCGTCGACCGCCCGCTCGATCGGGTCCAGTACCACGGTCATGCCGTTACCTCCGATGTTCGGCCGCCGGCCGCAAGGGCCCGACGACGCGCCCGCAGCCAGGCTACGAAGCCGTACACGCAGAACGCTCCGTACAGCAGGTAGAGCGCTGCCGACGGGTAGTACTCCGCTCGTACGAGCAGTGGTACGCCCACTGCGTCGACGGCGATCCAGATGATCCAGAACTCGATCCACCCGCGCGCCATCCCGTACGTCGCGAGGATGCTCCCGGTGAGGATCCACGCGTCGCCGAGCGGACCCCAGGACCCGAGTGCGCGAAGGGTCGGATAGAAGACCAGCATGCCGACAACGCCGAGCAGCGCGAGCTCGACCAGCCCGCGCCGACCGGCCCAGCCCGGTACGAGAGCGCTGCCGTCGCCGGCTTCCTGGCGCGCACGGCGTTGCCGCCAGCGCTGCCAGCCGTAGACGCTCACCGCCATGAAGAACACCTGTCGCCCGGCCTGGCCCCAGAGGTCGTGCACCTGTGGCTTCGACAGCACTCCCCCGACGAAGACCGTGAACAGGATCAGGTTGCCGACGATGCCGACGGGCCATGCCGCAACCGACCGTCGGCTGCCGAGCAGCGCGCTGGCGATGCCGAACCCGTTGCCGACGATCTCGCGGACGAGCAACGTGCCGCCGCCGACGGCGATCGTGCCCTCCAGAAGCCAGTCCAGCATGGCCTATGCCTCCTTGTGCGCGAGGAGTCGCTCGACGTACTTCGCGAGGACGTCGACCTCGAGGTTGACCGTGTCACCGACACGCTTGGTGCCGAGCGTCGTCGCCCGGAGGGTCTCCGGGATGAGCGAAACGGTGAACGCCGGCTCGTCGTCACGTATTCCGACGACGGTCAGCGAGGTGCCGTCGACGGTGACCGACCCCTTCTCGACGACGTACTTGGCGAGGTCGGCGGGCAGCTCGATGCGCACGATCTCCCAATGCTCGCTGGGCGAACGCTCGGCGATGCGGCCGGTGCCGTCGACGTGGCCTTGCACGATGTGGCCGCCGAAGCGCGCGCCTGCCGCCATAGCGCGCTCGAGGTTCACCCGGTCGCCGGCCGAGAGATCCGCGAGCGAGGTGCGCGCGAGCGTCTCGCGCATGACGTCTGCGGTGAACGTCTCGCCGTCGCGGTCGACGACCGTCAGACAGCAACCGTTGACGGCGATCGACTCGCCATGGCCGATGTCGCTGGTGACCAGCGGTCCGCGGACGGTGAGCCGAACGGCGTCACCCTGGTCGGTCAGCCGCTCCACGGTGCCGAGCTCCTCGACGATGCCGGTGAACATCAGGCGGTCTCCTTCGGTTCGAGTCTCGGGCGGGCGGTGATACGTACGTCCGTGCCCACGGTTGTTACCTCAACGGGCTCCAGTCGCCACGCGTCGGCGATGGTCGTCACGGCCGGCGTCTGCAGTGCTGCGAGTCCCGAGCCGAGCAGCATCGGAGCGACGTACGCGATCACCTCGTCGACCGCGCCTGCGTCGAGAAATGCGCCGGCCAGCGTGGGGCCGCCCTCGAGCCAGACGTCGCGTACACCGTCGGCGTACAAGACCTTCAGCGCCTCGCGCACGTCACGGGTCGCCAGGTGACGGGTGGGCGCGTCGTCGCTCCACACGTTCCGGTCCGCGGGCAGCTCGCGGGTACCGATCACGACTCGTAAGGGCTGGTCGCCGATCGGCCGGTCGGCGTCGTCGCGCACCGTCAGGCGGGGGTTGTCGATCAGCACGGTGCCCGTACCGACGACGATCGCGTCGACCGCAGCGCGCAGCCGATGCGTGTCACGACGTGCCTCCGGACCGGAGATCCAACGGCTCGTGCCGTCGGCCGCCGCGCTGCGACCGTCGATGGTCGCGGCGAGCTTCCAGGTCACGAACGGGCGCTGCATGCGAACCGATCGGGTCCAGTGCTCGTTCAGGGCGTACGCCTCGTCGGCGAGCACGCCGCTCTCGACGTCTACGCCCGCCTGCGCGAGTCGGGCCGCTCCGCCGGCGGCCTGGTCGGTCGGCTCCGCCTGGGCGACGACGACGCGGCGTACGCCCGCGGCGATCAGTGCCTCGCTGCACGGCCCGGTACGCCCGGTGTGGTTGCACGGCTCGAGCGTGACGATCGCGGTGGCGCCTCGGGCGCGTTCGCCCGCCTGCTGCAAGGCGTCGACCTCCGCGTGCGGCGTGCCCGGCCCCTGGTGCACGCCGACAGCGAGGCGGCTGCCGTCGTCGGCAAGCAGAATGCAGCCCACGCGGGGATTCGGATGCGTGCGTACGGAGGCGCGCGCGGCGCGCAAGGCCTCGCGCATCGCCTCGTTCTCGGCCTGGTTCGCCACCAGCCGGCCTCCCGTCGTCACCGACTCAGGCTCCGGGGCGATGTCGCTGCGAGGCGACGAGATGACCGCCGCAGCGGCCGTCGCGTGTTCCTCCCATCCGGACTTTCACCGTCGGTCCTGGAGTTCCACCAGGTCAACCGGGCACCTGACCCGCGGGATGCGAGTCGAGTGACCGGGTCGCGGACTGTCACCGCCGGCTCGGAATTTCACCGACCCCGGAGCACGCTTGCTCTTCGCACAGACTACGCCTTGGCGATCGCGGCAGCGTCGTGAGGCTCGTCACGCCTGCTGGGCGAGCGTGCGGAGCTCACGTACTGCACGGTCGGGGTCGTCGGCACCGAACACCGCCGAGCCCGCCACGAACGTGTCTGCGCCGGCTTCGGCGCAGCGCTCGATCGTGTCGGCCGAGACACCGCCGTCGATCTGCAGCCAGATGTCGCCGCCGTGCTTGTCGAGCAGCTCCCTGGTGCGGCGGATCTTCGGTACGACCAGGTCGAGGAACTTCTGCCCGCCGAATCCGGGCTCGACGGTCATCAGGAGCACCATGTCGAGCTCGGGAAGCAGGTCCTCGTACGGCTCGATCGGCGTCGCGGGCTTGAGCGCCATGCTCGCTCGTACGTCGAGCGACCGCAGCCCACGCGCGAGGCGGACGGGCGCGTGCGCCGCCTCGACGTGGAACGTCACGCTGCGGGCACCCGCCTCTGCGTACGCCGGCGCCCACCGATCGGGGTCCTCGATCATCAGGTGCGCGTCGACCGGCTGCGCGGCGGCGTTCGCGATCGCCTCGACGACGGGCGCCCCGAGGGTGAGGTTCGGGACGAAGTGGTTGTCCATGACGTCGACGTGCAGCCAGTCCGCGCTGGCGACGCGTGCGGTCTCGGCCTGGAGGTTCGCGAAGTCGGCGGACAGGATGCTCGGCGCGATGCGGATGCCCATGAGGGCAACCTACCGAACGCCGGATCCGAGCGATCGTCATAGCACCGTCTGTCAGCGTCGGCGCAGCACCGCGACGAACATCGCATCGGTTCCGTGCACATGCGGCCACAGCTGTACGTACGGCCCGCTGAGGTCGACGACCTGCGGGAGCAGCCGCGTCGCATCGACGACCTCGACGTCATCGCGCCGAGCGACGATCGCCTCGACGATCTCCTGCGTCTCGCGTACGTGCGGCGAGCACGTTGCATAGGTGACGATGCCGCCGCGCCGGGTGGAGTCGAGCGCGCTGCCGAGCAGCTCGCGCTGGAGCGTCGTGAGCGAGTCGAGGTCTGCCTCGGACCTACGCCACCGGGCCTCGGGCCTGCGGCGCAACGCTCCGAGTCCGGTGCACGGTGCGTCGACGAGCACTCGGTCGAACGACGCGCCTTCCCAGGCGGGCTTGCGGCCATCGCCGCTGACCACCGTGACGTTGTCGAGCCCGCGTACGGCCTTGCGAACCAGCTCGGCGCGATGGGGCTGCAGCTCGTTCGCCGTCACCGTCGCCGACCGCTCCCCCGCGAGCGCGCCGAGGAGCGCCGCCTTGCCACCGGGGCCGGCACAGAGATCGAGCCACGCCGCGTCGTCGCCGTCGAGAGGCGCTGCCGCCGCCGCGATTGCCACGAGCTGGGAGCCCTCGTCCTGTACGCCGACCCGCCCGCCGCGTACCGCGCTCAGCCCGCCGGGCATCCCGGAAGGCAGCTGGTATGCGTACGGCGACATCGAACCGGGCGTCGCACCTGCGGCTTCGAGCTCGGCCCGATCGGTGTCGGTGAGGCCGGGACGCGCTGCCAGCGTCACGTGTGGGGCGTCGTTGTCTGCTTCGAGCAGGCGCTCCAGGGCATCGGCATCGTCGCCGAGAGCGGCGCGCAGCGCCTCGACGATCCAGCGCGGGTGCGAGTACACGACCGACAGGTGTCCGATCGGGTCAGCATCACGGCTCGGCGCCACCCGTCGCATCCACGCGTCGAGGTCGTTGCGCGCAACCTTGCGGAGCACGGCGTTGACGAACGCCGCCGGCTTGTGGCCGACCTGCTCGCGTACCAGATCGACGCTCGTCGACACCGCGGCGTGGCTCGGGGTGCGCAGCGAGAGCAGCTGGTGGGTGCCGAGTCGCAGAACGTCGCGTACGGGTGGGTCGACTGCCGCTAGCCCCTTGGTCGTCACGGTCTCGAGCACCGCGTCGTACGTGCCCTGGCGGCGGATCGTGCCGTGGGTCAGCTCGGTCGCGAACGCCGCGTCACGACCGCCGAGGCCGGCGTCGGTGATCTTGCCGGGTAGCAGCAGGTTGACGTACGCATCGCGGGTGTCGACCGCACGCATCACCTCCCAGGCGATGCGCCGCGCCGGGTCAGCCTTCGGCATCGAACCTCGCTCCGGCCTCCGGGCGCACTCCCCTGGCCCAGTCCGCTGCGGGCATCGGCCTCTTGCCGCGGGGCTGGATGGAGCCGAGCTCCACGTCGACGGTCGCGGTGCCGATCCGGACCGTGTGCTTGTCGGCGCTGATCTCACCCGGCTCGAGGGTGTCGCCGTCGGTCGGCTGCACCGGGCCGAGCTTGATGCGGCCGCCGTCGAGCGTCGTCCACGCGCCGGGGTCGGGCGTGCAGGCACGGATCCGGCGGTCGATCGCGGCCGCGGCCTCCGTCCAACGAACCCGCCCGTCGTCGACCTCGATCTTCGTTGCGTACGAAGCGCCGTCGGCCGACTGCGGCCTGGCCTCGATGTCGCCCGCCTCGACGTGGTCGAGGGTGTCGACCAACAGGGTGGACCCGGCGGCCGCCAGCCGGTCGAGGAGTGCGCCGGACGTATCGTCCGGGCGTACGGCCTCGGTCAGGACGCCGTACACCGGGCCGGCGTCGAGCTCCTTCACGATTCGAAACGTCGTCGCGCCGGTGACCTCGTCTCCCGCGAGCAGCGCGTGCTGTACGGGCGCGGCGCCACGCCACGCGGGCAACACCGAGAAATGCAGGTTGACCCATCCGTGCTCTGGTACGTCGAGTGCCGACTGCGGCAGCAGCGCGCCGTACGCGACGACCGGGCAGCAGGCCGGACTCAGCTCGCGCAGCCGATCGAGGAATGCGGGATCGCCCGCCCGCTCGGGTTTGAGGGTCTCGATGCCGCGCTCGGCCGCCCAGTCGGACACGGGCGAGGCGACGAGCTTGCGGCCGCGCCCGGTCGGGGCATCGGGTCGGGTCACCACGGCGACGAGCTCGTGGTGGCTGGACGCGATCGCATCGAGCGACGGCAGGGCGACGTCTGGGGTACCGGCGAACACAACACGCACCAAGTCACCCTATCGACCGCCGGCCCTCCCGCCCCCGTGACCGTGACGAGAGCCCTGACGCGGTCACGTAGTCGCCTTGGGCGGGCGCGCTCGTGCGACCGACCGCCTCTACGAGATGTGATCCGAAACCGCGACTCGTGGCGACTCCGCTGGAGCCGACTCCGCGGTTTCAGACCACATCTCGGGCTCCTTGTGCGTCCCGTGTCGTTCAATGCACCCTCGTACCTGGACCCCGATCCTCGTTCACCCTAGGGTTCTCGCCGCGGCTTCCTCCACGTGCTGGGGTTCTCGCCGCGGTATCCCTCAGGCCAGCTGAGCCGGGTCGACGTCGACGCGCAGGTGCGACAGCTTGCGCGCCGACCTCCCGGCCTGGAGCTCGCGCAGCGCCTCCGCGAGTTCGCCGCCGCGATGGCGCGGCACGCGGACGATCAGCCGCGCCGAGTCGTCGTCGATCTCAACGGGCCCGAGCAGCTCGAACGGCTGCGGCCATTCGTGGTCGATCAGCGCCTCCAGCTCGTCGACCGGCCCCTCGACCGCCGCAAGGATGACGGCCGGCGGGAGGTGCGCCGCCTGCCGCTCGGCGAGCTCGCGGCGCGCGTGCCCGGCAGGATCGAGCCGGACGAGCGCCTGCAGTACGCCGAGCGTCTGATCGCCGATCGCGAGCACCCGCCCTCCGGCCTCGGCGCCGCGCACGAGCGCGGTCGCGTTGAGCCACCGGCGCAGCGACTCCTCTGCGACGCGTAGGTCGGGGCGCGAGAGCATCAGCCCGCAGTCCATCAGTACGCCCGCGGCGTACCCGCCCTCGGTGGCGGGCTCGGCACCGGGAGTCGCCACCACGAGTACCGCCTCCGCGGACACCCGCTCGCGTACGTGCTCACCCGACGACGTCACGACCGGCACCTGGGGGAACGCGCGTCCGAGCTCCTCCGCGGTACGCGCATCACCGACGACGACCGCACGCATGCGTACAGACCCACACTCGCCGCACGACCAGGTCGCACCGTCACGCCCGCACCACCGACACGTCGGCTCGGCGTCGGAGGACCGCTGGGCCATGGGCCCGGCGCAGTGCGCACACCGCGCGGGCGTACGACAGCGCTGGCATGCGAGCGCGGAGCGGTAGCCCAGCCGCGGCACCTGAACCAACACCGGGCCGGCGTCGAGACCCGACCGGATCAGCGTGAACGCCTCGTGCGGAAGCCGAGCCCGTCCTCCGGAAAGGTCGGCCGCCGCCGCGCGTTCGTCGGCGCCTGTCACCGCGACCCGAGCCCACGAGGCGCGCCGGGCCGGCAGGCTCGGCCCCAGCTCGTCGCACCAGCCGCTCTCGATCAGCCGCTGCGCCTCCGCCGAGCGCGCGTACCCGCCGATCAGCGCCGCACAGCCGGCGTCGTGCGCCCGCGTCAGCAGCACCTCCCGGGCGTGGGGGTACGGGGCGCGGGGTTCGGCGTGCAGGTCGTCGGCGTCGTCCCAGATCGCGACCAGGCCCAGGTCGTGCACCGGAGCGAACGCCGCCGCGCGGGTGCCGACGACGACCCTCGTCAGCCCTCGGGCCAGCGAGAGGAACGCCCGGTAGCGTGCCGACGGACCGAGCGCAGCGGTCAGCTCCACGTGGCGCCCCGCCCCGAGGACGTCGGCCATGGCCGCGCCGACCCTCGCGACGTCGGTGGCATCGGGTACGCACACGATCGCGCCCCGGCCGGCCGCAACCGTCGCGGCAACGGCGAGCGCGATGTCGTGGCCGGACGATGCGCCCGGCAGCGCCGACCACACCGCGCGCGGGCGGTCGCCCGCGGCGATCGCGCTCACGTACTCGGCACCACCGGCGTAGGCGTCCCACCCGGAGAGGTCCGCCGGCGCCTCGACGGGGCCGGCGGGCGTACGCGCCGCGCGCTTCTCGGTCGTGGCGTGTCGCGGCGGCACCGCAAGACGTACGACATCGGCGAACGTGCCGGCATAGCGATCGGCAACCGTACGCACCAGCCGGGCGACGTCGGGACGTAGCACGACCTCGTCCGAGACCGCACGCGAGAGACGCCCGAGCCGGCCGGTGTGGTCGGATTCCGCGACCCGGTCGAGCACGAACCCGCTCACCTGCTGGCCGGCGAAACGGACGACCACCCGCGAGCCCGGCACCGCCGTGTCGTGCATCGCCTCGGGTACGAGGTAGTCGAACGGCCGGTCCAGATGGGCGAGCGACACGTCGACCGCGACGCGGGCTACGGGCAGCTCGGGCGCGAGCGCGGCGCCATCGGGCACCTTGGGCCGGCGTACCGCTCCCTTGAGCAGCGCGAGCTGCTCATGATCGTCGCTCACCCGACGTTTCTACCAGCCGCCGCCGACGGGCAGTCCCGCCCAGTGAGCCCGTGAGCGGTCAGGCTCCCGCGGCCTCGCGCAGGGCGTCGACGCGGTCGGTGGTCTCCCACGTGAACTCCGGCAGCTCCCGGCCGAAGTGGCCGTACGCCGCAGTGGTGGTGTAGATCGGGCGGAGCAGATTGAGGTCGCGCACGATCGCCGCCGGCCGCAGGTCGAACGTGTCGTCGACGGCCTTCTGGATCGTCGCGACCGGCACGGTCTCGGTGCCGAAGCAGTCGACGTACAGCCCGACCGGCTGCGCCTTGCCGATCGCGTACGCCACCTGCACCTCACAACGGCGCGCGAGGCCGGCGGCGACGACGTGCTTGGCGATCCAGCGCATCGCGTAGCACGCGGAGCGGTCGACCTTGCTCGGGTCCTTGCCCGAGAACGCACCGCCACCGTGGCGCGCCATCCCGCCGTAGGTGTCGATGATGATCTTGCGGCCGGTGAGGCCGGCGTCGCCCATCGGGCCGCCGATCTCGAACCGCCCGGTGGGGTTCACCAGCAGCCGGTAGTCGCTGTGGTCGATGTCGAACGTCGCGAGTACCTCGTCGACCACGTGCTTCTTGATGTCGGGCGTGAGCATCGTGTCGAGATCGATGTCGCGGGCGTGCTGGGTGGACAGCACCACCGTGTCGACCCGCTGCGGAGTGCCGGCCTCGTCGTACTCGATCGTCACCTGCGTCTTGCCGTCGGGACGCAGGTAAGCGACCGTGCCGTCCTTGCGGACCTGGGAGAGCCGCTGCGCGAGCCGGTGAGCCATCGTGATCGGCAGCGGCATGAGCGTCGGCGTGTCGTCGCAGGCGTAGCCGAACATCAGACCCTGGTCGCCAGCACCCTGCAGGTCGAGCGGGTCGGTGGCTCCCTCGCTGCGACCTTCGTACGCGGTGTCGACGCCCTGGGCGATATCGGGTGACTGCGACCCGAGGGTCACCTGGACGCCGCACGAGGCTCCGTCGAAGCCCTTCTGCGACGAGTCGTAGCCGATCTCGAGCACGCGATCACGTGCGATGCGGGCGATGTCGGCGTAGCCCTTGGTGCTCACCTCGCCGCCGACCACCACGAGGCCCGTCGTGATGAACGTCTCGCAGGCGACGCGGCTGCGCGGATCCTGTTCGAGCAGGGCGTCGAGGATGCTGTCGCTGATCTGGTCGGCGATCTTGTCGGGGTGTCCCTCGGTGACCGACTCAGACGTGAAAAGGCGTCGACTCACGGATTCTCCTGCTCGTTGGATGGCGTTTGGCGGGTGCCACCCTACCGGGTGGCGGTGGGGCACTAGGTCGCTTCCAGCCTCTGGACCACGGCGTCCCAGATGGCGTGGGCCAGCGCGGCCTTCGGGCCGAACGGAATGTGCTCGGCGGCGCCGTCGGCGCCGAGGATGACGGCTTCGTTGTCGGCGCTGTCGAATGCCCGCCCGGCGCTGACGTCGTTGACGACCAGCAGATCGCAGCCTTTGCGCGCCAGCTTGGCCCGCGCGTGCTCGAGCACCGAGGCCTCGTCGTCGCCGGTCTCGGCCGCGAAACCGACGATGAACGGCGACTTCGACGTACGCTGCGTGACGAGCTCGGCCAGGATGTCGGGGTTCTCGACCAGCTCCAGCTCGGGCGCAGCGCGACCCGGTGCCTTCTTGATCTTGGTGTCCAGCGGGTTCGCCGGCCGGAAGTCGGCGGGTGCCGCGGCCATCACGACGGCATCGGCGTCCACGGCGCGGGTGGTCATCTGTTCGTACAGCTGCCCGGTGGTCTCGACGGGTACGACCTCGACCCCTGCGGGTACGGGCAGGCGCACGTTGGCGGCGACGACGGTCACCGATGCGCCCCGCGCGACGGCGGTCTCGGCGAGCGCGAAGCCCTGCCGGCCGGACGAACGGTTGCCGAGGAACCGGACGGGGTCGAGGAACTCGCGGGTGCCGCCCGCACTGACGAGTACGGAGCGCCCGGCGAGATCGAGCGGGCGATCGGCGTACCCGCGTACGAGCAGCTCGTCGGCCAGGGCGAAGATCTGCGTCGCCTCGGGCAGGCGGCCCTTGCCGGAGTCCTTGCCGGTCAGCCGCCCGACGGCGGGTTCGACGACGATGGCGCCACGCTCACGCAGCGTGGCGACGTTGCTCTGCGTCGCCGCGTGCTCCCACATCTCGGTGTGCATCGCGGGCACGAACACGACGGGGCAGCGGGCGGTGAGCAGGGTGTTGGTGAGGAGATCGTCGGCGATGCCGTGCGCGGCCTTCGCCAACACGTTGGCCGTCGCGGGAGCCACCACCAGCAGGTCAGCCCCCTGACCGATGCGTACGTGCGGCACCTGCGACACGTCGGCGAACACCTCGGTGTGCACCGGGTGGCCGGACAGCGCCTCCCAGGTGGCCGCGCCGACGAAGTTGAGGGCCGCCGCGGTCGGCACGACGCGTACGTCGCGGCCGGACTCCGTGAGCAGCCGGACTAGCTCGCACGCCTTGTACGCAGCGATGCCGCCACCCACGCCGAGTACGACGCGGGGGCGGCTGCTGTCAGTCATGTCGAGGCCGGGGACGTTCAGGCCTCTTCGGCCGGGATGTCCTCACAGGTGAGCAGGTCGGAGTCGATCTCGCGGAGCGCGATCGACAGCGGCTTCTCCTGTACGTGGGTGTCGACGAGCGGGCCGACGTACTCGAGGAGACCCTCGCCGAGCTGCGAGTAGTACGCGTTGATCTGCCGGGCGCGCTTCGCGCTGTAGAGGACCAGCTTGTACTTGGAGTCGGTCTTCTCGAGCAGATCGTCGATGGGCGGGTTGGTGATGCCCTCGGCCGTTGAGCGGGTGGTGGCCACGTGGATTGACCTCGCAGGATGCGTGGACGACGGTGCCGGAGCGCAGCGGGCTCAGCGTCGCGGGCGCGACTCCGGGCGGGAACTGAACAATCCTACCAACTCCTCGCACGCATCCCGAACATCGGTGTTGACGATGGTCACGTCGAACTCCGCTTCGGCGGCCATCTCGACCCGCGCCGTGCGTAGCCGACGGTCGCGTTCGGGCTCGCCCTCGGTGCCGCGCCCGACGAGTCGGCGGACGAGCTCGTCCCAGTCCGGCGGGGCGAGAAAGCAGAACAACGCATCGGGCATCCGCTCGCGTACCTGGCGGGCGCCTTGCAGGTCGATCTCGAGCAACGCGGGCCGGCCGGCGGCGAGCTGATCCTCGACCGGCCGCCGCGGCGTGCCGTAGCGGGCTGCTCGGTGCACGACCGCCCATTCGAGGAGCTCGTCGGCAGCGACCATCGCGTCGAACTCCGCGTCGGACACGAACTTGTAGTGCACCCCGTCGATCTCTCCGGGGCGGGGCGCCCGGGTCGTCACGGACACGGAGATCCAGATGTCCGGATGATGCTCGCGTACGCAGGCCGCGACAGTGCCCTTGCCGACCGCGGTGGGGCCGGCGAGGACGATCAGGAACGCATGCCCGTCGGCGTTGTCATTCACGATCCGCGAACTCGGCCTCCAGGGCCGCGACCTGGTTGGCACCCAGCCCGCGTACGCGGCGGCTCTCTGCGATGCCGATGCGCTCCATCAGCTGGCGCGCACGTACCTTGCCGAGACCCGGCACCGACGTGAGCAGGTCGAGGACCTTCATCTTGCCGACGACCTCGTTGCGCTGGCCCTCGCGGAGCACCGCCGACAACGGGGTCCCGGAGTGCTTGAGGCGGTTCTTGACCTCGGCTCGCTCACGACGAGCCGCGGCGGCCTTCTCGAGCGCAGCCTGGCGCTGCTCGGGGGTCAGCGGCGGTAGAGCCAACTCGGTCACCTCGGGGTGTGGAAATGTCCAGTACGACATGAGGAACGACGAACTGTCGCCCCCGTGTAGGTAGAACCTAGCGACGTCATCCCGCGACCCGCAAACAGGGGTGGCGGAAGCGGCCGAGCCGACCGCTTCGCGCCACCCCTGGGTGCTCAGTTACCGCCGTCTTCGGGCGCGGCTTCGTCCTCACTGAGATCGATGTCGCACTCTTCCTTGACCTGCTTCTCGATCGCCTTCGTGTCGGACTCGAGGTTCTGCATTCCCGACATCGTCTTCATGAACTCCTGCGCCTTGGCCTTGTCCTTCTGCATGGCCTCCTTCAGCGCGGTGTCCATCGGCTCGTCCGGCGCGACGCCCAGGTCTTCCATGCCGGCGGCGAAATCGCCCATCGCCGAGTGCAGCGAGGACCACTGTGAAGAGACGTCCTCGGGCGCGGCGTCCTTGATGTCCCCGATCAGGTCGACGGTGTCGGACATGTCGGTCAACGTGTAGTCGCCGCTCGCGAAGTCGTCGAACCGGCCCTTCATCTCCTCGACCTGGCCGCAGTAGTCACCGCCGCTCGCGCCGTCGGTGTCACCACCGCCGCCGCCATCCCCGCTGTCGTCTCCACAACCGGTCAGTACCGCCGTCGCGAGCAGACCGCCACAGACGATCGTCGTGAGTCTCTTCATATACGTCTCCTCTACTCCGAGTCGCCGAGGTCGATGTCGCACTCTTCCTTGACGTTCTTCTGAACCGTCTCGATATTGCTCTGGGCGTCCTGGAAGCTGCTCATCTGCTCGCTGAGCCTCGCCCGCAGATCGGGATCCTTCTGGACAGCCTCGGTCACCGCCTCGTTCAGCGGCTTGTCGGACGCGACGTCGGCGTCCTCGAGCGCGCCGACCATATCGTCGACCGCGCTGCCGACCGACCCCCATTCGCTGCTGACCTCGTCAGGAGCGGAGTCAGCGATGTCGCCGATCTTGTCGCCCATCGAGCTCAGGTCGTCCATCGTCAGGTCGGCGCTCTCGAGGTCGCTGAACTCGCCTTGCGCGTCCTTGACCTGGTCGCAGTAGCCGCCACCATCGCCGCTGTCGCCATCGCTGCCGCCGCACGCGGTGAGCGTGCCGATCGCCAGCACCGTCGTGGCGGCCATCGTCGCCAGTCGCTTCATTGAGTCCCAATCAATCGTTGTCTTGGTCGCGCCGGTCGCGCAGTCTTCCACACCGGCGCCACGCCGATTCCCTGCGGTACGACGAGAGCGCGCGCCCGATGGTTCCAGGTATGACGGCTATCGCAGGGAGAACCCACACGACCGTCTGACGTCGGCTGCTATTGCCTCCGCCGCGGCGACGACGTCGGGTGACTTGTAGCCGCGGACCGCGCGCAACAGGTAGGTGTACGCCTGTTGTCCGAGATCCTCGAGCGCTTGTGCG
Source organism: Solicola gregarius (assembly GCF_025790165.1). Lineage (GTDB taxonomy): Bacteria > Actinomycetota > Actinomycetes > Propionibacteriales > Nocardioidaceae > Solicola > Solicola gregarius. The sequence goes on from NZ_CP094970.1 coordinate 4,617,428, forward strand.
TCCGACAGATCGATGTCGTAGCGGCGCAGCACCGAGCGTACGCGCTCGAACAACTCCGCCAGTCGTCGCCAGTGCGGCGCGACCTCGTCCGGCGCGACGTCCGTCACTCGTCGGACGGCCCGCGCCGCGGCCTCGATGTCGGCGCCGTCCCGCACGTGCACGCCGGACAGGTCGAACTCGGTACGCAGGTCGTCGACCGCGTCGCAGTACGCGCGAGAGCCGGTGGTCTCGTCTGCGGAGTGGGCCCCGTCGTCGCGGCCGTCGCTACCCTGACCTGGTCCGGAATCGGGCGGGGACCCGTCTCGTTCGTCCGTTCGTCCGGAGTCGTCACCCGACTCACCGGCCTTGTCGTTCGAGTCGTGCCCGGAGCGGCCGTCGGACTCGGGCCCGGTCGTCTCAGGACCCTTCGCCGCCGGAGCGGGTGGGTCGTTCGCCCGGTCGCCCGCGTCCGCGCAGCCCGCCAACGCCGAGAGGCAGATCGCGGCGGCGACGGAAGCGGCAACCAGGCGCTTCATAGCCTCCGAGCATAGGCGTCATCGCATCGTCGTGACATAGGACGAAACCGCGCGTGCGTCGCGCACCCGCGACTCCCAGGTGACACCGACCAGCAGCAGCGCCGTACCGGCTGCCGCGATCAACGACCAGCGCGGCACCGCTTCCGCGTACGGCCCCAGGTGACGCACGACGACCACCGCGACGATCGCAGAGCCGATGGCGAACGGTGCCTGCCACCGCAGCCACGTGCCGCCGGCGAGCGTCGTAGCGGCCGCAAACCCGAGGAGCAGACCGCGTACCGAAGCCGGATCGGCCAGCACCAGCGGCAGGCTGGGCAGCAGTACGAGCGACAGGCCCGGCAGCAGCGCGGTTCTGGTGCGCAGCCCCGGCGCAGTACGCATCCGTGCATACCCGACGAGCAGCAGCACCACACCGAACGGCAGCGTGTACGCCTCGACGACTCCGATATCGCTCGCCGCCAGTCGCACCACGTACGCGAGCCCGAGCAGTGCGGACCCGGCAACCCGGAGGGCGCGCCGATCCGGGCGCAGCAGGGAGATCCCGACAAGTGCCGCGCCGAGCACGGTGAGCATCGCGCTCTGCCAGCCCGACGCCAGGCCGAAGCCGACGACGACGGCCACGACGGCGAACCCGCCCGCGACCGACTCGGCCGCCAGGCGTACGTCGGCAGCGGGCAGGTACTGCGCCGCGACGAGCACGCCGACGACGCCGACGACCAGCACCAGGTGCAGTGTCCGGCCGTCCAGTCCGCCGAGGTCGGCCGTACCCACGGCCACGAGCTGGCCGAACCCGACGCCGATCGCGACCGCCGCCGGCCGCACGGGCGTCGCGCCCGCCCGCATCGCTATCCCCATCGCGGCGAACGCGACGAGGGCCCACGTACAAAGCGAGGCGGCCTGCGAGACGAGCGCGATCGGCGCGCCGGCGACTACGATCGCCAATCCGACCGCCTGCCAGTGTGCACGGTTCGCGATACCGGCCACGATCGCGCCTACAGCGACGACTGCCGTGGCAGTCAGCGCGACCGGCGTCGACGCCAACGCCATCGATGACAGGAGGCCGACGGCGACGAGCCCGCCGGCGACGGACAGCAGCGGCCTACGTACGCGTGTGACCACCTGGAGATCCGTGTAATGCGCGATCGCGGCGACCACCAGGCCGAGCGAGCCGATGACCACGCCAGCGAGCCACGCCGGCCCCATCCCGGTGTCGAGCGGCCGGACCACCGCCCACCCGCCGGCAGACCAGACCGGGGAGAGCGATCCCGCGATCGAAGCCGACGCGGCCGCGCACCAGGCGATCGCGAGGTACGCCATGGGCAACGCGGCGAGCAGCGCCGTCACACGCAGACCGCGCAGCCACCTGCCCCGCGCGGCCACGCCGACGACCGCGAGTCCGACAGCCAGCACACTCCCCACGACCTGGCCGAGCTCGACGTCGTCGAGCACCGGCGCGTACGCGAGCACGAGCAGTTGCGTCGCAGCGATCGCTGTGGTCGCGCCGGCGGCCAACCCGGCGAGCTCCACGTCGCGTCGGCGGACGACGGCGTACGCGCCGGCGCCGAGCGCGACCGTCATCGCGCTCGCCACGAGGGTTTGCACTTCCCCGTACTCGACCACGAGGCCGAACAGCGTCTTGTACGCGAGCGCGTCCGCCGCGGCGCCGATGACCGCTGTCGCATGCAGCAGGCCCGCGACACCGACGGCGCACGCGCCCGCGTACCTGAGTCCGCCGACGTGGAGACCGGAAGCGACCACGAGCGTCGGGACGACGAGCAGCAGCGCGGTCCAGGTCAGTTCGAACGGAGAGACGCCCGCGCCACCGACAACCGCAAGGGTGAGGCCGATGCCGGCGCCGGCCTCTCCGACCGCCAGCTCGAGATCGCCGCGCCGGCCGGCGAACCCGCAGATCGCAGTTCCCGCAATGCCCGTCAGGCAACCGAGCACGAGTATCGTCACGTCACCGGACCAGGTGTCGAGTCCCAGCAGGCCGTACTCGCGCGCGCCGGCGTAGTCCAGCGCAAGCAGGGCGAGTGCGACCGCCCACAGCGCCTCGGCAGACGCCCGTAGCTGCCGTACCGTCACCGCTGCGGCGGCGGCCGCCACCGCGAGCGTGACCACGGCAAGCACCGCCGTCCGCCCCATCAGGCCCAGCGCGCCCCACGAGACGCTCACGAACACGAACGCCGCGACGACGAGGCACAAGGCCCCGAGCGCCAACAGCGTCGACCCCGTCGACCAGGACGAGCGTTTCCTCGTCGCCGTGCGTGCCTGCGGCGCGGGCCCCATGATCGAGGCGGCGGGCGCGGCGACGTGCGCGCGACGCCACCCGTCGGCTTCTGCACGCAGGCCGTCCAGGATGCGGTCCGCGTCGGCCAACACGCCCAGCAGGAGCTGCGGAGTCGGGCCGAGCAGCAGCACCCCGCACGAGGCGCACCGTTGGTCGCCGTACGCGGGTCTTCCGCAGCTGGGACAGGAGTTCGGATCGGCAAATCGGCTCATGCCCACAACGCTCGCCGTACTCGGCGTCCGGCGGCAGCGTCGATGTACTCACCGCGGGTGAGTACGAATACTCAGACCGCTGAGCGCGGCGGTCGGTCAGCCGACGAGTGCCTGCCAGGTGAGTGGCCCGGCCTCGCCGTCGACGACCAGCCTGTTCACACCCTGGAAGCCGCGGACGGCGGTGGTCGTGACCGACCCGAAGTCGCCGTCGACCGCGAGTCCTGCGCTGCGCTTGTTCAGGGCCGCCTGCAGGCCCCGGACATGGGATCCCGCGTCGCCCTGGTCGAGCGTGTAGACCAGGTGCGGCCAGGTCGCCGGTCCGACCTGCCCGTCGGCGACCAGACCCTTCGCCTTCTGGAACGCCTTCACCGCCGCGACCGAGACCGAGCCGAAATCGCCGTCGGCGACCAGGTCGTACCCGCGCTGGGTCATCAGGTACTGGATGACGACCACGGTGGCACCTGCCGCTCCCGGGTCGAGCCGCGGCCAGCCTCCGTCCAGGTCGACACCGTTGGCGGCCATGAACGAGACCGGGTTGTCCGTGTCTCCGAGCCCACCGGTATGCGTCTCGAAGTGCAGGTGCGGTCCGGTCACGTTGCCGGTCGCGCCCATGTCGGCGATCCGTTGACCCGCGCTGACGGACGCATTCAGACCGATCCGGTACGCGCTCAGGTGGCCGTAGTAGGTGTACGTCCCGCCGCCGTGCGAGATCACGATCGCATTGCCGGTCCGGCCGCCGAGTCCACCTCCCCACTGCCGGCGGATCACGGTGCCGGCGGCCGCCGCGTACACGGCGGTTCCCGTCGAGTTGGTGATGTCCTGGCCCGCGTGCGGGCCGCCGCCGCGCGGTGCCCCGTAGTAGCCGCCGTCGGGAAAGTAGCCCTGCGCCGGTGTGCACCATCGAGCGTCCTTCGCGGTGGCGGCGGATGCGGCGGGTGCGCCACCGGGCAGACCGACCACGGCGGCGCCGACCCCGACGCCAATACCGGTCAGCAGGCCCCGCCGGGACAGCCCACGCGCCTTTCGCCCTCGGTCATCGGCCGTGTCGGAACCCGCGTCGCGCATGTCTTTCTCCAGACCTCGAAGTGCGGTGGGAGTCATCACCGATCGAGCCCGCACCCTAGGCCGCTAACGGGTCAGGTCGGACGAGCGCCGCAGCAGCGCGACGCACTCGACGTGGTGCGTCATCGGGAACAGCGCGTACGCACGCAGGTCGGCCAGCTCGTATCCGTGCTCGCCGAACGATGCGACGTCACGGGCCAACGCCGCCGGGTCACACGCGACGTACACGACGCGACTCGGGCCGAGCTCGACGATCTCGCGTACGACGCGCGCCTTCGCACCGGAGCGCGGCGGGTCGAGAACCACCGCATCGCAGGACCCGACCTTGCCGGTACGGAGCGCGCGCTCCACCCGGTCGTCGATGATCCGCGCCTGCGGCAGGTCGTGCAGGTTGCGCCGCGCGTCGCGTACGGCACCGGCCTCCGACTCGACGCTCACCACCGCGCCGTCTGGCCCGACGGCCTCGGCGAGGAACGCCGTGAACAACCCGACTCCCGAGTAGAGGTCGGCGATCCGCTCCCCCGTCCGCGGAACGACCATGGCGAGCACGGCCTCGGCGAGCACCTCGGCCGCGCGCGGATGCACCTGCCAGAATCCGCTGCCCGTGACCCGGAAGGTCCGCCCGCGAACGCTCTCGCGTGCATGCCGCCGGCCGCGTACGGTCTCCTCGTCGGCCACGACGATCGCGTCGCCCTCCGACGAGACGACCGCGTCGACCCGGCCGGCCGACCAGCGTTCGCCCGTCACCTCGGGCAGGCTCGGATGCGCGATCGGGCAGTGCTCGATCGGCACGACGTCGTGCGAGCGGTGTTTGCGCAGGCCCGTACGCCCGTCGCCGTCGACGGCCCACGCGACCCGCGTACGCCAGCCGAGCCCGTCGCCGTCGTCGGGGGCCTCCACCGCCACCTCGCGATCGATGCCGGCGAGTCGGAGCAGCTGTTCGCGTACGACGTCGCCGAGCAGCCGGTGTTGCGTGGCGAGCCCGACGTGCTGGAAGTCGCAGCCGCCGCAGCCTCCCGGCCCCGCGTACCCGCACCGGCTGTCGACCCTTCCCGCCGCCGCGTCGAGCACCTCGACCGCGTCGGCACGCAGGAAGCGCGAGGTGTCGGTGCCGTCGGTGATCACCGCACGTACCCGCTCACCGGGCAGCGTGTGCCGGACGAACACGACCCGGCCCTCGAGCCGGGCGACGCAGTGCCCGCCGTGCGCTATCGGCCCGACGTCGAGCTCGACGACGTCACCGATCATCGTCGTCCTGCCGAGGTTCGAGTGCCTGGCCGCGACGTACCTCGCCGGGCACCGGACGCACGCGCTGTGCACGCTCGCGCGCGTACTTCGACGACTGCAGCTGATACGGCACGCTGGTGACCATCACACCCGGTGTGAACAGCAGCCTGCCCTTCAGCCGTAACGCGGTCTGGTTGTGCAGCAGCTGCTCCCACCAACGTCCCACGACGTACTCGGGGATGTAGACCGACACGATGTCGCGCGGGCTGCGGCGCCGAATGCCCTTGACGTACCGCACGATCGGCCGCACCAGCTCCCGGTAGGGCGAGTCGAGCGTCGTGAGCGGCACGGGGATGTTCAGGTCCTCCCAGCGCCGCGCCACGGCCTGGGTGGTCTCTGGGTCGAGGTCGACGATGACGGCCTCGATGGTGTTCGGCCGGGCGATCCGTGCGTACGCGAGGGCGCGCATCGTCGGCTTGTGCAGCTTGCCGACCAGCACGATCGCGTGGACTCGCGACGGCAGCGTGACGTCGGAGTCGTCGATCTCGAGCTCGTCGGCCACGTGGTCGTAGTGGCGCCGGATCCCGCGCATGACGAAGAAGATCGCGGTCATCAGCGCGATCGATATCCAGGCTCCCTGGAGGAACTTCGTGAGCAGCACGACGACGAGGACGAGTCCCGTGACGGTCAGCCCGAACGCGTTGATCGCCCGGTTGCGCATCATCCGCCGGCGTACGGCCGGGTCGGTCTCGGTGCGCAGCAGCCGCGTCCAGTGCCGGACCATGCCGGTCTGGCTCGCCGTGAACGACACGAACACGCCCACGATGTAGAGCTGGATCAGCTTCGTGACCTCGGCGTCGAAGAGGAGGATCAGCACGATCGCACCGGCCGCCAGAGCGACGATGCCGTTGCTGAACGCGAGTCGGTCGCCACGGGTGTCGAGTGCCCGCGGCAGGTACCGGTCGCGCGCCAGGATCGAGCCGAGCACGGGGAATCCGTTGAACGCCGTGTTGGCTGCGAGGACGAGGATGATGCCGGTGAAGGCGATCGTCAGGTAGAACAACGGCTCGGCGTTGTCGAAGATCGCGCTCGCGAGCTGACCGATCACGGTCTGTTGCTCGTACGACGACCCCACGGGTTCGCCGTCGCGCAGGAGCTGGTGTGCCGGATCCTCGGCGAAACGCAGATCGGTGATGTTCGCGAGGACGAGAATGCTCATCAACATGGCGACCGCGATCGTCCCGAGCATGAGCAGGGTGCTCGCGGCGTTGCGACTCTTCGGCGGCCGGAACGCCGGCACGCCGTTGCTGATCGCCTCGACGCCGGTCAGCGCCGCGCAACCCGACGAGAACGCGCGCGCGAGCAGGAAGACCATCGCGATCGACGAGATCGAACCCGCGTACGCACCCTCGGAGGAGATGTCGAACTCCGCGCTCTCCACCTTCGGCAGGTCGCCGAACGCATATCGCACGTACCCCCAGACCGCCATGCCGATGATCGACGCCATGAACAGGTACGTCGGTATCGCGAATGCCGTGCCGGACTCCTTGACCCCGCGGAGGTTCACCGCCATCAGGATCAGCACCAGCGCCGACGCTGCGATCGCCTCGTGCCCGTGCAGGAACGGCAGAGCGGCCGCGGCGTTCTGCACGCCCGACGAGATGGACACGGCGACGGTGAGGACGTAGTCGACCAGCAGCGCACTCGCGACGGTCATCCCCGCCGTCGGCCCCAGGTTCGTCGACGCGACCTCGTAGTCGCCACCGCCGCTGGGGTAGGCGTGCACGTTCTGCCGGTACGACGCGACCACGGTGAGCATCACGATCGCGACCGCGACACCGACCTGCCAGTTGTACGAGTACGCCGACAGCCCCGCCATCGACAGCGTCAGCAGGATCTCGTCAGGTGCGTACGCGACCGACGACAACGCGTCGCTTGCGAAAACGGGAAGCGCGACCCGCTTGGGAAGCAGCGTCTCCCCAAGCTGTGCGCTCTTGAGCTTGCGTCCCAGCAGCATCCGCTTGCCGGCCTCGGCAACTCCCACGCCGTGATCGTAGGCCATCTGCCCGGGATCATCGGACCATAGGGCCGATCCGGCGACCCTTTCCGCACACCCGGGGCCGGACAGGGGTAGCGTCTGATCTCGTCTCGCACACGCGACCGACGACCGAAAGAGGGCCCTTCGTGCATGTCGTGATCATGGGATGCGGGCGCGTCGGATCGACGCTCGCCCGCGGCCTCGAAGTACGCGACCACTCCACGGCGGTGATCGACCAGAATCCCGACGCGTTCCGCAGGCTCGGGCCCTCGTTCACCGGCTCGACGGTCACCGGGCGTGGCTTCGACCGCGAGGTGCTCAAGCGGGCCGGCATCGAGACGGCGGACGCGTTCGCGGCCGTGTCGAGCGGCGACAACTCCAACATCATCGCCGCACGGGTCGCGCGCGAGCAGTTCGGTGTGACGAACGTCGTCGCCCGCATCTACGACCCCGGCCGTGCCGAGGTGTACGAGCGGCTGGGCATCCCGACCGTCGCGACCGTCACGTGGGCCGCCGACCAGGTGCTGCGCCGGCTGGTGCCCAAGGGCGACGAGCCACTCTGGCGCGACCCGTCAGGGACCGTTCGGTGCGACCAGATGCTCGCACCATCTCCGTGGATCGGCCGGCCGGTACGCGAGATGCAGGACGGCACCGGCGGCCGCATCTCCCACCTCACCCGGCTCGGCACGGGGCTCATCCCCGAGCGCGAGACGATCGTCCAGGAAGGCGATCTGGTCAGCATCTTCATGCTCGAACAGGACTCCGACGCCGTACTCGCCCGATTCCACAACGGCCCAACGGACGAGGAGCGCTGAGTCATGCCTCCCATGTCTCGGTCCGGCTCGCCCACCCCCGCACTCCGCCTGGCTGCGTTGTGGTCACTCGCTGGAGAGATCAACTACTACTTCGCTCCCACGCCTTGCCAGGTCGGGCGCGGAGACGCGCTCGCTGATCGAACCGAGACACGGGAGGCATGACTATGCGTGTCACCATCGCCGGCGCGGGGGCGGTCGGGCGCTCGGTCGCCCAGGAGCTGCTCGACAACGGGCATCAGGTGCTGCTGATCGACAAGGACCCCGGGGCGATCAACGCCGACACCGTCTCCGGCGCCGAGTGGCTGCTCGCCGACGCCTGCGAGCTCTCCTCCCTCGAGGAGTCACAGATGCAGCAGTGCGACGTCGTCATCGCAGCGACCGGCGACGACAAGGTGAACCTCGTGGTGTCTCTGCTCGCCAAGACGGAGTTCGCCGTTCCTCGTACCGTCGGCCGCGTCAACCATCCGAGCAACGAGTGGCTGTTCAGCGAGTCCTGGGGCGTCGACGTACTCGTGTCGACCCCACGGCTGATGTCGGCCCTCGTCGAGGAGGCCGTGACCGTCGGAGATCTCGTCCGGCTGTTCACGTTCCGGCAGAGCAGGGCGAACCTCGTCGAGCTCACGCTGCCGACGGACTCTCCGCATCTCGGTCAACGCGTCGGCAACGTGACATGGCCGGGCGATGTCGCCCTGGTAGCCATCCTGCGGGACCAGGCCATCCTCACACCCGACGCGGACCGGTCGCTCGAGGGCGGCGATGAGCTGCTGTTCGTCGCCAGCGAGGAGCGAGAGACCGAGATCGCGCGGCTGCTCGCGCCCGACGAGCACCCCGGCTGAGGTCGCCGTTTCGGGGTCGATGTGGCATCGGTCCAATAGGTATCAACCGATGCAACATCGACCCAATATCGGGCGGGGTAAAGTAGGACCGTCCGCCTACGACGTACGCGACTCCGGTCGTACGGGCGTGTGGTTGCGGCTCAACACGTAGACCATCGCCAGCAGGGCGGCGACCTGCAGCGGCCAGCCGAGGGCGATCTTCGCGGTGCCGAGCATGCCGACCATGAAGTCCTTGTCGGCCATGCCTTGTTTGCCCGCGACGTACAGCGGGGCCTGCACGACGACGCGCAGCACACACGGCATGACCAGCAGCCAGGTGAGATTGCGGCACAGCTTGACGATCTGCGGATCCTGGCGCCACGCGGTCGGGTCACCCGTCACGCTGCCGACGATGAACCCGACGATCGGCCACTTGGTCACGATCGACAGGATCATCACCACGGCGTACCCCGCGTTGTAGAGGATGCCGGGCAGGAAGTACGCGAGCGCCTGGTCGCCCGCGTCACCGCCTCCGCGCGCGCTCCGCCACGCGAAGAGCGCCCCGATGCCGATGCCGACGAGGGCGTTGACCGCGAACTGCACGGTCGACCGCTGCACGATGCGCACCACCAGCAGGATCCCGGCGGCACCGAGGCTCACGATCAGCGCAGGCTTCAGCTCGTGGACGGTCAGGAAGACGACCGTGAACAGGATCGTGGGTACCGCGGCCTCGATCATGCCGCGGACGCCGCCGAGTGCCTTGGACAGCTGCTTACGTACGACTGCCTCGACGGTCTCCTCGGTTGGAGCGTCGTGCGACTCGGCTGTCACGCACTCAGCTCGTAACGCGGGTTGAACAGAACGGGCTCGCCCTCGCGTGCGCCGAGGCGACCGTGGACGGTCAGCTGGCGGCCGGGCGTGATGCCCTCGATGCGGCGCCTGCCCAGCCAGACGACGAGAACGGAGCCCGACCCGTCGCAGAGCTCGGCCTCGAGGGCCGGCACCCCGCCGCGCGGGCGAAGCGTCACGCTGCGCAGCGTGCCGTGCAGCGTCGCCTGCTGGCGGTCGGCCTTGTCCGCGATCAGCTCGCAGCCGGCCTTCGCGGCATCGTCACGCATCTCGGCGTCCTCGATGCTTGCGGTGGGTGTCGCGAGCCGGCCGAGCGCACGGCCCAGCATCCCACCGCGATGATCCTTCGCACCCAAACGTGGCATACATCCAGCGTAGTCCATGGCACCATCGGACCGGCCGACTCAGGGTACGCCGAGCAGCCGCAGGCCCGCCGCCGTCGCGGCCGCCGCAACGACGGTCGCGACGAACGGCGCCTTGCGCCAGGCCAGTACGCCGCCGACGAGCACGCCCGCCGGTCGCGCGTACCCCGCGAAGGACTCCCCCTCGGTGATCGTCGCCGTCGCGAACAACGCCGACAGCAGGACGACGACCGCGACGGCGATCAGCCGGTCGGCGTACACCGACAGCGTCAGGCGCTCGCGCAGGACGGGTCCGGCGAAGCGGAACGCGAACGTGCCCGCGCCGAGGACGAGGATGGCGACCAGCATGCCGGGCGTGTTCATGCGGCCTCGATCGGAGCCGGAGCCGGGGCCTTCGGACGGACCACCGCGACGCCGATCAGGGCCAGCAGGACGGGGAGACCGGCCGGCACGAACGGCGTCGAGGCAAGGGCGATCGCCACTCCGACGGCCGCCGCGAGGAAAGTACGTCGATCGCGCAGGGACGGGAGCACGAGCGCCAGCAGCACGGCGGGGAACGCCGCATCGAGGCCGAACGCGTCCGTATCGGTGATCACCGTGCCGGCGATCGAACCGAGCAGGACGCCGACGTTCCAGCACCCGAACAGGCCGACGCCGCAGGTCCAGTACGCGGCCCGCCGACGTGCGGGATCGTGCTGGGCGAGGGTGAACGCGACCGTCTCGTCGATCATCAGGTGACTCCCGATGGCGCGGCGCGGGAGCGTACTGCCGAGCACGTCGGCGACCGCGAAGCCGAACGGGAGGTGGCGTGCGTTGACGACCAGTCCGGCGAGGACGGCCGGTACGAGCGCCCCACCGGCGGCGACGAGACCGATGAACATGAACTGTGCAGCGCCCGCGAACACGAACAACGACAGCAACATCGGCACCCAGATGGGGAACCCGTCGCTCACGGCGATAGCGCCGAACGAGACGCCGACGAGGCCGTCGGCGACCAGTACCAGCGCGATGTCGCGCGCCAGCCGGCGGCCGAGCTTCTCGTCGACTGTTCGCCATATCGAACGCATGACACCATGGAAACAACGCGGTACGGTGTTCGTCAAGTCGAATATCTAGACCGATGGAGCGAACGAATGGTCGAGACACGGCGCGATGACGGGCCACCCCACGACGTGATCGCAGCGGCGCTCCGGAGCGAGCGCGACCGGGCCGGGCTGTCGCTCACCGAGGTCGCGCGCCGGGCCGGCATCGCGAAGTCGACGCTGTCGCAGCTGGAGTCCGGCAGCGGCAACCCCAGCGTCGAGACGCTGTGGGCACTCGGCGTCGCGCTGAACGTGCCCTTCTCGCAGCTGGTCGACCCGGTCGCGCCGCAGGTGCGGGTGATCAGGGCGGGCGAGGGTACGACACTGCGCTCCGACCACGCCGACTACACCGGCACTCTGCTGTCGGCATCGTCCCCCGGCGCGCGGCGCGACCTGTACATCCTGCGGATGGAGCCGGGGTCACGTCGCGAAGCCGACCCGCACATCCCCGGATCGGTCGAGCACATCACGGTTGCCGCCGGCCGGCTGCGTACCGGCCCCGCATCCGCTCCGATCGAGCTCGAGACGGGCGACTACGCGACCTTCCCGGGCGACGTACCGCACCTGTACGAGGCGCTCGAGCCCGGTACGTGGGTCGTCCACGTCATCGAGCACCGCTGACCACGGTGAGGAGAGGATTCTGGCCCTGTGAGGAGAGGGTTTCGGCGTACCGAAACCCTCTCCTCACAGGGCCAGAATCCTCTCCTCACTGTTCCTTGGGGGTGGCGTTCTCGGGGATCACGATCGGGAGCGCCTCGCGCGGCGCCATCGGGCCCTCGCCACGGCGTACGACGACATCGCGGAACGCGCTCTCCAGCACGCCGTCGTCGTCGGGCTGCATCGCGGCCTTCCCGTAGAACGTGCCCCGCAGGAACCACCGCGGGCCCTCCACGCCGACGATCCGGCTCGGCTGCACGGCCTCGCCGCCCTCGGCCGACTTCGCCGGCACCTGCAGCCGCAGCTCGGGACCGTGCCGGCCGTCGACGACCTCGCACTCCCCCTTGAGGCGCGCGGCCTCGCCGGCGATATCGGAGCGTACGTCTTCCCACAGTCCGCCCGAGCGCTTCGCCGCGAACGCGCGTAGCTCGAGCGCCGCCTCCGGGCTGACGAAGACCACCGCGGCGGGCTGGCCCGACTTCGGGTCGGACGGGATCTGCACCTCGAACCCCTCGCGGCCCTTGACGATCAGGCCGCCGAGGTCGACGTACGACCCGTCGTCCGAAGCGATCGAGATCTCGTCGACGTCCCAGGGACCCTCCGAGGCGGCCTCGAGACGGTCGGCCTCCGCGGTCTCGGAACCGGCCGACGCCTCCTCGCGATCCGGGTCGGCCTTGGACTTGCGACGCATGATCACCGGGATTCCTCCTCGTTCATCGGCGATGTGGACGGACTGGTCAGCGCGGACGCACCACCGGTCGAACCGTAGCCGCCCGCGCCACGGACGGTGTCCGGCAGCGCCGCGACCTCCACGAACCGGGCCCGCTCGACGCGTTGGATCACGAGCTGGGCGATGCGATCACCGCGAACGAGCGCGATCGGCTCGGCCGGGTCGAGGTTGACCAGGCACACCTTTACCTCTCCACGGTAGCCCGCATCGATGGTGCCGGGTGCATTCACGATCGACAACCCGCGGCGAGCGGCGAGACCGGACCGCGGATGGACGAACCCGGCGTAACCCGGTGGCAACGCCAACGCGATGCCGGTCGGCACGACGGCGCGCTCCCCCGGCGAGATCCGGACGTCCACGGTGGTCACCAGGTCGGCTCCGGCGTCGCCGTCATGCGCGTACGCCGGCAACGGTACGTCCGTGTCGATCCGCCGGATCGCAACTTCCACGTGATTGGCCCCTCCTCGTGATGCGCCGGGCCGACCCTACCGCGCGGCACGCACCAGCAGACATGGGAACCTGTCCCCATGCCTGGATCACCCACGGATGGTGAGTACGCCGAGTCCCTGTACGCGCCGCCGTCCTGGTGGCTGCTCTCCGCAGGGTTCGCGATCATCGTCTGGTGGGTGTTCGTGCTCGCGACGCCGATGGCGTTCGCGGTCGGCGCGGGCGCGGTCGTCGCGATCGCTCTTGGCATCGCTCTCTGGGCGTACGGCCGCGAGGGCGTGGAGGTGCATGCGGGCGAGGTGCTCGCCTGTGGGGCACGGATCGAGGTCGCCTACTGCGGCGACGCCGTCGCACTCGACGCCGAGCGTACGGCGGCGGTTCGTGGCCGCGATGCCGATGCGCGCGCGTACCTCGCGATCAGGCCGTACGTCGCGACCGCAGTGCGTCTGGACATCGTCGACGCGCGAGATCCGACCCCGTACTGGCTGATCAGCTCGCGTGATCCCGCGAGACTGGTCGCGGCCATCGACGCCGCGCGTACGCCGTCGGGCACGACCGGCGAGTGAGCGCAGCGCACGGATGGAAGACTGAGCATCGTGGGCAACAGGCAGAGGAAGGCGGATCGCCAGGTGAGCAAGAGCGCGGACAAGAAGAGCAAGAAGCAGAGCATGGCCCGGAAACGGACGTGGAAGCTCTTCGACAAGGGCTCGACGATCCTTGCCGGAGTCGTCGCCTCGCAGCTGTCGAGCATGACGTGGCGCGCGGCGACAGGCAAGAAGCCGCCCACGTCACCGAAGGATCCAGAGGTACGTCTCGCGGAAGCGGTGACATGGGCGGCACTTGCGGGTGCGACGATCGAGCTCTCGAAGATCCTGATCAGCCGCAAGGCGGTCGATTACTGGGTGCGCTCAACCGGTGAGCTGCCGCCGGGCGTCAAGCCGAACAAGGCGTCAAACCCAACGGAAGGCCAGACGCCGGCGACGTAAAACTGCGTGAATCAGGCGGCGCAATCGCGGCAGATCAGCTGGCCGTTTCGCTGCTCGGCCAGCTGGCTGCGGTGGTGCACCAGGAAACACGATGCACAGGTGAACTCATCGGACTGGCGCGGAAGCACCTTGACCGAAAGCTCCTCGTGCGACAGATCGGCACCCGGGAGCTCGAACGACTCCGCGGCCTCGACCTCGTCCTCGTCGACCTTGCCTGAGTTCTTGTCGTGACGCCGCGCCTTGAGCTCTTCGATGCTGTCCTCTGACTGTTCGTCATCGGTCTTGCGCGGTGCGTCGTAGTCGGTAGCCATAGACTCCTCCTCCACGGGGACTATGGACCGATTCGTCGAGCCCGACGACTCGGTCAGTGTGCGTTGGTGCGTTGCCAAACGGACGCGGCGCGCAGATTGTGCCCCATTCACCCCGGTAAATGCGAATCAATTCCCCGATTTGCAGTGCGATTTGTGACACAGTTTCGCGCCGCTGACCGCTGGTCCAACGGATAACGCGGCGGAGGCGCCATTGATTCCCGTTGGGCGCGACGAATTTCACCGATGTCGTTGCGTGCGTCGAACCGTCCGCTCAGAAGCCCGATTCTCGTACGGCGGCGAGCAACGCGGGCGCGATCGAGGGAGCGCTAGCGACGGTCAGCCGCTCGTTCGGCTCTCCGTCGAGCCCGGTGACGACGACTCCGGCCTCCTCGGCGATGAGTCTTCCGGCGGCGAGATCCCACGGTTTCAGCCCCTCCTCGACGTACCCGTCGAGCCGGCCACTCGCCACATTGCACAGGTCGATGGCCGCCGACCCGATCCGCCGGACGTCGGCGACCGCGCTCAGCAGCCGGGCGACGGCGACGCCCTGCTTCGACCGGATCTCCTGCCGGTAGTGGAATCCCGTGCCGATCAAGGCGTGCTCCAGGGCTACGACGGGCGGCGGGCCCAGCCTCGTCGTCGTACCGTCGGGCGCGGTGCGCGTCGCGCCGCCACCGTGGACCGCCGCGAACTCCTCGCCGGAGACGACATCGACGACGCATCCGGTCTCGACGACCCCACCGACCGCAGCGGCGACCGAGACGGAGTAGCCGGGGAGGCCGTGTACGAAGTTCACCGTGCCGTCGATCGGGTCGACGATCCAGGTGACATCGCTGTCACCAGTGCTCTGGCCGCCCTCTTCGCCGATGACCGAGTCGGCCGGGCGCGCGGCGCCGATCATGGTGCGGATCAGCTCCTCGGTGGCGCGGTCGATCTCGGTGACGACATCGGTGTCGCTCGACTTGGTCGCCGCGACGTCGACCCGGCCCTCGGGTCGCTGCGCGCGTACGAACTCCGCAGCGGTACGTGCGACCGACCGGGCGAGCTCATGGAGGTCGCTCCCCGACGTCATGCTCCCTCCTCGCAGAGGGCCGGCCGCTCACCGCGTGGGTTGGCGCAGCAGTCGGCCGGACAGACGTCGCGGCACGGACCCAGCACACCGGTCGTGCGCCGTTCGACGCCCTCCTGGCGCTCGACGGCCGCACGCTCGACCACCAGCTCGGTGACCATCGAAACGAAACGCGGATCGACACCCGGCGTCGCGGCGCGGCGATAGGCGAGGCCGAGCGAATCGGCCGTCTGCGCGGCCTCGGTGTCGAGGTCGTAGATGACCTCCATGTGATCGGAGACGAAGCCGATCGGCACGACGACCGCCGCGGCGGCCCCGTCCTTGGCCAGCGCCTCGAGGTGATCGTTGACGTCCGGTTCGAGCCACGGGACCTGCGGTGGCCCGGAACGCGAGCAGAACACGAGTTCGTGGTCGCGGCTCACGCCGGTTCGCGCGGCGACGGCGTCGCCGACGGTCGAGGCGACGTCGCGATGCTGCTCGACGTACGTGTGCCCCGGTGCGCCGACACACTGCCCACTCGCCGCATTCATCGTCTCGGGGATCGAGTGCGTCACGAAGACGAGCTGCGCGTCGTCTCGTACGTCGGGATCGAGCGACTCCAGCGCGGCGACGGTCGCGTCGACGAACGGCTCGACGAAGCCGGGATGGTTGAAGTAGTGCCTGATCCGGTCGAGCCGAGGAGCATCCGCACCCAGCGGCTCGGCGGCGTCGTAGAGGTTCTCCCGATACTGCCGACAGCCCGAGTACGACGCGTACGCCGACGTCACCAGGCACAGCGCGCGGCGTACGCCGTCCGCCGCCAGCTGTTCGAGCGTGTCACCGAGGTACGGATCCCAGTTCCGGTTGCCCCAGTAGATCGGGAGGTCGACGCCCTCGCGCTCGAAGTCGGCCCGCACGGCGTCGATCAGCTCACGGCACTGGTCGTTGATCGGTGAGCGCCCGCCGAAGTCGTAGTAGTGCTTGCCGACCTCGACCAGGCGATCGCGCGGGATGTTCTTGCCGCGGGTGACGTTCTCGAGGAACGGCACGACGTCGTCGGCGGCCTCGGGGCCACCGAACGAGACCAGCAGGAACGCGTCATAGGGCTCGGGCGGGCGCATGCTTCCAGTGTCTCAACCCATGACTAGGCTGCTGTCTCCGGCTCTGCCTGAGGATCATCGTTTGTTCGACACCTATCGCCGCGTGCTGTCGTTGCCGGGTGCCCTGCTGTTCAGCATGACCGGGCTGGTCGCGAGACTGCCGATCTCGATGATCAGCCTCGGCATCGTGCTGCTGGTATCCGAGCGCACGGGCTCGTACGCGTACGCGGGCGGCATCTCCGCGGTGTGCATCATCGCAACCGCGCTCGCGTCCCCGCTGCAGGGTCGCATCGCCGACGCGCGTGGCCAGCGGCTGACGCTCCTGGTGGTTCCCTCGATGTTCGCGGCCGGCACCGCACTGCTCATCCTGGCGATCGAGCGTGACCTGCCCACGCCCGTTCCACACCTGTTCGCCGCATGGGCGGGCGCCGCGCTGCCGCAGATCGGTTCGCTCGTACGTGCGCGGTGGACCTATCTCGTCGACGAGCGAAGGCGCCTCAACACCGCGTTCGCATTCGAAGCGGTCGTCGACGAGGTCGTCTTCATCACCGGTCCCGTGCTCGTCACCCTGCTCGCGACCCTCGTCGATCCGGCGGCCGGGCTCGTCGTCGCGGGTGCCACCGGCCTCGTCGGCGGCTTGGCCCTCGCTTCCCAGCGGCGCACGGCACCACCCGTACGCAGCGCCGACCGTACGACTCCGCGGCTGCCGATGGGGTGGGCGATCCTCGGGCCGCTGTGCGTCGCGGGCGCCGGGTCCGGCGCGATGTTCGGCGCCGGCGAGGTGGTGACCGTCGCCTTCGCGACTGAGCAGGGGCAGCGGACCGCCTCCGGTGCCCTGCTCGCCGTCTGGGCGTTCGCCAGCCTGGTCTCCGGTCTCGTCGTCGGCGCGATCGACATCAGGTCCGAGCCGTTGCGGCGGTTCCGGGTCGCGAGCCTGTTACTGACCGCCGCGATGGCGCCCCTCGTGATCGTGCAGTCGGTGGTGCTGGTCGGCGTGACGTTGTTCGTCGCCGGGTTCGCCATCTCGCCCATGCTCGTCGCGCAGATGTCCCTGCTGGAGCAGGTCGTGCCGAGGGAGCGGCTCACCGAAGGCTTGTCGTGGTTCTCGATGGGCATGGCGGCCGGCGTCGCGATCGGCGGTGCGGCATCGGGTTGGGTCGTCGACCACCACGGCGCGTCACCGGCGTACCTCGTCCCGACCGTGGCCGCCGCGCTCGCCGCGGCGGTTGCCTGGGTGGTGCCGAAACGGACCGTCGATCGGCTCCGGGCGGCCCCCGTCCGGCGCGTTCACTTGGATTGAGAGGCTCGGCAGACGAGACTGTCCCTCGACACCGTCCACCGTCCAGGAGGTGGGCACCTGGGAGGCACCATATGCGCGACCTCGGTCTCGTGGGACTGGGCGAGGATCGACGCCATGTCGTACTTCGTACCGCCACGGGCGAGGAGTTCCGCCTTCCGGTAGACGATCGTCTGCGAGCCGCGATTCGCGGCGACCGGGCGAGACTCGGACAGTTGGAGATTGAGATGGACAGCGCCTTGCGGCCCCGCGATATCCAGGCCCGAATCCGCCGAGGGGAATCCACGGAGTCCGTCGCCGAAGCCGCGAACGTGCCCGTCGAGCGGATCATGGCGTACGCCGTGCCCGTGCTCGCCGAGCGCGAGCACATCTGCGAGCGCGCGCAGGCGTCGACGATCCGGCGCACGAACGTCAGCGCGCCGGCCGCCCGATTCGGCGACGTCATCACCGAGACGTTCCGCGCCCGCGACGTCGACTCCTCCACCGTCGAGTGGGACTCCTGGCGCCGCGAGGACGGCCGCTGGATCGTCTCCGTACGCGTGCCGGACGACGGCGGTCCGGCGATGTACCTGTTCGACGCACCGGGACGGTATGTCGTGGCCGACAACGAGCGCGCCAGCGACCTGGTCGCCGACGTGCCCGACAGCACGGAGATGGCGATCGCGTCGGCCGTAGCGGACGCAGCGACCGCGGTGGCCGAGCCCGAGGTCGGCACCGCGTCCCCCGACGACGAGGCGCCCGACCCGTACGACGACATCGACGAGCCCGGTGTCACCTCGCTGAAGCGGGCACGCGCCCGGCGGGCGATGGCGCAGGAGCAGCTGATGCTCGACGGCCAGCCGCAACAGCATTCCGACGAGACCGACGATGACAGCGACGCCGAGATCGACCCGCACGCGACGACTGCTGACCTGACCGAGACCGCGGCTGCCGCGCGTGCGGCCGGTGACGCCGCCGACCCGCCCGACTCCACGCCGAAGCGCTCGCGGCGTCGCGAGCGCAGGCGCGTACCGAGCTGGGACGAGATCATGTTCGGCAACAAGCCCGAGGAATGACGCCGCGCACCGTTCGACGGTTCCCGCACGGTACGAGGCGCTACGATGCCGCAACGCATACCTGAGGGGCGACCATGGCGTACTTCGTGACGGGCGCGACGGGGTTCATCGGCCGGCACCTGGTCGCCGAGTTGGTCGACCACCGCGACGGTGACATCCACGTCCTCGTCCGCGAGCAGTCGTTCGAGCGGTTCGAGCGGTTGCGCCACCAGTGTGGCGGCACCGACCGGCTCAAGCCCGTCATCGGCGAGCTGTGCGAGCCACAGCTCGGTGTCGACGACGACTGGGTCGCCACGCATCGCGGCGACATCGACCACGTCTTCCACCTGGCGGCGCTGTACGACATGACGGCGCCGGCAGAACGCAACGACGAGCTGAACATCGGCGGCACGCGGGCCGCGCTCGGGCTCGCCGAGGCCGTCGACGCGGGACTGTTCCATCAGGTGTCGTCCATCGCCGTCGCCGGCGACTTCCGCGGCCGCTTCGACGAGTCCATGTTCGCCGAGGGCCAGGGTCTGCCGTCGGCGTACCACCGCACCAAGTACGAGTCGGAGCGGATCGTACGCGAGGAGGCAGGCGTGCCGTGGCGGGTCTACCGACCCGCGATCGTCGTGGGCAGCTCCGAGACCGGCGCGATGGACAAGGTCGATGGGCCTTACTACTTCTTCCCGCTCCTCAAGCGGATGCGCGACTCGCTGCCGCAGTGGACTCCGCTCGTCGGCATGGACCTCGGCAACACGAACATCGTTCCGGTCGACTACGTCGCGCGGGCGATGGACCATCTCGCCCACAAGCCCGGTCTCGACGGTCGCGCGTTCCATCTCGTCAACCCCGAGCCGCAGCCGACGGTCGACGTCGTGAACACGCTGGCCCGCGCGGCGAAGGCGCCGCGGTTCGCCCTGCAGGTCGACAGGCGCGTTACCGGCCTCGTACCGTCCTCGCTGGTGCAGTCGGCGCTGCAGAGCGCGCCGGCGAGGTTCCTGCTCCGCCAGAGCGTCGGGCGCCTCGGCATACCCGCCGAGGTGGTCGCGCACACGTCGCTGCCGACGACGTTCGAAGACCAGGCGACCGAACACGAGCTGTCCGGCAGTGGCATCGCCTGCCCCGACCTCGAGACGTACGCATCGGTGCTGTGGGGCTACTGGGAGCAGCACCTCGACGCCGATGTGCTGTCGGACCCGCGGCTGAAGGCCGCGCTGCAGGGACGCTGCGTGGTGATCACCGGAGCGTCGTCCGGCATCGGCAAGGCGACCGCGCTGCGGGTCGCCGCGCTGGGGGGCATCCCCGTGCTCGTCGCGCGCAACCTCGACAAGCTCGAGGAGACACGGCTCGAGATCGAGATGCTCGGCGGGCGGACGTACGTCTACTCCTGCGATCTGTCCGACATGGCCGCGATCGACGAGCTGACCAAGCGGCTCGTCGAGGAGCACGACACGATCGACGTGATCGTCAACAATGCGGGGCGGTCGATCCGGCGGTCGCTGCACCTGTCGTACGACCGCTTCCACGATTTCGAGCGCACCATGACGCTGAACTACTTCGGCGCGATCCGGCTCGTCATGGGCCTGGCGACCAAGCTCGGCGAGGATGGCGGCGGGCACATCGTCAACATCTCGTCGATCGGCGTGCAGACGAACCCCCCGCGGTTCTCCGCGTACGTCGCGTCGAAGGCAGCGCTCGACGCGTGGAGCCGGGTGGTGAGCTCGGAGCTGATCGGCGACGGCATCACGTTCACGACGATCCACATGCCGCTGGTCAAGACGCCGATGATCGCGCCCACGAAGATCTACGACGCGTTCCCGACGATCACGCCGGCACAGGCTGCCGATCTGGTGCTCACGGCCGTACGCGACCGGCCACATGAGCTGAACACCCCGCTCGGCACCGCCGGCGAGGTCGGTCACGCACTGGCACCGAAGCTGGCTTTCCGGATCCTGCACCAGGCGTACAAGGTCTTTCCCGACTCGTCCGCGGCGAAGGGCGCGTCGGCCGACGACACCGCGACGAGCGAGCAGGTGCTGCTGGCGAAGGTGCTCAAGGGCGTCCACTGGTGACCATTCCTTCGTCAACCGCTGTGTCCCGGCCCAGAGCGACGCCGCCACAACGCGTCGGCTATGCCAGCGGATTCTCCCACGCGACCTCGGGAAACCGAGCGAAGTCGGAATCGTTCGACACGACACTCACACCGTGCTCGATCGCGAGGGCGGCCAGCTGGGCGTCCGGAATCGCATTGCCGCTGAGCCCATGACGCTCGATGAGCGTCCCCAACGTCCGAGCCGTTCGGTCGGTGGCCGGTGGAATCCAGCACACCGGGACCGCGAGCCAGTCCTGAACGAACCTCCAGGCATCGGGTCCCGTGAGTGGTGACTCCGTGACTCTGGGGTGGGTGATGATGCGGACGAAGGCACCGATCGTCTGCCAGGGAAGGGCTACCCGCCTGTCGCCGCGAAGTGCGATGGTGAGCCACTCGCTGGCAGCGTCATGGCGCGGTGACCGTGAATCGACCGCGTAGAGCAGGATGTTCGCGTCGACGATCATCCTGCGATCAACCCGCGTCGAGCAGGTCGAGAGTCTCCGCGACGTTCGACACGTCGACCTTGATGCCGACGTCGATGCTCCGCGGCTGATATGGCTCATGGCCCGATGCCGAACGTGCTGCCAGGCCCGATCGCACCAACGCGTTGACTGCCTCACTGAGCCCGAGCTCTTCTTCACGTCGCAGCCGCTCGACGGCGGCGACGACATCCGGGTCAAGGCTCAACGTGGTGCGCATACCATCGACCATACATCGCGATGCCGACTCTGGCGCGTCATGATGCGATCGAAGATCAAGCACCACCCGTCGCGACCGGACGCGCCGGGTCGGCGACCCACTCGCTCCACGAGCCGGGGTACAGCGCGGCGTCGTACCCGGCGAGCTCGAGTGCCAGCACCTCGTGCGCGGCCGTGACGCCGGACCCGCAGTACGCTCCGATCTCGCCGGCCGTGCCGGCGCCGAGCGCGGCGAACCGTTCGCGCAGGTCATCGGCCGAGCGCCACCGGCCGTCGGCCGTGACGTTGTCTCTCGTCGACGCGCTGACGGCGCCCGGGATGTGACCGGCGACGGGGTCGATCGGCTCGACCTCGCCGCGGTACCGCTCCGGCTGCCGCGCATCGAGCAGCAGCCCCTCGCGGGCGAGCGCGGCCGTACCGTCGACGTCCAGGACCTTCCGGCGACCCGGGCGTGCGACGAAGTCTCCTGCCTCGACGCTTTGCACGAGCGCGGTCGTGTTGCCGCCCGCCGCAACCCAACCGTCGTACCCGCCGTCGAGCACGCGTACGTCGTCGTGACCGTGATGCGTGAGCAACCACCACGCCCGAGCGGCCGCGCTTCCATCGGCCTGGTCGTACACGACGACCGCTCGATCCATGCGGACGCCGACCCGGCGCATCGCCGCCGCGAAGCGTCCCGGGTCGGGCAGCGGGTGCCGGCCGCGCTCGCCGGGCGGGTCGGCGAGATCGACGTCCAGGTCGACGAACTGGGCGTCGAACAGGTGCCCTTCTTCGAACGCAGCTCGGCCCGTCGGCCCGCCGCCGTCGACGCTGAGCACGAAGCGTACGTCCAGCAGGGCGGGCGGCTCGGGCGAGACCAACAGCTCGGCGAGCTCCTCGCGATCGATGATCGGTGACCGGGTCATCGCTTGCCTCCCAGCATCCGGGCCTCATGGTCGAACGGCAGCACATCCGGCGACAACGCGGCGGCCTTCGCGCGAGCAGCGGTCATTCGCCGCCGGTGGTGCTGGCGACACAGCACCTCGTACGCGACCTCTGTCGGAGGCGCGTCGACGTCGCCGACCACGACGACCTCCCCCTCGGTGACCATCTCGCCGTTCTCCGTCCGCGCGTTGTGGGTCGCCCGCTCGCCGCACCAGCACAGTGCCTCGACCTGGACGGTCTGCACCCGGTCGGCGAGCTCGACGAGCCGCGCCGATCCGGGGAACAGCCTGGTGCGGAAGTCGGTCAGGATTCCGAAGCAGAACACGTCGATCTGTAGCTCGTCGGCGATGCGGGCCAGCTGGTCGACCTGGGCGGGCGTGTAGAACTGCGCCTCGTCACACACCATGTAGTCGATCCGGCCACCGTGGGTGAGGTCGTGCACGGCGTACGCCCAGAAGTCGAAGTCGGGCGGGACCTCGACGGCGTCGACGGACAACCCGAGCCGGCTGGACAGGATCGCATCACCGCGACGGTCGTGCGACGTGAACAGGCGTCCGACCCTCCCCCGCGCCGCGTGGTTGTGATTGACCTGGAGCGCGAGAGTCGACTTCCCCGAGTCCATGGTGCCGTTGAAGAACTGGAGATTCGCCACGCGCCCATCCTGCCAGGCGTCTGGCCGCCTAGTCCTTCGGCGTCGGCACCTTCGTCGCCGGGTCGCCGTCGACGGCCGCCGCGAGCTGGGGTACGAGCCGGTCGAGCGTGTACGGGACGCTCAGCGCGGTGACGAACGAGATCGAGAACCCGTAGTCCGGGTGCTTCGCGTCGCCGACGAACACGTCACGGCCCTCCTCGTGGACGGGCAGCGAGGTGTAGACCTCGTTGTCGAGGATGGCGTCCTTGTCCTCCATCACGTTGGTGAGCCACACGAGCGCATCGGTGTCGACGAACTCGGTGTTCTCGGCACTGATGTTGGCGCCGAAGTCCTTCGTACCCACGACGTCGTCGATGTCGCTCGGCAGCTCGAACCCGATGTCGGTCAGCAGCCGGCTCCGCGGATCCGCGGAGCCGTACACGTACGTGCCCTCGTACGGGGTTGCGAAGATCGCATGTTTGCCTTGGAACTCCGGGTGCTTCTTGGCGACGTCCTCGATCTTGCCCTCGACGTCGTCGACGATCTCCTGCGCGGCCTCGGGACGCCCGACCGCCTTGCCCACCGTGAGCAGCTCCTCCTGCCATCCGATGCCGTAGTCGGGTATGTCGCCGGGCTGCGCCACCGTCGGCGCGATCTGGCTGAGCTTGTCGTAGTCGGCCTGGGTCAGCCCTGAGTACAGGCCGATGATCAGGTCGGGCCGCTGCGCCGCGACCTTCTCGAACTGCACGCCGTCGTCCTGGTTGAGCGACGCGGGTACGTCGGCGCCGACGAGCCGCTCCTTCGCCCAGGGATAGAGGCCTCCCGGTGTGTCGTCGAGCCATTCGGTGGTGGCGACCGGCACGACGCCGAGGGCGAGCAGGTCGTCCTGCTCCTTGAGGCCGACGACGACGACGCGCTCCGGCTCCTCCTCGACGGTCGTGGTGCCGTACTTGTGCTCGATCTCGACCGGGAAGGCGCCCTCCTCCGCGGGTGCGGCGTTGGCCGCAGACGTCTCCGCGCCGGCCGGGTCATCGTCGCCGCACGCCGTCGTGGTCATGAGGACGACGGCCAGCAGCGCGGTCAGTACTACGTTCAGTCGGTTCACGCAGGCAAGGCTAACCTTAGCTAGCATCCACGGGTCGGTGGGGCCTCAACCGACCGAGCGGATCGCGTCGGTCACGGCGGCGAGCGCGAGCAGGCGTACGACGTCGACATGGGCCGCGACCTCGCCGGTCGCCGCCGCGACGAACCCGTCACCGTCGAAACGGGTGTGCGGCGGCGTCAGCGCACGAGAGAGCCCGTCATGCGCTCCCTGCGCGACGACGCGGCAGTCGACCTTCGACAGCGCGGCGTTCGTGACGACCAACCCGATCGTGGTGTGTGCCCGGCCGGCGTCGAACCCGGCACCTACCGGCAGGGCGCGTACGGAGTCGAACGACACCGCCTGCCCTCCGTGGTCGACGTCGCCGTAAGCGTTGACGGCGCAGAGCGCCTCGACCACGATCTCGCCGAGCCGGTGGACGGCATGACCTAGACCACCCGGACGGCGACCGTCAGGCCCGCGCCAGTGGCCGACGTACGCTCCCGTGCCCGCACCGACGCGGCCGGCGAGTACCTGCTCCCCACCGGTCGCGGCCGCCGCGACGTAGCCGGACTCGGCGGTCGGCCGCGAGGTGTTGTCACCGACCGCAAGATCGAACAACGCGAGCGTCGGCACGATCGGTACGTTGCCGCCCGGCGTCGGAACGCCGCGGCCTCGTTCGGCGAAGTGCCGCATCACACCGTCGGCCGCGGCCAGCCCGAACGCGGATCCACCGGTCAGGACGACCGCGTCGATCCGGTCGACGGTCTTGTCCGGATCGAGCAGGTCGAGCTCACGGCTCGCGGGCGCGCCCCCGCGGACCTCGTGCGATGCGGTCGTCCCTTCGGGGAGCTCGACTACCGTGCATCCGGTCTCGCCGACCGCGTCCGTCCAGTGGCCGATCCGCACTCCGGGTACCTCGAACGCCATGCCTCTCCCTCTCGTACGACCGCGCCGACCGCTACGAGCCCGGCGCGTCCACCAGCAACGGCACGGTCATCTCGGTGGCCGTGAGCGAACCGTGGAACCCCACCATCTTCAGCTCCACCCCGAACCAGCGCGAGGAGAACACGGCGAACTCCCCGAGCGACGCCACCAGGACATCGCCGATGCGTGGGCGTACGCGATCGTCGATCGGTCCGAACCAGCCCGCGCGCTCGGCCTCGTCGCGGGTCGCGACGATCGCTCGAGCTCCGCAGTACGCGCGCCAACGCCGCGCGACGTCGTCGACGGCGCCCGTGCGTACGTACAGCTGCCGGAACCGCGCCTCCCCCGCGAACACCAGCACGTCGTCGAGCAGGTCGGGTCGGTCCTCGACGTCGAACCTGCCGTCGGCCGGTAGGTCGAGCATGCCGTGGTCGGCGGTGACAACGAGCGCCGCGTCGGGCGGCAGTGCCTCGCGAAGACGGCGCATGTCGGCGTCGACGTCGCGCAGCCGTTCGCGCCACTTCGCCGAGGTGCAACCGTGCTCGTGGCCGAGATGGTCGAGTGTCGACTCGTAGGTGTAGACCAGGCTGCGCGACGAGGCCTCGCACGCGTCTACCGTCGCGTCGAGGCGCTCCCATACGCTGGAGATGCCGTAGTACGGCACGCCGCGCTGGCTGCAGAGCGTCAGCCCCGTGCCCTCGAACCGAGCGCTGTTGACAACCGAGACGTTCAGCCCCTCCGAGGCGAGCCGGGACAGCTCGGTCGGGTGCGGCTGCCACGTGAGCGGGTCGATGTCGTCGCTCCACCTCAGGGCATTCAGCGTGCGGCGCGTACCCGGGATTCGGGAGGTGTAGCCGACGACACCGTGCGCACCGGGAGGCAGCCCGGTGCCGAGCGAGGTGAGGCTGGTGACCGTCGTCGACGGCGCACCGCAGGTGAGCGAGCCGTCGAGCAGCCCGGAGAGGTACGGCGCGCAGTCGGCGTTGGCCGCGAGCAGGTCACGACCGAGCCCGTCGATCAGCACGAGCACGTACCTCGGCGCCGGCGGCAGGTCGAGCGGGTTGGCGTCACCGGCGGTTGCGGAGCCCGCGCTGCGCACGAGCTGGCTGATGCTGCGACCGTCGTACGTGGGGAGGACGACGCCCTCGGGATGGTGCGAGAGCATCAGCGACCAGCGGTCGCGGCCGAGAGCCGCCGTCCGAAGTCGAGCAGCTGAGCGACCGCGTCGTCGCCGTCGGCGGTCGCCGAGAGGCGCAGTGTGAAGTCGTCACCGGTGATGTTGCCCGAGTAGCCGTGGTCGGCATCGCAGGTCGGGTCGGAGCACTGTGCCGGCTCCAGGTCGACGCGGCTGACACTCCCCCAGCCGATCGTGATCACCGCCTCGCGGGTGGGGCCGCCGCCGTCGGGCGCGGTCGGTGAGGTCGCGACCATCCGCGTGGTCACGACCGACGTGACCGAGCCGAGCGGGACCGCCTCGGTCGTCGTCGAGGTGTACGGCTCGGGCAGCAGGTCGTCGGGCGGGTGCTCGTCGGTGTGGGTCAGGACGAGCCTGCTTCCGGTCATCACGAGCACCGTCAGGTGCCGACGGATCTCCTCGCGGTCGAACGTCGGCTCATGGTGCAGCACGTACGCCTCGACGGCCTCACCGGCGAGCGCGTCGACCATGCCCTCGGTGACGACGTTCGGGTAGTACCCCGTCTGCTGGATCGCCTCGCGAAGCTCGGCCCAGCGGTCGGTGGCGATCTGCTCGTACCTGTCTGCCATATCGGACAGTGTTCCACGCGCTCGATCGCGGCCGAGCACGGCCGGTCCGACGGTCAGCTCGGCATCGTGTCGCCGAGCCCGACCGGGCGACTCATCCGCCGTACGAACCACTCGCTGCGGTTGTCGCTCGCCGGTGCCGTACGCGCGGTCGCGTTGAGCACCGTCGTACCGTGTGCGCCCGCGAGGACGAGATCGAGGTTGAGCGACGCAAGCTCGGGGTGGTCGTCCTTCAGCACGGCCACCCGCTGGAGCAGGTCTTCGATCGCGCCGACATCCGCCGGCTCGCTCCCGCGGTAACCGAGCAGCAGCGGCGCCGACTTGATCTCGCGCACCATCGTTGCGGCATCGACATCGGTCAGCGGCGGGATCCGGTACGCACGGTCGCCCATCAGCTCACTCGGAGCACCCGACAGGCCGAACGACACCAGTGGCCCGAACAACGGGTCCTCGACGGCGCGGATCGAGATCGGCGTACCGGGCGACGACATCCGCTGCACCACGAAACCGGCGGACTCCGGTACGTCGATGATGCTCGTCAAGGAGTCCCACGCGTCGCTCATGTCGTCCTCGTCGTGGATGTTGCGCCACACGTGCGCGAGGTCGGGACGGGTACGCAGGTGCGGCGCCGTCGCCTTGAGCACGACATCCCAGCCGAGCACCTTGCCCGCCGCGATCGCCTCATCGAGCGAGCCGACGCGCTGGCGCGTCCACAGGTCGACGCCGTAGTCGGCCAGCAGCTCATGGGTCTCCTCGAGCGACAGGTCGCGCCCCTGCGGCTCCTCCTTGAGCGTGCGGAGGAGCAACGCATGCGCCTCGTGCGTACGGACCTCGTCGAAGTGGGCCTGCTCGCCCTGCGGCCGCCCGGCCCACTCGGCGTACGCGACGACGCGAGCGAGCGCGCGTACCGCCGACTCGGGCGCGGGGTACGACGGCACGGAACCGCGTCCGGCGGCACCCTCGACGTCGGGGACGCGCAGCAGCTCCGGCACTCCCTCGGTGCCGAGGAACGCCGACACGATCGGCTTGTCCGACTGCTCGCCGACGGCGGCGAGGACGTTCGCGACGTCTTCGCCGGACACGTTGAGCGGCGGAACGTACACCGCGACGACGGAGTCGACGTCGGGGTCCTCGATCGCGGTGTCCAGCGCCTCCTCGAAGTCGTCCTCGTTCGCGTCCGCACCCAGCGCGATGGGTTCGCGCACGTGCAGCCCTGCCGCGCTTGCGGCGTCGGCGACGAGTAGCCCCATGGCATCGGAGTTGCCGACGACCGCGACCCGCGGGCCGCGCGGCAGCGGCTGGTGCGCGAGCAGCTGCGCGACGTCGAACATCTCGTCGAGGGTGTCGACCTGGATGACGCCCGCCTGGCGGAACATCGCGTCGACGGCGGCCTGCGGCGCGGTCGTACGCTGGACGGCGTGCCCGACCGGCACGCCCTGCGTCGTACGCCCGGACTTGACGGCAACGACCGGCTTGCGCCGACCGACCCGGCGGGCGATCCGGGAGAACTTGCGCGGGTTGCCGATCGACTCGAGGTAGAGCAGGACGACCTCGGTTGCGTCGTCCTCCTCCCAGTACTGCAGGAGGTCGTTGCCCGAGACGTCCGCGCGGTTGCCGGCCGAAACGAAGGTGGAGAGGCCGAGGCCGCGCCGGTCGACGGTCTCCAGGATCGCGACGCCGAGGGCACCGGACTGACAGAAGAAGCCGACTCGACCGCGCGGCGGCATCAGCGGCGAGAGCGACGCGTTGATCCTGGTCGCGTTGTCGGTGTTGATGACGCCGAGGCAGTTCGGTCCGACGAGCCGGAGTCCGTAGCTGCGGACGAGGCCGAGCAGCCGGCGCTGTCGGCGGCGTCCCTCCTCGCCCGTCTCGGCGAAGCCCGAGGAGATCACGATGATGCCGTGCACACCCTTGCCGGCACAGTCGAGTACGACCTCTGGCACCGCCTCCGCCGGGACCGCGATGACCGCGAGGTCGACGTCGCCCGGGATCTCCTGCACCGACCCGTACGCCGGCAACCCCGACACCGCCTCGGCCTGCGGGTTCACGGCGTACACGGCGCCGGTGAAGTCGGCGAGCACCAGGTTCCGGATGAGCATCTGCCCGATCGTGTCCTGGCGCCGGCTCGCACCGATGACCGCGACGCTCTTGGCCCGCATGAACCGCTGGATCGACGCGGCCTCGGCCCGGTGCTCACGAGCCTGCATCACGCCGATGGCAGTGTCGGTCGGGTCGATCGAGAACACCAGTCGCATGACGCCGTCCTCGACCGAGCCCTCGACCTCGTACCCCTGCTCGCGGAACACCTGGATCATCCGGGTGTTCTCGGGCAGGATCTCGGCGACGAACTTCTCGTACTCCCGCTCCCGGCCGACCTGCGCGAGATGCTCGAGCAGCAGCTGCCCGAGCCCGCGGCCCTGGTGGGCATCCTCGACCAGGAACGCCACCTCCGCCTCGCGGTCGTCGATCGCGTCGTAGCGGCCGATCGCGATGATCTGCTTGGCGATCGTCACCACGAACGCGACCCGGCTCTGGTAGTTGACCTGGGTGAAGCGCGCGACATCGCGGTCGGAGAGCTTCGGGTACGGCGCGAAGAACCGGAAGTACTTCGACTCGTCGGACACCCGCGCGTAGAAGTCGACGAGCCCCTGCGCGTCATCGGGGGTGATCGGGCGCAGCTGAGCGGCGCGGCCGTCGCGCAGGACGACATCGGCCTCCCAGTGCCGCGGGTAGCCGAGAGCCGCGTCCCCATCGCTGCTGTCGAGTGCGCTGTCCACGCGACCAACGTACCGGCTCGCACATGCCCATGGGCGCAGCGCGTCGAGGGCTCAGAGTGTCGCGGAACGCGGCGTACAAGGCGCGCTGTGACCTCCGCCGCAGGCGCGTGACTTCCGGGGCCGACCCCGTTTACATTGGTTGTAGATTCAACTACTACCTTGGAGGACGCAGTATGAAGGTCGGCATCATCATCGGGTCGATCCGCGAGGGCCGCACCGGCGAGCAGGTGGCGGTCTGGGTCGAGAAGGCCGCCGCGAACCGGACCGACGCCGAGTACGGCGTGCTCGACCTGAAAGACTTCGACCTGCCGCTCCTCACCTCCGCGACGGTCCCGGGTGCCGCGAACCGGCAGTACGACTCGGTGAACGTCACGCGCTGGAGCCAGGCGATCGACGCCTACGACGCGTTCGTATTCGTCACGCCGGAGTACAACCACGGAATCCCGGGCGCCTTCAAGAACGCCTTCGACACCCTCGGCCCGGAGTGGACCGGCAAGACCGTCGCGTTCGTCTCCTACGGTGCGGACGGCGGCGTACGTGCGACCGAGCAGTGGCGACAGGTCACCGCGAACCTCCACCTGCACGACGTGCGCGCCAGCGTTGCGCTCGGCCTGTTCAGCGACTTCGACGAGACCGGACTCGCGCCACTGGAGCGTCGCGACGCCGAGCTGTCGGCGATGCTCGACGAGCTCACCCGGCTGACCGCACGGCTGGGCTGAGGCACCGCAGCCCGACCCGTACGCCCAAGGCAACACCTGCCACTCCGACCCGGCCGCTGCACCGGGTCTGAGCCGACCGAATACGGCGTGGCGGTACGCGACGTGTCGGCACGCCGCGAGACAATGCGGGTAACCCCGAACGACCCGGAGACAACTGCATGCCCCGACGTACGACCACCCAGCCGGACGAGTTCGACGAGCACATCGTCGACATCGACGTCGGCGAGGAGATGCGCGAGAGCTACCTCGAGTACGCGTACTCGGTGATCTACTCCCGCGCCATCCCCGATGCGCGCGACGGCCTCAAACCCGTGCAGCGACGCACGCTGTACACGATGGCCGACCTGAGCCTGTGGCCCGACCGCGGTCACGTGAAGTCAGCGCGCGTCGTCGGTGAGGTCATGGGTCGCCTCCACCCGCACGGCGACACCGCGATCTACGACGCGCTCGTACGCCTGGTGCAGCCGTGGACGATGCGCCTCCCCCACGTCGACGGCCACGGCAACTTCGGCTCGCCCGACGACCCGCCCGCGGCAATGCGTTACACCGAGTGCCGGATGGCCCCTGCCGCGGTCGCGATGACGGCGTCGATCGACGAGGACACCGTCGACTTCCGGGCAAACTACGACAGCCGCGAGCTCGAGCCGAGCGTGCTCCCGGCCGCGATCCCCAACCTGCTGGTCAACGGATCGTCGGGCATCGCCGTCGGCATGGCGACGAACATCGCACCGCACAACCTGATCGAGGTGGTCCAGGCACTGCGGCACCTGATCGACCACCCCGACGCCGGCCTCGACGATCTGATGCGGTTCGTACCCGGGCCCGATCTCCCCACCGGCGGCAAGATCGTCGGCCTCGACGGCATCCGCGACGCCTACGCGACGGGCCGCGGCTCGTTCAAGATGCGCGCCTCGACCCGCATCGAGAGCGTCACCGCCCGGCGCAAGGGCATCGTCGTCACCGAGCTGCCCTACAACGTCGGCGCCGAGAAGGTGATCGAGCGGATCAAGACGCTCGTCCAGGCGAAACGTCTCAAGGGCATCGCCGACATCGCCAACCTCACCGACGGCGAGAAGGGCCTGCACCTGGTGATCGAGCTGAAGAGCGGCTTCAACCCCGAGGCCGTGCTCGAGCAGCTCTTCAAGCTGACGCCGATGGAGGACTCCTTCGGCATCAACGCCGTCGCGCTCGTCGACGGCCAGCCGCGCACCCTCGGGCTCAAGCAGATGCTGGAGGTCTTCCTGCAGCACCGCTTCGACGTCGTACGCCGGCGCAGCGAGTTCCGTCGGGCGAAGGCGAGCGACCGGCTGCACCTCGTCGACGGCCTGCTGATCGCCCTGCTCGACATCGACGAGGTCATCCAGGTGATCCGCGGCAGCGACGATACGCAGGCCGCGCGCATGCGGCTGATGGAGATCTTCGACCTGTCGGAGACCCAAGCCAACTACATCCTCGAGATGCCGTTGCGTCGGCTGACGAGGTTCTCCCGCCTCGAGCTGGAGAGGGAGCAGGCCGAGCTCCGACAGACGATCGAGGAGCTCGAGGCACTGCTCAACGACGAGGGCCTGCTGCGTAAGGCCGTCGCCGACGAGCTCGCCGAGATCGCGAAGCAGCACGGTACGCCGCGGCGTACGGTGCTGCTGGAGTCGGCGGGCCAGCCGGTGAGCGCCGCCGTACCGCTCGAGGTCGCCGACGACCCGTGCTGGGTGCTGCTGTCGGCCACCGGTCTCCTCGCACGCACTGCCGACGACTCGCCGATTCCCAGCGGTGGCGGACGATCCAAGCACGACACGGTCACGTCCGCGGTACGCGCGACGGCACGCGGCGAGGTCGGCGTACTCACTCGATCGGGCGAGCTGCACAAGCTCGACGTACTCGACCTGCCCGGACTGCCGTCGACCGCGGCTGCGCCGCATCTTCGCGGCGGGGCGCCGATCCCGGAGTTCCTCGCGGTACGCGCGGACGACGTCGTCTGCCTGGTGAGCTTCGTCGGCGAGTCCCCCGGTCTTGCGATCGGCACCCGCGACGGCGTCGTCAAGCGGGTACGCGACGAGTACCTCGGCAAGGACTCCTGGGAGGTCATCTCGCTCAAGGACGACGACCGCGTCGTCGGTGCGCGACAGCTCGCGACCGGCGACGAGGAGCTGTGCTTCATCACCTCCGACGCGCAGCTGCTGCACTTCAGCGCATCGCTCGTACGTCCCCAGGGCCGGTCCGGCGGGGGCGTCGCCGGGGTCAAGCTCGGCGGCGCCAAGGTCGTGTCCTTCACGGCGTTCGAGCCGGGCGACGACTCGGTCGTCGCGACGGTTGCCGGCGCCCCCGACGCACTGCCGGGCACCGAATCCGGCAGCGTCAAGGTGACGCCGTTCGCCGAGTACCCGAGCAAGGGTCGCGCAACCGGCGGCGTCCGCTGTCATCGATTCCTCAAGGGCGAGGGCGCGCTCCTCGTCGCCTGGGCGGGCCACGGTCCCGCGATGGCGGCCGCTCGCAGCGGCTCGCCCGTCGACCTGCCGGCACCCGAGGGACGCCGCGACGGTTCGGGTGAGCCCGCCGCGCAGCCGATCGTCGCGATCTCGGGCCCGGCGGCGGAGCTGACGCCCGCGAGCCCCGGGTGAAGGAACGCTCGGGCGTACGACGCTTTGCCCGACATGAGAGGCTGATCCCGTGCTGAGACGTACCTCTGCGGTGTCGGCTGCGACCCTCGTGCTCGTGGCGATATCCGCCTGCGGCGGTGGCGACGACTCCGGCTCCGGCGGTGACCCGCAGGAGCGGCTCGAGGCCGCACGCAAGGTCATCGACGACGCCGAGAGCATCGAGCTGAGCCTCGAGACGTCCGATCTTCCGTCCGACGTCGAGGGCATCATCTCCGCCGAGGGCATCGGCACGCACGACCCCGCGTTCGACGGCACGGCGCAGGTTCGCGCGTTCGGCATCACCGGCGAGGTGCCGGTCGTCGCGGTCGACGGCGAGGTGTACTTCAAGCTGCCGTTCAAGTCCGACTACGAGACGTTCGACGTGAGCAAGTACGACGCGCCCGATCCGGCCGACCTGCTCAGCACCGACGACGGGCTCACCTCGATGATCACCTCGCTCGAGGACGTCGAGGCGGGTGAGACCGAGCTCGACGACGAGACGAAGGTGACGCCGATCGACGGCACGCTGACCGGCAAGTCGATCAGCACGCTGTTCCCGTCGGTCGACGACTCCTCGGTGTTCGACGTCAGCTTCCGCGTCGATGACGACGACGTCCTGCGTGACGCGACGATCAGCGGACCGTTCTACCCCGACGCCGACGACCTCACGTACACCATCGCGCTGACCGCGTCCGACGAGTCGGTCGACATCTCCGCGCCGTCGTGAGCGAGCACCCGAGCGATCGATTCTCAACTGTGAGCGAGGGAGCGGAGCGAGGCACGAGTGAGCACCCGAGCGAGCAATCCAGCACCGTGAGCCAGGGAGCGGAGCGCGACGAGGACCCCGCTGCCGTCGGGACGGGTGCCCGTGCGCTGCTCGCGGTGGCCGCCATCGCGGTTGCGTTCGCGGCGGCCGACACCTACGTCGTGGTGATGGCGCTGCCCGACATGATGACCGGCGCCGGTCTGAGCGTCGAGGAGCTGCAGCGCGCGGCGCCGATCGTATCCGGCTTCCTCCTCGGGTACGTCGCGATCCTGCCGCTGATCGGGCGCATCGCCGACCTGCGCGGGCGTACTCCGGTGCTGATCGGGTCACTGGTGGTGTTCGCGGTCGGCTCGATCGTGACCGCGGCGGCGTACGACCTCGACAGCATGGTCGCGGGGCGGCTGACCCAGGGCATCGGTGGCGGCGGTCTCGTACCCGCGACCCTCGCCCTCGTCGCCGACCTCTGGCCCGCGGAGCGCCGCGGGCTGCCGCTCGGGATCGTCGGAGCCGTGCAGGAGCTGGGCAGCGTACTCGGTCCGCTGTACGGCGCCGTGGTGCTCGCGCTCGCTGACTGGCGGGCGATCTTCTGGTTGAACACGGCCGTGGGGCTCGTGCTGTGCGCGGCCGTCCTGACCCTGCGACGGGGCGCGCGCGAGCCGGCTGCGTCCGTGCGGCGTGGGATGCCCGACGTGATCGGCATCGTGCTGGCGCTTGCCGCGCTCGTCTGCATGGTGCTGCTGATGATGCGGCCCGACGAGCTGGTCACCGATCTCCGGTACGGGCCGGCGTTCTTCTCCGTCATCGGAGACTCGCCCTGGGGCACGCGCATCGCGTTCGGGTTCTACGCGCTCGTCGCGGCGTTCGTGCTGTGGGAGCTGGTGGCCCGGCGACCGCTCGTGTCGTTCCGTACGTGGGGTTCGATCGCTCGTCGTACGGACGTCTGGGGCGCTGTGCTGCTCGCACTGGCGCTCGGCGGCGTGATCGTGGCGTTCGCTTCGGCGGATCCGGAGCACTCGGCGATCTCCGACGCCGCGTGGTGGCTGCTTCCGTTGTCCGCGGTGTGTCTCGGGCTGTTCGCCTGGCGTCAGCGCCGTGCTCGGCATCCGCTCGTACCCGGTGCCGCGGTGTCGGCCACGGCGGCGTGGGGAGCGATCGTCGTCTCCTTCTTCACCGGCGCCGCGCTGATCGCGGCGCTCGTCGACATCCCGTTCTTCGCGCGGCTCACGGCGTACCAGGACTCCCAGCTCGACGCCGCGCTGGTGCTGCTCCGCTTCCTGATCGCGCTGCCGATCGGGGCGGTGCTCGGCGGCTGGCTCACCCGGCGTACCAGCGCCGGAGTCCTCACCCTCGTGGCGATGCTCGTCGCCGCCGGTTCGTTCTGCTGGATGGCCACGTGGGGCCGCGACGCTCTCGACCACTGGTCGGTGAGTGTGCCGCTCGTCCTTGCGGGGCTGGGATTCGGCGCGGCGATCGCGCCGGTGAACGCGGCTCTGCTCGCGAGCACTCGGTCGGATGTGCATGGCGTCGCGAGCGCCCTGCTGGTCGTGGCCAGGATGGTCGGCATGCTGGTCGGGATCTCCGCGCTGACAACAGTCGGGCTCCGCCGCTTCTACGCGGTCAGCGACGACATTCCGCCCGCGTCCCGACTCTGTCCCGACGGCGAGCCGAGCTGCGACGCGTACAACAACAGACTCATCGATGCGGGACTCGCCCAGCTCGATGCGGTCTTCCTCGGTGCGGCCCTGTGCGCGGCCGTCGCGGGGGTCGCCGCGGCGTTCGTGTTCCGCGGCGCCGGTACGCGCGCGGTCTCGGTCGCCGAGGCGATCCGCACCCCCTGACCCGCCGAGTCGTCGACCCCGCACTGCCGAGTCGTCGATCCCGCACCGCCGAAAGCGCCGAGAAGCCTGGGGTGAACTCGTAGATCGCCCCAGGCGGCCGCCAGAGTTCTCGCACAGTCGCGTACGGCCTTGGGCCGGCGCGCTCGTGCGACCGACCGTCTCCGCGAGATGTGATCCGAATTCGCGACTCGTCGCGACTCCCCTCGTGGCCACTCCGCGGTTTCAGACCACATCTCGGACTTGCCTCGGTGACCGCCCCGTTCAGTACACGCTCGTACCTGACCCCGATCCTCCTCACCTTGGTGTTCTCGCCATGCATGCGTGCACGCTTGCGGGTTCTCGCCCGACACACGCACTGTGCAGCGTTCAGATGAGCTGGAAGTACTCGACAACGACCTCGGTGCCGTCGCCGATCGTCCAGCCCGGGTCGCCGAGGAATGTACGCACCTGCTCGCGATACTGGTCCCAGTACGCGAGGTGCGCAGCACGCCAGTCGGCGGCGGAACCGAACCCTTCGCCCTCAGCCCTGGCCACGTCGTCGGTGACGTCCGCGAGCCGGAGTACGTCGACGCGCGTCGTCTCGACCGTGCCGAGCTGGTCGCGCGCGCTGTTGACCAGGCTGAACCGGTTCCCGACCCGTGGCAGCCACGCATTGTCCATGTCGTAGTAGACGCGCAGGGAGCTCGTCGCGGTCTTGCGCCCCGCGAGCACGGCCTCGACGAGCCGTTCGCGCATCGGCCCGGGTTCGCCGAGATCGAAGGGCGGGAGCGAATCAGTCATCCGGACAGCGTACGTCGCAGGCTCGACTCGACCTGCCGGATCGCGAGTTGCAGCGCGTCGTCGGACACGTTGCCGTAGCCGATCACCAGGCCGGCGACATCCGTACGCCCGCGCGCCGACTCCGCTACCGTCGCCACCGATACTCCATTGCGGGCCGCGTCCGCGGCGACCGCTGCGGCGGTCTCGCCGTCGAGCAGCAGGGTGGTGTGGATGCCCGCACCGACGCCGCTGAGCCGGCCATACGGTGCCAGGGTCCGCTCGACGAGCCGGTCGCGCCGGGCGTACCGGCGGCGTGCGGCACGTACGAACCGGTCCCACTCGCCATCGCGTAGCAGCGACAGGATCGCCCGCTGGATCGGCCACGGCGGAAAGTCGTGCAGCACCTCACGAGCCTGCGCGAGCCGCTCGACGACGGCAGGCTCGGCGACCAGCCACCCCATGCGGACTCCCGCTCCGATCGTCTTCGACACGGTGCCGAGGTAGACGACCCGTCGAGGGTCGAGATCGGCGAGGGTCGGCAGCGGCGCGACGTCGTACCGGAACTCGGAGTCGTAGTCGTCCTCGATGACCAGCGCGTCCCGTGCACGCGCCCAGGCCAGCAGCTCGACACGTCGGTCGATGGGCATCAGAACCCCGAGCGGATACTGGTGCGACGGCGTCGCGTACACGGCGGCGACCGACTCCGGCGCGTCGGCGAGCGCCGCCGGGTCGAGGCCGAACGCGTCGACGGGCGCGTCCCAGACCGTCCATCCGCTCGCGACGGCCACCTGCGCAGCGGCCCGGTACCCGGGATCCTCGACGGCGATCGCCGCACCGGACCCTCGCCGGCCGTGCAGCAGCAGCGTCAGGCCGTGCGTCGTACCGCTGGTGATCATCACCCGCTCCGCCGTACACGGGAGTCCCCTGGTACGCGTGACATGTGCCGCGACGGCCTCGCGTAGCTCGGGCAGACCACGCGGATCGGGATAGCCGGCGGGCGGCGGCGCATGCGCCACCTCGCGCCAGGCGCGCCGCCACGCCGCGCTCGCGACACCGGGTGTCCACGGTTCGCCGGGACGCAGGTCGACGACGGGCGCCTCGTCGGTCCGCGAGACCGTCGCCGTCCGGTCGGCGCGCACCTCCGGGACGTCGACCCGGCGGACGTACGTGCCCGCGCCCGTCCGCGACTCCAGCCAGCCCTCGGCGACCAGCTGCTCGTACGCCGCGCTCGCCACCGCACGCGAGACGCCGACCGCGGTCGCGACCGCCCGGGTGCTGGGCAACCGCGCTCCGCCGCCGAGCACGCCATCGCGTACGCGGGTGCGGATCTGCTCGGCGAGCTGCGCGGGAAGCCGGAGGCTCGCGTCGCGGTCGACCCGCAACGCGAGCGCGTGCAGGCTCGATTGGCTCATAGAACTCCACCAGGATTGGCTCGTGCCAACATACCAATCATTGTCGACAATCGACTCATGACCGCGACTCTCTCCCCGACGGCGCGTACGCGCGTCATCCGCAGCCACGAGCGCGCGGAGTCCGAGCGCTCGGCCCTGTACGACGTACTCGACTCCGGGATGGTCGCCCATCTCGGGGTCGTCATCGACGCAGCTCCGCGAGTACTGCCGACCGTGTTCGCGTACGACCCCGACGGTCCGGATCTCGATGGCACGCTGTACTTCCACGGCTCGGTGGCATCACGCAGTCTCGTCGACGCCCCCGACCAGACCGTCTGCCTGACGATCACGCTCGTCGACGGGCTGGTGCTCGCACGGTCGGGCTTCCACCACTCGGTCAACTACCGCAGCGCCGTCGTCCTCGGCAATCCCCGGCCGGTCGACGAGCCGGCCGAGCGCGACCGCGCGCTCGACCTGATCATCGACCACCTCGTGCCCGGTCGGGCCGAAACCCTCAGGCCGCCGACCCGCAAGGATCTCGCCGCGACGACCGTGCTCGCCGTCTCGCTGCACGAGGCGTCGGTCAAGG
This sequence comes from Solicola gregarius, assembly GCF_025790165.1. Classification (GTDB taxonomy): domain Bacteria; phylum Actinomycetota; class Actinomycetes; order Propionibacteriales; family Nocardioidaceae; genus Solicola; species Solicola gregarius. The sequence goes on from NZ_CP094970.1 coordinate 4,655,894, forward strand.
CACGTGCGGGTGGCGCCAACGACGAGGCGTTCGACGTCGAGGCCGGCGACACCTGGGCGGGGATCGTCCCCCTGACCGTCGTACCCGGCGCCCCGATCACGAACCCCGACTGCCCGCCCGAGCTCGAGGTGCCGCAGCACGTACGAGCGCTGGTCCGGAAACGGGACTGACCCGGGCCCAATGCCCGGTGAGCCGCACGTTTGTGCCGTTCCGGACCGTTCCGGCACGGCCGAAACGTGCGGCTCAGCGCGGCCCGGCGCGGCTCAGGCGTCGATGCGGTCGGCGTCCAGCTCGTACGCGCCCTGGACGAGAAACTCCTTGCGTGGCGCGACGTCGTTGCCCATCAACAGCTCGAAAACCCCGCTCGCGGCCTCGCCGTCGTCGACCGTCAGGCGCCGCAACGTACGCCGCCGCGGATCCATCGTCGTCTCGGCCAGCTGCGACGCATCCATCTCACCGAGGCCCTTGTAACGCTGCACCGGCTCCTTCCAGCGCACGTTCTTCTTGGTCAGCTCGGCGAGCTTGCGCTGCAGCTCGGGGTCGGAGTACGTATAGACGTACTTCTCCATGCCCTTCTTCGGGTTGGTCAGCTCGATGCGGTGCAGCGGCGGTACCGCGGTGAAGATCCGCCCCGCGTCGACCAACGGCCGCATGTAGCGGAAGAACAACGTCGCAAGCAGGCAACGGATGTGCGCGCCATCGGAGTCGGCGTCGGCCATGAAGATGATTCGGCCGTACCGCGCAGTGTCGATGTCGAACGTACGCCCGGAGCCCGCGCCGACGACCTGGATGATGGAGGCGCACTCGGCGTTCTTGAGCATGTCGCCCACCGACGCCTTCTGCACGTTCAAGATCTTGCCCCGGATCGGCAGCAGGGCCTGGAACTCCGAGTTGCGCGCGGACTTCGCCGTGCCGAGCGCGGAGTCGCCCTCGACGATGAACAGCTCCGAGCGGTCGACGTCGTTGCTACGGCAGTCGGCGAGCTTCGCGGGCAACGCGCTGGACTCGAGCGCGTTCTTGCGCCGTTGTGTGTCGCGCTGCTGGCGCGCGAGCACCCGTGTACGCGAGGCCGCGACCACCTTCTCCATCACCTGCCGTGCCTTCGGCCGCTGCGCCGACTTGTTCGACGTGAGGAAGGCCTTCAGCTCGCGGGACACGATCCGGTTCACGATGCGGGTGACCGGCGGGGTGCCGAGCACCTCCTTGGTCTGCCCCTCGAACTGCGGCTCCGCGAGACGCACGGTCACCACGGCGGTGAGCCCCTCGAGCACGTCGTCCTTCACGATGTCGGCGTCGCCGTTCTTCAGCAGCCGGGTCGAGCGCAGCACCTCGTTGAACGTCTTCGTCAGCGCCCGCTCGAACCCGGCGACGTGGGTGCCGCCTTTGGGAGTCGCGATGATGTTCACGAACGAACGCACCTCTGCCTCGTAGCCGGTGCCCCAGCGGACCGCGATGTCGACACCCAGGTCGCGCTCGACGTCTTGCGGCTGCATGTGGCCCTTGTCGTCGAGCACCGGAACGGTCTCGTTGAACGTCTCGGTGCCTTGCAGGCGCAGGATGTCGGTGACCGGCTCGTCGTCGGCGAGGTAGTCGCAGAACTCGGTGATGCCGCCGTCGTGACGGAAACGTTCCTCGCGCACCTCGTCGCCGCGCTCGTCGCGGATCACAATCTCGAGGCCGGGCACCAGGAACGACGTCTGGCGGGCGCGGGTCACGAGCTCGTCGTAGCTGAAGCGGGCGCCCTTGATGAAGATCTGGGGATCGGGCCAGTAGCGAATGCGACTGCCGGTGACGGTCTTCTTGACCCGCCGGACCTTGCGCACGCCGCCCGCCGCCGCGAACGACGCGTCCGGCCCGTCGCCCGCGAACTCGCCGGGTGCGCCGCGGCGGAACGACATCGCCCAGGTCGCGGAGCTCTTGTCGACCTCGACGTCGAGGCGCGACGACAGCGCGTTGACGACCGAGGCGCCGACGCCGTGCAGCCCGCCGGTCGCGACGTACGAGCCGCCGCCGAACTTGCCGCCCGCGTGCAGCTTGGTGAAGACGACCTCGACCCCGCTCAGGCCGGTCTTCGGCTCCTTGTCGACCGGGATGCCGCGGCCGTTGTCGCGCACCTCGGCCGAGCCGTCGGCGTACAGGACGACGTGAATCTGGTCACAAGCGCCGGCGAGGGCCTCGTCGACGGCATTGTCGATGATCTCCCACAGGCAGTGCATGAGCCCGCGGGTGTCGGTCGAGCCGATGTACATACCGGGCCGCTTGCGGACGGCCTCGAGGCCCTCGAGGACGAGCAGGTTGCGGGCGTTGTACGTGGTGTCTATGGGAGTACTCCTGTGCGGGTCTGGACTGCGAACCCGAATCTACCCCCCTGCACCGACGGGGTCGCCCGACACGCGGGATCGGCGATACGGCTTCGGTTCCTGCCGTCCACACGTCACACTTGGGGCGTGGAGAACTCGGCTGGTGCCCGCATCCGACGCGACGGTGCTCACACCGCGGACATGGTGGGAACACCGACACATGGTTGGATGTTGGTACAGGTAACGCCGATCGAGACGAGAAGAGGTCAGACGTGACGACTGCTGTAGCCACCGGTGCTGCCCTCAGCGCAGCCGACCGATGCGACCGTTGCGGAGCACAGGCGTACGTACGCGCCGAGCTCGGCAACGGCGGCGAGCTGTTGTTCTGCGCGCACCACGCACGCGAGCACGACGAGCAACTCCGCAAGATCGCCGTCTCGATCCACGATGAGACGGGACGTCTTGCCGAAGTCCCGGAAGTAGCCCCCGACGACGAACGCTGACCGACCAACCCGACGGGACCCCGGACGCACGCGTCCGGGGTCCTGACGTATGCAATGACGACCGAGATCCTCGTCGCGCTCGCGATCCTCGTCGGCCTGGTCGGCATCGTCGTCCCGATCATGCCCGGCAGCCTGCTCGTGCTCGGTGCGATCGCGGTCTGGGCGTTCACGACCGCCACGGCGACCGGCTACGTCGTGCTCGGCACCGCTGCGGCCCTGATCGGCCTTGCCACGTTGGTGAAGTACGTCTGGCCGCACCGACGCCTTCGGGCGGCGGCGGTACCTACGCGGTCGATCATCCAGGGCGGCATCGCGGGAATCGTCGGCTTCTTCGTGATTCCCCTCGTCGGTCTGCCGATCGGGTTCGTCACCGGCACGTATCTCGCGGAGCACGTACGCACCCGCGATCGCCGTGCCGCATGGCGGGCCACCGTCGCGGCGACGAAGGCGGTCGGCCTGTCGCTGCTCGTGGAGCTCACGGGTGCACTCCTCGCGGCGGGCGTGTGGGTGGTCGCCGTCACCCGGATGTAGGGCCGACGACCTTCCGGCGCAGCTCGCGTACGGCGGCGCTTCGCGCGACGCCCACGGCACGGTCGTCCGCCCCGAGCGACGCGAGCGCGTCCAGATGACGCGCGCCTCCGACCGACGCGCTCGCGCGGATCGCCGCCACCTGCACCCGCGGCTCCCCGTCGCCGATGAGCGCGACCAGCGCCGGCGCCGCGTCGCGGATGCCATGGCGCAGCACGATCTTGGCGGCCGACTCGCGTACTCGCCAGTGCGGATCCGCCAGCGCGGCCACGACGCCGTCCGCGGCGTACGGCAGCCAGGCGTGGCCGAGTCCTCGTACGCCCCACGTGCGCGGCCAGTAGTCCTGCCCGCGCGACACGAGCTCGCCGCGGTCGAGCTTGCCCCGCGCCGCCGCACCTCCGAGGTACGTCAGCGGCATCGCGAGAAGGTCGTAGTCGTCGTGACCCTCGATCAACGCCAGGCAGGTGTCGATCACGGTGTGGATGCCGTAGTCGTCGACCGCCTCCGCCACGAGCACTTCGGGGCGCGCGTACAGATCGCGGGGCTCGGGTCGCACAAGACCAGCGTAGACACGGAGCACGCCCGACCACTGGGCGCACTCCGTCGCAATGACCTACGTTGGAAGGGAGCAGACCCATCGGGCGCCGGCAGGGAGTGCACATGACCACAGACGTCGAAGCCACGGCGAATCTCCACGAGACCTTGCGCGAGCTGCGTACGACGGCACAGGGAGCGCACAGTGGCCGTGCGGCACACAAGCTGACCGGTGGGCCCGACTCGCATCTGACCCAGACCGTCATCGCCATGACGGCAGGCACGACACTGGCCGAGCACGAGAATCCCGGCGAGGCGACGCTGCTCGTACTCGAGGGCGCGGTGCGACTTGAGGCGGGAGACGAGTCCTGGGAGGGCCGCAACGGAGACCTGCTCTCCGTTCCGGACGCGCGACACAGCCTCGATGCGCTGCTCGACTCGGCCGTCCTCCTGACTGCGGTCAAGCGCGTCTGACCCGGCCCTTGACCTTCGAGCGGCTGGAAACCACAGACTCAGCCAGGTGACCGAACCACTTCTGACGATCAGCGCATTCGCGCGCGCCGTCGACCTCGCGCCCGGCACGCTCCGTTACTACGACGAGGCCGAGCTGCTGGCACCGACCGAGGTCGACGCGAACACCGGATACCGCTACTACACTCCCGAGCTCGAGCGGCGCGCCCACATGATCCGGCGGATGCGCGATGTCGGCGTGCCGATCGAGACCATGCGATCGGTACTCGACGGTCCGGTCGACGACGCTGCCCACCTCCTGCAGGGGTTCGCGGAACGCGCGAACGAGTCCGCGCAACGCGCCCAGAGCGCCGTTGCCGATGTGATCGCGAGCCTGCGGGCCGAATCGGCCACGGCCAAGCCGGTCTCGGTGCTGGCGGATGCCGCGGAGCTCGCCGCCGCGCTGAGACGCGTCGTACCCGCGGCGAGCGGCGAGCCGGACTCACCGCTCGGCGTGGTCGCGTTGGATATCCATGACGACACCCTTTCGGTCGTCGCCACCGACCGCTACTGGCTGGCGTGCTGGGACGTCCCGCTCGCGGATCACGACGGCGACCCGCGCCGCTTCGTCGTCGCCCGCTCCCGGGTCGCCGACGTCGCGACCTGGCTGGCGCGCCGCGAGGTCGTACGACTGACGGAGGCAGACGGCCGGCTGCGGCTCACCGACGAAGGCGGCGGCTCGTCGGACGTCGGCCTCGAGGTCGACCGATTCCCGGCGTATCGGCTGATCGTCGACGGGGTCGCCGCCCACGGCGGCCGCGCAACTCTCGACCGGTCCTCGCTGCTCGCGGCGCTGGCCCCTGCCGAGTCCACGGCACTCGTCGTACGCGTCGGCACCGACCGGGTCACGGTTCAGCCACACGGCAGCGCCGAGGGCGTACGCCTCGAGGCGACGACGTCCGGTGCGCCCGTCGAGCTGGGCTTCTCCCCCACGCTGCTCGGCACGGCGCTGAACGCGATGGTCGGAACGGACGTCACGCTGGCGTACGACGCGGCCGACCGAGCGGTACGGCTCGGTTCGGCGGAACAGCGCCGGTTCCTCGCGCTCGTGATGCCGATGAAGCTGGAGCCGACGGCGTGACCGCGAGTACGGAGCCGGCCGGCAGAACGCGGCCGGTGCTCACCCGCGGGTTCGCGGCATGGCTGTCCGCGAGTACGTTGGCCGCCGCCGGCGACGGGATCCTCTACTTCGCGATCGGCTGGACGGCGACGGGGATCGGCAGCGGATTCGCCGGTCTCGCAATGACCTTGGTCGTGCTGCCGCGTACGTTGTTGTTGCTCGTCGGCGGCGCGGCCGGTGACCGCTGGGGCTTACGCCGGACCATGATCGGCTGCGACCTCGTCCTCGCCGGTGTGCTCGCCGGGTATCTCGCCGCGGACCGGACCTCCGCCTCGACGGCCCTGCTCCTCGCGACGCTCGCGGTCGCGATCGGCACCACCAGCGCGTTCCGGATGCCCGCTGCCGGGGCGTTTCCGCGGCTGTTCGCCGACGACGACACGCTCGCCCGCACGATGTCGGTGACGAGCAGCCTGCTGCAGATCGCCCGGCTGGTCGGCCCGCCCCTCGGTGGACTCGTCGTCGCCGCCGCCGGCATGTCCGGCGCCGTCGGATGGAACCTCGCCGGATGCCTGATCATCCTCGTCGTCCTCGCGTCGGTGCGACCTCCGAACGAGCGGCGCGACGACGTACCGGACCAGGGCTCGACGTACGACCGGGTTCGAGCCGCCCTCGCCGCCGCACGACGCCTGCCGGGCGTCGTCGCGATACTCGCCGCGATCGGGCTCTTCGCCGCCGGGGTGATCCCGATGCTCAGCCTGTGCGTACCCCTTGCGGCGCGCGAGCGGGGCTGGAGCGCGGGTGCGACGGGCGTCGTCGAGACGTGCTGGATCGTCGGTACGTTGAGCATCACCGTGCTGGTCGCCCGGTTCGGAACCCGGACGAAGGCATTCGGTCCGCTCGTCGGCGGACCCTTGCTCACAGCGGCCGGGGTGTTGACCGTCGCGTTCGCAGAGAGCCTCGCCGCGGCGTACGCCGGGGCGGTCGTGATGGGTCTCGGAACTGCCGTCTTCACGACGCATGCGATGCCGCTGTACGTACTACGCACCCCGAAGGGAATGCTCGCGCGGTTCCAGGCGCTCAGTGGGCTGGTGCAGGTCGCGCCGATGGTGGTGACCAACAATGCCCTCGGTGCGATCGCGAGCGGTGGTCACGCCACCCGGTCGATGGTGCTGGTCGCCGTCGGCACGCTGCTGGCCGCCGCGGTCGTGACGGCGAACCCGGCGTTGCGCTCGGCACGCCTCGACGGCGGCGCCGGATAACCTCGGGCACGGATCGTCGTTGAACCGGGTAGACCCGCCCGGTGGCGGCGACTCGACACGCGACACCGGGCGGGTCTGACCAGTCCGGGCCGTAGAAACTGCGCAGGCTCAGTCGAGGTAGTCGCGCAGCACCTGTGAGCGCGACGGGTGGCGCAACTTGCTCATCGTCTTCGACTCGATCTGGCGGATCCGCTCGCGCGTGACGCCGTAGACCTTACCGATCTCGTCGAGGGTCTTGGGCTGGCCATCGGTCAGACCGAAGCGCATCGAGACGACGCCCGCCTCGCGTTCGCTGAGCGTGTCGAGTACCGCGTGCAGCTGCTCCTGCAGCAGCGTGAACGACACGGCGTCGGCCGGCACGATCGCCTCGGAGTCCTCGATCAGGTCGCCGAACTCGGAATCGCCGTCCTCGCCGAGCGGGGTGTGCAGGCTGATCGGCTCGCGGCCGTACTTCTGTACCTCGACGACCTTCTCGGGGGTCATGTCGAGCTCGACGGCGAGTTCCTCGGGGGTGGGCTCGCGACCGAGGTCCTGCAGCATCTGGCGCTGCACCCGGGCGAGCTTGTTGATGACCTCGACCATGTGCACCGGGATACGGATGGTGCGCGCCTGGTCGGCCATCGCGCGGGTGATCGCCTGCCGGATCCACCAGGTGGCGTACGTCGAGAACTTGTAGCCCTTGGTGTAATCGAACTTCTCGACCGCGCGGATCAGACCGAGGTTGCCCTCCTGGATCAGATCGAGGAACAGCATGCCGCGACCGGTGTAACGCTTCGCGAGCGAGACGACGAGCCGCAGGTTCGCCTCCAGCAGGTGGTTCTTCGCGCGCTTGCCGTCGACGGTGATCCACTCGAGCTCTTCGGTCAGCTTCGCCGAGATCTTGTCGCCCGAGGCGAGCTTCTCCTCGCTGAACAGACCCGCCTCGATCCGCTTGGCGAGCTCGACCTCCTGCGCCGCGTTGAGCAGGGATACCTTGCCGATCTGCTTCAGGTAGTCCTTGACCGGGTCGGCGGTCGCGCCGGCGACCGTGACCTGCTGCTCCGGCTCGTCTGTGTCATCGGTCGTGGAGAGCGTGAAGCCCTGCTTCTCGTCCTCCTTGAGCGTCGGGTCGTTGGCGAGGTCCTTCTCGAACTCCTCGTCGGGGATGTCGGCCAGCACCTTCTTGCCCGACTTGTCGACCTTCGTGACGGCCTCGGCCGTCGTCGTCGCCTTGCCCGCCGTCTTCTTGGCAGCGGCCTTCTTCGCCGTCGGCTTCGCGGCCTTCTTGGCTGCGGGCTTCTTCTTCGCGGCCTTCTTGGTCGACGCGGTGACGGTCGCCCGGCTGCTCGCGGCGGCGGCAACGCGCTTGGGCGAGTCGGACCCCGTGACCTCTACCGTGATGCCGGAGTCGGCGAGCAGACGTAGCAGCGCCTTGTGGTGGGAGGGCGATATCGACGCCGCTGCGACCGTGGCGCGTACGTCGTCCGCGCTGACGCGACCCGTGGACTTGCCCGTCTCGATCAGATCGGTCACTGCCGGGGAGTTGAGCAGAACGTGTTGCATGGTGCTAGCCGTGCTGGCGGACACAAAAGACCTCTCGACTACGGAATGATGGCGCGGCAAACCACCCTCCGGTCAACCGCAGCACACCAAGTCTGCCACGCCTTCGGCGCAGAATCACGGCGACCCTGCGCGCGCGGCGCGGGGAGTGCTCTACTTCTCGGCCTTGACCGCCAGCACAGGGCATGGCGAGTCGAGGAGTACGCGCTGCGCATTGCTCCCGAGGATCAGTTTCCCGACCGGCGAGCGCCGGCGTAGGCCGATGACGATGAAGTCGGCGTTCAGGTCTTCGGCGACCTTGATCAGGTCGTCGGCGGGATCCATGCCGCGTACCAGCTGGCGGATCTCGTGGTCGACGCCGGCATCCTGCAGCTTGTCGCGCACCTCCTGCAACTGCTGTTCGGTCTCGAGTGCGTCGTCGCGGTCGAAGTCGCGACCGCCCCGGTGGGAGTTGACGACAACGAGCCGGGCGTTACGCAGGACCGCCTCCTCGGCGGCTCGGTCGAGCGCGGCTCTGCCTTCCTGCTTAGGGACGTAGCCCACCACGATCGTGCTCATGACTGGCACCCTCCTGTCGTCGCGTTCGAAACCGCCATCGGCGATGGTCGCCATGAGGCTATCCGATATGAGTCCCGGCGGCGACGGGTCCGAGTGGCTCGGTTGTGGACAACGGCGCCGATCGCCTGCCACCACGGCATCCTGACAGACATGAGACGCATCAAGCCGGAGCTCGACGGCGTCGACGCCGACCGCGCCGACGCGTTCGCGCGGTGGCGCATCCTCGGCCTGCGCGGCACCTGCCACGGTCGCGGGTTCAAACCGCGCCTCGGCCTCGTCACGATCGCCGACGTCAACGGCGCCCGTCATCTGCCCGAGGATGTCGCCTGGTGGGAGCCGCCACGACCCGTCGTCGGCCCGCGCGTCGTCTCGCTGCGACTCGTCGACGCCGGCCTCGCGACCGAGATCGCGGCACGGCTGCTGAACGAGGCCGGCGGCGAGCCGGTCGTCGCCGTGTGGACCCGACTGGGTGCCAACGACGAGACCGACAGCGACGTGTGCTGGTGGTCCGCCCTACGTCAGGGAGCTGCGATCGCCGAGGTGGCGATCCCTCCGATGCTGGTGATCACGCGTTCCGGCTGGAGGTGCGTGCCGCACGGATCGAGCCGCACCTGGCGACGGCTGCGGCCGACCGCGTAGGCCGTGTCTGCTTGTCCGGTGTCGACCAGCGAGCGGGTCTCCGCGCCCGATCCGGCAAGGCGCAGGAGCGAAAATGGAGCCGACCCTCACAACGACCAGGCGTGCACCGGCTCGTTGCTGTGCATCCGCTCCTCGTACGCGAGCACGACCGCCCGCAGCGCGTCGAGCCGGCTGCGCCGCGCATCGTCGTACGCCTTGCGGAACGCCGCGATCTGCCACGTCGAACCGTTGCGGCCCGTGAGACACCGTTGTTCGATGACGCCGAGCAGCCGGTCGCGCTCCCGCGCACCGACGCCGAACGACTCGAGCCCTTCGTACGCGAGCGGCAGCAGCCGACGCAGGACGAGCTCCGTCGCCGGCACGGCGCCGAGCCCGGGCCAGAACAGCTGCGCGTCGATGCCGTGCCGGGCGGCGGTGTGGAAGTTCTCCTCGGCGGCGCTGAACGACATCTGCGACCACAGTGGCCGTTCGTCGCCGACCAGCGCTCTCGTGACGCCGAAGTAGAACGCCGCGTTGGCCATCGTGTCGACGATCGTCGGCCCCGCCGGGAGCACGCGGTTCTCGACGCGTACGTGCGGCCGGTCCGCGACGACGTCGTACACCGGGCGGTTCCAGCGGTAGATCGTGCCGTTGTGCAGTCGCAGCTCCGCAAGCGACGGGGTGTCGCCCCGCTCGAACACCTCGACCGGATCCTCGTCCTCGAGAATCGGCAGCAACGCCGGGAAGTAGCGGACGTTCTCCTCGAACAGGTCGAAGATCGAGTTGATCCACCGCTCGCCGAACCACACGCGGGAGCGAACGCCCTGCGTCTTGAGCTCTTCGCTGCGGGTGTCCGTCGCCTGCTCGAACAGCGCGATCCGCGTCTCGTGCCATAGCTGCTTGCCGAGCAGGAACGGCGAGTTCGCACCCAAGGCGAGTTGCACCCCCGCGACCGCCTGCGAGGCGTTCCAGTACGGCGCGTAGTCGTCCGGACTGACCTGCAGATGCAGCTGCGTACTCGTGCACGCCGCCTCGGGGACGATCGTGTCCGCGGTCGTCTGCAGCCGGTCGGCACCGTCGATCGTGATCGAGATGTCCTCGCCACGAGCGGCAAGGATCTGGTCGGACAGCAGCTCGTACCGCGGGTTCGGCGACAACGACTCGGCGGTCATGTGGCCGTGCTCCAGCGTCGGCAGGATGCCGATGACGAGCAGGTGTGCCCCGACACCCGAAGCCTTGCGCGCCGCCTCGTTGAGGTCGTCGCGGATCCCGCTCTCGAACGCCTCCAGGCCACCGTCGTCGAGCCGTCGGGGTGGCACATTGATCTCGATGTTGAACTGGCCGAGCTCGGTCTGGAAGTCGTCGTCGGCGATCGCCTCGAGCGCCTCGACATTCTTCAGCGCAGGTGAGCCCTGCTCGTCGATGAGGTTCAGCTCGATCTCGATACCCGACATCGGTCGGTCGACGTCGAACCGCGACGCACTGAGCATGCGGGCGAACACGTCCAGGCAGCGACGTACCTTCGCCCGGTATCGAGTGCGGTCCTCGCGACTGAACGTACGCTGGTCGACTTCCTGGCCCATGGCGGCTCCCGTGCAACTGGTGCGCCCGAGTCTGCCATCCCCGAGCGCGTCATGCGGATTGTTGCTCGGCCTCGGGTGGAAACTGCGAGCGGATCATCGCCGGGTCGAACGGCCGCCACGCGCTCGGCGGCACGCAGCGCTCGAGCATGTCCGTGAGCAAGGTGCCCATCGAATAGGCCGGTTCGACCTCGCTGACGCGGTCGAGCGCACAGCGGGCCTGCGTGCCGTTCCCGGACAGCCAGCACGCGAACGCCGCGAGACACAGGGGCGCCGGCTCGAAGGGCGAGACCGCCCGCTGCGCGACGCCCGTCCACAGTTGCCGATGGTGCTCGGCGTTGTCGCGGTCGATGTACGACCACGCGAGGTCGCGTACGGGCAGGAGCAGCGTCCAGATGGTGAGCCGAGCGGCATCCTCGTCACTCAGCGAACCGGCGCGCTCGCCGTCGAGCTCCGACAGCAGGTCGGTCACGTACGCAGCACCCGCGCGCAGCAGGTCCGGATGCCGGCCGAGCCGGCCGTGGTCCCACGACTGCTCGTCCTCCACGTCGAGGCCCCCGGCGGCGAGGACCTCGGTCACCATCCGCTCGGTCACGGCCTCCATCTCGACGCGCCGGGCACCCGCGACACCATGGAACCGCTGCTCGACGGCGGACCGGTCGGGAAGCACCTCGAGCCCGTTGAAGACGGCGTCCGCAAGCGTCGACGACGACTCGATGTCGTACGGCGTGCCGTCCGACGGGCAGCATTCCTCACGGTCGCAGTCGTACGACCAGTAGCGCGCCCCGTCGCAGCGCACCGCCTCACGTACGTCGATGTCGTGCTGCGACAGCTTCCGGCGCAGTTCGGCCACGAGCGCGTCGGCGGACAACCGGTCGACTCCGCGTACGTCGCTGCTCGGCTCGGGCTCGGTGTAGGCGACGAGGAGGACGCCGTCGGGTTGCTGCGCGACCAGCGGCGGCAGCAGCTGGGCAGCGCACTCGTCGGCGTACTCGGGCGCCGGCAGGTCGGCACGTAGATGGAACACGAATCGCTTGCCCTGCAGCGCGATCGCGACCAGCGACCGCCGTGGGTGGAACCCGAGCGCCGCCGGCACACAGCCGAGGAGGTCGGGGATCGAGGTGGCTCGCAGGACCGGTCGGTCTACCGGACGACCGGACCGCGACGTACTGAGTTTGCGCGCCGTGGCGCGTCTTGATCGACTGCTCACACTCACAAGATGCCGCCGCGCGGCGAAACGTGTCGGAGTTATCCACAGGGCCGGCCCGTCACGGCGCCGATGTCGGTACCGACTGCGACGATGGGCGTCATGCGCTCCGAGCCGACCGTGCTGCATCTCGACCTCGATGCATTCTTCGCTTCGGTCGAGCAGCGCGACAAGCCGTCTCTGCGTGGCAAGCCGGTCATTGTCGGCGGCATCGGCCCGCGTGGGGTCGTTTCGACGGCGTCGTACGAGGCGCGCACGTTCGGCGTGCATTCCGCGATGTCGACCGCGCAAGCGCGGGCCTTGTGCCCACACGCCGCCTTCCTCAACGGCCGGTTCGGAGCGTACCGCGCGACGAGCCGACGGGTGATGCGCGTGCTGCGCGACCTCTCGCCGATCGTCGAGCCGCTGTCCCTCGACGAGGCGTTCGTCGACCTCACCGCGAGCGCGCTGGACGACTTCTCCCCCACCGCGCTCGAGACCGCGATGCGCGATCTGAAGGCGTCGGTCCACGAAGCGAGCGGCGGCATCGCCGGCTCGGCCGGTGTCGCGACCTCGAAGCTGATCGCCAAGATCGCGAGCGACCTCGACAAGCCCGACGGCCTTCGCATCGTCGGCGCCGGCACCGAGCGCGACCTGATCCGGCCGATGCAGGTCACGGTGATCCCGGGAGTCGGTCCGGCGACGAGTGAACGCCTTCGGCGTGCCGGCATCCACACCGTCGCCGATGCCGAGCGAGTGACCGAGGCCGAGCTCGTCCGCCTGCTCGGCAACGCGCACGGCCACTCGCTACACAAGCTCGTCCGTGCCGACGACGACCGCCCGGTCGAGTCACAGCGGGAGACGAAGTCGGTCAGCGTCGAAGACACCTTCGACACCGACCTCGTCGACGCGACGTTGCTGCGCTCGATCGTCGCGAGGCACGCGGCTCATGTGTGCGAGCGACTGCGTGCCGCGCGCCTGTCCGGACGCACGGTCACCGTCAAGATTCGGCTGTACGACTTCACCACCCACAGCCGCTCCGCAACCCTTCCCGCACCGACCGACGACGCCCGCGTCGTCTCCCGGCTCGCCCGCCAACTCGTCGACGACGTCGACACCGGTGCAGGTGTCCGCCTGCTCGGCGTCGCAGTTTCCGGTCTCGCCGACTGGATCCAGGAAGACCTGTTCGGCGACGACGAGGAGCCCGACGAGCCGCCCAGCGGGCCCCTCCCGGCCGTGCACCAGCGCGCGCGCTACGTACCCGGCGGCGACGTCGTCCATCGGACGTACGGGCCGGGTTGGGTGTGGGGAGCCGGGCTCGGCCGGGTCACCGTTCGGTTCGAGACCGCGGCAACGCCGCCCGGCCCGGTCCGCACCTTCGGCATCGACGATCCCGACCTCGAACCCGCCCGCCCCGAAGACGACGATGGCGACGCAGACGACCCGGCTACCGTGTCCGCATGACGACCGAGCAGAGCCCTCCCGTCGCGCGCCGCATACCCCAAGAGCGCACGCATCACGGTGACACCGTTGTCGACGAGTACGAATGGCTGCGCGCCAAGGACGATCCCGAGACGATCGCGTACCTCGAGGCCGAGAACTCCTACACCGAAAGGCAGACCGAGCACCTCGCCGGGCTGCGCGAGTCGATCTTCACCGAGATCAAGGACCGCACCCAGGAGACCGACCTGTCGGTCCCGACGCGCCGAGGGTCGTGGTGGTACTACACGCGCACGGTCGAGGGCCGACAGTACGGCCTGCACTGTCGACGTCGCGTCGACGACCCCGACGACTGGACCCCGCCCGAGCTCGACGCGCACGAAGACGTCGACGGCGAACAGGTTCTCCTCGACGGCAACGCCGAGGCCGAGGGGCACGACTTCTTCGCCCTCGGTGCCTTTTCCGTCAGCCGCGACGGCAACCTGCTCGCGTACGCGACCGACACGACCGGCGATGAGCGGTTCACCATCCGGGTCAAGGACCTCCGCACGGGCGAGCTGCTCGCCGACACGATTCCCAACGCGCACTACGGTGCGACGTGGTCGCTGCAGGGCACCCACCTGTTCTACACGACCGTCGACGACGCCTGGCGTCCCGACAAGGTGTGGCGGCACCGCATCGGTGCCCCCACCGACGACGACGTCGTGGTCCTGCACGAGCCCGACGACCGCTACTGGGTCGGCGTCGGGTCAACCCGCAGCGAGCGGTATCTGGTGATCGCCCTCGGGTCGAAGGTCACCAGTGAGTACCACGTCATCGACGCAGCCGAGCCCGAGCAGGAGCCACGGGTCGTACTCCCCCGGCGCGAAGGCGTCGAGTACTCCGTCGACCACGTCGTGGTCGACGGCTCCGACCGGTTCCTCATCCTGCACAACGACGGCGCCGAGAACTTCGAGCTCGTCGAGACACCGGCCGATGCGACCGACCCGTCGAACTGGCGCACGCTGCTCCCCCACGACCCCGCCGTGCGCCTCGAGAGCTCCGACGCGTTCGCCGACCGCATCGTGGTCGGCTACCGACGCGATGCGCTCACCCGGCTCGGAGTCATCGAGATCGGCGCCGGAGGGTATGCGCCGATTCACGAGATCGAGTTCGACGAGACGCTGTTCGCCTGCGACACGGCGGGCAATCCCGAATGGACCCAACCGTTCGTCCGGATCGTCTACACGTCGTTCGTTACCCCGATGACGGTGTACGACTACGCGCCCGACTCCGGCTCACTGGTCGTACGCAAGCGACAGCCCGTGCTCGGCGGCTACGACCCTGCCGACTACGAGCAGCATCGCGCGTGGGCGATCGCCGACGACGGCGAGCGGATCCCGATCTCGGTGGTGGTTCGCAAGGGCACTCCGCACGACGGGTCCGCACCATTCCTGCTCTACGGCTACGGCGCGTACGAGGCCAGCTCCGATCCCGGCTTCAGCATCGCGAGGCTCTCGCTGCTCGACCGCGGCATGGGCTACGCGGTCGCGCACGTACGCGGGGGTGGCGAGATGGGCCGGCACTGGTACGAGAACGGCCGACTGTTGACGAAGCGCAACACGTTCACCGACTTCGTCGCGGCGGCCCGACAGCTGGTCGCCGACGGGTGGACGTCTCACGACCGCCTCGTCGCCGAGGGCGCCAGCGCCGGTGGGCTGCTGATGGGTGCGGTCGCCAACATCGCGCCGGAGGCGTTCGCCGGCGTGCTCACCGAGGTGCCGTTCGTCGACGCGCTGACCTCGATCCTCGACCCGTCGCTGCCGCTCACGGTGATCGAGTGGGACGAGTGGGGCAACCCGCTGCGCGACTCCGACGTGTACGCGTACATGAAGGCGTACTCCCCGTACGAGAACGTCACGGCGCAGGCGTACCCGCCGATCCTCGCGACCACCAGCCTGCACGACACCCGGGTCCTGTACGTCGAGCCGGCGAAGTGGGTAGCACGGCTGCGCGCGGTCACCGACGGCGCCGCAGACGTGCTGCTGAAGACGGAGATGAGCGCCGGGCACGGCGGCGTGAGCGGCAGGTACGAGTCGTGGAGAGAGCGCGCGTACGAGCTGGCCTGGGCACTCGACAAGGCCGGCCTGGCCAGCAGCTAGGAGACGATTCCGCCAAATCGTTCACACGAGCCCGCGGCGCGGCTTACGCTGCGGGCACACGATCGAGGGAGATCTCTGTGCCCGTACGTACTCGCATGTTCGCGCCCGTCGCGCTCGCCGCCGCCGGCCTCGTCCTCGCCTCGCTCACGGCGGCCGGGGCCCAGGCACCGCAGGGCGACCCCGACCAGCCCACCATGGCCGAGCTGGCCCGCTCGAGGTATGCCACCAAGGTCAAGGTCATGACCCGGAACGTGTTCCTCGGCGCCGACCTCGGGCCCGGCCTCGCCGCGCCCGACATCGACCGGCTCATCCGCGGCGCCGGCGAGATCCTGAACCAGGTGGACGCGAACAGGTTCGGAAAGCGGGCCGACGCGCTTGCACACGAGATCTCGCACACCAAGCCCGACCTGATCGGGCTCCAGGAGGTCGCCAAGTGGCGTACGGCACCGTGCGGCTCACCGTACTTCCCGCCGCAGGCCAAGCACGTGCGTTACGACTTCCTGAAGATGCTGCTGGCCAGGCTCAACGCCGACGGCCGTACGTACCGACTGGTGCGCGCGCAGAACCAGTTCGACTTCGAGGTCCCGGCGAACACGACCGGCGATCCCGCGCAGAACCACTGCGACACCAACGGCCGTCTCACGATGCGCGACGTCATCCTGGCGCGCACCGACGGGCGTCCCATCAAGGTGCGTCACCGGCAGGGCGGCACGTTCAAGCACCTGCTCAAGGTGCGGCCGGGCGGCCTGATCGACTTCCCGGTCAAGCGCGGCTGGCTGAGCGTCGACGCGAAGGTCGGCAAGAGCCCGTGGTTCCGGTTCGTCGACACGCACCTCGAGTCGTTCGACGACGAGTCGAAGCATCCCAGCATTCGCGCGCGCCAGGCCCGCGAACTGGTGAAGAAGTCCGGCCCGATCGGCTCCAGCAAGCTCCCCGCCGTGCTCGTCGGTGACCTGAACTCCGATGTACCCACCGAGGTCAAGCCCGGCGACGGGCAGGCGTTCCAGGCGCTCCTCGACGCCAAGATGCACTCGCGGTCGGTACGCAAGCCGCGGTCGTGCTGTCTGCATCTCGACCTACTCGGCCCGGACGCCGACCGCGACGACACGTCCCAACGCGACCATGTCGTGGACCACATCATGACCGACTCCCCCCAGCGGATCCTGCGGTTCCGCGGCAAGGTGACCGGTCTGAAGCCGTACCACGGCTGGTGGGGCTCCGACCACGCCGGTGTCGTGTCCACACTGCTGCTGATGAAATGACACCCGTGTGATCCTGAGAATCCTCTACCAAAGGTAAGAAAGGGCTGAGAGCCGCAACTTCGGCGAATTCTCATTCGTCTGGCCTGTATCGGCGGAATCATCGCCGGCCGCACAGCGTTGGAAATGGTGTCGATACCGGGGGTATTGACACCGAAGACGAAGGAGATGGTCTCAGTGGCTACGACGACCGCAACGAAGGCGTCCAAGACAACCGTACGTCGGCCGCGCGAGTCCGCCGAAGGACGCGACAGCGTCGGCATGTATCTCGATGAGATCTCGCGGACGCCGCTCTTGGACGCGGCTCGCGAGGTCGAGCTCGCCAAGGCGATCGAGGCGGGCTTGTTCGCTCGGCACCTGCTCGACGAGGGCAAGGTCGGCCGGGCGAAGGGTGGCGCCCCGAAGCGCGCGAGCGCCGAGGAGCTGGAGTGGCTCGTCGAGGAGGGCGAGCGCGCCATCCAGGAGTTCATCTCCGCGAACCTCCGGCTCGTCGTCTCGATCGCGCGCAAGTACGGCCGCGCCCAGATGCCGCTCCTCGACCTGGTGCAGGAGGGCAACACCGGCCTGATCCGCGCCGTGGAGAAGTTCGACTACGTCAAGGGCTTCAAGTTCTCCACCTATGCGACCTGGTGGGTACGCCAGGCGATCACCCGCGGCATCGCACAGCAGGCCCGCGTCGTACGCCTGCCCGTGCACGTCGTCGAGGAGCTGAACCAGGTCGGCGCCGCTCGCCGCAACCTCGAGCGCCAGTTGGGCCGTGAGCCCGAGCCCGACGAGATCGCCGGCGAGCTCGACATGGACCTTCATCGCGTCCTCGACCTGATCGCATGGGGCCGCGACCACGTGAGCCTCGACACCCCGGTCGACGAGGACGGCGACACCTCACTCGGCGACCTCGTCGCTCGCGAGACGCTGCCCGGCCCCGACATCACGGTGCTCGACGTCGAGTCGCGCGACCGGCTCTCGGGTCTGGTCGACAAGCTCGGCGAACGCGAGGCCGACATCATCCGCGCCCGCTACGGCCTGCTCGACGGCCGCCAGCACAAGCTCGCCGACATCGGCCGCCGGCATGGCATCTCCGCCGAGCGCGTACGTCAGCTCGAGCGCGAGGCGATCGCGCGGCTGCGTACGATCGCCGATCCCGATCTCGCCGCCTGACGCCAGCCCCGCTGGGCCGCACGTACTGGTGGGACACGCCCGCGTGTCGCCTCCAGAGCGTGCGTCTCAGCGGGCGGGGCGGGCGAGTGAGCGCCAGAGCTCGTCGACCCGCTTCTCCAGATCTGCCAACGAACCGGTGTTGTCGACCACGATGTCGGCGACACCGGTTCGTTGTGTCCGACCGGCCTGCGCCGCGATGCGCGCTCGGGCCTCTTCCTCCGACATGCCGCGCCGCTCGCGCAGCCGATCGATCTGGACGTCGGTCGAGACGTCCACCACGACGAGTACGTCGAACGCACCCTGCTGACCGGTCTCGACCAGCAGCGGGACGTCGTGTACGACGATCGCGTCGGATCCGGCCGCCGCGGCGATCTCGGCCGCGCGTGCGCGTACGCGCGGATGGATGATCGCCTCGAGCCGTGCCCGGGCCCCCGGATCGGCGAACACCCGCTCGCCGAGCGCCGCGCGGTCGAGGTCGCCCGCCTCCGTGAGCACCGACTCGCCGAACTCACCGACGACCGCGGCGAGCCCACCCGTACCGCGCGCGACAACCTCGCGGGCGAGTACGTCCGCGTCGATCACCACGGCGCCACGCTCGGCCAGCATCCGGCTGACCTCGCTCTTGCCGGATCCGATCCCGCCGGTCAGCCCCACCTGAGTCATGCCGGGCAGTCTGCCAGCCGTGCACCGCGACGGCATAAGGTGTCCTCTGCCGTCTACGCGAAGGACCTCAATGCACCTGCAGAACACCGCCGCGATCGTCACGGGAGCGGCCTCCGGGCTCGGCGCCGCCACCGCACAGGCACTGCGCGAGCGGGGCGCCACCGTGTACGGCTTCGACCTCCCGAGCGCGGTCGATGAGGCGACGCCCGTCGACGGCGTGACGCTCGTCCCCACCGACGTGACCGAGCCCGACCAGGTGCAGTCGGCCGTCGCGACCGCGGCCGCCGACGAGCGCCCGCTGCGTACGGTCGTCAACTGTGCCGGCATCGGCCCGTCGATGCGCATCCTCGGACGCAAGGGGCCGCACGATCTCGCGGTCTACCGCAAGGTCGTCGAGGTCAACCTGATCGGCACCTTCAACGTCCTCACCCTCGCCGCCGAGGCGGTCGTCGCGACGGAGCCGGACCACAACGGCCAGCGCGGCGTCGCCGTCAACACCGCGTCGATCGCGGCGTACGACGGGCAGATCGGCCAGGCGGCGTACGCGTCGTCGAAGGGCGGCGTCGTCGGCCTGACGCTTCCCGCGGCCCGTGATCTCGCGTCGGTCGGCATCCGGGTCTGCACGATCGCGCCCGGCATCGTCGACACACCGATGCTGGCGACGGTCAGCGACGAGTTCCGCGCCGGGCTCGCCGCCGGCGTGCCGTTCCCACAGCGTCTCGCCGACGCAGGCGAGTACGCGCGGCTCGTCACCATGATCGTCGAGCACGACTACCTCAACGGCGAGACCATCCGGATGGACGGCGCGCTTCGCATGGCGCCACGCTGAGTCGCTGCGCCCATGCCCGACACACCGGACCGCGACCTCGAGATCGACGACTCCCTCGTCGTTCCGGCTGCCGAGCTGCGCTGGCGGTTCTCGCGTTCGTCCGGACCCGGAGGTCAGCACGTGAACACGACCGACACCCGGGTCGAGCTCTCGTGGGACGTCGCGGCGTCGGGCGTGCTGGACGAGCGACGGCGCACGCTGCTGCTCGAGCGGCTCGGCTCACATCTGGCGGGAGGCGTCCTTACCGTCGCCGCATCCGAGTTCCGCTCGCAGCTGCGCAACCGCGAAGAGGCGCGTACGAAGCTTGCCTCGCTCGTCCGCGGGGCCATGCGAGCGCGGCGTAAGCGGCGGCCGACGAAGCCGACCCGCGGATCCCAGCGCCGACGGCTCGACGACAAGCGCCAGCGTGGCGAGACCAAGCAGCTGCGCCGCCGCCCCGACGACAGGTAGTCGCGAGACCCGTCAGCTCGCCTCGACGCAGCCGAAGGTGCGACGGTAGTCGGCCGGCGTCGTGCCGCGCACTGCCGAGAAGTGGTGCCGCAGGGTCGCGGCGTTGCCGAACCCGGCCCGGCCGGCGATCTCGTCGATGCCGAGCAGGGTGTCCTCGAGCAGCTGCTCGGCGAGGGCCAGGCGTTGGTGGGTCACCCACTGGTGCGGCGTCGTGCCGGTCTCGTCGCGGAACCGCCGGGCGAACGTCCGCGGCGACATCAGCGCCCGCCGCGCGAGCACGTCGACCGCGAGGTCCTCCTCCAGGTGCGCACGCGCCCACTCCAGCAGCGGCTGCAGCGTGTCGGCGTCCTGCTCGACGATCGGCGTACGCACGAACTGCGCCTGGCCGCCGTCGCGCTGCGGCGGTACGACGATGCGCCGGGCGAACGCGCCGGCCACCTTCGCGCCGAACTCCATCCGGACGAGGTGCAGGCAGGCGTCGATGCCCGCCGCGCACCCGGCGCCGGTGAAGACTCGATCGTCGTCGACGTACAGCACGTCGGCGTCGACCTTCGCATCCGGGAAGGCCGCGGCGAGGCGGTCGGCGTGCCGCCAGTGCGTGGCGCAGCGCCGGCCGTCGAGCATCCCGGCCGCGCCGAGAACGAACGCACCCGTGCAGTGCGTCAGGATCGTCGCCCCGCGCGCGTGGGCGTCTCGGATGGCGTCGAGCACCGACTGCGGCACCTGGTCGGGTTGCGTGGTCGGGCAGACCGCCACCAGGTCGGCCTCGGCGACCCGCTCGAGACCGTGCTCGACGAACAGGTCGAACCCGTTCGAGCCGCGGATGCGGCCGGCCTGCGGCCCGCAGACCGCGAAGTCGAAGGCCGGCGCGCCGTCCTCGGGGTGCTCCTCCTCGCCCCAGACCTCGCAGAACAGGCCCAGCCCGAACGGCTCGACGCCGTCGGTCACGATGGTCGCCACGTTTCGGATCATGGTGAACGAGCCTGCCATCGAACTGGCAGAATATCAACCATGGATGGCAAGCCTGCCACTCGTGGCAGCATATCTATCTAGGCAGAATTACTGCCATGAACACCGTGATCCTCATCGTCCTCGCCATCGCCGCCGTCTATGCCATCGCCTGGACCACCCGCCGTTTCGCCCAGCTGATCTCCGGCGACGGGTACGGCCACCGCCCGGCCCCGCGCAGCACCTTCGACCAGAGCGTGCTCCGTCGTTGACCTTCGTTCACCGGCCGAGGCCGTGGGTCACCACGTCCGACGCCGGCACGAAGGTCTGGCGGTGCCCCGTCCACACCAGGTAGTACTTCCGCTTGCCGGAGACCACCGTGCGGTCATCGGGTAGCGAGCCGTCGAAGCTCATCGCGTAGTAGTAGTCGGTCGCCACCTTCGGGTTCGCGATCACGTACTCCTGGCCCTGGCGGAGCACGTACTCGATCGGCTGCACCTCCTGGTACGGGATCGTGTCGGGGTACGCCGAGCGCTCGGGGTACGCCCTCCCGTACGTGCGGGCGTACGCGCGCCCCTCCTTGACCGTTACGGTCGGCGCCGCGACCCGGGAGACCGCCGGATCGGCCGCGGGGTTGTGCAGCCAGACCAGGTTGCCCGCCCACGAGACCTGCAGCCAGTCGCCGTCGACCTTGTTCACGACCAGCTGCGTGCCGGCCGCCGCCCGCGCACCGATGTCGTTGGCGACCGTCGACGACTCGTTCGCACCCGGGTTCCATCCCGCGTCGCGCGCCAATGGAGCATCGCCGGAATGCGCCTGGCGCAGGTAGACGAAGTTGGTGCCGGCATCGGGATCGCACGGACCCGAGCCCGGCGACTGCTCCTCGCAGTCGGTGACCTCGTTGGTGTTGCCGTCGAAGCCCGGCCGGACCGTCACGGTGTCGCCCGGCTCGATCGCCGCCGAGCGCTGGTTCGCCCGCTCGCCGCCGATCGGCGCACCGAGCAGGTCGAAGTAGTGCTCCCAGTCCCAGTACGGTCCCGGATCCCAGTGCATCGACTCCGTCGCCCCGGGGATGGTGCCGGGCACCGTGTCGTGGCCGAGGATGTGCCCGCGATCGCGCGGGATGTCGTACTTGCGGGTCAGGTAGCGCACCAGCTGGGCGGACTGACGGTACAGCGCCTCGGTGTACCAGGAGCCGTTACCCGCCTTGCCCTCGTGCTCGATGCCGATCGAATGCGCGTTGATGTACCAGTTGCCCGCCTGCCAGCCGACGTCCTTGGGCTTGAGGTGCTGCGCGATGTGCCCGTCGCTCGAACGGATCGTGTAGTTCCACGACGTCCCGCTCGAGGTGTCCTGCACGATGTCAACACTCTGGTCGTACGTCGCCTCCGTGTCGTGGATGACGATGTACGAAAGCTTCGGCGCCTTCGGCCGGTGCGCCTTGTCGTGGGCTCCGTAGTTCGACGACCCGGGATCGGTCTCACCGTCGGCCAGCTCGTACGGCGCCGGGATCCACTCGCAGCCGAGCGCGTCGGGGCAGTCGACCTTCGCCTTCGCCTCGCGCCGAGGCGAAGGCAGGCGTACGCCGGGATGCGCCCGGACGCCGACCCGCTCGCCGTCGTTCGTGGTCCGCCGCGCGCCGTCGCGCAGCGTCGCGTACACCTGTCGGGCGAACTCCGAGGTGCCGTCCGAGCCGTACCGCTCGACGGCCGACGACCAGGATGCGAGCCCGGCGCCATCGTCGGGGGCATACGACGCGAGCACGGCCGCCGCGCCACAGATGTTCGCGTTCGGATCCGAGGTGAGCCGCGACTCCGACAACCCGGTCAGCTCGGCGGCGCGCTGCAGGGTGCCGTCGGTGACCGACGTACCACGCGCCTCGTCTCCGCGCGCGTCCCATCCCCGCGCAGCGGAGTCGACGAGGTGCATCGGACCGAAGCCACCGGCAACGCTCGGCGAGGTGCCGTGGTCATCCCAGCGGCTCTCGAGGTACGAGACCGCCAGCAGCAGGTCCTGCGGAACGCCGGACGCCGCGCCGGCACGCTCGAACGCCTGCTGGCGGTCGGGCGCGGAAAGCGTCGAGACGCAGTCGATTCGGGAGTCGGGAATGGATCGTTCGGTGGTGGCGACGGCCGAGGCGGCCGAGGCGGCCAACGCGACACATCCGACGGCGACGGTGATGCGGGACGGGATTCGCATGATGCTCCTTTACAGGTGACACCACGCTGTTTATCCCCTCGGGGGGTCACTCAAACGCGATTGGTCGGCGAAGTTCCGCCGAGGTCGACCCAGGGCACCGGGTATGACAGCGGGCCGGTGTCCGCCCGAAGACGGACACCGGCCCGGTGTCTGGTCGGCGCTGGGTCAGCCGCCGGTGAGCTTCTCACGAAGCGCCTGCAGCGCCTCGTCGGAGGCGAGCGCACCCTCGCTCGGCGACGACGGCGCCGGCGAGGACGAACGCGACGACGAGGACGAGGACGAGGAGGACGACGACGAGGACCGCTGCTGCGGCTCTGCCGAGTCACCTGAGGAGTACGAACCCGCGTCGCCGGCCTCGAGGTCGGCCTTCGCGGCATCCTCGACCTGGCGCTTGTGGGCCTCCCAGCGCGCGTGCGCCTGGGCGTACTGCTCCTCCCAGACCGCGCGCTGCTCGTCGTAACCCTCGAGCCACTCACCCGTCTCCGGGTCGAAGCCCTCCGGGTAGATGTAGTTGCCCTCGTCGTCGTACGACGAGGTCATGCCGTACAGCGTCGGGTCGAACTCCTCATCGGAGGTCAGCGCCTGCTCGTTCGCCTGTTTGAGCGACAGCGAGATGCGGCGACGCTTCGAGGTCGATGTCGATGATCTTGACCATCGCGTCGTCGCCGACCTGCACGACCTGCTCGGGGATCTCGACATGGCGCTCGGCGAGCTCGGAGATGTGCACCAGGCCCTCGATGCCCTCCTCGACGCGCACGAACGCACCGAACGGGACGAGCTTGGTGACCTTGCCCGGCACGATCTGGCCGATCTGGTGGGTCCGGGCGAAGTGCTGCCACGGATCCTCCTGGGTCGCCTTCAGCGACAGCGAGACCCGCTCGCGGTCGAGGTCGACATCGAGCACCTCGACGGTGACCTCGTCGCCGACCTGGACGACCTCGCTCGGGTGGTCGATGTGCTTCCACGACAGCTCGGAGACGTGCACCAGGCCGTCGACGCCGCCGAGATCGACGAACGCACCGAAGTTGACGATCGACGAGACGACGCCCTTGCGGACCTGCCCCTTCTGCAGCTGGGTGAGGAAGTTCTGGCGAACCTCCGACTGGGTCTGCTCGAGCCACGCGCGACGCGACAGGACGACGTTGTTGCGGTTCTTGTCGAGCTCGATGATCTTCGCCTCGAGCTCCTGGCCGACGTACGGCTGGAGGTCGCGGACGCGGCGCATCTCGACCAGCGACGCGGGCAGGAAGCCGCGCAGGCCGATGTCGAGGATCAGGCCGCCCTTGACCACCTCGATGACGGTGCCGGAGACGACGCCGTCCTCGTCCTTGATCTTCTCGATCGTGCCCCAGGCACGCTCGTACTGAGCGCGCTTCTTGGACAGGATGAGCCGGCCCTCCTTGTCCTCCTTCTGGAGAACAAGGGCCTCGACCTCATCGCCCACCGAGACAACCTCTTGCGGGTCGACGTCGTGCTTGATCGACAGCTCGCGGGAGGGGATGACACCTTCGGTCTTGTAACCGATGTCGAGCAGGACTTCGTCCCGGTCGACCTTGACGATGGTGCCTTCGACGATGTCGCCGTCGTTGAAGTACTTGATGGTCTTGTCAATGGCCGCGAGGAGTTCTTCCTCGGATCCGATGTCATTGACGGCGACCTGCGGAGTGGAAGGCGCCGGGGGTGCCTCGATGCTGCTCGTCATGTGGTGGTGAGCTCCGATGGGTGGATGTAGGTAGTTCCGACGCGCAGGCAGACCTTTTATCGCGAAATGCCGAGGGGTATGTTGCCCGACAGGGCGCGAGCAGCGCCTGCTCCGTCCGAGGCCATGCAGACTGACTACGCGGCGTCAAGACTACGCGGTCGCGCTCTGATGGGTCAACGCGGGTCGCCGCTAGCGCTGCGGGGCGAGAAATGCCGCCAATGACGCGGCATACGTGGGTACGTCGGCCGCCGCCATCAGCTCGCGCGCGGAGTGCATCGCCAGTTGTGCCGCACCGACGTCGACGGTCGACAGCCCCGTACGCGACGCCGTGATCGGCCCGATGGTCGAGCCGCACGGCAGGTCGGCGCGGTGCACGTAGCGCTGCATCGACACGCCGGCCTGGTCGCACGCCAGCGCGTACGCAGCCGCGCCCGCCGCGTCCGAGGCGTAGCGGAGGTTCTGGTTGACCTTGAGGACCGGCCCGCCACCCACCTCGATGCGGTGCTCGGGCTCGTGCCGGTCGGCGTAGTTCGGGTGGGTCGCATGCGCCATATCGCCCGATGCGCACACCGAACCCGCCACCGCGCGCAGGAACTCGTTGCGCGCACCGCCCGCCGCGAGAACGATCCGCTCCAGCGTCGTGGCGAGCAGGTCGGAGTGCGCACCGCGGTCGGACATGCTGCCGACCTCTTCGTGGTCGAACAGCGCGAGCACCGGCACCGTGTCGCGCGCGGGGCTCGCAGCGGCGCTCAGCAGTGCGTGTAGCCCCGCGAAACAGGTGCATTGGTTATCGAGTCGCGCGGCGCTGACGAGGTCGCCATCGCGCCCGACAAGACTGCTCGGTGCGACGTCGTGTGCCATCAGCTCCCAGCCGAGCACGTCGCTCTCCGCCACCCCGAGCTCGGCAGCGACGAACGCGCGTACCGAGGAAGCGGACGTGCCGACTCCCCACACCGCGTCGACATGACGCTGCGGGTCGAGCTCGACCCCCTTGCGGTCGCTCGCGAGATGGATCGCGAGCTGCGGTACGCGCAGGATCGGTCGCCCGACGTTCAGCAACACTTCGTCGGAAGTTCGTCCGTCGCGGACGCTGACGCGCCCCGACAGCCCCAGATCACGGTCGAGCCACGAGTTCAGCCAGGCACCGCCGTACGGCTCGAGCCCGACGAGCTGCCAACCGGCGCGCGACAGGTCGGGGTGCTGCTTGACCCGGAGGTTCGGGCTGTCGGTGTGTCCGCCGACGACCCGAAACGGCGAGGCCGGGCCGTCGGCCGACTCCGTGCTCCAGGCGACGAGCGAACCGCCACGTACGACGTAGTAGCGCCCGGGCGTCGACGGCCAAGTGTCTCGCTCTGCCAGCCGGGTGAAGCCGTCGGCGTCCAACGTCGACGCGACGGTCGCGCAGACATGGAACGGCGACGGCGATGCGTCGACGAAACGGCACAACTGCGAGGCGCTCGCGCGCGAGGCGAGGTCGTCCGGCACGTTCTTCGTTTGCGCTGCCATATGGCGTGCATGGTATCCGCAACGTTGTGTCGCGAAACCTCCACCCGCCCACGTCATCGACGAGACGGCGACAGCCGACTGCTCGGGCACCCGGAGTCGTGGACGACTGACGATTCGTGGTCAGTGGGCGGCGTCCTGCCAGGTGCGCCCGAAGCCGACCGAGACATCGAGCGGGACCGCCAGGTCGGCGGCCGACGCCATCTGCTCGCGGACGAGCGCCTCGACCCGCTCATGCTCGCCGGCGGCGACCTCGAGCACGAGCTCGTCGTGGACCTGCAGCAGCATCCGTGACGTCAGGTCGGACTCCGCGAGCGCCCCGTGTACGCCGAGCATGGCAACCTTGATGATGTCGGCCGCCGAGCCCTGGATCGGTGCGTTGAGGGCCATCCGCTCCGCCATCTCGCGGCGCTGCCGGTTGTCGCTGGTGAGGTCCGGTAGGTAGCGTCGCCGGCCGAGGATGGTCTCGGTGAACCCGGTCTGGCGTGCCTCGTCGACGACACCGTGCAGGTAGTCGCGTACGCCGCCGAAGCGCACGAAGTACTCCTCCATCAGGCCCTGCGCCTCGCCGGTCTCGATGCCGAGCTGCTGACTCAGGCCGTAGGCCGAGAGCCCGTACGCGAGCCCGTAGTTCATCGCCTTGATCCGGCTGCGCATATGGGGGGTGATCTCGTCGGCATCGACCGCGAAGACCCGCGATGCCATCGCCGTGTGGAAGTCTTCGCCGGAGTTGAACGCCGCGATCAGGCCGGCGTCCTCCGAGACGTGCGCCATGATCCGCATCTCGATCTGGCTGTAGTCGGCGGTCAGCAGGTCGTCGTAGCCGGGACCGACACAGAACGCGCCACGGATCCGCCGGCCGGACTCGGTGCGGATCGGGATGTTCTGCAGGTTCGGGTCGGTCGAGCTCAGTCGGCCCGTCGCCGCGATCGTCTGGTTGTACGTCGTGTGGATCCGGCTGTCGCTGGCCACGGTCTTGCGGAGGCCTTCGACGGTCTGGCGTAGTCGGCTGACGTCGCGATGTGTCAGCAGGTGCGAGAGGAACGGGTGCTCGGTCTTCTCGAACAACGACTGCAATGCGTCGGCGTCGGTGGTGTAACCGGTCTTCGTACGCTTGGTCTTCGGCATGCCGAGCTCGTCGAACAGCACCACCTGCAGCTGCTTCGGCGAGCCGAGGTTGATCTGCTTGCCGATCACCGCGTACGCCTCGTCGGCCGCGT
Organism: Solicola gregarius; assembly: GCF_025790165.1. GTDB lineage: Bacteria > Actinomycetota > Actinomycetes > Propionibacteriales > Nocardioidaceae > Solicola > Solicola gregarius. Next base: position 4,683,581 of record NZ_CP094970.1, read on the forward strand.
CGCGTACCCGCGTGGCGAACTGCGACTCGAGCTGCTCGAGGTCGGCGTCGTCGACGGCGATGCCCGTGCGCTCCATCTCGGCCAGCACGCTGAGCAGCGGCAGCTCGAGGTCGCGGAGCAGCTCGGCGGCGCCGTGCCGCTCGAGATCGGTGTCGAGCTCGGCCGCGAGCTCGAGCGTCGCCCGCGCACGTACCATCGCCGCGTCCGCGCCGGCCTGCTCGCCGGTGTCGAGCGTCAGCTGGCCGGCGTCCGCGGAGTCATCGGCCAGCTCGCGGCGCAGGTAGCGCAGGGTCAGGTCGGCGAGGTCGTACGAACGCTGGTCGGGCTTGACGAGGTACGCGGCGAGCGCGGTGTCGTGCTCGACGCCACGCAGCTCGATGCCGCGAGCCCGCAGCGCGAGCATCGGACCCTTGGCGTCGTGCAGCGCCTTCGACACGTCCGCGTCGCCCAGCCAGCCCGCGAGAGCGCGCTCGTCGTCCGGGCCGAGCTCGGCGAGGTCGACCCAGGCCGCCGGCCCCTTCGCGGTCGCGATCGCGACCGACCGCACGTCGCCCGCTCCAGCGCCCCAGACGCCGTCGACGTGGAGTCCGGCCCGCGCGCCGTCGCGGGCGTGGGCGTCGAGCCACTCGCCCAGCGCACCCGCCACCGGGATCGTCGCGTCGATGTCGAAGCCCTCGTCGGAGACCGGCTCGTCGGACGACAGCGTCGCGAACAGCCGGTCGCGCAGCACCCGGAACTCCAGGCCGTCGAACACCTCGTGGATGGCGTCGCGATCCCACGTCTTCAGCGCGAGTTCGTCCGGGCCGAGCGGCAGGTCGAGGTCGCGTACGAGCGCGTTGATGCGGCGGTTGCGGATGACGTCGGAGAGGTGTTCGCGCAGCGACTCCCCCGCCTTGCCCGGCACCTGGTCGACGTCGCGCACGATGCCGTCGAGCCCGTCGAACTTCGCCAGCCACTTGGCGGCCGTCTTCGGACCGACACCGGGTACGCCCGGCAGGTTGTCGCTGGTCTCACCGACCAGCGCCGCGACCTCGGGGTACCGCTCCGGTGCGACTCCGTACTTCTCCTGCACCGCCTCCGGCGTCATCCGCGCCAGGTCGGAGACACCCTTGCGGGGGTAGAGCACGGTGGTGTGGTCGGTGACGAGCTGCAGGGCATCGCGGTCGCCGGTGCAGATCAGCACGTCAAAGCCGGCCGCCTCCGCCTGTGTCGCGAGCGTGCCGATGATGTCGTCGGCCTCGTAGCCCTCCCGCTCCAGGCTGGAGATCGCGAGCGCGTCGAGGACCTCCTTGACGAGCGAGACCTGACCCTTGAACTCCGGCGGCGACGCCGAGCGGTTGCCTTTGTACTCGGCGTACTCCTCCAGCCGGAACGTCTTGCGGGAGACGTCGAACGCGACCGCGACGTGGGTCGGCTCCTCGTCGCGCAGCACGTTGATGAGCATCGACGTGAACCCGTACACGGCGTTGGTCGGCTGGCCCGTGGTGGTCGAGAAGTTCTCGACCGGGAGCGCGAAGAACGCGCGGTACGCGATCGAGTGGCCGTCGATGAGCAGGAGGCGGTTGGCTGCAGCGGTGTCCACCCGGCGAGCCTAACGGCGCGGTCCGACAACCCGCACGGGTGTCGGGCAGTGCCGGGTCAGACCGACGAGCCCGGCCGGACGTGCGACTGCCGGCGGCGCATCGTGCGCCGCAAGGCGATCAGCCGGCCGGTGAACCTCGAGCTCGTCGCGATGCCCGCGAACCTCGACCCGAGCGCGCTGACCTGCGCCGCGCGTACGACCGCGACCTGACCGAAGCCGATGCGATTCAGGAATCGGTTGGCGTCTCGGGAGTCGGCGGGCGAGACGGCCATCATCACCTCGCAGTTGACGTCCTCGGCCCAACGTACGCCCGCGGAGATCAGACTCGACGCGATCAGCCGGCGGCGGTGACGGGGTGCGACATGGAGGTCGGTGACGACGATGACCTTCTCGGTCTGGATCAGCGACAACAGCTGCCGGCGGAATGCGATCGCACCGACGACGTCGCCGTCGCGGACGGCGACGAGGATCTTGCGGTCGGGATCGGAGAGCTGCTCGCTCAACGCGTCGGCGGCCTCGGCCACCATCGGCTTGCGGTGGATTCCCGACGCCGTCTCACTGTCGTACGACTCGATGTCGACGGCGTTGCACTGGTCCCATACCTCGATCAGGGCGGCGGCGTCCTCGATCTCGGCGTCTCGCACCACGATGGATACTCGCGACAACCTGACGCTCCTCATCTAGGTACCGGACGTTCACGGACCCCGCGGCTGACAGACTACGCCGGAGCAGGTCCAACGTCACCCGCAGGTCCACAGGAGTGAGGAACGCACTTGTTCAGGGGCGAAGGAACCGTCATCAACGTCGTCGCGGTGCTGATCGGCTCGGGTATCGGGGTCGCGGTCGGGCACCGGCTGCCGCAGCGTACGCGCAACGCGGTGACCGATGCTCTCGGCCTGGTGACGCTGCTGATCGCCGCGTTGGCCGCGATGGCGGTCACCGACTCGGCATTCACGTCGGAGGTCGGACCGGACGCACCCGTGCTGATCGTGCTGGGGTCGCTGCTGATCGGCGGAATCGCCGGGTCGCTGGCGGGCATCGAGCTGCGGTTGGAGGCGTTCGGCGGGTGGCTGCAGAGTCGGCTCAGCCGACGAGAGACGTCGGAGGAACGCGTCCGGTTCATCGAGGGGTTCGTCTCCGCGTCGCTGGTGTTCTGCGTCGGGCCGCTCACGGTGCTCGGTTCGCTCAACGACGGTCTCGGCAACGGTTCGGACCAGCTCGTGCTGAAGTCCGTGCTCGACGGCTTCGCAGCGATCGCGTTCGCCGCCTCCCTCGGCATCGGAGTGATGGCCTCGGCCATCGCGGTGCTCGCCGTGCAGGGCTCGCTCACGGTGGTCGGGCTCGCGCTCGGCTCGTTCCTTCCCGACGCTCATCTTGCTGCGTTGACGGCCACCGGAGGGCTGCTGCTGGCAGGGGTCGGCATCCGGCTGCTGCAGCTCAAGGCGCTCCCTGTGGCCGACCTGCTCCCAGCCCTGATCGTCGCCCCGATCTTGACCGAAATCGTCGTCCTCATCCGTTAGACCGGACTCTGCCGCCGTTGTGCAACGGTTACAACACGATCATCCGATCGGCATCTCCCGCTCCGGTCGACCCGCTATGCTCCCGCAGAGTCCATGAGACGGGGAGGGTGCTCTGTACCCTCCCTGTTGCATGAACTGGCCGTTACCGACCACCCGACAGGAGCCTGATGTGCGACTGCGCGTAGCAGCTGTCCTCGCACTCCTCATGGGAGCATTCCTCTTCACCTGGGGTTCGGCGGCGCAGGCCGCGCCCGGAGAGCAAGCCCCATCCGCCAGCACCCCGTTCGCCGCCGACAAGGACAAGGACAAGGGCCCGGTCACCGTCATCTCGGGTGTTCTGCAGAACACCGCCGAAGGCAACGAAGCGGTGCCGGGAGTGACGATCCGGGTCACGACGTCCGAGGGTGACACGCTCGAGACGGAGAGCGACGAGAGCGGGCGATACCAGCTCAAGGTGCCCGCCACGGGCGAGACCAAGATCGAGCTCGTCACGGACACTCTCCCCGAGGGAGTCCAGCTCCGCGAAGGCATCCAGAACCCACTCACGGTGACGCTCGACTCAGGTCGACCGTCGCTCTCGACGGTGTTCGCGGTCGGGCCGGACAACCGTGCGGTCGAGTCCTGGTACGACCGCGTGCCGCAGACGATCTGGGACGGCGCGTACTTCGGCATCGTGCTCGCGCTCGGCGCGCTCGGCCTGTCGATGGTCTTCGGCACCACCGGCCTGACGAACTTCTCCCACGGCGAGCTCGTCACGTTCGGCGCGATCATGACCTACGTCTTCAACGTCGCGATCGGCTGGCCCATCTGGGTCGCCGGACTCCTCGCGATGATCTGTGCGGCGGCGTTCGGCTATCTCCAGGACACGCTGTTCTGGCGAAGACTCAGGCACAGGGGCACCGGGCTGATCGCGATGATGATCGTCTCGATCGGCCTGCAGTTCCTGCTGCGCAACGCGTACCAGTACGGCACCGGCGGGCAGACCCTGAACTACGACGACTACATGACGCCGGACGCGAGCCACGCGCTCGGTGTCGACTACACCACCCGTGACCTGATCATCATCGCGATCGCCGTCGTGCTGCTGCTGTCGGTGACGATCGCGCTGCAGAAGACCCGGATCGGTCGGGCGACCCGCGCGGTGGCCGACAATCCCGCACTCGCCGCGTCCTCGGGTATCAACGTCGACCGGGTGATCACCGTCGTCTGGACGGTCGGCACCATGCTCGCGGGCGCCTGCGGTGTGATGCTCGGCTTCACCCAGTCGGTGAAGTTCGACCTCGGTGCTCAGGTGCTGCTGGTGATGTTCGCCGCGATCACGGTCGGAGGACTCGGATCGGTCTGGGGCGCCATCATCGGCTCGGTTGTCGTCGGCATCCTGATCGAGATGTCGACGCTCATCATTCCCGCAGAGCTGAAGATCGCGACCGCACTGTTCGTCCTCATCGTCGTTCTGATGGTCCGGCCGCAAGGTCTGCTGGGCCGCAAGGAACGCGTGGGATGATCGGGAGAGGGAGAAACTGATGGACTGGTCAATTCTCGAGAACGCCCTCCAGGCGGCGGTCGGTACCTCGGCGATCTACTTCTGCCTCGCCGCCATCGGCCTCAACGTGCAGTTCGGCTACACCGGGCTGATCAACTTCGGTCAGGCCGGATTCCTGGCGCTCGGCGCGTACGGCCTCGCCGTCTCGGTCGCGTCCTGGGGCCTTCCGTTCTTCGTCGGGATCGGGTTGGGACTCGTGCTCAGTGCCGTACTGGCCCTGCTGCTCGGTATCCCGACTCTGCGCCTACGGGCCGACTACCTCGCCATCGCGACGATCGCCGCGGCGGAGGTACTGCGCCTCGTGCTCGGCGGCACCTGGAAGGACACGCTGGGCGGGCGCACCGGCATCAACGACTTCACCGAAGCCTTCTACAACGCGAACCCCTACTCCGGCTCGATCCTGGGGTTCCGCTCCGACGAGTTCTGGGTGATGACGGTCGGCTGGGTCGTGGTCGCGCTGTCCAGCGTGTTCGTCTGGCTGCTCGTCCGTTCGCCGTGGGGCCGGGTGCTCAAGGCGATTCGTGAGGACGAGGAGGCCGCTCGCAGCCTCGGTAAGAACGTGTATGCGTACAAGATGCAGGCGCTCGTCCTGGGAGGCATGATCGGCTGCCTCGGCGGGTTCGCCATCGCGATCGCGCAAGACGCGGTGCAGCCGAACAGCTTCAACCTCGACATGACGTTCATCGTGTTCACGATGCTGATCCTCGGCGGCGCGGCCCGGGTGATCGGCCCGGTGTTCGGGGCGATCGTGTTCTGGGGCCTGCTGTCCTTGGTCGACGGGGTCCTCTCGAAGCTGACAAGCGGCAGCGACCCGACGATGCCGACCTGGTTGATGGACGGGCAGCAGGTCGGCCCTGTCCGGTTCATGCTGGTCGGGCTTGTGCTGATGCTGCTGATGATCTACCGCCCGCAGGGAGTCTTCGGAGACCGGAAGGAGATTGCGCTCGATGCCCGCTGACGCAACGGCCCCAGAGCCGACACAGAACGCGACCGATCCCAATGAGCCGATCCTGGTGGCCGACAACGTCGTACGCCGGTTCGGCGGCCTGACCGCGGTCGACGTCGACCATGTCGAGGTCCCGCGCGGCAAGATCACCGCGCTGATCGGACCGAACGGCGCCGGCAAGACGACGTTCTTCAACCTGCTCACCGGCTTCGACCAACCCGACACCGGCTCGTGGACGTACAACGGTCACGACCTCGCCGGCGTGCCGGCGTACAAGGTGGCGCGGCGCGGCATGGTGCGTACGTTCCAGCTGACGAAGGTGCTCGCGAAGCTGTCGGTGATCGAGAACATGCGGCTGGCCGCCACCGACCAGCGCGGCGAGCGGTTCTGGTCCGCGCCGTGGGCGGCACTCTGGCGAAGCCAGGAGCGTGAGGTCACCGAGCGGGCGTACGCGCTGCTCGAGCGGTTCAAGCTCAAGGAGAAGGCCGACGACTTCGCCGGGTCGCTTTCGGGCGGCCAACGCAAGCTGCTCGAGGTCGCGCGCGCGCTGATGGTCGACCCGGAGCTCGTGATGCTCGACGAGCCGATGGCCGGTGTCAACCCGGCGCTCAAGCAGTCGCTGCTCGGACACGTCAAGTCCCTGCGCGAAGACGGTATGACGGTGCTGTTCGTCGAGCACGACATGGACATGGTCCGCGATATCTCCGACCACGTGATCGTGATGGCTCAGGGCCGCATCGTCTCCGAGGGCACCCCGGACGACGTGATGAGTGACCCGAAGGTCATCGACGCCTACCTCGGCGAACATCACGACACCGATATCACCGAAGAGCGCGAGGCGGCCGAGCTCGCCGAGAAGATCGCCGAAGCCGGCGGCAAGTCCGAGCATCTGGAGGGATGAGCATGAGCGACAGTGAAGCCGCGGTCGACTCGCCCGACCTGGGCGAGGCCGCGCAGAAGGAGCGCGACGCGCACCTCGCCGCCGCAGACGGCGCCATCCTGCGTGCGGATGACCTGATCGCCGGCTACCTGCCCGGCGTCAACATCTTGAACCACACCGACCTGTACTGCCAGGAAGGCGAGCTCGTCGGCATCATCGGGCCGAACGGCGCGGGCAAGTCGACGCTGCTCAAGGCGCTGTTCGGATTGGTCACCATCCACTCCGGCACGGTGACGCTTCGCGGCAAGGAGATCACGAACGAGCGCGCCGATACGCTTGTGAGCAAGGGCATCGGCTTCGTACCGCAGACCGAGAACGTCTTCCCGAGCCTGTCGATCGAGGAGAACCTGCAGATGGGCTGCTATCAGGCCCCTGCGAAGTTCGGCGAGCGGCTCGAGGTGGTCGGAGACATCTTCCCGGCGCTGATCGACCGCAAGACACAGCGCGCCGGCTCGCTGTCCGGCGGCGAGCGGCAGATGGTGGCGATGGGCCGGGCGTTGATGATGGACCCGTCCGTCCTCCTGCTCGACGAGCCGTCCGCGGGCCTCTCCCCCGTCCTGCAGGACGAGGTGTTCGTACAGACCCGCGCGATCAACCGGGCCGGGGTCTCGGTGGTCATGGTCGAGCAGAACGCCCGCCGCTGCCTGCAGATCTGCGACCGTGGGTACGTCCTCGACCAGGGCCGCAACGCGTACACCGCCCCAGGTCGCGAGCTGATGAACGACCCGAAGGTGATCGAGCTCTACCTCGGAACGCTCGCCAAGGCCGACTGAGGTCTCGTACGCTCGCCAAGGCCGACTGAGGTCTCGTACGCCCGCGCATCGGCCATGGCGCCGCCCGGAAACGCAGCCGGGCGAGAACGCAAGGGTGAACGAGGATCGGGGTCCACGTACGAACGCGCACTGAACGGACCGGATGCCGCATCAACCCGAGATCTGGGCTGAAACGGCGGAGCCGCCGCTCTGTCAGTCGTCACGACCCGTCGTTTCGGCCCAGATCTCGTAGAACGGCCACGCCGACGCGAGCGGCTGCCGTAAGAGAAGCTCCGCCACACAACGAGGCCCCGGAACGCTTCCGCGTTCCGGGGCCCGATTGCTTACTGCGGCTACGGCCTACTTGTTCGGGCCGATGCCCGCCGTCTCCATCTCCGGGATGATCTTCTTCGCCTCGTCGAACGAGATCAGCACGATCGCGTCCGGATCGGCCGATGCGATCTCGTCGACCTCGGCGGAGAAGTTCGGCGACTCCGGCGAGTACAGCACGTTCGCCACGACCTCGCCGCCCTGCTCGGTGAAGTACTTCTCCACATTCTCGGCGAGCGCCTCACCGTACGCCTCCTGGCGGGCCATGATCGCGACGTTGGTGAAGCCGTCCTTGCCGAGCTGGTCGGCCATCACCCGGCCCTGCAGCACGTCCGACGGAGCCGTACGGAAGTACAGACCCTTGTCGTCCTTGGTGTCGAACGCCGTCGAGGTGTTCGCCGGCGAGATCTGCAGGACACCCGCGTTGGTGATCTGCTTGAGCACCGCGAGCGACACGTCCGACGACGCGGCCCCGACGATGACGTCGACATTCGCCGACAGCAGCTTGTTCGCCTGCTCCGGCGCGATGTTCGGCGTACCGTCGCCGGAGTCGGCCTCGGTGATCGTGGCGTCCTTGCCGAGCACGCCGCCGGCCTTGTTGATGTCCTCGATCGCGAGCTTGACGCCGGCGGTCTCGGGCGGCTCCAGGAACGCGAGGTCGCCGGTCTGCGGCAGCAGCGTGCCGACCTTGAACTGACCGTCGCTCTTACCCGTGCCCTCGATCTGCTGGCCGGCGCTCGGAGCGGGGTTCTCGGTCACCTCTCCGGTGACGTAGTCGATGTTGTGGAAGGTGTTGTCCTCGCCGTACTCGAAGATGCCGATCGTCGCGGCGGAGGGGCTACCCGTGTCGTTGAAGTTGATCGGGCTGCTCACACCTTCGTAGTCGACGTCCTTGCCACCGCTGAGCAGATCGGCGCACTCCTTGAACTCGGTGCACTTCGTTCCGGGGGGTGCCGAAACGCCCTGCATCTCCTTCGCGATGGCCTTCGGATCGTCGGTGTCGGCCGCGATCGCCGACAGTGCGGTGACCACCGTCGCGTCGTACGACTCGGGACCGTACGTGAAGCTGTCGAGCTTGCTGTCGATCGACAGCAAGCGCTTGCGGAAGTCGTCGCCCAGCTCGGCGCCGGGGTACGTCGCCTTCACGCCCTTGAGCGTGCCGGGATCGAAGTCCTTGCTGTAGTCGGCGGTGTTGCCGTCGACGAAGTAGACCTGCTTGTTGCTCGTGGTCTGACCGGCCGCTGCGGCGCCGCTGTCGTCGCTGCCGCTGCTGTCGTCACTGCCGCCGTCGTCGTCGTCGCCACCGCAAGCGGCGAGTACTAGCGCGGTCGCCGCGGCTACCGCCGCGAGCCGGACCGCCGTTGAGGGGCGTCTCATGGATCCTCCGGGTTGTTCGTCTCAGACGCGCACTCCGCGCACACCTGGGCGCACGGCTCGCGACCGTTTCAGTGCCTAGAAACTAGCGCGTATTTGTCACACACATGCATCGGTTACGCAATCGACGTTCGATGTTGCGAAGTTGTGACCTCGCGGCCGTCAATCCGCGCGGCCGTCGCCGTCGTCCGCCCCGTCCGCGATGCCCGGTCCATGGTCGACGACGCCCGCTGCGACCGCCTTCATGGACAACCGTAGGTCCATCGCGGTCTTCTGGATCCAGCGGAACGCGTCCGGCTCGCTCAGCGAGAGCGTCTCCTGGAGTACGCCCTTGGCGCGGTCGACGAGCTTGCGGGTCTCGAGCCGTTCGGTCAGGTCGTCGACCTCGTTCTCCAGCTCGATCAGCTCGACGTACCGGCTGACGGCCATCTCGATCGCGGGCACGAGGTCGGTCTTGCTGAACGGCTTGACGAGGTACGCCATCGCGCCCGCGTCACGCGCCCGATCCACCAGCTCACGCTGACTGAATGCGGTCAGCATGACCACCGGAGCGATTCGTTGCGTCGCGATGCGCTCGGCCGCAGCAATCCCGTCGAGCTTCGGCATCTTGATGTCCATGACGACGAGATCCGGCCGGAACTCCTCGGTCAGCCGGACGGCCTGTTCGCCGTCGGACGCCTGCCCGACGACCTCGTAACCCTCCTCCGAGAGCATCTCCGCGAGGTCGAGTCGGATCAGCGCTTCGTCCTCCGCGATGACGACGCGACGGCTCGGGGTCGTGGGCGAGGCTGGTGTTGGCACGTGAGAAGGTTATCCCGCGCCGCTGGTGCGTACGCAGGTGGCGCGAGCCGGGTTGGCGGAATAGGCAGACGCGATGGTCTCAAACACCATTGTCCGAAAGGACGTGCGGGTTCAAGTCCCGCACCCGGCACATTCACATGGTGGGCAGCTTGCCGCCGCGGGCGAGCGGGGCGTTGCAGATGGTCGGCGACATGACCTCCGCCGGGCTCCCCCAGCCTGCGCACTGGTAGTCGGAGTGGCCGTACCAGTCGTGGCCGAACTCGTGCGCCGCGAGTAGCGCGTCGTCGTTCACACCGCCCATGTACAACGCGATCCGCTGACCCTGACCCCAGTTGCAGCCGACGATGTTGCCGCCACCCCCGCAGTCGGTGATGTAGCTGTTCCGGCACTCGACGGGCGTACCCCCGCCCTCGGTGAGCCCGTTCCAGGCGGCGGCACCCTGCCTGATCGCCGCGGCGTACGGCTCGCAGGACGCCTCGAGGTAGTAGCTGCGGTCGTTCGGGGTGTCCCAGCCGGCGGCCGGCGCAACCGCGACGGTGTCGGGAGTGACATCGTGTACGGCCGGTGCAGCACCGGCCTGGGTGACCGTGCCTGCGAACGCCGCGGCGACACCTGCGGCGACGATTCCGAACCTTGTGAAGACGTGCTTGATCATGCCGATCTCCTTCGTCCGAGGGACGGCCGGGGTCTCCGGCGATCCCGCCATACCTGGCGGAACCTCACCTACCCAGGACGAGCGAAATCATGCGCCGCACTACTCGATCGACTCGTCGCCGCGGTACGCGGGAGCGATCTCGTTGATCGCATCACCCATCCGATGGATGCGCAGCGCATTCGTCGAGCCCGGGATGCCGGGCGGGCTGCCCGCCACGATGACGACCTGCTCGCCCTCGACGCAGTGCCCGCTCTCCAGCAGGCTGCGATCGACCTGGCGCACCATCATGTCCGTGTGCTCGACGCGGCGGGCCCAGAACGACTCGACGCCCCAGCTCAACGCCAGCTGCTCGCGTACGACCGGGTCCGTCGTGAACGCGATCACCGGCACCCGGGAGCGGTAACGCGTGGCGCGCCGCGCGGAGTCGCCGGACGTCGTGAACGCGACCAGGTACTTCGCGTCGACGGCCTCGGCCACTTCGGCCGCAGCCTTGCAGATCACGCCGCCGCGGGTACGCGGCTTCCAGTCGATCGCGGCCATCTGCGAGAGACCGTGGTCCTCGGTCGACCCCACGATCCGCGCCATCGTCTCAACTGTCTCGACCGGATACTGTCCGACACTGGTCTCGCCCGACAGCATCACCGCGTCCGCGCCGTCGAGGACGGCGTTCGCGACGTCGGAGGTCTCTGCGCGGGTCGGACGCGGCGACGAGATCATCGACTCCAGCATCTGGGTCGCCACGATGACCGGCTTGGCATGCGTACGCGCGCGCTCGATGATCTTCTTCTGCACGAGTGGCACGAACTCGAGCGGCAGCTCGACGCCCAGATCACCGCGCGCGACCATGAAGCCGTCGAAGACGTCGACGATCTCCTCGAGGTTCTCGACCGCCTGCGGCTTCTCGATCTTGGCGATGACGGGCCGCAGCACGTCCTCGTCGCGCATGATCCGGCGTACGTCCTCGGCGTCGGCGGCGTTGCGTACGAACGACAGCGCGACGAAGTCGACACCGGTGCGCAGGGCCCACCGCAGGTCGTCGACGTCCTTGTCGGACATCGCCGGCACGCTGACCTGTACGCCGGGCAGGTTGATGCCCTTGTGGTCACTGACGGTGCCGCCGACCTCGACCTCGGTCTCGACCTCGCTGTCGGTCACCTTGGTTGCGCGCAGGCGTACCTGCCCGTCGTCGATCAGGATCTCGTCGCCGACCTTCACGTCGCCCGGGAGGCCCTTGTAGGTGGTCGAACACGTACTGCCGCCGCCCTCGATGTCTGCGACCGAGATCGTGAAGGGGTCACCTGTGTTGAGTGTCTGCGGCCCGTCGGCGAAAGTGCCGAGGCGAATCTTCGGTCCCTGCAGGTCGGCGACGATCGCAATCGCCTTGCCGAGCTCCTTGCCGGCGGCCCGCACGTGCTCGTACGAGCTCGCGTGGTCATCGTGGGTGCCGTGGCTCAGGTTGAGTCGCGCGACGTCCATACCTGCCCGCGCAAGGGCGAGTATGTCGTCGTACGAACTGGTTGCGGGACCGAGAGTGCAGACGATCTTTGCTCTACGCACGGCTCCACCCTAGGGGTTACCCACCCGTCAACGAAATTGTTCGACGCAAAAACAAACCAGAAATCTCGGCGGGCCCTCCGTCACACGGCGAGCGGCCGCGCGGTCGGCGGGATCGGAGCGGGTAGTCCACTCGTGCCACCGAGGTACGCGTCGACTCCTGCGGCGCACGAACGCCCCTCCGCCAACGCCCAGACGATGAGCGACTGACCCCGCCCGGCGTCGCCGGCCACGAAGACGCCATCGACACTCGTCATGTACGTCTTGTCGCGTGCGACGTTGCCGCGCTCGTCCAGATCGACACCGAGCTGCTCCACGAGCCCTTCGCGCTCCGGACCCGTGAAGCCCATCGCGAACAGGACCAGCTGCGCCGGGATGTCCCGCTCGGTGCCGTCGACCTCGGTCATCGCGCCGTCGACGAACTCCACCTCGACGATGCGCAGTCCGCGTACGCTCCCGCCGTCGCCCAAGAACTCCTTGGTGGACACGGAGTACGTGCGCTCGCCGCCCTCCTCGTGCGCCGACGCGACGCGATAGATCATCGGGTACGTCGGCCACGGCTGGTTGTCGGGCCGTTCGTCGGTCGGGCGCGGCATGATCTCCAGCTGGGTGATCGACCGCGCGCCCTGGCGGATCGCGGTGCCGAGGCAGTCGGCGCCCGTGTCGCCGCCGCCGATGATGACGACGTCCTTGCCGGCGGCGGTGATCTGGTCGGCCACCTCCTCGCCGAGCGAGACACGGTTCGACTGCGGCAGGTACTCCATCGCCTGGTGGATGCCGGCCAGCTCACGGCCGGGTACGGGCAGATCCCTGCGTACGGTCGAGCCGACCGCGAGTACGACGGCGTCGTACCGCTCACGTACGGCCGCACCGGACAGGTCGTCGCCCACCGCGACGTTGGAACGGAAGACCGTGCCCTCGCGCCGCATCTGCTCGATCCGCCGATCGACCTGTACCTTCTCCATCTTGAACTCAGGGATGCCGTACCGCAGCAGGCCGCCCGGCTTGTCGTCGCGCTCGTACACCGCGACCGTGTGTCCCGCGCGGGTGAGCTGCTGGGCCGCGGCGAGACCGGCCGGACCGGACCCGATGACCGCGACGGTCTTGCCGGTCAGCCACTCCGGCGGCTCCGGACGTACGAGGCCCCGCTCCCACGCCTTGTCGATGATCGAGACCTCGACGTTCTTGATCGTCACCGCGTCGCGGTTGATAGCGACGACGCAGGCCGTCTCGCACGGCGCCGGGCAGAGCCGACCGGTGAACTCCGGGAAGTTGTTCGTCGCGTGCAGGCGCTCGATCGCGCCCTCCCAGTCGTCGCGCCACACCAGGTCGTTCCACTCGGGGATGAGGTTGCCGAGCGGGCAACCGCTGTGGCAGAACGGGATCCCGCAGTCCATGCAGCGGCCCGCCTGCTCGGTGATGATCGGCAGCAGCGCCCGACCCGCGCCCCCCGGGTAGACCTCCTGCCAGTCGCCCGTGCGCTCCTCGATCGGCCGACGCTCCGCCACCTCGCGCGGCGTACGCATGAATGCCTTCGGGTCAGCCATTGATCGCCGCCTCCATCATCTTCGCCGTCGTGTCGACCTCACTCAGACCACCTTGCCTGGCGGCGTCCTGGGCCTCGAGAACCTTGCGGTACGTGACCGGGATGATCCGGGTGAACCGGGTCAGATTCGCGTCCCAGTCGGCCAGCAACGCCTCGGCCACCGTGGAGCCCGTCTCCTCGTGATGGCGCTGGACGAGGTCACGCAGCTCGTCCGCCTCCTCGCTGCGCAACGGGCTCAGCTCGACGAGCTCGTGGTTCACCTGGCGCTCGTCGAGGTCGAGCACGTACGCCGAACCGCCGCTCATCCCGGCCGCGACGTTGCGTCCGGTCGTGCCGAGTACGACCGCGATGCCACCCGTCATGTACTCGCAGCTGTGATCACCGACTCCCTCGACGACCGCGGTCGCTCCCGAGTTGCGGACGCAGAACCGCTCGCCGACCCGGCCCCGGATGAACATCTCGCCCGCAGTCGCTCCGTAGCCGATCACGTTGCCGGCGATGATCTGCTCGGCGGCATCGAAGGTCGCCGCGCGGTCGGGGCGTACGACGATCCGACCACCCGAGAGTCCCTTGCCCAGATAGTCGTTGGTGTCTCCTTCGAGCCGCAGCGTGATGCCGCGCGGCACGTACGCGCCGAACGACTGCCCGGCCGACCCGGTGAACGTCACGTCGATCGTGTCGTCGCCGAGGCCATCGCCTCGGTAGCGCTTGGTGACCTCGTGCCCCAGCATCGTGCCGACGGTGCGGTTGACGTTGCGGATCGGGATCTGCGCCCGCACGGGCTCGCCGTGCTCGAGCGCGTCGTACGACAACGCGATCAGCTCGTTGTCGAGTGCCCGCTCGAGCCCGTGGTCCTGTCCGCGCGTACGCCGCAGCGCCGCGCCCTCGGGCAGGTCGGGCTTGTGCAGGATCGGCGAGAGGTCGAGCCCGCTTGCCTTCCAGTGGTCGACGGCTCGACGTACGTCGAGCGTCTCGACCTGACCGATCGCCTCGTCGAGCGAGCGGAACCCGAGCTCGGCGAGCAGCTCGCGTACCTCTTGAGCGATGTACTCGAAGAACGTGACGACGAACTCCGCCTTGCCGCTGTACTGCTCCCGCAGCTCGCGGTTCTGCGTGGCGACGCCGACGGGGCAGGTGTCGAGGTGGCAGACCCGCATCATGATACAGCCGCTGACCACGAGCGGCGCGGTCGCGAAGCCGAACTCCTCCGCGCCGAGCAGTGCAGCGACGACGACGTCACGACCGGTCTTCAGCTGACCGTCGCACTGCACCACGATGCGATCGCGAAGACCGTTCAGCAGCAGGGTCTGCTGGGTCTCGGCGAGGCCGAGCTCCCACGGCCCGCCGGCGTGTTTGAGCGACGTCAGGGGCGACGCGCCCGTGCCGCCGTCGTGTCCGGAGATGAGCACGACATCCGCGTGGGCCTTGGACACGCCTGCCGCGACAGTGCCGACGCCGGTCTCCGATACCAGCTTCACATGGACGCGGGCCTGCGGGTTCGCGTTCTTCAGGTCGTGGATGAGCTGCTTGATGTCTTCGATCGAGTAGATGTCGTGGTGCGGCGGCGGCGAGATCAGCCCCACCCCGGGCGTCGAGTGTCGCGTCTTCGCGATCCAGGGGTAGACCTTGTGCCCGGGCAGCTGACCGCCCTCCCCCGGCTTCGCACCCTGCGCGATCTTGATCTGCAGGTCGTCGGCGTTCGTGAGGTACTCCGACGTGACGCCGAATCGGCCGGACGCCACCTGTTTGATCGCGCTGCGACGAACGGGGTCGTACAGCCGGTCGGAGTCCTCACCGCCCTCGCCCGTGTTGGACTTCGCGCCGAGCCGGTTCATCGCGACCGCCAACGTCTCGTGCGCCTCCTGGCTGATCGAGCCGTACGACATCGCGCCCGTCGAGAAGCGCTTGACGATGTCACTCACCGGCTCGACCTCGTCGACCGACACCGGCTCGCGTACTCCGTCGCGGAAGCGCAACAGCCCGCGCAGCGTCATCAGCCGTTCGGACTGGTCGTCGACCAGCTTCGTGTACTGCTTGAAGATGTCGTACCGCCCCGTACGCGTGGAGTGTTGCAGGCGAAACACCGAATCGGGGTCGAAGAGGTGCGGCGCGCCGTCGCGCCGCCACTGGTACTCGCCGCCGATCTCCAGCTGCCGCCGGATGAGCGGGATGCCGTCGGTCGGGTACGCCTGCGCGTGCCGGGCACACACCTCGTCGGCGATCACGTCGAGCTCGACGCCGCCGAGTCGAGACGTCGTACCGGTGAAGTACTCGTCGATGACGTCCTGCGACAGGCCGATCGCCTCGAAGATCTGCGCACCGGTGTACGACGCGACCGTCGAGACGCCCATCTTGCTCATCACCTTGAGCACACCCTTGCCGAGCGCACGTACGAGGTTGCGTACTGCCTGCTCGGGTTCGATGTCGGTGAGCCAGACGCCCGAGCGAGCGAGGTCCTCCGCGCTCTCCATGGCGAGGTACGGGTTGACGGCGGAGGCCCCGTACCCGATCAGCAGAGCGACGTGGTGCACCTCGCGTACGTCTCCCGCCTCGACGACCAGCGCCGCCTGCGTACGGGTCTTCTCGCGTACGAGGTGGTGGTGCACGGCGCCCGTCAGCAGCAGCGACGGGATCGGTGCGAGCTCCGTCGTGGCATGCCGGTCGGACAGGACGATGATGCGTGCACCGTCCGCGATCGCCTCCGACACCTCGCGGCGGATCTCGTCGAGCCGCTCCTCGAGAGCGTCGCCGTCGCCGGCAACCCGGTAGAGCCCTTGCACGACGTGCGTCTGGAAACCGGGGAGATCGCCGTCACGGTTGATGTGGATGATCTTGGCGAGCTCGTCGTTGTCGATCACGGGGAACGGCAGCTGCACCATCCGACACGAGGCGGCGCCGGGGTCGACGAGGTTCCGCTCAGGGCCGATCAGCCCCGCGAGCGACGTGACCATCTCCTCGCGGATCGCGTCGAGCGGCGGGTTGGTGACCTGAGCGAACTGCTGGCTGAAGTAGTCGAACAGCTGCCGCGGCTTGTCGGAGAGCGCGGCGATCGGGCTGTCCGTGCCCATCGACCCGATCGGCTCGGCGGCGTTCTGTGCCATCGGCGCGACCAGGACGCGCAGCTCCTCCTCCGTATAGCCGAACAACTGCTGGCGCCGCTTGACCGACGCGTGCGTGTGCACGATGTGCTCACGCTCGGGGAGGTTCTCGAAGCGGATCAGCCCGGAGTACAGCCATTCGTCGTACGGGTTCGCGGTGGCCAGGTCGCCCTTGATCTCGTCGTCGTCGACGATGCGGTGCTCCTGCAGGTCGGCGAGGAACATCCGGCCGGGCTCGAGGCGGCCCTTTCGTACGATCTTAGACGGATCGACGTCGAGGACACCGGTCTCGGATGCGAGCACGACCAGCCCGTCGTCGGTCACCCAGAAGCGCCCGGGACGCAACCCGTTGCGGTCGAGGACCGCGCCGATCTGGTTGCCGTCGGTGAAGACGACGCAGGCCGGACCGTCCCATGGCTCCATGACCGCCGAGTGGAACTCGTAGAACGCGCGCCGCCGAGGATCCATGTCCGGCTGGTTCTCCCACGCCTCCGGGATCATCATCATGACCGCGTGCGGAAGGCTCCGGCCGCCGAGATGCAGCAGCTCGAGCACCTCGTCGAACGACGCCGAATCACTGGCGTCGTCACTGCAGATCGGGTACAGGCGGTTGAGGTCGCCCGGGATCAGATCGCTCTCCAGCAGCGCCTCCCGCGCGCGCATCCAGTTGCGGTTGCCGCGTGCGGTGTTGATCTCGCCGTTGTGCGCGATGAACCGGAACGGATGCGCGAGCGGCCAGCTCGGGAACGTGTTCGTCGAGAAGCGGCTGTGCACGACCGCGAGCGCGGACGCGATGCGCTCATCGAGCAGGTCGGGATAGAACGCGTGGAGCTGTTCTGTCGTCAGCATTCCCTTGTACGTAAGGGTGCGCGCGGACAGCGACGGGAAATACACGCCGGCCTCATGCTCGGCGCGGCGACGCAGGCAGAACGCCTGCCGGTCGAGCGCGATGCCCGTGATCCGACCCGCCGCACCCGTGACGAACAGTTGCGAAATGGTCGGCATGCAGCCGAGGGCCGTCGCACCGAGGATGCCCGGCTCGGTCGGCACGTCTCTCCAGCCGACGACTCGCAGCGACTCCTCGGAGGCGATCTCCTCGACCGCGGCCCGCGCCTTCGCCGCGTCATCCGCATCGGCCGGCAGGAACGCCAACCCGACCGCGTACGCACCTCGCGGCGGAAGATCGAAGTCGACCACCGATCGGAGGAACTCGTGGGGAACCTGCAGCAGGATGCCGGCACCATCGCCGGAGTCCGGCTCTGCCCCGGACGCGCCGCGGTGGTCCAGATTGCGCAATGCCGTGAGGGCCTTGTCGACGATGTCGTAGCTCGCATCGCCGGAAAGCGACGCAACGAACGCGACACCGCACGCATCGTGCTCGTGCGCGCCGTCGTACAACCCCTGGGCGGGAGGGAATGCATGCATGAGCATCGCTCCTGTCGTCTGGCATCGAGATGGGGTGAGATGCCCGCCATCGTGGTGATGGGACGACGTTGGCCCAAGTCCATCCAGATTACATGACGTGCCCGGCGGAGCGCCAAATCGAGGGGTGGCTTCGGTTGCTTGTCGGCTTACCCGACCCTTCGCCTCCCGCCTTCACCGCTTCCCGTCTGCGTCGGTGCCGACGCCCGGGGCTGCGACGAAGGAATCTGCCTTTGGCCGCACCGTCTGAGCCAAAGGCAGATTCCTTCGTCCACTCTGACGAAATCCGCGCAACCAAACATCGTCCGCCGTCTCCGGCACATATGCGTTCGTCTCGACGGAGTCAGCGGCGCCGGGCCCAGCCCTGCACTCACGCCACGAAGATGCAGAACGGATGACCCGCGAGGTCGGCGAGCACGTACAGCGGCTCGTCCGGGTCATCAGTCCGGTCCAGCAGCACCCGCGCACCGAGCGACTCCGCCCGCTCGCGGTGTCGCTCCAACTCCGCGACGCTCGACACCGTGAAGTCGACGTGGAGCTGCATCGGGACGTCGTGCTCCGGCCACGTCGTCTGCTCGACCCGATCGACCTGCTGGAACGCCAAGCTGCGCAAGCCGTCCGCGTCGATCAGCACGAGCCAGTCCGCGTCGTCGACGCCTCCGGCGGGAGGCTCGTCGCCGGACCGGTAATGCAGCCCCAAGAACAATCGGTAGAACTCGGCAAGGCCGCGTACGTCGGTGGTGTCCAAGACCGTGTGCAGAAGCTGCGGATACTCAGCCATGTCGGCAGTATGACCGACGCCGCGGCCTCCGGTCACTCCCCCGGTGGGCCGCCGAGCTCCGCACCCATCGCACTCGCCAGCGCGATCAGCCCCGACATCGGGCGCACCATCACGACAAGCTCGTCGACGCGGCCCTGCTCATCGAGACGTACGAAGTCGCAGCCCTCGACGTCCCGGTCACCGACCCGCGCGGTGAAGACCAGCGCGTGCTCAGGTGACTCGGGTGCACCGATCTCACGTACGTAGCGGAAGTCGTCGAACACGCGGATCGCGGCACGCAATACTGTCATGACCGCCTCGCGGCCCTGGTACGGGCGAAAGACCGCCGGGCTCCGGAACTCGACGTCATCGGAGAGCAACCCGGTCAGCGCGTCGAGGTCGCGTGCCTCGATCGCGACGCGGAACGGGTGCATCGGTCGCCGTCAGTCCTTCTCGGTCGAGCCGTCGTCGGAGGCGGCATCGTCGGCCGCATTCGCCGACACCGTGGATTCCTCCTCGGCGTCGTCGCTCGCCGCCACCGTGGATTCCCCCTCGGCGTCGACCTCGGCCGCAGACTCGGCGTCGTCGCGCCCGGCAGCCTCGGGGTCGTCCCATTCCTGGATGACCTCCTCGCGGCCGGGATGGCGGCGTCCCATCCAGACGAAGTACGCGAGCGCGAGACAGAACAGCACGATCGAGGTCCACACATTGAGCCGCAGCCCGAGGAAGTGATGCGCGTCGTCGATGCGCAGCGCCTCGATCCAGCCCCGGCCGGCGGTGTAGATCATCACGTACAACGCCATGATCCGGCCGTAGCCGATCTGGTAGCGCTTCGCGATCCACAGCAGTACGAAGCCGCCGATCAGCACCCAGATCGACTCGTAGAGGTACGTCGGCTGGAACGTGTCGTACTGCTCGTATCCCGGCGGACGATGCTCCGGGTCGATCTCGAGGCCCCATGGCTTGTCCGTCGGCTTGCCGAACAGCTCCTGGTTGAACCAGTTGCCCCAGCGCCCGATCGCCTGGCCGAACAGGATGCCCGGCGCCATCGTGTCGGCCATCGCGGCGAAGCTCGCCTTCGCCCGACGGCAGCCGATGTACGCACCGACCGCGCCGAGCGCGATGGCGCCCCAGATGCCGAGGCCACCCTCCCAGATGTACAGCGCCTCGATCGGCCGCCCGTCACCGGAGAAGTAGAGCTCGGGGTTCGTGGCGACGTGGTAGAGCCGCGCACCGACGAGACCGAACGGGATCGCCCACACGGCCATGTCGCCGACCGTGCCGGGACGGCCACCGCGGGCGACCCAGCGGCGTTCGCCGAGCCAGATCGCGACGACGACGCCGGCGATGATGCACAGGGCGTACGCCCGGATGGGCAGGGGTCCGATCTCCCAGACGGCGTCGGACGGACTCGGTATCGAGGCAACAGTCATCGCGGGCCAGGCTATCCGGCGGTGGTACGCGCGCGCTCAACGCCCGTACGCAGGTCGGTCGCGAGCGCACGTACGGCAGCGATGCCGTCGTCGGCGGGTACGTCGAGCAGGCAGCGTACGAGCGCGGACCCGACGATCACCGCATCGCAGTATGCGCCGACCTCGGCGGCCTGATCGCCGTTGCTGACACCGAGCCCGACGCCGATCGGCTTGTCGGTCACCCCACGCAGCCGGCCGACGAGCTCGGGCGCCCGGCTGCTGGTCTGTGCGCGCGCCCCGGTGACACCCATGACCGAGGTCGCGTACACGAAGCCGCTCGCGGCCTTCGCAGTGAGCGCGAGGCGTTCGTCGGTCGACGACGGCGCGACCAGGAATACCTGCTCGAGACCGTGCTTCGCCGCGGCGTCGGTCCACGCGCCGGCCTCCTCCGGGATGAGGTCGGGCGTGATCAGCCCGGTGCCACCGACATCGGCGAGCGTCTCCGCGAACCGATCGACGCCATAGTGCTCGACGGGGTTCCAGTACGTCATCACGACCGTCGCGGCGCCGGTCGCGGCCGACGCGCGCACGACCTCGAACACGTCGCTCGTACGCACCCCACCCGCGAGCGCCTGCTGGGCCGCGACCTGGATGACGGGCCCGTCCATCACCGGATCGCTGTACGGGAAGCCGACCTCGACGATGTCGACACCGCACTCGACCATCGCCTCGATGGCCCGGATCGAGGTCGCCACGTCGGGGAATCCCGCCGGCAGGTAGCCGACCAGGGCGGGCCGCCCCTCGTCGGCAAGCCGCGCGAACGTCTCGGCGAGCGAGGTCACGCGTCCTCCCCGGGAGCCTCGTCGAGCAGCCCGAAGTACTCGGCGGCCGTGTGTACGTCCTTGTCGCCGCGCCCGGACAGGTTGACCAGGATCGTCGCATCCGGACCGAGCGTGTCGGCGAGCCGCAGCGCACCGGCGACGGCGTGTGCCGACTCGATCGCAGGGATGATCCCCTCGGTCTTGCACAGCAGGTCGAACGCCGCCATCGCCTCGTCGTCGGTGACCGGTTCGTACGTCACCCGACCGGTGTCGGCGAGGTACGCGTGCTCCGGGCCGACACCCGGGTAGTCGAGCCCGGCCGAGATCGAGTGCGACTCGATGGTCTGCCCGTCGTCGTCTTGCAGCAGGAACGAGCGCGTGCCGTGAAGTACGCCGACCTCGCCGGCCGTGATCGTCGCCGCGTGACGTCCCGTGTCGAACCCCTCGCCGCCGGCCTCGTAACCGACCATGCGCACCGCGTCGTCGTCGAGGAACCCGGCGAACAACCCGATCGCATTGGAGCCGCCCCCGACGCACGCGACGGCAGCGTCGGGGAGCGAGCCGGTCAGCTCCAGGCACTGCTCGCGTGCCTCGTCGCCGATGCCGCGTGCGAAGTCGCGCACCATCGCCGGGAACGGATGGGGACCCGCGGCCGTGCCGAAGAGGTAGCTGGTGTGCTCGACGTTGGTGACCCAGTCGCGTAGGGCCTCGTTGATCGCGTCCTTCAATGTCCGGCTTCCGGTCGAAACGGGCACCACCTCGGCACCGAGCATCCGCATCCGGGCAACATTCAGCGCCTGGCGCTGGGTGTCGAGCTCGCCCATGTAGACGACGCATTCGAGGTCGAGGTACGCGCACGCGGTGGCCGATGCGACGCCGTGCTGGCCGGCCCCGGTCTCCGCGATCGCCCGCGGCTTGCCGATGCGTTTCGCCAACAGCGCCTGGCCGAGCACGTTGCGGATCTTGTGCGCACCGGTGTGGTCGAGGTCCTCGCGCTTGAGCAGGATCCGCGTCCCCGCCGCACGCGAGAGTCGCTTCGCGTCGTACAGCGGGCTCGGCACGTTCGCGTACGTCCGCAGCATGTCGTCGAACTCGGCGCGGAAGCCGTCGTCGGCCATCGCTTCGCGCCATGCCGTCTCCAGCTCGGCGAGCGGGGCCATCAGCGCCTCGGGCATGAACCGGCCGCCGAATCGGCCGAAATGGCCGACGTCATCGGGCAGGGTCGAGGGAGGTTGCGGTGTCATCGGGTGTCCTCGGGTGGAGTTCTGGTGGTACGCGACGTGCGGCGATCACCATCGATGGTGCAGCGCCGGATGCGCACCGGCGGCAACGAGGTCAGCGACCGACGAGCGCGGGTTGTTGTCGCGCACCAGGCTCTCGCCGACCAGCACGACGTCGGCGCCCTCGCGGGCGTACTCGATCACGTCGTGCGGGCCGCGTACCCCCGACTCGGCCACCCGGACGACGCCCGCAGGCACCAGCGGGGCCAGCCGGGCGAACGTGTCGCGGTCGACCTCGAGCGTCTTCAGGTTGCGCGCGTTGACGCCGATCACCTTCGCGTCGGCGTCGAGGGCACGCTCCAGCTCCTCCTCGTCGTGCACCTCGACGAGAGGTGTCAGGCCGATCGACGCCGCGCGCTCGACGAGCGCGACGAGGGCGTTCTGGTCGAGCGCGGCGACGATCAGCAGCGCGAGGTCGGCGCCGAACGCGCGGGCCTCCCACAGCTGGTAGGAGGTGACGATGAAGTCCTTGCGAAGAACGGGTACGTCGACCTTTGCGCGTACGGCGCGAAGATCGTCGAGCGTGCCTCCGAAGCGGCGCTGCTCCGTGAGCACGCTGATCGCCGCGGCGCCACCCGCCTCGTAGTCGGCAGCGAGCCCGGCGGGATCCTTGATCGGCGCGAGAGCGCCCTTGCTCGGGCTGGCCCGCTTGACCTCGGCAAGGATCGAGACACCCTCGCCACGAAAGAGGGGCAGCGGGTCGAGCGCGGGATCCTGTTTGTCGGCCGCCCGCTTGAGATCGTCGAGCGAGACCGAGGCCATGCGCTCGTCGAGGTCCTCGCGGACGCCAGCGAGGATGTCACCGAGTACCGACATGACACCTCATTTCGACCGGACAGCGTACGGACCCCGATGGCACCAGCGTAGCGATGCAGCGACGCGGCGACCGAGGGGGTCACCCCCGGACCGCTCGGCGCCTTCGACACGATGTCCGCCTGCCGGGCGGATGGGCGGCGGGCTGACCCACGAGCCGGTAGCCTGCGATGCGCCAATCGACAACTCGGAAGGTCTTCGTGAAATGAGCAGTAGCCAGCCACCCCCTCCCGGCGGGCAGCCGCCCCAGGGCCCACCGCCCGGCCAGCCACCGCAGGGTCCGCCACCGGGTGGCGGCTACCCACCGCCTCCGCCACCTCCTCCGGGTGGCGGCTACCCGCCGCAAGGCCCCCCGGGGGGGGGCTATCCGCCGCCCGGACCTCCCGGTGGCGGCTACCCGCCGCAAGGGCCGCCCGGAGGCGGCTACCCTCCGCAGGGCCCGCCGCCCGGTGGCGGCTATCCCGGCCAGGGTTACGGCGGGCCGCAGCGTTTCAGTATCGGAGAAGCGTTCAACTACGGCTGGGCGAAGTTCACCCAGAACGTCGGTACGATCATCCTCGCCGCGCTCGCGTGGCTGGCGATCCTGATTGCGTTCTACCTCGTCTGGGTCCTGCTCCTGAGCGCGATGGGCGTCGGCCTGTCGGCCAGCTTCGAGGTCGACTCCGACGGCAACTCGTCGAGTAGCGGAGGCGGTTTCTTCGGCGTACTGCTCATCGGGGCGCTGATGTCGATCGTTCCGGTGATCATCTCCGGCGTCATGCAGGCCGGGATCCTGCGTGGAGCCCTCCAGATCACCTATGGCCGCGAGTTCACTGTCGGGACGACGTTCAGCTTCAACAACGTCGGCCGGGTCATCGGCGCGGCCGTCGTCCTGGCGATCATGATCTCGATCGGCTACCTGCTGTGCTGGATCCCCGGCCTGATCGTCTTCTTCTTCACGCAGTTCACGATGTTCTTCATCGTGGACAAGGACATGTCGATCACCGATGCGATCAAGTCGAGCGCATCGTTTGTGAACAAGAACCTCGGCACCCTGATCGGGTTCTACATCTGCAGCCTCATCGCGTACTTCGTCGGTGCGCTGCTCTGCGGCGTCGGTCTGCTGCTCGCGGTCCCGGTCGTGATCATCGCCCAGACGTACGCGTACCGCGTGCTGCAGGGCGAAGCCGTGGCGCCGTAACGAATCTGGAGGCACCATGCCGGTTCGGCCAGGTTGGTACCGCGACCCGGTCGACGACTTCGAATGGCGCTGGTGGAGCGGCCGGGAGTGGACGCACGACGTCCGCACCGGCCGCTTGACCACGACCAGCGCGCTCGAGCCGGGAACGATCCCGGAAGGGGAGTCGATCGTCTGGACCGACGGCCGCTACACGATCACCACGCACACCGTGCACGTGAGCGAGGGCGGCCGTCCGGTCGTGCTCCCGTGGTGGTCGGTTGCCGCCGTGAACCAGAGTGTCTCGGCGCTCGAGTCGACCTCGGGCACCGGCACGATCGTGCTGCGGGTCGCGTACCCCGGCTACACCGACCGTGCCGAGTGGCGGATGAAGCGCGTCGCCGATCCCGACCGCGTACAGGCCCTCGCGTACACCTGGATGCGGCGACACCGGCTCGCCGCCGGCTACGGCTGAGCTGGTCCCGCCTCAGGGCGCGAGCGCCGCGCCGAACTCCACATTGCGTACGACCGTGAACGCCGCCGCGACGGCGAGCACGGTCACCAGCCCGCGCGCGCCGATGTGGAGCGTACGCGCCGGGCGCCCGCGCCAGCGGATCGAGGCCCAGTAGCCGAAGTAGCCGACTCCCGCCAGCACGAGCACGACCGCGAACACGTTCGCGGACAGCGCATCGCCGATGCGCAGCGCGAAGAGATCGTGCGTGGCACGCAGCCCGCCGCACAGCGGGCACCACCAGCCGGTCAGCGCGTGGAACGGGCACAGACCGTACGAGCCGCTCGCGTGCGGATCGCGGAGCTGCAGCAGGACAAGACTCGCGACGCCGACGCCACCGAGTGCGACCGCGGTGCGACGATCACGCCGCGTCGCGCTGTCGGAAGCCACGCCCGCCACGATAGGCGTCAGTGCGCGGACTCGGAGCCCATGCCGGCGGCGGACATGATCTTGCCGACGATGCCCGCGACCACCATCACGACGATCCCGATGCAGAAGATGACCGGGTTGAAGTCCGGGACGGTGCCAACGGACGACACCGTGAAGCCGACGAGGAACACGGCAACCGCCGTCCACGCCGCTGGAGAGGAACCATGTGCCCCGGCCATCTGACCAACCTCGTTCTGTGCGGTGACGAATCGATGCTCCGATTGTCTATGACGCCGGTGGGTCGGCGCGAGCCGGGGTTCGCACTAGACCGTCGGGTCGTCGCCCTCGTCGAGCGCCTTCCACAGGTCGCCGACGTCACGGTCCTCCGCCGGCGTCGAGTCGGCGGCGCGTGCCGTGCGCGCCCCTGGCGCCTCGTACCGCTTGCCCATCCGCGGCCAGCGGGGTGCGTACGCGACCACCAGGCAGCCGACGGCGACTCCGACGAGCGATGCGACCACCGCCGCCCAGCGCCACAGGCTGTGGTCGGCGGCCGCGACCAGCGCATCCTCCTGCCCGGCGTCGCCGGTCATCGACGTCGACGCCGCCACCGCGTCGCGTACGGCATCGTCGATCGCCGCGTCCGCGAGCACACCCGCTACCAGCGCACCGGCCGCGGCGAGCGCGATCACGACACCGACCGCGCGACGTAACCAACCGCCGGCCGCGACGACCGCCACCGAACCTGCCATCACCACGAACGACATCGCGCTCACGAGGGGCACGGCGGTCGAGCCGGTGACGTCGACGTCGTCGACCGTCATGCCCGGCGGCGCGACCTCGACCGAGGCCCAGGTACGAGACGCGGCCCAGATCATCACACCGCCGGCGACGATGCCGACGACGACGACAATGCCGTACAGCCGGCGATCCGAGCTCTTCGGCTCGCTCATGACAGCTCCAGGAGCCCGTCGTCGAAGCAGGTCGCAGCACCCGTGTGGCATGCCGGACCGACCTGGTCGACCGTCACCAGCACGGTGTCGCCGTCGCAGTCGAGGCGCACCTCGCGAACGGTCTGGATGTTGCCCGAGGTCTCGCCCTTCACCCAGTACGCGCCGCGGCTGCGACTCCAGAACGTCGTACGCCGCGTGGCGAGCGTACGAGCGAGCGCGACGTCGTCCATCCAGCCCACCATCAGGACGGCGAGCGACGACGCGTCTTGTACGACGGCCGCGACGAGTCCACGGTCATCGCGCTTCAGCCGGGCGGCGACGCCGGCATCGAGCTCAGCGGTACTCACGTATCCAGTCTCGCAGCCGACTCCAGATGACTCTGCGCGACCCAGCTCGCGTGCAGCCGCGTATAGACGCCCGACGCGGTGACGAGACTCGCGTGGTCGCCCTGCTCGACGATGCGGCCCGCGTCGAAGACGAGGATCCGGTCGGCGACCTCGGCCGTCGACAGCCGGTGCGCGATGGTGACCGACGTGCGTCCCGACAGCAGCCGCTCCAGGGCCCGGGTCGCCCGCATCTCGGTTTGCGGGTCGACCGCACTGGTCGCCTCGTCGAGCACCAGCAGGTCGGGGTCGGCGAGGTACGCACGGGTGAGCGCCACCAGCTGGCGCTCCCCCGACGACAGCGACTCACCGCGCTCACCGACCTCGCTGGCGAGCCCGTCGGGAAGCGTGTCGAGCCACCCGCGCAGCTCCAGCTTCTCGATCGCCTCGACCAGCTCCCCGTCGGTCGCGTCGCGCTTGCCGTACCGGAGGTTCGCGGCGAGCGTCGCGTCGAACAAGAAACCCTCCTGGGGCACCATCACGACCCGCCGGCGCAGCGAGTCGAACGAGATCGTGCGCAGGTCGTGGCCGCCGACGAGGATCGAGCCGGACGTCGGGTCCATCAGCCGGGTGAGCAGCTTCGCAAACGTCGTCTTGCCCGAACCGGTCTCGCCGACCACGGCGATGCGCTCGCGTGCGTCGAGCGAGACGTCGACGTCGTGGAGGACGAGCGACCCGCCCGGATAGCCGAACTGGACGTCCCGGAACGTCGCGCCGAGCGACTCGTGCGGCAGCGTCGCACCGGACGGTCCGGGGTCGACGACGTCGGCCGGAGTCTCGACCAGGTCGATCACCCGCCGCCACGAGGCGATCGCGTTCTGCGCCTCGGTGAGCACCTGGGTCGCGATCTGCACCGGCCCGACGAACAGCGAGACGAGGAACGCGAACGCGATGACGGTGCCCATCGACAGCTGGCCGGCAACCCCGAGGAGCACCCCGACGACGATCACGGACGCGTTGGCGAGCCCACCGGCGACGCCGGCGGCGGCGAACGTGACCGCGACGAGTCGCTGAGCGCGTACGTTGGCGCGCAGGTTGGTGTCGATGCCCCCGTCGATGCGTTGCTGCGTACGCCGCTCGATGTTGTACGCCCGCACCACCGACGCACCCACGACGGGCTCCGCGATCACCGCAAGCATCTCGCCGACGGTCTGGCGTACGTGGTCGTACGCCGCAGACAGCCTCGGTTGGAAGTAGCGCAGGCTCCACAGCAGCGGCAGGAAGCAGACCCACACGATGATGGTGAGCTGCCAGGAGTACCACGCCATGATCACCGTCGCGACCAGCATCTGGCCGACGCTGACGACGATCATCATCCCGGTGAACTGCACGAACAACGACACCTGGTCGATGTCGGAGGTCACCCGGGAGACGAGCGACCCGCGACGCTCGGAGCTCTGCGTCAGCATCGACAGATCGTGTACGTGCCGGAACGCGGCGATCCGCAGCTGAGCGAGCCCCCGCTCGCTCGCCACGAACAGCCGCACCTTCGTCGCGTACGCACAGGCACCCGTCAGGCCGACGATCACGGCGGCGCCCGCGACGTACGACCAGACCTCGGACCGGTCGACGCCGCTCTCGAACCCCCGGTCGACCATCACCTGGATGACGATCGGTACGACCGAGCTGCCCACCGTGCTCAGGGCCGCGAGCAGCAGGGTGACGCCGATGCCGTCACGAAGTGCCGGCGACAGCGCGACGCCCTTGCGGATGATCTGCCACGCGGTCAGGTCACGCGCGTCGATGCCGCTACTCATCCACCGGCTCCCCATCTCGTGCCTGGTCGTACGCATCGACCAGGTCGCGGTACGCCGCGTTGCGCAGCGACAGCTCGTCGTGGGTGCCGCGGTCGGCGATCCGGCCATCGGAGAGGAACACGACCTCGTCCGCGAGCCCGATCGTCGCCTTTCGGTACGCGACGACGAGAACGGTAGGGCCAAGATCGCCGGTCGTCTCACCGGCGAGGGAGTGCAGAATGCGCTGCTCGACCTCCGGGTCGACCGCGCTCGTCGCGTCGTCCATGACGAGCAGCCGCGGCCTGCGTACGAGCGCCCGGGCGAGAGCGAGCCGCTGGCGCTGGCCACCCGACAGCGTCGTACCGCGCTCGCCGAGCTGGCTGTCGAGACCGTCCGGAAGGGCGCGTACGAACGCGTCGGCCTGCGCGGTCTCGAGCGCGTGCCAGATCTCGTCGTCGGGTGTGTCCGCCCCGAGTGCGATGTTGTCGCGCACGGTGTCGTCGAAGATGAACGTCTGCTGGGGTACGAGCGCGATGGACGCGGCCAGCGAGGCATGGGTCAGGTCGCGCAGATCGATGCCGTTCAGCGCGATCGTCCCCTGCTGCGGGTCGATGAGCCGCGTGACCAGCGAGGCGAGGGTGCTCTTGCCCGCACCGGTCAGCCCCACCAGCGCGACGACCCGGCTCGGCTCGACCTCGAGATCCAGGCCGCTGAGCACCTGTGGATGGGATCCGCCGTGCCCGAACCCGACCTCGTGGAGCGACAGCCGCGCCGGCGCGTTCGCGAGCGTCTCGTCGCCGTACGGCATCGACCCCTGCGCGTTCAGCACCGCGGTCACGCGATTCCACCCGACGACGCTGCGCGGCAGCTCGCCGAGGACCCACCCGAACGCGCGTACCGGAAAGCCGACAACGATGAAGAGGTACGCGACCTGGACCACGTCACCGGGTTCGGTCGCCCCGCTGAGCACTCGCTCGACACCGAGCACCACCACCAGCAGGACGCCGAGGTTGGGCAGCGCCTCGAGAACGGGGTCGAACACGCTCCGGACCCTGCCGGCAGCGATATTGGCGTCACGCAGGTCGTGTGCGGTCTTCGCGAAGCGGTCGGTCTCGTCCGCCTCGCGACCGAGCGCCTTGACCACGAGGGCGCCATCGAACGACTCGTGGGCGACGGCGCTCACGTCTGCCCGGAGCGCCTGGGCACGTGTGACGCGCGGCGAGAGCAACCGCTGGTAGCCGACGTTGATCAGGAAGAGCAGCGGGAAGATGACCAGGCCGACCAGGGTCAGGACCCAGTCCGCGAGCAGCATCACGACCACCGAGACGACCAGCATCGCGACGACGCCGAGGGCCATCGGCAACGGCATCATCACGGCCCAGGTGGCCTCGACGTCGGCATTGGCGTTCGACAACAGCTGGCCGGTCGGATGCCGTTGGTGCCAGCGCAGCGGTAACTCGAGGTAGCGCCGGGTCACCCGGCGCCGGTAGTCGGCCATCAGCCGGAAGTACACGAGACCGCCGATGAGGCGCCGCGCGACGATGCCGAGCCCACGTACGATCGCGACGCTCACGAACATCAGCACGGCGACGGCCGCGGCACCGACCACGAGCTCGCCGTCTGCGAAGGACGGCCGGATCACGTGGTCGGTCGCCCAGCCGAGCACCCACGCGTCGGCGACCGTGAGCGCACCGTAGACGACGCTGCCGAACAGCGCGAGCGAGAACATCGCGCGTTGTTCGCGCATGCCGGTGACGAGGACCTCGAGTCCTCGCCGCGTCGTGTCGGCACTCGCCGACGTCGTACTCATGGCTCCCCCTGTGAGCTCAACGAACCGGGTGACCGGCCTCGCGAAGGGCGGCCTTCACGTCACCGATCGACAGGTCACCGAAGTGGAACACGCTCGCCGCGAGCACGGCGTCCGCCCCGGCCTCGACGGCCTCGACGAAATGCGCGACCTCGCCCGCTCCCCCGCTCGCGATCAGTGGCACGGGGGCGGCCGCGCGTACGGCGCGGATCATCTCGACATCGAAGCCGGACTTGGTGCCGTCGGCGTCCATCGAGTTCAGCAGGATCTCGCCGACGCCCAGCTCGACGGCGTCTCGTGCCCACGCAACCGCATCGAGACCGGCCGAGACCCTTCCGCCGCGCGTCGTGACCTCGAATCCGGACGGCTGTTCGCCGCGTCGCGCATCGACGCTGAGGACGAGCACCTGGCTGCCGAACCGGGTCGCGATCTCGCCGATCAGCCCAGGGCGGTCGACCGCGGCGGTATTGACTCCGACCTTGTCGGCGCCGGCCCGCAGCAGCCGGTCGACATCGGCGACGCTGCGTACGCCGCCACCGACCGTCAGCGGGATGAACACCTCGCCCGCGGTCGCGTGCACCACGTCGTACGTCGTCTCACGCGAGTCCGACGACGCAGTGATGTCGAGGAACACGAGCTCGTCTGCGCCCTCGCGCCCGTACACGCCGGCCATCTCGACCGGGTCGCCCGCATCGCGAAGGTCGGTGAAGTTGACCCCCTTCACGACCCGCCCACCGTCGACGTCGAGGCAGGAAATGACACGGACGGCGAGGCTCACCGTGCGAGCCTACCCAGGCTCGCCGACACGACGAACTGCCCCCACCGACCGGGTGGGGGCAGCTCGTGGTCGTTCGGGCTAGAGCGGGAAGCTACCGAGCTTGCGACCCTTGCCGTTGAACGTGCACTTCAGATCGGTCTTTTTGACCGAGCCGAGCACCGGCGGCTTCAGGTTCGCATGGATCTTGAACTTCTTCGGCGCGAGGAGGCTCAGCTTCTTCGTACCCTTCTTGATCTTGTACGGGTCCGCCTTGCCGTTGGTCGGGATGCGCATCTTGCCCTTCTTGGGCACCGTGCGCCACGGCGACCTCAGGCCCTTGACCGGCATCTTGGTGATGCCGCCGGGTTTGGCCTTCACGTCGAACTTGACGTCCGCGCTGCCCTTCACCTTCTTCACCTTCAGATCCTTGCGGACCTTCTTGACCAGCTTCGTCGGCAGGATCAAGGTCAGCTTGATGCCCTTCGGCGTCACCTTCGTACCGGTCTTGAACTTGCCGGAGAACTTGGCGCTGCCGTCGACGAGGAACTGCTGGGGCCCGCCGACGATCTGGTCGACGACGCTGTTCGTCGCCTTGCACATGTACTTGACGCCCTTCTTCGACAGCGTCACCGTACGAGCGCCGTCGGACGGGCTCTGGGCGTTGACCGGTCCGGCGCTCAGCGCGCCGCCGGTGAGCGCGACGGCGCATGCCGCCGCAACGCCGGCGGAGATCCGTTTGGTACGGGTGGACTTGGAAACTGACTGCACGGCTTCCCTCCATGTTGGTCGGTTCGTGACCTGCGTCACCGTTCCCCGTAACTGGAGGTTACACCGGACGTCCGGGTCGGCGTCAACGGTTCGTCCCAGGGTTTGACTCTGCGTGCACGCACGGGTGCCCGACGGAAGCGAGCTGCCCCGCGCATGGCGGAGGCAGCCCGCTGTGACGATCGGCGGTCGCTACTTCATCAGCGTGCCGAGCTTGCGGCTCTTGCCGTTGAACTTGCACCTCAGGTCGGTCTTCTTGACCGAGCCGAGCACCGGCGGGGCGAGCCGCGCGTGGATCAAGAACCGCTTCGGCGCGTAGAGCTTGACGTTCTTCGTGCCCTTCTTGATCTTGTACGAGCCCGCCGTGCCCTTCACCGGGATGCGCATCGTGCCCTTCTTTGGCACCTTCCGCCACGGCGACCTCAGGCCCTTGACCGGCACCTTGGTGACGCCGCCGGGCTTCGCCTTGAAGTCCCACGACATCTTGGCGCTGCCCTTGACCCGCTTCACCTTCAGGTCCTTGCGGACCTTCCTGACCAGCTTCTTCGGAAGCACCAGCGTCAGCCTCTGGGCACCGGACCTGATCTTCGTGCCGGGCTTGAACTTGCCCTTGAAGACGAGCTTTCCGTCGATCAGGAACTGCTGCGGCCCACCGACGATCTGGTCAACGACGCTGTTCGTCGCCTTGCACTTGTACTTGACGCCCTTCTTGCTGATCGTCGTCGTACGCGCACTGTCGGTCGACGCGTTCTGCGCGTTCACCGGCCCGGCGCCCAGCGCCCCGCCGGTGAGGGCGAGCGCTGAGACGACCGCGACTCCTGCGGATACTCGCTTGGTGCGAGCGGACCTCGAATCAGTTTGCACGGGTTCCCTCCAATCGCTTGGCCGTGACCTGCGTCACGGTTTCCCGTCACCCGAGGCTAGGCAGCGCGGACAGGGTGTCGTCAACACGTCGGCGCAAACTATGACGCTGCGTGACCACGACGTCGCCGCGGAAACACGAAGCTGCCCCCGCCGAGTGGCGGGGGCAGCTCCGTCAGTTCGGTAGCTACTGCTGCGCAGTGACTACTTCACCAGTACGCCGACCTTGCGGCTCTTGCCGTTGAACTTGCAGTTCAGATCGGTCTTCTTGACCGAGCCGAGCACCGGCGGGGCGAGCCGCGCGTGGATCTTGAACGACTTCGGCGCGAGCACGCTGAGCTTCTTCGTGCCCTTCTTGATCTTGTATGAAGCGGCCTTGCCGGTCACGGGGATGCGCAGGGCGCCCTTCTTCGGCACCTTCTTCCAACCCGACTTCAGGCCCTTGACGTTCACCTTCGAGGTGCCGCCCGGCTTGGACTTGAAGTCGTACTTGACGTCGGCGCTGCCCTTGACCCGCTTGACCTTCAGGTCCTTGCGAACCTTCTTGACCAGCTTCTTCGGAAGCACCAGGGTCAGCTTCTGGGTACCGGACGTAACGGTCGTGCCCGGCTTGAACTTGCCCTTGAAGGCGCCCTTGGAATCGACGAGGAACTGCTGCGGCCCGCCGACGATCTGGTCAACGACGCTGTTCGTCGCCTTGCACTTGTACTTCAGGCCCTTGGCCGACAGCGTCGTCGTACGAGCGCCGTCGTCGGCGCCGGCGGCGTTCACCGGTCCTGCGGCGGCCATCGCGCCACCGGTGAGCGCAACGGCGCACGCAGCGGCGACACCGGCCGAGGCCCGCTTAGCGCGGGTGGTCTTGATTGTCTGCACGTTTCCCTCCAAATGTGTTGCAGAAATTCCTGGGTCACCGTAACCACCGGTTACCCCGGTTGCAAGGCGATCCGGTCAAGGATTCGCGACAATCCGCAGGGCGTCACGGAGCGTGAACTCCCCCGCGTACAAGGCTTTTCCGATGATCGCGCCCTCGACGCCGAGGGAGCGCAACCCGCCCAGAGCCCGCAGATCATCGAGGCTGGAGACCCCTCCGGACGCGACCACCGGGCGCGTCGTCGCGGCGCACACCGAGCGCAGCAGATCGAGGTTCGGACCCTGCAGAGTGCCGTCCTTCGTGACGTCCGTCACAACGTAGCGAGCACACCCGTCGGCATCCAGACGGGCGAGCACCTCGAACAGGTCGCCGCCGTCGCGCGTCCAGCCGCGGGCGGCCAGCGTCGTGCCTCGTACGTCGAGACCGACCGCGACGCGGTCGCCGTACTCCGAGATCGCCCTGGCGCACCACTGCGGGTTCTCCAGCGCGGCGGTCCCGAGGTTGACCCGCCGGCAGCCCGTGGCCATCGCGGCCGCGAGCGACGCGTCGTCGCGGATACCGCCGGACAACTCGACGTCGACGTCGAGCCGGCCGACGACCTCGGCGAGGAGTTCGGCGTTGCTGCCCCGACCGAACGCCGCGTCGAGGTCCACCAGGTGGATCCACTCGGCCCCGTCACGCTGCCAGGTGAGCGCCGCCTCGAGCGGGTCACCGTACGTCGTCTCGCTGCCGGCCTCGCCCTGGACGAGCCGAACCGCCTGCCCATCGGCGACATCGACCGCCGGAAGCAGCTCCAGTACCTTCACCGGGCGATCGTAATGCCCGGCGAAACGCGTGGTCAGAGCAGGTCGAGCCAGTTCGTGAGGAGTTGTGCTCCCGCGTCGCCGGACTTCTCCGGGTGGAACTGGGTCGCCCATAGCGGTCCGTTCTCGACGGCCGCGACGAAGCGGTCACCTGCGTACGACGTCCAGGCGACAGCCGGGGCCTGCAGCCCTTCGACGGGGACGAGTCGCCAGTCGCGTACGCCGTAGGAGTGCACGAAGTAGAAGCGCTCGCCCGCGATCCCGGCGAACATCCGCGAATCTTCAGGCACGTCGACGTTGTTCCAGCCCATGTGCGGGACGATCTCCGCCTCGATGCGCTCGACCGTGCCCGGCCACTGTGCACACCCGACGGTCTCGACGCCGTGCTCGATGCCGCGCTCGAACAGCACCTGCATGCCGACGCAGACGCCGAGCACCGGACGGCCGCCGGCGAGTCGGTGGTCGATGATCCGGTCACCGTGAGCCGCCTGAAGGCCGCTCATGCATGCCTCGAACGCGCCGACCCCCGGCACGACGAGCCCGTCGGCCTCCATCGCGACCGTCTCGTCGCTGGTGAGCGTGACGTCGGCCCCGACACGTTCCAGCGCACGCACGGCCGAGCGGACGTTGCCGGATCCGTAGTCGAGCACGGCGACGGTCGGCCGTGCCGTCACAGGCTGCCCTTCGTGCTCGGTACGCCCGTCTCGCGCGGGTCGCTCGCAAGGGCCGTACGCAGCGCACGCGCAACCGCCTTGTACTGCGCCTCCGCGATGTGGTGCGGGTCGCGACCGGCGAGCACACGTACGTGCAGCGTGATCGCCGCATGGTGAGCGATCGACTCGAGCACATGCGCGGTCAGCGAACCGGGATACTCGCCGATCATTGCCGTGACCTGACGCTCGGGCTCGCCGCTGTGCACGAAGTACGGCCGCCCGGACACGTCGACGACTGCCTGCGCGAGCGCCTCGTCGAGCGGCACCAGCGCGTCGCCGTAGCGATGGATGCCGGCCTTGTCACCCAGCGCCTCGCGTACCGCCTGCCCGATGCAGATCGCGACGTCCTCCACGGTGTGGTGTGAGTCGATGTGCAGGTCGCCTTTCGCCTGCACGGTAAGGTCGATCAGCGAGTGCCGCGCGAGCGCGGTGAGCATGTGGTCGTAGAAACCGACGCCGGTCGAGATGGTGGCACTGCCGGTGCCATCGAGGTCGACCTCGACGACCACCCGCGACTCGGTGGTCTCGCGTTCGATTCTTGCCGTACGACTCATTTCCCGAGCACCTCTCGTAGTGCGTGGTAGAACGCCTGGGTCTCGTCCCGGGTGCCGACCGAAACGCGCAGCCAGCCTTCGGGACCCGTCTCACGGATCAGCACACCATGCTCGAGCAGGCCCTGCCAGACCGCGTGCCGGTCGGCGAACGTCCCGAACAGGATGAAGTTGGCGTCCGACTCGGCGACGTCCAGACCGAGCTCGTTCAGCTGTGCGGCGAGCTTGTCGCGGGTCTCGCGAAGCTCGTCGACCCTCGCGAGCGGTTCGTCGGCGTGGTCGAGCGCGACGCGCGCGACCGCCTGAGTGACGGCCGACAGGTGGTACGGCAGCCGTACGACACGCAGCGCATCGATGATCTCAGGAGCGGCGGCGACGTACCCGACGCGACCACCGGCGAGCGCGAACGCCTTGCTCATCGTGCGTGTGACGAGCAGCCGCGGGTGGTCCGCCAGCAGCTCGAGCGCGGTCGGCGTGCCGTCACGGCGGAACTCGGCGTACGCCTCGTCGACGACGACCACCCCGGGCGCGACGTCCCCGATCGCGCGTACCGCGTCGAGCGGGAGTGCCGTGCCGGTCGGGTTGTTCGGCGAGGTGAGGAGCACGACATCGGGCCGCTCGCGCTCGATCAGCGCGGTCGCCCGGGCCACGTCGATGCCGAACTCGTCGTTGCGGCGGCCCGTGACCCAGCGGGTGTTGGTGTTGCGGGCGTACTCGGGGTACATCGAGTAGGTCGGCGCGTACGACAGCGCAGTGCGGTCCGGTCCGCCGAACGCCTGCAGGATCTGCTGCATGACCTCGTTCGAGCCGTTCGCGGCCCAGACGGCGTCGGCAGTGAGACCGTGCCCGAGATAGCCGGCCAGGGCCGCGCGCAGCGCCATCGCCTCGCGGTCGGGATAGCGATTGAGCTCCGTTGCCACCGCTGCCACACTGCGCGCCATCGCATCGGCCGTCGACTCGCTCGGTCCGTACGGGTTCTCGTTGGTGTTGAGTCGGACCGCGACGTCGAGCTGTGGCGCGCCGTACGGCTCGTGCGAGCGCAGCTCCTCGCGGATCGGGACCCAGTCGGCTACGGCCATCACGCGCCGCCGATTCGTGCCGAGACGGCCGCACCGTGGGACGGCAGGTTCTCGGCCTCGGCCAGCGCGACGACGCCGGGACCGACCTCGCGCAACGCGGCCTCGTCGTACGACACGACCTGCATGTTCTTGCAGAACGCGCGTACCGAGAGGCCGGAGCTGTAGCGGGCAGATCCCGCGGTCGGCAGCACGTGGTTGGAGCCCGCGCTGTAGTCACCGAGCGAGACCGGGGCGTACGCGCC
Source organism: Solicola gregarius (assembly GCF_025790165.1). GTDB lineage: Bacteria > Actinomycetota > Actinomycetes > Propionibacteriales > Nocardioidaceae > Solicola > Solicola gregarius. The sequence goes on from NZ_CP094970.1 coordinate 4,720,284, forward strand.
GACGAACACCGCACCCGCGTTGCGTACACGGGCGACGAGCGCACTCGCGTCCGCAGTCTGGAGCTCGAGGTGCTCGGCGCCGTAGGCGTTCACCACGTCGAGGCCCTGGTCGATGTCGTCGACGAGCACGGTCGCGGACTGCTCGGACGACAGCGCCGTCTCGACGCGCTCGGCATGACGTGCCTGCGGCAACCGGTGCGCGAGCTCGGCGTCTACTCGATCCGCGAGCGCCTCGCTGTCGGTCACCAGCACGCTCGCGGCATGGGGATCGTGCTCGGCCTGGCTGATCAGATCGACCGCGACGTACGCGGCGTCGGCCCCTGCATCGGCGAGAACGGCGATCTCGGTCGGCCCTGCCTCGGCGTCGATGCCGACGACTGCCGTGAGCAGCCGTTTCGCGGCGACGACGTAGATGTTGCCCGGACCGGTCACGAGATCGACCGCGCGGCACTCACCGGCACCGTGGGCGAACATGGCGATCGCCTGGGCTCCCCCGACCGCGTACACCTCGTCGACTCCGAGCAATGCACAGGCCGCGAGGACGGTGGGGTGCGGTCGGCCGTCGGGCCCGGGCGGGCTGGACAGCGCGATCGACGCGACGCCGGCCACTTGCGCGGGGACGACGTTCATCACCACGCTGCTGACGAGTGGGGCGCGCCCACCCGGCACGTACAGCCCGACGCGCTCGACCGGCACGATCCGTCGTTCGACCGTTGCACCGGGTGCGATCTGGGTGGTGACGTCCGACTCCAGCTCCGCCGCGCAGGTGCGCCGCAGGCGATCGATCGACACCTCGAGCGCCGACCTGACCTCGTCGTCCAGGCTCGCGAGCGCCTCGCGCAACGCATCGACGGGCACACGTACGTCTTCGAGCTCGACGCCGTCGTACCGCTTCGTCGCCTCGCGAACGGCGTCGAGCCCGCGCTTGCGGACGTCGTCGCAGATCGGTCGCACATGCTCGACCGCGGCATCGACGTCGAACGGTGCGCGCGGTACGACAGCGCGATAGTCGACAGAGGTGCCCGCGGGCATGCCGCGCAGGTCGAGTCGCTGGATCATGGCCTCATTCTACGAAGCGAGGCAGGCGGGTAGGTTGACGGCGTGGGCTCTTCGCTTCCCATGTTTCCATTGGGCACCGTCACGTTTCCCGGTACATCGCTGTCTCTGCACATCTTCGAGGACCGCTATCTCGACCTGATGTCGCATCTGCTGTCGCTGCCCGAACCCGAGCGGTGCTTCGGCACGGTTGCGATCCGCGAGGGCTACGAGGTCGGCCACGCCGGCGTGAAGTCGGCACATCGGATCGGGTGCGAGGTACGCCTGACCGACGTCGAGGAGGTTGAGGACGGGCTCGACGTGACCGTCGAGGCGCGGCGCCGGGTCCGGCTCGACGCCGTCGTCGACTCGAGCAGCTTCCTGTGGGGCGAGGTCGAGTACCTGCCCGAGGAGGTCGGCGCCGATGCGGACGACGCCGCGACGAGGGCGCACGCGATCTTCGAGGCGTACGTCGACCTGCTGGCGTCGACCGGCGCGACGATCGGCACGATCGACATCCCCACGAAGCCGCTGCCGATGTCGTACGCCCTGTCTGCGGGCGCCGTACTCACCCTCCGCGATCGCCAGGACCTTCTCGAGGCTCCCGACGCCGCCACCCGGCTGCGCCAGGTGAGCCGACTCGTCGTCGCCGAGATGTCCGCGATCCGCGCGGTACCGAGCCTGCCGGCAACCGAGGTCAACCGCACCGGCTGGTCACCGAACTAGTGGCACGACGGAACAAGGCCCAGGGGTCGACGCCGGCGACGACGGCGTTGGCTCGGCTCGACATCTCCTTCGTCACGCACGCGTACGACCACGACCCCGCGGCCGAGTCGTACGGGCGCGAGGCGGCCGAGGCACTGGGGGTGGATGCGGAGCGGATCTTCAAGACGCTGCTCGCGACGCTCGACGGTTCCCTCGTCGTCGGAATCGTGCCCGTGCTGAGGTCGTTGGACCTGAAGTCACTCGCCCGCGCGGCCGGCGGGCGCAAGGCCGCGATGGCCGACCCCGCCGGGGCCGAGCGCGCCACCGGGTACGTGGTCGGCGGGATATCACCGATCGGCCAGCGCCGGCGGCTTCGCACCCTGCTCGACGAGTCGGCCGCGCAGCATGCCGCGATCCTGGTCTCCGGTGGTCGCCGCGGGTTCGATATCGAGCTCGCGCCCGACGATCTGCTGGCGGCGACCTCCGGGATGCTCGCCTCGATCGCGCGGTAGCCCGGGCGCCGCACTGTCGTACGACGTGGTGACGGTTCGAGACCGGGCCGCACTCTGCACGGCAAGAGCTCACCTTGCGTGGCAGATTCGGCATGCACAGTGGATGTTTACCATGTAAACATGGTAAACATCCACCTGCGCCAGCCGATCAGTCGAAGGTCAGCCGCATCGTGGTGACGGTCCGGTCGTCCTTCTCCTGGCTCGCGAATCCGAACGCCTGGAGGGGCTCGAGCATCTGCACGTCCTCGTCCGAATCGGGCGCGAGCTCGGTGATCTCGTCGAGGTTGGCGTACACGACGTTGACGGCATCGTCGCCGGCCGGCACCGCCTTCTGGTAGACGTCGGAGTCGCCGAGATCGCCACCGCCATCGGTCAGCATCGACGCGTAGTCGTCGTTGGTCGCGAGCACCATCCCGTCGTCGGTCTCCTCCTTGACCAGCGCCTCCGAGAGGCTCGGCCCGCCCATGCCGACCAGGGTGTTCTCGACCTTGTCGACGACCCCGGAGAGCTCGCCGGGATCTGAGGTGAAGCGCATCCCGGCATTGATGTCCTCGAGCGAGCCCGGATCCATCTCCGGGTCCAGACCCTCGCTGTCGACCGCCACCAGGAACTGGTCGCCCAGCAGCGTTGCGAGGTCGTCGGGAAGGGTGAGGCCGGTGTTCTGCTCGACGTCATCGAGCATCAGGTCGAGCTCGGGCGCCGCGTCTCCCAGTCCGCTCTCGAACTGGGTCCAGAAGTCGTCGACGACCTTCTTGCCATCGGAGATCGACGCCGCGAACATCGTCGAGTCCGAGAGCCCGCCGACATCGGCCTTCGCGCCGCCCGCACCGGTCGGTGAGTCGCTCGCGGTCACCAGCTCGAGGTAGTCGTCGCCGGCACGCAGCGCAGCCGCGCCCGAGCCGAGGTCCTGGTCGCCGAGTGCCTCCAGGTCGTCGGCCGACATGCCCATCTGCTCCGCCGCATCGACGAACGCGTCGCCGTCGAACCACATCGACGCGATGCCCTCGTCGCCGAGTGAGTCCATATCGTCGCGGAACGCGTCGTTGGCGGCGAGCGAGTCGGACTCGGCGTCCTTCGCGAAGTCGTCGGCGAGGTCCTGGGTAGGTGCGACGATCATGTAGTCACCCGAGAACGCGACGCCGAGGTTCGACTCCTCGTCCTCCGCGTACGCGACGTCGTCCATCGCGCTGGCCGTTGACGACGCCGTCGCGGGCCCGGGCATCCCGAGGCCGCCGGTGCAGTCCGCGAGCTTGTTCGCGCCGTCCTCGGCCTTGTCCTCGTCGCTGACCTGGACCGCCAGCATCGGCGCCGGCGAATCGGCGCCGCCGACGATCGCGAACCCGAGCCGGTCACCGATCCACGGCTCGATGTCATCCGCAAAGTCGACATCGCAGTCGGCGGCGAGCACCTCGTCGACGAACAGCTTGCGCAGGTCGACGTCATCGTCGGAGATCCCCGTCGCGTCCTCGAACTCCGGCCACTTGTGCAGCAGCGACATGGCGTCGAGCTTCTGCGACGCGGACGGATCCAGGTCGAGACGTACGTACGCCATCGCGTCCGACGGCACGGCCTCGGCGGGCTGTGGCCCACCACCGGACAGCTTCGACCAGGCGAACACACCGCCTGCCACGACGAGCCCGACCGCGACGACGGCCGCGATGCCGATCGTCACGCCACGCCGACGACCCCTCGGGGATGGCTCGTGTGGCCCGGGACCCGCCCACTGGGCGCCCGGCGGCGGACCTTGCGGCGGTGGACCCTGGACCGGTCCGCCCTGCGGTGGCTGGCCGTACGGAGGGCGCGGTCCCGGGGGTCCCTGAGGTCCCCCGGCAGACGGTGGCTGGTTCGTACTCACGTCGTTTCCCCTTTCGATCGGCCTGCACCGCTCGGTTCGACGTCAGCTCGACTGCGAGGGTTCCGCCGGGTCGGTATCGAATCCGTATCCGTACGAGTCGGCGACGAACTCATCGCGCGGCGCGCGAAGCCATACGGACACGATGACACCGATCAGGGCCATGACGGGCCACAACAGCACGATCGACCACGCACCGAGCTCGATCGGACCCGTGAACGTGTCGCCCACCGCGGCGCCTTCGGTGGCCGCGTCGACCGACTCGGGCCCCAGCAGCGCACCGAGCCACTCGATGAACGCACCGACGGCGGATCCGACGACGACCAGCACGGTGATCGCCCACCCGAGCCCCCAGTAGCGCCATCCCACGGCGACACCGCCGACCAGCGCCGCCGCCGCCCCGAGCCAGGCGTAGGTCAGGTCGACGTCGAACTCATGTCGGAACTCCGCCTCGGACGAGAAGTACCCGACGTGGCCCTGATAGACGGTGTACTCGGGTGGATGGGCGAGCTGCGACCACAGCAGGCCGGCCACGCCACCGAGCACCAGGAACACGATCGCGGTGACCGCCACGGCTCCCTCCCAGGAGGGCGTACGTCGTGGCGTAGAGGTGCGCTCAGCGGCCTTGGACGTCGTCATTGGGCGAGACAATTCGGGCCGAGCAGTGCTTTCAGGTCGGCCGTCAGAGCCGGGCCTGGCGTGACTCGCAGCCGGTCGTCAAGGCGCATCAGTTTGCTACCGTCGCGGCCGACCAGGCGCAGGTGCACATCGGTGACTCCCGGATGTGCGGAGAGCACCTCCTTGAGCTGCTCAACCGTGTGGCTCGTGCACCGAGCGGTCGGGATGGAGACCACGACGGGCCCGCTGACCTCGGTGGACAGATCCGGTGCATGAACCTCGCTGCCGATCAGCTCGGGTACGTCATCGCTGCGCTTGAGCCTTCCCTTGATGGTCACGATGGCGTCCTCGACGAGCATCGGCGCCGCGAGCTGGTACGACGACGGGAACATCATCACGTTGATGGCGCCCTCGAGGTCCTCGAGCGTGACGAGCGCCCAGGTGTCTCCCTTGCGGGTGAGCTTGCGCGTCACGTTCGTGATGAGCCCGGCGACGGTGACCGACGACCCCTCCGTACGCTCCTCGTCGGTGAGCAGGTCGCCGATCGAGCAGTCGCCGCTCGCGCGCAGCAGGTGCTCGAGCCCGAACAGTGGGTGGTCGGAGACATACAGGCCGAGCATCTCGCGTTCGTAACCGAGCAGGGCCTGCTTCTCCCACTCCTCGATGTCGGGAACGGTCACCGCCATGCCGCCGAAGGCGTCCTCGTCGCTGAGGCCGCCGAAGAGAGAGTCCTGGCCGATCGCCTCGTTGCGCTTGACGTCGACGTACTGGTCGACCGCCTCCTCGTGGATCGTCACGAGCGCCCGTCGCGGGTGCTTCATCGAGTCGAACGCGCCCGCCTTGATCAGCGACTCGATCACCCGCTTGTTGCACACGATGGTCGGCACTTTGTCCATGAAGTCGGCGAAGTCGGTGTAGCGCCCCTCCTCGGTACGCGCCGCGACGATGCCCGAGACGACGTTGTGGCCGACATTGCGTACCGCCGACAGGCCGAAGCGGATGTCGGCGTCGACGGCGGTGAAGTTGGAGTCCGAGTCGTTGACGTCCGGCGGCAGCACCTTGATGCCCATCCGGCGGCACTCGTTCAGGTAGATCGCCGAGCGATCCTTGTCGCCCTTGACGCTGGTGAGCAGGGCCGCCATGTACTCCGCCGGATAGTGCGCCTTGAGGTAGGCGGTCCAGTACGACACGAGCCCGTACGCCGCCGCATGCGACTTGTTGAACGCGTAGTCGCTGAACGGGACCAGGGTCTCCCACAGCGCAGCGATCGCCGCCTCGCCGTAGCCGTTGGCCGCCATGCCCGAGGAGAAGGTCTCGTACTCCGCGTCGAGGACCTCCTTCTTCTTCTTGCCCATCGCGCGCCGGAGCAGATCCGCGCGGCCGAGCGAGTAGCCGGCCAGCTTCTGCGCGATCTCCATCACCTGCTCCTGGTAGACCAGGAGCCCGTAGGTCTCGCCGAGCAGCGAGTCGAGTGCACCGGCGAGGTCGCGATGGATGTGGCTGACGTCCTGCTTGCCGTTCTTGCGCAGGGCGTAGTTGATGTGGGTGTTGGTGCCCATCGGGCCGGGCCGGTAGAGCGCGCCGAGCGCGGTGATGTCGCCGAAGCTGTCGGGCTGCATCAGCCGGCAGAGCTGGCGGTAGCCGTTGCCGTCGAACTGGAACACGCCGAGGGTGTCGCCACGCGAGAGCAACGCGTACGTCTCGAGGTCGGTGGGGTCCTTTGCCAGCGCGTCGAGGTCGACGTCGATGCCGCGGTTGGCCTTCACGTTGTGCACCGCGTCGTCGAGGACCGTCAGGTTACGCAGCCCGAGGAAGTCCATCTTCACCAGGCCGAGCGACTCGGACGCCGGGTAGTCGAACTGGGTGATGATCGCGCCGTCCTGCTCGCGCTTCATCAGCGGGACGATGCCGGCCAGCGGCTCGCTCGACATGATGATGCCGGCGGCATGGACGCCCCACTGGCGCTTGAGTCCCTCGAGGCCACGCGCCGTCTGGAACACCTTCGCGCTGTCGGGATCGCTGTCGATCAGGGCCCGGAACTCGCCCGCTTCGGCGTAGCGCTTGTGCTCGGCGTCGAACATGCCTGCCAGCGGGATGTCTTTGCCCATCACCGCCGGCGGCATCGCCTTGGTGAGCTTCTCTCCCATCGAGAACGGGTAGCCGAGCACCCGGGAGGAGTCCTTCAGCGCTTGCTTCGCCTTGATCGTGCCGTACGTGACGATGTACGAGACCCGGTCGTCGCCGTACTTCTCGGTGACGTACTTGATCACCTCGCCTCGTCGACGCTCGTCGAAGTCGATGTCGAAGTCGGGCATCGAGTCGCGCTCGGGGTTGAGGAAGCGCTCGAAGATCAGGCCGTGCGGGACGGGGTCGAGGTCGGTGATGCGCATCGCGTACGCGCACATGGAACCCGCGCCCGACCCACGGCCGGGGCCGACGCGGATGCCGCGCTCCTTCGCCCAGTTGATGAAGTCGGCGACCACGAGGAAGTAGCCCGGGTAGCCCTTGCCGATGATGACCTTCTCTTCGAGCTTCACCTGGTCGATCGCGTACTGCGGCACGCCGTCGGGGAAGCGCGCCTTGAGCCCGCGGTCGACCTCCTTGATGAACCACGACGACTCGTCCTCACCCTCGGGGCACGGGAATCGCGGCATGAACCGGCCCTCGCCCTCGGTGAACTCGATCTCGCAGCGCTCCGCGACGAGCAACGTGTTGTCGCAGGCCTCCTCGAGACCGTGCCCCGCCCATAGCTCGCGCATCTCCTGCGCCGACTTGATGTAGTAGCCACCACCGTCGAGCTTGAACCGGTTGGGGTCGGCCATCGTGCTGCCGGACTGGACGCAGAGCAGCGCCTCGTGCGCCTTCGCGTCATCCGGGTTGGTGTAGTGCGAGTCGTTCGTGGCGATCATCGGCAGCTGGAGGTCCTTGCCGAGGCGCAGCAGACCGTCGCGTACGCGGGTCTCGATGGACAGACCGTGGTCCATCAGCTCGAGGTAGAAGTTCTCCGGGCCGAAGATGTCGCGGAACTCCGCCGCCGACTCGCGCGCCTTGTCGTAGTCGCCGATGCGCAACCAGGTCTGTATCTCACCGGACGGGCAGCCCGTCGTACCGATCAGGCCGTCGGCGTACTCGGTGAGCAGCTCCCGGTCGGCGCGTGGCTTGTAGAAGAAGCCCTCGATGCTCGAGCGGGACGCGAGCCGGAACAGGTTGTGCATGCCGGCGGTGTTGCGCGCGAGCAGCGTCATGTGGGTGTACGCGCCACCGCCGGAGACGTCGTCGCCGCCGCCCTTGTTCCAGCGGACCCGCTTCCGCTCGTAACGGCTGGTGTTGGGCGTGAGGTACGCCTCCATACCGATGATCGGCTTGACGCCCGCGGCACGCGCCCGCTGGTAGAAGTCGTACGCGCCGAACACGTAGCCGTGATCGGTCATCGCGATCGCCGGCATCTCGAGCTCGGCGGTGCGCGCGAACAGGTCGTCGAGACGCGCGGCACCGTCCAGCATCGAGTACTCCGTGTGCACGTGCAGGTGCACGAAAGACGAGTCGCTGGGCATTACGCAGGGGCCTCCAGGGCGGTCGAACAGGCGGGCGCCTCGGGGAAGGACTCAACCCTACGGCACCGACAACGGCGTTCGAGTCAGGCACGCAGGGTCGATCACTCACCGGGACGAGACAGCACCGCTACCGGGCAAGTCGTCGCCGTTACCGGGCAAGTTTGCTGGGTAGCGGCGCGGATTACCATGGGCCCATGGTAATCCGCGGGGCAACGTCCGGCGTCATACGGCGTCGCGGATGACCACGAGGGCGTGCTCGAGGTCATCGGGGTACGTCGAGGCGTAGCTGACGTGTTCGCCGGTCGCGGGGTGCTCGAAGCCGAGCCGGGTCGCATGCAGCCACTGCCGCTCCAACCCGACCCGCTCGGCGAGGCGCGGGTCGGCACCGTACTGGAGGTCGCCGACGCAGGGATGCTTGAGCGCGCTCAGATGCACCCGGATCTGGTGAGTGCGCCCGGTCTCGAGGCGGATCTCGAGCAGGCTCGCGTACCGGTGCGCCTCCAGCGTGTCGTAGTGCGTGACGCTGGGGCGTCCGTCGGCGAGCACGGCGAACTTCCAGTCGTGTCGCGGGTGCCGGCCGATCGGCGCGTCGACGGTGCCCTGCCAGGGGTCGGGATGCCCCTGGACGAGTGCATGGTAGATCTTCTCGACCCGCCGTTGCTTGAACGCCGCCTTCAGCACGGCGTACGCGTGCTCGGACTTCGCCACCACCATCAGGCCGCTCGTCCCGACGTCGAGGCGGTGCACGATGCCCTGCCGCTCGGCCGCGCCCGAGGTGGCGATCCGGAAGCCCGCGGCGGCGAGGTGCCCGACGACGGTCGGGCCAGTCCAGCCGACGCTCGGATGCGCCGCTACACCGACCGGCTTGTCGACGACGACGAGGTCGTCGTCGTCGTGCACGATGCGCAGGTCTTCGATCGTCTCGGGTACGACCTGGGCCCCCGAGCGCTCGTCCGGCAGGCGTACCTCGAGCCACGAGCCCGCCTCCAGGCGCTGAGACTTGGCGGGCACCTCGCCGTCGACCGTGACGTCTCCGGCCGCGACCAAATCGGCTGCCCGCGTACGCGACAGCCCGAGCAGGCGCGCCATGCCGGCGTCGAGGCGCTCGCCGGCCAGCCCGTCCGGGACCGGCAGGGAACGAAGCTCGCTCACTCGTCACGCTCGGGGTCGCGGTTGACGCGGCGCCCGTCGAGGCCGATACCGCGGAACGACTGCAGGGCGATCAGGACCGCGGCAACCGTCACGCAGCAGTCGGCGAGGTTGAACACCGGCCAGTGCGGCAGCGCGAGGAAGTCGACGACGTGGCCGCGCAGCGGGCCCGGGGAGCGGGCGAAGCGGTCGGTGAGATTGCCGAGCGCGCCGCCCAGCAGCAAGCCGAGTGCGATCGCCCAGATCGGGTCGCGGAGCTTTCCGGCCATCCTGACCACGACGATGCACACGCCGACGGCGATCGCGGTGAGTACCGCGGTGAAGCCGGTCGCGATGCCGAACGCAGCGCCGGAGTTTCGTACGAGGGTGAGGTCGAGAACATTCGGGATCACCGTGACGGTCTCGACGGGCGGGCCCTCGAGCCTGGCGACGGCGATGATCTTGGTGACGACGTCGAGTGCGTACGCGATCACGGCGACCGTCGCGAAGAGCACCAGGCGCCGTGATCGGCCGCGAGGGCGGCCCGCTGTCGTGTCGTCGCCGCTCGTCGAGCTCAGCGGCGTTCCTCTCGCTGCTTGCATGTCATACATAGTGTCGCACGCGGGAACGCCATCAGCCGCATCTTGCCGATGGGGTTGCCGCATGACTCACACGAGCCGTACGTTCCGTCGTGGATCCGCGCGATCGCGTGCTCGACCTGGCGGAGCAGCTCGCGATGGCTCTGCGCCAGCGACATCTCGGCGTCGCGCTCGAGGCTGTTCGACCCGACGTCCGCCTGGTCGTTCCCGGCGCCGTCGACACCCTCGCGCAGCAGCGCCTGAAGGTCGCTCTCGGCGCGTTCGATCTCGCCGCGCAGTCGATCGCGCTCGGACTCGAGGTCGGATCGGACCTCGCCGACCTCGGCCGCGGTCCACGGGGTCTCATGTTCGAGGACGGCCAGCGGCTTCGCGAGCCGGGCATTGGTCGCCTTCTTGGCGGGGGCCTTCTTCGCCGCCGTCTTCTTCGCCGGCGCCTTCTTGGCCGGCGCCTTCTTCGTCGCTGCCTTTTTCGCCGGCGCCTTCTTGGCCGGCGCCTTCTTGGCCGGCGCCTTCTTGACGACGGTCTTCTTCGCCGGCGCCGTCTTCGCGGCGGTCTTCGTCGCCGCCTTTTTCGACGGCGCCTTCTTCACGGCGGTCTTCTTCGTCGCTGCCTTCTTCGCCGGCACCTTCTTGGCCGGCGCCTTCTTCACGGCGGTCTTCTTCACGGCGGTCTTCTTCGTCGCTGCCTTTTCCGCCGGCGCCTTCTTGACCGCGGCCTTCTTCGCCGACTTCTTCGCCGGAGCCGACTTCTTGGCCGCCGACTTTGCGGCAGCAGTCGCCCTGGTCGCGGGTTTCACCCGCTTGGCGGCCTTCTTGACCGCCGACGCGCCCCGTGACACGGCACTCGACTTCTTCCGCGAACTCGCCATGAAGAGCCCCTCACACCGGTGGGTGGTCGTCTCGCCGACTCACACCAAGTGGCCGTGAGAATAGAGTCCGTAGCCGCTTCCTTCAAACTCCCTCGCCGGACGCCGCCGATCCGGCCCGATTCGACGCGTCCGCACTATCCCGTTCGACGCGCGAAATCACACCGTTTATGCTTGCCTTCGTCGCACGGCGCGGATGGGGTCAGTACCCCCTGAATCGTACGTCTGCAGCGACCGGGGATGGTGAGAGCCCGGGACGTACCAGGGGCGAACCATCACCTCGGAGCCGCCGGAAGAACGGTTGCCTCGGTAACCCATTAGACCCGGCAGCGACGACCACGAGGGGGTCGGCTCACGCCGACCAAGAAGGGTGGTACCGCGGGCCGCGTCGCCGACGCAGTTCGTCCCTTCGCCGGACCTCCCGCTTCCCGCGGGTACCGTCGGAGGAACTGACATGAGCGACGCCGGATATCCCGCCGTACCGGCGCATATCGACCTGCCAGCGCTCGAGGCGGCGGTGCTCGAGCAGTGGAGTTCCGACGACACGTTCGAGCGCACCCTGAGCGAGCGCGCCGACGCACCCCGCTGGACCTTCTACGAGGGCCCGCCGACCGCCAACGGCACCCCGGGCACGCATCACGTCGAGGCACGGGTCTTCAAGGACGTCTTTCCCCGGTTCAAGACGATGCGCGGCTACCTGGTCGAACGCAAGGCCGGCTGGGACTGCCACGGGCTCCCGGTCGAGATCGCGGTCGAGAAGGAGCTCGGCTTCAACGGCAAGCCGGACATCGAGGCGTACGGCGTCGCGGAGTTCAACGCCAAGTGTCGCGAAGCGGTACTCCGCAACGTCGATCTCTTCGAGGAGATGACCGACCGGATGGGGTACTGGGTCGACACCGAGCATCCCTACCGGACGATGGATGCGTCGTACGTGCAGAGCGTGTGGTGGGCCCTGCAGCAGATCTTCGACAAGGGCCTCCTTGTCGAGGACTACCGCATCGCGCCGTACTGCCCGCGATGCGGCACCGCCCTGTCCGACCACGAGCTCGCGCAGGGCTACGAGACCGTCGTCGACCCGTCGGTGTACGTACGCCTGCCGCTCACCTCGGGCCCCTACGCCGGCCGGGCCTCGCTGCTGGTGTGGACCACCACACCCTGGACGCTGCCGAGCAACGCGCTGGTAGCGACCCGCGCCGACGTCACGTACGTCACCGCGACCGATGGTGACGAGACGCTCGTGGTCGCGGAGGACCTGCTCGCCGACGTACTCGGCGAGAACTGGACCATGGTCGACTCCTTCAGCGGCGCCGACATGGTCGGCTGGACGTACGACCGCCCGTTCGACATCGTGTCGTGGCCGGGTCGCGGCCATTTCGTGGTCAACGAGGACTACGTCACCACCGACGACGGCACCGGGCTCGTCCACCAGGCCACGGTGTACGGCGCCGACGACTTCGAGTCCGTGCGCCGCAACGGGGTCGAGCTGGTCAACCCGATCGACACCCGCGGCCGGTTCGAGGAGGACGTGCCGCTCGTCGGCGGGATGTTCTTCAAGAAGGCCGACACCGTGCTCGTCGACGACCTGCAGTCTCGGGGCCTGCTCTACCGGCACGTGCCGTACGAGCACTCGTACCCGCACTGCTGGCGCTGCCACACGCCGCTGATGTACTACGGCTTGCCGTCGTGGTACATCCGGACGACCGCGATCAAGGACCGGCTGCTGGCCGAGAACGCCGACACGAACTGGTACCCCGAGACGATCAAGTGGGGCCGGTACGGCGACTGGCTGAACAACAACATCGACTGGGGCCTGTCCCGCAACCGGTTCTGGGGCACGCCGCTGCCGATCTGGCGCAACGACGAGGATCCCACCGACCTGGTGTGCGTCGGTTCGCTGCGCGAGCTCTCCGACCTCACCGGCCGTGACCTGTCGGATCTCGATCCGCACCGGCCCTACATCGATGACGTGACATTCACCCGCGAGGGCGTCGGCGGCACGTACCGCCGGGTTCCCGAGGTGATCGACGCATGGTTCGACTCGGGGTCGATGCCGTTCGCCCAGTGGGGCTACCCGCACGCACCGGGCTCTGCGGAGCTGTTCGAGCGCGCGTACCCCGCTCAGTACATCTGCGAGGCGATCGACCAGACCCGCGGCTGGTTCTACTCGCTGATGGCGATCGGCACGCTGGTGTTCGGACGCTCGTCGTACGAGAGCGTGGTCTGCCTCGGGCACATCCTCGCCGAGGACGGCCGCAAGATGAGCAAGCATCTCGGCAACATCCTGCTCCCGATGCCGCTGATGGCCGAGCACGGGGCCGATGCCGTGCGCTGGTTCATGGCGTGCTCGGGCTCGCCGTGGCAGGCCCGGCGCATCGGGCACACCGCGTTGCAGGAGATCGTCCGCAAGGTGCTGCTCACGTACTGGAACACGGTCGCGTTCCACGTGTTGTACGCGCGTACGGCGGGCTGGTCGCCGGCCGCGGAAGCGACGCCGCTCGACGAGCGACACGTACTCGACCGCTGGCTCGCATCGCAGACGCACGCGCTCGTCCGCGACGTCACCGCTGCGATGGACGACTTCGACACCCAGCGCGCCGGCTCGTTGCTGTCGGCGTTCATCGACGACTTGTCCAACTGGTACGTGCGCCGCTCACGGCGAAGGTTCTGGGACGGCGACGACGCCGCCCTGCGTACGCTGCACGAGACGCTGGACGTTCTCACCCGGCTGCTCGCACCGATCGTGCCGTTCGTCACCGAACGTGTTTGGGGCGACGTGATCCGCTCGGTCGACGCGGCGGCACCCGCGTCGGTCCATCTCGCGACGTGGCCGTCGTACGACCCCGACGGCGTCGACGACGCACTCCGCGACCGCGTCGACCTCGCCCGGCGCATCACCGAGCTCGGCCGCGCGGCGCGCGCCGATGCCAAGGTCAAGACCCGCCAGCCGCTCCGCCGCGCGCTCATCGGCTCGGCGGCGTGGGCGAGCCTCGGCGACGAGCTGCGCCGCGATATCCGCGAGGAGCTCAACGTCGGCGCGATCGAGTCCCTCGGCGAGGCCGGCGGAGACCTCGTCGCGTACTCCGCGAAGGGCAACTTCCGTTCGCTCGGCAAACGGTTCGCACAGCGCACCCCGCAGGTGGCCGCCGCGATCGCCGAGGCGGACGCCGCGGGTCTCGCCGCGGCCCTGCGCGACGGAGCGTCCGCGTCCGTCGAGGTCGACGGCGAGACGGTCCTGCTCGAAGCCGACGACGTGATCGTCTCCGAGCGTCCCCTCGAGGGATGGTCGGTGGTCAACGACCGCGGCGAGACCGTCGCGCTCGACCTCGAGCTGACCGAGGAACTGCGCCGCGCCGGGCTCGCGCGCGAGGTCGTCCGCACCCTGCAGGAGGCCCGCAAGAACTCCGGGCTCGAGATCAGCGATCGGATCACGGTCCGTTGGGCCGCCGACGGCGAGCTCGCCGCGGCCGTGGGCGAGCACGAGGCGGAGATCGCCGCCGAGGTACTCGCGGTGGAGTTCGCCCGGGCCGACGTACCCGGCGAAGGCTCGACCCACGACCAAGCACTCGGCCTCGCGTTCACCCTCGAACGTCGCTGACGAGAGGGTTTTGGCCCACTGACGAGAGGATCGGCGCGAACAGTGTTCGCGCCGATCCTCTCGTCAGTGGGCCAAAACCCTCTCGTCAGCGAGCGGTGGTGTCCTCGTCGCCGAACAGCGAACGGAGCCGCCGCGGCGTGTGCTCGGCACCGGCCGGTGTCGGTGCGGCCGCTGCCTCGGCAACGCTGGAACCGGCCTCGAGCGTCGACAGCTGCTCGGTGAAGTAGCTCTTCAGCCGGCTGCGGTACTCACGCTCGAACGCACGCAGGCGCTCGACCTCGACGTTGAGGTTGTCGCGCTCCTTCTCGAGGTCGCCGAACAGCTGCTGGCGCCGCTCGGCCGTCTCGGAGTCGAGCTTCTGGGCGCGTACGCGCGCATCCGACTCGAGCCGGTCGGCCTTGCTGCGCGACTCGTTCTCCAGCCGCTCCGCCTTCATCCGCGCCTCGGCCAGGATGCGGTCGGCCTCGTTCTTGGCGCCCTCGACGAGCTCGTCGGCGTTCTTCGTCGCGATCTCGAGCAGGCGGGTCGCGGCGGTCGACGCCTCGCCGACCGATCCGGTCGACTCGGCCATCGGGGCCGCCGCGGGGGCGACCGGCGGCGCAGGGGCCGGGATGGGAGCCGGCATCGGTTCCGGCGCGGGCGTCGGCGCTGGGGCCGGCGTGACCTTGGTCTCCTCCGAGACCGGGGCCGACGGCGCACCCGACGAGGCGGCTGCAAGCTTGTTGCGGAGGTCCTGGTTCTCGTCGGTCAGGCGCTTCAGCTCGGTCTCGACCTCATCGAGGAACTGGTCGACCTCTCCCATGTCGTAGCCCTCACGGAGACGGACGGGCGTAAAGCGCTTATTACGCACGTCCTCAGGCGTCAGCGGCATGAGCTCACCTCAATGTCGTTGTCGAACTTGTACATGTCGAAGACCACCGTACTCCGTTTTTCCGCGCGACACGTAAACGACCCGCGCGGCGCCCCTGTGATGAGTTCGTCACGCGGAGAAGAAGACCGCACTGTTGATGATCTGGAGAAGGTACAGCCCGATCAACAGGATCATCGGTGACAGGTCGAGCGCGACCGCTCCGAGACGCATCGGCGGAATCGCGCGGCGGACGACCCGAAGAGGGGGGGTCCGTCGCCGAGTAGATGATCTCGCAGAAGATCAGCATGACGCCGCGGGGATGCCAGGACCGGGCGAGAACCTGGACCCAGTCCAGGATGAAGCGCGCTATGAGGATCAGGATGCAGGCCCATAGAACAAGGCCGATGATCGAGCCAACTGTCGCCATTCGTCAGCTCTGGTTGAAGAATCCGCCTTCGGCGATCCGCTGCTTCTCTTCAGCGGCGACCGAGACGTTTGGCGGCGAGAGGAGGAATACCTTGTTCGTGACGCGCTCCATGGCGCCGTGCACGGCGAAGACGAGGCCGGCGGCGAAGTCGACCAGGCGCTTGGCGTCGTTGCCGTCCATCTCGGAGAGGTTCATGATCACCGGCGTGCCTTCGCGGAACTCCTCGCCGAGCGTGCGCGCCTCGTTGAACGTGCGCGGATGCAGCGTCGTGATGCGGGAGAGGTCGGTGATCGGCGGGGCCGGCGTCAGCGGCGTCGGACGACGGCGTTCTGAGAGCCGCGTCACTGCCGCCGGCTGCTCCGCCGAGGCGGCGTTACGCACGGCCTGAGAACGCTGCGAGTCGTCGGCCTCGAATTCGTCGTCGGTCTCGTCGTACTGATCCGAGCCCTCGACGAGACCGAGATACACGCCCATCTTGCGCATTGCGCCAGCCATGGTCCTCTTGTCCTCCGGTCGGTGCGTGCCCGCACCTTCGTAGATCTGCCGCCGAAGCACCGTCGTCACGGCGCCTGGCAACGACCCTACCGGAGCGGTGGGCGCTCACCGAGTACCGCGCGCCCGATTCGTACGTGTGTCGCGCCGGCGGCGATCGCGGCCTCGAGATCGCCGCTCATACCCGCGGACACGATGGTCGCTTGCGGGTGCACCTCGGCGAGTGCGGCGGCGCACTCGCGCAGCCGCTCGAACGCCTTCGCGGCATCCTCGCCGAGCGGCGCGACCGCCATCGTGCCCCGGAGCCGCAGGCCGGGCTCCCCCTCGATCGCGGCCGCGATCTGCTCGACCTCGGCAGGGTCGGCACCCGCGCGACCACCTGACGCCTCGTCGCGCCCCTCGAGGTTGACCTGGACGAGCGCGTCGATCACCCGGTCGGCCTTCGCGGCGCCTTTGCCCAGTGCGCGGACGAGCCGGAGCCGATCGACCGAGTGCACGACGTCGGCGTACCGGGCGACGGCATCGGCCTTGTTCGTCTGGAGTCCGCCGACGAAATGCCACGTCAGGCCGCCGCCGTCCGCGCCGAGCTCGGCGCGCTTCCGCTCGGCCTCGGGGTGGCGGTTCTCGCCGACGTCCGAGACGCCCAGCTCGGCGAGGATCGCTACGTCGCTACTCGGGTACGTCTTGGTGACGACGACCAGGTGAACGTCGCCTGGCTCTCGCCCGGCCGCCGCACATGCCGCCGCGATGCGTTCGCGTACAGCGGTCAGTCCGGACGCGATCTGTTCGGTTCGACTCACGGGCGCAACCGTACGAGGGCGCCGAGCCGACCCGACTGCTGGCCCTGGCGACGGTAGGAGAAGTAGTCGTCGACCCCCTCGATCGTGCACGCCGCGCGATGCTCGGCGAGATCGGTGATCGCGACGCCCACGGCGCTCAGCTGCGCGGCGAGCCCGGCCGCGAGGTCGAGCGAGGGTGTACCCGAAGGCGTCGTCGCGTGGGTGGCGGGCACGATCGCGCTGACCCGCGCGCGCATCTCTGCCGGCACCTCGTAACAAGCACCGCATGCGCGCGGACCGATCCAGGCATGAACCGGCCCGGCGCCGAGGTCGCGCATCGCCTCGACCGTGCGTACGACAACACCGTTCGCGACCCCTTCGCGGCCCGCGTGCACAACACCGACGACGCCGTCGTCGGGTGCGACGAGCACGACTGGGGCGCAGTCGGCAACGCGGACGAGCAGCGAGACGCCCGGAACATCGGTCACGAGGGCGTCGGCGCGTGGCACGCTGCCGTCGTGATCCGAGGCCACCACGTGCACGTCGTTGCCGTGGAACTGGCTCATTCGCACCATCGAGTCGCGGTCTGCGCCGAAGGCGGCGGCCAGGTCGTCGAGATTGCGCTCGACACTCGCGGCGTCGTCGCCGTTGCTGGTACCGAGGTTGAGCGACTCCCAGGGCCCGACGCTGGCTCCGCCATGACGATCGGTGAATGCGAGGTCGGCGCCGCCGGCGCGGTCACGGAACGCGAACACGGAGCGACCCTACCCGGGTTGCCGTCGTGGCCACGGCCACGGCCGCCCGGGTGACGCTCGAGCGCGTGCTACTTGAGGAAGTCCGGTACGTCCAGGTCGTCGTCGAAGTCGACCGGTCGCGGTTCGCGCGTACGTGCCGGCCGCTCCGGCGTGCTCGTCGGGCGTTGCGTCGGTGTGCCGTTGGACGATCCGCCACCGGGGGCATTGCTGCCGTTGGACGACGAACCACTCGTGGCGGAGCTGGGCCGGGTCGGCGCCTGAGCGCGCGCCGGGGCCGGGCTCCCCTCGGGTGTGCTCTTCTTCTCGGGCTCGCCCGGGCGCCGCTCCGGACGCGACTCGGACTCGGTACGCGTCGGCGACGCCTCCCGTCGCAGCGCCGGCTTGCTGGAGTCGCGCCTCTTTGGTGTGCCTCCGTCGAAGCCGGCGGCGATGACGGTCACGCGTACCTCATCGCCGAGCGCGTCGTCGATGACCGCGCCGAAGATGATGTTGGCCTCCTCGTGTGCGGCCTCGATCACGAGCGCCGCCGACTCGTTGATCTCGAACAGGCCGAGGTCCGAGCCACCCGCGATCGACAGCAGTACGCCATGAGCGCCGTCGATGGACGCCTCGAGCAGCGGGCTGGACACCGCCATCTCCGCGGCCGCCACCGCCCGGTCGTCGCCGCGCGCCGAGCCGATGCCCATCAGCGCCGACCCTGCGTCGGACATGATCGACTTGACGTCGGCGAAGTCGAGGTTGACCAGGCCCGGCGTGGTGATCAGGTCGGTGATGCCGGAAACGCCCTGCAGCAGCACCTGGTCAGCCTGCTTGAACGCGTCGAGGACGCTCACGTTGCGGTCGCTGATCGACAGCAGCCGGTCGTTGGGAATCACGATCAGCGTGTCGACCTCGTCGCGTAGTCCGGCAATGCCGTCCTCGGCTTGGTTCGCGCGCTTACGGCCCTCGAACGCGAACGGTCGGGTGACGACGCCGACGGTCAGCGCGCCGAGCGATCGCGCGATGCGCGCAACGACGGGCGCGCCGCCCGTGCCGGTGCCGCCGCCCTCGCCCGCGGTGACGAACACCATGTCGGCGCCCTTGATCACCTCTTCGATGTCCTCGGCGTGGTCTTCGGCGGCCTTCGTACCCGTCGCCGGGTCGGCGCCGGCGCCGAGGCCACGGGTGAGCTCGCGGCCGATGTCGAGCTTGACATCGGCGTCGCTCATCAGCAGTGCCTGCGCGTCGGTGTTGATCGCGATGAACTCGACGCCCTTGAGACCGACCTCGATCATCCGATTCACGGCATTGACGCCACCACCGCCGATACCGACCACCTTGATTACGGCCAGATAGTTCTGAGCTGCCACGATGCGTGCCTCTCACGAGTCGGCCAGATCAACGCGACCTGGCGTGTTCGGTCTGTCAGCGGGGAAGGCTTCCTCAACACTCACCCTCAAGTAGAGGGTTATAGTTATGTCAACCTGTTGTCTGTCAGTAAAAGTACGGGTCGGGTGCGGGCCGATGCCGCAGACACGCCGCGTCGGCCGGGAATCCAGCGCGGAATTCTGGGCGCGACCGCCTGGTGGCGCGGTGCTTTACCAAGTGAACTTGGTATCGCGACGCGGCGCCCACGCAGCCGTACCTGGTGAACTTGGCGTGGCTGCACTTCCCTAGGCATCGACGCCTGGGGACGTGGGCCATACCTGGTGAACTCGGTATCGCAACGCGCGGCCCGTGCAGCCGTACCTGGTGAACTTGGTATCGCTGTAGGCGCGCGTCACCTGTCGGAATCCCGCGTCAGCCGGAGGTGGCCGGGTGTTCGGGGACGGTGACGTCGTACACGCTCGCGGGCGTGTCCAGCAGCGCCTCGAGCACCGCCTGCTTGCGTTCGGACTCCTCCGCGCTCCCCCACCGGATTCGATCGCCGTTGCGGAGCACCAGGTCGATCGAGTCGATGCTCGCGGCCTCGATGTCCCTGACCCGGTCGGCCAGGTCGTCGTCGAGCGCGCCTACGACCCTCGCCGCCTCGGCCAGCACGGTCTGCTCGTCGTCCCCGACGCCCGAGTCGAGGCTGATCAAGGGGACGCCCTGCGGGCGCTTGTCGTACGACCGGTACGCGGCACCCGTCTCGTCGACGCCCCGCAACACGCCGTCGTCGTCGACGATCGCGACCGTCGCGCGCTCGCGTACGTCGACCGTGACGCCGCGCGGCCACGTGCGCTGCACCGACACCTCTGCGACGCGCGGAAGCTCCTCGATCCGGTTCGCGATCGCGTCGGTGTCCAGCGTCGCGAGCGGAGTCCCGGAGTCGATGTCCGCCTGCCGCAGCACGTTCTCCTCGGACACGCTCTTCGCGCCCTCGACCTGCACGTCGTGAACACCGAGCACCGGTGACACGAACACCACCCATGCCAACACCCCGACCAGCGCGGCCAGCCCCAATCCGATGAGGTACGGCAGCAGCCGCCTGCCCCGCGTATGCCATCGGCGTCTGCGGAACCGCTGTCCACCCTCGTGCGGCCCCGCCATCACGATCTCCCGTTGGACCTACCGCGCAGGACCGACAACAGTGCCGGCCCCACCGTCGTGACGTCTCCCGCACCGAGGGTCAACACGAGATCGCCCGGTCGCGCGATCGAAGCGAGCGTCTTGACCGCCGCGACCAGGTCATGCGCCCGGTGGACGTTCTCCGGTGGCAGCCCGACGGCACCCGCGACGAGCTCGCTGCTGACCTCGGGGTCGGGGTCTTCACGCGCGAGGTAGATCTCGGTGACCACCACTTCGTCGGCCGCACCCAGCTCCTCGCCCATCGCTTCGCCGAAGATGCGCGTACGGCTCACCAGGTGCGGTTGATAGCAGACGACCAGGCGCCCGCTGCCTGCCAACGCCCGAGCGGCTTCCAGGTCACCGGCGATCTCGACCGGATGATGCGCGTACGAGTCGTACACCCGAACCTCGCCCGACGCGCCGACCGACTCCATTCGTCGTCTGGCCCCGACGTACGACGACAGCCCCGCGACCAGGTCGTCGAACGCGAACCCGCACCGGAGTCCGGCGGCGATCGCACCGAGGGCGTCGACCGCATAATGCCGGCCGGGCACGGCGAGGTGCACGGTGCCGAGTCTCTCGTCGGTGCCGGACAGTCTCGACCAGACGACGAACGACGACCGGTCGCTGTCGATCGTGAGGTCCGCGAGGCGTACATCGGCCCAGGAGTGGTCACCGAACCGGATCGTCTCGATGCCGCGACGCTCGGCCTCGTCGGCGAGTGCCGCCGACCCGGCGTCGTCGGCATATGCGAGCAGCGCCCCCCCGTCACGAATGCGACCGAGGAACGTCCGAAACGCTTCGTGGTAAGCCGATTCCGTGCCGTAGTTGTCGAGATGGTCAGCGTCGACATTGGTCACGACGGCGAACAGCGGCGTATAGACCAAGAACGCGCCGTCGCTCTCGTCGGCCTCGGCGACGAACAGCCGGCTCGACCCGTCGCGAGCGTTGCTGCCGAGCGCCTCGACCTCCGCCCCGATCGCGTACGACGCCTCGGCATCGCATCCGTCGAGCGCCATCGCGAGCATCGACGTGGTGGTCGTCTTGCCGTGTGTGCCGGCGATGGCGATGACGTCGCGGTCGCACATCACCGACTGGAGACCCGCCGACCGTGGCAGCAGCCGCAGGCCACGCGCGCGAGCCGCCGCGACCTCCGGGTTGGTCTCCCGCACGGCCGTGGACACGACCACCGTGTCGACGCCGTCGAGGTGCGCGGCATCGTGGCCCACGTAGCAGGTCGCGCCCGCCTCGCGGAGCGACCGCAGCAGGGCGGAGTCGCTCGAGTCGCTGCCCGAGACCGAGATACCGCGCTCCACCATGATCCGTGCAATCGCCGAGAGGCCGGCACCGCCGATGCCGACGAAGTGCACGTCGCCGAGCTCCTCGGCCGGCGGTATGACGTCGGGGACGTCGATCCTCATCGAGACTCCCGCGCAGCGTCGACGACGATCGCGGCCAGGCGCTCGTCGGCGTCGCGGGGCATCAGCTCGGCCGCGGACTTCGACATCCGCTCCAGCCGAGCCGCGTCACTGAGCAGAGGTACGGCGACGTTGCCGATCCAGTCAGGAGTGAGGGCCTCGTCGTCGATGAGCAACGCTCCCCCTGCCTGTACGACCGGGTACGCGTTCAGCGCCTGCTCGCCGTTGCCGTGTGGCAGCGGTACGAACGCGGCGGGCAGACCCACCGACGCGACCTCGGTCACGGTGTTGGCACCCGAGCGGCACACGATCAGGTCGGCGGCGGCGTACGCGAGGTCCATCCGCTCGATGAACGGCACGACGACGTACGGCGGGTCGCCGTCTCGCCGATCGGGCTGGGCTTCGTCGGGCCTCCCGGCCGCGTGCAGCACCTGTACGCCGGCATCGGCGAGGTCTCGGGCGGCGCCGGAAACGGCATGGTTGACGCTGCGTGCTCCCTGCGAGCCGCCGGTGACGAGCAGTGTCGGGCGCGACGGGTCGAGACCGAACTCCGCCCGGGCCTCATCGCGCAGAGCGGCGCGGTCGAGGGTCGAGATGGCGCGTCGGATCGGCAGCCCGGTGTACGTCGCGTGGGGAAGCTCGGTGTCGGGAAAGCTGGTCGCGACATGGCGAGTGAAGCGCGCACCCAGCTTGTTCGCCATGCCCGGCAGTGCATTCCCCTCGTGTACGACGAGCGGCACCTTGCGGCGGCGCGCCGCGAGGTAGGCCGGTACGGAGACGTATCCCCCGAAGCCGACGATCACCTCGGGGCGTACGCGGTCGACGATCTCGACGGCAGCGCGTACGGACCCGCGCAGCCGCACCGGAACCTTCGCCAGGTCGGTGCCGACCTTGCGCGGCATCGGCACGGGCGGCACCAGCTCCAGCGGATAGCCGGCCTCCGGGATCAGCGTCACCTCGAGGCCTCGGGACGTACCGAGGCAGGTGATCTCGCACTCGGGGTCGGCGCGCCGAAGCGCCGCCGCGGTCGCGAGCAACGGAGACGTGTGGCCGGCTGTTCCCCCACCAGCGAGCAGGACGCGCATTGCCACGTTCTCTATTTCCCTCTCCGGACCGCGCGTTCGCGGCCCATACGACGCATTCGCACGCGCCGGTCCTTCTGTGCCTTGAGCGCCGCCTGCGCCCCGGGTTCGGTACGTGCGAACGACACCAGCAGCCCGAGCGCGATGACGGTCGGCAACAACGCCGACCCGCCGTAGGAGATGAGCGGAAGCGGAATGCCGATGACCGGCAGGAACCCCAGCACCATTCCGATGTTGATGACCGTCTGCGACAACAACCACACCGTAATCCCCGCCGCCGCGAAGCGTACGAACGGGTCACGACTACGTTGCGCGATCCGGAGCCCGGCGTACGCGAGAACCACGAACAGCGCGAGCACGACGAGCGTGCCGGCGAGCCCCAGCTCCTCGCCGATCACGGCGAAGATGAAGTCGGTATGCGCCTCAGGGAGCGTTCCCCACTTCTGCCGGCTGGCGCCCAGGCCCACTCCCCAGAACTGTCCGGACGCGAGCCCCATCAGCCCGTGCGCCGCCTGCCAACCGCCGTCGCTGTAGTCGGAGAACGGGTCCATGAAGCCGCTGAGCCGGCGGACGCGCCCTTCATCGGCCGCCGCGAGGAACGCCACCAGACCGCCAAGTGCGAGGAACGCGCCGCCGAACAGCCGCATCGGGGCGTTCGCGACCCACAGCATGCCGAGGATCACCGCGAACATCACCAACGCGGTACCGAGGTCGCGTTGGCCGACGACCATCAGCGTGACCAGCAGCGTCACCGGAAGCATCGGGATCAGTAGGTGCTTCCAGTCGCCGAGCAGCTTCTCCTTGCGCGCATACAGGTCGGCCACCCAGATCACCAGCGCGAGCTTGGCGATCTCCGACGGCTGCACCTGCAGCGGCCCGCCGAACGACAGCCAGTTGCGGTTGCCGTTCACCTCGACGCCGAGGCCCGGCACGTACGTCAGCCCGATCAGCACGATCGCGAAGAACAGCAGCGGGTACGCGAACAGGCGTACACCGTTGACCGGAAGCCGCGACACGACGTACGCGCACGGCAGGGCGATCAGCACCCAGATCGCCTGCTTGCCGAAGATGAAGTACGAGCTTCCGTACGCCTTGTACGACAGCACGGAACTGGCGCTGAGCACCATCACGAGTCCGAGCGCGAGCAGTAGCGCGCTGACCCCGAGAACGAGCTGGTACGACGTCAGCGGCCGGTCGAGGAGACGCCGCCAGGCCGCGAACCAGCCGGCGGACTCGTCGGAACCACGCTGTCTGGTCTCCCGCCGCGGTGCTGTGGTACTCACGACGGGCCCTCCTCACAACCGGCGAACCGCCTCGGCGAATGCGTCACCGCGCGCGGCGTAGTTGGCGAACATGTCCATGGAGGCACACCCTGGCGCGAGCAGCACGGTGTCGCCGGGTTGCGCCATCGTGGCCGCCGCGTCCACGACGCGATCCATTGCCTCAGTCTCGCCGGAATCCACCTCAACTACGGGGACCTCGGGCGCGTGTCGCCGCAACGCGTCGGCGATGAGGGCTCGGTCACGTCCGATCAAAACGGCGCCCCGCATGCGCTCGTGGGTCGCGCTCACGAGGTCGTCGAACGTCGCGCCCTTCGCCAGGCCGCCGGCCACCCAGACGACGTGCGGATAGCTCTCGAGAGATGCCCGAGCGGCATGGGTGTTGGTCGCCTTGGAGTCGTCGACGTAGCGGACCCCGCGAACGGTCGCGACCTCCGCTACCCGGTGCGCGTCGAGCCTGAACCCGCGCAGGCCGTCTCGTACGGCAACCGGTGGCACGCCGTGAGCGCGCGCCAGCGCCGCGGCCGCGAGGGCGTTCGCGACGTTGTGGTCGCCGTCGGGCGCGATGTCGTCGACGGTCGCCAGCTCTGCGGCCGCGGTCTGCCGCTCTGCGACGAACGCGCGGTCGGCGAGCACACCGTCGACGACGCCGAGCATGCCGACCGCCGGAACTCCGAGCGTGAAGCCGATCGCCCGTGCACCGTCGACGACGTCGGCCGCGCGGACGAGCCGCTCGGTCTCCGGGTCGGCGACGTTGTAGACACAGGCGATCTGGGTGTTCTCGAAGATCCGGCCCTTGTCGGCGGCGTACGCGTCGAACGAGCCATGCCAGTCGACGTGGTCGGGCGCGAGATTCAGCACGGCCGAGGCCTGGGCCGACATGCTGCGCGACCAGTGCAGCTGGAAGCTGGACAGCTCGACGGGCAGCACGTCGTACGGCTCGGGGTCCATCACCGCCTCGACGATCGGCTTGCCGACGTTGCCTACCGCGACCGATCGCTTGCCGGCGGCACGCAGCATCGCGTCGAGCATCTGGACCGTCGTCGTCTTGCCGTTCGTACCGGTCACGGCGAGCCACGGCGCATCGCCCTCGACACGCAGGCGCCATGCCAGCTCGACCTCGCCCCACACCGGGATGCCCGACGAGGCGGCCTCGACGAGCAGCGGTGCGGTCGGCGGCCAGCCCGGCGAGGTGACCACGAGATCAGCCGGCGGCAGCGAGGCCGTCGACCCGGCACCCAGGCGTACGTCGGCACCGAGCACCTGAAGGAGGGTTGCCCGCTCGCGGAGCCCGTCGTCGTCGCGCTCGTCGAGCGCGACGACGTTCGCGCCAACGTGCGTGAGGGTGTCGGCCGCCGCGAACCCGCTGACGCCGAACCCGCAGACGACGACGCGTACTCCCTCCCACGACGTCGTGCGATCGAGCTGATTGAGGTCGACGGTCATATCTCGTCGTCGCGCTCGGTCGTCGGCCGGCCGCTCATACCCCGGCGACCCATTCGGCATAGAAGATCCCCAGCCCGAGCGCCACGCACAGCACGCAGATGATCCAGAACCGGATCACGACCGTGATCTCGGCCCAGCCCCCGAGCTCGAAGTGATGGTGCAGCGGCGCCATCCGGAACAGCCGTCTGCCCTTCGTCGCCTTGAACCAACCGACCTGCAGCATCACCGAAACGGCCTGCGCCACGAACAGGCCACCGATGATCGGCAGCAGCAGCTCGGTACGGGTCATGACAGCGAACCCCGCCATCGCACCACCGAGCGAGAGCGAGCCGGTGTCGCCCATGAAGATCTGGGCGGGCGAGGCGTTCCACCACAGGAAGCCGAAACAGGCGCCGGTCAGTGCCGCCGCGACGACCGCGAGGTCGAGCGGGTCGCGTACCTCGTAACAGCCGACGGGCGCGTGTTCCAGCGAACACGACTGGTTGCTCTGCCAGATGTTCACGAACACGAACGCGCCGAACACCATGCCCGATGCGCCGGTGGCGAGCCCGTCGAGGCCGTCGGTGAGGTTCACCGCGTTGCTGGTGCCCGCGATCATGATCAGCACCCAGATCACGATCAGCGCGGCCGGCAGCTCCCAGCTGAAGTCGCGGATGAACGAGATGCTGTGGGAGATCGGGTTGATGTCCTCGTCGTCCGGGAGATTCAGCGCCAGGATCGCGAATGCGAGCGCGATCACCGTCTGACCGGCCATCTTCGCCTTGCTGCGCAGGCCGAGGCTGCGTTGCTTCGAGATCTTGATGTAGTCGTCGAGGAACCCGACGAGGCCGAGTCCGACGTACAGGAAGAGCAGCAACAGCGCGGACGCGCTCGGCTCGGTCTTGGTCACGAGCATCGCGAAGCCGTACGCGATCAGCACGGCCGCCATGACGACCAGGCCGCCCATGGTGGGCGTGCCCCGTTTGGTGTGGTGCGAGGTCGGACCGTCGTCGCGGATCAGCTGACCGTAATGCTTCGCGACCAGGAGCCGGATCGCCATCGGCGTTGCGAGCAGCGTCACCAGCAGTCCCATGCCGCCTGCAAGCAGGATGGCCCTCATTACGCGCTCGTCCTTTCGTCGGCTCCCTGCGACCCGTTCGCGCCCGGGCTCGAAGCAGTATGCCCTGCCCGAGACACCAGCTCGCGGGCGACTCGCTGCAGACCGATGGTGAGCGATGCCTTGACGAGCACGACATCGCCGGGGCCCACCAGGTCTTCGACGATGCGGACGGCAGCGTCGGCGTCGGCGGCGCGGCGTACCGGGGCGCCGGTCCACCCTTCGGCGATCGGTGCGGCGCCGTCGCCGACGAGGACGAGCTCGTCGAGACCCGACTCGGCTGCGTACGCGCCAAGCTGACGGTGCTCTTCGGCCGCGGTCGTGCCGAGCTCGCGCATCTCGCCGAGGACGGCGATCGAGCGGCCCTCTCGTGAGTCGGCGAGGGTCCGTAGCGTTGCTAGCGCGGCCCGCATCGAGTCGGGGTTGGCGTTGTACGCGTCGTTGATCAGCGCGACGCCGTTCGCCAGCTCGTGGCGTTCGAGCCGGGCGGCGGACGAAACCGTGGCCGCGTTCAGAGCATCCACGACGTCTGAGAACGAGACATCGAGGGCCAGCGCGGCCGTCGCCGCGGCGGCAGCGTTCACGGCTTGGTGCATCCCGAGCATCCGCAGGTGCACGTCTGCGCGCTCACCGTCGTACTCCAAGGCGAATGTCGGCTCGCCCTCGGAGTTCACCGTGGGGTCGAGCAGCCGTACGTCGGCGCGCTCGGACTCGCCGAACAGCACGGCCCGGGCAGGCGTACGGCCGCTCATCGCACGTACGAACGGGTCGTCGGCGTTCAGGACGGCACTGCCGTCGGCGGGCAGTGCCTCGACCAGCTCGCCCTTCGCCCGGGCGATGCCCTCACGAGACCCGAACTCGCCGATGTGGGCGACTCCGACGTTGACGACGACGCCGACCTCGGGCGGCGCGATGCCACACAGGTACGCGATGTTGCCGATGTGGCGGGCGCCCATCTCGACCACGAGGTGGCGCGTACGCTCGGTCGCCCGGGTGATGGTCAGCGGCACGCCGATCTCGTTGTTCAGGTTTCCCTCGGTCGCGACGGTCTCGCCGTTGCGCTCGAGGATCTGGCGCAGCAGATCCTTCGTACTCGTCTTGCCCTGCGAACCGGTGATGGCACAGACCCGCGCGGACGAACGGCGTGCGACTTCCGCGGCCACGTACCCCGATGCTCGTACCGGGTCGGGTACCACGACGCACGGGGCGTCGATCTCGCGCGCGGTGAGAGCGAGGGCGGCGCCGGCGGTGACAGCGCCCTCGGCGAAGTCGGTGCCGTCGACTCGCTCGCCCGCGATCGCGACGAACAGGCCGCCGGCCTCCACCGAGCGCGAGTCGACGCTCGCCGCGCCGGTGACGAGCAGGTCGGAGTCGACATGGTGCAGCCGCCCTCCGACGAGGTCGGCGATCTCGCCCGCTCGCAGTGGGATCATCGGGTGCCCGCCCCGTCGAGTGCTTGCAGCGCGGCGCGCGCCTGGAGGACGTCGTCGAACGGATGTACGGTGCCGGCGACCTCTTGCCCCTGCTCGTGTCCCTTGCCGGCGATCAGCACGCAGTCGCCCGCGCGTGCCAACGACACCGCCTGCGAGATTGCCGCACCCCGGTCGCCCGTCTCGCGTACGTCGGCGTCGGTGCCGGCCGCCTCGGCGCCGGCGAGGACGGCCCGGCGGATCTCGGCCGCGTCCTCGCTGCGCGGGTTGTCGTCGGTGACGACGACGACGTCGGCGAGGCGTGCGGCGATCTCGCCCATCACCGGACGCTTCCCGGTGTCGCGGTCGCCACCGGCGCCCACGACGACGATCAGCCGCCCCGAGGTCACGGGGCGCAGTGTCGCCAGCACGGCCTCGAGCGCATCCGGCTTGTGGGCGTAGTCGACGACGACCTGGAAGTCCTGGCCGGCGTCGACGCGCTGCATCCGCCCGGGAACACCGGGCGAAGCCGCGATGCCGCGGGCGGCGGCGCGGGGGTCGATGCCACCGGCCGCGAGTGCTGCGACCACGGCGAGCGCATTCTCCACGTTGAACGCACCGGGCATCGGGATCTCGACGTCCAGCTCGCCGTCCGGCCCCGCGAACGTCGCGCTGGTGCCCGAGGCGCCGGCATCGGTTCGTACGACGGACCAGTCGGCAGCACCCGTCGTCGAGAACGTCGTGACCGGCAGCACCGTGCTGTCGGCCAGTCGCGTACCGAACGGGTCACCGACGTTGACCACGGCCCGGCGGGCGCGCCGCTCGGTGAAGAGCGTCGCCTTCGCTGTGAAGTAGTCCTCCACCGTGCCGTGGAAGTCGAGGTGGTCTCGGCCGAGGTTCAAGAACACCGCGACGTCGAACACGATGCCGTCGACGCGGCCCTGAACCAGCGCATGGCTGGAGACCTCCATCGCACAGGCGGTGACACCCTGCTCCTTCATCGCGGCGAACAAGGCGTGCAGCGCGGGGGCCTCGGGGGTGGTGAGCGCGGTGCGTACGGCCTGCCCGGCGATCCGGGTGCCGATCGTGCCGACGACCGCGGGCGTCTGCCCCGCGGCGTCGAGGGCGGACTCTGCGAGCTGGGTCACCGTCGTCTTGCCCTGGGTGCCCGTGACGCCGACCGTCAGCATCGCGGCTGCGGGCCGGTCGTACACCAGCGCCGCTACGTCTCCGAGGACCGCGCGCGGTCCGTCGACGACGAGCACCGGTACGCGGGTCTCGCTGATGATCCGCGCGCCGTCGGGGTCGGTCAGGACCGCGACCGCGCCGGCCTCCACGGCATCGGCGGCGTACCGCGCGCCGTGCGTACGCGCGCCGGGTAGAGCGGCGTACAGGTCGCCGGGCTCGACGGCCGTCGAGGCCAGGCTCACGCCGGTCACCTGTCCTGTGGCGGCTGGGATGCCCAGCGCCTCGCAGACAGCACTCAGCGAGACGGGCTCGACGTACCGAGGCCGTGCAGCGCCGGTGACGTCCCTCGACTCAGAGGTCATCGATGGCCTTCCTGCGGACGAGTACTCGGAGGTTGCGCGCTCCGAGACGCCCGAGCCTATCGTCACCAGTACAGCGGCGTTCTAGGCGACCGCTCACCCGTCGGCGGCACACCGTACCGCTCGAGCGCTGCCCGCATCACGTCGTGGAACACCGGGCCGGCGTCGCCGCTTCCGGAGCCGCCTCCGGCCGGGTTGTCCAGTACGACGTACGTGAGGAACCGCGGGTCGTCGGCGGGGGCGAAGCCCGCGAAGGACACGGTGTTCTGGCCGCGTACGTAGCTACCGGTCTCGGGATCGACCCGCCATGCGGTGCCGGTCTTGCCCGCGGTGCGGTATCCCGCGATCTTGGTCTGCGTCGCCGTCCCGCCGGGGCTCGTCACGGCCTCCATCATCCGCGTGACGTCGTCGGCCGCGTCCTTCGAGACGACCCGGTGCGAGTCGGGCTCGGGCGCCTGCGTCTCGTCGCCATCGGAGTCGACGTACCCGGACACCAGCGACGGCTCGTTGTACACGCCGCCGTTCGCGATCGCCTCGATCGCCGACGCCTCCTGCATGGCGGTGACGGAGATGCCTTGTCCGAACGAGATCGTGGCGTGCTTTGCGCGCGACCAGTCGTCGGGATCGGCGAGGATGCCGCCGGACTCGCCCGGTAGGCCGATGCCGGTCGGCTCGCCGAATCCGAAGTCCTCGAGGTACGAGTGCATGTTCTTGTCGTTCATCTGCTGCGACAGCGTCACCGTGCCCATGTTCGAGGACAGCCCGATGATGCCCGCGGCGGTCAGGTTCAGCGTGCCGTGACCCCAGTAGTCGCCGATGGTGAAGCCGTCGAGCGTCATCGAGCCGGGCACCCGCACCTTCGTACGCGGGTTGACCAGGCCCTGGTCGGCGAGTGCGGCCATCGTGATGACCTTCTGCACGCTACCCGGCTCGTAGACGTTCTGAACCGCTCGCGCGTTCATGTTGTCCGGCGTGATCGATCCAGGGTCGTTCGCGTCGAACGTCGGCAGCTGCGAGAGCGCCAGCACCTCGCCGGTCTTGACATCCTTCACGATCACGACGCCCCAGTCGGAGCTCGTCTCGTGGACCGCCTGCTGGAGCCGCTGCTGTGCGTACCACTGCAGGTCGCGGTCGATCGTCGTGACGACGTCGGTGCCGGGCTCCGGCTCCTTCACGGTGCTGTCGGCGAGGGGGATCCGCTCGCCCGACGGTGACACCTCGTATGTCGCCTCGCCGTCCTCGCCCGCCAGCTCGCTGTCGTACTCGCGCTCGAGTCCGGCACCGCCCAAGCCATCGGCGTTGACGATGCCGAGAGTGTTCGCGGCGAGGGTGCCACCGGGGTAGGTACGCAACGGCTCGCGCTCGTTCCTGAAGACCCCGGTGAAGCCGGCCGACTCGACCGCTTCGATCGCCTTGTCCGCCTTCCAGGTCGGCACCTGGTGGGCGAGGTAGACGAACTGGGTGTCCGCCTGGCGGAGCTTCTCGACGAGTGTGAAGTAGTCGAGGTCCAGCTTCCTCGCGAGGATCGCCGCGATCTTCGGTGCGTCGTCATCGGTCATCGTCGGGTCCGCGGTGATGGCCCACGCATCGATGCTGGTGGCGAGCGCCTCGCCGTCGCGATCGAGGATCTCTCCGCGCTCGGCATGCAGCGCGATCTTCTGGGTGCCCTCCTCTGCAGCCTTCGCGGCGTACGCGTTGGCGTCGACCCCCTGGAGCTGGAACAGCCGGGCCGCGAACAGCGACAGCAGGAACGCGATCACGATCAGGCAGAACCGCAGCCGGGTCAGCGTCGCCCGAGACGGCCTCGAAGTTCCTCGTACGCGGCCTCATCGGCGCCCTCCTCCGCGGTCGTCGCTCTGGTTCCGGTCGTCGTTCTGGTTCCGGTCGTCGCCGTGGTCGCGGTCATCGCCCTGGTTCCGGTCATCGCCCTGGTTCCGACCGTCGTTCTGGTTCCGGTCATCGCCCTGGTCGCGGTCATCACCCTGCGCAGCTTCGTCGTCCTGCTGCGGCGTCCCGGCGAGTCCGGGGAGGTTGGTGCCGGGGAGAGCGGGGCTCGGGTGTCCGGTGATCTTGCCGTCGGGCAGCCTCAGGAACGCCGGTGACGCGTTCGGGACCATCCCCATTCGGCCGGCTTCGGCCGCAATGCGGTCGGGGCTCGAGAGGCTCTGCACCTCGAGCGTCAGAGCCTGCTCGCGGGTCTGCAGCGACTCGGCCTTCTCCTGCATCGCGGTCAGCTCGAACGCCCGCCGCTGCATGCTGGTGTTGATCAGCAGCAGGCCAACGAGCCCGAGCGCCAACAGGCCGACGACGAGCACCACGAACGGCGCCCGCGGGCGCCGGCGCCCGGACGTCCGTACGACCCGCAGCGGCCGCCGCGGCGGCGGCGACTGCCGGGCCGGGCGTGCCCTCGCGGGTCCGTGCAGCGGGGTCATCGTGCGCCCCGCTCGGGGTCGGCGAGCCGCTCGACGGCGCGTACCCGCACCGAACGGGCACGCGCGTTCGTCTCGATCTCCGCACCGCTCGCCTGTTCTGCCCCGCGCGTGACGAGCCGGTACGACGGCTGTAGCTCCGGCGGAACGACCGGCAGATCCGGTGGCGCCTGGCTCGCCGTCACCGCCGCGAACGCCCGCTTCACGATCCGGTCCTCCAGCGAGTGGTACGCCATCGCGACAACGCGACCGCCCGGCGCGAGCGCGTCGAGCGCGGCCGGCATCGCCCGGCGGAGCACCGCCAGTTCGTCGTTGACCTCGATCCGTAGCGCCTGGAACGTACGTTTCGCGGGGTTGCCGCCCGTGCGCCGCGCGGGCGCGGGAATCTGCTCACGGATCAGTGCGACGAGCTGCTCGCTGGTCGTGAACGGCGCCTCCGCACGCTCGCGTACGACGGCCTCGGCGATACGTCGCGCGAACCGCTCCTCGCCGTACTCGCGCAGCACCCGCGCGAGGTCGACGGCGGAGTAGGTGTTGAGAACGTCGGCCGCGGTCGGCCCGGAGTCGCCCATCCGCATGTCGAGGGGCGCGTCGTGTGCGTACGAGAAGCCGCGCTCGGTGCGGTCGAGCTGCATCGAGGAGACGCCGAGGTCGAGCAGGACGCCGTCGGCGGCACCGATCTCGTACGACTCGAGGACCTCGCCGATCCGGTCGTACGTCGTCTCGGCGGTGTCGAGCCGGTCCGCGAACGGCGCCAACCGCTCGTGCGCGGCGGAGAGCGCGGCGGGATCGCGGTCGATGCCGAGCAGGCGGACGGCGGGGAATCGGGTGAGCAACGCCTCGGCATGTCCGCCGAGGCCGAGGGTGGCGTCGACGACGACGGGAGCCGTACGTCCGGCGAGTGCGGGCTCGAACAGGTCGAGCACCCGGTCGAGCATGACCGGAATGTGCGCAGGGCCTGGTCTCGTCGTCATCTCGCGGCTTCGCGTACGACGGCCGTGCCTGTGGAGGGTCGTGCTCCGTTCCGAGAACGCTCGCGCGGTATGCGCTGCACGGTTGCGACCACCATGTTCGGACCCCTCGTGAGTTCTGTACGTGTGTGGCTTCGTCCGACCAGGTCCCCGTCCGCTTGTCCGGGAAGTTCGCGATCTGACACCGGGGAAGGTGCGTCAGAGCGCGGAAACAAGCGGACTGGAGACCTCGTCGGACGACGCCGGACGACGTCGACTCTTCGAGCCGGTTACTCGATTCCCGGCATCACCTCTTCGGACATCTGTGCGTACGACTCCTCGGTCGCGTCGGCGTAGCGCTCCCATGCACCGGCGTCCCAGATCTCGACGCGGTCCATCGCGCCGATCGCGACGCAGTCGCGCTCGAGCGAGGCCCACGTGCGCAGGACCGGCGGAAGAGTGATGCGGCCCTGCTTGTCGGGCGTCTCCTCGGCGGCACCGCTGAACAGCATCCGCTGGAAGTCACGGTTGGCGCGCTTGGTGAACGACGCCTTCTGTGCCTGCCGGGTGAGGGCGGCGAAATCGTCGAGGCTCCAGACGTACACGCAGTGTTCCTGCCCCTTGGTGAGCACCAGACCCTCCTTCAGCTGATCTCGGAACTTCGCCGGCAGGAAGAGCCGACCCTTGTCGTCGAGGCGCGGGGTGTAGGTGCCGAAGAAAGCCACCGCTCCTCCAACCCCACGATCCCCGTTTGCTCCACTTCGCGCCACTGTACCCCACGTTCCACCACGATCAACCAACGTCGCGCGATGGGCGTGCCGAAGTCCCCCGGTTTCTCGGGCCTGGACAGGGGTGGAGTGAGGTGGAGCGAAATGACGCGCTCGGGCGCGTCAGCGCCGCGCGGCCGCCCGACCCCGCTCGGTAACGATCTGAGTCATCCCGCCGGGGAGTCGTTGAGGCGTTTGCAAGACCCTGAGAGGATCAAGGCACATCCGAGGACCTTGGAGGGGACCAGTGACGGTGACAGGTGTCACTCCGCCCGAGCCCGCCCCACGCGACGGCGCGTTGGGAGCGCTCGAAGACGTCGCCGCACGGCTGCAGAAGTCGATCGAGCACGTCATCGAGGGAAAGTCGGAGGTCGTACGCTCCGCACTCACCGTCCTGCTGGCGGGAGGGCACCTCCTGATCGAGGACGTCCCGGGCGTCGGCAAGACGATGCTGAGCAAGGCGTTGGCCCGCTCGATCGACGGCACGGTGCGGCGCATCC
Organism: Solicola gregarius; assembly: GCF_025790165.1. Taxonomy (GTDB): domain Bacteria; phylum Actinomycetota; class Actinomycetes; order Propionibacteriales; family Nocardioidaceae; genus Solicola; species Solicola gregarius. Next base: position 4,754,504 of record NZ_CP094970.1, read on the forward strand.
AGTTCACGCCCGACCTGCTGCCGAGCGACGTGACGGGCGTGTCGATCTTCAACCAGAGCACCCGGCAGTTCGAGTTCCGGCCCGGCGGCGTCTTCGCCAACATCGTCGTCGGCGACGAGATCAACCGTGCGTCGCCGAAGACGCAGTCGGCGCTGCTGGAGTGCATGGAAGAGCGACAGGTCACCGTCGACAACTCGACCTACTACCTCGACGACCCGTTCATGGTCATCGCGACGCAGAACCCCATCGAGATGGAGGGCACGTACCCCCTTCCGGAGGCGCAGCGCGACCGCTTCATGGCGCGCCTGTCGATGGGCTACCCCATCGAGCGCGCCGAGCTCGCGATGCTCGACTCACACGCCGGCCGCGACCCGTTGGCCGACCTCGAGCCCGTCACCGACGCCTCCGAGGTCGCGAAGATGGCCTCGCTCGTCTCGGAGGTCTTCGTGTCGCAGGGTGTGCAGCGGTACGTCATCTCGCTCGTCACCGCCACCCGGCAGTCCGGCGAGCTCCGGCTCGGCGCGTCGCCGCGCGCCGCGCTGCATCTCGTCCGTGCCGCGAAGGCACACGCCGCGCTCGATCGCCGTGAGTACGTGATCCCCGATGACGTACAGCGGCTCGTCCTCCCGGTGCTCGGTCACCGGGTCCTGATGACACCCGACGCCGCGATGGGCGGACGCCGCAACGAAGACGTGCTCCGTTCGGTGCTCGAGCACGTCCCCGTGCCCGAGTCGGGTAGGGAGCCCGGCCCACAGAACATCGCACCGGGGCGCTGAGGAGACATGACCTAGATGCGCGAGTCGATGGCCGCCATGACCGTCCGCGGGCGGGCCTTCCTCGCCGCCGGCATCACGACGACGGTGTGCTCGATCCTGCTCGGGTTCGACGGCGCTGATGCGAGTCGGGATCCTCGCGATGGCACTCCCGCTGCTCACGGCGTTCCTGGTGAGCCGCGCGCGTTACCGGCTGATGGCGCACCGCAGCCTCTCTCCCACGCGCATCTCCGTCGGTCAGGACGCGCTCATCTCGCTGTCGCTGGTCAACGAGGGCCGGATGCCGATGGGCTTGCTGCTGTTCGAGGACCACGTGCCGTACGCCCTCGGCCGCCCGGCACGGTTCACCGTCGACCACATGAGTGCCCGATGGCACCAGGACCTCACGTACACCGTGCGGTCGAGCGTTCGCGGGCAGTACTCCGTCGGGCCCCTGTCGGTACGCGTCTCGGACCCGTTCGGCTTCATCGCTCTCCGCCGCTCGTTCACGGTCACCTCGGAGCTGATGGTCACGCCACCGATCCTCGCGCTGCGCGCACAAGACCTCACCGGCGAGTGGTCGGGCACGGGCGAGCGCCGACCGCGCGCCTTCTCGGTCGGCAGCGCCGAGGACGTCACGGTCCGTGAGTACCGTCGCGGCGACGACCTGCGCCGGGTCCACTGGCGGAGCAGCGCCCATGCCGGCGAGCTGATGGTGCGCCGGGAGGAGCAGCCCTGGCAGAGTCGCGCCACGGTCGTACTCGACACACGGCGCTCGGCTCATGCCGGATCGGGCTCGGAGTCGTCGCTCGAGTGGTGCGTCACCGCTGCCGCGTCCATCAGCGTGTACCTCGCGCGGTCCGGATTCGCGGTCCGCCTGGTCACCGACCATCCCGAGGTCGACGTGAGCGCCTGGGCAGACAACGCCGCCGACCCGTACGAGCAGACCGGGCCGATACTCGACCAGCTCGCGGTCGTCGGACCCTCGCCGTACTCCGATCTCGACCACGCCTCCTCGAACGTCTCGTCCCAGCCCGGGCTGGTGATCGCCCTGCTCGGCGCGTCGTCCGCACACGACCTCGGCAACCTCGCCCGGCTCACGCCGACGGGCAGCAGGGCGATGGTGATGTTGCTCGACGTCGGGGCGTGGACGACGCACCGGCCCGAGGCCAACCCCGACCTCGACCGCCAGCAGCGGCTGATGCGCGCGAGCGGATGGTCGGCGATCACGGTCGGCCCGCAGGAGACTCCGGCATCGGCCTGGGACGAGCTCGGCAAGGTCGGTGCTCCCACCGCGACGACGTTGGCGGCGCGATGAAGGTCCACCGCGACGCCCGAGACCAGGCCCGGATGGCGCTGTGGATCTGGCTCGCCGCCCTTGGCGGCTCCTTCGCGCTCGCGCCGCTCACGGAGTCGCGTGCGTACGTCATCGTCGGGTTCGTCTCGGCCGGGCTCGTCGTCCTGGTCGGCCTCGGCCTGCGCACCGTCCGCACCCCGTGGCCGCTGATCCTGCTCGCCGAGCTGGTCGCGCTGTTCTGGTGGGCGATGCTCACGTACGCGTCCGACACCACGGCGTTCGGGCTCGTCCCGACCGGCGATACGTTCCGCGAGTTCGACGCGATCCTGACCGACGCGCTCGACCACGCCCAGCAGTACGCCGCTCCGGTGCCGCAGGACGCATCCTTGCACGCACTGCTGGCCATCACCGTCGGGCTGATCGCGATCGCGATCGACCTCCTCGCGGGCTCCTTGCAGCACTCCCCCGCCGTCGGGCTCGTATTCCTCGCGGTCTACATGGCACCGGTCGCGCTGCTCAGCGGGCACGTCTCGCTCTGGTTCTTCGTCCCGGGCGCCCTGGCGTACGTGTTCCTGATCGCCGCCGAGGAACGATCGACCATCACGCGGTGGGGTCGCAACATCTCGTACGCCGACTCCACCGCCCTCGCTCAGAGCGGGGGCATCTACTCGTCCGGCCTCGCGTCGGCCGGCCGGCGGGTCGGGTTCGGCGCCGTCGCGCTCGCCGTCGTCGTGCCGCTGGTCGTGCCGACGTTCAGCACCAACTTCTTCGGCAGCGGCGGCATCGACGGCGGGGGCCAGGGCCCCGGCGGCAACGGCGACGTGCAGCTCGGCGACCCGATGGCCGATATGCGCCGGAACCTCACCGGCCAGAGCCCTCGCGAGCTCGTGCGCATGACCGGGATCAGCGAGCCTTCGTACGTACGCCTGGCGGCCCTCGACTCGCTCAGCGACGCCGGCTGGGAGCCCTCGCAGCGCGGGCCGAAGACCCAGAACGCCACCTCGGGCACGCCCCCGTTCGACCCGGGGCGCGATCCCGAGGTGACCACGTCGACAGCGGCGTTCGACGTGAAGGTCAGCGACGACTTCGACACGACGTGGCTACCGACGATCTACTCACCGGCGTCGTTCAGCGATATGGACGACGACGGCAGCTGGCTCATCGACGGGGTCAACCTCGACGTGGTCGCGGGCGACGAGGACACCTCTGCCGCGGGTATCGAGTACCGGCTCGGCGTCCGCTACACCCATCCGACGCAGGCGCAGCTGGAGGCGGCGGGCGACACGAGGGACTCTCAGTCGTTCCGGCCGATGCTGGAGCTGCCCGAGTCGACCCCGGCGATCGTGGGCCAGCGGGCCGACGAGGTCACCGAGGGTGAGGAGTCCGACTTCGACAAGGCCGTGGCGATCCAGGACTGGTTCCGATCCACGGGCGGGTTCACGTACTCGACCGCGCAGGCGTCGGGCAGCGGCATGGAGACCATCGAGAGCTTCCTGAAGGACGATCGGGTCGGCTATTGCGAGCAGTTCGCCAGCGCGATGGCGATGATGGCGCGGAGTCTGGGCATCCCGGCCCGGGTCGCCGTCGGGTTCCTCGACGGCGAGCAGAACGGCGACACGTACGTATTCCGGGGCACCGACATGCATGCGTGGCCCGAGCTCTACCTCGAAGGAGTCGGCTGGACCCGCTTCGAGCCGACCCCCGGTCAGCGCACCGGGGCACCCCCGGCCTTCTTCGAGGGCAGCAGCGACAACGCGAACACGGACCAGACCCTGGGCCAGAGCGGCAACGCGAAGACGCCGACGGACGACTCGAGCCCGTCGGCGAACCTCGACAAGGTGGACGCCACCGGTGGAGGCGGCGGTAACGACGACGGCGGCTTCCCGTGGATGCCGGTCGCGGTCGGGGCGCTGATCCTCGCGCTCCTTGTGCTGCTGGGATTCGTGCCGCGTACGTTGCGGTCGATCGTCCGGCGTCGTCGCTGGGAGGCGGTGTCCGATCCGACGCGCGCGGCCGAGGCCGCGTGGGACGAGCTGCGCGACACGGTGCGTGACCTGCGACTGCCCTGGCCCGAAGGCGCAACGCCGCGGGCAACCGGACGACGGTTGCGGCCCATGATCGAGTCTCGTCAGCACGCTGTCGACGGACTGAATCACCTGGTGCTTGCGGTCGAACGGGCGCGGTACGCTCCGAGCGCCGAGCCGACGGACCTTCGCGACGACGTCACCGCGATCGGCGACGCACTCGCGTCCCGGGTCTCGCGGCGTACGCGACGCAAGGCACTGTGGTTGCCGGCCTCGCTGCTCGGCGGGGTCCGCCTCCCCTGGCGGACGACCGGCGCCGGTCGGGGCCGCGGCGGCCAGACCGAGCTGCTCGCGCTCGAGGAGTAGCACCGCCACCGCGTTGCCGGGATGCCGCCCGGATCAACCCGGCTGCGGCTGTACGACCTCGGGACGCACGACGACGGGCCACGACGAGGTCGTGGCCCGGACTGGATTCGCAGGCGCGGGAGGCAGTACGGATCCGGTGCGTCGGCGAGGGTGCCGATGCGACCGTCACATATCGGTGTCGCGACGGCGACGCCAGCGTTCTTCCATCCGCTCCATGAACGAGCCGGAGCCCGCCGATCGCGAATGCCGTAGCCCGCGAATCCCGTGATGCTCCGACTCGGGTTTGTCGGGCTCCTCGTCGGACTCGTCATCGGCGGCGGAGCCGACCCCGCGGCGCCACGCGACCATGAACAAGTACGCGGTCGCGAGCATCACCAGGAAGCCGACGACTCCCACGATGGTGATCGTCGCGATCACGCCGACCATCAGGATGCCGACACCAAGGATGAACCCGAGAACAGAAGCGATCGCCTGCCGGCGATTGCGAGCGCGCATCTTCGAGCCGCGAAGCGTCGACGCGAGGCTGGGGTCCTCCGCAGCCAGCGCCTGCTCCATCTGCTGCAGAAGCCGCTGTTCTTCCTCCGATAGAGGCACGTCTTCCTCCCGTTGTGCACGGCGGGCCAGGTACCCGTATAGCCCCTAGTCTAGGCACCCCGCCCGTTCGGCGAAACCCGTGGTAGTAAACCGTGACGCGTAGTTGTGCGTCTACTACGGGACAGGCACCGCCACAACGCGGTCCCGGTGCGTACCACTGTACGACCTGCACCGTGGCTTACCCTGTTCTGACTACGACACGAGGGGTTTCATGATGAAACGTACTTTGGGGGCGGCGCTAGCCGTGACGGCGATGTTCGGGTCGATACTCGTCGCATCGCCATCGATCGCCGACGACCGAAAAGATCCGTCCGGGATCACCACCGAAGAGGTGTGGGGCAACGATCCGACGCCCGACCAGACACGTGCGCAGGCGCGCGCGAAGAGCCGCGAGCTGGCTTCGGACGACGCACGCAAGAAGCCGTGGTTCAGGAGCCGGTTCGGTCGCCAGACGACCCACTTCGGCCAGCGGGACACGTCGGCGTACAACATCAACCACGTACGCGAGCTGCAATACCGGTTGCGCTGGGCGGGCGTCTACAAGGGCGCGGTGACGGGCTACTTCTACAAGAACACCCGCAAGGCCGTGAAGCGCTTCCAGCGCAAGGTGCACATCAAGCGAACCGGCATCGCGACCCACAAGACGTGGCGCAAGCTGATCAAGAAGACGATCCGCGGCCGCAAGCACATTCCGAAGTCGTGCAAGTCGAACAAGAACCGCGGTCCGCACCTGTGCTACAACCGAAAGCTGCACGAGGTCACCTTGTGGCGTCAGGGCCGGCTGTACAACGCCTGGTTGGTTCGCGGCGGCGATCGCGGCTACGCGACCCGCAAGGGCAACTTCCGTGTCTACTACAAGGACAAGGACCACGTGAGCAGCATCTACGACTCGCCGATGCCGAACTCGCAGTTCTTCTCCGGTGGGCAGGCGTTCCACGGTTCGTCGTACATGGTCGATCCGTTCACCGACCACAGCCACGGCTGCGTCAACATGTACATCCAGGACTCCAACCAGCTCTGGAAGCTGACGAAGGGCAAGATGCCGAAGGTGCACGTCCGGGGCGCCTGGGACTGACGGCTCGACACCGGTCCGTCCTGCTCGGGGCACCACAAGCCTCTGCCCGGTAGGACGGGTACCAATGCTGCAGGAACGAACGGGAACCACCGCGGCGCCTAGCTTGTGGTCTGTTACGGCGAACGTCATTGGGCACACGCTCAGCCGATAGTGCCGTAAGGGCACAGAACCTATGCGCCGCGGTGGCCGACGCTCGCTCATGCAACGGGTGACCGTTCGGTGCGGCAGAGGCTTGCCTGACCGTTCGCTCGTGCGTGCCGGGTGGGGACGGCGTTGTCCGAATCACGTCAGGTACGCCGCGCGAGCGCGTGCAGGTGTCCCGCAAGGGACTCGAACTCCGGCCTGGTGGCGACGGCTCGCTCGAGGTCGAGCAGCGCGCGCCGGGCGCCGGGTTCCCCGTCGACCAGCGCGCTGGGAATCAGATCCGAGAACACGCGGGTCGCGTCGACGCGTTCGACGTCGAAGCCGCCCTCGGTCAGCAGCAACTCCACCTCGGTCGGTGTGAACCTGCGCGGTCCGTGCTCGTCCGGGCGCCAGTCGTCGACTTGCGCGTCGAGCAGTGCCCGCGCGCGTTCGAACTGCCCCGCCAATGCCCGCGCGAGTACGCCCGCCGCCCGGCCGGGCACGACGACGCTCAGCACTCCGCCGGGCCGTAACGCGATGTGGATCCGCTCCAATGCCCGCGCAGGTTCGTCCACCACGTCGAGTACGCCGTGACACAGCACCAGATCGGCGCTCGAGTCGGCGACGACTCCGCCGAGATCGGCTGCATCACCCTGCACGCCACGTACGAGCTGCTCGACGCCGGTGTCGGCCGCGCGCCGATGCAGCGACGCCAGCGCGTTCGGGCTCGGGTCGATCACGACTACCCGGTGTCCCAGCTCTGCGACGCGCACCGCGAGCCCTCCGGTGCCGCCGCCGACATCGACGATCTCCAGCGGTTTCGCATCGGCGAGCTCGGCGACCACGTCGCGTACGGCATCCCAGACGACGGCGGTACGAAGGGCCGCGTGGCCGAGATCGGACGGCGGGCTCTCAGACACGACACTCTCCATCATCGGGAACGCGCACAGCCTACGGGCTCGGCACGTGTTGCTGCGCGATACGGTCGGGTCCATGACCCTCACCGACCATCCCGCGGTTCGCACGGTGTCCGCGGCGCTCCACGAACGCGGCGCGTCGGGTGTCGTGCGGATCCTGCCCGACTCGGCACGTACCGCCGCCGAGGCGGCGGCCGCGCTGTCGGTCGAGGTCGGCGCGATCGTGAACAGCCTCGTCTTCGACGCCGACGGTGAGGCCGTGCTGATCCTCACCTCCGGTGCCCATCGAGTCGACACTGCCAAGGTCGCAGCGGACGCCGGCGTACCGCGCCTCGACCGCGCAACGCCCGAGTTCGTTCGTACGCACACCGGCCAGGCGATCGGCGGCGTCTCCCCGGTCGGCCATCCGGGCACGGTCCGGACGTACGTCGACCACTGGCTGGAGCGGCACGACACGGTGTGGGCGGCGGCCGGACATCCCCATGCCGTCTTCCCCACCACGTACGCCGAGCTGCTCGCTCTCACGGGCGGAACCCCGGTCGACGTCGCCTGACGGCGGTGTCCGAACGGTCCCGTGGAGTCGCTCACAGACGCGTGGCACAACGTCTTCGCGCATCAGGCACGGCCCGACACCAGCGTCATCCTGGTCACTGCGGCCGTCGCGGCCGCGGCGGTTCTCTACCTTCCGTCGTGGCGCATCGCCCGCCACGTCGTGACGATCGCGCACGAGGCCGCACACGGCATCGCGGCGGTGGCGTGCGGTCGCAGGCTGTCCGGGATCCGGCTGCACTCCGACACCTCGGGCGTCACGGTCTCGTCGGGCAAGCGCACCGGACCGGGCATGGTCCTCACCGCGGCCGCCGGCTACATCGGCCCGGCGCTGATCGGGCTCGGTGCGGCGCTGACGCTCTCGGCCGGGTACGCGCTCGCCGTGCTGTGGGGTGTGCTGGTGCTGTTGGCGCTGTTGCTGATCCAGATCCGTAACTGGTTCGGCCTCTGGTCGGTGCTGGCGTCCGCCGGCGTCGTGTTCGCCGTGACCTGGTGGGCGCCGGAGTCCGTGCAGTCGGGATTCGCGTACCTCGTCACCTGGTTCCTGCTCGTGTCCGCGCCGCGCCCGGTGATCGAGCTACAGCTCGAGCGGCGCCGCCGGCGTACGACGACCTCCGACGCCGACCAGCTCGCGCGGCTCACGGTCCTGCCCGCAGTGGTGTGGGTGGGCGTGTTCATCCTTGTCACGCTCGGTGCCCTGGTCGGCGGCGCGATCGCGTTGCTGCAGACAAGTTAGTGTCCTGCTGTGGCGCGGGTCGTGGTGGTCGGAGGCGGGTTCGGCGGCGTCGCCGCTGCCGTTCGGCTCGCGAAGCTCCGCCACGACGTGACCTTGCTCGAGCAGGAGGACACGATCGGCGGACGCCTACGCCGGCGCGAGCACGGCGAGTTCGCGTGGGCACGCCACTCCGAGACCTTCACCCTGCCGGCCGTACTGCGCGACCTGTTCCGCAAGTCCGGCCGTCCGCTCGAACGCGAGCTCGACCTCGTACACCTGAGCCCCGGTCGACGTCACGTCTTCGCCGACTTCACCCGGCTCGACCTCCCCTTGGGTACCCGCGGTGAGCAGACGACCGCGATCGACGAGGCGCTCGATGGCGGCGGACAGGCGTGGGCCGCGTGGGTCGACTCGCTGTCGCCCGCGTGGGAGGTGCTGCGGCAGCAGGCGCTCGAGCGACCGTTCGGCGGGCGCTCGGACCTCGACCGCCGGCAGCTTCGCGTACTTCGTCCGAGGCGTGTCGTACGCACGGAGGCGAAGCGCGCTTTCAAGGACCACCGGCTGCGCGCCATCCTGCTCGACGACGTACGCGCGCAGGGTCAGCCGACCCGATCCACCCCGGCGTTCGCGATGGTCAAACACCATGTGGAGCGAGGGTTCGGCAGGTGGCGTGTCGACGGTGGCATGCCCGCGCTGCTCTCGACGCTCGCGGCTCGCCTCGAGCAGCGACGGGTGGACATACGCTGCGGCGTGCGAGCGCTCGACGTCGGTGTCGACGGCCGCACCGTCGTCGGTGTGACGACGGAAGCGGATCCGGTGACGGCCGACGTCGTCGTGTGGGCGGCGCCGACGCCGCCGCCGTCGATACCTGCGTACGGCGGTCTCCCGCTCATCCCGCAGGCGATCACCCACCTCGGCCTGACCCTCGACGTGCCCGAGCTGCCGTCCGACACGGTGCTGCACGGCAACCCCGTCGTCACGATCCACACCGGTGGTGCGGCGCCGCTCGGGTACCGCACGTGGACCGTCGAGCACAGCGGCGCCGGCGGCGAGGACGTCCTCGACACCATGCGCCGCCGCGGGGTCAACGTCGCCGACTTCGTGGTCGACCGGGTCGACGTGTCACCGACCGATCAGCTGATCGAGTCCGGCCCTGCATACGGCTGGCAGTGGCAGGGCTGGCGGTCGGCGCTGGATCGACCGGGCGTTGGCCGATCCCCGCTCGGCGGGCTCTTCCTGGTCGGCGCGGGCGCGCATCCGGGCCCGAGCCTCGAGCTGGTCGGTCTCGGCGCGGCCGCGGCCGCAGCCTCGGTCGGACGCGCGTGACGTGCGCCGGCGCCTAGTGCCGGACGGAGGTGTGCCGCCACTCCCGGCGGATGCCCGCGACGATGGACGACAGGTAGTGCGCGTCCTCGGAGTCGTCCTCGATGCGGAAGGCCCCGACACCGAGGGCCGCACCGGCGATCAGGCAGCCCCACCACAAGGCGACGAGACCACCCTTGGACTCCAGCGCGACATCGGCGGTCGCGATCCACGCGGCAACGCCGATGACGAACGCCAGGCACGACGCGCTGCCGAGCGCCAACTCGGCCTTCAGTCGCTTCTGCCGTCCACTCACGACTCCAGGATGCCAGCCAACAGCGGCGTTTCGCGGCAAATCGATTGAGTTCGCCGTGTCGCGTCGATTCAGACGCGGCTCAGGGTGAGTCGTTCGAAGATCTCGCGCGTCGCCGTCGAGCGGTTCAACGTGTAGAAGTGCAGGCCCGGCGCCCCGGCGTCGAGCAGTCGCTCGCAGAGCTCCGTCGCGAGGACGATGCCCTCGGCGCGTACACCGGCCGCGTCGTCCTCGTACGGTGCGATGCGCGTGGTGATCGCGTCGGGCACGGGATGCCCCGACAGCTCCGACATCCGGGTGATCTGGCGCAGGTTCGTGATCGGCATGATGCCGGGCACGATCGGGATCGTGCAGCCGAGCGCACGCACGCGCTCGACGAGGCGTACGTAGTCGTCGGCCTCGAAGAAGAAGTCGGAGACCGCGAACGAGGCGCCTGCCTCGGCCTTCGCGACGAGTGTCCGTGCGTCGGCGTCGAGACTCGCGGCATCGCGATGCCCACGTGGGTACGCGGCGACACCGATGTGGAACCGGCCGAGCGGACGTACCAGATCGACCAGTTCGACGCCGCTGTCGAGCCCACCGGGGTGTGACTCCCAGGGAGTGCCCGGGCCTCCCGCCGGGTCACCGCGCAGCGTCAGGATGTTGCGTACGCCCGCTGCTGCGTACTGGCCGACGACCCCCCGCAGCTCCTCGCGACTCTGCCCGACGCAGGTCAGGTGGCCGACCGGGGTGAGTGTCGTCTCGAGCGCGATCCGCTCGGTGATGCGTACGGTTCGGTCACGGGTCGACCCGCCCGCCCCGTAGGTCACCGAGACGAACGTCGGGCGCAGCGGCTCGAGCTCCCGGATCGCGGTCCAGAGTCGCCGCTCCCCCTCGTCGCTCTTCGGCGGGAAGAACTCGAACGAGAATGCGGGTTCGTCGGATGCCAGCGCCCGACCGATCGCGTCGGCGTCCGGTACGTCGGCGTGGGACGAGGAGCGGCGAGGAGACAGCGGGGTACGAGCGGTTCGACGAGCGGGACCATTCGACAAGGTCATGCCCCAAGGCTAAGGCAGGCCGTACTCCGCGCTCGGTCGGGCGCTCACCCTGCAAGATGCACACGTGGATGTCTCGCCGACGGCGCTCGCTAGGCTGGCGGCCATGTCCACCCAGGACGTCACCGCTGACCTCGCCACCGCCGTCCAGTCCGAGCTCGATGGGTTCGTCGACCGGCAGCGTGGCCGGCTTGCGGACCTCGGGCCCGAGCTCGTTCCCTTCCTCGATGCCGCCCAGGCGTTCGTGACCGGGGGCAAGCGGCTCCGGCCCGCCTTCTGCTACTGCGGCTGGCGCGCGGCCGGTGGCGATCCCGACGAACGCGGCGTCGTACGCGCGGCCTCATCGCTGGAATGGCTGCAGGCAAGCGCCTTGGTGCACGACGACGTGATGGACGGGTCCGACGTACGCCGGGGCCGGCCGGCCGTCCATCGGGCGTTCGAGAGCCGACACCGAAACGCGAACTGGGTGGGCGACGCCGCACAGTTCGGGGTGGGCTCGGCCATCCTGCTCGGCGACCTGATGCTGAGCTGGTGCGACGAGATGTTCCGCTCGTCGGATCTCGACCGTGAGCGGCTGGTACGCGCCGCGTACGTCCTCGACCTGTGCAAGTCCGAGGTCGTCGGTGGCCAGTTCCTCGATCTCGTCGGGCAGTCGACGGGCGTGAACTCGATCGAGCAGGCGATGCGGATCGTGCGCTACAAGGCGGCGAAGTACACCGTCGAACGCCCGCTGCACGTCGGAGCAGCGCTCGCCGGTGCCGACGACGAGCTCATCGAGTCACTGTCACGAGTCGGCGTGCCGCTCGGCGAGGCGTTCCAGCTGCGCGACGACGTACTCGGTGTCTTTGGCGACCCGGAGGTCACCGGAAAGCCGGCAGGTGACGACCTGCGCGAGGGCAAGCGCACGGTGCTGCTCGCGCGCGCGTTCGAGAACGCGAACGGCGAGCAGACGCGCGCATTGTCCGAGGGCGTCGGGCGTCCCGATCTCGATCCGGTGGAGGTCGACCTGCTGCGCGACATCATCGCGTCGACGGGTGCGCTGGCCGCGGTCGAAGACCAGATCGCCACCCTGGAGGCTCGCGTCGACGCGGCGCTCACCACGGCCCCGATCGTCGACGCCGATGCACGCGAGGCGATCGCGCAACTCGCGAAGCGAGCGACGCATCGGCAGAGCTGAGGACGCCGGTTCGGGGACAAGCCCGGTGACATGACTCCGCGCGAGGATCTATCTTGCCGGGCATGGACGACGCCGAGCGGACCCACTGGCGCGCCGGACTCATGGGGCGTCCTTGGACCCGGTGTCGGTGGTGAGTGTGGCCGCCCTCATAGAACATATTCTGCCGCCCGCCACCGACAGAACAGGATGCCCAGAGGCCTTATCCACAAGGGAATCGAGAAACATTCGGGAAAAGTTCTGGGCGCAGGTAACCGTGCGAAGAGAATCGGCGTTTGGGTGCGAATAGCGACCCAAACGCAGATTCCTTCCTCGCCACCGGCCGGGCCGGCAACCGAAGCGCACGGAATCGATGAAGGTGGAAGCGAAAGCCAGGGAAAGCCGACCGGCAACCCGAGACCACCGGGTACGGATCCTCGTCGCCGCCATGCGGTCTGCACGGAAGCGCACGGGAACGGTGAAGGCGGAAGCCCAGCGAACGGCGAGGTGAAGGCAGAAGCCCCGCGAACGGCGAGATGAAGGCGGGAAGCCCAGCTGCCTCAGAACGCCATCGCCTGCGCGCGGCGGCGTACCTCCTTGCCGCGATCCTCACGCAGGGCGTCGATCGGGCGACCGGGCAGGCTGTCGTCGGCGGTGAACAGCCACACGAGGGCCTCCCGCTCGTCGTACCCGGAGTCGGAGAGCAGGGTGAGGGTTCCGCCGAGACCCTTGGTGATCGCGCCATCGGCGATCATCGCGGCGGGCACGCGCGGCTCTCTCGATGCGGCCGTGCGGACCACGCTCAGCTCGCGTTCGCGGGCCCACTGGCGTACGCGGTTGGGGCTCACCCCGAGCGCCTCGGCGGCCTCACTCAGCGTGAGCCAGGCGTCGATCAGTGTGTCCAGCGGGTCATCGGCTTCGGGATCGTTGATCGGATTCGACACGCACCCGATCGTACGCCGATGCTGGTGCTGACACGCCCCGCGGCGTACCACATGCGCCGGGTGACGACCCTGTCCAACTAGAATCACCGCAGGTCGGACGGGGTCGAGCGTCGAGTCGTGTCTCCGCCGCACCACTGGCCTGCACCAGACCAAGGAGAATCCGTGTCCGCGAGCAACGAGTCCCTTCAGGGTCGCTTGCTCGATGGGCGCTACCTGATCGGCGACCTCATCGCCCGAGGGGGCATGGCGAGCGTGTACCGGGCGACCGACACGCGGCTCGACCGGGTCGTCGCCGTCAAGGTGATGCACCCCGGGATGGGCGATGACGCGGCCTTCACCGAGCGGTTCGTACGCGAGGCGCGGTCGGCGGCGAAGCTGAACCACCCGAACGTCGTCGCCGTCTTCGACCAGGGCGACGACAACGGCACGCTCTACCTCGTGATGGAGCTCGTCGAGGGTCGTACGCTGCGCGACCTGCTGCGAGAGGAGGCGCCCCTCTCGCCGCGCCGCGCGCTCGCCGTACTCGAGCAGATGCTGCTCGCGCTGTCGGCCGCCCACGAGGCGCACATCGTCCACCGTGACGTGAAGCCCGAGAACGTCCTGCTTGCCCCCGACGGCCGGCTCAAGGTCGCCGACTTCGGGCTCGCGAGGGCCGTCTCGTCCGTCACGGGAGGCGCCGCGAACCCGACCACCGGGGTGCTGATCGGCACCGTCTCCTACCTCGCGCCGGAGCTCGTTCTCAAACAGGGCTCCGACGCCCGCACGGACGTGTACGCGTGCGGTGCCGTGCTGTACGAGATGCTCACCGGCTTCAAGCCCCACAGCGGAGACACGCCGATCCAGGTCGCGTACCGCCATGTGCACGAGGACGTCCCGCCGCCGTCGGCGCGGATCCAGGGCATCCCGCCGTACATCGACGCGCTCGTCGCCCGCGCGACGGCGCGCGACCGCGACCGCCGCTCGGCAGATGCGCGGGTCCTGTTGCGGCAGGTCCGCCAGGTACGCCATGCGCTCGACCGCGGACTCCCCAACGACCCCGAGCTCGTCGCCGACCTCCTTCCGACCGTCGACCGCGGCACTGCGCAACCGCCCGCGCCGGCTCCGACGGTCGCGCAACAGGCCGAGCCCACGCTCGTCGTCGGCTCCCAGGGCCCGCCGCCGACGGCTTCGCCGCAACCGCCCGCCCCCGAGCCGGCGCCGCGAAAACGCCGACGGGGCCTGATCTGGCTGCTCATCATCGTCATCCTCGCGGTCCTCGCGGCCATCGGCGGCTTCTACTTCGGTGTCATGCGCTACAGCACCACGCCCGACCTGACCGGCGAGACCGAGAAGACCGCACGCCAGATCGTCGAGAGCCGCGGCCTCGACCTGACCGTGGCGCATGAGAAGTACAGCGAGACCGTGCCGGAGGGCACGGTGATGGATACCGAACCCGAGGCCGGTGACAACATCATCGACGGCGGCACCGTCGACGTCACACTGTCGATGGGCAAGGAGCGGTACGCGGTGCCGAAGCTCGCCGGCAAGAGCGAGGACGCCGCTCGCGACGCACTCGCGGAGGCACATCTCACCGCCGGAGAGCCGATCCCGCAGTACAGCGCGCGGGTCGACAGCGGCGATGTGATCCGCGGAAGCATCAAGCCCGGCAAGTTGGTCAAGCCCGACACAACCGTCGATCTGATCGTCTCGAAGGGACGCCGTCCGATCGACGTCGCGTCGCAGGTGGGCAAGCCCGTTGCCGAGGCGCGCGCCGCGCTCACCCAGGCGGGCTTCCGGATCGACATCGAACGCACCCGCGACCGCGACGTGCCCCGCGGGTACGTCATCACGCAGAGCCCGAACAACGGTTCGGCGTACCGCGGTGACACGATCCGCCTGGTCGTGTCGCGCGGGCCGGCTCGCGTCGAGGTGCCCGACGTACGCTTCATGCGCGTCGACGACGCCACCGACGAGCTCGAGTCGCACGGCTTCAAGGTCGAGGTCGAAGAGGACGACATCAGCGTCGGGGCCGGCATCGTACGCGACCAGGACCCGCCCGGCGGCGAGCGTGCACGCCGCGGCTCGACCGTGACTCTGTACGTGGTCTGAGACGCGCATGCGCACGACCCGCTGGGCGACCCTTGCCCTGCTCCTCGTCACGGCAACGTGGGGCTCGACCTTCATCCTGATCAAGGATCTGCTCGACCGGGTGCCGACGCTCGACTTCCTCGCGGTTCGCTTCGCGATCGCCGCCGCGGCGATGTTCGTGGTCGCGCCACGCGCCGTCGCGCGGCTGTCACCGCAGACGCGACGCCGCGGCCTCGCCGTTGGTCTGATCTACGGTCTTGCGCAGATCCTGCAGACCGAAGGGCTCGCGTACACCGATGCGAGCATCTCGGGATTTGTCACCGGTATGTACGTCGTCCTGACCCCGCTGATCGCGGCGCTGGTGCTGCGCAACCGCATCGGGAAGCTGACCTGGTGTGCGGTCGCGATGGCGACGGTGGGGCTCGGGTTCCTGTCGCTGAGCGGCCTGTCGGTCGGCTTCGGTGAGGCCATCACCTTCGGGTCCGCGATCCTGTACGCCACCCACATCGTCGCGCTCAGCGCCTGGTCGACCGCGCGCGACGCGTACGGTCTCGCGGTGGTCCAGATGGCGGTCATCGGTGCGATGTGCCTCGCGGTCACCGGCTGGAACGGTGTCGTCCTCCCCGACAACGGCCGCGACTGGGTATCGGTCGTCTACATGGCCGTCGTCGCCGGTGCGATCGCGATGCTCGCGCAGACCTGGGCACAGGCCCATCTGCCCGCTACGCGGGCGGCGATCATCATGACGATGGAACCGGTGTTCGCCGCGACGTTCGCGATCGCGCTCGGCGACGAGACCCTGACACCGCGGGTTGCGGTCGGCGGGACGTTCGTCGTCGTGGCCATGCTCGCCGCCGAGCTGGCACCCCGCCGCAGGATCGAGGCCGAGGTGCCGCACCTCGGCCAGTAGTCACCCGCGCAGGGGCGCCCCGACCGAGTGCATGTGCCGCAGCGCGATCGCGTACGACTCGAACAGGCCGGCCTCGGCGTACTCCACTCCGCGCTCCTCGCAGTACGCGCGCACGATCGGTTGCGCCTTGCGGAGGTTGGGCATCGGCATGTTCGGGAACAGGTGGTGCTCGATCTGGTAGTTCAGCCCGCCGAGCGCATGGTCGGTGACGACGTTGCCTCGTACGTTGCGCGACGTGAGCACCTGCTTGCGCAGGAAGTCGAGACGCTCACCCTCCTTGAGCGTCGGCATGCCCTTGTGGTTCGGGGCGAAGCTGCAGCCGAGGTAGAGGCCGAACACCGCCTGGTTGAGCAGGATCCACACGATCGCCTTACCAGGCGACAGGAACGTGAAGACGACGCTGAGGTACGCGACGAAGTGCACGGCGAGCAGCGCCGCTTCCAGCCTGCGTCGCTTGAAGTCGGGGCGGAAAAGCGCTCTGACGCTCGAGATATGCAGGTTGAAGCCCTCGAGCGTCAACAGCGGGAAGAACAGCCACGCCTCGTACTTGCTGACGAACCGCGCGAGCCCGCTGGTGCCGCTCGCCTGTTCCGGTGACCAGGTGAGGAGGTCGGGTGCCACGTCCGGATCGAGCTCCTCGTGGTTCGGGTTCGCATGGTGGCGCGTGTGCTTGTCCATCCACCAGCCGTAGCCCATGCCGATCCCGAGGTTGCCGACGATACGGCCGGCGATCTCGCTCGGTCGGCGCGTACGAAAGACCTGCATATGCGCCAGATCGTGTGCGACGAGTGCGAGCTGGGCGAACCCGACCGCGATGAACACCGCGGTGAGCAGCTGCCACCACGAGTTGCCGAGCGTGAAGAACGCGGTCCACCCGACGGTGAACGCGATCACGATGGCCGAGATGCGCAGCACGTAGTACGTCGGGCGCCGCTCGAGTAGCCCGGCGTCATCGATGCGATCGCGGAGATCGGCGAAGTCGCTGCGAGTGCGGGAGGAGTCGATCGTCATACATCGAGTCTTCGCTCTCGTCGGCCGGTTTCCGATAGGGCGGGGTCTCCGATCGAGGTGGGGTTAGCCCCCCTTGTTTCAGGGCCCGGGCCAGTACGTTCGCGGCGCGCTCGGCGTCGGCGCGGGACACGTCAAGATGGGTCAGCAGGCGTACGGTGCGCGGGTCGATCGCGCCGATCAGCACGCCCTCGGCACGCGCGGCTTCCACCACTGCGCGCGCATCGGCACCCGGTACGACGACGATGTTCGACTCGACCGATGCCGGGTCGATGCCGCAGGCCTCCGCGACCAGCTGCGCATGCGCGTGGTCGTCGGCGAGCCGGTCGATGTGGTGGTCGAGGGCATGGTGCCCGGCGGCCGCGAGCACGCCGGCCTGGCGCCACGCGGCGCCGAGGCGACGGCGCCACTCGCGCGCCTCGGCGATGTGCTCGCGGGAGCCGATGACGAGCGAGCCGACCGGCGCACCGAGGCCCTTCGAGAGACAGACCGCCAGCACATCGGCGACGCCCCCGTACTCGGTGAGCGGGACCCCGGTCGCGACATGTGCGTTCCAGATCCGCGCACCGTCGAGGTGCACGGAGAGGTTTTGCGCATCCGCGCGTTCGCGTACCGCTCGGAGGGAGTCGATGGAGTGCACGAGGCCCCCGCCGAAGTTGTGCGTGTTCTCGACGGAGATCGTCGCGGTGCTCACGAAGTACGACGACGCGGGCGCCACCAGCGCGTCGATCTCATCGACTGCGGCGAGCCCGCGAGAATGCGTCCAGGTACGCGTCGTCACCCCTCCGATCGCGGCATGGGCACCCGACTCCGCTCGTACGATGTGCGCCCGCGAGTCGCAGAGCACCTCGGCTCCGACCGGTGTCACCGCGCGCACTGCGAGGAGATTGGCGAGACTGCCCGAGACGCAGTACAGCGCCGCCTCGTGGCCGAACATCTGGGCGACGCGCTCCTCGAGGGCGTTCACCGACGGATCCTCGCCGTACACGTCGTCACCGACGTCGGCGTTCGCGATCGCGCGCCGCATCGCGTCGGTCGGTGTGGTCACGGTGTCACTACGCAGATCGATCACGTTCGCACCGTACCCAGGCCCCGTGATCTGCGTGCAACGGAGGCCTCTTCGCGCGAGAATGGGACGATGACCGGCGCCGAGCTGCCGCCATTCCCACGTCCGGGTGCGCTGCCGTACCTGACGGTGGCAGATGCACGCGACGCCATTGCGTGGTACGCCGAGGTCTTCGACGCGGAGCTACACGGCGAGCCGTACGTCATGCCCGACGACCGGATCGGCCATGCGGAGCTGTCGATCGGCGCGGGCACGATCTACCTGGCCGACGAGTTCCCGGACCATGGCGTCGTCGCCTCCGACCCCGATCGGGTGTCGGTCAGCCTGATGATTCCGGTCGCCGACACCGACGCCACGTTGGAGCGTGCCCGGGCGCGCGGCGCGACTCGGATCAGGGAGCCGTACGAGGAGTACGGCGGCCGCAACGCCTGTTTCGTGGACCCGTTCGGGCACCGCTGGATGTTGTACGGAGCGGCGAGGAGAGAGCGAGGAACGAGCGGCTCGACTAGCGCGACCGATGATCAATGAGGGCGACGCCACGGCCTCGTGACCGCGCGGCTCACAGCCGGGTCACCTCGAACGTCACGGTCGGGTCGGTGATCTGCGCCTGAGCGGCGATCAGCTCCATCTCCGTGGACCCGGTCTTCGCCGTGACCTCGAGGATCGCGTACACGGCGGCGGCGGTCCGGCCGAGCGCGGTCGCGACATCGTGTCGCAGCAGGTTGGCGAGGAATACGGCGGCGGTCGCGTCTCCCGAGCCGCTGACGGTTGCGAGGTCGAGCTTGGGCGTACGTACGAGATGCGCGCCCGCGTCGGAGACGGCGAGCATGCCCATCTGGTCGGGCGCGATGTCGGGCCCCTCGACGGACGTGACCAGCACTGTCTGCGGACCCCGCTCGCGTACGATCTGTGCGGCCGCGACGACGTCGTCGAGCGACTCGGCGGCGTGCTCGGCCAGGAACTCCAGCTCGAACTGGTTCGGTGTCGTCACGTCGGCGACGGGGAGGACCCGCTCGCGCATGAACTCGGGGATGCCCGCGCGTACGTAGAAGCCGCACCAGCGATCGCCCATGACGGGATCGGCACAGTAGATCGCGTTCGGGTTGGCGGCCTTGACCGCTTGCACGGTCTCGACCACCACGGCGCCGACGTCCTCGGCGCCCTGGTAGCCCGACAGCACTGCGTCGAGGTGCTCGAACACTCCGCGTTCGCGTACGCCGTCGACGATCGCGGCGACATCGGCCGCCGGCAGCACCGGACCCTTCCACGATCCGTAGCCCGTGTGGTTGGAGAACTCGACGGTGTTGACCGGCCACACCTCGATGCCCATGCGCTGCAGCGGGAACACGGCCGCACTGTTTCCGACATGGCCGTACGCGACGGCGGACTGGATGGAGAGGATCTGCACGGTCACAATGTACGGTCGGCCCATGACTGCGCCGCGCATCGCACCCGGTTCACGCCGCGAGATCGGTCTCGTCAACCACGCGATCTGCTGGGTGAGCGGGCGTGTGACCGGCACGAATCCCCCGAACCTGTTCACGACGCTCGGACGCAGTCGCGGGCTGTTTCGCGGCTGGATGTGGTACTCGTCGAAGTTGATGCCGTTCGGCCGGCTGTCGCGGCGGGAGACCGAGCTGCTCATCCTGCGCATCGCCCATCTGCGCGAAAGCGAGTACGAGTTCACGCATCACGTACGGATCGGCCGGCGGGCGGGCGTACGCGCCGACGACGTCGAGCGGGTCAAGGCCGGACCCGACGCCGACGGATGGAGCGAGCGGGAGCGGGTGCTGGTGCGCGCGATCGACGAGCTCGACGCCGACCGCGACATCTCCGACGCGACGTGGGCGGCGATGTGCACGCAGCTGAGCGAGCAGGAGTGCATCGAGGTGGTGATGCTCAGTGGTCAGTACGAGTCGCTCGCGACGGCGATCGCGACGCTGCGCATCCAGACCGACCGCTGAGCGTACTGCCTGCAGCGATACCAAGTTCACCAGGTACGGCTGCGGGTACCCCCGTGGCGATACCAAGTTCACCAGGTGTCGCCCACTTCACCAGGCATCGACGGCCGGTGAAGTGCGGCGATACCTGGTGAACTTGGTATCGCCGCAAGCCGCCCGGTACGCGCTGCCGCCGCCCGGACCTCAGCGCTGGGAGAGCATCTCCGAGACGAGGAACGCGAGCTCGAGCGACTGCGCGCGGTTCAGGCGCGGATCGACCACCGACTCGTAACGATGGGACAGGTCGGCCGCCGACAGCGCCGCGCCGCCTCCGACGCACTCGGTGACGTCGTCGCCGGTGAGCTCGACGTGCATGCCACCGGGCCACGTCCCGAGCGAACGGTGCACCTCGAAGAAGCCGCGCACCTCGTCGATGACGTCGTCGAACTCGCGGGTCTTGAAGCCGTTCTCGGTCTCGAACGTGTTGCCGTGCATCGGGTCGCACACCCATGCGGCGCGGACCCCCGACGCCGTGACCTTCTCGACCAGCTCGGGAAGCCGGTCGCGGATCTTGCCCGCACCCATCCGGGTGATGAACGTCAGCCGGCCCGGTATGCGATCCGGGTCGAGCCGCTCGGCGAGCGCGATCGCGTCGTCGGGACTCGTCGTCGGGCCGAGCTTCACGCCGATCGGATTCGACACCTTGCTCAGCAGCTCCACGTGGGCACCGTCGAGCTGGCGCGTACGCTCGCCGATCCACAGGAAGTGGCCGGACACGTCGTACGGCTTCTCCGTACGCGAGTCGATGCGCGTCATCGCGTGCTCGTACTCGAGCAGCAACGCCTCGTGGGAGGAGTGGAAGTCGACGGTGTGGAACTCGTCGGGGTTGGCGCCGCACGCCTCCATGAACGCCAGCGCACGGTCGATCTCGGCGCCGATGCGCTCGTAACGCTGCCCGACCGGGCTGGTGCGCACGAAGTCGGTGTTCCACTCGTGCATCTGGCGCAGGTCGGCGTACCCACCCGTGACGAACGCGCGGGTGAGGTTCAGCGTCGCCGCCGACGCGTGGTAGACCTCGACGAGCCGCTGCGGATCGTGCCTGCGGGTCTCGGGAGTGAACGCGAAACCGTTCACCGCGTCGCCCCGGTACGCGGGCAGCGTCACGCCGTCGCGAGTCTCGTTGTCGCTCGAGCGCGGCTTCGCGTACTGCCCGGCCATCCGGCCCAGCTTGACCACCGGAACGCTCGCGGCGTACGTCAGCACGACCGCCATCGAGAGCAGCACCCGAAGCTTGTTGCGGACGTTCTCGGCGGTCACACCGTCGAACGTCTCGGCGCAGTCGCCGCCCTGGAGCAGGAACGCCTTGCCGTCGGCGACGGCCGCGAGCTTCTCGCGCAGGTTGTCGCACTCGCCCGCAAACACCAACGGCGGCATGCCCTGCAGTCGGCTGACCGCGGAGTCGACCGCGGCGCGGTCTGCGTACGTGGGCTGCTGCGCTGGTTCGAGCGCATGCAGGTCGGCGAGGGAAGGGATCGTCACCCCCCTAGCGTACGGGCTGCGGCGACCGGCGTCGGGTCAGGTCCATCACATGAACCGGTCACTAGGATGAGGGCGATGCTCGATTCTCGCCTTCCCGTCGTCCGACTGCTCCCACTCACTCCCGCCGCACTGTCGGCGCTCGCCGAGTGCAACTTCGCGGCCGCCGATGCCGCCTTCGGCCGAGAGCTCGCGCGCATCACGAAGAACGAAACCTGGCTCTGGCGGTTGCGCCGTGACCAGATCGTCCTGACGCCCGGTGACCGCAACTGGGTCGCGTACGTGATCGTCAACGAGGTGGGCACAGCCGTCGGCCACGCCGGGTTTCACGGCGGCCCGGACCCGTCCGGGATGGCCGAGGTCGGCTACTCGGTCGACCCCGCCTATCGGGGGCGGGGTTTCGCGAAGGCGGCGTTGGCCGAGCTCATCGCCCGGGCCCGCCGCGAACCCGACGTACGTACGCTGCGCGCGACCGTGCGGCCCGACAACGCCGCGTCGCTGGCGGTCATCCGCGGTGCGGGCCTGGTCGAGAACGACGACCAGCGGGATGCGCGCGATGGCCGCGAGCTGATCTTCGAGATGCCGGTCTAGCGCCCGCACGCCATCGGCGACTCACCCGGCGTGCGGGACCGGTCGGCCTGGACGCGATCAGCCGAACAGCACCTCGGCCTCCTCGTACAGCTCCGGACGTACCGTCTTCAGCTCTCCGGTGCCCTCCTTGAGGGCGACCCGCTCGATCTCGGTGCCGTGCAAGGCGACCATCGTGCCGAAGTCGCCGTCGTGTACCGCCTGGATCGCGTGCAGGCCGAACCTCGTCGCAAGCCAGCGGTCGAACGCGGTCGGCGTGCCGCCACGCTGGACGTGTCCGAGTACGACCGCGCGCGCCTCCTTGCCCGTACGGTGCTCGATCTCACCGGCGAGCCGGTCGCCGATGCCGCCGAGGCGGACGTGGCCGAAGGCGTCCTTCTCGCCCGCCTGCAGCGTCATCGTGCCCTCCGCCGGCGTCGCACCCTCGGCGACGACCACGATCGGCGAGTAGCGGGTGGCGAAGCGGCTCTCGACCTGAGCGCACACCTTCTCGATGTCGAACGGGCGCTCCGGGATCAGGATGATGTTGGCGCCGCCGGCGAGTCCGCTGTGCAGCGCGATCCAGCCGGCATGGCGCCCCATCACCTCGATCACGAGCACGCGGTGGTGTGACTCGGCGGTCGTATGGAGGCGGTCGATCGCCTCGGTCGCGATGTTGACGGCGGTGTCGAAGCCGAACGTGAAGTCGGTGCCGGACAGGTCGTTGTCGATCGTCTTCGGTACGCCGACGACGTTGACGCCGAGCTCGGCGAGCTTCGTCGCGACCCCGAGCGTGTCCTCGCCGCCGATCGCGACGAGGGCGTCGATGCCGCTCTCCTGCAGGTTCGCCTTGATCCGTTCGACACCGCCCTCGATGCCGAACGGGTTGGTGCGAGACGATCCGAGGATGGTGCCACCTCGCGGGAGGATGCCGCGAACCTCGTCGACGCCGAGCGACGTCGTGTCGTTCTCGAGCGGGCCGCGCCAACCGTCGCGGAAACCGACGAAATCCATGTCGTACTCGGCGACGCCCTTGCGTACCACTGCACGGATCACCGCGTTCAGGCCGGGACAGTCGCCGCCACCGGTCAGGACTCCAACACGCACTCTTGCTCCTTAAGGCTCGTTCGGTCGTGCGGCAGCCTATACGTTGTCGGTGACAACAAACAGGCCCTGCGGGCGTGTGCCGCTACTTGCTCCCCGTCATCGCCGTTCGATCTCCGCCGACGTCGGCGGAGCCGGGTCGTACGAGCGGTGCCAGGCCGACGAGTACGACGCCGGCTCCGAGCGCCAAGAGGTCGAGGTTCGCCGCGAACACGACGAACCCGAGGAACACCAGCGGCGGTGACCACAGCGGCATCCGGTGCGTCGCCGCGAGCCAGACGAGCGGTGCCAACAGGCCGATCTGGAACGCGAGCGGTCCGAGCAGCATGACCGCATCGGGCAGCTCGACGGCATCGTCGATCGACTGCGACAGGTCGCCCGCGATCACCAGGATGAAGCACGCGGCTCCGAGAAGCCCGAGCACCATGAACGCGTCGGCGAGGAGACCACGGCCAGGTGTTCGCACTCGTCGGTGAAGGCCGACGATGAGCACGGAGAACAACATGACTGCGAGCAGAAACATCGCGTGTCCGACATTCCAGGCGACGCCTGGTCCGTGATCACCGTCGAGCCCATCGACCAGGCGAAGCACGCCGTAGCAGAACAGCAGGAGGGGCGCACCGAGCGCCGAGAACTTGATCATGCCGCCAGGTTCGTACGCCCGGGTCGCCGGCACCATCGGGTACGCCCCTGGCTCGGATCCCGACCGTCCCTGGCCGCCCACCGATGAGTCCCGCCCGCCTCGTACGTCCGCCAACGGCAGACTCCAACCGCCGAAAGGACGATATGACGACCGACAGTGGTATCCGCGAAGCGATCGTGACAGAGCGTACCGAGCTGGCCGACATCCTCGACGGACTCGACGAGGAGGCATGGGACCATCCGTCGCTCTGCGCGGGCTGGCGCGTACGCGAGGTCGTCGCACACATCACGATGGCCTTCCGCTACTCGCTACCGCGGGTCGCTCTGGAGATGGTAAAGTCCCGCGGCCGCTTCGACGCGATGGCCGACCGGCGCGCGCGGGTCGACGCCGACGAGCTGTCCGTACGCGAGCTCGCAGCGGCGGTACGCGACAACATCCACCATCCCTGGAAGCCGCCGGGTGGCGGACTCGCCGGCGCCCTGAGCCACGACACCATCCATGGGCTCGACATCACCACTCCCCTCGGCATCGACTGGAAGGTGCCGGAGGAGCGGATGCGGATGATCCATCGGGGCATGAGGCCCAAGAACATCGCATTCTTCGGCGTCGACCTCGACGACATTGAGCTACGCGCCGACGACATGGACTGGTCGTACGGGACGGGCGAGCCCGTGGAGGGCACGGCGCAGGACCTCCTGCTGGTGCTGTGCGGACGTACGCTCCCACCCGGCCGGCTGCGCGGTGCACCCAGCTCGAGGTTCACCCGCGGCTGAGGTCAGTCGCCGTCGATGCCGTGCTCGATCGCGTACCGGACGAGCTCGGCGCGGTTGTGCATCTGCAGCTTGCGCAACGTGTTCTGGACGTGGTTCTGGACGGTGCGGTGGCTGACCACGAGCCGCTCGGCGATCTGCTTGTACGCGAGCCCCTTCGCGACCAGGCGAAGCACTTCCGTCTCGCGCTCGGTCAATGCCGGCGCGTCGGGCTCCTCGGCCGGCGAGGCGTCGGACAGCCGGCGGTACTCCCCGAGCACGAGGCCCGCGAGGCCGGGGGTGAACACCGCCTCGCCGCTGGCGACCTTGCGTACGGCGTCGACGAGGGCCTCCCTGGATGCCGACTTGACGAGGTATCCGGTCGCGCCGGCCTTGATCGCCTCGAGTACGTCTGCCTGCTCACCCGACGCCGACAGCACGAGCACGCGTACGTCCGGTAGGTCTGCCGCGACGGCGGCCGACACCGCGACGCCGTCGGGCTCGGGGATGTTCAGGTCGAGCACGACGACATCCGGGGTCGTCGCCGTGGCACGGGCGATCGCCTCGCGGCCGTCGGCAGCGGTCGCGACCACCTCGAACCCCGACTCCTCCAGGTCGCGCGCGACCCCGTCGCGCCACATCGGATGGTCGTCGACCACCATCACCCGCACCATGGCGCTCACCCTAATCGCCCGCCCGCTCGTCCGTCCGACGTCTGCCTCTCCCGCCCCGTGGGAGCGGGATGGTGAACTCCCACTCGGTGCCCTGGCCCGGTGACGTACGAAGGTCCGCGCGCCCGCCCAGGTCGGCGACCCGGCCGCGGATCGACCGCGCGACCCCCATCCGGCCGGACGCGGCGGCCGCATCGAGTCGGCCGTCGGCGATGCCCGGGCCCTCGTCGCGGACCGAGACCGTCACCCCGTCGGAGGCACCCTCCAGCAGTACCCACGCCGGCGCGTCCGGCCCGACGTGGGTCTCGACGTTGGCGAGGCACGCGCGTACGACCGCGACCACCGTTTCGACGAAGTCGGCCGGCAGAGCCACCGGCCCGCCCGGCGTTGCGACCGTGACCATCGGTGTGCCGAGCGAGGCGAGCGCCGCGACCAGGTCGAGCTGTCCGCGTACGGGCGCGGGGTCGACCGAGGTCTGGATCAGCCCACGAAGCGCGCTCTCCTGCTCGCCCGCGAGGCGGCCGAGGTCGGCGAGGTCACCACCGTGCTCCGCCCCACGCCGCTGCATCAGCCCGAGCACCTGCAGCACACCGTCGTGCACGGCGCGGGCCAGCCGCTCGCGTTCACGTACCGCGGCGACTCGCCGCTCGGCGTCTGCCCGCCGTTGCGCGGACGTACGCAACGTGGTCGCGACGTACCCGACGGTGAGGCCCGCCAGCACGAGCAGGAACACGTTTCCGATCGTCGACGCTGTCACGACGGGACGCATGGTCACGTCGGCGACCGACACCACGACCGCCGCTGCCACGCCGCCTCGGATGCCCCACCAGACCGCCCATGCCAGGACGGGGACGCACACCCAGTACGACGTGAGAGTAGAGACGTGCTCGGCCATCATGGCGTCGGTAGCGACGAACGGCGTCGTACGAAGCAGCGCCAGCGTCACGAGCAGGTCCGCGCCCAGCAGCAATGGACCCCGGCGGGCGGGGACGGCGTACAGCCAGGTCACGAGCGCCGACCACGCGGCCATCGTCGCGATGACGCCGACCGCGCCCGCCGGACGGTCGAAGTCGTCGATGCGCACGGCGTTGATGCCGACCGCGAAGACCAGGGTCACGAGCCGCAGCACCGCGAGCGCTCGGAAGAGCTGGTTGTCGACGTTGCCCGCGGCCCGGTCGACCCTCGCCGTAGCCGTCATCGCATCGTGCGGCCTATGAGGCGCGCTGCGTCGGCTCGTCTGGTTCGTCGCCCGAATCCGGCGCGTCATCGGACGCGGCGTCCGGGTCGGTCTCGGCCGCCGCCGACTCCGCGGCCTGCTTCGCATCCTTCTTGGCATTCGCCTTGGCGGCGGTGGCGTACTGGTCGACGTACTCCTGACCGGAGAGCCGCATGATCTCGTACATGATCTCGTCGGTGATGGCCCGCAGGATGAAGCGGTCGTCCTCCATGCCTTCGTAGCGGCTGAAGTCGAGCGGCTTGCCGAAGCGGACCCCTGGCCGGGCGAACCGGCCGAACACCTTTCCGGGCGGCGCGAGGACGTCGGTGTTGGTCACGGCGACCGGGATCACCGGCACCTTCGCCTCGAGCGCCAACCGGGCAACACCCGTACGCCCGCGGTACAGCTTGCCGTCGTGGGAGCGGGTGCCCTCCGGGTAGATGCCGCAGACGTCGCCATCGTGCAGCAGCCGCAGCTGGGTCTTGATCGCGCCCTCGGCCGCACGTCCGCTCGTGCGGTCGATCGGCACCTGGCCCGAGCCGGAGAAGAACGTCTTCTGCAGCCACCCCTTCAGCCCGGTGCCCTCGAAGTACTCGGCCTTCGCCACGAACGTCACCCGGCGCGGGATGACGAGCGGCATGAACAACCAGTCGCTGTACGACATGTGGTTGCTCGCGAGGATGGCAGGCCCGTCCTCCGGGACGTGCTCGGTGCCCTCTGCCCACGGACGGAACACCAGCTTCAGCAGCGGCCCCAAGAAGATGAACTTGAGCATCCAGTAGAACAACGACCCTCCTCCGTCGACGGGCAAACACTACCCGTGTCCGTCGGAGGCGGCCGACTCAACGCTCCCGGCCGCCACGTGTCGGACGCGGTCTTGCCCGTCACCACCCGAGTGGGACCATAGGAACAAGACATCCGCGCGGCCGGCGTACCGGCCCACTGCGAACCACCGAGGAGCAAGGCCGTGACCGTGCATCCGCTTGCGCGCCCCGTGTCGGTCGACGCCGGCGACACCGGCGTCGTCCTGTGTCACGGATTCACCGGCTCGCCGGCCTCGATGACCCCGTGGGCCGACTACCTCGTCGAGCGAGGCTGTTCGGTGCGGGTTCCCCGCCTTCCCGGCCACGGCACCACCTGGCAGGAGCTCAACCGCACCCGCTGGACCGACTGGTACGCCGAGGTCGACCGTGCGTACGAGGAGCTGCGGGCTCGCTGCGAGCGGGTCGTCGTCGCCGGCCTCTCGATGGGCGGCTGCCTCGCGCTCCGGCTCGCCGAGCACCATCGCGACATCGTCGCGGTCGTACTGGTCAACCCCGCGGTGAACCTCGAGCGCAAGGACATGCTGCTCGTCCCCCTGCTGCGCCACGTCGTACCCGCGATCCCCGGCATCGGCAACGACATCCGCAAGGAGGGCATCGAGGAGACCGGGTACGACCGCACACCTCTGCACGCGCTGCACTCACAGACGCACATGTGGAAGGACGTACGCGAGAACCTCTCCAGCGTCGACCAGCCACTGCTGCTGTTCCGCTCGGTGACCGATCACGTCGTCGATGCGTCGTCCGCACCGATCATCCTCGACGGCGTGTCGTCGGCGTCGAAACGGGAGGTGCTGTTGCACAACAGCTTCCACGTCGCCACACTCGATCACGATATGGATCTCATCTTCGCCGAGTCGGCCGACTTCATCGCCGAGCATGCGGGGGCGACCGGTGTCGGGTAATACGGGACGCCGCCCCGGCGAGCCGGACGACGTCGACCTCGAAGTTCGAGCGCATCGTCGCCGGCATGGAGTTGTCGACGCCGGACCTCGACGAGTCGCCCGAGCCGGGTGAGTCGACCGCGACCGAGGACGACCTGCCGCCGACGTCCGGGCCGGTGTTCGAGCCGAGTTTCTCCGACCCCATGTCGCGGCAGGACTACGAGGACGCTCAGGATCCGCTCGACGGCGACGAGCACTTCGTACCGCCCGATCCGCCGAAGCAGCGGATGCGTCCGCTCACCTGGCTCGGCTGGGCCGGAGCCGTCGGCACGCCGGCGTTCATGGTGCTGGTCGCGATCTTCGGCTGGTACATCCCCGGCGAGCTCGCGGCCATCCTGGTCGGCGGGTTCGTCGCCGGCGTGGTCTACCTGATCATGACGGTGAGCCGCGACCCGGGCGACTGGGACGACGGCGCCGTCGTCTGAGGCGTTCGGCAGCGTACGTTTACCATGTAAACATGGTAACGGTCCGCCTTGCTCGGCGAATTCACCGTGCAATGCGGACCCTTGCCGTGCATGGCGCCCGCGACCTCGCTACTCGGTTTCCGCAGCCTCTTCCTTCAGCTCCCGGGCGATCTCCGACTCCGCGCCCAGGCTCTCGGCCAGCTCGTCGCTCAGCTCCTCCAGCTCGGCGCCGCCGGCCATCATCGAGGTCAGCTCGTCGAGGGTGATCTCGGACTTCGCCCACTCCCCCATGCTCCGGCCTCGACGCAGCAGTACGAACCGGTCGCCGACGGGGTACGCGTGGTGCGGGTTGTGGGTGATGAACACGACCCCGAGCCCGCGCTCACGTGCCTTCGCGATGTACTTCAGCACCACACCCGACTGCTTCACACCGAGCGCGGCGGTCGGCTCGTCCAGGATCAGCACCCGCGCACCGAGGTACACGGCTCGCGCGATCGCCACACACTGCCGCTCGCCGCCCGACAGGGTGCCGATCGGCTGGTCGACGTCACGCAGGTCGATACCCATCGCGGACAGCTCGCTCTTCGTCGTACGCCGCATGAAGTCGACGTCGAGCCGGCGGAGCGGGCCGACGCCCTTGGTCGGCTCGGAGCCGAGGAAGAAGTTCCGCCAGACCGGCATCAGAGGTACGACCGCGAGGTCCTGGTAGACGGTCGCGATGCCCAGCGTCAGCGCGGCCCGCGGCGAGCTCACGTGCCGCGCGACACCGTCGATCAGCAGCTCGCCGCTGGAATGCTCGTGCGCACCCGCGAGGATCTTGATGAACGTCGACTTGCCGGCACCGTTGTCGCCGAGCACGCACGTCACCTGACCCGCGGCGACCGTCGTACTCACGTCACGCAGAGCGATCACGTTGCCGTACGACTTGCCGATCTCGCGGACCTCGATCAGTGGCTCCGTCATCGACTCACCTCCGCCTGCTTGCGTACCCAGGTGTTGACGAGCACCGCGAGCAACAGCATCACGCCGAGGAACGCCATCAACCAGTCACTGTCCCAGCCGGCGTACACGATGCCCTTCTCGGTCATGCCGTAGATCAGTGCGCCGAGCGCAGCGCCGATGGCCGACCCGTACCCGCCCGTGAGCAGGCAGCCGCCGACGACCGCGCAGATGATGAAGATGAACTCGTCGCCAACACCCTTGGCGCTCGTCACGCTCGCCGCACTGAACAGGTCGATCATGCCGACCAGCCAGCCCGCGAAGGCCGTCGTCATGAACAGCCCGATCTTCGTCCGGAACAGCGGCACACCGACCTGGCGCGCGCTGGTGGCCGCGCCGCCGACGGCGAAGATCCAGTTGCCCGGCTTCGTACGCAGCAGCACCCAGGTCGCGATCGCCGTCACCGCGATCCACCAGAGCACCGAGATGGTGATCGACGCCCCGAACGGAAGCGATATGTCCGTCGCGAACACCGGCTCGATCGAGTCGAAGTACGGCACGTCGCGCATGCCCTGCACGGCGACTCCACCGATGATCGCCTTCACCAGCGCGAGGTTTAGCCCCTGCAGCACGAAGAACGTGGCGAGCGTGACGATGAAGCTCGGCAGGCCCGTACGCATCACCAGGATGCCGTTGAGCGCGCCGATCACCAGCGCGAGGGCGAGCGCGATCAGCACCGCTACCCACACGTTCACGCCGTAGTGGGTGGTGAGGACGCCGACGGTGAGTCCGGTGGTGCCGATCATCGTGCCGGTCGACAGGTCGAACTCTCCGCCGATCATCAGCATCGAGACGCCGACCGCCATGATGCCGATCCGCGCGGACGACTCCGTCCAGGTCGCGACGCCGGCCTCGCTCAGGAACGTGTCGGTGTAGATCGCGAAGAACGCGAACACGACCAGCGCCGCAACCGCCGCACCGACCTCTGGCCGGCGCAGCACCCGGACGAGTGTAGTCGCGCCGCTCAGCCGCTCGTCTGTTTCCAGAGTAGTGGCCATCACCGTGTCAGCGGGTGCCGTTCTTGGCGTACTTCGAGCACCTCGTCGGCGTTCTCCTTCGTGACGAACGCCGGCCCGGAGTACACCGGCTTGCCACCGCCGACCTGGTTGCCGTTGATCGAGTTCAGGTACAGGAACTGCACGCCGAGATAGCCCTGTGTGTACGGCTGCTGGTCGACCGCGAACGCGACGTTGCCGTCCTGGATCTGGCCGATCAGGTCTTCGGAGAGGTCGAACGTACCGATCTGCACCTCCGCGCCGCTCTCCTCGACGGCCTGCTGGGCACCGAGCGCCACCTGTGCGTTCAGCGCGAGGACGCCGTCGATCGAGCCGTCGGCCTGCAGCGCCGACTGAATGGTGTTCTTGGCCTCGGTCGTGTCGGCGCCGTCGACCTGGAGGTTCTCCATGGAGCCGCCGAACTTGCTCTTGGCGCCGGCGCAGCGCTGCTCGAGCCCGGTGTTGCCGGCCTCGTGGATCACGCAGATGACCTTCTTCGCGCCGAGCTCGCTGAACTTCTCGCCCGCGGCTTCGCCGGCGATCGTCTCGCTCTGGCCGACGTGCGTGATGGCGCCGAACTCCGCCGACTCGTCGATGCCCGAGTTGATGGTGATCACCGGTACGCCGGCCTCGACGGCGGCCTTGACCGACTTCTCCAGACCATCGGGATCGGCCATCGAGACCACGATGCCGTCGACGTCATCCGCGACGGCGGCGTCGATGAGCTCCGCCTGCTTGGTGACGTCGGGATCCGAGTTGTACTCGACGTCGACCCCGAGGTCTTCGCCCGCCCGATCGGAACCGGCCTTCACAACGCTCCAGAACGCGTCATCGGGCGCACCGTGTGTCACGACGGCGTACGTGAGGTCGAGATCGGACGCGTCCTCGGCGCCGTCGTCGTCCTGGCCGGTGCCGCTGCAAGCGGTCAGGGTCAGTGCCGCAGCGGCGGCAACCGCGGCGATCCGCAGAGTCTTCATGGCAGGCGTACTCCTCGTTGGTTTCATGCGCGCGCTATCGACGCACACCCGAAAGGTAGACGACTTGGTCGCTGGTGCGCGACATCTCGCACGCTTCGGCGATGTAGAACGCTTCCAGAGCATCGACCGGCGCGCACGGCGACTCGCCGCCGTCGTGGGCAAGACGTACGAAGGCCGCCAGCTCGGCGACGTACGCGTCGGCGAAGCGCTCAGGGAAGGCCGTGTACGCCGGACCGGACGGGAACGTGGACCCGGGCTCGGTCGACCGCAGCGGGGTCTTGTCGTCGAGGCCGGTGCTCACCGAGCCGTCGGAGCCGAACGCCTCGAGGCGGATGTCGTAGCCCGCCGCGTTGTAACGGGTGACCGAGACGACCGCGAGCGCATCGTCGTCGAAGCGCAGTGTCGCCGAGGCCGTGTCGACGTCCCCGTGTTCGGTGAAGAACGGGGCGCCGCGGTTGGATCCCGTCGCGTACACCGAGGCCACCTCTCGACCCGTCACCCAACGCAGGCTGTCGAAATCGTGCACCGCACAGTCGATGAAGATGCCGCCGGAGCTCGCGACGTACTCCTCGGGCGGCGGCGCCGGGTCGAGCGTCGTCGAGCGCAGTGTGTGCAGCCAGCCGAGCCGACCGGACGCGATCTCCTCACGTGCGTTGACGTATCCGGCATCGAATCTCCGCTGGAAGCCGATCTGCACGGGTACATCCGTGCCCTCGATCGCCGCGATGACCTCGAGCGTGCCCGCGACGTCGGGCGCGACCGGCTTCTCGCAGAACACCGGCACGCGCCGCTCGACCGCGCGCCGGATCAACGTCGGGTGCGAGTTGGTGGCAGCTGCGATCACCACGCCGTCGAGCGGCTGGTCGAGAAGCTCGTCGACCGAGCGTGCGTACCCGAGGCCGGCCTTGTCGGCGACGGACCGCGCGCGTTCGGCATCGGCGTCGGCGACCGTGACCGAGAGCTCTTCCATACCTGCAAGGATCTCCGCGTGCATTGCACCGATCCGGCCCGCGCCAACGAGTCCGATCCTCATGCTGCCTCCGTCGCGTCGGGTACGGCCAAAGTGTGCTCAGCGATCCCACCGGCGCATCCAAGTCTGGGTGGCGGCCGGAGGCGTGTCAAGACTTTGTTAGGACATATTGACGTTGGAACATAACGGTTCCGTAGACTGCCGGTCGTAGACGGCGTCGAGCTCGGAGCATCGCATGGCGAACGAACCACGCATCACCCTCGACCGGTCGAGTCCGGTGCCGCTGTACTTCCAGGTGGCCGAGCAGCTCGAGGCGGCGATCGTCGGCGGCACCCTGGCGCCGGGCGACCGAATCAGCAACGAGGTCTCGCTCGCGCACGACCTCGGCCTGTCGAGGCCCACCATGCGGCAGGCGATCCAGGTGCTCGTCGACAAGGGCATGCTGGTCCGCAAACGCGGCGTGGGCACCCAGGTCGTCCACGGCAAGATCCGCCGCTCGGTCGAGCTCACCAGCCTGTACGACGACCTCAGCGCGGCCGGACAAGGCCCGCGCACGGAGGTGCTTTCGGTCGAGATCACCGTGACCACGGAGGAGATCGCGCACGAGCTGCAGGTCGAGCCCGGCGAGCCGGCGTGGTCGCTCGTACGGCTTCGCTACATCGGCGACGAGCCGCTGGCGTTGATGCACAACTTCCTGCCCGCGGAGACCCTCGACCTGAATGCGGTCGACCTGGAGAACCACGGACTGTACGAGGCCCTGCGGCGCACGGGTCTCCACATGCGCGTGGCACAGCAGCGCATCGGCGCGCGCCGGGCCGAGGCCCGCGAGGCCCGGCTGCTCGGCGAGAAGCGCGGCGCTCCCCTGCTCACGATGCGGCGCACCGCGTACGACGATGCCGGACTGGTCGTGGAGTACGGCACGCACGTCTATCGCCCGGAGCTCTACTCGTTCGAGATCACGCTGGTCGACCGGTGAGCCCCGCGGCTCGGCGGCAGCGATACCAAGTTCACCAGGTATCGCCCACTCAACTAGGCATCGACGCCCAGTGAGGTGCGACCGTACCTAGTTCACTTGGTATCGCTGCAGCCGCAGTACCGCCCCAGGCCGGCGTCTACTCGGACGACGACGCCCGGCGGGTGGAGAAGCGCGACGAGATCGGGGTCGGCTCGCGCAGGCGCGAGCGCAGCGGGGCGTTGCGAGTCGACGTGCGTGGCGAGCGGCGGCTCCGCCGGCGCCGGAGCGCACGCGACATGTCGGCCGCACCGATCATCCCGGCGTCGGGTCCGAGGTGCGCGCGTACGATCCGCGCCTCGGCGCGGTACCCACGCCCGGTGAGCGTACGCCGGAACGCGTCCCGCGCGGGCTCGATCAGCAGCTCGTTGGCCTCCGAGACTCCCCCGCCGATGACGAACAACCCGCAGTCGAGGGCGGCCGCCAGGCCGGCGATGCCGACGCCGAGCCAGTCACCTACCTCGGCGAGCAGGGCGATCGCCTCCGGGTCGCCCTCGCGTGCCACCTCGCTGACCAGCGGCCCGGTGATCCGGGTCGCGTCGCCGTCGACCAGCTCCAGCAGCCGGTGCGCCAGCGGGGAATCGCCCTTCGCGATGATCTTCGCCTCGCGGACGAGCGCGTTGCCGCTCGCGTACTGCTCCCAGCAACCGCGGTTGCCGCACTCGCAGCGATGCCCCTGCGGCACGACCTGCATGTGGCCGAACTCGCCGGCAAGACCCCAGCGTCCGCGGTGCAGCTGACCGCCGATCACCAGCGCTCCACCGATGCCGGTGCCGAGCGTGATGCAGACGAGGTCCTCCTCGTTCTGCGCGGCGCCGAACCGCCACTCGGCCCAGGCCGCGGCATTGGCGTCGTTGTCGACAAGCACGGAGAGGCCGATCCGGCGGTGCACGGCGTCGCGCAGCGGCTCGTTGCGCCAGGCCAGATGCGGCGAGAACAGCACCGTCGAGCGGGTCGCGTCGACGAAACCCGCCGCGCCGATACCGACGGAGGTGATGTGGTAGCCCGCGCGCAGCTCGTCGACGACGTCGGCGATCGTGTTGAGCACCTCCTGCGGGCTCGTCGTCGGCGTCTCGCGCCGCAGCCGCGCGCGTACGTGCCCATCGAGGTCGACGACACCCGCGGCAACCTTGGTGCCGCCGATGTCGATTCCGATCGCGAGTCGCTCAGCCATGGTGTGTCCCCCCTTCCTTCTGTGTACTGCGCACTACCTTCACGGTATCCGGGCCAGGTCGGCCGCTCCCACAAGACCCGCCTCGTTGCCGAGCGTTGCCAGCCGCAACTCCGCGTGCGGCCGGCTCGAGCCGGCCGACAGGTGGCGTACGAAGGCTTCCTGCACGGGCTGCATCAGCAGGTCGCTCGCCGCCGCGACGCCGCCCCCGATCGCGATCGTCGTCGGGTCGAGGACGGCGGCCAGCGACGCCAACCCCTGTCCGACCCACGACCCGGCGTCGGCGATCAGGTCGATCGACAGCGGATCACCGGCCTGCGCGGCCTCGGTGACCATCGGCCCGGTCACGGCGTCCGGGTCACCACCCGCCAGATCGGCGAGCGGCTTCGCCGCGGTGATGCCCGCACGAATCCGGTCGCCCGCTTCACGTACGAGCGCCCGACCGCTGCCGTACTGCTCCCAGCAGCCGTACTGGCCGCAGCCGCAGAGAATGCCCGCGGGCACCATGCGCAGGTGGCCGACCTCCGCCGCGACTCCGAATCCGCCGCGGTAGAGCTGGCCGGCGTGGATGATGCCGGCGCCGATGCCGGTGCCGACGGTCACGAGCAGCAGGTCGTCGACGTCCGCACCCGCGCCGAAGCGGAACTCGCCCCACGCCGCTGCGTTCGCGTCGTTCTCCACCACGACGCGCAGACCGACCAGCTCGTGGACGCGGGCGGCCAGCGGCTCGTCCGCCCAGTCGATGTTCGGTGCGAAGAGCACCGTGGACCGGGATGCGTCAACGAACCCAGCCGCGCCGATGCCGACGGCGTCGATATCGCGCTTGCGGCGCAGGTCGTCGACGAGGTCGCCGACGGTCGCGGCCAACGCCGCCGGATCGGTCGCCGGTGTGTCGCGTACGTCGTCGACCACGATCCGGCCGTCCTCGTCGACGACACCGGCCGCGATCTTCGTACCGCCGATGTCGACCCCGACTGTCAGTCCCATGGCCCGTCCTCCGACAGGTCGATGTTCTCGACGCGAGAATCGCGCGCCGAGGTGCCCTCACCGCTGCGTTGTTGTGCGGCGAACGACTCCACCAGGCCGCGCGCTGCCGCCGCGAGCGATGCAGCCGAGGCCGTCAGCTGCTCGCGTACCTCGGGGCTGGCGGAACGTACGAACGCGATGGTCTGGCACACCGGACAGACCTGGCAGGCGGCCGAACCGTCCGCGATGTGTGCGTGCTCGCCGTCAGGGCCGGTCCGTCGCGACTCGTCGCTCGCACCATGCGCGTTCTCACCGCGGCGGGTCTCATCGTGGCCCGGTGGTCGTGGCTCGTCGCTCTCGGCATCTCCACCCGTTCGGTCGGCGAGGCCGGACACCACGCCCATCAGCTTGGCGAGCTCCTCGGCCAGGCTGCCGACGGGTTCGTTCTGCTCAGCCATGTGCTCCCCGTTCACTCGACGCAGAGCCGCTGGTCGCTCCGAAACGAACCTCGAGCCGGCCACCGGCGACCCGCGCGCCACGTACGTCCAACCGCGTCAGCACCGCCGGGAGGGCGAGCACCCGACGGTACGCGCCGACGGTCACGACGAGGTCGTTGCCGTGCCGCGCGAGCTGCACGTTGCCCGTATCCGCCAACGGCAGCGCGAGCGACAGGTCGACCCGATCGCCGTCGCGGGTCACCACCATCGGCTCGCCCTCGGGCACCGCGAACGGGTCGCTCGGGCCGTAGATGTCGGCGGCGAACCCGCCGAGCGCGTCGACGCCGACCGGCTCCGCGGCGCAGTACGCGCCCTGCCACACCGGCAGCGGCGCGAACGACCGATCGACCTCGGCCAGCAGGGACTGCTGCGCGTCGACCCAGCCCTGTCGCCAATCGTCGGCCGCCGCATCGGGAAAGACGCGGTTCGCGAGCACACCGTCGACCCGGTAGCCGTACAGCGAGAGGGTCGTGAACGCCCGCCGCGCCTCCGCCAACACGACCGCCTCCGGTGTCAGCACCAGCCGTACGGAGCACCCGGGGCCGACCAGCAGATCGTGCACGTCGCCGAGGTCGGCATGCAGCCGCTCGATCGCGTCGAACACGTCGTCACGCGGCATCGGGACCCCGGCAGCCTTGGCCAGCAGCGGCCGCAGCGCATTGACGACTCGGCGCTCGGTCGGAAAGACGCGGTCCATGTACCAGGCGAGCGCCTCGGGCAGCGCCAGCAGCCGGAGCGTCTCGGCGGTGGGCGCGCAGTCGACGATCACGAGGTCCCACCGGCCGGACGCGGCCTGGTCGCGCAGCTCGAGCAGCGCCAGAACCTCTTCGGCACCCGGCAGTACGGTCAGTTCCTCGGCCGCGATCGGGTCGACCCCCGAGGCGTCGAGCACCGTACGCAGATAGCCCTGCACGGTCGTCCACGAGGCCTCGAACCGGCGCTGGGCGTCGACCTGCTGCATCCACACCTGCGAGTCGACCTCGACGGGCTCGGCGCCGGGCTCCACCCCGAACGCGTCGGCCAGCGAGTGCGCCGCATCGGTCGACATCACCAGCGTCTTCAACCCGTTGCGCCCCGCGAGGACGGCCGTACCGGCGGCGGCGGTCGTCTTGCCGACGCCGCCCTTGCCGGTGAACAGGATGATCCGCACAACCGCAGAGGCTACCGTGCGCGGACCTCAGGCCGACTGCTCGACCCGCTTCTTGAGCCCCTTCAGCGCGGTATCGATGATGACCTTCTCCGCCTTGCGCTTGAGCATCCCGAGCAGCGGGATCGACACCTGGACCTCGAGTCGGTACGTCACTCGCGTACCTCCCGAGCCGAGCGGCGACAGGATGTACGCGCCGTCCATCGCGCGCAACATCTTCCCGGACTCGTCGAGCTGCCAGCTCACCTGCTGATCGCCCTGCCAGTCGTACGCGAGCACGTACTCGTCGCGAATGGGAGTCGCGTCGAGCACGAACCGCACCCGCTTCGCCCGCCCGGAGTCCTCGAACTCGAGAACCTCGGTCTCCTTGACTCCGGTCGCCCACTGCGGGTACGCCGGGAAGTCGGCGACGGCATCCATGATTGCGGCGGGAGCGGCGTCGACGACGATGTCGCTGGTGGTCTGATCGGCCATCGATTCCTCCGGGTGGACGGGCTCGAAAGGACCCTACTCCCCTGCCTGCCCGGCCCGTGGTGTCCCGGGTGCCCGACCGGCCTCGAGCCGGTCCTTCACGGCAGCGACGTGGGCCTTGAGGTCGACTGCGTACCGACGTCGTACGCGCGCACTCGGCCGGTGCCCATCGGCGAGGTCGACCTGCCAGAACACGTGCACGACCACCGCATCGAGCCACGGCTCGAGCCAGACCTCGGCGCTGCCACGCATCGCGCCGTGCACGGACCAGCGCTTGCCGAGCTCGTCGCGATCGTCGATGCACCGCAGTCGTACGCCGGGCAGCCGGTCCTCCCAGAAGGACTCCTCGCAGAGCACCTCGCGGACCTGCTCGGGCGTTGCGACCACGAGCGTCTCGTCGGTGACGTCGAGCATTGGCATCGGTGGCTCCTTCTGGCCGGACGCCTCGTGACTGTAGCCTGCGGAACAGCATCGGCTCCCGGTGCCAGCGAAGCGACCGTTTGGAGGAGAACTTGCGCGCGTACGCCTCGCCCCCTACGTATCGGCTGCCCGAGAAGGGCAATCTCACCGACGACGTGGTCGACGCCGCCCTCGAGCGCCCCTTGTCGGTCGCGTTCAGCCGCTCGTCGGCCGACGGCTGGGTCGACGTCACGTCCGCCGAGTTCGAGGCAGAGGTCAAGGCGGTCGCCAAGGGCCTGCTGGCCGCGGGCGTCGATGCCGGCGACCGGGTGGGGATCCTGAGCCGCACCCGCTACGAGTGGACGCTGCTCGACTACGCGATCTGGTGGGTCGGCGCCGCAACGGTGCCCATCTACGAGACCAGCTCGGCGGCGCAGATCGAGTGGATCCTCTCCGACTCCGGCGCCGTCGCGTGCGTCGTCGAAACCCGCGAACACGTCGGCCGCGTACAGCAGGTGCGCACGAACATCGAGACGCTGAGCAACGTGTGGAGCCTCGACGACGGGGCGATCAAGGCGCTCGAGACTCTCGGCTCCGACGTCGACGACGAGACCCTGGAGGAGCGTCGCGGCGCAGTCACGCCGGAGTCGCTCGCCACGGTGATCTACACGTCCGGCACCACCGGCCGGCCGAAGGGCTGCTGCCTCACCCACGGCAACTTCATGTTCGAGCTCGGGGTCGCGACGCAGCTGCTCGACGAGTTGTTCGAGACCGACGACGCGTCGACGCTGCTGTTCCTCCCCCTCGCGCACGTCTTCGCCCGGATCATCCAGGTCGGGTGCGTGCGGTCGGGCGTACGCATGGGCCACACCGCAGACGTACGCGACCTGCTGGTGCACCTGGAGGACTTCAAGCCGACGTTCATCCTCGCCGTACCGCGGGTGTTCGAGAAGGTCTTCAACGGCGCCAGTCAGAAGGCGCACGCCGACGGCAAGGGCGCGATCTTCGACCGCGCCGTCGACACTGCGATCGCTTACAGCCGGGCGCGCGACGGGCGTCGCGTACCAGTCCTGCTGCGGGCCCGACACGCGTTGTTCGACCGTCTCGTGTACGCCAAGCTGCGTGCTGCGCTCGGCGGCAAGGCCCAGTACGCGATCTCCGGCGGTGCGCCGCTCGGTGAGCGCCTCGCGCACTTCTTCCGCGGCATCGGCGTACCCGTGCTCGAGGGGTACGGCCTCACCGAGACGACCGCGGCACTCGCGGTGAACCTCCCCGGCGAGACCAAGATCGGTACTGTCGGTCGGCCGATCCCCGGCACCGAGGTCAAGGTCGGCGAGGACGGCGAACTGCTGTTCCGCGGCGGACAGGTGTTCGGCGGCTACTGGCGAAACGATGACGCATCGGCGGAGGCGCTCGACGACGGCTGGTTCCACACCGGCGACATGGGCGAGATCGACGAGGAGGGCTTCGTCCGGATCACCGGACGCAAGAAGGAGATCCTGGTGACCGCGGGGGGCAAGAACGTTGCGCCGGCGGTCATGGAGGACATCATCCGTGCCCACCCCCTCGTCAGCCAGTGCATGGTCGTCGGCGACGGCAAACCGTTCATCGCGGCGCTGATCACGCTCGATCCGGAGGCCGTCGAGGACTGGGCCCCGGCGAACGGCAAGACCACCGATATCGCGGTGCTCGCCGAGGACGCCGCCGTACGCGCCGAGATCCAGCGTGCCGTCGACGAGGCGAATGCCGCCGTGTCGAGAGCTGAGTCGATCCGTAAGTTCACCATCCTCCCCGTCGACTGGACCGAGGACGACGGCCATGTCACGCCGACGCTCAAGCTGAAGCGCAACGTCGTGATGCGGGAGTTCCGCGACGACGTCGAGGCCCTCTTCGACTGAACGCCGAGCGTCGACTCAGCGCGGGATCTCGGACCAGTAGTCGAGGTATCCGCGCCAGTCCGCGGTGATGCTGTCGATGTCCGTACCGAAGGCGCGCCGGGCGGCGACGTCTGCCGACGTTCCGCGCAGCACCTGCCCGTAGAACTCCGTCACCGCGTCGTCGCCGTACGCCTCGCCGAGCATCCGGAACGCCATCCACGCACCCTCGTACGTCGCGCCCAGGCGCGGCGACGCAGTGCCGAACTCGTTGTCTGACGGCAGCGCCTTCGGAGGCCCGCTCGTGCGTACGCGCTGGAGGATCTGCGAGGCGCTTCGGGTCGGCTGGAGCTTGTCACGGTTCAGTGCGACGAAGTCCGCGTAACCCTCGGCGACCCACAGCGGCGCGACCGCGGTCGCGGCACCGGTCGCCTCATGCGTCGCCTCGTGGGTGAGCACGATCTGGGCGGCGCGCTCGTCAAGCGGCGTGAAGATGTCGGGATTCACCACGACGGCGACCGGGCCGTACGTCGCGTCCGACCCGTCGAGCGTCGTCGTGATCGCCGCGATCTGGCTCAGCCTGTCAGACGACCCACCGACGATCGCGGAGCTCTGCGTGCTGTCCCGCGGGATCACGACGAACGCATCCCGTTTCGGCTTTCCGTACACGCGACGCACGTCGGCCATGGCCTTGTCGACCATCGGCCGCATCTTCGGCTTCTCGGCCCCGCCGTCGACGCGCACGAGAGTGGAGTTGTCGTCGCGGGTCACATCGAGCGCGCCGGCCAGCCACAGGGGCATCGGGTCCTTCGTCGCCGCCACGCCTTCGAGGTTGAAGCGCTGGGTCTGGCGTACCTTGACCGAGACGGTTGCCATGTCCGTACGCCGGCGCGGCAGGCCGGTTGTGGCGCCCGGCACCCAGCTGACGTCGACCGAGGCGTCGAACGTGCCGCCGGTGCCGGCTTGAGCCGCGGCATCGTCGTCCACCAGCTCCAGGTCGATGCGTCCGGCGCCGAGCTCCTGCAGGTTGTCGTACGTCTGCGCGCCCCAGCGCTCGGCGGCAGCGGTCTTGCCGGCGGCGGCGATGAACTCGTCGCGGTCACGGTCCTGCCAGGCCGACTCGAGGCGATCGAGCGCGTTGGGCAGCGCAGACGCGTCGGGCACCGCTCCCGCCGGACTCAGGGCGGATGCGGTGCTCGACTGTGCTTCGGATGGACTGGACTCGCGCTGCTGCCAGACGACGAAGCCCAGTACCACGACGGCGACGACCAAGAGCGCCCAGACGTTGGCGCTTCGCACCGCCCGGACGGTTGTGCTCACCCCAGAATTGTAGGGACCCGGATCAACGAATCCGGACCAGATCGACCCTGGGAGCGGGTCGGGTGAGCAAACTCACCCGACCCGTCGATCACGCGACGCGGCGAACGGCCGTGACCGGCATCGTGCTGACACCGACGATCTCGACCGACGAGCCCGGATGGGGCGCGTGAATGATCAGTCCGTCGCCGAGGTAGATCGCGACGTGGCTGATCGGGGTGTAGTAGAACACCAGGTCGCCCGGCTGCATGTCCGAGCTGGACACCGGCGTGCCGGCACCTGCCTGCGAGCTCGACGACCGCGGCAGGGCGATGCCCGCCGAGGCGTACGCGCCGCTGGTCAGCCCGGAGCAGTCCCAGGAGTCGGGGCCCGCGGCGCCGTACACGTACGGCTCGCCGAGCTGGTCCTTGGCGAACGCGATCGCCGCGGCGGCCGCACCGCTGGCGTCGGTCGTGCCGTCGCCGGTGTCGACGGTGGGGTCGCGGTCCTCGTCACGGCTCGGACCGTCGCCATCGCCGTCGGGATCGTTGAGGAGCGCCTCGCGCTGCTCTGCCTCGAGCTCGTCGAGGACGTCTTCGGCCTCATCGGCCTTCTTGTCGACCTCGGCCTTCTCGTCGGCCATCTTCTGCTTGGCCTTGTCGATCGAG
This sequence comes from Solicola gregarius, assembly GCF_025790165.1. Taxonomy (GTDB): domain Bacteria; phylum Actinomycetota; class Actinomycetes; order Propionibacteriales; family Nocardioidaceae; genus Solicola; species Solicola gregarius. Next base: position 4,796,750 of record NZ_CP094970.1, read on the forward strand.
TCGAGCTGCTCCTCGAGCTGCGTCTCGCGGCTCTGCAGCTCGCCCGACATCGTCGAGTACTCGGCAAGCAGGTCGTTCTGGGTGGTGTTGTACGCCTGCATCGCGCCGAGACCGTCGATGAACTGCTCGGGGTCGTCGCTGGTCAGCAGCTCGCCGGTCGTACCGAGCGGGGAGTCGGTCGCGTCCGCGACGAGCGATGCGGTCACGCGCTTCTTGATCTTCGAGAACGACGCCTGCTGGTCGCGCACGTCTTGTCGGGTCGCCTTGAGCTGCTTGCGGGTCTCGCCGATCTGGTCGACCAGCTGGAGGTACCGCTCGTTCGCCTCCTCGGCATCGCGGTGAAGTCGCTCGACGCGGTCGCGGACCTGGTCCAGCGACGGTTCATCGGGCGAGGCGACGCCGGCGGGTACCGCGGTGGTGAGTCCCGCGGCGAGGGTGGCGCACACGACGACTACGGCGCGCGTCCGGTTGAAGCTGCGCTGGCCAGTCCGCACGAGGGACGGTCCCCTTTCCTCGACGCCTACCAGGTGAGCTGACGGGTTCGGGCCAAGGACTTGCCCTACGGCGACGACAGGTCGACGCCGACTCACCCCACGTACGTGGTTCCCCGGCTCCGGCACGCGACTTCCCTCGCGAGCCGGATTAGGCGGCGTGCCCGCGCCCTCCTGGTGGAGGACTCTCACGTGACACGCAAGCGCCCACTGTAGCGATCCGGGACACCTAGATCAATCGCGTCGGGGCGCGTCGATCCTGCGGTGCTGTTGGGTCGGTGACGACCGTCACGCAGAGTCGGGCACGGACTCGTCCATCGCCGTGACGAGCCGCAACGGCGGCACCAGACCGGACGCCGACAAGGCGTCGATCGCCTCGCGCTCCTCGTCGTCGATGCGTACGCCCTGTGGCGGACCGCCCAACAGCACGGTGACGACGCAGTCGCCGCAGGCGTCGCCGCGGACGAGACAGCTGTCGCAGTCGATCGTGATCGAGCTCGAGTCGTCGTTCATGGCTCCTCCGTCTCCGCCGGCCGTGGGGAAGGAAGACCGGCACCTCGTCATGGACGCTACGGACCGGGTCTGACAACCGGGGCAGACGTTCGTGCGGAACGGTCTCGCGCGGTTACCGAGTGGGTCGGTCGCCAAGCCTTGCGTATCCACCTTGTTGGCTCGCGGGGGTCCTCACCTTGTGGGCCGTTACGGCTCCGCCGGTCGAGCGCCTGCCTGGTGACCGGCGCCGTAACAGCCCACAAGCTAGGCGCCGCGGTGGTTGCCGTTCGCTCCTGCAACATTGAGACCCGCTTACCTACGGCAGAGGCTTTCGGTTGCTCGAGACGCCCGTCTTAGCGGCCGGCGAGGAGGCCGATCAGCGCTGCGGCCGCGGCCGGGCGGCCCCCGGCGCGGCGGGCGTGTGCGGCGACCTCGGCGTCGCTGGAGACGACGATCACCGGACGTCCCTCGGGCTCGGCCGAGACCAGCTGCGCGATCACGTCGTCGGCCGTGACGCCGGCGGGGCTGAACCGCACGCGTACGCCGCGGGCGGACGGGCGTGCCGCCGACGGTGCGACGTCGGCGCCGTCGAACACGACCGTCGCCTCGACCGCCGTACGCGCGGCGAGCCCGCCGACCTCGGTCACCAGCAGCGAACGCTGCCGATCGAGCGGCACGTCGCTCCATGCGGACTTGCTCACGTTGTAGCCGTCGACGATCACGTGGGCCCGAGGCAGCTCGAGCAACGGCCGCAGCCGCGCCGCATCGGTGACGGTGGCGTGCTCGCGGCCCTGCGCGGGCTCGTCGCCCGCGACCTGGTCTGCGGGCAGCGTCTCCAACGGCGGCAACGCCAGCTCACGACGCAGGCCCTGCGCCGCCTCGATCACCGTGTCGAGGAGCAGGCGCGAGCGCATCGACTCCTGTGCGCGGTCGCCGCGCGACTGGCGCCGCTGGTCGCCGAGCTCGGCCACCGCCGTGTCGAGTCGCTGACGCAACCGGCGCACCTCGGCGTCCGCCTCGTTCGCCCGCGCACGCTCGCGGTCCGTCACCTCTTCGAGCTCGGCCTCGAGGCGCGTACGCTCCGCCTCCGCCGAGCGCGCCCGGGTACGAGCGTCGCCGAGCTTGCGACGCAGATCGGTGTTGTCGGCCTTGACGCCGTCGATCTCCTTGCGGTGCGCGGTGCGCGCAGACCGCATCTCGTCGCGCAGCTGCTCCACCTGCTGTCCCAGCCGCTCGACCTGGTCGGACTCCTCCGCGGCGGTGGCGGCCGACGCCTCCCGATCGGCCTCCAACGCGTCGAGCGCGGCGTCGAGCGCCCGGCGCCAGCCGTCCACGCGCGTGACGTACGCGATCGCGGCCACCTCGACGGGGTCGATCGTCGCGACGGCGTCCGTCGCGATCGCCTCGACGACGGCCTCGTTGCCGCGGCGTACCTGACCACCGACCCGGTCACGAAACGAGTCGTCGGTCGCGACGGCCGTCGCGATCGCCGTTGCTGCCAAGCGCGCCCGTCGCGCGGGGGTGAACTGGGCGATCTTCCGCAACGGCGGCGGGACCTGCCTCGCGTCGAGGGCGGAGAGCGCTTGCGAGGTCAATGCGACCACACGGTGGCGTACCGATTCGGGCAGCACGATCGGCTGCACGTCCGGCGGCGTCGGTTCCGCTGCCACGCGTACGCCTCCTCACGGTCGAGTACTTGGCCCGAGCTCTTCCCCCCGCCGTAGAGTCCCTCCTTCGAGCGTATGCCGTGCCCGGTCATCCCCGCACGCCACTTCCGAGACCGGCAACGCTAACCGCCGTACGCACGCGGGCGGTCCGGACCCGCCGTCGTGTCTTCAGCGGTTCTGTCAGTACCCGGTCGTACGGTGCCAATATGACCGCGCTTCGAGCCGTGCAGGGCACGTTCGACGAGCTCGGTACGGCCTTGCGCGACGCGACGTTCTGCGTCGTCGACCTCGAGACGACGGGCGGCTCCGCGTCGGCCGGGTCGGAGATCACCGAGTTCGGTGCGGTCAAGGTGCGCGCCGGCGAGGTGGTCTCGGAGTTCCAGACCCTCGTACGTCCGCACACCTCGATTCCCTCGTTCATCGCGGTGCTCACCGGCATCAACGACTCGATGGTCGCGTCCGCGCCCCGGATCGACACGGCGCTTCCCTCGTTCCTCGAGTTCGCCAAGGGGTGCGTGCTGGTGGCCCACAACGCGCCGTTCGATGTCGGCTTCCTCCGACACTTCGCCGGTGAGCTCGGTCATACCTGGCCGGGTTTCGACGTCATCGACACGGCGAAGCTCGCGCGGCGCGTCCTCACCCGTGACGAGGCGCCCAACTGCAAGCTGTCGACGCTCGCCCGGATCTTCCACGCGTCAACGACGCCCAATCACCGCGCCCTCGAAGACGCCCGCGCGACGGTCGACGTCCTGCACTCGCTGATCGCACGACTCGGCAACGTCGGCGTACACACGGTCGAGGAGCTCTCGACCTTCAGCAGCCAGGTGAGCACAACCCAACGCCGTAAGCGCTACCTCGCCGAGGGCCTGCCCCACTCACCGGGTGTGTACCTCTTCCGCGACGCCCAGGACTCCGTGCTCTACGTCGGCACGTCCAAGGACATCGGCGCGCGCGTTCGCTCGTACTTCACCTCGAGCGAGACCCGCAGCCGGATGGGCGAGATGGTGGGGCTCGCCGAGCGGGTCGAGGCGATCGAGTGTGCGACGACGCTCGAGGCACAGGTACGCGAGCTGCGCCTGATTGCAGCCCACAAACCCCGCTACAACAAGCGTTCGCGTTTCCCGGAGCGCGCGATTTGGGTCAAGCTCACCCGCGAGCCGTGGCCGCGGTTGTCGCTCGTGCGGTCGATCGGCGACGACGGGGCCGACTACATCGGCCCGTTCGGCAGCCGGCGCACCGCCGACAGCGCCGTCGCCGCACTGCACGAGGCGTTCGGCATCCGGCAGTGCACCGGTCGGATGCCCAAGGTGCCGAGCCGATCGCCGTGCGCCCTCGCCGAGATGGGCGTGTGCATGTCGCCGTGTGACCAGTCCGTCTCATCGGTCGACTACCAACACGAGGTCGAGCGCGTACGTGAAGCCATGCTGCGCGACCCGGCCGAGGTGATCGCGGCGCTCGATCTCAAGATGGCCCGGCTGTCCGACCAGACCCGCTTCGAGGATGCACAGGTCCAACGCGACCGGCTCCGTTCGTTCCTCCGGGCGACGGCACGCACCCAACGCCTGACGGCACTCACCACGTGCCGCGATCTCGTCGCTGCCCGCCGCGGCGATGACGGCCGGTGGGTGGTGCATGTCGTCCGCTACGGCCGGTTGTGCGCCGCGGGCGTCATCCCGGACGGCGCAGACGCGCGCGAGTGGGTCGAGCGCCTCCGCATCGGGGCCGAGACCGTGCTCCCCGGTTTCGGGCCGGCACCGGCGGCCTCGACCGAGGAGACCGAACGTGTCCTCAGCTGGCTCGAGGGCGAGGGCACCCGGCTGATCGAGGTCGACGGCGACTGGATGTGTCCGGTACGCGGGGCGACTCGCCATCTCGCGACGTACGACGCCGTCGAGGCCACCTCGGTCGTCCCGTTCGACGAGCGTCGGATGCCGCGCACCGTGCACCAGCCGACCAGATGAACGGTCCGTACTAGGCTTCACCACGACTCGTCCACGTACCGACCAGGAGGCAGCGTGATCACCGCGATCGTGTTCATCAAGGCCGACGTCGCCGGCATCCCCGAGGTCGCCGAACGGATCGCCGCGCTCGACGGCGTGAGTGAGGTCTACTCCGTCACCGGCCACATCGACCTGATCGCGATGGTGCGCGTGCGCCGACACGAGGACATCGCCGCCGTCATCGCCGACAAGGTCAACAAGGTGCCGGGCGTGAGCTCGACCGAGACGCACATCGCGTTCCAGACCTTCTCGCGCCACGACCTCGAGTCTGCGTTCAGCATCGGCATCTGAGCCGGGGCCACCCAGACAAATAGACATTTGTTATGCCAGGGCATAACAAATGTCTATTTGCTCGGCGGGCGGGCGCTCGGCGGGCGGAACGCGCCTCAGCCGGCCGCGATCCGCTGGGTCACCTTCGCCCAGCGATCGAGTACGCCGCGGGCCGCACCGCTGTCGAGCGACTCGCGTACGCGCTCTGCCGCGCCGCGCATGCGGTCGACCAACGGGCCGCTCATCGCATCGCGCGCGACCAGACCCGCGGCCGCGTTGAGTACCACGGCGTCGCGTACCGGGCCCTGCTCGCCGGCGAGTACGCGCCGGAAGACGTCTGCATTGTGCGCGGCATCGCCGCCGCGCAGCGCTTCGATCGGCGCCCGCTCGACACCGACGTCCTCCGGTGCGATCGACGCCGGCTCGACCGTGCCTCGTGCGACCGTCCATACGGTCGACGTCGTCGACGTGGTGAGCTCGTCGAGTCCGTCGTCGCCGCGGAAGACCAGCGCGTCGACACCGCGACGGGCGAGGACGCCGGCCATGATCGGCGCCGAGCGCGCGTCTGCGCAGCCCACGGCGAGCGCATCCGGCCGGGCGGGGTTGGTCAGCGGGCCGAGCAGGTTGAACGTCGTCGGGATGCCGAGCTCGCCGCGCACCGGGATCGCGTATCGCATCGACGGGTGGAAGACGGGCGCGAAGCAGAACGTGATGCCGGCTTCGTCGGCCACCTCGGCGATCCGGTTGGGCGGGAGGTCGAGGCGTACGCCGAGCGCCTCGAGCACGTCTGCCGACCCGCTGGAGCTGGATGCGGCGCGGTTTCCGTGTTTCACGACCACGGCGCCCGCGCCGGCCATCGCGACGGCGGACATCGACGAGATGTTCACCGTTTTCGCGCGGTCGCCGCCCGTGCCGACGATGTCGACGATGCGACCCGGGACAGACAACGGCTCGGCGTGCTCGTACATCGCGGCGACGATGCCCTCGACCTCGTCGACGGTCTCGCCCTTGGCGCGCAGCGCTACGACGAAACCGGCGATCTGCGCCGCGGAGGCGGCGCCGGAGAAGATCTCGTCCATCGCCCAGGCCGCCGCGGCACGGTCGATGTCGTCGCCGTCGACGAGCGCACCGAGCACGGTCGGCCAGGTGTACGCCTCCGCTGCCATCGGCTCAGGAGGACGCCGGGAGCGAATGAGCACCCCGGACGAGCTCGATGACGGCTTCGGCCAGCATGACCGGGTCGATCGGGTGCGCGACGACGCCGTCCGCGAGCGACCACGTCGCCAGCCATGCGTCCTGCTGCCGCCCGGTGAGGACGAGCAGTGGTGGGCAGCGGTAGATCTCGGTCTTGAGCTGGCGCGCGACACCCATCCCGCCGGCGGGCACCGCCTCACCGTCGAGGATTGCGAGGTCGATGCCGCCCGCATCCATCGTCTTGATCACGACGGGCTCGGTCGCACACTCGACGTACTCGAACGGCGGCAGGTCCGGATGCGGCCGCTTGCCGAGCGCGAGCAGCACCTGCTGCCGGGTGTCGGAGTCGTCGCTGTAGACGAGCACCTTCAGGGGTCGGGAGTCTGTACGGTCGGTCACGGCGCCATCGTATGGGAAAGCAGCACCGGTGGCGTACGACGCCCGCCCACCTGGTACGTGCAACACGCTACGGGGGTGCGTGGAGAGTGCCGAAACCTACGGTCCATAATGGCTCTCGTGGCGACAACATCCGCGATTCCGGCGTCCAGGCTGCACGGCCAGCCAAACCGTCCCTCGATGGTGACCGTTGGCACGATCGTGTGGCTCTCCAGCGAGTTGATGTTCTTCGCGGCGCTGTTCGCCGCGTACTTCACGATCCGCGGGGTGACCCCCGAGCTCTGGGAGCTCGAGACCGCGAAGCTCAACGTCCCGTTCGCGACCGCCAACACCACCATCCTGGTGTTGTCGTCGGTCACCTGCCAGTGGGGCGTCTTCGCCGCCGAGCGCGGCCGTGTCGGCCGTGTCGGCAGCGTGTTCCAGGTCGGCAAGTGGGGCATGCGCGAGTGGTTCGTACTCACGTACCTGATGGGCGCCGTCTTCGTCGCCGGTCAGGCGGTCGAGTACGTCGAGCTGATGCACGAGAACGTCACGATCCCCTCGTCGCCGTACGGCAGCATGTTCTACCTCACCACCGGGTTCCACGGTCTGCACGTGATCGGCGGGTTGATCGCGTTCGTGCTCGTCATCGGCCGTACGTTCATGGCCCGCAAGTTCACCCACGAGCAGGCGATCAGCACGATCGTCGTCTCGTACTACTGGCATTTCGTCGACGTCGTGTGGATCGGACTGTTCGCCACGATCTACCTGATTCAGTAGCTGCCCGGCAGCACGCACGCCTGCACACAACTTCATCGCAGCTCCCCGCCCCAGAAAAACGAGACGGAACGAGGTCCACCCCGTGCGGTTCTTGTCCACGCGTCGCCGGCACCGGATGGCCGGCCTCGTCGTGTTGCTGTTCGGCCTCATCGTCGCCGGCGGCGTCTACTACGCGGCGGCACCGCGTACGGCAGACGCCGAGACGGCAGACGCCCAGAAGATCGAAGCCGGTCGCCAGCTGTTCCTCGTCGGGTGTGCGAGCTGCCACGGCAAGAACGCCGAGGGCGTCGGCACCAAGGGCGACCGCAACTACGGCCCGACGCTCGTCGGAGTCGGCGCGGCCGCGGTCGACTTCCAGGTCGGCACGGGCCGGATGCCGATGACCAACGCGGCACCGCAGGCCCCCGCCAAGCCCCCCGTCTACACCGACGAGGAGGTCGAACAGCTCGCCGCGTTCGTCGCGTCGCTCGGCCCGGGCCCCGAGGTTCCCGACGAGCAGTACACCGACACCTCCGACGTGACCGACGAGGAGCTCGCCGAGGGCGGCGAGTTCTTCCGCACCAACTGCACGGCGTGCCACAACTCCGTCGGCGCCGGTGGAGCACTGCCCAGCGGCCGGTACGCGCCCGCGCTCACCGACACCAGCGCGCGGCACATCTACGAGGCGATGATCACCGGACCGCAGCAGATGCCGGTCTTCTCCGACGACGTGATCACCCCCGAGCAGAAGCGCAACATGATCGCCTACATCGAGGCGATGCGCGACACCCCCCAGAGCGGCATCGGCGGCGGCAGCCTCGGGCCCGTGTCGGAGGGCATGTTCGCCTGGATCGTCGGCATCGGCGGCCTGGTCTGCGCCGCGACCTGGATCGCGACCCAGAGCGTGCGTTCGAAGCGGAAGAAGGGTGAGGTCGAGGCATGAGTGAGATCGAACCCCGCGGCGAGGAGCCTCGCAACGACATCGACCCCGCCGATCCCAGCGACCCGATGCCGAACCCCGGACTCCCCGAGCACCAGTGGCGTCCCACCGACGTCGACCCGGCGCAGGAGCGTCGCGCGGAGCGTCAGGTCGCCGGCATGTTCGGCCTCGCAGCCCTGCTCGCACTCGCGTTCTGCGTGTGCTACTTCGCGGTCCCGCTCGACACCACGACGACCTTCCTCGGCTTCACCGCCCAGAACTTCGCGCTCGGCCTCACCCTCGGCGGTTCGCTGCTGCTGATCGGTCTCGGCGCCATCCAGTGGGCGAAGAAGCTGATGGCCGACCACGAGGTCATCGAGATGCGCCACCCGGCGCGTTCGTCGGATGAAGACCGCGAGACCACGCTCGGCATGTTCAACGAGGGCGTCAACGAGTCCGGCTTCGGTCGTCGCCCGCTGATTCGCAACAGCCTGTTCGGTGCGCTCGGCATACTCGGCCTGCCGGCGATCGTGCTGCTGCGCGACCTCGGCCCGCTCCCGGGCGACAAGCAGTTCAACACCGTGTGGACCAAGGGCATGCGCATCGCCAACGACGTGTCGGGCAAGCCGATCCGGCCGTCGGAGATCGAGGAGGGCCAGCTCACCAACGCCGAGCCCGAGATCCTGTTCGAGGTCGACGAGGACGGCGAGCCGGTCATCCACGGCACCGAGGCGCTGCAGGTGAAGGCCAAGGCAGCGGTCATCCTGATGCGGATGCCTCCGCAAGACATCACCGCACCCGAGGGCCGCGAGAACTGGAGCATCGACGGCATCCTCTGCTACTCCAAGATCTGCACCCACGTCGGCTGCCCGATCAGCCTGTACGAGCAGCAGACGCACCATGTCCTCTGCCCCTGCCACCAGTCGACGTTCGACCTGGCCGACGGCGGCAAGGTCATCTTCGGTCCCGCACATCGAGCCTTGCCGCAGCTGCAGCTCGGGGTTGATGATGAGGGGTACCTGATCGCAATGGGCGACTTCGAAGACGTCGTCGGGCCGAGCTTTCCCGAGATCCACCAGGAACCGTGATGAGTGCCACCACCGAAGGATCCAACCGCATTCAGGAAACCGGCGTGGGCAAGAAGGCCGCCGGTCCGGTCGAGTGGCTCGACGACCGCGTCGGTCTCGCCACGCTCGCCAAGGGGCAGCTGCGCAAGATCTTCCCCGACCACTGGTCGTTCATGCTCGGCGAGATCGCCTTGTGGAGCTTCGTCGTCCTGCTGCTGTCCGGCGTCTTCCTGACGCTGTGGTTCGACCCGAGCATGACCGAGACGGTCTACGACGGGTCGTACGCTCCGCTGCGCGGCATCGAGATGTCGGCGGCGTACGAGTCGACGCTGCACATCTCGTTCGACATCCGCGGCGGCATGTTGATGCGCCAGATCCACCACTGGGCGGCGATGTTGTTCATCGCGGCGATGCTGGTGCACATGCTGCGGGTCTTCTTCACCGGCGCGTACCGTCGACCGCGCGAGCTGAACTGGCTGATCGGCGTCGGCCTGCTGTCGATGGGCCTGATCGAGGGCTTCGCCGGCTACTCGCTTCCCGATGACCTGCTGTCGGGCACCGGGCTTCGCTTCGTCGACGGACTGATCCGCTCGATCCCGATCGTCGGTTCGTACCTCGAAGTTCTTCATCTTCGGCGGGGAGTTCCCTGGCGACGTGCTGATACCGCGCCTGTACATGGTGCACATCCTGCTCGTTCCGGCGCTCCTGCTCGGCCTGATCGGCGCACACATGCTGCTGCTCGTGTACCACAAGCACACGCAGTGGCCGGGTGCCGGACACACCGAGAAGAACGTCGTCGGCTACCCGCTGCTGCCGGTGTACGCCGCGAAGGCCGGCGGCTTCTTCTTCATCGTCTTCGGCGCGACCGCGCTGATGGGTGCGCTCTTCCAGATCAACCCGGTCTGGAACTACGGCCCGTACGACCCGTCGCAAGTCACGGCGGGCTCACAGCCCGACTGGTACATGGGCTGGGTCGAGGGTGCGGTCCGAATCATGCCCAACTGGGAGTGGACCATCTGGGGCTGGACGTTCAGTTGGAACGTCTTCCTACCCGCGGTGTGTCTGATGGGGCTGCTGTTCACCGTATTGGCGCTGTATCCGTTCGTGGAGCAGTGGGTGACCGGCGACAAGCGTGAGCACCACCTGCTCGAGCGTCCGCGCAACAACCCGACGCGTACCGCGTTCGGAGTCGCCGGCATCACCTGCTATGGCGTGTTCTGGATCGCCGGTGGCAACGACATCCTCGCGGTCGTGTTCCATCTCGACATCTTCGCGATCACGTGGGCCTGTCGGGTGCTGGTGTTCGTCGCGCCGGTGATCGCGTTCCTGGTCACCAAACGTATCTGCATCGCGCTGCAGCGTCAGGACGTCGAACGGGTGCTCCACGGCTACGAGACGGGCATCATCGAGCGCTCCCCCGACGGGGCGTACTCCGAGCGGCATGCCCCGCTCGACGCCGAGCACGTGCACAAGCTGACCGCGCACAACCGACCGACGGTCCACGAGCTACCGGACGACGTCGACGAGAACGGCGTCCACGCGCCGCACTCACGCATCGCGAAGGCACGCGCCCGCTTGTCCGGGTTCTTCCACGGCTCCGATATCCAGAAGCCGACCCGCCAGGAGCTCGAAGAGGCCAACGAGCACCACGGTGGTCACGGCGAGCTCGAGGCCGGCGACGACGAGTTCACCGGCGTCAGCGAGACGGGTATCCCCCGCAGCCACTGACCCACGACAGCTCGACCGGTACGCACGCGGCTATCGCCTCTCAGCAAGCGAGGCGGTAGCCGCGTCGGCGTACGGACTCGACCGTGGCCGGGCCGGCACGCGGGCACGGCGCAGGCCGCGACGTGGTCGCTTGACCGCATATTGCCGGCATCCTCGGCCAGCGTCTGGCCTCGAGAACACGCCGTTCACGGTCAGCCCGACGAACGTACGGGCTCGGGGCGATCTCCGCCAGAACGGGTGAGCGGCCGCAGCTCCGTTGTCGGACGGGTCGTCATGCATAGTGGCCGGCCCTGGCGACCACCATGCATCAGGATCGCGCCCAACGTTAATATGCGTCCAGGGTGACGTCGTACGCCCCATGGCAAGTTGTCGCCGCTAGGGGGCAAACTTGCCCGGTAGCGGCGCGGATTACCATGGGCCCATGGTAATCCGCGTGGCAAGGTGAACGGCGTTCGCGGGGCAAGGTGCAGCGGTGCGGAAGCGGACGGCCGCTAGGACAGCGCGCTGCCCTGCTTGAACTCCTGGTACGACTCGTCCCAGTCGGTCCAGCCGTTGCCGTCCTCGAGGGTGCGCGGGCTGTTGATGAACTTCACCGGGTCGCCGATGTTGGAGCGGTTGTAGTACCAGAGGGCATCGGCCGTGCTCAGCCCGGTGCATCCGTGGCTGACGTTCGCGGCGCCCTGTGAGCCGACCGACCACGGCGCGGCATGGATGAACTCGCCCGTGTACGTGACGCGCATCGCGTACTGCACATCGGGGATGTCGTAGTACTCCGGGTCGTCCTCGGAGATGCCCGTCGTCGCCGCGTCCATCCGCTTGACGTCGTACTTCTCCATGATCACCTTGGTGCCGGCGCGGGTCTCGAAGCCGGCCTTGCCGGTGGTGATCGGGAGGGTACGCGCGACCTTGCCGTTGACCTTGACGGTCATCTTGTGGCCGGAGACGTTGACAACGCTCTCGACGGCATCGCCCACCGTGAACGTCGCGGAGTTGTCCTCCTGCCCCCAGAGGTTCGGGCCGGCCTTGACGCTGTTCACGTTGGCGTTGACGGTGACCTTCGAGCCGGCGGGCCAGTACTCCTTGGGCCGGAAGTGCACCTCGGTGTCGCTGATCCAGCTCCAGGTGCCCTCGACCTTCGGCTCGGACTCCACCTCGAGCTTGCGCTCGATGGACGCCTTGTCCTGGACCGGGATGTCGAAGGTGACGATGATCGGCATCGCAACGCCGACGGTCGCACCATCGAGCGGCGCGATGCTGGCGTACGTCTGCTGATCGAGCGTGAGTGCCTGCGTCGTGAACGACGAACGCTCGGTGACGGCATCGCCATCGGCGTTCTGGCCCTGCATCACGACCTTGTAGGTCTTGCCGGGCTCGAGCGATCCGCTCGCCTGCCAGGCCGTCTCGTTGCCGTTCAGCTCGCCCTCGACCTGGTTCTTCGGCGCATCGGTGCCGGCGAACATGCTCACCTTGTCGATCGAGCCCCCGGCCGCCGACACCTCGACGACCTTGTCGACCTTGACGCCCTTGGCGCCGTCGCGGACGTTGGGCGTCAACTTGACGGGATCGGCAGCCTCTTCATTCTCGGCTGCCGCGGGCGACGCGTCGTCACCATCGTCACCGGTCACTGGGTTGCCGCTGCAGGCAGTGAGCGTCAGTACTGCGGTCGCGGTGACGGCTGCGACGGTCAGCAGACGGCGGCGCGCGTGATTACTCGACATACAGTTAAGCCCCGTGCATGGATCGCTGAAGAGGACAGTTCAGCCTACAGCCTAGCAAGACCACCCATACGTACGTGCGCGCCACGACCCGATGTGACTCGCCCGACGTTTCGGCGAGTACCGCGCGCCGTTCAGTGCGCGTGCACTCCGCGGTAGTACTCGAAGACGAAACCACACACAGTCACCGCCGTGACGCCCGCACCGATGATCAACAGCCACCAGCCGATCACGACGCCGAGCACGCACACGCCGACCGCAAGCGCGCAGAACAACGGCCACCAGCTGTACGGCGGGAAGAAACCCTGCTCGCCGGCACCCTCGACGATCTCCCCGTCGTCTCGGTCTTCGGGACGCGCATCGATCTGCTTGGCGACGACCGCGAAGTAGAACGTCATCAGCGCCGCGAGCAGCGTCGTCATCACGAGCGCGCTCGTACCGGTCGGGTCCTCGCTCATGAACCAGTAGATCGGGGCGACGACCGCGAAGAAGATGGCACAGAACCCGATGATCCAGGCTTCAAGCCTCACTTGTCGTCCTCCGTGCTCGAAATGTCGTCACGCCGTTCGCGGGCATCGTCGATCGCCTCGTCGCGGCCCGTCGTGCTCGGCGCGTCGTGGAGCGACTCGTCGTCCATGACGTCGAGGGCGGCAACCTCCGGGTGGTGCAGGTCGAACGCCGGGCTGTCGGAGCGTACGCGCGGAAGCGACGTGAAGTTGTGCCGCGGCGGCGGACTGGACGTCGCCCATTCCAGGGAACGGCCCCAACCCCACGGGTCGTCGCAGTCGACCTTCGGCCCGCGTCGCGACTTCCAGACGTTCCAGATGAACGGCAGGGTGGAGGCGCCGAGCAGGAATGCTCCGATCGTGGACACCTGGTTCAGGATGGTGAAGCCGTCGGCGCTGCTGTAGTCGGCGTACCTGCGTGGCATGCCCTCGATGCCGAGCCAGTGCTGGACCAGGAAGGTCAGGTGGAAGCCGATGAACAGCAGCCAGAAGTGCATCTTGCCGAGCCGCTCGTCGAGCATGTGGCCGGTCCACTTCGGCCACCAGTAGTAGAAGCCGGCGAACATCGCGAAGACGACCGTGCCGAACACGACGTAGTGGAAGTGCGCCACGACGAAGTACGAGTCGGACACCTGGAAGTCCAGCGGCGGTGACGCCAGGATGATGCCGGTCAGGCCGCCGAACAGGAAGGTCACCAGGAAGCCCAGCGAGAAGATCAGCGGCGTGTCGAAGCTCAGAGACCCGCCCCAGAGCGTGCCTATCCAGTTGAAGAACTTCACGCCCGTCGGCACTGCGATCAGGAACGTCATGAACGAGAAGAACGCGAGGTCGACCGCGCCGGTGACGAACATGTGGTGCGCCCACACCGCGACGGAGAGCACCGCAATGCCGAGGGTTGCGCCGACCAGGCCGATGTAGCCGAAGATCGGCTTGCGGCTGAAGACGGGCAGGATCTCGGTCACGATGCCGAAGAACGGCAACGCGATGATATAGACCTCCGGATGCCCGAAGAACCAGAACAGGTGTTGCCATAGGATCGCACCGCCGTTCGCGGCGTCGAAGACGTTCGCGCCGAGCCGTCGGTCGGCCTCCAGCATCAGCAGCGCACCGGCGAGGATCGGGAACGCGATCAGCACCAGCAGGCTCGTCACCAGGATGTTCCAGGTGAAGATCGGCATCCGGAACATCGTGATGCCCGGGGCGCGCATCGTGAAGATCGTGGTCACGAAGTTCACCGCACCGAGGATCGTGCCGAGGCCGGCCATCCACAGGCCCATCACCCACAGGTCGCCGCCGACGCCCGGCGAGTTCACCGCGTCGGACAGCGGGGCGTACGCGAACCAGCCGAAGCTGGCGGCGCCACCGGGCGAGACGAAGCCCGCCGCAGCGATCAGGCCGCCGAACAGGAACAGCCAGTAGCTGAACATGTTCAGCCGCGGGAACGCGACATCGGGCGAGCCGATCTGCAGCGGCATGATCCAGTTCGCGAAACCAACGAACAGCGGTGTCGCGAAAAGCAGCAGCATGATCGTGCCGTGCATCGTGAACAGCTGGTTGTAGGTCTCGTCGCTGACGATCTGGGTGCCAGGCGCGCCGAGCTCGGCGCGCATCAACAGTGCGAGGACACCGGCGAAGATGAAGAACGCGAACGACGTCGCCAGATAGAGCGTGCCAATGACCTTGTGATCGGTCGTCGTGATGACCTTGACGATCCTCTTGCCGAGCGTGTTCGGCCGCGGGCGTACCGTCGTCGTGGTGCCCGGGATGTCGGTGGCGGTCACGAGGCTTCCTCCTCCGCTTCTTCAAGGCCCTTGATCGTGTGGCTCTCGGCGCCGCCCATCGGCGCACCGACGTTGCCGTCGGCCTCGAGCTCGCGAAGATGCGCGTCGTACTCCTCCGGCGAGACGACGTGGACGTTGAAGAGCATCCGCGAGTGGTACATGCCGCACAGCTCCGCGCAGCGGCCCTTGAACGTGCCCTCCCGATCGGGGGTCACCTCGAACGAGTTCTCCTCGCCCGGTACGACGTCCAGCTTGCGGTAGAACTCGGGGATCCAGAACGAGTGGATGACGTCGGGCGAACGGAGCTCGAAGCGTACGGACTCACCGACCGGCAGGTAGAGGTCGGCGATGTCGTCGGGTGCTCCGGCGTCGAAGACATCCTTGCCGTTGACGGCATCCTCGCCCATGTAGTCGAACGTCCAGGCCCACTTCTGGCCGACCACGGTGATCACGTGGTCGGGGTTCTTCGACTCCTCGGTGATGTCGTTCTGCACCTCGACGGTGTGGAAGAAGAAGGCAGCGACTGCAATCACCGGCGCAACCGTGTAGAGCATCTCGATCGGCAGGTGGTAGCGGACCTGCACGGGGACGTAGTCGTCGGAACGACGCCGGTAGCGGATCGACGACCAGATGATCAGCGTGAACACGATCAAGAACGTCACGCCGACGGCGATCCATGCGCCGAGCCACAGGCCGAACAACTGCTCGCCGTCGGTGCTGGCGGACTTCGGGAGTGCCATCCGCAGCCACTCGTTGTCGCTGTCCTTGGAGCAGCTCGCGAGCACGAGGGCCAATGGGAGAAGAGCGGCGGACCGCAGGACGCGCGCGCTACGAGTCGGCCGACGCCGACCGGCAGCGCGAGCCGCGTCATTCTGGGGGAGTTCGGGACCCACGAGGCGCCTTTCTTGCGTCACTACGGCGATGGCGATTTCAGTCCGCACCATACTCCAATCACTGCTGCGATCTTGGTGTGGGTACGGTCGTCGGGTGGGTGACACCGACGTTTCGGCATCCGAACGCGTCTACCTCGATGCCGCGTCCATCGAGCCGCTGCGTCCCGCGGCCAAGGACGCGTACCTCGCGGCGCTCGATCAGGGGTGGGCCGACCCCTTGCGCCTCCACAGCGACGCACGTCGCGCCCGCTCCCTGTACGACCAGGCGCGCGAGTCCGTCGCCGGCGTGATCGGCTGCCGACCCGACGAGGTGACCTTCGTGGCGTCGGGCACCGAAGCGGTCGTGCGCGGGCTCACCGGGCTCGTACGCGGGCGCGCGCGACACAGCACGCTCCTGGTCCACAGCGCGGTCGAGCACTCGAGCGTCCTGCACACGGCCGAAGCGCACGAGGCCGCCGGTGGTGGCGTCAGGTCCCTGCCCGTTTCGGCGGCCGGAACCGTACCCGTCGACGCGGTCGACGAAGCCCTGGCGGCGGGCGATGCGGCCGCCATCGCAGTGCAGGCGGCGAACCTCGAGAGCGGAGCCGTCCAACCCACGGGCGCGCTCGCCGAGGCCTCGGACCGGTCGGGCGTGCCCTGGTGCTGCGACCTGACGGGCGTGGCAGGCCGTCTGCCTCCCGTGCCCGGGTGGTCCGTGGCGACCGCGGGCGCCAACGCGTGGGGCGGGCCGGCGGGTGTCGGCGTGCTCGCGGTACGCAAGCGGGTGCGGTGGCGCCCGACCGGACCTGCCGATGACCGGCTCGACCCGCGGGCACCGGGCTTCGAGAACGTGCCCGCGATCGTCGCGGCGGCGGTCGCACTCGTCGAGATGGAGTCCGCGCGAGACGTACGCGCCGCCCACCAGCACGCGCTCACCGAGCTCCTCCGCTCGGAGGTGGCGCGTCGCGTTCCCGATGTCGACGTGATCGGCCCCACCGGAGCCAACCGACTCCCCCACGTTGCGAGCCTTTCGTTCCTGTACGTCGACGGCGAGGTGCTCGTCACCGAGCTCGACCGTCGCGGGTTCGCCGTCGCGAGCGGTTCCGCCTGCACGTCCAGCTCGCTCGAGCCGAGCCATGTGCTCGCCGCGATGGGCGCGCTCACGCACGGGAACGTACGCGTGTCGGTGACCTGCTCGACCACCGACGACGACGTACGCCGGTTCGTCGACGCACTCGTGTCCGTTGTGGCAGACGTCCGCAGCCAGGTGGACGGTGTGCGGACGTGAGCGAGATCGAGCTCGACTGTCGCGGGATGCTGTGCCCGATGCCGGTGATCAAGCTCGCGGGCGCAACGCAGGGCGCCGAGCCGGACACAGTCGTCCGGCTGCGCACGGATGACGCCGCGGCGCGCGTCGACGTACCCGCATGGTGCCGGATGCGCCGTCACGAACTGGTGCACCAGCACGATGACCCGGACTCGACCGCGAGCACCTTCGAGGTACGCGTTCGGCGCGAGCCGGGTCGGACCTAGACGGGCAGCGTGAGTCGCGACCCGATCTCGTCGGCGGCGTCGGCTCCGTACGTCGTCTCTATGCGCCGCAGGAACCCGGCCGCCGACAGGGTGTACTCCTGGGTGCCCATCGTCTCGACGACGCTCGCGGCGATCGTGCAGCCGACCTGGCAGGCACGCTCGGACGCGAGGCCGGTCTCGATGGCCGCGAGGTACCCGGCCCGGAAGGCGTCACCGACGCCCGTCGGCTCGACGGCGTTCAAATCGGCGATGGCCGGGACCACGATGTCGGTCTCACCCTCCTGCTCGACCCGCACGCCGGCGGCGCCGAGGGTGACGACTCGCGTACCCACCCGCTTGAGGACCTCGTCGCGCCCCCAACCGGTCTTCTGCTCGATCAGCGCGGCCTCGTACTCGTTGCTGAAGAGGTACGTCGCACCGTCGATCAACCGGCGGATCACATCTCCGTCGGCCCAGGCGAGCTGCTGCGACGGATCGGCGGCGAACGCGAACCCGCGTGACCGGCAGTCGTCGGTGTGCCGCAGCATCGCCTCGGGATCGTTCGGCGCTATCACCACGACGTCGGGAGCGCCGTACTTGTCGGCGACGGGGCCGAGCTCGATCTCTCGTGCCTCGCTCATCGCGCCCGAGTAGAAGGACGCGATCTGGGCCATCGACTCGTCGGTCGTGCACACGAACCGGGCGGTGTGCCGGGTCTCGGAGACGTAGATCGGCGAGCAGTCGACACCGTGTCGCTCGAGCCAGGCGCGGTAGTCGCGAAAGTCTTCGCCGACCGCTCCGGCGAGCAGGGGACGATGCCCGAGAGCGGCGAGCCCGAACGCGATGTTGGCCGCGCAGCCACCCCGGCGGATATCGAGGTCTTCGACGAGGAAGGACAGCGAGATCTTGTCGAGCTGGTCGACGACGAGCGAGTCCTTGAACTTGCCGGGGAACGACATCAGATGGTCGGTTGCGATGGAACCGGTGACGAGAATCGACACGGACACTCCGAGCGGATGGGCTGACATGACGAGAGGGCGCCCGACCCGGAGGTCGAGCGCCCTCAACGTACGTCAGCTCGCGAGGAGATGCGAGTCGGGGCCGTCAGCGCGGCCGACGACCCGCGGCGATCAGTGGAAAGAGTCTCCGCACGCGCACGAGCCGGTCGCGGTGGGGTTGTCGATCGTGAAGCCCTGCTTCTCGATCGTGTCGACGAAGTCGATCTTCGCGCCGTGCAGGTACGGAACGCTCATCCGGTCGACCACCACGGCGACCCCGTCGAACTCGTGGGTGTCGTCACCGTCGAGATTGCGCTCGTCGAAGAACAGCTGGTAGCGGAGTCCGGAGCATCCACCGGGCTGGACGGCGATGCGCAGCTGCAGGTCGTCGCGCCCCTCTTGGTCGAGCAGGCTCTTGACCTTCGCCGCGGCACCCGGGGTGAGCGTGACGCCCTCGGCGGGCGCTTCGACCTCTGAGGTCCCTTGTGCAGTCATTCAATACTCCCGAACTCGTGGATACGCCGGTGGTCGAACGTTGGTAACGCGGTGACCGCCGATTCCATTCCCCATCGTACGGGTTCGCGGCGGCTCGGCCTACCAGGCGGGTCGTCAGTGCGCCTCGAATTCGGTTGCCGCGCCGGTGCCTGGCTGATAGCAAGTCACGGTGAACAAGGTTGAGGTGCTGACCCGCCGCACAGAGCGGCTCGATCTTCGTCCCGTACGCGACGAAGACATCGACACCATGCTGGCGTACCACACCGACCCACGAGTCTATGAGTGGCTGCTCAGGACCGAGATCGACCCGGCCGCGTTCCGCAAGGCGCGGCTCGGCGCCGTTGACGACCCGCGCGACTACTCGGTCGTCGCCGAGCTCGACGGACGAGTCATCGGCGACGGAATGCTCGAGATCACCGACGGCATGGGCCAGGACCACGCGCCCGAGACCCAGGGCTGCCAGGCGCTGCTCGGCTACATCCTCGACCCCGCGTACGCCGGGCGGGGTATCGCCACCGAGCTCGCGACCGAGCTGCTGGTGATGGCGTTCGACGACCTCGGCGTACGCCGCGTCACCGCCGGTTGCTACGTCGACAACCGCGCGTCGGCCCGCATCCTGGAGAAGATCGGCATGCGGCGCGAGGAGTACGCGGTCAAGGACTCCTGGCATCAGACCCGCGGCTGGATCGACGGCGCGTCGTACGCGATCCTGCGCGAGGAGTGGCAGCGCTGACCGGGCGCTAACGCGACCAGGTACGCGCGACCCGCCGGCTGAGCGAGCCAAGGCTGCCGGCCGGATCGGCGAACGACGCCTCCTCGCCGACCACGTCGACCATCGCGTACGCCGACTCGACCCCCATCGCACGCATCTCGCGGGATCCGACCAGCACCTGCCCGGCGACGACGACACACGGCCGCAACGCCTCCGCGGCGATCTGCGCGACGCCGTAGACGACCTTGCCGCCACGCGAGGAGAAGTCGTACGCGCCTTCCCCCGTGACCACGACGTCGCAGCGGCGCGCGAGCGCGGGGATCCCGGCGGCCTCGGCAACCAGCTCGATGCCCGACTGGCGCTGAGCGCCGAGCAGCAGGAGTCCGAAGCCGAGACCCCCCGCGGCACCGGCACCGGGTGCGTCCGCGACCCGCCGCTCGGGCGGGGTCGGCCCGCACGCGGCGACCACGAACGCGTCGAGCAGCGCGTCGAGCGTGGGGATGTCGGCCTCGGCGACCCCTTTCTGCGGGCCGAACGTCTTCGTCGCGCCGAACATCCCGAGCAGCACGTTGTCGACGTCGCTGGCCATCACCAGGTCGACTCCGTCGAGCCGCTTTCGCGCGGCCTCGAGCTCGAACCGCCCGATACCGGCGAGCCCGGAGACCCCCGCGTCGAGTGGGACGTCGGCGTCGGCACCGAGCGCCGCAAGCAGGCCCGCTCCCCCGTCGTTGCTCGCGCTGCCGCCGAGCCCGACGACAACTCGGTCGGCGCCGGAGTCGGCCGCCGCGGCAATGGCCTCGCCGACGCCGTACGTCGACGAGCGCTCGGGATCGCGCTCGCCTTCGGGGACCAGGTGCAGACCGCACGCCTGAGCCGACTCGACGTACGCCGTGCCTTCGTGTCGCAGGATGGTGACCGGCGTCGGTGCGCCGAGCGGCCCGCGTACGGTCGCCGCGACCAGGTCGCCGCCCAGTGACTCGTGCAGCACCGACACGAACCCCGGACCGCCGTCGGCCATCGGGGCCAGGTGGAGCTCGTCGTCGGGGGCCTGCGCGGCCCATCCCTCGGCAATGGCATGCGCCGCCTCGACGGCGCTCAACGTACCGGCGAACTTGTCCGGCGCGATCAGCACGTGCATGGGCGAATCCTCGCATGTGCCCACTACCTTGGGCGCATGACGCTGGACATGACGGTACGACCGATGCGTACGGGTGACATCAATGCCGCCGAGGCGCTGACCGGGTCCACGTTCCATGCTCTCGACGTGGCGACGAACCCGGCCGACTGGCCGGCGCCCGAGGCCCGCAGCGACGACCGACGATCGGCATGGCGCGATCGGTGCGCCCACTTCCTCGCGTACGACGCGCCGGGGTGCTGGGTCGCCGAGGATGACGAGGGCCTCGTCGGCGTTGCGACGTCGCTTCGCCGCGAGACGATGTGGATGCTTTCCAGCTTCGCGGTACGCGGCGGCGCGCAGGGCAAGGGCGTCGGCTCCCGGCTGCTCGAGGCGGCGCTCGCGTACTCGCAGGGCTGTGTGCGCGGCATGATCGACGCGTCGCAGGATCCTCGTGCCGTACGGCGCTATCACCAGGCAGGCTTCACGATCCACCCCCACATGCTCGTCCACGGAGTCGTCGACCGCTCGCGTATCCCGGTCGTCGAGCACGTGCGCGACGGCAGCCTCGGTGACCTCGACCTGATGAACTCGATCGACCGACAGACCCGCGACGCGGCGCATCTCGTCGACCACGAGTTCATGGCGGCCGAGTTCGCGCTGCGCGTCGTCGACGACTCGACCGGCAGCGGTTATGTGTACATCCTGCCGTCGGGCGGCGCGTACCTCCTGGCCGCCACGAACAGGCGTACCGCGAGCCGGCTGTTGTGGGACGCGCTCGCGGCGGTGCCCGAGGGCGAGCAGGTCACCGTCGACCACCTGACCGGCGAGCAGGACTGGGCGATCGACGTGGCGATGGAGGCCAGGCTGTCGGTGTACCAGCGCGGCTACCTCGCGCTGCGGTTCATGAAGCCGCCGGCACCGTACGTCCCGAGCCCGCACTTCCTTTAGTCAGCACAGCCTTTAGTCAGCACAGCCTTTAGCCAGCACAGCCTCTGACCGCCCCGTGGGCATTGCGACGAAGGCAACAGTGCCGCCGACCGACCTGTGCCATAGTCGGCGCGTGACCAACGACCCGGTGGACGTCCCGCTGCTCGTACTCGGCCGAAGCTCCGACCCAGACTCCGAACGCGGCGTCGCCTGCCCCGGCACGCTGCCACCCGCATCCGACCCCGACCTCGTCGAGCGGGCACGTCACGCGAAGGCGGCGCTCGGCGACTCGGTGTTCGTGCTCGGCCACCACTACCAGCGCGACGAGGTGATCCAGTTCGCCGATGTCACGGGCGACTCGTTCAAGCTCGCCCGGCAGGCCGCCGCGCGACCGGATGCGCCGTACATCGTGTTCTGCGGCGTGCACTTCATGGCGGAGTCGGCCGACATCCTCACCGGCGACGACCAGCGCGTGATCCTGCCGGATCTCGCCGCGGGCTGCTCGATGGCCGACATGGCACGCATCGACCAGGTCGAGGACGCCTGGGACGCGCTGACCGATGCGGGCGTGGCCGAGGTGACCGTGCCGGTCACGTACATGAACTCCTCTGCCGACATCAAGGCGTTCTGCGGGCGCAACGGTGGTGTGGTGTGCACGTCGTCGAATGCCGCACGTGCGCTCCGCTGGGCGTACGAGCGACACGGCTCCGACACGAAGGTACTGTTCCTCCCCGACCAGCATCTCGGCCGCAACACCGCCGTACGCGACCTGGGCCTCGCGCTCGACGACTGCGTCGTCTACGGCCCTCGCCGGCGCTCGGGAGGACTGTCCGATGACGACCTCGCGTCGGCGCGGATGGTGCTGTGGCAGGGGCACTGTTCGGTGCACGGCAGATTCAGCGCGGAGTCCGTCGCAGACGTACGCGAGCGGGTGCCCGGTGTGACGGTGATGGTGCATCCCGAGTGCACGCACGAGGTCGTGCTCGCGGCCGATCGGGTCGGCTCCACGGAGGCGATCATCACGACGGTGGCCGAGGCTCCCGCCGGCACGGCGTGGGCGATCGGCACCGAGCTCAACCTCGTACAGCGGCTGGCGGCGGAGCATCCGGACAAGGGGGTGATGTTTCTCGACCGCACGGTGTGCTTCTGCTCGACGATGAACCGGATCGACCTGCCGCACCTCGTGTGGGCGCTGGAGAGCCTCGTCGAAGGAACCGTCGTCAACCAGATCAGGGTCGACGACGACACGGCGCACTGGGCACGGGTCGCACTCGACCGGATGCTCGCCCTGCCTGGCTGACCGCGCGTCAGCCGAGTGGACGACCGAGGTCCGCGGCGACGTCGGCGAGTGCGTCGAGGCGTTCGCTGACCGGCGGATGCGTCTGGAACTTGGACCTGAGGTAGCCGACCTGACGCATCGGAACGAACATCATCTCGCCAACCGACCCCACCGCGCGCAGGTCACGGTCCGGGATCTGCTCGCTCCCGCCGGACAGCTTCGTGAGAGCCGAAGCCAGGGCGGTCGGGTTCCCCGTCAGGTACGAGGCACTGCGGTCGGCGCTCAGCTCGCGGTAGCGCGAGAGCGCGCTGCCCAGGAGGCCGCTGATGTAGTAGACGAGCGCATACAGCCAGAACACGATCATCCACCACCGAAACTTCGAGCGCTGTTGCGTCGCGCCCGGGCCTGTCGCCGGCCGCTTCCCGTCGTCGCCCTCGGCGTCCTGGTCCTGGACACGTCGGCCGGCCGCCTCGAACAGCAGCCGGAAGGACGCGGCTCCGGTCATCACCACGACGTCGCGGTGCGCGATGTGCGCGAGCTCGTGCGCGATGACGGCCTCGAGCTCGTCGCCGTCGAGGACATCGAGCAGCGTCGTGGTCACGCACACCGTGGCGTGTCGCGGCGACCGGCCGACGGCGAACGCGTTCGCGTACGGCTGCTCGGCGATCGCGACCGTGGGCTTCGGCCTGTCGGCCAGCGCACAGAGCCGGTCGACGACACCGTGCAGCTCGGGTTGCTCCTCGGCCGTCACGGTGCGGGCGCCGAGCGCCTTGAGGGCGGCACGGTCGCCGAACCACCACTGGGCGAGCAACGCGCCACCGATCAGGACCGCCGCCATGACCACATCCGAGGCGTACGCGAGGTACGCGAACACGACAGCGTGGAAGGCGATCACCAGCACGACAACGCACACCATGCGTGCGGTCAGCTGCGGATCGGAGCGAAAGCGGGTCGTCGGCATCGGAGCAGGATACGGCCGGGCGGGGCCAGGCGTCCGGCGCTCGGCGCATCGGCCCGACCCAGGCGCGGATTACCATGGGCCCGTGGTAATCCGCGCCCTACCCAGCAAACTTGCCAGGGAGCGGCGCGGTTTGCCCGTGAGCGGTGGAACGTCAACCCAGGCCGGGCGCGCCCCAGACACCCAACCAGCGTTGGAGGTCCTTCTCGAGTGGTACGTCGTTCTCGATCAGACCACGGACCTGCAGCTCGACGGAGTTGTCGCGCTTGTTCGGGCCGAGCGGGGCGAACGGGTAGAACGTGCCCTGCTTGTAGAGGTAGACGAGTGCGAGCGGTTTACCGTCGGCGCCCGTGAAGTTGACCAGCGAGCACAGCAAGGCGGTGCCGAACCCGTTGTCCTGCAGGGAAGTGTTGATCGCATGCAGGTCGGTGACGAGCCCCGACACGTCGTCGGGACGCTGCTGGCAGAGCAACCAGGTGAAGCCGTACGAGTCCTCGCTGCGTTCGACCTTCGGGCCGCCGTCGGCGTCGAGGAGCTCGACGACGTCGCTCTGCGTGGTGCCGAACGCCGCCCCCTCGCTGGCGCGATAGCACACGGCGCCGGAGCCCGTCGGCAGGAAGCCTCCCCCGGCCTCCAGCGTCAGCGCGGCGTTCGGAACCGCGAAAAGCGCATCGAGGTCGGCGGCCGGGGGCTTGGAACGCCCCATGATCGAGCTCCAGAAACCCATGCGCGCCAGGCTCTCACATCGGCCGGCCGAGATCGGCCGACACTCGGGAGAGCTGCTCGAGGCGCTTCTCGATCGACGGATGGGTCGAGAACAATGTGCTGAACGACTCCGACTTGATCGCCGGGGTGAAGAAGAACGCGTTCATCGACTCGGCCGCGCGTAGGTCGCGAGTCGGGATGCGCGCCATGTCGCCGGAGATCTTCGTCAGCGCGGACGCGAGAGCGGACGGCTTGCCCGTGAGGTACGCGCCGGACCGGTCGGCGCTCAGCTCGCGGTAGCGCGAGAGCGCACGGGTCAGCACGAAGCTGATCGCGTACACCGCCAGGCTCACCAGCCAGATCACGAGCAGCGCGGGCCCGCTGTTGTTGTCGCGTCGCCCGCCGCCGAAGAACATTCCCCATCGGGTGATGAACCCGGCGAGCAGCCCGAGCGTGGACGCAACTGTCATCACGGCGACATCACGATGGGCCACGTGCGAAAGCTCATGGCTCAGTACGCCCTCGAGCTCCTCGCCGTCGAGCCGGCGCATGATCCCGGTGGTGACGCACACGACCGACTTCTTGGGTGAGCGTCCGGTCGCGAACGCGTTCGGCAGGTCGGTGTCGGCGATGGCGACGCGCGGCTTCGGCATATCGGCCAGCGCACACAGGCGGTCGATCATTCCGTGCAGTTCCGGCGCCTGCTCGGGCGTGACCTCGCGCGCCCGCATGGACGCCAGCGCGATCTTGTCGGAGAAGTACCACTGGCCGAGGCCCAAGGCGATCACGATGACAGCGCCGATCGCCATGCTGCCGCTGTAGTAGATCAGCACGCCGCCGAACACGACGTACAGCGCTCCGAGCAGGAACGCGACCAGCCCCATCCGGGCGGTCAACCCGCCGTCGCTACGAAACCGTGTCTTGGCCATTCATGGACTCCTCGCCTCACCTACTAAGACGTACGGCGCACCGCAAAGATTCCGGTACGCCGGTCGGGTCAGCCGGGAATGAGACCCTCGTCACCGAGCATCTCCTCGACCTCCTGCAGCGACGCGTCTGCGGGCGGGAGGATCAGATCGGAGTCGACGAGCTCCGCGTCGCCAAGGGCCTCGCCCTGCTCGCGTACGGCACCGAGCAACGCCACCAGCGCGGGCTGGAACGCCGCGTCGTCGTCGGCCTCGACCGCCGACTCGACCGCGGAGTCGAGCTCGTTCAGCCGCTCGGCAGCGTCGTCGGCCACGGAGAACTGGCCCTCGCCCATGATCCGGATGATCATGCCTGGCCCTCCGCCTTCGGCTGCTCTGCGGGCTCCGCGGCGGGCTCCGCCGGCGTGCCCTCGATCGACTTCTTCTCGCCGCCTTCGATCTGCGCCTTCATCGCGGCGAGCTCGGTGTCGACGTCACCCGACGCACCGAGTGCGTCCAGCTCACGGGCGATGTCGTCGCCCGGGCTCGCGGTCACGTCGTCGAGCGCACCGGAGGCGATCAGCTCGTCGACCGCGCCCGCGCGGGCCTGCATCTGCGCGGTCTTGTCTTCGGCACGCTGGACGGCCATGCCGACGTCGCCCATCTCTTCGGAGATTCCGGAGAACGCCTCGTTGATGCTCGTCTGCGCCTCGGCCGCGGTGTACGTGGCCTTGATCGTCTCCTTGCGGGTACGGAACGACTCGACCTTGGCCTGCAGCCGCTTCGACGCGAGAGTCAGCTTCTCCTCTTCGGCCTGCAGCTGGGAGTGCTGGTTCTGCAGGTCGGTGATCTGCTGCTGAAGGCCGCTACGTCGCGTCAGTGCCTCGCGGGCGAGGTCTTCGCGGTTGGCGCCGAGGGCCTGCTTGGCTTGGTCCTGCAGCTTGTCGCTCTGCTGGTTGAGCTGGTTGATCTGCAGCTCGACGCGCTTGCGACTCGTCGCGACGTCGGCCACTCCCCGACGCACCTTCTGCAGGAGCTCGAGCTGTTTCTGATAGCTGTAGTCGAGCGTCTGGCGCGGGTCCTCCGCCTTGTCCAAGGCCGAGTTGGCCTTCGCGCGAAAGATTGCGCTCATCCGCTTCATGATGCTCATCGAGGTATGAGCCCCCTTCGTCCAATGCGTCGAGTGTCTGCCTCAACCTTACGGCCAGTGCTGTCGCGCGGGGAACGGGTCACCGCCGATGCGGTCGACGACTGTGGCGTTGGTCTCGGTACTCTTGAGCGTACGCTGAACCACCCGACGCCCGCTCGAAGCCCCTGAAAGCCATGCCTTTGTTCCGACGCTCCTCCCACCAGCCGGCCGCGCCCGAAGACCAGGCCGAGTCGACCGATCCCAGCGGCAAGGGCCGCGCGACGCCCAAGCGCAAGGAGGCCGAGGCCGCCCGCAAGGCGAGGGTGAAGCCGCCACGTACGCGCAAGGAGGCCGCGAAGGTGGTGCGACAGAAGCGGTACGAGGAGCGCACCAAGATGCGCGAGGCCATGGACACCGGCGACGACCGCTACCTCCCGGCCCGCGACCGCGGCAAGGTGCGCGGCTTCGTCCGAAACTTCGTCGACGCCCGCTACAACGTCGCCGAGTTCCTGCTCCCGCTGCTGGTCGTCATCCTGCTGCTCAGCTTCCTGCAGACCGAGTGGGCCGTCTTCACGCTGTTCGGGCTCTGGATCGTGACGATCATCGGCACTCTGCTCGACACGATCTACCTGATCTTGCGGGTACGCCGCGAGCTGAAGCAGCGCTTCCCCGACGAGAGCACCCGCGGCTGCATGCCGTACGCGGTGCTGCGCAGCACCCAGCTGCGGCGGTTCCGGATGCCGAAGCCGCAGGTCAAGCGCGGCGAGAAGATCGCCTGACGCTCCCGCTAGCCTGGCGCCATGGAGTTTCGCTACCTCGGTAAGAGCGGTCTGAAGGTCTCGGAGATCGCGTACGGCAACTGGCTCACGCACGGCTCTCAGGTCGAGGAGGACGCCGCCCTCGCCTGCGTACGTCGCGCACTCGACGAGGGCATCACGACCTTCGACACGGCCGACGTGTACGCCAACACCGCGGCAGAGTCGGTGCTCGGCCGCGCCCTCGGCGACGTACGCCGAGAGTCGGTCGAGATCCTGACGAAGGTCTTCTGGCCGACGGGTCCCGGCGGACCCAACGACGCCGGGCTCGGGCGCAAGCACATCATGGAGTCGATCGACGGCTCGCTGCGTCGCCTGCAGACCGACTACGTCGACGTCTACCAGGCCCACCGGTTCGACAACGAGACCCCGCTCGAAGAGACGATGTCGGCGTTCGCCGACGTCGTGCACGCGGGCAAGGCGCACTACATCGGCGTCTCGGAGTGGACCGCCGACGAGATCCGCGCCGGACACGAGCTGGCGCGCGAGCTGCGCATCCCGTTCATCTCCAACCAGCCGCAGTACTCGATGCTCTGGCGGGTCATCGACGAGCGGGTCGTACCCGCGTCCGAGGAGCTCGGGCTCGGCCAGATCGTCTGGTCGCCGATCGCGCAGGGCGTGCTGACGGGCAAGTACAAGCCGGGTGCCCAGCCGCCCGCCGGCTCGCGCGCGACCGATGCCGGTGGCGGCGCAGACAACATCGCCCGGTGGCTGAACGACGACGTCCTCAACGCGGTCGCGAAGCTCGAGCCGATCGCCGCGGAGGCGGGCCTGTCGATGGCCCAGCTCGCGGTCGCCTGGGTACTGCAGAACCCGAACGTGTCCGCCGCGATCATCGGCGCCTCGCGTCCTGAGCAGGTCAGCGAGAACGTCGCGGCCGCGGGCGTACGTCTGGACGAGGCGACCATGCGCGCGATCGACGATGCGATCGCGGGAGTCGTCGTACGCGACCCGGCGCTCACCGTGTCTCCGGACAGCCGTCCGGGCAGGGGCTGAGCGGGCCTACTCGGGGCGCAGGCTCATCGGGCCGTACACCTCACGGTCCTCGTCGAGCAGCGTGACCTGCTCGACCCCGGCGTCGAGCAGCTCCTGCCACGCCTCACCGATCCACGACTCGGCCTCACCTCTGCTCGGAAATCCGTGCTCGAGGTTGATTCCGGCCGACACCGTCTCGCCCGCTGCGTCCTGCAGTCGCCACGTCCACGTCATGCGCCCCACCGTATCGGCGCCCGCCGCCGGCATACCCCACCTTGCGCAGCCGTGTGACCTGCGCCATAGTGTCGACGATCTGAACCGATCGGCACGTCCGGGTCCCGCGCACGCACAGTGAACGCTGTGCCGCGCTGCTCGGCTCAGGGGCGACGTGCATCGAACACGCTTCGACGCAACCCGTCGAAGGCAGGGAGGAACGAAGGTGCGCAAGCTATCTGCCGTACTCACAGGCGTGGCGATGACCGCCGCCCTGGGCGCAGGTTACGGGGTGACGTCGGCAACTGCCGGCGCGTCTCCCGGGCCGGCACCCGGAGCACCCGCGCCGTCGGCTGACGCCGACGCGACGTCGGACGACCTACCGAACCCACTCGCCGACAAGCGACGCGAGCTGCGCGAGCAGGCGATCACGACACTCCTGAACGGCCACGGCGAGAAGCGGGTCGAGCAGCGCGGGCCGAGCACCGTCATGCGCGTCGGATCCGCCAAGGAGGCGCCGGCGGTAGACGCCCAAGGCGATCGGACCGCTCGCAAGAAGAGCCAGGCCCAGTACGTCGAGCTCGATCGCGAGACGACAGACCGGATCTTCGCGGTACTCGTCGAGTTCGGCGACGAGCGTCACCCCGAGTACCCCGACAAGGACCTCGATCCGACGACGCCCGGTCCCACAACCTTCGAAGGTCCCGCCCGCAACGCGATCCCGGAGCCCGACCGCAGCGAGGACAACTCGACGGTCTGGCAGCCGAACTACAACCGCAAGCACTTCAAGGACATCTACTTCGGTGAGGGCGCCGTGCCCGGCGCGGGCAAGGAGACCGAGTCCCTCAAGACGTACTACGAGCGCCAGTCGTCCGGCCGCTACAGCGTGAGCGGCACCGTCACGAACTGGGTCAAGGTCAAGTACAACGAGGCGCGCTACGGCCGCAGCAACGACCCGGTCGCCGACGGCGAGGACGGTGACGACCCGGCCGTGTGCCAGGACACCAACTGCGGCAACGTCTGGAACCTCGTGCAGGATGCCGTGAACGCCTGGGTCGACGACCAGGAGGCCAAGGGACGTACGCCCGCGCAGATCAAGAAGCAGCTGGCCACGTTCGACCGTTGGGACCGTTACGACTACGACGGTGACGGCGACTTCAACGAGCCCGACGGCTACCTCGACCACTTCCAGATCGTGCACGCCGGTGGCGACCAGGCCGACGGCGATCCGCACCAGGGCGAGGACGCGATCTGGTCGCACCGCTGGTACACCCAGACGACGCCGATCGGCGCAGGCGGCCCTGAGGGCAACCCGCTCGGCGGCAGCGAGATCGGTGACACCGGCTTCTGGGTCGGCGACTACACGATGCAGCCGGAGAACGGCGGCGTCAGCGTCTTCACCCACGAGTACGGCCACGACCTCGACCTGCCCGATCTGTACGACCGCTTCGGGGGCGACAACAGCGTCGAGTTCTGGTCGCTGATGGCGCAGAGCCGCCTCGGCGCGAAGGGCGACGAGGGCATCGGCACGCGCGCGGGCGATCTCGGTGCATGGGAGAAGCTGCAGCTCGGCTGGCTCGACTACGAGGTCGTGCGGCCCGACCAGAACCGCCGAATGGTTCTCGGCCCGCACGAGTACAACTCGCGGAATGCCCAAGGAGCGGTCGTCGTACTGCCGAAGAAGCAGAAGACGACCGAGCTCGTGGAGCCGTACGCCGGCGAGAAGACGTGGTGGAGTGGGTCCGGCGACAGCCTCGCGAACACGATCACCCGTGACGTGACGCTGCCCGAAGGCGACGCAACGCTGTCCATGCAGGCGAACTGGGATATCGAGGACTGCGGCACCACCGCGTGCGACTATGCGTTCGTCGAGGTCGACGACGGCAGCGGCTGGGCCGCGATACCCGGCTCCATCACCAAGCCCGAGGAGAACAACGGCATCGACGGTACGAGCGACGGTTGGGTCCCTGCCACGTTCGACCTGTCTGCGTACGCGGGCAAGGACATCGGGCTGCGGATCCGCTACCAGACCGACGGCGCAGCCGGCGGGATGGGATTCTTCGCCGACGACATGTCGCTCACCGCGGGCGGCGAGACGCTGTTCGAGTCCGGTGCCGAGGGTGACGACGAGGGTTGGACGCTCGACGGGTGGACCGCACAGGGTGCGTCGTTCACGCAGGACTACGACAACTACTACGTCGCTTCGCACCGCGACTACGTGTCGTTCGACAAGTACCTGAAGACCGGGCCGTACAACTTCGGGTTCCTCGACTCGAGGCCCGACTGGGTGGAGCACTTCCCGCTCCAGGACGGTCTGCTCGTCTCGTACTGGGACACGTCCCAGCTGGACAACGACACCAGCCAGCACCCCGGTGAAGGGCTGATCCTGCCGGTCGACGCCAACCCGCGCCCGCGCGTACGGCTCGACGGTGAGTACTGGCGCTCCCGGGTGACCGGGTACGACTCACCGTTCTCGCTGGAGAAGTCGGACTCGCTCACGCTGCATGTCGACAGTCGCGCCAACCACCTCCGTGGCCTGCGTGCACAGCCGACATTCAACGACGGCAAGAAGTTCTGGTACGCCGCAACGCCCGACGGAGGAGTCAAGGTGCCGAACAACGGCGTCAACATCGGCGTTCTGTGGCAGCGCGGCAACCGGATGAAGGTCCGGGTCTACGAGCGGCCCTGAGCAGGGAGCTCCCGCCCACTGGGCATGACGTTTCGGCCCCCGATCCAGCGATTCAGGGGCCGAAACGTCACGCTCACGGTGGCTAGCGCACCGAGTCGGACACGAACGGCGGTTTCGTCACCGTGAACGGCTCGGTGCGCCCGCGTACGTCGACCGACACCGACTGCCCGTCGGCCAGCCCGCGGTCGACGAGTGCGAGCGCGATGCCCTTGCGCAGGCTGGGCGAGAACGTGCCCGAGGTGACCTCGCCGATCTCGGTGCCGTCCGCGTTGCGGACCGTCATACCCGGGCGCGGGATTCCCCTGCCCGCAGCGACCAGCCCACGCGAGACACGAGACGTCTTGGCGGCCCGCTGCTCGACGAGCGCGGGCTTGCCCCAGAACTCCGCTTTGTCCCAGCCGACGGCCCACGCCGCACGCCCCATCACCGGTGTGATGTCGAGCGAGAGGTCCTGACCGTGCAGGGGGTAGCCCATCTCGGTGCGCAGCGTGTCGCGAGCGCCGAGGCCCGCGGCGCGGAGGCCGAACTCCTCACCGGCCAGCATGACGGCATCCCACACGGTCGCGGCCGCTCCGGCCGGTACGACCAGCTCGTACCCGCGCTCCCCCGTGTAGCCGGTCCGGCAGACCGTGAGCGACGCGTCGTCGTACGTCGCCGACGCGAACGACATGTAGTCGTGCCCCGTCGGCAGGCCCACCGCGTCGAGCACGGCGTCGCTGTGTGGCCCCTGCACCGCGAGCACGGCGAAGTCGCGGTGCTGGTCGATGACCTCGACGCCGTCGGGTGCGGCCGCGGCCAGCCTGCGTACGACCTCGGTTGTGTTGGCTGCGTTCGGGACGAGGAAGACGTCGTCGTCGGCGCGAACGTAGGCGATCAGGTCGTCGACGACGCCACCGGACTCGTCGCAGCACAGCGTGTACTGCGCCTGCCCCGGGCCGATCTTGTCGAGGTCCGCGCTCAGGCAGCGGTTGACGTACGCGAGCGCACCCGCGCCACGTACGACCGCCTTGCCGAGGTGACTCACATCGAACAGCCCGACGGCCTCGCGTACCGCCTTGTGCTCGGCGAGCACTCCTCCCCCGGCGTACTCGAGCGGCATCTCCCAGCCGCCGAACTCGGCGAACTTGGCGCCGAGGCCGACGTGGCGGTCGTGCAGCGGGGAGCGCAGCAGCGCGCTGTCAGGTCCGTTAGCCATGGCCAGGACACTAGACGTTCGCCGCGCAGGGCCGGATTACCAGGTCCCGCGTACGCCGAGCGCCCGGCGTCGTAGCCTGACCTCTGTCCATTCAGATCCGACGAACGGGGTCGCATGCCATCGGTCAGCATCAGCTCAGCCAGTCCTACGACGACGCGCTCGGACGTGCTCATCGTCGCCGCGACCTCGTCCGGCAAGCAGGTGAGCGTGCTCGCACCCGCCGACGAGGTCGCGGACGCGTTCGGCCGATCGCTGCAGCCGACCCTGTCGACGCTCGGCTTCACCGGCAAGGAGGGACAGGTCGCGAAGCTGCCGACGAACGGAGTCGTGAAGTCGCCGCTGGTGATCCTCGTCGGTGTCGGTGAGAGCGCAGAGCCGTCCGCCGAGACGTTGCGTCGTGCCGCGGCCGTCGGGGTCAAGGCCACCTCGAACGCCGACTCGGTGGCGGTCGCGTTCCCCACACCGGACGACGATGCGGTCTCCGCCGTGGCAGAGGGCGTCCTGCTCGGCAGCTACCGCTTCGACCGCTACAAGTCGTCTCCCGACGACGATGCCGTGAACTCGGTCGTGATCCTGTCGGAGCGCTCTCGTACGAAGGGTGGTAAGGCGGCGATCGATCGCGCCGAGACCGTCGCCTCGGCGGTCTGCCTCGCCCGCGACTGGGTGAATACCGGTGCCGGCGACCTGACACCGCCGGCGTATGCAGACGCGGTCACCGAGGCCGCGTCGGACGACAAGGTCAAGGTCACCGTTTGGGACGACGCCCGCCTCACCAAGGAGGGCTGCGGCGGCATCCTCGGCGTCGGCCGCGCCTCCGACAGCGAGTCGCGTCTGGTCCAGATCGCCTACAAGCCCAAGAAGCCCGTTGCCCACCTCGCCCTCGTCGGCAAGGGCATCACGTTCGACTCGGGTGGTCTGTCGATCAAGCCGGGCTCGGGGATGATGACGATGAAGTGCGATATGGCGGGCTCCGCCGCGGTGATCGCCGCGACGCTCGCGATCGCCCGGCTCGGACTCCCGGTCCGCGTCACGTGCGTCGCCGCCATGGCCGAGAACATGGTCAGCGGCTCGGCGACCCGGCCCGGAGACGTGCTGACGATCCGTGGCGGCACGACGGTCGAGGTGCACAACACCGACGCCGAGGGCCGGCTCGTGCTCGCCGACGCGCTGGTCGTCGCGACCGAGCACCAGCCCGACTTCCTCGTCGACGTCGCGACGCTGACCGGTGCATGCGTCGTCGGCCTCGGCGAGCGGACGGCCGGTGTGCTGTCCAACGACGACACGCTCCGCTCCGCCGTTCCCCGGCTTGCCGATTCGGTCGGCGAGCCGATGTGGCCGCTGCCGATCGCCGAGGAGATGCGCGCGAAGGTGCGCAGCTCCGAGATCGCCGACCTACGTCAGCACAACCCGAAGCCGGTCGGTGGCACGTTGTACGCGGCCGCGTTCTTGCGCGAGTTCGTCGGCGAGTCGCGCTGGGCGCACCTCGACATCGCCGGCCCGGGCTTCAACAACGAGAGCGCGTACGGCTACGTGCCCAAGGGCGGCACCGGCGTCGCCGTACGTACGCTCGTGGCGACCGCGCAGGCGATCGCCGACGGCGATCTGGCCTGACGGGGCGAGCGATCGGACCTGCGCAGCAGTCGGCGGACGAGGCCGGGTTGTTGCGCGACGGGTGACGAGGTCCGCCGCCACGCGACCGCGGCGCTACTCGCCCGCGTCGCGCTTGCGCACAGCCTCTTTCGCCGCGAGCTTCTGGCGATGATTGTAGTCGCGCATCCGTTGCGGGTAGCCGACGACCGCCGCGTCGTAGCTCGGAACCTGCAGGTCGTTCGCAAACTTGTGCGCCCATTCGGCGGACGGCACCCGCCGGCGCGTCCACTCGCCGTCCTTCGCGACCAGCAGCAGGGTTGTCTGGGTCACCGTCGTCTGCGGTTCGACGAACCCCTCGACTCCCTGGCGCGTCTGCACGAAGTCGGTGAGGTGCTCACGGTCGACCTTCGACGACCCACGGTCGGAAACGGCGGCTCCCGACGCGGTCTTGTTCCGCTTGCGACGGAACCATGCCATCGACGTCACCCGCCTTTCGAATCCCGGTTGTCTCCAGTGTGCCGCATGAGCATGCCATGCGGTCGCGAGCCATGTGCCTCGACCCTGCGACGGAACAGGTCCTGCGGGTCGTCCTGCTGTGGTCCACTGCGGCTGACTCGTCCCACCGACAACCATGAGGACTCCCACGTGAACACGAAACGCCGCATCGTGCCGGGGCTCGCGGCAATGGCCGCCTTCGGCATCGCCACCACCATCGTCGCACCGGCATGCCCCGCGACGGCCGCCGACGGCGACGGCGACGCGCAGGCGGGCGCCCTACGCCAGGCCGCACAGTCGACCGGCTCGATCATCACGGTCCGCAACGACGGCTCGGCCACGACGTACGCGAGCGGCTCGACGAGTTCCGGTGCGAACGACGAGCCCACCGACGCCGACAAGTTCCGCGTGGCCAGCAACACCAAGATGTACGTCTCGACGATCGTGCTGCAACTCGTCGAGGAGGGCGAGGTCGACCTCGACGAGTCGATCGGCACGTACCTCCCCGGCGTTGTCGTCGGCGACGGCATCGACGAGAACGTGATCACCGTACGCAACCTGCTGCAGCACACCAGCGGCATCGCCGACTACGCGACTCCCGACGTGGTCTTCAACCCGCAGTACCAATGGGTGCCGCCGAAGCCGGCCGACCTGATCAGGCTCGGGACGAGGCGCGGATCGCAGTCGAAGCCAGGAACCGCGATGGCGTACTCGAACACCGGGTATGTGATCCTCGGCGAACTGATCGAGAAGATCACCGGTCAGCGCATCGGCGACGTGATCGACGAGCGCATCGTGAACCCGCTCGGTCTCGAGGAGACGATGTACGCGTACGCGGGCGAGAAGGCGATCCCGGGCCCGCACTTCAGCGGCTACATCGGGGTGCCGCCGCTGCTGTTCGAGACGTCCGGCCACGAGCCCGGCCTGTTCGGGTCAGCCGGCGCACTGCTGTCCTCCGGCTCGGACATGACGGTGTTCGTCGACGCCCTCGTCGGCGGCGATCTGCTGACCGAAGAGTCGCTCGCCGAGATGGAGACCACCTTCAAGGACACCGGATACGGCCTCGGCCTGTTCCAGCTGAAGACGTCGTGCGGCGTCGCCTGGGGGCACAACGGCCACGTACCGGGCTACCTCTCCTACGCCATCGCCGACGGAGACGGCCGCTCGATGTTCGCCGCGGTCAACACCAGCCCGACGGTGGCCGACCCGTCACAGCAGTTCGCCGACACCATCGATTCGGCCATGTGCGGCTCGGAGTCGACTGGCAAGGCCACGCTGCCGAAGGCCGCGCGCGTCGAGTTCCGCCGGTACGCCGAGCGCTGACGGGTAACTCCGGTCCGTCGTCCGTTTTCGCGTCGCGGACCGCGTAGACGCTCTATGATCCCGCATGGGGTCCGGCCGCTCGACCTGCGGCCGGCGTGAGGGGAGCACCCATGCAGACGCAGACGACTTCGCGGTTCGCGAGGTCTACGGTCGTGATCGCGACAGCGACCCTGCTCGCCGCCGGCGCGGCGACGGCGCCGGTGGACGCATCGCCGGCCCGACCGGCCGCGGACGCCGTCACCACCGGCGCCAGCGTTCAACCGCCGCGGAAGCTGCCCGCGAAACCCGGCCGCTACGAGGGCCACTTCTACACTGGCAAAGGCAAGCGGCTGGAGCCGTTCAGCTTCCGGATCACCAAGAACGGTCGTTACATCAAGAAGTTCCACGCAGCGCTCGAGGTCATCTGCTCGTACTATCCACCCGAGGTCGAGGTGCACCCGCTGTGGTATCCGAAGACGAAGGTCAAGCGGAACCACACGTTCAAGCGCGCATGGAAGCCCAAGAAGAGCGCCAAGATCATGCTTCGCGGGCGGTTTCGGAAGAATCGGCTGGTAAGCGGCAAGCTCGACTACACGGTCGGGATCTGCGTCCGCGTCGGCTACCTGAAGGCACACCGCGTCGGCAAATGAGCGCAGCATCGTAGTCCGGTTGCCCTCTGACCCGCGTCACGCGAAACTTGCGCCGAGTGACAAGATGACTGCAGGTGGCGAAGATCTCGCACCGACCCGTTCGCGTACGGAGGCAGATGTGGCGGACCACGCCGACGACGGCTTTGACGTAGTGATCCTCGGAGGCGGCAGCGGCGGGTACGCGTGTGCGCTCCGTGCTGTTCAGCTCGATCTGAAGGTCGCACTGATCGAGAAGGCGAAGCTCGGTGGCACCTGCCTGCACAACGGGTGCATTCCGACGAAGGCGTTGCTGCACGCGGCAGAGGTCGCCGACGCGGCCCGCGAGAGCGAGACGTTCGGCGTACGCGCCTCGCTCGACGGCATCGACATGGCCGGCGTCAACAAGTACAAGGACGGCGTCGTCGACCGGCTCTACAAGGGCCTCACCGGCATGATCAAGGGCGCCGGCATCGCCGTGTAC
Organism: Solicola gregarius; assembly: GCF_025790165.1. GTDB lineage: Bacteria > Actinomycetota > Actinomycetes > Propionibacteriales > Nocardioidaceae > Solicola > Solicola gregarius. The sequence continues at coordinate 4,833,707 of NZ_CP094970.1, forward strand.
GAGGGCGACGGCACGCTGGTCGGTCCCAACACCGTGGAGGTCGACGGGCAGCGCGTGACGGGCAAGAACGTCGTCCTCGCGACCGGCTCGTACGCGCGCACGCTTCCCGGCCTCGAGATCGGCGGCCGGATCATCACCAGCGACGAGGCATTGACCCTCTCGGAGGTTCCGCAGAGCGCGATCGTGATCGGCGGCAGCGTCATCGGCGTCGAGTTCGCATCGGTCTGGAAGTCGTTCGGAGTCGACGTCACGATCGTCGAGGCACTCCCCAACCTGGTCCCGATGGAAGATCCCGCGCTGTCCAAGCACCTCGAGCGCGCGTTCCGCAAGCGCAAGATCGACTTCAAGACCGGCGTGAAGTTCGAGAAGGCCGAGCAGACCGAGTCCGGCGTCCGGGTCAGCCTCGAGACCGGTGACGTCCTGGAGGCGGACCTCGTGCTGGTCGCCGTCGGACGCGGTCCGACCACCTCCGGCCTCGGCTACGAGGAGCAGGGCATCACGCTCGATCGCGGGTGGGTGCCGACCAACGAGCGGCTCGCGACGAACGTCCCCGGCGTCTACGCCGTCGGCGATCTCGTCCCCGGGCTGCAGCTCGCGCACCGCGGTTTCGCGCACGGCATCTTCGTCGCCGAGGAGATCGCCGGCCTCGACCCGATGCCGGTCGTCGACTCGGGCATTCCGCGCGTCACGTACTGCGAGCCGGAGGTCGCCTCGGTCGGGCTGACCGAGCAGCAGGCCCGCGAGAAGTACGCCGACGTCGACACCTACGAGTACAACCTCGGCGGCAACGGCAAGAGCCAGATCCTGCAGACGGCGGGCATCGTCAAGCTCGTCCGCGAGAAGGACGGCCCGATCGTCGGCGTCCACATGATCGGCGACCGGATGGGTGAGCAGGTCGGCGAGGCATCCCTGACCGTGAACTGGGAGGCGTTCCCCGACGATGTCGCACAGTTCATCCACGCGCACCCGACGCAGAACGAGACACTCGGCGAGGCATCGCTTGCCCTCGCCGGCAAGCCGCTGCACGCCCATAGCTGAGCCCTCGACAAGCTGAGCCCGCCAACGAGAAGGACAGACAGGGAACATCATGGCCACGCCCGTCACACTCCCCGCCCTCGGTGAAAGCGTCACCGAGGGCACCGTCACCCGCTGGCTCAAGCAGGTCGGCGACACCATCGCGGTCGACGAGCCCCTGCTCGAGGTCTCGACCGACAAGGTCGACACCGAGATCCCCTCGCCCGTCGCCGGCACGTTGCTGGAGATCAAGGCCGATGAGGACGAGACGGTCGAGGTCGGTGCGGAGCTCGCCGTCGTCGGCGAGTCGGGTGAGTCCGGCGGTACGCCGGCCGAGCCGGCCGCCGAGGAGCAGGCCGAGCAGCAGGCCGAGCCGGAGCCCGCCGCGCAGGAACAGGCCGCTCCGGCATCGGAGCCCGAGCCTGCGCCCGAGCCCGCACCGGCCGCACAGGCCCCCGCGTCGGGTGGCAGCGCGAATGGCACGCCGGTGACGCTGCCGGAGCTCGGCGAGAGCGTCACCGAGGGCACCGTGACGCGGTGGCTGAAGCAGGTCGGCGACACCATCGCGGTCGACGAACCTCTGCTCGAGATCTCGACCGACAAGGTCGACACCGAGATCCCCTCCCCCGTCGCCGGCACCCTGTTGGAGATCAAGGCCGACGAGGACGAGACGATCGAGGTCGGTGCCGAGCTGGCGATCGTCGGCGGCGACGGAGCAGCCGCCGCGCCCGCGGCCGAGCCGACACCGGAGCCCGAGGGCAAGAGCGAGCCGGAGCCCGCTCCTACACCGCAGCCGGCACAGCCCGCGCCGACCCCGCCGCAGGCACCTGCCGCGCAGGCCGCGCCGCAGCAGTCGTCCGCTCCGGCGCCGTCGGCTCCGGCGGCTTCGACCGCGGGCAACGGCAGCGGCTCGCAGGCGTACGTCACGCCGATCGTGCGCAAGCTCGCCAACCAGCACGGCGTCGACCTGGACTCGATCGCCGGTTCCGGTGTCGGCGGCCGCATCCGCAAGCAGGACGTGCTCGACGCCGCCAAGAAGCCGGAGCCGGTCGCGACTCCGGCGCCGGCCCCCGCGCCCGCCGCGCAGTCTGCGGCGCCGTCGCCCGATCTGTCCGGATTGCGCGGCACCGTGCAGAAGGCCAGCCGGATCCGCCAGATCACCGCGACGAAGACGAAGGAGTCGCTGCAGGGTTCGGCCCAGCTGACCCAGGTGCACGAGGTCGACGTCACCAAGATCGCGCGGCTGCGCGAACGCTCGAAGGCGTCGTTCCAGCAGCGCGAGGGCGTCAAGCTGACGTTCCTGCCGTTCTTCGCCAAGGCCACCGTCGAGGCGCTCAAGCAGCATCCGAACGTGAACGCTTCGTACGACGAGGACGCCAAGGAGATCACCTACCACGGCGCGATCAACCTCGGCATCGCCGTCGACACCGAGCAGGGCCTGCTGTCGGTCGTCATCCACGACGCCGGCGACCTCAGTCTGTCGGGTCTCGCGCAGCGCATCGCCGACCTCGCCGCGCGGGCGCGCAGCAACAAGCTGAAGCCCGACGAGCTGTCCGGCGGCACGTTCACGGTGACCAACCTCGGCAGCAACGGCGCACTGTTCGACACCCCGATCCTCGTCCAGCCGCAGTCGGCGATGCTCGGCACGGGCGCGGTCGTCAAGCGTCCCGTGGTGATCGCCGACGCCGACGGCAGCGACACGATCGCGATCCGCTCGATGGTCTACCTCCCGCTGACGTACGACCACCGGCTGATCGACGGCGCCGACGCCGGCCGCTTCCTCACCACGATCAAGCGACGCCTGGAGGAGGGCGGCTTCGAGCCCGACCTCGGACTCTGACCAGGTACCGAAGAAAGATGCGCTTCGCCCGTCGACCCGGCACGATAGCCCGATGAAGTACGTCATCGGCGGTGCCTCGGGCCAGACGGGCACGGCGCTGTGTCGGCACCTGCGCAGCAACGGACACGACGTCGTCGCACTCGTACGTCGTGATCCGCGCGGTCCGAACGAGTCACGCTGGGACCCGTACACCGGCTCGGTCGACGCAGCGCTGATCGGCTCGGCCGACGTCGTCGTCAACCTGTCCGGCGCCGACCCGCGACGCATCCCGTGGACGCCGGCGTACAAGCGCCGCATCCTCGACTCCCGGGTCTCCGCGACGCGAACGCTCGCGCGTGCCGTCGCGGCAGCGACGTCGAAGCCGGCGTTCCTGAGCGCGTCGGGTTCGACGATCTACGGCGCCGAGCGTGGGCCCGAGGTGCTCACCGAGACCTCGCGGACCGGGAGCGGGTTCCTCTGCTCGGTCGCCCTCCACTGGGAGGAAGAGGCATCGATCGCGGCCGACGCCGGTGCGCGGGTGTGCCTGCTGCGTACGACCGCGACGCTCGACCGTACGGGCGGGCTGCTGCAGCTGATGCTGCCCGTCTTCCGACTCGGGCTCGGCGCGAGATTCGGCGACGGCTCGCAGTACTTCTCCTGCCTGTCGCTACGAGACTGGGTCGCGGCCGTCGCCTGGCTGGCGGCAGACGATTCGGCGATGGGTGCCTACAACCTGGCGTGCCCGGAGACGCCGACGAACGCGGAGCTGACCCGTGAGCTCGCCCGCCGCCTGCGCCGACCTGCCGTGTTGCGCGCTCCGGGCGCCCCGATGCGGTGGGTACTCGGCGAGCAGGCCCTCGCCGTACTCGGCTCGTCTCGGGTGCGACCCGCGCGGCTCCTCGACTCCGGGTTCGAGTTCCGCGACCCCGACGTCGCAGCGATCCTCGCCACCGCCCTCGGCTGACGCGGCATGTTTACCATGTAAACATGGTAAACATCCTCCTTGCACGGCGTATTCACCATGCGAGGCGGCCGTTCGCCGTGCAGAGCGCCCGGTCAGGACGCCGTACGCGCGTCGGCGAGCAGCCGCAGGTGGCAGAGCAGCCGCACCGTCGGATCGTCGAGGTCGATCTCGGCGACGGTAGCGACGCGCCGGAGTCGATGCCGGAGCGTGTTCGGGTGGACGTACAAGGCGGCTGCCGCGGCGCGTACGTCTCCATGCGCCTGCAGGTACGCCAGCAGCGACTCGCAGAGCGAGGTGTGATGCGCGGCGTCGTGCTCGCGGAGCCGGCCGACCGCAGGGTCGTCGAGCTCGTCGTGCTCGTCGAGTAGGGCAAGCGTCTCGCCGAGCAGGACCTCGGCCCGGAGGTCCTCGAGCGTCGCGACGTCGGGACCGCCGCGGTGGCGCCCGAGCGCGTCCGCCACCCGGTCGGCCTCCGCTCGCGACTCGGTCATCGAGGAGAGCGCGACTCGACCGCCGACCCCGGCGACCGCGCGGGTGCCTCGTCCGCGAGTGAGTGCCTTCACCACGCCGCGGGCGACGGCCGCCGCGGACGGGGACGCCGCCGCACCGGCTGCGAGGAGTACGTAGACGCGACCGCCCAGCGACGCGACGAGCGGCGATGGCCGGCTCGCGGCCAACGCGGCACCGGACGCGCCGACCGCGGCGCGTTCGACGAGCTCGGCCGTTGGCTCATCGCCGCCGGCGACCGTCACCGCGATCACGACGCACTGTGCGGACAGGTCGATGCCGAGCTGGTCCGCGACGAGGTCGGCACGCGCCGACCCCTCGAGAGTCCGCGCGAGCAGCGCCCGCCGGTCACGGGTGCCCGCCGAGACCGCCGGCCGGGCACCGACGAGGTACTCCGCCGCAACGCGCGAGGCGCCCCGCAACGTCTCGGCCGCGTCATCGGCGAAGGCGCCGGCGCTCTCGGCGATCCAGATCGTGCCGAGGTTCGCGCCACTCGACCCGATGCCGACGACGAGACGCCCGCGAATGCCGAGCTCCGGCCTCTCCGCCAGACGTACGACCTCGTGGCCCTCGCGCACCTTCGCGTACACACCCCACTCGCGCAGCAGCGCGAGGTACGGCTCTGGTCCCTGCAGACCGAGGATCGTCTGCCGGCGCAGCTCGTCGGCGTCCTCGCTGGAGCGCGAGTACGCGAGGACCCGGGCGACCGGATCCTCGATCGTGACCGACCCGTTGGTCAGCTCCGCGACCGTCTCGGCGAGCGAGAACAGCCCGGACACGGGCAGGTCGGCCCGGGTTGCGTCGGCGTCCTCGATGCCGGTCCGCAGCTCCTGTACGAGCGTCACGAGCTGCTCCCAGCGCATCCGCGGCTGTACGCCCAGCAGCGCGACTCCCCCTTCCTCGGCGACCTCGAGCAGCTCGGGCAGCGCCGGCGCTGAGTCGAGCTTGACGGCGACGGCAGCCGCTCGATGGGCGGCGGCCGCGCGTACCAACCGCGCCGCCTGTCGCCCCCGAGCGCCGATCAGCAGTACGAGCGCATCGGTGAGATCGGTGGCCTCGTCGTCGGGGTCGAGGATCGCCAGCCGGTCGAGCGTCCGGTCCAGCTGCCCGTCCGGTACGTACAGGTCGGACAGCGGCTCGCCGACCACGAGCAGCAGCTGGCGCAGGGTCGGTCGCACGACCCGCGAGGCAATGGGTTCCAGCACGAGGAGCCCCCTTGTCCGATCGTCACACCCGGCTCGATCGATGCTAGCCGATCGGACAACGACAGCCGATGCAGGTGCGCCGCAGACTGGATGCACGCCGACCGAGAGGACGCCCACCGTGGACGCAGTCACGAACCCGCCCGCCCCGCGCAACGAGAAGGTGTTCGAGTACGAGCCGGGTACGCCCGAGCGCGACTCGCTCGAGGCGGCGCTGAAGGTCGTCGGTGGCACCAAGCACGAGCTCACCTGCACGATCGGCGGCGTCGAGTCGTACGCCGACGGGCCGAAGATCGAGGTCGTCGAGCCCCATGCCCACGCGCACGTACTCGCGACGATGGGCACCGCGACGCACGCGGACGCCACCGCCGCGATCGACGCGGCCGCCGAGGCGGCGCGCCCGTGGCGCGAGCTGAGCTTCGACGACCGGGCCCAGGTGCTGCTGCGCGCGGCAGACCTGCTGACCGGCCCGTGGCGCGACACGATCAACGCAGCGACCATGCTCGGACAGTCGAAGACGGCGTACCAGGCAGAGATCGACGCCGCGTGCGAGCTCGCCGACTTCTGGCGCTTCAACGTGCACTTCGCCCGCCGACTGATCGCCGAGCAGCCGGTCAGCAGCCCCGGCGTCTGGAACCGGCTCGACCACCGCCCACTCGAGGGCTTCGTGTACGCGATCACGCCGTTCAACTTCACCGCGATCGCCGCCAACCTGCCGACCGCACCGGCGCTGATGGGCAACACCGTGCTCTGGAAGCCGTCTCCCACCCAGGGACTGGCGGCCCACTACACGATGCGGCTGCTCGAGGCCGCCGGCATGCCCCCTGGCGTCATCAACCTGCTGACCGGCGACGGGCTGGACGTCTCCGAGGTCGCGCTCACGCATCCGGACCTCGCCGGCGTGCACTTCACCGGCTCCTCGGCGACGTTCCAGCACCTCTGGTCGACCGTCGGCGCCAACATCGGCGGCTACCGCACGTACCCGCGGCTCGTCGGCGAGACCGGCGGCAAGGACTTCGTACTCGCCCATTCCAGCGCCGATCCCGACACGCTGCGCACTGCGCTCGTACGCGGCGCGTACGACTACCAGGGCCAGAAGTGCTCGGCGGCGTCGCGCGCGTACGTCGCGCGGTCGGTGTGGGAGCAGGTACGCGACGGCCTCGTCGACGAGGTGCGGTCGCTTTCGACGGGCGACGTCTCCGACTTCTCCCACTTCATGGGCGCGGTCATCGACAAGCGCAGCTTCGCCAAGCTGGCGGCGGCGCAGCAGCGGGCGCACGCGACCCCGTCGCTCGAGGTGCTCGCCGGCGGCAGCTCCGACGACAGTGTCGGCTACTTCGTCGAGCCGACGCTCGTCGAGGGCACCGACCCGCACGACGAGGCGTTCACGACGGAGTACTTCGGCCCGTTCCTCGCGGTGCACGTCTACGAGGACGACGCGTACGCCGAGGAGCTGACGGTCATCGACACCAGCACGGCGTACGGGCTGACCGGCGCCATCATCGCCGACGACCGCGCGGCCATCGACCAGGCACGCGACTCGTTGCGCTATGCCGCGGGCAACCTCTACGTGAACGACAAGCCGACCGGTGCGGTCGTCGGGCAGCAACCGTTCGGCGGCGGACGAGCGTCCGGCACCAACGACAAGGCCGGGTCGATCCTGAACCTGCAACGGTGGGTGAGCCCGCGGGCGATCAAGGAGACCTCGGTCGCCCCGCACCAGTCCCGCTACCCGCACCAGGGCTGATCGCGATGAGCGTCCTGCGATCGACCTTCGTCGCCGCCTCGCGGTCGCCACGACTGCGCTCGACGGCCGAACGCTCGTCCATCCTCACGCCCGTGGTCGAGCGATTCGTCGCCGGCACCGACGTCGATGCGGCGATCGAGGTGGCGCGTGACCTCGCCGCCGACCGGTACGTGAGCCTCGACCATCTCGGCGAGGCCACCACCGACCCGCACGCCGCCGAGGCGACCGTCGAGGCGTACGCGACACTGCTGCACCGACTCGACGCTGAGGGGCTCACGGGGCGCGCCGAGGTGTCAGTGAAGCTCTCTGCGCTCGGCCAGGCGCTCGGTGACGACGGCCAGAAGATCGCCCGCGACAACCTGCTGCACATCTGCTCCACTGCCGCGGATGTCGGCGCGACCGTCACCGTCGACATGGAAGACCACACGACGACCGACTCGACGCTCGAGATCGTGCGCGACGTACGCGCGGACTTCCCGTCGACCGGGACCGTGCTGCAGGCATCCCTTCGTCGCACGGAGGCCGACTGCCACGACCTCGCCGGACGAGGCTCGCGGATCCGGCTGTGCAAAGGCGCGTACGACGAGCCCGTCTCGGTCGCGTACCGCACGAAGGCCGAGGTCGACGCGTCGTACGTCCGCTGCATGCGGATCCTGATGACCGGGCAGGGATACCCGATGGTCGCGACGCACGACCCCGCGTTGGTGACCGTCGGCGAGCAGCTGGCGATCGCAGCGGGGCGCGGCCGCGACGCGTACGAGTTCCAGATGCTGTACGGCATCCGGCCCACCCATCAGAGCGAGCTGGCCGCCGCGGGGCACAAGCTGCGCATCTACGTGCCGTACGGCACCGAGTGGTACCCGTACTTCATGCGGCGCCTCGGCGAGCGACCCGCGAACATCGGGTTCTTCCTGCGCTCCTTCACCGGCCGCAGTTAGGGCCGGCCGCGGGACTGACACCATGGGACCGCGCACAGCCCCTATCCCCGAGGAACTGCTCGCCCATGCCTGCACACCGTGCCCACCACATCTCGATGGTCGGCGTACCCGCCGTCAGCCACGTCCTGCCGAGCCTGGCCGTCATCAAGGAGCTGGTCGACCGGGGCCACCGCGTGACGTACGCGAACGATCCGGCCGTGTCCGACCTGGTCGAGACGACCGGCGCCGAGCTCATACCGTGCAGCTCGACCCTGCCGGTCGCCGACAACGACTGGCCCGACGATCCGATCGCCGCGATGGGTCTCTTCCTCGACAACGCGATCCACAACCTGCCCCAGCTCCACTCGGCGTACGACGACGATCCGGCGGACCTCTATCTGTACGACATCGGAGGTTTCGCCGTACGGGCCCTCGCCGAGTCGCAGGGGCGGCCGCTGGTGCAGCTCTCCCCGACGTTCGTCGCATGGACCGGCTTCGACCGGGAGGTCACGGCCCAACTGCGGCAGCTTCCGGGCGCTGACGAGTACCGCACGCGGTTCGCGCAATGGCTCGACGACTGCGGCGCCACGACGACCGACATCGACGCCTTCGCCGGCGTCCCGGAGCGGGCCCTGGCGCTCATCCCGAAGGCGATGCAACCGAAGGCGGACACGGTCGACACCGGGATCGTGACCTTCGTCGGGCCGTGCTTCGACGCCCGCTCCGCCATGGACTCCTGGGACCGCCCGGCCGACGCCGAGAACGTACTGCTGATCTCGCTCGGCTCGGCGTACACCCGGCAGCCAGCCTTCTACCGGGAGTGCCTGGCCGCGTACGGCGACCTGCCCGGATGGCACATCGTCCTGCAGGTCGGACAGCACACCGACCCCGACACGCTCGGCGAGATCCCGTCCAATGTCGAGGTGCATCCATGGGTGCCGCAGCGTGCGATCCTCGAGCGGGCCGACGCATTCGTGACTCACGCCGGCATGGGTGGTTGCGGCGAAGGCCTCCTCGCGGGCGTCCCCATGATCGCGGTGCCGCAGGCTGCGGACCAGTTCATGAACGCCGACAAGCTCGTCGAACTCGGCGTCGCCCGGCGCATCGACACGGCCGACGCCACAGCCGAGGCTCTCCGTGCTGCCCTGAACGAGCTCACGACCGACGCAGATGTCGCGCACCGCTCGGCGGCGTTGCGTGCAGACGCGCAGGCCGAAGGCGGCACCATGCGCGCAGCCGATCTGATCGAGGCGATGCTGCCGTAGGCCACCACGGGAGCGGAGTTCGCACGTCAGCCGGCTACCCGTCGGATGCCGGCGATTCGCCAACCAGCACGCGTGTTCGTCAGTGTGATGACGTGTTCACTCGGCCGATCGCGCGGCAGCGGTCGCCACGCGCCACCCGCGGGCGCACGTACCCGAACGGCACCGAGCCGATCGAGCACCCGCAGGAGTACGCGCCTCTCGGCCCGCGAGACAACCTCCACATCGCGTACGCGCATCGGCACCGCGTCGAGTTCGAGACCGCGCCGCTCGTACGCCCGAATCAGCCGCGCGTCGGCGCGACGCACGTCAGAGCCGGGCACGTAGACCCGGCCGAGCAGGCCCGCGTCACCGCGTACGAACGCACGCTCGCGCGCCGCATCGAGCTGTCGCAACACCGACTGCCAACGCGCCGAGTCGTCCGCGTCGTCCGGCGCACTCTGGGCAGGAGCGCAGCCGGCGAGGGCCAGCACCAGAATCAGGATCGCCTTCACACCCTCAGCATGCCGCCGCGTACGACCGATGGCGCGCTTGTCCACAGGGTCGATCCGGCAAGGTCGTCGAGGACCTCCGCGTTAGGCTGACCCGGTGACGATCTCCGCCGAGCCACAGCAGTCTCGTACGCGGGCCGGTCTGCAGATCCGCTACGGGGGGTTCGGCGACAACGCCGTCGACTACGCCAGCGCGTGGGAGACCCAGCGACGCCTGCACGAGCAGCGGGTCGCCGACGAGATCGGCGACGTCGCGCTGTTCGTCGAGCACCCGCCGGTCTACACCGCGGGCAAGCGGACGAACCCGCTCGACCGGCCGACCGACGGCACGCCGGTGGTCGAGGTCGACCGCGGCGGCAGCGTCACGTTCCACGGACCCGGCCAGCTGGTCGGCTACCCGATCGCCAAGCTCCCTTCGCACGTGTACGTCGTCGACTACGTGCGCCGCGTCGAGGAGGCGCTGATCCGCGCGGTCGGTGATCTCGGCATCGCCTGCGGCCGGGTCAAAGGACGCTCGGGCGTCTGGATCCCCGCCGACGGTCGCGGCGACGAACGCAAGGTCGCGGCGATCGGCGTACGCGTCGCGGGCAAGGTCACCATGCACGGCTTCGCGCTCAACTGCGACGTCGACCTCGCGTGGTACGACCGGTTCGTACCGTGCGGCATCCGTGACGCGGGCGTCACGTCCCTCACCCAAGAGCTCGGCCGCCGGGTGTCGGTCGACGAGGCCGCCCGGCTGGTGGAGCCGCACCTGCACGACCTGCTGTCCTGGCGGCCGTACGACCGCTCCCCCGTCATCGCCGCGACCGCGGAGCCGAGTCAGGGCGTCACGTACGGCATCGATCCGCTGCGCTGAAGCCGCATCGGGCGCGTACGTTCTTTCCCAGCCTTGTGCAGCCCTGTGGTACGTTCGGCGTCGCCGCGCAGCACTGCGAACCGAGGAGGTGAGACCGATCAACACCACGACAGGTCGGGACTCCCTCCTTCGCGCCGCCTAGGGAGTGCCCGCAGTAGGCATCCCGAAGGGTCGAACGCTATGCGCTTCACCTCTGAGACGTCGTCCGACGGCGTCACCCAACAGCTCTTCATCCTCGATCAGATCCCCGGCGTGCTGTGGACGCCGGAAGGTGCCACCGGCACGCATCCCCTTGTTTTGATGGGGCACGGCGGCGGGCAGCACAAGCTCGCACCCGACATCGTGGCCGGCGCGTACCGCTTCGTCGTCGAGTGCGGGTTCGCGGTAGCGGCGGTCGACGTACCCGGCCATGGCGACCGGCCGACGGATCCGGAGTACGACCGGATCGCGACCGAGAACGCCGCTCGCATCGACGCCGGCGAGGAGGTGGCCCCGCTCGTCGCGAGCTTCCAGGCGCTCGTCGCCCGCCAGACCGTGCCGGAATGGCGAAGGGTCCTGGACGCGCTCCAGCAGCTCGAGCACGTCGGCACCGGCCCCGTGGGCTATTGGGGCGTGTGCTTGGGCTGCGGGCTCGGCGTCCCGTTCGTCGCCGCCGAACCCCGCGTTCGCGCGGCGGTGCTCGGCCTGGGTGGGGCACTGGCATCGGCAGAGCCCGCCGCGAGAATCACCGTCCCGGTTGAGTTCCTGCTGCAGTGGGACGACGAACGAGTGCCGCGGTCGGCGGGCTTGGCACTGTACGACGCGTTCGCCTCGACAGAGAAGACGCTGCACGCCAACCCCGGCAAGCACGCCGAGACTCCGGCATTCGAGCTGGACAGCACGCTCCGGTTCTTCGCCCGGCACCTCGCCTAGCCGGCGCCTCGGGCTGCGCGGTGACCGTCGCGATCGAACGCGGGCTGCTCCCCTCCCCGAGGAGGGGAGCGTACTGATCAGTCCGCCTGGAGCTTGAACGCCTCGCGGTAGCCGATCGTGGTGCCCGTCTTGAGCAGCGTCCGCTCGTACAGCCGCGTCCCGATGCGTACGAAGGCGAACGCCGATGCGATCGTCACCACCACCGCGACCGCGACCTGCCACATGGGCACGTCACCCTCGACCATCCGGCCGGGCATCAGCATGCTCGACACGACCGGCAGCATCGACACGACGGTCTTCACCTGCTCGCCGGCGAACACGGCGACCAGGTACGGCGCGAACAGGATCACCTGGCCGGGCAGAGTCGTGCTCTGTAGGTCCTGTTGACGGCTCGCGATCGACCCTGCCACCGACCAGAGACTTGCGAGCGTGACGAAGCCGAGCACGAAGAACAGCACGTACCACGCCGCGGCCGGTCCGACCCCGGACAGCAGGTCGGTTCGACCGGTCGCCGCGAGGCCCGCGAGCCCGACCGCGACCACGAGCACCACCTGCGCGAGCCCGAGGAGCGTGTTGCCGACGACCTTGCCCCACAGCAGTGCCCGGATCGGCACCGCGGCCGCAAGGATCTCGACGACGCGACTCTCCTTCTCCTGTACGACGCTCTGCGAGATCATCATCCCGAAGCTCAACGCCGTTATGTAGAAGATCAATGCGAATGCGAAGGCGATGCCGGAGCGCGCATCCGAGGTGTCTGCGTCAGGGTCGAGGGAGCGTTCGTGCAGGCTCGTACCGGCCTGCAGGGCCTTCAGGTCGACGCCTTGCTGCTGCGCGTTGGCCTCGACACCCGCCTTCGAGACGGCGGTCGCGAGGGCCGTGTGCAGCGTGTCGTCGGCGGTGTCCTCCGCGACCAGCTCATAGCCGTCGTCCGCCGGGAGCAGTGCGACATCGACGTCGCCGTCGCGTACGGCCCGTTCTGCGTCGTCGGCCGTGTCGTACGGCTTGGCGGACACGGAGTCGTCGGAGTCGTCGGCCTCGACGATCGCGCTCGCGGCCTTCGCGGTGGTCGTGCCCTGGTCGTCGATGACTGCCACGTCGTACGTCGTCGCCTTGCCGCCGACGAACTGCATGATGACGAAGATCGCGACGATGACGAGCAGCATGAACGCCGTACCGCCGAGGAATCCCTTGTCTCGCAGGCGCGTACTGACCTCTCGACCGGCAACGATCCGCCAGGCTGCATCGTTTCTCATGCCGCGACCACCTCCGAGAAGAGCTCCGACAGCGGCTGCACCGAACGGGCGAACTCGATCACCTTCTCGCGAGCGACGAGCGCCTGGAGTACGTCGGCCGGCACGCTGCCGTCGAGCTCGATCAGCGCGGACGGACCGTCGACGTCGAGCACTCGTACGCCGGCGACATCGCGCAACCAGGCCGCGTCACCCGACTCGAGTACGACGCGATAGCGCTCGGACTCGGTCGAGCGGAGCTCGTCCTTCGACCCGCTGGCGACAACAGCGCCGTCGGACAGGATGATCAGGTCGTCGCACAGCCGCTCGACGAGCTCGAGCTGGTGGCTGGAGAACAGCAGCGGCACGGTCGGCGCGACCTCGACCCGCAGCAGCTCGACCATCGACTCGACCGCGATCGGATCGAGTCCGCTGAACGGCTCGTCGAGGATCAGCGCGACCGGCTCGTGGATGAGCGCCGTCGCGATCTGGACCCGCTGCTGGTTCCCGAGTGACAGCGTGTCGAGCAGATCGCCGGACCGCCCGTCGATGCCGAGATGGCTCAGCAGGTGCATCGCGCGCTCCTCCCCCGCGGCCGGGCTGTAGCCGTGCAGGCGGGCGAAGTAGACGAGCTGGTCGAGCACCTTCATCCGCGGGTAGAGGCCGCGCTCCTCCGGCATGTAGCCGAACCTCCGGCGCAGCTCGGTCGTCGCCTGTTCGCCGTCCCACAGCACTTCGCCGGCCGTTGGAGCGAGCACGCCGACCATGATCCGCATCGTGGTCGTCTTCCCGGCGCCGTTCGCGCCGACGAACCCGGTGATCCGCCCCGCACGTACGTCGAAGGAGACGTCATCGAGCACCGTGATGTCGCCGTATCGTCTGGTCAGCTGTCGCACACTCAACATGGCACCGACGCTATTGGGTTCCGCGCCGTGCGTCGTCAGCCTGCGGATTGACCTTGCGCATCCGCCTCCGGACGGACGCACGAATGGTCCTTTGACCGGCTGGGGGCGGTCAAAGGACCATTCTTGCGTCGGTCAGCCGCGCCAACCGCCGCGGCGAAGCATGCGAACGAGTTGATCCCCGACTCGATCGGACAGGTGACGGACCGCGAACGAGCTGAACACGAGCACTCGAGGTCCAACGATCGTGATCTCGTTGATGCGTGCGAGGTCTGACTCCCACTGCACGACCTGCAGATGGGGTAGGCCGTGGATCTCACAGGCGGTGTCGTACGTGCGCCACTCGACGTCAAGATAGTAGCGGCCGTCGTCGCGCTGAACCTTCGTCTGCCTGCTCGGTTCGGGAAGGTGCAGGCCCGCGCGGAGCATGTCGAAGTCCCGCTCCGGAAGCGACTGGATGCCGCCGGCAACATCGAGGACCGACTCGACGATCAGCGCACGATGTCGACACTGGCCGCGGCGCTGCAGCGCTTCGCGGAAGTGGCGGGGAGTCGCCATCCGTTGCTGCCCGACAGCGAGGATGACGGCGCGCGCCCGCTTCTGCATCGAGGCCGGGGTCCAGCTGGCCTCGTCGATGGCCGCTCGGGCAGGGCGGTGCCGCGGCGGCCGGTGGAGCGGGTGTACGTCGCGCTCGTCGAGGTACTCCGACCAGTGCAGCTCGACTGCGTCGTACGAGTGGCGCTTGGTGCCCAGCGGCTGCACGACGCGCGGGAGTTCGAGGTCGGTCTGCAGGCCGGTGAAGCCTTCGCAACGCAAGGCAGTGAGCCCGCCGAGGACCGAGCCGCGGGCACAGGCCAGCAGCGCGACCCAATGATGCTGCGCAGGCGATAGTGGGCCATTGTGCAAGACGACGACACCACGGGCGGGCCGATGCCAGCGGCCGCGTCCCACCTCGTTCTGCACGCGGTGCCGACCGAAGAGCGCCGTTGCCTGCCAGGTGGACAGCACACCGTCCTGGTCGGTGGCAACGGTCTCCGACACGGCCCGCGCGGCAGCAGCGATCTGCGTAGGCATGCGTGCCACCCTGCCGCCCCGCGAGATGGAGCAACAGAGGCCCATCGCAAGCTGTGGATACGCAGTCCCTCGCCGACGCGAGAATGGTCTTTTGGCCGGCCAGAGGCGGTCAAAAGACCATTCTCGTGTCTGCCGCGCGGCCCGGCTCAGCCGCCTTGCGGCGCGACCAAACCGGACTCGTACGCCGCGACGACCGCCTTGACCCGGTCGCGCACGTCGAGCTTCATCAGGATCCGCGAGACGTGGGTCTTCACCGTGGCCTCGCCGAGTACGAGCTCGGCCGCGATCTCTGCGTTGCTCAGGCCGCGCGCCATCAGCACGAGTACGTCGCGTTCGCGTTCGGTCAGCTCCGCCATCCGGTCCGCGTCGCGTACGACCTGCCCGGGCGTGCGGGCGAAGCGCGTGATCACCCGCTGGGTGACCTCAGGCGCCAGCAGGGCATAGCCGTCCGCGATCGACCGGATCGCCGAGACGAGATCGTCCGGGTCGCTGTTCTTGAGCAGGAACCCGCTCGCGCCCGCCTGCAGCGACTCGAAGAGGTACTCGTCGCTGTCGAACGTGGTCAGGATGACGACCTTCGGCTCGCACGTACGCGCGACGATCTCACGGGTCGCCTCGATGCCATCCATGCCGGGCATCTGCACGTCCATCAGCACGACGTCCGGCTCGTCACGGATCGTCGCCTCGATCGCCTCGCGGCCGTCGGCGACCTCGCCGATGACCTCGATGTCGTCCTCGACCGAGAGGATCATCCGGAACCCCGCACGGATGAGGTCCTGGTCGTCGACCAGGAGTACCCGGATCGGCCCGCCGTCATCGGTCATCGTGCTTCCTCCAACGGCAGGCGTACGCGTACTCGGAACCCACCACTCGGACGCGGCCCGATCTCGGACTCGCCGCGATGCAGCTGGGCGCGTTCCTTGATGCCCTGTAGGCCCCAGCCGCCCTCGCGTACAACGGCCGTCTTACGCGGCGACCCGTCGTCGGTGACCTCGACCTCGACGCGGCGCGTTGAGTCCTCCGACAGGTACCGCAGGACGACTCTGGCCGTCGTCGCGGTGGAGTGCGCGCGTACGTTCGACAGCGCCTCCTGCACCGTGCGGTAGATCGACAGGCCGGCGGTGCCGGAGATGTCGAACGGTTCACCCACGACGCCGAGCTCGACCGTGGGGCCCTCGCCGGACGTCTCGGACACGAGCCGCTCGAGGTCGTCGATGCCCGGCTGAGGAGACCGGTCGCCGCCCACGTGCGCGGCGACATCGGCGTCGTACGCGCGGAGCAGCCCGACCAGCTGGTGCATCTCCGAGACCGCCGTACGACTGGAGCCCTCGATCGTCCGCAGAGCGTCGGACGCCGACTCGGGCGCGCGGTCCAGCAGCCGTCGTGCGCCCGCGGCCTGTACGCCGATGCTGCTGACGTGGTGCGCGACCACGTCGTGCAGCTCGCGCGCGATGCGTACGCGCTCCTCGGCGACGGCCCGGCGAGCATTCGACTCCTGCTCCAGGCGCAGCCGCTCGGCGTACGCCTGCAGCTCCTCGCGTTGGCGAGCGCCGCGCCACGACACGAGGCCGAATGCGATCGCACCGAAGAAGTAGACGACGTTCGCGCCGATCTGGTAGACGGCGAGCGCGATGAGGGGCGAGAAGATGCCGACCGTCGGCATCCCGGCGCCGTAGTCCTCGACGGCGAACTGCCAGACGACCCAGACGAACATCCCGATGACGACCAGGGCCGAGGTCCAGCGCAGGGCCGGCCGGTTCCGCGACCACGCCCATGCCGAGTACATCGCCAGGAACTGGCAGATCTGGACGGGCAGCGAGATGCCGAAGTACGGCGCACGGTGACCGACCGCGAAGAACAGTAGCGCCGAGAGTACGAGCACGCTCAGCGGGAACGTGCGGCGTACGCAGAGGACGAGCCCGAGCGCGGCCGACCAGAGGTACGCCTCGATGTCGTTCCAGCCGAGCTCCGCGGTCGGGTTGGCGCTGTGCAGCAGCTCGATCGCGAGCGCGCTCAGCGCCGCCAGCGATACGCCGACGACGACGTCGTTGCGCCGCTCACGCGGCGTCGGCCGGTCGCGGAGCCAGGTCTCACGGTTCGTCGCCACCCGCCCGACCCTACCGACCACCGCGTACGCTGGTCCGCGTGACTATCGCACCTGACGGCCGCAAGATGCTCCGCCTCGAGGTACGCAACAGCCAGACTCCGATCGAGAAGAAGCCGGAGTGGATCAAGACCCGCGCGAAGATGGGTCCGCAGTACCGGGAGCTACAGGATCTCGTGAAGAGCGAGGGTCTCCACACAGTCTGTCAGGAGGCCGGCTGTCCGAACATCTACGAATGCTGGGAAGACCGCGAGGCGACGTTCCTGATCGGCGGCGAGCAGTGCACCCGGCGGTGCGACTTCTGCCAGATCGACACCGGCAAGCCGGCCGACCTCGACCGCGACGAGCCGCGCAGAGTCGCCGAGAGCGTCCAGCAGATGCAGCTGCGCTACTCCACCATCACCGGTGTCGCACGCGACGACCTGCCCGACGGCGGCGCCTGGCTGTACGCCGAGACGGTGCGCCAGATCCACGAGCTCAACCCCGACACCGGCGTCGAGAACCTCATCCCCGACTTCAACGGCGAGCCCGATCTCCTCGAGCAGGTCTTCGACTCGCTGCCCGAGGTGCTGGCGCACAACGTCGAGACCGTTCCGCGCATCTTCAAGCGGATCCGGCCCGCGTTCCGCTACGACCGCTCGCTCGACGTGCTGCGCCAGGCGCGCGCGTACGGGCTGGTGACGAAGTCGAACCTCATCCTCGGCATGGGTGAGGAGCGCTCCGAGGTCTCGCAGGCGATGCGTGACCTGTACGACGCCGGCTGCGAGCTGCTGACCATCACGCAGTACCTCCGGCCGTCGCCGCGGCACCATCCGGTGGAGCGGTGGGTCAAGCCCGAGGAGTTCGTCGAGCTCAAGGACGAGGCCGACGAGATCGGCTTCGCCGGTGTCATGTCGGGGCCTCTCGTACGCTCCTCGTACCGCGCGGGCCGGCTCTACCAGCAGGCGATCGAGGCACGCGGCGAGCAGAACGAGGCCGCGAGCGCGTAGGCTTGGACCATGTCCACTCCCGCCGCAGAGCCCCCGAAGGGACGGCTGCGCCAGATCGCGCAGGCGTACCGCATCACCAAGCGCTCCGAGAGGTTCATCGGTCTACGCCTGCTGGCGTGGTTCGTCGTCGTCGGAGGCATCTTCGGCGCTCTCGGCTACGTCATCATGGGGCTGTGGCTGGCGATCCCGCTGGCCATCCTGACGGGCTTCCTGGCCGCGGTGATCGTGTTCGGCCGGCGCGCCGAGAAGGCCGCGTACGCCCAGATCGACGGGCAGGTGGGGGCCGCCGCGGGTGCGCTGCAGATGCTGAAGCGCGGCTGGCACGTGAAGACGGCCGTCGCGTTCACCAAGAACCAAGACGTGCTGCACCGGGTCGTCGGCCGGCCCGGCATCATCCTCGTCGGCGAGGGCGTACCCACGCGCGTACGCAACCTGCTCGCGGCCGAGAAGAAGAAGCACGCGCGGGTGGCCGGCGGGGTGCCGATCATCGATATCGTCGTTGGCGACGATGACGGCCAGGTGAAGATCCCGAAGCTGATCAAGCACATCCAGAAGCTGCCGAAGTCGACGACGCCGGCCGAGATCACCGAGCTGATGCAGCGGCTGCGCGCCCTCGACGCGATGCGCCCGCAGGCGCCGGTGCCGCACGGCCCGGTCCCGACCTCGATGAAGGGCGCCCGCAAGCTGATGCAGGGCCGCTGAGGTATCCCGCACCCGCCGCCGCCCGCGCCCGCTGGGCCGCACGTTTCGGCCCTGCCGGATCCGTTCGGCGCGGCCGAAACGTGCGGCCCAGCGGGTGCGGCCTCGCGGTCAGCGGCGTACGGCGATGGACCCGACCGCTCGGTCGTGCAGCCCGCGTCGGCGCTCGTCGTTGATCAGCGGCGGGATGATCACGCAGATCAGCGCGGTACGTACGGCCGCGCGCAGCGGATCGAGCTGGGCACCGTCGACGCGTACGATCTTGACGCCCGCGATGCGCTGGCCGATCGAGTAGCCGAGCAGCCCGGTGAGCACCGAGACCTCGACGAAGAACGCGAGCAGGTTCCACCACGAGCTGGTGTTCGACTCCCAGATCGGCGTGCCCGCGATCGCGGACACGGTCAGCAGCGCGACGAACCAGTCGATGAACAGCGCGATGATCCGGCGCGGCCAGCCCGCGGCCTGCAGCGCTTGGGCACTTTCGGACACGCTGCGACACTATCGCGGGCGTCCTCGGCCTCCGTAACATGGGCGAAACACCCGAGTCATGGTCGAGAAACGGCGTCGCCGTACGTTCGAGTGGCAACGCCACCACGATTCGATGGAACGCCCCGGGCGGGGCGAGGAGGCCACATGTTCGCCAACAAGGACGAACTCTTCAGCTACATCCGCGACCAGGGCATCGAGTTCGTCGACGTCCGCTTCACCGACCTGCCGGGCATCCAGCAGCACTTCAGCGTCCCGATCTCGTCGTTCGGCCCCGAGGTCTTCGACGAGGGCCTGATGTTCGACGGCTCGTCGGTACGCGGGTTCCAGGCCATCCACGAGTCGGACATGGCGTTGTTCCCCGACGCGAGCACCGCGTACCGCGACCCGTTCCGCGAGCGCCCGACGCTCGCGATGGAGTTCTTCATCCACGATCCGCTCACCGGCGAGGCGTACTCGCGCGACCCGCGCAACATCGCCCGCAAGGCGGAGGCGTACCTCGCGAGCACCGGCATCGGCGACACGGCCTTCTTCGCGCCCGAGGCGGAGTTCTACATCTTCGACAGCGCGCGGTTCGAGACGAGCGCCAATCGTGGCTACTACGAGATCGACTCGGCCGCGGCCGCCTGGAACACCGGCCAGGAGGAGGAGAACCGCGGCTACAAGGTCCGCTACAAGGGCGGGTACTTCCCGGTCACCCCGACCGACCACTTCGCCGACCTGCGCGGCGACATGGTCTACAACCTCGAGCAGGCCGGTCTCACGGTCGAGCGCGCGCACCACGAGGTCGGCACCGCGGGCCAGGCGGAGATCAACTACCGCTTCAACACGCTGCTCGCCGCCGCCGACGACGTGATGAAGTTCAAGTACATCATCCGCAACACGGCCTGGGGCGCCGGCAAGACGGCGACGTTCATGCCCAAGCCGATCTTCGGCGACAACGGCTCCGGGATGCACTGCCACCAGTCGATCTGGGCCGGCGGCGAGCCGCTGTTCTACGACGAGGCCGGGTACGCCGGACTCTCGGACATGGCGCGCTACTACATCGGCGGCATCCTGCGCCACGCGCCGAGCCTGCTCGCCTTCACCAACCCGACGGTCAACTCGTACCACCGCCTCGTGCCGGGCTTCGAGGCCCCGGTCAGCCTGGTCTACAGCCAGCGCAACCGCTCCGCGTGCGTACGAATCCCGATCACCGGCGCCAACCCGAAGGCCAAGCGCATCGAGTTCCGCTGCCCCGACCCGTCGGCCAACCCGTACCTCGCGTTCTCCGCGCTGCTCCTCGCCGGCGTCGACGGCATCCGCAACAAGATCGAGCCGCCCGAGCCCATCGACAAGGACCTCTACGAGCTCCCGCCCGACGAGCACGCCCAGGTGCAGCAGGTCCCGACCTCGCTCACGTCTGTCCTCGACTCCCTCGAGAACGACCACGAGTTCCTCACCCAGGGCGACGTCTTCACGCCTGACCTGATCGAGACGTGGATCGACTTCAAGCGCACCCAGGAGATCGAGCCGCTGGCCTTGCGGCCGCACCCGCATGAGTTCGAGCTCTACTTCGACATCTAGGCGTTCTGCCCCGGAATTCCGGGGTCTCACGCCTCGCTAGTCCGCAGATTGTCCGCAGGAATCGACGTCCGTGCCGCGAGCACGCCGTCGACTGCGGCTCGCGTGGAGTCGTCCGAGTCGGGCCAGAGATGCGCGTACGTGTCGAGCGTCGTCTTCGCTGACGCGTGCCGCATCCTGGCCTGAACGACCTTCACGTCGGCACCGGACGCGATGAGTAGCGACGCGAGGTAGTGCCGCAGGTCTTGATACCGGAAGCCCGCAGGCAGGCGGTCGACCTTGCCCCTGGCCTCACGGAAGGCCAGCTCGAGGGTCCACGGCGCGAGCTGCTTGCCCCACATGTTCGTGAGCAGCGTCTCGGCATCGCCAACCGCCTTAGACAGCTCGACCGCCAACGACCGCGGGATCGGTACGGCCGTCTTCGACGTCTCGGTCTTGAGCGGTTCGGACGGGTACTGCACCGCGGGCGTGACGATGCCACGCATGAAGTCGACGTCACCGACCCGCAGCCCGCACGTCTCACCGACCCGGAGCCCGACGAACGCGCCGAGCAGGATCGCCGGCCGCAGGTGCTCAGGCATGGCGTCGTGCAGCGCCCACACCTGCTCGGTCGTCGCGACGTACGGCCGCTGCTTGCCCATCGGTGGCGACGTACGCCGCGAGCACGGATTCCGCGCCACTACCCCGTCGTGCACGGCGTCGTCGTACAACTGCGAGAGACGAGCGTGAAGGGCGTACACGTACGACTCCGCCTTGCCCTCGGCCTTGAGCTTCGCGCACCAGGATCGGACGTGCGACGGGCGTACCGCGTCCAGCCGCATCGCCTCGAAGTGCTCGCGGATCACCGCGATGTGAACCTCGGCCTGTCGGACGGTGGAGTCTCGGCGTGTTCGGTAGCCCTCGATCCAGATATCGCACCACTGACCCACGGTCGTCTTCGCGGTCTTGGGCGCAACGTGCGTCCCGGTGACCAGCTTCGAAGTCTGCTCGTCGAGCCAGTCCTTCGCCTCCACGCGACGGGCAAAGTGTCGGGCGTGTTCCTTGCCTGCCCCGTCCCGGTAGCGCGCACGCCAGCGACCGCTCGGGCGCTTCTTGATGCTGCTGCTACTCATCGGTCTCGTCACCCCATGCCGCACGTGGATCGGTGTGCACGGCTGTGATGCCGCCGCGCCCGATCGGACTGTCCTCGAAGTCGCGGACTCCCCGAGCGGCTACATCGCTCGCGAGGCTGTCGCCGGCCCAATCGTCAGCGTGCTCACGCAGTTGCGCGGGCAGCTCCCCGGCATGCTTCTCGACCAGGAAGGCGAGCGAGCGCCGCAGATATTCCAAGCTCGCGATGCTGGCGCGAGCGCTCTCGGCAGTGTCGATGAGCTGTCGCAGGACCTGGCTCACCTTCTCGGCGGGCTCGACGTCGGGCTGATACAGGTACTCGACGCTGACCGAGAGAGCCTCCGCGATCGCGACCGCCTCGGTCAGCTTCAGCGGACGAGAGCCCTTCTCGATCTTGAGGATCGTCTGCTGTCGGAAGCTCTCGTCGACGTGGCTGGCGAGTTCGGTCTGCGACATGTTGACCGCCTGGCGCAGCTTTCGGATGTTAGCGCCTACCGCCTCGTTCAATCGCTCATCAGTCATAGCCACAACATACACCATCTCGGCGTGTTGGTTCACGCGTTGTTGGTGTGTACCGTTATGGTGTGCTTATCCACACCAGGAGGTTGTGAGCATGACGAAGCTACTTCGAGTCTCGGAGGTCAGCGATCTGACCGGCATCCCCGAGGCCACCCTGCGGTTCTGGCGGCATCAGGGCACCGGCCCGAAGTCCGCCAAGCTCGGCCGGCGCGTCGTCTACCGCGAGGTCGACGTCATCGCGTGGATCGACGCGCAGTTCGACGACAAGGCGACCGCGTGACATGGCGGCTTCGCGAGGGGGTGCGGATCGCGACGCGTACGTGGCGAACTTCCAGCGCAGAGTGATCCAGTCGGCGCTGACCGACGCATCGGTCTGGTACTACCGCCGTCGTGCCGCCACGTTCAACGCGGTCGGTACCACCGAGTGCGACGAGATCGCGACCGCCTGCTCGAATCACGCCGCGTTCATCGAGAGGTACGGCCTCGACCAGGACGAGCTGCTCCGCGACCTGTTCGCCGTCGCCGTGTTCGGCGTCACCGACGAGGAGGTTGCGTAGGTGATCGACGTCAAGTACCCGCTGCCCGCTCGGCAGCCGTACCCACCGTTCAAGGACCCCGACGACTGGCGAGGCTCCCGCGAGACGACCGCATCCGAGTCGAGGGGTGCGCTGATCCGCCAGGTGGTCGACGACGCGACCGCGAACCACATCGGCAAACACGTACACCGCGATCATCCCTGGTGCATCCACTGCGATGTCCGGATCCAGACCAACGGGGCTCCGCCGCCAGAGCCGCACAAGCTGGCCCGCTGGCTACGCGACACCCTCGACGACGCGCAGATCACCGTCACGCCGGATCAGATGGAGCGGGTAGAGGAGGCGTGGAGCCGCGACGAGCTGGCCGACACGCAGGACGGCTACGGCATCCCCGCCGGTTTCGGAATCCCCGACGAGGCCATTCCCGCGATCAACGAGTTCCTGAACGGCCTGGACAGGCACGCGGCCCAGCATTCTGAGGCCAGATACGACGCGCGCGCCCGCGCCACCCGATACCTCATCCTGAACAACCGCCCGCCCGTCGACGACTACGACCCCGATGAGGACGAGGCCAAGTTCGACGCCGAGTTCCTACAGCGCGACGAGCTCGACGACCTGCCCGAAGCCGAGCCACTCATCGAGGGCATCATCCCGCGCCACGCATACGGCATCCTCCGCGGCCGTGACGGCACGTACAAGTCGTTCGTAGCGCTCGACTGGGCGCTCTGCCTCGCCACCGGGCGACCGTGGCAGGGCCGCTACGTCGAGCAGGTCCCCGTGCTGTACATCGCAGGTGAGGGCGCGTACGGACTCGCCTCACGTGTCACCGCATGGGAGCAGGCGAACGACCTCAAGGTCGACACCGAGTGGTTCGTCGTACGCCGCTCCGCACTGAACCTGCACAAGCCCGGCCCCGCGTTCGACCACCTGCTCGCCCATGTCGAGGACGGCAACTACGGCCTCGTCATCGTGGACACGCTGCGACGCGTAGCCGGTGCAGCAGACGGCAACGGATCCGAGATGGGCGCAGTGGTTGACAACCTCGATCGGATCAAGCGCGCAACCGACGAAGGATCGGCTCTCGCACTCGCGCACACCGACAAGGGCGACAACGACACCCGCGGCTACTCCGGGATCGAGGACGACGCCGACTTCGTATGGCACGCCAAGCGCGACGAGGCCAACCTCGAGCTGACCAACACGAAGATGAAGGACGGACCGGACGGTGTGACCGTGCACCTGCGCACGTCGTCCGTCGCCGGCTCCCTCGTGCTGGTCGGGTCCGACGGTATCGACACGAGCAAGACCACCGAGTCCCAACTGACCCTGCTCGACACGCTGCGCAACACCTTCCCCGACGGTGCGCACACGTCGCCGCTGATGAAGGCGTCAGGACTTCCAGAGCGCACGTACTACCGAGCCATAGCTGAGCTGCGAGACGCCGGACACGTGACCAACACCGGCACGAAACAGCGCCCGTTCCACGAACTCGTCCGTTCGGAGGACTGCCATCCACTGCCAAGCGAAGAAACGCCCCTGACCTGCACGACTGCCACGACTGCCACGACTGCCATCAAGCCCGGTGACACTGCCACCACTGCCACCCCTCTTATAGGTGGCAGTGGCAGTCAGGTGGCTGGCACTGAGGAAGAAGCATCATGACCAAGCGCCTGACAATCGAACTCGAAGATGCCGACGACTTCGGCCAGACGATCCGCCTCGTCGGCGATAGCCGCATCGCCGTTGATGACATCGGCCTGATGGTCGACCTGATCGACAGCATCGGCAAGTGGCATCAGAACCACTGCGTGGCCGATGACGAGTGCTGCTGCCAGTTCCGACCCTTTACGCGAGTGGGTATGGACAGATGAAACCCTGCATCCGGTGCGGCGAGATCACCGACGCGACCCGCTGCCCTGACTGTGCTGGTCCGCTGCCATCGGAGGTACGACGCGGCTCGGCTCGCTCACGAGGCTATGACGCGCAGTGGGACAAGCTCTCGGCTCGAGCACGCCGCATGTCTCCGGTCTGCGAGGACTGTGGCGCAGTCGATCGCCTGTCCGTCGACCACTCGCCTGAGGCGTGGAGGCGCAAGGCCGCCGGCAAGCCGATCCGCCTCCGTGACGTCGCCGTGCTGTGCCCGGTCTGCCAGATGGCTCGAGGATCGTCCCGTCCTGGCTCTGAGCGCGCTCGTGAGGCCCTGGGGACAGCACCCGCCGGAAAGGGTCAGGGACCGCGGGGCAAGGCGCAGGGGCAAATGAACTTGACCCTTCAACCTTCCGGGGAGGGCTCGTGAGGTCCGGGAACAAGGGCAAGCTCGAGAACGAGCTCGTGCCGCTGCCGTTCCGGCCTCGGGGCAGGGTCGAGTCTGAGCGGTTCCTGGCGTTCGCGGACAAGTTCCTGAGGGTGCCGAAGGGCACCGGGGCGCGCGGGAAGCTCCACCTGCGCGACTGGCAGGTCGACATTGCTCGTGACGTGCTCGACTCCGGTGCCCGAACGGTCGGCGAGATGCTGCCGCGTGGGTCGGGTAAGACGACGCTCAACGCGGCGTTCGGCCTGTACTGCCTGTTCACGTGGGGTGAGGGTGCCAACGTCGTCGTGGTCGCCGTGGACGAACGACAGGCCGGCCTCGCGTTCTCCGCTGCGCGCCGGATGGTCGAGCTGTCCGAGGACCTGTCGAGCCGCTGCCACGTCTACCGCGACAAGCTCGTACTGCCGCTGACCGACTCCACGTTCCAGGTGCTGCCCGCCACGCCCGCCGCGCTCGAGGGACTCGACTACGTGCTCGCGATCGTGGACGAGGCCGGCGTCGTCTCCCGTGACATGTTCGAGGTCGTCCAGCTCGCGCAGGGCAAGCGGGAACGGTCGGTACTGGTCGCGATCGGCACCCCTGGCCCGAACCTCGACGACCAAGTGCTGTTGAGCCTGCGGGAGTACGCCGCGGAGCACCCCGAGGACCGCTCTCTCATCTTCCGCGAGTGGTCAGCCGCAGGGTTCGAGGATCACCCGGTGGATTGTCGCCACTGCTGGGACCTGAGCAACCCGGCGCTCGGAGACTTCCTCCA
The DNA here is from genome assembly GCF_025790165.1 of Solicola gregarius. GTDB lineage: Bacteria > Actinomycetota > Actinomycetes > Propionibacteriales > Nocardioidaceae > Solicola > Solicola gregarius. Next base: position 4,859,674 of record NZ_CP094970.1, read on the forward strand.
CGAGGACGCCATGACGGCCCTACTTCCTCCCAAGACACGTGAGGCGACGTTCCGCCGTGCTCGGTTGTGTCAGCTACCCGTCGACGTCGACGGTTCGTTTCTGCCGCCGCATGTGTGGGATGGCCTGAGCACGGGTGAGTCGATCCCGGATGGCTCGCGCGTCGTCGTCAGCCTCGACGGATCGTTCAGCGACGACTCGACTGCGCTGGTGGTCGCGACGGTCTCCCCGACCCCGCATCTCGACGTGGTGAAGGTGTGGGAGAAGCCGGCCGATGATCCCGAGTGGCGCGTGCCGGTCCTCGAGGTCGAGCAGACCATCCGCGACGCCTGCCAGCGCTGGGACGTCGCCGAGGTCGTCGCCGACCCGTTCCGGTACAACCGGACCCTGCAAGTCCTCGAGGCCGAGCGTCTCCCGGTCGTGGAGTTCCCGTGGTCGCCGTCGCGGATCACCGCGGCAACGGGCGACTTCTACAACGCCGCCATCGAGGGACAGCTCACCCATTCCGGTGACGCGACGCTCGCCGCCCACATCGCCGCCGCGGTCCTGCGCGAGGACACGCGCGGCTTCCGTATCGACAAGACCTCACGCTCCCGCCACGCCAAGAAGATCGACTGTGCGGCGGCTGCCCTGATGTGTCACAGCCGAGCCGTCTGGCTCGGCCGCAAGCCCCGCAAGCGGTCGCGATCGTTCGCGGCCTGAATGGAGAACCCATGACCGACAAGTTGCTCGACACCCTGATCAAGAAGCTCGACGCGCCGCAGTCGACGTACGCCGGCCTGGACGCCTACTACGACGGATGCCAGCCGCTGAGCTTCCTCTCACCGGAGGCGAGGACCGCGCTCGGTGACCGTCTGCACCGCGTCTCGGTGAACGTCCCGCGCCTGCTTGTCGAGGCCGTCGCCGAACGTCTCCGCGTGGTCGGATTCGATGGGGCCGACGTCTGGCCGGCGTGGCTGGCGAACGACATGGACCAGCGCGCCGCAGTCGTACACCGCGAGGCCCTGTGCCTCGGAACGTCGTACGTGGCTGTGTGGGGCAACCTCGACGGCTCGGCGCTCATCTCGGCTGAGTCGGCGAAGCAGGTGACGGTCCTGCTCGACCCCGGGACTCGTCGTGTCGTCGCCGCGGTGAAGCGCTGGAACACCGATTCGACCACCGAGGCCACGCTCTGGGAACCGCACCAGGTGACCCGACTACGCGCCAACACCCGCGGAGCCACTACCGGCGGCCTGCGCGTCGTGGACACGCCACTGCCGAACCCGCTCGGCGTGGTACCGGTCGTGCCGTTCGTGAACGCCACACGGATGCTCGACGACGACGGCCGCTCGGAGATGGCCGACGTCCTGTCGCTGACCGATGCCGTTGTGAAACTGACGAGCGATCTCCTCGTGAGCTCCGAGTACACCGCTCGACCTAGGCGTTTCGCGACCGGAATTGAGCTTGAATCCGACGAGGAGACCGGCGAGGCCGTCAACCCCATCCCGGAGGGCGATCGGGCGATGGTCTCGGAGAATCACGAGGCCAAGTTCGGGCAGCTTCCAGGATCCGACCTCGTGGGATACGAGAACGCGATCGGCGTCATCATGCGCCAGATCAGTGCCGTGTCCGGCCTTCCCGAGCACATGCTCGGAATCGGTGGCGACAACCCGACCTCTGCCGATTCCATCCGCGCATCCGAGGCCGCACTCACCGCACGCGCCGAGGCCCGCCAGCAGGCGTTCGGGCGTAGCTGGGAGGAAGTCATGCGGCTGGCCGCCGCGGTCGCCGGCAAGGTCGCTCCCGGCTCCGTAGACGTCCGTGTCCGTTGGGCCGATGCCGCCACGCGTTCGGTTGCTCAGGAGGCCGACGCCGCAGTCAAGCTGGTGCAGGCCGGCGTCCTGCCCGCGTCGTACGCACTGCGCAAGCTCGGGTACTCCGAGGACGAGATCACCGAGATTCGACAGGCCCGCCGGGTCGAGTCGGTCGACGCGCTCGGAGTCGACCTCGGTCAGGTCGTGACGTCGTGACGGCCCCGACCGAGCAGGTTCCGCCGAGTGCCGAGGGCGTGCTGTTCCAGCAGTACGCCGACAGCCTCGCGACGCTGGCCGAGCGCGCAGGCGTCGCACTGTTGGCGCAGTGGATCGCGGGCGCATTGTCAGACATGGCCTGGCAGACACAGCTTGCCCGTCTGTTCATCCGGGTCAACCGGGGCGGCACCGTCGTGGCCGACCTCTACGCCGCTCGACAGTTGCGCCTCATGGGCATTGAAGCCTCGCCGCTCGGCCTGAGCCTGCCCGACGACGTAGCCGAGGTCCAGCGCCTCACGAAGGCGGTCACGACGCTGAGCGAGGCCCTGGACGACCCGGAGTCCCTCGAGCCTCGCGTCGTACGGGTGGCCCGCTCCGAACCCGTCAACGCCATGCAGCAAGGCGTCGTACGCGCCTACGCCGAGCACGGCGTCGGAGGCTACCGACGTGGCCTCGACGCCGACCCCTGCGAGCTGTGTGTCTGGCTCGCGAAGAAGCACCTCGACCCGGCCGGGTACATCTACGCGGCCGGCACCCCGTTCCACCGGCATCCCGGATGCCAGTGCGAACCCGTCCCGGTGACCGCATGACCAGCCGGACCGACGACACCTGGACCGAGGCGTGGCGACGTCACGCCCGCGAGTACGACCCGATCCACACCATGACCGAGGACCTCGACGGGCAACCGCTCGGCGTGACCCGGCACCGGGTGCGCGGATTCATCATCTCGGCCGACCAGATGGCCGCGATCGCCAACGACGAAAGGAAACCCCATGATGACCACTGACACCAGCACCGAGGCCACCGAAGCCACGGAGACGCCGCAGGACTCGCCCGAGAGCGACGAGCAGACCACCGAGGAGACCGAGGGCCGCAAGGGCAACCCGGAGGCCGCACGCTACCGCGTGGAGCGCAACGAGGCCCGCGCCGAACGTGACAACCTGCTCGAGCGTGTGACCTCACTACAGGGTGCCGAGGTCGCCCGCCTCGCGACGGGACCCGGCAAGCTCCACGACGGATCCGACCTCGCGTTCTCCGACGCCCTGCTCGACGAGGACGGCAACGTGGACCCCGAGAAGGTCGCCGCCGCGGTCGCCGAGCTCGTCGAGTCAAAGCCGCACCTAGGCCAGGCCGCGTACGGCGGGGACGTCGGACTCGGCAACCGTGGAGGGTCCGACACGTCGACCACCTGGGCGAGCGTGATCCGCGGCTAGGTACCCCTGTCGGGTACCATTGGGGAGTCGGGACAGGTGCAGGCATCGTCCCGGCTCCCCTCGCTAGAGCGAGACCGTGTGAGGCGTTGACCGCCCGCGGCATCCGAAGTCCCCGAATCCCGGAGGACTCCTCGTGATCATCGTTAGCGGAGGAATCGCACTCATGGCCATGTACACCACCACCGACGACGTAGGCGGCCTGCTCCCCGAGCAGATCGGCGCGCTCGTCGTCCAGCCAGTCATCGACGGATCGGTCGCCGCTCAGATCGGCACCGTCGTCACCATCGGGAGCACGACCTACCGAGTCCCGCTCGTCACCGCAGACCCGGCCGCCGCATGGGTAGCCGAGGGCGCGGAGATCAGCCCGGCAGACGCCACGATGGACGAGCTCGAGTGCACGCCGTCCAAGGTCGCCGGCCTGACGATCATCTCTCGTGAGCTTGCCGAGGACTCGAGCCCCGCGGCTCAGCAGGTCGTCGGCGACGGACTCGCCCGCGACATTGCCCGCAAGGTCGACGCAGCGTTCTTCGACGCCGACGGGGCGACCACCAACGGCCCCGGAGGTCTCGAGGCGCTCACCATGTCGACCGCGAACTACGCGGCCGACGGTCCGGCGAACCTCGATTGGGCGGCCGAGGCGATCAGCAAGTCGGAGCAGAAGGGCGGCAGCCTGACGTCGTTCGTCACCGACCCCGCGACCGCGCTCGTGCTCGCGAAGGTCAAGGAAGGTACCGCGTCCAACGCGCCGCTGCTCGGTCGGGACGCGACCAGCGCCACGAGTCGTTCCGTGCTCGGCGTGCCGCTGCTCGTGTCCTCGTCTGTCACCGCCGGCACCATCTACGGCATCGACTCCCGGTTCGTGCAGGTCGTCGTCCGCGACAACACGAGGCTGGAAGTCGACAAGTCGGCGTACTTCTCGAGCGATCGCGTGGGCGTCAAGGCCACGATGCGCGTGGGCTTCGCGTTCACGCACCCGCTCGCGCTGGTCAAGGTCACCGAGAGCGCCTGAGCATGGCTGAGCCGACCGCTACCGGCGTCGTGGCGTTCCTGGGGAGACCTGGGGACGCCGCGACGCTGGCGCTCGCGACAGAGCACCTGCCGACCGTCCGGGCGATGGTGCGCGCATACACGCGTGGCAAGGGCTTCGACACGTCCACCGACGTACCGGCCGACGACCTCGCGGCCGTCATCGTCTCCTCGTGCGCGCGTCTCGTCGTCAATCCGACCGGCACCGTCGAGGAGTCCATCGGCGAGCTGACGATCCGCCACGGCACATTCTCAGGCTGGACCCTGCCCGAGCTCGCCGTACTCCACCAGTACCGCAAGCGGGCGCTATGAGGCCCAACGTCGAGCTGCTCCGCGGCCGGATCGGTGACCTGCTCACCGACACCGGCACGATCAGCTACGACACCGGCGAGACCGAGTTCGACGAGGAGACAGGCGAGGAGACACCCATCTTCGCCGACCGGTACGTCGGCCCGATGCTCGTACGCCCGCAGTACGCCACCCCGGCCGAGTTCGATGCCGGCGGCGCACAGTGGACCGTCAGCCGCTACGACGTCACGCTGCCCGCCGACACCGACGTGAGGATCGGCGACCGCGTGCAGGTCGAGTCCACGTTCGATACCAAGCTCGCCGACACGTTCGTCTACATCACCGACGTGCGGCTCGACCAGTGGCAGATCGCTCGATTCTGCATCGCCGAAAAGTCGAGCTCGTAGAAGACCGGCGTCAACGCCACCGGCCCGCGCGGGGACTCCATGAAGTCGCTCACCCGCCGGAACCGGAACGATGGTGCGAGAGCGGTTCCCTATCCTTTCGACCGCGGCGACCGCACCAGCGCCGAACAGAACGCCACCCCTGCAACCGAAGTCGTCCGGGGGTGGCGTTCTACTGCTCGTGTGGGGTCCCGGTGTCCGCAGAAAGTCCGCAAGACGTTCACAAACCGCCAACGCTGCCAATCGCTACAGATAGGCGTTTGTGCAGGTCAGGGTGCATATCCAACGATTGCCAATCACTGCCGACACGCCGAGTAGAGTTCGAGCTCTACTTCGACATCTGATTCGTCTGCGTTTTGGAGAGTTTGGGTCGGTTTCAGCATGCGCAAACCGACCCAAACTCTCCAAAACGGGAACGCTGGCGGTCAGATCCGCTGGTATGGCAGGCGCTCGGTCGCCCAGCCCCAGGCGATGCGCTCCTGCTCCAGCCGGACGGCGTTGCCGTAGCGGTCGGTCACCAGATCCGTGTAGACCGAAGCCTCGTCGGTCGCGAGGCGCCCAAGCCGAGCACTGGTCGGCCCGGTCTCGCTCCCCCACCGCTGACGATGCTCGAGGAGCGTCGCTCGGTCCATCAGGAACGACTCGGTCTGTGGAAGCCACGCCCGCAGCTGATCGAGGATGGCGAAACCGTGGGTGTCGAGGTCACCCCAGTACCAAACCGGCACATCGGCCAGCCAGCGCAGCGCACCCACCCGGTCCACATCGAATCCCTTACCCCACAGCAACACGCCATCGTTCGGAGGATCGAGACTGAGGAAGGTCACTTCGTTCTCGACGACCACGGCGCAACCTACGCCGACCTGGAGACCAGCGATCTCGTCGACCCGGAACGTCGCCTCGGTGACGCTGCGCGGCAGGCCGAGGAACCCCGGGCAGAAGCGCATCCGGACTGTGTCCGGCTTGGCGGCCAGGCCGAGGTCGCGAGCGAACGCCGACGGTCTCCTGCCCGCCCCTAGGAGTTGGCCGAGCACTGGCCGATGCCGCTCGACGAACTTGGTGTCCACGCCCGGCGCATCGATCGTACGCAAGTACAGCCCCGAGCCTCGTGCGGCCGCGAGCCACCGGTACGCAGCGAGCAAACTCTCCCAGTCGTCGGTTGCGTCCAGCGACTTGAGCGGGTGATCGCCGACCCATGCTCGTACGACCGGGAGGTCGCTCACCAGCTCGAGGATTTCGACGTACGAGGCGACCCTTCGCTTCGCGCCGAGAAGTGCCCACGCCTGGTCGTAGCTGGTCAGGCGGGCGCGGGTTGGGAACCGATTGCGCCCGATCTCACGACCCCCGATCACGCTCCACTCGATCTCGAAGCATTCGCCCTGACGGCTCGCGTCCTCGAGAGCGGCGATCCAATCCCGCACCGCGCCGACATCCACCCCGATCTCGCTCACTTTGGGTCCACGGATTGGGAAGTCTTGCGCGGGGAAGTCCTCGCCGGCGGCCAGTGCCCGCAACAACGTCTGGTCGTCCCAGCGACGCTGCACCTTGGCCCTGACGTCGGCCGGCGTGGTCCAACGCGTCACTCGGCACGCTCCACCCGGCGTCGTTCGTGAAACTCCTCGATCGTCAGCGTCTGCAGCCGCGAGTTGTTTCCGGACGGGTTGTCGACGAACCCGATCGCCCGGACGTACGGCTCGATCACATGCACCTTCTGCAGAGGTGTGATCACGAGCAACTGCAGCCCCAGCTTGGCGAACAGGTCGAGGGCGTAACGCGTCGACTGATCCGACCCTCGCCCGAACGCCTCGTCGATCACCGCGAATCGGAAGTCGCGCGACTCCTTGACACCCCAATCCAGGCCGAACTGGTACGCCAGTGAGGCGGCGAGGATGGTGTAAGCGAGCTTCTCCTTCTGCCCGCCGGACTTGCCGTCCGAATCACGGTAGTGCTCATGCTCCTCATCGGTCTCCCGGTCGCGCTCGGACGCGGAGAAGGTGAACCAGTTGCGCACGTCGGTGACCTTCGCGGTCCACGCCTTGTCGGAGTCGGTGTGGCCCTCTCTCCCGCGGAATCGCTCGATGATCCGCTGCACGTCGAGGAACCGCTGTTCGGAATAGCGATCATCCTGCGGCGTGAGGGTGTCGCCGGTCGCGTCGCGCAGGTCGGTCTGGAACTGCCGGACGTCGGTGTTGGGCGTCGCCTCGGGTTCGAGCCGGATGATCCGACCTGGGCTGTAGTCGATGGCGGCGAGTGCGTCGTTGATGGTGGCGACGCGGTCATGGATGACGTCGCGCTGTCGCCGCAACCAGTTGTTGAATCCGGCGAGCTCCTTGATCGTCTCCGTGTTGAGCTGCCGCTTGAAGTCCTCCTCGAACCTCGGCAGGTCATCGTCGCGCACGCGGTCGTGGAAGGCCCGGAACTCGGCCCTCGCTCCGATGTCGGTGTCCATCTCCGTGGTGGACTCGGGCCACCGGCGTCGAACCTCGGCCATGTGCCGGAGTGTGTTGGTGGCTTGAGCGTTCATCTGCTGGGTGAGGCGCTCGATCCGTCCGCCCAGCTCCGCGGTCAGCCCGCTCTCCGCCGCGGCACAGTCGTCGGAACGGGTCGGATGATCACTACCGAGTCGGTTGGTGAGAGCGTCGTACGACGCTCGCGTGCCGGTCAGGTACGCGCGGTCAGTCGCGGCGAGAAGCGATCGGTCCTGCTCCCGGGCCCCCTCGGCACGATCGATGCGTTCGCCCACGCGCGCGATGTCCTGCTGGGCCTGCTTCTCGTGGCCCTCGATTTCGCGGATCGCGGTGCCGACCTCGGTCATGCGCCGTTCGATCTCGGCCAGTTCCGACGAGCCGGCGAGCCGACGCTCGCGCTCCGTACGTGCCAAGGCCGCACGCTGCTCGGCCTCTTCAACGTCGAGCTCAGTCCAGGATGAGTACTCCGCGAGGCGTTCCAACGCTGTCTCTCGACTGCGGATCGCGTCACGTTCGGCGTCCACCTTCTCGGCGGCCCGGTCGACCTCGGCCAACTGGGACTCCAACTCCGCGACATGCGACTCGAGTGCCTCGATCTTGCGTTCGTTGGCCCAGCCGAGTAGCCAATGGCGTGGGTCGTCCGCGCGGTACCGGTCGTCCTTCTCGTGCCGGTCTCCGGAACGTACCTGCCCCTCGCGGGTGACCGCACGCATCGCTTCGCGGAACTCGTCCAGCGTCTCGGCGCAGCGATGCCCCGCGCGGCGGTTGAGCTGCGATCGGAGGTAGTCCTCGAACCGGCCGCCAGCCACTTCGAGCGTCTCGGCGAGGATCAGACCGCCCTCCTCGCCGTGGGGCTGGAGCCCGACACTGCGGTGCGGCACTCGCTCGTACACCAGCCGCATCCCGAGGTGCCGCTCGTTGACCCACTGTGACACGGCTTGATAGTGCTGCTGATCGACGAGCAGCGACTGGGCGAATCCGCGGAGTACGCGTTCCGCGGCGCCGCGCCACTGTTCGTACCCCTCGGCGACGTCGATGAGCTCGCCGGCGAACGGCAGATCGTCGACGTCGAGTCCGAGGTCGCGGCAGAGTGCCTCGCGTACCGCCAGCTGGTTCCGACCGAGGTTGCTGCGTCGTCCGCGCAGGCTCTCGATGTCCTCCTTGGTCTCCTGCGTCGCCTCACGTATCCGTGATCGCTCGCTGAGTCGCTCGGCGACGGCGTGATCCAGCCGCTTGCGTTCCTCGGCGATCCCGGCCAGCTCAGCCGTTGCCTGCTCGCCGACACGGACGAACCCGTCGGCATCGGTGACCTCGGCGAGGCCGGCGTCGGCGAGGTGGCCGGCATAGCGTGCGCGCCGTCCGGCTCGCGCCTCGGCTTCCTCGCGCGCGATCCGCTCCAGCCGTTCGAGCTCGCCGATCCGGTCACCACCGGCGGCAGCGCGTTCGCCGATCAGTCCGTCGCGCTCGCTCACCAGCGTTACTCGCCGCGCGGCCAACTCCTCGGCTTCGCGGTTGGCGCGAGCCGACTCGGCCTTGTGCGCCTCCAACTCCTCGTCGAGGAGCCGCAGCCGGAGCTCGGCGATGTAGAGGCGTACGGCCTCGCGTTGCCGGTCGAGTCCGGCGCGTTGTTCGAGCGCCGTGTCGTACTTGTCGGCCGCGTCGACCAGCGGGATCAGCGCGGCGAGCTGCTCGCGTGCCCGGGTCACTGCCTCGTGGGCCTTCGTGAGGTCGTCGAAGTGACCCACGATGTCACGCACCCGCGCGGAGGAGTCTGCGGGCTCGAGCATGTGGTCGCGCACGAACTCGTTCAGGTTGCCGACGGACTTCATCGACACGGTCTGGCCGAACAGCTCGAGGGCCTGGTCAGACCTGATGCCGAGCAACCGCCGGAGTCGCCGGGAGTACTCCGGGTAGTTGTTGCTGATTTCGCAGCCCGCCCCGCGCAGCCGCTTACGGAGCTGATTGAGGTCGGTGCCGAAGTCGGTGAAGTCCGGATCGATCGCCAGCGACTTGATGGCGGTGACGAAGAACCGGTCTGGTTGGCCCTTGTCGCGCTGCTTCTGGTGGAAGACCTGAGCGAGGGTGACCTCCTCGTCGTATCCCGCGTTGACGAAGACGCCGAGGACGACGGAGTACGACCGATGGTCACGCAACCCGATCGGCCGGGAGGTGCCTGTGGCCTCGTTGCGCTCGGACTTGAAGTGGCCCTCAACGTAGCTGCGCAGGGTGCGCTCTTTCGACTCGGCACCGGCGGCCTTGTTGTACGTGATCTTGTTGGCCGGCAGGAGCAGCGTCGTGACGGCATCGACCAGGGTGGACTTGCCGCTGCCGATGTCGCCGGTGAGCAGGGAGGTTTCTCCGTCGGGCGTCAGGCGCCAGACCCGCTGGTCGAACGTGCCCCAGTTGTAGACCTCGATCCGCTGCAACCGGTAGCCCGCTCGGGAATCATCGGCGAGCCCGGCAGCAGAGAAGAGCCCGTCACTCATCGGCATCGCCCCGCAGTCCCGCGGCGTACTCCTCGAGCTTGGCAGCGTAGTCGCCCAGCGTCTCGGCATCGACGTACGCCTTCAGCACCCGCCGGACCTCCCACTGGTCACTGCTCCCCTGCAAGGGGCGAAGGAAGCCTATATCTGCCACCTGCTTGATGGTCGTGTCGACCTTGTCGATCATCCGTGCCTCGTGGGAGGACTCGGGCAGGAACGTACGCAACTCGTCGACGATCTGGTCGCGACTCAGGACCAGCTTGCCGTCGATTGCCACGGTGTCGAACTCCACGAGCCGCTTACGTAGCAGCACCAGCAAGAGGCTCTGCGAATGGGTGAGAGCACGGCGGCGTACCAGCCGTGGCAAAGGCTCCTCACCATCGTCCTCGGGCTGGGACTTGAGGTAGGCGTAGCCTGCCGTGTCGTCGACGACGACATCGACGCCGAGAGTGGCGAAGTGATCACGTACGGCGGCGCCGTGCCGGTCGAGTGTCTCCCACCCCGACTCGTGGGTCTCGCGATAGACGACACCACGCATCAGCTCGATGATGGTGGTGGCCACGGCATGTTCCTCGGGCGTTCTCATCGGCGGCTCACTCTCACGCCGGGCAGTCGGGCACGACGGGCGTGACCGTCGATATCGACGTAGTCGATGATGCTCTCGTCGGTCTCGTCCATCTCCACGTCCAGGTCGTCCTCGGCGAGCGAGAGATAGCCGAGGATCTCGGCGGCACCGTACTCGATCGGATAGAGATCGATGATCTCGTTGAGGCTGGTGGCGCTGGCCGCCGGGAGAACGGCCCGTAGGTTGTCGGCCAGCCGAGCACGATCGACGAAGTGCTGCCCGAAGAGCGCCGTCATGTCGAGGTCCTCCTCCGCCGACGGCGTCAGCAGACTGTCGACCTCTGCGGCGGGCTGCACGCTGTAGAGCGGACGCTCCATCGGCAGGCTGATCGGGATGCCGGGGAGATCGATCATCAAGCCGTCGGCGGGAGGCTCGTCCTGTATTTCCAGCGCGGTGGCCTCGATCTGGCGTACCAGGTCGACGACGCGGCGGTTCTCCACCCACACCTGGTCGTCGAGGAACCGGCGGAACTGCTCGGAGATCTTGCGGACCGTGCCTTGGGTACGCTCGGCAGCCAACGACCAGTCGTGATGGATCGTGCCGAGCCGTCGGTCGGTCGTCACCGCATCGAGCTGCTGTACGCGTCGCAGCAGGTCGCTCAACTCGTCCTGTCGGCGCTCGGAGAGTAGGAAATCGTAGAACGCCTGGAAGGTCGTGCCCTGGTCGGAGCTGCCGATGTCGGAGCGGCTCGCCACCAGCTCTGCGAGCAAGTCGCCCTTGGAGCCCTCCCACCCGGCGATCCTCTCGCGGGCGTTTCGGTCGAGCTCACGGAACTTCTCTCCGACCTCGCGGAAGTCGCTCAGCAACTCCCGGGCGGTGCTGGCGAACTGCTGGTACCGGTCGCGTACGGCACCGTCGCCCAGCACGGCGACCTGCCCGGACTCGACATCCGCGATCTCTCGGTCGAGGGCATCGCGCTGCTCGCGTAGCCGCTCCAGTCGGGCCTCGGGGTCGCCGTCGGTGCCGTGGACGATCTGCCGAAGGAGCTCGACGACCGTGTGCAGCCGGGACTCGGTGCCGACGAACTCGCGTTCGGCCAGGCCGGTGACCCAGGCGTACGCCTTCTCGAACGCCGACGTGGCCTCGTAATGCACCTCATCGGAATGGTCGGGGTAGAAGCTGCGCAGCCACCTGGCGTCGGGGGCAGCCCAGTCTTCGAGGTACTCCTCGGGCCGCTTGGGAAACCGATCTCCGTCGCCATGGTCGAGGTTGCGAGCATAGAGCTCGTCGTCCAGAGCATTGGCGAGCTCGGAGACTCCAGTGGCGCCGTGGTTGTCCTCCACGTACCACCGGCCCAGGAATGCGAGCACGAGCGAGGCATTGCCGGCGCGGAGCAACTTCCATGCCGGATGCTTCTCGCGCAGCGCATCGATCTCGGCGTACTCCATGGCTCACCTCCCGTCGACGCGGTCCAGCGTAGAGGCCGCGACCGACAAGCGAGGGCCGGCATGCCGCGAGGTGGAGGGCGTCGAGCGTCCCTCCGGAGCGCGCAGCGGGGACGGAAGGTCGGCCAGCGCCCGCACAGGTGGGCAGGTAACCATCGACCGCGTCAGTACCCATCGATCGTGACCGCTGCCTGCTCGAAGAGTTCGCGAAGCGACTGTCGCCAATCGGCGAGGTCAACCGATAGCGTCAACCAGGTCAGTTCGCGGTCGATCTCATCGTACTGATGGATGATGAAGTTTCGGTTTGCGATGGCAAGCGCCCAGTCCACGCCGTCGGGTGCGAGCACGCCAAGTTTCGCCAGTCGATTGGCCGCCTCTCCCAGCTTCATCATGAGGAGTCTCCGGCCTCTTGTAGGAGATCGTCCGCCAGGTACGCAGCCTTGCCTTGGTGTGCAATCGCGTCGGCACGCCCGAGCCAGCTCGAATGTGCAGCAACTCCTTGGCTGTCTTGCGGTCCATCAAATGAGCACAGCCTCACGACGGATGTCGTCGTCCAGTCCCGCCTTGAGACCGCCGTACGAGATGAGGTCGACGGTCCGCCCGAGAATCTCCTCGATCAATTGCTTGAATCGGATGAACGCGAATGATGACGTCCCGTCAGGTGCCTGGATCAGCAGATCGATGTCGGAGTCTTGATGCGCCTGTCGGCGTGCGACCGAACCGAAAGCTGCCAAGTCCGTGTAGCCATACGCATCGGCCAGCGCCTTGAGCACCGGCGTGGCTGCACCCAGTAGCACCCCCGGGTGCACCGCAGCGAGATCCGGCGCAAACTTCAACTGCTGGCTGACAGCCGGCTGCGAGATACCCAATGTCTCGGCGATGTCTCGCTGGCTCATGCCCGTTGCCACCATCGCACGCAGCGCGAGCACGCGACGCAGACGAGCAACTTCCTCATCCCGTCGGGCATCGCGATAGACGGCCATCAACTCCATAAGGCAATCTTATCAGCGGGCCAAGGGACATCCACTCGCAAGCACCTTGGCAGCTCCGTAAGCGCCACCTCCATTGCTGCGATCAGCAGAGTAGATGCCATGCGATTGGAAGACTCGAACATCCTGCGTTCGGTAGAGCAGTCCGTTGCCGGCGGTGGATCACGCAACGTGGCTTCGACCGAATCCGTCGAATAGCACCGGCCCACACCAACGGCACCTGGCCCGAGCCACCCAGACCAGACTTGCAGGCCGACTTCCGAGCCACCAGACCAAAGATGGAACGCAAGATCGGCCACCTGATGCCGATGCGACGACGGCCATCGCCGCGTACCTCTCCGCCGAGCGCGACGCAGGCAGGATCGCGCCCGACGCCGATATCGGCGCGCTGACGCTGTCCCACGTCGGGGGCGGCCACCTCCTGTTCGCCGATTGGGAGGAGCGACCGACCAATGCGGCCGTCGAGAGATTCGTGACCGCGACCGTCAAGGACGCCCCGCGAGATTTGTGACGCAACGGCGACCTCCCCGGGGTCAAACACACCGTTACGTCACAAACCCTGGAGGGTCAGGCCACGCAGACGTCGTGCGCGCGCTTGGCGAGCACCGCGGCCCGCTTGCCGTGCACGGCGCGGTCACCGAGTACGTCGTTGAGCTTGTCGGGGAAATTGGTGAACATCCCGTCCACCCCGATCTCGATCAGGCGGACCGTGTCGTCGACGTCGTTGACCGTGTAGGGGTGCACGGCCAGGCACGACTGATGCGCACCCTCGATGACCCCCGCGTCAACGTCGCTGTGCGACGGCCCGAGTCCCTCGGCGTACGTGGCGACCTCGGCGGCACCTGCACGGACCTCGCCACTGGTCGCACTACCCGAAACCAGCTGTACGAGCGGGAGTTCCGGAGCGGCCGAGTCGATCTGACGCAGGCTTGTCTCGCTAAAGGACTGGATGAGCACCTGCCAGCGATCACGTGCCGGATTCAGCAGGTGAAACTCGTCCATCAGCGCGAGCAGCTTGTCTTCCATCTCGGGGTACAGCGACGGCGACTTGGTCTCGATGTAGTAGTTCGCCCGGTGCCGGTAACGCTCGAAACGTCCCGCAGGATCGCGATCTCCAAGCCGACGTAGTCAGGCCCGCCCTGTCGGGGTTACGCCTCGTTGAACCAGCTGCCCATGTCGCAGGTCTTCAGCTGCGCGAGCGTCTTGGTGCCCACGGCTCCGGTGCAGTTTGCTTTCGGCCCCCTCGCGGTACGGTCCAGCGTCTGGCGTGCATGACCACCAGGACGCCGTCGGCGGTCATCTGCAGGTCCTGCTCGATGAAGTCGGCGCCCATGCGGATGGCGCGGTCGTACGCGGGGAACGTGTGCTCAGGCGCGTAGCCAGACGCACCACGGTGCGAGACGTCGGCGACGACCCGCTCGGCCGGCGCACGGTTCGGACTGCCATTCGCCGCGGTCGGGGCGGTCACAGCAAGCCCGAGCGCGACAGCGACGGCCATGGCCACCGCTACGAAACGGAAGGGTTGTAGACGCATCGGTCATCCTCCAGATGGGAACGGACAACGAGCCGCGTACGTTCATCGGCTCGCCTTCACGCCCTCAGCCCACTGCCGCGCGGGGACCAGTCCCGAAACTGCGCATGACCGACAAATGAAGTTCGTCCTATGCGCCGCGCCGCGCTCACCACGGCCGAGTACGCCGGTCGCGTCGTGATCACGGTCGCCTGGGAGCGGGTCATCGATTGTTCAGGATCTGTGCATGTTCAGTTTTCCCGAAAAGCCACGAATACTGAACAAGGGCAACTGCCACAGTTTCGAGCTCACCAGCCCGGGTAGCGGATCCCCCATCTCGTATCGGGACCGTAGTCGCCATGAAGTCGGTCGCCGGCCGTGAACTCGTAGATGAAGTCGTCGGCGAGAGTGAGGATCGTGCCGCGTCCTTCCACCTCGAAGGCGAGCACTGGCGGCAGGGCCGTCTCGCCGTGCAGCGCGCCCAGGATGTTGCCGCAGATCGCTCCCGTGGAGTCGCTGTCGCCGGAGTGGGTCACTGCTAGGGCCAGCGCATCGCAAATCTCGCTTGGCTCCGGGTACGCAAGTGCGGCGTAGACGGCGATGCCGAGTGCTTCCTCGGCGACCCACCCGTCCCCGAGTTCCTCAATCGCGGCTGCGCTGGCGGGCTCCCGCGCGGCATCGACGGCTTGCTCGATCGCGTGTGTGGTCCCCTCGTGGTGCTCGTACTGGCGCAGTTGCTCCAGCATCGTGTCGACCGCCTCCGCGAGGTCTTGCCCACGCATGATCGCGCCGATCAGCACGGCGAGGGCACCCGAGGCCAGTTGTCCGGTGCGGTGCCCGTGGGTGTAGCCAGCCGCCTCGGCGGCCGCGTCGAACTGCGATTGCAGCGATGCCCATGTCCAGGGCGGCAGCAGCCCGAACGGTGCGCTACGCATCACACCGCCGCAGCCCTTCGACTGGTTGCGTGCCGCGCCACCGAACGGCCGGATCCTCCGTTCGCCGTCCCGCGCCACCTTCAGCGCGTCGAGGCAGGTGTTTCCGGGTGCCCGGCGCGAGTACAACCAGCGTTCGGTGATGAGCCAGCTATCACGCTCACCATCGGGCCGGGGGAGCAACTGTGTATCGAGCCATCGGTCGTACGCGTGATGCAGCACCGCGACTGTGAAACCCAGCCCGCGATCGGTGCGGACCGACGCCCGGATCATGCCTTCGACGGTGAACAGCGTCATCTGCGTGTCGTCGGTGATCCGGCCGTACGCGATAGTGCCCCCGACGTCCTCGGGCACGTACTCCCTGACACCCTCGCGGCCGCATCCGCGGTGGATGCGGTCCAGATCCCAGAACTCGACGGGACCACCCAGCGCATCGCCGATGGCTCCGCCTAGCAGCGAACCCCGCACACGCGAGCCGTACGCCTCGAGCATCTGCCGGTCTGCCGGTCTGCTGACCATCGTCGACCTATCTCTCACTCCGCCACTCCACGAGCGGCCACCGAATGGGACCCGTCCGACGGGCTCACGTTGGACCGTCGCTCGGCGACACCAACTCAATATTCGCCCCCTCGAGACAACCGGTCACGCGACGCGTGGCGTCGTCTGCCGATTCGTGCTCCCAAACAGAGACCACAGTCCAGCCGAGCTCGCGAAGTGCGTCCCGGTTCCGGCGGTCGCGTTCCTTGTTGGCGTCGAGCTTCTCTCGCCACCAGACCGCATTGTTCTTCGGAGCGGTCGCGTGTTCGGGACAGCCGTGCCAGAAGCAACCGTCGACGAACACGACCACCATGCGCTTTGTGAAGACGATGTCTCCTCGAACCCGCAGCGATGGCTCCAACCGGTGATCGACTCGGAATCGATAGCCGAGCGCATGGAGCCGGCGTCTGATCGCCACCTCCAGCGCGGTGTCTCGGCGGCGTTGGCGTTCCATCCGCCGCCGGACGTCGTCGCTGAGCGGCTCGGGCATCTCAGCCCGCTGTCAAGGCGGCGATATGCGCGTCGAGCGCTGCCACGAACCGATCGTCGCGTCGCAATGTGCTGGCCTTGAGCCGTTTGGTGAAGCCACTGGTCGCTCCCAGGCTCAGGGGCTCTGCGGTGTAGCGATCGAGCAGGTTCATCAATGACACGCCCGATCGCTTGTCGACTGGGCGCTCACCGATCGACCACGCCTCGCGATTCCCGGCAACCGACGACGCGGCGAACGGCCAACGCCGACCCGGCGTCAACGCGCGACGATCGACATCGACGGGATAGCCCGGCGCCACCAGCCGACTACCTAACCATTTCGCAACCGGCACCGTCACGGCATTGCCGACCAGTTTCCATCGCTCCCCGAGCGTGCCGGATCCGTCCGTCCAACCTGCCCTGAATCCCTGCAGCCGCTCCCCTGCGGCGATGCTCGGCCGACAAATCGCACGCCCATCCTCGGCAGAGGGAATCCACACGGCCGGAGGCGATGCGATTCCGAGCTTCGATCCGCCCTTCAGCGTCGGGACGACTCCCTCTCCCCACCCGATGCCCCGATTGCCCTCGGTCCAGTAGAAGCCGTACGCGGTGTGCCGCTTCTGGGCACTGGACCCGCCAGTCTCATCGGCGAACAGCACCGTACGCGGATCCTGCGTCTTCGACGCAACGAGGAACACTCGGCGGCGGCGCTGACGTACGCCGAAGTGGCGGGAGTCGACCGTTCGGTACGCCCAGTTCCAGCCGTTCTCATCGAGCCATTCAGTGACGTGCCGGATAGGTGATCCGCCTTGGAGCGTGAGCATGTTCGGTACGTTCTCGAGCACAAGCCACGTCGGTGGAGTGTCGGCAACTAGCCGGAAGACCTCACGGATCAAGCCAGACTCATCGCCACTGATACCAGCCGTCCGGCCAACCTGGCTGAGGTCGGTACAAGGAAAACCTGCGGCGACGATGTCGGCCGTCGGCAATGAGCGGAGCTCACGAATGTCCCCGACAACCGGCGCATCGAACCGTCTACGAAGTGTGTCGGCGGCAGGTTCCCAGTACTCGCAAAGCAACTCCGTCTCGATCCCGGCGTCGCACAATCCGAGCTCGAGCCCGCCGATGCCGGAGAAGAGCCCCACTGACCTCACTCGAGCATCCTCGAGCGAAGTGGTCGAGTAGTCAAGTCGGCGCTCCGGCTCATCCGATACTGGGAAACGCCGCTCGGATGATCTCCAGGGGCTGACGCGCGTTCGACTCGTCCAGTTGCAGGGACTGGCTGCTCTTCGGACCACTACGGCGGTCGTCAGACCCGAACGTCGTGAGGTGTAGGAAGCGTGAGCCATCGACCCCGGTCACCACCTGATGGAAGCAATCCACTTCGGTCGGATGCACTCGGACGTGCTGGGTGCCTTCTTCGAAGCTTCTCAGTCGTGCCACGGGTCTCCTCCATCCTATCGTTCAGTTCAGGTCGATGAGTACGCCATGGCGATGCAACAGGTCGAGTCGTTCCCGCAGGCCCGTGGCAATGGTGGCGTCGACGCTCAGCAAGCCACATTCGAGGCTGCGCTCGGCAGCGGCCAAAGAGAAGTTCGCGCTTGTCACCAACGCTTCGCGATCATCAACGGCGATCAGCTTCGCGTGTTGGATGGCGTACGCGTCATCCTCAGGCTCATCGAGAGTCCACACCCGAGCGCCGTCCAGCATCCCGGCGATCATCTCCGCGGTTTCAAGGCGCTGCGCGGTGTCTACGACGATCGTCACAGCGACACCGCGGGTTCGCGCGTTCTTCAACGCCACGAGATGCGGTGACCCCCAGCCGGCCGAGTAGGTCGCGGCATAGACCACGCCCTCAGCTCGGTTGATCAGGTCGAGTGCGGCCTTCGTAGTGCGACCTTCGGCTCCAGGTACGTCGCGCGGGTTGGTCCAGACGAGATCGGGACGTGGCACACGCGGTACCGCCGCGATACCTTCCAGCGCGGCAACGCCCCGCTCCACACTCGTGTCAGATCCGATCAGCTCACGCAGCAGTGTCCGCACCACGGCCTGATTGACCCCGTACGCCCGCTTGGCAGCGATGTTCGGCCGGCGGCTCTGCCGCAGGCTGGCGGCTACCCTGCTCGCCTCCTCCGGCGTAAGCAACGCTCCGAGACGCGCGATGGCAGACATGTCAATGCACCTCGACGAGGCTTTCGAGCAGACCCGGAGTACTCACCTTTGGGTCGTCGACCACGCCCAGTAGCATACGTCGGTCGAGAAAGCGGTTGGTACGTTCGCAACTCGTCTCACTCAGGAACAGGCAGAAGTGACACGCGGCGCCGTGGAGGAACTCCTCTTTGCCTTCCGGCACCCGGTGCCCGCAGATGGGGTCGGAGGAGCAGCGCTGTCCGCGTCGAAGCGCCTTCCTCACGAGATCCTCGAGCTTGTCCGGCTTGGCCAGCTCCACCAAGCCACCAAGCGTACCTTCACTGTCGGAGGCAGTCGTACTGATCAGCAGACCCGCGGCCGGTGGGTGTTCGTCGTCGCCCTTCCATGCGTAGATTCGCTCGGTGAGGCTGGCCGACCCGTAGCCGCTGGACATCGCAGCCTGACGGATGAGCAGATGCGAGAGGGTGTGGATCACCCAGTAGCGCGGCGGTGGGAACCGATCATCGGGTTCGAGATCGTCGGCCGTCTTACTCGTACGACGCTTGAAGTTGATGCGATGTGCGTCCTTGAACCGCTCCCACACCTCGAGATCTTCGACGGAGTCCTCCCACGGCGCTATGACAGCTTCATCGAACCGCAAGAACACGCCTTCACCACGGTCCTCCGTGGCAGGTACCCAGGTCGGCCGGCCGTCGCGTGTCAATGGTGCGACCCGTTCCGCAGCGTCGTCCATCCGGTCCAGCGCATCGATCCGAGTAAAACCGATGAACGCGTTGACCTTCTTGAGCTTCTCGACGGCCACCGTCGCGGCAACAACTCCTGAGAGCAGATCCGGCACGTCGCGACGCGCGGCGCGAAAGTCGGCCATACCGGAGTGGCGCATGTACTTCTGTTCATCGGTGAGCACTGTCCACTCGGGCGCGAGGATCGTCCGCGGATCCGTACGCTTCTCCGGCGCGGTCACCACGTTCGGGACGGAATCCCCGCGTGCGAGTTGCACGGCGCGCCACAACACCTCGTCGGGTAGGTCGTCGAACACATCCGTCTGTGCGATGTTCGACGCCATCATCCGGAACATGCCGATCGCCGACACGTCCTGCGGGCCGTCCAGGGCGCCGTTCGGTAGTGCTCTCAGGTCTGGCACCAACTCCTCAGGCGTCGCGGACTCTTCTCGGGGCAATGCCAAGAGGCTCAACGTCGAGGGGAACCACTGATTTGCCGCGCCGAGCATCATCAGCTTGCCCTGGTGCTCACACGGGTAGAACGCGTCGAGGTGCGGGTGCCGGCCGCGGCAGTAGGGCAGCTTCTCTTCGGCATCTCGTGCCGTCGCCTCACGCATGCCGCGCGTGACGTTGCACGACTGGCAGGTGAGACGTACGTCCGGGCCGATGTTGCTCTTCCACTCGTCCATCTTCATTCGCGGGTACGCATCTCCGCTCGAGCACGGCTTCCCGCGGTGTACCCACTCGACGTACGGGAACTCGTCGAGGTGCCCGTCTACGCAGGCAAGGAGGTAGCGGGCCGGTATCGCAGCCTGGGTACTCGCCCTCGCTTTGCCGCGCCTGCCAGTACACCGCTTGTGCACGAACCTGGCCTGGTCGGGCCGATAGCGGTTGGTGTTCTCGTAGTCGAAGAGTTCGTGCGAGACTTTCGCGAGCAGGCCGCAGCCGGTGCAACGCAGCCATTGCGGGAAGATCCTCCCGGGGATGCCGAGGTCGATCGCGTCCCCACCAGCGTGGCGCTTCTCGTCCGGCGCCCAAGGCGGCTTGCGGAGCTCGCTGACCTGGCTGCCGAGGTGGGAGCGGACGAGCTCGAGCAGGCGCGACTCGAGGATGACATCGGTGGTGGGGCGCCGCGCGTAGATCCGCTCCCAATCATCGAGCCCGTGCGGCATCACTGCGATGTGGGGCATGTCGACCGTGGCGCCGACGCCGTTGGTGTAGAGCATCGCCGACGGCCTGATCGACCCGACGCGGGCGCGGTTGCGTGGATTGTTGTGCTCGACGTCGCCGGCGGGATCCAAGGGCTCCGCGCCGGCTGCGACCGGCTCCGAAACCGTGACAAGACCGTCCTCGATGGATTCGCTCACTTCGACGCCCCCTCGCGGAAGGTCCATTGCGGTCCTTGGTGCGGCTCCTTGAAGGCGAGCTGGTCGGCGGTCGGACTTACGAGCAGGTTGATCTCCGGCTGGACCTCACGCATCGAATTGGAGACGACGAACACGCGATCCGCCTGCTTCGGCACCTTGGCCTCCGGGCTGATCAGCAATGGTTGGCCAACTCTGTTCTGCGGGACTCGTTCGTAGAACAGTGCACCCCTCTCCGCTTGGGCCTTGTCGTGCCAGCGGTCGAGACGCTGTAGCAGTTTCAGCCGCATCCGGTCGGCGGACTCCGGCGCGTCTGCGGCCGCTTGGGCACGCGCGACCATCTGGTCGATCAGCGCTGTGACAAGGGGCATCTCGCTTGGCAGTCGCCCGGCACCGCTCTCTGGCGAGAGCACGCGCTGGCTAACACGCGCAACGCTGGCGAGCACGCCCATCAGACCGCGTTCCATCGCCGTATCGGAGTACGGAGTGACGCTGAGCGCCTCCACCTGAGCGTAGAAGGTTTCATGGTAGTGCCGGAACTGTTCGAAGTGCGCCATATCCCGCGGGCGGGACCAGTTGGCGAGCGACAAAACGAGTCCTGGCCTGTCACGATCGCGACCGACGCGCGAGGATGCCTGGATGTACTCGGCCGTGTTCTTCGGTTGGCCGACGACGAGCATGAGCCCGAGCCGCGGCACGTCAACACCGACCTGGAGCATCGAGGTGGCGAGGACGACATCGTATGGCTTCTTGCCCCACGGCGGCGGCGTCCTGTCTGCCTCCTTGGCTTCCGCGACCGCGTTACGGTGTTCGTTTCGACCCTGGGTGCTCCAGCGTCGGGTGAATGGCAAGGACAGCTTGTCGAGAGTCTTGGAGATCTCTTCGGCCGATATCCGCGAGGTGAGTTCGCCGATCTGCAGACCCTCCCAGTCGGTCGTACGGCGTGGGAATGGTTCGGTTTTGCCGGTGACACGAGTTGTCACGTCGTCGTCGAGGTAGCGCCGCATTCCAGCGAGCTCGCGGGTCGCGGAGAAATAGCCAACCGTCGTCAGGTACGGATCCGCTGCGTCCTCGTACTCGTCCAGCAGTTTCTGGCCGGCAAGCAACAGCACTTCGGCGAGGCGGATCTCGGCGAGGGTGAGTCGGATGCCGTGCGCGCAGACGCCGAGGTACTTCCGGCCAGGGTCATCTGCAGAGACAGGCAATTCCCGAGAGAAGTAGGTGTCGCGGACGTCGAGCACTTGGGGTGGGAAAACGTCGACACCACGACCATACAGTGATTGGACCTGCCGCTCGGCGTTGGCGACGGTGGCCGTAGACGCGACGATGAGGGGCCGAATCGTCTGCCCGTCTCTGGCGTATGACGACAGCAAGTCGACCGCGTTCTCGAATACCCCGACGGACGTGCCGAGCGCTCCAGTGATGAGGTGCAGTTCGTCTTGAATGATCAGGTCCGGCGGACGAAGTCGGTCGACCTTCTGCATTACCACCCTCGGGAGCTTTCCCTTGGTCTGGTGTGACTGTGCGGGCACACAAGCAGATCGACTGTCCGGGTGCCGGTAACCGTGGCGCGGACACCACTCGTCCACGTACCCGAAGAGGCTGGCAGCCTCGCCTTCTCGGGCAAGGCGAGCGAACTTGTCAACGGTGGCAAGCAGGAACGTCGGCGGATTGCGATAGATCTCGTCGTCGACGGTGATGATCGGCAAGGCGCCGTCGGCGTCGCCCTCGATGGAGAACTCGCAGTCGCCTCGCTTGTGGTCGCCGCAGTGGACACGTACGCGTTCGGCGTCTGGGTCGGCGACGACGTCGCGCTTGGGGTCGATCTTCGTGCCGCACCATGGACAGCGTTGGAGTTGCAGAACGGTGAGGCCATGGGCTCGCTGGCTGTTGTCAGCACGTACTGCCTTCACCTGGGCTTCGGCATCCTTGTACCGTTTGGGACTGACCGCGGATCCGACCCAGAGCCCGATGCTGAACGGCTTCTCGCCCCAGGTTTCGGTGTCCTCCTGACGGATCAGCTCGGTAGCGCAGACGAGTGCCGCAGCGCGCTGGAACTGCTGCGAGGTCAGGAGCCGCAGCGTGTAGCGCATGAGTACGGCGACACCGTCGCCTCCGTCGAGAGCACCGTCGTCGGTCTCGATCTTGCCTTGCAGCCGTCGGATGGCGAAAGTGAATGCCGCGAGCCCGAGATAGGCCTCGGTCTTGCCGCCGCCAGTCGGGAAGAACAGGAGCTCGACGTTGGCCGCGTCGCCGCTGCGGTACGGATGCACCGGATCGGTGAGCGACCGCAACTGAAGCAGAACGAAAGCGAGCTGAAACGGTCGCCACGACGCTACGGAAGGGTCATCCGATTCCCGATCTCTCAGGTCAGTCAGGACGTCACCGATCTTCTTGGATTCGTCACTCGCCCGTGTTGCCGCGACCTGGCTGTGGATCCGCTGGTCTCGCATAGCGCGATTCATGAATCGGAACGCCTGCAACGCTTGAGGGTCGGACTTCAGCAGTTCGACACCGTCATGGAGCCGTTCCGCGACGACTTCTGCCTCGCCGATGGCGTCCTCCGCGGTCTCGCGAAGGTGCTCGGGCAAATCGGCGGCGATCTCGTGCTGGGCTCGTAACCACTGCTCATACCCGCTGATGAGTGGTCCGAGCGCGGCTTCGGCCTCGCCGGCTTCGAGCTCAGCGAGAGTCTTCATCGAGGTGACGGCATCGGCGGCCCCGCCGGGCACTGTCTGCGCGACATCAGCGATCGGCAGCCACGTGGTCTCGACCGACGTCGCCCTCCGTGAGTCTTCCGCCACGTCCCAGGTGGCCGAGCAGGTTCGGCCGACCGTGAACTCCAGCCGATGTCTGTACTGAAGGTCGAGCCGGCGGCGCTCATCGTCGATCTCGTCGTATCCGCCTTCCACCACGTCTCGGGTCGGGAGAAAGACCGCCTCGCCGCCGTTGGCTTCGACCTTCAGCTTCGTCTGAAACAGCCAGTCCTTCGGCGGGGCGTCCATCCCTGTGACCCGGTCGTTCGACAGAGCCACCTCGACAATTGTGCGGTCGTCGAGCGGAAACAGCTCGACCCGGAGAGTGACGTCATCGTCGAGCTTCTGCGGATCGAGCGTCGCGTGCCGATCATGGCGCCGCACATCGATCTCCGCCGACGTTTCGAACGGCCTCCTCTGCGAATAGAGAATCCTCCGACCTTCCTCGTTCTCGCGCCGCTCACCTTCGTAGCGACCCCACGAGGCAGTGACCACGAGCACGCCGCAGTCTCTCGGCACCTGGAACCGCAAACCCATCGACGACGGGTGCGTCAGTGCCCCCTTTGGGCCCTCATCCCGATCCTCGTCGTCGTCGGCAGCTCCTGTGTCCTCATCCGTGTTGACCGGAACGCCATGCTGCAGCAGATGCTCGCTGTCGACATCGGACAGCGCAGAGCCGGTGAGATTCGGGTCATCGCCACCGGAATCCACGGCATCGACAGTTGCCCGCTCAGGATCGACTGTGACGGGCGCCAGCGCGCCCACCGCATACCGGGCGCGCGGCGTGCCGACGATCTCCTCCTCCGCACCGGCCCGCGGACCGAGCAGCTCCTGCTCGATCAGGCCCACGAGTTCGCGACGTACAGCGGTCGAAGGGCCCGCCTTGTCACCCGGTTCGTTCATGGTTCCCCAATCTGTCACAGCGTCCCGACATTCGATGGCCGCCAACCCACGTAGTAGATCAGGACACGAATGGACCAGCATCCGTCAGAACGGCGCGTCGCCCGGTTCATCCCGCCAGCCGGGCACGTCCACATCGGCAGGCGAATCAGCGACCTCGTCTCTTGAGCCACCGCCGTCGGGCTTCCCATCGGACGTTGAAAGAGCGAGTGCATGTTCCGCGGTCTCGATGAGATCGGCGTAGTGTCGAAGCTGTATACGCGTGTGGTGGCTGTTGAAGATCCGAATCGCCTCGTCGATCTCGTCCCGGCTGTAGCCGTCGACGAACTTCGGGTGGCCTATGAGCACCGTGGCGGACGCCCGTCGTGTATCGATCTTGAATCGACTCAGAACCGTGTCGCGGGACTCATCGAGGTGCGTAAGGTAACTCATCACCTGGCCAACCGCCCGGTTTGCCTCCGCACCCACAACTAGGGGCACATCCTCCTGCAGACCCCCGACCCCGACGCTCCTGTCCTTCGCGCCCCTGTACTGCTCCACTAGCTTGGGGGCGTTCGCTGCCTTCAACTCGACAACGTGGAGCGAGCCATCGGGACGAAGAAGGGGCACGTCAAGCACATCGCCGGCTATCAACGACTTCCTACGCGCCTCGCCGACGTATTCTCCTCCGAAGACCCATGTCATCTCTCTGATCAATGGGTGGATGTCGTCACGCTCCGAGCTCTCAGATGCCTCGACCACGCAGCGCAACTCACGCAACTGTTGCCGACGTCGTTCGAGTTCGACAGCACCGGCAATGCTGACACCTTCGGGCGACGCGGCTAGGGCGGCTATCAGACCGGGGTTGGAACCCGCCAACTCCACGAGGCGCACAGCATCGGCACCGCCCAGGTCACCGTCGCTGAGTTGATCGAGGAGTTCTCCGGCGTCGCTTTCCGTATGCACGAGCCGAAACTCACCAGCCTGTGGGAACTCGTCGCTCAGCAGCATGCGAACGGCCTCGATCTCCTTCGAGCCGTCGCAATGCCAGTGATAGTCGGTCTTGTCGAAGTCGTACCCAGCACCTGCAGGTTTCGCCGCCCATGTCTGCGCGCGAAATTCCTGGCGCTTCACCTCGCCGGTTTGCTCGTCGCCGAACGCCAACAGACTGACCGTTTTCCACGCCTGCGGTCCGGGATGAACTGTGACTACGCGCGCTCGCAGCACACCGCGCTCTGACTTGTAATGGTCAGCAACTCTGATCGGAAGCTCCTGCGCTATGCGCTCCGCATCACTTCGACTCGCCATCAGAACAGTTCGCCCTGGTCGGGGACGTCTTGGCCTTCGGCGCGGGCACGTTCGTGGTTCAGTTCGAGGAGGCGGTCGAGGATCTCGACGCGGGCGTCGGGCGAGACGGTCCAACGCGTCACTTGGCGGTAGGTGTGAAAGCCGTGGTCGAGTTGGAGGTCGTCCCATCCGTACGCTTCTATCGTCGCTTCGTCGACCTCGACGTGGATCTCACGCAACCGGTCCACATATGCGTCCCCCCGCACGTCCGGATCATTAATCAGGTTGTAGAGCTTCGTCAGACCAAGTCCGCGGCGCAGCATGATCTCACGACGCTCCTCGTCCAGGGCCTTGCCGACCTTATGTAATCGAGCGTTCGATTCTGGCTGCGGGAAGGTTTCGAACACGTCGCTCGGCGTGTATCTCATTCGCGTCTCATGCGTCGAGCCGTAAGCGATTGCCCAGTAGAAGTGAGGCGCAGACGAAAGTAGCCCCTCGAGCGCAAACGTTGCGTCAACAAAGACAGTTACGCCATGGCTAAACACCAGGTTTGCACTCACGCGAACGGGCATCAGCGTCTTGCTTGTGGATACCAAAACAAGCACGTCATCCGCGTTGGAGAGGGCTTCTCGAAGTCTTACGCCGGAGCGCTCGTACAGCCACCAGTCGCGTTTGACCTTGGGCTTATTGCTGAGTTTCTCCCTCACCGGACGTACGCGGGAATCGACCCAGTCGAATGCTACCCTATACTGACCGGCCTGTAGCTCGGTTAAGCCAGTGAAGTCCACTATCCAACGGGTAGGCGACACCGATGCAGTGCCATTGATGTCGTCCTTCCCGCTAAGGAAAGGGCGAACGACGTGGCCGACCGAATCATCCGCCCTAACCCACGCGTTCGCTAATTCAAGCGGGACTGAGAATTCCTCGACTCCGTTGATAAACGAGCCGACGAACGACTTTCCTGCGTTGGCCCGAAGATGTAAGGGACGACCCTTCACCCGACCTTCGGGCTCCAAGAACGCCGATATTTCGGTAGCAGGATGGCCATCACAGTATCTGACGACACTCGAGCCTATGCGTGGTCTAGACGCGACCCCCCATATCGCGGCGTACTCGAGGCTCACCGACTTGGAGGGCCACGGAGCGCTACGAACTGCACGAACGATCTCAAGACCTCCGGTCAGTAACTGATCCAAGCCAACTTCCCGGGTGTCTCCCTGCGCCAGCGTGTTCGTCGCAATCAATCCGAGCCAACCGTTGTGCGCGAGGATAGCCCTAGCACGGAGAAAGAAGTATGCAACTAGGTCGGCGTTACCTCGCGCGCCATGCGCGACGACATTGACTAGCCACTCTCTAGCGTTAGCGCCGATAGCGCCTGAGACCTTCTTCCCACCGAGGAATGGCGGGTTTCCCACCACCGCGTCAAAACCACCTCGATCGACGATAACATCGGGCGCCTCGATGACCCAGTGCAGCGGTTGCCAGCGGTCATAGTCGGTCTGCACCGCCGGGGTAAGGCCATCGGAGATGATTTCCTCAAGTTTTGCACCCGATCGGCCGCCCGCACCGAACGCCTCTGAACATGCCCCTTCCAAAGCCTTGTAGGCATCCTCGAGCTGAACGCCTGGCTTTCCGCCGAGGCGCAGGCCGGCGGCGACCACTCCGTCTGCCATCCTCCGAAGTTCCGCCGTGGCTGCCTGAGATTGGCGAAGCAACCGCGACTTCCCAGCTTGGCTTCGCATCGGATCGTTCGGATCGACGGGTGTGGCCAGTTGCTCTCGTAGCTGGGTAGCCGCATGTAGCTTCGCTCGAACGTCGATGTAGGGAACGACGAACTTGCGCTTACGGTCCGGATCGATGTGGAGATGTTCGAGCTGTGCGGCCGTCGTCAGCCCGAGCAGCGAGTTGCCGCAGAAGATCTTGTCGTCGACGAACGAGAACGGCTTCGTCGGATCGAGCGAGACCAACCAGAGCGAGAGCTTGCACATCTCGACGGCCATCGGGTTGATATCGGCACCGTACAGGCAGCGAGCAACGACCTCGCGAATCGCCCGGTCGTACGCGTGATCCGGCTTCGCGACTTCCTCGGTCGAGATCGCATCCTCGGCTGTCCATGCTTCGACGACTCGTTCGGCGAGGAACCGCGCCGCCGCGACGAGGAACGCCCCTGAGCCGGCAGCGATGTCGGCGACCTTCAGGTCGAGAATCGCCGTACTCCCCTTGAGGTGCCACTGATCGCGATCGTTCTCCTGCAGAGGCCCGGGTTCGTAGACGAGTGG
This sequence comes from Solicola gregarius, assembly GCF_025790165.1. Taxonomy (GTDB): domain Bacteria; phylum Actinomycetota; class Actinomycetes; order Propionibacteriales; family Nocardioidaceae; genus Solicola; species Solicola gregarius. The sequence goes on from NZ_CP094970.1 coordinate 4,887,445, forward strand.
CTCCAGGGCGTGTTGAACGACCTCTTCCGCAAGCGAGCGCGGCGTGTAGTGAGCACCCGCGTTCTTCCGAGAGGGAGTCTCCGCGACGACCAGCCCACCTACAGGGACAATGAACGGAATGCCTCGTAGGTCACGACGAATCAGTGGACTCCAGTCGACGAGGAATGCAAGCAGTTGCTCGTCGCTACCGACGACCGGGTTGAGTTGGCGAGTGACCTCAGCACGCTCTTCATCGGTGATGTCGGCGTTGTACGCCTTCACGATCTGCTTCGGAGTCGCCGGTTTGGCCGATGCTTGCCGTTCCTTCACCTCGGCGAGCAAGGCAAGACCGAAAGTCTTGCCGTCACTTGACTCGTCGTACAGCCGCCGAAGCGTGCGGGCGTCGATCTCCGGTTCCTCGCCGTCCCTGCCGATAAGGCCGACGATGGCGTCACCCTCCACGGTCTGGCAGGTGTAGCCCAGCAGGCCCTCGTAGATGTAGCCGATCTGCTCGACATCGATGTCGCGGAAGGAGATCCGACGGGCTTCGTTGCCGATGGTGGCGTACTGGACGGATCTCAAGACGTGCAGCATCACCCGATCGCGGACCTTGATCCGCAGACCCTTGTCGTCGGTGGCCGACAGCCACGGGAAGCGACCAGGATCGAGCAGGCTGCCGCCGTACGCGGGCATACGCATCTCGTCGTAGTTGACTCCGTTGTGCAGAGCGTCGCTCACGGCGAGCAGGCGATGCCAGGTGTCGTACGTTTCGTCGAGCAACTCCTCACCGTGTGCCGCACGCTTATGGAGATCATCCAGGACGTCGCGCATCGCGTACGACTCCCAGTACAACCGTTCGGTCGGGAGCATGCCGCGTTCCTCGGCGAAGAGCAGGAAGACGACACGCATCATGATCGTGACGGCCGCCTGATAGACCTCGTCATCGTCGTCGGGCAGTGGGTCAGAATCGCCTACCGATCGTGCCTCGAAGCGGGCACGAGAGAACGAGCTGACGAGGAGTTCAACTGCCTTGCGTACCTGGGTGCCGAGAGCTTCGGTGATTTCCTCGGCGGCAGCTTCACTGTCTGCGAGCAACTTCGGTAAGCGTTCGTCGACGTTCTTGGTGCGGAATCGGCGTTGATCGATGAGGGTGAGAAAGGCGTCGCGAACGAGCGGCTCTTCGCCCCAGGTAGCGGCGTCCGTGACCGCAGAGCCTGTGGGTTTGTCTCGGTGTGCCCAGACAATCGCCCACCATCGACCGTCGGTCACGATGCCCACCTCGACATCGGCCTTGCGAAGGAGTCCGGCCATCCGGTCGACCTCCGTCGCCGACCAACCGTCGAGCCCTGGGCCGCGCAGGTCATCCCTCGGTTCGACGATCCGCAGCAGGGCTGCATAGTCAGCGCCTCTGCCCTCGAGGGCGCCATCCGGGCGGATCCTGATCTGTTCACCCGGAGAATGGATCTCGAGGTCAGCGGGCACGTGATCGCCGTCGATGCGTAGGTCGTCCCATTCAGCGAGCTGACCGAGAACGGTGTCGACCCACGCACGAGTGATCTCGGCGTACTCATCTCGGTTGTCGGGTGTGCGGGCGTCATAGGCACGCAACCAGTTCGCGTACGCCTGTTTGAAGACGACACCTCGCTCGTCCGTGTCGCCGAGCCGGTCGACGCCGCTGGGCCACGCCGATTTCACCACGGGAAGGCTCAGGAACGGCCCGTCGGTCTCGAACTGGTCGAGCCAGGAGTAGTCGACGGGACTGCTCCTTCGCTCCCTCATCGGATGGTCACCTCCCCAGACGCGGCGTCCTCTGGGGACAGTGCGAAGACCACCGCGGCGTGGAACGTACGTGCCTTGACATCGGCATACCGGGCATCGACTGCGGCGAGTTCGCGTTCACGCTCCTCGGCGAGGGCTTGGATGCGCTCGCGGATCTGCGCGAGATCGCGCTCCGACTGTCGGCGTTCGTCGGTGAACAGGGCGAGCTGGTCATCATCGGCGAGTTCCCTCGCTTCACGCAGAGCTTCCTCGAGTGTGTGGCCAAAACGATCGAAGATCGCGATGACGCGATCATGATCGGCCTCATGACGTGCGGTGAGTTGCTGCTCGATGTCACGCCGGCGCCGGGCGACGCGATCCTCGACCGCGGCGGCAACGCGTGCTCGGAGGCCGTCGGCTGTGTCACTGCTCCAGGCCGACGCGATCTGGCGAATGACCACGTCGCTGGGGCGTTCGAGCTTGTCAGAGTCCAACGCACGTTCGAGCAGAGCCTCCGACTTCTCCTCGCCGAGGGCCTGACGTCTGGCCAGTCGGGTACCGGCCAAGAAGACCTCCTCATGAACACGCAGACCAGCGTCGCCGATCAGCACCATGCGGGTGACCGCGGCGGCAAAGGACTCTCGGAGCTCCGGAACGACCACAGCGGTGACGCGTTCGAGCGAGCGCTCAGTACCCCAGATGGCTGCGCGAAGCCGTTTGGTGGCCCGCTGCAGCAGCGGGCTGCCTAGGTGCTGGTACACGACGTCGGGATCACCGCCCTCGTCGCGTGGGGCAAGCACCCGAGGGTCAAACGCGATGGGGCGAAGGTTGTCTGGGTCGAGGCGCGTGCTCAGGCCACGGGTGACCTGCTCCCAGGACTGGTCGAGCGACGGCAACCGCAGCACCGGAACGTCCGTGTACTCCGAGCCGACTTCCTCGAGCTCCGGGATACGGTCGAGCTCGAAAGCTGTCTCGACCACCCGCTGGAGATTGGCTGGGCGAAGGTGGAGCGTCTTGCGACTGCTGGTCAACTCGTCGGCGAGCTTCGTGAGTTCGGTACCGAGGCCGCGCCCGCCGGACAGCATCTTGCCCATCGGGTCCTTCTCGGCCCGTACGCTGGGGGCAGCGACGTCGACGCCGCCGAGTTGACGTTGGATGTCCGGAGCGATGATCTCATTGGCAGAGCCGAGGTCTCTCATGATCTGGGAGACCCTTCGCGCAACTCGCGCCAGCATTTCAACGTCTGCGGCAAGCTCGTCAGTGGCGTCTGTGCTCGCCGTGAAGTGGCGGATCTCTGGCGGAATCTGTTGGCCATAGCGGTCGACCCGACCAATGCGCTGTTCGAGTCGATTCGGATTGAACGGAATGTCGAAGTTGACCAGCCGGTGACAATAGTTCTGCAGGTCGATGCCCTCGCCCGCTGCGTCGGTGGCCCATAGGATCCGGATCGGCTCCTTTGCAGGATCCTCGTTGAAGCGATCGCGGATCAGTTCCCGCTCGTCAGAGTCTGTGCCGCCCGCGATCACGTCGATACGCTCGGATTCCCATCCCTTCTGGCGAAGGATGTCGCGAATCCAGTCGAGCGTGTCTACGTACTCGGTGAACACGACGACCCGCTCGTTGTTCCACTGACCATCGGGGCGACAGGCAGCCTCCAGGTATGCGATGAGCGACTCGAGGCGAGCGTCGGGACGCGCGTCGTAGCGATGACCCCACGTGCTCAGCCACTCCAGATCCTCGGTGTCTTCATCGGACAAGGGCGGCAGGGCGTTCTTAGTCTTCTGCAGGGTCTGCATCTCGGGTTGTTCGACCCGGCCTTCTTCGGCCCCGTCGGAGTCGGTTCCGACGACCTCGTCGTACAGGCTGTCGAAGTCCACCGGCAGGTCTCCGGCGCGGGTCTCGCGGTAGATGTCCACGGTGCGGGCGAACGCAACGGGCGAGGACAAGAACCGCTTCTTCAGCAAGAGCGTTGCCATGTCCTTCGCCGCCCGGCTGCCATCGGCCCTCGCAACGGCGTTGTCCCGACGTCTGGTGAATTCGAGCAGCCGCTCGTACGCCTCCGACTCCTTGTCCGTCGGCGCGTAGTCGAGGGCCTTGACCTCACGTTTGACGAAGCGCCCCGGGATGTCGTCCTTGAGTCGACGAACAGCAACCTGCTCGAGAGCCTTCTCATCGAGCGCCGTGCCTCGAACGAACCTCTGCGGATCGATCATCTCCAGAAGCGCCGTGAACGACTCGGTGTAGCCGTTGTGTGGGGTCGCGGAGAGGAAGAGTCGGTGCTCGCATCGCTCGGCCAAGTCTCGGACGGCGCGGGTGCGGAGTGAGTCGACGGCGTACCCACGGGTGCGGCCGACCTTGTCGCGGCGGGTCGGGGCGCTCGGAGCCACATGGTGGGCCTCATCGACCACGAGGATGTCGTACGCGAACCGCGAGGCGTCGCGTTCATGGGCGTGGAACGCATCGCGGAGCTGCCGTTGGGCGCGGGCACCGGGGAGCCACGACATCGATACGATGATGCGCGGAAAGAGTGTGAACGGGTTCGCGTGAACACCATGGCTACGGCGTACCTCGCGCATGGTCTCGGAGTTCATGATGGTGAACTCGAGGCCGAACTTCTCGGCCATCTCCTCCTGCCATTTGATCCGCAGGCCCGCCGGGCACACGACGATCGCCGTCCGCGCGCGGTGGCGCAGGAAGAGCTCCTGCATCACCAAGCCGGCCTCGATGGTTTTCCCGAGGCCTACGTCGTCCGCGAGTAGCAGGTTGACTCGTGGCTCTCGGAGCGCCCGAACCAGCGGTTCGAGCTGGTAGTGCTCCACATTCGCACCGGAACGAAACGGCGCTTGGATCGTCTTGTCGTCGGCGCTGGTCAGTGCTCCCCAGCGGAGGGCATCGATGAAGGCCGCAAGCCGTGCAGGATCATCGAAGCGTTCGGGAACGAGATCGGTCGGGAGATCCTGCGGCGGTGTCAGGCTGCGGCCGGGTTCGAGCTCCCACACCACGCGAAGTTCCTCGCCGAGGCGGTCGTCTTCGACCGACTGGAGCGTCACGGCGTGTTGGAGCTGCTGGACAGCATCGTCCTGCGCGCTTCGCGGGAGACTCTGTTGCTGAACGTCCGCCACTGCCCAGTTGGCTCCCCGGACGCTGACGATCTGTCCTGGCTCCGGCACGGCCGTGGCTGTCGTGTGTTCCCTCGCTGTCACAGAACCGACCCTATCGATGGACACCGACATGTGCTCGACAATCAGTGAACCCAATAGCCGACTTGTTGTACGCGGAGTCACGACTTTGACCTCGACGCAGGACTGCGCTCAGTGAGAATTGGCCTCGGAATGAGACGTTCGGGCCGTGGCGGAGGGAGCGGATCTACAGAGGTGACCGACCACCCGTCAGGTTCGAGGTCCGGCGAAGCGTCGTGACACGGAGGCAACATCTTCTGGGGGTGTCGGACCAAGAAGAGATCCAACATGCCCGCGCATCCGAGAGCCACATCCCAGGAGCTAGTTCGTTGCCGTTTTCGACGTCAGACCGGGCACGCGCATGTTGTCACGACCCTCAAGAGGGACTGCAGCGCTCGACGCATTGTGCGCCTCAACGGGGCGATCGGCGTCGGCAAGCCGCTGCACGGACAGCTTCTGGTCGATTCGTCGGCGGATCTGCCGACGAGCTCGTGGGACGGTTCCAACCCAGTACACAAGCCCCACGATTGCGACGAAACACGCGATGACCGCCGGGATCATGAGCAGCGGCAACAGTCGTCCAAGGAGTCCAAGGATGACGAAGAGTGCATACGCCACCATGACACCAGCCAGAAAGATGCTTCTGACCGGATGCTCGCGTGCAAACTCCATCTCGGCAAGTGGCCTGACTGCCGCGGAGCGGGCAGTTCGTCTCCACTCCTCGGCCCAAGCTGTCTCACCGTCTTTCGCGAGCTGATCTGCCATCATCAGAAGGCGCTTGCGTTCTCGATACCCCTTCTCGATCCGGTCCTGCGGGAGCCACTCGGTTCGGAACCAGTGGCCGGTCAGTCTGCTCGCACCGACGATGGCGAGTGGGATCACCGCTGCAAGAACTACTCCCATTAGCTGGTTGCTCATGTCGTCCTCCCAACGTTGGATTCGAATGATCCCGCACGGCGCTGACAATAGCGCCGCAATAGGACCGGCGACCACCAGTCCGTTCCCGAAGGGCATGGGTGAGGCCGCGCGCCGCGCAAGCTCAGCTCGTCGTGTTGTTTCCAGAACCTGGCACGGAAGCGCACACGGACGGTGTCGAATCAGGACATCAGAACGCCGGGGTTCATCACGCCCGCCGGGTCGAGCCCGTCCTTGGCGGCGCGGAGTACGCGGCCGAACGCGTCGCTGCGTTGCTGTTCGTACCACGGGCGGTGGTCGCGGGCGATGGCGTGGTGATGGGTGATCGTGCAGCCGCTGTCGATGATCGCGGCGGAGACCGCCGCCTTGATCTCGTCCCACTGTGAGAGCAGACCGTCCCAGCGTCCGGGTGCGTACACGCCGTAGTACGGCGCGGGGCCGTCGGGATAGACGTGCGTGAACCGACACGTCACGAGGCCGATACCGCAGACCGCCTCGACCGCCCGCTGTGCCGCCGTACGGACCGCGTTATGGAAGGCTTCGAATCGGTCCCATGTGCACGCGGTTTCGAACGTCTCCACCACCATCGAACGCTGGGCCATGGCATCAAGCTGGTACGGCATCCGCAGAAACGACGACCGCCACGAACCGGCGGCGTCCCGCTCCGTCGCCGAGGCCGAACGGTCCTTGGTCTCCCCTGCGCGTCCGCCGTGGTCGGCGACCAGCTCGAGCGCACGGTTCATCCACGCCTCGACCGGATGGTCGGCCGACTCGAACGCGACCACCAGCACTCCTCCGCTCGTCGAGATGCCGGCGTTCAGGTACGCCTCCGCCGGATCCAGCAGACGGCAATTGGTCGGGTAGAGCCCAGACTGCGCGAGCGCACGCGTCGCCTCGACCGCCTGCGCGAAGGAGTCGAGCTCGACCGACGTCGTCAGTCCGTACGTCGGCCGGTCCTGCAGCCGCATCCACGCCTCGGTGATGATGCCGAGACTGCCCTCGGAGCCGAGGAAGAAGCGATCGTGCGACGGACCAGCACCTGACCCCGGCAGCCGTCGCGACTCGCTCACCCCCGACGGCGTGACCACACGCAGCGACTCGGTGAGATCGTCGATGTGGGTGTACAGCGTCGCGTAATGCCCGCCCGCGCGCGTGGCCAGCCAACCGCCGAGTGTCGAGAACTGGAACGACTGCGGGAAGTGCCGCAACGTCAAGCCATGTGGGCGAAGCTGATCCTCCAAGCTCGGGCCGTACACACCCGGCTGGATCCGCGCCGCCCTGCTCGTACGGTCGATCTCGACGACCCGGTCGAGACGCTCCAGGTCGATCGTGACGACCGGACCATCGACCCGTGCCTCGACTCCCCCCGACCACCGAGCTGCCGCCGCCGTACGGGACGACCGCGATGCCCGCGTCGGAGCACCAGTCGAGCAAGGCGACGACGTCGGCCTCCGTACGCGGCCGCGCGACCCAATCGGGTACGTACTGCAGATCGCCGCGCAGGTTGCGTACGACGTCGCGAAACGCCTTGCCGTGCGCGTGACCAGCCCGATCCGCGGGCGCATCGGAGCATAGCTCGGCCAGCGCGGCGGGCGGGCGTACGCGCGGCCCCGGGATGTCGAGCGACTCCGGGCTCGGCGGCTCATGCATCGTGAAGTCGTGCTCGGGTACCAGCGCCGCGACGCGCTCCACCAAAGCGGCCGCTTCGGCCGCTTCGACGGCCTCATCGACGTCACCCCAACCCCACCATGAACGACTCATCAAGACTCCTCACGAAGGACACACGACGCCGGCAGCCGCGCCGTCGGCGCTCGATGCGAGCGTCTCACTCCTGCGTACGAGCAGGCACGGCGCGCTGCGGCGGAGAGGCTTGCGTGTCGAACTTCGTGCTCGCGAGTTGTCGCTCCGCGAACGTCACGAGATCCAGCACCTCGCCTGCCACGTACGCCCGAGTACCACGTTCAATCGACTTGCCATGCAATATCCCTGCCTGGCGTAGCTCATCGAGGGCGGCGTTGGCAGCCGGAAAAGAAACACCGAGAATCCGTCCCAGCGTCGTCGCCGTCAGGACGGGCGCTTCCGGTAGCTCAGCGAGCAGCCTCGCCACCGCTGAATCCGACCGTGGCGTTTCACGCAGACCTGCCGACGTTCGGTGCGCACGGAGGCGTTCCTCCCAAACCGAGCGCAAGTCGCTGATCTGCTGCATCAGACGCCGTGACTGCTCTGCTGCGACCGCAGATGCCTCGATGAACGAGTCGAGCCACGCATGAAGTGCGGAGTTGGCTTCCGAGCCGCCTGCCGGCCCGTCGTGGCGATAGGCCCCGAGCCCTTCCACATAGGCCGTACGCAGGGTTGCGAGGACGAGACTGATCGGAAGCACTGCCTGCTCAGTCATCCCGCGCCTTGTCAGCACGGTATGGATGAGTGCGCGGCCGACTCGGCCGTTTCCGTCCGTGAATGGATGGATCGTCTCGAACTGCGCATGCACAATGGCCGCTTGGATCAGCGGTGAGTGTGCCGAGCCGTTCAGGTAGTCGACGAGATCGGACATCAACGCGCTCACTCTGCTCGGCGCGGGCGGTACGAAATCCGCTCCGACCGGACTCCAGTCCGAGCCACCGATCCAGTTCTGCACCGACCGTAAGCCATGGTGCCGTAGTTGATCGGGGAGCAAGGCTCGGTGAAGGTCGACGATCTGATCGACGCTCACTGTCTCGACTTCGGCGAGCTCTGTCGTCGACCTCCACACGACCGTCATGTTGTTGGCAACGAGTCTGGCCTGCTCCCCAATGCCGCGAACATCCTCGGACTGCCCCAACTCGGCGAGCGCCACCTGCTGCGCCGAAGGTGCTATGCCCTCGATCCGAGAGCTCGCGATTGCTTCCGACCTCAGCAAGAATCGAGCCACCCCAGCCAGACCGTCCGCACCTGGGCCGTTCACTGCCCGGATACTCCGCTCCACCGTCGCGATCCGTCGCGACAGGCTCCCCCTCAACCGCGAGCGCAAGGCCATCGACCGGGTCGGGAACATAGCTCTGGTAGCGACCCGAGCGCCGCGCACGACGAGGCACGCCCGACTCGACACTGGATTCCCACTGCGCGCTCTCCCACGCGGCCATCGGGTCTAACCTTTCGCGAGTCCATGAAGCATTAAAGGATACGTAGTGATCCTTTCACAGGTGTCTCGTGAATGTAAGGATATGAGCCACGGTTCTCACCGGGCGGGCTCGTGGACCTCTTCGCATCGGCTCGCATTCGCCGACCACACGTTCGTTAAGCAGCAGCGACCAGGTGCGGGGTCCTCGTCCTCCATGCCAGGGGGATGACGGTTGCGAAGCCACCGATCGCCATCAGCATCATCCACATGGCCGGGTAGCCGAGACGTTCAACGACGAGCCCTGCTGAGGGCGGGCCGCACATGAAGCCCAAGAACAGGCCGAGCGACACCCGGCCCGTGGCGCGCCCGATCGAGTCGGCGGGAGTGACGTTGAGGACGGCGACCATCACGAGGACATTGGCGGCAAGGGCACTGAAGCCGAAGAGCCCGGCGGCCGGCCAGACCAACCAGGCACCGACCTGCTCAGTGAGCATGATCCCGACGAGCGCGATGACCGTGATCACAGACAGCCAGCTCATGGGCGTACGAAGGTCGCGAACATCCTGTACGCCCCTCCCCCACAGGAATCTCGCGACCACGCCGACGCCACCGAGAACGGCGACAACCAGCCCGGCCGTCGATGCAGACAGGTCGAGCTCCACGTGCGCGAACAAGGGAAGGTAGACGTTCGTCGCCTGGGCGACGGCACCGGCCGCGAAGGCGTAGACGAACAGCCACGCGACCTCCGGGCCATGCCTTATCGACCCTGACGATGTTGCGCTACGACGAGGCCCAGGTCCGCCAGTCGCCGGGACGGTTGCAAGTATTCCGACGATGGCGACGGCACAGCACACGGCAAGGGCGTTCCGCCATCCCCACCACATTGCGAGTGGGGGAAGCAGGAGTCCCGCCATCAGCTGACTCGCCTGCACGCCGGACTGCTTGATGCCCAAGATCGACCCGCGTCGACGTGGGTCCACCCGCTCGAGCAGGTAGCGGTTCGTCGCCGGGTTGGCCAGTGCTTGCGCGACTCCCGACAGCACGAGCGCCACTATCAAGACCAAAAACCCAGCAGCCGACGCCGCGCCTATGGTTGCGAGCCCCGACACCGCGAAGGTCGCGATGAACAGACCACGGAGGCCCATCCGGTCGGCAAGCCAACCGCCGGCGGTGGTTGCCACGCTCGCCGCCGCGAACACGACCAACCACAGCTGACCGTACTGTCCGACCGAGAGATCGAGGTCGTCTACGACGAACGGCCCTAGCGCCGCGAGAGCGTAGTGCGTCAAGGGGCCGACACCCATGGCCATGGCGAGGTACGGTGCCACGAACCACGGGGTCGGCCGTCTCGACTTCAAGACCGGCCTGGCCGGATCACTTCAAGCCGTCGTAGATGACCGAGTCTGGCGGCGTCTTCGTCAGATAGCCGGTCTCCTGCCCGGCCTTGAACACCGATGCGATGCCGGCAGAGACGTCGCTTGCAGGCACGACGTTCATCCGCAGCCGTTCATCGTTGTTCTCGATCAGGTCCTGGATCACGCCGGCATCCCCTCCGGGGATCTCGGCGGCGATGATCTCCGCCGCGTCCTCCGGGTTCTCCATCGTCCAGTCGGCCGCGGCCTTGTACGTGTCGTACATCGCCTGGACCTCATCGGGATGATCGTCGGCCCAGTCAGACTGTGCCGCCACCCCGAGGTAGGGGATCTCGTCGGTTCCGAACTCGGCATTCCACTTCGCGGCGTCTAGATCGATCGTCTCGATGTCGGAGTTCTTCTCCACGAGCGTCGAGTACGCGGGCTCCCATAGTTGGGTCGCGTCGGTACGCCCGGTCTGCGCCATCGTCGACAGTCCCGCGGTCGTCTGGTTCTGCGTCTCGACATTGTCGAGGGACAGCCCCTCCTTCTCCGCGAACCACTGGAACATCGCGAAGTTCGTCGTACCCGTCGCGGCGGCGAGGGTCCTGCCGTCGAGGTCGGGCAGCGCCTTGATGTCGGACTCCTGGGTGACGACCGTCCCGTAGAAGTCGAACAGGTTGAACAGGTACGTCACGTCCGAGTCGCGTTCCGTACGAAGACCTTCCGAGAGCAGCGCCGCGCTCGCGCCGACGTCGTAGTGTCCGGCGCCGAACTCCGTGTTGTAGTTGTCCGGCGTCGCGTACGTGAAGGTCATGTTGATGTCGTTGTCCTCATCGAGCTTCTGATCCTCGATGACGGCGGGCAGGAATGCGCCGAGAGACGGCGCCTGGAAGGCGACGACCTTGACCTCGGTCGCGTCCGATCCAGAGCAGGCGGTCAGGCTCACCGCCGACACGAGCGCAAGCGCGCCCACGACGGCGGGGGCACGATGCTTGCGAAACTGGAGCCGGGCGATGTTGCTGAGTGGGTTGCGGGGCACGATGTCCTCACTTCTGTGCATGGTGGACGCCGGATTCGGCGCCCACCGGGTTACCAATGGATTCAGCCCCCGATTGGTGTTGACCGTTCCGTCGGATACGGCAGTACGTAGGTCACTGGGATCCGGCCGATGCGGCTCCCACGTCCGCCTCGACTGCGCCGGCCGATGAGTACGCCGACGACGCCAGTGGCGAGCGCCAGAGCCGCCGGCGCAGCGGCACGGCGCAGGAGCGGCAACGCGACCGTGCGCATGACGTCGAGCTGCTCGCCCGACCCCATGTCAGTCGTGGGAGCCTGCGAAGCCCGGATCGGCTGCTGGCCAACAGAAGCCAGCGGCTCCCCAGCACCGCTCGCACCCTGCTCGATCATCGCCTCCAGGCGATTGACGAACTCCTTGACGAGGGAGTCGCTCACCTCACTGAGCAGGCTTCGGCCGAACTGCGCCGCACGGCCGCTGATCGCCAGCTCGGTCGACACGTCGACCAGTGTCTGCGCGCCTTCGGGCTTGAGGGAGGCCGTGATCAGAGCACTGGCAGAGCCGCTGCCCTTCTCTTCGCTTCCCCTGGCCTCGATCACGGCGCGGCGGCCAATCTCGTCGCGTTCGCTGAACGAGGCGACGCCGCGGTACTTGGCACTGATCGGGCCGATCCGCGTCGACAAGCCGCCGCGGTACTCGCCCTCGACCACATCGTTGAGGCTCGCGCCCGGCAAGCACTGTGCGACCTTCGGCAGATCGAGCAGGAGGTCCCAGGTGTCCTCGACCGGCAACGAGACGCGGAACTGGTGGTGGAGTTCGATCATCGTGCTGCCTTCTGATCATCGGCCGTCCAGTACGAGACGGGCTGGAGGTTGCGGCTCGTCATCGATGCGACGATCGGGCCGTTCTTCTCCGAGTCGGCCTTCGCCGACTTCCACTCCTCGTCCTGCTGAAAGCCTTGCCAGGCTGACGCCTGCGCGTCGCTGTCGGTGAAGCTGAGCAGGTACAGGATCCGCGTCGGGTCGGCCTCATCGGTCCAGAATCCGACGACGTTCAGCCCATGCCGCTCGAACAACGGCAGCGTGGCGTCGCGGAACCGATCGTGTACCTGGGTCTCTGCGCCGTCGTTGGCGACGTACTCACGAAGTTCGTAGATCATGCGGACTTCTCCTGAAGCGATGGGGACATGGTCTGGGCGGCGCGGTCGAGCGCCTCGGTCACGACTCGCTCGACGAGAGCGCCGGCGACATCGCGCCGATAGTCGGCGGTGGCGTGCAGGTCGCCCGTCGGCTCGACGCCGGCCTGGGCGCGGGCCGCCGCGGCCTCGATCGTGCGTACGTCGGGACGCGAGCCGACGAGCAGTGACTCGGCCTCTGTCGCACGGTGCGGCGTACGTTCGACGCCGGTGATGCAGATGCGTGCCTGCTCGACGGTTCCGTCGGCTGCGAGCGTGATCTGCGCGCCCGCGCCCACGAGGGCGAAGTCGCCGCGGCGACGGGCGACCTCATCGAACGCGGCACCGGTACGAGCGGGAGCAGGCTTCAGGCGGATCTCCACCAGCAACTCGTCATCGCGGAGAACCGTGACCAGGTTGGCGAGGAAGAACTCAGAGGCGTCGATCTCACGCCGCCCCTGTGGTCCGGCGACGACGAGCACAGCATCGAGTGCCCGGGTCACCGCCGGCATCTCGGCAGCGGGATCCGCGTGCGCCACACTGCCGCCCACCGTGCCCCTCGCCCGGATCGCACGATGGGCGATGTGCGGCAGAGCCTCGGCCAGCAAGGGCGCTGCCTCGCGTACGGCCGTCGACTGATGCGCACGGTCGTACGTGACCATCGCTCCGATCGACAGTTCATCGGCGGTGCGATGCACCGTCGTCAGGGATGCGATCCGGCCGAGGTCGATCAGGTGCTCGGGTCGCGCAAGTCGGAAGTTGAGCAGTGGGATCAGGCTCTGGCCCCCGGCCAGCACCTTGCTCTCGTCGCCGTACTTCGCAAGCAGAGCTGTAGCCTCCGCCACGGTCGTCGGCTGGTGCAAGTCGAAGTCGACGGGCTTCATCGGCGCGCCCTTAGGAAAAGCTCCCGCGCGTTCCCGCCTTCGACCTGTACGCGGGCCTCTGCATCCAACTCCGCGGCCTCGATCACGTTGCGGGGCTTGAGATCGCCGATCGGGAACGGGTAGTCGGAACCGAGGAGCACCTTCTGCGCGCCGACCTTGCCGAGCAGGAAACGCAGCGCATCGGAGTCGAAGACCACCGAGTCGAAGTAGAGTCGGGAGAACGACTCCAACGGATCCGCGGTCGAGTCCGGATTGACGGCGTGGTTCTGCACCAGCCGGCCGAGTACGTACGGAAGTGCCGCACCGGCATGTGCCACCAGGATCCTCGCGTTCGCGTACCGAGCCGGGATTCCCGCGTACAGGAGTCGAGCGAGGGTCACGGTGGTGTCCTCGAGACGCGCCAAGCCGTTGACGAGGCCGAAGTCGTTGTACCGCTCCCCCGCACCACCGAAACCGGGGTGCAAGGAGATGACCGCCCCGGTCTCGTCGGCGGCTTCCCAGAACGGCGTGAACGCCGGGTCGTCGAGGTCGCGTCCCGCAGCACGCGTCGCCACCATGACGCCGGGCAGCCCTGCCTTGTGGTGCAGGCGAAGCAGCTCGGCGGCCTGGTTCGGTGCCTGCAGCGGCACGGTCCCGAGTACGACGAGCCGCTCATCACGTGCCGCTGCTGTACGCAGGCCGTCGGTCAGAACCGAGGACCACTCCGTACCCTCGTCGCTGGGAAGCTGGTAGCCGAAGATATCGAGCCACCCGCCGACGACCTGCACGTCGATGCCGTGCTCGTCGAGCCAGGCGGTGCGACGGACAGGATCCGAAAGCCCTGGCGCGATGGGACGTGTCGGTGCCCCACCGTTGAACGCCACCCGGTACGTGGCCTCGTGCGGCGTCACCTCGATGTTCGGGAAGCGGGTGTCGCCTCCGGCGATAGCGGTGAGCACGTCGATCGGCACCAGGTGGGCGTGCACGTCGATGACAGCATCGCTTGCGTACGTAGAAGAGTCAGTCACGAGCGGTCCTTCGAGTCGTGTCGGACCGGCTGAAGTACGGTCCAGATGTCGCTTGGCTTGATGGGCAGTGAGTGGATCGGCGCAGCTCCATGAGCGGTGAGCGCATCGTTGACCGCTCCGGCCACTGCCGCCGGAGCGCCCATGTAGCCGGCCTCCCCGACACCCTTCTGCCCATGCGATGTGAACGGCGACGGCGTGCACTGCTCGGCGTCGACGATGTCGGGGACCTCGTGTGCGCTGGGCAGCAGATAGTCCATGAAGGACTGCGTGAGCGGCTGCCCGTCGTCATTGAACGCAAACTGCTCGTACAGCGCGACGCCGATGCCGTGCGCCGTGCCTCCGTACACCATTCCGCGTACGACATCGGGGTTGACGACCGTGCCGCAGTCGTGGGCGATGAAGTAGCGCAGCAACTCCACCTTCGCCGTACGCGGGTCGATCTCCGCGAGTACGACGTGCACCTCGAACGAGTAACAGGGATAGAGCTGCACCGTGCCGTCCGGCGCGGTCAGCGTGCCGGACCGCGGCGTGTGTGCGACATGGACGACCTCGAGCCCGGGCTGAACGCCGGGTGGCATCAGGTGCTGTTTGCGATGGGCGATCGCTACCAGGTCATCCCAGCCGAGCGAGCGATCCGGGTCAGCGACAGCAACCACCGATCGATCGCGGTACTCGACGTCGGATCGCTCGAGATCGAGTGCGCGTGCACCGATCTCGCACAGCTTGTCCTTGAGCTCGGTCGCCGCACCGTTGATGGCGCGGCCCAGCACGATCGTCATGCGACTGCCGACCGGACTCTGCGAAGGGAAGCCGGACAACGAGTCGGCGCGTACGACCGCGATCTGCTCCGGCGGTACGCCGAGCTCCTCGGCCACGAGGGTGGAAACCATCGTCTCGTGCGCCTGACCGGCCGACGAGATCGAGATGATCGCCGTGACCGCGCCCGCTCCGTCGACACGGATCCGACAAGCTTCAGGGAACGTGGACTTGTCGTTCTTCGGGTTCATGATGTTCTCGAAGATCGCGTTGCCACCGCCCGGCTCGAGACATGCGGCAACGCCGATTCCGGCGAGGCGTCCGCTCGCACGCAGTGAGTCGCGCTCCTCGGCCAGGGCGGGGAGCTCCGAGATCTCGATGGCACGGTCGAGGACAGCGTCGTAGTCGCCCGAGTCGTACTCGGTCCCGCTGGGGATGCGGTACGGGAACTCGTCGGCCCGGATGAAGTTGCGGCGCCGCAGCTCCATCCGGTCCATGCTCAGCTCACGTGCCACGGCATCGACAGCGGCCTCGATCGCATAGTTGGTCGGCGACTGGCCGAACCCGCGCACCGCCACCTGGCCGGTCTTGTTGGTGGTGACGGCAGTCGCGTTGTACTCCGCGCTGGTGATGCTGTACGGCCCGACGATCGCGCCGATCGGCTTGGCCAGCTGCAGCGGCGAACGACCCGGGTACGCACCCTCGTCATCGAGTACGTCGAGCCGGATGTG
This sequence comes from Solicola gregarius, assembly GCF_025790165.1. Taxonomy (GTDB): domain Bacteria; phylum Actinomycetota; class Actinomycetes; order Propionibacteriales; family Nocardioidaceae; genus Solicola; species Solicola gregarius. The sequence continues at coordinate 4,903,295 of NZ_CP094970.1, forward strand.
GGTGAACTCCCCCTCGTCGGTGTACGCGAGCTCGACCTCGAACACCCGATCGGGGCCGTGGAAGTCACCGCCGTGCATGTTCTCGCTGCGGTCCTCGATCAGCTTCACCGGCACGCCGAGCTTGCGCGCAAGGAAGCCAGCGAGCACACCGTGTTTGATGCCACGCTTGACTCCGTAGCTGCCCCCGACGTCGACGTCGAAATGCACCCGTACCTGATTCGTCGGGATCCGGAGCGCATCGGCCAGCTGGTCGGGGAACTGCGGCATCTGGATCGACGCCCACACGTCCAGGACCTCGCGATGCGGGTCCCATGACGCAACAACACCGAAGGTTTCCAGCGGCACGGTCGAGTTGCGGTTCCATCGCGTACGTACCGAAACCGACGATGCGGCACGCGCGCGGTTCTCGTCGACCGGCCCCCACGCGAACTCGCGCTTCGCCATGACATTGGTGCCATGGGTCGGGTGGACGAGTGGCGCGTCTGGTTGCGCGGCACGCTCGGGGTCGAGGATGAATGGAAGCGGCTCGTAGTCGACGTCGACGAGCTCGGCACCGTCCTCCGCGACAGCCCGCGACGTCGCAACGACCGCGGCAACCCACTCCCCTGCGTATCGCGTCGACTCGACGGCCAGCGGCCGCCACTGGACCTCGGGTACGTCGAGGTACTGGCGCAGCGCCTCGGTCGACTTCGCCAGCTCGGCGCCGGTCAGAACCGTCACCACGCCAGGAAGCTCCAATGCCTGCTCGACATCGATGCTGACGATGCGCGCGTGCGGGAACGGGCTCGTCACAAGGCCGACGTGCACGGTCTCCGGCGGCGTGATGTCCGCGACGTACCGGCCGTTGCCCGTGACGAACCGGCGATCCTCTCGCACTTCGAGCCGGTTTCGACAGGTACACGTGGTCGGCCGGCTCGCTCGGAGTATCGGTGGGGGCGGTCATCGGGCAGCACCGTCCGCCGTGAGTGCGGCTTTTCCGGCCTGGCCCGCGACCACCTGCTCCACGGCCTCGCGGATCTGCACGTAGCCCGTGCAGCGGCAGATGTTGCCACCGATGGCGTCGTCGATCTCCTCACGCGACGGTTGGTCGTTCCGGTCGACGAGCGCCTGGACCGCGAGCACCATGCCGGGCGTGCAGAAGCCGCATTGCAACGCGTGCGTACGACAGAACGCATCCTGCACTTCGGTGAGCTCACCGTCCGGCCCGGACATACCCTCGATGGTGGTGACGGCCTGCCCGTCGGCCTGAGCCGCGAGCATGATGCAGGAGCGAACGGGCTGGCCATTCAACAACACGGTGCACGCACCGCATACCCCGTGCTCACACCCGAGATGGGTGCCCGTCAGCCCGAGGTCGTCTCGGAGGAAGTCGGCGAGGCTCGTACGAGCGGGCACACGAGCGGGGCGCTGCTCACCGTTCACCTCGACGGCGATTTCACACTGGCGAGCCATATCAGACCTCTTCTGCGGAGTTCGGTGGTTCTGATCGTGCTTCGCGGCGATCTCTGCTGAAGCTGGACACGAAGTGCGCGAAGGCCGTGGGGTTATCGACGTTCGACAGGTGCCCGGAGTCCGGTACGACCTGGAGTTCCGCCTGAGAGATCCCGTCGACGAGCCTCTCGGAGAGGGGCCGCGGTGTCTTGTTGTCCCTGTCGCCCCACAGCACGAGTGTCGGTGCTTGGACGCGAGCGAGTTCGTCATCGATGTCTACGCCGAAGCAGGCCCGGACCGCGGCGATGTAGCTTGCCGCGTCCATCTCGGCGATCGCGCGACGAACCGACTCGGCTCCGGCAGGAACCGGCGACTCGAAAGTGTCGGCGATGTACTCGTCGGCAACCACGTGCATCGGCGCCGAGGTCGCACGCTCGACGAGCGTACGGATCTTTGCCTCGGAGATGTCGCGCGGAAGAGAAGCGAAACTGTCCGCGACGACGATTCCGGACACGAGCGCCGGGTGCATCGCGGCAAAGGCAATCGCCTGGATGCCGCCCAAGGAGACACCGACAAGCAGAACCGGGTAGCCATCGATCTTTTGGAGGAGCCCATGAAGGTCATTGACCCAGTGCTCCACCGATGCGTCTGGGGACGCGTCGGACAGGCCGTGTCCACGGCAATCAGGAACGACAACACGGTGCGCCTTCACGAAGGCATCAATACAGTCGTGCCACATTCGTCCGTCGGTGCCGAGGCTGTGCAGGAGCACCATCGTCGGCTGAGCGGGCTCTCCGTACTCTCGATAGGCGAGCGCGTACTCGGTCGAACGGCCGGCTTCTTCCACCGTCACGAGGCAGACCTACCGGCGGTGGTGAGCGCGCCGCTCGGCCCGACGTCGCCGCTCCCTGCTGGCTCCATCGCGGCCAGGATCCTGGTACGCAGGGCCTCCCGATCGGCATCCGACGCATCAGCGGGGATACCGACGTCGTCCGAGAGGTGACCGGGAGCGCGAAGGACCAGCACCCGGTTGCCCAGGGAAAGTGCCTCGCCGATGTTGTGCGTGATCACGACACCGGTCTTCCCACCGCTGCGTACAAGCTCGACGAACTCGGCTCGTAGGTTCTTCGCCGTGATCTCGTCGAGCGCCGAGAACGACTCGTCACACAGGATCAGCTCGGGATCGACGGCGAACGCCCGCGCCAGCGATACGCGTTGACGCTGTCCTCCCGACAACTGGTGGGGGTACGAGTCCTCGCGTCCGGAAAGCCCGAGCCTGGCAAGCCAGTCGCGCGCCCGCGGCTCCCATTCCGACTTCTCGACTCCGGCGAACTTCATCCCGACGCAGACGTTCTGTAGCGCCGTACGCCACGGGAGCAACCGTGCATCCTGGAACACCACGGCGACCTTGCGTCGGAACCAGTCGAACTCGGCGTACGGGTCGTGGCCCTGGACGCGAACCGTGCCTTGCGTGGGGGCGAACAGACCGAGCGTCAGGTTGAACATCGTCGACTTGCCACAGCCGGTGACGCCGACCACGGAGACGATCTCGTTGCGGGCGATGGTGAAGTCGAGGTCGCTGATCGCTTGATGACCGGGAAAGGACTTCTGGACGTGGTCGAACTGGATGATGCTGTGTTCGGCGACTGGGTTGGCACTCATCTGACTCACTTCACCTTCGCGGTCTCGGTGGCGGGCGCGATCTCGCTGACATTCGTCTGGCGAGTCGCCGCTGGCATCGGCACGGCGCGGTAGCGCAGGACGTACGCCTCAATCCCGTCGATCACCGCCTGCAGGATCAACATGCAGATCGCCAAGAGCAAGGTCCACGAGACGACGGCCGCCATGTCGAACAGCTGCTGGGCGGTGAGCAGCTGCGAGCCGACACCGACCGTGGCCCCGACGAGTTCGGCGATCAGGACCATGCGAATACCGAGGCCCAGGTTGACCTTCCACGCGGTGAACAGGCCGGGCGTGATCGAGGGGAAGGTGACCTCACGAAAGAGGGCCCAGCGTGACGGGCGGAACGACCTCGCCATGTCGCGAAGCTCGGCGGGGATCGCGCGGTAGGAGTCGTACGTCTGGAGGACGAACCCGGGGAGCGTCACGAGCAGCATGACGAAGAAGACCCGGGTTTCGACGTCGATGAACCAGATCACCGCGATGATCACCCACGACAGCGACGGAACGCCCTGGATGAACCGGACGACGGGCAGCAGGTATCCGGCCGCGAGCCGGTTGGCGCCGGTGAGCAGCCCGATAGCGGTGCCGACGACGAAGGAGCAGGCGAGACCGAAGCCCACTCGCGCAAGCGTCGTGAAGAGGTTCGTCAAGCCGTCTTCGCTGGTGACGGTCTCCCACATATGCGAGGTGACCTCGGAGATCTGCGGGACGTTGTAGCCGCCGACGACTGTGGCGGCGATCTTCCACACGATGAGGAAGACACCGATCAGGACGACGATCTTGAGGTCGGCGAAACGCTTCCAGACAGGCTCTTTAGCAGCCTTCGGGGCAGGGCTCGCCAAAGCTTCGAGTGCGGACATATCTGTTCCTCAGGGGTGGTCGTTGCAAGGTTCGAGACCGAGGTCTCAACCAGTGGGCTGTGCGACGCGCGCGTCGGCGGTGACGACGTCGGCCGGGCCGCCCAGTGCTCGGGAGATCTCGACGGCTGCTTCCAGGGTCAGCTCGCGCAGGTGGTCGAACCGATCGGTGGAGAAGCGGTGGTCGGGCATACAGAGCCCGACCGAGGCGACCACACTTCCGGTGTGGTCGCGTACAGGAGCTGCGATTCCGCTGACCTCGTCGCGGTAACTGCACCGGTTGACGCCATAGCCGTCGACGCGGATCTGCGCGAGTAGCTCGGCCAGCTCGTCGGGATCGACGATGGAGCGATCCGTGAAGCGTGGGAGCGGCTCGCCCAGGACTCGGGCGACCTCGGAGTGATCGCTGTACGCGAGCAGCACCCGGCCCGTCGCCACACACGTAGCCGGGCAGCGGCGTCCGACGTACGACTTGGCGATGACCTGTTGTGGGCTCTCCAACCGATCGATGTACACCACGTCGCCGCTCTCGTAGACGCCGAGGTGCACCGTCTCCATCGACGCCGCGTTCAGCTTGGCCAGATGCGGGCTTGCGACGGAGCGTACGTCGAGGTTCTGCGCCCACATGCTTCCCAACTCGAAGCAGCGAACGCCGGCGGAATAGCGACTCGCGCTGTCGCGCGTGACATACCCACGTTCCATGAGCGTCCGAAGGAGACGGTTGATCGTCGCCTTCGGAGTGTCGTCGACCTCGCACAGCTCCTTGAAGCTCAGCGATGAGCCGGACCGTGCCAACGCCTCGAGGATGTTGAGGGTTCGGTCGGTGACATTAACTTTGGATCGCTGTTCCATTTCGAGAACATAAATGGATCCTTGTTTCATTGTCAACGGAGGCAGACGAAATGTGAGACGGCGTCAGAGGAGCGCACCGACCCGGGCGCCGCGCGCCGCGCTCGACATTGGGCTCGTAAAGCCGCTCCGCCCGAAGGCCGTGTCGTGACGGACGAGCGCCGCCCCAGCTCTATGCCTGTCCGAACCTGGATCCGCGCTTCGTCCATCGCTGCACGTCCGGAACGCCCGATGCCGATGAGCTCCATGACATGACGGCACGGCCTCGCCGGCCATACATCTCGAATGGCCATGCCGGCCTCGAGAACGTCCTTGTCAGCAAGGGCACGCTCAAGGTCGGGCCGACAGACTGTGCGGTCGTGCTCGAAGCGGGTGACTTCGTATCGTTCGCGGCCGACGGTCCCCACGTGTATTCATGCGAAAGCGCGGGACCGGTACGAGCGATGCTCGCAATGCGTCACCCTGCGGGCTCGATCGCGGGCCCTGCTAACGACTCGGTCATTCTCGCCCTCACGGATCAGCAGTCCCCCGACCTCACGGAATGAACCTGCGCGGATGGCTGGTCAGTTGGAAGGTCAACGGCGAGCGGCGAGGACCTGCTCGCGGAGGATGTCGGCGTGGCCGCAGTGTTGGGCGAGCTCGCGGAGCATGTGCGTGTAGATCGCCCACAGGGAACGAGGGCCGCGCCCGGTCACCTCGTCTTCGAGGGCGAAATCCGCGGCCAGGCGCCGCGACTCGGCGCAGGCGTCGGCGTACGCGGCTCGGATGCTCTCGATCGTGTCGATCTTGCGCAGGATGAACGAGCGGTCGGGGGTCGGCGGCGCGCCGATGTCCTTCAGGCTTCGGCCAGTGAGCGCCTGGTTGAACCAGACGTGCTCGACGTACGTGACGTGCTTGACGAGTCCGAGCAGCGTCGTACGAGACGGTACGAGCGAGCGGCGTGCCTCCTCCTCGGTGAGGCCGTCGAGGCTGTCGTGCAGCATCGCGCGATGCTCGTCGAGCAGCTCATCGAGTCGTGCTCGCAGGTCGGCTGTCCAGGGCGCTGTGCTGGGAACGCTCACCACGTGAGTATCAAGGATCGACCGCGTCCCTGGCGAAGGCGGGTACGTTGAAGGTCATGAAATCAACCGCGCCCAAGCCGGCGATCGTGCTGGCATCGGAGCAGTACGCGCAGCAGCTGGTCGACGAGTTCGGCCGGTACGAGCGGGACTACGACCTGCGGCCAGCCAAGTCGAGTGCGCAGGTGCTGGAGATCACCGAGCAGCTGCAGTCCGACGGCATCCAGATCGCTTTGTACGCGACCGATTCCGTACTGCCCGACGAGCACATCTTGGGGGCTTTCGCGAAATGGAGAGCGGCTACGCCGACCGCCCGCCGTATCATCATCGCGCCCAGCGAACGCTTCACGCGCGACGCGCCCGGCCTCCGGCACGGCATGGCCAAGGGCAAGTACGACGCGTACCTGCTGATGCCGCGCGGGCCGCGCGACGAGGAGTTCCACAACGCCATCACCGACCTGCTGTCCGACTGGGGATCGACGGTTCCCGATCCCGAGGCGATCACGGCCAAGATCATCGGTGCGCCGCAGTCCCAGCTCACCAGCGAGATCCGTGACTTCTTCGACCGGATGGGAATGCCGACCCGGCTCTACGCCCCCGACAGTGAGGCCGGCCGTCGGGTACGCGAGAGGTTCCCGCCCGATGTCGACTTCCCGCTGGTGTGGTCGATGGTGCGCGATCCGATCGCTCCTCGTACGGTCAGCGACGTCGCCCGGTCGATCTACGGCGCGCCCGACGAGGTGGACGTCGGCGACGCCGTCGACCTTGCGGTGGTTGGCGCCGGCCCGGCCGGACTCGCCGCCGCGGTGTATGGCGCGTCCGAAGGGCTGTCGACGGTGGTCCTGGAGACCGGAGCCATCGGCGGCCAGGCCGGTACGAGCTCCATGATCCGCAACTACCTCGGCTTCCCGCGTGGCATCTCCGGGATGCGGCTCGCCCAGCGTGCTCGCAACCAGGCGATCCGGTTCGGCGCACAGTTCCTCACCGGGTGGCCGGCACTGCAGTTGCGGCCCGGGTCGCCGCATGTGGTGAGCACGGACGGCGGCGAGATCCGCGCACGCTCCGTTGTCATCGCGAACGGCGTCACGTACCGCAAGCTCGGGGTCGAACCGCTCGAGGCGTTGGTGGGCGCAGGCGTCAACTACGGCGCTGCGCTGACGGCCGCTCGCGACCTGGAGGGCCAAGACGTCGTGGTCGTCGGCGGCGGAAACTCCGCCGGACAGGCGGCGATCCACCTGGCCCGCTTCGCTCGTTCGGTCCGGCTCGTCGTACGTCGGCAAGGCCTCGAAGAGACCATGTCGTCGTACCTGATCGGCGAGATCGCCTACACCCCGCGGATCACTGTGCAGACCAGCACCCAGGTCATCGACGGTGGCGGCGACCCCGGCCTGGAGTGGCTTTGCCTCGAAGACACCCGCACGAAGGAACGCGCCACCGTACGCGCGCAGGGACTGTTCCTGCTGCTCGGCGCGACTCCCGAGTGCGACTGGATGCCGGACGCGCTGGCCCTCGACGACCGCGGATTCGTCCTCACCGGCCGCGACGTGCCGCAGCACGCCTGGACGGACGGCCTGCCACCTGTCGACCTGGCCACGACCGTGCCCGGAGTGTTCGCCGTCGGCGACATCCGCTCCGGCTCGATGAAACGCGTCGCCGCCGCGAGCGGTGAGGGATCGTCGGTCGTCCCGCAGGTGCACCGATGGCTGGCCAGCGCGGCCGACGTCACGACGCCTTGACGCGTATCGAGCGGATTCAGAATGCAAACAGTCGATCGGGGCACCTGCAAAAGGTCGAACAAGATCTATGCAATCACTAGATCCTTGCGTATGCAAACACTAGACTTCTCGCATGCCCAGATATGTCCCCCGAATCACCGACGGCGAGCTCGCCGCACATATGGAGGTCATGGGCGCGGTGCTGATCGAGGGTCCCAAGGCGTGCGGTAAGACAGCCACGGCGTCACAGTATGCGCACTCGATCATCCGCTTCGATGACGATCAAGCCGCACGGTCGCTCGTCGCACTCGATCCGGCCGCGCTCTTCGCCGGCGATCCCCCGATCCTTTTCGACGAGTGGCAACTGGAGCCGACGATCTGGAACCGAGCTCGTCGCCAGGTCGACGACCGTGGCGAGCCTGGCCTGTTCATCCTCACTGGGTCAGCAACGCCACGTGACAACGCCGACACGCATTCGGGTGCAGGCAGGTTTGCGGTTGTCCGAATGCGGCCCATGAGCTTGGTCGAGTCCGGTCACTCAACCGGCGACGTGTCGCTTACTGCCCTTCTCAATGGTGAGCGGCAGACCGGCGATGGGACGGCGCTCGAGTTCCGTGAGCTTCTCCGACGCATCGTGGTTGGTGGTTGGCCGCAGCTCATCGGCAAGGACGAAGCCTTCGCGCGCACCTGGCTTCGTTCCTACCTCAAACAGGTAGTCGAGGTCGATATCCCCGGGATGGGTCACCGTCGCAGTCCAGGAAATCTCAAACGGCTACTCGCGGCACTAGCACGCGGTGTCGGCCAGGCGGTCAAGCTCAGCGAGCTCGCAAAGGACGTCGGCGGCGAAGCCGGCGCGGTCGCCAACGAGACGCTGTACGGCTATATGACGGCACTTGACCGGCTCATGCTGACCGACAACTCCGAGGCATGGCGCCCCCACATGCGCTCCCGTGCACGGCTGCGTACTGCACCTGTGCGCTACTTCGTTGACCCATCGATCGGCGTGGCAGCGCTCGACGTGGGCACCGCTGACCTCCTCGCCGACCCTCGGGCGGCCGGCTTTCACTTCGAGGCCCTCGCGGTTCGCGATCTCAGGATCTACGCGCAGGTGTTGGGCGGTGTCGTCGATTCATGGCGTGATTCCAACGGTAACGAGATCGATGCGATCGTCCGCTTGCGCGGCGGCCAGTGGGGAGCCTTCGAGATCAAGCTCAACCCGCGCGATGTCGATGTTGCGGCGGCGTCACTGTTGCGATTCGCTTCGATCATCGATGGCAGCAAGCATGGCGAGCCCGCTGTACTGGGCGTCATCACCGGCACGGGGTACGCGGGCCGCCGCGAAGACGGCGTCCACGTGATCCCGATCTCAACGCTCGGTCCCTGAAACTGCCGATCGATGATGGTCGAGACTGTGGGGCATGGAGTTCTTCTGCTACCACCGTGATCGTCCCGGCTCGGCGTCCCTGCGCGAGGAGCTGGTCGAGGAGCATTGGGCGTACATGGACCGGTACGCCGCGCAGCTGATCGCCCGCGGACCCACCTTCATCGACGAGACCCCCACCGGCAGCGTGCACATCGTCGACGTGCCCGATCCCGCCGCGGCCAGGGCATTCGCGTTCGACGAGCCCGGCTACCAGGCCGGCACGTACCGGGACGTGTTGGTGCGTCGATGGCACAACACGCTCGGCCGCACGATGTGGGACTTCCACGGCGGCCGCGAGGGCGGCAATCGCTACCTGGTGCTCGGCCTCGGCGCACCGCAGCCCGACGCGCCCGACGTACCGCAGGACACCGACGAACTGATCGCGGCCGGTCCGCTGCTGTCCGACGACGGCGACACCTGGCTGGGTACGGCCGTGCTGGTACGTGCACCGGACGCGGACGCCGCACGGTCGACGCTGTCGGCCGATCGGTACGCAGACGTCGAGGTGCACAACTGGCAGTTCGGCGGCAGGCCGACAGACTAGCTTCAGGCGAGTCGAAACCGACCCAGCTCGGACCAGCGTCCCCCGCGGGTGGTCTGCGCGATCAGGGTCACCGACCGAGCAGCTGCGCGGATCGGCAGCGACTCGGCCACCGCACGCTCGGCGGCTCGCATCCGCTCCGGTTCGACATCATGCGCGATCGTCAAGTGGGGTACGACGTCGTCGAACGCCCCGTCGTACGGCGGGTGGTCCGGATACGCGGAATGAACGTGCTCCGTGAGCACCCGGAACGGCGTCGAGTCCTCAGATCCCAACCACAGCACGTCGTTGCCGAACCAATCGGTGCGCGTCAGAGTGAAGTCGAAGGAGCTGAACCTCGCGAAGAGCTCCCCGAGATCATCGAGAGTCGCCGAGTCGATCCGGGCCGGGTCCACGAACGGGACCAACACGGTGAGATGCGCGGGCACGCCGAGCGCCGCGGAGTCGTCGAGCGCGGCACGGTGCGAGCCGACCGCCGCCTCCGCCTCGGGCACCTCGACGATCAGCGCGCTCTGACCCCCGCTCACGGTGCGAAGTCCCACACGGCGACGCCCGATGAGCCGAGGTACGGGACGTCGTTCACCGTTGTGGCGAACCGGCGGTCGCCGATCGGAGCAGTTTCGGTGTCGAACGCCGTCTCGTCCATCGCGTACGCGTCGGACCACTGCGCATCCGCGGACGACAGGTAGTACGCCGAGTCGTAGCGGTAGAGCGCCGAGTGCGCCGTCGCGAGTACGTCACCGTCGTCGCCGAGCAGCAGCGACCGATACGACAGCTGCCCACACGACGTCCGGGTCGCACCCGGCTGCAGCTTGCCGGTGTCGCGATCGAACTCCCGCAACGAGATTCGGCTCCCGCCATCGCACGACTCGTCCTGCACCTGGACGACTCGACCGTCCGAGAGCACCGTGACGTCGGGGAATCCCTTGGTCTTGCGGCGCGGAGTCCACGTACCGTCGTCGCGGCGGATGCGGTACGCGCCGACGTCGTACGCGACCAGCGTTCCGCCGTTGTAGTACCAGTCGGTCGAGTAGTCCATCGAGCCGTTCAGCGGCGTGCGCTTCTTCTTCGACCACTTGCCGTCGTAGATCGCGTAGTGGTTGCCGTCGTCGAACGCGAGAACGGTGCCGTCGTCCCCCAGGCGTACGCCCACCCGCACGTTCAGCGCGACCGGCGGCGCCGGGAAGCTCCGGATCTTCCCCGTCGCGGGATCGTACAGCCCGAACCGTTTCGTACTGCGGCGCACGAGCAGCTTCCCGTCGAGATCGCCGTACGCCTTGCTGAACGTCGCGGCCACCGGCTTCGACCAGCCCTTGCCCGGGTTCCAGCTCGCCATGTATGACCGGTGCTTCCCGAACTCCTTACCGCAGCTGTACCTGGCGACCGCCGACGAGCCGGTCGGCTCCAGGGCCGTGAACCAACACGATTTGTACGTACCCGTCGGATCCTTCACGCGATGCAGGGCGGTGTTCGTGCCGTCGGTCTTGCGCTTGGTCAGGTAGAGGTGCTTACGGCCCGGATAGCCGGGCATCTGCACCGTGACGCCGGCGTGCAGCGTACTGCCCTGGGTCTGCGCGGCCCGCACATCGACCACGTCGCCCTTGGACACTCCCGTGATCGGCGTCGGTGCCGGCAGCAGCGTCCGGTCGTCGGTTACGGGATCCGCGACGGAGCAACTCGGTCCCGCGATCGCCTCGGGGGCCTCCTCGATGTCCGCCAGGCCGACGACGCAGCCACCGTCGTCGATGCCTACAGAGGCGTTCTTGGCCAGGTCGTGCGACATGGTGATCGGCTCCGACCAGTCGCCGTCCTCGCGTACGACGAGCGCTGCCTCGTCGACGCGCTTTCCCCTTGGCGACGTAGCCGAGCGCGATATCGCCGGCATGGTTGACATCTGCGCGAAGCCACGGGTAAACATCACCGCCCAGCGACCTCAAGGTATCGACGTCGGCAATCGGCCCTGCCTTGCCGGCAGCCCCGATGTTCCTGGAGCGGATCCACCAGCGACGCTTGCCGTCTGCGTTCTTTCCGCTCTCGGACCAGTTCGCGGTGAAGCGGCGCTTCCCGGAAGCGACCACGACCGACTCGTCGAAGGAGCGGCGGCCCCGCGGTCGGATGACGGTGGTCGACCACTTCTTCTTGCCCGCCTTGCGGGTCAGGACCCGCGTCGACGACACGACCGCCACGTCGCCGCTACGAGTCGCGACCAGCCTGGCCTGCTTCGCCTGATAGTGGTCCTTCGCCCTCCTGACCAGGTGCGGCTTCGACCATCGCGCGCCACCCTTCGAGCGGGTGATGACGATTCGCTTCTTCACCGCGCCCAGCGCGTACACCACACCCTTGTTCGCTCCCGCCATCGCGATCGGCTTGACGGGCGCCTTCGGCAGCCGCACACGCTTGCCGTTGCGCATCGCGACGGAGCGACCGAAGCCGAGGCGGCCGTCAGCTGCGCTCCAGATCGGCCCGGCATCGGGAACCTTGTGCTTCGACCAACCGTCGCCCGGACTCCACAGGTCCGCACGGTTCCACGAGTCGAACTTGTCCCAGCAGTTCGAGACGACGAGCACTCTTCGACCGTCCGAAACCGATGACCGGTTGGTGCATCGCCCCACCCGGGCCTTCGCGCTTCCACTTCCGGGCGTTCGGCGTACGTACGAAGATCGTCGTACGCGATTGGTCGCTACCGGCGGCGACGACGTGCCGTTGTCCAGCACATGCACCCGGTGATGCCGGTCTCCACGTTCGAGCCGATCGGCACCCACCCGTCCGGCAGATCGGCTGATCCGGCCGAGTCGTCGGCGTGTGCCGGGCTGAGGTCGTCACTGAACGGCTCCGGCGGCGATGGCAGTGAACAGCGCATCTTGCGTGTCAGTCTCATGGCTCCCCGATCATTGCCCCGATCCGGA